>OZ244235.1:0-4920000 GCA_965217095.1 Candidatus Latescibacterota bacterium
CCAGCACCTTTCTATGGATACTGTCCACCTATTTGCTTCAATTATAACGTCGCTCGAAGCAAAAGAGTAGCCCCCTCTCCCAATCCGCAGGGAACGAATCAGCTGGGTGTCATGAGCTCACTTGCCGGTCCCGGGCATCGAATAAGTGCATGCCTTATATAATGAATACGAGAAGCGCGCCGAATTGGAGGTCGATATGTCGCTTTCTGCGTTGTCTTCCCATGTTATCGCTTCTTCTTGCAATGATAGGCTGCGCGGCCGCACCACGCGGCCACAGTGGCCCGCCAGACAGCTTTAGCTTCGCGCTTGTCGCCGATATGCCGTATTCCGTGGAGCAGGACTCCGAATTCGAGCGCCTGACCGAAATCATCAATGCCGACAACGATCTGCGCTGGGTCGTCCACCTGGGAGATTTTAAGGGGGATCCGCTCCATGTACGGATAGCGTGTTCGTTCATCGATTGGACCTGTTCCAGAAATTCGAGCATCCCTTCATTTTCGTGCCTGGAGACAACGACTGGGCCGACTGCCACCGCACCGGTTCCGATCCGCTGGAGCGACTGATCAAGATGCGTTCCGTATTCTTCCCGGAACCTGGTCGCACGCTGGGTCGGAAGACGATGCCGGTAATCACGCAAGCAGCCAACCCGATGTTTGCCGAGTTCCCCGAGCATGTTCGCTGGAAGAAGAACGGAGTGATGTTTGCTGCGTTACATATCGTCGGAAGTTTCAACTTCGGATGGGACTTCGAGCACCGAACGCGCGCACACGACGACGAGGTTGAGCGCCGGACGAATGCTGCCATCGCCTGGATGCAGCAGAGTTTCGAGGAAGCGATCACCGACAAGTCGGCCGGCCTGTTCCTGATGATCCACGGCAATCCCCGGTTCGAAGCGATACCCACCGACACCTTATCTCAACTGGCGTACGGAGGGTTCGTCGGGGCCCTGGAACGCGAGGTCATCCGCTTCAACAAGTCGGTTATCCTGGCTCATGGCGATTCCCACTACTTCCGCATCGACAAACCATTGCGAAACTCGGCTACTGGTCGCAGGTTAATGCGGTTCACCCGGGTGGAACCGTTTGGTGTTCCGGATATGCATTGGGTGCGGATCATCGTCGATCCGGCCGATGATCAGGTGTTCACCATCCATCCGGAAATCGTGCCCGAGCATCTTGACCATCCGTAGGGTCGCGATGGCAGAATTCGCCTTGGTGACGGTGCGAGATTGCTGCCCGTTACCGCGCTGCGATCGAATCTCGCTCTAATCACTATATTTCAAAAGGAACTGATATGACTATCGATGCTCCGAATCCCCAGGTAAGTCCTTTCCACCTCAGTGACGATGATGGATACATGTGGCTCAAAGGCAACCTGCATTCCCACACCACCAACTCCGACGGCAGCCCGTCGCCGCAGGAACGGCTCGACGGCTACGTAAACCAGGGGTACGACTTCCTGTGCTTGTCGGATCATTACAAGATTACGCGCATCGACACAGTCAAGGCTCCAAAGGATTTCGTGCTGATCCAGGGCGCTGAGCTGCATCCGCACAATCCGTTCGGAGGCACTACACACCATTTCGTCTGTCTCAATATCCACGAGGACATGGACACACCGAAGATGCCGCCGCAGCATGTCATCGATGGGGTCAACGATCAGGGAGGCAGCATCTGGCTTGCTCACCCGCACTGGAGCTCGGTGAATATTCTGCGGGATACGCTACCCCTTCACGGGCTGGCGGGCATCGAGGTGTTCAATACAACCTGTCGCGCCAAAGCCCGTGGTGAGTCGGGGGTGCACTGGGACGACTGGATGGAGCAAGAGGATCGCATCTATCCTGCCCTCGCAAACGACGATGCCCACGCGCTGGAGTCTGAGAACAAGGACACCTACCAGGGGTGGACCATGGTGCGGGTCAAGGAGCGCAACGCCGCCGTGGTTACCGACGCGCTCACGAGTGGCACTTCCTATTCCACCAACGGGCCCCAGATTCACGATATCAGCCTGCGCAGGGTCGACAAGGCGGGAGACGAGCGCCAGTTGGTGGAAGCAACGGTGAAATCGTCCGAGGCCCTTCGTGTCTTTGGCGTTTGCAACCAGGTCGGCGAGGAGTATTACGACGGCGGACGCACCTTCGAGACCGCTACCTTTACGTTGCGAGCCAATTCCCGCTGGGTTCGCTTCGAGGTCCACGGACCGGACGGGACCAAAGCCTGGTCGAATCCGTTCGACCTGACCGAGTTGGAGCGGAACTAACCTACTCCCAGAAAGGATTTCGATGGAGCCGGAGCGACATATAAAGGTAGAAGGGGCATTCAACGTTCGAGACCTGGGGGGATACGAGACCCGCGACGGGCGCCGCACCCAGTGGAGGCGTTTCCTTAGAGCGGACTGCCTCGACAAGGTAGACGGGGAAGGCCTTGCTTCCCGCGTCGACGGGGGATTGAAGACGGTAGTCGATCTCAGGAGCGCGAGAGAGATCAAAGAAGTCCCTTCCGTTTTTCATTCATCCACGGAAACCCCCAGTTATCTGCATGTCGATCTGATCGGTGATCCCAGTTTGATCGACGATCCGTCAAAATGGGAACAACCACCCGAGCCGCCGCAACGTTATCTGGCCATGTACACCACCTGGCTAGACGATCGCCAGGAGGCGATCCGTACCGTCCTGTCCAGCTTCACCGAGTCCGACGCCTTGCCGGCACTGTTCAACTGCCATGCAGGAAAGGATCGCACCGGAGTCATCGCTGCGCTGCTGTTGGGGCTGGCCGGCGTGCCTGATGAAACGATCGTCGCCGACTACGCCCTCAGCGGTCCTAACCTCTGGCACCGGGAGATGGCTACCTTTAGGGAGGCGCACGGCGAAGATTCCTCGATGGAGGATTTCAGCGCCGAGGTATCGTCTGCCCGTAACATGGAGCTTACCTTGGAATACCTGAACGAACGGTATGGAGGTATTCCGACCTATCTCACCACAATAGGCGTGAGCTCAGACGAGCGCGACTGCTTGCGAAAGGCTTTACTGGATTGAACGACGACAAACTCAGCATCTGCTGCGTTGGCGCCGGTTACGTCGGCGGTCCCACCATGGCCGTGATCGCCGACCGCTGCAAACGGACTACGGTAACGGTTGTCGACCAGGACGACGCCCGCATCGCGGCGTGGAACTCCGACCGGCTTCCGATCTTCGAGCCGGGACTGGATGAGGTGGTGCTGCGCAACCGGGACCGCTCCCTCTTCTTCTCGACCGAGATCGACGCTACCATTCGTCAGTCGGACATCATCTTCATCGCGGTGAATACGCCGACCAAGACCTACGGAATCGGCAACGGACGGGCTGCAGACATGGAATTCCTCGAAATCTGCGCCCGACGGATCGCCGAGGTTGCAGAAGGCCACAAGGTGGTGGTGGAGAAGTCGACAGTGCCGGTGCGTACGGCGGAAACCGTGCGCACGATTCTCGATACCCGCACCGAGGGTGCCAGCTTCCAGGTGCTTTCCAACCCGGAGTTCATGGCGGAAGGTTCGGCTATCCAAGATCTGGAGCAGCCGGACCGGGTGTTGATCGGTGGCGAACGCTCGCCTGAGGGCGACAAGGCGGTGGCTCAGCTGAAGTCGGTTTACGCCAGCTGGGTGCCCGAGGAGAAAATCCTCACCACCGATCTGTGGTCTTCAGAGCTCACCAAACTCATCGCCAATGCCTTCCTGGCGCAGCGGATCTCTTCGATCAACGCGGTTTCTGCTTTGTGCGAGGCGACCGAGGCGGATGTGGAGGAGATCTCCAACGCGATCGGCAAGGATCGTCGCATCGGTCCGGATTTCCTAAAGAGCTCTGTCGGTTTTGGGGGCTCCTGTTTCCAGAAGGATATCCTCAACCTGGTCTATCTGTGCGAGACCTTCGGACTGCAGGAGGTGGCTGACTACTGGGAGCACGTGGTGCGGATCAATGACTACCAGAAGCGACGCTTCTCGAAACGGATCATCGAGGAGCTCTTCGGGACGGTGTCGGGAAAACGCATCGCGGTGCTTGGCTACGCCTTCAAGAAGGATACCAACGACATCCGCGAGTCGCCCGCCATCTATGTCTGCCGCGACCTTCTTGCCGAGCAGGCTTCGTTGGCGATCTACGATCCGCGGGTCGAGCAGGAACAGCTTCGCTCATCCCTCGACGCCGCCGGGGACGACAAGGGCGGCACTACTGCAAAGAGCACTGGAGCGCCACAGGTGGAGATCTGTTCCGATCCGTACGCCGCCGCAAAGGGAGCTCACGCGATTGCCGTGCTGACCGATTGGGATGAATTCCGCGACCTGGATTACCATCGAATCTTCGATTCGATGGCGAAACCGGCCTGTCTGTTCGACGGCCGCAATGTGGTCGATCTGGTCAAGCTGCAGAAGATCGGTTTTCGCACCTTCGGCATAGGCAAATAGATGGCTGAATATCCCGAGGTTTTTCGCGTCCGTCAGCACTTCGACGTGCCCCAGGTCGACGACCTGGCCTCCGAGGTCGAAAGCCAGCTGCAGCGACTCTCGTTGAACAATCAGGTCAAGCCAGGGCAAAACGTCGCTATCTCCGTCGGCAGTCGCGGCATCTCGGGTATCAACCATATCGTCAAAGCCGCCGTCGGTCATTTCAAACAGCTCGGCGCGGCACCGTTTATCGTGCCGGCGATGGGGAGCCATGGCGGCGGTCGCGCCGAAGGCCAGCGACAGCTGCTCGAAACGCTAGGGGTTACCGAAGAGTTCTGCGGATGCCCGATTCGTGCCAGCATGGAGACGGTGGTGGTGTGCGATGCAGCGGAGGGGTTTCCGGTGCACTTTGACAAACACGCCTACGGCGCCGACCACGTGGTGGTGTGCAACCGGATCAAGTCCCACACTCAGTTCGTCGGGGACATCGAAAGCGGCCTCATGAAGATGATGCTGATCGGACTGGGGAAACATGCCGGCGCCAAGATCTATCACCGGGCGATCAAGGACTTCAGCTTCGGTCAGATCGTGCGCAGCGTGGCCAGCGTCGTACTGGAACGCTGTTCGATTCTCGCCGGCATCGCCATCGTCGAGAACAGCTACTGCCGCACGGCGAAGATCGAAGCGGTGGTGCCAGAACGATTCGAGGAACGGGAGAAGGCGCTGCTGCTCAATGCCAAGGAGTGGGCGGCGAGGCTGCCGTTCAACGTGGCCGATGTGCTGCTCATCGACGAGGTGGGCAAGAACATCAGCGGTACCGGATTCGACCTGAGCATCACCGGCCGTCGCAACCTGGTGCACGAGCCTTCGGAAGAAGAGTACCCGAAGGTCAGGATGATCGGGCTCCGTGACCTGACCGAGGCCTCCCACGGGAATGGCGAGGGCATGGGTCTGGCCGAGTTCTGTCGCAAGCGGGTGCTCGACAAGGTCGATCTCGAAGTCACCCGGATCAACGGGCTGACCAGCGGGCATTTCACCGGATCCATGATTCCGATCGACTTCGACACCGATGCACGACTGCTGGAGGTGATGTTGTCGCAGATCGGACTTACCGAACCCCCCGATGCGAAACTGATGTGGATTCGCAACACCGTCGATCTGGCCGAGGTGGAATGTTCGGCTACTTATGTGGACGAAGCCCAGCAACGCGACGATCTGGAGCTCCTCACCGAGCCGCGATCGTTGGAGTTCGACGCCGAGGGCAACCTGTCCGACGAGCATATGCGTACCAGCAGCCCGTGATAAATTGCCACTTGGGCTGCCGCCGGTTCTTGCGGCCGGCCTTTGCGTTGCGCTTGATCGCCGCATCTTTCCGCTGCGCCTCACTCGCACGCCTTAATCTCATCCGCAATTCCTCGGCCTCGACGACAATGCGCATTTCACCACGGACTGTTACCGTCTGAGATGGCAACAAACGCCCGGGTATTTTCCTTCCTGGCGCTTCTTCAATAAATACAATTACCTACGGTTGTTCATTAAGCGCCCAGAGCCCATTCCCTCGATTTATCAGGAGATTCCGGCGGTGGGGGCCGACCCTGAGCCGGTCATGTACATTTCCGCTGCGGGTATCGCCTTCCTGAAACAGTGGGAGGGCGTGCGCTACGAAGCTTATCGGGACTCGATCGATCTGCTGACTATCGGCGTTGGGCACCTACTGACGAAGAGCGAGCTCTCTTCCGGCAGCGGAGACGGGAAGCGGAGCGGGCAATGTTTCTGGCGTGAGGCTTTCACTCCAAAATGCCGACAAGAATATCTACCCACAGAAACTGGCATTGTGTATATTCCGCAGCCAATGGCCCTGGTCTTGAACCGACGAGCGAGCCTTACAAATAAGGAGTGGTCAAAATGGCAGACAAGAAGCCTGGTCGAGGGATGAAGAAGAAGGGCAAGAAGGAGGCGAAAGTGCGAGCGCCGTTGGTTGTTGAGAGGAGGAGCAATAAGCGAGACAGATTACCAACTCGGGTCAGACTGCATGAAGGAAAAACGGTATCGCCCGTCAAGTATTCCGGATCTGCTGTGGGGCACGGCAACTATACGGCCGGGCAGGTGAATGGGGTAATGGTTCTTGATGGGCGGGGGAAGCCCATTCCCTTTCGCGATTTCCCACAGGAGCCCAAAGTACGTGTGGATTCATGAGAGGAAGTGATTAGCGGCGCACCACATCTGCTACACAATTCTAAAGGAGGTGATCGCAATGCGTACACTGCTTACTGTAACTCCTGACGTTGAGGCGGCCAACAAGGCGGTACAATCTGGCGAACTAGAGCGGGTTATGAAGGAACTCTCCGAAATGATTGAGCCAGAGGCGAGCTACTTTTTTACTGAACAGGGTCGCCGTACTAGTCTCTACGTTTTCGACATGAAGGATTCGTCCCAAATGCCACAGATTGCCGAGAACCTTTTTCAAGTACTCAAGGCTGAGGTGAAATTTTCCCCTGTGATGAACCAGGAAGAGCTGGGGAGAGGTCTGCAGGCCTGGGGTGAATCGCAGCAAGGAAAATGATGTAGTTTGTGCCGGAGGCAGAGGGACCCATGGAGGGTTCGAACATGCTTTCATACCTCATACTTGCGATTTCCTTTTCGGCGTGTGCCGCCACAACCCAGACGCAGCCACTATCCAAGTCGCCCAGATTCCTAGGCAGGCCAGATGTTCTGTTTTCTGCCGCGGTTGCGGCGACAGACTCCATGGGCTAGCAGGTAGTCGAGTCCGATTCCGAGCAAAGGACAATACAGGCAAAGTTACGCGGTAAAGTACCCGACTCACCTACCATGCACATTAGTGGCACCATCTGAAAGCCCCGCAGCCGAGGTCTCACTCCACCTCGTACCGGAATCTGTTCAGCGTTGCCTCGTCCAACCTGATCCGACCTAGTATTTCCCACAATTGAGCGTTCGACACATTCCCGCAATGGTACCTGCACCCTTCGAAGCCGTACGTCGCGCCGCCCGGTTGCATGGCACCAATAAGGTGGCCGCCGCTTCGCTCGGTATTCACCCCGGGCCCTAAATATGAGGAGGAATAGTAATGGCAAAATGGGTATTTGAACCCGGACATACAGCCGCAGAGTTTTGCGCCCGGCACATGATGGTCACTTGGGTCCGTGGGTGCTTCAAGAATATTGAGGGTACGATGGAATTTGATCCAGAAAATCCTCTCACTTTTTCTGTTGAGGCAGAGATTGATGCGGCCTCACTCTGGTCGGGAGACGAAGACCGGGACGGCCATCTACGTCAAAGTGATTTTTTGGATGTCGAAAACCACCCGAAGATCACGTTCTCCGGCGACCAAATTCAACTCACCAGTACGAATGACTTCAAGGTCATAGGTGATTTAACGATTCGTGGCATAACGCGGAAGGTCAGTTTGGGCGTGCGATACTTAGGTCAGTGGGACACGCCATTTTGGGAAGATGGTGTTGACAAGGGTCCAATACCGCGAGTTGGATTCGTTGCTGAGACCACGATTAGCCGCCACGATTTTGGTGTAAGTTGGAACGCGACGATGGATAGAGGGGGGGTTGTCGTCAGCGATGACGTGCTGATCACCATAGATGTGGAAGCACTTTTGCAACCGTGAATCGTTAAGTAGCCATGCTTCGCCTTGAGACTTCTTCGTCCTAAGCTAAGACGGCGTCAACAGCGATTTCATCTCCGAGAACGGTTACGCCGGCCGCATCAACGCCAGCTCCGCCTTTGTCCATGACGGGTCGGTCAGCGTCCAATTCCGGGACGTGGAGACGCATGAAATCGCTTTTGCCAGCCGCGGCAACGCCGAAAACAAGATCCCCGTCGAACCGGGCGGGACCTACGTTTTCCACGCCTGGGTCTACGGTGTCGACGGCCGTGGGACAGCCAACCTCAGCGACATCCCCATCGACTTTACGGCCGTGTTCCTTAACGGCGAGACGTTCCAGAGCTCACCCACGACAAGGCTGTACCTCTCGAGTTTCGGAGCATGGAACAACTGAAGTTCATCTTCACCGTTCCGGCGGACCTGGACCGCGCCTATATCTTGATCGGCAGCAACGCGGCCACGGCCCTAAGCCTCGATCTCTACATCGTAACCGTTCAGGTCCCTGGGTGATGCGGCCAGGAGAGAGAGGAAACCGGTGGGCTTACCGCGACACTGCGGTGTCTTGGGGTAGAAGCGAAGGAGCTGGCTGGTGGTAGAGGGCGGCGTAACAAGCCGTGGTGAGATAGTCGAGGACGTGGCGCTCCTGTCGGCGCAGCGTGTCACGCACGGTAAGCATCCGTTCGACGAAGCGGCTTCCGTCGGGGCTGTGGGTGCCGAAGCTGGTAAGGCGCCACAGGACTCCATGCCGAAGGCCGCGCTCGGCCGCGTTGTTCGTGGGCTCGACGTCGCCGTTCTTGCGCACGAAGGTCCACAGGGCCGGCTCGATGGCGAGCAGATTGCCGCAGGTTGCGGCCGTCTTGGCGTCGGCGAACTGCTGCCCATACCAGAGTTCGAAACGAACCCGGAAGCGCAGATGGCGACTGACGTAAACCTGGAAGCTCGACAGTTGCAGGGTGCCATCGCGGATTCGATGCCACCAGGTAAACAGCTGCTCCGTATACTCCAGCAGTTTCTGACCGACACTGGCCGCCTCGCCGCCGCGCGCCACGAAGTCCTCAAAGGTGCGCCGCAGATGGGCCCAACAAACTTGGCGGCGAGACATTGGCAGATGTCCGTAGGCCGAGAAGCGATCGGAGCCGACGATCGCGGTGCTGTCGTCGCCGAGCAACTCATCGACGACCTCCCGACCGCGGCTCCGGCGAATGGCGAATACCGAGACCCCAGCTGTGATCACCACCCACAGCCAAGCCCGGAGGCGACACTCCCGCCAGCCGGTCTCGTCGAGGTTGACCGTCGGCTGCTGGCGAACGTAAGCCCGCGCGGCTTCGACGGGCTCGGCGATCGCCGCCGACACCTCTTGTTCCAGCTGGCTGACCGTGCCCGGACACAGGTGCACGCCGAAGGCGTCGGACAGCAGCGCGACGATGTTGCGCTTGCTCAAGCGGTAGGCGCCCGACAGCAAACCGACCCAGGCCTGCACACTGGGCCCGAAGGTCCGGCGCGACACACCCTCCGGCCAGGGCGCTTCGGTCAGAGTGTAGCAATGCCGGCAGCGCAAGGTATGGAACTGATACTCGATGACCTGGGCTCGCACCGGAGGTATCACGACCTCCTGGTGACGCAGCGGATGGGGATCGTCGCCGCACAACGCCTGACCGCATCGGCGGCACGTGCTCGGCTTGATCGGCACCAACTCGTCCACCTGCTCCACCGACACCAACGAGCGACCGTGGCCTTCGTGACCCGGCTGACCTCCCGGCGACCGACCCGAAGATCGCCGCTTGCCGGAGCGACGCGAGGCTTGAGAGGC
This sequence comes from Candidatus Latescibacterota bacterium, assembly GCA_965217095.1. GTDB lineage: Bacteria > Latescibacterota > UBA2968 > UBA8231 > UBA8231 > CAYNZV01. The sequence continues at coordinate 9,858 of OZ244235.1, forward strand.
CGACTCCGACGACGATGCCCTGGCGCCGCCACTGCCCCGTCCTTTTCGGCGCGCCAACTCCGTTTCCAGCGACGCGATCCTCGCGGCCTGTTGCTCCACTACCTGCTCGAGGTGCGCGACTCGCTCCATGGCATCCAGCAAGTTGACCACCAGCGCCTGCACCGCCTGTGGCGTGCGTCGCCAGTCGCTGTCCGAGATCGATGGAGGGGCTTGATTCACGGCGTCGCCAGTACCCGTAGAAACGTGCGGACCAACCAACCGATTCCAAGATACCAGCGAACGCCGAAACAGAACAGTTCTTTCTCAAACCACTGATCCCACCGTGCGGGACTGAACGCTTACCTACATCGACGACTTTTCAATCGGACGGACGGATTAGTATTAATCGGGACGACGGCGACGATTCAATGGGCAAATAAGACCGTGAAGGCGTACGTCCCATCCTCGAGCACCCAGGTGAAGGATTGCCGTTCTGTCGCCCATTTCAGCGTGTGTCCGTTTAGGCGTTTCTCGATCGCTCTATCGTCCTTGGACGGTGAGAGAGGTTCGTGGGCATTAGGAAGCCTCACCACAGGCGATGAGGCATAGGAGTAGGATGAGTCGTTTCATCACTTCTGAGACGTGATACCTTCGAGGTATCCGGTGAGCTTGGAAAGCAGTTTGTTTGAGTGATCGCTCCAGGGAAAGCACGGTGATGATCGGCGACATTCGTCTCGTGGATCCGCTTGATGCTGAGGCAATGGATGAACACCTGGATCAGAAGACGGTGTCCATCGAACTAGCCCGGCACCTCGAAAAACTCCTGACGCCGCGAGAGCAGAAGTGCGAGCGGCGGAGATGTATTCGTCAAACGTTGCAGCGGCTGCAGCCTTGGGATGTACGCCGGGCGGCTTTGGAAAGGCCTGTAGAGCGCATGGGGTAAGACGTCAAGGGAGTTGTGAATCTTATGGCTTTTGACCTGGCGACACGAGAGGCCGGCGCCAACCCCTTGATCCACATCATCCAAAGGGCAATATCCACGGTAAGGAGGGAACGTCAACGCCGATGGAGCGGAAAAGTGCTAGGAGGCCAGCGAAATTCCAAAAAAAATCCCTGCCGAGACAGAGCTGTTCTCGACAGGGACATCCGTCCGTGGAATTTTGGACCCGAAGGTCCACTACATAGATCGACAATGGGAAAGTGAACTTGAGAAACACTGTATCCGTACGCCGCCCCCTGCTCAGGTATCACGGGAAGAAGACAGGGAGTCACCGAACAGCCAAAAAAAATCCCCCTGCCGAATGCCTAAGCGGTACTCGGCAGGGAGCCCCAAGAAGATTGGACCCTAAGATCCACCTACATAGATCGACCGGTTGGACGCGAACTTTAGAAAAATGGCTTGGACCCACGAAGAAGGAGCCTGACATGGAAGCAACGAGACCCGCGGTAGGCGAGGAATTAATGGATGAAGCTGAGGCTGCCGCCTATCTTAGGATTTCGCCCCGAACTCTCCAGGACTTACGAACCGAGCGGAGCAAAAGGGCCGCCCTACAGCAAACTCGGAAGACGCATTGTTTACGAGCGCAGCGACTTGAAACAGTGTTGGAGAGAGAATCGCATAGAGCCAAGCTCGGAGTCAGAATAATGCCCATAAAGCGCGGCAAGAAGTGGTATACCCGACGTTACCTTTAAGTACGTGGACAAGCGGGGTATTGCTCGGCATCGCAGGATTCGGCGGGCAATCAGTCGCAAGAAGGAAGATGCCGTCGTTGCAGAAGCAGAGATCCGGGCTCAGATCGCGGCCGGCACCTTTGATCCTAATCCGCCGCGCCCAACGGTGGATGCGATGACCTTTGCAAAGTTTGCAATGCAGGAGTTGTTGCCCTGGAGCGCCTTCCATAGCAGTCCGTCCCATCATGCTGGGCAGAAGCGAACAGTCGAAAAGCAGCTGATTCCCTTCTTTGGCGAGAATTTTTGTTGGGATGAGATTGAAACCAAGCAAATCGAGGATTGCAAGCAGTTCCGCCGCAGACAGCGTTCCCGGTGCAAAGACTGGAAGAGGCAGAAACCAATCTCGACGTCAACGGTGAATCGAGAGCTGTCGTGCATAAAGACCATTTTCGACAGGCGGTAAAGTGGGGTCAATTGCAGCGTTCACCGACAACTGGCGTTCCTGCCCTCAAAGAAATCCCTAACCCTCCCGATCTGCTATCGGTTGACCAGATAGTGCATCTGATCTCTCGGATCAACATCAATGCGCGAACAGGAAGCGATCCGGCTGTTGCGGTATCGCCGCGGCGACGAGTTATCGAACACAAAGGGTGCGTAGCGGTTGTACACGTATTGTGCCACGATTGAGAGCGTGTCGCGACGTAGCGCTACGGAGCACTACGGAGCCCACGGAGAGAAGCAGTGCACACCAGAGTAGTATTGACTAGGTTAAAACGAGATGGCAACAGACGCTCACCCGCGAAATCCGCGCATCTACCTGGCGTGGTGCAGCCTCGTCCACGTAATAACCGACGGCTGCATCGCCACCACTTCACTACTGCTCCCGTTTATCGCTGCGGACCTGGGATTGAGCTACACCCAGTCCGGTTTCATCAAAGCGGCAACCCACGGGGCGATCAGCCTCTTCCAGATACCGGCCGGTTTGCTGTCCGAGCGCCTTGGCGAGGTGTTGATTCTCGGACTGGGGTTGGCGTGGCAGAGTACCAGCTTGGTGGCGCTCCTTTTGGCCGTCGGATTCCCCCTCACCTTGGTCCTGTTCTTCTCCGCCGGCGTTGGTGGGGGCGTCTACCATCCGGTGGGCACCGGACTGGTCTCCAACGTCTTTCCGCCGGACAAGAATGGCCCAGCCATCGGCACTCTGAACTTCTTCGGCGACGTCGGCAAGGTGCTGTTTCCCGCCCTCGCCGGACTGTTGGTCATCCGCATCGGCTGGCAGGGGAGTTTTGCAACCCTTGGCTGCATCGGTGCGGCCGTCGCTGTATCGTTCTTGTTGTTCTTTCGACGCGAGATCGGCCGCAGACGGCAAGACATCGCCCGTGCCAAAGCTACCGCGGACGACGCCCGTGTCTCTTTCTGGCGCACGGGGATCAAACAACCCGTCCAGTTCTCGTTCTACAGCATGATCGGTTTTCTGGACGAGGCGGTCCGCAGTGGGTCGATTACCTTTCTGGGTTTTCTGTTGATCCGGAACGGCATCGAAGCGGACGCCATCGGTTGGTTCATATCGCTGGCATTTTTTGGAGGGGCCTTCGGCAAGCTGCTGTGCGGGCTTCCCATCCGCAAGCTGGGGCCGAAGGTGATCATTCTGGTCACGGCGCTGCTCAAACTGCTCTGCTTACTGGTGTTGCCCTCGGTGCCACCCGGGTGGCAGCTCGTGCTGCTGATGCCGCTCTTCGGGTTCGTGCTCAACGGGACCTCCTCCGTGTTCTACATTGGAATCGTTCCCACATTTCAACCCCAGTACCGAAGCCGGGGTTATTCGATGTATTACACCATAACCTTTATCGCCTCCGCCGTTTCACCGTTCGCCCTCGGTTACCTGGGAGATCTCTACGGGCTCGATACGATCTACTACGCCGCCGCCGGGATCATCGCGCTGGTGATTCCGCTGGCGTTGTTCCTTAAAGGGCATCAGCCGGTGGAGGAGTGAGGTGTCTTGAGGGGGCTGAGGAAGCATACGGCGTGCGGCGACCGGCGTGTCTCCGGCATTATGACGTAGATGTCTTCTTTCGCGGCGCAAGGTTCCCCGTCATGACCTCTTCCTGATCCTCCGGCGCGTAGAAGTATGCGCCCGCCCGCCATTCCTTTCCCAAATCGCCCAACAACCGGCGCTGCCTCGGGGTGCATTTCTCCATCACCTCCGGTGACGGCTGCTGGAAATCGAAGGGGCGGAAACACATCTGGCTGTAGCAGTAGATCAAGGTCTTGCGCGCGCGCTTGGATCGGTTGGGAGCGGCCCCATGCCAGAGCGAGTGGGTGAAGATTGCCGCGTCCCCGGCCTTAGCACACAGCTGCACCGCCCCCGGCGTGTCGACCGTTACCGGTCCTTCCGGAAATGGGCGCAGGTGGCTGCCTGGAAAGAGGGTGAAATTGCCGCGGTCCGGTCCGTTCACGTCGGTGAGGAAATACTGGATCTTGATCTGTAGCGGCAAGCTCGTTTCGGTCACGCGGATCTGTTTCATCGCCTGGCCGCCGTCGGTATGGATGTACCCTTTGAAGCGCGGATCGGGCTGGCGCACGACCATCTCGGCCATGCTCAGCTGTATGTTCGGGCCGAGGATATCCAGGACCAGGTCGAAGGTGGAGGGATGGTCCATAAACTGGATGAGCCGGTCGTCGTCTCCGAGAATATTTCTACGATCCAGGGTTTTCTTGAGCTTCGTCTTTTCGTCGGGAGGGGCGTGGAGGCGATATAGACGATCCACGATGTGGCAGGACTGGGTCAGCTCCTTTTTGCCAAGGACCCCCTTCAGGTGAAGGTAACCATCGATTGCCAACTGACGTCTCTGTTCCGGGGTCAAGGTCTTTACCGGCATATCAATTCCCTCACGTCAATGCTGTCGATGATACTCAAGTTGGTCCGATCTGGATTCCTACCGATGGGGAACGCACGATCTGGATGCGGAAGTTCTGTTTGTCGGCGATGTAAATCACGTCGTTGTCCAAGCGCAGGCCGTACGGGTTGTGCAACTCGAGGGGACCCGTACCTTTCTCCGCATTCCCATCGGTGTGCCAGATCTCATCTGACGTGCCCCCCTCCGGTTTCCCCAACCAGGCAACCGCTTGTCCATCGGATTTCATCTTAACAATGCGGTCGTTGCGACAGTCGGAAACGTAGAGGTCGCCGGCGCTATCGATCTCGATGTCCAACGGCCCGTTAAAGGCGCCCAGCTGTCGTCCCTCTGCCGGTTGTCCCTCCGCTTCCCAGCTGTCATTCAATCGACCGTCGTCACGCAGCCCAACCCAACCTACATAGCCGCCGTCGCCATCGTACTTTACCACCCTGTTATTGGCGGTATCGGTGACGTACAAGAATCCGTGAGCATCGATTCGCGTGGCGTGGGGGTAACTCAACGCACCGGGCGTGCTCAACACCGCCGGCGTTCCCGAAGTGCGGAAACGATTCTGCGCCGGTCCGTCGTCTACGGCACCCAACCAGCCCACGAGCTCGCCATCGACCGAGTAGCGAAGTATGCGTGCGTTACCGTATTCGCCGACGTAAAGAAATCCGTCCCGGGCGAAGTGGGTGGTGACCGGTTGAATCAGACCTTCACCCGAGTTCTCTTCCTCGCCGATGCGGCGAAACACCGATCCGTCCGGTGATATCTGTGCTACCCAGCCGGCGCCGTAGCAGGTGACGTAGGCATTGCCGACGTTGTCGAAACTGACTTCGTGCGGTCTATAGATCGGACGGTCACCATCGTTGCTTTCCTGACCGATCGTAGCATCCACAACCCGTTCTCCGTCCACGTCGAACGCCTCATGCTGCGCCAGATCGGCAGACAGGCGAATGTAATTCCCACTCTTGAAGTCGGGGATATACACGCGCTTCTCGCTGTCGTAGGCGATGCCGTAGGAGGCGCCGAATCCACTGATAATATCGACCTGCACACCGTCCAGAATGGTGTGGGACTCTATGTTCAACATGTTTGGAGTACCTGTTCGATTGAGACCTTGATGCGCATTCGCATGCTCTGAAGGGTGAACGTCATCTGTACTGCTCTACGACGGTTCGGATATCGCGCTGGCGATGCGCCAGCTGAGCGATAGCCGGAGATGTCGTCGGTGACGGAGTTGGTAACAAACTCATCGGCCTGAGCGTCTGCATTGAGCCGCGGCTTGGGGTACGGCCCCGATCCTTCCGGAATCTTCTCCCAGACCGAAAAGAACATGGTCCATGGGTCTCCATCCTTATTCGGGGCGTGGACCTCGCCAGCCGTCATGCCCCTCATTTCGGGCTCCAACGCTTCGGCGTGAATGCGGAAGTCGGGTTCCATGTCGAAGTTGAGGCCGTCGGTCGTAACGGCGCTGACGACACTTTTTCCGCGTTCGCCGGCCACCGCGGCGCAGCAATAGATGCGCCCCCGGCCATCGGGCAGAGGCAGGTATCGCGGGCCGCCCAAACCTTCGAACGCTTCGATGCGGATACCGTCTTCCAGCTCCCAGCTCAACTGGTCGGAAGAAATCGCGCTGCAGATTACGTAGGGCCGATCGGCAGGTCCTCGGGACTCGAAATACATGCGCCAGCGGCCGTCACCGAGCTCCGCGATGGTGCAACAGAGTGCGCGGCGGCACATGTGCGGGAGATCCTCCCGCGCGGGCAATCGTATCCCTGGCTCCGGTTCAAAGATGAGACCGTCGTCGGAGACGGCGCTGAGGATATACCCCTGGCATTCAGCAAACGGTTTTGCTGGTCCGACGGCGGTGTAGAAAAGCCGATACCCGCCGTCGGGGTTGTGGGTGATGCAAGGTGCCAGCAGTTTGGCGTTGTCCAGCGGGCGGGACCCCTGAATGCGAGGGCCGTCCTCCCTTTTCCAGTTCTGAGTGATGCTCATGTTCGGCTTCGTCCGCTCATCGTTGCGTTCAAGGTGGTGAATCAGCCGGGCGACTTGGAGTGTCGCGCAACCGCCCGCCGATGTTTCCGGACCGTGCAGCGAAGAATAACCAATGAGGCGTGCGACATAAAGTTCACCGCATGACGCGCTCGCGGCCAGAGGTTAGCTTCATTCCTGAGCACTTGGGGATGCTTCCCATCCGAATCTCTCAGAACCGAAAGGTAGAGACCGTTGGCGGACGAAAATATCGATGTCTACGAACGCATCCTGGCGCTATTCCAGCATCTGGATATCACCAGAGCACACGTAGCGTCACATCAGTGGCCGGGCGATTGGCAGGGGTTGGCGAGTGAGCGAACGGATTTGCTGGCTTCCTTGACTCTTGCCGGCGGCTTGCCTCCAGACACCGCCCCATTGGAGGCTCTTTCCGTTCCGTTGTTCGTATTCTGCGGCGATGCTGGATCTTCCGAGAAGGACATCAGAAAAGCAACGGCGGCCTGTTCCGATGCGCGTTTGCTTCTTCTCACCGGGTACTCTAAAGAACTATGGGACGACATCGTCGCGGATCGCACGAACGAAGTCGCCCCTGCGTTCGAGGCATTTCTCGAGCGCGCCAATCAACAAGGCGCCGTTCCAAACGCCACGTGCAAAGAAGGAGAAGGCACCTGCGCCGGCATCAGATATCAGGTTCGCGGTTCGGGTCCGGCGTTGGTGCTGTTTCCCTTGGGTCTGGCAAAGTCCCAGTGGGAGCCGTTGCTGGAAAGGCTGAGCGCGCGCTACTGCACCATCACCGTGCAAGGTCCGCATCTCGGGCCCGCCGCCGTTCTGGAAGGGCGCGCGAAAACCAGCGGTTATCTGGATGTGGTCGGCAAGCTCGCCGACAGGGCCCAGCTGGAGCCGGGCAATCAGGTGTTGGAAGTGGGATGCGGCACCGGCGCTATCACTCGGTGGCTCGCCGCGTCCCGGCCGAACTGTTCCTTTACCGGAATAGATGTGAATACGTATCTGCTTGCCGAAGCCACGGCGCTGGCGACAGCGAACAGCACCATCCAATTCAAGGAAGGGAACGCAGAATCACTGCCGTTTTCCGAGGCGAGTTTCGATGTCGCGCTCTCATTCACCGTGCTTGAGGAATTGGACGTGGACCGCGCACTGGCCGAAATGGTCCGGGTCATGAGGCCAGGCGGCCGAGTCGGGGTTTTGGTGCGCTCGGTGGATATGCATGTTGTGGTCAACCTGCCGTTACGCCCCGAACTGCGGCAGAAGGTGGAAGCGCCGCCGCTATGGTGGGGCGGGGTAGGGGAAAAAGGATGCGCCGACCGCAGCTTATATCGGCGATTCTTGAAAGCAGGGCTTACGGATGTAGAGATGTTGCCCCAGCTGGCTACCTACACGGATACAGAGCGCCTGGAAGGACAGTATCCGCAGTTCGCCGCTTTGCTGGATCCGGAAGAGGTCGACGAGTGGTGGCAGGCGGTAAAGCTGGCCAATGCCGAGGGAACGGCGTTCATCTCACAGCCGTTTCACAGCGCCGTGGGTATAAAGACGTAACACCAACGGTCGTCTGGACTGGTACGGAGATCGGCTGCAGAGCCCCATCAAGGAACCACCTGCGGCCGGTTGCTGGCGCACCAAGATATTCCTTGACGGTCGCCAGCACCGTCACGTACTTCAAGACATGAGCCCAAACCAAGACATGGCTGCGGTAACATCTGAGCTCGACGAGATCGTCGCCAAAATTATTGAAGAGGGCAACCCACTGAAGGTCGTGCTATTCGGTTCGCGGGCCCGCGGCGACCACCGTCCGGACAGCGACATCGATCTACTGATTGTGGAGCAATCCTCTTTGCCGCGCTACAAACGTTCGGCACGTTATTACGTAGCCACCATGGGCTTGTTTCCGTCCCGCGAAATCGTAGTCTGGACCCCGGGCGAAATACGCGAATGGGAGCAGGTACCGAATCACTTCGTTACTGCTGCCATCAGGGAAGGCAGGGTGTTGTATGAAAGGCCCAGCTGATCTGGCGTGGGCATGGCTGCAGAAAGCGGACAGCGATATCGCGACGGCATTTCAGGTCGTCGCTGGCGACGGGCCGTATGACACCGCCTGTTTCCACGCCCAGCAGGCGATCGAGAAGTCGCTGAAGGCCGTTCTCGCTTACTACGGCGAGGACATACCCGCACGCACAATCTGGAGGATCTCGCATCGGCCGTTGTAACCCTGGTGGATTCGATCAAGCTTGACCCCACAACACTCGGCGGTATTACCACCTACGCCGTCGAGTTGCGGTACGACCCGAGTTTCTGGCCGGATCGAGAGACCGCATTGACAGCCCTCGAAGTTGCTCGGAATGTTCGCGAACTCGTTGCGACCGTGTTGCCGAGTACTTGAGCTGTTTCCACGATTAAAGACCTGGTTCACAGATTCCTGCAAACCTCTCCGCATCTTTGGGAGGAGTTGGCGCTAGCCTGAATTATTCATAAAAATGCGGTGAGCCTCTGTACAACTGGTTGTTTTGCCCTACGTTAGGGTTACCCACAAACAACAACCAATCAAGAGGGCCACCGCAGATGGAAACTTCGCAGATCGCGCTATCGTTTGCAAACATCTCGGGCAAAAAGATCGAAGCTGATTTTGACGGTGGCATGACCACCAGTGATGGGGGCGCCCTGCTTCTGCGACAAGCGGAAGCCCGCACCGGGATCGTCGACCGAATCGTGGCGGCGATGTCGGATCGTCGACATCAAAGCTATATCGACCATACGTATACTGACCTCATCCGGCAGCGCGTATTCCAGATCGCCTGTGGCTACGAGGACGCCAATGACAGTGACGACCTGCGTTGCGATCCGGGTCTGAAAACCGCGTGCGACCGTCTGCCTCTGACGGGAGACGATTTGGCCAGTCAACCAACCATGTCTCGTTTGGAAAACAGTGTCAGCCGCTCGGATCTGTATCGCATCGGGCTCGCTTTGCTGGAAATATTCATCGAGTCTTACGACCAGCCGCCCAAGAAGCTCACCATCGACGACACGGACGATCCGGCACACGGCGCCCAGCAACTCACGTTGTTCCATGCCTACTATGACGAGTATTGCTACCTTCCGGTCCATCTCTACGAAGGGGAGTCGGGCAAATTGATCACGACGCTGCTGCGACCCGGTCGTAGAATGCGAGGCCGAGAGGCGGTAGCCATCCTCAAACGCGTGTTGGATCATTTGATCATGGTGTGGCCGAAGACGAAGATCACCTTACGAGGCGACTCACACTTCAGCACCCCTGAGGTGCACGACCTGTGCGACGGATACGGTATTGATTTCATTCTGGGACAGGCGATCAACAACAAGCTCAAGGCACTCGGCGAACCGCTGATGGAGCTGGTGGCGGCGCTGGCCGAGCAGAGCGATGAACCGGTGCGGCTTTTTGACCGCTTCGAGTATCAGGCCAAGAGCTGGCCCCGACCGCGCCAGATTATCTACAAGGCCGAGATCACACAAGGCAAAGCCAACCCGCGCTTCGTGGTGACCAATATCCGCAACCGCACTCCCGAGTTTCTGTATGAGGAGATCTACTGCGCTCGTGGGCGGTCGGAAGGCTTCATCAAGAATCACAAGACCTACCTGCAGTCCGACCGCACCTCCTGCCACCGCTTCTCGGCCAACCAATTTCGCCTCTTCCTGCACAGCGCGGCCTACGTGCTGCTGCACACGATCCAACAGATTGGCATGCGCGGCACCCAATGGACGATGTCCAACTTTAACACGATCCAACTCCGGGTGCTCAAAATCGGCGCCCGCGTGCGGGAGCAAGCCACCAAGGTCCGTTTTCACTTTCCGACGTCATACCCGCTCAAGGATCTGATGCGCACCGTCGTCCTCAACCTCGACACCTCATGATGCTTTGCGATGTCCCACTACATCCACGCACACGATCCACCAAGGGACCCGACTGTCCCAATGACATCCAAAAGAGGCTCAGATCTCCCAGACAACACCTCGACGACCGACAGCACTCGATCAACCCGCTACCAAAACGTCCAGCCATTGACCAGCGCACCGAATTCGTTCGCTTGGTGCGGATTCATGAATTATTCAGGTTAGATGATGTGACCTCGGGCCGAACCTATATCAATCTCCGTCGGGCCAGGTGTCGATCTCGATCAAGGCTCGGGCGATCTCGAGAATCTCGAAAATGCCTGCTACTGCCCAACGTCGACCTATGCTATTGCACAACGCCATGTCGACGTCCTGCGCCTCGACCACCCCATTCTCCACCAGCCAACACGCTTCCCGCAGCAATGCCATCTGCAGCCGATTGAGCACAAAACCAGGCACTTCCTTGCGTATGACGATGGATCGCTTCCCGATCCCCTTGAGCAATTCGGTGATGGCCGTTACGGTCTCTTCAGACGTCTGATCGGTGGGGACCACCTCCACCACCGGCACCAGATGGGGCGGATTGACATAATGCACCACCAGCGCCTTGTCGCGACGGCGAATGTCGGCGGTGAAGCTGCTCGGCATGAAACTCGAAGTATTGCTCGCCAGGATGGTACGCTCGGGGCAGAGGTCGTCCAGGTCCCGGAAGATCTGTTGCTTCAACGCTAGATCCTCGTAGACGGACTCGACGACTACATCCGCCGCTTCCACTGCTTCCCCGAGTGCGGCGTATCCCTGAATTCTGACCAAAGCCGCTGCAGCTTGCTCCGCTGAGGTCTTCCCTACCCTCACAAGCTGATCCAAGCTGGCCTCAACGTTTTCGACGCCCCGTTGCACGCTCGCTGCCGAACGGGAGTAAAGCGCAACCTGGTAGCCACCGAGGGCGAACTCAAGGGCAAGCGCGTGCCCCATGAGGCCGGCGCCGAGCACGGTTATCTGCTTGATCTCATCAGGTTTCATCGAGCCATCCACTCCTTCGAAATCGACGCGGCGCGACCGGGCTACCCCGACCCGGCACCCAGGGTCATCTGCTCTATTTGCTTGTTCCCCTTTATCCGCTCCCATAGAAGCGAAAAAAGATCGTTGGGCGAAAAATCGGGCGAGCGCCGGTGAAAATCGGTGACCTTGTTCGGATCATCCTGGTCCCTTAGCAAGCGGAAGGAAAACACATAGCTTCCGGCTGGGGTCAGCCAACTGTCCGAGCGCCCGAAACGCAGATCGTTGAAATCGAGCTCACCGTCTTCTGTTGTAATCGTGTAGTAACCGCGCGAGAACCAAAGCAGCGTCTTCACCGGCGTTTCCTCGAGCATCGTGCCGATGAGCTCCTGATTTTTTTCGATGCGGCGAAATTGAATGTCGGCGCCGTGGTCGAACAAGGAGCGAAGACCGATCCACATATGGTCTCCGTTGTCCGCAATACCCATCCACAAGAGATTGTTGAGAGGCGTCGGCGTGGCGAAGAGACGGTCATAGGCAAGTTGCTGATCGCCTAACGCAGCGGCAAAGGCCGATTTTACGTGCGATTGACTAGCCACGCCCAGCATGAGGTAGACCGTGCTCAACCCGAGACCTACCCGATTGATCAAACGTCGTTTTGGGGAGCTGGGGTCGAAGAAAAGCGCTATAAGCAATCCCACGGATAATGGCATTGTGTAGAGCGGGTCGATGATGAAAATAGTGGAAAAGGCCACCGGGTAGGTGCTAAACGGACTGAACAGTTGCGTTCCGTACATGGTAAAACAATCGAGCAGAGCGTGCGTGAAAAAGCCAAGGAAAGCCAGCAAGCTCCAATCTTTCCAGGTTGCACCCGTCTGTCGGTGAAGTGCAAATAGGAGTCTCCCCACTCCGACGCCCACCACAACGGCAAAAACGACCGAGTGTGTGATGCCGCGATGGATGCCAAGCTGCGCCGTTTGCGACACGAACGGCACCACCAGTACATCCAGGTCCGGAATGGTTCCGGCGACGGCACCCCAGATGGCGGCCTTTCTGCCAACTTTGCGGCCGAGGACGGCTTCCCCAACTGCCGCCCCAAGGGCGACTTGGGTTACGGTATCGATGGGACGATCTCCAGTGCCAACTAGAAGAAGAAGGCTGTTGCGCGGCTCTCAAGATACACAATCGTCGCGGACAATTCAGGTGTGGGTAGGAGCTGAGAAGAGTGGGAACGAGGAGCTACCGACTCGCGGGGATCTTATCCGTCACCTGTTGTCGGTCAGCTGGATGTGCTCTGCCTGGCACCACCCTGTGCTGGACGAATCGATCCGAATCCGGTACCACGTCTCCGTTTTCGACTCACCGCGGTTGCCGGCATCCATGCGGAACTTGGCCATCACCTTGATGACGGCACCTGGCTCCAGATGCGTGTTGACCAACGAATGCCGTCCCGGCTGCTGGAGCACAGGGACATCCTTTTGACCTATCACCTTTGCGGCGCGCTCGGGATCGTACTCCTCGATACCGTTGTCGCAACCGAGGATGAACAGACTCGAGAGAAAAGAGAGCAGTAGCTGGGCCATATACACTAATGCATTGACCCCTGTGAACAATGTCAAGAATTCCCATTGCGCCCCTACGACAGTTGTGGGGTGCGTCTCGCCGTAGCGCATGCGTGGCGCAGTACGGAGATACTGTTGGAACTACCGGGTGCGCGATTACAACTCTCGTGTTATTTTAACTGCAGTTTGCATCTCTCTTTATAATGTTGTATTAACGTTAAACATGGCCAAGCTATCACTGCCTGACGGAGCCAAGATTGTCGACGGTAGCATTCGGTTCCAGGCTACCGACGATCCCGATGAGACAATCAACCAGCTCCGCGGCAAACCTTTCAACGACGATGAATGCGAGGGCGTGCGGGAATTCCTCGTTGGCGATCTGTCACTGAAGGAAACCATAACAAAGTATCTCAGCCGGTTTCAGAACAAAGAAGAAACGACCCGTCTATTGGTTCGGGTCTGGATGCTGACCAAGTTCGGCGCGCGGTTCTCCACCGCGCTCGATCAATTGACCAAGAGCGTTGAGACGGAACACGAAGACGTCACCGTAGTTTTCATGAAGCTGTATCAGCAGCTGGAGGATTATCGAAAGCGTTCGACCGAGTTGAATGTTCGACGCCCGCCTGTGGTGGAGCGGATCCAACTGAACATCGAAGAGTCGGCGGGGCGCAGGGTGTATTCGTTCGACGTTGAATCTCAAGACAAACCCGTACAGCACGCCGCGACAGACGACCGCAAGGATTCTGTCCTGCGCCAGCATATAGAGCACTTCAGGCGGATGACGGATGCGCCCTCACTGCGCAAGAGTGTCACGGCAATCGAGGAATTTCTGCTCGGACGAAAGTCACTGCAGAACTCAGTGACGTCGATGGCTGCCATGCCTTCCGGGTCTTCGCCAACGGCGATCGAAACCGCGGACGAGAGAGAAGTCAATGCGGTCTCCAGCTTAATGGCAGCGTGGGTGGCGGTAGCGTTCGATCTGACCTGGCGGGAGTTGAACGAGTACGTGAGATGGCTGTTGCGCCGGGGCGTGCCGCCGCTCGGGGAACTTTTCTATGGTCTGATCGAAAGATTCGCCAGCGTCGCTGACCTGGAAGAGGAGTACAAGCTGCACCATTCCACCATCGTTTCGCTAATGCAGTACGCGATGGTCCAGCTGCAGCCTACCGAAAGTGAAAAAGGCGACCTGTCAAGCATCGGTTGGAAGCTGTTTGACGGCGACTCCTTGCCGGTCGAGCAGCGACCGGAGGTTGCCGAAAAATTGGTGCAGGCGCTTCAAGATTCGGACTCGTCTTAGCACAGGAAACCAAGGTTCCCACCTCGTCAACTCACCTAGAACCAGTTGCCGAATCGATCTCGACGGCGCGAAACCGCTCGTCAACTCACCTAGAATTCACACTCCCGCCGAGACCGGCGCGCCCTCTCCTCACGACTAGGTGAGAATCATCGGCTCCAATCCCGGGGCATCGCTATCCGCGGGGAAGTAGGGGCGCTCCAGTTTCTTGAACTCCACGTGTTTGAGCGTTGCCGGTGTTGGTCCCGGCGTATCGAGAACAATCGCTCCTTGGGCGATTTTGCCGTAGGCCAGGCGATAGTTCATCGGGTTCTTGGCGACGATGAACTTGGCGGCTGCGGGATCGAGGTCGACAGCGCGAAACTGCTCGTCCGACCAGTCGTAGGTCGCGCGGCTCATGATGAGCACGTGGACAGCGCCGATCGAGAACACGACCGAAGGACCCATCTCGGCGTGAAGACCCTCCCATTGCCCACCTGTGTAGGTGAAGTAACCTGCGCTCAATTGCTCAACCCGACCCTTGAAGGTGCGCGACTCTCCCCAACGCGGATCGAGTTTGTGCCCGAGTCGGATCTCCAATTCCGCACCTTCGCCAGCACCATGACCTTGGGCGGCCGCTTCCGGGTCGACCACCGGTACAAGGGAAAGCTCTTGCACGCCACAGTCAACCAGCGCCGACAAGGTAGCGATGCTGTCGCCGGCAGCCCCACCGCCGCAGCAGTCGGCCGCCTCTACAAGAATGACCGGGCCGCCATCGATCTCGAGCCCTTCGCGGATGGCTACGTTGGGAAGCAGGATCTCCGGTTCCAGGTCATATCGGCGGTCCCAGTATCGGCGGGCAATATCTGCGGCCAGCTCCCGCGCCAGATTGATATCGTCGTCGGTAATGACCAGGCCGCCACTGCCCATTTGCGCCACGTCCATGTACGGATGGATCAGGAAGAGGCTGGTGGACAACACCCGGTCCCTTTGCTCCAGACTCTTGGTGTAGTGCATCAGCTCGGCGAACGGATCATCGTCCTCGGTAGAGCCGTTGATGGCACTGGTTATTACAGGAACCTTCGCCATCGCCATGGTGGGACGGCACTGCCCTCTCAACATTCGCAGAATCAGACGTGCAGTACGCTGGCCAGTACCATACTGGTCGTGATGCGGATAGGTTTCCCAACCCAGCATCGCGTCGGCGTCTCGCACCATCGCAGCCGTGACATTGGCATGTAGATCCAAGCAGGTCCCGATGGGCGTATCCGGTCCCACGATCTCGCGTACGGCGCAAATCATGTCCCCTTCTGGATCGTCGTTGCCTTCGGCGAGAGCCGACCCGTGGATCGGCATCAAAACGCCGTCTACCGGTAAGACCCTTCGAAGGCCGTCGACGAGCTCCTCGCGTAGTTGCTCGTAACAGGAGGCAACGATGGGTCCCCCGGCGCAAGCGGAGGCGTAGAGGACCGGTACGGGATCGGCCTCTTCCTTCCGTAGCGCGTCGAGCATGCCACCGACGACGCTGGTATCACAGTTGAGTAGTTGATCGCCGCGAAGCAGCTCGTTCTGCTCGTAGGTTTGCAGATCGATGGGCAGCCCTCCGAGATGGTTGCACTCGGTGAGGATACCGCCAATGGCGATGCGAAGTCTCTCATTCATGCTCGTCCATATTTTCTCCGGGCTTGAAATCCTCCTCGATGAATCTCGCGACGCTGTCCTCTTCGTTGGAGCCGATAATTGCCGTCGCTTCCCGCCGCAAGACCTCCTTGGCATTCGACACGGCATAACATCTGTCTGCAACTCCAAACATCTTCAGGTCGTTCACGTGATCGCCGAAACAAACGGTTTCCGCGTCGCTGAGACCGACCATAGTTATCATGCTCTCCATGGCAGCGGCCTTTGTCGCTTTTGCGTCGTGAACGGTCAACCAGTGCCAGCCCGGATGATAGAGATTCTCCATAACGTGAACCTCAACTCCCTGCGGAATCTCGTACTCCATCCGCGTTCTGATTTGTTCCACTACGGATTGACGCTCGATGGCCGTTAAGCAAACAACGCACTCCTCGAAATGCTCACTGACGCGTTCGACGACGGAAAAACGACGGTCGCCGGCGTCCTGCCTGTCGTGCACGTACCAATCCATTCCGTCATTCACGGATTTCTCGTAATAGACCCGGTCGGATCCGCCGTCGAATGTGGATACAAAGGGCTGGATCCCGAAGCTGACAAGGATCTTGTATGCTGTCTCGAGAATAGCTTTTTCAAAGTCGTTGACGACCAGCTTCCGGTCGGATCCCATATCGGTGACAAAAGCGCCATTGAACTCGATCACGGGGAGCGGAAGCTCCAGCCCGCGGAGCATCGGACGCATGGATACGACGCTGCGGGCGCTCGCGACCGTGAACTTCAGGCCGGCATCGATTAGGCGGGACAGGACAGCGTATGAATAGTCGGAAAGCGTGGCGTCGCCGCGAAGCAGCGTTCCATCAAGATCCGATATGTAAACGGAAGTTAACGCGTTCCGCGACATGAACCCTGCGAACTCTAAACGGAAATACTGCGCACTAGCCCCTCCTGCTGTTCCCATTGATGCAGGACGGAGCGGGACCGACGCAAATAGTGACGATAGCGGTCGTCGAGCGAGTTTGTCGACCTGTTTACGATTCGACCTCCAGGTAGAGCATTGTATTTGCCCCTGGCTTGGGTTACGCGCTGCCCCTTAGGGTTGACGGCGATCGTCATCAAGCGCTGAGAGTTGCCGCTCTCGTCGCAGATCTGAAGCGAAAACACCGCCTTGGAGCCCCTCCGGCAGGTGTGCGCGTAGGTCCGCACACAGTGATGCATCGCTTTGCCTTCTGTTACCAGCTCGTGAGTAGTGGTCAACTCCGAGATGGACCATGTGAGCATCTTGTCGGTTTCTTCGTCGTGCTCCGTGACGGAAAGCTCACCCACGCCACAGGATTTCCATCGATCCGTGGGGACCCGTTGATCGCGCATCAACCTCGCATGCCATTGTTCGACATGGTGCAACAACTTGTCCATGCTGCGACTCTTCATCGAGAAATTTGCTTGGCGAGGATCTTGTAACTCTATACCCCCACCCGGCAAAACCACCTCCTGTCGTTCGAATTTCTGATCCTGTATGTAATCGACGATCGGTCCGATCCATTCCGGATCTAGCATGGGGTGTAACGTCAGCCAATGAATGAAAGTGGACCAGAAGGCCTCGTTCTCGAATGATTCTCCCAGGCGGGTGGCGACGACTGCATCGACCAATTCCTCGGATCCGTCCTGGCCAACGATCTGCCCATAGCGCAACCCTTCGAACAGGGAGTACGACCCGGGGCACGCAGAAACTCGTGAGCCATTCGTTTTGTCAGTCTCACCGGGAGATCGGGTGCCGTCCGCATGTTGGCTCCTGTACCCACGTGTATGAACCAGGTCTGCTGCCGGTCCGCCTCTAGGTCATCCTCGATCGGATCATGAAAGAAGGCGGTGTCGAAAAAGGCGGGCACGTAAAACCTCGCCAGCAGATGGCGCGCCAACGACCCGAACTGAAGGCGGGGGTTGTGTCTCTCCGGTCGCCAATCGCCGGGACCGCGCAGCCAGTGCGCCTGCCGTCTGGCAAGAGCGGCCAGTCCGTCGATCCAGGTATTGCCCGTCCGGACGCCAAAGCGGGTGATGGCTGGCGTTGAAACATCGAACAGATCCGCCCGCGACCGATCGACAGCGAGCAGTAGGTCGCGAAATGCCTGGCGAACCAGCTCTTGATCGGACAACATCCCGGCAATGTCCGCGATACGGGCCATGTACTCGGGCCGCAGATCGTCTGTGGGAACCGAACCATCGAAAATCCCGGTGATCGTATCCCGGGGTCGTCGGGTAATTCGGCGCACCTTGCGTAGAACGGCCTGGCTGGTCAGGTCGCGTACCATGTCCAGCTCTTTGCGTCGTTGACGATCCCCTTTGTACAACGCGTCACTCAAATTGTTCCCACGGCACCAGGCCTGATAATCAGTGGTCGACCCCAATCCCAAGGCTTCCACGTGGGCCAGAACCGCTTGGTCCGCCGCTGCGGCTTTGGCATCGCGCTTGACTGCGTCGCGTTCCACCCTGCGATCCTGCCAGCTCTTGTTGAGCGCTGCCGTAAAGCCGTGCTCGCGACACCAGCTCTGATATTGGGCAACCGTTTGTAGTCCTAGAGACTCGATGTGATCGGGCAGGTGAGCATTGGCCCGTGCCTGAGCACCCCGGCGGCGACGTTTTCTCTTTTCGTTGGTTTTTGGCATCGTAATCGTTGATGGCAGTGTCCGCTCAATCTGCCCCTTCCGTGTGGTCAATGTCAAGAATCAGCCGCATCCTTCGAAGTTGACCCGGCTTCCCGTTTCGGTTTGATTGACAACACATCTTCAGCTGTCGGCATTTCTTTTTTCGAACTCGGGAAACAATGGTAGAGATTGATGATGATCGTGAGGAGGAAGAGCCGGATATTCCCGTACTGCAAAAGGTGGGTATCGTCATGGTGGCCTTGGGTGAGGAGGTCTCGGGCGAAGTCATGAAACATCTCAGCGACTATGAAATCGAAGAGATCACTCAGGCGATCGCCTCCCTCAAGAACATCTCCACGGAGTTGATAGACCGAGTTCTCGATGAGTTTGAGCAACACTTGATGGCCGGAGAGTGGATAGCGCAAGGCGGTATGGACTTTGCGCGGGCTGCGTTGGAACGCGCCGTCGGACCGCGTCGGGCACAGGAAATCCTTGAACGGGTCGGCAGCAAGGTCTCCTCCGGGTTCTACATTCTCAAGAATGTCGCATCTGACCAAATCGCCCCATTTATTTCTAACGAACACCCTCAAACAATTGCCCTGATTCTATCTCAGCTGGATCCTGCCCAGAGCGCCGGAATCCTGGCGCAACTTGCGGAGCGCTTGCAGGCGGATGTCGCCTACCGTCTGGCGACAATGGAGAATATTACGCCCAACGTCATCAAGGAAATCGAAGAGGCCCTCGAACAATCCTTGAAGGATATTCTTGGCGGCGATCAGGACGTCGGCGGGCCGAAGGTGGTCGCGGACATACTGAATCTAACCGGTTCCAGCGTGGAAAAGAGTGTTCTCGATCAGATGGACGGTCAGGATCCGGAGGTGGCCGAAGCGGTCCGCAACCTCATGTTCGTTTTCGCCGACATCGTCAAACTGACCGATCGCGAAATTCAGACTCTGCTGCGGGAGGTCGATCAGAAGGACCTGGTTATCGCCTTGAAGACTGCCGAGGACGAACTCAAGGACAAGGTGCTGGGCAACATGTCCGAGCGCGTGCGCACCTTCGTAAACGAAGAAATGGAATTTCTGGGGCCGATGCGTGTAAGCGAGGTCGAAGAGGTTCAACTGAGAGTAGTGCAACAGGTCCGTCAGTTGGAGGAACAAGGTCAGGTTACGATCGTTCGCGGCGACTCCGACGATGAGTTTGTCTAGGAGTTAGATTAAGCGTCTGTTGCGGCCAGTCTCGTTATCAATTTGCATCGTTGTCGTCGCCTCCTTTCCGGCATTCGCTCAAGTGAATATGGAAAAGCTCCGGAGGCTGGATGATGGGAAGGATCTGTCGGGGGCGTTAGAATTCGATCTATCCGTCCGCACGGGAAATGTCGAGACCCTTGACGTGGGAGTGGGTGGACGGGTGGATCACGTGGGAGATACAGCGACGACCCTGTTCGTACGCGACGGCGACCTGGGGTGGCAGGGTGGACGGCGTTATTCCAATCAAGGACTGGCTCATCTGCGCCAGGTGTATCGGCGCCAATTCCGCGTACAACCTGAATTCTTCGTGCAATCCGACTATGACAAGTCCCGGAATCTGACCTTCCGCGGTCTTTTGGGTGCCGGATTCCGAACGGGCCTGTTCAGCACCTTCCGCGGTCTTTTGGGTGCCGGATTCCGAACGGGCCTGTTCAGCAACAGCGCCGCGCAATTCTGGTGGGGTTCCGCTTACATGTTCGAACACGAGCGGTTCGAGCTCGGGGCCGAAGACGATCATCCGGAGCGGACCTCGGTCCACCGCTGGAGCAACTACCTCTCGTCCAGGGTCAGGGTTGAGAAAACGACGGCGATGGCTTGGACGATCTATGTGCAACCGAGGGTGGACGAGCCTGGCGACCTGCGAGTCCTGAGCGAGGGAGACGTGGAGCTGAAGCTGAGGCGCTCTCTTGTCCTCGTAACTACAGCCAGGATGCGCTACGACAGCCGCGCGCCCGCGAAGACGAAGTCGTTAGATACGGCACTGAAGAGCGGCATCGCGTTAAAGTTCTGAAAACGACGTTAAGGCGGGGTCGCGCTTGGGCGATGACCTGCCGACGATCTCTTCGGCCAGCCAGCGGCTCAGTCGGTGGGAAAACCGGCAGCCAGCCAGGCGTCGAGTCCGCCAACAAAGTCCAAAACCGTGGTTTCAGGCTGGTCACGCATGATCACGCTGGTCGCGACCGAAGACCGGTAGCCGCTGGCGCAATGAACGACCACCTCGCCTTTTGGAATCTCCCCCAGCCGACTGATGAGCTGACTCAGGGGCAGGTTGACGCTCCCGGGGATGTGACTCTCTTGCCATTCGGCAGGGGCACGTACATCGATTACCTGCAAGGCTTTCGACTGAAGTCGTTCGGACAGCGCCGCGGCCGTGATGCGGCCCACTCGGCCGATCAACTCCGGCGCGGATTCGAGCGCCATCATGCCGTTCGCCAGGTACCCCGCTACTCCATCGAAGCCGATGCGTCCCAACCGCATCGCCGACTCTTCTTCGCGACCGGGCTCGGCGATCAGTACGATCGGATCTTCAGCATCTAGCAGGGTGCCGGCCCAGGTGGCGTATTTTCCCTGGAGACCAACGTTGAGAGACCCCCTCCAGTGAGCGCCCGCGAACTCGGAGGGCTCGCGGGTGTCGAGCAGAATCGCGCCTTGGTTTTGCCGCTCGCCGACTTCAGATACGGACAAACCCTTGAGACTGTGCTTGAGAGATGTCGCCAGCGTCGGATGTTCCCGGGTGTTCAAAATGGCGTCGTAGGTGAAATAGTCGGGGGTGTCCGGCTGATCGGCGGTGACGATGCGAATGAACTCGTCCCTGCTCATTGGCTGCAGCGCATAGTTGTACTGGCGCTGGACGCCGATGGTAGAAACGGTGTCCTCACTCATGTTTTTGCCGCATAGCGAGCCTGCTCCGTGTGCTGGATAGACCAGAGTCTCGTTCGGTAACGGAAGCAGCTTTTGCTGCACACTGTCGTACAGCAGCGCGCCCAGCTCATCGGCGCTCCACCCCAACGCGGCGCGGAGATCGGGCCGGCCCACATCACCGATGAAAAGAGTGTCGCCGGTGAGCACCGCATGGGGGTTGGTATCATCCGCTTCCAGATCGTACACGAGAATCGAAATCGACTCGGGTGAGTGTCCGGGGGTCTCTAGAATCTGGAGTCGCACCTGGCCGAACTCGAGGGTGTCCTGGTCCTTCATCGGCGTAAACTCGTATTCCGCTTGCGCCCGGGCCCCCAGATAGATCCTGGCACCCAGCTGGTCCCTGAGCTCCAGATGCCCGGCCAGGAAATCGGCATGGAAATGGCTGAGAAAGACGTGGCGAATCTCCAGATCGAGTCTCCGCGCGTCTTCCAGGTAACGGTCGATATCCCGTTGGGGATCGACAACAACAGCCGTTCGGCTCTCCTCATCGCCAAGCAGGTAGGAAGCATGGGCGAGGCATCCGAGGTAATATTGGTTGAGGATCATGATCCTCTCTTCTTTCTAAAAACCCGAGAGAGTCCTGTGTCGAACGCGATCAGTCCGGCAGACAATCGAAGTTCTTGAAAATCCACAGTCGACGCACGGTATTGACCCCCTGCCACTTCCTCTTTGCTGCTTCCCAGGCCTCGGGAAAGGTATCGCCCCAATTGTGCGCCGGTTCCCAACAGCCGCTCTCTGCTTGTGCTTCGATTTCGAACGAGAGATTTTCGGTGACCGCATCCTGGTATTCGGCAAACAACCTGGAGTTTGGCGACGGAATGATCTCGAGGGGAGTTGTGCAGTAGGTGTGCCACTTGGCAGGATCTGTCTCGATGCTCCGATTCACGATTCCAGGAAGGTGCTTCCGCAACGCTTCCTCCAAAGAGAGGGGCAACGATTCAACCTCGAACAGCCTGCTGTAACAAGCCAGATCGTGAACCTCCAGAGTCTCGATTTCAGGGAGTCGATCGATTACCGCATCGAGCACCTCCTGAATGATGTCCGCGGATTTCTCAGATCCGAAATGATACAGGTAACCCAATACCTCGGGGCGAGGGTTGTCTCGGTAGAAACTCCAGACCTTATCGAACTTTTCTGAATAGTGCCACCAGGGGGCGTGTGGTTTGCTGTTGTCGTGGGGCGTGATGAGCAGCCAGCTCTTGTACTCCTTTACGTAGGACTCAGCCAGAAAGTTCACAGCATCCAGCGCCAGCTGATGGGATTTATCCAGGTCGAGTTCCATGAAGGTTTGCAGCGCATGTGTGGTGCTGAGTACGTTCGGTTCGTTCGACCCGAAATCCGATTCGATAGCCCCGAATCCCCCATCCGCATGCCTGAACTCGCACAGCTCATCAATAACCCGCTCGGGACTTCCGCCTTCGAACAGAAAGGAGAACTTCGCCTTCTCCAAGGGTCTTGCCTGCGCTTTGACGTATTCTGCGGCCCGGTCGAATGCTTCCCGTGAAAACCTGGGCATGGTCGGCATGCGAATCTCCTTTCCCAACAATAAATCGACTAACAAGCGGTGGTTGGCAACCTAATCAGTACGATTTTTACTCAGGTTCGCAATAGCAGACCTTGCCTTTTCATCTCCTAAAGCGTATTATTTCGTAATTAGATTTTCTTTAGCGAACTGATGGGAGGTACGTATGACCGTCGGGGAATGTTGCGCCCATTCAAAGAGATCCGCAACGCTGCGGTTGGGACCGCTGATGCGATCGACCGCGGAGGAGTTCGGATCGGCGTTGCGTCGAACCTTGATGCGGGTGCCAGGTTTGGCCGTGCGTGCCGTGAAAATGGAGGCAGCTCACGAATTCTCTCTGCTTCCGGGCGTGGTCGAGGACACGGTAGAGATTGTGGAGAATCTCAAGGTGGTGCGGTTCAGAGGTGGCGATGGACCGCACTATGTGACCATCGATGTGAAGGGACCGGCGATGGTGACCGGGCTGGACCTGGCCGGCTCCGAACTGCAGGTGGTGAACCCGGGGCAGCCGATCGCCACGGTGAATCAGGGTGGGCACCTGGAAATGAAGGTTCAGGTGGCACTCTCTCTGGCCGGGGAAGCAGGCCGATCCCCTAACTTCCGGGGTTTCGTGGAGGTCGGCGCCGTCTCTCATCCCGTTGATCGGGTCCAGCTACAGGTGGAGGAGCGCGATCAAGGGGCGTTCTTGAGCTTGGGCGTGGCGACCAACGGAACCATCGAGCCCCACGAGGCGATCGATCGGGCGGCAACTCTGCTGGCGTCAGTTGCGACGGGCGAAAAGATTCGGACCCTCTGCCGCCAGGTCTTGAACGCGAAGGCGCGGTCGGAGCCTGCGACCGAGGTTCCACCTCCGGTCCCCTCAACCCGGGACATGGGAAAGATGCCACCCCGTATCGAACTGCCCGACCTTACGGATCTGTGCCGCCGTTCGTTCGAATCCTTTGCGCAACTCCGGGTGGCCCCGAGCCGGCGTCGAAATGCGGGGTTGCAACGATTGCTAAAGGAAGCTTTCGCGCAGCAGGCGGCGGCCGAGTTCGTCGGCTACGCCCTTGGGAAGCCTGATACGGAGCCATCGGAGTGTGTGAAATACGGCACGAGCTACCAGGCGCAGTTGACGGTTCGCTTCAAGCGAAAGGGCGCCACCGCGGCCGAAGAAGCGGTTGTGGGTCACCTGCCCTTGATGACAGTGCGAGGAACCTTCGTGGTCTCCGGCATTGAGAAGGCGGTTATGGGTGAGCTGGTGGACGCCTGCGAGAACAGGACGACGCGGGAGAATGATCTGACCGAGCGCCGGGCCAAGCTGGTAGGAGAGCAACTAGCCGATGCGTTGGCAGGTGCTTTCGACGGCGCCATTGAGACGGACAACGAGTTCCGGTTTCCTTACGTCGCTGAGACGGTCAGCCGGTTCTTTGCCTCAAATCCATTGGTGCAGCGAGCGGAGACCACGAACCCCTTGGCGCTGTTGACGCAGCTGCGTCGGGTGGTGCAAACGGATGTGGGCCGCCAACGGGGCCATCTACCGCGCCAGATCCACCGGTCCCATTGGGGCCGTCTCTGTACCATCGACACGCCGGAAGGGGAACGGATCGGACTAAATCTGACCGTAGCCGTCCTCGCAGGGGTAGACGACGACGGTTTTCTTACCACACCCTACCGGCGCCGAACTGACGGCGAGTTGACTTATCTCAACGCCGCCGAGCAGACGGAAGCGACCGTCACCGACGGTTGCTGCTCGGATGCTGCGCTGGTCGCCCGCTACGGTGGCAAAATCCTGGCGCTTCAAGCGGGTGAGATCGTGCGAGCCGACGAAGGTGATGCCGAGTACCTCACCACCCACTCGGCGCATTCCCTGAGCCCTTCCGCCGGCCTCATTCCGTTTCTGGCCAACGACGATTCCAACCGCGCGTTGATGGGGAACAACATGCAAAAGCAGGCGGTACCTCTGCTTCATCCTCAGGCTCCGATGGTACGAACGGGCATGGAAGGCCGCATCGCTGAGGACGCACGCGCCGCCGTGTTGGCCGCTGCAGATGGGGTGGTGGAGCGGGTGTCCGCCAGAGAAATCGTTGTCTGCGGTGACGGCGAATACTCCGTTGGACTCGAAGGGTTTATTCCATCTCCGCTGAGTACCTGTCAGCGGCAGCGACCGTTGGTCCGGCAGGGCGACAAGATCACCGCCGGCCAGGTCCTGGCGGATGGTCCTGCCACCGACCAGGGAGTTCTGGCGCTGGGTCGCAACCTCCTGGTCGGTTTCCTGCCGTGGGATGGATTCAATTTCGAGGATGCTGTCGTTGTCAGTCAGCGGCTGGTTGACGAAGAGGCATTCACCTCCATCAAGGTGAAGGAATACATCGATGTGATCCGGAAGACCGACGCAGATCGCGTTTCCATCGGGATCGCCCACTTGCCACCCGACGCCGGTGACAACCTGTCTCCGTCCGGAATCGTGCGCGAAGGAGCGTCGATCGCGGGTGGCGATATCCTGGTTGCCAAGTCGACTTCCGGATCGAAGGTGATCGATCGGTCGCTGCGTTTGCCGGTGGGGCACGGCGGCACCGTAATCGAGGTCGATCATTTCCGTGCAGACCGGGGCGATCCGTTGGCCGTTGATGTCGAGCAGCTCATCAAGGTACGGGTGGCAGTGCGCCGGCCACTGACGGTCGGGGACAAGCTGGCCAGTCGTCACGGCGCCAAGGGAGTAGTGGGACTGGTTATCCCCGAAGATGAGATGCCGGTGCTGCCCGACGGAAAGGCGCTGGAGATGTTGGTGAGCCCGCTGGGACTTCCTAGCCGCATGAACTTCGGTCAGGTCCTCGAGGCCCACGCCGGCTTTGCGGCCAACGCCCTCAATTGCACTATCGAATCGCCCGGTTTCAACGGTGCCCTGACCGAGGAGGTGAGTGGCCTCCTGGAGGAGGCCGGTTTGCCGCCCAGCGGCATGTTGCCGCTGCGCGATGGACGCACCGGACAGCTTTTCGAGCGCGAGACGACCGTTGGGTATATCTACTACATGAAGCTGGACCACATGGCCGAGGATCTAATCAAGACGAGATCCGCCGGCCCGATGACCGCGCGCGAACCCCTGGAGAAGCCGCAGGGATATCGACTGGGCATCATGGAGACCTGGGCCCTGCAAGCCCACGGCGCCGCACACATGTTGCGTGAGATGTCGACGGTTCAGGGCGACTCCGAGCAAGGATTGGCTTACGACGCCCTGGTGCAGGGTGCAGAGTTTCCTCCGCCCCGGCCAACACGATCGATTGCTAGGCTTTCCAGGCAGCTGCGCGGGCTCTGCCTCGATCTCCAGCTGCTCGACGCCGACGGTCATCGAATCGGCTTGAAGGACACGTTAGAAGGAGTGGACCTGGATGTAGTAGATATGGCCTCCGTGGCGTTCGCGACGCCGCAAGCCCTCGAAGAATGGGGACCCGTCGCCGAACTTCCCGACGCAACCGCGGTCGAGGCCTTTTTGCAGAGTGATGCGCGGGACAGCGTCGGGCTGATCCCGCTGGCCTGCCCGGTGCAGCACCCATGGCGAACGATCCTGGCAGCAGATGCAAGCCTACCAGAGATTGCCAGGCTTCCAGTGCTGGCGCGATCCCTGAGAAATGGGCGCGCTCACGATTCGCTTTATCTGGCGCTGGCAGCCGTCAACGACATCGTGCGGTCGGACGATACCGCCAACCTCGAGGTGCGGTCGGCACTCCAGGAGGCGGTGGACGAACTCATCGGAGACGGAATCGGAGGCGATGGACTGAGTCGCTTGCTCTACGGGAAGCGTGGATGGTTTGCCTCTGCCATGACCGGGAATAGGGTGGACTACTCGGGCAAGGCGGTCGTAGCCCCAGGGCCGAACCTGCGTCAGGATGAATGCGGACTACCGCGAAGAATGGCGCGTGCTCTGTTCTCACCCTTTGTGGTCGGGGCCTTGCTACGAACAGGGAAAGCGGGGTCGGAAGAAGAGGCTCGCCGCATGATACGGGATCGGGACAATTGCGCTGAACGAGAGCTGGACCAGGTTGCTTCGACCAGGCTGGTACTGCTGCACCGGGCGCCGGTCCTGCACCGCTGGGGCATTCAGGCATTTAAGCCGGTGTTGACCGAGGAGGAGGTGCTGCGGCTGCACCCACTGACGAACGTGACCTTCAACGCCGACTTCGACGGCGATGCGCTGGAGGTGTTCCTCCCCTTATCCACTAGCGCGCAGCGTGAGGCGCAGGAGATGAGACCCACCGCGAACCAATTGGGCTCGGCCGACGGCACGTACATCCACGGGTTGAGCCAGGAGATGGTGCTGGGTTGTTATTATGCGACCGGGGCGGCCGCCAAAGAGAAGCCGGTGGTTGAGATCGCCACCACAGATGCGGTTGCAGCAGCCTTCGACCGCGGAGACGTGTTTATCCATGACCCTGTGCGGGTAACGGATAGGAGCTCTGGAATTGCAACTGTGGGTCGCGTGTTGTTCGGCCAGCTGCTGCCGGACGGGTTGGATTGGACAGAAGGTCAAGTCGACAAATGGGCGCTGGAAGACCTGCTCGATCGGTGTTGGCACCAGCTGGGCTCCGCGTCCACGGCTGAGCTGGCGAACGCAATGATGGGTTTCGGCTTTCGCATGGCGACCCGGTCGGGAGTGTCGTTGGGCAAAGACACCCTTTCTCAGTTCAGCGAGTACGACGAGATGCTCTCTGCCGCATGGCAGCGTGCGGACGAGATCGCCGCAACCGGCAACGATGAGCAGGAGAGCGTCAATCACTGGATGGAGGTGCATGATCGCATGACCGTGCGAGCGCTGGAAGAGCATGCCGTCAGAGAAGGCGGATTCAACGCGACTCACATGATGGCCGTATCTGGAGCACGGGGTAACTCGAATCAGCTGCGCCACCAGATCGCCATGCGCGGTCTTTCTGTCCGCCAGGACGGTTCCCCTTATTCGCTGCCGTGTACGACCACCAACGTGCGGGGACAAAGTCCGCTCGAGTTCCTTGCCGGGGTTGAAGGAGCGCGACGAGGTTTGGCGGATTGCACCTTGAAGGCTGCACACTCCGGATATCTTTTCAAGCGGATCGTCAACGCGGTACAGGACGTATTGATCACGGAGGATGACTGTAGCACGGATGCCAGCCTGGAAAAACGTCCGCTCCATGGTCGCCGCGGGGAAGTGCAATCGCTCGAGAAACGGATCGCCGGGCGGTTTGCCGCTGCAGATATCCTACTTGCCGGAAGCAAGGTTCCAATCGTTGAGGCCGGCAACCTGATTGGTAGAGATGAGGCTGCCGAAATTGGACGAAGTGCCGTCGAGTCCGTCCTCGTTCGTTCGCCTATTACATGCGAATCTTCAACTGGCGTCTGCAGCAAATGTTACGGAGTCGAGCTCAGCCGCTGGTCGCCGGCGACGGTCCACCTACCGGTCGGTATCATCGCTGCCCAATCATTGGGAGAGCCGTTGACGCAGCTCACCTTGCGGTCGTTCACCGTGTCGATGCCTGGACAGACCCCATCCGCAAACATCATAGCCAGCCTACCTGGTCTGGAGGATCTGTTCGAGGCGGGCAGACGACCCGGGAAGGAAGAATCGGAGCTGCGAGCCGCTCTACTCGAGATGCTGGAGAAGGACGGTGTGGCCGGCGTTGGCTCCTACCTTCTGGACTCGGTGCTCCAACACTATCGCGACATGGGGGTTCCCCTCGACGACAGACACCTGGAGATCGTCATCAGTCGGATGGTCCGTAGCGACGGGATCGACACCGGGCCGACCATCAGGGGCGTGACTGAAGTCGCGCGTCAGGGCACCGACTTCATGACGGCGGCAGTTTCCTTCAATGGGGTAACCACTCTGGCTCGGGCGGCCGCCAGCAACCAACGGATGCACCTGAATGGTGTGAGCAGCAGTACCGCTTTCGGCAAACTTATGCCGGCACGGGTGTAGTTCGGGCAAAATCGCGCAGACGGACCGCGCAATCCCAGCCGGGCTCAAAAAGGTGTTTCAACCCCCAGCTCGGCGGCGATGCGCTCCAATGCCAGCCGATGCTCGGCACTTACGGGAATTCCTTTCCGGCGGTTCTCCTGCTCCCATCGCCATTCGACCCCCCCGGCCACTTCCGCCTCATCCGACCCAGGCAAGGGTTCCATGGCTCGAACCTCCGCGACGTACCGGTCCACTGCCTGGCACAACTCGTCCACCGGCATGAAGTGGCTGATATCGACGACCAGAATGAAGGATCCCTGGTTTGATTCCCACAGGGAATCCGGCACCTGGAATTCGGGCTCGTAGATACCGGGGAATACCCCTCCCAGCAGTTGAACGATGTGGCTCAATCCCATGGCTTTGAAGAAGGGAAACGGGTTGTCGACACATGACGATGGGTCGAAAGAGAGAAAGCTGCTCCCCATGTCCAGAACTACGGGAGGCTGTTTCTTCGTCGGGAACGCAACGCTTATGGGCGAATTGGTAACCGTGCTGAATATCGATTCTCCCGCCTCTCGGGAGGTCCGGTGGCAAGACACCGCCAGGCCGATGCAACCGGCAGATAAAGCCAGGCGGGTATAGTTTCCAGCGGCGCCGAAATGATAGTGGTTTCGAGTTGTCAGCGCGGCAACACCACTCGCTCGTGCCTTGGTTATCGCCCGCTGCGTGCCCCGATAGCAAGGGAAATACCCCAATCCTCCATCCCCGTCAATGACCAGGGCAGCCTGCCGACTCGCTGACGTCTCGAAGCTTGGGACGCGGATTCACGGCTCCTGTGACGATCTTTCGAACGTAATCGGGAATCTGCTGCGTTCCATGGCTGAAGACACAGCGAAGATCGTTCGCTACAAGCATCTCACTCATCAGAAAGGCATCCTCGTGTGTGGTGCCGGCGCACTCGAACAATTGAGCGCTAAAGTCCTCCATGACTTCGAGCGGTATTCGAACCCCGCCTTCAGGAGGCCGATTCTGCTTCGCCACGTTGCCTTCTGTGGTCCACTTGCCCGATGTGAAGGTGCTACTTTAGGTAAGTATCTTTGACGAGGATCTTCCCGTCCTTGAACGTAAAGACGTCGCAGCCGCGATCCTCAACAACGGTTCCATCCTCTGCGTCGGTTCCTACGAATACCCACTCCGACACCCCACGATTGCCGCTGACGAAGTGCTTCGCCGAATCGAAACGAACATCGGGGAACGATTCCAGCACGGAATAGAACGTTTCGCGCACCTGTGCAGCGCCCTCAACCTTCGTTCCATCAGATGAAACGAACACGCTATCTTCAGCCATGTGCTCCATAATAGCATCCACTTCGTGCCTGTTCCAGGCGTCGGCAAATGCCTCCAGAAATGTGATCGTCGGCATCGATTGCCTCCTTTTTTTGACCGGGCTTTCTAGTCCAATCAAGGCTCAGAGTCAAATAAAACCAAGTCGTTGTTGATATCTGAGTGCCGCGGTGTAATTTACCAACTTGGTCCTTTAGCGTCAGATCGGGCAGAACCAACAAACCTTGGGAGAATACGTCATGCCCAAACCCCCGACATCCGATGTCCAGCAGGTCGTTCAAGGGGTGCCTGTCGTTCAGGTCGAGAGCCCGAAAAAGACCGCGGAATATTACCGCGATGTACTCGGATTCGAGTTCGACTACGGCACCGACGGCTACGCTGTGGTATGGCGCGACAACGCCGCGATTCACTTTATCAAGGACGAAAAACGCGCGTCAGGCGTAAAGATTTTTCTGTGGGTCAAGAATGCGGATGAGGTGCGCGCCGAACTCGGGAAAACGGGCGCGTCAATCTCGGCCGAGATTGACGACCGGGAGTACGGCATTCGTGATTTCGGTGTCACCGATTGCAATGGCCTCGAGCTGGTGATAGGTCATGACCTACATTGGAGCCCAGATGAATGCGCGTAATCCTAAGATCCGCTCTGGTGACGATGGCGCTGGTCGCCGCTTGCTGCATACGGTCACGAGCTTCGGCTTAGGAGATCGACGATCTCTCATCGCTTATTGGGTAGCGCTCGGCACTCCGGCGTAGAGCATGGGGCCTTCTTGACAGCTTGGTCGATACTCGAGACCGGAGCTGACGAAACCTTCGACGGAAAGGTGGTCACCTTGGGTCATTCCGGAACCCGTTCTCCTTCGAGGGCGGGTTTTTTTGCGCCCGCCTGTTTCTATACCCCGGCCTTTGTTGCGCTTTTAGCCACCTCCGCGTTCTGCGCTACGATCAGCGGCCGCGTGTCTGAGAGCAGTACCGATCTGCCCATCCCCGGCGCCGTGGTTCGCGTTCAGTCTTCATCCTCCCTCACGCGCTTTACCCTTAGCGATTCCACCGGAGCGTTCGCATTCGACGGGCTTGAAAGGGGCGACTGGATGCTCTCGGCGGAAATGGTCGGTTCCCGCCCGTGGCGGCGCGCCATCTCGCTAGACGAGGAATCGAGCGTCGTGGCAGTGCAATTAGAAACCCAGCCGCTACGCATGGAGCCCATGGTTGTGTGGGCCCAACGGGGGGGCGAAGACCGTCATACTCCTGCTTACGTGGAAACCATACCGATCGAGACCTTGCAGGCCCCCGGCGCCGATCTGGCACAAGCCCTCGACGTTGCGACGAACGTCAATGTTCGGCGCTATGGCGGTCTAGGCAGTTTCAGTACCCTCTCGATTCGCGGCTCCACCTCCGAACAGGTTCAAGTCTACCTAGATGGGGTCCTCCTCAATCAGGCGCTCGGCGGGGGCGTCAACCTGGGTAACCTGCCCCTAGCCGGTCTCGAAAGTGTCCAGATATACCGGGGCGCAACGCCCGCCCGGTTCGGCGGCAACAGCCTTGGCGGTGTCGTGCACCTGCGCACGAGTTCCCTGTCGCGATCGAAGAAAACGTATGTCCGCACGACCGCCGGTTCCTTCGGAACGCATCACTTGGACGCGTCCGTGGCCGGGCCCTGGCGAGATTGGGAATACCTGGCATTGGCCAATCTCAGTACGAGCGAGAATGACTTTCGCTTTTGGGACGATAACGGAACCGCGTACAATCCGAACGACGACGGCTGGGCCCACCGCGCAAACAGCGACTTTCACTCGTTCCGTTTGCTCACGAAGCTTGGTCGGCGGTTCGGTGGAAACCTCGTTCAGGTCCACAACACCCTGGATCTGAGCCATTCAGGGATTTCGGGTATTGGCGTTCATCAAGCCAAACACACCCGCTTGGACTCCTGGCGCAAGCTGTCGGAAGCCAACCTGCACGGCACCCTCGTTCGGGGTTTTGGCGGGTATGCTGTTAGGGCGTACCACTCGCTCCAGACCAGCGAATACAAAGACCTCAAGAATGAGATCGGGGTCGGTACTCAGCATGACCGCAACACGACGACAAGCGTAGGAGTTCGCGGCGAGATCAATGGGATCATCCCGAGCCGGGGACTTTTTACCCTGTTTGGGTCCGGGTTGTACGAAAATTTCGAACCCGTGAACCTGATTCAGTCAGCCCGGAAATCGATACACAGCCGTCGCTACCGATCGTCATTGGGGGGCGAAATGGAATCGCTACCTCTACTCCGACGATTCACGTTGACGGCTGGCGCCCAGATCGAACGACTCGATAATCGACTACTGACCCACCAGGAGGTCGTGACCTACGCCTTTCAACGTGGCCGCCACGACACTGAAACAGTGTGGGGATTTCGAATCGGGACGGGCATAGAGTTGGCCGAAGACGTGCATCTCAAGGCACATCGAGGACGGTATCAACGTCCTCCCAATTTCTTCGAGCTCTTTGGCGATCGCGGCTCCGTCGTGGGCAATCCGGACCTGGCCAGTGAGCAAGGCGAGAAGTGGGACGTGGGTTTGGGTATTCGCAATATGCTGGGAGGCGTCGTGCGGCGTGGCGAGTTGGTGTATTACAAGAATTCCATCAAGAACCTAATCCGCTTCGTACAAAGCACGCAGCAGGTATCTGAACCGCACAACATAGACGAGACTGCACTCAGCGGACTGGAAACGAGATTCAACCTTCGCATCGACTCCCGCTTGAGTTTGGGGGGTAATTATGTGTATCAACGAGCCCGGAGCCGTGCTCCATTTTCCTACGAAAGAGGAAATGACCTCCCGAACGCCCCGCGTCATAGATTCGGCTTCGAATTGAGCGCCAGCTGGTCGGGAAACGGTTTCCGCTACTCCTTCAACCGGGAAAGCAGGAGTTTTATCGACCGCGCCAATCTCAATCCGGTGCCGGCGCGCTCGGTGCACGGCGTTGGAATCGATTTTCCATTGATCGAGGGCATCAGGATAACCATGGAAGTGCGCAACATGGGAAACAACCAGATTGCCGACGTGTGGGGGTATCCTCTCCCGGGAAGATCGTATTTCGTCTCGGCGGCATTGGATCGATCCTCAAACTGAAACATGGTGTCGGTCGATGGGTAATCCACGCCGAACACTCATTTTACCAACAGCAAGCGGCTGGTTCTCACGTCGCGACCGGCGGACAACTGATACATGTAGATACCCGTCCCCACCACTCTTCCGGCGTCGTCGGTTCCGTCCCAGGTTATGGAGTGGAGACCGCGCCTAACGGCGGTGGCGACGATGTGTCGAATCCGTTGTCCCGTCACGTTGTAGATGGAGAATTCGACGGGACTCGCTTCGGGAAGATGGTAGTTTATAACGGTTTGTGCGTTGAACGGATTCGGAAAGTTCGGGAAAAGCGTCAACACCTGAGGTAGCGCGTGTCCATCGGCCGCTAACGACATAGGCGGCTCGGGATACGACACCTGCAGCTGCCGATTGGCCTGCAGATCGGTGCGGATGCTCTCGCGCCCATCTGGCCAGACGATACGCAAGGTGTCGATTCGAGTCTCGGCACCCAGGCCGAAGTGAATCTCCAAAGGCGCCTGGCTACCGTAGCCGAATCCCGGATGCAGCTCCTTGTACTGACGACCTTTCTGCGTAACCAGCAGGATCTGGGCGCCCAGTGCGTCTCGATTGCCGCCGATCCCGATAAGGTCCACCTGCAGCCAGCGGCTCTCTTCCAGCTCACTGCGATACAACCGACTCGATACCGCGTCGGCAACCAGCAGATCTTGGTCCCCATCGCCATCGAAATCGGCAACGCTGAGGCCGCGCCCGGCCGACTCCACCTCGAGGCCGGATAAACCGCCCAATGATCTCCACCCGTCGACACCGTTGTTGTACAACTGGTCACCGCCGTTTGCAAAACCCACGCCCGTGGTGATCAGATCCAGATCGCCGTCGTTGTCGGTGTCGACGAAAGCGGCGCCGGCGCACGAGGTTCCCAGCTTACCCGGTGCCTCCTCTGCGACCCAGCTGAATCCCGCTCCATCCAGATTCTTGAACAGTCGATTGTCTGACGCTTCTCCGGTAGTGAAGATGTCGACGAATCCATCCCCGTCGTAGTCGCCGAAGACACCGGCCACGTCGTCGTTGGAAAATGGCACTCCGAGTTCCTCTCCGACCTCGGCGAACTGCCCCGTGTCATTCCGGTAGAGCCGGCTTGGTCCGTTCTTGTTCGCCACCAGAAGATCCGCATCGCCGTCACGATCGAAGTCCCCGAAGGACAGACCGCGACCGTCTCCGGCATCGTTCAGTCCTGTCTGCACCGCGATGTCGACGAAAGCTGCTCCGTCGTTGCGAAACAACCGGTTGGTATCCGGGCTGGCGTTTACCAGGAACAGATCCAGATCGCCATCGGCATCGGCATCCCAGAACCCCGCGCTGCGGCCCGAACCTTCGTCCCCCAGCGAACCGCCTTCACCGCTGGCGAACTGCGCGGTTGCGTCCGAGAATCGGGAATCTTCGTTGCGCAACAACCGGTTGTCCTGGCCCTGACGGACGAGATACAGATCCAGATCACCGTCGCCATCGTAGTCGCCCACGGCAAACCCACGACCCACACCAGCGTCTGCAAGTCCAACCTCGGCATCGACCAGGTGAAATGAACCGCCGTCGTTGCGCAGCAATTGATCCTCATATCCTTGTCGCACGAGCAGAAAATCGAGATCGTTGTCGCCGTCGAAGTCGAAGAAACCGGCGCCGTTGCTGTTATTCAGATCGGCTTCGATCTCCACTGCCGAGTAGGTAACCGGCACCTCCACTAGTTCGAGGGGCCGAGGCTCGAGAAAGGTTGCCAAACTCTCGAACGACGTAGACATACCGAATTGAAGTTGATACTTGCCACTTGCCAGCCCCGAGACCGACGGAAATTCAATCTCTCTGTCAGTAAACGGCTGCAGTGCCGGTTGCTGTTGTTGGTAGGAAGCTACAACTCGTCCGTCCCGGAGAATCCGGTACTCCACCTGGAAGGGCTGCGACCTTCCATTGCCACCATTTGATACTAGCAGTCGAGGAACCACATTGCTCGCAGCCACCGCCGCCGCAACGGGAGCCAGCACCGATTTGATCTCCAGACGCGGTTTCACTTCAAGTTCCGCGCCTCCCAAGAGGAAGTTGATCTGATCGCCGAGGAACCGCTGCCGGCTTTCCGACAGCGTCCGCGGAAGATCCAGACCCACGAATATGGTGCGAAAGCGACCGGCATCGAATCGCGCCGCGGCAACGCGCCCCAAGGTGTCCTGCAAAACCGGTTCCGTCCCGTCGCTAGGCAGGACAGAGAGGAAGTTGATACTGCCGTCGGACCGATCCCCCACCATGGTCTCGAACCCACTGAAACCTGCGCGGTATACCTGCGGTGCAATCCCCAGTATATTGCTTCGGAATTCGCCTCCGGTTGAGGAATACGCCATGTTGTGAGTCGCCAGGAGTATCCTCCCTCCTTGTTGTGCAAATTCCTCGACCAAGTTTTCTTCGTATTCGGCAAATCGCGGCGTCAGCCATATCACAAATTTTCCCGCGCCGATGTAGTGCTGCAGAAGGAGGTCGTAGAGTGATTTCTCGGATAGATCCGAACTCCTGTTCAGCACATTCGCTTCCAAACCCCTTGTTTCCAGGACCGCCCGGATGTCGTCGACTACCGGGGCGCCCTGTTTCCGGTGTCTGTCGATGATCAGAACGGGACTCCACTGGGTGAAGTTCACCGCCTCAACGGTCAATAGCCGGGACCCCATGAGCCGGCGTCCGGTACTGTCGTGCACGCGAGCCACAATCTTGTAGCTGCCTTGCGCGGGGGGATCGAAGTTGGCTTGGAACAGACGGTGATCGGCGTCTTCCTCACCGATGTTGCGTTCTAGAGGAAGCACGAGACCGCCCCGAACCGCTGAACCGCGCACCAGCAGCTCGACCGAATCCACCTCGGCCGTCGTCGTCACCTGTATCGGCGTTGTATCACCGTGCAGCATGAGAGCCATATCGTTGCGAATGACCGTCCCTGGAATCTCCGTTTCCATCTCTTGACGGATACTCTGATTCAGCAGTGGCATGGCATTCGCGACGATTTCGCCCATATCTGGCAAACGCGCCACGTCGAAGGCGAGGAACACCGCCCGGTAGCCACCTGGATCCACGTGGACTCCTGCCGGATTGCCGTTCGTACTCAGGATCAGTGGGATAGCGTGTTCGTGGGGGACCAGCTTGCGATGTTTGATCCTCTGCCCATGGCTCAAAAACGTTCCCGCGCTGTCGGAGAACACAGACTCGAGTTGCTTGTCTTCGTAGTTGCCGGCTGTTGTGTGCAGGTACGTCTCGACGAATTCGGTAAAGCTGTGCGGAGAGCCGCCTCTCGAACCAAGGAACAATCGTCCGTGGCGATCGAGGAACTTCTGCAGAATTTCTGGCACGCCTGTCGTCCCGAACTCCCCGAGCCAGAAGAGCGCCTTGTTTTCTCCAGCGTAGCTTAGAATCAGCTCTTCGTACAGCCTTTTGTCCCTCTCGGGGTAATCGATGACGTCGGCGGTGGTATTGTTCATGGACATCGCCTCCAGGATCTGCTCCCGCAGGAAAGACCGGGCGCCTCCCGAAATCGATTGGTTGACGAAAACCAGGTTTGGTCGATCCATGAGCCGCAGAACCTGACGTCGGGCCGAGCTGGGAATACTGTTTCCCTGTTCATCAAAAATGCGCGCTGAATAGAGGAAGCTGCCCGATTCGGGGACCGGTACCGATCCCGTAAATCCGCCCCCTGCTTTTCGAGCCAATGGTACGGTCTGTACGAGGGCCATAGTCGGCAGCAGACGCACCTCAAGCTCGGAACGGACAACCTCTTCCGGTGCGTGGATATGAACCGTGGGTGCTTCGGATCCCTTTAGCAATACTGAATCCCCGACCAGTTCGTCCGTTTCAAACTCCAGCGCGACCTCTGGTTTATTCTCGGAGGTTAGATATGCCAACCCCGATTCGAGGAGGGAGTGGGTAATGTTGGCGTCTAGCGGACCGAGATCGAAAGGGAAATAGATCATGCGGAAGGTGCCCGTGTCGACCCGCATTGCTGCTGCGTTGAAGGCGGCATCATACAGCATTGGTTCGGCGGGGTCTAAAAGAATTAGGGGCGAGTAGCTCGAGTTGAACGGTACCGATGACTGCAGATCCAGCCCGGTAATCATGCTCCGCTTCGGAGACGATTTCTGCTGGATGTGCAACACCTCCCTCCCGAATGTTCCCCACGACCGCAGGCGCCTGGACGAGATCATCATCCGGCCCCCTTGCTCAAGGAATGAACGCATATGGATTCGTGCCTCCTTGCCGATCTCCTCACCCATCCATAGCACCGTACCACCAGTACGGGCAAACGCGGGCAACAGAACCTCGTAAAGCTCGCCTTCCTCTGGTGCACCATCGATGATGTAGTGAGACTGACCGCGAGCGGTTATCACCCGATCGAGGATTTCGACCATATTGGCACGGCTCTCTTCGGCTATCTCCTTGCTCACGAAGGTCATTACTTCCGCCTCGCCGGACGTCCTCCCTAAGAGGAGCGTCGAGTCGGCGAGAGTTGCGTACCCATTCTGACCGTAGACCCGGACGAAAATTTCGTAGAAACCCTCGTACTCGGGAGGAATCGAAGCTTCGAAAATATGGGCATCGCCTTGCATACCGAGCTTCTCCATCGGTACGGTCAATACGTGATCGTGTTCTTGGAGGGTGCGTATCATCAGATCCGCCTGGGAGATCTCGCCCTGCACCAAGGCTCGCACGGGAGTCGCAACTCCGCGTGGCACAACGGCCGAGCGGCCGAGGATTTCGTGGCCGGGGAGTTCGAAATCGACATCGTTTTCCGGGTATTCGCCCTCGACGACGAGCTTCAGGGTGTCCCGCTTCATCTCCGCCAACCCGCCCGTGTAGCTGGCAAAGATCCGATGACCATATTCCACCACGATCTGGATCTCGGTGCCCGGCGGCGCATCGCGACTCAATTTCAGGGGGACGACCTCGACGTGACTCTTGCCAGGATCCAGGTTGAATGATTCTTCGACGGTCAGTCGCTTCAATCTCTCCGACCAAATCCCCCGCTCCCACGCCGGCTCGATGAATTCCGAGTCCCAGCGTAAGGTGGGTCGCACACGCTTGAAGTTCCGTAGGGTCCAATTGTCAAGGGTCAATTCCAGCTGGACGGTCTCTCCAGGATTGAGGCGCCCGTCGCCATTGCCCGCCGTATCAAAGGTCGGGCTGTCCACCAGATCGAGATTGAAGTCCAGCATCAGTCCCATCAAACCGGAGGGAGCGCGCTGAAATACAAACCCGTGGAGAACCCCGTCGAGCACGATATTCGACGATGAAACCTCGATGCGGCTCGAGTCTGCCGGATCGATGAGGATTCCGTACCAGCTGTCTCCCCGCTGCATCGATCCGAAGAAAACATCCGACTTCGAATGGTCACCGACGATCAGATCACCGTTGATCTCCAGCTCCGACAGGTTAGGATCCACTCCACCGCGCAACCGGTCGCTTCCCGACATGCGTACATTTGTCTCCGCGTGAATGTGCAGCTCGCCGTCGATTGCTACGCGCACATCTCCGTCGACTAGAACGTCGCCGGCCCAATCCACCCTTTCATTGATGATGCCAGCCCAGCGGGGCTGCGTAACGTCGACGATCATGGTTGTGCCCCTGCGATTCATATCGAGGCTCAGACCTGTTGTGGCCGTCGAGGAGTGCCCCCACGGGTTGTTCGAAGGGTTGGAAAACCGATCCAATCGCTTCGCCCGCACGCCGTCGAAAGGGTCGGTGGCATCACCGAAGTTGCCCCCGTTCAGATTCGAATAAGCAGCATCATGGGACCAATAGTCGAGATTGTCGCGACCGAACCGGCCATCGGGAAAACGGCCCTTCGGGAACCCTGAATCAGAGAATAGACCGTCGGCACATATGAGGTCCGTGGCTTTGGCCGTTTCGTCGCCATTTCCCCCGGATTGGGGTCGGACGTGCCAGACCAAAAGGCCTTCTCCAGGGATGTTCCGTCGGTAGAACGAACTCGACCGTGTTACTTGCTCGAGGAGCAGATATTCTTGCGCGGAGGAGCGACCGCCGACACCGGCTACGCGCAGCGGAATCTTGAAGATGTTACCTCCGGAAAGTCGATCGGCCACCTCCAATCCGACAACATCCGTCGCCACCTCTATTAAACTCTGGTTGTCCACCCCGATCCAGCCCAGTAACTCCAAACTGCGGGCGCTGAACGGCACAGGTCCGCCATGGCCCGTCCATCCGTGGGCACCCCATCCCATCAATCCCCAGCGGCCGATGCCGGCGCTGTCCTCTTCAGGTGTGCGAAAAGAAAGGTCGTATAAGTCGGGAAGTCCGAGCCGGTGTCCGAACTCGTGGGCCATGGATCCAACCGTCTGGGCGAAGTTTCCCTCCTGTTGCAGGGCCCCGTTCCTGATGGAGCCTGCGATGGTGATCGTGCCGCCATCTGCGCCAGCATCATCACTGTCGAACATGATCGATCCCAGGTTCGCAATGCCCGTGGCACCACCTACAATGAATCCGCGGGGGGTGGACAGGGTGTTGACGAAGATGTAATCGACGAATCCGTCATCGTCACCCGAGTTCGGAATGCCGTCCTCGCCGTCGTTGTCGAATTGCGACATGTCGACGTCCCGGTCGACCTGGGCCAAAATCTCAGCCAGGAATTCGTCATACTTGCCGTACTGCAAGGGGTCGTGCACCAGGTATGCCGAAGCAGGGCGATCAGAGATGTACCGCTTCGGCAGCACTCTACCATTGACCGTGAGCCGCGCACCGGACATCTCGGTGAAAAAGTGGGAAAAGCTTCCTGGAAGATTCTCGTCAAAAAGCTTGCTGGCGAAGGACGGCGCCGTCTGAATCTGCGGCGCCTCGTCCTTGAATTTCGCGTAGACGACGAGGACATTGACACTTCCCGTCGTGTGCGACAAAGTCAGCTTCGCCACTGCTCCGGCAGGCTGTTGGGGAGGTTCGTAACCCGAGCAAACGAACTCTTGGGCCGCCGCAGGAACGAACGCACTGAGGCCCAGGAAGAGGGGGAGAATCTTAGGGGACACACCTATAAGATGCTCCAATTTCAGTACGGAACCCAACATTTTGTACTCCAGCCGTTA
The DNA here is from genome assembly GCA_965217095.1 of Candidatus Latescibacterota bacterium. Classification (GTDB taxonomy): domain Bacteria; phylum Latescibacterota; class UBA2968; order UBA8231; family UBA8231; genus CAYNZV01. The sequence continues at coordinate 50,298 of OZ244235.1, forward strand.
GCGGAACACAGGGTCTTGGGGAGAATCGATGAAGTTGAGATGGCCGCCGATCCACGAAGCGGATGGCGGGGGGGATAGGGCAAAACACTCGAGGGGGAATTTCTAGCACGATCAATTGCAACTTGTGTGCCACATTCTTCGACACTTTCTTATATTATTTAATAACAGCATGTTACACTATACGCATGAGCCATATGACCACATGATACCACATGTTTTTTCGTGATTTTCACAGCGATATGTGGTAGTCGGAGAAGATTGAGACGCACGATCTGCGCCGTCCCACACGGAGGGATGGAAATAATTTCCGAGAAAGGAAGGAACTATTTTCCTGCGCCAGTGTGTTCTTTGAGAATTTTAATCCTGGTCGGGCCGGTTTTTAGGAGGGCAAACGGATATGGTCCGCTGGCAACGCGGACCGACGTCGCAAGGCAGATCCCAGGACCTTGCGGCGCGGCAACAGATAATCGGGTGTTTTGGTCACAGAAATTGGGAAGTTACCTGCAAATTCCGCGGAGGTAGGCTGACATCAAGGGGCTGCAGGCGCGTAGCGCGAGGAATAGCGGTGAGTCGTATTGAGGGATACGAGGCTCACGTTTGAAGTCTCTACTTTGGCAGACCGAGGTCGTAAAAAACATGGTTGATCTTCCAGGAACCGCCTTTGCGGCTCGCCAACCACAGGACGTAACGGTCGAGGCTGTGCTCGGCGGGCCCTTTGTCGTATTTGGTAGTAACCGTCTCCCTGGTTACGGCAACCGCTTCCTGACCGTTGTCACCTAGGGTCGCGTAGACCACACTGCGATCAATTTCGTATGTGGCGTTTCCGAGTCGTTTCGTGAGCCAGCTTTCCCAGTCTTCGGTATGGCCGAAGATGATTTTCCACGTTGCCGGCTTCACCTCTTTTTCGCCGCTGTAGGCCGCCATCTTTTCGGTGTAGAAACCGGCGATCGATCCTGGACTGCCCTGCTCCCACGCTTCCTTCTCCTGCTCTAGCAGCTCGTTCAATTCGGGAACAGGATCAAAGGGTCGGATAATGCCTACGGTCGTAGAATCACCCAGGTTCTGCACGTATCCCGATACCAGCCACTCATCGTCTATCTTGTCGAAGAACCACAGTCGTTCCTCGAACAACGGTTCGGATTTTCCAGTCGCCTTGTCGATGACAACACCGGAATCGATGGTGGTCGCAATCGCTTTTTCGTGCTGGGGTACCAACACGAGGATGAACGGCATCACCCGGTCGAAGTCGAAGCGCTTTGCCTGCAGTTGGATAGGGAGTGAACGACCGAGATCGGATCGACTCTCATGGAGAACCGTCCAGCCCCGCGGATCGATGGTCCCGTGCCCTTCGTACACGGCGACTTCCTCGATATAACTCTCCAGCATCTGCTCGGCGTTGCCGCGTCGCTTGGCAAATTTCTCGTTGTCTATGGTCTTGCGGATCAGAATGGTCTCAGGTGTTTCGGCGGCTCTGGCTTGCATCCCCAAGATGCCAACCATCATCGCTCCGGCGCCGAAGCATCTAACGATTCTCATGACAATCTCCTCAATTTCGCTATCCCTACTCTTCACTAACCTTGACTTCGATCTCCCTCAGCCCGGCCGAAAGACCAGAACTAATATCACCAACGTGGGTCTGCAGCGCGAGGTCTGCCGCAAACCGTTGGAAAAGAATCATTTATGTCCTTTCTACTGGATTCGAATCCTGCTGGGTGCGGTTGGCATGGCCGTTTTACTAGCTCTGATCGATCGGTTTCTCTTCCATCAAAGCCAGGATATTCGCCTCTGAGTCTTTGAAGAAAGCCATCCACAATGCGTGGTCTCCCATATCCGCAATCTTGTGGGGCTCGCCGTCAAAGGCAACCTTCCTTGCCTTAAGACTCTCGCAGACACCTTCGATGTCCTCGACCTTGTAGTAGAGAACCGATGAATAAGTGTCCGCCGTTTCCTCCTCAGGCAGCGTCAGCATGAGCCGCACTCCTGAACAATCGAAGAAGGCCATTCCACCCACCTGGAACAGGTGGTTCATACCTAGTTGATCACGATAAAACGCCACAGCCCGGTCGAGATCCTTGACGCTCATGGAAATCTGACCGATGACAGACAATCCGAACTCGTTCTGCGCCGGCATCTGAAAACCTCCCTGTATAATCTTGCCCGAATATCAGTATTGCACTTCCGCGAGATACTCGTGAAGTGTTCGAGGATCCGGCAGCGGCATCCCGACAACTCCGCTCGCCACCGCCCGTTCCAGTTGCTCCCGCGTCCGCACAGTGGTGGATAACACAAACAACCCGCCGGACGCGCATGATGCGATTATGTCCGGAGTCAGAAGCTCGTTCCAGATTATTATATGATGAGCTCCCAACTCGAGCGCGCTCTCAATATTCTCCTGGCTCGGTTCCAGGCAGGTGAAACCAACACCGATCTCAGGTGCCAGCTGTTTCACAAGTGCGAGGGATTCGGAATTTCTTCCTATTGCATAAACCTGCTCCGAGCGCCCACAATCTTGAACGACCTCCACCAACTGCTCGATGACGTCCGGAGCCTTTACGTCCAGCAGGTAGTTGACCCTGACGCCGCAGGCATCGAAAAGCTCCGCCAATGTTGGAATCCGCTCGTTCGCAAATTCAGCATCGAACCAGCTTCCGGCGTCGAGCTGCTTGAGATCCTCGAGATCGAGATCGCCGACCCCTCCCTGCCCATCCGTGGTGCGGTCAACGGTTCCATCGTGCAGAAGAACGAGGTGCCCGTCTCGAGACATTCGGAGATCCACCTCGATCCATCCGATGCCGTACTCCATCGTGCGTTTGAAGGAAGCAAGGGTGTTCTCGGGAGCGTATCCCTCTCCCCCTCTATGAGCTACATCCCAAAAGCTGTTGTTACTCATCGTGTGTCCTCCGACACTTTCAGCTGCGATACCAGGCGATCGCTTCTTCGAGCGCAGTTCGAATGGAGGTGTATGTGATGTTGAGTTCGCATTCGGCCTTGCTGCCATCGGCCTCGATCCCCTCTTTGATGGTTCTCATCTGATCGGCAGCCATTCCCCACTTGGGCGTCTTCTTGGTGATGTTCGACAGGGCTGTAAGAGCAGCTGAGTTGAGCGCGACGAGTGGCCTTGGCATCTGCATCCTGGGCAACGGAACGCCCGAAATCTCGCTGACCATTCGGTTGAATTCCCGCATCCTCAGGCGCTCGCCGCAAACCAGGTACTTTTCACCCACGTTTCCCTCTATCTCCAACGCCCGCACGATCGCTTCCGCGACATCCTTGACGTGTACCCACGATATGGTCGAGTCGTCGAACACCCGGGTCGGAAGCCCCCGGTTGATCAGGTCCGATACGTATTGACCGCTGGCTTTGGTGTCGCCTGGCCCCACGACACCACCGGGGTAGAGCATCAATACCGGTAGTTTCTTCTCCTCGTGAAGTTTCCATGCAATGAGATCCCCTTCGTGCTTGGTACGGGCGTACTCGCTGAACTGAACCGGACCCACGGGTGTCTCTTCCGTGAACGGCAGCTCCGCCGGCTTGCCGTAGGTCACAACCGAGCTTACGTGGGCGACCTTGGAGACACCGGTTTCCAGGGCTGCCTCCATGACATTTCGCGTACCTTCGACATTGACCTCGGCGTAGATCTCCCGCCTCGGTTCCCAAAATGAGTAGACGTTAGCCAGGTTTGCTACCCAGTCACACCCCTTCATTCCGCCCAACAGCGACCCCCGGTCGGTCACGTCGCCAGTCACGAGGGTCATCCCCAGCTTCTGCAGCTCGACCACATTGCTGGACGATCTGACCAGGCAAGAGACCTGGTGGCTCGTAGTTGAGAGTCGCCTGGCCAGGTGAAGACCTATGAATCCCGTTGCCCCGGTTACCAGAATCTTCATGGGTCTTCGTTTTCCGTGGTCAGGATCACTAAGGAACCTTGGTCACCAAGATCGACGTTGACCGTTCCCGGCCCCACGGCCGAGACACTCTGCTGAGAGTCTGTACACCGCTGCGTCGAACGTCCGCGCTCTGCGTCAACATCAATTCCGACGACTCCAGTGCAACGCCAGCTCAGGCGAACAGGTCCATCGGGTAAACTATAGCCACCGCTATTGCCGATACGTGCAGAAATGCCAACCTAGAGGGTATCGCCTGGCGCCAGCGTCGTGGAGGGTTCTCCAATGTTCGACGTCGTGACCTTCTTCTCCGTGGAGCAACCAGCACTCAGCAGAAAGGCCAGCGGGAGAAAAAGAAAGGTGCCTCTGGCCATCACCGCTTGTTATCGTGTTCCAGGGAAAAGTGTGGAGCTCGCGCACTCATCCGGGATCAATGCTGCTCCGAGCTATCGAAGTCGATCGCCAGCGCGTCTCCCACTGCTCGGTAGCCGATCTTGGTGTATATGCTGTTCGAGGTGGGGTTGGCCAGGTCGGTATAAAGGCTGCAGAACGAATAGCTCTCTGAGAGCAACTTCTGAGTCAGTGCATGGACACATGATGAGGCGTACCCCTTGTTCCGATTTCCTGGAGGAGTATACACTTTATTAATGGTTATGCCATGCCGGGTCGCGCGGGATTTCGCGGCCAGCGAAACAGGCTCCCCATCTTCCCAGATATACAGCTGTTGTTCCTCGATGTATCTGGCCGTACTGCTCTGGGCCTGCGCAACATCGATTGGTTCGCCGATCGCCTCCGAAAACGCCTGGACCCATTGCGTCATGAGATCACGATCGGCCATCGATGCGACCCGCAGGAATCCCGAAGATAGAGGAAGATCCGAGACCTCCCGAATCTCGAAGACACGCATCCGCATGGAGATATCGACCGAGAGCCTGGGCACCTCTTTTGACCAGGCGGTCACAAAGGCAGTGGCCTCCGACGCGGGTCCGACAACGCCGGGTGTGGGAGCGTCATTGGACTGCAGGTGTGCCACGATCCCAGCGGTGCACATCTCGTGGCTCGCTTCCAGTCGGCTCAGGATGATCCTCTTCGGAGGTGTCATAACCGCAACGCCTGCAGGTTGGCCGTTGTCCAGTACACTAAGTAATAGCGCCGGATCAGGACCATAAAAAAGTGGGTTTTCAGCCAGGGTGTGGACCAGCCCGAGCGGCAGACTGTTTTCACTTTCGCGGTTCTCGAGGAAGGAACCGGAGAGAGAGATGAGCTCGCTCGCATGGCGGTGTGATAGGATCTCGATCATGAGTCCGTCGCAGTATTGTCGTCCACTTTACGCGAGTCCAGGGCGCCCGCCTGCGGGAATGCCATCCTGATTGGCACGACTTCGTTCACCGGGTCGCATCGTTTCTCCTCAGGGAGCTAGCGCGCGAGCAATCTCCTGATTGATCCAGTTAGCTGATGAACGGGCGAAAAGCCAAAGTCGGACGCGCTCGCTATCCACCTCCAGCAAATCGGCGAATCGCCGCACAAGTCCTAGCGGATCCGCCCGCAGCCGTTCCTCACAATTGAAGAGATGCTGGGTTGCATCGTACGCCGGATCCCCGACGAACGGCTTCGGATCGATGACCAGCCATGGCTCACGTTGCGCCTCTAGCACGTTGCCCGCATGCAGGTCAGTCGCCAACAGCACCTGTCTAGGAGCCGTACGTGAAAGCTCCTGAAACAACCGAAGTGCCTCGCGGACCAGGCCAGGGTCAAACCACTGGTCCTCCTTCTTGAGTGTCGATTCACTCCAGTCGTCGAGCATGGTGGTCAACGGACGGAACGGATGAGCCTCGGCTGGCGTGCGCCAGAGTCGTCGCAACATTCCAGCAATAACGACATCCTGCTCGGGCTCGGATCTCTCACGCAGTACCGTTCCCGGCTCACAGCGCTCCAGCAGCATCGCGTTGAGTTCGACGTCGTCCTCCAGAACCCAGACGGTTGGTTCCCCGTTCCAGAAGCGTAGTCCTTGGATCTCATGCGTCGCTTCCATGTGGGGCATCCCGAGCTTTATGATCGCCGTGGAGCCATCCGCGCGCCCTACAGGCGCCACCCAGGAGCAGGTAACTTCGTCCCCGTCTATGGGCGCACCAAGTTTGATGGACCAGCGCTGTTCCAACTCATGAAGAGCGCTGGGAAGTTGCTCAAACCACGCCATTCTCTCCGGGTTACCTTCGCAGATCTTGGCGATTTTCTTTGGAATCGGTATGTCCACGGGACAGCTCGTTGTATGCGCGAACCAAAGGAATTAGAGGACGGAGGCCCCGAGCCAAAGACCTAGCTCAAAGGGATCAAGTAACGCTCTTGATTCGAAAAAGCGACCTCGGCTTCGACGCCGGACTTTCGCAGGATGTCGGCTGCCTCGTCGAAATGGTCGCAGATATACTCGCATCGATGCGAGTCGCTTCCAATGCTCATAACCCGTCCTCCTAACTCGACGTACCGCTCAATCGTCCATTGGGCGGGCATGGGTTCGCCCACACGGTCTCGCAACGTGCTCGTATTGATCTCCGGTGGAATATCCGCGGCGATGGCCGTGCGCAAGACCTCATCCATGAGATCTCCGTGCCGGCGAATATCGAAGGTGTTCCAGAAACGCTGCGTATACCGTTTGGCCATGTCCATGTGACTCAACACGTCAAACGGTAGTTCACCCTTCTCCTTCAGTTCCAGACAGAATTGGAGAGCGCTCAGCACCTCCTCCAGGTAGAATCGGGTCAGTTCGTGACAGTCGGACCACTGATCCTGGTCATGCACTGGTTTGTTGTCGGCCCAGTGAATGCTGAGAAGCACGAGATCGAACTGGCGATCCGCCAAATATTCGAGGATCTCGGAGATAATGAGAGGCTGATAACACACCTCGATGCCAAGTCCTATCTCCAGCCGGCCGGCGAACTCTTCTCGCAATGCAGACACCGATTCGGAAATAGCAGAGTAGTCCCAAATGCAACTTGGGCGGTCCCGCGGATGCATATCGTAGTGCTCGGTAAACGTAAGTCCACTCAACCCGCGGGTGATCGCCTGGAGGCAATTCCCCCTGGGATCTGCCTCCGAATCGATAGAAAAGCGAGAATGCAAATGTTGATCACGCAAGTTCATCCCCTGGAAAAACACTTATGCGAGTGAATAGTGTCAAAGTATTTCTCGTCGTCAGGCGGGGATCCACCTGTGTGGATCGCTCCTGTTAGAATACCGCCATCCAGGTGGGCCGCGATGGCGGAGAGAGCACCTCGAGGTGGATGTTGAGTTTCCTGATATCCAGATCTTCGATGGTTTCTTTGACGCCCCGCGCGTATTGATGCAACAAAACCGGATAGGACTGGTTCGCTTGCTGTTTGGGTGTCAACGCAACCGGCTCCAAGCCAAGATCCTCTAGCCCCTCCTGGTAGATCTCCGAGATCTCCGCAGCGATGGCTGACCATTGACCTATCTGTTTATAGCCCTTCTGAATGAGAGGCAGACAAGTGGCAGCGGGTCCGGAAAGACGACTGAATTCTCGATACAGCCATTTGTGATACGGGGCATATTGGTGAGCCAGCAGAAAGCCGACCTTCATGGCGTAGGTAGAGAATCGACACCAGTACATCGAAGCAGCGATCTCGTCGCCTCTGGCTTCCGCCCGCGGCAGATGTTTGGTGCCCCACTCGCCAAGCCAGGCGAGGCCAGCACTGAGCCTTTTCTTCCATACGTCGCTCGGATACGCCGCAAAAGATTGAAATCTCCGGGTGGCTTCCTCGGTAGCATCGTAAAAAACGGGACGGTGCGTTATCTCAAATAGGTGCTCTTCGGGAATGTGAAGCCAGTCGACGTCATGTTCCGGTGCGGTCGCGCGTCCAACGACCGAGATTACGTACTCGTCGAGCTGCTCAACCACACAAGCCCTCTTCGGAATCTTTGTCCAGCCAAATCCGTTGTACTCTTGCGGCAGTCGATCGAGTATCTCCTGCAAAGACCGGGCGAATCGTTCGTGCGCAGCCCCAGACAGCCAGACTCCGAATCCTGGACCCCAACCGTGGTCTCGAGAGATCTCGTCATCGTTACCATGGCACTGAGAACCTCCAAACATGCCCGCCGCAATGAACGGAGTGCATTCAGGAAGGTCTCTCTGGATAGCCGGAAGACCAACATCATTGAAGAATTTTTCACACAGATCGCGCCCCTTCAACGTTCCTAACTCCTGTTTAGCCGGCGTATTCCCGCTCGACCGGCATGGGACGCAAGTCCCCCTCGAGAAAGCGCCCAACAATGTATCGATCTGAATCAAAGGCCATATCGGGAAGATCTTCCACCGAGGATACCCACTGCAGTTCTTCAAGGTCGTCCCCGGGCGCATGGTCACCTCCAACGACCCGACCTTGTAGCACGATGACCAGCGTCTGTAGGTCAGGAGCGAGAAAATTGGAAACGACGTTGATTATCGCTTCGACTTCGACCACAAGCCCGGTCTCTTCAAACACCTCACGCCGCGCCGCCGAGAGGAAATCCTCACCAAACTCGATGAATCCGCCTGGCAGACACCACTTGCCGGGTTCGAAGCTGTCCTTGCCTCGTTTGCCGACGAGGACCTGCCCGTTCCTATGCACAATCGTCACAGCACCGGGCAACGGGTTCTCGTACTCCACGGCTCCGCACGAATCACAGATTCTGGAATTTGACGGAACGTCGGAGTCGAATAGAGTACCGCACCTCGAACAGAACGATTTCGGTTCGTGAGTGTACTTCGCAACGTCGTTGACGTTGAATACCTGTCGTGTCCTCAATCTCTCACCGCAACAGGGACGCTAGTGTGGCAAGATCCTGCACATGGTAAGTGGGACGGATCTCTTCACGTGAAGATCGTTGTTCGGTTGGATTGAACCAGCAAGTTTGCATGCCCACCTCGAGGGCACCCACAACGTCATTGTCAAACGAATCGCCGACATACAATGCCTCATCGGGGGATAGCGAAAGTAGAGAAAGTGCATGGTGGAAAATGCGGGGATCCGGCTTCGATACACCGACGTCTTCGGAAAGCACCACACACTCGAACGCGGAACGTATACCTAACGACTCGAGCTTGGTATACTGCACGTCCGCGAGCCCATTTGAGATGATGCCCAGGCTGAATCTCGGCGCGAGCTCTTCAATGAGTTGTCTGGCACCGGGAACAGGAGCATCCAAGGTGGGGTACTCGTTGACGTAGATCTCGGCGATATCGCGGGCATGGCTGGTACGCAATCCCAGAGCCCCGAGAAATATCTCCGCCCGGCACAATCGAATGTTTGTACCCGGCGGACCTGCCTGGTACTCCTCGTCCGATATGCGGTCAGACTCCAGAAATTCTGCCAACAGCCGGTCGGCATGGATACTGTCGAACAGCTCCCGGTTGCGGTCCGTGATGATCTCGAGATCCATTCGTTGAGCCAACTCTCGATCGAACAAGGTGTCGTCAACGTCGAGCAAGACGCCCCTAATCACGCCCGTTAAACCTTCCGTAAATACCAGATGTATCCACCGAATTTCAACGTCTTCTCCTGTTCTTGAAAAAATGGCGCTAAAGATGTCTTCACTGCCACTCGAATGCACCTCTCCCTCTTACTTGAGGCCAGGGCAACCGCGATATTCGACTGGGTAAACAGATAGTCCACAAACCCATCCATGGTGAACCTCACTGCATTCGTGTAATCTTCTGAGCTCGTGAATTCGAAGCCGTACCCCAGTGCTTCGTCGCGAGAAAACGGGGACTCGTTTCTTGGCGGCTTTGGATACTCCTTGAGGAATTACTCCTCGTACCACTGAGAAAATCCTAAATCATCATTCATAATCCCTTGGTTTGTGTTGTCGTAGACCACCACAAAACAGCCCGCTTTCAAATTCCTCCTTGCCTCTTTGAAGAAACTGGGCCGTTGAATCCAGTTGATGGCTCCGGACAAGGTGATCAGCTCGAATTCATAGTTGAAAGGTAGACTTTCCGCGGCACAGCTACAGTAGGTCACTCCGCCGTATTCAATCGCAGACCGTAACATCGAGCTGGAAGAATCCACGCCCACAACCTTTTTGGCAATCTCGGTTAGAGCAATAGTCGAAAGCCCCGCTCCGCATCCTACGTCCAAAGCTTTTCCAAGTTTGTCTCCGATTGAAAGTGTGGACTTCACCCGCCCGATTACTTCGGGATGAAAAAACGGCCTGTTTCGGGCGTAACCGTTGGCTATTGCGTGCGTGTTGAAGTAGGACATCCCTACTGGAGGCATCTCCTCAGGCGCAACCGATCAGAGGGTGATTTCCGATCAATCGTGCTTCAACGGTTTCTGGAAGAATATTCGGCTGTGATCGGGCGGCAGGTTTGCGATCTCGCCCCAGGCCAGGTAGCCGTTCTTTCGATAGAAGTCTGGCGCTTGAAAACTCAGTGAGTCCACAAAGGCTCCCATGCATCCACGGTTAACTGCTTCTTTCTCCGCCAAGGCCAGCAACCTCGAGCCAATCTGCTGATGGCGGTGGCTTTCGTTGACCCACAGTATGCCGATATGTAGCCACCGCCAGAACGTCTCGCCCAACAGGCCACCCCGAATCGCGCCCTTGTCGTCGCGGGCAAAAATCGCAAGCTGCTTGAGGTTGTCGGGGCCGGCGAATGGTCCGTTGTAGTCGTTCAATCCATCGCGAACGATCTGGCGATCCTCCTCTCGAGGGTCTGCTTCTATCGCGAACTCGATAGCCTCTTCCATTGCGAGTGCAGCCTATGTTACAGCTTCTTGGACCAGCCGTAGGTCCAGTCCGACACCTCAAACCCGAAATTGCTGTAGAATACGAAGGCTCTGTGGTTGTCCCACGCCGTACTGATTCCCATGCGCCGATATCCCAAAGCATAGGAATCATTCAATGTCTGCTGAAGAAGGAATTTTCCAACGCCCTTGCCCAGCCAGTCTACAAACCCTCGATCTTCTACCTCCTCGCACCGCTGGGTCTCCGCGCTGGAAATTATGCAACACTGACCGACTTCCTTCCCGTCGATCCATGCTGAGTTCTTCAGCCCGGGCAACACGCCCTGACCTGGCGCCTCTTCGGATCTCACTGCAAGATCCTGAACTACGGGAGCAGGATCATTCGATTCAACAAGACGGCGATCCAAGAAAACTTCACCGTCACACTTCTCATAGTTCTGTATCGCAAACAATGCCTGAACGTGACCGATACGATCTGAAAGGTAAGCCGGCGAATGATGGTAGAATGGCAAGAGAAAGCGTTGGTGGAATGCGACAATCGACGTTGCCCCTGCATCGGTCAGAATGGATTCGATGCGATCGAGCAGCAACTGTCCATACGATCTGTTGCCTGGTTCAAAGGTCAGGAATCGAATGGCTCCTGCTTCAACGCGGTCTGCCTCATTCACAGCTACCCCTGCGTGGGCGAATCCGGTCACAGTCTCGCCTTCCATCGCGGCAAGGCAGTATTGGGACCGCATGTCTTTCGGACCACTGCTCTGAGTGTGCAATACCGGTTCAAGCGCCTTGGCAAAGATTACAGTACTGACCGGACGGCAGTGCACAACCGGCTCAATCGTCTGGTTGTAAAGTGCGCACATCGGTTCTGCCAAACCCGGATGGTACTTCACGATATCCATACGAAGGCCTCGCTCGTTACCGACACCTGGGCTCTCCGTTATAGCACTGGTCCAGGAAAGCATTGACAATCGCCGGATTCTTGGATGAATCCCATCCGCGCATCTTCTTGTCAGGGTTTGGATCGATGTCTGCGATGAGAAGATCCTCGACGAATGGCGTCGAGGAGGCAATCACTGTGCCATCAGCAGCTATAATATTGGAGGATCCATGCGCGGTGAATCTGCCAAGGTGGCCGGCGACATCAGCGGCGACTACGGCCACTCCATTCTCGACCGCGCGCGCGGTTTGGGTGCTCCTGGCCCTGACGACGACATTGGCCTTCTCGGTTGGCAGGCAATTATTGGTAGGAACAAAGAGCGCGGCTGCGCCCCTGGCGGCCATCACCCGAGAGGGTTCGAGATAGTTCGTGTCATTGCAGATGATGATGCCGAAGGTCAACGTTCCGATCGTAAACACCGGAAGCTCGACGCCGGCGGAATAAACCGATCGGTTGACCGCCGGATACACTTTCCGGTATCGCCCAATAACCGTGCCGCGATGGAAAACTACCGCCGTGTTGTACAACTCTCCTGATTCAGACGACTCGGTGAATCCTACAACAGTACTAACGGAATCACTTGTCAGTGGCGTCAGAACCTTCTCTATCTCGCCGTTCTCGACACCAAACGCAAGCTCGAAGGGCTCCCTGGCGTAATCCGCCAGCCCTCCGAGGACCGTTTCCGGACAGCACAGAATCTCGACGCGCTCTGCTTCACAGACAGCTACCTGCTCTCGCAGTCTTTCGATCACCTCTACTGAGCCACTCTCGAGCAACGGAGCCTGGTAGGCCGCAACCCTCATCTGCGAACTCCTCTCCCCGCTTCTATGTATCTCGCCTCATAAGGCTGTAACTCTGAGCCGTCGGACCAACCTGAGGTTGAGTCGCCAGAAAAAGAGCCAAGGGAACGACTTCCTCCGGAGACTTGACCCACTCGCTGTCGATGGCGAAGACGGAAGCATCGCCCTCCTCCCTATCCGCCATCGTCGTTTTTACCGGTCCCGGGATAAGCTCGTTGACGTTTATGTTGTACTGCCAGATCTCCTGCGCAAGGATCCGTGTGAGCATCCATAGGCCTGCTTTCGAACAACCGTATGCTGAGCTTTCCGCGAGTCCTTTGTGGCCCATGCCTGAACCAGTAGTTATGATTTTGCCGCCGCGTTGCTTCATAACCGGGATCGCTGCCTTGGCGCAAAAATATGCTCCGAGCAGGTTCGTGCGCAGCGTCTCCTCCCAAGCAACCGGATCGCTTTCCTCTACCGTTTTGTGATCTAGACTTATCCCGGCATTTAGAACTGCCACGTCAATCCCACCGAGTTCGGAGTCAGCGAAATCGAAGAGTTCCCGCGCATCGTCCCATTGCGCAACGTCTGTTCGAATCGAGACGGCTTTTCCGCCTTGTTCTCGAATCTGTGCCGCCGTTTCCTGGATCTCCTTCTCAGTGCGCGCGGCGCAGCAGATCGCAGCTCCTGCCCGAGCGAAACCCAAAGCGATGGCCCGACCGATACCGCGACCTGCGCCCGTAATCACCGCTCCCTTACCCTCAAGACTTTGGCTGGTCTGCGCCATCTAGGGTGAGGCCGACTTGAATGTTGCTTTAGCTCCCATTTTTGCCCCCTATTGTTACCTCAACGCCCATATCGCTACGAGCATGACTCTTGCCCAGGATTCCGGAGAATTTTCTGGCGAAACAGCACGGTGCCCGCACCGGCATCGTACAGCACCTCTTCGAATCCAAAGCGATCGTAGAGGGAAAGCGCTGGGTGATTGTTCGTTTCGACCTCGAGGGTAAGTTTACAGCAGTCCAGTGAATGTGCCTTCTCCTCTATGGCTTGAAGTATACGACCTCCCACACCTCGTCCTCGATACCCATCCTTGACGTAGAAGTCGTGGATATTGAGCAGAGGTCGAGCCACAAAGGTTGAGAACCCCAGGAAACAGATTGAGAATCCGATAGGGTGCCGATCATCAAAGGCCATAAATACATGGACGGCCGGATGTTGCCGCAAACCCTCAACGAGTCTCTCTTGACTATCCTCGTGGAGATCTTGCCCACCAACATTTCGTGAGAATTCGCGAACCATATCGAGAACCGTCTCTTGATGTTCTGGGTTCTCCAAGTCTGCTTCGATGACTCGAAACGCTTCTGCTGTATCTCTCATCGGGTGTGGGTCAAGGTCCGTCATCGCTCAAATCCAAAGGTACGGCCGAAAACTCGAAAACCGAGTCGACTATAAAGCTGCCGAGGCCAGTCATCCGCGTCAGTACGGAGAAACATGAAGTCGCAGACTTGATCTCGAGCGTAAGCTGCTGCCGCAGCGATAACCGCAGTCGCGTAGCCTCGTCATTGCCATGAGTCAGCGCCCGGATATCGCTGTTGCAGAATCAACTCAGTTCTTGAAATAACCGTTCCAGCGAGCTTTCCCAGTACTCTTGCCCCTTCAGGATGTTGGTGTGATGTACTCGAATGAGGGTCTCCTGGGTGGCGGTTGCGGCCGGGAAATCATCTGAATCTCGAAACTCATTCTGAAGCTGCGGGTCTGAGGCCACCGCGCTGTGAGCCCGGGCCATCGAGAGTCCTGCCTGCTCAGCCATATCGATAAATTTGGTAATAGGGATCCCGAGCACCATGGGATCAACGTAAAAGGCGTAAGACATTTGAGCGCGGACCGAGGTGGCCGAAAATTGCTCGACCGGCCTGAGACCGGGGACTCTTGGAAGCTGCTTATCGATAAACCGCATTACTGCCTCGCGCTGTTGGCAATACGATCCGAGAACCTCCAGTTGGGGCAGCAAGACACACGCAGCAAGTTCAGAGAGATGGAAGTTTTCTCCAATGATTCCCTGTTGATTGACTGAGCCGTCCGGCAGTCGGCCCCGATTACATAGAGCGTAACACCTGGCGTAGGTCTGCGAACCGGACGTCGTGATCATGCCGCCCTGTCCGCAAGTTATCAGCTTGACGCCTCCGAAACTGAAAACCGCCGCGTCTCCCCAACCTCCGACATGCTTGTCACCATACATGGCGCCTGTTGCTTGGGAACAGTCCTCCACCAGATAGGCTCCTGCCTCGTCGCATAGGCGTCGTAGATCGTCGATCCGGGCTAGCGCGCCGCTGATGTGGACGGCAACCACGGCCTTGACCCTGGGCGACAGTAGATTGGCAACCTCGTCTACGTGTATGGTGGGATTGGAGGGGTATACGTCAGCAAACACGGGTGTGGCCCCAACGTTCAGGACGATCTTAGGCAGAGAGTAGAAATCGTAAGCCGGAAGGACAACCTCGTCGCCGGGACCGACGCCCAACGCCTTTAGAATCACTTCGAGACCAATGGTGGCATTGGACACGCTGGACCCATATGAACAGTCGTGCATCTGGGCGAAACGCTTCTCCAGACTGCTGACGTTCTCTCCGCGATAGATCCACCAACTGTCCGAGGCTAGCGCCTCAGTTACCGATTGGTTGATCGCCTCACGATTCGGAGGCCACTCCTTCGTGTCCACTAGATACTCCGTCGTGAGTTAGTTGGCGAGAGGCAGGTCGAACCCTCTCGTTATGATCCGGAAGTCGTTGCAAGCGTCGGATGGAGAGGACGAGATGCTCAAGGCCAGCTACGCAGGTGCACTACCGCCAAACACAACGGTGTCACGCACGCTAGCTACTATTGTATAACTGCCGGTCTGAGCGCAACGCCAGGGTGCTCCACACTACCCTCGATCTACCATTGCCTCAGGCAAATCTCCCCATGCCGCGTCCAAATCGCTGTTTTTGGATAGATAGGCAACAACCCCAGGATCCGGCTCACAGAAGATCGTGTCGTGGATGAAAAGCTCTCCTGCGGACGGATCAACCGGAAACGCCAGCTTCTCTTCGTCCAGGCTGAATTGTGCATCAATATCTCCGGTGTTCCCTCGAGCGTCCAACCGGATCCACTTGGCGTGACTGCTCAAGTAGACAGCACTCAAACCGTGAAGTCCCTGTCCTTCATAGGGAGGTTTGCGAACAAAGACTTGATAGCAGAAACCGGCGGGAATACCCGACGAGCGGCACAGAGCAGCTAACAGGTGGCTCTTCGCAAAGCAGATTCCCGTACCTGCACTCAGCACCTCGCTTGCCGTGCAGGTCACCTTCTTGGAACCGATATCCCGTGAATGGGGAATGGCGTCTCGAACCCATTCAAACAGTGTTTTGGCCTTCGCCGCCTCGTCTTCTCCGCGGCTGGCGAGTTCGTGCGACTTCCTTGCAATCTCAGGATGGTTACAGTCGACCACCTTCGTTGACCTTAAATATGCTTCGACTTCCGTTGTCTCGGCTTTCATCTATTCTCTCGAGCACCGTTTGATACCACGGCTGGAGAGTTCGACACAACTTGACCAACGCGGACCGAGCCTGGTCGAACAACTTTGGCATCTTGGTGGCTTGCCAGCAGATTGCTCTGGTGCGAATCGTTAGTCATGTCATTCAGGATTTTCAGAACTCGAGCTCAGAAATACTCCGTACGGTTCTATCCGGTTTGACTGTCGAGTCTCGGGGAAGGCCCTCGTCGGCGAAGTCGACCCATATGGCGGTCAATCCGAGGCGTTGAGGTTGCTCTACATCCCACTCCAGATTGTCTCCGATCATCCAGGTATCTTCGGGTCCGACTCCGAGCCGTACGAGCACCTCCAGATACACCCGCTCATCCGGTTTGCCAAGCCCAAACTCATCCTCAATGAGGATGACTTCAAAATATTGAGCCAGGTTGAATCGTTCGATTTTTGCTCTCTGGGTGTCGATCGAGCCGTTGGTGACGAGGGCCAACCGGATCCCCTTCTCCGTGAGACTGACGAGTGTCTCTATCGCCCCCGGAAACAGCCTGATACTCTCTTCCCTCAATTGGTCGTAGGAATCTGCAATTTCCATTGACAGACTCTCCTCGGAACAGCCGAGAGTGGCCAACGCATTCGCGGTGATCCTTCTGCGCGCGGCAACCAGATTCATTCTGCCTTCTCGGTGGCGCTCGGGATCGGCCCAGAAGCTGGAGCGGCTGTTGTTCAGTGCTTCCAGCAATGCGGCCGGCGTAGCCCCTGACAGCTTATCCGCGAATTGGTAGGCAATCGTCCTCCAGGTTGGCTCCGCTCCTTCCGTGAAAGCGATGATTGTATCGTCGAGATCGAAGAGAATAGCCTTGGGCAGCTTCGTCACGGCGTTCTTTCGTTCAGGCAGCGTATGATGCTCGGTCTCGGGTGAACCTAATTCATCCTGAAACGGATACTCTCGTTCGTTTCGACCTTCGACTTCCCACCCTCACCAAAGTCCAAGACTCCTCCCGCACGGATTCCATCGACCGTCATGGTGGCGGGCACATTCTCGAAAACTAGGTCCTCCCCGGCGTCCAACTTCAACCTTCCGACGAACCCGCTACCGACCGACAAAAAGACGTTTCCGTTCCGCGTCCGGGCTTTCACCGGGCCAGGTGCCTCGTCGCTCAGGGTAACCGAAATCCGACTGTTTGAAGTCTCGGCATCTACAGACTGGTGTGCCCCGGAAATTTCAATGTCGTCATTCGTTGTTCGTGCTTTGACGCCTCCAGTGACATCGGATATTATGATCTCGTCGTTGGAGGTTTGGGCGCTAACAGCTCCGTGATGATTTCTGATCTCTATGCGATCGTTGGTCGTATTGAGCTCGATCTCCCCCTTCGATCTAATCACCGTAATCGGACCATTGGATGTTCGGGCAGAGATGCTTCCCACGTTGTCTGCAATCGTGATTCGATCGTTGCTTGTATTGAGGTTGAGATCACCGGTAACGTGGTCCACGACGACCTTGTCGTTGGATGTCTCTGCCGTAACTGGGCCGTCGTGATTTCGGATTTCGAGCTGCCCATTCGTTGACTTCAACTCGGCGATTCCAGAGAGCCCGGAAACCTCGATGCCATCGTTTTGCGTGCGCGCTTGAATTCCAGACACGGCAGGTATCTCGATCTCGAATCCAACGCCTTCGTCTTCTGTCCTATCGGGCCACACGGCTCTTACTATGAGCGAGTTCTCGTCATCGTACTTCACTTCGACGCGGGGCAATTCGAGCCGCTCGTCTGAATTTGCCACTATCTTGGCTATTACCCGAACGCTTTCGCCGTCTTTCTGCTTCACGGATATCTGCCCGTTCCACGCTTTGACCTTTAACAATGATCCTGCCACGAAGGGTACTGTCACAACCTCATGTTTGTAGGCTTTGGCATGAATCAGGGAGCTTCCAACGAAAAGGTATGTGACAAGAGTTGTAACGATGGTGTTCGTCATTTCCGACCTCCACTCAGAAAGCAGCAACGACAGATGAACATTGTCAACGAATTTCCTGTGGATTCGCCTGGCCCTTCGACCGCACCTGCGTCGTCCACGGTGCAATTCGATTCCAAATCTCCCTAGCCATTGTGCAGGATACGTGGGATATCTTTGTATGGCTGCTCAGACATCCAAAGCGCCGCCAGGTATGACGCAGCGGCAAGATAAAGGTTCGATCGTTGCGGATTCATTCTGGTGGCGTCGATACAAGCTCTGACGTACTTGTTCAAGTGTGCGTCCTGCCGGATCAAAGCCTGGGTAGCCAGTTCGGTAATCATTGAGAGATGGCTACGCCGATCCGCATGGAACGCGACTGCCGCCGCTTCCGCAGGAGAGGTCCTAAGAGCTTCCGACAGCGAGCCGGTGATGTAGGGCGGTTCGAAGTCGAAAGAAAATGCAGCCTTTGGAAAGGGTGGATTGAAACCCCAGCAGCCAACTACACGTGACCTGCGGCAGTTTAATGTGGTCGGTCAACATAGGGGCCAGGGACCAGGCTGCTTGGGGCAAGGTAAAACAGTGAGTCCATCCGTATTTGGAGTGCTCTGGCCCTTCCTGTATCATGGAAAGCGCGGACGCGTTTAACGTCAGGTTCAACAGCAGTTGGTCGCGTTTTTTGGGAGGCAAAGGTGGGATGTTGCCCAGGAAGTCTTTGAGCAGACCTGCATTTTCGCCTGTCTGCACGATTCCTCGAATCCCGCTTCCATCTATCTCGAGTCTGGGCAGGTCCGACAGACCGCTGCCTAGCTCCATTTCAGCGGTCATGAGATCAAGATCGGGGTCACCGGGCTCCTCGCTGGTTTCGAGCTGGTCGAAATATCTGTCTTGAATCTGCAACTCGGGATTTCGCGCGAGCCCCCTGATAATTCCTCGAAGCAACTTGAGCGAAACCTCGCCCAACTCCTGCCAGATCGCGGCAATATTGTATACACCGATATGGGCGTGGGCAGCCACAGCCAATGTCCAGATGGACTTTCCGGCGATCGCTTTGAGTAAAACGCTATAGTCGTACTTATGGCAGATAGAGACACACAGCTGGTCTGCTGTTTCCACATCGCCGGAGGAGATGGCGTCTTGCAGCAAGCAGACGGCTTCCGTTTCATCCGCCAGATCGAGCAGGTGGTCAGGGTCCGGCGTGGCTGGTCCCCTGGATTGGTATCGGGCGGCGATGCCGATCAGCTGCAGACGCGCCAGATCTCGCTCTTCGGGGCGGACAAGAGGAAGCATCCGTCGACGCGCGAGAAGTTCCAGCGGTGCATGAAGTTCGAAGCTGTCCGGATCGTCTCTGGGTTCTGAGACGATTTCGGCGACCTGAGTGAAGACTTCGTGGTCCGTCAAGGCGTGAAGGTCACGACTTCGATATTCCGACTCAATCGATTCGGGCTCAATGCCAGAACGTTCGTCATCACAGATCCACCAGGTGCATGCCGTCAAATACGGCGTGACAATTATCCGTGGGATGCCGATATATATGATAACATACCACCGTAACAACCGAGAATTCAGATGAAAATAAAAAGTCTTCTGCTCGCCAGCCTGTTTGCCGTGTCGTCAGGCCATTCGGAGACGCCGAGCAGCAAGATCGCCTTTGTCTCCTTGCGGGACCACAATTTCCAGATCTACCTGATGAACCCGGATGGTTCGGAGCAAAGAAACCTGTCGCGATATCCTGCAAGTGACCGCCACCCCGCCTGGTCCCCGGATGGAGCACGTATCGCTTTCGTCCGAGCCCAATGGAACCTCAATGATTCTTCATCCACCAGCGACATATTCGTGATGAACTGGGATGGTTCGTTTCCTTTCCGGCTCACCCAGGGAGAAGGACGCTACGGAAATCCTGCCTGGTCACTCGATGGCAGCCGAATCTACTATACCTTGGAAAGTGACGGACAGGTAGAAATACGGGGCATGGATGCCAATACGGGAGCTCCAATCGAGCTAGGCGACGGCATTCCCACGCCCGACGGAAAGGGCGGCATCCTAGGTTTGGATGTGTCTCCTGATGGAAACACAATCGTCTTTTCATTTGAGTCGTACGAAGCGGAGGCCCTGCGAAATGGTTGGCTTCCCGCAGATCTGTACCTGGTTAGTGTCCAGGGAATCGGTTTGCTGCGCCTGAACGCGGGTTTGGGTCATAGTAGCGACCCTGCGTGGTCTCCTGATGGCAGAAAAATCGCCTTCTATTCTCGCCGGACTTCCAAC
Organism: Candidatus Latescibacterota bacterium; assembly: GCA_965217095.1. GTDB lineage: Bacteria > Latescibacterota > UBA2968 > UBA8231 > UBA8231 > CAYNZV01. Next base: position 70,382 of record OZ244235.1, read on the forward strand.
GAGGGCGTTTTCGTCATTGACGCCAACGGATCTGGTTTGGTTGACCTGTCTCCTACCTGGTCGATCGACTTGCATCCCACCTGGTCGCCTGACGGCAGAAAAATCGCTTTCGGGTCAACGCGGGACCGTAGCAACGATATCTTTGTCATGAATGCCGACGGCTCGAGTCCGAATAACATTACACGAGGCAGCGGCGATGCCAATTTCTCGCCAGTTTGGTCTCCCGTCGCGAGCTATCCTACGGCCATATCCACCAGATCGTGGGGCGAGATAAAGAAGACACCTCGTTAGAGCCCAGATCGCCATGTCTACGGTCACCTCTTGAGCAGGAATATCATTTCAGGAGCATCCGGGCTTATCGGCCTCCGATCGAATGCCCCAAACTCCTCCACACTTTCTAAGCCGGCTGCGTAGAAGAGCACCTTGAGGTGAGAGTAGGTGTAAACGCTCATCTTCAAAGGCTGTATTTCCTCAGAAAGAACCTGATCACCCTCGCGCAATCGGTAGATGAACCTACCTGTGAAGTTCAGATTTACCGGGTCAACCGCGTCTTTTACGAAGTAACGCCGCATCATCTGATCGGTCCCGTTCTCCAAAGGCCACTCCAAATCCAGATTTTCGTCTCCGACGCCGGATAAGACTCTGTCCAAACGAGGGTTGAACACATCAAAAGCGAGGATACCGCCATCTGCCAGGTGCCTCCCAGCATTTGTTAAGGCCGCCACCTGGTCGTCTCCGGTATACATGTGTTGCATGGGTCTGAAAGGAATAGTTACCAGCGCGAACCGATGACCCAATTCATGCGACCGGAAATCGCCCTCCACCACGCGAACTCTCCTTCTAACCTCTTCTGCCTCCCTGGCGAGCTTTTGGCGCAAGATACTCAGCATTGCCCCAGAAGCATCCAACCCGGTGCCTGTCCACCAGATCCTTTTTGACACTGTATGCCGCATCGTAATACTTCGCGCCCACACCGTAATCGTCATGTGTCATTGGTGGTTGCCCGGTTTAACGGCTGCCTGAATTTTACGGAGGCGGTGTCAGCAAGTTCGACGTCGTCACCCAGAGCATGTTCGGCTACTCGCGACACGACGCGACACGATATATCCTCAAGGTTGTAGGTTGCATGTGCATCCTGAACTAGAACTACCTCCAAGTCCCGCGCCAACGCACCTCTGACTGTAGCACTAACACACATTTCTGACAGCAAACCTGCGATCGCAATGCCGTTGATGCGATTGCGGCGGAGGATGTCCATGAGCCGAGTGCCGTTAAATGAATCGTCCGCAGTCTTGCTCAAGACAGATTCCCCCGCCAACGGTGACAGTTTCGGATGAATAAGCCAACCTGGCGACCCAGGCTCATCTATAGTGCCTGGTTCCCCGTTGTTTTGTAGGTGGACTACCAATGCGCCGGCTGCCCTTGCGGCACTTAACAAGGCGAACAGGCGCGCGGTTACCGCAGCAGAGTCGGGGACGGCACGGTTGCCTTCTAGTAAACCACACTGTGCATCAACGACAAGCAGCGCCGGAACCGATTGCATCAGGACTTTATGACATACTTGGGGCGCGAAACCTCGGAAAAGCCCACCTTCGCGGCGACGCGCAGTGAAGAGGCGTTGTCTGCCCCGGTATACCATACAGGTATTCGGCCTTGAGATTGTATTTTTCTCGCCACAATACTCGCTGCTGCAGTGGCCAAACCCTGTCCGCGGTGTCCCTCCATAGTGTTGATCGTGATTGTACCGAATCGGTTTGTCATCGAATCTATATAGGCTACCGAGAGTATTTTCCCCTTGACCAGTGCTCCCGCGACGGAGCCAACGGTCACGCATTCCTCTGTCGTCGCAAAGCCGTCAGGTCCAAGCTCTTTTGACGACACTTCAAGGAAAGGCAGATCGGCTGTGTCGAATCCGCGGACGGCTGGGTGCTCGTAGAGTGATGCCGGCCGGTGAAGCTCTAGATGCACAGATTCGTAGATTCGAATGTTTGGTGTGATTCTCTTGCGAACAAGCTGTTCCAGTGGTTCGGCTAAACCACTGGCCACAAGCACACAATCCCAACCTTGGACCTTTTCCAACAAAGCGCACAGGTCAGTCGGATTGTCGGCGAATCCATGGGGTTCAGCTGTCAAATACTCCGTTTCAACCAAAGCAGCTCGAAAGGCGTCTGGCGCCCCCAAAGTAAAAGCTCTGCAGAGCCCCCGCTCTAGGGAATGGACTTCGATGGTCGTATCCGATGTATCACCTAGAGCGACCGCTAGTTGCTGACATTCGTCCGCGCCCAGCGGGCGCAATTCCATTGATATTAACAAAGCACTAGGGCTCTGAATCTGCGCCGCGTTTTAGCAAAGCTTCCACCAAGCCCGACGGGCTAGACTCCGCAGATCGGACCAGCGTAAAATCGTCGCTCAGAACACTTAGGGGTCGGTAAGGTTCGCCGTCATCAATCTTGATGCTCGGTTGACTCAGAGCGAATGACATCCGCTCATAGGTGCGGTCCATCCCCTAGCAACGCGAGGACTCGCCAAGTAGCTTCTTGTGTATTGCCTGCACGATGTAGCGTACAGTGATCAGCGCTGCGATGATCCCAATGATCTTACTCACATTTATCGCAATGTCCGTCCAGAATCTTTCCTGAGCATGTTGTTGGACGGAGCGCAAATTCAGCGTGCGTCCGACGGCGTCGATAATGATGACATTCCCCGACTCCAGGCCGTGGACGCCGGATGCGACTAACTCGGCTATAGCCGCTAACTTCCTGTCGGAGAGGGCCGAGGGGGAGGAGACGGTGACCGAAGCTCTGTTGTGACCGGCAGAGCCGGATAGCCGTGTGGGTAGCTGGACCTTGGCATCCTCGACGCCGTCAATGGCTAGTACGCTAATCGCCAACTTGGCTTCTAGCTGCTGTTGGACTGCCAGCAGCGATTGGAGCTCCTCTGCCGGTATGGGCTCCTTGTCCCTCGGCAGTTGCTTTGGCAGAATCTGGTAACCAATGAATAGCCCGACCAGCGCACCTGCCATCACATACATGAGCGAAGGATATTTCGTAAGCGTTTCCACAAGTTTCATGTTTTCCTCGCTTTCCAACGATGAGCGTTGCATCCGATTGCCCGGCAAGTGTTGAGGGTCTAATAGGTCACGCCTCTTGTTGCAGCTTGTCGGCGCCGCCGGCACGCATGAATCTGGTAGTGTCTGAGCGGTTGAAGGATCGTGCATGAAAGATCGAAGAATGGCATAGTATGGCGTCACCTGGTGCTCCGGTCAGCCAATGCGGACTTGGTCGGAAATGCCTGTTCGAGCTTCACATGGCCAAATTCCTTGAACCGTGCGACTTCGTCATTGGTGAAGATCTGTTCCGACATCTCGTCGAGTGAAACAACGATTAGCCCGGTGGCGCCGACCCGGTGTTGAACGGATGCCGCGACGCCCACTCCTCGAACCCGCCGTCCATGCTATAGACCTCCGCGAAGCCGTGTTCGACCAGGTATTGGGCTGCCATCTGACTGCTGTTCCCGTGGTAGCAATAGACCACCACGGGATGCTCCTTCTCGCTTGAGGTTAGAAACGACTCGGCGCTTTCGTCCGTCAGGTGAATGGACCGCTCGATGTAGCCGGCCTCGCGCGATCCCTGGTCGCGGATATCCAGAAAGACGGCGGTCCCGGCATCGAGGTAATCCTTCGCCTGGTCGATATCGATATGTTGGAACTGGCTCAAATTTTCCTCCTGGTGAATACTCTCATAACACCTTCACGATGTCGAGAAAGTCGGTCCGCAGTTGGTTGGCGGCCTCGAGCTTGTCCGGCGCCCCGACCACCACGACTCGGCCGTCGCGGTTGAGTTGCTCCAGAATCGCGGCGAATTCGCGGAAAGCTGAGACCTCCGTGCCCAGAACCTGATCGCGCATCGTCTGCCGGTACTCTTCCGTGACGCCGGTAAGGTGGCGTACCATGGACGTGTACCCTTTGGCATCGGGAAGTTGATATCCATCCATGTCCCCGATGGTGCCGATGATCGCCTTGTGAAGTTCGTCTTCGTTTATCTCGGTCTCCGCCAGAAACCGACTGGCCTGGTCGTACACCTCCACCGTTTCCAGGAGATTCGGATCGCGGTAAGAGGCGTACGACAAAACGCCCGAGAAGTGATCGAAGGAGCAGAAGGCACCGTAGGCACCTCCCTGCACCCGCACCTTATCCCACAGCCAGGAAGTCCCCATGAATCGGGTGATTACCGCGACCGAGCCATCCAGTTGGTAGCCGAGGTCGTAGATGTTGGCCGCTTTGGCCACATAGTTCACCTGACTTGGCACCGCTAAACCCTCGTTGCGAGCAATGAACTCAGGTGACCAGGCAGTTGGAAGGGTGTCACCTTCCGGGAGTCGCGCAGCGAAGCGTGCGAGTTCCTTTTCCACCAAGGCTCGATCGTCACCGTGGAATGTGCTGTCGCAGATCATCGAACGGCGGTTGACCAACCGGTCGCGAACGGCCTCGAGCCGTGCCTGCACCTGGTCCCAATGGTTCTCGCAGTCCTCCGCCAGCTGTCGCAGAAAGAACAGATACTCCACACCTCTCATCTGTTCGTTGGCCCAGCTGGCCTCGTCGTACTGCGCTCGAAGCCGCAGATTAGCCACCCGGTGACCACCCGGGACCAGGCCTGCCTCCTCGCCGGCTTTTTCCTCCAGCACCATCTGCATGAACCGCTCTCGATTGTCGAGCCGGGCCGTCGCCAACACCTCCTGCATAATCTCCAGAAGCTCCGCTACCTGGTTCGTCATGCCTTTTCCGCGCAAGAACAACCAGGCTGCCGCTTCGCCCCCCTCCCGTTTCGAAGTGACCAAGGAGTGAGAGCCAATACCGCCGGTCTTCATACCGATCCGTTGTCCCAGCTGGACGAAATCCTCGCGCTCGGTACCGGTTTCCACGAGCGCACGGCCGAACAGAGGCACATACGGCAGTAACTCCGAGGGTAATACATGCAGATCGAAACCCAAATCAAGGTAGACGATACCGTTGGTGAACAGATCGTGATACAGGGTCGTCAAACCGTTTTCGTTACCCGCCTCCATCGGAATCTTGCGCGTCGCACGATCCAGATCATCCAGCTGCAGACGGGGCAGTTTGGCAAGGTCCTCCGGCGCGTCTGGCGCTTCCTGTAGGCGACGCAGTTCGAGGGTCTTGGCCACGAGCGACTGGAGCTTTTCGTTGTCCATGCCCGCACGTGCTTGCGTAAGGCGTTCGATCTCCTCAGCCTCTTCTGCCGCGCCAAGATCTTCGTCCGGTTCGAGCACGATGGTCGTGCGGTGATGGTTGGACAACAGTTGGGCGCGAATCAAACCCTCGAAAAAACCGGACCCGGGTGTGGACTTCGCTTTGATTGTTTCCAGCGGGGCTTCGAATCTGAGAGGTTCGAGCGGATCCCCGTCGTAGAGCCAGGTGCTGAGCGCCCGCAGCATCAACGCCAACCCGCGGGGATATGAGCCGGTGTTGTTTTCGCGCAAGCGAAACTCGGTGGTGTTGAGAGCGGCAGCGATCGCATCCGGATCGAGGCCCCCGTCGGCAATAGACGTTAGCGAGCCGAGGACTAGTTCCTCTACCTCGCCAATCCGCTGTGGTTCCACGCCGCGCAGACCGACCGAGAAGTAGAGCTGCATAAGCTCTGATTCCATTCCCACACCCGCCAGGTCCTCGCCCAATCCGGATTCGATCAACACCTTGCGCAAAGGTGACGCCGGCGTACCCAGCAGAATGTGCTCGAGGATGTGCAGGGCCATGATCGTCTCGGCATCGAGACCATCGTGCAACAGCCAGCTGATGGTGGTCATGCTTTTGTTGTTCTCGCCGTCCGCGCTCACCGGATACTGCTGGACGAGTCGGCGGGGCTCGTCAAAGCGGGGTTGTCTCGTCACCTGTGAGGTAATATCCCGCGGTTCGAAGTCGGCCAGGTATTCCTCCAGAAGTTCCAGGCGTCGTTCGGGATCGTCGTCCCCATAGACGTAGATGCGACTGTTGGCAGGGTGATACAGCTCGCGATGGAAGGTTTCGAACTGCTCCCAAGTAAGATCGGGTATATGTCGCGGGTGCCCCCCGGATTCCACTCCGTAGGTGGTGTCTGGAAAGATGGAGTGCTGAGCATATTCCGCCAGACGGCGATCCGGGTCGGAATAGGCTCCCTTCATTTCATTATATACGACACCCTTGAAGGTCAGCGGTTTGTCCGCGTCATCGAGCTCGTAGTGCCAGCCCTCCTGTTGCAGAACCTCCGGCGTCAATCTCGGATAGAAGACCGCGTCCAGATAGACGTCGACGAGGTTGTAGAAGTCCTGAAGATTCTGGCTCGCCACCGGGTAACAGGTTTTGTCGGGATACGTGAAGGCATTGAGAAAGGTGTTGAGGGAACCCTTCAGCAGCTCGACGAACGGTTCCTTTACCGGGTACTTGCGCGAGCCACAGAGTACCGAATGTTCAAGGATGTGGGCTATTCCTGTCGAGTCGGAAGGCGGCGTGCGGAAGTTGATGCCGAACACCTTGTTCTCGTCGTCGTTGACCAGCGACAGCAGTTCCGCGCCGGTGCGGTGTTTGTAAAGAAACGCCTCGGTCTGAACTTCACCTATCTTTTCTTGTCGTTGCAGCTCGAATTGGTGCATGGATCCCCTTGATGATTAAAATACGCCGCAGGGCGGATACAGGGCACTAGTACTAAAATCGTCGATTGGGATCAAGCCGAGTGGTAAGTTCACGCAAGGGCAATCTTTCCAAGGATGACCGCACGCTGAGCGCCGGTGGCGGATGGTAGGTTCCCCGTTTGACCGGCGATGGTTTCGCTTGCCAATACGGCAAACGCCAGCGCCTCGCGCGCTCCTGGTTCGATGCCCAACCCGCTGAACGAATCCACCTTCAGTTCGGGCAGGCCCTCGGTCAGATGACGCACCAGCGTCTTGTTGTAAGCACCACCACCACCCAGCCAGAGCTCGTGCATTTCGCCCATGACGAAGCGGTTTACGCCGCGAATGATCGACTCGGCAGTGAAGGCTGTGAGCGTTGCCACCATGTCGTCCGGAACGAGGTCCACTTCTTGCAGCAGCGCCTGGAAGTACGGCACGCCAAACTCTTCCCTGCCAGTGGACTTGGGTGGCTGCCGGTGGAAAAACTCGTGGCTCAACAAGTGTTCCAATAGCTCCCGAGCGATCTGTCCGCGGCCGGCCCAACCGCCGTCGCGATCGAATCGCTCTTCGCCACCGGAGTAATGGCTCACGGCGGCGTCTATCAGCATGTTCCCCGGACCCAGGTCGAACGCTGCAACCTGGTCTCGGAATCCCCCTGCCGGCAGCACCGTCACATTGGAGATCCCGCCGACGTTCAACAGCAGCCGTCCTCGCTCTTCGTCTGTGAAGAGCAGATGGTCTGCAAGGGGAACGAGGGGCGCCCCCTGTCCTCCCACCGCCATGTCGGCTGGTCTGAAGTCGCCAACCGTAGTGATTCCGGTACGCTGCGCGATCACCGAGATGTCACCGATCTGCAGGGTCGACGGCGGCGTTGCGTCGGGAAGGTGACGCACGGTCTGACCGTGGGAGCCGATGAGATCCACCTGCTCCACACGCAGACCCGCGTTGGATATGGTCCGGATGGCCGCCGCCGCAAACGCATCTCCGACCGCGGCATTGAGCTCGCAAAGATCGTCCAGGCTTGCGGTCGGCTCGAACAGATGGAAGATCCTCCCGCGTAGTTCCGAGTCGTAGTCAGCGGTCTCGAATCCGAGCAGGCGAAAACGCGTCGCGGCTCCCGACCCCTCAAGCTCGCATAGCGCTGTGTCGATGCCGTCCACCGAGGTCCCGGAGATCATGCCGAGGACAATCCTTCTGGACTTCGAACCCACGACGTTCATGAACCCTCCTTGCGGTTTGCGACGACGGCGATGAGCCCGAAGAGGGTGGCGTAGACCAGAGCGAAGCGCCCGTTGACCATTGAGCCATCGCTGACCCCGAGTGCGGCCATGGCGATGATCACGGCGGTCGCAGCGGCAGCAAATGCGCGCGCGTTCGGGTCTACGGCGTTTTTGTAGGTCTCGCGTGCCAGTCGCAGCACACTCCACAGCAGCCAGAGAAACGCCAGCGTGCCGATCAGGCCGCTTTTTACCAGCAGACTCAGATAGAGACTGTCGAGAGTCCAGGTAGTCATGTTCTCGAAACGTTTCATATCCTCGTTGAACATCGGCACGTCTATAGTGGTGCCCTGGCCGAGACCGGTCACCGGATGTTCCGCGAAAGCCTCTAGCGCCAGGCGATAGGATTGCAGCCTGCCGAGAACATGCACGTCGCGTTCGAAGTCCACGAACGTGCGGGAGCGCTCCAGGGCGTGGGCCCCGATGGCAGCACCCGTTACGCGTTGGAAGAGGAAAACCGTCGTTCCCCACAGAAGTAGGACTCCGAAAACCAGCATCACCGCTCGTCCTACCGTGCGTCCGTGCCCCCCACTTCCCGTATAACGCAGCAGGATCGAGACTACAAGCCCGATGGCGAAAGCGACCCACATCCCACGACCCACGGTCAGTACGAACGCTAGGCCCATGGGCACGGCCAGTGCGGCGAACACCCAGCGGCCGTAGCGCCGGGGATCGTGCAGGTACTGGTTGACTAGAAAGAGCAATCCGATCGGCAGCGACAGTCCTTGCAGACGGGCGACCCGCTTGAAGCGGCTGCCCACCGATAAATCGATGGCGCCGACGAATTCCAGGATGTATTCGAAGCTGACCGCCAGTCCGGCGAGCACGAGCACCGGCACAAAGACACGCAACACCGTGGTGCGATCGACGAAGGAAGTCACCAGAAAGATAGCGGCGTAATACAGCGGAAACCGGACATCCCTCAGTACCAGCGAAAGCGAATTCCCGTTGAGCAATCCGACTCCTGCCGACAGCAGGGCAGCGAGAAGGAAAATCGTGACGGCCCCGTCGATCGGGCTGCGACGAAGATGCAGCTGTCGATACATCAGTAGATCGATGGCGGCGAAAAGAAAGGCCGCTATCAAAATAGCTTCGTGGAAGCGGAAGCCGCCGGGCAGCACCAGGACCCCCAGCATCTTAGCCGGCAAACCGATCGTCAACGCCAGTAGCGCCAGCAGGGTGCGTTCCACCGAAAACGCCACTAGCGCCAGAAATACCAATTGCCCGCTGATCAACCATGTATAGTTGACGGAAAACAGCGAGGGCAGGACGATCAACACCAATTGAGCCGCGCAGGCCAACGCCAGCAAACCGTTGTTGTACGGCGACAAAGCCAAGATCGGAACACGGGTCGTGTTCACGATCGGCGCCACTTCGAGAAGAGTTGGTTGATCGACCAGGCGGCCGGCACTATAAGGGCCGCGTCCACCGGAAGGCGGAAGCGCGTGTGGGCGAAGAAGAGGGCATGGACGATGGACAGGGACAGCGATAGAGCCGCAACCGGCCAGGCGATCGGATGCCCGCGCAGCTGCCAGGTACCCCAGGCGCCGAGCCCGACTACGGGAAGGTAACTCAGCACGGCGACCAGATTTCGCAGGGGCGACTCTCCGGAAACGATCGGGCTCCAGAATAACACCAGCTTACGCAGACCCAGCTCCAACGCGCGGACTGGGGCTGAAGCCATCCGGGAGATCACCTCCCGCAGCGCCGCCCGCTCGCGGCTGACCGCATCCGGTTGCTTTCCGGTCATGCGGTGCAGCTGGCCGATGTAATCGGCGCCGTCGCGGTACACCCCTCGCGCTTCGGGCTCGTGGCCTACCAGAAGATTCATCCCGGCGTTGGAGGAGATCGGCACCAGGTACCCGGTTACCGCATAGTTGCGCATCGTCCAGGGAACAATGACCAGGCAGAGGGCGGCGATCATGGCCATCACGTGTCTAGCTGTCGCCCATCTTGATCCGCCGTTGGGTGTAGTACCTCCAACCGAAACCAGCAGTCCACCCGCCAACAACACCGCCCACGCGAGCATGACGGGCTTGCATAGAGCTCCAAGGCCCAGGGAAACCCCCAGCGTCCCGGCGCCACGGATCGAAGGTTCGTTCTGAAGCCTTAAAGTAAGGTAGAGGGAGAGCACGGAGAGGAGAATCAACAAAGTCTCCACCATGAGCACGCCCGCAAAGAATACGAAAAGGGGATACACAGCCCCCACGACTGCCGCAATGAGTCCAACCCGCTCGCCGTCGACCTGACGACCGATCAGAAAAAGCAAGCCGCACGTGGCAGTGCTCAACACTCCTTGCAAAACCTTGACGACTTCTACGTCGGTTCCGACGACGTTGAAGACGAGCGCGAGAAACAGCGCGTAGAGGGGCGGACGATAGGTTCCGATGTCCGGGTGCAGCGGTCCCAGATTCACAAAATGTTGGGCAAGACGCATCCAGTGCGCTTCGTCGGCAGACGCCTCCATGCCCGATCTCGAGATGCCGAAACCGAGACGGAGCACGAAGGCTAAAGCCAGGACGATGCCCAGCGCTCGATACCTCACCCCCCTCGTCCTTCCGCGTCGGGTTTGCGAGCAACCAGAAGAAAGTTCCAGCAGTCGCTCTCTACTCGGTGAATCCGGTCGAAAGCCCACGCCAACAGCTGTACCAAGGCGTAGAGCGGCGATACCACCGGCTTCATTCCAATCTTCTCGAACTGTTGCAGGTAGTAGCAGAAGCGGGTGCCCGCAGTCACCCAGTAGCCGGCCATCGCATCCACCTTTACGATGCTCAATCCGGCTGTCTCAGCCAGATGGGTCAAACCTAAGTTAGTGAAGCGAAAGTAATCGTTTGGCTCCTCGTGGATCCCCCAGATGTGAGGCGCGGAGAGAATGAGATGTCCGTTCGGTCTCAACACCCGGCCGATCTCTCGCAGCATCTCTGCCGGTTCGGCAACGTGCTCCAGCACCTGCGCGCAGAACACCGTCTCGAAGCTTTCGTCGCAAAAAGGCAACTCGATGCTGCTGCCCCATAGGTCGGGAGGTGCATCGCGATAGCGAGAACGATCGTATTCGATGCCGAGACAGGACGCGGCCTGTTGCCGCTGCAGATCCAGATAAGGCTTGCGCCCGCAGCCCACATCCAGCAACCGACCGCGTGCGAAGTCTATGAGGGAGCGGTGCAAGTGGTTCCGGCATAACCGGTTCACCAGCCAGTTGACCGAAAAGGGTGAGCCCATTGCTCCCCGGTTTTACTGGCGGTCCCGAGCGGTATGGGTGAAGTAGTCGGTGATTTGTCCTTCGCCGTCGACAACGAAGGCACCCGGGTAGCGAATGGCGGTGGGGCAGACGTGACCTGGCACGGCCAGCAGGTAACTGCCGACGGCCGGCGCTTGGCCCGGCCAATCGAATACGCCGTGCTCCTCGTTCTGAAGTTGCAGTTTGGCCTCGCGATGTCCTAGAATTCGAGCCCGTTTTTCGAGCGGGGTGTCCGCCGGGATCGCCTTGCTGCCCAGGTCGGTGGTTACCACCCGATGCTGGGGGTAGACTTCCACGACCTGCGTGAGAACGCATGCGGCCCACGTGAACGGCATGTCCACTAGAAGGTCTCCGTACCCGGTGTCCCAATAGGTACAGGTTCCGGGGGAGCCGATCATACCCTCTGCACGAGCGTAATACGGAAAGGTCCAGGTGTTGCCGGCAACGATCTTGGAAACCGTCAGGCCGCCGCGTTCGAGGCTCGCCTTGAGCGCCTGCAATTCACCCACGTGGCATTGCGAAGTTCGTTCCCGCTCGGTCGGATCGGCAATATGCTCGTGGCCGTCGTACCAGTGCAGACCCGAAGCCCGCAAGAATTCGGCGCGATCGATCTTGCGGTAAAGATCTTCCGTGGCGTGACCCATGGCCACGCCAGTTCGGTGCATCCCCGAGTCCACGTCGACCATGACGTTCAGTGGTTGTTGCTTCGACCTGCTTACCCGATCGAGAAGCTCGAAATGCAGGGAAGCGCTGGCGATGGCATGTACCGTCGCTTCACTGTGAGCGCCACACAGATCGCATAGACGTTCCACCTTCAGCTGCTGAACAAGTGGGTACGCCAAAACCACTTCCCGGCCGCCGGCATCCAACACCATCTCCAGTTCCTTCAAGGTCGCACACTTGAAACCAGAGACTCCCTGTTCGATCTGACGCCGCACCACCTGAGCCGACTTGTGAGTCTTTACATGTGGCATCAGGTTCTGGGGCCCGCCGGCCAATTCGAAGGCGGTTTCCAGATTGTGTTTCAAGTGGTCCTCAAACACCACCATGGCCGGTGTTTCCAGAGCATCCGGATTGGCGACTTTGTATCCTTCGTACTCGATCATTGTTTGCTCCCGTGGACTACGGTATGTCCAATCGCTCGCGAAAGATCTCGTCGGCGTTGCCGTTGAGGCGCCAGTACGGCTCGCGAATAGATTTCACCAGCTCACCGCTGCCGCCTTGGGAATCCCGCCACGCCAGAATCTTCCTTGGAGGGGCGTCCTCCACCCATACCGTTTTCTTTTTACCGTGCGCCGACCAGGTCCACGGAACGGCCGCGTACTCCGTACCTGAGACCGTCTTGCGAACCGCCAGACCTTTCTCGACTCGAGCATCTACTAGCTTGTGCGGCCGGTGTTCCATGCGGAAGGACCAGAGACTCGGCAAGAGCTGCATCTCGCGGGTTTCCCCCGGTTCCATCCATGGCCCGGCCAGCTCGCGAATGCGGATCAGCAGGTGATCCTCCGCCTCGAACCGGTTGGGCAGCTCGATCTGGTAGTCGGTACGGCCTTCGCTCTCGAAATAGCTGTTCAAAGCACCCTCGAGCCGACCGTTGTGAATGCGGCTTTCATCGAAAACGTGGCCGCACCATTCCTGCGCACTCAAGGTAACCTTGCATAGCTCGAAACCGTGCCCGCGCTCGTATCCCTCAACCGCGCTGAACACCGAAGTCATCACCGAATAATCGTAGATGCCGGTGTTGAACTTCAGCACGTTGTTGAGCTTGAGCACGTAGATGCGCTGGTCCGCTGGCTGCGGAGATTCCACTTTGATTAGCGTTTTACGATTGAGTTCTTCGGTAACAAAGATCAATACACCGTAGCCATCGCGCTGCTCCCCGTAGCGCGGCTGGACCACCGCGTAGCTGGATATCTCCGCCTGCCCGTCGCCCCAATGGGCATAGAACTTGGAGTCGCCTTGGATCGGCGCGACGGCGACAGTGGCAGAAACGATGGACACCAACAAGAACCTAAGGATCATATCGAACCTGCAATCAGTCTATTTGCGTATTCAGATCCACCCGCAAAAACCACATCTCGTAAATCGGCACCAGAATGCAAAGCAACATGGTGATGCCCAGCAAGGCAGAGTTGACCGGCGCCAGTGCGGCGAACGAATCCCCGCCGTAGCGGATGAGCCATGGTTTCCCAATGTCCAGAACGATATAGGCGAAACAGGAGCTGATCACGAAAGTCTTGCTGCGCCGGCCCCATGCACTGAGCAGGAAGAGGTGGCCGGTAGTCACGAACACCAGGGGCATCATGAAGAGATGGTAATGGCTGGTCTCCATCAACTCGGGCATCTCTTTGGCGAAAACCATTCGTTCCTCCGCGCCTTGATAGTACTCGGTGGCGCCCACTGAGGTCAGACTGGTTCGCTGGTATGACATCAGGATCGAAACACCGGTCGCCACCAGCATCAACACTAGGAAGAAGGTCATGATCAGCTTGGTGTGGAAATCCATTCGCGCCAGCTGCGAACGATTGGTGAAATATTTCATCGCGAGGACTAGTCTCGAGTCGAACCCTGGACTACGGTTTTGATGCCGGACCGTACAGCTGTTTTAAGAGGTGAACTGATTCCCTGACGCCCCTGTTGAGCGCCCGCACGGACAGGGTTGCTCCGGTGATATTGATGATGTCCCTATTTATGCGGACCGGATCACTGGTCCCCTTCCCCCTGTACTGCCGCAGGAAGCGCGCCCGCCGAACCTCACCGCCGCGGCTCTCGCGGTAAACCAGAACTGCGACATCCTTGATGCGGAAGTCCCGGGTGACACCCACCATGAAGGTGATCGGGCGGTACTTGCCGATTTCGTTGAGCACAACGGAGTACCCCAGCTGTTTTCCATCTTCGGCGTAGGCAATATAAAGCTGCAGACTGTCAGCGGCAAAGCTTTCGATTCGGTTTGCAGGTCCTTGGGAGGAAGGCAAGCGTACCATTGTCAGCTCGTGGTACTCCGCCTTCGGAAAGATCCTCGCGCGCGCCTGTATGGGCGTGAGATAGACGCGAATAGAGCCGATCTCTGCCGCCGTAGGCATCTCCTCGCCGGCAGCCATGGTGGATAGAAGCAAGATCGACAGGAGAATAAACATGGCTGGAAGAGAGCCGCGGTCTAGAAGTAAGAGGCAACGGAGAGGATGAGCCCGTTGTTGTCGTCATCCTGATCGTAGATCTCGTAGTCCAGCTTGATGACGGTCTCCTCTTCCGGACGGAAGTTCACCCCTATGGTGTACCTGGTTTCGTCGCTCGAGTCGAGATCGATGTGATCGTAGCGCGCAACGGCGGTAAAGATGGAGTTGGGGAATGCCGCTACGGCCCCGGGCAAAAAGTGGTATCCGACCAGGCCGTAGAAACCGAACTGGGAATCGTCCGCGGTACCGTCGATGGAAGCGGTGGCGTACTCGCCAAGGATATCGATCGGCCCGCGGCTGTAGGTAGCGTCCAAGGCGAAGATAGTCAGGCTTTCGTCGCCTGCGTCATCGTAGGCTCCGGAATGAAACGAGCCGCCTAGGTCGAGGCCGAGGAACGGGCTGTAGTTGATGCGGCCGACGATCGATTTCTCCTCATTGTTGTCGGCCTTCTGGCTTCCTCTGCCCGAGCGGATACCCACCGTGCCGTCAGCATTGGCAAGCCCCGCGTTGAAGCCGTTGACCACATAGAATTCGTATCCCATGACCGACGCCTCGGTGGGGTAAACGGTGCCGAAGAGCCCCATGCCCGACTCGGACAGGGTGGTCGGCACGATCTGCCGGGCCACCAGTGGCCGGTTGGTCAAATCGTTCAGCGGGCTGTCGTGGATCAGATTGAACTTACCCAGCGGGGAGAGAATGACGCCGCCGCGATAGGTCAACCACTCTGCGAAGGTGATGTCCAGCGTGGCGAACTCCAGTTTGACCTCTCCGTCGGAGTTACCCGATCCCTTGACCAGGCCGCCGTGTTCGAATTCGATCTCGGCGGTCACGTGGATGCGATCGGACACCTCGCCGTGGATGAATGGAATAAACCGGTGCTGGTCGAAGGTTTTCTTTTTACCGTTCCAGAACAACTCGTGGTCGATGTAACCGCCCAGGCTAGTTCCCTTACCGCCTTTGGCAATGTACGGCTTGTCATAAACACCGCCGGAAACGGTGGGTCGTTGATCCTCTGCCCCGACCCGAACACAAACAGCGAGTCCGGATATGACGAGCGCCCACCCCAATCTCTTGATCTTCGCGAGCATTTTTGCGACTACCTCCTTTAGGTTTCGGCCTCGTTGCCGATGGTGAAAAAGGGTTGCTGACGATATTGCCACACGAGACGAGAGAAGTTTTGGTCTATTGCTGGGACATGATTCCCCCGGTTGACTGTGGCATGTATGGCACAGACGTATGCCATGGTATCCTCATGTTTTATTTACTGTATTAAAGTTTTGATTACCAACCGAATGTTCTACATACTAACCTAAAACCGTGTGGTCGTCAAGTAATCTTCGTAACCTGTTGTGAAAAGAGTAGCGTAGCCATACAGGAGTCAGGTTAGCAGTTGACACGTTTTGTACACCGAATATATTTTTTACCTGCCAATCGTTTGTTTGGCTTGCCAAACACTGGCGACCGTTGTTGCGACTTTTGAAGATCTGCCGCTTCTTTGACCGCGGTATGCATCTGCTGTCACCGCTGTTACCAATCGGTTCCTTACGGAACGAGGTAACGTATGAGCTTATTTCATCGCCGTTCTTCCGCAAGCTCACCCTCCGGAACTGGGAGTGAGGGACCCTTGTCCTCCTGGCAGCGCGGTCGCGAGGCGGTTATCACCGCCGTCGCCGGAACAACCCGTTTGGCGGCACGATTGCGAGAGATCGGTGTCGTTCCTGGCGTAAAGCTCAAGCTGTTGAGGACCGGCACCAGAATCGTTTTTCAAGTGGGTGAATCCCGATATTGCCTGCGGCGGTGCGACGCGGAGACGATTCAGGTATGCGCCATCTCTAGCGGCAGCGACCCATTCGCCCGTTGATTCTTCTCTGGGCTGCCTGAACCACCTACCCCACTCCTTTCCATGACTGCCAACGTACCGCAAGCCGCCCACACCAAAACGCTTGCCGTCGTCGGCAATCCGAACACCGGCAAAACGACCCTTTTCAACGCACTGACCGGCCTTTCTCAGGAGATTGGAAACTATCCCGGCGTGACGGTCGATCGCAAGATCGGCAAGCTGCAGCTCCGTACCGAAGCCGTCGAGCTGTTGGATCTGCCCGGATCCTACAGCCTGGCCGCACATTCTCCCGACGAGATGATCGTGGCAGACGTGCTCCTGGGGCAGCAAGCCGGAATCTCCCCGGTCGAAGGGGTGTTGGCGGTGCTCGACGCCGCCAACCTGAATCGCAACCTCTACCTTGTATCGCAGGTCGCCGAAATCGGTCTGCCGATGGTGATCGCGCTCAATATGAGCGACGTGGCCACCGCGCGCGAAATTCATATCGACCACCAGGCGCTAGCTGAGCGGCTGGGCGTGGCGGTGGTTCCGACTTGCGCCCTGCACAGGGAGGGTTTGGAGGAGCTGCGCGCCGCGATCGATCTGTTGTTTGAGCAGCCCAGTAACTCGCTGCCCCGCTCTACAGCCGATCTGCCGGCGAGATTGGAGCAGTCGACGCGACAACTCTCCGCCCACCCCGATCTGAAGGATAACGGTGTGAGAATGGACAGGGTGGAAGCCCTGCGCACGCTGGTAGACACGGGTGGCCACGCCGAGGCGCGTCTCCTGGAGCAGACCGGAGCCGGGTTTGCAACCGAGCTTCATCGTTTGCGCGCGAACGCAGGTGTGGAGTTGTCGGCGTTGGAGTCAGAGGCGCGATACGCCTGGGTCGCCAAGACCCTGAAGGGGTGCGGACCGGTCGATCAAACCCTTCTCAGCCGGCGCTCGGACCATGTTGACCGCGTACTCACCCACAGATTCCTGGGTATCCTGACCTTTATTGTGGTGAACATCATCGTGTTCGAGGCAATCTACTCCTGGTCTGCCCCGATCATGGATGGGATTAACGTTCTGTTCGGGTCTCTCGGCGCATGGGTGGGTAGCGCCATCGCGGAAGGAGCGCTTCGGAGCCTGATCGTCGATGGTCTTTTTGCTGGCGTTGGCGGCGTCCTGATCTTCCTGCCACAGATCGCCATTCTCTTCTTTTTCATATCGCTGCTTTCTGACTGCGGGTATATGGCGCGCGCCGCCTTCCTGACGGATCGACTGCTGACTAAATGCGGCCTGTCGGGTAAGTCGTTCATCCCTCTGCTCTCCAGCTTCGCCTGCGCCATTCCCGGTGTCATGGCGACGCGAACCATCGAAGACAAGAGGGATCGCTTTACCACCATGATGGTGGCCCCGCTCATGAGTTGTTCGGCGCGCCTTCCGGTCTATGTCATCTTTATCGCCGCGTTCATCCCGGACCGGCCGCTGCTCGGTGGTTTGATCGGCTTGCAGGGGCTTACGCTGCTGGGGATGTATTGCGTCGGCGCCGCCGTCGCCATCCCCGTCGCCTGGATCTTGAAGAAAACCCTTCTCAAGAGTGAACCACCCCCGTTCTTGATGGAACTCCCATCCTACAAGTGGCCGAGCCCGCAAGCCGTATTCCTACGGGTCTACCAGAACTCTCGGGCTTTTGTAGTGAGGGCGGGCAGCATCATTCTTGCGACGACCATAGTCATGTGGGCGCTGGCCTATTTCCCACGTTCGGATGAAATCACGTCCAAGTTCAACCAGCGGCGTGTCGAAGTGTCCGCAGCTCTTTCGGGCGAAGGCTTGGACGTCGCGCTGAGTAGACTCCAAGCCCGGGAAGCAGGGGAACAATTGCGTCAAAGCTATCTCGGGAAGGCCGGCAGATTGGTCGAACCGCTGGTTCGACCGCTGGGATGGGATTGGCGAATCGCTATGGCGACCCTCGCCTCGTTCCCCGCTCGCGAGGTGATCATTTCGGTATTGGGCACGATCTACAGTCTCGGTGGGGATCAGGACGAGACCTCCGATGACCTTCGCCTCGCCATTCGCAACTCCACCAACGAACAGGGCCAGCTCGTATACACCATTCCCGTTGCCCTTTCCATCATGGTGTTCTTCGCCCTATGCGCCCAATGCGTTTCCACCCTTGCGGTGATCCAACGAGAAACCCGTTCATGGCGATGGCCGCTTTTTACCTTTTCCTACATGACGGCCCTGGCATACGTCGGCGCGTTGGTGACCTATCAGGTAACCTCAGCTCTGGGATGGGGGGGGATCTGATGGAGTGGCAGACCTATGTTGCCGTGCCCGTAGCTGTGGGCTGTGCGTGCTGGGTCAGCTGGCGACTGTTGCGGCCGTTCGTGAAGCCGGAGAAACGTGAGGAAGCTCCGATTCCGCCCGCCAACAACGGCAAGCTGATAGAGATTTCCCCGGTCGAAGAGAATGGCCGCTAGGTGCGGCCATAGTACTGGCCCGGTAGCCGTTCAACCCTCCCATCTAACTCCAGTCTTAGCATCATCTCCATCACCGCCGCTGGCGGCAGCTTCGCGGTTCGCGACAGCTCATCGACGTGGCGGGCACCGCTAGCGAGCAGCCCCATGACGTTCTGCTCGCGGGAAGACAGAGGCACCGACGAAGCTACCGATCGCGGTTCGGAACCAGGTACTCTACTGCCATCGCCGGGATGACTCGCGGCTTCCGGATGCGGCGTTGGCGACTGGGGTTCTCTCACGGAGTCATTGGCGGTGAACTGCCCCTGTAATTCTTCTAGCACGTCGGCGGCGCCTTCCACCAGTTTGGCTCCTTCTTTGATGAGGCGGTGACAGCCCGTGCTGCGACCGGCCATCACATCCCCAGGAACCGCAAACACCTCGCGATTCTGTTCCACGGCGTAGTGGGCCGTTATCATCGCGCCGCTGCGCGTCGATGCTTCGATCACGATCGTTCCGAGGCTGAGCCCGCTGATAAGTCGATTGCGGCGCGGAAACAGGGGCGCGTCCGGTTCGGTTCCCATCGGGAACTCCGAGATCACAGCACCCGTTTCCCGAATTTGCCGGAAGGTCCCTTCGTTTTCAGGAGGGTAACAGACGTCCACCCCCGAACCGAGAACGGCAAATGTCTGGCCACCCGCGTGCAAGGTGGCGTGGTGAACACAGGTGTCGATTCCCCGTGCCAGGCCACTGACAGCCCCCAATCCGGCTACCACCAGATCCCGGGTCAGCCGGCGGGCCATGTCCTGGCCGTAGCGACTGGCGCGGCGCGTACCGACGATCGCTATGAAAGGTTGATTCAGTGACGCCGCGCCTAACACGTATAACACCGGCGGCGGAGAAGGGATCTGTTTGAGGCGAGCGGGATATTCGCTGTCCGCCAGCGTCAACAGGCGACCCCCCTGTCCCTGGAGGCGCCGCACCTGATCCTGCGCCCAGTCGATTTCGAGGTGAGCCTTCCGCGCCTCCCGTCCCACTCGACCCAGCGCCATTTCCCAGCTTTGTGCCGAAGCACCCAGTGCGGCGCTGGCACTTCCGCACTGCGCTACCAGTTTCAGGGCGCGGGCCCCACCGATCTGTTTTACCCGGGATAGAACTACCCAGGCCTGCCCCTCCTCGAGCGAGGTGGCTTCAACCATCGGACTGCTCGGCGCGGCGCAGTTGGGTCAGAGCGGAACCGAGGCTCGTCACCATTTCCTGCAGCCCCGATCCGGAAACCGCGGAAATGCGAAAGCGAGCCGGACACAGCGTCTCGAACACCGCCTCCGGATCTTCGTCGGGCGGCAGCAGATCGCACTTGGTGAGCGCAACGGCGAACGGTTTCTTCAACAGCTCTTCATTGTATTCGCCAAGTTCCGCTTTCAAGGTCTCGAAGTCGCGTTTGAGATCGTCGCTCGTGCACTCGAGCATGAACAGCAGGCTTCGGGTGCGTTCGATGTGTCGGAGGAAGCGAGTGCCCAGACCTTTGCCTTCGTGGGCGCCCTCGATGAGCCCTGGAAGATCGGCCATCACGAAGGTATCCAGCTCGTTCCAGCGAACGATGCCCAGCTGGGGTTCGAGGGTCGTAAACGGATAGTCAGCAATGCGTGGGTGTGCCGCCGATATGCGCGACAGCAAGGTCGACTTGCCGGCGTTGGGAAACCCGACCAGACCCACGTCGGCTAGGAGCTTGAGCTCGAGCGCTGCTTCCGACTCGGCGCCGCGACGACCCCCCTCTGCATGTTGGGGCGCTTGCAGCTGGGACGTCGCGAATCGAGCGTTTCCGCGTCCACCCCGACCGCCTTTCAGAAATAGAAACTCCTGGCCGGGCGTGAGCAGATCCACTACCGGATTCCCCACCTTGGACCGCACTAATGTGCCGGGCGGAACGCGAATCACGGCGTCGTCTCCCCTGGCGCCGGTCATGTTCTTCCCCTTGCCATGATCTCCGCGCCCGGCGGCGATGATCGGTCGATAACGGTAGTCCAACAGAGTAATGAGGTTTTCGTCCACTCTGAACAGGACGTCTCCCCCGTTGCCGCCATCGCCCCCGTTTGGTCCACCCCGAGGCACGTACTTTTCCCGCCGGAAGCTGACGCAACCATCGCCACCGTTGCCCGAACGCGCGGTTATGGTCACTTCGTCGACGAACATCGCAAGCGCGGTCCACTCCCGGTGCCGCGGCGGCAGCCGGTCTTGTGTAGGGGCCGCAGGCAGCTAGCCATGGACCGGTCTCAAGCGCAGGCGCTCGGCAACCGCAGGAGGGACGAACGGCGCTACGTCGCCACCCATCTGCGCCACCTGACGCACCACCGTCGAGCTCAGAAACATGAAGTCCGAGCGAGTCATTAGAAAAACGGTTTCAAACTCGGGCCAAAGACTGCGATTGGTCAGCGCCATGGTAAACTCATTGTCGAAATCGGTGACGGCGCGGAGTCCGCGGACGGCCACCCGAACCTCGTTCTGGCGGGCGTAGTCCACGAGCAGACCGTCCCAGCTGTCGACGCGGACGTTGGGCCAATGCGAAGTGGCCTCACGAATCATGTCGACATTTTCCTCGGTTGAAAAAAGGGACTGCTTCTGCGGATTCACCGCCAGCAACACGGTTACCTTCTCGAAGATTCCCAGCGCCCGTTCGATGATGTTCATGTGGCCGTAGGTGATCGGATCGAAACTTCCCGGATAGAATGCCGCCTCCATGCCGTTTACCTTTCTTAAGTCTGCGCCGCCCATTGCTTGCGCCTCGTTGGTTATCTCACGAGCACGTCGACTACGGCGTACATGTGTGCGCTCTGCCACGGTTCGCCGTTGCGGTATACGGGCACCATCACCAGTTCGCTGAGGGTGGCCAGCTCTCCCGCCTCCACGAGCCGCTCGGCGAAGGCGGCAATCTGATCGTACGAACCTCTACCCCATATTTTTTGACGATGCTTCGACAAACCCTGGTTCAGCGCCACCGCAATCGGCCCCTCCACCGTGAGCGACCGAATTCCGCTGGTCCGCGCCCATGACGAAACATCGCGCAACAGCGAAGTTGACTTTTTTGGCGTTACGGGAGCCAGGTCGAAGGGAGCCGCCTGTTTAACCCGGCCCGTATACGAAAACCGGCGCTCGCTGCTCGCAGGTGTTTTCGCTTGCGTCCAAACCGTCAGCCGAACCTCAGTTGATTCCTCCAGGAGTTGGTCGCGCCACGATTCCGAGGACGACTGGGAGATCCCGGATCCTTCTATGGTATAACTGCCGTCTCCGCGACCCATCAGCGAGGTCACTCGCGCGCCGCTGGGTGCGTGGCGCAGCAGACCAACGGTAATGGCACAAGCGCGGCTGGATTTCGGAAGCGGCCGCAGCACGGGAGCAGCCGCCGCGACGGCGGTCGCCAGGGGGCGTGGCGCGGCCGGCAGCTTCCGTTGGTTTAATTTTCCCGCTGCATTGGTTCTCGCTGTCGCAGCCGCCTGTTGATCGCGTAGCGCGGGCGATGTTGCCTCGCCAGATGGAGCGGTCGCGTCGTAAATATCCGGGTCTCGGTACTCCGTGGCGACTGGCTCGGGCAACGGTTCTTCGTCGTTCGACTGGAACATCGAAGAGGTCATCTCGCTCCACAGTTGCAAGATCGGAAACTGCCGATCGACCAGGTAGACCGCCGACACCAATAGCGCACCCGACCCCACCAGCAGAAACATCCGCATCAAGATCGCGATGACCTGCGACTCCTGCCTTCCAAGTAGGTGGATACGTATCATCGAGGCTCGCTCAAGCCGCGGTGGGCCAATCCCGCGGTAACGGCGAATTTGTGACTGCTCTCCAGCAGCGCCGGGTCGCTGGAGCGGCACGGTTCTCTCTCAACCCGGGCAAATGGGTCGACCAAGGTCACGGATGCAGAGAAGCGTTCCACCAACCTGGATTCCCAGGCCCCATCGAATTCGGCTAGACCCGCCACCCAGAAGTTGGCCGGCAACTCGGCGTGACCGCTGCGCTTGGCCATAGCCTCGATTCGATCGCTCAAGATTTCCAGGGGTTCTGCTTCACCCTGTGTGTCACCCTGCCATGGCCAAGTGTCGACGGCAGCCAGATCCCCCTCTACCAAGAGCAGGGCACTCGCGCCGGAGACGCCGATGTCGAGGACCAGCTGCGGCTCATCCTGAATGCTGTCGGCAGCTTCGAAGGCGTTGAATAATGCTAAAGGTGCGACGTCGAAGTCGGGATCGGTCAACCCCGCCGACTCGAACAGATCCAGATATAACTCCAGCGCTCGTTTGCGCGAGGCAACCGCAATACCGCAGTGCCTGGTGAACGCGAAGTCGACACCGTACTCCTCAATCTCGTCGCTGAGAAACTGTTCGGTTTCCCACTGAACTTGGGCGCGATCGAGATTGCCCGCTGCATCGGGAAGCTGTGGCCACCACTTGATCCAGTATGCCCTCGGATCGAGGCAAACCAGGTTATTCTCGAATTGGATGTTGCATTCCGCTTCTGCTCGCGAAAACGCCTCTTCCAGCTCGGTGCCGGATTCGGCTGATTCCAATCCTTCTGGGGTGTAGGAAGCGCTCAGATCGAACTGCGCGAGTCCAAGGAGCTCGACCCCGCTGTTGGTCGACTCCAGCTCGACGATCTGAAGTTTACCGTCCACGATGTATACACCAGTGGCACTTCGACGCGCAGCAGACATCCGTTGAGATTACTCCAAGACAACGTATGGGCGAATTTTTTCCAGTGTGCGTTTGCCGACACCACGGATGTTCTCCAGCTCTTCCAATGTCTTAAACGCACCGTGCTGGCGACGGTACTCTACGATCCGCGACGCAGTTTTCGGTCCGATAGTTGGCAACTGCTGCAATTCCCCCTCTGAACCGCTGTTCAGGCGGATCGGCTGATTCACATCACCCGGTTCCACAGCTACCGGGGTCGGCACCGCTACAACCTTGTGGATTACCCGAAATTCTTCAAGCGCGGAAGGTTGATAGTAGTCCCAGATGGAAACCGCGCTACCCACCAGAAACGATCCACACAGGAACAGCAGAGCGACTTGCTCGGTTCGGTTGAACATTGAAAATAGATCTGCCTTTGGGGGCGGGCAACCGGAATGAATCAGCGAAAAAACATGGTTCCCGAGAGTCGGACCTCGCGTACCTTGCGGGTTTTCTCAGTGAGGTTATTCCGATTGTTGTCGAGGCGAATGATGCCGTCGCCGCGAAAACTCTCGCTGAATTTGTAGGAGGCGGTGATCGAGGTCCGCCAGCGGTCGACCGAGTTAATCGGCGCTCGTTCGGCGTCACCGGTGCCGTTTGATCGAATCTCGTTTTCCAGGGCAACCTCGAACTTCAGATCGACGTTGCTCTTCAACTTTCCGAAGATCGGCAGGCTTCTCGGTCTCAAATTGTGGGAAATGCTGAAGGTGGTCGTGTTCTTCTCCAACTCACCGCTGCCGCGCAGGGGACGGAGATTGCCCTCTACATCCGCGCTGTCGTCCTCGGCCACCAGCTCGAATTCCAGGTCGGTGCCCCTGGCCACAACGCGTTCCACCTTCGCAACCGGACCGATCCTCAGTTTCCCGTTCCACGAGGCTCGGGTCTCCTTTGATTCGCTCCTGGTGATAAGATTGCCCGGACGTAAACTGCCTTCCCCCTCGCTGCTTTCGGTCTGTTGGAACGAGAAGTTGAAGTTAGCACTGTTGACGACTCTCTTGATCAGTGGAATACGGTCCGCTCTTCCCCAGGTAACATTGACCTTCGGATAGCGGGTTTCCTGACGCACCCGTGTCCGTTCCTGCGTGCTGCCGCTGCGGCGTTCGAGTTTGTCGTTGAAATCGGTTTTCACGCTGAATCCTAGGGGCAACTTGAGTCCCGATCCCATGTCCATGTTCCGCGTGCGTCCGAACTGGTCTTGTTGCGTGAGTCCCACCGAAGCCTGAGGCACGTCGAGAGAATCATTGAGGCCGAACTGATAGAGCAGCCCGGGACGGTCGACGAGATTGAACGACCGGGAGTTTCTATTCTGTCGCCAGGTCACGTTGAACGGTTCGATGAATCCGCCGGCGAAATGTAGGGTTCGCCACAGAAAGAACGGCTGGGAGGGTTTTTTCGGGGATTCCGCCTCTGGCTTTTCACCATCCGCCACAGGTTTTTTAGCCGTTGTTTCATCCTGCCGTTTCTTCGTCGGTTTAACCGTCGCCCTTTTGGTGCCGCCGAAGCTCTTGAGCAACATGGGAAGCTTGAGATTGAACCGGGTGGACAGGCTGTTCTTCGTATCGATGTCCAACGGCTTTACCGGCAAGCCCGATGTGCTGTCGATGAGCACCTGTGCCCGCCGCTGCGTGGGATCGCTGTTTTCGTTGTAGCTGGCCTCGAACGTATATTGCTGATCCAACCAACGAATCCACCTGAGAGTGACCTTGACACTTCCCTTCTGGGTGCGGCCGATCTCGCGACCGAAGCTTAGTTTGTCCAGTTCGTACTTCTTCCGGAGATCGCGGTTTATCTTAAGGTCGTAGTCACCGCTGATGCCGCTGAACGGATTCACCTTTGCCACGTAGGTCTCGTTTACCGCGAAGTGCTCCTGCACCGTCTGTTCGGCGTCGGATCGCTGCTGGTTCTTCTGCTCCTTGCGGTTGGCAACCATTGAGTAGGTTATGTGGGAAGGAAGATATCGCCACTTCAACTCTCGCCAGGTGCGGGGCGAGCGTTGGGGCAACCAGGTCAAAACGGACAGCTGGGGACTCGGAAGCGGCATCTTGTAGCTGAAGTTCATGGTTTGGGCGTCGGTGCGATCCAGCGGCCGCGTCGTGGACGAGCCTCGCTCTTGCAGGTTGGATAACCTCACGTTCACCTGATCGATGGTCCAACGAAACACTCGATTTCGTCCCGATCGTTTCGACAGCGAGAGCTCGTAGAAGCGTTTAGTGCGGAAGGTCCTTTGCTCTCTCTGCGCCTTCTTGTTCAGCTCCACATCTGAGTTCGGCCCAAAGCGCGGCAAACTCTGGTTTTCGGTAAAACTCGCCTTGAACGGGATGGAGAACCCCCACCTACCAGGCAGAAAACGGTGCAGATTGGTTGTGGCCGACAGGCTTTGATTGAGATCGGTGGTGCTGCGTTCTCGGGAATTGAGGGTGCGAAAGTCGCCGCCGGTCCAGGTTACCTGACCGTCCACGTTCATCACATCGGCCAGCTTGGTGTTGATACGCGCAAAGGCCGCCCCGCCCGGGTCGTTGCGTCCCTCCTCGAGGCGAAGCTCGTCGACCAGGACCTCGCCCGTATATATACCCTGACCGCGATTGCGGATGCCGATGGTCAACTCCTTTATCTGTTGCATGGAGGGATTGCCGCGGACGCGGTAGACGGCCGGCCGGAAGTCCCGCAGCCGGGGCTCGGCGATCACGGTATCGAGGATCGCCAGCTGCTGCCCCAGGGAGTCGAAGCGTCCCGCTTGCAAGAGCGACTTCACACGAGCGATCTCCAACAGGTCTATATCCACCTCGTTTCCCTTCCAGCCGGCGCGTTTTCCATCCCACCCGGGCAATATTCGACTGATGAACTCGTAATAGTTGGTGCTGTCGGCTCCAAAACGGATAAACATCTCCAGGTCACTGGAATCCCCAACGACGTAGGCCATGTTTTGGTCGTCGCCGTGCACGAACATGCGCATGCGGGTGTACTGGGTGTAGTTGGCGTTTCGCGTCAGAACCTTCGTGGCGGACATTTGATGCTGCGGCTCGAAGTTTTCGTACCTCAGCCGTAGAGACTGTTCGCGCTCGCGCGTTCGCGTCTGCCGGTTGCGGCGGATATTGATCCCCGGAGGGGGATCGTAATCGATGTTCTTGTCGGTACCGACAACACTCACCGCCACCGATTCCTCCGGCCCCAAGTCGTTCGCCCCTTCCAGAAGCAGAACGTCATCTTCCTGCCACTCGTTGCCGATCACCTCGATGAGCGCGATCTCCACCGTAATGGAATCGTCGGTCGCCTCCGTTTCCCCGTTCAGCACGAGTCTGGCGAACTCGATTCTGCTCGAGTCCGGTAAGCCTTCTCGGGGCGTATCGTCGAAAAGTGGAAGCCGGAACAGGCGCCAACCGTTGCTCTCCGTGCCGGCTACGTGGGGATCCGATTCCAGATCGATCGTGTAGTGGTAGTAGTCGTTTCGCGTGTTCAGTACGCCGTCGTTGTTGAGGTCTTCGCTGTCGGGCCGATCGGCAGCTTCGCGATCGGTTTTGTTTCCCTCCGTCCCGTTGATGCGGCGGTAGTCATTCTTGCGGTTGCCTGTAGCATCGTAGTGCCAGTTGTCTCCCTGGGGATCGTCCACATCTCGATCGCCGTAGCTTTGGAGAAATTGCTGTCGTTTCTGTTCCAGGGTCAGGTCGGTCGTATCGATGCCGACTTCGGCCAGGTAGAAGTTCAACTCTCCCCGGTCGTCTCGACCGTCAATGCCCACGTCCTCGGCCTGAGCAACCCGTCCATCACCGGTGGTCCTCCCGGGAAAGGGTTCGTCTTCGGTATCGACCGAGCCATCTTCGCGAAAGTTAAGGGGATCATCCACCGTTTGATCGCAACAGAAATCCTCGCTGATCGTACCCAGATCTAGATTGAGCCTGCCGCGCTCGCCCCGCACCCAGATCTCCACGAACTTCGACAGCGAGTAATCGTTGACCGATCCGAGGGTCGTCATCAGACCGCCCCACACCTGCTGTTGATCACCTCGCGGTTTCAGCCGCATGACCAGCACATCGGTCCGATTGTTCTGGTTCTCCACCTGTTCCTCCTGCCCGGGCCAAATATCCTTGCGCAGGATGCCGTCGAAGGGATTGTACCAAATCAGGTTGCCGCGAGACTCGTGGGGAAAATCGAGATCGAGCGGTCGGCTGGCAGGTGTCCAGCTGGTGCGGGCGATGCGCAGACTGCTGGGTCGCTGGCTGCCTTCGAAGTCGTCGATGAATCCCTTGCCCTTGGTGTTCAAGTTGGGACGGCTCTGTGCCACTTCCCCCTGCAGCTCAATGGTGGAGCTGGATGCCGTTTTGAGCAGCGGAATGGCATCGACAGCCCGGGTTAGAAAGGGCGCCGCAAACTTGGCGCGCATATCTGTGCTCCACACCACCGTGCGCGCCGGTTCGGCTCCCACCCGCACCCGCCGTTCGCTGCTCCGTTCGTTGTTGTAGAGCATGGTGGTCCCCCACTTCCCTTCCCCTCCGAGGAATTCGTACTGCGTCCGCATGCCTATAAGCGTCTTTTGCTGACTGCCCAATCCCAGTAAATCTTCCGTCTCGTAGGTGATCTCCAGGTCGGCCCCGGGATCGGCCACTTCCTGGGCAGTGGTTCCGACGAACGTGATGTCGCCGGCGAAACCCACGTTGTAGTCGGTGCCTTTCTGCTTGCGTTGACCGTTGAGTCGCACTTCCACCGTTTCCGGGCGCACCCCGAGACCGAGGCTGATTCGCTGTTGACCGGAGCTTGAGCGGACCTCGATAATGTAGGCGCTGGCCTCCACCTGATCTCGTTGCTGCTGCCGGGTGTAGATCTCCGGAATCTTCTCTTCCAGCTCGGAGCTACCCGGATCTTCCGGGGATTCCGGATTGAATGGGGTTCGAGCCGGAAAGACCAGGTGCCCACGGAAGTCGTCGAGACCGGCGTAGTCGCGGTCCACGACCCGATCGGGAGCGCTGCCGGGATCCTGACCGCGCTCGTCGAGACCGAAGATCTGTAGATACGATTTTCC
The DNA here is from genome assembly GCA_965217095.1 of Candidatus Latescibacterota bacterium. Classification (GTDB taxonomy): domain Bacteria; phylum Latescibacterota; class UBA2968; order UBA8231; family UBA8231; genus CAYNZV01. The sequence goes on from OZ244235.1 coordinate 98,734, forward strand.
ACCCTGGGAAGGTTGGGACTCCTGACCCGCGATCTCCTTCAAAACCTGCACTTCCAGAGTGGCCGGATCGAACTTTCGACCCGCGGCGAAGCCGGTGGCGATGCGGTAGACGTTCTTCCACTCCAAGTCCCAGGTCGGAAATCCGGGACGGGCGTCCCGCGCTTTGATCAGCTTGAGTTGCAGGGTGTCTCCGCGGGTATCGCCAAACTGTTCTGTCTCTACATTCGGTCCGCCCCGGGTGCGATAGCTCACCGCCAGCGCATGGCGATCTTGCACCGTGCGATTGAGGATTATGAAGCCGGCTCCCTCCACCACCGAATAGTCGTCGTCGGGATCGAGGCGATGCCAGGTGCCTTCCTCGACGCAACCGCTGGCGTCGACGGGCAGTCCATTCGGATTCACGCAGATGACCTCGTCGTCGTCGCTAACGTCGCTCACCGCCACGCGCGCGACACCCGGTCGCGCCAGCAGCTCCGGATCGTTGATTGTATTGAAATCGTTGATATAGACCTGCAGGCTGCCCGAATCGACGAAGTCCGAACGCGGAATACGCGCGCCGGCTACCAGTTGCCGGTAGTCCGGAAGATTAACCCGGTAGAACTCATCGAGGAAGAAATAGGTATTGCGCAGGAACTGGTAATCCCGCAGTGACAGAGTGTCCTGGACGGCGCCGCCCCGAAAGGTTCGGCGATTGCTCTTGCTGCTCTCATGGCTGGCGATAGTAGTGAAACTGAGGGGTCCCACCGCCCCTTTGGCGCGTATCCCGAAGAGCCCTTTGTTCTGCTGTTGGAAACCGACGAACTTCGATCGCGGCAGGGCGAGAGTCGTATTCCCCGCTTGAATCTCCTGGAAGATCGCGTCCTCGTCGTTGGTGTAGTCCAGCTTGATCTGGTTGGCGATCTGATCGCGAAGATTCAAGGTGCTGACCGCGCCGCCGGCACTCTCCGTATCCTGGTCGATACGGACGTTGATCAGTTCCCCAACCTTGCCCTCGACGGTAAAGCGCTGCTCCTGCTCCATCGTCAGAGCCGGAAAGGTAGACGGACCGCCGGCAGCAGTCTGGACTTCACCTGCCGTCCACTCGCTTTTCCCCGAGATCGAGACCTTCAGCGAGCCGCTCATGCGTAAGCTCGGCCCTTCCTCGCCGATAAAGCGACGCAGGGGTTTAGGCGCCGTGAACGGCACGGTCCACTCCAGCCGCCGAGTACCCTGTTGCCGGCCGCGCTGCGAGGCGACCCGAAATGTCTGACGAATCTCTCGGCGCCACACATCTCGGGCGCCATGACTGTAAATCAGACGCAGGTAGTCGTCTTTGCTCATGGCCGCTGCCGCTCCGGATGGAAAACCGCCCGAAAGCCGGGTGAACGACACGTGACTGGAGTCCACATCGACTCGGTTTGCAAAGAGGTGCTCCGGTATCCGCATGCGCAGGAGTGGGGCGTTTTCTTGCATGAGAGAAACCTCACCCGATTTCTCGAAGAATTCCCCGAGCGGACCAATCAGAGGGTCCGGACTCAGTCCCGGAGTACTCCATGCCGGGACGAACGCAGCTACCAGCGAACACAGTCCACCAAGCAGACCTATAGACCTCGGTAGACGCGGTTTACCTGTTGAATAAGAGTGATACCGGAACATCTAATCGCGCATGTAATGAGCCCGACCTTCGTCTTTCATGTCGCAGATAGAACGGTGCGGTCGAACCCGACGGCGAGGACTCTGGAAGCACTCCGCTGGAGGGGAGTGTTGCGCCGGTTGGGGGAGCAATCCTCGTAAACGAGCGCCCTGTCAAACAGAACGCCGGACGTTAACTATGCGCGATAAGCGTCTCCGGTCGCGGGTAGTCGTGCGTTGCACGTGGAGGGGATAGATGCCGATGTGCCCTGCAGGAGATCTGCGTCAAGGCCAGACAACCTAATATAAGGACCCTCGCGATTCAAGGCGTCATCTCGAGTGAAGCAAGCGACGTGCCGCCGCCGTTCTGGAACCATCCGCTTTTAAGGTAAAGCACCTTCCACCTATATTTGATCGGCAGCTTTGCCGCTGCATTCAGGGTTCGACACAGCGACCGATCTCCATATCGACGAGAATCAGTGGTTATCGGTTCCTGGGTGCTGCAACATTTACTTTACGCTCGCGCGAACAGAAGGTGACAGGAGCCAGAGTTTCTTGAGCACACTATCGCGATACCTGCTGCGCGAACACCTGGGTCCCTTCGGTCTCGCTCTTACCTTGATCATCTTCGTGCTGGTCATCGACGTAGTACTGCAGATGATGGACCAGGTGTTGAGCAAAGGTCTATCGGCGTCGGTGGCGGTGCAGCTCTTCGTCTATAACCTGGCGTGGATTGTCGCACTGGCCGTGCCGATGGCCGTGCTGGTGGCGGTGATCATGGCCTTCGCCAGGCTTTCGGCAGACAACGAGATTATGGCCGCAAAGGCGTGCGGCATCGGCTTCTTACACCTCTTGCGGCCTGTAGCATTGGGAGCCGGAGCGCTAATGGCGATCATGATCCTCTTCAACGACTGGGTACTCCCCGATTGGAATCACCGCGCTCGCAACATCACCTCGAGTCTGAAACGTTTGAAAGCAGCGCTCGTTCTCAAAGAGAAGGAAGGCGTCTTCATACACAAACTCGGCAACCGCTACAGTTTGCTCATCCGCGAGGTGGACGAAGAGCACAACACACTTCGCGGGATCACGGTCTACGACGCCGGCAAGAAAGGACCGCCCACTACCTTGCACGCGGCGGAGGGTCGCATAGAGATCTTTGGGGATGGCAGTTACGTTCGGCTGACCCTGGACAAGGGCGAGTACCATACCGTCGATTCTAACAATCCCGAGCGTTTTGTCCGCGGATCCTTCGAGCGCCAGTTCATCCACATCAAGGATTCTCAGCGAGCTTTCAGCGATCGCTCATCCTCCTATCGTGGGCAGCGCGAAATGAACATCACCGCGCTCTACGCGGCGGTGGAAAAACGAAGGTTCGAACAAGCCCGGGGGTTCAAGCTTATTGACAGTACGGCGCAGCGCTACGACTCCATTACCTCCAACCCCGAAGCCTCGTCGTTCGACTCCACGGCGGAGAAGGCGACGCTGGAAAGTCAGACCTTGGCGAAACAGCTGCAGCAACAGCAGCGCCTTGCCCGTAGCCGGGCGAAACAGATCGACGAATTCATGGTGGAGATCCACAAGAAGTTCTCCATTCCTGCCGCCTGCGTGGTCTTCGTGCTGGTCGGTGCGCCGTTGGGCGTTCTCATTCGGCAGCGGGGCGCTACCGTCTCGGTTGGCGTGAGTCTGATTTTCTTCCTCGTCTACTGGATGTTCCTGATCGGAGGAGAGGAGCTGGCGGACCGCGGGTTCATCCCACCGGTGGTCGCCATGTGGGCGCCCAACCTGGTGTTCGGACTCGTAGGTCTCTTCCTCGTGCGTGCAGCGACCCTGGATCTTTCGCTGTTGCAGTGGCGGCACGCGCGGAGTTCCGAATCGTGAGATTGCTCGATAGGTACCTGCTGATCCGTTTCGTCTCGGCTCTGACGTTGAGCGTTGTCGGTCTGCTTCTTATCGCGATCGTCGTCGACTTGACGGAGAATATCGACACCTTTATCGATCACCATGCCGCCGTCGCTCAAATCCTGTTGTACTATCTCTATCACACGCCGTACTGGATTATTCTGACCCTTCCCATTGCAGCGCTGATGGGCACCCTGTTCTCGCTCACCGGACTCGCTCGGCGCAACGAGATCACCGCCATGAAGGCAGCGGGCATCAGTCTCTATCGCGTCCTTGCGCCGCTGCTTGTATTCGCCGCCGTCTTCAGCGGCCTGGCCTTTCTCTTCGCCGACCGGGTACTGCCCACGGCCACGTTCCGCTACAACACCATTCGCGACGAGATTCGTTCCTACAGTCGCTCCGACGGTTCACGACGCCAGGTCCTGCTGCAGGATGTGGATGGTCAATATATCTTCACCCGCTCTTACGACGCGCGCCGACGCAAAGCCCACGAGATCCTGTGGGAGCGCCAACGGGACTCCCGCATCGCCGAGCGGGTCGTAGCAAACCGGTTGGAGTGGAGAGATGGAGAATGGATGGTGTTTGAAGGCCGGCATTACCGTTTCGGACCACAAGAGGAAGTCGCGACCAGCGCCTTCGATTCGCTGAAACTGGAGCGGTTAACCCTCCAACCGTCCGATCTCGAGCGCCAGCAGAAGAAACCGGAGGAGATGAATTTCGCGGAGCTGCAGAATTATATATCGCGCGCGCGCGCCAATGGAGAGGACGTAACCCGGCAGCTGGTCGACCTCCACCTGAAGATCTCCTTTCCCGTCACCTGCTTCATCGTCGTGTTGTTAGGGGCGCCGCTGGGCGCCAACACGAGGCGAGCCGGCTGGGCCAACAGCTTCGGCGTCGGCATCCTCATCTGTTTCGCATTTTACAGCTGCGTCAAGATGGGTCAGGCGCTGGGATGGAATCAGATTCTGCCGCCCTTGGTCGGATCGTGGCTGGCCAATATCGTCTTTGGCCTATTCAGTGCCGTCCTCTTGTGGAGGGCCCACAAGTAGCGAAACGCACGACTGCGGCTTTGTGGCTGGATGTACAGGATTGGGGCCGGCTGGATAATTCTTACGCGAGGCCCTGCTGCATGTGGTAGATCTTCAGTTTCAACGCGGCGGACCGGAGTTTCCATGATTCCAATAGCTCCGCTGCTTGCTCCCCGGCGGAACCACTCAGCCGGTTGCCCAGATCGACCAGCAGCTGCGCCAGGCGGGCGATTTTCTCTTCCGATGCGTGGTTGGTGAGCCGTTCGATATGTTTGAGAAAATCGGGACCGACGAAACGATCTGCTCGCATCAATACGGCGTCCAGGAACCGGGCGTGTCGTCGCGCGAATCGTTCTTCTTCGCTGCTCTTCTCGAAGAGGAAGCGCAGCAGCTCCGGACTAGGAGAGGCTTCCAGGACCTGCTCGCAGGCGCGCACCAGCCGGCGCCAGGAGCGGTCCTGTTCGGGCCGATCCAACGCCCGCTCAGGACCTTTCCCTTCGATTACCACGTCGAAGAGTGGCACCTGCGGTAACTCCTGGAAGAGGGCGTGCAGGGTATCCTCTTCGGACTCGGTCAGATCCGCATCGAGGATCACGTAGACAAGCTCCTTGACCAGACGGGGATCGACCGTACGTAATTTTTCCAACAGGATCCTGCGGTTTTCGTTTTCCTGTCCGGCGAACAGATAGCTGATGAGCGAGCCGATGGTGGCGCTGTTAATCGGTAGCCCCAGCGCCGCCTCGCGGGCAACTGTTGGTTGGTCACGGAAAATAAACTCCTGTATCTCGTCCTTCTGTCGCAGCCCCCAGACCAGCGCGGCTGCCACCTCCGCGTCCGGCTCGGAGCGAATCATCCGCAGCAACCGCTCGACAGCCGGCGCCGATGAGATCCACCGGCGGTGGTACCCGAGAAGCTGGGCCGCCACTAGCCTCCGGGGATTTTCCGGCTGTTCCATTACGCTCCAGAGAAGGTTGGTTCCGGTACTCCCGGGAACCAACTGGCGTAGCTGTTCGACGGCGCGCGCGCGCTGCGCCAGAGTATCTGCTGCGGCCGCAGTGATGAGCAGATCCTCCAGTTGCGGAGTGCTCTCAACCTCTTCCGAGATGGTCGGTTGGGGTTCGTCTTCCTGTCTGATATCTAATACCATGATAGGTCACCCAGGTCTTTGCCCAGCTTCATCGCTGGGAATCGGCTTCTCGGCCAGAAAGAAATGCTCCAGAAAGATGTTGACCTGCTCCATCGCCGCCCTAGCGTGCCCGAGGTCGAATCCTGCCTGATTCTCCAGGTACCCGGCGATGACGCCAAACGGCTGAACGAGATCGGAGCGCATACCCGCAAACAGCTCTTCCTGGATGTCGGAGTGGGTTCGGGCGGCGTCTTCCTGAGAGGTGGTATCCCGCAACAGAATCATGATTCCGGGACCATGTGCCAGTTCGCAGGCGTGCATGGTGACTTCCAATGGGAACGGCTTTTTGCGCGAAAAGGTTACTTCCGGGAAACCTTGTAGGACGATTAACGGATCAAAGCCGGTCAGCTCTGAGAAAAGGGTGCTATCCAACGTCGAATCCTCAATGCCGAGCCAGCTCTTGGCCAAGCTGTTGGTAGCCTCCAGACCTCCGTCCGCGTTGAGCATGATCAACCCCAACGGCAGGCCACTTAAAAAATCTTCGAGGCTGGCGCCAGAGCGCAAAGACCCCAGGTTGGTCGGGATCTGGCTCACCAGGCTTTCGATGGTGGTCGACAAATGTTGCAGATCGAACATGAAACCCCGCTGACCGGCGGACTTCATGTAGCCGCTCTGGCACAGGCCGTTGAGCGCCTCCACCGTCTCCGGCCTTGGCATGCCCAACCTCAAACCCACTCCTTGGAAGTCGTCGTCCAGGAACGGGTTGGTGAGGAACTCACGCATAATCTTGCGCTCTGTGTCGGCAAGCGGTTGACCAGAGGGAACGGGCAGCTCCGCCAGCAGCGAATCCGCGCTCGAATCCGTGTACATACGAGCCCCTTTGCGAACCTTGAAAGGGAGATCTACCGGGGGGATGTGGGAAGGGGGGAAGCTTAGATTTTATAACGCGTTACCGAATATAAAAAGCGCCAGGGCAATATGCAAGATGGCGTTTTTCCAAACCCTCGACCGACTTTCGGACTTCAGGGCTCGGGTGTGGTCGATAGCGGTCTGTCAGTCAGCGAGCAAGCCAGCTGCCTGGTCTCATTTTTGCAGCTTTAGGTTCTGCGGAAATCTATGAATTGCGTCATAACATATTGTATATAAAAGAGTTTTTCTAAATTTGTGAGCGCCGCGCCAGCCCGGGATGGAGAAGATGTTTCTGTGACCCGGGAAAGGTAGTGCGGAATGGAGGATAAGAAAATGGAAGTCTACACCAAGGAAGAGATAAAGAGAGAGGCGGAGGAGGAAGAGCTCAGTCCCGAGGAAAAGGCAGCTATCTTGATGGTCGCCCTCGGTGAGGAAAGTGCCGGAGAGGTGATGAAATACCTCGCGGACTACGAGATCGAAGAACTCACCCAAACCATCACCCAGCTCAAACACCTCCCCATCGAGCTTCAGGACACGGTTCTGGAGGAATTCGAACAGCATCTTCTGGCTGGGGCTTGGCTCAGTCAGGGCGGTGTCGACTTTGCGCGCTCGGCCCTCGAGCGCGCCGTAGGACCCCGCCGCGCTCAAGAGATTCTCGATCGCATAGCCAGCACCGTAACGTCTGGTTTCTACATGCTCAAGAACGTCCCCCCCGAACAGATCGCTCCATTCATCTCCAACGAACACCCGCAAACCATCGCCTTGATCCTGTCGTAAGAAAATGGAAGTCTACACCAAGGAAGAGATAAAGAGAGAGGCGGAGGAGGAAGAGCTCAGTCCCGAGGAAAAGGCAGCTATCTTGATGGTCGCCCTCGGTGAGGAAAGTGCTGGGGCCAGTTGGAACCAGCACAGAGCGCGGGTATCCTCGCGCAGCTGGAACCAGCACAGAGCGCTTCCGGAACGAACTCAAGGGGAAGTGGCCTACCGGATTGCCACCATGGACAACATCACACCCAGCGTCATTAAACAGATCGAGGAGAGCCTGCAGACGAACCTGAAGGACATCCTAGGCGGTCACAAGGACGTGGGCGGACCGAAAATCGTTGCCGATATCCTCAACCTCACCGGCACAAGCGTCGAGAAGCATGTCTTGGACAAGATCGACGCCCAGGATCCGGAGACCGCCGAGGTCGTGCGCAACATGATGTTCGTGTTCGAAGACTTGATAACCCTGACCGACCGCGAGATTCAGATATTGCTGCGGGAGGTCGACCAGAAAGACCTGGTGGTGGCCATGAAAGCGGCCAGCGAAGAATTGAAGGAAAAGATCCTCGTAAATATGTCCGACAGAATCCGCACCTTCATGCAGGAGGAAATGGATTTCATGGGACCGATGCGTCTGCGCGAGGTGGAAGATGTCCAGTTACGCATCGTGCAGAAAGCAAGGCAGCTCGAAGACCAGGGCCAGCTCAACATCGTCCGCGGTCAGGGCGAAGACACCTTCGTGTAAGGCGGGGAAGACCGCCTACGCCCGATCCTCTGCTGCGTAGGTCTCAACCCGTAGGCTGAAGGGATCGTCCGCCGTCTCCAGTCGCACCACCACCACAATCTCTCCGTCGATACGGACCCTGGCCTTCCGGCGAATGCGGTAGTCCGCATCCGCAGGAACCTGAAAAGCGAGATCGAATTCGACCTCCGTATCCGCCGGCAGCGCACCCGCTGAGATATTGCGTCGCTCCCCCGCACCCACGAGACTGCGCACGATACCCGGGTCACGGCTGGTGAAACTGTCCACAAAGGCCACCTCAACCACGTAGGGCGTCTGGTTCTCCATAAAGACCCGCCCCGATTCTGGTTGCCCTGACCCATCCGGACTTGCTCCTGGATCATTTGGTGACGACGGGCTTTTGCCGCCAGCGCACGCAAACAGGACGCAGCCGACAAGCAACGCCAGCGATTTCACCCTCGCTCCTTCGCAATGGCTGCCAGACTGCTCGCCATCAGAGTGAGTTGACTGTCGCTAACCGTGCGCATGTCGAGATGCAGTCTGTCCCGCTGAATCCTACCCACGACCGGAATTGCACCGGTTCGCAACATCCGGGCGAGCTCTTCGACGGAACAGAAGTCGGGACACAGAGTGACGGAACAGCTGGGAATCTCCTCCAACGGCAGCGCCCCACTTCCTACCTGCGCCACGGAGTCCTCCAGTCGCGGTTTCAGCAGGTTGGCCGTCGCCGCCGACAACATCGCGACGAGCCGCTCGCCTCGGGCTCGTACCGTGTCGGCCTCGGCGCTCATCATGTTCAACACCGGATGCAGCTCCGCCAGCTTCTCGGGCGCCAGAAAGAAAAGCCTGAGGCACGCCTCCAGAGCAGCCAGGGTCAGTTTGTCACAACGCAGCGCCCGCATGAGCGGATCGCTCTTGAGTTTATCGACACGCAAGCGCGACCCGACAATCAACCCCGACTGCGGTCCTCCGAGAATCTTGTCCCCGCTGAAGGTAACCAGGTCAACACCGGCGGCTATACTGTCCGCAACGACTGGCTCGGAGGGCAGACCCCAGGTTTTTAGATCGACCAGCACCCCGCCTCCAAGATCGTGCACTACGGGCACCTGAGCTTTTCGTCCCAATGTGACCAGCTCCTCGAGTTCCACGCTGGCGGTGAATCCCTTGACTTGGTAGTTGCTTGGATGAACTACCAGTATCATCGCTGTGTCCTGGCTTAGCGCCGCAGCGTAGTCGTTGAGGTGAGTGCGATTGGTGGTGCCTACCTCTCGAATGCGCGCACCGCTGGAAGTAATGATCTCAGGTATGCGGAAGGAGCCCCCAATCTCGATGAGCTCCCCGCGGGAAACCAGAACCTCGCGACCCCTAGACAGACTGTTCAAGGCCAGCAGGACCGCTGCGGCGTTGTTGTTGACCACAATGGCGGCTTCGGCGCCCGTCATTAGGCAGACCATCTCCTCAACGTGATCGAGACGCGAACCCCGATCGCCGCGGTCGAGATCGATCTCCAGATTGCAGTAACCTTCGGCTACCACCGCCAGCGTTTCCCGTGCCGTTGCAGGCAGCGGCGCGCGGCCAAGTCCGGTATGCAGAATAACCCCGGTGGCGTTAATGACTGGCCGCAAACTGGGCTGTTCTGCTCCAGCGATTCGAGCTCTCAGCTCCTGGGCCACGCGCTGCGGTAGCGCGATCGGCTCGGCATCGATCCCCCCTTGGCGAATCTGGTCCCGCCAGGCGGTCAGGATGAGGCGTACCTGACCGACCACGAACTCGCGGTCATAGCGCTCCAGCAGATCTCGAGTTATCGCTTCCTGCAAAACCGCGTCGACGGAAGGTAAGTCCCTTGCTATCAAAGACATATCGAGGAGTATACGGCGCCACTCTGGTACCTGCAAGCAAGGATCGCCGGCCGCAGAAAAGGGCGCCAAAGATCCGACTTTACCCTTTTTGCCGATCGGCTTATCTTTCTGAATACCCCACCCCTGCTTAGACCTATCTCCTTGTAAAATCTATGCATTCCGTCAACAAAGGTGGATTTGTGTCCGCGCTTGCGGGCCTCTGCCTGTTCACTGTTCTCAGCGTCCGTCCTTGTGTGGGAGCGGTCCACGTGGTACGCCCTGGCGACACCCTGAGCGAGCTCGGCGCCCGTTTCGGGGTTTCTACAATGCAGCTGCGCCAGTGGAACGGCCTGAGGGGTGACCGCATCTACCCCGGCCAGCGCTTGAAAATCGCTCTGGACGAAGCCCGGTATGTCGTGCGAAAAGGGGACAGCCTGTCTCGAATCGCCTCCCGCTTCGGCCTTTCCGTGAATCGGTTGCGCCAGTTGAATCCGGGCGTCGGGGCTCAGATTTACCCCGGCCAGAAACTCAATCTCCGCGCCGCCAACCGATCGAAGCATCGGGTGCGTAAGGGAGACACCCTGTCGGAAATCGCCGCGAAGTACGGAACTACCGTGCCTTACCTCAAACGAATGAACCGCTTGAAGGGGGACCTCATTTCTCCTCGTCAGGTACTCAAGGTCCGAGGCTCCGTTGAGGGTGCGAGTGAACCCCGTGAGTACGTCGTCAGGAAGGGAGACACCCTGTCGGAAATCGCGGTCCGGTTTGACGTGGGAATCGGCCTGTTGCGGCAGCTGAATCGGCTCAGCGATTCCCGCATCGTGCCGGGTCAGAGGTTGCGGTTGCGACCCTCGAAGCGAGATGAAGCGGTACACATCGTGCGCCGCGGCGAAACCCTCTCGGAGATAGCCGCGCGTTATCGGGCGTCCGTTGCGAGGATCAAAGCGATCAATGGTATCGTGGGATCGAAGATTCTCGTCGGCCAGAAGTTGCGCCTGCGTCCCACCCCGACGGCCACCCATCTCGTCGAGCGGGGAGACGCGCTGTGGGAGATCGCCCGGGCGTACGAGATGACCGTCGCCGAGATCAAGGAGTTGAACGGGCTGTCGACCGACAGAATCTACCCCGGACAGGAGTTGAAGCTGAACGCGGGAACCGCGGCCCGTTTTGCGCACTACGTCGTGAGATCAGGAGATTATCTCGGAGAAATCGCGCGCTTGCACCAGATGAGCCTGGCCGAGCTGAAGAGTGTGAACAACCTCTCCTCGTCGATTATTCACCCGGGGAATAAGCTCAAGGTAAAACCGCTGTTGGGGGGCGGTGGAAACCGTCTGACGCTGTCAGAGATCGACTGGAAAAAATTGCGGGTGCGCGTTGGGGGAGTGCCGCGGCTCGATTCCGACAACGGTCCCTACTACTACACTGCGCCCAGCGCCAAACGTCAACGGCGATCCAGCTACTACGAAGAGCACCCCAGGTCGACCCTTGCCACCTACAAGAAGGCGTTGCGCGTGTGGAAGTCGTTCGAGCGGGAGGTGGACGACCTGGGTCGTTTGAGCGACGCGCTGAACGGGTGGAACATCGTGCTGGACCCAGGGCACGGCGGACTCGATCCAGGCGCCGTGGTCAAGACGTTGGACGGCAACGGCAATGCGCTTTACGTGGTGGAAGACGAATACGTATTCGATATCGCTCTGCGGACCTTCGTGCTCTTGCGCCTTCACGGCGCCGATGTCTCCACGACCCTCATCAGCCCTAATCATCTGATACGACAAAGCAGCCCGCCGACGCTGACCTTTGTCAATCAGAAGAACGAGGTGTACAACAGCTACAGGTTGAATCGTTCCGATGCCCGCACCAACTGGCCGCGGGGCGGGAACCTCGATTCGCGCGTCGAAATCGCCCGCAGCGCCTTCCTGAACGCCGCTAGGCGACGCGTCTTCATCTCGTTCCATGCCGACATCGATGCCAATGCGCCTGAGGCCCCTCTGGTCCTCTATTACGAAAGCAGCGACGGACGCAAACGTGACTCCGCATCGCGGCGGTTTGCCCGGGCATTACTTCCGGCTCTTGGTGCCGGCGCCCGCGTCCGGGGGCAGCCCTTGGGGGTGTTGAGGCGCAATCCGGCGGACGTAAAGGTCCTCGTGGAACTGCGGAATCTGGCGTACACCGACCACGCCTGGGCGTTGAGATTTGAAGCGCTGCGCCAGCGCGACGCGGAAAAGGTGGTCAAGGGAATCCTGGACTACGCCGGGAGCGAGAGCCGTAGCGCGTCCCGCTGACTAAGAGGCTGGATTCTGCTGTCTGCGCTCGCCTTGAAAAGCTCAATTCTTCATCCGCCAACTAAAAAGCCCCACGGGAAAAATTCCCAGGGGGCTTTCTGCTGCTTTGGTACGGAACCGACTATTTCTCGTCCACCAACCTCCGCACCGCTTGCCTGACGACCTCCGGCTCCAAACCCGCCAGTTCGCACCACGGATCGATCCTGGGGCTTTCTACAAAGGCTATTTCCGGGGTGGCGTCTTCACAGGCGATGCTCAGTTCCATCTTCGATATCTCGCGCAACGTACTGAGAATCATGGCATTTGCGAGACGACGATATGCCATGGTTACGCGTTCACGCTGCGCTGAATCCTGGTCGGCTCTCATGATGAGATTTCCTGACGATTTAGGTGTCTGAGTTCGAGCGAGTCGCGTTGAGATTCCGTTTCTTGCTACTACCATGTCGAGGCCGTTTTTGGGTGCGAATTAAGGCGTTTTGACCGCCATAAATTTAAACCATTTTCACGAAAATCCTTCAAAAAAATGGCTATATCGGGGAAAAAATCGCCGTGGCGCCCGACGCGCTGGCGCTAACCTTCGCTAACTCGATTAGAGTCAGGAGGTTGGAGCTTCAGAGGCACTCACCCAGCGGCGTTCTCGAGCGGCGCGATAGAGTCGATGGATCCATTCGATGGTTCTCAGCGCCTGGTGCCCTTCTGCCAATGGGTCGCCCTCACCTTCTATGGTGCGCAGCAGATCGTCCCATTCCAGTGACCAGGAGCGGTCTTCGGTTGGGAATTCGAACCGCGTCTCTTTGGGCGGACCTCCGGCGACGGCGCGCTCGCCTACGACGGCGACCTCCTCGCCATAAGAGCCGCCAAGACCCTGGGATACGGCGTATCCATCGGTGCCAAATACCTCGAGGCTGAACAGATTCTTCCATTGCGTCCAGCTGACATGCAGCATGGCGGTCTGACCTCCCGCCGTTTGGAACAAACCGAAGGCGTTGTCTTCCTGGGGGGCCATATCCCACACCATCGTGGCAACCGCGCCGGTAACCGCATCGAAGTCGCCTATGATCCAGTGGAAGAGATCTACCAGGTGGGCACCCTGATCCAGCAACTCTCCGCCGCCGGAACGCTCAGGGTCGGCACGCCACTCGCGGTCGTAGCCCGGACGACCTCCGTGCCCGTAACGACCGCGCAGAAAGGTAAGCGTACCAAGTCCGCCCTCCCGAGCCACCTCCGCCACTTTGGCGATCGCCGGATGATAGCGGTGATTGTATCCCGCCTTCAGACACCTCTTCGAGGTTTCCGCTGCGGTCAGGACCGCTCGAACCTCGTCTGGGTTGCGGCCCACCGGTTTCTCGCAAAGCACGTGTTTTCCCGCGTGCAGGGCCGCCGCACTCAGGGAAGCCAAGAATTCGTGGGTCGTCGACACGACGATGATTTCCAAGCGCGGGTCCTCCACCACCTCTTCCCAAGAACGGGCGACAACGGCGCCGGTCGCAGCGGCTACTCGATCCGCCGAATCTTGATCCGGATCGTAGACGACAGACAACTCCGACCGCAGTGAACCTTTGACCACGTCCGCCCGCTTGGCACCCACAAACCCGGCACCCAACAATCCTACCTTATACATCTCCCTCTCGTACGTGCGAAATACACCTCCTCGCGCCGGAACTGTTCGTCATTACCCGCTCAGCGGTCGTTCGGTTTCTTGACGCGTCTCACCGCATACGTCTCAGAAGCCATGACCGCTTCGATATCCAGGGTTTCCCAGTCGTCCCACAGGGCGCTGATAAGGCGCCCACTCAACCCGTCTGAGCGCCCCGACGCCAGATAGACCGCCAAAGCTGCGGCTCGTGCCGGGTCAGCGCCCCCTTCCGCTTTCTGCTTCACGGCTTCTTCGGCCTCGGGTCCGGCGCCATCTCCCGCCTCGATGACGACATCCAACATGGCGGTGTTGATGGCACCCGGGGCCATGGCGTTGACATCGATACCATATTCCGCCACCTCGCAGGCAACCGTTTCAGTAAATCGAACTACGGCCGCTTTTGACGCACTGTAGGCACCGAATCGCGGACGCGACCCGACCGCTCCTCCTCCCGATAGATTGATGATCTTACCAGCCCGCTGCTCGATCATGTATCTCAGGGCGTAACGAGTGCACAGGAAACATCCCGAAAGATTGACGCGTAAGGCCTGTTCCCAGGCTGCGCCGTCGATTTCCTGGGTGGGTCCTATGGGACCGGTAATCCCGGCATTGTTTACCAGGATGTCGATGCCCCCGAAGCGCTCCACAAACCCTTGGATGCTGGCTCGAATATCGGCCTCCTTCCCGACATCTCCCTGCAGAACCGCAGCTTCGCTCCCGGCGTCAGAGATCTCCCCGGCCACACCTTCCAACTCGGACCTGGTTCGAGCCATCAAGCCGACCCGCGCCCCGGCGGCGGCGAGAGCCAAAGCTATGGATCGGCCGACGCCGCGGCCCGCTCCCGTTACCAATGCGCGCTTGTTTGTGAGTTCGGATGAATTCATGACCCGGGAACTAAGATAACTCGGTCTCCCCTTTCCAGGAATTTGCGGCCATGTCTAAAGGGCGTAGCCGATCTCGGGAGCTGCTCCGCGAAGGGGCTCACGTTGACCTATCTCGTGCGTTTACCTAGATTTACACCCTCAACAACCGGATATCCCGCATGTCATTGCCACTCAGAAAGACCGACTCCAAGGAACTGTCGCTTTTCATCAATTCCCGCTCGCCAGAGGGGGGTCTGTTCGACGGCGATAGAACCCACCTTCATCCGGAGAGCCGGCTGCCCTGGCGGATCTCACCCGAACCGTTCTGGCTTACACCGAAACAGGTCCAATTCCTGCAGGATCTCGGTCCCCTGCTGCTGAGGTTCTACACCGCCAGCAATCTGTTATACCATCAAAGCGTAAAAGGCATCCGGCCGACGTGGATCCACGAATACCTCGACCTGGGCAAACCGGAGCGGGTTATCGATTTCGGTCGCATGAACCGGTTTCGCACGCAGCTGCCGCTCATCATGCGACCCGACCTGCTGCTCACCGAAGAAGGTTTCCGCGTGACGGAGCTCGACTCCATTCCAGGAGGCATGGGTTTTACCGGTCAGATTGCCGGGGTCTACGCCGAATTGGGGTACGATATCATCGGCGGTGGAGAGGGACTGGTGACCGGCTTCTACGACGCCGTTCGGGCCACCACCGAGCAGGAATCTCCGACGGTGGTGATCCTCGTCTCCGACGAATCGGACAACTATCGCGAGGAGATGACCTGGCTGTCCGACCAGCTCCGGGAACGCGGCTGTCCCGTCTACTGCCGGCATCCGAAAGAGATTCGTTTCGATGAGGTCGGCCTGCTCGTAGAGGATGGGGACGATTGCAAACGTGTTGACTCGGTCTACCGTTTCTTCGAGATGTTCGATCTGCCGAACATACCCAAGATCGAGCTGGTCACCTATTTCGCCAAGAAGAACGCCGTCAAACTCACCCCTCCCCCAAAAGCATTTCTGGAGGAAAAACTCTGGCTCGCTCTGCTTCACCACCCACTGCTTTCGGCATATTGGGAGCGCGAGCTAGGTGACGCGGACACCGCGTTGCTTCGACAGATCGTACCGTACACCTGGATCCTGGACAACCGTCCAGCCCCCCCACACTCCGTTATTCCGTCACTCGCGGTCGGCGGTCATGCGGTGGGCGAGTGGAGCCAATTGGATAATCTCACCAAACGCGAACGGGAGCTGGTGGTAAAACCGTCCGGTTTTTCAGAGAATGCTTCACAAAGTCGAGACGTAGCCATCGGTCACGACATGCCGGAGGAGGAATGGCGGTCCCGGCTGCACACCGCCCTGAACCGCTTTCCGGACGGCCCCTACATCCTCCAGAAGTTCCACAAATCCTCGCAGGTGCGTATGCGGTACTACGATTTTGATCGCGGTGACACCCGACCGATGCGCGGCCGCGCCTTGCTGCGTCCATATTATTACCTCGTCGGGTCGGAACCGAAACTGGCCGGAGTGCAAGCCCTCGTCTGCCCCCCGGACAAGAAGCTTCTTCACGGTATGTCCGATGCCATCCTCGTGCCGTGTGCGACTGGCGACGAGGGAAACGCGACGGCCCCCGCCGTCGGGCTAACCTCATGACGACTGCGACCACGGAGTCCGTAGAGCTGGATCAAAAGCTCGAGCGCCTCAACGAGATCCTCGGTCCCATGGGCAGCGTGCTCATCGGCTACTCCGGCGGAGTGGACAGCGCCCTGCTGGCGCTTGCGGCGCACAAGGTTCTAGGGCAGAACGCCATCGCCGTTACCGCCGATTCCGAAAGTTACGCCAGCGGCGAGCTCGATGCGGCCAGCCGCATCGCCGGCAATTTCGGAATGCGCCACCTCGTTGTGCGCACTCGCGAGCTGGATAACCCCGATTACGCCAGCAATCCCACCAATCGCTGTTATTTCTGTAAACAGGAGTTGTTCATTCACTTGAACCGAATGGCACGAGAGCTTGGTGTCGATCATCTCGCGTACGGGCAGAACCTCGACGACGTGGGAGATTTCCGTCCCGGTGCCGTGGCCGCCAATGAGTACCAGGTGCGCGCTCCGTTACGCGAGGCAGGTTTATCGAAAGCCGACGTCAGGGCCCTGGCAAAACGCTGGGACCTGGAAGTCTGGAACAAACCCGCGATGGCGTGCTTGTCCTCACGCTTTCCCTACGGCACCCCGATCACTGCAGAATCGCTGCGCATGGTCGATCGCGCCGAAGCGACGTTGCGGAAGCGCGGTTTCGAGGAGCTCCGCGTCCGTCATCACGATGCTATCGCGCGCATCGAGCTCGATGTCGAATCGCTGGAGTCGCTGCTGCTGAACACCCAGATAAAGACCGAGCTGGTGAAGGAACTTCGTGCTGCGGGATATGCGACAGTTACCGTCGACCTGCGGGGATTCCGCACAGGCAGCATGAACGAGACGCTGCTGCGCATAACCCCGGACTCCGAACCCGGAGAACACCAATGGCATCGCGCCCTTGCCGAGTTCGGAGCCGACGGTTCATTCGAGCACCGAGATCGCATGCTGGTTCTTGCAGTACCAGCGACTCAGTTTGCAACCTTAGTCGAACATCGCGCCGCCATTGCTGAACGGCTCTGTTCGTTTGGCTTCAACTTCATCGCCGTGGATCTGACCGCAAGACCGTGATTCGCGAGATCGTCAAATACGGATCGAAGGTTCTGCGGGAAAATGCAGCGCCCCTGGAAACGGTCGATGACGAGATCAGGCAGCTGATCGGCGATTTGTTCGACTCCATGAGCGAGGCCGAAGGTGTAGGGTTGGCAGCCCCTCAGATCGGAATCTCGCGCCAGGTCATCGTCGTTGATGTTTCCCCTCAGCATGGCCACACTGCGCCCTTGGCGCTGATCAACCCCCGGGTCGTGCAATCAGAGGGCGCCGATTCAGCCGAGGAAGGCTGCCTCAGCCTACCCGAGCTGTACGGCGAGGTTGAGCGGGCGACCCGCATCGAGGTGGATGCCCTAGACGCCACCGGGAACCCGTTCCAGTTCGTCGCCGAGGGCTTTTTTGCTCGCGTCCTGCAGCACGAGATCGACCACCTGAACGGGATCCTCTTTATCGATCATATCAGTCCGCTGAAGAGGCAGCTGATGCGGGGAGCCCTGAAGCGCCTGCGCCGGGAGGGTGAGTTGTGGGACCAGGAACACCGCCAGGGAGCGCACCAGTTTGGGTGAGGGTTATTCGGCCTCGAAAAACTGAATCTCCCTCGCTCCAGAGTTTCCACCGGTAGTTTCCACCGCTTCTATCCGCACACTCCGCGCCACGATCGATTCCTCGAACTCGAAGCGATAGAACTCCGCCGGGGCCGGTGTGGAAAACGGCCCGAGCTCCTGGGCACCCGGTTGGAAGATCAAACGAACAGCGAGTATAATCGAGCTTCCGTCGGGCATCTCCCGGCTGCGGAATCCGAAACCGCTTAGGGTGCGCTCGTTCCCGAAGTCCACCGACACCGAAGCCGCATCTCCATCTCCGTTGGTCGCCCACTCGGTGGACATGAGTCCGTCGAAGGCGTTGTTGGCGCCCCATGTGGCATCGTTGGACGCGCCGCCGAAGTTGCTGCTGACGCCCACAACCTGCGAACCCGTTGTTATCAAAGCGATGTTCACCGAGGAGACGGCGGTCGCCGCGAGCGTGGTGAACTCCTGAATCCCTGAAAAGAAGGTGCGCTCGTCTTCGGTGGATGCCTTGGCGCGATAATAGTAGGTCGTTCCCGGCGCAAGGTCCTCAATCGGAACATTGTGGTCGATCGCAAATAGCGCTCCGGTCATCGATGGATCGAACGCGGACTGATTTAGAGCATTCGCTGCGATTCCGTATTCGGCCTCGCAGGTCGTGGGTGCACTCGTTGCGAACCGGATCACGGCTCGCGTCGCAGATATCTCCTCGGCGCGCAGCTCAAGAATCTCAACCTCAGAGGAAGCAGAGGTTGACTTGTCGCCGTCGCCGCAAGCGATAAGTACAACGCAGCACAGCATTCCAGCCATGGTAACTTTGATCACGATAGGCTCCTCGAAACGTAGTTTGTCATTCCCTTAGATTCACCAAATAACCTAGAAGATTCGTCGAAAATGTCAGAAACTGAGCGGCTGAGCTCGGTTGACAATGCCAGGGGCAGCCGTTAGTTTTTTTCTGTCTTAAAACGGGATCGTAGTTCAGCTGGTTAGAACGCCGGCCTGTCACGCCGGAGGTCGCGAGTTCGAGTCTCGTCGGTCCCGCCACTACCTTAAGGCTCAGGAGAGTGTTTCTTAACTCCCTGAGCCTTTTCCATTTATCATCGTAAGATGGGTAAATAAAGGACTTAGAAGCCATCAGTTCTGCTGAACCTTGCGTTTGTTGCAGTGAATTGCGAGATTGACCTCCGTGTTCTGCGGTGTTCCAAGATTCCCAGAATTGACCATGGTTCCCCCCTTTCAGGTGTTACACCAGGTGTTACATGGCATGGATAGCTCCGTTTAGCCCGAGACGAAATTGGCGGGTAGGATTCATTCTCCAGTTGCGCGACGAACGGCGACGCAGGTACAAGTACGTTCCCACCCGAGCTGACGCAGATGTATTGGCTAAGGGTGTTGAACAACTGGAAACGGCAACCAAAATGGGAATAGCCAGACGTGAGCAGATTGAAGAGTGGATCGATCGAGGTTGGCTTCGCCCGTCTGAAGCCGAGGATACATTTACCGGATTCGCAGAGTCTCGTCGCCGGGCGGCGGCAAATGGCCCTCAGGTGACTGACTTCTCGAAACTACTTGCAGCTTATGAGCAATACTCGTTCGGTGTTTCCAAAGACGAGATCTATAACAAAGGGCACAAGACCAATCTGGGACGGGCTAAAAAGGTAATCGCCTGGCTCCAGGCAACCGCCCCAGCAATCAAGGATCTACGAAGGTCTGACGTGGTCGACTTCCGGGATTTGCTAAACGCTGAAGGCTATGCTCCCTGGACGGTCTTCCACTTCTTGACGGTACTGCGCATCGTGTTGGACAAGGCGGTTGAGTTTGAAATGATATCCTCCAATCCTGCCCGTGAACTCAGACTCCGACAACCCAAGAGGGTCGAGGAGCGCCGGATCTTGAATTTGGATGAGATCAAGTGGGCCCTAGCTGCTTCCACACAATACAGGAGATGGATCAGCGGTTGCGTGCCGACGGTGGTTCGTTTAGGGCTCTACGCCGGATTGCGCAACCAAGAGATGTGCTGGTTGTCGTGGGATCGAATCGATATGAGAGCGGGCATTGTTACCATAGCGGCAACAAAGTGCACAGCCACCCAGGAGCAATGGCTTCCCAAAGATCATGAACTGCGGAGAGTCGATGTGAAAGCGGATCTCGTATCATTCCTGCGCGGCGAGAAAAAGAGGCAAAAATCTGCCGGCATTCTGGGACAATTTGTCATGCCCGGCGGTAACAGCCGAAGACCCGACCTGCGGAACCATCCGCTTTCTCCAGACGCCCCTCAGAAAGCCTGGCTGAAGTTGCTGGCAGCCGAAGCCAGGGAGGCGGCCAACATTACCCTGTATTCGTTCAGGCATACCTACTGTACTATGCTCCTGCGCTCCGGAGTTGATGTCCGCACGGTTCAACAACTGATGGGGCACTCGAGTATTCGTACCACGCAGGAATACCTTCATTATATAGAACCCGAGCAGCATCCGAGCGATGCCCTGCCTTACTAGATCTCTCTTTTGCTGGCGGTAGGACTCGAAGCTACAGCCCTATAGGCTCCCTCCCGAATCTGACGCATCGCAAAAGTCAGAAGAATTAGGGCACGAAAGTAGCACTAATTCGCACCCAAAACGTGTCAAATACGTGTCAAGCCCTGAGCTGCTCCGCGTGGTCGAGGCTTGGGACGAACTTCCGGCCGCTGTTCAAACGAAAATTATCTCCTTAATAAAGAAATCGAAGGGGCTGTGATCGACTTGGATGGCTCCTCAACGACGATGTGTCTGGATATGAAGTTCATCGGTCACCTACTGTTTGGTTCCGACGCGAGTGCAGCATACAGCTAATGAACTACTGCGGAGCGGAAAAGAAAGGGGATAGAAGCACAAAAAAACCGCCGAGGAATCGGCGGTGCTGTTGCAGCGAATCTTGATCGGGCTATGAAGCTACTCCACGCGTTTGCGACGGAAGAAGCGCAGCGGAAAATCGCGGCCCAGAATCGGATTCAGTGGGAGCCACGCCAGCATATGGACAACTTTGAGCACTTTGAGCAGAGCGTTTCTCATGGTTAGCATCTCTACTTGATATTTAACAGGCCCAGCGGTCATTGTCAAATCCTCTTCAGGAGCAGTTGGTCGCGCCCCTTCAGGCTGCTGTCAGAGTGACAAACTGACAGCAACCAGACAGATCGGCTCATGCGATCACCGCGGCGCGCTGAGATATTGTCAAATGTTGTGGATGAAGGTCGTTTGTCCATGGCGTGACGGGGCCGCGGAAGAGAGCGTATCCGGGCGACCGTGGCTGATTTCTAGGCGGCTTTTTTGAGTTGCAGTTCACCGTCGGTGAAGGTGTCGCCATCGACGAGATGGGTGATGCGTTGATAGCTGTTGAGACGACGCCAGTGCCTTTCGGCCTGGGTTGCCAGTTTGAAGACCATGGTCAAAGCCGTGACGCGTGCGCCACAGGTCTTTGGTCTGGCGCGTGCGATGGCGGACCGTGGCGAAGGTCGATTCGATCGGGTTGGTCGTTCGTAGGTGCACCCAATGGGCGGCCGGGAAATCGTAGAAGGCAAACATCTCGTCGCGGTCCTGGCGCAGACCCTCGCAGGCCTGGGGATATTTGTCCTGGTAGCGGCCCAGGAAGCGGTCGTAGGCCGCCAGGGCATCCTCTCGGGCGGGCGCCAGGTACATCTTCGTGCAACAGACTCTTGGCATCAAGGCGCACCCGCTGGGACAGCTTGTCGAGGACATTGGCCGTCTTATGCACCCAACACTGCTGGGCGCGGGCACCAGGCAACGCCTCCTCCAGAGCCTTCCAGAAACCTAACGCGCCGTCGGCGACGGCCAGGAAGGAGTGCTCTTTTAGGCCTCGAGCCTTCAGGTCCTGCAGCAGGTGCAGCCAGCTGAGATGGCTTTCTCGCTCGCCGTCCTGGATTGCCAACAGCTCCTTGTGGCCGTCCTCGGTGGCGCCGACCACGACCAGCACGCAAGGGCGATCTTTCTGCAGGCGCACATTGAAGTAGACGGCGTCGGCCCACAGGTAGACGTAGCGCTTGCCGTGCAGGTCGCGCTTCGACCAGGCCTGGAACTCCTGCTCCCAGACTTGCTTGAGTCGCACGACGTTGTGCGCCGATAAACCGACCACACCGTCACCCAGGATCGCCTGCAGCGCTTCCACGAAGGCGGAGGTCGAAACACCCTTCAGGTAGAGCGCCGGAATCAAGGCGTCGATGCTGGGCGTGCGCCGTAGATACGGTGGTAGGATGGCACTGGTGAAGTGCTCCGTTGGCCTGCGGTCGTGTACGCGCGGTTGGCGCACCGGGACCTTCCCAGCGCCGGTTACCAGCTCGCGCTCCTGGTGGTAGCCGTTGCGTACCACCAGGCCCTGGCCGCTCTCACTCTTCAACTGCTGAAAGCGCTCGATGTATTGCTGCACCTCCAGCTCCAGAGCCTCCTGCAGCAAGCGACGACCGCCTTCACCCAGGATCGTCTCCAACGCCGACTCGCACTGCCCTCGCGCTATCGCGCCATGGTCCATGATGATCGTAGATTCTTCCACGAGCGTATCCTCCTCCCCGCGTCTACGGGGTACGGGTGTGTTTGTGGTCACCCTGAGGATACGCTCTCTCCCTTTATGCCGTCGATCGCCTTGGTGGCCCTGTCCCTCCAGATCCACAACTTCTGACAATAACTCGGCGGTCAGCGCCAAACCACACAAAATTGTCTTTTGGCGATCCATTCTTGCAGCTGCTGTGCTGTTCTTTGTCGCGAAGAGACTTAAGCCCCTATTCCCCATATTGAACCTGAAAACCGCTTTTCAAAGGTGCCATAAGATGTTATTAAACAATATAATAACGATCGTTTCTGGCGATGGACACGGGTCATCCAGAGGGTGAAAGCATGAGAATGGGTTTTGAGGGTGGAATAAAGCTAGAATTTCATGGTGCAAAGGTGACCTCTGACAGTGGTCTTTTAGCGTATCGTGAACTTGATGATGCGCTGGGATTATTCGATGCCGTGTCTACGGCTTTATCGGACCAACGTAGCGGCCGTAACATCCAACATGCGATGGCTACCTTATTACGCCAATCCATCTATAGCCGTCTTGCGGGGTATGAAGATGTCAATGACGCCGAGCGTCGCTCGGTTGATCCTGTCATGAGAGCGCTCACCGGGAAAAGGGCGCCCAACAAACAGGCCGCCAGCGTCAACACGATGGGGCGTTTTGAAACGGAGATACTGACTCGGCAAGAGAATCTCGGAAACTTGTCAGATATTAATGGCAAGTGGGTTCAAAAAGCGATGGGTAAGACCCCTCATCAGCGAATCATTCTCGACCTGGACAGTTCAGAGAGCCCGGTACATGGCGAGCAGGAGGGATCAGCCTACAACGGTCATTTCGGGTGTACCTGTTTTCATCCGCTGTTCTGCTTCAATCAGTTCGGGGATTGTGAAGGCGTCCTGCTGCGCTCTGGTAATGTTCACAGCGCTGATCGTTGGAAGGAAGTTCTGGACCCGATCGTCAAGAGATACGAGAACAATAGGAAATACTTTCGTGGCGATGCGGCCTTCGCCCAACCAGAGATTTATGAATACCTGGAGGGAAACGGCCTCTTGTATGCCATCTGGATGCCTACCAACGAGCTCCTCCATGAGCAGATACGACCCCTGCTGACTCGACCGCTGGGCCGACCACCCGAAAAGCCGATAATCTGTTGGTCCGAGTTCAGCTATCAGGCCGGCAGTTGGGATCGACCGCGACGTGATGTTCACCTTCTACGACTTCCCGGCGGCGCACTGGGTCCACCTGCGCACGACCAACCCGATCGAATCGACCTTCGCCACGATGCGCCATCGCAGGCGCCAGACCAAGGGCTGTGGCTCACGAGTTCCGGCCTTGACGATGGTTTTCAAATTCGCGACGCAGGCCGAAAGACACTGGCGTCGTCTCAACAGTTACCAACTCATCACCCATCTCATCGGCGGCGACACCTTCGTCAACGGAGAGCTGCAACTCAAAGAGGCCGCATAACATCAGCCACGGTCACCGCGATACGCTCTCTTCCGCGGCCCACATCACGCCATGAACAACCCGCCTCCATCCACAACAATTGACAATACCTGATTTGTCTTCTGCTCCAACTCCACAAACCCATGACGCGCGAAAAACGAGCCAGACCGCCGGCACGCTCATGGCTGCAGCTGGTGGGTTGGTGCTATTCTCCGCCCTGGTCATAAACCCCTGGGCCGGCACCTATTTCCGCGATCCGGTTATCAACTATCGAGATGTCCTGCTCACTTACGTGCGCTGGAGTCTTGTTCTCGGATTACTCCTTGCCACCGCCGGTGTATTTCTGCGCCGGTATGGCTCTGAGCCATTGGTACGGTTGGGGCTTCTACTGGTCTCGGTTGTCTTTCTATTAATGATGGATCGTCTGTTGCTAGTCGTTTTCGGCCTGCCCTACTGGATTCCAGATCCGGTCATCCATTATCGACATCGGCCCAACACCGTTCGCTCCTGGTGGAAGGGAAATCCGACCACGACGGAGAGGGATGAATTCCGCACCAAGACCATTGTCATCAACGAACATGGATTCCATGACCATAGTTTCCCGCTTGCCAAACCAAAAGGGCAATTTCGCGGCCTGCTCCTGGGCGATTCGGTCACGATGGGTCACGGGGTGACTCGCGATGAGATCTTCGCCAACCAGTTGGAGAAGCTCTTGATGGATCATGGCAGAAGTTTCAGTTCATACCAGTTCATAAACGCGGGCGTGCAGGGATACTCTACCTTTCAGGAGTTACACACCCTCAAGGAATCATTGCGGTTCAAGCCCGATTTTGTGGCCGTTGGATTCTGTCTCAATGACATCACTGAACCGTACTTGCTGGACAAACGCCTGGGAGGTACCGGGTGGTATTATGAAGTTTTCCAAGCCTCCAATTTCTACTTGGGATTCATGCTCAATGAGACCGGTTTCGGCCGGTTGATCCAGAAGGGGCGCGAACGGCAGTTCAATACCGAACAAACTCGGCAACGCGACGCGGAATACGATGTGTTGAAAATGGCCGCGACACCTGCGGACGATAGCCGGTTTGCCCTTGGGTGGAATCTGGTGCTGGACGATCTCGAGTCTATTTATAATCTCGCTCGGCGGCATCAAATCCCAGTCGCCCTCCTCATCTTCCCATTCACATTCCAGCTGGCCTACGACGACTACGACCATCCACAGTTGATTCTCAAGAATCACGCAGACCGCCACGGTGTGGACGTTATCGATTTCGTCAGTGAGATTGAAACGATCCTCCGCGAAGACATGGAGCTCTTCTTCGCGAACACAGATCGGCCGCTGCCTCCACCCAGCGATCACAAGGAATTCTTCGCGTTGCAATCAGGTCGTTACTTTCTCGACGAGGATCACTTCACTCCCGCTGGACACCGCTTGGTGGCAGAACGGCTGGTCGAGCACTTGCGCGACCGGAAGCTGGTCGCAATCGACGGCACGTCCTTCGCCCTAGCTCAAAGGGAGCGTCGTGCAGATTACAACCATCTGACGCTCAAAATTCCTGGCGATTTTGACTCCATAAGGAAGGTGGCTCGGTCGTTGGAAAAATTTGGGCAGTTCACGCTTCTCGAGAAAACTTACTTAAAGGCTGTAGAGGCCACGTCGGATGACAAAGCGAGGGCCCGCTATTGCTTCTTACTCGCGAATGTCTTATACCGGCAGCAACGATATGAACGGGCGGCTGCGCTGTATCGCCGGGGCACTCAATTCGATCCGGACTTTGCCGCGCAGTACGTCGGTCTCGGAGACGTATTGCGTCGCCTCGAACAGCCTGAAGAGGCGGTGAAATCTTACAGAATGGCCGCGAAACTCCACTCGACCGATCCGCAGCTTTTTCGCGAGATTGGAAAAGCCCTGGTAGAGTTGGGGGATCTTCCCACAGCGCGGCAATCGTTTGAGAAATCCATCGAGCTGGGCCCCAACAGCGGGGCGCTGTTCAATCTGGCTCTGGTATGCCTGATGCAAGGACAGACCGAGTCAGCCGACTCTGCCTACGCCGTCGCGGTCACCCGATTTGGCACCGAGGAGGCTATGCGAATCGGTGCCGTGCGCGACTTGAAGAATCTTGTGGCTCTCGATGTACAGACGGCGGCGGCTCGCGGCATTTTGGAAAAGTACTGGCCAGAATGAAAATCCTAGTGTTGGGCGGCACCGGATTTCTCGGTCATTGTGTCGTTGCGGCTGCGCTTGCGCGGGGCTACGAGGTGGTGAGCTTGAGGATAATAGAGAGGCAAGGGAATCGGTACGGCACTGCACAGGGAGGCGTTAGTGCGGGCGGCAATGGGCGCGTATCAGGTTAGGTCACGCAGTGATACCGTGTGCTGGGACAGGTGAGACGCACCCAGCGATACACGCCCAGGGGGGCAGACGACGAGGCATTTCTGACCGCCAACATCGTTTCTCTGGCCAGCGTAATACGGGCGCTATGGCTACCGTAGGATCACGGCCTTGCTGACGGCTGGCAAGTGAATCACAAGCGAGTGGAGCGGATCTGGCGACGGGAGGGGCTGAAGGTGCCCGCCAGACATCCAAAGCGCGGTCGGCTGTGGCTCAATGACGGGTCCTGTATCAGGCTCAGACCGGCGTATGGCAACCACGTGTGGGCGTACGACTTCGTGTTCGAGCGGACCCGCGAAGGCAGGCCCCTGAAGGTCCTGACGGTGGTCGACGAGTTCACCCGCCAGTGCCTGGCGATCGAGGTTGCCCGTAAGCAGAGCTCGCGGGACGTTCTGCGGATGCTGGCCGGGCTGATGCTGAGGCACGGCATCCCGAAACACATCAGAGCGGATAACGGGCCCGAGTTCGTCGCCAAAGTCGTCCGACAGTGGCTCTCGAGGCTGGGAGTCGAGACGTTGTTCATCGAACCGGGAAGTCCGTGGGAGAACGGCTACATCGAAAGCTTCAACGGGAAACTCAGGGACGAACTCCTCAACGGGGAGATATTCACGACGTTGACCGAGGCAAAGGTGTTGACGGAACTCTGGCGTCGGGAATATAATCAGGTCCGCCCACACAGTGCACTCGGCTATAAACCACCGGCGCCCGAAGCGGCGCTAAGACCGCGCATCGCAGCCACATCCTAACTCTGGATGTGGACACATAGGTGGGGGCAGGTCATGTGCGCCGGGAAGGATCTGCGCCTCAACTTCCAGAAGGAGCCAGGAGGCTGACTGAACTTGGCACTGGCACGCGGTCCAACCACGCAGCCCAAGCCGATGGAAGAGCTGTCGGGATTCGTGATGGAGGAGTGCGATCTCCTTGAGGGAGATCGGGTCACACAGGTGGCGCGTAGGAAGGGCAGGGCCAAGATCTCGGCGCTGGAGGGGCCGGTAGGTGTCGGTTCGGGTGCAGATGATGCGTGCCAGGCTGTTCTCAATCGCCCCTTAAACGGCGGCCGCCGAGGAAACCGTCCCGCATAAGGGAGCAGACTTGCAGTCGGCAAGCAGCCTTTCGCAATCGTCCTCTATTCGAGCCAGTAGGAGTAAAGCGCCGCGTCCCGCAGCGAGAATCGAAGCTGGATCGGTGCACCGCTCCCCACTGAATTCCCCTCATCCCACTGGACTTGCAGCCGACGATGGTCTCCCTCGATCGGACCGGCGACCGCGACGACCTCGTCGTTCTCGCCAACCGCCTCCAGACTTAACTGGCCTTTGCCGGCATCTGCGTTTATCAGAAGGTTGTCCGTCGGCGGCACAAATCGCTCGGTGAGCAGATGACCTTCATCGGTGCCCGCATCCATCGAGACGAAGCCATCCCGGCGCAGCACCGCCAGGCACACCGCTGCTCCTGCTCCATCGGAATCCGGGTCGGGGAAGCCCGACTGTTCCTTGCGACCGGAATAGTAGAACCAGAGCTCGTCTCCCCTTACCAGCGGATAAGATGGGGGCATATTCTTGCTCAAGTCGTAGGCACCCGAATTGCCCGGAGACCAGGGAATGAACGCTTTGCGGTTTGCCACGCGTTCCCACTGGAGTAGATCACGGCTGCACCAGAGTTGTATCAACGTGAAGCGCAGGGTGTGACTGGTCCACCGTGCCCCCTTGGCGTAATAGAGGGCGGGTAGGGCGAGAAAGACGCCCTCGTACCGAAATACGCCGGCGCTGTAGATATCTACGTTCTGCCAATGCCAGTCGGGGGTATTGGGCAACGGCCTGAGGTAATCGGCGTTGGAGGACCTCAGGAACTCTTCGATGTGCAACCGCCCCAACTCCTGATCCAGATCGTCCGCCTGGATAGCCATCACCGGTTCGCTCCAGTGTTGGAAATCAGGGCTGGTGCTGATCATGTGGGCACGGCCGTAGATGCCGGTCTTTTTGAAGCTCAGCAGGTACTGCTTTTCCACCGGATCGTAGCTCAGGTTGTGCTCGTCAAAGCTGGAGACTTCGGCGTCCAGCCGCTTCCAACTGAAACCGTCTTCGGATACCAGAAAGTCCAGGCTGCGCTCGAAGCGAGTTCCGGGCCAAGGCTTGCCCTCCGGGTCGACCCGCTCCGACGAATGCACGACCCGTTTCCCCGTGTCCACGTTGACCACGTGGCTGGTCAATCCCTTGTAGCGTCGTTTGGGATCGGGATCGGCATCATCGCTCAGCGCGTGGAACTCCGGTTTGTTTTCTTCCGGTTGCAGCTCGCCTCCCACCATTGACCAGTGGAGGCCGTCCGCGCTCCGGTACCACCGCATCTGAGCCAGGAGACGAAACTCTTCCCGTTTCGGGTCCCAATAAGGTGCCGAGCGGGTCTGCATCACATGCTCGCCCGGGGCGGGTCGCAGGACCGCGCCCTTCTTCGAGGGCTGGTGCAAGGTTCTAGTGAGATTCTCCATCGACATCACCCCGTGTCCGTCGATGAACAGCTGGCGTTGACCTCTGGGTACCTCGAAGCTATCTGCGCTCATCCGGTTGGTCTTGGTCCTTTAGGTATGAACTGGTATTCCCCATATCAAAATCAGTTGGGGTTTAGATTGAACTCGACTCTGTTTGATAATAAGGAATGGCCGTCCACTTTGCTCCACGGACATATTTCTGCATCAAGAACGGCCTTGTTCTTCCGCATTATCACGATCTCCACGTGTACGTTCACCGCTTAGAGACAGGTATCCATTGCCTTACTTTAGAAAGTGAAGTTCTAAACAGCAGGATAACGCAAGCGCTTGATTCGAGACAAGAGCTCGCCACATAACTTCTGGTCTATAGTAACTTCTGCCATTTGAAACGTAATATATCCACTATGTCTGACAACCTTCGCTCCGATTTTGATGAGTTTCGCGAGGAGGCTGCGGAGTGACCAGTGTTTGATTTTCCTCGGCAGAACCAACCGTCGAAGGAAATTCCCCAGGTTATAGGCCAGCACAAACAGCCCCAGCCGCACCTGATTGCAGACGAAACGCTTGCCGGAAAGCCGCGTCCAGTGCAACGCATATTTACCATGGGATTGCCCTTGTTCTACCTTCACCTCTCTCGGTGAGAAAGTTAGCCTCGACGGTTCGCCCGAAAGCGTTGCGGGCATCGCCTCCGAAAGCACTCATGTGACAGTTGGGACAGCTGTTGACGGGCCCGTTGGGAATCTGCCCGGGGCGAAAGAAGCGGCTTCGGCGTCCCCCAACATCCAGGGACCCATACACATTATAGCGTATTTTCTATCTCTCCAATCACTCGGGCATCCATGTAATAATTATCTATAGGGCGAAAACTGCCATCACTTCTAATTTGCTCGGGATTGTGGATGCTTCAGGATCACGATGCGTCATTGGAGTTGGCAATGCTCCGGACGTAGAACACCTAACGACCGCCACAGCGCCCGATGAACCTATGAGAAGGAGGAATTCTGCTAGATCAGGGCTTTGATCTCCACAAACCAGGAATGAACGTTGTGACCTACGGTGGGAAACCAGATGAGGTCGACGCAAACCGAGACGATTATTCCGCTTACATAGCCGATTGCCAGACCGTAGAAAAACGGCTTGCCCCCCAGGTAAGCGCCTTTGCCGCCGAAGCGCAACAGCAACACCTTCACCGCCCAAGCCAAAAATAGACTAAACCAGAATACGATCCCGACAATGGTATACTGAAAGGCGACCCCCACCGGATGCAGCGGAAACCAGTGGAATCGGACCCGCAAAATAGCCAGCACCGCCGACTCCGTGAAGCCGAAAAGGAATACGAGCCAGCGGCCGAGATCGGGACTTGTCGGGTCGTTCAGATTGCGAGCCGTTTCGTCGTATCCGCGACCGATGCTATCGGAAAAGAAGACTAGCCCCTGTTTGGTGTAGGCCATTTCCAACGTTGCCCCCGCAGCTACCAGGAATCCCACTGGAAATGCGACCAAAACCAGCACTGCTATCCATCCGGGCTGTTGTTTCAGCGAGAAGATGCGCAGCAGGTGGGGCAGGGAAGGCCAGGCCGGAATGCGTAAGTTGCCAAAGAATGTCGTGCCGCTGAACACCCTGAACCCAACATAGCTGCGAGGTGACAGGAGGGCAGTGCCCAACAACTCGTTCACGAAGGTGATCCCTTTGATATGCCCTGGATCGGTGAGCAGATAGGCACATCCGGTGGCGGCGATCAGTTTGACGACCACGACGTAGGTCAAAAGCGCTACGGAGAATATCAAAAGCGCCGCTGGTAGGCTCATCCCGAGCGCCATCATCCATCCCAGGAGATAGACGCCACTTATCGTCAATCCCAGAAGCACGCGCCGGTGGTGCGACACCTCGTCCGGTTCGCCGGCACCCCATCGAACCTGCCGCCAAACCCGGCGAAAGTGGCTCCGAGCCAACCAGAAGGTCCAGAGTCCAATGAAAATGATGGCGCCATAGCTTTCCAGATGAAGGATATCGTTCCACTGCAACGACTCTCCAGCGCTGCCGACGCTGAAACCGATCCGCGACATAGCCGCCCCCTTGAGAATCGCCAGCAGATGGAAGACAACCATGCTGGCCAGAATATCGAGGGGGCACAGGTAGGTTACGGCCACCACCAGAGGCATGATGCGGAAGTGTAACGTCGGGAATCCCTCTCCCAAATGAATGTTATAGAGATCCCAGTAAATCCCAATCCTCGGCAATCCGACCATGAAGTAGGATGTAATGTTGTAGAGGACGGGTACGAAGACGACGGCGAAGCCGACCCAGAACAGCCGCGAACGGAAGATCGCGGGCGACCCGTGGGCTCCGTCGAATCCGGCGGTCAGATCCAACGGGAGTTGAGCCAGGGGAAATGTCAGCTTCTCGTTCGCTTCCCATTGCCGTTGCAGCAGGATAACCAAACAGAGGCCGAAGACGACCATGGCCACCGAAACGCTCAACCACTGAGCTGTTGCGCCGAACCAACCGTCCCAGGGAACCGGCGCACCTTCCGGCAAGCCCAGCCAGAAGGCATCGATGACTCGTGCAGAGGTGTCGGGGAATACATGCCAGGGAAGGAAGTCGAAGAGGATAGCGGCCCACTGATTTTCGGCAGTGTCGTAGAAGGCGGGTGCCGCCAGCGTGAGTACCCAATACCCCATCCAGCCGTACCCCGGAATGGTGCCTACCACCCAGAGCATTCCAAAGATCGTCAGCAACTCCCCCCTGCGGAGGGCCAGCCGCGGCCATAGCTGTTTCAGAAGGACATTCAGGAACAGCCATAACACGAAGGGAACGTACACGACAACCGGAAGCTGTGAGCTCACGGCATGACCGAGCATGCCCGTTCCCTGAATCTCGTTTATGTAATAGTAGAAGGTTGCGGCAATGGTCAGAGCACCCAGAACCAATGCCCGCAGCGTAATGCGAGGCGTATCATCCCGGCTCGGCTCTGGCTGTCTTCCGCTATCCAAGGGGATTGAAGGGTGAGTCTGACCGGGGGGCCCTGAGCTCATCTCTCTGGGGGTGCGAAGGGAAGTCGGGGGGCCGAGGTGAATGGGGAGGTAAGGAAGTGACCGGGACCCAAGAATTAGCCGCCTTGGGGTGTGAGTTCTTGGTTGTTGATAAAGGCTTCCGGGCTTAGGTATCCCAGCTTACTATGGGGTTGCTCTCGGTTATAGTGTTGACGCCACTCCTCAATTACGACCCTCGCTTCATGCAGATTGAGTAGAATCTCCCGGGCCAGGCATTCGTCGCGAAAGCGACTGTGAAAGCTTTCTAACGGGGATAAGGTACCGATCGAATAGCGAAACATATGGAGAGGGCCGCTGCCGTCCTCCGTCACTCCCTTATGGGTCCGTTCTGCTGGATCCGTGCGTAGCGTTGATCGAACTCCGGAGACCCGTCGTCGTTCCACACTTCCGTCCTCAGGGCCCGAATATTCCCCTCGGCGAAACCGGTGAGGCGTTTGACGCTCGGAAGCCCGACGCTGTAGATCTTGTTCCCCCCGGCCAGGTGCAGTATGCCGATGTGGCGCGGGATCTCGGTTTCCGGGGTGGCCGCAAGTTTCGCAACGAGTTCCTCGTCTACCTCAACACCAAGTCCAGGCTCCTCGGGAACGGGCGAACTGCCGTCTGAGATTTCGATTCGGCCGCCGGTGGAATCCTCCTCGCACTGATCGTCGAGTGTGATCGCGTGGGAGACATTGGGCACGACGGCCGCCATGTGCAGGGCCAACGCCTTGGTAAGCGTGCCGCCGGTGAGCTGAAGCACGGTCGAGACGTTGGCCTCGGCGCAGGCCCCACCCCGCCGTAGCGTGCCGCCGCCGCTGTCGTTCTCGCCTATCATGTAGAGATCGGCACAGCCGTGCATGATTTCCGGCCCCCACCCAGCTGCGGCACGTGCATGACCAGCGGGATGAATGTCTTCTCCCGCAACCGCCGCCAACCGTCGATGTCCCGCCAAACCAGGGGATCTTCGAGAAAGCCGACAACCGACGACTTCTCCAATTCCTGTACCAGACGCAGGACCTCGTCCGACACCCGGTTGTGGTTGAAGTCGTACTGCATCTTGAAGCCGGCAGGCGCCACCTCCTCCACCGCCCGGTTCTGCTCGAAGACATCGTATTGTTCGCAGGTGTGCATCTTGAAGATCATGTACCCTTCGGCGGCGGCCCGCTGAACTTCCTTGGCGAGGTCCTCGGGACTGGCCGGCCGGGTCCAGGCGGCGACCGGAACCCGGTCGCGCACCTTCTGCCCCATCAGCTTGTAAGCCGGCACTTCCAGGTATTTACCCATGACATCGTAGAGCGCCCCCATCAGACCCGGCACTAGGGTGGCGTTGACGAAATCGAAAGGCGAATTTCCGATCAGCGCTTCACGTTCCTCATCCGTCATGGCATAATGACCGCGGTTGTCGCCGTAGCCGACGATGCCGTTGTCGGTTACGACCTTATAAAGGGTCTGCGTGTCGATCTTGGCGAAGCGCCTTCTGGTCGGCGTTGCGAGCAGCTAGGCGTGGGTTCAGGAGGATGGCTTCGACATCGGTGATCTTCATTCTCTCTCCTTGTGGTTTCTATGTGTATTGGGGATCTTACCAGGCGTTAACCAGGGTCTTGGTGCTTTCTCCCAGTGTCTGGTGAGGGGACTGTTGCCTACTTGACTGGTATTTCCCATATCAAAATCGGTTGGGGTTTAGATTGAACTCGATTCTCTTTGATAAGATAAGGAATGGCCGTCCACTTTGTTCCAGGGACAAATTTCTGCATCAAGAACGGCCCTGTTCTTCCGACTTATCACGGTCTCCATGTTCACATTCACCGATTAGAGACAGGGATCCATTGCTTTACTTTGGAAAGTGATGATCTAGACAGAGTAACAACGTAAGCGCTTGATTCGGGCCAAGATCTCGGCAAATAACGTCTGGTCTATCGCCACCGCGGCCATCTGAAACGTGGTATATCTATTGTGCCTGACCACCTTCGCGCCGACCTTGATCAGCTTTACCAGCAGACTGCGAAGAGACCCGTGTTTGATTTTCCTCGGCAGAACCAACCGGCGAAGGAAGTGACCCAGGTTATAGGCCAGCACAAACAGCCCCAGCCGCACCTGATTGCAGACGAAACGTTTGCAGGAGAGCCGCGTCCAGTGCAACGCATAGTTACCTTCCTTAATCCACTGCTCGGCGGTACCGCGGCCATGGTAGAAGTGAACCACGCCTTCTGGCTTCGCACTCATGTTGGTCACGATAAATCCCACCCTCGGAAATAGCTCTCCTTGGTGCCATTCAACCTTGGCAACCACACGCCGCGGTCGATCCCAACTGCCGGCCTGATAGCTGAACTCGGACCAGCAGATTATCGGCTTTTCGGGTGGTCGGCCCACCGGTCGAGTCAGCAGGGGTCGTATCTGCTCATGGAGGCGCTCGTTGGCAGGCATGCGGATGGCATACAAGAGGCCGTTCCCCTCCAGGTATTCATAAATCTCTGGTTTGGCGAAGGCCGCATCGCCACGAAAGTATTTCCTGATATTCTCGCTCTTGTACCGCTGAACGACTGGGTCCAGAAGGTCTTTCCAGCGGTCAGCGCTGTGAACATTGCCGGGGCGGAGCAGTACGCCTTCACAATCACCCCACTGGTTGAAGCAGAACAGCGGATGGAAACAGGTACTGCCGAAATGACCGTTGTAGGCCGACCCTTCCTGTGCGCCATGTACCGGGCTCTCCGAACTGTCTAGGTCGAGAATGATTCGCCGATGAGGTGTTCTGCTCATGGCTC
Organism: Candidatus Latescibacterota bacterium; assembly: GCA_965217095.1. GTDB lineage: Bacteria > Latescibacterota > UBA2968 > UBA8231 > UBA8231 > CAYNZV01. The sequence goes on from OZ244235.1 coordinate 133,329, forward strand.
TTTCAACCCACTTGCCATTGATCTCTGAGAGGCCGGCGAGATTCTCCCGCTGGGTCAGGAACTCAGTTTCAAAACGCCCCATCGTGTTGACGCTGGCGGCCTGTTTGTTGGGCGCCTTTTTCCCGGTGATCGCTCTCATGACAGGATCAACCGAGAGACGCTCGGCGTTATTGACATCTTCATACCCCGCAAGACGGCTATAGATGGATTGGCGTAATAAGGTAGCCATCGCATGTTGGATGTTACGGCCAGTACGTTGGTCCGATAAAGCCGTAGAAACGGCATCGAATAATCCCAGCGCATCATCAAGTTCACGATACGCTAAAAGACCACCGTCAGAGGTCACCTTTGCCCCATGAAATTCTAGCTTGATTCCACCCTCAAAACCCATTCTCATGCTTTCACCCTCTGGATGACCCATGTTCATCGGCCAGAAACGATCGTTATTATAATGATATCTTCAAGTTCGCACTGCATCTCGAACAAGAAATCTTTACGATCCTGTGTTTGGACATCTTGAGGCAGAAGACCAAGAAGCCGAAACCGCCGACAATGCCGAGATACATGTTGACATAGAGCAGCCCGGCACAAAAAAACGGCAAGATATAATAGTATTTTGCCCACCTGTTGAGATATCGCCGCAATTCATCTTCCTCACGTTCCAGCTTTTTTTCCAGAGCGATAACCTTTTCTTCGACTTTGCTCATGGACTCATGGTCCTGGGGAAGGAATCGGCCCAAAGGGAAAGTCAAACTCTTTGGCAGTGCCAAAGTACGTGATCACTAGGTCTGGGTAGGCGTGTACTACGTGGAAAGGCAGGCCCTGAGACACAATGGGTGGCTAGGCGCTGGCATTGGATAGGAGCAGTGCTAGACTCGCAAGTGCTAAAAGCATGATGTCCTCCTACCTCGGGCCGTAGATTCGAGAATCGCAGAGCCTCCCTAGGAGAATAGGTTGGAGCGGACTGGGCATGTCAATGCTCCCTCTGTCTGCGCCGTAGCACAGGCCCACGCTGCCATTACCTACTCAGCACCCAAATCTTGTTCCAAAGTACTAGGGCAGAAGACCACCCAAATCTTACCAGGCTCAGTCAGCACCGCGATGATCTTCATCCTACGCCGCAGTCCGGACGCATGGTGACATCGATGCGAAACACCCGCGCCAGCAGGGCGGCCCGGCTCAAGCTCGGCATTATCGCCGCAGGCACCGACTTCCGGCTCCGAAGAGACCGTTTTGCTCAACCAGGTGGATCCGAATGTTCTCGATGAGGGTCGGGCCGTGGATATCGAGCTCGAACCCGGAGATATTTCCGCACATCATCCACTCGTTCTGCACGGTTCTGAACCCAACACCAGTGAGCGCTGGCGGCGCGGTGGTTCGATTCAGTATATGCCCTCCACTACCCAGGTCACCAAGGAGGACTGGCCGTGCCTCTTTCTTTTCCGGAGCGAAGCCGCCGATGGTATTAACGTGTATCATCCCTTCCCCGAGTACTTCAAGGGGGAGCACATGCCGTTCCGCGGCTGCGAGTCGTGGCCGTAGCGACACGATGCGTAGTATCGGTCGAGTTGCCGTGTGCCCTATGGTGCGAAGACCACATCTGTCGTGCGCTCGCATCCCTGAGTAGATTTATCTCCGCAGCAACACACCCATTCAGCTTGGGCCAGATCCTCACCAGGCCATACGGAGAGCCAGAAAGCAGCGCCCTTGGTCTCCGACGGACAATGACAAAGAGACGACTCCTGGCAGTCCTTCTCACGAGCGCCGCAATCGCCCTCGCGATCGGTGGCTACCTCTTTGTGCAGAAGGGCCCTCGAGAATTCGCGCTTCCTGCCATTCTGGAAGACAAAGATCCCACGATTGTCTTTCGCGTGCAGGAGGCGCTGGACGAACTTGCCGGAGAGCCGGAAAACGCGGAGTTGTGGGCACGACTGGGCTTCGTTTACGAAGCCAACGGCTTGGATTCGCTCGCGCTCGAGAGCTACGACCGCTCGCTGGCTATCGCCGACACGAGCGCCAGGGCGTGGTATCGAGTTTTCGCCGTCAGCGCCCGGCTGGGAGATGTCCAGGGCAGCGCCGAGGCGATTTCTCACGCCGTCGCACTAGCCCCTGACTTTGCGCCTGTGCGGGTGCGGTACGGTTTCTGGGCTTTGGATCAGGGCTTGATGGTAGAGGCCCGCAATTCGTTTCAGCAAGCCGTCAAAATCGATGCCTCAAACCCTGGCGGTTACTGGGGGCTGGCTCGAGTACTGTTGCTGGAACAGAAGGCGGCACAGGCTGCCGGTCTGCTGGAACGGCTGTTGGAAGTGGGTCCTGATAGTCGCTACACCCACCAATTGCTCGGTAATGCCTATCGGCAAATGGGTAACTGGGGGAAAGCCAGAGAAGCATTGGCACGTGGCGAGGGGGCCAGGCCAGTCTGGCCCGATGCCTGGGAAAAGGAATTGGCGCGATACGAAACGGGTTTGGAGATCGAAGTAAACCGTGCCATGGGTTTTGTCGCCCGCGGCGCACCCCAGCTGGCAATTCTGGCGCTGGAAAAGCTGCGGCAACTTCATCCGGGGAGCCTGGTTATTCCCAGGATCCTCGGAAAGGTCTTGGTGCAGGCCCAACAATGGGAGCGCGCACTTGAGGTCTATACGGCGGCGCAGCTGCGGTATCCGGACAGCGCCGAGTTACTGCAGAGCGTGGCATCTGTGCATTTCGGCATGGGCAATACGGGCCTTGCGCTCAATTACCTAGATCGCGCCCTCGCCGCAGACTCCACCCTGGCGAGCGCCCATGCTGGTATAGGCAGCATCTTTCTGCGTCAGGGAAAACTGGATCTCGCCAGCGGCGCGTTCCAGAGGGCCGCATACCTGGAGCCGCAGAATCCCGCACATTTGCTGCAACTGGGAATGGTTTCGTGCGAGCTCCGGCGCTGGGAAGAAGGTCTGGTGACGTTCCAGCGAGTTGTCGAACTCGATTCGACCAGCCACGAGGCATATATGGGATGGGCGGTGGCGGCACGGCGGTTGGGACGCCTGCAGGATGCTGAAGCTGCGGTGCATAGAGCTCTTGCCCTGAAGCTAGATTCCCCAGCCCTGGTTACGATGCTCGAGAGTATCCGCCAGGAGCGCACGAGAAACAAAGCGGACTGACTGGGCCGACTTCCCAACCTGTGCTCGCCAACCACTCGACCATGCCGCCCTTGCCTTTCCGATACGCTGTTGCCACTTGCATGATATTTTGCGCTTGCAGCAGCGAAATCGAACCGCCGCAATCGGATATCGACCGCAGCAACACAACAGCGCCGCCCTGGTTTGCAGACGTGGCAACGGAACGAGGCATTCGCTTTGCTTTCGACTCAGGGCACCGCGATCGCCATTATCTACCCGAGATCATGGCGGGGGGCGCGGCTCTTTTCGACATGGACAATGACGGCGACCTGGATGCCTACATGGTCCAGGCCGGAAATCTTGATGACCCGACCGACCAGCGACCGGGGAATCAGCTATTCCGCAATAACGGCGAGGGGTTCTTTGTCAACGCAACGCCAGGCAGCGGCAGCGATGATCGGGGCTACGGTATGGGGGTTTGTGTCGGCGACTACGATGCCGACGGTGACGCCGACCTCTATGTCACCAACGTCGGCCCCAATGTCCTGCTCCAGAACCTGGGTGAAGCTCGTTTTTCTGACCTTTCGCGAGCAGCTGCGGTTGACGACCCGGAGTGGGGAACGGGTGCCGTGTTCCTCGACTTCGATATCGACGGCGACTTGGATCTCTTCGTGGTGAACTATCTCCACTGGACGGTCGAATCTGACAAAGAGTGCGTCACCGTTCTTGGCGAGCCCGACTATTGTGGCCCAACCAACTACAATACCCCGCTGCCCGACGCGCTCTTTCGCAATAACGGCAACGGTACTTTCGCCGACGTGAGGACGGAAGCGGGGTTGGCAGCAGCGTACGGGAACGGGCTCGGCGTTATCAGTGGTGATTTCGATGATGATGGCTGGACGGACATCTTTGTGGCTAATGACGCGACCAAAAACCAGTTGTGGATGAACCAGCTCAACGGCACATTCATAGATGAAGCCGTCCTGCGCGGCTGTGCCGTGGACGACAGCGCTGGTCCCAAATCGTGCATGGGGGTCAACGCCGTCGATATCGACGACAACGGTACCCTCGACCTGCATGTAGTGAATATGGAAACGCAGACTGACTCGTTCTATCGCAATCAGGGCGAGTACTTCTCGGACGTCACGGCCACCACCGGACTGGCCCTGGGCACGCCGATATTCACCCGGTTCGGGACGGGAATACTCGATCTGGACAATGACGGCTGGCTGGATCTGTATTCCGTTGCCGGTCGCATCTTCATGAACAACCCCAAGCTCTACTCGTCGGACCCCTTCGCCGAACCAAATATCCTCTTTCGCGGGCAGCCCGGGGCGCGTTTCGAGCAAGTTCTGCCGCAGGGCGGTACGGAGGAACTGTTGGTGGGCACCAGCCGGGCGGCCGCGTTCGGTGACGTGGACAACGACGGCGGTATGGATGTCCTCGTAGTCAATCGCGACGCACCTGCCTTATTCCTACGCAATATCGTGGAGGATCGGGGCAACTGGTTGATACTCCAGGTGGTGGAATCAACCGGCAGTGCTGCGGAGGGAGCTCGAGTCGTCTTCCAGATGGGTTCGCAGCGGAAGCGGCGGGATGTGCGTACGGCGTATAGTTATCTGTCCGCCAATGATCCGCGAATCCACATCGGGCTCGGCGCAGAAGCCCGGGTGTCTGAAGTGGAAGTGCGGTGGACCGACGGCGAGGTAGAGCTTTATGGAGAGTACGAAGCGAATCAGATCGTGCATCTGGCGCGTGGAAAAGGGCTGTCGGCGGCGGTAGAATGACGGGAAACGACAGGAGGATATGATGAGGTTCAGTCCCATGGTGGCTATTCCCAAGAATAGTGCGGATACGAACCTTCTTGTGCAGGCGGTAGATCAGTTCTCGGCAAAGACGATATCTACCTATACTGGCGGAGACTGGTCCGACCATGATGTTGTTCAGGCCCGAAAGATACTTGATGATTGCGGAATCTCAGTTGGCGAATTCTGCTGGCTGAGAGTTGATCTCAACGTCTCCTTGAGTGAGCAGACGGAGAAATTCAAACGACACCTGTCGCATGGCGCGATGCTCAAGGCCCATTGTGCCGGATTTGCCATCAAACCGGAAGGAGCCCATCCCTTCGATCCTGTGACCGAAAACAATTGGAGCCGCGACACCTGGCTCCGGTGTATCGATCGAGTCGCCGTTTTGTTACAGATAGCTCAGGAGCAGGATATTGTTGTTGCGGCACATCCGCACCTTATCACGCCGCTGAATTCGGTCGCTCGCTTTCGGGAATTATTAGGCAGTTTCAGTAGCAATCACCTCAAGGTCCTTTTCGATCCCGTCAATCTTGTCCATCCGGCAGATGTCTTCAACACCTCTCAGGTCATCAACGACCTCTTTGACACCCTCCATGAAGATATAGTAGCCATTCACACCAAAGACATCCTGTTGACTCATGGTTCGGGAGGTCTGCTTCAATTGGAGGAAACCATTCCTGGACGCGGCGTGCTCGACTACAAAGTCCTGCTGCGGAGAGCCAGCGCCCTCGCGCCCGAGGTAACGCTGCAAGTGGAACATTTCGAAGGAGAAGACATCGTCGAAGGCCAGAACTTTATATTGAGTGTTGCCAGGGAATTGAGTCTCACGATCAGTTGAAGCGAACCATGCAGCCATGTATCCATCCCAACGGACTTTTATGATCTGCCTGACCTCAAGCAACTTCCGGGCGAACCTCCGTGCTTTGCGGGGATTCGTCCTGGCGACTATGGGCCTGCTCATCTGGTACGGATGCGATCGCGAGCCAGAGCCCTCAGCTCAACAGCTCCCATCCGTCGGATCCGAAGTTGATTCAACCGCGCTGACGGATGAAGACGGCCACCACCGCATGCTTGCCGAACTGCGGCACTTCGCAGCTCGAAGTCCGCGCGAGCATCCCATTCTGGGCAACATGGTGGCTCGCGACTACCGCCGGCGCTTGGACGAACTGGCGTCGGCTCGGGCTCCCTCCGTGCCACTGGAATCAGCCTTACTCTGGCGGGCGCGGCTGGGCCATGCCGAACTTCGTCCGGGCAATCTGGACGAAGGGCTGCGACACCTGACTACGGTACACTTGCATCAGAAGCGGGCGAGCGAAAGGGGAACGCTGTCGCCAGAACTGGCCGCTGCCGCCGCCTTCCGACTTGGCGTGGGCTACATGAGATTGGGCGAGACGGAGAACTGCATCCACCACTACTCGCCCGACAGCTGCCTGTTGCCCATAAGGGGTGACGGCATTCACAAGAAGCAGCGCGGGTCGAGAAATGCCATCATCTACTTCGCTGAAGCAATGCAAAAGGTCCGGGTTAACTCTTCCCTCTACCTGAAAGCACAGTGGCTGCTCAACATCATGTATATGACTATTGGCGGCTATCCCGAAGAGGTCCCTCCGGAGTACTTGATTGAATGGAAGTTCTTCGAGTCAGAGCAGCCATTCCCCCGGTTCGCCAACGTGGCTCCCAAGCTCGGATTGAGCACATTCGACGGGCTTGGCGGCGCGATCATTGACGATTTCACCGGTGACAACTATCTCGACATTGTGGTGTCGACGTGGGATCCTAACGAGCAGATGCATTTCTTTCGGAACAACCGCGATGGCACCTTTACCGAGCTTACCGAACAGGCAAATCTGATGGGTCTGGTCGGTGCCAATAATCTGGTCCAGGCCGACTACGACAACGACGGCGATGTAGACATCCTGATGCTGCGCGGCGGCTGGATGCGCCAATTCGGCCAGGTTCCCAACTCGCTGCTGCGCAACAACGGGGACGAGACCTTTACCGACGTGACCTTTGTGGCGGGTCTCGGTGATGTCCACTATCCGACGCAGACCGGAGCCTTTGCCGACTACGACAACGACGGCGACCTCGATCTGTACATCGGGAACGACGCCTTCGACGCCTCCTTCAGGCCGCCGTGCCAGCTCTTCCGCAACAACGGCGACGGCACGTTCACGGACCTCGCCCCGACCCTCGACGTCGCTCATCCTATCATGAGTTTCCCCATGTGGTTCTGGGACTATGACAACGATGGCATGCTCGACATTTACGTCGGTAGCTACGATTGGGACGGTGGCAATCTTGGCGAAGTGGTGGCCAGCATTCTCGGCATGCTGGTGGGCTATGAGCTCGGCCGTCTGTATCGCAACGACGGCAAAGGAGGTTTCCGGGAGGTCGCCAAAGACCTCAATCTGGGGCAACTTACCCGACCCATGGGTTCCAACTTCGGTGATCTGGACAACGACGGCTTTCTCGATTTCTACCTCGGGACTGGCTACCCGGACTATGAATCGCTGATGCCCAACGTTATGTATCTGAGTTAGGGCGGCAAGGGCTTCGTGGACGTAACCAGCGCGGGTGGATTTGGGAACATTCAGAAAGGCCATGGGGTCGCTTTTGCAGATCTCGACAACGACGGTGACCAGGACGTCTTTGAGCAGCTGGGAGGATTCCTACCGGGCGACAAGTACTTCAACGCACTCTACGAGAACCCTGGTTTTGGCAACCGCTGGATCGGAATCAAGCTCATCGGGGTTCACACCAATCGCTCGGCGATTGGTGCGCGTATACGAATTTTGCTGCAAGAGAATGACCGGCAACAGTCAATCTTCAAACACGTCAACTCTGGCGGCAGCTTTGGCGCCAACCCTTTGCGGCAGACGATCGGTCTGGGATCGGCTCCCGGGATTGACCTGCTGGAAGTCTATTGGCCCACTTCCGGGCTCACCGATACCTTCCGCGATGTGGCCGTGGACCAGTTCATCCAGATCACCGAAGGTTCAGGCTAATACAGCCGTCTTGCTATCGACCCGGTGAAATTGGGCTCGCCTCCGTGAGTGTTGCCAGCGCCGCGGGTGCTATTTGTCTACTCTTCGGGCCCTCTGTTCCCGCAGATCCCGCAGCAAAACATCAAGCCGCGGATTGAGCGCACTGGCCTTTTCGAATGCGGCTTCGGCTTCATCCAGCGCGCCGAGCTTTTTCTGAGCTTCGCCGATGGCTACGTAGGCGACGGTGAAAGCCGAGTCGAGCTCGACGGCCCGCATAAGATTGGCGAGCCCAGCCTCTCTTTCGCCCTCTGCCCACTGGACCATTCCGAGCTGCAGATGCAGCTCGGCGTTCTGCGGGTCGTACAGGCGCGCCTGCTGATAGACCTCGATTGCTTCCCGCAACCTGCGCGTCCCCTTCAGTATCGCGCCCTTCTTCTCGAGCGCGTCTGCCGCCCTTGGCTCGAGAGCGATTGTTTCGTCGAGGTGTACCAGCGCCTGGGTTGAATCCTGGAGTGCGAGATATGCCAGGGCCAGATTGTAATGCAGGTTGGCGTCTCTGGGATACTTTTCCAATTCAGGGCCGTAGACCTCGAGAGCCCGTTGATAGCGGCCCTGTCTGACATACGCGGCTCCCAGGTTGTTCAGGACGGATAGCTCATCGGGGTAGAGCTGGCGCAGTTTCTCCAGCGCCCCGATGGATTCATTCAGGCGCCCAACCTGAAAGAGTGCGGTGGCCCGGTCGAGCTCTACTTCCAGACCCGTCCGATAGCGCGTCATTTCTACGTCCCAGTCATCGTGCCACACAGGTGCGCTGCCGGCGCCCAACTCCAGCTCGGCCGCCGCGGCCCCCCAGCGCCCCAGCTGGCGGTACGCCGTTCCGAGCAGATGGTGAGCGTAAGCATCGTCGGGCCACTTCTCTACCAGATCCTCCAGCACTTCTGCGGCCCGCAGTGGCTGCCCCTCCTGCATTAGCACCCGCGCCAGCCCCCACCAGCCGGCCGGCTCCCTGCCATCTATCTCGACGGCGCGCTCGAACCACTGGCGCGCATCCCCCAGGCTGCCTTGATCCAGATACCAGAAACCCAGGCGCCAGCTGATGGTAACGAACTCGGGCACCAATTCGGCGACGCGAAGGCCGGCTTCGATGGCGCCGCTGCGATCCCCCAGGCTCATCTGCACTCGTGCCAGCCGGTACCACGCCTTGGCAAACGTATCGTCGATATCCAGGGCGCGCTGGTAACTCTCCAGGGCGAGAGCGGGCAGGGCATTCGCCTCGTAGACGTAGCCGAGCATCAGCCAGGCTCCCGGCTCCTCGGGTGCTGCCGAGACTTTCTTGATCGTCTCCTCTGCCAGCGCTACAACGATCGGCTCTTTGCCCTCAAGCACCGCGGGTAGAGATAGGTCCACAAGTTGAGACCGCCAGCGCCAGTAGCTGCCACCGGCGGCAGCTACCACGACGATAAGCGCGATGACGAGGCCAGCTCTACGAAATTGCATAGTGTTCCGGAATCACAGGACGCGACCGAAATCTGTGAAGCCCACCAGCGCTCGGATAAAAAACTCGATGCCGTCCACCTCTTCCGGGCGCCGGAAAGGATCGTCGTATTGCAGTTTGTTTTTGGTAGTGCCCGCTACGGTGTAGAGATCGTAGCCGTAATACCGGTGCACATTCGTCACGGTAAGAGTGAAAATGCGCTGCTCCAGATCCTCGCGCGTCTGCGCCCGGTCTCTCACCCGGTAAGGAAAAGGACCCTACCCTTGGAAGCCGGCTCTCAGGGTGGTTCGTTTCATCAAGGGATAGGCCATCTTGAGAATGGGCACCACCTGATACTCTGACCTTAGGTTTAAGTGGAATTCCTGGTCCCGCAAGCGCAGCAAGAGGTATTTCAGCTGGGGCGAGACGGCGAGCCTGTCCCAGGTCCAGGAGTACTCGACCCGGCTGACCAGGGTCCAAAGGTCGAGACGGCGCTCGCGCTGAAACAGACCGTTGTCCAGCTGGCCGCCCTGTTGCCAGTTGAGGCGCAGGCGCAGACGGCCGCGCCCGTCTCTCAGGTAGTTCAGCAACCCGTAGAGCGAGCGGCTGTGCCCCCCTCCATCCAGAGATTTGGCAGCGTAGCGCCCGGCGGCCACAGACCAGTGTCCCACTCAGATCCACTTGAGCGAACAGATGGTGACCCCGTTGGCCGGGATCGTAGGCATAGTCGGCGTCCCAGTCGTCTTCGCGGTGGTCCGGCTCGTCATTGTTGTTGCGGTCCAGACCGTAGACGTACTCGTTGGGCTCCACGTTGTAGCGTAGAAATGCCTCTTCGTAATCCGGGGTACCATTGACGTTCTGGTCCGTGTCGATTACACCGTCCAGGTCGGCATCCTGGCCCGGGAAAACCCCGTCGAAGTCTGTCCCGGTCTCGTTCAGGGGACTGCCCAGCACATTACCCCCAAGCAAATCCGGCCAGCGGTCGCCGTCATCGTTGTCCTGCACCAGCCGCCAGACCACCGTATCGTTGATCAAACCGGCGAAAGGACTATAGCCGCGGCTGGTGAAGCGAGAGCCCTGCCGCGGCAGGGCTCTGTCGTCGAACTCGGCCGGATAACGTGCGTAAACCGCCGATCGCGCATATTCGCCCGTCACCTCCAACCAGGGCAGACGTAGGTGGAGATCGGCACTGAAGGTGAAGATGCCCGTGTTTCCCCCCACGGAAAAGCGCACGCGCCGGAGATTTGAGAGATCATCAGCTCTGCCTTCTGCACGGGCAGCCGTCTGGTAGAACATGCTCTGGTAGCGGCTATCCAGCTCGATCGTTTTTCTCTGTCCTTCTCTCACGAAGATTCCCGACCAGTCGACGCGATAGTCGTTGCCCAGTACTGCTTCCACTTCTACCGATTGCAGTAGCTGTTCCCCTCGCAGATCGAACACGTAGATGAGCTGGTCATCGCCATCGGCGCGCAGCGTCTCCTCGGGCGATTCAAGCTTGAAGGTCGCCAACAGTCCCTCCAAGCGCGTGTTGCCACTCACGTCCTCTCCTTCTTCGTGCGCGACGCGGTAGAGGTAGTCGGCGTACAGAGGCAGATCGCTGCCGTAGTAGACGGCAAAGCCGACCTTGCGACCCGAGGCATATCTAGTATAGGTCGAGGGCACGAAGCTACCACTGAAAAAACTTCGTCCCACTTGGGACGGGGGGTTGGCCTGATGCCGCACTACGTCCGGCTGCAAATCGGGTCGCCGCTCGCCGTTGACGATCAACTGGACATTCTGCACCACCGCTCCGCCTAGACCGTCTTTCGGTGCATCGTCCGTGATGCGCACCATCAGAAACTGGTAGAGCGGCTGGTCCTGCCGCAAGGCGCCCTTCATGCTGCCGCCGGGCTGGGTGCTGGTATAGGAGTGTAGATTCGCGCCGTTCAGACCGAGGCGCAACACTCCGAGGTCGGCCATCACGCGGCTGCCCAGCAGCATGGTCACATGTTTCTGGTTCACTTCCGCGGTGTTTTCCCCCACGTCATAGCTCTCCCGGTTGGGCTTGGAGATGCGCGAACCCACGCCAGTGAGCTTCAAGCGAAGAAGCGAAAGATCGAAGCGCAGACCGTTCAGATCGGTCTTGGACAGGGTCAAAGGACTGAAGCGGGCGATCAAACCGTCGCCGACGATGACGCTGTAGCCCCAGTCGCCGGAGCCGTCGTTCGCCACCACCACGTTGGTAGAAAACGTGTTGCCAGCCCGACCAGTCCTTGAACAGCGCACTTTCGGAGCGCTGGTCGGGCTGGCGGCGTTCAGTCCAGGTGAAGAGGTCATAGCCGTCAGCATAGTAATCGCCCAACCCGCTCCAGAGTGCTTGCTTCCTGGATTGCCCTTCGGTGATGCCGATAGAGCCGCCGATAACGCGGACGGCCCAGTATTCTTCTCCGCAGGACGTATAGTGGTCGTACGCGTAATTGCGGTAGAGGGGCCGGTTATAGCGGAGAGAGTTATTGTCAGAAGTTGTGGATCGTGAGGGGTTGGCAATCCAAGGTGAAAGACGGTAGGAAGGAAGAGAGCGTATCCTCAGGGTGACCACAAACACACCCATACCCCGTAGACGCGGGGAGGAGGATACGCTCGTGGAAGAAACTACGCTCATCATGGACTCTGGCGCGATAGCTCAAGGGCAATGCAAGTCGGCGTTGGAGACGATTGTCTAGCGTCAAGAGTTTGTTCCGTTTGACGACATTCATTTCTCCCGTTCATGGTTGTCCTATGCATGGCGTTTCTTTGATGTTTCCAATCGATAGCTGGGGACATTGAGCTCCAGTACGATGCTGTGGTGTACGAGGCGGTCAATAGCCGCTGCGGTGGTCATTTGATCTTTGAAAATCTGATCCCACTTCGAAAAGGGCAGGTTGCTGGTCAGTAGCACACTGCCGCGTTCGTAGCGGAAGGCCATCAGGTTGAAGAGTACTTCCATCTCCTCGCGACCGTACTGGACATAGCCCAGATCATCGATGATGAGGGCGTCGTAACGACCCAGTTGCTTGAGGAGCCGCGGGAGGTACAGATCGCGTTTGGCAATCAAGAGTTCCTGTACCAAAAGGTCGCAGGGGCGGAAGAGGACACGATGGCCCTGGAAGATGAGTTCCTGGGCGATAGCACACAGCAGATGCGTCTTGCCGCTGCCGGGAGGCCCAAACGCCAGGACGTTTTCGCAGCGATTCAGGAAAGTGCCTTCCAGCAGTACGTTGATGTGCGCATCTACCTTGCGAGGCAGTCGTTTGCGCTCGAAGGATTTTATCGTCTTCTCCAGCGGGAGCTTGGAGGCCCGCAAGGCGCGCTCGACGCGATGCTGACGCCGCGTTTCACGCTCTCTTTCCATCACTTCCAACAGAAACTCTTCGTAGCTCAACGATTCCTGGCGTGCATGCGCGGCCAACTCCCCGTAGGTGTTGCGGACCGCGGGCAGGCGCAGCTCCTTGAGACACTCGAGCAGTCGTTGTTTGCGGTGACGCACCGTCATACCATCACCGAGCTATAATCAGAAGGTGTGGAAATAGACAGACGGCGATCCTGCCCTTCCTTTGTAATAGCCAATTACAAACGCCGGGGCTATCCCGGCAGGAAGAGGAGAATCGCCATGCCACAACCTAAGCCGAGCACGACGGAGATGTCCATGCCCACGTTCGAGACGCTGGAAGAGTGGACGCGCTCGCAGATTCAGTCGCTGATGCAGTCGGTTCTGGATGAGGAAGTCACCCATGCGCTGGGACGGTCGAGGTACGAGCGACAGGCACCGTTGGACGCACCCGGCGGCTACCGCAATGGGTACGGGAAGCGGCGGCGCCTGTCTTTAACCTCGGGCACGATCGAGGTGAAACGCCCTCGGGTGCGGGGTCTGGAAGAGCGATTTGAGAGTGCGGTACTGCCGCTGTTCACCCGGCGCACCCAAGAAATAGGTCAGCTGCTGCCAGAGCTCTACCTGCACGGTTTGTCCCAAGGCGACTTCGAGCTGGCGCTGCGCGGCCTGCTGGGCAAGGGAGCGCCTTTGTCGGCGTCCTCGATCGCTCGTTTGCGTGAGAAGTGGATCGTCGAATACAACGCCTGGCGCCACCGACGGCTGGACGACCGCGAACTCGTCTACGCCTGGGCGGACGGGATCGTGCGCCACGAGGCGCCAGAGAACCGGGTGGGATGCAAGGACCCACCAACGGGCTGTCGCAGCAGCCCGTTGAAGCTGGAGGCAGCCTGACTCTGGGAGCGCAGGGGAAGGTGGAAGCAGCCTCGACAACGACAGAGTGGAGTGGCACCTCCAGACACTCCACGTCTGGCAAGCAAGACGGAATGGTGTAACCCGAAGTGAACCAGTGATGGAACCCCCTTTAGCGGCCCGCCAACCCAAACCTGGTGGATAAGGGTTGGTACGCAACGCACGTGGTCGGATATATGACCGACTGCGACTCTGGGGAGGTGTGATACCCACCGAAGCAGAGGCCTTGGAGAAGGCCTGCGGCGTACCCAAGGCGAAGTTGCAGGGGAAAAGCTGGGCACCTCCCCCGTCAAACGGTTCATGGTGAACGTGGGAACCGAGCCGAGTCCGACCGTTATCGGGGCAGCGCGCTGTCCGCTGTGGGGCTTGGCAAGGGACGGAGCCTCTGTAGTAGTCCGCGAGCGGGAAAGCCGCTTACATGGCGAAGGGAGGCAGCAAGTTGCGCAGTGGGGTACTGGAAAAACAGGAGGACGCCGGTGAATGCCAGCGCTTCGTGGCCCGAGGCAGAACAAGCCCGTAATCGAGTACTGGAAATCCAGACCAAACTGCACCGTTGGGCTGTAACTCTGCGGTCACACGGCACCTTGTGGAGAGCCGGATGCGTGGTAACGCGCACGTCCGGTTCGGAGGGCGGGCCGGAGAAACCCACATCACGCGTGTGGCGCAGGGCGCTCCGGTCCGACCCTACTACGTCAAAGCCGGTCTCGAGAAACAAAAAGCCGCTCTCCTGGTGGTCATCGGCGCGATGAGCGACGGACGTAAGGAAGTCCTGACGATTGTCCCGGGCTATCGCGAATCGAAGGAGTCGTGGACGGGCGTACTGCGCGATTTGCGTGACCGCGGACTGAGCGCGGCGAAGTTGTTGGTGGCGGATGGGCACCTGGGTATCTGGGCGGCACTGGCGGCGATCTGGCCGGAGACGGCGGAACAGCGGTGCTGGAATCACCGCCTCCTGAACGTGCTGGATAAGCTGCCAAAACGCGTGCAGGCCGAAGCGCGGCACCTGCTGACACAGATCCCCTACGCGCCCACCCGTCAGGAAGCGACGAAACGCCGCGATCAATTCGCCAAACGGTTTCGCCGCGAGTGTCCAGACGCCGTCGATATCCTCGAGCGCGATTGGGACCGTATGGTGACATTCTACGACTTTCCCGAGGCCCACTGGCAACACCTGCGAACCACCAACGTCGTCGAAAGTCCCTTCGCTTCGGTACGGTTGCGAACCAATGCGGCCAAACGATACAGGAAGGTGGCCAATGCCACCGCCCTCATTTGGCGGGTCCTGATGGTGGCCGAGAAACGATTCCGGCGACTCAATGCACCGCATCTCATGGCTGACGTCTACGCCGGGGAGTGCTACGAAAACGGATCACCCATCGCGCAAAGGAAGAAGATCGCCGCCTGAGTCGTTTACACACCATTTGACCTTAGCTCTTGCCGTACAATGGGATATCATGGCCAATTTTGCCGGATCCTATTCTAAGACAACCTGGGCCAAGCTACTCCTGCTAGAGGTCCTGTTTACGAGGTTTCCTTCAGCTCTAGGCGTGTACACCTTACCCGCGTTGTTCTTGGGGGGGATAGGTCTATTCCGTCGAATCAAAGATCCCGCGAATAGGTTTGTTTTGGTTTGGATTGCTACTATAATGCTAGTCTTTTCTCTTACTGTTCCAGACTCAAGATATTGTATGTTGGCTTTTCCGGCATTGGCCATGACAATGGCTCACGGGTTGAAAACCGTTCCGCAGGTCAAGGTCGTCCTCCTTCTATTGCTGAATTGCGGCGGAGCGCTGTATCTGTTCTCAGACTGGAAGCGGTCATCATACATGTTCATTGGCGATGTTATTCACAGCATTCCTGGGTGATGTAGGTACGTCAGATGTCTCAGCTAGAAAAACTTCCTGCGTTTGATCTTCGTGATTACGAAGTGTTGCTAGACAAGCTCCAGTCGAGCGGATATACCTTTCGCAACATGGAGCAAATCGCCACCAATTCGGGAGAGTTTGCAGTTTTTCTGCGACATGATATCGACCTACACATCCTTGGCCTCGAGGACATGGCGAAAATTGAGGCGAAACGCGGGATTCATGCGACCTACTATGTTCCTTTGACGTTGCATTTCAACCCACTGTATCCTGACAATCAGGAAACATTGAGAAAAGTCCAGGATCTAGGACATGAGATTGGTTTGCATTATGACATGATTACCTATCCCACCGGCCCAACTGCTGCTATGGCGCATTTAGATTGGGAAGCAAGTATTCTGACAAAGATAGTGGGTCGTCGAATTCGGACGATCTGCATGCATCAGCCACATCAAGGCCACGCTGATCCATTCAAAGACATAGATGAATTCTGTCACCCCCACAATCCGCGGTACCAAGAAGGCACTTTATACGTGAGCGATAGTTGTCGTACCTGGCGCGACAAGAGCTTGTTGACCTGCTTTGCCGATAGTAGGCCCAAACGCTTGCAGCTGACGATACATCCGGAACTGTGGTTAGATGGTACCATAACGGATGGTTTGGATTATTTGGAACGCGTCTTAATGAAAAGGGGCCTTCGCCAACATCATGACTACTTTGATCAGAAGGTACGGCAGGTATGGCTGACTCACCCGTCGCGGAATCAGCTTGATTGACCCAGAGGGCACATTAATCCGTGGCCTGGGATACATTCAAATGGATCTACATTCCACTCCGTCCAGGCGCATCTCAGATCAACTTTGGAATGAGTCTGGGATGGGGAGATATATAGACCGTCCCAAAAACCAGGTGTAGAGGCAACATGCCAACCATTGGGGAAGTCGCAGTATTCTTGGACGCGCGAGATTCGTTCCTTCAATTCGATGACGAGGCTTATGGTGCGGAGATTAGTGGCCCTGCTGACCTTTCGGAGGCCGTTTCGGGCGATGTCGCTTTCTGCCGCGCGATGTCCAAAGGAGAGCGGCAATCGGTCCTTGGTCAAACCAGAGCTAGTTTATTAATCATCGATCGCGATGTTTCTTTTGAAAAAAAGAAACTGGAAACAGCCAAGGTGCGGGCGATCATCCTGACGGACAACGCACGACTCGATTTCATCCGCGTGGTTGAGAAATTCTTTGCTCCTTCGCGTCCTCAAGGTATTCATCACACGACAGGAATTTCGCCGCTCGCCCAGATTGCTTCTGATGTCTTCGTCGGTCCCCTGTGTAGTGTCGGACACGCGGAAATCGGCAGAAGGACTGTCATTCATTCAGGTGTCCATATCTACGACGGAGTTAAGATCGGTAAAGATGTTGTCATTCACTCAGGAACGGTGATCGGCTCCGAGGGGTTTGGTTACGAACGAAACGAAACGGGACAGCTGGTTAAATTTCCTCACGTCGGCACTGTTGTTATTCAGAATGGTGTTCATATCGGAGCCAACACTTGCATTGACCGTGGCTCATTGGGTGTTACCTACATTGGTGAGGGCGTGCGGATTGACAATTTGGTCCACGTTGCACACAACGTCCGCATCGGAAAAAACTCGGCAATCATTGCAAATGCAATGATTGGGGGTGGGGTTGACGTAGGGGAGGCGAGTTGGATCGCACCAAGCGCCTGTTTGCGCGATCGAATTACTATTTACCGCGAGTCCATCGTTGGGATGGGCGCATTAGTAACCAAAGATGTGCCTGAGGAAACCACAGTCATGGGGAGTCCGGCACGGGAGATTAGCGAATACAAGATTCTTCTGTCCGCGCAGAGGGATTTGCTCGACATTGAGGCCCAAGATCGACAAGAAAAGTAGGTTTTCGAGTAGACTTCACAAACGCCTCAAAAAGGCATTCGCAAGACTGCAAACTCTGCGTCGGCGGCGACCGTCGTGGTATGGACTAGAGTGAGAGATGAACATTCGCAACAAACGGATTCTGCTTACGGGTGGCGCTGGTTTTATTGGTACGACATTGGCGCGGCGTATGGTGAATCACAATCAAGTCGTGGTGTACGACAATGGCCACCGCGACTCCTTAAAAGATAGCGAACTATCTACACATCCCAACGTTGAGATAATTAGAGATGATGTCCTAAACCTCGAAGCGGTAAAGAGAGCAATGCGCGGGTGTCACATAGTGGTCCATTTGGCCGCAATCGCAGGGGTGGATACGGTGCTCAAAATGCCGACGACGACCATGAAGGTAAATCTAATCGGTACCTACAATGTGCTGGAGGCTGCCCTGCAGGAGCAGCATATAGAAAGGTTCGTTGATTTTTCGACCAGCGAGGTATTTGGTGCCTACGCGTATAAAGTCACTGAGGGCGATGTTACGAGTCTGGGCGCAGTGGGGGAGGCTCGTTGGACGTATGCGGTTAGCAAACTGGCTACGGAGCACCTGACTCACAACTATCACGGACAGTACGACCTTCCCACGCTGTCTATTCGGCCGTTCAATATTTATGGCCCGGGGCAAGTAGGGGAAGGGGCGATCCACAGATTTATTGTTAGAGCGCTGAACAATGAAGATCTGGAAATCCACAACGATGGTAGTCAGATTCGCGCTTGGTGCTTCGTAGACGATATTGTCGAGGGCGTTCTTCTATGCCTGGAAAAACCTGAAGCGGTCGGCCAAGCGTTTAACATTGGCAATCCTCGAAGTGTGTGTACGATATACGACCTGGCTAGAAGGATCGTTAGGTTAAGCAGGTCCACTTCAAAGATTACGTTCGTTAATATAGACTTTTCAGATGTGGAGTTACGCGTACCCAACATTGACAAAGCACGGAAACTTTTGGGATACGAGCCAAAGGTCGAATTGGAAGAAGGTTTGTCACGAACGATCGAATGGTACCGAAATTGGATGGCGAAATGATCCGCTTGGCTGATCCGGAAATTCACGAGGAGGAGATCCAGGCGGTCACAGCGGTCTTGCGATCCGGCTATTTGGTGCAAGACGAACATGTGCAGCAATTCGAGCGGCTGGTAGCGGAATATGTCGGTGCTGACTACGCTTACGCCGTAACTTCTGGAACGGCAGCTTTGCACCTCGCTCTGTTGGCCTCTGACATCGGGTTTGGAGACGAAGTAATCATACCGGATTTCACTTTTCCGGCAACGGCGAATGTCGTGGAGTTGGTAGGAGCTCAGCCGGTGCTAGTAGATATTGATTTGGCCTCCTTCAATATGGATGCTCGTCAACTTCGGCCAGCTGTCACCGAGAGAACCAAGGCCATAATACCGGTCCATCTGTTTGGCCAATCTGCTGATATGGACCCCATCGCGATCGGACTTTGAGAGCATTAAGAGATTTAGAGATCGAGGCTGGCATTGGAACTTACGCACTCTCCGGTTGTGATCGCTTTGCGGGGATGAAAGCTATGAGCGAGCCAGTTCCGTTCGCCTACGAATGATACCTTCCAGTCGGGTCATCTGAACAGCACCTAGTGCTCCCTGCAAGTCAGTCATTCGATAATTGAAACCAGGCATCTCCAGTCGGTTTTGCCCGTGAATTGATGGGTCGGGGACGGAACATGGATAGGTCAACAATGTTTTTTTCATAGCGCAGGCGGATTGTGGATTGGCCGTAATGTTGGCATTGGTCCGGGAGTCAAGATAATTACCTCTTCGCACAAGTGTGACGATTTGCGGAAACCAATTTTGCACAACGAAGTTGTCTTTTCACCTGTGACCATCGAGGATGACTGTGATATTGGTACGGGTGCAGTCGTCTTGCCCGGAACCCACATCGGCCATGGGGTCCAGATTGGCGCTGGGGCGGTTGTTGCTTCAGATATGAGGGAGTATGTAATCGCAGCGGGGGTCCCGGCCAGAGAGATTGGAACGAGAAATTGAACCAGAAAAATCAAATCCGCCTTTTTCCCAATAGAAGACTATTCTTTGAATATTTCAGTTGTAGTTATGGCTTTTAGTGAAGCCGATAGTTTAGATGTGGTCGTTCGCGAAATTGAATTTGCACTAACCCAGCTGGGAAAGACCTATGAGTGTGAGATTGTGGTCATTGACGATGGGAGTACTGATGAAACTGGGCAAATTGCAGACCAGTTGGCTTCTATGTGTGGAAAAGTACGAGTTGTGCATCACGAGACCAATCAAGGTTTGGGGGGAGTGTACAGAACGGGATTCGCACATGTTCGTGGAGATTTCGTCACCTTTTTCCCGGCTGACGGGCAATTTCCCGCAATCATTATTAAACAGTTTATCTCATTGATTGGTGCCGCTGAGTTAGTGTTGGGGTATCTGCCCAATAGAGACAGTTCTGTTTTTTCGAAGTGCTTGTCTAAAGGCGAGAGGACTCTGTACTCGTTGCTATTTGGTCCACTTCCGAGGTTCCAAGGAGTGTTCATGTTCAGGCGTACCATTCTTGATGGCTTAACATTGATGTCCACAGGTCGAAGTTGGGCAGTACTAATGGAACTGGTAATTCGGTCTCACAGAAATGGATACAGAATAGTTAGCGTACCGACAGAAATGCGCCCCCGGATGAGTGGAAGATCAAAAGTGGCGAATTTGCGTACAATATTGGACAATCTTAAACAAGCGTTTGCGCTGCGCCGCCACATTTGAGGTAGGAAGCATTAGTGTATGCAGAAATGGAAGGTATCGAGGCTGATTCTGCGAAACTCGACACGACGTAAAGTCGGCTGGGTTGCGGTTGCCGGCAGCCTCAACCGCTGCCAAATCAGTGGGCGGGATGACCTAGAAGTTGTGGGCGACCTAGGACACCAACCTCTGTGCGACTCGCTGCTGAGTTCGGAGGACCTCAATAAACCTGAGCGGATATGTCCGCTGCGTATCATGCGAAGTACGTCGCTGGGGCACTCGCAATTGGACTTCGTTGTCGAACCAGAGGAGGTCTTCCATTCTGGTTATCCCTATCGCTGCGGTGTGACCCGAGAGGTGGTTCGGCATCACACAGACCTTGCTATATCCGTCATTTCACAGGTCAACCTCGACAGTGGTTCCTTCGTAGTTGATATCGGATCCAACGATGGTACCTTGCTCAGCGCTTTTAAGGGTGCTGGGATGAAGGTGCTGGGCGTGGAACCAACCGATGTAGCCGACTACGCAGTCGAGAGGAACGCAATACCTTCAATCAAGCGATTCTTCACAGAAGATGTGGCAAGGGAAATCGTCGATTCGGAGGGGCCGGCCAACCTGGTAACAGCTACCAATGTCTTTGCCCATGTGGCTTCTTTGGGCAGCCTTCTAACCTGAATAATTCATGAATCCGCACCAAGCGAACGAATTCGGTGCGCTGGTCAATGGCTGGACGTTTTGGTAGCGGGTTGATCGAGTGCTGTCGGTCGTCGAGGTGTTGTCTGGGAGATCTGAGCCTCTTTTGGATGTCATTGGGACAGTCGGGTCCCTTGGTGGATCGTGTGCGTGGATGTAGTGGGACATCGCAAAGCATCATGAGGTGTCGAGGTTGAGGACGACGGTGCGCATCAGATCCTTGAGCGGGTATGACGTCGGAAAGTGAAAACGGACCTTGGTGGCTTGCTCCCGCACGCGGGCGCCGATTTTGAGCACCCGGAGTTGGATCGTGTTAAAGTTGGACGTCGTCCATTGGGTGCCGCGCATGCCAATCTGTTGGATCGTGTGCAGCAGCACGTAGGCCGCGCTGTGCAGGAAGAGGCGAAATTGGTTGGCCGAGAAGCGGTGGCAGGAGGTGCGGTCGGACTGCAGGTAGGTCTTGTGATTCTTGATGAAGCCTTCCGACCGCCCACGAGCGCAGTAGATCTCCTCATACAGAAACTCGGGAGAGCGGTTGCGGATATTGGTCACCACGAAGCGCGGGTTGGCTTTGCCTTGTGTGATCTCGGCCTTGTAGATAATCTGGCGCGGTCGGGGCCAGCTCTTGGCCTGATACTCGAAGCGGTCAAAAAGCCGCACCGGTTCATCGCTCTGCTCGGCCAGCGCCGCCACCAGCTCCATCAGCGGTTCGCCGAGTGCCTTGAGCTTGTTGTTGATCGCCTGTCCCAGAATGAAATCAATACCGTATCCGTCGCACAGGTCGTGCACCTCAGGGGTGCTGAAGTGTGAGTCGCCTCGTAAGGTGATCTTCGTCTTCGGCCACACCATGATCAAATGATCCAACACGCGTTTGAGGATGGCTACCGCCTCTCGGCCTCGCATTCTACGACCGGGTCGCAGCAGCGTCGTGATCAATTTGCCCGACTCCCCTTCGTAGAGATGGACCGGAAGGTAGCAATACTCGTCATAGTAGGCATGGAACAACGTGAGTTGCTGGGCGCCGTGTGCCGGATCGTCCGTGTCGTCGATGTCGATGGTGAGCTTCTTGGGCGGCTGGTCGTAAGACTCGATGAATATTTCCAGCAAAGCGAGCCCGATGCGATACAGATCCGAGCGGCTGACACTGTTTTCCAAACGAGACATGGTTGGTTGACTGGCCAAATCGTCTCCCGTCAGAGGCAGACGGTCGCACGCGGTTTTCAGACCCGGATCGCAACGCAGGTCGTCACTGTCATTGGCGTCCTCGTAGCCACAGGCGATCTGGAATACGCGCTGCCGGATGAGGTCAGTATACGTATGGTCGATATAGCTTTGATGTCGACGATCCCGGTGCGGGCTTCCGCTGGTCGCAGAAGCAGGGCGCCCCCATCACTGGTGGTCATGCCACCGTCAAAATCAGCTTCGATCTTTTTGCCCGAGATGTTTGCAAACGATAGCGCGATCTGCGAAGTTTCCATCTGCGGTGGCCCTCTTGATTGGTTGTTGTTTGTGGGTAACCCTAACGTAGGGCAAAACAACCAGTTGTACAGAGGCTCACCGCATTTTTATGAATAATTCAGGCTAAGAGGTATCAGGAGCCTGCTGCATGATGACGGTTTTTTCTTGTTTGAGAATCACTACATGATTGACATTCTAAAAATGAACCAGTACGACACATTCTATCATGAACATATCAGAAATTATTCACTGAAATCCCTCGTGCGCCTGTTCAAGTATTACGACATGGAGATGACCCCCAAGGGAAGTGTCGGTCGGATTCTTGACCTTGAAAGGGAGTTTGGATTGTGTGAAGCGGCACCATGGGATGAATTTCTGGATGCAATTTACAAATCCAAACACTCCCTTTTACAACTGCTTTTGGACTTAAAATCCAAAAAACAACGCGTGGTGGGAAACTCCTGTCCAGGTCGTTGCAGCACGCTACTTAATTTCTGCGGTATAGGTCCCGACCTGATCCCGTATATCGCGGAGCAGCCCCATTCCCCAAAGCTTGGATTATATCTTCCCGGAAAACACATTCCGGTGATTTCGAACGAGATTCTATTCCGGGAACAACCGGACTACGTGCTCCTGTTGGCTTGGCACTACGCCGACCCGATTATGGCGTTGCTGCGCCAAGGGGGGTTGCGGTCGAAGTTTATCGTGCCGTTGCCATCCGTGAGGGTCATAGAATGATCGATTCCTCGAAAGAGCTCGTCAGCGTTGTGACTCCATGTTACAATGAAGAAGAGAATATCGAGCGGCTCTGCGAAACCCTGAGAGGCGTCTTCGCAGAGCTGGAAGAGTACGACTATGAACACATCATCATCGACAACTACTCTACCGACAACACTAGGACGATTCTGAGATCCATAGCTGGCGGTGACCCTAGGGTTAAAGTGATCTTCAACAGCCGGAACTTTGGATATATTCGCTCGATGTATCACGGCGTCATGCAGACGACCGGGGAGGCGGTAACCGTCATAGCTGCTGATCTCCAAGATCCTCCAGAGTTGATCGCGGACCTACTTGCAAAAAGAGCTGAGGGTTTCGACGTCGTCATGGCGGTGAAAGACGACAGTCAAGAAGGCAGGTTTATGTTTGCTCTCCGGAAGCTGTTCTACAGGGTTATTCGCAATCTCTCCGACGAAGTGAAGATGGTCGACAACTTCTTCGGATTCGGAATTTTCGACCGGAAGGTGATCGATTTTCTCAGACAGATGGAGGAGCCCCATCCTTACTTCCGGGGATTAATATCGGAAGCGGGCATGAAGCAGACAGTCCTGAAATACACGCAACCAGTTCGGGAGCGCGGGGCGACTAATTTCAATCTGTACCGTCTCTACGACTTCGCCATGATCGCATTGACCAACTACTCGAAAATTCCGATTAGAATGATATCGGTGTTCGGAATCATATTCGGATTCTCGAGTCTGGTTCTTGGTGTCCTCACCCTAGTCGTCAAGTTGTTGAAATGGTCGATTTTCCCCGTTGGCGTGGCGGCATTGATGGTGACTTTTTTCTTTTTTGTAGCGGTCAATTTCCTCTTTCTCGGGCTCCTAGGTGAGTACATCCTATCGATTCACTCGCGGGTTTCGAAGAAGCCGCACGTCTTCGAAATGGAACGCATCAACTTCGATCGACCACCGACATGAAAGAAATGTTTAGCAGGTTCAGATTTCGGTACCGAGGACGCAGGTTCCCGTGAAGGTTGTAATTCTTGCCGGCGGGATCGGGACTCGGCTCGCGGAAGAAACGAGCCTGAAACCAAAGCCCATGATTGAAATCGGCGGGCGTCCCATGTTGTGGCACATAATGAAGATCTATGCCACCTTCGGATTCACCGAGTTCATCGTGGCAATGGGGTACCGAAGCGAAGTCATCAAGGATTACTTTCTCAACTACTACCAATTGCGGAATGACCTCACCATTCACCTCAAAGATGGAAGCGTCGAAGTGCACGATGGGCTGCAGGAAGATTGGACGGTCCAGCTCGTGTATACAGGAAACCAGACGAATACGGGCGGTCGTCTCAAACGACTGGCTCCATGGCTGGGCGATGAAACCTTCATGATGACCTACGGTGATGGCGTTGCTACCGTAAAGGTCGACGAGCTTCTGGATTTTCATCGAGATTCGGCAAGCATGGCTACCGTAACCGCAGTCCAACCCCCCGCCCGTTTTGGAAGCCTCACTTTCGATGGAGACCGCGTGACTGCTTTTGCCGAAAAAGCAAAGATCACCGAGGGATGGATCAACGGCGGATTCTTCGTGCTCGAACCAGCAGTGTTGGAATACATCGACGGGGACGAGACGCTCTTTGAGAGAGAGCCACTGGAGCGGCTAGCGCAGGAAGGCGAGCTGACGGCCTACAAACACAAGAGCTTTTGGCAGTGTCTGGATACGCGCAGAGACATGCGCTACCTGGAGGAACTGTGGGAGAAGGGTAACCCTCCGTGGAAGATCTGGAGCGAACCGTAGAAAAGCACCGTGCGACGCGAATCGGATAACTTCTGGCCCGACAAACGTGTATTCATCACCGGCGCCACGGGGATGATAGGTTCGTGGTTGGCCAAGGAACTGCTTTCGAGCGGGGCTTACGTAGTAGCTCTCGTTCAGGATGCCAACCCCCGGTCAGAGTTACTGCGATCCGGAGACATCGACCGAATAAGTGTGGTCAATGGGGAACTGGAAGATTTCGGTACTCTGGAACGCGCGATCAATCAACACGAGATCGACACCGTTTTCCATCTTGGCGCCCAGACGATCGTCGGCACTGCCGTCCGATATCCCCTCGCAACATTCGATGCCAATGTTCGCGGAACCTACAATCTTCTAGAGGCGTGCCGCATACATCGCGATCTGGTTGAGCGCGTACTCATCGCCTCGAGCGATAAGGCGTACGGAACGCACGAGAATCTTCCATATTCCGAGGACATGCCCCTAGTAGGACAATTTCCCTATGACGTCTCCAAGTCGTGTGCGGATCTCCTATCGCAGTCATACTACCATACGTTTCAGCTACCCATCGCGATTGCCCGCTGCGGCAACGTGTTTGGCGGCGGCGATCTGAACTGGAGCCGGATAGTTCCGGGTGCCATCCGAGCTTTTCTAGCGAACGAAGAATTTGTCGTGCGCAGCGACGGAAGCTACGTTCGTGATTTCATCTTCGTGAAGGACGTGGCACAGGCGTACGTGCAGCTGGCTGAATCTCTCGAAAGGCCGGAGGTTCACGGGGAAGCATTCAACTTTAGCCTGGAATCGCCTGTATCGGTGAACGATTTGGTTGGGTTGATTCAGAGACTAATGGGATGCGAAAATCAGACGGTTAAGATCGAAGATGCGGCGCAGAAGGAGATCCACAGCCAGTTCCTTTCCGCAAGGAAAGCCAACTCGGTGTTAGGTTGGAGTCCGAGCCACGATCTGGAGCGAGGGCTGAAGGAGACCATTGATTGGTATTCGGATTTTCTTGGACAAGTAATCCGACCTCAGGTTCGCTGGTGGCTAGCCAGCGACAAACCTCTCCAACTGCCATCGCTCCGCCCAGCTTCGATCCAACCGCACGCGCAACCGCACATCCGAGGCACGATACTCTTCCTCGATGATCTCGCCACGCTCTAGTAGTTGAGCCAGAAGTTTTCCCTCCGCAAACGGGATTTCCAACTCCAGTGTCACCGAATCGCCCGCACTCAGTTCGACGAGCAGCCGCTGCAGGGTGGAGAGTCCGGTTCCCGTCACTGCCGACACCGCTACGGAGCTTTCGTCATTGGGCTGCATCGGGTCATCATCCAGGCGATCGATTTTGTTGTAGACCACAACTAAGGGTTTCTCGCCAATGCCCAACTCCTTGAGAACCCCCTCGACGGTGGCGACCTGCGACTGATAATTCTTCTGGCTCAAATCGACGACATGCAGCAGGAGATCGGCTTCTTCCGCTTCTTCGAGCGTTGCACGAAACGAAGCGACCAAATGGTGGGGCAAGCGGTTGATAAATCCTACGGTATCCGTGAGCAGGATCTTCCGTGGACCTTCCAGCTCGACTACACGGGAGGTGGAATCCAGGGTGGCGAAGAGTTGATCTTCGATCAGCACATCGGCCCCTGACAGCGCCCGCATCAAGGTCGACTTGCCGGCATTGGTGTAACCTACGAGAGCAACCTTGAAAAGGTCGGATCTCCCTTTGCGGCTGGTGGCCATCTGCGTGCGGATGCGGTCCAGCCGCGAATCCAGGTGGCTGATCCTGCTGCGAATCATGCGACGGTCGATCTCCAACTGGGTCTCGCCCGGTCCGCGGACGCCGGCGGCACCCATCCCGCGGATGGCACCGCCCCCGGCTTGACGCGAAAGGTGTGTCCACATGCGCGTCAAGCGAGGCAGCAGATAGTTCAGCTGGGCCAACTCGACCTGCACCTGCGCGGTGTGTGTGTGCGCGTGCAGCGCGAAGATATCCAGTATCAACCCGCTGCGATCGAGGATGCGCATATCCGTCAATTCTTCCAAGTTGCGCATCTGTGCCGGCGAGAGATCGTTGTCGAAGATGATCAGGTCGGCACCGACGGCTTCTGATCTTTCCTTGATCTCTTCCGCTTTGCCCTTGCCGATGTAGTACCTGCGATCCACCGATTTTCGGGCTTGCAACGCCCGCTCGCCCACCTCCAGGGTCGCGGTCTCGGCCAGGCGTTCCAATTCATCGAGGGAGTCCTCGGCCTCCCAACGAGGAATGCTGGGCAGGGCGACACCGACGAGCAACGCCTTCTGAGCAGCTGGGCAGTTTTCGTTCAATCATTTCCTCCGAGGCGTGCGAAAAGCGCGCTATCTCAGCAGCATTCGCCGTGCATTTGGCTCGTTTCCCCCAGTATACCGGTATCTTGACATGTGTCAAGCTAAACTCTAAGCTTGATAGGAAGTTACGTCATATCCCGCGCACGTTTTTTCCTTTGAAAACAGGAGTCGATTTTGACTGAGGCATCTTCGGAAAGCGATCCGAACGCTAGCCTGGCCAGTCCGCAACGGCTGGGAATTTTTCCGCTGCGCAACACCGTGGTCTACCCGTATATGCCGCAGCAACTGACGGCCACACGAGAGCGCTCCATCGCCGTCATCGAGGAGGCGATGGAGGGGGAGCGGGTCATCGGAATATTCGCCCAGCGGAATCCGGAGGTGGAGATACCTGCCAAGGTGGATCTCTACTCGATCGGTTGCATCGGCAAGATCCACAAGTTGTGGCGCATGCCTGACGGCGGGGTACGTCTCATCGTCCAGGGAGTAGAGCGGGGGATTCTCGGTGACGTCTTCGATGAGGGAAAGCTCATCACGGGTGAGATCGATCGGCTAGAGGATCAGGGCAACGCCGAAGCCATGGAAGTGCAGGCAATGACTCGATCGATTCGCAATCAGTTCCAAGCGATCATCAAGATCACCTCCCACCTGCCGGATGAGTTGCAGATCCTGGTGATGAACATCGATCATCCAGGCCGCCTTGCCGACTTCGTCGCATCCAACCTGGATCTCCAGATCGAAGAGCACCAGCGCCTGCTCGAGTCACTGGATATTCGAAAGAGGTTGGAATACCTGACGGAGCTCATTTCACGGGAGCTCGAGATTCTCGAAATAGGTGCCAAGATTCAATCGCAGGTGCAAGA
Organism: Candidatus Latescibacterota bacterium; assembly: GCA_965217095.1. Lineage (GTDB taxonomy): Bacteria > Latescibacterota > UBA2968 > UBA8231 > UBA8231 > CAYNZV01. Next base: position 161,308 of record OZ244235.1, read on the forward strand.
AAAGCTCGGAAAATCACAGCGGGAGTACTTCCTTCGGGAACAGCTGAAGACGATTCAGAAAGAGCTCAGCGGCGATGATCCGGTGGTCGCCGAGATGGAGGAGCTGAGAGCCGAGATTGAAGCGGCGAAACTTCCGGAGGAGGTGGCCGAGGTCGCGGGTCGCGAGCTGGGGCGCCTGGAGAAGATGATGCCGGGGGCGCCAGAGTATTCAGTAGTTCGTACTTACCTGGACTGGCTGACGGACCTGCCGTGGTCGACCTCAACGGAGGACGATCTCGACGTAGGTGCTGCATCGGCGATTCTCGACGAGGACCATTTCGGTCTGGAGAAGGTCAAAGAGCGCATTCTTGAGTGCCTGTCAGTGCGTCATTTGCGCAAAGAGATCAAAGGTCCCCTGCTTTGTTTTGTCGGTCCCCCGGGCGTCGGCAAGACTTCTCTCGGCCGTTCCATCGCGCGCTCCTTAGGTCGAAAATTCGTGCGCATCTCTCTTGGCGGGGTGCGCGACGAGGCGGAAATACGCGGTCATAGGCGAACGTACATCGGCTCTCTGCCCGGTCGTATCGTTCAAGGACTGCACAAGGCGGGCTCCAACAATCCGGTTTTCATGTTGGATGAAATCGACAAGCTTGGAATGGATTTTCGTGGTGATCCGGGGGCGGCGCTCTTGGAAGTTCTGGATCCGGAACAGAATTTCTCGTTCGTGGATCATTATCTCGACGTGCCGTTCGATCTTTCAAAAGTGATGTTTATCGCTACTGCGAATCTGCTATCTCCCATTCCGGCACCGTTACTGGATCGTATGGAAGAAATCGCCTTGCCCGGGTACACGCCGAACGAAAAGGAGCGGATCGCCCACAAGTTTCTGATTCCGAGGCAGCTAGAGGAGCATGGGTTGAAGGAGCGTCAGCTCGCCTTCGAGGACGGGACCGCGAATTATCGAACAGTACACCCGAGAAGCGGGCTTGCGAATGCGTTTCCAGGATCTCATTGCCAGCCGACGGCCGAGGAAGCCGCCCCCCGAGCCGCCCAAACGGCGAGGGCATCCCACGAGCCTGGAACGCCCAGGGGCAAACCGGCCGTGGCGGTCGGCGGCCGAACACTGATGGGGGTCGCGACGCACTCCGGTTAAATGGATACCCCCAAGTGATGTTTATCGCTACTGCGAATCTGCTATCTCCCATTCCGGCACCGTTACTGGATCGTATGGAAGAAACCTCGAGCGACAAATCGGCAGCGTCTGTCGCAAAGTGGCGCGCAAGTTCGTTGAGGGACGCAAGCGCAAAATCAGGGTAGTGGTGGGAGACCTGGATGAGTTTCTCGGAGCTGCGGTGTTTTTTCCGGAAGTGGCGGATGCCAAAGGGGAGGTCGGTGTTGCGACCGGCATGGCGGCGACCGCGGCAGGCGGCGAGATCCTGTTCATCGAAGCAACGAAAATGCAGGGACGAAAGAACCTGATTCTCACCGGCCAGCTGGGTGAGGTCATGCAGGAGTCGGCACAGGCGGCCTTGAGCTACCTGCGCACCCGTGCTCGCAAGTACCGGATCGAGGCCAAAGCGATCGCCGAATCCGACATTCATCTGCACGTCCCGGCCGGTGCCACCCCGAAGGACGGCCCCTCGGCGGGCGTGGCGATCACTGCGGCCCTCGTATCCTTGTTTACGGGCCGCCCTGTTCGTGGCGACATCGCCATGACCGGGGAGATCACTCTTCGCGGCCGGGTTCTGCCTGTCGGCGGAATTCGAGACAAGGTGCTGGGGGCTCAACGGGCGGGCATCAAGACGGTCATCCTGCCCCGCAAGAACGAGCGGGATCTGGAAGAGATTCCCGATCCGATTCGCAAGCAGATGAAGTTTCAGATGGTGGAGAATATCGACGAGGCGCTGGACCTCGCGCTGAGGAAAAAGGTAGCCCGTCCGACAGCCGCGAAGAAAAAGATGCCCGCGAGAAAGTCCAACAGCCGCAAATGAGCGACGATCGTTCCGGCAGCGCGGCGCTTCAAGAAAATACCGCCGCTGCTACGGCAGATCTGACGACCTTCTGGAGTTCGCAGCTCGAGCGTATTCGACAGGGGCACAGGAACGGTGCCGCAGGAATCGAGACTGCACGGGCGATATCCGCCGCTATGGACTTGCTGGTGCTCCAGGTGCACGAAGCTGCTCTTCGCGCGCACCCGATCCACCAACACGCACTGGTTGCCCTGGGTGGATACGGTCGTCAGGAAATGGCGCCCATGTCAGATGTGGATCTGTTGTTCCTCTTTCGCAAAGAAAAACAGAAGTCTCCCGAGTTGATTTCGGGAGTCCTGCACCCCCTCTGGGACCTCGGATTCGACGTTGGACACAGCAGCCGGACCATTTCCGAGGCGACGAAGATGCTGAAGGGAGACCTTGAATCATGCACGGCCATGATGGACGGTCGGTTATTGACCGGCGACCGGGACCTGTTCGAGGAATTTCAACAGCGGCTCTACAACCGCGTGCCGAAGGGTCTGGCGACCAACCTTCAAAAGGGTCGCCAACTACGCCACCAGAACAGCAGCTCCGTGCAGCTGCTGGAGCCGAACCTGAAGGAGAGTCCGGGGGGGCTCCGGGAAATAAACGCGTTGGAGTGGGCTTTGAAGTCGAAAGCGATGCAGCCGACGGTCGAGCGCGAGCTGTTGGGTCAGTTTCTCGATGCGGTCGATATAGAAACTCTTGCCGCAGGCCGCGATTTTATCTGGCGAGTTCGTCACGAGATGCATTTTGGTGCCACACGCCGGAGCGATGTCCTTGATCACGAGCTGCAGGCGCAGATAGGCGAGCGGTTGGGGTACGAGAAGAACGGCCAGGAGTTGGCGGTAGAGCGGTTTATGCGTGAGTACTACCTCCATGCGCGCTCGATCTATCACCTGGTGGAGCTATCGTTCGAACGGCTGACGCGGCGGCGGCGCAACGGTCACCGCAGCATTTTTCTGGAACGTGATGTCAGCGCCGTGGATGGGGAGATCGTGCTGCCTGCCGGCGCGAAGTATTTCCGCGAAGATCCGATTCGGCTGCTGCGCATCTTTCAGATCGCCCAGGCCAAGAAACTTCGCCTCAGCGAGGAGGCGCAACGGGCTGTACGCTCGTCGCTGGATCTGATCGACGATCGCGTGCGGCAGTCATCCGAGGCCAGGGACATCTTCATGCGCATCTTGCGCCGCAAATACCGGACGGCTCCAACACTTCGTCAAATGCACGAGCTGGGCGTTCTGGGGGCGTACCTGCCCGAATTCGGCGCTCTGACCTGCCTGGTTCAATACGACATCTATCATCGCTACACGGTAGATGAGCACACACTGGTTGCTTTGGACAACATGGAGGCGTTGTCGGACTCCAGTGATCAGAGGGGCTTGGTGCAGGCTCTGGAGCAGCTTCAGCGTCCCGATTTACTCTATCTTTCCATTCTATTGCACGACATCGGCAAGTCCAAACGCGAGGAGCACATTTCGTGTGGCGTCGAGATGTCCACACACCTGCTTGAGCGTATGGGTCTGCCGCCGGATGACCAGAGGTATGTACTGTTTCTCGTCGAACACCACCAAGATCTTGTCATGATCGCCCAGCGGCGGGACCTGGACGACTATCGCATGATCGCCGAATTCGCCAGTCTCTTCGCCTCCATGGATTGGCTCACCGCTTTGTACCTGCTTTCCTACGCGGACCTGTCCGCCGTTGCCACTGAGGCGTGGACCGATTGGCAGGCTGCGCTGCTTTGGGAATTATATCACAAGACTCGGGAGCAACTGCAATCGGGCATGAAGACCCTCGAGGAGAAGCAGCGGGCACGGCGGCTGCTGGACGCCCATATAGAGCAAATCGTTCCGAACTGGCCGCCCCTCAAGGTCGTTGCCTTCCAGGAGCACGTGGAACAGCTACCCACTCGCTACCTGCTGGCGTATGACCAGAGCGAGATCGAAACGCACCTGAGTCTTCTTAACTCGTTGGGTGAAGCACCGCTGCTGGCAGAGTTCGTCGAACACGGGGACCACACAGAGATCCTCTTGGCCACTCGAGACCAACGACAGCTGCTGGCCAAAATCTGCGGAGCGTTGGCGGTCAACGACGTCAACATTCTCCGCGCTGACGTGAACACTCGCGACGACAACCTCGTTCTCGACATCTTTCAGGTTACCGACGTAGATGGCAACCCGAAGCTCCCAACCTGGAAGCAGAAGAGGGTCCTGGCTAGGTTGGACGAAGTGGTCTCCCTGCGCCGCAAGGCGAAGGATCTTCTCGAGAGGTACAGCACCCAATGGGACCGTCGTAAAAAAGCCGGGGTGGTGAGACCTCCGGAAGTGGATTTCGAAAACCGGATTTCCGATCGCTACACGGTCATCGATGTCACGGTTCATGATTCCGTCGGCCTGCTGTACAAGATTACCCATTCCCTGGACGAGATGGACCTCGACATCCACATGGCGATCATCAACACCGTCGCCAACCGGGCGACCGATGCCTTCTACGTCGTCGACCGCCACCATCAGAAGATTCTCAACTTCTCTATGTTGGAGGAGATCCGCGACCTACTCCTGGGTCGGCTCGGCGCCTAAGACTTCGCCGTAGCTGTCCAGGCGGCACTTCATCTCCCGGCCACTGCCAAAATGACATCTCACCCAACCCTCATCGCATTGGGCGAGGCTCTTATTAGTTATTTATAATCAAACACTTGCAAAGATCGTAGTGGAAGAGGTGCGAGATTTGCTTTCCTTGTCGACAGATGCGGAACAAGGAGAGATCATGCACCGGATCAAATCAGCGCTTCTGCTAATGGGCATTTTCGGAGTTTTTTCCACCATAAGCTTTTCACTGTTCGGCTGGATTGGCGCCCTGGTGGTTTTGGGAATCGGCTTAGTCGTACAGGGTCTCGTCCAGCAGCGGGGGGCAGGGTTGATTCTTCGTCTGCACCGGGCGCGGGAGGTGGCGATGTGGGAAGCTCCCATATTGCACAGAATCGCCGGTGAACTGGCCGCGAGGGCCGCCATACCTCTACCTCAACTGATGGTTTATCCCTCCGAGATGCCTAACGCGTTTGCCATGGCGAGACGCGAACCACCTGGGGTGGTGGCGGTCAGTTCGGGTCTGCTGAGTCTTTTGGATCGTCGGGAAATCACCGGCGTTCTCGCTCACGAGTTCGCCCATCTGAAAAACAAGGATAGTTCCCTGAGTGCGCTGGCGGGCGTCGTAGTGCAGGCGACGACCTCCCTGAGCCACTTCTTCGGGTTCGCGTTGCTCTTCCTTTTCGTATCGGGGGCATGGGGGACCGGAGGCGACAACCTGTGGCCAACAATCGTGCTTGTCGGCCTCGCTCCCACCGGCGCGGCGCTACTGCTGCCGGCTTTTATGCGAACCCGCGAACGCCTCGCCGATGAGGACGCAGCTGAACTGACGGGCGACCCACGGGGGTTGGCGTCGGCGCTGTATAAACTGCAGCAGTACAGCACGTCGCTGGAAAGGTATCTGCGCCGATTCCGCTTTATCCACACGGTGGAGCAAGATCGTGGCGCAGCGCTGCTTCGAAGCCATCCACCGACCGGTGAACGAGTTGAAGCCCTTGTCAACATGGATGCGAAGCTGGTCCGACATCCCGCGTACCTGTCGCCCCAGCTCACGCGCTGGCGCAACGTTGAGAATTTCTGAACCGGCGCGGAACACTAACACCCCCCGGCGCGCAGGCAGCGACGCCGGAGAACCATCTTCCTACCAGGAAACCGCGATTCCTCTCGATTCCAGGGATGGAATCTGCTGATTCTTTGCTACCGCACTCAGCGGGTTGCTCCAGACTTCCAGGACCTTAAGTCGCTCCAGTGCCATCACGGGTGTCAGATCGGACACCTCGTTGCCGGGTATCTGCAGGACCTCCAAATGGTGCAACGACGAAAGCGGTCCGAGATCGACGATACCATTGTGACCCGCCTCAAGAACCTCCAACCCGACTAGCGTTGAAAGTGCAGCAAGGTCAGATACCTCGTTGTTGGATATTCGCAGCTCTACGAGGCTGTTCATTCCCCGCAATCCTTCGAGATTCGAGAGCTGGTTATCTGTCAGTCGCAGATACCTCAAGCTGCGGAGATTCCCCAAGGGCACCACGTCCGCCACATGGTTGCCGTGTGCCGCCAGGTGCACTAGGTGTTTCAAACCTGCCAGGGGCCTGAGGTCAGACACCTCGTTGCCGGCGAAGCTGAGGTACTCCAGCTCTGCCATGTCCGACAGTGGACCCAAGTCGTGTACGGCATTCTTCGACAGGCGCAGCTTGTTGAGGTGTACCAGGGGTGCCAGCGGTCGCAGGTCGCAGATTCGATTCTTGGCCAGGCCCAGATCATTCAGCTGGAGCAGACGTGACAACGGCCCCAGGTCGCCGACCAAATTGTCCCCTGCCCAGAGGCTCCGCAACTCAGTAAGATCTTTCAATGGGCTTAGATCGACCACCCGGTTGGCTTGCAGATTCAGATGCTCCAGCTCTCCTAGGTTCTCGAGCGGAACCAGATCTCGAATGCGGTTCTGCTCCAGGTCCAGCCAGGAGAGTTTGCGCAGTGAGGAAAGCGGCTGCAGGGATGTAATCCGGTTGCGGTGGAGCTGTAACAGGTCGAGGTTGCCGGCTTGCTCGAGGCCTTGCAAGCTGGCTATCGAAGCACTTCCCGCCATGAGATAGCGCAATCCGTCAAGGCTCTCCGAACGGAAAGAGCCGTTCTCCTCGCCCAGCGCGGAGCGGACCTGAGTCTGTAGCGCGGGATCGATAAAGAACTGGCTGTCTACAGGCGTTGTCGCCAACAACGAGACAAACCCACAGGCGAGAATCGATTTCGTAAAGAACAAATGCACTGGTCAGCGGATCCGATCAAACACTAGCGCAACAATACCAATTTCACGGTCTTCGCCGATATCCCGCCATCGAGTCGCGCGATGTAGACTCCGCTGGCCAGCGCGCGCCCGTTCCGGTCGGTTCCATCCCATGAGAGATAGTTCATACCAGGCCGCGCCAGGCCGGCGATTAGCGAACGCACCTCCTGGCCTGCGAGATTGTAGATACGAAGAAGGGTTCGCGCCGGACTACGGCTGGCCGTCGTGACGAAGACCGGGATGGTCGTTCCCGAGTTGAACGGATTCGGATAATTGGGAAGCAAGGACCATTGCAACGGTATAGTCTCCACCGTGGAGCCAGCCTCGACCCAGGTGAGTCGCCGAATCAACTCCGGCGGACCGCTGTCGCTCATTCGCTCTACGACTGCTGCGGCAGGTTGAACCGGGATCGGAAGAGGACCACCGTCGACAAACGGCTGCGAGCGAATCTCGCGGCCGTCCTTCAACGTAACCACCAAGGTTAGCTCCTCGACCTTAATCTCCTCGCGATCCTTCTCGGGGCATTCCCAATGGGCTTTTGCGCTCCGCAGATTCTCGACAACTCCGAGATCGGGATTGAACGAAAACATCGGGTCCACAGTCATTTCTTCGGCGGAGAGAGTGGTGAAGAGGCGGGTCAAATAGCTGTCCCGGTCGAACAGCTCCTGGGCATCTCTCAGCGGTTCGACGACGACCGACTGCAAGTCCTGCACCAGGGCACCCGGGTCAAATTCGAAGTCGCCCATATACTCTTCGTAGGCGCGCATGTTGTTGTAGAAGGATGATTCTGCGATCGACAGGAGCTGACCTTCTTCCTCGGCCCTCCGATATGCTTCCCGATCCCCGCCGAAAACGATCTCTAGCACGCCCTCCTCCAGAACCGCCTCCGGCATCGGAATGTGCCTGCGGATCAAGGCGCGCATCTGGTCATCACGAGGAAGGCCCTGGGTCAGGGTCTGGTCGAGGAAATCTGCGGGCACCTCGATTTCTCGCAGGCGCTGCAGGTCTACTCGTTTCTCGTCGAACAGACGATTGTCCATGACAAGACCGGGTCCCGCGTAGTCGGTCACAAACGCTTGACCGCCAGCTTCGTCGGCTGCCTCGGTCACGACGTCGTTATAGTTGAATCCACCGTTGAACCAGTCGATGCGGGCCTCGTTTATCTGCACGTGAAGGTAGTTATTGGGTACGGCACGATGGTCTCCAAGAAGCCATACCAGGACGCCCATGTTCGGCTCCGTCGCGACGGCCGTCAAACGAATCGGAATTCCCGGCGCCCGCGCGGCGTAGGTGAGGGCGATGGGCTGGAGATCGCCTATGCCTTGATCAGGGGCGAGGCGCAAAGCGACGAAATAGAATCCGGCTTCGACGTAGGGCGCCAACAACGCGTCGCCCAGCGCATCCAAGTTGTACCCGTTAGCGCTCAACCATGCCGAAACCGCGGCCGGATCCTCCGCGGTGATCACCGCCGTTTGGTACGGTCCGACCCGTGCTTCAGCAACAATCTGCACTCCGCCATCGTCGACGGCAGCTTCCTCAAGGGTCCGGAAGATGGGAGGGCCGACAAAACCGCATGTTTCGTTTTCCTGCCATTCGAGAAAAAACGAGGGTTGTGTTGCAAACTGCAATTGGCGAAACAATTCGTTGTGACTAACGGCCAGTTCGGGTAAGACGGGCACGGGCAGTATCCAGGCGAAATCCTCTGCGCTGCCGCTATACTGAATCTGAACATGCGTAGTTACCGTTTCGCCATCCGCCACGAAGAGAATTCGCTCTCCTACCTGGTTCATGGGGAAGGTGGTACAAAAGAAACCGCCACAGGCATCAGCCGAGCGTGGCAAAAATGCTGTCGCGCCAAGACACAAGAGCGTTAAGAAACACTGCCTTCTTGAACATCGGACCATCTCAAACTCCTCTTCGATGTCTACGTCTTAAAACTTAGATACTTCGTTGAAGGTCTCAAAGCACAACCGTCATTATCCTGTCTAGACCAGGGGAGCCGACGGTGGTTCCTGGATCCACAGAGGGTCCATTGAGCTTGCCTTAAGGATCAACCGACTTTCGAAAACGCGGATCGTGATCGTATTTCTTTGACTCATGGATTCTTCTGGACGCATTCGAATGGCATCATTGAGTATCTCCAAACGGGCGGCGTTTCATTGACCACCTACACCACCGCCGTTCGTAGTCTGAGCTCTAACGTACGACTCTACCTGCTGACGGCGGCCCTTGCGGGATTCACGATAGCTTCCATGGGCATTTTCGGCGTTCTGCTGAATCTCTACATACTCCGCCTTGGATTCGGTCCGGAATTCCTGGGCATGGTGAACGGCGCCAGTGCGTTCGCGTTTGCCGTATTCGGGCTTCCGGCGGCCGCCGTAGGACGACGATTCGGCACCCGACGCGCAATGATCCTCGGAACTGTGATCGCGACCCTGTGCAGTGGCCTCGTCGCTGCTACCGAGTACGTCCCGCTCGCGATGAGAGCCGAATGGCTGATCGGCGTGCGGCTCGTGCGCTCGTCGGGATTCGCACTCTTTATAGTCAACGCACATCCTTTTTTGATGGCGGTCACGGGTCGGGCCGAGCGGACACACGCGTTCTCAATCCACACAGCCATTTGGCCGCTGGCCGGAGTTGCGGGGAGCCTGGTTGGGGGTGTGCTGCCAGATCTGTGCGCGGCGGTGCTCGCGGTCGATCTCAATAGCCCTGCTCCATACGGATGGGCGTTGTTCATCGGAAGCCTCCTGTTCGCCCCCGCGATTTTCGCCTTGAGCGCGACGACTGAATCGCCAGTGAGCCCCAGTACCTGACCATCGCAAAGCATTATGAGGCGAGGTTGACGGTCCGCATCAGATCCTTGAGCGGGCTGAGCAGTCCAGAAAGAAAAGCGGCCCCCGTCTACTTATCGCCGTTCTGGCAACCATAGCGATGATCCAGTACCTGGGGTTCAGTGCCGTTCAGTCGTTTTTCAACGTCTATCTCGATGAAGGGTTAGGTGTCTCAACGGCGTTGATCGGCCTATTGTTAGCATGTGCGCAACTGACCGGCGGAATCGGCGGTTTGGCCACACCGTTTTTGACCAAACGGCTGGGTCACGGCTCGGTGGTGGCACTCACCACTATCATCGGTGCCGTAGCAATACTGCCCATCGCCCTATTTCCTGTCTGGTGGGTCGCCGGTGCATCCTATCTGGTGCTTATTGGCCTTGCAACGATGCGTTACGCGGCGGTCACGGTGTACCACCAGGAGTTGGCTCCGCGGGAATGGCGCACCTCGATGGCCGGAGCCTTCAACATGGCAGGCGGATTGAGCTATTCGCTCAGCTCGATAGCCGGCGGTTTTGCCATTGCCAGCGTAGGATTCTCAATCTCGGTGTTGGGAGCTGGTTTATTCTGGTCGTTCAGCAGGTCGAAACTTGGTGCAGAAAAATCGGGCGAATGATGGCGGGACGCTGGGTGTGAATCAAGGTTTCGTTTGGAGATAGAGAACGAGCTGCAAGCCAAAATAGAAGGCCCGAAGATGTTCCTGGCCGGTGCTGCAATCTCGGTGTTGGGAGCTGGTTTATTCTGGTCGTTCAGCAGGTCGAAACTTGGTGCAGAAAAATCGGGCGAATGATGGCGGGACGCTGGGTGTGAATCAAGGTTTCGTTTGGAGATAGAGAACGAGCTGCAAGCCAAAATAGAAGGCCCAGAGAAATTACAACCTTCCCTGGGCTTCAATTTGAATGGCGGGACCGACGAGACTCGAACTCGCGACCTCCGGCGTGACAGGCCGTAGGTTCATCTATAATTAGCAACTAGTTACAGACCCGTGACACCCAATGTAACACCTGGAGGACAGGTTCAGTCAGCTCTGTTTCGATAGTTCGCCGCCCAAACAATCAATCCCTTTTCGACCTGCTGAACACTCTCGACGGGATAGGCCCGGTGCTCGCGGTCAATCGACAGGCAATCCAACGTGAGGCCGGATGGATGACGCCCGGTACGAAGCTTCCACAGTTTGCGCTTGAATAGGGCCCTCGCCTTTTCATCATTCGGGTCGCCGCCCCATTCAACAATTAACTCATCCTCGGTCATATAGCGTCGTGGCATCATCCTTCTCCGGGGAGGTTGAGAATAGGTCTCTGCTGCCGCTGTTGGTTCGGTGTCTTGATTCCATGCATATCAACTCCATGACCAGCCAGGAACTCCGGGGTCACCGTCTCCATAAACCTCAAGCTCGCTCATCAATTTTCTCAAGTTCGCGTGCATGCGGTCGATCTATGTAGGTGGATCTTAGGGTCCAATCTTCTTGGGGCTCCCGGTCGAGTACCGCTCAGGCACTCGACCGGGGGATTTTTTTTGCTGTTCCTCGCACATGTTCCTTCGTTCCTTCGGCGTCTTGATCCCGTACTTCCTGCACGCCCTCCCGAAGCTGTTGGGATTGCACCCCAGAGCCTGCGCCGCCTCGCGGTTCGAGCGGTACATCCGCGCCGCCCGTTCGACGCGCTCGCGGGTAAGCGGGTCGGAGAAGGTCCTGCATTTACCCGGCATCCGATCTCTGCTCAACGTTGGTTCGTGAGCTGCCTCATTACCCCTCCGCCTTGCTATCATCGAGCACGTCATTGGCTACGGCGTACAGCTCCGGTTGCTCCCTGAGCTTCGCAAACGCTTCCTCCTTGATCTGTCGCACGCGTTCCCTGGTCAGGCCGATCAGGTCACCGATTGCTTGCAGCGTCAGCGGCGGTTCGCCTTCGAGCCCGAAGTGAAGGACGAACACCCGGCGTTCGCGTGGCTCGAGTACCTCAAAGAGGATGGCCAGGCGTTGCGCCAGCCTCTTTTGGTGAGCTAGGCGATCCGCCTTCGCGTCGGGAGATCTGTCCGCCACGTACAGCGAACCGATGGTCTCGCGACTGGCTCCCTTGAAGCCGTTCTTCCCGCGCCCCACATGTTCGTCGGTGGAGGTCACGGGTTTGCGAAACGTCATGAAGGTCTCCTGCTCGTGGTATCTGGCTGCCATGGCCTCCAGGATCTCACTCTCGAAGCAGTGACGGCTGCGCTCCGCCTCAAGCGCCTGCGACGCTTTACGAAAGCGCTCGTTGATGTTGGCGAGGACCTGTGGTTTGCGCAGGATATGGCCCTCGTTCCGCAGGGCTTCGTGAATGGCCTGGCGGATCCACCAGACGGCATAGGTGATGAACTTGTAGCCGCGCGCTGCGTCGAAGCGATCTAGCGCCTTGAGGAGCCCAAGGCAGCCTTCGCCGATGGCGTCTTCGAGCGGCAGGTAGCCCCTGAACTGCTTGGCGACCGAGATGACGAAGCGCGGGTTCGCCAAAGGAAAGGGCATAGCTATGATGTTTGAGGTGGAATCAGGCCAAGAAGATGTGACCATGTTTCCCTTAGTGGGATGGACCGCTGCAACCTTGCCTGAACAATGCGGATTGCTTGAGGTCAGGTTTGTAACGAATCCGCAGGAAATGAAACAAAGCACGCTATCTCTTCGTCTGAGTATGACTTCTCCTCAAGCGAGTGAATTAACTTGCGATCTACAGAAAATCGTCCAAGAGTCCCTGAGCAGAGGGGATGCAACAGAACCGTCATATCTAAACCTTTGGTTTCGGCCATTAGATGGCAATTCCGTAAGTGTTCAGCAGTTTTTTTGCCTGATTCTTTCGGCAATTGGCTTCTCGATGCTCTTCAATTTAATTTGTTTAATTGATCTGCCGAGCGATAATGGGCCCTTAACTCATAGAGTTTGCTTAGGTTCACATCAAGGTCATTCCAGTTCGTGTCACTCGTGGGGGCAATAACATTACGAATATCCGAAAATTCTCGTGCTATTTCCCGAAAAACCGACTCAATAGTAGCTAAGGTATTCTTCGATTCTTGGATTTCCCGTGATATTACTCGGTCTTTTTCTTCTTCCGTCATCAAAGATCCTCCTTTTGATATTAGCTTGAAATCAAATCCCTTTTTATACAAAACACCCTCTGATAAAGGAGCCGAAGGCGTTATCGTCCTTCCGGTGATTGTATTTGTAACACGCTTCGGCAACGTAGAGCGGCGTGTAGTGCCTCGTGTAGTGATGATGTGATCCATACCAGGCGCTTGAGCAGAGACCAGACGCCCTCTATCGTGTTGGTGTGGAGCTCACCATCGACATAGCGCTCGGAATGCTGAATCACACAGTGTCCGTGACCAGCGTCGAGGCGTCAGAATCGATGGCGCGCTTGATAAAGGCGAGCACACCCTTGATAGAGAAGATCGTCGGCGACTTTGGCCACAACCTTCCCTGAACGCTCCACAGCGCCGATAACGGCGGTCTTGCGCGTCCCTCGTCCCTCTGGGGTTGGGCTTGTCGTCATCGTGCTTATTGCGCTTCCTGGGACGTCCGCCGATGTAGGTCTCGTCGGCTTCGATGAGGCCACGCAACATGATACTTCCCTGTTTCGTAGCCATTTCTGCTCGAATGCGCTGCTGCATGTACCAGGCGGAGCGCTGATTCAGGTTCAAGTCACGGGCAAGCTGGCAGCTCGACATGCCTTTCTTGGCGTTCACGATCAGGGCGATGGCGCAGAACCATTTTTGCAGTGGAAGATGTGTGCCCTGAAACATCGTACCCGATAGGATGTTGAAGCTGGCCTTGCAAGCATGACAGTTCCAGCGTCCGATTTTATTCCCTTCCTTTCGCATCACTCGCCAGCTACCTAAGTACCTTAGAAACATAGACTTGAGCTGCGAGTAACTAATTTTCGTTTCACTCGCACTCTTCACGCCTGGACCTCTGTAATGGGGAGTTGGTACTGCGCTTCGAAGTGTTTCTTCTTCCACTTGTACAACTCCGTTCGAAACCCCTTCACGTCGTCTACCACCACGTCTTTGGCTAGAGTGGAGAAGTTGCCCTCCTCCTTGAAGCAGCGCGGCGACGAGGTGGTGTAGACGAAGTCGGCGATATAGTGGCCCACCGCTACGGCGTTGCGCGCCGAGCGCGTCAGGGCGCCCACCGGCGAACGAGATCCAGCCGACTTCGACGTGGTGCAGATCGGCGAGAAAGTGGGGTTTTTCGAGCTCGACGTCGGTGGAGGTCCAGTCGCCGGCCTTTTTGCATCAGGGGCGCCTGGCAGCGTGATGCCTCGCCGAACGCTGGGTTCAAAATGGTTGAATCGATGGTTGCGAAGTCATCGAAAGGAACCAGCTCCAGCAACTTCACCAGATCTTCAGCGTCTTCGGGATCGACATCCTCAAAATTCGGGGCCAATCTTCCAGATCGTTGGATGGCATCAAGGCTGGCCAATCTCACGGCATGACGAGCGAGTTCAATCTGTGTTGATCGACTTGGGGAGGGGTCCTGGATGTAGGCCGACGATGCTTTCTTCGCATCTCCTAAGACGTTTTCGAGTGCCTCCGATAGCGCCCCGTGGGTCTATTGACTGCGATAAGTCAATCGAGCCTTGCATCATCACGGGAGGCGCGACTACGAGGGATCCGGTAGGACTCTCCCATCGTACTCGAGCAAGGGAATGCTCCGCAACCCACTTTCGTGCGATGACGCTCGGGTTCAGGCGTTGCATCTCGAACCGGAATAGATAATCAAACGCGACACCAACGAGCATGTAGTTTTTTGTGCGCGGAGGCGCCTTTAGCTCAACCTTCAAAGTGCGGGGACCCTTGGGGCGCACAGTCTTTAGTTTCGCGACTACCTCGGGTCGTTTGACGAAGGCAGTTAGACTCAGAGTAAGTTCGTTCTCCTTCCTAAGGTCGTTACCCTATCTGACGTACGACACCTAGCGTTTTCGAGGAGGATTTACCTTATTTTCGTTCTTCTCCATTTGCTTGAGACGAATGGGAACTCTGTCATGCTTCTTGGCTTTCAGAAACATGGCGTTCATCCAAAGGATTTCAGTTCGGGCATAAACCTTGCCACTGGTGTCTCGGGTGTGTGTCTCGATTGGCATTTTCTTCCATCCCCCCTGGGCAGTGAGAATACCGTCGTAAAGTTCATTCTCGTATCCGCTAATCAACAACATACATTGGGCTTTGAGACACCTGGCAAGGAGTTCTTCGTGAAATTTTCGATCTCTCGCGTCTATCGTATAGCCGTGACGTCGCTTGGTGAAGTACGGTGGATCCAAATACATGAGGGTAGCCGGCCGGTCAGCAAACATCTCTACAAACATCTCTAGTAGTTCACACGCGTCGCGATTCTCAACTCGCACGCCGCGGAGCCGCTCCACTACCCTCTCAAGTCTTATAGGTAAGTTGTACCAACGATTTACACGTGCTTCCCTTCCTCCGCGAGAATATGACTGAGAGAAAGAGAATCCACACCGTGTTGATCCAACCGTAGCGTTGACAGCCATCATCGTCTTAACGAGAAAACGTCTGGCCTGTTCCAACGGATCTAATTCGTCCATGCAATCGCGTGCGAGTTTGAATTCCGCTCGAGCGTAGGGAGTCAATGCGACAGCGCGACAAAGATCCTCAGCGTTTTCGCGGAGTTGACCAAACAAATTCACAATCTGACCATCTTGGTCATTAATTACCTCGATAGGTACAGGCTTCTTCGCAAGAGTGAGCGCGGCGGAGCCGCAGAAGCCTTCTCCCCAGGCACTGTGAGGGGGCATAAGTTTGATAATCTTTTGGGCAATTGTCTGTTTCGCACCGTAGTACCCGAACGGGGGCCGGACCGGTACAGCCTTGAGAGTATCATCATTGTGAGTTGGTTTCATGTAGTCAGTTGTCATTAAATACAGCTCCAATTCTACCACTCTTGAAGTTCGGCTACATAGCAGCACGTCAGGCTCTACCAGCCAAACGCTTGATGCATGGAGAATTGCTGTATGCGGATTAACTATAATTTTCAGTTCGTCCGAGACGAATTGACCATTTTTCTTCACAGGGAGAAGATAGAGATAGTACCACTGGGCCATTCGCTTCGCGATCTGGACCTCATTGCGAGTCCAATGAAACTCGTAAGACGAACCAGAAACAGCTTTAACCTCAATGTAGCGGGGAAGTGCAAGCCCATCCTCACCGATTGTCACACTTCGAATATCATAACCCGCTGCTGAATTCAAAAGGGCAATGTGTTCGATTTGGTCTGCAAATTCTTTTCCCAACCGGCGACGCTCAAACGAAATGACCGCATCCTCTGCTAGTGCCCCGATGGTCTGTCTGCTACGTAGCAATTTCTCGATCGTAGCGGGTGATCGTTGATTGGCGTTATCCTGCGCAGCGACGAATAGGCTGAGATGCTCTGGGGCTATGCGGTAACAGTCTCGAACAACATCAT
Organism: Candidatus Latescibacterota bacterium; assembly: GCA_965217095.1. GTDB lineage: Bacteria > Latescibacterota > UBA2968 > UBA8231 > UBA8231 > CAYNZV01. The sequence continues at coordinate 177,438 of OZ244235.1, forward strand.
GTAGAACAAATTCCCATCTCCATCAGGAAGTTTCTCACGTGACTCTGGAGATGCCTAGAATCGAAAGGTGGTTGATAGACTGGTTCACCATCGGCGACTCGGAACCTTCGCATGTAGAGCATTATCTGAGTTCGGTAGCGATTTCGTGAAGCAAGAAGCCTCGTGGTGAGCCAAGATCGTGCCCGTTCCTCATTGCTTGTTCGCAATATATCCGCCGCGTTCACATGTCCTCGACGAAGGACGGTGGCCCGGAGGCATGTCATAAACGTGAGAGTTTCCTCAAAATGGGCTGCAATTTGACTGTATCTTCTCCTAATATGTTCCTTTTTCGTAATATTTGACTCCCGAAGAACGGAAAGCAAGGCAAGCACATGGCGCCACTCAACTCCGAAAAATATGTCAGTTTGCGGTGAAGAAAAGTCTCTCATAGGCTTCCAAATCGTCGTCCTGTCCAAACATGTCCAACGAGTAGATGGCGTAATCTTGGTCCACGATTTCGCTCATTCTTGTGGACTTGACTCTGAGGTTTGCCAAAATGTCATTGTCGATCGTGTCCTCGTACTGAAGAAAGTAGTAGTGAGCTGATTTGTACTCCGAGCCGCCGACTCTGTGGATTCGATCAAGTGATTGCAGATACTGGGCACAGTTGTAGGAAAGATCGTAGTATATGGCGTGAGAACAGGTCTTGTGAAGGGATATTGACTCAGCGCATGCGGCCGGATTTGCCACGAGAATATCGATTCCGCTGCCTGGGTTTACGAACTCGCAAATGATTTCTTCTCGCGTTAATTCGTCTTTCACTGAGGTTGCATGAATCGGAGTGGCCCCGTAAATCAAGCGCACTGGGGCAAATTCAGAGATCGTGTTACGGATCAGCTCGAGAGTACGTATAAAGTTTGACCAAATAACAAGCTTCTCGCCTTGTTCGAGCAGTTCTTGTACGAGTGGAATCAGTGCCTCGATTTTCCCCGGGGCTTCCAGTTCATCATAATTCCTGATGATGTCAGCGATGGATGGGTTCTTTTCGAGAAGATTTTCTCTGTAAGCCGTAACTGCTGAACCCAACAATGCGGCATAGGACAGACACTGACGTAGACGTACCATCCTACCGCGGCGGAGTTGCATAACAACGTCAATATTGCGGAAATACTCTGATTGCGACACGTTCTTTATTCTATCGAGAATCGAGTCGTACACGAGCCTTTCGTGTTTGTTCATATGCACCCGTATGGGAGGATGTAAGTTCTGGGGAGCCAATCCCAAATCAGATTTACGGACACGGTAGAAAAGTGGCCCAATCGCTGTGTTCAGTATCTCAACACATTGTTGTAGCTCATTTTTCTGGGTAGACAACTCGATTCTATGACGCACTGTATCGGAAATTGGTGAGGATTCTGGCCAAAGAACGTCGAAAAGATTATATGCGTCAGAGTAGCTGCGGGGGAATGGCGTGCCACTGAGAACTGCTCTATGTGAAGCATGACGGGCAACGTTAAGAACTGCATTTGCCCAGGCACCACCAAGCTGTTTGATGTAGTGGGCTTCATCGACGACGAAGTAGAATCTTACTCCTTGCTGCTCGAATAGATCTCTGACCTGTTCCCAATCACGCTGAAGTGTTTGAAATGTTGTGAGGTACAATTCACGAACCGTGCTATTATTCACCAGATACTGCTATTATTCACCAGATACTTTGTTCGGCGATCATCTACATCTCCGCCAGCTAGGGTTTCGCAAGATGGCGGGTTACCGAGTACTTCTTCAAATTCCGAACGCCACGGGCCGAAGCAGGCTGGAGGTCCCACCACGAAAAGGGAGTCCACCTCATCAAGCATGCGGAGTCTATGAAAGACAGCGAGAACCACGCTTGTTTTTCCGCTCCCCGGCACTGAGAAGTTCGCTCCGTTCCTCACGGCAAGTAAATGCAGTGCCGCCTTACACTGATGCTCTTTGAGGGATCTTGGGACGTGATCTTCAAGGAAAGTGAAGAAAGCTGCAGTTTCTGCTATATCTAGTGACCCGCTTTTAAGCTTTGCCCCCCTGTCCAGGGCCGTTGACAATGCTGACTCAGCAGCCTCTTGCTCCAACAAAAGTGACTGAGTTTGCGGCTCTATTTCATAGGGACAGGCGGCGTCATCGAGATAGACAGCAATTTTTTGTATGAGCGGCTCTATTTCATTGGGAGGAGAAACAAACGTACCTTTCGAGGTATCAAATTTGAAACCCCAAAAGGCAAGTTGGCTTTCATGACGCGGGGCAAGATCCCCATGTTCAGCATGTACGACCAGGCGATTGTCTGCCGTGAAGATGCGGATCATGGGGTCTTGTGGCCAAGCTTCTTGAATTCTTTTTGGTGATGATATACCTGGCTCTCTATATCATCAGCCCTGCTCTTGATGTCGGCGGCCAACTGTCGGGCTTTCGGAAGATCAGCATTGGCGATTGCGCTCGGGTCCATGTTATTGTGATTCAGCTTCTTGAGTGCAGTGTCCAAAAGTTCGACCGGAGTTTCGTTCTCCTTTAATCTCTCATGGCTTCTTGAGGCCTTTTTCGTATTGTAGATAATCGGCTCATTGTACTTGGTTGCCCACTTGAGTTCGATTTCTCGGATTGTAAGGGGTTTCCCGTCATCGCCTTTACATTTTTCCGGCGGCAGCACCGGATCGACCAAATCCGCGATCTTCTTAAGGGACTTTTTCCCTTCTTTAGTGCGACAGTACTTTGGAAAGTTGCGCATTATGACATGAACTTTGGGCAAGTCAGGAATATTTCGAAGGCGAATTATGTCAAACGCGGCCTCTTCAAGCGCGCCAATATCTTGTTCTTCGATTCCATCCTTAATTAGACGTTTCGGGTTTTTGAAGTAGTTTGTGTAAGCATTGCTATAGTCAATAAACGCCTGCCATCGCCCCTCCGGATCCGACATACCGGCTGAGATGGTTCTATAGAGACCATCTCGTCTAAACTGTTTAAGATATCGATCAACGCATTCTAGTGGAGATAGGAATTCTTTTGTGCATTGCCTTTTCGCCTTCTCAATGTCAGAGTTTGACCTGCCTGCAAATTTGGGATCATCTCTAAGTTGCTCCTCTAACGTGAATCCTAGTTGAATTTTTCTCTTGATCGAGAGCGCACGATCGAACCCGTAATACTCGGACTTGCCAGCGCTTTGGAGCTGGTACCGGTTTTCGATCTTCTCAATCTCTACCAAAGTGGGTGGGCCGCCATCATCATCTTTTCCGGATCCACCAAGATTACCACCTTCATATACGTGCATATACGTGAAGTTTTCGTTGGTGGGATCTTTGAGATATAGTTTTTCCATCGCCATTTTTCGACGATTTCCATTGATGAGGAATCCGTCACAAGTGATGATAGCTGGCTCCTGCTGTCCTCCATGCTGTATGGATTTCATGAGAACAGCCGTGCGCTCTGGATCTTTGCCTTCAAGGAACTCGCGAATGTGGGCTTAGCTGGCTTGTTCGTCTTCTCGTCCAGATGGCCTATTGTTTGCTCGTAGTCGAGCACGTCAGAGGCAATACGGCCGTTGTCTTTGCGATAACGGAGAATCTCAAGCGGGACTTGATACACGTCCCGCTCGACTCTGTCAACGATTTCGGTTCGGAAATTTATCACCTCTTTTGAAGGTTTTGCCGTCAGAAGCCGCCTTTGCTGGATTTCCTTCGCAAAGTCTTCAATGATCTCTCGTGAGGATGGTTTAGTAATCGCAGGCATGAGTTCCTCCGTCTTATTGACTTTTCTGGTTGTCAACCATTACTCAATTACTCAATCGAGATTCTGTCCCTGCTTTGCAAGAGGTTGAATCTGCCATGCTCGGACGCGCTGCCAGCATATCCTATGCTCGATTGGCGGATTCCGTTCATTTCAAGTTCAGTGAAGAAGATGCTTTGCCGAATTTTTTGCCGCAAGGAAAAACTATTGAGAGGCATAGTTGCTTCTCAGGGCAGAAGATTGGGAGAGGGGCCTCAGCACAACTCCCCCCTGCTAGAATCGATGAGGTGGATGCCGCAGTCCGAGCATGGGGACGGATGAAATCGCTCCGCGGGCAGCATGATGAGCGACTAGCGGCGGATCTGAAGGCGCTTCTGCGGGATTTTCTTGGGCTTCAGCAGTCTGCCGAAGATGGTGGCATAGAGATCAGGGAGCGGAGAGTCGATCACGTACATGCGCTCGACCGTCTCACTGCTAGCAGTCTGGCACGGCCTATCCCGCAATTTGGGACGCCGGAGAAGGAATCTACTGGACGGAGCGGGAATCGAACAAAATCCACCGGCGGGACGGCCAAGGGAGATCTGTGGTCCCACTGGGAATAGATGGCCCGGAGGGAATCGCAATAGACGTTGCCGGGGAAAAGATGTACTGGGCGGACCAGTGGACGGATGCTATTCGCAGGTCTGACCTGGACGGCGAAAATATCGAAGACCTCGTCAGCGGAGTAGAGGATCCGCGGGACATCGCTTTGGACTTGGTGGCGGGCAGGATGTACTGGACGGAGCAGGGCACCGGTACTATCCGGCGGGCGGACCTAGACGGCACCAACGGCGAAACCCTCATAGAAGCGGAAGGTCCGAAGGGCATCGCGCTGGATGTCATCGAGAGGAAGATGTACTGGACCGCCAAAGAAGTTGGTCGTTTCTCAGATGTGGGAGTCGTCCAGCGGTCCAACCTCAATGGAGCCAATGTCGAAACTCTCGTCGCCGGGTTGGGTGATCCAGAGGACATCGCTCTGGATTTGGTCGCCGGAAAGATGTATTACTCGGTTGGCCATACCGCTGATCGGTCTGCTTGCCACGACCGTCTTCGGTCTGCTCTACCGGGTTGTCTTAGTAGGATCCGGCGCTCCAACCTCGACGGTTCCAACGGCGAACCCCTGGTCAGCAGAGTGGGCGGACCGGTGGAGATCGCCCTGGACGTGGTCGAGGGCAAGATGTACTGGGCGGACAAAAGACATGGTAAAATCCATCGGTCCGACCTGGACGGCGGAAATGTCGAAGAGATCGTCACCGGACTGGTACGTCCAGTGGGTATCGCCCTGGATGTTCCTCCACCTGTCGCGCCCCCCGATCGGGTGCCTCCGTTCAGCACGGAGATTGAGGCCACGGTGCTGGGCGGCCAAGTCGAGGGCTTGACCGTCGAGTTCGCTCGCGCCGCTGCCTACCCTCTCCACTTCGCCTGGAGCGCCAATACCAACACGGCTGGCCGGCTGTCCCTGACTATCACCAACCAGGAAGAGGCCGAAGTGAGCGGCTTGTACGAGGCTCGGGCTCGAAACGAAGAGGGCGAGGTGGTAGGGCGGTGGCATAGTATTCCCCTCAACCAGGGCCGGCTCCAGGTCCTTGAGCTGACCCTCGGCGGTGACGCCCGGGTGGTGGCTGTTGAACGGCTAGGGCCCAACCCGGATCCGTGCTCCAATGGCATCGCCGGTGCCGGATCCGCGGGTCAACCGCGGTCTGGTGAAGGACTGCCGCTCTCTCCTGGCCTTTCGTGACGCGTTGGGAAGCGTGGACTGGAGTGCCGCCACACCCATCACCCGTTGGGAAGGTGTCTCTCTAAGAAGCCACGCACGCGTCACAAGTATTGCATTTGGGGGTCCTGAAGCTCGCCGCTTTGGGGGCCGATTCCGCCGGAGTTGGGCCAACTGAGTGCGCTGGAGTCCTTAACCCTCTCCGGGGTGACCGGTCCTATTCCGCCGGAGTTGGGCCGACTGAGTGCGCTGGAGTCCTTGACCCTCTTCCGGGTGACCGGTCCTATTCCGCCCGAGTTGGGAAAACTAACAAGGCTCAGAGAGTTGAATCTCTCCCACAACAGGTTGTCGGGGCCCATTCCGCCGGAATTGGGCCAACTGACAAACTTGGCAAAGCTGTACCTCAACAACAACTCGCTGGCCGGTCCGATTCCGCCCGAACTGGGCAATTTGACAAACCTCATGTGGCTAGATCTCTCCAGCAATAAGTTGACGGGCGCAATTCCGCCCGAACTGGCCCAACTGACGAGGCTCTTGAGGTTGGACATCCATCAAAACAACCAGTTGACCGGATGCGTGCCAGAGCCATTGGCCAGGTGGGTCAAGAGTTGGCCGGTTTGCCTAGGTGTAACCGATCCGGTCGCCGCCGCGGATTTCGACGGCGACGGCGAGGTCGGTTTCGACGATTTTTTCCTCTTCGCCGATGCCTTCGGGGGCAGCGACGACCGCTTCGACCTCAATGGCAACGGCGCGGTAGATTTAGCCGATTTCTTCCTCTTCGCCGACCACTTCGGTCAGCCGGCGCGGGCCAAGCTGCTAGTGATGGCACAGGAGTTGATCGGGCTGCCTGATGACGTCCAGTTGCACCAGAACGTCCCCAATCCATTCAACCGCCAGACCCTCATCTCCTTCCTCATGCGCGCGCCCGGTCCAGCGCGGGTGGAACTGTTTGCCCTGACCGGGCAACGGGTGGCGGTCCTGAGCCAGGGCTTCCGGCGGGCGGGCAGCCACCCCCTCCACTGGGATGGCCGGGACGACGACGACCGGCCCCTGGCTAGCGGCACCTACCTTTACAGACTGGTGACCACCGACGGAACGGTGACGCGAAAGCTCACCCTGCTGAGGTAAGGTGCGTCGCCCCCTCTTTTCACTCGTGACGTCAACGCGAATAATTCCGTATCCTCCACACTTTGGTCAAGCAGATGAAGTAGCGGTTCTGCCCCCCTGCGTTTACGCCGGATAACAGGCCATAAAGAAATCCAGTTCCGATCCATTTGCGCTCTTCGGGATCATCTCCGACGCCTATTGCAACGACAGCGTCCAAATAGTGTGGCGGTATCAAAGCCATCCTTCTTACTCCTTTCAAGTTCGCACTATAGGCCCATCACAGCAGGGCTCTCTCATTCCCGACGTCCATTTCGTTCTCAAGCGCGATCCGGGATGCAACGTCTACTGCGTGACCAACATTGGTCATTCGCGTTGAGGGTATATCAATGGATCGTAGCGTGAGTGCCGCCCCTTCGTGGAATTCGATCTTGACTCTATCAAAGGGTGCCTCCGTCCCTGTGCTTGTTCCCGCCTTCTCGCACGGAAAAACACACATCAGCGCAAGCTTGTGACACGAGACCGCCCACCAAAATCAGAAGGATTTTGCCGTGCACACTGGATACAGCGGTCAGTTAGGTGATACGATCACCGTTGACCGATTCTACGCCACGAGAGGCCATGGACATCCTTTGCTTTTGGGGGAAGGCTCGTCCGCGAGACGCGGATCGCGGACCCCAATGGCATCCGTTGGCGTTTCATAGCCTCGACGTGGCCGCGGTCGGCGCCCGTGATCGCAAGCTGGGTGATCGTCTGTCGCGGCTGCTCGGTCTTCCAGGAGAAGATACGCTCCGCCTGGCTCGTTTCCTGCTCAGCCTGCACGACCTTGGCAAGTTCGCCAGGAATTTCCAGGCCAAGGCACCTGCGCACGATCCGCGCTGCCTCGAAGACGGGACGGGGCTGCCTCCCACCAGTTACGATCACGGTGCCGGCGGGCTGCGCCTGTTCCTGGCCGACTGCTGGTCTTTCAAGCTCACTGACGCAAACCGGTATGGTGCATGGCTGCCGTTGGTCTCCGCCGTGACGGGTCATCACGGGGCGCCTCCGGTCCAGCGCACGAGCGAGAGTCTTTTGAATCTGCGGCCGGATTTTGGGAAGAAGGGGATCGAAGCGGCCCATGCTTTCATTGGCCAGGCACACGAACTGCTTTTCATGCCGGCGTCATCGGCGCCTAGTCGCGAATGCGCGCGCCACGCGTCGTTCGCTTTCGCCGGCCTGGCGGTACTGGCGGATTGGATCGGTTCCCCTATTGCGCGCCGTCCCGCTTCCCCGATCTGGAGGCGTATTGGCGCCATGCACGGGAACGAGCGAACCGCGACCGACCCCACCAAAGAAGCTCAGCAGGAGGAGGAGAAAAAACAAGCCCTGGATGAGGTTCTTCCAGAGACCGTAGTGATTGACGGCAAGGAAGTCACCAAGAAGGATCTCTTGGATCAGATCAAGAACTACCCCGCCTTGCAATCAAAGCTGACTCAAAACCAGCAACAACTGTCCGAAGTTCGAGGTCAGGTGACTCTTTTAACCGAGCAAGCTGCTGCCCAACAGGCCGCCCGGCTTCGGAAGTAATCTACAGTATCCGTTTCACCGAGACTGATATATCCCAGACTGTTGACATTTCTGACCAGTGCTCGCCAGCGACCGCGATGCGTTCATGTCGTCCCAGCCAAAGAAACTTTGATGCGGTGTCAAGGGGGGTTTTTCAAGGGGGCGAAGCAGAGCGGTATGGCGAACCGGCGAGGGCATGGCGAACCGGATGCCCGGTTGCCGGTTGCCGGGATCAGCCGAGGGAATGGAGGGCCTTCGCGTGCGGCGGCCACGTCGCCGGGCGGATCGAGGCGGGCCTGCGCAGGCACCAAGGGAGTCTTGGTGGTTTGCACTCAGCGGATCAGCGATTGACCCGACAAGAATGGGGAGGGTTGACGGGGTGAGTGCACGGCGTTCAGACTACCGATAACATCAGGCGTGATCGCAGCCTCTTGATTTTGTATCGCTGTCGCTTGCGCTTTATAGGGTGAGGGATTCATTGCGCTCGCCTCCTCTCTCCGCCGATTGATTTCAGCAGCAGGCCGAACCCGAACGCCTGGGCCGATCCGATTCCTTCCCGGTACACCTAGACGAAGCGGTCCATATTTACGCAGTTGCGTGTCAACGTAAATACTGCTCTAGCGCGGCGACAAGAATATTCTGATGGGACATGTCGCTATCTAGCGCATAGAGCCGTAATCGTCGGTAGAGTTCGGGACTCACTTTCACAGTGAGCGCTTTCGTCCTCTCCGTTGTGTTTCTGGCAACCGTTTTCATTGCTGCGGCGTCGGGTTCCCCTTTCTTCTTAGTGCCGGGTAGAACGGTGTTGAGGCCTGCGGCTTTAGTCATCTTTCTTCACCTTGCGTATTCGCGTTCTTACGTAGTTCCATAATAACGTAATCTCTTCCGCGCTGCGAGATTTTCTATTAAGTTCCCTCGCCACCCGACCGTCAATCATTGCGGCTGCGAAATCGACGCGGTGATGCACTGTAATCGGTGCCACCGTGCCGTATTGGCTCAGGGCGACGGCTGCCTGGCCGGTTAGCCGCGCCCTCATCACCGCCGCATTGATCACGAACACCACCGGCTTGTCGTATTTCTCAACAAGCTCCATGGTTCCCACCACTTCCCGTAGATCGTGGGGGCTCGGTTTCGTGGGCACAACAACTAAATCCGAGAGCTGGACCACCTCCCGGATTGTTTCGGAGATCGCTGGCGGTGTGTCGAGAAACACAGCCTTGACTCCCGAGTCTTGCCATTGCTTAAGCAATGCGGACAGCTGGCGAGGCTGCGCGTCGGCGAAGTGCAGCTGATCTTCCGCTCGCGCTGCCCACCAGTGGCCCAAGCTACCTTGTGGATCGGTATCTACAAGGACGACGGGACCAGCCTGGGCGGCTTCAACAGCCAGGTGCCCGGCGAGGGTGGTTTTGCCGACACCACCTTTTTGCGCGGCTAATGCGTAGACATCCATTTACGTACCTACGTATTACGTTAAATACGTGGTTAATCATATCAGTAAAATGGGTTCTCAGGAAAGGACCGGTAGGGGCTCACACCATTGCGGTCGGCACCGCTTCTTTGCTCCTCGCCCTCTGTGCTTACGAGGCCCCGGTCGCGATCTTCTACCACGGTGGTTCAAGAGATTGCCAATCAGCAGGTAGTGTCGCAGTACGCTCCGCCGCAGGGCACGCGGCCTCACAAAGATCGGGTGCAGGTCGAGTCAGCCACAAAGCCAGAGCGCTCGAATCACATCTACGGAATTCTTAGCGGCTGGCTCCATTGCTTCACCTATCGTGTTCCCAGCCGCGCCAGCACCTGGCGGAAACTGTCGAGGCCAGCCTCAAGGTTTTCGACGATCTCTTCGGCGAGGTCGTCGGGCTCAGGCAGGTTGTCCAGGTCCGTCAGGCTCTTGTCCCTGAGCCAGAAAATATCGAGACTGGTCTTGTCGCGCGCGCGGATCTCCTCATAGCTGTAGCTGCGCCAACGGCCCTCCGGTGTCTCCTTCTCGTCCCAGGTCGCCTTGCGCTTGTGCCGGTTCTGTGGGTTGTAGCAGCTGACGAAATCCGACAGGTCCTCGAAGCGCATCGGCTTCTCCTTCAGCGTGTGGTGAATATTGGTGCGATAGTCGTAGTACCAGACCTGCTTCGTCCAGGGGTTCGGGCTGGCTTCGTGGTTATCGAAGAAGATCACATTAGCCTTGACCCCTTGAGCGTAGAACACGCCGGTCGGAAGGCGCAGGATGGTGTGCAGGTCAGTATTGTCCAGCAGCTTTTTGCGAATCGTTTCACCGGCACCGCCCTCAAACAGCACGTTGTCCGGAACGACAACGGCAGCGCGGCCGGTGGTCTTCAACATCGTGCGAATGTGCTGCACGAAATTGAGTTGCTTGTTCGATGTGGTCGCCCAGAAGTCCTGCCGGTTGTAGGTCAGGTCGTCCTTTTCCTGTTCTCCCTCCTCGTTCGTGAAGCTCATGGAACTCTTCTTGCCGAAAGGCGGGTTCGCGAGCACATAGTCAAAACGGTGAACCCGAGCCGCTGAGCGGCGTCCCATATCTTGCGCACCACCTCTACGGAGGTGTAGTGGGCGTTGGAGACCGAAAACCTGGCGGCTTTGTCTCCTGAGCGGTCGGGTAGATGGTTTACGAAATAGTCCGGGGACATGGTTTACACTTTTCGGCGGTCGTTTTTAGCGAGGGCATCAATGATTTTTCCTTGTCGTTCGTCGAAGCGGCCGAGCTTTAGGGGTCCAAACCAGACCTCCCAGATGCCGTCGTCGATAGGCTCAAATCCGACGTATTGTTTTCTCAGTGTAAAGCTGACAAGCACTCGATCGACCTTCCATCGTACGCCCCCGTTGTTGCTGACGAGTCGCACTTCCCAGTGTTCGGGATAGTGTAGCGGTGGCAGCTTTTTCGGTAAAGGCCGCGAGGAGCGCTGGTAGATTTCCGCTGGTGTACTCTGGTCCAGGGCTTCGTGCGGCCTTTCGTGGTTGTATTCGTGCATGGTTGTATTCGTGGCGGAAGCGGGTGAAGCGGTGTTGCTGTCCGTATCGTGAGTTGGCGGGGGGAATGGTGGCCTCCTGTTTGAGGGTGCGGTGCATGCGTTCGTGTCGTCCATTCTGCTGGGGCCTGACAGGTTGGATGAGCTCTGGATCCACCAGACCGACAGCCGCGAAAGACGGGCGAGGGCAGTGGCGGTCGCAAAGGGGGCGCCGTTGTCGGTACGAATGATCTGGGGCAGGCCGTATTCGCGGAAGAGCCGGTGGAAAACGGGTCGAGTGAGTATCGACTGCGGGGCGTCGAGTGCCTGGCAGCCCAATAGGAAACGGCTGTATCCATCGACGACAGTGAGCGGATAACAGTATTTTCCATCTAGCGTCTTGAATTGGCCCTTGAAGTCGGCGGTCCAGATATGATTGGGGGCACTCATGGGGGTCTCGGGTTTACCGGGATGTCCAGGTCGGGGGTGTGTCCTCCGGGTGGGCACGAGGCCCTGTCGTTTGAGGATGTCGCAGACAGTGGTGCGCGCGGGCCAGGTTTTATAGGGCTGGGCTCGTGTGAGCCGGGTCAGTAGCTTCTTGGCGCCCCAGGTGGGATGTCTGTGGCGTGCCTCGAGGATGGCTTCGATGAGTTCCGAGGAAGTAGCGTGCGGGCAGCGGTTGGGTCTACGCGACCTGTCCATCAAGCCTGCGGCCCCTCCCTCTATATCGCGTTGCACCCACTTGTAGCCGGTGGGGCGGCTGATGTCGTATCGGAGGCAGAGCTCGGTGAAGGGGAAGAGATCGTCGAGGTAATCGGCGATAAATCGGATACGTTGGTCCATGGCTGACCTTTCGTTCCTGGGCATAGAGAGCACCTCCTGAGAGTTGCCCCCAAAATGAGTGGAAACTGTAAACCATGTACCTGGACCGTACCTCCTCTGGGGTTAACAGGTCGTTTAGTTTTTCGCGCTCCAGCCTCCACTTTGGGTCCGCCCTGACCTCGACGCCCGCCTGGTCGCGGTAATCGGAGCCCTGCGGCAGCCCGCCCCAGCCGACGTAACGCGCCAGGACGGCCTTTTCCTCCTCGGTGGGGGCGGGGGCCTCTAGCCTCGATCTCTTTGAGCACCTCCACCGCCTTCACATTATCATTGAAGCGCCCCCTGGGGCCGGTGGAGGCGCCCCCTGCTTCAATCTCCAGCGGCAGGACGTAGTTGCTCAGTACGCTGTTTTCACCGCCCCCCCCAATATCGGCTGGAGGTCTTCGGGTGGGAGGAACAGATTGTCCAGGGCCAGTTCCTCCGCCGTGAACGGGTCCACGCCCTGGTCTATCAACATCGCTGCCATCTCCGCCGCCCACTCGGACTCGCATTTCAGGCTATGGTAGAATCTCCCGCTCTGTTTCAACTCCTTCACGTGTTTCGGTCTCGCCAACGTCCACTGCTCCTCGGCTCTCCACGCCCACGGCGACATCCTCTGCTTCGCTTCCTGTTCGGTCATCTTCTTCCTCCATGGCTTCAGGCGCAACGGCTTCGGGCGCAACGGGCGGCTGGGGTCGAGCTCGACGAAGTGGTCTGACCGGCTGAGCTGGAACTGATATGGTTGTGGACAGTCCTCCCGCGTCGTACTCGGCTTTGGCAAGCTGCTTTATGCGCTCGGTCACTCTGGGACCAACGGCGTCAATCTGGTCATCGGAATACCCAGCCCCCCGCAAAAACGCGCGGAACTCCTCGTCCCTAACAGACTTACGCCTCTGCGCCGTAACATACATGGCGCAATTCCTCGTCGGCTAAAACGCGAGGCAATGACGGTGGCGGCGCGGGCGGCCTCGCTCTGACTACCCCGCTAACATTCGTTGAGCCTGAAGCCGTTGGCTTCTACCGGCTGAGGCTGAGTCAGAGGTGCGGGCAGTTCTGCTTCAGACGGCGGGCAATGTCCTAAATTCAGTCCCGCCTTTCATGCCCCGTGGTCTCCGAAAAGCGCGTCAAGGGCGTGGCGCATCCGCCGGGGATAACACGCATCATCGGAAGCGGCGCCAGGGTAGACACGGGATGAGTTCGCATTTGGAAAGACTTGATCGGCGGCCTGGGCGAATGTCCACGCCAACCTTTCTGTCGGACGCAGCTAACCAGGGCGAGATGCGCGGCGAAATCCTCCAGCCGGCCAATCGCCCTCATCGTGTAATTCGTGATCTTGGGCCGTTGACTCGGGCAGCACTTCGCCTACCAGCCACTCAATGGCTTGAGCCACCGCATCGGCATGGCCGTGGTGGTCAGCCCGAAAAGTCTTCGTTTGGGACTGAAAGCTGCCAGATGTTTGAATTGTGATAAGTCCCATTTTTGAATCTCTCCTTGTTGCGTGGACGGTAGCGATTATTATGGGATTCGCTCGCAGCTGACCACTATCTTTCAACTTCTGAAGTTCGTCTCGCAACTCAGACGAGTCCATTGATGAGTATAGTGCCGATTTTTTGGGGGGATATTACGTACAACCCACTCTAGGGTCCGGCACCGAAACACGGCCCCGCCGCCGATTGGACATGGCCCCACGGCGCCCCCCGTCCGACCACCATTCCCCGCCAGATCTGCCAGCCCCACGAGCTCCTTCGCGCACAGCTCACCCATCCCGAACCGCCGGACTTCAGCGGCGACGTGCCGTCATGCCCCGCCCGAGCTGCGGCGCACAGCTGCGGCGCACCCGCCCTTGCCACCCGGTCAAACAGGGCCGGTGCGGTATCGACAATTCTTCTTCAATCCTCCCCTTGCTTGTGGCGGTGTCCAGCCGGGGTGTTTTCGGGGGTCCTGAATCCGCTTTAGACTATCGATAACAGATATTATCGTTAGTCGCGGCGATCCAGTGTGCATAATGTGCACACTGGTAGATCGAGCGCGCGAAACCGGGGGAGGGACCCCTGGGGTAGACGCATATATCCCCACCCATCTGGGCCTTCCCGAGTCCGAATCCAGTCCATATCAACGCATTCCTCGATTCGCCAAGTAGCCCCGGATGTAGGACGCCCAATCCAGTATCGCGGGCAGTCTCAACAGCTACCACTTCCTCATAAGCCTATTGGAAGTGAGCTCTACGAGCACTTCCAGCCCAGCTGGAAACCTGTGCTACGATGCGCGCCTGCATCGGTCAGATTCCACCAGAGCTCAGCCCAACAATATCGAACACCTTCCTGAAGTATTGCCAGTACTGATATTTATTGAGAGCGACCTCCAGGTGGCTACTTTGATGTAGTCACCAAACCACACGTTCACCACCAGGAGGTCACCATGTCTTCATTCTACTGCGGCATCGATCTTCATGCAAGAAATTGTCAGCTCTGTATCATTGATGACGAAGGGCAGAAATGTGCGGAAGAAAAGATGCGTAACAACCTCGCCGAAATCCTCGACTTTCTCGCGCCCTTTGGCACTGATGTCTCTATCGCCATCGAGTCGACGCTGAATTGGTACTGGCTCGTGGATGGACTCATGGATGCAGGGTTCGACGTCCACTTGGCTCATACTCTGGGTCTGTTCATGATTACCGGTGCCAAGGTCAAAACCGATCGCCGCGATGCCTCAAAATTAGCCAAATACCTGCGCCTCGGTGAACTCCCTGAAGCCTACATCTATCCCAAGGAAAAACGACCCCTACGGGATCTGCTGCGGCGACGCAGCGATCTGGTGCAACTGCGCGCTTCCTGCTATACCAGTCTGCGGGTTCAGCTGCTGCAATACAACCTCAACACCTTCAATGGCCAGCAACTCAAACAGCTCGCGTCGGAAGATATAGATCAATTATCCATACCGCTGGAGTCACAAGAATACTGCCACATGGTGCTCGTGCGCATTGAGCTCCTTTCGGAGCAGATCGCGGCCATGGACCAATACCTCAAAGCCGTAACCATCGAAGATCCTTGCTTCCAGTATCTCTTAACCGTACCGGGCATTCGCTACACCCTGGGATTGACCATCTATTACGAAGTCGGCACCATCGAGCGCTTTGCCACACCGCGTCACTTTTCGTCCTACTGTCGCCTCATTCCTGGAACCGCGGAATCGGATAAAAAGGCGCGGCGCGGCAGGGGAAGCAAACAGGGCAATCACTATCTCAAATGGGCTTTTACCCAGGCCGCCAATATCGCCGTGCGCTACTATCCCACATGTCGAAAATTCCGTGACAAGCAGGCCAACCGCAGAGTCGGAGCCGCGACGACCATGGTCGCCAACTGTATACTGGCCCATAAACTCGCAAGGGCTACCTATCACGTGATCCGAGAAGAAACCCCGTTCCACATGGACAGACTTTTCTAAAGGAGATGAGGGGCGGGTAGCTCCGTCGTGCTAACTGGGCCGATCCCGACGTTGCTGATTGAGACCCGTCCCTCCCCATAAAATGCTCTTTGCGAAACAATCTGCCCTGACCGGTAGCTCGACGATAACTGAAGGCCACCATCGTGGACCTCGACTTCCTATGCTGAATGAGCCCGACTCAGGTACCGATAACTTTCTGGAGCCGTATTGGACTTTGTCCTATACACGGAGATTACCGCAATCGCCGCAGAGCCCGTATGGATGTTTGGTGCAGTGAATTCTGAAACCGAGATCCGAAAGACGAGTCAGATCCGATAACAAAGAGCACAACGAGGAAGAATCGAAAAACCTGGAAAAGGCGAGGGGCCTCTATGCCTATTGCCAATTCGCTCTCAATGGATGTTTCGCGATGTTGAAAGGCCATAATTGATTCAAGTTGACCTTAAGGCCGCCAAAGACTCTCCAACCACCAGGACAGAGAGCGGATACCAGCCCCAGCTTGGTAGCGTTCCCAAAGAGACCCTACAGGTCGGCTTTCAACATGAACGTGACCGTTGGCCAGGTCTACCACCACGGTGGGTGTCTCGTCGACACACGAGGTGATGCCCCACAATCGGTTTGTGGCCAAGGCACGTTTGTGTGCCCATTGAGCACGTTGAGGCAAACCCGATTCGTCAGGCATTTGAGCGCGTGTTGCTTTTGGCGGAACTCTTGGAGAGAGACTGGCCAATCGACTCTGCGGTTGATTGGCTGGTGCAGAATTACAGCGCCTACTCAAGCCATGCGACGGACGTCAAAAGACGGTCGTTCCTCATACCGGAGTCTGTGGCGCAAGCAGCCTCGTACGTGTCTTCGCTGCGCCGTCGGCCAGGGCTCCATGCTTTGATTGATCTCGGGGCAGGGACGACGGACGTATCCGTGTTCAACCTTGCCGACGACAGGAGGCAAGAGCATTCGTATTGGTATGCCTCGGGAAATCTGCCAATCGGCACTCTAGAGGTGGAGCGGACTGTGTCTCGCAACGGGGTCGGCGGGACTTGCCTTTTTCAGGGCGCGCCTGCACTGGTTCCCGCTGCATCCCGTGGGTTTGGCTTTCCAGTACACCATTGTCGGCATCGTCTTCTGGTTCAGCTTATTTCTTGTATGGCTGGTCAAAGTGGTGCTGTTGCGCTACGGCCTCGGGATCGGCTATCTTACGGCGGTGATCCTCTCAGTTGCCGTGGATCTGATCTGGTTCCCAACGTCAGGACATAACGTGCATTCGTGGTTTGTCGAGATCAAACCGCTGCTGTGAGCGTAGAAAGCGAAGGAGGCAAACGTGGCCGATGAGACCAGCTTCCAGGTTAAGGCGGGGCAACGCCAACTGTTCCTCGACGACCTTGGTATCGCCGAAATGGACAACCTTTCCCGGACCTTGCACCAGCCATCCAAGAAGGGCGCGGTCATCAGACCCGATGTGCACAACGGCGAGAGCTCCGTGCAGACCCGCAGCGCGCCCAGCTGGGATCCGGAGGAAGAGGTCTACGTTCTCTGGGCCAGCAACGGCGCCGTCTATAAGAGCCCCGATGGATTTCAATGGACCCGTTCCGGTGACTATCGCGTCGTCGATCAGGAGGGCACGCCATTCAACGTCTTTCATCTGCTGCGCGATCCCGCCGAAGACGATCCTGCCTGCCGCTACAAAGGATTGGCGGGCAGCGGTGTGGATCGCACCGCTCTCTATCCCATCGCCTCGTCTGACGGAATGACCTGGCGCCTTCTGGATGTTCCGCCGTTTCCGTACTCCGACGAAGCCAACCTGAGCCTGGATCCGGTGGAGCACCAGTACGTGATGGCCCTCCACGGCAATGCCATGCTCGTCAGCGCGGACTTCAGGGAACGGTCCGAGCCGCGTTTGATCTTCCGCACTGATGAAGAGGACAACCGGCGTGGACACGAGGTGATCGAGCAATATCTGTCCGGGCTCATGCCGGCACTGGATACAGATATTCCGGCGGCGGACGACCCGGACTGGACCTGGGAAGAGATGCGGGTGTACAATCACGGCGCTTTCCCCTACGAGGGCATGTACATCGGCATGCCCGCGGTCTACTTCCGCCGCGGCAAGAGATACACCCGGTGCATCATCTGCTTCACCGAGATCCAGCTGATCTGCAGCAAAGACCTGACCACCTGGCAGCGTCTGGGCGATCGCCAGCCCTTCATCTCTCCCTCGCCGGCGGGATCGGGCGCCTACGATCTGTCCAAGAATCTGCCACCCTCCAATGCCGTTGTGCGCGGCGACGAGCTTTGGTTCTACTACACGGGATTCAAGTACCAGGGCAGCGGCAGGGCTTTCGATCCGGATCGCTCCGCCATCTGTCTGGCGGTGCTGCGGCGAGATGGTTTCATGTCCGTGGATGCCGGCGCGAGTCCGGGCACGCTCGTGACCAGACCGTTCACGGTTTCCGGC
Organism: Candidatus Latescibacterota bacterium; assembly: GCA_965217095.1. Lineage (GTDB taxonomy): Bacteria > Latescibacterota > UBA2968 > UBA8231 > UBA8231 > CAYNZV01. Next base: position 195,283 of record OZ244235.1, read on the forward strand.
AAGAAGCTGCTCGTGAACCTCAACGCCTACCCCGACAAAGATCAACACTACTGGCGCTTCATGCAGTTTCGGGAACCGCTGATTGAGAAGTACGGATCGCGCTGGCAGGAGGAGGCCAACGAGTCTGACATGATTCCGGCCGACGAGGGCGAACTGCGCGTCGAGGTGCTGGACAACGGGGGCAGCGTGCTGGCAGTGTCCGAGCCGATAACGGGCGACCAGCCGCGCGCCGAAGTGAGCTGGCAGGAGGGGGACAGCGCGCAGCTTGAGGGACGGGAAGTGAGCCTGCGCTTCACCTTGCGCAAAGGTCGCTTCTATTCCTACTGGTTCGAATGAGGAACGGGGTGCTTGGACGGGAGCGGCGCCGCTCAGCCGGTGAACCAGAACGAATAGAGTCCCGCTCTGAGTAGCGAAAAGCGCAGGCGTACCGTCCGCCTACGCAACTCGGAAAGATGCGCCCTGTCCTTCCACCTGAGTGTTTCGTCAATGCTGTCAATCACCGCCGGAATGCTCTCGTCCCCGCTGTAGCCCGCGATCGGTCGTCCGTCCTCGGCATCGAGCTCCTCCACCTTCACGCGGCCGCGCCACGAGTCCACATTGGTGCGTAGTTCGCGGCCATCTACTTCGAGCGGTTTGGTCAACACCGATCCCCGTTCCATGCCTCCCTTCAGCGACACGAACCCGTCCACTCGCAGCTTGGCCAGCGCCGCCGCGGATCGGAATCGTGCGGGTCGTATATCGCCTTAGGCGTGTGTGCATCTAGGCGGCAAAGACAAATCCAGGCCAGCCATCGTCAGCCGAGCAATACGGCACCGAAAAGGCAGGTACGCCATGTCTGACACTGATAAGAAGAAGCGGGGTAAACACCGTTCAATCTGGCTCCATTTTGCCGTCGGATAAGGCGTGTTCTGCGGTTGCCAATATCGCCGAGACTGATGCCAGGGCGCGTCTAAGCCTATGACTGAGAAGGTGTTAGGGGCAGAACGTGTGGTCCGGTCTAACTATGCTCTAAGCATGAGGAAGAAAGTCGACGGTCGGTACAAAAAAGCGACCGCCGAATCTACAGGCGGTGCGATGTGTATCACCAAGTACGAGGCATGGAATGTGGGGCTACGGGCAGGCTTATCTGGGCAATCAGAGCTTATACCAGTAGGGCTCGGTAACGTACACCAGATCAACGCCGCAACTTCGGCCAGGCGGATGTTTTCGATGGTGTGGCGAGTACCTGGCACGCCACTGCCCGTGACCACCGGAACCGGCTGCGCCACTTCATCCATGGTGATCTCAAGGGCGCGGCGGTGTTGCGTCGGCAGCAGGTTGGATCCCTCACCGCGGGTGCCGAACATCCACAGACCGTCGACCCCGCCTTCGATCACATAGTTGATTACGCGGCGCAGGCCGGCCTCGTCGCTTTCTTCATCGGCGGTCAGCGGCGTGGACAGGATGGGCCACACTCCTTCGGAGCGGAATGCAGACATTTTCGACCTCCATCAGGGACGAGCCTGCCCTGGATCCAGGTATATTGGAGCCGCTGACCACGGCCCAGAACTCCAACTGCGGTCGGCGCTGCCACGCGAAAAGAGAGGCAATGCTGCTTCAGGAATGCAAGCATTCATCTAGTTCGCCACCAGCCCGTGCCCTTCTTTGACGACGATCAGACGATCCACGGGCAGATGGGTCAATCGGTCAATCACGCCGCTGGGCCAGCTGCGTCATTCCGTGTTTCGTGCGTCCGGGAGAACAGTACGACCAGGCCCTATCGAGGAAGTCGTAAGCGCGCAGCAGGGGGGGATCTCAACGACGAACGGGGTGCCACTCCCTATAACCAGCTCTACCGGAATCTGGGCGCCGGTCAATTCGAGAACGCGACTGCCGGCAGCGGCGCGGACGATCGCGGCTACGGGATGGGCGTGGCAGCGGGCGACTACGACAGCGACGGCGATACCGATCTCTTTGTCACTAACGTCGGCCCCAATGTTCTTCTGCGCAGCACGGGTGCGGGCCAGTTCGATGAGGTCACCGCCGCGGCCGGTGTGGGCGACGGTGCCTGGAGTGCCAGTGCGGCCTTCGTCGACTACGACAGGGACGGTGATCTGGATCTCTACGCAACGCGCTATATGAAGCTGGTCGAAGGAGATGGAAAAGGACTGCCGGAATCCCCTGGGCGAGCTGGATTCCTGTTACCCGCCGATCTACGAGGCTCAGGAACCGGATCTCCTGTATCAGAACAATGGCGACGGCACGTTCACCGACGTGTCCTTGGCGGCTGGACCGACATTTTTGTAGCCAATGACGGCTCCAAGAACCAGCTCTGGGTGAACCAGGGCGACGGCACTTTCGTGGACCAGGCTCAGTTGCGCGGCTGCGCCCTGGACGAAAGCAGGCGCGCCAAAGCGGGTATGGGAGTCAGCGCGATCGATATCGACGATGACGGCACCAGTCCTTTTTTTTCTTGAACCCACCAGAATAATTGTCTATTATCATGGTGGATTTAACGTAGTGACCCGCAAAGGAGTTCACTTTGGCCTCCAAATGCACTCGACAGTACGCCTCCGAAAAACTGACGGCAGATGATCCGTGGCGCGTCTGCACGGACGGAGCCCTTCCGCCTTTCTCAATCCAATCTCCTGTTTTTCTAGAAGTTACGTTCTTTCCAGAGTGTGTTGCAGCTCCGGATAATTCAGCTGCTAGGCGAACAAACAGGCGCGAGAGGAGGTGAAGATCCATTAATGGGAGTTCTGCTTTTTGTCGCATGGTACACCTGAATCTCTAGCAAGGAGGACCTGATATGCAGAAAAACATTACTAGCGTCCTATGCACTGCTTTGCTGCTGGTTGCGGGGTCGGCATATGGCGAGGCCTTCTCCCGCGCCAACTGGAACAATCCAGAAACGGGCGAGGCAGGAACCTACACCACGGCCGCCACGACCGCATTTCTCGAGGGTGGCGGGGCGTGGAAGATCCCCGATCGCAGCGGCCTGAGCGTATTCAACCGGATGGTGGTGAATACACCGGCGGTGCCGTACAACGGCTCTGGTTCTGTGACTATTCCCTTCAATCTGAATCAGCGTGCTCGGGCGACGGTCGTGATCTACGAGATTGGCTCTAACGAGACCGGCAGGACCGGTCCCCACGGCTCGTGGATTCGTCTGGTGCCGCAAGCCAAGTACGTGTGGCATTCGCCTCTGACCGACTACGAGCGGGGCAGCAACAGCGTTACGTGGGACGGAAATGACTGGGTCGGGAATGCGGCCGGGGCGGGCAACTACGAGTATGACGTCATTGCCTTCAACGATTTTGAAGCCAATCTCGTGGGAACCGGCCACAATGCCGCCTGGGGACAGCATTCCGTAGACACGAATGTCGATCCGCCAGAGACTTGGTCACCGTTCCAGGAGACGCCGCCGAACGTCTGCTACCGGGGCACGGTTGACATCGACTACATCGCCAATCCCACAGCCTATGAACTGTGGATGATCACCGCTTTCGATCCTGCCGAGGAAAGCAACGCCAGCGGCAATCGCCCTGATGACCTGGACCCAATGGTCCACTGGACGAGCCGCAGCAGCGCCAACGAGGAACTCGGCACCATCGCGGGCGTGATGAAGCTGAAGCGGAACAACGTCGCCAAAACGCTGGACCTCGACGAATCCTTTGGCGACAATGGCCGGGCTGACGTTCGCGGCAGCAACTGGTGGGTCATTCCCCACCGGCAGAACGTCTACAGCGGCGTCAGACACGGCGATCCGGTCATAGCCGCCGTGGACGTGTACGACAAAACGTCCGGGGATCTGGTCAAATCCCTTGACGTGCTCGAGTGGTTCCACCGGTTTGCCACGGACGAGGATGGCAACGAGGTCCTTGATCGCACCGGCGTTTCGATTTTCATGGTGAACGATCATGGGATCTGGATGACCGACCACTCCACGGACCACTACGTACATACGGATCTCGAGGGCAATGTCAGGTGGGTAAACACCACCGGCGACGGCATCAACGACTGGCTCTCGGCTGAGGCCGCCGCAGAGTTGGGCATCGCTTCACACGCCGCGGGTAGCAACGCCGTAACCGTGGGCATGGACGCCAGCCCAACCGGCAAGATGGCGATAGCCATCGATCAGCATAACCAGTTAGGCTACAATTTTGCCGCGTTCGGCCGCGATGGCACGGGCCTGTTTCAACATGCCTTTGACCCGGCCTTGGGTCCGTACTTCTATGGCAGTACCTTCAAGCACATTCGTCTCATCGGCGATGGTAGTGGCAGGTACGACGGCATGTATCCCGCTCCGGGTGTTGACATCACCAATCCGACGGAGCGGGCAAGCGAGGGCACGGGTATGATAACCTACGTGCCCTACGGTATTTTCACCGGTACCATGGGCGCCGGGGGGGTTATTACGGCGGTGGAAGAGGCCGGCAGCGCTGGAACGCCGGACAGCTACAGCCTGAGCGATGCCTATCCGAACCCATTCAACCCGGAGACCACCATCGAGTTTGCGGTGCCGGCTGACGGTCGAGTTAGAATCGAGGTGTATAACGTGACCGGCCAGGTGGTAGCCAGCCTGGTGGACGAAGAGTTGTCCGCAGGTTCCTACAAGATGACGTGGGCTGGCCTCACTGGGGAAGGCGAGAAGGTGTCCGCTGGGGTTTATTTCTACCGGATGCAGGCCGGTGAGTTCACGGGCACGCGATCCATGACCCTGCTGAAGTAGACAGACGTGGTATGCTCGGGGTGCAGGCATAGCTCCGGGGATGGAACAGAACTGGCCGATTTGCAGCGATTTGGCACGATGTCCGGATGAACTGGGCGTGGCCGGTTGGAGCAATCACAAATCGGCCAGTTCTGTTCCATCCCCGGAGCACGGAAACCGCCGGAAAAGTACCGGGAGGACCCAATTGCTCCGGTTTTCAGTCAGCGGACAGGTCATGAATCGGGTCCAGTACTGCTTCTTGGCCATGCTGATGATGGTTGGCGCCTTCGGCACCTACGCCGAAGACCTTTATGTGAATCTGCCGCAGACTGTGACACCTCGTCCCTATCTGCGATTCGAGCGACCCGCCTACCGCAACTTTGCCGTCGGCCGCTTCGAGAACTACAGCGAACAGTACTGGCCCGTGCGTACCAGCGGCTCCCAGTTAGGGATCGCCGATGGGCCCTCCAGACCCCAGGCACTGTGGAGTCCTTTGGGCGATTACCAAGTGATTGGCTACGACCTGTTCAGCTGGATAGAGAGGCGCCAGCCGGAGCAGCGCTCTGGCAGCGCGCTGTTCAAAGACTGGGGCTCCTGGCAGCCGATCTTCACCAATGTAGTGGTGGCTCGCGATGGCTACGGCGACCGGGGCTATAGCGCCATTGTGGGCGACGGTCTCATCGCGCGCTTGAGTCCACTGACGCTCTCCAGATCCGATCTCAACGGGCTGCGCTTCGATCTCGCATGTCCGCGTTTGAAGCTCACGGGGCTGGCGTCGCGTATCTCAAAACCCAACAGACAGACCTATCAACCCTCCGCCGATATCTTCGAGGTGAACCAGCGGCACCTCACCATGCTTCTCGGCGGCCGCCTGCAGACAGATCTCGGCGTATTGAGCGTCGGTTTCAACGGCGCCAACCTGCACACCTACACCAGCAACCTGCCGGGAAATAGTATCAAAGGAGCGCTGCGACAGGACCAGCCACTTTTCGAATATCTGGTTGTGCGCATCAGCGACGACGCGCCCTACGACGGTCAGAGCGGCGCCATGGTACAGAGTGTTCAACTCATTGTCAACGGCGAAGCGCGAAGCGATCTTCGCCCCCACGTGATTCGGCATCTGGCCAACGCGGGATCTCAGGTGGGTCGCACTCTCGGAGGCAGGTTCATCGCGGTAAGCTATACCGGGTTCATTCAGCCAGAGCAGCGCACCGTCGGCTATTCCACCTACTATCAACGCACCCTGCCCCTCTACGCCGACTACCTCTATCGCGTGGCGCACGACCAGGGGGTCGACGTAAGCTCAAATGCCCGGGTGGACGGTCTCGTGGCAACCTTCAAGCTCGAGGCGCCAAAAACCATTCTCTATGCCAACGGCGATGAGCAGCTCATCTATCTCTTCGACCTCCAGCACGAGAAGCATCTAGAATCGGTGGAAGTGGAGGCGATGCTGGGAAACGACTACCGCGTCGAGTGGTCCGGACTCTTCGTCCGAGAGGGCCAGGAGGCAACCGTCGACCCGGAGACACACTTCCAGAGCATGTACTACCAGACGGCGCTGCGCTCGGAGGGTCGAGTGAACGATCTCTCGAATCTCCGTTGGGTGCGTTTTGCCGTCGGCGAGAACACGGGCCTTTTCACCTATAGTGCCGATCTGCATCTGCAATTGCCGTGGCTGGAGGTGACGGGTGAGTACGCGCGCTCGGCGGTTTATTCAAGGTATCCGGCAGAGCTTGCAGGCGGCGCCCTGCCCCGTGCCGGCTCGTGCTCGGCACGTCGCGGCTCGGCCTATTACGTCCAGGGAGTCCGCTCGTTTGGCCGCACGCGTTTTGGTGCCGAGTATTTCTCCATGAACCGCGGTTTCACCACCGAGATGCAGGCCTTTTCGCCGTCAGACACGGGTCGTCAAAGAGGGGCCGGCCAGGACCCGTTCGAAGATCTCGTTAATGACACGGTGATATGGCGGCTGGTACAAGACAATGACGACGGTGATCGCTGGCCCGACATCCTTGCCGGCAACGTCCTGGGCAGTCCTCAGAACGAGACCGGAACCGATCTGGATGGCATCTTTCCAGGTCAGGACAAAGACTTCGACGGCGTGCCGGACACGGATTCCAACTTCAACGGCATCCCTGACTACGAAGAGCCTTTTCTGCGCTACCGAGTGGAGCCCAACGAGTACGTCTACGGGCTCGACCGCAACAACAACGGCGAGCCCGACCACCGTGAAGATGATTGGGTCGCCGACTATCCCTACGAAGCCGACCAGCGTGGCCACCATCTGTTTGTCCAGGGGAATCTGAGCAGACATTGGTCCGCAGCGGTAGGACGCTACGCGGCCAAGGGTCTCAACAGCGGCGGACAGAGCCGCTCCTTGTACGCCCTATTCAGCTATCGGCGCGACGGCCCTGGAAGTCTGAGAAGTGTTTTTTTCGAGAATCAGCTGCAGAGGCTGAACGACGATATACCCGATGATTACACGATCTTCGAAGACAGTCAGATTATCGAGTTGGACGAATACACTCAGACCTTTACTGGCAGCATCAAGCGTCAGAAAGGCCGCTTGGTCACCCGCGATGACCAGCTCTTCTACCAGGACAGCTTTGTCAACGAGACCTACCTGGAGGGCAGCTGGAGCCCGTGGTCGCAACTGCACCTTGAGCAGATGCTGCGACTTCGGCTCAATTGGCAGCAAGGCGGCGAGTTGGACCATGGGCTTTTCCAGCGCGGCCGCCGCCTCGATTACTGGACCTTCATGAATCGCGTGGAATACACCTTGCACTTCGGTAGGTTGCAGGTTTCCCCCCGCCACAAATTCCTGTTCTTGCGTTTGCGGGATCAGGAATTCGATCAGAACCTGCGTTACGAGTATCAATCGGTTCCCATTCTGAATGTAGACTATCCGCTGCTGAAAAAGACGACCCTGCAAGTAGGCTTGCAGGGCTGGGGACCGTTGCCGTACAGGGTCAGGAACTATACTCAACGGCGTGAGAGCTTCAAAGAGCGCATCACGACCGTGACCTTGATCAACGGAACGCGTTACTTCGGCTACGACCTTTTCACGATTGTGGGAGTAACCAGGAACAAGCGGTTATTCGATGATCCATTCCAGCGCGTCGACGAAGTGGATGGAATCCAGTTTTTCGCGCGGGCCCTCGTGGGATTCACCGAATTTGGGCCTTTGTTGTAGATGTGTCTTATCTGAATACAACCGCTGACCACGCGGGCCCACGTACAGAGGGGGTGTAGAATGACGGCGCAGCTTTCCAAGTGTTGGGCGGCTATAACTGCTGGCCAGTGTAGCGGCGCGCGGAAGCGAGTCTCGGCCTGTGAACCTCTCGCAGACGCTGGACACGCGTCCGTATCTCCGCTAGAGATATTGTCAAATGTTGTGGATGAGTGTCGTTCGTCCATAGCATGACGGGGACCGCGGAAGAGAGCGTATCCGGGCGACCGGGGTGGGTTGTTATGCGGCCTCTTTGCGTTGCAGCTCTCCGTCGGCGAAGATGTCTCCGTCGATGAGGTGGGTGATGAGTTGGTGGCTATTGAGACGACGCCAGTGGCGTTCGGCCTGCGTCGCGAGTTTGAAGACCATGGTCAAGACGGTGACGCGGGAGCCGCAGCCCTTGGTTTGCCGGGTACGGTGGCGGACCGTGGCGAAAGTCGACTCGATGGGGTTGGTCGTGCGTAAGTGCACCCAGTGCGCCGCCGGGAAGTCGTAGAAGGTGAACATCACGTCGCGGTCCTTGCGCAGGCACTCGCAGGCCTTGGGGTATTTATCCCGGTAGAGGACGAGGAAGTGGTCGTAGGCGGCCAGGGCGTCCTTTTTGGTGGGCGCCAGGTACATCTCGTGCAGCAGACTCTTCGCGTCGGGGCGCACACGCTGGGACAGCTTGTCGAGGACGTTGGCCGTCTTGTGCACCCAGCACTGCTGGGCACGGGCGCCGGGCAACGCCTCCTCCAGGGCCTTCCAAAAACCCAAGGCGCCGTCGGCGACGGCCAGCAAGGCGTGTTGCTGCAGCCCCCGAGCTTTCAGATCCTGCAGCAGGTGCAGCCAGCTGAGATGACTCTCCCGCTCGCCGTCCTGGATTGCCAGCAGCTCCTTGTGGCCATCCTGGGTGGCACCAACCACGACCAGCACGCAGGGCCGGTCTTTCTGCAGGCGCTACATTGAGGTAAACGGCGTCGGCCCATAGGTAGACGTAGCGCTTGCCGTGCAGGTCGCGCTTCGACCAGGCTTGGAACTCCTGCTCCCAGACTTGCTTGAGCCGCACGATGTTATTCGCCGACAAACCGACAACCCCGTCGCCCAGGATCGCCTGCAGGGCCTCCGGGAAGGCGGTGGTCGAAACACCCTTCAGGTAGAGCGCCGGGGGGGGATAAAGGCGTCGATGCTCGGCGTGCGCCGTAGATACGGCGGCAGGATGGCACTGGTGAAGTGCTCGGCTGGTCGCCGGTCGTGCACGCGCGGTTGGCGCACCGGGACCTTACCAGCGCCGGTCACCAGCTCGCGCTCCTGGTGGTAGCCGTTGCGTACCACCAGGCTCTGACCGCTGTCCTGCTTCAACTGCTGAAAGCGCTCGACGTATTGCTGTACCTCCAACTCCAGCGCCTCCTGCAGCAAGCGACGACTGCCTTCGCGCAGGATCGTCTGACTAGCGACATTCGTTTGTCTCGCCTGGCGACATTCATAATTCCCGTTTCTGTCGTTGGTGATATACTAGATCTAACCCCTTGTAAGCCATGGAGGTTAGATGGTCACCGATGCCCAGGTAAGGAGGCTCATGAAGCTGATGCAAAAGGAAGATACTTTCGCCCTGGCCGCCGCCAAGGCGGGGATGGACGAGAAGACGGCCCGCAAGTACCGGCGGAGCGGGCAGTTGCCCAGCCAGCTTAAGCCCAGGCACACCTGGCGCAATCGACCTGATCCGTTCGAAAAGGTGTGGCCCGATCTGGAGCAGGCGCTGGAGCTCAATCCCGGTTTGGAGGCCAAAACTCTTTTTCAGTATTTGCAGCGCCAGGACCCGGGCCAGTTCCAGGACGGCCAGTTGCGCACGCTGCAACGGCGCATCAAGACCTGGCGGGCGTTGGAAGGGCCTGCCAAGGAGGTCTTCTTTCCGCAACAGCACCAGCCCGGCCAGCTGTGTCAATCTGACTTTACCAATCCTTCCTGGCTGGGTGTGACGATTCAGGGCCAGCCCTTCGAGCACCTGCTGTACCATTTTTCGCTGACCTACTCCAACTGGGAAGCGGTGATGATTGACTTCGCCGAAAGTTTCGAGGCGCTCAGCGCAGGCTTGCAACAGGCGCTGTGGACACTGGGCGGGGTACCAGGCTCGCATCAGACCGACTGCTTGAGCGCGGCGGTGCACAAGTTGGATCATCCGCAAGACTTCACCGACCGCTACCATGGTTTGATGCGACACTACGGACTGGAGCCGCGCAAGACCAATCCCAACAGCCCGCACGAAAACGGCGACATTGAGCAGCGCCATTACCGTTTCGTCCGCGCCGTGGATCAGGCCTTGATGCTGCGTGGCCATCGCGACTTCGACAGCCAGGCCGAATACGCTGCTTTTCTAGAAAACATCGTCAAACAGCTCAACGCCGGTCGTCAAAAACGGCTCTTGGAAGAATTGCCGCTGCTGCGTGCTTTGCCACGGCAGCCCATGGAAGCCTACACCCGCCTGGATGTGAGCGTGAGCCGTTTCAGCACCATTAGTGTACGCGGTAATACCTACTCGGTGCACAGCCGCCTGATCGGCGAGAGCGTCCGCATCCACCTGTATGCCCAGCACCTGGACGTGTATTACGCCCAGCGTCACCTGGAGGCCATCCCGCGCCTGCGCGGTAAGGGCCGACATCGCATCCAATACCGCCATATCATCGACTGGTTGCGTCGCAAACCCGGTGCTTTTGCAAACTACCGCTGGCGCGACGATCTGTTTCCCACCACGCGCTTTCGTATGGCGTATGATAGCCTGTGCGATCGGCATACAGCCTTGCAAGCCAGCAAGCAGTATCTCAAGATCCTCTACCTGGCCGCCTACGACAGCGAAGACCGAGTCGACAAGGTGCTCAATTGGATGCTCCATCGCGAAGAGCCACTCAGCGTCGAGCGTATCGCGGCGTTGGTAGACCACGAAGAAAAGGCCATCGACACGCCCACTGTTTCGGTGCCTGCGGTAGATCTGCGGCTCTATGATGGCCTGCTCTCTTCACCTAAGCCCGCGCTGCAGGTGATGGTGAGCTAAGGTCAAATGGTGTGTAAACGACTCAGGCGGCGATCTTCTTCCTTTGCGCGATGGGTGATCCGTTTTCGTAGCACTCCCCGGCGTAGACGTCAGCCATGAGATGCGGTGCATTGAGTCGCCGGAATCGTTTCTCGGCCACCATCAGGACCCGCCAAATGAGGGCGGTGGCATTGGCCACCTTCCTGTATCGTTTGGCCGCATTGGTTCGCAACCGTACCGAAGCGAAGGGACTTTCGACGACGTTGGTGGTTCGCAGGTGTTGCCAGTGGGCCTCGGGAAAGTCGTAGAATGTCACCATACGGTCCCAATCGCGCTCGAGGATATCGACGGCGTCTGGACACTCGCGGCGAAACCGTTTGGCGAATTGATCGCGGCGTTTCGTCGCTTCCTGACGGGTGGGCGCGTAGGGGATCTGTGTCAGCAGGTGCCGCGCTTCGGCCTGCACGCGTTTTGGCAGCTTATCCAGCACGTTCAGGAGGCGGTGATTCCAGCACCGCTGTTCCGCCGTCTCCGGCCAGATCGCCGCCAGTGCCGCCCAGATACCCAGGTGCCCATCCGCCACCAACAACTTCGCCGCGCTCAGTCCGCGGTCACGCAAATCGCGCAGTACGCCCGTCCACGACTCCTTCGATTCGCGATAGCCCGGGACAATCGTCAGGACTTCCTTACGTCCGTCGCTCATCGCGCCGATGACCACCAGGAGAGCGGCTTTTTGTTTCTCGAGACCGGCTTTGACGTAGTAGGGTCGGACCGGAGCGCCCTGCGCCACACGCGTGATGTGGGTTTCTCCGGCCCGCCCTCCGAACCGGACGTGCGCGTTACCACGCATCCGGCTCTCCACAAGGTGCCGTGTGACCGCAGAGTTACAGCCCAACGGTGCAGTTTGGTCTGGATTTCCAGTACTCGATTACGGGCTTGTTCTGCCTCGGGCCACGAAGCGCTGGCATTCACCGGCGTCCTCCTGTTTTTCCAGTACCCCACTGCGCAACTTGCTGCCTCCCTTCGCCATGTAAGCGGCTTTCCCGCTCGCGGACTACTACAGAGGCTCCGTCCCTTGCCAAGCCCCACAGCGGACAGCGCGCTGCCCCGATAACGGTCGGACTCGGCTCGGTTCCCACGTTCACCATGAACCGTTTGACGGGGGAGGTGCCCAGCTTTTCCCCTGCAACTTCGCCTTGGGTACGCCGCAGGCCTTCTCCAAGGCCTCTGCTTCGGTGGGTATCACACCTCCCCAGAGTCGCAGTCGGTCATATATCCGACCACGTGCGTTGCGTACCAACCCTTATCCACCAGGTTTGGGTTGGCGGGCCGCTAAAGGGGGTTCCATCACTGGTTCACTTCGGGTTACACCATTCCGTCTTGCTTGCCAGACGTGGAGTGTCTGGAGGTGCCACTCCACTCTGTCGTTGTCGAGGCTGCTTCCACCTTCCCCTGCGCTCCCAGAGTCAGGCTGCCTCCAGCTTCAACGGGCTGCTGCGACAGCCCGTTGGTGGGTCCTTGCATCCCACCCGGTTCTCTGGCGCCTCGTGGCGCACGATCCCGTCCGCCCAGGCGTAGACGAGTTCGCGGTCGTCCAGCCGTCGGTGGCGCCAGGCGTTGTATTCGACGATCCACTTCTCACGCAAACGAGCGATCGAGGACGCCGACAAAGGCGCTCCCTTGCCCAGCAGGCCGCGCAGCGCCAGCTCGAAGTCGCCTTGGGACAAACCGTGCAGGTAGAGCTCTGGCAGCAGCTGACCTATTTCTTGGGTGCGCCGGGTGAACAGCGGCAGTACCGCACTCTCAAATCGCTCTTCCAGACCCCGCACCCGAGGGCGTTTCACCTCGATCGTGCCCGAGGTTAAAGACAGGCGCCGCCGCTTCCCGTACCCATTGCGGTAGCCGCCGGGTGCGTCCAACGGTGCCTGTCGCTCGTACCTCGACCGTCCCAGCGCATGGGTGACTTCCTCATCCAGAACCGACTGCATCAGCGACTGAATCTGCGAGCGCGTCCACTCTTCCAGCGTCTCGAACGTGGGCATGGACATCTCCGTCGTGCTCGGCTTAGGTTGTGGCATGGCGATTCTCCTCTTCCTGCCGGGATAGCCCCGGCGTTTGTAATTGGCTATTACAAAGGAAGGGCAGGATCGCCGTCTGTCTATTTCCACACCTTCTGATTATAGCTCTACGGCAAACATGCCAATATGATGGGCGAACGCTATCCACGACGCCGATATGACGCCCGACACGGCAGCCAGAACTAATACCTGAGTTCTAAATTTAGTGTTTGAGCGGTAAACTACGAATAGGTAGCCCAATAGGGGGTATATGAGGATCATGGTATACTTGGTTAGTATGCCAGCTCCCAGCAGCGCTCCTCCTAACACTGCCAATTTGAACGTCGGCGTTTGTTTCAAGCGAAAAGTCACCAGGAGGGTCGAGACAAAGAAGAACGTCACTTGAATATCGTTCGAAACCGCGGCACTCAACCTGAAAAAATAGGGAGAGCTGACGAAAAAAATGGATGCGAGCAAACCTATTTCGCTGTCGTAAAGTTCTTTGCCCAATCTATAAGTAACGAGAATCGATCCGAGTCCGAATGCGAGACTAACTAGGCGGGGGACAACCATCTCCTCGCCGAAGAAACGCATGGTGACACCGAACAACATGAGAACCAATGGCGGGTGTTGTCTCAGCCAGGTGATCTCTCCATGTCGAGAAAAAAGAGAATCAAAACCATCTTCAGCTACCACTCGTGAGGCACTTAGCACCATTTTTTCGGGGGCCAAAGTCGATACATTCTGATAGAATGCGTATACTGCCCCAACCGCGGTTGCGAACACACACAAGACGACAATTTGCCTCTTGTCGTCGTAGGCGAAATTGAGGGTGATAAGCTTGACTTGCTCAATGGAACGGGAGGACAGACATCCGATTATCGTCCCGCTGATTGCCGTGTATAATATTAGGATTATGAGTTTGTTCGAGTTGCTCGTCGCGCCCGTGTACCAAATTGCCGACAACCAGAAAACTTGCATGGAGACCATAGCAACCGGCAAATGAATCGATCTGCGCGCGGATTCGAAAAGGGATGGGAGATTAATGCGATTGTCCACAGCTAGGTTTGATCCCGAACTAAATCCCTTCGCTCGTTTTGTAGCCGAACTGCCCGAATCGAAAGAGATTTGAACGACACCTGGGCAAAAAAAGAGTCACGCTGAACCTGCGTGACTCCCTATCAGGTCATCTGTGGTGCCGAAGCGGGGACTCGAACCCCGACGCCCGTAAAGGCACTGCCCCCTCAAGACAGCGTGTCTACCAGTTTCACCACTTCGGCCCAGGGTCAGGGCGACTGCTCGGTTGCCGTTTCACCTTCAGCATCGGACCCTTCCGCACCTTCGGCTTCCCCGCCGCCTTGCGAATCAGTTTCGTCGGTCGCCGGCTCGTCTAGAAAACCCCCCCCTCGTTGAGCAGCGGCGACGGCGACGGAAAGCCGCTCTCCTCCAACATCCGTTCCGTGGCGGAGGTCGGCACGTCTCCAGAATCGTAGGTAACGGCCTGAAGCAAACAACTCAACATGAACACAGTCGCCAATACCGCCGTTGTCTTTGTCAGAAAGGTGCTGGCAGAACGCCCGCCGAGAACAGATGAAGAGCTCAGTCCGCCGCCGATCGAACTGGCAAGCCCGCCTCCCTTGCCCGACTGCAGAAGTACCGCAATTATCAGCAAGAAACTTATGAGTGTGTGAAAAATGGTTACTAGAACATCCGACACGATCAGGCCGCTTTCACGATTTCTGCGAAATCATTCGCGTTAAGAGAGGCCCCGCCGATCAATCCACCATCGATATCGGGACATGCAAATAGCTCGGCTGCGTTTTCCGGTTTGACGCTGCCACCGTATTGGATTCGAACATTCTGCGCAACATCTGCGCCTACGGTTTCGCCGAGAAACGCCCGGATCAGCCCATGAACCTGGGCAGCCTGATCCGCCGTGGCGGTCTTCCCGGTCCCGATCGCCCACACCGGCTCGTAGGCCAAAACAACACGAGCGGCTTCCGCGGGTTCCACCCCTCGCAATGCCGCTCCTATTTGCCCCAATACAACCGTTTCGGTATCTCCGGCGTCCCGCTGGTCTAGCGTTTCACCGATGCAAACGATCGGATTCAATCCGGCGGCTAAAGCCTTTATCAGCTTGGTATTTACGTCCGAATCTACCTCACCGAAAAGCTGGCGTCGCTCAGAATGGCCTAATATAAGATAGGTGCATCCACTGGTCAAGATCATGCCGGGGGAGATCTCTCCCGTAAAAGCACCGCAATCGTCGGCATGCATGTTCTGGGCGCCCAGCTCGATAGAGCTCTTCTCGATGACCGAATGGACGGAGGCCAGGGAGGTAAACGGAGGACAAACTACCACATCGCGATCCTCGGTTAAGCCACCCACCATGGAGACTATATCGGTCGCCAGTTCGGCGGCTTCCGGTGCGGTCAGGTTCATCTTCCAGTTTCCTGCAACGATTGGACGTCGGCTCATTCGGATTTCTCCGAAAGGGCGGCCACTCCTGGGAGAATCCGACCGCTCAGGCACTCGAGGGAGGCGCCACCGCCCGTCGAAATATGTGTCACTTTTTCGGTCAGACCTACCTGTTTGACGGCCGCCACCGTATCACCGCCCCCGATAATACTGGTGCAGCCACCGTCGGTGGCCGCAGCCACAGCACGGGCGACCTCTCTGCTACCGCGCGAGAACGGTTCGATTTCGAATATTCCCATGGGGCCGTTCCAGATGACGGTTCGTGAGCGTTGGATTTGGTGGGCAAACTGCTCGCGGGTCCGTGGGCCAATGTCGACTCCGCGCCATTCTTCTGGAAATGACTCTGAAGATACCGCCTTGGTAGTCGCATCCGCTTGAATCTCCTCGACGGCAACGGCATCGCTGGGCAAAAGGATAGGAATCCCTTTCGCTTGAGAAGACCTCAAGATTTTCGCCGCCGTGCCAATATGGTCTTCTTCCACCAGCGACTTGCCAACCGGAAGGTTCTGAGCTCGCAAGAATGTAAACGACATCGCTCCTCCAATAAGCAAGCAATCTACCTTGTCGATAAGATGGGAAATCAGCTCGATCTTGTCTGACACCTTGGCACCACCTAGAATCGCAGTAAATGGCTTTGCGGGATGGTGCATTGCTTCGCCGAGAAACCGAATCTCACGATCCATCAGCAGACCGCTAACCGACGTTCCCACGAAGTGAGTAATGCCCTCGATCGAAGCATGAGCACGGTGGGCGGATCCAAAGGCATCGTTGACATAGATATCGCCCAGGCCGGCAAGTTCACGAGCGAAATGGGAATCGTTGGCTTCCTCCTCAGGGTGAAATCTCAAATTTTCGAGGAGCAGTAGCTCTCCCCGTCTCGTTGAGGATATGAGGTCTCGTACCTCTGTGCCGTTGCAATCGGGTGCTAAGCGCACGGGCGAACCCAGCAATCTTTTCAGGACCGGGACCACTGGGGCCAGGGAAAACGTGTCGACCTTTTTACCTTTGGGTCGCCCAAGATGAGACATCGCCACGACGCTTGCGCATTCATTCAATAGCAGCTTCAAGGTCGGAACAGCCGCCTCGATTCGAGTGGAATCGGTTACCGTTTGGGTTTCGTCGAGGGGCACGTTGAGATCAAGGCGGACGACCGCCCGCAGGTTCGTTAAGTCGATATCATTAATGGAGAGTTTTGCCACAGAATACAACAAAACGCGGGAAGGTGCTGAAGGTCAAGAGTCCGTATTCCTTGGCGCCGTCGCGATGGCAAGTCCGCAGACGGAATCCGCACCGTTTTCCGTGAGGATACGAGCGCAGCTGCTCATAGTTGATCCTGTTGTGATGACATCGTCCACCAGGCCGACACTTCCGCAGACCCGGTCCCCTCCCTTCCATACGAAGGCCTCTTCCATGTTGCGTCGCCGGGATTCCATGTCCAGGCTTGCCTGTTGACGCGTTTGTATCTTACGCTGGATCAGATTGGCGCGCACGGGGAGATTCCAGACCTCGCTGATGCCGAGGCTGATATAGTCGCTCTGATTGTAACCTCGTTCCCGCTTGCGCGCGGGGTGCAGCGGTACCGGCACGAGCACGTCTAGTCGCCGCATGAGCTCCGCGAACTCGGGGCTGGCGCCAAGCCGGCGGCCGCACTCGCGTCCAAGTTCCGTTTGGTGTTTGAATTTTAAGGCGAGGACGGCGTTCCTGAGCGTTCCCTCGAAGTTGCCCAACACGCAGCTACGTTGGAGCACGGAGTCCCAGTCACGACAGATTGGGCATGAGTCTACCGTCGTATTCGAAGGACTGCTGCAACGTACGCACCGGACTTGAGAAATCCGTCCCATATCCGTCCGACAGCTTTCACAGAGAATGCTAGTCGTTTCCAGCGGACCCGCGCAGGCCGGACACTGGGGGGGATATACGAAGTCCAGCAAGCATCTTCCGAGATGAGGCACGAGACGGGTTCGTGAAGCCATTTCTACACATGGACGGGATTGCGATGAGTCAACGGATAGCGGCCGAGGGCCCGGCACTGTTGAATCACAACGAATTTCGTGCCAACGATGGGCTCCAAAGGCCTCCGCGCACCTAGAACAGAAAACGGCCGAACCCATGTAGGATTCAGCCGTGGTATGACTATGGATACTGAGCGCGAGGATTCGAGAGCGACCAGGTCGATCAGCGCTTTCGCATTCTGGTGTTCGCCTTGACGCCCGTGGTCATGGTCGTGATCGTCGTGCTTCTCACGTTTTCGCCGCTCCCTACCTTGCTGCCTGGCAAGGGCGTCGTTCGTGCGCAGAAAGTCTGCCTCGATCCGGTAGATCATTGGTAACCTCCTTGTTACCTTTGCCTTCCGTGGCCCAACAACTCGAAGGGAAGTCAACCCTTCAGCTTTCTGTTCATATTATCGGCAGAACCCAACATCCCTTTCATCCTCCCCAGATCATGAGCGCCACCTCACCCTCTTGCGCCCCTATCTTGAATTTCGTATGTCCTTATAAATGCTACATTTGCAGCAAATTACCGCTCACGATTGGAATTGGATTGTGAAAGTCTATGTCTATTAAAAACAATGTCTTTACCTATGCGGCGTTAGGCGTCCTGGCTGCCGCCCTTCCGCTCCGAGCCGAATACACTCTGGTACATCCCCCTCGAGCCGACGATCCCATGAGCGTCCATGTCTATCGTCTTGATAATGGACTGACGGTCTACCTGAGTGAAAACCACCAGGAGCCGCGATTCTACGCAGAGATTCTCGTCCGAGCCGGCAGCAAACACGATCCCAGCGACGCCACAGGTATCGCTCACTATCTCGAGCATATGCTGTTCAAGGGGTCAGGTCGCATGGGAACTCTCGATTACGGGAGCGAGAAAAAACACCTCGATCGCATCGTCGCGTTATACGAAGAACACTTCATTGAACAATTTGAACCGCGCCGCCAGGAGATCTACGCCGAGATCAATCGCGAGGCGCAGGCAGCTGCACAGTTCGCGATTCCCAATGAGCTCGACCGTGTGTATACGGCCATGGGGGAGCGAGCGCTCAACGCCCACACCTGGCTCGAGGAAACCGTCTACAAGGTGGATCTACCTTCAAATCGCTTCGACCATTGGACGAAGGTAGAGTCGGAGCGCTTTGCTGATCCGGTATTCCGTCTGTTCCAAACCGAGCTCGAGACCGTTTACGAAGAGAAGAACCGGTCGATGGACGACAAAGGCCGCGTCATTCGAGCTGTTGTCGCGCGCCAGCTTTACAAGAATCATCCCTACGGAAATACGACCCTCGGCTCGGTGGAGCATCTGAAGAATCCGTCGTTGGAACGAATGTACGAGTTCTACCACACCTACTACGTACCCGGAAACATGGCGATCGCGGTGTCGGGTGACATCAACATACCCGATGCCATTGAGCGTATCGATATCGAGTTTTCGAGATGGCAGGCAGTGCAAGTCAATCCAGAGAAAAAATGGAAGGAACCCGATATCAAAGAGATCGAACGAATCTCGGTTCCGTATCGGGGCGAGGAGTACGTATTGCTGGCTTGTCGCACCGCGCCAGGGAGCCACAAAGACGCGGAAGCTCTCGAAGTGCTGGACATGATTCTGGACAACTCGGTTGCCGGCCTGATCAACCTGAATCTCAATCAACAGCAGCGGGTGCGTCAAGCAGGGGCGTATCCGTGGATGAACAACGACTACGGCGCGCAGTATCTGTGGGGCATACCGAAGGAGGGGCAGTCTCTAAAGGAAGTCGAAGGCTTGCTGACCGAACAGATTGAACTGATCAAGAGCGGGGACTTCGAAGAGTGGATCATTCCAGCGATCATCACCGACTTCGAGAAACGACACAAGGAAAAACTGGAAGGCAACGGTCCGCGGGTCAGTTTGATGCGTGACGCCTTCATATCCCGCACAGATTGGAAGAAGGCCACCAAGAAATTGGAACGCATGGGCAAGGTCAGGAAAAAGCATGTGGTCAAGGCAGCGAAGAAGTACTTCAAGGGAGCGTACGTCGCAGGGTACCGAGTTGATGGCGAACCCGATATTCCCACCATGCAAAAACCGGAACTGGACCCGATAGAAATCGACGCATCACGGAAGTCGGCCTTCTTCAGCCATATCATGGGATTGCCGTACACTGAGATCGATCCCGTCTACGTGGTCCCTGGCCGCGACTACGTAGTGAAAACCGTGCGGGACGGCGTGAAACTCTACTACGCCCATAATCCACTAAACGATCTCTTTGCGCTGTCGATCAACGTGGATTTTGGCACCCTTGCCGACAAGCGACTGGCGGTAGCACGGGAACTGATGGACAAATCGGGCACCGAACTGGTTGACGCACAGGAACTGAAGAAGGAGTGGTACAAGCTGGGCACCGATTTCAACCTGTCAGTTGGAGACCACGAATCAACCATGTCGATTTCGGGACTAGATGCCAACCTCGGCGCATCGTTTACCCAGTTGTTGACGTTTGTTCGCGCACCCGTCGCGGACGAAGCTTCGTTGGAGAATTTGAAACAGATTATCTTGAAAAAACGTGCCGACTCGATGAAGGACAATCGCACCGTGTTTCACGCACTGTATAGATACAACCGCTGGGGTGATTCCTCTCCCTATCGAAGAGTGCCGACGAACCAGGAGCTATTGGGCCTCGGTATGAAGGAGCTTCACGAGCTGTTCAGCAGCCTGTTGTCGTATGAGCACAGCGTTACCTACGTAGGCTCGAATTCGTTGGAGGAAGTGATCGGTCTGTTGCAACAAGGTTATTCGGGCGCCGGTGATCTAAAAAGCCCGCCGCCGTACCAGCCCCTTGCGCCCCGCGGACCTGATGAGACGGAAATCTACTTCCTCCACAAGGAAATGGCCCAGGCCCTCGTCCGCATCGAATACGGAGGAGAGAATTACGTCGAGAGCAGACGGCCGGCGATAGATTTATACAATGATTATTTCTACGGAGGCATGGCAGGAATCGTGTTCCAGGAGTTGCGCGAGGCCCGGGCCCTGGCTTATTCAGCTGACGGCAAGTATTTCACCGGCGAACGGAAGGCGGAACCCAGCATCATGGTTGGTTTCATCGGATGCCAGGCAGATAAGACGGCCGAGGCGCTCGAGGTATTCGTGGATCTGATCGACGATCTGCCGAAGTCTCCTGAGCGTTTCGCCGCAGCCAAACGTTCACTGGAGAATCAATATCGGACATCGAGGTTGGGTTTCAGGCAGGTCCTGCCGGCGGTGCGGAAGTGGGAACGACAGGAGGTTCCGGTGGATCCGAGGGCCTGGCGCTTTGAGCAGATCCGGGGGGCTTCAATAGAGAAGGTGCTGGAATTTCATAAGGAGCACGTTGGTGGGCGGGCGAAACTGGTATCGATTGTGGGCGACAGGGAGAAGGTTGGATTAGAGGGATTGTCTTCTTCGGGGAAAGTGTCTGAGTTGCGGGTCGAGGAACTGTTCGGGTATTGATTCGCCCTTGTCTCACATTGACAGAAGTGGTATAGCCGTCTAGTTTTTCAGCGGAAATTGGCGGTGTAGCTCAGTTGGTTAGAGCAGTGGAATCATAATCCATGGGTCGGGGGTTCGAATCCCTCCACCGCTACCACATGCAAGGCTAACACCTACGTGAATTCGTCACGTGGGTGCTTGTCGCTGGTCTGCCGGTGCATGGCCTCGCCAGCCTCCGAGCTAGCTTTGTCCGACTGCCAGAAAGAGTCGCCAGTCCTGGGCCCAGCACTTTGCCACCGTTGGATGCGGGCGCCGTCACCTATCTATCCTCGCTATTTGCAGGCACGAGCAAGCGAAGCCTCCTTTCGCATTGGCCGGGACGGCACAGCCGGTCCCACGAGCACCGATGCTCTGATTTCCGATACACTACCAACTGTTTTCCGGCGGGATATCGGCCAACTCCACACAATGTCTTTGCCAAGAACGTTGGATGTTACCGTGGGGACTCTTCCTTGAAGAGTGTGCTGAGCCTCAGCCCGTTCCGCCGTCATTTTTCCGATTGCTATCTGAAACACTGACGAACCGACATAGGGGGCTTCTATCGGTTTTGTCAGCGCCTCTATAATGGGTATGGCGATTTTTTCGAGCTCCTCAAGCCATTTTCAATGCTCTGCCCCTACCTTGGGAAGTCTCGGACTAGACGCTGTCCGGCCCCCGGTCGCAACTCGAACGCTGCATATCCAGCCAAAGTCCTTGAGCTAATAGGGACCTCTCGGATCTCTTCACGAGCTGCGACATCTTGCCAAGATTTTCGCTGGATGCCCGTCCGGCGAACTCAGTGCCAGGGTCCCTCTGAGCGGGCGTTCAGCAATGATCTTGGCCACCGCCGACCATGGCGAAAGACTGTCACTGTACAACCGCGTCGTAGTCCAAATTTTAAGACCGCATTTCCTCTGACACCTCTCGCTCCCATCATGAATCTTCATACTTTGGGCTCGGCATGTTTCGATAAAACAAATTCTGTTCCGTCTCCCGAAGCCGTTGTTCGTGCAACGAAACTATGGTTGGAGCTGCAGTAGTACGATGAATCCAACAATCAATGTCGCGTTTGAGAAATACTATCAATTTCTTCGTGACTGCGCACTTGAAAAATCCACGGACATAGAAGGGTCATGGTCCGGATTCATCGGAGACCTTCGCTCATATATACCCAGTCAAAGCGAAGATTTTGACCATAGCTTTCGGGCATGTCTTCGCAGGGGTTGGTTCAGTCAGTTCACTGCGCCCGCGTTTAGCAATCTTGCGTATTCGCGTCATATCCTAGCGTGGTACATAAATCATCTTGAATGCGAAGGCTTTGACCTCGGGCTTGAACCGGATAACGTTTTTGAGTCTTCACTGATGGATGGGAGCCTTCGATATCCGTACAAAGGAAGGGCTGTCAGTCTCGATTTTCTAAGATTTCTTACCATCGTCCTTCTTCTCGAGCAAAGCGGCCTCGAAGCAAAAAAAAACCAAGCGTGTGCGTGTGTTAGAGTTCGGGTCGGGGTACGGAGGCCTATGTCGGGTGGTTAAGCTAAGGCACCGCAATTCGTGCTACGTTGTTTGCGACATGGCGCCATCACTAGTTTTCTGTTTTTTCTTTATCTGTGCAAATTTTCCGGGATGTAGAATTCAGGTCGTGCAATCGCCGCATGACGAGCTACAATTTGAAGAAAATGACTTCATTTTCGTACCAGATCATTTGACAGATTGTCTCATCAACGAACGTTTTGATTTCTTTGTAAATATTTACTCCTTCGGTGAGATGAACGAATTCAAAATTGAAAAGTGGTTTGATCTAGTGCAGAAAAAGTGTCAGGTTGATCGGATCTTCTTACAGAATATCATATTTCAAAGGGTCCCTTACAACAGCGATGAAAAAACATTGCGCGCCGGTCAATGGTTGAGCCTAATCGATGCGGACTGGAACATTTCGATAAAGGAGATTAACCCTAAGATCACCGATTGCCCATTTTATGCTGCCCTCCCAAGTGTAGCTCTGATCGTGGGAGAAAGGCGGACCGATTTTTTCAATCCGCAGGAGAAGTGTTACTAGCGAGCCAAGTTCTAGATGATATATCTTGGCAAGATTGGGTACTACACTCGGTTGCCTCTGGCGACGGTCAGCACCGGAGTAGTCTACAGTCCTTACTGCAGGATCCAGATTTTCGTGTTGACGATCAAACGATTTTTGATTTCGACTCATTTCTTAAGATTTTTTCTTATTCAACAAATCGACTCAAGACAGCGTGGTCCGAATCAACTGGTGAGATCTTCTTTCAGCTATGGGACGTAAACAGGTATTCTCCGACGTCCTTTTCCGTCAGACTTATGCGCCTTTTCCTTCGTGTGATGCTCTATCATGACTGGCGAGACACTGGGTCGATTGTCAAAGAGGAATTCGCGTACGCTTGCCTCACAACTGGGGCACTAGAAACGGATCCTCAAGTACGCTCAAGCCAACTGTTTCATCGCGTCATGCGCAAAGGGCCTGCCCCGAGCCCCCCTCCACTCTGGCGCATGCTGCTTTTGGAGCTCAAGGTCGCTGTCGGATGGCGTGCCCGCTTGAGACAATTGTACAAGCAGGTTTTCCCATCGGCGGATTTCATGTTACGCCGTGCCGGAGTGAGAAACAGAATCTGGCTGCCGGCGCTTTATGTCCAACGGGCGTTTCGCGGTATTCATCGTTTGTTTCATCGATTGAACTAACAGCTCGACGTCATCCCCATTTCTGGCGGCCTTTTGTGAGAAAATGGCTCCCCCGCAAAAGGTTTCCCGAATGAGCGCCATCAGGCCACATGCCTTCGGCGTGCGACGCGTAGATCTGACTCTACCATAGTCCAAACCCTTACCGGAACATTTGCAAGCGGTCCTTTGAGAGAACAAAAAACGGGTGCCATCACCATCTGCGACGACCCCCGTATTATATCCGCGTTTCAGGATCTAACTATTTCGTACGCACTCTTCCTGTTAATATTTCCCTCAGAATTTGGGTTGCTGTACTGAGCTTTGAACGCTGCTCTGTAACCTCCCTGACTCACCAAGTGCCGCAAACGCGCCTCTATGAGACCTGAGAGCCTCTTGTCGTCCTCCTCGAGGTGGCTCTCGACCTCGGCGTCGAGAGCCATCTACCTGAGGTAGGCGTTGAAGGTCGTGCGGGGAATGCCGAAGCGGCGGGACAGGTCCCCTAGGAGTCTGCCTGCCCGGAGTCCAAAAGCTCCTGGAAGCAGTGGAACCGTTTGATGGGGTCGGGGTGCTTGACCATTTCAGGCAGCGCGGTTTCCGCCCTTTCTTGCCGATCCGGATGTAGGGTGCATTAACTATGTCCTTTAACAATAGGGAATTGGTCCCATACGACCCCGGGTCCAGTGAATGTAACACGCGAGCTTCCACGAGCCATTCAGATTGCGCACTGCGAGCGGCTCGGAGGATGCCGGTTGCAGTGTCTTTGACGGTCCTGCAAAGTCGGCGTGCAAAAGTAACCCAAATCTACTGGCGCCTTCCGTTGCTTGCGGAAGACTTGTATGCTTCTCTCATCCAGTCTATCGTGCGCCTTAGGCCGTCGTTCAATCTCACCTGAGGATCGTGTCCCAGTTCAGTTTGCGCCCTCGTCGTATCTACTCGTTTGTTCTGCGTAGTCCACCGCTCCGTTGCCACATATTCAACGTTGCTGTCGTCTCTGTTGACGTATTGAAGAGCAAGGTCTGAAACTTGCTTCATATTGTGGTACTCCTGGCCACCCACATTATACACAGCTCCTGGATTGAATCCATGGACTATGTTCGCGAGAGTAGTCGCAGCGTCCTCGATATAAAGCGACGTCCTGTGATGTTCGGTATAGACCTTGTAAGGCAAACCCATCAGAGCGCGGTAGCAAAAAACGCAGTTGGCGCTGCGATAAGGCGAGTAGAACTCTCCAGGTCCATACACGTTAAATAGCCGAACACGGACCGATTCAGTGCCGTTTCTAGCAGAAGAATTCAAAACCTGAAGTTCTCCAACCCATTTGCTTATGGCGTAGTCGTTCAATTGCCGAATGGCGTGGTTGTCCATCACATCCTCGCTCATTAGACCGGAAAAGTCTCCGTATACTTCAGAGCTACTGAAAAACACGAGGCGGAATCGTAGTTCCTCCTGGATTACGACGATATTCTTTGTGCCTACCGCATTCGTCATCCAAAGTCGCTCATAATACTCCTCGCCATTCTGCCTTCCGAATTCAGCGGCTAAGTGATATACGTATTCAAACTCATGCGAAGACTGTCCGCAACTCTCTGTAGTTCCTCACGTCACATCTGATAAATCGTTGTCTATCGGTGTGCCAAAGATCACAGGTCCAAACTTCGTGCCCCGTGTCCTCAAGCTTCCGAACAAGATGACGTCCGATCGTTCCTAAACCGCCGGTTGGGGGTATCCATTTAACCGGAGTTACCATATGTTCAGTGCATGGCGTATCCTCGCGCTGGCAAGCACTACCCGGGCTCGGTTGGCGAGTTTCAAGCCTGGTTTCGAACCGATGCGGACTGCCTGGACTACCTCGAATGGCTGCGGTGGCCCGACGGCTTCGTCTGTCCGAGTTGCGGCCACGAAGGCGGTTGGCGCTTGGGCGATGGCCGCTTCATGTGTCCGGCGTGTTCGACACGCAGTTCGGTGACGGCCGGTACGATCTTCGATCGGACGCGGACACCCTTGACGATATGGTACACCGCCTGCTGGCTGTTCGCCACCGGTAAAGACGGGATCTCGGCGTTGAGCTTGAAGCGAGTACTGGAGATCAGCTCCTACCAGACTGCCTGGGCCATGCTGCACCGCCTGCGGTCGGTGTTGGTACGTCCCGGTCGGGATCTGCTGAGCGGGACGGTACAGGTGGACGAGACCTACATCGGCGGCGCCGAGCCTGGGCTGGCCGGTGGCCGCGCTAGGGGCAAGAAGGTGCTGACCGGTATCGCAGTTGAGGTTCATGAGCCGAGAGGATTGGGGCGGTGCCGCATGTCGCCACTGGCCGATGCCTCTGCCGAGACCTTGCACGCGTTCGTGATGGATCACGTCGAGCCGGGCTCGACGATCATCACCGACGGGTGGCCCGCTTATCAGGGACTGGCTCAGCTCGGCTACGAGCACGATCGGCGCAGCCAGGGCGCGGCCCGCGCTCGGGGCGATGATCCCAACAAGCTGTTGCCCGCCGTGCACCGCGTTGTCTCACTGGCCAAGCGGTGGCTGCTGGGAACGCATCAAGGGGCCGCCGACAGTACCCACATGAGCCACTACCTCAACGAGTTCGTGTTCCGCTTCAATCGCCGCCGCTCCCGCAGCCGCGGCATGGTGTTTTATCGCGTGCTCGAGCTGGCCGTGGCCCACGAGCCGATGCGTTTCCAGGATCTCATTGCCAGCCGACGGCCGAGGAAGCTGCCCCCCGAGCCGCCCAAACGGCGAGGGCATCCCACGAGCCTGGAACGCCCAGGGGCAAACCGGCCGTGGCGGTCGGCGGCCGAACACTGATGGGGGTCGCGACGCACTCCGGTTAAATGGATACCCCCAAACCGCCGGTTACCAGAATCTTCACTAGTTTGACTCCCACCTTTTGCCGTCGCTACGTATATTGTGAGTGTGGATAATTAACGCAAATGTCCGAAATCTGTATGCACCATAGGCGAAGATGATTGAGTTTCTCAGAGGCGTACCTTACAAAACTTATGTAGGAATCTTCCTTTGCGGCCTACTGGCTTCTTATTGGCTTGTGCCGCGCCTCTCCTGGTTTGTTGCGCGTCTGGGCTTGCTGGCTGCCCGGATGGATCGCGACTCGAGACACGGTATTTCCGGAGGTCTCGCGCTCGGAATCCCGTTTGTCGTCGGTATTGCTCTACTCACCCTGCTACGAAATCAGGTGAGCGACAACATGTACATGGTTCCTTATCAGATGCGCGGACTGTTCTTCGGATCAATAATTGCAATGGGGATTGGACTCGCTCACGACATTATTAGAATCAATAGTGGCGTACGCTTGACTTTCCAGATCGCGCTTGGGCTTTTCGCATATTATTACGGGTTTCGATTACTGCCATCGTCGACGAATTATGGCTTCGAGGCCCTAGATATCTCATTGTTGGCGTTGAGTGTTTTCTGGATCGTCGGCGTCATCAACGTGTTTGAGCTGCTCGAGCGCACGGCTGGAAAGCTCCTCCATTTGGCCATTCTTCCTGTTGGGGGGTTGCTCGTCGCCGCCTTCGTATTCGACGAGTACCGGGCGATTGTTGTGTGCTGTTTGCTCTTGGGAGGCTTGTTGGGATTGATTTCCCAAAGGGGCAGACAGATGATCCCAATCATTGGAAGCACTGGAGCACATGTTCTCGGTTATGCGCTTGCAGTGACCACGATGCAAGCTGGAATTTTCCAGGGTTGGGAAAACATTGTCGTAATGATTCTTCTCCCGATAGGCGGTGTGTTGTTGCTGGTAGCCAAGCCTAAGCTTCGAGTCTTCATGCTGCCGACAATAGCGTTTGGAGGCGACACCAAAATTAGTGAATCCTTTCACTACAAGGAAGCAGCTCGCCTTGCTCTCGGAGTTGGCGAAACACACGAAGCGTTATGGGAAACACTCTGCGAAGCAGCTCACCGTCTGGGCTTCGTGGAGTTGCGTCACTACACCTCCCTTGGGAAAGCGCTGAACTGCTGGAGTCCTCGAGAAGGGACAAAGCGAGAATCTCTACACCTTCCGCTCGCCCGCTCAGGTGGTGAAATAGTCGTCTGCTCGTCAGCCACTCCCCTCACATCTAGTTTGGAATTCCTCTCCGAAATCGTCTATGAGTTTGACTATCGGCTGGAACGCCTGAACCTGAGAGCTGTTGGTGAACGGACGAACGACATGCGTCTGCTTATCATAAACAGGCACGTTGGTGGCACTTCTGCAACTGGCCAAATTGTCCAAGATCTTGCGGAAGATTTAACGAAATACGGCATTGCCGTCAGTGCCCTCGCTAGTAGCGTGCAATACGAGGAATCGGCGGCTATCGTTGGCAGAAACGAAATTGTTGATGGTTTCCATATACGACGCATACCGGCGACCTTGTTCGGTCGGAGCAGCTATTGGTTGCATTTGGTGGATATGGCGTTTTTCTACGGCCTATCCGTTGCTTGGATCATCGGTGTTAAGAGATCTCAGTATTCACACATCATGATTCTTACGGATCCACCACTTATCGCACTGCTTGGATTTGTCGGCAAACGAGTTAAGGGTTGGCGCTTCATTTATAGCGTGCATGATCTTTATCCCGATATTGCTCTAGCTTTGGGCGTGCTTCGCCCAGGACTTATCTATCGAACCTTCAAGAAAGCAAACATCCAAATCCTGAAACGTGCGGACCTCGTGATTCCCATCGGTCGGCACCAGGCGGTGTATTTGCAGAGGTATGTCTCTTCCGAGCGAATCGAAACCATCTTGAACTGGGCGGATGGTCGACTAATCGGTCCGGGATTGCGAAACGTAAACGCCCCAAGCTCAGAGTTGGAACTCGGCGGCAAGTTTACGGTGTTTTACGCAGGAAATCTTGGACCGGCTCAAAACATGGATGTAGTGGTTGAGCTAATAAAATCATTCAAGGGCTCTGAGGCGATTCAGTTTGTTTTTGTCGGAGTCGGCACGCGACGCCTTGAGTTGGCAGAGATTGTACGGAGTGCCTGCCTAACGAATATCATAATCGTCGAATATGTTTCAAGACAAGAATTGTCTCGCCATTTAGCCGCCGGGGACCTAGGCTTAGTCTCGCTTTCGCCGAGAATTGAAGGCATGGCGCTCCCTACAAAGACGTATTCGTATCTGGCTGCCGGTCTCCCCGTATTGGCCATAGCCGCGTCCGGTCCGGATTGGGAGTTCCTACCAAAACATGGTTTGGGCGCGCACTTTTCTCCTCAGCAGCTAGATCCCATAGTTTCGTTCATATTCGCATTGTCTCGTAGAGAACACTATTTCGATATCGCTCACATCCGTTCTTATTTCGAACGACATTTCGACCGCAAAATACAGACCAGAAAATATGCCAATGCCTTGGCTCAACTGGTGGATCAACCTACCGAAGCGATTACACGAGCCAGAGCTGCTGCGCTCCCGCGCCACGAAAACTGAGCCACCCTATTGCGCCCTCGCTGGACGAGTGCACTTACCAAGTTCTCGTCATCTAGAAGCTTCGTCATTGCCCCCGCAATTTCTGTTGGTTTCCGGGGATTGACCTGCAGTCCGGCATCTGCCACCAGTTCGGCGACACCCGAGCTGTTGGATGCGATGATGGGAGCTCCGCACGCCATCGCTTCTAGGGCAGGTAGTGGAAACGCCTCGCACTCCGAGAGCAGGAGCAAGCCCGCGCTACATCGGTACCACTCGGAGAGGTGTTCATGAGCAACAGCACCGACAAATTCTGTAGCGTCAGCCACACCAGCTCGGTTAGCTACTCCACGCAAGAACTTGCGGTAACCACTCGAGCCGAAGCCCCCGAGCGTTCCAAGCGGAAGCGGGCGGAAAATACGTGCCCGAAAGCGAGACGCTGGAAGACTCGCTGAGGGAAGTTGCCGACCAATGCGATGATATTGCGTCCGCGGAGGCTCGCGTTCGGATGCAGCTTGGCGATGAGGCATCCGCGGCGGTCTCAAGAGAGGATGTCATCATACCTCTCACAACGGCCTTTTTGAAGGCGAAGGGTGGAGACAGCGTCGGCGCCGTTGTGAGTGCCGGCAACGCTATCGAGTCATTCCTCGATGAACTTGCCGTAGCCAAGGGAGTCAATGTTATAGGTGCTTCGGGAATAAATGCCCGGCTTGACAAGTTTCAAGGCCCCCCGAGACTGCTAGCGCGGAAGATCGACAAAGTCGGAAGGTATCTGGGTCACATCCGAAACGCAGCCGACCACGGAACTGGTGATCCTGATGTCAACAACGCGTCTTGGCTCGTGCGCAAGAGTACGGGGTTGGAGTACGTGTTCGTGGCATGCTCGTTCGTGCTGACCTCTTGGAGACTCCACTTGGGGCACTCTCCCCCAGAGATCTGAATGGGACTCAAATTCACACTGCATCGAAAAACGCAGTGACATCGGCGATGCGAACTCACTTTGGTGTGGAAATGGCGTCGTCAACTATAGGATAACACCTTCCCGCAGCGAGCACGTCACAAGGAAAAACGAGAGCGGGCCGGCCTTTCATGCAGACATAAGACGGTGGACTCCCATGAAATCCGTGAATCCGACTAGCGAATGGTATCTGGGCGTCAGCGAAACCAAAGGCGTCCATCCACGCTGCCCCTTCGCGACTGCAGAGGAATGCCCCCGCTTCTATCAGAGCCTGGCACTCTTGGGCGAGGCAGGCAGTACTCGAATCAATGACGCAAAGGACAAACGGCTGCTCCGCAAGTGGCGGGATAGTGATCTTTGGCCAATAACACAAGAACAAGCCACAGCTATATCCGGAACGGAGGATCATCGCGGCTACCATAACTTTTGCCCGGAAGTAGCATTCGAACGCTTCGGATACTTTGCCAGTTATCTGCACAATTTTGTCGACGAAATAGACCGAGAAAGCGCTGAAAAGTCCTTGACCCAGAATGGTACTCCGGGCGACGATTGGCGATGGGCATGGATGAGCGGCAGGCCAATGCACTACTCTGAGTGCCCGATCTATTCGGTGCTAAAGCATCGCTCTACGGACGGCGGCCGTGTACTCGCAACTCCGTCTGAGCCGACGCAGACCCGCGTAGAGCGATATCTGAGCTGGCTGAGGAATCATCGAGTTGTCTCAATTTTTATCACGATCGCTCTCGGGCTCATAGGCCTTGGTACACTGACAGATTCATTGGGTAAGATCCGAACGTTTGTTATGCACGTAGCTTCTGGCGACGCATTCACACATAAGCCACTACCGCGTTCTGAGGTCTCAATCGCACTTCACGAAATCAAACTCCGCCGTTCATACGGTACCTACGACGATCCGCTGTTCCGGTTCCTTGTAAAAAACCGTGGGACTGCAGATGCCTCCCTTCCGAATATTGCCTCAATATCAATGCTTCGTCCTGACGAAAGGGTCTACACCTTGCGCCGACAGCCATTTGTTGAAGACGGGCCGCCGGTTGCGATAGAGGCAGGTCATAGACAGGTTTTCTTCGATTATCAGGAAGACAACCACCACATCGCTGCTCAACTTCGGATGGGCAAACCCGTTGAGATCAAGATCAGAGTGCCGCACATTGACTCCGACGGCGTTATTCGATACACAGTTTTGGATACAGTTATCACACCATAGAAGTCACCCGATCATTTCGTCGTTGACAAAACTGTCTTTAAGTATGAGGAAGTGATCAAAGCCTCAATTCACCACAAGCTTTCTGCGCAACCACAACCAGTTTAGGCCATCCATCCAATTCAATCGTGCTCATTTGTCAAACCCCCGTGTGGATCGGTCTATAAATGCTTGCGTATAGATCGCGTACAAGAGCCCAACAATGCCGCCGACTCGACCGCGACCTTCGCTCACTGACGGCAACAGCACACTAGTTGATGTAGCTCAAGCCTTGTTGGCGGCCAAACCGATCTGTGTATTTACCGGAGCAGGCATCTCTGTCGCAAGCGGAATCCCATCGTTTCGAGATGTCGATGGATTTTGGAGCGAGTTTAACCCGCTGCGATGGGCGACGTGGCCAGGACTACTTTCCTCTATCCTGCTTACTCCTTATGCTGCGTCGTGTTTTCTTCAGCACTTCCTACAGCCGTTTAGTACTGCCCAACCAAACCCTGCGCACCTAGCAGTGGCGGCGCTTGAAAACCACGCTGAAATGACTGTGGTTACGCAGAACATCGATGGGTTACATCAAAGGGCAGGGGCGACGACGACCTTGGAGATACACGGGTCCGTATTTCAGGTGAGAAACCGTAGGGGAATAGTTTCGATCGACCCCAGTACGCTAAGGACGGTTCTAACCAAAATTGAATCGATTCTGGTCGATCAGCCGAGATTCCCAGTTCGTGGATTACTACGGTCTGTAGAACCAATATTTCGGCTGTCTCCAGGGAATTGGCGGCGGCTGAACGTAACACTGTTCGGTCAGTCTTTACCAAAAGAGGTATGGCAGCAGGCAGTACAATCAGTTAGTTCTTGTGGATGTCTTTTGGTTGTGGGAACTTCACGCACTGTCTTCCCTGCCGCGAATCTCATCTCGCTCGCTGAAGAGCAGAATACTTCAGTATTCTGCATTGACCCCATAGAAGGAGAGCCTCCCTGCCTAATAGGAGCAGCAGAAACTGTCCTACCCAAGCTTCTGAAAATCTGTAATCGTGAGCGTGAAAGAACGCAAGGGAAGAAAGAATGAAGGCTAAGAGCAAGCTCGAGTATTTGCGGAAAACGATAAACGAAAAAATCGTACTTTTTGATAGAAAACGTCAAAAAAACAAATTTTTGGCGTTAGGATTGAAGCTTTTTGGTGCAGCTGCGGCAGCTGCCATAACCGTATTGCTCGGGTTAAAATTAGATGAAAAACCAGACGTATTCTACAGCAATATCGCTCTGGTCCTTGGAGCGGGCATCACAGTCGTCAATACCTGGGATGCATTTTTCAATCACAAAGTTCTGTGGGTTAGATTCACTGCAACAACCGTAGAATTACGGTGTTTGTTGGACCAACTCGAATATTCTGCGGCCGGCTCCGATGATGAGCCATCGAAAGAAGAGTTGGACAGCTATCAGGAACGGCTAACGGAAATTTTGAATAGTACGAATTCTGAATGGGAGGAATTTAGGCGTCGGGAGCTAGCCGCTGACGCCGCGTCGTCTCACGCGAAAGTTCAGGTGCCTCAGTAGCGTTGGGTTGTGCAATAATGCCGCTTCCTGGAGCGGAAGCAGCCTGGTATCAGCGGGAAGACCACGAACGACAGGTAATGAGAGTTGCTGACTTCCTTCTCATGTTTGCAAGACTTCGGATAATCTCCACCGTATGAGAATGGACGGTGCACGTTAGTCCACCGCGATAGAATCGCTTTTTCCGCATACAGATTCAAATCAGGCGGCGTAACGGAACATCTCCCTTTCGATATAATATACAATATAGCTCAATAGGTTGATCAGTTATTTCGACTCTGCAAGACGCCCACGCAATGACCATTCTAAGTACCAAACTCCGAACCCGATGTTGTTTGTGGTATTGCGTGCCACTATGGACCGCTACGGATGCATTGAGCGACCGAACGACCAGCTAGAATCACCGGTGTATAAACGAATCATCTTGATCCATGCGACTTGCTTGCCCATCGAACCAATCACGGCTGTCTTCGTCTCCGACTGGTCCGACGTCCGCCGTACTGTCTGACTCAGCCGCGACCGCAGAGCTCGCCGATCACATGCCACTTGGAAATCCTCGGCGACTACGCCGTCGGCATCGGCTCGGACGTCGCCCTCCGAGCTCATTCTCCATGGCGCTGGCGCAACCATTGGTGCCATCCCGAACGTCGGTCCCCGTACTACCACGCCCGACACGCGCTAGGCGGCGTACTGGTCTGCGATTCCGCCAGCTGCGTCCACAAGATCTCACACCAATCACCCCCTACTCTGGCATCCGTGCGCCCTCCGGCCATATTCCTTATTACTATGACCCCGAAGCAGCTCACGAACCCCATAGGAGATTGAGGCCATGTTGGAAGTGCACAACGGAGCTCCCACCACCAAAGTCGACGAAGCGGTCCTGTTTCCCTTCGACACGCACAGCATCCCGTTCAGCATCGGACTGCGGTTGCAGCTGGTTCCGGGGAAGACCCCTTACAACAAACCCCCCATCGTCCTGCGCACGGGCGAACCGGGCTCGGTCGATGACGAGAAGGTCTGCTTCTACGGCACGGTCATCGATTTCGACGGCGAGCTGCGCATGTGGTACCAGGCCAAGAGCAGTCTGGACAAGTCGGGACGGCGCCTGGGCTATGCGGTCAGTCAGGACGGGTACAACTGGGAGCGACCGAACCTGGGTTTGATCGAGTTCAACGGCAACAAAAACAACAACATCATCGACCTGTTCGACGGCCAGCCCTGTCTGACCAGCGCGCCCATCATCTACGATCCGGACGACCCCGATCCCAACCGCCGCTTCAAGATGTGTATCGAGGCCAACCAGTTCATCAACAGCCTGGCGGTGGCCTACAGCCCCGACGGCTTGCGCTGGACGGCCTCGCCCAACAACCCGGTGGGTCCCGCGCAGGAGACCGGCAGTGTGGTCAAACACAACGGCTGCTATTACGTCACCTCCCAGGACGAGCTGGGCTACCACGGCTCCCACTTCGGCATCACCCGCAAGATGATCACCTTCGCCTCCTACGACTTCGAGACCTGGACCCAGGCCTCCTGTCTCAGCTTCCGCCGCGACGACGTGCCGCCGCGGCGCATGGAGCCGCACCACAACATGGCCGAGGAAGCCCATCAGGGCGCGATGTTGCAGAGCCGGGGCAATGTGATCATCGGATGCTACGACATGTGGCACGGCAACCCGATGGGCGAGCAGAACCGGATCGACATGGACCTGGGCCTGGTGGTCTCAAACGATGCCCTGCACTACACCGAGCCCATTCCCGACTTCAAGTTCATCCCCGCCGCGGTCGAGCCGGAGCAACCGGACGACCACGGCCGCGCGCTGACCCATGCCCACGGGCCGGCGATGGTCAACCGCGGCGACCGGACCCTGATGTGGTACGGGATGTTCTTCGGCACCGACGTCCGCTGCGCTAGCTGGCACCTGGACCGGCTCGGCTGCTTCGAGACCTTCGACGAGATCATCTTCGGCGAGGGGGAGTTCTTTCCGATCACGCGGCCGCGGCCCCACTTCATCAGCTGTCCCCTGCGCGCCGGCGACGGCGCGGTGAAGGTGTTCGTCAATGCCGATCTGACGGAACACTGTCCGGTGACGGTGGAGGTGCTGGACGAGGGGTTTCATCCGCTGCCGGGGTACTCCGGGGATGCCTGTGTGCCGCTGACGGAGGATGGGTTCAGGCAGGCAGTGCGCTGGAAGGAACGCGACGAGCTGCCGGCGGGGGAGTCGTTCCGCCTGCAGGTGAACTACGGCGACGGGCTCAGGCCGGAGGATGCGAAGGTGTACGCGCTGTACGTGGCGAAGGAATAGGTCGATCCGATGAAAGTCGTCGGTGCGCACCACACGAGTTATACAGTGGCCAATCTCGAACGCTCGCTTGAATTCTATGTGGGTTTGTTGGGTTGCGAAGTGCTCTGGCAGCGCCGTATCGACAATCAGTACTTCCGCGACATCGTCGCTTTTCCCGACTGCGTGGTGGAGGCGGCGCATCTGCGCATTGCCGGCTCGGACCACGTCATTGAACTGTTCGAATACGCGGTGCCCAAGGGGCAGGCGGCCGATGTGCGGACCAATAATGTGGGGAGCTCGCACATGGCTTTTCTGGTGGATGATTTACAGGCGGCCTATGAGGAATTGCGCGCGGCGGGCGTGAAATTTCGCTCGTCGCCCGTCGAGGTCACGGCGGGTGTGAACAAAGGGGCCTGGGGCGTGTATATGGAAGATCCGGACAGCATCAGCATGGAGCTTTTCCAGCCGGCGAGTACGGATCCAATTAACCGAGGGCAAGGAGATTGAGACGTGGATGCAGACAGGATGAAGGCGCGCTGGCGGAAACGTCGGATCATTTACAACAACGACGGCGACGACGTGATCGAAGCGCGCCCCGGCGTGGAACATGAGTATGACGTT
Source organism: Candidatus Latescibacterota bacterium (assembly GCA_965217095.1). Classification (GTDB taxonomy): domain Bacteria; phylum Latescibacterota; class UBA2968; order UBA8231; family UBA8231; genus CAYNZV01. The sequence continues at coordinate 230,950 of OZ244235.1, forward strand.
TCCGAAGCCCTGACGGTGCGCGCCAGCGGCGATCTGGTACAGGATTTTCTCGATGCCCGCAGCACGCCCTTGATCGGGACCCAGGTGGACAGCAACTGGTTCTCCCCTTGCATGGCGGGCCTCACCTTTTCGCACCATACGAAGTTGGGCGGATTCTACGGCAAGGAGATCCCGCTGGAACTGGTGGAGAAGTATGGTCGCGACACCTTGCAAATACAGCTGGATTTCAGCCACGAGCACGGCATGGAGGCGGTCTGGGCCCTGCGCATGAACGATGTCCACGACTCCCACGCGCCCGGCTCGCGTCGCTGGACCTACGGTTTGGCTCCGTTCAAAAAGGAAAATCCCGAGTTCATGATGGGGCAAGAGGGCGATTGGGATAAATACGCCGGCAGCCCCAAAGCGAATTGGACGGGGTTGGACTTTGCCGTTCCCGAAGTGCGCGAGTACATCTTTTCCATCATTCAGGAAGTGGCGCAGAACTACGACGTCGACTGTATCGGCATGGAGTTCTTCAAGTACTTCCCATTCTTCCGCGAATCGCTGGAGAGGAATCCCGTCGAGCCGGAGCATCTGGAGCTGATGAACGATCTGTTGCGGCGTATCCGGCGCATGGCGGACGAGCAGGCCAGCCGCCGCGGCCGCCCCCTGCTGCTGGCGGCGCACACGCCGTTCAGCCTCGCCGATTCGATCCATGTCGGGCTCGACCTGGAAACGTGGCTGGCGGAGGGATTGATCGACCAGCTCATGCCCGGCGGCTATTACGAATCGGAGGTGTTCTGCAGTTCCTTCAGCGAGATCATCGCCCTGGGACACAAATACGAGGTCCCGGTCTATCCCTGCTTGTCCTGGGGCTTCTGGGATCGCTGGGCTTTTCTCGGACTGAGCGACGGCAAACACAGACAGTCCAGGTCGTGGATAGAGACCCTCTACGGGGGGCAGACCGAACGCGCCGGCAAACCGTCGTTCATCCTTGTGTTCAACGGGTGGGAGGGCACACTCCCCGCCTGGCGCGCCGCCGCCATGAATATGTTCAACGCCGGCGCCGATGGACTCTACCTCTTCAATCCCGCTTTCGGCGAGCCGCAATGGTGGCGCGAGATCGGCGAAACGGCAACCATGGCGGGAAAAGACAAGCTCTACGGCATCGCGCGTTTCGCAGGCCCCAATAGCCTCTCCGAAGTCCCGGAGGTTACCCTCCCCGTGTCCGCGGGTTTTCAGGTGGGCGAGGATGTCGGATCCGCCGGTGCGCACAGCATCGATTTCAGCCTGCATCTGTGGGATTGGGTTCCCGGTGACGACTTCTCGGTGAAACTCAACGGCGCGGCGGTCGATGGGCTGCACCCGACCGACCCGGACCGAAACCCGGAAGAAGGTCAGTGGTTGCAGGGCAAGCTCGAGGCCAAACAGATCCGTCGCGGTGAGAATCAGCTGGACGTGGCGGTGCAGAACCGCGGCGAGTCCGCTTCGTCTGCCGTCGTGCTTGACGCAGCGCAGCTGCGGGTTCGTTGCGAAGAGGTCGGCTGACATCATGACCGCAAAACCGTTCCAAATTCCGCTCGGCCAGCGCCAGCTCTTTCTCGACGATCACGGGGTTGCCGCGATCGAGAACCTCGAACGTGTCTTACATCCGCCGGAGAAGAAAGGTGCGGTAATCGAGCTCGACTACCCGCACGAAACCAGTCTGCTGATCGGTGGCGCGCCCACGTGGGACCCGATCGCCCACTGTTTTCGGGTCTGGGTGATGGTAGATGGCGGCACGGCGCTGTTCGAGAGCGAAGACGGCGTCGATTGGGAGCGGCCGCGCTTACGCTGCACGGAGCACAGGGGTTCGCTGGAGAACAATCTGGTGGCCGGACCGTGCGGTTACCACGTAATCTTCGATCCTCATGACCCCGACGCCTCGCGCCGCTACAAGAGCATTCATCTGCGCGGCGCCATGGAACGAGTGGTGAGCCCCAGCGACCAGCATTGGAAGCTGCACCACAACCCGTGGCGCCTGGCTTACGATCGTGGCCACGTGCTCAACGATCCGCGTCAGTATCAGCTGAGCTGGGTGATCCAGGTTGAGGAGCGGGAGAACGCGCCGGCGGACGAGCGCTTCGAAGGCAGGGGCTGCTTCCAGACGCACGACCTTACGGTCAGCCACGATGGGATTCACTGGCGTGCCCTGGACCGTCCCGGCCTGCCCACGGGGGATACGGGCCACCTGAGTTTCGACGAGGTGACTGGGACCTACATCGCCGCGCTGAAGGAAGGGGAGATGGGACGCCGCGGTCGCTCGATCGCGCTGGCCACCAGCAAGGACTTCGATCACTGGAGCCAACCGGAGCTGGTCTTTCACGCCGATGACAGGGATCAGGAGATGGCGAGGGAGCGCATCGCCGCGCGCCTGGCCAATCCGCAGATGGTGCAGCCCATCTACAATGTCCCGGAGGAGTATTTCGTCGACGTCTACAATATGGGGGTGTTCCGTTATGAGGGTCTCTACATCGGCATGGCGGCGTTCTTTCATCATACCGGGGACGTGAACGAGAACTCCGATGGTTTCCACGTCGTGCAACTCACCAGCAGCCGCGATCTCTACAACTGGAACAGGGTTGCCGAGCGCGCCGCATTCATAACCCCGTCGGCCATCGACACGGGACATTACGATCTGAGCCAGATCATGTCGCCTTCGCGCCCGGTGCACATGAACGGCGAGCTGTGGTTCTATTACTACGGCGGCAAGTATCGCTCGCCTCACGAAGATGACGATCCCCGCACTACGGGCGTCTGCCGCGCGGTGCTCAGGCGGGACGGTTTCGTTTCCCTCGATGCCGACGGCACGGAAGGGTCGGTGTTGACCGATTCGTTCCTGCTGCAGAGCCCGTGGCTGTTCGCCAATCTCGATGCGGCTGCTGGTTCGGTGCAGGTGGAGGTGCTGGACGAGTCGGGCAGCTCGATCGCCGCATCGGAACCGATCAAGGGCAATCATCTGCGTTATCCAGTGCAGTGGAAAAGCGGCGATCTGGCCGCGGCGGTCAATCGGCCGGTGCAGCTGCGCTTCACGGCGAGCGAGGCGTCCATCTACTCCTACTGGTTCGACGCGGTGACGGAGCCGGCGCCGCATTGAGGATCTGCTGAATTGGTGAAGAGCGACTGGACGACGGGGCCGCCGGACCCCCTGGGCAACCAGGACTCGGCGCTGGGCATCGTTTCCGGTCACCTCGTGTCCGCGAGAAATGGAGATATGACATGGCAATGAAACGAACTGTAGGCGTGCGCAAGGTGGTGCTCAAGGATCTGCGCCACAACATCGTCCATCGTGATGAAGGCATGTACCTCTTCTGCACCAATCGCGGCGGCATATGGAATTTCGGGGATGGAGAGATCGCCGTCGCCTATCTGGCCGTGCCCATGGACTACAGCAACATGAGAGAAGGCCCCAACAAGCAGTGGGAACGCCATTGCGGCGGCCCCCGCAGCATGTGGGGACACCACGAGCGCTGGGGCGGTGAATCGGGCTGTATGATCAGCCGTTCCTTCGACAACGGCGAGACCTGGCCCGATGACCAGCGCCAATGGGTCTGGACCAACGACCGGACCACGGACGAGATTCTCGACTGGCTGCGACCCAGAGATCGCAGCGAGCGCGAAGAGATCGATCTGGGCGACCGTGACGCCATTATCCACTTCTGTCCCGGGAGCTACCTCAAGCCTCCCATTGGCCTCGCCGGGACACCAGATCCAGACCGGGCTAGCTTCGATCTGGGTCGACGGCGACACCTGCCGACCTTAAGCCTGCGCAGCAGGGACCGCGGACGCACCTGGGAAAAGCATGCGACGGTGATCGACAATCCGTCGTGGGCTCCGGGTGGAGGGTTCATGGGAGCGAACCTCGGTCTCGTCCGTTTCGACAACGGGGTCCTCGGCATTATCGGCGCCGTCCACTGGCGGCACGTCCTCTGCTACTACGTCAGCTATGACAACGGGATTTCGTGGGAGTACTGCAGCGACGTGGTTCGCGTGAGCCCGCACCTCACTCGCTCCGCACCGGGCGAGGAAGGCGTCGGCTACACCTATCCCGGGGTGCACCGGCTGCCCGACGGGCGCCTGATGGCCTGCATGTACAAGGTACCCGCCGAAATGCCCGCTGTTGCTTTTTCCGCGGACGACGGCATGACCTGGTCTGAGCCCCACTTCGTGACCAGTCCGGGTAATCTTTTTGGCAACATGAGCGATCCCGAGCCCGAGCGCCCGTTGAACGAACCGCCCAGCTTCAACCGCTGGCGCTGCCCCTCGGCCCTGGTGCTGCGCGACGGTCGCATCCTCGTTCTGTTCGCGCGCCGTACTCCCAGCCCCGGCAACCGCGGGATCCTGGGCGTGGTTAGCGAGGATCTGGGCGAGACCTGGAGCGAGGAGTTCGTCGTGCGTGGCGATGCCTACAGCTGGGACATGGGGTATCAGGTGCCCACCGAGCTGCCGGACGGCCGAATCTTCCTGGCCTATTGGTTCTGCTCCAAGGATCAGGAGGAACCGATCGAGGACGTGCAGATCGTGCGCCACATTGCGGGATCCTTCTTCAGACTGGACTGAGAAACAGAAATGGCTGCCGAGGCAACGCCTGCCGCGATTGCGAAAATGCGAGCGACACAACCAGGCGGAGGACAATGGCCGAACCCACAGTACCCCGGCTGCCGGTAGTCCTGGACATTGGCAACGAAGGCCGGACGGCATCAGCATGAACTTTTCCAACCGGCGAGTACTACCGGATCCAATTAACCGAGAGCGAGGAGATTGAGAAGTGAATGCAGACCGGATGAAGGCGCGCTGGCGGCAACGCCGGATCATTTACAACAACGACGGCGACGATGTAATCGAAGCACGCTCCGGAGTGGAACATGAGCATGACGTCGCCGGAGCCATGACGGTGCGCGCCACCGGAGATATGCTACAAGATTTTCTCGATGCCCGCAGCACGCCTCTGATCGGCACCCAGGTGGACAGCAACTGGTTCGCCAGCTGCATGGCGGGCCTCACCTTTTCACACCATACGAAGTTGGGCGGATTCTACGGCAAGGGGATCCCGCTGGAGCTGGTGGAGAAATACGGGCGCGACAGTTTGCAGGTACAGCTGGATTTCAGCCACGAGCATGGCCTGGAAGCAGCTTGGTGCCTGCGCATGAACGATCCCCATGATTCCTTCCCCATGGGTTCGCGTCGATGGACCTACGGTCTGGCCAAGTTCAAGCGAGACCATCCGCAATACATGATGGGCACGGAGGGCGATTGGGAGAAATACCCGAGGGGTCACCCGCGTTGTTACTGGACGAAAATGGATTTCGCCATTCCGCAGGTGCGCGAGCACATCTTCGGCATCATTCAGGAGGTGGCGCAGAACTACGACGTGGACTGTATCGGCATGGAGTTCTTCAAGTACTGGCCCTTCTTCCGTGAGTCGCTGGAGGGCAATCCCGTCGAACCGGAGCATCTGGAGTTGATGAACGATTTCTTGCGGCGCATCCGGCACATGGCCGACGAGCAGGCCAACCGCCGCGGCCGCCCACTGCTGCTGGCGGCGCATACGCCGTTCAGCCTTGCCGATTCGATACACGTGGGGGTCGACCTGGAAACGTGGGTGGCGGAGGGATTGATCGATCTGCTCATGCCCGGCGGCAACTTGGAATCGGTGTTTTGCAGTTCCTACAACGATATGATCGCACTGGGACACAAGTACGAGGTTCCGGTCTATCCCTGCGTGTCCTGGGGCTTCTGGGATCGCTGGGCCTTTCTCGGACTTACCGATGGCAAATACAGACAGTTCGGGTCGTGGGTAGAGACCCTCCGCGGAGCTCAGCCCGAGCGCGTCGGCAGACCGTCGTTTATTCTCGTGTTCAACAGCTGGGAGGGCACAATGGCCGCGTGGCGGGGAGCCGCCTCGAATCTGTTCAATTCCGGCGCCGATGGGCTCTACCTCTTCAATCCCGCGTTCGGCGAGCCGGAATGGTGGCGCGAGATCGGCGAACCGGCAACTATTGCGGGAAAAGACAGGCTCTACGGAATCGAGCGTTTTGTAGGCCCCAATAGCTTCACCGAAGTCCCGGAGAGTACCCTCCCCGTGTCCGCGGGTTTTCAGGTGGGCGAGGGAGGTCGGATCTGCCGGTGCGCGCAGCATCGATTTCAGCCTGCATCTGTGGGATTGGGCTCCCGGTGACGACTTCTCGGTGAAACTCAACGGCGCCGCTGTCGAGGGGCTGGAACCGGCCGATCCGGACCGAAAACCCAAGGAAGGTCAGTGGCTGCAGGGCAAGCTCGATGCCAGACAGATCCGTCGCGGTGAGAATCAGCTGGACGTGGCGGTGCGGAACCGCGGCGAGTCCGCTTCATCTCCAGTCGTGCTGGACACGGTGCAGCTGCGCGTGCGGTGCGAATCCTGAGCCGAGCGAATTGAAACAGAGACCATGATTTCCGAGCGGGGCGCGGCTGTGAAGGTGTACGCGTCGTACGTGGCGGGAGCCTGAGAAAGATTTGATCCTCGGACCCCAGAGGAAGCTGAAGCCATGATAGACGTGCAAAACGGTGTTGCCAACGCTACGGTCGAAGAAGCGGTGCTGTTTCCCTTCGACAACCACAGCATCCCTTTCAGCACCGGACTGCGGTTGCAGCTGATTCCGGGAAAGACGCCCTACAACAAACCCCCGATCGTCCTGCGCAGCGGAAGTCCCGGCGAGCCCGATGACCAGATGGTCTGTTTCTATGGAACCGTCATCGATTTCGATGGCGAGCTGCGCATGTGGTACCAGTCCTGGAGCAGCCAGGACAGTGGCAGGCGACTGGGGTATGCCGTCAGCCAGGACGGCGTCAACTGGGAGAAACCGAAGCTGGGCTTGGTGGAGTTCAACGGCTCGAAGGAGAACAACATCATCGACCTGTTCGACGGCCAGCCCTGTCTGACCAGCGCGCCTGTCCTCTACGATCCGGACGACCCCGATCCCAACCGCCGCTTCAAGATGTGCATCGAGGCCGACCAATTCGTCAACAGCCTGGCGGTTGCCTACAGCGCCGACGGCCTGCGCTGGCGGGCGTCTCCCAACAACCCGGTAGGTCCCGCCCAGGAGACCGGCAGCGTAGTCAAGCACAACGGCTGCTATTACGTCACCTCCCAGGATGAGCTGGGCTACCACGGCTCCCACTTCGGCATCGCGCGCAAGATGGTGACCTTCGCCTCCTACGATTTCGAGACCTGGACCCAGGCCTCCTGTCTCAGTTTCAGCAGAGACAACGTGTTGCCACGCCCCATGGAGCCGTACCACAACATGTCGGAGGAAGCTCACCAGGGCGCTATGTTATGGAGTCGGGGCAATGTGATCATCGGGGTCTACGACATGTGGCACGGAAACCCGATGGCTGACCAGAGCCGGATCGATATGGACCTGGGCCTGGTGGTCAGCAACGACGCCCTGCGCTATCGCGAGCCGATTCCCGATTTCAAGCTGATCCCCGCCACCGGCGAGCTGGAGCAACCCAACCGCTACGGCAAAGCCATTACCCACGGCCATGGGCCGGCCATGGTCAACCACGGCGACCAGACCATGATGTGGTACGGGATGATCTACGGCAACGACATCCGTCTCGCCACCTGGCACCGGGACCGGCTTGGGTGTTTCGAGACCTTCGACGAGATGATCTTCGGCGAGGGGGAGTTCTTTCCGATTACGCGGCCGCGACCCCACTTCATCAGCTGCCCGCTGCGCGCTGGGGACGGTGCGCTGAAACTGTTTGCCAACGCCGATCTGAACGAGCATTGTCCGCTAACGGTAGAGGTGCTGGACGAGGGCTTCCATCCGCTGCCGGGGTACTCCGGGGATGCCTGTGTGCCGCTGGCGGAGGATGGGTTCAGGCAGCCGGTGCGCTGGAAAGAACGCGATGAGCTGCCGGCAGGGGAGACCTTCCGCTTGCAGGTGAATTACGGCGATAGGCTCAGGCCGGAGGATGCGAAGGTGTACGCGCTGTACGTGGCGAAGGAATAGGGCGGGTCCTTACGAGGCTACGATCGGAGTATTCGCCGTACAACGCCGATCACTGGTTAGCAGGCCGCACCGGCTTGTGTCAGCCATACAAAGGTATGGCTATTTAGCCATATTCTGCCTATATTATGTCACGTGATCAAAGCCAGCTTCGAGTGGGACGCCAAGAAGGACGTTGAGAACCAGAAGAAACACGGCATCGCGTTCGCAGAAGCGCAATATGCGTTCGCTGATCCCAAGCGTGTTGTAGCCAGGGACCTAACTCACAGTACGGCGAAAGAGGACCGATTCTACTGTTTCGGCAAGGTTGGCTCAGGTATTGTGACGGTCAGATTTACGTACCGCCGCAATATAATCCGCATCATTGGCGCCGGATATTGGAGGAAAGGCAAGAGAATCTATGAGAGCGAAAATTAAGTACATAGACGAAGCCCTTGGGGACCTCGAGGTTGTCGACGATTTTCTTCCTTCGCCTGACGAACTCGCCTTCAAAGACGAAACCGTGAAGGTGACAATCTCACTGAGCAAGTCGAGTGTCCAATTTTTCAAGGAGAAGGCGGAGGAGCACGATACGCCTTATCAGAAAATGATTCGCAAACTTCTCGACTCGTATGTTGAGAAATACAAGCGCACTCTAACAACCGATTCGAGTCACACGCGCTAATGTGCGCCGCTCAATCAGACGGTAGGTGCGACCGGCGAACCGATTCCCGCTGAAAGACCGCAACCTGAGAATGGGATAAAGGGAAAAAGTGTTGCTGACCACCTGACGGCAGGTTCTGCCGGCAAGGGTCCACGGGACGAAACGAGAAAGTCGCGCGAAGCTGCCCAATTTTGCAGACGTGCGCAAAATTCAGATCAACTGGAATCCAAGATGGTCGGAGCACATGCCTTACGGCGGGGGAGTCGTTCCGCGTGCAGGTGAACTATGGTGAAGGGCTCAGGCCGGAGGATGCGACGGTGTACGCGTTGTACGTGGCGAAGGAGTAGATTCTGCGGGGACCGACGGCATCTCAGACCGCAGGAATTGTTATCTTTGACGTTCGCTGGGGCAGACTGTGATACGATCTAGCGACCATGCCGCTACCTGAACTCGCGGTGTCGTCGGTATCACTGGAGAGTGAGCATGATCAAGAATGACGAGGAATTACGCGTCACACTGGATAGAATTGCCAAGTTCCAAGAGCAGGTGTCCGCGCTGCGACCCTCAGAAACCAATCCCGGGAACTATCATGCCTCAGTGTCCGGCTTTATTGCCGAGATTGACCGGATGCAACTGGAGGTCCGGGAGTATCTCTCAGTCCATCCAGCCGAACTAGCGAGCTAGGTAACCCACAATATTTGAAGTTCAATGACAAGCTGCCCTGGTCGCCGGCGCCGGGCTGCTGCCCGAGGCGAAGCTGTACGCGTTGTGCATCGGGAGCATGGAACTTTTCCAGCCGGCGAGTACTACCAGAGCCATTAACCGAGGGCGAGGAGATTGAGAAATGGATGCAGACCGGCTGAAGGCGCGCTGGCGGAAACGTCGGATCATTTACAACAACGACGGCGACGACGTGATCGAAGCGCGCTCCGGAGTGGAACATGAGTATGACGTTTCCGAAGCCCTGACGGTGCGCGCCAGCGGAGATCTGGTACAAGATTTTCTCGATGCCCGCAGCACGCCCTTGATCGGCACCCAGGTGGACAGCAACTGGTTCTCCCCTTGCATGGCGGGTCTCACCTTTTCGCACCATACGAAGTTGGGCGGATTCTACGGCAAGGGGATCCCGCTGGAATTGGTGGAAAAGTACGGTCGCGACACCTTGCAAATACAGCTGGATTTCAGCCACGAGCACGGCATGGAGGCGGTCTGGGCCCTGCGCATGAACGATGTCCACGACGCCTTTCCGCCCGGCTCGCGCCGCTGGACCTACGGTCTGGCTCCGTTCAAAAAGGAACATCCCAAGTTCATGATGGGCAAAGAGGGCGATTGGGATAAATACGCCGGCAGCCCCAAAGCGAATTGGACGGGGTTGGACTTTGCCGTTCCCGAAGTGCGCGAGTACATCTTTTCCATCATTCAGGAAGTGGCGCAGAACTACGACGTCGACTGTATCGGCATGGAGTTCTTCAAGTACTTCCCATTCTTCCGCGAATCGCTGGAGAGGAATCCCGTCGAGCCGGAGCATCTGGAGCTGATGAACGATCTGTTGCGGCGTATCCGGCGCATGGCGGACGAGCAGGCCAGCCGCCGCGGCCGCCCCCTGCTGCTGGCGGCGCACACGCCGTTCAGCCTCGCCGATTCGGTCCATGTCGGGGTCGACCTGGAAACGTGGCTGGCGGAGGGATTGATCGACCAACTCATGCCCGGCGGCAACTACGAATCGGTGTTTTGCAGTTCCTACAGCGACATCATCGCCCTGGGACACAAATACGAGGTCCCGGTCTACCCCTGTGTGTCCTGGGGCTTCTGGGATAGCTGGGCCTTTCTCGGTCTCAGCGATGGCAAATACAGACAGTCCAGGTCGTGGATAGAGACCCTCTACGGGGGGCGGGTCGAACGCGCCGGCAAACCGTCGTTCATCCTTGTGTTCAACGGGTGGGAGGGCACACTCCCCGCCTGGCGCGGCGCCGCCATGAATATGTTCAACGCCGGCGCCGATGGGCTCTACCTCTTCAATCCCGCTTTCGGGGAGCCGCAGTGGTGGCGCGAGATCGGCGAAACGGCAACCATGGCGGGAAAAGACAAGCTCTACGGAATCGAGCGTTTTGCAGGCCCCAACAGCTTTTCCGAGGTCCGAGAGGTAACCCTCCCGGTGTCCGCGGGTTTTCAGGTGGGCGAGGATGTCGGATCTGCCGGTGTGCGCAGCATCGATCTCAGCCTGCATCTGTGGGATTGGGTTCCCGGTGACGACTTCTCGGTGAAACTCAACGGCGCAGCGGTCGATGGGCTGGAACCGGCCGCTCCGGACCGAAACCCCAAGGAAGGTCAGTGGCTGCAGGGCAAGCTCGATGCCAGACAGGTCCGTCGGGGTGAGAATCAGCTGGACGTGGCGGTGAAGAACCGCGGCGAGTCCGCCTCCTCGGCCGTCGTGCTTGACACGGTGCAGCTGCGGGTTCGTGGCGAAGGAGTAGGCTGACCGGTTCCGATAGTCTTAGCTTCCTGGGGTGGTTTATTTTGCATACGTGTGCAAAATTCAGATCAATTGGAATCCAAGATGGTCGGAGCACGTGCCCTCCTGCGGGGGACCATCGCATTTGCGTTTCCAGCCATTCGCGAGTCCTTGACTATGGTAACGTAAAGGTTACCATTAGGGGGTGAGGGTTCAGGAATACATCAGGGAGGATGGATCGAGTCCATTCAAGACCTGGTTTGATAGCCTCAGTTCCCAGGCAGCCGCAAAGGTATCCGTTGCGCTCGCCCGACTCGAGTTAGGTAATACTTCCAATATCAAGTGGTTTTCTGGCATCGGTGAATACAGAATAGACTGGGGACCCGGACTGCGAATATACGTCTTACAGGACGGCGTGGAACTGATAGTCTTGTTGGGGGGCGGCGCGAAGAAGCGTCAGAAGGCGGACATAGCCAGGGCCCAAGAGCTTTCAACGGAGTATTCGCTCAGGAAAAAGAGGTGAAGAATGGTTCTTACGCGCGATTACAAAAGAACGCTCCAAGAACGGGCGGCGAGAGATCCGGATTTTGCTGCTTCGCTGATGAATGAGGCGGTTTCTTCTTTTCTAGATGGTGATTCAGAGACGGCCCGACTGATTCTTCGAGAGCTTGTACATTCCACAATCGGTTTTGAACACCTGGCGGAAGAGTTGGACAAGCCGAGCAAGAGTGTCCATCGCATGCTGTCACCTAGCGGGAATCCGACGATGGACAACCTCACGCACATTTTTGCGGCACTCAAGAAACGGCTCCGTTTCGACGTTCAGGTTAGGTCGGCGATTCATCGGAAAGGCGTCAAGAAGAGAGCATGATCAAGAACGACGAGGAAACTACGCGTCAATGGCCGGCCACTTGAGCCATGAGTGAAGAGACCGCCTTCGCGGTTCCCATCGGCGAGCGCCAGCTCTTCATCGACGACCGGGGCGTCGCGAGCACGACGTGCCTCCCGCGCACCTTACACCGACCCGTAAAGAAAGGGGCGGTTATCCGGCCGACGGCGCTGAGCGGAGCTCTGCAGACCCGCAACGCACCGATCTGGGATCCCGAAACGGAAATCTACCGGATCTGGCTCATCGGCGGCGGCGGCAAGTACTGGGAGAGCAGCGACGGTTTAAACTGGATCCGACCGTACGCTGGCGAGGAAGAGACGAAGCGGTGCCAGGTGCGCACCCCTGAGGGGGAGCGCGGTTTCTATCTAGTGGTTCGGGACCCAGACGATGCGGAACTCCCTTTCAAGGCGGTGCTGCCCAGCACCGGGTTTGCGGCGTCTCGGGATGGTGTCCGGTGGCAGCTGCTGGAGGTGCCCGCCATCCGCACCTCCGACGAGCAGAACATCTCCCTGGATCTTCGCCGCCACCAGTTCATCTACACCTTCAAGCTGCGCGGTCCCTACGGCCGCTCGGTATGGCTATCGACCAGTCCCGATTTTGCTGCCTGGAGCGACCCCCGCCTCGTCTTCCACGCCGACGACGTCGATCAGCTTCTGGGGGTGGAGCACATTCGCGCGCGTTTGGAGGATACGAGTCTCCTGCCGCGGCACACCAACGATCCGGCCGTCTACAACGTGGACGTCTACAACATGGGTGTGTTTGCCTACGAGGGGCTCTATCTCAGCACGCCCGCCATGTTTCACGCGGTGGCGCCCACACCCGACGGGCGCAATCGCGCGGGGTTCCATCTCGTGCAGCTGGTGAGCAGCCGCGACCTGACGAGCTGGCAGCGCGTGTGCCGGCGGGAGACCTTCATCGGGCCGTCGCCGGTCAATTCGGGCGCCTACGATCTGACCCAGATCATCGGACCTTCCGCGCCGTTGATGCGGGACGATGAGCTCTGGTTCTTCTACAGCGGGCTGAAATACCGGGACCACTTTCCGGCCGGCTTCAAAACGGACGCAGACGGAGCCGCCATCTGCCTGGCGGTGCTCAGGCGCGATGGTTTTGTATCCCTCGACGCCGGCGAGGAGGAAGGTATGCTGGTTACCGCGGCCTTCGAAGCGGCCGGTACGAGTCTTTGCGCGAATCTCAATGCCCCGGGTTCGCTGGCCGTGGAGGTGCTGGACGAAGAGGGGACAGTACTGGCCACGTCCCATCCGCTGGAAGGGGACCAGCTGCGCGGTGTATTCGAATGGAAGACCGGCTCGTGGGCAGGTCTGGGAGGCCGCTCGGTATCGCTCCGCTTTCGGGCGCGTCACGCACAGCTCTATTCCTACTGGGTCGAATGAGAGGACGGGGTGAAGGCGATTGTGATTGATCGACAGGTGGAACCGGAAGTCGCCGTCGACATGCCGGCGATTGTCGGCGAAGGCCCTATCTGGGACGCGGATGAGCAGCTGCTCTACTGGGTAGACATTCTGAGTGCGCTCGTCTGCATTTACAATCCGCAAAGCGGCATGAATCGCACTATCGACGTGGGCCAGGTGGTTGGCACTGTCGTGCCGCGGGCAAACGGTGGCCTCATGCTGGCTCTGCACAACGGCTTCTCGGCTCTCGACCTGGAAACCGAAAAGCTGACCCCCATCGCCGACCCGGAACGAGAGATTACCGGCAACCGATTCAATGACGGAAAGTGCGATCCGGCCGGCCGCTTCTGGGCGGGCACCATGGAGTTCGAGGGCAAGGTTGACCAGGCAGCACTTTATTGTCTCGAACTGGATCATTCCGTGTCTAAAAAGGTATCTCCGGCGACCATCTCCAACGGCATCGTCTGGAGTCTCGATGCCCGCACCATGTATTACATCGATTCGGGGACCAACAATGTCCGCGCGTGGGACTACGACCTGGACTCTGGGGATATCGAGAACGAGCGTGTTGTCATCGACAACAAAGCCGGCGGCGTCTTCGATGGCATGACCATTGACGAAGAGGGCAAGCTGTGGATTGCGGTTCCCTTCGATTCGGCGGTGCGCCGCTACGACCCCATCAACGGGGCCTTGGTGGAATCTCTGCGGCTGCCCGTCTCCCTGCCATCGGCATGCGCCTTCGGCGGTCCCGATCTGGACGACCTCTACATAACTTCAATTCGGCCGGGGCAAGGTAAAGAGCCGTGGGATCACGAGCCCCTCGCCGGCTCCCTGCTGCGCGTGAAGATGGACGTTCGTGGGGTACCCGCATTCAAATACGGTGGGTGACAGCGCACTCCTTCTGTGCGCCGCATCGCCAGATGTTGGGGAGCTGCGTACTGCGCTGGCCATCTACCGGTCCGCATCGAGCGGCAGGTGGGAAAAGGTATGGTTCCCGGTCGTCTGCTGCTGGCGAACCGAAAAAACTCCGGCCTAGGAGGCAAGAGATGGCGGGACAGTTAGAAAACAAAACCGCACTGGTGACTGGAGGCAGCTCGGGAATCGGCAGGGCGTCTGCACTTGCCCTTGCCAGGGAAGGAGCAAAGGTCGCCGTCGCCGATGTTAACGTTGAAGGTGGCAAAGAAACAGTAGAGATGGTCAAAGAAGCCGGGGGCGAGGCGATCTCTATAAAAGCTGATGTATCTCAGGTAGCGGAGGTCGAGGCAATGGTGAGCAGGGCCGTCGAAACTTATGGCAGGCTGGACTGTGCGCTCAACAATGCCGGTATTGCGGGGGCGTTCGGGACGCCCGCGGCCGACTACCCGGAGGATGCGTGGCACCAGGTGATCAGTGTCAACCTGACGGGCGTCTGGCTGTGCATGAAGTATGAAATTCGTCAAATGCTACAGCAAGGCGGCGGTGCTATCGTTAATGTGGCGTCGGTGATGGGTTTGGTTGGCACGGCGAACGCGGGGTATACGGCCAGCAAGCACGGCGTGGTCGGGTTAACCAAATCTGCTGCGCTGTCATATGCAAAAGAGGGCATCAAGATCAACGCCGTCTGTCCAGGTTTCATCGCGACACCTCTGAATGAGTCTGCCATAGCCTGCGGTTCGCATGTCGAAGCAGATTTGATTTCATCACACCCGATCGGTCGTATAGGAAGACCCGAGGAGGTTGCTGAGTCAGCGGTATGGCTTTGCTCAGATGCGGCATCGTTTGTCACCGGACACACTATGGTTGTAGACGGTGGTTACGTGGCCCAGTAAGTAGCGAGGTGAGTGAAAAGAGATGGAGAACGATTCTAACTACACTGCGGCCCTGGAGGCGTATCTGGATCGGGCCACACCCGATCGGGAATGGCGAGCGGTTCTCCAGCGCAGCGCCGACCGCGTGCTGGCCAGTTTGGAGCCGGCCGAGCGCGCTAGACTGCTGGAATACCTCGGCAAGTTCTCTGCTTG
This sequence comes from Candidatus Latescibacterota bacterium, assembly GCA_965217095.1. Classification (GTDB taxonomy): domain Bacteria; phylum Latescibacterota; class UBA2968; order UBA8231; family UBA8231; genus CAYNZV01. The sequence continues at coordinate 246,352 of OZ244235.1, forward strand.
CAGCGCAGCCTTCATCGTCAAAGAGCTCGCCGAGGCGCATGCCTTGCGGCTCTACTCCGGCAAGGAAGAGCCAGCGGCCGACGACATCGCCCGCACACGCGGTAGCTACACCATACCTCCGGCGGGGGAGGAGGAAGGTAGACGGCCGAGCGACGCTGACACAGTCGTAATCACCGCGGCGCTGAGACGAGAGCGGGGCCACGATCCGGTCCATTCAGCGCGCGTGCAAAACAGCTTCGAGGCGACCATGAAATCGTTCGCCGAAGATCGGCCACAGGTCGAAGCGCTGTTTGCGGCCTGGCCGGTGTGCGCGGTGGCGTTCACGATCCGGGTCTGGATGTGGCTGAGCGATGACCACAAACGGGAACTGCTGGCCGGCGCCCAGTTTCGCCAATGGCGTGCTACGGGGGACGAGCGGGTCTGGTGGCGGTTCTTCGATGTCGACGCTGCCAACCCGGCAAACGTGCGAGAGGTAGCCGAGGGAGCGGATTGAATGGCGACGACAACAAGCGAGGCGTTCGAGGTGCGCGCTGGCGAGCGCCAGCTGTTTCTGGATACCGCCGGCGTCGCCGAGATCGAAAATCTGACCCACCGTATGCACTGCCCGCAAAAGAAGGGGACAGTCATACGAGGCGACTACCTCAAGCACCCCGGCTGCTCGATCCAGACCCGTAGTGCTCCGATCTGGGACTCGGAGAAGGAGGTGTACAAGCTCTGGGTCATGGGTGTGGCTCCGGCCCCACCTCACATCACCGTTCAGGGTGATTTCAGCGGTTATTACGAGAGCAAAGACGGGCTGAATTGGTACCTGCCAGTGGTTGGCGAGGTGGACTACGGTGGGTCGCAAGAGAACAATTTCGTCACCGCCAAGGTCAGCGGCCGCTACGCGCGAACGGATTGTGTAGTCTACGACAAAACCGATCCCGATCCGCAGCGCCGGTTCAAGGCCTCCATCCCAGATTGCTGGCACGGTTGCGATTGGCACACCGAGTGCACCGGAGGTTTTGCGGTTTCCCCTGACGGGATTCACTGGACCGAAAGCTCTTCACCCGGCATTCCCAGCTATGACGAGTGGGGTCTATCCTTCGACGAACGGGAAGGTCTGTTCATCCACTACGTGAAGTTCAGCGACCCCACGTTCGGTTACCGTTCGGTCTACCTGTCGACCAGCACCGACTTCGAGACCTGGACCGAACCAAAGCTGGTGTTCTGCGCGGATGAAGAGGATCAGCAGGTGGCGCCGAGGCGGATCGCGGGGCGTTTGGCCGACAAGACGCGGCTAACTCCCGAATACAACGTCCCGGAAACCTACCGCGCCGAAGTGTATCACATGAGCATTTTTCGCTACGAATCCCACTACATCGGTTTGCCGGCCTTTTCCTACCACACCGGCAGCGTTCCGAAGGACTGGCCGGGGTTCGACGAGATGAACCTTTCGCCGGCCATAAAAGAGCTGGTCCACACCCACGGCGATTACACTTGGTTTTACGAACTGCAACTGGCCAGCAGCCGCGACCTGTATCACTGGACGCGCCTCGGTGATCGCCAACCGTGGCTGGAGAACTCGCCTCTCGGCGCCGGCGACTACGACCTGCAGACAATCATCGGGCCGGCCGACGTCGTCGTGCGCGACGACGAGCTGTGGTTCTACTACACCGGCTTGAAGAGGTACGGCTTCATTATGGCGGGGGAGAAGCCGGGGTACGACGATTACCTGCCCGACAAAGGTGGCATCTGCCTAGCGGTGCTGCGGCGGGACGGCTTCGTTTCGCTAGAAGCGGGAGGAACGGAGGGCCATGTCCGCACATTGCCGTTCGAACTGAACGTTTCGCGCCTATTCGTAAACGTGGACGCCCCAGATGGAGAGCTGCAGGTGGAAGTTCTCGACGCAGACCGTTCGGTCGCCCGCTCCTACCCGATCAACGGCGACCTGCTGCGGGCGGAAGTAACGTGGTTCGAAGGTGGGATCGACGGTCTTCGCGGACCAACGAGCTTGCGGTTCACGCTGCGCAACGGACACCTGTATTCCTACTGGTTCGAATGAGAGGGCGGGGTGTCGCTGACATAGAGGAGGTTTAGCCAATGGAACCCACAAAACAATTCCTGCCAGTCATACGGCCACGGGCGCACAGCGTCAACCTCCTGGAATACAGCGATGGACGACTCATGTCCACCTGGTTTACCGGCACGCATGAAGGTTTCGAGGACCAGGTTGCCGTGGCATCCATGCTGGACTCCGCGACCGGTGAGTGGTCTGAGCCTTTTGTTACCTTGAGGCTGTTCCAGTACGAGGACGACTACTGGTTACCGGAGCAAACGTGTCCTATCGAAACGGAGGACGGCGCCACCGTAGTCTATACCTGGGCTTCTCCCTTGAGCGGGTTCAGACTCTCGGACAGGCAATGGGGAGCGGTAACCGGTGATGCCGGTGTGAACAGCGCTTCATCCTCTATCACGTATAGCAAGGTGTGGGGGAGGGGGCCGGAATTCCGTCCCTTCCGGTTTCGCCTGGAAGGCAGGACAGCGGTTGACCTCGAGTGTCTCTCCGGACGGGATGGATTCGTAGACCAGTCCGGTCTCTTCCACGGGCAACCCTTGCCGCGTGATACCGCCCAGGGTCCGGCCGGCGGCTGGCTGATTTCCTACACCTCGAGGCCCCCTCATGGGTGGTGCAGCGGTATTCTCACGGTGGCAGGAGACGGCGTCACCGCTGTCAGCAACCTTACAGATCTGTATGAGGCTCCGGGGTGCCTGGAACCCGCGCTGGCCCAACTCCCAGACGGGCGCTGGCTCTGCTATATGCGCTACGCCGGCATTGGCGGATTTGTATGGCGGTCCGAATCGTCGGATGGTGGACGGACCTTTTCCCATCCAGCCCTCACCAATCTGCGCAACAACCATAGCAGCGTGGACATAGCCGTGGGCCAGAGCGGTCGTCTGCTCATTCTATACAACGACAGCCACCAGCTCCGCACTCCCTTGACTCTGGGGATCTCAGAGGACGAGGGCGCTACTTTCAGGACCCGGGACATCGAGACCGAAATAGGTGAGTTCAGCTATCCCAAGTTGCACCAGACCAGGGACGGCGTCTGGAGGGCTATGTACACCTATCAGCGCGAATGCATCGCAGAGGTGCGCTTTGAGGAGGAGTGGCTATTGGACGGACGAAAGGTTATCGGTCTCTAGGAGTCGACTCGGCAAGGCCGCACCTGCAGATCATCAAGAGGAGGAGGTCCCATGTCCGAACGCGTGCGCGTAGGTCCAGCCAGTGGGGGGATCTGCTGTTGAAGGAAGAGGTCTATCCTGGGGTGGAGATGGAATTTGTCTACATCCCGCCTGGTGGGTTCATGATGGGCTCAAAAGATGGCGACAGAGACGAGAGGACCGTCCACGAAGTGGAGATCAGCCGGGGGTTCTACTTGGCTCGGTATCCGGTGACGCGAGCGCATTGGGAAGGGGTGATGGACAACGATCCATCGAGGTCTGAAGGTCCCAACCGTCCAGTTGACTCTCTTTCATGGCAAGATGCTGCCGAGTATCTGGAAAAACTGAACGCTGTCGCAAACGGGCGACAGTATCGAATGCCAACGGAGGCGGAGTGGGAATACGCCTGCCGGGCGGGGACAACGACTGTGTTCAGTTTCGGCGACGATGACGAGGCACTGGCGTTGTATGCGTGGTACAGGGATAACAGCGGATTCCAAACCCAGGAAGTTGGGCTCAAGCAACCGAATGCTTGGGGCCTGTGTGACATGCATGGCAACGTTTGGGAGTGGTGCCTGGATTGGTATGATGAGGAGTATTATGCGGAAAGTCCCCGGTGCGATCCCCAGGGACCGCCCGAGGGCACATCCCGCGTGTTGCGGGGTGGTTCGTGGGACAACGGCCCGGACGGTCTGCACGCCGCGAGCCGCAACAGATTCCGCCCCGTTTTCAGGAGCTCGTCTTTTGGCTTTCGCTGCGCGAGGACTTCTTGAGGACAAGGCACCGGCATGCCTGGCGAGCCTGCTACTGGCCTTGGCCGTTTGGAGTGGTACGGCCAAGGGGAGTGATATTCCGCTCGAAGAGGTGGTCCAATCACCGCTATTGCTGCGCTGGCAGTTGCCCGCTTATACCAACTATGCACTAGAGGAGTACAGGAACTATCCCAACCACACCTTCCCCTATCGAGACACCCCCAAAACCCGCTACGACGCCCTCGGCAATTATCTGATAACCGGTTATGATCTTTATCGCTGGAGCGAAATCCGCACCGAGGGCTTGAAGTACGGCAGCTCCGTTTTCAAGGATACGGAGTTGGCTGGCTGGATCACGGTGTTCGACCACGTGGTGGCAGGTCACGATGGGTACGGCAACTGGGGCTACAAACTCATCGTCGGCGATGCGCTGCCCGCACGCTTCACGCCTCTGACCCTGTCGAAGGTGAATTTTCATGGGACGCGTTTTGACCTGGCTGTCCCGCACCTGGACTTCACCGTCCTCGCGTCGCGGGTGGAACGGCCCAAAGACGCGGTCGCCGTGTACGACGATGCATTTCGACCCCTGATCCATCATGCGGACGATTCCACCATGCTGCTGGGTACTCGGGCACAAACGAACCTCGGCGCCTTGCGGTTGGGCTTGAATTGGGTGAATCAGCACGTCTACCAGAGCACCCGAACCACCGGCAACAGCCTCAAGGGCAGGCTTAAGCCGGACCAGCCGATGATGGACTGGATTCTGGTGCGCTTCAGAGACGATTCGCCCGACGATGGCGTCGGCGGTGCTGCGGTGCAGGATCTTCAGCTGGTGGTCAATGGCGAGACGCGGCCCGACCTCGTGCCCCAGGTGATCAGCCACCTCGGCGAACCCCCGACTCAGGTGGGGTTTGTCTCGGCAATCACGGGCGCTTTCACTCCCTTGCCGTACAACCGATTCACCGCTTCTACGGCCGCCATCCCTTACTTCAATGAACTCTACTATCGCGATCGCGACTACCCGCAATTTGCGGATTACCTCACACGTCTGGATCACGAGGCTGGGATCGATGTCGGCAGGCAGGCCAATGTTTCCGGCCTTGAGTCCATCTATACGATAGAATCTCCACGGCAGATGCTGCAGGCCGATGGCGAGAAACAGATCGTATTTCTTTTCGACCTTTCCCGGGAACCGGCCGTCCAGTCCGTGGCGGTGGAAGCCCTGTTGGCCAACGACTATCTGGTGGACGTGGCCATGTTGTACCCCAAATCGGCAGCGGCGCCGTTCTACGCCGACCGCTTTGCCGCCACCTACTACCACACCGTGAAGCGTGCCAAAGGCAATGTTGGCGATTTCTCGAACCTACGCCGGGTACGCTTCGATGTCGGGGAGAATACCGGCAACTTCGTCTACAGTACCGACGCCAACCTCGTGCTTCCCGGTATCGAAGTCTCGGCCGAGTACGCGCGCTCGAGCGTCTACTCCCGCTATCCCGCCCGGGTCGACGGACGGCCCGCCTTCGATAGCTCGCCGCGTTTTGCCGATGGTGGTGCGGCCTACTTCGTCAACGCTGTTCACCGTTTTGGGCGCGGTCTGATCGGCGCTGAACTGTTTTCTATCGATCCCGACTACCAGACCGAGATGCGCTCTTTTCTCCACTTCGAAAGCCCCTTGTTGCTGAGCCATCTGGACGGTTTGCTCAACGACTACATGTACTGGCAGCTGGTGGATGACAACGAGGATGGGGATCGCTATCCCGACATCAAACACGGCAACGCACCGGGCATCCCCCCGGACCGCATCGGCACCGACCTGGACGGGGTCTGGGTGAATCAGGACACGGACAACGACGGGGCCCCTGACACCAATCGCAATCTGAACCGGCTGCCAGACTACGAAGAGCCGTTTCTGATGTTTGATGTGGAGCCCAACACCTACGCGTACGGACTGGACCGCAACAACAACGACGAGCCGGACCATCGCGAAGACGACCCCGAGGTAGACTACCCCTACGAGCACGACGAGCGCGGGTACCACCTGTTTGGGCAGTGGAACCTGACACAGCACTGGTATGCCGCCGCCGGCCGCTACGACATTGAGGAGATCGCGGGGGGCGGACACAACCTCGCGACCTATGGCCAAGTGAGCTACCGGCGGCAGGGGGAGGGAGGACTCAAAAGCCTGTTCTTCGAGTCCAGCTTGCGCCGGGTGCAGGACGACATCCCCGACGAGATCATGGTGTTTGATGACGATACCGGCCCGCGGGATATTCGCTTCGCCCGCGAGGGTATAAGCTTTCTACGGCCTGTGCAACGGGGTTTCGGCCTGCCCGTGCACCTAGTACTGGAGATCCTGCCGGATCAGCTATTCTACCGGGACAGCACAGTGAGCGACACCTACTTGTCCATGCGCGTCACGCCCCATTCATCCCTGGAAATCGCGCAGAAGCTGCGCCGCCGTTTCAACTGGCAGGAAGGTGGCCGGGCGCCAGGGGGCTTCTTCCAACGCCGGCGAAGCGTCGACTTCTGGACCTCGGTCAGCCAAATCCGGTACGCCTTTCACTGGGGCAGCTTGGTGGTGATGCCCCAGTACAAGTTGCTGTTGTTGCGCCTGGTTGATCGGGAGCGGGAGGTGCGCCTGCAATCCGAACTGCGCTCCGTGCCCATTCTGCGCGCCGAGTATCCGCTGCTGGCCCGAACCCACCTACGGGTCGGCATCCAAGGTCTGGGACCGCTGCCGTATCGACGCCGCGACGACACCTCCCCCCGCAACAGCTTCAAACAGCACACCACGTTTGTTTCTCTTACCAACCGCACGCCTTACTTTGGCTACGATCTCGTAACCCTTGTAGGGTTGAACTCTGACAAAATCAGCTACGACTCACCGTTTCTGGACGACCGCAATATCCACACATGGACTTTCTTCGTGCGGGTGCTCGTCGGTTTTACTGAATTCGGCCGCCCGATTTGAGCTCGCACCCGGCTGATGGGAACCCGGTCAGCGGATTGGCCGGCAGTACGAAATCGAATCCGATGGAGGTAGAAAATGCCCTGTGGAGGTGATAGTCATGGGTATTGTTGAAGGACCTGGCCTGGACGCCGGTCTTGCGGGGCACTGGAAGCTGCACGGCGATTGTCAAGACTGCTCTGGAAACGAGAACCACGGGAGTGCTTACGGGGCGGACTTGGCCGCCCGAGGGCCCGGGAGCAGGCCGGACACGGCCGCTCGCTTTGATGGCCGACGGGCGCAGATCGAGGTGCCCAACAGCCCGTCTCTGGACCTAGCCTGAACTATTCATGAATCTGCTCGACCGCGAGAGTTTGATGAGCCGGTGAAGAAACTGGACGTTTTTGGTAAAAGTTTGACGGCATCACGATGTGCTGGCCTCTTGGGGTGTAGAGAGGGCAGGTGACTCCCCTTGGTCGTGCGATCTGTGATGGATGTATTTGGGCTTCATCGCAAACCAACTACGCCGTGTCGAGGTTGAAGACGATCATCCTCATCAAGTCCTTGAGGGACGACGTCGGAAAATGGAAGCGCACCTTGGTGGCTTGCTCCCGCACTCTGGCGCCGATTTTGAGGACGCGGAGTTGAATCGTGTCGAAGTTAGACTTCGTCCATTGGGTGCCGTGCATGCCGATATGTTTGATCGCGTGCAGCAGCACGTAGGCGGCGCTGTGTAGGAAGAGGCGGAACTGATTGGCTGGAAATCGATGACAGGAAGTGCGGTCGGAGTGCAGGAAGGTCTTGTGATTCTTGATTAAACCTTCCGTGCGTCCGCGAGCGCAGTAGACTTTCTCGTAGAGAAACTTGGGCGTTCGGTTGCCGATGTTGGTCACCACAAAGCGCGGGTTGGCTTTTCCTTCCGTGATTTCCGCCTTCAAGATGATCTGGCGCGGGCGGCTCCAGCTACCGGCCTGATAATCGAACTCTGTAAAGAGCCGAACCGGCTCTTCGCGCTGCTCCGCCAGGACCGCCGCCTGCTCCATCAGCGGTGCGCCGAGTGCGTTGAGCTTCGTGTTGACCGCCTGTCCCAGAATGAAATCTATGCCGTATTCGTCGCACAGGTCGTGCACCTTCGGGGCGCTGAAGTGCGAGTCGCCCCGCAAGCAGATCCGCACGTGCGGCCAGGCCATCAATAGATGATCCAGCACCCGCCTGAGAATCGCCGCGGCCTCGCTGCCACGGATTCTACGACCGGGTCGCAGAATGGTCGTGATCAACTTGCCCGTCTGGCCTTCGTAGAGATGGACGGGCATGTAGCAATACTCGTCATAGTAGGCGTGGAACAACGTCAGTTGCTGTGAGCCGTGCGTGGGATCGTCCGTGTCGTCGATGTCCAAGATGATCTTCCTGGGCGGCTTGTCGTAGGACTCGATGAAGGTTTCCAGCAACGCCAGCCCGATTCGGTAGAGCTCCGTGCGGCTGACACTGTTTTCTAAACGAGACATGGTCGGTTGGCTGGCGAGATCGTCTCCCGTTACGGGCAGTCGATCGCAGGCGGCCTTCAGACCCGGATCTGAACGCAAGTCGTTGCTGTCATTGGCGTCCTCGTAGCCGCAGGCTATCTGGAACACGCGCTGCCTGATGAGGTCGGTATAGGTATGGTCGATATAGCTTTGATGTCGGTGATCCGACAACGCCTCTACGATTCGGTCCACGATTCCTATCTTGGATTCGGCCTGCCGGAGCAGCAGGACGCCGCCGTCGCTGGTAGTCATGCCGCCGTCAAAATCGGCCTCGATTTTCCTGCCCGAAATGCTTGCAAAGGAGAGCGTCTTCTGCGAACTTTCCATCGCGGTGTCCTCTTTCGTGGTTGTTCTTTGTGTGTGTAACCCTAACGTAGGGCAAAACAACCAAGTTGTACAAGAGGTCACCGCATTTTTTGTGAATAATCCAGGTTAGGCAGCGGCGATTTCTCCATCGCGGCATGGGTCGAGACCGAAGCTGAGCTGGATGATGTCATTGGCGACATCGTTAGCAAGTACGACCCGAACGCCCGCAAGGGATTCAACCTCAACGTCGTGCACAACGCCTCGATGATCACGACAACAGCTAACTACCGCCACGTGCACTTCGGCATTGACGACGCCCGACTCTCGAGCTGGCAGGACTGTGGACGACCGGGCGAGGCCGTCATGGTATGTGCCCTGGCGGTGCACGATGGACACCTGTACGCGGGGACCTACGAGTACGGAGCCGAACGCACAGGCCATGTCTACCGCTATGACGGTGATGGCCGGTGGATCGACTGCGGCAGCCCGGACGGGGCCAATGCGGTGATGGCTTTGTGTGTTCATCAGGGCGACCTGTGCGCCGGCACGGCGTGCCATTATGGCAACGGCTCGAGGCTGCCGAATTCTCCCAACCTCGACCCGGGAGGACGCGTCCATCGGTACATGGGTGGGACCGACTGGGCAGACTGCGGCAAGCTGGGCAAGGTGAATGATATCTACGCCCTGGGTGTGTTCCGCGGCCAGCTCTATGGCACGAGCATGTACCAGCCGGAGGTGTTTCGGCTCGAGGACGACCACAAGTGGGCCTCCTGTGGCCTACCCGGCGGGCAGGGGTCGATGGCTCTGGGCGTGTGGAACGGCAGCCTCTACGTCACGACCAACAGCAATGTCACCGGTGTAGGAACCGCCGGCGTCTGGCGCTACCTGGGCCAGACCGACTGGGAGCACTGCGGTGAGCAGCCGGGCGAGGTCCAGACGTATTCCATTGCACTCTACCAGGGCGACATGCACGTCGGCACCTGGCCGAGCGCCACCGTCTGGCGTTATGAAGGCGACAGGCAATGGCGCAACGTCGGACGTATGGGGCAAGAGAAGGAAGTCATGTCCATGGCCGTGTACAACGGCAAGCTCTATTGCGGCACGCTGCCGTTGGCCCAGGTCTACCGCTACGATGGCGTCGGCGATTGGGGTCTGGTGGGCCAGTTGGACCACACACCGGATGTGGAATACCGCCGCGTGTGGTCGATGGCCGTATATCAGGGGAAGCTGTTCGGCGGCACGTTGCCTTCGGGACATGTCCATTGTATGGAAGCGGGCAAGAGCGCCACCATGGACTGCGAGTTGCCCCCGGGCTGGCACCATCTGGTCGCAGTTAAAGGCGGCAATCGCCTGACACTTTCTTTGGACGGCGAACCTGTGGCCACTTCCACGCCCTTTGACCCCGGGCAGTACGACATCTCCAACGACAAGCCGCTTTATATCGGCTTCGGCGCTCACGATTATTTCAATGGCTGCCTAAGTGACCTGCGGCTCTACAACCGTGCGCTATCAGATGCTGAGGTGAAAGCGCTCTTTGAGGAGCCGTGGTGAAGGCACCGATTCTGGGCATCCACATTGCCGGTGCAGCGGCTACCCGGTATGATCTCGAATCTGACCCTGGCACAAGCGAAAGAGCGCATCGGCGGCAGAATGCCCCTCGAAGGGGGGGTCCAGGATGGAGACTTCTATCAGCTGGAACCGGAGGAGATGGTACGGGTCGTGGAGGAAACCGTGAGCATGGGCAAACCGGGCGGCTGTTTCGTCTTGTCGCCAACGTCAGCCCCGAGCACCATCCCGACGTTGGACGAGAGGAATATCGCCAACTACAAAGCCTTCATCGAAACCGGGATGCGACTGGCCTCATACGATTGAGAGAACTGTCATGCAGAACGTAGCATTCATCGGTTGTGGCAATATTGCCCGGATCCATGCAAGGCATCTGCAAAGCTTTCGCGGCGTGCGCATCGTCACCTGCGCCGACGTGATCGAAGAACGAGCGGCGAGCTTCGCGTCCGAGTTCGCGACTCCCCGATACTGCACTGACTTCAGGAAAATGCTCAGGGACGACGCGATCGACACCGTCTGGGTCTGTACGCCGACCTCCGCGCACCGAGCCCCGGTCGTACACGCGGCCCGCGCCGGCAAGCACGTCTTTGTGGAGAAGCCCATGGCCCTGAAGCTACGGGATGGGTACGACATGGCCGAGGCTTGCGAGCGCCACGGGGTGAAAATGACGATCGGCTTCTGCTTGCGATTCGACGGGTGTCGGGGAAAACTCAAGGAACTCGTACAGAAGGACGTTCTGGGCCGGCCCGTTTTCTGGCGCTCCATAGGAAAAGGCAAGCAACCCAAGGCGTGGATGCGGGATGTGAACGTTGGGGGTGGACCGTTCATGGATCTGGCGGTCCACAACTACGATTCCGCGCGGCAGGTATTTGGTCCGGTGGAGTCGGTACAGGCCTCGTCCATGCAGCTGGCCAGCACCAGTGTAGGGCACGACACCGGCTCGGTCATTCTCAACTTCGCGTCCGGGGACCAGCACACCCTCGTTTGGACCTGGGGTGTGGACGTCCGCTCATTGAACCACGACGACCTGGTCGGACCCAAGGGGGTTCTCGAATTCGGTATGACGGCGCAAAAGGCGCCCAAGAACTACGATCCTGCCAGACCGCGCTGCTTCACGTTCAAGAAAGATGGCGGCGACGAGCGGCTGTTCACCTACAGGCAAACCGACTATCGGAGGTTGCAGGACAAGAATGCGTTGCAGAATTTCGCGCGCAACGAACAACCCCTTGTGACTCCTGAAGACGGGATCGAGGCCCTCAAGATCGCAGTGGCCGTGCTCAAGTCCGGACGGCAGCGCAAGACGATTCGCCTTTCCTAGGAGCCCGTGGTTTTGCCGATCTCCCACGTTTTCTGCTGTCCGGGCCCAAGTCGCACCGGTGCCGGGTCCCGGCTCTCGCCGATGCCCGTCAGCCCGATTCTCTGCAGCTCAACCGAACCGTGCCCGACATGCAGGGTTACGCGCACGCCGTCTTCATAGGCCTGCTGTATGCACTGACCCCAAGCCCGTCCGGTCGACCAGAACCACGTGCCCTCTTGTCCGGCGAAGCAGATCGCCCGCTCCACTTCCGAGTAGTGGAAGCCCGTTAGCGCCAGCACCCCCGCCCACGAGGCCATCGCCCGGGCGTAGTGATGGCCGCATTCCGCCTCGTCGAAGGGGCTGCGCCTGTACCCGTCGTAGCGATCGCGAATCGCCTGGATGCAGTCCAGGCCGGCGGCCGTCTGCCCTTCGTAGAGCATGTGCACCGCCGCCGCGTATTCAAAACCGGTCATGACCTCGCTGTAGTAGGGAAACGGCTGTTGCGGCCGGTTGCCGCGCGGATAGGTGGCCATCAACAGCGCTGACTCGTCGCCCAGGACATAGCTGCGCATGTTGTTGAAATGGTCGTGGAAACCCTGTCGGAAGTTGTACTTCACGATGCTCCGCAGGGTGGTCTTCACATGCTCCCGATTAAGCAGGTATCCCAACCCGCAGACATGGGCCATGAACTGCCCGACGAGCTGATCCACGAGGCAGCCCGACCCAAGCTGCAATTCGGGCTCCTGAAGGTTGGTGGCACCCAGACCCCGCGCCAATCCCGCGGCGGGTGACACCTGAGGCGGACGGATTTCGTGTTCGTAGTACTCGTCGTTGAAGAGATGCGCGTCCAACCATTGGCTACCCCGTTCGAAAAGCTCGCGGCATCTCTTCGCAAACGCCTGCTCGCCCAGGTAGCGGGCCATTTCCTCCCCCGCCCGCAGTGCGCCCAGATACCAGGTGCCCATCTGTGGATTGGGACCGTAATACTCCACATCCATGGTGTTGTGCTGACAGCCTTCCATCACGCCGTCTTGATCGGCGTCCCAGCCCCCGTCGATCCAGCAGAACTCGAGGGCCCGACGCGCTTTGGGCCAGAGGGCCCGCAGCATGGCGTCATCGCCTGAGAGCTGCCAGTCGCGGTAGAGCTTCATCAGGCAACCCATCTGGCCATCGGCGGCGGCAAGGCCGTAGTCCCGGGCGCCCTGCAGCGGCAGATTGACGCGAAAGCTCATTAGGCCATCGTCGCTGGTGGCATGGCGAAACTCTGTATCGCGCATCGATGCGGCCAGATCGGCAAAGAGGAACGCGGTCGCTTGCTCGTAATTCCATACGTGGGTGCAGCTGCCATGGCAGCAACCAGCCTGGTCGTGACACCCTTCAAAACCGAAGAAGCGACCATCCTCGGTGCGAAAGCAGGTCTGCGTGCGCAGGTGCGCCAGATTGAACAGGGCTGCCTCCTTGACGACGGATGGCAGATCGCTGTCGCAGAAGCTCTGCACAAAACGGACCGTGGTTTCCTCCAGCTCGGGCAGGGCTACCATCACCTGCTCGGCAACGTCCCAGGCGTCCTTGTATCGAGTGGTGTAGTAGTTGCCGATGCGCTCCGGATCGCCGTCGTCGCAGCAGGATTCTTCTGTTTTCGGTTGGGGCGGATTCCAGGTCATGCGATTGGGGAAATGCCAGGTCAGCAGGAAGAGCGCCTCGGCGGTTGCGCCGGCGGGGATCTCCTGGCGCACCGCCAGCGAAGCGACGGGCGCATCGGCACCCGCAGCGTCCCGTTCCGCAAGCAGACCATCGGCGCTGAAATCGTCCCAGAAGTCGAGCATCCCGCCCCCCCAGCCCAGCGGCGTCCAGGCGGTGCGGTAGCTGACCACTGCCCCGCGCTCCGCGGTGAGGGCCATGGTGCCCCAACGTTCATCCTCAGCTGCCACGCCTTCCGAATCCATGAAGATACCCTGGACCGCCGTCCCATCTTTGAAGCGGTTGCGGTTCTTCTTGGGCGCGCCCGCCGATCCGTCCGTGCCAATGGCGTTCACGATGGATCCACAGACCGATGTCTGCAGGGTTTCCCCGCTGATGTTGTGCAGTACAAACCGGAGTACGGCAACCGGATGGCCGCTGGCATCGGCATCGGCCGGAATGAGTGGATTGAAGGCCTCCAGACGGATCTCGACCGGCACGTCGTCGTCGGCTAGAAGCACCTGGCCCAACGGGTAGGCGGCGGCGAATGAACAACGGCGGAAGCGCGGCAGGCCATGGTTCGGCACGGTGCTGCCGGCCGCGCCCTCGTAATCCTCTATTTCCACGGGTCCTTCCAGAGCACGGGTGAAAGACCGGCCCTGGCCATCTTGCCCGTGAATCGCAAAGAAAGAGGAGACGCCTATTACGCCCGGTGGAAAGGCCGGCACAAAACCCTTGGCAGGACGGTTGACGATTTCCCAATCTCGCAGGTCGCCGCGACCTCCCAGGGAAACCGTGCCGGTGCCGATGCCCCCCAGCGGCAGGGCAATACGGGCTAGATGCTGTTGATCGTACTCCTTCAGGATGGGCCATTTCTGTCGTTCAAACATGGGGTCCCTCATGTGGATTTCGAGCTTTGCTCTGCGCACCGTCGTGTCCGTGGTGGCAGGTCGGTTGCCAGACTTGATTGCGAACGGAATATGCGAAAATGGACGCGGTTGCACATTCAAACCTGGAGAAAAGCTGGAGTCTGAGAATCTCGGACCTTGCCCCGGGACCGACGAACGCCCTGTTTATGCTCACAATTCTTCGAGCAAAGCGTCGCATCCAATGGCATCCTTTCACCAGCTAACGACAGAAGAGCTCACCCTCGTCGTCGGTGACAACTCTTCTCACGAGCACAGCGAAGCAGGCTACAACGGCATCTGGCGGATGACCTCCGTCCACGACGATAGGCCGCTGTTCGTGCCGCGATACTGCGGTATGAACTTTGAATTCATCGCGCCGAAGTCAGCAGAAGATTCAGCGGAACCGAGGGCTCACCCGACGCAGCTGATGGTCGATGAGGTTGAGCGTCAGGTTACCCTGCATCAACCTCCGACCCCCACACATCACGTTGAGAGCTGGATGACCTACCGCACCGCGGGGCCGGCTCATCTCGACTGGAGCTTCCGCTATCGCCTGCACGAACCGGCAGCCTTTCCGACGGGTGTCGCCGGCTTTTTCTTTGCCAGCTACATCGACGAACCGGAGAACAAGGCGATCTACGTGCTGAGCCGGGATGTCTACGACACGCTGATGTGGGTTCAGTTCTGTACGACCTACCAAGGCCGTGACTGTGCCGTTACCTGGGAAGAGGATCCCTACGACCTGGAGTTCGGCCAAAATGACCACGGCCTCTACACGTCGCGGGCGCCGATTCGCTACACCGTCCCGATGTTTCTCGGTCGTCGCGGTGACATGGCCTTCGCTATCATGTTCGAACGCCCGCAGGGCGTGGTGATATGTCACGGAATGGGCGGAGGAGGATTTGTGGAGAATTGCTCCGACCGCAATCCGGCGTGGGATTTCTTTCTCTACACCGACGATCCTGCCGCAAACTCAGAAGGATCGTGGAACGGTCGTCTGCTGTACAAGCAATTTGTCAGCCGCGACGACATCCTCAGCGAATACCGCAATTTCCAAAGCAGCTTCGGGCACGACTGGGTCGCGCCCTCGTTCGGCTGAGCGATGACCGGAAACGGGAACAGTTGGCCGGCGCTCCGCGAATGGCGTGCCACGGGGAACGAGCGGTCTGGTGGCAGTACTTCGATGTCGATTCATGCCTACCGCAGAATCAGCAGTCTCCGCGTGGCATTGAATGCGCCTCGGCCGTCGCGCCCATCCCACAGCATTACGTGTGAGCCAGGCATCCGCTGACCTATTTCGAAGGTGCGTACCAGACCACCGCGCACATCGTAAATACGTATCACGACGTCGCTGGCTTGGGCCAACTGATAGGGAATCGTCACCTCTGGGTTAGAGGGATTGGGGTAGCTCTGCTTCAGCTCGAAGTCATATGCCACCGCGCTGCCCGCGGCGATCCGTTTTGAGGATGGCAGTGCGCTCTCCGCCTTCGACAGCGCATCCTTGTATTTATTGGCCGCATCCTTGAACGCTGAGGACGTCCGCAACGCATCTCCCTCGGACAATGCCTGCTGAGCATCACTGATTTCTCCTGGGTCTCCTCCCAACGCAATCGCCTGATCCAACGCGTCCACAGCAGTTTTGCGTGCAATCGCGAGAAGCTGATCCATCAGTTCGGCGCCTTCGGCAGGATCAAGTCCCTCATCGATTGCTGCTTCCAACTCTCCGATTGCTCCCTCGAGGTTACCCAAAGCGGCCTGGTTGTCTGGTGGACTCTTATTGAATTCATCAAGCACGGTCTGGAGCTTGTCAACCGCGTCCTCCAGCTTATCCGCCAATGAAGTCCCCGGATTGGCATCGATAATATCCTCAAGCGCGTCGACCTGATTCTGTGTTGCTCCTGTCGGGCTCAAACCGGTGATGGTGACCTGATCAAGAGTACTGCTCAGCGTACCGTCGTCAACGATCAGTTGTATTTGGTAAGTGCCGTCGAGATCGGCGACCAAGGTTGGATCCACCGCTGCCGGATCGGAGAGTGTCGCAGTACTGCCGGCCGGTTTGGAGGTGACGGTCCAGCTGAAGGTCAAAGGGTTGCCATCGGGATCGCTGGAATTGCTGCCGTCCAGTTGCGCGGTTTCTCCCACCAGGACACTCTGATCCGCGCCGGCGTCGGCTACAGGTGGCTGGTTGGGCAGTGGGGCAATCCACGCCTCCGTACCCAATGGACTCGTACCCCAACCGACGACGAAGTTGCCATTGTCGGAGATGCCTTCGGCAATGGACAAGGACCAGCCCGTGAGATCCTGGCCGGAGGCGGTGATGCTAACTCCGACCACCACCGAGCCGTCGGCGGTCGTCGCGCGCGCCTCACTCGAGAAGCTGCCACCGGGCAGATCGCCCAGGGGTTGCATGCCCCCGGCTGCGGTCCAGCGAAAGGCCTCCACGCCGACGCCTGAAAAGCCGAGCCCGACCACCACGGAACCGTCGACAGAGACACCTGCTGCCTCACTTGAAAAGCTGCCGGCGGGCAGGTCTCCAAGACCCGCCATACCACCACCCGACACCCAGCGGAAGGCTTCGGGCCCCGCTGCCGAGGTGCCTTTACCAACGATTGCCGAGGCATCCGAGACATCTAAAGCGAGGCTGAGGAAGGTGCCGCCATTTAGATCGCCCAGGCCCTGCATGCCAGCACCAAAGGTCCAGCGGAACGCCTCTAACCCGCTACCCGACTGACTCAGTCCCACCACGAAGGTGCCGTCGCTAGACACCCCAAGTGCCTGACTCGAAAACGAACCTCCGGCGAGATCACCCAGTCCCGTGAAGGTGGTGGCCAGACCGGGGGCGGCGGCGGTGATGGTGAGCTGGTCGGCGGCGCTACTCAGCGTACCGTCGTTAACGATCAGTTGTATTTGGTAAGTGCCGTCGAGATCGGCGACCAAGGTCGGCGCCACTGCGGTCGGATCCGACAGCGACGCGGTACTACCGGCTGGCTGCGCTGTAATCGTCCAGCTGAAGGTCAAAGGGTTGCCATCGGGATCGCTGGAATTGCTGCCGTCCAGTTGCGCGGTTTCTCCCACCAGGACACTCTGATCCGCACCGGCGTCGGCTACCGGTGGCTGGTTGGGCAGGGGCGCAATCCAGGCCTCATCCCCCGACGGGCTCGAGCCCTGGCCGACGACAAAACGACCGTCGTCAGAGATGCCCCGAGCGGTGACCAGCACCCATCCGGTCAGATCCTGGCCGAAATCGTTGACCAACACGTCCTGGAGACGACGCATGCCATTGGTGCTGTCCCAGATGAAGGCTTCCTGACCCAACGCGGTGCTGCTTTCCCCCACGATGACCGAGCCATCGGCCGACACGCCCAGGGCCATGCTGTTGAAGCTGCCTCCGGGCAGATCGCCGAGCGGTTGCATGCCGCCAGCGGCGGTCCAACGAAAGGCTTCGAAGCCGGCGGCAGAGCTGCTGTTGCCCACCACCACCGCGCCGTCCGCGGACTCCGCCAGCGCCTGACTCGAGAAGCTGCCTCCGGGCAGATCACCGAGTGGCTGCATGCCGCCAGCCGCCGTCCACAGGAAAAGCCTCCTGACCCGAGCCGGACGTGCTCCTTCCCACTACCACCGAGCCGTCAGCGGAAACGTCAAAGGCCTGGCTGGAGAAGCTGCCGCCGGGCAGATCTCCCAAGCCCTGCAGGCCCCCGGCCGCGGTCCAGCGGAAGGCCTCCTGGTCCGGACTGGTGCCGCTGCCCACAACGACTGTCCCATCCACCGAGACGCCACGGGACTCACTGTTGAAACTGCCTCCAGCCAGGTCTCCCAGGCCCTGCATGCCGCCCGCTGCGGTCCACCGAAAGGCCTCGCTACCAGCGGCCGGCTTGCCGCTCCCCACCACGACCGAGGCATCCGAGACATCGAACGCCGAGCTCGAGAAGATACCACCATTGAGATCCCCCAGTCCCTGCATGCCCCCACCGAAGGTCCAGCGGAAGGCCTCGAAGTTGGTGCCCCCGGATTGCGTCGATCGGCTGTGCCCTACCACGAAGGTGCCATCGGAGGAAACGCCAAACGCCGAGCTGAAGAAGCTGCTGCCGTCAAGGTCCCCCAGTCCCGTGAAGGTGGTGGCCAGACCGGGTATGGCCGCGGTGATGGTGACTGGGTCCGGTGCACTGCTCAGCGTACCGTCGTCAACGATCAATTGTATTTGGTAGCTGCCGGCGACATCGGCGACCAAGGTCGGATCCACCGCGGTCGGATCCGACAGCGACGCGGTACTACCGGCCGGCTGCGCCGTAATCGTCCAGCTGAAGGTCAAAGGATTGCCGTCGGGATCGTCGGAGTCGCTGCCGTCCAGTTGCGCGGTTTCGCCCACCAAGACACTCTGATCCGCACCGGCGTCGGCTACCGGCGGCTGATTGAGAACCCCGATCTTTGCCAGAAAAGCATCACCGAAGCCACCGTTGTTGTTGGCCTGGATCGTTCCCCCTGTGGGGAAAAGGTCGATCGATCTCGTTCCGCCCGTGACGTAAGCACTTCCAGCAGCGTCGACGGCGATGCCAAAGCCGCCGAGATCGAAGCCAGTGCCGCCCAAGTAGGTGGAGTAGACAAGGGCGTCGCCGAGCGGATTCACCTTGGTCACAAATGCATCGCCACCACCACTTCCGAACGTGGCCTGAATCGGATCGACTGTAGGAAAGTTGCTGGAAACAGTCTCTCCCGCGACGTAAGCGTTGCCTGCAGCGTCTACCGCGACATCCCTGCCGCCGTCGTTGCCGTTGCCGCCGAGGTAGGTAGAGTAGACGAGAGCGTTGCCGCTCGGATCCACCTTGGTGACGAATGCGTCTCTACCGCTGTTTTTGGTCGTCTGGAAAGCTCCCCCGGTCGTGGGAAAGTTGGAAGACTCGGTCCGTCCGGCGACGTAGGCATTGCCGGTGCCATCCACGGCAATGCCGAAACTGTCATCGGAGCCGCTGCCACCGAGGTAAGTGGCGTAGTCAAGCCCAGTGCCGGTGGCATTCAACTTTGCCTGACGCATCGACCTGGACATCCTTGCCGAAATCGTTGCCACTCCCACCCAGG
Organism: Candidatus Latescibacterota bacterium; assembly: GCA_965217095.1. Lineage (GTDB taxonomy): Bacteria > Latescibacterota > UBA2968 > UBA8231 > UBA8231 > CAYNZV01. The sequence continues at coordinate 265,608 of OZ244235.1, forward strand.
TAGGTGGAATAGACCAATACCGAACCGGCGGCGTTGATCTTAGCCACAAAAGCTTCGCTCCCGCCGTTGGAGGTTTGGCTGGGATTTGTCGGAAAGTCGGAGGAAAAGGTCTCCCCTGTGATATAGGCATTGCCTAGGGCATCCACCGCGACACCCATCCCCGTTTCGGAGCTGGTCGTGCCCCCCAGATAGGTTCCGTAGCTCAACACCGGGTCGATGATGAGCTCCATGTCGGGATCAAACGCTGCGACGTGAAAGCCAACGTGATGCTTGCCCCGAATTTGATAGCGGCCAGGTATGATCTTTCTGGTGCCATCGATCTTCTGGTAAATCGTCGGTGCCTTCTGAATCACAGCGCCGCCGGCGACGTGGAGGACGAGGTTGCCTTCGGCGTCAATCTCCAATTTGTCCGCGCCTTGGAAGCTGAGACGCACGATGGCAGGATCGACACCGCGCGCAACGATAAAGTCGTACTCCAGTTGCCTCTGGTTGCCGTAAAAAACGAGATCCACTCCCGGATAGACCTTCTCATAGACGACCTTGGCGTAACGAGGGATGTCGGTGCGCCACTGCCGTGGATCGTTGCCGATCAGGTAGTTGCTCTTGCCTGGTAGCTCCTCCAGCCCGAACACGCGTGGTGAAGGGTTGGCGCCAAGTAACTGCAACCGCAGAACAGATTGCTCACGGGTTTGGCTGTGACTTTCGGGTATTTCTGCCAATTCACGTTGAGCTATCGATGTCGCCGGCCTGTTTAATCCCAGCACTGCTTCGTTAGGGGTCAAGAAGAGGGAATAGCCGCTCCCTTGAGAAAGGAAGATCACTCGGTCATCAGTTTGACCCTGGTTGGCTTCGAAGCTCAAAGGCAGTTTACCGTAGGATTCCACGACCTGCATCCAGCCGGCATCAGAGATCTCGGCTGAGGTACCTCCCTGAGTCACGGCTCTGTTTGCCGCGGGAGCAGGAATCGCGGGATTCGCAGATGCAATCACACCAAAAATGAGGAAAATACCCATCCCAGCTTCTGCCGCTCTCTTGAGCCATTCTTTTGTGGGTTTCATAATCTTTTCTCCCCCTCGAAGGTGTCATTTCCCGTGCAACCGTGCCTATGTTTATCCCAAACCTGGATATTTGTCAAATGTTGACCCGACTCCCTGCTTCCGCCTGGAGCGCACTAGATTGGGGGTGCGACCACCTGGCATCTAAAAGCGCATAATGCGGGGGAGTGGGCGGGCGGCGTTGCGCCGACGCATGGGTTGTTAGCGAGAGACCCCCGTGGGGGTCGCTACTTGGAATAGTCGCTTCTGAGCACCATCACGTGTACTTGCGCATTCTCACTGCGGTTCGGCACAAGGGTGACAAATTAGGCGGGGGCCTTTCGCAGACCCGTCCACCTGCTCGGGGTCGATCCCTCGCAAATGGGCCGGGGATGGACGGCCACGCCTCCGGTTGAGTCGAGAAATTGCTGGCAATTGTTCTCTCGCCTCCCGTTCTTCGATCGCTACGAGATAACGTGATTAACAAGGGAGCAGCTCCGTTGGCACTCCAGAATCGATTCCAGATAACACTCCCGTCGAGAAGAGTTTCGATCCTCGCTACGGCCTTCTATCTTGCCGCTTGCGGGTCACCGATGGAAGAGAGTATCGACAAAATCGGCGGCGGACCCGAGGAGCAAGCCGCGGGAAGGCACGAACTCGTCCTGGCCGCAGAAGATGCCATCGGGTCACACATGAAGGCGTTGGAATCGGGCGAGCGAGACCCAAAAGTCCGTGCCGAAGTGGCCCACATTCTGGCGGGCTGACGGTGAGACTCATGGACGAACGGTCCATAGCGGTGATCGAGCAGCATCTGCTTGAGGATCCCGACCCGACGGTGCGTGGTCGCATCGCCGAGACGATCGGACCTCACCTGCGCTCCGAGTTTTTTGACCTTTTTCTTCAGGCCATTGCCGACCCCTCACGCCTGGTGCAGGCCCCCGCTCTACTCGCGCTAAGTGACTTCATGGGCCAGCTGGACGAGGAGCAGACGCGGACCCTGCGGCGGCTCGCGGCCGAACGAGCGAAGTCGGAAGACGAAGAGGTTCGCGAGGCCGCGCTATACCTGGTCGAGGAGTACGTCGCTAAGTGGGCAGGGAAGGCGCGAGAAGCGGCCCTCAAGGCAAATCTTTCAGAAGCGGACTCGATCTTTGGCGTGGCAGTTGCCTACGCACCAACCAGCAAACAGGGCAGGTACTACCAGGGAACCTATTATCTGGATTTCGTCGAGCGCGAGCGTGGAATCGAGATATTGAGAACTCATCGGCTGCTGGTCGATGTACCCAAGCTCGAGACACCACCAACCATCGACGGACAGTGGGCGACGAAGCCTGGGAGGGCGCGGCCAGGATCGATTCCTTCTTTGTCCATGGAGCCACGCGCACGATCCTGCCACCGCTGGTTGAAACCCGCGTGGTGCTGGGGTATTCCGATACGGCTCTCTACTGGGGTGTGTTTTGCGCCGATGCCCATCCGGAAAGCCTGGTAGTACGTCCATATAAAGATGGCCCTCCGCACCATCGCCAGGATTCGATCACGTTCCGCCTCGATCGCAACCTGGACACAAAAACGATCGCTTCAATAGCGGTCAACAGTGCGGGATTAGTAAAGGATGGCTGGAACGACTCGAAAAACTGGGGAGACCGGGATTACAGCTGGGATGCGGAGGCGACGGTGGCGGCCTACGTCGGAGACGACTTCTGGTCTGTCGAATGCGAGCTTCGTTGGGATCCGAAGTACCATCCACCGCCGGTCTCGGGTGAGCTCTCGGGTACGAACTTTATCCGATTGTTCCGCGCCGCCGAGTGGAGTCACCCGTTGTCGGCTATGACAATCTAAAGGCAAGAGGGTTCCTCCTCTTTCAATAGGTCGCGCCTGACGAGAGGATGCGATGCGCCGCCTGCTTGACTACGCCGATATCTATTCCGGTTTTGTCGGTTACGAGCCGGACCGCAGAGCCTACCACTACCATCCGCCTCAGGTGTGCGGCTCACATTCAACGCGGCTAAATGACACATGCCTGACACTGTGAACAGGAGATTCCAAAAGTGAGCTCGCACCGCTTCAAACTTGCCATGTTCCTCGTCGAACCGGGCCTGCCTTTCGAAGAGGCGCTCGACTTCGCCGCCGAGGTCGGCACCGAGTACTTGTGGTATCTGCGCAGAGGCGATCTGCCGGGCGACAAGCCGCTGATCGAGATGAGCACCGCTGAGATCGACGAGATGGAGGCCGCCATCAAGCAGCGCGGCCTGAAGCTGTTTCTGCTGATGCCGAACAATCACTTCAAGGAACTTCAAGTGTGCGATCTCGACCTGGACACGATGGAGGAACATCCGGCTTTCCGCAAAAATATCACCGAGCTCGAGCGCTCGATGGAGATCAGCAACTACCTCGGTCTCGATGCCGTCAACGTCTTCAGCTTCCTGTGGCCGGGAGAGATACCCGACAAGGTTACCTGGCCGATGCGCTGGATGACGAGGGGTGGCATCATAGCTGACACCGACATGGACAAGCTCACCAAAGCCTTCTCCATTGTCGCCGAGATGGCGGAGCTCCACGATCTCGACGTGGCGGTGTCGATGATGCCGTGGAATTACACCAACACGACCGGCCACTTTCGTCGTGTAGCCGAACGAGTAGGCTCGCCACGAATCAAGGCGATGTGGGGCCCCGCAGACAACACCAACAGCGGCGAGCTGGACGTAGCCACCGCCGGTTTCACCAACATGCGCCCCTACATCTACGGAGTGCATCTCAAGGACCTGCGGGTGATCGACGGTTTGAAGCTGGAGTTCGACTACTGTCCGATCCGGGAGGGCGACGTCGACTACCTGACTGTCCTCCGCAACCTGAGGGACCACAACCTCGACGTCTACCTGTCGGTCTCCACACACTTCACACCCCCCAGTGGCTCTAGGACGGAGGCGATGCGAACGAATGTGGCAAACATCAAGGAGCTCGTGCGCCAGGTGGAGTCCGAAGCCTCGTGAGCAGGTTCGCGAGGATGGGCTCGACGACGGCGTGCTCGACAGTCTCAGCAGCGTAGGCGGCAGTTCGCCATGAACGTTCTCCTGATTCTTGCCGACCAGTTTCGCTCCGACTGTTTGAGACACCTGGGCAACGACGTGATTCAGACGCCCAATCTGGACCGGCTTGCTTCCGAAGGCGCTCCTTCACACACTGCTTCAACCAGGCAGCCCCGTGCGCTCCCAGCAGAATGTGCATCTATACGAGCCGGTATCTGTGTTCGACGCGGGTCGTACACAACGCAACCCCACTGCTGGACGCCGAGGACAACCTGGCATTCGTCCTCAGGGAAGCGGGATACGATCCGGGACTCATCGGTTACAATGATTACACCATCGATCCGGCGCTGTTACCCGCGGGTGATCATCGTCTAACCACGCTCAACTACGACAACTGCCTGCCCGGCGGGTGTATTATCACACCCAGGACAGTGACGAGTACTTCCAGTGGCTGGGTGAGAAGGGTTATCCACAGGAGCTGCTGAACCGCGAAGCCATTCACGCGCCCGACGCCGGTCCGGGCGAGCATCTGCCGCAACATTTTCCGGCCCGATATCGCCAAGAGCACAGCGAATGCCGCTACGTGACCGAGCGGGCGATCGACTACATACGCGACCGCAAGCCGGCGTCGTCCGGAGTTCGGGGGTGGGTGTTGAGTCTCAACTACCACAAGCCGCACCCGCCCAATATCTGTTGCGAGCCCTACTGCAGCATGTACGATCCCGCCGACATGCCCCCGGCGGCGCGCTCAGCCGAAGAGCTGACGCCGACGCATCAATATTTGAGAAACCTGGCAGCGGATCACCTGCAGAACGAACGGCACGTGCGGGAGTATCGGGCCTGCTACTACGGTATGGTCACCGAGGTGGCTGACAACCTGGGCCTGCTGTTCAAGGCGCTGGAAGAGAGCGGACAGTGGGAGGACACCTTGATCATCTTCTCCTCCGATCACGGTGAGCACCTTGGCGATCATTACCTGCTGTCAAAGGGCCAGTTTTTCGACGGCGGCATGCGCATCCCGTATATCATCAAGGATCCGTCGCCTCAAGCGGATGCCACCCGCGGCCAGATTCTGCCCCACTTCGTCGAGTCCATCGATTCTGCCCCGACGCTGATGGAGGCGCTGGGCGAGTCGATTCCCGATCGTTTTCAGGGACGCAGTCTCCTGGGGCTTTTGCGCAATGATTCAACCTACCAGCCCCGTGAGGAGATTCATTACGAGTTCGACTATCGGGGCCGGCGCTGGGCGGGAGAGAATCCGGATCCGGATCTCCATCTTCTCTGGGTCGTGCGAGACCGGGCGTTCAAATACATCTACTTCGCCGACCCGGAGTTTCCACCCATCCTCTTCGATCTGAAATCCGATCCCGACGAGCTCAACAACGTGGCAGGAAGGCCCGAGTACGCCGCGGTCGAGCTGACCTATAGCCACAAGTTGCTGCGCTGGCGCATGTACAACGAAGATCAAGGCATGGAGCGCTGGGCACAGCCGCTACGGAGACGGAAATAGTGCTCTTTTCAACATCTATCCCTGTATTTCGCCGCCCATCCTTCCCGGCTAGCGGCGTTTCACTCGGTCGCCATATCCCATCAATATGGCTCGTGCACACCGGGATCGACGGGGATCACCAAAGACAGCGACCAGGAGATCATCCCAAATGCCGGCGATAGATATAGGATCCAACAAGCAGCTCCTCTTCGACGACTACCTAATCGAGAGCCTGACTCGCCTCAAACAGTGTTTGAACCCGGCGATCAAAGCGGATGACAACCCCGTCCTGCGAGCGGAACGCCCGTGGGAAGGAAACTGCCTGCGGCCGTTGAAGGTGATTTTCGACCCGCACGATCAACTGTTCAAGATGTGGTACTCGACGGAGACCCGGTACGTGCTCGTCGAGGATGGCAAGCCTGTTCCAGGTGGTTTTGACGGATATCTATGGGACTCGACGGGCGAGGCTACCTGCCTGGCGACGTCGCGAGACGGAGTGGATTGGGACCGGCCTTCTCTCGGCCTCGTGGAGTTCGAGGGGTCGACGGACAACAACATTCTCCCGGAGAATGAAAAGCTGCCCACGGTCCCGGCGTTTCAGGATCTCCATGAGAAGGACCCGGCGAAACTCTACAAAGCCATGCGAATGAGAGGAGGTACGGCGACGCGGGGCATGCAGTATCACCTCTTCTACTCTCCCGACGCCCTCGACTGGACCCCGTACGAGGGCAATCCCGTCATCGATACCGGGCAGGAGCTGGGCCGCTGGGGCGGCATGTTCCACGAGTGGGACCCAATTCGCGAGACCTACTTCGTGACGATGGAGGCCAGCCACCACTGGCGGGGTCCCTACGGCAAGCGCCTTGTCGGCAGGGCGGAAAGCCCGGACATGATTCATTGGAGCGAGCCCGAGATCGTTATCGTGCCGGATGCCGATGACACCCCCGACACCGAGTTCTACAGCATGCCGACGTTTCCTTACGAAGGGATCTACGTTGGGCAGTTGTTTATCTTTCGCACCACGAATGTCACCCATCATCCGGAGGTCGTCTTCAGCCGCGACGGATTTCGCTACCTGCGGAACTACCGGGAGCCGTTCATCCCACGCGGGGGCGCGCTGGCAGACTTCGAGTTGGGCGACAAGGCCGCGGAAGGCATCGGTCTGGCCACTTCGCGCCTCGATGGTTTCGTGTCCCTGGACAGCGGCAAGGGCTGGATCGTTGCCGATCGATCCGATGACGAGCTGGAAAAAAGTTCGGGCGAACGGGTTCTGTTCGACGAACCCGAATCGTTCGGCCAGATGGTGACGCGGTCTTTCGAATTCTCGGGGTCGGGTCTGCACCTGAATGCGAGCATGGCGCCACTCGCCGCCGGACCCGGACGGGGAGAGGTGCGGGTTGAGATCTTGCGGCCGAACTACAAGAAGCTGGCGGGATTAACTTTCAACGACGCCGACCCAATGACGGAGTCTAACCTCGACCACGTCGTATCGTGGAATGGCAGTTCCGATTTGAGTGCGTTGGCCGGCAAGTCGATCAAGCTGCGCTTCTATCTCAAGAATGCCAAGCTCTACTCAATCCAATTCAGGTAACTAACTCGGCCTGTAGGTCAGAATCAGGCTGCCTCTCGCGTTGACCTGGCTGGCGTCGCCGGCAAGGCCGAAGCTGATCAGGCTCCGAAGAGCCAGTGGGCTAGTGAGTCGGGTCTCCGCCCCGAGCGAGCCGTTTACGCCAAGATTGCCTGCAAAGTCGCGACTAGACGATCTCCCCTGCAGACCGCCGACGAAATAGGTTGACCCGGACAGGTCGAGTCTGCCCTCGAGGGCCAAGCGCAGGGCTGCTCCGCGTGCGGTGGCATCACCGAGCCCGATTCCAAGCTTGTATTTCATGCCGGCCCGTGTGCCCAGGAAGCGTTTTTCGTTCGCAATGAACACGAAAGAGCCTCCATAGCCCCTGCCGCCCTTTTTCTCACCGGCGCTCTTGTTCAGATCCTCGGCTTGCATGTTCATGCCCCAGGCGAAAAACCGGTGAATCTGGTGTTTCATGCCCATGGTGAACCCGACGACATCGCCCGCTGTTAGCTTACCGTCGACTCGAGCTCCGAGCTCGAGGCGGTTCTTTCTGCCCAGTCGTAGATTGACAGGAGTGACTAGTTCCTGGTCCAGTTGCGTGAGATCAGACCAGACCGCTCCGACGGCGGCAGAAAACTGGACAGGGATCGAGGAGTCGTTGAGGATCCGCCACAAGTGGTAGGGCGCGGAGCCGGCGTGGTCCGGGTCATCCACGATCGTACTCAGGAACAGATCGTAGTCGACGTCCTCCGCGTCACCCTGCGCTAATGCCGTTGTGGCACTGACGGCCAGCAGCACCATCGTCGGGGCGAACGAAGAAAACCAGCTCCGAGTCATACGATCGCCTCACGAGACTAGCGCACGCTGTCCTTGACTTGGCCCAATGTCGCAGGCGTGATCTCCGTTGAACTCTCCATGTTCACGCCGCGGGCAAAGTAGTAGGAAATCTGAGCGATGATCCAGATCGTTTGGAGATCCTCTTCGTCCCTAGGACCGTAAATCATGACGTATTCCGAGTTCTCTCCAGATATATTGTCGCTCAATGGATGGATTATTCCCCAGCCTTTTTCCAGAGCCACCAAGGAGAATTCCAGCGGCAGCAACATATGCATGCTGCCGTCGGTAGGCCGGTGCAGGTGGCCGAACTCGAGGCTTTCGGTGTTGATAAAGGCATCGTCCGGTCCACGGGCGAAATCTCTTAGCAATCTCCATCCCTGCGAACCTGGCAACGAAAACGGCGTCGGTACGACCAGGATGCCAGGCAGAGTAAAGATCCCCGCCATCAACCTCTGCTGCATGGTCAACGGGGCGTTCTGATCGTGTTGCTGATGAGGAATGCCGTCCGGTGTCGTGGGCGGTGGTCCCTCCCTGACGGGAGCCGCGTTCAGCGCCTCGGAGATTCTGTCAGGGGGGACACCCTCCAAGGGAGTAGTGGCCTGCGACCAGCTCTGTGTAGACGTGCCAAATATCAAGACGGCAAAGAGGATCCTGGAGTTCAACGTGGTCTCCCGATTGAAGGTCGATAAAACGCACGGAAACTTGAAACGACGTGCGGAATAATCTCGCGCCAAGGCGCAGTCGCCGAAAGGTGTCGGCGTGCGGGACCCTGGTACATCCATTATTACCGGGAGACCATGCTGGCGCTGGGCCTGCTCGCGGCCAGTCGCGGCAGTGACACGGCGCGACAGCAGGGGTTGCGGGCGATCGAGCGCATGCGCGCGGCGTCAAGCCATTTCCCAAGCAGTGCGGTTCATTTCTAGACAACCAGTGAGAATGCTGGGAAGATCGGGCGAGCCGGCGTCGGCATCGGTTGTGCTGGATGCGGTGCAGCTGCGCGTCGGTGCGAACTCGGCCACGCCTCTGGTTGAGTCAAGAAATTGCTGGCAATTGTTCCCTCGCCTCGCGTTCTTCGATCGCTACGAGATAACCGGTTAACTGTGGAGGAACTCCATTGCGGAATCGATTCCAGATCGCAGTTCCGTCGAAGAGAGTCGCGGTCCTGGCAACGGCCTTCTGCCTGGCCGCCTGCGGGTCACCGATAGTAGAGAGTATCGACAAACTCGACGGCGGACCCGAGGAGCAAGCCGCGGGCAGGCACGAACTCGTCCTGGCCGCAGATGAAGCGATCGAGCCACTCATAGAGGCACTGGAATCGGGCGAGCGCGACCCAAAAATCCGTGCCGAAGTAGCCACATTCTGGCGGGCTTGATGGTGAGACTCATGGACGACCGGTCCGTGGCGGTGATCGAGCAGCATCTGCTTGAGGATCCCGACCCGACGGTGCGTGGACGCATCGCCGAGACGGTCGGACCTCACCTGCGCTCGGAGTTTTTTGACCTCTTTCTAAAGGCCATTACCGACCCCTCACCCATGGTGCAGGCTCCCGCTCTACAAGCTCTGAGTAACTTCATGGGCCAGCTGGACGAGGAGCAGACTCGGACTTTGCGACGGCTCGCGGCCGAGAGAGCGAAGTCGGAATACGAAGAGGTCCGCGAGGCCGCGCTATACCTGGTGGAGGAGTACGTCGCCAAGTGGGCAGGGAAGGCGCGAGAGGCGGCCCTCAAAGCCAACCTTTCAAAAGCGGACTCTCTCTTTGCCGTGGCAGTCGCCTACGCACCAGCCAGCAAACAGGGCAGGTACTACCAGGGAACGTATTATCTGGATTTCGTCGAGCGCGAGCGTGGAATCGAGATATTGAGAACTCATCGGCTGCTGGTCGATGTACCCAAGCTCGAGACACCACCAACCATCGACGGACAGTTGGGCGACGAAGCCTGGGAGGGCGCGGCCAGGATCGATTCCTTCTTTGTCCATGGGGCCACGCGCACCACGCTGCCACCTCTGGTTGAAACCCGCGTGGTGATGGGGTATTCCGATAGGGCCCTATATTGGGGTGTGTTTTGCGCCGATGCCCATCCGGAAAGCCTGGTAGTACGTCCATATAAAGATGGCCCTCCGCACCATCGCCAGGATTCGATCACGTTCCGCCTCGATCGCAACCTGGACACAAAAACGATCGCTTCAATAGCGGTCAACAGTGCGGGATTAGTAAAGGATGGCTGGAACGACTCGAAAAACTGGGGAGACCGGGATTACAGCTGGGATGCGGAGGCGACGGCGGCGGCCTATGTGGGAGACGACTTCTGGTCTGTCGAATGCGAGCTTCGTTGGGATCCGGTGTACCATCCGGCGCCGGTCTCGGGTGAGCTCTCGGGCACGAACTTTATTCGACTGTTCCGCGCGGCCGAGTGGAGTCACCCGTTTGTCGGCTATGACAATCTGAAGGCAAGAGGGTTCCTCCGCTTTCAATAGTTCGGGAGCGGTCTCCAGAATCCTCTGCAGGATCTGAAATTCAAGTGACAAGAGCCGAATCTCCTCTGCCCTCGCCGGCCGGTGCGGGCACCGAGGAAACCGCCGCCGCACCGCCTGTCATCACCCTGCGCGCCGTAGTCCTGGGCCTTTTGACCATCACCGCCATGTTCTACTACCTCACCCAGGTAGTGCATCGGATCGGTTCCGGTACCTTTGTCCACTCGCAGTTTCCCATGGCGGTCATCATTCCGTTTGTTTTCTGGCTTTTTCTGAACGTCGTGCTCAAGCGTGTGTGGCCCGCAATGGCGCTGCGCCAGGGCGAGCTGTTGACCATCCTGGCGATGATGTGGGTCGTTGGCACTATCCCGCAGAACGGGTGGATCAATTTCTGGGCGCCGATTCTAACGGCGCCGACCTACTTTGCCTCGGTAGAGAACCAGTGGGCGGAGACCTTCTTCGATTACATCCCCTGGAGCGTCTTTGCACCCACCGACACCTTTCTGATTCACGGATTCTGGTTCGGTCTGCAGCAAGGGGCGGCGGTGCCGTGGGATGGCTGGGTGGGTGTCATCTTCCAGTGGTTGGGCGTATCGATGGCCATGCTGGCCTTCGGATTCTGCATCATGGTCCTCTTTCAGAAGCAATGGGAGGAGAAGGAAAAGCTCACCTTTCCGCTAGCGCAGATGCCCCTCGATTTGATGCGCGGGTTCGACGGCCCGCGGCGCATGCCCGATCTCTTCCGCTCGCGTCTGTTCTGGATCGGCGCCCTCGCAGCCTTTGTGCCCATCCTCTACAATATCTTTACCTACTTCGCACCCGGTCTAGTGCCCCTGGAATTTTTGCAGAAGTATCGCTACCTCGATCCAAGCATCCCCTACATCGGCCATTGGAAGGTTCGTTTCATGCCCATCGTAATGGCGGTCACCTACCTGTGTCCGCTCGATATCCTGGGCAGCCTGGTATTTTTTCGCCTGATGAATTTGACCATCAAGGGGTCGATCATAAATCGCGTCGGATTTTCGGTTGGGGCCCCTGGACAGCAAATCACTGGAGGGTACCTCATCTTTCTGGAGAACTACGGGGCTCTGATGTTCATCGCGATGTGGGCGATCTGGGTCGCTCGCAGACATCTGCGCGAGCTCTGGCGCCAGGCCAGGACCGGGGAGGGTGATCGCCGCGAGGTGCGGCGCTATCGTCTGGCCTGGGCCGGATTGATACTGTCGACGAGCTATGTGCTGGTCTGGGCGATGAGCCTGGGCATCAACCTGCCGGTCGCCGCCGGCGTGTTTGTGCTGATGGTGTTGACCCTACTGGCGACGACCAAGCTGATCGCGGCCACGGGTTTTGCCTACCTGCTTCCGTATCGGCCGCATCTGAAGGGCGATAGCTTTATGGAGGAGATTGTCGGAACCGTCAATATTCCGGCGCGCGACCTGACGGCGATGAAGATTTTTACCAGCAAGGCCTTCTTCGGCACCTTTCTCATCCCGGCATGGCCGGCGATCACCCACATATTGCGCATGTTTTCGCTGAATCGGCAACCCGGGTGGGTGACGGCGGCGGTCTTCATCGCTTTTCCGGTGGGTTTTGTGGTGGCGGCGGTGACCTTGATCGACCTGGTCTACACGGAGGGTGGGGCTATGCTCTACGTCTCGCATTACAGGGTTAACCTGGTATACGAGCAGATCTCTCATTTCCTGCACAATCCCACCGTGTTTGACTGGGGCAAGCTGGGCGTGTTTCTATTCGGTTGGACCGAGGCGGGCGTTCTGACCTTTTTGCGGGCGCGATTCCACTGGTTTCCCCTCCATCCCGTGGGCCTCGCTTTCGAGGGAACCTTTGGTCCCGATCTCTACTGGTTGACCCTGTCGGTCGTGTGGATAGTCAAGCTGGTGATTTTGCGCTACGGCGGGCAGATGGCCTATGTGGCGGGCAAGCCGTTCTTCTACGGGGTGGGCATTGGGTATGTGGCCGCAGTAATCCTTTCGGCCACGGTGGATCTGATCTGGTTTCCCACAGAAGGGCATCGGGTCCATTGGTGGTAAATCGAGACGAAAGGAGCCTTGCCGCAACTAACCACAATGGCGTTTATTTGCCCATCTTCCGCAGGTGACGAAGGCGGCCACGAACTTCGCGCTTGTATTACCTCTGAAAGAGAGGAGGATTCGCCATGGAGCAGGTAAAGCGACAATTGGAGCAGTGTCTCGAAAAGTTCCGCGCCGGAGAGCTGAGCGAGAGCGACTTGCAGCAAGCTCTCGAGAGTGCGGATGCCCAACTCGCGGCTTCAACGCCCCAACTACTCTATCTTCAGGCTGGCACCACCATCGTTACCTCGCGGGTCTGCGGCATGTCGCGATTTGATGCTGACGGCCAGCACGACAGCGTCGACGAGACAGGAGCGTGGGTCTACGAGACCGTGCTCGACGCCATGCGCGACGGCTGGCGCATCGTCAAATTTCCGGAGATGGCGCTGATGGTGGCCGGAGAAGAAGAGGCCTACGGGCTCGGCTGCGAATTTATCCTCGAGAAATAACTTCCACGGAAAGGACCGATCATGTTGGGAGAAATATACGATTGCGAGGCGACCCTGACCGATCAGCAGGTGATTGAATTCTGCAAGAACGGCTACCTGATGCTCGAAGCCGTGGTCCCCGATGATATCAACCGCCGCACGGCGGAATTCGTCGACAACTATCCCGACATGCAAGTCAGTCGGGACCAGTGCGGCGAGCGCGAGGTGGTAAATCCGACCGAAATCCTGAATGAGGAGTGGTTCGCCGACAACGTCATCAAGAACCCGCAGGCGGCAGGGGCGGTGCGCTCACTCCTGGGAAAGGACTTCAAACTGCCCATGCACATGAGCGATACCCGCCTCCAGGGCCCGCTCTCCATGAGCGGTAACTGGCACCGCGACGGCGGGGCTATCGACTCGCCGCGACTGGACCACTTGCTGGTGTTCTATTACCCGCAGGATACGCCCGCGGAGATAGGCGCTACCGAGTTCCTGCCCAGCTCCCACTTTTTGCGTATCAAGCGCCGTTACATGACGCAGTACGGCAGCATTCGCCAGGCCGTGCAGCTCACGCCGCCGGCCGGTTCGATCTTGATCACCCACTACTCTGTCTGGCATCGCAGCACCACCGCCACGGCCAGCGGCGTCCGCGATTTTCTCAAATACACCTACCGGCGCACCACCCCACCCCAGCGCGACTGGGTTGTCGATCCGCAGTGCGATTTCACCAAGATCCCATTCGGCACAGACCGGCAAATGCCCGAGAAATGGCACGACACCGTCCGCGTGGCGCGTCTGTTCCTGTGGCTGTGTGGCCAGGAAGACTTCGTATTCGAAGGCGGCCAAGCCTGGCCGATGACCGCCGGATCGGACCACGGCATTACCTCAGGTATGCCCCTGGAGCTGGACCACCTGTCAGCGTAGCCATACGACTGAACAGACATCTAGAAGAACCGTCGGCGTACACAATCCGCGATCGGACCTGATGGTGTGAACGGAACCGGTTGATAGCGAGGAGAATGTGGTGCGCCCTTACTGGATCACGCCGATATCTATTCGGGCCTTCCTGAAACTACCGCAGCGCAACCGCGGCATTGAAAGGGGCATCTGTCAGGTATGATCAATCTCACTAGACTAGGGCCAGCGTTGACATTGGTCGGGGCGCTGCTGCCCTTCTGCGGCTGTGCCGACTATGTGGAGCCGCCAGGGGGACCCGCGCAGGTATTTCACGAGGAGGATGGCCGTGCGTTGATCACCGACCGCACTGGTAAAACGTGGGATATAACCCACGCCCGCGACCGCTACGACCTGCAGCCACCCAGCTTTCAGTTCGGTATTGGCCCTTACGCCATTCGCCCAATCAACGAGCCGCTGATGTGGTCTCCGGGGGAGTCGGGGTATCCCGCGTCAGGCGGGATGTTTCTGGTGTTGGCGACAAGGCTGAACGGGTTAGCCAAGGCGTATCCCCTCGACGTCATGAGCCGGCACGAGATCGCCAACGAGAAATTCGGGGAGACCCACGTTGCCGTAGGCTACTGACCGCTGGTGGATCTGGCTGCCGTGTACAGCCGCGAAATCGATGGCAAGGTACTGACGCTCAGCGCCAGCGGGTGGACCTACCGAATGACCTTCATACTCTACGATTACGAGACGGAAAGCATGTGGTACCACTTCGAAGGCCAGGATGGATTGACCGGCATCAGCGGCGTTTACGCCGATCGCAGGCTGCCCGAATTCGAGTCGACAAAGACGCGGTGGGTGGACTGGTGGAACAATTACCCCCAGTCGAAGTTCCTGCGTTATCCATGAAACTGACTTCAACCAAACCCGGGGTATTCTTGTCGAAGGAGTAACGATGGCTCGACCGAATCTCCTGTTCGTCTACACCGACCAGCAGCGCGCCGACTCGCTCGCCGCCTACGGCAATCACCTGATCCAGATGCCGAATCTGAACCGGTTGGCTGAGGAGAGCGTCGTCTTCGAGAAAACGTATGTCACCGAGCCGGTGTGCCAGCCCTCCCGGGCGGCGCTTATGACGGGGATGTATCCCCACGCGGCCGCCCGCCTTACAGGCGACCTCGCCAATCGCGTTGAGAGTCTCAATTCATGCCTGCCGGAGCTGGTAGAGCGCGGCGACTACATCTGCGGTCATCATGGCAAATGGCACCTTGGGGACGACGTCTTTGCGCAGCACGGGTTTGATGACTGGATCAGCACCGAAGACCACGAGCATCGCCCGTTTTATTCGGAGGGAAAGGACACGTTTCAGCCCTCTACCTACCACGAGTTTCTGCTGGACCAGGGTTTTGAACCGGATTTCGAAGCCCCGGATGGGTTTCGCGCGTTCACACACACGTTTCACGCGGGCGTGCCCGAGGAGTATGGCCAGCCCGCGTTCCTGGCGCGTCACGCATCGCAGTTCATCCGCGACAACAAGGCACGCCCCTTCATCCTATTCGTGAGTATCTTCGAGCCGCATCAGCCGTACTTCGGCCCTCGTGACGGTCAGTACGACCCGGCGCAGGTCCCGTTGCCCCCCAACTTTGCGCACGTGCCGACACCGGAGCAGCCACTCAAGATCCGAGCTCTCCATCACCTCTACGAGGAGCAGGGGTTCGGGGTTCCCCTAAAGACCGAGCTAGACTGGCGGCAGCTGACCGCCAAATACTGGGGGAACTGCAGCCTGGTGGACACCCATGTAGGGACGATCCTTGACACCCTGGAGGAATGCGGCCTGAGCGACAACACGATCGTTGTCTTCACCTCCGATCACGGCGAGATGATGGGCAGCCACCGGCTGCGCGGCAAGGGTTTCATGTTCGAGGAAGCCGTGCGGGTGCCGCTTTTGATTCGCCTCCCCGGCCAGAGAACGGGCAAGCGGGTCGAGGGACCTGTGAGTCACGTCGACCTGATGCCCACGCTGCTGGATTTGATGGATCAGCCCATCCCAGGCCATCTGCAGGGAACGAGCCTGTGCCCGATGTTCCAGCAAAGTGGCACGTCGGCTGACAACCGCGATGTGTTCGTCCAGTGGCAGGGCCCCCTGGGGGTGTCGCCTTTTCCCGAAGCCATGCGGGGCGTTGCTTCGGAGGCCGACCTCAAGGCAAGCTCCGAAGACTCCGTACGAACCATCGTCACGCCCGACGGGTGGAAATTTAACTGCAGTCAACTGGGAGAGCACGAGCTCTACAATCTCGAGGAGGACCCCATCGAGACGCGGAATCTGGTGCGCGATCCCCAGTATAGCTCGCTCATACGAGATCTCACTTTACGACTGCGACGCTGGCAGGAGGAAACCGGCGACAAGATGGACCTGTCAGTTAGCTATGGATGATCTTCGCGCCGCAGTCGCAGGCCGTTACACGTTGTAAGCAAAAAGTTTTGCCTGGAACATCTTCACGCGAATAGAAACTGATTCACCAATCGACGAGATATCGCTGTTTCCGTTCCAGGTCACTGCGCGATCGGACTCGTCACCCATCAAGCGGTCGCATTCCGCGAAACTGAATCCAGCGGCCGGCTCGACCCGGAGTGCAACACCAACGGGGGCATCAAACAGATCGAACACCCCCCGCCGATCTGTACTCCGATGTCCGGCATAGATCTCGTGGAGGTCCACGAGCGGATTCCATGAACCGCATTTGCGCCGAATCCGGCGGGACCGCTTTTGCGGTTCGGTGAAGGGTGAGGCTATCATCACTTTCCTTTTCTGCGAACAGGTCTAGTCCGCTTCTTCCTGATATTCGTCCACCCACAGAGGATAGAAAAAATCATCATACTCCCAAACCTCTCTTGTAGGTCTGAATGAACCGTTTTGTCAGTATATGTGACATATGACATATTGTCATGATGGAAGGACCTTTTCAACTGGCCGACCCGGTAATTGACGCCGTCGTCAAACGAACGGACCCCGCCGTTTTTCTCTTGCGCCGCATCGAAGAGGTCGCAGAGTATGCCTATTACCGGGGGTTTGTCGGCCGCACCGGCGACGAGGATCTGGCGCAGAGTTTGAGACGATGGCTCGACTCCGACTATCGCGTCTTCTGTTTCGAGTATGTCGAGTCAGAGGACGCGGCGCACGAGCGGCAATGCGAGATGTGGCATGAGCTGGGTGGCCCCGAAGGAAAGCTCGACAACGAGGCGCATCCGAAACCGGATGGAAGTGACGCCGTTCGCTGCCCGGTCTGTTAAACTGAACTGGATGAGAGATCTACCATGTCCATGTGGCTGAGCGATGAGCAGCTTCGGCACCTGCAACGGGGGTTCGAGAAGAAGGTGGAATGCCCGGTTCCTACGCAGGTGGTCTCAAGCGGCGAGTGCCTGCCGCCAAAGCAGACGCGGCAGCAAGCCCAGGTTGAGTCGCTGATCCATGAGAAGGCGGAGCGGTTCGCCCATCGTCAGTGTATCGACCCTCACCCCTACCTGCGTTCGCCCAGCGGCATGGCCGTCGCATTTCTGGCCATGAACCAGGTCTTCGGAGAGGTCTACGACGTCGATGTGGTCGAGGCCGAAGATCGGCAAGCGGCCGTCGAACGCCACGAGGAAACCAAGGGTCAGTTCATCTTCGACGTGCACACCCACCACGTTCGCGACGACTACAGCTGGGAAGGACACCTGTGGTTGCGCGCCGCCGCCCGCGGGGATGTCTATGGGGACACCCCCTGGAACCCCGAGCTGGTCAAGCAGGAGCTCGACCTGAAATACTACAAATTCGATTACTACCTGAAAGACATGTTCTTCGACAGCGACACCACCATCGCTTTGCTGAGCACGTCGCCGTCGGTGGATCCGTACAAGATTCTACTGTCGGACGATCAGATGGTCGCCACCCGCAACCTGGTCAACCAGCTTTCGGGCACGCAGCGGATGTTTGCCCACGGTGCCATCTGGCCTCCCTACCCGGAATACCTGGAATCGATGGACCACGCCGCCACGGAACTGAAGGTGGATTCGTGGAAAGGGTATACGACTGGTGACGTTCTGGGAGCCGAACCCTCGTTCGAAGGGTCGTGGCGCATGGATGACGAGGAGGTGGCCTACCCGACCTATGAGAAGGCCCGCAGATTCGGCGTGCGGAACATCTGTATTCACAAAGGCGTGTTGCCGGTCGACTATGAGAAGATCCCCAATTGGCATTACGCCAGTGTTGGGGATGTCGGCAAGGCGGCCCAGGACTGGCCCGACCTCAACTTCCACATCTACCACGCCGGTTTGAAGATGTGGCGCGATGGGGAGAAGGTGAGTGAAGAATTCGAGCAGACCGGCAAACTGGAGTGGATCGACGAGCTGGCCGCGATCCCGGAGCAGTTTGGCGTCTCGAATGTCTACGCTGACATTGGACTCTCCTTCGGCGCATTGGCGATCACCTATCCCAGACTGGCCGCGGTTATGGTGGCCCGCCTGATCAAGGGTTTGGGCGCCGATCACGTGCTCTGGGGGACCGACTCGATCTGGTTCGGCTCGCCGCAGTGGCAGATCGAGGCCTTCCGTCGCATCGAGGTTCCGGAAGACGTGCAGGAGAAACACGACCTCGAGCCGCTGGGCCCGCCCGACGGTCCGGTCAAACGCGCCATTTTTGGAATCAACGCGGCCGGTCAGTACGGCATTGAGCTGGACGCCGAAGGTTGTCCGGTCGCAAACTACCAGGGTGACGAGCTTTCTCGTTTGAAGGCAGCTTATCTGGCTGAAGGCAACCAGCGCGACAATATGTTCTGGGGCTGGATCCAGAGTCAAAAGGACGGGTGATTCGGCGCCAATCCGAACGGCAAAGCGGTCTTCAAGGCAAACAGACATGGCTCAACACGAAAGACGAGTAGCGATTGTCACCGGCGCGGCCGGCGGCCTCGGCGCGGCTGTGGCGCGGCTACTGGCCGCCAGCGGTCACGACCTGGCTTTGGTGGACAATCGAGAAGATGACCTGGCCTCGATCGTCGGCGAACTGGGCAAGAGCGCCGGGGCCGTTGAGCAGCTGGTCGCCGACCTCAGCCATGTTGAAGAATGCGAGCAAGTCATTGCAGATACCGTCCAGCGATTGAGTAAGGTCGATATCCTCGTAAACTCCGCCGCGATTCTGGCCCGCCGGGAACTGGATGACGTCACCGCCGATTCGTTCGATGAAATCTTCCACACCAACGCGCGCGCGCCGTTTTTCCTCATGCGCGCCGCTATCTGGGATATGGAGAAACGCTCCTGGGGGCGCATCGTCAACATGATCAGCAGCGGGGTCTATGCTGGCGGACACAACATGACCTCCGCGCCCTACGAAGCCAGCAAGGGTGCGGTGTCGGTGTTCACCAAGATGTTCGCCCAGCACACGGGGTCGAAAGGGATTCTGGTAAATGCGGTCTGCCCGGGCGGTATGCGCACGCGGATGCGGGAAGAAGGCACCCCGCCCGAAGTGGTGGAAGAGATCAACAAACAGATACCCCTGGGGCGGACCTCCGACCCGATGGAGGTAGCGAGGATGGTGGTCTGGCTTTGTGGTGACGAAAACAGCTACGCCACCGGCGCCACGTTCGATATCCTGGGCGGCCGCGTGATGCGCTGATGGGCGCACCCATCTTCGATCGCTCGTTCCTGCCGCCCGCCGATTTCGAGTTCGTCGTCATCGGCGATACCCATTACATCCGCGACCCGGAGATCTACGCTACCGGCTCCGACTCTCAGGACCCCCGTTACACCCGCGAGTGGCCGGCCCGCGCCGAACGCGCCTTCCAGCTGGCCGCCGCGCTTCAGCCTGCCTTCGTAATCCACCTTGGTGATCTCGCCCAGGAGTTTCCCGGTACCGACGACTTTGCCGAATCGCGTAAAGAGGCACGCGCGCAGATTCGCCGCCACGGGTTGGAGCCGCATCACCTTCCCGGAAACATGGACATCGGCGACAAACCGAATCCAACGGTGCCGGCGCCGTGGGTCCGACCCCAGGACCTGGCGGAATGGCACGAGCAGTTCGGCCGCTCCTGGTTCAGCTTCGACCACAAGGATGTGCACTGCATCGGGTTGAACACCCAGATCATGGGCGGCCCATTGCCCGAGGCGGAAGAGCAAAGGGATTGGCTGGAAAAGGATCTTGCCGACAACGCCGGTAAACGAATCTTCATCTTCCTGCACATGCCGCCTTTCTTCGTCGATGAAGGCGAACCGGGGTTCGGTTCCTACAACTGCCTCGACGAAGGACCTCGCGCCTGGCTGTTGAAGCTGATGCGGCAATACAGGGTGGAGCTGCTCTGTTCAGGTCACACCCATTTCGCCGCCTACAACCGCATCGGTGATACGCGTTTTTTTATCGTGCCGTCTACGACCACCTCCCGGCCGGGATTCAACGAGGTGTTTCCGGTTCTGCCCGATCACCGGGGCAAGAACGACCTGGACAAGCTGGGTTTCTACCTGGTCCGCGTTTTCGAGCATGGGGTTTGTATGCATCTGATTCGGACCAATGGCGAGATGCTGTTGGCTGAAGACACAGAAGGCAGCGCTGATGAAGCTCGGGCGGGCGCGGGTGGCGGCGGCGAAGGTAACGCAGCAGAAACGGCAGCGCCTGAGGGCGAATCCTGTCGTCTTCTTACCCGTCTCTCCCGGGATCTGCCGAACTCACCTCTGGGTGTGAATCTGCGTTTGCCATTCGCTCCGACAACGCCGGGCGTTCAAGCGTGGCCCGACGCCCTGCCGCAACGAGTCCGCAACGATTATACCTTGCTGGCTTGTCTGGAGCTGGGCGTTAGACACCTGCGTCTTCCTGTCGTCCATCTCGAGGATGAGATTCAGCGGGTCCGACTGCGGCTGGTGAGGCAGGAAGGCGTGTCGTTGACGGCGGTCTGGCTCTGGCAGGAGGGCCTCGATCTGGCAGCTGCGGTCGCACAGCATAGGGAAGGGATCGATGCAATCGAAGTTCAGGTGCCTGGCGTGTTGTGGCCTGATGAAAGCTGCTTGAGCGAAATCGAAGATTGTCGCCGGCAGCTCGAGCTACCGGTCACGTTAGCGCCACTGATGGCCGAGGAACGCAGCCCAGGGCATTTCCATCCTCGCACCCGCATCGGCTACCGCTGTGCGGAACTTGCCACCTTGGACGGCCAGCTGGCTTCAGCCGGCCTGCGTATGGATCGGGTTCTCTGCCGCGTGGATGCCGATTTGCCGGCCTGGGAGACGATTGTTGAGTTCGTCGATCAGTTGCCGTTGAGTCAGATAGACGGCATCGATCTGGTGGTTCCGTTTGCCGGCGTTGATGAAGCGGTTCACGCCAGGCGCGCTGTAGAAGTGCTGCTGGCTGCCGCAACCGGAACGGCGTGCCGGCTGTTTCTCGATCCGCTGGTGGATGTGGATCGCGCCAGTGACATAAACCACGGATTGCTGGATCGTCTTTCCAACCCGAGGCCTGCTTTTCATGCGGTGCGATGTTTGAACAACATCCTCTTCGCCGACGAAGAGCCGTACCAGGTAGCCGGCGATACGCCACCGGGCATTCTGGGGTTACAGAGCGGGTCAAAGCGTCTCTGGTTGCTCTCTTTCGGTCGCGTGCCATCGGAGGGCATCGAGAGTTTCCACAAGCCTGGTCGACACGGGCAGCTCGTGGTCTACGATCTGGCGGCGGGCACGAGCTGCCGGCTGAGTCTCGATGAAGTCACGCGAGCTGTCGACCGTTTGAGCGAGACCCTGCAACCGGTACTCGTTGTGGCCGGGGAGACGCCAGCGAATCTTAGCGCTCCGCCTGCATCCGCTTCTTGAGTATCGCCATCTCCTGTTCGAAGATGTGCCTCAGTGCGAGCCACTCGATGAAGACCTGCGGTTTCGAGCCTCTTGTCGATTCGATGTGAGCAATCACCTCCTCGGCTAACCCGATGGCTGTCGCCCACTGCTTAGCCTCCTTAGCCCGGCGCATCTGGTACCACATGTCGGTGTGTTTGAACCCCTCCTCGGCCAGTCGCAGCCGGCCCCGCACCTTCTCCAACCTGGTTGCGTCGTAGTCCTGGCTGCCCTCCGCTTGTTCGACGGATCGCCACGCCTCCTCCAGATACCCACGGCATTCCTCGATCACAGTCGGTGTATATCCCTTGATCCAGTCCCACTGATGACCATTGCTTTCCACCATGGCCCGCTCCCAGCGGGTCCAGTAGCGCCGCATCGGCTCTTCTGCCGGCCCGTAGAATCGCGCGTAGAAGTCGGTCCATAGCGCTTCCATGTCGCGGTCAACACTCCACGCCAGTTTGGCGGTGGCGTAGAAATTCATCCCCTGATTCGCCCAGTTCTGTTGCGACTCGACGATGAGGAATTCCACGCCAAGCCGCTCATAGGTGCGGATATGCTGGGGAATGGAGGTGTTCCACAGAGGCCAGGGCACGTAAAACTCGTTGTGACCGAAGTAGTCGTAGACCCCCACATGTTTGCTTGCTGCCAGCCATCCCTCGAGCCACTCCAGGAACTGGGCGTTGGGTCTGCAGTCGGGATGCTCAAGCGGATGAGTGTCGCAGAAGTCCCAATGCATGTGGGTGATCACCACGAGGACCATGTCGTCCGGTACCACCTTCTGCGGCGGCGTGGTGTAGTTCTGATAGGCGAGAAACCCCAGATACTTCTCCCTGTATTTCTCGGGATCGTTCTGCCGCAGCCCCTGAGCCACCTGGTTGCAGAACACCATCAGTCGATCGGTTATGGGTCCATCGGTGATTCCCAGTTCCGCATCCAGGGCCAGGCAGCGGTCGCACTCGCAGAAGCTGCTGCCATGGCCGTCTTCCGGCGCCAAACCGAACGTGGCTGCTTCCGGGCGCTGGGCGAAATATTCCAACGCTTTTTCGATGGTGACCCGGACGACCTCGGGGTTTGTGGTGCAGAGCTGGCCCGAGCGTTTGTGTTTTCCGTGGATGTCGCGGGCGAACCAGTCGGGATGCGCTTCGCGTTCCTTATCGGTCTCCAGGATGATGAAGTGAAAGGAGTGCTCGAAGAAGTAGCGCGGCGGTCCAAGCCACGCCCGATTGCGCCGTTCCCAGGCCGGAGCTCCGGGGCTGTGCCCGGACCACTTGAGTCCGTAGAGCGCCATAAAATCGGGGGTTCGTGTTTCGCGCAGATCATTCGGAAGGCGGACGGTCGAGCGCGGTATGATATCCTCGCCCAGCTGGCCAGGCATGAACCAGCGCACGTCCAGGTGGTTCTCCAGGAAGGCGTAGACCGCGTTCAGGGTGCCCTGGTCTGTCTTTCCGCGGAGCACCAGGTCTGATCCCAACCGCCTGGATCAGATACCCGTCCCTTCCAAGCTCAGCTACCTCTAACGAAAGCGTGTCCGACGCCGCGCTGCGTCCAACCAGGATACGCGGACCTGCTACCAGGTTTGTATCACGAGCACGCGGCACCTTAGCGCCGGTAATCTTGGTTAAATAGTTCTGCAGCTCAGTAGCGGCCAGGTGCTCCTTTTCAGAGCGCTGCGAACCAACCACAACGGTGCTGCGGGGCTGTCCGTCTTCGATCAGAACCAGATCCGCGTAGGTCTGTCCCCAGCCCAGGAGCAAACAAACACTCAACCAAGGCTGCCAATGGAGGAGCGACGGCTCCGTCGTCCCGAATTTGAATATTGCCATGAGCACAATATAGTGTTGTTTACAGCACCGAAGGTTGCTGTTTGATTTTGCGGCGGCTGGCTTGCTATGTTGGCCGCCGTTTCGGCGTGTTTTCACGTGAACCATGGACGACACGAATGAGTAGCTCGAACAAGAGAGTGCGGATGGGTTTCATCGGGGCCGGCTGGTGGGCAACGGCCAATCACATGCCCGTGCTCTCTCAACGCGACGACGTCGAGTTCGCCGGCGTCTGCCGACTGGGCAAAGACGAGCTGCGACAGGTCAAGGATACCTACGGCTTTGCATATGCAACGGAGGATTACCTCGACCTCCTGGACAACTGCGAGCTGGACGCCGTTGTCGTCGCGTCACCGCACACCACACATTTCGAACATGCGAACGCCGTCCTCGATCGAGATTTGCATCTGCTTGTTGAGAAGCCGATGACCACCGATGCCGCCGAAGCCCGGCAGCTGGTGCGCACAGCCGACGCGAAGAATCTACATATCGTTGTCGTCTATGGCTGGAACTACGCGCCGTTCGTCAAGCAGGCCAAACAACTTATCGATGATGGACAACTCGGTCCCATCGAATATGTCCTCTGCCACATGGCATCCGGGACGCGCAGCCTGTTGTCCGGGGAAGCTCGAACCAAGAAAGGCACCTGGACCGATGCCCTGTTCCAACCGGCCAGCTCCACCTGGGCCGATCCCAAGATCGCGGCCGGCGGTTACGGTTACGGCCAGCTGACCCATGCGCTGGGCTTGATGTTCTGGCTCAGCGACCTCCAACCCACGAGTGTATTCAGCTTGATGACAGCCCCGGGTTCGAAGGTGGACATCTACGACGCCATCACGGTGCGTTTCGCCAACGGCGCCATCGGCACGGTCAGCGGTGCCGGGTCCGTGCCGCACAAATGCCGTTCCCACGTGGACATTCGCCTGTTCGGGCCGGAGGGCATGTTGCTGGTGGATTTCGAGCGTGAGCGCATGGAGCTGCGGCGCTACGATTGCAGCCACGTGGTGGCGGAGGTCGAACCTGATTCCGGTAGCTACGATGGCGCCGGACCGCCCCACAATTTCGTCGATCTCATCCTGGGAAAAAACGCAGAGAATCTCTCGCCGGGATGGGCTGGCATGCGCACCATCGAGCTGCTGGATGCGGCATACCGGTCGAGCGCGTCCGGCGTCGAGGAGCAGGTATAAGGAGCTGACGATCGGCAAGGAAGAGTACGATTTTTTCAAAGAGAACGGCTACCTGACGCTTGGGAAGCTCCTGAGCGATGACGAGGTGACCCGTTTTGCCGAGCTCTTCGATCGGAATCGCAGCCAGTACGAACGCTTCTGGAGGAGTAACGTTATCTGGCAAAGCTCCCATTGCCACCAACTGCTGACAGCGCCCGAATTCGACGAGATCATTCGCCATCCGACGGTCCTGGAGCACCTTCAGCTGCTGTTCGGCGGCGAGGTCTGTTTCTCGGAGATCAGTCTGCGGCACATGGCGGCCTACGACGGCGAACGGATCGAAGGAATAACCTCCTGTGAAGGAACGGTTGGGCATCGCTGGCATCGCGACGGTGGGGGGCGCTTCATTTGGCCGGAACACGCGCTGCGTCTGGGCTATGTCCAGCTGATGGTCTACCTGACCGACGTGAACGAAGAGATCCATAGCTTCGCCATCTCGCCCGAAGCGGCGGATGAGGAGCTGTTGGGTGGTGAAGCGCAGCTTGCCCGCGGCGGCACCCACGATGTCTACGGTTGCGCCGGCACCGCGATTCTCTTTGACGCCTCCAGCTTACACACGGTCACTGTGAGGCCGACGCCAATCGAACGCAAGTCGGTGCAGATCTATTACGGCCATCGCCATCGCGACCACCTCAGCGAGATGTCCTATATACCTGCTCGACTTTGGCGGGACCATCCGGATCAAGAGGTTCGCGGATTCTACGGGGTTCTCAACGGCAGGACGCGGAAGTATCTTGAGCACGCCGGCGAGCTAGAGGAGGTCTCCGTAGAGGAAACCTTGGAGATTCTTGCGGATATAACAGTCTGAAGGGAGAAACCATGACAGCGACCATCGAAACGCAGCGAGAGCAGCTCATGGAGCTGGGGTATGTCATTGTTCGTGACATGATTCCGCCCGAGGAACTGCAACGGTTGCGCAACAGTGTCGATCGCATCGTTCAGCGGGCGACCGATGCGGGGGTAGAGAGTCGAGTGATCACCACCGACTGGGTCGAACCGGAGACCGCGGACGCGGTTGAATTCCTTTTCGACGAGCGCACGCTCGGATTCAGCCGTGAATTGATGAATGTGCCGGCGGTGATTCCCTCAGGCATGTGGGTGCTGATCGCTTCAGGCACGGGATGGCACCGGGACATTCATCCCATCGATATGGCGCCCCTCGATGGCCTCCAGGAGGACATACGATTGAACGGTCCCCCTTATCTGCAATGGCACATCGCGCTCTACGACGACAGCTTTCTGCACATCGTCCCCGGCAGCCACTTACGGCGAAACAATGACGAAGAACGCAAGATCGAGCGCCGCATGGGAGTCGTGCCCCTGCCCGGTTCGATGGCGGTCGATCTCAAGGCCGGCGATGGGGTAATCTACATAAACTGCTTCCTCCACAGTGCAACTCCGAACGGTGATGCCAAGCGGCGCACGTTTCACGGGGGATACTATGCGGTTGGCAACAAGGGATTTATCCATCACTTGCCGGACGCAATGGGCGTTGATTTCGTCGAACACCTTTCGCCACAGAGTGCCGATCAGTGCCAAAGATTTGCCAGGCTGCACGCGCAACGGGAGGACGAGATCGCGGCGACGTTCGGCGCCATGATAGAGCGAGACCGGGGAGCATTTATAAAGGCGTTCGAGACGTTGCATCCAAGTGAGCACGCGCGCATGACCTCACTGATCGTGTTGTCGAAAATCGCCGCCATGGTCCGCAAGTACAAGGATTCGGATTCCGACGACTGGCAATACACCAAGGCCGTCAAGGACCTGGGTGCGCGCTTTACCGCCACAGAACTGGACCAGCTCTGGGATCGGTTCGGAGCGCTGGAGGAGGAGCTAACGGCGGACACCGAGCAGTATGAGTCGCTGTTTCAAAACCAGGCAATGAAATATTACTTCTACGAGATGCCGGAGAAGTTTGCCGTCGAGGATTTCATCACCGGCTGGGAGTCTGCCAGCCCACCCGTTCCAACGTGAGCAGGGGTGATGCAACTAATTGAGAAACAACTGGAAATGAGCGAGTCGAGCAGTGCGATCATGGAAAAGAGCGTAGCGGTCGAATCGGTTCGATCACCCTAATTCGTTGTACAGGTAGCTGAGGTCAGCGAGCGACGTAGCGCGGCGCGCTCTCAATTTTGCGCGCCGTCGCTACACCTCTTGTGGACCTACGGTTCAATCGTCCTCCTCCTCCTCCTCCTCATCTTCATCGTCGTCCTCACCTTCCTCGTCATCGTCTTCATCCTCGTCGTCATCTTCGTCCTCGCTTTCCACCTCGAGCACGTTGGCTTCCTCGTCAACTTCCACTTCCCATTCAACTCCGTCCACGTCCACCTCGACTTCGTAGATTACTTGGCCGTTCTCGGTTTCCCTCTCGGCTTCGACTATTACGCCGCCTTCGACGGCACCGTTCACTGCGGCGACAACCGCGGCCGGCAACGCTTCGATGGCGATTTCTTCCTCGGTCTCATTGTCGTCTCTGTCGCCTTGTACCCCGAGTTTCCCCACCCTGCCAGGTTCAGAAGATGTACTAGACGAAGAACATCCCGATCCGAAAACAAATAGCGCCGCGGCGAAAACAGCGCAAACGATCTGCAATAGGTTTTTCATTGTAACACCTCTTACGAATTAGTGGTGACATTTCTGTCGGTAACTCGTCGGAAATACAGCAAGACCCATGCCTGACTCAATTCTCTCGGAGCCAGCGTTTTCTTCACTGTAGACGACCACGGTGGGACAGGAAAGCGGTTAATCCTAGGCGCTCAAGATTCAGCGCTTGCGCAATTTTTAGCAGTAACCGCGATACCCTCCGTCGTTTGACGGCAAGGCGGGGCCGACTGAATATCTAGGCCATGTCCCCTGATCCGAAACCCGTTCGAGTTCTGTTTCACGATATCGACGGCTGCTTGAACCCGGAAGACGGATCCCAGTTCGTCTCGGGCGAGGAGCACCGCCGACTCACCGCAGAACAGAAAAGTATGTTGGCGCGGATCAGCGCGGCCATCGACGCTTCGAGCGTCGAGAAGGTCATCCTGGCCACCGGCAGGCGCTTGCTGGATACCCTTTTCATCGCCGAGGAGCTCGCTACCTCGAAGCTGCGGTATGTCCTATCAGAGACCGGAGCGGTCGCGTACGACTTGATACAAGATGCCCCCATCGATCTGGTTGCCGTCGCCGAGGAGTCGCAGCGGCCCGAGCTCGCCACACCTTTTGAGGATGTTGACGAGGTGCAGGAACTGATCCACTGGTACAACTCCGGCGGAGAAGAGCTGATCGCCGAAAAGATCGGGAGTGAGATTCAGCAGATTCCAAAAGAAACCTTACTCACCCTTCATGTCCCTCCGTCGGCCACCGGATCGTCTCTCGTCGAGGATCTGAAACAGGTTCTCAGGATGGAAACCTCCATCCAACAGGGGCGCCTGCGGTTCTACCACAACGACTTTCATGTGGATATCACCTCACAGATCGACAAGGGCACCGGCGCCCAAATCCTCCTGGAGATGCTGAAGGTCCCTACTTCCGACGCCGCTATGGTGGGAGACGGCCTCAACGACGTCGCTGCTTTCGAGGTGTGTGGCCACGGGTTCTGTCCTGCCAATGCGGCCGAAGCGTTGAAGACGGTCTGCCGAGAGAGGGGAGGCGTGGTGCTCGAAGAAACCTACGGCGCGGCAAGCATCGAGGTGTTCCGGAGGCTAGCATAACCGAGAGACTACCGACCAACGAAGTTTGGAATCGGGAGGATGAAGGCGCGGTAGTATGAACCAGCACCACTTCCCTTTGAACAATTCGATTCTCGCGGGCCAGGCGTTGGCCGAGCGCGTGTTGAGCAAATTTTCGCTCCCCGCACCAGCGCGTTGTTATTTCCTTAATCCGGGACTCAACGACACTTACGCGGTTACCGCGGGCTCCTCACAGTACATACTGAGGGTCTACCGACACGGTTGGCGCACCAAGGCGGAGATCCAGGCGGAGCTCGAGATGCTGACCTATCTGCGCCGCCACAAGCTTCCAGTTTCCTATCCTATCAAGAGAAAAGACCGTTCGATTCTGACGCGGATCGCCGCACCTGAAGGCGTGCGTTACGCCGCGCTGTTCAGCTACGCGCCGGGACAGCCAATGGAGCTCAACGCGAGAAATTCACGTGCTTATGGTGAGCTGCTGGCGAGAATGCACAGGTGCCTGGACCAATGTGATGAGGATCACAGGCGTTTCCATCTCGATCTTGGCTACCTGGTGGACGACTCGTTGCGCTACGTTACGCCGTGTTTGGAACACCGATGCAAAGATCTCGATTTCCTTATGAAAATCGGCAGTGAACTGAAATCGAGGTTAGACGGATTTCTTCCATTGACCCGGCCGGAGTACGGCTGCTGCCACGGAGATCACTACGGCGGCAATGTACACGTGGAAGAACAGGGCGGCATGACGGTGTTCGACTTCGACTGCTACGGCTACGGCTGGCGCGCCTACGACCTGGCTGTATTTCTCGCCAAGAATGCACAGGTCGACGGTACGACCCGTTCCGGAAGGGCCAAATCGAACCGCCGTTGGAACTCCTATCTGGAAGGGTATTCGAGCATTCGCCAACCGAGTGAGCGGGAACTGCAGGCGGTGAAACTTTTTGTGCTGGCGCGCCTGATCTGGCGTTCGGGTTTGGAAGCGCGGGTGGAGGACTGGGGCCGCAACTGGGTCTTCGACGGCACTTTCGACCGGGATATCGCGTTCATTAGGTACTGGGCGGAACTGCACAAGATTGTCTGATGGGACGCGACGATGATCGTCAGTGATCTCCACGATCCTGGTCTGCACCTATTCGTAGATGACGCCGAGGTTCAGGATCATCCCGGTTTCGCGCGCAAGGTGCAACAACCTGCTCGCGCGCAGACCGAACCGGTGCTGCGTGCCGACCGTCCCTGGGAAGGCAGCGCGGTGCAGATGTGGGGCTCGGTCCTGTACGACCGCGACGAAGACCTCTTCAAGATGTGGTATTTCACCCACGGTCCCGCCGGCGCCGGAAAGGAGGCGCAGAAATATATCTGCTACGCCACATCTGGGGATGGCGTGAAGTGGGAGAAGCCCGAGCTGGGCGTGTTTCCGTTTCAGGGGTCAACGGCGAACAACATCGTTTACCCCACTTCGGAAACTCGTCCGGAGCACAGCTCGCTGCACCCTTGGGGCATCATCAAGGATGACAATGAAGAGGATGCAGCGCGCCGTTACAAGATGGGGTACTACCAGGAACGGCAGGCGAAGGTGCCCCGCGCCGGAAAATCAGCGAGTCCGGCGGAGCGGCGAAGATATTTTGAGTCCGTGCTCGAGCGCCATGGCATGTACACTGCCCACTCCACCGATGGAATTCACTGGACCCTGGAAGACCAACCGTCTATTGCGAGGTCCGGCGATGGCGGCGCGGTCGTTTTCGACCCGGGCACACGTCGTTTCATAGCCGTATCGCGGCGTGCTGGCACGATCGCCGATCATTTCATTCTGCAGTGGAAGCAGTACCGCAAGGTCGTTGCCTTGAGCACCAGCGAGGACTTCGTCAGCTGGACTCCCCTGGAGACGGTTCTCAAACCGGACGACTTCGACGATCCACGCGACCAGTTCGAGCTGATGACGCCGTTCGCCTACGGCAACCAATACCTGGGTCTTCTGGCGGTTTTCTACACCTCGACCGGTCAAGGTGCAACGGAGCTGGCTACGGCGCGCGACCTCACGAAGTGGCATCGAGTCGGGAAACACGAACAGTTCCTGCCCATCGGGACCCCGGGCGCCTGGGACAATGGCTGGGTCTCCTCATCGCTGAATCCGCCCATCCTCAAAGACAACGCGCTGCACATCTGGTATTCGGGCATGCGTCGTCACGGCAGCGATCAAAAGTTCCAGGCGGCCATCGGTCTGGCGACGTTGCGCAAGGATGGATTCGTGGGGATGTGCACGGGTGGCGCCGGCGAGTTGATGACTGAACCGGTGCGGGTCGAGGGCCCGCGATTATTTCTGAATGCCAGCGTTTTCGGCACCAAGAAGTCGCGTAACAACGGCCGCATCCGAGTTCGGGTGGTGTGTGATACCGAAGTTCCGGAAGGGTTCGAGCTGGAGAACTGCAACGGTCTCGAGCGCGACGACCAAACCGACTTCGAAATCACCTGGGGGCAGGAGCGCAGCGATCTGGCACGTTTCGTGGGTCAAGAAGTGCGACTGCATTTTGAGGCGGATGGGCCAGCGGTGCTCTACTCCTACAGGTTCGGTCTTGACCTTAGGGAAGCTCCATCTGCCTAGTAAAAACCCTTTTAGGATTATGCTCTGGAGTTCCGTACACTGTTGAACCGAGCGGCTCATCTACCCACTTCGAGGGAAGGAGCAAAGCGAAATGGCAACGAGCAAGACCCCCAAAAAAAAGGCAGTTCCACCGAAGCCGGCGGCACCACGTGACAATATCGACCTGCTCAACGACATGCCCGTTATGGTCCAGATGGTACTCGGTGGTACCAGAAAAACCATGGAGGATATTACGGATATGGGCGAGCAGTCGCTGATCGAGCTGGATAAGGAGGTAGGCGATCCCATCGACGTGTTCGTCAACGGCAAACACTTCGCCCGGGGTGAGGTCGTCACTGTGAATGAGAACTTCGGCGTGCGGCTCACCGAGGTTCTGGGACAGGTCTGAAAGGGGAGAGCCGAATGTCAACCGTCGAAAGCCCCCCGCACACGGACCTGGGAAACGTGGCGGCGGAAGTCGTGGTGGAATTAGGCCGCAAAGAAATGACGTTGGGTCAGGTACGGAGACTTCAGACGTCCGACGTCATCGAGGTCGACAAACTGGCCGGCGAGGCCTTCGATGTGCTGGTCAACCAGAGACCGTTCGGAGAAGGGGAGATTGTGGTTGTCACCGATCTAATGGCGGTGCGCATCACCCGACTTCACGATTTTCCCGTCGATCACGAGGTGACCTCATGAGCGCCGCCCCTCAAAAAACTACAGGGGGCCGCATCGTGGGCGGCTCGACCGAGTTTAAAGAGAAACAAACGGTTGCAAGCTGGACATGCCCAGACGAGGCTGCCGTCGACGCGATGCCCCCCCTTCACGTGCCGAAACCGCGCTCACAACCGGTGGAGGCCGTGGTAAAACCCGACACCACTTCAGCGCCTCCCCTACCGTCCGGAATCGCCCCCGATAGCACCCATGCCTACCTCTTCAACCATTCTCATGAAACAGCTGCGGTGGTGCGGACTCTTATCCGCAAGGAAGAAGGGGGCAAGGAAGGAGGTCCGTTGAGCGGCCTATCGCCTCAACAGGTGGTAGCGGCCATATTGATCGGTCTGGGCCAGGTGATCGGTGCCCGGATCTGCCAACACCTGAACAACGACGAACTTCAATTCGTTACGGAGGCGATCAGCGAAACTGGGGAGGTTGGTCACCAACTCGCTATGCAGGCGTTGGAGACAGCTCACCAGCGCGTCGTAACAGGTGATTACGTAGAGGTCGGTGGCCCCGAGTACGCTCGCGGTCTGCTGACCAAGCTGGTGGGACCACACCGGGCTAGTCACTTCATCGACAGGACTACACACCCTGCCGAATCCGGATTCAGTATGCTCAACAGAGTGGGAGCGGATCAGATCGCTCCCTTCATTTCTAACGAACACCCGCAGACGATCGCGCTCATTCTCTCACAGCTCGAGCCACGCAAGTCAGCAGGGGTACTGGCGCAATTGCCCGAACGTTTGCAGGCCGATGTGTCATATCGAATGGCGACTACGGAGAACATCCCGCAAAAGATAATCGCGCAGGTCGAAGAAGCTCTGGAAGCTTCTCTTCGAGACCTGCTCGGTCGACCCAAGGTAGTGGCCGACGTGCTGAATTGGACGGGCTCAAGTGTGGAGCGGAACGTGCTCAACCAGATGGACGCGCAGGCGCCCGACGTGGCGGAGGATGTGCGCAATCAGATGTTCGTCTTCGCCGACATTGGCAAGATGAGCGATCGCGAGATCCAAACCCTCCTGCGTGAAATAGAAGAGAACGACCTGGCCATCGCATTGAAAGCGGCCAGCACCGATCTGCGGGAACGATTTACAGCAATATGTCGGAGCAAGCGCGCGCTTCCGTGCAAGAGGCCATGGAGGGGCTGGAACGGATGCTGCGCCGTGATGTGGAGGAGGTCCAACTGCGGATCGTGCAAACCGTGCGGCAGCTCGAAGAGCAGGGGAAGGTTAGGATAGTTCGCGGCGATACTGGAGACGATTACGTCTAAGATTCGTAGGAGACTGACAATGGCGGATATTCATTCGAAGGATGAAATCGACGTGGGCGAGCAGAATGTGGGCGCTAAGGGTACCCCGAAACGTATAGTCACCTCCTACGACTTCAAACACCCGGCGAGGGTAAACAAGGATCAGCTGCGCACCCTGGAAAACCTGCACGACAACTTCGCCCGCCTGCTGAGCTCCACCTTTTCCGGTGCCATGCGAGCCGTGGTGGACGTGGACATTGCCTTTGTCGACCAGACCACATACGCCGAATTCATCATGTCGCTGTCGAATCCGTCCTGTTCCTACCAGTTCACCTTAGGGCCCACCAATGGGCAGGCGATCATCGATTTTGCCATGCCGGTAACCTTCGCTTTCGTCGACAGGATCTTCGGGGGTAAGGGTTCCTCACAGGGCGTCAGCGCGCGCACCCTGACCCCGATCGAGGTTGGTGTGATTCACCGCATCACCAAGCGCGTCATCGAAGATCTGGAGGCGACCTGGGAGCTGATTCTTAAGGTAGACGTCACCGACATCGAGCTGGAGACCAACCCGGAGTTCATGCAAATCACGGCCGCCAGCGAGATCGTTATCCTGCTGGCTTTCGAGGTCAACTCCACAAACGCCTCGGGCCTGGTCAGCCTCTGCTATCCCTTCTTTACCCTGGAGTCGATTCTGCCGCGGCTGGGACGGCAAAGCTACGTCCGGTCTTCGCGAACGAATAAAAATGAACTGATTCAACAGAACAACCTGCGTCTGAACAAGACCTTCATGCCGGTAACGGCCGAGTTGGGTCGGACGCAGATCTCCCTGGGCGAAGCTCGAACGTTGAAGGCCGGCGATATCATTTGCTCGGACACACCAAAGACCGGACCGGTCGTGGTTTTCGTCGAAGAGGAGCCCAAATTTCTGGCGCGACCCTTCGCTGGCGAGAACGGAAAACAGGCGCTGAAGATCGGCGGGGTCATTCCCCCCGGTCATGAAGAGATATACCAAAACAGATCGAAACCGGTGCCCTGAGAGGGCTGGCGGCACACTCTTCGAGCAGCCTCGAGATACTTCGCAAAACACTCCTCAAGGAATATTCCACATGCCAAGCCGACCGATACAGATCTTGCTCGTTGCCGCCCACCCCGCAGACAGCTTCGACCAGGCAGGGGGAACCCTCGCCCACCACGTGGCACGCGGTGACAAGGTCACCGTGGCGATCGCCACTACCGGCGTGCGTTCGCATCACTGGGAGCTGAAAGACGAAAAACAGCGGGAAGGGCACGAGCTGGATGTTGAGACCAAAATGAAAGAGGCCGTGGCTGAGAAGCTGGAAGAAACCCGCAACGCCTGCCGTATCTGTGGTTTCGACGATCTACGGGATCTCGGGTTCGAGGATGACGACCTTTTGTTGGACCGGGCAAAGGTAGAGGCGATCGCCGACGTAATCCGCGAGGTGAAGCCCGACCTGCTGATCTCGCATCATCCGTACGAAACCGGTGGTTTGAAAATGCATGGAACCATCGGACAGGCTACGGTCTTCGCAGCGACCCTGGCTCAGGGGACCGGGCGCGGCCGGCAGGAAAGGCACCTGACGCCCGCCATCTATTTCATGAATCCGATCGCTTACATCGGGGCCAATACCCTTGAATACGCCAGCACCTCGCGGGTCGATCTCTACGTCGATATTACCGATGTGATCGACAAGAAGGTGAAAGCCCTGGACTGTATAACCAGTCAGTATTACGGTGGCGCCTACTCTCGCAAGCGGGGGGAGATGCAGGACGGACACTACGGCAACAAGGCGGGGGTGGGTTACGCCGAGGCGTTTCAGCGGTATACCCCGATGGTGCGTTACGCGCTACCGATAAGCGACAAGGAGCTGGATCAGGTAACCGAGCCGATGGAACACATTATGGCACGAAGGAGTGAGATGGTTCCCGCTTTTCTGCCCTTGCCGGAGAACATGAGCTTCTCCTCCGAGCACCGTATCCCACCCGAGAAGTACAACGACTGATCCACCGAATGCGCGCCGCACCGCGCGGTTGAACCAGATTTCTAAGAAAACGACAACGGCAGCCCAACAACCACCCACGCCGCCCATGCGGCGGCGACCACCGAGGTGACAGCGATTCCCCGTCGGAGGTGCGGCACCCATTGCTCCGGGTCTCCTCTCCACAACCGCAAAATCACCGTCGTCAGCATGAGCATGGTGACGACGTTCCATCCGGCTACCGCGTAGCGGTTGGGTGTCAAACCCAGCTCGAAGATGCGGGTGAGGTTGGCTGCCAACGCGTAGGCGTTGAGAAGGGCGGTCAGCACGGCCAAAGCCAATAGGCCGTTGCGCAGCACATGTCCTCCATGAGCGCGCCCGCTGACGGCAATGCTCAAAAGCATCAGGACCGCTAGTATCGTAGCGTTGTATACGATCAAGGCCTCGCGCTCGCGGAACGGATGCCAGAAGTTCGTCGGTATGAACCAGAGCACGTAGACAACCAAAACCCCAAGGGCTAGAGGTAGAAAGATTCGCGTCAACAGCTGCAGGATGCGGGATAAACCGGTGGACCAATCCTGTAGAACGGGCACCGCCGTCGGATCGTATACGCTGGCCAACGCCAGGATCGGTACTGCTCCGAGACCCCACGCCGCGACATGGAGCATCTCGTCCTCGGGGAGCTCGATCCCCAAAACGCTGAAAATTCCGAACGTCAACGCCAAAAAGATCCCACCCGCAGCGAAGTAGATTCCAGCGGCGAGAATCGCCTCGGCCGATTTCACCAGAAACCCGTACTGCTGGCTGGCGGCATCGCTTCTGCCCAAAGCCACTCCCGCGCCGACGATGGCCCAGACGGCGATGGGAAGATGCAAGGCGAGCAAGCCGGCTATATCGTCGTCTCTGTCCCACGCCACCATCGCCACGAGCACTGGGAGAATCAGGAGAAGCGCGGCCGGTTGTCCATAGCGACGAAACGGCTCCGCATCGCGGCTGACGGCAGCGAGGGAACCGAGGATGAAGAGTGCGGTCAGGGGCGCCCACCCGATCCAGAACTGCGATGTGCTTTCCCCTGGAATCGGCGCGGGCGGCCGATCACCAGCCAACAATGCGAACGTCATACCCAACACGACACTCGCGCCAACGGCGGTCTTCCAATGCTTGACTCGCCTGGAGGATAAGAGCGTTAGATCCTCGCTGGATACTGTCTTCAGGTCCAGACGATGTGCCCAGGCCGAAAGAAGAACGTCGTCTCCGCATTCAGCTGCGCATTGAGCAATCGCCTCTCTGAAAATCGGTTCTTCACCCTTGTCGCAGGCGCGCCGATACAACTGCTCCATGCCTGCGGCATCACCTTTTGTCCCTATGATCTGATTCTTGAGAGTCATCTCGCTCTCCTCAGTTGTCCGCACCACAGGCAATCGCTCTGATCAACCAGCATCGTGACCTAATCGGGAATCGATGGAGCTTACGATCTACGTCAGCGTGTCCCTGAAAGATCCTCCAGCACCGACCTGATTCCGCTCATGTCATACCGCCTAGCCAACGATTGCAGGTGCTCGAAAAGACTCTTCCCGCTGGGACCAAGATTCTTCAGAGACTCAAGAGTTCGACGCAGCTCCGACGCACTGTGAGAATCGACGGCGGCAAGCAAGCGCTCATGGACGTCCACGGGAAGCCGCAAATCCGACCAGTCGGCGGTCTCACTGTGCTGAATCGCCTCGAATTCGTACTCGACATTCAACAGATCTGCCATGGAGGCGTAGACCTGCCCCGTCCGGAGCGGCTTGTCAATAAAACCATCAAATCCCGCTGCCAGCTGCGCTTGTCTCTGATGTTCGAATACCGACGCCGTAACCGCGACAATCTTGAATGCCCCTTCTCCGTGCTCTTTGTGCAATCTCTGCATAGCCTCGACGCCTGTCATGTCTGGCATTCGAATGTCCATGAAAACTATGTCCGGCCGTTTTCGACGAACTCGTTCAAGGGCCAAACTGCCGGACTCGGCGGTTTCGACCTCGACGCCCACGGATCGCAGGATTTGTGCGATTACGTCGCGGTTTGTCTTGACGTCATCAACAACCAAAGCATAGACGGGGGTGTCTTCGGACAATCGTTTAACCCGTTGCCATTTACCCGAAACATCGCGCGGTGAAACTCCTGTGGGCCGCGGATCACTCGAGACAAAGGGCAGACGGAAGTAGAAGCGAGTACCTGCTCCCACTTCGGAGTCGAATTGCAGCTCGCCTCCCATCATGCTCACATAGCGCCGGCTTATGGCCAGTCCCAACCCTGAGCCGCCATGGGAGAAG
This sequence comes from Candidatus Latescibacterota bacterium, assembly GCA_965217095.1. Lineage (GTDB taxonomy): Bacteria > Latescibacterota > UBA2968 > UBA8231 > UBA8231 > CAYNZV01. Next base: position 302,866 of record OZ244235.1, read on the forward strand.
CTGCTTCCCTCCTGTTGAAACGGTTCGAAGATATAGCTCTGTGCTTCCGGTCCGATTCCCTTGCCGGTATCGGACACCTCGAAGAAATACAGCTCGTCGGTGGGCGCATCTACTTTCAAGGTAACGTTACCTTGAAAGGTGAACTTTATCGAGTTTCCCAAGAGATTTATCAGTACCTGACGAAGCTTGCCCTCATCACCCTTGACGACCCCCAGATCACCTGCGATCTCCAGCTTCCAGGTGAGACCCTGTTGCCGACACCGGACATCGAACATCGACGCCAGCCCATGCAACATGCCGTTCAGGTCGAAATGGGTCTCGTTCAGCTCCTCTCGCCCCGCTTCTATCTTGGATATATCGAGGATGTTGTTGATCAGCGACAGTAAATGCTCTCCGCTCTCGCCTATGGTCTCGACGGCGTTGCGGTGTTGCGCGGGCAGGTCACCGGCGGACTCGAGGATCTGGGCGTAGCCGAGAATGGCATTCATCGGGGTCCGGAGCTCATGACTCATATTGGCGAGGAATTCGCTTTTCGCCCGGTTTGCCGCTTCTGCCGCCTCTTTGGCGATCCCCAGCTCCTCCAGCGCCTGTACCCGCCGGGTAATGTTTCTGCCGTAGATGTTGACGTATTTCATGTCGACGACGGGGGTAAATACCAACGACATGGTTTGGTCCTCGATGACCAGCTCCTCTTCGCAGCTGTCGCCGTCTCTCAGCGTCGCGATGACGATTTCTGCCCACTGGGAATTCAGCAGTCCATCGTTGGCCATGTTCCGCAGCAGTTCGGAAGCGGGCCGATTGGAATACAAGATCTCGCCGTCCTCGGCGACGCGAAGGACGGGGTGGGGGTTTTCTTCCGGGAACTTCGCCAGTCCCTGTACCAGGTCCTGCTCCCGGTCGAGCTCTTGGAGGATGGTCTCATGGCGGTCCTGGTGCCGTCCGATCAGCATCGCCAGCAGGCCAAGTACAATCGGCGCGGAATCGATGATCCAGTGCAACGGCTGCTGGGATTCTATCAGGATTACGTTAGCGACGGTCAGATCGAGGTTTTGCAGGAAAAACAGATCGATCAACACGGCTCCCGCAGGGAACGCACACCCGAACAGGGCCCCGAGAAGAGCGTATCGCGCCGCTTGGGTTCGAAATATCTTCATCGTTGCGTCAGTTTTAGGGCGAAGCGTCCTGCTTGCGGGAACCTGGACGGGGATCGGTCACTAGATGTGTCGTCGCTCGGCACTACCTGGGCCGAGCACGTGGGTCCTCCTGCCGACAGGCGATGCCTGACGCTTCGCGGGAGAACACGGCGCATTTCAGCTCGTCCTTGGTAGTAACCGAATCATTGCCAAAGCGGATTTCCACCCCGGCGCTGGTCGTACCTGCGACTTTGATCTCCGAGCCTTCGAGCAACCGGCTCTGCTGGGCGTCCAAGTCGCTCTTCATCCTGAGCGATTTTTGTCTCGTCTGGGAAAGCCCCTTGAGTTGACTGAGCAGTTGCATCAAGGGTTCACGCTTGTGCGGCGGCGAATTTTCGATCGATTTCTTCAGCGCGACCACATCTATTTCGCTAGTCCCGAGGGTGCGAAAAATCCTTTGAATATTCGTCGTACAGAAGTCCAACGCCTGTTGCACCTTCTTTATCTGGGCTGCGATCTTTGGGTCTTCAGCGATGCCGAGACGGGTGACGTCCGCTCGCGTCGATCCCACGTTCGCCACCTCTACACCGCCGGTCGCAATAACCTCCCCGCCCACGACGCTACCACCCCGCTCGGTGCCGTCCGACTCCGCTATGAACTTTCCGCCGGCTCGTATCCGGGCGTTGACGACGTGACTCGTAACGTTGACATCCCCGCGCGCGACGATTGAACCATTCTGCACGAACTTGGTAGCTACATCGCCCATCGCGACCACCTGCGACTGGCGACCTACAATGCCTTTCGAAACCGACACGTCCTCGTTCGAGTGAACCTGGGCACCCGATTCCACCATGCCGTCGATTGCGATGCTACCAGCCGCTCTCACTACAACTCCAGGCCTCACCGAGCCGGTGACATAGACGTCCTTCTCGGCGTCGGCGAATACGACATTCTCGTCCACGTCTCCTGCTATGTGGGCGACCGGTTTCACGCGAATACTATTCTTCTGCAGTTTGGCAAAACCCTCGATGGCAGAATAGAACCGGCCGACGTCGTCGCTCCACTCACAGCGCACGTTGACGCCAGCGCTGATGGGCTCGTGGCCTTCGGCGGAGGGAGGAATAAGCTTGCCCAAGAGATCGGTACCCGGCTCCCCATCAGTGCTCGGTCGTATTTCCGCCAACAGCTGGTCCGCCTCCACCATAGCGACCCCTGTCGGACCATCCAGCGCTTTCGTCGCCGTGCGCGCCGGCGGCCCCTTGCGCCAGTCGGAATCGAAAATTGTCTCCAAGCGTGGGGGTGACGACGGTTTCACCGCGGAGCCCTCGGCGATCAGTACAGATGCCGCATCCTTGCCGGACGGGGGCGACGCAACGAGCTCGTCCGCGGCTGAATCTCTGACACCATGTTTGATCTTCAAGCTCTTGAGCGCGGCGCCGATACTCTCGTCGGTCAAGGTCTCTCCGGACTCTGTATGATCGAAATGAACGAAGTGTGCTTCCATGCAATCGGCGGATATCCATATAGGAGTAACCACCGCCAACTCGCGATCCTTTACGGAGACATACCCCAGCGTCTCGGACAGATACGCGTGCTGGCGTAGTCGCACGTTGGGTCCGGGCTTGAGCAGGACGCCGGGACCGGTGTTTCGCCGGGGTTCGCCAAAAATGTCTAGAGGAGGTTGGTATCCTTCGGGCGGTACGAATCTCGCCAGTTCCTCTCCCGGTTTCGCGAGATGGAGACTGCTCTTCGAATCCATCAGTCGATCCAACGATTCGCCTTGAAAGAGTTCGAGGAGATCGCTTCCCGAACGATCTCCTGGGGTCGATTTCCCGTCGAAGCAGGTATATTCGATATGTCCGGAGTCGTCGCCTTCGGGAAAGAGCGCGACGGCCACGTGGAATTCGCCTCGAATCACTCTGCTTGGTGACGCAGCAGCCTGGGACGCGAGGCGTTCGATCAGATCGTTGTCCAGTCCGTTGGCAATGCCGTAGAGCTCTTGCAGGGCAGAAAATACGTGAGAGGCGGCGAGGAGCGGGTCGCCACCGAAGCTCAACACCTGCAGCGTTGCCCTGTCCCGCTCTTCCGATATTTCCACCTTCATCCAACCAGTGCTTTTAGGTCCGAAGTTCCGGCGACGGATTGTCGTGCCAGCCTCAATGGGGGCTTGTTGGTCTACCGATTTGGCGGCACCTTCCACGTCTACGAAAGTGGGCGGTTTGCCGGCCTTTTCGTGTTCGTGCCTCACTTCCGGCAGGTCGGGCACGACATCGCTCTTGTCGGTGTTTACGACCGCCTCCAGCACGTCGATGTCGCGCAATATTTGGATCTGCTTGCTGGAGGTGATCAGCATGCCGCCGGCGTGGGTGATCCGCGCTTGCTTGCGCTTGGTCAAGCGCAGCTTCTTCCCCGATTCCGACTTGAAGGTAGCATCCCGCAATATGAGGTAATGGCGGGTTTGTCCATCGACGGTGGCGGTGTCGACGTCCGCCTCGACGAACATGCCAACATGGAGCTTGTCGATGTGGAGAGGAATTCTCACTTTGCGAATGCCCGCGTCCGCTAGTCTTCCTCTGCGGTGCTTAGCCCATCTAACCCTTCCGAATCCTCCAGCTCCTCTTCGATCTCGAGAATCTCGTCCAGTTGATCGCGCCACGCTTCCGGATCCTGGCGCACCTGGGCATCGGTGATGGCAACGGCGGACTGCAACGCAAAGCTGGTGAGGGTTTTCAGGTCAGCATCGGTGATATCACGCTTACTCTGGTGATTCTCCACCTGAATCAGTCCAAGCACATACTCATCGCGGAGAATGGGGACGAGCGCCGTCGGTGGATCGGCATCCTTCACCATCGTTGCCGATTTCTGCTCAATGGACTTGGTCGCGGCGGCGTTGGGAGCAAACGACAACTTGGCCAATTCCGAACGGCCAATGATGGCACCGGGATCGGTCACGCCGATGGCGGCCGTAGCGTGCAGCTCTCCGTTTTCGCGGAGGAAAACGGCCGCACTATCCAGCTTTAGAATGTTGGTTATGACTTCCAGAACCACCGCCAGGGTTTCTTCAAGTGTATTGAAGGTCAACAGGTGTTGGGCGATACGATCCTTGCCCTCAAGCTCCTTGAGCCGCAGCTGAACCTCCCGCGTGCGCTCGGCCACCTTCTGCTCCAGATGGGCGTTGAGCTCGGCCAGGTTGCGCGCTAGCAAGGTGCGCTCGAGATGCGTCCGCACGCGCACCAGGACCTCTTCTTTCTTGAATGGCTTGGTGATGTAGTCGAGGCCACCGGCTTCGAACCCCTCCACGATCCCTTCGATGTCGTCTCTGGCGGTCAGGAATATCACTGGGGTATCTTCCAGGTTGCGGTCCGCCTGAAGTCGGCGGCAGGTCTCGAATCCGTCGATACCCGGCATCATGACGTCGAGAAGAATCAGGTCCGGGCGGGCGTACGCCGCTACCTCCAAGGCTGTCGTGCCGTTGGAGGCAACCAGGACGTTGTATCCTTCCCGGTCCAGCGCCTCCACCAAAATGTCCAGATTGGCCGGTACGTCGTCGACGACGAGGATCTTGCTATCCTTCAAATCGAGGTCAATCATTCGCATCGTAGGTTCGGTCCGTAGTGAAGAAGCCTCATTGAGTGTGGATCTCACGCAACACGGCACCGATGGCCGCCATATCGAAGCCCCGTCCGAGAGTGGAAAGATGATCGGCCAGTCTCTGTTCTTCCGGGCCCAGAGATTCGAGCTCGCCGATATATCTCTTTAGTTCGGTGATGCTGTGGGTTGCAGCCGCTTTGCTCAGTTTGTCGCGTAAGTCGGCGGGTAGTTTCAGATTGAATTCGGCCGTCGATGCCGGCACTCGGATTGCGACCGCATCGTATTCGTACTCGATGCCCAGCAGTTCGGCCAGTTCCGCATAGACGCGGCCCGGCCGCAAGGGGACTTCGATACACCTATCGAAGCCGGCGTCGAGGTAGCGGCGGCTCAAGAGAGAAGACCCCGACAATCCAACCAGCTTCGGCCGCGATGTATAGCTTCTACCCAAAACCCGGGTCGCATCCAGGTTGTAGGTGTCGACGTCGATGATGATAACATCCCAGTTGTCGGAGCTTTCGGTCATCTCCTTCGCACCCAGTTCCTCGACATGCGCAACCTCCCCTCCGATCCTTTCGAGAATCTGCGTCATGATCTCCAGGTTGTCGCTTCTCCCCACCAGTCGGGCCCGCAGTGCCGACCCGGGAGCCAACCCCCTGGGGCGCGCCCGCGTTTGCGATCGGGAGCTTTGGCTCCCAGTCTGAGTCTTCGACAGCAGTACGGCGAAAGAAGCTACCACGCCCCCCTTCTCACCTTCTTCGAGGGTGAAGTTTCCCCCCATCAGCTCCACGTGGCTGCGGGCGATGGTGAGGCCCAGACCCGATCCCCCTTTCTCCAAACCTTCTTCGCCCTGGTTGAAGAGCTCGAAAACGGCTGCCCGGCGCGCCGCTGGAATCCCGGGCCCCGTGTCCCTGACCTCAAAGCTGTAGAGGTCGTCGCGACAGGTGACCAGCAGCTGCACCTCTCCGACTTCGGTGAACTTCACGGCATTGTCCAGCAGATGTACCAGAGCCTGCTGTAGCTTGCGGCCATCCCCTCGAACCCTGGTTTCGCCGAGGGCGATTTCCGAGCGCCACGACAGACCCTTGTGCTCGCAGCGCACGTCGAAGGTGGCTTCCAGTTGGCGCAGGAGATCGCCGATATCGAATTCGGTCGGCTCGAGAAACTGCTCTCCCGACTCGATGCGAGTAACGCTGAGGATGTTGTCGATCAGCTTGAGGAGCTCGCGTCCACCACCCTCTACGTGCCCCAGCGCTCGCAGCTGAAATGTAGAGAGCTCCGCTTCGTTTTCGAGCAGGAGTCTCGAATGTCCCAAAATGGCGTTCAGAGGAGTGCGCAAGCCATGGCTCATGTTGGCTAGGAAAACGCTTTTAGCCCTGTTGGCTCGCTGAGCTTCGCCGGCCGCTTCTCGCGATTCTGCCTCCGCCCGACGCAGTGCCCGCTCGGTGCGACGCTGCGCTCGCAAGTGAATGTAACCCAGAGAGTGGCGGCGAATTCTGGCGACTAGCTCGGTGGCGTCCGGCAGTTTCACCAGGTAGTCACTGGCTCCCAACCCGAAGGCGTCCGCTTTGGTTTTCGCCTCCTCCTTGGAGGAGAGCACGATCACCGGGATGTCGTGTAATTGCTCATCAGCCTGAAACGTCTTGAGCAAGGTCAATCCGTCCATGTTCGGCATGGTAAGGTCGAGCAGAATCACGGATGGATCGTTCTCCAGGGCAGCCGCAATGGCGCGGATCGGATTGCGGCAATAATGGAAACCGATGTCGGCTTCGGGAGCGAGCAGGCGGCGCACCTGTTCCCCAATCAGCGGTTGGTCGTCTATCAGAAGAACATTGAAGGCGAGTTCCGACTCCGCTTCCAAAACGTCTACGCTGGACGAATCAGTCATCAGCTCGCGAGTCCAACCCGCGGCTGTTGGGTTCGAGGGTACGCCGAGTCTTACAGGTGTTTTTGACGAATACATCTACGTCGATGGCTAGGTCGCGGGCTTTGATCCGTTTGTCCTCGGGCAGGGCAAGCAGCTCCTTGATGTTCTGCATGCGACCAACGGTCTCAATCGCGGCGGCAGCTTGTTGAGCCCCGGTACCTTCCTGCGACAGTCGCTTGCTCAACGAACACACATCATCGAGTTCGGCGTCGGGCTGGAGAAACAGAGCCCAGACGTCGGGATCGGCCGCCGTCACGTTTTCGAGCAATGCCCCTATCTGACGCACGGCTTCCTCCAGGCTCGCCTCCGACACTTCCACGAGATCCAAACCCTCTTCCGCGTCCTCATCCTCTTCTCCCTCGTAGCCGCTGACACCAGATGCCGCGACCGCGGCCGCATTCCCGGTGGCGGCGCCACCCTTTATAACAGTGGGTTTCTTTGCGCCTCCGCCGGCGCCCATGGAGATACCTGCTCCGGCAGCAGCCGCGATTCCGCCCGGGGCAGCACCGCCGCCACCAGAGCTTGGGCTTCCCGAAGTCGCACCCTTGCCGCCTCCGCTAGATCGGGCGCCACCTCCACCGCGCGCTTTCATCAAGGTTTTTTCTCGGCCGCCGCTCTGTTCGAACTCCCCCTTGCGCATCATGGCCTGCGCCTCTTCGTGAGTCGGTACATAAGCCTTGAGGGGTTCGAATCTGTCAACTGACTCCAGCCGTTTCACGAGCAATTCTCGGGGAATTTCCTTGTCCTTATTCGCCTCTGCTGCGTAGATCAATTTGAACGCAGCTTTGGCCTGGTAGAGAAAATTTTCGGTGGCGTTCGTCGGACGTGGAGTTTCGAAGGTATCGTCCTCGTCTTCATCCAGGTTGTGCTCATCTTCCAATTCCTCGTCTTCTTCATCCTCGGCTTCGATCTCCCCATCACCGGACGCTTCCTCTTCAGAGTCGTTTTCAGCCCCGGCGTCAGCACCATTCGCTCGGGTTTCATCGGCCCCGTCTTCCTCCCATTCGTCGTCATCCTCCTCATCCTCATCATCGTCTGCTGCCACCGCTTCGTTCAACGCTGCAACACGGCATTCGAGACAGGCCGATACGACGTCGGCAACACGGCCCGTTCCGGCCGCCTTCTTCGCCATTCGCACCAGGTCGTCCAGCGTGCCTCGGCCGTCGACGAGCACCTTGATAACGCCCGCCAGAGAGATATTCTCGCCTTTGATCACCTTGGCGATGAGAATGACCGAGGTAAGCTCCACGACGAAGCGTCGGCGTCTTAATTCCAAAGGGGGAGGTACCTCTCCGGGAGAAGTGGCAACGCGTCGAAATATCTTGAGGATCCCGCTCTTGAATCCGGTTCCGGACAGGCTCTCGTCCTTTAGCGATGAAACGAAGCCCAGAATATGAAGCGCCGTCGGAACCTCCTCGCGAAAGGTGATCAGATCCAGGTCGGGACGCGCCATCCATGCCTGCAAGACAAACGGAACATCCAGAGCCTTGCGAGACAGCATCATCAACGGCAGGCAGATTTCATCCCACACATCCATCGCCTCCACCACGTCCAGCTGGAACTGATTGCACCACTGTCTCCAGGTGTGAGCGGAGATCCGGCTCTCGCTCTGCAAGCGGGCTAGGTAGCCGTCTTCGTTGGTCGGCATAGGTTTCGGTCAAATTTTGGGTAAACTACGATAATCTATGATCCGACTCTTGGTAGATCAACGTTCGTAATATAATGTTTTAGGAGTTGCTCATGTTGTGCCCAAGCCCATGTTGTCGACCGTTTTTTTGACAGGGACTTTTCGTTGCCACATCATTACCCGCTCACGTCAACAGAACTTGGAGCTGATCGTCCTTGCCGCTGATATCCGTAAACGAACTGCTCGGTGACGCCTTAGCCGGAGGGTATGCCGTCGGCTATTTCGAAAGCTGGAATTTGGAATCTCTTCAAGGAGTAATCGATGCCGCCGAAGCGACCGATTCGCCAATCATGGTCGGTTTCAACGGGGAGTTTCTAAGCCATGCCGGCCGACGCGCGCATGAACGACTCTCCTGGTACGCCGCCCTGGGAAGAGCGGCAGCGGAAACGGCGGCGGTTCCCTGTTCGTTGGTCTTCAATGAATGCGCCCAGGACGAGTGGATACGGGATGCGATAGAACTCGGTTTCGGCCAGGTGATGTTGGACGACCCGGAGGTGCCGCGCAACGAGTACGTAGCAAGGGTGAAGGAATTGACGGCATTCGCGCACTCACACGGGGTTGCCCTCGAAGCTGAGACCGGCCACCTGCCCTCCGGCGCGGAGGGCGGCATCGACACCCTCGGATCGTCGGCTACCGATCCCCAGCAAGCGGCGGATTTCGTGCTGGAAACCAGGGTGGACATACTCTCCATCAGCGTCGGTAACATCCACGTTTTGCTGGATGGGTCACAGGGTCTCGACCTGGAACGTCTTGCTGCAATCCGCGAAAAGGTGAAGATTCCGCTGGATCTCCACGGCGGTACGGGCATCGCGTTGGGTGATTTGAAGGATGGGATTGCGTTGGGCGTCGCCAAGGTTTGTTACGGCACTTACGTGAAGCAAAGGTATCTGAAGGCGGTGCGGGGGGCGCTCGGTTCCGCCCAGGAAAACCCCCACCTTCTCCTGGGTTACGGGGCTGATGAGGATGTGATGGTCGCGGGCAGACAGGCGGTCCGCGATGCGGTTCTCGAACGGATCGATTTTCTCGGTTGTTGCGGCAAGGCACGTCTGTATGGCTGAGGTGGGCTGTGCCGGCGTTTTGGTGTCTGATATCTTCTGCGGACCGATGGACAACCTGCCTCGGGAAGGACAGCTACTGGCGATCGACGCCATCGAACCGGGTGCTGGTGGGTGTGCGGCGAATGTCGCCATCGGCCTGGCCAAGCAGGGGATCAGCGTCGATCTAGCAGGATGTGTAGGCGCCGACTCATCAGCCACCTCTCTACTGGGCTCCTTGGAGAACGACGGTGTCGGTTGCAGTCACGTTGCCGTAAATGATCAATACCCCACGAGCAAGACGGTGATCTTGGTCGTGGCCGGCCAGGATCGACGTTACATTCATACTTTCGGAGCGAACAAAGCTTTCTGCATCGAACACATCGATCGAGAGTGGGTGAAGCGACTGAAGGTCTTCTACTTGGGCGGCCTGTTGATCCTGCCGGCTGTCGACCTCGGCGAGTTCCGAGAGTTGCTGGGTTTTTGCCGCCAAAACGGGGTTCTGACGGTGGTAGATGTAGTGGTGCCGCAAGATTCTCGCGGCGCCGGTACGGTCAAATCGATTCTTCCTGAAATCGACTATTTTCTTCCGAACGACGACGAGGCGGCGGCCATCACCGGGGAACCCGAACCGCTGGCGCAACTGCGCGCTCTCGCCGACAGTGGTGCCAATACGGTTGTGGTCACCTTGGGCGAGAACGGATCGGTTGCCACTCGGGACGGCACCTTTTGGCGCGCGCCGGCGTATTCTGTAGATCTGGTGGACCCGTCCGGTTCCGGGGATGCCTTCACCAGCGGTTTCATTGCCGGCATCGTCAATGGTAAAGAGATGGCGGATGTGCTACGCTGGGCCAGTGCCTATGGCGCTTCCGCCACCCGCTCCCTCGGCACCACAGGCGGAGTGTTTACCGTCGATGAAGCGCGGGCGTTCCTCGCGGACAATCCACGTGACGTAGAGGAATGGACCTGATGTATTATTCTGATGAGAGAGGTCGATGCAGATAAAGATGAAGATGCCCGACCTGGCCACGTCGGCGTCGGTGGTGACGATCCTGAAGTGGCTGGTAGAGGTGGGCCAACCGATCAAACGCGGGCAACCGCTGCTCGAGATCGAGACCGACAAGGCTGCGATGGACGTGGAATCGTTCGCCAACGGTACCCTTTCGGCGGTTCACTTCCAGGCCAATGATGAGGTGGAGGTGGGTGCGGTGATTGCAACCATCGAAGTGGCCGATCCGACAACAGCCGCACCGTCGTCGGCACAACCGACAACGGCTGCGGCATCCAAGTCCGAGCCGACTACCGATTCCGAACCCAGTCAGGATCGCAAGGCGACGTCCCGGCCCGCAGGAGGCATGTTCGCGCGCAACCGGGCCGCCGCGGAGAAACGCGATGAAGTATCAAATCCGGAAAGGAAGGAACATGAGTGAGCTGGTAGCGGAACTCACGGTAGAACAAGCGAAGCCGTACGACCGCGAGTTTCTTGTCGATTTATATGAACGGATGGTATTCATACGAGAGTTTGAAGAGGGGGTGAAGTTCCTTTTTCTGGAAGGGTCGATGCCCGGCACGATTCACCAGTGCCAGGGGCAGGAGGCCACCGCAGTGGGGGTGTGCGCCGCGCTGAATGATGGCGATCAGATTACCTCCACCTTTCGAGGTCACGGGCACGCTCTCGCTAAAGGTTTGACGGCCGAGGAGATGCTTTTCGAGTTGTACGGAGCCGGAACGGGTTGCTGCAAAGGGAAGGGTGGCTCGATGCATATGGGCAACATCGAGAAGGGCATGATACCGGGCATCGCGATTGTCGCAGGCGGGATTCCCATGGCGGCGGGCATGGCGTTGGCTTTCAAGATGCAGAAGAAAACGGAGATTGTCGCCTGTTTCTTCGGCGACGGTGCCACTTCGGAGGGAGCGTTTCACGAAGGACTGACCATGGCTGCCATTTGGGATGTGCCCGCCATTTTCGTGTGCGAGAACAATCTCTACGGCGCATCCACCAGGCTGGACAAGATCACCCGGGTGGAGCGGCTTTCAGAACGTGCTGCCAGCTACGGCATCAGGGGCCAAACGGTGGACGGCAACAATGTTCTGTCGGTCTACGAAGCGGCCAGCCAGGCGGCGGAGGAATGCCGGAAGGGCGAAGGCCCGGTGCTTCTCGAGCTCCTGACCTATCGCCGCACTGGGCACTCGCGGCGCGATCCGGGCAATTACCAGGCAAGCGACGAGAAGGAGAAGTGGTTCTCTCGCGATCCGATCGACCGGTTGGGCAAGGTACTGATCGATCGCGGAGATCTGACTGACGCGGACGTGGATCTGGTAAAGTCGCGGGCAGAGGAGCGGTTCAACGAGGCGGTAGCAGCGGCTCAACAAGAACCGCCACCCGCGGTCGAGGAGTTGCTGACCGAGGTGCTTGCCTGATGAGGAATCTGAGTATTGCCGAAGCGCTGCGCGAGGGGATGGCCGAGGAGATGGAACGGGACGAAACCGTATTCTGCATCGGAGAAGATATCGGGATCCCCGGCGGGTTCGGCGGAGCATTCACCGCCACCCTGGACCTGGAACAGAGGTTTCCCGATCGCATGCTGAACACGCCTATCGCCGAGTTGGGGTTTACCGGCGTTGCTATCGGCGCGGCAATGATGGGCATGCGGCCCATCGCCGACGTCCAGTACGCCGATTTTCTGTTCCTGCCGATGGACCAGATCGTCAACAACGCGGCGAAGATGCGTTACATGTCCGGAGGCACTATCAAGGTTCCCATGGTCATGCGCGCACCGGTCGGGGCGACCGGCCGCGGTTCGCAGCACGCACAAAATCTAGAGCGCTATTTCATTGGGGTGCCCGGCATAAAGGTCGTGGCGGTGTCGAACGCCTACGACGCCAAAGGCATCCTCAAGGCCGCTGTCCGCGACGACAACCCAGTGTTGATGTTCGAACACAAGTTGCTCTACGGCTCCAAGGGAGCCCGCGCCGAATCCGGAACCTCTGATGGAAGCAGCGACGTGCCCGACGAAGACTATGTGGTGCCCTTGCACGAGGCTGCGGTGCGGCGAGAAGGGACCCAGGTTACCATTCTCGCCTGGTTGCTAATGGCCCATTTTGCGACCGCAGCCGCAGATATTCTTGCTGCCGAAGGCATCGAAGCCGAAGTGATCGACGTGCGCTCCCTATCACCGTTCGATTACGACACCATAGGTAAATCGGTGCGCAAGACAGGGCATGTGGTGATCGTGGAAGAGGGGCCTAAGACCGGCGGAGTCAGCGCCGAACTGGCCACCGGCATCATGGAGCAATGCGGCGAGAGTCTCATGGCACCGATCACCAGGGTGGCTTCGCCGGATGTGCCGGTACCGTTTGCGCCGGTTCTCGAGAACGCCTATCGGCCGGACACCGAGCGCATCGTCAATGCTGTGCGCCAGCTTGTCAGTTACGATTAAGAGATCCGAAAGGAGGGATGACCATGCTGACCAAAGACCAGGTGCAAGCCTACCAGGAAAAGGCGGCGGAAATGTTCGAAAAGGCCGGTATCTTTGTTCAGAATCCTGAGAAGTCGCAGATCGAGATAGCCGATTTCAATCTGAATCAGTTCGAACGGACCGGACTCGGGGTTCTCATCTACGTCAATACGGAGCGCTGCTGCGCGAAGGAACTGGCGATGTGGCCACGTCAGACCTGTCCGCAGCACTTGCACCCCACCATCGACGGTAAACCAGGGAAAGAGGAGACGTTTCGCTGCCGCTGGGGCACGGTTTATCTCTACGTTCCGGGGGCTGCCGCGGCAGATCCGCAGACCAAACCGCCCGCCGGCCGCGAGCACACCTACAACATTTTTCACGAGATCGTGTTAAAGCCAGGCGATCAGTACACCCTTTCTCCCGATACGTGGCATTGGTTCCAATCGGGCGATGAAGGGGCGGTGGTATCGGAGTTCTCCACCACCAGCACGGATGAGGCAGATGTCTTTACCGACGAGGATATCCTGCGTACCACCAAGATCGTCGACTGATCCTCGCCCCGTTCCGACCGGGAAACCTTGAACGGCATTGACCAGGCGGTGCAGGAGTACTGCAACTCGGAGCATTTTCGTTTCGTCGACGACGCCTTGAAACCCCACGCCGAATCGCTGCTGTCATTCTGGGGCGAACAGATCGAGGAATCGGTGGCGGAGGATATGCGCGAGTCCCTACGCGCCGTCGCCCGCCTCGATCTTCCGCTGGAGGTACGGCGCTCGATCCCCGACCTCCTCCGGGCATTCTTCACCTATTTGGACAACAGCGGCAAGATGCCCGGTGCCGGCGACTGGTCGAGGGCCCTCGACGAAAGTGAGGGAGAATTTCAGGAAGGGTTCAGAGCGGACGGCTCGGTGCGCGGCGAGACCGTTAGAAAGCGTTTTTCCCCGGTTGGCAGAAACGATCCATGTCCGTGTGGCAGCGGCATTGAACAGTTCCCGTTTTAGCTCCTTCTGAACCAGTTCCTCTTCCAGGTCTACCGTTGGATCTTCCTGGATCAGCTTCTCCAGCCGGTAATCCGGAGTATCGTTTAGTTCCGGGGTCTCCAGTGACACCGGGGTCTGCATGATCTGGAGCAGTCGCTCGACCTGCTTTCTTTCGATGCCCAACTCGGCGGCGATTTCCACCAGCGAAGGGCGCCGATGCAGGAGCTGCTCCAGGTCCCTAATGGCGCCGTTCACGCGGCCGATCTCGTTGATCTGATTAAACGCTAACCGCACCAAACTCGACTGGTCTTTCAACGACTGCATGATTGACTGACGAATCCACCAGACGGCGTAGGAGATAAACTTGAAGCCGCGCTCGCCGTCGAAACGAGTGGCGGCGATGATCAAGCCCAGATTACCGGCGCCGATCAGATCCGAAAGCGGCAATCCCTTGCTCTGAAACTGTCTGGCTACCGAAACCACGAAGCGCAGGTTCGCCTCGATCAGTGTTGAGAGCGCTCCCTCGTCCCCCGAGCGAATTCGCTGCGACAGTTCCTTCTCCAACTGCTGCGAAAGTCCCGATGAGTCTTCGATATCCTTGAAATACTGTTCGATGCTCGCTTCGTATTTTGGCGAATTCATGACATACCATCCCCTCGGTTGACAGTAGGGTGCGTCCTAAATATCGGCCATAAACTGAAAACTACTGTGATTCGGATCACGTTAGTGAATGTTTGTTTCGCCCACTTTCATAGCGGGCAGCACACCGGCACTGGAGGGAGGATGCATGGAAGCCGCTGAGTGGGGCGACTTTGTATTTGAAAACAAAGAAGTTCTGATGAATCAGATGTCCGGATGGTTGCCTTTTGCCAAATTTGCCGACATTCTGCCGGGTTCTCCCTACACCGTCTATCTACAGAAAAGGCGCGGGTCGGTGAAAATTACCTTCGTATCCGTGCGGCTGGAGCTCGACCAGCAAGGGAGAGTAATCGGACTTGAAATCGCCCCTCCGGCAACCGGTACAATTTCCTGACCGCCCAACCTACCTATTGAGGCTTTCCCGAGCGCTCAGTATCTTCTGCTCCCCGCGGCCAACCAGGCCGCGGGGGATCACGCAAAACTGAATTCGTCCTCTAACCCGTTGCTGGGTCACGAGTTGCGTTACTATCGCTCCTCTCCGACCCCAGAAGGCTATACATGGCCAAAGATCTTAATCTTACCCAGATCAGATACGAAAAGAAAGGTATGATCGCCTACGTGAGTCTTGACACCGGCGATCCCCTGAACACCTATACGAACACCACGCTGAACGAGCTCCACACCGTCTGGATGGAATACAACGAGGACGACGATCTTCGGGCTGCCATTCTCTACGGTGAAGGCAAAAATTTTTGCGGCGGGCACAATCTGAAAGCGACCGAATCCCTTGCCTCGGAACCCCCGGCCATACATTACGGCGACGTGAAGCTGCTCAAGCCAACCATCGCCGCTGTTGGCGGGTACGCACTGGGAGGCGGATGTAGCCAGGCGCTGGCTTGCGATATGGTGGTTCTGTCGGAGGATGCCAAGCTCGGATATCCACAGGCGAAGATCGGTATCATTTCGATCGGGGGTCCCCAGCGCCTGCCGCGCCTCATCCCCGGGTTGGCACAGTGGTATCTTTTCTCTGGGGAGTTTATCGAAGCATCCGAAGCGTACCGCCTGGGCCTCTGTTTGAAGGTAGTGCCGCCGGAGCAGCTGTTATCGGAGGCAACCCGGGTGGCTGAGGTTTTATGCGAGAGCTCGCCCGACTCCATTCGCACGCTCAAAGAATCGATCGAGACGGGTCGCCAACTGCCGTTGAACGAAGCGCTCGCACAATCGAAAAAGATCGCCGCCCGCTACGAGTCTTCAGAGGTATACCAGCAGAATCTCCAGGATTTCATCGACAAAAGAGAGCCGGCGTTCAAGACCAAAAGGGATTGAAGTCGAGATCGGCGGTTCGCCAGCTCGCCACGCGCCCGGGGGCCGTCCCTAGCAGGGAAGCAGAAAAATGAACAAACGACACCTCGCGTTGAAGGGCATAGCCGGTCTGCTGTTGCTGATCGTAGTCGGAGGGGTGGTCTATTTCTACGGTCTACACCCCCGCGTGTCCCCCGTGAAGAAGCTGTCTCTGGGCGCAGGGACCGAGATGTATGAGCGAGGCAAATATCTGGTTAAACATGTCACACTGTGCATGGATTGCCACGCGGACAAGCAGCAGGAATATTTCAGCGGTCCAATCGTAAAGGGAACCGAAGGCAAGGGAGGGCAGCAGATTCCCGGTGTGCCGGGCGAGGTCTACGCTTCCAACATCACCAGATGGGGGTTGAGGGGGTGGCGAGACGAGCACGTTCTGCGCGCTATTACCGTCGGCGTAGACAAGGAGGGCGAACCGCTGGCGCCGATGATGCCATACAGCGAATACCGTTATCTCGCTAGGGAAGACGCAATGGCCATCGTGTTCTACACGCGCAGATTAAAGCCGATCGCCAACGAGGTTCCCGAAACGAACATCGACTTTCCGTTGAATCTGATCTTTCGCACCTTGCCGCGGGATGCGGAACCTCAGCGCCTTCCCAACCCGAATGACAAGGTGGCAAGCGGCAAATACCTTGCGCGCATTGCCGGTTGTTTGTTCTGCCACACGCCGATGCAGCAGGGCGTGCCCGTCGGCGGAAAGGACCTGGCCGGTGGCCACGAGTTTGCGCTGCCCGGAATGGGCGTCGTGCGTTCCTCCAACATTACGCCGGACACGAAGACCGGGATCGGATCCTGGACCCAGAAATCGTTTGTCGAGCGTTTCAAGAGCTACGCCGATTCCAGCGGCCAGCATATTCCGGTATCCGAGGTAGGGTTCCAAACGGTCATGCCGTGGACGATGCTGGCAGGCATGCGCGACCGCGACCTGCGGGCGATCTACGCCTACCTGCAGACCGTTACACCCATTGAAAACTCGGTCGAGCGCTTCACACCGGGTGTAGCAATGATTTATCCCGAGTCTGGAGATCTGCCGTGAACCCCAAAATCGGGCTCTTCGCCGGTGGCATCGAGCAGTACTGGACAGAAGCTGGGATGCAGGAACTTCCCGGTGTTCTCGACGCCGATGCGAGAAAACTCGCAGCGGATCTGGGCGACGAGTTCGATGTGGTGTACCCCGATCTCGTCGGCAATGTCGAGGCGTCCCGCAGCGTCGGCCAGATCTTCCGACGAGAAAACGTGGACATGGTGTTGATGTACCATGCCACCTATGTGGATGACGCCATGACCATCGCCATGATGGAGGAGATCGGCGATATCTTCTCCGTACTGTTTCACTCCCAGGGTTTCCGCAGCTTCCTCGATATCGAAAACCTGGTGGACGCCGGCCGCTCCTGGGGCAACAACAGCGCGGTGCAGATTTCGGGATCGCTAAAGCGGGTCAAGCCGGACTGGAAATTCGGATTCGTTTTTGGCGGGTTGGGCGACTCCGCACCGCTAGATCAGATTCGCCAATACGCACGGGCGGCACGGGCGGTGAAGAATCTGAAAGGGAAACGCGTGGGGGTGCTGCCGCACCGCTGTATCGGGGTACCTATGTACGATACCTACCCGGATGAAGCCAAGATGATGGGTCAGACCGGGATCGAGATCGATTTCCTCTACATCATCCAGCTGGTGCGCGAGATGGAGAGGGTCAGCGACGATGACTGTGAAGAGCTCGTCCGACAGTTGTTCAACGACTGCGAGGTGGTGGAACCCCCAAGGGAGGAGGTCGAGTTGAGTGCTCGCCTGGCGCTCGCCCTTGAGCGGCTGGTGGCAGAAAAGGAGATCGATGCGCTGGCCATCGACTTTTCAGGAGGAATGATACCGTTGTCCGGGGCTATGCCTTGCGTCGGTATGTCGCGCCTCATCGACAAGGGGGTCGTCGTCAGCAGCGAAGGAGACCTGGCGGTGAGTGTCGGTGGCTTGCTGATGCGGGATATCGAAGAAAAGCCGGTACACTTCTGGGAGCATCTGGCGTTTGACGAAGAGAAGAACTGGGTCCTCGGCGGACACGAAGGGGGTTCAGCCGGGTTTAACATGGCCAAGTCGGGAACCAAGCCCAAGCTGCGCAACAACCAGTACATCAACTGGGACGGCATTCCAGATGCGCCCCATTTCGGTGTCGTGCCGGAGTTCATAACCGCGCCGGGGGTCTGCACCCTACTTACCTTCTTTCGCGGCCCGCACGCGTACGAGATGCGGCTGGCATGCGGCGAGTCGGTCGACATCGACCCACTGGATGTGCATTACGAGCATACCGTCTTCCAGCCCAACATCCCGTTGAACAGCTACTTCCGCAGGATATCCGATATGGGCGTCTGCCATCACTTCGGACTGATCCATGCCCGCATCGACGCTGAGCTGGAAAAGAGCGCCGAGATCATGGGCATGGAGTGCGGCTGGCTTACCGACCCAGCGATCTGAAACGCCCATCGGCGGGTCGCCATCTAATCTCCATCGACAACAATATCGAACGGAGGTGAACGATGACGGGCTCCCTGGCGAGATCCTTTTGGGTGGTGATGGCGATGGTCGGTATCACGGGCGCCCAGGAGTGGCGCATCGAAGAAGTGGCGGAAGGAACGAAACCCGAGTTAGCGATTGACCGGCTCGGGCAACCCCACATCGCCTTCATGACCGAAGCACTCGAAGGGGGTGTGTTTCACGCCGTCCGCGCGGCCGACGGCTGGGAGGTTGAGGAGGTCGCGACCGGATATTTCTACGGTCCGCTCGATCTGGCTCTCGACGCCGCCGGCCAAGCACACATCGCTTACCACGACCATCACTCCCCCGCCTTCAACCCCCTTCTCGGTGACGCGACTTACGTCTTCCAGGACGGTGACGCGTGGGCCGTCGAGACCATCACTCACTCTGGGCACGACGGCTGGGGTACCAGTATAACCGTATCGGCGGCCGGTGATGTGCACGTTGCTTCCATCGACCCCGCCCAGTCCATACCGTATGAATTCGGCACCGGCCTGGCGTTGAATCTAAATGGGGATCCAGTGGTGGTTTATCACGATGGCAGCGACCAACGAAACTCGGGACCCAGTGGCAGCGACCTCTATCTGGCGGTACGAGAGGATGGGAGGTGGTCCAGGGAGGTCGTCGACAACATCGGAGACGTGGGTAAATTCGCCAGCATCGCGATCGACGGCCAGGGACGGGTTCACATCGCCTATTTCGAATGGGCTGAGAATAACGCTGGGGTCGTCCGCTACGCCGTACAGGATGGCGACAGCTGGGACACTCAAGGAGTGGCTTGGTGCGGTGGAGATCGCTTCTCTAGGGGCGCGGCGTATGATCGCAATCGCGATGGACAGCAACGATCGACCCTGCATCGCCTACGCCGATAAGGAGCAGCTGCGATTTGCCCGTAAACGCGGCGACGGGTGGGACATCGCACGGGTGGCGGAACCACGGGGAGAGGACGCCGTATTGGGACAACTTGCGTCGCTGGGATTGGATGCCGACAACCGTCCCCACATAGCTTATTACGAGTTGCCTGACAACGCTCAGTCGTCCACAGGAACGGTATATTACGCGATGGGATCTGGGCCGACCTCGGTTAGCGAGACTGTCGCCGTTCCGCACAGTTATCGTCTATACCCAAACGTTCCCAATCCGTTCAATCCCTCGACCGAGATCGGATTTGCTTTGGCCGCGCCCGGTCAAGCGCGCTTGGCCGTCTACAATCTGCTGGGACAGGAGGTCCGGCTGCTGCAGTCGGGGTGGCTCGATGCCGGTGAGTACCACGTGACGTGGGACGGCACCGATGCTGACGGGAACGAAGTTGGGAGCGGCGTCTACCTGGCATTGATGCGCTTTCGTGCGCAGGCAAAGATGCGCAAGATGCTTCATTGCGTTAGCGCACGGCGCCAGACGACCATGCTTGTTTCGCCGTCAAGCCGCGGCGCTCGAGCCACAATTCAGGGGCCGACTATTTGAATCGGTACTAGCCGATTGAATAGGTGTGACCGGCGACGGTATTGAAGCTGACCACATCTCCCTCTCGCGTTGAGGAAACCCGCGCACTGTCATCCAGGTCGGCGATCTCGATCAGTTCTCCCGTCCACTGCAGGTTGCACTGACCGCCAACGGTGCTGCGAATCTTGGTGGTGCCGATCTTCCCTGCTTTCAAGCTGGAGCTTACCAGGAACCCGCCCTCACCGCGCAACGATTCGAAGCGGGCCGCCTTTTCCCGGGGCCATGCCGGGAAGAGGCGCAAGACGCCCGCGTAGCTCTGAAACAGTAACTCCGATATGACAAACGGCATGGTGTAGTCCTCTACCTGGACGCTGTAGGGGTACATCTGCAAACCGTTGATGTCGGTCTCCCCGATGGTGAACATGGACGGATTCCCCGAAGGGTATCGGCAGGCGAGAGCGGAATGGCGCACCATGTGATATGCCTTCTCCATCTTTAGCCTGGCAGCCGGTACGTCGAGGCTGAATGCCAGGAAGTTATGGGAGAACGCTTCTTCGGCACGAAACTCCTCCATGCTTTCGCGAATAACCTGGACCAACTCCGAATCCGATTCGGGGTCCACATCTTCGCCTGGAAAAATCAACGGGCCGGCTATGTACCCGGCGTAGAAGAAGGTGTTTGCAGAGTAGAGCTCGGCGCCCTCGATCTCCTTGTGTTCCGCCAGCCGCTTCTTGCCGTCGTACTCCACGATGTTATAGGCTGGAACGCGGTCGAGCCCCTCCCGCCAACGGTTCTGCCAATCGTCGTCGATCCCGAGTATCTCGGCGCTACGGAGAGCGGCGCGGAAGGCGTATTTGAAAAACAACAGATCCTGGAAGACGTTGCGGTAGGACGGCAGGCTCTCCAGGCAGGCGCTGGGATATATGTCGCCGCCGCAACGCTCCTGATACTTTTCCAGGTAGTTCCAATAAAACTGCGCCACCTTCTTGATGACCGGATAGCCGGTTTCGCCGAGCCACTCGGCGTCTTTGGTGTAGAGGTAGTATTGCCAGTACTGCCCCAGCGCCCATCCGGAGAGACCCAGCTGGCGCCCGTTGGTGTTGTTTATATACATCTTTTCCGGAGGCAGGAACGGCAGCACCGAAACGTCGAAGTGTGCTCCCTCGACGCCGTAATCCTTTTCGGCGCGCCATTGGGCGGAGGGCAAGTGGTCTCCTATCGCCGAGAAGTACGGCTCCGACATCTCGCAATGATTGGTTACCAGGACCGGGTAGAAGTTCTTTTGGAAGTTCTTATCCATGTGATAGTCGCTGTGCCACATGCTCGCATCCCAGGTCGTCATGTTGCCGAAGAGCCCGGGCGCCTGTTTGCCTTCTTTCAGATTGCACGCCAGCAGATACAGATCGCGATACCAGGCCGACTCCAGCTCCTTGTCCTCCAATTCCACCGAGGAGCGTTGCCAGAACGAAGACCACCACTCCTTTTGGGATGCCTGCAACACGTCGTACCCCTGAGTGTGGGCTTGGATCGCAAGCTCAATAGCTCTCTTCGGATCGTGCGAATCGCGAGACGTAGCCACCGCAAAGAAATGGTCGGCGACCGCGCCCTCCTTTGGCAGCGAGATGATCGACTCGTAGCGCTGATCCATGCGACTGCCCGGCGCGACGGCAGCCAGGGTCCACGAAAATGGATCGACGGCATCGTCGCCGGGAATTTCCTGGGTGAGGGTGACGATCCTCTCAAACGGCGTCTCCAACACCGGATCTGGAATCGAAGCGTCGACCGCGTCGGGCCACTTGCGCATGATGAGCTTCGCCCAACCACCCCACTGCAGATCTCCCTTCACCTCCACGCGCAAACAGAAGATGTTCGACTCGGCCCAGATAAAACCTTCCAAGCGGACGGACGTATGGTCGTTGTAACGGAACTCGACGCTGATCACACCCTCCTCGATGGAGAGGCAACTCTTCATCGGCGTGGTGTTCAGACCTGGTCCCACAAAAACGACCTCACCAACTCGTTTGGGGCAGGGCCGGCAGTAGCGGCCGTTTTCGTAGAATGCGGGGGTCGCATAAACGGTACGCACGTCCAGGGCGATCGCCTTCTTGCCGACCGGATTCATCATCCAGGTAGGCTGTCCGGGCCCCAGGTTGCCTGTCTGGCCTGATCGAAACGCTTCGACCCCGTACTCTTCAATCAGCTTAATGAGATCATCGTGTTTGAGGATATCCGCCTCGGCATCGCTGTCGAAGCGCGCATCCCAGACATCGTTCTTTCCCAGATTGAACTTCAGTTCGAACTGGTTTCCGTACATGATCGCCCCAAGATCCCCGTTGCCGAGCACCATGCCTTCGAAAAACGAAACCAACGGACCGTCTCCTACGAAGTCGTGAGCACCGCTCTGTTGCCTGGTCATACAGCTACCCTCCCATTCTGTCCGCCATGGAGCAGTTGCAACCTGTTGCAATTCAACTGGCGTATTGTTTCTGCCTAATCATAATATCTACGGATTTGCTCTCAATGGGGCGGAAGGGAGAAGTTCGCGCAAATAGGGTAAGTGTAGTTTATTCTGGGGTTCGGATCAGCTATACGAATCTAATTTTGTGAGTGTCGAATGTCGCCCAGCGGGTCGATTGCGGCGGCCACGTTACCCGCAATCTCCATCGCGGGTATCGATGTCTGCCGGTTGATCATAGGTGGGAATCCGTTCAGCGGGTTTTCGCACCAGTCCCCGGAGCGCTCTCAGGAAATGCGTGACTGGTACACAGACGAGCGTATCGTTGAGACGCTGCTGGAGGCCGAGGGGTTGGGTATCACGACCTGTCTGGCTAGATGCGACGATCACATCCGAGAGGTTATGACGAAATACTGGGCGGCCGGCGGCCGCATGAACTGGATCGCCCAGACCGACTCCCAGGAAGACAGCATCGCTTCCGCCCGCTGCGCTGCCGACCATGGTGCTGCCGCCTGCTTTATGCACGGAGGTATCGTCGACAACTGTATTCTCAACGTTGCCGAAGACCAGATCTCTTCTTTCGCGGCAGCGGTGCGGGACCTCGAGCTGCCGGTGGGGATCGCGGGGCATCTGCCGCAAGACTTTGTCTGGGCCGAAAAAAATCTTACGCTCGATTTCTACATGGCTTGCTACTACGATCCCTCACCGAGAAAACAATCTCCACACCATGACGAAAAGGCAGCCGAGACCTATCTCGAAAGCGATCGGGAAGCGCGCGTATCCACGATCAAGCAGCTCTCTAAACCCGTAATCCACTACAAGATCTTTGCCGCCGGACGCAACGACCCGGAGCAGGCTTTCGCCTACACAGCCTCACAAATGCGCGCCGGCGACGCGGTGTGCATCGGGGTGTTCACCAAGGACGATCCGCAGATGCTCAACGCCGATGTGGCGCTGTTCTCGAAGTATCTCACCCCATGAAGATCGGATTTGCGGGCATCGAGCTGCCGGAAGGCAAAACCAAATACAAGGACGAAAGGCTGGAGGCCCTGGCGGCCAAAGACAATCCAAAGAAGGTCTCCCCTTATTTCGCGGAATTCATCCGCGACGAGTTTACTCAGTGTGACGCGATTGCCGTTGCTGCCGGCTCGGTGCTGGATGTCTTGATCAACGACATGGACAGCCTGGAGAACCGCCTTTCCCGCGCGGCCGACGTGGAAAAACCGGTGTTGGAGAAATGTCTCGCTCAGCTGGAAGAGGAGATTCCGCTGTGCGACGTCGAATTCTCGGAGGAGGAGATCGAGATTCTGGCCCCGATAAATCCAGGCAGCATGAAACCGGTGGTCCAAATCGATCCGGGCACAGACGTCAACGCGGTGATCCAGATGACGCTAGCGAAGGCCAGGCAGATGTTTTTCTACACCTCCGGACCGCAGGAGTCCCATGCCTGGCTGGTGCCTCAGGAAACGGACATCGTCACTTGTGCGGGTAAGATCCACAGCGACCTTGCCCGTGGTTTTATAAAAGGGGACGTGGTGCCGTTCGAGGACTACATGGAGTGTCACAACTTCAACGACTGCAAGTCGAAAGGGGTCGCAAAACTGGTCGATCGCGACTACATCGTGCAACCGAATGAAGTCATCGAAATTCGCTTCAGCGTTTGACGCTTTCACGCAGGAGACAAGCTTGAGGCTCTATCGGCTCTTCCCATCTAGCTGTGCGGCTCTTGTGGTTGCCGCGATTTGCTGCTCCGTCGCCGTTGCCGATGAAAACCCGGCCGCGGCGGGATTCGATCGCGACGGCTCGGATGCGCTGGCGATCGAGCTGGCGGACCAGGTTATGCTGCGGCTGGGAGGGCGAGAGAACTGGGACAGTACTCGCTACCTTACCTGGCGTTTTTTCGGCAAGCGTCGGCACGTGTGGGACAAGTGGTCGGGTAGGATCCGCTTCGAGCAGGGGGACCTGACCGTGCTCATGAACGTGGTCGACAAAAGCGGTAGGGCTTGGCAGTCGAGCGTGGAGGTGACCCATCAGGATTCGCTGGAAATCTTGCTGGAGCAAGGGTACCGAGCGTGGATTAACGACTCCTACTGGATGTTTATGCCGTACAAGCTCAAGGACAGCGGGGTTACGCTGAAACACAAAGGTGTGGGGACAACGACCAACGGTGCCGCGGCGGACATCCTGACTCTCACTTTTGACGGCGTGGGCGTTACGCCGCAAAACAAATATGACGTCTACGTCGCCCGAAGTTCCAAGCTGGTCGTGCAGTGGGACTTCTTTGCAAACGCGGCCGACGCGGAGCCGCGGTTTCAGATGCCCTGGGCGGACTGGCAACCCCATGGCCGCATCTGGCTGTCTGCGGACCGAGGCGAGAGAGACCATTCCGAGATAGCAGTCTACGACGCCCTTCCACACACGGTTTTTACCGATCCCGGACCGGTGGAGATGATGGCGTTCGAGCGCGCATCCGTTCCATGAGGCACCCTATCACAGCAAGGAGAAGCTATGCCCCCTGTTAAACCCGAA
Organism: Candidatus Latescibacterota bacterium; assembly: GCA_965217095.1. Classification (GTDB taxonomy): domain Bacteria; phylum Latescibacterota; class UBA2968; order UBA8231; family UBA8231; genus CAYNZV01. Next base: position 327,627 of record OZ244235.1, read on the forward strand.
GTACTGGAAGGACTCAAAGAGTTCGATTCCCCAACCATTTTCAACGCGGTGGTCAAGAAACTCGGACTGCCCAATTACGATTACACCGACCATACGATTCGCTACCTCACTCCCGAGTTCGGATCGATCATCGGTTATGCGGTAACGGCGGAAGTGACCACCAACGATGCCGATTCAGCGGCGGCGCCGTGGGACGACTATTACCAGGCCCTTAACGACACTGAAGGACCGATTGTGGCGGTCATGAAGGACGTGGATTCAAACCCGGGACGGGGCGCCAGTTTCGGGGACGGCATGGCGCGCATGCACAGGCGGCTCGGGGTCGTAGGCGCCCTCGTCGACGGCACGGTGCGCGACCTAGAGGGGATTCGCCAGGTCGGGTTGCCCATGTTTGGGTGGGGCACGGTACCCGGCCATGGGGTCTTCAATGTCACGCGCATCGATGCGCCAATCACGGTGGGTCAGCTGCGCGTTCAACCGCGCGATTTGCTGTTTGGTGACGGCGACGGCTTCGTGCGCATACCGGTCGAGCATGCCGAAGAGGTTCTCAAGCTCGCACACGAGGTGAGAGAATTCGAAACTGGGGTCTTCGAGTTTACCGAAGCCCCAGACTTCACCTTCGAGAAGTGGAAAGCCTGGAGAGCGGAGCTGGCGAAGTAGGACGCGGCAAATCCACCCGAGCGGCGCGTGTGATGCCACTCGACCCCCAGGAGATCGGCTTCTTCAAGTCCCACGGATATCTGACCCTAGGCAAGATACTGGATGATGAAGAGCTGCAGCGGTATCAGGAGATCTACGATCGCGATCGGGAAGAGATGTCCGGCCATTGGTACGGTGGCGGCGACCAGACCATGAACTGCGACGCGCTCGTGACCTCACCCGAATTCGACGGCATCATTCGTCATCCTCGGGTGTTGCGACCGCTTCGCGAATTGATGGGTGGGGAGGTCTGCTTCTCGGAGCTCTGCATCCGCCACATGGAACCGTACGAGGGCGAGTTATCGCGCGCCTGGCACCGGGATCGGCCCCATTGGCCTGCGCATCCGTACCGCATGGATTACGCGCAGTTGATGGTCTATCTAACCGATGTGGACGAAACGACTCACTGTTTCTCCATCTCTCCGGAGGGGGTGGAAGAGGAGATTCTGGAAACCCAAGACCATGTCGCGCGCGGAGGCATACACGATCTGCACGGACCGGCCGGCACCGGGGTTCTCTTCAACGTCTCCGTAGTCCATACCGCCACTGTGCGCGCCACCGAGAGCGTGCGAAAATCGGTGCAGATCTACTACGGGCACCGCGATCGTCCCCATCTGAGCGAGGATTCCCTCATACCCACTCAACTCTGGCGCGACCATGAGGATCCCGAGGTTCGGGGGTTTTACGGTGTGTTGAACGGAAAAACCCGTAGGTACCTCGAACGCACCGCCGATCGGGGCGAGATTTCTCCCGAGAAAATGCGGGCAATTCTCGTTGAGCTGGACATCGAAAGTGGCAAACGCAAGGAACCGAGTTAGTTCCCGCTATATCGCATTGCGTACGCTTCCGCGAGTAACTAGTGCCCTGTTCAGCAACCTTCCTTGTATTTCGCCGTTGATGCATCCCCGCTCGATGCGGGCGAAGACCGCTTTGAGGTACCGGCCTTCCGGAAAGGCGGGATTCACCGGGTGATCCGGTGGATGCAGATTGAAAGCGGTGATGCGTGCCTCGACCTCGGCTCCGGCAGCTGCCCGTCGCACAATCTGAAAGAAATCCTCAGGGGTAACGTGAGTCGAACAGGAGCAGGACACCAGCAACCCACCGTCGCGTAAGATCCGCAACGCGTTGCGATTCAGTTTGGTGTAGATACCCATGGTTTTCTTGAGCTGACCGCGCTTTCGGAGCAGGGAAGGTGGGTCCAATACTACCACGTCGAACGATGGTCCGCGTTCGGCCAACATCTCCAGATACCCGAAGACATTGGCGCGAATCATCTGATAGCTCGACCCCTGGGGGCAGTTGAGTTCCAGGTTGCGCCGTCCGGAGCCAAACGCTTTTGACGACACGTCTATGTTGACGGCGCGACGAGCTCCCCCTTTAAGGGCATGGGCCGCGTATCCGCAACTGTAGGAGAAACAGTCCAGAACGTCCTTTCCTGCGCAAAGACGTTGTAACATCAGCCGATTGTCGCGCTGATCGAGAAAGAATCCGGTTTTCTGTCCGCCATAAATGTCTACGAACAACCGAGCATCGCCTTCGGCGATCTCTACGAACTGCGGCGGCTCCTTGCCCCGGCACACGCCAGTCGGCCTGTCGCCCATGCCCTCGGCGCGTCTGGTGCCTACATCGCTACGCTCAAAAATGCCCGCCGGCTGCAGCTGCTCCTCCAGGGTTCCGAGAAGTAGACCCCGAATATTCTCCATTCCCTGGGTGTGTATCTGGATGACAATGAAGCCTGCGAAATCGTCAACGATCAGACCAGGGAGCCCGTCGTTCTCTCCGTGAATTACACGGCGGGCATTGGACTGTTCGGCAACGCCGCATTGCTCTCTAAGCGCCAGCGCGCGGGCAACGCGTTGCTGAAAGAAGGAGGCATCTACGGATTGGTCGGGGTTCCACGTCAGCAATCGCACGCGGATCTGTGACCGAGGATTGAAGAAACCTCGCCCTACGAAGCGTTTCCGATGGTCCACCACGTCGACCAGGTCGCCTGGCGCCACGCCAGTTGGTGGACGCTCGACCGCACCGCTGAAGATCCAAAGATGCCCGTTGCGCGGCGAGCGCTCTGCTCCCCGCCGCAATACCAGCTCGGGATAGTTCACGCCAGGAATAATCGGAGTGGACCGATTGGTCGCGTAACCCGGCTAGGGCCGTTCCAGGTCTTTGGCGCAGCGAAAGCCGATGGTCGGGGATCCCTTTTCGTGGGCGTGGAAGGAGCGGGACGTGGTTTGGATGGCCAAGTCGCCATCCTCCCAGGAACCGCCGCGTACGACTTTGTAATCTCCATGGTCTGCACCCATCGGATTATGGCCCTTCAGGTCGAGAAGCGGAGCCCACCAATCGCTGACCCACTCGGCGGCATTTCCGGCCAGGTGATGAACTCCATCCGGCGTGGCGCCGTCGAGCACCGTATAGACGCCTGCCGGTTCCGTTTCGAAACCGCCGTACCTCGCGCGCCTCAACGTGGCTCCCTGCCTACCCCAAGGGTAGACGCGCTCTGACTTGCCCTTGGCTGCGAGTTCCCACTCAGCCTCGGTGGGCAAGCGTTTGCCGAGAGACCGGCAGTAGGCGTCGGCGTCTTGCCAGCTCACCTGGGTCGCGGGAGCATCGGGACGCTCTAATAGCTTGTCGTCTGCACTTCCCTTGAACTGCACGAAGGCTATCTGGCTTACCTCGTAAGGATCTATGTAAAAGGAATCGAGGGTGACCCGTTGGGGATTCACGGTTATGTCCTTGATGTCGCCGATCTCGAAACGCCCCCCGCGTATGAGAACCATTTCGGTATTTATCAGCTGCGATGCGGCCTGGATCAACTTGCGTGCCGCGTACCGCGCGGGAGCGCCCACCGCGTCCGCCTTCTTGCCGAGACTCTTCTCGAATGCACGCAGGATCCGGTTTGTGGAGACGTCGACGACCTTGAGGCTCAGCTGGTACTTCTGGCGCAGGCGGTGAACCCGCAGGAAAACCAGCTTGTCCACGTTCAGCTGCTGTCCCAGCTTCGCCGCCGATTCGTCATTGGTGACTCCGGATTGCTGGAAGGAAACCTCTTCCAATACCTGCTTGAGGCGCCCGCGCTCTACCAGGTTGAATTTTCCGCTCTTGCTCAGCTCGTCCTCGACGGCCGATTGCACAAAAGCTGAAACTTCCCTGGTGCCGGCTCCGCCGCCAACGCCGACGACGGCGAGGTTTATTTTCTCGGTTCCGCCCGCGGTTTGCAAAGGGAGGAAAACGGCTATGGTTGCCCAATAGAAAGTCGATCGTAGGTTCATAGATTCACACCCTCGGTAAAGTACCTTTCCTAAGTACACGCTGTTCGAGAGACTTCAGTTGAGATGTTGTTTCACCTGGTTGCGCACGAGCTTGCGCAGGTTTGCATCGTCAATACAAAAGATCCGAAAAATCTTGGCCTGGTCCTCAAAATTCATCAGTAGGGACTCGCGCAGCCTCGAAACCTCCGGGTCGTCGAATGCGAGAGGATCGAGCTTTTCGCTCGGCACGTCGGCACCGAAAAAGACCTTCAAATCGACCTCCGGACTCTTGTTGAAACTGGGGATGTCTATGAGAATCTCGTGTCCCATCATCTCGCGTTCAAGACGTTCGCCGAAGATGCGACACAGTTCCAATTCCTTGGCCCGACGCTTCTCGGGATGGCGATAGAGGTCGTAGAAGAAGTGTAGCAGCTCCCGTTTACGCTCGCCGGGCGAGATGAAACTGCCCAGCTTGTGCAACCGCCTTGAAACCGTGCCTTCCAGCAGGAGAGCCGCCCCCTCCAATCCCAGGCGTCGCTGCTCCTCCCGCAACATCAGAATCAGCTCACTCTCTGATATTCCGTGGAAATCGTCCAGGCGCAATTGACAACTTGAGTGGTTGAGCACATCCTGCACCGCGCGTTTGAACATCGCGGTGGCCGATCGAACGGTGTGGTGCCAATAGACATTGCGGTACATCTGATAGTTGGTGAACACCAATGCCTCCACCGCAGACACTCCCTTGCTGGTGATGGCCAGGCGCTTGCAGGACGGGTCGTATTTGATGGAGCCGATGAGGCGATCTCGATTGACGCTTTCCCCGAACGGAACGCCGCAAAACAAAGAATCCCGCAGGAGGTAGTCGATCTTATCTGGGTCGAGGGTTCCGCTGAGGATATTGGCCAATAGCAGCTCGCGCCGGGATATATCGACGCTTTTGTTGCGATAGTCGATCACGTTGGCCACGCTCACCGGGTCCAGATCGAATTCGTTGCGCAGCACCCGATTGATGCTGCGGCTGGGATCGAGGATGATCTGCCGCGCTCGTTCCTCGTGGTGAACGAAAAAAGGGGCGAGCTCCTCCAAGGTGTGGGAAAAGGGATAATGTCCGATGTCGTGCAACAAGGTTGCAGCGACGAAAGTCCTTATGTCCTCATCCTCCAGCTCCAGAGGTGGATCGGAGTTCAGCAGGCGTAGGAGGAACTGTTTGGCAAGGTGAAAAACACCCAGAGAATGTTCGAACCGGGAATGCCGGGCCCCCGGGTAAACCAGGCTGACAAATCCGAGCTGGGTAATGTTCCGAAGTCGCTGGAAGTCTTCGGTGTCTACAAGGGCGAGGACTGGATCGGGGACATGAATGTAACCCCACACGGGGTCGCGAATCGCCTTTCCGTGGTCTCCGAGCAGCGGATGATCCATGTTCGGCGAATCTATCCTTGGCAAATTACCCTGTCAAGAAATCGCCCGAGGACTGTACTACGAGTCGGTCGGGGTGTCGAAAACCGATGTCGAATCGAGTTTCACCTGCCCGAGCATCCCGGATTCGGGCGCGGTTATTCGCCCCATTTCGGTCCCTGGACATGCCCGAAAACGAGTGTTATAGCCAACTCTGTAAAAAGCTCCCATCTGGTTGACACGAAAAGGGTTAACTTCTATTATTTGAAGCTTGATTGCAAACATTTTGGCCGCTCGCGTGAGGGCTCATGAGCTCGGAAACGACAAGGATAGGAATGGAACGAACCTTGATGATTGTCAAACCCGATGCGGTGGCCAAGAACGCCGTTGGGGAGATCATTCGACGCGTGGAATCCGAAGGTTTCGTGGTCAGGGAACTGTGCATGATGAGGTTTGCCAAGGAAGCGGCGCAAGAGTTTTACGGTGTGCACAGTGACAAGCCGTTCTTTCCCGAGCTCATCCAATGGATCTGCTCGGGCTCGGTAGTGCCCATGGTGCTGGAGCGGGATGACGCGGTTGCCCGGTTGCGACGGTTCATCGGTGAAACGGACAGCACCAAGGCGGCAGCCGGGACGATTCGAGCGGACTTCGGCACGAACATCCAGAACAACGCGGTTCATGCCTCAGATTCGGTGGACAACGCCGCCCGCGAAAGCGGACTTATCTTCGGTTCCTGATGTCGCCTCGGGTCGATCCCCCCGTCACCGAGATACTGCTCGGTGAGTTGGAAGAAGGTCTGGCCGAGCGCGTGATCGAGGTGGACGCGGCAGGGTTGGGGTTCGAAGACGACTATTTCTCGCTGCCAGAGGTGGCTCGGGTGCAACTGAGAATCGGCAGAAGCATAGAGACCTATTCGTTCAAGGGTTCGCTCGCCTGCACGGTCGGAGGCGAGTGTTGTCGTTGCACCGAAGAGATCGAAGAATCGTTGGAGACCGATTTCCGACTCCTGGTGCAGCGCAAACGGGCAAGCGAGGAAGAACTGGAGGCCGTCGACGAAGAAGAGGAGGTCATGATCCTCGATCCGGGGGCGAAATCGGTGGATCTGAAGACTGAGATTCGTGAAGCGCTCGTTTTGGCGCTCCCGTTACGCATTTTTTGCACGCCGGACTGCAAGGGCTTATGCACCCAATGCGGTGCGAATCTGAACAAGAGTGACTGTAACTGTTCCGACAAACGAGACGATACTCGCTGGGCAGCACTGAAGGAGCTGAAATTTCAGTGAGTTTGCTACCCAGAACTTCGTTAAACAACAGGAGGGTGTAACGTGGTAGCAGTACCGAAAAGACGGATATCGCGGACGCGAGGAGCCAAACGTCGAACGCACTGGAAGCTGAAGATTTCTCCGATGACGACCTGTTCCCACTGCGGGCAGCCGGCCGTCCCCCACCGGGTCTGCAGCAGTTGCGGGTTCTACAAAGGCAGAGAATACATAGAGCCGGAAGACTGATCAGGTGAGGATGGATTTCTACGGCGAACTCGGTTTGAGGATTTGATTGGCAGCGGACGGTGGAACATACAGTGCCGTCATAACCGCGGCGGCACATTATCTGCCCGAGAAAGTGGTAACCAACGCCGATCTGTCCCTGTTCGTGGAGACGTCAGATGAGTGGATACGAAGTCGCACCGGGATTGGGGAACGGCGCTTCCTAGAAGGCAGGCCGACCTCTTTCATGGCGATCGAGGTCGCCCGGCAGATTCTGGACCAAAAACAGCTGGATCCGGCCGACATCGATCTGATCATCGTCGCGACCGTCACTCCGGACATGTTTTTCCCCTCTACAGCTTGCCTCGTTCAACATGAAATCGGCGCCAGCAAGGCCTGGGCGTATGATCTGTCTGCCGCCTGTTCCGGATTCGTCTACGGTGTCGTTGCCGGTTCGCAGTTTATTCAGAGCGGGGCCCACGACAAGGTTCTGGTTATCGGTGCGGATAAAATGAGTGCGATACTGAATATGGAGGATCGCAACACCTGCGTCCTATTCGGCGACGGCGCTGGGGGGGTACTGCTGGAGCGCTCCGAAGAACCGGATACCGGACTGCTGGACTTCGAGTTGCACGCCGACGGCTCGGGCACCGAATGTCTGCACATCAAGGGAGGCGGCAGTCTACATCCTTCGACTCAGAAGACAGTGGACGAGCGTCTGCACTATGTGCACCAGGAGGGTCGGACGGTTTACAAATTCGCGGTCACGAAGATGTCCGAGGTGTCTCTCAGCCTCATGAACCGCAACAGCCTCACCGCCGAAGATCTGAAACTGTTCATTCCCCATCAGGCCAATCAGCGAATTATCGATGCCACGGCTGAACGCATGAACCTTCCTGCCGAGAAGGTGTTCTCCAATATCGAACGCTACGCCAACACCACCGCCGCAACGATCCCTATTGCCATCTCTGAAGCCAAACAACAAGGTCGGTTGGAGACGGGCGACCTGACTTTGCTCGCCGCCGTAGGTGGTGGGTTGACCTGGGGAGCTGCCCTGTTCAGGTGGGGGTACTGAGATGGGCAATCTGGCTTTTCTCTTTCCAGGACAGGCGTCCCAGTACGTCGGCATGGGCAAGGACCTGTACGAAAATTCCCAGGTCGCCCGCGAGCTATTCGAGATGGCCGATAGGGAGATGGGCACGGGGTTGAGCCAACTCTGCTTCAGCGGACCCGAAAAGGCGTTGCGCGAAACCGCCATTACCCAGCCCGCGGTATTTGTGCACAGCATAGCGGCGTTGCGGCTGCTGCAGGAACGGGGATTGCGTCCCGACTTTGTCGCCGGTCACAGCCTGGGGGAATATTCCGCCCTCGTAGCCGCGGAGGCTCTCGACTTCGAATCCGGCTTGCGCCTGGTTAAGCGCAGAGGCGACCTGATGCAGGAAGCGGCAGACAAACAGCCGGGGGCGATGGCGGCCATTATCGGGCTGGACGATGATACGGTCGTGGATCTTTGCGAGCGTTGTGTTGGCACCGTTGCGGCCGCCAACTTCAACGCCCCTGGACAGCTCGTGATTTCGGGAGAGAACCGAGCGGTTGAGGAAGTGTCAGTTGCCGCCGGAGAATCCGGAGCGAAGAAGGTCGTGTCACTCCCGGTGAGCGCGGCGTTTCACTCACCGCTCATGGAATCGGCGGCGATCGAATTGAAGGAGCTTCTGGCTGAGTTGCCGCTATCCACACCGAAGGTTCCAGTGGTGACGAACGTCGGCGCGTCCCCCGTGCGGGAGGTTGCTGAGCTGCGAGATCAGCTCGGTGCCCAAATGACCAGCCCGGTGCGCTGGGCCGAGTCGATGGCTTGCATGAACGGGCTGGGGGTCGACCACGCTGTCGAGGTGGGTCCGGGGAGCGTGCTGAAGGGTTTGCACCGGAGGATCGACCGCAAGATGCAGGTCGCCAACGCGGCGACGCTGGAAGAGATTGAACAGGTAGTAGAAACTGCCGCCGCGGCCGGGTGACGCCGTTGCATGAGCCGAGGCAACAGGTGAATACATGTCGGGAATGCTAGCTGACAAGGTGGCTTTGATCACCGGCGGCAGCCGCGGAATCGGCCGCGCAATCTGTGAGGAATTCTCACGCCACGAGGCGCGAGTTGCCGTCCTCAGCACCCGAATGGACGGTGCCCAGTCAGCGGCGAAGGAAATGCCGGGGGAGACGCTCCCACTCGAAGCGGACGTGGAAAATTTCGCAGCGGTTCAAGGGGCTGTCGATCAGACTCTCGAGCGTTTCGGCAGGCTCGATATTCTGGTGAGCAATGCCGGAATTGCGCGGGACAATCTGCTTTTGCGTATGGCCGAAGAGGACTGGGACGCGGTGCTCGCAACCAATCTGAAAGGCGCTTTCAACTGCACCAAAGCAGCAGTCCGACCCATGATGAAGGCGAAGTCCGGGCGCATCATCGCCATCTCCTCGGTCGTCGGCATCTGCGGAAATGCAGGACAGGCCAACTACGCCGCTTCAAAGGCAGGGCTGATCGGATTTACCAAATCGATGGCGCGGGAGCTGGCTACCAGGAACATAACAGTCAACGCGGTAGCACCGGGCTTCATCGAGACGGATATGACCGCTTCCCTCTCGGCTGCGGCCCGAAGCGCCATGCTGAGTCAGGTTCCCATGGGTAGGCATGGACTGGTGGAGGAGATAGCCCACGCCGTGTCGTTTCTTGCGTCCGATCAGGCGTCTTATATAACCGGGCAAGTACTGCAAGTAGATGGGGGCATGGCGACCTGATGAGCGCGATCAACGGGGAGTTGGACATAGAGGCGATCAAAGCGATTCTGCCCCACCGGTATCCCTTCCTCTTACTCGACCGGATCGTTGAACTGGTTCCTGGAGAGAGAATAGTCGGCATCAAGAACGTGACAGCCAACGAACCCTTCTTTCAAGGCCACTTTCCGGATTTTCACGTAATGCCTGGGGTTTTGATCGTGGAATCGATGGCGCAGGCTGGAGCGGCCATGATGCTGCAGTCGATGGAGGATTCGAGCGGAAAAGTTCCTTTTCTCGCCGGAATTGACAATGCCAAGTTTCGCCGGCCGGTGGTGCCCGGCGATCAGCTGCGTCTCGAGTTAAACGTCTTGCGGCGGAGGGGAGTCTCGTGCAAGTTGGATGGCAAAGCATTCGTCGGCGAGGAAGTAGCAGCGCAGGCCGAGATATTGGCGGTCCTGGGAGAGGGTTCAGCCGCCACCAACTAGCCATCGACAAGAGCGTGAAACAGAATACATCGACCACATTCTATCCAACAACAAAATCCACTGAACAAGGGGGGTGTTATGTCATCGATTGACCAGCGGGTCCGAGATCTGATTGTCGAGCAACTCGGCGTTAGCCAGGAGCAGGTGACCGACGCCGCGTCCTTTATAGATGACCTTGGTGCCGACTCTCTCGACACCGTTGAGCTAGTAATGGCGTTTGAAGAGGAGTTCGGCATCGATATCCCGGACGAGGATGCGGAAAAGATGACCAACGTCACTGACGCCGTAAAATACCTCACAGAACACAGCAAGGCCTAGGAGGTCGGGAGAGGCTATACCGTGTCGCGGCGGAGAGTTGTAGTTACCGGCCTGGGGGCGCTGGCACCCAACGGCAACGGTGCAGAAGTATTCTGGCAGGCCCTGACAAACGGCCAGTCCGGAATAGGTCCGATAACCCATTTCGACCCCTGCGATCACGCCGTCAAGATCGCCGGTGAGGTCAAGGATTTCGACCCCACTCTGGCTCTGGACCGGAAGGAAGCCAGGCGCACCGACCCGTTCGTGCATTTCGCGGTCGTCGTCGCCCAAGAGGCCTTCGAGCATTCTGGACTCGTCGCGGAAAAGATCGATGCCGATCGCTTCGGCGTGATTATTGGCTCGGGAATTGGGGGCATCACAGCCCTAGAGGAACAGCACACAGTGCTTTTGGAAAAGGGCCCGGGCCGCGTCAGCCCTTTCCTCGTTCCTATGATGATCAGCGACATGTCCGCGGGTATGGTTTCCATGAAATTGGGAGCAAAAGGACCCAATTATACCACCGTATCGGCGTGCGCCTCCGGGGCACATGCGATCGGTGAAGCGGCGCGAAAAATCCAATACGACGAAGCGGACATCATGGTCGCAGGTGGGGCCGAGGCAGCGGTGACTCCGGTTTCCATGGCTGGCTTCACCTCGGCCAAGGCGCTGTCGAAGAACAACGAAAATCCAACTACCGCCAGTCGGCCGTTCGACGCGGACCGCGACGGATTTGTGCTCGGAGAGGGGGCTGGAGGACTGATTCTAGAGGAGCTGGAGCACGCGCGCGCGCGCAACGCCGAAATATGGGGCGAGTTCCTGGGCCTTGGTTTTACCGCCGACGCCTATCATCAGACGGCGATGGCCCCGGGAGGAGAAGGGGGTGTGCGGGCGATGAATCTGGCGATAAAGGATGCCGGACTCGATCACAGCGACATCGACTATATAAACGCCCACGGGACCTCGACGCCGCTGGGTGATCCCGAGGAAACGATGGCGATCAAAACCGCATTCGGGAGCTTCGCCCGCGACCTCGCCATCAGCTCCACGAAATCGTGTACCGGCCATCTTTTGGGGGCCGCCGGCGCGATCGAGAGCGTTGCCTCCATATTCGCGTTGAAGCGCGGAGTGTTGCCTCCAACGATAAACCTGGAAAAGGCCGACCCCGCCTGCGATCTCGATTACGTTCCGAATCAAGCGCGTGAGAAAGAAATCAAATATGCGTTGAACAACTCCTTCGGCTTCGGGGGGCACAATGCCGCTCTCGCCTTTGCACGTTTCGAGGATTGAGATCTCTCCGGATGGGATGGATCGCAGCCCTGACACGCCGATGGCGCAGCTCGTGGGAGGACGAGCTCCCCCAGGGTGACCTGCGCCAGCTTCAGCGGCGAATCGGCTATCGATTCAAGAATACCCAGCTTCTGGTACACGCCCTCAAACACCGATCCTACGTATATGCTCGGCAGGGGCACGGCATCGATTCCAACGAGCGCCTCGAATATCTCGGTGACGCCGTGCTCGACCTGATAATCGCAGAATTCCTGTTTCGGGAGTTCGAGGACAAGCGGGAAGGCCACCTGACACAGCTGAAATCGCTTATCGTCAGCCGGGGAACCTTGGCGGATAAAGCCAGGCGCCTGGATCTTGGTAGGTTCGTGCTATTGAGCGCGGAAGAACGGAATGCCGGCGGACACCAACAACCTTCGATCCTCTGTGACACCTTCGAAGCGGTCGTGGGAGCGATGTATCTCGATGGCGGGTTACACGTGGTGCGCCGGTTTGCGGAAGAAAGGGTCCTGGACGATTTCGAGGAGTTGATCAGCCGCGACGACTACGTGAACTTCAAGAGCAAGCTGCTGGAGCACACTCAGCGGGAGGGCGCGGGTCATCCAAAGTACTTTGTGCATGCCGAAGAAGGCCCCGACCACGACAAGATTTTCAGCGTCGAAGTCAGTATAACCAGCGAAAAACTGGGCAGCGGTAGGGGGCGTAGCAAGAAAGAAGCGCAGCAGATGGCCGCCCGCGACGCTCTTCAGCGGCTCGGAGCGCTCTGATGGCGGCGTGGTCGTTCATCGATACAGGAGTCGCCCGGGGCGCGTACAACATGGCCGTGGACGAGGTGTTGCTGGACGAGTGTGCCAACCGTGATGGCGCACCATACTTGCGGCTTTTCGGCTGGAATCCGCCTAGCGTTACGCTCGGGTTCGGTCAGAAATTAGAACGGGAGCTGGACGTCGAAAAATGCCGGCAGATGGGCGTTGACATCGTGCGCCGCCCCACTGGAGGACGCGCCGTCTTGCACTGGGGGGAACTCACCTACAGTGTCGTCTGCGCCACGCCAGCCGGCGAAATGGGCGAGGATGTAGGCGAAGTCTACCATGCTATCGGTTGCTGCCTGGTTAGCGGACTTCGCAAACTTGGGGTGGACGCCGTGCTGGAGCGGTCCGGCGCCCGGCGCACCGACCGGCAGGCGACCAATACCAGCCGGCCGTGTTTTTCGAGCATATCTCGGTGGGAGGTGAAGTGTGGGGGACGCAAGCTGATAGGCAGCGCACAACGTCGGCTCAAGGGCGCGGTGCTGCAGCACGGCTCTCTGCTCCTCGATCCGCGTCACGAAAGGCTGTTGGAGCTCATGCCTGAAGGAGATGAAGCGGTGCGCGAAGCGTATCTTTCGGAACTACAGCTGGGTAGCACAGATTTGAGCGCCTGCCTCGAATCGTGGTCGCCAGCCGACCTCAAGAAGCGGATACTGGAGGGGTTCCGCGAGGTGCTTTCCGCCGAGATCGACGAGACCGAACTAGACGCCGACCAGTCGGAGCGAGTTTCGGCTCTTGTGCACGCCAAGTACGGCAATCCCGCCTGGACTTTCGAGGGTAAATGGAACCGCTCCGCAGCGACACTCTCGGAGGAGCTGGTAGATGCTTGAGAATGCGGATACCCTGCTAGAGGTCGACGACCTCAAGACCTACTTCTACACCGATGAGGGGATCGGGCGCGCCGTCGACGGCGTTTCCTTCGATCTGCGGCGGGGCGAAACCCTGGGCCTCGTTGGCGAAAGTGGTTGTGGCAAGAGCGTCAGCGCTCTTTCCATTATGCGATTGGTGGCGGAGCCGCCGGGGCGCATCGAGTCCGGACGCATCGTGATGAAGGGCCAGAATCTTCTCGATCTCTCCGAGCGCCAGATGTGCGATATTCGCGGCGACGATATCGCGATGATATTCCAGGAGCCGATGACCAGCCTCAACCCCGTGCTAACCTGCGGGTTTCAGATCATGGAGGCCGTGGTACTGCACCAGGGTGTCGGCAAACAAGAGGCGCGCTCGCGGGCGATCGATATGCTCCGTCTCGTAGGTATCCCGGCGCCGGAACAGCGCATCGACGAATATCCCCATCAGTTAAGCGGTGGGATGCGCCAACGAGTGATGATCGCCATGGCGCTTTCGTGCAATCCCGACCTGCTCATAGCCGACGAGCCCACCACTGCGCTGGACGTGACGATCCAGGCCCAGATCCTTGAATTGCTGCAGCGACTGCAGGAGGAGCTGCACATGGCGATTCTCTTGATAACCCACGATCTGGGGGTTATCGCCGAAACGGCCGCTCGGGTCGCCGTCATGTATGCGGGTAAGGTTGTCGAACACTCGGACACCGCTGGCTTGTTCAAAGCTCCAGCCCATCCATACACCCGCGGACTCATGGCTTCGATTCCGCGGCTCGATACTCAGGCCGATCGTCTGGAGATCATCCCCGGCATGGTTCCCGACGCTACATCATTTCCCCAAGGTTGCCGTTTCAGTCCCCGCTGCCCCCTGGCCGACGACAAATGTCGCGCCGAGGAGCCGTCGTTGGAGCCCGTTAGTCCAGGTCATCTGGCTAGTTGCTGGAAGGCCGAATCCGCATCGGTAGCACCATGAGCGAAAAGCCCTTACTGCAAACCAGGAACCTGAAGAAGTACTTCCCCATCCGCACTGGGTTGTGGAGTCGGGTCCAGGGGCACGTGAAGGCTGTCGACGGCGTGTCATTCGAGCTCCATTCCGGCGAAACCCTGGGTGTGGTGGGGGAGAGTGGCTGCGGCAAGACAACCCTGGGTCGTCTATTGCTTCGCCTCGTCCAGGCGACCGACGGCGAGGTCTTTTATGAAGGTCAGGACATTCTGCGTTTGGACGCCAAAGCGATGCGGGCGCGCCGTCGCCAAATGCAGATCATCTTCCAGGATCCGTACAGCTCGCTGAACCCGCGCATGACGGTGGGCGCCATTATCGGCGAAGCATTGAAGATACACCGTCTCGCCAAGGGCCGGGCATTGACCGAACGTGTAGGCGAACTGCTCGGAATGGTCGGTTTGCCCGCCAACTACGCGCGCCGTTACCCCCACGAATTCAGCGGCGGACAACGCCAGCGCATAGGCATCGCACGTGCGCTAGCGGTGGAACCGCAGTTTATCGTCGCGGACGAGCCGGTGTCGGCATTGGACGTCTCCATTCAGGCGCAGATCATCAATCTGCTGCAGGATCTGCAAAAAGAGCTGGGTCTGTCGTATCTGTTTATCGCCCACGATCTCAGTGTCGTGCGACATATATGCGACCGGGTTGCGGTCATGTACCTAGGCAAGATCGTAGAGTTGGCCGAGCGCACCACCCTCTACGCCAATCCTTCTCACCCCTACACCCGGGCCCTGCTCTCCGCCGTCCCCGTGCCAGACCCCGGAGGCAAGAAACAACGTGTCGTTCTGGAGGGCGACGTGCCGAACCCTGCCGACGCGCCCCCTGGGTGTCCATTCCACACGCGCTGCCCGGAACGCCAGGATGTTTGCAGTCGGATTGTTCCTGAGCTGTTGGAGATCGAGGAGGGTCACCGGGTGGCGTGCCTCTTGCGCTATCCACCCGAACGCAAGGCGGCGATGGGAATCTCGACAGCAGGCAATGAAGACGAACAGGAGAACACAGTCCCATGATGAGAAAACTCCGGGAGAGCACCGGATTCATACTTTGGATAGTAATCTTCGCTTTTGTCGGCCTCATCGTCGTCGAGTGGGGTGCGGATTTCTCGGGAAGCGGTGGCAGCCGCAGCGGTGACGCCGTCGGGGTCATCAATGGGGAAAAGATCGGCCTGAAGCTGTTCCAGCAGGTGTTGCGCAACACGGCTCGACAACAACCCGACGACCAGCCGGCCGATCAAGGAGCGTTGGTGCGGGAAATCTGGGGAGAAACCGTCAGCAACATCCTGCTGCGTCAGCAGATCGAAAAGCTTGGAATAACCGTTTCGGACAAGGAGATCGCGCTCATCACCCGCAGTCAACCGCCTCCGGTGGTGCAGAACCTCGAGGTTTTCCAAACCGATGGCGAGTTCGATCCCGCGAAATACAGCCACTTCCTCAACGACCCGACGACCTTCACCAACGCTCGCAACAAGAGTTTCGTGATGCAACTGGAGGAGCAGGTACGGCAGCAGTGGCTAAGCTACAAGCTGCAGCGGTTATTGACCGAAACCGTGCAGGTGAGTCCGCCCGAGATTCGTCACTACTTTGAAACGCAAAGCCAAAAAGTCGACGCCGAGTACCTGTTTGTTCCTGCAAGCACGGTAAGCGACGAAGAGGTTCAGGTAAGCGACAGCGAGATACAGGGTCGTTACGACGAAAGCCAGGAAGAGTACCGCCACCCCGACCAGGTCCGCATGTCGTTCGTGGTTTTCCCCAAGGTTCCAAATACCAAAGACTCCCTCGGCGTCTACGAGGAGATCACGAATCTCCGGTCCGAGATCGAATCGGGAGCCGATTTCGAGGAGTTGGCCCGCGCGGTTTCGGAGGACCAAGGCACCGCAGAAAACGGGGGCGATTTGGGCACCTTTGGACGCGGGCGTATGGTGGCTCCATTCGAAGAGGTGGCGTTCACGCTAGAGCCCGGGCAAGTCTCAGAGCCGGTGATCACGCCGTTTGGTTGGCACCTCATCAAGGTGGAGGAACGGCTGAACGAGGATGGCAAGGAGGAGGTCAGAGCCCGGCATATCCTGCTGCGATTGAAAGCCTCCAGGCAAACGCAAGAGGAGATTTTCTCCTGGGCGGAAGAATTTCGCGATCGCGCTCAGCGGGAAAGTTTCGCATCTGCCGTGGGCGCGGCGGGCATGCAACCCAACGACAGCGGGTTTCTCGCCAGAGACAATTCGGTCCCCCGCCTCGGTGTCGGCACTTCATGGATCGTCAATCTCTTTCTCGATTCCGAGATTGGCACCTTCAGCGAGGTGTTGGAGCAAGATGACTATTTCTGGATTGCTCATCTGACGGATCGGCGTGCCGAGGGGGTCACACCTTTGGAGGAAGTCCGCGACGCAATTGCCCGCAAATTGAGCAACGAGAAGAAAGCGGAACTAGCTGGACAGCGGCTCGAGGCTATTCGCACACAGATCGATCAGGGAGCTACCTTCGAAGCGGCTGCCCAAGCCGTCGATCTCGAGGTCCGCGCCACAGGCCCGTTTTCGCGCACCGAATCCGTATCTGGAATCGGCCAGGGTAACGCCTTCGTTGGCGCCGCTTTCGGCTTGAATGCGGGGGATGTCAGCGAGGTCGTGGTCATGCCGCGGGGGGCGTATCTGATTCGCGTGGTGGAAAAGACCTCGGTAGACGAAGCCGCGTTCGACGACAACCGGGAGCAGTTGACACAGCAACTGTTGCAGCAGCGTCAGACCGAAGCGTTACAGACGTGGTACGCGCAGATGTACGCAACGGCGAACATCGAAGACCATCGCCACTTCTTCTTTGCCTTTTGATCGTCGCTATATAACCGAGAATCGACAGGAGAAACGGATATGCCGGCCAAACCGGGAGATACAAAGGTAGCTTTTGTAGGACTGGGCATCATGGGGGTGCCCATGTCCAAGAATTTGATGAAAGCTGGATTCGACTTAGTCGTCTACAACCGTAGCGACAAACCGGAGGTTGACGACGTTGTCACCGCTGGCGCCACACGCGTGGCAACCCCGAAAGAAGCCGCAGATGGGGCCGACGTGGTGATAACCATGGTCACCGATTCCCCCGATGTTCAGGCGGTCATTATGGGCGATGACGGAATACTTCACGGCGTTCGCAAAGGCGCCACCGTCATCGACATGAGTACCATCTCGCCTCGAGTGACTCAGGACATCGCCGCAGCCCTCGGCGAACGCGGCGTATCGATGCTGGACGCGCCGGTTAGCGGCGGTGACGTCGGGGCCATAAATGGCACTCTCTCCATAATGGTCGGCGGTGACCAGGCGACCTTCGACGAATGTCTACCCGTGTTCGAGGCAATGGGCAAGAACATCAATCTTATAGGTGGCAACGGGGCCGGACAGACGACCAAATTGTGCAACCAGATCGCCGTTGCGGTGAACAATATGGGCATGGCTGAAGCACTGATGTTGGCCGCGGCTTCCGATATGGATGTGGGCAAAGTAGTCGACGCCATCAGCGGCGGCGCTGCCGGTTCCTGGCAGCTGACGAATCTCGGCTCGAGGATTTTGGACAACGATTTTGCGCCCGGGTTCATGGTCAGATTACAGCAGAAAGATCTGAAGCTGGTGTTGGGGGCCGCGAATGACGTCCAATTGGCATTGCCCGGCGTCAGTATCGCTCACCAGTTGTTCAACATCGTCCAGCGTGCCGGTTGCGGCGATGAAGGTACGCAAGCGCTGATCAAAGCGTACGAGAGACAGGCCGACAAAGAAGCCCGCAACTAGGACCGACACATCGATCGCTGACGGATTGTCGTACCAAGTCTATGGCCAGGTTCAACAAAGTCGGAATTCTCGTCAGGGATGAAGAGCAACCTTTCCCTATCGAGGAGGTGCGAGGTGAATTCGCCAGACACGACGTCGAGGCGGTTCTACTCGACCAGCTTGCGGAGGTGCCCGGTGTGGATCTGGTCATGGCGATGGGCGGAGACGGAACCGTCCTGCGTGCTCTGGACCGCTTTCCGGACTGTCCCGTACTTGCCATAAACTTCGGGACCGTCGGTTTTCTTACGGCCGGCGACCGCAGCGATCTCAAGCGGATCGTCGAGCGGGTGATGGACGGCAAGTATCTCACCAGCGAGCGGCTCGTGTTGAATTGCGAGTACGCCGGCACCCGGGACCAAGCCATAAACGAGATAGAGCTCAGAGCTTTGAGCCGGCTCGTTTTCATAGACGTCTACGTGAACGACACCGAGATCCGCACCATCAGGGGGGACGGTGTCGTCGTCGGAACGCCGACGGGAAGCACGGCTTTCCTGCTGTCGACGGGGGCGCCGATCGTAATGCCGGATGTACGCTGTATGATCCTCGACGGCATCAACGAGCACAACTTCACTTCGCGGGCGCTGATCCTTACCCCGGAATCTCGCATTCGTCTACACATAAGCGAAGAGACCAAAGCGCCCGATGTCTATCTGATCATCGACGGAACCCAGATCTGCAGCCTGGAGCCCGGCCAAGAGATACACATCAATCAAGCCGCGCGGACCGCAAACTTGATCTACTTCGAAGACAACTACTTCTTCCACAATCTTTCGTCTAAGCTATCCTGGTAGGTCACCTCTAAAACAGTCCCACGCGATGGCTGCTCGAGTCGAGCAGCTTTTCGGGCACGGCTTCGAGGTTGAGGCCGGCAACCTGGCGCGGCTCGAGTTCGGGTAATGCCTCAACGAGCCCGACGAAACGCTGCTGTTCGCCGCGCTCGACTATTCCCTCGCACAGGGTTCGCAATTTCCCAACATAGTCGTGCCGCTCAAAGGACCTGGACCCGAGATAGTGGGCGTCGGGGTTTTCCAGAGATTCCCGTGTTGAGCTGCCATCGCTCAAACGCACCTCAACCTCCGCTCCGAACATCTTTCGTGCCGGATCCGGATCGTGATACGCCCGGGTCCATCGTTCATCCTCTTCGGTGCGGATCTTGCGCCACAGGCGAACCGTGGCCGCCCGCTTGGCTCGTTCGGGTGTATAGCTCCGGATGTGATGCCAGCTGCCGTCTTCCCACGCAACGGCAAGGATGTACATGGCGCTGTGATCAAGGGTTTCGCGGGAGGCGTCGGGGTCGAATTTCTGCGGGTCGTTAGCTCCGGTTCCGATCACGTTGTGGGTGTGGTGGCTGGTGCGAATCACAACCTCCTTGACTTCTTCCACGTCGATCTCCCTCGCCTTCAACCGCCTGCCGATGTCCACGAGTGCCTGCGCCTGATATTCCGCTGAATGCTCCTTGGTGTAAGAGCGCATGATGGAGCGCATGCGCTCGCCCGGATCGGGCAGAGACAGTTCGTACCGCGCGTCAGGGCCACCTAGGAACCAGGCGAGCACTGCATCCCGTCCTTCGTAGATCGGGGCCGGGGACCGCTCTCCAAGACGCGCCCGAGCCACCGCCTCTACTGCTGTCTTCCCCGCCTGAGCCGGGGCGTACGCCTTCCAACTGGTGATGTCCCCCTTGCGCGACTGACGCGTGGAACAGGCAAGGTGAACACTTTGGTTGATTGCCTGGTAGATCTCGTCAGTTGGAAGGTGCAACAAGGTGCCGATGCCGGCGGCCACCGCCGGCGCCAGGTGGGCTACGTGGTCGATCTTGTGCTGATGCAGACAAATTCCACTTACCAGGGATATCTGGGTTTCGTACGCCGTCAACACCCCCATCGCGAGGTCGCGGCCGCTGCATCCCGACTGTTGCGCCACCGCGAGAATTGCCGGAATGGTATCCCCCGGGTGGGAATAATCTGCAGCGAGAAAACAATCGTGCATGTCCAACTCGCGAACCGCCACGCCGTTGGCCAGGGCGACCCACTCGCAATGAAAGGTGCGATCGGGCGGGAATCCGAATAGGGTGGCGCCTCGCTGCTCAAGATGGGGATAACCCAAGGCCAGCTGGCGCGCGTGCCTTACGGAGTCCCGATTCAGCGCAGCCATAGCCACGGCGGCATTGTCGATGACTCGATTGCCAATCATCTCCAGCACGTCATCGTCTGCCGAGCTGTTGGCGCCGGCCATGGCGGCAATGTGCCAGGCCAATTGCTCCTCTTTCGGCAGGACCTCACCATCCGGATGCGTTTGTACGGTCAACTGCTTCATAATTATCGCCCAAATGAAACGCGTGCGGGTGAATGTTCGTGGGCTTACGTGGCTCCCCGATTGTTGTGCCTGCACTGCCAGCCCATATATTGTGGGACAAGATACGCGCCGGCACCTCGCCGGCAAAATCGGGCAATAGGCAACTGAGAATGAGCACGGCGACGCTGTTCGATACCAGCTACGAGAGAGGCAAGAAGGAGCTTCTGGCGGATGTAATGGAGCGCCTGAAACCGATCTTCACCGTCGAAGAGTTGGACGCTCTGCGCATCGATCCCATAGACCCGCAGATTCTTTCGCAACCGTCCGGACGGGGATTCGTGAACCGCGACATCCTGGAAACCGTCCTGGGTAATCTGCTCGAATGCGTCGCCCCCGGATCCCACAACGCTGTGTCCCTGCGCGAGAAGTTCAGCTTGGAGCAGGTAATCGAAGCGATCGCGGATCAGTTGTACGCCATGATCGCGCAGTCCTTGCTGGCGGTGGACGATAACAATGAGGTCGAAGAGCGGGCCCTGATGTCGAGCTTCGCGCTGCTATGGGATCTGCCCTCCTTGAAGGAACGTGCTCGTTGGAACCGCTTCGCTTCGCTCCGCGATCCTTCGGTGTGGGACGCCTATCTTCTTCAAGCATGCCGCCTGCCGGCAGATCACCTGGCGGGCCTCGATCTGACCCAAGAGCTCGAGCGTGCCATCGAGCAAAGAGATCAGGCGCACTACAGCGGCTATCTTGCAGATCTCGGCTGCAGCTTCGTCTTCGACTACCAGATGCAACTGGTAATGAGCACCTACCCGGGTTGGCGGGTCTTGCTCTATCACGACATTGCCCATGCCCTTACCCGCGAGGGCGAGGTCGATGGAGCGCCACGGATCGACCGCTCGCCGGTGCCTCTGCTACCGCGCGCGATCTCGGAACTGGGCGGAAGATATTATCAGGCCGATCTGCATCCGGAGACCTCGATCGGTGATGCCAATTTCCTGGACCACCCCCACCGCGGAATGACTACGGGCCAGACGGGCATTATCGGCAGCGGCTGCCACCTCCTGCCATGCACTCTGGGGGGATTGAGTACGAAGGTTCAGCACCGACACCCGATACTTGGGAACAACGTTTTCGTAGGCACCGATGCCGGTCTGTTCGGACCCGTAGAGATCGGCGACAACAGCGTGGTCGGCCCCAATGCCGAAATGCGCGGTTTTGTTGAGGTCGGGCCGAGCTGCCGCATCGGTTCATCGGTCGTAATCGCCACTGTCAAGAGCGGCGATCGCAAACCCGGAAAAGTGCGGTTGGGTCCCGAGGTAAGCATCGGGGACGGTACGATCGTCGAGAATTACACCGAGCTTGACCTGGTCATCCCCGAGAAGGGAGAAATCCCCGCGCGCAGTCACGTGACCAACGACGGTTTCGGAAATCCCCGGTTCGTACACGAATAGCTGTTCTCGTTTTCACCCCAGCTCTCATGCATTTCAGGATCGTTCCCGGAATTCGCGCGTACGATCCGCAGATTTTCCTTGCGTCAACCCGAACTGTCACGCAATTTCGGTTAGAACAAAGGCTCGAAGGTTTTCAAATCCAATAGGGAGGGATTAGCATGAAAAGAATCACCGCGTTGTTCGTGGTCATCGCCTTGTGTGGGCTGGTGATGCCTAGTCAAAGTGACGGCCGGGCTATTTCGATTTCACCGCGCGTGGCCGTGCCTGTAGGAGACTTCGCCGACGTGGCAGGTTTAGGATTCGGCGCGGCGATCGCCATGGACAAAGAAGTGAAGGGGAGAACTGGGCGAGTGGGACTAGTCTTTCTTGCATTTGGCGAGGAAACCACTAGGATCTTCGGCGTCAATGTCAAGACCAGTGCCATGGGTGTCGGCGCCTTTGCCGGTTACAAGTACGAGTTTGGCAGCGACAGCCTTCGACTGTACGGCAAGGCTGATTCAACATTGTACAGACTTTCCTCGGAAGCTAACCTGAATTATTCATGAATCCGCACCAAGCGGACGAATTCGATGCGCTGGTCAATGGCTGGACGTTTTGGTAGCGGGTTGATCGAGTGCTGTCGGTCGTCGAGGTGTTGTCTCTGGAGATCTGAGCCTCGTTTGGATGTCATTGGGACAGTCGGGCCCCTTAGTGGAGCGTGTGCGTGGCTGTGGTGGGCGACATCGCAAAGCATTATGAGGTATCGAGGTTGAGGACGACGGTCCGCATCAGATCCTTGAGCGGGTACGATGTCGGAAAGTGAAAACGGACCTTGGTGGCTTGCTCCCGCACTCGGGCGCCGACTTTGAGCACGCGGAGTTGGATCGTGTCAAAGTTAGACGTCGTCCATTGAGTGCCGCGCATGCCAATCTGTTGGATTGTGTGCAGCAGCACGTAGGCCGCGCTGTGCAGGAAGAGGCGAAATTGGTTGGCCGAGAATCGGTGGCAGGAGGTGCGGTCGGACTGCAAGTAGGTCTTGTGATTCTTGATGAAGCCTTCCGACCGTCCGCGAGCGCAGTAGACCTTCTCATATAGAAACTCGGGGGTGCGGTTGCGGATATTGGTCACCACGAAGCGCGGGTTGGCTTTGCGCTGCGTGATCTCGGCCTTGTAGATAATCTGGCGCGGTCGGGCCAGCTCTTGGCCTGATACTCGAAGCGGTCAAAAAGCCGCACCGGTTCATCGCTCTGCTCGGCCAGCGCCGCCGTCAGCTCCATCAGCGGTTCGCCGAGGGCTTTGAGCTTGTTGTTGAGCGCCTGTCCCAGAATGAAATCAATACCGTATCCGTCGCACAGGTCGTGCACCTCAGGGGTGCTGAAGTGCGAGTCGCCTCGTAAGGTGATCTTCGTCTTCGGCCACACCATGATCAAATGATCCAACACGCGTTTGAGGATGGCTGCCGCCTCTCGGCCTCGCATTCTACGACCGGGTCGCAGCAGGGTCGTGATCAACTTGCCCGACTCCCCTTCGTAGAGATGGACCGGCAGATAGCAATACTCGTCATAGTAGGCATGGAACAACGTCAGTTGCTGTGCGCCGTGCGTCGGATCGTCCGTGTCGTCGATGTCTATAGTCAGCTTCTTGGGCGGCTGGTCGTAAGACTCAATGAATATTTCCAGCACCGCGAGCCCGATGCGATACAGATCCGAGCGGCTGACACTGTTTTCCAAACGAGACATGGTCGGTTGACTGGCCAAATCGTCTCCTGTCAGGGGCAGACGGTCGCACGCGGTTTTCAGACCCGGATCGCAACGCAGGTCGTCACTGTCATTGGCGTCCTCGTACCCACAGGCGATCTGGAATACGCGCTGCCGGATGAGGTCAGTATACGTATGGTCGATATAGCTTTGATGTCGCCGATCCGACATCGCCGCCACGATTCGGTCGACGATCCCGGTGCGGGCTTCCGCCTGTCGCAGAAGCAGGGCGCCCCCATCGCTGGTGGTCGTGCCACCGTCAAAATCAGCTTCGATCATCTTGCCCGAGATGTTTGCAAACGACAGCGTAATCTGCGAAGTTTCCATCTGCGGTGGTCCTCTTGATTGGTTGTTGTTTGTGGCTAACCCTAACATAGGGAAAAACAACCAGTTGTACAGAGAATCACCGCATTTTTATGAATAATTCAGGCTAAGGCCGGGGGAACCACGATTGATGACGACGAGGTGAAGTTGAAGATCACTCCTGGCTTCGGTGTTCAATCAGGCCCTATTGCCGCCGAGATCGACTACGATATCGCTGGCGACTGGATGGGCGTGAATATATTTTATTCCTTTGGAAGCTAGTCGCGGACGATTCGTTTAAAGATCGTGTTGCAAGGCACCGGAGTGTAAACTCTGGTGCCCTTTTTTATTCTATCAGGGCAAGAAAAGCCAGTACCAAACCCACCTCTTCCTGCTTGCGCTTTCCCGCAAGCCCGAACCGTACGCCCAGGTTCACCGCCATCCGATCCCCTCTCAAGATGTCGATGTTGGGTAGAAGGTCGATGGCCAACTCATCCACCAGATCTTCCGAGCGCGTGGCGATCAGCAAATCGCAATAACCCATCACGGTCTGCGATACCTGTCTCGTGGGTTCGACGAGAGCTTTGATAGCAACACCGCTGCCCTCGCTGTAGCCATTTAGCCAACCCAACAGCAACATGCTGTTTATGCTGAGACCCCCCATCGCTTTCGTGTACATATATCCCGTTGAGACACCGAGCTCTTCTACGTCCCCAACAGGAAGGGCGAGATTCACGGTCGCAGCGTTCTTTTCGGTGGAGAATCCGTACTTCGCCCCCACCGTCACGGAAGAGACGGAGTCGAAGCCCTTGTCCAGCACTCCAGAGCGGATCAGCGCTCCCAGCTCCACCTGGTCGGTGATGGAATACTTGGCGGAGAGATCGAGCGAGCTCGCAGCCGCGAGATCACCAACGTCACGCCCGGAGAATACAACATCCACTCCGCCGACCCCTGCCGCTCCCGGCAGAACGTAATACGCATCGTATTGCAGCGTCTGGGCCAGCAGCGGTCTCGTCAGCGTCAGCCACAATAGGGACAGGACGATAGCTTTCCCGATCAATGGTCTACCCTGCTGACTCCTCTGCCTTCACCGCGTACTCCTTCTCGAAATAGCTGCAGCTGTGGCTTAGACAACACGATTGGCACTCGGGGTTTGATTTGCAATGGGTGGTTGCCAGCTTCACCAGCAGCGCGTGGTACTCGTTGTACAGTTCGTGCTCCGCGGGCAGCGCACTCTCAAATTCATTTTGTAGATCCTCGTAACTGACGTTTTCCCGAATCAAACCCACACGACCGAGAATTCGCCGGGTATACGCGTCTATCACAAACCGGGGCACCTGCGCCGCGTAGAGCAATATCGAATCGGCGGTCTCCGGACCGACACCCTTCAACGCGAGCAGCTCCGTCCGCAGCTCTCGAGGAGAAAGGCGGAGGAAAATGGCAATGTTGCCAGCGTGCCGTTTTTCGATGTAAGCAGCAATGCTCTGCAGTCGCGCAGCTTTCTGGTTGAAGTATCCTGAAGGCCGTACGGCAAGTGCAAGGCGATCGAAGGGCGCACCGCCCATGGCGCGGAGATCCATCAAACCCTGTCGCCACAGAGCTGCTAACGCGGACTCTACATTGAGCCATGAAGTGTTCTGAGTGAGCATGGCTCCTACCACGATTTCCCATTGCTCATTCTCTTCCAGGTAACGGGAAGCCTCGCCCGGACGGTAGAGCGGACGAATATCACCCACCGGTGTTGTCGGCCACCACCCTTGAGGGCCCAACGCTTCGAACAGGTGGTCGAATATGGAACGGAAGGATAAAGATTGTTTCAAACCAGGCTCCGTGGAAGAAGATGCCCCTTTGCGACTAGGTCAGCAAGAAGCGGCGGCTGGGCAGACTGGCTGGTCAACCGGCTAGTTATTAGATTGAAGCCCCGGTTTTCAGCCTAAACAATTCGCGGAGAGATAAGATGCCTTCCAGCAAAGTCTACAGAGCAGTTTCTATTGGCAGCACAGGCGCTGGCGGATTCGGACACGGTCTTCACAAACCCTTGCAGGATCTGGAGAACATCGATTTCGTGGCCCTGGCGGATGACGATGAGGCGGGGCGCAAAGAAGCGCAAGAGAAAGCGGGCGTCCCACGGGCATACGCCGATTACAGAGAGATGCTCAAGGAAGAGAAACCCGACCTGGCATGTGTCTGCCCGCGTTGGCCCGCTCGTCATCTGGAGATGGTGATGGCCTGTCTCGAAGCGGGGGCGGACATCTATTGTGAGAAGCCGATGACCTCGAATCTCCAGGAGGGGGACGAGATCGTGCGCGCGGCCGATGCCGCCGGCAAGAAGATCGCGGTAGCCCATCAGGCGGTCCACCTGGACGGGCTGCAGCGTACCAGGCAAGTGATCGATGAGGGGAGAATCGGGAACGTCAACGCCATCCACGCCCACGGGAAGCAGGATGCTCGCGGCGGTGGCGAAGATATGATCGTGTTGGGAACTCACCTGTTGAACGGCATGAGATTCCTCGCCGGTGATGTCGACTGGATGAGCGCCCACGTAACCTTCGAAGGGCGCGAGCTGGAGCCGAGGGACGCGCGAGAAGCTACCGAGCCCCTGGAGCTGATTGCCGGCGACTGCATAAACTGTTACTACGCGTTCAAAAGCGGTGCCGCCGGTTTCTTCGATTCCAGGAAGGACCAACCGGGCCGGCCAAACTTGTTCGGTTGGGAGATCATCGGAAGCGAGGGGCGAATCATGTTGACTAGTGCCGGTTCGGTGGCAACGATCTACCCCTATCCGGCGCTGGTTCCCGAGGATTTCGACAAGAAATGGCAAGCACTAGATGGCGTCGAAGATCAAAATTTCCAGGTCGTCGGTAACCAGCGGGCGGTTCTGGATCTCATCGATGCGATCGAAAACGATGGCGAGCCGCTTTCTTCGGCCCGGGATGCGATCGCGGCACTGGAGATGATATTGGGTGTCTACGAATCGCAAATCACCGGCGCCAGAGTACACATTCCGATGCGCCAGAGAAAACATCCGTTGGTGGCATGGAAAGAGGGAGCGTATGACAACTAGGTCCGTTCCTCACGAACTGATACCCAGCCACAACCTTCCTGCCCCCACCTACCGCGATCTTCCCGACGCGCCTTCCTGGGTGCGGCTCATCGGGCCCAGCATCATGTTGTTGGGGCTTTCCATCGGGAGCGGCGAGTTTATCCTCTGGCCGCACATAACCTACCGTTTCGGTTTCGTCGTTTTCTGGGCCTGCATGCTGGGTGTCACCACTCAGTTCTTCATCAACATGGAGATCGAACGCTGGACGCTGGCAACGGGCGAAACCGCGGTGACCGGATTTTGCCGGTTGTGGAAACATTGGGCTTGGATCTTCCTGCTCTGCAATGTCGTGCCGTGGGTGTGGCCAGGGTGGGCATCGGGCGCCGCGACCATGCTTTCCTGGGAAATTGGCGGCGATGAAAGTGCCCGTGTTATCTATTCCATCGTCGGTCTCATCGTTGTTGGCCTTGCTTTGACCTTGGGTCCGGTGGTGTATCGGACGGTATTCGTCATCCAGAGCGTTCTGGTGGCGGTAGTCGTGGTGCTGCTGGTAGTGCTGGTCGCGCTCATTGTAAAAGCTGAACATGTGGTGGCTATGTTGAAGGGCACCGTAAACTTCGGCTACATCCCTCCTGACATCGAACTGCCGCTGTTGTTGGGAGCGATCGCGTTTGCCGGCGCCGGCGGTTCCATGAACCTGGCCCAGAGCGATTTCGTGCGCGACAAGGGGTACGGCATGGGGCGCTTTATCGGCCGCATTACCAGTCCGCTGACCGGTGAAGAAGAGGTGGTTGCTGACATCGGGTACCATTTCGAGCAAACAGAAGAGAACATGGGGCGGTGGAAGGCATGGTGGCGGGCGGCCAACCTCGAGCATATCGTCTCTTTCTACGTCCTGGCGGTGCTGTCCCTGATCCTGCTGTCGCTGATTTCTTACAGCACCTCACGCGGCGCCACCGAGTTGGGCACAGGCTTCGATTTCGTTCGCGCCGAAGGTATCTACATCGGCGAGCATTTCGGCATCGGCTTCCAGCACCTCTTCAACTGGATGGGGATCGCCATTCTCCTGACCACCGAGCTGGGGGTATTGGACGCCTGCGCGCGGATTTCCACCGGCATCATCAAGGTCAACTGGCTCCGCGACAACGAGCGGTGGACCGAAAGCCGGCTCTACTTCGCCCTGTTGTGGGCGCAAATCCTGCTTGGCTGCCTGATCATGCTCTCCGACCTCAACCAGCCGCTGGTGCTCCTCGTCCTCAGCGCGTGTATGAATGGCGGTGTGATGTTGCTCTATTCGGTGCTGTTGTTGTGGACCAACAAGCGGGTACTCAAAGGCAAGATCGCGATGGGTCCGGTGCGTTTTCTCACCATGCTCTGGGCCTTGGGATTCTTCGGCTATTTCACCTGGATCACCCTGATACACCAACTGCCAAAACTCTGGAATTAATCAGATGGACAGATCGCTTCGCAGCCCGACGCACAAAGCCATTCGGTCTGCGGCCGGTTCGCGAGTTGTCAAAGCCGGCGCGTTTATTCTTGTCGCCTTGCAGATAGTTATTTTGTCGAGCTGCCAGACGAAGAATCTGACGTCAGCCAAGATCTACATTCAACAAGACGACTGGGTCAACGCGCTAGAGCAGCTGGAGCTGGCGGCCGAGGCGACCCCCCAAAACGCCGAGGTGCGGTTCTACCTGGGATCTGCCTACGGGAAATCGGGTAGGTTCGCTCGTATGA
Source organism: Candidatus Latescibacterota bacterium (assembly GCA_965217095.1). GTDB lineage: Bacteria > Latescibacterota > UBA2968 > UBA8231 > UBA8231 > CAYNZV01. The sequence continues at coordinate 356,302 of OZ244235.1, forward strand.
ACTCCGAGTACGAGGCGGCGATCGCATTAGACGTAAAGTGGGAGCCGAAGGTGGCGGGCTCGCGGGAGGAGTTTTGGGTCGATAGCTATAACCGCGGGGTCGGCGCGATCAACGACAAGGATTACGCCAAAGCCATCGAGGAGTTCGTAGAGGCCACGACCATCGATCCCAACCGGCTGGCGTCGATGAAAAACCTGGGGGTCAGCTACTTACGAGCAGGTCGAGAGGAAGAGGCGATCCAGGCGTACGAAAGAGCTCGCGTGTTGGATCCCGACGATCTGGAGCTGTCGTTGCTGATCGGGCAGCTCCAGTACAACGGACAACGGTACGTGGAAGCGGCTGAGCATTTGCAGCGCTTTCTCGCTGGCAATCCCGGCGATGAAGACGCCCTGGTCACACTGGCCAATGCCTATTCGCTGTCACAGCAGGATCAGAAGGCGCTGGAGATTTTCCTGCGCGTGCTCGAGGTTGACCCATTGAACGGGGCGGTGCTCGCAAACGTCGGGCGCATTCACTGGCTGCGGGAGGAATTTTCGCAGGCGATAGCCTACTACGCCAAGGCGCTGGAGGCCGACCCATCCGATGCTGATGCGGCGCACGATCTGGCCGTTACCTACATCAAGCTGGAGCGACTGCGCGAGGCACTCCCCGTATTAGAACAGGCAGTGCGGCACGATCCGTCCCACGCCGACAGTTGGTATTGGCTGGGCCACGTCAGCGCCCACCTGAACCTGGTGGAGCAGAGCGAACGGGCGTTCGCCAAAGCGAAGGAACTGAAAGGAGAGTAGGACGAATGAAACTTTTCGATCTCGAGGGCAAGGTAGCACTCGTTAGCGGTGCCAGCCGAGGGATCGGCGCCGCGATTGCCTGCGGCCTGGCCGACGCAGGCGCAGCGGTTGCACTGACCTCCCGGAGTGTGGATGCATTGACAAAGGTGGCAACGCAGATCGCCGGCGCTGGTGGCAAAGCGATTACGCAGGAGTTGGACATCAGCCAGATCGACGCGATTCCAAACGCCGTACGCGAAGTCGAAGGACAGCTAGGACCCATCGACATCCTGTTCAATGTCGCTGGCACCAATATTCGCAAGCCGATCGAAGAGATCACCGAGTCGGATTTCGACCAGATCACCGACACCAACTACAAGGGGGCGTATTTCCTCTGCCAGGAAGTGGGCAAGGGAATGATCGAACGTCGGCGAGGCAAGGTGGTAAATATTGGTTCGCTGACGACGGGGATCGGCGTACCGAAGATATCGGTCTACGGAGGTAGCAAGGGAGCGATCGGTCAGATGACCAAAGCGTTGGCAGCGGAATGGGGGCAGTACAACATTCAGGTCAACGCCATCGGCCCTGGGTTTATAGTGACCGACCTGAATCGAACGTTATGGGACGATCCCAAGATGAAGGACTGGGTGCACCAGCTTACGCCTGCCGGCCGATTTGGCGCCCCCGAGGACATGGTTGGAACCGCCGTATTCCTCTCGTCCCCCGCTTCCGATTTCATGACGGGGCAAGTACTCTACGTCGACGGCGGGATTATGGCGGGTCTCATGTGGCCGATGTAACCGCGTGACCGGCGGTTTCTCAGCGAGCAATGTTCGAGCCGACTCACCTTCCAAACAACCGAAAGGAGAACCGGCGGGCGGCGAATGCCGCCCTGGTCCATCTGCTGCGATAGTGCTCGACGGCGTAGTAGGAGGTCAGATCGCCCCCAAACCCGCGCTTGAAAAGGGCGATAGAAGGCATGTTCGCCCCAACGAAGTCGAACTGCTCGAGCGCGGTGTGGCCGAAGAAGCGCCAGTACAGCAGTGAGGTGGCCCCGCTGGCCGTGTAGTCGGGATTCTGGCCTGCCACCCACGCGTAGGCCGTATCGAAGCCGTTCACGAAGACGACCACCGAAGCCACCTCGCCCGACGCTTCCATGACGAAGGCCTGGGCGAGCCCGGCACCCAGCACCTTGCCCACAAAACGTTCCACCACCGCCGGATCCACCGGCGCCGGCTCGTCGCTCCTCTCATAGACCCGCTCGTACTGACTCCGTATCAGCTCCGCGTCACCGGTCTCTTTGAATTCGAACCCGGTCTCCTCCGCCTTGCGAATTACGCTACGGGTGCGACGCTCCAGCTTTTCCCAGGCATCTTCCAGGCTGGCGATCTTTATGCGATAGGTGTAACGCACCTGCGAATCGAATCCGATCCAGCTGAACGGTCGGAGGTCCTCGATCTCGGGCGCGTGACACAGAGAGATGTGGTGGTAACGCTGCGACACATAGTTCAGCAAGAGCTCGGTGGCTTTGTTGCGGTCTGCTTCCAGCTTGGCGGGGCTCTTCGCCTCAATCGGCTGATAGATTAATCCGCCATGGGGGGTAAGCACTGGTGTAGCCAGCTGTTTCATGCCGCCCCCGCTGCGCTCCATGCCCGACAACCCCGCCACCAGCCGACCGTTCTTCAAACATCCAAAACAACGGAGTACTCCACCTGTCGCATGCTGGGCGCTTTCCAGCCATGGGCGAGTGGCGAACACCGACCCTCCCACGCCGTTACGCGCAAGCTCGTTCCAGGCTTCGGCGTCGGCGATTTCAGCGATTTCGAGGGTATCGGACATTCGGATCGGGGCCGGCGGCACCTACGCGAAGCGGGAAGGTTTGGAAAGCGGCTTAATGGCGGCTTAAACACGCTCTGTGCGGCACCAAATCTAAAGCCGATCCAGCATCGGGCCAATCTTGGTGTCGAGAGTCTCGGTCGGACCCGGGTGAAGATCGAACTGGAAATGCCGATAGGATGGGAGATCGTGCAACTCTTGACATGTCCAAAATCCGGCTCTATATTTCTCTATTCTTGAGCCGGATAACTAATTGAACCGTAAAGATTTGAAGCAAATGCAGTCACGGGCCAACAACCTCGATTCCTCCTTGCCGGTCGCTCCGCGCGGCCGACGAACCGGCTCCCTGCGTATCCTGCCTGTCAGACCAGCCCTTCTGCTTAGCAACCCGCTTATTATCGGCTTACTCAGCTAGGGCTTCGTTTCCTCTTAAGTTTTTTCCAACAATCGAGAATCGAACGAAGCCTCTGAGAAGCAATCACAGGCGGTCATAAAATTATGTCCATAATCACTGCTGACTAGCACACACAAACAGGAGATCCCCACGATGCAGATGTTCTACGATGGCGACGCCAATCTCGACCTCTTGAGCGATAAGACGGTTGCGGTAATCGGCTACGGCAGCCAGGGCCACGCCCACTCCCTGAACCTGAAAGAGAGCGGTGTCAACGTGGTGGTCGGCTTGCGCGAAGGTAGCGCTAGTCGCGCTGCGGCCGAGAAAGAGGGCCTCAAGGTCATGACCGTCGCCGACGCCGCCAAGGCCGGCGACATCATCATGATCTTGATCAACGACGAGATCCAGCGCCGGGTGTACGAGGCAGACATCAAGCCGAATCTGCAAGCCGGAAACGCTTTGGCTTTCGCCCACGGGTTCAACATCCATTTCCAGCAGGTGGTTCCTCCCAACGACGTTGACGTTTTTATGGTGGCCCCCAAGGGTCCGGGACATCTGGTGCGCCGGGTGTACGAGCAAGGGGGCGGCGTTCCGAGCCTCCTGGCGGTCTATCAGGATGCCACCGGCCGGGCTCACGACCTCGGATTGGCGTACGCCAAAGGAATCGGCGCCGGCCGCGCCGGCGTCATCACCACTACCTTCCGCGAGGAAACGGAGACGGATCTGTTCGGCGAGCAGTCGGTGCTTTGCGGTGGGATCACGGAATTGATTCGCGCAGGTTTCGATACCCTGGTGGAAGCCGGATATCAACCGGAGATCTGCTATTTCGAGTGTCTGCACGAGGTAAAGCTGATCGTCGACCTGATCTACGAGGGCGGCATCGCCAACATGCGCTCCTCGATCTCCGACACCGCGGAGTTCGGCGACCTGACCCGCGGTTCCCGCGTGGTCACCGAAGAGACCCGCGCCGAAATGAGAAAGATCCTCCGCGAGGTGCAGGACGGGACGTTCGCCAAGGAGTGGCTGCAGGAGAACGAGGTGGGCAGACCGGTGTATAACGCCCGCAAACGGCAGGATCAAGAACATCTCATCGAAGAAGTCGGCGCCAAGTTGCGCGGCATGATGAGCTGGTTGGACACGAAGTAGCTTCGGAAGCTTTGGATGCACGAATTGTGATACGAGTGCCGAGTCGGGATGAATCGGTGCTCGGCCCGAAAGGAGGTGATGCAGATGGAACCCGCCCTTAACAAGGCGTCCGAGTCGATTGAACTCGAACCTAGCCGGCAGATGGAGCAGCATGCCGGACCGTTCCATCTGCAAGTGATCTCGGAAGTCTGGCCTTTCTCAGAGAGAAAACCAAAATGACGGACCAGAAGGATCAAAACCGAATCATCATTTTCGACACCACCCTGCGTGACGCCGAACAGACCCCTGGCGCCACGCTCTCGGTAGAAGAGAAGTTTACCGTTGCACAGCAGCTGGCAAAGCTTCAGGTGGACGTTATCGAGGCGGGATTCCCCATCTCCTCCAACGATGACTTCGAGGCGGTGCGCCGCATCGGCCAGGAAGTGGAGGGCCCGACGATATGCGGACTGGCTCGCGTCCTGGCGAAGGATATCGATCGCGCTGGCGAGGCGCTCAAAGGAGCCCCGCGATCGCGCATTCACACCTTCGTGGGCACCTCGAAGATTCATCTCGAAGGGCAGCTGCGAAAAAGCGAGGCGGAAGTGCTCAAGATGGCAGTGGCCGCCGTGGAGCTGGCCAAGTCATACGGCGACGACGTGGAATTCTCGCCCATGGATGCGGCTCGCACCGATCCGAGATACCTGCACGAGGTGATCGAAGCAACCATCGCCGCCGGCGCCACAACCATAAACGTGCCGGATACCGTGGGATACGCGGTGCCCGAACAGTTCGGCGCCCTGATCGCCGCGATTCTCGACCAAGTGCCCAACAGCTCCGATGCGATCATCAGCGTGCACTGTCACGACGATTTGGGCATGGCGGTGGCCAACACGCTGTCGGCATTGAAGGCAGGTGCAAGGCAAGCGGAGTGCACCATCAACGGCCTCGGTGAACGGGCGGGCAACGCTTCCCTGGAGGAGATCGTTATGGCGATCGCGACGCGACGCGATTATTTCGATCTGTGGACCGCCGTCGAGCGGCGGGAGATCATCGCCTCCAGTCGCTTGGTGAGCCGTTCCATGGGCATCGTCGTCGCCCCGAATAAAGCCATCGTCGGCAGCAATGCCTTCGCGCACAGCTCTGGCATCCACCAGGATGGTGTGCTGAAAGGACGCGAGACCTACGAGATCATCGACCCCTGCGCCATCGGCCTGGACGACACGGAGATCGTCTTGACGGCTCGTTCCGGACGCCACGCCCTCCGCCACCGTCTGGAAGAGCTCGGATACGAGTTGGCTACGGATGACCTGGAGTCAGCCTACGAGCGTTTTCTGGAGTTAGCGGACAAGAAGAAAGAGGTGTACGACGAAGATCTCATGGTAATCGTCGGAGATGAGCTGCGTCAGGCGCCGGCGAAGTACAGTCTCGACTATCTGCATTCAGTCAGTGGCACCGGCACGGTGCCGTCGGCCACGGTTCGGCTTGGCATCGACGGCGAGCAGGTGCAGAAGTCGGCATGGGGCGACGGCCCCGTTGACGCTGCCTACCGTGCCATCGAAAAGGCAGTGGGGCGTTCGGTCAAGGTTGATGAATACAACATTCGTGCGGTGACCAGTGGCAGCCAGGCAATGGGTGAGGTCACCTTGCGGGTCACCGAAAATGGAGAGATCACCAAAGGACGTGGCGTTTCCACCGACGTCATCGAGGCGAGCGCCAAGGCGTACATCGACGCGCTCAACCGAATGGCGGTGCGTGTCAGTCGTTTGCAGGAACAGGCGGTATAACATGGGAAAGACGTTGCTGGAAAAGGTTTGGGAGACCCACGCGGTGCGTGACTTGCCGTCGGGTCAAACTCAACTGTTTATCGGTCTGCATCTGGTGCACGAGGTGACCAGTCCGCAGGCGTTCGAGATGCTGCGGGAGCGCAACCTGAAAGTGAGGTTCCCGGATCTCACCTTCGCAACAGTAGATCACATTGTGCCCACCGACCTGGCTAAGCGGCCGTTCGTCGACGATCTCGCCGAGGAAATGACGGTGGCGATCGAGGCGAATACCGGCGAGTTCCAGGTGCCGCTATTCGATATCAACCACGAGAACCAGGGTATCGTGCACGTGATCGGGCCGGAATTGGGTTTGACGCAACCCGGTATGACCATCGCCTGTGGCGACAGCCATACCTCCACGCACGGGGCGTTCGGCTCCATAGCGTTTGGCATAGGCACCAGCCAGGTGCGCGACGTGTTAGCCACCCAGTGCCTGGCTATGTCGCGGCTCAAGACGAGACGCATCAACGTAACTGGCGCGCTGCGGCACGGGGTTTACGCCAAGGATGTAATTCTGGAGATCATTCGACAGCTCGGGGTAAACGGCGGTGTCGGCTTCGCCTACGAATACGGCGGCGAGGTGATCGAAAAGATGACTATGGAAGAGCGCATGTCGATCTGCAACATGTCTATCGAAGGGGGCGCCCGGGTAGGATATATCAATCCGGACCAAACGACCTTCGAATATCTCAGGGGCCGTGCCTATGCGCCGGAGGGGGCTGGCTTCGATCGTGCGGTGGATTGGTGGCGCCAGCAAGCCTCCGACAGCGACGCTTCATACCACGACGAAATCGACCTCGCCGGCCAAGAGATCGCCCCCACGGTGACCTGGGGCATTACCCCGGGACAATCAGTGCCGATCGACGGGGCGATTCCGGAGGTGACGGAATTCTCCGAAGCGGAGCGTTCCAATGTCGAGGAGGCGATGCGGTTCATGGATTTCAATGCCGGGCAAAAGGTGGCGGGCACGCCGATCGACGTGGCGTTCATCGGCTCGTGCACCAACGGCCGCTTGTCCGACATCCGCGAGGCGGCACGGGTCGCCAAGGGCCGCAAGGTAGCCCCTGGGGTAAAGGCCCTGGTAGTCCCCGGTTCCAAGAAGGTGCGTCAAGCGGCCGAAGCTGAAGGGCTGCACGAGCTGTTCGAAGAGGCCGGTTTCGAGTGGCGGGGCGCTGGTTGTTCCATGTGCCTGGCGATGAATCCGGACAAGCTTCAGGGTCGCGAGTTGTGCGCCTCGTCGAGCAACAGAAACTTCAAGGGGCGGCAGGGATCTCCCACTGGACGCACGCTGCTCATGAGTCCGGCGATGGTGGCAGCCGCCGCCGTTAGCGGAGAAGTCGTGGACGTGCGCGGAATGCTGAATTGATCAACGAACGCGAACTACAGAGGAACGATGACAACAGATAGCAAGAGAACCCAAATAGATGGACGAGCGATCGTCGTACGCGGCGCCGATATGGATACCGACCGGATCATCCCGGGGCGCTTTCTGCGCACGGTGACCTTCGAACACCTCGGCCCCCACGCCTTCGAGGACGAACGGGCGCAGGGAGATCACCCGTTCGACCAGGAGCGCTTCCAGGGAGCATCGATTCTGGTGGCCAATCAGAATTTCGGTTGCGGCTCTTCGCGAGAGCATGCGCCGCAGGCCTTGATGCGCTGGGGCATAAACGCATTCGTGGCGGAATCGTTCGCCGAGATCTTCTTCGGCAATTGTCTCGCCCTTGGGCTGCCCTGCTTGACGGCCAGCGGTGCGGACGTGTCGGCTCTCATGGATTCGGTCGATGATGATCCTCAACAGGCGGTCGCTATCGACCTTGCCGGGCAAACCATAGCGTACAATGGCGGCCAGGTTCGAGGCACGATACCGGACGGGCCTCGGGAGCAGTTTCTGAGCGGCACGTGGGATGCCCTGGGTCAATTGCTCGAAGCCGGCACCGCCATCGACGATGTGGCGGCCAGGCTACCCTACGTTTCGGCTTTCAAATAAACTGCGCCTACCGGCGCCACTATTGAGGAGGACAGATTGACTAAGATTGCAGTATTGCCTGGTGACGGCACCGGGCCTGAGGTTATCGCCGAGGCGCTCAAGGTTCTCGCTGTCGCGGCGGAAAAGACGGGGTTCAAGTACGAAACGGAGGAGTTCGATTTCGGCGGCGATCGGTATTTGCGCACCAACGAGGTGCTGCCCGAATCCGCGGTCGATGATCTGCGGCAGTTCGACACTATTCTTCTGGGAGCGATCGGTCATCCTGACGTCAAACCGGGCATCCTTGAAAAAGGCATACTGCTGCATTTGCGCTTCGAGCTCGACCAGTACATCAACCTGCGCCCGGTCAAACTTTACCCGAACGTTCCAACGCCCCTGGCGGACAAGGGACCGGAAGAGATCGATTTCGTGGTTGTGCGTGAGAACACCGAAGGCATCTATACGGGGGCAGGCGGTTTTCACAAGAAGGGCACTCCGGACGAGATCGCGGTTCAGGAGTCGATCAACACCCGCAAGGGGGTCGAGCGGTGCGTGCGCTACGCCTATGACTTTTGCCGTCGGCGCAATCGGGACAAGACCTTGACCCTGTGCGGCAAGACCAACGTGCTCACCTTCGCTTTCGATTTGTGGGAGCGCACCTTTAATGAGGTGGGCGAGGCCGACTACGCCGATATCAAGCGGGACTACGCCCACGTGGATGCGATCTGCATGTGGATGGTGAAAAACCCGGAGTGGTTCGACGTCATCGTCACCGACAACATCTTCGGCGACATCATCACCGATCTCGGGGCCATGATCCAAGGCGGCATGGGCATCGCTGCGGGTGGCAATATCAATCCGGAAGGTGTCTCCATGTTCGAGCCGATCGGCGGTTCGGCGCCCAAATACACCGGGCAAAACGTGATAAATCCGATGGCGGCGATCGCGGCGGCTCAACTGATGCTGGATACCCTCGACCAGACCGAAGCGGCCGGTTTAATGGAGAAAGCAATCGTCCAGGTGCTCGGGAAACTGAAGGATATGGGAGCTGGACGGATGGGATATTCTACCTCGGAGGTGGGCGATCTGGTGGCACAAGCTGTCGCTGACGCCTGAGATCAGCGGGTTATCATGAGTGGATTTGTGGAAGTTTACGATTCGACCCTGCGCGATGGTGCCCAGGCAGAGGGCATCGCATTCACCGGTGAAGACAAGCTCCTGATTGCCCGCCGGTTGGACGCGCTGGGCGTGCATTATATCGAAGGGGGTTGGCCCAATCCCACCAATCCTAAGGACCTGGCGTTCTTTCTCGATGTAAAGAAGCTCGGACTGAGTGCCGACGTAACCGCTTTCGGCAGTACCAGGAGAGCAAACACGCCTCCCGAAGAGGATGCAACCCTCAACACGCTGCTCCAGGCCGGAACCGAGACCGTCTGCCTGTTCGGTAAGAGCTGGACGCTGCACGTCGAAGCCGCACTCAAGACTACGCCGGAGGAGAATCTCAAGCTTATCGAGGATTCAGTAGGGTTCTTGACCGGCCACGGTCGCGAGGTGGTATACGACGCTGAGCATTTCTTCGACGGTTACAAAGACGATGCGGCGTACGCCATCGAGACTCTCAAAGCGGCGCAACGGGGCGGTGCCCGGATCCTCGTGTTGTGCGAAACCAACGGTGGCACCCTGCCTTCGGAGCTCTCCGCCATCATCGCCGCTACCATCAAGCAGATCGAAGTTCCGTTCGGCATTCACACCCATAACGATGCCGGCATGGCGGTAGCAAACACCATAGCCGCCGTGGAGCTGGGCGCGGCACAGGTTCAGGGGACCTTCAACGGACTGGGTGAACGATGCGGCAACGCCAATTTGTGTACGGTGATCCCCAACCTGGAATTGAAGCTGAATCTGACCACGATCGGCGACGAACATCTGACCGAGCTCATGGGCTTCTCCCGTTTCCTGAGCGAGATCGCCAACGTCTATCACGATCACCGGCAGCCGTTCGTGGGGGAAAGTGCGTTCGCCCACAAAGGAGGCGTGCACATAGACGCGATGACGAAACATCCGCGTTGTTATGAGCAATGCGACCCCGAGCTGGTGGGTAACGAACGGCGCTTTCTCGTGTCTGACCAGTCGGGCAGCAGCACCGTGGTCGCCAAGCTGGATCGCGTCTTCCCCGGGTTGAGCAAGAAGGATCCGGTGGTAGTGGAGATTCTGGGAGCAGTCAAGGATCTGGAGAATCAAGGATACCAGTTCGAGGCTGCGGAGGGTTCTTTCGAGCTCCTGGCGCGACGGACCACGGGAAGCTACCAGAATTTGTTCGAGCTGGTCAGCTTTCGGACCATCAATCGGAACGGGTCGGGCGAGGACGCTTCGGAGGCGATCGTCAAGGTGGCAGTGGGCGACCAGGTCTACCACACCGTCGGCGAAGGAGACGGCCCGGTGAACGCCCTCGACCGGGCGTTGCGCAAGGCGCTGGAACAGGAGTTTCCCAGCATCCGCCAGGTTCACCTGGAAGACTACAAGGTACGGGTTCTATCCGGCTCCGACGGCACCGCTGCCCGTGTGCGGGTGCTTATCGAATCTTCCGACGGCCGCGAGGTCTGGGGAACCGTTGGGGTATCGGAGAATATCATCGAAGCCAGCTGGATCGCCCTGGCCGACAGCCTGCACTACAAATTGATGAGGGATGCGGCACAGGTGCAGGAGCTGCACCAGAAGCAGGCATCCTGACGAAAAGACGATGAAAGAGCTAACCAATGGAAGTGTGACCTCACCCGCCGGGTACAAAGCCGCGGGTATCCACGCAGGGATAAAGGATAACGGCGGGAAGGATCTGGCCCTGGTCTATTCGGAGTCCGAAACCCAGGCCGCCGCAGTCTACACCACCAACCGGGTGCAGGCGGCGCCGATCGCCGTCGACCGGAAACACCTTAACGACGGCCGTGCCCAGGCGTTGATCGTAAACAGCGGCAACGCCAACGCCTGTACCGGCGATCGAGGTCGCCAGGATGCCGAGGCGATGTGCGCCGGCACCGCGTCAGCTCTCGGTATAGTGGCCGAGCAGGTGCTGGTCTGTTCCACCGGCGTTATCGGCGTGCCGCTGCCCATGCCGGCGATTGAAGCGGGCATTCCCAAGGTTGCCGAGGCACTCTCGGAATCCGGCGGCGTCGATGCGGCGGAAGCGATCATGACTACCGACACGGTGCCCAAACATTTCGCCGTCGAACTGGAGCTTGGAGGAAATCCGGTGCGCATCGGCGGCATGTCCAAAGGGGCCGGCATGATTGCTCCGAACATGGCAACCATGATCGCGCTGGTGAACACCGATGCAACGATCGATTCCACGCTCCTCCAGGAGCTGCTCGTGGGAGCGGTGAGCCGTTCCTTCAATGGTATAACCGTGGACGGCGACATGAGCACCAACGATACCTTGATTGCCATGGCGAACGGAGCCAGCGGGGTCACAGTTTCCGCTGCCAACGCCTCCGAGTTGGAGCAATTCACCGACGCTTTTGAAACCGTCTGCCGGCAGCTTGCCCGCGCTGTCGCCCGCGACGGTGAGGGCGCCACCAAACTGGTCACCATCGGTGTGCGCCAGGCCAAGAGTGAGGCAGAGGCGCGCCAGGTGGGGTTGGCCGTGGCCAATTCCAACCTGGTGAAAACGGCGGTATTCGGTCGAGACCCCAACTGGGGCCGCATCCTATGTGCGGTTGGGTACTCCGGGGTGCAGATCGACCCCGATCGAGTGCGGGTGGACCTGTGTGGCGTGCCGATCTACGGAGACGGCGCTGGCATCGAGTTCGATAAAGATGCCCTGATCGAAGCGATGGGTGCTTCCGATATCCTGATCGAAATCGAGTTGGGTCGCGGCGACAGCGAAGCGGAGCTTTACACTTGCGATTTCAGCTACGATTACGTGCGAATCAACGCCGAGTACACCACATGACTGTTCGATCGAGGGGTATTCCTCAGTCTCGCAACGTGCAGCACATGCAGGAATCGATCACCATGTCGATCTCCGCTCGAGCGGCGGCGATGAAGCGGGAAGGCATCGATTTGGTAGCGCTGGCGGCGGGGGAGCCCGATTTCGATACGCCAGCCAACATCAAAGCAGCGGGCATACGGGCTATCGAGGAAGGGTTCACCAAATACGATTCACCCGGATCGGGGATCCTACCCTTGAAAGAGGCGATCGCGCGCAAGCTCAAGGAGGACAACGGGCTAGACTACGCGCCACAGCAGATCACGGTAAATAACGGAGCAAAGAATACGATCTTCGTCGCGCTGTTGAGCATGCTCAATCCGGATGACGAGGTCATCGTTCCGACTCCGTACTGGGTGAGCTACCTCGAGCAGCCAAAAATCGTGGGCGCGATTCCCAAAGTGGTGGGAACCCGTGCCGAAAACGGTCTGAAGCTGACGCCCGAGGAACTGCGCACGGCGATCACTCCCAACACCAAACTGCTTTTTCTATGTACTCCATCCAATCCATCCGGTGCGGTCTATACCCGGGACGAGCTGAGCGCGCTGGCGGCGGTACTGGTGGAACACGGTATCTACGTTATCAGCGACGAGATCTACGAGAAGCTGGTCTACGACGGCGCCGAGCATCATTCCATCGCCTCCATCAGCGATGAAATGAAAGAGCTGACCATCGTGGTGAACGGCTTGTCCAAATCCCACGCCATGACAGGATGGCGGGTAGGGTATGCAGCCGCGGCGCAGCCAATCATCGTCGCCATGAACAAGGTGCAAAGTCAGGAGTTGACGCAGATCTCGTCTATCACCCAACGGGCGGCCGTGGAAGCGCTCAACGGCCCCCAGGATTTCCTCGCCGAAATGCTGCAGGCGTTCGACGAACGCAGGAGGTTCGTGGTGGGGCGTTTGAATGACATGCCCAACGTTGACTGCCCGATGCCCGGGGGTGCTTTCTACGTGTATCCCGATCTTTCTGGATATTTCGGTCTTTCCTGCGGTGATTGGAAGGTTGGCGACTCCATGAGCCTGTGCGAGTATCTGCTCGAGGAAGGGCGCATTGCCTGCGTGCCCGGCGCCGGATTCGGCACCCAGGAGCATATCCGCATCTCCTACGCTACCTCTATGGAAACCCTGGCGGAAGGTATGGTTCGCCTGGCGGAGGCACTGGGTCGTCTTCGTTAACGAACAAGATGCAGAATCTGGTGTCTATATAAGATCAGGCATTCACACCCCGAGACCGAGCCATGAGCGAAAACAACGAAGCATTCTACCTGGATTTCGAGCGGCCGATCATCGAGCTGGAAGAGAAGATCGCCGACATCCAGAAGCAGACGTCAAAGGTGGACGGACTCGACCTGAGCGCGGAGATGAAAGGCCTGGAAGAGAAGGTCGAGCGCATGCGCCAGGAGGTGTACACCGATCTTTCCCCCTGGCAGCGGGTGCAGATCTCCCGGCATCCGCACCGGCCGTACAGCCTCGATTATGTGGAACGAATCTTCACCGACTTCACCGAGCTCCATGGCGACCGGGCGTTCGGCGACGACCACGCTGTGGTAGGTGGTCCTGCGCGCCTGGAAGGAGAACCGGTGATGGTTATCGGCATGCAGGGTGGTCGCACGGCCGAGGAGCGGCAGTTCCGCAATTTCGGTATGCCGCATCCGGAAGGGTACCGCAAGGCGTTACGCCTGATGCAGATGGCGGCGAAATTCAATCGTCCCCTCATCAACTTGATAGATACCTCGGGCGCCTACCCCGGGATCGAGGCGGAAGAGCGCGGTCAGGCAGAAGCGATCGCGCGGAACCTGTTCGAGATGTCTCACCTGCCGGTGCCGATCATCGTGGCGATCATCGGTCAGGGCGCCAGCGGCGGGGCACTGGGAATGGCCGTCGGGGACCGCATCCTGATGATGGAGAACTCCTGGTACTGTGTCATCGCCCCCGAGAGCTGCTCCACAATCCTCTTCAAGACACGGGACCGCAAGGAAGAAGCGGCGGATGCGCTGAAGCTGACCGCTCCCGACCTGAAGGACCAGGGCATTATCGACCGGATCGTGCCCGAGCCGTTCGGTGGCGCCCACCGCAACTACGACGAGGCTGCCGGCAACCTCAAGCGTCTCATCCAGGAGGCGCTTGCCGAGCTGCGTCCGATCTCCGCCGACGAGCTTGTGCGGCAACGGGTCGAGAAGTATTCGAAGATGGGTGTCTGGGAAGAGTAGCCTGCGAAATTCTTGGACAACGGTGTTGACTCACTATGAGCGCACTAAACAAAATCCGCTACGAACATCTCACCTGGCCCGAGATCAATGAGGCCACTGAGGCCAAGAAGGTGATCCTGCTGCCCGTAGGCAGCACCGAACAACACGGCCATCATGATCGTCGACGGCCACGGCTCGAACGAACATCTGTGTGAATTCATCGCCCGCCGCACGACATTGGAGACCGAGGCGATGGTCGCTTCCACCATGTGGACCAACCTGGTTACGGAGGAATTCGAAGCCGTGCGCGACTCGGGGATGGGCGGCGCAGCGCACGCTTGCGAACTCGAAACCTCGGTCTACCTGGACATCGCACCGAAGCGTGTGCAGATGGACAAAGCGGAGGATCACTACGGTGGAGCTGCCGGTGACGACGGGTCCAAGTATCTCTACGTAGACTTGGCCAAAGGATGGGGGCCGATCAAGATGATCAAGTGGACCAGCAGTAGTACACCGAATGGGGTATCCGGCGCGCCAACACTGGCCACCGCCGAGAAAGGCAAGACCATGCTGGATGCCGCAGCCGATCATCTGGTGGCGTTCTGCACTGAGTTCAAGGCGATGGCCGACCCGGTACGGATCGATCACCGGGCGGTGAAACCCGCAAGGCCGGCGCTCCCCAACCTCGACTGAGCGGCGGCGAGATCAAGCACATTCTCTGAGTCGTGGTTTCATGGGTTGAACACCGCCGCCAAGTCCCGCAAATCTTTCCAGACAGTTCGTGTAGGAGTCCACCACTCTTGCCACGGTCTCCTTGTAGAAGAGTCCCTTTTGTCCGAATCTGAGAGGCAGAACGAGACACCCCTTCTCCATTCTTGGCTTGTTCTCCAGAGTGAATGACGTCGCACCGATTCGGGCTGGCGAAGTCGAGGTTTCGTACCACTCGAGATGCCAGCTTCCGTCGGCTCCGCAATCCGGTGTTGGATCGTCCTGGTGGGGTTCGATCACAGCATTGTACCGTGCCTGATAAGTCGGAATCGCCTCGAGGAACCGGACGATGTCTTTCTCTTTCGAAAGGTAACGAAGCAGGCTGTAGCCTACACCCTTTTCCGGCAGGTTGCGGATCTGTGAAGAAACTTCCTCGAGCAATGTCTCGAGACTGCTGGCAGCTGGCAACTCGAGGACCAACGGAACCTCGACCGAGAAGAAACCAACGGTTCGCGACAGATCCGTGCCTTCGAAAATGGGATCTCTCCCGTGGTGTATGTGCTCTATGAGAACCACATTGGATCCGCTCCAGCCGGCGAGAGTTTTGGCCAGGCTGGCGAGCAAGAGTTCGTGAATGGTGATTCTCAGCGCGCGGCAGGCACTGAAGAGCGATCGCGTCATTCGCACTCCCGCGGTCAGTTCGACGGAGATCAACCGCTCGGTATCTACCGACGCCTCATCGGAGCGATCCGGCAGGATGGGGCGAACCCTGCTCCATGATCTGCTCTTCCAATAGTCGGCCTCTTGTGTATCCTGAGATCGCACATAGTTGAACAACATATGCGACCATTGCTTGATCGACGTCGTCTTGCGGGGTAAGCGGAACTCTCTATGTTCCGCGGCCTGACGTACGAGAGACAGGATGTCTTCTTCAAGGATTCCATTGGAGATTGCGTCGGAAACGATGTGGTGGACACACATGCACAGAACATTTTCCACGTGGGTCGGCGTTTTGAAATACAGCAGTACGAACAGAGGGCCCGTATGGAGATCGATGACCGACTTCGCCTTCTCCGGGGCGCTGTCCAGAATGTCCGACGAGTCCACATGACCGCTGCCGGAAAGGTCGATCCACTGTGAACACATGGAGTCGCTCGAGGATTCACAGAACGCGGGGCGCTGGTCCTCGAAATTCCGGGGGAATCGAAGCCGAAGCGCATCATGGTGGACCAGCAGTCGATTGGCGACCTTCTCAAGCTGATCGGATGTGAGATCGTGAACCGTCGCAATGTGGAATCTCACCGCACCTTCGCGTCCGTAGCTTGGGCCGCCCTCCGAAATACCCTTGTACTGTAGGGGAAGAAAGGGCATCGAGCCGGTCTCCGGCTCTCGATCGGTGTGGTTGCCAGCTTTCATTGCGGTAACAGCTGCCAATTCCTCGATGGTTTGATGCTGGTATATCTGCCCTGCTTCGAACGCCAAGCCGGCCTTGTGCATTTGTGCCAGGATCTTCATTCCGAGCAGTGAGTCGCCCCCAAGCTCGAAAAAGTTGTCCCGAATACCCACATTCTCCATCCCCAGCACGTCCTCCCAAATTCTCACGAGGCATATCTCGATTGCCGATCGAGGTGCGACATAACCTGCCTCATGTCGGGTAACGGATGAAACTGTGTGCATCTCCTGCTCTTCACGTGCGGCCGGTCTTGCCGTATCGCTCCTTACGCGGGATCTATCGCGGTCGACAAGCAGGATGAGTTTTTCGGCTATCTGTTGCTCGGTTGCTGAAACATCGAGAATTCGCGTGGAGATTCGATTCAGCAAGGCACGATCGTCGACAGTCAATGAGTATTTGATCATCAGACTGCGAACCAGTTGCCATGAGCGACCCGCATTTTGGAAGTCGCTCAATATTTCAGATATCTCTCGCAGATCAAATCGTGCTTCGAAAAAACGTAACAACGATGCAAACTGAATACGGCCCTGGGAAATTCGACGGAGATTGTAGAAAAGCGGCACCCAGTACCAATTCTGATGCCCATGTACCTCGGCTTTGATGTCCATGCTGCCGATCTCCCGAGCAAAGGAAGCCATCATCTCCAACCGCTGCCCGGATCGATCATGAAACCGTAAAGCAGCCTCCCGGAGAATCGGTCGCCAATCCAAGTTCGCCCCAACGTTGCCAGTGGTAAAAATGGCGTGAGGACCGGACCAATTAACCAGCCCTTTGAGCGGCAAGGTGTGCACAACACCTTCCTTCTGAGATCCTTCTGGCCGCACATCCGTTGCTCGATAGAGCAGGACCTGTCGGCGACGGTCAAATCCAAGGACCAGCGCGAACTGCGGGGTCGAACCCGGATCGGCCACGGAACGGTTGCTTCGCCTGAGAACGATAGGACGTCCGCCACAGATCTCCTCCAAGGCGAGCGCAAACAGAGCGGTCCCGACCGGTTTCGTTACAAATGATACCCTTACACCATGGTGAGTCTCCAACAGATCCAAGGCAGGAGATATCTCCGCATTGAGGCGGGGCCCCACCAACTCACTTGAGCCCGGTTTGAAATCGAAGCTCCAGGATGATGCGAACATCACTTCGTACGGGCGTCCCAACCAGGAAATCACAGACGCCAGGATGTCCTCGACACAATCTCTGGCCGTCGGGTCAGTTATCAACTGAATGTTCAGAAATTTTCGATTTGGGCTTACGGGGAGCACGGCTACTTCTCCGTCGTCGATTCCTTTAATAGTGGAATGAGCAACATCGCAATTGAATTTACGGATTCGAAATTCTCGATTCGGATCAGTTCGTCATTGAACTCAACCTCGAATTCGTTTTCAAGGGCGACGATGAGCTCCATCATGGCGACAGAGTCTACTCCCAATCCCTTTTCAAAAAGGATTTCGTCGTCTGTTATCTGGTCCGGCTCGATTTCGAGTTTTAGAGCCGCTACAATGGTCTTCCTAGCTCGAGGTTTTACGCTGCTGTCGTCAAACATGGATCCTCAAGCCCAGTTCCCGTGAAATACTCTACTATCGCCTCTGACATACCGCGTTGGCCGTGTCCATCCGAAATTCCAAAGGCAGGAAGCGAGAAGCTATCCTCCAAATTTCGCAGTCGATCCGATACCTCTGTCGCGCTCAACTGTCGGGGTTTTATCCACGTGCGACCGTACGCAGTCTGAACACTCTTCTCCTTGTCACTCATGGCCAAAAGCACGGTCGGGGCCTTGGCCCGGGCCTTGATGGCGGCTATGGTGTCGCGTATGTAGGAATGAGAGTCGACGGAGTTCACAACGAGCACGCAGCCATCTGGTTTGATACCGAAAAGAAAGGCGATGGATGCGAGGGTATGTGTGTCAGGAAGGCTGATATTGTACGGAATCGTACCGGATTGCGAGCCGGCGATGAGGATATCAGGTTTACCAAGGTGCGCTATCTCCCGCATTTTGAAGTCGAGAAAGGGCGCAAAGAACTGCACTGGAATCGCCAGGGGAGAGGCGTAGCCCATTGGAAATGTGGCGTCGAAACCGAAGAGCTCGCTGTGATGCTCGGTGCCCAGCTGCCCCACCCTATATCCCATACTCAACAGGGATCTGCGCAGCGCCAACTGCACCGTGAATTTGCCCTGTTGGGGACCGGTGCCGCACACGGCCAGCACAGGGATCTGCACCTGATCATATCTGTTGGGATCCTCGATGGCAGTTTGCACCGCGTCGGGGGCAACCCAGGGATAGGTGATTTTCAGATTTTTCCCCTGCGCCGAACGGTGCAGGTCCTCGTAATCCCCAGTCGGGAGTGGGAGGAAGCTGAATACATTCAGGCCGTGGTCCAGCGCAGTCTGAACTGATTCACGCAGGACGTCGCGTCCTGAAATGCGCCCCAGCTCGTCGACATAACCCAGAATCAAGGTGTCCGCGTCCTTTAAGGCATCGCTGAGTCGCGATACGATGCGCACACCCGTAGGTTCGACACCGATCGCCGCACCCGCATCCTTTCCCACGAGGCCCTTGCCCGCGGGATCGGCGACCCCTGTAACCTCGAAGTCGATCAACTCGGGATAACGCACGAAAGCGTGCATCTCCTTGTTATATGGATAAAGCGCAGCTTTCCGAGGTTGAAGCTCTACGCGAACCGGATGGATCTGTCTTCCGATTCTTCTGGCGCCGAGCCTGGGTTCTGTTTCTTCCCCCTCTGATACGAAGCCGTCTTCCGGGGTCGCATTTCTTGCCAGCACCTCGCGGACCTTGTTCAGGTCGCAGTAGGGATGGGCCTGGCGTACTAAGGAGACCATTCCCGAAACATGGGCGGCCGCATAGCTCGTCCCCCGTACGAGCAGTTCCCGCGAGCTCAACCAGCAGACCCGCTGCAGGTCTCCATGGGCTACACATTCAATGCGGTTCAACGGTCGATAGCGGTATGCCTTTGGATCGGCAAATCGACCTGAGGTGACGCCTATGACATTCGAGAACACGGCTGGGTAACTCTCCCGTTCTTCATTGTTGTGAGCTGCGACGATCAGTACCTCACTATTCAACGCTTCTTGACAGGCATCGAAAAGGACATCCCGGAAACATAAATCGGTCGTCCCAAGGCTGAGATTCACGACATCGATCTGTTGTTCGATACACCACCGTATCGCGGCAACCAGATTGTGTCCGTGGCTTTGCAGTGACGTGTCGAATATTCGAACTGATACAAGGTCCGTTTCGGGAGCCCTTCTCCTTACGATTCCTGCGCAAGCGGTGCCGTGACCCACGAGGTCGTCGAAGTCGTCGGATTCGACGACTTTGCAGGCGTGATATCTGAGTCTGACTCCAGATGGGGCCCTATCGATTTTAGGATGGGAGAAGTCGACGCCGCTATCGACTATCGCGACTCTGGTGCCGGCACCGGTGAGATGATCAAAGGCGTTGGACATCGCTAGTTTCCAGGCCAATCGTCTGGTAGGGGAAAATCGACCAGGTACCCGACTATCACACCGAGGAACTCCATGCCGTTGACGACGCCATGAGCCAGTACGCACAGCATGAGTTTCCCCGTCCTCTCGTAGATAAAAGCTGCAAAAAGCGAGAAAGAGACGATGAGGATCAGGTGTGCGTTCGATAGACCCGTAGTTGCGTGAAGGAAAAGATTCGGAAGGGAAGGCGTGTGGAAGATCGTGAACAGGAAGGTCGATCCCAAGTACGCCATGAGGCGACTCCTGCTATAGTTGAACAACGCGACGAAGGCGATACCTCGGAAAATGACCTCTTCTATCACAGGCCAGAGCACTGAGTGTACCAGGAGGCCCGCCAAAAAAAACAAGATGTAGTCTACATCTGGAAGTAACCTTCCGTATGGAACGCTAGCATAAAACTGGAAGAAACCGAATAAGGTTGCAAAGGAGATGCAAACCAGTAGCTCCGAGGGCAGTAGGGCTTTTACTTGCAAGAAGGAAACGATGGAGATCTTGCCGACCAGTTTCAGGGTAATCGCAACTGCTGCGAGTACCGCAATATAGATAAGGGCCATCTCAAGACTGTGCTTGACGGTTACCACGTTGTTTGGGAATCCCATTCTGAACGAAGCGTCAAGAATTAGGTGCGGCGCGAAGAATAAAACCACTAGCAGCGCCATCCCTCGAATGCAGGATACCTCTACATCTTTTGGCCAACTTACATTTGACACCATTCGTATTCTCTCACGGCAGTTGGGTGTTCTCAGAAATCGAGCTGAACCCACTACGGCACTGTCGACAACCTAAGACTGACCTCGAGGAGCTTCGACACCGGTTCAATCAGTCTTCAATGAGCCAGAAGGGTACTGCGATTAGCGCCGGGTTTCGTCGGCCACAGCACTATAGGTCCCTATCCCGTTTATTGAGCTATCTGGACCTGCGGATGGACCTTGGCTTGTCGTGGACGGAGCTATGCTTACTCCGACACTTACCGGCAGAGGTCCCGAAAAAGTAGCACTCGTTGGAGTGATCTTGATTGGCGAAGTGACTGTGTAGTGAGCGCTAACGGCACCTACGCTAAAGGTGTCAGTAGCCACCGTCCCACCGCTGAAGATGCTGTCAGCCAGCGCTCTCATCGAGCCCAGGAATCCCCCATCCTCAGATCCATAGGCACTAACCAAGCCGTCCATTCCACTATACGACTTCGGCTTTCGTTTGATCAATGTTCTCATTGCTCTCTCCTTTGATGTGGTGCCGGTCAGCTCCTCGAGGTCTCCCTACAATGTTGCCGATAATCTGTTCATCCGTGAGTAGAACCCATCTTTGGTCATCAACTCCCCGTGATCGCCCCTCTCTACGATTCGTCCCCCATCTATAACAGCGATCTCGTCCGCACTTCGAATCGTCGAAATCTTGTGGGCAATTACGATCAAGGTGCGATCTTTCTTGAGGTTGCCGAGTGCCTCTTGAGCGAGATATTCGGACTCCATATCGAGCGCTGACGTTGGTTCATCGAGGATAACGATGGGCGAATCGAGCAGTAGGACTCTCGCCAGTACCAGCCGCTGCCGCTCTCCCTCGGATAGCTGCACACCCTGTTCACCAACCCGGCTCGCGTAGCCGTCCGGGAGCGCAGCAATGGTATCGTGGATGTTGGCTTTGCGAGCTGCCTCTTTTACCGTGGATTCCGGCAACGGGCGCCCAAAGGTCAGATTCTCCAACACGGTACCATGGAAAATGTTATTTCCCTGTAGCGAGTAGGTGACGTTTTCTCTCAGAAACCTGAGACGGAGGTTGCGAACGTCTTCGCCGTCGATGGTAACAGTGCCGGATGTTGGATCGTAAAATCGTGGGACCAGCTTGGCCAGGGTCGATTTGCCCGTTCCACTTCTACCAACGAGGGCAACTGTCGATCCGGCCGGTACGGTGAGGCCAATCTCCTGCAGAATCATCGCCCTGCCATCGTAGGAGAAGCTCACTCCCTCAAAGCAAATCTCTCCATGCACTCTTCCCAACCGTTTCTGGTTGGGCTGGTCGAATATGGTTGGCCGCAGGTCGTAGAGCTCGAGAAACCGATTTATGTGGACCAGGGTTACTTCGACGCGTCCGAGAAGCCCAACGAGATTCCCTATGGGTCCGTAGAGGAATCCTACATAGCCGGAAAAGGCGAGATACGAACCGAGCGAAAGATGGCCCTCCAGAACCTGGGTCCATCCGTAGATTCCATATGCAAACGTTCCACCGGCTCTTATGGTCGTTGCAAGGAAGTTCGTGCCTCCCTGCAACAGAGCCGACCGAAGCTGCAGGTCGGTCACCGCGCTCAGCAGATGGACCATTTTCCCATAGAAGCTCGATTCCAATCCCAACGCTTGCACTGATCGGATACCATTGAGCGATTCATATTGTCGCGCATTCAATTCAGCTGATCGTTGAGCCAGTCGCTCGGACAGACTCTTGAAGTATTTTCTCGTGGTTATCACGAGGATCGTGTCGAGCGGCAGGACAGCAATGCTTACCAGCGCCAGCTTCCAATTGATCAACAGGAGGATCGGAGGGAAAATGAGGCACTGAAGCAGATTCATGACGAATGAGTTGACTATCTGTATAACACTTGTGATCGACTGGTACATGTCGTCGAATCTGGAGATGATAGCTCCGGTCTCCCGCTGGTCGAAGAATCCGAAGTCGAGGGACTGAATGTGTCGATAGAACCGGGATTGAAAATCGAGGCCCATGTGAACGCCTACATACTGTCCGAAGTATCCACTCAAAAGGTTGGTGAGTCCGAGCGCCATCGTTATAACCGAGCCCAGGATCAGGATACACCAGAGGAGTGATTGGTCACCTTGCGGATAGACCTCGTCTACTAGGACCTTGGTCATGTACGGTCCCGGCAGCTGCAGCATCATGATCAATATTCCAACGACGAGTGATTGACCGAGGTAGCGCCAGTATGGCTTCAACAGCGACATCATGCGAAACAGATTGCTCATACTGGGTCCAACAAGTGAAATTCGTTCTTCTGTTCCAGCTTCCCGCTGGCTTTCAGAAGCCGCTTCCACAAGATTCCCAGAATCCGGTTACGCTCCACGACGATGGATCCTTCTACGCGCATCCCGGGAGATAAATTGTATTTCGCAATTCCATCGGTAACATGTGGGTTCCGAATGCCAATTTTCACCGGATACCCTTCCGGTTCTCCTGCGACAGCGGGTCCAGGGACCGAAGGAACGTGGCTGACGGTTCCTTCGAATACCTTGAACTCCAGATGGGGGAAGGCGTTCACGTATAGAAGGGTTCGTTGGCCGGGCTTGACCCGGGGAATGTCGTGTTCAGCTATTCCAAGTTTGGCCTGCCAGTGGTTGAGCTTGGCGATCTCCAGAATGGTCTCTCCAGCTAACACGCGGTCGCCTACTCGCCGGTGCAAATCACCGGTGAGCACCACTCCGGCTATGCCCGCCGTTATCGTGCTCCGCTCGACTCTTCGTGTTATGTTTTCTAGCTCGTGACGCAGCTTTTCGCCCAATTTGCAAAGAGTTTCGAGTTCCTGGTTTCGACGATCGACGAAACCCAATCGTTTCTCTGCCAGGTCCACGTCAGCCATCGCCTTATCGAGCCGTGCCCGTCTCATCTGGACCGGAAAAAGTTTGTCCAGCGGTTTTCTGGCAAACATCGCTGCACCTCTCGAGCTCAATCTTTGCTCGACGAGTACATGTTCAAGTTCCATCCGTGCCTGAGCCAGGTCCGTAATCGCGCCCCGTAGATTCGCCTTTCCCACTCTGGTTTCCTGATTGATTTCCAGTTTCAGCTCAAGTCCGCGGCTTCGATTGATCTCCAAATCATTCTGTAATTTCTGGAGATCAGCGAGCTGTTCTGTGGTATCCAACACGACCACGGTGTCGGTCTCTGCAACAAGCTGGCCCTGCCTTGGTAGGAGTCTCTCAACGATTCCGCTGACGGGCGCTTTTACCCAATGGCGGTCAACGGGTTCTATCACACCTTTTCCTTCAACCGTAACGTTCATACCGAACTTCCAGCTCATTACGAGAGCGGAGATGACGAGAACGACCGCCAAAAGGATGATCAGTCCGAGAAAACAGCGGACGAACCGGAATCCCTTATTGCTGAGAACAATGCGGTGCTGATCCGGATCCTCTTCAGATATCACCAATGTGCCAAGGTTTGTTAGAGAGTTTGTTGTGATTGACGATTCGTTCGCAGAATCATCGCAAAGACCGTACCCTTCCACCGTCGTAAACCAGATATGTGGAGGTTCTCAGAGGCGGCACGCCGGCCGATGGAGCGATTCTGATCTGAGGCGCTTCGCAAGTCGTTG
Organism: Candidatus Latescibacterota bacterium; assembly: GCA_965217095.1. Classification (GTDB taxonomy): domain Bacteria; phylum Latescibacterota; class UBA2968; order UBA8231; family UBA8231; genus CAYNZV01. The sequence continues at coordinate 380,366 of OZ244235.1, forward strand.
GCAAATAGGACCAAACATGTGATATTCAACTCACACCTTACCAACTTATCGCCACCAGAGGATGTCATGAAAACACGAGGAATACTGGTCGGACTGATGCTTCCACTCACCGCCGCCAACGCGGCAACCAATGATGCAGGAAACTCTGTCAGTACCGATTTTGCGGAGGGTGGAGTGATCGTCGACATGGAGGTGTTTTTCCACGGTGCGGCGAACGAGGGTACCGTTGACCAGAAGCAAGGAATCGCCGGCCGCGCCCTGGCCACCTCTAGCGGGCTTTACTCGTTTCTCGAAACTCCCGAGAACGACGAAAAGCTGAGGAATTTACAGGCTGGGTCGGTCGTTCAGGTCACCGGAAAGTTGCTCGAGCGCGGGGCCTTGCTGCACATTGCCGAGCTGAAGAGATCGGACACGATCTCACTGGACCTCGATCTGGCGGGATTGCGCGCTGACCCAGGGCTGCAGATCACCCTGGCCGGTACCAACAAGTGTCAGTGTGGACTAGACGTAGCCGATTTGCCCCACAGCTGCAAGCTTGGGCACCTGCATCACCTGGAGGCAAAAGACGGGAATCTCTACCACTATCTGCCCGATCCACAGGGGATTGCCCTGTTTTTGGGACAGGGTTCCCATTTCAAGGAAGTTAGTGTCGAAGGAAGGTTGTTTCCGGGGAACTATATCAAGGTAGTGACGGCGAAACTGCCCTAGCAGCCGGAATGGATTTTTGCCACGGGCCGCTAGATCGCGGGTTCCTCGCCGGTCAAAGTAACGTCGAAAAACTCGACGTCGGAGCGGGCCAGCTCAACCACCCGCTTGGCCGGCTGCCCGGAGTATTCGCTGTGGAAACTGACGGGTCCCTCGAAGCTGACCGCTTCCAGGCTCCGTAAGACCTCCGCCCAGTGCACATATCCCTGGCCCATGGGCACGACCCGAGATTTCCATACCGTCTCACCGCCCACCGTGCGCTTCTCCCAGATCATATCCTTGAACGCCATGACCGACAGGTAATCTCTGACGATGTCCAGGGCCATGGTGATCGGCTCGCCGCACAGGCTCAGATGTCCGGTGTCCAGAAAGACTCCCACCAGTGACGGGTCCAGGTCCTGCACCAGGTCCATCACCGAGCAGCTATTCAGCCCCATATTTGTCCCAGAGTGGGTGTGTACCACGGTCTGAACGCCATGTTCCTCGGAGAGTTTCTGGAACCCCTCGAGCAGCTTCCGGATCTCGCTTACCTGGTCCCAGTAGTGCTGCTCCCGGTTCCACTGCCAGTAGCCAATCTTGATATGTTTGACTCCCACTTCGCCGCAGACCCCGTAAAACTCATCCGCGTATTCCACATCCGGTCGCGTGAGTTCCCCCGGTCCGGTCACCATAGGCAGAGACAGGCCCTCGTCGGCGAGCTGCTGAGCGGCGTCCGGCAAGGCGGTCTGGATGTTGTCCGGGTTGACCGGATAGCCCTCACGCACGCACAAGTCGGCCCCTTCAACACCCACCGAGTTGAGGGCTCCGGCGATACCGGCCAAATCCAGCCCTTCCAAATGTTTGGTAAACATTATGTACTTCATGTTATCGATCTGTCTGATTCAGTGTGGACAGCTTCCGGCAATCCTGTTGTGTACCGAATATAGACCCTTTCGGGCGCAAAGATATAACGAGAAACCGAGCGATGTCAATGTGGAAATGGGCTCCTCTGCTGGGGATGATATTAGGTCTGCCTCTGGCGGCTGAAGAACGCCTGAATCTCCCGGAAGGGAAATATCGCGGCGAGAGCAGGGACGGCCGGCCTCACGGAGTCGGAAAGTTGCTCTACTTCAATCGGCAGGAGTACGAGGGCCAGTTCGTTCGCGGCTTGCCCCACGGGACCGGGACATATCGCTGGTTGCCTGAAGGGGAAGAAGCAAGCGGCAGCTTCGAAGAGGGGGAAGCGGTGGGCGAATTCCGCGTCAGCTGGGCAGACCAGGGAACCTACATCGGCGAGATCCGCCTGCGACCTCCCGCCGAGGCTGGTCTGTTGCCCCACGGAAACGGACGACGCATATACGCCAGCGGTTCGGAGTATTCCGGGTCTTGGCGTCTCGGACAGCGCCACGGAGAGGGCACGTTGAAGAATGCACAGGGGGAGCGTTATGAGGGGGAGTGGCACGCCGATCTGCGCCACGGTCAGGGAAGTTTCTGGTGGACCAACGGCGACGCCTACGAGGGCGCGTGGAGCGGCGACCAACCCCACGGTCAGGGCATTCTTAGCTGGGCAAACGGCGAGACCTACGCTGGAGAATGGCGCAATGGCCGGCGCTACGGTAGCGGCACCCTGACGTGGTCGAACGACGACGAATATCGCGGTGACTGGCGCGATGACAACCGCCATGGCAAGGGTACGCTTACCTGGCACAATGGGGACCAGTACATCGGAACCTGGCGCGAAAACCAACGTTACGGCAACGGCCACTTTACCTGGATCAACGGTGATCAGTTCGAAGGTGAATGGCGCAACGACAAATCGAACGGCAAGGGAGTGTTCACTACCATAGCGGGTGATCGCTACGAAGGCAGCTATCGCTCCGGAAAACGCAGCGGCAAAGGGGTCTTTGTGTGGTCCAACCGGAATCGGTACGAGGGGGATTTTTGGGATGACAAGCTGCATGGGCAGGGTACCTACACCTGGCACAACGGCGACACCTACGTCGGCGCCTTTCGAAACGACCAGCGCCACGGGGAAGGGACGTTCATGCTGGCAGCCGGGGATTACTACACCGGCGACTGGTTCGAGGGCAAGGTTCACGGAGCGGGTAGTTTCGTCTGGACGAGCGGGAACCGGTACGAGGGCCACTGGCGGGAAGGAAAGCGACATGGCCGCGGTGTGTTCGCTTGGAAGAATGGCAATCGCTTCGAGGGCGAGTACCGCTTCGGCCACGAACATGGCTACGGGGTCTACACCTGGACCTCTGGTGACCGCTATGCCGGCGACTGGTGGGAAGGGTCCATGCACGGACAGGGTACCTACACGTGGCCCGACGGAAGCCGCTTCGTCGGCCAGTGGTTCGACGGATACAAGGAGGGCCCGGGCGTCATCTACCGGGCAGGCGGTACATCTCAGTCGGGGTACTGGCACAACGACGAGTTGGTTCAGAATCGCTAGTGCCCTGTATCGAAAATATGCCTGTATTAATTCGCCGATCCATCCCGACCTGCTGCGTTGTGCTCATTCGGCGTATTTCACCAATACGCCTCGATCGCGCGCCTTGCAGGCCGGGCGACTCGGCGCCTTCATTTCACAAGCCTACTTCCGATACAGGGCACTAACTCGATGTGTGCCGGTTGGTAATGGAAATCGCGGGGTTCTATCTTTGCGGGACGAAGACCGCATCCACGCCCACCCACACTGATCTGAGATCCACGTGGCATCTATGAATGACCACCCCAGCTTGATGGATCTGCTGCCGATGAAACCCCATCTGCGCGAAACCGTCTGGGGCGGGCGTCGGTTGGAGCTTACCTACGCCAGACCGCTTCCCAAGAACAAACCTATCGGTGAATCGCTGGAGCTGTCGGCCGTCCCCGGACAGGAAAGCATGGTAGCTGCCGGTCCGCTTCAGGGTTGGACGGTCTCGCGACTGACCGAGACCTACCGCGAGCAATTGTTGGGGCTCCGCGCATGGGAGCGTTACGGCGGCAAATTCCCCCTGTTGGTCAAGCTGATCGATGCCAATGAAGACCTATCGGTTCAGGTCCATCCCGACGATATCTACGTCCGCGGTAACAACCTTGGCGATTTCGGCAAGGCGGAAGCTTGGTATATCTTGCGCTCGCAGCGGGGTCGGGTGGCGCACGGGTTCAGGCGCCGTGTCGACGCCGAAAAACTACGCGAGGCGGTCGAGGGTAGCTGTGCCGAAAATCTCTTGAATTACGTCAGAGTTCGGGAGGGCGACCTCGTGCAAACTCCGCCGGGCACGGTCCACGCCATCTGCGCGGGTGTCATGCTCTACGAGGTCCAGCAGAATAGCGACCTAACCTTTCGCATCTACGACTATGGTCGGGCGGGGGTGGACGGGCTCCCCCGCGCGCTTCATCTGGATCAGGCGTTGGCGGTGACCAACTACGACTCCGGGCCGGTACAGATAACCCGGCACGGAGACGAGTCCGGGCCATCCCGGGAGTGCCTGGTCGACGGAGACCATTTTCGACTCGATCTGTATCGGGGCGCGGCCAAATTCCGCTCTCAGGCCCGATTTCGCGCCCTGACGTTGGTTCGCGGCACTGCCCAGTTGCGAGGGGAGAAGACCCATTTCGTCCTGCGACCGGCAGATACCTATCTAATTCCGGCCGGTCGACGGTTCGCCGTCTCTCCACTGGATGAGGAGCGTCTCGAGTATCTTCTCGCGGCGCCCGCTTGATCGGAGAACGCATGAAATTTGTCATTCGTGCCGGAGGTGTCGGCACTCGGCTCTGGCCCTACAGTCGCTCTCATCGACCGAAGCAGTTCCACGCCATGGCGGGAGATCGTACCATGCTGCAGGAGGCGGTGGGGCGGATCGGACCCATTGCGATGCCCGACGACATCTTCGTCTCCACGGGAACGAAGATGGCTGGGTTGGTGCACGAACAGCTGCCCGATCTACCCGAGGATCATCTCATCATCGAGCCGGCGCTGCGCAATACCGGGCCGGCGATCGGGTTGGAATGTGCATTGATGGAAGCACGTTTTCCCGGTTGTACCGTAGCCAGTCTGGGGTCGGACCATTTCATCGGCAGGGCGGATGAGTTTTGCCGCCTGCTTCAGGTTGCGGAAGAAACCATCAACTCCCATGGCGATCAGCTGCTCGTTATGGGCGCGAGACCCACACGCCCGGAGACGGGATACGGTTATATCTGTAAAGGTCCCGAGCTTGGCGAGTTTGTGGGAGAGCCGGTCTACCACGTCGAACAGTTTACCGAAAAACCGGATGAGGGTCGCGCCCGCACCTATCTGCAGAGCGGGCAATATCTGTGGAACATCAACATGTTCGTGTGGAAAGCGGCGACCATGTTGGATCTGATGGCGCGCTTCGAGCCACGGATGCACGAGGTCCTGATGCGTATCAAAGAAGCGGCGGCGTCAAACCAGGAAGCGGAGATCATCGCGAGCGAGTATCCTCACCTTTCTTCCGGTGCCATCGACAATCAAATAATCGAGCGCACCGATAAGGTGGTGGTGCTGGAGGCGGTCATGAACTGGGGGGATATAGGTTCGTGGGCCGCGCTCACCGACGTATTGCCGACGGACGAGGAGGGCAATCTGATATCGGGCGAGGCGTTGAAGCTGGATGCGAAGAACAACATCGTCTATGGCCCCAAGGGCAAGCTCCTGGCGTTGGTCGGCGTAGAGGACCTGGTAGTAGTGGATACCGAGGACGCGCTGTTGGTGTGCAGCCGCTTCCAGTCCCAGCGGGTCAAGGAAGTGATGGAGCAGCTGAAAGGAAAGGCCGGACACGATCGCTACACCTGATACCTTACCGAGGCGAGTTGGAAAACATCGTGTGTGGGTGCTTCTAATGGGCCAAACAACAAGGGGAGCCGAGTGAAGCTCACAGTGGAAGGTTGTCGCGCGAGACAGCAGCGTTTGATAGAGGTTCTCCATCAAAACGAGCTGGACGGGGCCATCGTTTCGCGCCGGCAACACGTCTACTATTTCACCGGCTGGCTTCACAACCCAAGCCACGCCGCAGCCGCCCTTATCCGCTCCGACGGTGAAGTCACGCTTGTTGCTGCCGCCCCGAAAGTGGAGCTCGCCGCAGATAAGATCGTTGCCTACGAGACAGAATATCTGGCCACCATGCACAATCGGCAGTACGAGATGGTGGCCGAGAAGCTAGCCCCGAGTGCGTCCAATGTTGGCTCCTTAGGCGTGGATATGGGAGGCGGAGTCGGGTGCGTCGTTGCTCTGGCCGGAACCGATGCCCGGGACATAACGCCGTTCATTCTCCAACTGCGCAAGAACAAACACGATGACGAGATTGGAGCGATTCGCGACTCTATCGGCATCACCGAAGCAATGTATGACGCGGCGAAGGAGGCGGTTCGAGCCGGAGCGGATGAGATCGAGGTGTTCGGATATATCCGGCAGGAAGCTACGAAAAAAGCGGGGGAAGATCTGGAACATTTTGGCAACGACTATCGCGCCAACGACAGGGGCGGCGCAGCACGGCGGCGCACCATGCAGGCAGGCGAACTTTACATCCTCGATGCGGGACCCAGTCTTCACGGCTATCACGCCGACAACTGCCGGACCTTCGCGGTCGACGGGCAGCCGAGCCAGGTTCAACAGAGGGCGTGGGAGACGATCGACGGCCTCTTGCCGGAGTTAGAGACCGCCGTGAGACCAGGGACAAAGGCCCGCGAGCTGTATCAAATCGCCGACGACATATTCAAGCAGGCCGGTTACGAGGGTATGGTGCACCACCTGGGGCATGGCATCGGTCTCTTGCCCCACGAACCGCCCGAGCTCAACCCGAACTACGACGCTACATTCGAGGTGGGGGATGTATTTACGATGGAGCCAGGGTTGTATTCGGAAGGAATGAGGGCGGGCATCCGGCTGGAGGAAAACTACCACCTCAGTGAGCTGGGACTGGTGCAGCTGACTTCGTATCCCCGGCTGCTGGCCTGACTACGCCCTCAAGAGCGTTCGAGCGGCTCCAGGTCGTTGTGCCACAACTCCACAGCGCGCTCGAAGATGTCGGGAGGCAGAGCCGGTAGCTGCACCGCCGACACGATCTCGTCCACCTGGTTGGCAGTGCTCATGCCGGCAATCAGGCTGCCAATCACCGGCGTCGACAGCAGCGCCCGTAACGCAAAACTCGTCATCGAGGGCCCGATCTCGTCCCCGAAACAGGCCGCGATCCGTTCCCGCTTCTTGTACTCCACCTCGTAGAACTCACTACTGCGGCGGTCACCGCTCTCCCCAACGGGATAACGGTCGTGACGGTCGGTGAGACTGCCTCCCTGCAAAGGGCTGAACCCCAACAACCCCATATTGCGCCGTTCCAGCTCGGTGTAGAGGGCGCCGAAATCCAGACGGGCGAGATTGCACACCGCAATCATACCCGAAAAGTGACCGGTTTCGATAACCTCCATTTTGCAGGAGGCGTTCGGGAATACCATCAAATAGCCGGCTTTGCCTTCGTCTCGCAGCATCTCGAAGGTGGCGACCACATCGTCGATCACGCGACGGAACAGATCCAGAGGTGGTATATCGGTTCCGGGGGCGACCCGCCATTGGTACTGCAGGATGTCGATGCGGTCTGTGCGCAGGGCGGCCAAATGGTCCTCCACTCGCCGCCGGAATTTGTCCGGGTAGAAAATGTTTGCGTCTTCATCCTCGGGAAGAATCATCTTTATGGCATGGACCAGCTGCCGGCGTTCGGGCCAATCGTCGAGGACCTCGGCTAGTACCGGCCACGTGCCGTACTCCATGCAGGAATGGACGAAATTGATGCCGGACTCGAGGCCGCGACGCAGAGCTTTTTTCTTGAGCTCGGGGTCTTTCCTCGCGTCGCTGCCGTACATCATGCCGAAACAGATAGGAGATACGTCGAGCTCAGTGCCCAGGATGCGCCGCAGTTCCAAATTTCACCTCGATGTCGGTTTCGAAAGAATTACGAGATTCTGATGCTTCGAACGCTCGGTCCTACAATCTGGCAGGCGTCAACTCGGAAGTGGCGCTTGGGGATGAAGCAGACCAAGCGTCCGAAGCTCCTGCCACATCTGGGATGGGATCTCCGTTTCGAAGTGGGCCACGTTTTCCTCCAGCTCGGCCACAGAACGGGCGCCGGGAATAACAGCGACGACGGAGGGGTGGCCGAACGGGAACTGCAAGGCCGCGGCGGCCAGCGCCACTCCATGGCGCCGGCAGACGGCCTCGATCTCACCGGTTTTCTTCATGACGTCACGAGGCGCTGCCGCATAGTTGTAGTAGGCTCCGTCCACCGGGCCGGAGGCGAGTATACCGGAATTGTACGGGCCGCCAACGACGATGCGGATTTGCTTCGCCTGACACAACGGCAATAGCTCGATAATCGCATTCTGCTCCAGCAGGGTGTAGCGCCCCGCCAGTAGGAAGCAGTCGAAATCGGCGGTGCGGGCGAAATCACAGAGCATCTGCCATTGATTTATGCCGACGCCTATGGCACCAATCACACCTTGACTGCGCAATTCGGCAAGCGCGGGAAAGGTCTCGTCCACGACCTGTCGATAGTCGGTTTCCTGATTGGGATCGAAGTTGAGGTCGATGCTGATACAGCGGTCGGGATCGTGAACGTAAACCAGATCGATGCGCGAGAGATTCAGGCGCTCCAGGCTTTCGTCGAGTGATCTAAGGATGGAATCCCGGGAGTAGTCGAAGTCGCCAATGGGGGCGTGTCTACGAAGACCTCCACAGGCGGCTCGGAGGTGCCGCGAGGAACCAGAGTGTAACCCACCTTGGACGAAACGACACACTCTGCTCTGTCCAGTTGCCCCAAACCGGCGCCGAGGCGGGTTTCGCTGAGCCCAAATCCATACAGGGGGGCAGTATCGAAATAACGGATACCCTCGCCAAACGCGGAGGTAATGACGTCTACGGCCACCGGCTCGCTGACCGCGGAGTACATGTTGGCGTAAGAGGTGCCTCCTAAACCCAGCTGGGTTACCTCGAGACCCTGGTTGCCAATCGACTGTTTATCCCCAGCGTTCACCGCAACCCTATTCGATCATACTGCCCGTGGAATCGATCCTCACCGTGCTGCTAAGCTTCTGGTCGTCCTGCTCGTACCAAATGGTATACCATATGGACCCCGCCAGCCGGTGTGGCGGTGCCGCCACCGAGGGACCCCAGCGAAACCGGCTGATGTTCTCTCCCGGAACCTCGAAGACGTGGCTAATCACCGCCACCTGATTCGAATCGAGCGTTCCCACCTCCAAAGTCTTCATTTCCTGCACGCCAGCCTTCACCATCATCAGGTCGTCGAACGGATCCCCGTATTCGGCCAGCGCGCTGGTTTCGGAGATCGTCTGCATCAACTCGATCAGGCTTTCTCCCGGAATCGCGAAGTTGAGATTCTCGCCATCCTTTTTGAAGGTTGCCACGCCGACGACGGTACCGTCCATCCCCAGCACGGGACTGCCACTGGATCCGGGCGAGATTGGCGCATCGATCTGAATCACCTTGCCGTGGGTTGAATCCCGGCGCACCGACGACACGATTCCCCGGGTTGCGGTTTGATCCAGTCCTTTGGGGCTGCCCACTACCAGAATATCTTCGCCGATCTCGGGCACGGTCGCACTGACCTCGAGGTATCGGACCGAATCTGCAGGAATGTCCACGGCAACCAGCAACAGGTCTTTCTCCTCGTCGCGTGCAAGGACCTCCTTTATCGGGTACTCCGAGCCTTTGTGCAATTTGATCTTCGCCGAATAGACGTTGTCAGGAATGACGTGATGGTTCGTAACAAAACGCCCATCCGGACTGACGAAGAAACCGCTGCCCTGATGGGTGGTCTTGCTCCGTCGCTTGTACTCGGTGGCCAGGACCGTGCCCACTGCCGGTCGTGCCATCTTGAAGAGTTCGGGGATAGTCTTTTTCCGATTGGATTTTTCCGCCCCGGTTGCACCGGCTGCCGACAGCGCGAAGAAGGTGGTAACAACGGCTAGTACGATCTGCTTAGTGAGCATTTCCTATTGATCTCCCGATAGTTGGCCTGTCTGCGATCAATCTCCGTACGGGGATTCGCTTTGTCAATTTGGAGCTCAATACCACGTGTTCATGAGGTGACACCCGAAATCTCGATCCCCAAACCGCGAACGACTTGCATGACGAAGCGGTAGGTCAATCCCCATAACAGCGGCCTATCCCCACCTATCTCAATGGCGGGCAACAGCAGCTGCCGACCGCCGATCGGAAAGCGAGAATGAAGATGGCGTTGAGGGTCTGCCAGATCCTTCAAATCGAACCAGAACGCGCTCCGCACCTCTTGATTCAAGGTGAGGTTTGTATCGAGCGATTCGCGATTGGACCTTTCCTGCGGTGCTGATGGGGTGAGGAGATACGCGAATCCGGATACCTGCACCGAAAGGGTCGTGCCGGAAAGATCGTCGAGGCGGCCAAGATATTCGGCCTCTCCGAGATCGATGCCGATCTCTTCCCGGGTCTCCCGTTCCGCGGCTGCCCGAAGGGTCTCAATACGATCTCGAAGACGACCTCCCGGAAACGCGATATGCCCTGACCAGGGGTCGCCCTCTCGTTCGATACGCTCAATGAACAGTACCTGCAGGTTGGATCCGGCATGGCGAAGAAGCATGGCGACAGCGGCCGTATCCTCGTGCGAGGCAGGAAGGAGTTGTGGGGGGCGCTGTGCCAACACATGGCGCAGCTTCGCGAGCGCGGTCGAGTCACTCAATGGTCGGCCCCTGTTTACGACACGGAAAACCGAATCAGATCCGTATGGCTATAGGTCTCTCCCGGGCGCAAGACCACCGAGGGCCATCCGCAGGAACCGCCTCTATTCACTGCGTCCGGAAAGTGTTGTGCCTCGAGGCAGAAAGCGGCCTGCTTTACGTAGGGTACACCACCCTTTCCGATGTTGGTTCCGTCCAGGTAGTTCCCGGTGTAAAGAACCAATCCCGGTTTGGTGGTCTCGAGCTCCATGGTACAGCCCGAGTGCGGATCTCTGACGTTCGCAACAGCTTGCAGCACGTCGCTCGAGCGGTCGAGCACGAAGTTTAGATCGTACCCGAGCGGATCGGCGTCGCCTGGGAATTCTATCCGGCTGATGTCGGTGCCGATCCGCTTTGGCGAGCGGAAGTCGAACGCCGTGCCTTCAACCGGGAGCATTTCTCCGGTGGAGGTGTGGTCCTCATCTGACGGAGTGTATTTGGAGGCCGCTATCTGCAGTTCGTGTTCCAACACTGCACCCCCGTCATGACCTCCCAGATTCCAATAGCCGTGATGGGTCATATTGACGACCGTCGGCGATTCAGCTTCGGCGAAATAATCCATACGAAGCTCGCCTTTTTGTGTCAGCGTGTAGGTGACGCGTGCGGTCAACGCTCCCGGATAACCTTCCTCGCCGTCTGGACTATCGTAGCCCAAGACCAGCAAGTCTGCTGCCTCTTCGACGGCGGTCCACACCTTCTTGTCGAAACCCTTGAATCCGCCATGGATTTGATGGTCGCCGAGGTTGGCGGTGATACGGTGAGTCACCCCGTCCAGTTGAAACCGGGCTCCCGAGATGCGATTGGCGACGCGACCGATGATGGCGCCGAAGTATGGATGGTCCGACAGGTAGCCGTCGAGATGGTCGAATCCCAGGGCAACATCGCAGGATCTGCCGCCGCGGTCGGGAATATGCATCTCGGTCAGGATACAGCCGTAGTTGGTGATTTTCGCACATAACCCGGCACTGTTTCGGAGGGTCCACAGAAAGACCGATTTACCGTCTACGTCGCCCCACGCCCGTGGTTCACTGTCGTTCATTTCCTTTGTGTTCCGCGGGCAAGGAGGGGCCTAGCCTTTGGTTCCCTTCCCCTTGAACATGGTCTTGAGCACCAGATCTATGTAGCTGTCCGCCACCTCGGCGTCGAAACCACGGCCGACGAGATCGGCCTGGAGCTCATCCGGTGGCACACCCTGTTTGAGCTGGCGGTAAACGTACTGGACCGCCTCCTTCGGCGCTGCGTCGCGCGTAAGATCTTTCTGCGGCTTTCCCTTGGACGAGTCCAGCATCTTGCGAAGCTGCGCCGCTTCGCTGGAGGATTTCTCCTTAGCAGAGCTTCCGAACAGTTTTCCGAAGATACCCATGGGTCACACCTATGAGGTTGTGTAAGCCATCTTGAGGCATACCGGCATGGACACCTCGACTACATGTCCCGTTTCGCTGAGCATCCCTGTATCGTCGTCCCGCCTGAAGCACACAATGGAATCCGTTTCTTGGTTGGCTGCCAGGAGGAATGTACCGGAGGGATCGATGGCGAAGTTTCGCGGTGTGCTGCCTTTGGTGGATGCCAGCTGCACGCGTTCGAGCATGCCACTGGATTCATCTATGCCAAAGACGGCGATACTGTCGTGCCCGCGATTGGAGCCATAGACGTGTTTGCCCGACGGTGAGATGTGAATGTCGGCAGTGTGGTTGGTTCCCCCGAAATCATCAGGCAAGGTACTCAGGGTCTGAATCTGCTCCAGTCGCCCGCTACTTCCGTCATAGGTGAAGACACTCATCGTCGATCCCAGCTCGTTGATGAGATAGGCGAACCTTCCAGAGGCGTGGAAGGTTAGATGGCGGGGCCCAACTCCCGGTTCCGACTCCACCCAGGGTTGCTCGCCAGGGCTCAACCGTCCCGAATCCGCATCAAACTTATAGATCATGACCTTGTCGATGCCAAGATCGGGCGCAAAAGCGTAGTTGCCAGCAGGATCCAGCAACATGGAGTGGGCGTGAGGACTTGTCTGCCGCTCCGGATCGACGCTCGATCCTTCGTGTTGCATTTCGTGGACAATCGCACCGAGGCTACCATCTGCCTCAATCGGCAGTACCGTTACGGTACCCGAGAGGTAGTTGGATACCATGGCAAAGCGGCCGTTCGGATGTACGGTTACGTAGCACGGACTCGATCCCCCGGTACTCTGGACGTTCAACAGTTCGAGCTTACCGTTAGATTCATCGATAGCGCACGCGCTTATCTGGCCGTTCGGAACGAGCTCGTTGATGACGTAGAGATGTCGTTGGTCGGGACTCAAGGTCAGGAAGGAAGGTTGCTCAATGTCGCCGAGTTCGGAGTGATACTCCAACTTGCCCGACTGCAGATCCAGCGTGTAGATGTAGATGCCTACGCTCTCCCGGCGGGTGTAGGTTCCAACATAGACCGGGATCGTTCCGCTCGCTGAAGCGCTCATCGATTCTCCTACTTCTTCTTGGGCCTGAAGCAAGCCAACCGGTTTTCATCGGTGGTCAGATACGGCCCGCCAATCAGATCGACGCAGTAGGGGATGGCGGGGAACACCGCGTCCAGGCACTCCCGAATCGCTTTGGGCTGACCCGGCAAGTTGACGATGAGAGCATGTCCCCGAATGCCCGCGGACTGCCGCGACAGGATCGCAGTCGGCACCTTTTCAAGCGACACCTTGCGCATCAGCTCGCCGAACCCGGGCATCATCTTGCTGCACACCGCTTCCGTCGCCTCTGGAGTGACATCCCTCTCCGCGGGACCGGTTCCTCCGGTCGTAATGATCAGGCAACACGAATCGGCGTCGCAGAGTTCGGTCAACGCCGACTGCAACAGGTCCTGATCATCGGAAATCACCCGTGGCACGGCGGTCCACGGCGAGGTCAGGATCTCCTCCAAGTACTCCCGAATCGCGGGGCCGCCCCGATCTTCGTACTCGCCCCGACTGGCGCGGTCCGACACCGTCAAGATTCCGATCTTTGCCGTCTCTTCAGCCATCATGTGATTCGCGGCGGCTTTCCAGGTTAGATTTCACTGGCGACTTCTCTAATGCTGTCGCTCACGACCGCCACGGTATGCGCGATCTCTTCCTCCGTAATCGTGAACGGGGGACTGAGGGCAATGTGATCGCCCTCGACGCCATCGATTAGTCCCGGGGCGCCTGGCATAATCAGCACATTCTTTTCCATGCAGCGATTGACAACCTTCCCCGTGAGCCCGATACGAGGATCAAACGGTGTTCGCTTCGCTTTGTCGGCAACGAATTCGACCCCGATAAGCAGCCCTTTCCCCCTCACCTCGCCCACCATCGGCAGCTCTTCAAGAGGTTTCATCTGTTCCAGCATCAGGTCACCCATCCTGCGACAACGCGCTACGAGGTCGTGCTCGCGCACGTAATTCTGAACTTCGAGGGCCACGGCGCAGGAGAGGGCGTTGGCACCATAGGTGTGACCGTGAACGAAAGAGTCGTTGTCGCGATAGATCGCGTCGTAGACCTTCTCGCTGGCTATGGTCGCCGCGATCGGGGTGTAGCCGCTGCTCAATCCCTTGCCCGTGGCAATGATGTCCGGCGTTACATCCCAATGCTGTATGCCGAAGTCCAGTCCGGTGCGCCCGAATCCGGTAACCACCTCATCTACGATAAACAGAATGTTGTGGCGATCGCAGGTCTCGCGCACGATGCGAAAGTATTCGGGTGGCGGGGCGACGCCGGCACATGACGTGCCCAACACCGGTTCGGCGATGAAAGCCGATATGTTCTCGCTCCCCTCCTGCTTGATAGTGCGCTCCAGCTCCTCGGCGCAGCGCAACTGGCACTCGTTCCGCTCGCTGCAATAGGGGCAGCGATACGGGATCGGCGGCGTTATGTGCGGAAAGTCGAGCAGGTACGGCGCGTAGTCGTTGCGCCAAACGGAGCGACCCGACAAGGAGAGGGCACCGATGGTATTTCCATGCCAGCTCTGCCATCTCGTGATCACCTTGTATTTGCTGTGATTGCCGTTCTCTACATGGTACTTCCGCGCCATCTTCATGGCCGCTTCGGTCGCCTCCGAACCGCCGGATACGAAGAAGACGCGAGACAGGTCTCCAGGCGCCATTCGGGCAACCAGGCCGGACAATTCGATCTGCGGTTCGGACAGGAACCGCCCATACGGGAAGCAGATCCTTTCGGCTTGTCGCTTCATCGCTTCTGCGATTCGGGCAACGCCGTGACCGATGCTGACCACATGGACCCCGGCGCAGGCGTCCAGGTACTTCCTGCCTTCCGTATCGAAGATGTAAACCCCTTCTCCGTGCGAGACAATGGGCCATTCTGTCTTTCGGGCGCGGTGAAAGATGTTGTCGTGCGAAGATTTCACTGGGTGCCTTTCATCATGCGTGGCCGTTTGGTCCCTTCAGAAGCCAAAGGAAGATCGCGCCGTCGCGGAGCTACTTACGCGACATACCCTTGGTATACACCTTGCCTTGAATGATTTTGTGTGCAGGATGGCCGCCCATCATCTTGGCACGAGCGAACTCGCTGCCGCAGTCCGGGCATTTCAGGTCACCCTTGGTGCGATCCTCTACGATCCGCTCGGGTCTGCACTTGACCAGGCCTCCGCGGCCCCCCTTGCGGTATTTGTAAAGCAGCGAACGGCAACCAGCACAATGAATGGAAATGGTACGAATATCCTTGCCTGCCACGGGTCATTCAGCGGCGCCAACCCAGCCCGCGCCGTACCTCAAGCTGGATCCGCCAACCGATCGCTGAACTCAGCGTGAAGCTTTTTGATTTTTGGATCAATGATCACCTGGCAGTAGGGCTGGTTGGGGTTGGATCTGTAATAATTTTGATGATACGACTCCGCTGGATAGAACTGATCCAGCGGCACGATTTCCGTAACGATCGGGTTGGGCCACAGGTCGGACGCGTCGGTTTCGGCTTTCGATCGCTCCGCCACCGATCGTTGTTCCTCCGAATGATACATGATGCTGGATCGGTACTGGGTGCCCTGGTCGTTCCCCTGGCGATTCAGGGTCGTGGGATCGTGGGTGTGCCAGAAGACGCGGAGGACTTCTGCGAACTCTAGGATCTGCGGATCAAACCCTACCTGGGCGACCTCGGCATGGCCGGTAGTTCCAGAGCAGATCTGTTGATAGGAAGGCGAAGGGACATGGCCGCCGGCATAACCGGAAACCACACTGACCACACCCTTGAGGTTCTGAAAAACCGCTTCGACGCACCAGAAACATCCGGCGCCTAACGTGGAATATTCCACCTCGTCTGACATGATTTCACCCGCAACACTGTGTATATTTAGGAAATACGAATTCTTCCCCGCAGCCCAGATCCCGTAACGAACCCCGCGCAGCGTTGTCGCTGACCCCGAGTCCTGCGCGAGAAGGTAGGCCGCCGTCATTCGGACCGCAAGCGGTTGTGTCAGGTATGCGAAACGCGGTGTTATCGCCCTTATCCTATGGGTCTTGGGTGCCTCGTGTGGCTCGATTACTCCGGTTCCGCGCTATACCTCATCCGGAGGCCAGGAGGCGGTGGTCTCCGAGCTGCAAAAGCGGAAACGGGGTGGCAAGAACCTGGGCAAGGTGGTCGATTCGTATCTCGGAATTCCGTATCAATGGGGCGGTACGACCCGCTCCGGGATGGACTGTTCAGCTTTCACCCGTGCCATCGTTCGCGAGACCTACGGCATCGAGCTTCCGAGAACCTCCAAACAAATGTTTCAGGTGGGAAAAATCGTGAAGAAACAGGATCTGAAACCGGGTGACCTGGTTTTTTTCAAGAACACCTATTCGGGACCGGGGGTTTCCCACGTGGGCATCTTCGTCGGAGACGGCCGTTTTGCACATGCAAGCGCCAGCCGGGGTGGTACGATCACCGAACTTACCCACCCGTATTTCCTCAAGAGATACACCGGGGCACGGCGAGTGACCCGCTAATGTTCATCCGCTTCGCGCTGCTGGCGCTGGGAATGGAAGCCGCCCTGGTTTTTTTCGTTTTCTTGGGCGACCTGAAGCAGCGGATGCCCGAGTTCTGGTCTGCCCTTTTTCTAGCTTTCTGCATATATCTGATCGCCTCTAGGCATGTCTGGAGAGGGATCCAATGGAAGGTAGGATGGATTCTGGCGGTAGCGCTGCTGTTCCGCTTGACGCTGTTGCCGACCGAGCCTTCGCTGTCGGATGATCTCTATCGCTACCTGTGGGACGGCAGGGTGCAGCTTGCCGGGATCAATCCGTATCTCCACCCGCCGGACAGCGAACAGTTGCTCTCGCTGCGCAACGAGTTGTGGGAGCATATCAACCACAAGGACATCTCGACGATCTATCCGCCCCTGAGTCAGATTCTGTTTCGACTGACCTGCGCTGTTTCCCCGACGGTCTTTATGATGAAGGCGATCTTCACAACCTTCGACTGCGCGATCATCCTGTTGCTGGTCAGGATACTGCAAAGGCGCGGCGAGGACCCTCGACGAGTCTTGTTATATGCCTGGAATCCGCTCCCAGTCTTCGAGGTCGCGGGCAGCGGTCATCTCGATACCTTCGGTGTTTTCCTGTTGTTGAGCTCCCTCTACTGTCTGGTGCATGGGCGACGCGCGGCGGCCGCCTGGGGTTTGGCCGGCGCCTTCATGGCCAAGCTGCTCCCGATCCTTGTTTTTCCAATCCTGTGGCGCGACGCACATTCTCGTTGGAGCGAATGGAAATCACGTCTCCCCTTGCTTTGGTTTCCCGTCGGGGCGGCGATCGCTTTTTTTCTGTTCGCCGACGCCGGCCTGGATATCCTCTCCGGTCTGCAGATCTTCCTCGCGAAATGGCGCTTCAACGATGCCGTTTTCTCCTTGCTCTACGCAGCCATCAAGGAGCCCGGACTGGTTCCGGACGACGCTGCCCTCTACGATGCCAAGCTACTCTGCGGCGGACTGCTGTTCGGTGCCTTAGTTTGGGCCTACGCGCGCCACCATGACCCGTTCCGTGCCGCGGCCACGATTCTGGGTGCCAACCTGTTGTTGTCACCGGTTCTGCATCCCTGGTATCTCCTGTGGGTCCTGCCGTTTCAGGTCCTTTTTCCGGTGCCTGCATGGACGTTTCTAAGTGCTGCCGTTTTCGTGTCCTACAACGCGCTAGCCGTCTACAGTGCGACTGGCGTATGGGTCGAGTACGTCTGGGTTAAATGGATTCAATTCGCCCCGTTTTTCTTGCTGCTGCTGGCTTATCCCGCCTATCGGCGCTGGCGCGGCAGACCGCAATGAAACAGCTACCACTTTTCTTCGGGATCCTGTGTTGGGCGACAACCGTCACCTTCGCCAAGGACGCCGAGCTGCATATCTGTTTTACCGGTGACACCCGCGCTTATTTGGAGGTGTGCGGCTGTCAGGACGGGCAACTCGGGGGCGTAGCGCGTCGGGGCGCTTTGCTGACGCGGCTTCGAGCCGACGACCCGTCGCTAGTTCTGGTAGATGCAGGGGGCATTTTCGAAGCAGGGGAGGAGCGCGACAAACCCAGAATGCAAACCTACGTGGAAACCCTGGGCGAGCTTGGATACGATGCCATCAACGTTAGCGGTTCGGACTTCTCATACGAGGCGGATTTTCTCTACGACG
The DNA here is from genome assembly GCA_965217095.1 of Candidatus Latescibacterota bacterium. GTDB lineage: Bacteria > Latescibacterota > UBA2968 > UBA8231 > UBA8231 > CAYNZV01. Next base: position 398,413 of record OZ244235.1, read on the forward strand.
CGGCAAGATCGTTCGAACTACCGCTGGTCTCTTCCAACCTGAAAGCCGGCGTGGCGAGTCTTCCCATTTTACCCCATCGAATTGTTCAACGCGGGAAATGGCGCCTGGGCATTCTCGGCGTCGCACCGGAGGATGGGAGTCTGTTCGACGATCCTTTGACCCGATTACGCCAGCAAATCGAATCCATGGGGTCCGTTGATTTCACCATCATTCTCAGCGCCCTCGGGGGGCGACGATCTCGCGAACTCGTGGAACAGTTCCCCACGGTGGACCTCGTCGTCGGTCACCACGGCGCGGATGAGACACGGATCGGTCAAACGACCCTAGTCTCGGCGCGCTCGAAAGGGACTCACGTGGGCCGCATCGATCTCAAGAGTTCTTCGGCCGCCCGATTGCTTGCGGGAGAGGTGAGGCAATTGCCCGTGGGTGCGGAGCTTCCTGCTCTGTCGACCGTGCAGGAAATCGTCGATGAGTTTTACCGGTCGGCGTCAACGCCCCATGCAGACCGAGAACCCCGGGTGGGGACCGAGAACGGCCTGGAATCGCAACCCAACCTGACCTATGCGGGAGTTGAATCGTGCGCCCCGTGCCATCGACGTGAATACGACGACTGGTCGGCCTCGCTGCACGCTGTGGCGTTCGCGACTCTGCAACAACGAAACCGACAGTTCTTCGCCGATTGCGTGAGTTGCCACACCACCGGGTTCGGGTACGAGTCCGGATTTCAGATTGGCGATCGCAGCGCGGTGCTGGAAGGGGTCCAGTGCGAGGTATGTCACGGCCCCGGCTCGAGCCATGTCTCCAGGCCGTTGGGGACGAATATCCGCCGCGACGTGGGTCCTCGATTCTGCCAGCAGTGCCACACCCAAGAGATGAGTCCGGAATTCGCTACGCACGGCGATGAGTTTGTCAGCAAGATCGATCACAGCCGATCGGTTGTGCGTGCGAATTTGACGCAGCCGAAGCGTTGGGCGAACCGCCCCGATCCGGTAGTGTTGGATCTCTTCGTGATGAGCTTGTGTCCCTACGGCATGCGCGCAGAATCGTTGCTGCTGCCATTGGTGGATGAGCTCAAGGATCGTTTGCGACTGAACCTGCACTTCATCGCCGATCTCGCAGCGGAACCAGCGGTAATGTCCGAACGTGTATCTTCCATCGGACCCCTTTCGTCCAAGCGGCAGGGATGCGAGAAATCGGCTTCCACCGGTGACGGCCCGTTTCTCAGTCTGCATGGACAGGAAGAGATCGACGAGGGTCGCCGCCAGCTCGTTTTGCAGTTGGAAGCTCCGACAAAACTTATCCCCTATGTCCTTTGTCGCAGCAACCATGGGCCGCAGGGGGACTGGGCTGAATGTGCCGACGCTCTCGGGATCGACGGATCATCGCTGCAACGAACAGCCCAAGGGCCCGAGGGAGAACGGCTATTTCGGGAGAATATCCGCATGGCGAATCAACTGGGTGTAAACGTTTCTCCCACGGTTCATCTCGATGGAGCAGAGTATGAGGGGAGCCTCGAACCGATGAGTCTGTTGCGATACCTCTGCGCCGAGGGCCTAGACGCGCCCCTTTGCCGGCAGATTCCCCAATGCAGCGCTGATGCCGATTGTCCCGACCGACCGGGATTCGTTGCCCTGTGTAGGGACGCGAACTCCCCGAACGCGCGATGCGAACACCTGGAACCGGCAGATTTCACCCTCACGGTGCTCAACAGCGATGGATGCCGTCAATGCGAGACCGGGGATTTCCTGCGTTCGACGATGGAATTATTCCCCCAGGTGCGGGTTACCAACGTCTCGGGGGACGATGAGGAAGGTGAAAAACTCGTTAAACAGTATGGTGTTACGATGTTCCCCACTTATATTTTATCCAACGCTTTTTCAAGCAGCCCACGGTTTCCCAGGCTGCGCCGAATGGTCGATCACGTAGGGGGGGACTTTGTGGTGAACAGCAGGATTTCCCAAAAGAGCGTCTGGTTCCTACGCCCGCGACACGTCGGCCGAGTCGACGTGTTTCTGCCCTTTGCGGAATTCCCCGCCGACCTGGAGTTTGTCGACGCGTTTGCAGAGGCGGACATCGATCTGAAGATCCAATATGCCGTGCCACCTGCGCTTCCTGCTGAAGACCGCGAAGAGCTGGAACGCCGGGCCGTGTTGAACCTTTCGCAACCGAATCGGTTTTCCCTCTATCTAAGGGCTAGTAACAAGGTGTTGGCGCAGGCGACAACCTATGATTGGCGACAAGCCGCTGCTGCCGCCCAAATAAAAATTAGGTCGTTGGTCGAAGACACAGGAGACGGGACCGGTCTGCTGCTCCTTGAGCAAGGGCAAGCAAAGAGGGACTCCCTGGACATAGCTCCGAATGATCTGGCTGTTCTGCTGGACAACCAGCTGCTCGTCCGCAACGTCTCGGCATTGAGAGCGGCTGAAATTTGGAGGGAAAGAGGGCTCAATTGATTCTGTCTCGGGTCTTGCTTCCGTGTGTCATCACGGGTCTTTTTGCCAGCGGTTGTTTGGAGCTCATCCGCCGCCATCCGGATCCCGTGCCTGAGCTCGACAACGGGAACCCTGCCCAAGCTCAGAATGTCCAAGGGACAGGGACGACAGAGGAAACTCCGGTCGTGGATCTAGACCCGGCGTTAAACGTGCCAGACAGTTCGGCCGTCGAAGTGGTGCCTCCCGCTGACGCGACTACAGTTTCAGCAAAAAAAGCGGACTCCACGGCAGATCCCGTACAGGAGATCGCGGCTGCGGAGCCAGACGAACCGCAAGCGAATGGCTTGCGTGCGGATTCAGCCGCGACGCAGCAGGTGACCCAGCGAACTCCCGTTACTCAGGCCCCGACTACAGAACTAGCTAGGGAACCCGAGAAATCGGAGCAATCTGCATCTCACAGCGTCGCCACGAAACCTGTGGAACCGATCCCGGTGGCGCCCAAGTCTGCCCGCATAGTGCGGACAATGGGAAAACAAGGCAGCGTGAAGCAGATCAACGAATACGCCTTCTGGTGCGTCGAGCACGCACTTTGGAAAGAAGCCCGTACCCATCTAGAGCACGCCATTGAGCAGGATTCCGCTTCCTCCAGCCTTTACAACAACATAGGGATCGTCTACGAACATTTTGGCGAGGAAGAAGAGGCGCTGGAAGCGTACCGACGTGCCTACGCGTTGAATCCGAAGCAACGTCGCTACCGCGGAAATATCGATCTTCTCGAGCGCCGTTGGAGAGCCGTTCCGGACAGCCTGGGCCGGATAGAAATCTTCGACATGGACCAGGTTAGCAGCCCGGATTCGACGGCGGTTGTTACGCCGGCGGATCCCGAGCCGACGACCGAGGAGGGAAGTGGTGAGGGGCACCCATCGATGCGCAACGGGAGCAGGAGGGCTGAACGTTGACTGCTGAGAAGATCGCAAGCAGTGTAGTCCTACCTCTCGCTGTCGCCCTTCTCGTTGCAGGCCTGGCGCAGGTCGGTCCGGCATCTGCACAGGACATTCTCACCTCCCAACTGCAGCAGGGGTTCGGTAAGAACAAGGTGCGATACAAGGATTTCGACTGGTGGATTCTCGAAAGCGAGCACGTGGATCTCTACTACGAGCCCGAGTTTCACGATCTCGCCGAGCAGGCCATCGTCTATCTCGAGGCAGGGTACGACCACATCAGTGAGATCCTCCATCACGATCTCTCTCACCGCCCTCCCGTCGTAATTTTCAAGTCGCACTACGAGTTTCAGCAAACCAACATCATTCACGAGTTCCTGCCCCCGGGTGTCGCCGGTTTTGCCGAACCGCTCCGCTATAGAATGGTGATTCCGTTTTCCGGTGATCTCGATGAGTTTCGCAATGTACTGGTGCACGAGCTGACACACATCTTCCAGTACGACATTCTCTACAAGGGTCCCATCAAACGCCTGTCCAACCCGTTGAGCGCGCCGCCAACCTGGATCATGGAGGGGTTGGCCGAGTATACGACGCCGGGCCGCAACACCATCGACGAGATGGTGCTGCGCGACGCAGTTCTCACCGACCAGCTCATTCCGCTGGAAGTGATGAACGCGGCGTGGGGCACGGGCAACGTTTTTCTGGGCTACAAGCAGAGTCACAGCTTGATGGAGTATATCGCCCACAACTACGGGCCGGAGAAGATTAGTCGCATACTTCGACTCTGGGACAGTCAGAACGACTCTGACAAGCTTCTCGAGCGACTGGTGGGCCTCGATATGGGCGATCTCCACGAGCGTTGGTCGGCACACATGCGCAAACAGTACTGGCCCCTGCTCCAAACGCGCGATTACGTATCCGAAATCGGCAAACGCGTCGCCGAACCGGATAATCCGTACCAATCGTATGCCGCGCCCAAGTGGTCCCTCAGCGGCGACATGCTAGCGGTGCTCTCCTCCGATGCGATCGAACAGCATGTGGACATTATCCGCTTGCGGGACGGATCGTTGGTTGAGCGGGTCACCACCGGAATGCATGCCGCGGACTACGACCACTTGACCTTCGGTTCAGGCACGGTGGCATGGGCGCCCGACGGGCACACCATCGCCTTTGTAGCGAAGAAGGGTGCCCGAGATCAAATACTATTGTGGGAGCTGTACGACAAGAAGCTGAAGCGTCAGATCGATTTCGAGGGTCTAGAGGTCATCGAAGCGTTGGACTTCGATATCGAAAGCCAGCGAATCGTATTCGTCGGCAGCGGCTACGGCCAAAGCGACCTTTACACCGTAGATATTTCCAGTGGAGAGTTGACGCAGATTACGGGTACCCCCCAGCGCGACGATCACCCCGCTTTTTCACCCGACGGACGATATCTCGCGTACTGCAGCAAACACGAAGGTCAGTTCGACGTAAAGGTCTACGATTTCGAAACCGGAAAGACTCGCACGGTCGTTCAGTCGCCTACCGACGACATGTGGCCTCGCTGGTTTCCGGACGGAAAGAAGCTTCTTTTCGTATCTACGCGGGACAAGATCAACGACCTGTTTGTCTTCGATTTGGACAGCGGTCGCGAATATCGGTTGACGCGGACGCTCAGTGGCATCATGAGTCCCGATCTTTCTCCTGACGGTCAGCAGGTCGTTTTCAGCACCTACTACCAGGGGAAACGAGAGTTGTACCGGATGGACATCCCCGACGGACCGGAGCTGGGACGCACGCACAGCGACCTCTTGGCACGCGCCACGGGTGAACGGGGGGCGCCAGAGCGGGAAGAGGAACCTGCTCCCCAGCTTGCGTCTCCAGTGGCCGATACAACTGCGTTGGCGATGGGCAACGCTAATTTTTCGACACGAGGCGACGGCACCGACGGGGGCAATCGGATCGACGCCAATGAAAGCGTCCCGGTGCTCCTGGCGGACATGTCGCAAGGTGCCGCGCAGCCGGAGAACAGCACGGCCAGCTCCGTTCCGGCGTTGCCCGCTGAGAACGAACTGGGGCTCGCAGCCGCACAGAACCCAACTGGTGAGCTGAGAAAGAGGCGATACGTTCCCAAGCTGGAATTCGAAGGAGTGAGCCTCCAGATGGGGTACTCCTCGGGAGGATTCCTCTCGTCCGTCGCGCAGCTCAGCATGAGTGACCTGCTGGGCAATCATTTCCTGGCTCTCTACACCGACTACGTCGCGTCACAAGACATCAATAACGATTTCAATTTCGCCGGCTCCTACCAGTATTACGGCGGACGACCCACCTACAGCGCCGCCGTGTTCAACTGGAACCAGTTCTTCAGCAGCGACCCGTTTGGCAGAGGCGGTGGAAACATCGTCAGGAGCTCGCAGCGCGGGGTAATCCTGGACATGTCTTATCCGGTCGATATCTATCGGCGGGTCGATTTCAATTACACCTTCGTCGGCGAGAAGGAGGAAGAGGTTTGGTCCGGCCAACGTCAAACCCAGACAGATGCCGCTCTCTCGTCCAGTACACACCTGCTGAAGGCGGCCTACGTCCACGATTCTATCACCTATGGCTTGCTGGGCCCAACTGCAGGCAGGCGTTATTTCCTTTCAGCCGGCCGCACCCTGGATATCTCTGCTGACGCCCGGTCCTTCTCCCATGTGGAGCTCGACTATCGTCACTATTTTCGCTTCGGTCGCTGGTCGGTGCTCGGCATGCGATTCTCTGGCGTCGGATCCCTGGGGCGCGATTCCCTGCGCTACAATCTCGGCGGCCCAGCCTGGTGGCAGCCGTTCTATGCGGGATTCAATTTGAACACCGGACCGCTTCGCGGGTACGGATGGTCCGAATTGCAGGGGAGCCGAGTGACGCTGATGAACGCCGAATTGCGCGTTCCATTCATCCGCGGCATCGCATTCGGGTGGCCCGGATCCTTCGTCATCCCCGCTATCGACGGTACAGCGTTTCTCGACATGGGGACCGCCTGGAACGAAGGGGACGAAATCAACCTGTGGCCACTCTACGATCCCCATGCGCAATTCGAACCACTCGGCGAGAGGAACCTCAGGGCCAGCATCGGATTCGGATTGATGGTTTATTTCATCCTGCCGATGAACTTCGAATGGGCGAAACAAACCGATCTGCAGGGCAACTACTCCGACTACCGCTTTCACTTCAGCTTCGGTCAGAGCTTTTGAACCGACTCTCACTCCCTAACATGAGGGTTGTCGTTCCGTGCCTGGTGCTCTGGTGCGGATGCGCGACCCAGGGCGGCTTCAAGACCGTCGAGTTTCGTGCCCCGTCCAGGCCGAATCCCGTTCTACGGCCACTTCTCGAGGACGTGGAGCGGATCGGGATCCTCTGCATAACCAATATTGAGCCATTTCGTCAGCTGGACATCGAAAAGGTGATGGCGCGATTGGCCGACGGGATGGCCCGCGGTCTCAGCAATATGAGGGAAACCACCGTGGTGTCGCAGGATGAGATTATCTGGCATTTCAAGGAGACGAAGCTCGACTCGGGGCGGGTCTATACCGAAGAAATGCGGTCCGCTTTCCGCGAGGAGATGAATATCGACGCGATGGTATACGTGGAGCTCAACGGTCTGCAGACGCGCATGCTGCCGGTGACACCGTCGCCTTATAGCGGTGCTCTCGGTCCGAACCCCGCTATGGACATGAACGTGGAATTGCAATTGAGCCTGGTCAATCTGCACACCGGCAAGGTGTGGCGACGTTCCGGGCAGCAGCGCAACTTCCAGCCGATTCAGCTCCAGCTGTTCGGCGGCGGTGCCGACCAGGCGGAGCGCCAGCTCCTCACGACAGTGGGGACTTCGGTGCGCAGGTTTCTTTTTCTAGTGGCGCCTCCTCCCAGGGTTCAACAACGGGAATTCGAGGTCAGCGGCGAATAGAAGACACGGTTCCGGGTACAAAAAAGGCGGTGGAGCTTGCTCCACCGCCTTTTCTTATATCCTTTTTGGTCGACTCTATCAGCGACCGCCGCGGCGCTTTGGCTTGCCGCTCGACTTCTCGGTTGTGGCCGTCTTGGACGATGATGACGACTCTCCCGTCGATCCCGAGGGTGCCGAGCGCACGGTTTTCGGTGGCGCCGAACGGGTCGGGGTGCTGCGCTGCTCCCAAACGTAATCGCGTTTTCGTTGTTTTTCCCGCCTCAGGGTGAGTGCATCGAGGTCGGAGGTGGACGCGGCTGGCGTCGACAACGAGTTCTGCGCTGCCCTCAGCTGTTGCAGCTCGGAGGTTGTCACCAACTCGTAGCCCGGTGGAATGTAAGCACCGCCAGAGTCGTAGTAATACGGATCCGCGCCGTATCCGTACGGCCCACCACCGTATCCATTGTAGGGATCGTAGGCAGAACCATAAGGCGAATAACCTCCGGGCCCTCCGCCGGCGCCGTAGAGACCGTTGCGGGAATCGTACCCGAAGATTGGGAAACCTCCATACCCACCCAGAGCACCATAGGCTCCCTGGCCGTAGCCATTCGGTTCCGGATAGTAAAAGTCGTTCCACGGATCGACATTATCCTGGAAACGGCTCAAACGCACATTGTTCTCATCCCAGTCGGCGTACGCTTCTTCTTGCGAGGCAACATCCGTCGCCATACGCGGCCCATGTAGCGTCGTGTAACAACCGCTCAACATGAACGCCGCAGAAGCGAGACAGGCTATCAGCGATATCGATTTCATGGTTTCCCACTTTCTCGGAGGTATCTTATGCTCCACCATATGTAGAACCTAAGAAACCATCACTTGGTTCCATAATACCTACTTCGGCTTTTCAACTCAAAGCTATAATTAACAAAACTCGGGCCAACCGTCAAACAATTCTACAGTCGGTGTCAACTGGAAATCTTCCAAGACCGAAAAAATATCCATAACAACAATAAATACAATGTCTTACAGAACAGCTCAACTCAAAACTGATATCCGCTCGATACAAAAAACCGGCTCACTGTGCTCTTCTCGCTGTCGATGCCCTCAACCTGCTCGAAACTGCCTCTGGTCCACGCGACATCCACTTGAAGCACGCGATCGAAGAGCATTCCAGCTCCGAGGGTGAAATAACGCCGGTCTTGTTTAACGATGACGAGGGAATTGGTGTCCGGGTCTACGCTGAGCTCCGCGTTCCTCGGTCCGACGAATGGCAGCGGGTCGCTGTAGAAACCAGCGCGCAGGTCAAGCGTAACCTGGGGAACCATATACTCAACCCCAACGTGGTAACGGATCACATCCTCGTACTGGGTGTCGAACGTGGCATTCGCCCGCAAATCGTCCTCGTCGCGGCCCTTGTAGTCGCTCTGTGACCACTCGGCCACATGAGCGCCAACGGACAACAAAACGCCCGGCTGCGGTTCGACGGCAACGCCGGCTCCGAACTGCAACGGCAACGAGATCTCGTAGGAATCGTCCTCGATGACGTTCAGGTTGGTATCCGGATCGCTCCCGTCATCGAATTCGATCAGGTTGAAACCCCCGTCCGGTACGGCTTTGAACGAGTAACTTACGTTGTGTGTCGATCCCGTGGTTACGGTGGCGCCGAAGCGGACCTTTGGATTCTTCACCGAGGACCGAACGTGGGCTCCGAAAGTGGCACTGAACGAGGTGTCATAGTCATCCAGGAATACGTCCCTGGCAACCCATTTTCGCTCGACGTAATAATCTTCGGTGTCTTCCCAGGTGAACTCGCGAATATTCTCGTCCTCGCCGGATATGAGGTTTATTGTCAGCCCAAGCGCTACGGCCGGCGACACATCGATCGCACCGGCAAGGGTGATGGCGCCCAACTCCCCCTCGTGGCTGAAGGTGTTGTCTACTTGAAGACTGTCGATTTCACTGAAGCCCTGAATGCGAACGACCGAATCGAAGTCATTGGTTCTGTTGAACCCCCCAGCCAATACAAGGCTGCCGCGATAGACGGGGTAGGGGTACACCAAGCCCAACGAACCGAAACTGGTGTTGCTCACCTCGCTTTGCGTCCGGTTAAAACCCCGCCGGAGTGCTTCGTTGTCAAACGAGTTGCGCAGGAATGCCGCGTAGACCGCTTTATTTTTGATCTGCGTCAGTCCCGCGGGATTCCAGAAAGTTGCGGTAAAGTCGTCAGCAATGCCGATGTAAGCTCCGCCCATACCCATGGCGCGCACCCCCGGTCCAGAGAAACTGCCGATCAGGCGTTCCTGGCCGCCGACTGCACCGCACGTCATGACCAGGACGAGCACGAATACCAGCGTCATCAAAATCCTTCCGTGTAGAGAACAGACAACTCGCGACTCAAATCGGTTCCACGCACTCCACTCTTAAGTAGGTTCTTGAGATAGAATCCCAGTGTCAGTTGCGGGATGATGCTCCACCGGACTCCGCCGTTCAGATACCCGTCGCCTGACCCCAACGACTGGCCGCTGTTGTCATTGAAGGCAAAGTCATATTCCGCAACAATCACGAGCTCGTCGTTCATGCTCTTGTCGAGTCCGAGCCACGCCGACAGGTCTTCGTCGCCATCCGCATTTTCACTGCTCAAGTTGAGGCCCCCATGAACGGCGAACTGGCCGAGACCAGAAGCGTAGTTCTTGCTGAGTGCCAGAAACAAACCCTTCGACTTGATTTGGTATCTCTTGTTTTGATGCGATCCGTAGCCCTGGGTTTCATAACCGACCGCCGCCGCAGGAAGCAGGGTGCTTTCTTCGATCAAACGATAGCGTATGCTGGCCTCGACCCGAGGATACCACTCAATCGAGCGATTGCCGATGATCTGCTCGCCCCCAAACGCCAGGCCGATTGTCAGTCGCTTCAGCGCACCAGCATGTATAGCCGCGGCGAGACCGCCGTTCGGAAACAACCGCAGGTCGAGACCGAAGCGCCCCTTGCTCACCAGGCCGGCCGTCGGGCTATCGATCAGGCGGAACAGCTCGGACGCGGCCAACGGACGAGCGATTGCCAGTCCCGAGATCGCGACCAGCACTGGTAGGCAGGTCGCGACCCTTTGGAAGATCGTCGATTTCAAGTGCGATGTTCTTTTCGAAAACAGGGAGCGGGATCGTCGCAAACTATCGACAGTCCCTATGTCTGTGGAGACGATCGGGGAGTCAGGTGTTTCACAGTAACGCGTCGCTGGTCATCACCCAGGTATTCGAGCTGCACGTCCCGTCGGTTTAGGGGTAAAAGGCCCTCTGCCCGGTCGGCCCATTCTACCAGACAGATGCCTTTCCCGTAAAAATACTCCTCCGCGCCCAGATCTTCAAGCTCCGTTCTGCTGGTGAGACGGTAAAGATCCAGGTGAAAAACCGTTATGGGCTGTCCGCCTAGGACTCCCTCGTACTCGTTTGCGAGCACAAATGTGGGGCTGTTTACGTAATCGCAGACCCCAAGTCCCCGGCAGATACCCTGAATCATACAGGTCTTGCCGCTGCCCAGATTGCCGGTGAGTGCTATCACATCACCAGCGACGAGCTCGGCGGCGAGTTCCCGGCCCAGTTGTTGGGTCTCTTCGGGCGAACCGGTCAGCACCGAACCCCTGTCGGGCATGGCGGACTATTTCGGGTCCAAGATAGCGACCGGAAGAATGAGCTCGTCCAGCGATATGCCACCGTGTTGGAAGCTATCTTTGTACTGGCGCTGATACTCGTTGAAGTTGGTGGGATAGACGAAGTAGAAGTCGTCTTTGGCGATAGCGAAGGTCGATCCCAGCCCCAGCTGCGGCAAACCGAACTGTGGCGGATCGTCGATGAACACGGCCTCTTTCTTATCGCACCGTAGATTCTTGCCGTATTTGTAGCGCAGATTTGTGGAAGTCTGCCGATCACCATGCACGACGCTGGCCCTCGTTCCGCGAATGGCGCCATGATCGGTAGTCAAAACTACAGTAGCGTCCAACTGCGCGATCTGCTGCAAGGCAGCATACAACGAAGAATGTTCGAACCACGAGTGCACAAGCGATCTGAACGCACCCTCATCGGGAGCGATCTCCTTCAGCAGGTCGGATTGGGCTCTACCGTGAACCAGCATGTCGAGGAAGTTGTAAACGACGCAGACCAGCGGCACGCTGTTCAGTGATGGAACACGGCGAGCGAAATTGTTTCCTTCGTTGACGTCCAGAACCTTGGTATAATGGGTTGACTTGAGCTTCAACCCCAGCTCGGCCAGTTGATCGTCGATAAATTGATGTTCGTGGCGGTTCAGACTGTGCTCGTTGTCCTGCGCCGATTGCCAGATATCCGAGTATTTCTGCTCTATTTCGCTCGGGAACAACCCACTGAAGATTGAATTGCGGGAAAAGGGAGTAGCCGATGGCACAATCGAATAGTGATACGAGCGTTTAATGTTGAAAAGCTCGGATAGAAGCGGCTCCATGATCATCCAGTGATCGAGCCGCAGACAATCGACGACGATGAAGAACACCTGCCTTCCGCGCTCCAGCAGCGGATGTACGAACTCGGGAACGATATCGACGGAAAGGGGCGGAGAGTCCTCCTCGCTCTGAACCCAACTGACGTAGTTGCGTTCGATGAAGCGCCCAAACTCGTGATTGCACTCCTTTTTCTGATCCTCGATCATTTGATTTAACTGCCGGTCACCCAGGTGAGCGATCTCTATTTCCCATTCGGAAATGAGGCGATGGATGTTGATCCACGTCTGCCAGGTAATTTTTTCGCCTAGCCACGCGTTTATCTGGCTCGCTTTCGAAACGTAGGTCTGTCCCGCTTGACTCTGGCGAATCTGCCGAGCGTCTAGAATCTTCTTGCATGCCAGGAAAATCTGACTCGGATTGACCGGCTTGGTCAGATAGTCGTCGATGCGGCGGCCGATGGCTTCGTTCATCAATCGCTCTTCTTCATTCTTGGTAATCATGATAACCGGAACGTTGGGATCGAGGGCCTTGATCTGCTCAAGGGTCGACAGGCCGTCCAATCCCGGCATCATCTCGTCCAGCAGGACGATGTCGAACTGTTCGTTCTGCATCAGAGCGATGGCATCTTCACCGTTGGTGACCGGGGTTACGGCGAAACCCTTCTCGTCCAGGAAGAGATGGTGGGAGCGCAAGAGATCGATTTCGTCGTCGGCCCAGAGAATTCTGCGTTTGGTTGCTTCCATTGGAGAAATGAACCTTTCGGTTGTTAGCCCGGGGGCAAGTTTATTTCAATCACCGTACCTTCGTCCGGTGTACTCCTCGCGATGGCTATTTTCCCCTTGTGATACTCCTCTACTATGCGTTTGACAAATGCCAATCCCAGGCCCCAACCGCGCTTCTTCGTGCTGAACCCGGGTTCGAATACTCTGCTCACATTCTCCGCGGAGATTCCACAGCCGTTGTCTTGAAAAGTGATATTGACACCATTGTCATCATCGGCGGGCCGAACCCGCACTTCGATTTCACCCGGTTTGCGGCCGATGGCGTCCATGGCATTCTTGAACAAATTCTCGAAAACCCAGCTCATTAGCTCGGCGTTCAGCGGTACTGCTGGCAGCTCATCTCCACGATCGATGCGGATCTGATGTTTGCCGAACTGCGGTCCGCGGTCACGGAAATAGGTAATGGTCTCCTCCAAAACCGTTCCCACGTCCGCCAATCTTAGCTCGGGCACCGATCCTATTTGGCTGAATCGGGAAGCGATCTTGCCGAGACGCCCCATGTCCTTCTGCATTTCGCCGATCATGCGGCGAATCTGCTCCAATCTTTTGGGCGAATCCCGATTCGGATCGATTTCACTTTGAATCAACTCCAACCAACCTGAAATGGAGGAAAGGGGTGTCCCAAGCTGATGGGCCGTCTCTTTGGCCATTCCGACCCAGATGGAACGCTGCTCACTGCGACGGATGTTGCGAAACCCGACGTAGCCGATGAGCAGGAACAGCAACAGCACGCCGATCTGAATGAAGGGCGCCAGGGTAATACGGCTGAGCAAATGAGAATCGCCGTAGTGAATGAAGTTGCGATAGGTTGACGTTATCTCGAACGCAAGGGGTGCATGATCTGAAGCAATCCGGCGCACCGCTTCGGCAACTGTCTGCACCGAGGTCGCGGTGGAATCGCCCGTGGCAGGGAGGTTGTCACCGCGCCAGGCGACTACTTCGTTGAGCGTGTCGGTGACGATCAGATCTTTCCCGTCGAAGTGAACGTAGCTGCGCCCGTTCGACCCGATTTCGAACTCCAGCGGTTCGCTCTCCGCCGCCAGCTTCAGTTTCAGCCGCTGCACAACACCAAGTGCGACGGTGGAAGAATCGTCCTCAGCTGGCAGGTCCGTGCCGCGCCAGGCGACGACCCGATTGTTACTGTCGAGAACGATCATGTTGCTGGAATCGTGGAGCAACTTGCCAAGGGAGGTGGCTGAAATCTCGAAAGGGATAGGGGCGTTCTTCGCGTCCATCTTCTTGATCGCGGAGCGCAGCTCTTCCTGCGCGGTAACGGAGTGGTCGTTCGGTTCGGGAAGCCCTTCGCCTTTCCAGTTGAGTATTTCGCCCCTGTAGTCGGTAAATATGATCGGGAAATCGCCCCGGGGATTGGTCAGTACTTCCCGGAAGATCAGCTCGGTTTGTTCTCCGGTGGCCAGCGGTGAGGCGGCAAACGCGTACAAATCGGCATACAGTTTCACGCGACCGCGTTCGCCGTCGCGAAACTCACGGATTATCGATTCGTTGTACAACAAGAAAGCGAGTATTGCTACGATGCTGCCGACGAAGATATACGCTCTGAAGGTGGGCGTCAGACCCAGCGAGGATAGGCTCTCTAGATTCCACCGCGGCCACATCCATCGGCGGCGGTCGGTTTGAGCCGAAGTGGGGGCGCGAACGGCAGCTGGAGAAAGGGTTTCGCCCACCTCCTCCAAAGGAGCTTTCTGCCGGCGTCGCCGACGCTTGACTTCTGCGGTTGAGGACGGCGTCTCTGACTCATTCATAGAGCATCTGCAATAAGCCGTCCACTTTGTATGGCTCGTTCCTTTGTCGTATACTTCCCCCGACGTTCTTCCCGTGGCCAATCACGGCCAAGATTTTCTCAAAAGTAACACACCGCCAATATCTCTGATACACAAAGACTCGCTACATATCGCGGTGGTTCCACCCGATCGGCTCATGTCCCCAGCCATTCTCACTATCGTCATATTCTCCATCTTTCTTAGCGGCGCTTCTGCCGACGTCCCGGATGGCAACCCCGACAACGACGGGTCCCTCGTCAAAAAGGCAGTCCGATTCGACCGGATCGCGTTGATTGCAGGCGGGGCCGCCACCTTTCGTTATCTGGGTTACCGTTACGTGGACCGAGCTTGGTACCAAGGTCAGAAACAGGACGAGATCCGTTGGATCAACGACTGGGGGGGCGACACCTACCTCAACCTCGACAAGTGGGGCCATTTCATGGGAGGCGCGGTGCTCGCTCAAACCCTTACCGAAGCGCTCCACTGGAGCGGGTTCACACCTCCCACGGCCGCGATCCTGGGAACGGCAACGAGCTGGGCGGCGTTGCTCGAAGTCGAAATGCGGGACGCTCATTTCGATCAATGGGGATTCAGCATCCCGGATTTCGTTGCCAACAGCGTGGGCGCCAGTGTGCCGCTCGTCCACAACCTGTGGCCCGCGACTCAGATTGTGCGCTTCAAATTCAGCTACATACCTTCACCATTGTACCTCGACAACGAAGAAAGGGCCGCGGAAAATCGTGCACATATCGGACATCTTATCGATGACTACGAGGGTATGACGTTCTGGCTGTCGCTAGCAGTAGAGCCGCTGCTCAAGGGGCGCGCCAAGGAGTTATGGCCGGATTTTCTCGGAGTCGCCGTCGGTTACGGCGCCAACGGGCTCCACGGTAGCAACGTGAAGAGCAAAGGACCCAACAGATTCTATCGGGATAGACCTAACGCCCGTTCCGAGCTGTTCCTGACGCTGGACTATGATGCCCGCTATCTGCCAAGGTCTGGACGTGTGTGGGGATTTTTCAAAGAGCAGCTCAATTGGCTGCACTTTCCGGCGCCAACGGTACGGTTCTATCCCGACCTTCGGTTCTATCTGATTTTTTGAAGGATTGTCGGTCCAGTCGCTCGAACCGAGAAGGTCATTGCAGCAGCGAAAGGACGCGCTCGATATTTAGGTCTGCTTCTAGCCTGAATTATTCATGAATCCGCACCAAGCGGACGAATTCGATGCGCTGGTCAATGGCTGGACGTTTTGGTAGCGGGTTGATCGAGTGCTGTCGGTCGTCGAGGTGTTGTCTCTGGAGATCTGAGCCTCGTTTGGATGTCATTGGGACAGTCGGGCCCCTTAGTAGAGCGTGTGCGTGGCTGTGGTGGGCGACATCGCAAAGCATTATGAGGTATCGAGGTTGAGGACGACGGTCCGCATCAGATCCTTGAGCGGGTACGATGTCGGAAAGTGAAAACGGACCTTGGTGGCTTGCTCCCGCACTCGGGCGCCGACTTTGAGCACGCGGAGTTGGATCGTGTCAAAGTTAGACGTCGTCCATTGAGTGCCGCGCATGCCAATCTGTTGGATTGTGTGCAGCAGCACGTAGGCCGCGCTGTGCAGGAAGAGGCGAAATTGGTTGGCCGAGAATCGGTGGCAGGAGGTGCGGTCGGACTGCAAGTAGGTCTTGTGATTCTTGATGAAGCCTTCCGACCGTCCGCGAGCGCAGTAGACCTTCTCATATAGAAACTCGGGGGTGCGGTTGCGGATATTGGTCACCACGAAGCGCGGGTTGGCTTTGCGCTGCGTGATCTCGGCCTTGTAGATAATCTGGCGCGGTCGGGGCCAGCTCTTGGCCTGATACTCGAAGCGGTCAAAAAGCCGCACCGGTTCATCGCTCTGCTCGGCCAGCGCCGCCGTCAGCTCCATCAGCGGTTCGCCGAGGGCTTTGAGCTTGTTGTTGAGCGCCTGTCCCAGAATGAAATCAATACCGTATCCGTCGCACAGGTCGTGCACCTCAGGGGTGCTGAAGTGCGAGTCGCCTCGTAAGGTGATCTTCGTCTTCGGCCACACCATGATCAAATGATCCAACACGCGTTTGAGGATGGCTGCCGCCTCTCGGCCTCGCATTCTACGACCGGGTCGCAGCAGGGTCGTGATCAACTTGCCCGACTCCCCTTCGTAGAGATGGACCGGCAGATAGCAATACTCGTCATAGTAGGCATGGAACAACGTCAGTTGCTGTGCGCCGTGCGTCGGATCGTCCGTGTCGTCGATGTCTATAGTCAGCTTCTTGGGCGGCTGGTCGTAAGACTCAATGAATATTTCCAGCACCGCGAGCCCGATGCGATACAGATCCGAGCGGCTGACACTGTTTTCCAAACGAGACATGGTCGGTTGACTGGCCAAATCGTCTCCTGTCAGGGGCAGACGGTCGCACGCGGTTTTCAGACCCGGATCGCAACGCAGGTCGTCACTGTCATTGGCGTCCTCGTACCCACAGGCGATCTGGAATACGCGCTGCCGGATGAGGTCAGTATACGTATGGTCGATATAGCTTTGATGTCGCCGATCCGACATCGCCGCCACGATTCGGTCGACGATCCCGGTGCGGGCTTCCGCCTGTCGCAGAAGCAGGGCGCCCCCATCGCTGGTGGTCGTGCCACCGTCAAAATCAGCTTCGATCATCTTGCCCGAGATGTTTGCAAACGACAGCGTAATCTGCGAAGTTTCCATCTGCGGTGGTCCTCTTGATTGGTTGTTGTTTGTGGCTAACCCTAACATAGGGAAAAACAACCAGTTGTACAGAGAATCACCGCATTTTTATGAATAATTCAGGCTAGGGCGAAGCTGGTTGCCGTTTGAGCGAGAATCTGCGAGCTGCTCAACCTGGTGACCGCCTTGGCCAGATCAACGTCGCGGATGGAGGACTCGGAGTCACTCATTCTCTCGATTACGCGAGCCGACGTGTTCATGGCCATCTCCAAACGACCCTGAAACGCACCGATGCGATTGCGCTCACTGATGACGACGCGAAGAGCATTTTGTAATGCGGGCAGGGCTGCCTGAGCATCCGGAACAGTGTTTATGGATGTCGTGCCGATATTCAGTTTCGGACCGGAAGCCCGCATATCGTCGATAGTTACCCGCGAGATGTCGTTGCTGGTCTCGGTGGGACCCGTCTGAATGAGGAACACGTTCGGTTCCTTTAGCAGGACAACCCCGTTGTAGGTCGTCGACTCAGCGATTCGATCGATCTCCAGCTTTAGCTGCTGGAATTCCTGATTGATATTGCGCCGATCGACGTCGTTGTAGGTTAGGCTAGCGGACTGGGCGGCGAGGCTGCTCATGCGCCGAATCATGTTGGTGATCTCGCCCATGGAGCCATCGGCAACCTGCAACATGCTGGTGCTCTGCTGGATGTTGCGAGTGCCCTCGGACAGGGCTGCGATCTCAGATTTTATTCCGTTGGCAAGAGCGAGACTGGCAGGATCGTCGCTGGAGCGATCCACCCGACGTCCAGAGGCGAGCTGCCTAATCTGCTTGGCGCTCTCCGCCGCGTGAAGAGAGAGATTTCGGTGAATTTGCTTGAGATGGGCGTTGTGATTGATTCTTGCCGGCATGGCTCCTCCGCAGTCGAAATGGTTCGATCGCTTCAATAGCAAAGCCTATACCACGGCCAAGCCGTGGCAGTAAAACCAAAAAAATCAATCAGTTATAGCGGAACATAACGGTGTTACGAAGGGAGCGAGAACGGACAGAATTTCCGCGACGGCCAGAATCGCCGCCGCCGCGAGCTAGTTCTTGACGATCTGGGTTTCGCCTCCGGCCGCCCGCAATGGCTGCGGGGATTCTTCTTTTCGCCTCGACTCCGCAGACGCCAACGATACCTGCTTGGAAGCGGTGGCCGTTTCATCCTCGTCTACTTCCATGGCGCAGCTACCGTGGAATATTGCGCCCTCAGAGACGGAAAGGGCGTTTGAATGAATATCGCCAATGAATCGCGCCTGGCTGTCGAGCCGGACCTTTTCGGCACGAACCGTGCCTCGCACGATGCCATTGATATAGATGTCTTTGCCTTCCAGGTGCGCGTAGGCTTCACCGGACTGACTAATAGTGAGCGCTCCGGAGCACGTCAGCTCACCCTTGAAGATGCCATCGACGCGAACGCTATTCTCTACCTGCATGGTCCCTTCGAAGAGAGTGCCGCGGCCGATAATCGTATTCAGCGTCTGATTACCGCTCGCAATCGCGCCGTTTTCCTTCTTACCTAACATCTTATGTTCCCAATGGTTTAGAGACACTGAACATCTAGTGCTAGAACAAGATTCTCAATATATCACTTTCGATAAGGGGAAGCAAACAATATTGACGGCTCTATGGCGCGTTCTCGAATTTTCATTCACGCTTCTTCTTCTTTTGGCCGTTTGTCCCCGCTTTTTGGGCATCCTGCTGCTCCTGCAGGCGTTCGCCGACCATCAAAACGGCCGCGCTGGTCACGTCTTCTATAATGCCTACTTCTATGACGGAATTCTCGTAGGCGATATTGCGTTCCACAATGTGGTCCTGAACCTGTAGAATTTCCTTGATGTGGGCGAGATAGCGATCCGCTGGGCGCGCAGGTGCCTCCGTGGCCCTCTTGGCGAATCGAGCTTCGTAGACCTCCCGGTCCAGAAGTGCGAGACAGATCTGCACCACAAAAGCCTTCTTGGCGAACTTGCCGATATCGAGAAAATCGGGTAGCAGATGTACTCCATCCAGAATAACACTGGTATTTTCCTCGATGCACCGGCTCATGATAGCGCGTACGCCAACACAGATGGTTTGGGATTGCTCGCGAAATCCAGTCACGACTGGATCTAGTGCCGTTACTTCGGAATCGGGTGGCTCAGTGGCATAGGACGAGGTGTGCAGGGAAGGCATCAACTCGGGCGCCAGCATCAAACGCATGATCTGCCGTATGTCGTCGGTTGCCACCACCCTGGGGATGTCCAGCATGCTTGCAAGATTGATCGCCAGCGATGTTTTCCCGACTCCGCTGGCGCCGCCGATTAGCACGATGAGCGGTTTTCCGGATTCCCCCCAACTCCTCCACAGACGGTATCGCTCCGAATACGCTTTGCCGTGCTCGGCGGCAAGCATGTCGGCGGTGAGATCCTCCAATACGCGATGAGTGATCTGGATCCGCCGTTCATCCATCAATCGGGATGAGATCGCCCGCGCAATCTGATAGGAACTATCGGGAGGCAGCCCTGAGGCCTGTATCGAGTGAGAAAGCACCTCGCGCGAGAAAGGTCGGCTACCGTCCTCCGTCTCAACGGTGAGCCCTGCGGGAGGAGGTTCCCAGAAGACCAGGTCCCCGACCGACCGCTCGCCATAATCCTTGCGGATCTGCTTGGTCAGGATCTTCAGGAATTCCTTGCGGGCAATCTCCTTCTCCTTCGCCAGCGCATCGCGCATCGCGTTGGCTACGCTGGAAGCCTCCTCATGGCTGAAATCTCGTTCTATGAGATAATGCACCAGCATTCCTCTCATGAACGGGATCCGTTTCTTGCCGTCTACTATGGTTGCCAAGAGTCGGATTCGCGAGAAGACGCGCCCTTTTTAGATTCCTTCGCCGTTTTGGTCCAATGATGCCTCTGCCACGCCAA
Organism: Candidatus Latescibacterota bacterium; assembly: GCA_965217095.1. Lineage (GTDB taxonomy): Bacteria > Latescibacterota > UBA2968 > UBA8231 > UBA8231 > CAYNZV01. Next base: position 418,352 of record OZ244235.1, read on the forward strand.
TATAGCTTCGATGAAGTTCGAATACCACAGGTCAGTTCCAGAACGCGAACGGTGTGGGGGTGGCGCAGCAGTTTTTTTGAACACGTACGATCCGATGAATCCCGTTACCAGGTATCTCACCATGAGCGAAATATAGTTTGCGTGTAAGCAAGCTACAACAAGCGTACGCATCATGCCCCAACATCTTCGCAAGGCAACTGCGAAGGATGAGTTATACTCGTTGACAATCTCGCCCTGCGAAATTAACTTTGGTACCATCAAGCGAGGCGGAGTGGGGGGCTATGGTGGCGTTGCCGCTGTAGCCTTTCCTTATTGCTCGGACCTGGGGATGTCCCTTAATTATGTCGCAACCCCGGGTGCGAGTTTTTTTGTGCCCGAAAACACAGTGATTGACCGAGTTGGAAACCGGCCGCACGTCTAAGGAGTTGGTTGCAATGGCAAATCCTCTGGTGGAGCTGCAAAGTCTCGGCCAAAGCTTCTGGTTCGACAGTATAAGCAGACGTCTAATCGTGTCAGGCGAACTGCTTTCTCTAATCGAAAACGACGGTCTTCGCGGCCTCACTTCAAATCCGGCCATCTTCGAGAAAGCGATATCGGGCTCTTCCGACTACACCCAGGCGTTGCGGGCTCTTGCGCGTACTGGAAAAGACGCGAAGGAGATCTACGAGGCCATCGCCATCGAGGACATTCAATGGGTAGCGGATTTGCTCAAGCCGGTCTACGATTCCAGCGCGGGTAGAGATGGCTACGTGTCCCTTGAGGTATCGCCCCATCTGGCTTGGGATACATCGGGCACAGTTCGGGAGGCTACTCGACTCGCCGCTCACGTAGACCGCGAGAATCTCATGATCAAAGTTCCGGGAACGGCGGCCGGGATCCCTGCCATCGAGCAACTGATCGGGGACGGAATAAACGTCAATGTGACAGTGTTGTTCGCCGTGGACAACTACGTGCAGGCCGCGGAAGCATATTTGGGGGGCTTGGAGGCGTTTGCCGCGAAGGGGGGACCCCTGGATTCTGTTTCCAGCGTCGCCAGTTTCTTCATCAGTCGGATCGACTCGATGGTTGACGACATCCTGGAGCAAAAAGCAAAACAAAGTGATGCTGCGGGAGCAGAGTCGGCTCGCATGCTAATGGGCAAGGTGGCTATTGCCAACGCCAAGATGGCGTACCAGTCCTACAACGAGCTGTGTCAGAAGGAGCGGTGGAAAAAACTGGCAGACAAGGGCGCCCGCACGCAGCGGCTTCTTTGGGGAAGTACGAGCACAAAAAATCCCGACTACCGAGATGTCATGTACGTCGAAGAGTTGATCGGCCCCGATACGGTCAACACGATGCCGGAGGCAACCGTGAAGGCGTTTCGCGATCACGGCGTGCCCAAATCGGCGATTGAAGATGATGTCGAGGGCGCTCGCACCACCATGGCAAAACTAGATGAACTCGGTATTTCCATGGCCGAGGTGACCGACAAGCTCCAAATGGACGCCGTCAGGTTGTTCGAGGAGCCTTTTAATAAGTTGCTCGGCGAAATCGAGTCCCAGCGCGGAGCCATCCCCAAGCGCGCCTGATCGGCCTCAACCGATCGGCCAGTCAGCAGAATTCTCCAAGAGGTCCGCGACCGTGTCGTTCATGTCGTCCCAACGAACTCCAGATCCGTGCGTCCTCGTGATTTTCGGCGCCTCTGGCGATCTGACTCGCCGCAAACTGCTTCCTGCCATTTGGCATCTCAATGAACAGGGGCGTCTGCCCGAACAGTTCGCGCTCGTCGGCGTCGCGCGCAGTCCGATGGACAACGACGGCTTCCGCCAGCAGATGGGGGAGGCGGTGCGCAGGTTCGTCGGCGAAGTAGATGCGGAGGCCCTGGAACATTTTCTGGGTAAACTATCGTATATCAGCGGAGATCCGCAGGATCCGGAGACCTACATCAAGCTGGGGACCCACCTTGATGAGCTTGATCGCACCTGTTCCACCAAGGGAAATCGCTGTTTCTACTGCTCTGTCGCATTCAGCCCGAAGAAGGCATCTCTCTATCGTTCAGCGGCAAGACCCCAGGTCCGGACATGAATCTGGGTACCGTGAAAATGGACTTCGACTACGAGGAAACCTTCGGGGGCCGGAGTCCGGAAGCGTATGAAACCTTGATCCTCGATTGTTTGCTAGGTGACGCAACCCTATACGCTAACAGCGATTGGATCGAGAAATCCTGGGAGCTGCTCATGCCGATCCAAGAGGCCTGGAGTGCGTCGTCGGCGGCGAAGGTCCCATCGTATCCAGCCGGTAGTTGGGGACCGGCTCAAGCTGCATCCCTGCTCGAAGGTGACGGGCGACAATGGATGGAGGTATGAATGAGCCAACCGACGGTAGAACAACAAGCTCGAGCGCAAAAGATAAGGTTGCTACTAATGGATGTTGATGGCGTGTGGACGGATGGACATCTCTACTATGTGCCCGGACCACAAGGAGAGATGGTGGAGACCAAACCGTTCAACACTCAGGACGGCATGGGGCTACGCTGGGCTCACGCCGCGGGGATTCAAACGGGTGTCATCAGCGGCCGCGAATCGCCAGCCGTCAACCATCGAGCCGAGATGTTGGGTGTTACCTACATCTATCAAAATTATCTGGAGAAAATACCGCCGTACGAGGAGATTTGCTCCAAGGCAGGTTTGACCGATATAGAAGTGGCGTACATGGGGGATGATTTGACTGATGTGCCTCTAATGCAGCGAGTGGGTTTGGGTGTGGCTGTCGCCAATGCCCGCGAAGAGGTTTGTCGGCGCGCCGACTACGTGACGACCGCACCAGGTGGAAATGGGGCCACTCGCGAGGTCATCGAGCTTCTTATGAAAGCCCAGGGCTTGTGGACTTCGATTCTGGACAAATACGGAAGACAGTGAGCTAGATCGATCTGCTGTACCTCACGTGCTTGGCACTGTTCATGCCCTCCGGGACGTTCTTCATGTATTCGAAAGGGGATCTTTACCGGTGTCAGCTCGATTTGGATTTTTGCACACCTAACCCGCCTATGATCAGGGCGAGGCCCGCCAAGGTAGACATCAGGATCTGTTCCCCGACGATGTAGTGTATCAGAAATAGAGACAAGAACGGCGAGAGAAAAATGAGGTTGGCAACCCGGGCGGTGCTCGCCGAGTGTTTAAGGGCAGACAACCACAGGAAATACGCGAAGCCCATCTCGAACAGTCCGACGTAGGCGGCCCCAGCGATACCTTCCCACCCCACCAGCTCGAATCCGGTGGTCGCGAGACAAATTGCGGCGCTTGCCGGAAGCGAACTGATAAATCCTAAAAGTAGACAGATGATCGGATCCCGATCGTCTTTCGCATTGTAAATCCAATACAGTGCCCACAGTACGGTGCTGCCCAACGCCAGAGCGACACCTAGGGCGTCGGCGAACTTCAAACCTAGCGGTTCTCCCCGCGTTCCGATGATAAGCACTCCCGTGTAGCATATCAGCCCGGCGAAGATGTCTCGAAGTCTTGGGCGTTGGCGCAGGAGCGGAACGGATAGCAGTACGATCGTCAGTGCCCAGGTATAGTTGAGTGCTTGCGCTTCCTGGGCTGGAAGTCGTTGGTAGGCGGCAAACAATACTAGGTAGTACGCGATCGGGTTTAGGAGGCCGAGCAAGAAGGAGCGGAGATATTGGCGCGCGGTCCCCGAAAAGAGCTGGCCGATAGTCCCCTGGACAATAGCGATGGCGGCCAACGCTGCTGCAGAAGCGAGGCTGGAAAAAAACAGGAGTTGCGGAACGGTCAGGTACTGTAGCGCGATCTTGAAGACGGTCGCGACCGTCGACCAGAGAAAGACGGCGGAGCCCGCACAGGCGTACGCCTTGCGTTGGTTTCCCATGACGGATGCGGTGGCTACATCCCTCCGCCTCGCGGTACTTCGGTCAGCGTGTATTGGGGTTAGTAGTCAGCTCCATCTAACCTGAATAATTCATGAATCCGCACCAAGCGAACGAATTCGGTGCGCTGGTCAATGGCTGGACGTTTTGGTAGCGGGTTGATCGAGTGCTGTCGGTCGTCGAGGTGTTGTCTGGGAGATCTGAGCCTCTTTTGGATGTCATTGGGACAGTCGGGTCCCTTGGTGGATCGTGTGCGTGGATGTAGTGGGACATCGCAAAGCATCATGAGGTGTCGAGGTTGAGGACGACGGTGCGCATCAGATCCTTGAGCGGGTATGACGTCGGAAAGTGAAAACGGACCTTGGTGGCTTGCTCCCGCACGCGGGCGCCGATTTTGAGCACCCGGAGTTGGATCGTGTTAAAGTTGGACGTCGTCCATTGGGTGCCGCGCATGCCAATCTGTTGGATCGTGTGCAGCAGCACGTAGGCCGCGCTGTGCAGGAAGAGGCGAAATTGGTTGGCCGAGAAGCGGTGGCAGGAGGTGCGGTCGGACTGCAGGTAGGTCTTGTGATTCTTGATGAAGCCTTCCGACCGCCCACGAGCGCAGTAGATCTCCTCATACAGAAACTCGGGAGTGCGGTTGCGGATATTGGTCACCACGAAGCGCGGGTTGGCTTTGCCTTGTGTGATCTCGGCCTTGTAGATAATCTGGCGCGGTCGGGGCCAGCTCTTGGCCTGATACTCGAAGCGGTCAAAAAGCCGCACCGGTTCATCGCTCTGCTCGGCCAGCGCCGCCACCAGCTCCATCAGCGGTTCGCCGAGTGCCTTGAGCTTGTTGTTGATCGCCTGTCCCAGAATGAAATCAATACCGTATCCGTCGCACAGGTCGTGCACCTCAGGGGTGCTGAAGTGTGAGTCGCCTCGTAAGGTGATCTTCGTCTTCGGCCACACCATGATCAAATGATCCAACACGCGTTTGAGGATGGCTACCGCCTCTCGGCCTCGCATTCTACGACCGGGTCGCAGCAGCGTCGTGATCAATTTGCCCGACTCCCCTTCGTAGAGATGGACCGGAAGGTAGCAATACTCGTCATAGTAGGCATGGAACAACGTGAGTTGCTGGGCGCCGTGTGCCGGATCGTCCGTGTCGTCGATGTCGATGGTGAGCTTCTTGGGCGGCTGGTCGTAAGACTCGATGAATATTTCCAGCAAAGCGAGCCCGATGCGATACAGATCCGAGCGGCTGACACTGTTTTCCAAACGAGACATGGTTGGTTGACTGGCCAAATCGTCTCCCGTCAGAGGCAGACGGTCGCACGCGGTTTTCAGACCCGGATCGCAACGCAGGTCGTCACTGTCATTGGCGTCCTCGTAGCCACAGGCGATCTGGAATACGCGCTGCCGGATGAGGTCAGTATACGTATGGTCGATATAGCTTTGATGTCGACGATCCGACATCGCCGCCACGATTCGGTCGACGATCCCGGTGCGGGCTTCCGCTGGTCGCAGAAGCAGGGCGCCCCCATCACTGGTGGTCATGCCACCGTCAAAATCAGCTTCGATCTTTTTGCCCGAGATGTTTGCAAACGATAGCGCGATCTGCGAAGTTTCCATCTGCGGTGGCCCTCTTGATTGGTTGTTGTTTGTGGGTAACCCTAACGTAGGGCAAAACAACCAGTTGTACAGAGGCTCACCGCATTTTTATGAATAATTCAGGCTAACTCACTTTGCCACTAACTCGGTCGAGAGGATTAGTGATGCTGGAGGCAACGTTGGAGAGATGCCCACTGGTGCGACGCAGGAATCTGGAGGCCAAAGCATAGAGCACCGAGTCCGAGCCGGCGTTTGGATCCTGCACGAGGTCGGCCACGAATTCATCGGTGAGTGTCTTGGTCGCTTCATGTTTTTGCATAACATTGCGGGCGGTTTCGGCGTCGTCGTTGCTGAGTGCTTCCCTAGTAAGGGAGAAGAGAGGCTCGACCTCCTTGCGTATCTCGGCATACCGTTGGCGGTGAGTATTCTCCTTGTTACATAGATCTCCCCATTGATTCAGCTCGAACAGACTTTTCGCATAGTCTCCCAGACGCTCTACGTCGTGGATGATGCTCAGGATCGCCAAGCTCGCCGGGAGATCGTATTTCGGATTGACCGTCAGGTGTTGGAAGATGAGCCGTCGCACCATCCTTTCACCCATATTGATTTCGCCATCGCTTTGGGCGATAACCCGGGCGTTTTCTTCGTCTCTAGCAGTGAAGTCGCAGCCGATCGCGAACATCCGTTCCGCCCCTTCCAACATCTTCAGGATCTCCTCAAGGGCTTCGTACACCAGGGAGGATTTTTCTTTGGACAACAGTTCCTTCAACATCGTTTACCTCCACGAAAATACTAGAAGCAGCGGGATCAGATAGAATGCCAGGGCCACATAGGCGATGGCAATGAGTCTTGATCTGCTGGTCAGATTTGCCAGGCCGGACGCCATGGCTATCGGGATACGCCTGATCGCGGGGACGGGGTAGATTATTAGGATGCCAGAGAGGTTAAAGAAGAGATGAGCGAAAGCGACCGTCACCGCGGCGAGATTTCCGGTGGCCAGCGAGGCGAGCATCGCCGTTACCGTGGTTCCAATGTTTGCCCCCAACACATATGGAAAGATCTGCTGTAGCGTCAGTATTCCGCCTCCGATAAGCGGTATGACCATGGACGTCGTGATCGAGCTGCTCTGCACCAAAATGGTCAGGATCAACCCGAACAACATGGTTGTGAGAGGGGCTCCAAAGAGATAGCGGTGCAAGAAACGTTCTGACCTGGCAACAACCAGACTGCAAGCGAGATCTACCAGAAACTTAAGCGCCCCGTACATCAACAGGAGAGCGACGATGATGCAGAGGGTCGGATTCTCGCCCATGAAATCGGCCAGCCATGCAACTACGGGTTTGGTCGCGAGTTTCAACGGACTCGTGAATTTCATGCCGCCGACGCCTTCAAATACCGTCGCTATATTTTCCGAAAACCATTGCAGAGGATGAAAGAAAACCTCCAACGGCAGGATGATTGCCACCGCGATCAAGTTGAAAAAATCGTGCACCGTGGCACCGGCCAAGGCCCTGCGGAACTCTTCCTTACGAGTGATATGCCCCATGGAAACCAGGGTGTTCGTTACGCTGGTGCCGATGTTGGCGCCCATGATGACCGGTACGGCGCCTTCTATCGTGAGGGCGCCGCCCGCCACCATGCCGACGGCTATCGAGGTCGAGGTGGAAGAGCTTTGAACCAGCGTCGTGGCAAGGATGCCGGCAAACAGACCCACCAACGGATTGGCGGTCATTTCTATTATCTGTTTTGCCAGGTCTTTGCCGAAAAGTTTGAATGAGGCGCCCAACAGACCAATGCTGACCAGGAAGGTGTATAGAATCAGCATCAGGAGAAGGACCTGACCAGCCGTCTTTATCGAGCTCCGATTCACAGGTTTCCACCCGATACGTTTTTTTCGTGCGAATTTACGTCGTTTTTATTATAGTACAACCGACTTAAGCTCCTTCCTCCCCGGGAGACTTATGAAAACCACGGGCAGACACGTAGCCCCGTTTCTAGTAATCGCCGCGCTGACCTGGCTCTTCTTACGTCTGGGCATGGATCTGTTTCCAGGTTGAGATCAGGCAGGCTGACCGTCTTCGGTGTAGAGCAGACCGGGTGCCGGGAACCGATCGCAGACGGCTTTGACTTCCGCCGCCGTTTGCCGGTAAATCTCCTTGCGGCCAACCAGGTCCAAGGATTCCTCCGCTCTGACGTCGGCAATGCGCTCCATCCACTCCGCCAGTTGTCTCATTTCATCGGTGCCAAATCCTCGGCTTGTAATCGCGGGTGTGCCCAGGCGTATGCCGCTTGGATTCCGGGGCGGCCTAGGATCGAAGGGCACCGTGTTGAAGTTGCAGACGATACCCGACGGATCAAGCGCCTTCGACATCTGTTTGCCGGTGATGCCCCGGCTGGTTAGGTCGATCAACAGCAAGTGGTTCTCGGTGCCGCCCGTGACCAGCTCGAATCCGCGTTTCTGCAGTTCCGCCGCCAGGGTCTTGGCGTTCTCCACGATCCGCGCAGCGTAAACCTGGAATGCTTCAGAAGCCGCCTCCTTAAGCGCCACCGCCAATCCTGCTGTCGTGTGATTGTGGGGTCCCCCTTGTAGTCCAGGGAATACCGCTTTGTCTATGGCGGCTGCGAATTCACGTTTGCACATGATCATTCCGCCCCGCGGACCCCTCAGCGTCTTGTGCGTCGTGGAGGTGACGATGTCCACGTGCGGAACGGGGCTGGGATGCACCCCAGTTGCCACCAAACCTGAAATGTGTGCAATGTCAGCAACTACGAGTGCGCCAACGCCATGTCCAATATCAGCAAATCGTTCGAAGTCGATGATCCTGGGGTAGGCCGTAGCGCCGCAAAAGATGATCCGCGGTTTGTGCTCCCGCGCCAGATGCTCGACCTGGTCGTAATCGAGAGTGCCGCTTTCTTTGTTGATGCCGTATTGAATCGACTCGTAATGGATACCCGATACGCTGACCGGTGCCCCATGGGTTAGATGGCCTCCGTGATCAAGGGCTTGGCCCATGACCGTATCTCCAGGTTTGGCCATGCCGACGTACACCGCTTGATTTGCCGGCGAACCGGAATAAGGCTGTACGTTAACATGCTCGGCGCCGAACAGATCGCGGGCTCGCTCCACACACAACGCTTCGAGACGATCGATCTGTTGCTGACCCTCGTAATACCGTTTGCCCGCGTATCCCTCAGAATACTTGTTGGTCAAGACGGAACCGGTAGCTTCCAATACGGCTTGGCTGACGTAGTTTTCCGATGGGATCAAACGGATCTTATTGTGCTGCCTTCTGTTTTCGGCCTCGACGATCACGGCGACTTCCGGATCGGTATCTCGTAAGGCTTCCATATTAATCCAACTTCGGGCCGCCATCGGTGGCGGCACCTTGCCGACCAAAACGAATTTAGTACCCTACTTTCTACAAAATTAACAACCTACGTAAGTGGTTTCTAGTGAGCAAATTTCTCGGAATTGACGCCAGCACCCAGTCGATGACCGCTGTGGTCATCGATGTTCATGAGGGCGAAATCGAGCTCGAACTATCGGTGAACTTCGACGCGCATTTCGCCGCCTCATATGGGGTAAAGAACGGGGTCGTCGATCGTGGCGACGGGGTCGTACACAGCTTTCCGCTCATGTGGGCGGAGGCGTTGGATCTACTTGCCCAATCGATGCTTGACGGCGGCGTGGATCTCGGCTCGCTGGCAGCCGTAGCGGGCAGTGGTCAGCAGCACGGAACGGTTTACTTGAACGACCGGGCGTCCAGAGCGCTGGGCCAACTCGACGCAGGCCAACCGCTGGCACCTCAGATCGGCGATATTTTCTCCCGCCCCAGCTCCCCAATCTGGATGGACACCTCCACGGCGGCGCAATGCCAGGAGATTCAAACCGCGCTCGGGGGGGCAGAGGCGCTATTGGAACTCACCGGAAACACCGCATTCGAGCGTTTTAGCGGTCCCCAGATTCGCCGGTTCTGCCAAACTGAACCAGACAGCTATCGGGACACCGCCTACATCGGGTTGGTGAGCTCCTACATGGCCAGTCTGCTGGCAGGCCGGCTGGTTTCCGTCGATCCCGGTGACGGTAGTGGCACGAATCTCATGGACATTACGCAGCGACAATGGAGCGCAGCGGCGATGGCGGCCACCGCGCCCGATCTCAGCGACAGGATGCCGCCGATAACTCGCTCCGACGAGATCGTCGGAAACATCAGCCCTTATTTTGTCGAGCGGTACGGCTTTTCGAAAGACTGCAGGGTTCTTCCGTTTTCTGGCGACAACCCCTGTAGCTTGATCGGCATGGGACTTGTGGAACCGGGAAAGGTCGCGTTGAGTCTCGGCACGTCAGATACCCTTTTCGCCTGCATGAGCGCCCCGCGGACCTCCTCCAAGGGAGAAGGTTGCCTGTTTGCCTCGCCGGACGGAACCAACTACATGGCGCTGATATGTTTTATGAATGGAAGCCTGGCGCGGGAGGCGGTGCGGGATCAGTTCGGACTCGACTGGAACGGGTTTGAGGAGATGCTGAGCAGCAGCAAACCCGGCAACGGGGGGGGGATGATGCTACCGTTCTTCGGCCCGGAGATTGTACCGAAGGTTGAAGCGCCCAAGGTGATCAGGAAAGATCTCGATCCCGGTGATGTCGCCCGAAACGTGCGCGGGGTCATAGAAGCGCAGGCCATTTCGTCGGTCATCCACTCCCGATGGATGGGAGTGCCGATCCGCTCACTCTACGTCACCGGTGGAGCGTCTCAAAGCACGGAGATCCTTCAGATATTTGCCGACGTCCATTCCTGTCCGGTTCACCGCTTCGAGACCACAAACTCCGCCGCCCTGGGCGCGGCCTTAAGAGCATGTTTCAGCTTTCGCAGGCAACAGGGCGAGCCGGAGGAATGGCAGAACGTCGTGAAACCGTTTACGCAACCGGCCCCCGGCTCCACCATCCAACCCCGAGCGGATTCGAGAACGATCTATGGTCCGCTGATTGAATTCTATAGACAGCTGGAATCAAGGCACGTCGCGACGACGTGAGCATCGCAACCGGTGCAAGTTCCCATTTAGGGCTGCCGCGGCGCAATCAAAGCGAATACTCGGACCGACTCGAGTCAGACCTTGTCCAGCGCCTGCTCGATGTCTGCGATTAGATCTGCGGTGTCCTCGATGCCTGCTGAATAACGTACCAGCTCGTCGGTGATTCCGATCGAGAGGCGTTCCTCGCGACTTAGATCGTGATACGAGACGGTTGCCGGATGGGATACGAGGGTCTCCACGCCGCCCAGGCTCGGCGCCAGGTAAGGGAGTTTCAGCTCGTGGATAAAACGCTGAGCGCGATCTAGCCCTCCGTCGATTTCGAAACTTATCAAACCACCGAAACCGCTCATCTGTTCGACGGCGATCCGGTGGTCCGGGTGGCTTTCGAGCCCCGGATAGAAAACCCGTTTAACCTTTTCGTGACCCTCCAGATACTGCGAGATGTGCATAGCGGTTTCATTCTGGCGCTGCACGCGCACCGAAAGCGTTTTCAATCCTCGTATCAGGAGGTAGGACGAGTTTGGATCGGGAGAGGTGCCGACGACCTTGCAGTATTCGCGAATGGCCTCCACGATCGGGGCGGCGCCGCATACCGAACCCAGCATCAGATCGTTGTGACCACCGAGATATTTGGTGGCGCTGTGCAGCACCAAATCGACGCCGAACTCCAGCGGGCGTTGGTTGATCGGCGTGGCCAGCGTGCTGTCTATGAGCACCTTCAAGCGGTGTTCCTTCGCGAACGGCACCAGCTTCTTCAGGTCCAACACATTCAGATGCGGGTTGGTCGGTGACTCGGTCAGAATCAACCGGGTGGTGGGTCGGACCGCAGATTTGAGGACCTCGAAGTCGCCCGGCTTCACGAAGGTCGATTCGATGCCAAACTTCTGGATGATCGAACAAAACTTGGCCGTCATCCGGTAACAGTCCTCGACGACGATCATGTGCTGCCCGCTTCGAAGCATGGCCATCAGCACGCTGGTCACGGCGCTCATGCCTGTCGGGAAAAGCAGGGCATCCTCGGCGCTGTCCAAAGCCGCCAGTTTTCGCTCTGCCGCCAGCTGGGTCGGATTCCCGTAGCGTCCGTATTCGAAATTGTGCCGCTCACCGGCTTTGAAGGCCTCGAACTCCTGCAGCGTATCGAACACGAAGGTCGCCGTCTGCGCGATTGGCGTGGTCAGCGATTTGTCAGGTTTATCCCGAGCTTCGCCCGCGTGCACCGAACGGGTCGAACTGCCGTGATTGTGTGCTGACTCCATTCCTACTCCAGTGACAAAAAAAGCCCGAACGCCAAAAAGCGTTGGGCTAAAACCAAAAACCCAGGCAAAAGGCCTGGGCTGTCGATTCAGGTTAAACCTGTGCGCTGGCTTTTTAGCGAGTTTTTACAGTGGCTGCAAGCTGCCGTCAAATCACCACTTTCTGATGCACTAAATATAGGAGATAGGGCTCCCGGCGCAAACTACAGGCAAGGTCCGCGATCCTTTATTATGCGCAAGGCCAAATCGGGATCGATCTGCACGATCATTTCCGGTTCGATCATACAGTGGCCGGGGAGATCGAATCCGCCAACGGCACTGCGTGCGTGCCAACCCGACAGCGAGCTGTCTGAGCCGTTATTGGCATATTCTGACAGGGGGCCACCGAAAACGTCGTGAAACACTTTGCTGTATCCGTTGACGACCTCAGGAGATTTCGAGAACGAGGCGCCGCCGTGGGAGTTGACCATGCCGAGGCATTTAACGCAGTACCAGACGTCGTTCAAGGTTCCGTAGGAATCTAGTGCCCAGTGCAGGGCAGCGAGGTGTTTGATGCCTGCCTCGCGTCCGGCGGCATTTCCGGTTTTGACGTCGTCGTCGTCATTTGTTACCGCTCCAGTGCCACCTCCCGCTCCCGACATGAAGACCAGACCAGAGGGTGTGATGGTCACGCCGCAGATGGCAAAACCGGACGGGGGCAACGCGGTCTCTTTGGTGCCAAGGTCGATCTTCAGTTCCTTCACACGGTCGTAGACGTCGAAATCTCGACTCCAGGATTGATGAATGTCCACCATTTTAACCTCCAGAGATTCGGCTGCTGAGCTCTTGGCGATATTAGGGCGAGTAAGTATACGGTGGGTCTTGGTCGGCGGCAATTCGTCCGATGAGAGTGGTCTCCCTTGTCATTAAAGCTTCAATCGCGGAAGGGATCGTACTCGTTCTCGCCGGCCATGGCGACGCCAATAGGCGTGAGGGTATGCAGGATCTTTACCGATTCGTCGTGGTGTTTCAGTACCTCGGGAAGCCTCTTGTAACAGTGCGGCGATTCGTCGGTTCCGGCGCCCCGCAATTCCACGCCGGCCTTGCGCACCCAATCGTGCATCATCTTACGGCTGATGAGTCCAGGCTGCTGCGTTTTGGCTTTGCCCCGCCGCCATCGCTTTTTCCCTGCGGCCTGGGTCCGCGACAACACTCGTCCCGCCCCATGCACCGTGGAGTAGAGCGCGAGCTTGCTTTCCTCGCACTCCGCGCCCTCGACAATGACGGATATGTCACCCATAGTGCCGCCGACGAAACCTCGTTGGCCGGGCCATGCCGGAGTCGCCCCTTTGCGAACGACCCACAGATCTCGTCCGAAATGGGTTTCGCGCCAGGCAAAGTTGTGGTGGTTGTGCACGTCCTGCAGAATTTCCGTTCCAAGAATCGCAGCTACCTTTTCACACACCCAATCCCTACCGGCATAAGCGTAGCGGCCTGCCATGGACATACAAACAACGTATTCCTGACCCAGTTCGGAATCCGTATCGAGCAAAACGGGATCCACGTGCATGCCGTTCCGTCCCCCGCCCGCCTTTATGAAATGGGTTGCAAGCTTGTGCCCCAGGCCCCGCGACCCGAAGTGAACGCCGCACCATACTCGCTCCCGTTCGTCCACAAAGAGATCGACGAAATGGTTCCCCGAGCCGATGGTTCCCAGCTGAGATCGCGCCAGGTCTTTCAGCTGGGCAGCTACCTTCAGTTTCCAGGCGGGGTCGTCGTAGAATAGATCGTGATCGACCGCTTCGCGGTTCTGGCGGCCTATGCCGAAGGACAACGCCTTCCAGATGGCGTCCATAAATTCGGAGATATGGCGGCGGATCTCGCTGGGGTCGGCGTCCAGCAACACCGCTTTGTTGCCGCAGGAAATGTCGTACCCTACGCCCGAAGGACTTATCTGGTCGTCATACGCGACGACTCCGCCTATCGGCACCGCGTAACCGAGGTGATGGTCGGCCATGAGGGCGCAGTACTCGGCGTCGCGGGCGCAGTTCTCGATTTGATCGACGGCATTCTGCTGTGGATCGCCCCAGACCGGGACTCCCCCTATCTCTTGGTAGGCCATAGCCAAACATCATCTTCGTTGTTGACGGTACACCGCTCCGTTCTTGACCACCGCCAACGGCTCGAGGTACTGGCTGCCGGTGCGAGTATCGTCGTAGGCGTCCACAAGTTGAAAGCTGCCTTCGCGCAACTCGAAGAGAACGGCATCCCCTCGAGCTCCGGGTTTCAAGGTGCCGATCTCGTTCTCCAGACGAAGAAAACGCGCGGGAATCGATGTAACCTTGGCGAACGCTTCTTCCAAGCCGATACCCAGGTAGATAAACTTGCTTATCACGTTGCCCAGATCGTATACCGGCCCGTCAATGTTCAATGTGTGCAGGTCGGTAGAGATCGTGTGCGGCTCCAAATCGTCGGCCAGTGCCGTTTCCACTATGTCCCAACCGAAGGAACCGCGACCGTGACCGACATCTAGCAACACCCCGCGCTCAATAGCGTCCCGAACAGAGGCGCGAACCTTTCCCCCCGAGTCCAGAATCCCACACCCCTCCTTGGCGTGGAAGCAGTGGGTCAAGACATCGTCCTTACCCATCACGGCAAGGATGTCGTCCAATGATTCGCAATAGGCGTCTTGCGGATGAACCATGATCGGCAGACCGGCCGCATCCGCCGCTTCACGGGCTCGATGCAAGGGAGTCAGTCCCGCTTGCTCGCTGACGATGAGATCCCTAGTGAGGCGGACCTTCACACCCAGAATGCGGTCGCGGTGTCGTTCTATGACCTTACACGCCTTGCCCACATTCGCGTGGTTCAGATCCATGAGCTCCCCTACTTCCGGATTGAGCATGCCCGTGGATGCAATGTTGATGTAAGCGAGGATATCGGTGGCGCTCACGTCAATTATCCAATGGCGAAACGCATCGAAGGTGTCCGCGCCGGCGCTACCGGCATCGACGACCGTCGTGGAGCCCCTCGCCAGGCAGCTGCTGTCGGGATCGACGCCCAGGTAGCTGACCATCGGAAAGACATGCACGTGGAGATCGATCATCCCCGGGGTAACCAAGAGTCCCGAAGCATCCAGAGTCGCGCGCGCCTGCGCCGAATCAAGATCCTGTCCCGTCTCCGCAACCCGCCCCGCGTTAAACGCCACATCCAGCTTTCTCCGGATTTGCTGCGCCGGATCCAACAACTCGCCGCCCTTGATCAGCAGGTCCCATTTCATGATTTCTTCTCCGCTTGTTCACGCAGCTTCTCCACCGCCGCTTCGATCCGGCACACTTCGGACCGTTCGTACTCCTCTAGTTGCTGCTGCCGCTCATCGAGCGGGATTCTGGAGTACGGCCAATGGTCGTCGTTGGTGAGCCTCCACAACAGCTGTGCCGCGAGGAATGCCGCTTCTTTGATGTCGATGAGGCGAATCTTGTCTATGGTGTCGTGCGCTGTGTGGTAGAAACCGGAAGAGATACTGAAGCCGGGGTCTTTGACAAATCCGCTGGGAAGGCCGGCCGCCATGAACGGATAGTGATCGGCGGAGATATGCTCTGGCTCCCTCAGGGGCGACAGGTCCATATCCACGATGAAGTCGTCGTCGAATTCAGCTGCGAGGGTGCGAAAATAGGCACGGGTGTCTTGTCCATACAGGAAGAGGGCATTTTGGGTAGGTCCGCCGGCGGCATCCAGGTTGAGCATGAATCGAGTTCGATCGAGATCCTCTTCGTGGGCATCGACGTACGCCTGTGCGCCGATCAAACCCAACTCCTCAACTCCGAACATGATCGCGCGGACCGGTCTCTTCAGCTGTTCCTTGTGCATGGCGAGTGCGCGGGCGGTTTCAAGACTTGCTACCAAGCCCGAAGTGGGATCATGGGCGCCCTGGGCGAGGTCGTGCCCGTCGTAGTGGGACCCGAATACCACCATATTGGAGTCATGAACGTCGGCCGGCACGATGTCGCCGATCACATTCCAAGAGGTCTTTGGAACCTGCTCGTCTGTCGTTTCGATCTCTATCTCCAGGTCGCCACGCCGCAGAAGCCGGCGCAGCTGCAGGCCGGTCTCTCGGGATATGGCAATTCCAGGGATCAAACCCCAACGATTGAAGCCGAGGGCACCCGTGACCGGTCCATACCCCTCCTCGTTTGCCATAAAGATGAACGCGCTGGCCCCGGCGAGCATCGTGCGGTTGTATTTTTCGATCCGCTGAATCCAGCGGCCGGCGGAAACCGGATTCTCGATGTTCACCAAGGCTATGTTTCCCGGAAGTTGCGCCGCCTTGCGATCGAAGACCTCCGGGGCGCCGCGGTCCAGATCGACCACGGTTCCCCGCACCAAGCCTGGCGGGGACATGGGCAAGGAGAGGCAGGTCAGGTCGCGGTTCCACGGTTTGGTTATCCCCAGTCGCGCCTCCCCGCGAGTCCATCCGTGGTATTCGAACGCTTCGGCATGGACGCCGGTCAGACCGTACTGCTTCAGCTTATCCTGCAGGAAGTGCGCCGCTTGTTTCTCCTCTTTGGTTCCGGCGAAGCGGCTGTCAAGGTCGTCACACAACACCTCGAAATTGGAGCGCACTTCAGTGGAAGTGAAAATCAAGCCGGCCAGCTGCTGATCTAACGAGTTTGTCATGATATCAACTCCGTTCAACAAGCGGAAATTTTCTCGAGGTTCGGCGTTGGAACGCTTACTGGAGCATTCCCCTGCCGAGCACGGGCCAGATCGTTTCCACGATCCCGTCACGTATTCCGTAGAGTTCGTTGTGAAGAAGCACCGTGGTATCGGAGTACCCGGCCACGAATTCAACCTTTTCGCCTGCTCTCGGCAGCTCACTCGGCTCTTCGAGCTGTATGGTGCAGTGCTCCGCCGAGAAATTCATAGATTCCATCGTCGGAATATTGAGGAGTTCGGGAACGGAGGCATCCGTACTCAACGTCTTCCTGCCGGCATCGCAGACAATGCGCGTGAGCGTTGGACGACTGCTCACAGTAGATAAGACCTTGAGTGCCGCCACGTGGTCGACGTGGAAGTCCTTGACGTAACGAACGTCACCGTAGATGCCGCCGCCTGCCTCCACCTCGGTTATTCCCGGATGAAAGGCGCTGATCCAATAGGTTCCAGTGCCACCGCAGCTGAGAATCTCCACGTCGATGCCCGCGTCGCGGCACATATTGGCGGTGCCGACAAATTTCTCCAACGCCTCGGTCACAACCTTCCGTTTCTCTTCTTCGGGATCGACCATTACCGCCTGCGATTCCCAGGTTTGCAATCCAGCCAAATGCAGTCCCTTACACGGAGCTATATTGCGCGCCAGTTCCAGGGTTGGTTCGCCCGGTTCGACCCCAGCACGATTCATACCCACGTTGACCTCGATCAAAACCCGCAATCGCACGCCTTTTTTCTGCGCCGCGCGATCCAATTCCTCGACGTTTTCGACCGAGTCGACGCAGACCATCACGTCGGAATGGCGGCGTAGATTTACAAGCCGCGTAATCTTCGGTTCGCCGACGATCTCATTGGCGATAAGGATGTCGCAAATCCCGCCTGCCGCCATCACCTCCGCTTCCCCCAGCTTCGCGCAGGTGATTCCGTGTGCCCCCGCGTCCTGCAGCTTGTGGGCCAGTGCCGGAATCTTCATCGCCTTTGTATGGGGGCGCCATCTTACGCCTGCTTCTCTCGTTATGATCCGCGCCATGCGCTCGATATTCGCTTCGAGCTTGTCCAGGTCCACCATCAATACCGGGGTGTCCAGCTTGCTAGCGGGCGTGCCTATCGAACCGGACTGCGGCATCTACCTACTCCTTTGGTTGGTTGGATTCGAGCTTCGGGTCGTCTTCGAACGCTTCCGCCAACGTCATAACGCACATGATCTGAAACGTATCGTGGTAACCGCACGACACCCCGATCTGCCTGAAGATGCTGTTGAAGATGTTCTTCCGGTGGCCGCGGTTTTCCACGCCGTCATCGATTATCAGTCCCATCACCACCTCGCGGGCAGCGTGGGGGCCGTAGGCGATGTTCTCGCCAATGAGACCTCGCGAGCGACCGAACATCTCGATCCTATGTCCTGGAAGAGTCCGATCGCTACCCCCGTGTCCGACGTTTCCTTTCGGTCCCTGATCTTCCACATGTCTCAAGGCCGCCTGTGAGAGACCGCGGGAGGCCGTCAAAGGAGAGAGCGGACGCGCCTTGCGCAGAAAACGGACTGCTTCGTCGGCCGCCTGCACGCCCTCGACGGTGACCACCGGGTTGTATCCTGGACGTTTCATGACGTTGCCGTCAAAATAAGGTCTCATCCGGGAGACGAAAAAGGCGTAGCGCCGCGGATCGGTGCGGGCGAGGTTGTATTCGCGTACGATGGAGTTCTCCAGGGGTAACAGATAATCGACATCTTCGGGGATTTCACGGGCACTCGGCCGAGGACCTTTCGTCGCCTCGATATCCGGTGGCAGCCCCCGCCGTGCACAATCAGTCAGCAGGAATCCAAGCGAAACACAAAACAACAGCCGACGGTACGACGGGCGGCGCCACGGTGAGAACAATCCCATGTCCTCTTCTAGTCGAACCAATAAGAGAATAGTTGAGTGTCGCGGGACAAAAATTCCAAACGTACGGTTTCTTCTTTCAGTTGGGCGATTTCCCCATTCCGCCAAGCCACGGTTTCGGAGGTTTTGTCTTCGCGGACAATCTCGGAGTCGGCGAGTGACTTACCCTCGCTGTCGAGAACCCTCACCCGCAGTTCGCCGCGAGCGGCGTCGACGTTGACATTCAGGGAATCGCCCTTTAGCTGGAAAGGGCTCGTGCGCACCGATCCCTCCTGATCTGTGGAATCGAGGGAGACGAATCCGTCGCGCCGCAGCACCGCCAGGCAAATGGCGCCACAATCCGCTCGATAGTCGTCGTACCCCTTTATGCCGCCGGAGGTGATAAAGGCGTAGTTCCTAATTCCCGTATAGTAGAACCACAGCTCGTCACCTCGCCGAATGGCATTGGAGGGGCCGATGATGGTCTGTAGATCGTACGCACCGCTGTCTGCTGGCGATGTTTCGATGAAGGGCCGACGTTCGGCTACTCTGTTCCAGTCCTTGAGATTTCGACTGCAGGCAACCTGCACGTTATAGAAACCGGTGTAGTCACCGTATTTCTCGACGCACTCGCGAATGTAGGGCGACAGGTTCATGGTCTTGAATCCCTCCCATTCGGGCGGGACCTTTCCGGTGTGATGGTAGACCGAAGGCATGCCGATATACAAACCCTCGTACCTGAACACCCCCATGTTGTAGATCTCGATACTGTAATGCTCGGGATCGTTGAATTCGGTCTGCTGAAGCAACGGAGCGGATCTTCTGGCCTCTATGACCTCGCGCCCAATCTCCTGGTCCTTGGCGTCGGTGCTGAATACAACTCCGAAATCATCCCAGTGCTCGAAGTCGGTGCTGGTCGCTACGGCAACCGAGCGTCCAAAGTCGGTCCCGCGCTTCACCGTGTGGATGAACAGTCCCTCATCTTCATTGTAGCTGAAGTTGCCCTCATCCGAGCTCTCAATCGGCGGCACGTCCAGCTTGGACCAATCGATGCCGTCCGGAGAAACCGCGAATCCAGAATTCAACAATGCCGCTTTGTAACGCCGACCGGAGTCCTTGTCTCGCCCGTCGCGCACCACCATGCTGACCCCGCTAAGCTCACTTTCGGGCCCGGGACCGTGCCCCGGAATCCAATGCGAACCGTCCGGACTCTGCCAGGCGTTTTCCTCCACCGCAAGGACCTGCAGCCTATATAATTGCTGCTCAGGTTCCCAAAAAGGAGCGTTTCGCGTTTGAATCGTCGAATCCGGATCTGGACTGCGAATCACCGCACCCTTCTTGTCGGGTTGATGCAGGGTCCGTTTCAGATTAGTCAGCTGATCGATGCCGACATCGTCCAGAAAAAGCTGACGCTGCCCGACGGGAATTGAAAACTCAGCGGGGTCACTCACGGGGTACTATCCTCGGAGGTTAGTAGTGCGTTTTCCAGGAGGGGTAGATATTACCACAGGGCCTGCGGCGCGGCAAGACAATCACATGGACACCATTTGAACGCCCAAATATATTTGTGAACAGCCCTCTCCCCGATCGGTTCCCTCCTTCATAGAGCAGAACCAAGAGGTTTCTTCATGCCAGAAAAGATCCGTGTCAGCGTTCTCTTTGGAGGCAGATCGTGCGAGCACGAGGTGTCGGTAACCTCCGCGCGATCCGTGTTGGCGGCTATCGACTCCGACAAGTACGAGGTGACGATGATAGGAATTTCCAAGGAGGGGGATTGGCTGTTGGCTGGCGATGCGCAGAAGGTACTATCTGCGGGAACCGTACAAGGCGACGACCTGGTACCTGTTCTATTGGACTATCCGGGTACCAGAGACCTGATCACTACCAACGGTAGCGTACTCGATCGCGGCCGGAACCGCTCCGTGGACGTTGTCTTTCCGATCCTCCATGGACCGTACGGCGAAGACGGGACGGTGCAGGGTTTGTTGGAACTGGCCGGGGTTGCCTATGTCGGTGCTGGCGTCGGTGGCTCCGCCGTTTCCATGGACAAGGAGCTGATGAAACGAGTTTTCCGCGCTGAAGGGTTGCAGCAGCTGCACTATCTCGTGTTTAGTAGGGGTCGGTGGCGTCGGGAACCGAAGCAGGTCCAACGGCAGATCGAAGCAGAGCTCGATTATCCCGTTTTCGTGAAACCTGCCAATCTGGGGTCGAGCGTGGGCATCACGAAGGTCCACGAGCCCGCCGAACTAATGAATGGAATGGACGAAGCTGCCAGCTACGACACCAAGATTCTGGTGGAAGCGGATGCTGCGGACTGCCGAGAGGTTGAATGCGCCGTATTGGGCAATGAGGACCCGCAAACCTCCGTACTCGGAGAAATCGTACCGGGCAACGAGTTCTACGACTACAACGCCAAGTATCTAGACGACAACTCGGATCTGATCATACCGGCGCCGCTGTCGGAACGCACCTCCGACCATATCCGACGTTTGGCGGTGGAGGCTTTTCGCGCCGTGGACGCCGCTGGCATGGCCCGCGTCGATTTCTTCGTCTCGGCGGACGAGTCCGAAGTCTACGTCAATGAGATCAACACCATCCCAGGTTTTACCCCAATAAGTATGTACCCCAAATTGTGGCAGGCCAGCGGTCTCGAGTACGGCGAGCTCATCGATCGACTGATTCAACTGGCGCTGGAACGGCGGGATGAGCGGCGGCAGAACCGCTCTTCACTATAGGCCCTTTCTCTCACCTCTTCACATACTGTTTATGGGAACACGCGTGAGTTTTTTCGACAAAGGCAGAGTTTCGAACTGGATTTCGGGCACCGTCCTCATTGGGGGTTTGGTAGCCTCGCGTCAGTACCCATGGGCGGAATGGCTGGTGGCGGCCGGACTCTTCGGCTTTGCCGGCGGGGTCACGAACTGGCTGGCGGTCAAGATGCTGTTTGATCGTATCCCGCTGCTCTACGGTTCCGGTGTTATTCCAAGCCGGTTCCGCGAGATTCGAGAGACGGTCAAGGACCTGATAATGGTACACTTCTTCGACGAGGAATACCTATCCCGGTTCTTCGCCGAACGGCTCGAGACGATCTCCCACGACGAGAAGCTGGGATCCAGATTGGTGGCGATCCTTGAATCGGACGAGGTAGACGCGATCATTGAGCGCAAGTTGCAGGAGATGCAGCAAACGCCGGCCGGAATGATATTGAAGATGGTTGGCACGGAAACGGTCAAACCCTTGGTCAAACGTTTTCTCAGTGGCATGGGTGAAGACGTGGCTCCTCTGGTAGCGAATGAATTCGCCCGGCCGGGCGTGGAGGTGGGGGCGCTGCGCGACCAAGTCAATCAACTGCTGGAGGCGAAGCTGCAGGAGTTGACGCCCGAGGCCGTGAAACGAATGATGGAAGATGTCATTCGCCAACATCTGGGATGGCTGATCGTGTGGGGCAACGTATTCGGCGGATGTATCGGATTGCTGTCACACCGACTCGGGTACTGAGGAACGGGAGCGGATCATGACCATGTTCGATCTGAATGGCGGGGTTGCGGTGGTGTTTGGCGGTACGGGCGCGCTGGGCGGCGCGATGGCACAGGGTCTGGCGGAAGCGGGAGCCCGGGTAGCCGTATTGGGCCGCAGTGAGGAGCGGGGCGCCGACCGCGTAAACTCCATCGAGGGCGTTGGTGGTGAAGCTTGTTTCATCAGCTGCGATGCCCTCGAGCGCGACTCGGTAGTGGCGGCTCACGCCGAGGTTCGCCAGCAGTTCGCAGCGGCGACTATTCTGGTCAATGCCACTGGCGGCAACGAGCCGGGGGTGACGGTGACGCCGGAGCTACCGTTCGAAGGAATACAGTTGGAGGCATGGCGTAGAAATTTCGATCTCAATCTCGCCGCCGGGGTTCTGCTTCCCTGTCAGGAATTCGGACCGGCGATGATCGCGGAGGGCGGCGGATCCATAATCAACATCGCCTCGGTGTCCTCTTACGAACCGCTGTCACGGGTCGTGGCGTATTCGGCGGCGAAGGCGGGGGTCTTAAGTGTCACCAAGTTTCTCGCGCGCGAATGGGGAGCTACGGGCGTCCGGGTCAACGCCATCGTCCCCGGGTTTTTCCCAGGTGAGCAGAACCGTCGCCTGCTCTTCAACCAGGACGGCACGCCGACCGCGAGAGCCGAGGAAATCATGAAACGCACACCGATGGCCAGATTCGGGGATCCAGGTGAGCTGGTGGGTGCCGCCGTGTTTCTAGCCAGCAGGGAGGCGAGCGGATTCGTCACGGGTTCCGACATCAAGGTCGACGGTGGTTTTCTGGCCATGTCGATATAGTCATCGAAGCAAGAGGTTGAGGTAGAACCGCGGACCGGTCAGAGCCTTCTTGGGCACCGCATTTGCAATCATGCCGCCGATGAGGTCGCCGACCGCCGGATTTCTTGCGGCTTTGCGAATCACGAAATTGAGCAGCGGCCGGATACGACCCAGCTGTTGCATGCGGGTGCTCACCAGCAACTCGTCTCCCAATTCGCTCCAGAGCCCGTCCTCGTACCGCTTCAGAAACTGGGCGCTGCAGTCACCGGCTCGAAGCGCGGCTGCGGCAGTATCAACCGCGAAGCGGGCGGAATAAAGGGCGTTGCCTATGCCCTCTCCGGTAAACGGATCGATGAGGGAGGCCGCATCGCCCAACAGCATTACGCTGCGGTCGTGAATCTTCCGCCGTTTGCTGCCCACCGGCAGGTTCCACCCTATCGGCTCTTCCAAGGGGCGGGCATTAGCGAATCGCGAGCGAAATTCCGGACTTTCGATGGTCGAGGCGAGGGCCTCTTTCAATTTTATACTCTTGCGCTTCAACGTCTCGTGCACGCAGCCGATGCCGACGTTGGCACATCCCTCCTCGAGAGGGAATATCCAGAAATATCCGGGGCGAACGGCGTCGACAAAATGCAGCTCGATCTGGTCCGTCAGATCTTCGACCTTTTCATAGTAGCAGCGCAGTGCCACGACCCAGTGGCGGCTCTCATGTCGGTACAATCCGCACTGTCGAGCGACAACCGAGTTGAAACCGTCGCAACCGAGAACAATGCGCCCGCGAAACTCGGTTGGTACATCCGAATCCCGGCTTCGACCTCGCACGACCTGCTGATCGCAGATGTCGTCGTAGACCAACTCATCAACCGCGAACTCCTCGATGCACTTTCCGACCTTGGTACGCGCTTTCTGGAAAAGGAAATTGTCGAAGATTTTTCTTCGGATGACAAAACCTACACCTGGAAACGTGGAGCCGGTCAGGTTGTCGCGGTAGCCGTGGCGCTTCAAATCGATGTCCGCGTCCTGATGCTCCGCACTGCCAAATACGATGTGTCGTATCGTGGCTCCAGGAAGGTGTTTGACTTCCTCAAGCAGGTCGAGCTCGTGTAGTATGGCGATCGCTTTCCCAGAGAGCGCGTCACCGCATATTTTGTCTCGGGGAAAGCGCTCTTTCTCCAAGAGCAGGGTCGTCAACCCTCGCTGTTCGGCGTAGACGGCGGCGATGGCGCCGGCGGGACCGCCGCCTACGATGATCAGGTCGTAGACATCGTCGGGAGCTTGAATCATAGCCTTCACAAGATATGGTTCGGAGTTCGCCGGACAAGCCGCACTTGCCAACCACCAGCGCTTTCGTACATTGTTAACTCGCTAAGCGACACCGAGTTATGCAAAAGTAAAACTTCAGATCGAGGGAGCAAAACACCGATGTCAGGTGATTCAGCCGAACGGGAAGAGGGGGCCGAGGAGCGGACCTTTCAGACCGAAGTTCAACAGCTACTGCAGATTCTCATTCATTCTCTGTACACCCATTCGGAGGTGTTTCTCCGAGAGCTTCTTTCCAACGCGTCAGACGCCTTGGACAAGGTGCATTTTCGCTCGCTCACCGACCACAATATCGCCGATCCCAATGCACCTTTAGAAATCGAGATCGACGTCAACAAGAGTGCTAAGACGTTGACGATCAGGGACTCCGGTATCGGCATGACCCGAGACGAGGTCAATGAAAATATCGGCACGATTGCCCACTCGGGTTCCGCCGAGTTTCTCGAACAGATCGCGCAGCTGAAAGAAGATGATGAGAACAAGAAAATGCAGCTAATCGGTCAGTTCGGCGTCGGGTTTTATTCCGTGTTCATGATCGCCGAACGCGTGGTTGTGAATACCCGCAGCGCGGACAAAGACGCCGAAGCAATCCAGTGGGAATCGACTGGGGCAGGGACCTACACCATATCCGCGACCGACAAGGCTGATAGAGGTACCGAGATCAAAATCTATGTGCGCAGCGACTGCGAAGAGTATCTCGACGCCCACCGCCTCGAAGATATCATCAGACGGCACTCGGACTTCGTGGCGTATCCAATCAAGGTAGCGGGCAAGCAGGCCAACGATACGGCGGCGATCTGGACCCGTCCTCGATCCGAAATCACCGATGAGCAGTACGAGGAATTCTTCACCCACCTCACCGGCGATCCGGACAAGCCATTGGCGTACGAGCATATCGTCGTAGACGTGCCGATTCAGTTCTATAGTATTCTCTACATTCCGAAACAGGCTCCGATGAACTTTCTGTTCAGTCCCGAGCCGAAGGTATCGCTCAATCTCTACGTCCGGCGGGTCTTCATTCAAGACGACTGCAAGGAGCTGGTGCCGCTATACCTGCGCTTCATCCGCGGTACAGTCGACTGCGACGATCTGCCACTCAACGTGTCACGGGAAACCCTGCAGCACAACCCCGTAGTGGCGAAGATCCGCACCACGCTTGTGCGTCGAATCCTCGGCATGCTCGAAGACATGGCGAAGAACCGAACGGAGGAGTACGAGAAATTCTGGCACGCGTACGGAATGGTCCTCAAAGAGGGTGTCGCGATGGATTTAGAGAACAAAGACAAGGTGGCGGCGCTGTTGCGTTTTCCCTCGTCTTTAAGCGACAAAGTTGAAGACACCGTGTCGCTTCAGGAGTATGTCGATCGCATGCAGAGCGAGCAGGAGGAGATCTTCTACCTGACCGGTGAAAGCGCCGAGGCCGTGGCCCAAAGCCCGCTGCTGGAGGCGTTTCGCGAGCGCAGTCTGGAGGTTCTCTACCTTGGGGATCCGGTGGATGAGTGGGTCGTGAACGCCCTTCCGGAATTCGACAACAAGCGACTGAAAGCCATAGATGACGAGGATCTCGATCTGGGCGACAAGAAAGTAAAACTCGAGGGTGTCGAGGAATTCAAGGAACAGACCATCGAATTGATCGACTTCTTGAAGAAGGAGCTGGCGGAACGTGTGTCCGACGTCAAGGAGTCAACGCGCCTGACAGGCAGTCCCTGTGTGCTGGTGACCCCCAAGGGGGGAATGAGCCGCAATATTGAACGCCTCATGCAGGCTGCCGACCGCGAATTCGAAACGACTAAACGTTTGTTGGAGATCAATCCGAGCCATGCTATCATCCGCAATATGGGGGAGATTCTCACCGTGAATCGCGATTCGGAGGAGCTGAAGGAATGGGCTCATTTGCTCGTCGACTACGTCCTGATCGGAGAAGGAACGGTGTCAGAACCCCAGCAGGTTACCAAGACGCTCTCGAAGGTCTTGGCGGCTGCCACCGAGTTGAGAGTGAAGGATCTCTAACGTGACCTCTTCAGTAGGAGAGCTGGCGTCGGGCGCCAGGTGCGCAGCCCGGATTCTCGCCATTGCCACCGAGACTCAGCGCAACGAAGCTTTGGATCGCCTTGCGGTTGCCATAGACCGCGAGCGCGGCGCCATCTTGTCCGCCAATGCCAAAGATCTTGAAGCGGCGGAAAAAATGGTGGCCGCAGGTGAACTCGCCGAGTCGTTGCTGAAACGGCTGAGCTTGCAGGGAGAGAAATTCGAGACCCTGCTGAATGTTGTACACAGCGTCCGAAAGCAGCTCGACCCGCTCGGAGCGACGCAACGGGCGACCGAGCTTGCCAGGGGACTGGAGCTCTACCGAATCAGTGTGCCCATCGGGGTGCTCGGCGTCATATTCGAATCGCGACCCGACGCCCTGGTACAGATCGCATCGCTTTGTCTGAAGTCTGGAAACGCGGTTCTCTTGAAGGGCGGACGTGAGGCGGCACTGACAAATGCGGTGTTGGCGCGGTTGGTACAAGAGGCAACCTCTGGTGAAGGAATTCCGGATGGTTGGCTGGGTTTACTTGAAACTCGTGACGACGTGAGATCGCTACTGCAGCAAGTGGATGAAGTGGACCTGATAATTCCCCGCGGTTCAAACGAGTTCGTGCAGTACATCATGGAGAATACGCGGATTCCGGTTATGGGGCATGCCGAAGGGGTGTGCCATGTCTTCGTAGATCGCGACGCGGATCTCGAGAAAGCGCTACCGATCGTCATCGATTCCAAAACCCAGTACGTTGCGGTTTGCAATGCCGCCGAAACCTTGCTCGTTCACAGCTCCATCGCCGCCCAATTCCTCGCCGCAGCCGTGCCAGCGTTGAAGGCGGCGGGCGTCGAGCTTCGGGGGGATCAACTTACTATTCAGATGGCACAAGCGAACGGCGCTGTACAGCCTGTCACCGAGGAGGATTGGCGCAGCGAGTACCTGGATTACATTATTGCGATAAAAGTAATAGAAGATCTTGACGAAGCAGTGAGCCATATCAACACCTACGGAAGCCACCATACCGATGCTATAGTCACCGAAAACGATGAAACCGCACGAACCTTCTTTGCCAAGGTCGATTCAGCATCGGTGATCCAGAATGCGTCGACTCGATTTGCGGATGGATTTCGCTACGGTCTTGGGGCGGAGGTGGGCATCAGTACGAATCGCATACATAGCCGCGGACCTGTCGGTCTCGAAGGGTTGACCATCTACAAATACATCGTGCGCGGGGATGGCCAGGTGGTGGCAGATTTCGAAGGGGAGGGGTCGAGCAAGAGTTACACACATCGCGATCTGGAGGCGGCATCGTCCACGAGGCGAGGATAAGGCTTATGTCTAACCCAACGACTGACCAAACCATCAAGAGGCACGTTTTCCTTTGTGCGACGCCAACGAAACCGAAATGTCACAAGGATGACACCGGGGCAAGGTGCTGGGACTATCTAAAGAAACGGCTCAAGGAGCTGGGGTACGGTGATCCGAGAAAAGGAGGCGTTCATCGGACGAAAGCCGATTGTCTTCGCGTATGCGAACGCGGCCCGACGATGGTGGTGTACCCAGAGGGAGTTTGGTACCACTCCATGACGGAGGAACGCGTGGAGCGGGTCATTCAGGAACATCTGATCGGTGGTACCGTCGTTGAGGATTTCGTGCACCCGACCCCTTTCAAAAACCTGGACTGATCGAAGCTGCGAGTGGTATTTCGACCAGCCGTTCCGGTCTTGGAACGGCTTTTTGTTTGGTTGGCAGGGCAACGTTCAAGGCATTTTCCTGGCCGGCGATGCTTGAGCACACTGGGACAACAATCTCTAGCGTATAACACCCTCGACTCTGGATGCCTCACCGCAACGAACTGATTGACCTAACACCAAGCGCTCCGGCTCTTGATGGGTTTGCCGAGGATGTTCGGGCGGGCCTTTCTGCGACCCCCAAGCGGTTGTCTTGTCGGTTCTTTTACGATGTGTATGGCTCGAAGATATTCGAGGAGATCTGTGCGCTGCCTGAGTATTACCTTACCCGCGCTGAGCAGGAGATCCTCGAGGTCAACGCGGGCAAGATCGCTGCTCGATGCCAAAGCGCCATTACGCTGCTCGAACTCGGCAGCGGCAGTGCGCGCAAGACCCGGGTATTGATCGAGGCGTTGATCGAACAGCAAGGGTTTCTGCAGTTTGTTCCGATCGACATATCCCCGACGATTCTCGAACAGAGCTCGAGAGATCTGCGGGACTATTATCCCAACCTCGAGGTGACTCCCGTCGCTGCCGAGTACCGGGAGGGTCTTGGGCGCGCCCACCAACTGGTCTCAGGGCCGAAGTTGATTCTCTGGCTTGGGTCGAACGTTGGTAACTTTGGGCGTGGCGAGGCGGCGCTCTTCATCGAGTCCATAAGACAGTTCATGTCGGCCGATGATCGCCTTATGGTCGGCATCGATCTGCGCAAAGACAAGAATGTGCTGGAGGCGGCCTACGACGATGTCAGCGGTGTCACCGCCCGGTTCAATCTCAATATTCTGAATAGAATCAACCGCGATCTAGGTGGGACGTTCGATTCGAAAACATTTCGCCACGAAGCGATCTACAACGAGGAGGAAGGGCGGGTGGAGATGTATCTCGTGAGTGACACGATCCAGGTCGTGAACATTGCTGATCTGGACTGTACTGTGAGGTTCGACCAGAATGAAAGGATTCATACCGAAAACTCTTACAAATATTCCTACGCGGAGATCGAGCAGCTAGCCCGAAGCGGTGGCTTGCGTCTCCAGGAGCAATGGTTCGACGAACTCCATCAATTCAGCCTGAACCTGCTGGCAAAAGCCAACCCTCAGACGCATTAGGCGCGATTCTCACACAATCGCCAGGTGATACGGCTCTGAGTACGGTGAAACGCGGCCCACGATAGCAGCCTCAACCCCTACATCACGAAGTCTTTGCAAGACGGCGGACTCGTCACTTCCCGATACCGCCACTAACAGGCCGCCACTCGTCTGGGGATCGACGAAAACCTCCTCATGCCGCGCGGGGAGCCGGTGCTCGAAACGAGTAACATCCTGGATGAGCTCCCGGTTCGCGGCGTTTACACCAGTGGACACGCCTTTCTGGTACATTTGCAAGGCTTCATCCATGATCGGCACCTCCGAGGCGGTGATTTCCAACAGCACCCCCGAGGCCCGAGCCATTTCCAACGCGTGACCCGCTAAACCGAAACCGCTGACGTCTGTCGCGGCGTGCACATCGAGATCCGCCATCGCCTCCGCCGCAGCTCTGTTGAGAGTAGTGGCGATCGCCAGACACCGCTCCATCGCTTGCTGCGATACCCAGCCTTTGAGATTCGCATTGAAGAGGACTCCACTGCCGATCGGTTTGGTAAGGATTAGAAGGTCGCCGTCTCGTGCTCCCGCATTGCGCCAAACCCGATCGGGGTGAACCCGCCCGGTAACCGACAGTCCGAACTTCGGCTCGGCGTCCTCTGTAGTATGTCCTCCCACCAGGACCGCCCCGGACTCGGTGATTTTGTCCACGGCACCGGCGGTTATCCCTGCCAAGATCTCCGCATCCAAAACCTCGGACGGAAATCCTACGAGACTCAAACAGGTCAACGGACGCCCCCCCATGGCGTAGACATCGCTCAAGGAGTTTGCCGCTCCAATCTGCCCGAACATGTGGGGGTCGTCCACCGGGGGTGTAATAATGTCGGCGGTCAGCACAAGTGCCGTATCAGCGTCGAGACGATAGACGCCGGCATCATCCGAAGTCTGGAACCCCACCAGAATGTTTGGATCGCTCGCTTGCGGTATTGCGGAAAGCAGCCTCTCCAGTCCGACCGGACTGACTTTCGCTGCTCACCCGCAGGTTTTGGCTAGTCCTGTGAGGGTTTTTTTCTTTTTGAACAAAGATTCCTCTTTTTTATGGGGTGGGCGCAGTTCGCCGTTACTACAAATATACTCATCATTAGCTTTCCAGAACGCAAAACCTGAATATGGGGACACGGGAGGGCACGACAATCTCAGCGACTTAGCCTAGAGAGGAATCAAGGGTTAGATTGGAGGTTCCAACGGCAATGAAGCGGCACCCGGGACATCATGCTAAAACTAGAAAACGTCTCCAAAGCATTCGATACAGCCATGGCTCTCCATCCGATGGACCTGAATCTCGCCGTAGCGAAGACAACGGTACTTATCGGCCCCAGCGGATGCGGCAAATCGACGCTGCTTCGGTTGATGATCAATCTGATCGAATCCGACTCCGGCAACGTGCTTTTCAACGATGCGACCTTTGCCGCCCAGGACACGTTGGAACTCCGTCGGAAAATGGGATACGTCATTCAAGACGGCGGTTTGTTTCCCCATCTATCGGCGCGAGAAAACGTGACTCTGGTAGCCAGCTATCTTGGGTGGACCACAACGCAGCTTGAAAGCCGAATCATGGAGCTTGCAGACCTCACCCGATTTCCTGCGGACGGATTGGATCGCTACCCGGCGCAGTTGTCGGGAGGACAATGCCAGCGCGTGAGCCTGATGCGTGCCCTCTTCCTCGATCCCGAGATTCTGCTGATGGATGAACCCCTCGCCGCCCTGGACCCAATGGTTCGGTCGGACCTTCAGGAGGATCTGAGGAAGATTTTTCTCGAATTGAAAAAGACCGTGGTGTTAGTAACCCACGACATTCACGAAGCCGGGTTTTTCGGCGATGTCATCGTGTTGTTGAAGGAGGGAAAGATCGTCCAACAAGGGGCGATGGATGAGCTGGTCAATGCACCAGAAGACCCGTTCGTGACGAAATTCATCAATGCCCAGCGCGGCTTCTCCGGTGATCTTCAATGATGGCTACCCGCCTGTGTTCGCTGATGATCCTTTTCGTCGGCCTTGCGCAAGCATCCGAACCTAGCCGGCAGGTTCGGATAACGGTCGGATCCAAAGCTTTTACAGAATCCGTGATTCTAGGCGAAATGGTCGTTCATCTCGCGGAAATGGCCGGTGCGGAAACCGTATACAAGAGGGAGTTAGGCGGAACTCGGGTATTGTGGAACGCGCTCCTGCGGGGAGACATAGATGTCTACCCGGAGTATACCGGAACGATCGCGCAGGAAATACTAAAGGGCACCGAGCGCGCCGATGCGGCGTCGGCACTCGCCGAACACGCTATCGCCATGAGTCGGCCTCTTGGGTTCAACAACACCTACGCGTTGGGGATGCTCGAGGACGTAGCCGCAAGGCTGGGTGCCAACTCCATCTCGGACCTGCGTGGATTGACCGATCTGAGATTCGGTTTCAGCAATGAGTTCATGGATCGCGGCGACGGCTGGCCAAGCCTGAAAGACCGATACCTATTCGCCCATCGCGAGGTTCGTGGTCTGAACCACGACCTCGCATACCGCGGGCTCGCCGCCGGTACCATCGATGTCACCGACCTTTATTCCACCGATGCCGAGATTAGATACTACAATCTACGCGTCCTCCGGGACGATCTCAGCCATTTCCCGGAGTATCACGCGGTCCTGCTCTACCGCACGGATCTTCTGGGCCGCGCGCCACGGCTCGTGGAGTCGATACTCAGGCTGGAAGGCGCAATCAGCGATGTGCGCATGGTCGAAATGAATGCCAAAGCCAAGCTCGACAAGACCCCCGAGAATCTGGTGGCTGCCGAATTTCTCACTGCGTATATCGCCGAACCCGTACACGCGGTAGCGGTCTCGGCGACTCAGCGCTTATTGACCCGCACCCGGGAGCATCTCATCCTAGTTGCGCTTTCTTTGGTAGCTGCAATCGCGATCGCGGTGCCGCTGGGGGTGCTGGCCGCGAAAAAACCGCGAATCGGACAGGCGATCCTGGCGGTCGTCGGCATCATTCAGACGATTCCAGCGCTGGCGCTCCTCGTCCTCATGATTCCGCTTCTGGGGATCGGAGGTCCGCCCGCTTTAGCGGCATTGTTTCTCTACAGCTTGTTGCCGATTGTCCGCAACACCGCAACAGGTTTGACCGACATACCCCAACATATTCGCGAATCGGCCGAAGCCCTGGGACTACCCGCGGGCACGCGCCTGCGGGTAGTGGAATTTCCGCTGGCCTCACGTGCTATTCTTGCCGGTATCAAGACTTCGGCGGTGATCAATGTCGGTTTCGCAACCCTGGGAGCGTTAATAGGCGCCGGAGGGTTGGGGCAACCCATACTTACGGGAATCCGGCTGGATGACGTTGGGTTGATACTTCAGGGAGCGGTTCCAGCGGCCATTTTAGCGCTGTTGGTTCAGGGGCTCTTCGAATTGGGCGAAAGATTTTTGGTGCCGAGAGGGTTGCGGCTTCCAGTTCAATAATTCGTGCGTTAGGCGGCGCAGGCTGGTTCCGAACTCAACGCCCGACCGGGGTTTTCAAGGCACTTCGGATTCCCGTCAGCAACGCGTTCTGAGTAAACGGTTTCATAATCACTTGCGATACGTTCTTGAACTCGTGGTTTTGAACCGGGAAGCCGGTTAAAATCACCACTCTGGTTTGAGGCAGCTCGACTGCCAGCTTTTCCAGAACCTCTCCACCCGATATCCCCGGCATGGAAAGGTCGAGGAGCACCAGATCAATTTCCTCTACCTTTTCACGAAGAATCTCCAACCCGTTCTCCCCATCCGCAGCTTCAAAAACGGTGTACCCTTGCCGTACGAGCAGGCGTCTCGTTATTGAGCGCACCGATTCCTCGTCGTCAATGACGAGAATGGTTTCGTCGCCCCCCGGAGTCTTCCGAATCGGTTCATAGGATTGCCCTTCAGGAGTACACTCTTCTCGGGGCAGAAACACCGAGAAGCTCGTTCCTGCTCCGAGATCGCTGGCGCACTCGACCCAACCGTCATGCCGCTTGACGATCTCGAAGGTGGTTGCGAGCCCCAATCCGGTGCCTTTGTCCACATCCTTGGTAGTGAAAAAAGGTTCGAAGACGCGACTGCGGGTCCGTTCATCCATGCCCGTCCCGTTGTCCGATATGCGCAGACAAACATAGTTCTCCGCTGATCTACCGCCCCGGTCCGCGACTCGACGGTCACTCTTGGGGACAGACGCTTCAAGGCAGATGCGCGGCGCCGACTGCTCGGATTCCTCCAACGAATCACGGGCGTTGATACACAGGTTGAGCAACACCTGTTCCAGTTGATTCAAGTCGCCCATCACCGACAGATCTTGCTGGACGCTTATCTCAAGGGCGATCTTGCGATCAAACGTACGCTCGCATATCTCGACCGTGTTGTTCACCAGAGCTCTGATTGATACGGGCGCGTAAAAGTATGTGGGATCCTTTCTTGAGAAGAGCATAAGCTGCTGTATCATTTTCACAGCCCGACCCGCGGAACGGTTGGCATCGCGGATATAGATCTGCATGTCCCCCTCTGCTACCTCTGTCGCCAACTCTAAATTTCCCACGACCCCCTGAAGCATGTTGTTGAAGTTGTGAGCAATGCCGGCGGTCAGCTGGCCGACCGCTTCCATTTTCTGAGCGTGGAGAAGTTGCTCCTCCATGCGCTCGCGCTCGAGAATCTCGTCCTGTAGTTGCTGGTTCGTCTGGCGAAGTTCATCCGTGCGTTCCTGAACCCTCTTTTCAAGTTCATCGTGAGCCCTTTGGAGCGCGAGTTCAGCTTGCTTGCGTTCAGTTACGTCCCGACCTATGCCCTGAGTAAAAAGGAAGTTTTCCGTCTGGGGAACGGAGGATCCGTATATACCCTCCGCGTTTACCACGACGGTGGGTTCGACGGCAGAACTGGATTTGAACTCGAATGGAACAGAACTCCTGTCGCCGGTCACAATGCGTAGCTCAAGGGCTTTGGTGCCCCGTCCGCCTGTGCGGCGCTCATTGATTCGGTGTCGCGCCTTCTCGGTGTCCTCGGGGTGAATCAGGTCGAAGATGCTTGTCCCCATGAGGGTTTCCGGATCGTACCCGTAGGAGCGGATCGCTTCGTTGATAAAAACGATGGTGCCATCCTGGGAGATCCGATATATCAGATCCGGAACGACATTGACAATGGCGTGCAGAGACTTCTCGACTTCATCCAAAGCCCGCTCTTCAGCCAACTTCCTGGAACTGAGGGTCGCCAGTTCCTGCCTCATGTCGGCTATGGTCGCAGCCAGGTTCTCGGTTTCTCTTACCATGCTGTTGTCGTGTTGCCGTGTAGACGCCGCTACTCTTCGGACATACGAAACAAAGATACGACCTCCGGCGCCACAGCTAGTGATTTCGATCACATGCATCCGTTAATGGGTTTTTCCGAAGCTGGGAAACTTGACCAGGCGCGCGCGCCTAACGTGGCAGCCGCTTTACTTCAACATTAAAAGGTTTAATATTAAAGTACATGAACGAAACATCGGACCCCGAATTCGCCCCTGGATCGCAACGGGTCAGGGCAGTGGAGTTAATCCAGGAATTGCACCAAGCCGTTCAGGCAGTTCGGAGTAGACTGGCTCGCGCGCGGATCGGGGATCGGCTGACGGTTACCCAGTTTGACACCCTGGCTGCCTTGCTGCGCCAAGGACCGCTGTCCCAACGCGATCTTGGCACCGAGTTGTCCAGGACGGGTGGCAACGTCACGATGGTTGTGGGCAATCTTGACAAGCGGGGACTGGTAGTGCGCCAACGGTTGAAGACGGACAAACGAGTCGTAACCGTAGAATTGACAGAGGAGGGTCGCCGGTTGATCGAAGCGGTCTTGCCGATTCACGTTCAAGCCATGGTAGCGGAAGCGGGTAGGTTGTCTCCCTCGGAGCAGGATGTGCTAGTGAAGATCTGCCGCAAGCTCAGGTTGACTGACAAACCGGAAGAGTAGTCGAGGGTTGCGTGATGGCCGAGCCTGGAGCATCGGATGAGATCCCTGCAGGATTCGTCGACAGGTTGCAGACGATTCTGCCATCGGAGTGCCTCGAACGCTATCTCGGCGACGTGCAGAACGAAGCTCCAACGGCGTTCCGGACGAACACCTTGAAGACAACCCCGGCTGAACTCTGGCGGCAGCTCAGGAATGATGGATTGCACCCGACCCCGCTGGAATGGCGCAACGACGCTTTCCTGGTTCCTCCCGAGGAGCGTCGCCTGTTGACCGAGTCATCGGCACAGGCGGAGGGTCGACTCTACGTCCAAAACGCTTCCAGCATGATTTCCCCTGTCCTCTTAGATCCGCAGAGGACCGACTGGGTATTAGATCTATGCGCCGCACCCGGCGGTAAGACGGTACATTTGTCGGGCCTGATGGAAAATCAGGGCAAGATTTCAGCCGTAGATTCGGTGCGTTCGCGGTTTTTTCGCCTGAGACGAAATATTGAACGCTTCGGGGTCTCCAATGCCCGCGTCTACCTCAAAGATGGAACGAGATTGTGGCGCCACTGTCTGGAGCAGTTCGACCGGGTTCTTCTGGGCGCTCCGTGTACTGGAGAATCCCGCTTCCGGGCGCCGGATCCGGCAAGTTACCGCTACTGGAGCAAACGCAAAATCGCCGAGATGAGCCGCAAGCAGATACGTCTGCTGCAGTCTGCAGCGCAGTGCCTCAAGCCGGGCGGGTTGCTGCTGTATGCCACATGCTCGTTTTCGCCCGAGGAAAACGAAGCCGTAGTAAGCAGGGCGCTTGATCGATTCGACGGTGCGTTGGACACACGGCCGATAGCTTTGCCGATCGCCAACTGGCAGCCGGGATTTACCCAGTGGGAAGGCCTGGTATTTCGCCCTGAACTGCGCCGATCCGTGCGCATCCTGCCCGATGCGATCATGCAAGGCTTCTTCATCTGCATGCTGCAGAAAACCCGATCTTTCGGCACAGAGAAAACGGGTCCCGGACCGACATGAAGACGCACCGCCGTTGCGAATACGGCTTGTGATCGAAGTGATGAAGATTTCCATCTGCGCGTTGATGACCCTGCTCGGTGTCGGGGGTTTCTGCGTTAGCTTCGTCACCTGCGGCCTGCCGGAAAGAAGCAACGGACCTACCTCAGGATCGTTTCGATCAAGAGTGGAGTTTGTATCCGAAGACGGGTTGCAAACAGCCGTCCAGGTCGACAGCGTTTCCTGGATTCCCAGCTTTTTTCCGGTAGAATTCGGCGGAGGTCAGGAGGTGGCTGGCTCCTTCACCATTCGCTTCACAAACGTCACGAATTCCCGCTTGGAAATTCGCTACGAACTCCGGTTTTTGGATAGGGATGACTTTACGATCGATGTCTTCAATCCATTCGGTCAACCGATTCGCCTCGGAGCGGGGGGCGTGGATGAAGTGAGCGGAGAATTCCGCATACGGCTTCGCCAACCATCCGATATCGAACTGTTGCGCACTCTCCTGGTGGTGGTACACATAACCCGATCCACCTAGGATCCGCCCAGGCGCCAGAACGACAGATCCGACTGTCGGTAGTCCACTCCTCTCGGCACCGATCCCTATAGGCCACCAGGCGGGCGTGGCTTGCCCAAATATACCCCTCACCGTTAATTATTTGATTAGCCGAATCGCAGAAGTGCCCATCTCGGCCTTGATAGCTCAGCTGGATAGAGCAGCTGCCTTCTAAGCAGCCGGTCGCAGGTTCGAATCCTGCTGGGCACGCCATGTCCGTGTCGTCGATGTCTATAGTCATGCAAATCGTCTCCTGTCAGGGGCAGACGGTCGCACGCTCAGCTGGATAGAGCAGCTGCCTTCTAAGCAGCCGGTCGCAGGTTCGAATCCTGCTGGGCACGCCATGATGCCACACGTCTTCACCGGATACTTCGAAACGCTTTCTTGACAGCAAACCATTGTGCGGTGGGTGTAGCTCAGTTGGTTAGAGCACCTGGTTGTGGCCCAGGAGGCCGCGGGTTCAATTCCCGTCACTCACCCCAAATTCTTCTTCGTGGCCTTCCGAATTGAACAGTAACAGTTCATGGAAGGCCACAACTGTATGAAACCTCCAGTGGCTCACGAGGCAGATTGGGGATCAGGATGAAAGATACAGAGCGCGAGATCGAGCTGATCGACTATATCGAGGTTGTGCTGAAGCGGAAGTGGCTAATCGCGGCAGCGACACTAGCCGGTCTGGCGGGCGGATGGTTCCTTCGAGCCGATCCGCCGCCCACCCAATATGAGGCTTCGGTTCTCTTAATGGTCAAGCCGAAGTTGGCCGTCGGCTCAGGAAACACAAAGGGCGTAGAGGTCGCACCGCGATCCCTCTCCAGCACGTTTTACCAGTCCCTCGCGTTGGCGGATGATCTGAAGCAAGCGCTCATAGATTCGCTCGGTCTCGGTGGACGAATTTCGGCTCTAGACGGGGTTCTTCACGTGGAGGATGTGGATCAGACGGGGATTAGATTGAAAGTACAGTCTATCGGTGCTGGCCTAGCGATCGAAATGGTCAACGCCTGGGCCGAGATCTTTCTCGAGCGGAATCGGGGGCTCGGCTCCGATGAGGTAGAGAGTTTTTTCGATTACGTTTCTTTGGGGGTATCCATTTAACCGGAGTTACCATATGTTCAGTGCATGGCGTATCCTCGCGCTGGCAAGCACTACCCGGGCTCGGTTGGCGAGTTTCAAGCCTGGTTTCGAACCGATGCGGACTGCCTGGACTACCTCGAATGGCTGCGGTGGCCCGACGGCTTCGTCTGTCCGAGTTGCGGCCACGAAGGCGGTTGGCGCTTGGGCGATGGCCGCTTCATGTGTCCGGCGTGTTCGACACGCAGTTCGGTGACGGCCGGTACGATCTTCGATCGGACGCGGACACCCTTGACGATATGGTACACCGCCTGCTGGCTGTTCGCCACCGGTAAAGACGGGATCTCGGCGTTGAGCTTGAAGCGAGTACTGGAGATCAGCTCCTACCAGACTGCCTGGGCCATGCTGCACCGCCTGCGGTCGGTGTTGGTACGTCCCGGTCGGGATCTGCTGAGCGGGACGGTACAGGTGGACGAGACCTACATCGGCGGCGCCGAGCCTGGGCTGGCCGGTGGCCGCGCTAGGGGCAAGAAGGTGCTGACCGGTATCGCAGTTGAGGTTCATGAGCCGAGAGGATTGGGGCGGTGCCGCATGTCGCCACTGGCCGATGCCTCTGCCGAGACCTTGCACGCGTTCGTGATGGATCACGTCGAGCCGGGCTCGACGATCATCACCGACGGGTGGCCCGCTTATCAGGGACTGGCTCAGCTCGGCTACGAGCACGATCGGCGCAGCCAGGGCGCGGCCCGCGCTCGGGGCGATGATCCCAACAAGCTGTTGCCCGCCGTGCACCGCGTTGTCTCACTGGCCAAGCGGTGGCTGCTGGGAACGCATCAAGGGGCCGCCGACAGTACCCACATGAGCCACTACCTCAACGAGTTCGTGTTCCGCTTCAATCGCCGCCGCTCCCGCAGCCGCGGCATGGTGTTTTATCGCGTGCTCGAGCTGGCCGTGGCCCACGAGCCGATGCGTTTCCAGGATCTCATTGCCAGCCGACGGCCGAGGAAGCTGCCCCCCGAGCCGCCCAAACGGCGAGGGCATCCCACGAGCCTGGAACGCCCAGGGGCAAACCGGCCGTGGCGGTCGGCGGCCGAACACTGATGGGGGTCGCGACGCACTCCGGTTAAATGGATACCCCCAACGTTTCTAATCAGTATGATGGGAGTCGTCGATTGCTAGAGTCAGCAGAAGATTCCCTTCAGCTTTTCGAAGCTAGCAATCAAGTGGCCGCGCTTGAACAACAGCGGTCAATCTTGGATACCTCCCGAAGCGCGCTGCAAGACACCATAATAATTCTTCAGATACAGGAACAGGAACTAAAGGCCGAACTGCAAAATGCTGAACAGCGGATCGGAGCCGTCGAAATCGAGGGCGAGGCGTTGTCCTTCTCGAGCATTGCGGCCCTGAGAGATTCGTCAAAGTGGCCTGAGTCGTCTCAGACGCGCTCGGTTATTGCAGACATGTTGAAACTGGACTCCCACCAGAAGGCTCTGCACGAGCTCGACGAAAGGCACGAGCTGAGGTTGCTGGAGTTTGACCAGATGCACGGATATGAAGAACTGGAGCAGCAAATTGCAGAGCTGCAAAGTCTCATTAGAATTTACAGATCGAAATTACTCACCTCCCCACGAAGCGATCTTCTCGTCCGGAGCGAGATCGATAGGCTAGAACGGAAAATCCGCCAACGCTCGCCCAAGTTAGATTTGGGTGATGGAACATCGGCACCTAATCCTGCCTACGTCGAGATCGCCCAAACGCTCGACAGTTTGAGAGCGACTCTGAAGACCGGCAATGAGCTGGATAGCGATTCTCTACAACGTACGATGCAGCGAGCCGAGATGAATCTTGCCCAGTTGAAAAAGGAATACTATCCCTTGCGCCGGGCGCGCGAAGAGTTTGTTGAGCGCTTCAACCTCGAACGCAAGGACTTAACCCGCCAAGTAGAAAACCTGAGCAAAGCGTACGAAGTGAACGTAAGCGACCGGTTGAGTAGTAGGATCAAAATTGCTACCCTAAGGCCGGCATTGGAAAGCCTGCAAGCCCGAATCCAAGGAAACAAGAGAGCGTTGGTCCAAATTCAGACTTTGCTACCTGACATAGAAAAAACGCTGTCACTGCTAGTTACTCGTCGTGACAGGTTGATTCGAAGCCGGGAAACCTACCAGGGCACATTCGATCGATTTTCCGCCCTCATCGAGGAAACCATAATCGCCCGAGAAAAAGCGGCCGGCGATATCCAGATTCTCACCCGAGCCATCGAAGCCCGCATCGTTCCTCAAGAGTCCCCAAAACAGAAAGCTGCGATTAGCGGGGCCGTCGCACTGATCGTGTCCACGTTTCTCGCATTCCTCCTCGAGTACGTCCGCAAGGCGCGACTTACGCGCGCCGTTTCGGAACCCTAACATGAAAACATCGAGCGACAAGATTGTTTCACTTGGAACGCTCGAGAAACTCCGCAAGAGCTGGGGTCAGCTTGACAAGGTCGTGGTGTTCACCAACGGCTGTTTCGATCTGTTGCACCGCGGCCATGTCGAATTTCTTCGCGAGGCCAGCGGCCTGGGAGATTTGCTGCTGGTTGGTCTCAACAGCGACGACAGCGTTCGTGCCTTGAAGGGCTCGGGCCGACCTCTGGTTCCCCAGCAGGATCGGGCGCATCTTCTCGCCGAGCTGACCTCCGTGGACTACATCTGCATCTTCGATGAGATCAGCGTCGAGTCTACGGTTGCCCTTATCCTTCCAGACATTCTGGTCAAAGGCGGCGACTATCCGCTTGATCAGATCGTCGGGCGCCAGGTTGTTGAGCGGAACGGTGGTCAGGTGCGGTCCCTGTCGTTGTGGGATGACAGATCTACCACCGGGCTGATCGCCACGGCCAAGGAGTTGGACCCCTGACGCACGCCGTTCCTTCCGCAGACGACGCTGTTACACGGCTTTTCGCCCCCGCTGATGACGCGCGAGAGTGGTACGTCTTCCATTCGCGACCCAGGTGCGAAAAAAAGGTGGCCAGCACCTGCCTCGATGCTGATGTGAGACACTACCTGCCCCTGCGGACGAACAGCGGCCAATCCGGAAAGCGGAAATACAGCTTCGAGGTCCCGTTGCTCCCGGGTTACCTGTTCGGGTGCTGCGACCGGGAAGAGCGGCTCGCCGTGTTGCGCAGCGGATACCTGGTGCGGACGATTGAGGTCGTCGATCAGGAGCGAATGCTAGCTGAGCTGGCGAACATACATCGGGCAACATCCAGCGGCACCGATCTGGTGCTGTACCCCATGCTTAAGAGAGGCAAGCAGGTGCGAATTGTCAGGGGACCGCTGAGCGGCATCAC
This sequence comes from Candidatus Latescibacterota bacterium, assembly GCA_965217095.1. GTDB lineage: Bacteria > Latescibacterota > UBA2968 > UBA8231 > UBA8231 > CAYNZV01. The sequence goes on from OZ244235.1 coordinate 459,016, forward strand.
CGGCAAGGTCTCCAAACGCAAGGAATCGTTTCGCATCGTACTCAACGTGACGATTCTCAATACAGCGGTGTCTGCCGAGCTTGATATGGACGACGTAGAAGCGTTGTGATCCTGCCTCTGCCGGGGGCGAAATCATTCTTGGCTTATCATTCCGCCCTAGCTATACTTGGGACGGCAACGGAAAAACCACCCTGCTTTTCGCCAAATCGGCGCGAAAACTTTACCATAACAGCAACTTGATGTCTTTCATTCTGCGCTCGTTACTGATCGGGTTGCTCGCTTACGCAGTTCCGATCGGTTCTCAAAGCCTCGAGTCCACCCCACAATCGCTTCCGGGTGTTTGGGCCGGCCAGGCTTCATGGTCGGACTACGACAACGACGGCGATCCGGATCTGGCCATAATCGGCGAGATTGTGGATGAGAATGGTGCGTGCGTACGCATCGCCAGAATCTACCGCAACGACGAGTCGCTCCTCTTTCAAGATTTTGCCCAGGTCCAGCTGGTCGGTGTATATCATGGCGACGTGGCGTGGGGAGACTACGACAACGACGGCGACCGGGATCTGGCTATCGTCGGGTGGGACGTCCAAGACGAAGAGAGTCTGAGGCTCTATGCGAACGAAGAGGGAGCGTCTGGTCCGGCCGAGCGAATCCTGAGTGTCGATAGAACACAGATAGACGGGGTGGGGACCTCGACCCTACGCGGAGTTCGCTACGCGACCGTTGAGTGGGGCGATGCGGACAACGATGGCGATCTCGATTTGCTCGTACTGGGGATGGAAGAAAACGGAACGTCCCTGACCCGCCTTTATATGAATACGAGCGGCCTTTTGGAACAAGACCAGGCGAACTCTGAAAACCTGGTCAGCGTACACAATGGCGCTGCCGATTGGGGGGATTACGACAACGACGGTGATCTGGACCTGATTCTATCGGGGAACAACGTCACAACTTCCGGGGGACTAGGGTCCGTTACCGAATTCTACAAGAACGAACCGGTCGGGTCCCTGACGCTCGATGCGACTGTAAGTGTCTCAACACCAGTCAAGGGCGGCTCGGTCGCCTGGGGAGATTACGACGGCGACGGAAACTCGGATCTTGCTTTATCGGGTCGGGATAATTCTTGGAACGCCGTTTTCCAGATCTATCGCAACCGACCCACGGGCGTTTTCAACCTCGACGAGTCGTTTTCGCTGCCGACTACTCGTCGCGTCGCCGGGCGTCTCGCCTGGATCGATTACGACAATGACGGCGATCTGGATCTGGCCGCGTCGGGCCGTCGCCACCGCAACGACTGAATTCGGCGACGGTTACCAGTGAGAACGTGCTGTTCAGCTGGGGGCCGGGAAATGACACCGAGAGCTCCACGCTAACCTACAACTTGCGTGTGGGCACCGTATCTGGCGGCAACGACATCGTATCTGGCGAGATTCCGCTGGAAATCGGAAATGCCGGATTCAAGACTACCAAGATCCTGCAGCGCCCCCTGGCGCAAGACACCTATTTCTGGAGCGTGCAGAGCATAGACGGCGCGCTCGCACGTTCGGAGTGGTCGCAGGAGGATATTCTAAACGTCCAGCAGTTCGTCTCATCGAGTCAGATTCTCCGGTCGCTGAAGTCGAGCGCAATGGACTGGGGAGACTACGACAACGACGGGGATGTGGACCTGGTCATCACCGGTCAAAATCGAAGCGGCGAAGCCCAGTCTCTCATCTACGAGAATTCCACAGCAGGTCTCTCCATCAAAAACGACGCCGGTATACAGGCGCTGCAAAACGGCGACGCGGCATGGGGAGATGCGGACAACGACGGCGATCTCGATCTGGTCGCGTTGGGCGAGGATAGCTTTGAGAATCGCGGCGGTGCGCTCTACCTGGCGGATTTGGACGGCAGCGAGCAGAGCTTCCGTCTCGGCACCGAGCTACAAAATCTGTCATCGAGCTCGGCGGATTGGGGGGATGTGGACAATGATGGCGATCTGGATCTGGCCGTATTGGGGCAGAGTGACGATGTCATCGACGGGGTGCTGCAATCCTACACCCGCGTATTGATCAACGACGGCCTGGGAGACTTCGAAGACGGAAACTTCGGCTTGGAGGGTCTCAACAACGGCGAAGTAGCCTTCGCGGATATGGATGGGGGCGGTGAACGTCGCTTCCTTCTCGCGCGCAACGAGTCGGGGTCATTGATCAACGTCGAACAAACCCTGATAGCGTTGGAGTCCAGCGACTTGGCGTGGGGAGATGTCGATGGGGACGGCGATATGGATCTCGCTGTCGGCGGCATTGCCGAAACCGGTGTAACCACGGCGATTTACACCAACGACGGCAATGGAGATTTCACCCCCCTGGACGGTGTTCAACTTACCGGAATGCAGGTTGGCGATATCGTCTGGGGAGATTACGACAACGATCAGGACCTGGATCTGGTGTTGGCGGGCAACAATGGCGAGGCCCCCTTCCTTGACATCTACGAAAATACCGACTCAGGATTTGAGATCGAAAATATCCTTATCCTCACAGGGGTCGATTTCAGCTCGCTCGCGCTGATCGACCACGATGGCGACGGAGATCTGGATCTCTTCTCCGCCGGTAGCGATGCGGGGTTCTCCTCCAGCACGACGATCAACGACAATCTGGAATCGCAGTTCAATCGAAACCCCAATCCCCGAGTGCCCGTCGTAGTGGGTGCCGCAGATTCCGCGAACACCGTGCGCCTGACTTGGAAACTTGGGGTGGACGAAAACGATTCGACGCCGCAGAGCCTGACCTACAACGTGCGCGTGGGTACCTCCTCCGGTGGCGACGATATTCTCTCGGGCAACCAAGCGGTCGGTCCGGGATCCGCCGGAAACAATCTCTTCCAGGACTTGAACGGGCTGTCCAGTGGAACCTACTACTGGTCCGTGCAGGCGGTGGATGACGGTTGGGCCCGGTCGGACTGGAGCGATCCAGCCAGTTTTATCGTCGATACGGTTGCGCCAACCATTGCTGGGGTAAACCTCAGCCGCAGCCAGGTAGGCATCGGTCACACCCTCACGCTCGCGCTGCAGATTCTGGACGAACATTCGGGGCTCGACCCGACCAGGCCACCCGACGTGACGGCTGCCATCGGAGATAGCGTAATCCCTTTCCAGCAGTTGCAGTTCACTGCAGACACCTGGACCGGAGAGCTGACGATCACCAGCGAGCATCCTTCGGGAAACGCGACGCTTTCGGTGAGCGGCGCACGAGATCGACGACTCAACACATTGGCTCAGTTCGACTCCACCGATGTTTTCTTGGTGGACACGGAGACTCCGCGATTGATCGCGACCGAACCCGCGGATGGAGCCAGCGAGATCCCGGCAGCCACGAGCCAGGTAACTCTCACGTTTTCGGAACCCATCGATCCTCTTTCGGTCACAGCCGACAATTTTCTCATCCGACTGGGAATTTCTCCTCTCGGACAACTGACAGCTCCTTCCTACGATGCGGATGAGCGCACGGTAACTCTGCTGCCGGAAGGGGGATTGCTGCCGGGTTCGACCTACGAGGTGGAAGTTTCGGCGGCTATCGCTGATCTGGTTGGGAATCGTCCGGACAATGCCAGCATCGTGCGCTTCAGCACCCGCATTCCAGTGTTGCTGTCTACGGTGCCCCCCGCCAACGAAATCGGAACCTCCCTGGAAGAGGGCCGACTGACGGCTACCTTCGATGCACCCATCCTGACCGGGCTTCTGGCCGCCGATCCGAATGCGGTTCAGGTCCTGGCTGAAGACGAAACGCAGGCGCTTCTTGAGACGCCCGTTTTCAATGCGGAGAACAACACCCTCAGTTTCGCTCTAGTCGACGGTTTGAAGCCCGGAACGCGTTACGAGGTCGTGTTGGCGAGCCTTCTCGGCGGAACCCTAAGACTGGGGCAGGGCGACTACAGCTGGAGCTTCCAGACACCCGTTCCGAATCTCTCCAGTTCGGTGCCCGCTGAAGGGGATACCACCCTGCTCGCCGCGACGACGGCCGTGGTTCTTCAGTTTGACAACCCGGTCGATGGCAGCGCTTTGACTACGGACGCTGTCTCCGTTCTGGAAGGTGGCGAGCAACGCGCTATCCAAACGTTGGAATACAATCCCGAAATCCTGACAGTGCGCATCGAGGCGCAGGGAGGATTGCGCGCTGGAAGCGGTTATACAGTGAGTCTGCCCCGGGCCGTCGGGGGCCCGCAACGAGATGGTCCGTATACCCTGCGTTTCAGCACCGCCGTTCCCCGAGTGGTTTCGCTCAATCCCGAGGCTGATGCCCAGGGAGTTAGGGTAGATCTCGACGAGGCATCGGTCTCGTTCACGGTTCCGATCGATGCGAACAAGCTGACGGCAGACAACTTCCAACTCTTGCGTGGCGCTGAGCTCCTAACCCTGCGCCCCGGTGATCCGGTAGACCGGGGGGACGGTCGCTACGGTCTTGCGCCCGAAGCTGGCTGGAACGCGGGCAGCGCCTACCGCGTGCGCATCGCTCCCGGAGTGAGTGGCCCCCTGGGTCTCGGTCAGCCCATCTCCTGGCGTTTCGAAACCGCCATACCGCGAGTGGTCGATGTGGAACCCGATTCGAACGCCGTCGACGTCGCGGTCAGCCAGGTCGAGGCTACGGTCCAGTTCACGGTGCCGATCGATGCGGATCAGGTGGTCGCCGAAAACTTCACAATCGCGCGCGAGGGGGTGAACCTGCCGTTGCGCCCCGGTGATCCGGTAGATCGGGGGGATGGCCGCTACGGTCTTGCGCCCGAAGCTGGCTGGAATGCGGGCAGCGCCTACCGCGTGCGCATCGCTCCCGGAGTGAGTGGCCCCCTGGGTCTCGGTCAGCCCATCTCCTGGCGTTTCGAAACCGCCATACCGCGAGTGGTCGATGTGGAACCTGACTCGAACGCCGTCGACGTCGCGGTCAGCCAGGTCGAGGCTACGGTCCAGTTCACGGTGCCGATCGATGCGGATCAGGTGGTCGCCGAAAACTTCACAATCGCGCGTGAAGGTGTGAACCTGCCACTGCGGTCCGGCGATCCGGTAGACCGGGGCGCAGGACGCTACGGACTCGCGCCGGCGAGCGGTTGGCAGGTGGGCAGCCGCTACAGCATTCAAATCGCCCCTGGAGTCAGTGGGCCTCTTGGTCCCGACATCCCGGTCTCCTGGCAGTTCCAGACAGACGTGCCAGCCCTGGCGAGTGTTGCTCCTGCGTCTGGCGACACCTCGATCGCAGATCTTTCAATGTCGGTCACCGCGGCATTCGATAGCCCCCTGGATGAAACTGCCCTACTTCTGACGGGCAACGTCTCAATGTTGCAGCAGGGTATAGCCGTCGACCTGGTGGGGGGTGGACCCGCTTACAATTCCAACACCAACACAGTGACGCTCGCCCCGGTTGGAGGGTTGCGGGCAGGGACCAACTACCGGGTGCAGATCGCCTCGGTGGCCGGCGGACCGCTGCGGCAGGAGGTGGGGGATTTCGCCTGGGAGTTCAGCACCCGCATTCCCGATATCACCCGCACCGTTCCGGGCGATCAGGCGACTATCACGTCTGGTCGACAGCGGGTGCAGGTAGTGTTGACGGGTCCGATCAGCCAGGATCTGATTACGCCCCAGAACCTGCGACTCAGTCAGAGTGGGGTACCGCTAGTTTTGGAGGCTTCCGCTTTCGGTTATGACGCAACCACATTTTCCGTACTGTTCCCGCAAATCGATTTCCTTTCTGGCAATGCCTACCAGACTCTCGTCAGTTCCAGGTTGTACGGGCCCCTGGGGACGGCTCGTCCAGACCACCAGTGGAACTTTCGCACGCAGATTCCCGAGGTGGTGGCGACGCGGCCCGAAGCAAATGAGGAAGGAGTCTCGTCCGCAACGCCGACCATCCAGGTGGAATTCTCGGGCAGTGTGGCGCGGCAGCTCGAGACCGACTTCCAGCTGTTGGCGCGCGCCCTCGGAGATCCCCAGGCAGCGGCACAGGTCGTGCCCATTACAGGATTCGGGGCCGATGAAAACGGGACCACGATCTCCTTTTCACCCGAAGGGGGACTGCAGGCATTCACCGAGTACCAAATCGAGATGGCAAGAGAGGTGCTCGGTCAGTTGGCTGAGACCGGATTCAGCTTTCGTTTCCGAACCGCGGCGCGACTTGCCAACGCTGCGCTGGGTGGCACCATCACGAATCCGGAAGGCAGCATCGAGTTGTATTTCCCTCCCAACGCGCTCGATGGGGGGGCCAGCGAGGTCTTGATTCGACCCTTGGCCGATCCTCCGGCGAAACGCACCGTACAGGACTCAGAGCTGACCCGAATCAGCCGAGCCTTCGCAATCTCGGCCCCGGGCGCGACCCTGCGCAAACCAGTCACGCTGACCGTCGCCTATTCCGGCGATGAATCAGCGGCGGTGCAGGATCCTTCGAAGCTCGCGGTATTCGTATTGTCAGGCGGTGTATGGGGTCGGGTAGGTGGAGTCCCAGACGCGAACAGCCGGGAAGTGACCACGACGATCGACGCATTGGGCACCTTCGCGATCTTCCAGGATCTGCGAACCCAGGTCGGCAAACTCGCTATTCGGCAACTGGACTGCCAGCCTCGAGCCTTCGCTCCAGGTGGCACCAGGTTCAAAAGGGAGACCGACATTTCGTTCGATCTCACCGGTCCTGCGGACGTGACCGTTCGCGTCTACAACGCCTCGGGTCGTTTGGAACGGGTGATCGTCCCCGACCGCGCGCTGGCGCCGGGCAGAGTGTCATTCGAGTGGGACGGAAGGGACGAAGACCGCAACACCGTGTCCAGCGGTCTCTACATCGTCGTCGTCAATGCCGGCGATACGAGACAGGAGAAGGTCGTCGCGGTGGTTAAGTAGACCATGAAAAGAATCGTTTTCACAGCACTGCTCCTGGCAAGCACGGCGGTTGCCCAAACCTTCCAAGAAACGACGGAGGCTGCCGGTACGGGAAACCAGGGCCTCTACAGCACCGGGCTGGCGTGGGGCGACTACGATGGCGATGGAGACCCCGATCTCTACGTCACCAACTGGGCAACCGCAGTCTCCGTGCCCACCAACGCCCTGTATCGGAATGACGGCAGTGGCGCGTTTACCGACGTCGCTGTCGAATTGGGCGTTGACAACAAGAACAACAGCACCGCCGCGGCATGGGCAGACTTCGACAACGACGGCGATCTCGATCTTTACGTCGCTGACTTCTTCGACCAGGACTTTCTCTACGAGAACGGTGAGAGCGGGTTTCAAGAGGTAGGTCGATCTAGAGCAGCCATAAATCGAGAAAGTCGCGGGTCCGTCAATTCCGTCGACTGGGGCGATTACGACCTGGACGGCAACCTGGATGTCTACCTCGGAAAGCTGTACTACGACAACGAGCTCTATCGCAATGTGGGCGACGGCACCTTTGAGGCCGTTTCTGTCGGACTGGGAGACAAGAGGGATTCCCACCATGTCGATTGGGTCGACTACGACGATGACGGGGATCTCGACGTCTACGTGACCAACCGCGAACAGGAAAACGGGTTGTTTCGCAACGATCTGACCACCAACGGAAGTTTTGCTGCCGTTGCCTGCGCCGCGAGCATCGGTAGTCGGGAGATCGGTCAGAGCGGAGCATGGGCAGACTACGACAATGATGGGGATATGGATCTCTATCTGGGCAACGTCGGCGGCAACGCGCTGTTTAGAAACGATGGGAACGATCAGTTCGTCGACGTCGCCGGTGACGCAAACGTTCGCGACAGCGGCTCGGGGTGGATAACCGCTTCTGTGGCCTGGGCCGATTACGATGGCGATGGCAACCAGGATATCTTTCTCGCCAACGGCGGCGACAAACAGCCACAGCCCGATGTGCTCTTCGCCAGCAACGGCGACGGCACCTTCCGCAATGCGACAGCCGAAGCCGGTTTGCCCTCAAGTGTCTCGTTTCACATGGCCGCCGGATGGGCGGATTACGATGGCAACGGCTCTCCCGATATCTACGCCAGCAGCGGTTTCGGCGGCACATTTGATCCAGGGAACCGATTGTTTCAGAACAATACCTCCGAGGATCAGTTTCTCCGTGTCCGCGTGGCCGGGCTGGGGCCCGCAGCAGGGGGCAGTAATGTGGATGGGATCGGCGCCCGGGTTCGCCTGTTGGATTCCGCAACGGGCGAGCTGCGAGCCTACCGTCAGGTCAGCGCCGGTCAAAACAGCACTGAGCTCATCTTCGGGGCGCCGGCGGGACCGTACACGATTGAAGTATTATTCCCCGGAAGCCAGCTTCCGGTGACACAGACGAATCTGAGCGCCGGCGATTCCCTAACCGTGGTGGAACAATAGAGATGATGCGGGTTCCTCCGAGATTGCTGACTCTGGGACTGCTGGCGGTCATGGGTGCTGTTGCCCATGCCGAAACGGCGAAAAAGGTGGACGTTGGGGTGCGGGCGATCTCCATGGGAGGCGCCTTCGTCGCCGTCGCCAACGATGCGACCGCCATCACCTGGAATCCTGCGGGACTGGCCTCGCTACAACGTCAGGAGGTCGCTTTCGGCTACGCGGATCGCTTCAGCCTCCTGTCCGACTCCTACCTGGGATATCTGTTGCCGGTCAAGGACAACCACGCCCTGGGGATCGATTGGTTTCGGGAAGGCTTCGATGACGTGGACTCCGGCCTGGGTCTCAAGTCGAGCCAGAACAGGATTGGCTTCGCCTACGGCTATCGGAACGGGATCGAGCGGTTGAAACCGTACATCGGCAATCTGGCTGTCGGCGTCCGGGGGAAATACATCTCGCAAGGGATCGATCTGGACGAGCAGGAGGTCCTGAATGCGTCCGGTTGGGGTTGGGATCTGAGTCTTCTCGCTCCGCTTCCCTACGGAGTGCGCCTGGGATTCGCAGCCCAGGACCTCAGTGGCACTTCCCTCGAACACAACGGCGGCACCAGTGAAGAGATCTTTCCTGCGCACTACCGGCTTGGCGCGTCTTACAAACCGATGGAAGGAATGACCCTGGCGGCGGAGATCGACGATCACTATCGGGTCGGTGCCGAGTACTGGTTCCGCGGCCTTCTGGCCTTACGCGCGGGGCTGAAAAGCGAGCGCGACACACCGGAGAGTTTCGCCGACGCTACAACCGCTGCATTCGGGATTGGTGTGAAACACCGTTTCGCCCAGGTGGAGTACGCCTACGAGATGCATCCGGAGTTGGGTGCTACTCATTACAGCTCACTGATCCTTTCCTACAACCCCAAGGTTGTGACTATCAAGGATGCGACCATCAGACCGGCGCCGATCTTTCGATCCTTGTACCCGCACTACGAGGAGACGGAGTTCGCCGACGTGGTGTTGGGCAACTCGGCTGCGGAACCGATCGCGGTCACTGTAAGTTTGATGCTGCCGAAGGTCATGAGCGTACCACATCAGGAGGAGGTGCTGCTACCTCCCCAGAGCACCGAAAAATACACCCTCAACGTGACTTTCGATCCCGATCTGTTCAATCGACCGGAAGCCTACTTCGACAACTTCGTGACCCCCATTGTCCGCGTGACTTACTCTCGAAACCGGCGCGAACAGGTTGTGGAGAAACAGCTGGAGCGGGTTTATGTGGCCGGACGCGGCAAGCTGAGCTGGAACATACCCGGCATGGCGGCTGCGTTCGTGACCCCTGCTGACCTTGCGGTGGCCGGGATGGCGCGTGGATTGGTGCAGCGTTACAACGATGTGCTCACAACCAAGTTCAATCGTTCCAACATGGGCAAAGCGGCTGTCCTGTTTGATGCGATGGGGGTCTACAAGATCCGCTACCAAGCCGATCAGAAAACCCCATTCACCAGCATTTCGGACGACAAGACCATCTTCGACACGGTGCAGTATCCCAGCGAGCTGCTGGCGATGCCAGAAGGGGTCGAAACCAAGATCGGCGACTGCGACGACCTGACCGTTCTGTACGCCTCCATGCTGGAGAATCTCAGCATCGACACGGCATTCCTGGAAGCAAACGACCCCGGGAAGGGGCATATCTATTTGATGTTCGATACCGGCATACAGCCGGATCGGGCACCGGACCACTTTGTGAGCTCATCCGAATACGTGGTGTGGGAGGGCCGGGTCTGGATCCCGGTGGAGACGACCATGTTCGGCTTCACCTTCGCCGATGCATGGCGCAACGGCGTTGCGGAATACAAACGTCTCAAACCCCGGCAATTGGTCGACGAAGTCTACGTGCAGAAGTGGCTGCAAGTTTACAAACCCGCCGCCCTGTCTCCGGCGCAGATCAGCCTTCCGGAGGTCGCCGCATTGGACAGCCTTTTGGAAAAGGATCTGCAGTTCTTCGACGACCGGGTGGATCAGATCGCGCTCTCCAGCGCCGTTTCGCTCGAAACACCGGAGGGAGCTTACGATGCCGGTGCAGCCTACATGAGGGTCGACCACTTGGAGAAGGCGTCCGCCATGTTCGAGCGGGTACTCAGCATGGATCCCGACCACGCCGACGCTCTCAACGCCACAGGCGTAGTCCTGACGCGACAGGGAGATTTCGACGGCGCGTTGACCTTCTATCGCGAATCGTTGCAGATCGCGGAAAACAACGGGGTCCGCATGAACATCGCATTGACCTACTACCTGAAAGGCGAGCGGGAAAAGGCGGACCGGCTGTTCGAAGAGGTGGTTGCGACGGACGATTCCTACATGGAGCTGTTCGATTTCCTGGCTTCAGTGGGCGAAGCCCAGGAGTCCTACGAGATCGGGGCCAGTTACCTTCGACAGCTGCGGTTGGATCAGGCGCTCCAGCAATTCGACGAGGCGCTGAAGGCCGATCCCAAGTACGCCGACGCGATCAACGCCAAGGGAGTGGTGCTTACGCGGAAAGGTCAGTTCAACGAAGCCCTGTCGGTGTTCGAAGCGGCTGCTGCCCTGGTGCCGGAGCAGTTGGGTTATCGTTTGAACGTCGCTCTCGTCCATTATCTCAAGGGCGAGCACCAAAAGGCGGATGTGTTGTACCAACAGGTGATCGAACAAGACGATTCCTACGAAGGACTACTCGATTTCCTGGCTAGTGTAGAAACGGTTGAGGAGAATTTCCGCGTCGCCACCTCCTACTTGAACCAGGGTGAGATCGATCGTGCCATCGAACGGTTCGATAGCATTATCCGCAGCGCACCCGACATGGGGCACGCCTACAACTCCAAGGGAGTGGCCCTGGCCAAGCGCGGCGACTTCGAGGCGGCGTACGAGCTGTTGGCGAAAGCCGAAGAGCTGATGCCGGAGAATGCCGGAGTGCGTCTGAATATGGCTATCGTGCGTTTTCTGCAGGGCCGGCGCCACGAGGCAGCCGTGATATACCAACAGGCGGTAGAGATGGATGACCGCTACGAAGGATACCTGCAATTTATTGAATAACAGCTATTTAGGAGTTGTTTTTCTGCTTCTCTCCGGCACCTGTTTCACGCGGATGCGCCAAGGCTAAAAATTAAGTTCAACCTTCGTGATCCAGATCATGTTTTCTCAAGCCAAAAAGTGCGATATTGATGGTAAAGGCTGACTTTGGACTTGAACTTTCCAAGCAGGAGGAAATAAAAATGAAACGGCTCAACTGGTTTCTCTTATTGGCGCTTCTGGCGTTGATTGCCGGTGGTTTCCAATCGGCATGGGCAGCTGAAACCGACGAAGCTACTTCGTCTTCCGAGACGGCACCGCCTGCGGGCGGCGAGGATGTCGATGACGAATGGCTCAACACGGTTTGGACTCAAGTCGATGACATGGTCAAGGAGGAGGAGTTCAAGCTGCAAGAGACGGTCACCGTGGCAGGTGTGCGCGGTGCTGAGGCAACGGACAACATCCTCGACAAGCTTTACTACAAAGGTGGCAAACGCTATCCGAGCCAGGACAAGCTGAAAAAGGCGATCGACACCTTGAAAGAGAGCATCGCGCGCAATCCGAAGGCTGACACCGTTCCGAAACAGACTTACTTCGTCGGGCAGTGTTACGAAAAACTGGGCCAACTCGGAGAAGCTCGGGGGTACTACAGCCAACTGGCAACCGAGCATGCGGCGACATCGTGGGGAACGAAAGCCCAGGAGAAATTGAGCCAACTGGGTCGCTGAGCGATCTCGGGGTTTAACGTCGAATAAAGCCGGAGGGTGGGATCGCATTTCCCTGCCTTCCGGTTTTTTTATATTTGATTTGGTTCGATTCGCAGGCAACCACCTAGGAGATTCCAGGGACGATGGCGGAAGAAGAAAAAAAGGGCAGCGACCAGAGTAAGTTGCAGCTTCTTCTGGGCCCGATCATGGCGCTGCTGGTTCTGCTTTTTTCACAGAGCAAGGTGTACGAACGGGCCGAGCTAGTCACCTACGACTGGCGCTTCAATATCCGCAACAACGTCTTCGGCCTCTTGCCCATGGATCCCCGGCTGGGTACCATCGACATCGACCTCAAAAGCGTCGAGGAGGAAGGTAGGTATCAGGACTGGACGCGCGACAAGTACACGGAAGTCGTGCGCATTCTCAGCGACTACGGAGCGAAGCTGGTGGGGTTCGATGTTTATTTCATCGAGCCGAGCACAAAGCTGATCTCTTCGGGCCAGATTTCCAAGCTATCTCGGATCGACAGCGCGTCGGTGGGCAGCCTGTTGGATCGCGCCGACTACGATGCCCTGTTCAAGCGCACAATAGAAAAGGCGGACAACGTGTACCTGGCTCAAACTGTTGTCGTGCCCCACGACAATCTGCACAAGGATGCCGTGCTTGCGAAGATGGAGACCTTGACCCCAGACCAGGAAGAGGCGCTGGAGATCATCCGCAGGCGGTCGCCGAAACTAATGGTGAATCACCAGGAAAGTACCATTTGGCGCGGATTCGACTTCGAGCCACCGCTGAAGCTACTGCGTGATGTGACACGCGGTTTCGCCTACGCCCAAACGGTTCACGATGTTGACGGTGCCCGTCGCAGGTACCCGCTCGTATACCAGTATCAGGATATCGTTTTCCCATCTATCGCGTTGTTGATGGCATGCGATTTCATGCGGGTCCCAATAGAAACGGCGGAAGTATGGCCCGGAAGCCATATCCTGCTGCCGGCTGCACACGTCAGCCCAGACGTCGTTCAGGACATCGAGATTCCCATCGACGAATTCGGCAATATGAACGTCAACTGGGCCGGAGGTTGGGCGGACTGTTTTGTGCACTATCCGCATATTGCGCTGAGGCGGGCAGCTCAGCGGGATCAACAGCAACAGCTCCTGGACCGCATAAAAGGAATCGTGGCGTCAGATCCCGGCAAGGCGCGGAATCCCCGCTCCATCCCTGGGGAGTTGGCGAAGGAAGGTTTCGGCGATCGCGCGGCCAACCGGACGGCCCTGGTCACATGGTTTCAGGCATCTGGCATAGAACGTGCCGTCACGCGGGACAATGCGCTCACCGCCGTGGCCTTCTGGCGCTCAAAGGGCGTCGCCGAGCAGTTGCGATTGTTTCAGCAGATACAGCGAAACAATTCGATGGTTGATCTTCTCCGCAAGGATCCGAGCTTGGATCCGGAACGACTTGAGACACTGATGCCCGGCCAGGAGCGCAACGACCTGCGCCAGAGCGAGTATTTCGTTCGATCAATGTTGTCCGACGGCCTCATTTCTTCCGATGAACGCCCGCTGTACTTCTACCCGTATAAAGTCTTCCAGGATAGGATGATCACGCCGTCGGAAGTCGATCAGAAGATTCTGTTTTATGGTTTGACGGCGCCGGGTACGACCGATTTGAGTGTAACTCCATTTGAAGGTTCCTATCCGATGGTAGGGATCTACCCCAACGTGTTCAACACGATTCTGCAGGGGAAGTTCATCCGCCGCGTCTCGCCGTTGGTCAATGCCGTGTTGATCGTTAGCCTGGGTATCCTGCTGTCTGTCATCGTGCCTCGCCTCAAGGTACTGAATGGCGCCTTCTTGATTCTCAGCGTCGTCCTCATTTACGCCATCGTGACTTTTGCCGCGTTCACCCATGGAGGCCTATGGCTCGAAATGATCGGTCCCATGATGATTCTCGTGGTCGGATACCTTGCCCTAACGATCTATGGGTATGTCATCAAGGAACAAGAAAAGGAGTTCGTGCAAGGAGCTTTCGGACACTATCTGTCGCCGGCGGTGGTCGATCAGATCATGAACAACCCTGGTATGGTTGGTCAGCTTGGAGGAGAGGAAAGAGTGATGACGGCATTCTTCTCCGATATTGCCAGTTTCTCCACCATCTCAGAATGTCTCACTCCCGGGGAACTCGTGGCCTTCATCAACGAGTACCTCAGCGAGATGTGCGACATCGTCGAGTACTACGGCGGCACGATAGATAAGTTCGAGGGGGATGCCATCGTGGCTTTCTTCGGAGCCCCGGTCGTCTATGAGGACCACGCTGTGCGCGCTTGTCTATCGTGTATAGACCAACAGCGCAAGCTCGTCGAGCTCAGGCAGCGTTGGGAAGAGAGCGAGACACTCCCGGTCGCACTACACCAACTACGCGAGCGATGGGAGAAACAGGGACGCCTTTTCGCCCACGTCCGTATGGGGCTCACCTCGGGACCGATGATCGTCGGTAACATGGGCTCCAGGGGGCGCGTTGACTACACGATGATGGGTGATACGGTGAATCTGGCAGCTCGCTTCGAAAGTGGACAGAAGATGTACGGGACCGCGATCATGGTGAACGATGTGATCTACGAGCAGGTCAGCGATTTGGTCGAGGCGCGCAAACTCGACTTGATACAGGTAATGGGAAAAGAAGAACCCGTTGTGGCGTACGAGATCCTCGATCGAAAAGGTGAGCTGAGCCCGCAAAAGCTGGAAGTCTTGGAGATCTACAGCGGTGCAATGAAGGCGTACGAGGACTTCGATTTTGCGTTGGCCAGCACTCGATTCAAGGAGGCTCTCAAGGTCGATCCAACAGACGGTCCGTCGGCACTCTACGCCGACCGCTGCGAAGAGTACGCCCTCACACCGCCGGAGGATCTGGTTTTCCGAGCGCAGACCAAGTAGCAACGGCCAAAGCTAGTCCTTATATTATCCAATTCCCCCAGCAACCAGGAAGTTCAATGTCCAGCCTGAGTCAGATCATGGTATGGCCTTGTCTGCTGCTCGCAGCAACGTTTACGGCCTGCGCCGGAAGGGATCTGAATGAGCGCATGGGCCGATGGGAGGAGGAAGCACAGAACGATCGTGAGGCGGTTCGTCGTGCCATAGACGCTTCGTTCGATCGCGAAAGCGCTCTTTCGGAACGACTGCGCCAGGTGGAGCAGGATCGCGATCAATTGCGCGCCGACCTTACGACGATGAAGGCAGAAATCAGTGCTCTCCGCACCGATCCGGACACCTTGCAGCAGCCCGGTCCCGATCCGGAACCGCGGAGGAAACGCACGGTTCGCAACGACGTTCTTGCCAAGTATCGGATGGGCCTGGACACCTATCGAAACCGCCACTATTCCAAAGCGCTCACCCACTTCGACCGGGTCCTATCCATGGCGCCATACGGGTCATGGGCCGACAACGCCCAGTATTGGAAAGGTGAATGTTATTACGGAATGGGAAAATTCGGCCAGGGGCTCACCGAATTCACCAAGGTATTCGCATACAGGAAGACCGAAAAAGCCGACGATGCCCAGCTCAAGATCGCTCGCTGTCACCTTGCACTCGGCGACAAGACCAGTGCACTCAGAGCCTTTCAGCAGCTGGTCGACGAATACCCCAAAAGCGAATACGTCGGCACGGCAAAGAAGGAAATCAGCTATCTTCGAGGACTCTGATACGAGCATCCGCAGCTGCGGTGCCTCGGTAACCGTCGCCTGTTTTGCGCTGCTGTGCACCGGTTTTCGGGCGGATGCCTCCGACATCCCAACCAACATGACTGTGATTGCCGAAGCCCTGGGCAAGGCCATCACCGAATCGGTCGTCGAACTCGATCGCCATCCAGCCAGTACCTGTTCGGCGAACCGCAAGATTCTTATCGACGAACTTGAGCAACACGAGGCCAACTGGCTGGTGAGCCATATTCTCGCTGACCGGTTGATCGGCAAGGGTTACGATGTGTACCGCAATGTCAATCCAGAAGGATGTTACGAAAAACTATCGTATCGAGTCGCAGAGCTCGTTCTCGATGCCAAGGGCAACTTGCGTGGGGGTAGGGTATCTCGCACCGCCCGCGTTGAGGTGGTTATGCGTTTGACCACTGGCTCTGCCGATTCCCTGCTGTGGCGGGACGAGACGTCGGTAACCCTGAGGGACGATTTGCCGCCAAACGCCGTCCAGGTCGTCCAAAACGACGAATACAGTTTTGCCAAATTCGACGTTGCGGAACAAAGTTGGAACAGGTTTGTCCAACCGGTAATCGTTTCCTCCGTTCTCGGTGTTCTCGTGTATCTGTTCTTTTCAAACCGCTGATCCGATGATGTCCCCATTCATATTCGTCGCTGCGATCCTTACAGCTGCCACTCTAAATAGCTGTGGTGGTTCCGGAGTCACCGAGTTAAAGAAAGCCGACTTCTATTTCGGCCAGGGTATGAAAGACCTGGAACGAGGACGTTGCACCGAGGCGATAGAACACCTCCAGCGAGTCGTCAGCAATTTCCCCGGCGCTCCCATCGTGGCGGAAGCTCAATTTCACCTGGCTGAGGCGCACTTCTGTGTGAAGGACTACGTAACTGCTGCGTTCGAGTACCAGCGGGTTCTCGACGTCTATCCCTCCAGCACTTGGGTCGAACGTGCCCAGTTCAATTTGGGCGAGTGTTACTTCAACCAACTTCGCCGTCCTGAGCTTGACCAAAAAGAGACCTTCGAAGCTCTTACTTACTTTCGACAATTCATAGAGGACAACCCCTCCAGCCCGTTCGTCGAAGAAGCGAGGCAGAGAGTTCGCGATTGCCGTGGCCGGCTTGCCAAGAAGGAGTTCCTCAACGCCGATCTATATTTCAAACAGGGTTTTGTCGAATCCGCGGAACTTACTTTCAAACAGGTGCTGCGAAATTATTCCGACACCCCGATCTGGTATTATAGTGCTATAGCACGGCTTGGCGACATCGCGTTTGAAAGGGACGATTATAAGTTGGCACG
The DNA here is from genome assembly GCA_965217095.1 of Candidatus Latescibacterota bacterium. Taxonomy (GTDB): domain Bacteria; phylum Latescibacterota; class UBA2968; order UBA8231; family UBA8231; genus CAYNZV01. Next base: position 476,072 of record OZ244235.1, read on the forward strand.
ATCCTATTGGGATGAGGCACTTTCCTCGGGAGCCGTCGATGAAAAACTCGAGGACCACATTCGGAAGAAGATCGACCAACTGGCAGTTCCGAAAACCTCACAGGGAAGTTGAGCGGTGCCGCGCCTGGGTATATTGGGCGGCACATTCGATCCAGTGCACAGCGGCCACGTGTTGCTGGCGCAGTTCGTGCGCGAAAGCCTCCAATTCGACGAAGTCTTATTCATCCCAGCAGCTGACCCTCCCCACAAGTTGGAGCATCCCAAGCGGGCTTCGGCGGCGCAACGCTGGTGTATGGTGAACCTCGCGCTCCAGGATTGTCGTGGATTGTCCTCCAGCCGAATCGAGCTCGATCGTCCGGGCAAATCCTTCACCGTTGATACCCTACGAGAACTGAGCCGCTCGCGACCCGACGACGAACTGTATCTATTGATCGGCGCGGACAACGTCGATCAGTTCCCCACCTGGCATGCTCCCCAAGAGATCATGAAGTTGTGCACGGTCGTAGCGGGATCTCGTAACGGCGACAGTCTGGCGGACAACCTGCCGGAATTTGCTCGAATACAGTGCGTGCGTACCCCCCTATTCGAGATTTCTTCGACGGAGATTCGCCGGCGCGTTACAGAGGGCAAGCCGATAAAATATCTGGTTCCCGAACGGGTAGAAGAGTACATCTTTCAGGAAGGATTGTACGTGTAATGCAGGAGTACCTGAGTCACCTCGAGTGCAGCCGAACGGGAGAAGAGTACGACGCAATGGGTCTCCACAATCTCTCGAAGGTGGGCGCGCCTTTGCTGGCACGCTACGATCTGCCAGCGGCTGCCAGGGTGTTGACAAAGGAGTCATTGAAGGGGCGTCGACCCGACATGTGGCGTTACCGTGAGGTTTTGCCGGTAGCCGATGAATCCGAAATCGTTTCTCTGGGCGAGGGTTTCACCCCCCTGCTATCGGTCGATCGGCTGGGTGAGTGGGCCGGTTTCGAAAGCCTGTATATCAAGGATGAAGGGAGCAATCCCACCGGTTCGTTCAAGGCGAGGGGGCAATCCGCTGCCGTGTCCGCCGCCCGGGCTCGGGGCGCGACAAAGCTTGCTGTGCCGTCGGCCGGAAATGCCGGCGGCGCCATGGCAGCATATGCCGCCGCGGCAGGGTTGGAGGCTCACGTCTTCATGCCCAGAGACACGCCCCAGGCGTTTGTCATCGAATGCAGATCCTGCGGCGCACACGTGGAATTAGTCGACGGCTTGATCAGCGACTGCGGCAAAGTCGTGGCCGAGCGCAAAGAGCAACAGGGCTGGTTCGACGTATCCACGCTCAAGGAGCCATACCGGATCGAAGGCAAGAAGACCATGGGTTACGAGCTGGCCGAACAGTTCGACTGGAAGCTCCCCGATGTGATTTTTTACCCTACCGGAGGGGGCACGGGTTTGGTAGGCATGTGGAAGGCCTTTGACGAAATGGAACTTATGGGTTGGATCGGCAGCGAGCGTCCGCGGTTCGTGTCGGTGCAGGCGGATGGGTGCGCACCGATCGTTCGCGCCTTTGAACAGGGTGAGGACAGCGCCGCAATGTGGGAAAACGCCCACACCGTCGCTTCTGGTCTACGGGTCCCCGGAGCTGTCGGTGATTTTCTGATGCTCCGAGCACTACGCGAAACCGGCGGTTGCGCGATTGCCGTAAGCGATGAAGAACTGATTCGTGAATCACACCGAATCGCGAAATTGACGGGAGTATTCCCGGCCCCGGAAGGGGGGGCGACCCTCGCGGCACTGCTAAAATTAAGGGATAGTGGATGGGTGAACCGGAGTGAGAGAGTCGTGCTCTTCAACACCGGATCTGGATACAAATACCTCGAGGCGCTGGAGGCCGGCCTTGCTTGACTGATTACCGGGTGACCGCTATTATTTTGAATCGAAAAAATGGACTAAGCACCTATAGCTCAATTGGATAGAGCACCTGACTACGGATCAGGAGGTTGCGGGTTCGACTCCTGCTGGGTGCACCATAAAAAACAAAGGGTTACGAGTAATACGCTCGTAGCCTTTTGTCGTTGGTGGCATATTGGTGGCGTGAATCCGGTGATTACGTTCGCCAACGAGAGATCCGCTTCACGAAATCATCCCATTCTGGTTACCCAACACCCCATCCCTAACCCCACCCGGTAACCGCCACCACCAACATCCTACCCCCGCCAGGCTCGTGCTGGATCCGTTCTTCCAGATCGAGTATCCGATTTTGTAGTCAAAGTCGCCCTTTTGAAGTAGACTATGCGCATCGGGATTTCATCCGCATTCGGTGACCTGTGTGGTAGATCGAGCGGCTGCGTCGTCATCGGCTGGGCGACTGGATCGATCTGGCTACCCGCACTCTCGAATAGTAGCGGGGACGCTATATAAGGTAGGGGCGCCTTCAACTCTTACGGTCGACCTGCCTTGTTGTCATCTCAGGACGGACATGAGCAAGCGTAACCTTTCCAAGTCCCGCTTCGCGGCCGGGCTCCAGTGCCATAAGCTCCTTTGGTGGCGTGTGCACGAACCGGAAGCCCCCGAACTCCAGCCCGACAAGGTCCTTGAGGACTTGTTCAGCCAGGGCCGCCACGTTGGGCACGTCGCTACCGAATCCTTCCCCGACGGACGTCACATCGACCTCCCGTACAATGAGTACGACGCCAAGATCGCCGCCACGCAGGAGGCGCTGGCGGAAGGTGTGCCGGCCATATTCGAGGCTTCGTTCAAAACAGACACGGTATTCGTCGCCGTGGATGTCCTGGAAAGGAACGGAGACGGGTTCAACCTCATCGAGGTGAAGTCTTCGACGTCGATGAAACCCGAGCATATCGGGGATGTGGCCATCCAGACCTATGTCCTCCGTCAAAACGGGATCAAGGTGTGCCAGATGGCGGTCATGCACCTCAACAAAGACCACCGCAACCCGGATGTCGGCGAGCTGTTCGAGCGGACAGATGTGACCGCCGAGGTCGGGTTGTTCATGCCGATGGTATCGCCGGAGATCGACCGTCAGTTGGAGATGCTGTCGAACCCCCTGCCTGATAGGCCAGTGGGTCTGCACTGCTTCGAGCCTCGGGAATGTCCCTTTACGGGGCGCTGCTGGCCGGACGTGCCCAACCACATTAATACTCTATATAACGTCGGCCCGAAGCGGACCTGCAGCTATTTGCAGAAGGGGGTCAACACGATTGCGGACCTCCCGCCGAATGCCAAGCTGCCGCCTGCGGCACAGCGGCAGCTTCGATCTCTCGCGGAGGACCGCCTAATCGTTGAAGAAACGCTCCTGGAGGCTCTGGAGGGCTTCTCTGGCGCGGTGGGTCATCTGGACTTCGAGACGGTGGCGCGGGCCATACCGGTCTGGTCTGGCATCGGTCCGTGGGGTCCAGCGACTGCTCAGTACAGTTACCACGAAGAAACCGACGGTGACTTCAGACACGAGGAATACCTGGCCGAGGGGCCGCATGATCCACGGCCTGAATTGGCCCAGGCGATGGTCGAGGCAACGGCGGGGGCCGACAAGATCGTGACCTACTCAGCCTATGAGAAGCGGATGATCCGGGAACTCCAGGCGGCGGTTCCGGACCTGGCCGAGGAACTGACAGTTTTGGAGTCGAAACTGGTCGATCTGTTGCCGGTCGTCCGGAACAACGTGTACCACCCCGATTTCAAGGGCAGCTACAGCCTTAAGGCAATTTTGCACCCGCTCGTCCCGGAGCTAACCTACGAGGATCTCGTGATCGTGGATGGGCGGGTGGCTAGCGTCGAGATTGCCCGGCTGCTGTTCGTTGCCCACAAAATCCCTGAAGAAGAGCGGGATCGGATTCGCCAGGATTTATTGGAGTATTGCGAACGGGACACATGGGCCACGGTGAAACTGCTGGAGCGGCTTAGGGGGCTGGCAGCAGTATAGGCGTGGATGCCCCGGTAAACAGACTGTTGTGGTGCCGCAAATTTTCAGAGCTTCTTTATCACAACCAGTCGATGCTTCGGCGTCCGTCCACACGGAGAATGATATGACGAAGCCAGAAAAACCTACATGGCAGGTCGAATTGGACGGGGTGGGATACTGCTGGAATGGAGAGACCTGGTATGAAGAAAAGACGAGGCAGATTCCGCCAACCGCCGTCACCCAGAAGCTTCAAGAGAAGCACTCGGAGCATGGTGCAGAAATCATTCTTAACGAGACTACCAAGTTCACGAGCGTACGGGCCTCGCGGGCAGGGTTGCCCAGCCTCGGTAAGCGGAGGTAATGCTCAAGCATGTCGAACCCCTTTTTCGACCACCCCATCCTGAACCCCCTTACGAGGAACCGACTGAGCACTGGGAGCTGGATGAGGACAGGCAGCCCACTCAGAAGATCATCGAGAGGCGCCGCCGAGCCGAGTTCATCACACCGATTCCGAAGCCGAAAAAGCGCAAAGGAAGAACGCTCAGCAGAAGCAGCTGATCTTCGATGAGGGCAAGGGGCTCTCGACAGAGCAGCAGCAGTACGACCCCACCTCCATCATCAACGAAGTCAGAGGGCATGTGGAGCGGTGGCGCTCCCTGCCGCCCAATCTCTGGCAGGTAACCCCGGAGACCACGAAGCTTCTCCAACACTGGCGCCACCACCCGTTCGGTGACATCCGACCTTTCTTCTGCCAGGTCGAAGCCGTCGAGACGGCCATCTGGTTGACCGAGGTCGCACCCCACAACGCCAGCGGGCGGCGCCTCCTTGACCACCTTGCGGCTGCAAACAAGGATGCGAACCCCGCGCTGATGCGGATGTCCCTGAAACTGGCAACCGGGACAGGCAAGACAACGATCATGGCGATGCTCATCGCCTGGCAGACGATCAACGCGACTCGACGTCCCGGTAGCAAGACCTTCACCCGGGGCTTCCTGGTGGTCACCCCCGGGTTGATGATCAAGGATCGGCTCCGCGTCCTCCACCCCAACGATCCGGACAGCTATTACGGTGACCGAGAGCTGGTGCCGAAGGACATGCTCTCCGACCTGCAACGGGCGAAAATCGTCATCACCAACTACCACGCTTTCAAGCGGCGCGAGAGGTTGGATCTCGCCAAGGGGACCAGGCGGCTGGTGCAGGGACGGACCGGAAGCGAGCCCAAGACAACCGAGACGGTCGGGCAGATGATCCAGCGCGTAATGCCGGATCTGATTTGGATGAAGAACATCCTCGTCCTAAACGACGAGGCGCATCATTGCTACCGAGAGAAACCCAAAGAGCCTGACGACGCAGACCTTAAGGGAGAGGACAGGATAGAGGCAGAGAAGAACAATGAAGCCGCCCGGCTGTGGATCTCCGGACTGGAAGCGGTGAAACGCAAACTGGGCGTGAGCCGAGTGATCGACCTGTCCGCCACACCCTTCTTTCTCCAGGGCTCGGGTTATGCCGAGGGTACGCTGTTCCCCTGGACGATCAGCGACTTCTCACTCATGGATGCCATTGAGTGCGGTATTGTGAAACTGCCTCGTGTCCCCGTGGCTGAGAATATCCCCGGTGACGAACTGCCGATGTTCCGGAACCTCTGGGAAAACATCCGCAAGGATATGCCCAGAAAGGGTCGCGGTAAGAGTGGTGCACTGGACCCGCTGAAGCTCCCGACTCGTCTGCAGACGGCACTGCAGGCGTTGTACGGGCACTACGAAAAGACATTCAAGCTGTGGGAGGAAGGAAGGGTTGGAGTTCCCCCTTGCTTCATCATCGTCTGCTAGAACACGTCCATTTCGAAGCTCGTTTACGACTTCGTCTCCGGGTTCTACCAAGAGGATGAGGACGGTGGGATCGCTCCGGTCAACGGCGCCTTGCCCTTGTTCCGCAACTTCGACGCGCATGGCAATCCACTCCCGCGCCCCAATACCCTCCTCATCGACAGCGAGCAGCTGGAGGCAGGAGACGCGCTCGACAAAGGTTTCCGCAAGATGGCGGCTGACGAGATTGAGCGGTTCCGCCGCGACAAAGTGGAACGCGCAGGGGATGTCCGCGCTGGTGAGAGCATCTCCGACCAGGAGCTGCTGCGGGAGGTCATGAACACGGTGGGCAAACCCGGGCAACTCGGCGGTGGCATCAGGTGCGTGGTCTCAGTGTCGATGCTCACTGAAGGGTGGGACGCCAACACCGTCACTCATGTACTGGGCATCCGCGCCTTCGGTACCCAGTTGCTCTGCGAGCAGGTCATCGGACGCGCACTGCGGCGGCAATCCTACGAGGTCAACGAAGATGGCGAAGACAAGGGGCTCTTCAATGTCGAATACGCCGATGTCTTGGGGATCCCGTTCGATTTCACCGCCAAGCCGGTCGTTGCCCCACCACAGCCACCAAGGAAAACGGTCCAAGTCAAAGCGGTCAGCCCTGAGCGGGATCACTTGGAAATCCAGTTCCCACGAGTGCAGGGCTACCGTGTGGAACTGCCGGAGGAACGGTTGCGGGCGGAATTCAACGAGGACTCTGTCATGCACTTGAGCCCCCAGCTGGTCGGCCCCTCGATCACCCAGAGTGCCGGGATTATCGGGCAGAGCGAGGACATGAGCTTGAAGCACCTCGACGACAGGAGACCCTCCCGCCTCGTGTACCATCTGACTCACCACCTGCTGTATAGAGAATGGCGAGATGCGGGAGAGGAGCCCAAGCTACACCTGTTCGGCCCGTTGAAGCGGATCACGAAGCAGTGGTTGGACAACTGCCTGGAATGCACCGGCGAAACCTACCCGGCCCTCTTGATGTATGAGGAGCTGGCCGAAATGGCCTGGAACCGGATCACGGCGGCGATCACGCGGGAATTCCTTGGGGAGCGTCCCATAAAGGTCATGCTCGATCCCTACAACCCCAGCGGCTCCACCCGCAACGTCCGGTTCAATACCTCACGTGAGTTTCAATGGGACACCGGTGGACCGCCGATCAGGAATCACGTCAACTGGGTGGTGCTGGACAGCCACTGGGAAGGTGAATTCTGCCGGGTAGCAGAATCACATCCAAAGGTGATCGCTTACACGAAGAATCACAATCTGGGCTTGGAAGTGCCCTACCGATACGGCTCAGAGGTGCGGAGATACCTACCCGACTTCATCGTGCATGTGGACGATGGCCACGGCCCCGATGATCCGCTACACCTCATAGTGGAAATCAAGGGTTACCGTGGGGAAGACGCGAAGGAGAAGAAGTCCACCATGGACACCTATTGGGTGCCCGGCGTGAATCACCTCGGCACGTGCGGTCGGTGGGCGTTCGCCGAGTTAACAGAGGTCTGCGAGATCCAGACAGATTTCGAGGCGAAAGTCGAAAGCGAGTTCGACAATATGATCAAGTCTAGCGCGGCCTGAGTCACATAGTCATGGCCAAGAGAACTAGCAAGACCGTCGAGACCCTCAAGCACGACGAGGATAAGCGGAGGAACATTCCGACAGCGGAATACCAGTCCGTACTGAAGCCTGACCAGCAAGAGCCGGTTCCACTGCGCTACCCGCGCAACACAGACCTCGATCCGCAGCTCGTTTGGCGAGGGAAGGATGAGCAGGACTGGAACGATCTCGTCGTTCACGCCCCCCCGCTCTACATCCAGGAGAAGGTTCAGCCGAAGGTGCTCATCGACGATCTCCTTCGGCAGACCAAGGAGGGGAGAGCCCAGGCGCCTGAAGCACAGCCCGACCTCTTCGGAGACTTCAACGGAATCGCAGAGGGGGTAGATAAGACTGAGTTCTACCAACACGATCAGAACTGGTCAAATCGGATGATCCTCGGGGACTCTCTGCAGGTCATGGCCAGCCTGGCCGAGCGCGAGGGTCTTCGCGGTAAGGTGCAGTGCATCTATCTCGACCCGCCCTACGGCATCAAATTCAACAGCAACTTCCAGTGGTCAACAACCAGCCGCGACGTGAAGGACGGCAACGCCGGCCACATCACCCGCGAGCCCGAGCAGGTCAAAGCCTTCCGCGACACCTGGCGCGACGGCATCCACAGCTACCTCACCTACTTTCGCGACCGGCTCACCATCGCCCGTGATCTTCTCGCTGATTCCGGTTCCATCTTCGTGCAAATCGGCGATGAGAATGTCCATCGCGTTCGTGCGGTAATGGATGATGTCTTTGGAGAGGTGAACTTCCTCTGCCTTATTGCATTCGCGAAGACATCAGCGTTCACAACGAACACGCTGAGTTCCACCCATGATTTCATTGTCTGGTACGCAAAGCGTCGCGAAACGGTCAAATACCGGGCTCTCTGGCAGCGTCGCAAGGAACGCACGGAAGGTGGCACATATAACTCAATCGAGTTACGGGACGGATCTATTCGCCGCCTGACCGCGGAGGAAATTCGCGGTGAAACTACGCTGCCGGATGGTAGGCGCTTCAGGCCCGACACGATTGTCAGTCCAGGAGCAAGCGCTACGGGTTCAGGTGTAGACTACCTGCCCCCCCGCCTCGAAATACGAGCCGACGATCGGTTTCTCCCATGATTCGCAGGCACCGGGGCGGACATCGGCCTCACTAGACTCAGCCTCGTCGAACTGCAGATCATCCGACTCACCAGAAGAATCTTCACTTTTCATAGCAATCCTCCTATCTCTCCGCGAGTCCTAACATAAAACGAATTGCAAAAAGAGCACGCACGCCAGAAGCCATCGTGGATCAACCCTCGTGTTGCCCAATTCCCAGCGCGCCGACAACTGGACACCGACAGCCTGGTTGGTACCTTCGGTCGTTGGGGCAGCAAGAAAAGCGGCGCTTCGAGGATGCGGAGTTTTCACCTAGCGAGTTGACAACTCATGCAGGAGTTCCATGCCGAGCACGGCAGGGTATGCGGACTCAGCGCGCTCGATGATCCGATCGAAGATGCGCCCTGTGGCTGACACCAACGATGTCGACGTGTCCCATGCCCATGCGGATTCCATCCATTCAAAATACCCGCCGCGTCTGGCTTGCCTATACCGCATTTGTAGTGTTGCTCTCGGCGCTCTGTTTTACCGGCACGACTGAGCTCCTCCTTGACACTCACGATACGGAAACATTCCGCGATCACGAGCGCATCGAGCTGAACATACTGTTTTTTTCTCGCCCGAGAAGGAGCAAGCCACGGGTCGCCCCACGGTCGAGCTGGTCAAATTCCTCGCTTTTCTGGTCTGGGGCAACGACGCGGCCGCCTTCCACCTAGTGGTCGTATTTTTTCACACCCTAGCCTCTCTGCTTTTGGCCTGGGCCGCGCATCGCCTCGGCGCGCCGGTGGAAGTCGGCCTGACGAGCGGCCTGCTCTTTTTAGTCAACGTTGCCCACTTTCAGGCTGTCTACTGGATTTCCGCTCTCGACTACCCATCTGCACTCATCTGCAGTCTAGGTGCCATTCTCTGCTATGTCCGCTACGATCAGCGCGGAATGTCCCTCCTGTTATTTGGATTCCACGCTCTTCTCCTCCTCGGCGTCCTCGCCCACCCGTCCGCAGCTTCGACATGGTTCTTCTGCCTTTACTGGTCGTGGAGGCGGGGCTCGAGTCCCAAGGCGATTGGACGCCGCTTGTTACCCTTCGCCGTGTTACTGGTTGCGGCCGCGTTGCTCGTGTTCAATATGAGTCACCGGACGATCGCGACCTGGCGACTGCTGGACATACACACTCTCGAGATGGCCGAAGTCCTGTTCGGCATGCTGCGGGTGATGCTCTGGTTTCTCAGTCGCCTTGTGACCACCGCCCACTGGATCTTTCTGCCTGTCTACAGACTTCAATCCTGGGAACTGGCCGTCAGCGCGCTGGTCCTGGCCGCGTTGGTTTTCCTCCTTTGCAAAAGAAGAGACCTTCCCGCGCTCTGGTCCATGTGGACCTTGCTCTCTCTGCTGCCTTTTCTACTACTCACTGAAAGTGCCATTTTCGACCTGCCGGTCGGTCCTTCTCGGTACCTCTATCCGGCTACCGCCGGGACCGCGTTGCTCCTGGCCTGGCCGCTCTGCCAGCTCCGCAGACGTCTCGGAAAATTGGGCGATCCCGTCTACGTAACTTTGCTGCTTACCTTGCTTTTCGGCAGCTATTTCCATCTCAAGAAAGCCGAAGCTGTTGCGTTCTACACCTCCGGACGGTCCTATCTGGCAATGGGGGACAGTGCACTTGGCACCGCCCAGCTCCGGCGTGCGATAGAACGGGGACCGGATATCATAGACCTAGAAGACGCCTACGTGCGGCTCGCCATGGCCGATATCCACAATGCCGACACGATTGATCCCACCTTGCAACAAGCGCGGGCGCTGTTTCCAGACAATGTGCAGTTTGTCATTGCCCGCCTGGTGCGCGACTCCCTGTCCCCGATCGCTGGGCGCCGGCTGCAGGCGGAGCGCCGGCTGCACGAACTCGAAGGCCAGGGTACCGGCAACCCTTACTGGATCGCTCAGTTCTACAAGAATCTTGGTGACGGTTTTTACGACCGCGAAGATTGGGAAGGAGCCATCCAAGCCTACAGGCAAGCGTTGAATTACCATCCGGCAAGAATCGAGTGTCGCGTGCGGTTGGCTTCGGTGCTCCTCATGACCAACCGCTTCACTGAAGCGATTGCGGAGTACGAACGTGCTCTCGAAAGTGAGCCCAACGGGGAAGCACACTTCAACCTGGCTCTTGCTTACCTGCTGCAGGGTGGGATCGATGACGCTCAGGCGACCTACGCAGCTGGCCTGGAACGGTACGGCCGCGCAGCCGCTGAAAAACTCGGTGTCCTCCGGCGTCTACGGCACCTGGTTTCGCTCGGTATCGCCGCCGACGGGGCCCGCCATATCATCGGCCGGCACTGGCCCGAAGGCGCGTTGCCCTAATGCTCCGTCATCCGCTGAATCGCATCCGCACCGAACACCAGACCAATCACCTAGCCGACCTCTCTATACTGCGATCTGTCGTGGCGTCAATGCTATTCTGGATAGTCGATTGCCCAAACACCGCCGCCAGTTTCATGCGCGGACGATTTGGCCCAAAGCTCCATTACCTCCTCGGTGGCATGGTGTCTGGATAGATGCTGCAGGAATAGGGCGTGCAGATCATCCATTTCCGCTTGATGATCTGCTGCGAGGTCATTCGCCGCCAGTCGATCGACGGACAGGTCGTAGAGCTCCGGATGACGAGATCACGGATCAAAATCGTCCGCCGGGCGCTTGAGGAACCACTGCGTCAGATCGCCGCAAACGCCGGGAAAGAAGGTGCCGTTGTCGTCGAAAACGTCGCGGCAAAAAAGACCGCTGCGTACGGCTACAATGTCGCCACCGAAGAGTTGCCGTCTGGAAACCACGTCCTCCAACAGCGCGGTTGCCGCTGGGGCGCTGTCGCGCCTTGGCCTTCGGCAACCTGCTTCGCGGTTCGCAAACCGGCATAACGTTACGCGAAATATTTGGGAACTATATACTTGACACCCCTAAAAAATTGCCTATATTAGGGGTATGGAAACAACAAGTTTCAATTCCCTTGTGGACCTGTTTGAAGCTTTTCCCAACGAGAAGGCCTGTGTTGACCACTTAGCAAAACTTCGCTGGCCTGTGGTGGTCATTTGTCCGCTATGCGGTTCTGCTCGCAAGGCTTACCGAATGAACAGGAAGAACGTTTTTCGGTGTGCAGACTGCAAGGATGATTTCTCTGTCCGCAAGGGGACCATCTTCGAGGATTCCCCTATCTCTCTTCGCAAGTGGTTTGCTTGTATCTGGCTGGTTACTGCCAACCGGAAGGGGATAAGTAGTTGCCAGCTAGCTAGGGAAATTGGCATTACTCAGAAATCCGCATGGTTCGTTTTGGGTCGTATCCGTGAAGTTGCCAGTAGCTTGAGCGGCTTTGGTGGGCCTATGGACGGTGGGGTCGAAGCGGACGAATCATACTTAGGCGGCAAAGAGAAGAACAAACATCACTCTAAGAAACTGAATGCGGGCAGGGGGCCTGTAGGAAAAGCGGCTGTGGCTGGCCTGAAGTCTCGTACGGGCAAGGTAAAAGTCAAGCGTATCAAAACTGCCGATCAAGAACACTTGCACACCTTTGTCTCTTCTAATGTCCAACCAGGGGCAACGCTCTATACAGACGACCATAAGGGCTATACCGGATTGGGGAGATACTACAGACATGAGATCATCAAACATTCTGTTGGGGAGTATGTCCGCGGCCAGGTTCATACGAACGGGATAGAATCCTTTTGGGCTTTATTGAAAAGAGGATACTACGGCATTTTCCATCACTTCACGTGGAAGCACATGCATCGGTACCTATCGGAATTTGAGGCCCGCTGGAATATGGGCAGGATGAGTGGCACTGAAAGGGTCAATTCCGTATTGGCGGCGGCTTCGGGACACAGGTTAACCTATTGCGAGTTGACGGAATGAACGAGCAACCCCTTCATGTTCCTCTTCCATTCGATCAGTTTCTCACGCAGTGCTCGCATCACATTCCCCGTCAAAATTTGGTGGATTGGTTGGGGAAGGTCCACCCGGGAGATTGCATTGAATTAATGGGCAAACTGCCCGTTGAATCAATAGGTCTGATTGTTACCAGTCCACCCTACAACATCAAAAACTCGACCGGGAACGGGCTCAAAGATGGTAGAAGTGGGAAGTGGCCGCGAGCGGCTCTTTTAGAGGGCTACGACAGCCATGATGACGCGATGCCCTACGAGGAATACGTTGAGTGGCAAAGAGACTGCTTGACAGCCATGATGCGGATTCTGCGTCCGGATGGAGCAATATTCTACAATCACAACTGGCGGGTGCAAAACGGGCTATTACAGCACCGGTCGGATATCGTTGAAGATTTTCCCGTCCGTCAAATACTGGTTTGGCACCGCTCGGGCGGCATCAACTTCAATCCTGGCTACTTTCTTCCCAACTATGAAGTGATTTACTTGATTGCCAAACCGGGCTTTAGGCTGGCTCCGAAGTCGAACGCAAAAGGCTGTGTGTGGCAAATCCCCCAAGAGAGTAACAATCCGCATCCCGCACCGTTCCCATAGTTCCCAAATATTTTGTATGCGTGAGATTCTATTACTGGCAGGTCTTCTATTGATTGAATCTGGTGCTCAACTGCATGCGGCTAACGCCCAGATTCTCTTCCAAAGAGGGGATGGGATTTACGTGGGTGATGTCAGTGGTGATCATCACAGAATTGATCCCTTTGGGCGGAACCCACGATGGTCTCCTGACGGTCGAAGAGTCCTCTTCGTAGACGATGGTGTGGTTTTCGTCGTCAACAGCGACGGCAGTGACCTCATAACTTTGGTCCGAAGGGGCGCTCACCCCAGATGGTCGCCAGGTGGCAAGAGAATCGCATTTGACCACAGCGATTCGATAAGGGTGTTGAAAGTAGAGAGCCTGGAAACCCACACGATTGCTCAAGGCTGCTGTGCGGCTTGGGCGCCAGATGGAAATACAATCCTTTATCAGGATAGAAATCGTCATAACGTCCACGCTATTGATCCAAGTGGTCAGAACCAGAGGACTGTAATCTCGACATCGGGGGCGTGGTTGAGTACATGGACAAATCCGATTTCGCCAAGCAGTGATCAATTCTTGGTTATTCGGGGCGATGACGGGGACTTCGACGTGCAAACTGCAAGCGTTTCGGGAGGAGAGCTAATTACGATTGGGTCAGGCGGATACACTCCGTCGTGGTCACCGGAGGGCACCAAGATAGTTTACACCTTCCACTGGAACGGCTCTACAGGGTCCGAGAACATCGGTTTGTATATCACCGATCCATCTGGTAACGAGGTAATTCGGCTGCTTGAAGGAAACGCGAATTGGCTTCCTGGGCAGCCATCTTGGTCCCCCGATGGGCGAGAGATCGTGTTCGATGCGTGGACGTTCGGTGAAGTCGAATCAAGGGATATATATGTGGTTGATAGAGACGGCAATAATCTGAGGAAACTCACTGAGGGATTTCGGCCAGTTTGGGGGCCACAATCTATTTTTGGATCGGGAGCCAATTCGCTTATCGAACTCCGCTCCTGGGGCGAAATCAAAGCGAGTAGATGACGTTTGCCCTTCGGCAGTCTGAACTTCGCGTAAAACCTGTTACGCGAAACACAAGTTGGCAATGCTCGCTAAGGCTAAGCGCCAGAGGTCTTCTTCGATTCCGCTGATTCCAGGGATTGCTCCCGATAGGAGGCAAGAAAATGAGATGGGTACTACCTCTTTTGGCGACGTTGATGGTTGTGTCATCATGCACTGATAACAGTGGGGGTTCCCCAACAGGCACGCACACAGACATTGGCGCGACAGAGAATAGTGTCCCGCAAGTGGAACCGGAGAGTGAAACGGAGATCCGAGAGGCCGATGCCACGCAGGAGGAGGAGCAAGAGCGCAAGGATATCAGTCTGTGGCCATCTATTGACAGTTTCAGTAGCCAAGGGGCTTATGGCCCAGTATGAGCGGACACTAGTGGTGCCCATGACATTGGCCAATGAAGAGGGTTTCTCAAAGATCACGACTGGTTTTTCCAAGGTTGCCTCGGCATTTCACCACTTCTGCCTGATGGCCTCTTCTACTACGATCCATCAGCGTCTGGTTGATCGGGGCGATGAACCCGGAAGTTGGCCTTTTCGACAGACGGCCCGATGCGTCGATGAGCATCAAAGCTCGGTCTACGCCGAGCACATTGATACCGAATCTATGTCTTCAGCGGAGGCAACAGACTATGTGCTTGGCCGCATATGATTCACGTCGGCTAACACGTTCGTGCCCGGCTTCGGGCATACGCCCTTCGCGCAACCGCATTCGCGGTTCGCAAACCGTGAGTACACTATAAGCAAACAGCTAAAGGCATAATCTGATCCAGGCTACGTGGCTATGAAACCGGAGATAGCGTCTTTTTTGACGGAACTGGAGCCAGCTATTGAGGAATCCGCCGCGTGGTGTGATGGGCAAATGCTACTCAGAATCAGAACTACCTTGGAAAGGAGAGACCTCCGTTGGAGTATGTCACCTCCGTCCGATATGTATTGTTGCACAAACAGGACGTACTCGTGGTTCACAGTAAGGATGGAACCTATCACATCTTGCCCGGAGGCCGACGCGAAGACAATGAATCAATTGAAGAGACGCTCCGCCGTGAGGTCTTGGAGGAAGCCGGTTGGACGATCAAGGAAGAGTCACCCTTGGGCTTCATGCATTTTCGTCACGTAAGCACCAGACCGGAGGGATACGCTTATCCATATCCTGACTTTTTTCAGCTGGTGTTCGGAGCTGAGGCAGAGACACACCTACCCCACCGGAGGGAACTTGGAGATTGGGAGCAGGACTCTGTATTCCGTCCGTACACGGAGTTGGGGGAGTTGGATCTGTCTTCGTCAAATCATCTGTTTCTGGATGCCGTACTTGGGCGGAGGTGAATGCCTTTCGCGCAAAAAAGGCTGTCAGCGTATAACAACTCGTTTGCCACTGCGCCGCTTTCGGCGGCTTGGCCTTCGGCAACCTGCTTTGCAGGTTCGGCAATCGGTGAAATGTAATGCGACATTGGCTCTCAACCTCCCTTTGGATCTAGAGTGATGGACCGTCCGACCGCGATCCTTTTCGACCTTGGTGGTACCATCCTCGGTAACCGCCAGTATGATCCTGAAGCCGGCAACGCCAGACTTCTTGATTACGCGATTCCTCCGAACGCTCTTTCGGCAAAGGAAGTCCAAGAAGAGGTAGAGCGATTGGACTCTGAGGTAGAGAAGATTCTCGGTATCTTTGAATTCCGAGTACAGGCCTTTCAGCGGATTCTGTTCGGCAAGCTTGGACTTAGGTTTAGCCTTTCGTTCGAGGAAATGGAATTGGAATTCTGGAAAGGAGCAGTGCACTACAGTCCCGAACCTGGAATAGCTGACACACTGGAGGAGCTGAAGCGACTGAAAATCAAGATGGGAGTAGTAAGTAACACTCCTTTTTCAGGATCGGTTCTGGAATGGGAACTTGAACGGCACGGCCTCAGGAATGCATTTTCAATTGTCTTGTCGAGTGCGGACTACGCCATACGGAAGCCTCATCCGCTCCTCTTCGAGGTAGCGATTGCCAAGCTCCAAGTAGGTTCAAATCAAGCTTGGTTTTGTGGAGATAGTCCAGAGTTCGACATTGCCGGAGCAAGATCTGCTGGGCTATGGTCGATTTGGTATAACCGTGATCAAACCACCTCGGGTGGGACTGCATCTGATGCCCCTGATGCGGAGGTGCACGACTGGTCTCAGTTCACCGGCATCGTTCGCTCACACGTGGGGTAAACCGAGCCAACGCCGCGACAGTTCCGTGCCCGGCTTCGGCATTTTCCCTTCGCGCAATCGCTTCGCGATATATGACATGGGATGCCAGCAGGGTCAATTAGAAGTGAGTTTGATCCACACATCCGCCATAGAGGAGTAATCTCAGTTTGAAGATTGCTGCGATATCTGACATTCACGGCAACCTACCTGCCCTCGAGGCCGTCCTTGCAGATATCGACTCGGTTGGCGTCGATCATCTCGTATGCTCTGGGGATATCGTGCTTTGGGGCCCAGATGACAGGGCCTGTTGGGCACGTATCAAGCAAACTGGAACCCCGATCATACGGGGCAATACCGAACGATACGTGGCTGATTTTGGTACCGAGCGAGCCGATCCAGCATGGGCTGGCGAGCAGTTTATGCCTCTACAATACGCCGTAAACCAATTTTCTGATGAGGAAAGAGAAGAGCTAGGCAGGTTACCTGCAACATACAGAATCCGTGAGGCGCCTGACGTACTCTTCTGCCATGCCAGTCCACGCAATGATAGGTTCTTTTGGCAAGCTTCCACAGGTGATCCCAAATTGGAGAAGAATTTCGGAGGACTGAACGAAGTCGTTTTTGTTGGTGGTCATAGCCACACTCAACAGACTCGACGTTGGCGCAAGCATACGCTTGTCCAATGCGGATCTGTAGCGTCGAGCAATGATCATGGCGCTGGCGCTCAGTATGCCTTGTTTAAGAAGCTTGACGAAGAATAGCTGATTAGCCATCGAGATGTACATTATGATACAGCCGAAACACTGAAGCGATTCGAAGAGACGGATTATTTGAAAGCCGCCGGGCCGATTGGCCGATTGGTTGTTAGAGAGGTTGCCACGGGCACGAGTCAAGTAATGGCGTTTCTCTCCTGGTACAATTCACGGCCACGAAAGATGGATTGTCGAAGGCGATTGATGAATTTTCAAACCTTTATTGAGGGGAGCGTACCGCGAGCGGTGTCCCGCATCAGACAACACCTCCGGGCCCGGCGAGAACGTTATCGGTAATGCTTAATGGGACATCCCAATCGAGCACCTGCAGCTCATATTCGAGGCTATCGAAAAGGGCGGCGAGCCACAGTTTGCTCTCTATCTGCGCTTCATCTTGTATACGGGCTGTCGACGCAATGAGATCTTGTTCCTCCGTGAACCGGACATAGATCGGGAAAAACGGGCCTTACGAGTCTGGCGGGAGAAGACTGATATAGAGCACTGGCTGCCTATCACAACCCACCTGTGGCGCCTGATTGAACCACTTCGACTCGAACCCGGAGAGTACGTCTTTAAGACACACTGTCGGCGCACAAAGTCTCTTGGTAAGCCATGGCATCCAGACTGGGTCTCACATCGATTTAAGCACTACGTGAGGCTCCTGGGTTTTCCTGAGAGATATAAAATAAAATCCCTCCGCCAGACCTATTCGAACCACCTTATCGGTAAGGGCGTCTCCCAAGAGATCGTCTACAAACTGCTGGGTCATTCTTCCGTCGCTACGACACGTGATCACTATGACGGCACTACGGCTTTGAACTTCCGGCTTCAAGCGGAGATGGTCGATTTCGAAGTGGTGGCATAATGGTGTCATCTGGGCGGTTTTTCGTTGCCGTTACCCGCCGTATGTACTGTCGCTCGTTGCCGTACTTCCGTGCCTCGGTCACAACCTATAGACGACTGAGGCACATGGAGTTTTGTGCCTATCTGCAGAGGTATAATGAACTTACGTTTTACCGTTAGCGTCTTACTACGGATCAGGAGGTTCTGGGTTCGACTCCTAGTGGGTGCACCATTATTTACGAGGACTTACAGCGTTATCGCTGTAAGTCCTTTTTTTAGAATCGCAGCCCCCCCATACTTCCCAAACTGCAGTTTCGGAGCACCCATCGGCTGTAGATCGTGCTGATGCCGTGGATGAGCTCCACGTTCTCCCACAACAGAGGTTGAAGCGATCCTCTGAAAGAACACGCCGTTCAATGAGGAGTCAGGCGGCGAAAGCTACTCGAAAGAGAGCTTTTGAAGCGGCAGCAAGGTGTATTGAGCGGATTCCTCGGTGATCTTGATGTACTGGTTGGCAAGGATTCCCCTGAATGTCTGTGTGAGGCCGCTAGTCGGCCAATAGATTTCCAGCAGCTCGATTTCCGCGGCTTTTCCCAGACCGATTGTTTGCCGCAGCGGATTGGCCCCGAAGCTGGCCCCGCTATTCACCCGTTTGTATACGGTCCGCCGTTTACCGCGGTCAACTATGTCTACGCGAATACGCGCTCCTATGGCGGAGCGATTGGAACGGGTGCCCACTAGCTGCAGGCCGATCCAGTGGTTGCCGGAGCCGGGGTTTTCGTAGAGGGCGTTAAAAAACTTGTCACCTGGAAGAAAGCCACCCATCTGTTCGTAGATGTCCTGATCTCCGTCGTTGTCCAGATCGGCGAAGACGATCCCGTGCCCTTTCTGCAGGTTGCCAAACCCCCCTTCGGTGGTCACATCGGCGAATGCCCGTCCTCCAATATTGCGATACATGACGTTGGGCATGAGTGCCTCGTAGTCGGGATAACCGGTGCCCAGGTAGAAGTCCAGATACCCGTCGTTGTCCAGATCGCCGTAGTTGGCCGCCATCGGCAGCGTCAGCCGCTTGAGGTTGACCTGCTTTGCCACCTCCGTAAACCCGCTGCGACCGTCGTTGCGATAAAGGCGGGACAACTCATGCCCTACCTCCATGCCGATCTGGCTGGCGACGTAGGCGGCCAAGGTACCATCGTCCCATGCATATCCGGCGACGAACAGGTCTAAATCGCCGTCGTTATCGAAATCCCAGAACCAGGTGGGAAAGCTCCGCTTCGGGGCCTGGACGCCCACACGCTGCGCCACGTCCGTAAAAGTACCGTCTCGATGGTTGCGGTACAGCCGGTTGGGGCCACCGAAATTGGAGACGTAGATGTCCGCGAAACCGTCGTCATCAAAATCGCCGAAGGCCACCGCTTTGGCGTAGCCGAAATTCTCCACGCCGGCAGCCTCCGCCACGTCGGTGAAGGTGCCGTCGCCGTTGTTGCGGAATAGCTGACTTGGTGCGTTGCGCGAGGCATCTATCTTCTCGTTGCCGATATACAGATCCAGGTCGCCATCGTTGTCGTAGTCTGCCCAGGCTCCGGTCTGAGTCGGATAGTGCACCTGTCCGAGGCCGGCGTCGAAGGTCACATCGGTAAAGCGACCGTTCCCGTCATTTTGCAACAAAGAGTTCGGAATGCGCCCAAATTCGCGCATCCATCCGCCGCGCAGGACCAGGATGTCGGTATCGCCGTCGTTGTCGTAGTCGGCCTGCACCATATTGAAACCGCCAACCAGACCGCCAAGATTGGCATCCGCCGTCCAATCAACGAATCTCCCATTCCGTTCATTGACGAAGAACTGCATTTGATCTTGCGGATCCCAGGTGCATACAACCAGATCCAGGTAGTCGTCACCTGTGAAGTCGTCGACGACCGCACTTCCCAGCAAATCGAAGGAGTCCAAGCCCAACTGCGCGGCAATATTCGAAAACCTGCGAATGGGGGCCTCCGACTGAAATAAGCGAGGCGGCAATAGGTATGGCCCTGGCACCTCCTGAGGGTATGCCCCAACGGTCATGTACATGAGGTTCAAGAGCCATCTGGCTTTCATGAAGGTGGCCGACTGGGCCTGTCCCGTCTGCAGTACTTCGGTAAAGAAACGAATCGCCTGCCGAGAACCCTCCTGAAGCGTATGCACGCCGCTACTTTGAATCGGCAGGATACAGCTTTCCGGGCTGTTCATGCGGCAGCAGTTTTCGGTCTCGCCCAGACGCATGTGGGCAACGGCCAGGCGGTAGTTGATATCATTCAGGGCAGCAGGTTTTGCTTTGCCGGCTTCCACCAAAGTGAAAACGCCGTCCCGAGCCGAGTTGAGGTGCTGAATCGCCACCTTGAGATTACCCTGTTGTAGCTCGGCATCGCCCAGTTTCCATTGGTGCGCAAGCATCGAGAGCTGTGCTTGGATTCCGGATTGATTCTGGCTCTTCACGCCCAGCTGACGCCGCAGTGTCTGCACCGCTTTATCGCCGAGGATCGGGTGTTCGCTCCGGCTTCGACGGGTGAAATCTTCGAGCAGGGTGAGCATCCGCAGATGGCCTGGGGTCATAGCCGGACGTTTAACCTCCGCCTTCTCAATTGATCTCGCTGATGTGTCCTGGCGGTCATCGGCTGAAGAACAGGCCATTACCAGTGCAGCGCTTACGAGCTGCAAGAGCCGGCGATTCGTATGGTTTGGTCTTCTCACACGGATTATAATACCGATCCACCGAGGGGATTCAACCGGCGCTACGATCTCTTGCTCAGGTTGTCAGGCACAATAGATACACCAGCTTGCAGATGGCCGCGCTGGCAATAGACCAGACGTATTCTGCCGAGATCTTGTCTCGAATCAAACCCTTACGTTATTCTCATACAGAATCCAGTTCACTCTAAGCCCCCATTCAATTTGATATGGGAAATACCGGATTCCAGGATCTTCACACCGCGGCACCAGGACAGGTGAGCATGTACTGGAGAGGGTGGACAGAAACGCCGGCGCGCCCCGACGGAAACTCGGATCACGATATTCCCCAGAGACCCTGTCCTTGCTACGCTGTTCTGTGCGTCTACTTGTTGTTATACGCAGTACCAGCAGCAGCTGACGTAAACCCTGGAGTCTTCCCATCAGAAACGGCGGCGACCCGTCTCTCCGTTCGCTTTCCGCGACCCACCTACAAGAACTACGCGTACGATCTCTACCAAAACTACGCGGACCACTCGTGGAGCGTGCGTGGTATCGGCGGGCAGCACGGAATCGCATTCGGTGTCGAACGACCGACGGCAGTCATCGATCTCATGGGCAATTATCTCACCACAGGCTACGACCTGTTCACCTGGGAGGAGCGGCGCCAGCCGGAGCAGCGTTTCGGCAGCGAGCTGTTCAAGGACTGGTCGGCGTGGCAGTTGGTATTCACCAACGTGGCAGTGGCCAGTGACGGTTACGGCGAATGGGGGTATCAGGCGATCGTGGGGGACGGTCTCATCGCGCGACTCTCCCCCTTGACCCTGTCGAAAACCGATCTCTATGGGCTGCGGGTAGACCTCTCAACCCCGCACCTCAAACTGACGGGATTGGGCTCTCGCATCGCCCGGCCGAACCGCGAGAGCTACCTCCCCAGCGAGAATGCGGCTGAACGGGAGGTGGGTCACTCCACCATGCTCCTGGGGGGCCGCGCCCAGGTGGATTGGGGGCAGCTACGGGTGGGGTTCAACGGCGCCAACCTGCACGCCTACAACAGCAACCAGCAAAACAACTCCATAAAGGGTCTGCTGCGACGGGACCAGCCTTTGTACTCCTTTCTGGTGGTGCGTTTTTCGGACGACGCGCCTCACGACGGCCTGAGCGGGGCGGCCATTCAGGATGTGCGCCTCCTCGTCAACGGCGAGACACGCCCGGATATCGTGCCGCATATCATTCGCAAACGGGCGGGAGCTCGACCCCAGGCGGGCCGCCCCCTGAGCAGCGGTCGATTCATCCCCTCGACCTACACAACAATCGGAGGACCGACAACATACTACCGAGACAGTGAGCTGCCGCTCTATGCTGACTTTCTCTACCGCGTTGATCACGAAGCCGGTGAGGATGTGTCGAAGGTCGCTTTGCTCTCCGGCCTGTTAGACGAGTTCCAGCTGGAACCCCCGGGGCAGATTCTACACGCCGATGGCACCCAGCAGCTGGTCTACTTCTTCGATCTGCGGAACGAACCGCATGTCGAATCGGTGGAGGTGGAAGCGGTGGTGGGGAACGACTACAAGGTCGAATGGGCCGGTGTATATCTCAGATCAAACTCCACAGCGGCGCGCTACGAAGAACGTTACGGGACAACCATCTACTATCCCGCCGTGCGAGCGCGAGGGCGCGTGGATGATCTGTCCAATCTGTCGCGCCAGCGCTTCTCCGTGGGGGAGAACACGGCGATCTTCACCTACAGCGCTGATATGGAGCTGGTCCTGCCCTGGCTGGACCTCAACGGCGAGATCGCGCGCTCGGCGCTCTACTCCCGCTACCCTGCGCATATGGGAGAGGAGAGTATGTTGGACGAGGGCCCGCGCTCTGTCCACAGAGGCACCGCCTACTTTCTCAACGGCCTCCGCCGGTTTCAGCGTGGTATAATGGGTTTCGAGCTGTTCTCCATGAATCCCGATTTTACGACGAAGATGCCCACCTACTTGAGGAAGGATTTCGGCTACAATGCCAGCCGCGGTTACGATCCCCTGGCGGGGCTGACCAACGATACGGTGATCTGGAGCCTGGTGCAGGACAATGAGGATGGAGACCGGTGGCCCGACATCCTGGTGGGCAATGTCCTGGGCAGCCCGTACGCGCGGGGCAACTCCGACCAGGACGGAATCTTTCCCGGTCAGGACGCCGACTACGATGGCCTGGTGGATACCGATCGAAACTTAAACGGTACTCCCGACTACGACGAGACTTTTCTGCTCTTTGAGGTGGAGCCGAACGAATACGTCTACGGACTCGACCGCAACAACAACAACGAGCCGGATATCCGGGAGGACGATTGGCAGCCGGACTACCCGTACGATCACGACCAGCGCGGCTACCACCTTTTTGGACAGCTGGACCTCACCCCTGGTTGGTCGTTGGGCCTTGGGCGCTACGCGGTTCGGGGACTGGCCAGCGGCGGCCGCAATCGCTCGGCGTATGCGCTCTTGACCTACCGATGGTTGGGGCGCGACCGCGTGCGCGAGCTGTTCTTCGAGAATAATCTGCGCCGCGTAAAGGACGACATCGCCGATCCTTACAATCACTACAGCCAATCGGGGCAATGGGAGTTGAACAGCCCATACGACGCAGGCTTTACTGGCATAATTGCAAGAATAGATGGATCGTTGCTGCGGCGGGAAGACGTGCTCTTCTACCAGGACAGCTACGTCAATGAGACCTATCTGGAAGGGGACTTGCGTCCCTTATTGGGCCTGCAGGTAGTGCAGAAGCTTCGTCTGCGGATCAACTGGCAGCAGGGAGGTCTTCTTCCCAACGGAATGCTGCAGCGACCGCGGCGCCTGGACTTCTGGACCACCGTCAGCCGGATCCAGTACACCTGGGCCCTGGGCAAGCTGACGCTGATGCCGCAATACAAACTGATGCTCCTGCGCCTGGTAGACCGGGATGCCGAATTCATCCGTAAGGGGAGATACGCCAGCCGCGACTTGGAATCCGTAACAACGACCGTTCCGATTCTGCGGATCTCTTACCAGTTGCTACCCCGTACGAAGGTGCAACTCGGACTGCAGGGATTTGGCCCGCTGCCGTACAAGATCGACGATCACGTGCGGGCGCTCGAGGGGTTCGAGCAGTACACCACCACGGCGACGGTGACCAACCGCTCCAGGTATTTCGGCTACGATTTACATACCATTGCCGGCTTCAGCAAGGAGCGGCTCGAACTCGACAGTCGCCACCAGAGTTTCCGCAACCGGGATGGAATCGTGTTTTTCATTCGCGCCCTGATGGGTTTTACCGAATATGGGCGGATGCTCTAGCCCGGGCAAACCCGCCCGGATTGTGCCACTTCTACGGGATGCCAGCGGACTTTGGCGTGGAGGATTTCGTCGCCAGGGGACGTCGCCAAGGTGCGAATTAGCGCGCGTCGTTTTTCAGCTGGCCCCAGCTCCTGCGCGTAACCGATGTCTGAGCATCTCCGATCTTTGGCCCCACCCTCAGAATGCGGGCGCCAATGCCGTAGGATCGATCCCCCGGATGGAACGAAGCCCGGCGGGCGGAGCGCAGGGCCTCGCCGTCGGCGCTGAAACAACCACCTCTCACGACGCAGACGAAACCCGTTGCCGGACCAGGAGGGTTCACACGTAACGACTGGCGGTAATGATTCGCGCCAAACCAATCCTGCACCCACTCGAACAGATTCCCATGCATATCGTGTAAACCCCATGGATTCGGCAACTTTGTGCCCACCGGCTGAGCGTACGTCAATCCCACATTGAAGGCATTGGGTCCATACCATGCATACTCCTTTAACTGCGCTGCACTATTTCCGGACGACCACAGGGTTGTCGTTCCCGCACGGCAGGCATACTCCCACTCGGCTTCCGTCGGTAAGCGGTAGAGCTCCTCATTCGCAGTCTCGTTCATCGATGCTATGAACTCCTGCATGTCGTACCACGAGATGTATGCGGCCGGATGGGTTGGGTTCGCCTCCAGATGTATTCCTTCAGACCAGGGCGTCGTTCCCATCATGGTTTGCCATTGTGCCTGGGTGATCTCAAACTTCCCCAGGTAAAACCCGCGACTGATGGTCACTTCGTGGGCCGGACGTTCGTCTTTGATCCAGTCGTTCCTGTCCTGCAGCAGCTCTTCTTGCTCCTCCGTCAACCCCATCATGAAGGTCCCCGGATCCACCCACACCATCTCCATCGTTTCGCCCCCGGATAGCTCAATGGTGATTTCCTCTTGAGAGCAGACGGGCAGAACTGAAAGAACAGCAACTGTCAGGTTGGTCCATACAACGGAGAGCTTCATCAGATCTTCATTATCCAGATATTATCCGTCCCCACCTTTAACTCCTCTTCCCCGCTGCAGTGTCACGATCTGATCGGCAGCGAAGGCGCCAAAGATTTCGCTGCCGCCACCGGGCCAGCGCACTACCACATTGGAAACCTTCTCTTCGCGGCCCAACCCCACGTGGATGCGAGGATCGTTGGCGGCGAGATAACTATAAGCCGTTCTAACCTCGCGGGTCTTCCTGGCACCTGCAACGCTAAAGCTCACGATGGCACCCAGGGCATCGCTGCCGTGCTCGTTCTGTACCCGAAAGGTCATCCAATTGCCCTGTTTCGCGGCCAAATTGTGCAGCAGATAGGCCGGCGCATCGCGGTTGACCACGACGATATCAACCCCGCCATCGTTGTCTACGTCCCCAAATGCCGCGGCCCGACTCGTGCCCACCAAGAGTTCCGCTGTTCCGCCCCTGGGCAAAACCTCGTCGAAACGCGCCCCCGGCCTGCCGCGAAAGAGCAGGTTGGGCTCGGCAAAGCGGTCCGAGGAGTACCGTTTGGAGGTGCTAATGTCGCCAATACTTCCATTGGCTAGATACAGGTCCGGCAGACTATCATTGTCGAAATCGAGGATGCCGACGCCGAAGCGGGTAAACACCCCTCTGTCCCAGACCAGTCCAACCGCCGCGGTGGCGTCGGTGAAGTAGTCTCCCCGGTTGAGAAAGAAAGAATCCGTCTGCCGGCGCAGGTTAACGACCAGCAGATCGAGGGTGGTATTGTCGTCGATATCGATCGCACTGACGCCCATGCCCGCTTTGGCCCTTCCACTTTCGTCCAAGGCACAGCCTCGCAGGAGAGCCTGGTCGACGAAGGTGCCATCGCCCTGGTTCAACCACAACTGGTCCAGGTTGCTGTCGTTGGCCACGAAGATATCCGTTCGGCCATCGCCGTCGAAGTCGCCGCACACCACGCCCAGCCCATTGCCCGAAGCGGCGCCCAGCCCGACTGCCGCCGTCACCTCCACAAAGGTGCCATCGCCCTGGTTGCGATAGAGCACATCCGGCGTCGGGGCATCGTATTCAAGGGGATGACAGTAGTCCGGCTCGCCTAGTGGATTTGGACAATCCCTTTCAATGGCTAGTGACCAGTCGACGTAATTGGTTGCGAACAAATCGAGATCGCCGTCCGCGTCATAGTCCACGAAGGCCGCACTGGCGCCCCATGCTCCATCTCCTACCTGGGCGGCAGAAGTCACGTCGGTGAAGTGTCCATCGCTAGCGTTCTGCAGCAAGACATTCGGCCCCACGTTGGTTATATAGAGATCGGTGTCGCCGTCGTTGTCGTAGTCTCCCGTGGCCACACCCATTCCGTAAGCGCGATCATCGGATCCACTTCCCGTCGTGACATTCTCAAAGCGACCATCCCCGCCGTTGCGGTAGAGCTGATTGGCAGGACTGGACCGATCTTCGGTGCGCAAATGCCCCCCCTGTGCCAGATACGCATCCAGGTCGCCGTCGTTATCCATGTCAAAGAGCGCCGCTCCCCCGGCCATGATCTCGGGCATCAAGTAGCGCTGGCGCTGGCCAGATTCGAAGACAAAATCGATCCCGCGTTCCCTTGCGATTTCTTCAAACCAGGGGGTTTTCTGTGTCCTTTCCGTAGGCGGCTCGTGGACCTTTTTTTCTTGGCAGCCAAACGTTAAAAGGCAGGCGATGCCCCAGAGCTGCAACCATTGGCCTGGTGCGGCCATCGAATCTACAGATCCCCCTTTCGAGTTTTCAATTGTCTCACTTTCTCTAAGAGAATCTTGATTCTCGGGTATGCAGGGTTGAGCGCAGCAGCGCGTTCGAATGCGGCTTCGGCTTCATCGAGCGCCCCGAGCTTCTGGTTTGCAATCCCGATACCCACAAACGCCTGCGTCAGGGTAGAATCGAGTGCGACAGCTCTCTGCAAATTGGCGAGTCCCGCATCCCATTGTTCGAGTTCGCACTGAACCAGGCCTAATGGCAGGAGGCGCAGAGGATTGTGCGGGTCGTATTGCAACGCCTGTTCAAAGACATCTGCAGCGGCCCCGTATTGACCCATGTTTGCCAACATAGTGCCCTTCTTTTCATAGGCTTCTCCCATCGTTGGATCCAGGGCAATGACCCGGTCCAGGTGTTTGAGCGCCTGGGTCGAGTTTTTCAAGTCTATATACGCTAGTGCCAGGTTAAAGTGAAGGTGGACATCCTCAGGATGACTTCTCAGTGCTGTGCGGCACACCTCCAGTGCTTGTCGGGGACGTCGCTGTTCGACATATGCCGTGCCGAGGTTGCTCAGAACTGTCAGATCGTCCGGATATTGTCGTCGCAGTTTTTCCAGCATGACGATGGCTTTGTCCAGCTGCCCCCGCTCGAAGAGTCGACGGACCTTACCAAGCTCCACCTCCAAACCCGCCTTGTACTGAATCACTTCTTCATCCCACGCATCCCGCCGCCACACGGGGGCGCCTCCAGCGCCGCGTTGCAGCGCGACGCGGGCTTCCTGCCAGCGTCCCAAGTGACGGTAGGCCGTGCCCAAAAGCAGGTGCGCATAGGCGTCATCCGGCCACTTCTCCAGTCGGCCCTCGAGCATTGCGGCGGCCTGTTGAGGCTGCTGATTCTGTAAGAGCACGCGCGCCAGGCCCCACCAGCCGGCCGGATCCTCGGCGTCGAGGGTGACGGCGCGCTCAAACGACGTCTGCGCCTGCTCCAGATGACCCTGTTCCAGGTGCCAGAAACCCAGGCGCCAGCGGATCGGAGCGAAATCGGACGCCAATTCGACGACGCGCTGGGCCGCCGCGATAGCTCCGACCCGATCTCCCATACTCATTTTTATCTTCGCCGCCCGGTACCACGCCTTCGGTTGGGCGGCGTCGATCGACAGGGATTTGTGATAACTTTCGAGGGCCAGGGCGAGGAGGAGATTTGCTTCGTAGACGTAGCCCAGACGTCTCCACAGCTCCGGTTCATCTGGGTTTGCCGAGACCGCTTTGAGGGTTTCCTCGACCCGCGCGACGACGCTGGGCTCCTTGCCCTGGAGGATGGCGGGGATAGTGAGATCGGCGGAGTGGGGACGCCAGAGTACGAAGATACTGACCGCGGCGGTTGCCACCGCAATGAACAGCGCGACAAAGCCTATTTTACTGCGTCGCATGCTCTAGCCCGCCGGTACTTGAGTATCGTTCGAATAATCGATGTTGCGGGCTGCGAGTTGGACGGACCGGCGTGATCGGCGGTGCTCCCTCTCCCAACAAGTCGCGCGGCGGATCAGTTGCGCTGGTGGTCCAGCTCCAAAGGCATACCTGCGGTTTGGTCGTTGTCCGTTCCGGCCGTCATCGGCCAGGCCTGGCCGCCCTCAAAGACAAAGTCCTCCTGACCGCACAGCCACAGGAACATACGCGCGACGCGGACGGAGTCGTGCCATTTCTCGGGCATTGCGCGGTCTGTGCCGAACGGGATCTTGGTGAAATCGCACTGCGGATCGACAATCCAGTCGCGCTTTGGCACGGATGTGCGCCGGTAGTTGTATTTGAGCAGGTTGCGGATGCCGCTGGCCGTGGAGCTCATGGCGCGATGCCACATCGAGTAGTGGGTGATAAAGATCGAGCCGGCGGGTGCCACCGTCTGTATGGCCTGGCGAATGCTGCCGTATTGGGTCATGTAACGGCGCTTGATGCGCAAGAAGTGGGAGCTGGGCAGGACCTCGGTTGGGCCCAGCTCCGCGGGCGTATCCTGCGGGTAGTAGAACACCTGCAGGCTGTCGAGCCGCTGCGAATCGACCGCCCCGCCGTCGCGGTGCCAGCCGCCGCTTGAAACTAGCGGGCACTCGACGCGGTGGTTGCTCATGAGCATGCGTAGTTTGAAGTCTTTGCCCAGGAGCGAGCGCACAGCCCCCGCTGCCAGCGGGTTCTTGATGACGTGGTCGTCGAACCACTCTTCATTCATGATCTGAGTCGGCTCTATTTCGGGATTTCTGCCGACGAATTCAGTCGTGCGACGGTTGACCTCATCGGGGACTACGGCTTCGAGCATCATGAAGCCATTCTTGCAGAATTCAATCACCTGCTGGTCTGTCAGGGTCGGTTCGCAATCGTATATCTCTCCCCGCATGATCGGTCCTTTCCGTGGATTCATTGTTCCACAAGTCATACAAGTACAAAGTTCGTGGCTGCTTCACTGCCAGCGCCCTTCTTCGACGACGATTATACGATCTGCCGGCACATTCGCAAGGCGGTCCACCGTCCGTGTGGTCTAGAGCACCTCGACCGCCCGTGCACACAATGGGCATATCGTTTTGAGATAGGTAGCTCGACCCGGAACGGATCATCCGGATCTGGACCAGGCCTCACTTGACCGAGTCTCAACACTTTTTTCTTTGCATATGCGCCCGCGTTGTATATAATATAGGTTGATCAGGGCATAATTATAGGCTTGTCAAGGTCGTTTGTGGGTATCCGTTTCACGCCACATTGCTACTTGGCACTCGTAAGTTGCTTTTAAAGCAATGACTTACGTTGTATCTTGGACGGAGAGGAGGTGAGCTCTCGAATCTCGAGGTTGATCTAGATGAGTTCCGAGCGCGAGCGAAAACGAAATAGATGCAAAGTTAGTTCGTAGCTCTTATTAAGTCCGATGCGGACAAAAGGAGGAAGAAGGATGTCCAAATTTAGCACTAGTTTGATTGGCCTGGGCCTGACCCTGCTGATGGCGAGTGGGCTGTCGGCCCAGAGGTATCATCCAATCGGGGATGATACGGAGCACACCCTACCTTCACCGAGCGCGGGCGCGGCCTTTGGGGAGGCTGGTGGAGTAGCTACCGCTCCTACAAGGTCCGGGTTTCCCGTACCTCTGGTAATTACCCCCCAGAACGCGCCCTACAACGGGCAAGGTTCGGTGGACGTAAACTTCAGGATGAACCAGCGCGCCCGGGTTTTGTTGGCCGTGTACAGGGTCGGGTCCAACTTTACGGGAGTGAATGGGCCTCACGGCGCCTGGACCACGGTGATGCCTGGGGACGAGTACGTGAACCACCTACCGCTGGCCCCCTATGAGGCAGGGAACAATACCATTACCTGGGACGGCAATGACTTTGAGGGCAATGCGGCCGGCCCCGGCAACTACGAATTCGACCTGATCGGCTTCAACGACCTCGATGCAGGCAACATCTCAATTGTAGGCCCATGGGGCGGGGCCTGGGGTCCCAATATCGTCGACACGCGCGTCGAGCCAGCAGAGGTCTGGAGCCCATTTCAGGAAACGCCACCCACCCCCTACGGTCGCGGCGTGATAGGGACGGATTACATAGCCAATCCGGGCGCCATCGAGGTCTGGTCGGTCACCGCCTTCGGCCCGGACGAGGAGAGGAACCGGAGCGGCCATCTGCCCGACGACGTGAGCCTGACGACCCACTGGACAAGCCGGCAGCGGCCCAATGAGGCACTGGAGAAGCAGGGCGGGGTTATCAAGCTCACGCGCAACGACGCTGCCAAGACCATGGATTTGGACGAGTCTTTCGGCGACAATGGGCTTTCCGTCAGTCGCGGGGCCACCACGTGGCACCTGCGCCCCCACCAGAATACAGTCTACGCTGCTTTCACTAGCGACGAGCTTCAGACGACCGTTATCGAGAAATACGACAAAACCTCGGGCGAGCGCACTGCGGAACTGGACATGTTCGAGCACTTCCACATTCAAAGTCTCGACGAGGACGGCAATGAATTTACCCGTATCCTTGGCCCGTACGTATTGGACGTGAACGATCACGGAATCTGGACCACGTCTCACAACACAGTCAACATCGTCCACGCGGACCACGACGGCAATGTAAGATGGGTCAATGGCCTGGGTGATCAAATCTCAGACTGGGTTTCCAACGAGACCGCCGCGGAACTGGGCCTGCTGGCGAACCTGTCTGCCACCGTGGGACACGCGGCCGGTCCAAAAGGGAAGATGAATTATAGTGTCGACACCCACAACAGCCTGGGCTATCAATTGACCATGATCGGCCGCGGCCCTGCGGGCTTGGCCAATGTCGAGTTCGATCCCGGGACCGGACCGTTCACCCGCGGCAACAATACCAAACACATATATATCGTAGATGAGGGCGGGAAGTACGATGGCCTTTATATAGGGGGCTCGATCGATCAACCGGATGCAACGGGCTTCCCGGAGATGGGCTGGGCGAATCACCTCCCCTACGATCTGGCGACCGGACAAATGGGCGCCGGGGTCACCGCGGTCGAAGAGAACGGCCCGGCGAGCACGCCCGATAGCTACATGCTGAGCGACGCCTATCCCAATCCGTTCAATCCCGAAACCACCATCGAGTTCAACGTGCCCTCCGAGGGGCGCGTGAAGATCGAGGTCTACAACACGGCCGGTCAGCGAGTGACCAGCCTGGTGGATGAGGAGTTGACCGCGGGGTCCTACAAGACCACGTGGGACGCGCGCGACGAGTCCGGCGGGTTGATGGCGAGTGGGGTCTACTTCTATCGGATGCTGGCCGGCGACTTTGCCGACACGCGTACGATGACCCTGCTGAAATAGGTCGAGCGGACATAGTCTCGGGCAAGTTTAGAAGAATCCCGAGACGGCATATAACTGGCTGATTTGCATGGGATCGGCGGCGTCCACTACCTGGACGCCGCCGAACTTGTGACAAATCAGCCAGTTGTTGTTTGTCGACAGCCGTGGATACCGGAACGGACGCAAGAATGGAGACCGTGATCGAGGAATTTCGCTCCCAGGGTTATGCTGTGCTCAGGGGTGTGCTCGAGAAATCTCGCGTCGAAGCCGTGCGGCGCGAGTGCGGCTTTCTGGTGGACCAGCTCGCCGAGAGAATGGCCGCCGACGGCAAGATTGACGATCTGTGCGCCAACGAGCCGTTCGAGACGCGCCTGGTGCGCCTTTACGAGAACCGCCGGGACGAGGCCCCCAGGAACTTCCGGCCCCAACTCCACCGCGCCGGTTTCTTCGAGCTTTTCGCCCATTCTCACCTGTTGGACCTGGCAGAGCAGGTCGTTGGGC
Source organism: Candidatus Latescibacterota bacterium (assembly GCA_965217095.1). Classification (GTDB taxonomy): domain Bacteria; phylum Latescibacterota; class UBA2968; order UBA8231; family UBA8231; genus CAYNZV01. The sequence goes on from OZ244235.1 coordinate 507,880, forward strand.
CCGAAGTCCTGCTCCACCCAACCTACACGGCGCGTCCAAAGCTGCCGCAGCACGAGCCCACCGAGGTTCCCTGGCACCAGGACAGCGGCAATACCGCCTTTATGCTGGGAGATGATCCCGCCGCCGCCGAGGTAGAGGCCCTGCGCATGGCCAATATGTGGACCCCGCTCGTCGCGGCGACCCGACACAACGGCTGCATGGCGTTCATTCCCGGCAGCCATCGCCAGGGCGTGGCACCCCACCAGGACGGCGACGCCACCACCTCTTACACGCACATCGCCGACGAGTACACCAGAGCGGTAGAGGAACGCGCCGTGCCCATAGAGCTCGATCCGGGCGATGTGGTGGTCTTCCACGACCTCCTCTTCCACCGGGGCCTGCCCAACCACTCGTCCTCCATCCGCTGGAGTGTCGAGTTCCGCTACCAGGACGCCACCCAGTCGACGCTGCGCCCCGAGAAGGGGCATCTCATCCGCTCCAGAGCCCACCCCGAGCGCGCCGTCCAGGACGCCGCACACTGGGCACGACTCAAATTCCAGTGAAAAGAGCCGAATCTCCTCTGCCCCCGCCGGTCGGCGCGAGCAGAGAGGAGGCCGGCTCCGCACCGCCTGTCATTACCCTGCGCGCTGTCGTCCTGGGCCTTTTGACCATCACCGCCATGTTCTACTACCTCACCCAGGTAGTGCATCGGATCGGTTCGGGCACGTTTGTCCACTCGCAGTTTCCCATGGCGGTCATCATTCCGTTTGTGTTCTGGCTTTTTCTGAACGTCGTCCTCAAGCGCGTGTGGCCCGCAATGGCGCTGCGCCAGGGCGAGCTGTTGACCATCCTGGCGATGATGTGGGTTGTGGGCACCATACCGCAAAACGGGTGGATCAATTTCTGGGCGCCAATTCTAACGGCGCCGACCTACTTTGCCTCGGCAGAGAACCAGTGGGCGGAGACCTTCTTCGATTACATCCCCTGGAGCGTCTTTGCACCCACCGACACATATATAGTCCACGGATTCTGGTTCGGTCTGCAGCAAGGGTCGGCGGTGCCGTGGGATGGCTGGGTAGGTGTCATCTTCCAGTGGCTGGGCGTATCGATGGCCATGCTGGCTTTCGGATTCTGCATCATCGTCCTCTTTCAGAAGCAATGGGAGGAGAACGAAAAGCTCACCTTTCCGCTGGCGCAGATGCCCCTCGATTTGATGCGCGGGTTCGACGGCCCGCGGCGCATGCCCGATCTCTTCCGCTCGCGTTTATTCTGGATCGGTGCCCTCGCAGCCTTTGTGCCCACCCTCTACAATATCTTTACCTACTTCGCACCCGGTCTGGTACCCCTGGAATTTTTGCAGAAGTATCGATACCTCGATCCAAGCATCCCCTACATCGGCCATTGGAAGGTTCGTTTCATGCCCATCGTAATGGCGGTCACCTACCTGTGTCCGCTCGATATCCTGGGCAGCCTGGTATTTTTTCGCCTGACGAATTTAACCATCAAGGGGTCGATCATAAATCGCGTCGGATTTTCGGTCGGGGCCCCTGGACAGCAGATCACGGGAGAACAAATCATCTTTCTGGAAAACTACGGGGCTCTGATGTTCATCGCGATGTGGGCACTCTGGGTCGCCCGGGGACATCTGCGCAAGCTCTGGCGCCAGGCCAGGACCGGGGAGGGTGATCGCGGCGAGGTGCGGCGCTATCGTTTTGCCTGGGCGGGATTGATACTGTCGACGAGCTATGTGCTCGTCTGGGCGACGAGTCTGGGCATCAATCTGCCTCTCGCCGCCGGGGTGTTTGTGTTGATGGTGTTGACCCTGCTGGCGACGACCAAGCTGATCGCGGCCACGGGTTTTGCCTACCTGCTTCCGTATCGGCCGCACCTGAAGGGCGATAGCTTTATGGAGGAAATTGTCGGAACCGCCAATATTCCGGCGCGCGACCTGACGGCCATGAAGATTTTTGCCAGCAAGGCCTTTTTCGGCACCTTTCTCATCCCGGCATGGCCGGCGATTACGCACATATTGCGCATGTTTTCGCTGAATCGGCAACCCGGGTGGGTGACGGCTGCGGTCTTCATCGCTTTTCCGGTGGGTTTTTTAGTGGCGGTGGTGACCTTGATCGATCTGGTCTACACGGAGGGCGGGGCCATGCTCTACGTCTCGCATTACAGGGTTAACCTGGTTTACGAACAGATCTCTCATATCCTGAACAATCCCACCGTGTTTGACTGGGGCAAGCTGGGCGTGTTTCTATTCGGTTGGACCGAGGCGGGCGTTCTGACCTTTTTGCGGGCTCGATTCCACTGGTTTCCGCTCCATCCCGTGGGCCTCGCTTTCGAGGGAACCTTTGGTCCGGATCTCTACTGGTTGACCCTGTCGGTGGTGTGGATGGTCAAGCTGGTGATTTTGCGTTACGGCGGGCCGAACGGCTATGTGGCGGGCAAGCCGTTCTTCTACGGGGTGGGCATTGGCTATGTGGGCGGGGTGATGCTTTCGGCCATGGTGGATCTGATCTGGTTTCCGACAGAAGGGCATCGCGTGCACTGGTGGTAAATCGAGATCTGGCCAAACTCTGCCACCTTCTGTGCAGCTCAATTTCCACAACACCCCGTCCAGGATACCGGCATTCTCCAAGGATTGGCTGTTCCTGGCTATTTTTCTCCCTCTTAACCTATTTGAAAGGAGCGCAGGGTGGAACCGGAGAGAGTCGAGATCATACCTGAGATTCCTGCAGATACGCAGCTTACAGAAGCTTGCTTTCATCACTATACCAGAACCATGACCTTCTCGACCGGGGAAATCGCCTTTGTCATGGTCGATCTCTGGAACACCGGCTTCGGCCCCAATCCCCTTTCCCACCTCGGCTGGGAAGCTGAATACAACGCCGGCAAAAGCTTCTGCGACCGAGCCGGCGAAATAGAGCGCAGGCGCATTCTGCCCATGTTGAAAGCCTGCCGGGAACTGGGGATCACGGTCGTCCATGCACCTACGGGGGACATTGCCGTCAAACACAGACAGTGGGAAGAGATCGCCACCGAGGAAGAGAGGAATCTACCTCGCCTTATCCCCGAGTCCCCTGACTGGCCCCCATCTGACTGGGTTCAAGAGTGGCGCCAGGAACACCTGCACCTGTTTCGCACCAAAGAATGGATGGGGAACTACCGCAAACACGTCAGACCCAACCAGGACATCCCCGAACCGCTCAAACCCGTAGATGGCGATCTGGTCATCACCACGGGCGACATGATGCATCGATTGCTGGCCGAACGAGGTATCCGGGTGCTCTTTTACTGCGGCTTTGCTACCAATATGTGTCTCATCGACAAACCGGGCGCCATTAAGGATATGGCCGAGCGCGGTTATATGCCCATCGTTATCCGGGATGCCAGCACGGGAACCGAAAACAGCGAAACGGTGGGCGGTCTATGGATTACCCATGCCTTTATCGACCAGATTGAAATGATGTGGGGGTATTCCATCACCACCCAGGAATTTTTAGACGCCCTACAGAACACAGACGAGATACAGGTTCCCTGCCGCTATATCCAGATGTACAAACCGCTTCCTAGGAGCCCGAGCAAAGGTGAGAAGTCGCCGTGAAGACTTTCGCTATAACCGGTGTCTTGGCATTTGTCATTTCCTGTTCTCAACCTGAGAAGAGTCCAACGGCCGCTTTTCCATCGATCCTGGAAGGTAAGGATCCCGGCCTGGTAGCGCTGGTGCGGAAGGCGATCGTAGCCGCCAATCGCGAAGCGGAGAATCCAGAATCCTGGCTCGAGCTCGGCTACGTCTACGAGGCAAACAGTCTGGACTCTCTCGCATTGGTTGCCTACGATCGCGCCCTTGTGGTCAACCACACCAATGCCCGCGCCTGGTACAGGATCTTCGTCATTTCCCATAGACAAAACGATCAGGAGCGTGCCCACGAAGCGACCTCGCATTTGCTCGAGCTTGCCCCGGACTATGCACCGCTGCACATCCGCTCCGGATACCGGCACCTCGACCTAGGGCGATCGTCGGAGGCGGGGTTGTCCTTCCAGCGGGCAGTCGAGCTCGATGCAGGCAATCCTGGCGGCCATTGGGGTTTGGCACGGATCATGATGCTGGAGAATGAGCCGGACAGGGCAAGCGAACTTCTGGAACAGTTGGTGCGAAGGCGACCGGACGATCCGTATTCCCACCAGTTGCTGGGAACTGCTTACCGTCAAGCGGGCCGCTGGCAAGAAGCCCAAAGGGTGTTGGAGAAGGGAAAGAACGGGGGAAAGGTCTGGCCGGATCCGTGGCATGAGGAAGTCCAAAAATACGAGACCGGCTTACAGTTCGAGCTGAAGCAGGTCCGTGCCTACATCGCACAAGGGGCACCGCGAGTAGCGGTCGTCGAATTGCAACTCCTCCGGCAGCTGCATCCGGAGAGCATCATCGTACTCAAGATGCTGGGCAATCTCCTGGTGCAGACCGCACAATGGGAACGCGCGCTGGATGTCTTCGGCCAGGCGCAGAGCAAAGCTCCAGATGACGCCGAGCTCTTCCAGAGCATCGCCTCCGTCTATTTCGGTATGGGGGATGTGGATAGGGCGATGTCTCAGCTGGAGCTCGCACTGGCGATCGATTCGACGTTGGCCAGCGCCCACGCCGGCCGCGGCGGCATTCTCACGCAACGACGTCAGCTGCCGCAAGCAGCACTGGCGTTTGAAACGGCAGCACGCTTTGAACCTGACGATCCGTCGCACCTAATACAGCTGGGAATGGTTCAGTGCGATCTCAAGCAATTTCAGGAAGGACGGGCAAGCTTCATGAGCGCGGTGGCCATCGATTCCACGTTGTACGAAGGTTACCTCGGGTGGGCCGTTGCGGAGCGCAATATGGGCAACCTGCGTGCAGCAGAGCAATCACTGCTGCGGGCCGAGGCGCTGAAGCCGGAATCCGAGACGGTGAAATCGCTTCTGCAAACGGTTCGTCGGCTACGTTCGGATTCGAATTGAGTTCGCAGACCCCCTGCACATGCCGGCGCAAACCCGGTTACGGTCATTCTGTCTGCGCTCGCGCCGGGCTCTAGATCACGCGGCCGAACTCGGTGAAACCCACTAACCCACGCACAAAGAACTCCCAGGTATTGAATTCCCTGAAGCGCTGAAAGGGATCATCGAACTCCCTATTACGGCGTTGAAAACCGATGATCGTGTGTAGATCGTAGCCCAAGTACCCGGAACGGTTTGTCACCGAGACGACGGCAGTGCGCTGCTCGAAACTGTCCTGTTTTTGCGTTCGGTTTTTCACCCGGTAGGGGAGCGGTCCCCAACCTTGCAACCCCGCCTGCAGCGACGTCCGGCCCATTAAGGGATACGCTAGCTTTATGATGGGAACAATGCGGTACTCGAACACCAAGGCCCGGCCTGCTCGCTGATCCTGCAGCCGCGAGTAGAGATACTTGAACTGTGGAGTCACCCGGAGGTTACCCCAATGCCAGGTGTAGTCCACCCGAGTGACCACGGTCCAGAAGTCCAGCCGCCGGGCGCGCTGGAAACGCCGGTTGGGTAGCTTCCCCCCCTGCTGCCAGTTGAGCCGCAGACGCAGCTTCTGCACCAGATTCAGCCTTGGCCAGGGTCGCAGCTGCCCTTCCAGATAGGTCTCGTTGACATAGCTGTCCTGGTAGAACAGCGGATCCCGACCGGACTGCCGGGCCAGAACGCCGCTGCCGCCGGTAAAGCGAAACGCGTCCGGGATGTCGTCTTGCACCCGACGCAAGTGATTCTCGAAAAAGAGCCGTTGTAACCGCGCCACCCCCTGGCGACGATAGCCGAGCAAGAAGTAACTCGAGCGATTGCGGCCGCCACTAGCCAACCCCTCGATGGCGTAGCGTCCCACTCCTGCAGACCACGAATTGCTCAGGTCCAGCTGCCCGAAGAGATGGTGACCGCGCTGGTCGGGATCGTACGGATAGTCCACATCCCAATCATCCTCGCGCTGATCGGGCTCGTCGTTGTTGTTGCGGTCCTGGCCGTAGAAGTATTCGTTGGGCTCCACCTGGTAGAGCAGAAAGTCCTCATCGTAATCCGGAATGTGGTTGTTGTTACGATTGGTATCCGGAATGCCATCGTTGTCGTCATCCTGGCCCAGAAATATTCCATCGCCGTCCTCGGTCGGCGTCCGTGGGCTGCCGAGAACAACCCCCAGGGAATAATCGGGCCAGCGGTCTCCATCCTCGTTGTCCTGCACCAACCGCCAGATGACCGTATCGTTGCTCAATCCCCCATACGCGCTGTAGGTGCCGCCGCCGGTGGAGACCCTATAACCGGAATCCTGAAACAGATAGGCCTCCATCTCGGTAGTGAAGTCCGGATTCATGGAGAAATACTCCATGCCTACTCGACCGCCACCGAACCAGTGGGTGGCGTTGGCGAAATAGGCGGATCCCCGATTGGCAAAGCGCGGTCCCGCCGACGGCAGAAGCTGGCCCTCAATGTTGGCCGGATAACGCCCATACACCGCCGAGCGTGCATATTCGCCACTGATCACCAGCCCCGGCAGTGCCAGATGCAGATCGGCACTGTAGGTGAAAATCGCCGTGTTCTCTCCCGCCTTGAAGCGCACCCGCTTGAGGTTCGATCCATCTTCAACGCTATCCCGGGCACGCAGCCCGGTGCGATAGAAGGTTGCACGGAACCGATCCTCAATCTTGGGGGCGGTGGCATTGACCTGATTTAGGTACACCCCGGCCCAATCCACCCGGTAGTCGTTTCCCAACACCGCTTCCACCTCCACCAACTCGACCCGCGGTTCCTGCCTCAGATCGAAAACATAAACCAGTTGCTCTTCCCCATCGGCGCGCAGTACTGCGCTCGGCGGTTCCAGCGTAAAGAAGGCGAGCAGACCATCCAGATTGGTTCTCGCGCTGACGTCTTCACCCGATTGATGGGCCAGGAGATAGAGATAATCGGCGAAGTGCGGTATCTGCTCGTTCTGGTAGTACCTGTTCGCCGTCGGGCAGAACTGGCACGGTTTGATCACGTTGTTGTAGCCGGTCGGAAGAAATCGACCGCTGTTGAGGGTACGGCCGACTTGGGACGGGGCATCGGCCCGGTGCCGGATCACTTGTGGCTGTAGGTCGGGTCGTGGCTGGCCGTTGAGCATGAGCGCTACGTCCTGGACCAGGGCTCCGGCGCGGCCATCGGTAGGTTCATCATCCGCAACGCGGACGATGAGCCAGCTGTACTGCGGCTGGTCGTGGCGGAGCTGTCCCTTGATACTGTTGTTCAGCTTGGTGCTGTCGTAGGCATGCAGATTTACGCCGTTTACCCCCAAGTGTAGCGGCCCAAGATCGGCCTGAACGCGGCTGCCTAGTAGCATGGTGGACAGATCGTCTTCCACCTGGCCACCCCTGGCTAAGGGGTGCTGCCGGTTCGGCCGCGCTATGCGTGAGCCCAACGCAGTAAACTTCAATCGTGGAAGGGAAACATCCACGCGAGTGCCGTTGAAATCAGTCATCGACAGGGTCAGTGGCGTGAAACGCGCGATCAGCCCGTCGCCGACGATAGCGCTATACCCCCAGTCCCGGTAACCATCCTTCGCCACCATAACGTTGATGAATTCATGGTGCCAGCTACCCCAGTCTTTGAAGAGCTCACTGCCAAAACGCTGATCCGCTTGCCGACGCTCGGTCCAGAAGAACAGGCCGTACCCGGTCATCAGGTAGTCGCCCAGGGGGCTCCATAAGGCCTGCGGCCGCTCAGGTCCAAGGCCCTCGCCGATGGTATTTTCGCCGATCCAGCTGTGATCTGCGTAGTTGGTGTAGTGGTCGAAGGCGTAACTCTGGTAGGATGGCCGCTCGCGACGCAGCAGCAACCGCTGCTGCGTTTCCTGGTCCAACGAGAGTTCCTGGGCTTCAGCCGGCCCAACAGCCAGCCCAACAGCCAGCACCAGGAGCAGCGCCCCGTACACAACGGCCATCATAACGTTCCTTCCTCGAACTTGCATTAACAGAATCTACGCAATTGCGAGACCGCAGCTGGAGAAGCTGTTATAGAGCCACTCATACCTCAAGTTGATAAGCCTCACGGGTTGACCCTCACCCCCCAATTGGACAATTTGGCTTCAGCCGGTCAAGCCGGCAGCAGCCTATGGTGGAGATCGTAAACTGAGGGAAGCCACAATGATTACTCGCGAGCAGATAACTGGGGACCTCAGGGCGTTGGACATCCTCACCGGCGACGCGGTGATGATGCACAGCTCGTTGAGCGCACTGGGCTTCGTGGATGGTGGGGCAGAGACGGTGGTGGACGCGCTTCTGGAGACGGTCGGCCAGGAAGGCACCCTGCTCGTGCCGGCTTTTCGAGACAGCGTCTGGGGTGACCCGGCGAATTTCACCAACAGTGACTGCGACTGCACCCAAGCCGGCCCGCTGTGTTCGAGTCAACAGTCCGGATTTCAGGGAGTGATTGCCGAGACGGTGAGACAGCGCTCCGGCTCATTGCGCAGCTGTCATCCCACCCATTCCTGGGTCGCGTTGGGTCCGGCCGCCCAGGATCTGCTGGTTGGCCACAAGGATTGTCCAACCTTCTGCGGTTCGCCCAATCCGTTTGAACCGCTGGTTGAAAAGGATGGCTGTGTCCTCACCCTCGGGGTAGGCATCGATTCAATCACTCTCTGGCATTATTACGAGGAAATTCTGCAGATTCCGTACATGGGTCATTTCTGGCCACGAGAACGGCATCTGAATCACTGCGTTGGCGCCAAAAGAATTCAGTACGAGTTTCCGGGTATCATGCAGGATGTCTGTATTGCCGCAGGCATTCTGAGGGAGGGAAAGGTAGGCAAGGGGCGTTCGGGGCTGATGCGCGCGCGCGCCTTCGAGAGTTTCATGGCGACCATATTGGCAGATGATCCCTGGTGCCTGGCTCTACGTCCGCCGACTCGGGACTGCGCGGATCTGGCACAGGATGCCATGGCCAAAGGAGGCGCCATGTTGCGCGCCTGGTCGCGAGGACCTCAACGCGTAGAAGCGAGTTTCGACTTCCCACCGGCTCCGGTGACCGTGCCCGGAGAGCCAGACTTGATACGCGACGATTGTCCCGCATTCACAGGATATCATGATGGCGGCAGCATAAAGGTGCCGCTCTGCAGCGCCAACGGCCGCCATCCCGATTTCTTCAAGTTAGGTGGGGTGTTTGATCAGTGTGGGCCCACCCAGTGCCATCGGTGTTGCTGGAACGAAAAATTTTAGGAGGGTAGCGCGCCTACCGATCCGACCGTGAGTCAATTCGCGCTACGAGCAGAGCTTGCCCTGGAGTCTGACATAGCGCTCGGTTTCCGCAATCAATTCTTCGCCCGGTACTTTGCGTAGTTCGCGCGCCAACCAGATAACTTTTCGTCGGCGTCAGGCGCACCTTCCCGCAGGTGCGTGACCTTTTCCGTCCTGGCGATGCTCTCGAACTCCTCGATCAGCTCCCCGTAATCATCATCCGTGTACCCTGGGCCCCGTGACAGCTTCGCGTAAAGGATCGAGAGTTTTGCCAACCGAACCCGCGCCAGGATCTCGCTGGAAGAGGCCAGTTGTTCCGCTTCGGCAAACAGACGCGAAGCAGCGTTCAGAAAGTCAGCTTCCAAAAACAGAACGCCAGGGTCGTATCTGATGTTGTAGAGTACTTCATGGCCGGATTCGAACTCCGCTACAAACCGGTCCAGATGATCCAGGTGTACTTGCTCTAGCAGCTCGTTGTACTCCTGCATTGGGGGTGCGGCAGCTTCGAAATATCCGTAGGTGAAGTCGCGGACGAGCTCGTCGGCACGGCGACTCGGGTCCCACAGCTTCTTCGCCGAAACCCACGCCCGCATGGGGCCTCTGGCGGATCCTGGACTCTGATAGGCGCCCTGGAGAAAGAAGCCTTCCACGCCCTGCTCGAGAAGGAAATGCATGTTCCGCTCGATGACGGAGATGTTGGGCATAGGCAGCAGGTAGTGGCTGAAGTTGCTGACGTAATCCCACACGTATACGTGCGCTCCCAGCTCGAGCCAGGGTGCAAGACGCCGATGGGTCACTTCGGTTGTCGTGTAGGGCACGAACGGCCAGCGCCAGGCATCATAATCGGTGGCGAACATCACAACGACATTGTCCCGCGGACGAATCGTTTTGGTGGCAGTATCCGTCCCCAGGTAGGCTAGGTGCACGACGCGAACGTCGGGGTGTTTCGCCGCGATCGCTTCTGCCACCAGGTTGACGAACTGGAGAAGCGTCGCACCATCACTTTTTTCCGCTTTGTTGAAGGCAGTGCACACCGAACACGTGCAGTAATCGCCGCCGTCATTGGGGGAAACACTTATCAGGCGGGCGGTGGGATTCTCGTCGAGGATCCTGACCACTTTTTCGCTGGCAAGGGCTTGAACATTCGGATTGGTCAGGCACAGCTGCGCTGGATGCCTCCCTTCCCGCTCGCGCATACGCTTGCCGTCGATCTCGGCGAAGTACTCCGGGTGTTCTTCAAACAGGTCCAGCGAAAGCATCGTGCCCGCCGTGTGCACAAACCAGCTCGGCGGATAGCTGAGATGACCGCCGAACTCTTCCGCGACCGAAGCAGCATGGGAGTTCGTACGGTTCATTAACGACCAGTCCCCATCGAAAGCATCGAAAACGAAGGGATCGCGCAGGCTCAAAGCAGGTAGGTAACGGCGAGGCACGATGCCCACCTCGAGCACGGTCTGCTTCTCCGCTCGATGGGCGGAAGGTGTGTACCAACGACATCCAAGATCCTCTTCCAGCAGCGCCAGGACCGCGTTGATAGGACCGCGTCGCGTTCCACCAAGCAGAAATACCCGGCTCCGATCGACCGCGATCTCGTAGCCATCTTCACCGAGGCCCTGGGTTTCCAAGACCAGATCGCTATTGTCCAGACGGTTGGTTCTGCCAACACTGATTTCATGGTGTGCCGTGGTAAGGTGCACATCTTCAGTGGGTGCGAATCCCACCCGGCAAGGGTCGCTCCAGTCGGTAGCAATCGGAGCAGCGGTGGAGGCGACGAAGCCGCTGAAGCCTCCGGTGTAGAGGGTCGCCTTGGGCGACTTGGCAAGCACACAGGCCGTAACGTGAGTAAACGCTGAGCAGGCCTCGAAAAGTGTAATGCGGAAGCCGACCTGCCCGTGAATCAGGGAAGGCCGCTGTCGTTGGAGAAGAGAGCGATGTATGCATCCAACGATTCCGCCGGGGTAGTGGCGACGGCAGGTGTGTAAGAGGGGATGTGGCGCAACACGGGAAGCCTCATCTGGTGGAAGCAGCGTGTGCTTCCAACCGGTAACCCGCGAGGGCTAGACCGGGCTGGATGAGGTGGCGGAGAGGTCCGTAGTACCGAAGAAGCCGGGTAATGCCGGTGGAGGGAAGGGACCTTAGTTCAAGGACAACGTCCCAAGGAGCGAGAGCCGGGAGATTGACATGGGTCTAGAAACTCCGGATGCGGTTAAGAAACTCCAGCAGGCGTTGCATGTTAAAGCGAAGGAGTCGCCGAGCTTTCGTTTTTACACGTTGTATGACAAGGTGTATCGCGCGGATGTGCTGTTGCACGCCTATCGCTGTAGCAAAGCCAAGGGCGGCGCTTCAGGGGTAGACGGCCAGACTTTCGCGGACATCGAATCATACGGAGTGGAGCGTTGGTTAAGCGAACTGGGGGAAGCGCTGAGGAAGAAGGCGTACCGTCCCCAGGCGATCCGTCGGGTGTATATTCCTAAGCCCGACGGCACGCAGCGCCCCTTAGGCATAGGCACGGTGCGGGATCGCGTGGCACAGACGGCGGGGATGTTGGTATTGGGCCCTATTTTCGAGGCCGACCTCCCGTCTGAGCAATACGCGTATCGCCCGGGTCGCAATGCCCTGGACGCGGTGCGTGCGGTGCACGCCCTACTCACCTCGGGCCATACGGAGGTGGTAGATGCCGATTTGAGCGGGTATTTCGACACCATTCCCCATGCGGAGCTGATGACATCGGTGGCCCGTCGCATTAGCGACAAACACCTGCTGCATCTGATCAAGATGTGGCTGGTGGCTGCGGTGGAGGAACGCGATAAGCGGGGAAGGATCCGTCGAACGACCCAGAGTAAGGATCGGCGTTGCGGCATACCGCAGGGATCGCCGGTGTCGCCGCTGTTGGCCAACCTGTATATGCGCCGATTCATACTGGGTTGGAAGCGGCGAGGACACGAGCGGCAGTGGGCGGCTCACATCGTCAACTACGCCGACGATTATGTGATCTGCTGTCGGGGTATCGCGTCGGAAGCTCGACGGGCGATGGCAGTTTTGATCGCGCGGCTGAAATTGACGGTGAATAAGAGCAAGACGCAATGCTGCTCGCTGCCTGACGAGACGTTTGATTTCCTGGGATACACCGTCGGTCGCTGCTACTCTCCCAAGACGGGGAGGGCTTACATTGGTACGCGACCGTCGAAGCAGTCAATTCGACGGTTGTTTAAGGATATCAGTGAGCAGACGCAGCGGTGCTGGTTTGGAGCGGATCCGCAGGAGGTAGTAAACCACCTAAATGAAATGATAACGGGGTGGGCGGACTATTTCTGTTTGGGGCCGGTCAGTAAGACCTACACGTTGGTGGATCGCTACGCGCGGTATCGGCTGCGTCAGTGGTTATGTGGCAAGCATCACCGATCGGGGCAGGGTTGGACACGCTACTCTGATGAATATCTCGATCACACGCTGGGCTTAGCCCGGCTGCAGGTGCGTACCCGTGACCTTCCGTGGGCGAACACATGAATCCTTGTCCGAAAGCCGGATGCGGGAGATCCGCACGTCCGGTTTGAGGCGGCGGGGAACTGGAAACGTAGCGATGGGAGCCGGACTGAGGGCCATGGCGAAAGCCATGGATTACCCACCGGACCCTAATGCTGGCGCGCCAGTCCTCGACCCTACCTGCGGCGGCTCCGCCGCCTTGGCCCTCGGCAACCCGCTTCGCAGGGTTCGTAAACCGTGAATACGTTACACGACATTCGAGTAAAGATTGAAATATGAACCGAATGCACGAAGCTAATCGCCGTGTCTGGGATGATAAGGTCGCTGCCTGGGAGGAAAGGAGCAATCGGGAAGGGAGGTGGCACCGTTCCCACACACACCCAGAGCTAGCATTCGAGGGTCAAGCTCTGAAGATGATTCTAGAGGTTGTCGGTGACTTGGATGGTAAAAGGGTCTGTGTAATTGGCAGCGGTGACCATATGGCGGCGTTCGCACTTGCCGGTTTGGGTGCCCAGGTTACTTCGACAGACATCTCCGAAGAGCGACTCGCCATGGGCGTTCGCCGAGCCGAACACCTTGGCCTATCGCTCTCATTTGTCCGTGCTGATGCCGCCAATCTGGAGCCAATCGCTGATTCGAGCTTCGATCTCGCGTGTTCGACGAATGGGTTCTTCGTCTGGATCGCAGATCTCGGCGCTGTTTTCAGCGAGGTTGCACGAATCTTGAAACCTGATGAATCGTACGTCTATGTCGATATCCACCCGTTTCAACGCCCTTGGGTGGATCGAATCGGTCAAGTTGAAATTGCAAAGCCGTATTGGGAAACCGGTCCATTTCAACCTTCCGACAGCGCGTCATACCAGTTCAACTGGACCATAGCCGACCTGCTGAATCCAATGGCTGCGGCGGGACTGGTTTTGTTGAGTCTCTTCGAGAGTCCGGCTGGCGACAGGCGGTTTTGGCACGGCGATCAAGGCGATGAGTATCCAACCGCCGACTTATTGGACTGGAGGACGAATCCTTTGGCCGCCCTGCCAGCTTGGCTGTCCGTTGCCGCCCGAAAACCAAATTCTCAAAGTAGAAAGGTGCGGTCGGGTAGATGGTTTACAGAATAGTCCGGGGACATGGTTTACACTTTTCGGCGGTCGTTTTTAGCGAGAGCGTCAATGATTCTCCCTTGTCGTTCGTCGAAGCGGCCGAGCTTTAGGGGTCCAAACCAGACCTCCCAGATGCCGTCGTCGAGAGGCTCAAACCCGACGTATTGTTTTCTCAGTGTAAAGCTGACAAGCACTCGATCGACCTTCCATCGTACGCCCCCGTTGTTGCTGACCAGCCGTACTTCCCAGTGTTCGGGATAGTGTAGGGGTGGCAGTTTCTTGGGTAAAGGCCGCGGGGAGTGCTGGTAGATTTCCACCGGTGTATTCTGGTCCAGGGCTTCGTGAGGTCTTTCATGGTTGTATTCGTGGCGGAAGCGGGTGAAGCGGTGTTGCTGGCCACATCGAGAGGCTGCGGGTGGGATCGTGGCCTCCTGTTTGAGGGTGCGGTGCATGCGTTCGTGTCGTCCATTCTGTTGGGGGTGGGCAGGTTGGATGAGTTCGGGAAAGATGCCTAGTCGGATCCACCAGACCGACAGCCGGGAGAGCCGGGCGAGGGTGGTGGCGGTAGCAAAGGGGGCGCCGTTGTCGGTACGGATGATGCGGGGCAAGCCGTATTCGCGGAAGAGCCTGTGGAAAACGGGTTGGGAGAGCTTCGACTGCGGGGCGTCGAGTGCCTGGCAGCCCAACAGGAAGCGACTGTATCCATCGACGACAGTGAGCGGATAGCAGTATTTTCCATCAAGTGTCTTGAAATGGCCTTTGAAGTCGGCGGTCCAGATATGATTGGGGGCACTCATGGGGGTTTCGGGTTTACCGGGATGCCCTGGTCGGGGGTGTGTCCTCCGGGTGGGCACGAGGCCCTGTCGTTTGAGGATGTCGCAGACGGTGGTACGAGCGGGCCAGGTTTTGTGGGGTTGAGCTCGCTGGAGCCTGTTCAGTAGCTTCTTGGCGCCCCAGGTGGGATGTCTGTGGCGTGCCTCGAGGATGGCTTCGATGAGTTCCGAGGAAGTAGCGTGCGGACAGTGATTGGGTCTACGCGACTGGTCCATCAAGCCCGCGGCCCCTTCCTCTATACCGTTGCACCCATTTGTAGCCGGTGGGTCGGCTGATGTCGTATCGGAGGCAGAGCTCGGAGAAGGGGAAGAGATCGTCGAGGTAAGCGGCAATGAATCGTGTACGTTGGTCCATGGCTGACCTTTCGTTCCAGGGCATAGAGAGCACCTCCTGAGAGTTGCTCCCAAAATGAGTGGAAACTGTAAGCCATGTACCTGGACTGATGTGTAAACGATGTACCTGGACCGTACCAAACGTCGTGTAACAGCACGTTTTACGCTGCGCGCCATTCGGCGCTTGGCCTTCGGCAACCGCTTCGCGGTTCGGGCACGGCGAGAACGTTGACCGAAATTGTTAATTGAGAAAATTGGTGTCTATAGGAGCAAGTGAATGTCTAAAACTACACGATCAGAATTTCACGATTTCAAGATTGTACTTGTTCGTCATGGACAGGCCAGTGGTGAAGAGAGGCCAGGAGAGTTAGGAGCACCCCTTACTTCTTTAGGAGAGAAACAAGCCGCTCGGGTAGCGAAACGGTTAGCCAAAAAACATTTTACCCACATATACACAAGCGATTTATCTAGGGCATATTACACAGGCCTTGCTATACGACATTTTCATCCAAGCACGCCTTTCACAGTCACGGCCTCCTTGCGGGAGATCCGTGGATTCATGAACCATCCAGGTCGTGCGCCCGGTGGAAAAGCAGTTCAGGAGGACCTCCGCAAGCGTCGTGCAGAAATAAAGGAATTTGCTCGTCAAATTCTTTCTGAACATACCTGGGATGATCAGATTCTCATTGCCGCCCATGGAAATCTGATTCGTTTCCTTGTATCTACTCTAGCCGGCGTCAATCCAAAGACGGCTGTTCTTTTTAAGATAAGCAACACCTCTCTTAACGAGGTAATAATTCAAAATGGAAGGTTTTTGTGGCTTTATCGGACGAATGATGTACACCATCTGTTGCCACAGCACATTACAAAACATGTTCGAATGAATGGCAACTTCGCCCAACAGCCCATACACGCACCGTCGCTTCGCTCCTTGACCCTGTTGGGCAACGGCCTGCGGCAGCCCACGCGTCTCAAAAAGTGTGGAAATAGTATCCCACGACATTTGACAAACATTTACCGCTGCGCCGCATACGCGGCTTGGGCTTCGCTAACGCCTTCGGCGTTCGGTAACTGCGATACGTTAGACGACAAACAAGGGGTATAATGAATCAATCAGAAAGTTACGGTCCCGGCCCAGGGACGAGCATGCTGCTGTCGCCGGCGCGGCTGGATGAGTTCAAAGCAGAGGGGGTGCTCGCGATTCCGGGATTGGTGCCTCCTGATGTGATTGACGGGTGGCAGGCCCAAATACGCCTTGCTTGCTCCGACAGCATCGACTTCGACGACCCCAACACCTGGCCCGCCGGGCGGTACGCACCCGCGGGTGGCTGGCCCGAGCTCAGCCCCAACCTGTATGATTTACCGAGCCTGCAGTCCATCGTGGAGCAGATCGGTGGCGGCGCCTTTGCCCCCTCCCACCCAGCGGGGCAGCCGTGGACGCCGCAGGTGCCGATGACGCGGGTGATCCTGCCTAGCGCCCCGGGCACCGAGTGGACTCCCCCGGTCGACGGTCACCTCGATGGTTACGCGAAAGGCTGGGGCGGTGGGTTCATGGCGTTCTTCGCCGTGTTGCTCTGGGACGTCAGCAGCCCCACGGGCGGAGGCACGGCCTACTGGCCAAGGTCGCACCTGGCGAACCACCGGTACTTCCTCGAGCACCCCGAGCAATTCGATGGCTCGTATCTCTTTACAGAGCCCGTACGCAGCGGCGGGCACCGGGCGCTCCTAGAGGGGAACCGCAGTGTGGGCGAGGTAGTATGCATGACGGGGCGAGCTGGCGACGCAGTACTGTTCCACGGCCTCACTACACACATCGGCTCGGCTAACGCGGCGGGGTCGCGGCAACCACGGGTGGCGCAGTTTGCACGGTACTCCCACAGGGAAATGCGCCAGCAGGCACCAATGGTCATGTTTCCTGACAAGGACGGCACGCCATGGTCGCCCCCGCCGCTATCATCACAGCCCAAGGACAACCCCAAGCACGCTGGCACCGCCCCGGTGGAGCCAAACGGTCAATCGGCGACAGGCTTTCTACCGCCGGGCCACCCAGGCCGGAGGCTCAAGCGATACGACGTGCCGCGGGATCTCTGGAAATATTGGGCCCCTGCTCTAAATACCGAACTCCTGCCTTCGAGTTCTACCTCAGCGCCGTAAAGCTGGGACCATCGCAAATCTAATTCTTTGGGCAACATCAAAGACTTATCGAGGGATTGATTCGTCATCTAACATCCTGGCCCTGGCTACGGCGCATTCGCGCCTTCGCCCAACCGCATTCGCGGTTCAGGGCCACGAGACCGTTATATGCACATGTAGCCCAAAGACAAGAAGCGGCCATCCCTGGCCGCTCAATTCTGCTGACCCAGAGAAGACTACTATGACTTTCGGTGCAGATGCATACGAATGGTTGGTCCGGTCAATAGGTACTTCCACTCGAAATTTCGACATTGTACGGATGAAAGGCTCAACCAGTTCTTCGGTGTTCCTCATCCGGTGTTCTGATGGATCTAGTCCCCAACGGTTCGTACTGCGTGTAATCGACAATCAAGACTGGGTTGCGGAAGAGCCTGATGTTGCAGATCACGAGGCTGCTGCATTGGAAGAAGCACGGAGGGCTAATCTACGGGCACCACATCTCGTGGCGTATTCCTCGGAGGATGTTGGTTTTGGTGCGCCGGTAGTACTCATGTCCTTCCTTGAAGGGACTGTAAACCTTCGACCTTCGGATTTTAGGAGGTGGCTTGACGGTCTTGCCGGCGAGCTTGCGTTGATTCATCAGCACACAGCGGACACCCTTAGATGGGACTACTCTAGCTGGGTGGGAAGGCATACACTGGCGCCTCCAATGTGGACGGCGGTCCCCCAGATCTGGGAGCGATCGATCGATCTGGCGCTCCATACCGAGCCCGATTTTCATCCGGTGTTTATCCATCGCGACTATCATCCCACGAACGTACTGTGGCACAATGGGGCTCTGAGGGGCGTTGTCGACTGGATATCTGCCTGCCGAGGACCGGCAGGGGTTGATGTGGCGCATTGCCGAATCAACCTGGCCAAGATGTTCGGCCCATCCGCTGCAGACCAGTTTTTGGAGACTTACAGCGAAGTCTCCGAAGGGTTTGAATACAAACCGTATTGGGATGTGGATTCAATACTGGATACGTGTTTTCCTCGGCCAATCGGGCTTGATTCAATACTGGATACGTGTTTTCCTCGGCCAAAGTTCTATCCACCATGGCGAGACTTCGGGCTCGGTGTCATCCCTCCAGAGATGCTGAATCAGCGAGTAGACACGTATATCGAAAGCGTGATGGAGCGTATCTGATTTTTTCGGTTCATCGGGCTTGTCATCGTGCCAATCCTTCGGACCTGGCCCACGTCGTAAAGCCAAAAATCGTTACAAGAAAAAGAGGGAAGGGGCTTGCGCAGGGAACGTCGTCTACGGGATAGAGAGCGGTTCGATATCTGCCAGTTCGCTTTGATGTCGCTGCTCTGATTCCCAAAGATCTCTGTTGTGTTGGGCCTTCATCCAAAATTCTGGAGAGTTTCCAAACAAGCGGGCAAGTTTCAATGCCATTGTGGGCGAAATAGCGCGCCGCTCCCGAAGAATCTCATTTATCGTTTGACGGGATACACCCGATGCTTCCGCCAGGGCAGTCACTGTTAACGCAAAGTCCGGCAAGAAATCCTCACGCAACATCTCACCTGGATGAGTTGGTGGGATGATGCGTTTTTGTGTATTTGTGATGGTCATGGCAGGTTCCTTTCAGCGATAGTCCGTGATTTCTACGTCGTAAGCGTCCCCGTCGACAAGCCGAAAACAGATGCGCCATTGTTCGTTGATGGCGATGGCGTGTTGTCCTTTACGGTCTTTCTTCAACTGGTGTAGGCGGTTGCTAGGTGGAACTCTCAGATCATTCAACGTGTTGGCGAGGTCGATGTATTCCAAGCGACGAATTGCCCTCCGCACTAGTTCCACCGGCAACCGCTTGGATTCGCCAGCGCGATAAAGGCGTTGGGTTTCCTTGTCTGCAAAAGTCTTTATCACCGGCTAAGTGTAATCTGTCACGTGACACTTGTCAAAGTGGAATTCCCTCTTCATCTTGTAACAGTACAGTTTTGCGCTGCGGCGCGTACGCGCCTTGGCCCTATCGAGCACATGGACCTTTGGCACGGCGAAATCGATATATGACATGGTGGGAAGTTTTCGTAGCAGTCATACCGAGGAACCTTCAAGAAATACTGTGATTCTAACGTCACAGGGTGACACTCATCCAATCCGAAGGAGGGCTAGCATGGGCTTCGGCGCCTTGCTGTTTGGAGTTACGTTCATTTGCTCTGGACAGATTCACGCAGATGAAGCATTTCGCATGTACTTTGTTTCAGACCGGGATACCCAAGGGCAGACGAGGGGGCCGGGACTGCCAATCTACGAACCGTTCACAATGGCCCGTGACGGAACGAATCAGATCAAGCTGTCGGAGTCTGAACTGGCACGTTTGTGGCCTTACCATACTAGTCATCAGCGATCTGCAGATGGTCAGTCTGTCTTAGGACATTACTTTGCCCAGGCTGGTACTGCTAGTAGCATCGCCTTGTTCGACCTGGACGGCAACGTAGTTAGCCTACTCACCCCCGGCTGGGCGGGAGCTGAGCTGTTTCCTCAGTGGTCACCCGATGAGAATCAATTGCGTTCTTTGCCGGCCGCGACGGCCAAGCCGACGTCTTCGTAATGAATGCTGACGGCTCGAATGTGGTCAAAGTGACCGGAGGCAGGGGAGGAGAGTGGCCAATTTGGTCGCCAGATGGTAGCCGGGTGGCCTACGTATCCGGCACGTCTTTGTACTCCGTCGAAAAGGATGGGGGGAACCGCATTCTGACGCGGTTTGCGTTCTTTGCCGGCCGCGACGGCCAAGCCGACGTCTTCGTAATGAATGCTGACGGCTCGAATGTGGTCAAAGTGACCGGAGGCAGGGGAGGAGAGTGGCCAATTTGGTCGCCAGATGGTAGCCGGGTGGCCTACGTATCCGGCACGGTACTCCGTCGAAAAGGATGGGGGGAACCGCATTCTGATTGCGGACGTTGGAGAGCCAACTCATATGCCCACCTGGACACCTGTTACGGACAGGATTGCCTTCGCCGCCGGTTCAGGCAGTATGGACATCTATGTGGTCAATTCAGATGGGAGCGGCTTGTTCAACCTATCGGACCACCCTGCTGACGATTTCAGGCCGCAGTGGTCACCGGACGGGCAAAATATCGCTTTCGACAGTGACCGTGATGGCAACATCGAGATTTATCTAGCCAGTGCGGACGGGGGCCAACTAACAAATCTGACGTACCACCCCGCCGACGATCTAGCGGTGCGCTGGATTCCGTCCGGATTACAGGTAACTCAGCTCCTGCTTTCAGCGAATCCCACGTCTATATCAGCACGTTTTGCGCTGCGGCGCTGACGCGGCTCGGCCGTCGGCAACCGCTTTCGCGGTTCGCAAACCGGCATAACGATATCTGAATGCGAAAAGAAGAACTAGAATCTAACCGTATATCTCCAATCCCGTTGCCAAAGGTGTTGCTTTGAAAGCTGCTGTTCGACAAGTGTACGGGCTTCCAGAAGTCTTGAAGCTCGAAGATGTTGGTACTCCGTCGCCCTCGGATAGCGAGATCTTGATACGCGTCTGTGCCGCGTCGATCAACCTGGGAGACTGGGAGCTACTAACCGGACGTCCTCTTTTTATCAGCGTACTGGCTCACTTGTTTTCTCGCGAGCAGCAGTACGAATTCACGCCCACAAGCGTAACGGCGGGAAAGGGTGGCATCTTCCCACCCAAAGCCAAAATTCTAGGGACGGACATAGCAGGGCGTGTAGAAGCCGTGGGTGAGAACGTCACTCAGTTTCAAGTGGACGACGAGGTCTTTGGGATGGCAGAGGGATTCGGTGCCTTTGCTGAATATGTGTGTGTCTCGGAGACGGCTCCGATGGTCAACAAACCCGTGAGTATGTCCTTTGAGCAAGCGGCGGCCCTACCGCAGGCAACACACATCGCCCTACAAGCGATCCGTGACAAGGCACAGGTTCAGCCCGGCCAAACAGTCCTGATCAATGGTGCCGGTGGTGGTGCGGGGACTCTGGCTGTGCAGCTAGCCGAAATGTACGGCGCTGAAGTTACCGGGGTTGACGGGCCTACAAAGCTCGAGATGCTGAGATCGATTGGTGCGGATAACGTAGTTGACTACACGCAGGTAGACTTCAATCGAAACGGGGAACGGTACGACGTCATCCTCGACATGGCGGGGTACAGGAATGTATTTCAGTCTCGTCGGTCTTTGACTGCGTCCGGAATCTATCTGATGGGTGGCGGGTCTGGTACGGCGACCTGGCAGTCCGCGTTACTCGGGCCCGTAATCTCAACCTTCGGCAGTCGCAGGATAGCATTCCTTTTGGCCGAGTCTCGGCGCGAAGACTTAGTTGATATCGGAGAGCTGTTTGAGGAGGGTAAAATCATACCGGTTGTCGATCGCTGTTACCCACTCTGTGATGCGGGGGAAGCTCTAAGACGTGTCGGCGAAAAACAGGGAATTGGCAAAGTCATCATCGTCCCGTAGTGATGCCGCTCGAATGCAGACATTGGGCGGCCACTCAACTGGGTGCGTTTCTATTTATTCAGTAACTAAATATGCCACTTCAGATATCACAGCAATTCACGGTGTGCCGTGGTAAGGTGCACATCTTCAGTGGGTGCGAATCCCACCCGGCAAGGGTCGCTCCAGTCGGTAGCAATCGGAGCAGCGGTGGAGGCGACGAAGCCGCTGAAGCCTCCGGTGTAGAGGGTCGCCTTTAGGTCGGACCGCGATGGTAAAAGATCGCAACTCTACGTCATGAAAGCGGATGGGTCGGATCCTAGACGCCTCACTAACGTTGAGAGCGGCGGCATTATGGAGCCCTCATGGCCACCAGATGGCTCGGCGATCAGCTTTACGGGCGACTGGGAAGGCCACCAGCAAATCTACCGGATAGATGTCGACGGCGAAAACTTGATTAATCTCTCTAATAGCTCGACGAAGGATTTTGCCGGTGATTGGGGACCAACGATCAAAATTTGAGTGTGTTCAATTCCTACTGTAGTGGTAAGCATGTAAGCCCGCACGGCAGATAACACGTCCATGCCCGGCTTCGGCGCTGAGGCGCCTCCGCGCAACCGCTTCGCGGTCCGGCCACGGCCAACACGTTATAGGCCATGCCCACTGAGACTGCCATAGACCCCGGAAAAGGAGCCCGAGTGAGAGCCTCATACAAGTACCTGGTGTTAGCGACGGTCCTGGCGATCTCGGTACACACAGTGCCAGCTGAGGGAATGCCCTCCGATGACTCCATCGAGAAGATCCTGCGCGACCGCCTGGACCTCTATAAGAAGAGTGTAGGGATCGTCGTAGGGATCATAGACAGCAGTGGACGCAAGGTCGTCGCCTACGGCAAGACAGACGTGAAGGGCGATTCGGAAGTAGGGGCGAACACCGTGTTCGAGATCGGCTCGGTGAGCAAGGTCTTCACGGGGACGCTGCTGGCGGATGCAGTGAAGCGCGGCGAACTCCGTCTCGAGGACCCGGTCTCGAGATTCCTCCCGGAAGCCGTGACGGTTCCCTCCAAAGACGGGAAGGAGATCACACTCCTTGACCTGGCGACACACCGGTCGGGCCTGCCACGGATGCCGACCAACTTCAAACCTGCGAATCCCCAAAATCCCTTCGCCGACTACACTGTGGAGAACATGTACGAGTTTCTGTCCGGTTACTCCCTGACCAGACCAGTCGGGGAAGCGTTCGAGTATTCCAATCTGGGCGTCGGACTGCTGGGACACGTACTTTCACTGAACGCGGGTGTAGACTATGAGACCCTTGTGCGAACTCGCATCTGCGGACCTCTGGGGATGGAGAGTACCGTGATCCATCTGACTCCAGATCTGCATAAGCGAATGGCAACCGGTCACACGGCGATGAGGCAGCCCACGCCGAACTGGGATATCCCGACGTTCGCGGGGGCAGGAGCGATCCGTTCTACCACGGAAGACATGCTTCGGTTTCTGGCCGCGAATATGGCGTTGGTGGAGACCGATCTCCGGGACGCAATGGATGCAGCCCACTCTGCGCGATTGCCGGCTGGAAGACCGGAAATGGAGATAGGCTTCGGCTGGCTCACCCACAAGAAGCACGAATCGGAGATCGTGTGGCACAACGGTGGGACAGGCGGGTATCACAGCTTCGTCGGTTGGGACCGGAAGACCGGGCTCGGGGTCGTGGTGCTATCCAACTCGAAAAACGATATCGACGACATCGGCCGGCACCTGATCAATCCGGCATTCGAGCTAGCAGAGCAAGAGCTTCCCAAGGAGCGGAAGGAGATTGCTCTGGGCGCGGAGATATACGAGTCCTATGTCGGGGAGTACGAAGTCGTGCCTACCTTCGTGCTCACCGTAACGCACGAGCCGGAAGGGCTGTACCTACAGGTAACGGGGCAACCAAAATCCCGGATACTCGCTGAAGCTGAAACCGAATTCTTCTCCGAAATCGTAGACGTGCAGATCTCGTTCAGGAAAGATGAGAGTGGCCAGGTGACCCATCTCGTGCTGCACCAGGGCGGCCAGGACGTAAAGGCCATGAGACGCGGGGCGATAGTGCCCGACGAAGAGAGTATGCAGCTGGCTCCCGAGAGTCTGGACCGGTACGTCGGGAAATACGAACTGGTACCGGGCTTCGTGATATCGATTACAAACGAAAGCGGCCAGCTTATGGCGCAGGCTACCGGGCAACCAGCAATCCCAATCTATCCCGAATCCGAAACTCGCTTCGTCTACAGGGTCGTAGATGCTCAGATCGAGTTCCAATTGGATGACGCGGGCCTTGTAATGGGCCTGACCCTCTTCCAGGGAGGCAGGAAGATGCCGGCGAAGAAGATGGAGTAGGTGACCCATGTAGTAATCTCCTACTTGCTCAACACCGTTGTCCTTCTTGACCGCTCGGCGTGCCCCGGCACGTTCGTGCCCAGATGTTGCTTCTTCGTGTGCGGATATGACGGCGCCTTGAATGATGTTAGACGATATAGAACAGGAGAGCCCGATCATCACGGTCAGTGTGGATGAGCAGCTCTTCCAACCGACGGGAGCGGATTCAGGGGCTCCGTAACTTGCGCGGTAAGGGCATTCCTGAGGCCATGCGGGGCACGGCCTATAACATCGTGTCCCCGGCTTCGGCCTTGTCGGGCCTTCGCTGCAACCCGCCTGCGGCGGGTTCCGGGAACACGAAGAACGTTAGCGGAAAGTCGCATCTCGGTTGACACAAAAGCAGGCTGACAGCGTTCGCGACACGTGGTTCTGGAGATTTGTCTGTAGGAGGTCACTTTGCCAGGTCAAACACATATCGGTCCGCAAAATGGCTCACTGGTAATCGCCGGTGGCGAAGAGCTTGGTGAGATCTATCACAAATTCATCGCCTTGGCCGGAGGGCGCAGTGCGCCCATAGTTCTTGTGCCCACCGCAGCCGAAAAGGACTACTCTGGCCTATACGCTCCATGTATGAAGGCGTTCATGCAGGCTGGAGCGCACAATCTCGGCGTCCTGCATACTCGGGACAGGGAGGTTGCGGACTCAGAGGAATTCTTGTCCAAGCTTCGAGACGCTCAAGGAGTGTGGTTCACGGGTGGGAGACACTGGCGGGTCACTGATGCATATCTGAACACGCGCACCCACGAGGCACTATTCGCTCTACTTGATCGCGGCGGCGTAATCGGCGGCTCTTCTGCCGGTGCTACTTTGCAGGGCACATTCATGATAAGAGGCGATACGAGTGGCCCTGAGATCATCATTGGTGACCACGTTAAAGGTTTCGGGTTTCTCCGGAATGTTTCAATTGACCAACATCATCTGGTCCGCAATCGCCAATATGATATGCTAGAGGTAGTAGAGGCCCATCCTGAGCTACTTGGCATAGGGATAGATGAGGGCACAGCAATTATCGTTCACGGCGATGAGTTCGCGGTCTTTGGGAGAAGCTATGTGGCGATCTATGACAACCAGCAGACTTTCGGACGAGCGGGGCGGTTTTACTTTCTTAGGTCGGGTGACCGATACAATATGGGCACCAGAGAGATACTGAAACCAGAGGATAGTCTAAGAGGGTTTGATCGACTTCAGAGCGAAACCTGGGAGGGCAAATGACCGTGCTTGCGGCAGAATCGCGATGAAGAGCTTCAACCACTACCCAAGAGAAATACCAAATGGTCCCTAAAAACATAATGGCCGGCGACCTAGTCCGGTTGACTTCGCTGAGAGTGGAAGACGCTTCAACTATTCTCAAGTGGCGGGATGATACTCGGTTCACTCGGCTTTGGAACTCGGATCCTCTCTTCGTGCGATCCGAGACTTTGATCAGAGAGTCGATTGAGGGCTTGGGGAAGACGGATCGCGAACTTGCACTCGCCATCCGGCCATTGCAGGAGGAGAGGATTGTCGGCACGGTTGGATTGGATGAGATCGAGTGGCCGAATCGCGTGGCGAGTTTAGCTATCGCGATCGGTTGTCCAACTGACTGGGGGAAAGGGTACGGTACCGAAGCTGCCAACCTCCTCATTGGCTATGCCTTCAATGAGCTCAATCTGTTCAGGCTCCAGCTAACCGTGTTCGCATTCAACTCTCGCGCAATTGCTCTGTATGAGAAGCTGAGGTTCCAAAGAGAAGGCACCTTCAGGCAGTTCATGGAACGGGACGGCACAAGGCAGGACATGCATTTGTATGGCCTACTCAGAGAAGAGTGGGAAGATCCAACCTGAACATTCCGGCGAGTATGAGCCGCTAGCGCGTAACACGCCGTGACCCGGCTTCGGGCTCGCGCCCCGTCGCGCAACCGCTTTCGCGGTTCGGGCATGGCGAAATCTTTAGATATAACGTGCAATAGGCTGAATTAGGAGGTTCTTTGAATGGCGTCGGTCTACGTGGAAACATCGATAGTCAGCTACCTGACAGCTCGTCCATCGCAGAACGTGTTGGTGGCAGCAGATGACGCGTTGCACATCGCACTATCGGCCGTGGATGCAGTCGATTATCTTCTTAGGACGATATCGCCCGCGAGCATGACTATGACCTGAATCGTCTGGGCGCCATGGCCCGCGAGAGAGAGCGTGAGCATGCCGGCAGGGTCGTGGACTGGGCTCGTTCGAATCAGCCTGCGGTCAGCGAAGAACCCAAAGTTTCGTAACCCCACCCCACTCCCTCAGCCTACAGCACATAACGCCATGTTCGCGTTGCGCGCCTTTGGGCGCTTGGCCTTCGGCAAGTCGCATTCGCGACTTCGTGAATTGTGAGAACGACATATGATATGGGATGCGAAAAGCCAGCACTCCGGTTGGATCACGGTCGAACGGAACGGCCCAACGGGCAGTAAGACGCCTCTGGAGTGTGCAAAGGCCAGCCGGAATTTCATTCGAAGGAGACTTGGCGTATGACCGGGATCAGCAAACGGCCGCTGGGAAAGACGGGTCTGGAGGTCACCGAGGTTGGCTTGGGTGGGGCCTTCATCAGTGAGGGAGCGGCGGCGCGCGATGAAGCTATTCGTGTTGTCCATCGCGCTTTGGGACTGGGAGTGAACTATTTCGACACCGCTCCCCTCTACGGAAATTCTCAGGAAGTTCTAGGAGAAGCTCTCCAGGGGCGAAAGGAACCATATCTATTGGGGACGAAGTGCGGACGATGGGACTGGCGGACCGGCCCGTACCGCGAGCTGACCGCCTTCAAGGCGCAGTTCGAGCAGACGCTGCGGGCCCTGCGGCGCGATTACGTGGACATCCTCTACATCCACGAGGCCGATTGGAGGGTGTATTGGCAGGACGAGGTCACGCCGCGCAAGACACGGCACATCTGCGCAGACGGCGTTTACGACTACGGTAACGCGCCGGTGACGGAGTTCCTGTTGTGGGCCAAGGAGAAGGGAATGGCGAAGCATCTCGGCATTTCCGGCAACAATGCTCACCTCCTGGCGAAGATACTGCAGGAGATCACTCTCCCCGTGGAAGTCGTACTGGTTGGATTTCAGTACAGCCTGATCTGGCGCAACGCGAGACAGTACCTTCTGCCAATAGCCAAGGAATTGGGCCAAGGTGTGGTACTTGGGGCGCCCCTGCAGCAGGGGGATCTGGCCTTTCCTCGTGAAGAGTGGATAGAACATCCTCCCGATTGGATGGACGACGACCTTCGGGCTCGCTTTGCAGACCTCTATGCGATCCATCGAGAGACCGGGATCAGTCTGGCCGCGCTTGCAATGCGATTTCTGCTGGCGGACATGGATGTAGCCACCGTGATCCCTGGTGCAGCGACAGTGGAACAGCTGGAGGAAAACGTCGGCTGCGCAGCTTTGGGCGGTCTTTCACAGGACGTCCATTCTCGACTGGATGCGCTGGGCAGAGTGTTTGACGGCGTGCGTGGTGTAGACTATTAACGGCAGAACGAAGCCCTGCACCTCCGGCGCGGCTGAAGGTACGTTAATTTCCATTTGTCGGAGTAAAGCCCACATCATGTATCAGCACGGTGTTGCGCTGAAACGAAAGAGGTCTGATCGCGGCCGGAAATATAAGGGCCCCAAATCGAAACACTGGGGGACTTGAGCGAAGGACCGGAATGGTTAATTACGATATAGTGACCTACGGAAGCATATCTGTTTCTTACTTTGATGAGCTTGTCGGTGGGGGCGAAAAGTACGGACAAGATTACCTGAGATATTTGCCCCATCAAGTCGGCAAGGTTGACCGTCTCTTCGAATGGTGCGCCGGTCCTGGATTCATCGGATTCTCCTTGTTGGCTCATGGGCTGTGCGATACCCTCTGCCTAGCTGACGTAAACGAGGATGCTGTAGCGGCATGCCGTGACACTGTGCGACGCAACAGGCTGGAAGATCGCGTCAACGTCTACACCTCGGACGGTCTCCGGGACATTTCGACCTCAGAGGCCTGGGATCTCGTTGTTGGGAATCCGCCGCATTGGGGAACCGACGAGGAACTGCCATGGGGCCCGGCGTTGATCTACAATGACCCGGAGTGGTTGTTGCACAGAGATTTCTATTCAAATGTCGGTCGCTTCCTTAATCCAGGCTCAGGCGTGATCATCCAGGAAAACAAGGATCGTTCCTCGACAGACGACTTCGCGTCGATGATCGAGGAAGGGGGCTTACAGGTTGTGCAGACATCTGAGTGCCCGGTCAATAGTCACATTTACTATGTCTGGACTGCTCCGGGGGAGCCGTTACGAACATGACACTGCTCCCGTATTTCACAGAGCGATTTGGCAAAAGGCAATAGTAGTCCCTCGCCTTTTTTGAAGTTTGTTTTTCCATCCTTTGTCTGAGCCCGCTCTTTTGTTATCCAATCTGACTCGTCTTTCGCACAGCATTCCGCCGTGTTGTGTCAGTATCATTGATAATGATAAACATGAGTGAGCCAAAGGTTGATGAACTGCTCGATCATCGAGGTCAGATCGAGTCCAGCGTAAGCGACCATCTGGGACGCAAGTGGTGCGTCAGCCAGATTCAAGACCTCGCGGACAGGGCATCTCATCCGTCCGCGGTCCTTTCGGACGGTAAATTTGGAGTATTTGCAAAGCTCGGGCTTGGACACGATGCTGCTGAGCAATTTCGCTGTGAAGCCGCGGGATTGTCAGCAATGTCTGAATTGGCGGGTGTCTTGACTCCCACAGTCGTGGGCCATTTTTTGATTCCGCACGGTGCGGTATTGGTGCTGAAGGCCGTGAAGATTGTCGAGCGCACGAAAACGGAGTGGGAGGAGGTTGGGCGCTCGCTTGCCCGGCTCCATTCAGCCAAAGGGCACAGTTTCGGTTTCGACGACGATAGCTACTGGGGCAATTTCCGGCAGGACAATCGGCCGCTTGATGAGTGGCACACGTTTTTCTGGGAACGCTGGATCGAGCCTCGAATCACGCGCGGACTAGACGATGGGCACCTGACGGTTGATCTGGCAAAGCAGGTTGAGCGGTTAGGGCAACGTCTCGAGACAGTTGGCGGGCCCCACGTAGAACCCGCACTTGTGCACGGAGACGCACACCAAAACAACATCCTCAGTACCTCACATGGTCCTGTCTTCGTCGACCCGAATGTCCACTTTGGCCACCCTGAGCTCGACTTGGCGTTCGTCGATTATTTCCAACCGGTTCCAGACGCGTTGTTTGCAGCCTACGCCGAGATGCTACCAATCGTTGAAGATTTTCCCGAGCGGCGCGAAATCTGGCGCTTGCCGTTCCACTTGGCGATGGTCGATTCTCAAGGTGTGGCGCCGCCACCCTGAGCTCGACTTGGCGTTCGTCGATTATTTCCAACCGGTTCCAGACGCCAGCCTACGCCGAGATGACCGAATTCGCGCACCTGACGGTTGATCTGGCAAAGCGTGCTCGATCGATTCTTGTGACGCGTTGTTTGCAGCCACGACCGAATTCGCGCCGTGCTCGATCGATTCTTGTGAACAAAGCAATCGCCAGCAAAGTAAGTTCCAACGCCTTTATCATGGCAATTCGCACGTACTTCCATTGCCAACCGGTCGCCACTGCGCCGCCCGCCGGAACTATCGTATACGAAACCGGAAAAGCGGCGGTGATCGGCCTCACGCGTCAGATGGCCATCGACTTCGGGCCTCTCGGGATTACGGTGAACGCCATCGCCCCGGGACACATGGAGGCCTCGTTCATCACCGGCGTCGTGCTTCCCGTCGACGGCGGCCTGAGCATTCAGCTGCAGGAGAACATCGTACTGGAGCTGAAAAATTACATTCAGGAGCATCCCGAGCTGCGAACTTTTTTCGACGGCGGCTTCGGAACCGGGGACCGGCGTTAGGTCACGCCTAAATCGAGCTCAGTGATGTCTCGAGCGACCGAAACCGAAATTGATAGAGTCTACGGGATCATCGAGGAGTGCTCGGAGTGGTTACAAACCAAAGGTGTCCAGCAATGGAAGGTTAGGAGGCTTCTCAATGTTTGATGGTTATCGGAGACATCTCGGTATTCTGATCGTCCTGGCATTCGCAACCGTCACACTCGAAACGACGCTGGCCGCGGAGCAGATGGAGGAGAAGCATTCGCGCAAGGTTTTGGATATCGAGCGGACAAAGGTGTTCACCCGCCTGGCCGGTGGTCTCCACGATATGCTCCGCGCGGCAGGGCGATCGGAATGGACTCCCGCGCGAATCGAGGGGGTGTTGGGGAATGCCTTCAGTTTCGAGATGAGGAATGGCGGTGGCATGGTTTGGCAAGAAGCGAACCTGGACTGGTGGTTGTTCTTCGAGCGAAGACCGGAGCTCGAATTTGGCTGCCGAATCCTGCGTTTTCAGGCTCGACAGGGGGACGAACAAAGTGAAATTGCGAGGATCAAAGCCGCTGCATGGGAAGCCGTTCGAGCAAGCATTGATCAGGGCGTGCCGGCGGTCGCGTTGTGCCCCATGTCAACTCAACGAAATGCGGCCCGCGATTGGGGTCTGCTCGTTGGATACGACGAAGCCGACGAAACCTACACTATTCGGCGCCACGCCGGAGAATTCAAATCCAGATTCGACGCAATCGGGCGCGCCGAACCACGGGCGTCGTTCTGCGTGCTGGTTTATGATCGGCCGCAGCCCGGAGACCCAAGAAACGTCCACGTCAAAGCACTACAACACGCAGTCGCTTTTGCCAACGGGACCGGCTACGACCCAAAAGGCGCCGCCTTCCACGTGGATGCGCGCGGGTTCGCCGCCTATGAACTCTGGCGTGAAGCGATCGAAACCGGGGCGAGCGCTCCCGACCAGCGGCACCCGAGGAGTGTAGGGCCGGTCGGCGCTCGGATTATCACGCGGGCGAGTTGAGGGCATTGCGTGGATATGCTGCGGCGTATCTACGAGAGCTCGTTGGCGTCTTTCCCACTGCGGCGTCCGAACTTGGAAAGGCCGCGGCACGTTATGATGAGGTGGTTGATGCGTCAGCCAGACTCTCCGCTCTTTGCGGCAGGGTAAAGAAGGCGGGAGGTTTTTCGGCGGATACCCGCGCCGAAGCGAGTGATCTGATAACGGCCGCGCTGCAGGCGGAAAGAGAAGCGATCTCGGGCATTGAGGCGGTGCTCGCTCTTGTGGACGAATCGCGGTAGAAGCGGAACAAGGCATTCAGTTGGCGAGTGACCAAGTAACGCACATTTGTTGGGCACATCGAATACATGACCAGCAAGCCTAAGTGTATAATCGTCACGGCCCGGCCCGGCCCGGATCCGGTAAGACAACGCTCTCCAAGAAGCTTGGTGAACGACTATGGATGCAGGTCATCAGCCGCGATGTCGCCGCCTGGCAAATATGTAGCACCGGTCTTCAACGTGCCGACGATCCACGTTTCGACGGAGAGCGCGTATGCACCCACCAGAGCGAGCTCACATAGTGGAGATGACCGATGGCGCTTCTGAAGATTTCGTTCGAAATCCCACTCCTGGGGAACATTGCTCGCAACTTAACGGTTGTGTACCCGGAGAACCCCGAATTTACGGCTGAGCTGCCGGTTATGTATCTACTTACTGGCGGACTTAAAGATGACACGTTCTGGACCGTATATCCATGATTGAGGTCTACGTGAAGGATCTCCCGATGATTTCGAAATGGCGAGACAATCCTGATAGAGCTTCGTACTTCGAGCTGCCGCGGCGATGGTTCTTCGACCAAATGCTCGGACTATCTCCCGCAGGCGGCAAGGACTGTCTGTTCCAGTTGGCAGAGCAAGTCGATACCTCGTCCGTTCCGGCCATCCGATTCGACTGCGGTACGGAGGACTTTCTCCTCGGGGAGAATCGGGAGTTCGCTGCCCATCTCAAGGCTCTCGGAATCCCACATGCGTACGAAGAGTACCCGGAAGGACACGAGTTTGAGTATTGGAACACCCACGTGCAAGAGGCAATCGAGTTCCACAAGGAGCAACTGTCGATTCAGTGATCGATCGAGTGGGTACCGGAGTGAAAATTCCCACTTCATATATCGCAGCAATTCACGCTCACCCGGTCGTGAATCGTGAAACCGTCAATGGAACCCAAAAAGAGTACATTAATTTCCTAAGGAATGGCTCATGCCATCCGATTTCGTCGATGCTCGCATCTTCATAGGAAGAACCGTTCAAGTCAGGGTAGATCGCCGTCTTGGGACGAAACATCCAAAAGATGGCGTCATCTATCCTATCAACTACGGTTTTCTGCCGAACGTTCTTGCTCCAGATGGAGAAGACATGGATGCCTCTAACACGGTGTAACCACTTATATTTCTAGCTAATGCGCAAAAGCTCTAACAACGACTTCTGGGTCTACGGCTCCCTTGCCCTCATCCTTCTGTTAGGCTCGTACCTCCGCTGGCTTCCCCTCAACGGGCTGAGTCTCGACGGCGTCATCGCGGGGGATGCGCTCGAATATCAGCTTCTTGCTGAGTTCCATTGATCGGGATAGGCCCCTCCCGCCCGATAGGTACCCCGGGCATCCTCTCCTTCTGGCCGCCTTGTTCGCCAGCTTGCCGTTCGATCACGACACCATCCAGATCACCACAACCCTGGTGCTGGGAGTTCTCGTGGTCACCTTGACCTATGTCCTCGCGGCGGCCGTCCTGGGCCGAGGCATCGGAGTGGGCGTCGCCGCTCTGGCCGCTGTGCAACCCGGCTTGGTGGATAATGCACACCGGGGCCTCTCCGATGAACTGTTCCTCACAAGCCTGCTGTTACTGTTGATCGCGTTCCTCCGCATCAAACCGTCGTCTGAGATTGGGTGGGGACCGTATGGTCTGCTCGGCCTGGTGGGTGGGGTGGCGGCGCTGGTGCGGCCCGACGGCGCCTACGTGTTTCTCCCTATCTTTGTGATGTTTGTCTGGCGAGAGAGACGGCAAGGACTCAGTAAATTAGCCCGGACGCTGCCGGTGTTGGTGATCCCGCTTGCGCTGCCTTTTTTCTCCGGAATGTGGACGGAGACACTCGGTTTTCAATCCATGAACCTGCGTTTGGGTCGCGTCATCTTGTGGATGGAGTTCATGGTCGGTCGTATGCCGTTCAGTTACTGCCTCTACAAAGAGACGCACGTCAACGAGTGGCTTCTTGCATATCACACTTTTGGTGAGCTGGTCACGTTGGGACTGAAAAGCTCGATTCGCAACCTGTTGGCCCTCGGCGAGGCGATCTGGGGCCAGGCGGCCCTACTACTGGCGCTGCTCGGGATCGTTGCTTACGTGCGCAGGCACCGGGAATGGGCACTACCCCTGGCGATACCACTGGCCGTATTGCCCCAATGGGGCATCATTGCGTTGTGGGCGGAGGAGGACGTACAGCGCTATGCAACGCACGTGGTTCCGCTTCTCCTGATTTTTCTCGCCCTCGGGGCGCGGCAGCTCGCGGCGTGGATTAGTGCCCGTCTCACCGTCGATGCGCCGATGACCCGCTTGTTGCCAATCGGGATCGTGCTGCTCTTTCTGTCTCCCGCGCTCTTGCCTTATTCGCTATACACACACGTGCGGCCGACTGTCGATATCCTCATGACCGAGCGCCAGTACCTGCCAAAATCGCGGGAGATTCACGCCGAACTGGTGGCGATTTGGACGGAATTGGCCGCGGGACCCGTACCGCTCTCAGAGCCGATAAGGAGGGTGGCGAAGCTGCGCGCCCGCCACGATGCGTACGCGCCCACTCACTTTATGCTGGGTGTGCTTCACAATAATCAAGGGCAGCGCATTGCAGCGATCAAGAGTCTGGAGCGGGCCCTTGAAATCGTGCCTTTCTTCGCCGAAGCGGCTGTGCTGCTGGCCGAGATCTACACTATGGAGGACCGTCGTGAGGAGGCCTTAACGCTCATTAGGCAAACGGCCATTTTGCGGTCAGATTACCCGCTGATAGAGCTAATGCGAGGGCACCTGCACATAATGGCAGGCGATGTCCATCGAGCGCGGACGGCGTACATGGAGTACCTGCGTCTCAACCGCTACCAACACGAGCGTGCATTCATGCGCAACGAACGCGTAGCGAAGCGGGAAGGTATGGATACAGCTAAGCTGCAGCAAGCGCGCGCGGCGCTCACGACGGAAGAGGGGGGTCTGACGAGTCGGTTCCTGTGGGGTTACTTGGGCCTCGGTTTGGACGGTATAGACTTGGCGCCGCCGTCGGACCAGACGGTCTATCTCAATCTTGGTGCGTGCGACCGCATCGCCGGCGACGTGAACGCGGCTCTGTACCACTGGATGGCGATGACGCGCCTCACACCTGCCAACGCCGAGGCTTGGGCGAACCTCGGAACTCTACAGGCCGAACTGGGACACCACGACCAAGCGCGAACTAGCTGGGTGCAGGCGCTTGCCGCAGCGCCGGACCACGCAATAGCCCTCGAGGGCCTCCGGCAGCTCGACGCTGCAACCTTCCGCGCCGAGACGGCGCGCTACGCGGCCCTCCAGGTTATCCTACCCATGACCAGGGTGCAGTCGTTGATTTTCCAACCTTAAATATTGTCTATGACGGCGAAATCATTCGCCGTGTTCAAGGTTATTGCGGATGGAAGAGGTGAAGAATCTGGATCAATAGGTTACCCGCCGTGCCGTTTCTTAGGATCAGCGATCGTTGGTGGACAGCCGTGCCGCAGCCCGGCTTCGGGTTTCGCCCTTCGAGCAACCGCCTCGCGGTCGGGCACGGCGACTTTACATGACATGGGTTGAGGGAGCTGAGCATGCCGTCGACTGTTCCACGCACACGCAAGCAGCTGATAGATGCCGTGACATCAGCATACAAAGAATTGCAGTCGGAACTCGCCGGAAGAGGCACCAGACTAGGAAGAGTCGTTTGTGTCGACGACTGGACAGTTAAGGAGTTACTGGCTGTGCGTTGTTGGTGGAGCGAGGCTGTCGTGGACTGGGTCCGTACTGCTCGTGATGGTGGCGAGTTGGATCTGCCTGCTCCGGGCTTCAAATGGAACGAGACACCTAAACTGAACGCTGACGTGGCCAGGCGTGCCCAGAGAGAGGCATATCGCTCTGTCAATCAGCGCCTCGACTCAGCATATGAAGATGTGCTGCGGCTGATTGGTGAGCCGAGTGATCGGGAGCTGTGCGAACCAGGTGTGTTTGGCTGGACTGGGAAACATGCAGCCTGCCAGTTGATTTCCTTAAACACTGCTCGGCAATACCGCACAGCTCGGACCTACATCCGACGCAGCCTCAAATAGTAAGAGGGAGTGTGTCGACAGAAACATGGAAACTTGACCGCGCTGGAGAGTTAATTTTGTCCAATGGTCGTCAACCGGCGGACCCAACTGAGGCCAAACGTATTTTCCAGATTTTCCGTGGATCAGGTCGATCTCTTTTTCTTACGCCTTCGAGCGGCTTCACGTAAGATATACTCCATCTGGCCGTTCAAACTCCGCAACTCGTCCTTAGCCCATGCGTTCAGTTCGTTCCACAACTCTATATCGATTCGTAGTGGGACCGACTTTCTCTTCGTCATAATAGCCTGAATTATTCATAAAAATGCGGTGAGCCTCTGTACAACTGGTTGTTTTGCCCTACGTTAGGGTTACCCACAAACAACAACCAATCAAGAGGGCCACCGCAGATGGAAACTTCGCAGATCGCGCTATCGTTTGCAAACATCTCGGGCAAAAAGATCGAAGCTGATTTTGACGGTGGCATGACCACCAGTGATGGGGGCGCCCTGCTTCTGCGACCAGCGGAAGCCCGCACCGGGATCGTCGACATCAAAGCTATATCGACCATACGTATACTGACCTCATCCGGCAGCGCGTATTCCAGATCGCCTGTGGCTACGAGGACGCCAATGACAGTGACGACCTGCGTTGCGATCCGGGTCTGAAAACCGCGTGCGACCGTCTGCCTCTGACGGGAGACGATTTGGCCAGTCAACCAACCATGTCTCGTTTGGAAAACAGTGTCAGCCGCTCGGATCTGTATCGCATCGGGCTCGCTTTGCTGGAAATATTCATCGAGTCTTACGACCAGCCGCCCAAGAAGCTCACCATCGACATCGACGACACGGACGATCCGGCACACGGCGCCCAGCAACTCACGTTGTTCCATGCCTACTATGACGAGTATTGCTACCTTCCGGTCCATCTCTACGAAGGGGAGTCGGGCAAATTGATCACGACGCTGCTGCGACCCGGTCGTAGAATGCGAGGCCGAGAGGCGGTAGCCATCCTCAAACGCGTGTTGGATCATTTGATCATGGTGTGGCCGAAGACGAAGATCACCTTACGAGGCGACTCACACTTCAGCACCCCTGAGGTGCACGACCTGTGCGACGGATACGGTATTGATTTCATTCTGGGACAGGCGATCAACAACAAGCTCAAGGCACTCGGCGAACCGCTGATGGAGCTGGTGGCGGCGCTGGCCGAGCAGAGCGATGAACCGGTGCGGCTTTTTGACCGCTTCGAGTATCAGGCCAAGAGCTGGCCCCGACCGCGCCAGATTATCTACAAGGCCGAGATCACACAAGGCAAAGCCAACCCGCGCTTCGTGGTGACCAATATCCGCAACCGCACTCCCGAGTTTCTGTATGAGGAGATCTACTGCGCTCGTGGGCGGTCGGAAGGCTTCATCAAGAATCACAAGACCTACCTGCAGTCCGACCGCACCTCCTGCCACCGCTTCTCGGCCAACCAATTTCGCCTCTTCCTGCACAGCGCGGCCTACGTGCTGCTGCACACGATCCAACAGATTGGCATGCGCGGCACCCAATGGACGACGTCCAACTTTAACACGATCCAACTCCGGGTGCTCAAAATCGGCGCCCGCGTGCGGGAGCAAGCCACCAAGGTCCGTTTTCACTTTCCGACGTCATACCCGCTCAAGGATCTGATGCGCACCGTCGTCCTCAACCTCGACACCTCATGATGCTTTGCGATGTCCCACTACATCCACGCACACGATCCACCAAGGGACCCGACTGTCCCAATGACATCCAAAAGAGGCTCAGATCTCCCAGACAACACCTCGACGACCGACAGCACTCGATCAACCCGCTACCAAAACGTCCAGCCATTGACCAGCGCACCGAATTCGTTCGCTTGGTGCGGATTCATGAATTATTCAGGCTAGATCAAGTTAGTACAAGGATCCGGCGTTTATTATCGGCTGGGGCGCCTCATGTGAGCATAACACAACCATCAGATTGCTGACCATATTGGCTTTGCGCTCCTCGTCCAGATCAAGGACACCTTCGTTCTCGAGGCGGTTGAGGGCCATTTCGACCATACCGACGGCGCCATCCACGATCTTGGTACGTGCTGCGATGATTGCTTCGGCTTGCTGTCGCTGAAGCATGGCTTGTGCAATTTCTGGTGCGTAGGCCAGGTGATTGATGCGCGCCTCGTCTATTGACACACCAGCGGCCCCTACGCGATTCTGGATTTCTTTTCCAAGTGCTCGGGACACCTCATCTATGGACGAACGTAGGCTTAGTTCCCCTTCGGTCTGATCGTACGGATAGCTAGTTGCAAGGTGGCGCACTGCTGACTCTGCTTGAACGTGAACGTATTCCCCATAGTCATCCACATAAAATACGGCTTGCACGGTATCCTTTACTCGCCATACGACTACCGCAGAGATTTCAATTGGATTTCCCTTCTTGTCATTGACCTTCAGTATGTTACTATCGAAGTTGCGCGCTCTCAGCGAAATCCTTCTGCGAGACCGAAGTGGATTGGTCCAACGCAATCCAGCCGCTGTCTTAGTGCCTTTGTATTTGCGGAATAGCAACATGACTATCGCTTCGTTCGGTTCGACGATGAAGAGACCTCGATACATCACGGCTAGCACGACGAGAATTAGCGAAGTGATGACTATTCCCCACGCGACTGCTGACAAGATGCCAAAGACCAATCCGGTAACACAGGCAACGACCAGTAGAGTGAGAACGGTAAACGTCGCCGAACCGCTCAGCTGAGGTGTCAATTTCTCGGTAGTCATGATGCTGAAGTCTCCTTTGTTCGAAGTGATATCAAAATGATATGTAAATGATATAATATGCGCGAGCAATATTTTTTTTGCAAGTTCTCTTACGGAAGACCGTAGGAGCGGCGGCTTTGCCGCCTTGGCCTTCGGCAACCTCTCACATAGGCTCAGGGTTCGCCAACCTGGACACCCTCGAGACAGACGATCGAGATGATCTCCGAAGAAGGCCTTTGAGGAGCAGCGCATAATGGGAAACGGACGAGTGACAATTGCCGGCATTCAATTCGCGGGCATCCCCGACGAAAAACAGAAAAATACAGAAACGGCCTCGCGCCTGATTCACCAGGCGTCGGCAGCGGGCGCGCAGATTGTCATGACGCCCGAGGTAGTGCTAACAGGCTTTGTTGGCGGCGAGCGTGAGCGCGCAATGGCAGAGCCCGTTCCAGGTCCCTCTTGCGAATATTTCGCGGCTTTGGCCCAAGAATTGGGCATCTATATCCTCGTGGGCTTATCGGAGCTGTGCGACGGCCAGATCATGAACTCCATGCCGGTATTTTCGCCCCAAGGCGAATTGATGGGCACGATGCGCAAGGTGCACATAAACCGCTACGAGACGGCCGGCCGTTGGCGCAACGGCTCGGCGTTTCCGGTGTGGGACTTTGAAACGATGACGGGCACCTTTCGCGGTGGCATTATGATCTGCTATGACCGCGAAGTGCCCGAGAGCGCGCGGCTTTTGATGCTGCAAGGGGCGGACATTATTTTTAATCCGCTGGCCTGCGGTTGCCCCACAGACGAGGTGCACCGCTGTTTGTTGCGCACGCGCGCTTTCGAAAACGAGGTGTGGGTACAGGTCGTCAACCACGCTGCGCCGACGCACAACGGCCACAGCATGTTTATCGACCAAGCGGGCATGATAGTCAACGAGGCGGCGGAAGGCGAAGAGGTCTTGGTGCAGGAGATCGATCTGCAGGCGTTGGAGAGACATCGCGAAAAGGGCATTTACGGACGGCACCACAGGCGGCCGGAGTTGTACGGCTTGTTGTGCGACAAGGGAGGACAGGTGCACCCGGAGGATGCGAATTTGCCGTGAGCCAAGAGGTCGCTCTCAATATTATGCGCTCTTGCACGGCTTCGGGAAACGGCCTTCGCGTTAACGGGGAGAGCAGCTATGTCAACTGGGTACTCGCGTTATGACGGCGTGGCCGACTGGTATGAAGCCACCTTCAACGAGTTCAATGGCGAGGAGGCGGATTTCCTTGCGGAGGCTCTCGGCGCCGGCCACGGGCAGAAGTGTCTCGATGTGGCCTGCGGTACTGGCCGCCACGGCGAGGCGATTACAGGTGCGGGGTACGTCCCGGTGGGCATCGACATCTCCACTGACCAGCTTCGATTCGCAAAACAGCGGCTTCATGCGGTGTGCGCCGATGCCCAACAGTTTCCCTTCGCCGGAGGCGTCGTTGGCGTTGTAGTCGGCATGTACTTCCACACCGACGTAGTGGACTTCTCCGCTATTGTTCGCGAGGTCGCACGCGGCCTACGAAACGGCGGGACCTTCATCTACGTCGGTCTCCACCCGTGCTTTATCGGACCATTTGTCGACCGGACGAAGGAATCCGAAGACCGCGCACTCGCGTTCCGCGGCGGATACGGTCGTACTGGCTGGGCGAGGCGTGGCTCAGGGTCTGGAGAAGGACTCTGGAGTCGTGTTGGAGGACATCACAAAACGATGGCGGAGTTCATTGGAGCCTTCGCTCAAGCGCCGTTCAATATCCGTTCCATCCGAGAGTTCTCTGGTGGCGGTTCGGTATTACCACGGAATCTAGGTATCGTAGCCGAAAAGCCGTAAGGATCGACTGTAGGGAATAAGCCACAGCTGGTGCCAAGGAAACCAATTGACGCGACAGATTGGAGGGAAACATGCAACTGAAAGAAACGCTCACGAGATATCCTTCAATTATGTATCTACTGGGGGGCGCACTTCTCGGTATGCTCAGAAGCGCCCTGGCCTTCGGCCAACACTTCGAGTAGCAGCCTGAATTTTGTCGAATCACTTAAATCGGGATCAATCGGAGGACACACAATGAACGTCGAATTGGCATTGATGGGATTGGCCGTCCACATCCTCATCTGGGACAAACTACCCGAATGGGGCGAATGGTTTCCGAAACTGGTTGCGGCCCTCCCGCGACCCCTGCGAAGCCTCTACCATGGATGGCTTTGTCCGTATTGCTTTGGCTTCTGGGTGTCCCTGGCGCTTCACGCTGCGACGGGGATCGAGACGTTACCTGCCCTTTCGACCATGCCTGCCTATTGGGGTCCGTTAGGAACGCCCCTGGCCTGGTTCCTGGATGCGCTGGCGACAGCGACTCTGATCTACTTCGGTAGCCATGCCTTGGGCACCCTTAGTTGGGGCGCAGCGAAGGGATACTTTGCAACTCAAGAGTTCAAGGCGAGCTTCGCTGAGAACACAGAGTCCTGAGCCCAGTTTCCACCGTGGGGTCGGTTTTCATCCAGTCATCGCCTTCCTGATGGCATCGAGCTGTTCATTGGTGACTCCGGCCTCATTCAGATAGCCTGCTATGCCGCCGTAGCGCTCGTCCAGAAAATCGAGGGTCATTTCCATCGACGCGGGGTGACAGCAAGCGTCCTGGAAATCCTTCCAGGTGTACTCTTCCGGAGACACATCCGGGTTTTGCGCAAGGTGACGGACGATCAGGTAGCGTGCGGTCAGAGCGTAATCCTCGACGATCGTCTCTTTTGGGACTCCAGAAATGCTCAGGACAAACGCTGCGACAATTCCTGCCCTGTCTTTGCCGGCGCGGCAGTGAACGATGGCCGGAAGCCCGTCTTCTCGGGCGAGTATGGAGAGGATCTCGTGGAGGATGTGTTTGCGCTGTTCGAGGATCAGGCAATAGCGGCGGCCTCTGCGCTCAGCCAGGTCTTCGATTTGGAGCGCGCTCTCGTTTCCCTCCAAGTCGACGTCACCCGTCATGTTCTGATGATAGTAGGCGATCGCTTCGCAGCCGATGAATGCGCTGGGCCTGAACTGGAGCTCGGCGCTGCGTCGCAGGTCGATGACGCTACGCACGCCATAGTCGATGAGGGTATCCCTCGACGCGGGGCTCAGATCGGCCAATGTGTCCGACCGCAAGTATCTACCCCAATTGGTCGTGCGGCCGTCGATGGTCGCATAACCACCGAGATCACGTGTGTTGTAGTTGCCATCAAGGGGAGGTGCCGCTCCCGGCGGCCGTCTCTCGATGTTGTGTCTACCGGTTGCATACGATTTGCAGTCCCTGTCTGGTCGGAGAAGGAAGTTGTGCCGTGCTGCCCTATCGATAGTATCGAGCCAAGATCGAGCCCTGTCGAGTCGTGTTCGAGGCACGGTGAGTAGTGAGACGGACCGCCCGTGGGCGCAAACGACGGCTCATCTACAACAACGACGGCCACGACTCGGGTTGAGCTTACGGTGAGCAAACGAGAGGGATCCAGGAAGGAAACTCCGACCTTGGACGCGGTTCAGCTACGTGTCTACCACGGGATCTTCGCCTCGAGTGACGGAGGGCAATCCTGGAACAGCCGCGGTCCGGCAACACCGTCTCGGCACATGCCGGCCCATCTCCAACAGCTGCGGGACGAGAGAAGTCGATCCTGCTCACCTACGGCTTATCGCCGATGGGTACAACGAAACCGACCTGCTGGTCCTGGGGGAGAGCAAGCTGCTGGCCGCAAGTCGCACAAACAGAACCGCCGAAACCGGGATCTTCGCCTCGAGTGACGGAGGGCAATCCTGGAACAGCCGCGGTCCGGCAACACCGTCTCGGCACATGCCGGCCCATCTCCAACAGCTGCGGGACAAGTCGATCCTGCTCACCTACGGAGTGCGCCTGCGGGGCATGCTCGGCGTCCACGCCAGCATCAGTCGCGACGAGGGCATTACCTGGGATGATCCGCGTGTACTTTTCAGCACCGCTGCCTACCAGTCGAATGTGAGCAGTAAAGGTACGGACGGGGGGTATCCGTCCAGCGTGCAGTTGGCAGACGGTACCATTCTCACCGCGTATTACTGCCAAAAGATTCCCATGCACCAGCGCTATCATATGGGAGTCGTACTCTGGCGGGACTGAGGCTTGCGGAGGGGTCGAGCTGGTTTCGCGGAACGTTACTCGCGTCGCGCGCGCCGTCTTCGGCTGCGTTCCTCCCGCCATCGATCGAACTCTTCCTGAGTGAATTCGATAGCCGGAACATCGCCCTGCCACGCGTCGGCGATGAGACGCATGACGGGCGGCGTGGCGAGCTGGAAGTTGCGGCCGATCGGCCGAGGGTGGGGGAACCACTTCCACAGCAGGGCGCCGACGATGCGGGGTTCCTCGCCGATGGCATCGAGCGCGGTGAGCCAGCACAACTCCTGGATCGCCCGCGAGCCTTCGTCGTCTGTATGGTGTTCCCAGGGTTTCGCAGCCGTGGCATACGACTGATTGTACCCCAGCTCGGTGAAGACGACGTGGCGATTCTGCTCCACACTGTAGTCGCGAAGCTCGGCGACGATTCTCTGCCAGCCGACCCTGATGTCAGCCGCAGTCGGGTCCTCCACTTCCGAGACGGGAAAATACGCCTGGATG
Source organism: Candidatus Latescibacterota bacterium (assembly GCA_965217095.1). Lineage (GTDB taxonomy): Bacteria > Latescibacterota > UBA2968 > UBA8231 > UBA8231 > CAYNZV01. Next base: position 550,447 of record OZ244235.1, read on the forward strand.
CCAATCAGGTCTAGTGCGTCCCGAAAGGGGACGCGTCGGTAATCCGACCAGTTGGCGGCATAGGTTATGGGACCGTCGTATACCTTTCTCACGTCTGCGATGAGGGCGCGCCAACGAGATTCGTGATCGAGCGTCTTGTCGAGCTCGGTGCCGATGACAAAGGCGTCGGCCTTATGGCATGCGGCGGCCAGCTCGAGGATCCAGGCACTGTAGTCGTGCCAGAAACGCGCCCATTTCTCCTCGGTGTCGAAGGTGATCTCCCCGCGCCAGGAGAATCCGCTGCGCCAGTAAGCCAAATGGGGTTTGATGCAAATCTTGAGACCCTGCGAGTGGGCTTCCTCGATGGGACGTGTCCAGTGGCCTGGAGGGGCAACACCATCGTCGCGTCGTCTGCGTCCTACTGCGCCGCTGCTGGTGATCCTGCCGTAGGGATGGGTGGCAATCCAGTTGGCGCCAAGCGTCTTGATATCCCGGACCGTTGGCACCATTACGTCCTGGCCCCAGTCATGCCCGCTGCCGTGAGTGGAGATGGTGATGCCGCGGACGATACCTAAGTCCTTTTCGGGTGGACCTGCTGTTGCGATTCCGACGGTGCCGCAAAACACCGCGACGACTGGCATAATACGGGTGCAAGCCTTGCGTGCTTTCATGACCACGCCCACCTCTCGCCCAATGGAAACGTCACCTCCCATCAAATCCTGGAATGATAACCAGCTCGCCGTCTTTCAAGGCTGATTCATGAGCGCATATCCCCGCCGCCGTCCAGTTGGTAGCAGTCACCTCGTCGATCCAGGACTTTCGCTCCTCGACAATGCTGCTCACAAATTCGTGAGCCAAATGAGGATGTGATCCTCCATGTCCGCCTTGCTCCTCCGAACAGCGGACTTCCCATCTGGAGGCTTTTCCATAGATTCGTCTGCGCCATAGATTGTATGAACTAGCAAACTTACTTTGCACCATATTCTTGTCTATTACGAGGATAGATGACAACGACACTGCGGCAAGAATACGACGAAAGAGGTTTTTGCGTCGCTCGCGGGGCCATCGATGCCGATCTGGCGGCCGAAACGGTAGCCCACGTGCACTGGCTGGTCGAAAGGAATCCGGACATGCGGCCCGAGCGTTTGTTTCATGGGCTGCTGGTGCATGATCCTTTCATGCACCGCCTGGTCTGCGACGATCGACTGGTCGATATCGCCGAACAGTTCCTCGGTCCCGACGTAGCCATGTTTGCGGCGCACTACATCGCCAAGAAGCCCAGTACCGGCCAGGCGGTGCAGTGGCACCAGGACGGATCATACTGGCCGCTGGAACCGATGGAGGTTACGACACTGTGGGTGGCAGGCACGGATTCGACGGTGGGCAACGGCTGTATGCGGGTGTTGCCGGGGACGCATGCCAAGCACCTGTTGAAGCGCAGCGATATGGTCGCTTTGGATACGGACAAGTATGTCCTCGAGTCAGGCATACATCCCGACGAAATCGACGAGGCCGACGCCCTGGATCTCGATCTCAAGGCTGGGGATGTTTCCATCCATCATCCCCATATCATTCACGGCTCAAACGCCAATACCTCGGACCAATGGCGGGTCGGGTTGACGCTGCGCTACATACCTACCAGCACCAAAGTGAAGACCGAAGTGCCAAGTATCATGTGCCGCGGCGAGGTCGTAGCTAAGGTCGACAACGAGTACGCACCGCGGCCACGATACGTCGAAGGCGAGCACATGTCGTTCGCCGGGTGCGGGGACTGGTCGTGAACTCCCTGCCCGCGATCCTCGCTGAGGTTCCAGGGTCAGCAAAGGCCTGGGGTTGTTCGCCAAGTGGATCATCATCTCGCCCGAGCTATATCGGCCGACCGAAATCGGTAAAACCTATCATGGTGCGGACGAAAAACTCGATGAGGTCGAAGTTCCGCCGATCGGAGAACGTCGAGTCGTATCTTCGGCTATCCTTGTTAAGTCCCATGATCGTCATCAGATCGTAGCCGAAATAGTGTGATTTATTCGTGAGGGACAGGAGGAAGGTACGCTGCTCGAAGCTGTTGCGATCAGAGGTATCGTCCCGTTTGCGGTAAGGAAGGCCGGCGATTCCCTGGATGCCGAAACGCAGGTGCGTCCGCGGCATGAACTGATACTCCAGACGCAGGATGGGTATGGATCGAAACTCTGAAGTGAGACGCACATCCCGCTCCCGATCCACCAGGCGCTGGATCATCAGCTTGTACTGGGGTGAGACGCGCAACCTTCCCAGCTTCCAATCGTATTGTGCCTGAGTCACCCAGGTATAGAAGTCGAGCCGCGCACGGCGCTGGAAGATGCCTTTGTCCAACTCGCCCCCCCGTTGCCAGTTGGCCCGCAGGCGCATCTTCTGGTTCAGCTCCAGTCCGGTCGGCAGCGCGGCACGACCTTCCAGGAAGCTGTCGCTGACGACGCTGTCCCGATAGAAAAGCGCGTCGGGGACGAAGTCGAGCTCCAGAAACTTGACGATCCCCTGACCCAGGGGAGCGTCGGCAATATAGACGACGCCGCGGGACCCAAAGATACTTTCCCGCGCCCCTGAATCGTCGCCGAACTGCATGTACTCATCGGCGATGTCGTCCTCGACCTTGCGCACGACACTCTCGAGGTTCAGAAATCTCCACCGGCCCGACCCGTGCACGCGGTACTGTGCGATCGCGTAAGAGGCTCGATTCTTCCCGCTGCCGGCGATTTCTTCGATGTCGTAATGGCCGACGATGGCGGACCAGCGTCGGGAGAGTTGCCACTGCGCAAAAAGGTGGAACCCCCGCTCGTCATGCTCATAGGGATAATCAACCTCGGCGTCGTCCTCGCGATGATCGGGTTCGTCGTTGTTGTTGCGGTCGGGCCCGTAGGCATAACTGTTGGGTTCGACGTCGAACATCAGAAACGGCTCCTGGTAGTCGGGAATCCGATTGAGGTTGCGATTGGTGTCCGGGCCCCCGTCATTGTCGGCATCTTGCCCCAACCAGACCCCATCGAGGTCGGTTCCGACATTGTCCCGCGGTATGCCTACCAGGTTGCCAAGCTTGATATCGGGATAGATATCACCGTCCTCGTTGTCGTCCACCAGACGCCAGTAGGCGATGCTGTTGAGCACGGCGCTGCCGCCCACGACGTAGGATCGCAGCTCGGTGTTGAATTCGGGTTGGATGGAGAACAGCTCGGCGCCGAGCGCGCCCCGCCCAAGGTTATGCACGGCGTTGACGAAGTAGGCGGAGCCACGGTCGGCAAAGCGCGGAGACTCGTCGAAGGTGGGTCGGCGATCGGTACCGTGGGAGGGATAGCGCCAATACTGGCTCGAGCGGGCGTACTCGGCGGAGATCTCCAAACCCGGCAGCTGCAGATGCAAATCGGCACTGTAGACGAAGTTTGACACCCCCTCCCCGACGTTGAAACGCACACGCTCAAGGTTGGAGAGATCCTGCACATTGCCTTCGGCGCGCAATTCGACGTTGTAATAGGCAGCGGATAAGCGGTCGTTGGGGGTATCCATTTAACCGGAGTGCGTCGCGACCCCCATCAGTGTTCGGCCGCCGACCGCCACGGCCGGTTTGCCCCTGGGCGTTCCAGGCTCGTGGGATGCCCTCGCCGTTTGGGCGGCTCGGGGGGCAGCTTCCTCGGCCGTCGGCTGGCAATGAGATCCTGGAAACGCATCGGCTCGTGGGCCACGGCCAGCTCGAGCACGCGATAAAACACCATGCCGCGGCTGCGGGAGCGGCGGCGATTGAAGCGGAACACGAACTCGTTGAGGTAGTGGCTCATGTGGGTACTGTCGGCGGCCCCTTGATGCGTTCCCAGCAGCCACCGTTTGGCCAGTGAGACAACGCGGTGCACGGCGGGCAACAGCTTGTTGGGATCATCGCCCCGAGCGCGGGCCGCGCCCTGGCTGCGCCGATCGTGCTCGTAGCCGAGCTGAGCCAGTCCCTGATAAGCGGGCCACCCGTCGGTGATGATCGTCGAGCCCGGCTCGACGTGATCCATCACGAACGCGTGCAAGGTCTCGGCAGAGGCATCGGCCAGTGGCGACATGCGGCACCGCCCCAATCCTCTCGGCTCATGAACCTCAACTGCGATACCGGTCAGCACCTTCTTGCCCCTAGCGCGGCCACCGGCCAGCCCAGGCTCGGCGCCGCCGATGTAGGTCTCGTCCACCTGTACCGTCCCGCTCAGCAGATCCCGACCGGGACGTACCAACACCGACCGCAGGCGGTGCGGCATGGCCCAGGCAGTCTGGTAGGAGCTGATCTCCAGTACTCGCTTCAAGCTCAACGCCGAGATCCCGTCTTTACCGGTGGCGAACAGCCAGCAGGCGGTGTACCATATCGTCAAGGGTGTCCGCGTCCGATCGAAGATCGTACCGGCCGTCACCGAACTGCGTGTCGAACACGCCGGACACATGAAGCGGCCATCGCCCAAGCGCCAACCGCCTTCGTGGCCGCAACTCGGACAGACGAAGCCGTCGGGCCACCGCAGCCATTCGAGGTAGTCCAGGCAGTCCGCATCGGTTCGAAACCAGGCTTGAAACTCGCCAACCGAGCCCGGGTAGTGCTTGCCAGCGCGAGGATACGCCATGCACTGAACATATGGTAACTCCGGTTAAATGGATACCCCCAAAGCGGTCGTAATACTGCCGGGCGGTGGAACCGACACCGTAGGCGTACGCCACGTCGACCAGGTAGTCGTTGCCCACCAGGACCTCGATAGCAACCGCATGGATCTCGGGCTCGTTTGCCACTTCGAAGACGAAAACCACCTCCCGCTCTCCGTCGGCTCGCAGGGTCTGCTCGGGAGATTCGACCTGGTACGTGGATAGCAGGCCAGGTAGGTTTGCAACGGTGCTGACATCAATTCCAACTTCGTGATCGAGTCGGGTGAGATAGTCGGCAAACAGGGGATACTCGCGCTCGCGATAGAAGTATTCATTGACGTAAGCAGTGGCGGCGCCCGAGGAGGTGAAAAGGTTGTACCCCAATGGCACGAAGGCGCCGGATACCTGCGAAACGAAACCGACCTGAACGGAAGGGTTGTTTCCATGGCTGATCACCCGCGGTATCAGGTCGGGTCGCAGCTGGCCGTCGATGAGGATGCCCACGTCCTGGATTACGGCACCACCGAGCCCATCCTGAGGCGAATCGTCTCTAAAACGAACAAAGATGAAATCGATCAGCGGTTGGTCTGACTTCAACCTCCCTTTGAGGCTATTGCTGGTCTGATTGCTGTCGTAGAGGTGTTGATTGACCCAGTTGAGGCCCACCTTCAACGTCCCAAGATTCGCCTGAAGCCGGCTGCCCAGCAGCAGAGCCGAATCTCCCTCGTTTTCCCGCGCGCCACCATCGGGACGCTCCATTCGGGAAGCCAGAGCGCTGAGCTGCAGATTGGGCAGCAGCAGATCGAAACGAGCGCCGTTGTAGTTCGCTTTGGACAGGGTGAGGGGGGTAAAACGGGCGCTCATCGCCTCGCCGATGATAGCGGAATAGCCCCAGTCATTATACCCGTCGCTAGCGGCTATCAGGTTGTCGAAGGTGCGGGAGTTCCAACTGATCGCGCTCCCGAATCTCTCATTCGACGAGCGCCTTTCCTCCCACGTGTAGGCGTTGTATCCGGTCAGCAGGAAGTTGCCGAGCGGATCGTAGAAGGTCCGCGCGAAATCTGTGTAGGGAAAGAAGTGCGTAGGGTAGTTCTGCAGGTTCTGCCAGGCGTAGTTGCGATAGGCCGGTCGCTCGATCTGGAGGTACGGTCGAGGTCGCGTCACTTCATACTTGGACAGATCCTGGCTGGACGCCGGGCTGGCAAGCAGGATCGCTGAGATCAGCAAACGCCAGCCGTTTAGTGCCCCTCTTCGCCTGGTCGGGTCTCGCATGGCTCCTGACGACTTGATCGATCTACTCAGCTCACTTCGGTCGGTAGTGCTGACATCGGATGCCCAGGGCTCGGGCGCGGTTTGCAAGGTCATCTTGATGCATGTCGAGAATACTCATTTTCTGAAGCTCCATCGATGGGCTTGCACGAGGCGCACGAGCCGGGTGAGGATTCGGGCTGTGGCCAGGAAGACCATACCGAATAGTAGAAACGTTTCTACTATTGGCATACCGCGGCAAAAGCGCATAGTAAGATAAGATATTGATTTATATAAAGTTATGTCGTTTTAGACGGCCCGGGGAAGGGGATCTCGATGTTCAACATCAAGGTCCCTTTCATTATATATAGAGCGGGATACATAGAGCGGGGGCGCGATCTGAAGCCGTATTAACCCGACGTGGCTCGGTTGGGAGGATCGGATGATCTCACCTTTGCGCAACAAAGCGATCGTTATAAAATGCCTGGTTTCCTCCGCAATATCGGCCTTCTCGTACTGTGCGAGGCCCTCAACCGCACCGGTGCTTTTGTCCTGTTGACGGCGATGGCCCTCACCGGCCTGTCACTTGCGCCCATACCAACGGTTGCTACCGTTCCACTCGCCCTAGTGCCAATCGGCACCATGTTGCTGACCGTGCCGGCCGCTCATCTGATGAGCCGCCATGGACGCAAACCGGGATTTGTGCTCGGCGGCTCTCTTGGCGTCGTCGGCGCCGGAATCTGCACCGTCGCAACTCTGCAGGCCGAGTTCTATCTGCTCTGTGTCGGTGCCTTCTGGACCGGGGCGGCCAACGGTTTCTCCACCTACTATCGTTTCGCCGCCACGGAAGTGGTGCCGCCGGAACTGAAGAGCCGCGCCATTTCCTACGTCATGGGAGGAGGGATCGCCTCGGCTCTTTTGGGGTCGCGCCTGGCGCCCTGGAGTCAGACTCTGGTCCCGGACTCGAAGTACGCTGGGGCGTTTCTGTGTATCTGCGCGCTGCAGGCGATGATGATCGTCGCCGTTCAATTTGCGCGGTTGCCGCTGGTGAAGGTGATGGCGGATCGGAAAAAAGCTGCTCGCTCACTTCTCCAAATCGCGCGCCAGACACCTCTGGTAATGTCGATTCTCGGGGCGGTAACTTCCTGGATGATCATGTCCCTGCTGATGCACGCGACGCCGCTGTCGATGCAGCGGGCCCACCACTCTTTCAGCGACACGACTCAAGTAATCATGTGCCACGCGCTAGCTATGTACGGACCAGCCTTCTTCACCGGGCGTCTCATCACCCGGTTCGGTGAGTGGAGGGTGATGCTGACGGGACTCGGGGTCACGATGGCGGCGGCGGTGGTAAATATCGGCGGCGCCGATCTCGTCTTTTATTACGTCGGGCTGACGTTGCTCGGCCTCGGATGGAATTTCCTGTTTATCGGATCGACATCACTGCTGGTCGAGAGTCACAACGCCGAGGAGAAAGCCAAGGTACAGTCCACGAACGACTCGCTCATCTTCGCATCGATGATCCTGTCGTCCCTGAGTGCCGGATCGCTAGAACATCTCGTCGGGTGGACGGTGCTCAACGAGCTGGCGCTGGCAACGATGCTCGCTGTGACCGCGGTGATGCTGTGGCTGCGGTGGCGATCATCGCCAGCTTCGTCGGTGATGGAATAGACTGCGCGTCAACAGGCGATGGCCAAAAGCGGGCGCGAGGCCTCCCACTCAACCGTCCACGTCCGGCCGTTATCTGCACTGACGTAGAGCCGGTGTTCAACGGCCGCCCAAGCTTTCCCGTCAACCGAGAAACCCAGGTGAAACGTATCGATGTTATCGTTTGTCTCTGCGGGAAAGCCGTCGGTTACGCGGGTCCAACCGTGGCCGCGGTTGTCCGAGCGATAGAGCCGTCCACTTACGTTGGCGTGCGGTCCATCGCTGACTGAGGCGAGCAGGCAGTCGGGGTCGGAAGGATGAACGGCGATAGCGCGGCCGTATCGAACTGGCAATCCATCGGCACAGTGATCCCAGGTCTGACCGCGATCATTGCTGATGAAGACGGCGTCGGCTGTGTTTGCATAGACTCTAGCCGGCGCAGCCGCGCAGGTGGCTACCTGGTGAACGTCTTCATGCAGACCTGCGGCGACAGGCTCCCACGAGTTCCCTCGGTTCATGGAACGCATGATGCTGCCGACATGGATATCGGCGTAGACGCAGTCGCCGGCGTGGGCGAGACTGCGCACCGCGGGCGGGCCACCCCAAGGTGTGTACCATTCACTCCGACATTCCAGCTGATCGAAAGCCTCGATACGTTCCGCGGCTGCTCCCACGGTGAAGCGGAAAACGTGGGCCGACGCCGTCCCGATCAGCAGTTCGATCGGATTCTCACGGACGATATCCAGGCATTCGATGTGGTCCTCCATCCCTGTCTCCAGACGCTCTACACGGCCGTTGGCAATCAGGGCAACGGAGTCGTCTTCAAAGGCGACCGCAGCCGTCGATTCTCCCATACATGCGCAGCGGATCTCCTCGTCTTCCAAGAGCGCCTCGGGTTCTACCGTCTCGGTCGTGTCGTCAGCGAGAAATACGGCGCTGTCGGTGAGAATAAGCATGGTTGAACTCCTTCCCGATTCAACTTGTCTCCACCTCGATTTAATGGTGGACGATCATCAGCCTTGAATATGAAGCTGTTATCGTCTACGAAACCCCGCCGAAGGTTTTGTGATCTAGATTCATGAGTCTGACGGGCCGTTTGCGACGAGGACTACAGTAAACTCGGATTGGGAGCGGTCTCAGCATATATTAGCGCAGGTCCGATGGGTCGATTGTCTGGCGCTGGCGATTCCGCCGAGTGTGCTGCGCCGGGTTATCGAGACATTCGGCCAGGAGGGGATGCCGCAATTTCCTGCCGCGAGGAGATGTTCGTCCGATGATTGAACGATACCACCGCCCCAAGAGCGATCGCCCGACGCGCTGGATTTTTATCAGCGATCTACAACTCGGACATTCGAGTGCCGTAGTCAGCGACAACGACGAGCGGGCGCGCCGGTTGATCGAGCTGGTCGCCGCAGAAAAACCCGATTTCGTCATCAATGGCGGCGATCACATCAACGGCGCCGTAAAAGCCGATCCATCCGAGCGCGCAAATGTGAAACGGATGTGGCGTGATTATCATCGCGTAATGAAACCTCTGCAGAACATTTGCCCGGTGATATCGACGGTCGGGAATCACGACCAGACCGGAGCGGCGGCTTCATCGGTGGAGTACCGCCGGCAGACAGGTCGTGCAGGAAAACCTAGCTACTACGCAAGGACGATACGAGGAGTGCACGTGGTTACCGTCGACACCGTGGTCCGCAAGCACCGCGGAGGTTTTGCAGCGGGTACCGCCCAGGCTCGTTGGCTGCGCCGAGATCTACAACGGCCCAGGAAGGCATCGTGCACCGTTGTAGTCGGGCACTACCCAATCCTGACGGCATCCTGGCTGGCAGCCATGGGGGATCCATCGCTGCTCTTTTTCACCAAGCAGGCGGGGACACAGCCCGTGTTGTTACCGATGCTGCTGGACGCGGGGGTGGATCTCTACCTATGTGGTCACCTCCATGCGTACGAGCGCGCCCGGTATCAAGGCATGACGCAGGTCATGGCCGGAGCCCCGGGCATCGCTTTTGCCGAAATGCGCGAAAAGCCGCCTGGACCCTACAGCAAGGTCTACGATGAGCGGCAGGGTTACATCGGCTTCACGCTTGCGGGTTCATCGATTCGAGCCAAGGCGGTATCGCTCGAGGGAGAGGTGATGGACCAGTGGACCCAGAAACTCAAATCAAAGGAGTTCTGATGACACGCTATTCACCCAAACTACTAGATCTACACCACATCAAGGTATGCTACAGCAAGGAAACCTACTGCGGTCATATTAGCCAGGGCGGTATCTACAATTTTGGCAATGGCGAGATTGCCATGATTCACACGCACGCCCCCTGCACTTATGACACCTCTGATTCGGTCAACCACGGAGTCTATGGCAAACCCGGTGTGCATTTGCTGCAGCGCTCCCTCGACCATGGCGAGACCTGGAGCCGTGACCACGACGTGGTGGTATGGGACAATGCGACCCCGCACCCGGAGAAGGTGGCAATCCACCAGAAGGCCGAGGAGCCCGGGGTCGAGCGCGAGAGTATCGACCTGAGCAGTCCCGACACGGCCATCTGGTTCCAGCGCTTTGGGACCGAGGGCAAGAAGGATACCCGCGGCAACCAGATGCACGAGTGTTACGCCTTTCGCTCCGCAGACCGGGGCCACACATGGGAGCAGGTGCCGACGCGCCTGAAGCCACCGAATGGGTATGACTATCCGCTGGTTGACGGGTATCCTCCGGTCCGTTTCCCCGATGGCACCTTCGCCGTAGCGGTCGATATGGACCAGTATCATGTGGCTGTATACGGCACTGATGACCACGGGCTTCACTGGCGCTACCTGGCACTGGTGGCTAGTGATCCTGACGAGTGGGGGCGGGTGTGTTATCCGCGTATGCTGCGGTTACCGGGAGGGAGGTTGCAGTGCTACATGCTCAACCTGGCGGGCCGGCGCAACAATGTCATTGTAATGAGCTACTCCGACGACGGCGGTTTCAGCTGGAGCACGCCCAAACCGATTGTGGCTTGGGGGCAGTCGCCGTGGGCGCAGCTGAGCCGGGAGCATGTCTGGTCCGGTGCTCTTCCCGGACCGCCCTATCGCTCGCCCTGGCCCCTGCAGCTGCGCGATGGGCGCATCGCGGTGATTTTCGGGCGCAGAGTAGCACCCTACGGGATGGGGTTGATCGTGAGCGAGGATGAGGGAGCAACCTGGTCGGCGGAGGCCGTAATTCGGGCCGATGCCAGTGATTGGGACCTGGCGTACCCGGTGGCTACCCAGCTTGATGACGGGCGGATCTTTACGGCCTACTACTACATGCAGAATGACGGCAACAATCACGGTGGGACGCGCTTTATCGCCGGGAGCTCCTTCGGGCTGGACTAGTGCCTTGTTCAACAACCATCCTTGTATTTCGCCGCCGATGCATCCCGCTCCGCTACGTTGCGCTCACTCGCCATATCCACCATTATGGCTCGATCGCGCGCCTTGCGGGCCGGGCGCCTCAACGCCGCAATTTACAAGGCCAGTTATTGAACAGGGCACTAGCCACCGGGGGCGCACGTTGATCTACTCCATCACGCTGAAACGAAGGCGAGTCTCATGATTGTCAAGAAAGCCGATGATCTTCGCGATTTGGTCAGGAATATATTCCTGGCAGCGGACGCAGACGAGCGCAATGCGACTGTCGTCGCCGAGCATCTGGTGCTGGCAAACCTGAGCGGCGTCGACACTCACGGGGTCATACATGTGCCGATGTATGTGGATAACGTCCGCAAAGAGCAGATTGTGCCCACGGCCTGGCCGGAAATAATCGACGAGAGCCCGACGAATGTGCGTGTCTCCGGTAACTGGACCTTCGGGCAGGTCGCGGCGAAGTACACGATGGAGGTGGTGATCCGGAAGGCTAAGGAGCAGGGTATCGCCGTCGGCGGACTCGTGGAGTCGAACCACATCGGACGGTTGGGTCATTTTGTGGAGATGGCCACACCCCAGGGTTTGATCGCCATGGTGTGGGGGGGTGGGTACGGCGCGGAAGCACCGGTCGCCGTACCCTTCGGCGGGAAGGAACGAGTCCTGTCTACGAATCCGCTGGCGTTTGGGTTTCCCACAAGCGACGGGAACCGAATGATGTTCGACTTCGCAACCACAGCGCTTTCTGGAGTGAAGGTGCGGAACGCCCAGCGAAGGAACGATTCCCTGCCGCCCGGCGCTATCGTGGACAAGGACGGGAATCCGAGCACCGACCCGAAGGATTTCGAAAACGGCGGCGCGCTGCCCTTCGGCGGCCACAAGGGATATGGCCTGATGATGGCGGCGGAGTTTCTGGGCCGCATCTTCACCGGCGCGGACGACTATGCGGATCCGAACCGAGGCGGACCGATCTTCAGGCGCCAGGGGGTCACGATGATCGCTTTCAAGGCGGATCAATTCCAAACGATGGCAAACTATTCGAACCGGGCCGAGGAGATGGTGAACCGGGTGAGGGAGGTCCCGCCGGCGCCCGGTTTCGAGGCGGTGCTCGCGCCGGGGGATCCCGAGGCGAGGACGCGGGCGCTTCGAGAGCAAGAGGGGATTCCAATCGACGAGGATATCTGGCAGACCATTTCAGAGACTGCTGAGTCGCTGCATGTCGATCTAGACTGAGCGACCCTACGTCTGTCAGCCGGTCTAAAACGGAACCTGCAAACATTATTGAGTTGATCTGATGAATTCTCAGTTGGTCTAATCTAGGAGGTTGAAAATGGCTGACGAACAGCGGCAGGAAATCATGACACGCGGCAGTTACTTCCCCGGTGACTGGGTGCGTCCCCGGTTCAATCCCGGTACCTGGATGGCGATGGTGGACGTGATGGAAATCTTTACCGGCCACCGCAGTACCACGCGCCAGGAAACCTACGAGATGTTCGACGGACCGATCGGGGTGAAACTGCGGGTTGAAGAAGCGCAGAGGTGTGAGCCGATTTCGATACCCGAAGAAGAATGGAATCTCGAGGGGTTCGAGGATCCGACGGCGCCACCCGCGGAGCGCTACAAGGCGATGGATGCCAAAGGATTCTGGCTCGATCGCGAGACCGGGGAGGTAGTCGACCATGATGAAGCAGACAAATGCTGGCGTGCCGAACAGTACGAGGGTCGCGACTATAGCGGTCGCAAGGTGATCCTCAAAGGTCAGCTACTGGGACGCACCTCGCCGGACCGAATCAACTGGACGAACATCCCCGAACCCCTCGCCAATTATTCGGTGAACGGCGGGATGTCCCCGGGTTACGACGCGCACAACAAAACCTACTACTGTTTCCTGCAGCCCCAGGGAGTCGCCCCGGAAGAGGTCAACCTGGGCACCGGCGTGCCCGAGACCGAGGTGGTGCGCCGCGCGGTGGGCATCGCAAGGACCAAGGACTTCCGCCACTGGCCCGGGCCCAAACTCCTGCTCCATCCCGACGCCCAGGATCCCTTGGACATATCCTTCTACGGCACCTGCTATTTCCCCTATCCCGGCCGGCAGGATCTTCACGTACTGATCCTTCCGGTTTTCCACCTGATAACCGACCACGTGGATCTGCAGATCTCCTTCAGTCGCGACGGTCACGTTTGGACGCGCCCGGAACGCCGCGCCATACTGAGCGTGGGACCGCGAGGAAGCGGGGAGGATGGCCAGCTCTACCCTCGAAGGCCTCCGGTGGAGCTCCCCGACGGCGATTGGGCGTTGCCCTACATGACGCGTTCGTCCTTACACACGGTCGACCCGCAGCACCAACCGGCTCTTTTCCCTGAGATGCAGCCCCCGCAGGACAAGTGGGCCCGCTGGCTCCCCCATCGTTTTTGCGGCGTCGAAGCCGAAAACGAAGGACGATTCACCATTCCCACGGTGTATCGCCAGGAAAATGAATTGCGCCTGAACTACCGGTGTGCACCTGGAGGCTGGATCAGCATCGAGTTGCTGCAGGCTATACCGGCCAAGGATGTTCCGGATGTGGACCCGCTCGAGGGTTTCACTTTTGCGGCATGCGACCGCCTGGTGGGAGATGAAGTGGATCAGGTCGTCACCTGGAACGGAAAGAGCGACATCTCCGGCGTCGGTGAGATGGCGGCCATTCGCGTGAAGATGTTCCAGGCGAAGCTGTTCGCGTACCGGATCTAAGGATTGACTGCCTACGCCGCTTCCACCGCGGCCGTCAGAGCGTGCCTCGCGAAAACCTTGGCAAGGTGCCGGCGGTAGTCCTCGCCGGCGAATGAGTCACTCAACAGCTCGGCGCCCTCGGCGGCTCTGGCCGCTGCCGCTTCGACCGCCGCACCGTCGCCGGAACTACCGTTCATGGCGGCTTCTACTCCTGCATCTCTGAAAGCGGCATTGGCGATGCCGGTAAAACCGACGCGGACATCGCTGCAGCTGCCCCCGTTCACGGTGACAGAAGCGGCGCAGCCGCACACGGCAAACCTCGAGGCGGGGTGGGGGAACTTCACATATGCCGAGCCGGTTCCCGAGCCCTGAGACGGAACGCGGACGTCGAGGACGATCTCATCGGGGGCCAAACTGGTCATGTAGAGCTCGACGAAAAAGTCGGAGCCCGCGATCGTGCGCTCGCCGCCGGAGCCCTTGACGCGAATCCGCGCGTCTGCCGCAAGCACTGCCGCCGGGTAGTCGGCGGCCGGATCGGCATGGGCGAGGCTGCCGCCTATCGTGCCCATGTTGCGGACCTGCACATCGCCAATCGACGAGGCCGCATTGGCCAGCACCGGGGCCTTGCCCTGGACGATATCTGAGGACTCGATGTCGTGGTGCGTGGCGCCGGCGCCGATGACCACGTCGCTCCCATCCACGGAGATCTGCTGTAGCTCGTCGATCTGTCCGATGTCGATAAGGTGGCCGGGCGACGAGAGGCGCAGTTTCATCGCCGGCAGCAGGCTGTGGCCACCGGCCAGAAGCTTGGCGTCATCGCCGTGCTCACTCAAGAGAGAAAGCGCTTCGTCAACGGTAGCCGGACGATGGTATTCGAATGCTTCGGGTATCATCTCTCTCTCCTCTCCTAGGCCGCGTCCTGGATCGCTTGCCATACGCGCTGTGGTGTCAGTGGCATCTGGATGTCTCTGACACCGAGGTGCCAGAGGGCATCGACGACGGCGTTGACGACGGCAGCCGTGGAACCGATGGTGCCGGCTTCTCCAACACCTTTGACGCCGAGGGCGTTGTGGGGGCATGGAGTGACGGTGCGATCGGTCTCGAAGCGCGGCACGTCGTCGGCGCGGGGCATGGCGTAGTCCATGTACGAGCCGTTGATCAACTGACCGCTTTCGTCGTAGAGGGCGCCCTCGAGCAGGGCCTGGCCGACGCCATGAGTGATGCCGCCGTGAAGCTGTCCATCGACAATCATCGGGTTGACGACATTGCCCACGTCATCCACGGCGACATAACGCTTCAGCTGCACTTTGCCGGTGTCGGGGCAGATCTCAACCACTGCAATGTGAGCGCCGTACGGAAAAGTGAAGTTCGCCGGATCGTAGAAACTTGTGAACTCGAGACCCGGTTCGAGGCCTTCGGGATAGTTGTGAGGCACGTACGCGGTCAGGGCGACGTCGCTGAAGCCAACTGACTTGTCCGTACCCTTCACGGTCCAGGCCGCATCGGCGAACTCGAGGTCGTCTGCGGACGCTTCGAGCAGGTGGGCGGCGATCTTGGCGCCCTTCTCCTTGACCTTCTCCAGACTGAGGTGGATAGCCATGCCGCCTACCGCAAGGGAGCGCGAACCGTAGGTGCCCATACCGAACGGCACCTGGTCGGTGTCGCCGTGGATGATCTCAATATCTTCCATCGCGATGCCGAGGCTGTCGGAGACCAGTTGCGAGAAGGTGGTGTCGTGGCCCTGCCCCTGGGAGTGGCTGCCGGTGAAGACCGACACCTTGCCGGTGGGCTGCACCCGCACCGTGCCACTCTCGTACAGTCCCGCGCGGGCACCCAAGGCGCCGACGACGGCCGAAGGCGCGATGCCGCAGGCTTCGATGTAAGTCGAGAGCCCGATGCCCATGAGACGGCCGTCCGTTCGAGCGGCTTCCTGCTCTTTGCGAAGGTCGGCGTAGCCGGCATTCTCGATGGCCTTGTCAAGCACGGCCTCGTAGTTGCCGCTGTCGTAGACCAGGGCCACCTGGGTCTCGTACCCGGGTTGCTCCACGCCGTCAAACGCCGGGATGAGGTTCTGGCGGCGCAGCTCAGCCGGGTCTTTACCCAGCTCGTGTGCTGCGTGATCCATCAGGCGCTCGACACAGTAGGTGGCTTCGGGACGTCCGGCCCCACGCAGGGCATCGACCGGTACGGTGTTGGTAAAGACGGCCGTGACGTTAACGTGAACAGCCGGCGTCGTGTAGAGTCCCTGCATCAGAGTGCCGTAGAGATAGGTCGGAACGCAGGGGCCGAAGGTCGAGAAGTAAGCCCCCATGTTGGCGTGCGTGTCGATTCGCAGGCCGACGACGTTGCCGTCGCTGTCGAAGCCCATTTCGGCCTTGGTGACGTGATCGCGCCCATGGGCGTCGGTCACGAAGCTCTCGCTGCGCTCGGCCGTCCACTTCACCGGGCGACAGATACGCTTGGAAGACCACATGGCGATGACTTCCTCGGCGTAGTGAAAGATCTTGCTGCCGAAACCGCCGCCGACATCGGGCGAGACAACGCGCACCTTGTGCTCGGGAAGGCCCATCACGAAGGCCGACATCAACAAGCGGATAACGTGCGGGTTCTGGGACGAGGTGTATAGCGTGTAGTGGTCGCGGGTTTCGTCGTAGTCACCAATGGCGCAGCGCGGCTCGATGGCGTTGGGAATCAGCCGCTGGTTGGCGTATTCGAGGGTAGTGACATGGGCGGCGCCGGCGATGGCCTTGTCAGCCGCCTCCTTGTCCCCCAGCTCCCAGTCGAACGGGATATTGTTCGGCACGTCCGCATGGACTTGCGGCCCACCCGACTTCGTGGCCTCGACCACGTCGACGACCGCATCGAGAGGTTTGTAGTCGACCTTGACGAGCTCCGCGGCATCTTTGGCCTGCTCCCGGGTCTCGGCGACGACTACAACTACGGCGTCACCCACGTGCCGGACCTTCCCGACCGCCAGCGGCGGATGCGGTGGCTCGAGCATGGTGTCGCCGTTCTTGAAGTCGACCTGCCAGCCGGCGGGGAGTCCGCCGACGCCGTCGGCGGCCATCTGCTCGCCGTCGAAAACGGCAACCACACCCTCAGCGGCCTCAGCGGCCGCAGCGTCGATACCTTTGATCTCGGCGTGTGCGTGCGGGCTGCGTACGACCTCGGCGAAGGTCATTCGCGGCAGCACGATGTCGTCGGTGTAGCGTCCCTTTCCGGTGATGAATTTCTTGTCTTCTACGCGCTTTATCGGTTGTCCCATTACTTTAGCCATGGCGTCCTCCTAACCCTTCGCCGCATGCTGAACGGCGCGGACGATGTTGTCGTAACCCGTGCAGCGGCAGAAGTTGCCTTCGAGCCCGTGCCGGATCTCGTCGTCGGACGGCTTGGGATTGTCCTCGAGGATCTGCCATGCTGTCATGATCATACCCGGCGTGCAGAAGCCGCACTGCAAGCCGTGCTCCTCGTGGAACCCCTTCTGGATCGGATGGAGCTCGCCGTTTGTAGCCAGCCCCTCGATCGTGGTGATCTCGGCGCCGTCCGCCTGTACCGCAAGCAACGTGCAGGACTTCACCGCCCGACCATCGACGACGATGGTGCAGGCGCCGCAACTACTGGTATCGCAGCCCACATGTGTCCCCGTGAGTACCAGGACTTCACGCAGGTAGCTGACGAGCAGGGTTCGCGGCTCCACCTCGTGTTGGTGAGTCTGCCCGTTTACGGTTACCTCAATCGGTACCGCCATCGAGTGCACCTCCTGTGGGAACTCCGGTACCATCCGGAGCCTCGTTATGAAATCTCACTTTCGAGTGCTTTGAAGAATTGGTTGGTATACAAGCGGGCCACGCCGGACACGACGCGCTGTCCCATTCGGGCGAGCACCCCCGTCAGTTGGCCATCGCCGACGAAGGAGACGATCGTTGCGCCGTTTTGGGCATCCAGATCGAAGGAACCCTCTGCCGCCACGGTTCCAATCTTGCCGGCTACATTGACGATCAGGCGGAACCTTTGGGGCGCCTCTTTGTCGACTATTTCGAGAGTGCCATCGAAGCCGCTGTTGATCGGGCCCAGCTTGATGTCGAAGACCGCTTCGTATCTGTCGCCTGCGAGCGGCTTCAGCTGCTTCACGCCAGGTGTGCAGCGAGCCAGCACATCTGGATCATTGAGCAGATTCCAGAGCGACTCCGCGTCCGATTCGAGCTTGTGGCTGCCTTCGAAATGCACTTCGCCCTCGTCGTAAACATCCTCGCGCAGACGGGCTTCAGCGGTCTGCCGAAGCCGCCGCCGCCGCAGGAGGGCTACTATATAAAGGTTATGGGGGGATGTCAATCGCGGTCGGTGGGCGTATATTCATTCGACTGTTCACCGAGAACCCGGGAGTGCGAAGCAGGGATTCGGGATGCGAGACATCTGGAGCGAGCTGATCGCGTGGAACGCGGATGGCAGGCGGTTTGCCCTAGCCCGCGTGGTCGAAACATGGGGATCGTCTCCACAACCCGTGGGGTCGGCCATGATCGTCGATAACTCCATGAGATTCGCCGGCTCGGTCAGTGGCGGCTGCATCGAGGGAGCGGTGATCGAAGAGGCGCAGCAGGTGCTGGCGACGGGGCATCCGAGGAAGGTGTCCTACGGGGTGGACGACGAGGCGGCCTGGTCCGTTGGCTTGTCGTGTGGGGGAGAGATCTCGGTGTTCGTCGAGAGGCACCTCCCGCTCTCCACTGGGGACACCAGCCGGGCGATCTGGGAGGCGTTGCGAGAACGGGTGGAGTCCAATCGACCGGCGGTGCTTCTGACTCGGCTGGCCGCGGCCGCAAGTCCACACCTGCTCATATCGCCCGAGGGTGAAGTCACCGGCGACTGGGGTGCTGCCACGGAGAGCGCGAAAGCAGCCGCGATCGCGGCGTACGGGCGGCGCCAGAGCGAGGTTGCCCAACTGCAGGGCGAGGCGGTCTTTGCGCACGTGTTTCCGCGGCGCGACCAGCTCGTCATCATAGGTGCCGGGCACATTGCCCTAACGCTCGTGCAGTACGGGCATCTCCTCAACATGGACAGCGTGGTCATCGATCCCCGTGAGGTGTTTGCCAGGGCCGAGCGATTCCCAGTACAACCGACACAACTGCACCCGAGCTGGCCGCGGGCTGTCCTGTCGGAATGGGACCTCAACGAAGACTCTTACTGCATCGTTCTCAGTCACGACCCGAAGATCGACGATGAAGCCCTGCACTTTTTCCTCAAGGCGCCAGTGGCATACATAGGCGCGCTGGGGGGTCGCAAGTCCCACACCAAGCGTCGCGCCCGTCTGCAGGAGGCGGGCATTCCAGACGACGAAATCGATCGTATCAAGGGCCCCGTCGGACTCGACATCGGCGCCGAGACCCCAGCAGAGATCGCGCTCAGCATCATCGCTGAGGTGATCGCCGCGAAGCGCGCGCGTTCTACCTAACCCGCTATTGTCCCAATCATATCCGATCTCAGCAGTCGTTCTTGCGGCGGGTCGCTCGAGCCGCATGGGAGGGGAGAACAAGCTGCTGCTGCCTTGGCGTGGCAAGCGCATCATCGAAATGGTCGTCGAGACCCTTGTTGCCGCGTCACTGCACGAGGTGGTCGTGGTGGTCGGACACCAGCGCGAGCAGGTGGAGACGGCGTTGCGCGACTATCCTGTCCGCTCAGTCGTCAACGAGCGGTTCGACGAGGGCATGGCGTCCGTCGCTGCGCCGCGGCATCGAGGCCAGCGCAACATTCGTCAGCGGCTATCTGGTAGCTCTTGGCGACATGCCCGAGATCGACGAGTCGACAGTCACTAGTCTCTGCGACCGCCTGGTCAAGACGGGTCCCGAGGCTATCGTCCTCCCGGTGAAGGACGGCCAGCGAGGTCATCCGGTGTTGTTCGGAAAAAGCTTTCGCGATGAGTTGCTGGCGCTGTCCGGCGACCGCGGCGCCAGAGCGGTCATCGACGCTCACCCGAAGCGGGTCGTCGAGGTGGCGGCTGATAGCGCTGGAATCCTGGCCGACGTCGACACGCCGCAGGCCTACCGCAACCTCAGGCCCTCGCGTTCGTAGAGGCCGAAGCGCTCCGGCACGCCGCGCGTCTGAAGGCGTCCGATGATGGTGGCCAGCTCTTTCAAGCTCGCGGCGTTGTGTGCCGAAGCGAAGACGTCGACGTGCGGCAACGCCGCCCGCATTCCTCTCGTGTCCGGGCGGTAGTCCTCGGAGCCGAGGAGCGGATTCAGCCACACGACCGCGAGCGATCGCCGGTGGATGTCGCGCATCGCATCACGCAGGATTTCGGTGTCGCCCGTGTCCCAGCCGTCGCTGAGCACGATGACGGCGGTCTGGTTGTCGAGCAGCAAATCGCCGTACTCATCGAGAAATGACTGCAGTGACACGCCGATGCGCGTGCCTCCCGACCACTGCGGAACCTCGCGGGAAAGAGCCACCAGCACCTCGTCGAGATTCTCACTGTCGAGGGCGTCCGAAATGCGACGCAGCGACGTGCTGAACGCGAAGGTCTCGACGCGTCGGTAGGCGAGTTGGAAGGCGTAGACGAATTGAATTAGGAAACTGCTATAGAGGTCCATCGATCGGCTGACGTCGCACAGCAACACGAGCTTGAGCTTACGGCGGCGGCGGCGGCGAAAGGTCAGGTCGATCAACTCGCCCCCGCGCCGCAGATTGCGCCGTAGTGTCCGTCTGACATCGAGCCGGCCGCGCCGAGCGCTGTCGCGGTAGCGCCTGTTGAAGCGTTTGGCCAGATGCCTGGCTATGAGTATCACCAGGCGGCCGATCTCGTCCAGCTCGTCGGCGCGGAAGCCGGCGAAGTCCCGCTGTGCCAGAACTTCGAACGGGCTATAGCCTGCAGTCTCCTCCTCTTCGGTGTTCTTCTCGCCCTTGAGCCAGGCGGTCAAGGCTTTGAGCGCTGGCTGTTGGTTTGGGACACGCCGCATATCTCTGTTCTCATCCCCCTCCGGCGCGTCATCGTCTCCACCTAACGGCTCGCCGGCACGATTCCAGACCTTCCAATAGGCATTGAACCGGGCGTCGAATATCTCCTGCTCGCGTTGGCTCTTGGCGAGGCAGGCGCGCATTGCCGCGCAGAACTGGCTCTCCTCGCCCAGGTCGACGGTCTCCAAGGCCAGCAGTGCCTCCGCCGCCTCGGCCGACCCCACGCCGGACCCTTCTCGGCGCAGCAACCGGCAGAAGCCCACGACATTCGAGCTCAACTCCCCGCGCAGGGCCAGGTCGTCGGATCTTGCCGAGTTGTGAGAACTGTTACTCGCCACCGGCGGCCTCTGCTACCCGCGGTTCAGGTTTCGTCTTGGCACGGATGCCGAGCTCCTCGAGGAATTCGGCGAGGGACTGCTTCATCTGGCGCACGTCGGTCCAGTCTTTGAAGACGACGCCAAGGGTTTCTTCCACGACGTCCGCATCGAGGTGGTTGCTGTGCAGGACGACGAGGGCCTTGGCCCAATCGAGCGTCTCGGCGATACCCGGCACCTTCTCCAGCTTCTGCTGTCTCACCGCTTCCATGAAGCGGCAGATTTGCTCACCCAACTGAGCATCCAGTCCGTCGACCTTGCTGCGCACGATCGCCAGCTCTTTGTCGAAATCGGGATAATCGATCCACAAGTAGAGGCAACGTCTGCGAATGGCGTCGGACAGCTCGCGCGTGCGATTCGAGGTGATGACCACGTGGGGCACGCACGTCGCCACGATCGTACCGATCTCGGGGATGGTGATCTGCCATTCTGACAGCAGCTCGAGCAGGAAGCTCTCGAACTCCTCGTCGGCGCGATCAAGTTCGTCGATGAGCAGCACCGGAGCCTTCTGGTGCGTGATCGCTTCCAGCAGCGGCCGCTTGAGCAGAAACGACTCGCTGAAGATGTGCGACTGGCGGTCGTCGACAGAGCGGTCGCCGCCTTCTTCGAGGCGGATCTGCAGCAGCTGGCGCTGGTAGTTCCATTCGTACAGCGCCGTGCTCGTGTCCAGGCCTTCGTAACACTGCAACCGGATCAGGTCCGTGCCCAGGGCGTGCGCCATCACTTTAGCGATCTCGGTCTTGCCGACTCCGGCAGGGCCTTCGACCAGAAGCGGTTTGTTCAGCGATCGGGCCAGGTGGATGGACATGGAGATGGCGGGATCAGCGACGTAATCGTGTTCCCGGAGCATTTTTTCGATGCGTTCGGTTTCTGGATTTGCCATCGATGCAGGCTTTGGATGCGAGACGAGGTTACGTGAGATGGTAATATGCCCAGGTCTCAGTAGGCCTGCAAATCAAAAGCCGGCGCCTGAAGACCAGGGCCGGCTTTCGAGCAGATTTAACAGCTATTCGACTTCAGGCTAAAACCAACTTGATTCTCTTTGCAATCGGGTACGACCAATCATCAGAACGACTTTCATGTTACCCGTTCAAATATCCAATACAATTTTGCCAAACTGCTCTCCTCGCTCCATCACTTTGTGTGCCTCTCCTCCATCGCTGAGAGGCAGCACCCGGTCAATGATCGGCTGAAGCTCACCCCTCCACACCAATTGCATCACGCTATGGAACTCTTGCAAGGTACCCATGGTTGACCCAATTATGCGGAGCTGCTTGTAGAAGATGTGGCGAATATCAATCTCGGCCTTTGGCCCTGTCGTGTTTCCAACAGTTACGATGCGCCCGCCGCGGCGGGCTGCTTCCAAACTCTTTTGCAGCGTGGCTTGCCCGACATTGTCCACCACTAGATCAACCCCTCGCCGATTGGTTAGTTCCTTGATCTTCTTCGTCCAGTCGCCAGCATTGTAGTCGAGGACGTGATCGGCTCCCAACTCGCGGGCTTGATTCATTTTACGGTCTGAGCTAGTCAATGCGATCACGCTGGCATCTAGGTGTTTCGCAATCTGAAGTGCTGCTGTATTTACCCCGCCACCCGTGCCAACAAGCAACACGGTCTCTCCCGCTTTAAGGCCGGCCTGCGTCACCAGCATTCGCCACGCCGTCAGAAAGACCAGCTGGGCAGCAGCCGTCTCCGCGAACTCCGCGTTGTCGGGCATCTGGACAAGGACCGACGCTGGCACCGCGATGTATTCGGCAAAGGTGCCTGCGCTGTGCTCGCCCAATATGCGATAGGACGGACTCAGGGGGGCCTCGTCTCGCTGAGTGAATTCATCGTCACCGGTGGCAAATCCGGGACAGATGGCCACCCGCATGCCCTCGCGGAACCGCTCGACCTCTGCACCGACGGCGACTATCTCACCCGCGCCATCCGCACCTCCTATGTGGGGCAGGGCGAGCTTGAGGCCAGGCCATCCTCGCCGCACCCATATGTCCAGATGGTTTAAGGCGGCTGCCCGCAATCGAACGACACACTCCAGGGCCGCCGCTTGCGGCTGGCGCGCCTCTTCGTACCGCAGTACGTCGGCGTCGCCGTGTTCGTGAAACAAGAGAGCTTTCATCTCATTGGCCTAGATAGAAGGGTGGTAGTGCCCGTTTAGCCCTTGTAGCGAACGTGCATTTGCACTGAGTCCAAGATGAGTGGCGCAGATGCAGATTCATCTCGCTTGCTCACCACTAGTTCAACCCTGTTGTCGCCCCTCGTGACCTGAGCAGGATTGAGCCGGCATTCGAGCCACTGCTCTGTCGAAGTCTTCTGCTCAGGGCCGGACGGCATGAGGTCATCGAGGGATGCATCATTGAGCTTAACGGCGAAATCGTCATGGGGCGCAAGATCCCAGAAATGCAGCCGAAATTGCAGCTCGGCCGTATTCCCCGATTTGATATCCTCGCCCACCTGAAATACGATACTGACAGGTTCGCCCTGCTGCAGTTCCACTTCGCGCACGTCTTTGAAGCTGGAGTCGCCCCCGAACTGGTCCACGCCGAAGATCTTGTCCTTGTTTGCCATCGATCCAAGATCTCCCAATTCCCGAAATGTATCGATGCTGGTGCCGTGAAAACCATTGAAGATATAAATCCCGTCTGGATTGCCATCCCACAGATTCATGGCGGCTCCGCGCCAGGCCGCCACGGTTCCTTCCCACGAGTTGAGCGCCACGAAAAAGGGGGTATTCTCGCTGCGCAGAGCTTGGATCCACAATTCGCGTGTCCGGTGCTTTCCCGCACCTATGTCGAGGAAAGCCCAGTGCTGCCAGAAGCCCCAGTCGATGCAGGGATACACCGGCACATCGTACCGATGTCCCAGGTCGACGATCCTGCGGAACGACTCGGTCATTATCGACTCCTGGAGACCGCCCGCAACCCAGATGTCGACGAGTCCTTCTTGTAGCCACCTTTCTATATCGAGTCCGACGAATCTCGAATCCTCCACGGAAAATGGGGTGCGCACTGCCAGCAGCAGTGGACGCTCTCTATGTCGCCCCGTTTCCTCAGCCATACTGCTTACCCGCCGCACCAGGTCGGTCATAGCCTCCAGGTGCTGCTCCTCGACCGCAAGTCCATCCGCAGTGGGTGCGAAGTATTTGGGGCTGCGGAGAAAATCCAGCTCCACACCGTCCACGTCGTGTCCCTGGCATACCTCCTGGATCAACGAGAATATATGATCCCGGACCTCTGCATGGCTGAAGTCGATGGAAGACCAGTCCTTTTTCTCCGGATCCTTCTCCCGGTCGCCTGGCTCACCAAACAGAAATTCAGGATGGTCCCGCTTGAAGGGAGCCAGACCATCTACTAGGTAATTCGAACCTCCGGGCCAGGAATCGTGGGTATCGTTCATGCGCAGTGACCAGAATCCCTCCCTGTCGTGTTCGCGACAGAACTCAAGCTGGATCTGGAGGTTGTCGCGCCCGTAGGTGTCGATGAGCTCCTGAGGGATTCCCTTAGCGTGAAACCCACCCAATTCTGTATGGTGTGTGAACGTGAGTCCGGACATGCACGTAGCATACCAAATGCTGTCCACCTGGGTCTCTACCAGCGGCGTGGTACGCGCCCGGAGAAAGTCATCGATCAGCTCGCCGTCGCTGCGTGTCATCAGTCCCGCTTTGACGTCGTGCGGAGTCTTCGCCTCGATTATGTCGTCGCCGTCGTTGTTGTAGATTATTCGACGTTTGCGCCAACGTGCAGCTTTTCTCTTTTCGTCCACCTGGTTACTCCCGCTTAACGCGAGCCTCTCGTCGCCGATATGGGTATTGCGGACCTACTCGTTTCCCCAGGGGAAGGACTCGACCTTGAGCGAGCGATCCACCGCGGGCAGCGAGGTCTTCGCGCCCTTGTCGTTGGATGAGACGTGCATGCCGAACCCGATCTCCGTCGCCCTGCGTGCGTGTTCGATGTCGCAGGCGGTTCGACCTCCGCTCCGTACGGCTTGTTCGAGATCTCGAACCATGCCGGATCCCGCGGCCCAGTCTTCATCTGGCGCGGGCAGCGTCAACGCGCGCGGCGCCTTGGATCCCTCCTCCCACAGGTAGGCTTCCGCACCGTCTTTGCATATGGTCAGGTGGCCGTTTTCGCCATGGATGTCGAAGCTCGCGCCGATGCCGGCCGGAGTGACGTAAACGACAACGCCGTTGTCCATTCCGATCTGTGCTCGACCCGGCGGATCCAGATGTTTTCGCGAGTCCGGCGGGTCCGCGGAAACGTCATCGATCAGGCCGCTCACCCACAGTGGTTCTGGATCGTTCAGCAAACCCAGGATCGCGTCGTACCAGTGACAGCCGTGGTTGATGGTGTTCGGGAGCCCGTATGCGACAAGACTTGTGACCGCGCCGACTACTCCGCCGGCGAGCTCCGACCGCAGGTGGCGATAACTTTCCGTCCATCTTCGATCGAGCGCGAACGCCAGCGGCACGTTATTACAGGCCTCGATGATCCGATCCATCTCTTCAAGCGATGTAGCCAGCGGTTTGTCGCACAAAATGCCACGGACGCCGGCTTGAACCGCCGCCTCGATCTGATCGGCATGCATCGTCTGTCGCGTCGCAATGCACAGGATGTCCGGTCGGGTTTCTTCGAGGAGACGTCCATAGTCGCCATAGGACGGAATCTCACCCCACGTCTCTTTCCAGTTGGAGGCGAACTCTTCGCGTGTCTCCTCTCCATAGTCGAAGACGCCCACGATCTCCGTCTCGGGAACGGCGTGAAAAGCGCCGGCGAGATTGTGGCTGCCCATCTTGGGCAACAGCATGCGGTGACAACCCGCGACGGCTACCCGGAGTTTGGTGTCATCCTGAGCCATAGGCCTCTACTGCTGATCGGGTGAAGGGGTGTGTGCGATCGTCATTTCCGGTTGGTTGGTAGCTGAATTGGTGCACACGGAAAAACCGCAACCCTGGCGTTAGAAGGCAATTTTTCGGCGAGCATGCGGATGGGTGTATCCCAGTCGCGGAAAAGGATGTTATCCGAGTAATCCTGGTAAAAGTCCTCGACTGGATAGTGCTCCGAGTAGACCAGCAGCTGCTCCCGCTTGCCGATCCCGGGCGCAGGTAATTCCATCGGTTCGAGTGCGGCTCTCTGTTTCTGGAAACGGGTGTAGTCCAATCCATCGCGTATCCCGTGATAACAAATCCCATCACTGCATGGACTGATTGCAATCGCGTACGCACGATCAAAGTAGTCCCTCACCCAGAGCGATTTGCCCAGTTGAATAGAATCCGCATCCAGCGGGTAGGAGTTGATCACGACCAGATCGGTGGAGCGGCGTATTTCGTCTGGAATGTCGGTGTTATAGGTTTCCCGAGCGAATTGCGCTCCCTCGCGGTGCGCTTCTACGAAATCGCCGACAAATACGCCGACGATCTCGCGCCGGCCGTTGGTGACTGCGTTTACGATGACGTCCAGGCCGAGCCTTCTGGCCACTGCCTCGGCGGTATCCCGCATATCGGGCTCGCTGCCACTGCGTTCGACGGCGCCGTGACGCCGAAATGCGTAGTGATGGTGGAAACAAAAAATCGTCGCGAATCCTGCTACCCCGGGGAGGATCAGCTTGGCCCCGCCACCAAAACCCGCTGCTTCGTGCGGATAGATACCGCCCACGCAGATCTTGAAATCTGCATCGGCAACCACGGGATTGATGTAGACCGGCGTGCCGTCGTCGAGGTTACCCAGAGCGCGCAGACCCCCGCTCATAAAGGCGTGATTCGTCACCTCGTATTCCGCAGCAACGCCAGGTCCAACCTTCTTGGCGATCTCTCCAGGGTTTAGAGGACGGTGCGAGCCCACCCCCACGACGAAGCGGATCTCGTCTTTGGGGATACCGGCTTGGGAGAGTTCCCGCAGAACAAAGGGGATCAAATCGGCAGCCGGGGTAGGTCTGCTCAGATCATCGACCACGATTGCGGCGCTGTTTTTGCCGCGCGCCATCTCTGCAATGGTCGGCGTGCCGATGGGCTTAGCAAAGGCGGCTTCAATTTGTGTTTCCTCCACTTTGGGGGTCTCTCTCGGGGCGAGGACTTTGACCTCCCAGTTTGCCGGAAAATTCAGAGCGATTTCCCGATCGCCGAACCAGGCACCCGAACGCACAGACAGACCTTCCTTCAACTGCATCGATTCCCGTGAACCGCTAGCCTTCTCATAGACGTCGGTATCCTTTTGGGTCACTCAGGTTTGTACCTGGGTAGCATAGCGAAATGTGCGGGCTAACCGTTGCCCGAAGGACGAAAGCCCGAAAGATCGAGAAGAAAGTTTGGCAACCCCAGCGCCTCAATGACGCTCATGGTCACGGAGCGAATGGATCGTTCCAGGTCGATGCTGTCATCAGGTCGGAATACTGGCTGATGTGCATCAACCAACGCAATCTTGCTGGGGCCAAGTCGCGTTTTGAGGAAGTCTATGCACGGCTGAACCTTTTCAACGTAGAACTGATAACGACTATCCAACGCGTCTTCAGTATCATCTGTACGGGCACGGCTCTGTGCCCTGATTTTCATCTGAGCCTTGGTAATAGACAGATGAATTACCTTGACAATTCCAATACCTGCCTCATCGAAGGAATGCAGGAGTTTTTCGGCCGCGACGGTCGTTCTGGGATATCCATCCATAATGAATATCTCATCTCGGAGATCGGGTGAGTTAGCAAAATGAGCGTCAATAATTCCCTCGGCCCAGTCGTCCGGAATCAGCAACCCTTTGCTGATACAAAAACCTAACCAATCGAGCTGAGATACCTTGCGGTACGATCGTCATAAACGCGGCCAATCTCCCCTTCATACGACCTCGCCTTCCTGACCAACTCGCCTGGATTATGGAGTTCGTCGAATATCGAAGTGTCAGAGCGAATACCAACACCGCGAGCCAGCTCCTCCCGAAAGGATTCATCTGTCCGTGCTGACGCAATTGTCTGCCGCAGAACATCACCCATCGAGACGTGTTGAGCGCCAGACAACGACAAGAATGAGGAGATGGATCTGGCAATCTCCCCCTTGCCACAGCTGGAAGGGCCGGTAAGTAGAATCGCCCCCCTCCCTTCGACGCGGACACTCTCAACGAGGATTTGAATGTACGCCTTGCTTTTCTCGGCCATCGCGTTTGCTCACAGGCGGCGCGCTCGAATCGGTACCGCAATTACGCTCCCTTTGTCTTTAGCCAGGAATCCTCGGCAATTCTGGTCTTCGCGATAGCCTCAACGAGATCGATCTCGTAATGGTCAGCCAACCGTATCACGGCGGTGAAGATGTCAACTAGCTCGTCCGAAATCAACGACATGTTGTCTCAGACATGCTTCCTCCTTCTTTCATCTTTGGCACAGGTCATGCGCATGCTGTTCCATCGCTTGAACTCGCATTCAAATAGTACGCCTTGCTACAGCATGCATTCTTGTATCAACGACGATAATTCCTTCGTTCGCATCATCAAGCTGACTCAGTAATGTCCCTTTGTTATCCCAGACAGATGTTCTACCCGCCCATTCTACGCCATCATCAGATAGTCCAATGCAGTTCGACATAAAAACGGTCATCGAATACTCTGTAGAAATTTCACCTAGCCTCTTTAGAGCCTCATCAATTTGACCGACCGATTTAGCGACGCTGGCGATATAAATGGAGGCTCCGTTCCGATGTGCGTTGGCCGCATGTTCAGGAACAGACAGCTCGTAGCAGATAGCCAGCGCAGCGCTCGACTCCTTCCCGAGCAAGCCCAATGAAGGCTGGCCACTCACGAAATAACATTCTTCGTCTTGATGGAGGTGCGTTTTGGAGTATGGCTGCCGTGGCGTGCGGGGATGGAAAAGCAGCAAGCTGACGCGTATGCCGTCCCTATTCTTGGTTGGTACTCCAATTCCGATAGTAATATCATCCGCATCACTGATAGCTTGGAAGATGTCGAACCGATGATCGTCAAGATGCGCCGCCAGATCCTTCGCAAGTGTGGGTTCGTATCCAGTTACCGACAGCTCTGGGAATACAATGATCTCGGCATCGTTGGAAACGGCTAGATCGACTAGCCGCCGGTGGGCGACAACATTGTGTTGAATGTCACCTACAACAGGTTTCGTCTGTGCAACGCAAACTTTCATTTCGTTTACTATCTATCGAGACGCGAATACACACCTGGCGATTTATCCACGGCCGATGTTGATTAATCCTGATCCTATGACGGACACTTTTTGCCCCCGAAAATGGCGTGCCCGGCCTTCATCCAGTATACGTCTACCCCAGTGAATCCGGCTTCTTCCAACCATGACAGTTGCTCGTAAAGACTGGAAGGTTTGTCGCGTGGATCGGGGGTTCGATAGTGATTCCACCGTTGGTTGACAAACTCGTGATACCCGCTGTCATCTCCCCGCAATCGCTTAGCCTGAATTATTCATGAATCCGCACCAAGCGGACGAATTCGATGCGCTGGTCAATGGCTGGACGTTTTGGTAGCGGGTTGATCGAGTGCTGTCGGTCGTCGAGGTGTTGTCTCTGGAGATCTGAGCCTCGTTTGGATGTCATTGGGACAGTCGGGCCCCTTAGTGGAGCGTGTGCGTGGCTGTGGTGGGCGACATCGCAAAGCATTATGAGGTATCGAGGTTGAGGACGACGGTCCGCATCAGATCCTTGAGCGGGTACGATGTCGGAAAGTGAAAACGGACCTTGGTGGCTTGCTCCCGCACTCGGGCGCCGACTTTGAGCACGCGGAGTTGGATCGTGTCAAAGTTAGACGTCGTCCATTGAGTGCCGCGCATGCCAATCTGTTGGATTGTGTGCAGCAGCACGTAGGCCGCGCTGTGCAGGAAGAGGCGAAATTGGTTGGCCGAGAATCGGTGGCAGGAGGTGCGGTCGGACTGCAAGTAGGTCTTGTGATTCTTGATGAAGCCTTCCGACCGTCCGCGAGCGCAGTAGACCTTCTCATATAGAAACTCGGGGGTGCGGTTGCGGATATTGGTCACCACGAAGCGCGGGTTGGCTTTGCGCTGCGTGATCTCGGCCTTGTAGATAATCTGGCGCGGTCGGGGCCAGCTCTTGGCCTGATACTCGAAGCGGTCAAAAAGCCGCACCGCTTCATCGCTCTGCTCGGCCAGCGCCGCCGTCAGCTCCATCAGCGGTTCGCCGAGGGCTTTGAGCTTGTTGTTGAGCGCCTGTCCCAGAATGAAATCAATACCGTATCCGTCGCACAGGTCGTGCACCTCAGGGGTGCTGAAGTGCGAGTCGCCTCGTAAGGTGATCTTCGTCTTCGGCCACACCATGATCAAATGATCCAACACGCGTTTGAGGATGGCTGCCGCCTCTCGGCCTCGCATTCTACGACCGGGTCGCAGCAGGGTCGTGATCAACTTGCCCGACTCCCCTTCGTAGAGATGGACCGGCAGATAGCAATACTCGTCATAGTAGGCATGGAACAACGTCAGTTGCTGTGCGCCGTGCGTCGGATCGTCCGTGTCGTCGATGTCTATAGTCAGCTTCTTGGGCGGCTGGTCGTAAGACTCAATGAATATTTCCAGCACCGCGAGCCCGATGCGATACAGATCCGAGCGGCTGACACTGTTTTCCAAACGAGACATGGTCGGTTGACTGGCCAAATCGTCTCCTGTCAGGGGCAGACGGTCGCACGCGGTTTTCAGACCCGGATCGCAACGCAGGTCGTCACTGTCATTGGCGTCCTCGTACCCACAGGCGATCTGGAATACGCGCTGCCGGATGAGGTCAGTATACGTATGGTCGATATAGCTTTGATGTCGCCGATCCGACATCGCCGCCACGATTCGGTCGACGATCCCGGTGCGGGCTTCCGCCTGTCGCAGAAGCAGGGCGCCCCCATCGCTGGTGGTCGTGCCACCGTCAAAATCAGCTTCGATCATCTTGCCCGAGATGTTTGCAAACGACAGCGTAATCTGCGAAGTTTCCATCTGCGGTGGTCCTCTTGATTGGTTGTTGTTTGTGGCTAACCCTAACATAGGGAAAAACAACCAGTTGTACAGAGAATCACCGCATTTTTATGAATAATTCAGGTTAGAAGACTCCCTCACTGCAGATTCCCATTGAGATGCGGCATAGTCCGCACCTGCACGTGTTGTCGGCTGAACGATGTCACAAAGTAAGAAGACACCTTCGTCCGTGAGGGCTGCTTGCACTTTCTTGAAGAGGCTGCGTTTCTCGTTCGTATCCAGATGATGAATGGCCAATGAAGCAACCACTGCGTTTGCTTGGGGTATCCCGTCCATGCAATCTGAAGAATACAGATCAAAGCTGTGAACTTGGAACCGACTAGAAAAGCGGCTCAGTCTCGAGCGAGACTGTGCGATCATTTCTTTCGAGCCGTCCAGGGCGTAAACGTGTGTGTGTGGATACGTTTCAAGCACTCGCTCAGCCAATAGGCCCTGGCCGCTGTATATCTCGACTACAGTCGTCTCTCCTGTCGGTAACGAAAGAAGCTCGCAGAGTGTCTGATTCTGCAGATCCCGATCGGGAACGAAAATGTCACCGAGATCCGTGAACTTCTGGGAATCGGATTCGGTCCAAGCAGGTGGGACCGGGGTTACTCCGATTCGCTTCTCCATGAGGATCGATAGCGTGTCGACAAGCATCACTTCACCGGCACACTGATAGCCAAGGTTCGAGTAGTAGGATTGCAGAAACGGATTCGCCTTTGCTACATCCAACCTGATCCATTCAACGCCATCCTGCTCCCCCTTCGTTTCTAACGCCGCGATGATTCTGATGCCGAGTTTCTTACCTTTCAGCCGCCGCGGTACAGCAAAGCGACATAGATACCACACCTTTTCTTTTGTATACCAGATGTCAGTTGGGTAATAGGATGGCTTTTCATTATATATGGTTGCCGTGCCACCCAGTGAATCGCCCTCCATGAAATAGCACACCGCGCCTTTTTCTACGTCCTTCAAGAACAGGTAACCGTTCAGGTCCCTGGGTGATGCGGCCAGGAGAGAGAGGAAACCGGTGGGCTTACCGCGACACTGCGGTGTCTTGGGGTAGAAGCGAAGGAGCTGGCTGGTGGTAGAGGGCGGCGTAACAAGCCGTGGTGAGATAGTCGAGGACGTGGCGCTCCTGTCGGCGCAGCGTGTCACGCACGGTAAGCATCCGTTCGACGAAGCGGCTTCCGTCGGGGCTGTGGGTGCCGAAGCTGGTAAGGCGCCACAGGACTCCATGCCGAAGGCCGCGCTCGGCCGCGTTGTTCGTGGGCTCGACGTCGCCGTTCTTGCGCACGAAGGTCCACAGGGCCGGCTCGATGGCGAGCAGATTGCCGCAGGTTGCGGCCGTCTTGGCGTCGGCGAACTGCTGCCCATACCAGAGTTCGAAACGAACCCGGAAGCGCAGATGGCGACTGACGTAAACCTGGAAGCTCGACAGTTGCAGGGTGCCATCGCGGATTCGATGCCACCAGGTAAACAGCTGCTCCGTATACTCCAGCAGTTTCTGACCGACACTGGCCGCCTCGCCGCCGCGCGCCACGAAGTCCTCAAAGGTGCGCCGCAGATGGGCCCAACAAACTTGGCGGCGAGACATTGGCAGATGTCCGTAGGCCGAGAAGCGATCGGAGCCGACGATCGCGGTGCTGTCGTCGCCGAGCAACTCATCGACGACCTCCCGACCGCGGCTCCGGCGAATGGCGAATACCGAGACCCCAGCTGTGATCACCACCCACAGCCAAGCCCGGAGGCGACACTCCCGCCAGCCGGTCTCGTCGAGGTTGACCGTCGGCTGCTGGCGAACGTAAGCCCGCGCGGCTTCGACGGGCTCGGCGATCGCCGCCGACACCTCTTGTTCCAGCTGGCTGAC
The DNA here is from genome assembly GCA_965217095.1 of Candidatus Latescibacterota bacterium. GTDB lineage: Bacteria > Latescibacterota > UBA2968 > UBA8231 > UBA8231 > CAYNZV01. Next base: position 583,208 of record OZ244235.1, read on the forward strand.
CGTGCCCGGACACAGGTGCACGCCGAAGGCGTCGGACAGCAGCGCGACGATGTTGCGCTTGCTCAAGCGGTAGGCGCCCGACAGCAAACCGACCCAGGCCTGCACACTGGGCCCGAAGGTCCGGCGCGACACACCCTCCGGCCAGGGCGCTTCGGTCAGAGTGTAGCAATGCCGGCAGCGCAAGGTATGGAACTGATACTCGATGACCTGGGCTCGCACCGGAGGTATCACGACCTCCTGGTGACGCAGCGGATGGGGATCGTCGCCGCACAACGCCTGACCGCATCGGCGGCACGTGCTCGGCTTGATCGGCACCAACTCGTCCACCTGCTCCACCGACACCAACGAGCGACCGTGGCCTTCGTGACCCGGCTGACCTCCCGGCGACCGACCCGAAGATCGCCGCTTGCCGGAGCGACGCGAGGCTTGAGAGGCCGACTCCGACGACGATGCCCTGGCGCCGCCACTGCCCCGTCCTTTTCGGCGCGCCAACTCCGTTTCCAGCGACGCGATCCTCGCGGCCTGTTGCTCCACTACCTGCTCGAGGTGCGCGACTCGCTCCATGGCATCCAGCAAGTTGACCACCAGCGCCTGCACCGCCTGTGGCGTGCGTCGCCAGTCGCTGTCCGAGATCGATGGAGGGGCTTGATTCACGGCGTCGCCAGTACCCGTAGAAACGTGCGGACCAACCAACCGATTCCAAGATACCAGCGAACGCCGAAACAGAACAGTTCTTTCTCAAACCACTGATCCCACCGTGCGGGACTGAACGCTTACAAGAACAGATCCCTCGGGTAAGTCGGATTCCATTGCTGGACACCCTTGGTTTTTAGCCACGCGGAACACTCCTCAATAATTCCATAAACGCAGTCGATGTCTTTTTTTGTTGCTCGAATCATCACTCGCTCAATTGCAATCCATTCGGTTCGAGGAGAATTTCACCCCAAAGTAGCCAGCTTCGGAACATCCTTGTTGGAAACGCCCTGTTACCTGCCTGTTGCGACTTTGGGTCACGTGTAGCCCTGCCAAAAAGTAAGTCCACTCTGTCACTCCAGCAGGCCAACCTTGATATGATCTACCGTGTTGTCAATGACGTCCTGACAGGCCGGATCGAGGTTGTCCGCGAGCATTTGCACAGTCAGTACATAGAGCTTCAATCCTGACCTAACCTGGTTAGGGAGATCCTGTCCGGCTAGGCCGAAAACTTGGCCACTGAGTTTCGCCCACTCGGTGCCTTCTCCAACCGAAGTGACAACCTCCAGATACGACTCGTTATCTCCAGACAGGAGGACTCCCCGTTGCACCCTCATCACGTTGGCCAGTCCCCAGGAGAGTCCGTGCCGAGCATTGAGTAGCCTTCCGACGTGACCAGTTCTCAGTCCTTCCAGCCCTTTGTGCGCCTCCTCCGCCCATCCCACCAACTCGTGACTGGCCCATCGATCAGCCTTCTCCTGCAGCGAGGCATCCCAGACAAAGCAACGAGCCCGTACCTGGACCTCCTGGAAGTACTCCTCTGCATCCCAGAGCGGCTTAGCTGTCTGCACCCCCTTGATACACTCAGAGGCTATTTCGGGTTGCGAGAACCAGTCATTGACTGTCGCGGGGGTCGCTTCATTTACTACGACAAGGCGATTACCGATGATGTGAGTTTGGGAATCCGAACTGTTCTTGGTCTCGTCCCTGAGGAACCGGACGAGATCGACATCGCCAAAGTGCCCAGCATCCCCTCGGGCGAAGCTCCCCATCAACGCGATTGCTCGTATCTCTGGGGCCAAGAACCTATCTACCAGTGAGCTGAAGTCAGGTGAGCCCATTCCTCATATATCTTTGTCATGCCGCACGTACTAAGGGATGAAAAGAATCTAGCATGGAGGCTTGGTAGGAAATAGCAAAGGCAACTTCATTTCCCATGGTACTTGATCGTGACTCCATAGAATCGCCTCCAAGTCTAAAGGTGGATACAACGTTAAAAATCTCTGGGCATTCTTTGGTCACCGAGTCCACCTCAGATACTCTCTCGATCTTCCACACGCTCAAGCCCTGGGACGCCCAGGAATCTGAGAGCTTTGACAACATTCCTTCTGCCCAGGTACGAAGACGTCTTTCATCCGTCCTACCAATCGCATTGAGGTCTACATCGTCCGTCCTCAAAATGGCTCTGATGACCGGCATAAAAGCCGTCAACATACCGCGGCCACTCGCCGTACCCAACGAAAATGTGTAGTGAATTGTGGGTTGCTTTCTGAGAAACGAGACCAACTCGATATTTGGCATCGTGTCCATAACATCTGTGGTCAATGTCAATGCTTCTTGCGCCATTTCCGAGCAGGTGAAAGTGGCCTGCGATGCGAAACCCTCATGAAGCTGCCTGAGAGCTTCCCCGTGATCCTTGCTAACCCACCTCAAACGAGAAAGCGCCGGTTGATTTCCTCCAATGACAGCCCCGATAATCTCTGCCCATACTCGATCTCCGTGTGCGCTATTGGTTAGAATCACTGCGCCGCGTTTTTGCTCTGGGAAGGCCAGAGCAAAGTTCCGAACGTTCGCCCCACCCCAATGCCAATACGATAATCCATCACTATTGTGCTGTAATCCCCATCCCAGGCCCCATGACAATGCTTCGTCCAAACGCGCTTGTGGTTTCAACATTTCGGCGACAGGGTCGCGTTGATCTAATCTCATAAACTCGATCATGAACTTGGCGTAGTCTGCAGCTGTAATGTAGAGAGTGGCAGCGGTCGTCCCCACCCTGGCCGCCGAGGGACGGTCCTGGTGGTCATGCCCCACGGAAACATCGACTGGTAGGCTTGCTTCGGTAAAGCAACTGTCCTGCATGCCGAGGGGTGACAGTACCCTCTTCGACATGAACTCTGAGACAGAAATTGAAGAGAGATGGGCAATTACCGCCGCCAAATAGTTGATCCCTCCAGTCGAATAGGAGAATACCGCTCCTGGATCCAGCACGATTTCGGGTGATCTGGCATGCGAGAGTCCGCTGGTATGCGACAACACCATTCTTAGCGTGACATCCGTAAGTCGGGACTCAGAAACGACAAAAGGTTCCTGAAGATAATCCTCCAATGGGGTGTCCAATCCCAATTCGCCCGACTCGCACATCTTTACGGCCGCGTACGCAAAAAGCGGTTTGTCGAAGGAAGCTGATTGGAAGGTCGTGCGATCATTTACGGGTTCTCCGGTAGTTGCGTTCTTCACCCCGAAGCCCTCTGCCCAGGCACATTCGCCGTTTCTTATCAGAGCGATCGACGCTCCCGGGACGTGACAATCTTGAATGAGACCAGGGATCAATTTCTCCAGATTTGATACGATAGTTTCGGTGAGAACGTTGAGTGCCATGAAAGAGAATTAGGAAATTTCCTTTGACGCTGGATCAACCATGAGTTTCGAGTTTACAGTGGGCATAGATTTCGACCGATGGGTCTTTATCGTCCGCACGAAATCCAAGGCTTGAATAGAGCCGCATCGCGGGAAGCCAATGACGGGCAGTGCCAGTGAAGAAGCGCCATCCCGGTTGGGCGACGAATTGACGCAGCTTCTGCATGCACCTAATACACAGGTAGCGGCCCAGTTCTTGCCCTTGAAATGCAGGCGCAATGAACAAATTGAGAGCGTCCAACGTCTCCGAGTCGCGAGCGACACATCCAATGCTGAAACCTATGATTCTGCCGTTGTGCAATAGTGTCGTCCAAGATTTGATACTATCCTCGCGTTGCGAGCATTGTTCGGCATCCTGAAGGCGGTCGGCTTCCATTGCTCTTTCTCCCACTCCGTAAGGCCAGGATAGTGTTCGATGTCGGCCTCGTACCATACACGAGCGACCTCTGACAACCTCTCCGCCGAATAGTCGGCTTCTTCAATCCCGGCCGGCAGTTGGGGCAGCACGAGCGTACGGAGAACATCGAAAGGAGCGACCAGTCTGATTCTGGGCGTCATTTCAAAATCCATGAGCGGCAGCATCCCTGCATAGTAGGCGTTGTGAGATGGCACACTTTCGACAATGCATGTGAATAGTTTTAAAGCGCCCTGCCGCTGGGATTCCGATTTGATGGCTTCAACCGCTGACTGGACGACCTGGTATCGTGCTTTCCAGTCCGTTGGGACGATGTACTTGATTGCGGAACCCTGTTCGCCAAAGAGACTGGTTTTCACCAACGCCGCCGCGCCGCTTGACGACTCGAGTAGGTAAAACCGGTCACCCGTTCTTTCCCGACTTTCGTCAATGAAAGCCGCGATCTCTTCGTCGCGATAGCAGAGCACGGGGAAAATGCGTTCCACCGCATCACGCAGATACTCCCTATGCTCCGAGTGGTCCTGTTGAACAAGCGAGGCCATTTAGGACGCCTCCTTCGGGACGAGCCAACGACCGTCGATATCGATTCCCGCCACGTTTCTCAAACGCGATTTCCGCACGTGCTCGTGGGCTGCGAACCTGCTGCAGCCTGGCGTGTTAGGCGTTGGTGCGGCTTTGGGTGGGGACCCCCTCGATCCTTCACCCTGGTTTGATGGCAACTGTGATCATCTGCGCACTACTTCGATGAAAAGGTTCGCCAGATATTGACCCGTATGTATTCTCTATTTTTAGCCCGACTCGTTCAACAAGTCTCTTCATTTCGCGCGGCGTATACCATCTCTGAGAGGATCGGTTTCGGGGCTCATCGATACCGTTCACGATTCTCCGCAAGTGCATCCGACCCTTGCGACTGTCCCACCTAGACTTGAACAGGATTTCGCCAATCTCGTGCTGTTTGCGGAAGTTCCGGAGAATCCGCTCTCGATTCAGCTGATCAATAAGTAGCCGTCCTCCAGGACGCAATCCTTTGGCGTAGCGGTCTATCAAGTCGAGATTCTGTTGATCGGAGAAATAGCCAATGCTGTAGAACCAGTTGTAGATTCCGTGAAATTCACCTTCAGGTATCTCTGCGTATCTAAGATTCTCCACGCGCAGTTCAATCTGCAGTCCCTCCCGTCGTGCCCTTCTTCTCGATCTCTCGATAAACAATCTTCGAAGATCTATTCCTACGACGTGGACCCCGCTATGAACGAGTGGAGTGAAACGCGACCTGCTCCGCAAGGAGCATCCAGCGCGCGCTGATTTGCGCGAAGTCCCAGTACCCGCTTTACGAAGGATGCCTCGATTTCTCCGCCCTTATCGGGTCGAAGCCACATGCTGTCGTCCATCGTCTCAAACCACTCTCGCTCCTCGGGTTGTCGTTCAGTGTTGAGGCTCATAGTCGATGGTCAAAGAACACTCGGCGGTTCGCTGAGAATCGAAATTGGTGACCACGAGGCTCCAATAGGATCCGGCCATCGAGCGAATTTCCCCCTCCGTGATCTCGATGGATGTCTCTAACGGCTCCTTCAGGCCGTTGGAGTCCAAGCGGCTGCTCATGTGCACACTGCTTCCGTGAAACATCATCATAACGTGGCCGGAATCCTGGTGAGTCAGACTAGCGGCGAATCGTGTAGGTCGGACAAACCTGAAAAAAAACTCCTTCATGAAGCGAACGTCGACACTTCCGCCCTCGGCTCGTGAAAATCTATGAACCCCTGGCGGATCAGTCTCGTGAACAGTGCAGGCGAACTCCGAAACTGGTCGCGCCAGAAGCCGCCGGGCCAATTGAGCGAAGAATCGTTTGTACGTTGGCGTCCAGGTCGGCGGAGAACCGGCAAATCCAACGAATGTGTGATTGCCCTGTCGAATTATCGGGGCATAGTTCGGACTCTTTTTCATTCTAGCGATCACCTCAGTGACTGACGCATCGTCCCACGCGGGAGCGAAGACGGCAACGTTGTCGTCATGAGGTATCTGCGACGCATCGACAGCCGGCAATCGACAAGCGACGACGGAATCAGGAGAATCGTCGCACTCTCCAAGCTGAAACACGATCTCCGGCTCACGGACGGAGCTGAAGTCGCACGTGCGGTCGCTGCAGATCTCCAGATCAAGCCCGCCAAACAACTGTGCCGCGCCGCGGCCAATTCCGATCACCCTTGGCTGGCGCAGTCCCTCCAACGTTTGATCGCTAAGCTCAGGATTGTTTCGTGGCTGCCTTGCTAGAGAGAGAACCAATACGTCCGCATCCGAGTCGATGGCCTCCTCTACCGAATCCACCTCCGTCGCAGTGGCCGATGTATATTCTCTCAACACATCCACTAATCGCATGCCCCCTTTTGTAGGAGAGTGCAGCTCTGCGACTGCGAAGTTGATCGCCATGGTCTCCACTACTTCAATGGCCTACAAGGTGCTCGCCGTGCAGGGATGAGCCGAGAGCAGAATCAGCACCGGAGTAGTAGAACCGATCCAGCCCGGCGAATAACCGTGTGGGCGTCCAAGGACATTTAATCTTGCGCACTCTCTCTAATCACGACTTGGCCAGGAGAGCTTGTACATCTTTCGTAGCTGGGCGCCCATGCGGTCCAGTTCCTCGCGTGGCGCCTCAGGCGCCCGTTGGCCAAGTTGTACGTGGTCATCAACGTGCCTTGGAATAATGTGCACATGAACATGCAACGTTTCGAAGCCTTCATGCATGAGGTACGTACAACTGCTACTTGACAGTACTCTAGAAAGCGTGTGAGCCAGCCGCATACTGATGAATAACACATGCCCGGACAGCTCTGGCAGAAGCGCCGTAGGCGTGTAGCCGGAAGTGCGGCTTTTATGAGAAGTTCTCTCTCTGAGTCGCACTTCTCATATCGGTTCCAGTACACAACCGATCACGCATGGCAGAGTCTCTCCATATCGCCCTTCCCAACCTGCGGCTACGCTTTTGCTTTTTTTACTTTCGCTTTCGGTGACTTGCTAGCGGCTTTGGTCGGCTTGCCGGGTGAGCGCAACAACTTTGCGACCTCCGCGGCCTCTTTGCCGCCCTTTTTCGCATGCGCCATGAGCGAAATCCCGTGCGGCCCTGGTTCGTCTATTACGGACGGATCGTCAGCCACAACGGCCTGCACAATGGCCAACTTTCCCAGCATGGCCGCGGCAAACAGATCTATGCGGGCGCCCCTTTGCAGCATATACTCTGCGATATCCTTACAGCTCATGTGCGCTGCCGCTCCTAGCCCCGTCTCCCAGTCACCTCCGCCCCAATCCCAGCTGGCATTGGCTAGCGCTGGTTCTTTCTTGAGCAGTTTCTTAACGCTGGCGAAATCGCCGTGTGCGTCGTTGACGAATTGGTGAACCAAATCTGTATCGATAGCTGGCTTGTTTGGAGACATGCTGGTTTTCCTTTGATTTAGTGGTGGAATCTCGCCTCGGTGTACTCGTTGTAGACCTTGGCTTATTTCGCTGATAAGTAAGATAAACTGATTCGGTATTTCTCACGTTCTCAAGGTTTACCCTGAGCCTGACGAAGGATTGCCCGAAGGGTCATTGGCAGAGCCGCCGCAGCGGAAACCGCTGTGTTATCGGTTGTGTGCACGCCGATGTGACGTAAAGTCTTTCCCATTGTAGTCAGGGGTTTCCGGGACATTCGGACGTCTGCCTTTGTAGGTATTCTATGAGCTCATGATGACAATTTGTTAGCTGAATTTGCCCGTTTGATAACCAATCGATATCATCCGCTACAAGATCTACCATGCGGCATTGTGCCGCACGTACATCATTTAGCTCGTACTTGGGCAAGGTGGTTCCGAACTGTGCGTGTAGTTTTGGGTCTGCATTCTCTTGGAAGAATTTAACGGGACGTGCTCCATCTCGAGTACGCGAAAAAACTTCCATCAACAATTCTCGCATACGGTGCAGAAGATGGATTCCTTCCCATATTCGTTTTCGCTTTAGAGCCACATCTAAGCTGATGGCATACCGCAGACTCCGAGTACGCGAAAAAACTTCCATCAACAATTCTCGCATACGGTGCAGTCGTTTTCGCTTTAGAGCCAAAAGATCTAAAAGGTAGCTCAAGGATTCACTGTTCCTTGGCCTTCCATACCGCAGAAAAAGATCTAAAAGGTAGCTCAAGGATTCACTGTTCCTTGGCCTTCCATTCGCAATACCGGCAGCTTTGATGGTCTCAAGGCTAATTTCGCCTACAAGCACGTGCAGACTATCAACAATGTTGGGACTCGTTGTATCCAGGGGATGATAGCGTATTGAAAATTCCAGTAGGGATGCCAGGACAACATCGCCTTCATCATCGTGTTTAGGTACGATTAGCGAGGATCGTTCACCAATGTCCGCCAAGGTGTCGCACAAAGCCGTCAATTCTTGTTCAATATCTACGATTACTCCATCCTTGGTCACAGCATCGAGATCAAGATCCGAATACTGATCCCAATTCCCGCGTCCAAGGGAGCCGAATATCCCTAAGGCCAGAATTCGTGGATCAGTCTCATAGTAGGAAACAATAGCACGTAACAATTTCTGGTGCCGTTCCGTACCAGGGTAACTTTGAGAAGAGTTCATCAGGACTGCGCGTTGGTAGCGATCAGACTCTCTTGATCCGGATATGTTGTATTCACGGATTGCGAAACTGCGAAGCAGGTTGCCGAAGGCCGAGGAGTGAAGTGACGCAGCATAAACCGGCTGATGTTAAACGACGTGGGATATACTCCCCTGTAGATATCAATTCTGTGTATTCGCGTCGTCTTCATAAATTTGCCAACACATGGAGACGGAGTGAGAGTACCTCTCTCCGGCATGTGCCTCGATAGATTTGAGAACTCCACGCATTTGTAGCAGTAATCCTCCCCACTCTTCTGCCACCGTATCCTCAAATCGAGATATGAACCTCGTGACCTCTTGCTTGTGGTCATCAGCCCGCCTCAGACAATATTTGAGGGCGATCGCCCAGATCTTCAGATTGTGCGCCGTAGCATCGTTGGCGACCGCCTCACGGGTTCCTCGTCGGAGCCCCTCCGGAACCACGATCTCGAAGTCGACATTCCAGCAGACTGGAGTGTCGGCGAGGAAGAAGGTTACTACCGCAGCTTCAGGCAGAAGGCTTCTGGCCCAATCGTGAAATTCGATGGTGTAGTGAGAATACATCACAGAGACGACTCGCTCCACAGCATCGATATCCGACAGGTTAGCATGCTTCACTTTGCCTCTTGTCGTCAACGTTCACTTACGGATGGGTATCCGATTTCCCTGCCGCGACTGCCCGGTCAAGCGGCGCCGGCGGTGCCTTCTCGGACATAGGCTTCCAGGGCAGCGCGAGGGCAGATGCTGTCGCGAATATAGTCGACCAGCTGATTGCCCAACCCGCGTAGGCGCGATTCCAGCTGCTCGTCGAGGCAATTGCCCGCATCGTCAAACTGATCTTGAACGTTGGCCACCGAAACCGGACCTGGAAGCACGATCGCCCCCACGTGCGAGCAAACGCTGCGCAGGTGCTCCAACGCTTTGATCGCGCCGATCTGTCCGCCCGCGACGCCTAACAGGGCCACCGGTTTTCCGGCAAGCGCCGACGGGAAACCCAGGTTTTCAATGATCAGCTTTATGGCGCTGGAGTAGCTACCATGGTATTCTGGAGTTGAGAGCAAAACGCCCGTCGCGCTCGCGACCGTCTGTTGAAGCTGATCCTCATCCTCAACATTTCCTTGCCGACCCGGAAGCGCGAGATCTAGACTCGACGGATCGATCAGGTCGACCCCGACCTCGTTCTGATTGCTCATCTCGTCGACCACCAGATCGAGTGCCTTCGAGGTGAAATTTCCCGGCCTCACACTGCCTCTCACAGCTGCGATGCGGATGGCACATTCTTCATTCATTCTTCAAGCTCCCCTCATGTCGTTAGTCTATTCAACACTACCTCGCGTCCGGTACGAGCTGACTCCTCGGTCGCTTCCAGCACTTGAATAACCTGCCTGCCATGCGCTTGCGGAATCGGCGTATCCTCATCTCCATGCTCGATCGCTTGCACGAAGTCGGCGAATTCATCAGCCAGGCTGTCTGTGGTTTCCACCGACTCTTCCCGCCACGTGCCTTCGGTGGTATCAGCTACCCACAGGCCTACTGAGGGGAGCACCCGAAAGCGAGCTTGCCCCCTGGTGAAGAAGAAATCCCCTCCGGACTCCGTGGCGCCTACGTCCCATGCGATGCGGCTCACCGTGGCGACAACACCCGACGTCCAGCGCAAGAAGTAGAGGCCGGTGTCGTCGGCGTTGATCCACGGGTGGGTCAACGCTCCTACTTGCGCGCTGACCGTCTCGATGTCGTCTCCGATCAACCACAGAAGCCGGTCGATCTCGTGGGACCCGTCCATCAAACCCATGCCGCCGCCGCAATTCCGCTCCAGCATCCACGCCGGCCGGCCGGAGAGGGCATACGCCTTGTGCCAGGTATCGTGCGCCATGATCAGCTCGCCTAGACGTTTGGAGTCGACGATCTGCTTCATCGCTTTCACCACCGGGTAATACCGCTGGGTATGGGCCGTCATCACCTTGACGTTGTTGGCTTTCGCGGCAGCCAGCATCTCGTCCGCTTCCGCTAGCGATATCGCTAACGGTTTTTCCATAAAAATGTGTTTGCCGGCGTTCGCCGCATCGACGGCCGCCTGCTTGTGCAACCCATGGGGCAGAGCTCCGATCACAATCTGGACGTCGTCGCGGGCAAGCGTTTCGGTGTAGTCCTTCACGAAGTCGAGGTCCGGGTGCTTCCCACGCCACGGTGCTGTCTGCTCGTCCCGAGGTTCGGCGACAACGAGCATCTCCACGCCGGCCGTCGCCTTCACGACATCAATGTACATCCCGCCGATGCGGCCCGTTCCGAGAACGGCTACTCCCAGCGCCATCGTTCTACGCTGCCTTCTTTACGGCCTCAATCATCGCGATGATGTAGCCGAACTGAAACGCCCAGGCTTGGCGCACCCGGAAGGTACCACCAGCGGGATTTTCGTCGTCGGGGTGTAGCGGCGCGTGGTCCGGCATGAGCATGTAAGGATAACCGGATTCGTACAGCGTCTGCGCTACTTCGTGCATGTCCACGTCACCCTCGTCCGGCCACATCTCCTGAAAATCGTGCAGCCCTCCCCTAATGTTGCGGAAGTGGATGTTGAAGATCCGCTTGCGTTCGGCGAAATAGCGCACGATTTCACAGAGCTCGTTGGCGGGGTCCTCCAGACCTTCAGATGCAACACCGCAGCAGAAGTTGAGACCGTGGTACGGGCTGTCGCTGAGCTCGACGAACCGTTTCAAGCCGTCGTACACCGGGTAGTTCCAGCGCTCGACCCCGCGCAGCACCGGCGCCGGCGGATCGTCGAGATGGCAGGCGAACTGGACTTTGTTCTCCTCCGCCACCGGAATTACCCGCTCGACGAAATACCCAATTCGCTCGAACACCTCCTCGCGACCGACAACTCCCGCTTCGGTAAGGGTGTCGTTGTCGTACTCATCGATTCTGAAGGTGCTGTAGCGGCACCCGCCCCTGCCCGCGGTGTCCGCGGTGCGCGCAGACGTGCCGACGTAGAAGTTGTAGTTGAGACCCCGCAGACCAGCCTTGCCGGCGTTCTCGATGATCCGCTGCAGCTCCTCGATGTCGCGATCTCGCTGAGGATCCTGGGCAAGGGTTATGCTTTTGGCAATGGGAATGTGGACCATCTCGAGGCTGACACCTTCCGCCGCCGCCTCGTCCCGGTGTCGCTGCAGGGTCTCGAGCTCAAGGTCGTCGGGGGTGGCATCCATGTGGCTCACGCCGTGGCGTCTGATAAACTGGAGATCGTGTTGTGAAGTGCTGAGGTACTGAACGCCTACGTGCATGCCGTGGCCGGCCGCTTGACTCGGGGAGGTCACGATTGGGTCCCTTTCCGTCTCGAAACTCTGTTGCTCAATCGGTGCCTACTGTTCCGTGCCTATCAAGCTTTGTCGAGCGGTATGTTGTAGCGCAATTCGTCCAGCCCCAACACGCCGTTGGCGTCCACCTGACGAAACTCGGAATCCTTCTGGTACATGATGCCGAGAAAACCACAGTAGGAAAGAACGTAGTCCAGATCCGGCCGCTGGTCGGGATGCGAGCAAGCGTAGTTGATCCACTCGCTACCGTCGACGCGCAACACGATACGGTTCAACTCCCAGTCGCCCGCGCCGATCCTGACTGCCTGTACCTGCCTCCAGCAGCTGAGGTACTTGGTGTCCTCGATGTACGCAGCGATAAAAAGATGCGGAGCATAGCCGTCCGCCACGGTGATCTTCTCCAGCTCTTTCAGATAGAAGCTAGTAACGGTGTCGCGCAGATCGAAGGTCGTTGTGGGCGTCCACCACACAGGTGTCGACTCCACGTAGAACTGGTCGGAGTCGGTGCCCGGTAGGGCGAGATAACCCCGGCTGCCCTCGGCGCCGCCGCCATCCTGCACGAGATGGAAGGCGTTCTCGGGACTCGTAGAAAAGAACTCGCCATCGTAAGTGCGATTAGGCACCGGAGAAGCGCCGGATCCCAGCCTGTCGACCTGTTTGACCGGGGCGGGCCCATCAAAGCTGTAGTGAACTTCGGCGATCCCTTCCTTCAATGAGTAGTGCATCTCTTCCTCTATTCTCAGGCATTTAGCCTGAATTATTCATAAAAATGCGGTGAGCCTCTGTACAACTGGTTGTTTTGCCCTACGTTAGGGTTACCCACAAACAACAACCAATCAAGAGGGCCACCGCAGATGGAAACTTCGCAGATCGCGCTATCGTTTGCAAACATCTCGGGCAAAAAGATCGAAGCTGATTTTGACGGTGGCATGACCACCAGTGATGGGGGCGCCCTGCTTCTGCGACAAGCGGAAGCCCGCACCGGGATCGTCGACCGAATCGTGGCGGCGATGTCGGATCGTCGACATCAAAGCTATATCGACCATACGTATACTGACCTCATCCGGCAGCGCGTATTCCAGATCGCCTGTGGCTACGAGGACGCCAATGACAGTGACGACCTGCGTTGCGATCCGGGTCTGAAAACCGCGTGCGACCGTCTGCCTCTGACGGGAGACGATTTGGCCAGTCAACCAACCATGTCTCGTTTAAACAGTGTCAGCCGCTCGGATCTGTATCGCATCGGGTGGGCGGTCGGAAGGCTTCATCAAGAATCACAAGACCTACCTGCAGTCCGACCGCACCTCCTGCCACCGCTTCTCGGCCAACCAATTTCGCCTCTTCCTGCACAGCGCGGCCTACGTGCTGCTGCACACGATCCAACAGATTGGCATGCGCGGCACCCAATGGACGACGTCCAACTTTAACACGATCCAACTCCGGGTGCTCAAAATCGGCGCCCGCGTGCGGGAGCAAGCCACCAAGGTCCGTTTTCACTTTCCGACGTCATACCCGCTCAAGGATCTGATGCGCACCGTCGTCCTCAACCTCGACACCTCATGATGCTTTGCGATGTCCCACTACATCCACGCACACGATCCACCAAGGGACCCGACTGTCCCAATGACATCCAAAAGAGGCTCAGATCTCCCAGACAACACCTCGACGACCGACAGCACTCGATCAACCCGCTACCAAAACGTCCAGCCATTGACCAGCGCACCGAATTCGTTCGCTTGGTGCGGATTCATGAATTATTCAGGTTAGATCATCTCTCGTCGCGGCACTCCACGTTCTCGGGCCGCTAGACCGGATGTTCAAAGCCAGCGTTCGTGCGGTTAACCGTTTGGCAGATCTCACACGTGTAGCGAACCCGAAGACGGGCGTACTGATTGGCATCGTCGGTGTGCGCGACGTCGATTAGCGGCACGACCGAGTACCTGCTGACAACCTGCGCTCAAGTCGCGCGACACCACACGGAGCACTGCGTTAACTACAAGGAAGAGCTCGCCCGTCGCCAGACCTCAAACGGAGCGAATACCCGATCCAGATAGAAGTGATTGCGCACAAACTGATCAATTGGAAGGTGAGAAAACTCGAGCGGAATTCCGATGTCCCAGTCCGGTCGCGATTCCGCCCTGATTATGACACAGATCTCAGGAACTCTTTCATTGCGTACCATGTAATCTACTAACTTCTCGTGATATTCTATAGGCCATCTCGGGTTGATCCACGTCACATTCGTTGCGGGTCTCGTACTGGTCAGAAAATGCAGTAGAGGCAGCCCAGGATAGGCCAGCAAATAGTCTCCCGGCTGAAGACTGCTTTCCAGATGTGAAAGGAGTCCATCGAGCAGAGCCACTTTCGCTGGTGTCGATCGAATCCCTTTCAATCGAGGACTAACAAACTCAGCTGTCAGCTCCTCGGTACTATCGTCTACGGAGGTGTAGATCGCCTTTTGTCCGTTGTAGTCAATACCGACCATAAAGAACGGAACGATCCCTGCCCACAGGACCGCAACCCAGACTTTAGTCTGATTTACCCTCCGAACCCCACCCTGAGTGCACCAGGTAACGCGCATCAAGGCAGCCATTCCAACAACAACAAGAATGACGATGCTCCTCACAGCAACTGTACTTCCTGACGCGACTAGGTAGACTAGCGCCATAGAGAAGCCCCACAAAAGCATGTACCTACGCACGTCGTTCCAGGAGTCAGATGAGCTTGATCCTGATTCTACCTTAGTAACCGGCAGAAAACCGAGGATACCGAGCACTGCTGCATATAAAAGTAGCTTTAGCTTGATAGGGAGAGGAATCAGCGAATAAGCCAAGAGAGCGATGAGCACCAAAGGCAAGAAGCGCCTGGCTCTGATAGCTAGCCATGCCGAAACGGCGAACGTCGCCCCTATGACAAATGCAAAAAGTGTTTCCACGACTCCTAAATCGCGTAGAATGGGCAAGTACTTTAACACAAAAAACTCAGCGGTGGTCGTTAAAAAATTTACCATTCCCAAGACCACATCATTTTGGCCAGGACGACTCTCGCCATCCATGAATGTCGTCTTGGCGCCGGCCACGACACTCAGTCCCACATGGAAATCCTCCCACATACCTGAGGCCGACATGGCGGCAGTCAGACCGAGCGTGCACACCACGAAGGTCCCCAACATTAAGAGTGTCGGTCGCAAGAATGGCCGATGGCAATCATCGGTACGAAAGACTTCCAAAACCACGGCAAGTAGGGGCACCCAAAGCAGTAGCGCCATCGGAAGGTAGGTTGTGACGCACAAGACTATAGAGATTCCAGAAAGAACAGGAGCTGTCGCCCGAATGGCCCTGTTTCGAGTAATACAAGCCGACATCCAGATAATCAATCCACACACCCCGAACATCTGGGAAAGAAGATTGTACGAAGGCGACATTATCCCATGCTGGTCGTGCAACAAGGAGGCTGTTGTGCAGAGAAAGGCCACGAAGAGCGGCGAAGCATACCGGGCGACAAATAGAAAGACCCCGAGAAGTCCGAGTAACTCGACTGCCAGTCCCAGACACCGCATCTGTAGGAGTGTTACGGTGGGATGCATGCGGAAAACCACGCTCACGAGAGCGTCGAACGGCCTGGATGTATTCTCGATTTCATCGCGGAAAGGTATATCCCCCAACGCGTACCGCATGCTTGTGCTCAGCCACATTCCTTCGTCTGTAAGGTCGATGCCTCTGGTGGCGTGCCAGTATTTGAAGACGGCCAGAACACTCAGCCAGAAGAAGGCTATTACAAACTGATATGCTCTCGTGCAGTGTCGCAGTTTCATGCAGAGGATTCTCTCCGGCATGGCGGTCAACGCCTGACGGTTTCCAGTAGCAATGCTTCGTTCGTGTAGATTAGCTTGAGGGGCGCTCGCAGCCGAGATAGTCCGCACGCCGGATTCTTCCACTGCGGAATCGGCAGGTCATCGAAGTGGCGTACCCACGTCACCGACAAGAAGTCCGACCGCTGTCTCGTTTCCTAATTCTTCTGATGCAGTAGGGAACTATGGAGCGGAATTGTCGTCGAGAAGCCGCCCGGCATTCGGTAGCTTGCAGAACGTCCGCTGGCACCAAGTCGTCTATCTCCTTAGGCCGCAAGTCCAGCTGCTGAGCGATTGTTAAGAGTGGTCTCTGCTTCAAGCGTAGATTCTGGCTGGCCATTCGTGCGGGCGCAGACGGCGAATCTCCCCATGTTGCGAGCGGTCAAGACAGCCTAGAACGACCCACTTGAACCATAGCCGGAACACGTCGTAGGCGGAAGCGCAGATAGCCCTGAATTGAGTGCCCTTGGCCTCACCCGCTTCTCGGGCCATGAACGAAATCGGCACCTCAGCGATACTCGCGCCGGTCGCGTGGGCTTTGATAAGGCCTTCTGGGTTGACGAATGATGAGCGTGATTCGTACTCGAATGACTGAATAAGGCTGGTCCGGTAGAAGCAGACATTCTGATAGTCACTCAGCGGCAGGCGAAACAGGATGCGGATGAGTGAGTAGTTGATAAGCGAGACAAGTGCCTTGAGAACCGTGTCTGAGCGTCTAGTGAGATGCTTGATTCCAAAGAGTTTGCGGATTATCTCAACAGGCCTGACAAACAATCCACGCTGCTGGACCGGGTCTCTCCGAACTCCCGCAACCACGTCGCATTCGGCCAGCAGCTCGAGGAATGCACGGAGGGATGCTATGTCGTACGCCCAGTCGATCGTCTGCCAGAAAAGGAACTCCTTGCGTGCCTCCGAAACCGCGCGTCTGAAGGCGTGCCCGACGTTCAGTTTTTGCGAATTTCGCAGCAGCCGGACCTCCGGGATTTCAAAAGTCGCGAGTCCTTTGACGATCTCGTATGTACGATCGGTCGAACAGTCATCTATGAACACAATCTCGAAGTCGTCGATGCACTCACGTAGCAACGCGACCATTCTGCGAAGGTAGCCCTCGACAAGAAGCTCCTCGTTGTAAGCCCAGCAGAGAAGGGAGACGCCCTTCGCGAATCTCCTCGGCGGACCGGGATAGTGCTCCACGGAGCTACTTGGGGGTTCCTTCAGAGAAGGTCCCTTGGCCAAAGGCGCAAACAGGATTTCGGCTCGCATTATCATCCCTTTCGACAGGGTCTGACTACTCGTCAGAATATCAGAACCACGGCCCATTACGAGGGGCACTCGAAAAAATCTGCCATGGAACTGCCGTAGCTACTTCAAGCGGACCGAGGACCGGGGGAATTTTCTTCCCCTGCGGCCGTCTACTTCCGCCTGCAAGACGGTTCCTTTTTCCCCTCTGCTGCACCTACAGAGCCAGAGCTCAACGGCACTGATTCCCTACTCCGAATTATCGGAGCAAATGTCGTACCTCGCCACCCATAGTTCAGAGAAGCCGCGGCGGAGGCAACTGGCGGGTTGCGAAGAGGAAATGTGAGTGTTTCCACGCCCGGGATCAACCCACGCTGGAGGGTAAGGCCAGACGCTGCTTCAGACCGACCATTCCCACGATTCGATGGCCTGGCGACCTGTCCAGCTGCAGCTTGGCTGGTCTTCCGGTGCCCAGAGCACCAGAACGTCACGATTGCCAAGCGTGCTTGCCCAGATTGCTTTGGCGACAAGCCCGCTCCATGCAAGTGGTTCAAAGTGACCAGCCGTTTTGGCGCAACGCGAAAAGTGGTAACCTTGGAGTGAAACGGGTTGTAAATTTGGCCCAAGATCCGCAAGCAGACAAACCTTCCGCTTCGGGCGGCGCGAACTTCGTATCCGACCCTACAAGTTTACCAATGAGGAAATACATGGACACGAACATCAGAAACGCAATTCAATCCAATCAGACAAAGTACATTGGGTTGCTGCAGTCGCTCATCCAAATCCGCAGTGACTATGAAAACGAGACTGCGATTCTGTCCTTTGTGGAGCAATGGTTAAGGCGAGGAGGACAAACGGTTCTGAGGGTGGAGTATGATCCCAGCTTCTTGTCCAGAATTGAGGAAGTCGTGAGACCGATCTCAAAAAAGCCAGGTAGATATTGCTTGGTCGTGCGCATTGCTGGAATTGACCGTAATCGCTCGATCATCCTAAACTGCCATCTAGATACGGTTCCACCTGGCGACGAGAACCAGTGGACTTTTGGGCCATGCTCTGGAACGATTGATCAGAACAAAATCTTTGGGCGTGGCGCCATGGATGACAAAGCGGGCGTTGTGCTGGCGCTTGCTATCATCGATCTGATAGGTAGTGGACGCTACAAACCCAGATGCGACGTCTGCTTTCAGTTTGTCATTGAAGACGAAACCACCGGTAATGGATCCCTGCTGTGCCTAGAGAAGGGTCACCTGGCTGACGGGGCCGTAATCCTGGATGGCACACGTGGCGAAAGAGTAGTCAACAAACATGCTGGCAACCTACATTTCGGATTGAGCACGTTGGGCAAGCCGGCATCCGTCAGTGTTTCACACATGGGTGTCAACGCAGCTGAAAACTTGATGGACATAATCACCCATCTCAGGAAACGGACCTCTGAGTTGAACAAGCACAACCAATCCCCCTGGACAGAATTCCCGAGCCCGAATCAGCTGGTGACCCAACACTTCCACGCAGAAAGTCCGAGTTTGACTGTGCCAGACAAGGCGTACGCTGAGATCTTCGTAACCTACCTGCTGCCCCACACCCCGCAATCGATGCAAGTGCAGATCCAAGAATGGGTGGAGGAAGTGGCCGCACATACCGGGGGGGAATTCTCACTACATTGGGGCGGTTTCTCCGCAGCCCCCGTCGAGGGCAATACCGCGGCACTCGAAACCTGCATCTGTGACGCGGCCAAATTGGTGGATGGGCGTGAGGTCATGGTCTCTGCCTCAACCGGAACCTCGGATATGCGTCACTTTGTTCGGCGCAACATTCCCTGTGTACTGTACGGGCCAGGGAAAGGTCACAACCCACACCGATGTGATGAGTACTACGAGCTAGAAGATCTCAACGTGATGACCGCAATATTAATCCAGACGATAGAGAATTGGGCGACTATCGGTACGTAGTTCGGGCCCTGCATCCACGTAAACGTGGGCTTATTCGTATATTTTCTTTCCGGAAGAGATCCCGGATGTGAGGATGCTCCTTAAGGAGTACAGCGAGATGCGATCACCGAAAGTCTCGCGGATCCTGTCGGCGATAATCTCAGCGTGTGGCAGCGACATCAAGAAAATGTGAGTGACTGGTCTATCTTGTAGATCAGAGAAGCTCTCGATGGGCACATCGAAACCGTCAAAGTAGGTGTTGTGCACACCTGGGTTGTCATCGAAAAAACGAATGCCGGAGAACCTCTTTAGCGTGGACAGATAAGGCAGTGCCCTCAACGGTACGTAGAAACCAATCGACACGTCATTGTCGTCCAATAATGGCCCGATACAAGAGCGAAAGCTGCGCATGCCGGACTCGCTTCGCGCAATAAACTCAGCGAATTTCGTCATGCTCTTCTCACCTGATGATGTGGAATGTGGCGTCGGCTTCTTCTTCATGCAGCAGTAGAGCGATAGTCCATACTTCGCGCGCTCCAGGGCGACTATGTCGTATCCTGCTCGATCGGCCATCAGTCGAATAGACTCCTCATCAAAGTAACTGAGATGCTCGTGCATCGTCATTGAGATGTCACCGAACTGAATGTTTGGTTGTGAATCTGGGACACTGATGATTACCAGACCGTCTTGGGAGAGATCGTTTGCTTTGGCGGCCAGTATTTCGATTGGGTTGGGAACGTGCTCAAGCAAACCTGAGGACACTACTAGATCCATAGTGCCGAAACTATGGGGAGCCGGGTAAAAACTGCTGCAGATGGGAATGCCAAACTGCTCACCGCAGCGGCGAGCCATTGGCGTCGGGTCGCACCCATAGACGTCGTAGCCTTGTTTCTTGAGCTGGTTTAGTACATAACAGCCCCCACAACCAATGTCTAGAATCCTGGAGTGCCCGTTTCCCGCTTCAGACAGCCTGCTTCCTATGAAGCGGAGGAAGTCTCCACCGTACTGGTCAGCCAAAGCGTGGCCTTCCTGCATGTAGCCGATGTTCTGATCTTGAAGGTACGCAGCTTCGAGAGCATCAAGAACTCGTTGATTCTCAACTTGGGTGATAAGCTGGAGATCTGGGTCAAAGCCATAGCTGAACGGTAGAAACGCCGGAATTGGTGGGGCTTCATTAACCTCGCTGGGCTGTCGATGCCGCCAGTAGAAATTCTGATCACCTAAAGCAAATTGCAACGGCGTCATATCCGGGCACCTCCACCTTCCGATAAATGTCTTGCATTATGTCTGCCTGGAAGAACAAACCAGGCTCTGCCATGACTCCCACCATCTGTAAGTTATCGATGTTCAGTGCGGAGATACTCCGGCGAATCTTGTCCATGCCCTGAACATTATCGATGGACATCGGAAACGGGAAACCAGCTTGAAGGGGCGTAAGAGATTCGTGCAGCAATTTGTGAGACTGATCAAGAACTCCGAACCGAGTCAATTCACCCTTGGCAAGCGATATGATCTGCTCTTCGGGCAGAATCGTCCCCTCATGGTCAAGCACTAGCTCGACGCAGACTACGTGGCCACCGGTTCTGAGCAAGGCTTCGGAGCAATAGTTGTTGATATAGGTTACACGATAGGTGCGATAGTCTCCGTCCAAGACCCATAGATGATAGAGATCGCGCATGTGCGGTGGGTGATCAAGAACCAAGTGCACCAGGACGGTCTTCATTAGCGGGTCGAACGGCAGCTTCTCGGGGAGCACTGAGAGAGTTCTTGATAGCGGTATCTGGTTGACTGCCCAGATCAGCTTGTAGATACCATCAAGTGCTGCGATGCCATCGGGTGACTGGTATTCGACGGCTTGTACTACGTGGTTCCGTGTATGGACAGATTGGACGCGTGCTTGCGTTATGATGGTGACTTGACGCGCTCGCAAGTCGTGCTCGATGGCGTCGATCACGCGACACATGCCATAGTGCTTCGGATAGAAGCTGCTACGACCTGAAGAATATCCCAGCGGAAGACGTCTTTGGTCGGGAAACGCTGTGATACGCCTAACGTCGTCGCGTCCCATCATCGTCAGTTGGGTTGGTTCGTCGAACATCACTACGCGATCAATGGGAGGCAAGTGTGCGCAGGTTGCACTGACTTGAGTAGAAGACATGCGGTGCACTCGGCGTACAATTGGGTCGATGATACTGCGGGCGATGAGACTCCCATAACGCTCATCCGCATAGTCGGCAATCGAAACGGGTAAATCTGGCCGTGAGGGTTTTTCGAGATTGCAGAGAAAGTCATCCAGTGCAGCTCTGTATTCCCCTTCACGCAGTACTCGAAGGTCCGGGAAATGCGTATGATACTGAAGCTGATCCCGGAAGATCGCCCCGGCAAGATGCCGTTTGGCTCCAGTCAGGTAGTTCCAATCGGACTCGGGCATCAAGTTCCACAGCCAACCATCAACCTCCTGGATACCGCACTCAGTTATCCAGTGCATGCCGTAGTCGAACTGCAGATCGGCCTCCTCGATGCTGACGCTTCCAAGTAGGCCGCCTAGTTTTGCGCTGCCCTCTAGAAGGACTATCTCCTTTTCAGGATGTGCATCCGCGAGTAACTTTGCAGCGACTAGGCCGGACAGGCCGCCGCCAACGATGACGATCTTACTGTTCATCTTTCTGCCGTGCAGACAGCGTAGAGGAACCAGGCATAATCCTCGAGTTCCCTGCCCATTTGATTGAATGCGTCTAGCAACTCGTCTGACCAGTCTTCGAGTTGAGAGCTGGATAGGGGCTTGAGAAAGCAACCGCCAAGTTTCGCAATGCTCAATCCTGCTTGCGTCAGCTCGTGCTGCAGCCTAGTGCGGTCATAGAGTCGCTTGTTTCCCACTCGTCGGTCTTGATCACTGAGCGACCCAGCTTGGTGCATTCCCAATAGAGCACCGATACGCCTGTGCAATGATGACTTGTTGGGTGTTGTTACAAGCAAAACGCCATGAGAAGTCAACCAGGTCTTTGCTTTCGTGAGGAAAGCAGTCGGTTGATCTAGGTACTGCAACATGTCACCTAGAATGACCGTATCGTAAGAACGTTCGGGTTGAAAACTTTCAAACAAAGATTGGTAGATCCTTATGTTGGGTTGATGAGCGTATTTTGACCTTGCGTAGGTTACATGTGCGCCCGATCCTTCGACTACATCGACCTCGAAACCACTTTGCAGCAATTGGTCGGTCCACAGTCCATCGACAAAGCCCAGTTCCAAGATCTTCGGTCCGGAGACGTAGGGCTGACATTCTCTGATGACATAGGACTTAGTCCTATTGTCGACCCCTAATTGCTGATTGGAGTAGTAATACTCGTTGGACTCTAGAGTTTTTGGGGTCTCTGGTTTTGAGGAAGTCCTGATTCTGTCGTTCCGGTGGGGAGGATTCGATACGGACCGGTTCGGACTGGTGTCGTCGTCTGTCATGGATTCGATCGGCGTCCCTTTTCACTATGGAAACTTCGGTGTACGCTTTTCAGGCCTCGTCTGCTGCTGCAAGATCGAGTCGGCTGAAGCGGCCAGATTCGAAGGGATCTCGTACCAAATATCGGCAATCCACTGAATCCTTGTTAGGCCTTTTTCAAACCCCTGTGTCGTCCTCTTCGGCCAGCGCTTTTCTGTCCGTACCAGCAGCTTTTACCTGGCACGTTCTCTCGCCTCAGTGAATACTCATAAGTCATTGTTTTTGATACATTTCACGTGTCCAACTTGGAAGTTTCATGGAATGGTCCTCCGTCTCGAGATCCCAATATTGAGGTTCAGTCAATTCGGAGGATCTTGACGTGCAGATCGCGGGCTCATATTCGCGACACAGCTTGTTTCCGATGGGTACTTTTCTGGTCAATAAAGACTATCTCGTAGTCTGCCGCGGTTGATTACGGGAAGTTCGGTGGTACCTTCGTCGGAGTCACAGATAGGGGCTCTATTCCGGAGCGCTTGGTCTCAGGATGAGCCAAGAGGAATTCCGGATTCTTGACCGAGGGATTCACAGAGTGCCATGCAGGGACAGGAATATGTCATCCAGAAACTAGCCAAATGGATTCGTGTTCGAAATACCTTATTGTGAAAGGTCAGGGGTTCGTTGGCCTTCTGACGGCTGGGTGGAGCGCATTTTCAAGGTTCATACCGCCAACGCTGCCACACCGGAGAATGAGACTGAAGACTCATTTTTGGCTACCCAACATATCCGAGTTCGTGGGCATGCCGACTGCGTTTCGAAGACTCAAGAAATGAGCGACACCTGTTATCTTGACCTGGAGGCAGATAGTCCATGGGTGACGCCATACGTCGCGCTCAGGAATCAGTACGTCGATCTTCTTCTCAGCGAACCCGTAGATGTCGCGTCAACCCGCCGCTGGCTGGGAGACAACGATGGGACTAAAGTCCGCTGCCTGATTGACGGAGACCGTCTCCTCGGGTGCCTGATTCTCTACCCATCCCGCGACGGTGAGGTCGCGTTCTTCGCGGCAGACAAGGGCTCCGGAATCGGTGCGCGCCTTCTATGCCTAATCCCAGACTTGGCCGCCTCGATGGATCTAGATTCGGTCTGGGCTTGGGTCCGTACGGATAATCGTATCGCCCAGAAGGTTTTCGAGAAATGTGGTTTCTATTCGGTCGGCATTGAAACACGTGTCTACACGGGTGAGCAGATCCTTGGGATTCGCTGTTCGGCATCTCGGCGCGGTTTCAATACTCTAGCTATTCACCGGGCGGCGCATAGCTCCCGAGCCTGGCTCCAGGCCGCATCCTCGACGAAGTATGCCGCTTCGAAAAGTCGTAATCAGGATAAAGCTCCCTCTCCTGGATCTCTCCGCCGTTGGCCCTGATTGACACCTCTAGGACCGGAACAAAGCGGAAACGATCCACCTCCTTCTGAATTATTACGACCTCGAATACGACACTCTCTCCCTCTCGAGCGGATAAGGTCTCAGCGTAGCGCCGAATTCTAGAGTGGAACAAGGTTCGATCATCCGGAAAATATTTGAGGAGTGTGAAGAGACAGGTTACGCTGATTGCTTCACAGACGTGGTTGTAGCGCATATCAAAGATCCTTCCCCATCTCGAGACCTTCCGCCGAGTCCCGCTGGCGTCTTCGATGCTAACCTGAACGAAAAAATTGATCAGATCCACCGAGAAGACTCGCCAGAGGATCATCCCGAAGACATTCGTATAGGATTCGAGCACTCGTTGAAATGGCTCGCTCAGACGCCTTTTCCCGTAGAGATTCAGGAACATACCCCCGTAGGCTAGGGGCATAACCGCGATATAGGTTCCGAAACCTGCCTCTACTAGGTGCCGGGTCCACTCAGGAGGTGTCAACTCGATATTCACCGACCCGGGCAGCCAGCTAGCGAGGGCACTGACCAGGAAATCTCCTTGATTACCCTGTACGAAGTATAGGACCCCAATCAGCATTACCATTTCGACGAGCCAACTGAGCCGCACCAAGATCCCAACATACGCAAACGACAAGATCAGGAGACAGCCGCCGTAGAACCGCGTCGATGGGATCACCATCAGAATGGCAGCCAAGATTTCCATTGACCAGCCGAGATGGTTGGATATGCGGAAAGCAAGGTGTTTCGGGGAAAGGTCCTTGAGCTTGCTCCACCAGTAGCCCCATTCCGGGTTGACTAGACCGTACTCCATTCCCTCGTTCACAACGTACCCGGATCGGAGCTTGTAGAAACCCGCTGAGAAAATGATGAAGGCGAAGTCTATATGGAGGGCGAGCAGGACCAGAGGAAGGGTCGTTGGAAACGCGTGCCGGCAGAGTTCGAGCCAGAAGACCGCGTTTCCGAGCCAGTGGCAAATGAATCCCGGCGCTCCCATACCCCGCTGCACCCCAGCCCATCGCATGGTGATAAAGAAGTAGCGACAGATAAGAGCGTTAGTCAGCGCCGCAAAAACAGACCAGTACCCCGTTAGCAGACCGAACGCACTGGTGAGCCACGCCGCCTGAATCAGGACCATGCTTACCGGATTCTGGAGGACGCTCTCCCTCCGTGAGCTGTCCGTATATCCCCTCCAGAACTCGGTAACGAAGAAGCGCCTTGCACTGGGTAGAGCGTGCAAAAGAGTTAGTAGGAGCAGAAGACCGTAGACACTCCGAACGAAATTCAGGGTCGGGTCGCTCAGAGTTGGGAGGAAACCCAAGAAGTGGCTCGTGATGTTGGACCAATCCATTGCCATCAGAGCCGGACGACTCTAACCTGTCAATTCTTCGCTCTGGCTCAGCTCTCTCTCAAGGATTCTCGCCAGACTGCTTGCCACATATTCGACCTGGTTATCTTCCAGACCCGGGTAAAAGGGAATAGAAATAGTGGAATCGCCGATGCACTCGGCCCGAGGGAAGTCGCCGGGTTCAAACCCGAAGTTCTTTCGGAAGTAGCTGAGCAGGTGGATCGCACGATAATTCACGCCGACGCCAATGCCATTCTTCTGAAGTCTCTGAATCACAGAATCTCGAACTGGGCCCGGAACCCAAATGGGTAAAAGATGGAAGGCGTGTCGGACGCCAGCTACGACTTTCGGGCATGAAAGGCCTTGGATCCCTCGCAGGGCTGCCTGGTAGAGGCCGGAGACCTTTTGCCTCCTCTCCCAAGTGGACTCGATTCGAGAGAGTTGGGGCAGCAAGAACGCGGCTTGGATATTGTCCATGTTATATTTCCAACCCATCTCGGTCATATCATAGTGTTGGTATCCATGTAGGTAACGATCATTGGCGTTTCTAGTCATTCCGTGCAACCTCAGGAAACCAAACCTTTCTGCTAAATCCCTGTTGTCAGTTACGATTGCCCCTCCTTCACCGCTTGTGATGCCCTTGGTTGCATAGAACGAAAAGCAGGCGGTGTGCCCAAGTTCCCCTGGTCGAATTCCATCTCGCGCTCCCTCGACGCAGTGCGCTGCGTCTTCAATCACAAAAAGACCATGGCGATCTGCGACATCTCTGATGGCTCTCATGTCGCACATTTGTCCGTACAAATGAACCGGAACAATGGCACGGGTGTAGGGTGTAATCTTGGCTTCGATCAGCGAGGCATCCAGGTTGCCGGTTCCCTCCTCAACGTCAACAAACACGGGAGTTGCTCCTGCTTGAATGATCGCTGTTGCAGTGGCGATGAATGTCATTGGTGTCGTTATCACCTCATCACCGGGGCCGATTCCCAGACCCAGCAACGACAAGTGAATGGCACCGGTGCAGCTCGAAACCCCAACTGCAAACTTCCGCCCGAGATAGTCCGCGAACGCCTCTTCAAACGTTCTTACGGTCTCACCCGTGGTAAGGATTGGGCCCTCGAGAACCTCTGCGACCGCTTCAAGCTCTGGAGTTCCCACTTCGTGGATGAAAAAAGGAACGTTCAATGCATTTCCCGTTTTCCAGCTGCTGTCATTATTGGTATGTGACGCATCCACTTCTGGGGCCTCCACCAAGGCTCGTTGTCCTGATACCACTGAACTGTCTTCTCCAAGCCCTGCTCAAGAGACGCACGAGGCAGCCAGCCAATCAAATCATTGATCTTCTTGTTTCCCGCCGTATGCCGAAAAACCTGACCAGGTCTATCCCCCACGTAGTTGATCTGAGTGCTCATTGGTTGAAGGAGATTCTGAATCACCTTGGCAATCTCCAGCACGGTATGGTGTTCTCCAGTCCCGACGTTCAATACCTGCCCAACGACTCTTGCTCTGTCCGCATGCAGCAGCGAATCGAGAGCTTCACAATGATCCTCGACGTAAAGCCAATCCCTTGCAGCGGAGCCGTCACCATGGACAGTCATGGGCTCTCCAAGAAGGCAGCTCGTCACGAAACGTGGGATGGCCTTCTCCAGATGCTGCTGTGGACCAAAGTTGTTGAAGGGCCGCACGATTACAGCGGGAATACCGTAGGTTTGCCAGTAAGAGTACACCAGTCGATCAGCTCCGCATTTCGCCGCAGCATATGGACTCATAGGATTAAGCGGATGGTCCTCATCCATATGCTCCGATAGCGCTGTTCCGTAGACTTCCGACGTAGACATATGAACGAACAATTCCACACTGTCTCTGTGGTTTGTGACAGCGTTGGCAACTGTTTGTGTTCCAAGGACATCCGTCTCAAAAAAAAGTTTGTTGTCGTATATGGAGCGAGTTACGTGTGACTCGGCCGCCATGTGAACCACAACGTCTGCTCTGGAGACAAGACTGTTGATCAGTTCACCATTCCGCACATCGCCGTACCAGAATTCGTATCGGTCTGACCCAAGTGCTCCTTCTGGGAGATTCTCAATGGAACCGGCATAGGTCAAGGCGTCTAACACCAAGATGCGGTAGTCAGGATACCTGTTGTACAAAAACTGTACGAAGTTGCTTCCGATGAAGCCGGCCCCACCTGTGACCAAGATTGTTCTCACGCACAACTCCTTTCCCGAATTCCCAGCACCTCGGCGCTACGTGAACCACAATTCAGAAGAAGATCGAGAACCGAGAGGTGAGAAATGAATGTGCCATACTGTTGGGAATATGTCGGATGGTTATACTCATGCCATTGAACGTCGATGCCGCAATCCGAAAACTGTTCGACGTCGAGGTAGCTCTTGGCTGAAACCCCCGAAAGATACTTATTTGCATCATAGTACCGACAGATATTTATTAATCGCTCGCTTCGAGTCCCTTCAATATCAATTTCTGATGCCCGCACAACTGACCGTTTGAGTCCCAACCAGCCACAGACGAAATCGACGGTTGCTAAATCCAAGTCCACGAGATAATCCCACTGCCGTGTTAGGAGTTCCTCGAGATCACGCAGAATGTCCTTGAGATTGGGTGCATCGGCGTAGAACTGCCGAATCGTCCCTATGTGCTTGCGTGCCCAAGGTTGACGATTGTCTACCTCTACGTCACAGATGCGTTGCTTGCCTTTTCCACTGTGGTATACTGGCACGGTTAGCCAGTGTGTGCCGTTTGGAGATTTCAATCGATTTCGGTTTCGCCATCCGTGCTTGTCAAACTGCACATCATCATAGTAGACGAACGTGTCGCACCGGTTCATCTGGTCAAAAAACCCTAGCCAAGGGATATATCCCGGCTGCAGGACTACGACGGTCCTCCCAGAATTGGTCCAGTTCATCACGCCATTGATCTAGTTAGGCGATACGTTTCACGGTATATATACATCATGCCACTCCTGAAACATAACCAGCGAAAACACCTTGTTAACGAACTTGTAGTCCACATCTCCTTGATATAGCTCGTCCACCAGGGACTGGACAGCTTCCGGATCAAATATCCCCTGCCGGCGTAGCTTCTCCGAGCAAAGCATGTCCCGCACATAACTCTCAAGATCCTGCAGCAGCCATTGCGTTATAGGCATCAGAAAGCCCTCTTTCTGCCTGAAGACCATTTCAGGGGGAAAGAATTTCAGACACGCCTTCTTGAGGATGTATTTCGTCTCCCCGTTCCTGATTTTGTAATTTCCAGGCAGAGCAGTGACGAAATTGACGAAATCTGTATCAAGAAACGCACTTCGGACTTCTAAGGAATGCGCCATGGACAATCGGTCCACGAACGTTAGCACCTGGTCAGGAAATACGGTTCGAAACTCTGCCTCCAACATGCGATTGAGTGGATCACAAGCAGATAGTCCTGAGAACCCTTCGCGCAGCCACCTCTCTGTACTTTGGGTAGCCATCTCAGTGGCCAGATCGGAGCAGTAAATGCCGCGCTTCTCCTCGTCACTGTAGACAAGCAGTTTGTAACGCCACGCCCAATCCTGCGGCTCGGAAAGGCCGCGCAAAAATGGCAGTTCATCTTCAAATGGGCGAATCAGATCTGGGTCTCTACTACCTTGCCATTCGTTGAAATTGGCCAATGGGAACGCGAGCCGGTGGGAAAGATAACTGCCAAAGAGTTCGTCTGCGCCGTCCCCGGAGATAGCAACCTTGACGTGGCGGCTAATCAACTCAGACAGGAAATAGGTTGAAACAACCCCGCAGAAGGGTTCGTCAAAACAGGAGATTATCCCCTTGACAGCATCCGGAAAATACGAAAATTCCACCACTTCTTCGTGATGCTCAGTGTCATATTTATCGGCTACATAAGTTGCCCATCGTTGATCTTCATCCTTGCCCCTATTCGAGGACTCGTGTGAGTACGCGAGCGTGAATGTCTTCACTCTCGACGACGACATTTCCGCAGCCAAAGCCGTCGTAAGGCTGGAATCGATGCCGCCGCTAAGGAAGAAGCCAATCGGCACATCAGACATCAAGCGGCGCTCGATGCCCTGCCTTAGATAGGAGAGTAGACGCTCCGCTATTTCATCTTCCGTCAGTCCCGCCAGTTCGTCGGATGGTGTAAAATCGGCCTGCCAGTATCTCTCCAGCACAGGCTCCTGACCTGGGCGGAATACCAACGTATGAGCCGGAGGCATCATCTTGATACCCTCAAAAATACAGAGAGGATGCGGCACGTGTTTGTAGCTGAGATAATGGTGCATTGCTTCTGCATTGATTCGCTTCTCAAATCCGGGGATCTGCAGAATTGCTTTCAGTTCCGACGCAAAGTAGAGCGCGTCACCTCTACTGTGATAATAGAGAGGCTTCTTCCCCATGCGATCGCGGGCAAGCACGCCCACCTTGCTCTTACTGTCCCAGATCGCGAATGCAAACATCCCGTGGGTTTTGGACGCTGCGCGGGTGCCATATTCCTCATAGAGGTGAGGTAATACCTCCGTATCGCAGCGCGTCTTGAGACTATGTCCGTCTTGAAGAAGCCGCTCTCTGATTGTTGGGAAGTTGTAGATCTCGCCATTTTGAACGGCGAAAACGGTTTGCGTTTCATTTGTGACCGGTTGCCGTCCCGCGTCGACATCAACGATGCTGAGTCGGCGTGCTCCCAGACAGAAGTCGGGTTGACCCACCCAGTGCCCATCATCGGGCCCGCGGTGTACCAGGGTCTCGAGCATCGTCTGTATAGTATCACTATCTCCCGCCCCTAGAACCCCACATATTCCGCACATGATCACCCCTTCAGGAATTTAGGAACTCGAGTCTCGGGTTGCCCATGGGCGAACCCGCGCAAAGCTGTTCGACGGGAAGCGCCAGCAGATCTTCCGGCTTGTTGCTGTGCTTTTTTGGGACCGACCAGAAGACCCGCACTATCGGACAGTCCGATCAACCGATTGCCCACACACTGATTTCCGAAAGTCGAATTTATTGACCTAACGGAGGTTCTTTCGCTTCGCTGGATTACGTGCATCAGGCAGCTCACATGAAGCCGATACACATCCGATTCTTCTCCGGTTCCGAGCCACCCAAGCATAGGCACGCTCACCGAAGAAAACCGACCCTGGAAGGTAGAACAATGGGACAAAGAGCCATGTAAATGGGCTACTCCAGATGATGCGACGAAACGCGTGGAAACCCCCATACAGAGCGCCATCTTCCGTTACCACATACATGGCGTCGTTTAGGTCGGCTGCGGCAAGCATGGGAAACCGAGACGCGATTTCGTCCTGGCTACGGTTATCGAATAAACGAATGGTCTCGAACAGATCCATAGCGAGGAACAACTTAAGAATCCTACTGCAAAGTCTGCAGTCAGCATCATAGATCGCGCTCAGAGGTGTGAACAACCGCATGACGTGGCTTGATTAGCCAACTCCGCGTGTGGGTACCAGTTGTTTCCTATTCAGTCCGATAGTTGGCGGTGAGTACCACGATCGCTGGCACAGGACTTCAACTCCATCGCGGTAGCGGCTTGGCTGAGACCTGTGAGTGGATTTGCCAACCCCATTCGGGCGTGTGCCCTCTTTCGGGCTTACCTACCAGGTTGGTAGACATCGACATCAACACCCAAGTCTTTCTTCATGACTTCGCTCAGGCGATCTCCGGATTTCTTCAGAACTTCAAGCCAACCGTAGTTCCAATCCCGGACGCCGGCCAACCAAGCTGAACAACCGCGGCATGGCCAGCACTCAGAGCCACGACCTTCAAGATGCATCTTTCGATACCAGGTGAACATTTCTCCCTGCCATATCTCTTTGAGCGGACGTTCCCAAACGGTTGGAAAATGTTTGGAAGTACGGAACGCAATGTCTTGCCCACACAGCCCGATCCGACCGAGAGTATCGACGTTCAAGCGCTCAAAAGGCCACACGCATGGTTCTGCCCTTTCTGCAGGCAGGTCAGAGTAGAGATGAGGATCCATGGAGTTCGCCAGTTCGAGACTCGTATTCTCATCCCAACTCAGGAACTTTCGCGTGATCACCTCATCAACGCCCACGTCCTTGGTCCAGAACTCAATCGCCTCGTCTGTCTTATCCTTCATGACATCCTGTCGAATTATGGAAACCACAATGCGACTAGTAGACCCATATTCCTTCCGGAGTTCCAAGGCCGCACGGACGTTGTTTACGTGGCCAAGCCACCACTTCTCGGCATCACGTGGCGAACCCCCACGAGGGGGACGAACGATGGAATAAGTCTCCGCGTCTCCAGCGTCCATGGAAAATTCAATAAGATCAATATTGGCACGAACTATTCTTTCAAGCCGAGTCCGTAGTTTCCTTGATGGTCCAAACATGCTCCCGTTGGTATTGAGCCAAACTCGAGCACCCTTCTCCTTGGCATACTCGATCATCTCCACCATCGCCGGATGGAGCATCGGCTCTCCTCCCCCAGTACACCTCATCCACGCACCATACTCGCCGCAGTCGTCAGCCATTTTGTTCCAGAGCTCGACTGGCAAAAGATCGGCATCGTTTGCCCGGTAGAACTTGCGGAGCTCGGAATTGGCATCCGTATATGGACAATTGGGACAGCCGAAGTTGCAGGGATATATGATCGAGATAACTACCATCAGCGGAAATTCTTCTGCCCCTCGTCTGAGACCATACTCCCCTCTACAACTGCGATTACCTTTATCAGTGTTCATCTAAACCATCCCTTCGACGTCGATTGACTGCCCACTTAAAACCTATTCAGTGCGCAAACCGCCTGTTTGGAGAAATCCCAGGAGGTGTCGTAGACGCGCCTGTCAAGGGTATCAAACCTTGCGCTGACCCGATTCCACTTCGTACACTCCCTGCGAATGGACGGAAGCTCTGAAACTTCACTCTTCGCGTGCCGAAGCCTAGGACACGCCGTGAGGTCGCCATTCCACCGTATGGCGCAGGTCGACGTCACCCAATTGCAACATCCCCTGCCGGCTGCAAGACCAATGCTCATTGATCGTTGTGCCGCCCTACCTGCTCCCGCCGCACCCACAGTATTTCCGGAACTCGATGACAACCAGCTTTCAGGCGCATGTGCTCAGCGACAAGCGCCTTGCTTCCTTTGGTCGAGGGCGTGCATGGCCCCGTCCATAGGCGACATTTGACCCTACATCAGTTGCCCCGATGAAGACCAACTGCGGGAAGTCTGCTTCCATTCCGATTCTCTTAGTCGACTATAGTAGACAACGGACTCCATTGAGTTCTATGCGAATCGCGCCTGCCTTGAGGAGCCCCAGAAACCATCAATGAAACCGATTTCCATCTCCACCCTTCCACTAGATACCGCGCCGGAACGTCTTTCTTGGCATTATGAGACAGCCCTCGCACTGCACTCCCCAATATACAATCAATGGCAAAAATCTGCACCGCACCGAAGGCACTGCACACGGGTGCGATCAGGCATCTTCAACGACAGTAGAAGATGCCTTACCCTTGCTCGGTGTCACTGACTGGCTCCTACGGCCTGCCAATCCATACAGCCACGACCGCACTATCGAGTACCGCTTTTCGCTCAAGCAGTTTAGCGACGTTCGAGTAGACCACGTCGAATTTCCCTTTGGGGTACCTTGTATATCGGATCTTTTCAAAAGTTTCCTTAGAAAATCCATCAAGGCTGAGAATGAAAGGTTCCAATCCGCTTTCGAGAATGAACTCGACGTGATAGTCGCTCAGCATCGAACCATTGGAGTTCAGGATAACATTGGTCAACCCTTGTCGCCTGGCGTAGTCCAGCATGGCATAGAGTTTGTATCCCAACACCATGGCCTCACCATAGAAAGGTGGTATCCGGAACTATCTGTCGAATTCAAAACAGCGATCTCTTTCTCATTCTGTGGCAAACAACCGCATTCCCTGCTGCATGAATTCGCGAACGCTGATTGCACCATGCTGCGGAAATCGGTCAATCTTGTACGGATACTCGGAGACTTCTATTAGTCGAGATTCCCAACCATCTGCCTAGAGAGCACTTACAAGCGCATTGACACGTTAAATATAGCAAATAGACCCAAAAGGCGGTTAAGAGATATTGGGGAAATTCCAACGCTGCGTGCCGGTCGAAAGGGTGGTCCCAAATATTTGACTCAATTGGCGATAAAGCCGTTTGTCGGTCCTACCGCTGCCGGTCGACACCCGCCGGGATGGCTGATTGATTGGCCGCTGCTCCGCATCGTGGAGAAACCCTGAATTGATTCATGTAAGTATCGACCAGGAACCGCCTTTGAGTAACTGGGATGACGTGGTTAGTTCGGTTCCCGAGGGAAGTATCTTTCAGTCGGCCGCCTGGGGCCGATACCTGCGCAGGATGGGTCACGAGGTCTTCTACTTGCTTGCGAGAGACGCCACGGGATTGGCCGTTGGGAGTCTGTTAGCATTCGGGGAAAACCGCCGAAGCGATGACCGTGGCGGAGAGGGGAAGCCGATGACCCGGGTCGTGAAGCGCCTATCGGCTTGCCTGTTCCCGGCTTTGAGGTTTATTGGCGGTCCCCTCGTGTATGATAGAGATCGACTGGACGAGGTGAATGATGCGATCATTCTCGAGGTCAATCGCTTGGGGCGCCGCCGCAGGGTCTTCCAGGTCCATGGGACTGCTCCATTCCACGGTGGTCATCAACTCTCATCATCCTGGACGACGACTGCTTCCTCTCAATGGGCGACCTGCCTAATCGACCTGAGGCTGCCTAAGGAGCAACTTTGGAAGAATCTCCACCGATCCGCAAGGAAATCCGTTCGGCGGGCCCGAGAGCAGGGAGTCGTGGGTCGCCGAATGGAGGATGGTGGAGAGATAGGATCGTATCTGCGGTTGCTGCATCAGACACGCCACGATCTGGGCCTCGACATGCCTCCCGCCTATCCTGACGAGACCATGTGGGAATCCCTCGGAACCACGGGTCACCTGCAGATCTTCTTCGCAGAGATCGACGGTCGGCTTTGCCATGGATTGGGAGTTTTGGTATTCAACGGCGTCTTGTACGAAATTGGCGTCGCCAGAGACGTCGCTGGTTTGGTCGGCGCAGGTGCCGGTGACATCGTTAAATGGGACATCATTCGCTGGGGCACGGCGACCGGACAGCGAGAGTATGATCTTGCTGGGGTGTCCCCAAACCCTTTAGATGCTAAGGAGGAGGGGATTCGAAGGTACAAGGAGAAATTTGGCGGCGCATATGTCGAGTATCCGATCCACACCCATTCCTGTTCTGGCATCCGGAGTGCACTGCACCGCCAGATACGGAGATTCATGTAGTGATGAGCAGTTTCGGCCGCACGAAGCTCGGTCGCCGATATGACTGAGGTACTGAGCGGCCTTTTTCTCTCGAATTCGGGCTCCTGACTACCACGCCCGCTGCGCCCAAGCGCGCTGTGTCCGACAGCATCGGTGTCGCGCTGTGGATCATTCCCCTCCCGTAGCTTCAATCTCAGACCATCCCGACGACCGCTGGCGTTTCGAACGCCTCGACCGTGGACAGTTGCCGCAAGATCGGCGCTTGGATTCTTGGGTAGATATACCAGGGAGTTCCCGTGGAACAGCCGTCGATGGCAGCCAACTCGGTCCACTGATCCATGTCCGTGGAGCCATACAGGGCCCGTCCGCGGGGGCGCGGCGCCGGTGCTAGCTCCCAGGATCGCCATGCTGCCGTACTGATGAAACTGCATGGTGCGGATGGGACCGATCCCCAGGTCGGTAGGCCTTGTTCGCCGCCAGACAATGAGATCCTCGCTGACCAGCCGTTGAACGGCGGGCGCCAAGGTTTCGTTATAAAACAGAGGCCGCCTAAGTGGAGAAGGGCCATACCGATGACGTCATCCCAGGGCGTGACGAGTGACGGGATCGGAGGTGTTGTTGGAGCCAGTGTGATCTATAATGTGGTGAAAGAGCAGGACATCGCCAGGGGCGGCCAGGACCTCGCGTCCAGGACCGGCATGTTCAAGTTCCGGAACGACCTCCTTTATGCTTTGCCAGCCGTGCGCATGACGAACGAGCACAGGGCCCAACCATTGGGCATCATGGTAGGATAACAGTCGTCCACATGGGCGCTCGGTTCCGGCCACGATACATCCGGCTCGTACGGACGCGGCATATCGTAACCGGCCGGCCGGCGCTCAAACGGGTAGGCAGCGCCGAAGAGTTCGGGGCGTCAGCATCGTTTCGGTGGTGCAGTTTGCCACGGCTTCCCGGCCGTGGTCTGGTTCGGCGCCGTCATTCTCCAGCGAGGCGACCGCTGCCGCGATGGTTTCCCGCGGTACGGCATTATGCGCGACCACATAACCATGTTCGAGGAAGTGTTCGTGGTCCGCACCACTAAGAACGAGGTTTGGCTTCGCTGTGCTCACGAAGATCGGATCGCGTGAATGGGCCCTCGATCAAGACGCTATCCATACAGCTGGCGCAGCCGCACGGCCGCAGCCGCTTCGTTTTTCAGCTTCTGATACGGCTCCTCCAGCGGCATGGTACCTTCGAGGCCGGGAGAGAAACCGCAATCGGGATTGATGCTCAAGCGTTCCGCCCCCACATACTTCAGCGCTTCTTCCACCCGACCGACGATTTCATCCGTCGAATCGATCTTCTCGAACCGGCACTCAACGGCGCCCAGGCCGATGAGCTTGTCTTCCGGCAGTTCCTGTAGGATGGCCACGTCGCCGGCTACGGGTATGCTGAATTCCATCACGTACTGGTCTACCGCGATCTTCTTCATGGTTTCGATAATCGGATCGTAACCGCCTTCCGCGCCCCAGCCCTCGCGCCCCCAATTTCGCCTGCACAGGTGGAGCGCCGTCTGCACCCCATCGACGCCATCCAGCATCTCGTTAATCTTGTCGGCAGCCAAGTCCATCTCATATTGGGCGTTCTCGAAGGAATTCCGGTACTCGGGATCGACCAGCACGCAAAGGTGTGGCTCATCGATCTGCACCACCGTGACTCCCGTCTTCTGCACCTCCAGCAACTCGTTTCGGAGAATCGGCACGAGGGCATCGATAAAGTGATCGCGCGTTTCATACGCCGGGGAGGAAAAGTCCCGTTCCCAGAGCCGCACACCGAGCAAATAAGGAGAGGGCACACAGACCTTGGTCATCCGGTCCGTAGCGGCGACGAGAAAGCGGGCTTCTTCAGCGATCAAACCAGGTCGCACTACCTCCATTGGTTCGCTGACGGAGATGCCCCAGCGTTGCATATCCGTACGGCAATCGGCTGCGAACCCGCTGGCGATGTCGGCGATGACGTGGGTATAGGCGTGGCGCCGCCACTCCCCATCGCTCACCAGGTCGAGCCCCGCCAGCTCCTGCATCGTGATGGCGTAGCGTACGGCTGCATCCATCTGCGGCGAATGGGCTACTTCGACTGAATCCGTGCCGGGCACCTCCGGCAGCATCTCCTTGACCATAAGAGGTCGCGGCAGACTGCCGACGACACAGGCGGCAAAACGGGTTTCGGAAAATCGTTTCGATATGGTCATGACCCTTGGAAGATTAAGGTGACTAGGTTTCGTATCCGCAATGCCGTGAAAACTTGATGAGTCGCGGAGCGTTGGTCAAGCGACGCGTTGACACCCGTCCGACGAGGCACTAGAATCCCTCGCAAAGGGATGCGTTTAGGATTAGATGGTGTACCCCGGAGAACCTCGTGAAGAAGCTAGAGTTCGTCGACGCCCACGTCCATTATTATGACATGCAGCACCCTGTGCTGCACTATGGCCACTGGCAGCCTGGTGTTCCGCACGCGTTCCTCGGCGAACAGATTCAGAAGCTGGCGGAACGGAACTACCTGGCGGAAGACTACATTGCGGAGACGCGAATCGCCAACGTGGTAAAATCAATCCACGTTCAGGCCGCCATCGGAACCGAAGATCCCGTTAAGGAGACCGAGTGGCTTCAGGAAGCCGCAGAACGTACTGGATACCCAAACGGCATTGTTGCCGAGGCCGATCTGCGTGACTCCGATGTCGAGGGGATCCTAGACCGACACTGCGCATTCGCCAACATGCGCGGAGTCCGCGACTTCTCATACGGCGACTACCTCGTTGAACCCGAATTCCATCGCGGCTTTGCCCTACTCGAACATTACAACCTGGTTGCCAGTATCGCAGTCCAGTGGCAGGAAATGAAAAAGCTGCGCGACCTCTCTGCCCGGTTCCCGAACATCGCAATCGTGGTCGATCACACTGGCTTCCCTACCGAACGCAACAGCGAGTACTTCCAGAATTGGAAACAGGGCGCGGTTACGGCGTCGGAGGCGGACAACATTTGGTGGAAGATTTCCGGCCTCGGCATGGGTGACAACAACTGGAACGTCGACAGCATCCGGCCCTACGTGCTGCACTCCATAGAAACCTTCGGACCGGACCGGTGCTTCTTCGCAAGCAACTGGCCGGTCGACTGGCTATTCAGCACCTACGACGTGCTTGTCGAGGCCTATACCGAGATCATCGCCGATTTCAGCGACGCGGAGCAAAATGCGATGTTTTCGGAAAACGCCGAAGCATTGTACCGGATCTAGCAGCCCGAAGTTCGCCGGGCGAATGATCGGTTGTCAGCTCGAACGCTTCCAATGGTTACGGATCGTACCCCCTTCTTCGACCCTTCCAGTTCGAGGTAAGCCTCCAATGTGTGCTCGCCGCGCCCGAGCTCAACCCTTTCAAAGGCGAATTCTCCCCGGTCTCTGTTCGATGAGTTAGGAACATCATCGCGACAGATTATCTTGTGCTCGATGTGCAGGTCGCCGCATTTGAAATGCAGGGTGGCGTTATTCATGTCCGTAAGAATCTCCGTCTCTATGAGTAGAGAGTAGATCCCGTTTGCGGCAATCTCGACCAGCCAGAATCCCGGATGATCTGCGTCCCAACCTTCCTCCTCACCATACAGGCGCCAGTCCTGTGGGATTTTCGTGCTTGCTGCCAATGATGATGCGCGGCGCCGCGTAGTTGTCGGGCCGCGTGCTGGACACATCGTCGAACCAGCGCTCATACTCGTGCCGCATGGACGCAACTACCTCGGGATGCTCGCGGCTTATGTCGCGCTCTTCCGCCGCATCGCTGTCTAGATCGTAAAGCTCGTCCTCTTGATCACCTTTGGGGCGAAGCAGCTTGTAGCGTTGACCGATGGCGGCGTAGTTGCGGTAACGTTCCGCGGCATCCCCGCGGTGCCACTGCATGCAGATAGTGCGCTCCGGCCAGGCTGAAACCTCCTTTTCGCCTTTGAGCAGAGGCAAGAGGTTCATGCCGTCAATAGTCCGATCCATCGGCGGGTCAATAGCGGCCGCTGAACACACCGTCGGCAACAGATCTATTGGATTGGCGATGCGGTCGAGATCCCGACCCGCAGCTATCTTTCCGGGCCAGCGAACGAAAAAGGGAACCTTGATCCCGCCTTCATACAATTCCATTTTTGAGCCCCTGAGGCCCGCGTTAAAGCGGATCCTGCCGCATTCATCCGGCGATGACCGGCACGGGCCGTGGTCGGAGGTGTAGATGATGATCGTATCCTCAGCGACGCCGAGATCCTCCAGTTTCTGCGTCAGCCGCCCAAGATTGTAGTCGATATTCTCGACCATGCCGTAGAGCCGGGCGAGGGGTTCGTTGAGCCCCACGTCCCGGTAAGGCTCGCTCCAGTCCTCGGCCACGTCCAGCGGGTTGTGCGGGGCGTTGGTACCGATATAGGCAAAGAAGGGCTGCCCCGCGCTTCGCGCTATGAATTTGAGCGCTTCATCAAAGAAGATGTCGGTGCAATAGCCGTAGTAGCGTTGCAGTTGTCCGTTGTGCATCAAGTCGGGATCGAAATAGCTGCCACGGCCCACATCCGACGGCTGGCACAAACCGCCGCCACGGTGCATGAGACATTCCTCAAAACCCTTGTCGATCGGACGGCTGGGATAACAATCGCCCAGGTGCCACTTGCCGAACAAACCGGTGGCGTACCCTCCATCACGCAGCAGTTTGGCCAAAGTCACCTCGTCCGGATCGATCATCGAGCGGCCCAGGTAGGTGTCGAAAGCGCGCGTCCTATAGGGATGCCGGCCCGTAAACAGAGCCGCCCGGGCGGGCGTGCAAACCGGGCCGGAAAGGTATCGCGTCAGACGCGTGCTTTCTCCGTGGAGCCGGTCCACGTTTGGCGTCCTGGTGTACGGATTCCCGTGACAGGCGAGATCGCCGTATGCCAGATCGTCCATGATGACGATAACCACATTGGGTCTGGACATGCCTCTAGTGTTCGGCCGTCAGGGCCCAGTCGTACGGGTATACTTCGACGACGACGTCGGAGGACAACCCGTCAATCGCGGGATTTTCGGAGTAGGCCTGGATCCACTTCAGCAGGGAGCCCTCGTCGCGGGTAAAGTCCGGCTCAAACCACTTGAAGATTTCGTTGACGACGAGCTTGCCGTCTTTCAGGTAAACATGGTGGCCATCGTTGACCGTCACCGTGGCCAGCCGGTCGAGGTCGGCATCCAGGGATGCCGCTTCGAACGCTTTCGGCGCCAGCGGTGGACAAGACAGAGCGCCGCAGTTCAGCGCCACGTGGATGCGGGCGTCCTCGAAGCGCGGACGGATGACCCCGTTTTCGATCTCGTCGAGAGAGCGCTCCTTGCCGGCGACGGGGTAACGGATCTCGCGGAAGAACCGGAAATCGCCCCCTTCCGCGTCCTTAACGCTCTTCAGCGGATACCGCTCCAGGACCGCGTGGATGACCAGGACATTGTAAGCGTTGATCCAGGACGAGAGCGGTTCGGACTCCGGCATTCGGGCGATAGACGCGAGGTAATCCTGCAATTGCGCCTTTGCCGCTGGATCGGCGTGAAGTGCAGAAAAGTCGATGCGTCCCTGTTTCAGGTGTTTCGTCAGGACGGCATTGAAGGGAGTCGAGTCGAGCGTCTGTTTACCCACGTCGGGTTTCTTTGCCGCCGTCTCGTGAACCTTAGTAGGTTTTGTATCGCCGCCGGCGGTCGTAACAAGGCCAACTAGGAGCAGGTTCGCGAACGAAGTTGCAGCGATGAGACGGCTCAGAATTTGCATTTTTTTGTCTCCTGAATGGATACGTCGGATCGGGTTTAGTGGCTATTACGGTGTCCCCGTACCCGGCACGTCGACCTCGACGGTCATGATGCGACCGTCGCCGAGCTTGCGCTCGCCACCGAGCAAAGTGGACTGACACAGAAACAGCGTCGTCATGTCGGCCCCCCCCAGGGTGCATGCGAACGAGCCGACCCCGTCCACGTCGATACGGTCGACGATCTCACCCCCCTCGCGCACGCGCACGAAACCCCCGGGACCGCCGTAGATGTAGTACGGCACCGCCACCCACAGGCAACCTTCGACGTCCATGGTAATGCCGTCCGGCGGCGCGCCGATATCGGCCCACACGCGCCGGTTAGTAAGCGAGCCGTCCGCCTCGATGTCGAATGCACTCAACCGGTTGGCGAAAGTCTCGGCGACGATGTAGGTCTTGCCGTCGGGACTGATGACTGCCCCGTTGGGAAAGGTCATCCGGTCCGCCACGATAGTTGCCGAGCCGCCGGGATCGACCCGGATAACATGGCTGAACGCGGGCATATTCCCGGGCCCTGGATGGCGCATCTCGTCGAGAAGCTGGAAGGAGCCGATGTAGGCGCGGCCCTGGGCGTCGACGACCATGTCGTTGCAGGCGAGTCCGTCCAGGGCTTTCATGTCTCCCACTTCGGTGAGCCTACCATCCTCACCCACCGCCATCAGTTTGCTGTCTCCAAGGGACACCACCAGCAGCGTTCCATCCGGCCACCACCCCAGACCGGAGGGCAGTTGGGGCACGTCGGCGATCTTCTCGACGTTGCCCTGCAGGTCGACGGCCATCACCGCATTGGTGAACATGTCCGAGTACCACAATTTGCCGACGCCGTCGGCGCCAACCCGCCAGCGCGGTGCTTCTGGAAAGTAGATGTTGTCGACGAGCAGTTTGGGCGTGCGGGTCATAGGTTCATTGCTCGACTTGCTGAAGACCACTCGGTGAAAGTCAATACAGCCGAGGCGGCGACGCGATGACACCGGTCGTTAACTGACCACTGATTGGCGTAGCTTCGGGTCATCATTGTTGTGGTTTCGCCGTCCCCCGACCATGCCAATGCAGTAGCAGCATTGGCGTGGCAATCAGGTGGAAACACGTGACAACGGGCTATCATCTCTCACGAAACTGTCTACACGCTGCCGACAGAACCTTCATCTTTGCTCTAGTGATATCCAGCGGCACGTGACCGCAGCCACACTCGCTGCTCAACAGCAGGCGATCAGGGCTGAAATGCTCCAGCGCTGGCTTCGTCCGTTCCCAGATTACGTCGGGCGTTTCAATCTCGTCGCTACGCTGGTCGATGACGCCCAGCATGAGATCCCCTTTGAAGTCCCACAGGGGCCACAGATCCATCAGGTTGTAGTGCAGAGTGCAGTGTTCAAGGGAGATCTCGTCGATCTTCAGCTTCTTCAAGCCATCAACCATATCGGTGTACTTGCCGAAGTAGACTCTTTTTCGGTGCGGGTTGCCGCCGCATATGTGCATCCCGATGCGCACGTGAGAGGGCAGCTTGTCGACGAGCTCATTGAGCACATCCGCTGCCCAGACCGCCTCTTCCGGCGACAACGTCAATACCGGCTCGTCGAACTGGATGTAGTCGCAGCCGGCATCGATGAGCTCGCGCAGCTCGCGGGCCAACACATCGACATAAGCGCGGGCGACGGCGACCTCGTCTTCATAGAGGTCGGGCCGCTCGTTAACGGTAAATCGGGAGAGCATATGTGGGCCCGTCACCGTCTGCTTCACTTGAACGTCGGCTGGAGCTGCATCCCTCGCTGTCTTCCACTTCTTAGCCAGCTGCCATCGCGTCTCTCCGAGCTCGCCGACCAGACGAGCGCACTCGATTCCGAAGCCGGCATCGCCAAAACTCTTGTAGGCCATGTCCTCCATGGTGATTCCATCCATGCGTTTCTGATAGAACCAGTACATGTTCTCGCGGTAACCCTCGCCGTCGCCAACGATTTCGAGACCGAGGGAGACCTGGTCCTCGACCGCCCAGCGGATCATCTCCAAAGCTTCGTCGTCGGAGATCGTGGTTTTCTTCAAGGTGTCTTCAACGGGGATGTTGCGCGGATAGCTGCCGACAACGGTGGCGCGATAGTCTGTCATTAT
This sequence comes from Candidatus Latescibacterota bacterium, assembly GCA_965217095.1. GTDB lineage: Bacteria > Latescibacterota > UBA2968 > UBA8231 > UBA8231 > CAYNZV01. Next base: position 625,386 of record OZ244235.1, read on the forward strand.
CGTGTTGTTTCCTCTGTTATTTTGCCGGGTCTTGTGCAACCGGCGCCAGGCCGGCGGCCAGGCGGGCTTCGTCGATGTGGGCGAGCAGACCTGCGGACAAGGTCCGCGGCCGAAAGTCGATCTCACGCTCAAGACGGCTACCATCCATATCATCGATGAGCGGCGTGTAAGGCTTCGTGTCATCAACGGATATGTCGGCATCGGGCAGATGACGTCTGACCTGCTCGACAAGCTCGGCAGCGCTCGCCGTCTCGCCGCCACTGTTGTAGACGTAGTGTTCGAGATCGGGTTTCAGCACCAAACGGACCAGTTGCTCGGCGCAGTCATCGACGTAGATCCAATTTTCGCGGTTGTCAGCAGGAAAGGGCAGATGCGCCGGCTTGCCGACCGCTGGATTGCTGGCAAAAACCTCGGCCCACGACTGACCCCCACCACCGCGACCGAAACCGAAAACGACGGAAGGTCGCAGGCAGGCGACACTCAGGTCGTGGGTGGAGGCATACTTGCTGCCCATGAATTCAGCGAGCAGCTTCATGGCGCCATACGCGTAGTGATGGTCGAGGGGAGGACAGAAGTCATCTTCCTGCACCGGCCGCTTTCCATAGCGAGCCTGGCCATTGCCGTATACCGCTTCGCTGCTGGCCTGCACTACTCGCTCGATCCGACAGCGGGCAGAGGCGTCGAGAATATTTACCGTGCCCACGATGTTGACGCGAGCAGCCATGACCAGATTCTCCTCCACCCCTGCCGTCAGCAAAGAGGCGAGATGGATGACACGGGTGAGGTCGCGGTTCTGCTCCAACGCTGATTCGACCTGCTCGAGGTCGGTGATGTCTGCCTCGACGACCGTGAGGCAATCCTCCGGCAAGCCCGATTGAGTCTGCCGTAGCCGGTCTACGACCGCCTGTTGGGGCTGTGAATCAAGGATGACAACGGGAACATCCCGTTCGAGCAGAATGCGGCACACCCGGCGACCGATGAACCCGGTTCCTCCGGTGACCAGGACTCTGTTAGGCATAAGCTATCAGGTGCAAGCTGCGACGCCACTCCGCATCGAGCGGCACGAGTGAATGAACTGTGAAATGACCTCGTTGAAGCTAGACGTGTCCCGTACCAGCTGTCAAGTTTTCAGCTGGGCCGTGCTGCGTATGTGAAGGAGGCTGACGGAGTTGCTCGGCGGCGCGATGTTCGACTATGCTGGAGGCTCTTCCTGAAAGAGCGTTATCCCGATCTCCAGATACTTGTCGCGCTCTTCAGGCTTGGTCGCGGTACCCATGGCCAACCTAATGTCAGTTCCCGCGAGCTGAGCGGCGACATTGCGCATACAATCGTCGACGTTCTGCAACGGATATTCCGGGTGATCGTCGATGTTGAATGAGAGATCGTTTGGTCCAAAGGTGACGACACTCAAGCCTGGTTTGGCCAGTTTTCGAATATTGGTTACCGCCTCAACAGATTCTAGCTGAATAGCGAGAACCACATACTCATTCCACCAGGCTGCATAGGTGAGCCGATCTGCACCGATGCTACTCAAACCTCGGCGAAAAGCCCCGCCCCAGCTGCGTCGTCCGATGGGTCCGTAGTAGGCGTAATCTATGGCGTCATCCACGGTCTCAGGCTCCATGACTTCGGGGACCAGAACCGCAGTGGGTCCAAAGTCGAGAAAACGCCCAACCAGGTAAGCGTGCCGCGTGTGGGGAATGCGCAGTTGCACGTCGATATTCAACTCTTCCGCCGCACCGCAGTAGTCAACCAACTGCTGTTCGGTGAAGGGGGTATGCTGACCGTCGATCCAGATGTAGTCATATCTGCCTGTTGACCATATCTCTTCCAGCTGGCTCTTCGTCGTCGATAGCGAGCCGCGCAGGGAGACCAGCACTTCACCCTCCTTAATGCGCTGCCTGAGTGTTTTCGTTTGGGACATGCTTCGCTCCTGGATAGATTGGTTCACTTAGCGAACCTGCTTAGTCAAGAATCGCTTCTGGCATCTCACGACGTCGCTCGACGCGTTTCACCCTGCGCGAAATCAATACTCCCGCAGCGCCCCGTCGCGGGCGATAATGGGCTGCCGGTCGCGAGAAATCGGCGGATAATGTTTGAACGCTTCTTCGTTGAGCTCGATTCCGAGACCGTGTTTGTTGGGAACGATCAGGTACCCGTCGCGCAGTTCGAGCGGTTCCTGCACCAGGTCACGTCTGGGCGCTTCCAACTCGTGGCCTTGATATTCCTGGATGGCGAAGTTGTGGATCGAGGCATCTAGCTGCACGCATGCGGCGGTAAGTACGCAGCTCAACGGATTATGCGGCATCAGCTGGACGTAATCCGCTTCGGCCAGGGCGGCGATCTTCTTGCAGTTGGTCAGACCGCCCGCCAGCGCTGGATCGGGCCGCAAAAACGCCGCCGCCCGCTTGTTGAGCAGATCGCGGAACTGGTGGATGGTACAGTGCCGCTCCCCAGTCGCCACCGGCATTGGTAGAACTGCCGCCACCTGCGCCATGGCGTCGATGTTGTCCGGCTCGATCGGATCCTCGAAGAAATGAAGACCGTACGGCGCCAATGCCTGCCCTACGGCAATCGCCTCGGCGGGCGACAGCACCCCGATGACGTCTATGCTCAGATCGATCTCGTCTCCAACGGCGTCGCGGACCGCCCTCACATACTGTGTGGCAAGGCGCACGATCTGGTTGAAGCCCATGTCGGCGAAAGCCTGCGGGTTGCCTCTATACGGATTGAAGCGGATGGCGGCAAATCCTTGCTCCACCATTTCTAGGGCCTGTTCTGCCATCGCCTCGGGGGATGGAGCGCCGCCGAGAGCCGCGAATAGCCGCACCTTCTCCCGCGTGGGGCCACCAAGCAGCTTGTAGGTCGGCAGTCCCGCGAGCTTGCCGGCGATATCCCACAAGGCCATGTCGATAGCAGCGATAGCCGCCATCGAATCGGCACCGCCGCGGAACAGGCTGCGGCGAAACAGATGCTGCCAGTGGCGTTCGATTTGGGTCGGGTCCTTACCTACCAGATATTCAGCGCAATATTGCAGCGCCGGCGTCGTCATCAAACGGTTGCCGGCCGTGTTGCTGGCCGGGTGCATCTCGCCGACGCCCACCACGCCAGTGTCGGTATGGACCTTGACGTATGTAAACAGATCCACTTCAAAGACCTTGACCTCGGTGACCTTCACCTGGCCCGGCGAACTGACAGTGGTATCTTCTTGATTCATCGTTGGTTTCTGGCCATTCTTGGGGACCCGTTCGAATACAACCGCCAAAATACATAGAAGGGGGAGAAGCACAAATGCCGCAACGTCAAAGCGCCAGCATCGGAGTCGATAATCCCTGGTATCCCGAGGGGGGTCCAGGGCGGCATCTCAAGGCGCGGCTGAAAAAGGACGATCTACTGATTGGTCCGTTGCTCAAGGAGTACGCTCGACCGTCCCTGGTCAAGCTGTTCCACCATGCTGGTTTCGATTTTATCTACATCGAGTACGAGCATACCTTCTTCGGTCTTGCCGACCTGGCCGACACCATTCTCTCTGCACGCGACAACGGCCTGCCGGTGATCGCCAAAACGCTGCAGCTCGAGCGCATGGAAGTTGCGAAGCTGCTCGAAGCAGGCGTCGTTGGCATTCAATTGCCACGCACGGAAACACGCCAGCAGGTGGAGACGCTCGTGAGCTACCTGAAATTTCCGCCACGGGGAACGCGAGCCGTAGCCCCGGGTTGGGGCAACAGCGACTACAGGGAGGTCAGCGACTGGCAAAGCTGGATGGATGAGCAGGACCAGGAAACAACGGTTGTCCTTCACATCGAATCCGCTTTGGGGTACGAGAATGCGGAAGAAGTAATCAGCGTTCCCGGAGTTGACATGGTCTACGCCGGCCCCGGCGACTCATCCATCGAACTAGGTCACCCCGGCGACTACAATCATCCTGACGTTCGCGGCCCAATGGAGAAGGTTCTCGAGCTGTGCAAAAAGTACGGCGTTGCCTTTGGCACCACTCCTGCAGATGGAAAGGGGGCCGGTGAATGGGCAAAAAAAGGTGCGACGTTCTTCGAGGCAGCGTCGGAGATCGAGTTTATCCGCGCTGGCGCTGCTGCGCTGCTCGCCGAGTACAAAAAACACACGACTCAGTGATAAAAGTGAGAAACCAGGTCGATCTCGCGCAACCGCGTTGCTTCAACAACCTCAATTACTTGAGCAGGGTCACAGAGCGGGTGTCGGTGAAATCACCGGCCCGCATCCGATAGAAATAGATACCACTCGATGCTCGCCGGCCATTCTCGTCGATCGCTTTCCAGGATACCTCGTAAACACCTGCGCTCAGGTCCTCATCGACCAGGACAGCCAGCTGCTGACCGATTGTGTTGAAGACTTCGATTCTTACGCGCTCCTCAACCGGTACGGCAAACTCGATGCTGGTTTCTGGATTGAACGGATTGGGATACGCGGCGCCGAGGCGATAGCTGTTGGGGGTTTCGGCGCCTGTTTCCTCTTCCACCGCTGTTACGTCTTCGCCCAGCAGACCGGAGGCTAGATCAAACGGAATGTGGAGCAGCTCTCCTGGACCACGCTGGCCACCTTCTGAAGTAGCGCCTCCCAGCGCTCCCAGGGGCGAGCCGTAGTAGAACCCGTCGTACGGCCCGTTCTCATCGACGATCGTGAGATGCCAGGTGGCATCGGGGCGGAACGGTCCGAGGTCGCTGGAGAAGGCGATCTCGAACAGGCCGGAACCATCGCGGCCGACGGTGGAGATGTGGGCTCCGCGGTTGTTACCGCTGATGGTAAAGAAGGCGGCACGGCCGCTGATGTCGGGACGTATCTGGATATTGTTCCCACTCACCGCCGATATCCCGAGCTGTGTAGCTTCTTCGATGTTGATTGTGTCGCCTATTTGGTCACCGTTCCCGTTGACCCATATGATGTTGCCGTCGTGATCCATGAAGACGACGGCCGGTGCTGCCCAACTGGTCATCCAGATGCCATGGCGGTTGACATCCATATGGCCAGGGCCGTTGCCCGTGGCGGATTCATTGCCCGCGCTGTCGATATTGAAGGTTAAGTAAAACTCTGTTACGTCGAAGGCGCCGGAAATCTCTCCGGTGTTCTTGTCGCGCGACTCGATGGCGCAGAATGGTACCTGCTGCTGGCCCCAGAGCCCGTTGTATACGATGCCCTTGGGTCCCCAGGGCTCAAGCTCGGTGACACGATCGCGGCTGCCATTGACGGAATGGCCGTCATCGCCAAAATCAGTGACCAGCCTCCACGATCTGGACTGGCGAGCAATGCGCATTTTATACAGTCCGCTATTGTCACCGTTCACCTGGGACGTCCAAAAGATATCCGGATCTTCGTCGTCGACGCGCATACCGCCAATCGTCTGGGACCCATCGAATTCGAATATGTCGGTGTAGTTCCATCGCTCGAAGGCACGCGGGTTGGCGATGTAGTCCGTTCCCAGTGTCCCGCGAACGATGTCGCCGGAGGTTTCTCCCGACGCTAGTTTCTGTCGATCGCTCGTGTGGACCCAGACTTCGGGGGGGTCGAAACGAGTATCGACGATGGCCTTGGTAAAATCGCGCGGGCCAGGGCCGGCCAGGACCGGTTTGTCCTGATCGTTAACGCCGATCAGGTCAAAGGCGTAGTTGCCGGATTTTACGGCGTTGCCGTCGAAATCCCTCGCGTCCCACATGATGACATTCTGGCCTAGCTCAGCCGTCTGCCGTGCGGTCACAGCAATGAATTTGTCTTGGGGCGCCAGGCGTAGCCAGGCACCGTTCGGTCCGCGCTCACCGGTCTCGGCGGAGCCCAACTCGTAAATGGCCAGCCAGAACGTACCGCGTTGATTCGTAGTGAAAGGAATGGCAACTGGACCGATTCCACTCCAGTCTACGTTTTGAGTGGAAATACGCATCGGCAGAAAACTTCCCGAGACCTCCGGCTGCGAAAAATTCTCACCCCCGGCGACGGGACTGGGAAAGGTTTGCGCCCACAGAGTTCCTGGGAGCAGGACAGCCCATATCAAATGGATCATCTTAGGAGTACCGGACGGCTACCTTGATCACCTCGTCGGGTGCGTGATAGACCTTGCCAAAGGTCTCCGGCAGCTCCTCCGGACCGACGATCGGGCTGGGCAGGCCGAAAGGCTGCAAGTCGCCCCTCACGAATAGCTCGATGAGCGTGTCCTCGAATCGTTGATAATCCCAGGTCAATTCCCGCGGCGGTTCGCTGGAGGTGCGCGAGGAGAGGATGTTGAGCCGGTTGAAGTGAAACTCCTCGCCCAGAAACAATCCCTTGGCCTCCCCCTGATAGTATCCCAACGGCACCACAGTGCCCGCGTATCGCGTGGCACGGATGGCATGGTTCAGGGCGCCGTAGTTGCCACTCGCCTCGATGGCCACATCCGCGCCGTCGGCAAACCACTCTCGCGAGTCGGCGGCGAAGTCTTCCACTTCAAGCGGATCGATGACCCGAGTCGCTCCGTGCTCCAGCGCCAGCTCGCGCCGCGCCGCAATGGGGTCCACGGCGACTACCTCGATGGCTCCCGAAATGCGCGCCAGCTGCACGGCAAAGAGTCCGATGGCACCCATGCCCAGGACCAAAACGCGCTCGCCAGCCCTTACGTTGCCGTCGCGCACCGGCCCGAGGGCGTAGTTCGCCGGATCCATGCAGCAGGCAGCTGCGGCGCTAAAGCCGTCAACCAGCTTTCTGAAACCTTTGCCCTGGTGAACCGTCTGAAAACCCCCACCGCGCCAGACCCGGTCACCCTCCTTGAGATCGCGCACTTCGGCGCCCACCGCGATCACCGTGCCGACGGTTGCATTGCCCGTGCCCACCCACTGCTTCGAATCGTAGAAGGATTCTCGCGTACGATCGAAGTGTTTGCGGTCCGCCATGTAGCGAACGTTGACATGAGCGCCGGTGCCGAGAATTCTGGCCATCTCGGTGCCGTGTTTCGCGGCACTCAGCTCGCTTCTGACTCGCACTTCATCAGGGGCGAGATCATCCAGTGAGTAAGACTCCCAGCGCGGCTTGAACTCAGCGTTGCAGACCAGTTTTCTCAGCTCGATTCCATCGATGTTGGGCATCAGATACCTCTCGCGTTGCAAGCCCGTTTTGACGAGACCTAAAGCCAGCTCTGGGGCACGACGGGGAGGTCGCGCGGTCTGGGCGCCACCTCTTCGCAAAACTCCCGGTACAGCCTCTGGTGTTGGGCCGGGTCCGCCCCGAAATCGTCGATTACCATGCGCGCCTGGGTCTGCCAGCCGAGTCCCGGGCGTAGATCTTTCCCGAACAGAGGCAGGTACATCCCGCGGTGGCCGGCGACTCGATCCGATTCTTCGTCGCCGGCGTAACTGACACCCACCGCCTGGACGTCCTCGCGGCGCCCCATCACCACTACATCGACGGTGCCGTCCGTGAACGAGCCCAGAGGAAGGCCATACATACGTCCCAGCGCCACCCACCAGTTGTGGCGACCGCTCTGCCCCCTGCCGTCGTAAAGCAGCTTGGCGGCGCCCATGTCGCGGGGGAACAGGTTGTACATGCCCCGGTAAACGTCATTGTAGATCACCTTGACTTGCTCCGCTTCATCGTTCTTGTCCTGTAGATAGACGACCGGAGTGAAACCAGGGGCCACGTAGGAATTGAGATAGACCTCGTAGTCGGAGTAGGAGGTGTATCCCTCTATCTTCAAACCCACGTCGATAATGTTTGGCTCTTGGACCTCGACGGTGCTTTCCACGTACGCCTGGTGATGCAGCGTTGGGGTCCAGCGGAAACACAAACCCGATTCCAGCGGCAGCACCTCAGGCCGCTGCACTCGGAGCTCCGTCAGATAACTCGAACGCGCCAGAACCTTGTATAGGCTGAGCAGTCCCGCCTCGCGCTCACCATCGGGGCTGACAAGGGTTCCGGTGGGTTTGTGCACGACCTGGTGCAATCGATGGCAATGACTGTCCTGCCCGTCAAACAACGCCGTGACGACCCCCTCGATTCGAGCGGTGCTGAAGGCAAGAGTAGAGCTGCCCTCATCCCATGATAGGTGCATTGCTGCGGCTCCTGCGTTTGGAAAGATAACGGCATCGTCGGCACTCGGGTCAAGAGAACCAGATCACGTTCGCTGCATACCCTTCTCGGCGGTTCAGGACTACTGGTACGGCACCGGAATCTTGTCTCCGTGCCAGGGGAAAGCGTAGGTGGGTTGATGCGCAAAACGTCGCATGACCACCTCCAGCCGGATGGATGCGGCAGGTGGGAGTTGGACGCCGAGGTACTTCGACTCCACGGGAACTTTCTGGTCCGCGCAGGTCACTTCGACAAACTGGTGCTCGGCGAAAGCCCCAGCTTGCACGATCAGGTTTCGCGGTTCGCTGGGATTCAAGTTCACCAATTGAACACCGGCGCCATCGGCATCGAGATGGTCGACCAGAGCGGCCACGTCAGGCGGCAGACCGGGCCGGCCGCGGTCTGAATCGAAGTAGCGCACCGTCGCGCGCAAGAGCCCGCCTGTGTACACAGACTGCGGGGCGCCCATCATCACCTGCGTCAAACCTTTGGTGTAAACCGTACCGGGTGGGCCGTGGTTGTCGGTAATCAGGGTGTGGGCATCTCGGGTTTCGTTCTGTATCGATGCGAAATCAGTCTGCGCATTCTGATATTCGGCTTTTAGGATCTTCTCGGGCCAGTCTGGGTTCTTACCGTCGTAATATTGGAACCGAGCCAGCTCGGTGTCGCCGTAGTTCTTTTCTCCGAGGACGGGCACCTGATTCCAATCGCGCTCTTTGTCGGTCTCCCGGATCCTGGCGATGAGGTCATAGTCTTCGGCAGCCATGGAGGCGTGATAGAGGTGAGCCAGCTCCTGCATGCGAAACGGCACGAACCGACCCTTCTCGTGACTTAGATTTTCCCTGGCATGCTCCCAGCCATTGGGGCCGTAACGAGAGGGAAGCAGGAGTTGGCCGTCCTCGCGAGTGATGGCGTTGTCCATTAGGACCTTGATCTGCGAGCGCAGCAGCTCCAGATAGGAGAAATCACCGGTGAGCAGGAGGGCGCATTCCGCAGCAATCGTGAGCGAACTGAACATGATGTAGTGGCCGACGAAGCTGTTCCAGCCGTAGAGCCCGCCCCACCACTGGCCCTGACGGTTTTCCCCGATCTGACCGGTCAGGCCGACGTTGTCGGGCATGATGCCGCCATTGCGCTGCATGCGTTCCATCCACGCCTCGGTATAGTCCAGCACCCACCGCTTGTATTTGTCTTCGCCAGTATAGAGGTAGGCGTTGGTCATGAGGGCGGTGGCACCCAGACTGTTTGCTATGTCCCCTTTGAGCACAACTTCGTCGAACAGCTTGAGGATTTCGTCCCGACGCTGGGGTGTTTCGTACCAGTCCGGCTCCAGGTCCTTGACCAGCGGATAGAGCGTCGCCCGCACGCCATAATATTTGTACCCCTCCCCAGTTTTGGCTTCTCCTCCCTGAAGCCACATGACCGCATCCTCGAGACTGGCGTGAGGCAAGGGGCCGCCACTGCTCTGCATGGGACAGCGGAAGATCTTGTGTTGAGGATCGTAGTTGGGGGCCTCGGGATCCTCGTCCATGTACATGGCGGCAAATCGTCGAGCGCGGCGCAGGTTTTCCGAGATGGTGGGATCGGCCAGACCGAAATGGTAGAACGCCATGTTGCCCTCGCCCTTGTGGTGCCACTCGCTCGCGCCGGCCGAAGCATAGTTGAAATATTCATTGTGGATCTGAGGTCTAAATCGGGGATGGGTCCGACTGACGATATCGTCGGCGAAGAATCGAGTGGTTGCATGCCACTGCTGCAGCGCCAGATCGAGCACCTGTCTCGGCGCCCCCATGGCGTAGAACAGACTCCAGTTGTAAGCCCTCTCGTACAAGTCGTCCACATCGTCGGCAAAATAGAAGGCGCCACCCTTCTCGGCGTACTTTTCGACCATTGGGGAAACAGCCTCCGCCATGAGGTCCATCAGCTGGCGTTCAAGGAGAGCCCAGTTAGGCGGTGGCGATACCTCGGTCGCTTTGACCGTGGTAAGTCCCGGCACGGTCACCGGTTGTGAAGCAGAGTCCCCATGAGCCATTTTGGCACCTCCGATTACAGTCTGGTGGCCTTCCCGCTACTCTACACGCAGAAACACCGGATTCGAATAGAACCACAGGTCGCTCCAGGGATCCTCCCCGGTCGGATCCTCTTCGGGTTCCAGCTCCCTGCCGTTGGTACCGCGTAGGCGTAGATAACCGTCAGTCGTAACCTTCTTCAGTTGATATTCGATAGTGTAGTTGTCGTCGTTCCGGCTCCATTCCTTGGCAGAGAACCTCGCCGCGACACGCGTGGTCTCGTTGCTGTCGTTATCGCGTTCGGCCCGTCCGGTTATTTCACCGGCAATCAGATCAACCCTGGCTACCTTAGGATTGTCGCCACGCGAGTTGGGAGATTCCGGGTCGCGGAAACGAATGCGCACCAGTACATCCGCCCCGGACGGCACGACCAGGGTTCCCCCTATGTCCGCTCGCGTGTTCGAATCGTCTACGCGGACGCTCAGGTAGAGCTCCGCGATCAGATCGCCGAGGGTGACGAAGATGCGCCCGTTGCGCACGCCATCGAGGATGTCGTCGTGATTCTTGTCGGCCCACACGTAGGTCTTGGAATACTCTCCAGGCCAGAAGTCCGAAGCGCCCTCGGTCCAATTTATGTGCGAATCGGAGTTGGCCGTGATCCACCAGCGCCGTCCTTCGCCCAGCATCGAGTCCCAAAAACCGCCCAGTTGGGCAGTCATCTGATCGAATCCGCCCATCGTCGGATAGTTGCCGTAGCCGCCGCGGGCGCGATCTCTGAGCGTTCCATCAGCGTTGATCGTACTCGCCTGATGGCCCGGGGCGCCGGCCATGCCGACTGAAACCTCCGGAGCCAGGTCGTTCCAGTTGCGGAACTCTTCCGGCGTATGCAGGCCGTAGAAACCGAGGCCGGTGGCTGAACGTGATGGATGATTGGCGATGATGATCGGCTTCGAGGGGAACGTCTTCATGACCTTCAGGGCCGCTATCATATGCTCTTCGGTGTCCCGGGTCGGATCCCTGGGGAATGGTTCATCCTTGTCGAACTGCGATTCTATCGTGAAAAGTCGTTGGGCCTCATCGTGCGTGTGCGGAATGATGAGGCTAGAATGATCGGCTGCCGGCGTGTCGAACTCCATTCCGTAGAACTGCACCACATCGGGCACCACTTTCCGCGATCTCATCAGCTCCGGATAGGCCATCTCGAGGTTGACCTTGCTGTGATTGGGTCCGCCGTGATCGGTCGTCACCATCCAGCTCAAACCGTAATGGCGAGCCATAAGGGCGTTCATCTGGATTGGGTAGATGGCATCGCCGGCGACGATGGGTGTCGGCGGTTCCGTCTCGCGGTTCCATCCCACGCTGTAGCGGGTGTGGATGTGATGATCGCCGGCAAGCCAGCGGGGACCTTCGGATTCGGCGGCACTGAGCCTGCCCGGCTGACAGGCCGTAGCGAGACCCAGCAATACAATTACGGGCTTGTAGAAAACCGTTCTTGCTGTATCGGGAAGCATCATGCCGAAGAGCTCCTTGATTCATTGAACGAGCACCACGATGCGGATCCGCTAGGCGCCTGGGGAAGACAAAGGGCCGTATTGCGTCTCGGGTCAAGGGAGCCCGAGCGAATGGCATCGCGGTGCCTTCTGGCGGGCGCCGAGGCAGAGGCAGGAGCAGAGCTGCGCCAATATGGTCGCTATGTTGGTCTCTAGTTAGATTCGTCCCTGGATCGGCGACAGCGCAGAGATCGGTATCCTCCCGTGTTGCCAACGGAAAATCTGCGGGTTTCCAGGCCATCCTGCCGCCGTCGGTACTGTTTCGCATGGATGTCACCCGCCACCAAGCTCACCGGAGAAAGGAGGTTGTTGATGAGCCAAGGACTCGAACCTCGACAGGTTGAGGAGTTCCACAACGACGGATTCTTGATCGTCCGCGATTTGCTCCCCGCTGATGCTGTTCAATCCTTGATCGAAGAGCTCGAGCACAAGGTGGACGAGACCGCCAACGAAGCAGTGAGCCGGGAAATCTTGGCCGCAACCGACACATTTCGGGGTGCGCCCTTCGACACGCGTCTGGCGCTCATGTCGAACGCCTGTTCGGACCGAGATTGGCTGTGGGGACAGGTTCACGGCAAACATCACAAAACCGCAGGGATGTTCACACTTCGGACGTGGCCGGCGCTTCTCGATGCGGCGGAATCGCTGATTGGACCGGAGATTCTGGCCCATCCGCAAGCCGTCCTGCGCGGGAAGCTACCGGACCATGAGAAGGGCGTGGTTCCCTGGCATCAAGATCTGGCTTATCTGATTCCTGAGGAGGCGGGCGAAACCCTGGTTGTGAATTTCTGGATTCCTCTGGTAAAAGCCACCGCCGACAATGGCTGTCTGCAGGTGTTGCGAGGATCGCATCGCGAGGGTCTGCTGCCGCACAACAGCCGGCAATCCGGCTACATAGGTGTTGCCGAGCCTGAACTGCCCGACGGCGACGTGGTGACGTGTGAATTGGACGTGGGTGACGCGGTGTTGACCCGGGAGAGATTGTTGCATCGCTCGATTCCGAACAGGTCCAACACCGTCAGATGGAGCGTCGATTCACGCTACAGCGGTATTGGCCTGCCTACAGGCCGTCCGCACAGTGTCGGATTCGTAGCTCGTAGCCGCGCAAACCCCGGGAGTGTCGCGCGCTCACATCACGACTGGATCAAGCTCCTCACCGATGCCGGTGTCGCTTTGGATGGCTGAGGGGATACCGACGAAACGCGTGTGTATCGTCGGGTTGGGACCGATCGGGAATCTCCACGCCGATATCTACTCGACCGACGAGCTGTGCGAGCTCGTGGGTGTTTGCGATGTTATTCCGGCACGAGCGCAAGCCGCCGAGGAACGACTTGGGGTTCCACATTACGTCGAAGCGACAGAGATGTTTTCAGCGGTTTCGCCCGATGTCGTGAGTGTCGCCACCGGCGGATACGAGTACGGCAGCGATCACCATCGCCCGGTCATGGAGGCACTGGAGTCGGGCGCCCACGTGCTCTGCGAAAAGCCGCTCTCGAACGAGCTCGCGCCTGCCGAGGAGATGGTCGTTTCTGCCCGCGAAAAGGGACTCTGTCTCGGGGTCGACTTCAATCATCGTTTCACGCCGGCAACCCGGGAGGCCGAGCGCTGGATCGAGGAAGGAAACATCGGCGACATCCTCTTCATCAACATGTCGTTGTGGATCGGAAGATTCGACGAACCGGAAACCGAGGCGTACCACCTGAAAGCCTTAAATCCCCATAGCGTCGATCTCATGCAACATTTCGGCGGTCAGATCGACCGAGTGCAGTGCTTTGCAACCAAGGCGCCCCAACGCAGAATCTGGTCTACCGCCTCGATCAATCTACAGTTCGCCTCCGGCGCTGTGGGCAGCCTTACCAGCAGCTACGATATCGGTCGTGGCCATCCGATGGAGCGGTGCGAGGTCGCCGGCACTGAAGGCCGGTTCGTCATCGAGGATATGTGGCGAGAGGCGACGCTCTACCCGGCGAGTTCCCTGGAGAAGCGCGTCTATACGAATCCGGTATTCGGCGGCTACGGCGGTTTCGACGACACCTTTCGGGCGCGGCTGCACCGCTTCGTCGAGCAAGTCTCGGAAGGTGTATCGCCTGATGAAATCGATGGCTCCGGAGCCGACGCGCTCGAGGGACTTCGAGTCATATTCGCTTCGATCGAATCGTTAAAAAGCGGCACCGTCGTGTCGCTGCTTTAGGAGAAAAGATCAATGGCACTGAGAGTAGGAGTAGTCGGAGCGCGAGGCATAGGCAAAAACCACGCCGCCAGTCATGCAGCAGATGAGCTCGCGCAGCTCGTGGCGATCTGCGATTTGAATAAGGAACGTGCGGACGAGATGGCGGCCGAGTTTAGCGTGAAGTCGTATCGTTCCTTATCGGAGATGTTCGAACACGAAGAGGTCGATATCGTCGATGTCTGCACCGGTGGCAACGAGAACGGGAGCTGGCATTTCGAGCCGACCATGGAAGCGCTCGAAGCGGGAAAACACGTACTCGTCGAGAAGCCTATCTCGAACGATATCTACGAAGGGCGACAGATGGTGGCCAGGGCGACGGAGCTGGATCTCTACCTCGGGTGCAATCTGAACCACTACTTCACCCAACCGGCGAACAAGGCCGAAGAGTATATCGCCAACGGCAAGATCGGTGAGCTTGGGTTTTGTGTACATCGGATGGGGTTTGCCGGCGGCGAAGCAACCTACCAACCCTCCGACGCACCGCGCTCTGCCGACTTCCCTTACTTTCACGTGAAAGCCTTTCTGCACCATCCGTTCAGCTGCATGCGCTACTTCTGCGGCGATGTCACCCATATTCAGGCTTTTATGGATCGTCCCGGTTTCAGAAAACATGCCGGCGATCTCATGGTAAGTGTCAACAGCATCCACATGCGTTTTGCGAATGGGGCCATAGGTTACCTCCTGAGTCAGCGCGGAGATTACACCTTCGGTTTGGGTGGCTGGTGGTCTCTGGAGGTCGGTGGATCGATGGGGACGTTCTGTATCGAGAATTGTGTCGAGAAGATCACCTACTTCCCCGCCCCGGATCCGAAAAATGCCGCGTCGCCGGAGAATATGAAAGCTGGGGAGTCAACTGGGGTTGAGGTGACCGAGTCGGGGGTAACCGATTTCGGCACGACCTTTCCGAACAGAATTCACGCCTTTCTCGAGGACGTCACCAACGCAGTGCCAAAAGAAAAGCTCAGGGCCTCCGGGCGCGACGCGCTCGCCGCGCTCGAATACACCTTTGCCGCCATTGAGAGCTACGAGCAAGGAGGCATCCTGGTGAGACCGCATCCGCTGCCGACACTCAAAGGCAATCCGCTCGCACAATGATGGGCACACGGCTCGGCGAAGCGGCGCGCGACGTTCAGTGGACCCGGCCAATTACCAACTGACCAACTACGACCCAGCCCAAAGGGAGGCGATGCTGTGAAAACCTACAAAGCAGTCGTAATCGGATGCAGCCGAATGGGTGGATTTATCGACCATGAAATCGTTGCAGATCCAGCCCATTCACCTCCCTTCTCCCACGCAGCTGTATACACGGCGTGCAGCAGGACGGAGCTTGTGGGTTGCTCCGATCTGAGAACGGACGTCATGGCTGAATTCGGGCGACTCTACAACGTTCCACAGGAGCGCCAGCTGGTTGATTACCGTCAGTTGATCGACGTGGAGAAGCCGGACATCGTAAGTGTTGCCACCCAGCCGGAACAACGTGCGGAAATCGTGATCTACGCCGCTGAACACGGTGCAAGAGCGATCTATGCGGAGAAAGCCATGGCTTCCTCTATGGAGGAAGCAGACCAGATGGTGGAGGCCGTCGAGCGGCACGGAGTCGCCTTTAACCTGGGTACCAATCGCCGTTGGGACCCGGGCTTTCACGCGATGAAGAGCGTCATAGACAGCGGAGAGATCGGTGCGTTGAGTTCGGTGATCGTCTATAACACCGGGGACCTCTTCAACGGCGGCAGCCACCACTTCGACGTCGTTTTGCTGCTGAACGACGAGCAGCCCGTTTCGTGGGTCCAGGCCCATCTGCCGTACGGCTACCACCGCGAGTATACCGACGGCACTGATTTCACCGGGATCGACGGAGACAATGTGATCTCGGACCCGCAAGGGCACGGGATTCTGCAATTCGAGAACGGCGTAACCGCGTACGCGCTGCTGACGGACCAGGGGGGACAATACGAAGCCGTGTGCAAGGAAGGTTCCGTAGCTTGCCTGGCCAATGGCCTGGAATGGCGAATCATGCGGCGACGGTCCCCGGTTACAGCCGATGAGCCAGCCTTCGAGTTCCCACCGTTTCCGGCTTTTGAGCGGACCAGTGCAACGCTGAGGCTCGTCGAAGACCTGGTTCATGCTCTCGACACCGGGGAACCGACCCGCGGCGGCGTGCGCTTGGCCCGCCGCAACCTCGAGCTGATCCTTGCCTGCATCGAGTCACATCGACGAGACGGAGCGCGCGTGCGACTCCCGTTGAAAGACTGCAAGCTGAGACTTCGACGCGAATTCGCTCCGAAGAAACCCAGGTATGTCCCTTAGTGGCCTAGGCCCGATGATTTCCAGCCCTTGATGCTGGGAGGAATTCATGCCCTCTAAGTGGCCGCCGCGAATAATCTTTGGCACTGAAGGGAACCTGGCACTCAAATACCTGAATCCTTGAGCGGGTATGCGGTGAAAACGGCTTGGTGGCTTGCGCAATTTTGAGCACCCGAGGATATAACCGAGGTGTTCGAGGCGCTTGCAGGAACGAGCGTTGATGCGGTGTCGGTGCATGTCGGTCTCAGTGACGAACTGTCCTGGAGAGGCAGCCCTCACGCGGAGCTCTGGGGCGACCACATGGCCGAGGATGGCCGGCAGCTGTTTTCCACTGGGGATTCCACCGTCGCCTCCGTTCTGAGCACGAATATTACCGCGGCCGACCTGCTGCAGATGTGCCTCGCCGCCATGGTTGATGACGGGCACGACGTCTTCCAGCTTTACGTAGACCGGGCTCGGCGGATGGAACTGGGCATCTACGCCTTCTACCGGATGAATGATGCCCATTGCAACAACGAACCGCGCATGGAGGATGCCAGACGGTCGGCGATGAAGGTGAACCGGCCCGATCTCCTCATTGGCAGTCCATCGCCCTACATGAACAAGCATGGCGACGAATGGAACTTCTGCTGGCAGTGGGATTATGCCCAGAAGGAGGTGAGGGACCGCTTTCTCGGACTGTTCGACGAAACCCTCACCCGCTACGATGTCGATGGCCTGGAGTTGGACTTCACCCGCAAACCCCCGTTCTTCAAACCCGGCCAGGCGTTCAGACATATCTCGACCATGACCCAGTTCATGCGCCAGGCGCGGGATGTCGTCCACGGTCATGGCGCGAGGAAGGGCAAGGAAATCAGGCTGGTGTGTCGATCACTCGCCAGCATTGATTGCAGTATGGAGCTAGGCCTCGATCTTGAGACCTGGATTCAGGAGGGTTTGGTGGACATTGCCGTGATTTCAGCTGCGGGGGGATGGGGAAACGAAACGGACGTAGCTCGTGCTGTATCGGCGGCGGAGAACAGCGGCGTGCTCATCTACTCTGGTTCGGGAGGACTCATCTCGGCCTCTCCCCAGGAGGGATACGAGAGCGGACAGCCTTCGGTAATGAGGGCGGTGGCATTAAACTGTCACAAGGAGGGCGCTACGGGAATTCACCTCTATAATCACGACTACGCCTCCTTTCGGCCACAGCCGGTGCCCGAGGATGACGAGAGCGACATGCCTCTGGTTCAATACCCGTCCCGATACAGCGATTTGACCGGTCACATGGCTACCGATCGACTGACGAGAAGTGAGCTCCAAACCTACCGGGACCTGGCAGATCCATATAAGCTGGAACGCCTGAACCGTTGTTATTATCTGAATGACCGCCAGGATCTGGGCGATCACAACCGCCAGGTGCCGAGAAAGCTGGCGATCGTCGGACGCGGGGCCGGCCCCGGCCATGCCATGCACTTCAAGGTTGAGGATGACATCGCCGGGGGCTTGGCGGAAAGCCGGATCGCAAGCACCGAACTCCGACTACGCCTCACCGATTACGAACAATCCTTGCACAGGATTCGTTGTGAGGTTAACGGTGAAGCTGTGGATCTGTGCGCGGCACGGAAGATCGAGAGTTCGAGTGGAGACCAGTGGCTGGTGGTGGACAACCCACCCATGTGCCAGGGGGAAAACACCGTCCTCGTGCTACTGGAAGGTTTCAGATTGCCGGAGGGAACGCCTATGAAGGGGCCCGGCATCGGCGGCTCCTCGCCATGGCCTACGATTCACCAATGCGAGCTTCTTGTTCTATGCCAGGCGTGAGATCAGTCGTAACGTTCGCACGCGCGCACGACGAAAGCGGTAGTCTCCGCTCAAGGCCGCAGCGGCTGCCCTGAACACGTCCCTTCTTCCAAGCGGCCATCCCGCAGCGCCCAATCCCCGTTGATGAGCACGTGCTCGATCCCCTCGGGGGCGTGATCGGGTTCCACGTAGTTGCCACGCGTGCCGATCTCGTCGGCAGAGAACACGACCAGGTCCGCGCAATAAGACGCCCGCAACAGCCCTCTCTTCTCCAGGCGAAAACGTTTGGCCGGCAGCGAGCTCACCTTGCGGATCGCATCTTCCAGCGACATCCAGCCTTTCTCGCGCACGTATTCACCGAGGAACGTGGGGTAGGTCCCGAAGGTCCTGGGATGGGGTTTACCCCCGGTCATTAGTCCATCCGTGATGATCGACGTGAGCGGGTGCGTCAACACCTTGCGCAGATTCTCGTCGGATTGATTGAACCAGACGATCATGATCCCGCCCTCGTTTTCGATCAGCAGGTCCAGGGCAGCTTCTACTCCAGGGCATCCACGCTCATCCGCCACATCCTGCACGGTCTTGCCGATGAGTCCCTGCAGTTCGGGATTGTCCATACTAGCCAGCAAGATGTCCGCCCAGGTGTTGGCCATGTCAGCTTCCGTGTCGGTGGCGATGCGCTTGCGGCTTTCCGCGTCCGTCAAACGGGACATGAGGTGCTCGGTGCCCCCTTCCATGCACCAGATGGGCAACACCTGGGTGAGACTGGCGGACCCGGCGACATAGGGATAAGCATCGACACCCACGTCGACCCCCTCGCTGTGTGCCTGATCGATGAGCGCGAGCACCGGGTCCATCTTGTCCCAGTTCTTCCGTCCCACCGCCTGCAGATGGGATAACTGCACCGGGACCCCAGACTCGCGACCCAGATCTAGCGCCTCCTGCACCGCCTCGACGAAGTGGAATTTGTAGTCTCTCAAGTGGCTGGTATAGAGGGCACCGTGCTGCTGTACGATGCGGCACAACCCGACCAGCTCTTCGAAGTCACCGTAGCTGCTGGGCACCTCGTTCAATCCCGTGGACATCCCGATCGAACCTTGCTCCAGGCAGGTGGTCAGCCGCTTCTCGACCTCGCGCAGATCGGCACCCTCGAGCCGTCCAGCCTTGATGCCGGTGACTCCGGCTCTGAGGCTGGAATGGCCGGTGAGGGCCGCCACATTCGTGCGGCTTTGAGTGTCCTCTAGGTCTTCGAAGTAGGAGTCGGCGTCTTCCCACTCTCTCGAGCCGAGCCCGGGGAATATGATATCGAAGACAGGCGCAAGCCCCGTCAACGGCACTTTCGGGAAAACGGAAAAGCCGCAATTGCCGACGACCTCCGTCGTCACTCCCTGCACGATCTTCTCGGGCCGATGCTCGAGAACCTCCAGATCCGCGTGGCTATGCACGTCGATGAAACCAGGCGCTATGACGAGACCCGCGCAGTCGACGACCTCCATATCGGGATTCGGGTCGATGTCACCGATCTCTTCGATATGTTGATCGTCCACGAGAACCGAGGCTTGCTGCGACGGCTGTCCGGAGCCGTCGATGAGACGACCGTTGTGAAAGAGGATCAAGGTGCTCCTTTCAAGGCGTCTGAGCGCCCTGGGTCTCTACGTAAAGGGAATAGAGTGATTGGCTGGCGGCGATGAAGAGCCGGTTACGCTTCCGCCCCCCAAAACATAGATTGGCTGCAGTTTCAGGCAGATGTATCTTGCCGATAAGATCACCATCGGCCGCGAACACGAAAACGCCGTTGCAACCGTCACCCGCCCAACCCGCGCTGCACCAAATATTGCCATCGATATCGCAGCGGATTCCATCGGACATGGACAAACCCATGTCACAGAAGACTCGACCGTTGGTCAAGCTGCGGCTATCCACCACATCGAAGACCAGAATATGGTGCGGATGATCGGGTTTGTGTGAAGCACCAGTATCGACGACATAGAGTTTATCATAGTCCGGTGAAAAGCAGAGGCCGTTCGGTTTTTCCAGCTCGTCGGTAGCTACCGTCGCTGCGCCATTCTCGGGATTGACCCGATAGACGTTGGTCGGCAGCTCGAACGGTGCCTTGTTGCCCTCATAGTTCATCAGAATACCGTAGCCGGGATCGGTGAACCAGATATGACCATCGTGGTGAACCACTACGTCGTTCGGGGCGTTTAAACGCTTGTCGTCGAACTGATCCATCACCACGGTGATGCTGCCATCATATTCAGTACGAGTGACGCGACGGGTCTCATGCTCGCAGGAGATGAGGCGTCCCTGCTTATCGCGGGTATTCCCGTTGGTATTGTTGGAAGGACGACGAAATTCACTGACGACACCCGTCTCCTCGGACCAACGGAGGATGCGATTATTGGGGATATCGCTCCATAGCAGATAACGGCCGTCACCGAACCAGACCGGACCTTCTGACCAGCGGGCTCCGGTGTAGACGCGTTCCACGGCGGCGGTTCCCAGTACGTATGGTTTGAAACGCGGATCGACTACCTCCACAGCCGGGTCCGGATAGCGGACCACACCACGTTCCCAATCTCTATCGAGCAGCCTATCCATAGTTGTTAGTTTCCTTAATGGTTAAGATTACTCAGTCGTTATCTGCGTGTCGAGCCGTCATCAATCACATCTTTGCGTCCCGGTTCGGGAAAAATCATGAACATCGTCCTTATCGGTTACCGCGCCGCGGGCAAGTCCACCCTGGGGCATCTGCTGGCCCAACACTTGGGCTGGCCCTGCCTGGATATCGATCGCGGGATCGAGGAGCAGTCGGGGAAACCCGTCAAGGCCCTGCTCGAAGAGGGCGATCAGGTATACCGCGACGTAGAAAGTGCGGTCGTGGCCTCCATGTGCCAGCGCGACCAGTGCGTCATCGCTTTCGGTGCCGGCTCACTGATGCGACCGCAGAACCGCATCTGGGCCTGCCGCAACAGCATGGTGTTCTACCTTGAGCTGCCGGCTTCGCGGCTGTGGGATCGCATCGTCGCCGATCCGGCCAGCCCGGACACGCGCCCCAACCTGTCTTGCGGCGGGCTGCAGGAGGTGGAGGAGATGCTCGAGCAGCGCGCGCCGGCATACCGGGAATGCGCCGACCACATCCTCGACAGCAGCCTCACGCCGGAGCAGCTGGCGGCAGAGGTCCTGGCGTTATGGGAGCGACGAACCTCGACAGGCGGTGCAACATGAGGCCGGCCCGACATGGGCGCCGTCGCTGCCGTCGTTCCGATGTCCTACCAACAGGAAAAGACCGGGTTTTATGATGGATAGCCGCGCCCCGGAGACCAGGATGTTTCGCGTCGGCGGATGCATCATTCTGCTGGCGCATCTTCTATGTTTTCCGTCTGGTGTTGAGGCGCAGACCGCAGCCGCCCGCGATTCCTTGGTGCTTCTGGAGCAGACCGAGACACCGTACAACAACGTCTTTGTATATCGCAAGGGCGATATGTTCCTGATGCGCTTCAAGCGCCTCGGAAAGAATTTCAATGAGTCCGCCATCTATCCAGCGAATCCGCTGGAGCTGGCATTTCCCCACTACAAGCTGATGCCCGCCGGGTTGCTTTACGTCAATGAACCGGAAAATCTGCTGATGATCGGACTGGGTGGCGGCACGACATCCAGATACGTCCACCACCATATGCCCGCGCTCAAGATCGAGGCAGTGGAGCTGGACCCGGGTGTCATCAGCGCCGCCGGCAAGTACTTTGGCGCCGTAGAGGACTCAACCTACTCCATCACTGCCGCCGACGGTCGCATCTTCCTGATTCGCAACCGAACCCTGTTCGACGTCATCGTCGTGGATGCCTACCGCGGTGGGTACATCCCCTTTCATCTCACCACCCAGGAGTTTTACAAGCTGCTCAAATCGCGCCTAAAGGTCGGGGGATGTATAGTTGCCAACCTCAATGGCCGCAGCCGCCTGTTTGACAGCTCGCTGTGAACGCTCAAAAGCGTATTCGAGGTGGTAGATACCTTTTCACGTGAAGGCAACAATGTCATTGCCGTGTGTTACATGGGGTCTCGAAGGAGCGCCGAGATGCTTGCCGCCCAAGCGGCACAGCTGCAGGAGAAATTTGCCTTTCACCATGATATCGGGGAGATCGTTGCGCACAGGTACGCAGTGAAGATCGAACCGAACGCGATGTTGCTCACTGATGATTTTTCGCCGGCGAACTACCTCAACTCGATCGGCAGACATAACCAACCTCAGTGGTAACGGCCAGTAGGCTGTCGATCTTGGTCAATCCAGCACGCGACGACGAGTTTCGTGTGCATTCAGCCAATCCCAGTCGAGTTCTACCCCTAGCCCCGGCCCGTTCGGAATTGGAACGTGTCCCCGCGCATCTATCGCATCCAGGTCGTCCGAATAGTCGACGTAGAGACCATGCACGTTGCTAGCCGGCGCTTTGGGATGCACCAGACCGAGCTCGTAGTAGTTGGTATTCCGGATCGCCGCCATGCATTGCCGCTTGTCCGGCCCGGGGCCGTGGAACTCGATATCGATGCCGAGGGCTTCGGCAGCGTGCGCGAGCTTGATGGCGCCGGTGATGCCATCGTAGGCGATGTCACCCCGGACGAAGTCGGTGGCGTCGGCTAGGACAAAATCGATGTGCGGCTCCAGCGTGCGGACGTGCTCGGTCTGCAGTAGCGGTGTGCGGATGAGTTGTCGCAATTTGCGGTGCGCGAACTGAGAGATGCCGCCGTCGCGGAAGGGATCCTCGTACCAATAGAAGCGCGCGTCATCACAGGCGCGCCCGACCTTGACCGCATCACCGAATGTCTGCAGCTCGCACGCTGGGTCGAGCATAAGATCCATGTCGTCACCCACTGCCCGACGCACCGCCAGAACGTTTTCGACCTCCCGTCGCACTGGCGCGTTACCCCAACCGTGTATCTTGAAGGCCGGGTAACCCATCTCCTTGCACTTGACGGCAAATTCCGCATACGCCTCCGGGCTGTCGAGGCCGCCGTTCTCGTCGCCGTGGTAAGTGGACGCGTAACAAGGCACTGACTCCTTCCAGCCGCCAAGCAGGCGATAAATGGGCTGTTCGAACAGACGTCCGGCCAGATCCCACAAGGCTACGTCGATTGCCGCCACGCCAATACGGGCTTGCTGCCGTTGAGCCCGCTCGATCTCGTCGTAGATGAACTCGCGTTCGAGGGCGTTGCGTCCCTTCAGGAACGGCCAGACACGCGGCAACACAACCTCATCGAGCGACGATAGGTTCGGACAGAAACCGGTTATGCCAGCATCTGTGTGCACCAGCAGTATGGTGCCGCCCGCAGTTTGCACGGAGCCTTCTTCATAGACGGTATTGAAACCATGATAATCGGTGCCGAGGTTGTGCTTCTCATAGCTGAACGAAATGGTTTCGAGTTGGGTAATGCGGGGATCTGCCACTGTTGTGCTCCTCTTTTTCGAACGTTAAATCGGTCGTCTGACCACAGGCTCAAAGCGCCCTGAGCACCCGTAGTGGTATGATAACCGCCGCCGAAATCCCGGGCAGGAGAAATGGCGCACCTCGCCATCGTACTCGGAGTATTGCTGCTGGAGGAATTTGACCAGGGCCTGCCCCATCGTCAGGCAAACGGTCTCTTGGCGTGAAAATGGTCGGAAAAACATCAATCCTATCTGTCTCGGAAGCAGGCTAGTCGAACGCTACAACATGGCACCAAATTCAGTAAAACCGACGGCACTGCGAACGAAGAACAGGAAACCGTTGGCGTCGCGGAATCGCTGCGCCGGATCGTCGTATCGAAGCTTGTCCCTGCTGAAACCCATTATGGTAATCAATTCGTACCCAAAATAGCGCGTCCGGTTGGTGACGGTGACTATTGTGGTTCTCTGTTTGAGACTCTCGCGAGATTGCGCCCTGTTCTTAACGCGGTAGGGCAATGGGCCCCAACCCTGAATCCCCAGCTGCAGGGTCGTTTTCGGCATGATCGCATAACTCATATTCAGGATGGGGATGATGCGGTGCTCGGACTGGAGATCGATTCCTGACTCGTTGTCGCGCAGGCGCAAGTAGAGAAACTTGAAGCGCGGCACCAAATCGAACCTGCCGAGCTTCCAGGCATACTCGACGCGGTTCACGTAGGCGAAGAAATCTAGCCGCCGGTCGCGCTGAAACTGCCTGGTGGGCAGTCGACCGCCTTGCTGCCAGTTGAATCGCAGGCGCAGTTTCTGGACCAGTTTCAGCTTTTGCAACGGCCGCAAGTGCCCCTCCAGATAGCTTTCGTTCACATTGCTCCTCTGGTAGAGCAGGATATCTTCGCGTCGAACCAGAGTGCCCGAGAACCGCTGTATCAAGCCAATGAAGAGGGCGTCATACGGATCCACACTGGAGAGACGAGCTCCCCTGCTGTGCTGGTTGTAGGCGTCGGCGATATCATCGTGCACTTGCCGCATGCTGTTCTCGAAAAACAGTTGCCGCACACGTCCCAGTCCCTGCCGGCGGTAGGTCAACAATGCGTAGTTGGAGCGATTGCGGCCGCCACCGGCCTGATCTTTTACGGCGTAACGCCCCAGGCCGACCGACCAGTGCGGCGAGAGATTCGCCTGTCCGAACAGGTGATAACCACGCTGGTTCGGATCGTATGGATAGTCCGGCTGCCAGTCATCCTCCCGCACATCCGGCTCGTCGTTATGGTTGCGGTCGAGACCGTAGACGTACTCGTTCGGCTCCACATCGAAAAGGAGGAAGGGTTCGTCGTAGTCCGGCGTGCCGTTGAAATTGCGGTCGGTGTCTATCAGACCATCATTGTCCTCATCCTGTCCAGGAAATACGCCGTCCTGATCCGGATTGACCGGAGCGTTCCGCCCACCGCCTCCCTGCTGGGGACTACCGAGTACATTGCCCGCCGCAATGTCGGGCCAGCGGTCGCCATCCTCGTTATCCTGCACCAAGCGCCATATGATGCTGTCGTTGGTCATGAAATGGTACGGGCTGTATCCGCGGCTGGCCTGGTAGCCGTAGTCCTTCTTCAGAAAGGTCGGCATCTCGGTGGTGAAATTGGGATTCATGGAGAAGGTCTCGACACCGAGGAGACCGCGGTCGAAGCGGTGAATGCCGTTGAGGAAAAAAGCGCTGCCGCGTGTCGCGAAGCGCGGTCCTTCATTCACTACGGTTTCGCTCAGCGAGCGAGCCGGGTAGCGGGAATAAAGTGCGGATCGTGCGTACTCCGCACTGATATCCACCCAGGGCAAGGTCAACTGCAGATCGGCGCTGTAGGTGAAGATCCCGGTGTTCTCCGCCACCGCGAAGCGCCGGCGCGCCAGGTTGGAAAGATCCTCTACCCGTCCTCGCGCCCGCAGGGCGGTACGCAGGAATGTGCTCTGGAAGCGATTCTCGTGACGTTCCGCCGAGGCATTGACAATGACGAGGTTGACCCCGGCCCATTCCACCAGGTAGTCGTTGCCCACCACCGCCTCCACCTCCACCGACTCCAGGTATGGTTCTTCCCTGAGATCGAAGAAGTAGACCAACTGCTCGCCGCCGTCGGCGTGCAGGAGCTGGCCCGGTGATTCGAGCTGGAACTCTTCGAGCAGGCCCTCCAACCGCACGAACTCCCTCACGTCCACCCCCGCTTCATGTTCCACCCGGTAGAGAAAATCCGCAAATAGCGGCAGCTCACTGTCTCGGTAGTAGACGACCGGTCCTCCGACTGTGGTGTAGGTCGAGGAAATGAATCGACCGGTGCCCAGGGTGCGGCCCGCCTGGGATCGAGCTCCCGCACGCTTGCGAATGATGTGGGGCACGAGATCGGGCCGCGGTTCGCCGTTGATTGCCATCTGGACGTTTTGGACGGCCGCGCCGGGGCGCCCATCCTCGGGAGCGTCGTCGGAAAAACGAACCACTACAAAGGAATAGGACGGTTGGTCCCGCCGCAGTCGGCCCTTGATCGAGCTGTTGGTCTCCGTGCTGTTGTAGGAATGGAGGTTGGCACCATTCAACCCCAGCGATAGCTGTCCCAGATCTATCTGGGCGCGTCCGCCCAGAAGCATGGTGGAGTGCTCGGTGTCGACCTCGGCGACATTCTCGTTCACAGTAGAGGTCTGTCGATTGGGCCGAGCAATACGCGAGCCCAGGGTTGTGAGCTTCAGGTGGGGCGTGGAAATGTCCACCCTCAGTCCATTGAGATCGGTCCGAGACAGGGTTAGGGGAGAAAGCCGCGCGATGAGACCATCGCCAACCATAGCTCGGTAACCCCAGCTGCCATAGCCGTCGCTGGCCACCACCGCGTTGGTGAACACCAACTGCCAACTCGACCAGTCCTTGAACAGGGCGCTGCCAAAACGCTGCCCCAGCTGGCGCCGCTCGACCCAGGTGAAGAGGTCGTAACCGGTGGTCAGATGGTTGCCCATGAGATCTACCTTCGCCGCGGGTCGATCTACGCCCAGCGCGATGCCTTGCTGGGAACCTATTACACGCGTTTTCCACGTTTGATCCGGATAGTTCTCGAAATGATTGAATGCGTAGTTCTCGTATCCCGGCCGCGGATAGCGAATGGCGAATCGACTTTCTGGGGTTTCGGGAGGAAAGAGGTCGTATCCGACGTCGGCAAGCGAAGGTTGGGCAAGTAGCAGGCCGAGCAAAGCACATCGAAGGACACAGGGTATGGCAACCCTGGAGCCGGATCTGAGGTGAAATCTGCCCCCGAAGGTGCACCAAACGTTATGCGACAACCCCGGCCTCCTTCTGTGGAGAGAGACTTCGTATACCCGTGGCCACGATGTCAGTCGGCTTCGTACTACAGCAGCCGACGAGTAATATACAACAAAATAATCCCTCTCTTGAAAATCTATGTCTCGCGATCACAGCTGAATCGGCCGGCCACGTTGGGCGATTCTGCAATGGCCAGGTCTAGGTGATCAGCTGCCTCGAATCGGGATGACGTGGGCCGCATAGGTGTCCGCATCCAGCCGCACATCGATCAGGTGGAACTGGTTCGCGTCCAGTGCTTTCTTGAATGCAGATTCGAACTCTTCCCGCGTATGCACCTTCGTTCCCACACCTCCAAAGCTCTCCGCGAGCCGGACGAAATCCGTCTGTGCAATGTCGACACCTTCGCGGGCATACCCCTTTGAGCGCTGTTTGACCCGGATCATACCCAGCGTAGTGTCGTCGAACACGACGATTACCGGCGCCAGCTTCAGCCGCGCGGCCACCTCGAGTTCGCCGGCGCGCATCAGCATGCCGGCATCACCGATGAGGGAGATGGTCTTCTGCGCCGGCCGCACCAATGACGCAGCCAAACCGGCCGGGATCGAGAAGCCCATGGTGTTGGAGCCGCTCGAATCGAAGTAGGTGCTGGGATCGTACACCTTCCAGGCATAGAGGTTGACCCTGCCGTAGACGCCGGCTTCCGTGGTCAAAATCGCATCGTCCGGTGACAAACGGCGAGCGGTCCGAAGCGCGACCGTTGCGTTGAGGTTGGTATCCGAGGCGCCGAGCTGGTGCATGGCATCGCTCCAGAACCGCTCGATATCAGATGTGTCCCACGCATCGCGTCGCTTTACTGCGTCGGTCAGCGCATCGATCAGACCCGGCAGGGCACCGTGGACAATGTGGGCAGGTTCCCCCACTACATCCTCGGGCTCGACGGGTATCGCATCTATAGTGATAAGCTGCTGCGTGTGCTTCCATGGGCTCAAGAGCTCAACACGGTCGAGGCCGACAGCCACGACGAGATCGCTGCGGTCGATGAAGTGGGTCTCGAAGGTGTTGGGTGCGTACACGCCAGACATTACACCGACGTAAAGGGGGTGGCTCTCGGAAATGACACCTCTTGCCTTGGACGTCGCCATGACCGCGGCCTGGAGCTTCTCCGCCAAAGAGAGAAGGTTGCTTTCCGCGCCTTGGCGCACCACTGCCGGCCCGGCAACCAGGATGGGTTTCTCGGCGGCGTTGATGGCGGAGACGATGGCGTCCAGGTCACCGCCGATGCCGGTGGGCGAGCCCGCCTCTTGCGGGGAGGGCGCAGAAGAGGAGATAGGCGTGATAGAGTCTAGATTCTGTGGAAAATCGATGTGGACGTTGCCGGGTCGTTCGGCCATGGCTATCTGTATGGCATTCGAGATCTGCAGGCCGGGGTCGTTGGCGTCGAGAGTCGCGGACGCCTTGGCGATCGGTCCGAAGAGCTGCGGGTGATCGATCTTCTGCATTGAGGTTGCCGGCGCCTGGGAGGGTGAATAGCGTTCGGTCACGCACAGCAGCGCATGACGCTCCAGGTGGGCATAGATGGCACCGCTGGCCGCATTGGTCGCGCCCGGCCCCATGATCGAAAGGCACACACCGCAGGTGCCGGTCAGCGCGCCGGCAACGATTCCCATCATTGCGGCCGTCGTTTCGTGCTGGGTCAGGACGAAAGGGATGTCCTGGTTGTAACACGCCTCGATCAGGTCGATCGAGCTCCCGCCTCCGGGGATGCCGAAGAGATAGGGGACGCCGTTGCTCTTCAACGCCGCCGCTACCTGGTCTGCAACGCGGTTGGAAACGGCCGGCCGTTGAACCGTGCTTGTCATGGCTGTGTCTCCGAAGTCGTGTGTATCGGTCAGAGTATCCGCAGGGGTCCCACTGGCACGATGCGGAAGGGGTTGATGTCGTCGTGGGTGTAGTAATAGTGCCGCTTGATGTGGTCGAAATCCACTGTGTCCGCCACCCCCTCCACTTCGTATAGCCGCTTCATGTAGGCGTGCAGATTCGGGTAGTCTATGATCCTGCGGAGATTGCATTTAAAGTGAACGTAGTAAACGGCGTCGAAGCGGATGAGGGTCACGAAGAGCCGCCAGTCCGACTCGACGATGTGATCACCAAACAGGTAGAGCTGCCCCTCGAGCCGTGCCTCAAGCATGTCTAGGGTCTCGAACAACGGGTGCACCGCGGCCTCGTAGGCCGATTGCGTGCTGGAGAATCCCGCCCGATATACCCCATTGTTCACCGTGTGGTAGATCCGCTCGTTCAGATCGTCGATCTGAGAACGCAAAGGGGTCGGATACAGATCCCCGGTATTGTCGATGAAATCATTGAACTCGCTGTTGAACATCCGCATCAGGTGATCGTCGTTGTTGCTGACGATGCGCTGCGTCCGTTTATCCCACAGTGCAGGCACGGTCACTCGGCCCGTGTAGGTTGGATCGGAAGCCAGGTACGCCTGCTTCAAGAGACGGAAGCCGTTCACCGTGTCGACGCCATGTCCCCGGCCCTCGCGGAAAACCCAGCCTTCCTCCTCGTCACGGATCGGATCGACGACATCCATGCTGATGATCGCCTCCAGCCCCTTGATCCTGCGCAAGATGATAAGTCGGCTCGCCCAGGGACAAGCGTAAGACACGTAGAGGTGGTAGCGGCCCTTCTCCGCAGGATAGGATGAGCTGCCGTCGGCGCGCACCCAGCCTTCGAAGTGGTCTTTCTGCCGTTTGAAGGCTCCCGCGTCCGAGTGCTCGTCTGGCATGATCGGTTTCTTTGTTGTCATGGCTTGTAGTTGGCTCCCGTGCGCACAAGATGGTCATTCCTTGCCCTGGCGGAAAGCTCCCGGCGGCCTCAGACAGGCAGCGGTTCTTGACAGCACTCTCGCGCTGCGGTTACACTTTGCGGACAGGGCGGCAGATCCGCGATGAATAGCCTGACATCGACCGAAATGTGTACCGATGAACTTTGTTTCTGAATGCGGCGCGAGCTGGCCGGCTGGGTTCGGGACGGCCTGGTCCAACAAGGTCAAGCGGAAGCGATTCAGGAACGTTATGCCGGCGGCACGTCGTCTACCACGAGCCTGCTGCTACCGACGATTTATATCCTCGGTGCGGCGCTTATCGGCGGTGGGGCGATCAGCTTCGTGGCGGCCAACTGGGATTCGATTCCCATCTCGGTGCGCATCGGACTCCTGGTTGCGACCATGCTGGGGTGCGAGATCGCAGGTTTTGTCCTCTGGAAGGTGAAGGGAACACGGCAGCATCTGGGACAGGCGCTGGTCCTGGTCGGAGCGCTCGTCTTCGGCGCCAGCATCTTTCTGATCGCCCAGATGTACCACTTGCGCGGCGAACCGCACGGTGCGTTCGGCATCTGGACCCTGGGAGCGCTGGCTCTCGCGTATGCGACGTTCAGCAGCCCGGTCATGCTGCTGGCCTGTGTCACCAGCCTCGTCTGGTCGATCGGATGGATCGACACCCATGCGCACCAATTCAGTTGGTATCCCCTCCTGCTTTTGGTCGTCTCTTTTCCATTCCTCCGGCGCCGCTGTGTGCTTACGCTTACGGGCGTCCTGATTGCCGGCGGCGCGGCGGTGGCGACGGCGGTCGGTACGGACACCGGTCAGGAATGGGCCGTGTACGCGGCCTTGATGGCGCTCGGAGCGCTGGCGCGAGGGCTCGGTTTGCACCTCGCCCAGCGGCAATCGACAGCGGCCATGGCCGTGCCGGCGCTGGGCCTGGGCGGTCTCGTCCTCCTGCTGCCAATCTACCTGCTCTCCTTTCACGATGAACCGGCTGAAACTGCTTTAGAGAATCTCTGGATGGCCGAAGGCTGGTGGTGGACGATGCTGCTGGGCTTCGTGTATTTAGGAGCTGTCGTTGTCTGGTTCGTCGCTCTGAGACATCCCGCCGATGGGGGTGAGATCCGCAAGAGGAAACATCTGGCGATGCTGGTCGCGGCCGTGCTCGTGACGCTGGGAATCGCTGTTGGAAACGACATTTTTCTCCCGGTAACGGCAAACCTGGCGCTGCTGCTGGTCGCGGGCTCGCTGCTGTGGGAGGCGGTCGAGGAAGGCCAGCGGCAGGAGTTCTGGTTGGGGCTGGGGCTCCTCATCCTCGTCTTAGTCAGCCGGTTTTTGGAATGGGACACGCACCTGATGGTGAAGTCGGCTGTGTTCATTCTGAGTGGTATCGGAGTCACATTCGGAGGGGTGCGTTTCGAGCGCTTCATGAAAGCAAAAGGGGCGGCATGAGCGCGCGCACGGTTTGGTTTGCGCTCGCCCTCGTGGCGCAGGTAGCCCTGCTGGCAGCACTGCCGTGGGAACGTGAAGCTGTTGATTCCACGTCACGCACGATCTGGCTTCGTGCACACGCAGGAGGAGATCGGCAGGATGTA
The DNA here is from genome assembly GCA_965217095.1 of Candidatus Latescibacterota bacterium. Taxonomy (GTDB): domain Bacteria; phylum Latescibacterota; class UBA2968; order UBA8231; family UBA8231; genus CAYNZV01. The sequence goes on from OZ244235.1 coordinate 656,446, forward strand.
ATGCGGGGGCCGTATGTCAACCTGGCGTACGACATCTCTGATCCCGCCCAGCTTGCCGATACGACTCGGATTGCCGATGCGGACCGGACGCTGAGATCGGGCGACGCGACCTACGTCGTTGTGACGGAGACCCAACCGGGGTTGTGGAGCGGTCTGCGGATGGTCCAAGGAAAGCGTCCCGCTGATCTACCAGAAGGCCAGGTGGCGATCAAAGGGGAGATGGTCGATCGGGGGATGCAGATCAACGCGTTTCTTCGCAAAGAGGCGGATGGCTCTTGGGCGGCGGACTCGATCGTAACTGGAGAAATGCCGCGAAACTTCAATCGCGAACAGCAAGATAGAGCCATCGCCGGCGCCTGGGTCATGCGGAAGTCGATCGTCTACCGCGACATCGACTCCTACTTCGTGCCGCAGAACAAGCGGCAGCGGTTCAAGGAGGATCTACTCGCCTACCCGGAGGAGGTTCGCGCGCAGGTACGAGTGACAGAGGACGGCAGCGTCTCGTTGCTGCAGGTCCGGGTTCAAGACCGGGGGTACGACTTTTGAGTGTGACCGGTTCGCCCTCCACGCGCAAGCACCTCCATCTTGCGCCGCCCATCCCGGAACACGGCCGAGCGTCCGCCCGGCAGTTCCGCGACAGCTGAGAGGTATCGCCGCATGAGCAACAATCTCATGAACCGCTATCCGTCTGTAGCCGATCTGCGGCGGCGGGCACGGCGGCGTATTCCGCACTTCGCCTGGGAATATCTCGATAGCGGCACCGGCGCCGATGAATGCGTGCAACGCAATCGCGAAGCGTTGGCAGCCGTCACCCTGATCCCGCAGTTCATGAAGGGGGTGTTTGAGCCAGACATCTCGACCACCCTGTTCGGGGTCCGGTATGGTACACCCTTTGGCGTTTCGCCCGTCGGCCTGACCGGCTTGATATGGCCACAAGCCGAGCAGATCCTTGCCCGCGCGGCGGCGAAATACCGCTTCCCCTATACCCTCAGCACTGCCGCAACCGAAGCCCCGGAGACCATCGGTCCCCTCGTAGATGGGATGGGCTGGTTCCAGCTCTACCCACCCCGCCGTGCCGACATACGGCGCGATCTGCTCGCCCGCGCTCGCGATACAGGTTTTACAACGCTGCTGGTCACGGTTGATGTTCCCACGGTCAGCCGTCGTGAAAGACCGACGCGCGCCGGGGTCGCCGTGCCACCGAGAATCACGCCGCTCATGCTCTATCGCTGCGCGGTTCGGCCCCTCTGGAGCCTGGCGACCTTGCGCGCCGGACCGCCACGTTTCCACGGTATGGAGAAATACCTGGATGGGCGCGACATGCAGGACATGCTCAATTTCCTTGGCAAGGAGCTCGGCGGCTCGCTCGACTGGGCATACATGCAGGCGGTACGTGACGAATGGGAGGGGGCCCTCGTGATCAAAGGCCTGCTCGATATCGCCCAGGCGGAGCGCGCTGCGGAACTGGGGTTCGACGGCGTTTTGGTCTCCAACCATGGGGGACGCCAGTTCGATGGCGCTCCGGCTGCGATTTCGGTACTCCCCGACATCGCGCGCGCGGTTGGACATCGAATGAAGATTCTCTTCGACAGCGGTGTGGAGAGCGGGCTCGACATTGCCCGCGCACTCACCCTTGGCGCCAACTTCGTGTTGCTCGGTCGCGCCTTCATGTTCGGCGTTGCCGCGCTCGGACGGCGCGGCGGCGACCATGTGGCGGAGATCCTGATTCAGGACCTGAAGAACAACATGACGCAGCTCGGATGCGCGACCGTGGCGGAACTGTGAGCGCACCGGTTTGCGGGCCTTGAGTTCTTTGAGAACGGGTCCGTCGGTCGCTAAAAACCCAGACTATGGAGATAGCTACGCGCGCTTCGGCTTCCTCGCGCCTCCTCCGCTGGATCGTTCGGGCACTCATCGGCGGGACAGCTGGTCACCCAGCCGGAAAAACCGATTGAGCCCAAGGCTTCAAGTATCTTGCGGAAATCCTGGCTTTCCGCCGCGCCCAAATCAACCCAGGTGGGATGGTACACCCCGCGTTGATCGCGAGGGCATCGCGAGTAATCTTGCAGGTGCACGTAGTGCAATTGATCGCGGAAGTCGTGGATCGACTCCAGCGGATCGTAGCCCCAGAGCTGCGCGTGAGAGAAGTCGATACACAGCTTGGTCTCGCGCAACAGGCTGGCAAAGAGCTTCCAGTGTTCGACGGAATCCACCAGGAGATTCGTGTGGTTGTGGTGGGTCAAAACCAGCTCGTACTGAGAGGCGTACTCCGCCCACGCTTCGGTTCGCTCAGCCGCCCGTGTAACGTCATCATCCGCAACCGGTATGCCGTCCGGCTTGGGCCCGTTCATAACCATGAAGCAGTCCACTTCCATTTCGGCGGCGAAGTCCATCCGTCGTCTGTTCTGCTCCACGTTCTCCCAGCTCGGATCGTCCGGGGAACCGGACGCTGCATATACGACCATCGGCATGCCCGCGTTGTCGCAGATACGTCGCAATCTTTTTGGCGGTCCCAACCAATCCAGCGGAAGCCGACCTTCCCATCCGTCCCAGCCGGCTTCCCTGAGCGCCTCGAGAGCCGGCTCGAGATCCGGATTTTTCCATCGCAACGTCGCGTAACTCATTCTCAAGGGCACACCTCCGCACGTTTCGCCACACTCAAAAAAGTCTTTTCATCCGCTGCGGGAAAGGCGGTCATCCGCATGGCGGAGTTCTTGACAACGGTCGCGCGCCTCGGTTACACTTCGCGGACGCCCATCCACTATAATTCCACACGAAGACCGCGCTGTATCTATGCTGGATCGAACGCCCGATCTGCGCCTCGGCACCCTTGCTGGAGGTAGGCGCCCAGATACTCGTGCCGGATTGGCGCGAAGCGGAGGAGCTTCTCGCCTACCTCTACAGGGAAGGTTGCCAATGAATATCCTTGGCCGGAAACGATTGGGACAGATCTTGGGCAGGTTTGCCAGTCTCCGGGTCGGCGTCGTCGGGGATTATTTTCTAGACTCGTATTTCGACTGCAATCCGGACCTAGATGAGCGCTCTCTGGAAACTGGAAAGAAGTGCTACCAGGTGATACGGACCCGGCGTCAGGCTGGCGCCGCCGGCAGTGTGGCAGCCAACCTCAGAGCCCTGGGTGTGGGCACGGTCGAGGCCGTTGGTTTCTGTGGTGACGATGGCGAGGGGTACGAGTTGCGCCGCGCGCTGGCGACGATTGGTCTGGATCTGTCCGGGTTTTTTGTCTGTCCCGACCGCTTCACTCCCACCTACGGCAAACCCTGTTACGTGGATCCGACCCACAAGCAGAAAGCGGTCTCACAGGAATTGGAGCGCATCGATCTCAAGAACCGTCGGCCCACACCGGTCTCCTTGCAGCAACGTATCATCACCTTTGTCAGACGACGCTCTGCCTCGTGGCACGGCATGCTTTTGCTCGATCAGGTCCAGGAGGCGAACTGCGGCATCGTGACGAGCCGTGTGCGCAAGGAGCTTCTTGCTTTCGCGCACGGCCGTCCAGAGCTGGTAACTATGGCAGATTCCAGACAGCGAATACAGCTATTCAAACACGTGATGACCAAACCTAACGAGTTCGAAGCGGCGCAAGCGCTGGGCGTGAGCGGCAAGAGAGTCTCGTTGAAGGCTTCGCGCTCCCACGCTGGCAGACTCAGCCGCCTTACCGGACGACCGGTGTTTCTGACACTCGGGAAGCACGGTATCCTGATAGCTGAGGACGACCGCCTCGAGCACATTCCCTCCCGCAATGTGGAGGGGCCCATCGATGCCGTGGGCGCCGGCGACGCGACTTCCGCTGCGCTGGTCGCAGCTATGGCAGGGGGCGCAAACCTCGAAGAGGCGGCAACCATCGCTGCAGTTGCAGCGGCGATCACCGTGCGTCAGTTGGGTACCACGGGGACTGCAACTCAATCCCAGATCCGACGGCACTTCAGCTCCTGACATCCTGGCGCCAGGCTGCACCCCCGGTTCCGTTTATCATGTCCATCCAGGTGACCCGATCGAATCCGCAATCGGCAGTGCGATATCTAGTTCTTCATCGGTTAACGGAGGAATCTCAGACGCTTTCACATTGTGATCGACCTGATCAGGATTCTTCGCTCCGGCGATCGCGCAGGACACGCCTGGATGGTCGAGCACGAAGCGCAACGCCGCTTGTACCATTGACCGTTGTTCATTCTCCAGAAACGCGAGCTGCGGCAATTTCTTAAAACCCTCCTGTGCCTCCGGTTGTAGAAACCGCTCCTGGCGCAAGTCGCCTGCGGGCAACTTCTCCGCATTTTCCCCGAAGTATTTACCTGTGAGCATGCCTTTTGCCAATGGGACACGGATCAGCGTGCCGATATTCTCCTGCTTCGCCCAGTGCAGTAGGGCGTCCGCGCTCCGTTCGAGCAAATTGTAACCAATCTGTAGAACCTCGATCGGTCCGAACGTACGCAACTTCTCAATCGCTTCCTGGTTGTTCTTCGAAACCCCGTAGAAACCTACCTTGCCCTCCTCCTTCAGCTTGGCAAGCTCGGCCCTCACCACCGGCATTGCCCATTCGTGCGGAATTGAATGGAGCTGATACAGATCAATCGTCTCCATGCCCAACCGTTTCAGGCTCCCTTCGCAAGCCTCACGGATCCGCTTCTTTGCCGCGGCTTCGTCCGGCACATCTTTTTCCAAACCTTGATTCGGCGCCACCTTCGTCGCTACGATCCATTTGTCGCGCCGGTTTCGGAGTGCCGTTCCGGTCAGGATTTCACTATGGCCTCTCCCGTAACGTTCAGCAGAATCGATCAGGTTGACACCCAGCTCCTCAGCACGATGAATCATCGAAATCGATTCGACGTCTGAGGTTCCGCTCCACCCGAACATGGAGCCGTCTTCCCGCTTCTGCATGCCCGACATCGGATAGGCACCCAGCCCAATTTCCGAAACCTCCAAGCCTGTGTTGCCAAACGGTCGATAGTTCATAGCTAGCCTGCCTTCAGATTAACAGTTTCACCAGGATCAACTGGTTTGAATGAGGGAGCGGCGTGGATATGCGCGCATAGGACACCGGCAGCACACGGTTTGTCCTGGGAACTATTGTAGCCGAGACGGTCTCGCAAGTTGCCTGAGAGTTCTTCGATCGCCGGATGCGCCCGATCACACACCATGATGGTCCGGGGTGCGGTGAAGTTCATTGGGCCACTTGGATCGCTTGCGGGATGACCTCTACATCGAGCACCGCCGCCCCCTCTAGTGCCTCTCCATCCGCCTGAAGTCGCCCCGGGGCGGTGCGGGTGATCTGCAGACGGCGGAAGCGAAACAACCGCACGCCCGGCATCCGATCGATTGTCCCAGTGAACAAGCGATGGGAATGCCGCATAGCCCTCAGTAGGCTGAAGTCTTCTACGACACACAGATCGAGCAGGCCATCATCGGGGAGTGCCCCCGGAGCGATGACTGCTCCGCTCCCATATTGAGCAGTATTCGCCACCGTCAAGACCGTCGGGAAGGTCCGGATCGTCGTGGCATCATCCAGAGTAACGGTAACCTCATCCGGCACAAAAGTCAGCAGTGCTCGAGCCGTCAGCGCCACGTAGGGAAGAAAGCCACGGCGCCTATCGGGCTTGGTGTCGTAGAGCCAGCTCACCTCTGCGTCGAGACCAAGACCGGCTGTGGAGAAGAAGTACTGCCCCGCAATCCGACCGGCGTCGATCGAGCGGACATCGGCATCGAGCAGACCTCTGCAGGCGCGGACAGGATCCATCGGTACTCCCAGACCGCGGGCAAATCCATTGCCCGATCCCACCGGCAGGATACCCAGGGCTGTCTGTGATCCCACGAGTCCGCTCGCAACCTCGTTCACCGTCCCGTCACCCCCCGCAGCCACGACGAGTGCGATACCTTCGTCTGCAGCGGCGCGCGCAAGTTCCAGAGCGTGTCTCCGATGTGTCGTGCGTTTCACTTCGAAAGCTACGCCCGACCCGCCCAGCGTCTCACGGATTACGGTATCCACATCTATTCCCCGGGTCCCTGCTCTGGGATTCACGATGAAATGGATATTCGAAAACCGACTTGTCACGGCCTCTCCCTGTTCAATGTCGGCGAACGCGTGTCTTCAACATGATATAGACCCTAGTTTACGACAGTCAAAACGGTCGCGCGAGAATCATCGATCTTGCGAGACAGCGTTACCCGAGCAAATCTCAAACCACCTCCCACCACACTTTCCACGCCCTCTTCTGGTCTACTCAGACTCCTAGCTGAACGCCTCGAGCCGTATGTCGCCGAGGGCGTGAAGATAGACACCCCAGGTCTGACGACCAGTCTCGGTGCCAGCCGTATTCTCTCTGAGCTCCGCTTCAGCTACCCGCTTTCGATCTACGGTATGGCCAGGTGTATCGGTTCCTCGAGTAGTTTGTCGCAGAGGATTGCGTAGCGCTGCTCTCTCCATCTTTCGGCACACCTAGCTGCCCCAATATCGTTGCAGGTGCACGAAAATCCTTGCGCTTCTTCCAATGCCCATCGCGCCTGGGAACCCGGTCTGCCCTGTCCTAACAGGGGCTTTTCAGTCGCCAGAATCTTGAAATCTCCCATGGCACACAGTTTGCAGTTCGGTCCGAAACAACAAAGGAAATGCGCGATGAAAGACCTTGCAGGTTACAAAAGCTCTAAACCAATCGGAGACGGTTTTCAGGCGATCTCAAATAAAGGAGAAGAAGCCATGAGTCTATTCTCTGCAGTGGTGTGTTCACTCGTGCTTGTATGCACGCTGACTTTTTGCAGCTGTGGGGGGGCGAGGACCACCAATCTGGCACCTCGTCCGACTAGCGAAATCATACAAGCCAGTCCGGATTGGTTTCTAAAGCCGCCGCCAGATTCGGAGCATCTCTTTGCTACTGCTACGGCGACTTCGCGCGACATGCAGCTGGCGCTGCAGAAGGCGAGAACCGCGGCGCAGGCGGAGCTAGCCCAGCAGCTGGGAACTCGAATGGCAAGTCTAACCAAGCAATTCCAAGAGGAAACCGGTCAGGACGAGGATTCTCAATTCCTGTCCCAGTTTAGTTCCGCTACCAAAGCGGTCACAAACGAGACCCTTGTCGGTGCGACGGTAGACCGGCAGAAGCTTGTCTCCGAAAAAGGAATCTTTCGGGCTTACGTGCTGATGAATCTACCGATCGGGGGGGCAAATCGACTATTGATAGACAAGATCAAGGCCAACCAGAATCTCTACATCCGCTTCCGTGCAACCGAGGCTTTCGACGCTTTGAATCGAGAGCTCGACTCACTTGAAGCAGAAGAGGGGAAGTAGGAGGGGTAGAAGAAATGAGAGAGAAGAGTTCCTTGCTCGCTTTCTGCTACCAGTCAGGAAACCTGTTGGTGCCGTTTCTGAGGTTGGCTGGGTTACTCCTCTATTCGGTCCTTCCACCTACCGCACTTGCTCAGAGTGAGCGCGAGCATGTGAGCCCGCTCTGGGTGTTGAAGAGGCCAAAACACGAGGGCTTCTTCGTCGGCATAGGCGTGGCGCAGAGAGAGGGGAACCTGCCTGAGTCAAAGGACAAGGCGCTCAAGCGTGCCTTGGAGAACATCGCTGCGCAGATAGAGACAAGCGTTTTCGGCGAAATGCATATGAAAGAAACAGAGAAAACCGGAGAACTAGGGCAGGAATACCGAGCTGAGATCAAAACCATCGTCTCCGCCACCCTTGAAGGGGTTCAAATTGTGGATACCTGGGAGGACACCGAAAACTGCTGGGTGTACGCCCGACTTTCGGTAGCCAGGTTCGAGCGCCTTCGACAAGAGAAAATAGAGAGGGCGCGTCGTTTAGCCTTCAACCTTTTCTGGCAAGCTGAGGAACGGGCAGGCGCGACCGCGGAGGCGCTTTCGCTCTATCTGCAAGCACTGCAGCCGATTCACGACTCTCTCGGTGATCCGCTACGAGTAACTCATCGGGGCAAAGCAATCACACTGGATACAGAGATACCGCTTAGAATCCAGTCGATTCTGTATTCCGTAGAGCTGGAAGCCTCACCAGTCACGTCACCCCTCAAACAAGGAACCACCATTGATGTCCCTCTCACCGTCAGGGCCTTCGTCAATGACAAGCAAGGTAGAAGACAATCAGTGGACGGTGTGCCCATCAGGTTCGCGTTCGAGAGAGGCCGTGGGGATCTCGTTGCGAGAGTGTGGACGGATGATACGGGGAGAGCGATATCCGCCCTCCGTAAAGTGCACGACCCGGCCCCCGTCCAGGTCGTCCAGGCGAAGATTGACTTGACTTCCTTCTCTGCCCAAGGCGTCCGCGATCCAGCACTCCGTCAACAATTACTCAGATTTACTGTCCCGTCTGCAGCGTTTCAGCTCGATGTTTCACAGCAAATGGTCTATGTCATCAGCGACGAATCCAACTTGGGCGACTCGCTTGAGACTCGTTATATGCAACCGACCGTCAGAGAATATCTGGCCGAAGCGGGCTTGGCTCTCGTTGACGGTCCAGGACACGCTGATCTAGTAGTAGAAATCTGCGCCCGAACAAGACAAGGGAACAGATTTCAAGATATCTACTTTTCCTTTCTGGACATGACGGTTTCTGTCAGGAATCGAGATCCCGGCAACGAGTTGCTTTACACATCGCTAACCAATGTCAAAGGGAGCGGCATAAGACGAACATGCGGGGATCAAGGCCTTTCATAAGGCTGGTAAGTCACTTAGGAAAATCGTCTTGCCGAACATGTTAGACGAGCTAAGCAAGTAGTCTGCGGATGTTTCCTTTAGCCCGAACGAGAGGAGGTTGCGAATTTGGATGGTCCTGGATCAGCAGGACAACACGCGAGACTCGACAAGGGGTGCACGCAAAACCTGCCGGGGTTGTTGGTGATTTCTGCCCGGATGCGCGGGCTTCTCTTCAAACAATCAGAGGAAAGGAATTGAGCCATGTATAAAACAATCTACTCACCGATAGTACTTCTGCTCATCTGCCTGACAGGCGCTTTGGCGCAAGACGCCGGAAGAGAAATGGTGGGTCCCCCGCCACCTATTGAGCTTTCAAGTTTGTCTATCGTTCCGACCGCCAGCGTGACCAGATCCCTCGATCTCGATCTCTCAGGAGTTTTCGTTTTCATGGGGAAAGGGAAAAAACTGTCTCGGGGAGCAGCTTTATTGGGTATGGGAGACATTGCTGAGGTGGAATTAAACACCGTACCAATCGTGAGCAGCTTGAAGAACCCCAACCATCCGCGCAGCGTTCCCGGCGGTGGCCTGAAGTTTGCCTTCCCAGTGTGGAAATATTGGAAGGGAATGGCGGTCGGCTTCCGCCGATCGGCGACGCAGGCAGAAGACGTTGGCCCCGTGACTTTCAAGGAAAAGGTAGGGGAATTCTATGGGGTCGCATCGGTGGCGAATTTCCTAACACCCGAAGAAGGGGCAGCAGCAAGTGGAGGTTGGATGGGAACTAAGCTGAAGGCCCATGTAGGCCTGACCTACGTGGCTGCTCGCATGACGTCCGCTGCAATGGAGATGGACGAGGCGTTCCTGCGTCCCTTCGGTGGTCTCGAAATATGGAGGGGCCGGTCGAGTGTGCCGCAGACAAGGGTAATGGCGGAAGTCGGGTGGATGACACATTTCAAAAACCAACAACAGATCGAGGAAATCTTAGTAGCAATCGGAGGGATCAGGTTTTTCGTCCACCGATATGCAGCCTTCGACATAGGAGTTAGGTATCAGAGTAACTACGATGGACTCTCAGAGTCGACCTTGCAAGCCCAAATGCGTCTAGGGTGGCCGACTCATCTGGTACGAGAACGGATCCTAGGGTTTTAGGCGAATGTCAACTCGGGAATTGGAGTCATGGTGATGATACACACTCAGTTGCGCAAGACGTCGCTTTTTACAGCTCATGCCCATCGTCAGAAGAGAGAAGAAGCATGAAAAGCTGCAAGATAGCCGTCGTTCCAATATTTCTACTCACTGTGTTGTCCTCTTTCTTCGCCCCAAGCGAAGCTGTGGGGGGCGAGGTTGCTGTCTATCTGGAAAATCTGGCTTCTGACAGCCATGACTCGTTTGTTCGCGACCTGTCAGAAGTAATCACGACCAGCTTGATGCAGGAGAGAATATTGACGGTAACAGATCCCTCGCGCACAGAGGAGGCGGCGGAGATTTTGGGTTTCGATCCCACGGAACCAACCGCGATCGAGGCCGCCATGACGCTCGGAGAATCGCTAGGGGTTGACGCAGTGTTTGCGGGCCACTTCAAGGAACAATATGAGATCGACGCCGAGTTGATAGATACACAGACCCGAACACGGCTGGCGAAGATAACCCGCAGCGGAGAGCGAGGCGAGGTCTTCAACATAGTGGATGTTTTAGGCAGGGAGTTGTCGCAGAACCTGGGAGCGTTAGACAAGAAAAGAAGCACGATCGCGGTCCTCTACTTTGAGAACCTGAGTTCAGGAGAGTATAGCTTCTTCGTTCGTGGTATATCAGATATGCTCATGACGAGTTTGAGACAGTCGCAGACTTGGACCCTAACAGAGCGCGCGCAGATTGAGCAGGGGCTGGCGCACTTTGGACTGGAGACAGGTACGCAACTGTCTCTCGAAGAAGCATCGACGTTGGGAAGTTGGCTCGGCGCTGATGTGGTAATTTTCGGACGGTTCAGGGAATCATATCGGATCGATGCCAGGTTGATTGATGTTGGAAAGAGGGAATTGTTGGTAGAGCAAAGGATCACTGGGACAAAGGGGGAGATGGTCGCCGGAGTGAATGAGTTCGGCGGAGGATTGTTGAGAAAGCTGAGCAGGTTCCGCAAGACAGGGCGAAAGATTGCGGTTCTCTACTTCGAAAACCACACCTCCCAGACATACGACCGCTTTGTCCGCGGCCTGTCGGACATGTTGATAACCAGTCTTGGCCAGGCGAAAAAACTGACGATCATAGAGCGGGTCCAGATCGACAGGGCGATGGAGAATGTCCGTCTCGAGCTGAGCGGTCCAATAGATGCAAAGACAGCCGTTGAGGTCGGCAAGTGGCTGGGCGCTGATGCTGTCGTTTTGGGTAGTTTCTCACAGTTTGGAGACGCTTTTCGGATCGACGCTCGGCTTATAGATGCGGAAACTGGCGAGCTGCTAGTCGCGCAGAACGTCAGGGGACCCGAGAGCGATGTCATTTCGATGGTCGATCAACTTGGGGTTCAGCTCATCGACCGTGTAGGCGAAAAGGAGGCAGAGTTTAGCGGTGGAACCGGGTTTTTGAGGATAAGATTCATGATCGCGAGGGCAGAGATGACCGAGAGACCTGTGTACCACCAAATTTGTAGACTATTCGTCAACGGCAAGGGGAGGGGGCTTAGTCCGGTGGTGCAAAGGACGGACGAATGGATCACCCTCTTTTCCCAGGAACTCCGAGCAGGAAAACACGATGTCGAAGTGATTCACGGATTTGTCAAAGAGAAGAATTGGGACGGCGAGTTGGCCAAGCAACCCGAGATATTCCCCGTCACCATCAAACAGGGGGCAACTACCACACTCCAATACAGCTTTGGCGTCGGATGGTTTCGCGATGCATACTACTACAAACCACCCTGGCGAGGCTCGTCGAAATGACCCACGAGCGAAGACTACACAGGACGAACGCGACTTTCCGGCACGCCTGCGGTATTGCTGCCGCATGCCTCCTCTCCGTGCAGGTAGACACCTTGCTTGGAACGTCCCCGCAGAGAGGTCACTTGCAGGTGGTGGGCCGGCAGGAGTTGGTGAAGACCATGGGGCGGCACGGAGCCTACGATCCTACCGCAACAACGAATGGGGCGCGATTCCAGGCCGAAGTCCTGCTCCACCTCGCCCGGACGGCGAAGGACCGCGACCCTGAAGGATCGCCGTTGTTTGTCGGGCATGAGGACTGGTTTCACGCCTTCCTGGAGGTGACTGGCCGCACGGCGGAGACGGCGCCTTTGTATGCCGTGCTGGCCCATCGGCACAGACAGGATATAGAGATCGAATATCGGTCCGATCGCATCATCCGGAGCGTGAAAAATGGCCCCCATCCCGAGATTGCGATAGGCGTGGTGATATGGTGGTCGCGGACGACCGGTGGTGCGGGCCGATATTCCTACCAGGATACACTGTCGACACCCCATCTCAGGGTAACGAACGGGCGGGTGATCACTTATCGGCTGCTCGACTTCGGGAATATCGTGGTCTACGATCAGATCGAAGGGCTCTCGGGACAACCCACATCCGGCCTCCTGGGTCTTCTGTTCTCGGCCATCGGTGAGGGCCGGGTGACGCAGTCCCGGATGGCAATCTCCCGCGACGGGCTTCAGGTGTCGCGCGCGAAGGTGAAGAAAGCATTTCTGGGGTTGCGACAACCGTTACCGTCTATCCTGACGGACACACCGAAAAGGATGTGCCGATGGGTCGGCCAGATCTGCTTGCCCTGGAGGTACGGCTCAAGCAGTCACTGAAGATGGACTACCTGCCCCGTGAACTGTCACACCGGTAACCACAGATGACGGAGATATCGTCGTTCGAGGTGGCGCGGTTCCTCGGCGCCGCTCTCGGAGCGGCACTCCTATGGGGAATTTTCGGCTCAGCTATCAAAAGAAAGGGCAGTCCGCCTCCCCTCCTGTTCCTACTCTGTGCGACAGCTATCTGGTTCAGCGGGGAGTCGTTGGGTATCCTGATCGCGCAGGCTGCGCCGGGATCTCGGTTCGCTGATTATGCCGCGACAGGTGCTCGTTTCGGTCTCTCATTCGCACCGGCGGCGCTTCTGGCGACGTTCCTCGCCCTTGCGGTCGAGGCGGAGATAACAGCGGTATTGGGGGTATCCATTTAACCGGAGTTACCATATGTTCAGTGCATGGCGTATCCTCGCGCTGGCAAGCACTACCCGGGCTCGGTTGGCGAGTTTCAAGCCTGGTTTCGAACCGACGCGGACTGCCTGGACTACCTCGAATGGCTGCGGTGGCCCGACGGCTTCGTCTGTCCGAGTTGCGGCCACGAAGGCGGTTGGCGCTTGGGCGATGGCCGCTTCATGTGTCCGGCGTGTTCGACACGCAGTTCGGTGACGGCCGGTACGATCTTCGATCGGACGCGGACACCCTTGACGATATGGTACACCGCCTGCTGGCTGTTCGCCACCGGTAAAGACGGGATCTCGGCGTTGAGCTTGAAGCGAGTACTGGAGATCAGCTCCTACCAGACTGCCTGGGCCATGCTGCACCGCCTGCGGTCGGTGTTGGTACGTCCCGGTCGGGATCTGCTGAGCGGGACGGTACAGGTGGACGAGACCTACATCGGCGGCGCCGAGCCTGGGCTGGCCGGTGGCCGCGCTAGGGGCAAGAAGGTGCTGACCGGTATCGCAGTTGAGGTTCATGAGCCGAGAGGATTGGGGCGGTGCCGCATGTCGCCACTGGCCGATGCCTCTGCCGAGACCTTGCACGCGTTCGTGATGGATCACGTCGAGCCGGGCTCGACGATCATCACCGACGGGTGGCCCGCTTATCAGGGACTGGCTCAGCTCGGCTACGAGCACGATCGGCGCAGCCAGGGCGCGGCCCGCGCTCGGGGCGATGATCCCAACAAGCTGTTGCCCGCCGTGCACCGCGTTGTCTCACTGGCCAAGCGGTGGCTGCTGGGAACGCATCAAGGGGCCGCCGACAGTACCCACATGAGCCACTACCTCAACGAGTTCGTGTTCCGCTTCAATCGCCGCCGCTCCCGCAGCCGCGGCATGGTGTTTTATCGCGTGCTCGAGCTGGCCGTGGCCCACGAGCCGATGCGTTTCCAGGATCTCATTGCCAGCCGACGGCCGAGGAAGCTGCCCCCCGAGCCGCCCAAACGGCGAGGGCATCCCACGAGCCTGGAACGCCCAGGGGCAAACCGGCCGTGGCGGTCGGCGGCCGAACACTGATGGGGGTCGCGACGCACTCCGGTTAAATGGATACCCCCCACCATACCTTTATATAGGTACCCCACACTAGTGCGGTGTCCCTTCCGATTAATAAAACCTATGTGGCACTGCTTTGCCATCAATCAACATTCGGCATCCGAGATCAGCGTGCACGCGAGTTATGAATCGTAAGTCGTTTATTATTATAATGTTATATCTCTACTCCGAGCGCAACGCATGATTTACGATCCGATAAAATTTGAGGTAATTCGCAACGCCTTGGCGGAGACCACCGAGGAGATGTCTGCAGCGTTGCGCCGCAGCGCCTACTCCACCAACATCAAAACCCGCTGCGACTACTCCTGTGCCATCTTCGATCGCGATATCCGTGTCCTCGCCCAGTGTTTTGCTCAGGCAAACCACTTCGGTTCCATGGTTCGCATGGTCCCGATGTCGGTAGAGGAGTACGGCGCAGAGAATCTCGGTCCCGGGGACACCATCGTGATGAACGACCCGTATCTGGGCGGGGTTCACCTCAACGACATCTTCGTTATCTCTCCCGTCTACTTCGAAGGGGAGATCTTCGGTTATGTTTCGAATCTGGCGCACCACGTGGATGTGGGTGGGGGCGCCCCAGCCAGCGTCGGTGCCTTCCGCGAGGTCTTCCAGGAAGGAATCATCATCCCGCCGGTGAAACTCGCGATAGGGGGGGAGATCAACGAGGACATCTTTCGGCTCATCCTCAGTCAGATCCGCTCCAAACGGGAGACGGCGGGTGACTTTCGGGCGCAGATCGCCGCCAACAACACGGGAGCGAACCGCCTTGCCGATCTGCTCGAGCGGTACGGCCGTGACACCGTCAACGAGTACGTCGACCGGCTGATCGACTACTCTGATCGCATGACGCGGCAAGAGGTGGGCAAACTGCCCAAGGGGGAATACACTGCCGAGGGGGTGGTCGACAACGACGGGTTTACCGACAAACCGGTGCAGCTGGCGGTAAATATCACCATCGATGACGACGGCATGCTGGTCGATTTCACCGGGTGCGATCAACAGCGCCGCGCCCCGGTCAACTCCACCTACTCCATGACTTATGCCGCGGTGGCTTACGTGCTCCGTGTTGCCATCGACACAGACGTGCCGATCAACGCCGGGTTCTACCGCTCCGTCCGCCTCATCGCCCCGGAGGGAACCGTGGCACACTGCACCCCGCCGGCACCCGTCGTCGGTGGGTGGGAGACCCATACCCGCCTCGTGGAAATCATGTTCAACGCGCTCTCGCAGGCGATTCCCGAGAGGGTTCCCGCAGGTACCAAAGGCATGATCTGTCACTCCGGCTTCGGAGGGATCGATCCCGCCAACGGCGAGTATTACTGCTTTCTGGAGACCATGGGTGGGGGGTAGGGGACGCGTCAGCAGCGACGGGCCGGATGCCGTTCAAACCCATGGCCAGAATACCGAGAACGCGCCGATCGAAGAGACCGAGATGAGCTATCCCGTGCGGATAGTTCGTTATGAGCTGGTGGAGGACAGCGAAGGGGCAGGAAAATACCGTGGTGGACTGGGCTTGCGGCGAGATTACGAGTTTCTGGGTGGCGAGACCAGCTTCACCATTCTCGCCGACAGAGATCGCTGGGGACCGGCAGGGTTATTCGAAGGGAACGAGGGGCGGAAGGCGACCTATATCATAGAACGAGGGGGCAGGGTCGAAGAGTTGGGCTCGAAAGTGACCGTTCAGCTGCAACCAGGGGAGATTATCAGCTACCGCACCTGCGGCGGCGGTGGATTCGGAGCCCCGGCCGAGCGGGATCCGGAGCTGGTGCTTAAGGATGTGCGCGAGGGCAAGGTCAGCAGCGACCGTGCGCGCGAGATCTACCGGGTTGTCGTAAACACGGAATCCTGGACGGTCGACTCCGACGCGACGGCGAAACTGCGCCAAGCAGCATCCCTGTCGTAAAAGGAGAGGTTAAGGCTGTGAGCACTGCAGCTAACAAGAGAACCCACCGGCTGGGCGTCGATATCGGGGGAACCTTTACCGACGCTATTTTGATCGACGAATCGACGGGGGAGGTCCGCACCTCCAAGGTGCCGTCCACACCGGACGATCCTTCCCGCGGTTTTCTGAACGCCGCGACCCGTATCCTCAAAGAAACCGGCGTGGCGCCCGAACAGCTGAGCTACGTGGTGCATGCCACAACCGTCGCCACCAACTCAATCATCGAAGGCAAGCTCGCCCCCACCGGATTCGTGACCACCGAAGGGTTCCGCGACATGCTGGAGATCCAGCGTCAGATCAGGTCATCGCTTTACAACATTCACTTCAAGAAACCTCAACCACTCGTACCTCGCTACCGGTGCTTCGGAGTACCCGAGAGGCTTGATGCCAAGGGCAATGTCGTGACGCCCCTCGATGAAGCCGCAGTCCGCCGCGTCGCCCGGGAGCTCAAGGACAGCGGCGTCGAATCCGTCGCCGTCTGCCTCCTCCATTCCTACGTCAATCCGGCTCACGAAGAACGGGTCGGCGAGATTCTCCGCGAAGTCTTCCCCGAAAACGCCGTTTCACTCTCCTGCGAAGTCGCGCCCGACTTCCGCGAATACTTTCGGGCCAGCACGACCGTCATCAACGCCGGGATCCGGCCCGTTGTCGGACGTTACCTGGAACGAATCGAATCTCGCCTGCGAGAGCAAGGAGTATCCGCTTCTCTCCTGCTCATGCAGAGCAGTGGTGGCGTATACACCTTTGCTGCCGGTGCCGAGAAACCTGTCTACATGGTGGAGTCCGGTCCCGCGGCAGGGGTAATTGCTGCCAGCTATCTCGGCAGCCAGCTCGGCAAGACGAATCTGTTGTCGTTCGACATGGGCGGTACGACTGCGAAGGTGGGGTTGATCCAAGGCGGTGTGCCGCAGATCACGAAGGAGTACGAGGTGGGAGCCGATGCCAGTGCGAGTGGTCATGGGGCTAAAGGAGGAGGGTATCCGCTTCGGACGCCGGTTATCGACCTGGTGGAGATTGGTGCCGGCGGCGGTTCGATCGCGTGGGTTGACGGCGGAAACCTGCTCCGTGTCGGCCCACAGAGTGCCGGGGCCGATCCAGGACCGGTCTGCTACGGTGCGGGCGGTACGGAGCCGACCATAACGGACGCGAATCTGGTGCTTGGACGCATCGACCCAAACTATTTCCTCGGGGGTGAGATCTCGTTGGATGTGGATGCTGCTCGTGCCGCGATTGAAGAGAGGTGCGGCAGACCGTTGGGGATGGATGTAGTGGAGGTGGCTCACGGAATCGTGGAGATCGCCAATGCTGCCATGGCCGGAGCGTTGCGCCGTATCTCGATCCAGCGTGGTTTCGACCCGCGGGACTTCGCGTTAGTTGCTTTCGGGGGTGCCGGGCCCTTGCACGCCAATCGCCTGGCAGCGGAGCTGAATATCCCCACAGTAATCGTGCCACGGAGTCCTGGTACATTCTCGGCTATGGGTTTATTGGCAACCGATCTGAAGCACGAATTCAACGCGACGATGATTCGCCGAATCGACGAGAGGGATGCTGGAGACCTGGTTGAGACGTTCAAGCACTTGCAGCAGCAGGGACGGGCGGCCCTCGAGCGAGAAGGGGTGTCCGCGGCCGACATGCGTTTCAACAGGCTTATGGATCTGCGTTACGTGGGGCAGAGCTACGAGCTAGCGATCGGCGTTGAGGATCCCGAGTTGGCGGCCTGCGAGTTGGCGCGGCTTGTCGAAGAGTTTCATCGGGAACACCGGAGGGCGTACGGATTCAACGCTCCGGATGAACCCGTGGAGGTCGCCACGCTGCGTCTTGGGGCTGTGGGCGACATCTCGAAGCCGGCACTGCAGGAGTTGGAGTTGGGAGGCAAGCCTGACAGTGCGCGGAAGTCGGCGAGGGAGGTCTATTTCGCAGAGATCGGGGCCTATGTCAGTTGCCCGATATTTGATCGGTATAAGCTGGGCACAGGCAGTCATATATTGGGGCCGGGGATCGTGGAGGAGATGGATTCTACAACGTTGGCGCACCTCGGGTACAGCGCGCACGTTGATTCGTTCGCCAATCTCTTGATTCGCTCATGACGTCCACGCACCTTCACTACCGAACGTTCTAAATTTCCCGCGTCCGTCGCTGAGTACTATAGTTCGCAGCGTCCAGAATTGCGACGATCGCGTTGCGAAGGCCGGTGAAAAAGCCCACGTAAAGAAGAAGAAGCGCAATCGGCGAGATCCAAGTGAGTACCGTTGAGACTCGCGCCTGCCATTGAAGATCATCGTGCCACGATTCTGCCCCTCTATCGAAATTTCCTACGAACCTCAAAGCTGTCGAAACTTCCTTTCTGGCGTCGCCTACTTGGAGCGCGTCGCGGACTGTTTCAAAAGCTTTCTTGAGTTCTAAAACTCGCACCCTGGCTTCAGGCTCGTAGGTGGTGAGGGTGTCTAGATTGGGAGCGATCTCATCCATTGTGTTTATTTCATTGCCAAACTTCTCCGCAACTTCATCATCGCCGAATTTTCTCAACAACGCATCCGAAACACGTTCAGCCGCAACGCCAGTACTGTCTGCCAATTGCGCCAGATCAGCGGGCATCGTTGACGGCGGGGAAGTGATCCCTGAAAAACTGAGAAAAGCGACAACCAGTATCAGCGCCGTTGTTGTGGATTGCACATCCCTCGACTTACTTAGCAATTTCCGCGCCCACTTGTAGTCTTCGCCTGACAGCAAGTCACAAACGTGTTTCAGTGCCAGTTCGGCTTCGTTGCCGACGGGCGACTTCAATCCATTAATCACGGTTTCGGGGAGCTGCAGTTTGCGCAGTGCGTCGTCGTTGAGTCGGTCCGGCATCTCGATGTGATAGTATGTTCTTCCCAAGAAGCCGACGATTAATCCAAAGGGTATCGCAGGAATGACGGCGAGCAGCCACGAGATCCGGGATCGCCATTTTTGGAACCGATTGCTGGAGACGCGGCTCTTGCGAAGCGGTAGATCGAAAGCCCAAAAAACGTTGGAGGCGGCCCGAACTACGAAGAATTCACCCAGCAACTCGATGGCGCTTCCCGCTGCGTAGACGAGAAGGAACAAGGCGGCGACGAGCAGAGGACTACTGATCAGATGGTCGAGGGTAACGTCAAATACCGCGTCCTTGACGACATCCCATGCGACTATCAAAGAGGTGACAGCCAGAATACCGCCGCTGACGATGCGCCTCCTGCCAGAACCGTCGAAGAAGGGCAGTTTCTCGAGAAGACGCGCTAGTTCGCTCTCTCGAGTAGCAGCGACGTTCGCGTTCGATTGATCAGGAAGCTCAGTCAAGTTTGCTCAATAACTCCTTTACACGCTCCAGTTCGTCCTCGATCAGCTTTATCCGTTGGCGCAACTCTTGTTTCAACATTTCGTTTTCATCGGCTGGTTCGTTTTCACGGGCAAGTCCGTCTCCTTGTGTGGCGGCAATGTTTGTGATTCGCTCGGGGAAGAATTGAGCGAAAACTGGACGGTGGTCGGGGGTCACGTCAGTGTCAGGGAAGTCATTTTCGTGTTCGAAAATCTCCGAGGTGGGCTGCCACGTCGCCGCTTCGGGTGAGGCGAAGACGAAGTCGAGGATCGTGTCGAATTGGCATCCGGGCATCCCCTCTACAACGTGCCTCGAGCACTGGGTACGGATCAGCTTCTGAGGCCTGATCCATGAGAATACGCCATTAGCGGTGAGCAGGTCGTAGCCGCGATCGTGCAGCTTTTCGCCCCCGTTCACCACCCAATCGAAGTTGTAATCGCCGACAGCGATCACAGGCACTTCCTGGTCGCTCGCCCAGTCGTTCAACATTCTGGCCTGCTCGGAGCGTCGTTTTACTTTTGAGCGGTACAGGTGATTGACCATGAAAATGAACGAGGTGGCAGACTCGCGATCGTAGAAGCGGGCCAGAAGTGGTGCCCGCACACTTCCGCCAATGTTGATATCGTGAAGTTCCTCCCGGTCAATGAGCTCGAATCGATCCGAATCGAAGAGTATAAGTAGGCGATCATCGCGCCCGGACTCTCCCAAGACCAATTCAAACGGTCCGCCTTCTCCAACACCGGCCGCTGATCGCAGTGCCTCTGCCGCAGGTAGACTCTCCACCTCGCTTATCCCCCACAAGTCAACGCCGTCAAACGCCGCGATTCTCTTCGTTACGAAACCCAGGTCAGCGCCCCCGGACTCTATGTTCCAGCCAACGACCTCCAGTGGGACGGTTGGCTGCACGTTGGCACAAACTCCGACCCCAACTGGAAGGAGCCACCAAACGGCTGCTGCCAATATTGTTACCCGTATCACCAATGTTCACTCCTTCGTAGGGTGGATTGAATCGCGGAGGTCCAGATTCCGGCTAGTCAGTCAAATGACACTAATTAATAGAGCGAGGAATTCAAAGGACAACATGCAATTGTAATTCGCTATCGTATGGGTATGTTGCTAAGTCCCGGTTGGCCTGTCAAACGACTGCCCGGCACCGGGACAGACGGATGTGGATAATGAAGTCGAAGCTGCGAGTCAGCGCTGAGGTTATGATATGGGTGAAACAACGAGCGGAAATGGAAATGGCGAGGAACGCGCGGCATCTTACCCTTATGTAGAGGCGGAAAACGTCCAGATACTCCTAGGGCAAGAGTGGAAGAAGATCAGCGGACCGAGTGGGGAGCGGGGCCATGGGAGAGAGGGCCTGGCCGGCTTAGCGCTTTCCGGAGGAGGTATCCGTTCTGCGATTTTCTCACTTGGCGGGCTGCAGGCACTCGCGAGAGCCGGGTGGTTAGAAAAGATAGATTACCTGTCGACGGCTTCCGGAGGCGGATACATCGGCTCCTCGCTGAGCTGGCTTCTTCACAAGAAGCGGGCGATCGGCGAGCGCACGGTGCAGTTCGGTACTAAACGCAAAGATTTTCCGTATGGCTCCGTCAGGGTCGCGTCGAATCAGAATGAATCGGCTGACCGGCACACCTGCCTGCTGGATTCCTCCGGACCCGGGGGAATCGGCATCGGCTCAGCGTTTTCTGTCGTCCTCCGAGGAATCGTCCTATCCTGAATTATTCATAAAAATGCGGTGAGCCTCTGTACAACTGGTTGTTTTGCCCTACGTTAGGGTTACCCACAAACAACAACCAATCAAGAGGGCCACCGCAGATGGAAACTTCGCAGATCGCGCTATCGTTTGCAAACATCTCGGGCAAAAAGATCGAAGCTGATTTTGACGGTGGCATGACCACCAGTGATGGGGGCGCCCTGCTTCTGCGACCAGCGGAAGCCCGCACCGGGATCGTCGACCGAATCGTGGCGGCGATGTCGGATCGTCGACATCAAAGCTATATCGACCATACGTATACTGACCTCATCCGGCAGCGCGTATTCCAGATCGCCTGTGGCTACGAGGACGCCAATGACAGTGACGACCTGCGTTGCGATCCGGGTCTGAAAACCGCGTGCGACCGTCTGCCTCTGACGGGAGACGATTTGGCCAGTCAACCAACCATGTCTCGTTTGGAAAACAGTGTCAGCCGCTCGGATCTGTATCGCATCGGGCTCGCTTTGCTGGAAATATTCATCGAGTCTTACGACCAGCCGCCCAAGAAGCTCACCATCGACATCGACGACACGGACGATCCGGCACACGGCGCCCAGCAACTCACGTTGTTCCATGCCTACTATGACGAGTATTGCTACCTTCCGGTCCATCTCTACGAAGGGGAGTCGGGCAAATTGATCACGACGCTGCTGCGACCCGGTCGTAGAATGCGAGGCCGAGAGGCGGTAGCCATCCTCAAACGCGTGTTGGATCATTTGATCATGGTGTGGCCGAAGACGAAGATCACCTTACGAGGCGACTCACACTTCAGCACCCCTGAGGTGCACGACCTGTGCGACGGATACGGTATTGATTTCATTCTGGGACAGGCGATCAACAACAAGCTCAAGGCACTCGGCGAACCGCTGATGGAGCTGGTGGCGGCGCTGGCCGAGCAGAGCGATGAACCGGTGCGGCTTTTTGACCGCTTCGAGTATCAGGCCAAGAGCTGGCCCCGACCGCGCCAGATTATCTACAAGGCCGAGATCACACAAGGCAAAGCCAACCCGCGCTTCGTGGTGACCAATATCCGCAACCGCACTCCCGAGTTTCTGTATGAGGAGATCTACTGCGCTCGTGGGCGGTCGGAAGGCTTCATCAAGAATCACAAGACCTACCTGCAGTCCGACCGCACCTCCTGCCACCGCTTCTCGGCCAACCAATTTCGCCTCTTCCTGCACAGCGCGGCCTACGTGCTGCTGCACACGATCCAACAGATTGGCATGCGCGGCACCCAATGGACGACGTCCAACTTTAACACGATCCAACTCCGGGTGCTCAAAATCGGCGCCCGCGTGCGGGAGCAAGCCACCAAGGTCCGTTTTCACTTTCCGACGTCATACCCGCTCAAGGATCTGATGCGCACCGTCGTCCTCAACCTCGACACCTCATGATGCTTTGCGATGTCCCACTACATCCACGCACACGATCCACCAAGGGACCCGACTGTCCCAATGACATCCAAAAGAGGCTCAGATCTCCCAGACAACACCTCGACGACCGACAGCACTCGATCAACCCGCTACCAAAACGTCCAGCCATTGACCAGCGCACCGAATTCGTTCGCTTGGTGCGGATTCATGAATTATTCAGGCTAGATCTTTCCGTATACATCTCCACGTTGTCCTTGCTATTTCTGGTTTGGCGCGAAGTCGAGACGGTGGGAACAAGATGGGTGAACGAACGGTGCGGTTTTGACGGCGCCATGCCCATGGGACTGGGCGAGAATGGAGCTCTGTGGGGTGGCAACGATTACGTTTGTGCTGTGGCTCCTGATGGCATTCGTCTATGCACTCGGAACCTTGTTGTTGCCGCGGCTGAGCTCCAAGGAACAGTACACTCTTCGCCGTCGGTATGAGGTCGTCACAGGATGGATGTGGACCTATCTCATTGTCGTCCCAGCAGTCGTCGGAAGCATAGAGGTCGTGTATTTTTTCTTAAGGACCCGGGTTGCGAGCTGGGTTATCGGCGATTCAAGCAGCCCTCGGGTCTTTCTCCGGGCTGTTGGTCCACCGGCTCCCTCAAGTTGTCGTTCTCGTTGATTCGAAGAAGACGCGGTATCCTGGGAGAGGCGGAGATAGTTTTATTCTGTCCCCACTATACTGCGGTAGTGGAGCCACCGGATGGCAACGGACTCAAGATTATCGGAGGTAAGATGACGTTGTCGAGCGCGATGGCGATATCAGGGGCTGCGGCCAATCCAAACACCGGGGCAGGTGGAGAGACCCAACTCGCGGTAGAGCACTTTCATTCCTGATGTCGATACTGAATATCCGACTGGCGTATTGGGCGAAACGGCGAAGCGCGAAAATTTCTGAGCACCGTAATGCCAGACAGGTCCAGACGGGCTTTCCCTGAGCACTATCTTGGCTTAAGTGCCTTCGTTTGTTTCAGTTAAGCAAACCGATGGAAATTGCGTATATTGATCGTCGATGATCCCAAATAATCGAGTCATGGATGCATAATGCCTCGAATCACCAATCATCGGATCTCGGCTGAGAGTTGCAAGAAGATAACGCTCAAAAGGTCCTGCCTAACGCCAGTCCACAGCTGGAAGTCGCCCAGAAACTCCAGCGCGGACTACTCCCTCGCATAGTCCCGGAGTCTTTTCCGTTACATGTCGGCGCCTTCTCAATGGCGGCCGACAAAGTCGGCGGCGATTTCTACGACTTCATACCGCGGGCCGGCGGCCGTTTTGATTTCGTGCTCGGCGACGTAACCGGGCACGGCCTCGCAGCTGCTCTCAGTGTCGCGGTCGCGCAGACCACGTTCCGGCAAGGAGAGTCCGCGGAAGTAGAGGTATCCGCGCTCGCCGACCATCTCAACGACATCCTCCATGAGCGGCTCGGCAAACGATTCTTCGTTGCGGCGAGCTACGGACACGTCGACCCCAAGACTCGCAGCATCCGTCTCTTCAGTGCCGGCCAACAGGCCCTGGTCTACCGCCGCAGCGACGTTGCCTGCCTGGAGGTAGAGATGCGGGGCAATACCTACCCCTTTGGAGCCAACGAGCGCATCTTGCACAGCTCGTCTCCCACCTGCATTTCCAAATAGGTAGTGATGGGTGAGGCCTCCGCGGCGACGTTGTTCTGGTTATAGAGCATGGCGCCGAAATAACCGACGGCGCCGGGCATCGTAATATCCCAGTACATGTGCGACTGGTTTCGATAGCTTGCCAGCGGTACGGAACCCTTCAGGGTGTTCAGAAGCTTGCTGAGCTCTTCCTGAAAGAAACGAATCGTATCCTGGAATTCGCCGGATTGTTTCACTTTCTCGGTAACAAAGGGTGGGTCGTCGGGAAAATACGCTTTGCGGAATTCGCAATGCTCGTTGACGGCTTGCTGTACAAACTGCAACAGGTATTCCTGGTTTTCCGCCTTGGGGCCCAGAAACCAGGCAGCCAGGGAATCCGTCCCCGGACCGTCGAGGTTGATGTGCTCGCTTAGAGCTCTTTGCAACCGGGTGTGGCCGGCGATCTGTCGGGCTTGCTTCGTTGCCCTTCATCCATGAAAATCTCTCCTGAGAAGGGGAACCCGGGAACCAGGGGAATATTCAATTCGTAGCGGCAGAGGTATACGAAAACGGATTGCCAGCGTCAATAATTCGTTGCAGATTAGGGATCGCGTTTCAATAACAGGCGCCAACCGGTCGGCATCTCCCAGCAGGTGACGAGTATGGCAACAGACAAAAAATTCGAGAGCATCGGCCTGGCGCTCTCCGGGGGCGGTTACAGGGCGGCAGCGTTCCACCTGGGAACCCTCGGCTACCTCAATCGCGTCGGGCTGATGGATAAGGTGAACGCTATCTCCACGGTCTCCGGCGGAACATTCACGGGAACACGATTGGTGCTAGCGCAGGCCGAAGACATCTCATTCCAAAAATACTACCAGGCGTTCTACGAAGATCTGGCAAATATCGATCTCGTGCAGTTGGCTATGGACAACTTGGGTAAAGGGGTCTCGAAGGCGCCCTCAAAACGAAAGGACCTGATTATCGCCATCGCCCAGGTCTATGCCGATACCTTCATGCGAAAGGGCAACGGCGAGACCTACCTACTTGGCGATGTCCTGGAAACGAAAATCCCCATTCAAGAGGCGACCTTCAACGCCACCGACTTCAGGAGCGGGTTGGCCTTCAGATTCCAGAAAACGAGCTCAGGTTTGATCGGCAATTACTACGTCGATCTTCCCAAAGAAGAAGCGGGAAAGATACGGTTAGCGGACGTCCTGGCGGCGTCTTCCTGTTTCCCTGGAGGTTTTGAACCGCTCGAATTTCCCGATGATTTCGTATGGCCGGATGGGAAGGTCCCGGACGGAATTGCCAATGCAGTGGCGCGAGGGGAGAGGCGCCTATCGCTCTGATGGATGGCGGGGTGTACGACAATCAAGGGGTGGAGAGCCTGCTGCTGGCCGAGGAACGCAAGAACATAGATCTCGATCTTTTTATCATTTCCGACACGGACCAGTTAAAGGACACACTCTACGAGTGGCCGAACGACTTCGATACGGTCGATATCAAACTAAGTACGGCGCGAACGCTCCTTTCGATCCTCACGTGGGGTGGTTTGATTTCCGCACTGGCGATCGGGGCCCGACTGGTTGGTCAAGGGCTTAACAAGGAACTGGAATTCTTCGACTGGCTGCTGGTTCTTCCACTTATAGTCACGATCGCCACAGCACTCTTTCTGTTCATGGGGCACCGAAAGATCGTCGCTGCGGTAAACAAACACCTGCCGGGTGGAATGCGCGGCCTTTGGGATCACCTGAAGAAGATCACTATCGATCAGGTCGCCGATCTGCTCATCTTGCGTGGCACGTCCCTGGTGTCGATGGCTACGAGCGTCTTCATGTATCGCATACTCGCCCTCGTTTACGGCCTGATCTACAACGATGACAAATATAAGGGACAGCGCATTTCGAATCTGATCTATCAGCTGACGTCGAAATACGTACGCAAAGAGTTTCCAGGTATAAGTCCTCCCAGCGAGGCGTTGCAAGAAGTCGCGAATGCCGCAGCTGAGATGCGAACGATACTCTGGTTTGAAACGAAACGCCAGCAGCCTAAGGTTGTCGCGGCGGGTCAGGCGACGATCTGCTACAACCTGATGAAATACGTCGTGCGGAATTGCGGGAAAGACCAGGATAAATGGTCCACTCAGGTAAAGAAATTGTGGACTCAGTTGACGGCCGACTGGGAGGTCTTCCAAGAGACCCCGCTGGCGTTCGTCGACGCGGAGCATGTGGTGCCACCAGAGGAATCGAAGGAATCGTAGCTTAACGTGGCTTTAGTCACCAGCCGTTCCGGCGGGACGGCCGCTTGCGCCTGCGTCGGACACCAACGTACAGGTAGTCGCGGTACTACAGCTCGAACGAATACTTCCTCACAACATCCTCATCAACCTACTCCCAACCCGGGTACGTCGCGCACCTCGAGGTAACCACTTTCCTGCAGCCAGGGTTCGCTAACCAGCTCATGCTGCATCGGCGATTCGTGCGGTTTGGAGTCCATGCACCAACCGGCCGGGGACGCCGCCAGCAAATGCACACTCGCCGCCGTATTCAACGCACTGGACCAGGTGTGGGCCGTGAACTTCAAGTTCGCCGCCTCCACCAGCTTGATCGCCTTCACACAACCGGTAATCCCCTGGCACCGGCCCGGGTCCATCTGCACCACGTCGACGCCACCTGCTTCGAGCAACCGCCGGTAGCCATCTACATTCTACTCCTGCTCTCCGGTGCCGATGCGCGTCCGGATGCGCTCGCGAAGCAGCACGTGGGCTTGGTAATCCTGGGGCGGCAACGGCTCCTCGATCCATAATAACCGGTACGGTTCCAGCTTCTCCAGGCGTTCGATGGCGGTCTGTAGATCCCAACGCACCCGGGCGCCGAGCACGTCGAGCACGTCGAGCACCAAGTCGCACTCGTCTCCGATCACTTCCCTGATCCTTCGAGTCAGTTCCAGATCCCGCTTCTTGTCGGTACCGAAGACCGACTCCGGGCGCGTGCCCCAACCGCCCTTCACGATCCGATATCCTTGCTCGGCCATCCACTTGAACTCGTTCACGGTCCAGTCGAGATCGTCCATGTCCAGTTGATCGACCCCATCGCGATCAACTTATCGTTCAGCCGACCACCGATAAGGTTGCAAACCGGAAGTCCGAGGACCGTACCCTTGAGATCCCAGAGTGCCATGTCGATGGCACTGACGGCGAATGCGGCAATCCCCTGGGGACCGTACCACCAGATGCGGTCGAGCATTCGGTGCCAGCATGCTTCAACCTCCAGCGCGTTCTCGCCCACCACCAGCTCGATTACGATCTTCGTTGCGTGACAGGAATCGGGGAACTGGGTGATGCATTTCCCACAGCCGACGGTGCCATCCTCGCTTTCGACCCGCGCCAGCGTGATATGGCGAAGCGCTCCGTGATCGTGAGGCTCGGGATAGCGCAGCGGGTGGGCGGTTATGGACTTGATCCTCATCGCTTCGCTGCCCACGCCTTGGCGATCAAATCCCGCAGCATGATCGTCTCGGAAAGATTGTCCACGTCAGGCACGATCTCGTTATCCATGCGCACGTACTCCAGACCGATGTACCCTGGGTAGTTCTCGCGTTTCATCGCTCTCACCACATGGCGGTAATCGATGGTGTTGTTCTTCAGCGTGGTCTGCAAAAAACCTTTACAGGCGGCGCGTGCGTGGAAATGGCCGGCATGTTTGACCAGAGGTTCGATCTCGCTGTCCGGCATGCCCTGTGTGGTGTAATGGCCGTAGTCGAGGGTGAGGGTCAACCCGGGCGTCATCTCCACGAGTTTGGCGGCGAGCGTGGGGGTCGGTGCAACGGACCACATATGGGCTTCCACCGAAAACACAACCTTGGCATCGTTGGCTTGCTCCACGCACCAAGCAAGCGTCTCGCTTGACCGTTTCAAGGAATCACTCCTGGGCTCGGACTCAAAGTGCTGGCCCGGCAGTGAGGTCATATGAGGAGCCTCGCAGCGGACGACGAAGTCCAGCGTACGCTGGAAGAGGTCGCGGAATCGACGACGCACACCGGCATCGGGACCGTTGGGTGCTTGTTTGAACGGATCCTGTGATGGGATCAGAAAAATGTCAGCAAACTTCAGTCCGCGGTCCTCGAGCTTCTTGGACAACCGGCGTGCAGAGGCCCCGATGTTGGGAAAAATATCTTTCGGTTGCAGGTGAGAGCGGCCGGCAAAGATCCCGATGTCCACCCCTTTGATCCCAAGCATGGCGATCAGATCGAGAGCTTCGTCGTGAGAAAGGAGGGGAAAGGTGAAGTCGGCACAGGCGATTTTCGGTTTTCTCATGAGTGCTCCTTCTCAGGGATTTCCCAGCTTGAAACCACCGTCGATCTCAATCATCTGGCCGGTGATATACTCAGCCTCGTCTGAAAGAAGGAAGGCGACAAGGGCTGCCATTTCCTCGGGTTGTGCCACGCGATGCATGGGGATCGTATCAACCATCTTCTTGGTTAGCTCGCCGGGTTTCAGTCCAAGATGCGCCCCGCGATTCACGTCTACGTCCCTCCACATCGGCGTGTCGACCACGCCGGGGCTTATGGCGTTGACGCGAATGTTGGCGGGGGCGTATTCCAGGGCGAGGGTGCGCGTCATATGGTCGACGCCGAGCTTGCTGACGCCGTAGTCGACGTTGTTGGGTCGGGCGCCGAGGGCCGAGGTCGAGGAAAGGTTGACAATGCTGCCCCCCCGCCCCGCCGATTTTGCAACTTCTGCCACCTCCCGGTCCAGAAAGAAGCTCGCGGTCAGGTTCAGAGACAGGATCTGTTGCCACTCCTGCCGTCTTACCTCGGCAATGCTGCGTATGCGAATCATTCCGGCAGCGGGCACACATCCATCGATGCGCCCGAACTCTGACTGTGCCAGCGCGACGGCGCGGGCAGGGTGCTCCTCATCGGTGACGTCGCCAAGTAAAAGGGCACAATGGCCACCTTTCTCCTCGATGGAGCTTGCCGTACCCTGCCGGCCGCCCTCGTTCAGGTCGGCAAGCACGACGTTGCCTCCTTCCGGCGCAACGCGCACGGCGATCGCCTGTCCGATGCCGCTGGAGGCACCGGTGACGATGTAGGCTCTACCGTCCAGGCGTCTGGCCCCGTTCATTTTATTAGGCTGCCTTCCAGACGGTTTCTCGATCGAGCGGATAGATCGGCCTTGGGATGGAGCGGTAGTCCAACCGGTCCAGAAACGATGGACTGGGGCCGGGACATTCGCATGCCAGCGACTCAGTCATGATGTCAGCGAAAACCTTCATGTGGCCGACTGTGCACTTCAACACCACGATCTGGGCGTCGCTCGGCTCCAGTCCGATCTGCCTGAACACTTCCGGATCGTGTCCAGGACCTGGGCACTCGCTGACAACGATATGTATAGACCCGACACGGAGAAGCGCACATCGTCCCATGTCGGCTCGCTGAGCGCAGTGGCCACCAACATCGAAGCAGCCATCGCTGAATCCTTCGACCTGCGCTCGAAGTCGTACCGGTTGATGGTAGCGGCGGGATCGCTTGGCGCCCAGCTCCAGTTCGATCTCACTTCCTTTAGGAACTTCCAATGCCCGTTTCACCGCCTCCTCGTCCACCAGGGTCAGGTAGGCTGGACAAGTGATCCTCTGGGCCAACATCTCTTTCAGCAAACAAGTGCTGTCGCCGGGGGAACCACCGTTGGTGGCATCGGCACCGTCGGCGATCACCACCGGTCCTCTCGGGGCCGCCGCGGCATGACGCACTGCATCCGCGGGTTCGTACTTCTCGACGTAAAACTCACTTCGATGATCCCAGGCGCGCCGCGCCAGATCGCGACATAGTTTTTCCGCCAATTCTGGATCATCATCGGTGGTCACCACGACGGACCATCCGAGCTCTGGCACGTCGATCCAGGGCTGCACCGGAAAGAGGGAAACGTCAATCACCTTGGTTTGCGCCTCCATCTCTTTGGCCAGCACGAACCAGGTAGACATCGGTCCCCTGTCCGTCATGAATTGTTCGCAGGGAGTCACGAGAGGCAACTTTTGGTACGCCATGATCGGATGAACGTCTCGACCGATCAACCGCAACAGCAGGGCGGCTCCTCGCTTGCCGGTTTCGCGCATGTCGATATGGGGGCAGTGCCGATACGCCGTAAGCAAATCGCATGCATCCACCATTTCTCGAGTGACATTTGCGTGGTGATCCAGGGTAAGCAATAGAGGGATGTCCGGCCCGATCAGGCTTCGGATCGTCGTGACGATTTCCCCTTCCACATCTGCGGTATCTTCGGCGACCAGCGCACCGTGCAAAGAGAAGAGCACCCCATCCAGATCGGACGCCTGCTGTAGCTGCTCGGTGAGTGCTGCGATCAGATCGTCGACGAACG
The DNA here is from genome assembly GCA_965217095.1 of Candidatus Latescibacterota bacterium. GTDB lineage: Bacteria > Latescibacterota > UBA2968 > UBA8231 > UBA8231 > CAYNZV01. The sequence continues at coordinate 686,801 of OZ244235.1, forward strand.
CCGCTTCAGCAGGTCCGCCGCACCAGCTGTTGGAGCCTAGCAGCGGAACGATGTTTACCTTCTCGTTCCCAAGGACGTCTCCAAAGCCGGCCAGCTCATCATCCTCGTTCTGCATTCCGTCCAGCATCGCAGCGCCGGTCAGGTATCGGTGGCGGCGAAAATCGGCTATCGTGGTGCACGCTTCGGAAAAGGTGTTGGTCTCTTGCCACACGCGACCGATCGCTATGGTCGGACCATCGCTCATGGATCGGCTGAACTCCTCTATGCACTAGTCGCCGGCTGCAGAAGTTCCAGCGCGATACCGTCCGGCCCGTTGAAATATATTCCCTTGGCGCCCTTGTTGATCCCCCAGACAACTTCGTGTGGCGCCTCGGACTTAAATGCAACGCCCGCGGCGCGTAGACGATCAACCTCGGCATCGATGTCGGATACGGCGAAGCAGAGGTGCGCATTTCCTGGGCGATTGGTGGCCGTATCTACTGGTTCGCCGGCGGGTTGCAGATATTCGATTAGCTCGAGTAGGTGACCCCCGCTGGCGTCCTCGGGAAAAGCCAGAACAGCGATGTTTAGCTTGGCATCGGGATAGGCGATGATGCCCCGGATATAGTCGAAATCGTAGATCCCGCCGCCGACTCGCTGTAAGCCCATCAACTCGGTGAAGAAACGTTCCGCCTCTTCCAGGTCGCTGACCGTGAAGCTGGTATGGTGGACTCCTTGAATCATAACCCTCTATGTGATTTATTTGGATATTGCCAGCGGATTCGATGACTGGCAAAAAACCATGCGCCTTTTCGCGGGGAAGTCAAGCTTCCGAGTGAGGGAGTCGGAAGCTAACAACGAAATCCAATGTCCAGTCTGAAGCTCGAGCACAAGATCCTCGTCATCATCGTGATCGCACTGGTATGCGGCCTCGGTCTATCCGTCGTGATAACCATCGAGCGCGAATCGGCCAATCTGCGGTCGCAGAAGATTCGCGAATCGCGACTTTTCGCCGAGACCTTGATGGCCGGCTTCCGCAACGTCATGCTTGCCGGCAGGGCGGGATACGTCAAACAGCTGGTTGCCGACGCGCGAAACCAGTTCACCGACGGCCACGTACGGCTGTTCAACAACTCCGGTGAGGAGATCTTCAGCGAGCGCGGACAGTTTCTGTCGAACAAGACGGATCGGCCTGAGGTGGTCGGAGCCCTGGCGTCGCGCAAAACACAGACCTTTGGATCGGTCCGCGTCAGTCCGCTCTTCAACGAAGAGCGCTGCCAATCCTGCCACGGATCGAATCACGAGGTTCGTGGTGCCACCTGGCTATCCCTGCGCACCGAGGAGCCCCATTCTGTCGGCCTGATGGTGGGTCGTGTCCTGGCGGCGGCGTTCAAGCAGATCATGATTTCGGGCCAGGGAGAGTTGGCGGACTCTCTGCTGATGGATGTGGCGTCGATCCCGGGGGTGCGCTTCGCTCAGGTATACGACAACACGGGAACCTTCCCTGCCTTTGGGGACCTGGATGACGAACTGGACGAGATCGCGCTAGAGCGTGCCGTCAGTCGTTTCGATGAGGACCCACACGGACCGCCGCAATCTTCTGGCTCCTCAAGCCATGGGGAACTCTTCTTTCTGCCGTTGCCTAACGAGGAACGCTGCTATGTATGTCATGGGGATGACCACCAACTGCGCGGCGTGCTCGCCTTGTCTTTCAGAGAGCAGGAACGAGCCGGGCCCCAATCTGTCGAAGAACAGCTCCCGGTTGTCCAGGAATCGTTCGATACCGGGTTCCGCAGCATGATGCTGGTGGAAAGCGGGAGCCATAGCGGCCAGTTCGTACACGCCGTGCGGCAACTTCCCTTCGTGGATGAAGCGAGGATTTTCACCGAGAACAAGAGCGAGCTGATCGAAGTCTACGTGCCCAACGAAAACCGAATGCCCGTCCCCCAAAGCGTTTTGGACAGCATTCAAACAGTGATCCGGGCTGTCAACGTGGGCCATCAATCCAGCGATATCGAACCGGTCATCTTCACCGAGGATCGCGAGGGCGAGCCCTTTCTCGTGCAGCTCATTCCGATTGTCAATGATCAGCGCTGCCAGGCTTGTCACCAGCCTCCTGAAGAGGGCAGCCCGGACTATGCCGCGAACAAAGATCGGTGGAGGGTGCGAACGGTGGTAGAGGTAGCCAGTTCCATGGCCGGCATACAGGACGAGATAGAGCGCAATCAGCGCATCGCCGTAGTCGTCGGACTGATCACCTTGGTATTCGTGTGGATTATCCTGCGGTTTTTCATGAAACGCTTCATAATCCGACCCATCGGTCTCATTGGCGGTGCCGCCGATCAGATCGGTGGTGGCAACCTGCGCGCCCGTGTCGACGTGGGCTCACAAGACGAGCTGGGTAGTCTCGCAACGCAAATAAACGAGATGGCGACCGGACTGCGGGAGCGCTTCGAGCTCACCAAGTTCGTGTCCGGAGAGACCCTGGGAGCCGTCCAGGGGGCTGACGAAGGGGTGCAGCTCGGTGGCGAACGCAAGGTGAGGACGCTTTTCTTTTCGGACATCCGCGGTTTTACAGCTTATTCGGAAGGTGTTGAGCCGGAGCAGGTCATCAAGATGCTTAACACCTATCTGCGGGCGCAAACGGAAATTGTCAATCGATGGGGTGGGGACATCGATAAGTTTGTCGGCGACGAGCTGGTGGCCACCTTCGATGATGAGGGTGATCATGCGGAGGGTATGGTGGCACGAGCCGCCGGCTGCGCCTACGAGATACAACAGCGCATCCAGGAGTTGAACAAGGAATATCCCGATGCCGCGATCGGAGTCGGCATTGGGATCAACACGGGGCAGGTGGTGCTGGGTGCGATGGGAAGCGAGGAGCGCATGGATTACACGGTGTTGGGAGACAATGTCAACGTAGCCGCCCGCCTCTGCAGCGCCGCTGACGCGCATCAGATCATCATTTCCGAGGCCTCATACGACCAGATCAGGGATCGATCTGATATTCACGTACGTCCGCTGCCGCCCCTTTCGGTGAAGAACAAGAGTGAGCCGCTCACCGTGTTCGAGATCGTCGGCGTCGAGATTCCACCCACGACGCCTGCGGAGTAGCTTCCGGGCCCTCAACAACCTGAACAAGGAGACGAAGCATGGTATCCGTAGGCATGGTCCTGGAACTCAAGCCGGGCTGTTACGACGAATACAAGAAACGCCACGACGAGCTCTGGCCCGAACTAGCCGCGGTGATGAGGCAAAATCGTATCGACATGGTGATCTATCGGTTCCAAGACCTCCTGTTCGTTTACGGTACGGCTCCCTCGCAGGAGGCCTGGGACGCGGTGGAGCACGACTCCGCGACCCCGCGATGGAACGAGTATATGGCCGAGGTGTTGAAATCCGATGAGAAAGGTGAGCTCATCGTGCACAACTTGCCTCAGGCGTTTGCCTTCGGGAACTTGAAGTAGGCGATGAATGAGACCGAGCAACGCTCAGCAGCTGGCGCCAAGGCCGACCTGACCAAGAGTCGCTGATGAGCTCATCCGTCCGCCCGGATTTTCTGCCGCTTGATGAGATTGCAGCACAGCAGCGCGTCCGCTGGAACGAGCAGCGTCGTTATGTCCTAGAACAGTCACCGTTCTTCAAGGCTTTGTGGCCAACCAACAAAGTGCCGTCGGCCCTCGAAGACCTGCCGTCGCTGCCTATCTGCGACAAGGAGATGTTACGACGCAGCCAGGCTGAAACGCCGCCCTTTGGCGACTACCTGGCGGCACCGGACCGAGACGTGATACGCATTCATCGGACGTCGGGGACCACCGGGCAGCCGATGAATCTGGCGTTGAGTGCCGCCGACGCCGAGCAAACGGCGGAGGTGGGGGCACGTGCCCAACGGGCTTCCGGGCTAGGTCCGGGCCATCGCGTTGTTCATTGCCTAAACTATCAGCTGTGGATAGGTGGCATCACCGATCACGCCACCTTGGAAATGACGGGTGCGACGGTCATACCGTTCGGGGTCGGCAACAGCGAGCTGTTGATACGCACTATAAAGGAACTGGGCATCACCGCGATTTCGTGCACCCCCTCATATCCGATCGTTTTGGAGAGGGTCATCGAAGAGCGTTTTCCCGAGCTGTCACCACGCGCGCTCGGCCTGCAACTTGGACTTTTCGGCGGTGAAGCGGGTTTGGACAGCGATAGTTTTCGTGCCCGCCTGGAGACGACCTGGGGTTTCAAAGCGCGCAATGCCAACTATGGGGTTTCCGATGTGTTCTGTAACTTCGCTGGTCAATGTGAGCACTCAAACGATCTCCACTTCGTCAGCCTCGATCTGTGCTATCCCGAGGTGATAGACCCGGATTCAGGGGAGCCCTTGCCATGGGAGGAGGGCGTCGAAGGTGAGTTGGTGCTGACCCACCTGGCAAGGGAATGCCAACCTCTGGTGCGCTTCCGCACGGCCGACATCATCGTCATCACCAACACCGGTCCGTGTGGCTGCGGCCGAACGGTGCCGCGGTTTCGCGTCCTGGGACGCAGCGACGACATGGTGGTGGTGCGCGGAATCAACGTCTTCCCCACAGCCGTGGCCGCCGTGATTAACGAATTCCCTGAATTCTCGGGCGAATACCGGATCGTGCTCGAGGGTCCCGGTCCTTATGAGCGCCTACCGCTGGAAGCCGAGCTGGCGTCCGGCCATGAGGCAACGTCCGATCTGGAAACATCACTGGCACAATCCATCAAGACTCGACTTAGCGTCACTCCCAAAGTAACTCTGATGCCGCCAGATAGCTTGCCACGCACCGCCGGCAAAACCCAGCGGGTTATGCGCCAGGAGAAACCGTGAACAGCGCGATATTGAGCAGTATCGACGACGGCGTATGCACGGTCACCCTCAACCGTCCCGAGTGTCTCAATGCGCTAAATCGAGCCCTGCTCCCGGTGTTGAAAGCGGTCCTGAGCAATGCCAACGCCGATCCTGCCGTCAGAGTGATCCTAATGCGCGGAGCCGGCCGCGCTTTCTGTTCCGGACAGGATCTCAAGGAGTTCGATCATCAAAGCGAAGGGGAGGCAGAGGCTCGCGCCTACATCGAATCGATTCAAGATATCACTCGTGAGATGGTGCTGGGGGAGAAGATGATCGTAGGTGCCATACATGGCTGGGCTGTCGGCGGTGGCCTGGAATGGCTTATCAATTGCGATCTGGCGATTCTGGCGGCAGGCACCCGCTGTTTTTTCCCGGAGATATCGCTCGGTGTTTTTGTGACAGGTGGGGTTACAACCCTTCTGCCGAAGCTGGTAGGACTACAAAAAGCCAGGGAACTTATTCTTTTCGGTGAACAGTTCGATGCGCAAGAAGCGCTGGACATGGGGCTGGCCTGGAAGGTCGTGCCCGAATTGGAGTTGCTCACCGAAGCCGAAGCAGTGTGCCGGCGGATCGCCGCCCTGCCTGAGCAGGCCGTTCGCGATCTCAAACGAGTGATCAACCGCGCCTGCCATCTGGATGTGGAAGGTGCCATGGAACTCGAGACCGAAGTCACCGTTCGCGCGTTTCTCGATCCAGACACGGCAGGGCTCATTGCTCAAAACCGAAACGCGCGCGAGAAAGGGAGTGGGGAAATTGAAGGTTGAACCGGGACCACTGGACATCTTTTCCGCCGACCTCTTCAGCGGACGAACTGCGCTGATCACCGGGGGAGGCAGCGGGATTGGCAAGCAGATAGCACTGGCGTTTGCACGCTACGGCGCCAACATCGTTATCGCCAGCCGCAAGCCTGAGAATTTAGATCCCACCGCCGAGGAGATCGCCAATTCCGGTGCCGAATGCCTGGCCGTGCCTGCCAATATTCGCGAAGCCGATTCGGTCGAGGCGCTGCTGGAAAAGACCCAGGAGCGCTTCGGCGCCGTCGATTTCCTCATCAACAACGCCGGCGGCCAATTTCCGGCTCCTCCGTCGAAGATCAGCGACAACGGTTGGCGCGCTGTCATCGACCTGAACCTCAACGGCACCTGGAACATGTGCAGTCGCATTGGACCGCATATGATCGAGAACGGTTTCGGGTGCATCGTAAACCTACTCCACATCTACGCGCTCGAACGAGGCGCCCCGCCTTTCGCTCACTCTGGCGCCGCTCGCGCAGGGGTATTGAACCTGACCAAATCCCTGGCCTACTACTATGCCCGTCACGGCGTCACCGTTAACGCCCTGGCTCCGGGTTTTGTCGATACGGATGGATTGCGCGAGGAAGAGTTTCGTCGGTTGCCCTACGACGACTACGAGTCGCTCGCCCTAAAGGACATCCCCGCTCACCGCCTGGCCGATCCCGACGAGATCGCGGCCGTCGTGTTGTTTCTGTGTTCCCCAGCGGCCAGGTACATCAACGGCGCCAGCCTCGTCGCCGATGGCGCCCTATCTCTGAGCAACTGGACGCCGTGGATAGACCCGGAGGTGCCGTAAGAACTGCCGAGGCACCCGCGTGAACGTTGGACGCCCAGTGTAGGCACGGCGTCAATCCACGCGCGGCTCTCTAGAACCGATCCGGGTATGCCATGTATGGGTTCCCCCGCGGGAAGAGCATCCCCATGACGGGCACCATCCGACCAGGTATCCTAACCTGCGGATCCTGCGCTACCTCTTCTGCGCTGCGGTAGCCCATCACAAGCTGCGTCAGCGCCGTCTGCGGAATCTTTATCTCCAACGGGCTGCGTTGCTCCGGCGACCGCAACTGCACTCGCCCTCCTTTCTTCACCTCCAGACCTATCGCTCCCATGTCCGTCGACAGAGTTAACGAGCCCTTCCATGAGGATTCCGCAGCATCCAACCGGCGGCCGAATTCAGGGAGGAGCTTCCTCATCAACCCTTCCAGGCGGATAATGCGGGCCATGGCATTGCCGTTGGGGTTGTGGTAGGTCTCCGATCAGCAGCCCAGACTGGCGCAGTAGGCTCCGAAGGGGTGATCCGGCGGTAGCCAGAATCTTACCTCACTTACGTTCCGGCGCCGGGCTTGGCGACCGACTGCAGCTGCCAGTGAGTCGAACGCTCTGCTGTCGCGTGTCTCTAGCTCTACAACATTGAGCCTGTCATTCTCGTGGTCGATCTCTTTGAGATACCTCAGATAGCCAATCAGGCTCTTGCGGGCATCCAGCGCACCAATGACACCGAGCGACGGGCCGTCGATATCTCCAGCTCTTTGTTCGTATCACTGAGCCCGTGCGCTCGGAATTATTGCGGTTGTACCAACGCAACATTTCTGGAAGGTCCGTTTTACGCTTCATGTTCTGAGTCGCGCCGCGAGCTTCAGCTCTCAGAAGATCTGTGGTTTTGACGTAGAGCCACGATTCGGGGAAGACGGCGGCGTAGCCAAACCGATGATAGAAGTCGGGAATACCGAAGAGTATGCTCATGCCGTAACCGGAATTTTTCATCAACTCGAATGCGGCTTGCATTCCACCGCTGGCGTAGCCCTTCAGGCGGTGTTTTTCCGCCGTGTTTACATTCTTGATGCCCCCGGTTCTAACTTTGGCGGATCCAATCCGCATTCGTAACTTCACGGTCCAGAGAGCGCCTACCTCGTCGCCCGCAAGCTGCAGGCTCAACCTCCAGTGATTCTTGTGGTCTTTCCAGCTTAGCTGTGGAATTTCCATGGTTTTTCTACCCACTCAGCATTCTTGGTGACGAAAGATGCTATCCCGTTGTCATAGTGCTATATTGAGGGCGAGGCAACTGTGAAATTCATCACAATACTCGTCATTCTGGCTTACGAAGCGTGTCTGATCAACGGGCACACGACGCGCAAGTGGCGCTACTTCGCAACAGGGGGCGTGCTGATTTCGCTCTGGGTATTCTACCGGTTCGCGAACGATCTCTTTGTCGCTTCGGCCATTCTGGCGCTCTCATTGGTATGCCTGTTCGCCTCCAAGATTCTGATCGATCCAAACGAACATAGGTGGTGGCGACGGAAACTCACCAGCAACGAAGATGCCACGGACTCCTTCGATCGTTGGCATGTGCTATCCTGGCTCAGTCACTATCCGCTCGACCTGTATATGCTGTGGCAGGAATTTCCGTTGTTGCCGCTGGGTAATACGCCTCGCTGGCATGTGGCGATCTGGATTGGCACCTCCGTTGGGTCATGGATCATCTGGCAAGCGGTGAAGAGGCGAAGGGAGAAGAGCTGGACACCGATCATCGTCCAGATATGGAGAAAGCTGCGAGGCCGGCCGACTACATGAGGCGCGGGTCATCACCGATTCGTGAATGTCAGACGTTCAACAGCTCCACCCGACTGTCTAGTTTCGCCAGATACATCAGGTTCTGTTCGTTGAAATAGTTGTCGTCGATATGAACGGGATCCTGCTCTCTGAAATCACCACCCCATCTCAACACCCTGTCGGCGCGGATCAGGTCGAAGAAGCCGGACACTTCCTCCGGAAGATTCGGGTGATTGTCTTTCCGCAGCATGCTGGAATTGTAGAGCTTGCCCCGGTGAAACAGGTTCATGTCGATGGCGTGACCGATGTGATGGCAACTGTTGGATGCCGGTCTCACGATCGCACCCTCGACCTGGTTGTTCAGAGGCCTCAGCGATGAGGTCGTCCATATCTTTAGATCGCTCCGAGATGCGTAGTCAGCCAGCTTGTCGAGCTCCGGGACGAAGTCTTCATCGACTTTGACCGCTTCTCCCAAAAACGACTCGTTGGTGTAGGCGATCGGATTAAATCTTGGTTTGGTTGCTGGTGTTGCTATGCGGGCCGAAAACTCCGGATTCTTGTCCACGTAGGAGCCATGCACATAACCCACCAACCCGTCCTTCGATTTTATCCTGAAGAAGGTAACCTCATCCAGGATTGAAAACTCCTCGGCATCGTCGAGGACGCCAATCTTCTCTCCATTGGGTTTGAAGCGGCGATTCAACCCGCTGCCCGATTTAACTACACCCTTGTCCATGCCTCAACCCTTGGGTTCCTGATCCATGCCGTCCGTTTTCTTCTTTGCTTTCTCAAGGTCGGTTTGTCCCGACGATCTTATCTTTTGGATCTTCTCGATGCCGCGAGATCCGAAGTAGAACGCATAGACGGTCAACATCAAGGTCGAGAAAAACGGGATCCACTCCTTCAATGCCTCCAACTGAACATCGTTGAGTTGTTCGTCAAAGACGGTAAAAAATGCCAGGATGGAGATCGTGACCGTGAGAAAAATGAGGGCCATCGGCCGAATGTTCTTTGACAGCCATGAGTCACTCTTCATATCAAGCTTCAGGCGCTCCATCAGCTCGTTTTCCAGGTTCTCCTCGTGTTGGGCTTGCTGCTTATCCAGATTGTTCAACAGCTCACGCATTCGAACCTCATAAGCCGTCTTTGGGGGTATCCATTTAACCGGAGTGCGTCGCGACCCCCATCAGTGTTCGGCCGCCGACCGCCACGGCCGGTTTGCCCCTGGGCGTTCCAGGCTCGTGGGATGCCCTCGCCGTTTGGGCGGCTCGGGGGGCAGCTTCCTCGGCCGTCGGCTGGCAATGAGATCCTGGAAACGCATCGGCTCGTGGGCCACGGCCAGCTCGAGCACGCGATAAAACACCATGCCGCGGCTGCGGGAGCGGCGGCGATTGAAGCGGAACACGAACTCGTTGAGGTAGTGGCTCATGTGGGTACTGTCGGCGGCCCCTTGATGCGTTCCCAGCAGCCACCGCTTGGCCAGTGAGACAACGCGGTGCACGGCGGGCAACAGCTTGTTGGGATCATCGCCCCGAGCGCGGGCCGCGCCCTGGCTGCGCCGATCGTGCTCGTAGCCGAGCTGAGCCAGTCCCTGATAAGCGGGCCACCCGTCGGTGATGATCGTCGAGCCCGGCTCGACGTGATCCATCACGAACGCGTGCAAGGTCTCGGCAGAGGCATCGGCCAGTGGCGACATGCGGCACCGCCCCAATCCTCTCGGCTCATGAACCTCAACTGCGATACCGGTCAGCACCTTCTTGCCCCTAGCGCGGCCACCGGCCAGCCCAGGCTCGGCGCCGCCGATGTAGGTCTCGTCCACCTGTACCGTCCCGCTCAGCAGATCCCGACCGGGACGTACCAACACCGACCGCAGGCGGTGCAGCATGGCCCAGGCAGTCTGGTAGGAGCTGATCTCCAGTACTCGCTTCAAGCTCAACGCCGAGATCCCGTCTTTACCGGTGGCGAACAGCCAGCAGGCGGTGTACCATATCGTCAAGGGTGTCCGCGTCCGATCGAAGATCGTACCGGCCGTCACCGAACTGCGTGTCGAACACGCCGGACACATGAAGCGGCCATCGCCCAAGCGCCAACCGCCTTCGTGGCCGCAACTCGGACAGACGAAGCCGTCGGGCCACCGCAGCCATTCGAGGTAGTCCAGGCAGTCCGCATCGGTTCGAAACCAGGCTTGAAACTCGCCAACCGAGCCCGGGTAGTGCTTGCCAGCGCGAGGATACGCCATGCACTGAACATATGGTAACTCCGGTTAAATGGATACCCCCAAAGCCGTCTTAATCTTCATCTTCTGATTGTCGCTCAGACGGACCTCCTCGTCGCTCGTGGTCAGGTCGTCTAACACCTTCCCCACGGTGCCGACCAGGTCCACCCCGACCGCGCTGAATATTTTGCTAAACCAAGCCATTCGTTGCCTCCTATGTGACAGGTCCCGCTGCTGACCACCGAGGTGATAAAACCTGACTGCAGTCCCAGCAGGCGCCGGGCATTGCCGCCGATGATCATTTCCTTGTCCGCGTCGCTGATGTCGGCGGTGATGATCTTGCCAATCTGCGAACGCGGATCCAGCAAGGAGATGTCCGAGCCGTAGATCACGCGGTCCGCACCTATCTTCTCCACTACCTCTTCAATAACCCCAGGCGTGCGCCAGGTGGAGCAGGTTTCCACGTAGAAGTTGGGACTGCGTAACGCCGCCTCGATGCACTGACTGCGGTACGGTTCCGAGTTGCCTATATGAGCGGCGATGAAAGTGGCATTGGGGAATCGGGGAGCCGCCTTTCCCAGATATATCGGCGGCGCGTCCGAGCCGGTGTGCACGATGATCGGCAGTTTGCGGTCGTCGGCGAACTGGTAGATCGGATCCCACGCGACATCGTCCGCTTCGTACGGGGTATAGGGTGGGTAGAGTTTGATCGCGCGAAATCCGAGTTCGTCTATCGCCCGCTCCAGCTCCGGCACCATGCGATCGGGCATGGTGGGTGAAACATAGGCGAAGCCGATCAGTCGGTCGGGATGTTTCGCAACCATGGCCGCCGTCTGGTCGTTTGACGTGGTGCCGTCCGGATGAAAGATGTTGAAGAGGCAAGCACGGTCGATGCCGGCACGGTCGAGCGCGCGAATGATCGTGTCCACGTCATCTATCGCCAGGAAGATCTCGAATCGTCCGGTATGGCCGTGAAAATCGATGACCGTCTTGCCGTCGATCATCCCTTGCCCGCCAGTATTTTTTCCAACGTGCCACCGCAGACCGCAGCTAGTTCCGTCTCGCTCAAGCCAATCCTGTGCACGTAGAACAGCATCGGCCCCATGGCCAGGCGTGGATAATAAGAGCCGTAGAGGAATCGGTCCGCACCGCACTCTTCCTTCAGATCTTCCAGCTCGCCGAGCACCTCGTAGCGGCTGAGCTCCAGGTAGGATCCCGCCACGTTTTTCAGCAAGGGTCTGACGAGCATGGCGTCCACGTAATGCGCGCCAACAAAGACTACTTTCAAGCGTGGGAACGCTTTGAGGATCGGAACCAGCTCTGTGGTGGGGGTGTCGGGCAGAGAGATCCACAGCGGTATTTGTTCCGCCTGTATCCACTCCAGAAGGTCGCCGTAGATCCAGTCCAGGAACGGAACGTAAGGTTGGATCGCATGCAGTCGCAGGCTGGTGACCTTGCCGTCATCCTGGAGCTCCTGCAATTGCCTGAAGGTGTGTTTGTCAGGGCTGGCCACCCACTGATGCTTGAACGGCCCTGCTGCGTCCGTCCACTTCATCAGCAGCTCATTCCCTTCGAAGGCGCTGATCTTCTCGCCCAGCCGGTGGTAGAGCAGCGCTCGTTCGACCCCGTGCCGATGCATCTCTTCTAGCAGCTGGTCCGGCTCTTCGAACGGACAGGGGGCGTCGACCAGATGTCCAACGCCGACATTGGCATCGAAAACGGGAACCTCTGCTTTAAAGCTCAGGGACATGCGCACCTCGATCTTAAGGTCTGCATCTGCTATTCCATCTCCTTGACGATCTCTTTGATCTCTGAATGTTTGGCGAGGGCAATCAGCTCGAGGGTCTCGGGGGACAGGCGCTCCTCGATCTCCGGTGGAAAGGTCTCGAAGGAGGCGTAACCGCTGAACTGGCTCATATAGCGCGCTATGAGGAAGCGCCGGGGTCGGTCCTCTGGTTTCCAGATCAAGACGCCGTGGGTCATCATTTCGGGCATGATGACCATGTCTCCGGCTCGCGGCGTGATATTGGTGACCGCCGGATGCGGTTCCGGATCTACCACTTCGGTGTCGCTGTGGGGTGCGAACAAACCCTCGGGGCGGGTGAATTCGGACTTGTGTGAACCCGGTACCACCAAAAGACCACCGTCGCCGGGGAACACATCTGTCAGATAGATGAACACCACCAGGAAGTCGGAGAAGATGCGGCCCTCCTGGACGAAGTAGTGGGGCATTTCCGGGCCACCGCCCCCCTCGCGGGCGCAGTGCAAACGGCCGAAGTAGATATCCTCATGGGTGTTATTGCGCAGGGTAACACCCGTTAGGCGCGGGCGATCATCGTTGAGCTCTACGATGATCGGCCATATGGCGGGATGCATGGTGAGACACTCGAGGCTTTTGTCGAAAGCAAATGCGTGGCGGTAACTGCCCTTTTCGCCATGGAAGCCGGGGGGCAGCTCTTCGCAGGGGGTGTCGATGTATCGCTGCGCCGCTTCCTGGGCGTCGGCTAGCGCCTTCCCTTGAAGTGCCCCTTCAAGGTGAAGGTACCCGGTGACGTCGAAGAAATACCGCTGCTCAGGTGTCATTCGCCATCAGCTCAAGGTGACCGCGTCCAGTTTGGCGATCTCTTTGGTGTATTTGAACGGGGCCGGCTGGATCAACTCCAGGGTCTCCGGGGAAAGTTTGGCTTTCACGCCGTCCGGGAACGAGTCACTTGGGCTGTAGTACTGAGTGCTGTATCGCAAGGTGAGAAATCGGCGGTCTCGGTCCTTGGGAGTCCACGTCAGCGCGCCGTGGGTCACCCTTTCGGTCGTGAGGACGACATCTCCAGCTTCGACTGGAAAACTGGCAACGCCCGACGGGACCGCGGAAGAGTTGAAGTCGTCGTTGTATCCGTCATCCGTGTGGGACTCGGGGTAGAACATATCCCTGGGCATCTTGAAGTTCGCTTTGTGGGAGCCGGGAATCGCGATGAATCCTCCGTCACCTTCCCGCACTTCCGTCAGGTAGACGAAGCAGATCAGGTCGCTGCAGTAGATACTGCCCTCGTGTACGAAATAACGCCAGACGCTAGGGCGGTTGAAGGGGCCACCGCTGTGCAGACCGTGAAAGGGGGCGCCCTGACGGTTGACCATCATGTTGCCAAGGGCAAGACGGGGCTTTCCTCTGGTGAGCTCCAGGATCAGCGGCCAGGTCACCGGGTTCATGGTGATCGCTTCGAGTGCCTTGTCGAACGCGAAGGCGTGCATGTACCAGTTGAAGTGGTCGCGCTCGAGGTTGATTTCGAAACCGTCGGGGACCTCGTCCCGGGGGGTGTCGATATAACGCTGGGCCGCTTCCTGGGCGCTAGCGAGATCTGCTCCACGAAGGACACCGGGAATCTTCAGATAGCCAGTGAGGTCGAAGAGATATTTCTGTTCGGGTGTCACACCTTCACTCTATCGAAAATAGATAGTTGGAACTTCACTCTTGAGTGGTTTGCCCGCAATCGTCCCATAAACTCGAACGAATCTGAAAAAATCGCCCCGAATATAGCGCAATTAGGAGAGCCGAGCGTGACGGCCTCGATACAGAATCGTTCTGAGAACCTAGAGGCTGTCCAGCTTCTCGAGGGTGCGTGCTTCACGGACGTTGCCTGTATTCACGATCGCCTGTGGCTCGAACAGCAGCACGTGCACTTCGTCCTGGGCCACGGGCTTGTGCTCGACACCGCGGGGCACAATCAAGAACTGTCCCACCTCCAGCTCGATCACGCGGTCGCGCAAGTGCATGGCCAGACGGCCGTGCAGCACTAGAAATAGCTCGTCTTCGTGCTCGTGATGATGCCAAATGAAGTCGCCCTTGAGTTTGGCGAGCTTAACCTGCTGGCCATTCAAGTCACCGACGACCTTGGGGCTCCAATGATCGGCAAACAAAGCGAGCTTTTCTGACAGATCAACCTTGTCCATGACGGCTCTCCCCAAAAAACACAAGTTGGTTCTGAAGGCAAGGTGGCCCTTTGTCGCGGAGCACGCTGGCTGCACGTCACTCGTCCAGGCCGCCGGAGCTAACGATGCTTTGCAGCAGTCTAAAATCGTGCCGCGAGTGCTTCCAGTCCACCGTGGCCGCCGCGTCGCCCGCGGTGTCTTGGATTTGCAGGCGTAGGTTGCGTTCCCAGATCGCTGAAGCCATCCTCTCTATCCACGATCGCGCACCACAATAATTCCGGCTATTTCGCTAAAGCACTCGCCTCGTCCGCGAACACTTCTACATCTGTACTCAGCCCAACAATTGTGCCCCGCAGCCGTATATGGTGTCCAGTAGAGTTGAGAAAATTCCAATTCTCTCGATGTTCTAAGTACGACCTCGGATATGACTTATCTAGTCTCCAGCCACCTATCAGGTGTGAAGGGCACGGAAAGTTTGGAGATGGCGGTCACAGAACTAAATGACATGAGAATCGCTGCACAGAAATTGCGCGCGATAGGGAGACGCAGATGAGTAAGGAGGTAGTCCGGCTCGCCGCCGCCGATTTCGACGAAGGCATGGCTTTTCTCAACGCTGTCTTTGGAGAGAATGGACCTCACGACTTCCACGCCATGCTGCCATCAATCTATCAGCCCACGGAAGAGTTGATGGCATGCAACCACGCAGTGCGCGTGAACGGAGAGATTCGCGCCATTGTCGGTCTCTTTCCGATGGACTGGCAGGTGGGCGAGACTGTACTCAAGGTCGGAGGCATCGGTGGTGTGTCGACTCATGCGGCGCATCGGGACAAGGGGTACATGTCGCTGCTCATGAACCACTGCGTGCAGCACATGAAAGCGCAAGGCTTCCATCTGTCGTACCTCAGTGGTCAGCGTCAGCGCTACGGCTACTCCGGGTACGAAACGTGCGGTCAGAGGTTTTTGGTAACCGTCCGGAAGCGGAACATTCAACATGTCTTCGAGACGCCGTCCCCCCTGCGCTTCGAGGCGATTGCCGTCGATGATGCCCACCGTATCGCGGTGACGCAGCGGCTGCACGACGGGCAGGTCGTCCATCATCTACGCGACCCAGCGCATTTCGGCCGCTTTCTCGTCAGCTGGCATCACGAACCCTTTGCCGCCCTCGATGAACACGGCTCCATGGTGGGGTATCTGGTGGCCACGGGTGACGGTTCTAGGGTCAGCGAACTCCTCGCCGCCGACACAGACACCGCCGTTGACATCGCTCGGGGCTGGGTAGAGGCTGACTCTAAACGCCATAGCACAACTTTTGAGTTGCCGCCGTTGAACTACGATCTGGTTCGTCGCATTGCGGCACTGGGAGAAAGCCAAAGCGTGCAAGAGGCCGACAACTGGCAAATCTTCGACTGGGCGGCGACAGTGGAGGCGCTCTTGAAAGTGCGCGCCGGCGGTGGTGAGCTCGTGGACGGCGAGGCGTTGATCGGGATCGAGGAACACGGCACGTTGCGGGTTCGTGTGGCGGGAGGCGAACCTCAAGCGGAGAGAGTTGACGAAGCATCAGCCGTGGCATGGCATCCGTTCACGGCCATGCGGGTGTTGTTCGGGCCTTTACCTCCGTGTGCGGTCACCGCGCTTCCCCACGAGGCGGCGCAGCTGCAAGCCTGGTGCCCGCTGCCGCTTTCCTGGCCAACGCAGGACGGGGTGTAGGATTCTTCGTGCTCAGATAGCTTGACATGTTCCACACCGCAAGCATGGCAGGCAGAATTGTCTGCCGGACGGTCGCATCTTTGTGGCCTACTGGTTCTGCGCCAAGGACCAGGCCGAGCCGATCGAGGAAGTGCAGATCGTGCGTCACATTGCCGGGACCTTTTTCAGGCTGGACTGAGGAACAGAACCGGCCTCCTGTCAGCAGGCAGACCGGACAGCGACGACCGACGGATGTCCCCCGACGCTCGCTGCTGGACTCTGATGATGATCTTGTTCCGGCACCAATCACTCTATAATCTCGTATCGTCGGTGCGGATTTGCATCGACGATATGAAGGCAGCATCGATGGCCAGCGGTGACGAAGGCAACTGCCGTGTGTTATCCCAACTCTTAGGTGCAACGCACGAGGTCGAGAGCGTGTACGATGGACAGGAAGCCTGGACCAATTTACGGCAGGACAGTATGATGTCGTCCTCATCGACCTGGGCATGCCGAGCTTGTCTGGAGATCAGATAAGTCGGGAGATCAGCAAGACTGATCCGGCAGTGGTCAATATTCTAATTACTGGCTGGGTGCTTCGAGCCGATGATCCGAGGTTGGCGCTATTCGATTTCTACATTAAGAAGCCATTCGACGATCTCGATGAGCTAGAGGATGTGGCGGCTCGTGCCATCGAACTATATGACGAACGGGTTGAAGGTGGGGACTGATCCGTAACGGCCACCGACGAAGGCGACATCACGGAGCAACCCCCGCTGGACCACTCGTCTGGCGGGTTTTTTCTATAGGGCGAGGGAGGTTGACTCTTCTGAATTTATGGAGCTCGGTCAATGGAACGACTTTGATCGGGGTCCGCAGCGGCGCTATATTGACCAAGCGCCGTGGTGAATAGAAAGGTTGGCCGTGGAAAAGATACCGATCTGCATAGTCGGATGTGGCGGCATGGGGCATCGTCACCTTCTTGCCTACAAGGCTCTCGAAGATAGCGGCATCGCCAACGTCGACCTTGTAGGGTTGTGCGACGTCCGCCTGGAGAGCACCGCCCTGTGCGCTGCCGAAATGGAGCGTGTGTTCGGGCGTACGCCGATGGTATTCAACGATTTGGATGAGGTGCTGGCGCACCCCGATATTGCCGCAGTGGACGTTGTTACCGACGGCTCGACGCATCACGAGATTGCCGTGCCTGCCCTCAAGGCCGGCAAACACGCGTTGGTGGAAAAACCTCTCGGCATAACGATGCGCGCTTGCCGCGCGATGATCGATGCTGCCCAGGCCGGTGGCGCGGTCCTCGCCACCGCAGAAAACTATCGTCGCGATCCGCCCAACCGGTTTGCCCGGGCCATTATCGACTCGGGACTCTTGGGAACGATCCATACAATGCTCCAGATCTCGGTTGGTGGCGACGACGGGATCGCTATCACGCCCTGGCGGCACCTGAAAAACAGGGGAGCGATCGGCCTGGATATGGGTGCTCACTTCGCCGACATCATCCGCTATTACACCGGGGAGTACGAGCAGATATTCGGCACTGGTTTCATCGTCGAACCGGTGCGCCGGCGCCCCGAGGGTTATGACGACCACCCGCTGGTTTCGTATCGTGAGCGTGCAAAAACCTATCCCGACCAGGTAGAAGCAACCGGGGAGGACTCAGTGGTCGCCCTCTACCGCATGACATCCGGTGTTTTCGCACAGCTTACAATGACAGCGGGTAGAGGAGGAAGAACCTGGGAACGCAGCGTCCATGGTCAGCTTGGATCTCTCTACTCGGAATCGGATCGCAGCGGCAGGCCGATCAGGTTACATCTGGAAGGAAGGGAGCTGGTGGGGAGTGAGATCCTGGAGTTGGTGCCCGACTTTGAATTGAACGAGATTACGGAACGGCTGTTCGGAAAGCGAACCGTCGACTACGAGATGCCCGCCCACGAAGACCACCCCGGATATGCCATCGACGCTCGACATCTTGCCATCGAATACCACGACTTCGGCGAAGCCATTTTGAACGGCCGGCCACCCGAAGTGGACGGACTTGGCGGCATGAAAGCAGTTGCCGCCGTGGTGGGGGCGTACGAGTCGGCTGAACTGGGTCGCGCCGTCTCCATGGTGGAGATGTTGTCCGGGTCGGTGGATAGCTACCAGCGCGAAATCGACGTAGCTCTCGGTCTGATGCATTGAATAAGGGCGCGAGAGACTAAGGTCTACGAGAGATTATTGTCTAAAGGAAGGAGCCAACCATGAAGGGTTTTACGGTCTACGATTGTAAAACGGATATCCGGAACATCCTGGTCACACCTCAGATCCGTGCTCGATTCTGTTATATGGAGCCTGGTTCGGGCTCCCACGTGGGCGGTCACACTCACGATCTCGGCCACGAGATTTTCATCATTCTATCCGGTCGAGTGGAGTTCAAGATCAATGGGGAAGCGCATGAGCTGGGGCCGGGTCAAATGTGTTACGCCCTCGTAGACGAACCCCATACGGTGCGAGCCCTGGGAGACGAACCGGTATATTTTTACCTGTCGGTTACGCCGCACATCCAGCCTACCCACACCCAGTACACGGAGGACGGTGAACGAGCTCCCGCCCATTTCCGGCCATCCAGCGACTACAACTCCGAAACAGATGCCTCGCTGCCGGTAGCGGATCATATCGATCGGTACCTCGGCACGATGAAGGAGACGGCCACCGTCGCAGAAAACTGCTCCATCATGCAACGGGAGCTGTCCGCCGCGCTGAAGAAAGCGGTTTCCGAGGACGACGAAAAAGCTGCCACCCAGATTCGCGAGCAGATGTGGGAGCCGTTGCTCTCGACATTCAAGCTGATGACCGATCTCGCCGGCGAATGGAACGCGCTCAGCCCCCGTGTGGGACACGTACACAAACATTACTGAGACGTGTGATTGACCCCATCACCCAACCCAGGAAGAGACCATCATGAAATCTGTACGTATCGGAGTAGTCGGATGTGGCGCCATCGCCCAGGTGCAGCATCTACCCAACCTGCTGGAGCTGGATGAGGAGTTCGAGGTAGTAGGTGTCTGCGATGTTTCCGCCGGAACCGCTGAATATGTCGCCAAGCGGTTCAAGGTGCCCAACCACGTCACCCAGATCCCCGACCTGTTGAGCCTGGACATCGACGCCGTCCTACTGTGCCACACCGATCCCAAATCCGATGCGGCGGTCGATGCCTTCGAGGCGGGCAAGCATGTCCTGGTCGAGAAACCGATCGCGGCTTCGCTGCAGGAAACCGACCGTATGATCGACGCTCAGCAAAAAGCGGGTAAGGTTGGGCAGGCGGCGTACATGAAGATATACGATCCCGGCTTTGTCATGGCCAAGCAGGAGATCGATTCCATGTCGGGATACGAATTCGTGCAGATAAACCACCTGCATCCCAACAACTATCTCCACCTGGACCAGTTCCGCGTCCGCCACTTCGACGACGTGCCCGCAGGAGCGCGTCAAGAAAAACGAAAAGCGTATGAGGAAACGGTGCGCGAGGCGTTCGGTGACTTGACGGACCAGGTCTCTCCGTGGTGTGGCATCACCTACGGGCTCATTCACGATCTCTACAGCATGCGCACGATGCTCGGGGTGCCCACCGCCGTCATTAGTGTCGAGATCTGGCAGAATGACCGGGCCATAACCTCGGTTTTCGAATACGCCAACGGGGCCCGTTGTGTCATTACCAGGGTTGATCTGAACACGCTGTGGGATTTCAAAGAAACCCTCGAGGTGTACGGTGACGATAAGCGGGTACTGCTCTCGTATCCCACGGGATTTTCGCGCCGCGTCATGGCCAAGCTCGTCGTACAAGGGATCGATGGCGAAGGTGTCAGTTACACAAAGGAACCGAAGATTCCCTGGGACAGCGCATTCAGCGCTGAGCTAAAGCATTTCCACCAATGCATCACCGAGGGGATCGAGTGCCGTTCGGATCTTTCGAAGGCGCGCCACGACGTCGAGCTGATCATCGATATCACCAAGGTATACGCCACCGGGCAGGCGATTCGCGATCGCGTTGGCGCCAGTGTCGCGGCTGCCGCCGGTTGAGGCGCTCCCAGACGAGCGCTTACGGCAACGAATACCAGCGTGACTCGGCGTGGCCGCCGGCGCCATAGTGGCCCCGACGAATCGATCTTCAGCGCCGGATATCTTCGGTCAGCGGGCAGCGCAGTACACTACGAGCGCGTGTCACACCGATCCGGAGGTGCTGGCAAAGCTAGCGGCACTTTGCTTTCCGCAACCTCACTGGCGAGTGCTCGACGCGGCAACCGGCACCGGTCACACGGCGCTATTCCTAGCGCCCGCCGTTGGTTTTGTCGCTGGCATAGACCTGACACCGGAGATGCTGGCAGAGGCCACGCAGCTGCGGATTGCGCAGGGCGTGGACAATGTCAGTTTCGGCCAGGCCGATGTGTCACGCCTGCCTTTTCCCGATCGCTGCTTCGAACTGATCACCTGCCGCCGGGCGGCGCACCATTTTCCCGACATTCGCCGGGTGCTGCAAGAGATGTCGCGGGTGCTGCGCCCCAGCGGAACCCTGGTTGTAGACGATCGCTCCGTCCCCGAGGAAGACACGGTGGACCGGTTGATGAACGAATTCGACCGGCTCCATGACCCCTCCCACGTGCGCCAATACCGCCCATCCGAGTGGCGTTCGATGCTCGAGGGTGCTGGTTTCGAGGTCAGCTCGACGGAGGTGTATACCAAACACCGACCGATTTCCGCGCTCACCCAGGACCTTTCGCCAGGGCAAATCCAATCGATGATCTCCTCCTTGAGAGGACTGAGCTCGAAGCAAACGAAGCTGTTCGAACTGGAAGAGCGGGAAGGCGAATTTCACTTCAACCACTGGTACCTGCTGGTGGGAGCAACGAAACGCTAACTCCTTCTCGGGAGCAGAAGGTGCTACCGCGCGGTTGCTCCCGCTGGAAGTTTTGGTCGAGTGGCGAAAAGGCTCGTCACGGCCAACACACTCAAAAGACCACAGAACCCCCAGAGCATCGGCGCGTAACCCCCGAAGAAATCGAACGAGATCCCGAGGGCAAAGGGGCCGACGCCCGACGAGATAACACCGACGGTGGCGATGAAACCGCGGATCCTGCCGATGTGCCCGCGGCCGTAGTAGCGTACCCAGATGGTCTCCATGACCGCCATCGACAGACCGCTGCCGACAGCGAGCGCGGCCGGAAAGCAGTACGCCATCCAGTCGCTGGGCAAGGCGCCAATAAAACCGACGCCGGCGGACATGCATAGGACACCGAAGAAGAGCATCAGATTGAGCGGCACGCGATCGGCGAGGTAACCCGCAAAAGGGTGTGACGTGGCCATGATAGCGGCAGAAATGGAGAACGCCCGCACTGCGTCGCCGGCTGTGAGGCCGCGCTCCTGAAAGATCGACACCATCTCGAAATGGACACCCGTGGAACTCAGGGACCAGATGGAAGCAACGGCGGCGAGGAGCCAGAAGCTGCGGGTTCTCATCGCCGCCCGGAGAGTGAAGGAGGCAGCCAAATCCGGAGGTGAGCTCGATGATCGCGTGTCCTCTTGCGGAGGCGCCGCCTGCCCGTCGATCTGCAGCCCCATCTCCTCTGGCCGATTTCGGTAGAGCAGGAGCAGCAGAGGTAGCAGGATGAGACATACGGTCACGCCGAGCAGGATGTAGGTCGAGCGCCAACCGAACTCCCGGATGAGGAACAGGTTCAGCAGGGGAATAAGCCCGAAGGAGGCAGCCATACCCATATTCGAGAGCCCGCTGGCAAATCCCAACCTCCGGCTGAACCACATTGCCAGGGTGTTGGCTGCCAGCAATCCCATCGATCCCTGAGCCAGAAAACGCAGGCAGAAGAAGACCAGGAAAAGGGACCAGATGCCGCTCACCCGCGACATGGAAACACAGGTCACGCCCAACAACGATACAATGGTGAGCAAGGCGGTACGGGTCCCGTAACGGTCCATCAGGCTTCCCACCAAGGTCAGCGGCAGCCCGGCGAACAGGGTGGCCACCATATAGGCGCCGCCCAGGTGACTCGCAGAGAGACCCAATTCCTCGCGGAAGTACGGGTTGAATACCGATATGCCGTAGGTCTGTCCGGGCGCCGTGCAGATGTGTATCAGCATCGCCACGGCAAGCATGATCCAGCCGTAATAGAACGGCAGACGCCTGGCGAGAAAGAGGGTGAGTGTTTTGTTCATCGATGTCGTGTGCGGTTGAGGACGCATTCGGAAACGGCAAGGATATGTGGAGATGAATCCGCTGACAAATCGGGTCGTTGAGATTTCGGTATATTGACAGTCGTTCCGTCAGGGCATACGATTCGGCGAATCAGCTGACATCTGACAGGGATTCCCCCACCGCGTTCAAACCGCACAAGACAAGACAACCCCGATGGTCTGGCAGAGCACACCCTACAGCGTACCGCTGGCGATTTCGGCCGTCGGATCGTTCGGCCTGGCAATCTACGTGCTGCGAAGGCGGCATACACTAGGTGCCATTCCATTCAGCCTGCTGCTTGCTGCCATCGCCCAGTGGAACGCGAGCTACGCCCTGCAACTCTCCAGTACATCTCTTGGCGCCAAGATCGTTTTCTCGAACCTTCTCTACATCGGCGTCGTGTCGGTTCCAGGGCTGTGGCTGCTCTGCGCACTCCAGTATACGGGGAGAATGGAGCGGCTGTCGCCGCGCATCTGGCTGTTGGTCATCGACCCACTGGCCATTATCGTCCTTGCCTGGGCGGACCATCTGGGAATTTTTCGCACCTTATCCCTCGATCTGCGCGGCGAGTTCGCCGTTCTTTCAATCGCGTACGGCCCGGTATTCTGGGTTCATGCTGCCTATTCCTATCTGCTCCTTTTGATCGGGACCCTCCTTCTGGGTCCCGTTCTCTTCCAGGCTCCGTTCCTCTACCGACGCCAGGCTTGGACCGTATTGGTTGGCGTTCTGGCGCCCTGGCTTGGCAACGCCCTCTACATCTCCGGTCTCAGTCCGTTTCCCAATCTGGACCTCACGCCGTTCGGTTTCATCGTCCTCGGGGCTGCGGTCGGTTTCAGTCTCTTCCGATTTCGGCTGCTCGATGTCCTGCCCATTGCCAGGGAATCCGTCATCGAGGATTTGGGAGACGGGATCATCGTGCTCGATCCCAGGATATCATCGTCGATATCAATCCTGCGGCTCTCTCGATGTTGGATCTAACCGACATGCCGGTCGTTGGAAGCCCTGTAGCCGATGCTTTCTCCAAGCTTCCCCGGCTGCTACACGCCCTGTCCGGCGAGGCTCCCAATCAAGAGCTGACCTTCAATGAGGGGTCTGACGCGCAGATATACGAACTCCGTAGTTCCCAGCTACACCACCACGAGCGCCTGGCGGGGCGTCTCGTAATTATGCGCAACGTAACCTCCCGAAGGCGTGCCGACGCGGAGGTCGTCCGCTCTCAAAGGTTGCGGGCTGTAGGCGAGCTGTCTTTGGGGGTCAGCCATAATCTGAACGATATCCTGACCGGGGTGCTGGGTCCGGCAGGTTTGATCCAACGTATGACCGATGATCGCCGCATTCTCCATGAGTTGGACGTCATCATGCGATCTGCCAACATGGCCAGTGATCTTTGGTAGTCGAAGATGACGAAGCGGTGCGCTCTTTTCTCGCCCGCGTCTTGTCCGGAAGAGGGTATGACTACCAGCTAGCCGGTTCGGCTCTTGAGGCGCTGGACCAGTTTCGAGAGGGTAGCTTCCAGGTTGCCATCATCGACCTTGGTATGCCCGGAATGTCAGGAGATGCCCTTTCCGTCGAGCTGCGCCAGCTGGATCCGTGCTTGGTGACCGTTTTGAGTACCGGCTGGAGGTTAAGTGAAACGGATGGGAGGCTGAAATCGTTCGATCTTCATATCAACAAGCCGTTCCACGTGTCGGAGATCACTGAGTTGCTGGCACAGGCGACTGGACTTTACAGATCGAGGAAGGTCTAGGCCAGCACGTGCACTCAGGGTTTCTTGGGCCAGTACCTGTGCAGCAGCTCGAGTACATGACCCGCTTGTTTGCCCCTACTTGCCAGCTCCCGCAAATCGTTGTCTGCGCCTATTCGTTCGGCTTCCTCGGTGCCGTATTCAGCGATCGCGGCCGCATAGGTGGCGTTAGCGGCTGCCAGGTCCCCCTGAGCCAAATAAGCTAACCCCAAATTGAACTGTGCCATGCTGTGTTTCTCACGTACCAGCACCGTTTGATACTGCGTGATCGCTCCGGGGATATCCCCTGTTCTGTACAGGCCCCATCCCATATTGACGCGGGCTATCGTGTTGGTCTCGTCTAGCAGTAAAGCCTTTTCGTAGGCTGCATTCGATTTTGTTACGGCTCCCAGGTCGAAAAACGCAATCCCCAGACGCGTGTAATCGGAGCTCATGTCTGCGCGCGCAACGAGTATCTCTGAATCATTGGTTTCGATTCCCGAAGCCGCGGAGGATAGCTCCTCCAATTCCGTTAACCTGCCAACCTCGACCAATTGTCCAGCCAATAACTTCAATGTAGTGGCTCGATGAGGCTCAAACCTGAGAGCCTGTTTGCAAGCCATTATCGACGGCTCGGAATCGCCTTGGCGAGCGTATCTGAGGCCGAGATCGTCGAAGATACCGGCTAGAAAAGAATTCATATTGGGGTCGTGAGAGGGTTCCTGCTCTAGTTGCCACGCGCCGCGTGCCCGATTTCCTTCAAACAATTCCAGCGCTCGATTCGCTGCTTCCAAGAAGTGGTTGTCCGGCAGTCGTTGAAGCGCTTCGGACATCGTCGACTTGTAATCGCCATTTCTCGCAATCTGATTCTTGATCAGTCGGACATAAGCGTCCGGCAGCGGGACAGCGTTGCCACCCTGAGCGACCGCTCGTTCCCACTGCGTGGCGGCGGATTGCATCTTCCGTTCGTAAGTGAGGTTTCTAGCGGCAGCGTAGTAGGAGAGGCCTTCTACCTTGCGCATGGAATGATAACTTGATAACGCCAGAAGCGAGACAGAGCCGGCGTACAGCCACAGGCCCCTAGCGGACGCTTTGCGCAGACGCTCGACAACCCATGTGAAGACGAGTGCGGTACCCGCCGAAGCCGCGTACAAATAGCGGGAGGGGCCCTGCGGTTAGTTGCTGGGCGATATCTGGGTTCAACATGATAGGAAGAAACGGAACCAGCGACAGCAGAATCCAGACGGCACCATCAGACAGTATCGGTTGGCGGAGCAGGCTGACAACCATGAGCACGACCAGCACCGCGCCGCCGAAATACAACTCCCAGTGGAACTGCTCGTAGAAGGGGAAGGGTACCCAATGGGCCAGGCTCAAAACCCGGCTCACAAGAAGCAACAAAGTGAGACCCGCGTTCAGCGCGAAGACCGCAAGGCCCTCCCACATGCTCTGCACCACCAGCGATGTCACCACCTGCTCGGCGCTGACGGAGATCATCAGCAGTCCCAACCCTGCCGAGAGGACGAATGCCGGCGCCAGGCGCAATGCCGCAACACGGAGAGGTACGCCTCGAGACCGTTGCCAGTAGAAGCAAAAAACCACAACAGACAGTGCGGCAATGTTCGCCATCACTCCTGCCATGAGACTGATTACAGCGCCAACCACCCACACCCAATTGCCTGTTTTGAGAAAGCGCAGAAACCCGATCAAGTACCCCAACATGAATAACATGTACAGCGGATACATGAGTGCCGAGATCCAATGAACAGCTTGAAAATGGATGACATTGATCAGGAACAACGCGCCAGAGAGAAAACTCTGAGCCCTACTAAACCCCATTGTGTAAATGGCCAACGCGAGGGTAAAGCTTACCAGCGAGTGAATACCCACGGAAAGAACGTGGAACCAAAAGGGGTCGCTGCCCCAAATCACTCCGGCCAGCCAAAAGAACAGCGCGCTGGTGGGGCGACCTGCCCACTGTGCCGAGAGCGTAAAAAAATTTCTAAAGCTTTGACCAACGGGCTCGTTGGCGGCGAAGGTGAAGCCGTCGTCCACGTCAGTAAGGAGATTCGCTAATCCGTGGAAGTAGATGACCTAGCGCACCGTACAGCGCCCAAGGTACACCGCGAAGTTTTTAGAAATTCTGCAAGTTGCAGCATCAGGTTCGACCGGGGTTCAACTTCGGCGCGTCAACGCGACGGCCCTTCGCGGCGCGCTGCCAATTGATGGAGACGATATCTGGCACTAGATTGTCGCATGCCAAGACAATGGGAAAACTAACGAAGAATATCCTGTGTGTGACATCAAAGGTAAATTTGCATTGCGGCGAAATCCGCTCGGCGCAACCGGCCTGGACGTAACCCAGCTGGGGTTCGGCGCGGGCCAGCGTCTTTCCCCTGATGAAACCTTCTCCACCGAACAGGCCGGCCGCCTGTTGAATGCGGTGCTCGACGCGGGAATTAACTTCATCGACACCGCCCCCGATTACGGTCCGAGCGAAGCGCAGATAGGACGTCACCTGGGCTCCCGTCGCCAAGAATTCTTCCTCGCTACGAAATGCGGCTGTAATATCGACGCGACTGGCATGCGGCAGGACCCCGATCATCTCTGGACGGCCGAACGCATTCACCGGAACATCGATCAGAGTCTACCGCGCCTCGAGACGGATCACGTCGACCTTTTGCAAACCCACAATGCAACTCCACAAGATCTGAAGAGCAACGGGGTCATCGAGGCTCTGCTGGCCGTCAAGGAGGCTGGAAAAACCCGGTTCCTGGGCGCCTCGGCGACCGCCCCTCATCTAATTACGCTGGTGCGGTCGGGGGTCTTCGACACCGTTCAGGTTCCGTATTCAGCGCTCCAGCGGGGTCACGAGAAAATGATTTACGAGGTCGCCGAGTTGGGGATCGGAGTTGTCATTCGAGGTGGAATCGCCGTTGGCCACCGGGCGTATGGACGGATTCAGGATACTTGGGCCCGATCGGATCTCGACCGCCTGCTCGACGGCATGGATCGCTACGAGTTTCTGCTGCGCTTCACCTTGGCGCATCCGGGAGGCCACACGACGATAGTCGGCACGACGAAGCTGGAGCATCTCGAAGCGAATGTCGCTGCGGCGAAGAAAGGTCCACTCCCGCCTGAACTATACGCTCGAGCAAAACAACTACTCGATGCAGCCGGAGAGCTGCCAGAAGGGTGATTTCGGCTGTCGCGAGGGGTCAATCCAACTGGTACAATTCCGGCCGTCGTAGATCGAGGCTTGGCAACCGACGGCGCAGGTCTCGCACGTACTCCAGGTCGATCACGGCTCGAATGATGTCCTCTCGTCCCTGCGCTTTTGCCACTGGTATGCCCCACGGATCGATGATGGCGCTCCGGCCGAACGGAAAGTCGCTCCCAAGCTGACCAAATTGATTGGCTGCCACAACGTAACACAGATTGTGGAGCGCGGCGCTTTTGGTCAAAAGATCCCAGTGGTCCGTTCGGGGGGGCAGCGGCTGCCCGCTGGGAAATGCGGCAGGGATGGCAATGAGCTCTGCTCCCTTGAGCGCGAGACTGCGTGCCACCTCGGGGAATCGCAGGTCATAACAGACCATCACTCCCAGCCGGCCCACGTCCAAGTCGCAGACGCAGAGCTCGTCACCAGGCGCGACGAAGGAGGATTCGCGGAAAGCCAGGGCATCCATAAGATGGGTCTTGCGATATCTGCCGATCTCTTCGCCATCTCGATCGAACACCAGGGTGGTGTTATATGCCCTACCATCCGGGGCTGCCTCAGCGAAGCTTCCAGTAACCAGGTTGACATTGCAGGCGCGCGCCTTTTCGCGCATCGCTTCCGAGAAAGGACCAGGAATCGATTGGGCTATCTCCTCGACGTTGGCTGAGGTTGGCTCGCCATTGCAGTACTCGGGCAACACGACCAGGTCGACCGATTCTCGGCGCGTTGCCCGGTCAACGAAATCGATCGCCTTTTGCAGATTTTCTTCCGGGCTACCGTCGGCGCCCAATTGCACAGCGGCCACGTTAAAGCTATTCAATACCTCTTCTCCGAAAGTCGTTTTGCGATTCGCAACAGCTGCACACTGGGAGATCAAACTACGCAATCTCAGCGCCCTCGCAGGGTAGGCCTGCCGCTCAACCCATTGAACAGCCGATTCGGCACCCTATCTTAAAGTCGCACGTCTGAGGTTCGATTTCAATCCCTGGAGCGCCGAGTGAACGCGAGGTTCGCAGATAAAGTCGCCATCGTCACCGGATCGGGACAGGGTATTGGCAAGGGCATCGCCCTGCGTCTCGCGGCCGAGGGGGCGGCGGCGGTGGTGGCGGAGTTTAACGAGGATACCGCAGGCGCCGCGGTATCCGAGATCGAGGCCGGTGGTGGGCGCGCTCTGGCCTACCAGATCGACATCAGCGACGTCCAAACCGAAAAGGCTCGAACGAATGACAGATAATCATTGCGACCCTGGGCTTCACCTCTTTGTGGACGATGCTGAAGTGCAGGATCATCCCGGTTTCACGCGGCTGGTGCTGCAGCCTGCCCGCGTGCAATTGGATCCTGTGGTACGTAGCGACCGACCTTGGGAAGGCAATACGGTGGCCTTGTGGGGATCGGTGTTGTACGACGAAGAGGAGAACCTCTTCAAGATGTGGTACTTCACCTTCGGGACCACCGAAGGCGGTGACCAGGTCCACTTCATGTGTTACGCCACTTCGAAGAACGGAATTCGCTGGGACAAGCCGGAGTTGGGAATCGTTCCATGGAAGGGATCCACAGCCACCAACATTGTCTACCCTCCTCCTGCAAGAGCGGATATCGGCATGGATCCCTGGGGTGTCGTGAAGGATACTCGCGATCCCGATCCGTCCAGGAGGTACAAAATGGGTGGGTTCCAGGAGCGGCTCGCCGATGTGCCGCGGGCAAACAATACCAACACGGTCGAGGAGCGTCAGGCATACATGCGTTCGGTTGCCGATCGCCATGGAATGTACGCGGCTTTTTCACCGGATGGACTCAACTGGACGATAGACGATACGCTGCTGATACCTCGTTGTGGAGACGCTGGGGCGATGGTTTACGATTATGCAGGGAATCGCTTCGTGGCGATCTCCCGGCGTTACAATACCGTCGTCGATCATTTCGTTCTGTTGTGGAAGAAATACCGCCGTGTCATCGCCGTTTCGACCAGTGACGATTTCGCAACCTGGACGCCGGCGAAAACGGTATTGAAACCGGACGACTTCGACCAGGATCGTGACCAGATGTACAACATGGTACCGTTTGCCTACGGCAACCAGTACCTCGGCTTCGTCTGGATGTTTCGAACCGAGCTCGATCTGGGTCTGACGGAGCTCACCAGTGGCCGCGCCATCGATCACTGGCAGCGGGTGGGAAAGAGAGAGCCGTTTCTCAACGTGGGGGCACCGGGATCGTGGGACGATGGCTGGGTTACGTGCGCTGCGAATGGTCCTATTCGAAAAGAAGACAAGCTGCACATCTATTACTCCGGGATACGGAGACATGGCAGCGATCGTATCAACCGCGGTGGCATCGGCCTGGTCACGCTGCGCAAGGATGGTTTTGTCGCCTTTCGCTGCGGCAACCAGGGAGGCGACGTGATGACCGAGCCGGTGGCCGTAAGCGGACCGAGGCTGTTTCTGAACGCCGCCGTATTCGGCACCAAGATGGGAGCTGAATTCGGCAGCGTCCGCGTGCGTGTGGTCGTCGACACCGAGGTTCCGGAGGAGTTCACCTTCGAAGCCTGTAACGGGCTCGTACGCGACGACCAGACCGATTTCGAAATTACCTGGGGTCCGGATCGAAAGAATCTCAGTCATTTCGCAGGCCGGGAAGTGAGATTGCACATTCAAGCCGACAGCCCGACCAGCCTTTATTCCTACCGTTTCGGCAGCTAGAGAGGATCTATATGAGTACCCAGACCGCTTCGAGAGTACCCAATGTCGTAGGTGGCATTGAACAGACCAGCGATGCGGAACGCACTGTTCCGTTGACCGCGCCTGCGACCGGTGAAACCATCGGTGAGGTGGCTGTCACTTCGGCTCGTGAGCTGGACAAAGCCGTCTCGGTGGCAGAGGAAGCCCAAAAGGCATGGGGCGCGCAGACCATCAAGGATCGGGCCCAGGTGCTCTTTGCGGCCAAGCGGCTCTTCGAAGAGAGTACCGAGCGGATCGCCGAGATCGTCAGCCTCGAGAACGGCAAGACCCTGGCTGAAGCCGGCGCCAGCGTGGCGCGGGGGATCGAGTGCATCGCCGCCGGCGAGGTCCTGGAGGTAAGTCGCGGCATCGAATGCAAGACGGTGCGTTTCCCCCTGGGAGTGGTGGCGAGTATCACGCCGTTCAATTTCCCCGCTATGGTGCCGCTCTGGATGGCGCCAATGGCGATCGGTATGGGAAACGCCGTCATCATCAAGCCATCCGAGCAGACTCCTCTGACGGCGGTCGAAGTGGCCAAGCTGTTCCTGGAAGCCGGGGCGCCTCCCGGTATCGTATCGGTCGTGCATGGCGACCGGGAAACAGTGGAATCGATCTGCGACCATCCACGGATACGGGCGATCGGATTCGTCGGTTCCACGACTGCGGCTAAGGCGGTTTACGAGCGGGGCACGTCTAACGGTAAACGGGTGCGGGCGATGGGGGGCGCCAAGAACCACCTGGTGGTGATGCCGGATGCCGACGCGGAGATGACCGCCGCCAATGTGATCGCTTCATCCATGGACTGTGCCGGCCAACGTTGCATGGCCGCCAGCGTGATGCTGGCGGTGGGCGACGTCGACCATATCATCGAGCTGGTTCGCGACAAGATGTCTGCGATCGAGGCGGGTAACCAGATGGGTGCTATCATCAGTCCAAAAGCCAAGGAGCGCATCGAGGGTTATGTAGAGCGGGCGGCGAAGAACGGTGCGGACGTAATTCTCGATGGCCGCGAACAGGTGGCTGCGGGAGCGCACCCGGAAGGGAATTTCGTGGGACCGACGATCATCGATCGCGCTTCGTCGGATCACGAAGCCGCATGTGACGAGATCTTTGGACCCACCTTGACCATCGTGCGCTGTAAGGATCTGGAGGAAGCGTTGGCGGTGGAGAACGGGAATGTCTACGGCAATGCCGCCGCGATCTATACCAGTTCCGGCGAAGTGGCCCAGTACTTCGGCGAGCGCGCCAGCGCCGGCATGGTCGGCATCAACATCGGTGTGCCGGTGCCACGGGAACCGTTCGCCTTTGGCGGCTGGAACCAGAGCAGCTTCGGCGGCGGCGACATCACCGGCCGCAGCGCTATCGACTTTTGGTCCAGAACCAAAAAAATCACGACCAAGTGGTCCGACCAATATCGGAAGGACTGGATGAGCTGATCGTGAGCGAGTTGGAACCAAAAACCACACCTGTGCTTGACTGGCACGGGGTTTGGCCCGGCTACGCCAGCTATGACGAAGAGGGCAACTATTTTCCCCAGGATATGCCCAGAGGCATCAGGCTCTCGGTGCAGGAAGCGGTTCTCACCGAACCGGTTTTCCAGCTGGAGCAGCGCTGGGAACGCTCGTCGGTGCACTATCCGGCGATCATTCGCGACGGGGATCGATTCCGGTTGTGGTATCTGGCTTATCCGGATATGGACGATCCGTGGGTCAAGGCGGGAAACATTCCCGGCAAGTACCCCATCACGTGGTGCTACGCCGAGAGCGCCGATGGATACCACTGGGAACGACCCGAGCTCGGCATCTATTCCTTCGACGGCTCGACTGCCAACAACATCATGATGGCCTGCGGCGAGGTGGGCGCCATGGGATACATGCACCTGATGCGGAATCCCAAAGGGCCCGAGGAAGAGCGTTATATCGCCGTCGGCATCGATGTAATGTTCACGATCGATGGCCGCCCGGCCACCCGGCAGGAATACCTGGATCTCACCCACGAGCTGCAGGCGGCGGGCGATGCTGGGTCCATTGGCGAGCGGGTGGAGCGGGAGGTTGTGGTCATGGGGGGAATCTCGGCGGATGGTCTACACTGGACCCATCTTGAAGAGCCGATGCTGCGTACGCCTTATAACCTGGACACCCAGAACATCCTGGCTTACGATGGCAGCATTGGGAAGTATGTCATCTATTTGCGCAGCGGGCGCGCGCGGCGGCGCTCGGTGGCGCGCTACGAAGCGGAAGAATTTCGCGGCCCCTGGACCAACCATCAGGTGGTGCTTACCGCCGAACCGGATGATCCTCCGGACTGGTCAATCTACGCGCCGGCCTACTGTCGTCATCCGCGGGGTGGACACCTGATGTTCTTCAGTCCCTACCGCCAGGCCAGCGATCTGCTTGATGTCTACCTGGCGGTCAGCCATGACGGGCAGCTGTGGGCGCGCCCGGAACGCAAACCGATTATCCCGCTCAGCGACAGGTACGGTGGACTGTATCCCACCCCGGAGCTCGTCGAGCTGGACAAAGACACCTGGGGCGTCATGACCATGGGCTGCCAGCATGCCCACAACTATCTGGCAGCCGGCGCGGAGGATACCCTCAGACTCATGAAGAAACATCCGTCTGAGTTCGTCTGGGCTACGTGGAAGCGGGACCGGCTAGTGGCGATCGCAGCGGACGACTATGCCGAGTTCACCATGTCGGAGCTAGAATGTGCGGGCGAGCAGCTAAAGCTAAATTTCAAAACCCATCAGCCGGGTGCCCATATCAAGGTCGAGATCGTCGACGGGGGCATACCCAATCGCTCGTCGGCGGAGAGTTCACCGGCGCTGGCCGGTTACGCCTTCGAAAACTGCGACGCCCTTTCGGGCGACGATCTGGATGGGGTCGTCAGCTGGGGCGGCAACTCGGATCTGTCTGCGCTCAAAGGGAAGAGTATACACCTGCGTTTTCGCATGGCCCGCGCCAAACTGTTCGCGGTGACCCTTTAGCGCCCGAAGCGAACCAGCTCGAAGTTCCGGCTTACGTCATCGGACAGGTTGCCGGCGCGATCCCGAGAAAAGAAGGAAAAAGTGTAGGTACCCAGCAGCGCATCGCCCCGAATCGGGAAGCTGTAGGAATACCGTCCATCGCCACTCACCAGGTCTCCAATTTCCGGGTTTCCATCATCAAATAATAGAAAGTGGAAACCTCCTTCCTTGAAGTTGGTGCCCTCCGCGCTTTCCGCGCCCGCCCCGAAGCTACCGTCCGGCTTCAGGAACTTGAAATAGACCGAATCGATATCCTCATATCCCTGTGGGTCCGAAACATTCAGTCGCACCAGCACCGGCAATGCC
The DNA here is from genome assembly GCA_965217095.1 of Candidatus Latescibacterota bacterium. Classification (GTDB taxonomy): domain Bacteria; phylum Latescibacterota; class UBA2968; order UBA8231; family UBA8231; genus CAYNZV01. The sequence goes on from OZ244235.1 coordinate 720,030, forward strand.
AGCTGTCGCTGCAAGGTGTCCGGTGATTCGATGGCAAACAGCTTCGGGCGAAGATTCTCCACGAATATCGATGTCGCAATGGTGTTCGAAACGGCACCTTTGGAATCTCTGGCCTGGAATTCAAGGGTGTAGTCCCCCATTAGGCCGGCCCCCAGAGTGGAGTCGAAAAGGGCTCCGAACTCGGCGCGGTCTGGGGATAGCTCGTTGCGGATGCTCAACGTCTCGGCTTTGGCAGCTTCCCCATCGCGCACGAAAGACATCAGCACGGCTGGTAGATCGCTTATAGAATCGCTGTCCTGGGCGGTGGCTGAAAATTGGACAGGGGCCGTGCCCGACCGCAGGGAGTCCGGAGCATCGATGCTCAACAACACCGGAGCAATGGTCTTGCCGTTCGAGCCGGTGCCTCCGTCGCCGCCGCAGGAGTAGAAGACGAACGCTGCAAGCGCGATCGATGTTGTGGTGCGTCGCATCCATAAGCTCCAAAAGAGAAGTACTATTAGGTTCAGAATCGGCAGAAAGATAATGGTTCCCAAGCGCTCGCGGAAGCTGACGAATATGGTCGTGCGGCAACGTGGAACTCGCGATGCTGCAAGGTGTTACCTGATTTACACTTTCTGCGCCATCCGTATACTGGCTTCCTATCTTAAGCACAGATAGCGACATGAGGTGCAACGTTGTAATTACTTAGGGATCGGAGCGGGTTCAGGTACGGCAGGGCGGTGAGTTACGTCTACGTGGAACAACCGAGCTAAGAGCGTCGCCCAGGCGAGGCGGTGCCGGCGTTGAGCGGGCGTTGGTCACCGCATCGGGCTCAAAAGATGCCTCGGTCCCTTCTGTGGCACCGGGCACCGTCAGCGGCGTTGGGCGCCAACACGGTAGCAATTCCGTCAGGACGCGGGTTTACTGAGGCGGTCCGAGAATCACTGTGGGCTTATCTCATCCAGGACAGTTTTGATACCCGTCATGTCGAATTGACTGGCCAATTCCCCCAGGTGAGCGGCCAGATCAGGGGCATTCTCCTTTAGCCGATCCAGCCCCTTGCGCAGGCCCGTAATGCTATGACTGCTGACGGCGGCAGCCAGGTCCGCATAGACATCCGGCGGCAGGACAACCTCAGTCCAGTCCCTCTCGGCGGCGGCGGAAACGTCGTTGGATTCCGTTTCCGCAAAGTCGAACTTCACCCCAAGGAGCTCGGCAAGACAGGCGTAGATCTGGTCGGACTCCAGTGGTTTGCTGAGGAAGGCTGCAAAGCCCATGTCGAGATACTCCTGCCGCTGATGATCGAAAACCGATGCCGTCACCGCAACGACCTCGGCGGCTTCTTCCCCGTGCTCATGGCGCATCCGCTTGAGCATCTCGGGACCATCCATTACCGGCATTCTGATGTCCAGAAACACGATATCGGGCATCTCTAGTCCGACTTGCTCCAAACCTTCCGCCCCGTTTTCTGCCGTTTCCACCTGCACACCAATCTGCGTCAGCATGTGTTCGAGAAGCTCACGGTTGGTCTTCACATCGTCGACAACGAGTGCACGTAAGGTTTGGCCGTCAGCCAGGTGTCGTACGCAAGACCAGTCGGTGGTGTCGGTGCTTCTCATGGGAGTCTGGCCCTGGGGCAACTCGAGCGTAAACATGAAGCGGGAACCCTCTCCCAGTCGGGACTCCAAAGCGATGCTTCCACCCATCATCTCCACGTGCCCCATGGAGATCGCTAACCCCAACCCGGTGCCTCCCTGGCGCAGGCCCTCCTCTTCCTGCTGAAACGGCTCAAAAATAGCGGCCTGCTTGTCTTCCGGGATACCTGGACCTGTGTCTCGCACTTCGAATGCGTATCGGTTGTCCCCCAGAGCCCCGACCTTCAACTTTACCGTCCCCATTTCCGTAAACTTCACGGCATTCCCGACGAGATTGATCAGCACCTGCCGGAGCTTGCCCTCATCTCCTTCGACACAGCCGGCGGGCACCTCGGATTCCAGCTCCCACACCAGCCCGGTCTGTTGACAACGCATCCCGAACATGTCACCCAGCGCATCAACCAACACCTTCAGATCGAACTCTGACCGGTTGAGTTGCATGTGGCCCGCCTCGATCTTCGAAATATCGAGGATATCATTGATCAGCTTCAGCAAATGTTCGCCGCTCTGACTGATAGTCCCGACCGATTTCCGATGCCGATCGTCGAGGTCGGGATCGTTGCCTACAATCTGAGCGAACCCCAAAATCGCATTCATCGGTGTCCGGATCTCGTGACTCATATTTGCAAGAAACGTGGACTTGGCGCGATTGGCCGCTTCTGCCGCTTCCGAGGCGCGGCTCAGTTCCTCCGTGTGGGTCTGAAGTGCATTAGTCATCCGGTTGAAATTCGTGGCCAGGGTACCGGTTTCGTCGCGACGAGCAATATCAACCCGTACAGAATACTCCGCCACGGGCTACCCTCTGGGTGGCGCCCGTCAGCAGATTGAGAGGCTCTGCCACCATCCTTGCAATCAGGTATACCAACCCAAGACTGATCGACAGAATCAGCAGGCCGATCAACAGCGTGTCGTAGCGGCTATCGGAAATGTTTTGATTGAACGAGGACAGCGACTTGGAAATCGTGACAAATCCGTAGGCCTGGCCACGAAGCGTGATAGCTGAACAGTAGGCGACCGTCTCCCGGCCTTCCACCAGGCCCGGCTTGACGATCGGCTCAGCGCTTCCAGGCAGAGGATCGGGGAAAGCGGCGATCAGTTCTCCATCGACACCGTAGACCGCAATATAGTCCAGAAGGGGATTGCGCTTCACGAAATCGAAAGCCACTTGCATGGCTTCGTAGTTGTCCTCCTCGAAACCGAGGGCAATCGTCAAAGCCAGTGTCTCGCACAGGACTTCGAGCTCATTCTCGAGAGCCAGGAAAGCCTGACGTCGCTGCTGTTCCGGAAAGTATACGAGAGCAAAGGCAACTATTGCGGCCACCAGGATGAAAGTACTGACAATCAGTTTGTGTTTAATCGATCTCAAGCCAACTCCCAAGTTCGTAAACATCAGCCTGCACCCTGGACCGTCAGCGTTACTTAACTGATTTCAGTAGATATCCCTTCTCTGATGGCAGCTTACCCTGCACTGCAAGAACCTTAACGCTGTCGTTCACCTTATCGACATGTACGAATCCGATCGCACCTTCGTTTTTAGCGATGTAGAGAAGCACCTCTGCCTCTGACCCTACGACTTTCGGCGGGGCGCCCTCACCCGATAGAGTCAGGCGAATCCATGCCCGCTTCATTTCCCTAGCGCTCTTGCCAAGCGCCTCGTCAAAAAAGGACCGTGTGATCGCCAGGTTGCTCTTCATGCTGACAGGGAAAATCTTGTGGTTGTTGCTCCAGGAGACCTTGTTGCCCGCGTAAATATCCTGCAAAGACTGTAATGTTACTCCTTCAATCCCATTGTCCTGATTCACAACAACAGCCAGCTGACCTGACACTTCGCGAGCGCCGAGCAAATGGCAGCAAAGAAGCGCAAGGTAAACCAGGGAGCCGAGCCTCTTTCGAGGGGTGATGTAGATGAGGAGGCCCACGTTAGAAAGCCACGCTTACTGAAGAGAGGTAGACACGGTTGGAAGGCTCGCCCGGCTCTTGGAAAGCGTTGAAGTGGATCTCGGTCTTCAGGTAAACCTGAGGATGGGGCGACACATTCAGCCCGATCAGCCACTGTCGCTCTCGGTTGTCTGAACGTCCACGATCGGGATCAAATCGATCGTAGCGAATCACCGGCGTGATGGTGTCCCTGATTTGATACGAGATTTGCCCGTAGTAAGAATCGGCTACCTGAAAACCGGATCCTGTAGCGCGTTCCATGCTAAATCGCGCATATTCTCCCTGAATTCTAAAGGCACCTTGCTTGATTGTAAGGTCTGCGGCGGTCGCTCGTTCCCGCGCTTCCGAAAGACCGCTGAACCCCGTTTCGTTCCGGTCCCTATAGTGGGAGAATCCGAGATTGAACTGCTCGTACTCAAGCTTCAACTGTCCCAACAGCGACTTGCTTGTATCGTTGTCTTCGGAAAACTGTTCGCCAGACCGGCCATTTCCCAGACCAACCGTATACCAAAATCGGATGCCGGAATCGGTTCGAATCGTTCCCAGCAATTGCAACCCGGTGTAGAACCTGCCGTATAGACGATCCTTACCCAGACCGAACGGTCTGTGAGATTGGTAAATGAGAGGTAGACTGGTGGTCAGGAAGGTCGGGGAAGCGTTGTGAATAACGTTGTAAATGCCGAACGGCGTGATGAACTTCCCTGCTCGCAACTTGAGGCGATCGTTATGGACGTATTCGAGCCAGGCACGCTCGACAGCGACTTCCCCTTCGCTGTCTTCGGGGTTATCCTCCAACACGGTCCCATGTTCCCATTCGATTTCTGAGAAGACACGAAACTGATCGAACGTGTAGGTCGAGACTATGTTAAAGTGCTTTGAGTCGAAGGTAGACACCTTCTCTTCGGTGTCGTAATCGAACTCCAGATCGATGTATCCATGGCTCGAGAATTCCCTTTCCTGACCAAAAACACCAGTCGATAGGAGAATGCAGAACCACAGTATGCGGACGATCTTTGTCATCAATTGTCCGGTTGATCGATCAAAGTGAATCACATTTCATTAAAATGTCTGAACACTTGGTTGCTGTCGATCCTGCCTCTGTGGGCAGGAGGACCATCAGATCCAAACTAGTCGGAGAATAGACATTCCTGCTTGGTTTCTCAAGAGTCAGGATGAATATCCGCACACAACGGGGTTTCAGTTACTATTTATGCTTGGATGACGCTGATCGACGACCGCCACAGCAGCTGCGCCACCTGAGCGGGCACACGGAGCTCGGCTCGAGCCACCGCCGTGAACTGTCGAATCAGTCGATTTCTTGGCCGCGCACCAGCGCGCCATCCTTGAGCCGAAAGACGGCGGCTTCGGCATCCTGCCGCATCACGGTGACCGCTTTGCCGATCCCGATTCTCACATCGGCTTCGATCTTCCCCTCTACGCAGATTCGGGCCTCGGCCAGCACGGCTTCCTGACGATCTTGCAGCGTGCGGCGCCGATCCTGGGCTTGGGTGACGTTGCGGGTCAATGTCTGCAGCTGCTTGAGCAGCTGCACGACAGCAGGCTTGGCGGCCGTATCCATGCGGCGCAACATCGGTCGCACTTGGGACACGTTGTCGACGCCCAGGGTGCGAATGATGCGACGTGTGTTGGTGCTGCAGAACTCGATCGTGGTGTCGACTTTTCGCAGCCCAGCCTCGATGCGGGGATCGCCGGAAATCTGCAGCGAAGTGGGTTGTCCTTTGGACTCGACACTGCGGACGTGGATCTCGCGTCCTGCGACCAGATCGCCGCCGATCACACATCCCACGTCGCCCCCGCCTTCCACGCGAATGCTGCCCCCTGCTCGTATTTGAGCACCGATGGCGTGCTGCGCCACGCGCTACATTGCCGACAGCGGAGACGGTCGCTCGTTCTACGAAACCGCACTCCACGTCTCCTTTGGAGGTCAGCTTGGTCGCGTTGCCGATTACCCCTTTAGCCACGTAGACGTGCTCGTCCGCGATCAGTTGGACGCCATCCTCGACGACGCCGTCGATGGCGACGCTCGACGACACTTGGACCCGGCTGCCCGCGCGGATAGAGCCGTGAATCCGCGTGTCCCGCCCCGGCTCTGTCTGGAATGTGCCAGACACATCCTGCTCCACGGCAACAACGGGGCGTACGCTCAGGACCTGATTGACGACGACGGCGCGGCCATTCAGTTCGGCCAGCATGACCCGCTTCTCACCGTGCTCCTCGACGCGCACATTCGACCCCGCCATAAGCACCGTCGCCTCTCCTTCCGTCGCTTCGAGCGGAGTGCCCGTGACCGTCCATCCCGCCTGTGGCATGCTGGGAGGGGTTACCTCGGCGAGCACATCGTTGGTGGACACACCATGCTCGCCTCGTACCGATCCAGCACTTGCACTACGCCCTCCACTCCCTGCTCGAACGCCAGGTAGATGTGCTCATGCTTACCGGCTACCGGCACTTGCCCGGCGGCGATCTGGATAGCTCGGGTGTCGCTCCCGGGCCCCGCATCCTGCATGAGTCGCGACAAGACCGTCTCGTCGAGACCGTGGGTCACACCCGCAAGACCCAGGAGGTCGGCGAGGGAGTCTTTCGTTAACTGGGCAGCGGGCTCGGGCTGCGGCAGAGAGATATAGTGTGCCGACATGCCGTCAGGGGCGACCCAGATCGGTGAAAGGACGGACACCTCGGTGTCCCCTGCGTACAGGTAGCCGAACTGGCGGGAGCAATATCTCCCTTCGTTGAGATCCACACCGGCTCCGGCGCGCGGCGGCTCGTTGGTGCTGGTGTCGAGGTAGATCGCCAGCTCCTGTCCCGGCAACACCAGGTAAGCACCGACCGCAGAAGACAGCACCGCTTCGAGAGAGTGCTGTGCCAGCGTCTTCTTGACCGCCGGAAAGTCAAACCGCGACTCGTCTACACCTTCGAGACAGTATACACCATCGATTCGGGCTCACCGAAATCCAGGTCGGTGGCGATCGGAAAGTGACCGCGGATAACGCGGTCGGGCGACGCCGCGGCCTGGCTCGCGAGGGCCTCGATCATTGCGTGATTTATGGTGCCCCGAATGCCGTATTCCTTCTCGAGAGTCTCCATGATGTCGTCGGTGCCGAGACTGGTGTCCCCACCGAAGCTGATTACCTGCATGACTCCTTCGCGGGTGGTTGGATTGGTGTCGACCTTCATCCACCCTGTGCCCCGCTGTCCGAAGTTTCGCCGCCCGCCGATGGGGGTCACTTGCTTTCCCGACGAGGCCGTACCGGGAGTCGTCCCGGCAGCCAGCGCACCGTGGGACTGCATCAGGCCGGGTAGTTCGAGGCTGTCGAGGGAAAACGCGGCGTCGAGGTCGAAGGGGATGGGCCCTCTCTGCCTGGAGGCCTTGAGCTCCTGTTGCAGCTCCGGCACATCTGGCACGACGTCGCATTTGTCTGTGTTGATCGTCACGGTGGCAACGCCGAGTTCCAGCAGCGTGGAGAGTTGCTTCTTCCGACGCAGCAACATTCCGCCAGCGTGGCTGACTTCCTTGTGGACACGAACGTTGAGCCGCAGACGCTTGCGCGTCGGTTCGGTGAAGACGGCTCCGCCCAATTCCATGAAGTGACGGATGCCTTCATCGTGGAGGATGCTCATCACGTCGGCCTCGATGAACATGCCCACGCGAAGCTCGGTGACCGAAATTTGCAGTCTCACTCCGGGATTCCCAGCATCTGGTACAATGGGACGGGTGTGTTCACTCGGCGTCCTCGATCATGTCGATCTCTTCCTCTGACTGCAAGAGGTTGTCCAGTTCCTGCGTCCGCTCCTGCGGGTCATTGCGCACCTGCGCGTCCTGGATGGCGATGGCGACCTGTGGTGCCAGCCGGCCGATCATCGCCAGATCGGCATCGGAGATCGCGGCCGCAGAGACCAGCTCGATCGTGCCGATGAGCTGATCGTTTCGGAGGACTGGTACCAGGGGCCGCCGGCCGTCGTCGCCGATGCGCGCTGGCGCCGCTTCCATCTCATCAAGGGCGGCGGATACGGCCGGATCGTTTAGTAATGTCTGCCCCCCTTCAACACCGAGAGGGCCGTCTGAGCCGCTCGCCGCGACGCCGGTCAGCTGACCCTGTCGCATCAGGTAGGCTGCGACTCGTTCGCAGGGGATCAGCTGGCCGATCACTTCCAGGGCCACGGCGAGGGTCTCTTCCATCGAGTGGACGGCGAGCATGTGCCCGGCAATGCGGTCTCGAGCCCGCAACTCCTCGACGCTTCGATTCAGCTCGGCCGTCCGCGCCCGTACCTGCTCCTCGAGCCGCTCGTTGGCTGTCGCCAACTGCTGATTCGCCTCGGCCAGCCGCTGGCGCAGCAGGGCGCGTTCGAGATGTCCCTTGAGACGCGCCAGAAGCTCTTCCTGCTGGAAGGGCTTGGTCACGTAGTCGGCACCTCCGGCTTCGAAACCCGTGACGATTCCTTCCAGGTCGGTTCGTGCCGTCAGAAAAATGACTGGCACCTCTTCCAGGTCCGGCATGGCCTTCAGGCGACGGCAGGTTTCGTATCCGTCGATCCCCGGCATCGTGACATCAAGGAGAATGATGTCGGGGTTCGCCTGGGGCACACATTCCAGGGCTTCTTCTCCACTGGTAGCCACGCGGACGTCGAAACCCTGCGCCTCCAGGAGTTTGAGCAGTACTTCGAGATTGGCCGGAGTATCATCGATGGCCAGGACCCTGCGGTTGGTCAGGTCCAGTGATTGTCCCACCATATTACTGGCTCTCCATGGTTTCTGTTATCTATCGCAGGTCTGCACTCTGTCCAGCACTAACGCTTTCCTCACCTTACTCCAGTCCCTCATCGGTGCTCGACGCGTCCAAAATACCCAACTCTTTGATCCACGCCCAGTTCTGCGGCTCATCCTGATCGCCGACGCCTTCCCACCTCTCTCTCCTTTATGTAAGGGCCAGAATCGACCCATCCTTGACGCCACAAATGGCTGTAACGACCGTTTTTCCGGTGAAATGTTAGATAGAGCCCTTCCCCAAAAACTTAACCTCATAGCGGAACTACACTTACCTTCGTGAGTATGACATATTGGCTTCCTATGTTGTTGCTTGGCGCCACGCGTGATAAGCGGTCATCTTACATCTTGATTCTCTCCTGTTCGCTAGTTCTCTTCCTCGTTGCGCCGCTGTTGGCCGGAAGTGGCAAGATAGCCGGCACGGTTCGTGATGCCGGAAACGGCAATCTGCTGCCCGCCGCCAGCGTTCGCGTAGTAGGTTCCAAACACGGCGCTGTTTGCGACCAAAGTGGCCGTTTTTTCATTCTCAATGTTCCGTCAGGAATCTACTCCGTTCGTGCTAGCTATGTCGGTTACGCCGACGTTGTCGTGCAAGACGTGCGGGTGTCTCTCGATCTTACCTCCTCGTTGAATTTTGAATTGCTGTCTACTGAGATTCGCGTGGCGGAGATGGTGGTTCGGGCCGAACGGCCCATTATCGACAAGAACGCCACCAATGCCGTGCGCATCGTCGGTGGTGCCGAGCTTGAAGCCCTGCCGTTTCGCGGCGTGCAGAACGCCTTGGCAATCCAGGCCGGTGTCGTAGAGGACGAGGGGCGGCTCCACGTTCGCGGTTCGCGCGCCGACGAGGTGGCATATTTCGTCGAAGGGGCCAACGTGCGCAACCCGATTACAGGGTTCAGCGCCGTCACCCTAATCGACGAGGCGTTGCAGGAAGTGCAACTGCAGGCTGGCGGATTCAACGCCGAATACGGCGGCGCCAACGGCGGCATCGTGCTGCAGGAACTGCGAACCGCCGGTTCCGGGTGGGACGTAGGTTTTGTCCTCGAGTCAGATCGGATCTCTTCGAAATACAAAAAGCGCCTGGGCACCTACTCCTATGGTTATGGCGGTCAGGTGCTCACCATGAGTGGCCCCGTTCTGGGCAACCAGAACGTGCGAGGGCTGGTGGCGGCGCAACGCCGGGTGCGCGATTCGCGGCCGGTGTTCTGGCACGGATTCCGCTTCGAGGATCTGGTGGACACCGGGGACCGGGGCGGGCGGATCCATTGGGCGAATGGCGCGACCCCGGACACCGTTGGCGTGCTGCGGATGAAGCCGGGCAATATCGATCACACTGGCAGGTCTCAGGTGGATGTCAACGCCAATCTCCTGTTCGACTATCTGCCGATACAACTGCGTGTAACCGGCCTTTATACCTTCGACGAGATCGAGCTCAACCCGGCGCCGGTGCGAAACATGCTCAACACCAGGCGTCTGCCCATATCCGAAAGCAGCTCCGGTTTACTCAACCTCAAGGCGACCCACGTTCTCGACGCTTCCACCTTTCTGCAGCTTCAAGCGAGTTTTTACAAGCAACGTCGCGAGACCTTCGATTCCTCTCTGGGCTCCAGCTTCATGGTCTACAACGACAGCGCGGCGGTGGCTGATGTTTTGTCTCAGGGCATCTCGTATGCACGTCAAGGTGCGCCGCCGCAGCCGTACGATATGAACGGCTTTCCGTTCAGCCGCCCGGGAACGCCCACCTCCTTCGCTAACGGCAGCGAACGCTCGAGCGCATTCAGCAAAGAAGAGGATACTTACGCTGGTGGCGGAGGCAGTGTCACCAAACAGCACGGACAACACCAGGTGAGGGCCGGGCTGGATCTGCAGCGCTGGACTTCCCGGCGGTACCTGGTCGTACTGAGCTCGCTGAGGTCCGGGATTCAGAACACCTACCCGAATCTGGAAGCCGTTTACCAGCGGTACTATGCGGGCGAAATAAGCGAGGGCGAAATTCTCGGGGGTTTGATCGATGCCGCCAAGGCGGCTCCGGAGGGGGAAGGGGACCTGGCGGATTTTCGCGATTTCATGCGCAACACCAGCCGAGGCGATTTCTTTGGCTACGATGAGTTCGGAAGGCGGAAAGACACAAACGGTTTGGAAGGACCACGGCATCCGCTCCTAGCATCGGCCTACCTTCAGGACAAGCTCGAGTACGACGATCTCATCGTTCAGGCCGGTTTACGGTGGGATTATTTCGACGCCGACAGTTGGCGTTTTGTCGATCCCGCGGCACCGGTTCGCGATCAAGATCGCTTCACGGTCGTCGTGCGCGACGACTCCGTCGGCACCTACACCGGCGTTCCCGACGCGCCGATCATGCGCAAAACCCGGTCCTTCTCCGAGATCAGTCCGCGGTTGGGATTTTCGTTTCCGGTGAGTGAAAGAACGGTTTTCCACGTCCAGTACGGGCGCTTCTCCCAGATGCCGGCTATGCGCAGCATGTTTCGCGGAGGCATCGGTCTTGCCCTCGAGCTGGGGGGACAGAATTTCATTCCGTTTCCCACCGCGTTCGACGTCGAGCCGGTGCGCACGAACCAGTACGAGATCGGCGTGGGACACCAGTTCCACGACAAGGCTTCCTTCGATCTCACTGGGTTCTACCGCGACGTAAAGGGACAGCTGCAGCTCCAGCGTCAGCGGCTCTCCGCCGGCGCGGTCGATGCCAGCGCCTACAATTTTCTGCAGAACGGCGATTTTGCCACCACCAGAGGTTTGGAGCTGACCCTGCGGATGCGCCGCACGCAACGGTTGCTAACCCAGTTCGACTATACCTTGTCCGACGCGCGCGGCACGGGTTCGACCCTCAACAGCGCTGTTGCCGGGGTGGAAAACAACACCAATCTACCGACGGTCGTCTCTCCACTCGACTTCAACCAGCGCCACAAGGGCAGCCTGATGCTGGACTATCGTTTTCCCGAGGACGAAGGCGGCCCCATTCTTCGGCGTCTGTCATTGAACCTCTTGATGCGGTTTACCAGCGGCCACAACTATACCCTGGTCACCGGTTCCATCGGTCAGCGGGGTCCCGAGCTCGGAGGTATTCTGGCCAGCGACGATCCACGCTCTCGGCAACCCCTGGAGTCGATCAATAGCTCAACCACACCGTGGACCTTCAACGTCGATCTCAAGATCGACCGCGGATTCGGACTCTTCGGCAGCAAAGCTACCGCATACGTCTACGTGCAGAATCTTTTCGACCGCAAGAATGTAATTAACGTGTACGGGCGCACAGGCAACGATCGGGACGATGGATTTCTGACCGACCCGGATCTGAGCAGTCGCATCGTGGAAGCGAACGGAGGCGAGCAATACCGCCAGTTCTACGAGGCGATAAACCTGGACAATCGCCAGCACTACTGGTTCACCGAGCGGGGCGATATCTACGCGACACCGCGGCAGATCCGGTTCGGCGTAAGGGTGGGTATTTGAGACAACAGCTGGCAGCTACAGTGGATCGACGAGGGATAGTGGCGGTCTCGCGCTTGGGGGTGGTAACCCTCGCCTTGCTTAGTATGGCGGTGTCGTTCGTCGAAGCCCGGCAGCAAAACGCTGGCTCAGCCCACAGCGAAAGTGCCGAGGTTTCGCTGCTCGGCGAGCGCTCCCTGTTGAACATCAACAACCTGTCCATGTGGTTTCGACGCGACGGCTGGTCCGCCCGCCACCCCCTACGGGTGAATTTCTCAGGTGTCACCTTCCCCCGGTCCACGGATCAAGTGGTCTACCAGGACGGGCTTGTGTGGGGTGGTAGGGTGATGGATGGTGATCCTCAAGAGATCCGGGTGGGTGGACAGACCTTCGAGATTGGCACGGTGCCCGGGGCGATCACCATCCAGGGCGTGCCGGAAGATCCGAACGATCCCGGAGTGCGTATCTTCCGCGTCCGCGGCGATTACGCTACCGCCGATCTGCAGCTCGATACCGCCGAGCTTCTGGACAGGCCTCTAAGCCAGGTAAGCGACGACGAGGTTGCGCTCGTACGGGCGCAATATGCGGCTGACTGGCGTGAATGGCCCTGGCGTAAGGGCGCTCCCTTCTTGGATCGGGATGGAGACGGAAGCTACGATCCGGCGATAGACGAACCCTCCTTCCGCAATGTCGATTGCACCGAAGCGCCAGACCCGTGTGAGAACAACGCCGACCAGATCGCCTGGCTCGTCGTGAACGACTTGAATCGCGGCGCCACGAGCTCGCTCTACGGTTCGAAGTCGATCGGACTCGAGATGCAGCTTACGCTGTGGGCGTACGCGCGGACCAACGCCCTTGGCGACGCCATCTTCAAGCGTTACAAGCTCCACTACAAGGGCACCGCGGAAGCCGCAGACGACGCGGTGATCGAGGATATGTATCTCGCCCTCTGGTCCGACCCGGACATCGGTGACTTCGGCGACGACTTCGCCGGTTCCGACACCGACCTGAATATGGGATTCGCCTACAACGCCAATCCGGAGGATGATCACTACCGCGCTTTCGGGCTGCCGCCACCCGCCGTTGGGTACGATTTGCTGCAAGGACCGACCGTTACCGACGCCGCTGGCGAGGGAGTATTCGACTTTCGGCATCAGCGCGGGATTCGCAACCTGCCCATGACATCGTTTGTCTACTTCGCGGCCGGCAGTGCGGTGGACGATCCGCAGCTAGGACGTTATTCCGGCACCCAGGAATGGTACAACCTGCTGCGCGGTTTTCAGCCTCAACCCAACATCGTCGAGCCGGTGCCATTCACCGATCCGAACACGGGCGAAGACAGCGCGTTTGCGCTCGACGGCGATCCGGTAAGAGGGACAGGTTGGGTGGACGGAATCCCATTACCCCCGGGTGATCGCCGCATCGTCATGAATACAGGACCGTTTTCCATGGCGTTGAACGACAGCCAGGAGGTGGTGGTGGCGCTGCTTGCCGGCCTTGGGAGCGACCATCTGCGCAGCGTTGACCGCCTGAAATTCTCCAACCGGTTCATCCAGGAGGCGTATGACGGCCTGTTTCAAATTCCGGCTCCCCCTGCCGGGCCCAAGGTGCGCTCAGCGGTGGGCGATGGGGCGATTGTGCTGGATTGGGGGTTCGATCCTGGCGCCATGGACGCGACTGAAAATAACCTTGCCAGCACGTTCATATTCGAGGGTTACAACCTGTATCAGTTCCCCTCTCTTGAGGCGGATATCTCCCAGGCCGTCAAGCTGGCGACGTTCGATCTTGCGAACGGAATTACCACCATATTGGGCGAAGAGCTGGACGATACCTCCGGAGAAGTGCTCCGCCTTCCGCGGCAGATCGGTACCGATTCTGGATTGAGATGGATCTTTCGGATCACCCGTGATGCTTTGCGCACCGAACCTCTGATCAATGGCCAACCGTACTATTTTGCCGTAACCGCCTACAGTCGCAATACAGATCCGGCAGCGATCATCACTGCGCTGGAGTCCGTGCCCCGAAAATTTAGCGTTGTCCCGCAGCAGGCACCCCCTGGGATTCGTCGCGACGCCGAAATGAATGAGGTCTTGCCGGTGCGGCAAGTCGCCGGCACCGGGGATGTGGTGGTTCGTCCTGTCGTCGTCGATCCGGCGGCTGTAGTGGACGCGACCTACACGGTGGACTTCGAAGCGGATACGTGGCGCCTGTGGCGCGGAAATGATGTGATTCTCGCCGGGCAGCAGAACTATACTCTCGACGACGGATATCTGGCGGTTGACGGCATCCAGGTGAAGGTGGGAGATCCGGTGCTCGAAACCCCTACTACCTTTTCCGACGCAACTGTTTTGGTCGACGCCGATCAAACCGACGGCGAGCTCTCCTTCTGGGGTGATCCGACCTTGTTCGAGGAGGTCGACGGGTATGCGTCCACCTTCTGGGAGGGGGGTGGAACCGATGATTCGGATCTGCTTGGGCGGGATCTGGAGATACGTTTTACGGGCATTTCCAATGCCGATGGATCTGAAATCATTCGGGGTGGTTCCATAGCAACGCTGGGAGGTGTGCAACCCGGTTCCGCCGAGCGCTCCCTGGACACCCATCCGTTTCGTCCCTCGTCCGCCCCGGCGACCGGACCGTTTCTGCAGCCGATGCCGTTCGAAGTCTGGGACGTGGAGGATCCCGCGGCACCGCTCCAGCTAAACGCGTCGATCTTCGACCGCGGGGCCGACGGATCGGACAATCGCAACAGCGTCGCCTACCACAAGACCTACAATATGGCCGGTCGCGACTACATCACGATCGTGGCTACTCCCTATGACTCCACCGCCATCCACACGCTTACCGATGCGAACACCACATGGACTGTCTTCTTCCGGCAAGGTGGGTTATCTACCTGGTCTACCGGTGACGTTTTACGCATCGAGTACGCCAGTGTTCTAAATCCAGGCGAAGACCGGTTCCAGTTCACCACCAACGCGCAGAGCTATCTCTTGGAAGCAGCGCGGATGGATGTAAAGCGGATCAACGTCTTTCCGAATCCGTATTACGGGTTGAATCTGGCGGAGACCAGCAGCCACGAGGGTTTTGTCACTTTCAGCCATCTGCCGGAGCGGGTTACCGTGCGCCTGTTCGATCTGGCGGGTAACCTGGTGCGCACCCTGGACAAGAATGATACCGACCAGTTTCTGCAATGGGACCTGCTGAACAACAACGAGCTTCCGGTGGCCAGTGGCATATTCATCGCCCACATCGAGATGCCCGCCCTGAAGGCGAGCAAGATTCTGCAGCTGGCAATCGTTCAAGAGCAGCAGTTTCTGGAGAACTACTGATGTCGTCGCTCACACTGCTGGCGCCGCGACCGCGGGTCTGCCGCCTTGTAGTTGGCCTGTTTCTCCTTGCCCTTACAATCGCCGAAGCCGCGTTGGCCAGCGGTCAAAACCGGGTGGGCACCGCCGCCGCTCCCGAGTTGCTGTTACCCGTGGGCGCAAGGGATATGGCTATGGGTGGTGCTGCCATTGCCACGACCTCGGGCATCGAGGCTTTGCACTGGAATCCGGCTGGCCTGGCTCGCGGGCCCGACGACGCCAGCATGATGTTTTCCACCATGTCTTACATTGCCAACATCCGCCTAAATTACGCCGCCGTGAGCCGTCGTTTCGGTGGCTGGGGTCATGTGGCCATTCACTTAAAAGCGCTGGATTTCGGTGAGATTCCCATCACGACCGAAAGGGCCCCAGACGGAACCGGCGGGCGTTTTTCACCGACCTTCCTCACGCTCGGCACATCTTTCGCCGGCGGCCTGACGGATCGGATCAACGTCGGTTTTACGACTCACTACATCGTCAACCGCATCGACAGGGTCGAAGCCACGGCCGTTTCCTTCAGCGGCGGACTGCAATACGCCGATCTTGGTTCGATCAGCAGTCTCGACCTCGGGGTGACGGTCAAACATATCGGCACGCGCATGCAATTCGGGGGGCCGGGGCTGCTGCGCACGGGACAGCTGGACGATCTTCGTCGTCCAGACTCCATCTATCAGGTGCCGTCCAGCTCTGCAGATCTGCCATCGCTTTTCGAACTTGGGATCGCTTATAGGTATTCAGGTGCTCGCTTATCCTCCGTTTTTCAACACCAAAACTTCGCCTTCGACCAGTGGAAGACCGGAGTCGAGTACGACGTCAACGAATTTTTGGCGATACGATCCGGTTTCGATTTCGCCGCCGGTGCTGAGGACAGGGAGTATATCTTCGGAACCAGCTTCGGGGTGGGTTTGCGATTCCAGGTGCCGACCGTACAACGAATTCGCGTCGATTACGCCTACACCGCAACGGAATATTTCGACGGTCTGGACACGTTTACGATACAGCTTGAGTTCTAGCTTCCTCCAACAACCCCTTCATTCCGCCTCGCTCCGTTTCACTCGTTACGTTGCGCTCACGCCCCATACCATTAATATGGCTTGTTCACGGACGCCGGCGAGCCGGCACCACGAAGCCGAAATTCTACAGGACTGGTCTTCAACACGGCATTAGGACAGCAATGAACGACGTACTTAAATCATTCCAGCTTGATGGCCGGGTCGCCATGGTAACGGGTGGGGCCAGTGGCATCGGCAAAGGCATAGCGGATGCATTGGGCGCAGCCGGCGCGCGGGTCGCGATCACCGATTTCAACCAGGATGCGGCGAATGAAGTGGTGAGAGAGTTCACCGAGCAAGGCAGGGAGGTGATGACGGTGGTCATGGACGTCACTGACAGCTCCCAGGTGCGGCGTGGTGTGGATGAGTTGATTGCTGCATGGGGCGGAATCGACATCCTGGTCAACTCCGCCGGAATCGCAAAAAGAGGTTCGGCCCTCGACTATCCTGAGGAGGATTGGGACCGGATTATTGCGGTCAATCTGAAGGGGACCTTTCTGCCTCTGCAGACCGTTGCCCGGCACATGGCCGACCGCCAGCGTGGCAAGGTCATCAACATCGCCTCCATAGGTTCGTTCGTGGCGTATCCCGGGAGCATGGCCTACCTGGCGAGTAAAGGCGGCGTCGTGCAGCTCACGCGCTCCTTCGCCCTGGAGCTGGCCGATCAGAATGTCCAGGTTAACGCGATCGCGCCAACCCTCTGCAATACGCCGCTGACCAAACGAGTGCGCTCGGATACCGCCGACTACTTCGTCGAGCGCACGCCGATGGGCCGTATGGCCGAACCGGAGGACATGGGCGGTGCGGCGGTGTACCTGGCATCGGACGCTTCCAACATGGTGACCGGCCACATACTTGCCGTAGACGGCGGATTCTTGATCGCCTGAAGACACTCCACGAAACGGAGATAACCTTGAACGAGAAACCCAAGACCTTTCCCGCTCTTGACTGGCACGGCGTGTGGCCGGGCTACGTCAGCTATGACGAGGCGGGTCACTACTTTCCGCAGGACTTGCCGCGCGGCCTGAAACTCTCCGTGCAACCGGCTGAGCAAGGCGAGCCGGTTTTCAGCCGGCAAGAGCGCTGGGAAAAGGCCAACACTCACTACCCCACCATCATTCATGAGGATGGCCGCTTTCGCATGTGGTACGTGGCGTTCGCCGATCCGGAAGATCCGTGGATCAAAACCGCCAATCTACCCGGAAAACTTCCCAGCCTTTGGTGTTACGCCGAAAGCGAGGATGGCTTCGACTGGGTGCGCCCGAATCTCGGCCTGTTCGAGTTCGACGGTTCGACCGAGAACAACATCCTTTTCGCTGCTGGCGATTCTGGCAGCCATTACGGCTACATGAACCTGATGCGCGACGAGCGCGGCGATCCCGAGGAGCGTTACAAGGCGATCACGATCGCCGGCAAGTTTTTCGTTGACGGCAAACCCGCCAGCCGCGCGGAGGTCGTCAAGTTGCGGGCGGCCCGGGAGGCCGCGGGTGACGCGGGGGAGATAGGGGCCAACATCACCTCGCAGATGATGATTTTGGGTGGTGTCTCGCCAGATGGCATCCGCTGGTCCCATCTCGAAGAGCCGATTCTGGAGCCGCCATGGCTTCTGGATACTCAGAACATCCTGAATTTCGATGAAGAGAGTGGCAAATACGTCATCTATCTGCGCAGCGGCCACGAACGGCGGCGGGCGGTATCTCGCTACGAAGCGGACGACTTTCGCGGCCCCTGGGGCAATCATCAAATGGTGCTGACGGCGGAGCCGGAAGACGGACCCGACTGGGACATCTACGCTCCGTGCTATTGCCCTCATCCTCACGGCAAACACCTGATGTTCTTCAGTCCGTACCGGCGGGCAAGCGACCTTGTTGATGTTTACCTGGCGGTGAGTCACGACGGGAAACTGTGGTTCCGCCCCGAACGGACTCCGATCATTCCCACCAGCGACCGCTACGGCAGCCTCTACCCGACTCCCGAACTGGTCGATCTCGGCGAGGATCGATGGGGATTGTTAACCATGGGGTGTCCCGCTCCGCACAACCGGGGCTTCCCCGAACTGCCCGAGGAGTTTTTCTGGTCGACCTGGAAGCGGGATCGATTGGTGGCCTGGGAGGCGGAGGATTACGCCGAGTTCGCCCTCTCCGAGCGGGAATTGCGGGAACGCGGCTGACCCTCAACTTCAAGACCCACCAACCCGGGGCCTTCGTCAAGGTCGAGATCGTTGACGGCGGATTGCCCAACCGCGCCACCGCGGCCGAACCCCCGCCACTGGCAGGGTTCAGTTTTGACGACTGCGATGCATTGAGCGGCGACGAGCTCGACGCGGTGGTCACTTGGAAAGGGACGAGTGCTCTTTCCGCGTTGAAAGGCAATAAGATCCACCTGCGTTTCCGAATGGCTCGGACCCGTCTCTTTGCCGTTACGTTGTAATCAGACCTGCGTCCAATGGGCGCCTGGTCGCTAGCTGGAGGAGATTTCAAATGCTGATCGGCCTGGCAACCCTGAAGAGCGATCCCTGGAAATTGGAAGAGAACTTCCAACGCCTGGAGGCTATGGCGACAGAAGCTGCCGGCCGTCGGGCGGAGCTGGTCATGGCGCCGGAATCGGTGCTCGACGGCTATGTCTTCAACGCCGATCCCACCTCCACCAAGGAGGAGATGCTGAAGATCGCGCAGACCGTTCCGGATGGAGAGTACCTGGGTAGAGCCGGGGTGCTCTGCCGCGAACTGGGAATCTATCTGATCTTCGGATTCCTGGAGCGCGAAGGCAACGATCTGTTTAATGCTTGTGTATTGTTGGGCAAGGAAGGTGAGGTGCTTGCCCACCATCGCAAGATTACCACCGCCGGCGAGTACGACATCACACCGGGGTCCGAGCTGAAACCGTTCGACACGCCGCTCGGGAAGGTCGGTTTTCTACTCTGCAGCGATCGCTCGGCAGACAACGTGCGCACCCTGGCAGTTCAGGGGGCGGGAGTCATCTTTATCCCCATGGATGGAAGCGGGGGGCCCGACAACACCGAGAAGATGCGCTGGCGTGCCAAGGAGAACGGCTGCTGGATCGTTGTCGCCAATACCTGGAGTGCGGTGCTCATCAGTCCCAGCGGTGAGCTGAATCTCGAGAAATACGAAACCGAATGTGTCAGCGTTCAGGTGCTGATGTTACCCCAAGAAAACAGATCGTCGTTCGCCGCGCGCAGGGCCGATCTCTACGGCCCTTTGACGGAACCTTGCGAGGACGGCAACCTATACGATGCCAACGGCCATCTGACGGAAGCGGCGCTCGAGCGCCGGGAAGAGTCGCGGCGACGAGCCCTGGAAGGGCTGCGCAGCTCCGTTTAATTGACCAAGGGAGAATTCGAATGGCTGATCAATTTTTCGACGGTGGGGTAGGGGCCGTAGACGTTCATGGCCACTACGGGTATTACGTGGCCGACCGCCTTACCGAACGACAACGGGAATTCAGCAGTGCCGACGCAGCCGAGGTTATCCGGCGCGCACGCCACGCGCGGACTCAGTTCACCATTGTGTCTCCCATTTCGGGCTTGACGCCCGTGGGTATTCTGGACGTGTTGGGCGCCAACGAGGAAGCGGCGCAGGTGGTTGACGAGAACGCCGAGCTGCTTCAATACGTTATCATAAATCCTCTTCAGCGGGAGTCGTACGATCAGGCAGCGGATTTTCTGCAGCGTCCTAAATGCGTCGGCATAAAGATTCACCCCGAGTCACATCAGTATCCCATCGCCGATCATGGCGACCCTGTGTTCGAATTCGCCGCCAGGCACAAAGCCGTGGTGCTGGTCCACAGTGGCGATGTAAACAGTGCACCCGCCGATTTCGTGCCGTTCGCCGACCGCTATCCCGAAACGAGAATCATCCTCGCTCACCTGGGCAATGGGGGAGCGGCGGCCGGTTCACCCGAGCTGCAGGTGCGGGCGCTGCAGAAAGCTCGCGGCGACAATCTTTTCATCGATACCTCCAGCGCCCGCAGTATTCTTCCCCGTCTGTTGGAATGGGCAGTGGAGGAGGTGGGCGCCGATCGCCTGCTCTACGGTACCGACACTCCGGTCTACTACTCGGCCATGCAGTGGGCGCGGGTGGTCTGCACCGATCTCAGCGACACCGTAAAGAGAAAGATCCTGAGGGAGAACGCCTTCGAGCTCTTCGGGCTGCAATCGCAGCTATGAGCGAGTTTGGATCGCGCGGTCGTTCGGGGCTAGCGGGTGACCCAGTGTCGAAAGAGAGGGCGCACGCTTTCTGGAAGTTGCGCGAAGCTGGCGGCCGGGAGGCAGGGCACTTCGTTCTCTCTGGCGCCCACCGCATCCACCATATGCTCCCTTTCGACTGAACCCGGTCGCAGTACTTCCAGATTTAGCCACCATGGCGCGTATCGCACCACAACGGAAACCCGCGGTTCCTGCGAGCGATTCGGGGCGGAGGCATGCCAGAGGCGGCTATCGAAGAGCAGAACGCTTCCGGCGGTCCCGGTGGCGTTGACTTCGGTGGGATAGGGCGCCGCCGGATCGATGCCGTTGTTTCCCGTCGGATTGTTGGAGGTGCGGTGGCTGCCCGGTACGACCAGCGTACCTCCGTTTTCCTCGGTAAACGGGGAGAACATCCACAGCGAGGTCAGGTGGAAGGTGGCGTCCGGATACGGCGCCGGAATGTGCCCGGCATTGCGCTGGTTGAACGGCCAGTCGGCGTGCCATCCGCCGCGTTCGTTGCCCGGATAGTTGATGGTCCCGGTGGTGAAGGAAACTCGGGCATGCTCGCCGAGCATGGCGTTGACCAGCTCCATGATGGCGGGCGCCGCCAGGTATTTGGCGAAGGTCTGATCGTGAACGATGATAGAGGAGAGGTGCCCGATTCCGGCCGGGGCGTTCGGATTCCGATTTTCGGCGACGGTGTCGTCAACGCTTCGACGTATCGCGTCGACATCCACGGCTGGAACGACATCTGGCACAACGCACCAGCCATCGGTTCTCAGATGGAAGAGATTCTTCTGCGTACTCATTGATTCTGCTCCGGTTTTATCCGGGCGCAAAACGAGCCACGAATGCGTCCAGGCGCTCGTCTTCCGTTGAAGCCGAAGCCACGACCCCAAGCAGCGCACCCACCGGGACAGTATCCCCGACGTTTACCAGGCGTCGCCGCAGTGTTCCTTCTACCGGCGACTCGTAGACTCCGGTCACCTTCTCGTTTTCGATCTCCGCGATCTCGTCGCCGATTCCCAGCTCGGCTCCTTCTTCCACTAGCCACGCCACCACCGTACCGTTCTTCATCGCCATGCCCCATTTGGGCATCTTGAGCGCCTTGATGCCGTCACTCATGAGCAAATACTAGGTGCAGGCTCAACCGGCGATGTCCAACACGGCGGCCTCAATCTTCTCCGCGTTGGGCAGATAGGCATCTTCCAGCTCCGGCGCAAAGGGCACCGGGGTGTGTGGGGGGCAGACCATCTTGATCGGGGCCTTGAGGGCGTGGAACGCCTCCTGGGCGACCAGTGCGGAGATATCGGTGGCCAGATTGCAGCGCGGGTTCGATTCGTCCACGACCACCAGGCGTCCGGTTTTCTCCACGGTGCCGAGGATGGCACTCTCGTCCAACGGCGACAGGGTACGAGGATCCAGGACCTCGCACTGAACCCCGGCTTTGGACAGGTTGTCGGCCGCCTCGTTGGCGAACAGCACCATACGACCGATCGCGACGATAGAAACGTCGTCCCCCTCTCGCGTGATATTCGCCTCGCCAAACGGAATCGCGTACTCCTCGTCGGGGACCTCACCCATCTCGTCGTACATGACCTTGTGCTCGAGGAAGATCACCGGATCGTCGTCGCGAATCGACTGGGTCAGCAAACCCTTCGCATCGTACGGCGACGACGGCACGACGACTTTCAAACCCGGCAAATGAGTTACAATGGGATAGAGCGTTTGACTGTGCTGAGCCGCGGCCCGCAGTCCGGCTCCGTACATGGCTCGAATCGTGACCGGCACCTTTGCTTTGCCACCGAACATGTAGCGGAACTTCGCGCCCTGGTTGAAGATCTGATCCAGGCAGACACCGAGGAAGTCGATGTACATCAGCTCGGCAACAGGCCGCAAACCGGTAGCCGCCGCCCCTACGGCGGCGCCGATAAACGCCATCTCGCTCACCGGGGTGTCGAGCACGCGCTCACGGCCGAATCTCGGGGCGAGCCCCTTGGTGACACCCAACGGACCCCCCCAGGCATCGTCCTCGCCGCCGGCGCCCATACCTCCCGAGATGTCTTCCCCCATCAGGATCACCGTGGGATCTTTTTCCAGTTCCTGCGCCAACGCCTCGTTGAGCGCCTGGCGCATGCTTTTCTCAGCCATGAAACAACCTCAATAGGAAGTGTAGACGTTGGTCAGCAGGTCGCCCTCGGTGGGGGAAGGTGCTGCCTTTGCTTCTTCGACCGCTTCCTCGACGAGCACCTCGGCGACGCTATCGATGCGATCGAGCTCGTTCAGGTCGACGAGCTTTTCTTTTTCGGCGCGGGCGCGAAAGGTCTTCAAACAGCATTTGTTTTTGCGTAATTCCTTGACCTCGTTTCGCGGCCGATAGGTCCCGGGATCTCCTTCGTAGTGGGAATAGAATCTAGGCACCTGAAGGTGAAGGAGGGCGGGTCCGCCGTCGCCGCGGGCGTGGTCGATCGCCGCGCCGGCCGTTGCGCACACCTGTAGAACATCGTGTCCTTCCTCGACCCGCCAGCCGGGAATATTGAATCCCTTGGCACGGTCCAGCTGGTCACCCGCCACCGCCCAGTTACTGGAGGTCGACTCGGCATAGCCGTTGTCTTCCACCACGAACACCACGGGCAGCTGCCAGACGCTTGCCAGATTGAACGACTCCAGCGCCGCCCCTTCATTGGTGCCGCCCTCCCCCATGAAGGCCACGGCGACACCCCCGGTCTTCAACGTCTTCGCCGTGAGCGCCGCTCCGACGGCCGACGGCGCGCTTCCACCGACGACGGCATTGGCGCCCATCATGCCCTTGTCGAAGTCGGCGATATGCATGGACCCGCCTTTGCCTCCGCAGAGGCCATCTCGCTTGGCGAAGATTTCCTTCATCATCCCTTTGACATCGCAGCCTTTAGCAATGCAATGACCGTGGCCCCGATGGGTGCTGCCGATGTAGTCGGTGTTATCCAAATGAGAGCAGACCCCAACGGCCGACGCCTCTTGGCCGGCGTAGAGATGAGAAAAGCCGGGAACATTGCCTTCTGATATCTCGAGATGTAGACGATCCTCGAAGGTGCGTATGGTGCGCATCTGTCGATACATTTCCAACAGCTCAGCTTGACTCAGGTCCATGAATCCTCGGTTGCTTAGTCCCAATGGGTGGCGGCATCCAGCTCGGGGTAGCCCCAGACCATACGACAGGGCAGTCCCGACCGGTTGTGGAACTTGTGTTTCATGCCGATGGGAACCAGCATGCCATCTCCGCGCTCGAGCTCGATCTCTTCTTCGCCGAGCCAGACGGTGGTGCTGCCTTCGAACACGTAGAACACCTCCTGGACGTCGTGATGGTGCCAGTCGACAATCGAGCCGGGCTCGAAAACGAGGTCTCCCAGCGTCGTATTTGCCCCAGCCTTCTCGTCCACGATTACACGTTCCCCGTAACCGACGATACCGTAGGTAACCGTGTCGCGGTCCTTCGACTTTATTACCGGCATAGTGCCTGCTCCTTTGATCAACCAGGTCAGGTCAAAAGGGGGGCCACAAGCCCGTAACCTTCCGCCAATGACTGCAACGGATCGGTCAGCTTCGGACTGAGCTCAAGACTCACGGCGTCCTCGTAACCCACCGAGTGTAGCGCCGCAACGGTGCGTTCCAAATCTGCTTCCTGCATGATTCCCTGCAGCAAGGGTAGATGAAGGTCGCCTTTCCCATCATTGTCGTCCAGATGGACATACCCCAACCGCTCGCCGGCGCATTCGATGACCTCAACCGGATCCTCGTCGGAGATCTGCAAGTGTCCCAGATCCAGCAACAGATAGAGATTGGGATGGCCAATGGACTCTAGAAATTTCAGGGTGCCCAGAGCTGTGGGCAGGCTCAACCCAGGGAAGTGTTCGACACAGAGTCTCGAGCCGGCCGCCCTAGCGCATTCTGCGGCTTTGACGAGTGCCTTGCCGTATTTGGCGAGCGTCGCCTCGCTGCCATCCTGGCCGGGGACGACGTAGGCGACGGTGGCACCCAACGATACTCCCAGCTCGCACGAACGGCTGACGACACCCAGGGCGGCCTCGACCGACCGTGAGTCTTCGCTGTGAAGGGCATCGACATCAAAGTGGATACTCATACAGCTGACATCCATGCCCAGCTCCTTTGCCGCCGGTTTCAACTCAGGTTCTGCAAAGGTGTCAGGTCGCATGTCGATGAGCTCGTAGCCCACTTCGCGAAGTCGCCGCAAGTCGAGCTTATTCAGCTCGGGCAATGCCCAGGCGCAATAGGAGATCCCGATCATGGCGGCTCAGATGTCGTCCAGGGGATAGACCTTGCGCCCCAGGTTTTGAAAACGAATCGGACCGGTCGTAGGATTCTGCGCACTGGGTTCGGTGACGTTGTAGATGGCGCCGGCGAAAGGTTCGAAGTGGGCGCGGTAATGGTTGGCAGATTTTATGCCTATGTATCGCATTTCTTGGGGAATGAGCTTCAACGAACGGGCAAGGGCGGAGTCGAACGGTTGCTCGCGGATACTCACCAGAAGGACGTGGATCCCATTCTCCACGATGTGCGCGGACGGGCCCAGATCGCCCTCGAGACCGGCGTTGCGCGGGCCGTCGTATTTGAAGCGGCCATCCGACACAGCAACCACTTCGGCGTGCATTCGAACCGGCTCTCCCTGCATGGGGGAGGATTTGCCACCCACATCAAGCTCAAGGCGTGCTCCCGGTCCCGCGTTGTGGCACTGCGCAACGGATTCGCGATCGACGATGTTCAGGATACACGCCTCCTCGAGCCCAAAGTCGACGAACGCCTGCAGCACAGCGGTACTGTCTCCTGGGGATCCCCCGCCGGTATTGTCGTAGCGATCGGAGAAGATCACTGGAAACGGTCCCTTGCCGTCAAGCTTTTCGAGAACCTCGCGAGTGTTGGTTTTGGGTTCGTGCCAGCCGGCGCGGCGCTCGAAGATCCACGCCCCCAACTCGTCCGCATGCTGCTGCGCCAGTTCCAGGTCGTTGTCGGTGGCCACATACACCGAAGCCCCCATACACGGCACGTCCGCCAGCGGAAAGGAGGCCGATAGTGAGGCGCAGACGACGCCCGGCGAGGCCTCGATGCGATGGAGGCGGTCGATCACCTCCTTCATTGGCTGGTGCGCCGTGACCTGCTTCGCGCCCCAGACCATCGGCAGGGGACACAGGGCCATGGTCGGTCGCAGCCCTTCGTTTACCATCCGCATGAGTACGTCGGCGCATTGTCGAGCCCTTTCGGCTTGATCGATTTCGGGAAAGGTCTTGCGACCGATTAGGACATCCGCCATCTCCACCATTTGCTGCGAAACATTGGCGTGTATATCCAGCTCTGCCAGAATGGGCACGTCCGGACCCACCAGCTCGCGCACGGCGGCGAGGATATGACCTTCGCCGTCGTCTATTCCCTCCGCCACCATGGCGCCGTGAAGCTCCAATAACACGCCGTCCACTTTGCCAGCGGAGGCCATGCGTTCCAGTATATCGTTCAGGATCGTATCGAAAATCTCCCGCGGGGTTGGGCCACTGGGGTAGGCGTGGGCGCAGACCGTGGGAATCAGCTCGAATCCATGGGTTTCGGCCCCGTCTAGATAACCTCCGATGATCGAATTGGAGCCGCGGAATTTGTCGAAGATCTCCTCGCCGGTGAGATAACCCACACGCTCCCGGTAGCTCTCCCAGGTGGTGACCACCGGTGTGAAAGTGCTCGTTTCGTGGGCGAAGGTTCCGGAGAGAACGCGCATTGTTGCTCCTCCAGCAAGGTTTGTGCAGACTATCGATGCTTGGCCCGTCGGGCTGCAGCGGAGAATCCACTCTAACGATTTCGGAACTCAGAAACAAGCGCCAGGAGAACGCAGATGTCTCGACTACGCGTCGCCGAAGTAGGAATCCGCGGTAAAGGGGGGCAGCATATGGAAATCCTGAGCGGCTTCGAGGAAGTGGAATTGGTCGCGGTTTGCGATACGGTGCCGGAGATTCTCGAATCCGTCGGCGACAAGTTCGGCATCAGTCGCCGATATTCCTCAGTAGATCAACTGCTGGACGGCGAAGAGCTGGATGCGGTTTTCATTGCCACTCCGCCGGAATTTAATGCTCCGGTCGCCCTCCCTTGCCTGGAACGTGGGGTCAATACCTTTCTGGAAAAACCGCCAGGCATGACCGCGGCGGAGGCAAAGGGACTCGTCGTGGCCGCCGAGAAATCCGGTGCCAAAGGCATGGTGGGTTTGAATCGACGTTTTCATCCCATGCTCATCCAGGCGCTGGAGATGGGGGAAGAACGGGGGCCGGTAACACAGCTGGTGGGGGAATTTCACAAACCCATGTCGGTACTCGCAAAGATGAGCCGGTTCCCACCCGAGGTCATGGACAACTGGCTGGTGGCAAACGATATCCACGTCGTCGATATGGTGCGCAGAATGGCCGGCGCCGAGGTCCGCGAGGTTCACAGCTTTGCACGCCGCGCCGTTTCCGAGTACCGCGATGTGCACGCGGCGCTGGTGGTGTTCGAAAACGACTGCGTCGCCAGCTACAGCTTCAACTATACTACGGCGGCGAGGCTCGAGCGCTACGAGATCCACGGCAACAACGTCTCGGCTTACCTGGAGGGGGTTCGCGAGGGTTTCGTGCTGCGCGGCGACGAACGTATCGAGCTGCCGTTCCCCGAGACCAGTGGCACAGAGGAGGAGATTCGGTACTTCATCGACTGCCTGCTCGAGAACAAGCCGGTAACGGCGCCGGCCCCCACCCTGGAAGAAGGATTCAAGAGCGTGCAGCTCGTGGAGGCGATTCGTGCCGGCCTGAAGGAGTAGGAATGCGCTCAACTTGGGCTGATCTACGCCGATAGTAGAAGGAGAAGGCTTATTCCGTTTCCTCGAAAAAAGGACCCTCCAGCATCGCCCGGCTCGCGCGCTTTCTTCTCCTGGCGATACTCCTGCACGCTAGCTCGGCCGTGGTGGAAGCCGCCAACCATTCCGCCGCCACCGTCGATACGGATATGACGGGACGCCAGGTGACCGAGTGGGAGCTGTGGACGATTACCAAGAAGATCCGCGCATTTGAAGCGATCCACACACAGCATCTGCTTCCGCCGCAAGTGAGCCAGATGGGGCGCGTTTTCGCGGTACGCCCCGCCGCCATCGAGAAATTTCTCTGGGGGCCCTCGATGGCACCGCCGACACACCGCCTGGCGGGTACCTGGTGGTACACAATCTGGTACACGGATGCGGAGATCAGGCACTCGGTAACTCTCCGCATGGATGCCGAGCGCCGCATCATCGAACGGGTGCGACGGCACCAATCTCCAGCACGGGATCGAACCCTCGCCTTCGACTAGCCTCGGGTCACCTGGCGGCCCCCTGTTGGCGTCTCTCCGCCCTCTGTTTCGGTTGACCCAATAGTCACATTCCGTTTTCTTCCTTCACTCGCGAAAGAAAAAAGGCGAGTTCGTTTTCAAGGGAAAAAGGGTGTGACCGCAGCATACTACACCGGACAGGGACAGCTCGAGTTCAAGCCATGCGAACCGCGGCAACCGGCAGCGTCTGATGTACGCATCGATGTCGCTTACGCCGGCGTCTGTGGCTCGGATCTCTCGATCTACCGCGGACACCGGGACGAACGCATGTGTCTGCCGACGATCATCGGTCATGAGATGTCCGGAACCGTCGCCGAGATCGGGGCGGGCATCGGTGAATGGAAACCGGGCGACCGGGTCGCGGTGTTGCCGTTCGAGGCCTGCGGAAGCTGTCGTGCCTGCCAGCAGGACCTTCCCAACATCTGCTACAACATGAACTTCTTCGGCGTCGAAAGCGCCGGGGCATTCCAGGACTCTTGGACGGTGCCTGCCCACACGCTGCATCGGTTACCGGGAGAGATGCCCCTGGATCACGCGGCCCTCGTGGAACCGGTCTCGGTCGCTGCGCACGCAGTACGTACTTCTGCCCTGAAAGAGGGCGACTTCGCCGTCGTGCTGGGCGGTGGCCCGATCGGACTGCTGACCGCATTGGTGGCAAAATTCCGTGGAGCGCGAGTGCTGTTGTCGGAGCCGAATCCGTTTCGCATCGATTTCGCCCGTGGCCTGGGTTTCGATGTGGTGGATCCCACGGTCGACGATTTGCAGGAAGCGGTGTTGGAGTCCACCGATGGGTCGGGGGCAGATCTCGTATTCGAGGTATCCGGTTCCCAGGCGGCGGCGTCGATCATGAGCGAGCTGCTCTGCACCCGTGGATTGATGCTCGTGGTTGCCGTCTTCGGCGAGCCGCCGCGGATCAACCTGAAGAGCTGTTTCATGCGCGAGCTGCGCCTGCAGTCGGTTCGCTGTTACACCCACGAGGATTTCGATGCAGCGATCGATCTGATCGCCAGTGGTCAGTATCCGTTCGAGCGCATGATAACCGGGCAGGTCCAGGTGGAAGAGCTTGCTGGTGTATTCAACGAGATGGAGACGGGCGCGCCGGTCATGAAGACCTTGTTGAAGATTGGCGGTCAGGCATGAGTCTGATCGAAGATTTCCAGTTGCACGGTAAGACGGCGCTGGTCACGGGCTGCCGTAGGGGCATCGGTGCCGGCATGGCTCACGGATTGGCTGAAGCGGGCGCCGATATCGTCGGGGTCAGCGCCCAGCTGGAAACCAACGGAACCGAAGTGCAATCCTTGGTGGAGGGGTGTGGCCGCACCTTCAAAGGATACGCATGTGATCTTGGAGATCGCGAGGCGGTCCACAGGTTCATAGCCGAGGTCAAAAACCAGGAGCCGGCGATAGATATCCTGATAAACAATGCCGGAATCATCCGGCGAACTCCTGCCGCCGATCATTCCGACACCGACTGGGACGAGGTGCTGGAGGTAAATTTGTCAGCCCAGTTCGTGTTAGCCCGCGAGTTTGGCAAAGGCATGATCGAACGCGGCGATGGCAAGATCGTCTTCACCGCTTCCATCCTGAGCTTTCAGGGCGGCATCACCGTGCCCGGGTATGCCGCGTCGAAAGGAGCGATCGCTCAATTGACCATGGCGTTGGCCAACGAATGGGCCGGGAGTGGGGTAAACGTGAATGCCATAGCGCCGGGGTACATCCGCACCGACAATACCCAGGCGTTGCAGGATGACGAGGCGCGGTTCCAGCAGATTCTAACCCGAATTCCGGCCGGCCGCTGGGGTACCACCGACGATTTGAAGGGGGCCGTCGTGTTCCTCAGCTCACCCGCTTCGTCCTACGTCAACGGCATCACTCTCGTCGTCGACGGAGGCTGGATGGGCCGGTGACCATGATCAGCTGGGCCCAATACGGCACCAAACACGGACATGCGGGGGGCAAGCTTCTGGCGTTGCAGAGAAACCCTGAGGTATACCTGGCCGGCGTCTACGAACCCGATCCTGAGCGGCGCATCGAGCTTCAGAATACGGAGGACGAGAACGTTTACGCAGGAGTGCACTGGTTCGAGAGCGCGGCGGAGATCGTGGAGAATCAGGATATCGTTGCGGTGGCGTCGGAGGGCAGCAATCGCGAAAGCCTCGAGCAGACCTCTGCACTGGTGCACGCCGGCAAACATGTCTGGTACGACAAGCCGGCGGGAGATGACTGGGAAACCTGGCGCGTCGTCGTCGCCGAAGCGGAAGCGCGAAACCTCTGCGTCCAGCTGGGGTACATGCTGCGCTACCATGACGGATTCGCACGGATCGCCAGCTGGGCAAAAAACGAAGTCCTGGGGGACATCTTTTTCGTGCGCGCCCATATGTCGACGAATATTCCGGAGGATTACCGGCGACAAATCGCCGGGCATCATCTGGGCGGCATCATGTTCGATCTTGGCGGTCACATGCTCGATCAGATCGTCTGGTTGTTGGGCCGTCCGAGCAAGGTAACTTCGTTTCTGCGCAATGACGGTGTACCGATTCCCGATTTTGCCGACAACACCCTCGCCGTGTTCGAGTTCGAGCGGGCCATGGCGATCATCGATATCACTGCGATGGAGAGCCGGCCGATGGCACGCCGGTTCGAGGTTTATGGCAGCAACGGCAGTGCGATCATCCTCGAACCGTTCGAACCCGGTCATCAGGTGCGTCTCTGTCTCGAAGAGCCGCGGGAGGGCTACTCGTCGGGAGCCCACATCCTGTCCATACGGGGTCGCTCCCGGCAGCAGCTCTACGAGCTCGAGCTGGACGCGTTCCTGGCGGCCGTCAAGGGCGAGCAACCGCCGGACCGTTCCTTCGACCACGAGCTATTGGTCCAGGAGAGCCTCCTGCGCGCCACCGGCCATTTGCCCGGTTGAGTTGACCCCAATCATGTGTGTGACCAAACGTCCAAAAAGGAGCGATACATGTTGGTAGAAGGCAAGAAAGCACTCGTCACCGGATCCGGCCGGGGCATCGGCCGCGGCATCGCCCAGCTGCTGGCCGAGGAAGGGGCCGATGTCGGCATCAACGACCTGGAGCGCAACGAGGCTGCGGAAGAAACCCTCAAGCTAGTCGGTGACACGGGGCGCAAGGTCAGCTGGCATCAGGCAGACGTCAGCACGACCGAAGGAATCAACCGGATGATCGACGAATTCATCGAGACCCACGGCCGTATCGATATCGTGGTGAACAACGCGGTTTCCACCCACGACAAGCCGTTTCTCGAGATCACCGAGGACGCTTGGGACACCGAGCTGGCCATCGCCCTCAAAGGGTACTTTCTCTGCAGCCAGCGGGCGGCGCGGGAGATGGTGAAGCAAGGGGACGGCGGGCGCATCGTCTGCATTAGCAGCGTTCACGCAATCAGGGCGTGGAGAAGCGATCTGATCTACGGTGTTTGCAAGGCCGGCCTGTTGCGTATGGTGAAGAGCATCGCGCTCGATCTCCACGGTCACAACATAAACGCTAACTGCATCCTGCCCGGTTACATCGACAGCCGCTTGCTGCCTCCGGAGGAGGAGTACAAGCGCGGCAAGATCGGCCACGCCGAACACGCCTGGCCCTGGATTCCATGCAACCGTGGTGGCCTTCCCCTGGATATCGCCAAGGCGGTGCTATTTCTGTCTTCCGGATTGAGCGACTATGTCAACGGCGAGTCGGTCACCGTCGATGGTGGTTTGCTGGCCGGTGGCTCACCTGAAACCAACCGAGACTGATGGCGGCCGCCGCCGTCGTGCTGGTGACTGGAGCGGGAACCGGGATCGGTCGTGCGGTGGTGCATGCGTTTGTGCGACAGGGCGCGCGGGTTGGACTGGTGGGCCGGCGAATCGAGAAGCTTGAAGAGGCAGTCGCGGAGCTACCGCCGGATCAGGTTCTTTGCTGTCCTGGCGACGTTTTCGATCGCGCTCGGTCACGGCGATCGGCGGTGAGGTGGCGGACCGCTTCGGACCGGTAGACACTTGGTGACGAGCGCCGGCATCAACAATCGGGTTCGCACCGCGGCCGAGATCGATCCGGCTGACTTGGACGAAGGGCTGGCGGTGAATCTTACGGGGGTTTTCAACGCCGTTCGCGCGGTGCTTCCAGGTATGCGCGCCGCAAAGGCGGGACTCATCATCAATATCGCTTCCATCGCCGGGCTGCGGGCCTCGAAACTTGCGGGTGCCGCCTACTCCGCCGCCAAACACGGGGTGGTGGCTCTTACCCATGCCATCAACGAGGAACAGCGGGAGTTCGGTATACGCGCCAGCGCCGTCTGCCCGGGCGAGGTGGCGACTCCGATTCTGAAGCTGCGCCCGGAGCCGGTGAGTGAAGAGCGCAAAGCAGCCATGCTGAAACCAGAGGATCTGGCAGCGGCGGTTCTGTTCATCGCCTCACTGCCGGCTCACGCCTGCGTCCCCGAGCTGATTATGAAGCCGGTCTATCAGATCTACCAGTAATCCGGCTGCTGGCTTCACCTACCATCACCTGCGTGCCTTCCTGGTTCTCACACCAGACCTCCATGGAGCAGGTGCCGTCCTCCGCAATGTCGGCGATGCGGGCTTTGGTTTGCACGGTATCGTTCTCGGCCACGGGGTGGATGAATTTGAGGTTCGAGGTGGTGCCGTGGCTCAACCAGCCAACGCCAAAGAGCTCGATCATGAGCTCGGCGAGATGGCCCAGGTACTGCGTCGAGGAGACGTAGATCGTATCGAGACCGGACTCTTTTGCGGTTCCCAGGTCGGTGTGAATGTTTTTCCGCGGCCATGCTGGGGTATTGAGCGGCCCTCCCGAAAAGGTGGCGATCCGCTCCCACGACATCTTTTTCATTTCGCCGGCAAACACGTTCCCGATTTTACTACCTCTGTCAATCATGGGTATTCTCAGGTTAGTTTTGGAGCCGCGAAGGTGTTGGTCATCTTTCGCCGCAGGATCTCCCGCCCATCTTCGTCGGCGATGAGTATATCCAGCACATGCCAGGGGCGTCCCCGTTTCTCGAACTTTTCGACCACTTCCCAGGTGACGGTCAAACGCTTGCCCAAGCGTGCTGGATTGCGGTATTCGGTCTCTTCCGCCGCATGAATCTCAGCCCACCCCTGCGGCAGATGGAAAGATGAGCTCCGCGTATTGTTGCTCATATTGAGCAACAGGCCCGGGTGCGCGATCGGATCCTCCGCGTCGAGGTAGATCGTGCTGTAGTCCTCCTCGGCGTATAGATACTGTTCGTTGAGCTCGCGAGTGACGACAAATTCGAGCGGCGCGAAACGCTCGCCAACCTCCATGATATGTGCACTTTTCGGTTCCGCCACGGTTCAGACTCCTTTGTTTCTTAGGCAGTATCTGGGAGATGAAAACCGGAGAAGGGAAGGAAAGATAAGGATTGCAGGGGGAGCGGCAATCGAGCAGGTTTTGTGTCAGCGGCGGTCACGATCGAACAACTTATCCGGGAACGAGGATCTCATGAAATATCTGGTGCGGTTTCTTGCCGCGATAGGCGCGCTGACGCTTCTGGCTGTCGTGCTTCTGGTCATCGCCGTGAGTCTGATCGGGGGTGGGGAAGACCCGGTTCCAGAAACGGCCATTCTTGAACTCGATCTGGAGCAACAGTTGGTTGAGTACGTTCCTGAGGACCCGGTTGCCCAGGCTCTCTCCCTGGCGGAAGAGCAGCTGACGGTTCGCCAGTTGACGGAGGCGCTGGACCGAGCGGCGGACGACGCAAGGGTGGTCGGCGTCTTTGCCCGCGTTGGGGCGGCACCTATGGGAATGGCGGTGATTCAAGAGCTTCGCGATGCACTGATGGAGTTTCAAAAGGGGGGTAAATTTGCGGTCGCGCATGCCGAAACCTTTGGGGAATTCGGACCTGGAAGTGGCTCCTACTACTTAGCCACCAGTTTCGAAGAGATCTACCTGCAGCCCAGCGGAGATTTGGGTTTGACCGGCATCATGTACGAGAGCCCCTTTCTCAGAGCGGCCATGGACAAACTGCACATCCAGCCGCGGCTGTCGAAACGCAAGAAGTATAAGAATGCGGCCAACCTGTTCACCGAGGTGTCGTACACCGATGCCCACAGGGAGGCGGTCTCGAGGCTCATGAACTCCCAATTCCACCAGCTGGTCGCCGGAATCGGCGAGGCTCGAGGAATGGAAAGCGATGCAGTAAAGGCGCTGATGGAATTCGCGCCCGTCAGTTCCCAGGATGCTCTCGACAGCGGATTGATCGATGGTCTCTACTACCGCGATGAGGTCTCCGAGCAGGTGAAGAAGCGAGCTGAGGAGGGGGAGCTGATCGAGTTGAGGGAGTACCTGCGAAAGACGAAGGATCCGATCGAAGCTGGTCCGGTGATCGCCCTGATCTACGGCACTGGCCAGGTGCACCGGGGCAAGAGCGATTTCAATCCGCTGGGTGGTTCGCCCTCCATGGGTAGCAGCACCGTTACCGCCGCCGTTCGCGATGCCGTGAAGGAAGAGGATGTGAAGGCGATCGTCTTTCGCGTCGATTCTCCGGGAGGATCTTACGTAGCGTCGGATGCGATCTGGCGTGAGCTACAACAGGCACGAGAGGCGGAGAAGCCCGTGATCGTCAGCATGGGCAACGTCGCCGCCTCCGGGGGATATTTTGTCTCGATACCGGCCACCAAGATCGTTGCACAACCGGGTACCATCACCGGATCGATCGGGGTTCTGGCGGGCAAGCTGGTCACCGGGGAATTCTGGAAACGGCACCTTGGGGTTACCTGGGACGAGGTGCACACCAATGCCAACGCCACCATGTGGACCGGGGTCCAGGATTACACCCCGCAGCAGCAGGAGAAGCTGGACCAGGTGCTGGACCGGATCTATCTGGATTTCACCGGTAAGGTAGCTGCCGCGCGGGATCTGACGACGAGCCAGGTCGAAGCGGTGGCAGGCGGCCGGATCTGGAGTGGCTCCGATGCTATGGCCCGCGGACTCGTCGACACGCTTGGGGGATTGGAGCTGGCGGTGCGCCTGGCTGGCGAGGAAGCGGGACTCGATCCAGAGAAACCTCCAACCCTACGCATCTATCCGCGTCCGAAACCGCTGCTCGAGCAGCTACTCGAACGGCTTGATACGGGCGCCGGCGCGCAGGCAGCGGCCGGTCGTCAGCTCGCCGTCATCCTCAAGCCGCTTGCTCGGGTCGCCGCCGAGCTCGAGAACGCCCAATCGGGCGGGGTTCTACAGATGCCGGCGCTAGAGCCTCTGTGGTAAACGATTATATCTTGGTGAGGAACTGCTCTATCAGTCGCTCGAAGCGGGCGCCGTAGATCAAATCGAAGGTGCCCTGCTTGCCGGGAAAAAGCAGTTCGACCTGGAAGCGAAGATTGCCGGCGCGCCGTCTGGCTTCATGGGGATCTACGAGGCGGTTCTCGATCATATGCGAGAGGTGGTCCACCATTTCGCGGAGCGTCTGGAGGCGGACTGCCTCCGGCCCACAACGCAATTCCTTGATGGAAGCCAAGTCAACTGTCCTCTTTCACCGGACCGTAATGAGGGCCCCACGCTTCTGCTATCCTTCGACCGGCGCGATCTAGCGCGGGAAGGTCGGGAACTTTCAAGGGCGTATAATCTTTCACCCACGAAAGGTTTTCCTCCAGCTCTCCTTCATTGAACATCCCGATCACCGCTAGGGCGACCCCGGGCAAACCCAAGGCGTAACGCAACGCCTTCTGGTGATCGTGGGGGCCGTGGGATGCCAGGGCCGACTTCCGCTTCGATTCCGTCGGCCCGGTCTCGTATTTCATCGATTCAGCACCACCGTACACCTTCATGGCAGCCACCCCTACATTCCGTTCCACGGCCAGCGGCAGCACCAGCTCCTCGAAGTTGTAGGTGTAGCGGTCCGCGTAGTTCATCCCCAACATCACCACATCGACCTCGGTCTCACGCAGGATGCGCGCGGCCTTTTGCGGCCGGTTGTGGGCGCTGAAACCCAAGTATCGGGTCCATCCTCGACGTTGAGCCTCGCGCAATCCCTCCAGAGCCCCGTCGGCGCCCAAGACCTCATCGGAATCCAGGCTCTCCTGGAGGATCTCCAGCGCTCGGGCGGCAGTGGCGGTCAGCACCTTGGTTACAACGAAAACCTCATCACGGCGCTCGGGAAGCATCTGCCCGAGCTGCTTTTGAGCCCGTCCATATCCGGGAGCCGTATCCAAATAGGTCACTCCGCGATCCACCGCTGCGTGGAATAGCGCTATAGCGGCCTCATCCTCGAGGCCCAAGCCGGCTGGGGCGGTTCCAAGTCCGAGCATAGGCACCGTTTCCCCGATTTTCCCCAGAATGCGCTCGGGCATTGCCTTGTCGTTCGTAACTGGTTTTAGATCAATAGCTTGCATTCCGGTAAGCCTGTCTGTCCATGACCGAATGCGGATCGAGATGGACGCAGAATCTAAACCCCATTTGTAGCGCCGCAAAGGGAATCAGCCGGAAAAGATCGGCACCGTGACTAGGATCACGCAGAAACTAACCCACCTCGTCGAAATATATAATTAAGAGACATCACTTAATACTACGTAATAGTTTTTGGTTCGTTACTCAGAGACGAGGAGACGGGTGCCATGAACGCCATCGCTGCATTGCTTCTGCTGCTGCTGGTTCCATTCTCGGGACAAAGCCAAACCCTTGAACAGCTCGATGCCTCCTGCCCTCCGATTGGTGGTCTGAAAGCGGTAACCACATGGACGGGCTGTGGGTGAAAGACGGTGTCGTTTTCGCCGTCTCCGAGCGCAAGGACCGGCTGATTCTTGAGGGTCCCGGTTTTCAGGTTACGGAAGAAACCGTTTTCATTAATAGTAACTTCTGGAGCAACGATCCGTCAGAATTCGATGGCCGCGAACTATCGCTGGACGAGTTCGCCAAAAGGATCGAAGCCGGAGAGGCCCCTGATCTGGTCACCGTCTGGAGCCTGCCGCTGAGCGACGGCAGCGCAATTGCCCAACGGGCCCAGTATGGCATTTCGCCCGAACCTACGGATCGGGCCTTTCACTTTGGCCGCATTGAGCACGACGACGCAGGCGGCACGATCCTGCGGGCTTTGGGTGAGCATTGGGAGCTGGCGGGGGAGGTGGGAGATGAAAACGGCGATCCCATCGTGGACCTCTTCGGGGCGCTGCTGCAAGTCGAGAAATTCCCCCAAGCCGGTGACCGTGTGCGTTTGCTTTTGCACAACGGCACGGTTCTGCGCATCGTTCGCGATCCTCCGCTCATCGGCGAGCCTCATCATGGCTCCACCTTCCTGGAGCGACGTATCATCGGCGAGATCTTGCTCGATCGCCGGGCTTTGCGCCTCCAGGGTCCGGTTGTGGTGGTTGGAGCGCACACCGAGTTCTACAGCGAGCGGGGACTCGGAATCGACCGGAACGCTTTTGCCGACCGATTGAAACCGGGCGATCCGATCCAGGTGGAAGGCGAATACCGGGGGCAGCTCTTTCACGCTCGAAGTATCGACCTGCTGCAGGACATTCACGAGTCGAGGGCTTTTCGCGAAGGTAATTTCTGGCGGTTTTATGCCGGGAAGTTCGAAGTCGCCGCAGGTGCCTTGAGGACCCTGGAACAGCATTATACCCAGGTCGCGGCAGATGCCCCTTTGGTCGACGTGGAAACAGATGCCGGCATCTCCTTTCAGGATCTCCTCCCGGGGATGTCGGTCAGGATCGAGCGACTGCATTGCACCGATCCGCGGCATACACCGACCGCCGAACTCCGCAGCAAACATTTCTGCGATATCGTGGTCGCCGTGGACGCCAACGTGCCGATCGACGCCGATGTGGAGATCTACCACGAGTGGAACCGGGGCGGAATCGTCGCGCGCATAGAGGACAGCTTCGTGGGCCGAGAGCTGGTCCTGCAGGGTCCGATAGTGCGCTGGGATAGGCTCACCGAGATAACCACTGGTGACGGTTTTCCCGCCGACCTGGATGAGCTGCACCCCGGGCAGAAGGTTTATCTAGAGATCGTTCCGACCAGTGACCCGCTCGTCGCTTTGGCGCGAAAACTACAAATGTGGAACCCGCAGCTGGGCTACGACGACGGACCAGGATCCGCCATCGGCACTATCGATGCGGTTGAGGAGGATCTGATCTATCTAGAAGGAGAGCGGTTCTCCCTGCCAGCGGAAGTGGTCGTCAAGGATGAGGAGGGGGAAGAGTTGAAGACGCAGCAATTGAAGGGCGGAACCTATGTGGAATTGCGGATTCAGGACACTTCGGTGGGCCGTCGAACTACCCAGATTCGAATCCGGCATAGAGATCCGCACTTCCAGCCTCAGCGCGAGGAGGAGGTTCAGCTCTTCGACATCGCCAACGATGGCAGGTTGATCCTCGCCGGTCCACGCATGACGCTGGTTCCTCGGCCCGCAGGTTCGACCCGTGGCACCGAGCTCATCGGTCGTCACGGTGAAGAGCTC
This sequence comes from Candidatus Latescibacterota bacterium, assembly GCA_965217095.1. Taxonomy (GTDB): domain Bacteria; phylum Latescibacterota; class UBA2968; order UBA8231; family UBA8231; genus CAYNZV01. The sequence goes on from OZ244235.1 coordinate 758,261, forward strand.
TCGTTTACGGAGTTCTCGGCGGAGATTGAGCGATCTCGCGATGTGAAGCTAATTGCCGTAAACCGAACCAGCCGGACCTCGGGGTTGGAGGTGGCGTTAGTGGTCCGCATCTACAACCATCAGGTCCCGTGGGAAGAACAGGTACCGGATGGAGCCGAAGTCGGATACCTCGGATGGTTGGATGGAGATCAGCTGCAGCTGGTTGATCGGGATCGGTGGTTACACCTGGCAGTGGATGCGAGCGTCAGCCGCGATGGAGAGTTGTCGCCGGTGGAATCCGTTGTTCCCGGATCTACGGTGCGGATCAGCATCGCCTCAGTTCCTTCTGGTTACGCTCGCTTCTTCGGGGATATCGTCACTCATATCGAGGTCGCCACCGGATCTATTGCGAATGAAAGCCGATCCGGCGCCATACAGGGTGTCATCGAGGAGATAGACTACAAAGGCCGTAGTTTCGCGCTGCGGGGAACGGAATTCAGATACGATCCCTTTATCACCACCGTACTGGCGTCGAACGGTGAGCGCGTCAGCATCGACGAGCTGAGCAGTGGAGATATGTTAGCCATCGAATCCGTTCCGGGTGAGATCCCGACGGCGACACAGATAGTTGTGGTAGGGGGAGGAGAATGTCCGGTTCGGCGCGGAGATGGCAATCGGCCGACTGCGGTCTTATCATGGCGGCGACCGGCTTCTCAGTGTTGAAGGCGAAAGATTCGAGGTACCGGAATCAGTCGAGATCTACAATGTAGACGGACGGCAGGTGACATTGGCAGACTTGCGGCCGGGGAATCGCGTTTCCGTACACGTGGATGGGAGCTCGGTATCTATCGCTCGTCGCATCGAGATCAAGTACGAATCGGAGGAGGATTCCGGATTACGGGTGGTTTCCGCCGTGCTCACTTCCGGATCCAAAGAAGATCTCTACAACATCGACGTGGAATTCAGCGAGCCACTCGTAGTCCGACGCAGCTACGTCGCCGTCGATATGGCCTTGCATCCGCGGCCTCCGGCAGGAGATCTCTTGGGATACCTGAACGCAACCCGCGACATGGAGGAAGGGAATCGGAGAATCGTTCTAAGGGACGTGCCGCTTGATCCCCAACAGACCTATCAGCTCTCCGTCCTGTCTGCCCGCAGCTCTTCCGGACGCGAGTTGAGACAACCTGTCCACCTGCTGTTGGGCAACCAGCCGCCGGCTTCCGAGCTGGCCAATTTCGCCGGTTCGATAAGTCTGCACGGGGACGAGATCGCAGACGCTTCAGTGCTTTTGTTCGATCCCTCTCGCGATATTCTGCAAGTGATTGCGGGCACGAATGTCGAACCTTCCGGCCGTTTTCGGTTTGCCGGCCTGGTCCCCGGTTCCTACAGCGCTTTTGCTCAGATTGAGACCGCCGGAGGGGTTTCGTTGCTGGAGTTTTTCGACGCCGATGGAGATGGCGAGCGAGACATAATCACCGTCCGCTCGGACGCCGAGGTCGATCTGGAATACGAGTTTTGGATCGATAGGGCCGTGCCGGCGACCCCGGCGGGACAGGGGACAGCCTCAATTGACCTCGACCCTGCAGCGGGAAACCAATTCGTATCGGATCACACAGTGAGGCCCGGTGAAACCGTGAGACTGGCTCTGTACGGGTCCGGGCTACAGGAGTTGACGGGGGTTTCAGCCGTCGTGCGCTTCGATACCTTGCAGCTTTCCTTCGAACGAGTCTCCGATGGCACCGAGGACGAGCTTCATCTGTTGCGGTCGCGACGCGGTGCCATTCCGCTGTTTCTGCCGCCGCGTCTTGTGGCCGATGAGGTGCAGTTCGGCGGTGCCATACTCAGCCCGACGAACAACACCGCGGCGACCGGCGACGGGCTGCTGGGCGTATTCGATTTCACCGTCTTGGATGGGTTTACCGGGACGCGAATAGAGCTCGAGGAGCTTGTATTGAGTGGCCTAGGAGGGACCCGAGATACATTGGATATCAACGCCACCGCGGTACTCCAGGCACCCACGGTAGCTCCACAAGTCTCGTCAAGCCGCTTCTCGTTCGATCTGAACCCGAACGCCGGCGACGATCAAGTTCCCGAGTTGGGGGACATTCAGGCCGGCGATCGGTTTGAGGTAGCTATTTACATCAACGATGCTAACTCGATAGCAAACTATTCGGTGGAGATCGCCTACGATAACGAGCAACTGGAGTATCTGGAGTATTCGATCAACGGAGCGAACGAGCCACCCTTTCTTTCCTCAGCCGGTGGAAGGATCGTGGCGCTGCCGCCGATCGTGGAGAGCGGCTCGCTGGAATTCGGCAATGCCCTGCTGGGACCCAGTGCGGACGAAGCACCGTCGGGTAGCGGAATGGTGGCTGTCCTCACCTTCGCCGCGACCGCGCGTTTCTCCGAAACCGAACTCACCATCGTCGACTATTCAACGCGGAGCTTCGATGGTAGGAACGAAACCCTGGCAACACCTATCGTGGCGCGCCTGACCAATAGGTCATTGGGCGCAATCGCCAAGGTCGACGCCGATTTCGACGACGATCAGCGGGTCGATTTCAACGACTTTTTCATGTTTGCCGATGCGTTTGGTCGCCCCGATTTCGACCCGGTATTCGATCTCGATGGCAACGGAGCCGTGGAATTTGGCGACTTCTTTCTGTTCGCCGACCACTTCGGTCAGTCCGCAGGCAAAGCGATTGCGGAAGATCATCTCGTCTCGGTGCCCGGGGCGCTCGTCCTGAGTGGAAAGCGCTCAGGGGACGAGTTTTCGCTAGAACTGCATAGTCAAGAGATGCAGCCGCAGGCGTTCCAAGCCGTAATCCGGTACGACGCGGACCGATTCAAGTTGCTGCCGAACGACCTGTTCCACGAAGAAGAAAACCTGTTGATGATGTTCCCGGTTGACGGAGAGGTCCACATCCTGGGAGGGCAAACTGGAGGTCGCGCCTACCCGAGCAGCATGCTTGCCCAGTTGCGATTCATGCCCATATCCGCAACCTCCAGCGGGAACTTCTTCGTCGAAACGGCTACCGTGCGGTTCATCGACGGTACCATCGGTCAACCGGAGCGACTGGGGGCCCAACGAGTACAGGTGCTACCGGCCGAATTTTCGCTGGAGCCGAATTTTCCGAACCCGTTCAATCCCACTACCTCCATCCGTTACAACGTGGAAGAAGACGCAGGCGTGACCCTGGAGGTCTTCAACAGCGTCGGACAGCGGATACGGACCCTGGTCGATGGCGCCCACCGACCAGGAAGCTACGCGGTCGAATGGGATGGTTTGGACCAGCATCGCACAGCCGTCGCGGCAGGGTTATATTTCTATCGTCTTCGCGCCGGTGATCAGGTTCAAACGAGAAAAATGATACTGGCCAAATAGGGATTTCGAAAATGTGGCCTTACAGTTCGGGCGGACCCGCGGCTCTCGTCGCTTTTGGCATCGTCCTTCTATCTTGCAGCAAGCTTCAAGCGGAGCGAGCGCTGCCGTTCAGCCTGCCGACGGTTGAAGGAACCCAGTTTGTGCTCGAGGAGGAGCTGGGTCGTGGGCCGTTGGTATTCGATTTCTGGGCGACCTGGTGCAAACCGTGTATCAAAGCATTGCCCGGTTTGCAAGCGATTGCGAAGGAGTATGCACCGCGCGGAGTGAGGGTATTCACGATCAACATCGATGGGCCGCGAAACCAGTCGAAGATCCAGCTGTTTTTGCGCCGCTACCGGCTCGAGCTGCCCGTTCTGCTGGACAAGACCAACGCCTTGATGAAACAGTTTCAATTCGTTGCGCCGCCGGCGACGATGGTTTTAGCCCGCAACGGCGAAGTGGCCTACAAACGGGAAGGGTATAAACATGGGGACGAGGCGAAGGTGAGGCAGGTGCTCAACCAGCTGCTGACCGGAGAATGAGACTCGGACCGTTCAGAATACGCGGCTGACCATGCGCAACTCGACCCCTTCAAAACCCAGCACCTCGTAGCAGGTCCCCCCGGTACAGGCCAATCCAGGTCGCCGCCTACCGGCGAACAGATTGAGGTTGCGGCCGTTCCGAATCTCCCAGTTCATGTTGGCGCCCCACCAATAGGTTGTTCCCGAGATATCGGAGCCGCGCGCCAGCTCGTCGGTGGAACGCTGGAGAACGATCGACCAGGACCAGGCAGGGGCGCGGTCCACTCCCAAGGTTAGATACAGGTTGCGGTAGGGTAGCTTCTCCCGACCGAAGCGGCGATCGACATCCTGGAACTGAAGATCACCCCGGCCGGCGTAACGCGAGGTCGCCTGCCACTCTATCCCGCTGCCGACGGTACGTCGACGCTCGTTGTTGAAGCTGCGGTCGCGACTGTAATCGGCAAACAGCTGCCCGTCGACTTCGGCCGCAAGAGGGAGGTCGGCTTGGGTGAATAGCTCCCAGGAATCCATGTCATCTCTGGATCCTGCATCACCCCGCCGTTTATAAGTGGTGAAGTTCGTGGTGAGGGTCTGTCCGCCAAGGAATCCGTAGCTGATTTCGAGCTGGGTTCCGCTCTCGTCATCCGCCAGAAGCTCGTGAGTGTCCCGGTTCAGCAGATACGATTCGTGCTCGCGAATCAACGGAGGCGGGTTGTTGAGCGTCGAAAAAGCGAAGCGCCGGTAATCTTTGTACTCGAAGCTCAAACCGAAACCTCCACGGGCAAGGGTGAAGGAGGAGTAGAGCGCTCTGGGCAGGTCGCGATCGAGGGAGAACCAGCGAGCCAGGTCCATATCGTACTGGGCGTACTCGCCGTAGATCTCGGTGTAGCTGTCGCGCAAACCGAGGCGCTCCAAAACGTGACCCAGCCGAACTCTGGCGAACAAGGTTCCTGCATTCTGCTCCCTGCCCCCCGACTCGATCTCCAGCAATCCCGTGCCCAGATCGAGAAACGGCGTGAGCTTCAATTCGATCCGCCCGCCCCGGACCGTGCCCTGACGCCGATCTATGCTCGAGAGGCCGGGCGGGAAGCCGCTGTTGAGTGGCGAGCCGCGCAACAAGACCAGGTCCACCATCCTGTTGTAGTATCGTAGCTGAACTCCATCTAGATCGCGAGCCAACTGGTACCGACGGCGCGCGCTGCGCTCCTCGGTTATCACGCCCGGCTGCTCGAAGGCATGGAGCAGGAGTCCCTGCCCGATAATGCTGTAGTAGCTGCCGACACTAAACTCGATCGGCCCGCGATGATAGCGCACGAAGCGTTGGACGAGCTCGTTGTAGTTGCGGCCGGTTTCGCTGGTTCGGTGACTCTCGTTGCGCACGCCCGCCTGGAGCGCGCCGTAGGTCAGATCCAGGTTCAACTGCACGTACGCCGTGCGTAGATCCGCCGGTCTATCACCGGGGATGTTGCCCAACTGCGCCTCGGACAGGGTACTGATGCTCATCTGCGCTCCGGCCACAGCAACAAAGAGAAGACAGACGACGCCAAGTGCAACGCCGACACGGCCGGTTCGACGGTTCATATGTGTTATCGTCGATGAGCTCTGGCTTGGGCGTATTTCACCCGTTGCACTCCTGCAACACCTGCTCTAGTATGGCGAGACCCGAATCGATCTCCGGTTTGGTAACCGTAAGCGGTGGAGCGATGCGAAATACGCCGCCGAGGCCGGGCAGCTGCACGATGTTCATGTTCAAGCCGAGCTCGAGGCAACGGCGCGAGATCTGGGCACCCAGATCGGGAGCTGGCGCTCGCGTTTCGCGATCCGCGACAATCTCCACCCCCAGCAAGAGCCCTCTACCGCGCACATCGCCGATGCATTCGAAGCGCTCCTGTAGAGATACCAGGCCGGTCCTCAGGTAGGCACCCATCTCCTCAGCGCGCTGCGCAAGTTCCTCCTGTTGGAGCACTCTGACGACGGCCAACCCGACGTAGGCCGGCAGCGGATCGGAAACGTGCGAGGTGTAGAACAGGAATCCTTTGTCGTGACAGTCGGCTTCGATCTCGGAACTGGTGATTGTTGCCGCCAGCGGCAGGCCGGCGCCCAAGGTCTTCGACAGGGTGAGGATGTCCGGGGCAACCCCGGAGCGTTGAAAAGCGAACTCCCGGCCTGTACGTCCCATGCCGGTTTGCGCTTCGTCCAAGACTAACAACATCTCGCGTTCGTCCGCTTTTTCCCGCAGCCGAACGAGGTAGTCTTCTCTGAGCTCGACCACCCCGCCGACGCTCAAGAGAGGCTCGGCGACGACGGCGGCGTAAGCCCCCACCGACTGGCGGTCCAGGGTGTCGAAGCCCGATTCCAGACAAGTCAGATCACAACGATCGCGGCAGTGTTTGATCGGGCAGCGATACGAATTGGGGACCGGCAACGCCATGGCACCCGGAATCCCAGGTCCGTACCCCTTGCGGCCGGCCGAGTAGGTGATCGACGAGGAGCCGGCGGTCATGCCGTGCCAGGAACCGACAAATCCTACTACCTCGAAACCTCCGGTAAACATCTTTGCCAGGCGCATAGCAGCTTCGTTTGCCTCGCTGCCGGTATTGACCAGGAGCACCTTCTGCAGCTCGGAGGGAAGCATATGGGCCAGGGCGACGGCCAGCTCGATGACAGGCGGCGACAGCATGCCGCTGAACAGGTGAAGCACCTGCTTCATCGCCTCTTCCATGGCAGCGAGCATCTCCGGGTGGTTGTGGCCGAGGATGGCGCACATCTGTCCGGAGGTGAAGTCCAGGATGGCGCGACCGTCGCGGTCGAATACGTAAGAGCCCTGGGCGCGTTCGATAAGAAACGGGGCAAACTGCCCGCCATAGCGGACCAGGTGTTTTTCGACCGCTTCCCAGAGTTCTCGGTCGTCAGCTTCACTCACGATGTTTGGAATATTCCCGCAAAGGGTAGGCACGCGAATCTTGTTGATCTATTTTAGCCAATTCGGCTACAAAAATGAAGCGACCCACAAAAGGAGAGAACCCACATGCCCTGGTCCCAGACCGAAGAGAAGCTCCAACTGCTAGGTATCTATGCCCATCCCCACGATTTAACCCATGCGATTGGGACCATGGGGAATCACGTGAAAAACGGCGACGCTGCCACGGTGGCCATCGTGACCGATGGCGGCGCCACCCACAACGAGCGCCTCTGGGAGGAGCTGCACAAGGAAGGCGCCGAGCGCAACAGCGATGTGACCGAGCAGAAACGGCAGGAGTACGCTCAGCAGAAGTACGAGGAGGCGAAAACCGCCTGCTCCTATTTCGGGGTTACTGACGTCCGCTTTCTCGGCTACAAGGACAAGCCACTTCTGCGCACCGACGAGATGGTGGAAACGGTGGTCGATCTGATTTGCGAGGTGAGACCCGACATATTGATCACTGAGGTGCCGGCGCTGCACTGGATGGATCGCACCTTCGTAACCCCGGACGATCACAGCACCTGCTCTGCGGTGGTGACAGAAGCGCTTATTATCGCCCAGCACCCGCATCTGGACGGAGACAAACAGCGCATCCCCCACAAACCGGGCCGGATCTATTACATGTCACCGGGCCAACCCGGTGATCAGGTGGATGTTTACATCGACACCTCCGAATGGGAGGAGGAGCGGATCAAAGCGGAGATGGCGTATGCTTCCCAGGGACACACACCGTCCTACGCCCGCCAACGGGTGCTGCGCCAGTGCGGTAGCTACGGCTGGTCCGCCGGGGTCAATCTGGCGGAGAAGTTCCTCAAGGGGAATCGCAACGTTGCCTCGTATTTGCCCATTACCGATCTCGACCTGGAGCATTCTCGCGGCTCCGGGATCGATCACGCCGTAAGTGTCATGGGTGATGAATACCGGGAGGAAGTGAACCGCACCCTGCGAGCCAAAAAGTGACCGCGCCAAAGGTCTCCCCATTTGGGCAGCCGCAACTGCGCCCCGATCGCACCCGGCGCAACCGCGGTTCGTGGAATCCACTGGTCGATCTCACCGAGATCTATGCCGGGCATCGCAGCACCGATCGCCAGGGGGTCTACGACCTCTTCGATGCCCCGGTTGGGATCGCCCTGCGGGTCGAGATGGCAGGGCGTTCGGACATCCTGCTGGAAGCGGACCCGCTGTGGGAAGCCGGAGGCTCGGTGGGGCCGCTTTTCATCTGGAAGACGGATGACGGTTTCCACATGCTCTATGAGACCAAGAGTGGAACCGGTTATGCCTGCAGCGACGACGCCTATAACTGGACACGCCCGGAGCTGGGTGAGGTGGAGTTCGAGGGTTCCATGGCCAACAACCTCCTGGCGAACGGCATCGTCGGTTCAACCGGGGTCTTCCTCGATCCACACGCTCCACCTGAAGAACGGTTCAAAGCGATGGGTGGGGATATGGCGTGGTATGATCCCGAAACCTGCGAGTCGCTGGACAACGAGGACGCGATGAAGCGGTACGACGCTCAGGAATACGGCGGCGCGGATTACAATGGCCCACGGGCGGAGATCTGGGGTCGTATGTTGGGATGGATCTCCTCCGACGGCCTTAAATGGGAGCAATTGCCGGAGCTCGGGAATCGTCCGGTCAATGGCGGCATCTCCGCGCGCTGGGACGAAACCACGGAACAGTACATCTGCTACCAGCAGATTGCGGGCTATCCGGCCGAAGCATTGAAAGGGATTGGCAGCGCCAATCTGGAGCAGGAATGCCAGCGCCGCACTATCGCCTTTTCGTGCACCCGGGATTTCCGGGTATGGCCGGCCCCCAAGCAGATCCTGGCGCCCGACGCCCAGGACGAGCTCGACATCGATTTCTACGGCGCCAACTACTTTCCGTATCCAGGGCGCACCGATCTCCACGCCATGATCATCCCGGTTTTTCACCGGGCGATAGACCACGTCGATACCCAGATCGCCTTCAGTCGCGACGGATTGTTCTGGGACCGGCCCGAGCGGCGAGCGCTGCACAATATAGGACCTCCCGGCAGCGGCGACGACTGTCAGGTGCATACCTGGCGCAACGGTATCGTGGAGCTGCCGGACGGTTTTTGGGCCGTACCCTACACCGGGCTCTCGAATCTGCACAACGTAGAAACGGAGTTTCAAGAGCATCTCTTCCCGCGACACCGTGAGATCCAGATCCGTTACGCCCTCTGGCAGCCGCACCGTTTCTGCGGCATCGAAGCCGAGGCCGAAGGACGGTTTACCATTCCTACCATATACCGCAGCGGCGACCAGTTGCGGTTGAACTACCGTTGCGCCCCCGGCGGCTGGATCGCCGTTGAGCTGCTCCCGAAAACCCCCACCCGCAGCCAGCCCGATGTCGAGCCACCTGACGGATTCTCCTTCGAGGACTGCGAACGCTTGATGGGGGATGAAGCGGATCGGGCTGTGGCCTGGAACGGCAACAGCGATATCACCTCGCTGGGGGATACGGTTTCGATTCGCGTAAAGATGTTTCAGGCGAAACTGTTCGCCTACAGGATTTGACGAGTCAGCGGTGCCGGGATCGTTCTCTCGGAGGAGGACGACCATTCAACCGCGATACAACTGGGAATCGGCACGCGCGAAGCGGGAGGCCCACATCGGCAGTCTGGAATCGAGGTCGAACGGCGCATTCGAGCTCTACGTCGATGACCTGCAGATGCAGACCTACTGGCTCAGTCCGGTAGGAATGAAGACAGGCTTTCTGGCCAGGAGCGCCGAGGTGGGGTGATCGACACGAATACCTGGCGCAGAGAACCTGATCCGGTGCGCGATGGAGCCATTTCGCGCTCTGGCGGATGGTCGAACCGTCTGTTTTGACTGAGCGACGCACCGAGGGATATTACGAGACCGTCCTTTACGGCGACAATCTCATCGCAGACGACAGCTTGCCGGTGTACTTCGACAAGTTGCGCATTGTGACGCGGGGCAAGTTGGCAGATTGGGGCCGCCTTCGCGAGGTTTGGCGCGTCAATACAGGGGCCTACGACCACCTCATCGATCGACAGCGATACAGGACCCCACCACGCGTGTACCGGCTGGTTTCGGACGCGTACGAGGATCCCCGAAATCCATCCGTGCAAATGGCGCTGGCTGAAGAGCAGATGCGCCTCGGCAACACGAGCAAAGGCATGGCCGCCCTCAAAACGGCGCTAGGGCTGAAAAACGACATCCTGCTGAAGCGGATGCAGGAGCCAGGTTTTTCGCGCCGCGCCTGGGCCGGCTACCTGACTCGACATCTGGCGCATACGTCTCGCCGGCAGGCGGCGTTAGGGCAAGGACGGTCCCCTGGACGAAACGAAGGGGAAACCGTTCTGGACGAGTACGACATTTTCGTCAACTACACGTTCATCTACGTCACCCTCAAAGGGGCCCGAGAACTGGCAGCTGCGGGGGACTCGACGGCGGCCGCAGCAGTTCGCGCCGAGGCGATCGCACACAGCGAGGCTGTCCTGGCGCTGCAGCCGAACGCATCCATCTACCATCTTCTCGGTACAGCACTGCACCGCAGCGATCGACTGCACGAAGCCGCGGTCGCTTTCGCCAACAGCATAGCCCAGTTGATCGGTCTCATTCTCGCGGAGGAACGAACTTGAGCATCAGGAACGCGGCGCATGTTGGCGTGCACTACAATCTACGAGCACAGCGAGGAGCGCCTTTGGAACGGCTGCGGTACCGTCACGTCTTTGGCGAAAACCGGTTGGACGTGTTCTATGCCCGATCTGCGAGACGTACTTTAGGCGCCAGGTGGGATTAGTGGACCTAGTGAGCAGGCAAACCATTCAAATCGCTCTCCTGTCGTGCGCGAGTTTCCTAGTAGCGCTCGTGGTCGGCGAGTTGGGCCTGCGGGGGTTCGGATTTGAATACCAGCTGTATCCCGCGAGCGTGGAGTTTGGCTGGCCGGACCCCGTTTTGATGGAGAAGGAGTTCGAAGTCGACAGGGAAATGCTGTGGGTCCCGAAGGAATACGGCGACAAAATGGCTAACCTGTACAGTACACGTCCATCCGTCGTCTACATGGGCGATTCCTGCACCGCCTGGGGTGCCTACGATAAGGCATTCAAGCAGATTATCGTCAAGAGACATCCGAAGCGAGGATTTAGTTTCATCAATGTGGGTGTTGGTGGATGGAGTTCGTTTCAGGGATTGCAGCAGATGAAGCAGGACATCGTTAAGATTGATCCAAAGCTGGTCACCATTTATTACGGCTGGAATGACCATTGGGCGAGTTTTGGGGTCGAGGACAAGGACGTCGCTCGGTTCAATGTTGACAACCCGTGGGCTGTCACTCTGAGCGAATTGCGCCTGACGCAATTGATAAATCTCTTCGTAGTTGAGATGTATGGAGCATCCGACCGGCGGCGTCGACCCAAACGTGTATCACCGGATGATTTTCGTGCCAACCTGACTGCTATAGTAGACGTCGCGCGCGCTAGCGGCATCATTCCGATATTGTTCACGGCTCCGACTTCACACGCCCCAGGTACAGAGCCGAAGCACCTGGCCTCGAGGTGGCTCCATTCCCTCGACGAACTCGTTCCGCTGCATCGCCAGTACGTAGAGATAGTCAGGGAGGTGGCGAGCGATAATGACGCCCTGCTACTTGATCTCTTCGAGATATTCTCTCGTCTCCCGCAAGACACTGTGAAAAACCGCTACTTCGTGCCTGACGGCATCCACCTCACCAGTGAAGGCTCATTCGTCGCCGCCCACTTTTTCTATGACTTCCTCGAAGCGAACGACTTGCTAGATCTCGTCGTCCCGCCCTAAGGTGGTCGTTTCCCCTGGCCGGACTCTTCCCATCAAACATTCCCAAAAAACGCCGAGCAACCAACGCACGGTCCCTTGCTGCGACCTCCGATAATGGCGTTTATTCGCCCTATCCACGCAACTCATTGCACGATTTCCGCCTCGGTAAAGAACGTGCATTGCCAAGCATACTATGAGTATCGCCGATCGGCCAATAGCCACCAGTTACACATGAGCGGTACGAGAATTGAAGCCGCCTCGCCGGATTTCACGTCACGAGGTCCGTTTACGAACCGGCACAATGAGGCCGACGGCGACGCTGGTGCGACGAACTACTGGAACCCCGAACAAAGAGGTTTGTTCGAGAAAGAGTCAACTCGCAGAATGAAAGGTTAGACATGGCTAAGAAAGCATCACCCTTTACCGAACCTCAGCTGCGCTCGTCGCGGATACGACGTAACGCCGGCACTTGGAATCCGATTGTCGATACCACTGACATCTTTTGCGGCAATCGCAGCGTCGATCGCCAGGGGGTCTACGATCTCTACGATGGGGCGATCGGCGTCAAGCTTCGCGTCGAACAGGCGAGCCGTTCGGAACCACTGCTCGAGGCGGCCGAACCGTGGGAAGACGGCTCCGTCTCCCCGCTGTTCATCTGGAAAGCGGAGGACGGGTTCAAGATGCTGTATTCGGCCAAGTTCGGGACCTGTCTGGCAACCAGCGACGACGGGTACGAATGGAAACGGCCGGTATTGAACGAAGTGGATTACGAGGGATCTACGGCAAACAATCTACTCGGCGAGGGCATCGAAGGCAGTACTGGGGTCTTCATCGACCCTCACGGTCCGCCAAAAGAGCGCTTCAAGGCGATGGGTGGGGATATGCAATGGTACGATCCGGCAACCTGCCAACCCCTGCCTGGAGATGAGGCGCAGAAACGGTTCGATGCCCAGGAGTACGACGGTGACAGCTACACCGGACCTAAAGCGGAGATCTGGGGACGCATGCTTGGCTGGACTTCGGTGGATGGCTTGCGCTGGACGCCGATGCCGGAGATGCTGGGCAATCGGCCGGTGAACGGAGGCATATCCGCGCGTTGGGACGAAGACACACAACAGTACATCTGTTATCAGCAGATCATGGGATTCGAAGCGGAGGCCATAAAGGGGATCGGCAGCGCCAGCATCGAGGAAGAGACCCAGCTGCGCACCATCGCCTTTTCTTGCACCAAAGATTTTTCCAAGTGGCCGGCGCCGAAGCTGATCCTGCGGCCGGACGCCCAGGACGATCTGGATATCGATTTCTACGGCGGCAACTACTTTCCGTATCCCGGGCGTACCGATCTGCACGGCATGATCGTGCCGGTCTATCACCGTGCCAACGACGGCATGGATACCCAGCTTGCCTTCAGCAGGGACGGCCTGTACTGGACACGGCCCGAGCGCCGCGCCGCGCACACAATGGGTGAACCGGGTAGCGGCGCAGAGTGCGGGACCCATTGTTGGCGCAGCGGACTGCTGGAGTTGCCCGACGGCAAGTGGGCGGTACCGCACACCGGCACTTCCAAGCTGCACAATGTGCGCGGTGATGTTGTCGACCAGATGTTGCCTGATCGGCGTCCGGGACAGATCCGCTACGCCCTGTGGGAGCCGCACCGGTTCTGCGGGGTCGAGGCCGAGCTGGAAGGGCGTTTCACCATCCCGTCGATCTACCGCAAGGACAATCAGCTGCGATTCAACTATCGGTGCGCTCCTGCTGGCTGGATCGAGGTGGAGCTCTTGCGCCGAAACCCCACCATGTTTCAGCCCGATCTCGATCCGGTGGAGGGATTCACGTTCGCTGATTGCGACCGCCAGACGGGCAACCACACCAATCGGGCCCTGACCTGGAACGGCAACAGCGACATATCTGCCGTGGGCGATTCGGTAGTAATCCGGGTGAAGATGTTCCAGGCGAAGCTGTTCGCCTACAAGTTGTAGGCGACACTAACGTCCACTGCTCCCGGCTCGTGGCCGTGAGGTGAAGCCGTGTTTGGTTCCTTCGCACGCTGGCCAGCGCCATGCCGACGCGATACCCGTGATTCTTGATTTCTCTGGGAACACCTAACAACATGACTGCCGCCTTATAGCGTTTATTCGCCCTATCCTCCGACAGAAAATCGCTATCGCTCTCCGCACGCGTTGCTTTTATTCAAGTGAGCGGAAATACAACCGGTTTAGATCGCATGAGCAGTTGATTGGGCCGAGGCCCCGAATACCGGGATGATTCACGATGGCGTGCACTTTGTTAACGCGAACGGGACTAAGAAGCCGTCTGTTGGAGTCTCATGAGAGTGATTCGAACTGCTCTCGTGACGGCTTCCTTGTATTTGGGGCGCCCAAATCGAGCAGGCGGAAATCGACGAGGTCGTTGCGGTGATGGAATCCGGCTGGCTTGGTACCGGTCCCCGGACCGACCGGTTCGAGCGCGACTTCGCCGGATTTGTAGGATGGGGCCACCCTGTGGCCCTGAATTCCTGCACCGCCGCCCTACACCTCGCTGTGAGAGCCGCTGGAGTGAAGGGGGGCGACGAAGTTATCACCACAGCCATGACCTTCTGTGCGTCCGTAAACGCGATCATACATTCTGGCGCGACACCCGTCCTTGTCGAAATGGGGGATCTATGGTTTGGCAACGGCCTATGCCATCGCAACTGCCATACTCATCATTCCGAGCTTCTCCATACCTTTCAAGCTGATCGGCCTTCGTCTACAGGGCCTCGGTAGGGTTCTTTGGCGGCCGTTGGCTTGTGTATTGGTCATGATGGCGGTCCTCTTGCCGCAAAGGCCGTTCTCTCTGCCCTGCCCATGATATGGCAGTTATCATTACTAATATTTTCTGGCGTAATAAGTTATGGGCTTGTCAGTTTCTACCTGAATCGAGCCCTGATTGTCGAGCTTCGGCATAGCTTCAGAGAAGTAATGCATAGACGCGACCAGTGATCAGCGATCACCTGAAAGTGTGCCATATCTATCCTGTCTGGTTACCTCAGACCCAGACTTGGATGTACAATCAGGTCAAGTATCTCCCGCCGACCATCGATTTTCAAGTTCTATGCGAGACGACTGAGAATCTCGCTCAATTCGGGGTGCCCAACATTCACTGCCTGGCCGAATCGTCGCGGCTTAGACGTTTTTGGGATAGCGGTCTGCGCAAGTTCCGTGTGCGACGCCATTTGGGCTACTACGTGCGCTGCGCCCGGCAAATCGGAGCTGATATCGTCCATTCCAATTTTGGCGATGTAGCGTGGGTTAACTTGGGTGCAGTAAAACGTGTAGGCGCCAAACACGTTGTGACTTTCTATGGGTACGATGTCAATATGTTGCCGAAGAGCGATGCGCGATGGCTGCGGCGGTATCAGAGACTATTCAGCGAAGCGGACTTATTCCTGTGCGAAGGTCCGCACATGAGGAAATGTTTGATCAATCTTGGGTGTCCGGAGGAAAAGGTAAGGATCCATCATCTCGGCGTTGAAGTTGATAAAATCGCATTCCGCCCCAGGGCCTGGCGACCCGGAGAAGCTCTGCGCATTCTTATCGCCGCTACCTTTCGAGAAAAGAAAGGTATCCCCTATGCGTTGGAGGCGCTTTCGCAGATTCAGCATGACGTGCCGGTGGAGATTACTATCATTGGCGATGCCGTGCAGGAATTGCGCGGTCAAAGGGAAAAGAGAAAGATACTCAGTACATTGGCCCGAACTGGCCTCGAGAAGAGAACAAAGATGCTGGGGTACCAGAAGCCAATCGTCTTGTGGGAGCAGGCATACCAGCATCAGGTTTTTCTGTCGCCTAGCGTAACCGCGAGCGACGGCGACACCGAAGGCGGTTCGCCGGTAGCGATCATCGAAATGCAGGCCAGCGGAATGCCGGTGATCGCTACCACGCACTGTGACATACCGAGCGTCATTCCGCCGGAAAATTGCGAACTGCTGGCTGACGAACGCGATGTCGCGGGCTTGGTTGACCGCTTGCGGCTGTTAATCGAAGACCCTCCGAGATGGAAGAGCATTGCTGATAGCGGAAGACGGCACGTGGAGCAACAGTTCGACGCGAACACTCAGGGAAAAGATCTGGGCAAGATTTACAGTGGATTGGTGCAAAGATCAAAGTGATAGTGCGGCTCTGGCGCCATATGCCCAGCACAAAGGTCAGTGAAACGTGGTCACCGGTGAGCGCGCCGGCCAACGCGTCCGGCGTTGCCTCGTCGATCCTGAGATCGGCGTTCAGACGCACGAAATCGGCCCGAGCATAGCAGTTCGGCGGTGCTTTCTCTGGCCGGCCTCTTCCTGCCCATCAACACCCCCGACCATTCATGAGTGACGGGCCCGAACGGCAATTCAGCGTCCCGCAGGGTGAATTCACCCTCGACCGGTATCCGTGCCTGGCGCGGGAGACACTGCGGGCCTGGGATGCGGCGGACGAGTATCTGCTGATGCATCTGGCTGAGTCGGGTGTGTCACCTGGCGCGGTGCTGGTGATGAATGACAGCTTCGGCGCGCTGACGGTGGCGCTGACGATGGTGGGGACGGTTCAGATGCAGTCGGACTCGTGGATCGCGCATTTCGGCGCGCGTGAGAATCTCGAAGCCAATGGGCTTGGGGAGGATCGTGTCAACCTGCTCGACCCCCTGCAGGAACCGGCGCCTTTCGATCTGCTGCTGTTCAAGGTGCCGAAGAGTCTGGCTCTGCTGGAGGACCAACTGCATCGACTGCGTCCCCACCTGACGGCGGAGACACTGGTCGTGGGCGCGGGCATGGTGAAGCAGATCCACACATCGACGCTGGAGTCGTGCGAACGTCTTATCGGACCGACGCGCACGTCGCTGGCGCGCCGCAAGGCGCGGCTCATCCACTGCACGCTGGATGAGGAGCGTGAACTGCCGGCAAACCCCTATCCGACACAGTACCGACTCGATGACATGGGTCTGCAGCTGTCCAATCACGCCGCGTTGTTCTCGCGGGAGCAGCTCGATCTGGGGACACGATTTCTGCTGCAACACCTGCCCCGGTCACCGCAGGCTCGGTGCATCATCGATATGGGTTGCGGCAATGGCGTCTTGGGCATTGTCGCCGGCTACCATCACCGGGAGGCGTCGCTCGTTTTCGCGGACGAGTCAGCGATGGCGATCGCGTCAGCGCGGGAGAATGTGACGGGGACATTTGGTGATCAGCGCGAGGCCACGTTCCACTGGACGGATGGACTCGACGGGATCGAGCCCGAGTCGGCGGATCTGATTCTGTGCAATCCCCCTTTCCACCAGCAGCAGGTGGTGGGGGATGCTGTGTCGTGGCGGATGTTTCAGCAGGCTAGGAAGGTGCTAGAGCCTGGAGGAACGCTGTGGGTCGTAGGCAATCGCCATCTGGGGTATCACACGAAGCTGCGACGACTCTTCGGCAATCGTGAAGTAGTTGCCAGCAATCCGAAGTTCGTCATTTTGAAAGCGACGGCTCAAGGGTGAGGTGTGCCTGCCGGCTGAGGCCTGAGCCCGAAAGTGCCGTTCAGATGCGCGAAATCGAACCGAGCATAGGTGTCGCCGTTGCTTTGCGTAGAAATCGATATATTGTGGCCGAGCAGAGCGATGGGCGCCCATATGCGGTTACCCGAAACGTGGAGGACATAGCGGGATGGATATTCTCGAACGGTATGTAGCTATCGACAACAAGTGCGCCTGGCCGAACCTGACCCTCATGCCGGACGGTAGCATCGTGGCGACCATCTTCGGCGAGCCCTGTCACCAGCTGTGGGAAGGATCATCTGAATGCTGGATCAGTACGGATGGCGGCAAGCTCTGGTCCTTCCTCAGCGTTCCGGCGCACCACGAGCCCGGCCGCACCCGCGGCGACCTGGCGGCAGGATTGACTCACGAAGGCGCCTTCGTGGCGCTGGTCAGCGGGCGCCTACCGCTTGAGCAAGCGCAACATCGTCGCGCTGCTGTCCGACGCCGCAAATTTGTGCCGCCACCAGGTGAACTGCTCGACCGGCCCAGAGCAGCGGATGAGATGGGCAACTATGAAGCGGCGGTTTGCCGCTCCACGGATGGGGGCAAGACCTGCACCATGGAAGGGCCCCTCAACAACTTTCCTCCGCATGTGACCAATGCCGTTCCGTTCGGGGATGTCGTGAAGCTGCCCGGAAATCGCCTTGCCGTTTCCTGCTATTCGTCGCCGCCCGGCCACCTGGAGGATGAGGCCGCTGACGGCGCCTGGATCTACTTCAGCGACGATGACGGGCGCACCTGGGGCGACGCGCGGCTCATCGGTGCGAACCGGTACAACGAAACCGACCTGCTAGTACTTGGCGACGGCAAGATGCTCGCCGCGAGTCGCACGTCGAAAACGGGCCACACCGAGATCTTTGCTTCCGCTGACGATGGACAAACCTGGGCCTGCCGTGGTCCGGTGACGGCCGCGATGCATATGCCGGCCCATTTGCTGCAGTTACAGGACGCATCGATTCTTCTCACCTACGGTGTGCGTTTGCGGGGCATGCTCGGCGTGTGCGCGGTGATCAGCCGCGACGATGGAGTCACGTGGGATGCTCCGCGGGTGCTGTTCAATACCAACGTCTACAAGTCGAATACCAGCCCCGAAGGTACGGATGGGGGGTATCCTTCCAGCTTGCAGCTGGCCGATGGCACCATCCTCACCGCCTACTACTGTCAGCGCATTCCGACGCACCAGCGTTATCACATGGGTGTCGTTCTCTGGAGCGATTGATCCCGGACATACCGCAGGTAGCGGAGCGGGATGAATTTGCGAATTAATACAGGCGTATTTTCGATACAGGGCACTAGAGCACGTTGACGACCTTGATGTTGGCAGGTCGGGCGAGATTCTCAAAAAGGAGATCGAACCGTGAGTAACACGTGGGATGATGCGCGAGGGTATTATCCGGGAGATTGGGTCAGACCCAGGCAGAGCACGGGGAATTGGCGTCCGTTGGTCGATCTGACGGAGGTCTTCCCCGGCCATCGCTCCGTAAACCGCGCCGGCGCGTTCGAACTGTATGATGCCCCTATCGGCGTCCGCCTGGCGGTGGAGGAAGCGGACAAGTCGGATCCGCTGGAGTTCGACGACGACGTCGATGACATGACCAATTCCCTTCAGGTGTGGCAAGCGGATGACCGCTACCACCTGCTCTACTACCAGGGAAGACATGTCGCCTATGCGGTGAGTGAAGATGGCTACCGGTGGACCCGTCCCACCCTGGGGATCATCGAGAAGGATGGCTCGAAGGAAAACAACCTGGTTACGGATGTCGGCGGCGACATGCTCAAAGCGGTATTCGAGGATCCGACCGCACCGCCGGAAGAGCGCTTCAAGGGTATGGGCTGCGAGGGGGCGCGGATCAATTCCGAGACCGGCCAGGTTGCCAACCAGGGCGAGGAGGTCGATGAGGAGTACATCAAGAAATGGTGGGCGGACCAGGAGTATCTGGGACCGGCCTACGAAGGCCCCAGACTGATTCTCAAGGGCCGGGTAGTCGGGTGGACCTCCCCCGACCGGATTCACTGGAAACGGTCCGACCGGATTCTGGCCAACTACCCCATGGATGGAGGGCTGTCCGCCCGCTACGACGAGAGATCCGGGTACTACTACTCCTACTGTCGCATCAACGGCGTGCCCCAGGAACAGTTCGAGCTGATCGGCAGCGGCGTAACTGAAGACGGCATTTTTCACCGGGTGATCGGCCTGACTCGAACCCGGGATTTCTACGACTGGCCGGCTCCCAAGCTCCTGATTTTTCCGGATGGCCAGGATGCCCCCGACCTTTCGTTCTACGGCGGAGAATACTTCCCCTACCCGGGCGGGGACGACCTGCACTGCATGCTGGTACAGGCGTACCATCATGCGACCGACCACGTGGACAGCCAGCTGGCTGTCAGTCGCGACGGCCTGATTTGGCAGCGTCCCGAACGCAAGGCGATCATTCCGGTGGGCGCTGCGGGTGCCTCGGATGCGGCGCAGGTCTATTCCTGGGGCAGCAGCATCGCAGAATTGCCGGACGGCTGCTGGGGATCCCTCTACGCGGGGTACCCCACCCTGCACAACGAACCCGCCCGGGAAGCGCACGACAAGGCCATACGATGGGCACGCTGGAGGCCTCACAGATTCTGCGGCATCGAGGCTGATGTAGAGGGACGCTTTACGATTCCGACGGTAACGCGGATCGGCAACCAGCTGCGGCTCAACTTCCGCTGTCGTCCGGGGGGGTGGATCAAAGCAGAAATTCTGCGCAACATCCCCTCCCGGATTCACCCCGACATCGATCCGGTCGCTGGCCTGACCTTCGAAGAAAGCGATCTCTTGAAGGGAGATGCCGTCGACCAGGTGGTTACCTGGAAAGGCAACAGCGATCTGTCGGGGGCGGGTGAGACGGTGGCGATCCGGCTGCGGATGTTTCAGGCAAAGGTCTTCGCGTACCTGGTCTGAGGCCCCGTCACATATGGTATATAGCTGATTGCTCAAGCATGCGGAATAGCGCGTGGGAGGCGTTGATGAAGGCGACCATCGAACAGCAACGAGAGCAGCTCATGGAGTCGGGTTTCGTCATCGTTCGCAATATGATTCCGCCCGACGAGCTGCAGCAACTGCGTAAGAGTGTCGATCGGATGATCGAACGGGTTCCCGAATCGTCTCCGACCAACCGGTTGACGACGACCGAGTGGGTTGAAGCCGAAACCGCTGACGCGGTGGAATTCTGTTTCGACGAGCGCACCCTCGGCTGCACTCGGCGATTGATGGATGTGCCTGCCGTGGCGCCGCTGGGAATGTTTTTGCTGTCCACCTCGGGTACGGGGTGGCATCGCGACATCATCCCCATGGACATGGCTCCTCTCGATGGACTGCAGGAAGATTCGAAGCTCAACGGCCCGCCCTACCTACAGTGGAACGTGCCGCTGTATGACGACAGCTTCTTACATTTCATTCCTGGAAGCCACCTGCGGCGCAACAATGCCGAGGAGCGTAAGATCGAGCGGCGAATGGGGGTCGTGCCGTTGCCGGGAGCGATCACCGTCGACCTCAAGGCCGGTGATGCGGTCGTCTACCACAACAACTGCCTTCACAGTTCCGCGCCCAACGGTGAGCTCACGCGGCGCACCCTGATCATGGGGTACGAGGCCTTCGGCAACAGGGGATTCGTTCACTACTTGCACGAACCCATCGGCGTCGATTTCATCGAACACCTTTCGCCAGACGGTGCCGAACAATGCCAGCAGTTCAACGGGATGCATGAGCAACGACGAGACGAAATCGTCGCCACCTACCGCGCCATTATACAGTCAGACCGCACGGCGTTTCGGCGAGCGTTCGAGACCTTGCATCCCAGCGATCATTGTCGGATGACATCGCTTGTCGTGCTGACGAAGATTGCCTACAGACTGCGAAAATACAAGGATTCAGATTCGGACGACTGGCAAAACACCAGGGCCATAAAAACCCTCGGAGCCCGCTTCACCGCGGAGGAGCTGGATCGGCTCTGGGATCGACTCGCAACGCTGGATGACGAACTAAGGACGGACACGGAGCAGTCCGAGTCGCTGTTTCAGAACGGACCAATGATGTATCACTTCTACGAGATGCCGGTGAACTTCGGGGTGGAGGATTTCATCTCCAGCTGGGATGGTTCGGCCGCGTCGCCAACAGCCGCCAACACTCGAGCATCAGCGTGATCGTCCATCCCACGCGTCAACGCACCAAAGGAGACTCAGCATGAGAATCGGAGCCTTTTTGGGAGCTCACGACGACACCTTTCTTCAGTTTTGTCAACAGTACGGGGTTACGGATATCGTCGGGGGGTTTAAATCCATGGCTGACTACACGCGCAAGTTTCCACCGGATGCAGGCGCCAAGCCCGGATGCCACTGGGACTATCTGGAACTGGTGCAATTGCGCGAGCGCGTCGAGGCGTTCCGACTCACTTTGGCGAGCATGGAGAATCCCCACCCGAGTTGGTGTTTCGATCACGTGATGCTGGGTTTGCCGGGAAGGGACCAACAGCTGGAGAATCTGTTCATCACCATTCGCAACATGGGACGGGCGGGAATTCCGTACGTCGGCTACAACTGGATGGCCAATCCGGCCCGACTTTGGCGTTTCTCGACACGCACTTCCACGAATTACCCAGCCCGAGGCGGAGCGCATGCCGATCTGTTGGATATGGCCGAGGTGGACAAGGCGCCGCTCTTTCGCGACCGCGAGTATACGGCCGCAGAGATGTGGGAGAACTACGAATACTTCGTGCGCGCTATCGTTCCGGTGCTGGAGGAATCCAATGTGCGCATGGGGCTTCACCCCGACGACCCCCCGACACCCCAGGTCGGCGGCATTGCGCGCCTCTTTCACAGTCCTGAGGGTTACCAACGGGCGATGGACCTCGCCGACAGCCCGGCGAGTGCGGTGAATTTCTGTCTGGGAAACTGGACCGCCATGGGCACTGACATTCCCGCGTCGATCCGGCAGTTCGGCGAACGTGGCCAGATTCTCTATGGACACGCACAGGGAGTTCAGGGTACCGTTCCACGGTTCAACGAATGTTTCCTCGACGAATCCGACTGCGACTATTTCGAAATCGTGCGCACCTTCGACGAGATCGGCCTCGACACCTTTCTCGCTGTGGCACACTTGCCCCGCACCGTCAATGACGGTGCGCCACAGTTTCAGGGACATGGCTTCGCGATCGGATTCATGGCCGGCATTATCAAGGCGGCCCAAAACGCCAACGGAACGCGTAGCTGAGGCCGCCGGGACGGGCAGCCGCTCGAAACACCCGGACGACGTCGCTCAAACTCATGAGATCACGGCGAGGCTTCACACACCGATGAGCACCCAGGAACGTGAACAGGTCTGCTGTCCCGTATGTGAGGCCGACAATAACGCTCTCCTCTTCCAACACGCTGGCGAGAGCTACAGCGAATGCGAGACGTGCGGACTGATCTATATCAATCCGCGGCGGCGGCAGGAAGAAGTAGAGTCGTTTTTCGAGGGAGAGTACTACGAGCTCAATCAGAAGAAGGTTGAGTTTTCGACGAGGCTGCGCTATTTCGAAGAAATGATGCGGCGCATGGAAGAGTTCAAGGACAAGGGACGGGTTCTGGATATCGGCTGTGGCCCTGGGCATTTTCTGGAAATGTGTCGGTGGGGCGTGGCAGGCTGTCGGAGTGGAACTTTCGGCGCAGGCCTGCGCCGTGGCGCGCGAGCAGGGCCTCGATGTCGCGCAGGGCTCGCTGCGGCAGGCAGCTTTCGCCGACGAGGATTTCGACGTCGTGACGTTGTGGAACGTCCTAGACCACATGACCCAGCCGTTGGATGAGATGCGGGAGGTTCACCGCATCCTCAAGCCGGGTGGGATGGTCCTGATGCGGGTGCCAAACGCGGCGTTTCACCGACTCGTCAAGGCGGCGGTGCGGCGGCTCAACGGTCTCATGAATCTGCGCATGTCCGACAAGACCACGTTCAAGATGTGCACCTTTTCAGGCGCGAGTGCGCGCCGTCTGTTCGACAGGGCCGGTTTCAGCCACGTGCGCATTGAAAACAGCGCCATGAGCGACATCAATCCCTGGTCCATCGACCGGCGCTATCGTGCCTGGCTGCTGAAAACGTTTAAGGTGGGACTGGCGTTTGGGTTTCACCTGGCCGACGTGATCGCCCGTCGCAAGATGGCACCATCCATCGAGATCTACGCGACGAAGTAGCAAACACCGACGGGCACGCGCGAAACCCCATCTAACGAGCCAACGAAACTGTCGAGAGGTGTGTTGAGCTGCGCGCCTGGGTGGCAGACCCCCGAAGCGAGGAGTAAGGCAGACCATGAATCCGACGCCACAGGAACTGAAGCGGAAAAAGCTGACTAAGAAGAAACTCGAACAGGCGGTGACGAAGCTGGGCGAAGAGGGTTATGTAGTGCTGGAGAGAGTGGTGCCAACGGTGCTCTTGAAGGAGATCCGCGATATCATGGTTTCAGTACACCGGCAACATTTCAAAGCACATCCCACCGCCATGAAGAGCCCTAATAGCCTCGGCAAGGGACGCGGGATCTTCAACGTCCGGCCCCCGAGGGAGATGCCGTTCATGGATCCGCTGGTGGTGGCGAATCCGTTTGTCTTGCAGATCGTGGAGCAAGTGCTGGGGGCCGACTTCTTCTGCGCTTCTTACAACACCAACAACTCGTGGCCCGGATCGAGAAAGCAGCACGTGCATCGCGACCAGGATCCTCTGTTCGAGAATCTACCTCATGCGCTGCCGCCGTCGGCCTTGACGGCCAGTATCCCCCTAATCCCCTTCACTGAGCAAACAGGCGCCACAGAGATATGGCCCGGAACGCACCTTTATACGGGACCGTATCCAGGGGATGAACCGACCTTTGATTCAATCGCTGGAGACAGGACCTCTTGCAGGATGCTGGCTCCGTCGGGAAGCATTGTTCTGAGAGATGGGCGGATGTGGCACGGAGGAATGCCAAACAAGACCAAGAAGGTGCGCACCATGCTGTCGCTGGTGTACCGTCGCCCCTTTCACGCCCGGAATCAAACGATGGGTATTCGCCAGGAGGTCTGGGATTACATTCCCGAAAGGGCCCAGCAGATCTTTCGGTTCAGCCCGGTTAACTGACTAGCAGACCTCACTGATCCTACTCCATTCGGGCTACTCCGGAGAGCAACTCGAATGCGATTGGTCCGCTGTTCCGCAGCGTTGCTCGAAGTCATCCAGCCCCTCACTCGGTCTTCTCCGTTTCGCGCAGTCGATCGCTGCGGAGTGCCGTACCGAGGAGATGGTAGATGGATGCGTTCGGTTGCAACGCCAGGACGGCCTCGCTGTGTGCGACCGCTTCGGCGCGAACTGCTGCGGCCGCCGTCGAGTCCCCTGCAGCTGCCAGTTCTCGGGCCCGGTTGAGGCTGACGTAGATGAACGTGTAGTTGACGAGAATCTCGTACTCGTCCAGAACGGTTTCCCCTTCGTTTCGTCCGGGGGACCGACCTTGCCCTAACACCGCCTGCCGGCGAGACGCATTCGCCAGATGTCGAGTCAGGTAGCCGGCCCAGGCGCGGCGCGAAAAACCTTGCTCCTGCATCCGCTTCAGCAGGATGTCGTTTTTCAGTCGTAGCGCCGTTTTGAGGGCGGCCATGCCCTTGCTCGTGTTGCCGAGGCGCAGCCGCTCTTCAGCCAGCGCCATGTGCACGGATGGATTTCGGGGATCTTCGTACGCGTCCGAAACCAGCCGGTACACGCGTGGTGGTGTCCTGTATCGCTGTCGATCGATGAGGTGGTCGTAGGCCCCTGTATTGACGCGCCAAACCTCGCGAAGGCGGCCCCAATCTGCCAGCTTGCCACCCGTCACAATGCGCAGCTTGTCGAAGTACACGGCCAGGCTGTCGTCTGCGATGAGATTTTCCCCGTACAGGACGGTCTCGTAATATCCCTCTGGTATGACCCGACGCATGTGGCCGATTGCCCAATCACTGACCTCGAATGGAGGCAGCCGTGCGAGCAGCGGATCGCCGAGACCGATAGGATCGATCACGTGCAATCTGGGTCCGGCGTAAAATCCCGTAAGACCCACGTTCGCCCACACTGCAGCACCGTGTTGATTCTCCGGTGGCCGAAACACCTTCGCCCCTCGTGCCCACGGATGGTCGGGGTATTCCACGCCCGGATCAGACAGCCACGCTGGCACAAGCCCTGCGGTCTGGTAATAGGCGGCGCGCTCGTCCGCGATACCGTTGGCACTAGCTACACCCTGCAGTCCGTAATCCGCACCGCTCAGTAAGGGCGGGTTCGGAGATACCAACCCGACTCCTAAAATGACCGCCGCCGCGATCGGCGTTCCCTTAATAGTGTGGACGCGATCGCGGGACACAAGCAAGGCTGCTGCTGCAACAAGCGGAGCACTGAAAAAGCGACCGCTCATGAAGTCGCCTCCGATCGAGACAACATACACCATGTACGACACGATCCCATTGGCGAGCGCCCTCTGAGGTCTTTCTCTCGCGACGAGCGGCCAGCCGATGCCGACGGCAATGGTGAGCGGCGTCAGAGGATCATTCTCTAACGAGTCGAGCACATAGTTCAATCCCTGACCGATCAGATCAAAACGCGAAAGACCGGTACTGAGTTTGGCATAGGCCGTGTTCGGAAACAGGAACCCGTAGTAGAACAGCGAAAACAGCTCCCACAGCAGAAACGGAACGAAACCCAGCAGCGTTGCACGCAGGGTTTGCCTGCCGGGCAACCGCCACGCCACCTGCCCGAGAGCCGGTAAGAAGAGGAGGATTGAATCCATCCTGTTGATAGCAGCCAAAGAGGAGATTAGCGCCAGGCGAAACAGTTTTTCTTCTCCAGCATCATCGCGGCAGAGCTGCCACGCGAACATGACAGTCGCCAGATGGGTCAAGGGATTCTCCAGACCAGATGTGGCGTAGTCGACCGAGGTCTTGGAGCTTGCCAGCAGGATCAGGCCGAGCAGGGCTGCGGTGGGCGACGCCGCCACACGCCATGCAACGAGCCCGGCAGCCACGACCGAAACCGCAATCGACAGGTAGAGTGGCGTATAGAATATCTCACGCGTGAAAAAGTAGGCGGCGGATACGAAAAACAACCACAGCGGGTTGGTGTACGCCTGCACCCGCTCGACCGTGTTCCACGTCAGGCCGTACCCGTGGATAAGGTTATCGACCGTGCGGAAAGTTATAAAAGCATCGTCCATCAGCCACGCCGATCGCACGACCGTAACGGCGTAGATAGCGAGGGCGAGAAGGATACCTGCTTGAGTACGTCGTTCAGTCAAAACGGAAGGTTCGTCCATCCGCCCGAGGGCGAAATGGCTCCATCGCGCAGCGAATCAGGTTCTCTCGTTCTGTGATAGGGGACAGGAGCCACGCTCTCGATGGCCAAGCCGGAGCCATGGCGGTCGGAGACACTAGACACGCTCGGCTTGCCGAGGGACGACAAGGAGTGGCTCGGCGCGGAACTCAACGATCTGGAGGGCTGGCATGACTTCCACCTGGCCTTGTTGGAGGCATGATTCCGGGGAACAGGGGAACAGTGAAGGAGCAAGTTTGGGAATAGCTTGCTCAGAAGCGCCCCGCCACATCAGTTGACACGCCGTCCGCATCTCGTACCCGACTAAACGGCTCTCGCACGGCTAAAGCTCCGACCACCAGCAGCACAACAAGGGCTATCCAGAGAAGCGCCCTGCGCAGTGGGGACAATCGTGCCTCTATTGTTATGGCATGTTCGCCCCCGTCCAGTTTGAGCGCGATAAACCGATCGGCAGTTTCTATGGGCAAAACGGCTGCTCCGTTGACCGTAACCTCCAGGAACGGATAGTAGGCGTACGCCAGGCGCACGAAACCAGCCTCCGTCATGTGGACGTTCAATCGGACGTCTTGATGTCCAACCGTGTGCGCGAGTACTTCAACATCTGGTGCCGTCCCCAGATCTTGCGGTTCTCGGCCAGGGCTGATGAGAAGACGTTCGCAGTAGTTCCTTCTTGGGGCCAAACCCATGGCATGGACCATGCGCAGACCGTTCTTGACTTGATGTTGCTTCATAGGATATAGCTTTCCAAGCTCCAGAAGTTCGCCCAGCTCGCTTTGTGTATCGCTCGCGGTGACCGGCTCAGCCGCGAACGGGACAATTCGAGGCGATGCAACAACCGGGCTGCTGTTATCGATCTCCACTACGAAGCCCCACGTGACTGTACGGGTTGTCGCCAGGACAAAGCGAGTGTTGAGAAGACGAAACCCACGCAAAAGCAAATCTCGAACTGGATGAGCTGCAAATCCCTCGGCAGTCTGATTGGCCCAAGACCGAACGGACTGCGTGCATGATCGGATCTGTAAACAGCGCGGAGGCAGGCAACTCGCCGGGGTGATACACTTCCGACACAGCTGCGCCCTTGTCCACTATCATGCGAGCGATCGCAAAGGCCGAATGCCCGCCATCCGTTGCCCATTGTGCCCTGAAATTTGGAAGATTTGATGCGTCGTCCGTCTCCTCACCTACTGGATTAAGCTGAGGAAAAAACAGCTCTCTTTCGTTCACGAACGGTTGTTGGAAGGTTGTGGGTCCCAAGTCCAACAGTATTGAGAAAAGTAGAACGGTAAGACACCGACTCCTGCTAATCCATCGTGGTATACAGAGTAAGGCCAGGTGGGTACCGACTCCTGCAGCCATTGAGATGAAAAAGGTAACAAACAGAAGATATCGTGAAGGGTTAAAGACGTGGATCAAGCGTACAGAACTCAGGGGCGGCAAATCGTAAGCGACGATTACAGCTGTAACCAAGAGCAGCACGCAGAAACCAGGTAGATACCGCCTCAATGCGGCGCGATCCCGATGGAAACAGAGTCCCGCTCCGCCCCCGAGGCTCAGACCGATCAGGGTTAGACCGAGATACCCCCCGTACCAGTGATGTTCCTCGAGCGGAAGCAGCCAAAATCTGAAGTTGGACCAGCCCAAGACGTGGCGCCAGGTGGGGCCAGGTAGCACTCTGTTCGAGTCGTCTTGATCTTGCAGCCCGAATTCGAACCCGCTCATGTTGGTGAAGCTACTTTCGACCAGCATTCCTATGTTGATGTAGGCACTAAACGAGAAGGCGCAGAGCATGTACAGGAAACTGGCGCCAATCATTCCTTTGAACGCGGGTTCTCTGCGCAGTGTCCACAGCCGGATAACTGCGTAGAAGAGAAGAAGAACGCAAGCGTAGAATCCATACGCGGGGTGGGTAAAGCATAGGAGTGCGACGCTTATGCCACCACAAAGTGCTGCCCGCATCCGGCGATCGGCACGCATCGATTGTTCGAAGGAATAGAAGGCCCAGGGAAGCAGTCCGTAAAAGAGCCCTAAGGGCGTGCGTCCCATTATCAAGACCTGTTGAACGTGCCAAAAGCAAATTACGTAGCCGATTCCGGCGATGAAACCAGCCCGTCGAGAAGAACATAGACGGGCGACGAAGTAGTACATCCCTACACCGGAAAGAAGATGCCCCATGACGAGGACTATCTTCATCGAAATGAAGAAGTCCCCAAACAAGAGATTGGTGAATCCAACAAGACATGGGTAAAGGAATCCGTAGTGTTGTAGATACGCAGAACCGTTGCCAATGTAGAAGGTCCAAATTGGGAACTCGCCGCTGGCTATGGCCCTGGAGGCCATATAGGCGGTGGCAATATGTTGATTCGCATCTCCCGCCCAATTGAAGTTGCCCACCGCTAGCCTGAATTATTCATAAAAATGCGGTGAGCCTCTGTACAACTGGTTGTTTTGCCCTACGTTAGGGTTACCCACAAACAACAACCAATCAAGAGGGCCACCGCAGATGGAAACTTCGCAGATCGCGCTATCGTTTGCAAACATCTCGGGCAAAAAGATCGAAGCTGATTTTGACGGTGGCATGACCACCAGTGATGGGGGCGCCCTGCTTCTGCGACCAGCGGAAGCCCGCACCGGGATCGTCGACATCAAAGTTATATCGACCATACGTATACTGACCTCATCCGGCAGCGCGTATTCCAGATCGCCTGTGGCTACGAGGACGCCAATGACAGTGACGACCTGCGTTGCGATCCGGGTCTGAAAACCGCGTGCGACCGTCTGCCTCTGACGGGAGACGATTTGGCCAGTCAACCAACCATGTCTCGTTTGGAAAACAGTGTCAGCCGCTCGGATCTGTATCGCATCGGGCTCGCTTTGCTGGAAATATTCATCGAGTCTTACGACCAGCCGCCCAAGAAGCTCACCATCGACATCGACGACACGGACGATCCGGCACACGGCGCCCAGCAACTCACGTTGTTCCATGCCTACTATGACGAGTATTGCTACCTTCCGGTCCATCTCTACGAAGGGGAGTCGGGCAAATTGATCACGACCCTGCTGCGACCCGGTCGTAGAATGCGAGGCCGAGAGGCGGTAGCCATCCTCAAACGCGTGTTGGATCATTTGATCATGGTGTGGCCGAAGACGAAGATCACCTTACGAGGCGACTCGCACTTCAGCACCCCTGAGGTGCACGACCTGTGCGACGGATACGGTATTGATTTCATTCTGGGACAGGCGATCAACAACAAGCTCAAGGCACTCGGCGAACCGCTGATGGAGCTGGTGGCGGCGCTGGCCGAGCAGAGCGATGAAGCGGTGCGGCTTTTTGACCGCTTCGAGTATCAGGCCAAGAGCTGGCCCCGACCGCGCCAGATTATCTACAAGGCCGAGATCACGCAGCGCAAAGCCAACCCGCGCTTCGTGGTGACCAATATCCGCAACCGCTCTCCCGAGTTTCTGTATGAGGAGATCTACTGCGCTCGTGGGCGGTCGGAAGGCTTCATCAAGAATCACAAGACCTACCTGCAGTCCGACCGCACCTCCTGCCACCGCTTCTCGGCCAACCAATTTCGCCTCTTCCTGCACAGCGCGGCCTACGTGCTGCTGCACACGATCCAACAGATTGGCATGCGCGGCACCCAATGGACGACGTCCAACTTTAACACGATCCAACTCCGGGTGCTCAAAATCGGCGCCCGCGTGCGGGAGCAAGCCACCAAGGTCCGTTTTCACTTTCCGACGTCATACCCGCTCAAGGATCTGATGCGCACCGTCGTCCTCAACCTCGACACCTCATGATGCTTTGCGATGTCCCACTACATCCACGCACACGATCCACCAAGGGACCCGACTGTCCCAATGACATCCAAAAGAGGCTCAGATCTCCCAGACAACACCTCGACGACCGACAGCACTCGATCAACCCGCTACCAAAACGTCCAGCCATTGACCAGCGCACCGAATTCGTTCGCTTGGTGCGGATTCATGAATTATTCAGGCTAGGTAATAACGCACGAGAACAAATGAGGCAGCGATCAATAACACTACCGTTCGACTGTCGCTGACAAATACTGTTCGAAGGAACGAGGTGATGAGTCCGTAACGGATTTCTAAATAAAGCAGCAGCGAACCAGTAGTTACGATACATGCAACGAGCAGCGCATCGAATCCGTCGAATTGCACGCTCTCTCGAACGGCATGTATGAAGTTGCCGAAGGTGGTGTGACTGGCGCCGGCAGGCAGTACCGAAAACTTGGCTACCGTAATAAACTGGAAAGCAAAGAGGAAAGCAGAGAGCACAGAAGTCAGCGCTACAACGCTCCAGTTTCGACCTTTCAGCAACCACGACCCGCGGCATCGAGTCGCCCATGAATCAAGTAAAATCACAATAGGACAGCTTTTTTTGGACAGATTCGACCACTAAGACATCTCATCGTGGCAAAGGGTGCCGAATGTGAATCGATAGGCCAACAACCTGAGAAACGATGGCGTCTATGGGATGTGTTCACGCTCAGAATTCCAGAAGTTAAGAACCAAACATGCAGTGGCAAACCGGAGTTTCGGTGCAACGCAAGCATCAATCGCTGTAGCAAATACCCGCAAATGCTTCCATCCGGAGTGTCTCCAGATGATGTGCTTCTCTTCCTGGTAACACCGAAGGTTAGCCGAAAAGCTGTATTTCGAATACAATCCGGGCTCATCGGGAGAAGGGGGCAGCTATCCGAACCGTAGTTGTGGGGGAGGGCCCCGGCGGATGATATGGGTAGCGCCGCAAGGTAAAGTCGATCATCTTGTACTTGCTGCGCCTTCAGGCTCGCCAGATTTCGCAAGGGGATTCTCTCTTTCTGTGATACCAGCGCCATCCGGTTGCTGTCATCGGCTGAAGCCTGCCACCGCGACTTCTGAGTGCTTCTGATATGAACAAACATGCCCACGTCATCATCGTTGGTGCCGGCATCGTGGGAGCGGCCGCCGCCTATCATCTCACCAGATTCGGCTGGCGGGATGTCATCCTGCTCGACAAAGGCGACCTGTTTAACAACGACGGGTCGACCTCGCATGCTCCGGGAGGCGTAGTGGCGATCAACCATTCCAAGCTGATGACGCGTTTTGCGCAGTATTCCACCGAACTCTATGCGCACCTCCCAGAGTACGATCATCCACGGCGAACATATAGCCCGGTAGGCAGCTTCGAATTGGCAAGGACTAGGGAGCGTTGGCAAGATCTGAAGCGACTGCACAATGCCGCTCAGTCGTACGACGTCGAAACGGCCCTTCTTTCGTCGCGGGAAGCACAGAAGATGTGGCCGATTATCAACACGGACGGTTTCGAAGGCGTGTTGCACATACCGAGCAGCGCGCTCGTCTCTGGTGAATGCGTCACCGGTTCGATGGCTCTTGAGGCACAAGCGACAGGCGGGTGCGAAATCGTACCCAACACGCACGTCGGCGACATTGAGATCGAGAAGAGTCGGGTCACCGCGGTCTTGACCGACAATCCCGACCTGCCTCGCATCGAGTGCGAGCACGTTCTGATGTGCACAAACATCTGGGGACCTGTGCTGAGTGACAAGCTTCAGATACCGCTGCCGCTACTTGCATTCGAGCATCAGTACGTAATCACCGAGCCCCTGTCCGAGCTGAGTGAGTTCGACTCCACGAATCGCGACGACGAGGCGGTTTTGCCCTTTATTCGAGACCTCGACAGGACCATGTACTACCGCAACCATTGGAGTGGTCTCGGAGTTGGCAGTTACTGGCACCAGCCCCTGCCCGTCGATCCTTACGATCTGCAGAAGACGGCCCTGAAGCCTTTTACGCCCGATGACTTTCAAGAAGCGAAGGGGTTGGCAGAGGAGATGATGCCACCCTTCAAGGGCAAGCCACTGGCCACGCAGTTCAACGGCATGTTTGCCTTTTCGGTTGACGGCTATCCCTTCCTAGGCGAGACTCGGACCGAGGGCGTGTGGACGGCGATCGCGTCGTGGATCACCCATGCGGGTGGGGTCGGCAAATCGATTGCCGAGTGGATGGTTTTCGGTGAGCCGGAGTGGGATTTGCGCGCCTGCAACGTCAATCGCCTGCACGGCTATCAGTCCACGCGCAGCTATGTGGACACCGTTACGAATACTCACTATCGCGAAGTCTATGACATTGTTCATCCACGCCAGCCGCTGGCCAAGCCCCGCAACATTCGTCTCGGACCGTTTCATGCCCGCCATGAGTCCCTGGGTGCGAGCTTCATACCGTTGGCGGGGTTGGAGCTTCCCCGTTGGTATGAGCAAAACGATCGGCTTCTAGAGAAGTATGCGGCCGACATACCCGAACGCTCGGGCTGGGGCGCGCAATTCTGGTCTCCTGTACAGGGAGCAGAACATCTTGAGGTACGCGACAATGCCGGTCTCTTTGACATGACGGGATTATCGATTATTGAAGTGTGCGGGCCGGGTGCGGTTGCCTTTGCCAATAGGCTCTGTACTAACGAGATGGACCGCCACATCGACACCGTTATCTACACCTGCTGGCTCACACAAAAGGGAGGAGTCAAGCGCGACCTGACCGTTGCCCGCCTGTCGCCCGACTGCTATTGGATGTTTGTCGGCGAGGGGACGCTCCCGCAGGATCTCGACTGGGTTCGGCGGCAGGCGCCAGACGACGACTCTGTCTCCGTTCGCGATATCTCCGGATTGTATTCGGCCCTGGGTCTGTGGGGACCTAACGCGCGCGCCGTCCTGTCTCAGGTGACTGGGGACGACGTCAGCGATGATGGCTTCCCCTATTTTGCTGCCAGATGGATCGAAATCGGTGCCGCGCGCGTCTATGCGATGCGCATCTCTTATGTTGGTGAGCTAGGTTGGGAATTGCACATTCCCTACGAACAGTCACTGTCGGTGTGGGACGCCACATGGGAGGCTGGGCGTGTGTTCGAGATGGTTGTCGCCGGTTCGGGTGCGATGGATTCGCTGCGCCTCGAGAAGGGCTACCGGCTGTGGGGTGCCGACATCCACACCGAATACAACTTGCTTGAGGCCGGCCTTGGTTGGACGGCTCGGTTGAGCAAAGCGGATGGGTTTATCGGCCGGGAGGCGACCATAGCCGCCAGGAAAAAGGGCTGCAAGAAGAAGCTCCGCTGTATCGTTGTCGACGATCCGACGGCAACGTTCTTTGGCTATGAGCCTCTCTTTGCTGCGAACGGCACCTGTATCGGCCATGTCACAACGGCCAACTATGGCTATAGCGTGGGAAAGAATCTGGCCTTTGGCTACGTACCGTTGAAGTATGCAATGCCCGGTACTAAGCTGGAAGTCGCCTACTTCGGTGATCGCCATCCGGCCACCGTCGTGGCCGATCCTATATGGGATCCGATGATGTCCCGGCTCAAATCGTAAATACACCTGGCCGGCCGCCTTCGCGCCACGGCAGCCCAACGAGCTCCGAGATGGCGCGAACCCAGCCGGCCTCTTCCATGCCCATTAAATCTATGCCGTTACTCCGCACACCCGTCAACTGGAGGTAGACTATGTTGGAAATGAGTGAACGCGAAAAGTTTCTCTTCGATCTGCAAGGGTATATCCACGTAAAGGAATTTCTCACCGCCGCCGAGGTACAGGCCCTCAACGAAGCGGTGGATGTCAACCTCGTGCCGGCGGAAGAGTACGACTGGTCCGGACCCAGTCAGTATACCGGCGGCATGGACGGGGAATTCGAAATTCGCAGCGAGACCGGGATGTTAATTTGGGACAAACCTTGGTGTCAGCCATTTCGCGATTTGATCGCCCATCCGAAGTTGATTCCGTACATGAACTCGCTGTTCGGCCGCGGCTGGAGGTTGGAAGGTCAACCAGGACTCATCATGTCCCGCAACGGTTGCGGTGGGCATGGCCTACACGGCTACACCAGCCGCGAGCACGACGGAACCCGGTTTTATTCTTATGCCAACGGGCAGTTCCGTACTGGCATGACGGTGATCCAGTACCAACTGAGGGATATCGAGGAGGGAAAAGGTGGGGTAACAGTCATGTCCGGTAGTCACAAGGCCAACTTCAAGTGCCCGGAAGACATCATGCTCTACAACACCGACAGGGAGGTCGTGCGCAACCTGGCGTGTAAGGCGGGCGACCTGGTGATTTTCATGGAGGCGACGATCCACGGTTCGCTGCCCTGGAAGGCGGACCATGAGCGCCGGTCGCTGCTGTACCGCTACAGCCCCAAGCATTGCAGCAATTCGAGAGGACTTTACGAGACCGAAATGCCCGAGTGGTTCGACGAACTCACCGAGGTCCAGAAAGCGGTGTTGGAACCTCCATATGCCAGCAGCCGGCCGCTTATCGAGGATGATGCCGAAACTCTGGTCCGGCCAAACGCCGAGCCCGAGCACCACATTCCCCGAAAGCGCCACGAGTTCTAGCTCTTCGCAGCCAGGGAGGTGGAAATCGATGGAAGATCCGCGATACGAGAGTTTTACGGGATTGGGTCCCAAACAAATCGCACACTGGGAACACTGGTCAAATCCGGCGGCTGAGACCTATCTGCCTGGTCACCATCGGCCGAGTACACCAACGGAAACCTGTGGATCGGAACACAGGTGAGGGCTTGATGCGCTTCGACGGACACCGCCTCACATCGTTCAATAACCTCGCCGGGCTCGCCCACGACTCGGTCGGGTCGATCCTCGAACGCGAGCGCCGGGATGTGTGGATGGACGCTCAGAGTGGTGGCGTGTACGGCTTCGACGGCTTATGAGTGTGAAGCGCAGAATCCTCATCACCGGCATGAGCGGTTTGATCGGCGGCATCGCCCGCAGAGAACTGGAAAGCGGCTACCAGCTCAGGGCGTTGAATCGCAGCGCGATGCCGGACGTTGACTGCCATTCCGCCGACATCGGCGACCTGGATGCGATCCTGCCAGCATTCGAAGGAGTCGACACCGTCATCCACCTGGCTGCACATGTTGCGATGGATGCGCCGTGGGAGGCCGTGCTGCACAGCAACGTGATCGGTACATATAACGTCTTCGAAGCGAGCCGCCGCTTGGGTGTTCGGCGCGTCCTCTTCGCCAGCGCCGGTGCTGCTATTTCGGGGTGGGAGCTGGAAATGCCCTACGGAGCCCTGGTGGAGGGCCGCTACGACGAGGTGCCCGAGACATGGGACATGGTTACTAGTGAAGTTCCTGTTCGACCGACTGGCCTCTATGGTTGCAGCAAAGCCTGGGGGGAAGCGCTTGCCAGGCATTTTGTCGACTCTGCCGGGCTGTCGATCATCTGCCTGCGCATTTGCGCGGTGACGGCCGAGAACCGGCCGATGCGGCCGCGCGACTTCTCGATCTGGTGCAGTCACGGAGATCTCGGCCGTATGATCCGGCTCTGTGTGGAGATCGACGACGATGTCCGCTTCGACACATTCTTTGCTCTCTCGGACAACAAGTGGGCGTACCGCGATCTGCAGCACGCCCGCGATGTGCTGGGGTACGTCCCTCGGGACCGAGCTGAAGATTACAGGTAATCCATGGACGTCGCCGAGATCGCGATGCACATGCGCATCGACGGGTTTTGCGTCATCCCCGGCGTCATTCCGAAGGATGACGTGCCGCAGGTGCTCGCGAGCGTCGAGCGTACGACGAAGAGGCTGCAGCCTGATCGCTTCCCAGAGGACGGCGAGGAACCTGCCCAGTGGACCGATCCCGACTTCGTCAAGAACGGAAAAGAAGCTCGCCCGCGGGGTCTTCTCAACCACGACCAGTCGTTCGTCCCGTACCTGGTCGAGCCACGTCTGAAAGGCGCGCTCGAAGCGCTACTGGGTCCGCATTACCTGGCCCAGGACTGCGGCGCAGCGGTTGGCATCGGCAGCCTGCGCCGCGGGCTGCATACCGATTGGCCCTACAACCAAAGAGATGATGCTGCGTATCTCAAACTTTGTCAGTGCCCTCCCGAAGTACCCGTCCTCATTAACACATTATGGATGCTGACGCCCTTCAACCAGGAGACTGGGGCCACCGCCGTCGTCCCTGGCAGCCACACATACGGAAAATTCCCCGGTACCGATTTTGAATTGGACCGGTCCGCACGCTATCCCACAGAATTGCAGGCAACGGGCGAGGCCGGCAGCGTGCTCATGCTCGACGGCCGCACCTGGCACAGCATCATGCCCAACAACTCCGGCAAGCGGCGCTCCTGCCTCATCCTGCGCTGGATCCCCTGGTGGTTCAATATGGGGCTTTGCAGGGACGGATCGCTGGAACGGAAGCATTGGATAGAAGACCTCGGCATGGGAGGGACGCGGATGGAGCCACTCGTTAAACGGGATGTTTACGAGCGGTTGCCATCCGAGGTAAAACCTCTCTATCGCCACTGGGTCGAGTCATAAGGACAAGGGGCCGGGATGACACATGGGACCGATGGCAAAGGTGACCGGTGCCAAGACCGCAGCGAATCGATTCTGGCGGCTGCCGCTATTCGATGGTGAACTGGTGAAAAGTGGCGGCTTCCATTTGCTCCCAATCCACCTCCAAACCCAGGCCGGGCTTGTTGGGAGCGTGGACGTACCCGTCGGCATCCGACCGAATGACATCGTGCATGCCGTACTCGTACGGCGCCTGGGGGACCGAGTGTTCGTAGAACGAACAATGGTCGTGGGCCAGCATCACGTGGAGATTGGCGGCTGAGTTGAGGCTGTATCCCCAGGACATCAGTTCGCAGTTGATGCCAGCCGCTTCGGTCAGCGCCATCGCTTTTTGCGTTTGGGTTATCCCGCCCATCATGTGGACGTCGGTGCGGGCCGATCTCCAGGTGTGGGTTTTGATCGCTTCGTTAAAGGTCATCAGGTCCATGTACCAGTTGCCCGACGGCAGCACAGGTATGGAAGTCGCCCGGGTCAGCTCCCGGTAGCCATCAAGATCCCAATCGGGGAGGGGAGCCTCAAACCAGGTGAATCCGAGCTCCTCGATCTCCCGCGAGACTCTCAGCGAGCTGGCCCGGTCGTAGTTGTTCTCCGCATCCAGCATGAAATCGATCGCTCCGGTGTCGAACTCACGGGCGACGGCCCTGGAAAGCTCCAGATCTCTGTCAGGGACGCACCAGGTGTGAAACTTTACCGCGGTGTAACCCTCCTCCAGCAGTCCCGCCACGAACTCGAGATAAGCGGGCACATCCTCCAACATGGGGGTACTTGCATAGGAGCGAATCCGCTCCCGCCGGGCACCTAAGAGTTGGTAGATCGGCAGGCCTGCCGCCTTGCCGGCGAGGTCCCAGAGGGCGATGTCGATGGAGGCCAGAGCCTGCGGCGGCACCGGGAAGACCCGAGGCCGGATATCGTGCCAAAGCGCCTCCCGCTGCAGCGGATCGCGGTTGATGAGAATGGGTGCGATATGGCGGATGGCTTCGGCGGTGTACTTTTCGTAGCCGTACGACGTAGCGTTCCAAACACCCGAGACCCCTTCCAGCCCTTCATCGGTGTAGAGACGCAGGACGGTGTTGGTGGCGTACTGGGCCGGCAGATCATCTGACCAGGTGAACTGCTCGGTCGGCGGGCCCACTGAGCGGACCTCGACGCGTTCGACTATCACGGGTTTTCTCCTTGAACAGCTGACGGTGTGTGCGGCTGTATGAGCTGACTATCCATACGTCGCTACCAGCCCATGCGTTCCAGCTGACAGAAGGGCGCATCCAGGGCCATCAACAGCTCCTTCATTTTGGTTTCCAACCGGCGCTCCAGCTCGGGCTCGCGGATCGGGTGCTGTTGATCCGGGTCGACCAGTACGTCGTAGATCAGGTTGAAGTCAGGAGCGTCGTGGTGCCAGCGTGACGGGTTTTTGATCCGCAAATGAGGTACGCCGCTGGTGTGCTTTAGGAAGACCCCATATTCTGCCCGCGCCAGGGAATCACGATCGATAAATCCCTTGTCGCCAGTCGGCACCGCAGTGTAGTGGTAGAGAAATGAATCCTGAAGGGCTTGCCGGCAATAGGTGTACCTTCCATCGGTCAGATTGATATCCTTGCCGAAGTAGCCGTACATCACAGCCTCATGATGCTTCTCTTCCCCATCGAATAAGGGACAGATGGATCTGCCGTGAACATGGGGCGGCGGCTCAGCGCCATGCAACTCTATGAGGGTCGGCATCAGGTCCAGGGTCGAAGTGAGCGCATCGACGCGTTTCCCGTGGGCCCCAGGCCGGCAGACAATCAGTGGAATGTGTACCAGCTCCTGGTAGTCGAACATGTAGTTCTTGGCCCAATAACCCTGCTCTCCCAGTAGATGGCCGTGGTCGGTGGTGAACACAACGGTCGTGTCCTCCCATAGATCCAGGTCATCCATCTTGTCGAGCAACCGACCCAGCCAGTGGTCGGCCATCGACAGGGTACCGGCATATCGATTGCGGATATGTTCGACGGCCTCTGGCTCATCCGAAACCGGCTCGGCTTCTGGCCAATCGAAGTAAAACCGACCATCCCAGGTGTCGTTGTACCGATCGAGATATTTTGTTGGGCAGATAAACGGCTCGTGAGGGTCGAAGACCTCGAGGTGCAGGTGCCAGTCTTCTTCCTGGTGGTTGCGGTCGAGAAAATCCATCGCCCTCATGAAACACTGCGGTGTGGGGTACTCCTCATCGCGCTCGCTATCGAAGAAGGCACGGTTGGCCCAGTAGGTTCGCCGGTTTCGTCCACGGTAGATGGGGGTCTCCGGTTCTTGTACCGACGGACGCCAAGGGTCCCAGGTCTGGCCGCGCTGAAACTCCCAGGTATCGAAGCAGGTGTGGTATCCCTCTCCACCCGTGCGGAAGTAGTGGAAATGATCGGTGATCAAATGGTTGTAGGTGCCGCGTTGTCGCCGTAGCTCCGGCTGTAAACAATCATCCCAGGGTTCGATCGGTCCCCAGGGACTTTCGAGAAAACTAGCGCGCCCGGTATACAGATCCCGCCGCGCTGGCATGCAGGGCATGGAGCAACAGTAGTGGTTGTCGAACACGACCCCGCGCTCGGCAAGACGGTCGATGTTGGGAGTCTGGACCCATGAATTGCCGTAAGCATTGAGATAATGCCGATTCAAGGAATCCATGAGAATAAACAAGGTCTTCATGTGCCAATGCTCGACGTTATGAGGGTCGATCGGTCGCCGCAACGAAGTCCAGATTCTCAGTCACCCTCGTCCCGTCGCGCCCGAAGGCCTCGAGGTACTGGGAGATGCGCTGCCGAGCGGCCCCGAGGTCGTGGTTGTTCAGGTTGATGTTCAGCAGATCGATGTACCAGGGCGGTTTGACCGCGTCTTCGACATAAGCCGCGGCAATGGAGCGCGCGATGGGCAGCGTCGTAGTTTTCGAGTCCGTGTGCACGTCCCGGTCATCCGCCGCCAGCAGCTTGTCGTACTCCTCGGCAAGCAACCGCTGGAAGAGCTCGGGCGCGAAGGTGTCGCCCTTCGCCAAGCCCAGCGTGGCGTCGCCCTCGGTGAGCTGCGCCCCCTTGTGGATCCACTCCCAGAGAATGCTCAAGCGGATCTCGCCGGTCGCCATGTCCTCCATGAGATAGAGGATATCCTCGTTGCCGAAGAAGTCGGCCGGCTTCAGCGCCGCCGCCGCGAAACCCTGGCCGAAGGCGTTACCGTACTGGACGGCTACGCTCAGGAGATCACGCGCTCCTCTGGTCGTGCGGGGCGCCGGCTCAAGCAGGGTCAGAGCCTCGGCGTCCTCCTGCGTGTAGGTCAGCGCGGGGAACTCGCGCCCTGTCTGATTGTCCTCGCCCACTGATTCCCACACCGGCCGCACGATGTGGACCATCTTCCAGTGCGCGACCCACTTGCCGCTGGCGCCCTCGCGCTGCTCGCGCTCCGCGCCGGCGCCGGCCTTCTTCATGCTCGCACCGACACCCTCCCCGGAGCCGACGGGAATGTTCGGCTCCATGCCACCCTGCCAGAGCGCCCAGCGACCGTCGGCGTCGGGCGTGTTGACGGCGCGGCGAACGCGCTCCTCGTAGTTCCGCATGTAGCCGTAGGTCATGGTGATGGCGTCGATGTTAGGATTGATGAAATCCGTATCCCATGCCATTGCGTCCGAGACGCTGTTGATGTAGTCCCAGCGGCCCGTGTTGTATCCGACGAAGTGTCTTCCTAGAGCGGCGCGAATCTCCATCAGCTGATAGGACGCCTCGAGCTGCTCGACCAGCACATAACATTTGATCGTCCCGGTCGAGAGACCCAGGTGATCCTCGAGTGCCGTCAGGATACGGTCCCAGATGGAGGCTTCGCCGGCCGTTTGGATCTTGGGCAGGTAGAGAACGACCGATGAACCCGCGCGCTGGAGCTGCCCATGGTTGTTAGTGACGTAGAGCGCCGCATCGACTATGGAGGCCGAGAAGCCCTTGCCGTCCGCAGCACGGAGATGCCGGTCGTCGAGGTGGAGTCCGCGAGCGCGAAAAATCTTAGTTGTGAAATCGAGTTGCTGCTGCCAGTCGTCAATGATCGGGTGCCCGAAGAATCCCTGACCCCATTGATTCATCTCTACGGCCACCTGCTTGGCCGCTTTCAGAAAGAGGGGATCCTTGGCGATGGCGAGCTTGAGATTGCGCTGATTATCCAACGACATGGTGGTGATCTGGCCCAGCGCGTCCTCGCCGTCGAACATCCAGCCGTCGGCGCCCGAGAGCAACGCATAGGCGACATTGCGGATGCTCCGCTCGATCGAAGAGTTGGGTTTCGCCGCCGGGCCCGTGCCCTGGATCCATTGGCGCTTCAGATCGTCGGGGATCTCCCCCCCTGTGAACTTGCCGTCGCGGGCATCCTGAATCCGGATCTCCGTACCGGCAATACACCCCTCGGCATCAAGAAACGCGATGCGCTCACGATGGCGCGCGCGCGCCATGCGACGCTCGATCCGCGCCGTCATGACCGCGCGGCGATCGGCCTCGAAGGGGGCCAGCGCGGCCAGCGCGGCCAGAGCCGCCGGCGTGTAGATGTCGTCATAGGCAGATGCCAACTCCCCCGCGATCTCGAAGTCGCGGAGCGCGCCGGTACCACGTCTGGAGTTTGTCATGATGCCTGGTACCCCCTTCTACGTAAAGGTCCTGCCAACCTCCACAACGCACCTAGTTGAGAATTGAGGTCGGAGGAGCTGTAGCGCAGCTCAAAATGGGAATCGTTCGTCAATATCAGCCGCGGACAACTCGGAAAGAAATGTTGCCAGGCGTGCGACGAGCACGTCCATCATACGGCGGCCTTTTTCTGCGGTGGCGGCGTGAGGGTTGCCCGAGCCCGTGTTGGTCGTTAGCAAATGCCATTTACGAGGCGACTCGCACTTCAGGGCGTGTGATCGAAACCCAGCCTTGATTGATGGCTTCGAATCGAGTCTCGGCCGTCTCGCCGTCATCGGCCGTGAGGTCGCCGTCGTCGCTTCGAGAGACGAGTTCAGGAACAAACGCTAAGCAAAACGACGTTTCCATCTCGCCCGCGTGATCGTCAACTCGATCAAAAATCTCGTGGTACATATCGGGAAACGCTTTGTACCAGTTGCAGAGAAAAATGTGGGTGCGCGTCTTGCCAGCCAACTCGCGGAGCAGTGGTTTCATTTCGTTACCGCCGTGGCTGTTGAGAATTAGAACCTTTCGAACTTGGCTTTGAGCCAGTGATTCGACGAGGTCGGTGACCATCTGGTTGAGCGTGGAGGGGTTCACATTCATCGCAAGCGGCAGTTTGCGCATATTCGTTTCCGTGCCGTAAGGAATACACGGCAGAAGGGCGATTTTCGCACCTCGCTCATGGGCGGTCTCGCAGATCCTCTCGCCAATGATCGTGCCTTCGTCGCATATTCGTTTCCGTGCCGTAAGGAATACACGGCAGAAGGGCGATTTTCGCACCTCGCTCATGGGCGGTCTCGCAGCAGGTGTCCGTGCCATAAGGCAAATGAAAATTGTGTGGCTCCGTCGCGCCCAACGGTAGCACAGCCACCTCGTATGGATTTTCCTTCGTGTAGGCGTAATTCGTTTCGGCGAGGATCCAAGGTCGCATGGCGTATACCCCATTACGGGCATGACGATCCGGTAAGCTGGTCTCTCCGACACCGCCGTGGCGGAGATCTCTCCAAAGATGTGAAGAAGGCCCCCTGCCGGCTACCCTGACCACCGCGCCGGTGCGCGGCCGGGTGTCCCGGCGAGCGGGCCGACCTCTACGACTAGGGAGTCTTCAGGTCCAGCCCGATGTGCCCAGCCTCTTCGCAGATGTTGGACCATGTCTTCTCATCCACTTCGATGCCTTCCCGCTCGACCCTCTCGGAACTGCGGAACTCGGGCTCTCCGGGCAGTAGAATCTCGTCGACGCCGGGGGCGAGGCGACTTGATTTGACGTGCACGATCAGCCGTTCCAGCTCGTCGAAATACTCTTCCCGGTCAACGAAGTGTTCGATGTTGTAGACGTTCAGCAATACGCCGTTACTCACCATGGTGCGTGATCCGGCAGCACAGCCGAGGCCGCTCAAGGCGCCCCCGAGTATTTCCACCATCAGGCTCAACGCCGTGCCTTTGTGTGCCACCACGCCACCAAGTGGCAAAATTGCACCGGGCGGTTCTCCCTTGAAGTCGGTGGGTTCCACGGTGGGCTCTCCATTCGAGTCGATAATCCATCCTTCCGGAACCTGGATGCCGCGATTTACGGCGACACGGATCTTACCTTCGGCGACCACCGAGGTAGTCATGTCCACCATGATCGGTTCGGCCTCCTTCCGGGGCGCCGAAAAGGCCAAAGGATTGGTGCTGAGCTTGCCGTCGATACCCCCGAACGGCGCAATTTGATAGCCAAGCTGGCCAGCGTTGACGAAGATCTGCGCAATATATCCCTGTTTCGCGGCTGCCAGGGGATAAGCGCCCACACGACCGATGTGGCTAGTGTTGCGCAAGGCCACGGTGCCGATGCCACACACACGGGCTTTTTCCATAGCCAGCTCGGTGGCGAACGTAGCACCGACCTGGCCCATGGCACCGCCGGCATCCACCACGGCGGTGGCAGGATGATCTTTGACGATCCTCGGCGTGGCTGTGGGCTGGAATCGGCCCTCGCGGATCGCGCGTGCGTATTCGGAGAAACGAATAGCCCCGTGAGAATCGTGACCGAAGAGATTCGATTCGACGAGGTGATCGACAACCGCCTTCACATCCTCTTCGCCACAGCCCGAGGCTCGAAAAAGAGAGTAGCCGGATCTCGCGAAGCTCTTGTGGGGTAAAGCGGGGCATGTCTTTTTGTCTCCCTACTGTTGGGTTGGAGTCAGGTCGTAATTGCGATTAATGGCAGGCAGAATTAACGCGCATGCTGACCGTTGGTGCAAGGCCGGCACATTGCTCTGCCTCTCCCAAACCAATCCTGACGATCATCTTGCGACGGGGAAACGCTTCCTCAACCGCGTGGGTCAACCTGCTTGCCTGTGGAGACCAGCTGCAGCCTACAAGCGAACGGTTGTGTACTGTAGATGCCACCAGTCGCAGGCGGGATCAATGCCTTTGTCGATGGTTGGGTCAGGACTGCTGCACCTTGCCGCAACTAACTATAATGGCGTTTATTCGGCCTATCCTCTACTTGCGAAGAGCAGTTCAATACCTAAAAACAGGCACGGAAAAATGTCTGATTACGTGAAACGCATCGGTTCCACCGCCGAACGGCTGGCGTCAGTTCCGTACGAGAAGCGAGTATGCCGAGTCGAAGCACATTTTCCCGGTGCTCTCGACCCGGGACAAGCCCACACCGACCTCTCCGTGGAGGACTACGTCGAACTGATCAGCGATGTTGGCTTCGAGGTCTGCATCGTCAGCGGCGAGCACAATCGGGGGACTCCGCGGTTCCCCTCCGAGATGATGACCCCTCATCCCAACGTCGAAAACGATCTGCTCCCGCGCTTCATCGAACAGGCTCACGCCAAGGGCATCATCGTCCTCACCTATTACCCGATCATCTAC
Source organism: Candidatus Latescibacterota bacterium (assembly GCA_965217095.1). Classification (GTDB taxonomy): domain Bacteria; phylum Latescibacterota; class UBA2968; order UBA8231; family UBA8231; genus CAYNZV01. The sequence continues at coordinate 802,651 of OZ244235.1, forward strand.
TGCAAACCGCTCAAGCCTAAACATCCGGAATGGCTGATGAAAATGCTCGACGATGGGCGGCCACAAGAAGAGAACCTGGGCTGGTTCTGCTTTAACTCGCCCCATCGGGACTGGTTGGCCGATTATCTGAGCGACTTCAAGAACCACCTGGATGTAGACGGGTTCTACTTTGACGATACCAACTGGGGGACCCACGAGAATTATCCGTTCACCCCCGGCTGCCATTGCTCCTACTGCGAAGAGCTCTTCCGCGCCGATACCGGTTTGGAGATACCGCGCAAGGTGGATTTCGACTCCATGACCTTCAAGCGGTTCGTCTCCTGGCGTTACGAGAAGTTGATCGATTTCATGCATCACCTCTACGGCGAGATGAGGCGACGGTACCCCGACCTGATCCTTGACATGAACACCTATTTCTGGCCGTCAGGAGACTGGGCATTAGGGCACCCGCTGGGTTCATTCCGTCTGGAGGAGGTCGGTTCCTATTTTTTCGTCGAGACCTTCCGCTCCGCCAGGGAGCCGGGTTTGGTGTCGAAGATTTTGCGATCCACCGGTAGCCCTTTCGGCGTCTTTCGCAACATTACCCAGCGATTGGAGGGGTTCGGGCCCGCCCCCTACATGGAACCTCACACCCCCGGCATCTTCAGCATGACGTCGATAGCCCATGGGGGAGCGCCCTGCGGCGCGCCCTTCGGCGGACAGACGATCGTCCAGCGAGAGCACCAGAAGACGGTGTTCTCCGAGCTGAAGAGGCGGGTCGAGTACATGGGAGGAAATAGCTTCAAACACGCGGCGTTGCACTACTCCACCATCAACCGGGACTTCCGGCCCTCCGAGCGCGCCAAGAACACCTTCAAAACCCAGGCCTGGGAAATAGGCATGCACGACGCCTACGGGGCGTACGAGATCCTGAACCGCTCTCACGTGGTTCTGGACATCGCCCTGGATGAACATCTGAACCCGGAGCGCCTGGCCCAGTACTCGGTGCTCTTTCTGTCCAACAGCGCCTGTCTCGGGGATGACCACTGCGAGGCGATCCGTGGTTTTGTTGCCGACGGTGGCACCCTGGTGGCAACCCACCAGACCTCGCTATTGGACGAGTGGGGCGAGGATCGCGGGCAGTTCGCGCTCGCCGATCTCTTCGGGGTGACCTATGAAGGGCTTCGCGCCAACGGTGAGGACAACAACATCATCTACGTGCCCCACGACGAGAAGCTGAGCAAACTGGGTGACGTCATCTGCTGTCATGGAAAAACCGCCGCCATAAAGGCCGGCAGTGACGTCGAGGTTTTGTGCACGCGGGCAAGTATCGACGGGTTGGAGGGGTTCGATCCCAAGCGCGACTACGACAGCGGAGAGCCAACGGTCGTTCGCCATCGGCACGGGAAGGGCCAGGTGTTCTACCTGGCAGCGGATGTGGGCGGTGCCTTCATGACCAGTCCGTATCCACCGCTGCGCCGTTTCGTTGCCGAGCTCGTGGGCCGCGCGTCGGCCCCGTTGGTGCTCGAAGCACCGGAGGCCGTGGAAATGAATGCCGCATGGAAGGAACCGGGACAGCTGATGGTGCACTTGGTGAACAATCCGATGCCGCTGGTGCCCTGGCGCATCGATTCAGCGGTGCATCCGGACCACTCGTCATACGAAGAGGAGCGCACCACGTTTCACTACACGACGGAACTCTATCCGATCCATGAGCTGGTGTTGCGCTTTCCCGGACTTAAGGTGGTGTCCGCGAGGTTGCCGTTGCAGGAGGTCGAACTGACCGTTTCCGGAGAACCGGCCACTGTCGTGGTTCCTAAACTTGAGATGCACGAGGTAGTGCTGGTGGAGGTGGGTGCGTAATGGTAGCTGGCGATGCGTTTCCTAACTCCGAAGGGATGAGCACTCAGCGCGCTCATGCAAGCCTGTGAATGGTAGAATGTAAGGCAATGCGTAAACTAGGATCCTTGGTAGAAATGATCATCACGATGGTCCAGTCGAAAGGAGAGCCAGTGGTTAAAGTAGGCGACAAAGCGCCCGAGTTTTCGGTGACCGATCACACGGGTAAAGAGGTGAGTCTCAGCGACTACGCAGGGAAAACCGTCGTGCTCTGTTTCTATCCGCGTGCCAGCACTGGTGGGTGAACGGCGGAAGGCATCGGATTCCGTGATCGAATCCAAGAGTACGAAGCAAAAAATGTGCAGATACTGGGGGTCAGCACGGACAGCGTAGAAGCGAACGCCAAATTCGCCGAAGATCAGGGTTTTCCGTATCCGTTACTGTGCGATACGGAACGTGCTATGTGCACCGCGTACGGGGCGTGTTCCAGCACCTCCGACAAATCCGCGAACCGCCACACCTACGTGATCGAGGACGGATTGATCGCCCAGGTCCACGAGAAGATGGACGCCAGGAAACATCCGGAGAAGCTGTTGGTATCGCTGTAGCTTGTGTTTTGCGTCCTACCGCTGAAGCCATGTAACACGATCGCAACTACGAGAGGAGGTTGCAATTTTGATTTTGGTCGTTCGGGACGTTGAATCTCTGCTCACGCGTTTCTCCAACCTCCCTGGTTCCAACAGATGTTTCGAATTCGAAAAAGAAACCCGCCGGTAGACCTCCTTGAATCCGACCTTTCTCGTAGACCTTGCGCGCAGGCCCTCGTCGTGGACCAGCGTAGCAACAAAGAGAATCTCCTGAGACGCCTTCTCAAATCAGCTCGCGAACAACGTGCCGGGCCATGCGCGTGCCGATACCGCGGCCCTGATAAGCCGGATCTACCGCGTCGGCAGCCAGCTGCTCCATCCCGTACTCCTCGTGGGACATGAGCTGTAGGATGGCCTGGGCGGCGCAGTACGGTCCGAAGCATGCAACGTGATCCGATGGATCCGATCCAGGTCTTTTGCCGTCGCGGGTCGTATGATCATCGACAAGGTTGCCTAACAGGCAGAGGTTCGTCTAATTTGGCTTTGTTGAATCGAACTTGAGTGTACGACAGAAAGCGGGCTGCGCGCCAAAACTGCCGCGTCAATCAAGCGCAGGACTCTCAACCAAAGAACAAACGCCCTTGGTCGGGCGGTTATCATGACAAAACACACTAAAGCATGATCGAGCAATACAAAACGCCGTCCCAACTCATAGAGCTTACCAAACAATTGATCAATTTCCCGACGGTAAGTCGTTGGAGCAACATCGCCCTCTCCGACCACCTGGAGGACATGCTCAAGCAGTGCTCTTTTGAGGTTGAGCGGCTGACCTACATCGACGGAAACGGCGAAGTCAAGGTCAGCCTGGTTGCCAAAAAAGGGGATGGCGCCGATGGCCTGGCTTTTTTCTCTCACTCGGACACGGTGCCCGGCCAGGAGGAGGACTGGGATGCCTTCACTGCGACCGTTGAGCATGGTCGGGTAGTAGGTCGGGGCAGCTGTGATATCAAAGGACCGCTGGCCGCAACCGTAGTCGCGGCGGCGAACGTCGATGTCGATCGCCTGAAGCGAGCGGTCTATGTGGTAGTCTGCGCGGACGAAGAAGTCAGTGGGCAAGGCGCGCAGCAGGTCGCGGCGGAATCCGAACTCTTCGAAGCCGCGCCGCCCAAGCACGGTGTGGTCGCTGAACCAACCTCGCTCATCCCGGTGTATGCTCACAAAGGCGGGGCTATTGTCGAGGTTGTGGCCAGAGGTGAGGCGGCACACACTAGCACCGATAAGGGCGTCTCGGCCAACTTCCTCATGGTGCCTTTTCTGGCCGATATGGTTGAACTGGCCAAGCAAGTCAAGTCCGACGAGTCGTTTATGGATTCAGAATTCGGTCCACCCACTTGCGGTTTTAATTTTGTGATTGACGACGGTGGTTGCCGGCCCAATGTCACGGCTGCCAAGACCGTCTGCAAGGTCTGTTTTCGGACGATGCCGAATGCCCGCAGCAACGAACTGCTCACCCTCGTCACTGGCCGCGCCGCAGACTATGGCTTTGAGATTCAGTCACAGTTCACGGAACCGTTTTACAACTCCCCCAAGGCCGAGATCGTACAGATCGCCTCCCAGATCACAGATATCCAAGATCCTCAGACCGTCCCTTACGGCACCGATGCTTTCTATCTGAATGATCGGTTTGATCTGGTCGTTCTGGGTCCAGGCGACATCGCCCAGGCCCACACGGTGGGTGAATGGATTGAAATTGAACAATTAAATCGGGCCGTCGCTGTCTATGAGCAGATGATTGAAGCTGTATGCATGTGACGCTGACAGCAGCTTGACGGGTCGGCGGCAGATCGATCTGGGATGCTACCGGCAAAGCGAGAGGGTGATCAGCGAGTGGAGCCCAATCACTGGGCAGCTGGCTCGCCGACGCCGGGTTGGTCGAGATAGCCGATTGCATTGAATCGATCGATCTTGGAGCCGGCCGACGCTCGCCCAGGAATCAAATCATGGTAGCTTCGACTGCCTTTCTGGCGGTGGCCCCGTCCGTTCCCCGCCTCAGGTAAAGCGGCACGTTCTTGCCGGGCGGGGAGATGTGCATGACCGTATTGCCCTGCCAGCTGATCGCGTATTTGCGGCCGGCCACCACCTCGGCGCTAACCTCTTTGCGCATCGGATGAAGGAACACGACCTCCTGTCCCGGAGCGAGCCCGTTGAGCTCAAGATAGTTGCCTTGCCACTCGGGGAGCCTGGCACTGCCGTCAACGTATACGCTCACTCTTCCAGCGGCCCAGTTCGGCACCCGCACTCGAAGTTTAGGTGCGTCGTGAACGAGCAGGCGGAATTTACCCTCCTGCGGGTGATGGCTGAACACGTCGAGCCACGGCGTTCGGCGATTGAGCGGCATATTGACCCAGACCGAATCGTTGCGTTTCTGAACGATGCCGTCCCATGCCAGGAAAAGCGCACGCGCGCCGGTCGCTCCGCAGCATCCGGCGATGAATCGCCGTCCGTGGGACATGAAATCGTTCGGCCAACTCCCCCCGGCGAAACCCCCGATCGCCCGTTTCCCCACATCTCGGTAAGTTGCCTGCGGCGTCTCGACCTTTTGGGTCTCGTGCTCACGAGCTGGCAGGCTTTGCAATTGACTTTCAACGAGATGATTCCTGGCAAAACGCTCTACGTCGTCCCAGTATACGTCGTCGCACGATTCGGCGAGCATGTGGGCGAGCTCGATCATGTCGGCTAGACAGCAGGTCTCCGCGTCTACCTCATCCGGGGGCCTGGTTCCCACCCACTCCGGGAACCAACCGAACGATGAGCCCTGGAGTCGAGCCCAGTCATACACCTTTCTGCCCAGCTCGATCAGCTGCGGGTTGTCCGTCACCAGGCCGTATCTGAGTATTCCGGCCACGACCCACATAGTGGCGTGGAAGTGACCGATGAACCGACCGTCATGGCCGAACTCCCTGGTCTGCCCCACGATGTGGTTGATCAATCCTTCGGCCAGGTCTAGTGCGGGCTCGTAGCCGGACACTTCGTAGTATCTGACCAGGGGCAGGATCATCACACCGTTGAAGATGTGCTCCTTGCCCCGACCGGTGAGCATCGTGAAATCCCAACCATCGGGGGTAATGCCATCACAGGGGAAGTAATAGCTCTTCGTACCCGTTTCCTCGAGCTCGTAGGTGTAACTCTTTCCCAGGTGGGCAGCCGTTGCCAGCAGGCTGTCAATTAGTCGCTCCGTCGTCTCCTTCACACGCGGCTCGCGGGCAGACGTGTACCAGGTCACCAATCCATTCAGCAGGTATCCCTGCTCGTGTATAACGGCGTGCTTGACCCGACACCAAGGTAGGGAGGCGTGGTAACGGAGTCCGTCCCCTCCGTAGTCCGACAGCAGCATCTCTTTCAGCCCGGCCTCGGCCTCGATTCCTTGCTTGCTGTCTGTCATTTGCCGCGCCAATACGATTCCGTCCACCCAGCTGCCCGGCAACTCGCTGCAATCGGGCCGGCAGTGTGAGGCCTCGGGCGGGTCCGTCTCCAGCACCCGCCAATACGGCAGGTAGCCAAGCTCTGGGTCGGCCATCTCGGTGAGGTAGTTCAAGCTCAGTTCGGCGTGTTGAGCCAGGTCCAGCGTATCTAGCGTGTCCACGTTCAAGCCTCCGGCTTCACTTGTTGATTTCGAAGTCACCCGCCAATTAGCCAAGCCATCTCGGTGAGGTAGTTCAAGCTCAGTTCGGCGTGTTGAGCCAGGTCCAGCGTATCTAGCGTGTCCACGTTCAAGCCTCCGGCTTCACTTGTTGATTTCGAAGTTTAGGTGGTCGGAAAGTGTATGCAGCGTGCAACATCCATATTTCGGGCAAGAATTTTGATCAGAGCGGTCCCAAGCGCGCGCTGTGGAAGCTAACCTCTTATGACTCTTCGAACAGCGCCACTATCGCTGGTTTGGTAACCTTCCCCATTGGGTTGCACGGGAGCGCACCCAGCGTCCGTAACAGGCTGGGAACTTTGTATGGCGCGAGCAGGCTCTTGCACCAGGTCCGCAACGGTTCCAGCTCTATCTGAGCACCATCGCGTGGCACCACTGCCGCGGCGACCCGCTGCCCCCATTCCTCGTCCGTTACCCCAACCACCGCGCATTCCTCTATACTTGCGTGGGTGCGCAGGACCTCCTCGATCTCCAGCGCCGACACCTTATAACCCCCCGTCTTGATGATGTCTACAGATTCACGGCCGAGGATGCGGTAGACCCCGTCTTCCCGTACCGCTACGTCTCCGGTGCGGAACCACCCGTCCACGGTAAACGCTTCCGCCGTGGCCGTGGGCCGCTGCCAATACTCCGAAAACACCATCGGTCCCCGCACCTGGATCTGACCAGGTGTCCCGTCCTCAACGGTGCGGTCCCGCTCGTCCACCAATCGCACTTCGATTCCGGGCAAAGGAGATCCGACGCATCCAGGCGGGCGTTCTCCGTTCAACGGGTTCGACAGGGCCATGCCGATCTCGGTCATGCCGTATCGCTCCAGCAAGGTGTGTCCGGATATCTCGCGCCATTTCTCCAGCGTAGCTATGGGCAGTGCCGCCGATCCGGAGATCATGACCCGGAGTTTTCGGCAACCCTCGGTCATCTCTGTCCGCGTGCTGTCGTCCGCTTCCTCCCACTTCTTGATGAGCCGCGAATAGATGGTCGGAACGGCCATGAAGAGGGTGGTGCCGTCGGAAGCCGCCAGTCGCTCCCACACCTTGCCGGCGTCGAAACCGGGGAGTAACTCGCAGGTTGCGCCCGACCACAAGGCGCAGCACAGGGCGTTGATGATGCCGTGCAGGTGGTGCAGCGGCAGGCAGTGCAGCAGGTGATCTTTCCGGGTCCAACCCCATGCCTCCACCAGCGACCTTATCTGCGCTTCGATCATCAGGTGGGTGGAGAGGGTGCCCTTGGGTTTGCTGGTGGTCCCGCTGGTGTAGATCAACATCGCCCGGCGACTCGCTTCTACCGCGGGCAGTTCAGCCAGAGCGCCGCCGGTCACCTCCCCGATGAGCGCGAAGCGCAGCTTGCGGCGTGCGGCCAGCGGTCGCAGCACCGGCTCGAACTCGGGATCCGCGATCACGATCGACGCCTGAGAGTCGTCCAGAACATATTCCAGCTCGGGTGCCGGATGATCGACGCAGAGTGTTACGGCCATGCCGCCGCCGCGCCATATGCCCCACTGGGTAAAGACATGAGCCATGGAGGGGCGCACCAGAAAGGCGACCCTGGCTTCTTCCAGGTCGGCCCTGCCGTCCAGCAGCCATGATCCCACGTGCGCTGAGAGATCGAGGAGGTGGGCATAGCTGAACTGGCCATCGACCGCCACCACAGCCGTGCGGTCGACGAATTGGCTGGCCCGAGCTACGATGGGGATGGTTTCGTTATCCTGAGGCATTGTATCCGTCTCTGTGCGAAGATCCCAACATCGTTAAATGAGGAAGACCGCTCAAGCCGATCCGGTCATTCGATTCGCCTACACTGTTGTTTATATTCGTCGCCCACATCAAACCGAGGAGTTCTGGCATGGCGGGCAGTCGAGAAGAGATTCGAGCACGAGGCAGCTATTTTCCCGGAGATTGGGTTCGTCCACGCTACAATCCCAGCGACTGGGTACCGCTGATAGACGCCGCGGAGATATTCACCGGTCATCGCAGCGTCGACCGCCAGGGTCGGTTCGAGCTCTACGACGCGCCGGTCGGTGTAGCGCTCAGGGTTGAAGAGGCGCGAAAATCGCAACCGATTATCACGCCGGAAAAGGAGTGGGAGTTAGGTGGATCGATTAACGCGTTCTGCGTATGGAAGGAGGGCAGTCGACTAAAGATGCTCTACCAGACAGTGACCTCAACCTGTTGCGCCGAAAGCGACGACGGGTATCACTGGGAGCGTCCGAGCCTGAACCGCGTAGAGTGGAAGGGCAGTACCGATAACAACATCACCATGGACACTCCCTTCGGCGCCTCTGGTTTCTTCGAGGACCCTTCCGCTCCCGCCAGCGAGCGCTACAAGGCGATGGGTGGTCACGGCTTCTGGATCGACCTCGACACTGGCGAGGAGGTGCCTCACGATGAAGCGGACAAGCTGTGGCGGGCCTGGCAGTACGCAGGACGTAACTACCAGGGCCGAAAGGTAGAACTGAAAGGACACCTCCTCGGTTGGACCTCGGCTGACTGCATGGAATGGAAACCGATGCAGGAGCCGCTGGGCCGATACTCGGTGAACGGAGGTATCGCCGCGCGTTACGATGAAGAGACCGGTTCCTATTTTGGTTATTTTCAGCCCCAGGGTGCGGCTCCCACGGAGCTGGTGGGTATCGGCAACGGCGCCCCCGAGACCGAGGTGGTACGTCGGGCGGTGGGAATATCGCGCACGAGCGACTTCAGCAACTGGCCGGCTTCCAAACTGCTGATACATCCCGACGGGCAGGATCCGTTGGACATCTCGTTCTACGGGGCCTGCTATTTCGCGTACCCGGGGCGCACCGATCTGCACGCGATGATTCTGCCCGTATTCCATCAGACCAACGACACTATGGATATTCAGATCGCCTTCAGCCGCGACGGACTGATCTGGAGTCGTCCCGATCGCCGGCCGGTTCTCAGCAACGGCAATCGGGGGGATGGTGACGAATGCTCGATCCACCCCTGGCGTAATGGCATGGTCGAGCTGCCGGATGGAAACTGGGCGGTTTCCTTACAGGAGGGCTCCGTCCTCCACAACGTCGAAGAGAAATACCAGCGTGAGATCTTCCCCGAGATGCAGGAGCCGCGGCTGTGCTGGGCGTTGTGGCAGCCCCACCGGCTTTGCGGCGTCGAAGCGGAGAGCGAGGGACGTTTTACGATCCCGACCATTTTCCGCCAAGGCGATGAGCTGAGGTTGAATTACCGCTGTGCGCCGGGCGGGTGGATCAGCGTTGAGCTGCTTGAGTTTCTACCATCGATGTTCTGCGTCGATGTGGATCCGATACCTGGGTTCAGCTTCGCAGAATGCGATCGGCTTCAGGGGGATGCAGAGGACCAGGTCGTTTCCTGGAACGGTAAGAGCGATATCTCCGGAGTCGGGGAGACCGTCGGTATCCGGATTCGCATGTTCCAGGCCAAGCTCTTCGCCTATCGCGTTTAGTCCAGCTTCTGCGTTTGAAGGCCGTCCGATCAGTGTCTTTATTCGAAGTTGTCCAGAAAACGACCAAGAGGATTTTCGCCTAGCTTGTCAACGAGCGCAGATAGCTATTCCGCCTTTGCCCCAGGGTGCGTATCGTGCCTTTTCAAGGTCATCCCTCATGTGGATCCACGGCACATGCACTCGTTGGGCATGAGCTTCACGGTGCGCGACGGTGTGAGCGCCCACGTCGCGCCGTCGTCAAGCTATGAGGTCTGGTTCAACGGCGAGCGTATCGAATTTCCCACTGTCCGTTCCGCCGCAGAGCGTTTGATCGACGAACCGGTCAAAGTGGAGCTGAAATCATCCCTGTCTCTGGCTAGCGGTTTCGGGCTCAGTGGCGCCTCGACCCTGGCAATGCTCTACGCGATTAATCGCAGGTTTGATCTGGGGATCGCCGACCGTGATCTGGCCATGGCTGCACACGTAGCAGAGGTTGAGAATCTTACGGGCCTGGGAGACGTTTGCGGGCAGTTCCACGGAGGGTGTCTGGCGAAACTGCAAGAAGGCGACCCACTCAAAGCGTCGGTTTTGCCCGTGGCAGAGCAACCGATTTACTTTCGCTATTTCGGCCCCATTCAGACCAGCGAAGTGATCGGCGATGCCCGTCGCCGAGAACGGATAAACCTTGCAGCCGATTCGGCGCTCGGCAAACTTTCCGAATTACAGGAAGGCAAAGAGGAAGATCTCGATTCCTACATCGAGATCGCCAGGGAGTTCGCCGAAAAAAGTGGCTTATTGATCGACGAGCGAGTGCGGGGAGCGATCGATACGATCGAGGCCGCCGGCGGACGGGCGTCGATGATCATGTTGGGCAATGCTGTTTTCAGTACGCGCCCTTTCGAAGGCTCGCGTGAAACCTCCCTGAGTACGCGAAGCGCTGGGACTATCGATGAGTGAGGTGCCGAAAAGTCACCCGCGCTACGAATCCCTGCATTTGAGGGAGGTGATCGTCGCTGGCGTGGAGGAAGGGGTCACCTCTGTTCACGGGCTTCTGGCCCACGGTCGAGGCGAGGCGTTTGACTATCTGTTGGGGGAACGCACGCGCCGTTTCGCAAAGAAGGCAACGCGAGCCGCGGCGGCCATGCTGCTTACCGCGAATCGTCCGGTCGTATCGGTGAACGGCAATGCCGCGGCGTTGGTGGCGGGCGAACTGGTATTTCTGGCCGAGCTTATCGGGGCACCGCTAGAGGTCAATATCTTTCATTCATCGAAGAACCGGGAACGCGCCATCCGCAATCGCCTCACCTCATTTGGAGCCAAGCAGGTCTTGATGCCGGACCATATTACGACCATCCCCGGGGTCGACTCGAATCGACGTTATGCGAACCCCAAGGGCATCCTGCGTGCAGATGTGGTTTTCGTGCCCTTGGAGGACGGGGACCGCTGCGAGGCACTCGTGAAGGCGGGAAAGAAGGTGATTGCGGTCGATCTGAATCCCCTGTCACGAACCGCGCGGAAAGCGCACATCACCATCGTCGACAACGTGATCCGGGCCCTGCCGAATCTTTTGAAGCAGGTTGACCAGCTCAAGAAGAAACCGGACTCACAGCTGCAAATGGTGGTGAAAGAGTATCGCCAGCGTGACGAGCTGAAGGCAGCGGTCCAAACGGTCAGAGGGAAATGAGGGCCATGCTAATGTGGCTGGGTGCAATGGTCGACCACTTCCGTGATTTCGGTTACCATCTCGTTGCCGAGGTGTTCCTTAAGCTCGCCGGCACGCGTTTCGTCGAGGCCAAGTGCCCTCAGCACCTCGGCGTTGTAGATGGGCCTTCTTCGGCCATGTAACCCAGGTCCAGCTCCTTGCTGACGTTGTTGGCCACGTGGATCAGGCAGACTAGATCTCCGGGTGTCTGGCCCACCGAATCGTGAGAGCCCACGGCGTCGGCCAGCTCCTTGCCGACATTCGATTTCACCAACAGCAATTTACCCAGGTATTCGTGATTGGCGGCGTCACCAAGCTCCTTTTCGGCCTGCCGGAAGGAAGATTGGTTTTCGGACATCTGGCGCAGAATCTCCTCATAGTGATCCCAGAAGAAAAACCCTAACACGATCTTGCCGATATCGTGTAGCAGGGCGCCGATCCAGTAGTCGTTGAACTGCAGGGGCTTCTTCGTTTTCACGATGCCGTTGGAATAGAGCCGGTCGGCGATCATGGCACAGCCAACGGAGTGTTCCCAAAAACGCCTCAAGTCGAACATGCTTTCTTCCGGTCTCACGAGTCCGTTCATCATTTTGATCTGCTGCGCGATGGCGCCCACCTTCTTTCTCCCAAGTCGCACGATGGCCTCCTTGAGACTCCAACCTCCCTGGTGGCCGCTGCCGGCAAAGACGGGGGAATTCACCAGCTGCAACATTTTGTGCACAATGGCCGGATCGTTGATCACGAGCTCTTCAAGGTCTTCCGCCGTCGAACTCGGCTCCTCCACCATCCCCATGATACGCATGGCGATTTCGGGCAAGGTCGGCAGGGTGTTCAGGTTCTTCAGACGGCGAACGATGCGCCCGCGGGCGTCCTCGTCTGACGCCCCCTCCAGCTCCTTGAAGAGATCGCCTATGCCACGGGTATCAAACGCTGACTTGATCAAGCTCTGGAGCGACGTCTCCTCCTCGCCAAACGCTTTCTCCCACGCTCCGAAATAAACATTGTTCATACGGTGGCAAAGGGTTTTGTGCTCCTCCATGAGTGCTGCCGGCAGAACCAAGAAAAGGGGGATCGTGTCCTCTGCGTTGAGCGCCGCGAGCGATGTGGAGCTGTCTATCTTCTTGCGTTGAATCACGAAGGTGGCGCAGATTTCGTTCTTCTGTCTCTGAATGGTTGAGAAGGCCTCGACGAAATTGTGCGCGACGATGAGGTCTAGGCCGTAGCGATAATTCAGAATCATCATCAGAAACTTGACGATTACCTGGTGGGGTTTGCCGGGCTCCTGGATAATCAACGCCAGCTGCTGAGGGCTGGTTTCTTCCTCTGAAGCCATCTTCCCTCGTGGTTTGGAGGAGGGTAATACCGGGGGTCAGGGCCGTCGGGATACCTATCGCCGACCGTAAGAATATAACTACTACCTTTTCAACAGGTAAGGCAGGCTGGCAGCAGCTGCCCGTAGACAGACGGGACTCACCTTGATTCGCGTTTTCAAGCCCGATATATTCGACCTGCCAACGAACGCCGTAAAATACCAGACAGGTACCCATCCGAACAGGCGGTGCAGTGATGTCAGATGCTTTCGTGCCCATCGACTTGACCGGCAGCTTCAATGCCGGATTGGAAAATCCCGAAATCGGCGATCGGCGGCTGTGGCCCTCGTCCGCAGAAGATCCTGACGACACACCGTTACAACGCCTTCCGGCCGGCGATGTTCAGTTTTGGGGAATCCCCTTTCACCTTGCCGCGGCGAGTGCGAGCAAACGTTTCGTCCTGGTTTGCCGGGAAGGTGCGGGGGTCGTCCCAGACTCGATCACCGTACCTGTCGGTACCGTGGCGCGGAGGCTCCTGTTTGCTCATACGTGCGCCCCGACGGGCACCGAATCTCCAACGCTTGAGGGCGCCGGTGAGCCGATCGGTGAGTACCGCATCTTGTTCGAAAACGGCAGCGAGAGCGTACAACAGTTACGACGTCGCTTCGAAGTGCACGATGTGGAGATTCCCTGGGGACACCATCCATTTCAGTGCCGCAACTGTCAACTGTTTCGCTCCGTTCCGGTGGATGATCGCAACCTGGTTTGGGGGCGTGCACAGACAGGCGTGTACAGCGGAACTCTGGACAATCAGGCCAGCGACCAGGACGGCTGGTGGCTTTTCGACTGGGAAAATCCTTTCCCAGAGAAAACGATCAAGGCGATCGAAGTCTCGGCGGCTGGGGCAACCGCACTGGCGCTGGGAGCCATTACGGTCTGCAACGAGGACAGCGATCCGCTGCTCTGGGTCCCACGTAAGGAAGTCGCAGTGGCGGTTGAAGGAAAGACAGACGGCGACGCGCCCCAGGTTGAGATGGACCGGGGCGTAATTGCGCGGCAGGACGACCTGCTGGTTCCGTGCGAGGATTTCCTCGACACCGACGAAGCGGGGTGGGGTGTCGGCGGACAGCGGGTGGAAAAAGGCGGATATCTGGAGATTCACGGGTCGGCGGAAGGAACGATCCAGATCAAGGTGGCGGAAGAAAAAGCCCAACGCTTTCGGTGGGGCGATCTGCTTGAGCAAGGAAGTCAGGAGCAGGGCCGCGTGCGGATCGAGCTGGTAAGCCCCAACGGCAAGGAATGGGTGCATGTCCGCGTCGAGGATGAAGCGACCGGAAACCCGGTAGGTTCTCGGGTCCATTTCCGCTCGGCTCAAGGCGCTTATTTCGCTCCCCACGGCCATCAAGCCGATGTCAATGATGCCTGGTTCGAGGATCTCGGCGGCGACTGCCGTACCCGAGGGACGCCGTACGCCTACATCGACGGCACCTGTCAGATAGAATTGCCGGTTGGTCAAGTGTTGGCGGAAGTCGTTCGTGGCTTTGAGTATGTGCCGGTGCGGCGGGAGCTCGAGATCAAACCGGGGCAGCGAGATCTGACCCTCAAGATTCGCCGCTCCATCGACATGAAAGAGCGCCGCTACTATTCCGGCGACACGCATGTTCACTTCCTCTCGTCCCAGTCCAGCCATCTGGAGGCTGCTGGGGAAGATCTCAACGTCGTCAATCTCCTTGCCAGCCAATGGGGTCGACTCTTCACCTCCTGGGAGGAATTTACCGGCGGCCTTTCCCCAACGAGCAGCGCCGAACATCTGATTTGGGTGAGTCAGGAAAACCGGCAACATGTGCTCGGTCACATCAGTCTCCTGGGATTGAAGGAGATGGTTGCGCCCATGTGCACCGGCGGTCCCAACGAGGATTGGATAGGCGGTGAAGTACAGACCCTGATGGCCGACTGGGCCGAAGCGTGCAGGCGACAGGGCGGCACCGTCATCATGCCTCACATGCCCGTTCCAGATTTCGAGAACGCCGCCAACATCGTGCTCGGACAGGCAGATGCGGCGGAGATGTGCTGGGTTTGGCAGGGGGAGAAGATAGGGCAGGGAGAGCGGGGTTATTACCGATGGCTCAACGTGGGTCAAAAATTGCCCATCGTCGGCGGCACCGACAAGATGTCCAATGGGCGTATTCTCGGGGGTTCCAGAACCTATGCAAAGCTTGCAGAAGACGAGGAGTTCACCTACGAAAACTGGTGTAAGGCGGTTCGTCGCGGAAACACCTTTGCCAGCACCGGGGCGATGATCGATCTCAAGGTGGAGGGTCACAGCATGGGAGAGGAGATCCGTCTCCCCGGCAACGGTGGAAGGATCGAAGTCGATGCCGTTGCCGAAAGTGTTTGGCCCTTGACTGGGATCGAGCTTATCGTCAACGGTGAATCGGTTGCCCAGGAGACCACGGAAGGTGAACGCCGAATCAGCATCAACTTCAAACTCAAGACCGAGGTGTCCTGTTGGGTCGCCGCCCGTTGTTGGGGCCCTTACCTCACCGATGCCGGCCCGGTCATGGCTCACTCATCCCCCGTGTACATCGATGTAGGGAAGAGGGAGGCCTTTGTTGAATCTGAGGGGAACTATCTCCTGACCCACATGGAGGGGGGTATCGCCTGGGCCCAGCAGCTCGGTGTGTTCAAAGATGACTCGGTGCGAAACCGACTGATCGCCCTCTTTCGCGAGGCGCAACGGGAACTGGAGGGCCGCGGACGCCACGAACAAACCGAGCCGGCGTAGTCGAGATTGTAGGCCCGTGGACTTCGTCCGTTCCCTGCCCGTAATCGCCGAACCCGATGTCCTGGTGGTAGGCGCGGGGTGTGCCGGCACCACGGCGGCGCTAGCGGCGGCACGCCTCGGTGCTGACACCTTGATGGTCGAGCGCAGTGGTTTCTGCGGCGGTTACATTACCAATGTCTGCGGTCCGGCTTTGGACGGATTCGTAGATTTGCGTTCCGGGCGTCCCGTGGCAGGGGGAATCGCCATGGAGCTGGCCACATCCGCGGCGATCACCGACGCCCCACAGCCACTAGTTAACGCCCGCTTTCATTTCAATGTGGAGCTCGGTCACGTTCGTGATGGGCGCGATCGGCACCGCATTCGCTTCGATGTGGAGCGCTTCAAGCTGACCGCTGATCGGCTGCTGGCTGCCGCCGGTGTGCGCGTGATCTATCACACGGTGGTAGCCGACGCGATCGCAGCGTCTCAGCGGGTCGACGGTGTGGTTGTAACCAACAAGGCTGGGTTGGGCGTCATCAAAGCCCAGGTCGTCGTGGATGCCAGCGGCGATGCGGACGTGGTAGCGTTTGCCGGCGGCGAGTTCGAGTTCGATCCCGCGGATTGCCAGCCGATGAGTCTCCATTTTCGCGTTGGCGGTATCGCGCCCACTCGCGAGCTGCGAGCAGCCTGTGGCCAGGTTTTGGAGGCAGCCCATCGCGCGGGGCTCCTTGGGTTGTACGCCGGACCGTGGATGTCGGAGATCGCCCCTCGAGAGGTGTATTTCAATGCCACGCGGATCAACGGCAACCCGCTTGATCCTCAAGATCTGAGTCGCGCGGAGGTCCAGGGACGAGAGGATGCACACGCGATGTTCGACTTGTTCAAAGAACACATTCCCGAGTTCGGCGATGCCCACTTCGCCGCCAGCGGACCCACGGTGGGGGTGCGTGAATCCCGTCGGATACGAGGAGAAGGTACCTTGACCGCCGAGGACATCGTCGAACACCGCTCCCACCATGACGTTGTCGGCCTTGGCGCCTGGTGGCTCGATCGCCATCCCTCGGCAAGCTCTGGATATCATGAACACGTGTTGGTGCGACCGTACGACATTCCGTTCGGCAGTCTCGTTCCCGTCGGTCTGGCGAATCTGTTGGTAGCCGGCCGTTGCCACTCCGCCGAGGCGAAGGCGCTGGCGTCCAGCCGGGTCACTGTGACATGCATGGTGATGGGAGAGGCGGCGGGCACCGCAGCCGCGCTGGCAATCCTGCAAAAGGTGGAGGTGGGGGCCGTGCCGGTTGCGGCATTGCAAGACCGCTTGCTGGCTAACGGGGCGGTCATACTCGAACAGGCGGACCGCTTACGTGAGGAAGGAGATGGTATTGCCGACAGGGAAACGGTTGCGACGCCCAATCTCGATCTCGAGAGAACTGATCGACGCGGAAAATGCTAAATCAAGATCAGGTTGAATCCTTCCATAGGAACGGATTCCTCAACGGTGGATCCGTTCTCGGCGACGCCGAAATAGCCGAATTTACCGAGGAGCTGGAACGCATTGTTGAGCAGGGGAAACGCGGGTTCAAGGATGACGAGCCGCAGCCTATTTCCTTCAGGGATATCAATGCCCTGCGGACCGGCGATGTGAAGCAACCCGTGTGGCAGATCGTCAACATCTGGGAGGCGTCCGATCCGTTTCATCGCTTGATCTACCATCCGTCCATCGTCAAGGCGGTTAGTCAGTTGACCGGGGAACCGGCCCTGTCTGTATGGCACGATCAGATCCAGTACAAACCGGCAAGCTATGGCGGTGCCACCACCTGGCATCAGGACGCGCCGCTGTGGCCCAGCATACGTCCCATGACACCGGTGTCGGCGTGGATCCCTGTGGATGATGCGGACGCAGAGAACGGATGCATGTGGATGGTGCCAGGGAGCCACAGATGGGGGAATCAGATCGCATTTCTGCGACGCCAGGAGAAACTCACGGGCTTGACCGAATTCGCCGGACTCGAAACCTTTGAACCTCCGGCAACCGCGGAAATCAAAACAGTAGATCCGGAACCCTGGCCAGTGAAGCGCGGAGAGGTTTCGTTTCACCACTCGATGGCCTGGCACGGATCTCCCGTCAATCACTCTTCGCGTCCACGCCGGGCAATTGCCATTCATTACATGACGGGAAAGACCCGGTTCGTCAAGGACGGGATGCACCTCATGGGCGAGTTCATCGATCTGGAAGATGGTGCGCTGATGAGTGAAGCCGGCGCGCATTTTCCGAGGGTATGCGAGGACGGACAACCGCTCGCCTGCCCAGCGGCGGTTGCCGCGAGCTAGAACCAACTAAGCACTGGAAAGGACGAAGAATGTCTGAGGTTGAAATCGGTATTATCGGTATCGGCGGTATGGGAAATTTTCATATCAACTACCTTTCGAAAGGCGAGGTTCCCGGTGCTCGGCTGGCGGCGGTTTGCGACATGAGCCCAGACCGCGTGAAGTGGGCGCGGGAGAACCTGGGGGATACGGTTCAGTGCTTCGACGACGAGGAAGCGTTTTTCGCCGCCGAGAACCTCGATGCCGTTATCGTGGCTACACCCCATTATTTCCATCCGCGACTGGTTATCAAATCTCTGGACCACGACCTGCACGTAATGTCCGAAAAACCGGCGGGAGTGTACACAAAACACGTGCGCGAGATGAACGAGAGGGCGGCACGCAGTGACAAAAAATTTTCCCTCATGTTCAACCAGCGCAGTCACGGCCAGCATCTAAAGCTTAGGGAGCTGGTCCAGAGTGGAGAGATAGGGGAAATCCTGCGCACCAACTACATCATCACCGACTGGTTCAGAGCACAGAGCTATTATGACGGAGGCGGGTGGAGAGCGACCTGGTCGGGCGAGGGAGGAGGGGTCCTCGCGAACCAGTGTCCTCACAACCTGGATCTGTGGCAGTGGATCTGTGGGATGCCGAAGCGGGTTCGGGCTTTTATCGGATTCGGCAAGTATCACGACATCGAGGTGGATGACGACGTGACGGCGTACGTTGAATACGAAAACGGAGCTACCGGTGTTTTCATCACGACGACGGGGGAAGCGCCAGGATCGAATCGGCTCGAGATCACCGGTGACAGAGGCAAGCTTCTCCTTGAGCATGACCAGATCACCTTCTGGCGCACGGAGGTACCCGTCGGTCAGTTCCGCCGCGAATGGAAGGGCGGCTTTGGCTTGCCTCCCGTCTGGAAGTGCGAGATCGCACCAAAAGCCGGCGGCGGGCACGTGGGCATCTGCAAGAACTGGGTCGCCGCCATCCAGGGCGACGAACCATTGCTTGCCGCAGGCCAAGAAGGCATAAACGGCGTCGAGCTCTCCAACGCCATGCTACTGTCCGCCTGGCTGGACGATTGGGTGAATATCCCGGTGGACGAGGATCTGTTCTATGCTAAACTGCAGGAAAAAATCGCCGCCTCGACGGTTGTCAAGGAAGACAAGGACAACGTGATGGACACCGACGGCACCTTCGGTACTTAAGGGCGCTGCCCCCACGTGCCGATAACCACCGGCTCCTTCTTTCGCCCTCCCGCACTGCAGTTCAACGCCCATCTACAGACGATCATCCCGAACACGACGCGCCGGGTGAGCTCGGTGCAGTACCGCCGACAGCGGATACGCACAGCCGACGGCGACTTTCTCGACCTGGATTGGTCCGAGGTCCGCAGCGACCGGCTCGCCGTATTGTGCCACGGCCTGGAAGGGGATTCTCACAGGCCGTATGTCCTGGGAATGGCCGCCCACCTGAACAGATCCGGCTGGGATGTGCTGGCCTGGAACTTCCGTGGGTGCAGTGGGCAGATGAACGAAAAACCACGGTTCTACCACGCCGGCGACACGGAGGATCTTCAGTCAGTACTGGAGTCCGCGGCCGAAAGAAGCTACGCCTCACTTGGACTGGTAGGTTTCAGTATCGGTGCGAATATGGTGATGCGTCTTCTAGGTGATCGCCACAGCAGGGTTCCCGCCAATACGATCGGTGCGGTTGCGGTTTCGGCACCGTGCGACCTGGAATCCAGCACTCTGCAACTGCACCGCCTCCGCAATCGACCCTATCTGCACCGATTCCTGCGCATGCTCAAGGCGAAGGTCAAAGCCAAGGCGGACCGTTACCCCGATCTCTTCGACCTGGACTACCTGAATCAGGTGCGAGATTTCAGGCAGTTCGACGATCGCTATACCGCACCGCTTCACGGATTTAAGAACGCCGTGCAGTACTGGCGCGAGAGCGGTAGTCTTCAGGCTCTCGGTTCCATCGGCCTGCCGTTGCTGATGATCAGCGCCGGGAACGACACCTTCCTGGGGCCGGAATGTTTTCCCCATGCGGAAGCGACCCGCAACGACAACTTGCTGCTCGAGATTTCGTCCGTGGGGGGCCATGTCGGATTTGCCGTGCGCGGCGGCGGCTACTGGTCTGAAATCCGCACTGCCGAGTTCCTGGGTGGACTCTGTTGAGCGACCAACGAACTAGGATTGGTCGAGGACGCGACGTACCGTCTGCAGCAGCTCCGGAAGCCGGTACGGCTTTTTGAGGAGAGCATCAGGAGTCTTGCCGTTCCCGTGATCATGCAGGTGTCCGGTGGAGACGATGATTCGAGGGCACGGTGACTCGGCGCGGATAACGTTCAAGAATTCCTGTCCGGACATGCGCGGCATGCTGAGGTCGAGCATAATGAGGTCGATTCGTTCCCGCTCCCGACGGAACTGATCTAACCCCTCTTTGCCGTCCCGCGCGCTCAAGACTACGTAGCCATAGCGAGTCAGCATGGTTTTCGTCATGCGCAACACCTCTGCCTCGTCCTCGATGAGGAGCACGGTTTCCGTGCCTCGAGGCGTCTCTTCGGGGGCAATGGGAATCAGGCGGGAGCCGGATCCCTCCAAAGCAGGCAGGTAAACGGAAAAGATGGTTCCCGAACCTGGCTCGCTGTTGCAGTCGATCCAGCCGTCGTGTTCCTTGACGATTCCATATGCCATGGATAGCCCTAAACCGGTTCCTCGACCTACCTTCTTCGTGGTGAAGAAAGGTTCGAATATCCGTAGCCGTGTAAATTCGTTCATGCCCATACCATTGTCCTGCACGCAGATGCGAACGAAACGGCGCGACTTGCTCGACGGTACAGCCGCGTCGGGTCGTTCCACCAGATCGATACTTACATCGATTCGATGTAGCCCACCCTCATTCTTCGGGTCGGCTAACGCATCCTGAGCGTTGATGCAAAGGTTCAGAAGGACCTGCTCGAGCTGGCTGGGATCACCGAGAATGTCGGGTATTTGACTGGCGATCTCTGAGCGAATGTCGATTCTCTTGTCGAAGGTTTGCTCACATATCTCCATCGCATTGGCAATAACCGTCGCCGGATCCATGCGTTTCTTGGTAACTTCCGCGTTGCGACTGAAAAGCATGAGCTGCTTGATCATTTCGGATTTGCGCTGGCAGACGGAGATGGCGTCCTCCAACCGCTTGCGGATAGGCTTGCCCGACTCGAGAATGCTCAGTTCCAAATTGCCCATCAGAACCTGCAGCATATTGTTGAAATTGTGCGCCAAACCCGCGGCCAGCTGTCCAACCGCCTCCATTTTCTGGGCTTGCCGCAGGCGCTCCTCACTGCTCCTCAGCTCGCGATAAACCCTTGAATGGGACAGCGCGATGGCGGTCAGGTCGAGCAGGGGTTTCATCGCATCGATTCGCGCGATCATCTCCGCTCTCTGTGAGTCGTTGCTCCCAGTCCCCAATACAGCCAAGACCCGATCGCCGTGCTTGACCGGAATGAAATACGCGATGTTTCCCGCATGTTCTTGGGGCGAACTCGTCTCCGCATTGTAACGCTCTTCATCCCAACCCTCTACTACCTCAAGCTCTCCGGTGCGTACCACGAAAGCGAATATGTCGGGGCTGTCGAGGCCGTAGCTATAGTTGATGGGTGCAGCGAAGTGTCCTCGCTGACAGTCATACTGCCAGCTGCGAACCATTTCGATCGAACGGTTTTCGTCGTCGACCAGAGCTACTGTGAGGCTGCGAAATATTCCTGCGTTGACGATCTGCTCGGTGAGGCTGTCGAGGATGGTGTCGAGATCTAACGACGACAGCACGGAGCTTCCCATGCGGTGAAATGATTCCAGCAGCCGCGTCCGTTCTTCCAGCAGGTTGTTGGACTCGGCCAGCGCTTTCGACTTTTCCTTCAGCTCGTCCTCGGCACTCTTGCGCGAAGTAACGTCCTGCAGAATGACCTGCACCGATCTGACAGCCCCATCCGCATCGCGAACGGGGAAGCAGGAAGCGGATGCCCACCGCTGCTCCCCATCCTTGCGCACCAGGCGAATCTCCACGTGTTGCACCGGTCTGCCGACCCGCGCCTTACCGAACGCCAGCTCGCCGACCTTGTGGTCGGCGGGGTGGGTGATTCGCCAACCGAGCCGCCATTCCGCGTAGAACTCGGCCGGCGTGTAACCGGTCACCTCCTCGATCTTGGGGCTGACGTAGAGGTAGCGGCCGCGTCTGTCCATTAGGATTATGCCCAGCGAGGGGTTTTCAACTAGGGTCCTGTAGCGCTCTTCTGAAGACTCTTTTTCGCGCCGCAGACGCTTCAGCTCCGCTAGCAATTGCTCGCGGCTCATCTCTTCGCTTCCGTTATCTATCTGGTTGGTTTGCAAGGACATAGCAATAGAGGTTTTCGACCTTGAGACGGTATTTGTTCAGTATAGCATGGGTCTGCAAATGCGGCAAGGATCAGCTCTGGTTGCTGCCTTACGGGCAGTGTCCTATACTGTTCGATCACTATGGAAAATTCACCTTCTCGACCTTGGAGGGCTGAGGTCTCAATCTTGTATGTCCCCGGAGTCGCTGGGGCGCTGATGGCGCTCCTCTTTGCCGTGCAGGGATGTGGTGGGGGAACGTCTACGTCGACGGACGAACTCAGCTCCGGTGCTCGGAGCTACCTCCTGGAAGGTCGAGTCCGTTTGCTGGGTCGCGTCGCCGACGCCGATGGGCAGGTCCAGGGCGACCGGTCGGTGGAGAACGCCAGCGGCGTTCCGGTCTACCTGAAAAACCCCTCGGGACTCCTGGACATGACCCACACCGCGGATGGCCGCTACACCTTTAGCGTGGAGTCGCCGGGCAGCTACCGGATCTCTTCCTGGGTAGTAATGTCGGATATGGATTCTACCGGATTGATCAACCTTGGTGTCGACCGGTTGCTGGTTTCGGACACGCTGGAACTGCCGACGGGGGGACAGGAATCGGCGTTGACACTCTTCCCTAACCCGAGATCGGCCAGCGGGACAAATATCGGTTTCACCATCGCGGCCAGAGGGGATTACCGGTTGGATATTCTCGATCTCTCCGGATCCCCGATCAAGAACGTGTTCGATGGTTCTATCGAAGTGGGATCCTACACCTTGCGTTGGGATGGTACCACCGAAGACGGTCGTGATGCCAACGGAAACTATCATTGGGTGGTGCTGGCTGCCACCGGGGGGGACCGGATCTACGGTCTCACGATGCGAGAAACGGACGGTTGACGAAAATGACAGAGGCAAATAGCGATTCAACCCTGATTCTTCCTGCACTCCTGTTCGACGGGACCGGCACCAGCGCCAAAACCGATCAAGCGGTCCTGATTGCGGACGGAGCGATCTCTGCTGTCGGAGACAGCGGCCAGATCGTGGCCAGCGCACCGCCTTCGTCGGAGACCATCGAGCTCGGCTCGGCCTGCTTGACGCCCGGACTGATCGACGGACATACCCATCTCAGCCTCGCCGGAGACGACCGGGACTATATCGGTCAGTTTGCCGATAGCGACGAAGTGATGGTGCTGACCGGTGCCATGAACATGCGCAAACATCTCGCTGCGGGAATTACGTCCATACGCGAGCACGGGGCCCGAAACATGGTCGGCTTCGCACTGAAAGAGGGATGGAGCCGCGGTTACATCCCCGGCCCAACCATGTTGGTCAGCGGTCGACCGCTGACGTGTACCGGAGGGCACTTCCACATGTGCAACGAGGTGGCAGACGGCGAGGCGGAGATCCGCAAATCCGTACGGCGTTTGGTGCATGAGGGCGCCGACTACATTAAGATCATGGCATCCGGGGGCGGGACGATCGGCACGGAACCTGGTGTGGCGTCTTATTCACAGGAGGAATTGCACGCCGCCGTTCATGAAGCCGCGAACTTTGGCAGGGTGACCGCCGCTCATTGTCGAGCCAGAGAGTCCATGTTACGGGCCGTCCAAGCCGGTATTCACTTGATTGAGCACGCCGAGTTCCTCGATCCGGAGATGAACTACAGCTTCGATCCGAAGCTAGCGGAGATGATGGTGGATTCGGGGGTATGGGTCAGTCCCACCATCCAGGCCAGCATCGGCTACCAACGAAGTCTCGAGCTCGAACAGCTGCGTGAGGCGAACCAGCTCACCTCGGCTCAAGCGGTTGAGTTGGACGAGTTGCTGGATAAACGAACCCGTCGCCTGGAGGTGTTGCGCCGAATGCTTGAGTACGATCTTCGCGAACGCATCGTGCCGGGCACCGACTCGGGCGTGCGGAACCTCGCCTTCGGTCACATGGATTTCGAGTTGCGCTTGTTGGTGGAGGTCGGTTTTACCCCCGGCGAAGCGCTCAAGGCGGCCACGGCGATCGCCGCTACCGCCGTGGGGCTAACCGACAGAGGTACGATCGAGCCGGGGAAGGTGGCGGACCTAGCTGCCTTCGAAGGGGATCCTACCAAAGATATCGGGGCGTTGAGCCGCGTCGTCGCGGTCTTTCAGGCAGGGCGACGGGTCCACTGAGGCCAAGGATCCGGGCTCCGAGGCTCTCTACCTCAACAGACTCTTCCTGCCTACCCTGCCACACAGGGGACAGGCGCGGAAATCGTGAGCCCGCGCCGCGCAGTGTTCCCTGCCGAAGTAGATGATCTGAAGATGCAACTTGATCCACGCTTCCTCGGGGAAAAGCCGTTTCAGATCGCGCTCGGTCTGCACGACGTTTTTGCCGGATGAAAGGCCCCAGCGATAGGCCAACCGGTGAATGTGGGTGTCTACAGGAAACGTCGGAATGCCGAAATTCTGTGCTAAAACAACCTGCGCCGTCTTGTGGCCGACACCGGGCAACTCTTCCAACTCCTCCAGTGAGCGAGGTACCTCGCCTCCATGCTTCTCCAGCAGGATTTTGGACAACCCGCGAATCGCTTTTGATTTTCGCGGTGCCAGACCGCACGACCGGATGATCCGCTCGATCTGTCGAGAGGTGAGCTTGGCCATCTGCGTTGGTGTGCTGGCACGGGCGAATAAGATCGGGGTTACCTGGTTGACGCGGACGTCGGTGCACTGCGCCGACAGAAGTACGGCGACGAGATGGGTATACGGATCCCGACTCTCCAGAGGCACCTCGACGCGTGGGTAGAGGCCGTCCAGCGTCTGCATGATGATTCGCGCCTTTTCAGCCTTCGTCATTAGACTGCTGGCGATGATTCTCAAGGAAGGCGTCGATCAAGTGGCGCGATATGCTTATGGAGGGCGGGAGGTCGGGCAGGTTGTCAGCTGAGAACCAATCGGCGTGGGATAGTTCCCCGTCATTCAGGCAAATCTCACCTCCCGCGTACTTGGCGGTGAATCCCAGCATGAGGGAGTTGGGAAACGGCCACGGCTGACTGGCGAAATACTTGATCTTCCGAATTTGTATGCCCACCTCCTCTTCCACTTCCCGTTCAACGGCTTCTTCCAGGGTCTCGCCCGGTTCCACGAAGCCGGCAATGATGCTGTAACGACCCTTGGGGAAACGGTGATTGTGTGCCAACAAGAGTTGGTTGCCCCGTTCGATGCGCACGATGATGGCGGGCGAAAGCCGAGGAAAGGAGAGTAAACCACAGGACGGGCAGGCAAGGGCTCGTTCGCTGGGCCGCGGTTGCGCCGGCGTACCACACTGGCCGCAATACTGGTGGGTCCGCGCCCAGGCGACGATCTGAACCGCTCGCCCTGCCATCGCCATCGATGTCTCATCCAACCGGCCGAAGAGCTCGCGCAATCCCGAAAACTCGAATCCGACTGGCGCGGGAGCGTCGTTCTCCAGCTCGATGGCCACAAAATGGGTACCTGCCGTGTGCCCGAGATAATGCCGCCGCACCTCGGCTAACGGCGGTGCAGGGTTTATGTCATGCAGCTTCGGCACCGAAACGGCCTCGTTGGCCAGTAGAACCAGAAGCTCATCGCCCCGGAAGCAGAAATGAAAGGTTGGGCCGCTGGCGTTCGGCGGCGGCGAGACCGCCGAAACGAAAGGTGCACTCGCCTGAGGATCGTTCAAATTCGCAGGACCTTCCCCGGGGTCATGATAATCTTGGGATGCTCGTTCGGTGTCGGGTGGGCTGGCATATCACAGAATGCCGTACGTGTCGTAAGCTTCCTGGGCTGACATGCCGTTCTCGATCGCCGTGCGCACGCTACTCTCACCGCGCACCTTCTCCAACGCAGAAGCAACGATCTCGTCCTCGGACTCGCTGGGAACCACTAGTACTCCGTCCATGTCACCGAAAATAAGATCACCCGGCTGCACGCGGACGCCGTTGGCAAAGGATATGGAACAGCGGAAGTCGACCACGCGCCCACGAGCCTGCTGGTCCTGGCCGTAGCGCCCCAGCGAAAAAGTTGGAAAGTCGAGGGCCAGAATCTCCCGCGTATCGCGGGAGCAGGCGTTCAACACCGCACCCGCCGCTCCCAGCTGCAGGGCGCGGCTTGTCATGAGCCCGCCCCACGCGGCAAAGGTCGGCGATCCGCCCGTGCACAGGTAGACCTCATTCTCGTGCAAGTCATCTAGCGCCCTGAAGAGCAAGCCGAACGGCCTGCGTGCCTTTTCGTGACTTATCTCGTCTCCAGCGCAGTCCGCTTCCAGCACCGGCATCGCCCGGCCTGCCACTATCATGTCCTGGCGCAAGGGCTGAATCTCGCGGGGGAGAAACTGCAATGTCAAACCGGCGGCATCCATCACGTCTCCCATTACTGCGGTGAACAACTCCGACTTCACCAGGTGAAGTAGTTCATTATCGCTTTTCCACATGGCTATCCCGCCCGTACATTTAAAAGATGTTCCTGCCCGACAGATTCGGACCCCGGAATATCGAACCGCCGCCCGGGACGGTCAATAATCTCCTCAGGCAATCTACGCCAGTGTGGTCTGGGTCAGTATGAGTTCTCTGGTTGAATTCCTTATCAAGCGATGCTCCCGAACGGCGGCAGTACTCCTCCTGTCGATGTCCGGGCTAGCGGCCTATCTCAACGCCCTGGATTCGCCCTTCATCTACGACGACCTGGATCTAATCGTACAAAACGTGGACATCCGACAGCTCTGGCCTCCAATATGGATGTTCGACACCTCTGCCTGGTACGGCTCGGTGAATCATCGGCCGGTGGTAGCCTTGAGTCTGGCGATCAACTACCGTTTCGGCGCATTTGATGTGTTCGGTTACCACGTGGTCAATCTTCTCGTGCACCTCTGTGCCGGGTTGGCTGTTTTCGGTCTCGTTCACCGGACTCTGCTCATGGACCAGCTCAAGGCGAGATTCGGTGGGACGGCGCCTATCCTCGCCGCGATCTGCGCTTTAATCTGGCTCCTGCATCCCATCCAGAGCCAGGTCGTGAACTACACCTTGCAACGCAGCGAATCGCTCATGGGGTTTTTCTACCTGGCCACCTGTTACTGTTTCGTGCGCGGTAGCCAATCTTCCCGAGCCGGCTGGTTCGTTGTTGCCGTAGGTGCTTGTGCCCTGGGAATGGCGAGCAAAGAGTCGATGGTCACAGCGCCGGTTGCGGTCTTGATTTTGGATCGCATATACTGCGCGGACTCGTTTGCGAAGATGTTTCGGGAACGATGGACCGCTTATCTGGGGCTTGCGCTCACTTGGACGATTATAGTTCTACTCATGTGGTCCGGTCCGCACCGGGGAACGGTGGGATTCTCCTCCGGAATAACGAGCTGGGTGTATCTGGTAAACCAGATTGCAGTTGTTGCCCAGTATCTGCAGTTATCGTTCTGGCCTCAGCCCCTGCTATTGGACTACGGCTGGCCCAACCCAAATCTGCAGCTGGCGGATGTCGTACCGCAGCTGCTATTGCTGATCGCGATCGCGACGATCACCGCAGCCATCTTTGTCAAAGCGCCTAAATTCGGATTCCTGGGCATCTGGTTCTTCCTGACGTTAGTCCCGACCTCCAGCGTCGTGCCGATCGTCAACGAGGTCGCTGCAGAGAGAAGGATGTACCTGCCACTGCTAGGGCTTGTGGTAGCGGCTGTGATCGGGTTGCACCTGATGTTGCAGGCTCTTCAAGGAGTACGACGGTGCAACTGGGTGTCACTTATCCGCTTTCCCACAGTTGCCGTGGTAATCGTGGTGTTGGGTGTTACCACCTTCCTTCGCAACCAGGACTATGACAGCAGGTTGTCGATCTGGAAGTCGGTGATTGTTCAGCGACCAGAAAATGCACGGGCTTACAACAATCTCGGACACGCCTATGCGGCTGAGGGCGCGCACGCGAAAGCAGCGGACTACTATCGAACGGCGGTGGAGCTGCGTCCAGCTTATGCCCAAGCACACAACAATCTGGGTAACGCTTTGGCGGCCATGGGCACCCACGACGAAGCTATCGCCAGCTACCTAAGGGCTCTGGAGATCAAGCCGGCTTACGCGAAGGCCGCTTACAATCTGGGGAACGTTTTGAAATCGCTGCAGGAGACAGGCCCCGCGATCGCCTCGTATCGGCAAGCTCTAGCCGTCAGTCCCGATTTCGTAGCGGCGCGCAACAACCTTGCCAACACCCTGCTTTCGAGCGGGGCGGTCGACGAGGCGATTGTGCAGTACAAACGCGTCTTGTCGCGGGTACAGACCAACGCCATGGTTCACAACAACCTCGGGACGGCTCTGATGTCCCAGGGCAAGCTGTCGGCCGCGGCCAAACATCTGCGCCGAGCCCTGGAGTTGGACCCTCAACTGACACAGGCGAGAGAGAATCTCGCCGATCTTCACCGGCAGCTCGGAAAGTCGACGTCGACAAGTGAGTAGCGACCAACGGCATTTCGTTTTGGGGGGTCTGCTGATCGTTGTCGGCCTGGGCATCTACGCCAACAGCATCTACAACCCGTTCATCTTCGACGATCTGCGTTCAATCGTCGACAACGGTGATATCAAGAGGTTGTGGCCCCCGACGTGGGCGCCCAGTGAGAATGCGCAGTATCCACCGGTAAACAGCAGGCCCCTGGTCAGCTTCTCCCTCGCCCTGAACTACGCTATCGGAGGACTGTCGGTAGCCGGATACCACCTTTTCAATCTGGGTGTTCATCTGCTCTCGTCTGTCGTGTTGCTCTCGGCCGTGTGGCACTTGTTGCGCTGGAAAGAGCGACTCCGGCCTGCTGGCGTCCGAGCCGAATGGATAGCCCTGGGGTCGGCTCTCGTGTGGATGGTGCATCCTCTCCACAGCCAGAACATCAACTACATTGTTCAACGGAGTGAGCTGCTGGTTGGGCTGTTCTACCTGCTTACGATCCACTTCGCGATCCTCAGATTTCACACCGGTTCCCACTTCTGGAGCCTAGCGTCGGTCGGTGCTTGTGCCGCGGGTATGGGCAGCAAGGAGGTGATGGTGACGGCGCCGATCTTGGTACTAGCCTTGCATCGATATTTCGCTGCGCCGTCCTTGCGGGCGGCTCTGGCGGCTTGTCCCAAGCTCTACGCCGGGCTCTCGGCGACGTGGTTGATCTTCCTCGCTCTCCA
Organism: Candidatus Latescibacterota bacterium; assembly: GCA_965217095.1. Taxonomy (GTDB): domain Bacteria; phylum Latescibacterota; class UBA2968; order UBA8231; family UBA8231; genus CAYNZV01. The sequence goes on from OZ244235.1 coordinate 831,737, forward strand.
ATGGTCGGATCCCCACGGAAGCTCCATCGGTTTCGGCGGTCGGGTTTCGCCCTGGATCTACGGATTAAACCAGTGCTTGGTGGTGCCGCGCTATCTCAAGCTGGCGATATGGCCCGACCCGTTGGTGCTGGACTATGGTTTTCCGGATACCGGCCTGACGCTCGCCACCGTGGGACCCGAAGCCGCCCTGCTACTGCTGCTGCTGGCAGCAACCCTGTTCGGGATCTGGAGACGTTCCTCCCTTGGCTTTCTCGGTCTGTGGTTTTTTCTGATTCTGGCGCCAACCTCCAGTTTCGTACCGATCGCCAACGAGGTGGCCGCAGAGAGGCGGGTCTATCTCTCTCTGGCCGCTGTCTCCGTCCTGGTGGTGTGGATCATATTTCGGGGTTTCGCCATGCTCGGGTCGAATCGTCAACCCGAGCATGGCACCCGGTTGCGACGAAATGAAATCCTTGGCGCGTTGGCGGTGCTGGGAGTGGTGTCAGGCTTGAGCTACCGAACCGTGCTGCGCAATGCGGAACACCAGGATGAAGTCATGGTGTGGCGCTCATCCGTTGCTGCGGTGCCCGAGAATCCCAGGTCCCACAATAACCTGGGGGTGCTACTGAGGTCCGAGGGGCGACTTGCGGAGGCAATCGTACGGTATCGACACGCGCTCCGGCTCAAACCGGACTATGCCGAAGCGAACTACAATCTGGGAAACGTCATGGAAATGACCGCAGATCTGGAGCAGGCGGTCTACCACTATCGTCAGGCGCTAAATGCCGATCCCGAATACGCGAAAGCACACAACAATCTGGGTTTAGCTCTAAAGACGGGCGGCCAATTGGAAGAAGCCATCGAGCACTACCGCCAAGCGCTGCGGCTGAGCCCTGGAGCGCCCGAAACCCATAACAACCTGGCCGTCGCGATGGAAGCGATCGGGCAGGCCGACTCGGCAGAAGCTGCCTATCGACGGGCGCTGGGGCTGAGAACCGACTACGCCGAAGCGCATCAAAACCTGGCAAACCTGCTGAAACGACGGGGGCGCCTGCAGGCAGCGGTGGAGCATTACCTGGAGGCGATTGCCATAGATTCGACGTTTGTGGAAGCCCACAACAACCTGGGTGTGGTTCTCGGTGGGCAAGGTCAACAGGAGAGAGCGATCCACCACTTTCGCCAAGCGGTCCGTTTCGATCCGGAGTACGCGAAGGCGCACAACAATCTAGGCAACCTGCTCAAATCCGCGGGCGAGATCGCTTCCGCCATCGAGCACTATGAAGCCGCACTGCGCATCGATCCGGCGTTCTCCGAAGCCCACAACAATCTGGGTGTGGCGTTTGGGGCAAGCAGGCGTTCAGAAGCCTCCATTCACCATTTCGAGATGGCGGTGGAGCTGGATTCGAACTATGCGCGCGCGGCACAACCTCGGCGTAGCGTTGCACATCGCCGGTCGCCTAGATGACGCGATTCATCAGTACGAGCGGGCTTTGAAGATCGATCCGAAGCTTACCGACGCGCGACGAACCCTGGAGATTGCACGGAAACAGCGTGAATGAGGAAAGGCCCTCAACGGGAAATCACTCCGCCACCGAGACAGGTGTCGCCCTCGTAGACCACCGCATGCTGTCCCGGTGCCACGCCCATATCCGGGTGCTGCAAGGCCACTCGAATCCCTGAATTTTCGTTGTGTTCAACGGTGCAGTCATGAAAGTCGGGCCCGTGTCGGAGCTTTACCCGCAGCAGCGAGGTGTTAGGGCGCTTGGATATCCAGTTGAACGGTCCGGTCTCGAACACCCGGCGTCCATGGGGGGCCAGGTTGTCACCATGGGCGACGTAGACCACGTTTTCGTCCACCGCTTTGCCCACCACATACCACGGTCCTCCGCCCAGGGAGAGACCGTGCCGCTGTCCGATGGTGTGAAACCAGTACCCCCGGTGCTCGCCCAAGATATTGCCGCTGTCGAGCTCGACGATCTTGCCTTGTTTTTCGCCCAGGTGAAAAGTGACGAAATCCCGATAGCTGATCTTGCCCAGAAAACAGATACCCTGACTGTCGGGACGATCCTTGTTGCACAATTCGTACTCCGCTGCCAGCGCCCGCACCTCCGCCTTGGTGAGGTGGCCGATGGGGAAACGCAGCCTATCTAGTTGGTCCGGACGCAAGCTGGAAAGAAAATAGGTCTGGTCTTTGACCGGATCGGAACCGCACCGCAGAATCGCTCGCTCTCCGCCCCTTTCCAGGCAGGCGTAATGGCCGGATGCCACCGTCGTGAGTTCGGGGGGGAGCAGGTCGACGAAGGCACCGAACTTGATCCGCTGATTGCAGAAGATGTCGGGGCTCGGAGTGCGTCCGCGACGCAGCTCGTCCAGTGCGTGTCTTACCACGCGGTCCAGGTATTCCTGTTGCAGGGGTAGGATCTCTAACGGTACGCCGATCTGCTGGCAAACCGATCGGGCGAATCGAAGGTCGGTCTCCCAGGGGCAATCACCGAGGAACGCAAGCTCCTCCTCAAGCCAGATCTTCAAGTAGAAAGCGGTCAGTTCGTGTCCCTCGCGCGCGAGCAGTTGCAACGCAACAGAACTGTCGACTCCTCCGGAAAGCAGTACGGCTATCTTCATCGAGCTACGGTCACGACAGGATCAGGGTGGTCTTCCTTTGAGCGTAGATGATCTCCTCGCTATGTTAGCAACTCTGGACCGCCGGGGGAAATTCGGGGCAGCTTGGCTGAAGTAACTAAAAGAAATCTGATTTTTTCCGTCTATCTGCCCGGTCTGTGCCTCGCCTTCTGTCGCGGACTTCTGCTGCCGGTCCTACCCCTCTACGTCCGCTCCTTCGATGCCTCCTACAGCCTGGTGGGTGTAGTCTTGGCGGCCGAGTCCCTTGGCACCCTCCTGTCGGATGTCCCCGCGGGCATATTGCTGCGGAAACTGGGGCAGAAACCGGTGATGCTGCTGGGGCTTGGACTGGCGGTGCTAGGTACGACCGCTCTAGCGTTTGCCGGCAATCTGCCGCAGGTGTTTCTGTTTCATCTCCTTTCCGGTGTAGGTGCAGCATTGTGGCAGACCTCGCGCCACGCCTACCTGGCCGAGGTAGTTCCGATGCGACAACTGGGAAGGGCGAATTCGACCATGGGTGGCATGGGCCGGATGGGAGGTTTCTTTGGACCGGCGATAGGAGGCGTCGTGGCCTCCAGCTTCGGGTTGCGGGCGCCGTTTCTGCTGTTCGGTGCCGTCGGTGCTGTCGCTTTGGTTGCGGTCGCGTTTTGGGTTGCGCGGGCGGGTACCGCCGCCAGCAGTCGCCCCTCCCCGGCATTAGGCTCCCTGCTCAAAGACCATTCCAGGGCGCTGGCAACCGCAGGAACCGGCCAGGTTTTCGCGCAGCTGATCCGTACGGCGAGAGGGGTCATCATTCCGCTTTATGCGGCGGACGTAATCGGGCTCGATCTGAAATCGGTGGGTCTGATCATGAGTCTCGCCGCGCTCCTCGACATGAGTCTATTCTATCCGGCCGGCATGCTCATGGATCGCTGGGGTCGGAAATTTGCCACCGTTCCCTGTTTCCTGATTCAAGGGGCGGGCATGGCTTTGATCCCGCTGAGCACCGGATTCGGATCGCTCCTGGTTGCTGCGCTGGTTATCGGCTTGGGAAACGGCATCGGGGCGGGAACTATGATGACACTGGGAGCGGATCTTGCGCCGTCCAATGCCCGTGGGGAGTTTCTGGGGATCTGGCGTTTCATCGGAGACGGCGGACACGCCGGTGGCTCGCTTGTGGTGGGAAGCCTTGGCGACCTGCTGGGCATAACCTCCACCCCGTTCGTAATCGCAGGTGTTGGCGTTCTGGCAGCTGCCATACTGGGACTGCTGGTGCCGGAGACCCTGGTGAAGCCGAGGGAGTCGACGGTCTCTCGCATCGAAGGGAGCTGATCTCAAGGCGTGCAACAGGTAATACTCGATGTCGATCCGGGGGTTGATGACGCCCTCGCAATCATCCTGGCTTTGCGATCGTCCGAGCTTGAGGTCATGGGTATAACCACGGTGTGTGGCAACGTGTCCGTCGAACAGGCGACGACCAACGCGCTGCAGATCCTGGAGCTTATGCGGTGTTCGGACGTACCGGTGTTCGCTGGGGCTGACCGGCCGCTCAAAAGAAAGCCGGTGCACGCGGAATACGTTCACGGTGAGACGGGCCTCGGCGTTGCCGTCCTTCCCGAGCCCAGGACAACGGCCCACGGCGATGCGGTGGGGTTTATCATCGACCGCATCTCTTCACACCCAGGTGATGTGGTGGTGATAGCTCTGGGGCCGTTGACCAATCTCGCCCTCGCCGAAGCCCGTGATCCGGGAATACTCAGTCGCGCTCATAGCGTAATGGTCATGGGGGGCGCACTGCTGGAACCCGGGAATGTCAGCCCCGTCGCGGAATTCAATTTCTTTGTCGACCCCCACGCGGCGCGGCAGGTATTGCGAGTGAAGGCGAATCTGACGTTGGTACCGCTGGACGTTACCCGCAAAGCGGTATTGATGGAGGAATCCATCCACGACGCTACGCAGGGCGGAGATCCGACTGCGACATTCTGCGAGGCGGCTGCGCGCACCGCCATCGAGTACGGCGAGAGAACCACCGGCGTTCGTGGCATGTGTTTGCACGATCCACTGGTGGTGGGACTCGCGTGCGATCCGCAGCTTTGCAATTTGGAGGAATCTTGGATAGAGATCGAGACGGAAGGAAACCTTACCCGTGGGCAGGTGGTCCTGGATCGCCGGCGAAACTTCAGTAGTGGTCGGTCCGGGAGGCCGGTGAAATGTGCCAGAGAGCTGAACGCAGAGCTTTTTATGGAGATGTTCTTGCAGCGAGTGCTTGGACGGGAAGCGAGATGACGTGAAGAATCCTCGAGTTGTCGTTTTGATGGGGGTCACCGGCAGTGGCAAGACTACCGTTGGCAAGCTCCTGGCAACTCAACTTGGACGTCCCTTCTTCGACGGCGACGATTTCCACAACGACGCCAACGTCGAGAAGATGCGCGCCGGCTTGCCACTTACGGATGAAGATCGGTGGCCGTGGCTGCACAGCCTCTCAGAGAAAATTGATGAGTGGGTGGCTTCCGATACCGGCGCCATTTTAGGATGTTCAGCGTTGAAACAGTCCTACCGCACATTGCTTGTTGGGGAGCGTTCAGAGGTCGGTCTAGTCTATCTGCGGGGCACTGCTCGATTGATCTCCAGCCGGTTGACTGAGAGGGTGCACGAGTACATGCCGGCCTCATTGCTTACCAGCCAGTTCGAGGCCCTCGAAGAGCCGCGGGACGCCTGTACCGTCGATATTGCGCCGACCCCCAAAGAGATCGTGCAGGACATAGCCATGCAGTTGGAGTTGTATTGATCTCACCTAAAACAGGGACTCACAGTGGCCAAGCCGAAGATTGAAAACTGGGAAAAGATCGACAGCCGGGAGGTGGTCGATTGCAATATTCTACGAGTGCGCCGGGATCGCTCGAGGTCGCCGCGTACCGGGGCGGTCCACGACGTTCACATTCTGGAGATGCCGGATTGGATCAACGTCGTGCCCGTGACACCGGAGGGGAAAGTGGTTCTCATTCGCCAGTTTCGTCACGGCATGGAGGAGACAAAACTGGAGATACCGGGTGGAGCCGTTGAGGTGGGGGAAGCGAATCCCATGGAAGCAGCGCGCAGAGAGTTGCTGGAGGAAACGGGCTACGCAGCAGAGACTCTCGTATCCCTCGGTTCGGTAGCCCCGAATCCGGCAATACAAAACAACCGGTGTTCCAGTTTTCTAGCGATGGGTGCGGTGCCGGTGGGAGGGCAGCAGCTTGACGACGGAGAAGATATCGAGGTCGAAGAGGTGCAATTTCGTTCGATACCCGAACTGATTCGAGACGGCACCATCAATCACAGTCTCGTGGTTGTAGCGTTTTATCTGTTGGAAAGGTATCTCGAAACCAATCCGCTCTCAGTACTGGAACCAGAGAAACAGACCGAGAAATAGGGCGACAAGCAAAGCACCGCTGCTGGTTCTCCAACCCTTGCCGAATACTCCGCCCGGACCGTTCAGAATCTCCGCGATGGCCATCAACCCGAACGCGAACAGCTTCAGGCTTCCCAGGCCGACATCCCGCAGCGGAGCCCCGATGTGCGTGAATCCGCGAACGGTTGCCGGCAGCAGCTTGCGGTAGACCCAGTCGGTATCGACGTTGACGCAGCGTAGTTGGGGTGTTTCAAGATGCCGCAATGCCAGCACCGCAAACGCCAAGAGCGCAAAGACCAGAAGCTGCAGCTGGGTGACCACGTGGCTGGTCGTATACGGCTCGTAGTCCACGGCGTGGGGCAGGATCGCGTAAAGAGGTGCGGGATATATCCCAATGCCGACACAAAGGGCGGCGGTGATGCCCATGGCCACGAGCATGTTCCACGGGGCCTCCTTGCAGCGCAGCCCCGAGTCATGACCGAAAAAGCCGTAGAAGGGGATCTTTATACCGGAGTGGAGTAGCACGCCGGCGGAGGAGAAGAGAAGAACGAACCAGGCGGCCGTGTAGCCCCCATCGGCGGTGGCGGTCAGCGTCAGGGATTTCGTCACGAACGCGCTGAAAAGCGGAAACGCGGATATGGAAGCGGCGCCGATGATACAAAAGAAGGTCGTCAAGGGCATCGACTTGTAGAGTCCGCCCAACTCGGATGCCTTGACGGTTCCCACACGATGCAGGACCGCACCCATAGACATGAACAATAAGGCCTTGTAGAGGACGCAGGCGAAAGCGTGGGAGACGGCGCCGTTAATCGCCATGGCGGTGCCCACTCCGATGCCGACCACCATGAACCCCTGCTGAATGTTCAGGCTGTACGCCAGCACTCTGCGCAGGTCGTTCTCGATCACGGCGTAAAACACCGGGAATGCCGCCATCACCACCCCGATCGGAATGAGGATATCTGTGCCCGGATAACCGCGGGCGAGGGTGTACACCGCCAACTTGGTGGTAAAAGCACTCAGAAAGACGGTTCCTGTTACGGTGGCCTCGGGATAGGCGTCCTGGAGCCAGTTGTGCAAGAAGGGGAAGGCACATTTGATGCCGAAGGCCAGAAGGATCAACTTGCCGCCCAGGCTGTCGATGCCCAGCTCCCCGAAGATGATCGATCCGGTCTCGTGAACGTGGAGCAACACGCCCACCAGAAGTATTACACCCGATGCGACCTGAATGACCAAGTAGCGCATGCCGGCCTTGTACGCCCGTTCGGTGCGCGAGGTCCAGATCAGAAAGACCGAAGAGATCGCGGTCAGCTCCCAGTAGACGAACAGGGTGATGAGGTCGCCGGCGAAGGCGCCCCCGATGGCGCTGCCGGCATAGATCAAACCCGCCACATGTTGGGTGTTGTCTTTTAGGTGCAGCGCATATACCACGCTCAAGATCGCTGCGATATGGAAGATGTAGCCGAATACGAGGCTGAGCTTGTCGATGCGGACGGCGGCGAGGGTGTAGTCGAAGATCTCGATCTGCCCGTAGATGCCCGGCGACATGTGGTAGAGGTGCGCGAGGCTTGCTACGGGCAACAGAAGGAGGTATACGGCTTGCAATCGCGTTCGCAGCAGCGGCACCAGCAAGGCGCCCAGGATCATTACCGATCCGGGCGGCAGATTAACCGTCATAATAATCTTCCTTGCGCATTACGACTCGCCGCCAGAGCCAGCTTGCACCGACGATGAACGAGTAAGCGATGAAACCGAAGATGGCATAGAACCCGAACCACTCCTCGATTGCGTAGTGCGCGTGCTTGTGGTAGACCAGGTCGGCAAGGATCAGGAGGCCACTGACTACCAACAGCGATACGAACAGCTTCTTGATGCTGCCCGGTCGCTCCAGCCATCCGGCCTGCCGATCACCAGCCTGAGTATTTTCCTCTTCCATCTCAGTTCACCTGCCGACGATGGGGAGAAGCATGCGGTAAAGATCGTCGGCATAGAAAAAGAGTACCAAACATCCCAATGCGGTGAAACATAGCGGCATGACGCAAAAGAAGGGTGCCTCGTTGAATTTCATTTTCGGACCCGGGTTCGCCGGTGCCGAGAAGAACGCCCGCGCCACCACCGGCATCAGGTAGCCTATGTTCAGGAGCGAGCTGAACATAAGCACCGCTACAAAAACAATCTGGTCAGCCTCGAGCGCACCCAGCGCCAGATACCACTTGCTCCACGAGCCGCCCAGCGGCGGAACCCCGATGATACTCAACGCCCCGATCAGAAAGGCGAACATGGTTATGGGCATAGCCCGGCCGATCCCGGTCATATCACTGATCTCGGTCTTGTGCAGAGCTACGTTTATGGCGCCGGCGCAGAAAAACAGGGTGATCTTGCCGAACGCGTGCATCGCGATGTGCATGCTGCCGCCGATCACGCTCCAACCGGTGGCCAGCGCGGCGCCCAGTACAACGTAGGCCAGCTGACTGATGGTGGAGTAGGCCAGACGCGCCTTCAGATTGTCCTTGGTAAATGCGACCAGGGAAGCAATGACCAGCGTAGCTCCGGCGACATACATCAGCCAGATGTTGGCGCCCGTGCTGCTGAGAAAATCGATGCCGAAGATGTAGACGATCACCTTCATCACCGTAAATACCCCAGCCTTGACGACGGCTACGGCGTGCAGCAGGGCACTTACCGGGGTAGGTGCCACCATCGCCGCGGGCAGCCATCGGTGGAACGGCATCAGGGCCGCTTTGCCGGTGCCGAAGGCATACAGAGCTAGGAGCACGACTACCATGCCTTCGCTCGCCTTGCCTTCGAGAATGCCTCCAGGAACGAAGTCCACCGTGCCCGCGATATGCCAGGTCCACACCAGTGCCAGCAGCAGGAAACCGACGGACGTGCCCAGCAGAATTCCCAAGTAGATCCGCCCTGACTTGCGGGCTTCTGCCGATCTCTGATGGGTCACCAGGGGATAGGTTGAAAGGGTGAGAACCTCGTAGAAGATGAATAGGGTGAACATGTTCGCGGCGAAGGCCACACCCAAGGCGGCGGTGATAGCTACGGCAAAAAAGAAATAGAAGCGGGTCTGCTGTTCCTCGTGATGTCCCCGCATGTACCCGATGGAGTAGAGCGAGGTGATGATCCAGAGTCCCGAGGCAACCAGGCCAAACAACATGCCCAGAGGTTCGATCTTGAATCCGATGGCAAGGCCAGGAAGGACCTGGATCAATTCGACGCCCGGGCGAAACCCGGCGAGCACCTGCGGCACCAGAGAGACCACCATTACGAAGGTGGCCACGCCGGTCACCAGCGTGGCCAGCTCCCGAAGGTTGGGTCGGCGCCCGAGCAGAGCGATGACCGGCGAGCCGGCCAGGGGCAACAGGATGGCGGTGATGATGGCGGTGGAGGCGCTCATGCTCCGTTCCCCAGCAGCCAGCGTGCGGCATGCTTTGCGACGCCAGCCGTTTGTGATGTGAAGATACCCAACACAAGCGTGGCGCCGATGAGCAGCCACATCGGAATCTGCATGGTAAAAGGCGCTTCGGTCACAGTGTCCTTGCCCTCAGGAACCGGCTGGAAGTAGGCTACTTCGACGACTCGCCATACGTAGACCGCCGCCAGCAAAGAGCTCAACAGCAGCAGAAACGCCAGCGGCCACCAACCCTTCTCCAGGGCTGCCTGGATGAGGTACCACTTGCTGATGAACCCCACGGTCAACGGAACGCCGATCAGACTCAGGCCACCAAGAACGAACGCGGTCATGGTCACCGGCATTCTTTTTCCGAGTCCCTGGAGATCCTTGAGCTCTACCGAGCCAATGCGGAGCGCGATACACCCCATGGCGAGGAACAACCCGCCCTTCATCAAGGCGTGGTTGAATAGATGCACGATGCCTGCTGTGAGGCCGTTGAGCGACAACAGACTGATGCCCAGCATCATGTACCCTACCTGGGCGACGCTGGAATAGGCGAGCATGCGTTTGATGTTGGTCTGGAAGATCGCCACCGTCGAAGCGACAAAGATTCCCACTACAGCCAGGGGCATCAGCACCTGGTCGACCCGCATAGTCGCAAAGGAAAAATCGACGCCGAAAATGGTGAACGCGAAACGCAGGAAAACGTAGATCGAAACCTTCGTTGCAGTGGCGGCGATAAACGCGCTGACCACCGATGGCGCATACGCATAGGCGTTTGGCAACCACAAGTGGAGTGGGAACAATGCCAACTTCAGGAATACACCGACACTGAAGAACGCAAAGGCGACCAGCACGGTTCGGCTTCCGCTTGCCGGTGCCAGTTGCAGTCTGGTTGCGAGGTCTGCCATGTTCAGGGTGCCGGTCATCATATACATCAAACCCACACCGATCAGGATGAAGGTGGCGCCGATGGTGCCCATCACCAGGTACTGGTAGGCTGCGGTGAGGGCGCGACGATCCTTTCCCATGCTGATCAGGGCGTAGGATGACAGAGACGAGATCTCCAGAAAAACGAAGAGATTGAATGCGTCACCGGTAGCCGCGATCCCGAGCAGCCCGGTGAGGCAAAGCAAGTAGGCCGTGTAGAACAGCGTCTGGTGGCGCTTGGCGATCTCGGCGCCAACACTGGCCGGGGCGTATAGAAGCACGATCGTGGCGATGAGTCCCACCAGCAGCAGGACGAAAGCGTTCACCACATCGATGCGGAGTTCGATGCCCCAGGGCGGGCTCCAGCCGCCCACGGCATACGACAGCGCACCGTGTTCCAGGACCTCTGCCAGTAGCTGTGCTGCGATCAACATCGTGCAGGCGCTCACGAGAACGGAGAACGCCCACACCAAATGTCGCTGGCGCAACAGCAGGCAGATTGGAGCAGCCACCAGCGGAACGACGATCTGCAGGACGGGCAGGTGTGTTTCGATCATGATTCGCGGTCCTGATCCTGGATCTCGTCCTCTTCGATGGTTCCGTAGGCACGGTGAATGCGGACCACCAGGGCGAACCCGAGAGAGGTGGTCGCAATGCCGACGACGATGGCGGTGAGGATCAGAACATGCGGTAACGGGTTGGAGTAGATCTCGACCCCTTCGGCCACGATCGGGGCGGTGCCGCCTTTTATCTTGCCCATGGATATGTAGAGCAGGAATACGGAAGTCTGAAAGATGTTCAATCCGATGATCTTCTTGACCAGATTGCCACGGGATATCACCACGTAGAACCCGGTCATCATTAGAAAAACGACGGCCCAATAATTGAAATGGACGGGAAGACTCATTCGGTGTAACGCCGTTCCGCGAAAGCAAAGAAGATGGCGATCATGACAGCGGCAACGGTGATACCCACGCCGAGCTCGATCACCAGGATTCCGATATGCTGTCCGTGGACCGGGTCGTGTTGCAAAACGCCGTACTCGAGGAAGTTTCCTCCCATCAAGATGCCCGCTACTCCGGTGCCTGCATAAAGCAGTACACCGACAGCGATCAAGGCGTGAACCAGGGGAGGTTTGGCGAACTTCTGGGTATCGTCGAGGCCGAATACGAGCGTATGTAGAACGAACCCTGCGGCGAATATGACGCCAGCCTGGAAACCGCCGCCCGGACCGAAATCGCCATGGAATTGTACGTAGAGAGCGAACAGAAGAATGAACGGAATGAACAGCTTCGTAACGACCCGGAGAACAAGCTGGAATCTCATGCTTCATCCTCCTCCTCCGAACGCCGGGGCCAGACCTGACCCAGCAGCAGGAGAACCCCAACCGCGGCGGTAAGGACGACCGTGATCTCGCCGAGGGTGTCGAATCCTCGGTAACTGGCAAGCACCGAGGTCACCATATTCGGCACTCCGATTTCGGTGGGGGAGTCATTGATGTACCGTGGTGCGACGTGATGATGTATCGGTGCCGCAGGATCTCCGAAGTGGGGCATGTCGGCGGTGCCGTAGATAAGGGCTGCGCCGGTCAAACATACCACGACCAACGGCCACCACGGCCGACGGGCAGGCACCTTCTCGGTGCTTTTGGTCAGGATCAGCGTCCCTATGCCCAATACTGTGGTAATACCCGCGCCGACGGCCGCTTCAGTGAACGCCACGTCCACCGCATCCAGAAGGAGGAACATGCCTGCCGACAGCAAGCTGAACAATCCCGCAATTACGATGACAGCGAAAAGATTGTGCACGCGGACGATACTGACGGCAATCACCGCAATGAAGACTAGCAACAGACCGTTGAGTAGCTCGATCACGCGTCGCTGTTCTCCTCGGTGGTAACCGGTTCCAGGCCGGCCAGGCGGGCAGCCCGAGCGACGGCGTGGGTAGCTGTCGGACTGGTGATCAGCAGGATGCCTACAACCATTACCAGCTTGACCGTCACCAACGTCAATCCGGCTTGAACCATCAGGCCAGCCAGAACGAGGCCGGCTCCGAGAGTATCGGTGATGCCCGCACCGTGAATGCGGGCGAAAAAATCGGGCAGCCGAATGAGACCTACGCCGCCGACAATGCAGAAAAACGACCCGGCGAGGAGCAGCACCCAGCTGACAACGTCGGTCACTTCCATTGTTCCGCCTGGGCCTTTTCCACGGCCTCTCCCGTTGTTGCCAGGTTGTCGTACTCGACAAACTTCAAAATCGCAAACACGCCGATGAAGTTCAGAAACACGTAGATCAGAGCCAGATCGAGGAAATCGGGGCGACCGGTGGCGAATCCGAGGACGGCGATGAGCAGTACCGTCTTCGTGCCCGCCATATTCACCGCCAGGATCCGATCGTAGACCGTCGGACCTTTGACGGCGCGTACCATGGCGAGGATCATGGTCACCAGGATGGCGGCCATCGCGGCGAAGAACATCAGCGCGATCCCTCCAGCCCGGTTACCTTGCGGTCCATTTCGCCGGTCTGCAGATCTTCGGCGCTTTCGCTCGTTAACGCGTGCACGAGGATGCGCCCTTCTCCAACATCGACCGATACGGTGCCCGGTGTCAGGGTAATCGAATTGGCGTAGATGACCTGCCCAAGGACAGTTTTCTGACCGGATTCGATTTCCACTAGTTTCGGGTTGATTCGCAACCGGGGGCTCAATATGCGCGCCGTAACATCCACGTTGGCTTTGGCGATCGCCCACATGAGCCAGGGCAGATAGGCGATCATGCCGAAAGCCAGCCCGATCACTGAGCCCTCGTTGTCGTTGACCTCGAGACGGACGGCCACGAACGCGACGAAAATGCAGGAGATGCCGCCGAGCGAGATGAGCAGGGAGTTGTAAATCCCCGACCACAACAACCAGATTCCAAACAGGCTGAGGAACAAACCAACGGTGTATCGCATAACTGCTGTTTTCAGCTCTCTTTTAGATCTTCAAACAGTTCGCAAAGGCAATAATTTCACTAATTTATAACCCTCCCGACACGAAAGTCAAGGACAAACTTGGGACCTCCATAACGGCGAATTTCGCGGTTGGAACCGCCGCCGGAGCTAGCTGGACCGGGGGAAAGCCGACACCGATATTTCGCCGTCAATGGCCGCGGACACGCAACAGTGCCATGCCCGTTTTCGGCGTCAAATGGCAGCATTCGGCCCGGATGTTGATCTTAATGAGTACGGCCGGGTGCTGCTCCCGGATCTAGCTTCATGAAACGAAGAGCCACTCGCGGGTTGGATTCGAGGCGGTCGACCGTCCGGCGGGTTGTCAGAGTCTGCGTCGTTCCACCCTGAAGCCCCCGTGATTTCCATCACGCCGGCCGAGGCGGTTGTCGGACTACACTTTGGATATGAAACATTCCGTAAACATGAGCACGGAGCGTCTGCGTTGGCTGCTGGCGGAATTACACAACAACGAAAGTGACTATCGCGTCTGCGCAGCAGACGACATCGTAGGTCCCGGTGGTGCAGCTTATATCACCGCAAAGACCGAGCTGACGCCCAAACATCTGGAGTGGTTGGACCGTCGCAATCCGGATCCCGAAAACGCTCCGGCGACGCTGGATGTGGTCTTTTACCGCGGCTCAGCCGTCGAGAGCCGGCCGCCTGAGGGGGCCGAGGCAGAGGAACCTGTGCCGCAGGGAGATCGCCGGCAGCGGGCTGAGGCGGCCGCTTCCGAGGTAACAGCGCGGGCGCGTTTGGTGGCGACGAAAGCCGAAAAGGTCTACAGCAGCATCGGGAAACTCGAGTTTACGGCGGCTGATCTGCGGACGGACGAATCGTCGGCGCGTTTGAAAGAGCTGGAGGAGAACCTGCGGGATTTTCACGCCTCGGTACGCAAGGCGATCGATGAGTATCTGGAAGGAAATACCCTGGTTCTCGATCTGATCCTCAAGTTTCAGCTCGACAAACAGACAGTGAGGCATGCCCTCAACGTGGCGGCATTCGCTACCGAAATGGTGGCGCAGATGGCACTGAAACCTGGCGAAGATGACGAGCGACTGAGGACTTATTTCAGGAATATCTCCGACGCCGAAATGGTCGAACTGCTCGGGGAGGAATCTCCGGAGGAGCCCTGGTCCTCACAAGAACGGGCGGACAAGCTGATGCAACTCTTCAGGCTTGAGCTAGTGGAGATTTTCCTCGCCGGATTCATGCACGACTGCGGGTTATGGAACGAACCGTATTTTCTTGACGAAGGGCACGAAATCAAAGGCGCCAAGATCGTCTCAGAGCTCCCTGAAGTAAGCACCTACGCGCCGGCGCTCATCAAAATCGTCCTGATGCACTCGGATCTGTCGCGGTTGGCCACGAGATTCGGGGTCGTGAAGATAACGGAATATCCGGATGATCCCGAGCGCATAACCCTGAGGCGGGAGTTTTTCAGCACAGAGGAAGAAGCGGAATCCGCGCTCAAGCTGAGGCGCGGAGATTTCAAGGCGGAGCTGCTGTCCGCAGCCGACTTACGCAAGATTCTGCCGGTTGCTCTCGCCGAGTACTACATAACCCAGACCCAGGACGTTCACGCCAAGTCGCACTCCACCGTCGTGACCGATCTCGTCAGATATGCGGACCAGGGTCCGTTCATCAAATACATGGTGGTGTTGTGCAACTCGCAGATTGATGTGGTCGCACCCCGCAGATCCTACGTGAGGCTCGGCGGATCGATCTCGGTGTTGGTGCCGGACCGCAAGAAAGAGTTGAAAGCAAAGCTGCTCGACGTGAACGGTTATGACGCTGGGAGCCTCTATCACGGCGACGATCGGCACTCGCCACATCTCATATCCATTTTCGTGCGCCAGACGGATGGGCGCCGGGAGAAAGCCGAGTACGTGGCCGCCGACAGCAGCGGGTTGTGGGACCGGTCAGCCGGTCTGCACAGCCGCATGTACATACCGGCGGGGCGCTTCCAGAATACCCTCGATTTCCGCGTCACCGGATTTATGGGTGAAGAGGCGTACGAGAAAATCCTTGGTGAGTATGAGGAGGAACTGAAGAAACGCAAGATTTCTTGAGCGTCGCAGAGGAAGACACAAAAAAATTCCCTGCCGAGTGCCTAGCGGTACTCGACAGGGAGCCCCAAGAAGATTGGACGCTAAGTCCACTAACAGAGATCGACCGCTGCCCCGGAAACTTTAGAAAAATTCGCACGAAGTCCGAAGTTTCTCGACTGAAAGAGTATGACTCAAGGCTCGAGTTGATCTCTGCAATCTTCGGGCAGGCAACGATTTGCGGGTGTTCCCGACGGCTATCCGCGTTGCCATTGTATTGCCAAACTTCGTTTTTAAGAAGGCTATGATGGCGAATGAAGAAGGAACATCATGATTGACGTCAGAGAGATTCGGGCCAATCTGGACGGCTTGCGCCAGGCCATCCGCCTCCGCAACGTCGATCCCCGTCTGGCGGATCTGGATCGTTGGTTGGAGCTGGACGAGAGGAAGCGACGCCTGCAGTTGGAGATCGATACCTTGAATGGCGAGAAGAAACAGCTGGCACGTCTTGGCAAATCCGATCCGGAGAAGGCACGGGCGCAGGGCCAACGACTGCGTGAACAGGGGAAGCAGCTGGAACAGGAGATGAACGATCTTACTTCCCAATGGCAGGAGATTCTCGACTGGTTTCCCAACTGGCCCCACCCCGACATGCCGGCGGGAACATCCGACGCCGAAAATCTCGAGAAAAAAGCCTGGATTCCGGGAAGCGGTTATCTGGACGGATCGCTGCTGGGCACCGGGGAAACAAGCGCGGCTTCCATGCCGATTCGCCCCTGCCACGCCGCCGTCGGCGATTTCACACCTTTGCACCATGCCGAACTGGGTGCAGCGCTCGGGGGCGTCGACACACTCCAGGGAGCGAAGGTCTCGGGTTCCAGATTCGCCTACTTGATCGGCGACATCGCTCGCTTGCAGTACGGGCTGACGCAGCTGCTTGCGGATGAACTCCTGCGCCGAGGATACGACATGGTTGTGCCGCCTCTCCTGGTGCGGGAACGCTCGCTCTACGGAACCTCCCACTTTCCAGAGGGACGCGATCAGGTCTATGAGATCAAAAGCCACAATGTGGAAGAAGACGTGCAACTCTTTCTGGTGGGATCTTCGGAACCGACAAACTTCAGCTATTTTATGGATCGCACGCTGCCCGAGGAGCAGCTGCCGGCCAAGGTGTTTGCTGCCACCTCCTGCTTTCGTTCCGAAGCAGGCTCATGGGGCAAGGATGTTAAAGGCATCAAGAGGGTCCACCAGTTCGACAAGATCGAAATGAATGCCGTCTGCACACCCGATCAGTCGGATGCCATCTACGAGGAGTTCAGCGAGATCAACGAGTGGTTGCTGCAGACTTTGCGACTGCCATACCGCGTGGTGGAGAAATGTGCTGGGGACGCCGGCTATCTGGCCAGCCACCGGCAGCTGGACATGGATGTATGGCTCTCCGGCTCCCGTGAATACATGGAGGTGATGACGGATACCAATACCACCGACTACCAGGCTCGCAGACTCAACATCCGCTTCAAAGGAGAGAAAGGCGGTCCCAAGTTCTGCCATACCGTCAACGATACCGGGTGCGCCATGGGGCGCATGCTCATCGCCATCATGGACAACTACCAGCAGCCCGAAGGGGATGTCGTCGTGCCCGAGGCACTCCGGCGCGTGATGGGGAAGGAGCGGATTGAACCGAAACCCGCGCGCTAGCGCGCAAGCTCAATGAGTGCCAGGCGACTGAGTGGTAAGAAGATTTCCGCCGAGATGCGGGAAGAGATGAGGCTGGAGGTGGAAGCTCTGCGAGAGCAACACGGTCTCGTCCCGGGGTTGGCGGTTGTGCTGGTAGGGGGCGACCCTGCCTCCATCTCCTACGTGGAAAGCAAGCGCCAGGCGTGCGCTGACGTTGGGCTCAACTCCGTAGAGCGTCGACTGGATGCGGACGTCTCCACCGAAACGGTGCTGCAAGCAGTTGGGGAGCTTAATGCGGACGCCGATATTCACGGAATTCTGGTGCAGTTGCCATTGCCGGCGCAGAATGAGCAGCAGGTTCTAAACGCCCTCCAACCCGACAAGGATGTGGACGGTCTCCACCCGGTGAATCTGGGGCGGCTCATGCGCGAAGAGCGGGGGTTTCTGCCGTGCACACCGTTCGGCATTCAACAGATGTTGGTCCGCGCGGACGTCCCGGTGGAGGGAAAACATGTGGTGGTGGTGGGTCGCAGCACCCTGGTGGGACGGCCGGTGGCAAACATCCTTCTGCAAAAGAAACCAGGCGCCAATGCCACGGTTACCCTGTGCCATACCGGAACGCTCAATCTGTCCAGCTTCACGCGCCAGGCCGACGTTCTCATCGTCGCCGCCGGCCGACCCGACACCATCACCGCGGACATGGTGAAGGAGGGGGTGGTGGTGATCGACGTCGGTGTCAACAAGGTGGATGCCCCGGATCGCGAGCGCGGTTGGCGGCTCGTGGGGGATGTGGCGTACGAGGAGGTGCGGGGCAAGGCGGCGGCTATCACGCCGGTGCCCGGCGGTGTCGGACCGATGACGATCACTATGTTGCTGCATAATACGATTCTCGCTGCCAGATGGGCTCGGGACCTCGCTCCGTAACAACCATTCGAGATGTGAGTGTGACGGATAGAAATTTTCGCATCGGCGCTGATGTAGGGGGCACCTTCACCGATGTGCTGCTCATGGATTCCAGCGGCAAGATCTGGACCCAGAAGGTGCCCTCCACGCCCCCTGACTTCGAGCGCGCTGTGCTCGACGCTTCCCAGTTATTGTTGCGCAAGGCGGTCGCCTCCGGCGATGCCGTGAGCCAGGTAGCCCACGGAACGACCGTCGCGACCAACGCCGTCTTAGAACACCGGGGAGCGAAGACAGCTCTGATCACAACTCGAGGATTTCGAGACGTCCTGGAACTGCGGCGCATCAGGGCGCCGCAGATCTACGATCTCTTTTTCGACAAACCCGATATCCTGGTGGAGCGTTATCTGCGCTTCGAAGTGACCGAACGCATCGCCGCGGATGGCGAGGTGCTTATCCCGCTGCAGGAAGCGGATCTGGAGGAAATCGTCTTGCAGATGAAAGCAGAGGCCGTGGAATCGATCGCCGTCTGTTTCTTGCACGCCTATGCCTTCCCCCAACACGAGATCGCCGTGGGGGAAATCCTGCGCGCGCGCTTCCCCAAGATGCCGATCTCCCTCTCCCATGAGGTGCTGCCCGAACGCAAGGAGTACGAACGTACCGCTACGACCGTAGTGAACGCGTACGTGCGGCCGATCATGCGCGGATACCTGGTTAATCTGCGTGCCGGGCTGAGCGTGCAGGAGATCGACGCCCCGCTCCACATCATGCAATCGGCCGGCGGATTGACGCCGGACGACGACGCGGCGTTGCGCCCCGTCTTCATGCTCGAATCGGGACCGGCTGCCGGTGTGCTGGCTGCGGGCTTCACCGCCCGACGCATGGGTGTGGACAACGTGATTACCCTCGACATGGGCGGCACCACCGCAAAGGCGTCCATGATCGAGAATGGTCGCATCGACTACAGCCCCGAGTACGAGGTCGGATCTTCCCTGTCGGTGGTGAATCGCCTGGTTGGGGGGGGCGGTGAGCTGATTCGAGCTCCCAGTATCGATATCGCCGAGGTTGGGGCCGGTGGGGGAAGCATCGCGTATCTGGACAGTGCGGGAGGTCTCAGGGTTGGCCCCCGCAGCGCTGGGGCGATTCCCGGCCCTGTCTGTTACCAACTCGGCGGTACAGAACCCACGCTCACTGACGCGAATGTGGTTCTTGGCTACATACGCCCCGGCGACCTCGCGGATGGCGAGGTCAGCATCGACCGCGAAGCGGCAGAACGCGCGATTGTGGACAAGATCGCCCAGCCGCTGGGAATGGACCTCATCCAGGCGGCGGAAGGAATCCACCGGATCGGCAATGCCCGGACCATGCGAGCGCTACGTGCAGTTTCTACGGAACGCGGGCGCGATCCGCGCCGTTTCATTCTCATGGGTTTCGGCGGCTCCGGGCCGATTCATGTGGCGGGTCTCGCCGCCGAGCTGGGGATCTCGCGGGTGATCATACCTCCGCTTCCAGGGTTGTTCAGCGCTCTTGGATTGCTGTTTTCGGGGATCGAACATCACGATGTACGCAGTTGCTTGCTCTCCGGGGCCGGCCTGAATCCCGATTCGGTGGGCAAGGTGGTGAACGAGATGCGTGCCCAGATGTTGCGCCAGTTTGGTGGGGAGGGTTTCTCTGCCGAAGATGTCGAGCTCGATTGCGAATGCGATATGCGTTTCAAGGGGCAAACTTCGGAAATTCGCTTGGACTTGGTGCCGGACCAGATCGATGAGCGCTCTATCTCGACCTTAAAACAGGCCTTCACCGAAGAACACGAGCAGCTCTACGGACACCGGTCCGACCCGGACAACCCGATCGAGGTGGTGGCCGTCCGCCTCATTGGCCGGGCAGGGGTGCCGGAAAGGGAAGGTACCATGGAACCGGCTGAATATCTAGGCATCGCGGCGGCTAAGCGAGAAGCCTGTTTCGCCGGCTGCGTGAGGGAGACACCGGTTGTTGCCCGACGCGATCTTGCATCTGAGCTCATGGGCCCTCTCTTGGTGGACGAATACGACTCTACCATCGTGATTCCTCCCGAGGTCAGCGCTCACCAGGACGAGTTCGGAAACATTGTCATGGAGTTGCCGAATGTCTGACGTAGATCCGATCACCAGAGAGATTGTTCAGAACGCCCTGTCGTCGGCGGCTGACGAGATGTCCCTGGGTTTGTATCGCACCGCCTATTCTATGATCGTGCGCGACTGTTTGGACTATTCCACGTCGCTCTGCAATGGGGCGGGAGAGATGATCGCCCAGGGCGTGACCATTCCGTTCCATCTCGGATCAGTTCCTCATGCCATGGAAACCCTGCTCGAGAAATACGGCGACGAGATGGAGCCGGGCGACACCTTCATCATGAACGATCCGTTCGGGGGTGGTATGCACATCCCCGACATTTACGTCACCAAACCTATTTTTTGGGAAGGGAAACGGATCGCCTTCTCGGTGACTACGGCCCACCACCTCGATCTGGGTGGTCGATTGCCCGGCAGCTCCGCCTGCGACAACACCGAGATCTTCCAGGAGGGGTTGCGCATTCCCTGGCTGAAACTGTGCCACCGCGGCGAAGAGGACGAAGCGATCTTCGGTTTGTTGCGTGCCAATGTCAGGGTGCCGGAGAAGACTATCGGAGACCTTCGCGCCCAGATGTCGGCAGCAAATATCGGCGAGCGCTCGGTCACGCAGCTGATAGAGCGCTACGATCCTGAAACCTTCGCCGCCTGCACCGACGATCTCATCGCTTACACCGAACGGCTGATGCGTTCGGAGATCGCCTCATGGCCGGATGGGAGCAATAGCTTCGTCGACTACATGGACAGCGATGGCGTCCAGGGGCCCCGGGTAAAGCTGGAAGTGAAGGTAACCATCGAGGGCGATACCTTTACCGCGGACTTCACCGGTACCGACGGACAGGTTCGCGGTGCGCTCAACGCCACCCGTTCCTTCACTGAAGGCGGCGTCGCCATGTGTGTACGTTGCGCCACTAGAGAAGAGATGCCCAATACGGCGGGCATGTTCAAACCGTTGAATATCATCACCCAACCCGGCACGGTGGTGGACGTAGTGATGCCCGGCGCCTCCTCCATGCGGGGAGTTACCGGTTTCCGCATTGTTGACCTGGTGTTTGGCGCCATGGCCGGGCTGTTGCCCGATCGCGTGCCCGCTGCCGGCGAAGGCGGGAACAGCCTCATGGTGATCGGGGGCCAACGGGAAGACCGTTCACCTTATGTCTATTACGAGCTCGTCACCGGGACCTGGGGTGCCCGTCCCGACCGCGACGGCAACGACGGTTTGTGCAATCCGGTGAACGTGGCCAGCAACATTCCGATCGAGCAGGCCGAGGTGGAGTATCCGGTGCGCATCCATCGGTACGGGCTTGTGGACAATTCCGGCGGTGCGGGAAAATATCGCGGCGGCCTCGCCGTCGAGCGGGAGTGGGAGTTGCTCGAGGGAGAGTCTCACTTGGCTCTGCGCACGGACCGGCGGGATCACCTCCCATACGGATTGTACGGCGGACTGCCGGGTGGAGGCTCCAACACAGTGCTCACTGGCGACGAGGAGGAGGAGGTGCTGCCAATCATGCTCTCCAGCACCATAAAGGCGGGCGAGCGGCTGTATCACCGACAGGCCGGTGGTGGTGGATGGGGAGACCCGGTCGAACGGGTACCGGAGGCGGTCGCTCGCGACGTGAAGAACGACAAGGTGTCGTCGGCGGCGGCTCGGGAGGAGTACGGCGTGGTGCTGGACGATACGGGTGCCGTGGACCAAGAAGCTACCAACACCCTGCGAGCGGACCGGTGATGCCAGTGGGTCGCCTACTAGCGCTTCTCTTGATCCAGTCAAAATAATGGAGTGTGACCTTCTCATTTCCGGCGGCACGGTTGTCGACGGCACCGGTGCCGATGCCACTGTAGCTGATGTGGCAGTGAAGGACGGGAAGGTCCTTGCCATCGGTCAGCTGGATGAGGTTGAAACATCCACGCGTCTGGAAGCGGGTGGCCTCCTGGTCACACCGGGTTTCATCGATATCCACAGCCATTCTGATTTAACGCTGATCCTCGATCCGCGAGCCGTGAGTTCCATAACCCAGGGGGTGACACTGGAGGTGGTCGGAAACTGCGGTCACGGCTGTGCGCCGATCAACGACGCGGAGCTGGTGCGCTCGAACATCTACGGGTGCAAACAAGAGCACGAGCTCGACTGGACCACGATGGCGGGGTATCTGGAGCGCTTGGAGACAGGCAAACCTGCGGTGAATGTGTTGAGCCTCGTTGCCAACGGAAATCTGCGTCTCGCCGCCGCCGGACTGGTGGATCGGCCTTCTACCGCAACGGAGCTCGAAGAGATGAAGCGGATGCTGGCGCAAGGTTTGGAGGAAGGCGCATTCGGCTACTCCACCGGGCTCGAGTATGGGCCCGAGAGGGATTGCCCCGAGGAGGAGATCGCCGAGCTCTGCAAACTCACACGCGAAGCCGGCGGATTCTACGCTACCCATACCCGAAATATCGATGGTGAGCCGGCAGAGACGATCGACGAGGCTATTCGCACGGCACGAACCGCGTCCATTCCGCTGCAGATCTCCCACATCTCGGTGGTTTCGCGTCTCGCGGATGACGGCCGCTGGGCGATCGAACAGGCACTCCTGCAGGTGGATAAGGCACGCAGATCCGGGTTGGACGTGGATTTCGATATGCACACCCGACTCTTCGGCACCACCAACCTCAGCGCCGTTTTGCCCCCGTGGGCGCTGGAAGGTACGAATGCAGAGATCAGGCGCCGCCTGGGAGACGCCAGCACGCGCCGGGAGCTGAAAGCGAGCCCGAACATCATCGCCGCGCTGGCTCGGGGTGATTGGAGTCGCATCGTCATCTTTCACAGCAAATTCGATCCCGATCTGGCAACCAAAAACATTGCTGAAATCAGCGATGGACGCGGCAGTGAGCCGCTCGATACGATCTACGACATTCTGCGCGCCGAGGTTGAGGATCTACACAGTACCATGATCGTCGCTTTTACCTACAAGGAAGAGGATGTACGCCTCGTGTTCGAGCATCCAAGATGTATGATCGGTTCGGATGCCACCGCATTGGCTCCAGACGGACCGCTGGCGGGCTCTTCCTTCCACGGGGCATATACCTGGGCGTCGTGGTTCTTTCGTTATTTCGTGCACGAGAAGGGGATTCTCAGTCAGGAGGAGGCCGTGCGGCGATTGACCTCGCTACCGGCCGATCGATTGGGGCTCGCGGAACGCGGGGTTTTGAAAGAAGGCAGCTTCGCCGACGTGGCGGTCTTCGATCCAACCCAGTTCAGCGAGCGGGGCACCACCTTCGAACCGAACCAAACTGCGAGCGGCATGGCCCATGTAATTGTGAACGGGGAGTTGGCGGTTGAAAACGGGGAGTTGACCGGGAACCGGCCCGGTCACGTGTTGCGTCGCAGCTAGCGACCGTCGTTGCCGCGATTCAGACCCGCACCTCGGCTCCTGTGGTCGCCGATTCGTAAACCCCGTTGACGATCTTCTGCACTGCAATCGCCTCGTCGAAGCTGACCGCCGGATCCATGTTGCCTTTCATCGCTTCCACAAACATGCGGTGCTGCTCCACCTGACGATCCTCGTGTTCAGGCTCATGTTCCAGGATCAACGGTCGCACCTTTTCCCGGTCCTCCACCTCCACAATACATCCGTCTTCCTTGACGCGAATGACCCCCTCGATCCCGTTGATCTCCACCCCCGCGGGATCGGAGCAGGGGTGGAAAAGCCAGCTCCCCTCCAAGGACATGGAGCTGCCATCGGCGAACCGCACATGGGCGTGAACAAAGTCTTCAACGTCCGCGTCGGCGGCTTCGCCGTCGAAATGAATCAGAGGGTCGGGCATCTTGTCGATGCGGCGAAAGGTGGAGGCGGAGACGCTAACCGGCTCCGGTGTTCCCAGGATCCATGTGGCTAGATCCAGGAAATGCACGACGGTGCCAGCGAAAACCCCGCCGAGGGAGTATTCCCGAAGGTGAAAGAATCGGCCAGGAGGATATTCCATGATGTGGCCCGCCCACACCCGGGAATGGTAGACGTCTCCTAGTTTCCCTAACGCCAGGAACTGCCGCACCGCTTCGTAGGTATGCATCTGTCGCAGCTGCAGTCCCATGGTGAACAGCTTGCCCGACCTTCTTGCCGCGTCTCGCATCGATTCCGCTTCTGCTACGCTCATGCAGAGAGGTTTCTCGCACAGTACGTGGGCACCGGCCGCGTACGCGGCTATGGTCTGCTCAGCGTGATACAACGGGGGGGAAACCACCACGACGTAGTCGGGCCGCTCGCGTTCCAGCATTTCGGATACCTGGGCATAGGTCTGGGGAATCTGAAATTCCTCTGCCGCCGCGACCGCAGCCTTTTCATAGGGGTCCACTACGGCCGTAAGCTCGATCTCCGGAACCTCGTTGAGCGATCCCATATGGCTCCTGCCCATTTCTCCGGCCCCTATGACCGCCGCCTTAATAGTCATCGATTGCTCTCCAATACCTCGCCCGACCTGGCTTCCTTGAACAGCGGATCGACGACGGCAAGGCGGCTACGAGTTGCTGTTTCAAACGTTCACTGGCCTCGAACATTGGGGTTCCTTCAAGCGCACCGCTGGCGGCAACTTCTGAGTGACCATGCGACGCATGCGGCGTAGAAACATAGGCACAAATCCAAGGTCGATAAACGGCCCCACGCGCTAGAGCATCACCCTCTTTCAAGAGGAGTGGTTGGGAGACAGGATAGTCGAGCGCAGCTTGCAGGTCTGGATTGGTGCGGGTAGCTTCCCATGTTTGTGCCGTGTTCGATTGGACATGCGGTGGCGCGAACGCCAATCATTATGAGGGAAAACAGCTAACGTCAGTGGCATTCAAGTTCGAGCCAGGTGAAGATCTTCAGGCAGCCGCAAAGAGGGTGGCTCTCGAGCAGCTGCGTATGGCGATCAACCACCTCAACTGCACCGATGACAAGCGGGACAGGCATATCCACGAGGCTCGCAAAAGTATGAAGCGGCTGCGCGGATTGGTACGCTTGGTTCGTGCGGACCTGGGAGGCAACAACTATATGCGCGAAAACGCCACTTTCCGCGATGCCGCGGGTCTGATATCCGGTCTTCGCGATGCCGCGGTCCGCGTGCAGACCCTGGACAAGCTGATCGAGTACTGCGGCGCCGACATTCCCCGGAGCGGTTTCTCTGCGGTGCGCCTTTGGCTCGCGCAACGGCACAAGAATGCCTATTCGAGGATCGCGACTGATAGCCGTGCTGTGCAAACCATAGTGCGAGAGTTGGAACGCGCGCGGCAGCGGGTTGGGGCTTGGTCCTTCCCGGAGCTGGATTGGGTGGGCGTTAGTGCGGGATTACAGCGGACATACGCCAAGGGGCGGAGAGAGTACCGCCTGGTCTATCGAAATCCCAGCGATGACGGTCTGCACAGCTGGCGCAAATCGGTGAAATATCTCTGGCATCATGCCCAGCTGCTGGGGGAGCGAGACCCGGCTGCACTTGGGGTCATGGCCGAGGAACTGGACCATTTGGGCGAGCTTCTGGGCGACGACCACGATCTTGTACTGCTCGACGAGACGCTGACAGAGGCATATCCAAGGGGGCAGGGACCATCGACAATAAAAGCCTTGCGCAGGAGAATTTCGCGGAGGCGACGGCAGCTGCAGCAAGCGGCCCGAGCGGTCGGGTCGCGTGTCTATGTCGAGAACCCGCGCACCTTCCGGAGCAGACTGCCAGGAAGCTGGCCTTCCCGCCGAGATCACGTGGCGCAACCGCGGGTCGGAAAACCATGAGTCTGGTAACCGCCCGCGATCCGCCGTTTAGAATCTTGACGAATTCTCAGAATTCCGAGTTCGACTCTCAGTTGTCCGATACCCGTGACCAAGACAGACGGCGCATTCCTTCCGACTATCCGGGTGGCTCGTCTAAACCTCTCTCTGCGTGGGGCATTTTTGTTGGGCGGCCACGACTGGCACGCAGCTCGCTATCCAAAACGGCTGACACAGGAACGCCAGAATTATCTCCGGTTGCAGCTCTTGCTTGTCGACTGTGCCAAATACGGGTAGTTTTGTGTAAATAAAGGATATACGTCCGATTCTCAAGGCAGAAAGTGCAGGCTATGCCGGTCGAACCGACCAACAACAGACCCTCCCGGGGTCGCATCGGTACCAAGCTCGTTCTGAGCTTTGTACTATTGGTCATGGTCGTGGTGGGCAGCTCGGGTTGGGTTCTTTTCCAGTTGATCGAACGCAGCCTGGAACAACAGATGAGCCAGCAGCTGGTGGCCGCAGCTCGTTTGGTCACCACCAGCGTCGATGGCGACGTGTTGCGACGTCTGCAGCCTGGAAACGAGAATTTTCGCGTCTACCGGTTGCTCAACGCCCAGTTGGAGCGCGGAAAGGACATGGTTGGCGCCAGGCGCATCTATGCCTTCGATCGCTCGCGGCGAAGTTTGCTCGACACCGAAGGGGATGTGCCCATCGGTCGCGAGTATCCGCACCTTCGGATCCGCGATCAGCTCGAACTGGAGCAGGTTTGGAACGGTCAACCAGCCCACTCGGTGTTGTTCGAGGGTGAGGATGAAATCACATATATGACAGGTTATGCGCCCGTGTGGTCCGGAGACAGGATTGTCGCCGCGGTGGGCGTCGATATCGGAGCCGCCTACGTCGATACTATTCGGGTCTTCAAACGCTCGGTGTACGTCTTCGCCGGCGTGGGCGCGCTGCTGACTGTGGTGGTGGGATTGATCCTGGCGCGCACGATAACGCGACCCATTCAGAGGCTTGTAGCTGCGGCGCGTGAGATCGGTCAGGGTCGGCTCGAGCAGGAAGTGGATTCGTCCGCCCACGACGAAATAGGGTATCTTGGCGAAACGATGGAAGAAATGCGCAAGAAACTGCTGGCACGCGATGCGCAGCTGCGGCAGATGCTGGCGGGAGTTGCGCACGAGATCCGCAATCCGCTCGGAAGCATAGAGTTGTACACCGGGCTCATCGCGGACGACCTGCCCGACGATGAACCGCGTAAGATCCACATTCAAAAGGTTATCGGTGAGGTTCGCAATCTCGATCACGTAATCTCCGAGTTTCTGGAGTTTGCCCGCCCCGCGCCTCCGGCCTTGGAGCGAACCCTTATCGGGCGGCTCGTCGACGACGCAGCTTTTCTTTTGGCACCGGAGATGGAGCAGGCTGGCGTCCAGTACCATCAGGATGTGGACGCGAACCTGGACGCTCTCGTAGACCCGGAACAGATCAAACGCGCCTTCTTCAATCTGATGCAGAATGCGGTGCAGGCGATGAAAGGGGGCGGCGATCTCCGGGTCCAGGCTCACGAGGAGAACGGCCATGCCATGGTGGAGGTCTTCGATACCGGTCCCGGTATCACCCGCGCTGTGCAGGAGCGGCTGTTCGAGCCATTTTTCACGACCAAAGAGAAGGGTTCGGGACTCGGACTGGCTATTGTCCGCAAGACGTTGGAGGAGAATCAGGGCCGTATCGAGGTCGACAGCGAGGAAGGGCGTGGTACGATATGCCGAGTCTATCTGCCTCGCGGCTCGGAGCGAACAAGGTTAGGCAGATAGATGAGTCGCATACTGGTAATCGACGACAACGAATCGATGCGCAGCGCGGTATCAGAGGTAGCCAAACGGATGGGTCACGAGGCGATCGGCGCGGCCACCGGGGCCGAGGCACTCATCCGTCTGCAGGATCAGGTGTTCGATCTGGCAATCATCGACTATCGCATGGACGACATGGATGGGCTGCAGGTTCTGGAAGCCTTGAAAGCCCAGGCGCCTGACACCGAGGCGATGATTCTCACCGGCTTCGGAACCATCGAGATCGCTGTCGAGGCGATGAAGAAAGGGGCTGCCGATTTCATCGAGAAAACGAATCTGCGAGAAGCGCTACCGCTCAAGATCGAGAAGGTCCTGGATTATAGGGAGGCACGTCGAGACCGCGAGCGTCTGGGAGAAGAGAACAGGTACCTGAGAGAAGAGATCAGCGGTCGCTACAATTTCGGCGAGATTGTTGGGGCCTCCGACCAGATGGCGCAGATCCTGGCGACCGTGAAAAAGGTCGCGAGTACCGATTCCTCGGTGCTGATCAGCGGTGAGAGTGGAACAGGTAAAGAGCTGGTAGCCCGGGCGCTGCATTACCAGAGCCAACGTCAGTCGGGACCATTCGTCAAGGTGAATTGCGGAGCCCTGCCCCGAGAATTGGTGGAGAGCGAGCTGTTTGGCCACGAAAAGGGTTCGTTCACCGGCGCCGTGCGCCAGAAAAAAGGCAAGTTCGAGCTCGCGGAGCAGGGCACCGTCTTCCTGGACGAAATAGGTGACGTGCCGCTGGAAACTCAGGTGAAACTGCTGCGCGTTCTGCAGGAAAAGCAGTTCGAGCGCGTCGGCGGCGAACGAACGCTGAACGCCGATGTGCGCATCGTTGCGGCAACCAATCGCGAGTTGAGGAAGATGGTTGAGGAGGGGTCCTTCAGAGAGGATCTCTTCTATCGGCTGGAAGTCATTCCCTTCGTTCTGCCTCCCTTACGCGAACGCAAGGAGGATATCCCGGCGCTTGTGCAACACTTCATGAGCAAGAAATGTGGGGAAATGAACGTGCCCCTCAAGCGTCTGACAGACGAGGCCATGAACGGCCTGATCCACTATATGTGGCCGGGGAACGTGAGGGAGCTGGAGAACGTCATCGAGCGCACGATCGTGCTCTCCGACGATTGCGAGATCGGGCTGCACGGGTTGCCGCTGGCGTTCGATGCGTCTGATCATAGTGGGGACGCCTTGCCAGACGCTGCAATCCCGCTCAACAAGACCCTGGATGACATGGAGCGGAAGCTGATCGAACGGGCGATGCAGGAAGCGAACCAGGTCAAAACCCGCGCCGCCGAACTGTTGGGCATCAAGACGAGCGCTCTGTATTACAAATTGGAGAAGTACGGACTGGGACCATGAAGAAATATCGAACGGCTGTTCTTGGGTTGGTAATCGTCGCCTGGTCGCTTGGCCCCGCAGGGGGCGACCAGGTGGAGATTGGCGCTCTGAAGATCGACGCCGAAAATATGCGCGTTCTCCAAGGAGCTTTAGAGCGAGAACGCGCCGAGCTGCGGCTACGGGCCGACAGTCTGTCCGCTCGCATCGACGGTCTGAAAGCCACCGGATCGAGTTCCGATCTGTTGGGTGACGCGTTGCGGTCGTCGCTGGTGCTCGAGCAGGGCCTTATGGCTCTGGGCCAACGGTTGGAGGGGTTGCATTCAAGGCAGCGGCAGGTCAGACAGCAGCTCCGTACCGCGTACGATTGGGAGATCGGAATTCTTATTCGGCAACTCTCCGAAACCCCCGATCGCGGCCTGCTGCAGCAACTGATCATCTATCAGGAAGCCCGTGAAACGCTTGGCGACGATGTGGAAGCTTCCCTCCGTTATGGCGAGCAGCTCGATGTCACGTCCGACGACGGGCCCGACGAAATCAGGCAGAAGGCAGGTCTCATGGAAGACATGGCCGAGCGGCTCCACAGCGAGGCGCAGGCCGTTGCTCGACGTTTGCGTCGACTGCAAGAGGAGTTTCGTCTCCAAGCACGGGTACAAGCCTTCACGAATCAGATGAATCTGTTCGACGAAGATCTGCCAGAGGGAAGGGTACTTCTAGCGGTTGACGGCCTCGCCGCCACGGAGGGTGCCGAGGTGTCGCTGGATGCTTCCAGCGATCGCAGCGGGTCGGTTGAATCCGCGGCGGTGGTGACGCGCCGGGAAGTGGCGTTCGGCGATCGCAGAATTCCGTCGGTAGATATTTCAGCGGACGACTTACAGCTGGAAATTCGCAAACTCAAAACCCGGCAACAGGAGCTGAGGCAGCTGGAAGCGCTGGCGCGGGATCGGGCGAGGACGTTTCGTGCCTACCTAGACCAGCTTTTGACGGGGGCAGAATAATGCCAAGGCTTCTACTTCTTCCTGTGGCTGTCGGGCTTCTGTGCTGGAGCCAGCCCGCATCCAGCTTCGGCTTGCGCGCGACGGTCGGACTGGAGTATGACGACAATCCGTTCGAAGCCGTGGGAACTGGCCGCGCCGGTTGGTTGAATCGGCTCTACGTTTCGGCGTCGGAAACTCTGCTGGAGCGGTCGAATACGGTGCTGCTGGTCAGGCATCAATGGGGCATGAAGCGGTACTGGCGAGCCGAGGATGCGACTGGGGACAACGGGGATGTAATGGCCAATCAGCTCTATCTCGACGGGTCGCATCAGGTCCATCCCCGGGCGATCCTCTTCTTCGGCACGCAACTCAAATCCAAGAGCGTACAGCGGGTTTCCAGCGAGGAAGCGTATCTGCGGGCGGGTATTCGCGCTGGTCTCAACGCAACGATTGCACCCGGAATATCGACCAGCGCGCACTACCGGCGTGGGGGCGATGATGCCCGCGACGCGACACTCTCCGATGTTTCGTTGCACGAGGTGGGGTGGGAGACGCGCTACGGGCCCACCCGCAAGCTGCGGGCCAACGTCGGGATCAACCGAAGGTGGCTCGATTACAGCCGTCGGGCTATAGCCAGAGATGAATCGGGTGTGTTGCTGGCAACCCCCGTGGACCAGCAGGATCGCACGACCGAGCTAAAGGTGGGACTGCAACTCTATCGCGCAGGGCTGCTGCGGGCGCGATACGCTTTCGTCGACAACCACTCCAACAGCGCCGGGTATGGGTATAATTCCCACCGGCTCAATTTCCTGGTTGCCCGCAGCTTGGGCCGCGGTTTCGATGGCCAGATTTTCTTCACCACCCAGATGCGTCGTTACGACGAAGCGCGAGAGGAACCGATTCCAATTTTTTTACCGCAGATGATGAATACGAACAATCGGTCATTTCCGTCAGATTGCTCGGCCGGCTGACCGCTCGCTACGGACTCTCTCTGCAGTACAAACGCTCGCGCAACGGAAGTCGGTCCGACGATGACTCCTATCGCAAAAACGTCTACGCCGTCGGGTTAGACATCAATATCTGATCCGCGACCGTTCTTTGGGTCGGCGAGTCGGTCGGGGATGCCGCGGTGGATTTCCATCGCCGTTCCGTGGGCCGAACCGAACATCTCCTTCAGGAATTCGTAGGCAGGCCACGGGTCGATTTCGCTGCCGCAGGTAAAGAGGTCAACCGCCGCGAAGCCGTGCTCCGGCCAGGTATGGACCGCGAGGTGGCTCTCCTGGATGGCCACGATCCCCGATACACCGCACGGCTTGAAGGGGTGAAAGGAGGCCTCAACCACCGTCGCGCCCGCCTTAACCGCAGCTTGTTTCATGCTTTCCTCGATGAACTTCAAGTCATCCAGCAGCGCGGCGTCGCAGTCGTAAAGATCTACGAGAATGTGGCGTCCAAGGCTATTCATCGCCGGCTCTCGTAAGGCGTAACAGCGCGATTTCGGCGGGTGCTCCCACGCGCAACGGCGGTCCCCAATAACCTGCTCCGCGATTTACGTAGATCCAGCACAAGCCGCGCCGGTAGATCCCTGCCAAATACGGTTGTTGCAGTTTCACCAACAGCTGC
The DNA here is from genome assembly GCA_965217095.1 of Candidatus Latescibacterota bacterium. Lineage (GTDB taxonomy): Bacteria > Latescibacterota > UBA2968 > UBA8231 > UBA8231 > CAYNZV01. The sequence goes on from OZ244235.1 coordinate 863,239, forward strand.
CACGGGATGAATTGTCCTCCATGGGTGTGCCCCGAGAGTTGTAAATCGATACCGAGCCCATCTGCGCCGACGGCAGTCTTTGGCTGGTGAGCAAGCAGGATTCGAAGATGGGCATCCGGGGCTCCCGACACCGCCCCTGCCGGATCCGAGACATGCCCCGGCGCCATTTCCCCGGCACCGTCATCGGTGACCCCGACCAGCAATATCCGGCCATTCCCCCGCTCGATAAGTACGTGTTCATTGATCAAGGTGCGAAATCCGAGATCTTGGATCACGGTCAGCCAGTCATCGACCCCGCTGTAGTACTCGTGATTCCCCGTTACGAAATACGATCCATGAGTTGCCCGCAATCCGGCCAGGGGTTGGACGTGGGAAGCCAACCGCGCAACCGAACCGTCTGCCAGGTCACCGGTGAAAGCGATCAGGTCGGGTTCGGTCGACTGCACGGTTTCAACGATTTTCTGTACAAAGTTCGCCTTTATGGTAGGGCCTACATGGATGTCTGAGATTTGGGCGATCCGGAAGCCCACCAGCGCTTCGGGCAAATTCGGCAGTGGTATGTCCATCTCCGCAATGCGTGGTCTTCTTCGCGCCTGATAAAATCCGTGCGCGAACATCAAAATAGCAACCACCAGGACGCCCGGATTGGAGCTACTTGCCTGCAACACGTCAATCTCCGCCGTTGCCTCTTGGCTCTCGCTTGTCAGCCTCACGACCAGAATCGCAGCATCCCATGCCAACCAGACAAGGTCTCGACTCAGAAGCAGTAGAAAAGTGAGAATGAAAAACCCCATCGACACATACGTAAACCAGCAGAACTGGTCATGCCATCGTTTGCCTTGAAGGGTCCGGCGGAACAGGAAGCTGATGGGTGGCAACAGGCCAAAACAGAGAACTGCTAAACCGGCAGATAGACGAAGGGCGGAATCCAGCTCCAGGGGGGAGATCAGGCGCCACCCCACATATCCATACACCAGGCCTATGAGGGTGAGAAACAGGAAGAGAAACATGATTCCGGTTATTCGGGAACCCTATCATAGGGGAAGCGTCATGAGCCGGCAAGGCTCAGAAATCTGACGGTCACTCGGGATATCTGAGGCGTAAACTGGCGTCTGCAGCCGTAGGACACGGCTCGTAGACAGAAACGGGGACAGGTGCGTGGGTTGGCACAGGCCTTGCAATGAAGTAAAAAAGAAACCCAACGCTTAATGCAGGAGGACGAAATGAAAACCTACATCGCGCTAATTCCGGTAGTGGCTCTTTTGGGATGGGGCTGCGAAAGCGGGGATACGATCGTTTCCTCATCCGACACGCGCGAACAGATTCATGTGGTCGGCACTGCCACCGTAGAGGCGACACCGGATATGGCCGAGGTGCAGCTTGGCGTCCAAACCTTCGCCGCTTCGGTGGAGCAAGCAGTTGCCGAAAACAATCGACTCACCGATTCAGTGCTGAGCGCCCTGAAGGGGGAAGGCATCGCTGACCGCGATCTGCGCACCTCCTCGTTCAGCGTTTTTCCTCAGCGCGACTACGAACGCCAGGGGCAGGCGCAGATTGCCGGTTACTGGGCGAACAACACAGTGACGGTAACAGTCACGGAGATCAATCGCACGGGCTTTCTCTTGCAGGTCGCCCTGGACGCCGGGGCGAACCGCTCCTTTGGCCTGCTCTTCGGTCTTCTTGACCCATCCACCGTAGAACAACAGGCGCGCATGCTTGCCGTCGAAGACGCACGCCGCCGCGCAAGCGATCTTGCTGCGGCCGCGGGAGTCACCCTCGGCAAGCTGCTTACCATTAACGAGTCGAGTTTCGCCGCCGGCCCCGTGTATGCGAGGGCGGAAGCTGATCAGGCGCAGGCAGTGCCCATAGAACCGGGCGAAATGAAGATCCAGGCCCGAGTAGAAGCGGCGTACAAAATAATTGAGTAAGGAGGGTGATCGGCTGGTGCTGGGCTAGCGGGCTCTCAGACGTATTCGACGATATCGGTGGGCAGGCATTTCAAATCGCGGCACATGTTGGACAAGGTATATGGATCGAGACCGTCTGCACCGTGTTCGAGGGTTTTTTTGATATGCTGGTAGGTGGTCAGGTTGATCGAAGGTTTGCGTTCTTCCAATAGCTGTTCGATTACCTCCCTTTTGAAACGGATCATGCAGAATGTCCTTTGACTCGATGTGCAGCGCTCAGCCTATTATATCAAGATCCGCGTTGGCAGTCAAAAGCGGCACCTAAGCCAGGGATCTGTTTTTTCATAGTTTAGCGCATTGGCGGGGGGTAGCTTCGGCTTCCGCATCCATCCTCGATCCAAATCATCCAAGAGAAATAATTTCTCATCGAGCGGCGATTACGGCGCGCCGTTCGGTGTCTCATGCTCTGAGAATCCCGGTCTCTTGCAGTAACCTTCCGGTTGAGTCGGAATAATTTTCCTTCATCCAAATTCCAGCTGTTGAACAACCGTCCCCATATGGGGGTCGATCCTACAAGATACACCACATCGTCGACTGAAAACCTTGAAATATTACATAATATCAAGTGGTAGTTTTCTCAGTCGTATATTTGTAAATGACTGTTAATAATAAGGTTGAGGATGCCATGCTGGAGGACAGAGGTCGCTGGCACAGCCCTTGCGATTGGTAGGCTTCGAAGCTCCCCCCTGTTGCCCTCTCTCCACAAGACCTCACGGGATGCGAACATCCTCTGGCGCCCGTCCCGCTGCACATAGGTTGAGACTGTGACCAACACGTCGATCAAATACAGTACGCCGCGCGCCGATCCGCAATTTTCCAACAGGTCCAGGCGTCCAGCGGCATTGCTGCTCGCCCTGTTGCTGCTGCCACTCTTTGTGTTCTCGCCGCAGGAGCTGTGCGGTCAGGAGTTCCTTTGCTCCGGCTTCAACCCGCCCAAACCACTTCCGGGCGTCAACGCCAAGATAGCCGGTCCCGTCCCGTCGCCAGCTCGGGTCCACGCCATGGTCGTATTCGCGCGGTTTCGGGATGAGCAAGAGGATGCGCCGCCTGAATACGCGGCTCAGATGTTCGACCCGAGGCGCGAGGGAAGCCTCAGCCATTTCTACGACACCATGTCGTCGGGGGCGATGCAGCTGACGGGCACGGTTCTCCCGCGGCGGTATGCGTCCGAGCAGGCTTCGGCAAACTACGTGAGGTCCAGTGGAACCGGGCAGTATGGTCGTTTTATCGCCGAGATCTTGCGCCAGGTCGATCGCGATGTCGACCTGGCGACCTTCGACAACGACGGGGCGGATGGCGTGCCCAACTCCGGTGATGACGACGGCTACGTCGACCATGTCTTTATCAATCTCCTGAGCACCCCCAGGGGATTTCTGCGCGGTGGTGCCACCGGCATAGCCAATTTGGGATCGGACCTCTACCACACGGACGATGCCGCGGCAAACGGCGGCACCATCATCGTCAGCAACTCGGTCAATTTCGGATCGATCCAGAAGGAAGGTAGCTTCGCGCAGACCGTCGGTTCCATGGCGCACGAGTTCGGGCATCGCCTGGGGCTTCCCGATCTCTACGACGTCAGCTACGGCGATCCGGATGAAGACAGTGCCGGCATAGGCCGTTGGGGCATCATGGGTTGGGGGGCGCACGGCTGGAATTGGACCGATGGCCCGAATCCGTTTTCCGCCTGGAGCTTGGAGTAACTCGGTTGGATAGGGCGTGACAACGATCGCCTGGTAAAGATCGGCACCGATGCCGCCGCGTTGGCTATGGAGAGCTTCCGCGACGGGGGTTCGATCTACAAGATCCCGTTGCGCGTAGCGGACGGCGGTAGGTTCTGGGTCATCGAAGATTATCTCTTGTTGGAGCGACGGCACCGTGGCACCTACTACGATCGCAATATGCCGGGCGACGGGGCGTTGATCTGGCACGTGCGTGCAGAAGCAACCGACAACGGCGATGAGAACGCCAAGGTTGTCGACCTAGTCTGTGCCGACGGTCTCTTCTCTGATGCAGGATATCCCACCGGGCGGGCTGAAGATGCTCAGTTCGGCGGCGACAATCTGGATTTCTGGGCACACGATCCGGAGTACGCGAGAGCCCACCATGGCAATTGGGGGGACGCCACCGACCCGTTCGATGGCCTGCGTTATACAGAGCTCAATTTCGATACCAATCCTTCTACCAATCCGGCCGGGTTGATTCCACAGGCTTCCATCGGCCTCAAGCTGAGGATCAGGAAAACCGATGGCGACCTCATTCTCCAGGTTCGGCAACCACGATGGTCTGGACGCATCGACGAGGAGGTCCGTTGGGCTGGGGAGGTGCTGGTGGACGGAGATTTGGAGATTGCGCCGCAGGGAACCCTGCACATTCACAAAGACACCATCGTCCGCCTGTCAGGTTCCGACGGCCGTGCCAGTGGTCGCGATTCCCAGCGCACCGAGTTGGATATCCGCGGGAATTTCATAATCAACGCCGGCAAGTCAGATCGCGAGGTAATTTTCGAAGCCATGCGTCCCGGTGAAACGTGGTACGGCATTCATCTGAGTCCAACCGAATCCAGCCGGATCGAGGTGCCCGAGGGCAGCTATGAACTCAGAGACACGGAGCTTGGATTCTTCTTCGATGAGAGCCCAGTTGGCCAGGCCGCACTGCAGATAGAGCGGGTGTACGAGATTCGCGATCTGGCCTCCGGCAAAATGGCAGGCAACGGGAATGGTGAGTTGAACCCTGGGGAATCGTTCGTCCTCGAGCTGAACATCAACAACTGGACGTTGGATTCTTACGAGGGCGTCAGAGCCCGGGTGTCCTGGGATCCGAATATTGAGCGCCCGTGGGAACCCGATGTGGCCGTTGGCACAGAGTCCGTATACCAGACACCCGTGTTCGGTCTGTATCCGGGAGGAAAGGCGTCCCTTAAACTTCCCGTTCTCGGCTTGCAGCCGACCACGAAAATGGGTGTCGAGGCCAGGTTCCGGGTAGTGGTGGAGTACCGTCGATTTCACCCAACCGGCCGGGAGGTCTGGGTGAGAATGTTTGACGACGACCTGCGAGTGGCAGTGACAGGAGACCTTCAGCCGTCAGCTGTCGAGCTCCGTGTTCCGGGTCGGCAACTCCTGCAGAACTCGGTTCGTACATCGGTGCTGGAGCCAGCTCCGGTACGAATACTGACCGGGTATGAGGTGACCCGCGTAGATCTGGTGGCACTTTCCCTTCCGGGCTTCGAGCCCATGGACGAGTTTGCCATGGCGGCGGCCACTGCTGCCGACGGCCGGAAGCAATTCGAAGCTTCTTTCAATCCAGAGCAGGCCGGGCCGTACGTCCTGGCGTTCCGGATACACGACCGGGAGGGCCGCGTGTACTTCAGTCCGGAGGAGCTTTTCCTCTGGGCTCAACCGAATGAGATCCCTGCCGATATACTCCTGTTTATCGACGCGGGGTACTCCGCAGCAGAGCGGCGCCAGATCTCTGCCACGATCGATCAGGAGCTGCGACCGTTGGGGTTGAGATCCCGCGTGGAAGCCGAGGTGCCTGGTTCAGGTTCTGTGTGCCGAGCCGTGTTGCCCCATTTCTCGGGACCGGGGAAACTGGTCGCCTGGATCGGTGGAGAAATGAATCCGGGTGTTCTGGAGGCGGTCGGAGATTTCGCCCGCGGCGGAGGCAACCTCCTTGTAGCATCTTCCCAGGTGCATCGTTCACTCGGTAACACCGAGCAGTTTCAGGAGCTGTTCAGAGCCGTTGTGCAGAGCAGCCCCAACACTCGATCGCTCGTCAAGAATCTGTATGCCCTGAATCCCGAGCTGGATTTCACGGTCACCCATTTCCCCCTTGAACTGCAGTCACCTGCCGAACCGGCCTTGATGAATTCGACGGGCGATGCAGCCGGACTCCGCGTCTCGAACGGGATTTCAAAAACCTCGTATATGCCTTTCGAAGTGCGCGAGCTTTCCGCCGATGTCATGAGCGAGCTGATCCGCTCGAACTTGAACTACCTGCTGGCGATCGGCCAGGACGAGTTGCAGATGCCAATGGCTGTTCGGTCAGGAGGTTATGCCGTGATCGAATCCACACGGGAGGCTCGAGTTATCGCCCGCGTTCCTGAAAACATTGACGCAGTGGAGCTTGTGAGCAGATCCCTTGTGGATGGACAGCTGCTCGCGGTGCAGACCATGCGAGGAAGCGGATTGGCGTCCCCAACCCGTGCCTTCGAAGCGAATCTGGGCATCGACCCCGGGGAGCAGTTGCACCTAACATTGCGCATGAGGTCGCGGAACGGTTCTATGACCACGGGACAATCATCGCTTATTGCGTTGCGCATCGATTCCGCGGCCGACGGGGTTGTATTTCACAACGGATTCGGCGCCAAGTCTGAGAAAATAGTGGGGGCGGAACTTCCGCGACTCGGCATCAATGCCACTTTGCTGGACCGATCCACGCTGCATCCGGCATTCGTTCCGGCCGTGCTTAAGAGGCTCGCCGAAGCGGGTAAGACGGCGATCTGGTTGGACCGAAATCTGGACAGGCAATCCCAAGCGGCTCTCTCAGAGTTTGTCCGAATCAGCGGCAACCTGCTTTTGAGCACCCGGTCACTCGGAGAGCCATCGCAACACCGCGACGCCCTCGAACGCGAGGTGCTTCAGCTGTGTTTGGCGGGTTCCGGAGCGGGCCGCAAAACCATTCGCCGCAGCGAACTGGTCGGTGAAACCGCATTCACCTTCGAGGCGAGCCACGCCCCGGGGAGGTTGGCGGGGACACGGGCGCTTCCGTCGCTTCTCGGCGAAGATGGATCGGTGGCCGGAGTCAGGGTGACGCTGCCTCGATCGCGGGTGGTGTATTGGCCCTTAGACCTGCTGTCCGTAGACCAAGGCGCCGTTGGCAAGCTGCTGGAGGGTGCCATGGCTTTTCTGGGGAATTCCGCCCCCGGTACCGAGGCCTTCGAGGCCCCGGGGTTCGAGCGCGCCGAAGGTCTGGTGTTCGCCGGTCCGGAAAACGAGGTGTCCGTACGGGTGTCCACACATGGTGAGGTCGATGCGGTTCGGTTGCTTGGATTTGCTGAGAACAACATGTCCAAGATCTCGGAGTTACCGATGACCAACAACGGCAACGGAAGGTTCTCGGCAACATTTCGCGCTCCGGAACCGGGACGGTATCGCCTGTTCGCCCGTGCGCTCCAAAAAGAAGGATCCGCACGAATTCTCCCCGCAAACCTGGGAGTGGCAGCCACCGGATTCTCCGAATGGAGGGACATCTTGCTTTTCATCGGCGGCAGTTACCAGCAAAGGACGCGGGAAGCGCTGGCGGCGGAATTCGCGGCCATGCTCGAGCCTCTGGGGTTAAAGGCGAACGTCCACTACCTCGTGCCCGAGAACGAAGGACTACACCGGGATTTGCTGCCGCGATTTCTGGTAGGGGGTAAAATGGTGGTTTGGCTCGGAAAGAAACTTGAAGTGGAGGATATGGAATCCTTTCGCCAGTATGCCGCAGAGGGTGGACGTCTGCTGTTGGCGTCGGAGGGGCTGCACCGAACGAAAGACGTTGCTGGATTCGCCAATGAGATCTTCGGTGTGAACCAGATGGCCCGCGCGTCGCGCCCGGTTACCAAGATTCTTTCCGCGGAGGGGACCGTCGTGGAGAATCTGTATGCTCGCTTCCGGCCCTTGGAATTCCGCTCGGGCGGGGAAGCGGTCCTGTGGAACGCGGAGGGTGCCGTGCTGGCGGGGCGATACGACTCGGGCAACCACCGGGCCGTGCTTGTCGGGTTGGACTTGCTGAAGCTGGCTGTCAAGGACCGCAACAGAATTCTCGTTGACGCCGTTCAATTCCTGGGCGACGAAGAGACGGCATTGCTGCATCTCGAGGAGGTCGTCCATCCCGGGTCCACGGCCGCCCTGGGGCCGATACACCCTCAAGTGACCGTTTCCAACGGGGGAAACAAAACCTCAGAATCGTTCATGGTGCATTATGTCGTTGTATTGGGGGATGAAGTCCTGCATTCGGCAACCGCGCGGTTGGGACCGTTGGCTGCTGGTGAATCAGCTAAGGTCAATCTCCCAGAATGGCTGAGCAATAGAGAAGGAACCTATCACATTCGCTTCGGGCTCGGTGCGATGGACGGAGAGGCGATCGAGTACGGCGACGACTACCCGCTGGAAGTGATCGACCTTCCGGATCCACTTGAGACAGAGGATCTGGGAGATGTTTCCAGCAACGGCAGTGGTGCCGGCCTCTTCGATGTCGATGGGGATGGTGACTTGGATCTCTACTTGGTTCGTTTTTCGGCACCGGATCAGCTGTTTGTGAACGAAGGCGGAGAGTTTGTTCAAGCGATTTCCGATCCGGGGATGGTTCCATCTGAAGGAGGCCGCGGCCTCTTCAGTCGTACCCGCTATTTCACCCTCTATGTCGATGTCTTCGCTCTGGGAAACACCGGTCGTCTTTTCTTCATCCGCCGCCCCCCCCTGCTTGCCATGACCAGAGTAGATATCCTGATTGAAAAGAACCCCAGCCTCCTCATCTTCCTCTGCCACCTCCGCCGAATCTTCATCCGTATCGACTGCCGCTCCATTGCCGTCGTCGGCGGGTCCCTGACCCTTCGCACTTTTTCCGCCTTTTTTCTTTTTCGATCCCTTCTTTTTTTGACTCCCGGCAGCCTCGTCCCCACTGTCGTCTCCGAAGAGCCCCTCCTCCGAATCGCCTAAGTCGCCGTCCTCCACGTCTTCGGGGTATTCCACCTCCTCGCCATCCTCCTCCGAATCGGAATCGAAGAGTCCGTCGCCATCCTCATGGTCCTCATCCGATTCCTCCTCTTGCGCGTCATCGAGGGGGATCGCCTGGTCTTCGTCGCCAAAAAACTCCACCGCGTCCTCTTCGGACAACTCAACATCCTCGAACAGCCCACTCATATCGCCACCGGCACCGTTGCCACCTGCGGCCCCCGCCAGATCGGCCATACTGTCTCGGGAACTCGGTTCGGGAGCAGAGGTGTCGCGATCCACCTCGTGTCCATTCGTTTCCAGCAGACTGGCGATCTCCTCCGCAAGATCGGGAGCGACTCGGGGCCGCGCGAGGATGAGTGATTCGACGGCTTTGTCGTCCGGACTCTCCGAGTTTTCCTGAAGCGACTGCACCAACTGGCGCGCGTACGCCTCGATGAGGAAGTTCCTTTCTTCCTCTCGAATGCGATGCTCGAGCTGAGCGATCTTCTTCTTATTCTTGCTCACCGTTCAGATTTCCGTGTAGTTTCAGGTAAGCGAAAGGGTCGGATGAACCCCAGGCCATAGGCGCCGTTTGGCGCTCCAATGTGGGACTCCCGCTTTTCCGTGTATGGTGATTTTGCGCCCACGCTGCACCGTATACACCAAACGACCGGAACCGTTTCGGCCTCCGTAGGTGTTGGCGGTAAGACAATTGCAATTGCGCGCGAAGATGTTCTCCTCCAGAGCTTCGCCGCAAATTACGCGGTCGTAGATATCCTCTACCACCGATTTCTGGGGCGCTCTCTCCGTCTCGACACCCCAATCCCTAGCGAAGCTCCGCAATTTGCTTTCGGGCTTCCGCAGAGTACAGTTTATGTACTCGGTCTCACAGAGCACCCAGTGAGGTCTACTGATCGGCTCCGAATAGAAGTCCTTATTCTCAAACCAGTTCGGTTTTTTGCGTCGCTTGTAAAAATAGCCGGGGAACAGCTCGCGAATGTTGGCGATGTTGCAAGGTATCGGGTTGTCATCTGCGTCCCCGATAAAGGGATTGCGAAAAATCAGCACCGAGGTGGCAAATAATTTTTGCAGGGCCGGAATGTCATTTGCCTCCGCCGCCTCGATGGTTCCCGGTAGAACGAGTAGGCGCTCGACCAAGGAATCAAGTTCCCCCTGGAACATTTCGACGTCGTCCTTGTCAAAATTGTACCCGAGAATGGTCTCGTGTTGTTCGAGAGAGATGAAGCGATCCATAAAGAGCCACCTGGCGCGCTCGCCGGGGGAAATCTCTTGCAGCTCCGGTTCAGGCCCTTTAGGTGTGGATTGGCGTCTTCGTTTCCTGCGCTTGGCTCGTGGCGCCGGCGCCTCTTCGAGGTCTTCGGCCAGTTCGGCTTCAGCGGCAAACTCGGCACCGGAGCCGAGTGCGGCCTCGTCCGCCAACGATCCAATGCCCGAATTGGCGAGGTCTACATCGTCAGTATGTCCGTTCGAGTTTCCGTGCTCCAGATCAAACAGCTGATCCACATACGGCTTGGAATGCTGAGCTAGGGCGAAGGCGAGATCTCGATCTTCCAGTCGCGGCATTTGGCCGTCTTCGAGATCTAGAATGGCCTGTGCAAGAGTGGTAGGATCCATCAAAACCCTATCGGTCAATAATGAGGCTACCGACACTAATCAGCGATTGGTTGGAAAGAAAGAGTTGTCCGACTCCGTATTATTTATCGGTTTTTGAGGTTGTCAAATGCAGTCAGGAAATCATTTTTAAACTATCCATTGAAAACTGTTAAGTCAAGGTATGAATTGAGGTTGGCACTCGTTTGGTTGCCTGACTGTACACCGTGTTTGGCGAACACCTGAATCGGCCCCGGAGGACCAAATACGAACCGATCCTACTGCTTCTGATCGCGGTCGTCGTAGCGGTGGTGACTACCTTCGGTTACATACTGATTAGAGTGTTTTCTGCTGCAGCACCCCCTTCGTAGCGGGTGTGGGGTAGGTGAACTGATTCTCTTGACAGGGTTTCGGCGCGTCCTCTTTCTTTGCTGAGGTGTTGGGAATGTGGGTCGATTCGCTGCGCACAACTGAGATTCCGAGGAGGTTGATCCCATGTTTCGGTCGTCGAGGCGTATCGTCCTCGCCTTTGGCATGGTTGTCTGCTTTACCTTCGCCGTTCTTGCCGCCAAGGTGCGAGATCGAGACGAAAGCATCGTCGTGAAATCCAGTGTCGAGAATTTCCGCGACGCCCCGAATGGGAAGCGTCTTGGCACCCTTCTCGAGAACGTTGAGATCGAGCGCATCAGTCAGGAAGGTAAGTGGGTGCGCTTCCGCGTCGAAGGGTGGATTTGGGGGCCGTCGCTCGAGGGGTTTGAAATGAACATTGTTACGGAAGAGGACAACGAGCCCTCGCCGAGGATGCCCTTACAGGATAATCTCCCACGACTCAAGCGTTTCGTGAACGACAAGCACGGCCTGTTTTACGGCGTCAGCATAGATGAAGATCTGGATCGCCTGGTGGTCAGATTTCGGGTGCGCGACCTTGAACGGGAGGCTCTCGAGCGCCGGCAAATGACCGTTCAAGCGGGCGTGCTAGATATACTGGAGGGAAAGATCGAATTCGCCACAATTCGCGTAGAGACTAACCGGCCGGATGGGTCGGGCGAAGTCGGGGTGGAGATCGCCGAGACCGCCGTATCCCATGTTCGCGAGCTTGCCGACGGAACGGCTGAGAGTTGGAAGGAACATACGCGAATCTCCTCCGATGGAGGCGAGACCTGGAATGAGTGAATCAACAGCTATTGGCGGCGGAGGACCTCGTCGGTACGGTTCAATAAGGAGCGGATTCGACTGCTGGACCTCTTAGCGTTGAAATCGCAACTCGACCAAATGATGCAGGTCGAGTCGTGGCGAGCCGGCGACTTCCGTCGAAAGACGGGGATCGCTCTCAAGGAGCAGGATCGCTGGTCCTCTACCTGGAATCTGCTGGCGGACAAGATCACCCTCAGTCGTACCTCGTGGCTGCTTCCGGGTCTCGGCGAATCGATGGCGGCGACTCATCCCCTCCCCTCGCTGCCGCCCACCTACACCGTAGCTGCCACCGACGGATCGCAGATATTCCCCGATCGTCACGAAATATCCTCCTGCTTCCTCATAAACATCGGGTACGTACTCCTGCACTACGGGTGTGACGAGAGACCGCTATTGAACAGCAAGCCGATGTTGTTCTACCGGGAGGAGGACCTGTATCAGAATTGGGGTGGACGCAGGGTCATGGCCAACAGGGAAACAGTGGCATTCAAGCGGGGAATGTTGGAGCTGAGCGAACTCGCCGATCTGGCCGTGGCTGCCGTCGACGAAGGATATGATCCTGTGGCGGCTGCGGACGGCACCCTCATCCTCTGGAATCTGGAGGGAAAACCAAAGGATGTTCGCGCCGCGGCTCTGACATCCCTTGTCGATTCCTGGGATCGTCTTCGCCAAAACCGGGTTCCGATCGCCGGATACATCAGTCAACCGGGCAGCCAGGAACTGATAAATGCCCTTCGCGTAGGTTTATGTCCTTTGGAGGCGCCTGACTGCGATCACTGTCCGTGGCAGGAAGATGGTGATTTGCGAATAGACGGAGAGGGGGTTCCGTGTGCTACCATAGACGGGCTGGGCGATGCTACACTGGTGCGTCAACAGCTCGAACCTGGCGAGAGGACGGCGGTTTTTGCGAGCTCCTCAAAGATTCTGGCAGAATATGGCGAGCATCGCGTTTGCTTTTTTTATCTCCACGTGGGAACCGAGGTAGCGCGGGTGGAGATACCTTTGTGGGTGGCAGAAGACGCCCAGTTGTTGAATCAGGTACACGCGATTCTCTTCGATCAGGCGCAGAAGGGTCAGGGCTATCCGGTGATGTTGGCGGAAGCCCACGAGCGGGCGGTGGTTCGAGGCGGTGATCGCGAGGCCTTCTATGGCTTCCTGCGGCAGCAGTTGGTCAAACACGACATTGGCGCGGCGATCTCCAACAAGAACCTGCGCAAGCGCGTGGCAAGGGTCTGATTCGACCGAACAAGAACGGAAAGGGATGATCAAACCTAATTCGCCACGGCCACTGGACCGGTTCAAACATAGGGCCGCTCTGTCTGAGGGATCCGCCCCATCACGTCATGGGGAGCTGGGCGAGGTCATCGAGAGTTCGACAACCGAACTCGTGGCGGAGGCACGAACCCTCCACGGAGCGCCACCGTTCGGCTCCTTCGTGGCCATCGCTTCCGAGTACAACGTTATTGGCCTTGTTTCCGGTGCAATGACGAAATCCTCCGAACCCAATCGGCGACCCGTTGCGTTCGGCAAAACAGAGCAAGAGCTGCGGGTTGAACAGCCGCAAATCTTCGAGCTGCTTCGCACCGAGTTCAGCGTTCTTCTCGTCGGCCATCTTGTAGACGGGGAATCGGTCCGCTACCTGCCGCCCCAGCCGGCGCGCATTCATAGCTTCGTACATCGCTGCGACGACCGGATTGTTCAGGACTTCACTCGAACCGATGACTACCTGCGTTGTATCCTCAGCTCCGGCCATCTGCCGGCCGACCAGCTTATCCCTGCTGCCTTGCGAACCGCACACAAAGCCAACGGCTCGTCTCCCGAATACCTCGTACGGGCAGGCAAGGAGCTGGCGCGCCTGCTGCACGACGACTACGATCGCCTCGGGGCCATTCTGCGGCGTGTCGGGGGAGAGTTGCCTTGAACAACGGAGCTAACAGCTCGTCTGACCGTCGTCTTGGGGTGTTGACCCGCGGCTCGCTCGTGGAAGGGGTCGAAATGAAGCTCGATCCGGCGCGCAACGTGGAAGACCTCAAGGCGGGTAAATTCGTGGTCATCGACGGCGACAAACACGAGTTCTTCAGCATGGTTACAGATATGCGCATCGAGGCTGCCAGTGAGGAGGTGTTGCTGCATCCCCCCGCCCGCGAGGATCGCCTCATGCGTCAAGTCCTAAGCGGTACCAGCACCTACAACATAGTTTCACTACGGCCGATGCTCATGATGCCGAAATCCGGAACGGGTCTTCTTGAGGAGCCTAGGCCCGTCAAAGCGATTCCGAGCCACTTCTCCAACGTGTTGGAGGCTCACGAGGAGGACGTAGCCCGCATCTTCGGCCGCGAAGGGGACGGCGAGCAGCGTCATTTCAGTCTGGGAAGCCCTCTAGACATGGACACGCCCGTGTGTATCGACATGATTCGCTTCGCGGAGCGGAGTAACGGGATCTTCGGCAAGACCGGAACCGGCAAGTCGTTTTTGACGCGCCTGGCACTGTGCGGATTGATTCACTACGAGCGCGCCGTCAATTTGATCTTCGATATGCACAACGAGTACGGATTCAAAGCGATGAAGGAGACGGCGGGATCCAATGCCACCTTCGTGAAAGGGTTGAAGCAGCTATTCGGTCAGCGCGTGGCTATCTTTTCCCTCGACCCCGAATCGACTCGGGCACGAGGAGTGCAGCCCGATTTCGAGGTCTACATCTCATACGACCAGATTGCCGTTGAAGACATCGCTCCGTTGCAGGATGAACTAAAGCTGAATCCGACTGCGGTGGAATCGGCATATCTGGTACATGCCCTTTACAAGGACCGGTGGCTGCGCACGCTCTTGAGTCTCGAAGGTCCCGAGGTCGAGGAGTTCGCCAACGAAATCGGAGCCCATCCTGGATCGCTCGTCGCTCTGCATCGCAAGCTGAAACGGCTCGAGAGTTTTCCGTTCATGGTATCCAAACTTCGCGACGGCGATGTGGTGGATCGCATCATGGAGTATCTCGATCGGGGCATCAACGTCGTGCTCGAATTCGGTCAGCAGACCAGCATGCTCTGTTACCTTCTTGTCGCGAACATCATTTCGCGGCGAATTCACGAGATGTACGTCAAGAAGAGCGAACGGTTCTATGCCACCCAGCGTCCGGAGGATCAACCGAGGCAGTTGATGATCACCATCGAGGAGGCCCACAAGTTCCTCAACAGCTCCGCCGCCAAGCAGACCATCTTTGGGGTGATTGCTCGAGAGATGCGCAAGTACTACGTTTCACTGTTGATTGTCGACCAGCGTCCGTCGGGCATCGACGACGAAGTGCTGTCCCAGATTGGCACTCGGATTACCGCGCTGTTGAACGATGAAAAGGATATACAAGCAGTGCTTACCGGAGTGAGCGGAACCGACGGATTGCGCAGCGTCCTAGCCAGTCTAGACTCCAAGCAGCAGGCCCTGGTGATCGGTCACGCGGTCCCGATGCCGGTGGTCATCAAAACGCGGGAGTACGGCCCCGAATTCTATCGCGCCATGGGTGTGGATGACACCAAATCTGCCGTGGTGAAACGCCGCCAGGTCGCCGACGACACCGTGGCGCTCTATGGCGACACCTAGTGAACGCCGCCGGTGAACGCCTCGCCGCGCGCTATTGGAGTTCGGCCCTTACTCTAATACTCCTCCTTGCCCTGTTTCTCCGATGGCCGTTCCCCGAGCCCTCTTGGACCCACGTGGATGAATGGGTGTTGGTGGTTTTTCCACTCGGGTTTTGGAGCGGCGATCTCAATCCACATTTCTTCAACTACCCAACATTTCATCTCTATCTCCTCTCCGCCATCTACTATCTCTATTATCTGCTTGCCGGAGATTCGACGGCGACCCATTTCCTGACCTACCGCTACTTCGTCGACGACGGCGATCTCGTCGCCATCGCCCGCGGTGTGGGTTCCCTAATGTCGGCAGGCACCGTCGGGGTATGCGCCTTGCTCGCTCGCCGCCTCTATGGTTCGATGGGTGGGCTGGTCGCTGCGTCATTCGCCGCGGTAATGCTACTGCCCGTTCGCTTCTCTCATTTGGCGATTACCGACAATCCAGCCGTGCTCTGGATCACCCTTGCCTTGCTCTGGGCCGTACGGATGGTACAGGAGCGCGGCCGTTGGGATGCCGTGGTTGCTGGGGTATTCGTCGGACTTGCCACTGCCACCAAGTTTCCGTCTGTGCTTATCGCGGTTGCCGTTGTCGTGGCAGCGTTGATGATCAAGCCCACGCTGCGCCAGCGCCACCTTTGGGAAGC
This sequence comes from Candidatus Latescibacterota bacterium, assembly GCA_965217095.1. GTDB lineage: Bacteria > Latescibacterota > UBA2968 > UBA8231 > UBA8231 > CAYNZV01. The sequence goes on from OZ244235.1 coordinate 878,973, forward strand.
CGGCGCAGCGGGCCTGGCGACGACCCTCCTCGTAACCCCATACGTCTTCCTGGATTGGAGTACGGCCTGGTCGTTTGTCGCCACCATGGGAAAGTTCCACATCTTTGCCAACGATGCATCTCCAGACGAAGCTTCCCTGCTCTACCACGTGCGCCACAACCTGCGCTATGGGCTGGGCGTTGGTGGCTTGCTGTTTGCAGCTGGCGGCATGCTGTGGCGACTTCGTCGCCTGCGCCCGGAGGAGATCGTCATCCTATCCGGAGCAGTCCCTTTCCTCATGCTACTTGCCTCGGCCGAGTCGGTATTCATGCGCTACCTGCTTCCGCTGGTGCCCATGCTGGCCCTGTTTGCCGTCAGGTTCCTGTCGCTCGTCAAGGTGCCCCGATCCGTTCTCGGACTCTCGCTCCTCGCCCTCATCGCCGAACCTGCGCATGCTTCCCTGCATACCAGATCATTGTTGTCCAGCGACGACACTCGGGAGCGAGCTGTCAGGTGGATAAGCGAGAACGCGTCCCAGCTTAGCTACCTGGTCAATATCCCCGCGTCGTTCGGAAACCTTCAGGTTCCGGAGCCGGGACGAGTCTACGTCCGTCAGAAACATTTCATCAAGAGTTTCGAGGTGGATGAGTTGATGGATGCCTTTGCCTGGCTGGGCCAGCAACCGAATCTCGGCCCCATGTTTCTCGCGCTCACCACCGAAGCGGTGGCCGAAGATCTGGCCGTCGACTGGCAGACAGCCAAGGGAACGGCCCTGGTGTTGAAGTACGAGCACCCAATCCTTCCCCGGCCACCAACCGACTCGGACGTGCGCGCGCGAGCTCTCCACTCCAGCCGCTGGCTGGCTGAGTTCTCTCCAGGTCGAACCGAAAACGCGCCGTTCGATGCCGTTGATTGGCACTTTGTGCCACTGGGAGACTTCCGCAACGCGACCAGTACGGGTCCTGACATCCGGATCGGAGAGATTCCGTTTGGACGAAAGGTTGGAACCATCTACCAGAATCACTTCTTCGCCGCCATCCACGGAATCCTGAAAGCCAATGATGCGATGCAACAACAGCAATGGGAGCAAGCCATAGAGATCTATGAATCGGTGGACGAGCTGTCAGTGCCCCTGACCGAAGCACTCAGCATGGATTACCTCTACGACTACTATTTCAATCTTGGATTGGCCCACCATCACCTAGGCCGGTTCGATAAAGCAGTTGCCTACTGGGAGGAGAACGTGCGATTGCTGCCGCAGACTGCCAAACCGTACAATAACCTGGCGGCGGCGCATTTTCGCCTGGGAGACGTGGAGCGGGCGGCGGAGGTCTGGGGACAGGCGATTTCACTCGAGCCCGACTATCCCGAGGCGTATTTCAATCTTGGAAACGCGCTGTTCACTCAGCGGGAGTACGGTCGTGCGGCAGAAGCCTGGAGGCGGGCGATATTACTGAAACCGGACTATGGACAGGCCCATTACGGCCTGGGGAATATCAGCTATCAGCTGGGAGAGTGGGATCGGGCCCTGTCAGCGTACGAGACCGCCCTTCAGTTCTCTCCGAACGAGGCGAATATCCACTACAATATGGCGCAGGTACATCTGCGTCGCAGCCAATTTACGGCCGCCGCCAAGTCGTTCGAGCGAGTTGTGAAACTGCTTCCAGACGACGCAGAGGCGCTGTTGGAACTGGGGAAGCTGTACGCGCAACTGGGGAGGCCAAAGGATGCAAGGAAGAGCTTTGAACGGGTGTTGGCCGTGGCCCCAAAGCATCCCCAGGCGGCAGAGATCCGGAGTGCTCTGGCAGCGCTTTGAGCGGGTTCGATACTACAACCCGACGGTTTTATGATTGGCACCGGATTTGAGAATGGCCAGGGCAATGCGCAGCGCGGTGATGCCGTCGTTTCCCGTGACCAGCGGTTTCTCGTCGCGCTCGAAACAGCGGACGACATGTTTGAGCTGGGTCACAAACATGTCGCTTTTGGCAAAGGTGTAGACGCGGGTCTTGCCATTGGCAGATTGCAGTGTGAACGCCCCTTTGCGATCCGGATTGAAGTTCCTAGGAGGCTCTGACGCCGTCATGCCGAACTGCAGAGAGCCTTTGGGTCCCACAATGTCGTTCAATCCCGCTGAGCGCGCTCCGAACGGCAAGCCCCAAGTCCACATGAGCGTATGCTGATCGCCGGAGCGAAAATTGATGACCGCGGACGCCGTATCCGCACCGACACTACTGGCGTCAAATCGCAGCGAGGAAGCCTGAACGGATTCCGCGGGTCCGAACATCTGAAGGGCGAAATCGTAGTTGTGTACCGCACCGTCCATCAATGGCCCGCCCCCCTTGGTCACATCGCGGAACCATGGGTGTTCCGGTCGGCCGTTGGCGACAAATCTCCACATCACCGGTCTACCCACCGCGCCGGAGGCAACGATTTTAATTAATTGGCCCCATTCCGTGTCGAAGCGGCGGACAAATCCAACCGTCAGTTGCACTCCCGACCGGGCGCAGGCATCCACCATGCGCTTGGCGTCGCGGATATTGAGGGCGATCGGTTTTTCGCAAAACACGTGCTTACCGGCCCGCGCGGCAGCAACGACCGGAGCGGCGTGCTGAAAGGTTGGAGTGCAAACCCAAACGGCATCCAGGCGATCGAGTTTGAGCAGGTCGCGATAGTCGGTGAAATGCCGCGGTACGCCAAACTCAGCTGCGAAACTGGCGGCGGAGGCAGGTAGAATATCTGCGACCGCCTGGATCTTTGCGTTTCTTAGTTCGACCATGCGCACGGCATGGTGGCGGGCAATGCCTCCCGCGCCGATAAACCCCACGTTCAACACAGGACAACCTCCTATCGATGGCCCTGAATATAGATCGCCCACCCCCGCAGCTCAATCGGTTGAGTAGTGATGTACGACTACCTATCTGAGTTTACGACACCCTTCCTGACCCCCTTCGGTATCTGCTTATTTATCTGGATAACTGGGTTGGGGTTCCACTTCAGCGGTTACCGCTTTTGGGGCAAGTGCTTCACTGTTGGCGGCATTCTCCTGTTGCTGGCATTCAGCTGTCCCGCTCTGGGAGGGGCGATGCTGGCTACGCTCGAAGACGACTACCCTCTGATCGCGCCGGCCGCGTGTAAAGAAGCGGACGCCGTCGTTGTTCTAGGAGGTGTGACCGCTCCGCCCGTGCCGCCGCGTGCGACCATCGATGTGGGGCCTGGGTTCGACAGGTTGCTTCACGGACTACGACTGCTGCGTTTGGGAAAGGCGCCAATTCTCGTGCTCAGCGGTGGAGGGTCGGCCGAACAGGCGGGTATGAAGATCAGCGAAGCGTCGCGCCTCTACCAATTGGCTCTGGAATACGGGGTAGAACCGACGTCGCTGCTGTTGGAGGAGCGCTCCAACAATACCCATGAAAACGCCCGATTCACGAGCGAGTTGCTCAAGAGCAGGGGGCTGAGCACGATCCTGCTGGTGACGTCCGCGTCCCATATGCCTCGCGCTGCCGCCGCTTTCGAGAAGCAGGGGCTCAATACGATCGCCGCGCCAACCGACCTGCGCGCCATAGACGAGCCGAATCTCATACGGGGTCTCATGCCAGGCGTGACCGGACTGGAGTATTCGACGATCGCGCTCAGGGAGTACTGCGGTCTGGCGATATACTGGGTTAGGCGTTGGATCTAGAGCGAACTAGTGCCCTGTATCGGAAGTAGGCTTGTGAAATGAGGGCGCCGAGTCGCCCGGTCTGCAAGGCACGCGATCGAGGCGTATGGTGAATTACGCCGAGTGAGCGTAACGCGGGAGAGCGGGATGAATCGGCGAATTAATACAGGCGTATTTTCGATCCAGGCACTAGAAAGAATCCTCGAGGTGAGGCTGGCCGCCGCGGGCGAATGACTGGGCGATTTCGTCGCAGCGCTCGTTGTCAGGATCTCCGGCGTGCCCGCGCGTGTAATCCCAAACCACGTTGGGGCCATTCAACAAATCCAGCTCTTTCCACAAGTCCTGATTCAGCACGGGTTTCTTCGCGGCAGTAACCCACCCCCGCCGCTTCCAGTTATGTATCCACTCGGTTATTCCCTTGCGCACGTATTCGCTGTCGGTTGTGATGGTTATGGAGTTGGAGTCCGGCACTGCCTTCAAACCCTCAAGGGCCGCCTGCAGCTCCATTCTATTGTTGGTTGTGTCGGGCACGTGCCCACCCAACTCGCGCACTCGCCCGTCGGCTTTAATCAAACGTGCGGCCCATCCTCCGGGACCTGGATTGCCCGAACATGCGCCGTCGCTGTAGATCCTCAACAATTCCTATCTCGCCTCACTCTTGGGGGTCGCGACCGCGACCGAGCAAAGGTAAGCTCGCCGGATTGAGCGTCAAACCGGGGTGCCCACTTCGACTGCCCGTCGACCTAAGGAGGGAATGATCTTGAGATCGCTATGGTGCGCTCGTATCTTGTGACGTAGATATTGATTTTCAACCGGTTCGAACCGTATCGGCGATGCTTGATCGGTGTCACGAGCTGGAGGACACTTTGCAACACAATCACTCTAGAAGCGAGGTTCGATGGCAGCTGACATCTCGAGATTCGATGTCGTCATAGTCGGAAGTGGTCCCGGCGGATACACCGCAGCGATTCGAGCGGGACAGTTGGGTTTGAATGTTGCGCTTGTCGAGCAAGAAAAGAAACTGGGCGGCGTCTGTTTGAATTGGGGTTGCATTCCCACAAAGACTTTGTTGAAGCAGGCTGAGGTTTTCCAACTGGTGAATCGCGCGGAGGAGTTTGGCATCGAAGTCGGCAAGGTCAGTGCGAACTGGGATAAAATCATCGCGCGCAGCCGCGGCGTAGCGGACGGCCTGGCAAACGGCGTCACCTTTCTGATGAAGAAGAACAAGGTTCAGGTCTTGTCCGGGAGGGGAAGGATTACTCCGTCGAAGAAGGTGGAGATTTGGAGCGAAAAAAACGAGCTGACGGAGGTTGTAGAGGCAGCGAATATCATCATTGCCACAGGGAGCAAACCCAAATCCATACCGGGTGTAGAGATAGATGGTTTAACGGTTCTCAGCAGCAAAGAGAGCATGGTGTTGGAATCCAAACCAAAATCGCTATTGATTGTCGGTGCCGGCGCTATAGGGATCGAATTTGCCTACTTCTACAACACCTTCGGCACCGAGGTGACGGTGCTCGAGGCTCTGCCGCAGGTGCTGCCGCGGGAGGATACCGAGGTCGCCGAGCTTCTCGCTCGCAGCCTCGAACAGCAGGGGATCCGCATCGAGGTGGGCGCCAAGGTCGAGTCGATCAGGGTCGACAAAGGTAGAGCTGAGGTTTCCTTCGTCGGAACTGCCGGGGCTGAGAAAAAGCAGGTGGAAAAGGTTTTGATGGCCGTTGGTGTCGCAGGTTACACAGAGGGGCTTGGCCTGGAGGCGCTGGGTGTGAGCATGAAGCGCGGCGACGTGCAGGTAAACGGTCGAATGGAAACAAATGTCGGAGGTGTCTACGCCATCGGCGATGTGATTGGACCGCCACAGCTGGCGCACATGGCTGCCGCTGAGGGTGTCGCCGCCGCCGAGTTCATCGCCGGCAAAGAGAGACCGGAGATCGACCGATCCTTTATTCCCAGCTGCGTCTACTGCCAACCGCAGGTTGCCAGCGTCGGCCTTTCGGAAGAGCAGGCGATGGCGGCAGGGCACGAGGTGAAAGTCGGCCACTTCCCGTTTGCGGCCAGCGGTAAGGCCCAGGCCACAGGCGAGGCGGAAGGATTGGTCAAGCTGGTGTTCGGTGCCCAGTACGGCGAGGTGCTGGGTGCTTCCATCATCGGGTCGGAGGCGACGGAGCTGGTCGCGGAGATCGGCCTGGCGGGCCAACTGGAGGCTACCTACGAGGAGATATTAAACACGGTACATGCCCATCCCACCCTATCGGAAGCGGTGATGGAAGCAGCCGGCGAGGCGTACGGAGAGGCGGTTAACATCTGATGGAGCACCATGTCGAATACCGTGAACAATTGTCGGCTGCCCTCGAGGCATTGGACCTGACAGCGGTGTCGCGGATTCGCGAGCTTCTATCTCGGGTGCGTGAGGATGGGCGGCAAGTGTTTCTGTGCGGCAACGGAGGCAGCGCCGCCACTGCCAGCCACATGGCCAACGATCTGGGCAAAGGTGCGAGCTGCGGACAGGACAAGCGCTTCAAGGTGATCGCCTTGACCGACAACCTTTCCTGGATAACTGCGTTGGCCAATGATATCAGCTACGAGGCAATCTTCTCCGAGCAACTGAGGAACCAGGGTGGTCCCGAAGACCTGCTGATAGCGATAAGCGGCTCGGGAAACAGCCAGAACGTGCTGAACGCCGTCGCCGCTGCCCGGGAACTCGATATGAAAACAGTCGGTTTGATTGGCTTCGGCGGCGGCAAGCTGGCCGCCGCGGTAGACTTGCCGCTCGTGGTAGACAGCCACCATATGGGCCGCGTAGAGGATCTCCACATGGTTGTGTTGCATATGATTTGTTACCACTTCATGGAAGCGGTACCATCGTAATCTCACGGGCACTTCCGCACTGACAGGACGGTTCCGGCGCGGCGCCCCTTTTCCTCCGCGACCTGCCGTTCGTCCCGATGATCGCAAAGCGAACATCCCGGTCCGCTTGCCGAATTCGGCCAGGCGGTGATACCTTTGTGAAAAGGCGAAAAAAGGGAGTTCGTGCGATGAAGATTCGACCTTTCGCTTTCGTCGCGGCGATATTGTTTCTGGGCAGCTGCGGCAGCGAAAATACCCCGGCTCCCACAGAGAGCCAGGAAGCGGGACCTCCGCAAAACGCTCAGAACCTCCAGGTGGCACGGATTGGCGACGGAGAAATCTGGCTGCAATGGCAGGGGCCGGATAGCGGGACTCAGTATGTCGTCTACCGGGCCGAAAACGACGGTGTTGTCGTCGCTCTCGATTCTACCTTCAACAACAGCTATCGAGATCTGGGTCTCAGCTATGAGGTGGAGTACAGCTATTATGTCATAGCCATGTTGGATGACGGGGAGGAGGGGATTCCCACCAATCTGGTTAGTGGCCAACCGTTCAACAACCTGTCACCGCAGGCGCCCGGTGCTCTCCGAGCCACAGCCCACAACATCTCCATTATAGGCCAGCTGGAGATCGTGCTGGATTGGGGGTTGAGTGTCGAATCCGATCTATCGTTCTACCGCTTGTATCGCTCGATCGAACCTGATTTTGCGCCGGGTCCGGCCAATCTGCTCAGTGTCGTATCCGAACCACGCTTCGTAGACGAGGACGTGAACGTGGGAACCGTCTACTACTACCGAGTTACCGCAGTGGATCGAGGAGGCAAGGAAAGTGCTAGCTCGCGGTTGGTCAGCGATGTGGCATTGGAGGAACCCCGCCCAGTCAACCCGGTGGGAGGCACCCTTACTCCGGTGGTTCCGGTCTTTCACTGGCGACCGGTAGGGGAGGCATCTTTCTATCGCGTGATCGTAACCTCGTCTCCTACCAGCGGCGAGTTATCTGAGATGCCATTGGCAAGTGACACCACCGCAGTGTTCGTCGGTCGCAGCCTCGCTTCCGGGGAAAAGGTGCAGCTGGTGCAAGGGTCGGTGTACTACTGGAAGGTAGTGGCCAGTACCAAGGATAATGGTGTCGAAAACTCCGTCAGCGCCATCGAAAGCTTCAAGATTAGATAGGTCCCATATCGATCCCGGTGCCTTGGAGATCGTGCGTACCTTGCGTGCGCGCGGTCACCAGGCGCTCCTCGCCGGCGGTTGCGTGCGCGACTGGCTCATGGGTCGCAAAGCGGCCGACTGGGATATCGCCACCGATGCCGAACCCGAAACGGTAGGGCAGTACTTCGATCGCACGATCGAGATTGGGAAGCAGTTCGGGGTCGTCTTGGTCGTACTGGAGCAGGGCCAGTACGAAGTGGCGCGATTCCGTCGGGATGGTCTCTACCGCGACGGCCGTCATCCGGACAGGGTCGAATTTGGAGAGGTCAATGAGGATGCCTCCCGCCGCGATTTCACCATCAACGGTTTATTTTACGATCCCATCGACGACGAGCTGTTGGATCACGTCGGCGGCAAGGAAGACATCGAGCGCCGGCTGGTGCGATCTATCGGGGATCCGCGGGCACGGCTGAGAGAAGACCACCTGCGCATGTTGAGGGCGGTGCGGTTTGCGGCGAGACTGGGGTTTGATATCCACGCCGACACGTTCGCGGCAATTCGGGAGAACGCGCCGGAGATCATTCGAATCAGCAGCGAGCGGGTTCGGGACGAGTTGACCGAAATCCTCACTGGAGAAAATCCGGGCCGCGGCCTTCTGCTGCTACTTCAAAGCGGATTGCTGCACGAGGTGCTTCCGGAAGTAGCGGCGATGGACGGAGTTGCTCAACCCCCCGAATACCATCCTGAAGGGGACGTGTTCACTCACGTCAGACTGATGTTGGATCTCGCACCGGAGCCGGAGGTCGCTATGGCCTGGGGAATCTTGCTGCACGACGTTGGCAAGCCGGCGACTTTCGCTGTTTCCGATCGGATTCGCTTTAACGGTCACGACGCGGTAGGCGCGCAAATGGCGGCAGAAATCTGCGAGCGGATGCGCATGTCAAACGCCGAGAGTCGCAAGATCGTGGACCTGGTCGCCCAACACATGCGCATTGGTGCGGTCAAACAGATGAGAGAGAGTAAGCTCAAGCGCCTGTTGCGCGAACCGTTCTTTCCCACTCTTCTCGAGCTGCACCGCGTGGACTGTCTGGCCAGTCACCGCAAACTCGACCTGTTCGAGTTTTGCAGTGAGCTTTTGCGTACAATGCCGGACGAGAAGTTGAAGCCGAAACCACTGATTACCGGTGATGGTTTAATCGTCATGGGATACGATCCGGGTCCTATTTTCGAGGTGATTCTGACCCGGGTGGAGGAAGAGCAACTGGAGGGTCGAATATCGACCCCGACCGAAGCCGGGCAGTTCGTGCTAAAAAATTTCCCCCAGAGTGGTTGAAGGAGGGAACCTCAGTCCGGAGAACGCACTTCGAGCTCTCGCAGATACGTGCTCAAGATCTCAGCGGTTATCAGGTGCCCGCGAACCGAGAGGTGTCCGGCGGGTGTCATGTTGTACAATGGTTCACCGGAGACCTCCAGGAACCGATCCAACAAGTCCACATGAGGGATCGCGAGCTCGGTCAGGATCTCCGACAGAATTCTGTTGGGGCGGTAGCGCTCCTCTTCGCTTGAAAACGATTTGTACACCTGATCTTTGTCCGGGATCACCACCACCACCGCATCGAGCCCATGGGCACGGACGAATCGCCGGAAACGGTCGAAAGCGCGGCGGGTCGGCTCGAGCAGCTCTTTCGTGTAGAAGTCCCTAGCATACAGACGCGGTGGGCTCGAGTACCCAAGGTCGTACTCCCATCGCAACACGAGCGCTCGAATTCGCAGAATCATCGCTGATAACAGGCGGCTGCTGTAGACTAGGTTACGCAGCCACTCTCTGCCGGCGCCAGTTCCCATGCGTATGCGCCCCCTCTCGTCTAGCGCTACGTTTTTTCGCTCCGGGAGATTGTCGGTGAAGTCGTTGCCGACAAAGAAACAGAGAAACACCTGATCTATGGAGTCGGTCCGGTGGTCGTCGACGAAGTCGCGCAACGAGGCGATCTCTTGGAATGTCGAGTAGCTGCCCACGGCGAGGTTCACGACCTCCCGATCCATCGTTTTTCCCAGGAGAAAAGGGAAGGTGTCCCTGGCGTTTTCCTCATTTCCGAAGGTGTAGGAGTCGCCACAAAAGACCAGTCGATCCTTCCCGGCGTATTCGAGAAAATCGTATTGCAGGGGAATTCTACGGCCCTTAGTGTCAGTGCGGATATCTACCCTCTTACCATTCCATAGGGTCGCTCGACGCAGGTCCGGCTTCAAACCGATGCCGCAGCACTCGTTGTTCGCGTAGATGTCGAGGGTCGCGGTTATCTGAGCGTTCCCGGCCGGAATGAGCAGGCGCAGCACCAGCTCCCCAATCGCGAATACCGCACCCAACCCGGCCATCACGAGAATGGCGGGGGCGCTGAACCGGAGAAAGGGGAATCTGGACGAGGATCTCACGGGAACCGTTGATCTTGGCTATTATGGGTGATAGATTCGAGTGGCCGTCTGCAAAGATAAGCCGGTGGATGACGAAACGTAATCTCATCAAAGGAACAACCAACAGGCAACTTGAGTCAGCGACCGAACATTCTCTGGCTGTGTACTGACCAGCAGCGCTACGACACCATCGGTGCTTTGGGAAACCCACATGTTTCGACTCCCAACATCGACCGCCTCGTTCACGAAGGCATGGCTTTCGAACGAACCTACTGCCAGAGCCCTATCTGTACTCCCAGCAGAGTCAGCTTTCTCACCGGCATGTACGCCAGTGCCATTCACGTAAACGGCAATGGGGCCGAAGCGATGCCGGCCGGCCATCCCCCTCTGGTGACCAAACTGCTGGCGAATGCAGGGTACGACTGCGGGTTGATTGGCAAGCTGCATCTCACCAGTGCCTGGGGACGTACGGAAGTGAGGACTGACGACGGGTACCGATATTGGGAGTACAGCCACGCTCCGCGGGACGACTGGCCCGTCGGCCACGGCTACGCCGATTGGGTGCGTTCGAAAGGCGAAATCCTGGGTGATCTTATCAAAGATCCAAAAGGGGTCCCGGCCGAGCTGCATCAGACGACCTGGTGCGCCGAAAAGACGATGGAATTCATCGGCCAGGAGCGCTCGGGGCCATGGGCTGCCAGCGTCAACATGTATTATCCGCATCCCTACTTTAATCCGCCGAAGACCTATCGCGATCAGTTTGAACCTTCCGACATTCCACCGCCCTTGTTCCGCGAATCGGATCTGCTGCAACAAGAGAAATTGGCGGGGGTCGACTTCCAGTCCCTATGCCGGCGCCCAGAGGAATTGGACATGGAATCGCCCGTGCTTCCGAAGCCGACAGACCTCGACGCCTGGCCCGCCGACTCAATCGCCTCCAGGCGGGATGCGCAGACCCTAAAAGCCGCCTATTACGCCATGATAAAGCTGGTGGACGACCAGGTCGGACGGATTCTGAATTACCTTACCGACACCGGGCAGCGTGAGAACACCCTGGTTGTGTTTACCAGCGACCATGGCGAGATGTTGGGCGATCACGGATTGATCCAGAAAGGATGCAGGTTTTACGAAGGGTTGGTCAGGGTGCCGCTGATTTTTTCGTGGCCTGGACATGTCCAGGAAGGGGCGCGCTCCAATGCTCTGGTGGAACTGACCGACAAGGCTCCCACCTTCCTCGAGCTGGCCGGAACGGGGATTCCCGAACGGATGCACGGCAGGTCCCTCGCGCCTCTCTTGTTAGGGGAGAAGGGTAATGATCATCACAGAGACTTCGTGCGTTGCGAATATTACGATGCCCTCGAAGAGCCTGATCACAGCTTTGCCACAATGTTTCGCGACGAGCGTCACAAACTCGTCCTCTATCATGGGCATGGTCTCGGAGAGCTCTACGATCTGGAAGAAGACCCTAACGAATTCGAAAACATGTGGGACGAACCGGAAGCGCAGCCGTTGAAGCTGGAGCTGATGCAACGCAGTTTCGACGCGTCCGTGCTGCACATGGACAGAGGCCCACGTCGCCTGGGCATGATCTGACAAGGTCCCAATAGAATCGCCATTCACCGCGTAGAGGTAATGTGACAGCTATTGCTGCCCTCGGCCAAACCGCCGAACATCGAATCTGGCGTTTCCAGGGAGCTAGAAGACAAGAGCGAGACGATCTCGTGACCGTCGAAGAGCCGCTGGAAATTCGCCTCAACGGCGAAGCGCTCGCGGTGGTCATGCGAACCCCGAAGAACGACCTCGAGTTAGCCGCCGGTTTCGTGTTCACCGAGGGGATCGTTGAACGCGTATCTGACCTGGGCACCGTTTCCTATTGCCCCCAGGCACAACCACCCAACCTGCAGAATGTGGTTGACGTCAGTTTGGCCAACGGCGTCGAGGTCGACATCACAAAGGTTAAACGAAACTTCTACGCCTCGTCTAGTTGCGGTGTTTGCGGTAAGGCAAGCATCGACGCCATTCGCACCAACGCTCCGTCAATTGAAGCAGATTTCCAGATTTCGGTCGGTGCCCTGTACGGGCTGCAAGAACGCTTTCGAGAATCGCAAAAGGTGTTCGAGAAGACGGGGTCGCTTCACGCAGCCGCGCTGTTCGACGCATCAGGAGAACTCCTAATCGTTCGAGAGGATGTGGGCCGCCACAATGCAGTGGACAAGCTGGTCGGATACCATGTTTTGCAAGGCAACCCGTTGCCGAGGGAGGCGATCCTGATGGTTAGCGGCCGCTCCAGTTTCGAAATCGTTCAAAAAGCGCTGATGGCCGGGATTCCGGTGGTCGCGGGCGTGTCGGCTCCGTCGAGCCTGGCGATCGAGATGGCGCGTGAAGCCGATATGACATTGATCGGATTTTTGAGAGGGGACGAATTCAATCTGTACTCGAGCCCGCAACGCATCTCAACGAAAGGAAAATGATGGCCAAGGGAAAGACGACAGCCAAGCCGAAGCTACACCTCTGCGCCGCAGCATGGACACTCACCGGTTATCCCTCTCCCGAGAAGGAGTGGTCAGTGGATACGAAGGTAAAACGTGCTGCTGAGGCCGGATTCGATGCAATCAGCGGCGGCGCCAACGAGGATTGGGTTAAAGCCGCGCGGAAGTACGGGTTGGGATATGTGGGTGGTGTCGATGTCGGCCGCGCAAGCGAAGCGGAACGCAAGCTCCGGCTATTCCAGAAGCTCGGGGTGGTTCACATAAACATTCAACTCTGCGATCATGACACCGAAACCAAAGATGCGGTCAAAGTCGCTCGCAAGGTGATGCAGGTTGGCGATGCTCTCGATCTCAAGCCGGCTATCGAGGTGCACCGCGATACCTGCACCGAAACACCGGAAAAGGCGTTTGCCCTCGCCAGCACCTATGAGAAGCGATACAAGAGCAAACTCAATATGAATTTCGACCATTCCCATCCGGCGATTATCAAACAGGTGCGCCCGCCCGACTTCTGGAAACGACTCTCAGGCCGGCTCGATATCCTTCGCAAAGGTGAGCTCATGCACCTGCGTCCGTTTACAGGCAGTCATTGCCAAACACCCATCACCAACGGTCGCGGCCAGCTGGACGGTGATTTTGTGACCTGGCGGGACAACTTCTGCCGGCCGTTGCTTGAAGCCTGGCTGAAGGGCGCCGGAGCGGGAAGGGATCTTTTCGCCGTAGTCGAGCTAGGTCCCAAGGGCTCCGGATACGGCCTGGAAATCTTTCCAGACATCTGGAAGGATGCCATAGTCGCGCGCGGCGAGATCGAGCGGATCTGGCGCAACCTGCTGCGCAAGTGGAAGCGTTAGTCCGAGCCTCAACGCAAGAATCAAAGACCGCCACAGGTCCAACCATGGTCCAGCTGGTAATTGAGGGGCCAACCGCGCTCCGCGGAGAGATAGCGGTGTCCGGCGCCAAGAATTCCGTCAGCAAATTGTTGACTGCATCGATGTTGAGCGCCGACACCTGCTCGTTCGACAACGTTCCGCACATCGGCGATACCTCGGTCACCCGCGAGATGGCCGAGTCGCTGGGTGCCCGCATAGATGCTGGTGAGGGCAAACACCTCGATATCACCACGCCAACTATCAGCAACTCCGAGGTCCCCGAGAGTTTGGCGCAGCGGAATCGGCTTTCGATAATGATGCTGGCGCCGCTGCTTCACCGAGGTGGCAAAGCGACTGTCCCCGCTACGGGTGGGGACAAGATCGGACCGCGCCCAGTGGATTTTCACTTGGACGCCTACCGCAAAATGGGAGCGCAGATTACTGACAGTGGAGACGTTTACGTAGCCACGACAGATGGCTTGAAGGGGGCGGATCTGACCCTGCCCTATCCGAGCGTTACCGCCACCGAGAACATTTTGATGGCCGCCACTCTTGCCCGCGGCACCACCTACATTCGCAACGCCGCAATCGAGCCGGAGGTACTTGATCTGGCCATGTTTCTGCAGAAGATGGGGGCCATCATCGACTACACCGTCGATCGCACCTTCGCCATCGAAGGTGTTCCTCGACTGACGGGAGCGACCCATCACATCATGCCCGATCGCCTGGTGAGCGCTTCTCTAGGCACGGCCGCGGTGGCTTCCGGCGGAGACGTTTTCGTTCGTGGGGCGCGGCAGGAGGATTTGCTGACCTTTCTCAACACCCTTCGACGGGTCGGCGGGCAGTACGAGGTGGATAGGAAAGGCATTCGCTTCTTTCGCAGCGGACCGCTGCGATCCATCGCGCTGGAAACGACGGTGCACCCGGGGTTCATGACCGACTGGCAGCCCGCGTTTGCCATACTGCTCACTCAAGCATCGGGCATGTCGGTTATTCACGAGACAGTGTTCGAGGATCGCTTTGTCTATGTTGCCGACCTCAGCAAAATGGGCGCCGATATGGAGCTGTACGAGACCTGCCTTGGCAACAGCTACTGTCGTTTTAATACTCGAGGGAACAAACACAGCGCCGTCATCAAGGGGCCCACGAGCCTGAAGGGGCGGGAGATCGAGATACCAGATCTACGCGCCGGCTTTTCCCACCTCATCGCAGCCATCATCGCTGAGGGGCGATCGACCATACGTGGCATCGAGGAGCTAGATCGCGGGTACGAGCAGATCGATGTGGGTTTGGAGCGGTTGGGTGCGCGGATTCGGCGTGAATGTGAACAGGAGTGATCGCCGGCATAATAGCGTGGGCGCCGGCAGCTAGAGACCTTCAATCCACGCGCGCTGAGCGGTTGTCAAACCGGATGTTTCGGAAAGTAGGAAACCCGCGGCGGATCCGTGGTCGTGCTAACCCGGCGATCGATCATGTTCCGCAAGCTCTCTTTCGCATCTCCTAGGAGCACCTCCCCGTGGCCGGGGAGCAGGTTCTTGAATTCGACATCGAGCAGATGGCCCAGGGTTTTCCACGGCTGGGGATGTCCCGTGGGATGTCCACCGAGGGGCAGGTTATCCGGAGCCCATTTCGCGGTGGTGCCGAGCATCGCCCACCACCAGGGTGCCTCCATGACAGGGCACCAACAGAGCCTGCTCTCCTCGAGTCAGGCCGGGTACACCGATTGCCCTCAGACCCAAGGGCAGTTCCGCTCCATCGCTGAAGGTCAGGAACGATTCCAGGGTTTCTATCATGCAGGTGTCTTCGGCAGGCACGAACACGGGCGCGCCGGTCCGCTTGGCAAAGAGATGGGCCTGGCGTTCGTGCCATCCCACCGTGAGCACGACGGCAACCACGTCGTCGGCTGCGGTGATGTCGTCCAGACCAAACGCCTCCATCGGATCCAAGTACGCTGCCACCCGGAAACCGCAACCAGTAGGACTCGAGGGACCATTGGGGCCAGACGACGCTCCAGGTGAATATTCCAGGCAGGACCTCATGCATTGGCGCTCACCTCCTAAGCGGAAAAGTCACCTATCTGAGGCTCGGCGACTTGCAGATAATCCGCGACATCCATAATGACGGAGTCGGTAAGCGAGCCGGCGTTGAAGGCGATGGTGCTGTTGTCCACGATAGACCTGTCCACATGAAGCTCAAACGGGGTTATGGGAGGCCCGAACGGCGGTACGGATCCGGGTACGAGATCAGCCAAGTCGAACAGCTCTTCCTTGGTGGCAAAGCGGAGTTTCTTGGCCTCGAACTTCTTCTTGATCGATACCGAGTCTACCTTTAGTGCCGCGCTCACAACGAAAAGCTTGAATTGGCTACCCACCTTCATGACGATCGCCTTGCCACCGATCTCCAGGTTTTCTCCGCGCGCCGCCGCCGCTGCTTCCGAGGTGTCAGTAGGTTCGTGGTGCACCTCGCGGTAGCGAATACCGTGTTCGTCCAAGAGCAGCCGTATCGCCGCGAGAGAGTCAGTGCTCAACGTCAAAGGTCTACGGGCTCTATTCCGAGTCGGGCAACGGCATCGAGAACGGTCGAGCGCTGTTCATCAGCAAATGGGCGTCGTGGAGGCCTCGGGTCGCCGCAATCGATACCTAAACGCCAGCTCAACACGGCCTTCTCGACTCGGGGATTACCATATTTCCATACCAGGTCGACGATTTCCGAAACGTGCTCCTGAGCCCTGGCGGCGCGGTCAAGGTCCTTGTCGTGCACCGCATTCCAAATCTCGAGCCAAAGCTCCGGAGCCATACACAACGGACCGTCGATGCAGCCGACCGCACCGAGAGCCATTGCCGGCAACATCATTTGTCCGCTGCCCATAAAACAGGTGAGTCCAACCTTGGTGAATTCTCTGAGGTGGTAGAGATTGTGCGATGAGTGTTTGAGCCCTATCAACTCGGGGACCCTGTCACGAGCCTTCGCAACGAACTCAGGAGTCACGGTGAAACCGGTGCAATCCGGCAGGTTGTAGGCGAAAAACGGGAGGGAAGCGGCGCTCGCCACCAGACGGAAATGCTCGATCGCCTCCTCCTCGCTTGGTGGGTAGAAGAAGGGTGGGACGCAGCAGATGGCGTCGACACCAAACCTCGCCGCGACGGTCGCCATCTTTACGGCACGCGCGGTCGTGGGCGGCCCCTACGTGCATGATGATCTTGGATCGTCCTTGCACCTGATCCACCGCAACTTCCGCGATACGGCCGTTCTCTTCGTCGCTCAGCAGGACACTCTCGCCGGTGCCGCCTGCCATCCACATGCCGTGAACACCAGACTGAACGTTGAACTCGATGACGCGCCGGAGCGCTTGGTCATCCAGCTCGCCTTCGCGATCCATTGGCGTGATCAGGGCTGGAACGACGCCCTCGAATTCACTCATTCGGTTTCTGCCAGTCCTTTTTGGTGATGCGCCGATCCCATCAAGCTTGTCCGCGACCGATGGCGCGGCCCGGCAGGTCGCCTGTTATCTCTCCGTCCCGCTTCACCCAAGTGCCGTTGACCATGACATCGTCGACCCCCACGGCCGGCAGCTTCGGCTCGGTCCAGGAGGCGCGCGCGTCCACGGTGTCAGGGTCGAAGACGACGATGTCTGCCGCCGTTGTTTCGGCGAGCCTGCCGCGGCCGGCCAGTCCGAAACGTTGTGCCGGGAAGCCACTCATCTTGTAGATCGCCTCTTCCAGAGATACTGCACGCCGCTCGCGTACGAACTGTCCGAGCATTTGGGCAAAACAACCAAAACCACGAGGATGGGGATGCGGCACATCGTAGATGCCGTCGCTGGCAAGCATCATCCGGGGGTGAGCCACGGTCTGAGCGGTTGTAGCCCTGTTTTCATCATCGGGGGTTTGCCAGGGAAAGATAAACGTCCCCACTCCTTCCAATATCAGGTCGAAAAGAAAGTCCTCACATGAGCGTCCGGCACTTTCGGCTGCTTCGCCCAGAGTGGATCCGGTGAAACGACCTGAGGCCGTGTAGCCGATTATCTGGGATCCCTTTCTGACTCCTAGCTTCTCGCTCAAATGCGGAGTGCACTCACCGCGCGCCTGGGGATCCCGCAGGCGTTCCAGCACCTGCTCGGGACTGCCGGCCTGATAAGACATCGGCAAGAGCATGACGCCATGAGTCATGCCGGCCGGATAGAGATACGATTCAAAGGTTAGATCGATGCCCTCTCGTTCAACTCGCTCTAGCTTTTCGAGGCTCTCTTCGTCAACCCGTTCATGTGACACATGGACCGGGATCCCAGAGGCCTGCGAGAGCTCGATGATCTCGTCCCAGGCGCCGGGGCGCTCGTAATCCTGGTAGCGCAGATGGGCGGCGTACACGCCTCCGTACGAAGTTGCGATCTTGCACAGTTCCACGAGCTCTTCAAAGGTGGCGTTGGCGCTGGGCTGGTAGTCCAAGCCGAGATTGAGAGCCGTTGCGCCGGCTTCCATCCACGACCGCGTACTCTGGCGCATCGCGTCCAGCTCCCCTTCGTTTGCGGCTCGCGGTGCCCATCCCATCGCTGCGAGACGCACGGCGCAGTGGGGAACTTGTGGCGCGACGTTCGCGGGCGACGTCCCGTTGAAGAGGTCCAGGTATTCTTCAGGCGAGGAGCATGGGGGTGGGGGAGGTTGGTCGCCGTAAGCGAAGTTGGTGTAATACCACATCTCGGCGGCCAGCTTTTCCGGCAAGGGGCCCCAACCAAATCCGTCGGGAGCCAACAGATGGGTAGTAATGCCCTGATGCGTGCCGGTGAACTGGTCGCGACCCCCGACCAGGGTTCTTTCCGAGTGGACGTGCACATCGATGAATCCGGGGCAGACGATCCGGTTCTCGGCGTCTATTACCGTGTCGGTTTGTGCTTCAGCCAGGTCTCCGATGGCGGCGATCTTCTCGCCCTTGATGCCGACGTCGGCCGTCTTCCTCTTGCATGTCTTCGATCCATCTACAATGGTCCCGCCTTTGATAATGCTGTCAAAATTCATAATCCGTCCTATCGGGTGCTGAGCAGGTGTCGAAGTGGATCTGGCGCCACGAGCGCGAGAGGTTAATCAAACGCTTGTCGTTGCGGCAAGTCGTCGCCCAAAGGCACCGGGCGAAACTCGTGCTCGATGGTGCGGTCCAGCACAGGGTCGTGCAGCCGCACGAGAAAAGAGTCGCCGACGCCCATTGCGGTTTCTGCGGGAAGGCCGAGCTGCTCCACTTCCGTCTCCACGGCGTCTCGAAAGGAGCCACAGCCACAATAAAGAACCAGCGGATCTCGAAGCTCACATACCTCCTGCATGGCAAGCAGAAAGTCGAGGGTAACCAGCTCGGAGACCGCGCTGTCCTGCAGCGCGACCTGGTGTTGGCCGGAAACGACATGACTGTAGACGCGCAATTCGTCCCAATGGTTGCGGACCTCTTCATACGGCCAGGCATCGCACGCGATCGGGTGAGGGCACATCTGCTTCGGCTTGTCCGGAAAAAGGGGATCCAGCTCCCGATCGCACTGGTCGCTGCCAACAGTGATGTAGATCTCGGTGCCGTCGCGGACGGCGACGACCTCGGTTTCTCCGCCAGTCATCGAGCCCTGGACTTCGAACTCCGGCTCCTGGGTCAAGAGATAACGTCCCAGTCGGAAAACAGAAGGGTTTGCGGTCGTCGCCATGGTGAGTCGGCCGTCTCGTTTCAGCTGCTCATCCAGCTCCGCGCGGGTCGCCTCCACATCCCGTGCGCAGAAACGCGCTCCCGCCACCGAGCCGAGCTCAAGAGAGCGGCGGGTCGCTCCATCTCGAGTGTGTATTTGCAATTCTATGGATGGTACAAACATGGCAAGTATATGATTCTGGCAGAAATATCCCGCCGGTTAGGAGAAAATTCGCAGTCATGCGCAGTCATTTTACGGGTAGCGATTTATCTACGAAAGAGTCACATATGGAAATGTTGCTGAATATGTTCGCCAAGGGCAGTCGCGATCACTTTATGGCCATTGTGATTCATGTGTGTATCGTCGTACCACCAGAGGCACTGTCCAGATTTCTCAAAGACAACTCGAGCCTCTGATGCCATTACGTTCTTAAGATCCAAAAACGGGATGCTGTGTCTTCTGCAGTAGTGATCCAACACAACACCGAATCCCGAAGCTTCAGTGCCCGTTGTCCACGGTGAACGATTGTCCACACACCATCGATACACTTCCTCCTTCGCTGGAAGCAAGGCAATGGTGAGGTCCAAAGAGTGCCTTTGGCAGTATGTCTTCAACGTAGACAAAGCCTTTTCCAGTCGCGTAGAATTCGAGTGATCCACGATCTCCCGCGGCGACCTCCTCGTCCTATCGGCGTACGGCTCGTAGAACGCGATGGTCCGCCCATTGGGAAATTGCTTCGTCAACACCATGTCAGCCTGTTGTCGGTATTCTTCTCGCCGGAGTATCGCGTTTGTCAAGTGGCCAATTGGCGATCGATCTCGAAATGAACGTATGGAAAATTTGCAGACTGCATATAGTTCCTGAGGTGCGATCGCTGCGAAATCGTTTGTCCGAATGTACGTCTCGTCAAGATCGTTTCCGCCGAATATGGCAAGGAGTACTACCGCACCAGGTCCGATTCTGAGTCTGGAAAACTCCTTTTGAAGGTTTATGAAATGACGCTGAGGATTTCCTGGCATCGAGAGATTGTAGGCGTTTAAATCGAGGTTCGTGCTTAGCAGGCTTACCCAGGTAGAATCCTGGGTCGTTCCAGTTCCCAATGAAAACGAGTCGCCCAAAACCACGACATCTATTTTTTCAGAAAGCATTGTGTTCCTGAATCCTGCGGAATCGGTAACGAATTTCACAACGCGCCGGTCCCTCAACGATTTGTCCTTGGCAATCGACGCCAAGTCACCATAAATCTCGCCCCAATATGCGACGTTGGGTTCGTATCTCCACAGCATCGGGTACGAGGGAATCCTTCGTGCAAACATGTCGTGTGGTCTATGGTAGATCAACTCGGGCCAAAGACCTCGAATAACAAAGTCGGCGGCGATAAACGTTAGGGCGACGGACGCAACAACGATGCAACAATTTTGTAGACGATTGACGCCGCCAAGGCTGAACCCGATGACCATTGACACCACAGAAATGCAAACAATGACCGCCTCAGGCGCGCCTATCAACCAACAGCCAAATAGCGAAAGTGCGGCGAAGAACAGGGAGCGAAACGAACGTGACGTGACGGAGTTCATCGCGCACTCGCGCTCGATTCAGAACTGGGTTCCACGCGCACGGGGCAGACCTTCAACTCGGCGGTGTAGGTAACCGGATCGTAGCCCGAACCGGTAAGCACGTTGACCGGCACATCGCTAAAACTGAAACTGGCGAAGACCGTCCCCCGTGGGGATCGACTGGTCGCTTTCACCTTGATCGAAATGGAACCACGGCGGCTCGTCATACTGCACCAACCGCCGTCCTCCAATCCCAGCGAAACGACATCCTCCGGGTGCACCTCCAGGGTCTCTTCGGCAAGGAGATAGTCGATGCCCTGAGAGCGACCGGTCTGCGTGCGCGTGTGGTAGGATTGAAGGCGTCTACCGGTGGTGAGCCAGACTGGGTAATCGTCGTCGATGGACTCGGCCGGGTCGCGGTAACCGATCACCTTGAAGATTCCTCTTCCGTTCTTGAACTCGTTCTCGTGCAAGATGGGGGTGCCAGGATGCCCCTTGTGCGGTACCGGCCATTGATACTCCCCGTTCTCTATCAGTTTCCAATCGAGACCGGCGTAGATCGGAGAGACGCTGCAAAGCTCTTCGAACACCTCTCTTGGCGATTCGAAATCGAATCCTGAGAATCCGAGTCGGCGGGCAATGGCAGCCACGATCCACCAGTCCGGTTTGGCTTCACCAGCAGGTTTCACGCTGCCCCTCAAGCGTTGGATCCGGCGTTCCGTATTCGTGCACGAGCCGTCGGTTTCACCCCAAGCGGTGGCGGGGAACACCACATCAGCCATCTCAGCGGTCTCGGTCATGAATATGTCGATAACGACCAGATGATCGAGGCTTCCCAGCGCATGCTCGCAATGGACCCGATCCGGATCGGAAACCAGTGTGTTTTCGCCGTCTATCAGCATTGCATGGATTGTCTCACCGCACTGGTCGAGCGCCTGGACCTTGGTGATGCCGTTTTCGCACTCGATCTCCTTCCCGTACAAGGATTTGAACTTCTCCTGATTTTCCTGGAGGGTAACCGCCTGAAAACCAGGAAAGTTGGCCGGCACCGCGCCGCAGTCGCCTGCGCCCTGGATATTGTTCTGCCCACGCATCGGATTGATGCCCGCCCCCTCGATGCCGATGTTGCCCGTCATCAAAGCCAGATTGCAAAGGCTCTGCACGTTGTCCACGCCGCAGATATGTTCGGTAATACCCAAGGTGTAATAGATGGCACCTCTCTCGGCTTCTCCGTACCAAAGTGCCGCTGTTTCGATGTCGGCCGCTGCCACACCCGTAATGGTCGAAGCCCATTCCGGTGAAAATTCCCTCACGTGCTCGAGGAACTGCTCCGCTCCGGCTGTGCGGCTCTCGATAAACCCTTCGTCACAAAGGCCTTCCCGATGGATCACGTGGGCCATGCCCAGGAGCAGGGCAACATCCGATCCCACGCGTATGGGCAGATAGAGATCCGCCAGCTCCGCCAAGTGAATCCTTCTGGGATCGGCGACGACCATGCGGGCGCCGCGGGCGAGCGCTTTCTTGAGACGCGTCGCGGCTACCGGATGACACTCGGTCATGTTGGTGCCGATGCAGAAAATCAGATCCGGCTTTTCCATGTCCACCAGCGGATTGGACATGGCCCCTCTCCCGATCGTGGCTGCCAGACCGGCAACCGTGGGGGCGTGTCAGGCACGGCTACAGTTGTCAATCTGGTGGGTGCCGAAGCCGGCGCGGATGAACTTTTGCATCATGTAGGCCGCTTCGTTCGGAGCGCGGCCGGAAGCCACTCCGTATATGCCTTGGCGACCGTGTTTCTGAAACGCCTGGCGAAATCCATCCGCAGCCTTATCGAGGGCATCATCCCAGCTTGCCGGCTTCAAGGAACCGTCGGCATCGCGCAGGTAGGGTGTTTTGAGGCGATCAGGATGTTGCACGAAGTCGAACGCGTACTGCCCCTTGACGCAGAGCGCGCCCTCGTTGGCGGGACCGTCCATGGCGGGATGGATACCGACCATACGGTCTTCGTCGGTCAGTATATCCACCGAACAGCCGACGCCGCAATACGGGCACACAGTCCGGGTCTTCTCGGGCGTCCGGACGGATGAGGACCGCATCGCCTTGCGGTCCCCCAAGGCGCCAGTGGGGCAGGTTTGTACACATTGTCCACAGAAGGTGCAGGCGGAGTCCTTGAGCTTGCCGTTGAACTCGGTGGTGATCTGGGTGTGGAATCCACGGTTCATGATGTTGATGGCGTGGTCGCCCTCCTGTTCGGCGCAGACGCGGACACAGCGGTAACAGGAGATACATTGATCGTAGTCGCGCAGGATGAACGGATTGTCATCCTCGGTGTTCGAAGTGCCCGATTTCTCGCCGGCAAAACGCCCGGTTGCCGCGGAGTAGCGTTCGACCAGCACAGACAGCTCTTGCGACGCGTATCCCCGGAGCGGTTCCACTTCCACACGCGGATTCTCCGAAGCCACCATCTCCAACAGTACTCGGCGGTGTTTTTCAACATCCGTGGAGGCAGTTTGCACGACCATGCCCGGTTCCGCCTGCGCCGTGCAGGAGGCCACCGGATTGCGGATCCCTTCGATTTCGACTACGCACAGACGACAACTGCCGAACGGTTCGAGACGGGGGTCGTAACAGAGTGTGGGAATCTCGCGGGAATGACGGGAAGCGACCTCATAGATGGTTTCACCCGGTTCGAAGGTCACATCTTCGCCGTCCAGCTGCATAGTGGATCCGGCGGTGACATTGCTCATGGAACGTGGCCTTTCTTATTTCAGATGGTCCGAGACGCGTTCCGGAAAATACTTCACCAGGCTTTCGGTTATGTTCGGCGCCGCCATGCCCAGACCGCAGGCGCTGGTGGCCATCATGGTGCGCCCGATATCGCTAACTTCTTCCACCCATTCGTCTTCGCTAGCGGGACCGGCACTGCCATCCAGCCGTTCGACAAGGCGTTTGGTACCGATGCGACAAGGGAAGCATTTCCCACACGATTCCTCGGCAAAGAATTCCATAGCCTGCCTGGCGATCTCGACCATGTTGCGCCTGTCGTCGAAAACCATGATCCCCCCTGCGCCGAGAAACGAACCTTTGCTCTTGATACTGGGTTCATCGAGGGTAACCCGGAGATCGTCACCGGCCAGGAACCCGCCTGAAAGACCTGCCATGGTCACCGCTTGAATCGCGCGACCGGATGGAGGACCGCCGGCCCAGTCGTTCAAGAGGGTGTTGAGAGGCAACCCCAAAGGAACCTCGTAGTTCCCAGGTCTTCGGATATCTCCAGACAGGCTCACCACCTTCGTGCCGGCATGACCGTTGCTTCCAAGACCGCGATACCACTCGGACCCATGTACGAAAATTGGCGGGACCGAGGCGAGGGTTTCGACGTTGTTGACCGCCGTCGGTAGGCTTTCGAAACCGTGGGTCACCGGGAAGGGAGGCCGGTTTCTCGGAAGGGGACGTTTGCTCTCCAAGCTGTTGAGCAGCGAGCCTTCCTCGCCGCAGATGTAGGCGCCGGCGCCCCGCCTCAGGTAGATGTGGAAATCAAACCTGCCCAGTGCTTTTTGTCCCAGGTATCCGGCATCCTCCGCCTCGAGGAGAGCCTTTTCCAACACGGAGAAGGTCTCGGGATATTCGTACCGCAGATAGATAAAACCTCTAGTCGCGCCAGTTGCATACGCAGCGATCGCCATACCTTCCAGGACCGCATGGGGATCGTAGTCCAACAGGGCGCGATCCTTGAAGCAACCCGGCTCTCCTTCGTCGGCGTTGCAGACAATGGTCTTGGGTGTTCCTGGCGCAGCGGCCACCGCTTTCCATTTGGCTCCCGTGGGGAATCCCGCCCCGCCCCTTCCAGCCAGTTTGCTCTCCGCCACCAACTCGAGTGTTTGCTCCGAGGTCATCTCGCGCAGAGCACGCTCGAGTCCGCGGTAACCCCCCCCGTGGCGGTAACCTTCGAGAGAAGGTCGTTCCGGTTCGCGTATGCCGGCGAACACGCATTCGTCAATACCTCCGGGATTCGGCGGCGGAAGAGCCGAGCTGCGGTAGGCAGGCGCCATGCCGGGAGCGCCTGTCAGCACTCGATTTCCAGAGATGATCGGAATAGGTTCGTCGCATCTGCCCGCACAAGGCATGGGGATGGCACCTTCGGTTTCGCGCAAAAGAGTGTCAGCGCCGTGCATTTTGCAGATCGGACCAGTGCAGACCCGGGCTTGGGAATGGGCGCCCTCCTCACGTCCCAGATGGTGATAAAAGGTCAGGGTTCCGAAGACTTCCGCGACCGGCAGTTTCAAAGCGCCGGCAATACATTGAACGGCGGTGGCCGAAACGAAACTATCGCGCTCACAAAAAGCGTGGAAGAGGGGAAGCAAGGGAGCCGGCTCGTCGCGCCAATGCTCCAGAATCTGCTTGTCTGTGGTTATCGTCACGAATCTCCCGCGATATCCAAAGGCCAGTAACGTAATATATAACTACATGGGGGTAAACGAACGTAGACTGCCGGTTGAGAGATCGATATCGTGCGGACGAAGCGATGGGTTGATCACTCATGCATAAAAAAAGCACGCTTCCCCTTTCCGAGCTGCCTTGGAGACAACCCAGTCCGAAGAAGCGTGCAAGCGGGTACCACTCAGAGACATGTTGCGTTTAGCAATAGATGTGCCACTATCGGAAGGCCGCCTCGGAGCATCCCTAAGTGTTATATTATATAAATGGATACAAATACCGGAGCAGAAACATCCCAAGGTATTGCATGATGGAAACAGCGAAGATTTTTCTCCTGTCGCGGAACCCTTTCCGTTCCCATCGTCTCTTTGTCCTAACTTAAGTCCACAGCTTGACATAACCAAGGTGTTTATCTATATTTCGCGGCGATTTTGATCCCTGGCGGTAGGAGTTCCGCTTTGATCTCGGGGATTAACTAAAGAGGCGATTCAATGGTCTGGACCATTCTCGGGCTGCTGTGCGTCATGGCTACGAAGTTTCTCACTGCGGTGAGACTGCGTGGCTTGAAGGGGAAACTTGAGGCCATCCAACCTGAAATTGACGAGGTGCGCTACAAGGTAGCAGAGGCCGAGGACAGCTACGATACCTTGAAGCTGAAGGTTGAGGAGAAGGAGAAGCTGCTCACCAACCTCAAAGATGTCGTCAGAAATCTTGAGGATAGTCTGAAACAGCCGGCAGAAGACCGAGAGTCCTCCGAACGCGTCCAACTCATGGAAGCGGAAAGCGGCGCCTGAGTTCCTTTCAGGGCATCGCCCCACCCAACACATCCACCTGTCTGCTACCGATGCGGGCGGGTTTTTTTTAGGATCCCCGATTGGAGATTGACGACTCCGTAACCTCGAAGCGGCTGGCGGATTACAGGGCGCACTACGAGGCCGACGCCTACGCCATCGACGATCCACAGGCTCTGGAACCGTCGCGTTACCATTCCGAGAGGCGGCGCCTGGAAACCCTTGTTCGAGGTTTGTCGTTAGAGGAAGGGACACGAGTTCTCGACGTCGGTTGCGGCTCAGGTTGGTTTGCCAAGGAATGTGCCGAAGCGGGCTCGACGGTATGGGCGACGGACCTGTCGCGCAAAGGAGTGGGAGCCGCCCGCGACCGCTACCCGACTGCGGGTCTTTTTCAGGTTGGCGACATCTATCGTTTGGCGTTTGTCGATTGCTCGTTCGACATCGTGCTGCTGTCGGAGGTGCTGGAGCACCTGGAAAATCTGGACGGTGCCGTGCAGGAGGTTGTGCGGGTGTTGCGGCCCGGGGGGCAGCTGCTTGTAAGCGTCCCCTATCGAGAGAAAATCGTTCGTCATCTGTGCGTTCACTGCAACCAGTTTACACCAGCCAACGCCCATCTTCACAGCTTTGACGAACACAATCTGGGCAACCGCCTGCGCCGCTTCGGACTCGAACCGAAGAGACTGATCTTCCTCAACAACAAGCTGCTCGAATTGATCCGTTTTCCGCTGCGATCCGCACGGTTACCCCATGCACTTTGGCGCTGCTTCGACCGCATCTGCAATGCGGCCATCGGCAAGCCGGGATTCTTGAGCATTCTGGCCCAGAAGCCGGAGCAATGACAACAGGCGGGATCACCAGGCGTGTAGCTACCGTTGCAGCCGGAAGGACCGCGAACGTCGTCAGCGTTGTTCTGGTCAACGCCATTCTCGCGCGTGGTTGGCCAATGGAACAGGTGGGGATCGTCCTCACTCTCCTGGTACTGGTAAACTCCCTGCTGCCTCTTTTTCAGCTGGGTTTACCTACGAGTCTGCTCTTCTTCTTCCCTCGAAAAGACGGCCAGGGACAGCTGGATTTGATGTTGCAGATCATTCTCCTTCTCGCAATCTCCGGTCTGGCTCTTTCTGCCGCTCTCTATCTGGTTGGTACCCCGATTGCGCGCTTGCTGGGGGTTGTCGACCCCAGCGGAATGCAGGGATATCTGTTACCCTTTCTCCCATTTGCCTTCGCTATGGTTGCCGGGGGATTTGCCGAGGCGGTTCTAGTAGCAACAGACCGCGCGCAATGGATGGCCGCTCTTTCCATGGTCCACGCGTTGGTCTCCGTCGTGGTCATCGGTGTTGCCGCGGTTTACGGTCGGCCTCTCTCCGAGCTCCTGGCACTATTCTCGCTCGTGGCGGCAGCGCGGCTCGTGGTCGGCGTGGTGCTGGTCACACGGGCAGCGCACGATCTCGAGGGCAGGTGGCGCATGACCGGGATCGGTTTATCGGCGTATCTCAAATACACCATCGCCGTCGGATTGACGGATGCGATCGGAGGGTTGTCGCGCTTCGTCGATCGCTACGTTGTGCTCTTCTTCTTCACGGCTACCACCTTCTCGCTCTACCAGTTCGGAGCCCTGGAGGTTCCGGTGGGCATTCTGGTCACTGCCGTTGCTACGGTTCTCGTACCCGAAGTGAGCAAACGTTACGCCGCAGGCCGACAGGGAGAAATCGCCGAACTGTGGAAACAGTCGGTGCGAAAGCTGGCCCTGCTCGTGATGCCCCTCTTCTGTTTCCTCTTTGTATTTGCCGGACCCCTCTTCGAGCTGTATCTACCGAAAGAGTACGCCAGGAGCGAGTGGGTGTTCAGGATTTTCCTGGTAGCGCTGCCCCTCCGTTGTGCGACCTACAACGCTCTTTTGGTGGGCATGGGCAAAGCGACCTGGGCCATGTGGGGAAGTCTTTTGGATTTGGCGCTCAATCTCGCGTTCAGCGTCCTCCTGGTGATATGGTTGCTCGCGAAAGCACCAGACTACGCGTTTATAGCACCGGCGGTAGCAACCGTTGCGGCCACCTTTGTGCAAGTGGCACTTCTCATTCTCTCTATAGGTTGGCATTTGAAGTGGTCCTTTCTTGCGCTGCTTCCGTGGACCCGCTTGGCCGGTTTGCTGGGGATCTCATGTGGCGCTGCCTTGTTTGCCTGGTTTGTCGCAGCCGGCGCTAGCACGGCGATAATGAAGATGGTGGTGGGTGGCGTCGTATTTTCCGCCGCGCTGGGGTCTTTTTACGGAATCGTACCGTCCATCAGGATCGAGCTGAAGCAAGCCTGGAAGGGTGTCCATGTTCAGTGACAGCGGCTCCAAGGGAAGCCAGAAACAGGTCTACGTCGCCCTTCTTTCGATCGTGGCGCTTGGGTGCCTGACCTATTCCAACTCCTTCCATAACAGCTTTCACTACGACGACGAACATTCGATCATCGAGAATCCGAACATCCGAAACCTGGCAAATATCCCCGAGTTTTTTGTCGATGCGGGAGCCTTCTCGGGATTGGACGATGCCAGAATGTACCGTCCGCTGTTCTTGGTCACGCTGGCCTTGAACTACGCCGTCGGTGAATACGAGCCTTCCGGCTACCACGTGGTAAACCTGGTCTTCCACATCTGCAACTCGGTGCTGCTCTGGGTGCTGGCTGCCAGGCTAGGGGCGGGACGGCGCGAGGCCCTCCTGGCGGCGCTGGTTTTCGTTGCTCATCCGATAGCCACCGAGCCGGTCAACTACATCAGCAGCCGTTCATCTCTTATCGCTGCGTTCTGCTACTTGTCCGGAATGGTTCTGCTGACGCGACCCCATTCGCGAGGTATCGTGTGGATCGCTTCGATTAGCGCATGGCATCTTGGTGGGCTGGCAGCGAAGGCCGTGGCAGCCAGCTTCCCGGTGATCGTAGCGGTCTATCTCTGGGGCCGCTCACGGTTGAGGCATTGGTACCTGCCGGCAATACTCCTGGGGATCACCACAGCTTACATCGTCGGCACGCGCGCGATCATCTCCAAAGCGGTCTTCGAACCGGTTCGCACACTCGGCGTGCATGCGGCGACGCAGGCGAAGGCATTCGTGTACTACATCTGGACCGTCGTCATGCCGGTTCGCCAAAGTGTCGAACCTCAATTCTCCATGGCCACAGGTTGGCTCGAACCCCCGGTCGTAACCGCGCTGGCCTTCGGACTGACCCTAGCGCTCGTGGTTTTCCGAATGGCTTCGTGCCAAAGATTGATCTTGCCCACCGTCTGGTTCTTCGCCGCTCTGCTGCCGTCTTCGGCGATTCCTCTGAACGTCCTGGTGAACGAACATCGTCTCTACCTTTCTATGGCTGGCTTCGCGCTGATCCTGGGAGTCCTTTTCTCGATGGGCTCCCCGCGCCTCAAGGATATCATCATGCTGATCCTACCCTTGTTGATTGTCCTGAGTTTCGAGCGCAACAGGGTCTGGCGCGATGGGGAAACGCTTTGGGCAGACGCAGTTGCCAAAGGCCCCGGCATGGCTCGTCCGCACGTAAACCTGGGAAAAGCGTACATAGAGACGGGCCGGTTTCGCGAGGCGATCTCCGAGAGTCGCCGGGCCCTGGAGATCAATCCCGGGTTGCCGCGGGCGTATTACAACATCGGCTGGGCGCATCACAGTCTGGAGGAGCTGGAACTCGCCGTCGCCCACTACAAGCGGGCTATCGAGCTAGAACCGAAGCTAATCGAAGCATACAACAACCTGGGCAACGCGTATCAGGAACAGGGACGACCAGACAGAGCGTTCGCCACCTATTACAAAGCACTTGAGTTGCGGCCGGTACGACAGATATATCACAATCTGGGCAATGCCTTTCTACGACACGGTGAGCCGGATTCTGCAAGAATAGCTTTTGAGCAAGCGATTCAGCTCGATCCGAAAAGACTAGGTTCCAAGGAATCCTACAAGGGGCTGGCCAAGGCCCTTCGCGACGGAGAGCGTCACGAGTCGGCGTTGGCCACATTGCTGAAGGCCCAGGTGTTGTGGCCGCAGGAGCGCCCGTTCAAAGTGCTGGAAGGTTCGGTCTATGCCGCCATGGGCGACGACGTGGCTGCCACACGGGCTTTAATTGCTGCCGGTCTAGACACTGTGGAGGTGCGGCTGAGCCTGGGGGACGAAGCGCGGAAACGAAGCGATTGGGAACGGGCGTTGGGACACTATGAATTCGCTCTCGGCACCGGTTCCCGGGACGCTCGAGTTTACAACGCGCGCGGCGAGGCACTCTTTGCCACCGGTGATTTGGCCGGGGCTCTAGATGACTTCCGCACCGCAGCCCGAACCGACCCGGAGCTTGCTGCTGCCTACACCAATATCGGCCGCGTGCAATTGGCCCGGGGCCGAAATGTCGAAGCGGCAGCAGCCCTGGAGCGCACCCTGGATTTCGACGCGGACAATCCCCGCGTTTTTGCGCTTCTTGGAAAAGCGTATGCGTTGTCGGGAAAAACAGCTGCAGCGGTGGAGGCGTATGGTCAGGCCATAGCTCAGGATCCTGAGTCACCTGACCTGTACACGAATTTGGGGTTGCTGTACAGCCGGGCGGGAGACGAACAACGGGGCGAGGAGATGTATCGAAAGGCGTTGGCCGTGGATTCTGGACACGTTTCCGCCCTCTACAACCTGGGAACTCTTTCCCTGCAACAAGGAAAACAGACCGCTGCCCTTGAGTTGCTGAAAAAGGCGGTGGCTGCTGACGATCGTCATGAGGATGCATACATGAATCTCGCCGCTGCCCATATTCAAGCGGGGAACCGCGGTGGGGCAGTCCAGGCGCTCGAGCGTTTCCTGGAATTGCACGGAACAGCGGGCGAGTTGGGTCGCCGGATCGAGGCTCAGCTGCACACATTAAAATCGGGAGTCGAGGCTAAATAGCCGATGCCTCCCTCCCTGGCATGAGACAAGGGGGTTGATATGGACCTGCCTGAAACCGTAACGAAGCTGCTAGAGCCGTTGTTTTCAGAATACCCGCTCGACCGCGCGATGCGGCAGCTCGTTGTGCGCGAGCCGGCGGCGACGGGTGCAGTAGGTCTGATCGAGCGCCTCGTAGAACATTCGGAAGACCAGGTGCCGCCCCCATTGTGCTCTGCCCTGTGGCTCTATGTGGATGACCTGGGCCGCAGCCACACTATTTCACAGGGCATGCAAAGCGCTACAGGGTCCTTCTGGCACGGAATCATGCACCGCAGGGAGGGCGACTTTCCAAATAGCCACTATTGGTTCGACAAGGTAGGAGAGCATCCCGCGATGTCGCGGATCGACCGATACGATGCTCACGGCTTCATCGACGCCGTAGAACTGGATAGCGGCCGTCAATCTGCCGCGCTGGTAGCCCGGCAACAGGCTGAGTGGCAGGCGCTATTTTTGTGGTGCACTGAGAATCAGGAATGAGCGAGCGCCGGGTTGCGATTGTTAGCGAGCACCTTCTATATTCTTAAATTTCGCTGGAGTGAGCGCGATGGTAGAGACCAAAGGTGTGGGTCTCATAGGTCTTGGCACGGTGGGCACCGGAGTCGTACGCCTGCTGCGTCAACGGTCACAGAGCCGCCGTCCGACCGATGTTGCGTTCTGCATACGTCGTGTAGCCGTTCGCGACCCCACGAAAGCGCGCTTAGTCAATCTCGAGGCGGGGTTACTGACGACGGAGCCCGCGGCCCTTATTGACGACCCCTCTGTCGATCTGGTCGTCGAACTCTCCGGTGACGCGGAGGCTCGCTCCTGGATCGCACGGGCTCTCGATCAGGGCAAGGATACGGTGACGGCCAACAAAGCCGTCGTTGCCGAATTCGGTGAAGAGCTTTTCGATCGCGCTCAAGCGAGTGGGGCCGATCTCATGTTCGAAGCCAGCGTCGCAGGTGGGATTCCGATCATTCGTTCCCTGCGCTCAGGCCTGGCGGCGAATCGGGTGGAATCGATCTACGGGATCCTCAACGGCACCACCAACTACATTCTTACCCAAATGACCCGCGGCACCGGAGACTACGGGGATAGTCTGGAGTTGGCCAAGCAGAACGGCTTTGCAGAAGCGGATCCGACCATGGATCTAAATGGCATGGATGCGGCACAAAAGCTGGCAATACTTTGCCGCATCGCGTTCGGCACGAACGCATCGGGATCCGAGATAGTGCGGTCGGGCATCGAAGGGATCAGCCGAATCGATATCGAGTACGCCCGCGAGCTCGGCTACGTAATCAAGCTGCTGGCTATCGGCCGGCGACGCGACGAGAAGATCGAAGCGCGGGTACATCCGGCCATGATTTCGCAGGACTCCGTGCTGGCCAACATTCATGACGAGTACAACGGTATCGAGGTCGTGGGCAGTGCGGTGGGAACTCAGGTGTTCACCGGCAAGGGGGCCGGGCAGATGCCCACCGCAAGCGCTGTGGTGGCGGATATGATCGAGGTGGCGCAGCGCCGGCGCTGCGGAGCTCGATCGGGTGTAGGTGATTTGCTTCCAGGGCACAGCGCATTGGCGCTGGCGGACAGCGCGCAGATGGAATCGCGGTTCTACTTGCGCCTGGTGGTGGCCGATCGGCCCGGAGTGCTCGAGCTCATCGCCAAAATTCTGGCCAGCCACCAGATCAGCATCGCTTCGGTTTTGCAGAAGGAACGCGATCTTCAAGGAGGTGCCGTGCCGCTTATTATTGTGACCCATGAAGCCAGCGAGGCGGCGATGCAGAGCGGTCGGGAGGAGATGAATAGACTTGAAGAGGTTCAGGAGGATGTGCAGTTGATCCGCATCGAAGCGACATGAAGTACGTAGTGATCGTTCCAGACGGTGCCGCTGATTATCCGGTTGCTGAGATCCAGGGTCGGACGCCCCTGGAAGCTGCCTCCCTGCCAAACATCGATCGCCTGGCTGCAGAGGGTTCGGGGGGGTTGGTGAAGGTGATCCCCGACGCTCGCCCGGCCGGCAGCGACGTCGGCAACCTGGAGCTTTTCGGATACGACAGTGTGGTCGATTATACGGGCAGGGCTCCCTTGGAAGCGAGAAGCATGGGAATAGAGCTGTCGGAAGACGCGGTAGCGTTCAGGTGCAACCTGATCAACCGGCAGGAGGAGATTCTCAACGACTACAGCGCTGGCCACATCTCTACGCCCGAAGCAGACGAGCTGATTCAGCTGCTAAACCAGGAGTTGGGGAGCCGGCAGATTCGATTCTACACGGGAGTTGGGTACCGTCATTTGATGATTTACGAAGGCGGTCCAGATCACTTGGAGACTCATGCCCCTCACGATATCATGGGCAGGAAGATCGCCGACAACCTGCCATCTGGCAGTGGCCAGGAGCTGGTAAGGGCTCTGTTGGAGAGAGGTGGGCATCTTCTGTCAGGCGCCGGGGTGAATCGCAAGCGCGAGTCAGCCGGAAAGCTGGCGGCGAACGGCATCTGGCTGTGGGGTTCGGGTCGCGCCCTGCAACTGGAAATGATGCTCGACAAATTTGGCATATCTGGCGCCGTTATCTCCGCTGTGGACTTGGTGCGCGGTATCGGCCTTACGGCCGGATTGGAGATCGTGGACGTCCCGGGAATCACAGGTTACACCGACACCAATTATATAGGTAAGGGCCAATACGCTCTTGAAGCATTACAAAGATATGATCTCGTTTATGTGCACGTCGAAGCTCCGGACGAAGCAGGTCACAACGGTGACCTGGCCGCCAAGATAGGCGCGTTGGAGGCTATAGATCGACATATAGTCGGCCCTCTGGCAGATGGTGTGGCCGAGATGGGCGATGGTCGCATCCTGCTGTCGCCCGATCATCGCACGCCCCTCGCACTACGCACACACAGTCGGGAACCGGTGCCGTTTCTGTTGTGGGGTGCCGGGGTCCCGTGCGACGACATCCGTCGATACGATGAACGAACAGCTGAGCGGGGGTCGCTCCAGGTGGAAGCCGGTCACCATTTGATGGAACTGTTGGTCCGTGGAGCGATCAATGTCTGAGCAGGGCACCTGCCGATGGTGAAGTTATGGCGTTGATCGTTCAGAAATACGGCGGCACGTCCGTTGCGACGCCCGAGCTTATTCGCAGAGTGGCGGAACGTATCGTTGCTCGCAACAAGGCCGGTGACCGCATGGTGGTGGTCGTTTCCGCCATGGGCGATACCACCGACGAGCTCGAATCGCTGGCACGAAAGGTGACCCGACATCCGTCCGACCGCGAGATGGATATGCTCATGGCTTCCGGAGAGCGGATTTCCATGTCTCTTCTGTCGATGGCGGTAAACGATCTGGGGGTGGAAGCGGTATCTCTGACCGGCGGCCAGAGCGGAATTATTACCGATACTGCTCATCGGAAAGCGAGGATCCTGGATATCAAGGCCGATCGAATGTTGGCGGAATTGGAGATGGGTCGGGTGTTGATCGTGGCCGGTTTTCAGGGGGTCACCACCGACGCCGAGGAAACTACCCTGGGCAGGGGAGGTTCGAACCTCACCGCCGTAGCCCTGGCGTACGCACTAGGGGCGGATGTATGCGAGATGAACACCGATGTGGATGGCATCTACACCGCCGATCCACGAGTCGTCCCGGATGCGCGAAAGCTGGATCTCGTTACTCCGGAGGAGATGCTCGAGATGGCCGCCGCCGGGGCTCGCGTTTTGCAATCGCGCTCCGTCGAATTTGCCGAAAAGTACGGGGTTACCATCGCTGTCCGTTCGAGTTTCAACGAAAACCCTGGAACGTTGATAAAGGAGACAGAAGAGATGGAAGAGGTTCTGGTGCGGGGTGTCGCGCACGAGCTGGATGCCGCCAAGATTACGGTTCGGCACGTCACCGACAGGCCGGGAATAGCGGCAAAGCTGTTCGGCTCGCTCGCGCAACGCAACGTCAACGTCGACATGATCATTCAGAATACCAGTGAGGCGGGTTCGACGGATGTCTCCTTCACCGTGCAGAACGAGGACCTTGACAAAGCGCTTGAGGTGTGTGGCAGTGTCCAGAAGGAGCTGGGCGCCGAGGAGGTGGTTTCCGACTCCGATATCGCCAAGGTGTCCGTGGTCGGTGTGGGGATGAAGAGCCACGCGGGGGTGGCGGCCAGCATGTTCGAGGCGTTGGCGACGGCAAACATCAACATTCATATGATCAGCACTTCGGAGATAAAAATCTCCGTCGTGGTTCGTGAAGCCGATGCCGAGCCCGCCGTGCGCGTGTTGCACAATGCTTTTAAATTGGCAGCGGCGAGCTGAGACGCGGAGGAGTCAAATGGCCAGGGAATACAGAGTTGGGATAATGGGAGCCACTGGAGCGGTCGGGCAAGTAATGCTCGAAATTCTGGAGGAGCGGCGTTTTCCCCTCTCCGAGTTGCGGTTACTGGCTTCCCACAGATCGGCCGGGAAGATCGTCGAGTATTGCGGCCAGGAGTTGGTCGTGCAGGAGCTGTCGGTCGACTCGTTCGGCGGCCTCGATCTCGTATTGGCCTCGGCGGGCGGCAAGCTGTCCAAGGAGTATAACCCGCACGCCGTAAAGGCGGGTGCTGTGGTGGTTGACAACACCTCGGCGTTTCGGATGGATCCCGATGTGCCGCTGGTAGTGCCCGAAGTCAACGAGGCCGACCTGGCCGACCACAGTGGCATCATCGCCAACCCGAACTGTTCCACGATTATCATGGTTGTCGCGGTGTGGCCGCTGCATCGTGTGGTTCCGGTGAGGCGCATGGTCGTATCTACCTATCAGGCGGTTAGTGGCGCCGGGGCCCGTGCGATGGATGAGCTCAGCGAGCAGTTGCGTCAGGTGTTGGCCGGCACTCCCGTAGAGCCGCGGGAATTTTCGCATCAGATCGCGTTGAATCTCTTTTCTCACGATTCGGCCATTGGCCCTGAGGGATACTGTGAGGAGGAGATGAAGATGGTGAAGGAGACCCGCAAGATGTTCCATTGCGACGATCTGCGCATCACCGCGACGACCATACGCGTCCCGGTGATGCGGGCACATTCGGAAGCGATCAACCTGGAATTCGAAAAGCAGATGGGGGTCGAAGAAGCGAGATCCATCCTCGCTCGAGCACCCGGTGTGAAGATCGTCGACGATTCCGAGGGGAACTACTTCCCCATGCCGATCGAGGCTTCCGGTCAGGACGAGGTCTTGGTGGGGCGTATCCGGCAGGACATTTCCCAGGCTGACAACATGGGTCTCGATCTATGGGTCAGCGGCGATCAACTGCGGAAGGGCGCGGCGCTGAACGCCGTTCAGATAGCTGAGCGGCTGGCGGATATGAAGGTGCTGCGAGCTGCGTAACGGGTCGGCTGGCGAGAAAATGGGCGCTGCAATTCAGGGGAGGTCACGCACACAGACGTGATCGATAAATCGCTCATAGAGGTCCACTGCCTTGTGCAGCTGTTCTAGTAAAATCCACTCATCTGCGGTGTGGGCTTGCGCAATATCGCCGGGACCCAGCACGACCAGTCGTGACATCCTCTTCACGTACGCCATTCCATCTGTTCCGTAAGACACCGTCGCCGCTTTGCGTTTCCCCGCCATTTTCAGGGCCGTCTGTACCAAGGGCGATTCCAGCGGAGTATAGAGCGGCAACCCGCCGCGGCGGATACGGCATTTCAGTCCATGTTTTCGGGCGCTGTCGGTGATGCGCCTGATCAGCGGTTCGGTATCGACTCCAGGCATGGGACGATAGAGAAGAAAACACTCGCTTCGCGCCGGATATATGTTGATGGCGACATTGTGGTCGTTGACGCTGATGTTCAGCTCGGAATACGGCGGGTCGAATTCTGGGTTGTAGTAGCGCTTGGACGTAAGCACCATCTTCCGAATCTTCAGGGCGTCGCTCAAAAACGGAATCATCTTGAGGTTTGCGTTGACACCCTTGGTGGTGCTCGTATGCGCCGGCTTCCCCTTCGATGTCACCCAAGCCGAAAGACTGCCCTTGTGCGCGTGTACCACGCGCAGCATCGTCGGCTCGCATATGATTCCGTACCCTTGGGAGGCCTCCTTGAATAACCTCGAGTGCTGAACCACCTTCTTGGCGCCCGCCGCGTGGCGCTCTTCGTCACCCGTCACGATCAGATACAGCGGCGCCTTGAGATCTGCGGACTTGAAACGGGCAGCGGCGCAGAGGGTCGCAGCAAGCGGCCCTTTCATGTCGCAAGAGCCACGACCATACATTTTGTCGCCGGAGACCCGCGCACGGTAGGGATCGCTGGTCCAGCCGTCCTCCATCGCTGCCGGAACCGTATCGTCGTGACTCATGAGCGACAGGCCACCGATGCCGTTGCCCAACTTCGCGATCATGCAAAGCTTCGGCGTCCCGAAGTCGTCCACATATGGAATCTCTTCGATCTCGAAACCCAGCCTGCTCGCGATTTCTATAACGCGCCGCGTGACTTCGACATTACTGGTGAGGCTGGGTGACTTGAATCCGACGAGATCTCGGGCGATTCGAACGACGTCGAGTTTCACATGTCCTCCTTAGTAAGGAAACGGCGAACCCTTTGAGGAAGGGGGATACCGAAACGAGAAGGGCCTGCTTCCCTGGGGGTAAGCAGGCCCTTACGAACGGTGGACTTGACGGTCAGCCTGCGACGGAGCCGTGAAAATCGGTCCAGTCCTCCAGATTATTTAGGTTTACAGCGTCGAGGATAGAACCGTCGTCGCTGATGCCGGCGGCTGAAAGGATATCTCCTCGCGTTTCGTCGTTGTGATTGTACCCTCTGATGGCGGTGTTCGAGGCTTCGATCTCGCTGCTCGGAATGCTGCCACCCCGCTGATCGAGGACCCACTTTTCGAACTGGGCGTAGGTAGGCAGGTTGTCTTTGATGTAGCTGACGGCGCTGTCGCGGTCGACCTTGAGGCCATCCAGCGCCATCTGATCGAATCCCTGTCCACACTCATCGTAGCTACTTTCCAGTTGGCCCTTGGCGCTCAACAGAACCTTCGACCACAATCGCGGCAGGTGGATGGCACCAAGCGGTCCTGAGAGATCCGAACTGATTAGGGGAATCTGTCCCATGATAGTCCTCCTTTAGGTGGGTAGGGCAGCACTAGTCGCGCCGATATTTGATGTAGGGTCCGTACTATAGCTTAGCCAGAGGTGCGTGTCAATCAAATCTCGTCATGAGCGGTCCGCACTCCTGGAGTGCCGCGCCAGCGAGCCCCAAGGGCCGTGTATTGCTAGGGTCATCCCCGGCCACTGAATGTTCACGAACAAGGTGGTCGCATCGGGGGAGAAGGTGGCTCCCGCGAACTCCGAATGGTTCATCGCATTGCGCGCAAACTTGTAGATGTTGCCCCCTGGAGTTACCCCAACCATGAACTGTTCCTCCGGACCGTCCTCGCAGAGCAGCAGGTCGCCCCAGGGCGATACGGTCAGGTTATCGGCGTTGTCCACCAAACCGGAATCGTTCGGTTCGATGAAGAGTTCGAGGGTGCCCGGCTTCTCGTCTTCCTCTGGAGAGCCCTCGTGGATGCTGGGTTCGTAGCGCCACACCTGGCCTTTTAGCGTCTTGCCCCCGCTAGTGCAGATAAAAAACATCGCCCCATTCCCATAAGCGATTCCTTCGCCGCGCGCGAACCGCGCCGCCCCGTTGGCGAAACCCTGAAATCGGAGATCGTCGTTGGGCGCGTGCGCGTTCTCGACGTCGATCCAGCGTACCGGTATCGTTGTGCCGGGCCGAACGTTCTGCGCCTCCCAATTTCTGGTGTCCAGGCTCTTCGCATCTAGTGTGGCGAGTGCCTGAAGTCTGCCGCCTTCGTGAAGAGCGCCTTGGCGGTGAGGAATAAAACGGTAGAAGAGACTATCGCCGCGGTCCTCGGTTTCGTAGACGATCCCGGTATTCGGATCCACCGCCACCGCTTCATGAACGAATCGGCCCATGGCTTTCAGGGGGTTGGGTGTGGCGAGGCCACGCTCACCTGCGGGAACCTCAAAGTTGAAACCGTGATCCTGCTCGAAGGTCTCCCCGGATCTTTGTGGCGTCTCCTCACAGGTAATCCAACTGTTCCAGGGGGTTGGGCCGCCGGCGCAATTGCGCACGGTGCCGGCGAGGCTCAGATGGTGATGCTCGAGGCGGCGAGATCGCGTGTCGTAGGTCATGGTTGTGGTGCCGCCGAGACATGGCAGCGACCGGTGACCACCGTCAAACAGGGCTTCCCAGGGACGGCCAGCCATGAGTTCGTTGCTGTCGCCGAACGCTCCATTGCCCACTGATCCGGGAGTCAGCTCGTGATTGCAAATCAACACGGTGTTCCCGCGGGCTCCGGCAAAAGCGGCCATTCCATCCTGACCAGCGGGCACTAGCAGGCCATCGTCCATCTGGCGCCCGGCCACCGAGACAACGCTGTAATCGAAGCCCGGAAGCAGGTCGACCACACCGATGGGGTCGGGAACAGGATCGGGAAACGGCAGGTTCGGAACGGCTTGCGTGGCGCTGCAGTACCCCGCTTCAACGAGGTGGCGCAGGCCGAGAAATCCCATCGTCGCAGCAGTGGAGGTCTTGAGAAACTGGCGCCTTGGGAGACTCATCAGTAGACTTGCCTTTCTGTCGGGATTTAATGTCGAGGGTGTTAAATCTAAACACAAAGGCGACGTCCAACCATCGCGAGGATCTGAGCATGGAGGGTCTGCAAAGCCGTTTTGAGGATGTGGACAACGACGGGGACCGAGAGGTAGTAGTGGAGAATCGATGGATCCGCGTAGAGCTGCGCGTTCCCCAACATCTCGGATACGCCTTCTACAAGCGGCGCTTCACCTGGGGAGGCAGGCTGCAATCCCTCGTCTACAGACCGACAGGAAGCGAATACTTTCTCACCCGCATGATAGATATGGAGGGCATCAACCCTTTTGGCCTTCCCGACGAGTTGTTCCAAAGTTTCGAGTTCGACGACTCAGACGGCGAAAAACGAATCTTGAAGATGGGAGTGGGCATCTTCCGCTCAGAGATCGACGAGGACGGTTTCGAACCGCTGCCATGGACCTGGTATCAGGAGGAGGATGCGGATGAACTGATTGTCGCCTTTCGCCAGGACGTACGGGATGTAGGTCCTTACAGCTATGTATACGAAAAGCGATACAGGTTTCGCGCGGATGCGGCTTGGTTTGCGATGGATGTGATCCTGGAGAACCGCGGATCCGGCACCATCGCCACTTCCTGGGACATCCACTCCTTTCACAAAGCCGGAGTGCCACCGAACACATCGTGGCTGGTGGCGCCGAAAAACTGCTGGATCAGCTGTGGCAGGAGCCGGGTTCGCACTTCTCTCAAGGAAGCGAGTCCCATAATGGCAACTCCGGTGAGTCGCGAGATGGTGTCCGATAGGATCGTTTGGGACACCGACGGAACGCCCTGGTGGTACGCACTGGGTCCGGGCACAGGAGACGAATTCTATTTGTTGCGGGCGCGATTCGAACCGTATTGGGGCATGTTCTGGGCGGGTTACGACGCGTTTACTCCGCAAGGGATCAGCAACGTCGAGGTTCCGCCCGGGTACAGCGCCACGTGGGGATTCGACGTGACCGTCGGAGTCGGCGCCCGTAATTTTGTTGCCGCTGCTGAGGATTCTGGTGTGACGATAGATCTGGAGAAAGGTTCGGCAACGGTCTCCGCCCACGTGGCGTCCGAGCGTGAGGGCACGCTAAGTATTAGCGTGACCGACCAAAAAGGACGTTCGCTCGACGCCTCTAAGCGCACCGACACGGCGGCACCGGAACGTCCGCTGACATTAGATCTCGACCTTCCCGTTGAGGGCGACTTCTGCCAATTCGCCGTTACCTACGATACCCCCGGGAGGATGCCTTTACATGTGGAAGAAATCTTGCCCTTGGGCCCGTCTCGACCCACGTCCCACCTGCCGTTTGACGCTAGAGGTACCCGCGTTTTCGTGGCGGTGAACCACGACCTCGAACTTCCCGAAGCGGATGGCCGGTACCTGTGGTGTCACGGTACCCAATGTGGTTTCGAGGTTGACTGGCAGGACAGCGGCCAAAGGATCCCGGGCGATTTGACGGAATTCGGCGTTGTCTGTCTGGTCGGTGATGCTTGGCCACTGGCGTCGATCGACCTCTTGGTGCAATGGGTTGAGTCTGGAGGGGGCCTGCTGCTTTGCGCCCCGTTTGGCGACCTGGCCTCCGGTCTTGGGTCGAGCCTGCCGATGGTGCCCTTGGCAGCGCAGGACTCCGCGTTGCCCAGCACTCACGTCGTTCACGGAGCCGGGATGCCACGGTACTCCGAAGCGGAATGGCGGTCGACGGACGTGGGCGGGGAACTTCGGTTCGAGCGCCGGATCCACTGGGGAATCGAAGAGGTTGCCCCGGTCGTTGGCTTGCAGGCCGGCACCCCTCACCTGGTGGCGCGGAACCTCATGCTGGAACCAGACGCCAAGGTTCGCATCAGCCATTGGCAGGTCTGCCAACCCGGCTCCGAGTGTATCGTGCCCTTGCGTTATACCGATCCGGCCGGTAGTCCCGCCGTAGGCCTTGGTGAGATTGGTCGAGGCAGGGTGGCGGTGGTGGCGAGCCGCCCGGCCTGGGGCTCGCACTACCACAAGGTCGTCTGGGATGGATGGGGACAGTATCATCGGGCGTTCTTCGCCGGCCTCATGGGCTGGCTCGCGGGTATTTGGGAGGAGGCATGATCCTCCCCCGACGTGGTCTCTTGACTCTCGCCATGCTCGTGCTTCCGGCTTCCGCTGGGGCGGAGTCCGAGGCGAGACTCGAAACCCTCGGAGACTCGTTGGAAACCCTGCTGACGGACAACCTGATTCCGTTCTGGTATCCGGGCGTCGTCGATCTAGCCCACGGCGGTTACAGATTGAACCACGACAGCAGCGGGCGTTACCTGGGCACTGCCGCCAAGCAGATCGACAGTCAGGCGGGGACCCTTTGGTTCTTTGCGCGCCTCGCGCGAAGTCCTTTCGGTACCGAGCAGCATCTTGCCGCTGCCCGGCACGGGTTTGAGTTCCTCAGGGACCACATGTGGGACCACGAGTTCGGAGGATTCTTCTGGGAAATCGATTCTACGGCCGTGGTCGCAAATAAACCCCACAAAGAGATCGCGGCGCAGGCCAGGGCACTCAACGCACTGTCCCAGTTCATTATGGCGACGGCCGACTCCGCCGCGTCGCAGCTTGCCTCAGCGCTCTTCCGGCGTTTGGAGCAGCATGGCTACGATCGGATACGGGGCGGGTATCGCGAATTTTTCCGACGCGATTGGGGAGCCATGCCAGACCAGATCAGGTCGTATTCCGGGTTGCGTACGGAGGACAGATCGCTACGGACGCATCTCCAACTCACCGACGCCTTCACCGCCTATTATCAGGTGACGGCGGACGAGCTCGTCCGCGACAGATTGATAGAGTTGATCCTGATCCAGATCAACGCCATGGGTGATTCGAGCCTTACCTACGATCAAACCTGGCTTCCGCATTCCGCTCTTGAGGGCCGGTTTCGGTCACCAGGTCATGACCTCGAAGCTGTTTGGGTGGTGGCGGATGCGTGCCGTGCGGCTGGTGTTCCTTTGCGTCCGTTTGTTCCCCGATTCTCTAGAGAAGTCACCCGCGTGATCGAACGCAGTTTCGATCGCACGGATGGGGGATTCGTATCATCTGACCGCGGTAACAGCCAAACCGGGCACAAGGTATGGTGGCAACAGGCAGAGGGGTTGGTGGCCACACTTTACCTCTACAATCTCACTGGTGTCGAGAATTACCTGGACGCCTTCGCCGGGACTCTCGGGTGGATTCTGAACGCCCAAGCGGATCGCCGACGCGGTGGGTGGCATGCGGTGGTACATCGGGAAGCCGCACTCGCTGAAAAGAAGGCCAGTCCCCAAAAAACGCCCTTCAAATCTGGTCGTGCGTTGTTTCGGGCGCTGGAGATCGTCGAGGGCCTGACTCTGAATTGAACTCCGGCGACGGGGCTTTTGGGCAAGTGAGGGTCTCCAGGACCTGCGTGAACCGTCACACTGGCAATTCGCGATTGACAGGTCCGGACTTTGTAAGTATATATATTAATAATATACTAACGACGAAACAACAGCCATGTCTACCGTGGAAATTTCACCAGATTCCCGGTTCTCCGCGGTCGGCAGACGCACCGAGGAACACCGCAGATGGCACCTCCAGCCAGCGATCGTCTAATCAAGGTAATAGGCAAGATTCCTCTTCTGAAGGGTCTGTCGCCCAAGCCCTAGCGGGAAGGAGGCGCTTCAGATCGTTCGCGAGGAACAGTTCGATCTGGTAATTGCCGACATCCGAATGCCCGAAATGGATGGGTACTCATTGTTGGCCAACTTGCGTACCTATTCACCCAACCTGCGGGTCGTGGCTGTGTCGGGTTACCTGGGGACCAAGGAAATCAGCAACAGATGATGTATCTGCTCACCGGAGGAGGTACGGGTGGTCACGTCTACCCGGCCCTGGCGCTCGCTGACGAGATTGCAAATCGCCAGCCTGCGGCCTCCTTCTTGTACGTCGGCTTGGCCAACAAGCTGGAATCGTGGGTTGTCCCCAAGCGTGGATTTCCGATAAAGTTTGTGCGTTCGCGCTCCTGTCCCAGATCTACATCACCCTGGTCCTGGCTCGTTTTCACGGCGACCTTGGCCGTGGGGATCCTCCAGGCATCCCTCCTGCTGCTTCGCTACAGGCCGCATCTGATCATAAGCACGGGCGGTTACGTCAGTGCTCCAGTAATGTTCGCGCATGGGATTCTCAAAAATATCGGCCTTTCGCGCAGCAAGGTGTTCATTTTCGAGCCAAACGCCCATCCGGGGATGTTGAACCAGGCAGCCGGCAGGATGGCGGATCGAATTGGGGTTGCCTTTGAACAGGCAGGTCGATGGTTCGACATGAGGCGGGTCGCGGTCGTCGGCTATCCGGTGCGGCGCGAACTGCTGGGAGCGGATCGTGAGGCGGCGAGGAAGCGGTTTGGCATCCGGCCCGGGGCGCCTGTCGTGCTGGCCTTTGGCGGCTCCAGAGGGGCACGCGCCATCAACGAGGCGGTGCTCGATTCGCTGCCGCACATGCTGTCCCGACCTGAGCTCCATCTGATACACATCACAGGCAGGTACAAGGGCGCCGACTACGACGCGGTAGCGGAGACCGGCGCGCGACTGGACGCCATCTCTCTGGCGCCTGAACGGGCGGACAGATATCACCGATTCACCTACATGGAATCGATCCAAGACGCGTATGCTGCCGCCGATCTGGTAATCTGCCGGGGCGGCATGAGCACGCTTACGGAAATTGGCGTTTGCGGGTTGCCGGCTGTGATCATCCCGTTGCCGTCTGCCGCCGAGGATCACCAGGCGATGAACGCCCGCGAGATGGAGCGCGCGGGCGCGGCGATGGTGATATACGAAGAAGCATCGTGGCGCGAGGGCGAGATTTTCAGTCGTGTCGACGGCAAGCACCTGGCCTCGAAAGTTACCGCGCTAATAGATGATCGCGAGAAGCGTGCCGCC
Source organism: Candidatus Latescibacterota bacterium (assembly GCA_965217095.1). Lineage (GTDB taxonomy): Bacteria > Latescibacterota > UBA2968 > UBA8231 > UBA8231 > CAYNZV01. The sequence continues at coordinate 923,254 of OZ244235.1, forward strand.
ATGGGCAAATCTGCCGGCAAGCTGCCGCTCAAGAACAGCCTGGATCTAATGCTTGCCGAGATCGAAAATCTCATCGAGGGGCGCCGGCCTGCACCTCTCACCTTGGAGTATCCCGTTCGTGCGAGATCGGTACCCGAAGATCCGAATGAGCTGTTGCGCTGGGTCCGACAGCGCATCGACGAAAGCAATAAGGTAAGTGCTCTGGATCCGCGGGAACTGGCTTATCTGCGCCATCACGCTGACAGATTGCTGGTTTCCTCGGCATGGTACGAGACCCCGCTGGGCAGGAGGAACGTGGGCATCAAGCTGGTGGGCCACCTCCAGTATGTCGAGCAGTTGCCGCTACTCCTGAGCATTCTGAGGGACCGAACCAGGGTTGGCCTGCTCAAGCGGTTGTTCGGAGGCGATTTTGTTCACGGTGGGTTCTTGAGGCGCAACGCCATCGAATTCGGTATTCGGAGGTTAGGTTCGGCGGACGAAACGGTGAAGGAGGCGTTGATCCGCGCTTTGCGCGAGGATCCGTATTTCGAGGTGCGGTCCATTGCGGCCAGGGCGCTGGGAGAGTTTATGGGCCCCTGCGCCGAGCTGCAACAACATCTGGTTGACGCGTTGGATGACCCCTATCCCGAAGTGGTAGTCGAAGTGATTGGAGCGCTCGGCTCGATCGCGCGTCACGGGTCGGTCCTCGAGCACTTGCAGAGGTTTTACCTGCACGACAGTTGGCAGATCAGACAGAGGGTGGTCTCCGTGCTCGCGCAGCTGCTCGAGCGCCGCCTCGTGGACCTGGATGAGGTGGCGAAAAGCGCTGATCAAATTCTAATGACGTCCCCCTTCTTCAAACCTCATTTTCCCCTCAAACAGCAGCTGGATTCCCTATTCCAACAGCTTGAGCGTGCTTCCGCAAGCCGAGAGAATCGGCGGCACGCGGCAGAGCAGTAACAGCGGTGATCTACTATCTAGGCACCTACCTGTACGACACTGTGGAAGCGCTCTCATTCCTGCGCTTGCTCAACTCGATCAGTTTCCGAGCGATCGCCGGGGCGATTACAGCGTTGTTGTTTACCATTCTGTTTGGTGATCGCATCATCCTCTACTTTTATCGTTCCGGCCAGCGCGACACCCCGCGAAATTACGCCAGCTTCTCAACCGAGGCGGACTCCGCCAAAACCTACGGCGGAGGACTTATCGTTACCGGCATACTTCTGAGCGTCATTCTTTGGACGAAGGTTCACACGACGTTCGTGCTTCTCTGTATCGGAGCGGTTCTGTGGTTCGCCGCCTTGGGTTTGATCGACGACAGATTGAAGTTGCGGCACGGCAGCAGCGATCGGGGTCTTTCGGAGGCTGCCAAGCTCGTCCTGCAGTCGATCTATGGCCTCGCGTTTGGCCTGATCTACGTAATCGAGGAACTCTCGCCCTTGCCGACGGGTCTGGCAACGCAGCTGTATATTCCATTCGTCAAGAATCCAATTGTCGATCTCTCCTGGGGATATGTCCCGTTCGTAATCTTCACAGTGATCGCCATCGCTAATTCGGTTAACATTGCAGACGGGATTGACGGTCTTGCGGTGGTGCCGGTGGCGTTCGTCATCGCGGTGTTCGGAGTTTTCGCCTACGTTGCGAGCCACGCCGAGATATCGGATTTCCTGATTTTTCCGTTCATGCCAGGCGTTGGGGAGGTGGCGGTTATCTGTTCGATCGTGTTCGGGGCCTGTTTGGGCTTTCTCTGGTTTAATTCTTACCCCGCCAATGTTATTATGGGCGATACGGGTTCGATGGCGCTTGGCGGGCTCCTTGGTACAGCGGCCGTTCTCGTAAAACAGGAGTTCCTGTTTCTCATTGCCGGCGGGATCTTCGTTGGCGAGGCGTTCTCGGTCCTAGTGCAAGAAAAAATCGGTATCAAATGGCTGGGAAGACGATTCTTCCAGCGAGCGCCGATTCACCATCATTTCCAGTCTCGTGGTCTCGCCGATACCAAAATCGTTATTCGGTTCTGGATCGTCGCCGGCATCTTGGCACTCTGTAGCCTGGCGACATTGAAGATTCGTTAGCCGCGTACCTTCCAACGGATAGTTGAAGCAGAAAAAGAGGGCGGGCGGCTCGACGGATCCGAGTGCCCGTCGGTCACGCCGCTAGGTATGGTAGATGGAAGCTAAGCTTAGAGGACGTTCAATCCGTAGATACACAGCAGTACGACCACGATACCCATGGTGACACTGATCCAAATCGGGATCGGTGCAGCCTTGCTACCGTAATGCTCTACAGAATACCGATTATATTCCCGAGAGATCAGCAGGTAGGCGGAGACAATCGAGCTGATTATCGCCACTATCAGGAATACAATGGCCATCTGTCCCGGTGCGAAGGTGCGGCTCATGGTGAGCACGTAGGAGATGACGTTCACCAGGAGTCCGAATTCGCGCGACACCAATCCGTAGATGACAATGCCGAGACTGAAGGAACTTATGGTGAGAGTGGCCAGACCACTGAGAACGGGTAGCTGGAAGAATACGATCAGGACCAGACTGCCGATCAGGAGGTGAATCCACATACCGACGTAGGCATAGAAAAACGCCGGTCGCTCCAGAGAAGCTTGACCGACGAGATACTGGGAAAAGGTCGGGCGTTTGGTCACGGACTCAACGTATGTATTGTGTATCAGGGGCGGGGAGGGCCCTAAGATACTACAACGTCTCGGCGGCCGTCAAGCATTCGTTTGAGTTGCGGTTGCTTGGCCCTAGGCAGCGTTGGCTAGGGGGCATTCCGAGGTTTCCAACCCCTTGCCAATCGTGTGGCGTTCTAGGAAACGCACCAGGTTATAACAGCTTTCCTGTGGTTCGTTGAAGGAGACGGCGAGAGCGTACACTGGGCCGCGTCCGTCCGTCGTCTGCAGCCGACAGTTGACTATGCGGGCTTCTATCGCCTCCAAACCGCAGCGAATATCACGTTCCGCTCCGTTGGAGAGGTTGGTGCCTGCCATCGATGGTCGGGTGAATCGGCCACGCTTGGCCGATCTGCGGCGGGCCGTCTGTTCCACGTACTCTTCAGGTGCGGACAGGGTGAGGCGCAACGACTTCGATGCCGGGATCTGGCGCACGAACACCTGAGCGCCACCGCCACTGAGGTTGGTGACCACTGCAGGTTTCGAAAGTGTCACTCCCGGTTTCCCAGTTTCTTCCCACTCTGCCAATGCTTTAAGGGTTACGGCAACGCGATAGGAACCGCGACGCTGGTCCCCGTCAATGGTTCGGGGTAGCTTCAGTAGCAACACGGGCACTCGATCATGCAATCGCCGGCGTCCGAATATCTCGCTGGAGAAGGAGTAGTCCTTAGGGCTCTTTGGCAAGGCCCTGACGGTGACCGAGGCGCCCCGAGGGGGACTCAAATCTGCTGGGGCGTCGACGCACAAATACCCGTCTGAGCTCAGATCCTGGATGCGCCCCAGGTGCTGCGTGGCGGAGATTTCCGGATCGTCAAAAGAGAGCAGGAAGCGTTCGCCTATCTTTAGGCCCTCCGGAAGCCGGTGGCCATTTGGTGTCTTAGCCATGAGTGGATCTCCTTGACAAAAAGTGATCACGTACGAAAATGATCGTATTACAAGAAATCGGCGCGAGCCGTCAGATCTTTAGTATTATTTCATACTACATGGTAAGAGTTTTGTGCGAGCTGCATCTGGTCCCGACTTAATTACGATAAATGCAGTAAAAACATGGTTTTGGAAGTTAATAGGAATCTCGACGACGCGGTCTCAGCGGTCAAAGGGCTTGGTGGACACGTTAGATCCGGACGACCGCGCGGAGTTGGGGTTGCTGGATCTGAAGACGAGTCTGCGGTCGGTGCACTTTCCGGGCGATGCGGAGTCGGCACAGCAAGCGCGCCAGCGCCTCGCGTTTGAAGAGTTGTACCAGCAACAACTGCTGCTCGCACGGGCCAGAGCCCGCCGCCGAGCTTCTCGCGACGGGATCTCATTGGGTGCGAGGGACCTCGTCCACCGCTTCCTGGGGCAACTCCCATTCTCCCCTACGGAAGCCCAGCGCGCTGCAGTAGAGGAGATCCTGCGCGACCTGGAGGATTCCTGCCAAATGTGCCGATTGCTGCAGGGCGACGTGGGATCGGGAAAGACGCTGGTAGCGCTCTGCGCCATTCTGCAGGCTGTAGGCAGCAGTTGTCAGGCCGCACTCATGGCTCCCACAGAGATCCTGGCCACGCAACATTACCGAACTATAGTGCAGCAATTGGGGCCGCTCGGATTAAACGCGATTCTCCTGGTGGGTAAACAACGGCCGGCTCTTCGCTTCGAGCTGCTGAACTCAATCGAAACGGGCGCTGCAGATATCGTCGTTGGAACCCACGCGCTCATTCAAGAAAGCGTACGCTTTCCAAAGCGCGGCCTGGCGGTGATCGATGAACAGCACCGATTCGGCGTTGTCCAGCGTGACCTCTTGGCCGAAAAGAAAAAGCAGGCGAACCTTCTATATTTGACGGCGACACCGATTCCTCGGACTCTGGCGCTGGCGCTGGCGCTATATGGCGACACCGATATGTCAGTTCTGAATCAGCTGCCGCCCGGGCGGAAACCGGTGAGGACCGCGGCGCGATCAGAGTCAAGCCGCGAGGCCATTCTCCGGTTCGTGGCCGAGCAGCTGGATGCCGGAAGGCAGGCGTATCTGGTGTACCCGTCCATCGAGGACTCCGAAAAACTGGAACTTCGGTCCGCTTCGCGAGCGTTCGAGGAGCTTTCCAGCGGGGCTCTGGCAGGTTATCGGCTCGGGCTGCTTCATGGGCAAATGTCAGAGGATGAAAAAGCTTCGACGATGAATGGATTCGTCGAGGGCGGCACGCAGGCGCTGATTAGTACCACCGTTGTCGAGGTTGGGGTCGACGTAGCGAACGCGACGGTTATGGTGATCGAGAACGCCGAAAGGTTTGGCTTGGCACAGCTGCATCAACTGCGTGGGCGCGTTGGGCGCGGGGTGGATGAGTCGTATTGCATACTCATCAACGCCGCCGCCGCAGACGGCGAGAGGTCCGCGGCGCAGAACCGAATCGATCTGCTGTGCCGGACCAACGACGGCTTCGAGATTGCGGACGAAGACCTGGCCCTGCGGGGGCCGGGAGAGCTGCTGGGTACCGCGCAGGCGGGACAGGCCGCTTTTGCGGTCGCAGACCTGAGCCGGGATGGCGAGCTCCTGAAACAGGCTCGAGAGTTGGCCGGCAGAGTCGTACGGATGGAAACGGATTGCGGGGAAGCTACGCCGCAAGTCGAATCACCTTCGGGATTGTAGAGGAGTATCGTCATGGAGGAGGTGCGAGTTGCCACATTCGCCGGCCCAGGGTCGAAACCAACGATCAGAACCGTACCCAAACCTGCGGTGCCGGAGAATGCAGCTCTGATCGAAATCGAAGCGTGTGGTGTGTGTGGGACAGACCTGCATATCCTGCAAGGTCATTGGCCCGGCGAGCTGCCGTGGCCCTTCACTCTCGGTCACGAGCTGGCCGGCACCGTGGTTGAGATCGGCAAGAGGCTCACGCACGACTTTATGGGTAACCCGTTGAAGGTGGGATGTAGCGCTATGCTTCCGCCACTAATGCCTTGTGGCAGCTGCTACTACTGCGTGCATTATCCGAATCACGCCAACCGTTGTCTGCAGCCGACCTACTACGGCAGGTACCTGGCGTTCGACAAGCCTCCCCATCTGTGGGGTGGCTGGGCCGAGATGGTGTACGTTGACCTCGACCTTTTGCCGGCTACCAAAATCTACCGCCTGCCCGACGGCATGTCTTCCATGCTGGGATCGCTGTCGGAGCCGCTGACATCATGTGTCCGTGCTCTGGGGCGCGCCGCGCGGAGTGGAGGATTTGCGGTGGGGGATACGGTGGTCGTCCAGGGATCCGGTCCCATCGGGGTGTTGATGCTGGTCGCGGCTCGCGAGATGGGGGCGGGCCGGGTTTTCGTGGTGGGCGCCCCGGAACGCCCGCGGCTGGAATTATGCCGCGTCTTCGGTGCGGACGGAACGGTCTGCATCGAAGATCACGGTTCAGTCACCGAGCGGATAGAAGCGGTCCGGGAAATGGTCGGAGGATTCGGCGCCGATCTGGTAGTGGACTGCAGCGGGCATCCCTCCGCCGGTCCCGAAGGGTTGGAGATGCTTCGCGACGGTGGGACCTACGTGGAGATGGGGCAGTTCACCGATGCCGGTTCGATCGAAACCAACTGGCACCGCATCTGCTCGAAGGATGTGACGATTGTGGGGAGCTGGGCCTTTACCGCAAACGACATTCCGCTGGCGATCGAAATGCTCGATAGAGCAGCCGATCACTACCCCTGGTCGCAACTGCAAACATCCTTCCCGTTCTCGGAGGAAGGAGTCCAGGAGGCTATTCAGGCGGCGATCGCGATGCGGTGCGTGAAGGCGACTATACGGCCCAACCAGTGAGTGAGCTTGCCGGCGCCGGCGCTCAGGAAATGCTCCTCAATCCCGATTCGACGATAGTGGCGATCTCGTCCGCTTCCTCCTTGGTCAGAATCAGCGGAGGTGCCACGAAGAAGATCGGTTCGGGGCCGGCCATGGCGTGGCTCATGCGACCCAGAAGTAGCCCCTCCTCCTTCATTTTCCTCTGTGCCTGCGCGGTGCGCGGCGCGTCCAACATGCCACCCTCTTCATCCACCAGCTCGATGGCGATCATGAGTCCCTTGCCCCGAACATCTCCTAGGAACGGCGAGCTGATATTCGACAGCCTCTCCATCAGGTAGCTGCCCACCGCTTCAGCGTTCTCCCACAATCTCTCCCGCATAAGGATGTCGATAGCCGTCAAGGCAGCGGTGCAACAGACGGGATGCCCGCCGTAGGTGGAAATCTGCGAGAACTCCCTGTCTTCATCCGGAGAGCCGAGGAATGCCTCGAACACCTCCGAGGTGACGACGCATGCTCCCAGCGGCAGGTAGCCGCTGGTGGCGCCCTTCGCCAGCGTAATCATGTCGGGCACGACGCCCCAGTGTTCGCAGGCAAACAACCTTCCGGTCCGCCCGAAGCCGTTGATGACCTCGTCGAAAATAAGCAGGACTCCATAGCGATCGCAGATCTCGCGAAGCTGGGGTAGATATTCGTCGGGCGGAACCAGAACCCCGCCGCCCCCTATGATCGGCTCGGCGATGACTGCGGCTACCGTTTCCGGCCCCTCGCGGATAATCGCATCTTCTATCTCGGTGACGCAGGCCACACCGCACGTCGGGTACTGCAGATGAAGCGGGCAGCGATAACAGTAGGGAGGATCTGTGTGCAGAAACCCGGGTACCAGCGGTTCGAACTTCGTTCGGCGACCTACCTGGCCCGTCGCCGAGAGGGCGCCCAGGGTGAAGCCGTGGTATCCCAGGTACCGCGCTATCACCTTAAATCTGTTTTCTCCAGGAAACCGTTGCCGGCAGTACTGTCGGGCGATCTTGAGTGCGGTTTCGTTCGCTTCGGAGCCGCTAGCACTGAAAAACGAGTGCTGCAGATCGCCGGGCAGAATATCCGCCAGGCGGGAAGCCAGGTTGGCGGCGGGGGCGGTGACCATCGCACTGGAAGCGTACGGAAGCTTCTTCATCTGCTCGTATACCGCATCGGCAATTTCGGTGCGGCCGTACCCCAGGGTCACGTTCCAGACTCCCGCAATGCCGTCGATGTAGCTGTTGCCCTCCGCGTCCTGAATTCTAACCCCATCGCCCGACGTGATCACCATGAGGTCGGTCTGCTCAAGGGTCCGATGCTGCAGCATCGGATGCCACACGTGCTGTTGATCTACAGTGCGAACGGCATCTGCTGAAATCGTCTCTAGTAAGGTCATCTCTCGATCCTCTGCTCGTGCCGGGAGTGTTCGTCGATTGCGCTAATCTACTGATAGCGTTCGATAGCATCAACGCACCGCAGCAGTTAAGGCGTTGTGTTCGCTTGACTTGATGATGTCATTTTGATAACTACTCGAACTGCAACGGGTTTCGAGCGCTGTGGAATCGCGAAGGATCCTCCAATGCCCAATCATCTGTTTCCCACGACCGTCATCGGGAGTTTGCCCCGGCCCGAGTGGCTGCGCCAGGCAATCCTGGATCGCAAGTCTGGCGCGCTGACCGAGGACGAGACCACCGCGATTCTCGACCGAGTGATCGACGAGGCGATCCTGCTGCAGGAACGGTCCGGCCTGGAGGAGATTACGGATGGGGAGTGGCGCAGGGAGAGTTATGTCAAGGTGTTCGCTGAGCGCGTGCGGGGTTTTGAGAGCGATCTCAATGTGAGTGATATTCCGTATCCTGCGGTGGTTGCTCCAGTGGAGTACTACCGACCCATCGCCCTGGAAGAACTGAGATTTCTGCGACCCAGAACCTCCCGGCGGGTCAAGGTGACCCTGCCGGCTCCGTACATAATAGGACGCAGAATGTGGCATCCGGAATATTCCGCCAGAGCATACGCGACACGGGAGGCCCTGATGACCGACTGCGTCGGGATACTTCGCGAAGAGATCGAGAAACTGCAAGAGGCGGGCGCCGACACGGTCCAGCTCGACGAACCATGGTTGAGCACGATGGTCGATCCGGAATTCCGCAAGAGGGAGGGCGTGGGTGACGAGCAGTGGCAGTACGAAAAAGACCTGTGCGCGGATCTGATCAATCAGACCGTCTCTGGATTCGACGATCTCAATACCGGCATGCATCTCTGCCACGCCCATTTCGCGCACAAACACGGAACCGAGGGGCCGTACGATCTAATAATGGATACCCTGGCCAAGATCAACGTCGGAACTATATCGATGGAGTATGCTACGCCGGTGGCCGGCGGCATGAACACCTTGAACAGATTCCCGGAGCAGGTGCGGCTGGGATTAGGGTGTATCGACCACTGCAATCGCGATATCGAATCTTCCGAGCAGGTAGTTGCAAGGGTTGAAGAGGCGATGGGTTACGTGGGCAAGGAACGTATCACCTTACATCCGGATTGCGGGTTCGCCCCGTCGGTTCAGAATCCCATGGATCTGGACGAGGCGTATTTGAAGCTGTGCTCCATGTGTGAGGCTGCCCAGATCCTCCGTGAAAAACATTCGTAAAACCGAGGGATCGAAAATGAGTACTAGAACAATCGAGGTGCGGCTGGAGAAACGTGGGGTTTCCTGCAAGGCGGAACTCCTCGAGGATCTGGCGCCAAAGACGTGCAATGTTCTGTGGGCGGCGCTACCGCAGGGAGGCGACGCTTTCCACGCCAAGTACGCCAGCAACGAGGTCTACACGCTCGTTCCTCCCTTTGCGCCCAAAGAGCCCGGTCTGGAAAATCCCACCATGACGCCGATCGCCGGTGACCTGGTGTATTTCTACTTCGCCCCCGGCATGGTCGCGCTTCCAGACATTAAGGATTCCGAGTTCAAGAACGGGATAGTCGACCTGGCCATCTTCTACGGTCGCGACAATTTCCTGTTTTCCCCGACCATGGGGCCGACCCCGGGAACCCGATTCGGCGCGATTACCGAAAACCTCTCCGAGATGATGGAGGCGTGTACCAACGTGTGGCGAGAAGGGTTCGCCGGGGAGCGCCTTATCTTCGAACGCTCCGACTAGCAGGTGCGGCAGCCCGTTTTCGCTACGTTGTGGGGCCGTCGCGGATGATCTCGGCGCCCTCTAACACCTAACCCGCAATGACCGAATTCCTTGTGTCACCCTCCGAGTTTGTAGGACTAGACGGGGTCACACACCTGTGCACTGGGGGCGAAGCGCCGTGGCTGAAGCGTTTCGAATCCGTCTACCAACAGTTTTCCGCCGACAAGAGCGACGGCGCAAGAGGTCGGCGCCGGATATTCGATCGGGTCTCAGCCTGTAGAACCAAGATGGGAGAGCTATGGAATGTGCCGGCGGATCGGATTGGGTTCATGCTCTCGGCGGCTGAAGGGATGAACTGGCTGGCGCGCGAGCTCGAGCTGCGGCCGGGAGATAACATCGTTACCACGCGCATGGAGTTTCCGTCGGTTGCATACGCCTGGCGTTCGGCGCGGGAGCGCGGGGTAGAGATACGCATGGTGCCGCACAGGAGCTGGGTTGTGGCGGAAGAGGAGTTGATCGCGGCGATCGATTCCAGGACGCGCGTGCTAGCGGTAAGTCAGATAAGTTTCTATTCCGGCCAGTGTTTGGATATTCTCCGCCTTTCCGATGCGACAAGAAGGTACGGTGCCCTGTTGGCGGTGGACGCCACCCATGCTTCAGGTGTCGTAGGGGTGCCCGCCGAACTCACCGACCTTTGTGTGACGAGCTGTTACAAGTGGATGTTGGCGACCCATGGGGTGGCCCCATGCTATTTGAGCGCCAGGGTCGAGGAGGTGGCCGAGTCGACCAGCTTCGGATGGCACAACCTGGAGGTCTGGGAACACGACACCTACGACTGCAAGCTTGAGGTAGCCGTCAAGCCGATGCCCGATCTTCTGGAACCGGGCAACCCTGCTATGATCGTAATCATGTTTCTCGAACGCGCCCTGGACCTGATACGGGATCTGGGCATCGAGCGCATAGAAGCCCACGCCCGCGAGCTTGCGGCGCGTACGAGTGCAGGTCTCAAGGAATTGGGCCGGGTCGTGATTTCTCCGGAGGAGCAACCTCGCCGGTCTGGGAACACTTGCTTCGTGGACGAGCGGGCCGAGCAATTGGCGGAACAGCTCGCGGCGCAGCGCATTTTGGTTTGGGGTGAGATGGGACGAGTTCGTATATCGACCCACCTCTACAACAACGCTGACGATGTTGCCCGTTGTCTGAGCGCTCTTCGCAGTTTGGGATAATCTCCTTTTGTCGGGCCCAATCCGCACCAGCTGGAGATGGATCTCGCTGCTGCTGCTGGTTGCCGGCATGTCAGCCTGGATCCTGTTCGCTCTCTGGGGCGAGAATCTCGTGCGCTCCATCTACGCCTCCGTCGCCCCCGCTGAGTTTCTGAATGGCCTCATAAAGAGACAGTCCGTACATCCAGTCGAATACTACCTGGACAGGGGGTGGACGGCGGCGCGGGGCGTAGCCTGGTTGATGTGGAGCGCTGCAGCCCTGATAGCGCTCTACCACACACTGCTGGCTGCCCGGGTACTGAGGCGGAGAAGTCAGCCGCTTTTGGTGGCGATCCTGTTCGCGACAACCCTGTTTTGCGAGTCGTACATCCTCGGCGTACCGATTTTTCAGCTGCTGCCCCATTGGTTCTGGTCCCTGCGTCCCAAGGAGCTCGAGAACTGGTGGGTTCTCATCCCGCTCGCAGCGATCCTGTTGGGTGCCTTGCCCCAGATATTTAGTAGTCCGGCAAGGAAAACGCGTAATCTGGTGTTCCTGATCCTGGCAGGAACCCTCGTGCAGTACGGGATGGCCACGATGGACGGTAATGCACTTGACGGCTTGCGCCAAAGGTTGCTGGATACCGGCCATGGTAGCTTCCCGCGAGTAGCCTCCGATCAGATAAGCCTCTCTCGAGTCATCGGCGGTTACGATGAGATGCTGGCCAGGGACGAACTGGCGGACTATCCGTTCGGTACCAAACCGCCTGGCATGCTTGTTTTCTTCGTCCTGTGCCAGAGATTGGCGGATATGCTCTCGGTTTACGGAACTAACCTGGAGCAGCTATCGACACTTGCCACCTTGCTGTTTCCCTTCCTTACCTATGTGGCGCTGGTGCCGCTGTATATGGTTTGCCGGCAGTACGTGGGCACGAAAGAGGCCTGGGTGCCCTGCTGTCTATACATCGCGCTCCCCAACCTTGTGCTGATGAACATGCATCTGGATCAGTTTCTGTTGCCCCAGCTGGGACTCTGGTTCGCTCTTGCCTTGATCGTCGCGCAGCGCCGCGGCAGCGCGCTGGTCGGTGTGCTGAGCGGGGTCCTGCTCTATCTCTGTCTGTTTGTTTCGTTTTCGTTGATCGCGCTGCTCGCCCTGGTCCCCGTCGTCCTTATTGAGCGCGGCACCGGTCGTTCAAACGCGACCAGGACGACGATCTACCTGATCTTGGGGTTCGCAGGTTCCTACGGTCTGCTCTACGCCATCGCGGACTATAGCGCAGTTGAACGCTTTGCCGCGGCCGTCGGCCGGCATTCACAGTGGAAGGTAGAGACATGGGGTATCCCGAACGTTGTCTACTTCGCCATCTTGAACACCGTGGAGTTCGCCCTTTGGTGCGGGGTGCCGGTTGCCGTTCTATGCGGGACCGAGCTGTATCGATCAGCTCGGTCCATGTGGACCACCAAAGTAGTGGCAGAGGAGGGCACGCTCGGTGTTGCTCTTCTGGTTACAGGAGTGTTCTTGCTCATACTCGGGAGAACCGTTGGAGAGACTGGCCGACTGTGGATGTTCCTGGCGCCGCTGGTAGCGTTTTGCGCTGGAGCGACGTTGAACAGATTGATGCCTCATCGCATTTTGGCGGGGACTGGCGTGACGATCGCATTGCAGATGGCGGTCATTCTCACGCTCAAGCGATATCAGGATTTCTTTTGACCGCGTAATGAAAAACAATATTTCGTTCAAGTCGTGGGTGGCGCTGACAACCGGACTGGCCACCGTGGGCGTCGCCTCCCTGTTTCGCTACGCCGAACTGCAGCACGGCGCTGGCATGCCTCTCGACGACTCATGGATCCACTTGCAATTCGCGCGAAATCTCGCAGAGGGTAACGGCTTCGCCTTCAATCCGGGTGAAACGACGGCAGGCTCTACGGCTCCGCTGTGGACCCTCACGCTTGCCGTACTGATGCTGCTGCCGTGGGATATCCTCTGTTCGGTCAAGGTGCTCGGCATTCTGCTTCATTGGGTGAGCTCCATGTTTGCCGTTCGCCTTGCGCGCAACCATGGGTTGGAGGCTCCATGGGCTCTCCTGGTCGGTCTCGTAGTGGCGACAACCCCCAGGCTCATGTGGGGAGCGCTGTCGGGGATGGAGATCCCGCTATATCTGCTGCTGTCTACAGCGGGCCTTTGCTTTCACGTTGAGCGAATCGGTCGTTCGCCGGCGCGCATGGGCACCATGCTGTTGGCACTAGCTGTCCTGGCACGTCCGGAGTGCCTCATTCTGTTTCCGCTTTGTCTCATCGACAGGTGGCGTTTCGATCGTTCGCAGGATCACCGTCGAACGAACCTCAGGCACATTCTACTCTTCGCCGCCATTATCGCGCCATCGATTGCGTTCAACCTACTCGTCGCGGGCAATCCTCTGCCCAATACTTATTACGCCAAGGTGGGTGGGTACGGGTTACTGCAGGCGATCGCCGCAACTGACGTGACGCAAGTAGGAAAGGCGCTGGTTGTCTACCCATTGATTCAGGCTCGCGAGCTGGGTCGGTTTGCGGTGGAGAACAGTCTCTTCGTGAGCATGGCATGCCTCGTGGGTTTGCTGGAACTGCTACGTCGCGATCGTTCTGGCAATGAGAGGTTGCCATGGATCATTCCGCTCGTCCTTGTGGCGTTTCCGTTGGTCCGAGGAACTGTCGCCCCGTTCAAGGGAGCCCTGTTTCAGCACGGTCGGTACGCAGCTTTTCTCGTGCCGCTGATAACGGTTGCCGGAGTGCTGGGACTCAGGGGCTTATTCGTGGTCCTCGCTCACAGCCGCTCCAGCGAGCAGACCCGACGCCTGCGGCAATGGGCAATTCCCGCTGTCGTGGGTTTGTTAGTGGTCGAGCTGGCCGTCGCCAACATCAAATACGCCCCCACCTACGCACTCAACGTCGCCAACATCAACTCCACTCACGTGAAAATGGGGCAGTGGCTGGCCAGCAATACGCCACCGGACGCCGTCGTTGCCACCCATGATATCGGGGCCATCGGTATCTGTACGACACTACCGGCCTGATAACACCGACGGTTCTGGAATACCTTCCGACAGGACGACCCGCGGATGAGGGCGTCGCCCGGTTTTTACGCGACGAGAAACCCGACTACCTCGTGCTCATACCCAGCTGGTACCCTACCTTGACCCGAAGAATCGAAGGAATTCAGCCTGTTTTTGCGATCAATGTCTCCGACAATACGGTGGTAGCCGGAGACCGGTTCGTCGCCTATAAGCTTCCCTGGTCCTCGCTGCCGTAGGAGGGCCCATAGCATCTCCAGCCATTTGTCAGAAAATCGGCAAACTCGTACCTTTTGGTCGCATCTTCCTCCCACGTCTTCAATAGCTCGAGACCCACAATGAAAGCCATTCGGTTTCACGACAGCGGCGGCCCCGAGGTTCTGCGTTACGAGGAGATCCCCGATCCGCAACCGGCAGCCGGCCAGGCATTGATCACCGTCGAAGCTTGCGGATTGAACTTCATCGATACCTATCATCGCAGCGGCCTGTATCCGGTCGACCTGCCGTGCATCCCCGGTATGGAGGCCGCCGGCATAGTTACAGCCGTGGGCGAAGAAGTAACCGTTTGCGCTGTGGGCGATCGGGTCGCCTACGCCGGAGTTTTGGGGGCGTATGCCGAAAAAGTAGCGGTCGAGGCCGGGAAGTTGGTGAAACTGCCAGACGGCGTCGATTGCGAAACAGGCGCCGCATTGATGTTGCAGGGTTTGACGGCGCACTACCTCACCCACAGCACCTACCCCGTTGGAAACGGAGACACGGTTCTGGTGCACGCGGCCGCCGGAGGCGTGGGTCTGCTTTTGACTCAGATCGCGAAGATGCTTGGGGCGCGAGTGTTCGGCACCGTATCGACGGCGGCCAAAGAGGACCTTGCCCGCGCCGCCGGTGCTGATGACGTAATCAGGTACACCGAGAGCGACTTCGAGAAAGAGGTATTGGCACATACCGAAGGCCGCGGCGTGAACGTAGTCTACGATGGCGTGGCACGAGATACCTTCGAGCAGAGTCTAAACGTGCTGAAACCTAGGGGGTACATGGTTCTATTCGGCCAATCCAGTGGGCCGGTGGAACCGTTCGACCCAGCGATTCTCAACATCAAGGGATCCCTCTTCCTTACTCGACCCACGATGGTGAACTATATCCAAACACGGGAGGAGTTGCTGGGGCGGGCGAACGACCTCCTGCAGTGGGTGCGGGACAACCGACTCGACGTACGTATCGGGGATCGATTTCCGCTGGCCGATGCGGCGGAGGCACACGAGGCGCTGCAAGGGCGGCGAACGACGGGAAAGGTGTTGTTGTTACCGTGAGTGTAAAGCCTACCCGTTAGCTATCCGATGTACCCAGAAGACCTAAAGGAGCAGTGAGATGGTAGAAGGACTCGACGGCCAGGAGAAGGGTGATCTCGAACTCGAAGCGCAGCAGTCTGCTACCCAAGAGCCGGTGACCGAACCGGCCGTAGCGGCTGAAGCGATTGAGGCACCCGAATTGATCGAGTCACCCGAAGCGATCGAGTCACCTGATGCGATTGCTGCACCAGGAGCGATTACGGCACCTGACGTGATTGCGGCGCCCGAGACCGACGCGCCCGAACCGGAAACCGAGTTTTCCAAGCTGCTTAATGAGCAGGAGTCCGGCGACGGCGACCGCCCCCTCAAGGAGGGGGAGAAGGTAAGCAGTGTCCTCGTCAAGATGGGTGAGGAAAACAGCTTCATCGATTTCGGCGGACGCTGCGAAGGAGTTATCAAGACCGTCGAGCTGAAGGATGAGGACGGATCGGTGCAGTTCGCCGAAGGTGACCCTCTGGAGGTTTTTGTCGTGTCCGAGGGGGAAGAAACCGTGTTGACCCGATCCCTGCGCCGAGAAGACGTCAGCTCCGATCAGCTGCAGCAGGCTTACACGAATGGGATCCCCATCGAAGGCAAGGTCGAGGCTGTCAACAAATGGGGCCTTGGAGTCTCCTTGGCCGGCGACATAAGAGCCTTCTGTCCTATATCCCAGATAGACACCCAATTCGTCAAGGATACCGAGCCGTATCGCGATCAAAGTTTCAGTTTCAAGATCATAGAGTATCGCAACGGGGGCCGAAACATCGTTGTTTCTCGCCGGGCGTTGCTAGAGGCAGACGAGAAGAAGATATCCGACGCCGTGCGCACCGGTCTCAAGAAAGGTGCGGAGATCGAAGGCACGATAACTCGTCTGCAGCCGTTTGGTGCATTTGTGGCACTGGGTGGGGGCGTCGAAGGGCTGATACACGTGTCCGAGATGAGTTTCCAGCGCTTGAAACATCCGTCCGAGGTGTTGCAGGAAGGGCAGCAGGTCAAAGTGGCGGTTATCGAGCTGAAGAATCTCGGGAACAAGAAGAAAGAGCGAATCTCCCTGTCCCTGAAGGCGCTGGAAGAGGACCCGTGGGACGAGGTCGTTAAGCAGTTCAAACCGGGTACCGTTGTGGAAGGGAAGGTTGATGCACTGGAAGAGTTCGGAATCTTCGTCGAACTCGCCCCCAACGTACGCGGTATGGCCCATATTTCGGAACTCTCCGACAAGAGAGTCAATCATCCGAAAGACGTTGTATCGGTGGGCGAAACGGTGCGAGTGGCCATTGTCGAGATGGACAACAAACGGCGTAGGTTACGCCTCTCCCTCAAGCAGGCGGAGGGCTTCGAATCGGCGACCAACCTCAAGGAGTTTCAGCAGCGCCAGGAGAAGACCCAGGAAACTCAGGGAAATAATGCGATGTTCGATGCCTTGCAACGCGCCAACTTGATCGACAAGCAGGGCTCCCAGTCAGACAAATGAGTGGGTCCTTGAAAGAGCTCTTCGAAGGCGAACCCATCGGTTTCATCGGTGGCTTCGGAGGGGCTTTCGTACCCGAAATCTTGAGGACCACCCTCGACGAATTGGAAGTGGCGTTCCGCGATGCCAGTTCCGACCCCTCCTTCTGGCAGGAATTCGTCGAAACGATGCAGACCTACTCTTGCCGGCCAACCCCCGTGACCTATCTGGAGAATCTCAGCCGCGAGCTCGGCGGTGCCCAGATCTATTTGAAACGCGAAGACCTGAACCACACCGGAGCGCACAAGCTCAACAACGTCATGGGACAGGGTTTGTTGGTGAAACGGATGGGTAAGAAGCGGGTCATCGCGGAGACTGGGGCTGGGCAACACGGGGTTGCGACGGCCACGATGGCTGCTCGAATGGGTCTCGAGTGCACCGTTTACATGGGTTCCGTCGACGTGGAGCGCCAGCGGCCGAACGTCTTTTGGATGCAACAGCTGGGCGCCAGGGTGGTCCCGGTGGAAGACGGATCCGCAACCTTGAAGGATGCCATCAACGAAGCGATGCGGGATTGGGCCTACTCGATGGGCGACACCCACTACGTCCTGGGTACCGTCTGTGGCGCCCACCCATTTCCGCAGATGGTAGCGTATTTCCAGAGCATCATCGGCAAAGAGAGCCGCGAACAGATGGTGGCCCGAACGGGGCGCCTGCCCGACCGGGTCTACGCCTGCGTCGGCGGAGGTTCGAACGCCACCGGTATATTTCAGGGATTTCTAGAGGAAGCCGAGGTGGAGCTGGTTGGGGTGGAGGCCGCAGGATTCGGTTTGGATAGCGGCCGACACGCCGCGCGGCTCGCCGGAAACGACGGCTCCGTGGGGGTGGCTCAGGGGTACAAGACCTATTTCCTTCAGGACGAGGATGGACAGATGAAACACACCTATTCCGTCGCCGCTGGCCTGGACTACATCGGCGTGAGCCCGATCCTCTCCCACCTCTACGAGGTCGGGCGCGTTCGTTTTGAGTCGGCCGACGACAAAGAAGTGGTGGGAGGACTGCGCCGGCTCATGCGCGCTGAGGGTATTATCGCGGCGCTGGAAAGTGCACATGCCGTCGCCTGCGCGTTGCGCGAGATTCCCGCAATGAACCGAGACGCCCTCGCGTTGGTAAATCTCTCCGGCCGCGGCGACAAGGACATATTCACCATCGCCGATGCGATGAACGACGAGGGATGGAATCAGTTTCTGAAAAACCGGGCAGCCAAGCTCTGAATCTGGAGGCGGAGATCCGCCAGAGACTGGGAGAGCGTAGAATATTGCTCATGACCCACCTGATAGTGGGTTATCCATCTTTGGAGGCGAACTGGGAGATGCTGGAGGTGATGGCGGAGGTAGGGGTTGATATGGTGGAACTGCAGCTCCCGTTCAGCGAACCGATCGCCGATGGTCCTACCTTTGCCCGCGCCAATCAAATAGCGTTGGAACGGGGCATTCGCACGGATGCCTATTTCGATTTTTTTCGCCGCGCGGCCGGACGGTTCGACTTTCCCCATCTCATGATGGGTTACTACAACGTGGCCTTTCGCATGGGCCACAAAAATTTCTGCCAACAGCTCAGCGACAGCGGTGGTTGGGGATACATACTACCGGACCTGCCGTTCGAGGAGTACGGAGATCTGTTCGATTGCAGCCGGGCACATTCGGTTGCGCCCATTCTGTTGATGACGCCGACAAATACCCCTGAAAGACTCGCTCAGATAGGCGGCCGCTCTACTGGATTTGTCTACGTCGTGGCTCGCAAGGGTGTTACGGGTCGCCGGACCGAGTTGGACGTCCAGCTGGACGACTTCCTTGAGCAGTGCAGAACAAACACTCCTTTACCGCTCGCTCTCGGTTTTGGATTACAGAGGGGCGACGATCTACGTGGCCTGCAGGGTAGGGTTGAGATGGGCATCGTAGGCTCCGCTTTGCTGGATCGTTGGGATGCCGACGGTCTCGAGGGATACCGCGAGCTTCTCACGGAGTTGGGGGCGGCCCGAAATTAGCGGGGTGATGACCGCGTGCGGCGAGTTCCTCAGCCCGGGCCGTCGCGGCGCAACAGCTGTTCAAGATAGAGCCGGTAGTCGCAGTCGGGAATCTTTTCCGTCAACGACTGCAGGGCCGCTTCGTCGATGAACCCCTGTTTGTACGCAATCTCTTCCAGACAAGCTATCTTCAGCCCCTGGCGTTTCTCTATCGCTTCGATGAACGAATTGGCCTCCTGCAGGCTAGATGGAGTGCCGGTGTCCAGCCATGCCGTCCCGCGGCCCAGGCGTTCGACTCTAAGCCGACTCGATTCCAGGTAAGCACGGTTAACGTCAGTGATCTCAAGCTCGCCGCGAGCCGAAGGTTGCAAGGAGCGGCAAACCTGGCATACCTCCTGGTCGTATACGTAGAGTCCCGGCACCGCGTAGTTCGACTTCGGCGTTGGCGGTTTTTCTTCGATTCCCACCACCGCCGATTGCTGGTCGAACTCGATGACGCCAAAATCTTGGGGGTTGCTGACGTAATAGCCGAAAATGAGAGCACCGTCCGCGAAACTCTTCAGGGCCTCGGAAAAGCCCCCCTCGCGGTAGAAATAGTCTCCGTAGAACACATTGTCGCCCAGAATCAGGGTGACGGCGTCGCCGGCAACAAACTCTTCGGCAAGAAGAAAGGCCTGGGCGATGCCTTCGGGGCGCGGTTGAACCTCGTAACAAACCCGCAGGCCTAAATCGCTGCCATCTCCGATGAACTCCCTCAACACCGGTACATCCTTGGGTGTCGAGATGATGCAGATATCCCTTATCCCTCCCAACATCAACGTCGAAAACGGATAGCAGATCATCGGCTTGTCGTACACCGGAAGCAGTTGCTTGCACACAATTCGGGTCAGCGGGTACAGTCGGGAGCCCGTGCCGCCCGCCAATACGATGCCTTTCATATCGAATTCCCTTTTCCAGTTTCCGTAGGTGGGGAGGTAAGTTGGACGTTCTTTTTGAACAAGGTTGTGGTGTTCAGGTTTAGCTGCTCGCCGCCGTCGTACCTAACGAGAAACCAGGTATCCTGTCGATCGGGCAGTGAAAAGTTGATGTCGAGGGCGTGTTCATTGTCTGGGATGGATATCCACCAGGGGGCCTGAAACCGCTCGACCAGGGGACGCACGTAGTTCGGGTCGTCGATGCCGCTGAATTCGAGCCGATCCTGAGCAAACCAGAGGTCGACCAGTTGCCGTCCTGGTAGTTGCTGGGAACAGACGGATCGGCGGTGCATACCGCCATCGCAATGGGCTGCGGCGAACGCTCGAGAATGCCCGGAAGCAAGGGACCATCGAACTCGAAGACGACGCGATAGAAGCCCGGTTCCAGCCGCGGATAGAATACACCGGCTGCAATGGTGCCGTCGGGCGTCTCGCCATCGTGCTCGAAGATCTTGATGAGCTCCGGCCTCCCCGCACCGAACATGGGAAGCTGCCGCAGGATGAACTGTCCCAATTCGATCTCGCCGAAGCCAGAGTACTCCACATAGAAACGCCCAAGACTGACCTGCCCAGTGTAAAACGGCTGAGACACCCCAGGGCTCGGTGACGAGATGATGGGTCTACTCAAATGTATTCTCGACCTGCTTACGGCCGGTACGTTGGTGTACAACAGGGATGCCATATGACCTGTGACACGCGGAATCGCACTCTTGGAAAATAGATCGGGCGCGTCAAAGCTGTAATATCCGGGGTCCAGCAACGGGCCATCTAGGTTGACAAGCAGGCCAAGCGCGTCTCTGCCCTCGCGGGCCAGGAAAAAGTCCCACCTGGCTCTCGCGTGCCGACCATTTGGCTCTTCAGCTCGAGTTCGAATGAACTGGCGCCGGGGAGGATCCGTGGCTCCCCTGAAGCCAAGGCGTCATAGGTCAGCCCAACCGCAGAATCGGCAATCCTCTGCGTCGGGATGGCAGTGCTCCAGAGTTTCGGTACGAGCAACGCCAGCAGGATAAGATGATACCTTCCAAGAAACCTGCCACCGGCCAGTACGAGAATCCCGCAAAAGGCGATCTCGCTTACGGCGACCGAATCGCGGTCGGGCGTAAAATGAACCTGCCATGGATAGTACTGATTTATGGATCGGTATTCGTGATTGACCCCGTTATACCCCCCTTCGGGGAATCCTACGGTCGTCGTTATCGTGTCCAAGCTAACGGCCCAGGCCATCGCCACGAGGAACAAACCTAGGGCGGTTTGCCTGTTGGAGCTGAAGAACCAGGCGATCCCCAAAACCAACACCGGCAGCGCTGTTATCAGGAAACGACCCGGGTATCCAAATCCGAAGGTCCAGTCTGGATGGGCGCCGTTTACCGCCGCGGTGCAAGCATAAAGGGCACCGCAGACGAGGGTCAAACGACTGCGAGTCAGTGCGATCAAGGTCAAGCCCACGAGGCTGTACAGGAACACGGGCGCCGCGTTCAGCAGGCCGTGGGTGCTGAGCAGCCAGTGGCCTGGCAAGGAGGTGAACCAAACGGCCGGATCCAACGACCCTTCCGACCAGGCATTTCCTGGGCGAAAGGGTCCCAGCCAATCGTTGCTGAAGGCGTAGTTGAAGCGGATGTGGGCCACCGCCATGGACGAACTGACGACAAACAGCGACAGCAGGTTGCGCTTGCGCTCGGCGCTGAACCAGCATTGCAGCAGGAGGATTGCGAACAAAAGGGCCGCCAGCGGCAGATACCGTGGATGTAGAAAGGGCAGCAGCCCCGTTAGGAACGCCAGCACCCCAAGCCGTGCCGTTTCCCATCGGCCCACTGATTGGTATACGCCTTCGGAACGTTGCCAGTGAGCCATACGTGACAGCGTGATAAGTGTGATCAGAACGGCTGGTATCTCGGGGTAGAGCTGGTTGCTGTAGAGAAAAAACGGGGCGGTACTCGCCATGAAAGACACAGCTATGAGGGCTGGAGCGAGAGCAATGCCGACGCGACACAACCAGACAAAAGCGGCTGTTGCAGTTGCGGCCGACAACAGGCACATAAATAATGCGCAGCTCAAACGCGGGTTTGACCACAGCTCGAGGCCGAGCCAGTAGGCGGGAACAAGCAGACGGAAAGCCCGATGGGATGAACCGAATGAATCTTTCCCGGCGGTGATGCCGGGGCTTTGGCGAAGCCGAAGTCCGTTACGTGGAACTCGCCTGTCGTGGAACTGTCCAGGTTGTTCGCCAAGTCCATGTCGCCATCGCGAATCAAACTCTGAGTGACGCGGAGATACTGGCCTTCGTCGCCATGGATCATGGTGACCTGGCAGAAGTACAGGGTGTAGATTCCGTAGCTTACGGAAGCCAGCAGAAAAACCGCGATGGCAAGGTGCTTGACCGGCGTCCGATTCCAATCCCTGCCGATGGCAAGGTTGGGATAGACCATATAACAGAGGCATAGGGCCCAGGTGGCGTGAGGACTCCACAACAACGTCAGATACGGAAATAGGTGACAAAGCGGATTCCAGAGGGATACCAGTCTGACCACCGAAAGGGTCCCGGCCAACCAGGCAAGGTGCACGAGTCGGCCGTCGGTATGGGGGCGAAGATCAGCGTAGCTCCGTAGATGCGCGAGGAGCAATCCGACCCCGGCGGTGATCAGAGGTGCCAGCGACCACCGAATCTCCAGATCCGAATATTCCACAATGGTAGCCAGCGAAACGGTGGAAGCGGCGACATGGACCGCGATCCAATTAATCGCGAGCCACACCAGAAGCAGGCTGAGGGCCAACACCGAGGCGGCCGAAGGTGGAGGTAGGCGCGCGAGTCGGCAGAGAATCGATGCAGCAGCAGCCATTACGAAGGTACCGGATCTTGAAAAGGGCGAGGGTCTACGACGTCGGCAGGGACAGGGAGGAGGGGAGCTCAGTGCAGCGCGCTAGTCCATTAACATGCCGCCATTTACGTCGATGATCTCGCCAGTGATGTGGGCGGAGTCTTCAGAGGCCAGGAAGAGGGCGCAGTTCGCAACGTCCTGAGCGGTTCCCTTCTTGCCCAGGGGGATCTGCTCGCTCAATTTTGCGTGCAGCGGATTGTCGGTCATCTCGGTATCGATGATGCCCGGGGCGATGCCGTTGGCACGCACTCCGTAGGGTGCGAGGCCTCGGGCTAGCGCCAGGGTCATAGCGAGCACTCCGGCCTTTGCAGCACCGTACGGCGGTCCGGCAGCAAGGCCTCCAGTTTTTCCCGCCAACGAGGTCATATTTATGATGACACCCCGGCTTCTTCTCTTCAAGATGGGATAAGCTGCCTGACTGCACAGAAAGGTCCCTTTTAGATTGACCGCTATCGCCCGGTCCCAAAGTGCCTCGTCACAGTCTTCAAACGTACTTAACTCCAACATGCCGGCATTGTTCACGAGGATATCCAAATCGCCGAATTCATCCATTACCCGTGAAAATCCCGCAGTAACCGAGCTCTTGGAAGAAACGTCCATCTCGATGCCCACAGACCGGGTCGACAGACTCGCTGCTACATCGGCCGCAGCCTCGGCGCGGATGTCGGCCACGACCACGTGAGCGCCCTCCCGAGAAAAAGTGGTGGCAATGGCATGACCGATCCCCCGGCTACCGCCGGTAACGATCGCAATCTTGCCTTCTAGCTTTTCCGCCATGTGCGCTCGTTCATGGATGGACTAATAAGGTGAGCCGCCGTAGGCTACCAGTGGAATGGAACAACGCCGAGAACCGCGCCCACGATGGCGATTGGATGAAGTCGCAAAATGGACCTGGTATGTCGAGTGCGCTTCGACTAAGGTAATAGCCCCCCAACAGGGTGGCCAGAACAATGTAGTTGGTCGTCATGGCCACTGGTGCATCGTACTTTCGTCGCTGAGACCAGTTGAATAGCTGACCGAAACCGAAAGATAGAGGGATGGCTGCTGACATCCAGTCCAAAAAGCTGTTGCCTTTCTGGTGGCAAGGAAGACCGAACTATAGTCGGCAGTCAAACAGTCCGCAAGAGTTCAGAGGTCGACTCGCGACCGGGATGGCGGCAGCGACCATTATCCTCGGAATGGTTGCCGGCTGTGTTCTGCCCACGATCAAGGACGAGCCGAGTTGGAGCACTGCAGCCGCTGAGGCGTTGAGGGCGCAGCTGACGTTCCGGAAACATCAAGAGGCGGATACGAGAGTTGGCCACGATCGGATTGCGGGCGATGAGCTTTCCGGGTTCTATCTCCGGCGCTCCGACCGGATGGCGTGGAGTGGACCACGGGGCCCCCTCGCGCAGGCGGACCAACTGGTGGAGGGGCTTGCCAAGCTTTCTATTGATGGCCTCAATCCGGAAGAGTACGGATTGAGCACCCTCGAAGCTGCTATTGTTTCAGTACGCAAAACTGACGCAACCTCAGCACAACGACTCCGCCGTCTCGCACAGCTCGACGTCGAGCTGACTACCGCTTTCCTGCGCAGCGCCCGACATCTGCTCGCTGGGCGCGTGGCCAGGCGCGTCGTGGACGTGGACTGGCGGATCAGCTCACCGACCGGGGATCTGGCGGGATTGCTGGAAATGGCATTGGCGACAAATCAGGTTCAACCATCGCTGTTGGAGCTGCGGCCACGGCGGATGGAGTACTCGCGGCTGCAGGACGTGCGGCGACGTTACCTGGCACTGGCGGCGGCCGGGGGGTGGCCCAAGGTGCCCGCAACAGCGGCTTCGGGTCGAATGGATAAGAAGACGGCTGCAATTCTCCGCCAGCGACTGTTCTTGTCCGGAGACAAGCCGGAGTATGTCGAGGACTCGCAAGTCTCCAACGAACAGTTGCGGGAGAACCTGCGTGGGTTTCAACAGCGTCATGGTCTCCAGGTTTCGGGGTCGATCGATTCGGCCACCGTCGCTGCTCTGAATGTCTCGGTTCAGCAACGTATCGCCCAACTTGAACTGAACCTGGAGCGCTGGAGGTGGCTGCCCCACACGCTAGGCAGTCGTTACATCCTGGTGCGCATCGCCGATTTCGAATTGGACGTCGTCGAGGACGAGAACATCGAAATGACGATGCGGGTGATTGTTGGCAAGCCATATACCCGAACTCCGGTTTTTAACAGTGCCCTAACTCAATTGGTGTTCAATCCCTACTGGCGCATTCCTCGCAGCATCGCCGCCGCCGAAATCCTGCCGCTGGTTGAGCGTGATCCCGACTACCTCGAACGCAATGGTATCCACGCTCTGCCCGTATTTGGTCCGCGTGCCATGCAGAGGGACCCGACCGAGATCGATCTGGACGCGGTGCGTAAAGGCACGAGCATGTTGGTGCAAAATCCGGGATACAGGAATCCGCTTGGGCGCGTTAAGTTCGTGCTCCCGAATCCATACAACATCTATCTGCACGACACCCCGGCCGGCGAGCTTTTCGGTCGACGATCCCGGGACTTCAGTCACGGATGTATACGACTCGAACGCAGCGCGGATCTCGCTAGCTATCTTCTGAAGGATCACGGCGACTGGCCCCGATCGGAGATTGAACGAGTGCTGGACTCGGGAGAGAACGTGCAGGTCCACCTTTCCAAGAGCGTCCCTGTATTTCTGCTCTATTGGACCGCGTGGGTTGACGATGAGGGTCGTCCTCAGTTCCGTGAGGATATCTATAAAAGCGATGCGGAGCTTAACCGGGCCCTGCTGAAGGCCGGTGTGTCGGCTTTCCGATTGTAACCCAGGCCGTCGAGGTCTCGGCTGCGTGCGACGCAGGCCATCGAAGCCAAAACCCACCCCTATTTGCTTTTTCGGGTTCGGTTTATTTATTAGTCCCGACCTATGACCCCGCTTGTTCTTTCTTTGTCGTGCGTTTTGTTGGTTGCATGTGGGAGTGAAGACGTTGCGCAACAAACGCCGGCGAACAACCCTGAAAACCAAATCGCACTTGGGAGCGAGTTGTTCAAGAAGAACGGCTGCACGGTTTGTCACGGACGAGGCGGAAGGGGTGACGGTCACGCCGCAAAGAGTCTGAACCCCCGCCCCCGCGATTTTCGTGAGCTCTCGGCATATCAACAGGGGGGCACGCAAAAGGAAATCGCGGTAACGGTGAAAAACGGGATTGGTTTGCGCAACAGTGCGATGCCGGCCTACCCGCACTTGAGCGAAGCCGACGCCAACGCTCTGGGGGCGTTCGTGGTTTATCTCCAGGGACAGCCGTAGTGAATGTGAGTAAAAAAGAAAGGAGTCTCAGAAATGTCGAAGTCCGTTACAGCTCTATTGCTATCGATTCTCGTGCTCGCCGCACGCAGCGAGGCGGGAGAAACGATCGAGGGAACCGTGCAAAACGCGAACAGTGCAATGCTGGCTGGAGCAAATGTGCAAGTACGGGGGACTGGTCGCGGTGAGGCCACCGACACCGACGGCAAGTTTCGCATTGCAGGCTTGGCGGCTACCAAGGTGCAAGTTGTGGTCAGCCTGATCGGGTACGGCTCCCAAACCTAGACGGTCGATCTCCGATCGGGGTCCAAGCGGATAGATTTCGTGCTAACACTCCAACCGATAGAGATGAATCCCCTCGTGATCTCCGCGAGTGCGATCGGAGAAGAGGTGAGGACTGCTCCCAACAAAGTCAACATCATCGATCGGCGGGAGATCGAACGGTCAACCGGACATACGATCCAAGATGTACTGCAACACTCGGAAGGTCTCTATGTGTCGCGGGGCCAGGGGTTGTTGGTAGATTTCCAAACTGTCGTCGTACGTGGCATGACAGCGGGCACCTTCGGCCGCAATTCAGCGGTGCTGACAACCTTGAACGGGCACTCGCTCAACGGCACCCTGGGTTCCTGGGCGAACATCGGTGATCTGGACGCTATTCCTGCAAGCATTATTCAAAAAACTGAAGTGATCAAGGGACCGTACGCCTCGATCTACGGATCGGGCGCGACCGGAGGCGTCATCAATATTACTACCCGCAAGCATTTTGATCGCGCCATGGGAGGTGATGTTCAATACAAGGTCGGTCCATACGGTTTTCGTTCCATCGCCCCCGCATTCTTCGGTCAGAAGGATCGTTTAACCTATTCCGCCTGGGGTGAGTTTATGCACGGCAGCGAACGGCTCGGGCGCCGGCGGAAGACGTGGAATCTCGCCAACGGCTATCTCGACGACGGTAGAATCGAGCAGTCGAAGTACGGTTTCATGATCGGGTACGATCTGAACGCCGCCGACCGGGTTGATCTGTTGGGCAGTCGACTGGAAAAGTTCAATAACTACGATGGACGGCCGATTAACCGTGAGGAGATCGATAGCGACTTCTTGCATTTGACTTTTACTCGGAGAATCAACGATGCCTATACCCTTACGGTTCTGGGCAACTGGCTGCGCAATACCTACGATCTGATCGCCGATAACAATCCCGCACATCCCGATTCCGCCGCGTGGATAACACGCACTCAGCCCTTTCCCAACAGGGAAATCGGCATCAAAACCGTGCTCAGCGGTAAGCTTGGTCCCAACCATTTCAATACCGGGGTGGAGTGGCGTCGAAATCGGAGCAGCCGGACGTCCTGGTGGGGCGACCGAGAATTCCTTGAGTTCGACGTCAATGGCACCCAGGAGATCTATTCGCTGTTCGTGGAGGATAAGCTGCGTTTCGGAAAGCTTGAGCTAACTCCA
The DNA here is from genome assembly GCA_965217095.1 of Candidatus Latescibacterota bacterium. Classification (GTDB taxonomy): domain Bacteria; phylum Latescibacterota; class UBA2968; order UBA8231; family UBA8231; genus CAYNZV01. The sequence continues at coordinate 950,467 of OZ244235.1, forward strand.
GGGTTTCGGGTGGAGCAGTGGCAAGACAACGCGCTGTACTCGGAGCAGGAGACGCCCGACAACGCGCCCAATTTCCCCGGGCCCGCGCCCGCGTACCTCAACGGTCGCGTACATACAGGGTATGCTTCCGGAAAGGATGAGAAAGAGGCGTTCAGTCCGAAGGTTGGACTGGCGTACCTGCATACAGACCATCTCAAGATCAGGGCTTCCGCTGGCAGTACCTTTCGGGCGCCGCGGATAACCGAAACTTACAGTCCCGACTATCAGACCTTGGACTTTCTGAAGTTCCTGGCAAACCCGGGTCTCGACGAGGAAACCCTCGATTTGTCCGCTGAGGCCATCATCTCTTATGAGGCAGGATTCGACCACCCTGAACCAGCGCCTCGATTTGTCCGCTACCGGGTTTCTCATCGATGCCAGAGATCGTATCGAGTTTACCTTGACTGGGAGTTTTACGGCAGAGGATCCGTTCGTAATCGTGCACCGAAATCTCGATACGGAAATCACCGGAATCGAAGGAGAGGTGGCTTACGCCGTCGGACAGAATCTCGGTGTCGGTGCGAATTTTTCGTTTGTAGACGCCGAGTACACCAGCGGCCCGTCCGCCTTTGAGAACGAACCGACACCCTACGTTCCGGATCATACATTGAACGCCAATGTGGACTACGCCCCGATTCAGGGACTGGATCTGCGTCTGTCGATGCAACGCATAGGTGAAATAACAGACGGCCTTTTCCCGGGCGGTATCGACGAAATCTTCAATCTCAAAGCTCGCTACGAATTCGCTGGAGCCGGCGAAGATCGATACTTCATCGATGCCGGCCTTACCAACCTGTTAGATGAGGACTATCAGGTACCTAGCAACGGAGTGTGGGATTACAGGCCGCTGGGCCGGGGGCTGCACCTGACCGCAGGATACGGGTTCTAGACGCCAGTTAATCCCGACTGCCGCACGCCTGCTACGGTGGATCAAGATTTACGCCGTTCAATGGGGCTGCATCACACCTTTCGCCGGTTGGTGCAGCCCTCCGTTTTTTTCCCTGCCAAAGGGATATGCCGATCCTGTCCATAATCACGATTGTCGTTGTAACGCTGGTGGGATATTCCGTTTCTTCAGCTACGGTACTACTCCGGATCGGGACGACTACCGAGATGGCACCTCTCTCTCCGGTGGACACCAACGGCCTATGGTACAGCACCGGTTACATGGGGTTTCTGTTTATGCCTCTGATCACCTATCGGGCTCCGGACGCCCGTTTTGGTCCCTGCCTGGCCCAGTCATGGGAGGTAGCAGCCGACAACCGTTCAATTCAGTTCCGGCTGCATTCCGGAGCACGATGGCACGACGGCCCGCCGGTTACTGCCGAGGATGTGGCTTTTACTCTGGACTACGTTAAGGAGCACGAGCTCATCGGTCAGCTCTGGCGCTTTCTGGATCACTCGGAAGTGATAGATTCGCTCACGGTTACCGTACACTTCACCGAACCGGTCGCGTTCTATCAATCCATGTTCTTCCCCTGGCCGAAGATCCTGCCAAAACACATCTGGAACGGGATATCAGAGCCGGATCTGTTCCAGGGGACGCAAGCGATGGTCGGAAGCGGCCCTTTTTCATTTGCCCAATACGATGCAGATGCGCGGGTGGCGTCGCTTCGAAGAGTGTCTGAATTCTTCGGCGGTGATACGGCGGTGGAGCAAATAGATATACGGTATTACGGCTCCAATGAGGCTCTCGTCCTCGCACTTAGGCAGGGGGATATCGACGTTGTTGTGGGAGCCACCAGCAACATCCCGAACGCGTACGTGGCGGCGGTCGAAGGGGAGGATGCGATTGGGCTCGTCGAGATAGAGGACTCCGGCGTCCCGTTGACTCTGGTATTTCATGCCACAAGACATCCCACCCACCTCCCGGTTTTCCGCCAGGCCGTCGCGGCAGCAATCGATTACGGCGCATTTATTCCGACCGTAATGCGCGGTCGGGGTCGCATTCCCGAGCGTGGATTCGTGCCTCCCGCCGCCTGGACCTACGGTGGACCATTTCCCCTCCATGTCCACGACGCCGAGCGTGCCGTGGCTCTGCTCGATTCCATCGGATTCAAGGATGTGGACGGCGACGGCCTGCGCGAGGACGAAAACGGGAATGACTTCACACTTGAGCTGATTCCGGAAACATGGCAATCTCACGGGGAAGAGTTACGCGCCACCGAACTGCTGGTGTATCAGCTCAAGTCTGTGGGGATTCTCGCCAAGCTGACCAAATATCTGGTGGAGGAGGAGTACGAGATTCTTTGGGAACGGCGGGACTACCAGGCTTACGTGGGACATGCGACGCATGCCAGCGTTCGAGATGGTGGACATGTGTATTTTGCCAACTATCAGGATTACTCCTATGGCACCTTCGAGGATTCGGTCTACCTCGAGATTTTGGATCGTATCACCCACGCTCAGAACACAGATGAATATCTGCGATCGGCCAGACAATCCCAGGCATTCAACAGCAGGGAGCTGCCCGGATTGGCTTTGACGTGGAGCTCGAAGATCTTCGCCTTTCGCAAGGACAGGTTCAGCGGTTGGCAGGGGATGAGCGGTTACGGGTTTCCCAACTACGATTCATGGTTTTCACTACGACCTCTACCCGTGGCGGCGGCCAAACCGAGCGACTCGATGTCTCCGGGTTTCTGGACGAAATTCGGTCTCACGGTTGTGCTTCTGGCCGCAGTGTCCTGGGTTTGGAAACGTCGCAAACCCTAACCCCGACCATCGCCCAGGTTTGTTTTGAGGGATCACGTCTTCAAGAAGAGCGCCCGGTATTCTGTGAGCCTACTGGTTGTGCTCGCATTGAATTTCACCTTACCCCGCGCCATGCCTGGAGATCCGGTAATGCACCTCATGGGAGCGCAAGACTATTACCGATTTCCCGAGATGGCCCAGCAGGTTCGAGTAAGGCACGGCTTGGATAGAACGTTGGTTGAACAAGCCTGGACCTATGCGGCCGGTCTTTCGCGAGGAGACCTGGGCGTGTCATTCCGTTACCGAAGCGATGTTGGCGAGCTCCTGCTGCGCGCCATAAAATGGACGGCATATTTGGTGCTGCCGTCCCTGGCAGTGGGATCCGCACTGGCCGCCTTCCTCGGGGGCATCGCAGGTTGGCATCAGGGACGGCCGTGGGAGCGGCTGTTAACCATGGGCATAATGATTTTCAGATCGGTTCCGGAGTACGGAATCGCGATGATAGCGATGCTCGTCCTGGCCTATCACTTCGCGCTGTTCCCCATCGCCGGCATTGCCCAGGTCGGCGGCCTGGAGGTTCTGCGACACGCTCTGCTGCCCTGGATCATCCTGAGTCTCCTCTACACCGGACAGTATTACCTGGTGCTGCGGAACGCCATCGCGGCTGCGCGAGCAAAACCGTTCATCGTTAGCGCCCGGGCCCGCGGACTTACCAGCTGGGTGGTCTTGCGGCGACACGCTTTCCGCGAGGCGATGTTGCCATTTCTGTCCCTGTTGGGTTTGGGACTCGGTTTCTCGGTGTCCGGGGTGCTGCTGGTGGAGATCGTATTTTCCTGGCCCGGAATGGGATCCTTGATCCTAAGCGCTGTTAACGGCCGTGACTACCCTCTTCTGCAGGGTTGTTTTCTGCTCCTGACCGTCAGCGTCCTTGTAGTCAACTACCTCACCGATCTCGCGTACGGATTCTGCGATCCGAGATTGAGGGTCGGCTCGTGAATAGCTTCGCCGCTCGCCCCGAGTGTCTGATCAGGTGCGGATTCCTGCTTGCCCTCGCCGCGGCCGGCGCGTTGGCAGGTGTTCTGGCCCCTTACGATCCGTGGGCGGCCAGCGGACTTCCGTTCTCATCTCCCACCTGGCCGCATCTGCTGGGAACAAATGATCTTGGCCAGGATCTCCTCAGTGAAGTGGTCTTCGGTATTCGGCTTTCGCTGGCCGTGGGTTTGATCGGGGCGGCGGTGGCGACCGCCATTGGGGCGCTTGTCGGACTTGCGGCTGGATTTTACCGGGGTTGGATCGACGAAGCACTGATGGGGTTGACCGACACGATAATGTTGATACCGGCACTCCCCCTGATCATCCTCCTGGTTGCCTATTCCGGCCCCAACTTTTGGTGGATAGTTGCGGTCATAGGTTTGGTTTGGTGGACCGGCACGGCGCGGGCGGTGCGCGCTCGAGTGCTGCAGGTACGGGAAATGCCATTCGTCGAAGCATCGACGGCGCTGGGTGCCCGCAGATGGCGCACGATGCTGGTCCACGTCTTGCCTAACGTTGGGTCAGTATTGCTGGCGCGCTTCACTATGGCTGTGCCCGAAGCGATTCTCACAGAGGCCGGCCTCAGCTTTCTGGGTCTGGGAGACCCATCGGTAAAGAGCCTAGGATTAACCTTGAATCACGCCTTTACAAACGGTGGATTGATCAACGGGCAGTGGTGGTGGTACCTGTTTCCGCTCATGGCTATATCCGCGATAGTGTTGAGCGTATCGCTGCTCGGAATCGGCTCCCAAGCAAACCGCACATAGCGCCGAGGCTGTGCCGCACTATCCCAACAGCTCCGATTTTCGTGTAATTCTGTTCCAGTTTTTGTTCTCTCGCCGGCGCTGCAGCAAATACTTCACCCTCGGAAAGTGCGTCGCGGGGGGCTCGATCTGGAGCAGGAGCCACTCTACCGGAGGCACCACGACGCGAATCAGGTAGAGCAGCTTCTTTGTGATCGGAGCGGAGCCGAAGAGGTAATAACGAGCCGCGTCGAACGGCCGGATAAACGACTTCAAGTCGAGGAATTCATGCTTGCGCCAAATCCGTTCGAATAGCCATGACCGCGGGCGGCGAGGGGCCAATGGCTCCAGTTCCGACAGCGTGAGTTCGGGATAGACCAATTGTGTTATCCAGACCATCGAGTGATAGAAGGAATCCCGTAGCCGTCGTGATCGGGCCTTGGCGCAAAGCAGGTCCCAGTTCAGGCGCGACCTCCATTGTCGATAGAAGGCGGTGATATCGTAGTACCAGAGCATGCGCCCGAATCCGTGCAGATTGGCGTGAGTGGCGAGATACAGAAGCATCTCTTCCGGACAGAGACTGCAAATCGTATGGCCATGTACTGTCCAATCGTGCGCTTCGTCCCACGAGGACTCACGCTGGTCGGGCACTCCATAGTTATACAGCCGGAAGTGGATCTCGATAGGAGTAAGACGGTCTCTGGTGAATCGCAGCTGTTCCATGTACTGGGAATAGTCGACGATTCCCGCCGGCGCCAAGCCCTTGGGCACCGGCGTATCCTGATGAAACCCGGCGGTCTGGAGTATCTCTCGGCACGCGAGATGGTCCGCCTCGTGAATCAGCAGATCGAGATCGTAGGAGGCGCGCGGCACTCCGGGCGGATGCAGACTCTGCAGAATCGGACCTTTCAACGCCATCGTCTCGATGCGGCCCGAATTCAACAGATCCAGGCAATGCAGAAGGGTATCGACTTGCTGGCGTTGCAGACGTTTCATTGCGGTGGCCCCATCCTGCAACCTCGATCGTGACAAGGACGGGATTTGGTCCAGCAGGGAACAGGCGGAGAGATGGTGATGCAGCAAAGCCATCATCCGGTGGTAGTCGGCCTTGCCGATGATTCGATTCCAGTCGGGTTGGCCCGTCACCAACCGGGCGAACCGTCGCACCCATTCCTCCTCCAGTTTTTCTCGGCAAGCAAGGACGAGGATGAGATCCTCCGGCGCGAGCCGATGGTGCGTCTGATCAGATTGATATGAATCCATGAGCGATGTTAAGCGGACCGCCATGCTGGTGGCCAGCCAGGCTTTCTTCAATGGTGTGCTGGCCGTCGAAGTCATACTTCTCGGCCGCTGGTTTGATGGCACCCTTTTGGGGTTCTATTTCTTCAGCCTTTCTTTGGGCAGCGTCCTCGAGGTGTTCGTTCACTGGGGCGCCCAGCACTATGTGAATCGAGAAGCTGCAGCGGACCTCACCGCCAAGCAGAATCTTCCGCTCTTCTTGAGACTTTCCTGTGTTGCACAAATCGTCATCGCGGCGGTCCTGATGACGAACTTCGGTTGGCCTCAAGCACTGATTGCCGCGGGATTGATGATGCGCTCGGGCGCCTTCCTGGTTGGAGCCATATTCGTCGGCCGGCGTCGGGTTGTGATCCCGGTTCTGGGCCGGGCATGCTCGCAGCTCCTGCTCCTGCTATGTCTGCTGATGATCGTGCGCATCGATCCCTCTCTCGAATCCCTTGCCGTAGTCGAGGCCGGCCTGGGATTCCTGCACCTACTGGCAATGTTGCTGTGTCTACCCAAAATTGGTTACACGATTCGCGAAGGTGACACATGGGGAGCTATGCTCAGCAAGGGAGGGACGTTGGCAAGGACGGTCTGGCCTTTCACTCTTCTGTTCTTTCTCGGCCAGTTGATCTACAGAGGCGATGCTGTTTTGCTGACATATCTCGTCGGGATCGATGCCGTGGCCAAATTGATGCTGGCGTTCAAGTGGATAGAAGGCATGTTCTTCCTTGCCGCCGTCGTCTCCAGCGCCAGCATACCGTTGTTGGTCGAATCGGGACCTGCACGAATCCGCGAGCTAGTTCTCAGGGTCGGCCTTCTACTATCCGCGGGATTATCGATTCTGGCGGTTGTCATGCTGTGGGTCGGCATGCCTATCCTAGAATACGCGTTGGGGACATCGTTCTTCCACTCGCGCCCGTTCTTTCGCCTGTTGGTTTGGTGTATCCCACTCCAAGGGCTGGGGTTTTTCTTCGCGACGACCCTGGTTGCGTTGAATCGAGAGCGACCACTCTTAGTGCTGAGCGGAATAACGGTCGTAATCGGATTCGTCTCGAAATGTCTCGCTACCTGGCTCTGGGATATCTGGGGATTCGCCGCGGCCATTCTCTGCCATCTCGCCCTCTATCTGGCCGGCACGGGAATGCTTCTACTCCGTGAGCGCGGCAAAGATAGGGTTGCCGCCACAGCGAGGCAATGAATGTTGGCAACCGATCCAGACCGCCGCACACTCGTGGCCGCCGGTGTCGCCGCAACGGGTTCCACAACGCTCCATCTCGTTGCCAGCATCTATCCAGAGCATCTGTGGGGTGCGCACCACCTAAAATTCCTCTTGCCCGAAGCCGTTATCCCGTTCTACCTGGTGCCTTTGGTTCTACTGGTCCCGCAGGTGAATCGACAATCTCGTCGTGCGCTCGCCGCCGCGCTCGGTGCCTGCGGGTCGACGACTCTTCGGTACGCGATTACGCTCGGCGTATCCGCTTCGATCTTCTCCTTGTTTCCTCTTGGCCATCATCTCTTCGGTGACAATCTGGCAAGACTCGGTGAAGTAGCAGGGCTGACCGAGATAGACCATCGTCCCCACGAGTATGACACTATGTTTCGCCGGTTCGTGCACCGCGAGCTTGGCGCGTTGCTGGGTTGGGGAGTGGATCGGACCTACGCGACGATCTCGATTCTCTTCGGGGTCGCCTACGTCGGCGGGTCCCTGGCCCTTTCTAGGCTATTGGGCCGTAGCTCTGCCGGTGCAGCCCTTTTGTTTTGCGGACTCCTATCGCCAGGGTATCTGCTGCTCTTCTTCGGTTATGCGGAGGCCTACAGCTCTGTAGTTGCGGCTACCCTGTTCTTTCTCCTGAGCACACTCGCATTTATGGAGGGAAGGTGCTCCATCCTGTTGCCGGTGCTTACACTAGCCGCTGTCGGACTTCTGCATATCATGGGACTTTTCGTCGCGCCAGGATTGGTTTTTGCGGCGGTGAAGCGATATCGACTGGATCGCTTTTTCCCTCCGATCCTGCGTCGACATTTCGCCTCGGCGCTTTGTTTGGCCAGTCTGCTGCTGGGTCTGTGGCTCTTCCATCTGGTACGGCCGTTTTCCTTGCTCCCGTTGTTCGACCGCGTCGACCATCTACCGTACGGGATCCTCTCGCTCGCGCATCTTCTCGATATGGTGAATGAGCAGTTGCTGGTTGCATTGCCCGGATGGATCGGATTGATGCTGGCGCTGGTCCAGCGGCCCGCAGAAGCGGATCCACGGCTGCAGTTGTTGGGCGTAGCCGCTGTCGTCACCTTGGGGATGTGGTTCACGGTCAACCCCGCCCTGGGCAGTCTCGATTGGGATTTGCTCGCTATGTCGGCCCTACCATGGGTTCTTTTCGGTCTGTACGCCATGATCGTCCGAATTCGGTCAGAGGGCTCTCTGGGATACGCGACAGCGGTGGTTATCGGATTGAGTCTAGCACACACCATTCCTTGGATCTCACTTCAACGTTGGGGGGACAAAGCGGTTTTGGCGATCGAGGCGATGGTCGTCAATTCAGAAAGAATTTGGTGGGGTTTACATGAACAGTAAGCTTGAAGTTGACGTCCGAGAAGAAGATACGTTTGGGTGGCGCAGCGGGATTCTCGGAGTGAGTATTTGATTTCCGAAGGTTACCATGCGGGCGGAGCGGCGTTCAAGCGACGAAGCACCGGTGGTTCTGCGGACGTTGGCGCAGATCTATCTCGAGGAAGGCCGATTCGACGAGGTTAACTCGCTGCTGAGGAGGACCTTGTTGCTTGTGCCGGACAAGGCCACGCTGAAGATCTTGCGTGTCTATCGCCAACGAGCGCCCAACGGATCGCCGGCAAGTATCGAGTTGCTGGAGTACGTCATAAGCATTTATCCGCATCCAACCTATTTCGGAATGCTAGCCGAGTTCTATCGTGCGGCAAAACGTCGCGAAGATCTGTTTCGTCTTATGGATAAGTTGGACCGTACCATTTCCCTATCGGAGCTGTTGGCTGCGGCGGATCCAATCGATGGTGAGAACCTGATGAATCTCGGGGCTCTGTATCTTCGACGCGGCCGCATGTTCGAAGCGGAGACCGCCTTCGACAAGGCCGCGACTACACGTTTGGGCGCCAAGCAACGGGCGTCGCTGGCAGAGTTGCGGTCCATACTGGAGAATATCAAGTCTCGGAGCTCACAAGATTGATGGCGACGGCAGAACTTCCTCCGGCTCGCTTGCTGGCCCCTTCCGTCTGGACGAGTCTGTTTGGACGAAAGGTCATCACCTGCCGGGCTGAACTGATCGAGCGGGGAATGAGTCCAAGCAGAGTGTTCCGAATGCATTTTGAGCAGGCGGAGCCAAGTTTTCCTACGGTTATTCTCAAGGACTCCAGGTCCCCCTGGGCCGCGAGTGATCCGACCGGGTTTGCCAGGGAAGCGTTCGTTTATGAGCGCTTCGTTCAGAAATCACCCGCGGTGGGCCCCGAGCTGATCCATTGCGAGGCCGATCGAGACGGCACTGTGATCGTGGTGTCCGACCTGGAGATCGAGCATGAGTTCAGAAAATCCGACCATCTCTGGAGCCAAACGGAGATCGAGCCGGTTCTCGAAACTCTTGCCCGCCTGCATCTGGCAGCGGAGGGGATCGGTTATGCCGATGGCGGCCCCCTGGTTGCGGCTCCGAACATTCGCTGGCCGCAGGCTGTAATTCTGGAAGCGGCCCGAAGCGTAGTGCCTCACGTTGCAGGTATGCCGGCAAGCTTTCTGTCGGACTGCGAGTTCCTGCTTGGCGAGCTGGACCCGGACAGCTGGCAGCAGCGGCCTCCGACGTTACTTCACAGCGATTTTAATGCCTCAAACGTGGCTTTCTCGCGCCGGTCCGGGGAAGCGAAGCTGATCGATTGGCATATTGCCTCGTGGGGTATGCCTTCCTTCGAGATCGCGTCGCTGTTTTACCAACCGCATTTCAACCACGTGAATTTGAGCCGGCTTCAAACCCTGCAGCGGTATCTCCAAGCGCGCTACGACCTAGACGGGGTGAGCTTTGACGAACAGGAGGAGTGGGACTGCTTCCGCTTCGCCCTGGCGTACGACGGACTCAGCTACCTTCCGTCTGTTGCCCGAAGTCTAGCGGAGGCAGGATCCTTGTCGGGCTGGTGGCTGAACATGCTGCAGAATATTTTTGAGAATCTTAACTGGGCGGCGCGAGAATACCGCTAGAAACTTGAATGATGGAATACGAAGAATTCGCTGAAGACCTGGAGGATTTCTGGGGGCGCCGGAAGAATGAGCCTATGCACCACCGCAAGACGGTTGTGCTCGGGCGCGACACTCGCATTCATGCCAATGAGGCGGCCGTTCTCGAAGCCGTCGATCTCTCGACACGGTTGTTCTCCCGCGTCGAGACGTTGTGCGACCGGTCGTTCGAGGTGCGAATCGTCGTAAGCCCTGCACCCCAACCGCCGCGGCCGGTAGATGATAATCTAGTAAACCAGTTGCACTACGTGGGACAGGGCGATTGGTTGCACATCCGTGCTGCAGATTGGGGCAGTGCGCACGTGGCATTGAACCGTGGAGAAGCCCACTTGATACTGACGCCAGAGCTGGCATGCCGGCCCGACCTAGTCAGCTCGTGCCTGTTGAACACCGCGCTGCTGAATCTCGCCATCGCCGATGGAGTAGGTATGTTGCACGCCTCGTGCCTCATGCGGAACGGGCGGGCGTTATTGCTGATGGCGCCCCACAACACCGGCAAATCAACAACCGCTCTCGAACTCGTGCGCTCCGGTTATCGTCTTCTAACCGACAGCATGGTTTTCTTCGAACTGGTCAACGGCAAGCCGCTATTGATGGGTATGCCGGTGGCCCGGATCAAATTGAGGCGGGATGTTCTCAGCCGTTTCCCGGAGTTCGAAACTACGCTGAAGCCCGAACAGGTACGCTCTGAAACCAAATACGTTGCCGAGCTGACCGAAGGTTCACAAACAGAAAAAGAGGCGGTTACCGCTGCTGCGATCGCACTTTGCCTGCTGCGGCGCAGCGAGGTCGAGTCGAGCCATTACGGCGTCGTGGAGCGGTCGGAGATCATGCATGCGATCGCGCAAAACAGCTTGTACTTCGACAGTTCCACGGTGTGGGGTCGAAATCTCGATCAGCTGGGGCAGTTGGTTGAAATCGCAGATTGGTACAGCCTGGCGGTGGGAACCTGCCCCGCGGGAATCGTGGAAGCCGTGAACTCGATCATGAACGACTAGCAGCCCGCTGCTCAAGGTGCTCACCACGGCTGTTAGCCGAGATGCTGAGGAATCTCTATTTCCTCCCCCGTCATTTCGAAGATCTGGTGTTGGTACACCGTGCGTACGATAGTGCTTTCCAGAGCTGGTGGCAGGTCGACGAAACGCAATTGCATAGTCCGGCCATTCGGGTCTGACGTGTCCCGCATTACCTGGCAGACAATCCCACCCAGTGGGAAGGCTCCTTCGAAATCGGGATCGATCAACACCCGGAAGCCGCCCGTCGTCGTATCCTGAGTCCTGGCGTTGATTCCGCCGGCACTCAAGTCCATCACGTCCACCTGAATGGTCGGTAGTTCTCGGGGGTCGAAGATCGCTTCATCCTCCTCGCCCTCACCGGTGTCCGGACGGCCTTCCGGGCCCTCGACGATCTCATCATCCTCTGCGTCGGACGTCTCGACGCTGTCCAGCAGTGCAATGGCCGCCTCGGTGCCCTTGGGCCCCGCCTCTTCGGGCAGCACCCTGAGCAGCATGGGGAAGTGGACCGCTATGCGAAAAAAACCGCGCTGCTGCATGCGCTGTAGGTCGTGCACATGCTTGAGTAGGATCGTCTGCGAGGCTTCGTCGACGGAGAGGATTTCGGTCGTGAAACGATATTCCGTGTCCTGCTCCCTCCAAAACCGGGCGGACAGATGGCTCCCCTCAATCACGGCGCGGAATTCCCGCCGGTCTTCCCGCAACATCAAGGTGGCCGAGAGCCCCCGCTCGTCCCGGCCTACCACAAGCCAAGGAGAAAAGGTCTCGGTGTCGCCCGCTTCCGGCTGCACCATCAGTGTAACTCCGGGCTCCAGTTGCCGGGTTGTACGCATTGGGTGGGCGGCATCCAGAGAGTCGAACCCGAGCGTCTCTCGCATCTGGGCGATGATCTTCAATACGGGGTTTTCCGGATTGCGATCGGCTGCGCGAGTTGCGTATCGGCCCACGTGTCGATCGAAGCTATACACTGAATTCAAAAGCATTGACGGGTCGTTGAGCGAATGTTTGCGGGCCAACCTTGCGAGAAATCTCAGCTGTTTCGGCTTCAAACCTCGATCCTTGCCCAAATTCCAGAACCGTTTGTGAATCGCCTGTCGATGGCGCTGCCGCTTGACGAAGTATCCCACGGCCATTGCTAGTAAACCGGCACAAAGCAGTGTAAACAGGACCTTTACGACCGGTGTCGGCTCCACAATCCGCGGCCGCAGCAGGGGCAAGATTTCGCGCAAGCCTTCGTTCACGATTCGTCCTTCTCCGTTTCGGTCTTAGATACGAAAGACCACCTTGCAAGTCAATTGAGAATTGCTTGTAAGTTGCTGTCAGAATTGCTATTAATACAAGCTCGGAGTTTTGCGATCCCGTTACCCAAAAGTTGCTCGATCGAGGTTGTGACCGCATGGCAACGTTATTGATCATCGAAGACGACGTGGTGTTCCAACGGGCGCTGAAACGCGCCCTCGAACCAGCCGGCCACAAGGTGTCGACTGCCGACACGGGGCACAGCGGTCTGGCGATGCTGAAGGAGCATATGCCCGACGTTGTCCTCTTGGATTTGATCTTGGAGGATGGGGACCTGGACGGTCTCGAAGTCCTGGCACGGACCCGGGCACTGAACTCGGAGCTCCCTATCATCATCATGACCGGTCATGCCTGCGTGGAGACGGCGGTAGAAGCGATGAAACTAGGAGCCAGTGACTACGTGCAGAAGCCGTTGAATATCGACGAGGTGCTCCTCTTGATCGATCGGAGCATCGAGGTGGTCAATCTTCGGCGGGAGCTGGATCGGCTGCGCAGCGCCCAGGTGGCGCCAGTAGGCGCGTCCTTGGCCGATGTCGTGGAAGAGCACGACGTAGGCAATGTCTACGACGGGGTCGTTCGTCAACTGCTGATCGAGGCGCTGCAAAGAACCAGTGGCAACAAAGCCCAGGCCTGCCGATGGCTCGGATTGAGCAAGTCTCGTCTTGACTATCGTCTGCGTCAGTACGGCATTAGCGCCAGCGAGATTCGGCAGGCTGGGGAGTAAATTGGCTGAAACGCCCACAACTCGAGATGAGCTTGTAGAGCAAAATGAGGCACTGTGGCAACGTTTTGTTCACGATCTCAACAATGTCCTGGCGGCGGCAGTGGTAAACGCAGATCTGCTGCAAAATCGGCTTGCGCCAGAAAGTCCGCTTATGGAGATCGTGGAGGATCTGAACCTTTCCCTGGAACAGGCTCGGACGTTGATAGCCGAGGTCAGGGTGGCAGCGCCCAAACTCAAGAGGCCCTAGCGGTGACGTCCACTTCCTTTGCGGTGGGGATAGAATCCATGGCCCCTAGGCGCGACACGCATATAGCCGCCGCCGCCGTGGCCCGCTCCATGGCGAACCTTGCGTCGGAGCCCCGGGCGCGTTCTGCAAGGTAATATCCTAGAAAGGTATCTCCGGCTGCGGTGGTGTCGACCGCCTTTACCTTGCGCGCATCAATTCGAAAACCTTGCGAACGATAGCGATACTCGGCACCCCGAGCGCCATGGGTAAGGAGGACCTCAGCAGCGGGCAGCTGTTCCGCCACGCGTTCGGCCAGACGATCGACGCTGGTGTCGCCGACCATACTGGCGGATTCGGTCTGGTTGAGAATCAAACCACTCAATTTGTGCAGGGGGTAGTGCAGCAGATCGGGGTCGAACGGAGCCGGGTTGAGATAGATGTCCAATTCTCTGGCTTTAGCCTCATCTATTAAATGAGGTATTTCACTTATTTCATTCTGTAACAGTAGTATATCTCCACTGCCAAAGTGTGACAAGCTATCGATGATATGTTTCCGGGATAATTTTCTGTTGGCTCCCGCATGCAGCAGGATAGAGTTTTCTCCGTGGTCGTCCACCTGGATGACAGCGTGCCCAGTCGGATGATCGGAAACGGCTATGTAGTGGGTTTCAGCGCCAAATGCGGCGAGTTTCTCAATCAGCCACCGGCCATCGGTTCCCACCGTGCCGGCGTGGGCGACCTCGGCCCCGGCCAGGGCGGCGGTCTGGTTCGCACCTTTTCCGCCGGCGAAGACCTGATATGAGCGGCTGGGGATGGTTTCCCCTGGCCGTGAAATGCGCGCTACGTCGTAGACGTGGTCTATGTTGAGGGAGCCGAAGTTGAGAATCACCTCAGGGCTTCTTTGAGCTCCGCTTGCGCGTAGGTAGTAAGAAACCGGATGTCGCTGGCTAGATCGATGAAACGAAACCCTTCCTCGAGCCGCGATCTGGCCCCGCCGGCGTCTTGCACCGGCAAGCCGCTGGGTGTGTCCGCTTTCTGGCACCCTTCGCGAAAACGTTGCAGTGCCTTTTCATGGTCGGGGTGCCCTGCTTGGACGCCCATGGAGAAGGCCAGGTCTGTCGGTCCCAGAAAGCCGATGTCGACACCCTCGACACGAGCGATCGCTTCGGCATTGTTGATGCCCTCCATATCCTCAATCTGGGGAATACAGAGAACCGCGTCGTTTGCCGTCGGGCGGTAGTCTGGGGAGATCAGGTTGCAGCGGCCCGAGCCAACCGACCGGGTGCCCTTGGGAGGATATCGCATCGCCTTGGCCAGCTTCTCAGCGTCCTCGGGCGTGCTGACATGGGGGAAGACGATTCCGTAGGCGCCAGCGTCGAGCAGCCGCCCTGCCGTGACGGGGTCGTGGTCCCAGGCGCGCACTAGGGGTATCGATCCCCGGGCTTCGATGGCGCGGAAGGTCTGCGTGATCAAATCTAGATCGAAGGGGGAGTGTTCCGCATCCACGGCGATCCATGGAAATCCAACCGACGCCAGAACCTCGCCGGCCAGAGGTGACGCGAGATTGAGCCAGCTGCCCACCGATGCCTCTCCGCGCGAAAGGGTTTCCCGTACGGGATTTTCCATCAAATATTCCTCAGGTTCTAACTCGACATTAATACGAAGATAAAGCTCATAACATGTTGCAACACAACCAGAACAGAGCTATTTAGTGGCTATAAGTTTGTCTACTTCTACCTTCAGCCGGGGAAGCACTTCGTCGTACGGAAACTGTCCGACCAGGTCAGTTCCCCGCTTCAGGTTGACGAAGTTTGGGGCACACCAGAGACCGAGATCGGCATCGTCGGTTTCGCCCGGTCCATTGACCCGGCACCCCATCACCGCAATGGTTATGGAGTGCCGCTTCGCGTATTCTGTCGTCTCGCGAACCTGTTGTGCCAACTCTATGAACGCCTCGTTTTCGACCCGCGAGCACGAGGGGCAGGAGATGATATTGAGACCCTCAGGCAAAGACGTGGGCACCGATCGAAAACGACCGGTCTCGATATCGGTGAGGATGTCTCGTCCGACGCGGATCTCTTCCCCTTTCTCCTCGAACGGCAGGGTCAGGGATACTCGCACAGTATCGCCGATTCCACGGGGTATCAGCTGCTCGAAGGCGATTCGCGTCTTGATCACCCCGTCCGGAGGCATGCCGGCTTCGGTCACCCCAAGGTGCAACGGGACATCAGGTCGCGCCGAGGCGAAGCGGTCGTTCGCCTCGATGACCTTGTAGGGGTCGGAATCCTTGAGGGACACGCAATAGCGAAAGAAACCGAGATCATCCAGCAGTTGACAATGTTCCAAGGCCGAAGCGAGCATGGGACCGATGGAATCGCCGTCGGGGAATTTGGTTTTGTGTTCCGGGTCTACTGAGCCGCAGTTGACGCCGATGCGGACGGCGCAGTCATTTTCCTGGGCGACGCTGGCTAGATACGCGACCTTTTCCGCAACCGGACGGTGCCGTTCGTGGTGGTAAAGGTGGCCCGGATTATAACGTATTTTCTGCACGTAGGGGGCAACCTGCTCCGCGAGCCGATAGTTCTCCTGCAAGTCGACGCTGAGTGGAGTCGTCGCCCTCTCGCTGATCTCGGCCAGCGCTTCGACATCTTTCCTACTGTCTACGGCAATGCGAATCAGGTCCGCGCCAGCCGCCTCCAACAGCTCCACCTGGCGCACCGTAGCGGGGATGTCCTGGGTGCGGGTCGCCGCCATGCTCTGCACCGCCACCGGGTGATTCGCGCCGATCGGCGTCCTGCCTATCCAGACCTCTCGGGTAGGGTTCCTCATGCGTCACATTTCGTCGGGGATGGAGGATACTTTCTACATTGTACGGGCGTTGAAAAGTACTGTCAAAACTGGTCGCTGTTCACTATGCGCACGATTCTCTTGCCAGGGTTGACCCAGTTCGGATTCAACGCCTCCGTCTACGGCCGCCGATAAGGTCTATGAAACGAGAATTGCCAAAATCCGAGCCGTACCTGGCCGAGGAGGAGATCGAGGTCCTGCTGGCTGACTTCGAGGAGATCTTGCGCTCCAAGATTCTCACGAGGGGGCCGTTTCTAGATCGATTCGAGAGGGAATTCGCCACACTTGCGGGCGTCGCGCATGCGGTGGGCATGAGTTCCGGCACAGCTCCACTGGAGGTCGCCATGCGGTTTTGGGATGTGACCGGCGGCGAGGTCATCGTGCCCACGAACACCTTCGCGGCGTCGGCAAACGCCGTCCTCCTCGCCGGAGGAACACCGGTGCTCGCCGACATAACCTCCGAGACCTTGACGAGTGATCTGGAGGCAATAAAGCGCCACCTTTCAGACATCACTCGGGGGATCATCGCCGTCCATATCTCGGGCTTTATTCAACCGGATCTCCGCGAGGTGCGTCGATTCTGCGATCAGCGGGGTCTTTTTTTGTTGGAGGATGCCGCTCACGCCCACGGAGCCAGCCTCGACGGCCAAGCTGCAGGATCCCTTGGTCATGCCGGGAGCTTTTCGTTTTTCCCCACCAAACCGATGACCAGCGGAGAAGGGGGAATGTTAACGACGGATGATGCGGAACTGGCGAAGTTTGCCGGAAGTTTCCGCTGCCATGGTATCGACGATGAGGGGAAGCGTCTGGAACGTCTGGGAGCCAACTACCGGTTGCCGGAGCTGAGCGCGGCCCTGGGGCTGCGGCAGCTCGAGCGACTGAAGGAAAGGATGTTATATCGTAATTCACTTGTAGACACCTATATACGTCATCTAACATCAGTCGAAAAATTAGGTGTATTTCGACAGCAGCCGAACCAGGTCCACAGCTATTATAAATTCCCGATCCTACTCCCGGGCTACTGGGATCGCGATTTCTTCATATCCCTGCTGGAGCGGGATTTTGGCATCCGCAGTGGAACCATCTACTGGCCGCCGTGCCATCTGGAACCCTTCTACCGTCGGCATTTCGGTTACGGTCCAGGAAACTTCCCGAACGCCGAAGAGGTGTTGCCGCGAACTCTAACCCTGCCGCTTTTTAACGGCATGGCCCTCGAGGATGTGGACTATGTTTGCGCCGCTGTCAAGGAAGTAGCTGGTCGCTGTGAAAACGGTTGACTTTTTTGCTTCGTTAAGTAAGTTAACGTTTACTAGCATGCCTGCCGAGAGGAAAACCCGAAAGAACAAACGCGAAGCCCTGGTGGGGTCCGCTATCCGGCTCGTCGCTCAAAAAGGGACCAAAGCCGCTTCCGTTCGGCAGATAGCCGAAGCTGCGGGGGTTACCGAAGCTGCGGTATATCGACACTTCTCCAGCAAAGAGGATCTTTTTTTTCAGGTTTACTGCCAGATCGTCGACGATATGGCAGTCTCAAAGGAAGATATCCTCGAAAGCGGCGAACCGCTGCACCTGCGAGTCGGAGGGTGGATCAGGGTTACCTACGAGTTTTTCGACAAATTTCCCGACGCGTTCACCTTCGTGCTCCTGACGCCCCACAACTTTGAGGATCGGGACGGGGTTGAGATTACCACGCGGCAAGGAGGCATGCTCATGACCATGCTCGATCGCGACATGAGGCAGGGTCTGTTGCCATCTCTTCAACTCGATCTGGCCATGGCGATGTTTACCGGTCTCATGCTAAATATCCCGCGGCTGATCAACGAAGGTACCTTGACCGCTCCCGCCTCCCAGTACGCGGATCGGGTTGTGGAGGCGATATTCAGCATGTTTCGGATCCAGCAGCCGACTCCCGCGGAAACTTGAGATGTCGGAACAAAAGAGAATCCTGGTTCTAGCGCCCCACACGGACGATGGAGAGTTCGGTTGCGGAGGAACGATCAGTCGATTCGTCGAAGAGGGCGATGACGTGTATTACGCGGCATTCTCCACCGCAGAGAAGTCTGTGCCACCCGAATTTCCCCCCAATATTTTGGAGCGCGAGGTCAGATTGGGCACCTGCGTTCTCGGCATACGCCCGGAGAATCTTCTCGTTTACAAATACGAGGTACGCTGTCTGCCCAATGTCAGGCAGGAGATTCTCGAAGAGCTGGTGCGGCTGAAGGCGGAGATAAACCCCGACACGATTTTTCTTCCGAGCAGTCAGGATCTTCACCAGGACCACCAAACCGTTTACACCGAAGGGCTGCGCGCTTTCAAGATGTCGACGGTTCTCGGTTATGAACTGCCCTGGAACAACCTCAGTTTCGACTATCGACATTTCGTGGTGCTGCAGCGACGCCACATGGAGACCAAGATTGAGGCGCTGCGGTGTTATCAGTCTCAAGCCCATCGCTCCTACAGCGAAGAGGATTTTATCTGGGGATGGGCCCGAACGCGGGGAGTGCAGATAGCAGCCGAATACGCCGAAGCGTTTGACGTGCTCCGGTGGGTGCTGCCGTGAGCCGCGTGTTGGCCGCTCATCAGCCCAACTATCTTCCCTGGTTAGGTCTTTTCCACAAGGTGGGCAACGTCGACGTCTGGGTCGTTGCCGATGATGTGCAGTTCCCGAAACACGGCTTGACCAACCGCAATCGCGTTCGAACGGCGACGGGATGGCAGTGGCTTACGGTGCCGGTTCTCACCAAAGGAAAGGGGTCGCAATCCATTCGGCAGGTCGAGATCGATGATGCCCGGAATTGGCGCGACAAACATCTAAAGTCGTTGCGATGGAACTACAGCAAGGCACGCTATTTCGCACGCTACGAGGAGTTCCTGGCACGGTACTACGAAACCGATTGGCGCCATTTGGTGGATCTGAATATGGAATTCTGCCGCTTCGCTCTGGGGGAGTTGCAGATAGAGATCGAGCTGCGCAGGACATCGGAATTCGAAGTCCGGGAGGATCGAACTCTGCGGCTGCTCGATCTGGCGCTCGCGCTCGACTGCGGGGTCTATCTGGCCGGAGCGGGATCGTCCCGACAGTACCTCGATCTAGACGTTTTCGAGCAGGCGGGTATCGAGTGTCGCTTCAGCAAGTTTAGCCACCCGGTGTACCCCCAATGTTTTCCGGGATTCGAACCGTCCCTGTCGACACTGGACCTACTGTTGAACTGCGGTCCCGCGAGCCGGGAGGTGCTGTTTGGCTGAAAAGGTGTTGATGTTGACGAACGTGCACAGCCCCCTGGATCAGCGCATCTATCACAAGGAAGCGAAGACCCTGGCTGCGGCCGGGTACAGGATAACCATCGTGGGTCCGGGAGACGCCGCCCTCGAGGCATGCGATGACGGTATCGAGGTGAAGGTAATTCCCGTTTCTCGAACCCCATGGGAACGTCTGAAAAACCTGTGGCGATTGTTCGAGATTGCCCGGAGCTCCGGCGTGGGTCTCGTTCACATCCACGATCCCGAACTGCTACCCGTCGCGTTCTTGCTTTCGCTACTGGGCAAGAAGGTCATCTACGATGTCCACGAACATTTCCACATGGTTGCCCTGACACGATCCTGGATACCTGCGACGATGAGAAGGCCCGTAGCGTTCGCGGTGGAACGGGGGGAACGGTATCTCGGCCGCTACATGAGCGCAGTGGTGGGAGTGGTAGATGAACAGGGTAACCGCTTTGGTCGGCGCCCCTTCGTCGCGGTCAAGAACTATCCGAGGCTGGAGTGTTTTGATGCTCCCCAGAGCGCAAACGGGATATCGTGCGATCTTCTGCACGTGGGCTCCCTGTCGCGGGAACGAGGGGCCGTGCTATTGCCCCAAATTCTCAAGACCCTCAAAACGACCCACCCCGCATTCTCTTTGCTCAACGTCGGTGGGTTTCACTCCCTGTTCGATGAGCAGCGATTTTTTGAAGATCTGGAGAGCTTCGATCTGGGCACCAATGTGCGTTGTTTGCAGCACCCCGTGCCGTACTCCAAGTTGGGACATCTCATCGCATCAGGCAGAGTGGGATTGATCCCAGGAATCGTCTGCCCCAAGAATTTGAAACCGTTCGTGCCCACGAAGCTTTTCGAATATTTGGCGTGCGGTGTCCCGGTGGTGGCGAGCGATCTGCCATCTATCCGGGGGTTGCACAAGCACGGTAGCTGGGGCATTCTGGTGGATCCGGATGATCCGCGTGCCCACGCCGACGCGATCGGTTATCTGCTCGACCATCCGGGCGAAGCCGCCGAGATGGGGAAGAGGGGCCGGGCGTTGGTAGAAGAGCGGTTCGAGTGGGGCCGCCAGGGAAGTAAGCTACTTTCACTGTACGATCTCGTTCTTAAAGGTGGAGCCGCATGAAGGGTTTTGTCCATTTCGTCTCAACATGCTCGATCTGCCTGGTGTCATGGCATACGCCGAGTTTCGCCGGCGCCTGGAGCCAGCAGAAGGGGCACTATTATGCCAAGTTTTCTGGTATCTACTACACCTCCGACGAGCGCTACAACGATATGGGCCGGCGCGACGATCTGGGACAGGACGGCGATGAGTTCAGATCGACCCAGGGGTTTCTCTACGTCGAGTACGGCGTGGCCGACAGACTGACCACGGTGGCTCAGTTCCAAGGGGGTCGGCTGGTCAACGAAAATGCGCTGATCCGGCAGACCACCGTGGGTACAGGTGATGTAGATCTGGGTCTCAAGTACCAGTGGATCGACGCTCCGGTCGTACTGGCGCCATTCGTCACGGCAAAGATACCCGGCGGCTACGACCAGAAATACGAGCCGCCGTTAGGCACCGGAGATACCGATCTCGAGTTCAGGCTGCTGGCCGCCAGGTCGTTTCACCCGTGGCCACTGTATATGGGAGCCGAGGTTGGCTATAGGCTGCGAGGCGGCCCATTCTCGAACCAGATGCCGTATCTGGTGGAGGTTGGTTCGGCGTTCCGCGAGGGCATGTTCGGCAAGCTCTATGTAAGCGGAACCCAGACCCGTTCCAAGACGGAGAACCTGGGGCTGGTCGGCGCGGGGGTTCAGGTTTCGGAGGGAGACTTCACGAAGTTGGGAATGAATCTCGCATTTCAAGCGGTGGGTTCACTCTGGGTAGATGTGCTTTGGGAGACCGTGTTCGACGGGAACAACGTCGGAGCTGGTGCGACCTGGGGTCTGGGAATTTCAACGATACAATAGTGATGGAGATTTGATCATGAAACGATTGCCGCGGCGCGATTTTATGAAGACAGGAGGTGTTGCCGTTATCTCCAGTCTCCTGCCGTTAGCTGGTTGCTCATCCAACGACGTAGACGTACTCGCTATGCCAACGGCGCCCGATATGGATGTCGCCACCGGGGCAACAGGAAGCGATATACCGACGTCGCCGATAACCAGCAACGACCGATTCTATCTGCAATCGATCAACGGCCAGAACTACGACCCCATCGTCAACGCCGACAGCTGGCGCCTCACGATAGATGGTTTGGTTAGCTCGCCGATCACGGGTCTGACCTACGGCGACCTGATTTCGATGCCCACCCAGAGGGACACGGTTACCCTGCAATGCATTGGCAACTGGATCGGTGGACCGTTGGTGGGCAATGCTGAGTGGGGGGGCACGCCGTTGCGTAATCTCCTGGAACGGGCAGGGGTCCAGAATCAGGCCATCCGGCTCAAGTTCTACAGCGTCGACGGGTACACGACTTCGATTCCGCTCGAACGTGCTATTCGGGAAAACGTTCTTCTGGCATGGGAAATGAACGGCGAAAGGCTGCCCTCGAAGCACGGGTTTCCAGTGCGTCTGATCAACCCGGGTCACTATGGGCAAAAGATGCCCAAGTGGATCACCCGAATCGAGCTCATCGACGACGTCTACCTCGGTTACTGGGAAAGACTGCCCAAGGGCAAGCCGTTTAAATGGTCGGATGAAGCAGTGGCCACCGTGAACTCCCGCATCGACGCACCGCTTTCCATATGGGACGATGTCAAGGATCCTGGAAACGGGGGAGTCACCTTTACCTTGCAGACTATTCGGGGTGCCGTCGGCGAGGATTTTGTCATACACGGCATCGCGATGGCCGGTGAGCGTATTGTGGACCGGGTGGAGGTCAGTACCGACGGTGGGTTCGTCTGGGAGGACGCCCATATCACTACCCAGCAATCACCGAATATTTGGGTGACCTGGGGCTACCATTGGGCTTTGCCTGCAAGCGGCCGCTACGAGATCCTCGCCCGGGCAACCGACGATGCAGGAGAGGTGCAGCCTGAAACCGACACTGGTGTCGATCTATACGATGGGCGCACTGGCTACCACCGGGTCCCGGTGAACGTCGTGACCAGCTGAGTATGGGGGAACCCCGATCAACTGTCTATGCGATAGGGTTAGGGTGATGCTGGGGGTCCGTAGCGCAGACCCAGGTGAGTATCAGGATTCCTCGGCGGGCAGCCATTCCTCGATGGTTCGGCATACGGAACGGGCTTGGTTGGCGCTGGAGATCTCGAACTTGCTGCGCTGCAGATAGGTGCCCTCGCGCTTCTGGTACCTGCGGATCGATATCTTTTGGGGGCCGTAGTCACCCGATTTTCGGTCCAGATCCTGATACAGAAACATGATCGTGGCCCACGATCCCTTGCTCAGCACTTCCTTGTCCAGTTCCTTCCTCAGGACTTGACCCTCCTCCTCGTACTGGATCGTCAACTCCTCTACCGTTTCCGCCATGTGGGCCTTTCCAATTCGATCTCAATCTGCACGTCGCGTAGAATAACGACCAATGCAAATCCGATTGCAACAAGATTCTTCGAGCCATTCTCTTCGCAGTACCTTTTTCTCCAACCCGGTTGTTCAATCCGCTAGGGAGTCCGCGTTGGTTGAGGAGCCAGATTTTCTCGTATATACTGGTGGCAACCACGTCGCTTTTAGGATTGTTCTCTAGGCATCGTGATGTAGACGGAGCACTTCTTCTTGTCCATTGACATTCGGGATCGATTTACTCGAGAAAACGGAACCGTATTCCTGACGGGGATCCAGGCATTGGTGCGTTTGATCTTGGAGAAACAGCGGGCGGATGCTGCCGACGGCCACGTGAATCAAACCTTCATAACCGGATACGAGGGGTCGCCCTTAGGAGGGTTCGATATCGCCATTGCCCAACAGATCGATTTGCTCAACCAGGATGGACGCACGATACATCAACCGGGCGTGAATGAAAAGGTAGCTGCGTCGGCCATTCTCGGAAGCCAGTACGCCGATTGTGCCGATGTCGACGCGTTCTGGTATGGCAAGGCACACGGGGTGATGTGGGTGCCCGATGAGGTTTGGTTGGCAAATCTCGCCGGGTCTGCGGGATCGGGTTCCATGGTTCTACTCTGTGGCGAGGATCACAACTCCAAAAGCTCGGTGACACCCGGCAATAGCGACTGGGTTCTGCGCAGCAGCCACGTTCCAATCTTTTATCCGTCGTCTGTGGCGGAGGTTCTCACTCTCGGAATGCACGCCATCGCCCTTTCGCGACGGACAGGTCTCGTAACGGCCCTCAAGTTGACGACCCCAATCTGCGACGGAGCCGCAACGGTCACGTTGGAAGAGGCACGATCTGGTTGGCAGCAGCACGACGTGTCCTATCAAAAGCAGTTCAATCCGCTCGTGATGGCCACCGGTGCGCTGCCGATGCAGCGTGAGCTTGTGGAAAGGAAGGTGCCGCTGGCAGTGGAGTATGTGCGCTTCAACCAGCTCAATCGCATTGTCGACGCGGATGTTGGCGAGGATGTAGGCATTGTCGCTACGGGCAAGAGTGTAGTGGATCTCGCATGTGCACTGGAGGCGATGAATCTGCGCGTTCCGGTTCTCGAGATCAACGTAACCTTTCCGCTAGATACACACATCGTCGCCCGGTTTGGTCAGAATCTTCGCTTCGTCTACGTGATCGAGGAGGGCGGTGACTTCGTGGAGAATGCCATAAAAGCTGCGCTCTGGAGGACGGGCGTGAAAGGCGTCTTCGGTAAAACAGATGAGCGCGGTGCACCGTTGATCCCAGCGCACGGCGAGCTTACCCCGGAGGTTCTGATTCGGATATTGGAACCACGATTGAAGGCGAGCCACTCCGGCACGTTGGCAAGTCGAGGCTTGGACGAAATTGACGACCGCACGTATCCGCCTGTTCCCACGGTTTCGCCCATGTCATGCGGGGGCTGTCCCTACAACAGCTTCCACGATCTGTCGGAGAAACCAGGTGGGGCTATCGGTTGCAGCTCGATACGCGCCGTTGACGCCTATGACAACGGAGTGCTTTACATCCCCACAATGGGTGCGGGGGGTTCGATCTACAGCGGTTGGTCCCAATTCAACGGGAACGAACACATCTTTCAAAATCTGGGGGACGGAAGTTACTTCCACAGCGGTCGCAGCGCCATCCAGAGCTGCGTTGAAGCCGGCACAAACATCACCTTTCTGCTGCTGTTCAACGGAGCAGTCGCGCTCACCGGCGGTCAACGACCCGCGGGGCAACGAGACACAGAAGACGTGGTGGCCGAACTTCTGGGCATGGGTGTGGAGAGGTTGGGTATCGTAAGTGAGGATCCATCGGCCTACAAGCTGAACCCGGATACCCGTGTGGAGCTGTTCTCAACTGAGCGTCACAAAGAGGCACTCGACACGTTTAAAAATTTCCCCGGAACGACCGCTCTTATCCTCGACAAGGAATGTGCGACCGAAAAGAGCCGTCGTGCGCGCCGCCAGCAGACGGCCCCGACAGAATATATCATGATCAACGAGGCGATCTGCGAAGCCTGTGGTGA
The DNA here is from genome assembly GCA_965217095.1 of Candidatus Latescibacterota bacterium. GTDB lineage: Bacteria > Latescibacterota > UBA2968 > UBA8231 > UBA8231 > CAYNZV01. Next base: position 975,410 of record OZ244235.1, read on the forward strand.
TTGTTTTCGGAAATCTGAGGGGTGTGCCGCGCTGTATCAGGTGAACACGGAAAATGGACCCAAGACTCAGATTCGCACCTCGCAGTGTACGCGCGACAGGCTGTGCGTAGAAGGTGAATGTCCGGCGTTCGTTTCGGTGATTCCGGCGGCAGGCACGAAGCTTCGTCGTCGCTCTCGCGGCATGATCGAACCACCGCCCGAACCCACGCTGCCGGAGCTGGACCATACCTACAGTATCTACGCCAATGGCCGTGGGGGAACCGGTGTTGTTACCATATCCCACATCCTCGCATTCGCGGCGATGATGGAAGGCAGGTTCGTCTACCTATCCAACAATACGGGTCTTGCCCAAAAAGGAGGGCCTGTGGAAGCACCCATACAAATCAGCGCCGAGAAACAGATTGCCTTCCACCGTCTGCTACCGGGTGCCGCCGACCTCTACCTTGGCTTCGATCTGATTAGAGCAGCCGAGCCGGGCAATCTGAGGTACGCAACCGCGAATCGGAGCGTTGGTATCGTGAGCAGCAGCGTACTGCCGACGGCCGAACAAAATCGCCATCCCGACGGCCGTATTCCCGACGCAGAGTTCCTGCGGATGGTCATCGAGGGGTATACGCGATCGCGCGAGAATATCTACCTCGACACCTACGCGGCGGCGGAATCCCTCTTCGCCGATTCGATCTTCGCCAACATGATTCTGTTCGGCGCCGCCTTCCAAGCCGGAGCCGTTCCCGTGTCCTCCGGCTCCATCGAAAGGGCAATTCGCCTGAACGACCGCGCCGTCGAAGAAAATCTGTGTGCTTTCAGGTGGGGCAGGATCGCCGTCGCTGATCCGGAACGGCTCACCCGAGTCTCCGAGGAAGGGGATTTGAATCCAGTGTCGATTCGAGTAGGGGGGATGGAGTATACCTCCACGCCGGCGGCGAAAGCTGCGACTCCGTCGATCACCAATCAACTGGGTGATAATGAGCTGGAAGAGGAGGTCGATCTCTATCTAACCGAGCTGGCGGCGTATCAGGATGATAACTACGCGTCCGAATTTCTTCGATACATCCATAAGGTTCGGGTGAAGGAGCAGGCGATTGGTATGGCCGCAACTCGCTTTACCCGCACGGTGGCGTTTCAGCTCTATCGCCTCATGGCGTACAAAGACGAATACGAGGTGGCGCGGCTGGCAACCAGGCCCCAGTTCGAACGCAGAATTCGGGGATTGTTCGAGGGCCGGCTCTCCATCAGATATCATTTGCAGCCACCGACGCTGCGATGGCTCTTCAAAAATAAGATTCGTTGCGGCTGGGGGGCGCGGACTGTGTTGTGCTTGTTGGCCCGTATGAAATGGCTGCGCGGCTCGTGGTGCGATCCTTTCGGCTTTGCGAAGTCGAGAAGACAGGAACGAGAGTTGGTGGGTTGGTACAGAGAACTGATCGCTGCGTTGACCGAGAAATTGGACGAATCCAACTATGACAGGGCTGTAGAGATAGCGGCGACCGCTGACCGGATTCGCGGGTTTGAAGCGGTCAAGTCAAAGGCGGTGGAAGCCGTTCTCGAGAAGACCGCGAGAGCATCCGAACGATTCGCAGAAGATTAGGGTCAGGTGCCCGCTAGAGATCGAGGGCTACGGGTGTCGAGGTACGCAGCGCGCGCCGCAAGACGCGCAATAACTGGGACCGCAAAACGATCTCGTCCCAGGGTGGAACGCCTGGCCTGGGTTGGCCCAGCTGTGCGACGAAATCTTCGAGCCAGGGCGGCTCGGAAAACTGCCCAGTGTGTGGGTGCAGGTGCAAACCGTCCTGTCGCACGACCGCCGAGGAGCTCGAGAGGCCCTCCGTGTAGACGACACCTCCGGTCCCCGCCACGGTGAGCTCTTGATTCAGCGGAAGGTGAACCGGCGCCACCAGAAGCTGGGCCGTCGCCTTCCCGATTCCTGCCGTTATGGCCAGATGGTGTTTGGAACGCTCCTTCGTCGCGGTGGCAAGCAGGAACTGAAGATCGGAGCCGATCAGATCGACCGCCATATCAACGGCGTCCCACGCTGCCCACCACGCGGGCAAGAGACTGCCGCCTCCGCCTCGAAGGTGGCGGAGGTAAACCGCCTGGCCGAATGCTGGCTTGCTGCATTCCCGTTGCACGGTTCTGTAATGGTTGCTGAAGCGGAATTGCCCTCCGCTTGCCACACAAACATTTCGCCTCGCTGCCATCTCAGTCAACTGCTCATGCTCGGTCTTCGATAGAGCCACGGGACCAGCCGTGAGAACATGAATCCCTTGTTCCACACACCGAAACAGGTCTCGCTTTAGCGCAGAATACGGCGTCAGAAAGCAGCATACCCCAGACGCCACGTGCTGGAGCACGACGCCCAACTCGTCAAATACCGGTATCGAGCCGATATCCAACCGGGTACGTCCTAGGTTCATTACCCCCGAGATCTCAAGGGACTCGCAGAGTACTTGCACGGCATCTTTTTGTGCCGCACTGGCTACAAGAGCTATGGGAGGGGCGGTGGACATCAGGATGCGGCGGCCTCCAGAGGCAAGCTGACTACCTGATTCTGCATCACCGATAAATAGCCGGCGGTTAGAATCTCCATGTTGTCGCGGGCGTCCGCGACGGTATATGAGGTGTCGCGGTCGTTGTCCATGGCCCCAAGCAGATCCTCGAGGGCAGTGGAGAAACCAACGCTATCAGGGGCGGTTGTTGTGGTTGGAATCGGAGATCTGCTGTGCCACATCATCGGGTCTTCGGGGGGTATGCTGTAGTCGGCGCCGACGATCTCCTCCCGTAGAAAGCTGTGGACGGTAGGTCCTTTGCCGTCAACGACGGCGCTTCCGGTGCTGCCGACGAGATACGCCTTCGACGGACCGCCCTGTGGGTGGCTTGCAACCCCGATGCGACCACCGCAAACAGTTGCAATGCGCCCAGAGTCGTCTGTCATCGTCAAGGCGCCAAAATCGTCAGCGCCATGTGACGCGTGTTCGGGAAAGAAGTGGGCCCCGGCGCGTCCGTGGACCTTTCTTATGGGGCCCAGACAGGTCTGAACCAATCCGACACCGTAAGCGCCGACGCAGAGCAGCTCCCGTTTGATATCTGGAAATTTCCAGCGTCCCGGTCCCAGAAAGTTGGGCGTAGCGCTCGAATCGATGGGCCGCGGCCACCCCTTGGAGAACAATCCGTCGGCGTGGACGCCGAGAAGGGTCCCCAACGAATTCGATTCCAACACAGATTGACTCTGCCTGGCTAGCTCGCCATACGTGAAGCTTGGAATGATCGAGCAGACTCCGGCACGATCGACCGCAGAGACGACGGCATCACACTCTTCGATGGTCGCCCCGATGAACTTGTCGATCCACAGCGCCTTGCCCGCGGCGGCGGCTCGTTGCGCCAGGCCGGCGCGTCTTTCGATTTCGTGACCGATACTGACGATGTGAACCCGGTCGTCTTCGAGCCCACGATCCACATCTTCGAGGTAAGGGACGCCCAGGCGTGCAGCCCAATCGCGGTTGGAGGCGGCAAGATCCTCCTCGATGCTTGCGTCATCGGCGACGGCGACGATTTCAATGCGAGGATGACTCTGGTAGAGGGGGACGAAGCTCGGTTGGTGGCTGTACTTGCTGAAGCTCACCAGCAAAACTCCGTATATCTCGAGGTCGGTCAACGGCTAATCAGTTTTTGGGAGGTAAAGATGAATGAGGCCGGCAGGTCGAATCGATGCCGGTCGGAAGTGACTACCAGCGGGTTAAGTTGCCCATGATCTTGTCCAGATCGGTCTGCAGTCCCCTCTTCTCCGCTTTCAGTTCGCGAATGCGGGTTTCGCTTTCTTCAAGCGATCCGGATAGATTTTTCATGGCATCCTCTAACTCAGCCGCTTTCTCGGCTAACCTTGCGTTTTGCTCCGTCGCCTGTGACCGTTGCTTCTGCCGTTCGTCGAGCTCCTGACGCAAGGTGGACAGCCGTATCTCCATATCGTGAATCGTCTTGTCGGCTTCTTCCTGGACCTTCTTGCGTTCCTGGTCCAGCTCCTGCTGGATGCGATTCTGCTCTTCCTGCAGTTTTCTCTCCTGCGCCTTCAATTCATCGTGAACGGCGGCCAGTTTTTGCTCGACAGCCTCTCGTTCTTGTGCGCTGGTATGCACCTCTTTTTCCGCCTCCTGCTTGACGGCGACCTCGATATCGAGCATCTGGTGCAAGCGCGCAATCTCATCCCGCTGCCGGGTGAGCTCAGTTTTTAATCTTCCGGCAGTTAGGAAGGCGAATATTCCCATGGAGTTTCCCTCTTAAACAGCGAACTGCACGCGTCGGGGAGTCGGGGGAGAACCGAAAAACAGTTGGCTGGCGGTCTAGGAGGCCTTGCCGGCCTGGCGCCACTCGGAGTCTGGCATGTCGGTGGCCAGCTTCAGCGCCCCGACCGCACCGGCATACACCGGGTCTTCCACCGTCGAGACCTTGCACGGACCAAACTCACTCAGGTTCGAAGGAACCTCTTCGGCAAGGGCGCGAATCTGACTGCCCCCTCCGGCGAGCAATATGCTCTGGCGCAGATCGTGCTGGTACTCCGGATCAAAAGTAACGATCAATTCCCGGGCGCTCTCTATCAGGTCGGGCATGACACTTTCGCAAGCTTCCCTCACTTCCTCGGTCACGTCGTAGGTCTTCGGTTTTCCGTTGACCTGGAAATCGACGTAGATCACTTCCTTTTGCGAGGACACGAAGGCGTACTGTTCCTTGATACGGCGCGCCATCTCCAAGGTGATGGGCGAATCCTTGATCTTCTCCTGAAGCAGCATGTGCAGGCGCGAATCCACGAAGTTGCCGGCTTTGACCAACGTCCGCTGGTCCTCCTCGCTGGGGATCGTACCATGCATCCGACAGAGATCCAGGGTGCCCGCCCCGATGTCGATGATTAGCGCGTTATTGAACAGATCAAGGCCATACGCGACCAGAAACGGCTCCGAGGCTATGAGCACGTAGTCAACCAGACCGCTCACCGCGTCGGCTAACGCCTGCCGGTCCGCGGTGGAGGCTCTCGCAGGGCATCCGATGACGACCCGAAGCTCCTGATTAGGCTGACGTTCGGCCAGTTCCAGTATGAAGGTGACGAGGTGGTTGATCGCCTCCGCATCCCGGTTCAAGTCCTGATCCTCGGCGTCGGCTTCTTCCGGTGACGCGCGATATCTAAACACGCCATTCTCCAACGGCCAGATCATGTCGACGGCCATGCGGTTCTTCAGGCATTCCTCGCCAATCACGACCCGTTTTCCGAGAAACTTGTAGGATATAAGGTCCTTCGGCCAACCGACGACGCTACTGACAGTTCGCTTTATCTGTGTGTTAGTGGCTATAGAACTCTGTGATGTGCCCAGGTCTATGCCAATGCAGAGGACATCGGATTTGGAGGATTTCTCCAAAGCTCCCTCCGCCTCGGCACTTGCCATATTCAAATGCTCCCCGCCAAATGGGTCAAAATCATGTGTAAATCTCTATTTTGCACAATCTAAGAGCAATACTGGAGGACTGTCAAGCAAAAGTTTCCTCAGGTATACTCACGGTGGTGTGAATGGAGAAAACGGCGAGTGACTTCACGGGATGGGGCAACTCCCAAAAGAACCAGCTGTCACCGGCTCGCAACCTCTTTCTTGCCGACATCCCAAGAGTTTATACAATTCGGTAGGACTGGTTCATGCTTTATTTGGCGATAATCACAGGCGTGGCGGCCGTTTGGTACGGCAGTGCGGGAGCTTTGTCTGCCCCCACCCATGCCCCCAACGAGATCCTGGTTCGCTTCAGTGCCCCGAGTGCCAAGATATCCGCCGCGGTCCACGCCGAGGCGGAACGCCTGAACCGTCTCTTCGGGCTTGTCGAGGAGGGTCCAGTGCTAACTGTTAACTCCTTGCCGGGCAACGCGAAGACCGTGGGCGAGAGCGTATTGGAGAGGTGGCGGCTCTTGCGTTTTTCCCCGGGGGCCGCTGCCGATTCCCTCGCTCTGCACTACTCGATGTTAGCAATTGTCGAGCACGTCCAGCCAAATTACCTCCGACGGTTCGCAAGCACGCCCAACGATTCACTCTTTCGACGGCAGTGGAATCTCTCACACATAGGTTGGTCAGAGGTCGAACCGGTCGACGCCAGCCACCTCATCGTTGCGGTAATCGATTCCGGTCTGGACTACCTGCACCCTGACATCGTTGACCAGGTGTGGGCGAATGAAGGAGAAATCTCCGGCGCACCGGGGGTCGACGACGACCGCAACGGATATGTTGATGATTTCGTCGGCTGGGATTTTACCCATGCCCCGGGATTCGCTGCGCAAGGGGACTACCTGGATCGCGATGGCGATCCTATGGACGAGTCCGGGCACGGAACCCACGTCGCTGGCATCATCGCCGCAACAGGCAACAACGAAATAGGAATTGCAGGTGTCGCCCATGGGGTCAGAATCATGCCGCTGCGGGCCGGCTTCAATCTGGCAACGGGTGGCTTTCTGGAGGACGACGACCTCGCCGCCGCCATCGTCTACGCGGCGGACAACGGTGCCGATATCCTAAACATGAGCTGGGGCGATCCGCAGTTCTCGCCGCTGATTCGCGATGTGATTCGCTACGCCGAAAGCAGAGGGTGCGTGCTCGTGGCGGCGGCTGGCAATGATGGCGGCGATGCGGTCTTCTATCCGGCGAAGCTGGACGAGACGATTGCGGTGACAGCTTCCGGATCGGGCGATACCGTACCCGCCTTCTCCAACAGCGGATCGAGTATCGATATCGCGGCGCCAGGGATCGGGATCTGGAGCCTGGCGCCTGGCGGTTCCTACGTAGAGCGGACCGGCACCTCCATGGCGGCAGCCCACATATCCGGGATTGCGGCAGCGTTCATGGCGCAGGGTGCTGGCCTGGACGCCGCTCAAGTACGGGCGTCGCTAGCTTTGAGCGCTCGCGACATAGGGTTGTCCGGATGGGATGATCACACCGGGGCCGGCATCGCCAACATCGATGCATCCACCCCGTCGCCGCCGGTGGTGGCTATCGCAAACCCCTCAGTAGATGATCTGATTGTCGATCGTGTCGCAGTCGCGCTGACCCTTGCCGGCGGCGTAGGCAGATTGGATATAAGCTGGCGCGCCTTTGAAGAGGGGTCGACATGGAACGGACTTTTCGCGGGGACGGCATCGCAGGCAACCGCTGAAAATCTGGTGTGGGATGTTGCGACCCTGCCGGAGGGCCGTTACGAAATCCGCGCGCGCGCATTGCAGCACAATCTTCAAGACAGGGTGGAGGTCCGCGTGCAGCGCACGCCGCCGCGGATAACACAGGTCCACCTTACGCCTGTGTTGGACGGTCTATCCTGGGATTATCTCCTGGAATGGGAGACGGATGAGCCGTCAGGGGGCGAGGTTTCGATCGTCGCCGACGGAGAGAGCGCCCCGGTCAGAACCTTGCCGGTGCCTGCACTGTCCCGCAGTCATTCCCTAACCCTGGGAGCCGATCTGGATCGCGGGGAGTACCGCGTTCACCTGCGTCCGCGCTCGGGGCAGCTGAGTGGAGTGGAGACGGATGCCGGCGGTTTTACCGTCGACGTTCGTCAGTTTCCGCAATGGAATTCCGTTCTTCGCGGCAGGATAGCAGACGGCTACCTCATGCCGATGTTTGCCGACTTCAACGCCAACGGGGTTGCCGAACTTGTGCAAATGACCATTGGGGGGGCGCCACAGTACGGCGAAGCCGTGTTCCATGAGCTGGGTACCGAAGGTTTTGGGGAAGTGTTTCGCAGCTCGAGGTTGTTTATTCCATGGAACACCCACGACCTCGATCGCGACGGGCTGTCGGAGTTGATGGCCGTGGACGCCCAGCGGGTCAGGTTGCTGGAGTCCGAAAGCGAAGGACGATTTCCCCAAAAGGTTGTCTGGGAACGGCGTGAGGTTTGGGGAGGCGAGGTGGGTGACCTTGATGGCGATGGCTCCCAGGAGATGTTTCTACGGTCCAGCAACGCCGACCTGATTCATGTTTTCGAGAATCAAGGTGACGACGACTTTGCCGAGATCACCGTGCTCCCCAATCCCACGACGGGTACCAACGAGTTGGGAGATCGGCAGCTGGTCGGCGATTTCGACGACGACGGACGCGCGGAGCTGCTGATGGGAGACGGAGACGGCGACCTCTTCACGTTCGAGAGTTTTGCCGACGACAGTTTTCGGATGTCGTGGCTGCGCGAGGAGAACGGCGACTCAGACGGCCGGGTGGTGGGTGGGGGAGCGGATTTCGATGGGGACTCGCGGGTAGAATTTGTCGTAGCTCACCTGCTCCGCAACCCCGTGCGTCCCGACCTGCAGCGCTGGAGGGTATCCATATTCCAATCCGTGGGAGACAACGCGTTCGCCCGCGAATGGTCGGTTGATGTAAAGGGAGGCAGGTCCAACGGTAACGGGATCGCCAGCGGCGACCTGAACGGCGATGGGTTGCCGGAGCTCGTGCTGGCGTTGGTACCCGATCTCTATGTCGTCGCCGCAACTGGTGTCGATACCTACGAACCGGTGTGGCACTCCACCATCGGAAACGCGAGAAGACCGGTCATAGGAGATCTGTCGGCATCCGGCGACCTTGCGATTGCATTTAACGTCGCCAACGGCGTCGAGATTCGGTCGATAGTCTCGCGTCCGGAGATTCTGTTGGCGCCGGCAGGCGTGCGCGGCTTCGCAGGTTCCGAGGGGCATATCGCCGTCTCTTGGGAGACGATCAAAGGGGCCGCGTCGTATCGAGTTTTTCGTGACGGTCTCGTGCTCCAGGACGATCTGACGGGAACCGAATATCTGGACGAGCAGACCCAGGCAGGTCGCGTGTACGAATATTCAGTCGCGGCGGTCGACGAACGGGGGATCGAGGGCGAGAGGAGCCATGAACTCAAGGTCGAGGTACGCCCGTTAGCGCGGGTAGTTGCGGTCGAGCGGGTATCGTCGACGCACCTTGCTATTCAGTTTGGCGAGTCGATGGGACCGCTCGAAGCACACCGATTCGACCTCGAACCTGGCCTGGGGAAACCCACATCGGTCACCCAGGATCGCCACGATTCGAGGGTTGTACTCGGGTTCGCAGCGCTGCCCGATTCCGGAATGTTCGAGTTGGTTTTGGTCGGCGTGAAAGCTGCGGACGGCACGCCATTGGCATCATCCAGCGCCCGCTTGCCGCTGCAGCTGAAGCCGTATCTCGCTGTTGTTCGGGTGGTGGATGCAACGGTCGTCACCCCGCTGCGTGTCGAGTTGCAATTCGACGGCCGGGTTCTGTACGACGGTGCTGACAATACCTTTTCCTTCGTCGGGGGCGACATCCGCGTACGCGGTGTAGAGATCATCGCGGAGGATCGGCTGGGAATCAACCTGGACGATTTGACACCGATACGAACCCGGGGCGAGACATTTCAACTGGTCATTACCGGGTTGCCCGACGCCAACGGTAATCTGATCAGTGAGCGCGTCGCTCTGCGTGCGACGGCCACCGATCTCGGAGATGTAATGGTATTCCCCAATCCGTTCGTTCCCGATCGAGGCGCACTAGTGTTCGCCAACCTGACCGAGTCGGCGACGATTCGTATCTACAACCTGGCCGGCCAGGTTGTCCGCATTCTCGTCGAGGACAGCAAGGATGGCGGCCTCGAATGGGACGGCAACAACGACCGCGGCAGGACCGTCGAGTCGGGCGTCTACTATTTTACCGTGTCTTCCGGCAAGGAATCGGTCCGTGGAAAATTCGCCGTTGTCGCGGATTAGCCATCAGGTGACAGATATGGGCTGCAACGAGAAAGGGATCAACGGATGGTTCGCATAGGTATTGTCGGGCTTGGCTTCATGGGGGTGACCCACTACAAGGCGATACAGAAGGTTCGGAGAGGCAAGGTGGTGGCTGTCTGCACCCGAGACCGGCGAAAATTGGGTGGAGACTGGCGCGGTGTGCAGGGGAACTTCGGAAGTAGCGGAGGTGTGCAGAACCTCGAATCCGTCGCCCAATATCGAGAGGTCGAGTCGCTTATCGCCGATCCGAACGTGGATCTTGTGGACATCTGTTTGCCCACGCCGATGCACTACGACACCTGTACAGCGGCGCTAACATCCGGCAAACATGTGTTGGTCGAGAAACCTATCTCGCTCTCACCGCGGCAAGCCGATCGCATGCTCGGCACGGCACGAAAAGAGAAACGGATGCTCATGGTTGCCCATGTCCTGCGGTTCTTTCCAGAGTTCCGGTTGATCAAGGAGCTGATGGAGAGCCGGGTGTACGGCAAGATTCAGGCGATGCACATGAAGCGCATTATTTCCAAGCCGAGCTGGCGTGATCCAAAAGACAACGGGGGACCGGCGATCGATCTGCACATTCACGACGTGGACTTTCTGCAATACCTGTTCGGGATGCCTACCGCGGTTACTTCCTCAGGATATCTCGATCGCGGCGGTCTGGTAGAGTACGTACACACCCAGTACGAGTACGCTGGGACCCGGATAGTAGTGAGCGCGGAGAGCGGATGGTTGTCGCAAGCCGGATGTCCGTTCGAACACGGCTACGATGTCTACTTCGAAGAGGCGACCTTGAAGTTCAACTCGAGCTCTGGGAAACCACCTCAGCTACTTACGAAGGACGGCAAGACGAGACGCCCGAAGTTGAGCTCGCGCGATGGATTCGTCGCCGAATTGCAGGAAGCGGTGGATTCGGTTCAGAACCGAATACCGTCGCGTATCATCGGAGGGCAGAGTGCCAGAAACTCCGTTGCGATCTGCTTGAAAGAGATCGAATCAGCGCAGAAAGGCCGGAGAGTCAGGATTAGAAAATGAGCCGTTCAGGAAGGTTGCCACGCGTTCAGTTCGGCGGCAAACTGAATATCCGAACTGGTAACGGCTTTTTCACTGTGGGTCGTGACGGAGACGGAGATGGTTTTGGTGCCGGTGTTCAAGCTGAAATCGGGATGGTGATTCATCTCGGTAATCGTCTTTACCAGATGGTTCAAGAAGGACGTAATGTCGCGGAAATTGCTGAGGGTGAAATCTTTCGCGATGATCGTATCAGTTCGCGACCATCCCTCTAGACGATTCAATTCCTGGTCAACTTCACTGGCGTTGAGAACCGTTTTGTCTTCTGTCATGGTATTCGTCTCCTGATCGGCGTTGGGTTGAATTTCCCGCGAGACCTTCCCTATGTCAATCCTGCGTTGACGCCCTTCGCACTCCCCACTAGGTTCGGGGGAATGGGAGAGTCGACGATGCAAAGGACGACGACCGATGAGCAACCCTAAAGATCTTTCCCAGCTGCAAAATATGGATGTTCGGGTGTCGGTGGAATGGGGACGGGCCCGGATAACTCTCGAAGAGGCGCGAGCGCTTGCTCCCGACGCGATCCTCAAGGTCGATAGCGAGGCGGACGATCCGGTGGAGGTGCGGGTCAATGGCAAGTTGATCGGGCGCGGCAAGATGGTGCTCGTGGGCGACAGCTACGGCGTGCAGATGACTCAGTTTGTGGATGGCGGCACCTGAAGTGGTGCCGACAATCTCTTGCTTGCCACGAAAAATGGGGCGAGGGTTGAAACCCTCGCCCCATTTCATGTTTTGTAGGTCACACCTACTGGATCTTAGTGCGGATGGGGATGCCCACCCGCTGCAGTGGCTTCTTTCTCCTCCGGCTCTTCGGTGACCATGGCATCGGTGGTCAACAACAAAGCAGCAATGCTGGCCGCGTTGCTGAGGGCGGTGTGAACGACCTTTGTCGGATCGATGACACCCATCTTCACCAAATCGCCATATTCCTCGGTCGCGGCGTTGTAACCGTAGCCAGCCGTTTTCTTGGCCGCCACGTTTTCCACCACGACAGCTCCTTCTTGGCCGGCGTTGACCGAGATCTGCCGTAAAGGTTCCTCCAGGGCGCGGCGGACGATCTTGATGCCGGTCGTCTCGCCATCGTTGGCGCCCTTCAAGGTGTCCAGAGCAGTCGTGGCGCGAATAAGGGACACCCCGCCACCGGGCACGATGCCCTCCTCGACGGCAGCGCGGGTGGCGTGCAATGCATCTTCCACTCGTGCTTTCTTTTCTTTCATCTCCGTCTCGGTAGCGGCGCCCACGCGAATAACGGCGACTCCACCTGCCAGCTTGGCGAGTCGTTCCTGCAGCTTTTCGCGATCGTAATCGGACGTGGTGTCCGCGATCTGGTGCCTGATCTGCTCGACGCGTCCTTTGATATCGGCAGGTTTTCCGCCTCCTTCGATTACGGTCGTATCTTCCTTTTCGATCAAGGCGCGTTTAGTGGTGCCAAGGTCGGAGAGCTGCACGCTCTCGAGGGTGATGCCCAGGTCTTCCGTGATTACAGTGCCGCCGGTCAGAATGGCGATATCCTCGAGCATAGCCTTGCGCTTATCGCCGTAACCTGGCGCTTTGACCGCTGCAATCTGAAGTGTGCCGCGGATCTTGTTTACAACCAGGGTCGCCAGTGCTTCCCCTTCTACGTCTTCCGCGATAATCAGCAATGGCTTGCTGGACTTGGAGACCTTCTCTAACAACGGAAGGAGGTCCTTCAGATTCGAGATCTTCTTCTCGTGGATGAGCAGGTAGGCGTCCTCCAAAACAGCTTCCATGCTCTCCTGATCGGTGACGAAATAGGGCGACAGGTAGCCGCGATCGAACTGCATGCCTTCCACGACGTCGAGTGTGGTCTCGGTGCCTTTGGCCTCTTCAACGGTGATCGTGCCGTCCTTTCCTACCTTGTCCATCGCGTCGGCAATGATTTCGCCGATCGAGCTGTCGCCGTTGGCGGAGATCGTTCCAACCTGCAACACCTCGCTGTGATCCTTAACCGACTTGCTCTGTTTTGCGAGTTGCTGGACGACAACGTCGACCGCCTTTTCGATACCGCGTTTAATTTCCATCGGAGAAAATCCGGCGGTCACCGCTTTCAATCCCTCGCTGTAAATGGCTTCAGCCAGGACCGTTGCGGTGGTTGTTCCGTCGCCAGCTACGTCGCTGGTCTTGGAGGCCACCTCTTTGACCATCTGGGCACCCATGTTTTCGTACTTGTCGGGCAGTTCGATCTCCTTGGCCACGGTAACTCCATCCTTGGTCACCGTAGGAGAGCCCCAGCTTTTGGCCAGCACGACGTTGCGGCCGCGGGGGCCAAGAGTGACCTTCACAGCTTTGCTGAGCTGGCGAATGCCTGTCAGAATCTTATCGCGACACTCCTCGCGAAAAGCGATTTGTTTGGCTGCCATAGTGAATGTTCCTTTCTCTTAACCTACGATGGCGAGTACATCTTCCTCGCGCATGATGAGGAACTCTTCACCTTCGATCTTGACCTCGGTGCCAGAATACTTGCCGATAAGAACCTTGTCGCCTTTCTTCAGTTCGGGCGTAACCCGCTCGCCGCCATCCAGTTTTCCGGGACCGACGGCCACAACCTCGGCCTCCTGGGGTTTTTCTTTTGCGGTGTCGGGTATAATGATACCCCCAACCTTCTGCTCATCATCGTCATCCAGACGCTTGACCAGGATGCGGTCCGCGAGTGGTTTGATCTTCGGTTTAGCCATGAGATTGTCTCCTCGTGTGGGGTAAAAGAACCTCCTACAACGTTATGGCTACTCAATTGGCAATTCTCGTGCCAATCAGCGAGCGAACATAATAAACGGTTGATAAATAAGAACTTAAGAAGCTTTGCTCAGATGACGTGCGGAGGAATTCAGCGGATATTGTTCCCAAAATGGCAATCGTGGCGCCAGTCGTTCGCTTCCTATGCCTCCTAATCTATTAATTGTAAAAGCTTTAAGTCGGTTTCCCAAATCGGGATTATAATTCCAGATATTCTCAAAATGAGAATCCGAGCCTCTCGACAGCCAACGGGCGGCATTTTGCCGTAGTTAGTAGGGATAGCTATCTTTTATCCGTCACGGCAGATTGGTCTGAATTGTTCACAGTCCTTCAACATTCAATTTCGATACAGGGAATCCCACATTGACGGCTATCCAAGGTGAGCTGCGTGAGCAGCTCGTCGGCCTGCTAGGCGACAGGATTGCCACCGGGGAGGTGTTGATCTCGCCTTCCCACTTCCTGGCGGCTATCGCAGAAGATTACCAGGTGCTGACCGGCAGCTTCGTCTCGGAGGAGGTGAAAAGTGGGTTGTCTTCTCTGCTTGACGAGGTCAACAAATCGACTCCTGATTTGCTGCTGATACCCGGCATCGAGAACTGGATCACGAAGTCGGTTTATGGCCTGATGCGCAAGAAGAGTTGGGGCGTAACGGAGGTGCACGAGGGGGGAATCAGCTGAATGTTCGCCGCTGCCTTCACACCATAACCTACCAGATCGCCGGCAAGGAAGACCCCCAGCAAAAACGTTCCCTAGCTCGTCTGGCGCAGGCAAGAGCCAACGCCAAGGCCGCCGTCCCCGCCAATGGTGGAGGCGCCCCAATTGACCGCGCAGCCCAAAGCGAAGCTCGGTTGCAGGAGCTTCTTTCGGGGCCAGCCGCGGACCCGAGTGCAGAGGAGGTGGAGCACCGACAAGCGGAGCAGAAGAAAGCCCAGGCAAAGATTCGCGAAGAGCAGATGGACCATTTGATGGCACATCTGGACCAGTACGTTGCCCAGGGCAAAATGACCGAAGAGGAAGCGGGGAAGCTCAAGAAGCTGCATCAGGTCGACGCTGCCGTGCAGAGTGGCAAGGTAGACAAAGAAAAGGGGAGCAAGGTACGCAACAGCATCCTCTCCGGCACCGCGCGCTACGAGCTGGACAAGAAGGTCAAGGAAACCGTCGACTACGTAGTGCGTTACACCCGACCTAGACATCCTCCGGCGACAGCGGTCCCCCCGCTGAAGAAGATGCTCGATCTCACCAATAAGATTGTGCTTGTCACCGGGGCCAGCAGCGGCATCGGGTGGCACCTGGCCACGGAGCTAGCGGGCCGCGGGGCGCAACTCGTTCTCCTCGCCAGACGGCGCCACCGATTGGCAGAGCTGCGCCAACAGATTGTCGAGCAGTGCGGGCGTGACTCGTTGGTCGTCGTCGGGGACGTGGCGGAATCCAAGCAGCGTTCGCGAAGCCCACCGTCGAGTGCTGGAACGATTCCCACGAGGTGTTGACATCCTGATAAACAATGCTGGCCGCGGTTTGTACAGTCCGTTCGCCGAAGCCGATCCGGAAGAGCTGACAGCGATTGTAGAAACGAACCTGTTGGGGGCAATCGAATGCACCCGTACCTTTCTGCCGGAGATGCTCGAAAGGGGAGATGGGTGGGTGGTTTTCGTATCGAGCGTGTTGGGGGAGCTGCCGGCACCAAACAACGCAGTGTACGGCGCTACCAAGTTCGCGGTTTCCGGCCTCGCTGAAAGTCTCGAGTATGAGTTGTCGCCGAGGGGGGTCGGGGTGCTGCTGGTCGAGCCGGGGCTGGTGCCTACCGAATTCGCCGATGTCAGCGGCACGCCCGCCGGAAAGTACCGGCGTTTACCGCGAACATCCCCCGATCGGGTGGCGCGACTCATCGTCGATGCCATCGTTCGCCGACGGCGGCGAATCGTTCCCGATCGCTTTGCCCACCTTGGAATATTGTGGCGTCGTTATCTGCCGCGAAGTTGGAGATTTTTTTACCGGAGTGCGCTGCGAAGGGTGTAGGTTAGGTCGTTTTACTGCACAAGCGTGGCGATTACCATTGCTCGGCTTCCACCATCTCCCGTGCCAGATTCCCCAGCTCTTCCACCAGCTCCGACTGGTCGTCGGCCCGCGCCTTGTTGGTGATTTGCATGGTGAGGGCGATCAGCCCCAGCCCGAAAATGCGCTGCAGGCTTTGAGGGGAGTCCGGCACCAGATCGGGTACCAGCTCGCTCAGCTTTTCCAGGAGCTGTTTGTGTTTTTCCGATATCTCGATTACTTCGAGCGGCATGGAAGCTTATTTCAGTGGGTTGGGTGAGATCAAATCCATTCTAAACATTCGGATCTCTTCCAGCAATTGGTCCACGTCAGACGTTCATCAATATCTTGACGCCTTCCAGATCGAACTGAAAGCGCATCTCGCGCAGCCCCTGATCCGCCATGGCATGACGCAACGCTTCACGGCTCTGGGCGGGACAATAAAACATCATGAATCCGCCTCCTCCGGCACCCAGAATCTTACCCCCGAGCGCCCCAGCTTCGCAGCCCGCCGCATACCACTGATCGATATTCGGATTCGACATCATGGATGAGCGGCGCTTCTTCGCTTGCCAGTGCTCATCGAGCAGGGCGCCGAACCATTCCAGGTCACCGGTTTCCAAACTCTTCTTGATCTCCAGACCGATGCGTTTCACCTCGTGCAAGCTCTCCACGACCTCGATGGTTCCCTTCTTGGTTTCAGTCTGTTGCTCCGAAAGAATATCGAAGCTTTCCCGCTCGATCCCGGTGAAGAACAGCACCATACTGTTGCGCAATTCCTCTTCAGTGTGATGGCTCAACTTGAGCGTGGACACCTCGACTCGACCCTCTTTGTCGATGTCCAGGCAGGTGACGCCGCCGAACGCGGCGAGGTAATGATCGTGCTTCCCGGCCGGCTGACCGGCACAGTGGGATTCCACGTAATACGCCTCTTCGGCCAGCTCATTTGTCGACAGCTGGTTTCGCGTATGACCGTGCAGGGCGGCAAGCAGAGCCACGGTAAAGGCGCCAGAAGACCCCATACCGGTGCGCCCCGGGATGTCCGCCATGGCGCTGATCTCCAATCCGCCGGCGATCTTCATGTGCACGAGAGTTTCGCGCAGCAACGGGTGTTCGATCTGATGCGGATTCTCCACGAGCTCGGTCTGCGAGTATTTGACGCGCACGAAGTCTTCGATCTTCAAGGTGTTCAGCTGGATGTAGACGTACTTGTCGATGGCGGCGCTGAGAACAAAACCACCGAAATTAGAGTAGTAGGACGCGAGGTCGGTGCCGCCGCCGCCCAAGGGGATGCGCAGCGGAGCCCGGGTTGTGATCACGGGGTTTTCATCTATTCAAGGTAGATTGAACGCTCCCGCACTCACCTGTTCAAGCGCGTGCCTGTAGCGTTCGGGTGTGTCGGTCGAAAGTAGCTGCCCCTCGAGTCGGTGTCCATGAAGTGGGCGTCCTTCCTTGAGCATCGCCGGGAAAAGGTCGCTGCCGAAGTCGAGAGACTGCCCTTCGGGGATGTGGTCGACCAGCTCTGGTTCTATGGCGTAGATGCCGGCGTTCACCAGATAGCCGTCGAAGACCTCCTCCGGTGTTGGTTTCTCCACGAGTCTGGTGATCGCTCCTCCGGCGCCGAGTTGCACGATGCCGCGGGTGGTGGGATCGTCCATCGGCAGTAAACCGATCGTAGCCGCGCTGCGGCAACTTTCGTGGTCGGACCACAACTTGCCCAGGTCGACGTTGCACAGATTGTCGCCGTAATAGACCAGGAAGGGTTCGCGAAAATGAGAGCGTAGCTTGCCCACAGCGCCGGCGGTACCGAGGAGCTGGTGTTCCCGGGAGTAGGTGATGCGCGCTCCCCATTGTTCGCCGCTGCCGCAGAAGGTTTCGATCTTGTCGGGCAGGTAGTGGAGATTGATGACGAGCTCGTCGAAGCCGTGGCGCACCAGGAGACGAATCACATACTCGAGCAACGGTTTGCCGGCGATCGGAATCAACGCCTTGGGGCAGGTGTCGGTGAGGGGCTGCAACCGCCGACCTCTTCCGGCGGCGAGAATCATCGCCTTCACGGCGTCGCTTTGCGCAGCACCTTCGCCGCTCTCATTTTGCCTTCGGACTCGGCGTAGAACGCAGCGAGATCGGGTTGCTCACGGGCCCATTCGACATAGGAAGAAATAATCGATTCCAGACCGACCTGAGGGTGCCAGCCGAGACGGCCAAGGGCCGCTGAAGAAGAAAAGGTGTGACGGGTGTCGCCGAAGCGGTACTCTCCGGAAACGTCCGGCTCGAGGTCCTTTCCGGCGATGCGAATCACCTCCCTGGCGTAGTCTATTACCGTAGTCGCCTCGAGACCTCCAACATTAAACGCTTTGTAATCCGCTGCTGGGCTCTCGAAGGCGAGCAGATTTGCCTGAGCCACATCACCGACGAAAACGTAATCTCGCAGTTGTCGACCGTCCTCGTAACAGACAGGCGGCTGATCGTGAAGCACTCGCATGGTAAAGAGTCGGCAGATCCCGGAATAGGCGTTGTAGAACGAGTTTCGCGGCCCTTGCACGATTGAATACCGCATGGAGACCGTCGGCACCCCGTATTTCCGGCCCAGCTCCCTGGAAGCCAACTCCAGGGCGTACTTGGAGATGCCGTAGGCGGTGTGCGGGTGAACGACTTCCTCGCTGATCTCAACCGGTTGCATACTAGCGTTGCATTGGGGGCATCGCAGCTCCCAGTCGCCCCTGTCAAGCTGTTCAGCCGGCCGGCTGTCAGGAAAGAGACGCCCATGGGTGGCGCAGCGATAGGAGCCTTCCCCGTACACCGACTGAGACGACGCCAAAACCACCTTGCGGACCGGAAGTTCTCTGGCTGCAATGAGCTCGAACAGCATAGCTGTGCTGACGGTATTGACGTGAAAGAAGGTGCTGAAATCGGGCATGTAGTCCTGATAGGCTGCCAGATGAAACACTCCTTCGACATCCGTCAATGCCTGCTCCCAATCTGCTCTGTTGCGAACGTCTCCGCGCACCTTTTCTACCTCCGCTGGCAGGTACTCTGGCCAACCCTGGGGATGAACCCGGTCCTGAAGGCTGTCTAGGATCCGCACCCGGTACCCCTTTTTCAACAGCAGATCGACGGTGTGCGATCCGATGAAACCGGCACCCCCGGTAACGAGAACTCGGTTGAGCTCACTCACCTAAACGAGATCCTTTCGCAAGGCGTCAAAAGCAGCAGAAAAATTCTCTCAAACGTAAGTAAAAAATGGATTTAGATCAATCTTTAGGGCGCAGGTTTACGACCTACTGGGGCATCTGAGCGAGGGGATAACACGGTCCCAAACAGTATACAAATGTATACTATTTTATCTTGACTTCGACCCTAGGCGTCGTTAGTTTGGCCAGTGCCCGGGAGGGTGTCATGATAAAATGGAATCGCTTGCTCAATCCACAGCGAGTGCTGGTTGGTATCCGCTCAACGCGAAGGTTCGACGCCATCCGCGAACTCGCGGCCGTGATCGCCGAGGATGACGCTGTTGGCGACCACAAGCGATTCCTTGCAGACCTAATCCGCAGGGAGAAACAGGGTTCGACCGGAATCGGTCATGGGGTCGCCATTCCCCACGTCCACGAAGACTACATCCACAGGCAGATTCTGGCCGTTGGTGTCTCCATCGAAGGCATCGACTTCGCCGGTTCGGATGACACTCCGGTGCGGATTGTGGCACTCTTTGCAAGCCCCCGGAAGCACCAGAAGCAGCATATGGAGCTTCTCGCCGCGCTATCCCGCCTCCTGCAGACAGCCGCTGTCCGCGATCGCTTGATCGGGGCGACCGATCCGACCGAGGTGATCGAGGTCTTCTCGAACACGGCGCAGCCTGTCTGAGGGCGCGGCTGAACTCAGTAGCTCCTTTTTCCTTATCCCAATCGTTTTGGCAGCCCGATGAAGGGTGATATTGCCGCCGCCGTCGGAGGGCCGACGGTGGGCGGATGGTCCTGTTTTCTGTCCGGCCCTTCTGGCAGCGGTCGCCAGCAGGCGGTAATGGGCAGACTGCGATATCTCCTGAGCAACCGAATCCCCGGCCATCATATCCTTCTCCTGGTTCCAGACCGTGCCACCGGCATCGAGATTCGCGCCGAGCTGGCGGCGCTTCAAACCGAGCCCTTCGGACCGGTGGATCCCCAGACCTATTACAGTATGGCGGCCCGGTTTACGAGGCTCTTTTGGCCGCTCATTGCCGTGGAAGCCGGATTCGCGGACCCCCGTCTTCCTCCGGTGTTGTTGAATTACGAGATGGCGCAACACCTGCTAGGCCAGCTCATCCAACCGTTGCTGAACAAGGGATACTTCGCCGAACTCTCCCTGCGTCCCCAGCGCATCATCAGTCAGCTCATCGATAATCTCAACCGGGCGGCGGTCAACGGATACCCCATCGCCGAGGTTGAGTCGCGACTGGCTGCTGCCTGGACGGGCGACCCTGACCGGCTGCGGTATTACGAACAGGGACAAGAATGCATCGATCTCTTCCGCTCTCATTGCCTGAAATACGGGCTGTTAGATCTCTCGCTGTCGGTGTCCATATTTACCCAACTGTGCACAACGAAGCCTTTCTGGAGTTTCGTGGTGCGGCGTTACCGGCACGTCGTAGCGGACCAGGTAGAGGAGACGGTGCCCGTGGCGCAGGATATGGTTCGCCGCCTACTCGGCGAATGTCAATCCAGCCTTCTCTGCTGCGACCCCGAAGGGGGTTACCGCTCTTTTCTAGGATCGGACCCGGCCGGCGCTGCCAAGCTAGGCGGGCTTTGTCGCAAGAGGGTAGATCTGAGCAGCGCCGCTGGGGCCACGAAGGTCGTCTCATTCTTGAATGCAGTTGCAGGGGAGTTGCAACAGGGAGCGGCGATCGATCTGGCGAACGGGGAGACCGGGTTCGTGCGTTTGGTTCGGACTCGGTATCGGGTGGAGATGATTCGGCAGATCGGCCGCGAGATAAGCGTCCTGAAAAAGCAGGGCACAGCTCCGGGCGAGATTGCGGTCGTCGCTCCCTTCGCGGACGGGGGTCTCCGATTCATGTTGGGCCAGGTCCTGTCGGAGGCCGGCATTGCCTTCAAGATCGTGCGCCGCTACGAGAATCTCTTCGAGGAGCCAATAGTCAGGTCGGGCATCGCCGTGGCGATGCTGGCACATCTGCGGTGGGGGCGCAAGCCGACTACCTATGAGGTCGCTGAAGCGTTCGCAGCGATTCTAAAATGCGACCCGATCCGCGGCCGCCTCGCGGCGAATCACCTCTACGACCCGCGCTCCGGCTCCTTGAAAAAGCGCGTCGATCTGGACGAAACCGTGGCGTTGCGCTTGGGCGAGCGCCTTCTTACCGCTTTCGATGCGCTGAAGAGATGGCTCGATGAATACCTAGCTCTCCCCGCGGACCATATCGATCATTTCCTGCGCCGTTTGTTCAATGAGCCCTTTCTCCAGGCCGGCTTGGAGTCTCACGATGTTGAGATCTTCAGCAAGCTCGTCGCTTCGGCGGCCGCGTTCCGTCGAACGGCGCCGTGCATGGGTCTTGGAGTCGAGGAGATCGGCGAAGGTTACATCGCGATGCTCGCAGAGGGGATCGTCGCAGCTCAATACGTGGTCGATTCGGGCATCGAAACCGATGCAGACGCCGTAACCTTGATCGCGCCGGTATACACCTATCTGCTCAGCCACCAGCGGGCGCGGGTCCAGTTCTGGCTGGACATCGGCTCCCCATACTGGTGGGAACCGCTGCATCAGCCGCTTACCAATCACCAGGTTCTGGCCCGCAACTGGAGCGGCGATGAGAAGTGGACGGACCTCATCGACTATCGCCGCCGCAACCGCACCTTGCTGCGTCTGCTTCGAGGTTTGGTCCGGCGCTGCGACGAAGGAATCTACCTGTGCAACAGCGAACTCGATGCTGGAGGCAATTCTCAGCAGGGGCCGCTGTTGTTCACCGCCGAACGGGTGTTGGGGGAGCAGGCCCAATGAGTCCTTTCACGCCGCGCCCGGGACAGCAGCAAATCATGGAGTACCGCGGTGGTCTCATGGGTGTATCGGCAGTGCCCGGGAGTGGGAAAACGGCAACCATAGCCAACCTCGCGGCGCGTCTGGTCCGCGAGAGTGCGATAAGGACGGGGAGCGTGCTTGTCGTCACCTATCAGAACGCCGCGGTGGACGCAATCAAAACCCGAATCAGGTCCGAACTCGGTCACGTCCATCGACCAGCGGGAGGGTACGACGTCAGGACGCTTCACAGCTTGTCGTACGGAATAATCCAGGCGCAACCTGCCCTGGCGGGAACGACGGAAGAATTTCACGTCGTCGGCGACCGGACCCGCGCCGATCTGCTCGACAAGGCGACACGTCTGTGGAGTGAGGAAAACCGATCAGTGTGGGAGCCGCTCGCCGTCCAGGGAAAAGCAGACTGGCAAGCGGAGTGGATCGAGGTCGCTCACAGCCTCGCTCGCTCGCTGATTGCCACCGGGAAGAACTACCGGTTAGTGCCCGAGCAAGGCTTGGCATTGGCCGAGACGCTACCGGCGGGGACCGTCGGCACCCTGCTGAAGGCCGGGATGGAAATCTACCGGATCTATCAACGGAATCTGACGACGATCGGCGGCCTCGACTTCGACGATCTCGTTCGCCTCGCATTGGACCTGATTACCGTGCACGAAGAGCTGGCGCAGCGGCTGCGTCGCGAGTGGCCGATCGTCCTCGAGGATGAAGCCCAAGACAGCATTCCCCTGCAAGAGAAACTGCTGAGCCAGCTCTCCGGCGGATCCGACTGGATTAGGGTAGGGGATCCCAATCAATCGATCATGAGCACCTTCACCGCCGCCAATCCACGTTACCTGCGTCAGTTTCTTGATCGAGACGAGGTGGAGACGGTGGAGATGCTGATCTCAGGACGTTGCGCCCGCCCGATTCTCGAGTTGGCTAATCACTTGGTGGAATGGACGTGTGCCGACCATCCGGTGCAGGCGGTGCGTGAGCGGGCGTTCCGCCGCCAGACGATTCGCGGTACCGAACACGGTGACAGCCAGGAAAATCCGGGTGACGACGAAAGCGGCATTCTCTTCCGCGAATACAACGACCGGGATGATGAATTGCGGGATATCGCTCGACGGGCTCACGGGTTCACTCTTTCGCATCCGGAAAGGACCGCCGCGATTCTCGTTCCCACCAATCGCGTCGGCACGGAGATGGTCGAGTGTCTACTGCAACGGGGTGCCGCATTCGATGAAGTGCTGCAGACCTCCCGACGTTCGCGGGAGACCTGCGATGCCCTTAGTGCGGTTTTGGTCTATCTCGCAGATCCGCTCAAGGCGAAGGGATTGGAAAGGGCGTTCCAGTCGGTTTGTCAGCAGGGGCACGTGTGCGAAGAGTCCGGCACCCGAGAAGCGGTGTCTAGGTTGCTGCGCAGCTGCTTCCGGCCAGAAACGCTGATCTTTCCGGAAGTGGGTGCAACTTGCGCACAAGCTTTCCCGCCCATCGGTCCAATCTCCGAAGCGGAGATGGTCGTGCTAGATCAATTCGCTACGCAACTTCGTCGATGGTTGATGGCAACCTCCTTGCCCATCGATCAGCTGGTCCTGACGTTGGGACAAGACCTGTTCGAAGACGAGCAACTGGCAGGCGCGCAGCGAATCGCCGCGTATTTGCGCGGTAAAGCGGAGCAGAACAGCCATTGGCGGCTTCCCGACTTTGCCCGTGAACTCGAGGTCGCCATTCGTGGCCACAGCACCATCTTCGCTGCCGACAGCGCCGAGTTTCAACCCCGGCCTGGTCGTATCACCCTTACGACTATGCACAAAGCGAAAGGGCTGGAATGGGATCTGGTTTACCTTGTAGGGGTTGACGGGGAATGGTTTCCTCACGATTTGAGCGATCGTTTCCGAGGGGAGCGAGAGTTCTTAAACGCCGACCCGGCTGAGGAGACCAAAGCAGCTCTCTTGCGTCTCCTGGGCGAATCCTCGTCTTCCGAGCATTCGGCGACCGACGACGCCCATGTGGAGATCATCGCCGAGCGCCTGCGTCTCCTCTACGTGGGCATTACCCGAGCTCGCAGATATCTAGGATTCAGCTGGAGTCGGCAGGTGCCGCTGTTCGACCGCCAGCGCCGAGTTCCGCCCGCTGCCATGTTCTCCATACTCCGAACCCACCACCTCAAATCCCAAGAGAATGACTGATAAGCTTCCTGCAGGGTTCATCTTCAGCCAGGCGAATATCAGCCTCTTCGAAGCTTGTCCACGGCGGTTTTACCTGCGATATCTGCGCAAGATGCAATGGCCTTCCGATCTCTCGGCCGCCGAAGAGGAACGGGAGAACGCCTTGGCCCGGGGCCAACGCTTTCACTATCTGGTTCAGCAAGACGTTCTTGGACTCGCAACGGACCGGGAGGTAGAAGCAAGCGAAGACCCCGTGCTGGCTGGATGGTGGACCAGCTTCAAGCTCTTCGAACAGGAGGAGTCGGCCGATGAGTTCACTGAGCTGGAGCTGTGTGTACCGTTCGGCGAGTTTACGATCGTGGCGAAATTCGATCGACTGGTCGCCACCACCAACGGCGAATTCATCATCTACGACTGGAAAACCGGTTTTCGCGAACCCAAGCTGCAGCAGTTCAAAGCGAGCTGGCAAACCGCTGTCTATCCGTACGTCCTAGTTGAGGGAGGCGAGGTGATCAACGGGGGCCAGGCGATCGCTTCCGACCGCGTCATCATTACCTATTGGCACGCTCAGTACCCGCAGGTCGTGCATCGTTTTCCTCACAACGAGGAGCAGCACGTAGCAACGCGGGGGCGCCTGGCGCGGGTGATCGAAGACATCTCGGACAGAACAGGGGAGGAAGAGTTCGAACTCGCTTCCGAAATCTCGCGATGTAGCGGATGCGAGTTCCGCTCCTACTGCGGCAGACAGGTCGAGAAAGAGTCCCCTATGGATGAGGACGGACTCGATTTTCTGGAGGATCTGGAGGTTCCGGAGGGGCCGGGTTAGTTGCCGTTGGTGACGCTGTCGCCGAACAAGGTGTGGGAGGTGGTGCTGTGGACGGTGACGTCTATCAGGGAATTTGACGGTGCGGGTTGCGGAAAGATCACGGTTTTTCCCTGCGGCGAACGACCGAACATGTTCCTGGTTTCTCCGTTCTGCCGTCTCGCCGGGCCCTCCACCAGAACCTGCTCGATTCCTCCGATCCTCTGCTGATTAATCTCGAAAGAAATGCGCTCCTGTAGCTGGATCACCTGCTGCAGGCGCTCACCCTTTACCGACTCTGGAACATCGTCCGGCATGTTCTTGCTGGCGTAAGTGCCGGAGCGCTCGGAGTATTTGAACGTGAAGGCGGAATCAAAACGGATCTCTTGCATCAACTCACAAGTCAGCTCGAAGTCGGTGTCCGTTTCGCCGCAGAAACCCACGATGATATCGGTGGTGAGCGCCACGTCGGGAATCGCGCTGCGCAGCTGCTCGACGAGACGGCGGTAACGGGTCAGATCATAACCGCGCCGCATGGCGGCGAGCTGTGCGTCGGAGCCACTCTGTACCGGCAGATGCAGCGAAGGGCACACCGCGGGGATCTCAGCCATCGCCCGAATCGTGCGATCGTGGAAATCCTTGGGATAGGGGGAGGTGAAACGAACCCGCATGATACCCGGGACCTCGCTCACCAACCGCAGCAGATCGGCGAAGTCGGTGGTGCCGTCGTTGTAGGAATTTACCGTTTGCCCCAACAGGGTCACCTCCCTGTACCCCGCTGCCGCAATCTTCTCGACCTGCCTCACGATTTCCGCCGCGCTCACGCTGCGCTCGCGGCCGCGAACAAACGGCACAACACAAAAGGTGCAGAACTTGTCACAGCCCCGGATGGCGGTGACCCAGGCGTTGGTCCCGACACTGCGCGCCGGGTCTACTCCGGCATACGTCTCCGCCCGACTGAGGCGCAGATCAAGCAACGTGTCGTCCGCCGTCTCCCGCAGGATGCCCGGCAGGCGTCGGTAGGAATCGGGCCCCATCACCAGGTCAACAAACGGCGCTCGTTGGGGTAAGGTTGCGGCCAGATGCTGCGCCATGCAGCCCAGGATACCGATGGTGAGCTGAGGGTTCCTGTTGCGCAGTCCGTGCAGCTGACTCGCCCTGCCGATGACCCGCTCCTCGGCGTGCTCCCGCACGGCGCAGGTGTTGATCAAAATGATGTCGGCGCCATCCGGTCGGTCCACGATGCGATAGCCGGCATCCCTGAGGATGCTGGTTACCAGCTCCGAGTCCGCGACGTTCATCTGGCATCCGTAGGTCTCGACATAGACGCGGCGAACGCCATCCGCAGGTATCTCCACAGCCGCGGTGGCCGGCAACGTTTCGATGTTGGTCAGTTCAACCATGTCTCAGGGTCGTCTCGCCGAATACAAGATCCTCTCGTGCCCGCTCAACCCGCACCGTGTCGAACTGGTTGGCGCCACCTTCCCCGGGCGCGAACAGTGCTTTGATGTAGTTGTCGCTCAACCCCGAAGAAAGTTCGGTCCTGTTCACCTTCTCTTCCTCAACTAGCACCTCGATTTCCTCGCCGACGTGCTGTTGGTGGAAGTCGAGGCGTTTGCGCTCGCCGAGGCGAATCAACTCCTGGCTGCGGCCCTTTTTCGCCTCCGCCGATTGCTGATCGATCAGACGCTCGGCGGGCGTGCCCTCCCGCTGCGAATAGGAGAACACGTGCAGGTAGGTCAGCGGCAAGTCGGCAATGAATGCCAAAGCTTCGGAAAACTGGCCATCGCTTTCTCCGGGGAATCCGACCATCACGTCGGCGCCGATGGCGCATTTGGGGACCTCTCTCGCCAACCTCTCCACAAGACTCAGATACTCGGCGCGTCCATATCTCCGTCCCATGCGGCGCAAGACGCGGTCGTCTCCGCTTTGCAGCGGAATGTGAAAATGGCGACACAGCTTGTCTGATGTGACAGCAAACTCGATCAAGGCCTCGGAAAAGTATCCGGGTTCTACGGAATTCAAACGAACGCGGGACAGGCCTTCGATCGTCTCCATTCGATCCAGCAAAGATACCAGCGCTCCGGGTTCCTGACGGTCGTAGCCGTAGCTGCCGGTGTGTACGCCGGTTAGTGCCAGCTCACGATATCCGGCAGCCGCCATCGATTGCGCCTGTTCTACGATCTCGGGAATCGGTCGACTTCTGCCGGGACCACGAACCCCGGGTATGATACAATAGGTGCAGTGCTCGTCGCAGCCGTCTTGAATCTGCAAGGCGCCGCGGGTCCGTCCCAGATCGACCGCTGCGCGCTGTTGTAGAAAGCCGCTGGGCGAAACGGCGTCCGGCGCAATCTTGAAGTCTCGACCTTCGAGCCGCAGATGTGACCTGAGCCGCTCATGCAGGTCCGACTTGGCGGTATTGTCGACGACCAGGCTGGCGCCCGCCTCTTCCAGTTCATGCGGTCGTCGGTGCGCGTAACACCCCGTGGCGACCACCGTCGCTTCGGGGTTGGTGCGCCGCGCGCGACGGACCGCCTTGCGTGAATCGGCATCTCCGGAACCGGTCACGGTACACGTGTTGATCACGTAGACATCCGCAGAATCGCCAAACGGCACGATGCGGCAGTCTGACGAGTCGAATCCGAACTTCAGCGCATCGACCTCGTACTGATTCAGCTTGCAGCCAACGCTCTTGAAGGCAACCCGCAGAGGGGATGTGGTTTGGTGCGTGTCCATTCCTATCAGTCTCCGTGATGCTGAAACTTAGACGGTCGGGTAGGAATAGGCAACGCGGTTGCAGTCTGGTTGGGAGTTTTACTAAGCGGGCTCGAGTTGGGCGTAGGCGACGGCCACCTTCTTCACCCGATTGTTTCCAAAGCGGATAGAAAGCTTGAGATCGGCACCGACTCCTTCGCTGGATTCGATGCGTCCCCGCCCCCAGGTGGGATGCAACACCCAGTTGCCCACGCTCAAGAAGTCGTCGCCGGCCTCCGCGTAGTCGTAACTCTGGGGGGCGGATTCGTCCCATTCGTAGTGAACGCCCTGCTTGGCGGGTTGTTTCTCCGGAGGCGGCGGGAGTATCCGCCGCGGCCGCCGTGGAGCGGAGTAGGACTGGTGTCGCGATCTGTTCCTATGCAACAGGTCCGTGGGAATCTCATCGACAAATCGCGAGGGGGTCGATTCGCGAAACGCGCCGAACGCGAAACGGCGCTCGGCGTGAGAAAGATAGAGTCGCTCGCGGGCGCGGGTGATTCCCACATAGAACAGCCGCCGCTCCTCTTCCAGGGATTCGGGGTTTGTGCGAGCTTCTTCCAACGCTCTCGACGTGGGAAAGAGATCCTCTTCCAGGCCACAGATAAACACGATCGGGAACTCCAGTCCCTTAGCGCTATGCAGCGTCATTAAGGTGATCGTCTCGTCCTCATCGGACATCTCGTCTGCGGGCGACATCAAGGATTTGGCTTCCAAGAACTCTTCGAGGGTCGGATTCTCTTCCTCGCGACTGAATTCCACCATGTCGGCAATCAGCTGATCCACATTTTGTTCCCGCACCTCCGCCTCCGGGGTTCCTTCGGCTTGCAACATCTCCCGATAGCCCGACTGCTCGAATACCTCCATTCCGAGGGCGGGTAGGTTGAGTTCGCCGAGTCTCTCGCGCAACAGTTTGATCATAGTGTGGAATAACCCCAGTTGTTTGCTGGAACGCGGGTTTAGCGCCGTGATCTCGGCAAGGTGGTTCAGAGATTCAGTCAGCGGCAGGCGGTGTTGCCGGCCGTATTCCGCTAGGACCCCGAGGGTGGTATCGCCGATGCCGCGCTTGGGAACGTTGACAATGCGCCGCAGGCTGACGTCGTCGGCTGGATTGATCAAGATTCGCAGGTACGCCAGAAGATCCTTGATCTCCCGGCGCTCGTAGAATCGGAGGCCGCTAACGATCTCGTATTTGATGCCGGAGCTTTGCAGCTCCTGCTCGAGTGCCCGCGATTGCGCGTTGGTGCGGTACAACACGGCCATGTCGTTGGCAGTGTGCACTCCGAAATGGCCGGAAATGGTCTCGGTGATTTGGCGCGCCTCTCCCCGATCGTCGGCGCATTCCGACAACTCGATCGGATCGCCTTCGGCTCCTTGGGTCCAGAGATTCTTTCCCTTGCGACGCTGGTTGTTTTGAATGACCGCATTGGCAGCGGCGAGGATACGTCCGGTCGAGCGGTAATTCTGTTCCAGACGCACCGTTTTGGCATCAGGGTAATCCCGTTCAAAGTCGAGTATGTTGCGGATGTCGGCGCCGCGAAACTGATAGATCGACTGATCGTCGTCCCCCACACAGCAGATGTTGCGGTGTTGTTTGGCAAGCAGTTGGGTGAGGAGATACTGTGGACGATTGGTGTCCTGGTATTCGTCGACAAGAATGTGCTCGAACCGGGTCTGGTAATCCTCGAGAACCTCGCTGTAATCCTGCAGGCGCCGCACCAACTCGACCAGAAGGTCGTCGAAGTCCATCGCGTTGTTCTGGGTCAACGCCTGCTGATACGACGTATATACCTCAGATACCTGCTGTTTCTGATACGAGCTTCCCGCTTCCTGCCCGAAACGGGTAGCGTCGATCATAGCGTTCTTGGCGCGGCTGATTTGGGCGACGACCGATCTCGGGGTCAGATCATCCGGATTGATGTCCAGATTCTTCAATACGGTTCGCACCAGGGCGCGTCGGTCCTCCTCGTCGTAGATGGTGAAGCGAGAATCGACACCAAGTCGGGCGCCGTCGAAGCGCAGGATCTTGGCGCAGATTGCATGAAAAGTGCCAAGCCATATGTCGCGGGATTCCGCTCCGACCAGATCCACGACCCGCTGGCGCATTTCGCCGGCCGCGTTATTGGTGAACGTGACCGCGAGAATCTTCCACGGCGGTACGCCGGCTTCTTTGATCAGCTGAGCAATTCGATAGGTGAGAACCCGGGTCTTGCCGGATCCGGCTCCGGCGAGAACCAGCAACGGGCCCGATCTGATTTCGGCGGCTTCTCGCTGCTCCGCGTTGAGATCGTCGAGAAGATTCATTCTAGAGACGTGGTGCCCAGGCTAGTTGGCGAGTCTCGCGCGCCGACGTTCGAGGCGCAGAGCGCGTTTGGCCTTTTCGTGCTCCTTGTTCGTTCGGCTGAATATGTGGCCGCCGTCGCCGCGGGCGACGAAATACAGGAACTCAGTATCCGCCGGGAAAAGGGTTGCCATGATAGATGCACGGCCGGGATTGCCAATGGGCCCCGGGGGCAGGCCTCGGTGCCGGTATGTATTGAAAGGCGAGTCCACCTGGAGGTCGGCGTTGGTCAATCGTTTCTTGTGCACCCCGAGCGCGTACTCCACAGTGGCGCAGGATTCCAATCGCCGATTGAAATCGAGCCGGCGTTGAAAGACGGCCGAAATAACCGGCCTTTCGTCAGGGACTCGCGCTTCTCGCTCCACGATTGAGGCGAGGGTCACCGCCTGATGCAGGTTCATCCCGATCACCGTCAAGCGCCGCTGGAGCGAATCGGCAAACACGATGCGGAATTCACCGACCATGTGTTCGATCACCTCCTCCTCCGTCACATCTAGGTCTAGAAAATAGGTCTCGGGGAAGAGGTATCCTTCCACGGTGGGCGCTTCGATGCCGAGGCGGGACAAGAAGGTGCGATCCTCGGTCAACGCGACAAGACGCGCCGAATCGAGAGCGGCTTGGCGACTCAAGTGTGACGCGGTTTCGTGACGGGTTAGCCCTTCTGGGATCGTTACCCGCTGACTCCGGATGGGTGCCCGCAAGAGATCTTCGAGAAGAGCGGTTGTACTCTTGGTGCCATCGAGTCGGTAGGTTCCCGCCTCCAGCTTGTGCGCCTGCTCCTTGGCGCGTGCCAGCCATTCGAAGATCCGCGCATCGCGAATCAACCCGCGCTCGTAAAGCAGGTCGCCGATGGCTCGCGCGCTCATGCCGGGATCGATGCGCACCTCACGTGGTTGTCGCACGCCGGTTGGACGATTGAGCATCCAGACAGCCAACGCGGTGCCGGCGGCGGCCGAGCCGCTCAACAGCACCAGAATCAGCAGGATGATCTTGTAATTGCGAACTATCACGGCCGTGGACGTCAGGGGGGCAGGGTTGGGCAATTCTTAGTGGGGAGGGAGACAGAAATAGTACTATCGGGGCCGTTTCGGTGCAAGAAAGGGCGGAAGCGACTACTAGTTGCGAAACAGACCGAGGAAGAAATCGTGAATGTGGGGGCTCAGGGGCATAGGCTTGGAGGTTGTTGTCTCTTCCTCTTCCCTGGCGGAGGAGGCGACGTATTCGGTCTCGAAACCAGAATGCGAATCCGAACTCATCCGCGATTTGAATTCGTTGTACCGCTTTCTCCGATCGGAGTAGTCGGAGGCTAGATTGCGCAGGAATCCGTTGTGCTCGGCCGCCCAGGCGTCGCGGGTGCTCTCGAGCTCGTCACAGACCGAGTCGAAGAGCTCGTCCTGCCCCCAACAACGTTGGTGGGCGCTCAGATGTACCAGGTTGTCTCCCGACAACAGCGCGGTGCCCGAGACGCCATTCCCGGTGAAGGCCAGGGAGCGGCCGGCGCTTTTGAGACTGCGGCTCTGCAGTACGAGGTTGTTTTTGCTGGCTTCGGCGATTTCTGCAAGAACCGTCTTTGCCCGACTTGGGGAAACGACGCTGGTTCCCGGCTGGGTTACCGCGTCCACCAGGGCGCTGCGAAGAACCGAGTCATACCGATCCTCCAGAATCTCGGGATCGGTGTAAAGTTCGACGAAGAGGTCGTGACCGACGGCGGAGATAGTGCCGATCTGCCCGGGTCGCCGGGGGAACAGATCGCTGAGGTTATGCATCTCGAAGGCGTTGTCGTTCAATACGGCGTGAAGGTCATGGGTTTTCGAAACGGTGCCGGCCATATTCAGGTAGGACTTCACCTTTTCCCAGACCTCGAACTGGGGAATCTCCCCCGATCGCGCCAGGCTCTCCATTTTGAACGAACGCAAGTACCATGGGCAGGCGCTGGATTGGGTGAAGCGTGCCTGGTATTCAGTGGGTTGTCCTTCCTCGACACAGTTCACCGGCAGAGACGCGCGACAGTAGGGCGGGACAAGGCAGCTGTACTGCAGGGACCGCAGCTGCGTCGGACCGAGCAGCACGTCGGATTCACCGGCGAGAACCGAAGCCGGCAGCGGATTGTCGACGTGCACCCGGTTTACCAAACCGGTATCATGCAGACTCACGCCCCGGCGCATCGCCTCCGAAAGCGTTATCAGGGGCGAAGGGTGGGGATCTAGTGAGGTTGGGAAAAGGGGATACACCACCATGTTCGGCACGCGGCCCAGACGATCGAATTGCGGCGGACCGACTACGATGTTGTCTATGTGGTCTTGGAGGAATTTCGACAGAGAGAAGGGCACGCTACCCTAACGCCGCCGCGAAGTTGAACGCACCAACACCGAACGCCAGACTGCAGTAGCCGGCGAGAACGGCCAGTCCCACGACGAGCGGAAGCAGAATTACCATGGCGTAGTCCGGATTGGCATCCGGGGCGCTCCTCAGCTCGAGCACCGCCAGGGTGGCGTCGTGACCGAGAAACGTACCGATAGAAGCGGTGATGCCGGCAAGAATAATCTGCAGTTGGGACCATTGGAGGAAATAGTCGAGAAGGTACACCGTCGATATGGCCAGCACCAAGCAAAGGGGCCAGCGCAGGTGACCGCCGAGGAAGCGGTGTAGACGCATGAAGTAGATCGCCGCCGCTGCGTATGGCCCCAGACCGAACATGCCGAGGCTTATTCCGATGGCCACTGTCAGAATAAGCTTGGGGTGGGGGCCCCAAAGGGCAATGGCGAAACCGACGCCGAACCAGATGGCCATGAGGGGCCAGGCGTTCCACATACGATCGGAGAAGCTAACCGCGGAATTCATATCGATGGTCGTTCGCTGGAATTTAGATCAATGCCGGCTGCCAAGCGGAAAGCCCGCCTAAACTACATATCGGCAGATCTGCGGATCTCCGCCCTCACTGGTATTTTTCTTCCTCTGCAGCGCTGATGAGCGTGGTTATCTTGACCACGCGCTTCTTACCGTTCAAGCCGGGTCGCCCGAGAAATTTCGGTCGTTCGCCCACGATCACCACGGCGGGCTCGCTCTTGGTGGTGTCGAGTTTGATCACGTCTCCCTTTCGAAGATCGGAGAGTTCTTGGAGAGAGACGCGACCGTTGGCCAACTCCACCACTATCGGAACCTGGACTTTGGCAAGAGCAGCTCTAGATATGGGAGGCGGTTGTCGTTTGGTCAGACCGGCTCTTTGGGCCTGGCGCCGCGGTGCCAGTTTGGATAGAACCGGGTCAAGGGTCGTCAAAGGGTAGCAGAGGTGAATCTGGCCGGTCACCCCTCTAGAGTTCACCTCGAACGCGAGAATGACTGCCGGGTCGGGTGGGGCGGCGATGCGAATGAACTCGGGATTTGATTCGAATGAGACATCCCTGACTTCCACAGGCGTCGTCGACTCCCAGGCGGCCTCAAGGTTGTTCAACACCGATGTGGCCAGGCGGTTGACGACCTTAAATTCGATCTGCGTAAGCGTCCGTGCCTCGAACTGACCCGATTGACCATGGCCTCCGAACGAGCGGTCAATGACCATCATCAAAAGCTCGGGTGATATAGTCAGCAGGGCCGTGCCCCCTGGCGGCTCCATCACGAACCTGTAACCGGCGCAGGGACTGGAGAGCCCTAGAATGAATTCGTTATAGGGGATTTGATCAGAGACGCCCAATTCGACATCGACTACGAGTCGGGTAGAGCCGGAAAGGGAGGCGGCAACGAGGCGGGCGAACTGTTCGTGGACGCCTTCGAGGAACCGTGTCTGCTCGGTACTAACCCGTTGTTGCCGTTTAAAATCGTAGGTAAGGGGCAGGGGGGGTGAAGCACTCGAATCTGACCCCGAACCCGGTTTAGGGGCGTGCAGTAACTCGCGGAGTTCCTCTTCGGAAAGCCCTTCGGCCACGGTCATCAGTCCGTATCTGCAGTGCGTATCTAGTTACTATTAATGAACTTAGGACGAACACCGGCGGTTGTCAACCTGTTCCGCGCATCGAGATACCGCGAACTGTTTCAGATGAGGGGTAAAGTTTTTCGGGCAGTCGCCGATAATGGAAAAGTGATTGCTAATACTTAGTATTAAGTACTATCAATCTACTCCCCGCTCGAATAGTCCCCGTCCGCGAAAAAAGGACGACAACATGCGATATAGGAGGCCAAGGATGGTCAAGCATACTCTCACTCCAGGGATGAGTCAATCACAGGTTGTGCCCGCATGGAACCGGGAAAAAGGACAACTCCTACTCCGGCTTTACGACAAGGCCATGCGTTGCATGGACGAGGCCGTGAGCATGATCGATTCCGGCGATGTGATCGGCAAAAGCGAACAGCTCATCCGAGCCCAGGATATCATTCTGCAGCTGAGTGACGCCCTGGACAAGAATTCAGTCGATCCGATTGCGCGTTCGATTACGCACAATCTGGAACGGCTCTACCTATACATCTATAGGCGCCTGATTCACGGCAACCTGTCGATCGATCGCGGGGCGGTTTTGGAAGCTCGGCGCCTCATGCAGACGCTTTATTCGGCATGGTCTCAGGCGGTCGCCGAAGGTCCACCGAGACTCGAAGTTCAACTGGCAAGCTGATCCGCAAAGTCTGCAAAGTGGTAGTTTCTTGACGGTGCCGGTCGTTTGGCGTTATTAGTCCTCGCTTTTTTTCACCGTGAGGGGCGGCCGGAGAACGGCCGGTCTACCGTAAACTAGAGGACACCATGTGGTAGACTCAGGCGCCTACATCCGGATATCGAACTTAACCAAAACGTATCCGGCATCCCGGCGAAGCGAGGCGCGCACCGCCTTGCAAGACGTCAATCTCGACATTGTCGCCGGTGAGATGGTGGCTCTGCTCGGGCCCAATGGCAGCGGAAAATCCACTCTGCTGCGGACCCTCACGACTTCCCTGCATCCAAGCGGCGGCTCGATAGTAATCGGACCTTGTCGGCTGCCTCAAGACGCGTCCGAGGTGCGCAAGACCCTCGGTGTTGTCTTCCAGAAACCCGCTCTCGACGACAAGATGACCGTTGCCGAGAATCTCCGCGCCGCTGCACGGCTGCAGGGGATCCGAAAAGGCGAAATCGAACCACGCATGTCGCGCTGGCTCGATAAAATGGACCTCTGCGACCGGAGGAACGAGCTCGTGGGAACCCTTTCGGGTGGGTTGGCGAGGCGCGTCGAACTGGCGAAGGCGCTGCTGCACGATCCCGCACTCCTGGTGTTGGATGAGCCCACGTCTGGCTTAGACCCGGCATCCCGTCACGAGTTCTGGCAGCAGATCGACCATCTGCGGCAAGAGCGTGCGCCGACGGTAATACTGACCACTCACCAGATCGATGAGGCGAGCCGTTCCGATCGGACGGCCATCCTGCACCAGGGGACCCTGCTAGCGTACGATGCTCCACAGAAGCTCCAGGCGCGAATCGGTCAGCAGGTGCTCGCGGTCGGAACGGACGACCCGCATGCTCTCCGCGCGCCACTGGCAAGCCTACTCGGGATAGAGGGAGTCATCTTCGACAACGCTATTCGCTTCGAATTGGAAAACTCGGTAAGTCTGGATGAGGTGCTTTCGAGTTTCGGTGATCGCATTCGATCCCTCAGCGTCGCGCCACCCTCGCTGGAGGATGTCTTCTTTCATTTCACCGGTGAATTGCTCTCGGCGGCGAAGGGTTAGAGATTGAACGGGATATTCGTGCTCGCTCAACGCGAACTCCTCCGGTTCTTTCGGCAGCGAACGAGACTCTTCGGGAGTCTGGCGCAGCCGTTCCTCTTCTGGCTGCTTATGGGGTCAGGTTTTGCCGATAGTTTCGCTGCGGGGGGATTGGCAGAGTCCTATAGTGAATTCTTCTTCCCTGGAGTGGCGCTGATGTTGCTCCTGTTCGGCGCCATCTTTTCCACGATAACACTCATCGAAGACCGCGCAGCGGGGTTTCTTCAGGGTGTTCTTGTCGCGCCGGTCTCAAGACTCAGCATCGTCTTGGGGAAGGTGATCGGTGGGACATCGATAGCGGTACTTCAAGCATCGGTTTTTCTCATCCTGGCCCCGTTCGCGGGGTTCGAGATGACCCTCGCCCGCATCCTCGGCTTGATCGGACTCTTCGCGTTGGTGGGCGTAGGGTTTACCGGCTTAGGATTCTTTGTTGCCTGGTTGTCGGAGACGGTGGCTGGCTATCACGCCATTATGAGCATGGTGCTGTTGCCCTTGTGGTTGCTCTCTGGAGCTCTTTTCCCGCTGGAGCGGGCGGCGGAATGGCTGCGGTTGGTGATGCTTTTGAATCCGGTCACCTACGCCATGCAGGTAATACGTGGAGCCTTCTACGAAACGGGGTATGAGCTGATAGCACAGCCAGACTACCTGTTCGCCATGGGGGTCACGACACTGTGGGCGCTGTCGACCCTGGTTCTATCGGTGTGGGTTGCTTCCCGAAAGGTGGCGACCTGAGTCGGCGATGGGTGTTGATCTGGCCCCGCCGGATGTAACGGTAACCGAGCAGGAGAAGGAGGGTGGAGGTGGTGTTCAGTAAGGCGTTAAGCGCGGCTAGATTCAGTACTGCGGGTGGAATTACAGAGTCGACCAAGGGTGCGAAGAAAACGGCGAGCAGCCGGTGGTGTCACTCGTTACCACCCATGCCCATTTTGGTTCGCTGGATGCGTTTCTTGCGTTGAGATTCTTCCTTTTCTTCGGCATCGTGAACGCGCTTTTCCTCTTCGAGCCGCATGTCGGTCAACTCTTCGTAATAGTTCGTCATCTTGTCGGTGGCAGCTTTTAGGGGGGCAACGATCGGCGTGAGCTCGTCGACGCGTTTCTTTATATCGGACATGCTGTCCCTAAGCCTTTTCAGTTCGTGTTCCAATAGGTCTTGTTTGGGACGTAGCTCTCCGGCTGTTCGCGTAAAGAACAGGATCGAGCGGACCGACATCACCATCGAACCCACCACCAGAACACTGGCGAGAACCTCCGGCGTTAACAGTCCTGATAACGCATCCATTTGCTAGCCAATTCGACTATTTTTTGGTGTGTATCCGGGAACCGGTCTTAACATAATCAAACTCAAACAAATAGCAAACGGGAAGCCGGTACGTAGTTGCTCAACTCATTGAGAGAGAAGGGCGTAGCTACTGGGGAAGGAGGCGGAAAGCGGGGATTTCCCGGCGCCATCGCAGCGCTGATCGGAGCGGCGGTCGTCGTTGCCGAAATCCAACAGTTCACGACGCTCTCCAAGTTCCAGGTGATGCCCCCGGCTGCCGGCTTCAAGAGCCCGGGTGATTTCGCCCGGGAAATCCAAGCCGCCGTCAACTTCCAGCCATGGGACTGGGGGTTGATTGTCCTCCTCGCGGGCACCGTTTTCGCCGTCCTGGTCATGGAGATTCGTGGTCGACAGCTCACCAGACTGTTCGACTACTGTTTCGCCCATGAAACACGCACACTGGTGCTGCTGATAATCAGCTGCACCGTTCTGCTGCGCTACTACTTCACCATCGGGCAGCTGAGCTGGGCCGGCGACGCCGCCGAACACATCGTCTATTCCTGGATCGCCGCCAAGGCTTGGGCGGCCGGGGAGTTGCCGATTTGGACGAACTACGTCTCGGGTGGGTCGCCGTTTTTGCAGTTTTACGGTTTCCTGTTCTTCTATGTCGTGGCGATCGTCGATCTGTTCGTTGGCGAGATCTTCACCGCCCTGAAGCTGGTTCTGGGAATCGCGCACATCTGCTCGGGCATCGCAGCTTACGCCTGGTTCAAGGTAACCTTCGGCTCCCGCAGTGCCGCTTACTTGGGAGCTCTGGCTTACATCCTCAGCTTCTGGCATACACAGCAGGTGCTGTTCATGGGCCGGCTGCCCCTGTCCCTGTTCTACGCGGTTCTGCCGTTGCCGTTTTTCTTCTTCGAAACGTTCAGGAGCTGGCGCAAGAAAGAGCTGGCGCTGGGACTAGGTGCCGCATCCCTTGGGTCTTTGGTATTTATCCATCCTGGTTACGCTTTCTGGGCAGCCTTTTTCCTCGTACTCTACATCGGCCTGCGCGTATTATTCGAACCCGCGTACCGCCAGCCAATGGTGGCCTGGGGAAGCGCACTGGTGCTGCTCGGCACGGTGTTCGGTTCTGCCTTTGGATTGCCCATGGTGCTCGAGGCGAATCAAACCAGCCTGGAGACCGGTGTCTCCCTCTCGGGCGTGCCCGATCCGTCCTGGCAGCATCTCCTCGGCTGGTCCAACTTCCGCCTCCGCTTGCTTGCGTTGCCGGACACGAACCACCATTGGTACGGGGGGTACCTCGGCCTGTCTCTTGTCTTTATTGCCGCAGTGTCGGTCCTCGCTGCCCGCGGTTTCCGGCTGTGGCGGTTTCTGGCTCCGGGCGTGGCGGGGATGGGAGTTGTGCTCGTCATCATCTTCGGCTATCGCCTGCCCTTGCTACAGAGTTTGGCGCCGGTAACCGCATTGAACTCCGGCCGCTACCTTCTCTTCGCAGTTTTCTTCCTCGCGTATTTGGTGGCCACCGCGGTGGTGGTGGCGGAACGTTTGGCGGGCTCGTCCAACCTCGCGTCGAGAATCTACATCGCGATGTTCGCCGTCATTCTCATAGACCTTGGACCAACGACGTTTCAACACCCCTACGTGCCTCGTTCGGCGATTCCCATCAGCTTTGCGTCTCCGACGCTACAGCAGATTCGTGCAAGTGTCACCGGCCGCGACGGAAGCATTCCAAACTTTCGTACCTACATCACCACCGAGAACAGCAATCCGTTTCAGGCGATCGGCTGGCTTTGCTTCGCTTCGGGCATCCCCACCTTTCAGGGGCTTTACAACGAAGCTCCACGAGCACATAGGAAACTGGTGGAGCCATGGGAGACCTTTGTGGAACCTGTATTCAACACGATCGACCACGCGCGCGAGCTCTTGAACCACCCGCAAGCGGATATCATCAGTGGCGGTCTGGTGCTGTTTAATGTTCGACGCATCGTAGCATTGCAGGAGGATGAGCTCCTGACGTTCGATTGGAACGCGAGCACACCGATTCTGGTATCCCCGCGCGTAGGACCGTTTCCGTACGACGAGTTTGAGCGTATGCGGTCGGAAGGCAAGCTCCAATCGCTTTTGCGAGGCACCTTTCCCGATTGGCCGGACCTGTTCGAGCTAGCTCGCATTTTCAAGTCCTTGTGGTTGGTGCGTGCTCTTGGGGTCGACGCGGAAAACGGAACATGCGAACAGATCATCCTGCGCGATCTGCACTATCGCGACGATCTGGAAACCTCACCAAGCGTCACCGTCGTGGAGCACAATGTGTGGAACCAGAGAGTCGAGATCGTCGTCGAGATTTCAGAACAATGCTACGCTCGCCTGGCGTACGCGTATTATCCGGAGTTGCGGGTTGCGGTAAATGAGATAGAGGTGCCCGCCCTGGAAACCGCGGGCGGCTTCATCGCGTTGAAATTGTCTGCGGGAAAAAACCGGATCGTGATCACGCCTCAACTGTCCTCGCTGCGAAAGACCACGTGGGGCGCCAGCATCTTGCTGCTGGTTCTGGTGCCTGTAGGGGTTGGTGCCTGGAGAAGAAGGACAGGAGGGCGCTCAAACTAGCGTTGCGGCCGTGACTATCGCTTTTGCGCCTTGCCGGTCATGGGCACGAACCTGACCGGCAACAAGGTGTCGGCGCGGACACCACTTTGGGATTTGCTTAGCCTTACCAGCTGTTGGAATTCGTCGCCGACGGGAAGCACCATGCGGCCGCCCACAGCGAGCTGTTCGACCAGCGGTTGGGGCACATGGTCCGGTGCAGCGGTAACAATAACGGCGGAAAAAGGAGCCGCTTCGGGCCAACCCAGATAGCCGTCCCCGGCGCGCACGTGGACGTTGTCGTACCCTAACTCCTTGAGCAACGCCCCCGAACGCGCGGCCAGCACCGGCACGATCTCTATCGTATACACCTCCTTGACCAATTCGCGGAGGACGGCGGCCTGGTACCCTGAACCGGTGCCGATCTCCAGGACCCGGTCGCCGGGTTTCAACTGCAGTGCCTGGGTCATATACGCCACGATGTACGGCTGAGAGATCGTTTGATCTTCACCGATTGGCAGCGGATGGTCGGCGTACGCGAACTCGCGCCACTTGTCGGGCACGAACAGATGCCGCGGTACTTCGCCCATTACCAGAAGTACTGCCGGGTCTGTGATATCCCGGCGCGACAGCTGAGAGGTAACCATCTCCGCGCGCAGCTCGGAAAAGCGATCGGGCAGGGGCCGACCGTGGGACGGGTCCTGGCAGGCGGCCAATGTCGACCAACCCGACAGCAACAGACCAACGATCGATGTAGTGCTGAGCGACATTTCGGCCTCTGTTTGAATGGTGAATCGAGGCGATGCGAGATGCAGAAGGAGTGCGGTGCCTATCTATCCTTGGAGAAACCGAACTTCGTAATATTCATGGCGCCGTTGTAGTTCTTGCCCGTCATGCGCTCGTGCTCTTCCTTGAGATCCGAGAATCTGTCCTGCTCCGAATGCAGGATCGACTCGAGGTAGGAATTCCGCTCCGTTAGGTCCTTGTTTTCGCTTTGCAGCTGGGCCAGTTCCCCCTTCATCTTTTCCATCGAGTCCATAAGCTTCTGATTGGCCAGTTCCAAAGCGACTGTTTTGCTTTGTTTCGACATGGTCTCGTCTCCTTAGCGGGCAGGTAACGTTGGCGCGCGTTTCCCACGACCCACTTTTACGGCTGGATTACCCGTTAACCCATAATGTACAGTGACTTAGTGAGTTCGCCAAACTCTGAGAACTGCGGCGGCGGGTTCCTTGCGAACGGTAGCTGGAGCCGAATAGAGGTCTCCAAGGTCCATGGTCCGCGATTTAGACGCGAGATATTGGACGTCATCTTCTGAATGGCGCACTCTTGCGACGGATATCAATGGAGCCAGGCAACGCGAAGGGTAGAGGAAATCACGGGAACGAAGTTGCCATGAGTATGTCCCGAATCGCTACCGGTGGCCGAGGAATCATATGTAGCGACGCAGCCTTTTTTTTCATGGCAATCGCAGCACAAAGGAGAGGTTATTCAGATGGCCGGCCGCATTCACCACCTAGCTCGCGAACATATCGTCTACACCTTCGACAAGAGCCATCCCCCGGTTCTGGAAATCGACTCCGATGATGTCGTCGAGATCGAGACCTACGACGCCCGCACCGGCACCGTTCAACGGAACGAGGATTTGCTGGAGCAGCCGCATCCCGACGGCGCCAACCCGGCAACCGGACCGATTCACGTCAGGGGGGCTGAGCCCGGGGATGGCCTCTGTGTGGAGATCCTTGGGATAGAACTGGCGCCGCAGGGTTTTCTGGCCGTCAAGAAGGGCATGGGCTTGCTTGGGCACATGGCCACCAAGTTCGCCACCCGGATCGTCGACGTCACGGATGGCCAGGTGGACTTCGACGGCATCCGGTTTCCGGCCAATCCGATGGTCGGAGTCATTTGCACAGCGCCGGCCGGCGAAGCAATCACGACGCACATGCCCGCCGGAGGAAACATGGACAACCGCTACATCACCACGGGCAGCAAGGTCTATCTGCCCGTGCACGTAGACGGCGCGCTGTTTGGACTGGGCGATGTGCACGGGGCGATGGGAGACGGTGAAATCACCTACATCGGACTGGAGATCTGCGCGGAGGTGACCGTGCGCATCCGTCTACTCAAGGGAGTGGGCGATCACCGTCCTCTGATCGAAACGCCAGAGTTGTGGGTTACCACGGGCGAGCACGAGGACCTCGGCCAGGCTGCTCGCATGGCTGCCGAGGAGATGGTTGTGTTGATACAGGAGAAAGGCGGCCTCAGTTTCGAGCAGGCCTACATGCTCATGAGCGCTGCCGTCGATGTGCAGATCTGTCAGTGCTGCGAACCCGGAAAATTTCCCACCACGACGCGCGCCGTGCTGCGCAAGGCGCTGCTGCCGTCCAAAAGCGAGTGAGCTGTGTCACGGCTTGGAAAGTGTTGGGGGCATTGAAGAATTTAAAGCCGATCTGATCGTTCCTGGTGATCCACCCGCATTCCTGAACGGATCGAGCCTCAGTCACCGAACTTCCACACGGCGAGAGCCGTCCTGGAAAACAGCCACTCCTTGTCCTCCTCGGTGAGGAAGTCCATGTGGGTCCGAAACAGCTCCAGCCCAGGGCCATATCCTGGTGCTTTGAGTACGTGTGGGAAGTCGGTTCCCCACATCAAACGCTGGGGACCGAAGGCCTCGTAGATCCGCTGAAAGGTGGGGAAGGTGTCCTCGTGTGGATAGGGCAGCTTCGATGTCGGCAGTTGGGGGGTGAACTTGACATATACATTGGGATACTTGGCCATGTTCAGCACGATGCTCTGGACCGGATAGGGCGGATCCTCGTCCGTGGGGGCACGGCCCATGTGGTCGAGGACTACCTTGACTCCAGGGAACCGTGCGATGATAGGTTCGACGGCCGGCAGGAGAGGCGCCGGACCGTAGACGATGAAGCAGGCTCCCAACTTCTCCGCGCGCTGCCAAATCCGATCCTGGTCGGGGGCAGCCCATTCGGCGGGATCGTCGGGCCGCGACAGGTGAATGCGGAGGCCGCCGAAACCGTCCTCCTCGACCAGGCGTTGGAGCTGGTCAGGCGCATCCGGGGCATGGCGGTCCACCAATCCGAGGGCGGCAAATTTCCCCGGGAACCGACGCAGGCACTCCGCCACGTAGCGGTTGTCGTAGAGGTAGTAGGCCGGCTGGACGATGACGGCCTTGTCCACTCCAGCCTCATCCATGGTCTCATTCAACAGGTCCACCGTTGCTCCCTCGCGCTCGGCTACCCCTTCGGCAAAGGGATAGCGCTCGAAGTCATCGCTCCAGACGTGAAGGTGGGCGTCAATGATCATATTTCCCCGCTATTTCCGATTTCAGAATAAATGGCGTTTGGATTGAACCCGATTCCTCTTTGACTATAAGGAATGACCTTCTAAAAGGCGCCGCAATAGTGCCAGCCCCGAGGATGGCCATGATACTCACGGAACAACAGCTCAAGTTTTTCGATACGTTTGGATTCCTACATCTTCCCCCGATCTATACGACCACCTGATCGCTTCGGTCGTGGCCACAGCCGTTCGCGGTAGCTTCCCTGAATTCATATTCTTCCGTCACAGTTTGATGCCAAGTCTCACGGCAACCACAGGAGCGAGCCCATGCTGACCGCGGGCGACCATCAGCACATGGGGGAGAAAGGATACGTGGTAATCCCCGACGCCGTCCCCTCCGAGGACCTGGCCGCCGTGGTCGACGGCATCTGGAGCCACATGCGGATGGACCGCAACAACCCATACTCCTGGTACGAGGATCCGAATGGCGACGATCTGCAGAAGTACGGATTTATGCGACAGATGCACACGCCGGCGATGTGGCGCGTGCGCCAGAGCCCCAAAATCCACCGCGCCTTCGCCGATCTGTGGGGGACCGACAACCTGTGGGTCAACCTCGACCGCTGCATCCTCAAGCCGCCGCTCCGGGCTGACAGGCCGGATTGGGGCGTGACCGACGACCCGCGCGGTTTGCTGCACTGGGACTTTGCGGCGGCGATTACGCCAAAGCGCTTCAAGCTATTCCAGGCGGTGATCTATCTGGAGGACACGGCCGCAGATCAAGGCACCTTCCAGTGCGTCCCCGGGTTCCAGGATCGCTACGAGGCCTGGCACACCTCAAGGAACGGCGATTTCGAGTTCGGCTTTAGTAACGGTGTGCCGATGGAGCAAGGGCTGGAGAGCCCTACGCCCATCGCGGGCAAGTCCGGCGATCTTTTAATTTGGGACTCATTCAACCCTCACGGCCATTGTTACAACACTTCGTCGAAACCGCGGCTGGCTCAATTCATGACGATGTGGCCGGCGACAGAGCAGGGCCACGAAGCCGGCCTGCGGATATTCTGGCCGAGTTCACTTCCAAGCAATGACGGCAGCGCGCTGGGCGAGAAGTGCGGCGGGCTCGAGGCCGAGCGCCGCAGTCGGATAACACAGTGGCGCGACGGGCTGCAGACCGACTACCGGCGGCCGGTGCCGGAGCGGGTCGCCGGCCAGGACGATGTGCCGTCGTGCCCGCTCAGCCCGCTCGGCCGACGGCTTCTTGGGCTCGACGTGTGGCCGGCGGGCGCCCAATCCAGTATTGCGGAAAATTTCTGAGGCAAACCTTTTTACGCAGATCCACGAGAGGAAACGAGAAATGCGGTTCTTTGCGGTTGAGGATGAGGCTATTGCGCTTCCGAGGGGAGCATGGGCGAAGTCGCATCGCGTTCATGTGCGCTGGCAAGGGAAACATATTGTTTCGCTGAGTCAGGGTGAGCATCGCGCTTATTTATTCCCGGTGTACACGCCGGGCGGCTTTGCGGTGACCAGTGAGAGTCCGGTGGATCATCCACATCACAACTCGCTGTGGATCGGGGCTGATCACG
This sequence comes from Candidatus Latescibacterota bacterium, assembly GCA_965217095.1. Classification (GTDB taxonomy): domain Bacteria; phylum Latescibacterota; class UBA2968; order UBA8231; family UBA8231; genus CAYNZV01. Next base: position 1,019,533 of record OZ244235.1, read on the forward strand.
TGAGCTGCAGGCTGCCCTATGCAGAGGACAAGCACGAGGAAGCCAACTACAATTTCTATGTCAACGAGGTTTTTCAGGGTCGGGCTCCCGGGCGCGTAGTGGCCGTTGCGCGGGAATGTGTGGAGGTGGCAGAGGATCACTTGCGGGTCGTGCAGACGCTTAACTGGCAAGGGCCGCGCGAATGGGGGACGTCAGAAGGACGCATTGTCGCGGTGGAGAGAAGGACCATTGATATCCATCCGGGAGATGTGGCGAATGTGATCGATCTGCATTCACAGTTGCAGGCGCGTGAATGGGAGGTCGATATTGGGCCAACGCGGCATGCCTATTTTGGGGTCCGCATGGCCGAAGGTTTGCGGGTGACCAACGGGGCAAAGATGGTGGGCGCAGATCGGCGTTGCGGCAGCGAGGAGATTAGAGGGCAGGATGTGAAGTGGGTTGATTGTTCGGGGGAAGTCCCAGGAGGAGAATTCGCAGGAGTGGCCTTGTTGCCGCATCCTGTCAACGCGGACAATGAATGGTCGGTCGCCGATTGGGGATATATGTCTGTCAATCCGCTGCGATGGAGCGGAAGGAAGATCAAAATAGGGGAGGAGATGCATCTGGCACTGCGGGTCGTGGTGCACGACGGGGATGCCGAACAGGCGGGGATTGCGGGGTTCTATCAGTCTTTTCTCGACGAACTGAATGATAAGGAGGCAGGGCCATGAAGATTCTACGCTATAGTGCAGAAGGTGAGAGTCGCTACGGTGTTCTAGAGGAAGATGGCACGATCTACGAACTTGCAGGATCTCCCTTTGATAGTCTGGATGCCGGCGAAGCGGTTGCGCAATTAGACCAGGTGGAGGTCTTGGCGCCGGTTTTAATGCCGCGCATCATTGGGGTTGGGCTGAACTACGCAGCGCACGCGGCCGAGGGCGGACACGAGCCGCCGAATCGTCCCATGCTCTTTATGCTGCCTTCGACTTCGGTTGTCGGCCATGAGGAAGAGATCGTTTACCCACTGCAGGGCGACGAGGTAGCGTATGAAGGAGAACTGGCCGTGGTGATCGGCAAGAGAGCACGGCGGGTGTCGAAGGCAGAGGCGCTGGATGTTGTGCTGGGTTATTCCTGCGGTATCGATGTGAGCGAGCGTGTGATTCAAAGGGACGAGATGAGCCGCGGCTGCATGCTGGTGGGCAAGGGATTTGATACGTTTTGTCCGCTCGGACCTTGTATTGCAACCGGGTTGGATCCGACCCAATTGGAACTGAGGACACGCGTCAATGGGGAAGAGAAACAGCACACTAATACTGCGGATATGATCTTCCCGGTGGCGCAGCTGGTTTCCTATATAAGCGAGGCGATCACCCTTTTGCCCGGGGACGTGATCATGACCGGGACACCGTCGGGGGTGGGTTCCATCGTGCCGGGGGATGTGGTCGAAGTCGAGATTGAGGGAGTCGGTATTCTGCGCAACCCGGTAGTAGCAGAAGAGGGTTAGCGGGCGGAAGCAGATGGCCATTCGTGATCCCAAACCACTTAGCCTGAATAATTCATGAATCCGCACCAAGCGAACGAATTCGGTGCGCTGGTCAATGGCTGGACGTTTTGGTAGCGGGTTGATCGAGTGCTGTCGGTCGTCGAGGTGTTGTCTGGGAGATCTGAGCCTCTTTTGGATGTCATTGGGACAGTCGGGTCCCTTGGTGGATCGTGTGCGTGGATGTAGTGGGACATCGCAAAGCATCATGAGGTGTCGAGGTTGAGGACGACGGTGCGCATCAGATCCTTGAGCGGGTATGACGTCGGAAAGTGAAAACGGACCTTGGTGGCTTGCTCCCGCACGCGGGCGCCGATTTTGAGCACCCGGAGTTGGATCGTGTTAAAGTTGGACGTCGTCCATTGGGTGCCGCGCATGCCAATCTGTTGGATCGTGTGCAGCAGCACGTAGGCCGCGCTGTGCAGGAAGAGGCGAAATTGGTTGGCCGAGAAGCGGTGGCAGGAGGTGCGGTCGGACTGCAGGTAGGTCTTGTGATTCTTGATGAAGCCTTCCGACCGCCCACGAGCGCAGTAGATCTCCTCATACAGAAACTCGGGAGAGCGGTTGCGGATATTGGTCACCACGAAGCGCGGGTTGGCTTTGCCTTGTGTGATCTCGGCCTTGTAGATAATCTGGCGCGGTCGGGGCCAGCTCTTGGCCTGATACTCGAAGCGGTCAAAAAGCCGCACCGGTTCATCGCTCTGCTCGGCCAGCGCCGCCACCAGCTCCATCAGCGGTTCGCCGAGTGCCTTGAGCTTGTTGTTGATCGCCTGTCCCAGAATGAAATCAATACCGTATCCGTCGCACAGGTCGTGCACCTCAGGGGTGCTGAAGTGTGAGTCGCCTCGTAAGGTGATCTTCGTCTTCGGCCACACCATGATCAAATGATCCAACACGCGTTTGAGGATGGCTACCGCCTCTCGGCCTCGCATTCTACGACCGGGTCGCAGCAGCGTCGTGATCAATTTGCCCGACTCCCCTTCGTAGAGATGGACCGGAAGGTAGCAATACTCGTCATAGTAGGCATGGAACAACGTGAGTTGCTGGGCGCCGTGTGCCGGATCGTCCGTGTCGTCGATGTCGATGGTGAGCTTCTTGGGCGGCTGGTCGTAAGACTCGATGAATATTTCCAGCAAAGCGAGCCCGATGCGATACAGATCCGAGCGGCTGACACTGTTTTCCAAACGAGACATGGTTGGTTGACTGGCCAAATCGTCTCCCGTCAGAGGCAGACGGTCGCACGCGGTTTTCAGACCCGGATCGCAACGCAGGTCGTCACTGTCATTGGCGTCCTCGTAGCCACAGGCGATCTGGAATACGCGCTGCCGGATGAGGTCAGTATACGTATGGTCGATATAGCTTTGATGTCGACGATCCGACATCGCCGCCACGATTCGGTCGACGATCCCGGTGCGGGCTTCCGCTGGTCGCAGAAGCAGGGCGCCCCCATCACTGGTGGTCATGCCACCGTCAAAATCAGCTTCGATCTTTTTGCCCGAGATGTTTGCAAACGATAGCGCGATCTGCGAAGTTTCCATCTGCGGTGGCCCTCTTGATTGGTTGTTGTTTGTGGGTAACCCTAACGTAGGGCAAAACAACCAGTTGTACAGAGGCTCACCGCATTTTTATGAATAATTCAGGTTAGATTGGAGCGAGTATGACGGATAAGGTTGCAATCATAACAGGAGCGGGCACGGGGATCGGCCGGCAGTCCGCCTTGGCTCTTGCAAGGGTAGGTTTTGCGGTGGTGCTCGCTGGACGGCGCGTCGAACCATTGGAGACAACGGTTGCGGACATCGAAGATGCGGGTGGTCGTGCAACGGCCATCTCGACCGATGTCACCGACCCCGCCTCCGTCGAAACCTTATTCTCCAAAGCCAAGGCGATTTACGCACGGGTCGACCTCCTCTTCAACAACGCCGGACGCGGAGCGCCTCGTGTGCCACTCGAAGAGTTGAGCCTGGAACAGTGGCGCGACGTGGTAGATGTCAACCTCACCGGTTCCTTTCTGTGCACACAGGCAGCCTTCCGCGTGATGAAAGACCAGAATCCACGAGGTGGGCGCATCATCAATAACGGCTCCGTCTCAGCACACGCACCCCGCCCCAACTCGGCCCCGTACACCTCGACCAAACATGCCATCACCGGACTAACCAAATCCGCGTCACTCGATGGCAGAAAACACGACATCGCCTGTGGACAGATCGACATCGGCAACGCCCTCACCGAAATGACCGGGCGCATGCAGGATGGCAGTCCGCAGGCCAACGGCGACGTGGTCGTCGAACCAACCATGGATGTGGAAAACGTGGCGCAAGCGGTCGTCTACATGGCCAGCCTCCCGTTGGACGCCAATGTCCAGTTCATGACGGTCATGGCCACCAAGATGCCGTATGTCGGGCGCGGTTGATAACGTGCAGATCAATATTGCTGAGCAGCAGGTTAACCCCGCATCGAGGGATGTTCTTCACGTCGTTACTACGCCGATCGGTGGGCATCGCTTGAAGTACTGCATCAACGGCGCGAGTGCTTTCAAGAGCTGCTCTTCTTCGTCCCCAGACAGCGAATCGGGAGAATCAAAGAGCGACGGCTTGCCCAGACGTGAGTCTGAAAAAATCCCGCGGCGCTTGAGGATTGCCTTGTTTGTGCATTCTCCGCCGATGTAGGACTTGAAACAGATCACACCCAGCATCTTGCTTTCGATCTGTTCGGCGAGGATTTCGTCATCCGACGTCAATGCCTCGAAGATCGCTACTACCGGTTCGATAACGTCGGCAGCAGTCATGAACAGCGTAAACCTGCCCGGTAGGACATTACATAATTCGGCCCGGCCATCATTCCCAATAGGACATCGCCCACTTCAGCCTGCATAGCGCTTACCTGCCGCACCCAGCGGGGTCCCTCGATTTTCATGTAACGAATATTGGGATGGGACTGCACGATGCCCACCAGGGTGCCGACACCGAAGACCTTGTTACTTGGCCCCCCATAGATGCTATGCACCATGACCGGAAGCTGCACTGATTCGGCGACAGTCATCAAACACTGGGCAGCTTCCGATTCTCTAACCACCCATGGCGGAGGGATTACCGCTACCATGTCTGCGCCGATCCTGTCTGCTTGCTGTGCCGCGTTCACAACTTCATGTATGCCGACACCGCCGACTGCGGCACAAACCGGAATACGACCTTTTGCCTCTTCGAGTGATATCTCGATGCACTTCTCACGTTCAGCCGGCGAAAGACAATACGTTTCGCAGCCTAGCATCCCGGAGATTAGCAATACCGTCCCGGCATCAATCACGTGGCGAACCTGGCGGCGGTATGAGGATTCATCCAGACGGCTGTCATTGTCGAATGGCGTTTTCAAAAGCGTAGCGACACCTTTGATCTGTCTATTTCGATCCGTCAGATCGAAAGCTTTTTGCATGGCGAACTCTCCATCGATGTGGATGGAAAAACGAAATGCAACCCATTGATGAAGTTACATGTTGAATTCTGCGCCGCGAAAAAGAACCCACCTACCCGGGCTTCTGCAGGACTCATGCTCGCATCTGAGTGGATAAAAAATGGACGAAAATCGCACAAAAAAGGGGTTTCGAGTTCAGAATAAATCTCGTAACCCCTTGTTTTATTGGAGCCACCCGCCGGAGTCGAACCGGCGACCTACTCATTACGAGTGAGTTGCTCTACCAACTGAGCTAGGGTGGCTTATGTGGTTGCGGCTCAGCGAGTTCCGTGGAGGAACATAGCGGGCACGGGGGCCGATGTCAAGCCTACCCTATAGGAAACTGAACAGTTTTGTCAGCTTTTCGAGGATTCGCGAGCCCGCCGGCCCCGGTGACAACAGGTGTCCTTCGAGGGCGCGCTCGTCGGCGGCAAACCGCAGCAGGCCGGTCGCCGTGGCATAGGCGGGATCCTGCATCGACTCGGCGGCGATGACCTTCTGTGGCGCGCCGATGCGCACCGGTAAGCCTAGCACTTCCTCGCCTAATTCAGCAACATTGCCCAGCAGCGCGCCACCTCCCGTGAAGATAAATCCTGCCGCCAATATCTGGCTGGAAGGCTGGTTTCCGACTTCGGCTTTGACGAATTCGAATATCTCGTGTTGCCGGGCTTCGATGATTTCGCTGAGCTGATGCAGTGTCAACGTGTGAACCTTGCCCGCCGTGGTTCGAAACGAAATTGTTTCGTCGTCTTCGTCTTCGTCTTCGCGATAACACACCGATCCATACTGACGTTTGAGCTGCTCGGCCTCCCGGGGGGACATGTTTAGTACCACCGACAGATCCTTGGTGATGTCGTCGCCGCCAAACGGAATTTCACTTACATGCCGCAATGGACCGTTGAATATCGCCAGGTCGGTGGTGCCGGCGCCCATGTCGAGAATCCCGACCCCCATCTCGCGTTCGTCCAGGGTGAGCACGGAAGAGGAAGCGGCCACGGTTTCGAGGATGTAACCGACGATCTCGACCCCCGCCTCCTCGGTAGCGCGCTGCAATGTTGTACATGCGTGACTCGACGCGGTGATGCTCAAGGTTTCCAACTCGAGGCGATTGCCGTGAAGCCATAGCGGATTTTGCACCTGCTCGCCGTCGACCGCGTAACTCTGGACGAATCGGTGAAGTACGGTTACTGCGCCCGGAGGATCTACCTGTTCGGCGGCAAGAAGCGCTCGGTCAACGTCGTTCTCGTCGATCGGCTTCGAGGTCCCAGAAATTGCTACCGTGCTGCGACTCGTGCGGGTCGCTATGTCATCACCTGCCATCCCGAGGTAAGCGCCGGTGATTTTTAATCCCGCAGATCTCTCCGTATCTCGTATGGCCGCGCGAATCGAATCGACGATGCGGGGCATATCGATGACGACGCTTCTTCGAAGTCCCAAGCTTGGGCGACTGCCCACGCCCAATACCTTGATGCTGTCCTCGTCCTGAAGCTCGCCTACGAGACAAACGACTTTGGAGGCACCGATATCCAATACGACAATGGGTGAACCAGCCATAGCTGAAAACATTCCGCTGTTAGGGTGTTCGGATTCCTGTCGCGATCGCCGACCGTGGAGGCGGGGGTCGCAATGGAGGGGAGATCTTGCAGCTAAGGTGGGGGAAATAAAACGGTGAAAGTCGCGGCTTGTGGCGCCGCGGCCAATCACGGTGTTCGGACCCGCCAGGGACCCTTGAAACTTCTAAGCCAAGTGGGAGAACTTGGCCTAAATAAAGAAGTTACAGACCTCACTTAGGATAACGTGGCCCCTTTAGAATGTCAAGAACTATTCGTTTTTGAGAGGGGATCTACGGCTCAGTTGAGCTCGTGAAGGGTTTGCAGCCGCTTCACCGTTTCCAGCAGCTGAACGAGATCGACTGGCTTCTGGAAAAAGTCGCAAGCCCCCTGCTGCAGCAGGTCTTTGGCCAGCTGCTCAGATGCATATCCGGATACCACAACCACCAGAATACGCTCGTCGATTTCGCCGATTAGACGAAGGGTCTCCGTGCCATCCATATGGGGCATCGAGATGTCCAGGAACACGGCGTTGGGACGAAACTCCTTGATCTTGAGCAGCGCGTCCTGTCCGTTGTGCGCCGTGTAGACCTCGAAGCCAAGTTCATCGAAGAATTCCTGTATGGTGGAAAGGAATTCGAGCTCGTCATCGACGAACAGCAGCTTGAAGGATTCAGATTCCACGGGTTCGGTCATGTCGGGATACCTTCCGTTGAAACCTGGTGACGAACCAGAAGCACTTCCGTCTCAATCGCTAAAATGGTAGGTGAGGCTGAGCTCCGAGAAAATACCTCCCCCGCGGCGGCTTCCGCCGATGAAGTGAGGTCCGTCGCGGAGAAAATCCCGCTCGATCAAGCCGTCGAGCATAACAGATCCGAATTTGAACCCCAACCCGAAATCGCTGCGGAATGTTCCCTCGAAGTCCTCGTTCTTCGAGGAGGTTGGCGGGGCATTCAGTTCCTCGCGGATCGAGCGGTTGGTATGTCGGGCGCCAACGCGAAAAAGCAGCGAGCCGACTTGCATTTCGCCGCCAAACAGGAGCATCGGCACCACAAGTTCGGTTTGTTCACGATCGGGATTTGTCGGATGAAGCCGTTTAGACGAAAGATACTGCGCCCCTACGCCAGCGACGATCTTCACCTTCCGCGCCGGTGACAGGTTCAAGCCTAACACAATATCGAGGTCGACGAATTCGCTTTCAGCAGGTTCCAGGTCGTAGGCAGAGACGCGGAACCCAACCGCCGGCAGGAAGGTCGCATGCGGGGCAAGAGGAATGTGCCCCCGCACTTCGACCGAATAGCCGTTGCCATCGGTATTGCCGAGGTTTGCGGCGCCTGCGGTCTGGTCTTTGAGATCCTGTCGCGACATGCCGACGGTGGCTTGCAGGTGCGAGCGGGTGGCCTGTCCGGCTTGCATGCCGACGCGCATATTCCAATTAGAAGCAGAAGCCAGATTTTGGCCGCGGCGACGCTCGTCAAAAGAGTAGGTCGTGGCAAATGCGACTCGCAGTCGGTCTCCAAGCTGCACGGCATAGACAACGTCAGCTATGGGGTTGAGCTCGAGCTCTCCGAACAGAACGCTCCCGCGGTCTTCAATGCGCTCGTTAAAGGTATCCAGTTCCGGCGATGTGCGGTTGAGGAACAAGCCGATCGAGTGACGGGTTCCAAGACGGTAGATGCCACCGCCCCATTCTTCAAAGACCTCGACGGCGAAGTGTGGGAAATCAGGGGCAGTTGCAGGGTAGAGATGGATCGCGCTGGTGCCGGTCAACAACCGGCGTTCCCCGCCGAGGGCTCGCAAACGGTTTTCCGATCCGAAAGCGGAGACCGGTGCGGCCACCAGCGCAGCCAGCACCAAGTATCTACAGTAACTTCCCATTCCAGTGTGGAGATGCGGGTGCAAAAGGGGATGATACGGTCAGCGGAGAGATCCGGTATCGAGCGGTAGATCCTGAAGATCCTCGTCTTCCTCGAAATCCATGGGCACTTCCTCGTCGTCTTCGACATCCTCTACCACGGGGTGAATCTTCCACTCGGTCTCCAGCGCTTCCAGGTCCTGGTCAAGGATCTGTTCGGTCATCTGTGGTCGGAAGCTGAGCTCCTCGTTGACGCGATAGAGCCGGCTGTGCCAGTGGAACAGGGTGTTGTCGAGGACGAAGACGACGCGCTCCTTGCCGAGTTCGTTGTTGATTAGAGCCCGAAGGTCAGCGAGGGGCTCGCCAGTGGCGCCGAGATCCTCTTCATGGGGGTCTTCCTGCGGCCCGATGAGGGTCGAGCTCTTTTCGGCCCGGTGGTCGAAATCCAGATTCTCGGGAATGAACTCCTCCATGTACGGTCGAGTGAAGGTATCGTAGGGGTAAAACAGGTTCGTGGTTACCCGATAGATCCAATCGCCCTCCCGTTCATCCCGAATGCGCAAGTGGCTACCGATCTTGATCAGGATTCTCCCCGTCGGCTGCAGGTGTTTGCGCACGGCTTGGATGTCGAGGTCGGTGATCTCCATCGCGTTTCCCGCCGACTTGCCTCCCATCTCCACGCTGAAGGTGCCCTTGCGAAAGCTGTTGAGGATAATGACGCCGCCGGTCGCCAGATACGCTCGGAACTTACCGGTCTGGGCGTAGGGCATGTCGATGAGGAACTTGTAGAAGAGATTGTGATCCAGGAGTAAGGACTGCTTGCGAATGTTGGTTGTGCCCGCCTGCCGAAATACGTCGCGCAGATAGTTGATTTCGTCCTGAGTGATCACTTCTCCGGGGCCGCCGATCTCGTTTCCCTTGATCAGGGAGACCTCCAACATGCTCGGTTCGTTGATCTGAGACTGCTTGGACCAAACGATAAGCTGTTGCTCCGACGCTTTGAGTCCCTCGCGCCAGACGAAATAAACCTTGCCATGCGGACTGAAGAGAAAGGTGCCGCGCTCGATTTCGACGTTATCGCCCAACTGAGCGGCGCGTTGAATGAGGGTCTCGATCGGCAAGCGGATGTAGGAAGCGCGCAATTGAAAGAGCTCGTCCAGATCGTTCACCGGACCTTTGACCGGAAGGTTGATGTCGTCCAGCAGCAGTCCGGTCAACGCACCGCTACGACTTATTACCAGCGTGCCCTTTTCGATTACGCCCGAACTCTGGTCGGATTCGTCGAAAAAGACATCTTCCTTCACAACGACGAAGCTCGCCGGTATATCGACCAGACTTTGCAGGTAGCGTTCGGCGATCTGTTCGGTCACCGAGAGGAACTGGTGGTTCTGCGAGAACTCTTTGCGCAACGGCAGCTGCATCGCCTCGAGCAAATAGCCGTTCGGATGCCCCCCCGGGCTGAGAAACAACGTGCCCTTGCGGAGTTTGATGGTGAAACGCTTGCCCTGATGGAGAACCTCGTCGCGCAGGATCTGCGTCCCCATGGGCAGGTAGATGGCCTCTTCCTCGGTGAGTTTGCGGGCGCAAATTGCCCGCAGCTTCTGGATTCCGACCTTCTCCACATCTGCGAGCAATAGACACTTCGTACCATGTTGCTGGCTGACCAGGACCCGCCCGGAAGGCAACTCGTTTGGAATCGGTCGGGCGCGGCCGGGCAGTGGGTTTATCAGGGGGTCGAGGTCGATGGTGGCAACTACGAACGGACTCAAGAGGTCGCGCCGCTGCAGCTTGGCATCGCTGTCGGCCTTCGCCTTTGCCTTGGCGGAGCGGCCCGCTTTGGAGCCGCTCGGCGATTTTCCGCTGACTACGATTCCCTTCAGGGAATCCATCAAGGTTTTCTTGCTGCGTTTGGCCACCGACTACAGTCCGTTCATTTAGATGCAAGTATCACTGCGGAAACGAAATAGATAACTAGTGAATATATAACTAGTGAAATGTATACAACACACCGAAAATTTTCAACTTTTATGTTGTCGGCATCGGTTGTGGGTGCCGAGCGAAAATCTTGACCTCGGGAAAGGGCAGTTGTTAAGATATGGTCCCGGTCCGAGGCCCGGGTATGTTTTCCGAGCGAAAGATTTGACGAAAGGGATGCGATCATGTCTCGCGGTGGTGTCAACAAGGTAATTCTGATCGGGAATCTCGGTGCTGATCCCGAATTGAAATATACCCCGAGCGGGGTGCCGGTGGTCAACTTCAGCCTGGCAACATCGGAATCGTGGACCGATAAGGGCGGGGAACGCCAGGAGCGTACGGAATGGCACCGGATAGTGCTCTGGCGCAAACTGGCCGAAATCGCTGGCCAATATCTGCGGAAGGGCAGCAAGATCTACGTCGAGGGGAAGCTCCAGACACGATCCTGGGATGACCAGAGCAGCGGGCAAAAGCGATACACCACCGAAGTCGTGGTCAACGATATGCAGATGCTCGATCAGCGCGGCGAAACCTCCGGCGGCGGTGGTGAAGGTGTGCCGCCCCCACCCCCTGAGCCCCCTATGGGCAACGATATGGGTGGAGACGACGACCTGCCTTTCTAACCGTTTGCCGTCTCAGCGGACGGTTTGGCGACGGCGCGTAGTGGCGTCTTTGCCCAACACCGACTTTCTACCGCCGGTAGAGTACTCGTGATTTCCTTGGAACATTTGGTTCGTTTCGGTCTCGGCATGATCGTGGTCGGTGCGATCTACGCTGCCATGCGGGCGGTACGTCTCCATCTGACCGAGTGGAAAGCCGTGAAGGCATTGCTGCGCGGTCGCAGTCACTTTGCCGTGGCGGGATTCGTTGCGGCCCTCGCCTTTCCCCTCGAGGTGCGCCAGGAGATCTCGGAATCCATGGAGATGGCGGCGCAGCTTATTGGGGCATGGCTGGCGTTCAGCGTCGGGTGTAGTCTGGATCGGAGGGCTTTCAGGCATACCACCGGCTCGGCGTTGATCCTGGAAACAACCCAGTTTCTGCTGTGTGTTTTCTTGGTAATAGCAACGGCCTACACAGCTATCCAGGCCGGGGCGGTCGACGCGGTTGAATTCACCATTCCCGTTGTTTTGACGCTTTGCGCCGTCGTCGGTTTCGGCACCAAGAACCTCGCTCGATCTGCCAAGTTGCAGCACATCGGCATCGCGGGAGAGTACAAACCCATGATAGCCTCAGCTCTGGCAGCGGCCATGTTTGCCATCGGTGCCGTCCTGATGCGAGGGGGCGATATCGTAATTCGGGCCCCCTTTGCTCCGGCCGGCCGCGTTCTGATGATCGAGGGCGGGGGAATGGAGCTGATCGTGACTCTCATACTAGGGAGTCTTATAGGGCTTGGAACCGACCTGCTGACGAGGGAGTGTCACAAGCGGTCCGTGGTTTTTCTGCTGATTCTTTGTTTGATGTTTGGCGGCGGTATCGCTGCCGTCTGTGGTCTCGAGCCGATCGGGATAGGTTTGGTGTCAGCCGTTTGGATCATAAACACGACCCTCCGCAGGCGCGACATTTTGCCCGCAGTAGCGGCAGGTGAGGCACCCATGAGCGCGGGTATCTACTTCGGGGCGGGTTTTTTCCTCGGGGGTTTGCCGACCCAAGGGTTTGAATGGTCGATCACATTGTACGTGTTCCTCGCCATCGCTGCGATTCGACCCCTTGCAGCAATGGGGGCGGTGGTTGTCGCTCGCCATCTGCCGGCTATGTCAACCTTGCGCAGCTTGCACATCAGTGCCGAAACCTACTTCGGGTCGAGCGACCTGGCTCTCGCGGCGGCATTGGTGCTGGGGTACCTGCTGCCCGATCGCGTGGGGGTGTCGATAGTTGCCGCGGTGATAGCTGCTCAAGGGCTCTTGGTTATCTGCAGCGAACTGTTGAAGGAACGCGACTTCTTCAACCGCGCCGGCAGCGTGTCACCCGTTCAATCGCTCTCCCGATCAAGATTGTAGAAGGCGTCGCGTTGCGGATAGACGGCAGACGAACCCAAAACCTCCTCGATACGCAAGAGCTGGTTGTACTTGGCGATTCGGTCCGTTCTGGAGGCCGATCCCGTTTTTATCTGTCCCGCGTTGGTAGCCACGGCCAGATCGGCGATGGTGGTGTCCTCGGTTTCGCCGGAGCGGTGAGATATTACCGCGGTATAATTTGCTCTCTTGGCGGTGTCGATGGCGTCCAGGGTTTCGCTTAAAGTGCCGATCTGATTGACTTTAATCAGAATCGAGTTGGCGATGCCTGAATCGATTCCTCGCCGCAACCGCTCGGTACTGGTGACAAAGAGATCGTCGCCGACGAGCTGCACGTCACTTCCCAGTTCAGCGGTCAGCGCCTCCCATCCTTCCCAGTCGTTTTCGTTCAACCCGTCTTCTATCGACACAATTGGATACGAGCGCACCAAATCACGGTAAAACTTTACCATCTCAGCAGAGGACAGGGATGCTCCACCCGACCAGTGGAAGCGGTAGGTGCCGTTCTCGAACAGTTCGCTGGAAGCGGCATCCAGGGCTAGAAGAATGTCCTCACCTGGTCGATACCCGGCGCCTTCAATCGCTTCCAGTATGGCGTCCAGAGCTTCCTCGTTGGAGCCGAGGTTGGGGGCGAAACCACCCTCGTCGCCAACCGCTGTATTGAGCCCCTTCTTCTTGAGGACCGCCTTGAGGTGGTGAAAGGTCTCGGTGCCCATACGTAGGGCGTCGCTGAAGGTAGTCGCTCCCACCGGCATGATCATGAACTCCTGCAGGTCGACATTGTTGTCGGAGTGGGCACCTCCGTTGAGTATGTTCATCATCGGTACGGGTAGTTGGCGGGCGTCAGCACCACCTAGATATTGAAAAAGCGGCAGCTCGCAAGCCGCCGCACCCGCCTTGGCACAGGCCAGGGAGACGCCCAGCAGCGCGTTGGCACCCAGCTTCTCCTTATTGCGCGTCCCGTCCAGTTCGAGCAGTTTGTGATCTACAAGGTTTTGGTCGGTAGCGTCCATGCCCACAAGGGCGGGGGTTATAATCTCTCGGACGTTGGCAACCGCATTCAGGGTTCCCTTGCCTTGATACCTGTTCTCATCCCCGTCGCGGAGTTCGATCGCTTCGTGCTCACCGGTGGAGGCTCCCGATGGCACAGCGGCACGTCCCAATGCGCCCCCCTGGAGCTTCACGTCTACCTCTACGGTGGGATTGCCGCGGGAATCCAGAATCTCTCTAGCGACGATGGTTTCGATTTCGCGAATGTGCATGATGCAGTACCTTCTTAAAATTAGATAAAACGTCGTAACTTCCAATAATACATTGCCTTGAGAGCACTGTCAATCACGCTGTACGCGGCCCTTTTTTGTTTGATTGCGGCTTCGCACGGGGCCGCGCAAAGGGTGCCCATTCATCCCCTGATCACCGTTCCCCCAGAGCATTGGTGTTACCGTTTTCTTGAACGATTCGAAGCTAAAGGGGTACTGTTTGGGTTGGGCGACGGCATCAAACCGCTGACTACAGGACAGGTGATCGAGGCCGTCTGGAAGGTTTCTGCGGCGGTCGATTCGGGACTTGTGCTGAGCTCAGTGGAGTCCGCCCATCTGAAGTTGCTGAGGCGCGAGTTTCCGCAGAAAGGCATCGCTTCGAATCCGCAGCGGAACGGCGGCCCGCGCAGCAGAATGCGACGGGGAGAGTCCTTAGCCGTCTATCGCCATGAGCGAGGCAGCATCGAGGCAGACCTTCTGGCGCGATCTCAGAGCGATGTTCTCGGCGGTAGGGGAAGGGGGTCGACGGAACGCATCTATCGCAATCGCCTCGGGGGAATCGTTCGCGGACATGTCGACGACATCCTCGGCTTCCGCCTCAGCTTCGAGCAGGCGCGCGAAGAAGGCAGCCGCCGCTATCACCAACGCGACGACGTGTTCGAACCGCGACTGGAGGTGCCGCAGCTCAAGGGAAACCGGGTGGACTACCACGAAGGTACGGCATACGTCGCCTTCGGAACGCGGCTGTTCGATGTGCAAATCGGCAAGGATGTCGCCAGCTGGGGACCTGCGGGCGTCGACAACCTGGGTCTTACGAATAACGCCCCCTCTTTCGATATGGTGCGTCTGAGCACGCGGTGGGGCGCTTTCAAGGTGGTTAGTATCGCGGGATTTCTGCGTCCCTGCCCGGAGCGGCCCGATTCGCCCCTTTGTTCCGGGGCGAGCGACAGCAGTGCAACCTATGTGGTGAACAACATCACCCGGAGCCTGGATCGGGAGAAGTACCTTGCCGCACACCGGATGGAAGTAGCGTTGACCCCCTGGATCGACCTGGGCTTCCAGGAGTTGGTGGTTTACGGAGATCGCGGACCCGAGCTGAGCTACTTGAACCCAATCATGTTCTATTGGGCGGCGCAAAGTTATCTCGGCGACAAAGACAACCTCATGATGGGGTTGGATCTGGATATCCATCCGGGACGAGGGGTTCGGCTCTATTTCGCCTATCTCGCGGATGATCTCAAGAAGCTGCGTCTTTTCTCGAACGATTTCGCCAACAAGTTTTCGTTTCAATCCGGACTTCTCTGGGTCGATCCGTTTGGTTTGCGCGACGCTGAACTGCGAGCGGAATACGCTCGCATTGAACCCTGGATCTTCACCCACAAATTTCCCATCAACACCTTTCGCCACTTCGATGCCCCCCTCGGGCATTCGTTGGGGCCGAACAGCGACCGCTGGTCCATGAGGGCCGCACGCCACTTCGCGCGGGATCTTACCCTCCAACTCGAGGTCAGCCGTACGCGGCACGGGGACAATGAGGTGCTCCCCGATGGCCAGATACTCAATGTCGGCGGTGATCTACACTATGGGTGGCGTCCTGGTGACGAGCGCCAAACCAAGAGCTTCCTGAACGGCACCTTGAGCAAGTGGACGACCCTGGGAGCCGTGATCGAGCTACGCCTCTTGCCCCAACTCGACGCGACGTTGAGCTATCATCTCGAGTGGGGCACCAACGTGCCGTTGCCGCCTCGGTGGGACCCGAACATCACCCTGACGCAGCGCACCGGATACGGCGATGGGCGGCAGCAACACCTTGCCGTCGACCTGCGGTACAACCTTCTCTGACCATTGCCCGCGAGCACGTTTCAGATCGCATTGCTGGCCACGGCGGCCTTTTACGTAGGGGCCGTTTTTTGGTTGAGATGGGGGCTTTCGCGAAAATTCGCCGGAAGTGCGCCGGAGACACCTCCGGTCAGCGTTCTGGTGGCAGCTCGAAACGAGGAAGCACATATCCAGGGCTGCCTGGACGCGCTGCGGCGGCAGGAGTACTCAGGTGAACTCGAAGTGATTGTTGTCAATGATCGATCCGAGGACCGCACCGCGGCGCTGGTTTCCGCCGCGGCAGAGGAAAGTCCTCACCTCCAGCTGGTGGAAGCACCCGCAGAGCAACGGTTTAGCTGCCCTAAGAAAAGCGCCCTGGCGGCGGGCATCGAGCAGAGTTCCGGGAGCCTGCTGCTTTTCACCGATGCCGATTGTCAGCCGCCTCCTACCTGGGTGAGTAGTACGGTGGCCCAGTTTGAGCCGGGGGTCGGATTGGTAGCCGGCTATGCCTACTTTCCGCGACCGCACCTGCTTAGGCACAAGCTCTTGGCGCTCGACAACCTTGCAGTGGGCGCGCTGGGCGCCGGAAGCCTGGGGATGGGTGTGGCGCTGTCGGCAACCGGACGCAATCTGGCCTATCGCCGCGAGGTGTATGACGAACTTGGCGGCTTCGCGAAAATCGGGCATCTAATCGGTGGGGATGATGTCTATTTTGCCAGGCTAGTTGGCCGTTGTAGCGACTGGCGGATGCGCTTCAACCACTCCGCAGCGGCCGCCGTCTCGAATGTTTTGCCGTCCAGTAAGTGGAGTGAAATTCTTCACCAGAAGCTGCGGCATGCAGGCAAGGCCGGGCATTACCGCGGCGGGGCCAAGGCGCTGGGATCAGTGATCTACCTGTTTCACCTCTGTCTAGCCATCGGCATGATACAGTGGGCGTCCTACGGTGATTCAACCGCCGCAGCGGTCTGGTGCGTCCGAACCTTAGCTCATATCACACTTCTCTGGCAGTTTGCGGCGCGAGCCGAACGTCGCCTCCTGTTTCACCTGCCGTTGATGGAACTGTTGTACATTCCATACATTCTAGTCTTCACCCTGCTCGGTTGGGCGGGGCGGTACAGCTGGAAACCACCTACCGAACTTCAAAAGCTTGCAGAGGTTTAATGGCATTTCTCTTTTCGCCCTCCTCGATCCGCGGTTATCTGCGCCAATACGGCTACGCCTTTTCCTGGAAACGAGCCTGGAACTTCTCCAAGGTCATGGCCTCCATGGGGTTGTCCTGGGCGACGCGCAATCCGGTGGTTTGGGGAAAGCCGTTCGTTTTGATGGTAGAGCCGACCAACTACTGCAATCTCAAATGCCCTCTTTGCCCATCGGGAAACGGCGACATGACCCGCGCCAGGGGCAAGATGAATCTGGATGATTTCAAATCGTTGATCGATCGCGTCGGAGGGGATCTCGTGCTGCTCATGTTGTGGAATCAGGGCGAGCCATTTCTCAATCGATGTTTCACCCAGATGGTGGAATACGCGCACGCAAAGCGCATCCCCACGTTGACCAGCACCAACGGTCATTTCGTGCGCACTGCGGAGCAGGCGAGGGACGTCATAGCATCGGGACTCGATGAGATTATCGTGTCACTGGACGGCGTCGATCAGGAAACCTATCAGCAGTATCGTGTAGGGGGCGAGATCGAGAAGGTGTTCGATTGTGTGCGTTTGCTGGTGCGGGAAAAGGCAAGGCTTGGGAAGCGGACTCCGCTGATCAACCTGCAGTTCATCGTCTTCAAACACAACGAATGCGATCTGGAGGAGGCCGAACGTATCGCCCGCGATCTGGGTGTCGACAAATTCCTGATCAAAACGGCACAAGTCTACACCGACGAGGATGCGTCCGAGTTTCTTCCAGAAACGGAGGAGTTCAACCGGTACGAGAACGTCTCACACGAAGGATTGGCCGTGAAGGGACAGCCTAAGTGGGGCTGCAAGGTCCTTTGGTACAGCTCGATGGTCAATTGGAACGGCAAGGTTGCCCCTTGTTGTTTCGACAAGAACGGATCGGTCGATCTGGGTCGCGCCTTCGGCGACGGGTCCTTCGACGAGACTTGGCGCGGTCGCGCCTACATGGACTTTCGCCGCACCATTCTGCGCGATCGCACGAAGGTCCCCATGTGCAATAACTGCTCCGAGGGGTACACCGGTATGTTTTCCTTAATCAAGGAAATGCGCGGCTGATAAAGGCTCGCGATGGAGCCTTCCGTGGACCAGCTATCAGCGGCCGTACCCTATATACTCGCTTTTCTTGCCTCCATTTACGTCGCCGGGGTCTTGTGGTTCGCCAGCGGGATTGGCCGGCAGATCTCCACCACAACCGAGGAGCCGTTCGTATCGGTTGTGATTACAGCGCGGGATGAAGCGGCGCAGCTTGAATCCTGCGTTGCCACACTTCTCAATCAGTCCTATCCCAGCTCCAAATTCGAGATCGTCCTGATCGACGATGGGTCCACCGATGCCACCGCCCGGATCGTCACAGACCTGTGCGTCCGGTATCAGCAGATCAGATTCCTGCGCGCCGACGCTGGCGGTTCGAAAAAACAAGCCCTTGAGATCGGCATCCGTGCGTGCAGCGGGAGCATCGTGCTGACGACAGACGCCCACTGTCTGGTACCGGAATCGTGGGTGGCCGATTTGGTATCCTGCTTTGTCGAGGATGTGGGTATGGTGATCGGGTACAGCGAGACCGCGGGAGTGGGTTCGGATCTGGGGTGGTTGCAGGGGTGGGAAGCGGTGGATTTTCTATGTTTGATGGGCAGCGCTGCAGGAAGTGCGGGGCATGGAAGAGCGCTGGGGGCAAGCGGTCAGAGTCTTGCGTTCCGCAAGAGCGCATTCGAGGAGGTCGGAGGATACGAACGCGTCAAACACCGGGTGTCCGGCGACGATGTATTGCTACTTCATTTAATTCGCCGCCACACCAAGTGGCGTGCGGTATTCAACGATGCGGCGGCGGCGGTGATACATCCGGCCGTATCGACCTGGAAGTCGTTCTCCAGCAAGCGGGCGCGGTGGGCATCAAACGCGCCTTATCAGCTGATGTTGAATCCCACCTTTTTCATATATCTGCTCAACAGCTTCGCCCTGAGTTGCGCCGTGGTTGCTTTGCCGCTGTTGGTAGGGATCGATGTCGTGAACTGGCGGTGGGCCGTAGGGATCTTTCTGCTGAAGACTTTGGCCGAAGCGGTGCTCTTCACGCGCGCAGCAGAACAATTCAGGCGCCAAGATCTGCGCCGCTTCTTTCCGTGGTGGGCGGTGATTCTACCGCTCTATACGGTGTATGTCGGGATGTTAGGTGTTCTCGGCCGTTTCAGGTGGAAAAACACCGGGTACACCTGGGGCCGGAGCGCGCGAGCCCCCAAGGTGAAGGACCGTTGAAATCGGCGTTTGGGGGCTGGCCTCAAGCCGCGCGCAGCTGACCGTCGTCGGGCAAGTTCTCTTGCGTCAAGGTCGTGGCGTTGATCTCAACCTTCACGTCCGTGCTGCGCTCGCCCACCTGGAGATGAACCCCGGGATAGATCGTTTGGCTAATCTGCACCATCGCCTCCATTGCCGACTGCGCCAGCTCGCGGCTTAGCTTCTCCCGCCTGGTTTTGACGGTGTGGGCAATGCGACGGGTGCGTTGCCACTGGCGAATGTATTCAGAGACCTGCGATCGTTTCTGTTGGCTGGTGCGCCGCAGCAGTAGCTTCAATTTGGGAATGGTTATCGTTTCCGTGCCCAGCAACCGGTGTAAGCGGTCTAGATCTTCCTCGCAGGCGCCGAGTTTCTGTTGGCACAGATTCAGATTCTCCTGAATTCTGGGGTCTACACCAGCGATGATCTCCGTCTTCGTGCCACTAGGTGAGCCTGCAAAGTTGGATCGTGTCAAAGTTAGACGTCGTCCATTGAGTGCCGCGCATGCCAATCTGTTGGAAGTCGCCCGAATCCCGCGCGCGCCAACTACACGGCCGCCGCTGATCGTCCCAGACCGGTTTCGACTGGTGCGGATCACGGTGACCAAACCGCCGCTAGAAACCCGCGCATTCTGGATGTAGCAGCCCACCTCCAGGTCGCCAGCACAGCGGACATCCGCTTGCTGTATGAAGCGGGTGAAGATGGATCCTTCCGCGACTACACCGGTTTCTTTCCCAATGATACCGCCCGCAGCCACGACATCTCTTCCCGCCAAAATGCTCGATCCGGCTTCGACGATTCCGTTTAGATGCACCGACCCACTTGCCACCACACTAAAGCCGGACAACAGCGATCCCGAGACGAACACATCCCCGCGAAAGTCGACGTTGCCCGTTTCACTGTTGACATCACCGGCGATCTCCAAGGTTTCCAAGACCGATACCGTATCTCCGGAAAAGGCTGCCCGGCCATCTATGGCAGACCTGAAGAGCTGTTTACCATCCGGCTCCTCTTCAATCTCGACGTTGGGGCCGGGTTTCAACGTTGCCGATTCTGCTCCCAGCGCATCGATGTCGTCGCCGAAAATGGTAAAGCCAGGTCGACCGTCGACGGCCGGATGAAGGCGCGCGAGTTTTGCGCCCTTTTGAACCTTCAGCACCGTGTAGGTTTCCTTGCAGTCGATCGTGCCATTCTTATTGATCTTGGTGGTGGCTCTATCTCTTGCGACCCAGAAACCGATCTTGCCGCTGCGCCCGTGCCGCGGTGTTCGGCCCGCGGCAAGGAGAAATCGGTGAGGTTTGGCGGTACCATCCCCTGCGAGCGCGGCCAATTTCTCGATCGCCTCGCGGTCGATTCCTCGACAAACCCCCTTGCGCTCGAGCAGACCTTCGATGCACGCCGCGTCCGGACCGCCCAATGCTGCGGGAACATGCTCGAAGTGACACGAGGCACCGTCGCTATCAATACAGAGCGGATCGCGGATTCCGATCGAGCCTTCCAGGAGATAGACGTAGCCGTATTCGAGCGCCCGGAATTCAGTACCGTCGGGGGGGAGGCCTCGACTCCGGAGCCGGCGACAAATGAGCTCTCCTCGTCGACAGGAGGTGCGATCTCGTAACCGAATACATCCTGCCCCGGCGTGCCCTCGGATGGCGGTTCGAGAGCAGCCAACGGCTGTCCCGGTTCCACCCAACAAGCACGCATGCCATCCGGATACTCCGTTGCTTTCGCATCGGCCAGGAGTCCAAAGTAAGGCTCCAATTCGGCAGAAGCCTCTTCCGCGGCGAATTCGGTCCTGGGCTTCTGGCCGCGGATCGGTTCCGGTGAAGACCCCATTGCGATCTCGCGCCAACAGGTTTTCTGGCCCGATTCGATCAGCGCGTTGACCGCTTTCTCGATCGGCTCGAAGTCCCAGCAAGAAAGATTGTGACTCTCCAAAAGAGCGAAGAGATCCTCTTGTTCGAAGTCCTCGAGGAAGCTGAATCCGGCGAGAAACGCCTCCACCAGATCCCTCGAGAAGGCAACGGTCAGGGTACATGTCTCGAACTCGAGATCGGCGAACAGGTAGTCTTTGTCTGCAGCCTCTGGCAGGTGGCAGGTATCCACGCGCACTTTGTCTGCGGCCGAATTGAGCAGCTGAGCCAGCTCGTGACATTGCGGATCCTTGGGCGGCTCTATTTCAGGGGTAGCAGCACTGTCTTTTAGGTCCCTTTTCTTGGACTCGGGTTTCCCGCTTGAAGGCAGCGGAAAAAAAAGGCTCTTCAGAGCACGGCCGAGCAGGGGGGTCGAACGATTTCGCGGCATGCGCCAGGTCCGGAATAGTGCGATTGATGGAATGTAGTATTACGTCACAATAATCGGCCCCGATCCCAATCTCTTTAGCGGATTTTTTGTCGGAATTCATAAATGGACGCCTACGCACGAGTTTATCTGTGCGTTGTGGATCCGGGTTGTTGAGCTATAAGCGTGGTGGAAAGTGGTGACTGTCTGGTGTGCTGTCGCAGAAATCTGTCAACATACTGCCGCCGATCCCTCGCGGTTCGCCGCGTTGACTTCGCTCGCCGTACTCCACCAGTACGGCTCGCTCAGCCGCCTTGCGAACCGCGCACCTCGACGGCCGAATTTTGTC
Organism: Candidatus Latescibacterota bacterium; assembly: GCA_965217095.1. Lineage (GTDB taxonomy): Bacteria > Latescibacterota > UBA2968 > UBA8231 > UBA8231 > CAYNZV01. The sequence continues at coordinate 1,041,039 of OZ244235.1, forward strand.
AACTTATCTCTGCGACAGCACACTAGGTAGACAGCAGGTTCAATGAGCGGCAGCGTCTTGCCGGCGAATCAAAGCGGTCACCTCGGTGGGCGTCTGACATCGCAAGAATTCTTGGCGGGTCTCATCCGGTCTCATGAGTGTTGCAATCTGGGCCAACACCGGAATGTAGCTGCGGTAATTCTGCTGCGGCGTCAAAAGGAGAAATACGAAGCGGACTGGTTCGGCATAGGGACCCTCGAAATCGATGCCCTCCGGACAGATCCCGAGGCAGCCGATAACGCCCGGAAGATTCGGGATGCGCGCATGGGGTACGGCAATCTCATGGCCGATAGCGGTCGAAGTCTCTCTTTCCCTGGCCATGGCGGTCTCGAGCACCATCTGCTGCTGCGATGCGGGGACCTGCTTTTCGTCCACCAGAGCATCTACCAAGGTTTCGACCGCTTCCCACTTGCTTTTTGAGCGCAGATCGAGCCGGATAGTGTTGACCCAGAAGATATCGGTGAGGGAGGGTCGATTCGGCAGGGTCGATCGCACCATGAGAACCGAACAGGATGCCTTGTTGGTGATTTCGTCCGGTATCGAACCGGCGAGATATTCGTCTTGCCGCCATTCGTTGGATGCTCCAAGAATAACGAGGTCGTCGGAGCTGGCGCGCTCGACGACAGTCGAAACGACGTCCGATGCCGGCAATATGGTCGTCGGGGTATCGATGTTGAGCAGGCTCAATTGAAGGTTGGATTCCTCGCGCAACTGTTCGCAATACCGCTGCAGAATCGGATCATCGGGATTGCAGCGGCGATCCCGTGCGATGCGCAAGACCTCCAACTCGGAATCCCACAGCTGGGCGAGCTCGTAGCCGATTTGTACTCCAGTGAGTGCATGGCTTCCGCCTCCACTGGGAACGAGAATTCGCTTGGCCTTGCCGAGATCACGCTCCTTCAGGATCAAGGTGTCCAGGCGGACCTCCTTGGCCAGGTCTCTGTTCTGAGCGGCCAAGACGCTGAGCTTGTCGACGCTCCGATACCAGCCCATGATCATCATGTTGCAGTCCCACTGTGTCACCGCCTCCTGAATGCCCTTGGTAACGTTCGGTCCGCGAACGATGTGCGGAATCGCAGTGGCACCCTGATCGGTGGCAACGGCGGTGGCTTGCTGCAACAGGGATTCTGCCGTCTCGCTGGATTCCCCGTCCTCGAGGATATGCGTCAGATGCATTTCCCCACCCCTGGTCTGCGCCATTGCGGCCGCAAAACGCACCAGACCTCCCTCCATGTCGGGATGTTCCAGCGGTACCAGAATCTTTAGTGTGGACTGGCTCATAAGCTGTTTCGGAGGGAGCGGGTACGAAGTAACGCTGGAGGGAGAACCACGGTTGTGTCTCTGCGCATGAGTGGGAGCGGCAGACCAAGCAGTTTCAAAGATAATAGTATGCCCCTCAATTTTCCAGCGATGTGACTGCGATCACCGCTGCGCAATTCTCCTGAAATACTGATAGTTACGGCAGGTGCCCCCGTTTGCACCTCCCCTGACGGTGTTTTAGTTTGTCCCTCTAGTGCCCTGTTCAACACCTATCCTTGTATTTCGCCGCCGATGCATCCCGGTCCGCTACGTTGCGCTCACTCGCCATATCCACTAATATGGCTCGATCGCGCGCCTTGCGGGCCGGGCGCCTCAGCGACGCAATTTACAAGGCCAGTTGTTGAACAGGGCACGAGTGTCCCGATCTCGAAGGCTCTGGAGCCAAAACGATCAGATGAGAAATCGCATTTCATTGCCGTCTTTTTGTTTCTATTTGATCGTTTGGGCGGGTTGCGAGTTTCTCGCGGAACCGGCCAGTCCGGTCAGTTCCGACGCCGGTGGTTTCAGTGTTCAGCAGGAAGCTCTGGGCAAGAGAGTTCAGAGTCTGGCGGTGCGAGATGCCCGGAATCTTCAATTCCAGGATTCTGGACCTGCCGAGCGCCTCACTATCGAGAATGCCAGCCTCGCGCTCGAGATTCGCAACTACGACAGCTGGCTGGACGCCCTAGAGGCACAGATCTCCAACTACGGGGGATCTCTACAAAGTGTCAGCTCTCGCACGCTCCACGAGAACGTGCAAACGGGCAGGCTCGTCGTCAGAATCCCGAGCCAGCAATTGCACGCGTTCGTCGACTACGTAAAAGGCAGTGCGCTCACCGTCGAACGCGAGAGTCGGTCGGGACTTGACGTGTCGACAGAGTTCTTCGATCTGGAAGCCCGCATTACCAACAAGATCAAAACCGAGAAACGTTTTCGCGAGATCCTCGAGAAAGCCACGGCGGTCGAGGAGGTCCTTTCTGTGGAGCGGGAACTCTCGCGCCTGCGGGAGGAAATCGATCGTCTGGAGGGCCGCAAGAAGCACCTGACAAATCGCATTGAGATGTCCACGGTAACCGTGGAATGGCACGAGCCTTATTCGGTGGGCAGCCTGCCCGAGGGAAAGGGGTTTTGGCGGACGGTCTTGGACGGATTCAGGGCGGGCATCGAAGGATTTGCGGTGGTGTTGCGCGGGACTATCGCGCTGTCGATAGCTGCGGTGCCGGCGGTGGGTGCGTTGGTAGCGCTGATTGCCGTTGTCAAGGTTACCCGCCGATGGCGACGGCGACGACGTCGCGGCGAGTAGTGAAAACGCATGGAATCCGAAGTTATCGTGGCGCTGAACGGCATCCTCGCTGTGGCGGCTTTTTTTTCTTCGCTTACCGGATTCGGATATGCTTTGATCGCTACGCCGTTCCTGGTCCTCATGTTTCCGCCGGCCGTAGCCGTGCCGCTAGTGCTGACGACATGGGTGCCGCTCTCAGCCTTCCTGGTGATCGGAGCCAGAAGAGATATGTCCGCCAGACGTATCGGCAACCTGCTCTTGGGTTCTGCCTTGGGAGTTCCCGTCGGGGTTTACCTGTTGACCAGCCTCGGCGTGCAGCCTATGCAGCTGGCCATTGGGTCGTTCACCTTGCTGGCGGCGGGAGCACTGGTCGTGCGACCGTTTCCCCGGTTGCCGGGCGAGAAGGCGCTTTGCATCGTGGGCGGCATGTTGAGCGGTGTATCGGGGGGTGCGACTGCGATGTCGGGTCCTCCGGTGGTATTGCTCGGATTGAATCAGGGGTGGGAGCTGCGGAATTTCAGGGCCGACCTTATCGGCTATTTCGCCGTCCTTCACGTGGTCGTATTGTTTTTGCTGCGTGCCTCAGGTGTCTACGATTCCTCGGTTTTGTCGATGGGCCTTGCAAGCGTGCCCGGCGTATTGGTCGGGTACGTCGTAGGGATCCGCGCCGGCAAGAGGCTAACCAGTCGCATCTTTCGCGTCTCCGCTATTGCCCTCGTAACCCTCGGAGGTAGCCTGGTGTTGGCGGACGCGTTGGCGGGAGACATCGCAGCGGAGCTCGCTGTTCTCTTCCAGAGTTGACCTTCCATGGGCGCCGGAAAACAGATATCCACGACCCCCGCTGTGATTCTTGTCATCGACGATGAGGACATCGTCAGAAGATCCATGCAACGGTATCTGGAATATCACGATTTCGACGTCGTCACGGCTGAAAACGGAGAAGATGGGATCCAGATCCTCAAACAGCTAGGGAGGGAAATCGGTCTGATCGTGCTAGATCTGTCTATGCCGCAGATGTCGGGGGCGGAGGTTCTGGAAGAGATTCGCAGCTTCGACAACGAGGTCAAGGTGGTTGTCGTCAGCGGATTTGCCCCCGAGAAAGCCGCTTTGCCCGGGGTCGATCACGTGTTGCAAAAACCGTTTGAGCCCGATGATCTGATAGCTGTCGTTCGTCGGACGCTGGAAAGCTGACAATCATGGTCATCGACCTGGCCATACACAGCATCGGCGAGCTGATCTTCATCGTATTCTTCATCGTCTCGGTGATGATATCGCTCTACGCATTTTATTCCTTTTTGTCTCAAAGGGGACCACTGAGGCTCCAATTGACCCAGATCGAGAGCGAACTCGATCTCCTGCGCCCCAAGCTGCCGAAGCAGAGATTGAAGGTAAGGTTGGTCAGACGTACCATTCAACCGCTGCACCAGAATCGGCAGTTGTTCAGCAATTACTTCCGGATCCTGCAGGATGTCATAAGAGATTTCGATCTGCGCAAAATGGAGCAGGAGAGACTGCAGAAGGATGAGAAAAAGAAGAGATTCGACGCCGAAACCGGACAAACCCGTGACGATCTCTTCGAGGACGACTAAGGCTTAACCACCCGTAACCGCGGACATTCCAATGCCAACCAAAGAAGAACTGAAACGCAAGGTATGTGAGCAGATTGATCAGGATGCAGATTCAATCTCCGGACTGGGCGAAGATATTATGGACCACCCGGAGCTCGGGTTCAAGGAGGTGAGGACGGCGCAACGGGTAGCGGAGCTGTTTGGAGAGATGGATCTCCCTTGGGATGACGGGTTGGCGATTACAGGCGTGAAAGCGGTTTTACGCGGCAAAGGGCCGGGACCTACAGTCGCTATCATGGGTGAGCTAGATGCGCTGGTCGTGCCTGACCATCCCCGAGCTGACAGTGCTACCGGTGCCGCCCATGCCTGCGGCCACAACGCCCAGATCGCGGGGATGCTGGGCGCAGCGATGGGTCTGGTGCGTTCCAACGCCGCCGAACATCTGAGCGGCAATGTGGTTTTCTTTGCGGTCCCTGCCGAGGAGTACGTGGAAATCGATTACCGCTTGGGGCTGGTGAAAGAGGGGAAGACCTCGTTCATCCAGGGCAAACCCGAATTGGTGCAACTCGGGCATTTCGACGATGTGGACATGGCGGTGATGATCCACAGCAGCAGCCCCGACCAGGCGGAGGGTTCCATGGGCATTGCCGAATCCAACAACGGATTCCTAGCCAAGAATATCCGTTTCGTCGGCACCGCCGCTCATGCCGGTGCACGTCCCGAACTAGGGGTAAATGCACTCAATGCCGCGACGCTGGCTCTGAACGCCATTCATGCCCAGCGGGAAACCTTCCGCGATGAAGACTGCGTGCGAGTCCATCCGATCATCACCAAGGGAGGGGATCTCGTAAACATCGTGCCCGCGGACGTAAGAATGGAAACCTACGTGCGCGCCAAGTCCCACGAAGCGGTAATGAGTGCCTCGGCCAGGGTTGACCGGGCTCTACGGGGAGCCGCCATGGCGCTTGGATGCACAGTTGAGATCGAAACGATTCCCGGATCGTTGCCTCTGCTTTCGAACCAGGGTCTGGCGGCGATTTTCAAGGAGAATGCCTCCGCCCTCTTCGGTCCGGCGGAATACCGCGACTACCCGCACAGCGGAGGTTCCACCGATGCCGGCGACTTGAGTCAGATCATGCCCGTTCTGCACCCGTACATGACCGGCGCCAGGGGCGGAAACCACAGCCCCCAATGGCACATCGGCGACTTTGATTCGGGATATATCGCTCCAGCGAAAACCCTGGCGATGATGGCGATCGATCTGCTTGGGGACGGAGGTGAGAGCGCTGAAGACATCAGAGCCGAGGAACGGCCTGCCATGTCTCCCAGCGAGTACCTGCAGGTACAGAAAAAGATCTTCCACTCCGAGACCTTCGATGGAGCAGGTGATTTCCCCAACGCAAACTGATGGCCGCCGAATGCGGAGGCAGGAGATCTGAGATGGCCGACGTAGCTTACGTCAACGGTGATTTCGTGGACCCTGGTAAAGCGGTCGTGTCCATCGAGGATCGGGGGTTCCTCTTCGCCGACGGCGTCTACGAGGTCGTGGCCAGCTACGACGCGAAGCCGTTTGCGCTGGAGCAGCACTTGCGCCGTCTCCAGCATAGCCTCGACGAGCTACAGATCGGGCTGGATGTAGAGGAATACGGAATCGGAGAGATCGTCGACCAGGCGATTCGCAGAAGTAGCTCGGCCGACACCCTGATCTACATCCAGATCACCCGCGGAGTTGCGCCGCGGCGGCACGAGTTTCCCGCACCCTCGACCAAACCAACGGTCGTCATCACCACCTCACCGCTTGAGCCGTTGCCAAAAAAATGGATCACGGAAGGCGTGAAGTGCGTGACGGTACCCAACCTGCGCTGGGGACGCTGCGATATCAAGTCCATAGCACTGCTGCCCAACGTGTTGGCGCGGCAGCAAGCAAGTGTAGATGGGGCGTTGGAGGCCCTGTTGATCGACGCTGATCAGCGGGTCGTCGAGGGGGCTGCGACATCCTCGTTCTGTGTCTGTGATGGCATGGTGCGGACAACGGCGCTGGGCCCCTCGATCCTGCCCGGCATCACGCGGGAGTTGATTCTAGATCTCGCAGGGGAGTTAGGGTTCAGCGTCAGCGAGGAGGACACCTATCTCGACGACTACATACATGCCCAGGAGGTGTTCATTGTCGGCACCAGCATCGATACCCTGGGCGTGGTGCAGCTGGACGAACACGTTGTCGGATCCGGAAAGCCAGGTCCCATCACCTGCCAGCTGGGAGCGGCCCTTCTGCGCCAGCGCAGCGCGGTAACGGCATCCGGACTACCCCGTTCCTGATCTGATCAGTGAATCACCACCATCTTCGTTTCGGTCATCTCTTCTACGGCGTATTTCGGACCCTCCTTGCCCATGCCACTCTCCTTCAGGCCGCCGTACGGCATGAAATCCGCCCGCCACATGGTTCCCCAGTTTATGTGGATGTTTCCCGAATTCACACGTTGGGCAAATTGCATCGCCCAACCGATATTCTCCGTAAATATGGCAGCGCTTAGGCCGTAGTTCGTATCGTTCGCATTGCCGATCGCTTCTTCGATCGAGTCGAAACGGCTAACGGCAACCGCCGGTCCAAACACCTCGTTGCAGGAAATCTGCATCTTCGGGTCCACGTCGGCGATCACGGTGGGAGCGTGCAGGGTGCCTGTCCGGTCCCCTCCGGTAACGACTCTAGCACCGCTGCCGACGGCCTCCTGGATCCAATCGCTAACCCTGACTGCGTCGGTCTCGCGGATCATCGGACCCATGGTGACGCCTTCTTCCAGCGGATTTCCCGTAGTTAACGCGTCCACTTTCGGTATCAGGGCGTCGATGAAGTCGCCGTAGACATTCTGATTGACCATTACCCTCTGCGCGGATATGCAGACCTGACCGGCGTTTGCAAACCCCGTGGTAGCCGTGGCGTCGGTCACCTTGTCGAGGTCGGCATCGGACATCACGATCAGCGGTGCGTTGGAGCCGAGCTCCATCGTAACCTTTTTCAGGCCGGCCGTCTGGCAAATGTGTTCGCCGACGTCGCGGCTGCCGGTGAAGCTGATCTTGCGCACGCGCGGGTCAGCGGCGATGGCGTCGCCGATCACCGCACCCGAGCCCGTGATGCACTGCAGTGCCGCTGGAGGCACGCCGGCTTCCAACAAGATTTCGGTCAGCTTGAGGGCTGAGAGCGGGGTGTCCGTGGCTGGTTTTACAATAACTGCGTTACCTGCGGCCAGCCCGGGACCGACCTTGTGACAGACCAGATTCAAGGGAAAGTTGAACGGGGTAATTGCCACCACTACCCCGCAGGGAACCCGCAGGGTGAAACCGAATTTTCCAACCCCGTTCGACGATGCGTCCAAGGGTAAGGTTTCGCCGGTAAGGCGCTTGGCTTCTTCCGCCGCGAGCGTCATCGTCTCGACAGCGCGGGCTGCTTCGCCCAACCCCTCCGTCAGGGTCTTGCCCTCTTCCATGGTTATGGTCCGGCCGAGGTCATCGATGCGTTCCTGCATCAGGTCGGCGGCGCGGTGCAAGATCTGGTAACGCTCGAACGCGGGAATCCCGGCCATTACTTCGGCGCCGAGGACAGCGGCTCCGATCGCTACATCCACGTCCGAGGGGTCGGCTGCGGGCACCGTGTCCACGACCGTGCCGTCGAACGGATTCAGTACGTCGATCTTCTTGTCGCGATCAACCCACGAGCCAGCGATGTGCATCTTCATGATTCGAGTCCTCTGTGTTGAATGGTGTGAGTGAGATCCACTGTGTCTTCTCGAAGCTGCGGTCCGCAGGCTTAAAGACTCTTAGCGCAGCGCATCCCCTGATACTGGGTTTTGATTTCCGGCGCACCGTATAACCGGATGGCTATGCGGATGTGGTACTTGTTGGAGCCGAAGGACCCGCCCTTGATCACCTTGTTGTTCTTGCGGCCGGAGGGGGGGCCTTGGGGGTCCTGCGCATCTTCGGTGAAGCGGTAATAGTTGATCGACCACCAGTCGTTGACCCACTCCTCTGCATTTCCCGCCATATCCTGGACCCCGAACGGACTGACCCCATCGGGATACGATCCCACGGGGGCGCTGAACCGGTGCCTATCGGCAGCCGCTCCCGCCTTGGGACTGTAGTTAGCCCACCATATACCTTCTGCATTTGGATCTGAGTTGCCCCAAGGGTATTTCCGATAGTCTGTGCCGGGACCGCGCGCGGCATACTCCCATTCTGCCTCCGTTGGCAGGCGTTTGCCGGCCCAGCCGCAATAGGCATAGGCATCGAACCAATTGAGGCCCACTGCCGGTTGATCGGGGTCATCGAGGGTGTCGTCCAGGTACTGTTGATGGTGACCCACGGCTGTTGGCTGCTGCGGGTGATCGACCGCGCTCGATCCTTTCTTCTCGACATACTTTCGGAAGTGCCCGTACTGCCGATTCGTAACCTCGAACTTGTCCATGTAAAAGGCGCTGACTTTGACCCGATGCCGCGGTCTTTCCGCTTCGTAATTGAGATACCCTCGCGGCTGTCCTTTAAGATCATCCAACTCTCCGCCCATGACGAACTCGCCCTCGGGGATTAGGACCATCTCCGCGCCATCGCTCGTCTTAATAGTAGGGTCCGGCTCCAAGCTGCAACCGGCGAACGTAAATAGTGATACGGCTAAAACAGCCAGAGACGTGCTACGGAACATACCGACTAACGCTCCTTTCTGTATGGGAATCCGTTCATCAAACCAGTGAATATGAAGAAAGTTCTTCTCGTCGTCAGGAGGCGCTGGACCATCCCAGCCGGTCGCGGTACTCGAGCGCTCTGCCTTCCGCGTCCGCTAGAGGTTTGGGGGGCACGTCGTGACCAGTCAGCAGACTCACTACGATCAAGGCGGCGGCCGCGACCGGCACCGCCATAAGGTCGCTTGGCAGTTCCGGCATCCAGATGCCGAAAAGTTGCCAGGCCACCAGTCCGACTACCACTGCCGCGACCGCTCCCGGCCCGTTGCTGCGAGGCCACCAGATGCCTGCTGTCAACGGTACAAACAGAGACGCCAGCAAAATCGACCAGGAGTCCACCATCAAATCGTACACGGAGGCCTTGTGAAGGGCAAGGACCAGGGCTGCTCCGCCAAACGCCAGGACCGAGATCCGCGTGACTCTCAGCGAGGTGATTTCGGTGGCGTCCGGCCGGAAGAACCTAAGCAGGTCCCAGCCCACGACGCTTGCCGGTGCCAGCAGGGCGCTGTCGGCACTGCTCAACAACGCCGAAACCAGAGCCCCCATGAACAGGGTCAACGCCACATCGGGCAGATATTTCAAAGCTAGCTGCATCATCACCAGGTCCGGATCTCCCAATTGGGGAAGGACCACCGCGCCCGCCATGCCGAGCAATACCGGCAGGAGTCCAACGGTCACGTACAGCAGTCCGGCCAGGTAGGAGCTGCGATATGCCACCTTCTCGTCACGGCTGGAGAGGCTGCGTTGGATCAGGTCCTGGCCCGCCAAATTGCCGAGCCCGATCACGAGCCAGTTGCGGGCGTATTCGAACCACTCTTTGCCGCTGCCGTCATGCGGGTAGAGATTGAATCGCTCCGCTGGGATTTGGGCGGCAATGCTGCTCCATCCCCCCATATCCACCAGGAGCAGCGGGGTTATGATCACCATGCCGGCAATGAGCACGACCAACTGCACGAAGTCGGTCAAGGTGACCGCCCACATGCCGCCCGCGTAGGTGTATACGAGAACAACCAGGGCGGCAATGGCGATGCCGGTCGTCGGATCCAGGCCTGTGAGAGATTGCAGGATGCGTCCAAAGGCGACCATGAGTGAGGCGACCCACCCTACGTAGGCGGGGATGGTACAGCAGCTGGCCAGCAGACCGGCTTGTCGGTTGAAACGAGTGGTGAAGAAGGAAGCTACCGTCATCAAGCCCATTCGCCTCAGGACGCGAACATAGAAGAGGCCGGCCAGAAACAGGCAAAGGGCGGCGCCAAAAGGGTCTGCGATTACGCCGAGGAAACCACCCTTGTAAGCGGCGCTCGCGGCACCGATACAGATGCCTCCCCCAAACCAGGTGGCGGCCAGGGTCGAGGTGCACAACAACAGCGACAACCGCTTTCCCGCAACAATGAAATCGACGGTACCGGACACTCGCCGGCCGGCGTACAAACCCACGCCGATCATGATAACCAGGTAAACGGCCAGGCCAATGAGAACGACCGGATGGGTCAACGGGCTGCCTCGCGAAATGTCAAAACAGTGTTAATGACGTCAATATATAGAATATGGAGCGCCTGCCTCGCTTTCAAGACGTATGCCTACAAGGCGTGGGGGTAACCTGTTGTATTTCAGCCACTTTGTTCGCCACATCTGTATTCGCCACATCTGTATTCGCCAATCGGTTCAGACCGATCTTCGTCGGGAACCCCAGGCAGCGTTGCTTGACGTCAATACCATGGCTCCGCAGGTTACTGCTTAACGTCATGGATAAGGTGTTTAAAATCGAGACTACGGTCTCACGCGATCTAGCCGAGCTTTACGAGTCGCTGATTACAGAGTTCGAGCGCAGAAGCAGCATGCCCCTGGCAGATATGAACAGGGCGGTGCTGCAGACCGGCATGATTCACCATTTGACGATGATGTCCGGATTGGGTTTGATCGATAAAAACAAGGTGGAAGCGCTGGACAGCTTGGTGGATCAGGTCGCTCAGGACACTATAATGTGGGATCTCGTACAGATGGCGCGAAGTTTCTGGCGTGATTGCGGAGAAGGTACGACCGGCATTATCGACCTGAAGGCGTAGTCAGAACAGTGACATATATATCTGCCACAGAATGAGTTAGCGTTATTCTTCTCCGGGTTGACAGCGGGGTTCTGCACGAGTATATTCTTCTCAATCTTCACATCTCCGACAAGATTTCTGATCATCCAGACAGACCTTTTTTGGCACCTAATCCCGACATCGTGTTGGATCATTACGAGAATCCACGGAATGTCGGCGAAATTCGCGACGCGGATGCGGTGGGCATCGTCGAGAATGCAGCCTGCGGAGACGTAATGCAGTTGTATCTCAGTATTGCGTCGGAAACCGTGGTCCAGGCGACCTTCAAAGCATATGGGTGCGCTCCGGCAATCGCCGCCGGTTCGGTCCTGACCGAGCTCCTGACCGGAGTCGATGTCGAACGCGCCAGGGAGCTGGATAAGGAGGATGTTGCTTCGGCTCTGGGTGGATTGCCGCCGATGAAACAACACTGTTCTGTGCTTGCCGCCGACGCCCTCAGCGCGGCCATTAGCAATTACGAAGCGAAACGGAGAGAAAGCTCGTCCTAACTAAACCAATATCCCGAAAGGAACGACCATGGCTTACTCACTGCCCAACCTGCCCTATGCTCACGATGCGCTGGAGCCTCACATTGACGCGCGCACCATGGAAATCCACCATGGCAAGCACCACAATACCTATATAACCAACGTCAATGCGGCGTTAGACGGTCATGGCGATCTGGCTTCGAAGAATGTCGAGGATTTGGTTACCGACCTCGACGCCGTTCCGGAATCGATCCGCACGGCGGTGCGCAACAACGGGGGAGGGCACGCCAACCACTCCCTCTTCTGGACTGTCATGAGTGGTTCCGGCGGCGCACCCTCGGGCGATCTGGCCGGGGCGATCGAAAGCGACCTCGGTGGGCTGGACAAGCTCAAAGAGAGCTTCGCTACTGCGGGTACGACCCGTTTCGGCAGTGGATGGGCTTGGCTTGTGGCCAATGGTGGCAAGCTAAGCGTGATGAGCACCCCCAACCAGGACAATCCGTTGATGTCTGGAGATGGCACGCCGATCCTCGGCCTCGACGTGTGGGAGCACGCCTATTATCTGAACTATCAAAACCGACGCCCCGATTACATCGCCGCCTGGTGGAACGTGGTCAACTGGGACGAGGTTGCCCGTCGTTTTGCGGCGGCGAAATAACAAGGAGAAGACCATGGCCGTTGCGGTGGGTGATCGGGCACCGGATTTCACGCTGAAGAATGCCGATTTGGAAGAGGTTTCGCTGAGTTCGATGCGCGGTAAGAATGTCGTAGTCCTTTTTTTTCCGCTAGCATTTACCAGTGTGTGCACTGAAGAGCTCTGCGGCGTCTCCGCGGGTATCGACGACTACAAAGGGCTTGATGCGGAGGTCCTCGGTATCAGCGTTGACAGCCCGTTTAGCTTGCAGGCCTGGGCCGAGAAGGAAGGCATTACAATCCCACTGCTCAGCGACTTCAACAAAGAGGTTTCGGACGCGTACGGGTCGCAGTACGAAGACCTGCTTGGTTTTCGCGGTGTCGCCAAGCGGTCCGCATTTGTAGTAGACAAGGAGGGGGTTGTGCGTTTTGTCTCCGTATCGGAGGATGCCAAGGTGATCCCCGATTTTGAGGCGATCAAAGGCTGTCTCGAGTCACTTAAATAGCACCGAATTCGAACAACGGGTCGAGGGGGGCAAGCCGATAGCTTTCGCCCCTCGTTCTATTTTCGTCGACGGGCCAACAAACATGTCTTCCGAACTGATATCCGAACAGCTCGGCAGCGTCATTCCGACCGAGTCCTACGATTCGCGCCACAAGGATCTCCGCGGCGACGAGTTCTGGCGCCTGGTCCCGGCTTACCGCGACTTGTCGTCGACTGAGTTCAACGACCATCGCTTCCAGAGTCGGAACGCTATCACCAGCGCCGAAAAGTTGCGTGCCGTTCTCGGTGCCCTGGTGCCCGACGCGTTTTTCGATGACATGGAAGAGGGTCAGAATCGTTCCACCATGAGCATCAGACTGTCTCCCTACATCGTCAGCCTAATCGACTGGGCGGATCCGTATGGAGATCCGCTGCGTCGCCAGTTTTTGCCGTTGGCAAGTAGTGCGCTGCCAGATCATCCGGAGCTCGATTTCGACGCACTGCACGAGCAGGAAGATTCGCCGGTACCGGGATTGACCCACCGCTACCGAGACCGGGTCCTCTTCCTGGCGTTGGATACCTGCCCGGTCTACTGCCGCTTCTGTACTCGCTCGTATTCGGTGGGCCTCGACACCGAAAAGGTCGATAAGGTCCATTTTGGCGCCCAGGTGGAGCGCTGGGAGCAGGTGTTTCGTTATCTGGAGAGTCGCCAGGAGATCGAGGACGTGGTAATAAGCGGCGGTGATGTCGCCAACCTCCGTGCCGAACAGATCGAACTCATCGGCAACCGTCTCCTGGATATGGAGAACATTCGCCGCATGCGGTTTGCGACCAAAGCTCCTGCTATCTTGCCGCAAAAGTTGATCACCGACGATCCGTGGGTCGACGCACTGACGCGGGTGGCGGAGCGGGGACGGCGGCTCGGCAAGGAGGTCGCGCTACACACCCACTTCAATCACCCTGCCGAAATCACTGCTACAACGCGGGCCGGCACGCGCAGGCTTGCGCAACGCGGGATCACCGTGCGCAATCAGTCCGTTCTACAGCGTGGCGTGAACGATTCGGCGGTTGCCATGCAGCTTCTCATAAGGCGCTTGTCGTTCATCAACGTGCAGCCGTATTACGTGTTTGTTCACGACATGGTTAAGGGGGTCGAAGACCTCCGTACGACACTGCAAACCGCATTGGATCTCGAAAAGGGAGTGCGGGGCGCAACCGCCGGTTTCAACACCCCTACTTTCGTGTTGGATACCATGGGGGGCGGCGGCAAACGAGACGTCTACTCTTTCGAGCATTACGATCGCGAGCACGGTATCGCGGTTTACACCAGCCCGGCCGTCCGTCCCGGGAAACAGTTTCTGTTTTTCGATCCGATCGATACGCTGAGCGAGTCGGCTCAACGACGCTGGCGGGATAGCGCCCAACGCGCCGAGATGCTCGAAGCTGCAATCGGGGCCGCCGGCATCGCGGACCGCTAGTCCCGGTTGCCCATATTCTGCGCTATGGCTACCGTATAATGTAAGGAGTTCCCCGCACCAAGCAGGCGACGTGAATCGCCTCTCCCCCCAACGGACACGCAAGTATTTTTGAGAGGCTGTTACAATGGAATACAGCAATTTGGCCCTTGGCATCGCTGGCCTTTGTGTCCTCGCGGTAGGAATCGGTCTCGGTATTCTAGTTACCTATCTGTTGAGGCGGAACAACATATCCCACCTGGAAGAGGAGATTCAGCAGCGCATTGAGCGCGATCTGGCGGAGGAGGAACGTACCGAACGACTCGACCTCCTGCAGGAAAAGGACAATTGGTACAAGCTCAAGACGCAACAGGAATCGGAGCTGGACGACCGCTTGAACAGCCTCAACCGGCGGGATAAGGATCTGTCCCAAAAGGATCGGCAGGTTCACAACGATCGGGACGAACTGCAAAAGGAGTCATCCCGACTAAACAATCGCGAAAGCCGGTTTGCCAACAGGGAACGCGCCGTAAATCAAAAGGAAGAGGAGCTCAAGCAGTCGATCGACGAGTACCGAGAGCGTCTGGAGCTGGTTAGCAACCTAACCTCTGACGAGGCGAAGGAGCAGCTCATAGAACATGTTTCCGGAGAGGTTAGGGCGCGTTCCGCGGCTATGATTCGCAGCGAACGGACGCGGGCCAACGAAGAGGCCGATCGCGAAGCCAAAAAGATCATCGCCCAGGCCATTCAACGATGCGCCGTCGACGAGACAGTCCAGCTGTCGACCGCATCCGTAGCCTTGCCGAACGAAGCGATAAAAAGTCGCATCATCGGCAAAGAAGGACGCAATGTGAGGGCGTTCGAAACCGCTACCGGCGTCAAGGTCGTGGTCGACGACACTCCTGACACGGTCCTGTTGTCTGCCTTCGATCCCGCCAAACGGCAGGTGGGCGTGGTGGCCATGAAACGGCTGATCAGCGATGGCGGATTTACGCCCGGTCACATCGAGCAGGTCGTTGCCGACTGCCAGAAAAAACTCGAAGAAGACATCGCCAAGGAAGGCAAGCTCGCGCTGGAAGAGATCAAGGCGTCCGAGTTTCACCCCGAGTTGCCCCACTACGTCGGCATGATGAAATACCGAACGACCTATGGCCAGAATCTGCTCCAACATTCGTTGGAGGTGGCAAAATTGGCAGCGGTGATGGCCGCCGAGCTCAAGCTTGATGTCAAGCTCGCGATGCGTGCCGGCCTGCTCCACGATATCGGCAAAACCTTGAGCCGCGAGATGGAGGGTTCGCACATCGAGCTGGGAGTCGACCTGGGCGAGCGCTTCAACGAGCACGCCGTGGTGCGTGAGGTCATCGCCGAGCACCACGAGCACCACGAACGCCAGTCTTCCATCTGCTTTCTGGTGCGCGCGGCCGATACCGTGTCCTCCACCCGGCCCGGAGGCCGTCGAGAGGATTTGGAAGGATACGCCCAACGCATCATGCAGCTGGAAGAGATTGCCAACTCGTTCGAAGGCGTGCGTGACGTTTACGCCATCAACGCCGGCCGCGAGATTCGAGTGATGGTTCGCGGCGACAGGATCGGCGATGACGACGCGGAGATGCTGGCGTTCGAGATCGCCGAGCGGGTCAAGAACGAGGTGACCTTTGCCGGCGAAGTGAAGGTGATGGTCGTACGGGAGACCAGGGCGGTGCGCTACAGCGGCCGCGGTCGCAGCCGCAAGAGTCAGAATTCAAGCCGGCGCTCCCGTCCGCGCCGGCCGAAGAGTGCGGTTCCCGCCAGATGAAGGAACTTCGCCTCGAAAAAGGATGGTCCGATCGATTCTACCTGGGACCGTTCTCCCTCGCCTTGAAGCGCACCCTCGACAATCTCCTCCGCCGTGTGGGTGTACAACCATCTGTCCAGGCAGGTCGGTTGGGTATCCCAAGATTGACAAAGGACGACGAGGGACGCGTCAAATGTGTCGCCTGTTTCCTTTGTACCGCGGCGTGCCCCGCAGACTGCATCGATATCGAGGCAGCGCCGGCCCCGTGGGACGATCGGGAGAAGATACCAGGCCGTTTTGAACTCGATGCGGGGCGCTGTATCCTCTGCGGATTGTGTGTGGAAGCCTGCCCCGAGGACGCGCTCGATCAGTCCGCCAAGTGGACACCCGTAGTGCGCGATCGCGACGGACTCCGGCTGCAGATGGACGCACTGTTGTTGCGCTGAACGAGTTTAGCTTTCTAGATCTCTCCCCAGCTAACCTTTCGAATGAAAAAGATTGCCATTCTCGGGTGTACCGGATCGATCGGCGACACCACGTTCAGGGTCCTCTCGGCACTGGAAGGGGAGTTCCGAGTCGTCGGCTTGAGCGCCGGCCGGCGCACGGAAAAATTGGCCGCACGTGCGGCAGAGTGTGGAGCCGAGCTTGTCTGTGTGGGGACGGCTCAGGAGGAGAGTGCGGCTAGAGCTGCCTTGCCCGGAGTTGAGGTGGTTTCCGGTCCGGAAGGACTCGTGTCGTTGGCTGCTGATCCGGCAGTGGAACTGGTCGTCAACGCCCTCGTCGGTCGCGTCGGTCTCGAACCGACCATGGCCGCTCTGCGGGCGGGCAAGGTAGTGGCCATGGCCAACAAGGAACCGATCGTCATGGCTGGCGAACTGATTATGTCGGCGGCGGACAACCATGGCGGTGCGCTGTTGCCTCTGGACAGCGAGCCGAACGCCATATGGCAATGTTTACAAGGGCAGCGCAAGGAAGAGATAAGCCGCGTCATTCTCACGGCGTCGGGCGGGCCCTTCTTCGGCTGGACGGCAGCGGAGATGGGTAGCATAACGCTCGAACAGGCGCTGAATCACCCGACCTGGACCATGGGCCCGAAGATCACCGTCGACTCGGCGACCCTGATGAACAAAGGGTTCGAAGTGATCGAAGCCAGCTGGTTGTTCGATCTGAGTATCGAACAGGTCGACGTTGTCGTGCACCGCGAGTCGACGGTTCACTCAATGGTCGAATTCCAGGACGGCGCGATTCTTGCCCATCTGGGCAAAACGGATATGTTCCTTCCCATACAATACGCCCTTACCCATCCATCCAGACGCAGAACTCCGCGGGCTTCGCTAAATCTGCTGGAGCTGGGTGCGCTGCACTTTGCGGCGCCTGATCGGGAAAATTTCCCCTGTTTGGATCTCTGTTACGCCGCTGGACGGGAGGGGGGAACGGCGCCGGCGGCACTAAACGCTGCCAACGAGGTCGCGGTGGCTGAGTTTCTGGCTGGAAGAGCCGGCTTTGCAGACATTGGCGAAACCAATCGGCGGGTTCTTGATAGTTGGGTTAATCATGCGGCCGACAGCATCGAAACCGTGGCCGAAGCGGACCGCAAGGCGCGCGAGCTGGCTCACCGAAACCTCGCCGCGCTCAGCGTCTGATACGACGGTGATCACACATTGACTCACAAGGCCGACCCGGTATTGACCGACGAAGATTCTGAACGCGCCGCGAAACAGCTGGGGTATTGCCAGCGGTTCTTGAGGGCGGCAACGGCCGTGATCATGGGCGCTTTCGTGTTGATTATCATACTGACGACTGCATCTACGGGTGCCTTCGTGCAAGTTGCGGCCAAGGTTCTCTACTACGTGATCGTAACCGCGGCGATCTTTTCCGTGTTTGCTTGGTTTTGCAGGTCTCGAATCGAAAAACGCATCAGATTGCCGCGAGTTTTGCTGTAGGTTCTCGATGGAAGAGATCGAAGCCCGAGGAAAGTTCCACGCAGCGCATCGTCAGCTGGGATACGACGGCAAGTGCGCGTTCGTACACGGTCACACCTGGAGGGGCACTTTCACCGTCAAGGCCGAGCAGTTTCCCCGAGATCCCAAGCTCGACATGGGAGTCGATTTCGCCGCGTTGAAGGGGATCTTTCGAGCGCTGGACCACAAGATGCTAATTTCCGAGAAAGACCAGACCTTTCGAAAGGCCGATCTCTTCGAGCCAGAGGGGGTCGTGGTGTTGCCAGGAGAGAATCCCAGCGTCGAAAACGTCGCTTTGCACTGCCTCCAGGAAGCGGTAAGCGTGATCGCCGGCATCTTTCCCAACAGACAGATACAGTACCATATTAGTACTACAATCCAGGAAACCGACAACAATTTCTTTACTCTGGAACGCAGTGTCACTATTTGATGGCTAGAGACGGACTCATGAACGCGCGAGACGCCGCTACCTATTTGAGGTGTTCCGTGTCTACGGTTCGGCGTCTCGCACACGCCGGTGAGCTGCCCCACTACCGGGTCGGAAAGATGGTGCGGTTCCGGCGCAGCGAAATCGATGGTTGGCTGGCACTGCACCACGAGGGCACTCTCCCCCCCGAGCCCGTGACGTTCAATCCGAATCAACTCTCCCTTTTTGAAAGCGCCGTTGTACTCGGTCGCTGATCGAGCCCCATCTCACCGCAATCTCCCTGCGAGGAGCCTGGCATGAGATTTTTCGTATTCGCGCTGGCGGTTATGTGGTATTGCGGATGCGGCGAAAACAAACGAGACAATCCGGCCGATCCAGAGGCAGGCGGCGAGGGTGACGAAGAAGGAATTCAGCTCGTCGCCAATCTGCCCGCCGGAGGGTTTGCCGGCAACAGCTCCGGTCTTGAGGCGATACGCTTCGAAGTCAGCGGCCCGGACATAACTCGCCCCCTCGAAGGTACTATGAACCTCGTCGGTGACGAGGCGCGAGCGCTCGTACGGGATGTCCCAATCGGAACCGGACGGATATTTCGGGTCGACGCCTTCGATGCGAATTCCATCCGCACCTTCTCGGCGGCGGATACCGTCGACGTCACCGAGACATCACCTTTGACTGTCGATCTCGTTCTGGAGCGCGTCGTCGGGGCGCTGGAGCTGACCTCGCAATTGCCGCCCGAGGTGGACACCTTGGCGGTGGCGATCGCGGTGTCTGGAGATACCCTCCATTTCTCGTTTGCGGTTGAGAACGATGTCCTCCAGGAACGCATCGAGGACATACCCACCGGAACCGACGTGGCCATCACGATTTCGGCTTTGGATCCGGATAAGCAGGTGTTGGGGGAATCCATTTAACCGGAGTTACCATATGTTCAGTGCATGGCGTATCCTCGCGCTGGCAAGCACTACCCGGGCTCGGTTGGCGAGTTTCAAGCCTGGTTTCGAACCGATGCGGACTGCCTGGACTACCTCGAATGGCTGCGGTGGCCCGACGGCTTCGTCTGTCCGAGTTGCGGCCACGAAGGCGGTTGGCGCTTGGGCGATGGCCGCTTCATGTGTCCGGCGTGTTCGACACGCAGTTCGGTGACGGCCGGTACGATCTTCGATCGGACGCGGACACCCTTGACGATATGGTACACCGCCTGCTGGCTGTTCGCCACCGGTAAAGACGGGATCTCGGCGTTGAGCTTGAAGCGAGTACTGGAGATCAGCTCCTACCAGACTGCCTGGGCCATGCTGCACCGCCTGCGGTCGGTGTTGGTACGTCCCGGTCGGGATCTGCTGAGCGGGACGGTACAGGTGGACGAGACCTACATCGGCGGCGCCGAGCCTGGGCTGGCCGGTGGCCGCGCTAGGGGCAAGAAGGTGCTGACCGGTATCGCAGTTGAGGTTCATGAGCCGAGAGGATTGGGGCGGTGCCGCATGTCGCCACTGGCCGATGCCTCTGCCGAGACCTTGCACGCGTTCGTGATGGATCACGTCGAGCCGGGCTCGACGATCATCACCGACGGGTGGCCCGCTTATCAGGGACTGGCTCAGCTCGGCTACGAGCACGATCGGCGCAGCCAGGGCGCGGCCCGCGCTCGGGGCGATGATCCCAACAAGCTGTTGCCCGCCGTGCACCGCGTTGTCTCACTGGCCAAGCGGTGGCTGCTGGGAACGCATCAAGGGGCCGCCGACAGTACCCACATGAGCCACTACCTCAACGAGTTCGTGTTCCGCTTCAATCGCCGCCGCTCCCGCAGCCGCGGCATGGTGTTTTATCGCGTGCTCGAGCTGGCCGTGGCCCACGAGCCGATGCGTTTCCAGGATCTCATTGCCAGCCGACGGCCGAGGAAGCTGCCCCCCGAGCCGCCCAAACGGCGAGGGCATCCCACGAGCCTGGAACGCCCAGGGGCAAACCGGCCGTGGCGGTCGGCGGCCGAACACTGATGGGGGTCGCGACGCACTCCGGTTAAATGGATACCCCCATGCAGGTGTTATTTCGCCGGGATCTCACCCGCGACATTCGCGAGGATCTGGTTGCCCACATAACCCTTTCGGTGACCGCGGGAGCACTCCAGGTCGTGGCCCATTTTCCGGAGTATATCTCCATCGCGGAAATCGACCGCTTCAGCGATTCCGCAGGCACTTTCTTCCGGCGCTCCAACCATCCCGGACTTCCGGCAGCCAACGAAGCGATCAACCTGGACGACGCCCGGTTTTTGCTGGGTGGCATAGGCCCCAATGGCGAGCGCGTAGAGTTCTATCATTTCGATGTGCGCACACCGACGCCGGCGCCGATTTATGTGCTGACCGACCGCAGAGGAGATTCGGTCGCCGGACAGTTGCCGATCTTCGATCTCGTTCCGGGAGACGAGGGACACAATGATTTCTGGCAGATTCACGAAGCCAGGGTCATCGACGCCGACTACAAGCCGAACGCTATCACCTCCTTGGAAGCGCTCGCCGCGGCGGAGTTGGAGACTACCGCCACCAACGATGTGCTCAACTGCGTGATGGTGCCTGCCGGCTCCATAGCTGGCAACCGGTTCGATGCCGGCGCGTCGAGGGCTCCAATGGACGGCTGGTACCGGGATCAGGTCGTGAAGTACTTCCTCTTCGAGGGGCTCAACAGCACCGGTCTCGTGGACTTCAACGGGGAGGTGTTGAATACGCCGCAGATGTGGGGGTTCTTCGACAACGATCGGGATGTAGATGACGGGTTCGCCAAAGATACGGCGACCGGGGACACCCATAATGTCGCCACGCGGCTTCCGGGTGATGAGGGATATTCGCCGCTGTGGATTCTGCAGATCTTCAAGCTCGATGCCTTCGATCGCGTCACCGGATTGGCTAGCGCTCTCGATCAGTCGCGCAACGAAGAGAATCTGCTGGAACTCACCGGACTCCTCTATATCAACGCGCCTATCGTCGGCAGGGACTAGATGCCGGGTGAGCTGCAGATCAACCGCGTCGCCGTTGTCGGGGCCGGCGTCATGGGAGCGCAGATCGCGGCTACCCTCGCCAATGCCGGCCTGGAGGTGGATCTGCTGGATCTGGCTCTGGACGACGATCCGGCGGGGCGGGCGAAGGAGGCTCTGGAACGTACCCTAAGTGCGCGTCCCCCTGCGTTCTACGTCCCCCAACTTGCCGATCATGTCACACCCTTGGGGCTCGACAACCTGGAATCCCTGAGCACGGTCGATTGGGTAATCGAGGCGATCGTTGAACAGCTCGAACCCAAACGCGCCCTGCTGGAGCGGATAGAAGCGGCCGTCGCTTCCAAGGCGATCGTCAGCACCAACACTTCGGGACTATGCATACGCGGTCTCGTCGAGGGGCGATCGCAGGAATTCGCCGCCCGATTCCTGGGCACCCATTTCTTCAATCCCCCGCGTCAGATGAGGTTGGTGGAGGTTGTTCCGGGCAGAGAAACGCGGGACGGTCTCGCAGTCCGAATGGCTGCGTTCCTCACCGACGTCCTTGGCAAACAGGTCGTCTTCGCTCGCGACACGCCGAACTTCATCGCCAACAGGTTGGGGATCTTCGCGATCATGGATCTGCTCCACGGGATGGAGGAGGCCGATCTCAGCGTCGAGCAGGTCGATGGGTTGACCGGTCCCCTTTTGGGCCGCCCCAAGAGCGCCACCCTGCGTCTGTGTGATATCATCGGGCTAGATACCCTGGCCCATGTGGCGCAAACCGCGTACGAAAACTTGCCGCACGATGTAATGCGAGATCGGTTCCTGCCTTCCGCTGACCTGCAGAAGATGCTGGACGCCGGTCTCCTAGGTGTCAAATCCGGCGGTGGATTCTATCGCAAAGTCGACTCCAAGATCCAGGCGATAGAACTCAAGACCTTGGAGTATCGGGATCTTCAAACCCCTGAATTCTCGGGTCTCGAGGAAGCGCTCCAAACGCGAGATTTGGGAGATCGGCTGCGCCTCTTGTGGGTAGATACAAGAGATGGCGACAGCTTGAGTCTCTTCGTACGTGAGCACATGACCGGTGTTCTCGAATACGCGGCGGCCCACGCCAAAGAGATGGCGGTCGATGTTTCGCAGATCGATCGCGCCATGAAGTGGGGTTTTAATTGGGAGGCTGGACCGTTCGAGCTCTGGGACCTGATTGGTGAGCTCGTTGTGGAAGGGCGGGAAGTGCCGTCGTTGTTGAGGTCCGCACAGCGGGTGACCGGTGGAAAGTTCTACGCGGGAGCTGGTGTCGACCGGCAAGCGCTCGAGACCACGGGCGCTTCGCTAGTTCCCATCGGGGCGAATCCATCGCTGCTGGCGAGTGCGCAGGTAGTGGCTGAGAATGCCGGCGCCTGTCTTATGGACCTGAGCGATGGGCTGGGTGTATTGCAATTCCGCGGCAAGATGAATGCCATTGGACCAGAGGGGCTGGCGATAGCGTATGAAGCAGCGAGCGGGAACGGATTCAAGGCGCTCGTCGTGTGCGGTGCCGGGGAATTGTTCTCGGTCGGTGCTGATCTGAAGCTCATCGGCAGCATGAGTGAAGCCGGTGACTGGAACGCCCTGGAACGGTACTTGTGCGACTTCCAGAACTCGATTCGAGGACTGCAACGGGCGCCGTTTCCCGTGGTTGCTGCCGCCCGCGGGTTGGCGTTGGGAGGTGGTTGCGAATTCTGCCTGGGAGCAGACGTGCGTCTGGCCGCCGCCGAGCTTCGTATGGGGTTGGTGGAGACGCGAGTCGGTTTGATACCAGGTGGAGGGGGCTGTATGGAGATGGTGCGAAGGTTCGGCGAAGATATCGAACCGGGATTCAAGATCATCTTTCAGGGGCAGTTCACCGACAATGCCTACGAAGCTCGACAGCGGGGGCTGCTGGGAGAGGAAGACCGCATAACCATGCGTGAAGATATTTTATCGGCCGCGATTGCCTGGGCCCGCGAAAGGGCAACCGTCGAGTACCTCCCGCCGGCGCCGTCAAGGATTCGAGTGGCGGGTGCGAGCGGCATAGAGCGGCTAGAGAATTGGCTTGAGGAGCAGGAACGTGCGGAACAGATAACCGCCTATGACAGAACCGTGGGTCGCAGCGTGAGCCGTGTGCTGTGTGGTGGCGAGACCCGCGCCGGCCAGATGGAAGAGCAGGACCTCCTCGATCTAGAGCGTGAGGAGTTCCTGAAACTGTGTGGCAACGAGGGCACCCGCCAGCGGATCCAACACATGTTGAATACCGGCAAACCGCTGCGCAACTGATCTGCAGGCAGAGCTAAACTGATCCTATCCCGAATGGCGTGAGATGTCCGAGCTTACCGACGCATTGAACGTCATCGGAGCGGTACTGGATGGCGAATCCCTACGCGATCTGCAGAACAGGTTACCGACGGACTTGAGGCCGGCAGTTGGTTCCCGAGACCGAGCTGCCGCCCCCTCCGAAGAAGAGCTGAAGCGCGCCATCGCCGTCGTTGTCGCCGCGGACCCCAAGGCGGCACACGTCATTCAACTCCACATGTATCCTTTCGAAGATCTGCGTTTGTTGAAGGACGCCGAGATTCAGACACTGATGATGCATGTGGACAATCCCACGCTCGTGCAGGCGCTTCTCGGGGCGGATGAAGAGCTTTCAACGCGACTTCTGCAGAATTTGTCGGCGCGGCGTCGAGCCATTGTGAGCGACGACCTGGAACGTGCCGAGGAGGAAGAGGTGGTGGTGGCGCAGAGGAGCATACTCGACCAGGTGCGCCGGCAGTACGATGCAGGTCGCATCGATACCTATTTCGGCTCTGCGGAACGCCGAGTGCGGGGTCCATCAACGCAAAAAGATGCGGACGAAGAAAAACCTAAGAAGAGGCGCCCGCCGAAAGCGACTCGTCGAGGCGGGAAGAAACTGATATGGGCGGCGGCCTTGGCCGTCATATCGGTCGTTGTGTGGGTCGTTGTCGACATGCTGCCCTCAGCGGAGCAGGCATCGAAAGAAGCGCCGGCCGAAAAAAGGAGGTCCGGCGGCATTGTCTCGAAGAAGAAAGCAGAGACGCCACCGAGTCGCACGAGTCGGAGTGACAAACAGAAGCGATCGCGCACGCTGGCGCCCGGCGATTCATTGAAGACCGGGAGTGCGGGCGCCGTGGTCAAGCTTCCTGGCGCTACGGTAAGGACTGATGCCGAAACCGAAATTCACCAAGGAGATGATCGCGAGGACAAGCCAGGTCCACTTTATCTCCGCCTGGGTTTGGTGCGCGTGGAGGTTTTGCGGGATGATTTCGTTCTGCAGACGCCGGTCGTCGAGATCTCCGGAGACAAGGGTTCACGGTTTGCGACGAGAGTTGTTTTAGATGCTACCACTCGCGTTAGTGTGGAGCGGGGGAGCGTGGTGGTGAAGTCGTTAGTAGAATCCAACCGGAATTGGAAGGTGCGCGCCGGGAAGCAGGGGCAGTTCGACGTCAGCGGGCGCGTTCAAATAGGCAACAATGATGTAACGCGGAAATAGGACATGCCCATTGCCCCCGGAACACGGAATTGAAAAGCAGACGTGCCTCTTGTGTTTTTCGGGTCGCAAAACACCTCAAAAAAAATCTGAAAAAAATGCAAGAAAAGCGTTGTCTAAAATATGTTGCTACTTATATTTGACTGAATCCCAACGATTTCCCCTCCCTAAGCAACTCCCTTTGTAGTAGGAAACTCCCTTCACAGTTGCATGAAGTTTCATAGTACGTCAAGGTCTCTCCCCGGGGATCTGTGTGCTGTGGAATTCGTAATAGGAGGTTAGTGCGTATATGACCGCGTTGCAAACAGACACGCTGGTCGATCAGTACTTTCATGAAATCGAAAGTTCTGTGGGGTTATCCGCGGCAGACGAGATCAAGGTTGCCAAGAAAATCAAGAAGGGCAGCGAAGAAGCATTGTCAGATCTCGTAAAGGCAAACCTGCGGTTTGTCGTGAGTGTGGCAAAGCAGTACCAGAATCTCGGCTTGCCGCTGTCGGATCTCATCAACGAGGGAAACCTCGGTCTCATCATTGCTGCCAAGCGCTTCGACGGCAGCAAGGGTTTCAAGTTCATTTCCTACGCGGTGTGGTGGATTCGGCAATCCATCCTGCAGGCGCTCGCCGAGCAGTCGCGCATCGTACGCTTGCCATTGAACCGGATCGGCGAGCTGACCCGCGTCAACAAATGTCTCAACAAGCTCGAGCAGCGGTTGGGGCGCCCACCCGAGGTAGATGAGATTGCCGACGAGCTCAATACCCAGGTCGAGGACATGGATCTTCTGTTGCGTCTGGCACAGCGGCCCGTGTCATTGGAGACCCCCTGCGACGATAGCGAACCAGATCGGTGTTTCGGGGATCTCATTCCCGACGACACCATCGAATCCAGCGACGACGTGCTTTCGGAAGACGAACTAAAAGACGAAATCACACGGTCGATGCATGCCCTAACCGATGGCGAAGCCCGAGTCCTGAAGATGTATTACGGTCTTGCCGGCCACGAACCGATGACCCTGGAGGAAATCGGAGCTTACGTGGGACGCACGCGGGAGCGAGTGCGCCAGATCAAGGAAAAAGCATTGCAGAAGCTGCGCCATCCGGCGCGCAGCGACTCGCTCAAGGAGTATTACGGGGAGTAAGAGAGCTGGCCGCTGCCTTGACAGAAAGTGGGCGGCCGGCTAATTTTTTTCGCGTTATTTTGCAGGTAATTCGGTAATTCCGGCGTAGCTCAGCTGGCAGAGCGGGTGGCTGTTAACCACTTGGTCGTAGGTTCGAGTCCTACCGCCGGAGCCATGTCTATTGAATCGCAACCTTCTGTTTTATAGAAGGTTGCGATTTCTGTTTCTGTGCCTGTCGCGCGCTGTTGCACATATATTGCACACTTTTTTTCCGGTTTTATTCTTTGCGCCATGCGTTCTACCACCGCGGACAGGCGCTCATCGCGCGCACGACCATACACTTCCAGGGTCATCTTCGCGGTCGAATGACGGGCCAGTTTTTGCGCGTCTGTGAGCGTTATGTCGCGATCCTCAAAGACCAAATTGAGGTAGGCTGTGCGGGCGGCGTGAAAGTCGAGCTTGCCATTGCCCGTGCGTTTCGCAATGCCGGCGGCTTCTAGGTCTTGATCGAACGACCGCCCTGGGTGCGAGGGCACATACAGCAGAGGTGCCGCCGGTATTTGTGATTGGTCCGCATTGGCCCGGCGGTAGTTTTTCCGGTACAGCTGCCCTGGTTGTCTAGAAAGGGCAAAGTCGTACAGTCGTCCTGCAAGCCCTCCTCGATGCTCGAGGTCCCAGACCAACGCGAAGGCCTCCATACCTCTGGAGGCATTGGGTCGAAGAATGCGACGCAGACGGACGAACCAATTTTTACGGCCTGCAACACCTGATCGCCCTGGCACTCTTCGAAACCGGTGAAATGTTCCTCCGGATCCGGCCGCGGCGGCCCTCCGAGCGTCTGCCTGTCCCGTTCCAGCTGCAGCTCCTCGAAGCGGAGATGCTGGATCCGACCTACCAGCTCGAGATCCCTAACGGCCACGTCATTCGCAACGGCATCGAGCTCAACCAGATCTGCAGGCGCCAGGCCTATTGGTTCTGGAAGCAGCACCCTGGCGACAAGACACTTTTGACCGGACATGGCACCCGAGTGCGCGTTCCCGCAGCCAACGTCCTCCACGTCTTCCAGGCCAAACGTGCCGGGCAGCTGCGTAGGCGTCCCGCGTACCCTGCAGGCCCTCATCAAACTCTACCTCCTCGATCTCTACGACGACGCCGAGCTCGATCGCAAGAAGACGGCGGCACTCTTGGCCGGCTTCATTATCCGTCCCGATACCGAAGAGCCCATTTCCAACGAGGAGGACTCGGACGACGACGGCATCGCCACTGCCAACTGGCAGCCGGGCACCATGCAGGTCCTGCTTCCCGGGGAGGATGTAAAGTTCTCCGATCCGGCCGACGTGGGCGGATCCCACGAGCTCTTCCAGTACCGCACCCTGACCCAGGTCGCTTCCGCAATGGGCCTAACGTACTTCACGGTCACCGGCGACATGCTCAAGGCCAATTACTCCAATACCAGAAACGCCATGCTGGAGTTTCGCCGCCGTATCGGCCCGCTGCAGCAGCACACCCTCATCGTGGGCTACATCGCGGGCCGGCCCCGTCCTGTACGCAGCCTTGGTATTCGCAGGCATTCAGAGATACGCCATGAGACTGGAGGGAACCGATGTTGGCAAACAAGCAGCGTGAAGAGATAAGGCCTGTCGCAGGAAATTGCCGAGCAGCGTCGTGGGGTGACGGTCGGCGTTGTGAAGGTGCCGGTTACGGTAATCGTGCGGTGGGAGGAAATGGCAAGGGAGCTCGAAGGCCTACAGCCGGGGGCCGAACACCAGAACGATGATCTCAGAAGTAGAAAACTAGCGAAATAGGTGGTCTTAATGGGTCCTTACTTACTGTTTTATTGAGGTTGGGCTCCAGCGCTTTAATTCGCTAGCGTGCGCACCACTTTTTGGATTCGCAGTGCGCACTTTGGCCAGGTTCAGTGTCGATAGGTAAGTATAACGGAGAAAAAGATAAGTCGTACGCGGATCGGACCCCTAGCGCGAACAAAAGTGCGCAAGGTGTCAGATGGTATACTTCAGCGCCATCAATAGAAATCCAGTCCCCAGCATTGCCGCGAATCCGAATCCTATCCAAACACCCATTTGACGACTGCCGTATGTCCACGCAAGGACGAATTTCAACAAGGCGTTCATCAAGACGGCGATGAAGATAGCACTCCAGGCGGTCACAACAGAAAGCGAACCATGGCTCACTAGCTTGGCTGCAGAAAGAGAAATGGCGCTCGCGTCACCTAGCCCCGCGATGGCACTCGTCAGATAGATCCCCCGGTCGCCGAATTCAACAGTGGCTATCTTGGCCAATAGGGTTACCCCTACGAAGAAGAGTCCGAACTTCAAAGCCGGCATCAAAGAATACGGGTTCTGCACCAGGAGATCGGTCGCAGAATCTTCTATTTTCTCGTTTTGCGCACGCCATAGAAACCAAGCACCGATTATTCCTACAGCACCCATTCCAAGCAGCGGCGCGGTAACGAACGCTCCAAGACTCCGATCTACAACCCAAACCAGCAACAACAATCGCGGAAACTGTACGGCATTAGCCATCACTCCGGCTATGCCGCAAGATCGAGCTAACTCGGGGTTTTGTCGCACCCGGCTTGCAAGGCTGGCCGTCACAGCCGTGGTCGACACTATTCCACCCATCAGAGCGCTCAGCAACAACCCCCTCTTGTTACCCAGGATGCGGCTTAGAACATATCCCACGTAACTGATCGTAGAGACCAAGATGATCAACAACCAAATATGGGTGGGATTGAAGAACTGATACGGTCCGATGCTCCGATTGGGCAACAACGGAAGCACCACGAACACGACAGCCAGAAACTTGAGAGTGTCGTATAATTCGATCTCCTTAATGGTCTCCCTCACGAAATCGTGCAGTGCTCGCTTAGATGCTAGGAGAATCACGAGGACAATAGCCACACTGATTGCCAGCGATTCATGGTCACGCATCATATATCCGAGCCAGAACGTCAGAAGCGCTCCAGTCTCCGTGGTAATCCCCACGCTTCCCCCCTCGGAGTGTCGGTAGTATCCCACGCACAGTAGAACGATGAGCGCACCGAGCGTCATCAGCGTATAACTCAAGGGGAGCAATCGACAAACAGCGCCGAGAAGTGCAAAGATTGTGAACGTCCGTACACCTGCTTGTTTCTTTTCTCCTGGAAGCCGGTTCTTGTAACGTTCCACGCCGATTAACAGTCCGATGGCAAGCACTTCCCCGAATGTCTTGAACGTCCCAATGTTGAATTCCATGATCATCGACCTCGCGTTTCCAACTTAGATCATGTTGGGTTTGAATCAGGAGCGCAAGTATTCCTAACGAGATAACCGTCAGAATCATGAAGCTGCCACATAGATGTCCGTCTTGACAGAGAGGACACCCCCGTCTTAGTTAACAATTGAAACATCTTCAACGAGATATAACGGGTGCCGCCACCACACGTGCGGTGCCCGTTTTCACGTTCTGGAATACCGGGAAGGTGACGGCTTCCCGGTAGCTTGGAGTTATCCCTTTGATTGATACTGCCGAGCATCTGTCCAATCGTGCGTACGCTAAAAGAAGAGGCGTCAGCGAAGCGGTGGTGCGGAAATGGCTGAGCCAAGGTAAGATTGAGAAGGACCCGCACACGGGAAAGATCGATCCCGAGTCGGCTGACGCCATGTTGGCGAGAAATCTCCGTATTATTGTTGATTGTTGACAATCTTACTGTCGACTCATACAATGCATCCACTGATCCACGCCGTTGCCTTCTATTGATACACGCGGAGACCTTCGATGTCTGGCGTCCCTATGCACTACGCTTCGCACGAAGGCCTGTCTGATCGCTACACGACCGCCCGCTGCGGACTGACAATCCGCAAACTGTCCGAGCACTTGGCTGCCGAAATTGAAGGCATCGATCTCTCGGTACCGGTCACCAAAGATGCGTATACCGATATCCACGACGCGTGGGTGACTCACGGGGTGTTGCTGTTTCGCGATCAGGCGTTTCCGCCGGAGATGCACGTCGATTTTTCGTCGCGTTTTGGCGAACTGGTCGGCCACGTGGTCAGCCGTTTCAGCTTGCCGGATCATCCTCAGGTGACCGTGCTCTCCAATGTCGAGAACGACCAGGGGCAAAAGATCGGTGGCGACCGCGCCGGCATGATCTGGCATTCAGATATGTCGTATATGGAAAGCCCTAGTATGGGTTCCTTTCTCTATGGCGTGGAATGCCCGCCACAGGGCGGTGATACCGAATTCGCCAGCACTCGGGCGGCTTATGACGCGTTATGGTCGAATCTTGCCGAACGCTTGACCGGCTTGCACGGCGTTCACGACTACGCCTGGCACTACCGAACCTATCTCGCCCACCGCCCGCCATTGAGCGACGCCGAGAAAGCGCAGACGCCGCCGGTTTCTCACCCGGCGTTGCGCACTCATCCCATTACCGGAGCGTCGACCGTTTATCTTTCCGAAGGACTGACCGCGCGTATCGATGAAATGCCTGAAGCCGAAGGCCGCGCGCTGATCGTTGAGGTCAGTGATTTTGCTACGCAAGAGCAGTTTTTGTATCGCCACCGGTGGCAACCGAACGATCTGCTCATATGGGACAACCGTTCGACCATGCACCGGGCGACGGATTTTGATCAGCGCTATCGCCGCTTGATGCGACGCACCACGGTCAAGGGTGACCGGCCGTTTTTCTCGGGCATGACAACGGGCGCTGCTGCTGCAAGCAGCTCCTGATCACACCATCTAGCAGGGCCCGCATGATGCCATTACTGGCTGCCGAACATCCGCTTTCCTTGGGTGAGCAAATAGCCAATCAGATCGCCGAGGACATTTTGCAAGAGCGGCTAAAGCCAGGCGACGCGATCCCTGAGCAACAACTTGCGGAGACATATCACGTCAGCCGCGGCCCGATCAGAGAAGCGTTGCGCATTTTAGAGAAAGAAGGGGTTGTGCAGATACTGGCCCGACGGGGGGCGCGGGTCACCCAATTGTCGGTGGCCGAAGTTGACGAGATTTTTGTCATTCGTGCCAATCTGTTCGGTTTGGCGGCACGGCTATTTGCCGGGCGCGCCCGCAAGCAAGATTTGCAGGCCTTGGACGGGCTGTTCAAACAAATGAAAACTCTGGGGCCGGAGCAGGCGACGACCCACGCCGAGGTGTCTGCGCAGATGGCGTTGGCGTTGCTGGACCAATGCGGCAACAGCCGCCTGCGGGCAATGATCTTACAGCTTGCCCGCCAGGTGGCTCGCTATACCCAGCTCGGATTGCTAACCGCCGACCGGCGACGGGCCTCGATCACCTCTTGGCGTGCGATGCTACGTGCATTTCGCCAGGGCGACGCGCCAGATGCGGAACACATTGCCAGCCAAATGGTATCGAACACGCACCAGGAAGCGATCAGCCAGCTCGATACTCCCTATCTAACAACAACGGCTGACAAGAACGGCTAGAAGGTGCCGTTCAGACGCGCAAAAGGAGAAGGTCATGACGGAAGCGAGATACGGGCGAGAGCCGTTCCTGGACTGGTATGGAGTATGGGCGGGCGCCGTCGGCTTCAATGATGACGGCACCGCATGGGGAAGCGAGATACCGAAAGGGGTGCAGCTCTCCGTGCAGGAACCCAGCATGTCCGAACCATTGCGCATAGACGGCAGGGAGACCTTCGGACAAGGATTCACCGTCTGGCGCGAGGCGGGTATCTACCGCATGTGGTTCAGCCGCAGCTTCGCCATGGACGACTGGTCTGAAGGAGCGCTGCTCTACGCAGAGAGTGCCGATGCCATGGAGTGGAAGACTGCCCGGGTTGGGCTCTACGAACACGATGGCTCGAAGGATAATGGCATCGTCTATCCGAAGGCGATTCCCAACGGCGCCGTATTTCGCGATCCCAATGGCGCCAGTGGGGAGCGCTACAAACTCATCGATCGGGAACACCGGGCACAATACCGGAGCCAAACGTTTGTCGGAAGCGAAAACGTGGAACGGCTCATCGCAGACCTGCGTGGGCAGGGGTTCACCGACGCACAGATATCCGGCACGGAGGCGCGGATCGGGAGGTTTCTGTCTGCCGCCGTTTCACCTGACGGCCTGCACTGGACCAAGAGCGATGAGCCCATACTTGAACACAGCGACGGCATCGGGATCGTCCGCTACGACGATCTCCTGGAGAAGTACGTCGGGTACGTCCGGATCGCTCTCGGCGGCCGCCGCGTGATCGGCCGCGCCGAGACGGATGACTTTTGGCACTGGCCACAGCCGTCGGTGGTGCTGCAGCCGGACTCCCAGTTTCCTCCGACGGTAGACTTCTACAATCCCGTATACATCCCCTATCCCGGTGATGGGTACCGACTGGAGACCGGCGCAGACGACCGGAGCGGCCGCTTCCACCTGATGTTCCCCAGCCTCTACCACCGGGATACCGACACGGTCGACGTGTATCTGGCGGTGAGCAGGGACGGCATGAACTGGACCTGGCCCGAGCGAAAACCGGTCCTTCCTCTGGGCCCCGCGGGCAGCGGACGAGGTGGAATGATCTACGCCAGCTCGAGCCTGGTAGAACTGGGTGAGGATCAGTGGGCGCTGCTGGTTTCAACGACCGACAGCCTGCACGAGGTGAGGCTTCCGCCGGAGCATCAGGGGTACACCAAGCGGTGGGCCATCTGGAAGCCGGATCGATTGGTCGCTTTAGAGGCCCCGGTGGAAGGAAGCGTCACGCTGCACGAGCGCGAATGTCGAGGTGAGACACTAGCGGTCAACTTCGAGACCAAGCCCCACGGGTGGATTCGCATGGAGCTGATTGAATGCACGATCTATCCTGCTATGCAAGTGAAGCCTCTGAAGGGCTATTCCTTCGCCGAATGCGAGCCTCTGCAGGGGGATGAGCCTTGTGCACAGGTGCGTTGGAACGGAAGCTCCAGTCTCGCCGCGCTTAAGGGGAAGAGACTCCGTGTGCGCGTCCAACTCCTTCAGGCCAAGCTGTTCTCGTTTTCTCTCTGACTGCGAGACGGAATCCTCAGGAGAAAGGTGTGTCGACCCGTGGATCGAGAATTGAATAATCAGCAGATCGAGGAGTTCTTCGATATCGGTTTCACTACCGCCGAACAGTTCTTCGACGATCGGGAAATGTCGGAGATCTCGTCCGATTTCGATCGGCTTCTCGAAATCGCCGAGGAGATTGTTAGAGCTCCCGATTTCAACCCGGACGATGCTCACAACATCGAGTACGACGGGTCTTATTTCGACCTCAGGTGCATGGACGGGGAGACAAAGAGATTCGAGATCCGCAAGATAGCCTGGGGCGGCGGCGCAGTACCGGTGCTGCTGCATTACGGGCGCCACCCCAGACTGTTGCATCTGGCTTCCCAGCTGCTCGGTTCTGACGAGATGAACCACCTCATCAATAACGCGCATATAAAGATGCCTGGTACCACGGTCGCTTTCGGCTGGCATCAGGACAGCGTCAATAGGGGGATTCACAAAGGTTTCTTCGCGGACGTCAACGGACGGCGCAGTTTTGTGTAGACTGGTCTTGCGGTGGATCCAATATACGCCGACTCAGGCCCCGTCGCCTTCATTCCCCGCAGTGGCGGAGAGGGACATTTGCCGCACGGCGAATCCGGATACCTATCACCGGATCTGGTGGACGAAGATCGGCAGGTTACTCCATTGCCGAATCGGGGAGATCTGCTCCTCCGGCATCCCTACACCATCCACGGCAGCAAGCCCAATACCTCGAGGCGAGCACGGAGGATCCTGATCAACGGATACGCCTATCCCGGCGCGACCCGACGGACCTACGCGGGGAGCGAGAAGGGCGCGGGAGAGTTGGTACGGTCACAGCCATGACGCAAAATCGACCCACTCCCCCTGTCTGCGTCATGCACTATTCGGAACTTGAAAGTTTCCCAAGGGTCACGGTTTGAGCATGCTCAAGGTGCAGATCAACATGGCGTTGTCCCTCGCGGCCGGGCTGACCCTGGTGTGCAGCGTGTCAGCACAGCGGGAGCGCGTGCACGGTGTAGACGAGCTCTACCAATCCCGCCCGTATCTGCGTTGGGAACGGCCCCAGTACAACAACCTCGCGCTGCAGAATTTCACCAACTACCGGGATCACACCCGGCCATACGACGACGCGCCGCGCACCTTTTACGGCCCCATGGGAGACTATCTGACCACCGGCTACGACCTCTACTTCTGGGAGGAGACCCGCACCCCCGGACAAACGTATGGCAGCGCCATCTTCAAGCCGAACCAGTATTCCGAGCGCCCGTGGGAAAAGGTCTACGACGGGATGGCGGTGATGAAGGACGGGTACGGGGACTGGGGATTTGCTTTTCTTGCCGGCGACAACCTGATCGCGCGGTTATCGCCCCTAACCCTGTCCATGACCGATTTCAACGGCGCTCGATTTGATCTGGCGCTCCCGAAATTCAAGGCAACTGCAATGGCTTCGCGGATCGAGCGGCCTCACGGCCACCAGACTTTTTTTCCCCACTTGGGCGATCGACAGGACCCACTTCGCCGACGATTCGACCCTGCTCATGGGCGGTCGCTTGCAAATTGACCTGGGCGTGGGCCATGTGGGCTTCAACGCGGTCAACTCCCATGTCTATCGCAGCACCCAGGGCAACAACAGCCTCAAGGGAGTGTTGCGTCCCGACCAGCCGCCTATGGACTGGGTGATCGTGCGTTTTTCCGACGATTCGCCCGACGACGGTATCGGTGGCGCCCACGTGCTAGACGTGCGGTTTATCGTCAACGGCGAAGTCCGTGCCGATATCGTACCGCTGGTGGTGACCAATCTCGCCGGCATTCGGCCGCAGGTGGGCACACGCTCCGCGGCAGCGGGCCGCTTCCGCGCCGTCGATTACACCCTGTTTCAGGGCCACCGTCGTTTCTACCGCGGGCGCGATGAAGTGCCGCTCTTCTCCGACTACCTCGTGCGTCGCGACCACGAACTGGGCGAGGATATCAGCTCGGTTGCGAATCTGGAGGGACTCGTCGAAAACTTCCAGATCGAGTCGCCTGCCGGCATGCTGGCAGCCGACGGCGACAAGGAGATCGCCTTTCTCTACGACGTGTCTCAAGAGTCGGCCGTGGCGTCGGTGGAGATCGAGGTGATGTTGGGCAACGACTACAAGGTGGACGTGGCGACCTTGTACGAGGTGAACACCAGGGGAAAGACGTATCACGCCCGGTACTCGAGCACCTTCTACAAAAACGTACTGCGTTCGAAAGGCAACGTGCAGGACCTGACCAATCTCAAACGGGTGCGTTTCCAGGTGGGCGAAGATACCGGCATCTTCGTATATGGCGCCGACGCCCGATTGACACTACCTGGTCTGGAGCTGAATGCGGAATATGCGCGCTCGGCGCTCTACTCGCGTTATCCGGCGCAGGAGGCGGGCGCCATAATGACTGGTGCGAGCCCGCGCTTTTCGCAGACGGACGACGCCTATTTCGTCAACGCGACCCACTGGTTCAAGGGCGGTCGTCTGGGCCTCGAAGCCTTCGCCCTCAATCCCGAGTTCACCACCTCCTACCGCACGTTTTTGGACGAGGAGGAATTCAGGGACACCCACCTCCACGGCATGCTCAACGAGACGGTGTACTGGGATCTGGTGGAGGACAACGACGATGGAGACCGCTTCCCCGATAGGCGCATCGGAAATATCGTTGGATTCACCAACGACAATCGCGACTGGGACCTGGACGGGGTGCATCTGGCCCAGGACGAGGACAACGACGGCTTTCCAGACACCAACCGGGACGGCGACGGCACTCCGGATTACGATGAGCCTTTCCTGATGTACGACGTGGAGCCCAACATCTACCTCTACGGCCTCGATCGCAACAACAACGACGAGCCGGATGCGCGGGAAGACGACGGCCAGGTGGATTACCCGTACGATCCGGACCAGCGGGGGTATCACCTCTTCGCGCAGTTCAACCTGACCCCGCGGCTCTGGTTAGCCGTCGGCCACTACGCGGTGGATGAAATCGCGGGCTCCGGCCGCAACCAAAGTACCTACGGGCTGTTGACGATGGAAATCCGGGGCATCGACGGGCGTCGCCTCCTCTTTCTCGAAAACAATCTGCGCCGTGTGCGGGACGACATCCGGGACGAGTTCGTGACCCTGGACGAAACGCCGATCCGGAACTTGCAGTTCGACATCAATGGTCTGACCCTCAACTCCAGTTTTCCGTCCGCACAATTGTTCGATAAACCTCCGCTTTTCGAAACCAGATTCGTCCCCGACATTCTGCGCTATCAGGACAGTTACGTGAACGAGACCTACATGGACCTGCGGCTGAATCCATTCTCGACGCTGAAGGTGAGCCAGAAGCTGCGGGCGCGCTTCAACTGGCAGCAGGGGGGCGAGCTCTACAACAAGACCTTTCAGCAGAAACGGCGTTTGGATTTCTGGACCTCGGTGACGCGGGTGGAGTTTGCACGGCGCTGGGGCAGGCTGAGCCTGACGCCCCAGTACAAGCTCATGTTTTTGCGCTTGCGGGATCAGGAGCGCAGTACCAATCTGCTGGCGGAGATCCGCTCGATCCCGATCCTGCGGGTAGCGTATCAGCTGATGCCGCGGACCTCGTTGCGGGCCGGTTTTCAAGGTACTGGCCCTTTGCCCTACCGCCTGACCGACAACACGGCCGATCGCAACAGCTACAAGCAGCGCACCGCTTTCGTGACCATCACTAATCGCAGCGGGTACCTCGGCTACGAGCTGATAACGATCCTCGGCATCAACAAGGATCAGCGCGAGTACGATACCAGATTCCGCGATGCACGGGCTTTCGACAGCATGACCATATTCGCGCGCGCCCTGGTGGGTTTTTCAGATTACGCCCCTCCCATTTGATCGGAAAGCACCCGGCGGCTAGCGCAACACGTACGGGAAACGGCGGCGATGGTCCTTTACCTCGGGCTCGATCGAGGTGAAACGCACACCTGGTGCTCAGCGTGTTCTGTACCGTTCGACCACCGATGACGAGTTCAAGCGGCTGGCTGAGATGGCGCGCTGAACGACATAGACT
Source organism: Candidatus Latescibacterota bacterium (assembly GCA_965217095.1). Lineage (GTDB taxonomy): Bacteria > Latescibacterota > UBA2968 > UBA8231 > UBA8231 > CAYNZV01. Next base: position 1,077,898 of record OZ244235.1, read on the forward strand.
ACAATGGCTGGGTATTGTCGAGCTCCCCGGCAGTGCCGATATGGAAGGCACAGAATCGTGCCACCTCAATCGTGAGTACCTGCGCTCGGTGGGGTACTGATAGACAGTTCGCAATGCGGCAGGAGGAGGTCCGCGGACCATGACAACGGCCAGACCCAAGGTGCTTCTAATCTGCGACCAACGGACTCACGATGCAGGTCTAAGGCCAGCGGACACAGAACGTCTCTGCTCCTTTGCCAACTGGGAGTGGTTTGCCTCGACCGTAGATCGGCCCTCTGAGACCAGCAAAGATGCTGCCCTGATGTCGCAGTTGATGGAACGGGTGGTTAAGTCAATGGCATTGTCGTCGCCAGTGGTGCACCTCGTATTACAGCGGACATCATCGACCGGGCTCCGGAGCAGTGGGCCCTCGGGTTGATATTAATCTCCCTACGCAATGCCGGTGCTCACTTTCGTCGCATGAAGCATCAGATTTCGCAAGTCGACCAGTTGAAAAGGGAAGTATTGGGCAGGTATAAAGCCGCAAGCGCAAAATCCAAGGTGAGCGAACGCAACAAGCATCAGCTGGAGGTTAAGAAAAAGAAGCTGCAAAAGAAGCTCAACAGGCTAAATGAAGAAATGAAGGAACTAAAGCAGGAATCAGATCGACGTAGAGCTAAGACCGATCGCACCGTTGACAGGAACGATGAATAGGTGTCATGACCTTAATAGCTGTGGTTGCAATCGTCATGGTAGCTCTGCAATCCGCAAACACCTCTTAGCCAGATCCTTGTCGAAGGTAGATTGTCCTGCTATCTAGTGCGATACAGGCTGGAGTTTTGGCTAGTACAATTAAGCCTAGTATATTTTCTTTCACCGAAAATAGCTGAACCCGCATGTATTTTCTGAGGTTTTACGACTTATGGCACGAGTGTTGGTGGTGGAGCGCAGCCCAAAAATTGGAGGGTTGGTGGACAGCTGCGCGAGAACGGTTTCGATGCGACCGATGTGCGCCACGGGGCGGAGGCCGCCCTCGAGCTGCGGCGACAGCAATGCGATCTCACCCTATTGGACAATCGGGTGCCGATGGGAGCGGTCAAAACCGCCCGCATTCTGCGATTGCACCCAAAATTACGCAGCATACCGATCATATTGGGCCTGCCGATCAACAAGGATGAGGCGCGCCAAGTGATCAGAGAAAGTCACAAGATCGGCACACAGCAAGCTGTTGAGCCTCCTCAGCAAGGCGGACGCAGAGGTGGACCGGAACCAGGTGGCCAAGACGCTGGAGTTGGACGCGGCAATGTCGGCCAAGGTCATGCGGACCTGCCGTTCGGCGTTCTTCGGATTTCAGGGCAGCATGATGAAACAGGCCGTTGCCTATCTCAGCGTTGCCGTCATCCGCCAGATCGTGCAGTCGTCAACATCTTCAAAGACGAGAAGGAGGGAGAGAGCAGCCTGAGCATGCGGGATTTGTGGCGCCATTACATGGCGACCGGTCTGGCCATGGAAGTGATCGGAAAAGCGGACAAGAAAAAGACCCACTTTCTACTCGGCGTTCTCCACGATGTGGGCAAGGCGGTGTTCAAGTTTCGATTCTCCGAACACTTCAAGTCGGTATTGGATCTCGTAGAAAAGGAGGGCATCTCGATGTACAACGCGGAGCAGGAGCTGCTCGGGATCACCCACGCCGAATGCGGTGGCGAACTGGCTGTACATTGGGACCTTCCGGGAGAAGTGCGGACCGCGATAACCGCCCACCATACCCCCGGAGAAACGACACAGCACAAGCGTCTGGCCGCCATGGTCCACATCGCAGATATTGCCGTGCGCACCATAAAAATTGGCTTTGCCGGTGACGATCTGATCCCGAAAATGGATCCGTATGCAAGTAGATTACAAAAGAGCGTGGACGAGATAACGGGCAAAAGAGGAGATCGTCAAACAGATTGACGCCATGATGGGACCCGCAGATGGGGAAGAAGAGAGCTAACCTCACCCTCCGCGACCCGTCCTGCCAACCGGCGAAGTCGTCCATCAAGGCTCGGCAGAGAACCCGAGTACCTGGTGGTGGATATCGCGGAGAGATGGGTTAGCGCTCCCCCCGCTCGGGGGCTACGCCGACCTCATCGGTTAGACGTCTTCGGCAAGGTTACGCAAGACCCGATGGCGGGACGGATGGCGAAGATGACTGAGCGCCCGTTCCTTGATCTGTCGCACGCGCTCGCGGGTCACACCCATGAGGTCGCCGATCTGTTCCAGGGTCAAGGCCTCACCATCCAAACCGTAGTAGAGTCTGATTATCCGCAGCTCGCGCTGATTCAAGCTGTTGAGTACGCTCTCCAACTGGTCTTTGGCCGATTCACACAGGATGTCCGCATCCGGATTAACCTGCGTGGTATCCGCCAATGTGTTCAACAGATTGCGTTCGTCATCTTCGTCGAAGGATTCGTCCAGCGAGCGCACGGCGCGAGCACTGAGCATGGTTTCGAGCACTTCCTCCGCGGACGCCTCTAACTCCGCGGCAATCTCCTCAATGCCGGGTTCCGTCTCGCGCCCCTGCTTCAGGCGCTGAGAGGTTTGCGAAATGTCCCTGAGCAGGTTCACCCTATTCATCGGCAACCGCACGGTGCGGGCGTGTTCGGCAATCGTCTGCAGAATGGACTGCCTTATCCACCACACGGCGTAGGAGATGAATTTGAACCCCTTGGTGCCGTCAAATCTATCGGCGGCGGTCATCAGCCCGACATTTCCCGCACTGATTAGATCCGCCAGTGGCAAACCGCGGTTCTGATATTTTTTGGCAACGTCAATCACGAAGCGAAGATTGGCGTGCGCCAATTCGTCTCGAGCGTGCATGTCGCCGTCCTGAATGCGGGCCGAAAGTTCCACCTCGCGCTGGCGAGAGAGCGGTTTGGAGTCGGCGATATCGTCGAAATAGAGCTGCAATGTGCTTTCCCGATCACCAAAGCTGTCTTGCATATAAGCCCCTATTCTATAGGTTAGGGAAACCTTGCCGAGTTGGCAGCGGCGCCGCGTCGGAGAGGACGGATTATCAGTGTTTCGCTAGACAAACTGGTCGTCAGAATCTCCGCTGACGATCGTGACCTGGCCCTGCTCCTCCAGTTGGCGAACTTGCTGTACGATGCGCAACTGGACCTCTTCCACTTCGCTGAGGCGCATCGGACCCAGGAATTCCATTTCCTCGGTTACGAAGGTTCGCACGCGCTCCGACATATTGCCGAGGACCTTGTCCTTGAGCTCGTCTTCGGCGGATTTTAGTGCCACCACCAGATCCTTCTGATCCACTTCGCGCAGCAGCGTCTGGATCTCACGGTCGGTCAACTTGGCAATGTCGGCAAACACGAACATCAAGTTGCGAACCGCCTCCGCAACTTCGGGATCCTGGCCGTCCATCTGGTCCAGCACACTCTTTTCCACACTCGAACCCGTCAGGTTCAAGATGTCGGCCACGACCTTGGGACCGCCGACATCTTGGTCGCCGCCCAGCATATCGCGCAGGGAAGCCTCCAGGGCGTCCTCAATCTCTTTGATGACGTTGGGAGTGATGTTTTCCATGGTGGCGAGCCGGTAGGCTACGTCTGCTTGGAGCTTTTCAGGCAGGTTGGACAGAATACCGGCTGCTTGGGCCGAGTCCAATTGCGAGAGGATCAGGGCAACGGTCTGCGGGTGCTCGTTGGAGATAAAGGGGGCAATCTGATCGGCGGCAACATTCTTGAGAATGTAGAACCCCGCCGAGACCTTGCTGCCCACGCGCTCCATGATCTCCTGCGCCCGGCGCGGCCCCACGGCGCGTTCCAAGGCCGCACGTGCAAAGTCGATGCCGCCCTGGGCAATCCACTCGCCCGCATTTAGGTGCTGCTCAAATTCCTCGAGAACTCTGTCGATCAGTTCAGTGGAAATGTTTTTCAGCGCGGCGATCGCTTGCGTAATCTCCTCAATTTCATAATCGCCGAGATGCTTCATGACCTCGCCGGAAACCTCTTCCCCTAAAGCAACCATCACAATACCCACCTTTTGGAGTGTGGGCAGATCAGGTTCCTCATCCTCTGCAGCTTGATCAGCTTCTTCGGCCATATCCACGTCCTATTGGCATGTGAAATAAGCTAATTCAATTGAATTTAGTTGAATTCGACCCCGTTTCCAAAATTGGCGATTTCGTACTCGCGCTACGACTTGAGAAATCGCATACTCTGCTGTCCAAAATTATTGACAAGGAGTGGCCGTAAGGATTAGTTAGATTTTGAGTTTGCATGTCTCGCGAACAATACGGGTGCTCTGACCACACGTCAGGGTGCCCGTATTCTCGTTCTGGGTCGGTCGGTGAGGTCAGAGCTCACCGACTGATTTCAGAAGGGCACGTGAGAATATGAAAATCGGATTTGCCGCAGGACACAGTTTCACCACAGACGACACTGAGCGCCGATTCGAGCGCGTGCCTCGATGCGGGGCTGGCTTTATCACGCCTACTGAAAAGCGAAGGACATTATGTTAGCCCTCGCGAGATCTTTACGAACTAGAAAACGACCCAGCGTTGCTCGCGTCTGATGAGGAACTCAAGAAAGGGAAGGGGTACCCGCAGGGCTACTGCCATTTCCCGATGTAGCCGGACGAGTACTTCAAGCAGCTAACCGCGGAACAGGTGGTGCGGAAGGTCCTGCGTGGATACACCAAATTTGGATGCACTGAACGTTGCGATTGCGGAGGGCGTGCTATGGCCGGATGGTTACGTACGGGTCACTCAACGAAATGCTGTCGATTAGGGCAAAGATCTTCGAGGCTTTGGAGGCAGACGCCAGTCGGCGGGCGATTCGCCAGGTGCCGAAAACGCACCGCCCTAATGAGGAAAGATGAAAGGGGGCGATGTACATCGCCCCCTTTGGCAGCTACTGCTACGCTATTCTAAAGAGTGGTTACTGCCTCCGCTGCAGGACCTTTCTGCCCTTGAACAAGCTCGAATTCGACTTTCTGGCCCTCCGCAAGGGAGTGAAATCCTTCGCCTTGAATGGCGCTGTGGTGGACAAATACGTCTGCCCCGTCAGCGCGTTCGATGAAACCAAAGCCTTTAGCATCGTTGAACCATTTGACGGTTCCGGTCTCGCGGTCTGCCATGAGATTACTATCCTTTTATGATAGAGTGACGCTGGCACAGAAGCTCAATAACTTCAGGTAGGGCTCTTTGCTTCAGGCTTATTGGGTAGGAAACCGCTGTGCACCCCGTGGTCAGGTGAATATTGCCTGACATTTCCTTCTCTGGTCCAATGTCGCGCAGACTGCAGCCGAACGGGCCTTTTCGGACGGCGACCGTTCTCGTGATAGCTTTGCAGCGTTAATTTTATTTTACCAGAATCGAGCCCCGATGTCAAGCAAAAAATGCGGCCCAGATCAGACGCAAAACAGGCCGTTTTGCAGGTCCGCGTCGCCGGCGTCGATGGACTCTACCGGGTATTTCCCATATCAAAACCCGTTGGGGGTTGGATTGAACTCGATTCTCTTTGAGAACAAGAAATGGCCGTCGTTGCTCGACAGACATGTTTTTACATCGAGAGGGGCCCTGTACAGGAGATGAGGGCAATCAGGGCCACGATCTTCGAGGCTCTTGAGGCGGATGCCGGCCGGCGGGCATCCGCCAGGTGCACGTGCACGCGACCGAAACCAGAAACTCCGACAATGAGTGCAGGGAAGATGAGCCAAGTTGGCATGACCACCGGGGTGGCCCGATCGGGTTTTACGTTGTGTTGCCTAAAAAACTCATAACTACACCTATGCAAACATTTTGTTCGCACAAACACCCGCCAAAGGCTAATTCACGAACCTTTCACGCTCCTTCCAGAGTTTCCGCTTGTGCGGCGTCTCAATGCCATTCTCGCGGCAGATTGTTGCGAATGTGCCCGGTCCGATTCCAAGAGCGGCTGCTGCTTCCTTATTCGTAGCGTACATCCTGGCCGCACGGCGTACGGAGTCCAGCGATTTGGATGGCATCATAGGGGAAATGTACGTTGCCGGCGCGACGGGCTCAATCTATCAGCTCGCGGTGAAACAGATGGCAAATAGGGCACAGATCCGTGCGGCCGTGGCCATCGGGAACCGCAGCGAGCGTAACGGTGGCGGTGATCTCTGAGGGAGCTGGAAGGCAAGATGGATGAGATGATCCATCAACAGCAGGAGACCAATCAGCTGCTAGCCAAGCTCGCGCGTTATCTTGAGGGGATTATGTCGCGCAATTGACAGACCAAGGTGTAACACGCTCCGACATATTGCCGAGAACTTTGTCCTTGAGCTCGTCCTCGGCACTCTTGAGGGCCACTACCAGGTCCTTCTGATCCACTTCGCGCAACAACGTCTGAAGCTCGCGATCGGTTAATTTGACGATGTCGCCAAAGACAAACATCAAGTTGCGAACGGCTTCGGCCACCTCTGGATCCTGCGCATCCATCTGATCGAGACGGCCTTTTCCACACTCGAACCGGTGAGGTTTAGGATATCAGCAACCACTTTGGGACCGCCGACATCCTGGTCGCCACCGAGCATGTCTTTCAAGGATTGTTCGAGGGCTTCTTCGATCTCTTTAATGACATTGGGGGTTATGTTTTCCATCGTGGCCAAGCGATAGGAGACATCAGCCTGCAGGCGCTCGGGAATTTGTGCCAGAATGCCGGCTGCTTGGGCCGAGTCCAATTGCGACAGCATAAGTGCAACTGTTTGAGGATGTTCATTTGATATGAACGGGGCAATCTGATCCGCAGCAACATTCTTCAAGATGTAAAAACCAGACGATACTTTGCTTCCTACACGTTCGAGAATATCCTGGGCCTTCGAGGCCCAACAGCACGTTCCAACGCCGCACGCGCAAAGTCCATACCACCCTGAGCAATCCACCCGCCGGCCATCAAGTGCTGCTCAAATTCCTCGAGAACTCTGTCGATCAATTCAGAGGCAATGTTTTTCAGTGAGGCGATTGCTTGCGTAATCTCCTCAATTTCGTAATCGCCGAGATGCTTCATAACCTCGCCGGAAACCTCTTCCCCTAGAGCTACCATCACGATACCCACCTTTTGGAGTGTGGGAAGATCAGGTTCCTCATCCTCTACAGCTTGATCAGCTTCTTCGGCCATATCAACGTTCTTTCAGCGTGGGATGTCTAGTAATCTTCCAATCTAGCTGAGTACGAACCAGTTCACAAATACCGCCGATCCGCCTAAGCGCTGCCTCGTACTTGCACGAACATCCGCAGTGGTAATCTCAATGTATGTGTAGCGATCCAATTTGACGGGCCAAACAATGCTGATTTGATTCCAAGCGTCGGACAGTGAACTGACGACCGCGGTGTGGCCATTGAAGGCTGCCCGCGATGAGACTCCTTATAGAAGCGGGAGCCGACCTCACTATCAAAGATGGTTCCTGCAGTATCGCGTTGATGTGGGCGACGAAGAAAGGCTTCGCGAAGGCCATTGAGGTTCCTAAGAGAGCAGCACGGCCGGGCAAACCAATGAGTAAGGCAGGTATTGCAAGCGCAAGACTACAGCCGGAGCTGGTTCGTTAGTTCGGAGGGACAGTACGCTGCCCACTGAGTTTCTGCGGTCGAGTTAACTCAGGGAGGAATAGGACATGCAATCGGGTCTAAGCGATGACGCAAGCACCCTACATTACTTTAACGACATCTCCGCGTCGAAGCCGCTATCACGCGAGCGGGAAGTAGCGCTGGCCGCCCGCATCAAAGACGGCGATATGGAAGCCCGCGACGAACTGGTCTGGGCCAACCTGCGCTTTGTCATCGATGTGGCCAAAAACTACCAGCAGCGTGGCCTACCGCTTCTCGAGTTGATCAGCGCCGGCAATCTGGGGCTGATAACAGCCGCCGAGCGCTTCGACGGCACTAAGGGGTTCAAGTTCATTTCCGACGCCGTGTGGTGGATCAGACAGTCGATCGCGCAGACCCTAGCGGAGCAGACCCGAACCGTGCGCCTGCCCATGAACAAGGTGGAACTGCTCCGGAAAATCGCCACGGCCTCGCATCTGCTAGATCGGGAGCGTGGGGCTGAGGCGGACCTCGAGGAGATCGCGGCGGAGCTGGATGTGCCGTTCAAAGAGGTCTTGGAGACCACGCGGAGCGCACGGGCGGTGCGCTTGGACAACACCTTTGATGAAGAAAACGAGCGCAGTCTGTTCACCCTTCTGGCTGACACCAGCCAGAAAGCCCCTGACGACGCGACCGTGTGCGAGTCAGCTAGGAACCAAGTAACAGACGTGCTCAACAGCCTCGATGAGCGCGAGCGGCGCATTATCCAGCTCTACTTTGGATTGGAGGGGTGCGAGGCCTTGAACCTAGAACAAATCGGTGCGTTGATGGGCGTCACGCGCGAACGGATACGCCAGATCAAAGAAAAGGCATTTAACAAACTCCGGCGTGCACGGTTCGCTCAGGCGCTGCAGGACTCGGTGCAGGGCGTCTAGCACAGCGGCACCCGGATTTCACGTTACTTCATTGGATGGTCTGCTTGAAAGGAAGAAATGATGTCCCTTGCTTTTCCCATCTTGATCCTCTCGGGAATCGTCTTTTTTCTGGTCCTGTTCACCTACTTCGTGCCCATTGGCTTGTGGGTCTCCGCCTTCTTCGCCGGGGTGCGGGTCCACATCTTTAAAGACTTGGTGGGCATGCGCCTGCGCAAGGTGCCGCCCACCGCCATCGTGCGGCCCAAGATCGCCGCCACCAAAGCCGGCCTCGACGTGGACCTGGAACGGATGGAAGCCCACTTCCTGGCCGGCGGCCATGTTGAGTCGGTGATCCTGGCACTGATCTCGGCCGACAAGGCCAATATCGCTTTGAGTTTTGAACAGGCCACGGCCATCGATTTGGCCGGACGCGACGTCCTGGAGGCGGTCCGGGTCAGCGTCAATCCCAAGGTCATCAACACCCCCCTGATCGCCGCCGTGTCCAAGGATGGCATTCAGGTGAAGGCGACGTGCCGAGTGACCATACGGGCCAACATCGACCGCTTGGTGGGCGGTGCCGGCGAGGAGACCATCCTCGCCCGCGTGGGCGAGGGCATTGTGACGACCATTGGCTCGGCGACGACACACAAGGCGGTGTTAGCGAATCCTGATAGTATCTCAAAGACGGTGCTAGAAAAGGGCCTGGATTCGGGCACCGCCTTCGAGATTTTGTCGATCGACATTGCCGATGTGGATGTAGGCGAGAATATTGGCGCCAGTTTGCAGACTGCTCAGGCGGAAGCGGATCTGAAAATAGCGCGCGCAAAAGCCGAGGAGCGTCGGGCGATGGCGCAGGCGCGGGAGCAGGAGATGACGGCTCTGGTGGTGGAGATGAGCGCGCGGGTCCGGGAGGCGGAGGCCGAGGTGCCTCGGGCCCTGGCCGAATCCTTTCGCAGCGGCAATTTAGGGCAACTCTAAAGAGCTAGAGCTACGCTTGGCCCTACAGGGAACTCTCGGTGCGGGAGTCTTTTTCAGGATGTACCGCGCCCCTGCGAATGCGATTGATTTCCGTCGTGGGCAAGCAATGGATGTGGAAGGTCCGGCACCCTCAGGGCAAGCTCGAGATCAATGAGCTGCACGTCCCGGTAAACCAGCCTGTGCTTTGCAGCACTGGCACAGCAAGACCATAATCGGCTGCGGCACCCTCTTCGAAGTCGTTTTTAAGTTACAACGGCTTTGCTACCCATTCCACCACAGACACTGATCCTCGATTCGCCTGGGCGCGAAAGGATGCCGTTATGACGGGAATATCCACATTGGACAGAATGCTGGAATACCGCCTGGCCACCGAGGAGAAGAAGCGGCTAAAGGGTTATCAGCTCGTTCGGTTTATGCTGAAGCGAGGCGCGGTCAGCCTGCACTGGTATTGCTCCGCCACCCTCGTCGCGCTCGTCGATGTGGTAATTCAATTCCTGCGCCCTATTCCCAGTGCGATCATCATTGGCAGTATCTTGCCACTAGTAGTGGACCTGGAAGAGAGCAGTTACGCGTTGATCACCGTATGCCTGGTCTGGCTTCTCCTCGAAGTCATCAAAGTGATCGTAGTAGTAGTGTACGAGTATCTGTCCACCGAAGGTTCGTTCAATCTGATGTACGACCTGCGGCGGCGGTTTCTGGGCGATATGAGGAGATGAACGAAGAGTCGAAGGAGTCACTGGGACTCGGACGGCTGTATACCACCTATAGCAGCGACCTACCCGCCTACAGCCGGTTCTACAGAGACTTCCTACCCCGCCTCATCACCTATCTCACCAGTATCGTCGCCACCTTTGCGGTGATCTACTTCATGTCGTCGGCGATATTCACGTTGTTGCTTCTGGTTATTCCACTCCAGGTGTTTGTCATGTCCTTCTTTCGATCCCGCATTCGCAGCAATCGTCGGAAGCACAGTCGACTGCGGGACGAGGCCATGTCCATGTTCAACGAGTCGCTGGCGAATGCGGATCTGATCAAATCGTTCGATGCGGTAGAGCGCATGACTGGGCGGACGCTGGAAACGGTAGAGGGGATGATCACCCAGCAACGCAAGAACCGAAACTATCGAAATGCCTGGATTGCCTGCAGCAGTGCCGTCTCTATTACTTTCACTATCGGCATCGCCCTCATCGCCGGGCTCCAGGGATCGAAGGGGCCATCTCCTTGACCTTTTACATCGTCATCAACGCCTACGCCGAGAGGGTGCTCCGTCCGATCCTGGCCCTAATCGGGTTGTGGCAGGATATCATCCCACTAATAGTGAGCGTGCAGTGGAGCGAGGAGTTCTTCGACGCGGCCGAAAGTGTGCAAAGCGGCGTGCGCGCCAAACAACTTCCGATAACGAGTCACGAAATCGAATTTAGAAACGTTACCTTTCGCTATCCGGATACTCCGGACTCAGCCCGGCCCGCGCTTGAAGATGTTTCCTTTCGCGTGTCTCCCGGTGAGATGACGGTACTGTGTGGGACCAGTGGCTGCGGCAAATCGACGGTGTTGAAGTTGCTACGGGGCAACTTGGAAACCCGTGAAGGTGTGGTGCTGTTGGGCGGTACGGACGTACGCGAGATAGAACGCAAGAATCTCTCCCTGTTGATGGCCTATCTGTCCCAGAAAACCTCTCTTTTGTCCATGTCCCTCCTACAGAACGCTGAGTTGCTTTCTCCAGAGTCCAACGAGGAAGACCTGCGGAAGGCACTGCGCATGGCCAAGGTGCTAGAGGAGATCGAAGCCATGGAACAGGAGGTCAGAGTCTCCACCAGCGACGTACGCGCCAGTCCGGTGCAAAGAGTGGGCCGCATGCTGTTCGGATTCGAGCCACGGCGGGTCGGACTCATGGAGCGCCGCGAGGGACTGGACCGGTTGGCGGGTCTTTCGGGAAATCTCTCCGGCGGACAGCAACAGCGAGTAAGTATCGGATTCGCCCTTTTGACCCGCTGTCCGATTTTGCTGTTCGACGAACCAACCAGCGGCCTGGACAAGTTTTCTGAGAACGAACTGGTGGACACCATTGCTGGTCTGGCCCAAGAGGACCGCACGGTGGTCGTAGTGGGACACACGCTGGCACCGTACTTTGCCCTGCCCGATGACAAGGTGTTCTTCGTGTTCTTGCACAACGGACGCCTCGTCGGCGCCGGACATCGGCGGGAGCTGTTGCAAAGCTGCCCTGAGTTCAGGGCACTAGCCCTCGAGAACGTCCGTCACGTTCTGGCGCTGCAATCCGTTGATCTGGATCACATGCGCTTTGAAGAGGATCCATTATGAAGGAGATCCGCGTCCTTGCAAAATCGGTGGAAGAGGCAAGCTCAGAAGCCGCGAACGTGCGGCCCTCACCTAGCGCGGCAGTCGAGCTCATTCTCTCCGCTTGTTGCGATTCTTCTTGTAATAGTTGATAAGAGCGTTCGTCGAACTGTCGTGAGAAGACACGGCATCGTCGCCGGGCAGTTCAGCGTGGATAGTTTTGGCCAGTTGTTTCCCCAGCTCGACGCCCCACTGATCGAAGCTGTTGATATTCCAAACGATCCCCTGAACGAAAATCTTGTGCTCGTACAGGGCGATCAGCTGACCGAGGGTTCTGGGAGTGAGCTGGTCAACGAGGATCGAGGATGTCGGACGATTGCCGGCGAAGGTTTTGTGCCCGACCAGGTCCTGGCGCTCGACCTGCCCCATCGCAGTCAGTTCGCGGCGCACTTGGTAGGCTGTCTTGCCGCGCATAAGCGCCTCTGTCTGGGCGAGAAAGTTCGCCAACAGGATGTCGTGGTGCGGCCCCAGCGGGTTGTGGCTCTTGATCGGTGCAATGAAATCGCATGGGATAAGCCGCGTCCCTTGATGAATCAGCTGATAGAACGCGTGCTGGCCGTTGGTGCCTGGCTCGCCCCAGATAATCGGCCCCGTTGTGTAGTCTTCGATGGAAAGTCCTTCGCGGCTGATGCCTTTGCCGTTGCTCTCCATATCAGCCTGCTGGAAGTAGGCGGCGAAGCGGTGCAAGTACTGGTCGTAGGGCAGAATCGCATGGGAATGGGCATCGAAGAAGTTGTGGTACCAGATGCCCAGCAAGGCCATCAGCACCGGGATATTTTCCGCCAGTGCGGCCGTGCGGAAGTGCTCGTCTATTTCGTAGGCGCCATCTAGCAGTTGCTCGAAGCGGTCCATACCGATGACGAGCGCGATCGGCAGGCCAATCGCCGACCACAACGAGTAACGGCCGCCGACCCAATCCCAGAATTCGAACATGTTGTTTGCGTCGATGCCGAACTCGGCAACCGCTTGTCGATTGGTCGACAGGGCGACGAAGTGTTTGGCCACGGCTGCCGAGTCCCCCAGTGCCTCGAGCAGCCAATCTCGTGCCGAAGTGGCATTGGTGATTGTCTCCTGGGTGGTGAATGTCTTCGACGCGACGCAGAACAAGGTGGTCTCCGGCGCCAGATCCTTGAGCGCCTCTTTCAAATGGGTCGCATCGATATTCGACACGAAGTGAACCTGCAAGCGCTCGTGCCAGTAGGGTTTGAGCGCTTCGGTCACCATCGTCGGTCCGAGGTCCGAGCCACCGATGCCGATGTTGACTATGTCGGTGATGGGCTTGCCGGTATGGCCGGTGTGTTCGCCGCTGCGGATCTTGTCCGCAAACACCCGCATGGCGGCCAGTACTCGTTGTACGGCTGGCATGACGTCTTCGCCATCGAGAACCACGGCCCGATTGCCGCGGTTGCGAAGCGCTACGTGGAGCACCGCCCGCCCTTCGGTGAGATTGATCTTGTCGCCCGAGAACAGGCGCTGAATCCACCCGGGAATGTCGGCCTGCTCCGCCAACTCGACCAGCAAACGGACGGTCGTGGTGGTGATGCGATGCTTGGAATAGTCGAAGAGCAGGCCATCGAGGGTGCGGCTGAATTTCTGGAAGCGGTGCGGATCGGCCTCGAAAAGCGTCCGCATATGGACGTCGTCCATTTCCTGGCGATGAGAAGCCAGCGCTTTCCAGGCTGGTGATTGGGTGAGCATGCTCATGTCTGCGTATCCTTCGCTCACGTTGTTGCACGGTCGATCACGGAACGTGCCGCTGAAACGACACTGTCGAGGGTAAACCCGATCTCGCGGTGAATCAGGTCAAAACCTGGAAAATGTAACACGAATTACGAGGCTGGAGCAAGAGGATGGTGGGCCGTTTTTAGAACCGTTGCTCGGCAATTCGTTCTGCGGCAACGGGCGGCGCGGCATGAAAAACTACGACCGCGTGCTTGACCGTACGGAACAAATTCGCGAGATCAGACTAGAAGCCAATGTGGACGACCACGGCGAGAAGATCCATCTCGAGAGCGTAGTCCCAGTGCGAATACTGTTTCCCGCAGGAATTTCTGATGTTGATTGAGAGGTTAAGAATAGTTCTCTTCCTACTTCCTCTCTGTGCAACATCTTCGGACGCTTTGCGGGAACAAGTGCCACGGCAAGGCGGGCAGGAGGTTCTACCAACGCGATCCTTGCTGCGCTGGGAGCGACCTTCCTATGGCAACTTTGCCTTCGAACAATATGCCAACTATCCAAACCATTTCTGGCCCTATGAGGACACACCGAGAGCTCTCTACGATCCGTTTGGAAACCACGTAATCACGGGGTTCGATTCACACCAATGGTTGGAGCTCCGAACCCCAGGCCTTTCTTGTGACAGTCCGATACGACGAGGACAGAAGTGCGGCAGTTTAGCCTGAATAATTCATGAATCCGCACCAAGCGAACGAATTCGGTGCGCTGGTCAATGGCTGGACGTTTTGGTAGCGGGTTGATCGAGTGCTGTCGGTCGTCGAGGTGTTGTCTGGGAGATCTGAGCCTCTTTTGGATGTCATTGGGACAGTCGGGTCCCTTGGTGGATCGTGTGCGTGGATGTAGTGGGACATCGCAAAGCATCATGAGGTGTCGAGGTTGAGGACGACGGTGCGCATCAGATCCTTGAGCGGGTATGACGTCGGAAAGTGAAAACGGACCTTGGTGGCTTGCTCCCGCACGCGGGCGCCGATTTTGAGCACCCGGAGTTGGATCGTGTTAAAGTTGGACGTCGTCCATTGGGTGCCGCGCATGCCAATCTGTTGGATCGTGTGCAGCAGCACGTAGGCCGCGCTGTGCAGGAAGAGGCGAAATTGGTTGGCCGAGAAGCGGTGGCAGGAGGTGCGGTCGGACTGCAGGTAGGTCTTGTGATTCTTGATGAAGCCTTCCGACCGCCCACGAGCGCAGTAGATCTCCTCATACAGAAACTCGGGAGAGCGGTTGCGGATATTGGTCACCACGAAGCGCGGGTTGGCTTTGCCTTGTGTGATCTCGGCCTTGTAGATAATCTGGCGCGGTCGGGGCCAGCTCTTGGCCTGATACTCGAAGCGGTCAAAAAGCCGCACCGGTTCATCGCTCTGCTCGGCCAGCGCCGCCACCAGCTCCATCAGCGGTTCGCCGAGTGCCTTGAGCTTGTTGTTGATCGCCTGTCCCAGAATGAAATCAATACCGTATCCGTCGCACAGGTCGTGCACCTCAGGGGTGCTGAAGTGTGAGTCGCCTCGTAAGGTGATCTTCGTCTTCGGCCACACCATGATCAAATGATCCAACACGCGTTTGAGGATGGCTACCGCCTCTCGGCCTCGCATTCTACGACCGGGTCGCAGCAGCGTCGTGATCAATTTGCCCGACTCCCCTTCGTAGAGATGGACCGGAAGGTAGCAATACTCGTCATAGTAGGCATGGAACAACGTGAGTTGCTGGGCGCCGTGTGCCGGATCGTCCGTGTCGTCGATGTCGATGGTGAGCTTCTTGGGCGGCTGGTCGTAAGACTCGATGAATATTTCCAGCAAAGCGAGCCCGATGCGATACAGATCCGAGCGGCTGACACTGTTTTCCAAACGAGACATGGTTGGTTGACTGGCCAAATCGTCTCCCGTCAGAGGCAGACGGTCGCACGCGGTTTTCAGACCCGGATCGCAACGCAGGTCGTCACTGTCATTGGCGTCCTCGTAGCCACAGGCGATCTGGAATACGCGCTGCCGGATGAGGTCAGTATACGTATGGTCGATATAGCTTTGATGTCGACGATCCGACATCGCCGCCACGATTCGGTCGACGATCCCGGTGCGGGCTTCCGCTGGTCGCAGAAGCAGGGCGCCCCCATCACTGGTGGTCATGCCACCGTCAAAATCAGCTTCGATCTTTTTGCCCGAGATGTTTGCAAACGATAGCGCGATCTGCGAAGTTTCCATCTGCGGTGGCCCTCTTGATTGGTTGTTGTTTGTGGGTAACCCTAACGTAGGGCAAAACAACCAGTTGTACAGAGGCTCACCGCATTTTTATGAATAATTCAGGCTAAGCGGATGGGCGTTTACAAGCATAGGTCGCGATGGACGCAAATCAATCGAGGATTACGTTGAGGCGCATCCGGAAGACCTCCTAAAGCCGCCTGAATAGCGCCACGGTGCGGCGCTACTTCAGTTGGTCCTTCATCCAGGCCAGATACGGACCGGAACCCTCGACGATAGGGAAGGCGAGTATCTCGGGCACGTCGTAGGAATGAATCTCCCGGATGGAAGATTCTATGGCCGCAAAAAGATCCTGCCTCGATTTGGCGATACACTGCCATTCCCGCGCTGTTTCGATCTCTTCTTCCCACCAATAAACGCTTTCCACCGGCCCCAGTACCTGAACGCATGAAGCCAGGCGTTGCTCGATCAGACGCCGCGCAATTTTCTGGGCTTCGTCTTGACTGTCGGTGGTCGTGACGACCAGGACGTGGCCGGTCATGGGGTGCCAGCGGGAGTGTTGCCGAGTTCTATTCGTCGCTTGTACGCCCTGCGTTGAATCACTAGAGCGGGTCCTCCGAGGAACACATAGGTCAGGGTCGCAATGGCGTGCACAGCTGTTGCGCATCCCATGGCGGCGGCCATGGGCACGCCGAAGAGGAGGTGTAAACCGCGGCCGAAGAAGAGGTGATAGGATCCCGCTCCCCCGGGTGTGGGGAAAACAACTCCAATCGAAGAAATGGCCATGATCACCATAGATGCGATCGCGCCGAGTCCGTAGGTATCATCAAAACCGAAAGCTGCGAACGATTCGTAGATGATGAGGATGTATCCTGCATTCAACAGGATTGAAGCGACGACCAACTCCAGATAAGCGGAAGGTCGATGCAGGGCTTCGAGACCATGAACGAAGGTGCCCAGCAACTGTCCGACGCGGGCGGCTACGGAGGGCGAGATCCTGGCGACGAGGCGTTCTACGGTTTGCAAAGCCCGTTCCCGATATATCGAGATCAGGGCGAGGAAAATGAGTACCGCCAGACAAGCGGCCAGCGCTGCCAGGCAAAGCGGCTCCAAGAGGGGGAACGCCTCGTTGATGCGGTTTCGCAACAGCAGCAGGGAGGCCCCGACGAAGAGTATCAGCCAGATCATGTCGAGCACGCGCTCCACGACTACCGTGGCGATAACTGAACTTATGCTGGCCCCTCTAGTCCACCTTAGGCTGAGGGCGCGAACAGCCTCTCCCGATCTCGGAACGACCACGTTTGCCGCGTAGCAGATGGCGAGGGCGAGGCTGGCGTCCCACCACGAAATACCTGGCGCAAACGGTCGCATTAGCACGATCCAGCGCCACGCTCGCAGGACAAGCGTCAGGAGAGAAGTAACGACGATCGCCACAACCCAGGCGGGCGAGAGGCCAACCACGACCTCCCACATTTCCGCCCCATTGATATCTTTGAAGGCCCAATACAAAAACGCCAGCATCAAGAGGATGCTGACGCTTAACTTGATTACCGATTTGAGGCGGGTAGTCAACTGCCGGGTTCGACGATCTTACCGCTACGTTCGAGGAGCCCAATGATCTCGAGCGCGACTTCTTGAGGCGTTGAATCTTCGGTACTCAAGACCAGCTCGGCCGACTCGGGCGGCTCGTATGGATCCGAAACACCGGTGAAATTCGAGATCTCACCAGACCTGGCTTTCTTGTAAAGTCCCTTTGGGTCCCGTTCTTCGCAGAGTCCGACAGGAGTATCGATGAAGACCTCGAAAAAATCGCCTTCGTCCATCAAGGCACGAACCGCGTCGCGGTCGGCTCGATACGGGCTGACAAAGCTGGCGAAGGTGACAATCCCTACATCGGCAAATAGTTTACCTACTTCCCCGATGCGGCGAATGTTCTCCGCTCGATCCTCTGCCGAGAATCCCAGGTTCTTGTTCAGGCCGTGGCGAATATTGTCGCCGTCCAGAACGTAGGCGAGTCGGCCTCGCTCCACCAAAGCGTGTTCGGCGGTATAGGCGATCGTGCTTTTTCCCGAGCTTGGTAGACCGGTCAACCAGACCAGGGCGCCGTGCTGTTTGAGCATCGACTCGCGGTCAGCTCGGGCCACATGTCCTTCATGCCATACCACATTGGTTGCCCGATTCAATTCATTCTCGCTTTCGTTTCAAGTTGAGAGAAACCAGTAATGTAGTTTCATCTCTGCGAAGGTCAAGCGAGAGCGGCCGGCACGTGTCACCGGCAGGCAAAGAGAGAGCTCAGATAGCGTCACGACCTCGCGACGATCTTTCTTTGCGAGTAGATGACCGGCCTTCTATATTACCGTAAACGTATGTAATTACATGATTTAAGTAGCGCAAATCGGTGCCGTTGTGAGCTCGAAGGAGATACGGCTCGTTACACGCAAAATTTCGCCTTTTATTTTCTATTTTGTTTATTTATATTGTTGGTGATTTAGCCTGTAAAAGATCGCCTTACCCCGGGAGGAGGGTTGTATCCATGCAGTTTGCGAAACGAGTTTTGCTGTTGTCTGCAGCGGTGTCGATCTGGGCCGGTAGTGCAGACGCGGTCGTCAACATTCAGAATACGGGGGCCAGTGCCCGTTCGGTCGGGCTGGGCAACACCTTTGTCGCGATAGCGGATGATCCGTCCGCAATTTTTGCGAATCCAGCGGGCGTCCGCCAGATGAAGAATTTCCAGGTTTCGTACACCAACGTCTCAATTTTGTATTCGGGCGTGGACGGCGGTGACCTCGGGCAGCATATCGTCAGCCTCGTCAAACCGATGGGTGGCCGCCTTGGGCTTGGTCTTGCGCTGGAGCGAATCGGTTTTGAAGACGCTAGTGAGAACGGAGCGTTCGTGTCGCTGGGCATCAAGTTCTCGAAGAACCTTAGTCTTGGAGTGAACGCCAAGTACCTCTTTTGGAGCGCAGATTTGCCAGCTAGCGACCCGGCCGACGATAGTGGAGGCTCTATAGGACTGGATCTCGGCGCGCTTTGGAAAACGCCGTTCAAAGAAGCCACCCTGGGTTTGATGATCAAGAATCTCAACAAACCCAACGTTGCCGGCGGCAGCGTTGCCGGTGAATCCGACGCCGGCAAGCTTCCGATGGATCTACACATTGGTCTGTCCCGAAACGCGGGTCCGAAGTCGATCGTCTCCCTCGAATGGGTTACGCGAGATTTCACCGGAGACAACTCGGTGAACAAGGTCCTGGTAGGCGGCGAAACGAAATTGTCAGAGGTATTTATGTTGCGCGGGGGAGGGAGCCGGTTCTTTGAGGACGGTGTCGATGGCGACCTCAATGCCGGAATAGGCTGGAAGAAAGAGAAGCTTCGGGTGGATTATGCGTATCACATTCCGCTGGATCTGGTGGATGCCGGCGGCGAACATCGTTTCACGTTTACCTACGGTCTCTAAGCTTCGACGACAAACCAACTGCACTTTGCACCGTTGGGCCGCCTTCTACGAGGGCGGCCCTTTTTTTATTCCAGCACATCCTCGCCCATACACGAAACCAGGGTACCCGGGTCTTCGCCTTCGCAGATTCGTTTAATGGTTCCCTTTTCCGAGAAGTCGAACACATGGATCGGAAGGTCGTGGTCGCGGGCGAGTATGATCGACGGTTGATCAACGATCGACAGATTCTGCCGTATTATCGTGTCGTAGTTGACTCTCCGGTATAACCTTGCCTGGGGGCTGGTCTGAGGGTCGGCAGTGAAGATTCCACAGGTCTGGTTCTTCGCAAACAACAAGGCATCCGAGCGGGTTTCGATGGCTCTCTGAGCGGCAGTGTAGTCCGTCGTAACATAGGGTATGCCGGCTCCCGCTCCGAAAATGATGATGTACCGATTCTCTAGATGATGGATCGCTCGCAGGCGGATAAACGGTTCGGCGACCGTGTTTACCGGGATGGCGCTCATGACTCTGACCTCCACCTTCCCCTGGGATTTGGAACTCAAAACGCCGCGCATCATCAAACTGTTAATCAGGGTTCCCATCATGCCGATATTGTCGGCTTCGGCCCGCTCGATACCCCAATGAGTCGCCAACGTGCCGCGGAAGATGTTCCCACCCCCAATTACGACCGAAACCTGGACGCCCCACTCGTGAAGGCCAAGCACTTCATCGGCTATGTGCTCCAACGCTTCCGGATCGAATCCGAACTCACTCTCACCCGAAATCGCCTGACCGCTGAGTTTCAAAAGCACTCGTTTGTAGCGCATGGATGGAGATTCTCCTAAACGACTCTCTTGAAGGTTAGTGGGGTACCGAACCAGAGCTTCACCGGTACGCAGTGAGGCTTCACAGAATGGGCTTCACAGAATGGGGCTCTTAAGGATATTCCTGGCGTCGGGGAAGCGATCTACGAGCGTGCGAACCTCGGTCTCGAAACGCCTCGTCTGCTCCACCGCCATGCCTACAAACGACTCGCTCTTCCGCAGCAATTCCTGAATCTCCGCTGTTGCAAACGGAAGCCGTTCATCCTCCCCCAACCTCTGGGCCAGGTCGTTGTCGGCCAACCCTCGTTCTCTCATGGACAGAGCTGCAGCGACCGCATGCTCTTTGATCGCTTCGTGCGCTTGCTCTCTGCCGGTGCCGCGACGGACCGATTCCATAAGCAGTGTCGTCGTCGCTAGGAAGGGAAGGAAGCGGTCGAGCTCACTCTGAACAACCTTCTCGTACACCCCCATATCGTGCAGAACGTGTAAGATCGTTTCGAGGAGGCCGTCGAAGGCGAAGAGACTGTCCGGCAGAACGACGCGGCGAACCACCGAGCAGGATACATCTCCCTCGAACCACTGGTCGCCGGCGAGGGCGCCGATCATGTGAACGTAGCCCCCGAGTACTGCATGCAGGCCGTTAATCCGCTCCAGGCTTCGCGTGTTCATCTTGTGCGGCATCGCCGAGGAGCCAACCTGGCCTTTGGCGAATCCTTCGGTTACCATCTCGCCGCCGGCCATCAGGCGCAACGTCTTCGCCAGGCTGGATATGCCGGAGCCGAGCTGATACAGACAACTGACCACCTCGAAGTCGATGCTGCGAGGGTAAATCTGACCAATGGCATTCAGCCCCCTGTTGACCCCAAAGTGGGCAAGAAACTCTGAATTGAGTTGCTCGTATCGCTCGGGGTCTCCTTCCAGCAAGGTCAGCTGGTCTAGCCCTGTGCCCACAGCTCCACGAAGACCGCGCAATGGATATCTCCCGAGAAGATCTTCCAGCCCGCCGAAGGCATGCAACATCTCTTCGCCGAACATGGCCAGCCGTTTGCCGAGGGTCGTGGGTTGTGCAGCTGCATGGTGGGTGCGCCCGACAATCACCAGCTCGCTCCATTGATGGGCGCGCTCACTCAGGGAATGGAGGGTGGCAACGTATTTCAGCTGCAGAAAGCGGAGCGACTTGAGGGCCTGCCACTGCTCGACGTTGTCAGTCAAGTCTCGACTGGTCATGCCTTGGTGAATGAATTCGTGTCCGGCCAGACAACAGAATTCCTCGATGCGGGCTTTGACGTCATGTTTGAGCCTGGACTCGCGGGTCAGAATGGATGCCAGATCCACCTGTTCGACGACCGCTTCATAGTCGTCGATAGCTTTTTGGGGAATTTCAATGCCAAGCTTT
Organism: Candidatus Latescibacterota bacterium; assembly: GCA_965217095.1. GTDB lineage: Bacteria > Latescibacterota > UBA2968 > UBA8231 > UBA8231 > CAYNZV01. The sequence goes on from OZ244235.1 coordinate 1,099,243, forward strand.
TTCTGCGCTTTCAGGACCGCAATCCACGTCTCTCTTTCGAGCACGACGCGGTTTTGATCGGACCAGATGGTCTTTATATTGTTGCTGGCATAACGACTGGCGAGAATATTGGGGAAGTCGGATGACATGCAGGGATCAATTTACGACGTTCGAGGGCGAACCTTCGATGAATGCTTTGGCATTTTCGTACGCCGTGTGCATCATCCGCCTGCGCGCCGAGAGCGTTGCCCAGGCAATGTGTGGCGTGATCACCGCATTCTTTGCCTGCAGCAGGGGATTGCTCGGATCGATCGGCTCGCTTGAGGTAACATCCAGCGCGGCTCCCGCCAGAACCCCAGAATTCAGGGCGTCAGCGAGGTCCTGTTCCTGAACCAGGCCTCCGCGCGCTGCGTTTACGAGCAACGCGGTTGGTTTCATGCGCTGCAGCAGATCGCGGTTTACAAACTCGACGTTGTCATCCGTCTGGTTGCAGTGCAAGGAGATTACATCTGCTTGTTCGAAGAGCTCCTCGATGGACAGCCATTGGAACGATTCGTACGGAGGCGGGTCGCCATGGTAAACATCAAAGGCCACTACGTCCATGCCGAACGCGGTGGCGAGCTCACCTACTCGTCTGCCGATGCGTCCAAATCCCACGATACCCATCGTTTTTCCTGCGAGCTCGATGAGCGGCGTTTCCCAAAAGGAAAATTCCTGCACTTCCGCCCAGCGGCCGTTGCGCACTGCCTGGTCGTGAAGCGGAATGTGGTGACAGAATTCCAAGAGTTGGGCGAAAACGTACTGGGCTACAGAGTCGGTGCCGTATACAGGTATGTTGCAAACCGGTATATCGCGGGCGCGGGCGGCCTCGGTGTCCACGATGTTATAACCGGTCGCAAGCACCCCGATCATCTTCAGGGCGGGGAGTTGATCGAGGACCTCTTTTGACAGCGGCGTCTTGTTGGTGTACAGCAGCTCCACATTCTGGGATCGTTGAAGAATCTCGTCCTGAGCGGTTAGGTCATGGACCGTCAGATTACCGAGACTGGCAAGTCCATCCCAGGGGTTGTCACCAGGGTTGAGCGTATGGCCATCGAGAACGACGATGTTCATGGGGTAATTGCTCCTTGGGCATGATGATCACCGCGGGAGTGGCCAGATGCGGAGACCGGAGTAGCCGATGCGGTTGCGACCCAAAATATATGACATCGTCTATCCATAGAAAAGGCATCGACTTAGGTGAATCAGATAAATCCAAGCCAGCGCCAGTAAAGTAGATTTAACGGACAGAGCACAATCAATGAGACCGCGGAAATCAGGGTCATGGCAAGAATCATGCTGGCGGTCGGGAGCTGTCGGTAACTGATGGCGATCATGAACGGAGCTGCTTGATACGGCAGGAAAACCAGGGTGGTGGCCATCGCGACGCTCATCGCCACCGGGAGCTCAGCCATGCCTGATGAGTGGCCGATTTCGAGCATGGTGGGGGTTATCATTCCAGCGACCGCCGCAATGTCCATGAGAAAATCGAGCGGAACAACGATGCAGGTTATGGTGAAGTGGCGCGCGAACCACCCGAGATCGTTCAGTTCGACGTTGGCCGTCACATATCTTGCGAACTCCGTGTTGAACCCTGACTTCTCGAGAGCGGTTCCCACCGAAATCAGCGCCGCGAGGTAGAAGAAGAACGGAAAATTGATGTGACGAAGCTCTGAAACTGGCAAGATACCGATCCGAGGCGTCAGCAAGACTGCGACCATGATCAGACCGACATAGGTCGGAGCCAGTTGATGATAACCATCTGTGAGCCACAGTAACACGCCGAGGCCTAACACGGTGGCCATCCGCGGATCGAGCCGACCGCCGGTCTCAAACTGGTTGGGCCGTGGGGGGGTGAACCGCCTAACCTTTCGGCCCCAAATCAGCCAGACAACACCCAGGCAGATCGCAGTGCGCAACAGCCCGATGATCGGGAACATCCAGCGGAGCCACTCAGTCCACAATAGGCTGCGATCTGCGTACCGTTCCAGCTGGGCGGCGACGACGATGTTCGGAACCGATCCGGTCAAGACACCACAGCCTCCGTAGTAGGTGCTGCAGACGAGTGCGGACAGAATCGCAGGCGCGAGCGCTCGATCTTCGCCACCGCCAAGACGCTCGGCGAGTTTGATGCCCAGTGGAATCAGTATCAGCACGCGCACCACACCCGAGGGCACCAGAAGGGACATGCCTAGCCCCAGCAGGTGCAGGCCGAGCAGGAGGCGGAACGGACTTGCGGCAAAGAATCGGAAACAACGCCAGGTCAGATACTCGTCTGTCCTACTGTAGGTGATGGCCTGGCTGATCACCATTCCGGCGAACACCAGCCACAGGGTTTTCTGTGCAAACGGAGCGAAGCTCTCGTCGAACGGAAGCAATTCTAGGGCAGGCATTGCCAACAACAGAAGCAACGAAGTCAGTTCGAGAGGCAACGCCAGCGAGCTCCAGAAGAGCACGGCGAAAACGATCAGTCCGAGCGCTCCCTGTGCGGACTGGGGAATGAAGTTGAAAGGGGCTACGATTCCCACTGCAAGGCCCAACAACCCTACGGCTGCAGCTATGGATTTGCCCCAGTGCCCCATTTGTCCCCCCTCAGTCGGCTCCACGAGAGATAGCGTCGCTCAGCGTGGTCGTAGCCGGTCTGCCAGTCGGCCTACGGAGAGGGCGAAATAGGTAGAGTTGTTCCATTTGAGAAGGATTCTGAAATCCTTGTAAACCAGGTAGACGCGGCCGCCTCGTCTTTTAGGCAGCAGCAAACTGGCATGGATCTCGCGTTTGGGCAGGTCCGTTCCATCCATCCGACGGACACCAAGACTCTGCCAGTCGGCCAGCGGTTTTTTCGTTTTCAAACCGGCAAGTGACGCCTCGAGGTCCGCCGGTATCGACACCTGGCGCCCCCAAGTCTGATCGTCCCGCCACCCCAGGTGAGCGAGGAAATTTGCGATCGACGCGAAGATATCTCCGTGGTTGTTCCAGATGTCCCGTTGACCGTCGGCGTCGTGATCAACGGCAAGGCGTCGGAACGTGGAAGGCATGAACTGGCATTGGCCCATGGCTCCCGCCCACGAGCCGGACAGCTTCTCAGGATTCATGCTCTCTTGCTCCATCAGTTGTAACAGGTGCAGCAATTCTCGTTGGAAAAACTGTTTTCTGCGTCCGTTGAATCCGAGCGTAGCAAGAGCCTGAACGGTCGGGTGCCGGCCTTGAAATCGGCCGAAATCACTCTCGATCGCCCACAACGCCACTATAAACCTGGGCTGTACACCATACTCGGCGCCTATCTCTTCGAGAATATCGCGATGTTGACGGAGTCTTCGGCTGCCTGTTGCTACCCTCGCTGCGGGCACTACCCGATCGAGGTAACTGGTGAGGGTTTCGGTGAATTCGGGCTGTTTGCGCTCCAGTCGCAGCACGTCGTCCGATGGCTCGAGGCCGCGAAACGCGAGGTTGACGAACTCGCGAGAGACTCCTTCCGCCTCGGCTCGCTGCTCCATTTTCTCCAGCCAAGTCCGGAAGCCGTCGTCCGCTGTGGAACTTACGGCACATACGGTCAGCATCGTGGCAATCACGCCGCAACGTGCAAATCGAGGCATGTCAATCGACAAGAAATAAGCTCAGGGCTGGAACGTAGGTGATAACCAACAGTGCGACGAGCAGGATGCCGAGGAAGGGAAGGGACGCCCAATAGAGGCTCAATACGGGTTTCTCGAACCGCAGGCTGGCGATAAAGAGATTCAAACCGACCGGCGGGGTGGAGTAGCCGATTTCCAGATTCGTCAGGAATATAATGCCCAGATGGACGGGGTGAACGTCGAAGGATTGGGCAATTGGAAGGATTAACGGAACCACCACGATCAGGGCTGAGAACATGTCTACCATGCAACCCACCCCTAGTAGAAAAAGGTTCAGCAACAGCAGGAACACAATCTTGCTTTCGACGTGTAGCGTTACAAAGTTCAGCAGCCGATTGGGGATCTCGGCGTCAATCAGGTAGTTAGTATACGCCATCGAAGATGCCAGGATAATCAGTATACTCCCGGTCATGACCATGGTCTCCCTAGCTATCCGCGGGAGATCCCGGAAGGAGATCTCTCGGTGTAGGAATACCTCGATGATCAAGACGTACAGGGCACACAGGGCAGCGGCTTCGCTGACGGCGATAAGTCCGCTGTAGATCCCACTGAGAACCACCGCCGGCAACAACAGTTCCCACACGCTTTCGCGAAAGGCTTCTGCAACACCGACGGAAACGCCATCTACAACCGGTTTCGGTACGCCGAGCCCCCGGTAGAAACCGTACAGGGACAGCAGCGCCACCAACAGTAGACCCGGGACAATGCCAGCTATGAACAGCTTGTCCACGGCTGTTGCGGACACGATGCCGTACACGATCAGCGGCAAACTTGGGGGGAACAGCAACCCTAGACTACCCGATGTTGTGAGCAGACCGAGGGAAAACCGTTCGGGATATCGATTCTTTATGAGGGCGGGATAAAGCAGACCGCCCAGGGCAACGATGGTCATCCCAGATGCCCCGGTGAAGGCGGTGAATAGGGCGCAGAGACCCACCGCCATGATAGCCAGACCGCCGGGCAACCATCCCAGCAGCGCGTGCGAAAAACGCACGAGCCGGTTTGCGGCTCCGCTTTCGGCGAGAAGAAACCCGGCAAACGCAAATAGAGGAATGGCAGACAACGTTGGAGTTTCGGCGATGCGGTACATCTCGATGAAGATGACCGTCAGGTCGATGCCGCCCGAGTGATAGTTGAGCAGGGCGAGAAGCGCGATTACGATAAAGAGCGGGGTGCCGGCGACGGCCAGCAGAGCGGCGACGGCTGCAGTCAATCGTTACGTCTTTCTCGGATGCGGGAGGCCGCCTGCGCCAGGAACCGCACTGTCATGAGGCCGAAGGTCGCGGGGAATATGAGCTGAAGGTACCAAACCGGGATATCGAAAACTCCTAAGTAGCCGAACTCCCGTTCGTCGTGAATAAATTCCACCGCGGTTGCGAAAAGAACCAGACAGACGCCTGACGAACAAAGGTTGGTCGCCAATTGAATCCCGTTTCGTGCGCCGTGGGAACAGAAGCGCAGCAGGAAGTCTATTCTTATATGTCTGTTTCCCCTCGTCGCCACAACGGCACCAACAAATCCGCTCCATAGAACCAGGTGACGCACCAAAGGGTCGGCCCAGACCAAGGTCACTGAGAACAGATTGCGCAAGGCGATCTGCGAGGAAGCCACAACAACCAACGCCGCGACGAGCGCCACAAGCGTGCTATCTTCGACTCTTGCCAGGGTCTGAGCGATCCGATCGCGGTTCATTCGGACGAATCCCCCTGCTGTCGATAGTCGGCCAGGTGCTGGTTCACCAGCTTCAAGGATTGCAAGGAGAATGCTTTTCCTCCCAGCTCGGCGATCGTCTCATCCACCAAAGTTTGAAAATCTTCGATACCGGTTTCCTGGGCCGCCACGAATTCCAGTCCGTTCGCCTTCATCACCGCAACCGCTTCCGCATTCTCTTCTCTGCCGTCGATGCTCAATTGTCGCATATGTCGGCGCGAAACGGCTCTCAGAACGTTCTGGTGCTCCACGGGAACCCGATCGAATTCTCGTTTATCCACCAAGAATGCTCCGACGGTGTAATTGATGGGAAGCTCTGTTACATACTTCACGCGCGTAAACCACTGAAGCACGATCGCTGCGGATGGCGGGGCATAGGCGGCTTCTATCAGATTGGTCTGCAGCCCAAGTAGCACATCCGGTATCGTCAGGGGGACCGATATCACGCCCGCTTTCTTAAACAGCACTTCTGTTATCGGCTCCCGGTCCAGGCGCCAGGTTTTCATGCCACGAATGTCCTCGGCGGTTCTTACCGGTTGCCGGGTCATCAGATAGACATAACCGATTTCGCACCAGCCGAGAAATACGAACCCATTGTCCAGATAACCCTGAGTGTAGAATTCATCCATCTGCTCAAGGACGTAGTCTATCTCTCCGTACTCCTCGAACAAGAAGGGCAATTCCAACGCCAGCACGTCATTGAAGATCAATGTCGTTGCCATGCCCGCGAACCCGCCGCCATGCAGCTGCCCGACGCGAATCTTGCGGAGGACCACCTCCTCATTTCCTTGGACGCCACCGGGGTAGATCTTGAGGCCGAGCGCTCCGGAAGTTTCAGTTCTCACTTCTTCGTCGACAGCACGCAACGCCTTGACCCAAGAGCTTCCCTCGGGCGCCAGCGTCGCGATCTTTATGAGGTGCCCGGGCGTTGCGCTCGATACCGGGTGTAGCGGCAGCACGACGGACACGAGAATCATCCCCACGGAGCTAGAAAAATTCATCTGTCTCCTCTAGAAGTTTTCGAGCATGGGCTTTTGCCGCCGTGTTTTGCAGCACTAGAGTCTCTTCGCCATCGACGGGACGTTGCAACACTTCGTTGAGCAGCGCAACGTACATCTCCCTGTCGAAAGTCTGCCGCGCGTAATACTTCGCCATAAGTACGTGGACCATGAGTGCTCGATTGCGACTGATCTCCAGCGCTCTCTCGAAATGGCCGCGGGCCTTTTCGGGGTTACCCCCAAGGGAAGGAGGAAGTGCGGCGTGATACACACCGAAAAAAACGTGGGGGCTGCCAAACTCTAGTGATTCGTCCGTTTTCAGCACCCATTCCATCAAAGCGATTACCTTGGGCATCTCTGCTAGTGCCGCCATTGAGTCCAGAGAGGCCCCAATCCACGCCCCCCAGCTGCTGGCCGCCCAGAACACCATCTTGACGTCACTCTCGTCGAGATGATCCAGAAGCTGAACAAACTCCACGTACGGCAGCGCTATCAACGGAGCTACGCCGTTTTCTTGCGCCATAGCCCGTTGCCCATAACTTTTTGCCTTCGCGTACAGATTTCTAGCACGCGCGGGCTCAGAGACTTCTAGTAAGGTTCCGTAGGAGACGTAGATCTGGCTTGCCGATATCAGCAATTCGCGGTTGTCCGGATCGCTCTCCAGCAAACCCTCAAGGAGGAGAATGAAGGTTGGGACAGCATCGGTGACGATTACGACGTCGCTCTGGCGCGCGCTTGCCCGGACAACATCTTCGACCAGTGAACCCGCCACCATTGAGCGCAATTTGGCGCCACAACCTGATGACAGAGCCAGGCAAAGCAGGGTGCCAGCGGCTGGAAGCATAATGCCCAGCAGTGGTCGCGATATTCTTTTTATTCGATCCGAAGAAGGCAATTTTGTGAGGGATTGATTGGTTCGGGGAGGAGCGTTCTACTCGGCCAAATATCCCATTCGACCGTCTCGACGTCAAGATCGGCGACGTTGCGATCCCAGTGGCCATCGCCTACTTCAGATTGCTGGAGCTGGGTTTCACGTTAAGGGTCACCACTGCTTCAACGCGTCGAGGGAATCGCGGAGACAGCTCCATGGATTCTGTGTCGATGCGCACCCATCGCAGAGTTTCACCGTTTCTCGGAGAGATTTCGCCTTCGCCTCGTGAAGCTGCTCGAACAGTTCCATCCCCCGGTTGTAGCGACGATACGACAGTAGCGCGGCATTGTTTATTTCCCACCGTTCGAAATGGTCGTACCGGCCCGAGGCGAACTGTGTGCGGTCGAATCTCGACTGTGCCGACTGAAACACCTTTCTGCGCTCTTCAAGGACAGAGGTGAAAGGCAACCCAAGGTTGTAGAGACTGTCCAAGTTCGCCACTACGGTGGTCATGAAGGTGCGAAACCTGTCGTCCTCTTCGCGGTGCTCAAGCAAAACCGAAACCTCACTCTCCGCGACACCGGTGGATCTGAGGAACATGATTGAACCGGTATCTCCGACGAAGGAGGCTAGACTTTCATTGAAGTCGGTGAATCCCTTCGCAAAGACGGTGCCGTGGGCGAGCTCGTGAATGATCAACTCAGTCAGCCTGGCGTCATCGTATTCCAGCATTGTGCTGAGAACAGGATCAGTGAAGTATCCCAACGTGCTATAGGCGGAGACCGGCCGCATCACCACATCCAATCCCATAGATTCGAGTTCATCTCGCTCCTCGACGGCGATATCTCTGCGAAAGAACCCTTTATAGGCCAGACTGCCGACAATGGGAAAGGTCCAGGTCACTGGTTCAAAGCGCGTAGGCGGGCAGGCGCTGACGTTCCAGCTGACCGGTTCCCCTTTGGTATCGTGAAAGCAGGTGTAGTTGTCGGACAGGGCCAATCCGAGCCGCTCCTGCGCGTACCGGCGAACCGCCTGAATCAGCTCGAGTTTTGCCCGCGCTTCCGGCGACACCTCAGCCGAAGCCAGGAGACTCTCGACCGGCTCGCAATTACTCAGCACCTCTATCTGACCGCTAGCAAGGTGCAGGTAGTAAGGAACCTCACAGCCAAGAGGGACAAAAAAAATACCGGACCAAAGAATGGTCCGGCACAATCGCAACCTCTGGGCTCGCAGCAAAGCCACTCTTCTATTCGCTGCTGGCGTGACCTTCGTTTTTGCGGGCAAGTTGGATAGCGGTGTTGATCTCTTTTAGATCCTGGTTCAGTTGTTCGATCATCTGGTTGGCGGCGGCCAGCTTACTCTCCGCCCCTTTGTAGACGCTCATGTCTTTTGAATCCTGTTCCGCTTGCCACCCTTTGATGGTAATGTCATACGCCTCCAGTCGGACCAGCATCAGATTCTTGATATCCCGATGAAGTGGAGCCAGCAGGGGGGGCGGTTGAATCTTCTCAAAATCCTCCAAAACCGTCTTGAGTCGCGGTCGAACCCCTTCCATGACGGCCGCGAGATTCTGGCCGGTCGCCTTACCGGAAGTGCCTACAACCTTGTCGACTTCCATCTGCAGTTCGCCGACGGTCCTTATGTACGGATTTACTGAGACCAAATAGCCAGAAACTGCCTCCAGCGTGCCGTAGGATGTTTCCGTCGACCCCTGTTTGGAAGAATCTTGGGCAACCTGGTCGTCGCCCGAGCCGCAACCGATCGCAGCGATCAGTAGAAGCGCAAGGAAAAATATCATGTTGCGTCCTTTGATAACGGGTTTGCTAAAGCTTGCTTTGAGCTTTGTCGCGGCCGGTCAGCGCCGCCGGCGACTCTGGATCAATGACTAGCGCCGTGTCGAATCGTTCAACCGCTTGTTTCCAATCACCCTGGTCCAGGTGAAGCTGACCCAGTCCCAGATATGCGTCGAGGGCATTGATGTTGAGTTTGGTGGCTCGCTCGAAGGCACTCTGCGCCTTGCCGTTCATCTCCTTCTCCACGTACAGCTGGCCCAAGCGCAGGAAGGTGGCTGAGAAGGTCGAAAAACGGTTTGCCGATCTTTCGTAATAAGCTAAAGCGCTGTCCACATTGCCCCGGCGGTACTGAATCTCGCCAAGATGATTGAGGGCAAGTGGGTGGGGGGGATGGAGAGAAATCGTCTCGTCGAAAGCCAACTTTGCTGCCGCGTCGTCTCCGGCCTCGAGTGCATCCAATCCTCTCTCGTAAGGAATGTTCGTTCCCCGCTGTAGGTAGATATCGGCAAGATACCGATTCCCCTGAGCGGCGTATGCCTGGGACAGCTTCACCAACACCTCAGGATTGAGCGTATCGCGATGTAGCACCACGCGATACTCGGCTATCGCCAGTTCGATCTCCCCATTCTTGAGGTATTGGTTGCCGAGCGGCAAACTTCCTTTCGCTTGAGGCGCTTCTGGTTCGCCGCACCCGAAGGAGAACACTAAAAGAAGAAAGGTGTAGGCAATGGCCCAGGAACAAGCGGTGGAAATCGGGAGGCGGGCGTCAGAAGAAAGGTGGAAGAACACAGTCTCAGGTGGTGCTAACTATTTTCTCACCGTCAAAAATGAGATTGCCGTCGCGATCGAGCACCCTGCCATCTGCAGTGAACTCGTATTTCATGGATTGACCAAGAGTCAGGTGGCGTTGAACCTCGTCCAGGTTTTTGTACTTCTCGATCAGCTTCTCGATGGGACCTTCGAACGACGTCGGGCGCCAGTTGGGACGATCCTTGTCGCGCTCCTGCCGCTCCTCCGAGGTCATTATCGGCAGACGTTCAGCCGCCGGCGTGAAACGTCCCGCCATCGCCTGTTGCCGCCGATACTTTTCGTGCCGCTTTTCCGATTCCGAGAGCAACTCGTCGGGGATCTCCTCGAGAGCACCCGTGCCTTCTCGTTCCCTCCGAGCCTGGTCTTTGCTCCTGGCTTCTTCGACCTCTCGTCCAATGCGCTGCTCTCTCTCGGTTTCCAGGCTTTGGTCAACGCCCAGTTTCCGCAGTACCGATCGCGCGGCTCGGTTCATGCGTTATGACTCCTATTTGTGGCAAATGCGGTCAAATCATCAAATTCAAATATAGACTCGCTTGGGGATTTGGCAAATGGTTGGAGTAGTAATTATGTTAGGAACAACGAATTAGGGCGCTAGTACGTTCGCCCCAATCCCTTTCCCGGCGGAGATCGATCATGAGCCCTCCTGAAGAACCGAAAAAGGATTCCGAGGAAGAAGCACCGGAAGATCGTGAAAAGAAGCTGGAGCGCCTCAAAAACATGATCTTCGATCAAGGTCAGGATGCCGCCAGGGTTCTCAAGATGTGGCTCCACAAAGACGACGGGTAACCGTGCGGAGTAAATAAATGGGTTTTTTGTCGCGCTTTCTTTCGAACGACATCGGCATAGATCTCGGTACTGCCAATACGCTGATCTATGTCAAAGGCGAAGGAATCGTCTTGAACGAACCTTCAATCGTGGCAAGGTCGATCATGACCAAGAAGGTTATCGCCGTCGGTCGAGAAGCGAAGGAGATGCTTGGCCGCACGAACTCCGAACTGGAGACGATAAGACCCCTAAAGGATGGCGTGATCGCCGATTTCGAAGTCACCGAAGAGATGATCAGGTATTTCATCCGCAGAGTGCAGAAGAACAAACTTTTCGTAAGACCGCGCATCGTTGTTTCGGTGCCATCGGGCAGCACGGAAGTGGAGAAGAGGGCGGTGCGTAACTCGTGCGAACGGGTGGGCGCCCGCGAGGTTCATCTCGTCAGCGAACCGATGGCGGCCGCGATCGGCATCGGCTTGCCGGTGGAACAAGCGGTCGGTTCGATGGTCATCGATGTCGGCGGGGGAACTACCGAGATTGCAGTGATCGCATTGTCCGGTATCGTAACCCATGAATCGATTCGGGTCGCGGGCGACGCCATGGATCAATCCCTGATTGACTGGATGCGCAAGAAATACAACCTGGCGATCGGCCCACGCGGGGCAGAGCAGATCAAGCTGCAGATCGGTTCGGCGATGGCCTTGGAGCCGGAGGAAGAAGCCCCGGTGCGGGGACTGGACCTCGTGGCCGCCATTCCGAAGACACTCATGGTGGACTCGCGCGAGATACGCGAAGCGTTGCGCCCTCCGGTGGAGCAGATCGTCGCCGGGGTTCGTCGGGCGCTAGAGCGCACTCCACCAGAAGTTGCTGCCGACATCGTTGATCGCGGAATGGTGCTGAGCGGTGGAGGAAGCAAGCTCCGAGGACTGAAGGAGCGCCTTATCGAAGGCACCAGCCTTCCCACCTTTCTCGACACGGAAGATCCGCTGGCAGCGGTCGTTCGCGGGAATGCCAAGATTCTCGAAGAGTTTGATCGACTCAAGAAGGTTCTGTACTGACCGTTCCCTCCCGCTGAATGCCCGTACATCGAAATCTCGTCGTCGCCGGCGCCGCGTTGTTACTGTGTCTGGCATTGATGTTGTTGCCGGAAACCCAACAACAGTTCGTCGCCGAACGCATCCGCTCAAGCTTGTGGACGACCGGTCAATGGGTGTTCTCGCGTGTAATCCGCTACGCGAAGAACGAGGAGAAAAGCAAATTTCTGCTGACCCAGAATGTCGAGCTGGCCTTGGAAAACATGCAGCTCCGGGAAGCGAAGTGGGAGAATCAAAGACTCCGCCGTGCATTGGATTTCAAGCGCCAGGAGACCGAGTGGAGAATCGTGGCGGCCGAGGTCATTGGTCGCGATCCAGATCAGATCAACGATTCCATAATCATCAACGCCGGCACCGATAGGGGTATAGAAAAAGACTGGCCCGTGGTTACGGCGAGGGGCTTGGTCGGCCATGTATTGCAGGCGGATGAACGTAGTTCGGTAGTGCAGCTGCTGGTGAGGACGAGGATAAGTGCCATTGTTCAGGGGCGCGAACGCGCTCAGGGTATCGTCATGTGGCTTCGCGGTCAGCGTTTCCGCCTGGCAATGGTAGAGGCGGGTGCGCTCATACGAGAAGGTGATCGGGTCGTGTCCTCGGGCTTGGGAGGGCGTTATCCGAAAGGAATTCCGATAGGTTATGTGGTCGAAGTTAACGAGGAGACCAAGGACCCGCTGTTCAAGGAGGTTCTGCTAGAATCCAACGTCAACTTTCAAGGCCTCGAAGAAGTGTTTGCCGTAATGCCACAACCAGAATAAGCGTGAAAGTCTTGACACCCCTATGGGCATTACCTATTCTAGGAGTTGCAGTTACGGTAAATCAGCAGCAGTTGTGACAGCCGAGATTCGCCGCTCAGGTAGGGAGGGTTGGTCTTGACCAAGGCAGACATTGTTCGTCAAATAGCCCAAGGAACGGGACTTACGAAGACGGATACGGCAGCCGTTGTCGATAGCTTTATCGAGTCGGTTATAGAAGCGATGGAGCAGGGGCAGCATATCGAAATTCGGGGTTTTGGTACGTTCAGAACGGTTGTCCGCGCTCCACGAACAGGGCGCAACCCGCGAACCGGTTCGGAGGTCAAGATATCGAGCCGTCGCGCACCGACATTCAAACCATCTAAAGAGCTTCGAGTTCGAGTAGAGCTCAACGTTAGGAGAAAAGAAAGATGCCGTGTGGGAGGAAGAGAAAGCGGCATAAGATCGCTACTCACAAACGAAAAAAACGCCTCCGGAAGAACAGACACAAGAAAAGGATGATCTAGCTCTCCGTCGGATTCGGGCTATTAGCTCAGTTGGATAGAGCGCCAGTCTCCGGAACTGGAGGTCGCAGGTTCGAATCCTGCATAGCTCACCAGTTGTCGTTCCTGATCGGTCGGGGTGTGGCGCAGCCCGGCTAGCGCACTTCCTTGGGGTGGAAGTGGTCGCAGGTTCGAATCCTGTCACCCCGACCATGATTCTTCGAAGAGAATGGGCTTTGGGCCTTGGAGCTCAGAGCCCATTCTCATCCTCAAACGGGGTGTAGCGCAGCCCGGCTAGCGCACCTGCTTCGGGAGCAGGGGGTCGGCGGTTCGAATCCGCCCACCCCGACCATTTTAAGTCCCTGTAAGAGAAAAACTTACGGGGACTTTGTTTTTGAATAGATCCTTGGGAATTTCTGTCCATCTAACGACTGTCTAGCAAGTTGAGGGCCCCCGCTGAACCCCCCCTTACACAGCCGAATATGCCACCTTCGAACTGCTCGTCATGGCGGCGAACCCCCCGGGTTGGAGGTGAATGAAGGCAATACTCGTGCAAGTCGGTGATGCTGCGAGACGCAGATGAGCGAGTCTCTCAACAGACGAGAGAGGTAGCAACGAAAAGTGGGCGAGGGATAATCCCCCCGTCCACTTTTCGTTTTCAGACTTCGTCGGGGTCTAATGGGGATGCCCGTGTCCGCCAGCAGGAGCTTCTGTTTCTTCAGGCTCTTCGGTGACCATGGCTTCGGTGGTCAACAGCAAAGCAGCGATACTGGCGGCATTGCTGAGTGCGGTGTGGACCACCTTTGTCGGGTCGATGACGCCCATTTTCACGAGATCTCCGTACTCTTCAGTGGCGGCATTGTAGCCGTACGCAGCGGTCTTTTTTGTCGCGACGTTTTCGACGACAACGGCACCTTCTTTGCCGGCATTGGCGGCGATCTGACGCAGTGGTTCCTCAAGCGCCCGGCGGAGGATTTGGATGCCTGTGGTCTCGCCATCCGTAGCACCCTTCAAGGTGTCCAGCGCTGTTGTGGCGCGAATCAAGGAAACTCCGCCGCCCGGAACGATGCCCTCCTCCACGGCAGCCCGAGTTGCGTGCAATGCATCTTCCACGCGGGCCTTCTTTTCTTTCATTTCCGTTTCGGTGGCTGCCCCCACGCGAATTACCGCGACCCCACCCGCCAGTTTGGCCAGGCGCTCCTGCAGCTTTTCGCGATCGTAGTCCGAGGTCGTCTCTTCGATCTGGTGCCTGATCTGGTCGACGCGTCCTTTGATGTCGGCGGCCTTTCCTCCTCCTTCGATAATCGTCGTGTCTTCCTTCTCAATCACGACTCGCTTGGCGCTGCCGAGGTCGGAAAGCTGTACGCTTTCCAGCGTGATACCGAGGTCTTCCGTAATGACCGCTCCTCCGGTCAGCATGGCGATGTCCTGCAACATTTCCTTGCGGCGATCGCCATACCCCGGCGCCTTGACCGCGGCAATTTGCAGCGTGCCGCGAATCTTGTTGACCACCACAGTGGCCAGTGCTTCGCCTTCCACGTCCTCTGCAATAATCAACAGCGGCTTGCTGGACTTGGAGACCTTCTCCAAAAGCGGCAGGAGATCCTTCAGATCCGAAATCTTCTTTTCGTGGATGAGCAGGTAGGCATCTTCCAGGGCCACTTCCATGCTTTCCTGGTCCGTGACGAAGTACGGGGACAGATAACCTTTATCGAATTGCATACCCTCGACGACGTCGAGGGTGGTTTCGATGCTTTTGGCTTCCTCGACCGTAATCGTGCCGTCTTTGCCGACCTTGTCCATCGCGTCGGCAATGATCTCGCCAATCGAGGTGTCGTCATTGGCAGAAATCGTACCTACCTGCGCAACCTCGCTGTGCTCCTTCACCGACTTGCTTTGTTTGGCGAGTTTCTCGACAACGACGTTAACCGCCTTCTCTATGCCGCGCTTTATTTCCATCGGCGAGAAACCTGAGGTTACCGCCTTTAGTCCTTCGGAGTATATCGCTTCAGCGAGCACAATGGCCGTGGTGGTCCCATCGCCGGCCACGTCGCTGGTCTTGGAGGCCACCTCTTTCACCATCTGCGCGCCCATGTTCTCGTTCTTATCGGGGAGTTCGATCTCCTTGGCCACCGTGACGCCATCTTTGGTCACGGTAGGCGAACCCCAACTCTTGGCCAAAACGACGGTGCGACCGCGCGGCCCAAGAGTGACTTTCACCGCTTTACTGAGCTGCCGAACGCCGGAGAGTATCTTCGCGCGCGATTCCTCTCGGAACGCGATTTGTTTGGCTGCCATTATTAATGTTCCTTTCCCTTAACCGACGATGGCGAGAACATCTTCCTCGCGCATGATGAGGAACTCTTCACCTTCGATCTTGACCTCCGTACCTGAGTACTTACCGATAAGGATCTTGTCGCCCTTCTTCACTTCAAGTGCCACGCGCTTGCCATCATCCATCTTGCCTGGACCGACGGCGACTACCTCGGCCTCCTGAGGTTTCTCTTTGGCGGTGTCTGGAATAATAATGCCGCCAACCTTCTGGTCCTCTTCCTCATCCATACGCTTAACTAGGATGCGGTCCGCGAGTGGTTTGATCTTGGGTTTGACCATGAGATTTCTCCTTGTGTTGGGTTTGAGAAACTGCTTCCGTCAACGACAGCTTATTTGGTAATTTTCATGCCATTCCTGGTGGAAGCCGTAACGGCGATTCTGGACTGCACAGTGGCGGCCGGCGGCACCTTCGCAGGCGCATGCCCACCAGGTCCTTGAAGATGTGGACCCGTACCCCTCGAAGAAGGCGCTGATTCACAGGCCGATGGATACGAAGTTAGGTCAGAGCGAGCAAAGGTGCGAACCTCAGCAGGCCAAGCACCAGAATCAGATCAGTCATAACCCCCAAGGGGGTTAGAAGGAAACGGCACTGCGGGTAAGTGACCTCGGTGCCGTTTTGGCGTGGTGGAGAGATGGGTTCCGGTTAGCGCACCCTTCGCTCCGAGGATATACCGACCTCATCTGTTAGGCGTCTTCGGCAAGGGCACGCAAGGCCCGATGGCGGGACGTATAGCGAAGATGACTGAGCGCCCGTTCCTTGAGCTGTCGCACGCGTTCGCGGGTCACGCCCATGAGGCCGCCGATCTGTTCCAGGGTCAAGGCGTCGCCATCCAAACCGTAGTAGAGTCTGAGTATCCGCAGCTCGCGCTGATTCAAGCTGTTGAGTACGCGCTCCAACTGGTCTTTGGCCGATTCACACAGGACGTCTGCATCCGGATTAACCTGCGTGGTGTCCGCCAAAATATTTAACAGATTCTTGTCGTCATCGGCTTCGAAGGGTTCGTCCAGCGAGCGCACGGCGCGAGCACTGAGCATGGTTTCGAGCACCTCCTCCGCTGGGACTTCCAACGCCGCGGCAATCTCCTCAATGCCGGGTTCCGTCTCGCGCCCCTGCCTCAGGCGCTGAGAGGTTTGCGAAATGTTCCTGAGCAGGCTCACCCTATTCATCGGCAACCGCACGGTGCGGGCGTGTTCGGCAATCGTCTGCAGAATGGACTGCTTTATCCACCACACGGCATACGAGATGAATTTGAACCCCTTGGTGCCGTCAAATCTATCGGCGGCAGTCATCAGCCCGACATTTCCTGCACTGATTAGGTCCGTCAGTGGCAAACCGCGGTTCTGATAGTTCTTGGCAACGTCAATCACGAAGCGAAGATTGGCGTGCACCAATTCCTCTCGAGCCTGCAGGTCGCCGTCCTGAATGCGGGCCGAAAGTTCCACTTCGCGCTGGCGAGAGAGCGGTTTGGAGTCGGCGATATCGTCGAAATAGAGCTGCAATGTGCTTTCCCTATCACCAAAGCTGTTTTGCATAAAAGTCCCTATTCTGTTATTAGGGAAATCTTGCCGAGTTGGCCGCAGCGCCGCGTCGGAGAGGACAGGTGCTCAGTGTTTCGCTAGACAAATTGGTCATCTGAGTCGCCACGGACAATAGTGACCTGACCCTGTTCCTCCAATTGCCGCACCTGCTGTACGATTCTCAACTGAACTTCATCCACCTCGCTCAGGCACATGGGTCCCTGAAACTCCATCTCTTCTGTTATGAAGGTCCGAACACGCTCCGACATATTGCCGAGAACTTTGTCCTTTGAGCTCATCCTCGGCACTCTTGAGGGCCACTACGAGGTCCTTCTGATCCACTTCGCGCAACAACGTCTGAAGCTCGCGATCGGTCAATTTGACGATGTCGCCAAAGACATACATCAAATTGCGACCGGATTCGGCCACCTCTGGATCCTGGGCATCCATCTGATCGAGAACGGCCTTTTCCACACTCGAACCGGTGAGATTTAGAATGTGACTGATTTTAACGATAGATTCAATCAAATTCATCAAGCAGTACCGGGCGGTTTTCTTCGAGAGACTTTTTCGCAGATAAACCCAATTTCAACGCCATTAACCCGTCTGTTGCGGTAACCTCTGCCGGGGTATCATTTAAAATCGAATCAACAAAAGATTGGACAATGTTTCGGTAGGATTGCGTGTATCTTTCCGTAAAGAAGTGTAAGGGACGGGAGGAATGCTGCCCTTCTGCATCGAGTATTTGACATTGGTTTTCGGTTTTGTTGAGCGCCGAGAACATTCCCCGGGAGGTCAGTGCCTCAATGCGTTGGTCGTATCCATAAGTGGTTTTCCGGCTGTTTTCTATAGTACCGATGCCGCCGTTTTTAAAGTGCAGCGTGATAACAGCGGTGTCGATGTCTCCGGCATCTGCAAACGCCGGCTCGATGAGGATGCCGCCGGCAGCATAGACTTCCGTGACTTCGCTGCCGGTTAAAAAGCGCGCCATGTCAAAATCGTGGATGGTCATATCCAAAAAGATGCCGCCTGAGACTCTTACATATTCCAGAGGAGGTGGCGAAGGATCGCGGCTAGTAATGCGCAGGATATGGATATCACCCATTTCCCCGGATTGAAGTAACTTCCGCAGCGTTTGAAACTCGGGATCAAAACGGCGGTTGAAACCGAGCTGAAATTTTATTTTGGTGCGGTCGATTAGGCGCACCAGTTCTTTTACTTGCTGCAGATCAAGGTCAATAGGTTTTTCACAAAAGATATGCTTTCTGGCGGCGGCGGCGGCATAAATGATTTCGGCATGTGTATGGGTCGCCGAACAAATGAAAATTGCCTGAATATCGGGATTCTTGACAATCTCACGATAGTCATCCGTAATGAGCTGCACGTTGCAGCGACTGGCAGTTTCCTTTGCCGACGCCATATCGATATCCGTAACACCTGTGAGATGGGCATCCCTGATATGATAAACAATATTTTCCGCGTGAACTTTGCCAATGCGACCGGTTCCGATTAATCCGATGTTTACTGCCATGATGCTTACAACCCAAATTTTTTGAGATACACTCTATTTTTTTTTGCGCTTCGAACAGGGCTGTCAGACTGTCTGAGAATATCCTGCTCTACGATAATCCACCGCGCTTGTTGAAGTTTGGGCAGAAGTTTGACGATTTCAGGAAATTGAACGTCCCCGATGCCCAGCTCGCAGAAGATGCCATTTTGAACGGAGGTCATATAATCCCACCGTTGCTTTATCGAGTCATCCAGCACTGCCGGATCTACATCTTTGAAGTGAATATGCCGAATACGTTTGGAGAATTTCGCCATCCCGATAAGGGGATCGCCGCCGCTGTAACGGTAATGTCCGGTATCAAAACACAGGCCCACCGAATCCGGGTTCGTAATATCCAGCAAAATTTCGATTTCTTTCGGCGTTTCCACATATCCCGCGCAGTGATGGTGAAATACACTGCGCAAGCCAGTTTCCTCATAGACGCGGGCGGCAACAGCATCAACTCCCTTTCCAAAGGTTTCCCACTGCGCTGCCGTCAATGAATCTGCGTTCTCAATCCGCCCGGCTTTTTGTACTCGAACCGGGATTTTGCCGTTGTCGTCTGCCAGAACAATCAGCGCTTCCTCGCCGGTGACAACACACAGTAACTCGGCGATGCTTAACGCTCCTGCGGCACCCTGTTCATGCGCGGATGCTTCCGAAAAAGGAACCGGCACAAAAGCGGCAACCAGCTCCAGCGAGCAGCGATGTAAAATGTCTCTTAATTCCGCTGGTTCGGTCGGAAAATATCCCAAGGGTCCCAGTTCGGTGCCTTCATAGCCGGTTTCCGCCATTTCTTCCAGAATCTCCATATACGACGGAACCGGCGCGGTCTCGTCAAATTCCAATACCCCCCAGGAACAGGGGGCGTTTCCGATTTTCATAATTTCTTCCTGACCTATCATGACATTCGGAATTGTTGGTTTGAAATGCGAATCTTCATCACAAATATGATAAATTCTACAGTTGTAGCGATCGGTCGCGACCGATCGCTACAAGTACTAACCGATAAATTCATTTGTCATTGAACACTCATTCTCAATCGTCCGGCGCAGCTCGCCGCGGGATTCATTCAGCGTTTTGCCGCATTCCTGGGTAAGGTTGCGAGTCAGTTCCTTAAAATGGTCTCCAGTAGCAATTTTAATTTGAAGACCATTGAATGCGTTCCATAAAACTGGTGCACCGGCACTGCGGCAAGATGAACTTCAGCGGCCGGAGATAGCGGAACCTTCGCCATTACCACCGTCGTCGCCGGATTCACCACATCGATTTAAGCTACTGCACTTTCAACGTTTAACTTCACAAGTAATGCTTCTCCATCTTCTTCGCTTTCCGGTATGCTTCATAGGAAGATTTTACAGAATCGCAATCCGAAACTTCTGCGACAGCCACATCCCACCACGACTCATAGCCAGGAACGCGTCGTTCGCGATCGGTTTCGATGACGATCACCGTGGTTTTGGTTTGCAACTTTGCTTCCTGCAATGCCGCCTGAAAACCAGCTAAATCCTTGGACTCGATGACGTACGCGCCGAGACTTCTGGCATTGGCCGCAAAATCGACCGGCAGTGTGTTCCCTTGTAATTGACCGGTTTCCGCATTGCGGTAGCGGTACCTGGTGCCGAATCCACCGCTACCTACCGTGTCAGAAAGCGCGCCAATGCTGGAAAATCCGTGGTTATTCAGCAGAACGATGGTCAGTTTGCAGCCTTCCTGAACGGAGGTGACGATTTCCTGCGCCATCATCAAATAGGAGCCGTCGCCAACCATGACATACACTTCCCGCTCCGGATCGGCCATTTTCACGCCCAGCCCGCCGGCGATTTCGTAGCCCATGCAGGAATAGCCATATTCCAGATGGTAACCTTTTGGATCGCTGGTTCTCCACAGTTTGTGCAAATCACCCGGCAGGCTGCCGGCGGCGCCCAGCACCACATCTTTCGGCTGGGAAAAGGCATTCACCGCCCCGATCACCGCTCCCTGGCTAACCAGGGGTTGGTGTTGCAAGCTATAAATCCGGTCAACTTCCTTGTCCCACTCCTCATTGAATTTCCGCACCCGCTGGCGGTAGGCCGGTGTGACCTCAAAAGGGCTTTGCAGCGGGGCAGCGAGTTCTTCTAGCGCAACTCGGGCATCGGCAAGCAGGGGCAGCGCCGCATGTTTGTGGGCGTCAAATTCGGCAACGTTAATATTGATGAACCGCACCTGCGGATTTTGAAATGCGGTTTTGGAAGCTGTAGTAAAATCGCTGTAGCGGGTGCCGATGCCGATGATTAAATCAGCCTCACGGGCAATGATGTTGGCGCCTGGCGTGCCGGTGACACCCATAGCTCCCACGGATTGGGGATGATCGTAGCACAAAGCACCCTTCCCGGCCTGGGTTTCGGCCACTGGAATGCCGGTTTGCCGGGCAAATTTCGCTAACGTTTCGGCGGCATCGCTGTAGATGACGCCCCCGCCAGCGATGATCAGCGGCTTTTTGCTGGCGTGGATCCATTCCAGCGCTGTTCGTAAAAGGGCGTTCTCCGGTGCGGTACGAGGTATCCGCCATACACGCTTCTTGAAATAATCAACCGGGTAATCGTGCGCCTCGGACTGAACATCCTGCGGCAGAGAGAGGGTCACGGCGCCGGTATTCGCGGGTGAAGTCAATACCCGCATCGCCTCCGGTAGGGCGGTGATAATCTGCTCCGGGCGGTAAATCCGGTCCCAGTATTTGGAAACCGGCTTGAAGCAGTCATTCACCGAAACATCCTGGCTATGGCACGCTTCCAGTTGCTGCAACACCGGCGCAACATTGCGGCGGGCGAAAATATCACCCGGAAGCAAGAGAACCGGCAGGCGGTTGATGGTTGCCCCCGCTGCTGCAGTCACCATATTGGTGGCCCCGGGTCCGATCGAGCTGGTGCAGGCAAAGGTTTGCAGACGATTTTTCATTTTTGCAAAGGCCACGGCGGTATGCACCATCGCCTGCTCATTGCGGCTCAGGTAATAACGAAATTCCGGGTATTGTTGCAGCGCCTGGCCAATGCCAGCCACATTGCCGTGACCAAAAATCCCGAAACAGCCCGCGAAAAACGGCTGTTGTTGCCCGTCCCGTTCTGTATATTGGTTGATCAAAAATTGAATGATTGCTTGCGCCATCGTCAGCCGAATCGGTTCCATGGAGCCCTCTTGAGTAAGTGGCGTTTAGAGTAGTAGATTACAGAAGAGCGTGGACGGGATATTGGGCTAGCAGGAGGAGATCGTCAAACAGATTGACGCCATGATGGGACCCGCAGAGGAGGAAGAAGCAAACTAGCCTCACCCTCCGCGACCGGCGCTCAGCAGATCTGCCAGAAGGCTAACGCCGCACCGGAGTAACCTTTTTCCCGGCCGGCCCCACAGCGGCGCTGGCACCCTACTGGCTTCTATCTTCCGCAAGGCCCACCGACGTTGGGGCTTTTCGCGGAGGATTCGCCTTCAGAGCTTTTGGTGTATTAGGAGAGATCGGATAGTCTCAAAACCCAAGACGCTGTCAGATTCACTTAAATCCCTTACTGGATGTTGATTTGGGCCGTCGGGTGTCTTGCCGGTAGCTCCTGAGCGGCTACCTGTTTGCCAAATGCAATGGCCATTTCTTCCGTGCTAAATTCCTTCCTCTCTTTCAGCTCACTGAGAAAATGAGTCTATCTTGGTACTAGCCTGAATTATTCATAAAAATGCGGTGAGCCTCTGTACAACTGGTTGTTTTGCCCTACGTTAGGGTTACCCACAAACAACAACCAATCAAGAGGGCCACCGCAGATGGAAACTTCGCAGATCGCGCTATCGTTTGCAAACATCTCGGGCAAAAAGATCGAAGCTGATTTTGACGGTGGCATGACACCAGTGATGGGGGCGCCCTGCTTCTGCGACCAGCGGAAGCCCGCACCGGGATCGTCGACCGAATCGTGGCGGCGATGTCGGATCGTCGACATCAAAGCTATATCGACCATACGTATACTGACCTCATCCGGCAGCGCGTATTCCAGATCGCCTGTGGCTACGAGGACGCCAATGACAGTGACGACCTGCGTTGCGATCCGGGTCTGAAAACCGCGTGCGACCGTCTGCCTCTGACGGGAGACGATTTGGCCAGTCAACCAACCATGTCTCGTTTGGAAAACAGTGTCAGCCGCTCGGATCTGTATCGCATCGGGCTCGCTTTGCTGGAAATATTCATCGAGTCTTACGACCAGCCGCCCAAGAAGCTCACCATCGACATCGACGACACGGACGATCCGGCACACGGCGCCCAGCAACTCACGTTGTTCCATGCCTACTATGACGAGTATTGCTACCTTCCGGTCCATCTCTACGAAGGGGAGTCGGGCAAATTGATCACGACGCTGCTGCGACCCGGTCGTAGAATGCGAGGCCGAGAGGCGGTAGCCATCCTCAAACGCGTGTTGGATCATTTGATCATGGTGTGGCCGAAGACGAAGATCACCTTACGAGGCGACTCACACTTCAGCACCCCTGAGGTGCACGACCTGTGCGACGGATACGGTATTGATTTCATTCTGGGACAGGCGATCAACAACAAGCTCAAGGCACTCGGCGAACCGCTGATGGAGCTGGTGGCGGCGCTGGCCGAGCAGAGCGATGAACCGGTGCGGCTTTTTGACCGCTTCGAGTATCAGGCCAAGAGCTGGCCCCGACCGCGCCAGATTATCTACAAGGCCGAGATCACACAAGGCAAAGCCAACCCGCGCTTCGTGGTGACCAATATCCGCAACCGCACTCCCGAGTTTCTGTATGAGGAGATCTACTGCGCTCGTGGGCGGTCGGAAGGCTTCATCAAGAATCACAAGACCTACCTGCAGTCCGACCGCACCTCCTGCCACCGCTTCTCGGCCAACCAATTTCGCCTCTTCCTGCACAGCGCGGCCTACGTGCTGCTGCACACGATCCAACAGATTGGCATGCGCGGCACCCAATGGACGACGTCCAACTTTAACACGATCCAACTCCGGGTGCTCAAAATCGGCGCCCGCGTGCGGGAGCAAGCCACCAAGGTCCGTTTTCACTTTCCGACGTCATACCCGCTCAAGGATCTGATGCGCACCGTCGTCCTCAACCTCGACACCTCATGATGCTTTGCGATGTCCCACTACATCCACGCACACGATCCACCAAGGGACCCGACTGTCCCAATGACATCCAAAAGAGGCTCAGATCTCCCAGACAACACCTCGACGACCGACAGCACTCGATCAACCCGCTACCAAAACGTCCAGCCATTGACCAGCGCACCGAATTCGTTCGCTTGGTGCGGATTCATGAATTATTCAGGCTAGGCTCCTTCGGGGCATATGTCCGTTGCTCAGACATGGATGCCCTCCTCATTTCCTCTTGTCTTTTCGTAATGATCCCCCTTTTTTCCCGACCCTCTGCCGTAGTAGTGCCATTTGGGAAAATTGAAATCGGACGTAATCGAACGCGGCATAAGAATCATAGCCTGCAAAAATGACTCTAGATCGGAAACGTTGTAAATGTTGACTTCAAATCGCCATTCGTCCATTTGACCGAAAAAGGGATGCAGATTTTCATTCTGCCAATCGATGGAAAAGCGATTGATGCCCCATGACGTAAACATCTCAAGGATCTCTTTCGCCTTGTCTGTGGCGCTGCAAATGAGAGGGGCCAAAAAATCTATTGGGCATTGCAAAATCGCATCGGGATGTGCGCTGCCCAATTTTCTGAAACCCTGCTCAAGGAGCGTTTCCACACTCCCGTTAAACCACAACCGGGAGTCGTCAAAGCAGGCGGCATCGATGAATTCCAAGACCCTATCCGCCAGAAAGCCGTCTAACTTCAAGTCGACCTTAATGGACTTGTCTGTGCTACCCAAACGCTCTAGGAGACGATCAAAACCGAGCGCCTTTTCATCCAAGTTAAGAGGGGTGTTTACAAAGGAATCGTGTCGCAAAATCACTTCATTATCTATCGGATCCAGACGGACATCACATTCGCCCCATACAACATCGGAGGCTAGGAATTGACGTAGGTTGACTTCGTCGTTTAGCCCGTGCCAGGCGAGTTGGATCTGCCGGGGTAGCGCACTCTCGGGAATAAGTTCGGTCAAATCGTATTCTTTGCCTTTGACCGTACCGGAAGGCAGTCGGGCCCGTTTCGACTCGAAGATCGTATTCGCATGGAACAGGAGGATTTCTTGGTTCGGATCGATTTTGGAAACCGCCTTCAAATTGTCGGGCTCGTTGTCTATAAAAGCGATGACGCGATAGCCCGCCTTTTGAAAATGACGGACTCCAGAGACCTTTGCCTCTTGGACGTTTTGGTGCCATTCGTAAGGACTCATATGGAGCAATTCGTCCGTAAATCGAACTCTGCATTCTTCGCCCAGCTGATTCAGAGTTCTGAGTGTGTCATCCCGCATAACTTCCGATCGTCCCGTGTTCAACCCCACAAAGGTGTTGGGCTGAAGCTGAAACCACCGAATCACCTCTATAACCCCAGAAAATGGTCTGTGCGCGTTAAAGACATACTCCGGCGACCAGCGACGCTGATAATACCAGTCGATGATCTTGCTTTGCATTTCTGGTGGAATTTGACCGTTTTTCAGAAGATGATCCACTTGATTTTCGTGTACCGTGATATCGGAAAGTTGAAGCTTTTGGAAGAAATGCGTTTTGTGCTCTTTATCGAAAGCCTTCAGAACGAAAAGCACCATATAACGCATATCCAGAATCGTACCATCGATGTCGAACAGGATCATCAACCGGTCTTCATGATATAATTGACGGATATCTTCATAATGAGAGGCGAGTGTACCCATCCAGCTTTTCTTTTGCATGGCGATGCTCTCTTATTCTGTATTGAATCCAGCTATCGCGATCAGGAACTAACTGGTGGCGACCTGGACCATTGAAGGTGCCCTACGGGACTCCAGGAGCCGCTGATTCAGCTCATCCAGTCCTTGCGGTACTTGTCGGACCATTTGGTGGTTATCTTCTTCGTTTTGGACCAGAAGTCGATGGCGCTGCGGCCGGTAATGTCGCCTCCCCCAAAGCTGCTCTGGTTCCAACCGCCGAAGGCGAAGGGTTCCCTGGGCACCGGCACGCCGATATTTATGCCCACCATGCCGGCGCTGGCTCGCTCGCCAAAGTACTGGGCGATCTCTCCGGAACTGGTATAGATAGCTGCCGCGTTGCCATGGGCATTACCGTTCTCCACGGCCAGCGCCTCTTCCAGATTCTTGCACCGCACGATCGTGAGGGTCGGTCCGAAGATCTCGTTACAGGCGGCCTCGTGGTCGGCCGGGGCGTGATCGATGACCGTTGGTCCGCAATAGTTACCTTCCGGATTCGCTTCTGCAGCAACCTGATTGCGCCCATCCAGAATCACCTCTGCTCCGTTGCCGCCCGCCCGCGCCACATATCCTTCTATCCGATTTTTCGCTTTCGAGCTGATGATGGCACCCATCTCAGAACCCGCTTCGATCGCGGACATCTTCTCTCGAATTTGGTCGATGATATGGTCAACATCCCCCACGGCCAGAAGAACGCTGGCTGCCATGCACCGCTGGCCGGCACAATCCATGGACGAAGCGACCACGTTGGCGGCGGTCATTTCCGGATCGGCGTCCGGCATAATCACCAAGTGGTTCTTGGCACCGCCCATCGCCCGCACCCGCTTGCCATTGGCGGTACCCCGTTCGTAGACGGCTCTGGCGGCTGTCGTAGACCCCACAAAACCGATCGCTCGGATCCCCGGGTGGTCGCAGATCGCCTCGACCGTTTCTCGATCGCCGTGAACGACCGAGACGATGCCACGGGGCGTTCCTGCCTCAAGAAACAGTTTGGCTATTTCCACACCCGCGAGAGGAGTCTGCTCCGACGGTTTGAGGATGATGGCGTTTCCCATTCCGATCGCCATTGGCACCATCCACAGCGGCACCATCGCAGGAAAGTTGAACGGCGTTATACTGGCCACGACGCCCAGCGGAAATCGCACGGTCTTGCATTCAACCCCGCGGCTCACCTCCAAGATCTCGCCGGTAGCGATCTGCGGCAGACTGGTGGCAAACTCTATGCACTCGATCCCGCGGGAGACGCTTGCCCCCGCTTCGGCGACCGTCTTGCCATTCTCGCGGCTGATCAGCCGCGCGATCCGTTCCGTCTGCTCCTCGAAGAGGCGTTTGGCGACAAAGAGAACATGAGCGCGCTCCTTTATCGTTTGGGCCCCCCACTCCTTCTGGGCCTGCTCGGCCGCGAAAACGGCCGCATCCAGCTCTGAGACAGTACTGACCGCTACTTCTGCGATTACCTCTCCAGTAGCTGGAGCCGTTAGAGGAATTGTGCGTAGAGATTCGCTGACTACCTCGCGGCCACCTATGACGTTGGGAACCCTGGTTGGGGAGACGGTTTGGGTGCTCATCGTAATCCTCTCATCGATATTATAATTTCTAAGTCGTCAAGACAAAAGCGGGTGGTACAGGTCGAAACAATTTCCGCGTCGCATATAGCTTATCATTTTTCAAAAAGAATGCCCAGACATGTGCCCTAAGTTGTTGACAGGCCTGACCCGAGCCAGGCGAGATTTTTTACGATTTGCCAATTGCCCAAACTCTCACCTTGCACAGGTCGGCCTGATCTTGACACGGTGCGGCAGCTTTCATAAGATACACACTCCCTATCGTGTTCGGGAACTGTCCCTACAGGGAGCGTGTGCGAACATAAGGCCGCAGCGGGTAGGGCTTCTGGGCGGTTCCTGCTTCTAATTACGATCGCAGGCCACCTGCCCTCTCAGCCCCTCGTCCTAGCGGCGTCTATTTGACGGAGCGTCCTCGCAACAATGCGATCCGGCCCGTGGCCGGAAAAACTGACAGGGATCTCCTTAGGGCCAGGCAGCGGCGATGCCGCACCGACTGCGCCTGAGGGGGTGGGGCCGCTCCGGCTCCTGACACGCCGCACTGCCGCAAGAGGCACGTGCGGTTTTTTTTCGCTTGTGGCCTGACCTCCCACGGCCCCGCGGACCGAAAAGTGCGCAAAGGGTCACACCAAATGGCCGTCTTAAGGAAAAACTGAAAGGGGTTAAGCTGTTGAATACATGTGTCATCATCGCAGCTGGCAGGGGAACGCGGCTGTCTAGTAGGGGACCTTCAAAACCGCTGGTCCGTGTGCTCGGCATGCCGCTCATCGAGCGCACGATACGCACAGCCGCCAAGAGCGGGCTGACGGACTTTTACGTCGTCATCGGGTACAGGGGAGGCGAAGTTCGGGCCTTCCTGGCAGACCTCGCCACGCGGATGGATGTGCGCATCACGCCCGTCTTCAACGCTGACTGGGAAGCCGGAAACGGGCTCTCGGTGCTAAAGGCGCGGGATTTCGTGGGAGAGGATTTCGTCTTGCTCATGGCGGACCACGTTTTCGACCCGGAGATTCTGAGCTGCCTGCTCCGCGAAGGGCTGGCAGAGGAAGAGGTCCGTCTGGCCGTGGACTACGGTGTGGCCACGAACGGCCGGATTGATGTGGAAGACGTGACCAAAGTGATGGTCAAAGACGAGCGTATAACCGGTATCGGCAAGGAGCTAGATGCGTACAATGCCTATGATACCGGGATCTTTCTGTGCTCGCCGGCACTTTTCGAGGCGATCGAGACCTGTTGGTGCCGAGATGAGGGTGGCTCTCTGTCGGCTGCGATCCGGGTGTTGGCTGCCCAGGGAAGGGTGGAGGCCTTTGATATGCAGGGCCGCTTCTGGATGGATGTAGACGACGAGAGGGCACTGAGCCGGGCGGAGGCGGAATTGCTGACTTCTCTGTCGTCCAAGTCCGCGGACGGATGGGTGTCACGCCGCCTGAACCGACCGATCTCCAGCGGGTTCCTGACCCCGCTGCTGCTCAGAGTTTACCCGGCGGTGACGCCGAACCAAGTGTCTGTGGTTAGCTTCCTTGTCGCCCTGGTCAGCGCTGCGTGTTTCTTCGCGGGTAAGGCGCTGGCCGGGGCCGTGCTGCTGCAGGCGTCCAGTGTCCTGGACGGGTGTGATGGTGAGATAGCGCGACTCAAACACCTGCAGTCGAAGATGGGCGACTATCTAGACGCGGTGCTTGACCGGTACGCGGACAGTGCCATGTTCGCCGGCATAGGCTTCTACGCCTTCGCCCGCGTTGGGAGCCAGGAGGTATTGGGTGTCACGTGGGCTCCGCTGTTGATTACCATTGTCACCGCCATGGCCGTGGTGGGACATTTGATGGTGAGCTACACCTCGGCGAAGTCCGTGGTCAACTTCAACTACAAGTACGCGGGCAAATGGATCGCTGCGGGCAGAGGGCGGGACGCCCGCCTCTTCACCCTTTTCGGGTTCGGCCTGGCCACCTATTTCCACCCGGGAGCGGCTTTGGCCGGGCTGATGCTCACCGCGGTACACACGAACTTGATCGTGGGCCGGAGGCTGCTGGTGTCGTGGCAGGCGGCTCTGGTAGCGGTGAGCAGCGAATCGAGAACGGAACCAATGGGGCCGACGCCCGCGCTCGCGGTGGTAGCCGGTGATAGAGAGATGGTCGTCTTCGAGGACGGAATTCGTCCGGGTCACGACGGGTGGCCAGGGGCGCAGATGCAGCTGCCTCTCGTGCGGAGGAGTATCGAGGCGGTCATCTTCGACTTCGACGGTACATTGGCCGACACCATGCCGTTCCTGACCGAGCTGGCGGTGGAACTTATCACCGTGGAGTACCGGATGGCGCCTTCCCCGGCCCGGGAACGGTACCTGGAGACCTCTGGGCTGACCTTTGCCAACCAGCTGCAGGAGATCTTTCCGGGGCATCCTAGAAACGCCGCTGTGGCTGCGGCCTTCGAGGTACGAAAGGCCGCTGACATCTACGGCAAACCCCTGTTTGCGGACGCGATTCCAGTGTTGCGTTACCTGCGGGACCAGGGGGTGAAGACGTTCGTCTGCAGCAGCACGCGGTACGAAATCATCCTCAAATACGCCAGCCGGGTGCAGCTGGATGCCTTGGTGGAATCGGTGTCCGGGTACCGCACAGGACAGGACAAGTCCGCACAGATCGATGCTGTGCTGGCGGGGGAGCGGCTGGCGCCCGAATCCGTGCTCTTCGTGGGCGACTCGTGGAAGGACTACCTGCTGGCGCGGGACAAGAACATGAAATTCATCCATATCTGCAGAGGCTCAGCCACAGGGATTCCTCATCAAGAGGAGGTCCCGTCGATGGCGTCCCTTAACGAGCTGAAGAGCCTCTTTGATCACGAGCCTATCCGGGCAAGGAGAGCGGGTGTGAGGTGGAGTTGGGTCGGGGGCGAGGATGCCACGCCGAACATCGCCGCGAAGGTGTGAAGCGAGTCCTGGGGGGCAGCGGGCGGCCGTGATGGCTAGCGACGTAAGGGCATGAGGAGTCGCATCGGCTGGGCTATACTCGGCACTGGCGCCATCGTCCAGAAGTTCGCCAGGGGGTTGTCTGCTGTGGACAACGCAGACTTGGTCGTGGTGGCATCGCGCTCTGCCCACCGAGCCCGGCAGTTCGCCGAAGAATTCTCTGCGCCTCACCGCCACGCAAGATACGAGAGCCTTACCGAGAATGAGGACCTTCCACAGGGAAAGCTGCCTGCTGTGCCTGGAGGCAGGCAAGGCGGTGCTGTGCGAGAAACCCTTTGCCCTCAACGCCGCACAGGCCGAGGAGGTCATAAGGGCAGCCCGGCGGCACGGCCTGTTTCTCATGGAGGCCATGTGGACGCGGTTCCTGCCCGTGATGAGTGTGGTGCGCCGGACTTCCACTGCGCTACGAGCGCCACCCTGAGGGCAGATCGGAAAACCGAGCAGGTTAAGCTGCCGCTGGAGGGAAACGGATTCAACTACGAAGTTGCTGAGGTGGGGCGTTGCCTGCGGGCAGGCGCCGTGGAGAGTGAGATCCTCGATGAGACCCTGGGGATCATGAGGATCCTCGATCGAATCCGCAGCTCGTGGGGATTGACCTACCCCAACGAGTAGCAGGGACAATCATTTATTAGGGGGATGATGGTCAATGCAGCCGTCGTCGGATATGGCCATGCTGGAAGGCACTTCCACGCCTATCTCATCGGCCTGGTGGATGGGCTGAATTTCTATGCGGTCGCCTCCCGAAACGCCAAACGACGCGAGTCGGCTGCCCAGGATTACCCCGGAGTTAAGCTCTACGATACGATCGATCGGGTGATCGCCGACGATGGCGTAGACCTCGTCGTGCTGGCGACACCCCACGACACCCACGCCGATCTGGCGATTCAGGCGATGAACGCGGGCAAACACGTGGTGACGGATAAGATCATGTGTATGAACGCCCAGGAGGCGGATGCCATGGTCGAAGCGAGCCGGCGCAACGACGTCCTTTTAAGTGTCTTTCACAACCGCCGGTGGGACTGGGACTTTCTTACCGTTAAAAAGGTGATCGAAGACGGACTGCTCGGCATCCCCTACCTGTTTCAGGTTGCCATTATGAGATACGGCGCCCCGCGGGGATGGCGGGGTGTGAAGAAACAAAGTGGAGGCATCCTCTACGACTTTCCCGCACACCTTGTAGACCAGGCGCTGCTGCTTGTCCATAGCCCGGTCAAAACCGTATTCTGCGACATTCACGACGGCGGGCATTGGAACACTGACATTGGCAACTACGCCAACCTCCTGATGAAATTTGAAAATGGCGTCTGTTATCAAATTGAGATTGGCAACTTAGCAAGGGCCGAGAAAGCGCGGTGGTACGTCCTGGGGGATCTTGGCGGATTGGTGAAATACGGCTTGGATCCGCAGGAGCGGCCGATGACGACAGGTAATATCGATGCCGCAGAGGAAGATCCAAAAAACTACGCAAGGGTTTGGACCGGCGAGGGCGAGCGGGAACGCATAGTTGAAAGCGTCAGAGGCTCCTGGAAGTCGTATTACCAAAATATCTCCGATGTCCTGAATAACGGGGTAGAACTGATCGTCAAGCCAGAAGAGGTCAAACGCGCCATGCTGATCTACGATGCTGCGATGTACTCTGCAAGAACCGGCGACACGGTGCGGTTTTAATCCGGACGCTGATTCTCCTCGGATAAATAAAGAGGGTTTGCCTGCTCGGGCGGGCTCATGGTGCCTCAGGACAGACTGACGTTATTTAGCCCGCAGCTTTGAACCTTTCCAAGGGCCGTGATGTCAGGACCGAGCAGACACTGCGCAGGCACAGGGAGTTACGCGCCACCTCTTCGAAAGACTGGAAGAAACGTGGTGGCCGTTGATGCCCCTTCATGCCAGCGACATCGATTTTGAGACGAACCTCGAGAATCCAACAATGGGAAAAGTAGCAGAGCTTGCAGACGCAGTCGTATTGGCGTGTTTGACAGTAGGCCGGCAGTTCAATCTGAACAATTCTGCTTGTATCTGCTGCTAAATTCCATATCTCAGAGGCTAACCTGGTACCCAGGGGCAGACCCGCAAGCTGCTGCTGGAGAGCTGAGTGCCGAACTCTAGCGAGTTTCCGCGGTCCGCGTTCCCTTTAGAACTCCGCCCCAGTCCTATTCTGCTCCAGCCATTCCTTTTCGGGCGAGGAGGAATATTGGGCATCACTATCTCGACATTGGTGGCTTCTCGGGGTGCCCTCGAGGGGCGGGTCGATAGCCGAGTTTCACCTGCTGATGTTCATCCTCCAGCGTTCGTCAATTAGGACGGTTTCGGCTTGTAACCGTTCAGGTCCCTGGGTGATGCGGCCAGGAGAGAGAGGAAACCGGTGGGCTTACCGCGACACTGCGGTGTCTTGGGGTAGAAGCGAAGGAGCTGGCTGGTGGTAGAGGGCGGCGTAACAAGCCGTGGTGAGATAGTCGAGGACGTGGCGCTCCTGTCGGCGCAGCGTGTCACGCACGGTAAGCATCCGTTCGACGAAGCGGCTTCCGTCGGGGCTGTGGGTGCCGAAGCTGGTAAGGCGCCACAGGACTCCATGCCGAAGGCCGCGCTCGGCCGCGTTGTTCGTGGGCTCGACGTCGCCGTTCTTGCGCACGAAGGTCCACAGGGCCGGCTCGATGGCGAGCAGATTGCCGCAGGTTGCGGCCGTCTTGGCGTCGGCGAACTGCTGCCCATACCAGAGTTCGAAACGAACCCGGAAGCGCAGATGGCGACTGACGTAAACCTGGAAGCTCGACAGTTGCAGGGTGCCATCGCGGATTCGATGCCACCAGGTAAACAGCTGCTCCGTATACTCCAGCAGTTTCTGACCGACACTGGCCGCCTCGCCGCCGCGCGCCACGAAGTCCTCAAAGGTGCGCCGCAGATGGGCCCAACAAACTTGGCGGCGAGACATTGGCAGATGTCCGTAGGCCGAGAAGCGATCGGAGCCGACGATCGCGGTGCTGTCGTCGCCGAGCAACTCATCGACGACCTCCCGACCGCGGCTCCGGCGAATGGCGAATACCGAGACCCCAGCTGTGATCACCACCCACAGCCAAGCCCGGAGGCGACACTCCCGCCAGCCGGTCTCGTCGAGGTTGACCGTCGGCTGCTGGCGAACGTAAGCCCGCGCGGCTTCGACGGGCTCGGCGATCGCCGCCGACACCTCTTGTTCCAGCTGGCTGACCGTGCCCGGACACAGGTGCACGCCGAAGGCGTCGGACAGCAGCGCGACGATGTTGCGCTTGCTCAAGCGGTAGGCGCCCGACAGCAAACCGACCCAGGCCTGCACACTGGGCCCGAAGGTCCGGCGCGACACACCCTCCGGCCAGGGCGCTTCGGTCAGAGTGTAGCAATGCCGGCAGCGCAAGGTATGGAACTGATACTCGATGACCTGGGCTCGCACCGGAGGTATCACGACCTCCTGGTGACGCAGCGGATGGGGATCGTCGCCGCACAACGCCTGACCGCATCGGCGGCACGTGCTCGGCTTGATCGGCACCAACTCGTCCACCTGCTCCACCGACACCAACGAGCGACCGTGGCCTTCGTGACCCGGCTGACCTCCCGGCGACCGACCCGAAGATCGCCGCTTGCCGGAGCGACGCGAGGCTTGAGAGGCCGACTCCGACGACGATGCCCTGGCGCCGCCACTGCCCCGTCCTTTTCGGCGCGCCAACTCCGTTTCCAGCGACGCGATCCTCGCGGCCTGTTGCTCCACTACCTGCTCGAGGTGCGCGACTCGCTCCATGGCATCCAGCAAGTTGACCACCAGCGCCTGCACCGCCTGTGGCGTGCGTCGCCAGTCGCTGTCCGAGATCGATGGAGGGGCTTGATTCACGGCGTCGCCAGTACCCGTAGAAACGTGCGGACCAACCAACCGATTCCAAGATACCAGCGAACGCCGAAACAGAACAGTTCTTTCTCAAACCACTGATCCCACCGTGCGGGACTGAACGCTTACCGGCTTTTTTCGCCTACCCGTGAAGAGTTTCCGTCTGACACCAGCCATACTATGTTCCTGGGGGTGCTCGGGATGGCGTTGATCGGGCTGTTGAGTAAGAACCTCTCTCCCGTCCGGCGATGTTCTTCTGGCTGGGCATATTTTCGCCGCCGCGTTGGCTGGCAACGTGGCAGAGGTAGGACGCGAGGCCTTCCGCAGGCAAACAGTGTATTATCGACGAGCATGAGAAACCGCTTAATCGTCGCCGCGTTCGTGCTGTTTTC
The DNA here is from genome assembly GCA_965217095.1 of Candidatus Latescibacterota bacterium. Taxonomy (GTDB): domain Bacteria; phylum Latescibacterota; class UBA2968; order UBA8231; family UBA8231; genus CAYNZV01. The sequence continues at coordinate 1,133,185 of OZ244235.1, forward strand.
CGGTTCGACCGTCTACCGGTTGCTCACGGGCGCGGCGGATGCGTGGACGGTCGTCAACCGCGGCGCCGACCCGAACCGCGTCACGCTCAAGGTCTGGGCGGGCAACGCCTCGCCGATGGACCGCTGGCGGACTGAAGGCGCCGTCGTGGCTGCGCGCGCGCTCAACGCGCGCCTGGCATCCGAGGGGAAGGACGTTCGGGTCTCGGTCGAAGCGGTCAACGACCCGGCCTCTTGGGGCAACTACAAGATGAAGTTCTTGATGGCTGCCGATTCCCATCTGGCTCCCGATATCATCTGTACCGGCCATGAGGATATCGCAAGCTGGGCGAGCGCCGGGTTGATCGTGCCGATCGCCGACGGCGTCGAAGCCGTGCGCGCGCTCGACCCGGCGTTCGCCGACGTACGCGACGACCTCTGGGAGAGCACGCTGTTTCGCGGCAAGGTCTGGGGCGTGCCGCAAGACAGCGAGGCCCGCCTTCTGTTTTTCTCAAAGCCGCTGTTGGCGAAAATGGGCTGGATGCCCACCCGAATAAAGGCCCTCGGACGCCGCATCCATGACGGAAGCTTTACCACCGATGACATGATCCGTTTGGCCCGAAAGGCCGTCGAGTCCGGCGTCGTCCCTCGTGGCCACGGCTATTGGCCCCGGCCGGCGCGCGGGAGCGATCATCTCCAGAAGTACTACGCGTTCGGCGGCCGCATCGACGACCGGGAGACGGGCCGGCTCGTGGCCGACTTGGAGGCCCTCACCCGCTGGTTCGCCTTCCAGCGCCGCATTGTCGACGCCGGCATCACGCCGGCGAACTATCCCGGGACAGAGTGGGGCATCTGGCACGACAGCGTCTCCCGCGGGAAGGTGCTCTTTTGGGAAGGAGGCATCTGGAACTGGTCGTTGTGGGCAGACAAATACATCGCCGATCTGGGCGGCCGGGCGACCCTCGAGCGGACTGTGGGCTACGCGCTGCCGCCGGCCGGCACGGCGGGCGCCTCGCCGGCGACGCTGGTCCATCCGCTCGTCTACTTGATCCCCAAGCCCAGGGCCTCAGGACAGATCCAGCAAGCGCTCGCCGTGAGGTTGCTCGCACTGATGACGACGCCAGAGATCAATACCCGGCACGCGCTGGAGAGCTCGCACCTGGCCATTTTGAAATCCCAGCTCGATTATGCGCCGTACCGGGAGAATGCGTTTCTCTACAGTATTTCGAAGATGGGGCGGCGGTCGTTCTTCCAGCCCAATCACGTCCGCTTCTCGCAGTGGTTCGACATCGTCATGGGGAGCATGGAGGAAGCCCAGAGCGGGCGGCGCACCCCGGGCGAGGCGGCCGCCGACGCGATCGCGCTGATGCGTGTCGACGTGGACGAAGACAACCTGGTGATCCGCTGATGGGAAAAACGGCCAAAGAGCTCTCCGAAGCCGATACCTTCACGTTGCTGTCGCCGTCGTTTTTCCTCGTCCTGTTGTTTTTCCTGCTTCCGGTCGTCATCATCGTGCTCATGTCGTTTACCAACGTCAGCACCGACACCGGCTTCAATCAATGGCGATGGGTGGGGCTGAACAACTACGCGAAGATCCTCGCACATCCGAGCACCGGCCAGCATCTTTGGATCACACTCAAATACGTGGCGGTCACGCTCGTGTTTTTCAACGTCGGCCTCGGTCTCGGGATCGCGCTGCTCGCGACGAGCGTCGGCGGAAAGACCGGTACGGTGTTCCGGGCCATTTGGCTCCTTCCGCGCATCACGCCTTCGGTCATCTACGTGTTGATGTGGAAATACTTGGGGGCCGACGCCCCTTACGGACTCATCAATACGATTCTCGTCCCGCTCGGCATCGCCCCGCAGAACTGGGTGGCGGCCAAGCCCTTTCTCTTCATCGTTCTCGTCAACGGGTTCATCGGCGCGAGTTTCGGCATGATTATCTTCACTGCCGCGATCGAGGCGATCCCGCGGGACTATCTGCGGGCCGCCATGATCGACGGCGCCAGCTATCTCCAGCGGGTCCGGCACATCATCCTGCCGATGATCCAATGGCCGCTGTTGTTCGTGGTGACGTTCCAGACCCTGTCGCTGTTGACCTCGTTCGAGCAGATCATGATCCTCAACGACGGCGCGGGTGGTATGGAGGTCTGGCCGTTGTGGGCCTATCATACGGCGCTCAACAACTACTACGGGAACTTCCAGTGGGGCTTTGGCGCGGCCTTGGCGGCGGTGCTCGTCGTCATCGGCGTGGGGTTCTGCTGGGTCTACCTGAAGTTCTTCAAATTTTCCGAGCTCGTGACGCAGTCGAAGATCGATGCTCTTTAGAGTCACCCTCTTCGTCCTGCTTTCCGTGCCCATCCTCGTGGGCTACCTATGGATGTTGATCTCCACGTTCGCGGTGCGCACCCACGGCCTCATGCCGGTCGATGCGCAGGGGAATTTCGGCGGACTGACGTTGGCGAATTGGGCTTTTCTCCAAGACCCAGTCCTGTGGACGGCTCTCGGCAACACGTTTCTACTCGCCGCCGGACTCACGGTGGTTACGGTCCTGATCTCGTCGATGACCGGCTACGCGCTCGCGCGCATTCAGTTTCGCTTTCGCAAGCAGCTCTTGTCGCTGACGTTGGGCCTGCACGCCTTCCCGAGCGTGACGCTGCTGATTGCGATCTACTTCGTTTTGAAGGGCTTGAGCGCCTCGCCCGTCGTGGGCCCTTGGATCGGCTACAACACAATGGGGGGCGTGATCCTGGTCAGCGTCGCGATGCAGTTGCCGTTGGGCATCTGGCTCATGAAGGGCTTTTTCGACGGACTCTCCTGGGACGTCGAGCGCTCCGCGCTGTTGGACGGCTGCACGCGCTTGGGCGTTTTCTGGCGCGTGGCGCTGCCGATGGCCAGTCCCGGCGTCGCCGCGCTTTCGATCTTTTCGTTTATCACGGGTTGGGGGTCGTTTCTCATCCCCTACACCTTCATGATGGACCAAGGGAGCGCGACGCTCGCGACCTACCTCATGCAGTCGATGACCGACACGGCCCCGGCCGCCTACGGAACCTTGGCCGCGATCGGCCTGTTTCAGACCCTGCCGATCCTCGGTTTTTTCTTCTTTACGCAGAAGTACCTGATGAACATCTACACGGGCGGGGTGAAGGGAGCGGGGTAGTCCGATGGAATTGGAACTCAAAAACCTGACTAAGATCTTCGACAAACACCGGGTCGTAGACGGGATCGATTTGAATATCGGGGACGGGGAGTTCGTGGTGTTCCTTGGGCCGTCGGGCTGCGGGAAGACGACGACCTTGATGATGACCGCCGGCCTCATCGAGCCGACGCGGGGGGAGATCCGGTTCGACGGTAAGAACGTCGTCGCCGTGCATCCAAAAGACCGCCAGGTCGGCATGGTGTTTCAGACCTACGCCCTCTATCCCCATATGACGGTGTTCGACAACATGACCTTCGCCCTCAAGCTCCAGGGCGTCCCGGCGGCGGAGCGCCGCGCGCGCTCCTGGAAGGTCGCGGTTTGGCTCGGCCTCGGGGACCACATGGACCGCATGCCTGGGGAGCTCTCGGGCGGGCAGCAGCAGCGCGTCTCGGTCGGCCGGGCGCTGATCAAGGAGCCGAAGCTTCTTCTGTTCGACGAACCCCTGTCGAACCTCGACGCGAACCTGCGCGCGATCCTGCGGGGCGAGATCAAACGCCTGCAGAGAGAGACCGGCATCACCTCACTCTATGTGACGCACGACCAGGCCGAAGCGATGGCGATGGCGGACCGCGTCGCCATTATTATGGAAGGCCGGCGGATCGCGTTCGCCCCTCCGAAGGACCTCCACGACCGGCCGAAGACCCGGCGGATTGCCGAGTTTATCGGGGTTCCGCCGATGAACTTCATCGAGACCGAACTGTCGGGTGAGTCGGGAGGCCTGACGGCGCGGTTTATGGGCGGGGAAGTCGGGCTCGATGCCTCGCGCAGGCCCGACGACGGGTCGCGCCGGGTGGTCCTCGGGATACGGCCGCAGCACCTGCGCGAATCCTCCGAGGGCCTGCTGTGCGAGGTGCTCAACGTCGAGAATCTGGGCCGCGATCTCTTGGTCACAGTGCGTGTGGCCGGCGCCGACGCGACGTTCTACGCGGACCCGGTTTCGAATGCCGCAATCGGGAAAACGCTTCGCGTGGACTTCGACATGGGACAGGCCCAATTCTTCGACCCGGAGTCCGGCAAGAGCTTGTTGTGGAACTAAGACGACCGGCCAGCCGTTGGCGTCGAAAACGAATCCGGCGAATCTGCCGAGTTGACATCGGGGTCAAATCTGCGCAATTGAGCAGTAGCCCAAAGCGAAGAGAAGCAAGAATAAATGGGGTCCGGCTGCGTATGGGGCACCGATGGGGGCACACTACAAACGCTGTGTCCTATGCAAAAGGCGAGTAGGGTAGAGGACAGTGCCAGCCTCAAACCCGCGGAAGGCAGAGGTCCCAACTCGGTGACGTGGCCCTTCCATCTAACGGAGATCTAACAGACAGCGCTGAAACAGGCTGAAACAGGCCGAAATAGGATGAATCACAATGTAAAGTGAGAGGCTGTATCTGTTTGCCAAACAATCTCTTACAAACTTACGAGAATTTACCCAAAGAGTCCCAGGAGAGACTTCGGGAGCAGGGGGTCGGCGGTTCGGATCCGCCCACTCCGACCATTTTGTGGCGCTCTGGGAAATCAGAGGGCCATTTTTTCGTTCAAAGAGGACCGTTTTGTCGGATCGATACCTAATCGCGATCGCAGGGGCGACGGCATCGGCCAAGACCGCCGTCGGAATAGAGGTGGCACGCGCTCTTGGAGGCGAGATCCTGTCCGTAGACTCCCGCCAGATCTTTCGCCATATGGATATCGGGACGGCGAAACCGACGCCCGCCGAACAGTCCCGCGTCTCCCACCATTTCATCGATGTGCGTCAGCCGGACGAGGAGTTCAGCGCCGGAGCGTTTGGTCGGGCGGCGCGGGTTTGCATCGAACAGCTCGTCTCCCGGGAGATCGTTCCCATTCTGGTAGGCGGCTCAGGTCTCTACATGCGGGCTATTCTCGACGGTCTCTTCGACGAGCCATCCGAATCGGGGCTCCTGCGCCCTGAGTTGCAAAGGCGTTTGGATTTGGAGGGTCTGCCCGCGCTCAGATGCGAGCTCGAGCAAATCGATCCAGAAGCTTGCGAGCGGATCTCCCCGAATGACGCACAGCGGATTCTTCGCGCCTTGGAGATTGGCTTGATCGCCGGTGAGAGTTTGACGGAGCTGCGGCAGAAGCGAGTTCATGCGCTGGGGATCACGCCACTGCTGTTCGGCATCGAAATGGATAGAAACCGACTATACGCGAGGATTGATCAACGGGTCGATGCAATGATGAGAAAAGGCCTTCGGGACGAGGTTGCCGACTTGTTGAATAGGGGATACGATCGAAAGACAAGAGCGCTGGGCACCATGGGATACCGTGAGGTTTTGGATGCCATCGAAGGCCGGTGCTCGTTAGATGCTGCAGTAGAACTGGTGAAGCGCCGATCTAGACAGTACGCCAAACGCCAGCTAACCTGGTTCCGCAAAGACAGGCGGATCCGCTGGCTCGATCTGAGCACGTGGAAAATCGACGGACTGGTAGCGCGCATTCTACGTCAGTATTCCCACCAAAAAGAGGTTTGAACGCCGGCATCGTAGAAGGCCGCTTTTGCCGTTGACAGTTGAAGATAGCGCGATTAAGTTATTGACAATGTTAAGTAATGTTTTGGTCTCTTAGGAGGTCCAGAACAGCTTCGCGGAGCGGGAGTAGTTCAGGGGTAGAACGCAAGCTTCCCAAGCTTGATGTCGCGGGTTCGACTCCCGTCTCCCGCTCCAATTCACACCCGATGCGGTTCCCAATGAGATATCTAAGATGGATAGGCCTGGCGGCGCTTCCGCTGGTTGCCTGCGGCCCAAAGTCGATTCCTTCCCAATCGGCGCTCGATTCTCCTGAAAATCATTACGAACTGGGATTACGCCTGATGGAGCGGGCTGATAGCTTCGGTGCCCAGCGTGAGTTCGAGCGGGCGAGGTCTCTAGACGACGATTTTCCCGGCGCATATGTCGGTATGGCTTTGGTGGCGATGGAACACAAGGACTTCTGGCGCGCACGGAAGGATGTCGAACAGGCTCTACACAAGGAGAGTCATTTCGCCGATGCCTACCTCGCTCTTGGCAGAATCGCCGTAGCCGAAGGCATGGACCGCGGTGAGAAGGCAGGAGCGTGGCTAAAGGAAGCTCAGGCCGCCTTCGATCGGGCGCGCAAGATCGAACCCGAAAATACGGAGGTTCCATTAAGACAAGGGCAAGCCCATCTGGCGGCTCTCGATATGCCGGGAGCGCGCGGCGCCTTTTCACAGATTCTCGAACTCAACCGCGGGCCATACGTCGAGGCGGCTATGCGGGAGATCGAGAGGATCCAGATGATCGAGCGGGCGGCACCCGGGACGAGACTAGGTCTCAAGATCAGCACGGCGCGAACCCTCACGCGGGCGGAGTTGGCCGTCTTGCTGCTAGAGGAGTTAAAACTCGAGACACTGGTTCAACGTCGTCGCTCGGCCAAAGGATTGCCCCGGTTTGAACCGCCCGGCCCCCGTAGCACCACGAGTCCGGCTGCAACCGATATCGCCAGTTCTTGGGCCAAGCCGTGGGTCACCGAGGTTCTGAATCTTGCCATTCCCGGCCTTGAGCTATTCCCCGACGGGACCTTCCAACCCGATCGGCCTATTAGTCGCTCCAGTTACGCGATGGTTAACCGGGGATACTGGTCCTGGTTACCGGCGCCGATGAATTGAGCACCGAATACGTCGGGGAAACCTCTCGGTTCCCCGATGTTCGGGGTGATAACTACGCCTACAACGCGATCGCCTTGAGCACCACGCGGGGCATCATGTCCGCCGACAAGATATCCGGTCATTTCAGACCGAACGATACGGTATCGGGTGCGGAAGCGATGTTGATCATTCGCGAGCTGCAAAACGCTCTGCGCATGGAGTTTTAGGTGGTGTTCCACCTGAAAGTGTGTCTTGCTTTGGCGGCAGTAACTTCGACGCTTTCGCTCACACCGGCGGAAGCGGAAGGCGCCGTCACCAAGTCGGTTCGTGCCAAAGGATTGGCGGCAATCATCGAAGGGGACGAAGCGGCAGCCTTTCAACGGGCCAAAGCTGCGGCGTTGAGGGAAGCTGTTGAGGAGGCCGTGGGGACCTTGATTACGGGAGAAACCCGGGTTCGCAATTTCGCAGTTATCGAAGACGATATTCTCACGGGTACGAGCGGATTCGTTTCTGATTTCGTCATCGTCGAGCAGGGTCCTCAAGCGGACACTTACATGGTGGTAGTCGACGCCTCCGTGAGTCTGGCAGCGCTGAGTGCCAGTATCCTGGGCTCGAAGTTGCTGTTGGAGGCCATTGATCGTCCCAGAGTAGTCTGCGTCGCTCGCATGCGCACTGCACCTGCGGATGGATCCCGAACCGAGGATTGGGGCCGAGCGACGGCCGCTCTACAGGAGGCTCTCGAGATTGAGCTAAATTCCATCGATCTCTTGAAACCGCAGCTTGACGCGGCCGCCTACCGCAGGGTGATGGATGATCCCGCGGTCGCCGCCGAGTGGGGGCAGAAGGAAGGGGCCGACATTATCGTCATCGCCCAAATCGCGGTGCAAGGTCAGAGGAACCTGCCGATCCCATTCGCCGACAGCAATCTCGGGGAACTGTCCATTCACTCCGTTTTCACAAGCGCCCGGATCGAGGCATTTTGGTGCGATTCCCGCGAGATTCTCAGTACCATCTCGATATCAAAACGGGCTGCCGGCAGCAGCTTCGAAGCTGCTGCCAAAAACGCCACCGACGCCACCTTCGCTGCGTTGGCCAGACGCCTCGTCGTGGAGATGATGGAGAATTGGCGTGAGAAGGTGTACTCGGGACGCACTATCTCCCTTACGGTGCGCGGGACGCGGCCGCAGGCGGATTATTTCGAGCGTGAATTCCCGTTGCGGGTTGCCGGCATCGAGAAGTTGTATCCGCGAAGCTTTGAAGGTGGTCTCGCCATCTACGATGCGCGGTCCAAGAGCCCCGCGTTCCACGTGGCCCGGGAGTTGAGTGCAAAGGGTCTGGGGGAGCTCGACGTCGAGATCGTCCAGGTTACATCTAACACGATGCAGCTGGTGCTCTCAAACTGAATCGACGATTCCATTGATACAGGTTAGCGAGGTTGAATGTGACAGTGCCGGTGAGCAGGCCGGTTTCGTCGCGGGCGACCGCATTCGCGCCGTAAATGGTCACCCCATCGCCGACCTCATCGATTTCCGTGTTCACAGCGCTGACGCCCAGCTTACGATTGAAGTCGAGCGCAATGACGAACTCTACGATGTGGATGTATCTCGGTCACCTGGAGTCTCGATGGGGCTCTCCTTTGACGAGATGCGGTTGCGCAAGTGCAACAACAAATGCGTCTTCTGTTTCATTCACCAGATGCCCGAAGGTATGCGCCCCAGTCTTTATTTCGAAGATGACGACTACCGGCTTTCGTTTCTGCACGGATCGTATGTCACGCTGACCAATGTCAAAGAGTCTGATCTGCAGCGGATCGCGGAGCATCGTCTTTCGCCCCAGTACATCTCGGTCCACGCGACGAATCCGCAACTGCGGCAGCGGATGCTGGGCAGGAAACTTCCCGTAGACATCCTACAGCGGATCCGCTTCCTCGCCGAGCACAACATCGAAATGCACGCCCAGGTCGTCGTCTGTCCGGGCTGGAACGACGGGAACGACCTCGAACAGACGGTGAGCGATCTGTCCAGCTTCTATCCATCGGTTCGATCGATCGCGCTCGTCCCGGTTGGGCTGACGAAGTTTCGAGAAGGGCTTCCGGAGCTCGATCCCGTCACGCCGGTGCTTGCCAGGCGATATGTGGAGCAAGCGTTCGCGTGGGGACAGGGATATCGGGAACACCACGGGGAACGCATTGTCTACGCCGCCGATGAGCTTTTCCTCACTAGTGACACCGCCCTGCCCGCTGCTGAATATTACGACGCGTTTCCACAGCTGGAGAATGGCATCGGCATGACCCGATCGTTCATCGACCGGTTCGCGAACGGACACTCCGCACTTCCGCAGCAGTTCGAAAAGAACACTCGGATCGGGTTGGTTACGGGCGTATTGGCGGCGCAGTTCATGCGTGCAATCGTCGGGCAACTCAACGAGATTCAAGGTTTGGATGTGGAACTCCTCGCAGTGGAAAACAGGTACTTCGGTAGCGATATCACGGTCTCGGGGCTTTTGACCGGCACCGACATCGTGGATCGGCTGCGGGGCGGGACCTGGGACCATGTTCTCTTGCCTCCCAACTGCGTAAATGGTGACGGTGTAACCCTCGACGATATGACCATCGCCGCAATGAGCGAGACTGTGAAACTCGCCCTTTCCGTCGGCACCTACGACATTGCCGGCACTGTGAAGTCGTTGCTGCTCCCCGGCCCGGCTCGACTTATGGGACAGGGGCGACAGTTGGACGAGCTCGGATTCCAGATTGGACGCTGATGAACGGAGCAAACACTCCCCAGTCGATCCATCCAGCGGGCCCAATCGTCGCAATCATAGGTCGTCCGAATGTGGGAAAGTCGACCCTCTTCAACCGCTTGATTCGACGTCGAACGGCGATAACCGACGATCGACCGGGTATTACTCGGGATCGCATCTACGCCGAAATAGAATGGGCGGGTCGTTCGTTCACCTTGGTTGATACCGGCGGGTACCTGCCAGAGACCGGTGACGCAATAGAAGCTGCGATCCGCGAGCAAGTAGAGGTGGCAATCCGCGAGTCCGACCTTATTCTGTTGCTTGCCGATGCCACGACCGGGGTTACCGACTTGGATCAAAAGGTGGCACGGATGGTTCGCCGCCAGGGGGTTGGCGCCTTGGTGCTGGTCAACAAGGTGGACAATCCGTCGCTGGAACTGGCGGTGGGCGAATTTTCTACGCTGGGTCTAGGAGAGGCACATCCGGTGTCGGCTGCGACTGGACGGCGAACCGGGGATCTGCTCGATCTGGTTCTCGAACGTATCGGCGATCGCGCGGCCCCCGCCGACGAAGAGGATGACCTGGTGCGGATCGCGGTTATCGGCCGACCCAACGTTGGCAAGTCGACCCTGGTGAATCGTCTTGGCGGAAGACAGGTCTCGATCGTCCACGAACTGCCGGGAACGACTCGGGACACGACCAGCATCCGCATCGAGTGGAACGGGAGCCGGTTCGAATTGCTGGACACCGCCGGTCAGCGGCGGCGCGCCCGCGTGGAGGATCCGGTCGAATATTACAGTACGTTGCGCGCGCAGGGCACCGTTGCCCGAGCGGATGCGGCCCTGCTGCTTCTCGATGCCGCGGAAGGCTGCACCTCGCAGGATGCCCGCATCATCAGTCAAGTGATCGAAGCGGGCTGCGCGATGGTCGTCGCGGTTAACAAATGGGACCTGATCGACGATGCCACCACGAAAGCGGACGAATTCCGCGCCGATCTCCAACACAAATTTCCGTTTTTGCAACACTACCCCATCCTCTTTATCTCGGGTCTGACCGGGAAGAGGGTGTCTCGCTGTTTGGAGGCGATCGCGAAGGTGGCAGACAGTCGCGGGCACCGGGTTCCTACCTCTCAATTGAACCAGTTGTTCGACGCCATCAATCAACGGAATCCTCCGACCAGCGGTGGCAGGCAGGTCAATCTGTTGTACGCCACCCAGCATGGAATTCGGCCCCCGACGTTTGTAATATTTACCAACCGGCCGGACCTCGTTTCCACTTCCTATCGTCGGTTTGTGGAAAACAGATTGCGAGATAGATTCTGCTTCGAAGGGACACCGATACGCACCATTTGGCGCAAGCGATGAACCAATTACGTCGATCTGAAGAAGTAGGGGGGTAACGGTGAGAAATCCCCTCACAACCAAGCTATACTACAGCATCAGCGAGGTCTCGCGTTTGACCGAGCTTCAACCTTACACTCTTCGCGCTTGGGAGAAGGAGTTCAACTGCCTGAAACCGCGCCGCGCACGGGGCAAGAATCGCGCCTATCGGGAGCGGGATATCGGAATCATTCTGTTGATCAAACACCTCCTCCATCGCGAGCGTTATACGATTGCGGGCGTTCGGCAGAAGATTAAAACCGAACCCGAGCTTCTGCGACACGCATCCGAAAACGTAGATTCATGGCGCAGCTCGGCTCGCCAGGGCACTGCGCCCGATCTACCTTCTCTCACCGTTCCTGCCCAAGTAGAAACGGCCGAAGTGGAGGTGTCCACGCCAGCGGCTCCCCAAGCAGGTCGAAGTGAAACCAAACGGACGCTTGGCGAGGCTGATTTGAAAGCACTTCTGGAGACGACGCGAAACGAGCTCCGATCCCTCCTCGAGAAGCTCTAAACCCCTGGGCAAAAACAAATTAAAGCCGCCATTTAGATGAGCGCGTAAATCAATCTTGCCCAATACCCCCTATTGCCATATTTTCTAGGTCCTGTGGGCCCTCGCCCGCTCTTTTCGTATTATGGGTGATTCGGGATCTGATCGGTTCGATCAAACCGCCATAAAATCAAGACTTATCGCCGTCTTGGAACCGGCTGTGCAGGCGCACGGCGCCGAGCTCGTGGATATCGAGCTCAAGGGCCCGGCTCAAAACCAGACGTTGCGGGTTCTGGTACACAAGGACTCTGGTCTGGGTGTCGACCACTGCCGAGACATTAGCCAGGAGGTAGGCGATATCCTGGACGTCGAGGATCCGCTGCCCGGGCGGTATCGTCTCGAGGTAACTTCACCGGGCCTGTCGAGACCCCTTACTTCGGATGGCGACTTCAGCAGGGCCCTTGAACGAAATCTGAAAGTCGTGATCGATTCTGGGCAGACTATTTTTGGGCGCTTGATCGAGTTCGACGATGAGTTGATCTCACTAGCAGGAGAATCAGGGCGTGACGAGATCGCCCGCGCTGAGATAGCAAAAGCAACGATCGAAGCTGAGCTGTAACGGTTAAAGGTGAAGAGAAACCAATGCAGATATGAATAATTATAATGTGGTCGAGGCTCTCGGTCAGATCGCAAGAGAGAAAAACGTCGATCGCGAGATGGTCGTGCAAACGCTGGCAGATGCTCTTGTTTCTGCCGCAAAGCGCCGCTATGGCGATACCGAGAACTACACAGCAGAGATCGATCCGACGTCTGGCCAAATGGAGGTGGTAGCGCGCAAGATCGTCGTGGAAGAGGTGACCGAGCCGAGCGCTGAGATATCTCTCGACGAAGCAAGAATTCTCGAATCGGGAGCTCAACTAGGCTCGGAGATCATCGAGCGTCTGGATTTTGCAGATTTCGGCCGCAACGCCATCCAAACGGCGAAGCAAATTCTCATTCAGCGTGTTCGGGAAGCGGAACGGGAACAGATATTCGAGGAGTTCCGGGGGCGAACGGGCCAAATCGAATCCGGAATCGTCCAGCAGATCACCCGTGGCGATATCATTCTGACCCTCGGTCGGGCGGAAGCGGCTGTCCCTTTCAAGGAGCAGATCCGCCGCGAGCGCTACCGCCAGGGTGACGCTATCCGAGGTTATATCTACGAGGTGTTGGCTTCCAGTCGCGGACCACAGGTGTTGTTGTCTCGGACCCACGGTGAATACCTGCGCAAGCTGTTCGCGATTGAGGTTCCGGAGATATCTGAAGGCATTGTGGACATTCACGCGGTGGCCAGAGAGCCCGGCGAGCGCGCCAAGATTGCCGTTAGTTCCCACGACGAACGGGTCGATCCAGTCGGCGCCTGTGTCGGCATCAAGGGTTCCAGGGTCCAGGCGATTGTACGCGAATTGAGCGGTGAGCGCATCGATATCGTCCCTTGGAGCGAGGAGCCGGAAGTCTTCATTGGCCGTGCTTTGAGTCCGGCCAATGTGGCGCGGGTGATCGTCGACAACCGGAGGCATCATGCAACGGTCATTGTTGATGAGGACCAGTTGTCCCTAGCAATTGGTCGTTCCGGTCAAAATTCCCGTCTGGCAGCTCACCTGACCGGTTGGGGATTGGACATCATTACCGATGGGGAATACCAGAACCGCAGACTGCAGACCGAGTTGAGCCAGCAGCATCTGAGAAAGATGTTGGGGGTCAGCGAACTTATTGCGTTGAGCCTTGCGACCTCCGGATTCGTCTCGGTGGCGTCAATCGCCGAAGCTGAGGAGGATCTCCTGAAGACGGTCCCCGGACTGGACGAAGAGGGTGTCGCGGTGGCGTTGAGAGTCAAGGCGACGGCGTATGTCGACGAACATGGCTCCGACGAAGACATGGTTATAGTGCCCGAGCCTAAGGAAGAAGAAGGGTCCGATTCCGAGGCAGAGTCGGATGCGGCCGCAAGCGAGGAGGAACCGGTGCCTGAATCCACGGATCCGGAGCCTGACGTTGCGGATCTGGGGGATCCATCTGCCGCAACCGATTTGGAAACCTCGGCGTCAAGTGAGCCCGAACCTGGCGAAGCGGAGGAGACTGTTCAGGAGGATGTTGGACAGGCGGGTGTGCCACTGAAGGAAGACGATCCCGACGTAGGCGAATCGGCGGCGGACGCAGCCGACGATGAAACGGGAATTAGCGGGTAATCCATGTCAGGACACGAGATCATCAGTGCTATCGCACGGGAGTCCACCTAGTGGAAAAGCGCAGGGTATATCAGGTCGCCAAAGAGCAGAAGCTCTCCAGTGACGCGTTGATTTCAATGCTCAAGGGGATGGGGCACGAGGTCAAGAGTCATATGAGCGTGGTCACCGAGGATATGCTGCTGGCGATAACGCGCAAGATCGAGGATGAGAAGCAGAGCTCTATTGAGGAAGTAAAACGACAGAAAGAGAAGGAAGAATCCCGCAAGAAGGAACAGGCGGAGGCGGCCGCCACCCGCAAGCGCGAGCAAGCGGAAGCGGCCAAGGTGCAGAATAAGCGACCGGCGCGCAGCGGCGGGGCACGGGTTGGCATTTCCCGCGAATTCAAGACCGAGGTTCCGTTGCCGACCAAGGACGACGACGACCGGCGCCGGAAACGCCGCGATCATAAGGATGGTGAACCGTCGGTGCCTCGGGAGCGCGCCGCGAGCCCGGGACCGCAGACCGGCCCCGGTATGGCTGGCCGCGGTGGCCGCACCAAACGGCGCCGAACGGTCGATCGCAAGACAGCTCGGGAAAACATCCGGCAAACCCTGACGCAAATGAGCGAGGGGCGGACACGTAAGCGCTACGAGAGAGTTAGCAAAGAGGATGGGGAGAGTGGGACGGAAGAGACACCGCAGTTGACGATTAGTGAGTTTGTTACGGTCTCCGATCTTGCCGAACAGATGGGCGTGAAATCGAGCGATGTCATCGGCGCCTGTTTGCAGCTGGGACTCATGGTAACGATTAACCAGCGTCTCGACATGGACACCATCGTAACGGTTGCCGACGAATTCGGTTTCGAAGTAGTGCCCATGGAGGCGGAGGAAGTTCAGGCCTTCGAGGAGATCGCCGAGGAGGAAGAGGTCGGCGATCCACAACCGCGCCCTCCGGTAGTAACCGTTATGGGGCATGTGGACCACGGCAAAACCTCGCTTCTGGATCGCCTCAGAGATACGAATGTGGCCGAGGGTGAGTCGGGTGGGATTACTCAGCATATCGGAGCGTACGTGGTTCAGTTGGACGATGGTCGCCGCGTCACCTTCCTCGATACTCCAGGACATGCCGCGTTTACGGCGATGCGTGCGCGCGGAGCTCGCGTCACGGACATCGTCGTGCTGATCGTAGCTGCCGAGGACAGCGTAATGCCGCAGACGATAGAGGCGATCGATCATGCAAAGGCGGCTCAGGTGCCGATTGTTGTTGCAATCAACAAAGTGGACCTGCCTGGCAGCGATCCCGATCGCATCAAGAGGGAACTGTCCGAGCGTGATGTCCTCGTGGAAGAATGGGGTGGCAAGGTGCCGTGTGCTCAGATTTCAGCCAAAACCGGCGAGGGCATAAGCAATCTGCTCGAGTTGATCCTGCTGGAGGCCGACCTCCTGGAGCTGAAGGCAGTCCCGGACAAGAGGGCGCGGGGAACCATCGTCGAGTCGAAGTTGGACAAAGGACGCGGCCCCGTCGCGACGGTTCTCGTTCAAGACGGAACTCTGCGCAAGGGCGATCCGTTTATTACCGGCGTTTTTAACGGCAGGGTTCGAGCGCTGCTGGACGAGGCCGGGCAGAAGGTCCCGGAGGCCACGCCTTCCATTCCCGTGCAGGTGCTCGGCGTTACCGGCATTCCGCAGGCAGGGGACAGCTTCGTGGTCACTGCGGCGGAACGGGATGCACGGGAATTGAGCCAGAAACGGCAGCAACTGAAACGAGAGCAGGAGTACAGGAACATTCGCGGCGTCTCGCTGAGCGACTTGCACTACCACATTCAGCAAGGGGCGATTAGAGAGTTGAAGGTTGTCGTAAAGGGGGATGTGGATGGGTCGGTGGAAGCGGTATCCCAGGAACTTGGCGGCATTGCGCACGAAGAGGTCCGAGTTGCCGTAATACACAGCAGCGTGGGTGCCATTTCGGAATCCGATGTCCTGCTGGCCTCAGCTTCGAGTGCGATAATCATTGGTTTCCGCGTTCAACCGGAGGCGTCTGCCCGGGCGATGGCTGAAAAGAGCGGCGTGGAGATTCGGCACTATGAGGTCATCTACGAGGTGTTGGACGAGATCAAAGCGGCGCTTACAGGGCTGCTGGCCCCCTCGCTCGATGAACGGGTGATTGGCAGCCTGCAGGTTCGCCAGATATTCAGTTCGTCCCGCATGGGCACGATTGCCGGCTGTATGGTTCAAAGCGGCAAGATAACCCGAAACAACAGGGTTAGGGTTGTTCGGGACGAAGAAATCTTGTTCAAGGGTGGACTCTCGTCATTGCGCCGATTCAAGGATGACGTGCGTGAGGTTCTGGATGGGTTCGAATGCGGTGTGGGGGTCGAAGGGTTCGATACAATCCAGGAGGGGGATGTGATCGAGGCGGTGGAGGTAGTGGAAACCGCGCGTACGTTGGAGGAATAGGAGAACGGGTCTTCGAGGTTGATAGTCTTCGTTTGCGAAGTGCAGCTCTTCCTGCCTGAAAGCTCATCCCTAAAAGACAAGCGTGGAGTAATCAAGAGTCTGAAAGAACGGATTCACAATCGGTTTAATGTCTCGGTATCCGAGGTTGCCGACAACGATCTGTGGCAACGCAGCACCCTCGGAATGGCCGTAGTTAGCACGGCGGCGCAGCATGCTAACCAGGTGTTGTCCAAGACGGTAGATTTCATCGAGCAGGATAGACGCGTCGAGCTGCTCGACTATTCCATAGAATCCTGGTGAAACTCTCATGGCGTCTCAATATCGAGTCAATCGGGTGCGTCACTTGCTACATCGAGAGCTCAGCGCCATCGTCATGCAGCTCAAGGATCCGCGCACCCAAATGGTGAATGTGGTGGATGCGGAAATCAGTAGAGATCTTCGTACCGCAAAGATGTTCGTCAGTATGGTGGGTAGCGACGAGGAACGAAAAGAGGCCATGGCGGCCTTGAAAAATGCCTTGGGATTCATCAGAAAAGAGATAGCAAAACGGGTGCAGTTGAGATACGCCCCGACAATAGACGTAGCGTACGATGATACCGCAGAGCGCGCGGCACGCATTACTGCGCTGCTCGACGGTCTAGCAAAAGACGGGGATGGAACCAATTAACAAAACCGGCATCCTTGTCGTCGACAAAGAGTGCGGTCCGACCTCGCACGACGTGGTGGCCAGGGTAAGGCGCATAATCGGTGAGCGCCGGGTCGGACATTGCGGTACGTTGGATCCACTGGCGACAGGGGTTCTCGTAACTTGCACGGGTCGATTTACGAGATTGAACGAGTGGCTCAGCGCGGGCGACAAGGAGTACCAAGCAGAGCTGAAGCTCGGAGCTGTCAGCGACACCTTCGATGCGGAAGGTACTGTCAAGGCGATAGAGGGTGCGGTTGCACCCAGTTCCGCGCTCGTTGAGGGAAGCTTGGATCGTTTTCGGGGCACGATTATGCAACGGCCACCGGCGTACTCGGCAGTGAAGGTCGATGGAAAGCGCAGCTATGCGCTTGCCCGCCAGAACAAGGCGGTACCGCTGACCGCAAGACCGGTTACTGTTGAGGAGTTGACCTTGTCGTCGTACGACTATCCCAAACTAGTGCTGCAAATGGTGTGTTCACGTGGAACCTATGTTCGCAGCATTGCGCACGATCTTGGTGAATTGCTAGGATGTGGTGCCTACGTGAATAGATTGAAACGCACGCGAGTGGGCTGTTTGGACATGACGATGGCACGATCGCTCGCCGATATCGAACAGGCCGTTGCCATCGGCGAGCTCGAGGCGTGTTTCGTGCCGCCCCATCTGGCCCTGAGCGGCCTGGATCAAGTATCTCTACGACATTCGCAGCTCGACTCGTTTTCCCACGGAAACGCCGTGCCATTTCCCGGGTCGGGACGGGAGGCCGAGATGTGTGCCGTTTTTGACGACAAGCGAGACCTGTTCGGGATTGGTGAGTGGCAGGGAAAGGGACGGTTGCTGCAACCAGTGCGAGTGCTGCGGGAGCCGGCAAATGCAAACTGAGTTTGGGCGGAATGCCGGAGTTGCTTGCAAATCGTTGCACGAATCAGTCATCAGCGGTACCGTCTGCGCCGGATCTTCGAGAGGGAGGAAGTTGGGGTTTCCCACCGCCAATCTTCAGATTGGTGACGAAAGAGCGCCCGATGTCGTGCCGGGCGTATACGGCGCAGGGGTGGAGTGGGACGACGGTCCTCGATATTCTGCCGTCGTAAACGTGGGTTGCCGGCCTACCTTTGAAGAAGGAGGGCTCACGTTCGAGGTGCACGTGTTGAATTTTACGGGCAATCTCTATGGCAAGGATCTATATGTTACGCTGGCGGTGAGGATTAGGGATGAAAAGCGGTTCGAGGGTGTAGATGCGCTTGTCGCGCAGATCCAGAAGGACATAGAACAGGCCCGAAATTGGTTTGCCGATAACGAAGTTCACCATCGAGTGGAGGGAAAAGACAGTGTCGATTAGCGCTGAAAAAACGAAGGAGTTGGTCGGGCAGTACGGAGCCAATGAAAAGGATACAGGTTCGTCGGCGGCGCAGATAGCCATTTTGACTGAGCGCATTGCCAATCTGACCAAACACCTGCAGGGTCACGAGAAAGATTTTGGAACACGGCGCGGATTGCTGAAATTGATCGGCAAACGCCGGCGTTTACAAGCTTACTATCAACAACAACACCCTGCGGAATATGTGGAATTGATCAAGAGCTTAGGTTTGCGGCGATGAAGCCGTTCGCGGAGACAAAAGGAGAACAATGATTCAGAAAATCGAAAAGGAATTTGGCGGCCGCACGCTGTCCATAGAGACTGGAAGAGTCGCCAAACAGGCGAATGGGGCCGTATGGATCCAGTACGGAGAGACTATCGTCCTCGTCACCGCCTGCCGAACGAAGAATGCGGAAGATCGGGGATTTCTACCTCTTACTGTGGACTACCGGGAGAAGACGTACGCCGCTGGACGCATTCCCGGCAATATCTTCAAACGCGAAGCCAGACCAACCGAAAAGGAGACGTTGAGCGCACGGCTCACGGATCACCAGATCCGTCCCATGTTTCCAAAGGGATTCCCGTATGAGGTCCAGGTCTATATCACAGTGCTTTCCGTGGATGGCGAGAACGATGCCGATGTGCTCGGAATGTTGGGAGCATCGGCTGCGTTGTGCATATCTGATATCTGTTTCGAGGGGCCCATGGGGGCCGTGAGGGTTGGGAGGGTCGATGGCAATTTCGTAATCAATCCTACCTACGCGCAGCTGGAGGAAAGCGACCTTGACCTGATTGTTTCTGGCACGGCTGACTCGATCGCCAGTGTCGAAGGTGGCGCCCACGAAATATTGGAAGCGGACCTCTTGGAGGCCCTGAAGTTCGGCCACGAGCATATTCGCGCACTTGTCGAATTTCAAAACGATTTGGTCGCAAATGTCGGGAAGCCGAAGTTGCCGTTTGAAGCTCCTCCCATCGATGAAGAGCTTGCCAGCGCAGTCGAGGGGCTGTCGAAGGACAAGATCTCGGCGGCGAATCGCACCGAAGGTAAAGAAGCCCGTGAGTTGCAATTCGATGAGCTGAAGAGCGACACGATTGGGCAGTTGAGCGAGCGTTTTCCCGAGGCCGAAAAGCAGATAGCCGATGTTCTGGATAACCTCGCCAAGAAAGACATGCGGCGCATGATCATCGAGGAAAAACGACGAATCGATGGGCGGGCGCTTAACGAGGTGCGGCCCATCAATTGCGAAACCGGATTGCTGCCCCGGGCCCACGGGTCGGCTCTCTTCACCCGTGGCGAAACCCAGGCCTTGTGCACCTCGACGCTAGGTACCAAGATGGACGAGCGCATGGCTGACGATCTTCGCGGCAAGACGTTCAAGTCGTACTTTCTCGATTACAATTTTCCGGCATTCAGTGTGGGCGAGGTCAGGTTCGAACGCGGACCTGGGCGCCGGGATTACGGCCACGGACACCTGGCCGAGCGCGCCCTCGAGCCGGTGATACCAGCGGTCGATTCATTCCCGTACACCATTCGCTTGGTGTCGGATATCACCGAGTCGAACAGTTCGAGTTCCATGGCTTCGGTGTGCGGGTGCTCGCTGGCTTTGATGGAGGCGGGGATCCCCATTCGAACCCACGTAAGTGGAGCGGGCGTAGGATTGGTCACCGAGGGCGACGACTGGGAGTTGCTGACGGATATTCAAGGAGCTGAGGATTTTCTCGGAGACATGGACCTTAAGGTTGCCGGCACCGAAGACGGGATCACCGCGATCCAAATGGATATCAAGATCCGCGGCATCAACTTCGAGATTATGGAACAGGCCTTGGAGCGGGCTTTCGAAGGGCGCATGCACATTCTCGACATCATGAAGGAGTGCATCGCCCAACATCGTCCCGAATTGTCGCCGCATGCTCCGAGAATCGAATCTATGAAAATCGACCCTTCGAAGATCGGTACCGTCATCGGCCCGGGCGGGAAGATGATTCGCGAGATCGAAAGTTATGGCGTAACCGTTTCGGTGGACGATGATGGGACCATTACCATCTCGTCTGCCGATTCGGAGGCATCCGACAAGGCACGCAGCACGATTGAAGCACTCACCTCCGACGCCGAGATTGGCAAGGTGTACAAGGGCACCGTGCGCAGCATAAAACCGTTCGGCGCCTTCGTCGAGATCTTGCCAGGTAAGGACGGCTTGTTGCACATATCCGAGCTTGCCCATCGGCGGATTGACCGCGTCGAGGATGTGGTTAAGGAGGGACAAAACATCGACGTCAAGGTTCTGGACATTGATCCCGGCGGCAAGATTCGACTTAGCCGTAAGGCGCTTCTTACCAAGGATAGCGACGAGTAACCCGGATTTCTCAGCAGTGCTGTTCAAGACTATCGGAGAAATCCGATAGTCTTTTCCATTTTGTGGACACAGTTTGACATGGAACATACCAGAGTCTTCAAGGTAGGTGATTACGGAGGCCGGGAGATCGAGTTGCGCGGATGGCTTTACAACAAGCGATCCAGTGGCAAGCTCCATTTTCTCCAGCTTCGCGATGGAAGCGGCACCATCCAGTGCGTCGTCTTCAAGGGGGACGTCGAGCCGGATGTGTTTGAACTCTGTGAAGAGATTCCCAACGAATCCTCACTGATCGTTCGGGGATCCGTGCGCAAAGATGACCGCTCGCATCTGGGATTCGAGATCGGTGTTTCGGCTATCGAATGCCTACAGAAGGCGGAACCGTACCCGATCACACCCAAATCTCACGGCGTCGCCTTTCTGATGGACCATCGCCACCTCTGGCTCCGGTCGACACGACCAAGTGCCATTCTCCGAATTCGTAGCGAGGTGGTCAAAGCCTGCAGGGATTTCATGGAGGAGCGGGAATTCACACTGGTAGATGCACCCATTTTTACACCAGCTGCGTGCGAAGGCACGACGACCCTGTTCAGTACGGACTACTTCGGAGAAACGGTCTACCTGACCCAGAGCGGACAGCTTTATATGGAGGCTGCGGCCATGGCCTTCGGGAACGTCTACTGCCTGGGCCCGACGTTTCGTTCGGAGAAATCGAAGACTCGCAGACACCTAACCGAATTCTGGATGATAGAACCGGAAATGGCGTACTGCGATTTGGAGGGGGACATGGACTTGGCGGAAGCGATGGTCCGCAATGTTGTTCTCCGGGTCTTGGATCGAAGGAAGACCGAGCTCGAGATTCTCGAGCGCGATCTTTCCTCGTTGGAAAAGATTGCGCAGCCATTCGCGCGTATCAGCTACGATGATGCGATTGCGATTCTGGCTGACAAAGGGATACAGTTCGAGTGGGGCACTGATCTGGGTGGTGACGATGAGACCGTCGTTTCGCAGGAGTTCGATACGCCGGTGATCGTACATCGCTATCCGCGGGACGTCAAAGCGTTCTACATGAAGGAAGACGGATCAAATCCCAATCTGGCTCTATGCATGGACATGCTCGCTCCGGAAGGATACGGAGAGATCATCGGCGGGGGGCAGAGGGAGGATGACCTGGAGATCCTGGAGCGGAAACTGGACGATCACGATCTTCCAAAGGAAGCGTTCGAATGGTACCTCGATCTGCGGCGCTACGGTTCGGTTCCCCACGCGGGGTTCGGTATGGGCATTGAAAGGGTCGTTTCCTGGGTGTGTGGAGTTCACCACGTCAGGGAAACCATACCGTTTCCGCGCACAATGCAGAGAATCTACCCATGAACGTGAAGCCAGAGCGAACAGATAACGCAGACACAGGTTCCTACGACTTTCGGGACATCGAGAGGCGCTGGCGTACCTATTGGTTGGCGCAGAAGACCTTCAAGACGAACGGCCCGGGCGAGGAAGGGTTTGATCAATCCTGCCCCAAGTGTTACGTGCTCGACATGTTTCCATATACGAGCGGATCTGGTCTGCACATGGGGCACCCAAAAGGGTACATCGCCAGCGATATCTACTGCCGCTTCAAACGCATGCAGGGGTTTAACGTTCTCCATCCCATGGGGTTCGACAGTTTCGGTCTCCCAGCTGAGCAGTATGCCATAGAACACAACGTGCACCCGGCGGTGGCTACTGAGGAGAATATCGATATCATCCGGAGCCAGTTGCAGTACCTGGGGATGGCCTACGACTGGGATCGAGAAATCGCCACCTCCCGCGGCGAGTACTACAAATGGACACAGTGGATCTTCCTGCAGATCTACGACTCCTGGTTCGACCCGGATTGCGAGTGGATCGATGCCTGCGGCAGCAGAGTGCAGGGCCGCGCGTGTCCGGTGTCCGAGCTGTTAGCGGCCTTCGAGTCGGGCGCCCGGCCACTGAGTGCCGACGACCTCGAAACGCTGAACGGCAACCGCTCTTTGTGGAGCGAGCTCTCGGAAGCGGAACAGCATCAGGTCCTGAACAACTACCGGTTGGCTTATCAGAAGGAAGTTACGGTGAATTGGTGCCCGGGGTTGGGCACCGTTCTTGCCAATGAAGAGGTGACTAACGAAGGCAAAAGCGAGCGTGGCGATTTTCCAGTGTATAAGAAACCGCTGAAGCAGTGGATGATGCGGATTACGGAATACGCAGACCGCTTGTTGGGGGATCTCGATTCCACGTCTCTCCCGGCGGGCAACAGAGAGACGTTCGAACTGAACTGGCCTGAACCGATTAAACTCATGCAGCGGAACTGGATCGGTCGCAGTGAAGGGGCAGAGGTCCTGTTCGATGTACTAGACGAGGCTGGATCCATGGTACAGCAGCTGAATGTGTTCACGACCAGGCCGGATACCCTTTTTGGTGCGACATTCATGGTGTTGGCGCCCGAACATCCATTGCTGGCGCTTGAATCCGGGATGTTCGCTGTTCCCGAGGCGTGGCCGGCGGGTACCGACGAGCGTTGGAAGGGTGACGACGCGGCGTTGGAGATCAGGGATGCGATCGCTGCGTATATCTCCGCCGCCGCATCCCGGGCTGTTTCGGACAGGGAGGAGCGTGAGAAAACCGGGGTGTTCACAGGTATTATGGCGCGGAATCCTGCAAACGATCGGGAGATTCCGGTATTCACCGCGGATTACGTCAGCATGGAATATGGTTCTGGGGCGATCATGGCTGTACCCGCGCATGACGATCGAGATTTCCAGTTCGCACGGAAATACGGTTTAGAGGTTGTGCAAGTCGTGGCAGATCCGAAAGCGGGGACGGACGATTGTTTTACGGGGGAAGGCATCTCCATCAACTCACCTGAGCCAAAGAGCGGTCCGTATGCCATCACCGGACTGCCAACCGTAGAAGCCGCAAAGACGATTACCGCGGCGCTAGAAGCGTCCGGGCGGGGCTGTCCGGCGGTGAACTACAAACTGAGGGATTGGATTTTTTCTCGACAGCGGTACTGGGGAGAACCGTTCCCTTTGGTCCATAGCAGCAACGGACACGCCCTGACGACAGAGATACCTGTTCCCTTGCCCGAAATGGACGACTTCCAACCAGCGACCTCCGACGACCCCGACCAACCGGTGACACCACCGCTGTCGCGAGCGCCGGAGACGTGGAGCATGGTGGAGATCGATGGCGTGAACTACCGCAGGGAACTGAACGTGATGCCCCAGTGGGCAGGTTCGTGTTGGTATTTTCTGCGATTCATCGATCCGCACAACAGCGAGGCCTTTTGTGGCAAGGACAAAGAGGCCTTGTTTATGCCGGTGGACCTCTATATCGGCGGTGCTGAACACGCCGTCTTACACCTGTTGTACTCGAGATTCTGGCACAAGGTTCTGTTCGATCTGGGGCACGTCTCGACGCCAGAACCGTTCAAAAAACTGTTCAACCAGGGAATGATAACCGCCGATGCGTTCGTCGACGAGCGCGGCGCCTACGTGGATATCCGCGAGGTGGAAACTCGCGATGGGGAAGCCGTGCATGTTCCCTCGGGCAAGACGCTACAGCGTTTTTCGGGGAAGATGGGAAAGCGGTACAAAAACGGATTGCCTCCAGAAGAGGTCGGAGACGAATTCGGGGTCGATACCTTCCGGCTTTACGAGATGTACATGGGCCCGCTGGATGCAGGAGCGCCATGGAGCATGGAAGGCATTCGCGGCATGCAGCGCTTTCTGCAGCGGGTGTGGCGTAATTTCGTCGATCAGGACCGCAAAGCAAAGAGGGGAGGGGAACTCTCGGTCGAGATGGAAAAGAGGCTGCACAAAACGACAAAGAAGGTTGGCGAAGATATAGAGGATCTTCGATTCAATACCGCTATCGCCGCACTCATAGAGCTCAACAACGAATTAGTGCAGGAGGAGGCACACGACGACACCCTGGCGCGGACCTTCTTTCTGTTGCTGGCGCCTCTGGCTCCCCACATCGCCGAGGAGCTGTGGACTCTGTGGAGTTTCGGCAATGGCGACATATCGTCCCAGGTCTGGCCGATAGTGGATGCGGCCAAGATTCTCGAAGAGACTGTGGTGTTGCCGATTCAGATCAATGGCAAGGTACGAGGCAGTATCGAGGTTCCGGTTGACATCGCGGAAGCGGAACTTCGCAACGAGATTCTAGGCATGGAGAACATTCGCAAACACATTCCGGATCCATCCCTCGTGGTCCGATTTATAAGAGCGCCTGGTCCCGGTTCTCATAATAACCGATGGGCTTTCTGCAGCGGGTGATTTCGTCGATCAGGACCGCAAAGCAAAGAGGGGAGGGGAACTCTCGGTCGAATGGCGATTCAATACCGCTATCGCCGCACTCATAGAGCTCAACAACGAATTAGTGCAGGAGGAGGCACACGACGACACCCTGGCGCGGACCTTCTTTCTGTTGCTGGCGCCTCTGGCTCCCCACATCGCCGAGGAGCTGTGGACTCTGTGGAGTTTCGGCAATGGCGACATATCGTCCCAGGTCTGGCCGATAGTGGATGCGGCCAAGATTCTCGAAGAGACTGTGGTGTTGCCGATTCAGATCAATGGCAAGGTACGAGGCAGTATCGAGGTTCCGGTTGACATCGCGGAAGCGGAACTTCGCAACGAGATTCTAGGCATGGAGAACATTCGCAAACACATTCCGGATCCATCCCTCGTGGTCCGATTTATGCCTCTGGCTATCGCCGAACATCGTGGTTATTCTCGAAGAGACTGTGGTGTTGCCGATTCAGAGAAGCGGAACTTCGCAACGAGATTCTAGGCATGGAGAACATTCGCAAACACATTCCGGATCCATCCCTCGTGGTCCGATTTATCCTGGTGCCGAAGAGAATCGTAAACATCGTGGTTAAACAATCTGTATTTAAGAGCGCATAAAATATAATATGTAATGTTGCTAGTTGAAGTTTGCAGGTTCAGATGATGTGAATGTAATCTGACGCATTATCTGTCAGTTTCTCCCGGTTCTCATAATAACGCATCGTCGTTTTGAGGTCCTTGTGGCGCAAATGGGCTTGAACCTGTTGGGGTTTGGCGCCTCCCTCAATCGCCAGAGTGCAACAGGTGTGTCGGAACATGTGGGCGGTTACGGCCCGAGACAGGCCGGCGCGTTTGGCGTATTTCTTTACAATGAGGTTGATCGACTGATCGCTGAGCGGCTTGCCGTGGGAATCATTCCGAGAAAGGCTGATAAATACCTTCAGTTTCGCCCCGTACCCGTGCGCTGAGAGTGCCTGTCTGTAGAGGCTAAGGTAATGAGAAACAACGGATTGTATCTTGATGTCCTGGGGAACCCCGCTTTTCGTCTGGGGCAACCTTAAGACCGTAAATGCACCCTCCTGGGTGAGATCTTCCCAGCACATATTTGCCGCTTCCGAGCGCCGCAAACCGCCGTAGGTGAGCAAATGCAGCAATGCTTCGTCGCGGCTGCGAACCAGATCATCTTGCTCCGCTTGAACCGCCTGGAGTATACTCTTGATGGCTTCGGTCGATATCGCTTTTCCGGTCAGATTGTCTTCCACGCGGTAACCCCTAACAAGCGTCGCGTCGGCCGGATTATTCTCCACAAGTCCCGCCGCTAACAGCATGCGGAAGAAGGCTTTAAGGCTCGATAGCTTACGGTTGATCGTGGTTCGCTTGTAACCTGACTCTGCCAGTTCGTTGCGAAACGCGATGATGTCGTGAAAGGTAATCTGGCGGATTTCCGTCATCGCGGCGTTCTCGCTGCCGAAGAACTGGACCAGGTCCCGTTTATATGCTTTGCGGGTGCGCTCGGAGAGCTGGCCGGCGAGGAACTGTTGTAGTGGTGCCTCTGCAACGGGTGCCAGAGCGGACCGCGTGGTTAGCTGGGTCACGGGCTCTATCTAATTCTGTAGGGGCTGGGGTCTGCGATATTCGTAGAGGGGACGGTAAATATAGGGACAAGCGGTCAGATTGTCACTTCAACAGCTGTTCTTTGCACCGGCTCTAACTAACGATAACGGGTATTATCGATAGTTAGATTTGGGGAGAATGAAACCGGATCTAGCGTTCGACGGCTCAGGTGCGCTCAAAATGCCGGTCCAGCTCGGTCAGCGGAATCCGCACGATGATCGGTCGTCCGTGGGGACAGACGTTCGGCTTTCGGGTATTGAGAAGCCGTTGCACCAGAACCCGCATTTCCGACTCCGATAGTTTCTCGCCCGCTCTGATGGAGGTATGACACGCGTATGAGGCTGCCACCGCTTCCTTGAGAGTGTCACGGATCTCCTTTTCCTCAAGGATTTCCGATACGATCCTGTGAAACAAGGCGCCGTCATCCCAGTTGTTCAGGTTGGCAGGTATGCAATCGACGATGACGCTGTTGGGTCCAAAATCGCGGATACCGAAACCGAGCTTTGTCAGCAGTTCCTGGCTCTCGCGAATCGCTTCCATTTCCGTGTGGTCTCCTCCCACAGTGAGTGGAAACAACAGTTGCTGGGAGGCAACATTCTCAGTTTCGAAACAGTCTATGGCTTCCTCGTAGCGGATGCGTTCGTGCGCCACGTGTTGATCGACGACCATTAGTCCGTCGCTGGAGGGAGCCATGATGTATTTCCGATGGACTTGCCAGATCGGGCTGTCGTCAGAGAGTTCATCCCTATCCGGCGAAATGCCCCTCTCGAGAAGGGTACCCGCCTCTACTCCCCCCCTTGACCGCGGCACTGGCAATTCGAGTTGTCCGGGGTCTTCGAGCGAACTTCGAGTATTGAATCGGGCGACAGACAAATCGGTGAATTCTGGGCCTCCTTCTCCGACGTAAAAGCCAACGGGTCTCGACTCAGTCACTCGGTCGGCCAACGCTACCGTGCGACCGGGAGCGCCTTCCCTGCCCAGAACCTCCATCAACGCGCTGTGAATAGCCGCTTCCAATCGAGATCCAATCTCCCGTTCGTTGGATATTCTGATCTCTCTCTTGCTTGGATGCACGTTCATGTCGACGGAGCGGGGTTGAACCTTCAACCAGACCACAAACGAGGGGTGCATCTCTCGCGGCTGCAAGCCGGCGTAGGCTCGGTAAACGGCCTGGCTCAGGGTCCGTGAAAATACAGGTCGGCCCCCTACGATGATGAACTGCTTCGCTTTCGTGCGCCCACATCGCTCCGGCCTGCTCAGATATCCCTCGATGCCAATCTCCTCGCCTTCGTCAGAAACTCCGATCAGGTCGTTCGAAGAAAGCAGCATGCCCCCGCGGGCTGCCGGGGTCCCCGGGAGCATCTCGACAATGGTTCGCTCGCCGTGGGAAAGTGTGAAACCGATCTGCGGATAGGCGGCGCCAAGTTGCGAGATGACCTGGGTAATATGGCGCATTTCCGTATCGACGCGGCGCAGAAATTTTCGCCTTGCCGGTGTGTTGAAGAAAAGGTTGCGCACGTGAACGGTTGTACCGCGTGATCGGCCGATCGATTCAAGAGTGCGCCGAATCCCCCCTTCAATGGCCAGGCGGGTGCCCGCCGCATCGTCGCCGAAGCGGGATTCGATCGTCAATCTCGAGACCGCTGCGACGCTGGCGAGAGCCTCGCCGCGAAACCCCAGGGTCGCTATGTCAGAAAGGTCAGCGGCAGATCTCAGTTTGCTCGTAGCATGCCGGGCGACCGAGAGTTCGACGTCTTCCGGTTTCATACCATTTCCGTCGTCCGTGACGTGTATGGCGTGACGGCCTCCTTCGATGACGTCGACGTCGATTCTACGCGCGCCCGCGTCGACGGAGTTTTCGACCAGCTCCTTTACTACGGAAGCGGGACGTTCGATCACCTCCCCGGCGGCGATCTTCGAAACCATGCTGTCCGACAAGACTTGAATCGTTGGGGCCATTTGTGGCAGCCTATTGCGTGGTCGGAAGGCGCTAGTCGAGCTGCACTTCCCCTTTATTTAGTTCCCTATCGAAGCGCGCGGATTGCAACATCCATCCGGCCAGGCGGTGGCCGCGGGAGATTTCCGCGATATCGGAGAGCGCCTGGCCATCATTGTCAATCCGAGAGGTGAAGTTGGTAATCTGCTCCCGGATAGAGATAGATCTGTTGACAACTTTTTGGGTGAAACTGACGTGGCCGTTTCGCCCGTAGAACTCGGCACTGACAGCGTCCGTCGATCCCAGTCCGTTGAATTCCACACTTGCTTCAACGCCCGTGGAGAAGCGCATGAAACCGACGGCCAGATCCTCGGTGGGTCGATTGGCGACGAAACTTCGAGCCCGCGAGAGAACCGTATCCACCGCCCCCCATCGGCTGAGCAGAGCAAGATACGGTACAGCGTGTCGCAGGAGTATGCCTTCAGCGTCTTCTTCAAGCTGGATTCTTGATATCGACACTTCCAAGCGAAGATAGAGAATCGTTCCTGCTCGACCACAGCTTTCAGGTGTTGCAAGCCAGTTGGAAAGTGCCGGCACGCCGGCGTCAGTGAGGCATGTCAGACGGCGACCCGCCTCAACATACGATCGCGTCAGTCGCTGGAGTCGGCGAAAACTCGAGCTGAGCGGAGGTGCGCACATCGCGTGTTTGCCTGCCGTCACCACCTCCTGCAACCAGTAGCTACGGTCTCTAACGGACGAGCACAGAACCATCACATCGGTAGAGGTGTCTCGCAGTGCCTCGTGGGGATCCACAAACCGACGAACATGGAAGCTCGCCCCGCCTTGGCGCAATGCTCG
Source organism: Candidatus Latescibacterota bacterium (assembly GCA_965217095.1). Classification (GTDB taxonomy): domain Bacteria; phylum Latescibacterota; class UBA2968; order UBA8231; family UBA8231; genus CAYNZV01. The sequence goes on from OZ244235.1 coordinate 1,162,350, forward strand.
CGGCTCAACTGGTCAGAGGAAGAACCAACCACCGCAACGCCTAGCGGTTTCGATACTGTCATGAATCGTTTCCGATGTTCGAGCTGCTTGTGTCTTGTCACGCGGGTCGGGCAGGTTGGCAAGATAAGATACAGGCGGCTGAAATCGGGTGCAACGAACCAGGGCCTAGATCGCGTAAGCGTTTTTCTTCGAGCTGCTTGTGTCTTGTCACGCGGGTCGGGCCAAGATAAGATACAGGCGGCTGAAATCGGGTGCAAGAACTAGCTTTGCTCAGCTAAGGGAGTTCGTTTTGAGCGGAATTTTCTGGGTCTTGCTGGTTTTCCTGCTGGTGGCAACGACCAAATATGCCACATCTATCCGCCTTCGACATCTGCGTCAGCGGATGGAGAGAGACAAGCGGACTGCAGATGATCTTTCCCGCGTTCTGAACATGGCCGCCGAGCGCGAAGGTGAACTGAAATCTGAGACGGCTGGTCTGCAGACGAAGCTGACCACGTTGCGGAATATCGTGGCCAATCTAGAGCGCGCAATCCTCCGCGTGGGGCGCTAGGGAGGCTGCCCGTCCTTTACTGCCAGCGCTCGAGGACGTCGTCGCGTATCTCCCGTCGGAGAATCGGTTCGATCCTAGTTTGCGCCGCCAGGCGGATGGCAGGATCCCGTTCGTCAAAGGAGAGCTGTTCCAAAAGATCACGGTCGGATCGCGGATGATTGGCGACCGCCACGACCACTTCCACGTCGCCGTCTTCCGATAATTGCCGCAACGTCTTTAGCGAGGTCTGTGGATGTTCCGCCACAGCCTGGCGTACCGTTGATCGGCGTCCTTGGCTAGCTTTTCCAGGATCCGAAGAGGGGTATTGATGTTATTGGCAACAGCATGTCTAAGGGAGATGTCGCTTTCGGTGCTGGCACTGTCCAGGGCCGCCACAGGTGTGTTCCGATGTTCCAACGCACTCAGTTTCACGGTCATCACCGAGTCTGCCGCAAGCACGGCCAGCGCGCCTTGGGTCGCATAGATATTCTTGGTCAACTTCTGCCGCACCACCGGATCCGGATCCGCAGCCAGCGAATTGAAAACAGGTTCGGGGATCAGTTCGTTGGAGGCCAGTGCCAGGCGGACCAGAGGCTGCCTGTCACCTGCCAGCAGCAATGCCAGCTTTTCGATCGATTCACGCAGTTCCTTTGAAGCCAGGGGTTTTCTTCTGAGGTTCAAAGCAACTCCGCTCCTAACGAACGGGACAGGGTCCGTCGCTAGAACCCAAAGCACGCCGAGCGGTGTATGCCGGTTCGTAGCGACGTAGAACCTTACCCCACCATCCTCGTCGTCGGCCAGCAATCCGAGCTCAACGCCATTTGTACTGGTGTTTGCTCTGAGCTTCTGCTTATTGTCCACCTGTGCTTCGGTGTACAACAGCTGTCTAACTTTCCAGCGACCCAGCCGGCGCAGACGATCCCTGATCTTCTCTTCCTGTTCCGGCTCGTCCCGAGGTTTCGCGTTCTCCTGCGTCAAAGCGGTTTCAGCTGTGCCGAGGAGCACCCCAACTGCCAACACCATCAGTATTCTCAGAGATTTAGATTTTCGCATAGATACCTGTCCCGACAGACAAAGACATGGCAAAATGCATGCCAAATGTGCCGCATCGATCTGCGGTGGGTTAGGGCTAGCGCTGGAGCCGAATTTGGACGGACTGGGCCGCGAAGGATGTGTTTTTCTACGGTGCGCGCGGGCGTCAGGCCTATTTTTCCTGCATTTTGCGAATAAGTCGGCGGTTAAACTCACGAGCAGGGTGCGTACCAGATACCCGCAATAGGTAGTTGCGGGCAATCGTTTCCACGATAACAGTGATATTCTTGCCCGGGAAGAGAGGCACGGTGATCTGCGGCACCTCGATTCCGAGGATATGTGTCGCCCGGTCCTCTAGACCGATGCGCTCGAATTCCAGATTGTCGTCCCAATCAATGAGATCGACAACGGTTTCTACACGTTTTTGCCTCCGTGTACCCCTGATGCCGAAGAGGCGACGCACGTCGACGATCCCTATCCCACGAATTTCCATGTGATTCTCCAGGACAGCCGGGCAGGAGCCGACCAATATGCCTTGCGCCATTCGCGATATGACCACGGTGTCGTCGGCGACCAAGCGGTGGCCCCGTTCAACGAGATCGAGGCCGACCTCGCTCTTGCCGATACCGCTGCGACCGGAAAACAGGAGGCCGACGCCATCAACGTCTACAAGCGTACCATGAAGGGTCACCTGCGGTGCGAAATGACCATCCAGATAGAAATGTAGCAGGTGGGTGAATTTAGCAGTGTTGAACTCGGATCGAAGCAGCGGAATATCGTGAAGATTGGCCATCTCACGAAGTTCGGGCATCATGCGACCAGTGCCCGTAACAACCACGCAAGGCATTGGAAACTGATAGATGATTTCCAAGCTTTCCCGCCGATTGGCGCGTGGTAGGCTGCGGAGGTATTCGAGTTCGTGATTGCCGAGCAACTGCACCTGATCGAAGGTGAATAGTTCCACGAAACCTGTCAGTGCTAGACCAGGTCTATTGACATCAGCGCTGTTAATGGTGCGGTTAATCCCGCCCTCCCCAGCGACCATGCGTAATCCGAGAGACCGGCCGTGGGTATTGAGAAACTCTTTGATCGAAAGCTCTGCCATCACTCTGCCAGTGTTTGAATGATTCTCTCGTAACCTGCGTAGCGCGCAGCAGAGATGCGGCTTTCCTCAACGGCGTTGCGGATGATGCATCCGGGTTCGCTCAAATGCAGGCAGTTCCGAAATCGGCATTGCTGCAACAGCGGCGCCATTTCCACAAAATAGTCTGCCAACGTCGCGCGTGAAACGTCCCATAGCCCGAGTTCCTTGAGACCAGGGGTGTCAGCGACCATGCCACCACTGCTGAGCTTGTAGAGATGTGCGGCGGTGGTCGTGTGTTTGCCCCGATTGTGCTTTTTCATGGTGGTATTGGTTTTGATGGAGAGTCCGGGCTGAAGCCTGTTCAGCAAAGAGGACTTCCCCACCCCGGACTGACCCACGAAGGCAGTGACTCGATCTTTCAAGTCGCTCCTCAGCGCTTCTACGCCCGCGCCGGTTCTGGCGCAGGTCAGATGAACCTGATATCCGAGATCGCGATAAGTCCGCTCCAGCGAATCACTTTCTCCCTCGGCTAACAGGTCGATTTTATTGATGCAGATGGCGGGCTCAATGTTTCCTTTTAGCGCCATGACAATGGCGCGGTCGATGAATCCGATCCTGGGAGATGGATTGTGCAGCGAAACCATGGCCACCAGTGTGTCGATGTTCGCGGCCAGCAATTGCTCGCTGGGGCGCGAACCGGAGGATAACCGGGAGAACAGAGAATGGCGGGGATAGACCGATTCGACGACCCCGATCTTATCGGACACCGCTGACACTTCCACCAAGTCGCCGGTGACGACCGGAGCGTTGGTGACGCGGGGACCAAGCTTCAACTTTCCGCGTAGCTCACACTGCCACTCTTCAATTCCCACATCGACCAGACACTGCAGGCCGGAAACCCGCAGGACGCGCCCACGCATCGTCGCTATTCACCGCGGGCAAGTCGATCGGCCAGATAGTTCGGCCATCCTGCGTCGAGCATCTTCTTTTGAGTCAGCGCAAAGGGATATTCGACCCGGTGGATCTGAACGTATCCTTCGTTGACTTCCCACATGGCAAAAGAAGCGCGGCGATCCCCGTCTCGCGGTTGTCCGATGCTCCCCGGATTGATCAGACACTTGTGTTGGCCCACGGCGACAACGCTTGATGTCAAAGGCAGCATTTGACCGTTCATCTGGCAGTAGATGCCGGGAAAATGCGTATGGCCAAAGAATCCGATGGGCCAATCGAGCCTCTGCATACACCACTCGATATCCTCGTAAAGGTAGAGGTGGGACCACTCTTCAGGTCTTATCGGATTGGCATGGGCGAAAACTGCACCGTAGACGCTGTGCCGATACGCTAAATCCGATATATATGTGAGATCATCAGGACTCATGCGGTCCCTGGACAACAGAATGGATTCCCGGGCGAGCGAGTTGAACGTGCGGAGTTGGTCGAGGTCCAGAAGCGCGCGATCGTGATTACCGAGAACCGTTACCGCATCTACTTCGACGAGGCGATGGATACACGCTGTCGCGTCGACGCCGTATCCGACAATATCGCCCAAGCAGACGTAACGCTCTGCGCCTTCATTCGCCGCGTGAATCAAGACCGCTTCCAGCGCCTCCAGGTTGGCGTGTATGTCGGCAAGCACCGCAATCTTCATTGGAATCGCCGCATCACCCGGAGGGTTTGTCTTCGACGGTTACCTTTGCGGGGTTGTTGCCTGCGCTCTTGCCAGGAGTCTTGGGTGAGCCGGCCTGTTTCTTCCGTTTTGGCTTGGGTTTTGGTTTGGACTTCTTAGCTTCGAGGTTCTCGTACACAAGTTTTATGATTTCCTTGCGCTTCTCACTTGCATAGGGAGTGAATCTCAGGCGAACGATCGTGCTGTCCTGTCCTTCCACCTTTTGCAGATCGGTGACCTCAGCGATAAACCCGTTCACGTCGACAGGTAACGCCTCACTATCCCCTGAGATACTGATATAGTCGGTAGCGTCCACATCGATCGGCCCGCGAACCAAGAGTGCAGCCCCGCCGGCGCTCACGTCAATGATCTGGGCGTTAACCGGAACGAGGTCGGTACAAAGTTCCGAGATTAACGCGTTGAACTTCTCGTCTCCTTCTTGGGGCGGGTCGTGAAGCCCGTCCCGCAGGGAGTCCTTGGAAATCACGTACGAACTTACGGGTAGCGAACATGGGGCTCTAAGGTGTTGCCTACGCTCTTCGTTTTTCTTTCGCGGTTCGACGGCTGCTGCGGTAAGCAGCTTGTCGCGAATAGTTCCGATGATCGCTATTTCCACTTCCGTCAAGTCACCCCGATCCATTGACTGAGCTACGCAGCGTTCAAACACTTGAATCGAGCCGAGGGCTTGAGCAGGCCGCTTTATCTTGGATTTGCGCACGACGGTGGAAATAATCTCGATCTCCCTGTGCTTCAACCCTCTGGCGAGGGCTATCTTGCGAAAGGTCTGCCACGAAGATTTGCGCAGCTGGCGCCGCTCGGCGACCTTCCCGAATCCTCGAAAGATCAAGAGGGCTACAGAAAGCAAAACGATAGCGACGCCGAAGTAGTACACCATTTTCATGTCGGGGCCGCCGAATCCCAGGTAGTTTCCGGAAGATGCCGCTAGCATGGTGAGCACTCCTCAGTTAAAAAGCGCGCTTATCGAGGTTTCCTCGTAGATCGCCTTTATCGCTGCCGCGAACAACGTAGAGACGGAACAAACTTCAATCTTGCCCGAACTGTCGATGCGTTGGAGGGGCACGGTGTCGGTGATTGCCAGTCGCTCGATCGATGAGGCGCCGATATGGCGAATGGTTTCTCCAGCCAAGGTTCCGTGCACACACCCCGCGAAGATCTGCCGAGCCCCGCGCGCGGCGACGGCCTCGGCCCCGCGCAGAATCGACTCCCCGGTTACGACCTCGTCATCGAAGAACAGGACGTCCTTGCCGTCCACGTCGCCGATAACGCCGTGGATCGACGTATCGCCGGTGGGTCCCTGCCGACGATCGATGACCGCTAGCGGCAAACCCAGGCGCCGGGCGTAGGACTCGGAAACCTTTGCCCGACTGATATGGGGAGAAGCGACTACGCTGTTGCCCAGATCCTGCTTGGAGTAATACTCACAGATCGTGGGTACGCCGCTCAGCTGGTCCACGGGCACGCGGCTGAAACCCATGATCTGCGGCGAATGCAAAGTCATGGTCAGAATCCTCTGGGCCCCTGCCTCCGCAATCAGATCTGCCATGAGGCGGCCCGACACCGAAATACGCGGTTCGTCCTTTTTGTCCATGAGTGCGTATGGAAAATACGGCAGGACCGCCGTAATGCGTTTGGCCGAGGCAAATTTTAGGGCATCAAGGGCAATGAGCAACTCCATCAGGTGGTCGCTCACAGGAGGACAGGAGGTCTGCACAAAGAAGACATCGCAGCCCCGCACGTTTTCGCAGATTTTGACTTTGATGTTTTCGTTGCTAAAGCGGACAAACTCGATCTTGCCGGGCTCGATGCCCAGGGATGAGCATATGCCATCGGCAAGATGAGAATTGCTCTGTCCCGCGAATACCTTCAATGTATCACCCATGCGATTGCTCAAAGCATGTTGATCTCTAGCTGAGCGCGTGCGGCCACCGGTGAATCGGCGAACTCGGTCGTGATGCGTTTCAACGCGCGCAGTTGAGAGGACTCATCCCCCGAGATGGCAAAACATCTGGCGGCTTCCATTAGAGCTAGAGAAGACTGAAAGCTTTCGGGATGATTCGCGGCGTAACCCTCGTATTTGCGCGCGGCTTCGAGAAGCTTCCCCTGGGCCTCGAAGCAGGCAGCTATGCCGCTCCAGGCGGCGAAAACCAGGATTTCGTTCTCACCAGAATCGGCGAGATAACGCTCGTACATCTGGAGGGCGTCGTCGTGCCGATGCTGGGAGTAGTACCGATTCGCCAGCAGCAACACCCCCTGGTCCGCCGCAGGTGTTCCCGAATAGTCGTCGATCAACTGCTCGCCGAGCCGGATCGCTTGCTCCGGCTGCGCGCTGCCTTCTGCTACCAGAACATCCCCCAGCAGCGTGGTGGCCTCCGCTTCCGCCTTTTGGCGTGACGTGGTCACCAGATTCGCCACGATGACCAAGGCCACGATGCCGACGAGGCCCCCTACAAAGAATTGGCGTTTCTCCTGGACGAATTCGACGACATCCATCAGCCATTGAACTGCCCTATCCTCTTCGAACTCGTTCCGCGTCTTACGTTCGTTCGGCATCCAAATGCAACCTTCCTATTGACTGAATTCCAGTACCGATTCTATGCGCTGGTTGGGTAGCTTCCCCCTGCCGCCCAAGAACAAAAGCTCAACCAGAAAGCTGAGCCCGACTATTTCGCCACCCAACATCTTTGTCAGTTTGCAGGTGGCCTGCATCGTACCTCCCGTCGCGAGAACATCGTCGACAATCAGCACCCGATCACCCTCTTCGACGGCGTCCCGATGTATTTCGACGGTGTTCGTGCCATACTCCAGCTCATACGACTCTTTGAGGGTTTCCGCAGGTAACTTTCCCTCCTTGCGCACTGGAACGAAGCCGCAATTTAACTCTAACGCGATGGGGGTACCCAAGATGAATCCCCTTGCCTCGATGCCCAGGACTTTTTTGATGGAGGAGTTGCCGAACGGTTGAGCCATCAGCCCAACCACCTCCGCCAGAGCCGGACCATCGGCCAAAAGGGTCGTAATATCCTTGAACGAAATGCCAGGTTCCGGGAAATCTGGAACCTCGCGAACAAGTTTCATCAAGTGCTCCAACAGCTTCTCTCCTAATGAATTGCGAACTCACCAAGGTCGAGTTCAGGGGGTATTTCTGATTGGACGTCGCAGCGATCTACCCGGCTCAACGGAGGGCCGCATCGTAGCTGTTCCAAAAATAACTCCATGGAACCAGACCTACCAGCCGCGATTACTTCAACGCCGCCGTCCTGGAGATTCCTCACGTGGCCGCAGATCGAATGCTTTTGGGCGGCGTTCAGTGTGAAATATCGAAAACCAACTCCCTGCACGCGTCCGGCGAGGACAATGTGCCTGGTGATTGTTTGCGTTGTGTTATTCATTATGTTCGGTGGTGATTTGGGAGTCTAAGTGTAATAATAGGTGAGGGTTGCAGGAGTGTCAATTTGTGTGCAGGTAACATATTTAATATTATGCGACATTATTACGCTGATGATCAACAGTCGTCCGAATGTCGCAACCCCATCAAGTGGTCAGAATAGCGCGTAGATAAATGGAGCTGCCGCGGAGCCCTCGGTGAGTACAATCAACATGCCAAGGAGCACTAGAGTGGCTACAATCGGCCCCAACCACCACTTCTTTCGGACTCGCATGAAGTGCCACAACTCTACAAATATGAATAGCTTACTGGGCATATCTCACCTATAGCAGACGACTCACTGACTCGCCGTGATGAATCGCCTTTATCGCGTCCCCGAACAGACGGGCCACGGAAATGATCTCCAGCTTGTCTCTGGGTTTGTTAGCGGGAACCGGTATGGTGTTCGTCGTAACAAAGGTCTCCATGTCGGAAGATTCTATTTGCTCCAGTGCATTCCCCGAGAAGATTCCGTGGGTGCAGCCAGCCACGACGCGCCGGGCTCCCTTGCTCTTCAGGATCTTGACCGCTTCTATCATCGATCCTCCTGTCAACACCTCATCGTCGAAAAGCAGCACGTTCTTTCCTTCTATATCTCCGATAATGTTCAATATCTCCGCTTTTTCGTCATCACTGTGGCGACGTTTGTCCATAATCGCCAACGGCAGGTTCAAATTGTTGGCGTAGGTGCTCGCCTCATCGGCGCTTCCAACGTCGGGAGATACCACTACGGAATCACTTAAGTCCTTCAGTCTGAAGTGATTACAAAGGAGGTTCGTAGCCCATAGCTGGTCTACTGGAATACGGGAGAAGGCGGCGATCTGGGGCGCGTGGAGCGTCATTGTGAGGATTCTGTCGGCTCCAGCGGTCTCCAGGAGATCGGCCACCAAGCGGGCGCTGATGGAGATTCTTGGTTCGTCTTTCTTGTCAGATCGGACATACGGATAGTACGGCAGGACAGCGGTTATCCGCCGTGCTGAGGCATATTTCAGCGCATCGACAATGAGGAGCAGCTCGATGAAGTGGTCGTTTACAGGAGAGCAGGAGGTCTGGATCACAAAGACGTCGTCCTCTCTAACGTTTTCGTTGATCTTGACCTTGATATTGTCGTTCGCCTCGCGATTGATGGCGATGCGGCCCGGGCTCATGTCCAGATAGCCACAGATTTCGTCGGCTAAGGCGGGATTGCTGTTGCCGGTTATGATTTTGAGGTAATTCTTCATCGGCTGCAGGGAAAATTGACTATCGGTTGTACGTAGAAAGAATGGGCAGCATAGCCCTTTGGCAAGGGTCGGTGGATAAACGAGCGGTGCTTGACATGCAATTTTCTTCGTGCCACCTTCCCTTTCCTCTACGCATTCCCACACGGAATTCTCGCTTGCCCAGAGTTAATGTCGTCCTACCCCAGAAAATGCTCGATGAACTCGACGAAGTTGTCCGTCGCGAAGGGCTGAATCGCAGCAAGTTGTTGCGTAGCGCAGTCGAGCTTTTCTTTCGCCACCGATTGGAGGAATCCGAGCGCAAGCGGCGTCAGGCGGATATCCAACAGGCGATCCAGATTCAAGATGAATTGAGGGGAGGCGGTGACACCTGGGATGCGCTGAGCGCACTGCGGGACGGCCGCGACGATTCGTGATGCGATACGCCCTGGATACCTCGGTGATGTTGAATTGGTTCAGCAATTCGAACGATGCCGATACCGATCTTGCCCTACGACTACGTGAGGAGCACCTTAACGAGTCGGTCCAGCTGCAGGTCCTGGATCAATCCATCTATGAGCTGATGCAGGTTCTCAAGGAAAATCCGAGGTTCAGTCAGGTCCATATTACCAGTGCCCTCGACAGCCTCGAGTACATGCATATAGGAGTCGTGCCCTACTGCCACGAACTCGCCCGCCATTCTGCCCAAATCGCAACAGAACACGACATAAGCATCTACGCATCTTGCTTTGTCGCCCTCGGAACCCATTTGCGGTGCCAGGCGATAACCAGTGACGAGCGTCTGTACCAGAAGGTAGCATCGAACCCATGGACGATCCTGCTTGCCAATCTAGCTTTGTGACAACCGTTGGTTGAGCTTTTTCTCCACTGCACTCAACACGGCCCCGCGCACCTTCTCGTAATCTGCTTCGATTTCAATGGGTCCATTGGCGTAACCGGGCTCCACCACAAATTCCTCAAGGTTGTGAGCGTGGTACCTCGATTTGAATTCGGTGAATTTCAGCCCGTGCGCCGTAGAGATAACCACCACCTTGCTCTCGGCCGCAATCACGCCGCTTTTCAAAAGCTTGTTGAGCACCGCTAGAGCAACACCTGTGTGGGGACACGTGAATAAGCCCGTACGATCGGCCAGCGCCGATGTATTAGCCAGTTCATCCTCTGTCGCCTGCTCGACTACACCTTCGAATTCCCGCAGGGTTCGTATGGCCCGCTGCCAGCTGACCGGGGCTCCTATCTGAATGGCACTCGCCAATGTAGTGCGGGCGGTTTGCGGTTCGAACGATTCAAAATTTCTCAGGTAGCTCTCGTAAAGAGGGTTCGCGTTGGCTGCCTGCGCTACGGCTATTCTGGGCAGGCGGTTGATGAGGCCCATCTCTTTCATCTCCAGGAATCCCTTCCCCAGCGCGCTGACATTGCCCAGATTGCCGCCTGGAATGACAATCCAATCGGGCACTATCCAATCGTCCTGCTGAAGCAATTCGATCGATACCGTTTTCTGGCCCTCCATGCGCAGGGAGTTCATGGAATTCGCGAGATAGATATTCTCTCGGTGGCTCAACTCGTTTACCAATGCCATGCAACCGTCGAAATCGGAGTCGATCGAGACCGTGACTGCGCCGTTGGCGATCGGCTGGATCAGCTGGTGGGCTGTAACCTTTTCCTTGGGCAAGAATACGATCGCTGGTATATCGGCAGCGGCGCAGTACGCTGCAAGAGCGGCAGAAGTGTCGCCAGTGGAAGCACAGGCGACACCCGGAATCTGCTGACCGTCAACGATCATCTGATTAACCATGGATACAAGTACCGTCATGCCCAGGTCCTTGAACGACCCCGTGTGACTGTTGCCGCACTGCTTCACCCACAAGTCCTCAACGCCCAACCTCTTGCCCAAACGTTCCGCCCAAAAGAGATTGCTTCCCCCCTCGTACATCGACACGACATTCTCGTCTTCGACAGCCGGACATACGAGCTCCTTCTTACCCCACACCGAACTGCCGTAGGGAAACGCCGTGCTCATATAGCGCTGATCGAACAATTTGATCCATCCATATGGGGAGCGACTTCGCAGGGCATCCATGTCGTGCCGAACTTCCAACAAGCCGCCACATTGCCGGCACTCGTAGACCACTTCGTTGAGCGGGTATCGTTGATCTCCACAGTGGATGCATTGGAACCATGCCCGGTAATTCATAGGGAATTCCCTTGGTGAGGCGGTCGGTACGGGGAGTTACGAAAAGTTATCGAGGCAGCTGCACGGCGGCAAGCGCGTATGGGACGCAAAAAAAAAGAGGACCCCCGAGGGTCCTCAATGAAAGATTCAAAAGTTGGCGCCTAGTTTTCGAAGAGAGCGTCGATCTCGTCTTGGCTTATTGAATCACCATCAGCCTCTGGTTCTTCCTCTTCTTCGGAATCCGACTCCCCTTCTTCCTCATCGTCGATTTCCAAAATCTCCTCTTCCTCGTCGTCGGCGCTCAAGAGATCGCCCAGATCCTCCTCTTCACCTTCCTCTTCATCGCTCAGGAGACCGGTGAGATCCTCCTCTTCCTCGGTCTCGCCGTCCGCCTCCTCTTCAGCCATATCTTCGAGAAGATCCTCAGTCTCATCATCTTCGAGGAGATCCTCAGTTTCGTCATCTTCAAGGAGATCCTCAGTGTCGTCCTCCGACAATCCGTCCTCTTCATCGGCGTCCACAACGAGTTCCTCGTCGTCGAGGTCGCTTTCGTCGTCGTCGGCCAACAGGTCGCCCAGATCGTCGTCGCCATCGGCAGGTTCCGATTCGTCATCGTCACCGAGCAACTCCTCCAGATCAACCTCCTCCTCTTCTTCCTCGACAGCCTCTTCTTCCGCACCGGTTTCCAACAGCTCCTCGAGATCCTCTACCTCCAGATCATCTTCGATCTCTTCATCTTCTCCTATCTCTTCCCCCTCTATCGAAACATCGTCCTCCTCAAGCTCATCGACGTCATCATCTAGTACTACCTCCTCCTCCTCAAGCTCATCGATGGCGTCATCGAGTAGGACATCCTCCTCACCTGGCTCATCAAACAGGTCATCGGGATCGGCTTCGTACTCAATTTCCTCTTCCTCAACCTCTCGACCTCCAAGAATGGCCTCGACCTCTTCCGCGTTTGGGCCGACCTGGCCCCCATCTTCGAACAAATCGTCTGCACCGGCATCGAAACTTTCGTCCGCACCGTCGTCGGCGAATAGAGAGTCAATGTCGTTCGGCGCCGATTCCTCTTCAGAACCCCCTGCAGGCGTATCAAACGAACCATTGTTCAGCAACCCGGAGGCAAGCCTGTCGAAAAGCTGTTGCACCTTGCCTATGTCTCCATCCACAACGGCCCCAGCGCTATCACGCACAAACTCGACCACTTGATTGAATCCGGGAAATGCGTCGTCAAAAACAGTCAGGTAGGCCCTGACCCGCTCGTCCTTGATATCGTTTTTTACTTGAGCAAACCAGAGTTTCTCGAACAGCTTTCCCAGAGAATCCAGTGCTTCCAGCTGATCCTTGACATCACGCAGATCTTCCTTGTCCATAACTACTGCCCCTGGGTTTTTAAATGAACCGACTCAACGGTTTGCGCAGTTTGCGGTTGACTGGTAAACCTCTCCGGCCCTGCTTTTAGCAATAAGCGTGCCTCGACCACCCTGACCATTGTTCGAGCGATCGATGTGGCGCTTGCCCAGCATCCTGTCGCGGCCATGGCAACAAACCCAAGATATTGTACGTACCCGAGCTTCGAGCGTTTCACCGATTAAGTCGAATATTTCCCACCCGGAAACTATTGCTCCCGCCACGGATGGGAACTGCTTGTCTCCAAGTTCATAATATACTTCTCAAGGCCCTCAATCCCAACGTTTTACTTGCTCAAGGTAAAGCAGACCTCCTTTAGAGAGAACGAATTCTTCGCAATACAACCTGAATGAGCGCCATGTCGAGAATCGTTTCCACCAGCATAAAACTCCCATTGTATAGGAGTGAATAAAGCCAAATCGGTTGTCCCTCAGGCGCAAACTGGCCCCAGAAAACGATTCCGGATACGAAATGGGCGCAAAATCGCAAGCTGCTCGAGGCGAGAACCGCTGCGCCGACTCTTAGGCGCAACAAAACGGATTGGTTCGATTCTTTGAGGGTGGTAATCCCAGTCAACCCAATAGCCCCGAACGCCAACGGATAGTCCAGAAGCAGCTGGGCCGGGTGAATAAAGTGCTGCTCGCGCACCAAAGCTACTATGCCGTACATGATACCGGCCGCGCCCCCCACCTTCCATCCTCTGAGCAGCGCCAGGACCATAACCGGCAGCATTGAGATGCTGATAGATCCCCCGTATGGCATTCGGGGCAAAGGGAGCGATTTCGAGAAGAGGTCGAACACCGTCGCCAGGGCGACTACAAGCGCCACCTGAGCGTGAATTCTGACCCTCGAATTATCTAACACACGGCCTGCCACAGAGCCCCCATCTCATTGATAATATTTCAGTTGTGGAAATTTTGGCGCGAGGTGGGTCGATATTGGCGGTTCGGAAACCGGTCGCCAGTTCAGGCGTCCTACCCTATGCGAACCATTCCGGTCAAGGTTCGCATCCCTCCCTTGCGGCCAGGGGCAAATGCTCCTGGCCGTGACTTTTGATGCCTGCCTTCCCCGAGCCCAATAGTCGGTTCAGTTTGTGCGTTGGACGATGATAAATCCGAGAGGTACCTCAACGACGTCGCTTATGGCGCCGATGCCTAGTCCGAGGACAGCCTCCTCGAACTGGGGAAGCAGATCACCTGACCCGAAGAAGTCAGTATCACCTCCATAAGGCGCGTTAGCGGCGATGGAGAATTGTTGTGCCATTTTGCCGAAATCGTGCCCACTCTCCGCCCTCATTCGCAGATCCCTCGCCTCGGCTTCCGTCTTAACCAGGATGTAGCGCGCCCGCATCTTGCCGTCCATAATGGCGCGTACCGCCTCGATCTGAAGATTCAGGGTGTGCATCTCCATGGCGTTTTTGGCCTTGGCTTTGGCGCGCCCGTAATAGTCCAGAGCCAGCCCGTATTTTCGTTCCTGGGCGTAGAGGAACGCAATGTTGTTGTGCGCTTCCAAATCGTCGGGAAAGGATTGAATGATGCTCTCGAAATGCCGGCGTGCCGTGATTAGAGAATCTTGTTCCGTATAGTAAAATCCGAAGAACCTATGAGCTTCGGGATTTGCCGAATCAATGAGCAACGCTGTATCCAGATGCGCCTTCGCGTTTTTGAGATCTCCCGCCTTCAAATACAGACCGCCCAACGAGCTTCGCACCATCGTAGCCTTTGGAGCCAGCTGCGACGCCTGCTCGACGTAATAAATTGCGGAGTCCAGGCGACTTTGTGCCAGATAGGTTTCACCGAGTTTCGAGTAGACTGGAAGTTGGCCGGGTTGTTCGCGCAGCGACCTGTGAAATGTATCAACCGCTTTGGCAAATTGTTCGCTACGCAAATAAAGCTCGCCCATCCGATTCAAGAAGAGCGCGCTTCCGGCCCCAGCGTTCAACGCGCTCTCGTACTCGACCAGGGCTTCGTCCAGCAACCCCCGCGTGGCGAGACTATCACCCAGTAAGGTGTGTCTAACCATGGGAGGTTCTTCCGCCGCAGCTGGAACGCCGCTCCAGATAATAAGCGCGAAGGCCAGAGCTATCATTTGTTTCAGAGGTGTGGTGGTCATGCCGTGCCGAACCGTTCCAGAAAGGTTCGTTCGGACTCTACGCTTCCAATGAGCACCATTTCTCCTCCGGCTGGGAACGGTGCGGTTGGCTCGGGGTTGGTCTTGAGGGCGCTGTCGTCACCCACCGCGATGACGGTGCACCCAGATTGACGCCGAATCGAGGAGCCCGAAATGCTTTTCCCAACCAGACTGGAAGGTACCTTGACCTTGAAGACCTCTAGGCCTTCATCTACCATGACGGTAGCGCTTCTTTCGAGGTTGCTCAAGATCGCGTTGGCCCCCATCGACGCGAACGATAACACGAAATCCGCGCCGGCCTCATGCATCTTCTTCGCGTTGCGTTCGAGAGCGGAACGACTGACGATCTGAATATCGGGACATAGGCTGCGACAATACATCGTCAGATACAGGTTCAATTCGTCGTCGTGGGTCGTAATTACCACGCTTGGCGCATTCTGTATTCCGGCTTTCTCTAACACCTCTCGTTCCGCCGCATCGCCTTGTATGTAGTTGCCCCCGTCCTTTAACCGCTCCCCCACCTTCTCCACAATGCATGTGTGAGCCCCAATCTCCCCCAGGGCCTTGGCGGTAGCGCGACCGACCCGTCCCCCGCCTATTATCACGATCGGAGAATCACCGCTGGCATGAGTGCGGTAAAGTTGGTTGAACTCCTCGATTTGAAGGCGGCTTCCCGCCAACACCAGGATTGTCTCGCTATCCATCGTGCTGCCCGGTAGCGCGGGTTCGAATCGACCTCGCTCCCAAACGCCCGCGATACTCAAGCCGAGGGTCCTTCGCAAGCCGATTTCTTGCAGCGTTTTACCGACCAGAGTAGTCCCCGCCAGGTTTGCCTCGGCAATCGCCAGCTCATCGAATTCTCCGATACACTGGCGGGCACTGCGCTCATCCTCGCGTGCCTTGCCAGACTGGTCCCCATCATTTCGTTCAGCTGCAGGATCTTGTCGACACCCGCAAACTCCAGGATGTCGACCGAGGCAGGTTCTGTTGCGGTGCCAACCAGCGAGACGTTAGATGAAACCTGCCGGACGATAAAAGAAAGATTCGCGTTAGTAACGTCACTTCCCGTCATGACAACCATCGCGGCGGAGTCCACGTTTACGTTCCGGTAAGTGGCGGCGTCGTCCAGATAGCCGGTCACAACATTCATTCCAAGATCTGACAAGCGGGAAGCCTCAGACGCATCGGCAACCAGGAGAACGTGGTCGTAATGGTGTTGACCGAGCTTTGTGATGAGCGAGCTACTGACCGGGTCGTAGTGGGTCAAGAGGACGTGGCCTTTTACATCGCTCGACAGCTTCCTCGGAGTGCGAAATGCGGATTGGGTTTCCATCCACGGCAGATATATGAACTGGATCACGGTGAAGGGTAACAGAATCAGAACGAACACGGTTCCGGACAGCAGGACCACCATCGAAAACATGCGGCCCGCCGTGCTGGAAAAGGTGATGTCTCCAAATCCAAGTGTTGACATCACCGTCAACGTCCAGTACACACCGGTAAACCAGCTGTGCTCTCTGCCTTCTCTAGCCATGAAGGCGTGGAACAACAGGCTGTAGGTAGCCACCAACGCACCGACGGCAAGCAATAGCAACAAGACGATTACGACGTTTCGCCTGCTGGCGCGATTTCCGAGGAATTCGGAGAGGTGGGCGAAATAATTCTGCAGGTTTGTCATTCAGTTGGAATCGGGAACCCCGCCTGGTTGTGTTCGTCGCGCAGGGCCACGCTTTGCAGCCTACGCATACCCTTCACGCTGGTGGGATGCCCGCTCGCTCTGTTGCATCCATTCGGGATACAGGAAGAAAGCGGTAAACGATAAGCGCTCCGCCGACGATACCCGGAAGCAGTACGTTGATAATAAAAAGGATGATCGCCGCACCAAACGCCGGAACAGGTTCCAACTCGAGCAGGCTAAAAACCAGGACAGCGGCACCCTCACGTACTCCCAGATCCATAAATGCGATCGGAAGCAACGACTTGAGCCCGAAGACAAGCGGAATTGCCCATACAGCTTTCGCCTCAACCGGACCCCAGCTCCGCAAGAGAAGATAGAACTGGGCACAGAAAATAAGATTGAACAGGATCGAAAGGAATGCCACCCGAATCCAGATCCTCCGGGGAACAGATCCGACGACCGAGATGGAGCGCCTGCCCCATCCGCTGCGACTGAACAGCGCCACCAGTCTCGACCGCAGGACCCAGATAACGGGAGCCACCGCGGCCGATATCGCAGCTGCTACCAAGCCCGCCTGGGGGAATACGACGACGGCGCTGATGATCGCCAGCAACAAGGTAGCTGCAAACGAGATCATGCGATCGAGCGCTGCCAAAACCGAAACCGCGAATCGATCGCCCTCCATAAATACGCCGCGCCCCACTTCTCCGAGTCGTCCGGGTGAAGCGATGCCAAGGGCGAATCCCACGAAAAGACTGTTTAGGCTCGTCCGAAACGTGCAACCAGAGATTCGGCTTTGAACGAGTTGGTGCCACTTGTTCCATTGGACAAAGATAATTGGCCCGACCAGAACGCAGGCCGCGGCAATCCACGGCAATTCGATGCGTTGGGCCGATCCGAAAATGGCAACCGGATCCAAGAAATAGACCACCGAGCCGAGGATCAGAGCCGTCGCAACAGCCTTGCAGTATGCCAGGAATTTTCGAGGAGGGTGGTTCACGAATGGCCGCGTACGACCTCACCCTTTCAGGGGGGAGTTTCACCTACCAAGATACGAGGCGCAAAGTCCGATTGTCAATGTATGCTTGCTTGACATGCAGAGTGCGACGGCGGTAAGTTTGGCCAATTGCGCTCCGTAACCCAAGCGAGACTTGATATGAGAAACTACCGAATGGAAATCTGTTTGATTCGTGCGATGGCGATATGTCTGTTGATTGCATTTGCCCTTCCCCTGCCGTCACGCGCCGAGCCATATTTTGCATTTCGAGAAGGGTACAAATGCAGCACCTGCCACGTGAATAAGACGGGTGGTGGCAAACGAAACGAGTTTGGATCGTCGTTCACCCAGACAGAATTCTCACCCATCCTGGAAGCTGCCTCCGAAAACGCTCTCGATTTTTCAACCGCTATTGGCGAAAGCTTCACGCTGGGCATGGATTTCATGATCGTGCACGAAACCCTTTTTTCGGTAAAGGAATCGATCAATGAAGCCGGTCGAAACGAGGCGTACGAACAAGACGCGGCAAACTCGTTCGATATTCGCAGCGGCAACCTGTATATTGAAGCCCAACTACTGCCGGATATTTTGACCCTGTACCTGGATGAAACGGTTTCGCCAGCCGGAGCCTCGAACCGGGAAGCGTTCATCTTGTATGACAATCTCCCGCACGGAGGGTACGTCAAGGCCGGTCGCATGCTGCTGCCGTACGGCATTCGGCTCTGGGACGACGACTCTTTCATTCGCCAGGTCACCGGATTCAACTACGACAATCAAGACCTCGGTTTCGAGATTGGTGTCGAGCCGGGCATTTTCAGCGGAAGTCTGGCCTTGAGCAATGGAACCCAGGGTGCTCGAGACGACAACACCTCCAAACAGATTTCTTCTACCGGCTCGATCATTATTGAAAATTTCGTTGTCGGCGGCTCTTTCTCATTAAACACATCCCGAGGTATCGAGCGAACCTTGTTTGGTCCCTATGCTGCCGTACGGGCAGGTCCGCTTACCCTCATGGGTGAGGCCGACTGGATAGATGAGTCCCCGGGCGGTCAGCAGTTCGTTTTTTACAGCAGTGCTGATCTATGGTTGCGCGAAAACCTAAACGTGCGCGCGGCCTTCGACTACTGGGATCCATTTGACGGAATCTCCGAGGACGAACGTAGCCGAATTTCGGTGGGCGTAAATGCGTTCTTGACGCCGTCCCTCGAGGCAAGCGCGTATTACAAATTGAAGGAAAGTGTGCCGCAGGATGTTCCTGGAAATGCTGACGCATTGACCTTATCGCTTCACAGCTTCTTCTAACGGCGATCGGCGGGTCTTTCGTCAGGCGGAATCCTCTTCTTCCGGCAGCAGCGCCGGCTCGACGATCAAGGTTTTTTCGCGACGCAGGTGTGCCAACCCCGGTGCCCCGCCCTTCGGACGTGTTACATACTTCACTTGGGTGAAAACGACGGAAACCTTTTTCGCCGTCCGTCCCTTGCTCCAATACGCCGCAACCCCAGCTGCTTCCTCAAGCGTCCAGCGATCCGGACTCTCTTTGCGACCTTCCAATCGCAGAACTACATGCGAGCCGGCGTAGCCGTGGGCGTGGAACCATACGTCGTTCTGTGCCGCAATCTTATGCGTCAGGATGTCATTTTCCCGATTGTTGCGACCGGCCCAGACGCTCCATCCCAACCTCGTTCGGTAGCGCCGAGGATGGGCATCCCGTTGCTGCTTCACCCGTCGCTGCGCCACGTCCTCATCACCGTATCTCTTCGCCAGGGCGATCGCCTCCTCGGAGTCCGGGTCTCGTTCGATCTCGTCTAACTGTAGTTTGAGTGCGCGTTCCTCTTGCTGCATCCGCTTCAATCGGCAGGGCAAGATTTCCAGGCGTTTAGCGTATCTTGCGGCCTTCTTCAAATAACCCGCTGCATTGTCTGCTGGAGATTGGGTCGGATCCAAGTCAATCGAGAGCTCCGGTTCCGACAGGTCGAAGATGTCCCGTACCACGACCTCCGTCTGACCCCGTTCCGCTAGATCCAGCTGCGCCATGAGCGAGTGCCCCATTCGCTGTACAACATCGGCGCTGGCAGCTTCCTCCAGATCCCTCTCCAACGCCGCGATAGTACGCGCCTTTCGACGCAACTCCGTCTTCAGTCGTTTCTTCAAGCCCAACCCCGGAGATCCCGTCTTGGCAGCGGCCGCGGTTTTGGCTTCACATTCGGAAATCGCCGCGCTGATCGAGCACATTGCCGGCACCCCATCGGTGAGACGAGTTGGCTGCAACCCTGAAAAACGCCATTGCTCGTTTTCGCACCAGCAGTACCCTCCTATTCCGTTCTCCCGGTAGCCCTCATGCAACACGCTCCAGAGTCGCCCGAGGTGGTCGCCGCTCAAGGAGGCCCCAGGGGATCCTGCATCGATGCCGGCGCGAAACAGAAACTCCTTCGCCGTGTCTCCGTCGATAAGTGAGAGGCCGCGCACTAGAGCCAGCCGAATATCATCAGATCCCTGACGCATGCGCCTGACGAAGCCGGCTTCGTCATCGTCGGGCGGAAAGATCCGTTCCCTTGCAGGCGGACCCACGTAGGGAGCATCCACCACAACCCTCTGTGCCGGCCCCGGCCTTCGTGCGGTCGGCCATTTTCCCAATACTAGACCCGACTCCTCACTGAGCAGGACCGCTTGGGCACGCTTCGGAAGTAGCTCGAAAACCAAACTGCCATAGGTGACGCGTTGCGAACGGTCGATCCGTTGCAGGCGGAGTGCGAGAATTCGATCCGGCCCTCTCATAGCGACCTCGACGATTCGTGCGCGCAGCAGATACCGCCACGGGTGTTCCCGACTGACTGGCGGCACTCGACCTTGTTTGGCGGCGAGAAAGAGGGCTCCCCTTCTGGTAAACCGCAGGATCTGCTCTTCTCGCTCGAACCCTAGATCCAGAACGTCGTCTTCAACGCGGGCGTGACAGATGGTTTCCGTCGCAATCCGCTGCCGCAGTTCTTCGGCCAGATTTCTCAGGGTACAGTAGTCGTAGGCCACTGAAAAGAAGGGAGAAAACGAGTGTCTGTACAGCTGGTTCGCTACACTGTTGTTTCAGACTACTCCCAAACGATCACTTCGATGCGTCGATTGAGCGTCTTGTTCTCTGTGGTGGTATTGTCGACCATGGGGCGCTCCTCGCCGTAGCCTTTGGCTTCGATCATGGAAGGCTTGATGAACTCATAGGTATCGATGAGATATTGCCGTACCATTTTCGCCCGCTTTTCGGATAGCTTCTGATTGCCTTCCCGGTCTCCGTCAGAGTCGGTATGCCCTTCAAGCACTAGCTTTGAAGGCGCGAAATGCTTGACAAAATCTGCGACCTTGTCGAACTCCTCGGCAACTCCGGGTTTCAGATCGGCCTTGCCCGGATCGAACAAGACGCTCGAATCTATGATCAGCCGCGGCACCACGAGATCGTTCTTGAGCGCGGTTTTGTATTTGATACGCGGATGGGAGATGGCGTACTTATTGGCTTCAAAACGCCCCAGTGACGAGCCGTTTTGCGAATCGATGATGGTCATTGTGCCAATATACAGTCGCACCATGAGATTCAACTCGGCGCTGAGCCTCTTCTCTCGATACACATTGAGCACGTCACCCCTATTGATACTGGACTCGAACCCCTTACTGATGTAATACTCCCGTTTCTGAGCCAGGCTGTCTGGCAGGTCACCGCCGTCGACCGTCTTTAGCGCCACCAGAATTCGGGGCGGGTCGAACTGGCTGTAGCTGTGCTCAGTCGTGCCGCACAGGACCACAAGGCACAAGACCATCTCCCGTAAGGATCGACCGTTCGCAAAGGGTGCCATGGCGCCTTTTCCGCTTAGTTGTGAGAGCCGAGCAGATCGAGGCTGGCCTCCAACTTGGCCAGGTTTGCCTCGTACTCGTCGCGTCGCTTGTGTTCCTTGTCTACGACCTCAGGAGGCGCATTCTCGAGGAATCCCCGATTTCCCAGCTTCGCCTCCATGCCGCGGACCAATCCCTGAAACTTGGAGACCTCCTTTTGTAGGCGCTTGCGCTCCCCAGCCAGATCGATCAATCCGTTGAGCGGGACATACACGGCCACGCCGTCGACGGACACACTTCCAGATCCCGCGGGTTGGGGCAGATTGCGTCCGACCACGACAGACTCCGCTCTCACCAGGTCCTCCATGAGCTCACGCTGTTCTGTGTAGACGGCAACCAGATCATCTTCGGCACACGACAACACCAGCTCGATTCGTTTTCCCGGAGATACGTTCGATTCGCTGCGAATCGTGCGCACGGCGGTAACCACCTGCTGCAACTGCCTCATCGTCGCTTCGGCACCTTCATCCAGATCGGCTTCTGGAAAAACCGGCCAGTCGCAGATCATCAAGCTGGCGGGCGCGGTCGCATCTTTAGGCAGCGCCTGCCATAACACCTCAGTGATAAACGGCATGATCGGATGCATCAGCCGCAACGCAGTTTCGAGAACCTGAACCAGCATTGCTTGAGCATTTTGCCTAGCCTCCGCAGCGCCTCTTTGCAGGCTCGTCTTGCACATCTCGACGTACCAATCGCAGTAGTCACGCCACAAGAAATCGTACACTGCCCGCGTCACTTCGCTGAGTTTGTAGCTCTCCAGGGCACTGTTTACGTCTCTTATTGTGCCAGCCATTCTGCTCCTGATCCAGCGATCGGCAAGGGCGTCACTTTCCCCGGCTGCCCCCCCGGGGGAGTAGTCCTGCAGATTCATCAGGACGAATCGCGCCGCGTTCCATAGCTTGTTGCAGAAATTGCGTCCGTTCTCGGCGCTGGGGGAGGACAGAACGACGTTGTTCTCGACTTCGGCATCGAAACGCACGTCCTGCGTGGATCCCACCTGGTCAAGCAGACTGTAGCGTGTCGCATCCGCTCCGTAGAGGCGAACCAGATCCAGAGGATTGAGCCCGGTCCCCAAACTCTTGCTCATCCGCTTGCCGTCTTTGGTCAACACGGTCGGATGCACATATACCGTCTTGAACGGAATCTCACCGACGAACTCCTCGGCGGTCATCACCATGCGCAGAACCCAGAGGTAGAGTATATCGCGCCCAGTAATCATCAGATCGGTGGGATGATAGTACTTCAGGTCTTCCGACTCTTGCGGCCAGCCCAGGGTCGCAAACGGCCACAGGGCGGAAGAGAACCAGGTATCCAGCACATCCGGATCCTGCACTAGATCCTCGCCCCCGCATTCGGGACAGGATTCCGGCTTCTCGGCGCTGACAATCGCCGTGGCTCCGTTGTCGAGCGCCACCCGGAAATTTCCTTTCTTCAGCGCGGTCTCGTACGGAATATCGTCCAAAGGCAACAGCCCCTTCCGACTGCAACCGGCACAGTACCACGCCGGTATTCGGTGCCCCCACCAAATCTGGCGCGACAAAGCCCAGTCGCGAATGTTCTGCAACCACTCCACGGCGTATCCCCGGAACCGATCGGGCCGATATACGATCTCCTCGTTTTCCAGGATCGGCACAGTCCTCTCCGCCAGTACCTCCATGTTCATGAACCATTGTTCCATGGGTAGCGGTTCGATCACGGTGCCACATTTGTCGTGGTGCGGTACGGCATGGACGTGGTCCTCCACCTTTACGAGAAGACCCGCCCGCTGCAGGGCGTCGACGACCGCCTCGCGGCACGTGTACCGGTCCAGGCCCGAGTAATCGCCGGCGGCCGACGTCATGGTCCCATCGAAATCGATGACCTGTATCTGTTCCAGTCCGTGCCGCTGACCCACCTCGTAATCGTTCGGATCGTGGGCTGGCGTCACTTTGACGGCACCACTCCCCATCTGCGGATCCGCGTACTTGTCGGCTACAATCGGTAGCGGTCGAGACATCAGCGGCAGCATAACCGATTTGCCGATGGCGTCTTTCCAACGGGTGTCGTCGGGATGCACCGCTACCCCGCTGTCTCCCAGCATGGTTTCGGGTCTCGTAGTAGCCACCACCACCTGCGGACCGCCATCGACCCCAGGATAAGAGATGTGCCATAGATGTCCTTGAAGCTCGAGCTCCTCCGTTTCCAGATCGGAGATCACCGTGCGACAGTTAGGGCACCAGTTTATCATGCGGCGACCGCGGTAAATCCAACCGCGCTCGTAGAACTGTTGGAACGCCTTCAACACCGCTTCTACGTACCGGTCGTCCAACGTAAAACGCGCCCGCTCCCAATCGTAGCTACATCCCAACCTTCGCAACTGATCGTATATGGTGGTGCCGTACCGATCTTTCCACCGCCAAACCCGCTCTAAGAGCTCCTCGCGCCCCAGATCATACCGATTCTTGCCTTCGGCGCGGGCAAGTTCATCCTCTACCTTCATTTGTGTGGCGATGCCCGCATGGTCGGTTCCTGGCAGGCAGAGGGTCTCGAACCCCTGCATCCGCTTCCACCGTATCACCATGTCGTGGATGGCATGCTGAATGGCGTGTCCCATGTGCAGCTCGCCAGTCACGTTGGGCGGTGGAATTGTTATGCAGAAAGCGTTTTTGCCTGGATTGATCCTCGAGCGAAAGTATCCACTTTCCTCCCAAGCCTGGTACCAAAGGTCTTCGGACGCAGCGGGATCAAATATCTTTGGGAGCGACTCGCTCATCGGGATGTAACTATCTTGAATATGAATGATTTAATGACGATTCACTCAAATATAGGAGGGGGGTTCTACATTGACAATGGGATATAGCTGGACCTGAATTTGCTCTATCAGTATCTGTCTTCGGGGAGTCGGGGTCTTCCTCGGACTCTTCGCTTCCGTCATGGCGATTGTTTTCGCGACCTTCGCGGTTCCCGTACTGCTGCTTCTTCTCCTTTGGGTCGCCTAAACCACAAGCCGCTTCTATCCCACCCTTAGGAAAATAGTTCCCCGCCACTGGTCCCCAACCACTTTCCGCTTTACAGATCTATACCTTCCAGGATTTATTAGGACTGCCCTTGGGCAGATCCCTCATCGTTATCAACAGCGGGAATGAGATGGTAGACTGGTCTCGGTTGGCGACTGAATTGAGAAACCCTGCAAGCGAATCCATAGACGAGATCTCCACGCTGGAGATGTTGCATATCATCACCACTGAGGACGCCAAGGTTGCCCCCGCCTTGCAGCGCGAGCTTCCTTCCGTCACGGCGGCGGTAGACGCAGTGACGGAAGCCTTGTCCAAGAACGGCCGCCTGGTCTATATCGGTGCCGGCACCAGCGGTCGGCTCGGCATTCTCGATGCCGCGGAATGCCCTCCTACCTTCGGCACAGATCCGAATTCGGTACAGGGTGTCATCGCCGGTGGCTCGGAAGCCGTTTTTCGCTCCGTGGAGGGGGCCGAGGACGACCGGGAGGCGGCAGCCACTGCCCTGCGCCAGCTGGATCTTTCTCCTCCAGATGTTCTCGTTGGCATCGCTGCCAGTGGGGTTACTCCTTTCGTGTTGGAAGGTCTCGCGTTTGCACGCAGGAGAAAATGCGCCACTATTCTTTTCTCATGCAGCCCAGGAGCAGCTGCTTCGGTCGATGCGGACATCAAGGTTATTCCGTTGGTCGGACCCGAGGTCATCACCGGCTCGACGCGCATGAAGGCGGGCACGGCAACGAAGCTCTTTCTCAACATGCTATCCACCGCGACCATGGTAAAGATGGGCAAGACATTTGGAAACCTAATGGTCGATCTGAAACCTTGGAACGCCAAGCTGAGAGACCGCTCGGCGCGCATTCTCTCGACTCTCGCAAACGTGGAGATCTCAGAGGCGGAGCAAACCCTGAAGAATTCGGAGGGTGACTTGAAAACTGCGCTCGTTATGGAGTTGTGTAAGGTGGATATCTCAACGGCTCGAGATTTGTTGGAGGAAAATATGGGAATGGTCAAAGCGGCCGTGCGAAATCGCACAAAGTCGGAGGATTAACGTGGAGCTACGGCAGCTTGGGGACACGGAGATCCGCCTGTCCCCACTAGGGTTGGGCACGGTGGAAATTGGCATGCCGTATGGCATCGGAAAGCCGGCTCCACCTCCGGACGAGGAATGTATCGCATTATTGCATAGGGCAGTAGAACGTGGCATAAACTACATTGACACCGCCTCCGTCTACGGCCGCAGCGAGGAGATTGTCGGCAAGGCATTCGCCAACTTTGACGATCCCCCGCTCATCGCTACCAAGTTAACCCTCCGCCCCAATCAGGCCCTACCGCCAACCCGCGACCACCTGCGGACCTACGTAGAGGAGAGTGTCCAGCTGAGCCTTGAACAGCTCTATGCGGAATCCCTGGACTTTCTGCAATTGCACAACGCCCTCGACGAGGATCTCACGCCGGACTTCCTGGAGATTATGGTTGATTTACAGGAGCGCGGACTCGTGAAATATCTAGGGGCTACAACCTACGGTGAGGATGCACCGGCCCGAGTGTTGGAGCTATCTGATCATTTTCGCATCCTTCAAATCGCCTACAATGTGCTCGACCGCCGCCTGGAAGAACAGATTTTGCCACTTGCAACAAAAGCAGGCGTGGGCCTTGTCGTCAGATCGGTTTTCCTTCAAGGGGCCCTGTCCGACCGCGCGACCACCCTACCCGACTACGTCGCGGATCTCCGCAACGCGGTGGCACAGGTTCGCGAGATCGCCTCCGCAGCGGGCATATCTTTGACCGCGTTGGCCTTGCGTTATGTCGCGTTCAATCCCGATACCTATATTACCTTGTTTGGCACTACCAGCTTCGAAGAGCTCGACGCCAACATTGCCGCGTATGAGCAAGGCCCCTTGCCGACGGATGTCCTCGAGGCATTGAACTCCATTGGGCAGCTCGACGAATACTACTTGAACCCGGGAGAATGGAATCCATAAACGTCACTGCCGTCGGAAACGAAAAACCGATTGATATGCGAGAGATAGGCTATTTGTCCTGGGGTATGATACCGGTCGACGACAATCCGACCACGGGAGAGATCACCAGCAGCAACCCCCCCATGTTACCTCCCATGGCCCTGGACAAGAATGTCAGTCTGGTCTTCCAGTTCTCCTCGGTGCCGCCCAAGCTCTGCATCGAGTTGGAGGTGACTTCCCTTTCGTCCAGCGCAACCGGCGACGCGCCATTGGAGTTTTTCACTGGCTCGAGCTCGAACCTATACAAGTCGGTAGCTGCGGGAGTCTGGAACCGCGACGCCGCAGGATTAACCGTCAAGTGCAGCACCGAACTCAACGGCGTCGAAAGCTATGTGAAGATCTATCGACCCGACGATCCGGCCCTCGTTATCAACAGAATATCCTTTTTCTCGTCATGACGGAGCTTATCGGAGTAGAGAAAAACCAGCTCGACACGCCAGCTCTTCTGGTCGATCTCGACCTCTTCGAAGCCAATGTGCGCACGCTAGCCAAGGCTTGCTCCGACAACGACGTCGCCTGGCGCCCGCACTCAAAGGCCCACAAATCTCCCGAGGTTGCCCGCCTGCAGATCGAAGCGGGCGCCCACGGCATTATTTGTGCCAAGCTCAGCGAAGCCGAGGTGATGGTCGAGCACGGAGTAGATAACATCCTTATCGCCAACGAGATAGTCACCCCCTCTAAGCTGCGCCGGCTCGCTGCCCTTCAACGTCGGGCGACGGTAATGTGTAACGTCGAGGCAATCGAGGTTGTCGATCTGATATCCGCTGCCGCAGCCGCCGCAGGTGAAACCATACCGGTATACATTGAGATGGACAACGGCATGAATCGCACCGGCGTCGATCCTGGCGAACCGACCCTCAAACTGGCGCAGAAGATCGAAAAGGCCGACCGAGTTTCTTTGGCAGGCATGATGGGATACGAGGGCCAGGTATTGGACCTCAAGCCGCTGGAGAAAAAGAGAGCGGCCTGCCACCAGGCCCTTGCGCTATTGGTCGAAACCCACGACCTCCTCGCCGCCAACGGGATCGTGGTGGACATCGTGAGCGCGGGCGGTACGGGGTGTTACCCAATCACGGTTGCTTACCCTGGCATCACCGAATTACAAGCCGGCGGCGGGATCTTCATGGACCTCTTCTATCGAGACGAATGTTTGATCGACGAGCTGAAGCTTGCCCTTACAGTTCTAACTACCGTTGTCAGCCGCCACCCACAACACATCGTCGTGGATGGGGGGTTCAAGACCATGTGTCAGAACCCGAAACCCGGCCCCATCGACCACGACGAACTGGAGTTGCGCGGCCTCTCCGCGGAACATGGCATCTTCAACGTCAAACAAGGGCGAGTGGCGCCCAAGCTGGGGGATCGGATCGAATTCAATGTGGGATATAGCGATTCCACGAATTTCTTGCACAACCAGTTTATCTGCATGCGCAACAATCGGGTGGAAACGGTCTGGCCTTTATTGGGTCGCGGCAAGCTCACCTGAAGCCCCGTTTAAATGAACCTGCTTCTGGTGTCGGTTGACAGCCTGCGGCTCGATTCCGTGTCGCGCACCAATCCGCGCATCCGCACCCCTCAGTTCGATCGCTGTTCGAACGAATTCTGCTTTTATGATCGCCTCTTCTCGGTCTCATCTGCCACCCGGCCTGCGCATACAAGCCTTTTCACCGGTCTCTATCCGTTCGAGCACGCCATCGCGGGACAGCAGTACCGCCGCATGCGCGAAGGTATACCGAATCTGTTGGACCTTTTTGCTAAACAGGGGTATCGGGTAGGTGCCTATTCGGAGGTCCCGGAGATATTTTTCGGGCTGGATTTCAGTATCCAATCCATGGTCCATCTCCCCGGACTGCTGGCGACCGATCTGAGCGATCCGACGTTTCTCTTCCTTCACTACTGGCAAACCCACGTGCCGTATGGTGCTCGTGACGGCCGCGCACATGGGCAGACCCTGAACTTGTTGAGAAGCGGCGATCTGACCACGGTGAGGTCGCGCTACGAGATGGCGGTACAGCGCGTTTTCGAGGAATCCATCGCCCAAGTATTGGAAGGACTCGACCTCGATAGATGGTGCGTTTTTATCCTTGGCGACCACGGAGAGAGTTGGACCCACCAGGAGCCGTATCATGGTCTGACCTTGCGCAACTCCGTGTTGCGGGTCCCGTTGTATCTGCACATTCCCAACAGTGGGAATTCCCCTCCGCCTCGAAAGCTGCTTTCCATAGTGGATTTTTTTCCGACCCTGACCGGCCTATTCCAGTTACCCAGCCAGTACCGGGGGTTCGGTCTCGACCTGCGCCAGGAGCAGGCCTCCGACTATTACCTGGCGGAGATCGATCCATTAACCGACAATTCAGCCATGGCGAATGTTCCCGACGAGCTGCTCATCGAAGGCGGTGGACGCGGCCGTCAGTGGGCATTGTTCAACCCTTCTGTGAAGTTGACCCACTATGAGGAATCGGGATCTGATCGTCTGGAACACACCTTCGACGAGCAGTCGATTGACAACTCAAAGTTGGTGCGCCAGATGCACGCAGCGTTCGGCGCTATGCGCGCCGAGTCGAGCTACGTGCAACAGAGCATTCCGGAAGATTCCGACGACGAAGGATTCTTGCTTGATCAGCGGTTGCGGGATCTGGGGTATCTGGCCTGAAGCGGCAGACTGGATCTAACCGGATTCTCCGGCTTGAAGATGCCGATCGATAATCTGGTTGTACTCCGGACCCAACTCGCGGCCCAACGTTGCCCAACGGTCGCGATACGACCCGTGATCAAAATCGGGCACGAATCCCATATTCAGATATAGTTTCACGGCGGGAAAGCGAAAATCGTCGGTCATGAGAAATATCGGCCTGGGCGGTTGTTGCGCC
The DNA here is from genome assembly GCA_965217095.1 of Candidatus Latescibacterota bacterium. Lineage (GTDB taxonomy): Bacteria > Latescibacterota > UBA2968 > UBA8231 > UBA8231 > CAYNZV01. Next base: position 1,191,468 of record OZ244235.1, read on the forward strand.
AGGCCCGCCTCAACCGCCGCAGCGGTGACGTGCCAGGCAAGCCCCAGACCCCGGTGGCGGGGGTCGGTGACGACCCAGCCGATCTCCCAGCAGGCCCTACCCCACCTCTCGCCTTCATAGAGACCGGCTCCTGCAATCAGCGCCTCGTCCATGATCGCGAAGAACTGTCCATCGGGAAGCAGGGCTTTGAGAAGCTCTTGCTCGATGCGAGCTGCGGTCCAAATCCCAAGCTCACTGCAATCGTTTAGTAGTTCGGCCCAGGCAGATCCATCTCCGTCTCGGTATCTCCGCAGCCGGTACCCCTCATTCAACCTCCGAGCTGTAGGCGGAGTCGAGTGAGGGTACCACATCAGCAACTGGGGTCGTTCGTTGCCTTTCTTTCCCAGCCCCAGCAGGCCCCTCGCAAGATCTCTAGCGCTCCTCAGCATACCCCTGGCGGTACAGCGAGGATTTGAACTTCTCGGGAAAATGTGGCTTGAGCACGGTGATCTTGCAACGGGGCATCGCCGCCGCCAGCCCTTTGGGCGCGCGCTGATCGTATCCGAGCGCGATGACATCGGGATCTATTTCTCCAACGATGCGAAGGAATTCGGGGCCAGGATGGCCCAGAAGGGCGCGATCGACCACCTCGACGCCAGCCACCATGTTGCGACGCTGCTCTTCGTCGTGGTCAGGAAGAACCCCTTTTATCCGCTTGACATTCTCATCGCGAGCTATCACGACGTGGAGTTCGGTGCCCAGTGCCGCGGCCTGCTCTAGGAACGAGACGTGGCCGGGGTGCAGGTAGTCGAACGTGCCGCAGCACAAAACCCGCTTTTGAGTCTCTGCCATAGTGTTCAGTACGATTCCTGTGAACGTCGATCGATCCAGTAGTCCAGTCCCCTGTCTTGTTTGAGCAATCTGCCGAACCGCTGGGCTTCCGGGCGCGAACCGAAATAGCCGATGCGGACCCTCACCCCCTTGCTCCCAGGATTGGCGATCGCGTAGGCAGGGTATCCGGCTGAACTGAGTTCGCTGACGATTTTGCCGGCAATCTGCGCATTCTCGTAGAGGCCTATCTGAACCGTAAACTCCCCTTCGGGCTCGTACATGATTAGGAGGGCAGAGTCGGCGTTCACAACCCCGGTCGCACCTGCCGTGCCCGCTTCGATGACGACGACCTCGCTGCGCCCGGACGTCCCCTGCAGCCCTAGCTCGTCGCGCACGCCTTCCCGCTCCTCCTCGTTTCCACAGGCGCTCCAGGAGACAGCCAGAAACAGGGTGCCGACTGTAAGCCCGAAACGAGCTTTCGGAGTGTCTGGCCGGAGAGGTTCGGTCGCGTGGTTAGTGGATCGCCTTGAGGGCATCGTAGTGTGCCATGAGCGTCCGCTCGATGTCGCTATCGGAATGAACCGCGGAAACGAACAAACACTCGAATTGCGAAGGGGCTAGATACACCCCGCGCTCGAGCATCTCCCAGAAAAAAAGCTTGAACAGCTCGAGGTCCGACGAGGCGGCCGAGTCGTAGTCAGTTACCTCGGCGTCGGTAAAAAACTGGCAGATCATGGCGCCGACCCCGTTTACCGTGTAGTTGAGACCGAGCTTTCGCAGATTTTCGAGCATGCCGGAACGTAAGAGATCCGCTTTCCGTTCGAGTTCGACATAGATTTCCCCCTCGCACAACATGCGCAACTGCTCCAACCCGGCGGACATTGCCAACGGATTGCCGGCCAAAGTACCCGCCTGGGAAATCTTCTTCCCCAACGGCGCAAGATCAGCCATGATACGGCTCTTGCCACCATATGCCCCAACGGGCAACCCGCCGCCGACGATCTTACCCAGGCAAGTCATATCGGGCTCAACCCCAAAGCGCTCTTGCGCACCTCCCGGAGCCACCCTGAATCCGGTAATGACCTCGTCGAAGATCAGGATGATATCGTTCTCATCCGCGACGCTCCGCAGGCCGGCAAGATAACCCTCCTGGGGCGGTATGGTGCCCATGTTCCCAGCCACCGGCTCCACAATAATCGCTGCGATCTCCCCACGGTACTCGACCACGGCCGTCTCCACCGCAGAGATATCGTTGTACGGCAGGGCTATGGTATTTTCCGCGGTCCCTCGAGGCACACCCGGGCTGTCCGGCGCCCCTAGGGTCAGAGCCGACGAACCCGCTTTGATGAGAAAGCTGTCGCCATGTCCGTGCCAACACCCCTCGAACTTGATGACCCTGTCCCGGCCGGTCGAGCCCCGGGCAAGCCTGATCGCAGCCATGGTCGCCTCGGTGCCTGAATTGACCATGCGCACCATCTCGATGGAAGGCACCATCTCGATTACCTGTCTGGCGAGGGCCGTCTCAACCTCTGTCGGCGCCCCAAAGCTGGTTCCTTTCTTGCACGCTTTTTCGACGGCACTTACTACTCGTGGATGGGCATGGCCAAAAATCAAAGGGCCCCAGGAACAGACGTAGTCGATGTACTCATTGCCGTCGAGGTCGAACAGGTGTGCTCCACTGCCGTGACTTATGAACAGCGGCCCTCGGCCGACGGCGCCGAAGGCGCGCGCGGGGCTGTTGACGCCGCCCGGGATTACCTTCTGAGCCTCGGCGAACGACTCCGTCGACCTGACACCGGGATAATTTGGCTCAATTGGAGGGTTCATGCAGATTCAGCTTGCTCCCGATTGGGCGTTGACATTTAATTCAATGTAACCGGAATGTAGGACTGGGGATAACTATGGCGTTATTGCTGATGATCGATGACAACCCACAAAGCCGTCGTTATGTGGAGCGCATCGTACAACATCGTACGTCCCACAAGATAGTGTTTGCCTGCACCAGTGACGAGGGTATCGAAAAGATTGTCGAGCGGCGCCCGGATCTCATCTTTCTCGATCTGTTTCTTCCCGGGATGGATGGCTTCGAGCTATTCGATCTTCTGCGCAATCATCCAGCGACGGAAAGCATCCCGATAATCGTGCACACCGCTGTTCCGTTGGATCCGATCACCGAGTTACGTATGAAGAAGGTGCGTTGCGAGGGTTTTCTGGAGTTCCCGATTGAGGCCAGTGAGTTCAATCGGGTAATTGATATAGGGCTGAAAAGGAATGAGATTTCGGTACAGAAATGGGTGCCGCCGAGCGTCTAGCTAGTTATCTGCGGTATCGTCTTCGGGGAAAACGTGCAAGCGAGTGATGCGGACGGCCATGAGATCGGTAACAACCACAACCTCTCCCTCGGCGAACGCCCGGCCGTTTACCCTTATGTTGAAAGCCTCGCCTGCTAATTTGTCCAGCTCGATCACATCCTGCTCTTTGAGATCGGTAAGCTCACGAACGGTCATCTCCTTCGTGCCCAATTCCACCGCGATGTCGACGATGACGTTGTTGAGTCGACCTGTTTTCTCCGTTGTCCTGGGAACGACGGTTGTATCCAGCTGCGGGAACTGAATCGCTTTGATTTCATCGCTGTCGTCCAGTTCGTCGAGGGCATGCCCACCCTCAGACCATGCCTGCAGCGCCTCCTCGACGCCGGAGATATCCCCGAAAGGCTCGCCCTCACCACCCACATCCGCTTCTTGGCCGGGAGCCATATCGTCGAAATTAGCCTCTTCGATCTCTTCTGCCACAACTGCCTCTTGGCCGACCGTATCCTGGGTTTCACTCATCAGCAGCGCTTCGATCCGGTTCATCCGAACGAGATGAAACGCCCACTCCCTTCAAAAGTACTGTGGAAACGCTTATAAATCCACCGTCTACATCGTGGCCCAACGCGGATCAATCCCCGGGTAGGCACGCTAGAATCGTTCCGCTCACCACTATAGACATCGGCAGATTCGGCCGTCGCTGGAACCGAAAATCGAACCTCCTTGATGCCCGGACGGCCAACCTTTCAATTTTAGCAAGCTTTGTGCCATGCTGCGACGCGTTTCGACGGCCGCACCTTCCTTCCTTGGTCCGGGATTCTTTTCCCCCCAGTGGAAGTCTTTACATAATCACTATAACTGTTTCTATTGCAATCGTTAACGCCTTTTTTATAACATACTCCATGAGGCGCCGTCGTGTCCATTTTGGATAATGTCCAGATCGTGCTCGTCAACCCGTCGGTGCCTGGCAACATCGGAGCCACGGCACGGGCTTTAAAGAATACGGGAATAAACAGACTAGTCCTCGTAACCCCCGGAGCTTGGGATACGCCAGATACTCGACGGATGGCCCATGGGTCCGGAGAGATTCTGGATGGGTGTCAGATTTTCCCGGATCTTCCTGCCGCGATCGCCTCCAGCGGCCTCGTAGTAGGCGCAACACACCGCCGAGGGCGAGATCGCGTAATCACCACTGCGGCGGATGTATTGATCGAACGGATCGTTACAACGGCCCAAAACCAGAGAGTGAGCGTCGTTTTCGGTCGCGAGAAGGATGGTCTTTGGCTGGACGAGCTACAGTATTGCAACGAACTATTGCATTTCCCCACCGCCGTCGACTACCCCTCCCTCAATCTGTCCCATGCAGTTCTTCTGACTACTTACCAGATCTACATCGCGTCGCTTCAGCGTCTGGGCACGCCAAGACCCTCGAGTTTGACATCTGCCGAACGGGAGCACCTGAGCCAACACCTCCTGGCAGCTCTGGACGCGATCGATTTCGAACACTACAACGGGGAACCAGACCACTTCTTGCGGATCTTGCGGCGGGTGTTGGGCCGTGCGGAGCTATCTGGAAGGGACGCTATGGTGCTGCACAAGATCTGCGGACAGATCGAAAAATTTGCTCTCAAGCACAGTGAAAGCAGGCGCAAGGGGTAGAGTCAGAGCCACCTTCCGAACCACTCCAGGGCGTCGATGCGCATCTCAGGCGGAAAACTGTGTCCCACGGAAGGCTCGACGCGAAGCTCGACCTGGCTCTCCCGATCGAGGCGCCGATATTCCACCCGAGCAGCCTCGAGGGTGTGCTGGGCCGCCGCCAACGGTATCAAGGGATCTTCCTCTCCGATCATCAGCAGGAGGGGACGGGGCGCAATCATAGGCGCAACCTTTGCGGCATTCATCGTTGCCAATTCCGGGTACTTCGACCTGAAAGCCGCAATCGCCTGTTCTCCGTCAACCTCGGAGCGCACCAGCTCGTTGCGTAAGGCCAGTCCAGGAAAAACCTGTTTCCAGGTGCCGGCCACGAAGATCTCCGGCCAGCTCAATTGGCCGGCAACCGATACCACCACCTTCACACGGTCGTCGAGAGCGGCCACCAGCAACGCTTCCATCCCTCCCATCGACAGGCCTAACATTCCGATGCGGGCGGGATCTACCTCCGGCACCGTCTCCAGGTAGTCTAGGGCCCGCATCAGATCGTAGACATACTCACCCCAGACCTTTGCCAGCCCTTTGGTATGGATGGCCGACGCGAGATCGCCCTCACGTTCTCCATGGTAGGGACGATCAATGCTCAGGACATAAAACCCGGCCTCGGCCCAGGTTGGCAGCAGGTCGAGTGGGCGCAACAGGTCTTCCTTGCGATTCGGACTGCCAGGCATACACAGAATCGCCGGCAGAGGTCGCGTGCGCCCCAGCTCCGAATAACACGCCAACGCCGGTATCCAGTCTCCGTAGCGCCCCTGAAAACGAACCCTCTCGAAAACCAGGTCACGGCGGGTCCAGGTGGAGTCTACCCGCGGCTGGAGCTCGTTGAGAAAATGGGGGATCTGCATCGTCGCCCTCAACTCGACAGCGTCCACGGCCGGTTCGCTCTGACAACCCGCCAGGAGACCTACGATGGGGATGATGCACTCTAAAGGCGATGGTACAAGCTTCAAGCGGTTTCGGCTTTAGCGAGTTCGATGTCTCGGTCGACCATCATGCGGACGAGATCTTCGAACGAAACATCCGGCTTCCACCCGAGCGCCGCTTCTGCTTTTGCAGGGTCTCCTCGGAGTATGTGGACCTCCGCCGGCCGGAACAGCTTCTCGTCTACGACGACATAGTCGTTCCAATCCAGGTCCACGTAATCGAAGGCTTCGCGACAGAAATCGCGAATAGTGTGATCGACTCCGGTGGCGATGACATAGTCCCGCGGTTCGTCTTGTTGCAACATTAACCACATGGCGTTGACGTAGTCTCCGGCGAAACCCCAGTCGCGGCGCGCATCGAGGTTGCCCAGACGCACCTCGCTGTCGAGTCCGAGTTTAATGCGTGCCACGGCGCGCGTGATCTTGCGGGAGACGAACTCAAGGCCCCGGCGTGGCGATTCGTGATTGAACAGGATGCCCGCGCAGGCGAACATGTTATAGCTCTCGCGATAGTTGACCGTAATCCAATGTGCGTACAGCTTGGAAACTCCGTAGGGACTGCGCGGGTAGAATGGCGTGTTTTCCGATTGGGGCGTTTCCATCGCCTTACCGAACAGCTCGCTCGTGCTTGCCTGATAGAAACGAATCTTATCGTTCACTCCTCGAATGGCTTCGAGAAGCCGAATCACGCCCAGGCCGGTGATCTCTCCCGTGAGCAGCGGTTGCTCCCACGATGCCGGCACGAACGATTGAGCTCCGAGGTTGTATACTTCATCCGGTTTGGCCTTCCGCAACGCCGAGTCCAGCGAGTTTTGATCCAACAGATCGCCAGACAGGAGCTCTATTTTCTCCTGGAAATGCTGGATGCGCTCGAAATTGACCGTACTGCTGCGGCGGACCAGACCATAAACCGCGTAACCCCGGTCCAGCAGGAACTCCGCCAGGTAAGATCCGTCCTGGCCCGTAATCCCGGTTACTAGTGCGCTCTTACTCAAGAGAAAACCTTCCCTTCATCTGCGTAGGATGCCACGGGTGGACACGAGCAAACAAGCTGCCTGTCCCCCCTCGCGTTGTCCACGCGGGCAACGCGAGGCCAGAACTTTCGCTCCTTCAACCAGGAGGCAGGCAACGCCGCCTTCTCTCTACTGTACGGCCTCTTCCAGTCGGAAGATACTACTGCTTCGAGGGTGTGTGGTGCGTTGATCAGGACATTGTCTTCAAGATCGGCAACGCCGGCTTCCAACTCTTCGATCTCTCCACGTATCGAGATCATGGCGGAGCAAAATCGGTCGAGCTCTCGCTTTGACTCGCTCTCGGTCGGTTCGATCATCAGGGTGCCGGCGACGGGAAAACTCACGGTGGGGGCATGATACCCGTAGTCCATGAGACGTTTGGCCACATCTTCCACGGTGATCCCGGCTGAAGCTTTGAAGTGCCGTAAGTCGATGATCGCTTCGTGGGCGATCAATCCACTTTTGCCGCGGTAGAGCACCGGGAAGTACGGATCGAGTTTATGGGCAACATAGTTCGCGTTTAGAATCGCTGTTTCCGTCGCGCGATGAAGCCCAGGACCGCCCATCATTTTGATGTAAGCCCACGAAATGATGAGAATGAGGGCGCTTCCCCAGGGCGCCGCGGCAACCGGCCCGATCGCTGCCGATCCCCCGCAGGGGACGACGGGATGAGAGGGTAAGAACGGTTCCAGATGTTCAGCCACCGCAATGGGCCCCATGCCCGGCCCACCCCCACCATGGGGAATGCAGAAGGTCTTGTGCAGATTAAGATGGCAGGCATCTATGCCAAATTCCCCTATTCTGCTGAGACCGACGAGGGCGTTGAGATTGGCACCGTCCATATACACTTGACCGCCCCAGCGATGCACCGTGGCGCAGATCTCGGTGATCCCTTCTTCGAAGACCCCGTGCGTCGACGGATAGGTAACCATAAGCGCCGCGAGGATCTCGGCGTTCGCCTCCGCTTTTGCAGCCAAATCATCAAGGTCGATGTTGCCCTGGTCATCGCAGCGAACCACCACTACTTCGTAGCCCGCCATTACAGCGCTCGCTGGATTTGTGCCATGGGCGGAGGCCGGAATCAAACATATCCTGCGTCGGGTCTGCCCAGTTGACGTGTGATAAGCTGCAATCGCCAACAGTCCCGCCAGCTCACCCAACGAACCTGCGTTTGGCTGCAGCGATATGCCCGGAAGTCCGGTAATCTCGCGCAGCATGGCGCTCAGTTCGTCGATGATTTCGCTGTAGCCCAAACCTTGGTCCGAGGGAGCAAACGGATGCAGACGTGCAAACTGTGGCCAAGTAATAGCAAACATCTCTGCCGACGCGTTCAGTTTCATCGTGCACGATCCGAGCGGAATCATGGACGAGACCAGCGAAAGGTCCCGCTCCTCGAGACGACGCATGTATCGCAACATCTCCGTCTCTGACTGATAGCTGTTGAAAACCGGATGGGTCAGGTAATCAGATTTCCGCCGCTGGGATTCCTGCCATGAAAAGTCACTAGCGGAGCCGGAAGAAACGTCCGTAGCCACGCCCAGGCATGACGCGATCTTCTCGATATCTGCTGGGCGGCTGGTTTCGTCCAGTGCGATACAGAACTCGTCGGCATTTAGCAGGCGCAGGTTGTACCCCGCATCTTTCGCTCTTTTCACGACCTCGCTCGCCCCACCTGAAGCGCAACAGATCTTCAGGCAGTCGAAGAACTGGTCATGTCCAATTTCCCAACCCTGGCGCTTCAAGGTCGTCGCCAGATTCCGCGCCAGCTGGTGAACCCGACTCGCTATCGCTTTGAGACCCTCGGGACCGTGAAAGACAGCAAACATGCTCGCGACTACTGCAGGCAACACTTGGGCGGTGCAAATGTTGCTCGTGGCACGTTCGCGCTTGATGTGCTGTTCCCGAGTTTGCAGCGCCATACGCAACGCCCTGTTTCCTCTGGCATCCTCCGACACCCCGATGATCCGACCCGGAACGTGTCGCTTGAAATCCGCGCGCGTAGCGAAAAAAGCAGCGTGGGGTCCACCAAAACCTATCGGCATGCCAAATCTCTGAGTGCTGCCAACCACCACGTCGGCACCGAACTCGCCAGGAGGTGTAAGCAAGCACAGACTGAGAAGATCGGCGGCGACCACCACAAAAACGTCATTCGACTGTGCTGCGGAGCAGATTTCGCGCAGATCCCGGATTTCACCACTCGTGGATGGATACTGCAGCAACACCCCAAAGCTCGGGCAAGTGAAGTCGAATCTCTCGGGCTCTTCCACCACCACCTTCCATCCACGGGCACGGGCGCGCACTCGTACTACTTCGATGGTTTGCGGATGGCAATCTGCGGCAATCAGAAACCGGGGCTCGGACTCTACCTTCGACAGAACGTGCAACATGCTCATCGCTTCTGCAGCTGCAGTCGCCTCATCGAGCAGCGATGCGTTCGCCAGCTCCATGCCGGTTAGATCGATGACCATGGTTTGGAAATTCAACAGTGCTTCAAGACGCCCCTGAGCTATCTCAGATTGGTACGGAGTGTACTGAGTATACCAGGCTGGGTTCTCGAGAACGTTGCGCTGGATTACCGGAGGCGTATAACAGTCGGAGTAACCCATGCCCAGGAGGTTGTGAGCGATCCGGTTCTTGGAGGCTTTGATACGCAAGACCTCGAGGAGCTCCGGTTCGGAGAGTGGCTCATCTAGGTCCAGGGGCCGAGTCGCGCGAATCTGGTTCGGCACGACGCTATCGATGAGGTCCTCCAGCGTCTTAATCTCTAGCTCTTGCATCATGCCATTGATCTCGGCGACGTCCGGTCCGATGTGACGGCGCGAAAAACTGCCGACTTCCCCTAGCTGGGGCTCATCTCTCGGAAGCATGTTTCCCCTTCCTGACGCGGGATTGAACAAACGGCAAAGAAACGACCTCCGCCCGTTTCTTTGTTCCGCGAATCTCTATGTCCAGCGCTGTTCCTTTTTTCGCTGCTGAATCGTCGACATAACCCAGCGCTATGCCGCTCTTGATTGTCGCCGAGTAGGTGCCACTCGTGACCTTGCCAACTTCCTTCTCCTCCGATGACCAAACCACCTGTCCACGCCGGGGAATCCCTTTTTCCAGGAGCCTCAGCCCCACCAACCGCTGTCTGTTCCGCCGCTCCCGCAATCGAGCCAGAGCCGCCCGGCCGAGAAAATCGGCCGCTTTGTCCAAGCGCAGGGTCCATCCGAGCCGCGCCTGCAGCGGATCCGTTGAGACGTCGATTTCGTTCCCGTACAAACAAAAGCCCATCTCCGTGCGCAGCGTATCGCGACACCCGAGACCACATGGCTCGGCTGCTTCTCCAAGCACAGCATCCCAGAGAGCTTCCGCATATTCGATCGGACTTATGATTTCGAATCCGTCTTCCCCCGAATAACCGTTTCGGCTGACGAGCAGTTCTCCGTACGAACCGGTCTTTTCCAAGAAGGTATAATATGCCAAGGACAATACATCCTCACCTATCAATCCCTTGAGCACTCTCTCCGCCTCCGGACCTTGCACGGCGATTATCGCTCTTTCGGCTCCAACCGATTCGATCTCAACGTTTGCGAAACGTTCGGCAGCCCCTTCTATCCATCGCAGGTCTTCCGCTGTCCGGCTGGCGTTCACCACCAGCAGAAACTCGTCCACGCCGAGTCGATAAACCGTCAGATCATCGATGATTCCGCCCTGCTCGTTGCAGAGGACGGAATACAACATCTGTCCCGTCTCCAGCTTTCCGGGTTCCGCGGGGAGCAGGTACTCCAGAAGAGCGGTCACCTCGCCATTCGCGATACGTATCTGCCCCATGTGAGAGACATCAAAGGCGCCGACCTTGGTCCGGACCGCCTCATGCTCAGCGGCGATACCGCGAAATTGGACGGGCATCTCCCAACCTGCAAAGGGCGCCATCCGTGCACCTCGATCGAGGTGGCGAGGATGCAAGGGTGTTTTGCGAAGCTCGGCTTCCGTCATTTCATCAATCAGAGTTGCGCCTCTCATCCAACAGTTCCCGCCACAGGCTCTCGGCCTCATGTTCCAGATCAGCCAGCGTACCGTGGTTGTGTATCACGTAGTCTGCCATGGAGCGTTTTACGTCTGACGGCAGCTGAAATGATATGCGCCTCTCTATCTCATCGCGATTCAGCCTTCCTTGACGGAGGACGCGCTGAATTCGCACCTCCTCGTCGGAATCGACCACCACAACGGCATCGTACGCGTCCTTGTCGCCCCATTCAAATAGCACAGCTGCCTCGACCGCTATGATTCGTTCGCCACCTCTGCTGTTCTCCTCTACCTCTTTGCTCAAGGCCGAGGACAACGCCGGTTGAACAATCTCGTTCAACCGCTCGTAACTGCCTCTGTCGGAAAATGCCTTTCGTCCCAGCTGTCGTCGATCGATCTTGCCACTTTCGTCGACGATCTCCTCACCGAAGTACTCGAGCAACTGCTGCTTGACGCAAGCTTGCTCTATAACGCGGTGGCCAATCTGGTCTGCATCGACCACCACCGCTCCTCGGCTGCGGAAATATTCCGTCAGGAACGACTTTCCAGCTCCAATTCCGCCAGTGATTCCGATAAGCACGAGAGAACAGGTTCTCTGTCAATCAGGATGACCAGAAGAGATTCTTGTGGGGAATCAACCAGCCCGACGACCGGGCGATTCTAGCGTGGGGAGAGTAGCGCAACCGCAGCGAACAACCGTCGCTATCGCTCGCCTTTCAAATATTTGAAGAATTCGCTCTCCGCCGGCAATACGAGCACCGTATTGTCATCCAGAGATTTTTCGTAAGCCTCGAGAGTGCGGGTGAACTGGTAGAAGCGTTCGGCACTCGTATAGGCCGCCGCATAGATACGCAACGCCTCCGCATCACCTTCACCCCGTACGCCCTGGGCCTTCTCGTATGCTTCTGCGCTTATGCGTGCCGCATCCAGATCAGTTATGGCGCGTATCTTGAGCGCCGCTTCTTCCCCTTCGGAGCGATATCCCTTCGCTTCCCGGTCGCGCTCCGCGCGCATGCGATCGAAAACGGCCGCTTCGTTTTCGGGCGGCAGATCGGCGCGCTTGATGCGCACGTCGAGAACCTCGATTCCGTAGACCCGTGCCGCTTCGTTGGCGCGCTGGGCCACCAATTGCATGAGCTCTTCTCTGTTGATGGAAACGACTTCCGTCAGATCGTGCTGGCCGAGCTCCTTACGGAGCTCAGAATAGATGATATCATCCAGACGGGACTGTCCTTCCTCAGTGGTTCGCAGGGTCTGCATAAACAGCAGCGGGTCGACGATTCGCCACCTGGCGTAGTTGTCTAGGATGAGAATCTTCTTGTCCTTGGTGTAGATCTCCTCAGGGTTTGCGTCGTAGCCGAGCAACCACTTGTCGAAGAAGGTCACCTTCTGCACCGGATTGGGAAGCTTGAAATAGAGGCCAGGCTCGCGCACCACCCGAACCGGTTCACCGAACTGGGTCACGACTCCCTGCTCCCATTCGCCAATGGTAAACGCAACCAGGTTCAACCCGAAAAGGGTGGCCACAATAACGATGAGGAGGCCGACGGGACCTTTCATTTGTCACCGCCTTTTTGGGTCAGATTCAGCAGGTTCAGAAGCCCTCCGCTGTTGTCGTTTTCGATAATATACTTTTGCAACTTTGGCAGAATCTTTTCCATTGTTTCGAGATAGAGGCGAGTCTCGGTCACGGCAGGCGCCTTCTTGTATTCAGTATATACGGAGGCGAAACGGTCTGCGTCACCCTGTGCCCGTCGGACGCGTTCGACCTTGTAGCCTTCCGCTGCCTTGAGCGCTTTTTCCGCCTCACCTCTGGCCTTCGGAATAACGTCGTTCTGGTACCCCTTCGCTTCGTTGATCAGTCGTTCCCTATCCTCTTTGGCGCTAGCCACATCCTTGAAAGCGGCGTCGACCTGGCTTGGGGCGCTCACCGTCTGCAATTGAACCGTCTCTACTACCAGACCACATTGGTAGCGGTCAAACTGTTCCTGCAATTTTGCTTCGATCTCAGTTTGTATCAACAGCTTCCCTTCCGTCAGCGCCTCCTCGATCTTGTGCCGGCCAATCACCTGTCTTAGAGCTGCCTCGCTGGCGTCGTGGACCAAACCCTGGTTGCGCTCCTCGAACGCTCCTAGCCCCTCCACGTTAAAGAGTGCATCCACCACACTCTTGATGCGGTACTGAACGACCATTTCCACATCGATAATGTTCTCGTCCCCCGTAAGCATTAGGGCTTCCTTCGGAATATCGCGGTAACGGGCGGGGGGGCCCGGATCGATGGTCCGAAAACCCACCTCGTCGCGGTAGACCTTGGTAACCGACTTGACGATGACGACCTCGATAGGCGGGGGCAAGTGGTAGTGCAGTCCCGGCTCAACCACGTAATGCAGCTTTTTGAAGCGCAGTACCACCCCCTTCTCATCGGGATCTACGGTGTAGACACCGCTCAAAAGCCAGAGAGCGAGGAGAATACCTACAATTATGTAAAGCATCTTCGGACTCAGGTTCAGCTGAGGCACCGATTTCTGGCCCGGGAATTCAAACTGCTGTGGCATTCAAACCCTTTCCCGACATGTTTGCCGGCTGAAGTACCAAAATTCGGTTGAAATCTATGCGGTGTCGATTCGGCTGTCAATCTGCGGGAGCCGCAAAGCTCAAGCGCGTTGACACTCGAGAAACGAAAACGTATTCTCTCGATCGAGGCATAAGCGGAAACGGAAACGGAAAGGAATACCCAATGGCCATTGTGCCTATCGTAATCGAGCAAACAGGAAGGGGCGAGCGCGCCTACGATATTTTTTCCATGCTTTTGAAGGAGAGGATCATCTTCATTGGCTATCCCATTAACGACAGCGAAGCCAACCTCATCGTCGCTCAGCTCCTCTATCTCGCTTCTGAAGACCCCAACAAAGACATCTCCATCTACATCAACAGCCCGGGCGGAAGTTTGACAGCTGGGTTGGCCATTTTCGACACGATTCAGCACATTAGCTGCGACGTTCAGACCTTGTGTGTGGGGCAAGCTTACAGCATGAGCGCCATCTTGCTGGCCGGCGGGACAAAAGGGAAAAGGCACGCCTTACCCCATTCCCGGTTCATGCTGCACCAACCTTGGGGGGGCATTCAGGGTCAGGCATCGGACATAGAGATTCACGCCAAGGAGATCATGGACTGGCGTCTGCGGCTCAATCAGATCCTGGTGGAAGCCACAGGTCAACCGGTAGAACGTATCGTAGAAGTGACGGAAAGGGACTACTTTCTTTCGCCTGCCGAGGCGCTGGAGTTCGGCCTGATCGACACGGTGCTCACCTCCGAGCGGGAAACCGAAGAGATCAATTCCGGCCCCTAGTCTACTCGAGACCTACGACCTGGTTACGCCCTCCTAGTTTCGCTCTATAGAGTCGCTCATCTGCCCGACGCATCAACTCCTCGACTGATTCCACATCGTCGTTTGGATAGGTGGCGATCCCCATGCTGATGGTAACCGCCAACTCCTGCACCTTGGGTTCGAATTGTGCGCCTTCGATTGCGCTGAGTATGCGTTTTCCCAAGATTGAGCTGCCGCGGGTGTCGGTGTGATTGAGAATCAGGGCAAACTCCTCACCCCCGTACCGGGCAATCAGATCCTCCCCACGCATCAGCGTTCGAGTCAATGTGGCTACGCCGCGTATCACGGTATCGCCCACCTGGTGCCCCCAGGTGTCGTTGATGCTTTTGAACCGATCGATGTCCAGGAGTGCGCAGGAAAAAGGATGTCCGTAACGCTGCGCCTCTTTCAGCTTCACAGCGATCTCGGCATCGAGATACCGCCGGTTGTACACCCCGGTGAGCTCGTCTACCAGGGCATCGGATTTTAGATTATCGATCCGTTTCTTGGTGCGCAGACGTGCGGCAATCAGTGCCCCTAGCTCCTGGGGCTCGAACGGCAGGTCGATAAAATCCGAAGCGCCTGCACGGAGTTCTCGCGCTCGAAGCTCCCAGGCGGTATTGCTGCCTAGGAGTATCACAGGGATGTCGACCTCAAGCGGATCCACCGCCGGCAATGCGGCTACCAGGTCTGTAACCGGCAGAGGCGTCGTTGTCCGATCCACGATGACCAAATCAACCTGGCGATCGGCCAATGTTTCTCGTGCGAGATCCCAGTTGTCAACGATTTTCGCGAATATCCCTTCGCCCTCCAGGGCGCTAAGTGCCCCCCCCCGCGATTCCGGATTGGAAGTTATGAACAGTATTTCGCTCACGCGAGATTCCTTGGGAACGGAAACGCAACCACGTCATCGATCTCCGCGGAATCAGTGAGTAGCATACATAGCCGGTCTACTCCCAACGCGAAGCCTCCGGCCGGCGGCATGCCCCGTCGCATCATATCCAGAAATTCGGAGTCCATAGGGTAAACAGGATTTCCGTCAGTTCGGCGTTTTTCTCGTTCCGCCAGAAATCTCTCTTCTTGTTCCACCGGATCGTTGAGTTCGCTGAAACCATTTCCCAACTCGAGACCTCCGACGTACGCCTCTACCCTCTCAGCCAACCCGGGCGCTCCCGGTTTGAGCCGTGCCAACGCTGCCATCCGAGCCGGATAATCGACGATAAATACGGGGGCCATCTCTGACAAGGCAGGTTCGACCCGCTCCAGAAACACCTTGAAGAATATGTCGTCCCAGCTGTCGGCCTCATCGGCGCTCGAAACCCCGATTTTGCGCGCGGCGTTGAGGAAGTCCGCATTTCGAACGCAGCTTTCAAGGGAAATGTCGGCATATTTCGCGAAGGCATCAGCGACGGTAATTCGCTTCCAGGGGGGCGACAGCTCGAGGTCCCGGCCCTGATAGGTGATCGTGGTCGATCCACGCACCGCGCGGGTTACGTGAGCAACGAGCAGCTCGACATCGTTCATGATATCGATATAGCTATGCCGAGCCCTATACCACTCCAGCATCGAGAACTCGGGATTGTTGGTGGCGGAGGCATCTTCGTCCCGAAAACAGTGGCTGATCTGGAATATGCGTTCGAAGCCGCGGCCAAGAAGGCGTTTCATGTGGTGCTCGGGGGAGGTGATGAGGTAGTACTGCGTGTTAGAACCAGCTGCGCAAAAGGGCTCGATGGCGGCTTCGGAACCCGGAGCGCGCACCAATTGGGGCGTGTCTACCTCCAGAAATCCCATCTCCTCCCAAAACGCGCGTATGGTCCGGACCACCTCACAACGCATTATCAGGTTATCGCGCAACCGATTCAGGGTGTCAGGAGAGTCGGATGAGGATGGGATAATCAAGAATCTCTACTGGATGATTCGGAAATAAAGACGGCCTGCGTCAGGATGGCGATAGCCGCCTGATACAGGCCTCGGTTGGGCGCTTTGTGTTGCGAAAGAAGATTTCAGTACCTATACATCGCTATGCTCGTTTCCTTCTGAACACATATGTCGGCGGCGCCTTCGACTCGATGAATTCTCGGGTAATCACACATTCTTTGACGTCGTCTCGGGCGGGCAACTCGTACATGATCTCGAACATCGAGGTTTCAAGGACTGCTCGCAGGCCGCGAGCGCCCATCGATTTTTGCTGAGCCGACTCGACGATCTTGTCCAACGCCTCATCCTCAAAACGGAGCACGAGACCATCCATCTCAAACAGCTTCTGGTACTGTTTCACCAATGCGTTTTTGGGTTTAACGAGGATCTCCATCATGGCGCGATCGCTGAGAGGATGAAGCGTGCTTACCACCGGCAAGCGTCCGATGAGTTCGGGAATCAGACCGTATTGAATGAGATCTTCAGGTTCGACCCGGCTGCAAAGCTGAGAGTCGTCCAACTCTTCAACCTCGCCAACCTGACTGCCGAATCCCACCGCTCTCCTGCCAAGGCGCTGGTGCACGATGCGATCGAGACCGTCGAACGCCCCACCACAAACGAACAGAATATTCTTGGTGTTTATCTGGACCAGGGGCTGCTCCGGGTGTTTACGGCCCCCCTTTGGAGGAACACCTGAGATCGTACCCTCCAGAATCTTTAAGAGTTCCTGCTGCACTCCTTCACCGGATACGTCTCTCGTGATAGACGGATTTCCGGACTTGCGAGCGATCTTGTCGATCTCGTCTACGAAAAGGATGCCCCGTTCAGCCTGCTTCACATCGTAATCAGCCGCTTGCAGAATGCGTACGAGGATGTTTTCCACATCTTCTCCTACATATCCCGCTTCGGTCAATACCGTGGCATCCACAATAGCGAATGGAACCTGCAGCATCCGGGCAAGGCTTTCCGCGAGGAGTGTCTTGCCCGTACCAGTAGGACCGATCAAGAGAATGTTGCTCTTGCTTAACTCTACATCCGAAGCGCCGGAATATACGCGTTTATAATGATTGTAAACGGCAACGGAAAGAGCCTTCTTCGCCCGCTCCTGACCAATGATATGCCCGTCTAGGTGTTCCTTGATTTCCGCTGGCTTGGGCAGAGGTTTTCCGTTGAGATTGGGCTCTTGGCGATTCTCCTCATCCAGGACTTCATTGCACAACCCCACACACTCATTGCAGATGTGGACGGATGGGCCTTGAATGATCTTTTCAACCTCGTCGATGCCCTTGCCACAAAATGAACAGCTAACGCTGCTGCGGGTCTTTTTTAACATACCGTGGAAGAAACCTCTTTAACTCTGGAAACTGGTCGGATTATCCGTAGTATTATCGTCCTCTTGGCGACTCTCATTAGAAACGAACGAGTCCGCAGGCTCGCTTCCTGCTATTGCTGGCCCTGACGCTTCTTCTTCAATCACTTCTGCCACAACAGGTTCGGGTGATTCGCCACCGAGCTCTGATGGTGGTGAACTGGATTCAGGATCTTCTTCCCCCGTGGAGGAGGTTTCAACTTTCGACTCAGAGTCGGGCTGATCTCCAGTCTCCAACTCAGCGTCCTGATCAACCTCCCCTTCCTCTTCCCCGTCAGATTTGGCTTCCCCTTTCATTACATTGATCGCCTGGAATCCCTTGGCGGTCTTGGTCACCATAAATTCTACCCGGTCACCCTGTCCAAGGCTACGATCCCAGGATGAAATGTCGCGCCAGTGCACAAAAACATCGACGTTCCCTTCGGTGGAGATAAAGCCGTACCCCTTGTCATTGTTGAACCATTTCACCGTTCCCTGTATCCAGGAGTTCTCAGGCAGCGGCTCAGATGATGAATCTTGAGACGCAGCAGCCTCTTGCGGGGCGGTGGCCTCAGCTCCAGCCTCGAATTCAGAAATCGCATTTCTGAGCTCACTCTTTACAACATCCGCCTCAGAATTGCCCTCTAATAACCACTCGAAACCTGTGATCAGGCCAACGACGTACAGACTATCGGGACCGTACAGCTTCCTCGCGTCCGCGATCCTCTTGGCAAGAGCGGTGATAGTATCGTTGCCAACCGAAAATGCGCCGTCCAAAAAGAGGTTCCTCCTGTATGGGCCTATTGCGCCCGGTATCCTTTGATACCCTGGTAAACGGTTTGACCGCTGACCTTGGCGATTCCGGTAAGCGGCACGGCCACCAGCATTCCGACTATGCCCATCAATTGGCTACCCACCATAACCACAAACAGCACGACGAGAGGGTGAAGATCCACATTCTTCGCGACGATAGTAGGCTGAATCAGAATATTGTCGATCAGCTGGACAATCAAGAATACAACGATTACGTGCGTAACCAAACTCATGCCGCCCCCTGTAGCCAGAGTGACGATCGACCCGGTCAATATCCCGATCAACGGCCCAAGATATGGAATCATGTTCGCCAACCCTGCGATTATCCCGACCGGTACCGAGTATGGCATGCCGATAATAGTCAATCCGACAACTGCAAGTAAAGCGACCACCGACACGGCCAGAAGCTGACCACGAATGTAACCACCTATCTGACCGTTAATCTGGTACAAAAGATTCAAACACAGTTCGAAGTAGGAGTTGGGCACCAACTCGATCAAACCGCGTGTGATCCGCCTCCCTTCTCGCAGGAAAAAGAACGCAACAAACGGGACGATCACAAGGAACGTGATGCCGGAGACCAGCCCTCCGACAAAGCCAGACGTCCCACCCAGCAGGGTATCGGTCAAACTGCGGCCGTACTGTGTCACCAGATCTGCCAGATCGAGATCGGCGCCGATGTACGGTTGAATCTTGGGTTGGATCTCCTCCGCCTTCTCCGAAATATGTGAAATGATATTCGGTCCCGCACGTCCGAAGTCGATTCCTCGCGCTGAAACGATGACCGTCTGCGCGCTGAGCTCATCTTCGTGACCGCCCCTTTCCCAGAATTCGTAGGCAATTGCGCCTTCGGCCAATGGCCTAGCATTGCCGCGCATCCGCAGCGCTACCTGGCGCTGTAGATTCGAAACGGAAAACAGCAACACTGCCTGCGACGGCTTGATACTCTTGGGGGCGAACGCGAACCGCAGCTGCTGCTTGCCCCCAACGGCAAGGCTCAAAGGAAACTTGGTAGAGTCGAGCAGGGTGAATACTCTATTCTGGCTGGAGCCCGTCCACCGGTAGTCGATGGTCTGCACGGCTTTCCCAGTATTGGAAATGGCGATCTCTCGCTCGACAATCTCCTCCCGGAGAAACTGATCGCTGAGATCGATCATCTCATCCGTCAGTTTGCCCCCCGCCTTGAATGCTCCAAAGGCCAGGCTTCCTACGACCGTTAGAAAGACCGTGACAATACTAATCGTTCGATTAACCCCCCGACTCTCCATCCAATCGATCAACGGTGCCAGTACGTAGGCCAGGACGAACGCCAGGACGAATGGGGCGAGCACTCCGCGGATGGCGTACAGGAGCCAGATCGCGCACAACAGGCCGGCAACCCAGAGCACGATCTTCAGCTGGCGGCCGATAATGGTAGGTTTTTCCTGGTTCATTGTTGGCGACCGTTCAGCGTCGTTTCACTCGGCATCGGGTCCCCCGTTGGAGGATTCTTCCAACTGCGATGTTTCGTCGCCATTCCCGGCAAGAGCTAGCTCATCCGCCTTTGCCCGGGCCTCCTTAAGAAGGCGGTTGGTATGCCGCAACCTGGCAGACACCATCTGCGAGAGCCTCATGATGATCTTCAGCCCCAACTGCGGGTTTTGTTCGATAAGCTCGAGAAGATCGGGCCGGAAAAATCCAACAGCCTTACAAGTTTGCACTGCAATCGCCGACGCAGTACGCGGCGACTCCTCGTCCAGAAGTGCTTGTTCGCCGAAGAAATCTCCGGGGCCGAAGGTGGCGAGACGGAGGACTCCTCCCTCTTCTGACTTCTGGACGATCTCTACCTCGCCCGAGATGATCGTATACATCCCGACGCCCACTTCACCCTCGCGCACGATCGCCTCGTCGGGGGCAAAACTTCGTCGGTGGAGTATCGCTTCAAGTTTCTGGAACTCCCTGCGGCTCAGATCCTGAAAAATCGGGATTTCCTTCAGGATCTGCACCAATTCATCACCGTCCTTGGTACGCCGACGGAAGAGATTGCTCCAAAACGGATCGTTAGCCATGAACCGTGTGATAATCAGGCTAGATGGTGGAAAAAAAAAGACTCCTCATGAGAATGGAAGAGTCGTTTTCGGTGCCGCTTGGTGCTAAATCAGCGGCTGCTAACTGGCCAATGCGGCATCCAGCTTTTCTGCGATCTGCTCCTTTGGAATCGCCCCAATCACCTCGGACTCCTCATGAGAATGGAAGAGTCGTTTTCGGTGCCGCGCCGCCTTTGGAATCGATCGGAGACTTTTCCTCCCTTAAAGATCAACAATGTCGGAATGCTGCGAATGCTGCGAATTCCGAACTCCATGGCGGTTTTCTGGGCCGCATCTACATCTAACTTCGCAACTTTTGCCTTGCCGTCATACTCGGTGGCCAACTCCTCTACGATTGGAGCAACCATTCGGCAGGGTCCGCACCAGGCGGCCCAAAAATCGACGAGAACGGGCACATTCGAGTCCAGAACTTCCTCCGAGAAATTGTCGTCAGTGAGGGCGATCGGAGTGCTCATCGAAACAACATCTCCTTACATAACTAGAATCTTTTCAGGATGTTACCGCCAAATAGACGGAGCCCAATATAATCACCCCAATATGTTCTGTCAACCCGATCCGGACCCGTTATCAGAGCAGAGCTTGTGTATCAATAAGTCCAGCACCAAAGCTTCGAAATGCCGCCCTCTGGACTTCAGCTGAACATCCGCTGCCAGCATCGCGCTCAATCCATTCCACAGCTGTTCCCGGGAAAAATTGCGTTCCTGCGCCACATATTTCCCGACGAAATAGGGTGAGATTCCCAGATCGGCGGCAAGTTGCGACTGGGATCTCCTGCGGGCGATCAACTCCTTGGTGTTGAGCAGGAGCTGAAAATGTCGCTGAATCATGGCGAGCGCGAAGGAAACCTCCGAACCGTCGCGAAGAAAGGAGCGCAGGAGTTGGGCGGAGCGCCGATAATCCCGCGTGCCAATCTGGTCTGTCAGCTCGAATACGCTGGTTTCTCGGCGCCGGGTGACCGACCTTTCCACATCCTCGCGGCTGATGCTCCTGTCGTTGACGGCGATTTTGTCGAGTTCGGTCGCCAGGTCCCGAAGATTTGCGCCATTGTACAAAACCAATAGGTCTGCTGCCTCTGGATCCAGACCAATACCCTCGTCGCGGGCAAACTGCAGCAGCCAGGGCCGCACCTGATTCTCATAGGGAATGCGGAAACGGGCTGCGAATCCCTGACGGGACATCTGGGCAAAGAATCGCCTGCGCGCGTCTATTTTGGCACCAACCGCGATCAGAATCGAGGATTCTGCCGGAGTGTCAAGAACCACCTCGAGCTCTTTGCATTGGGCCGGCGACAGCCGCTCACACCGCTTCAAAACGATGACGCGGCGATCGCTCATCATCGGGTAGGCATAGTATGCCTGCGTCACGTCTTCGAGGTTCAAGGCGTCGGCAAAGAATCTGTCGAGATTGAAATCCGGGGCCTGATCGGGAGTGAGTTTTGAAACCAGGTGATCCGCCGCCCGGTCGCGGGTAAAACCCTCCTCGCCATGGATCAGGTAGTAGGGCCGCATCCGCTCCGAATCCAGCTCCGCACGGACCGCGGACTCCCCCGACTGCTCAGCCTTCCTGGCCACGCTCCTCTTCTCCAGGCGTCGGCTCGCAATCGCTGAACTCGGCGTCCTCGATATCGTCTCGCGGCACCTGCGACACGTTGCTTTTCCGCTCTCCGCCAACTATGCGCGATGCGGGATTGCCCCACGCTGCTCTAAGGAGTTGGTAGAGGAGAAAGCCGATAGCAAGTAGCAGAACAATCTTCAGCATGGCGCAATCAACTCGGTCAGCTCAGCAACGCGACCGGCGGTGCCCCATCCTCGACGTGCCCGATCAGGTAAGCCGGCTCTCCAAAGGTCTTCAACGATTCCAGGGCTTTCTCCGTCTCATCCTTGGAAACGACGACGATCATGCCAATGCCCATGTTGAAAGCGTGATACATTTCCCGCTCGCCGATCTTTCCCAGCGCTGCGATAAGACGGAAAATCGCCGGTACTTCCCAGCTATTCGGGTCTATCCGTGCCCCTAGATTCCGCGGCAGTACGCGGGGTATATTGTCCCACAGGCCCCCTCCCGTAACGTGGACCAGACCCTTGACATCTACCACTTCCAACAGTTGGTGAACAACATTGACATACGGCCTGTGGACACGCAGCAGCTCATCGGCAATCGTTGTGGGCGCCCCCGTTTCTGGCTCGAAAGGCGATTCGAGCTTGAGACCGGCGTCGCCGAACAGCACGCTTCGAGCAAGCGTATAGCCGTTTGTGTGCATGCCATTTGATGCCAGACCGATCAATTGGTCACCAGCGGCAATGGCCGATCCATCGATGATTTTGGCGCTATCCACGATGCCGACGATGCTCCCGGCCAGGTCGTACTCGCTATCGTTGTAGAACTCGGGAAGCTCGGCGGTCTCTCCCCCGATGAGCGAACAACCTATCTCACTGCAGCCTCGGGCAACCCCGCCCACCAGAGCTTTGACCACCTCCGGATCGTGACTTCCTAGCCCCAGGTAGTCCATGAAGAACAACGGGCGGGCGCCTTGCACCAGGATATCGTTGGCACAGTGAAAAACGATGTCCATGCCTACGGTAGCGTGGATCCCGCTGGCGAAGGCGATTTTGAGTTTGGAGCCGACGCTGTCGACGCTTGATACCAAAACGGGATCATCGTATTCCTGCCACGGAGGCCGAAACAGCCCTCCGAATCCCCCCAGTTCGCCGATCACTCCATCGCCGTGCGAGGCGCGCACCAGCTCCTTCAATTGCAGCTTGGTTTCGTTCGCTCGCGCAATATCTACACCTGCGACTGCGTAGGCATCCCTGCGGGCCATTATCGGAACCTCACGAGGAGATTGGTGTTTTGGGGGAATGCATGAAATAATAGAAGCTGTCGATGGGTCCGTCAATCAACTTCATTGACCACCCCGGGTGGGTCTCATACCTTCGTCCACCCTCCTCAACAACGGTGTACCGTTCGTGAATCTCGCCTCAATCCGCAGCGCGTTCCCCATCTCAGACCGGTGGATCTATATGAACCACGCCGCGGTCGCCCCGCTGTCGCGACGAGCCGCGGACGCGATGGGCGAATTCGCTCAGGATGTAGCGCAGAACTCCATGGCTCACTACGAAGAATGGAACGAGATGGTGCAGACAGCGCGCCACAGTGTCGCACGCCTGATCGGCGCCCGTGCCGAAGAGATCGCCTTCTTGAAGAACACTACCGACGGTATCATCGCCGTGGCGGAAGGCCTCGATTGGCGCCCCGGGGACAACGTGGTACTGGCTTCCTGCGAATTTCCGGCCAACGTCTACCCCTGGAAGAATCTGGAATCCAGGGGCGTGGAGATACATTGGGTCGACGAAGTCGATGCGCGGCTCTCGCTCGATGCCTACGACGCGGCAATGGATCAACGTACCCGCGTGGTCTCGGCCAGCGCCGTGCAGTTTCACTCCGGCTTTAGGAATGACCTGGCCGGACTGTCGAAAATATGCAAGCAGTATGGGGCACTCTTCGTGGTGGACGGCATCCAGAGCGTGGGAGCCCTGCCCATGGATGTGGAGATCGAGGGCATAGATTTTATGGCGGCAGACGGTCATAAGTGGATGTTGGGTCCCGAAGGGTGTGCTCTGTTCTACTGCTCCACCAACGCGCTCGAGTCGATACGGGTGGCATCCATGGGGTGGGCCAGCGTCAGTGATGCCGATTTCTTCAACTATGACACGACCCTGCGCGGAGACGCCAGGCGCTTCGAGACCGGCACCCTCAACTCGATTGGCATCGCCGGTCTGAAGGCTTCTGCGGAACTGCTGTTGGAGGTCGGTATCGAACAGGTAAGCGAACGCATTTTACGGTTGACTAATTCGCTGTGCGATGGGCTATGCGATCTCGGTTTCGATATCGTGACGCCGAGGAATCCTGGCGAAAAATCGGGCATCGTTACCTTTACGAGGAGAGGTTTGGATCTTGGGTCGCTCGATCAACGGCTCCGAGACCGCCGCATCATCGCCACCGCCCGCAACGGCTGCGTCCGCCTGTCTCCGCATTTCTACAATTCGGACAAAGAGATCGACGACGTGCTGACTGCTCTCGCGCCGTAGACAACTCCTGACTATTCCGAACCGCTGTGATTTTCGCGCAGGAGCCTGCCGTTCAACTCGCCACCTAGCAGCAGCACGAACGACACCAGATACGCCGATAGCAGCAGCACGATCACGGCGCCCAACACCCCATATACGACGTTGTAGTAGCTGAAATTCTGGACGAAATAGGCAAACCCGTAGGCGATTGCCGACCACAGGGCAACAAACAACAGGCTGCCTGGCAGCACATCCGCCCACCGCTGTGTGATATTGGGCCCGATTCTGTAGATACATGCCGCCGCGACGATGGTTCCTCCGAGGCCCGCCGTGGGTCGCAGGATTCCCGCCAGCGAAGGAAAGTGCCTCGTCAGATCCCAGTGGGCGTGAAGCCAGTTTTCCACCTGGACGCTGAACACCATCAGGTTGAACAGAACCACCAGGGACAGCCCACCACTTACCAGCAGAACGATGGAAAGAGCACGTTTCTGCCAGAAGGGCCGCAACTCTTCGGCACCATAGGCGCGGTTCAACGCGCTCATCGTGGTTGACATGCTGGCGGAGGCGGGCCAGATGCAACCAAGGATCCCCACGAAGAACAGACTCTGAGACGAATCCCACACGTGCTGGATGTTCTCTTCGACGACGATGAGCAGTGGAGCGGGGACGATGAGGCCGAAGTCCTCAAGCAGCATCTTGAAATCTTCCGGGGATATTTCCGCTATGCCCAGCAGAGCGGTGAGCACCAGAATGCCGGGAAACGTGGCGAAGACAAAATCGAACGCCATTGCCGCCGCCGCATCGGTGATATCGTGGCGATAGGCTGCGGCAACGGTATCCTTGAATACCGATCCCCATGGGCGGCGCAGGTAGCTCACTAGGCCGGACGTCACTGCCAATCGACCTCAGCGAAGATGGTCTGTGACCTCTTGATACAGATGCCCGTTGGTCGACACCGCATTCTTACCATAAATGGTAGCCGTCCCCTCCCAGTCGGTGAAGGTGCCCCCTGCTTCCTCTAGAATCGGCAGCAGGGGACCGCAATCCCAAGGGTTCATGACCGGATCAAAACTCGCGTCAGCCCTGCCGGTGGCCACCAGAATGTGTCCGTAACAATCGCCCCATCCTCTTACGATTCGAGCTCTAGTGACTAGGCGCTCCCAGCAATCGCCGTAACCGTGGTCAGCAAAGGCGGAGGATTCCGTGTAACAAAGGCAGGCCTGCGAAAGCTGAGTCACCTTAGAAACACTCGCGCGCCTGCCGTTCCACCAGCACCCCTCACCTTTGGCTGCCCAGACCATCTCTCCCAGCGCCGGCATATGGACGACCCCTACCTGCACTCCTTCGGGGTCTTCGAATGCAAGAAGCACGCCGTAGAGCGGAACCCCGTGTACGAAGGATTTTGTGCCGTCGATCGGATCGACGATCCAGGAACAACCGGAGCTACTTTTTACATCATCGAATTCCTCGCCAATAATGCCGTCTCCCGGGTAGGCGCGTCCGATCATCTCCCGGATCTTCTGCTCCGCTTCGCGGTCCGCTACGGTCACGGGCGATTGGTCCGCTTTCCATTCTGGCTCCAACCCCGTCTGAAAACGACTCAGCGTCAACCTGCCCGCTTGATAGGCCACCTCAAGCGCAAACTCCAATCGTTTTGGAATCGTATCTACCATTCAAGCTCCGAGAATCTTGCCGCGCAAGCGCACCAGCAGCTCGAGCGCCTGCTCGATGTCTGCTTTCTGATCGGCCGAATACTCCCTCTCCACCGTAAGCGGCCCATCGTACCCCAGCGCCTTCAGCTTGCGGAGAAACCGTTCGATTTTCACGTCGCCGCTGCCCAGCGGCGCATCCGCATGCCATGGTTGTCCAGGCTCGCGGCGCTTCTTCGCATCTTTGCAGTGGACGCTCTTCACGTGTCTACCGATCAACTCCAGGGCTTCGAGCGGTTCACCGGAACCGTAAAGGATCATGTTTGCAGGATCAAAGTTCACCGCCAGGTTCTCCCGCCCAACGGCGTTAATGAACTCGAGCAGCTCGCTGGCCGTTTCCTGGCCGGTTTCCAGGTTGAATGTCTGATCCATGCCTGCGCAGTGGTCGCAAATCTCTCGCGCCGCGGCGACGACAGCAGCAAACTCGGGGTCCTGGGTATCAGACGGTACAAACCCAAAGTGCATGCCGATGGCGCCAACGCCTAACTCGGCTGCAAAGTCGGCTATTTCCAAGGTTTCCCTTAGCCTTGCCGATCATTGGCCCATGGGTACTAGGCCGACCGTCTCGATGACCGATTCAACGGTGCTGTAGTCATCTTCCGCAAAACCGACGAACACGACGGTGATTTCTACATTTGCCGCAGCAAACTCCCGCTTGATCTCTTGCGTACGAGATCCGCCTCTCTGATCCCGTTGTGGCGCATGCAAGTGAACGGTGGGCACGTTCAGGGCGTTAACGGCATCCAGATCGGCCCCAAGCCCGGAGCCTATCGACGTAAATATCCCGGTAGCCCATTTCTCCATACGCTCAGTCTCGCCTCAAAATTTAGTATTGTTGCTGACTTCCACGGTGTTTCCCCCCTTGTCTTTGGCTCGATAGAGGGTCAACACAAGAGACTGGTATATGGCATTCGCCAGATCGACGACCGAACCGCCCGTGGTGCGCTCAATGGTGACAACCGCTATGCTCGACACCAGTGGCAACTGGGTCTTGTCGATCTGAACGCTTGCTGCAGCCAAACGTCGACGCATATCGGAAGCCCGCTGACGTGCGACATTGTTGGTCATCGAGCCGATGATCGCAAAGTTAGCGCCATCTAGCCGGTAAAGCTGCTCTCCGTCACTCAGGAATTTGCGCAACCCTTTGGCGCTCTCCTGCAACATCCGATCGCCCATCAGCCAGCCATGCCCCTGGTTCACCTTGTCCACCTGATCCAGACCGATTCCAATGCAGCTTATGGGTCCGGAATCCTTAAGCTGTTTTATTGCCTTCGGAAGAATCAGGTTGAACAGCATCGTCTTGTTCGGCAATCCAGTGAGCATGTCCCGGCCCGCCAACTGGCGCCACTTCTTGTTGTCCTCTTCGACCGACTCGAGACGTCCTTTCAAGGAGGTCAACTCGTCCTTGAGCATAGCGCGGGCCACCGGCCAGCCCTCTATCGGCGCCGCCGAGCATATTGACCTGCCGCGTCGCCTGATCCAGAGAGAGCCAAAAGCCTCCTCGACCGGCTCCTGCTGGGGGCTCTCGGCGCCGTTGCCCGCTGTTTTCGCCACCGCTCTCTTGGGTCGCTCGGCACCTTTCGACGTTGCCCCCTTGCCGTTCTGCTTCTTGGAATCCTTGCCTTCCTTCGCTGCTGCCGCCTTGGCTTTCTTTACCGGCTCCTCCGTTGTCTGGGGGGCCGCGACCTCGGCCTCCGTTCCCCCCCGACTCTTGTGAAGCTCGCGCAGCTCGCGACCCCGCTCACCCGTCTTGTCGAGCATTTCGCGGGCACGATTGACCGCCCCGCCAACGATGCTCTTGTCGCTGATAATACCCACACAACGCTCTATCACGCCGCTGAAGAAACTTGAAGCCTTCTTGAAATCCTCCGCGCCGTTGGTCAACTCGTAGAGCCGAAAACCGATCTCGGCCAGAAGTTGCTGGAGTCGAAGCTCGTCCTCGGTTTTTGCCTCTTTCAGCGTTTCGAAGTTGCGCTCGAAATACGAGCGGGCATAGCGCAGGGCATCAGCCTCATCGAGGGTGAGCTTGGGAACGGCCGCGTAGTCCTTGTTCTCGGGAATGGCTTTCTGCCAACGTTTTCTCACTTTCGAGAACCGCGCCGCCGCCGCCTCGAGATCCGCGCCCGGATAGAATCTTTCTAGGTCGCGAAAGAGCCACGCGATTCGCAGGTAATAACGTGCCACATTGCCGTGTATAATCCGCTGGCGCAGACACTGGGAGTAGATCCCCAAGAAGAACTGGGCCATCACCTTGACCAGTGGATCTGTGTCCTCGGTCAGCAATCCGAGGCTGTGCGTGATGCCTTTGCCCGTTGCACTCCAGGTGAGATGCTGGCGTAGCGCATCGGCCGCAAAATCGCTGCGGAAGGCGTCAGGGTTCTTTGACGCTTGGCGAAAATCGGCATCATCCAACTCGCCGGTGAAACGGCATTTCGGGCAGACTCCAAAGAAGAACTGCTTCGGATCTACGGAATCGAATCCTGCCTTGCCCCACTTGAATTCAGTGGGATGTCCATCCCCTTCCGATTTTTGGGGGCGGACCACGTCCCGCTTGAGACGGTAGAACTCCTTCGTCGTGTCGCACAGCGGACATTGAATGTCATACTTGCGACAAATCTGCAGTATTTCTTGGTCAGAGAGCATCTGTTTATCCCTTAGGTACGCACATCAGAATACGAAGCCCTACGAGAAAATATTATGCGTTTCCAACTTGTTGCACAACAATAAGTAAGAGGGGGCGGTTGCCCACCCCCTCTTTACTTCGAACGTTGCTGTTTGGAGCCAGTCAGTCAGCTGCGTTCCCCGCCGCCGCTTGACCTACATCCGCGTGAACATCCGCCAGGACGTCCCTCAATTTCCGGCGGAAGTTCAAGATCCTAGATTCCACCTCTTCTATTGACTGTAGAAGATCCTCTTCCTTTGTGTCTTTGGCCATGAGAACCCCTCAAGGTACAAAGGGGACGAACGTGGGGGGATAGGTTCTGCAACATCTCAAGCGTTGCTGTATGTGCGCAATTGGTCACATCTACTAGGATGCCGGAGGCGATGGAGCGCCTTTTCCTTTATCTGCCGAACACGCTCGCGAGTAAGCCCGAATCGCGCTCCGATCTGATCGAGCGTCATCGGTTCTTCGCCGTCGAGGCCGAAATACAGACGCAGGATCTCTCCTTCTCTTCCAGCGAGACCGCCGAGAGCGGAGTCAATCTGGCCGCGCAAACATCCATGCATTACGTGGTTTTCCGGGGATTCTTGCCTGTCATCTGGAAGCACATCCAGCAGGCTTTGGTCTTTTTCTTCTTTGAACGCGGCGTCGAGCGAACGCACCGAACGACCGCACATCAAGGTTTCTTTAACCTCGTGCAACGGTACATCTAGCTGCCTGGCGATCTCCTCGGGATTGGGATCGTCGGCCCGCTCTTGCTGCAAGGCTCGCGAAGCTTTCGAAATCTTGTAGAGAAGCCCGATCTTGTTCAGCGGGAGGCGAACCGTGCGCGATTGCTCAGCTAGAGTTTGCAGGATCGCCTGACGTATCCACCACACAGCGTAGGAAATGAACTTAAAACCTTTGTCCTCATCGAAACGCTCGGCCGCGGTTATCAAACCCATGTTGCCGGCACTGATCAGATCGGCCAGCGGCACGCCCCGATTCTGATATTCCTTAGCAACGCTTACCACGAAACGGAGGTTCGCCTCCACCAGTTGATTGCGGGCATCTTCATCCCCCTGTTTTATCTCTTTGGCCAGCCGCACCTCTTCCGTTGCAGACAAAGGGCTCGAACTGGCGATTTCAGCCAGGTAACTACCAAGAGAATCGTCCATGTCCCAAAACGAGGCTTTCGTCATTTCCGGCATCGGAAAATCCTTCGCGTGTGGGGTTCTAAGGGAAACAGATTCAACTGGTTAAGCAAGTGTTAAAAATATGCCGGACCGTCTGTAACTGTCAAGCGAATTTTGCCTCATTGGCGTCCTATACGGCGCCTGTCAGGGCCGTTTGCTGCGCCGCGAGCAGGTCTTCGATTCCATGTGCCGCCAAGTCCAGCATAACATCCGCCTGCTCGCGGTTGAAGGTCCGATCCTCGGCCGTGCCCTGGATCTCGACAAACCCGCCTCCCTCGGTCATGACGACGTTCATATCGGTTTCTGCCCGCGAATCCTCGGCATAACAAAGGTCGAGCAGGGCCTCCCCGTCGACGATCCCGACACTCACCGCCGCAGCCGCTTCGAGCACGGGATTCTCACTTAACAACCCGTCTCCCATCAAGGTCTTAACTGCTTTTGAGAGAGCAAGATAACCTCCTGTGACACTGGCCGTTCGCGTGCCACCGTCAGCCTGAATCACATCACAGTCGACGTAGATCGTACGCTCACCGATCTTTTTCAGATCGACGATAGAGCGCAGTGATCGCCCAATAAGACGCTGAATCTCACGATTGCGGCTGTTCACCCGGCCCGTGCTCGACTCGCGAGCCACCCGCTGTGCCGAGGATCCTGGGAGCATGCTGTATTCGGCCGTCAGCCAGCCCTTGCCCGAACCGACCAAAAACGGTGGAACCCGGTCTTCGATCAGGGCCGTGCACAACACTCGAGTTTCTCCCATCGAGATCAGCACCGAGCCCGGAGTGGTTTTCAGGTACCCCAAGGCGAAGTCGACCGGTCGCAGCTCGTCGGCCCCGCGATCATCCACTCGGTGACCCATCAGTCCGACCTCAGGAATTGGCGGTAGTCCGTGCCAGCCATGTCTACCGTGTAACACATCTCGGTAAGTCTCGAGAAGATGCGGCCGCCGGAAAGCTCACGGATCTCATCCAGCGACTGGTTCGTGGTTACCATGGTGAAACGCTGCTCGCCATATCGTGCGTCCACGAGGTCGTAGAGCATCTCAGTCTCCCAGTCCGTTCCTCGTTGAACGCCAAAATCATCCAGTACCAGATACGGGATCTTGCAGAGCGCATCGACGATCTGCCAAGTCTGACCGTAATGTTCGCTGTCCTGGGAGAAGGTATCGCGCAATTTCTGAAAGTACTTCCGCGACAGATTCAGGAACCGACCGGCGCGGGCGCGATGCAAGATGAGCTCGTTGAGGATGATACTTCCCAGTAAGGTCTTCCCAGTTCCTGGCGTTCCGTGGAACAGGAATCCCCGCTGGGGCTCTTCGTCGCTGCCAACCACCCACGATACGAGATCCAGCGCTTTTTTGGCTTTCTGCTCCACAGGTATCGGCGTCTGACCGTCGGGGGCGAAGGCCGAGAAGTCTCGACGGAATTTCCAACGGAAACGCTCCGGAATCTCGGCTTGCTTGAACAGCTGAGTAACATGCGTGAGCTTGCGCCGGTATGGCCTGCAGGGGCATGGCCGGTTCTGCCCTTCTTCGTCCCAATACCGAAATGGAGGTGTTCGATCGCAGCGACAGGTGTCCAGAATGCAGGCGCACAGCACCAAGGCTCCGTAACGACCCACCTCTATTTCGGCGTCGTAGCAAATTCCGGCACCACCGCAGACCTCACACGCCGCCCTGGAGGCTGCTTCGGCTGCGGTTTCGCCTTCCCCGCTGCTGGCAAGACTCACTGTCGTTCCTTGAATTCCCTCTCTACGTCGCGTTGCGCGTCGCGGCTGGCAATGTCCCTGCGCTTGTCATACTGACGCTTTCCCCGGGCCAGAGCCAACTCGACCTTCGCGCGTCCCCTCTTGAAATAGATCTTCAACGGGACAAGGGTAAGACCTCGCTGTTGGCTGCGACCTACCAGGCGTCGAATCTCGCCACGATGCATGAGGAGTTTTCTTCGACGTTCTGGCTCGTGGTTGAATCTGTTGGCCGGCTCGTAAGCTCCGATGTGGAGGTTGTAGAGAAACAACTCGCCGTGTTCCACGCTGGCAAAGGAGTCTTTCATGTTGGCATTGCCCGCCCTCAAAGCTTTGACCTCGGTACCCACTAAAACGATGCCCGTTTCGTAGGAATCGAGGATTTCATAGTCGTATCTCGCCTTGCGGTTCTGAGCGACCAGTTTGGTCCCGTTTTCAGTGCTGTTCAAGCCGCTCCTACCTCTTGACGATGCATGTCCTTGGAGATACTTTTCGAGGTGCTGCCGAAGTGGCGAAATTGGTAGACGCGCTGCGTTCAGGGCGCAGTGGGGTTTATCCCCGTGGAGGTTCGAGTCCTCTCTTCGGCACCACTTCTATCTCGAAAGAAATTAAGCGGTTAACGAGAGCCGGGCAACTGACGTGCCGGGCACTTTTTGCGTTTTATGGGGTAGACCCAACATTGTTCCCAATCGCCCTGCACTTTCCCGAAAGGATCCTGAAGCAGCCATGAGACCAACGCCGCAGGAATTGAAGCGGGGAAAGCTGAACAAGAGGAATCCGAAGACGCCGAAGCGACGCTCGACGAAGAAGGGTACGTCGTCGCGACGTGACTTGCTTCTTGGCTCACCAGAAAACGACGAAACTCAGTAAACATCCCAACCCGACGACGCCCACCGCCAGCACGGCCGGCAAACGGCCATCGGCTCGATTTCTAGCCGGTGCCGAGGCATCTAGTTCGCGCACCGCGAGCTGACTCGAACGCAGCCAGGCCCCCTCCTCGATATGCTCCCTATGCACCAGAGCTTGGCCTTCCCAGCCCTTGAACAACGACACGAGCAACATGGTCCCCGCCGTCACGAGCATGCTGAACACGTAGGCCGCAAACGTATCGGTCATGATCTGCGGTAGAATCGCCACTCCCCATTCTTCGGCAATCGAAGAGGCAAAAAGACGCATGAGTCCGTAGCAGGTACCTACCAGGAGACCGATCAGACCGCTGCTTCTGTGGACCCTGGTCAACGCGCCCAATAGGAATATGGTGAGCAGCGGAATCACGAAGGTGCTGGTAATCTCGAGATAGAAAAGCAGCATGCCTCCTTGCAATAGAAATGGCACGTAGAGAAACGAAATCCCAATGATCACCGGCGTCAGCCATTGCCCCACACGCATGTAGTGGCGGTCATCCCGATCGCGCACAATAAGACGGGCATGGGGGTATCCATTTAACCGGAGTGCGTCGCGACCCCCATCAGTGTTCGGCCGCCGACCGCCACGGCCGGTTTGCCCCTGGGCGTTCCAGGCTCGTGGGATGCCCTCGCCGTTTGGGCGGCTCGGGGGGCAGCTTCCTCGGCCGTCGGCTGGCAATGAGATCCTGGAAACGCATCGGCTCGTGGGCCACGGCCAGCTCGAGCACGCGATAAAACACCATGCCGCGGCTGCGGGAGCGGCGGCGATTGAAGCGGAACACGAACTCGTTGAGGTAGTGGCTCATGTGGGTACTGTCGGCGGCCCCTTGATGCGTTCCCAGCAGCCACCGCTTGGCCAGTGAGACAACGCGGTGCACGGCGGGCAACAGCTTGTTGGGATCATCGCCCCGAGCGCGGGCCGCGCCCTGGCTGCGCCGATCGTGCTCGTAGCCGAGCTGAGCCAGTCCCTGATAAGCGGGCCACCCGTCGGTGATGATCGTCGAGCCCGGCTCGACGTGATCCATCACGAACGCGTGCAAGGTCTCGGCAGAGGCATCGGCCAGTGGCGACATGCGGCACCGCCCCAATCCTCTCGGCTCATGAACCTCAACTGCGATACCGGTCAGCACCTTCTTGCCCCTAGCGCGGCCACCGGCCAGCCCAGGCTCGGCGCCGCCGATGTAGGTCTCGTCCACCTGTACCGTCCCGCTCAGCAGATCCCGACCGGGACGTACCAACACCGACCGCAGGCGGTGCAGCATGGCCCAGGCAGTCTGGTAGGAGCTGATCTCCAGTACTCGCTTCAAGCTCAACGCCGAGATCCCGTCTTTACCGGTGGCGAACAGCCAGCAGGCGGTGTACCATATCGTCAAGGGTGTCCGCGTCCGATCGAAGATCGTACCGGCCGTCACCGAACTGCGTGTCGAACACGCCGGACACATGAAGCGGCCATCGCCCAAGCGCCAACCGCCTTCGTGGCCGCAACTCGGACAGACGAAGCCGTCGGGCCACCGCAGCCATTCGAGGTAGTCCAGGCAGTCCGCATCGGTTCGAAACCAGGCTTGAAACTCGCCAACCGAGCCCGGGTAGTGCTTGCCAGCGCGAGGATACGCCATGCACTGAACATATGGTAACTCCGGTTAAATGGATACCCCCAAAGACGGGCATATACGTCACGTGTCAGCAGAGCCGATAGCGATGAGCCGATGGAATCGTAGGTGGAGAAAGCCGCCGCCAGAATACCGGCGACAACGATTCCTTTGAGGCCGACCGTGCTTATCTGACTGACGAGATAGGGATAAATGGCATCTTGTCTGCCATCGGGCAAGAGGCTCTGTTCCGGCACCATCGCACGCCCCATGACACCCATTGAAAGATTGAAGAAGCTCATCACGATCATAGCCAGACCGGCGACGGTGACGCACATCTTCAGGTCCCATTCGCTGCGCGAGGCAAACATTCTCATGGCCTGGGTATGGTTGACGATAGAATACGCCATGCCCATTACGACAAACCCGAGAGCCATGAGCCATGACGGCGTGCGTCGTAGGATTACGCCACGCGCAGAGTCGTGTTCCCCACCGAGAAGGAGTTTGCGCTCAATTGTTTCCGGCGTGGCGCTGCTCACATCGATTGACTCGAGGTTGTCCCGGCCCACGTGCAGCAGCCGTGCCGGCAGGTCTGCGTCGTGTGCCGCGAGCCGGCGCTCTACCCCTTCCCAACCTCCCACTTCGCCGAACACGATGAACCAGACCACCAAACCGGCGATGGTCATCACTCCAAACTGCAGGGCGTCGGTTACGGCCACCGATCGCAACCCTCCAAGCGCCGTGTAGACGGTAGCTATTAGGGCGACGGCAACCACGGCGCCCCATGCCGATGTTCCTTCCCAGCCGCAGACGATCGACAGGGTCAGATACACCGTCGTGGCAATGATCGCCAACACCAGCGTTCGGTACTGCACCTGCACGAACGCGCAAAGGACTCGCACCGTCGCCCCATATCGAGCCTCCAGATACTCGGCGTTGGTGTACATTCCCAGGCGATACATCGGGAGCAAGACGTAGAATGCTGCTATCACCCAACCGAACACCACCCCCACCCAGTTGGCCACGAAGTAGCTGAATCCGAGCGTATACGTGCCTCCTGAATCCGCGACCAAATCACTGGAATCGATGGCCGTCGCGTACATCGACAAACCCACCAGCCACCACGGCAAAGCCCGCCCACCCAAAAACCAGTCGGTGCTCGAGCGAACTCCTCGACTGAGATAGAACCCGTAGACGATTATCGCGCCGTTCAGGATCAACACCAGTGACCAGTCCCACAAACTCATGAATTCACTCCGGGGTACTCCTTTGTTTGAGTAGGTGTGCGACGCCCGGTTGCAAAGCGCTAAATGGCGAGCTAGTGCCCTGTATCGGAAGTAGGCTTGTGAAATGAAAGCGCCGAGTCGCCCGGTCTGCAAGGCGCGCGATCGAGGCATATTGATGAAATACGCCGAGTGAGCGCAACGCAGCAGATCGGGATGAATCGGCGAATTAATACAGGCATAATTTCGATACGGGGCGCTAGTTCAAGGAGGTGAAGCGGAACGGAACTGGGTCGTCTTGGTACCTGGCAGGTGAAGCTTGCAAAAGTTTTTGCCTATGGGGCTCTCCAGACCCCGTCCTTGCCCTTTTCGACGATCCGTTTCGCCCCGCGTTTCATCTGCGGCACCAGCTCTCCCGTATCTGGATCGCGCTGGCAGACCACGTGCTGGGTAGGGTCGTCTTGATCGGGCATGATCTTGTACGGAATGCGCCGCTGATTGCCCGCCACACGCATCTCGACGCGTCCGATGACCACCCCCAGTTGCTTTTCATCCTCGCTGAGCTCGAGGTCATCCTCCGCCGCGGCACCGGACGGGGCAGGTTTGGACTTTTCGGCTTCTTTGGCATTCTTCCGCTGCTCTTCTACCGCTTCCTGACGCTCGTTGAGAATCTTCTGCTCAATCTCATCGATCATCTGGGCTCCGCGCAGCTTGATTTCGGCCCCTTCGTCGGTAGACATGTCGGGGAAAAGCCGCCGCACCCGAACATTGAGAAAATTCTCTGCTTGATGTCGTGCCTCTTTGAGATCGGATGTGGAGCGGAAGAATTCCTCCAGGCTATGGGCGATGCGGAGCATGCGAAGCTCTTTGCGAAACCAGGTT
This sequence comes from Candidatus Latescibacterota bacterium, assembly GCA_965217095.1. GTDB lineage: Bacteria > Latescibacterota > UBA2968 > UBA8231 > UBA8231 > CAYNZV01. Next base: position 1,227,728 of record OZ244235.1, read on the forward strand.
CGTTTGGTCACGTGATCGATTAAATTGATGAGACAAACCGTATCCGCAGCGGGCCGCACTCTGATCAACGCATCGGCGGAGTTAAGGCGATCGGAGATATCGTCCAGAGTAGACATGCGGAGATCGGTGACAAAATCCTCCTCGATCGTCAAATTTGTGATCCTCTCCATGCCTCGTCCCGCAACACTGTTGTACGGGGGTAACCGAACTGACACCATGCGCAGCTCGTGGTCCTTCCGCTCCATGACATCGATCAAACACTCAAGAAGAGCAGAGTCATCCATCAACTCTTGCAAGGTGGCGAGCGGGTTGACGCCGCCTCCATCCTTCGACACAACCACTTGTTTGTGACGAATCAGAAACTTCAGGGCCGGATCCGCCTGTTCGCCTATCCGACGCATCGATTCGAACACCTGAAGGAACCTGACCGAGTGCTCTACGACGGCCTTCACCTTTTTGTCCAGCTCGTCTCTGGACGCGCCGGCCAACAAGCTGTTGCGAATCCGACTTGCCTCGGTCTCGTCGATCTCGCCTTTCTTTAGCCGGCGTTCGACATCACTCAAGGCTTTTACCTTCTCCGCTTCCTCCTTCGTCAGATCCCCACGTTCTACATACGCCGCAACGTTCTGCGGTACCTTTTCCGTTTCCTGCTTTTCCAGCTCGGATCTGCGTTTTTCCTGTTGCAGGGTGCGTTGCTGCGCCTCCTGCTGACTCACTTCCCCGCTGGCGACTGCTGCCGCGGCAGCGGAATCCGCCTCCGCTGACACCGCAGACACATCTGCAACATCCGGACCCATAATCCCCCTGAGCTGCGCCTTGAAGGCCTCGAGCTGGACGTCGGTTACGGCCAGATCAGGCGCTGGGTCCGACTGGCGATTCCCTGCAAGCTTCACCAGTACATCTTTCACACAGTTGTTGAAATCTATCTTTTTGGGATCGATATTCGCGTCAGCAAGCAAGTCGAGAATCCCTGCAAGCTTGGTGAATCTCCGCACGGTGTTAGAACCCTGAGACTCGATCTTGGTCACATCCCATTTAAGCTTTCGCACCCCCTCATCGAAGGCATTGCTGACCGCGTTCCGCACGCCCCTGGCAACATAGGTTTCCGGATGCCTCTTGTTCACTTCGGTCACCATGTGGCGAATCTTCGTTTTCGCGGCAGCCGAGGCCTCAACGCCAGTAAGCTCCTCGAAATCGGATTCGAGGGCCTCCTGAAAGTGCTGGTCCGCGATCAACACCTCGCCCTTCTCCAATCGCGACAGCACCCGCGACCAGAGTGCGGTACACAATTCCTTCGGGAGGTTACCCTCTGATCTCTGGTGACCGATAGAGCTCAACTTGCCTCCATGAGCCAGGCATCCCGATTCCGGGAGCCGCGGCTCGGAACATACAATTAGGCATAACAGCTAGTATATTATGGATCTTGCACGCTCGAAAGTCAAGATAAATTCGGCTGTGTGGCAACTCCAAACGGTCAATCTGCGCGGCGGGCTGGGATCTACTTGCAGGCGCAAGTTGATTGCGTACTATCGGGGAAGACGGTTAGTTTCCGACCCCAAGAAAGGAGAACTATGGCTACTTTTCTTCACACCCGAATAAGGGTGAGCGATCTGGACCGATCGATCGACTGGTACACCGAATATCTGGGATTTCAGCTGCAGCGAAGATCCGATAAGTCGCCCGCTGGCAATCATATTGCCATGCTAAAGCTTCCGGACAACGAACATCTCCTGGAGCTTACCTGGTCCGCCGATTACCAGTTGAAGGTGCCCGAGGACCTGATGCACCTGGCCATCGGCGTCGAAGATCTGATAGGTTGTTGCGAGCGCTTGGAAGGGGCCGGTATCGAAATCTGGCCCGACGGGTGGAGGCAGAAACTGCTCGACAGTAAAATGGCGTTCATCGACGATCCGGACGGTTCGAGATCGAGCTACTCGAGCGCTCCGCGTGACGGTGTTGTTTCTGATTCACCCCCTAGCTGTATATTTTTCAATCACTTAACGAAGTCGTCTTCTTCACGTCAAGAAATTGTTGTCAAATCCTGTAGATTTCACTAGCGTCGCCGATATATTTAGTATCACGTAGTAACATGAATGCGCCTACAATTTAGACAAGGAGGTCTTTATTTATGGCAGCAAGAAAGCCAAAGCTCATCGGTATTGAGGAAGCCGCCAACCTGTTCGGCAAGTCGATTCACCAAATGCGTCAATATAAGTCTAAAGGGCTTTTGAAGGTCGCGGATTGCATCGGCAACAAAGATCTGTTCGATATGGCGGAAGTTATTCTGTTGAAACACCTGATTCACGAGTTGCGGGTCACGGAAGGGCTATCACTCGCCCAGATTTCCCGCCGGCTCGACCAGATGATGGGACGCGCGGCATAACAGGCAACCTAGTTGAATTAGCAGGGCGGGCGGGCTTTTCCAGAAGAGGATGCGAGAAGGTATCCCTACTCGCAGTACAGGGAAGTACGACCTTTTCCAGGGAGAAGTCCGCCGCCCTGTCTATTTCGGATCAATCCCGAAATCTCACTTGCTCCCCTTCGTGCGATCGCACGCTTCGTTGATTATTCCCAGAATCTCCTCTAGGACCGCTCCTACCCAGGCCGGCAGTTGCTCAACTCGATCGGGATGAAAAACAGCCGCGAACCTGCGTCGTACCTGGCTGAGCTCGCGCTCGCTCACCAGTCCGTCGATGCCGAGGATCTGACCGGGTGAATAGTTGCGAATAGCTGTAAGATCGAAACTACGGGTATCACCCTCCGAGCGCTCCGCGGCGGCAGCCCTCGCCGCCATACTGCGCAACCGCTGATCCAATTTCAGATACTCACTCTTCAGGCGTTCGAAATCTCTTCCCCCCTCGGTAGTTTGGCGCTCCAATTTTATCCGCCGGCTTCTTTCTTCTCTTAGCCTGAATAATTCATGAATCCGCACCAAGCGAACGAATTCGGTGCGCTGGTCAATGGCTGGACGTTTTGGTAGCGGGTTGATCGAGTGCTGTCGGTCGTCGAGGTGTTGTCTGGGAGATCTGAGCCTCTTTTGGATGTCATTGGGACAGTCGGGTCCCTTGGTGGATCGTGTGCGTGGATGTAGTGGGACATCGCAAAGCATCATGAGGTGTCGAGGTTGAGGACGACGGTGCGCATCAGATCCTTGAGCGGGTATGACGTCGGAAAGTGAAAACGGACCTTGGTGGCTTGCTCCCGCACGCGGGCGCCGATTTTGAGCACCCGGAGTTGGATCGTGTTAAAGTTGGACGTCGTCCATTGGGTGCCGCGCATGCCAATCTGTTGGATCGTGTGCAGCAGCACGTAGGCCGCGCTGTGCAGGAAGAGGCGAAATTGGTTGGCCGAGAAGCGGTGGCAGGAGGTGCGGTCGGACTGCAGGCAGGTCTTGTGATTCTTGATGAAGCCTTCCGACCGCCCACGAGCGCAGTAGATCTCCTCATACAGAAACTCGGGAGAGCGGTTGCGGATATTGGTCACCACGAAGCGCGGGTTGGCTTTGCCTTGTGTGATCTCGGCCTTGTAGATAATCTGGCGCGGTCGGGGCCAGCTCTTGGCCTGATACTCGAAGCGGTCAAAAAGCCGCACCGGTTCATCGCTCTGCTCGGCCAGCGCCGCCACCAGCTCCATCAGCGGTTCGCCGAGTGCCTTGAGCTTGTTGTTGATCGCCTGTCCCAGAATGAAATCAATACCGTATCCGTCGCACAGGTCGTGCACCTCAGGGGTGCTGAAGTGTGAGTCGCCTCGTAAGGTGATCTTCGTCTTCGGCCACACCATGATCAAATGATCCAACACGCGTTTGAGGATGGCTACCGCCTCTCGGCCTCGCATTCTACGACCGGGTCGCAGCAGCGTCGTGATCAATTTGCCCGACTCCCCTTCGTAGAGATGGACCGGAAGGTAGCAATACTCGTCATAGTAGGCATGGAACAACGTGAGTTGCTGGGCGCCGTGTGCCGGATCGTCCGTGTCGTCGATGTCGATGGTGAGCTTCTTGGGCGGCTGGTCGTAAGACTCGATGAATATTTCCAGCAAAGCGAGCCCGATGCGATACAGATCCGAGCGGCTGACACTGTTTTCCAAACGAGACATGGTTGGTTGACTGGCCAAATCGTCTCCCGTCAGAGGCAGACGGTCGCACGCGGTTTTCAGACCCGGATCGCAACGCAGGTCGTCACTGTCATTGGCGTCCTCGTAGCCACAGGCGATCTGGAATACGCGCTGCCGGATGAGGTCAGTATACGTATGGTCGATATAGCTTTGATGTCGACGATCCGACATCGCCGCCACGATTCGGTCGACGATCCCGGTGCGGGCTTCCGCTGGTCGCAGAAGCAGGGCGCCCCCATCACTGGTGGTCATGCCACCGTCAAAATCAGCTTCGATCTTTTTGCCCGAGATGTTTGCAAACGATAGCGCGATCTGCGAAGTTTCCATCTGCGGTGGCCCTCTTGATTGGTTGTTGTTTGTGGGTAACCCTAACGTAGGGCAAAACAACCAGTTGTACAGAGGCTCACCGCATTTTTATGAATAATTCAGGTTAGCTTTTCGCCGTTTTCCTTCTCCGCCCGCAGCTGGCTGGTGAGTTTCTTGTGCTCGCCATCCATTTTTTTCAGTCGCTGGCGCGCGCGGTGGGCACGATCCTCCGCAAACTCGAGATCCTGTTCCATGCGGGCCAATTCGGCCGTTTTGGCTTCGAGCTCTTCCCGATATTGGTCGATTCCGTTGTCCCCTGCATCCCCGTCCCCGCCTACATAGATAGCACCCGAATGGTTTACAGCCTCCAAACATCGCAAGAAAACCTCGGCTTGCCCGGCATCTGGACCGCCTGCTTCCAGTTCTGAGGCCGAGTCCTTTATCCAGCTCCAGTGCTTTCGGTAGCACTCTGCGAAGAGCTGCGCGCATGCCGCTCGCCGTTTCCAGGTCTGGTTACCGGCCAGGATCATGAAGTAAAGCACCGTTTTGTCGAGCAGTCCCCCAATAGTGACCACTTCCGGCGTGGCGTCCTGAAGATTGCCCCAATGGAGCCCAATGCTGTCACAGGCACCCACCTCGAAGGCGAGGGCTTTCTCTTCGAGGCCATACACCTTGCCGTCGTCGAGCAGGATCTTACCGAGCCATTGGCGAAACTCCGCCAATCCTTCGCCGCTTTTGATGCGTTTGTCGTAGTCTAGATTTTTCTTGACGCTGCGAAGGCTTTGGCTCTCCACCAGCTCGCGAAACCTAGGTATCTCTTCGCCGGAGATCACTCTGCCGTCTCCTTTTCGCATGGGGATCGAAACCGTTCGAATTCCGGCAGGTGCGCGGCGACGAAATCCCGTGCGGTACGCCCGCCGACCAGGTCGTGACCGTGACGCATGCGCCAAACGTTGAATTCCATCAGGAGCTGCTCGGGGTCGCTGTCGATGCCTGCCCGCCGTGCGTAGGACAATACAAGATGCTCGTATTCCGATTTGCTCGGAAAATCGATGAACACCTTCAGGGCGAAGCGATCATCCAGCGCCCTAAGCTCGTCGTACCGCTCAGTCTGCTGGGCATCGAAAGCCGACGGCCTGATGCCGGTGTCGCGGGTTACGCCGTCCGTTGCGGAAGGATCCATCTGCATGCGCGCCAACCCCGCCATATGCTCCCCCTCGCGATCCACCAGATCCTTGAAGTTTGACGTGGCGTAAAACACGAGGTTGTCGGGCACCTGCTCCAGAGATCCCTCGAGCACGCTCGACAGGTAGCGAATCGAGGCATCCCCTTTGTTGAGCGAGATATTGTCCAATACGCCAACGAATTTCTCGGGTCGGCCCCGTACCAACGACAGCAATCCCGGCAGCCCCGAATAGCTCTCCGGGGCGACCTCGATCCCACGCAAACCCCGTGTGTAATATTTGCATATCAAGGCCCGGATCAACGAGGATTTACCGCAACCGCGGGGGCCCCAGATAAGGGTATTACCGGCCTTATGGCCCTCGACGAGGTTGCGCGTGTTGCGGTCGATCAGCTCAATTCTCTGGCGATTTCCCTCCAACCAAGCCAGTGGAAACACGGCGAAATCGGCCACTGGTTCCAATACCGCCCGCCCACCCCGTTTCTGCAGCACAAAAGCGGGCGAGCCTCGGAAGATGCCCCGTCCGTTTTCCCGAACATGATCCGCCAATGGCTGCACCATCGACGACCAGTCAGCTGCATTGAGAAATTCCAGCGTCAAGGAATCAAGCTTCGGACGGTAGTCCCACGGTCCAGACGATGACCCGTTTCCAGTACAGGCGGCCTCAACTGCTCCCGATTCTAGCCAGTGCCCGTACTCGGTGGCAGCAAGCCCCTGCAACACCGACAGGTCCGCGGCCATAAGCTCGGTCAGTTTTGGGTGGATTTGTGCACTGGGGGTCAGCTCTGCCGCTTTGAGAAACGGGTGATCGTCCTCGATAATGCGGCGGATCAATCGGGCGGCCACAGGCTCTTCCGGTGGACGAGAGATCGAGATCTCCTCCGTCGCGCCGTTCTGCTGCAGCCGTCGCAACAATTGCTCTGTTTTGCGCTTCAAACGAACGTCTTCTCTGCCGCTGGCTCGCCGGCGGAACAGCTCCCCCAGGTTGTCCAAGAAGCTGCGGAAAAGATCTCCAAACTCGCCGCCGAGAACACCACAGCAAGCGGACAACTCAGAGATGGACTGGCGCAGCCGCCGAACTTCGATCAAACGTTCCAGATCGCTGGCCACCAGGCTGCCTTCGACCGGAGCCCTATATCGTCTTCCAGACGCCGTCTTTTCCCCTTTCGACCACGCGCTTGGCGCCCCGTCTCAATTCTGGCATCAACTCTCCTGTATCGCGATCGCGCTTGACGATGATGTGTCGTGAGCCATCCTCCGGATCCGGCATGATCTTGTACGGAATGCGCCGTTGGTTGCCGGCGATACGTACCTCCACGCGTCCGATTTGCACGCCGAGGTTCTTCTCATCGTCGGTCAACTCCATATCATCCTCGGCACCCCCACCACCTTTGGTCGATTTGGCTCCGGCGTCTTCCTCCGCAGGGGCTTTGTCGTCCTCCTCCTTGGGCCCTTCGCGCTCGGCCAGCACCTTCGCCTCAATGCTGGATATCATGCTTTCCTTGCGTTGATTGATCTCCGAACCCTCGTCGGTGGAGAGATCGGGGAACATCCTGCGCATGCGTCGCTCGATGAAATTCTCCGCCTGTTTCCGCGCTTCAGCTACATCCGTTGTGGAACGGAAGAACTCTTCGATGGTCTGGGCGATTTTCATCATGCGTAATTCCTTGCGAAACCGCGTGCGTTTGACGACGTGGTCCACAAGGCTGACGAAACAGCGAATGTCGGCGGCAGGGCGAATCCTCGTTGTTGGGTCGTCCGAGTTGAGTCGCTCTGACATCCCGTCCAGACTCAGGTCTCGCAGATCGTCGATAAATTCCTGTTCGATAATCATGTTGCCAATTTTCTCGAGACCCCGCTTCATGACGTGGCTGTACGGTGGGAAGCGGACCGAAAGCATGCGGATCTCCTGGTCCGTTCGGGCGCTAATGTCACAAACCTTCTTGAGCAGGCTATCCCCGCCATCAGGTGCCGGCCCCATGAGCTCCTCGATGGCTGGACCCATGTCAATTTGAGCATCGAAGCTGATGGTCACTCGGTGTTTGTGCCGGATAAGAAACTCCAACGCCAGGTCGTAGTCACCGCTGATTTTTTTCATCGAATCGAAAATCTCAAGGTAGGCGACGGCACTGTCTATCGCCTCCCTTACCTTCTTGTCCAGCTGGTCTCGCAGCTCGCGTTCCAGGATACTGTTGCGCACACGATCCGCTTCCGCCTCGTCGATTTCGCCCCGCTTGAGGCGCTCATCCACCTCGCGGAGGGCCTTCACCTTCTCGGCTTCGTCCTTGGTAAGCGTTCCCTGCTGTACGTAAGCTTCGAGGTTCTGCGGTAACTTCGCCTTTTCGCTTTCGGCGATGTCAGAACGCACGCGCTCTTGCTGCTGCAAACGGCGCCCCGCCTCCTCGCGATCTATTTCCCCTTCGGCTATAAGCTCCTTCGCCTCGGGGCTACTCTCCACCATAGCCTCGCCAGGATCGGGCTCTGGTTCCGCTACGGGTTCGGGCTCCGGCGGCGGAGCAGCTTCGAGATCGGGCAGTTCGAAAGTGGGCTTGGGTTGCTGTTGGGAAGCCAGCGCCTCGCGCCGGCTCTCGCTGGATACCACAGCGCCCTTGACCAAGTCCATGGCATTGTTGGTGTCCAAGTTGACGTTGATGTCGTCCAGCAGGTCGCGCATGCCATCGGCCCGACCGAAACGTCGCAGGGATTTGACCCCGGTTTCCTGAATTCGGGAGGTGTCCCATTTGAGCTGCGAAATGCCTTTTTCGAACGCCTTCTTGACACAGTTTTGCACACCCTGAGCCATGTAGGTCTGGGGGTATCGCTCGTTGATATAATCCACCATGTAGCGGATGCACCGCCTATCGCTCTCGTTCGGCTCGTTACCGGTAACTGAGGAGTACTCGGTCTCCAACGCTTCCTGGAAACGGTCGTTGGTGATCAGAACCTCACCTGACTCAAGGCGCAGCAGAACGCGAGCCCAGATTTCGGTGCTCACCTCGCTCGGAAGCCCGTTGGGACCTGAAGATGAACGATGTTCGGCCATGGGAATTTACTTCTCTGGAGTGGAAGTCATGTTTGAAAGGCGCTCTCGGGGTCTGCACGAGGGGTCTTCCACGCCCAGGTCGTACCAACGGGCGCATCGCGAAGTTCGATGCCGGCTTGCGCCAGCTGGTCACGCAAATCGTCGGAGCGCGACCAGTCTTTGCGAGCCCGGGCATCGGCGCGTTGTTCCAGGAGTTCGGCCAAATGCGCCGGCAATTCGGCTGCGCCGGAAATCTCCTCCTCTAGCTCGTAGAAGATGCCCAGAACCTCGTTGATCTCGGCCAGGTACCCCAGGACCGCGTTTGCCCCCGCCGCGGAAATCGACCGCTCGCTCAGCGATTTCTCGGACGCATTGACCACCCCGAACATCGACGCTAAAGCCCTTGGAGTGTTGAGATCGTCGTCCATGTGAGATACGAACTCTTTTCTTGCCACATCTATTTCAGCCTCGAAACCATTCCCCGTCTCGACCTCGGGCACCGCGGCCAGCCGCGCTCTCAGATTGGATAGTCGCCGATGGGCACTGGCACTGGCATTCAATGCCTCAAGAGTGAAGTTCATGCGGGTGCCGTAGTGATTGCTTATGAGCAGATAACGGTACGCCTTGACGCGGTCCGCTCCATCTGCGATGTCTTGCAGACGATAGAAGTTGCCGAGGCTTTTGGACATCTTTTTGTCGTCGATCATGAGAAACTCGTTGTGAAGCCAGTAGTTTGCCAGAGGTTTTCCGGTGGCCCCTTCGCTCTGAGCGATCTCGTTTTGATGGTGGGGAAAGATCAGATCTACTCCGCCGGTGTGTATGTCGAAGCTTTCGCCCAGGTATTTCATCGACATGCAGGAACATTCGAGATGCCAACCCGGCCGCCCCTTGCCAAACGGTGATTCCCACGCAACGGTACCGTCCTCGTCTACCCAGGCTTTCCACAACACGAAATCTCGCGCGTTGTCTTTGTCGTAATCGTCGCTGTCTACTCTGGCCCCCTGGCGCAATCCGGACAGATCCAAGCGGGCGAATTTTCCGTAGTCGGGGAACTCGCTGATGCGGAAGTAGACCGAGCCATTGCTCGCATAGGCCAAGCCCTTCTCCACCAATGCCTGGATCAGCAGGATCATCTCACCCACGTGGTCGGTGGCCCGGGGATAGACGTCGGCGGGTATGACGTTCAACCGTTTGACATCTTCGAAGAAGAGCTCGGTGTATTTGCCCGTCAGATCCTCGATCGAATTACCTTCGGCCCTGACGCGGGCGATGATCCTGTCCTCGACGTCCGTAATGTTCATGACATGGTACACGCCGAATCCGCGATACCGCAGATATCGCTTGAGTAAATCGGCCATAACGAACTGTCGGAAGTTGCCGATGTGCGCATAGTCGTACACCGTGGGGCCGCAGCTGTAGATCCGCACCCGGTCAGGATCTGCCGGCTCGAACGGCTCCAGGGCCCTTGTTGCGGTGTTGTAAAATCGCATGCTTGTTGGCGTATTGTCCGGAACAGGAAGTTAGACTACTTTGGGGATATCCATTTAACCGGAGTGCGTCGCGACCCCCATCAGTGTTCGGCCGCCGACCGCCACGGCCGGTTTGCCCCTGGGCGTTCCAGGCTCGTGGGATGCCCTCGCCGTTTGGGCGGCTCGGGGGGCAGCTTCCTCGGCCGTCGGCTGGCAATGAGATCCTGGAAACGCATCGGCTCGTGGGCCACGGCCAGCTCGAGCACGCGATAAAACACCATGCCGCGGCTGCGGGAGCGGCGGCGATTGAAGCGGAACACGAACTCGTTGAGGTAGTGGCTCATGTGGGTACTGTCGGCGGCCCCTTGATGCGTTCCCAGCAGCCACCGCTTGGCCAGTGAGACAACGCGGTGCACGGCGGGCAACAGCTTGTTGGGATCATCGCCCCGAGCGCGGGCCGCGCCCTGGCTGCGCCGATCGTGCTCGTAGCCGAGCTGAGCCAGTCCCTGATAAGCGGGCCACCCGTCGGTGATGATCGTCGAGCCCGGCTCGACGTGATCCATCACGAACGCGTGCAAGGTCTCGGCAGAGGCATCGGCCAGTGGCGACATGCGGCACCGCCCCAATCCTCTCGGCTCATGAACCTCAACTGCGATACCGGTCAGCACCTTCTTGCCCCTAGCGCGGCCACCGGCCAGCCCAGGCTCGGCGCCGCCGATGTAGGTCTCGTCCACCTGTACCGTCCCGCTCAGCAGATCCCGACCGGGACGTACCAACACCGACCGCAGGCGGTGCAGCATGGCCCAGGCAGTCTGGTAGGAGCTGATCTCCAGTACTCGCTTCAAGCTCAACGCCGAGATCCCGTCTTTACCGGTGGCGAACAGCCAGCAGGCGGTGTACCATATCGTCAAGGGTGTCCGCGTCCGATCGAAGATCGTACCGGCCGTCACCGAACTGCGTGTCGAACACGCCGGACACATGAAGCGGCCATCGCCCAAGCGCCAACCGCCTTCGTGGCCGCAACTCGGACAGACGAAGCCGTCGGGCCACCGCAGCCATTCGAGGTAGTCCAGGCAGTCCGCATCGGTTCGAAACCAGGCTTGAAACTCGCCAACCGAGCCCGGGTAGTGCTTGCCAGCGCGAGGATACGCCATGCACTGAACATATGGTAACTCCGGTTAAATGGATACCCCCATAGACTACTTTATGATAAACTAGGACGGGTGCTATTACATGTCAAGCACCTGGTCTGCTTGTGAGCCGATGGTAGATGTATTTAATTAGCCTTTTCTCGATGCGTACCAACGAAGCGGAAGGGTCGACAGCTTGAACAAGATTGCTTTGCACTGGCAGATTTTGGTAGCGGTAGTGGCCGGGGCTCTTGCCGGCGGTTTCATGGGCGACACGGTGCTCCATCTCTAGTTCCTGGGAACATTGTTCCTCAAGGCGCTACGCATGATCATCGTTCCGCTGATCGCGACCTCGATCATCACTGGGGTCGCGGGGCTGGGTGGGGCCGTGGGTTTCGGTCGCATGGGGATCAGGACCTTCCTCTATTACACGGCAACCAGCCTGTTAGCCATACTGACAGGATTAATCCTAGTGAACCTGTTGAAGCCGGGCGTCGGCGTGGACCTGGGCTTGGCGCAACCTCCAGAGAAACTGGCTGAGTCCATGGAGCGGTTCGGAGATTCGCCCTTCCATGCAGTGGTCCGGCTTCTTCTAGATATCGTTCCCGCCAACCCGTTTGAATCGATGACGGAAGGCAAGATCCTGCAGATCATTTTCTTCTGCCTCCTGTTCGGCTATTTCATCACCCGCTTGCCACAAGCACCCAGAGAAACCTTGACACACTTCTTCGAATCCTGCTTCGAAGTGATGATGCAAGTAACCAACTTCATCATACGTTTTGCGCCTGTCGGAATATTCGCGTTAGTGAGCAAGACGGTCGCAACGACAGGGTTCGAAGCGCTGACCGGATTGGGAATCTACGTGATTACGGTCTTCGTTGGCCTCGCCATTCACGCCGTGTTCACGCTGCCGACTGTCTTGCTGATTGTGGGCAGGGGGAATCCCCGGCACCACGTCCAGGCGATGGCTCCAGCGCTGTTAACCGCATTCTCCACAAGCTCTTCCTCGGCGACGTTGCCTTTGACCATGGAGTCGCTGGAGAAAAGAGCCGGTGTGTCCAATCGCACAACCAGCTTCGTGGCCCCCCTGGGAGCTACGGTGAACATGGACGGAACAGCCCTCTACGAGTGCGTCGCAGCTATGTTCATTGCTCAGGCGTACGGCATTGAGCTCGGATTTGCGCAACAGCTCTTGGTGGTGGTAACTGCCCTGTTGGCTTCAATCGGGGCAGCCGGGATACCGATGGCTGGCCTCGTAATGATCTCGGTGATTCTTACTGCTGTGGGATTGCCTCTGGAAGGCGTCGGTCTGATTCTGGCAGTGGACCGAGTGCTCGATATGTGCCGCACAACGGTGAACGTTTGGAGTGATTCGTGCGGCACGGTGGTAGTCGAGCGCCAAATGGGCCCGGGGTGATCGGAGGGCAGAAAATTCAGTCGTCCCTGAGGTGTTCTGGCAGGCGCGTTTGATCGTCGATCTCAGCGGACTCCAGCTGGCCGCGGCTTAAACCGGTACAGCCGAGAAGGTTTGCCCCCTGGAGCTGGGTCTTTTTGAAAATGGCTCCCCCCATTCTCACATCTAGGAGTCGGGCGCCCTTAAGATCCACGCCGCTCAGATTTGCCCCTTGAAGGTCTGCTTGCGCCAGGTCCCCTTCCCGAAAAACGGCCTCCTCAAGGTTCACCATAAAAAGGTTGGCGCTGCGCCCGATGGAGCCGACCAGATTCGCGCCCTGAAGATTTGCCTCCAGCAGATCGGCCTCCCTGAAGTCGGTCTTTTTTAGATCGGCCTCCTGCAAATCGGTTTCCCGCAGCTTCGCTTCGATCAGACTGGCCCCTTCCAGCTTCGCCCCTTTCAAGCGGGCACGAGTGAGGTCGGCCCGCTGCAGATTCGCGTGTCGGAAATCGGCTTTGTAGAGATTTGCCAGCTGAAGCTCGGACCCTTGCAGATAGGCCTCGCGAAAATCGGCGCCGCGCAGATCTGCCCCCTGCAAATACGCCTCGAGAAGATACCCCTGCCTAAAAACAGCCTTCTCGCCCTCCTCGCCTTTGGTTTCGATCCAGTCCCGGTGGAGACTGAGCATCTCCTCTAACTTATTCGGAGGAAATTCAACACGTGGCTGTTCGGAGGGGGTCTCGTCCGGCTGGGCGTCTCTTTCTGTTTTCTCCGTCAGGATGCGTCTCTCCTGAAAAAGCGTCGAGGTAAGCGGCCCGCACAGCATCGCGGGCAACCTCATAGGTCTCTATAATACAATAAGTTGAGAGGCTTATCAAGTAGAAAAGCAGCGTCTCGTCGGGCGCCTCGAGATGCTGGTACCCTCGGCGGGATTCGAACCCACGACCCACAGATTAGGAATCTGTTTTACCCTCATATTTTTCACCTAACCATCTGTGTCCCTTGTCGGTTCGGGGTGTCCCGTGCCGGCGCCGAGTGGGTAGGTTGTATCTGCCCCTGGGAGGCCGATACTTCGGTTGCCGGCATTGCTATGATCTGACCTATACCAGTTGCCAGGATAGTCACAAGTTCGACCGGTTGTATGCAGTTTGGAGCAAGACTTGGTTTGGATGGATCTACGCTACAGCGCCTGATGAAGGACCGGTGTTGATGCGCAAGCTGCTGGGCGTGGATGTTCAGATTGTATTGCTGAGCAGCAGGCAAATGTGGCTGGATAGCGATCAAATCTCCTCTGCTTTCGGCACCTACCACCGCATAATCCTCTGTAGTTTCAATCTCTGGCTCGCGGCTCTTGGTGGGACCGCCGAAATTCTTTACCATAATTATTCTACGTCGGCGGTTTTCATTGCCCCCCAACGGAAGGAAGGCTATCAGGCGCCGTAGCAGATGCGGCACGAGTACTGGGAGAGAGATTACCATAGAGCGAAATCGCTTTGAATAGCCTCAGTTCAGCCAGCATACGTCTGGCTTAGGCGCGCCCGCTACAGTAATGGCCGTTAGGCAGCGCGACAGTACTTCTGAACGGTGGCCGGAGAAGAAGAGGCTTACGGCTCGGCTGCGAATTTATCCTCGAGAAATAAATCTACGGAAAGGACGGATCATGCGAGGAGAGATATACGATTGTGAACCGACGCTGACCGACCAGCAGGTGATTGAATTCTGCAAGAATGGCTTCATAATGCTCGAGGCCGTGGTCCCCGATGAAGTCAACCGCCGCACAACTGAATTCCTCGACAGGAATCCCGAGGGACAGCCGATGGAGATCATGGATGAAGTGTGGTTCGTCGACCACGTCATTAAGAACCAACAGGCAGCGGGGGCGGTGCGCTCGCTCCTGGGCAAAGACTTTATGTCGCCCATGATCATGAGCAACCACCGCGTCGAGTGCCCGCGCGCTACGAGCGGCGGCTGGCACCGCGACAGCGGGGCGATCGATTCACCGCGGCTCGACAGCCTGTTTGTGTTCTATTATCCACAGGACACGCCCGCGGACCTGGGACCTACAGAGATCGTGCCCAGCTCTCACTTTCTGCGTATCAAGCGTCGCTACATGACCCAATACGGCAGCATTCGCCAGGCTGTGCAGACGGTGGCGCCGGCCGGCTCGATCTTTATCACCCACTGCTCGATGTGGCATCGCGCCAGCCGCTCCACGGCCAGCGGCATCCGCAACCTGCTCAAATGCAGCTACCGGCGCACGGTCACACCCAAGCGCGACTGGATCGTCGATCCGCAGTGCGATTTCACCAAGATCCCGTTCGGCACGGACCGCGCAATGCCCGAGAAATGGCACGACTCCGTCCGCGTCGCGCGTATGTTCCTGTGGCTGTGCGGTCGGGAAGACTTCGTATTTGAGGGCGGCCAGGCCTGGCCGATGACGGCCGGAACGGACAACGATATTGCCGCAGGTATGCCTTTGGAACTGAACCACCAGCACAAAATCCCCACAGGCTGATCCAGCACCATAGACTGAGGGCGTGGAGATGTTCTCGGATGAGGCTATTGCCTTGGCGATAGTTACTCGCAAAAGTGCGTCCTACCAAGTCGCGGCCTGCCGTGAACCTGATCATAATCCTTGCCCTTGTCGTCATCGGGTTCGGCGTCCGGTGACCTTCGACAGTGCTTCGAAGGTGGCGGAGCACCTGCGTGTCCGCGCCGGGGCGGCCGAGGCGCTGGCCCGATTGGGTCCACATGCCGAGGAAGAGCAAATCGCGAGGACATCAACCAGCAGAGGCGAAAATCGATGAACCAGAGCAGAGGAGACGCGCGGTGGCGCAGACGGCGGATCATTTACAACAACGACGGCGACGACGTAATCCAGGCGAGGTCGCCGCAGGAGGCCGCTCAAGGCCTGGCGGGGCGCGAGAGCGGTGAGCTGATCGATGACTTTCTCGACGCCCGCGCCCGGACGCTGCTCGGAACGCAGGTGGACAGCAGCTGGTATTGCAGCTGCATGGCCGGTGTTCGCTTTTCCCACCATACCAAGTTAGGTGGGTTCCACGGCGAGGGGATTCCCCTGGAGCTCGTCGAAACCTACGGACGCGACAGTCTGCAGATTCAGACGGATTTCTGTCACGAGAACGAGCTGGAAGCCTTCTGGTCGTTGCGCATGAACGACGTACACGATTCCCATCCTGCCGGGTCGTCCTACTGGACCTATGGTCTGGCGCCCTTCAAACGCGACCACCCGGAATTTCTCATGGGCGAGCCTGCAGATTGGGAAACGGACGGTACGAAGAAAGTCTGGTCGGGAATGGATTTCAGCTTTCCCGAGGTCCGCGATCACGTCTTCGCCAATATAGACGAGGTAGCGCGCAACTACGACGTCGACGGGATAGAGATGGACTTCTTCCGGCACTATCCCTTTTTCCGTCCGACCCGAGATATGCTTCCGGTCGAGGCGGAGCACCTGGAGATGATGACGGCTCTGGTGCGGCGGGTGCGGAAGCTGGCCGACGAAGTCGGCCAGCAGCGAGGGCGACCACTGCTCGTGGCGGCGCGCACGCCGATCAATCTGGCAGATGCGCATTTCATCGGCCTGGACCTGGAGACCTGGCTGGCCGAGGACCTGCTGGATCTGCTGATACCCGGAGGCGGCGTCGAGTCGCACATGACCGAGTCGTTCGGCCCTATGATCAAACTGGGACACGACCATGATGTGCCGGTGTATCCTTGCATCGGCTGGGGGTTCTGGCATCCATGGACGTTCCTCGACCTCACGGACGGCGAGTACAGGGAGTACAAATCCTGGGCTAGATCCCTGAGGGAGACCGGCTCGTCCTTCACGATCGAGATGAATGGGTGGGAAGGCATGCTGCCCGCCTGGCGCGGAGCAGCGACCAATCTGCTCGCTGCCGGGGCGGACGGCATCTACGTCTTCAACGGCGCCTTTGTCAACGATGAGGTGTGGATGGAGATCGGAGATCTCGAAACGATGGCAAACAAGGACAAGCTCTTCGGCGTCGACGATTTCCGCGGTACCTGCAGCTTCGAGCGGCTTCGTGAACTGGAGCTGGAGCCCGGAGAGACAGCCAAAACGCACTTTCAGGTCGGCGAAGATCTGAGCTTGAGGAAGGGGCCCTTTCGCCTTCGCCTGCACTTGTGGGAACTCACTGCGAGCGATGAGATATCGGTGAAATTCAACGATGTCGCATTGAATGGTCTGCGGCCGCAGAAGACTCTAGACGCGGCGCCCGCCGGGCACTGGCTGGAGTGCGAGGTGCAGCCCGACCGGGTCCTCCATGGTGAAAACAGGCTCGAAGTCAGCCTGAACCCAAGGGCTGACTCTGCAGGGGCACCGATCGCACTCGATTGCGCGCTATTGTATGTGCGCGGCGCCTGATTTCTGACTGAGGAACTCTTTTTTCTTGAATCGCCGTCCACTTTGCTCCACGGACAAATTTCTGCAGTAATGTACCCCCGGATGGAATTGAACCATCATCTGATGATTAGGAATCATCTGTTCTATCCGTTGAACTACGGGGGCAAATTGGGGTAAGAAGACGGAATTTTTGCGATACATTTTGTGGGGCAAGCAGGGGGCAAACGGCCAAATTCCGCCTCCTCGGAACGTCTTAAGTTACCATAATTATACGACTTATACCGTATGGCACAAAAGATTAGGAATCTGTTGCTCTATCCTAATGAGCTACGAGGGCACCCGTTCCATTAGGCGTTTTTGGTAACGTTGGCAGCTATCTGACCTTTCGGTCCTTCCTCGACCTCAAAAGCCACTTCATCCCCCGCATCCAACTCCTCGTCTTCCTGGACATCCGAATAATGTACAAAGATATCCTCCCCATCCTCACTCTGGATAAATCCGTAGCCGAGGCCCTGGTTAAACCACTTGACGAAACCGGACTTTTGCATTTCAATGCCCCGGTGACAAAGAGACCGTTGATCTGCCGCGGCGGCTTAGGGATTTTGACGGAATGCGGAAAAACTTATGAGAATCAGTAATGTGGGTCAACAATCAGAGCCTCTTTCAAAGGGTGATTTCCACATCACCAGCTGCCCCCAACATACTTGTTGACATCGGCCGGAACGGGATTAACTTTACAGCTTTCATTTTTCGAAGAGCCCGCGGGTTCGACTGATTCTCCCCTCCCTTTTGACGGCTCGATTGCGTCGAAGTAACGGCGTTTGCCGGCGTTCCCTCGACCGAAACAAGCATTGAAGACTCACAGCGTTTTTGATGTTGACTTTGCCAAACGCTGAGGCTACACTATGTCCCTTGATCCAGCTGTACCACTTCCCCTTACATGGAGTTCGGTGGTCGGCTTCCACGTTTAGCGGCCCCCAAGCCACTCCGAAAACAGCGTATGCCGCCGCAGATATTTCGCCGCAGCATCAATTGGTTTGCCAATGTAACCATCATCGGCGCGGTCGTTGTCGTCGGACTTCTGCTGACCATCCTCCTCAACATCAATCGGATCGACTACGTCAGTCAGGTGGGCATAGCAAAAGATCAACCGGTGCCGTTTAGCCATAAGCACCACGTAACTGGCATGGGTATCGACTGCCGCTTTTGCCACACTACGGTGGAGGAAACAGCATTTGCCGGTATCCCGCCCACAGAGACTTGCATGAGCTGTCACTCCCAAATTTGGACTGAGGCACCTATTCTAGAGCCGGTGAGGGCGAGCTTTCGAGATAACACCTCCTTACAATGGACGCGCATCCACGACTTGCCGGATTTTGTCTACTTCAGGCACGACATACATATCAACAAGGGCATCGGGTGCGAAACCTGTCACGGTCGCATAGACGATATGCCGCTGGCCAAGAAAGCGGAAACGCTGAATATGGAATGGTGTCTGGAATGCCATCGCGCCCCTAGCAAGTTCATTCGGCCCCGGGAGGAAGTCTTCAACATGACCTGGACCCCTCCCGTAGATCAAGAGGCAGCGGGACGGAAACTGGTCCAGCAGTACGGCGTTCAGAAGTCCCAGCTCACCGATTGCTCAGTGTGCCATCTATGACCGAACAGTTCGTTACACGCAAACAGCTGGACATGAACGATCTGCACGCTCACCTCGCCGAGGGGGGCGGCAAGGAGTACTGGCGCAGCCTGGAGGAGTTGGCTGAAACCGAAGAATTCGAGGAACTGCTCCACAGGGAATTCCCGGAGAGCGCCGACGGTGTAAGTCGGCGCAATTTTCTCAAGCTCATGAGTGCATCGTTGGCATTTGGCGGCCTGACGAACTGTACGATCCAACCTGAAGAGAAGATCGTTCCGTGGGTGAGGGCACCGGAGAACCTGATTCCCGGCCGTCCTCTGTTTTACGCCACGGCTATGCCATTGGGCGGCGTCGGAACGGGGATCCTGGTGGAGAGCCACATGGGGCGGCCCACAAAGATCGAGGGCAACCCAGGACATCCTTCCAGTCTGGGCGGCACCGACGCCGTTACCCAAGCTTCTATCCTCGACTTGTACGATCCCGACCGCGCCACCGCGGTCAACAACGCGGGTCGGATAAGCACGTGGAGCAGCTTCCTGCTGAGCCTCGACAAGGAGCTCGCCCTCCAACGGTTGAAGAAAGGCGCAGGACTGCGAATCCTCACCGAAACAGTAGGCTCACCCACACTCGGACAGCAGCTGGGTTTCTTGCTGGAGGAGTTCCCGGAGGCTCACTGGCATCAGTTCGAGCCTGCCAATCGGGACAATGTCCGAATCGGTGCTGCGACGGCTTTCGGTGAGCCGGTCAATACCTATTTCGATATCGCCAAGGCAGACGTCATTCTGTCTCTGGACGCCGATTTCCTCTACAGCGGTCCCGGCAGTGTGCGTTATGCCCGCGATTTTGCCTCGCGGCGCCGGCTTCGCGATGGTAACCAGGAATTTAATCGGCTTTACGTCGTCGAGACCTCCCCTTCCTCGACCGGGAGTATAGCCGATCATCGTATGGCTCTGGACAGCGGCTCCATCGAGGCCTTCGCTTTGGCTTTGGCCGGCCAGTTGGGAGTGAAATTCCGCGCCGAAGGAAAGATCCCGCCCTTCAACGACCCCACCGGGTGGCTTGCGTCACTGGCAAGGGATCTACGGAATGCAGGCAGCTCCAGCCTCGTCGTCGTCGGGGACTACCAGTCTGCTAGCCTGCACGCTCTGGCACATGCCATCAACGATGCCCTCGGCAACGTTGGCACAACGGTACACTATACAGATCCACTGGAAGTGGAACCCGTGAACGAATCTGAATCCATCCGGGATCTGGTAGCGTCCATGAAAGCCGATGCGGTGGAAGTCCTGATCATCGTCGGTGGCAATCCCGTTTTCAACGCTCCGGCCGACCTCGACTTTGCAAAGGCCTTAGGCCATGTGGGGTTTCGGGCACAGTTGAGTCCGTTCGAGGACGAGACCTCCGCGTTGTGCCACTGGCATGTGCCCGAGTCTCACTACCTCGAATCGTGGAGTGACATCAGGTCGTATGACGGCACTGCCACGATCGTGCAGCCGTTGATCCAGCCCCTCTACAACAGCAAGTCCGCTCACGAGTTGGTGGGGGCCATGATAGGGCAACCGGGGCTTGTGGTCAGAGACCTGCTCAGGGAGTTCTGGCGGCAGGAGACCTTCGCCGCGGATTTCGAGGAGTTCTGGGTTCGGGCCCTCCACGATGGCGTGCTTGCTGATATGGCTTTCTACCCACGCCGGGTGAGCTTGCGCGCCCCGATCAAGATCGCGACGGGATTCGCTCTACCCATCGGCGAGGAGCAGATGGAACTTGCCCTGCGCCCCGATCCCCTTATCTGGGATGGCCGCTTCGTCAACAACGGCTGGCTCCAAGAGACGCCCAAACCGGTGACCGAGTTGACCTGGGATAACGCCGCTCTGATGAGCCCGAAAACGGCCCAGAGACTGGGCCTGAAGAACGAGCAGGTGGTCGAACTGAGTCACGCCGGTCGATCCATGAAAGCCCCTGTGTGGATCGTACCGGGTCAGGCTCGTGATGTCGTAACCGTTCACCTCGGATACGGTCGCAGGCAGTCAGGTCGGGTGGGCAAAGGCACCGGATTCAATGCCTATGCGGTGCGGACCTCCTCTAGTATGTGGCGAACAACAGGGCTGAAAGTCATCAAGTCCTTCGACCGCCATGCCCTCGCCTGCACCCAGGACCACCAGCTCATGGAAGGGCGACACCTGGTCAGGCACGCCGATCTGGAGCACTACCGGCACCATCCCGATTTCGCGCAGCACGAGGTCCATGTGTCCCCCGCCTCGCTCACGCTCTTCAACAACGACGAATTCCAGTCCACAACAGGCAACTCCTGGGGCATGGCCATCGATCTCAACGCCTGTATCGGTTGCAATGCCTGTACCGTCGCCTGCCAGGCGGAAAACAATATTCCCATAGTGGGCAAGGACGAGGTCCTCAACGGCCGAGAGATGTCGTGGATCCGTATCGACCGGTACTACGCGGGAGATCTGGACGATCCCGAGATTCTCCACCAGCCTGTTCCCTGCCAACAATGCGAGAATGCTCCTTGTGAGCTGGTCTGTCCGGTCGGGGCGACGGTGCACAGCGAAGAGGGCCTGAACGACATGGTCTACAATCGGTGCGTCGGAACTCGCTATTGCTCCAACAACTGCCCCTACAAGGTGAGGCGTTTCAATTATCTCCAGTACGCGGATCGAGATACTCCCAGTCTCAAGCCCCAGCGCAACCCCGACGTAACGGTCCGGTCGCGCGGGGTCATGGAGAAATGCACCTACTGCACCCAGCGCATCAACGCCGCCCGCATCGTCGCCAAGAAACGTGGCGGCCCGATACAGGATGGGGAAATCCAGACCGCGTGCCAGCAGGTGTGTCCTACCGAGGCTATTGTCTTCGGTAACATCCAGGATGAGAACAGTCGCGTGTCCAAATGGAAGGACTCGTCCCTGAACTACAGTATCCTCCCCGATCTGAACACGAGACCGCGCACGACCTACCTCGCCAGAGTCAAGAACCCCAACCCCGAGATCAAGGGATAAACCGCTGCGCCATGTCAGAGCCGGTAAGGTCGACACGACAGCAGTACACACCGCCTCCTCCCGAGTTGGGTCCGGGTCAGACGTCGCACACGTCGATAACGGAAACGATCAGCGCTGTCGTTCTGACGCGCCACACACCCATACAATGGTTCATCATAGTCTTTGTGGGTCTGATGGGCGTGGGACTCCTGCAACTGGCCATCGGCTACCTATTGTACGAGGGAATCGGCATCTGGGGTCTGAACGTCCCCGTCGGCTGGGGTTTCGCTATCGTCCACTTCGTCTGGTGGATAGGGATTGGCCACGCGGGCACGCTCATTTCCGCCATCCTTCTGCTCTTTCGCCAGAAGTGGCGCACCTCCATCAACCGCTCGGCCGAAGCCATGACCATCTTCGCCGTAATGTGCGCCGGCATGTTTCCCTTAATCCATACCGGGCGCCCCTGGCTAGCCCTATACTGGTTGTTTCCGTACCCCAACTCCATGGATGTTTGGCCCCAGTTCCGCTCTCCCCTGATCTGGGATGTCTTTGCGGTGAGTACCTACTTTACCGTGTCGCTCGTCTTCTGGTATATGGGGATGGTTCCCGATATTGCAAGTTTTCGCGATCGAGCCAAATCACCGATCCTCAAGCGCATCTACGGGTTTGTGGCCATGGGCTGGCGCGGATCGGCCATCCACTGGGAGCGGTACGAGATGGCATCCCTCATGTTGGCCGGCCTTGCCACTCCGTTGGTCCTGTCCGTGCACAGCGTCATCAGTCTGGACTTCGCCGTCTCCATCATACCAGGGTGGCACACCACGATATTTCCTCCCTATTTCGTTGCTGGAGCTATCTACGCCGGATTTGCCATGGTGCTCATTCTGGTGATTCCTCTGAGGCGCCTCTACGGATTGCAGGATTTCATCACCGTACGGCACCTGGAGAACATGGGCAAAGTGATGCTCACTGCCGGGCTCATCGTCGCTTACGGCTACTTCATGGAGCAGTTGATAGCCTGGTACAGCGCCAGCGTTTATGAATCGTTCATGATGTACAATCGGATGTTCGGACCGTATGGAAGCTACTACTGGTGGCTCATAATCTGTAACATCCTCATTCCTCAGGCTCTGTGGTCCAAGAGGGTGCGCCAGAACACCATCTGGCTCTTCCTCATTTCCGTGGTTATCAGCGTGGGCATGTGGCTGGAGCGATTCGTCATCGTCATTACCAGCCTGCACCGAGACTACATGCCCTCTTCCTGGGACATGTTCTACCCCACGTTCTGGGATTGGGCTACCTACGTGGGAACCATCGGCTTTTTCCTCCTCGCCTTCTTTCTATTCGTGCGAGGACTGCCGTTGATCGCCGCCCACGAAATCCGAACTCTTCTCCCGTTCGGGAACAAGGTGAAATAGCGGGGCTTCGTCGAACCTGCTCCGATTATTATGAGCCAGACTAGATCCGACACCTACGGCCTCATGGCAAAGTTCGAGACCCCCGAGGATCTCCTGGAGGCTGCCAAGCGCACCTACTCGGAAGGATACCGAACCATGGATGCCTATGCGCCTTTGCCCATCCACGGTCTGGCCGCTGCCATCGGATTCCACAGAACCAATCTGCCCATTCTTACCTTCATCTGCGGTGCGCTAGGCGCGATCGCCGGGTACGCCTTGCAGTACTGGGTCCACGTTATCGACTTCCCCTTGAACATCGGGGGAAGACCCCTGCACAGCGGTGTCATGTTTATTCCCGTCGCCTTCGAGGTAACCATCCTGTTTGCCGCCTTGGGCACCTTCGTAGGACTGTGGATTCGCAACGGACTGCCCATGCCTTACCACCCGGTTTTTAATGTGGAAGGCTTCGAGCGCGCCAGTCAGGACCGCTTCTTCCTCTGCATCGAATCCGGGGATCCCCTCTTCGATGTCGACCGCACTGCGTCTTTCTTGCAGGGCTTGAATCCAGAAGAGGTATCGACCGTTGACTGGTAGCATGCCGACATGGCGCTATCGAGCGGCCATCTCTACGGCAGTCGCGCTGACAGGGGTGCTGCTCGCGGGTGGTTGCGAGCTGCGGCAGGCAATGTACAATCAGCCGAAGTACGAGAGTCTCGAGGCCTCCGATCTGTTCGAGGACGGGCTCTCTGCCCGCCTCCCTGTGGAGGGAACGGTGGCTCGGGGACAGCTGCGCCTTGACTCTCATCTCTACGAGGGCAAGGTGAACGGCGAGTTGGCAACCACGCTGCCTCTGGAGCTAACAGAGGAGCTCCTCGTGCGGGGCAGACAGCGGTACGAGATATTCTGCTCGCCCTGCCATGACCGCACGGGCACCGGCAACGGATTAATCGTAAAGCGCGGGCTCAAGCAACCTCCGTCATACCACCTCGACCGTCTACGAGAGGTACCTGTCGGACACTTCTTCGACGTCATCACCAACGGCTTCGGTGCGATGTACGGTTTCGCGGCTGGAATTCCCGTCAAGGACCGGTGGGCTATTGCTGCGTACGTGCGTACTCTCCAGTTCAGCCAGAGTGCCCAGTTCGACGAACTGCCCCCAGAGGATCAGAGGCAGCTGGAATGAACGAGGAGATCATTCGTCAGTCGGAGGCGCTGAAACCGCTGCTAGACAGCTCCAGGAACAAGGCCCTCGTCGTCGGCTTGGTGGCAAGCGCTTTCGCGATCTGGGGCTTGTTCGTCGACCACGACCAGTTTTTTCGATCGTATCTGCTGGCGTTCATCTACTGGGTGAGCCTGACTCTGGGCAGTCTCCTGCTCCTCATGGTTCACCACCTGGTGGGAGGAAGGTGGGGATTCGCTACTCGTCGCCTCTTGGAGGGCGGTACCCGGACGATGCTACTTATGTTCGTGCTGGGCATCCCCGTACTTCTGGGTATCCACGAGCTCTATGAGTGGAGTCACGAAGATGTAGTGGCCAGCGACGAGATCCTCCAGAAAAAGGCCGTGTTTCTGAATCCGACCTTCTTCGTGATCCGCTACGTCATCTACTTTCTGATATGGGGCGCCCTGGCTGTGCGCCTCAATAGGTGGACAGCCGAGCAGGACTCTTCTACGACAGATACCTCCCCGACGCGGAGGATGCAGGTCCTCAGTGGACCGGGCGTGTGTGTGTTCGTCATCGTCGCTACTTTCGCGTCCATCGACTGGATCATGTCCCTGGAGCCTCACTGGTTCTCCACCATCTACGCAGCTATCTACATCATCGGACAAATGCTCTTGACGTGGGCCTTCATGACCATTGTGTCGGTGCAACTGTCGCGATACCAGCCCTTGAGTGCGTTACTGACCAACGAGCGATTGAGAGATCTGGGCACTTTCATGCTCGCCTTCGTCATGCTCTGGGCCTACACTGCCCTCTCACAGCTGCTGATCATCTGGTCCGGCAACCTGCCCGAGGAAATCACCTGGTACTACACCCGTCTCAAGGGCGGCTGGCAACACGTGGGTTATCTGCTTGTGTTTTTTCATTTCGGCCTGCCATTTGTTCTGCTGGTCTCCAGCCGACTCAAAGCGCGCATCCCGATCCTGGTCTCCATTGCAGGAGGTCTAATGGTCATGCGGCTGGTGGACCTCTTCTGGATCACCGCCCCTGCTTTCGGAAAGGGGTTAACCATCCACTGGCTGGACGTGGCGCTGCCCATCGCCATGGGTGGCCTCTGGTTGTTCGTCTTCTACGGGCAGCTGACGAAGCGATCCCTCGTCGCCCTGAACGATCCGCGCTTCGATTTCTCGGAACTTGCCGCCGCCGGCGAGGAATCCCATGGCTGAGCCGCTTGCCCCTGAAGCTCGAGGATACGAGCAGTCGGATGCATCGGCGGGCATGCTGGCCCGGGTGGCCATCGTCCTGGCGGTTTTTCTGGTGTGTGTCTTCGTCGGGATCGTCGTTCTTTTCAAGGTGTTCAGTTATGTTCAACCTCGGCTGTTCGATGAAGAACCGCACCCTATGACCCAGACGAGACAAACGGCCACGGGGCCCCGCCTGCAGCTGGATCCTCCGCAGCAGAAGATCGATTTGCTGGCCACCGAGAATCAGGCTTTGACTACCTACGACTGGGTAGATCGCGAGCAAGGGCTTGTGCGCATTCCCATCGATCGAGCCATCGCTATTCTGGCCAAACAGCGCCGACTGCCGCATAAAACGGACAGCACGGAGGTCGAGAGCCAGTGATGATCACCGTTGACTCCGCCCGATCCAACCTCTTGCATGACCGTGATGCGGCGGCTAGTCGTAAGACTTGGTGGCACAGCGCTGTGACTCTGATTGCCGTCGCCATCCTGACGTCTGCGGCCAGCGCACAGCCCATCGACTCGCAGCGGGTGGACGAGATCGGCTTGGATCAGAACCTCGATGGGCAAATACCTCTCGACCTCACATTCACCGATGAGAAGGGCCGGAAGGTCGCCATTGGAGATTACCTCGGCGAGCGGCCGGCACTGCTTACCCTCGTGTACTATGAGTGCCCCATGCTGTGCACCCAGATCCTCAACGGACTGACGCGGAGTTTGCGGGTGCTCTCCTTCGATGTGGGGAAAGAGTTTGATATTATCACCGTCAGCATTGACCCAGGTGAGACGCCGAGTCTGGCTGCGGCGAAGAAGAAGGAGTACGTGAAGCGGTACGGCCGGACCAGCGCCGATCGCGGGTGGCACTTTCTAACCGGGAGCCAGGATCAGATCGAGCTACTGGCACAGGCCGCAGGATTCCGTTATCAATACGACCCGGAAACCGATATCTACCTTCACGCCAGCGGCATCATGGTGCTCACCCCAGAGGGAAAGCTCGCCCGTTACTTCTATGGAATCGACTACGCTCCCAAGGACGTGCGTCTTGGGCTCATCGAGGCATCGCAGAACAAGATCGGTTCTCCAGTGGACCAGTTGCTCTTGCTGTGCTATCAATACGACCCGTCAACCGGGAAGTACGGTCTGGTAATAATGAACTCCGTGCGAATCGCGGGTGCGCTGACGGTGGTGACCATAGGGGCGTTCGTAGCCCTCATGCTGCGCCGGGAGCGCCGCGCGAGATTGACGCACGGGACCGCCGGTTCCCCTGCATAGGTGATCCGGCTAGTCTGTGCCTTATAGGTGATTACGAATCGTGAAATTGGCTGACTGACGATGTCCGACGACTTTCCACTCTTTCCCGAACAAGCCTCCACCTTTGCACCGCAGGTGGATGGCCTCTATTTCTTTCTGCTCTTCCTGGGTCTGTTTTTCGCGCTAGGGGTAATCTTCTTCCTCGTGTTGTTTGCGGCCAAATACCGGCGGCGATCCGAGGACGAGCGCCCGACGCCGATCGAAGGCTCCATGCCGCTCGAATTGGCCTGGAGTATCGTTCCTCTCGTCCTCTCCGTTGTGATTTTTTTCCTCGGTGCGGGCGTCTTTTTCAGGATGTACAATCCCCCTGCGAATGCGATTGATATCTACGTCGTGGGCAAACAATGGATGTGGAAGGTCCAGCACCCTCAGGGCAAGCGCGAGATCAATGAGCTGCACGTCCCGGTAAACCAGCCGGTGCGGCTCACGCTGGCCTCAGAGGACGTGATTCACGCCTTCTTCATTCCCGCCTTCCGGGTTAAGAGAGACGTAGTCCCTGGGCGATATAACACCATGTGGTTCGAAGCTACCAAGGTGGGAGAGTATCACCTCTTCTGCGCCGAATACTGCGGCACTCAGCATTCCGGTATGATCGGACGCATCGTCGTCATGGAGCAGGAGGAGTTTCAGAACTGGCTGAGCGGGGGAGCTACGGGCGAAACCATGGTGGAAGCGGGCGCGCGCCAGTTCCAGCAACTAGGTTGTGAGACGTGCCACAAGGAGTCCAACGAGGGAAGGGGTCCGAAATTGTTAGGTCGTTTCGGGACGCCGGTGCAGATCACTACCGGAGAAACAGTGATCGCCGACCAGGATTATCTGCGAAACTCGATCCTGGACCCCGGCAGCCAAGTCGTCAGCGGATACAAGCCTATCATGCCCACCTTCCAGGGGCAGATCAGCGAGGAGACGCTGATGCAGATTATCAGCTACATCGAATCTTTGGGTGATGCCGAGTAGGGCCGCTCGGAAAGCAGGTCACGGGTGACAACGGACACAACGGTCAAAACGGACACAACCAATCATACCAACGGTGGGGACGTGAACTACCTAAACGCCAGCTACAGCATCAAGTCATGGCTGCTTACCCTCGATCACAAGCGCATCGGCATTCTGTACTTGGTCACGACCACCTTGTTCTTCATGGTCGGCGGTGTATTCGCGACGCTGATTCGACTCGAGTTGCTGACCCCGGGGGGCGATCTGGTTGAGGCCGACACGTATAACAAACTGTTCACGATGCACGGCGTGGCGATGATCTTCTTCTTTCTCATTCCCTCCGTGCCGGCTGTACTGGGAAACTTCGTCTTGCCGATCCAGATCGGCGCTAAGGATGTGGCATTCCCCAAGCTTAACCTTCTGAGCTGGTACTGCTTCATGTTCGGCGGCACCCTGGCCACGGTCGCCATCGTCATGGGCGGCGTCGACACCGGATGGACCTTCTATACGCCTTACAGCAGCACCTACTCCAGCTACTACGTGGCGCTGGCCCTTACCGGCGTATTCATCAACGGTTTCTCTTCCATCCTCACCGGTGTGAACTTCCTGACCACCGTCCACAAAATGCGGGCCCCGGGCATGACCTGGTTCCGACTGCCGCTCTTCATCTGGGCGCAGTACGCCACCAGCATCATCATGATCCTGGGCACGCCGGTCGTGGCGATCACCCTCCTGCTCGTGGCCCTGGAGAACGTGTTCGGAATAGGGATTTTCGATCCCTCCCTCGGTGGTGACCCGATCCTGTTCCAGCACATGTTCTGGTTCTACTCACATCCGGCGGTCTACATCATGATCGTGCCCGGCTTCGGTGTGATCAGCGAGGTGATCGCCTGTTTCGCCCGCAAGCGCATTTTCGGTTACTCCTTTGTCGCTTTTTCAAGCCTCGCTATCGCGCTTCTCGGCTTTCTGGTATGGGGGCACCACATGTACACCACGGGTCAGTCCATGTACGCCAGCATGGTCTTCTCCTTCATCACATTCCTCATTGGGGTGCCCACCGCTGTCAAGATCTTCAACTGGACCGCCACCCTCTACAAGGGGTCGATCTCCCTGGAGACCCCCATGTACTACGCCTTGGGCTTCATAGGCCTGTTCATGATGGGTGGCCTCACCGGACTGTTTCTGGCCACCATCGCCGTGGACATCCATCTCCACGACACTTATTTCGTGGTCGCTCACTTTCACTTTGTTATGGTGGGAGGGATGGTGATGGCGTACCTGGCCGGAATCCACTTCTGGTGGCCGAAGATCACCGGGCGCGTCTACTCCGAAGGATGGGCCAAGACCAGTGCCCTTTTGATCTTCTTCGGATTCAACCTCACCTTCTTCCCCCAGTTCGTTCTCGGGTATCTGGGCATGCCGCGAAGATATCATGTATACCCGGAGGAATTTCAGATCCTAAACGTCATGTCCACGGCAGGAGCTTCTATTCTGGCCGCAGGCTACGGGATTCTTTTTGTCTACCTCTTTGCTTCCTTGTGGTCAGGCCGCAAAGCTGGACCGAACCCCTGGCGAGCCAAGGGGCTAGAGTGGGAGATACCCTCCCCACCCGGTCCCCACAACTTCGATGCTACACCGATAGTAACGCAGGAAGCCTACGCCTACGAGGAAGAGGACGTCATTTTAATTAAGACCGATGCGGGGGTGCGGGAAGTCCCAACAAGAAGAAAAACGCCCAGAAGAAGGCATGATAGATGAGTTCGCACGCAGTAGCTCTGAATCACCAGTTCGACGATCTGCAGCAGCAGAACGCAGCCGCCAACATGGGGATGTGGGCGTTTATCGCCCAGGAAATCATGTTCTTCGGAGGACTCTTCGCGGGCTACACCGTATACCGCTATAAATATCTGGCTGCGTTCACGGAGGGCAGCAACCACCTCTCCATCGAGTGGGGCGCACTCAACACGGCAGTTTTGATCGCTAGCAGCTTTACCATGGCCATGGCAGTCCGCGCCGCCCAGCAGGGAATGAAGAACGGTATCCTCGGGTGGATTCTGACCACCATGGCCCTGGGAACGACTTTTCTAGTCGTCAAGTACATCGAGTACTCCCACAAGTATCACGAAGGGCTGATTCCGGGAACATCCTTCTCCTCCGACAGTCCGATGGCTGGACAGCTGAAGATCTTCTTCTCCTTCTACTTTGCCATGACGGGGATGCACGCCCTGCACATGATCATTGGGCTGGGAATTATGATCTGGCTGATTCCGCGGATCCGCCGGGGCACCTATACGCGTGAATATTTTTCCCCGATTGAGAACTTCGGCCTCTACTGGCACTTCGTCGACATCGTTTGGATCTTCCTGTTTCCTCTGCTGTACCTGATCGGACGGGACCCATGGATAGTCATGTAGTTCCGGTAAAGCTGTACGCGACGATCGTAGGGTGCCTGTTCATCCTCACTGCGATTACCGTTCTGGTAGCATTCGTCGAGCTGGGCGCCCTGAATACGCCCCTGGCTATTGGAATCGCCCTTCTCAAGGGAACGCTCGTCGTCCTGTTCTTCATGCACGTCCGCTACAACAGTCCGCTCATGTGGGTGTTTGCCGCCGGCGGGTTCTTCATGTTGCTCATTCTTTTGGCTCTGCTGATGCAGGACTATATGAGCCGTGGCTGGGAGCGGCCTCCAGCGGAATTCTTGCTCTAGACCCAGTTCCCTGCTGCTAGATTGTCGTAGCTCTAATTCCCGCCCGTTACACATCCGGGGGCGGCACGGTCTGTACTGGCTGAGCTGTACCGTGATACCACCCAAAAAATGAAAGAGGCCGACCCACATGGGATCCGCCTCTCGTTGTACTCGTTCGCGTACTGTCTGTCAGATCTTCAGCTGTTTTCGCCGCCTCATTTCTTCTTCTTCCTACTGGGCGGCTTGAGGCCGAAATTTACCGTCACCGCACCGTCCGCCACCTCGATCTCCTGAACCTGAGTCGTGAAGAACTCGTGCCACGCTTCGACGGTGTATTTCCCCGGGGGTAGGTTCTCGATTGAGAAGCTGCCGTCGGCCGCACTCACGGCGAAGAAGGGGTGCAGCAGGACGCCGACATACGCCGCCATCCAGGGGTGTACGTCGCACTTGAAGGGGACCATGACCTCCGGCTGCGAAAACATCTTGCCCGGCACCGGCAGCTTCCTGATGCGGGCCGGCATGGCTTTGTTGAACTCCTCGTTGACCTTGGGCATCATGTGCACGTTGTGCATGATGCGGTCGCTGTTGAGGATCCTCAAGGGTTGTCCCACCATCAAGCCCAGCACCCGCGGCGTGTACATACAGCCTACCTGATCCAGTTCCCCTGGTCTTCTGGGAGTTTCGAATGTCTGCCCCTCGAGGCCGGTCTTTATGTACACGAAGGCGTTCTTCACGTTCTTGTCCGCATCGACGACGTAGCGCTCCGACATGTGCGGCTCTGTGTGTTTGGCCACGCAATCTGCATCGCTCTCCATCTTCACCGGCTTTGCCGGCGGAATCTTCTTCGCATCTATCTTCACGACACCGCTAATGGTGCCCGATACCGCGGGGCCGGCCGCCAGAGCGACGGCCGCGGCGATTGCGATTGAAAGCTTTCCAACACCCATCTCATCCTCCTTCTACATTTGAGTTCTGTTGATTAGCCGGAACCTTATACGGCGCGAAAAACCCATTCGTCGCATTGTTGTACGCAATTTGTACCTGGGTGAATCCTGCGGGACGGAGCTTTTCGCGTACCCGTTGCGAAACGGTCATTCGCTCCGACGCCGCAAGCTCCTCCTCGCCGCGAACTGCACGGCGATCGTCAGCAAGGCACCCGCCAGTGCGAGGAAGTAGGGCCTCCTGGAAGCGGGTTTCTCGAGGAGCAAATAGTACCAAGTGGATATCGAGCGTCGAGTACCCACCTCGCCGTTCCACCCGTCCAAGGCCGCAAAGCCGATCGGAATGAAAGCTCCCGGCTCGAGCTGGAGGTCGTTCTTATCCTTCGTGAGTAAAGATCTGTGGACCAATAGCTGGTAGCGACCGTCGGCATAGGCGATTCTGCCGCGCAAGTCCTGGGCATCGGCCGGCTGCTCTTGGAACCGGGTCATACCCTTCGCCCTTCCCTCTCTGACCTTCGCCGACACCCCCTCGCGCAGTTCCGGGGACGGAGATGGACTAGCTTCCCAGACCCACGCGTATGCGGCGCGGCGCGCGTCACCCATGAGGAAGTGGGGGCGCTCTGCCCCCTCGGAGATCTTCGTGGGGAACTGCACGGCCAGAGCGTCGCCCAGCATCGATGCTCCCTGCTCTTCGTCTGACACGGCCGCGTCTTCGTCGCCCGCCTCGTCGACGGTAGCGAGGCTCAGAGAGGGGTCATGCCAGGTCAAGAGAATCGCCACCTCCTCCCCGTTGTGCATGGACTTGACGAAAACGGCCGTCACGGTGGGATCAAAAAGGCGAGGCTCGATGATCACCTGCCCAGCTAGCGGAAACATCGCACCCTCCCCCGCTCCCCAGCGCGGGTCGTCTGCGCTCTGTGGCAGTTCGCCTTCCACCAAGGCAGATTTCAGGACGATGGCGGCTTCCGGTTTCTCCGCCGGCGACAGGGAGCGCACGTAGTTGGCCAGGTGCCAGGTCTTGACGCGGATCTCGCGCATAGCATTGTCATACATCTCCTGCTGCTCAGGGGAGATCTCCTCCTCGTCCTCGATCATGATCTGAATGTCCTCGACCTCCATATCCATCGGAAAACCATCTTTGATCGAGGGCATGGGAGTCCCGGCCAGACCGGCCATGAAGCGCCTGTAGAGATCCTCCTGCGCATCCCCACCCCGAAATTGCCAGCTCATGGTCAGATCAGCCGGTCGCGTCGGAAACTTCCACTCATCTACTAGAGTGAGACCCGAAGGGCCGTCGCCGCGTCCCTGCTCGCCGTGACACTTGGCGCATTCGAGCATCTCGAAGATTTTGCGTCCCTCTGACACACTTTCCTCAGAAGGAGGCACTCTATCCACCATCGCTATCTCCACGGGCGGTGCCGTGGCGCGCTCGAATTGCTTGGAGAAGGTCTTGAGGTAAGCCACGACGGCGCGCCGCTCCTCGTCGCTGAGCCCGGGCCACCCCGGCATAGAGGTGCCCGGCATACCGTCGGTGACGATGCGGAGCAGGTCGTCGTCGGTGGGCAACTCGCGCGACTCGGTGGAACGGATCTTGTACTGCCCCCGAGTGAAGTCCCGCGGGCGCGGGTTCAGGGTCTCGGCCCCAGAACCGTCGCCTTTTCCCTCCGCGCCGTGACAATGGGCGCACTTGTCGTCGTATATTTCCTTTCCTCGACCCAAGTCCCCGGCTGTAGCCTGCGCCTGAGCTTGTCCCATAACCCCAAGCGCCAGTGCGCTGGCCATGGCGACCGCAAACAGGGCGAGTTGTCTCGAATCGGGCATACTCACTCCCATGTCCTCGGCACCTGGTCAGTGGCGTCGTACATGAAGAGGATGACCTGCCAAATCTCCTCCTCCGTTAACATCTCCTCCCAGGCGGGCATCGCCGAGCTCCACGGCGCCGAGACTTCGGGCAATCCCGGTCCCCCTTTGCTCACGCGCCAGAACACGAACGATTCCTGGAGCATCGCGATGGTCCCGGGATCTCTGAAGTCCGCCGGTGGGGGATTGAAGGCGTGGGCGAACATACCGTTGCCATCCAGGTCGTCGCCGTGGCAGAAGTGGCAGTTCTTGTAGTAGGTAGCCCGTCCGGCCTCCAGGTGCCGGTCGTAGTTCTCCTCATCGTGGCGCAGTGGGTTCTCCAGCCCGGCAAGGTCGATGTCTCGACCGCGGAACTGCATCATCGCTGGAGGCGCCGGGTGAACGGTCCTGAGCTCTGCCGGGGGATCGCTGCTGACGGACGTGTTGGAGAAGACGATAGCTGCTACCATCACCGGCAAGAGCGTAAAGACAACGATGCGGCGGCCGGCTTTGCCGTCGTCGACCAGCAGTTCTCGTATCGGTCGGACGAACTCCCCGAGCTTTTCGTTCTCGACGCCGATCTGCGACAAGATCCCGACGATGATGAGACCCATATACAGGTAGAGGATAACCGCCGGCAGCGGGGGACTGATACCGTAGGCCAGGCCGACGTAACACACGGCCAACAGGATCAGCGCCTTGGAGAAACTCGAGAGCCGACTCATGGTCTCCTCACTCGGCGCTTGCCGGCGCAGAACCCTTGAGGCTGGCCAGATAGGCGACCAGATCGCGAAATTGCCTCACCGTAATGACGTCGTCGAATTTGGGCATCTTTGATTGCAGCAGAAGCCTGCGCCCGGTAAGGGTGGAGAGATCGCTCTTGGCGACCGTCAGGGTCGTGTCGGCGCTGCGGATCGTCAGGCTGGCCTCATCCTCGCGCTCTATTGGGCCACTCACCGTTTTCCCGCCGCTGACGACGGCGCTGATCCAGAAGTACCCCCGCTTGGAAATCGACTGCGTATTGGCTATAGGTAAAAGCGCCAGATCGTTGCGTTGCACGATGCGCTCGGCACCCCCCGCGGCAGTTTCCTCCAGTGCCACTTCCTCCGTTTCCACCTCCACCTCCTCGTCTTCCTCCTCACCCCAACCCCAGTCGTCGTCCTCCTCTTCCTCCACCTGGTCCAGCTGCAACACCAGGGAGTCGCCCTCTTCCCTGACGAGCCTTCCGGTGAGTTCCTCGCCGTTTGCAAGGCTGAGTGTCGTCGATCCGTACCCCTGAACGATCTTGGCGTTGGGATCTAGGATCGACTCCTCCATGTAGTCCAACGTGTTGAGGGCCCCGATCTCCGTCAGGTCGGGGCCGACCTCCAGCACGACCTCGGCTGTGCCCACTCGGTGGCACTTGCTGCATTGCAACTCTTCGGCAAAGACCACTTGACCCGCCTGAGGATCTCCCTGGGGTAGCTTCACGGGGACTGCAGCGGCCGCGGCAATGTCGATGGGCGGGACAACGGCCGTAACATCCGGTTCGCCGCCCTGGCTTTGGAGAAAGGCGATCAACGTTTCGATTTCCAGGGGGGAGAGGGCAAGCGGAGCCTTCCATGCCGGCGGCATTATGTTGCCGTACCCCTTTACCAGGTAGACCTCCGGCAGGTAAAGCGCTTCCACCAGATACTCCCGCGCCGACATGCCTTCCCGGCGTCCTCCGCCGACGATACCGATATTGCTCAGGTCCGGACAGCGCGGCGTCGTCGCTGACGCCCCGATGACGTGGCAGGTAGAGCATTTTCCCTTGCCGTAGAAGATCGACTTCCCCGCCGCGACAAATGCTTCCGGAGTGCGCTCGATGTCACTCACGGCCACGGCGGGACCGGAGCTGGACTGGGGGATGAGATTACCCAGCAGCGCGTAGGACCAGATCACCGCCAACGCGAACGTCGCCAGCCGCATCAGCTTGTCCCACACCGCCATGTTGACGCAGATTGCCAGGAACACCCACACCGACCACGACAGGATATTCTGGTCGGCCAGAGGGAAAGGCTCAGCTCCCACCAGGAAAGCCCCGAGGCTCACCAAAAGAAGGATGAAGAGGAGACTCTTGACAGCTGGATGGCGCATGGATTATCCGTCCGCGCTCAGTTGGCGGCTTCCTCCTTCTTCTTGTCCCCCAACGACCCGATCCAGAAGATGAAGCAGATCAAAGCGCCGAAGGTGATGACGATCGCGGCGATGATGTTGGAGGCATCACCGACTGTCGGGGTGAAAGCGTCTGGTGAGGTGTCCCTCATGACGCCGTATATGTGCCAGTCCTCCCGGATGCCCGACCGCACGTACCCCATGAGTCCCATCATGGCGGTAAAGGTGACCGCCAGCATTATCAGGATGTACTGCGACTGGTCCGTCATCTTACCCCACTGGACCTCGCCGGTGGATGAGGCCCGTCGGTAGAGAATAACATCGATGACGGTGACCAAGAACAGCACCGCCAGAACGACCAACACCTGTCCGGGGGTCAGGACGTTCACCCGCTCAAGGCTGGGCACATAGTACCCCATTACGCCAAGAACAACGACGGTGGTAGCTGCGACGGCGAAGATGGTGCCCACCACGACGTTGACGGGCTTGGACCAGCGTATGGTCGGGGTCTTGCCGGATCTGCGGTAAAAGAGAAAGGTCAGGAAGGTGGTGAGGATGATCAGGTTCACGGCCGTGTTCTTGGCCGACATGACTCCGAATACCCCCACGAGCGGATGGTGTTCGCCACCGATGGCCGCCTTCTCTACCTGGCTCAGGATCAGCGTCCTGGGAGTTGCCCATACGGCGATGCAGGCGATGAGGACAGCGAATACCAGCGGCCGGTACCGGGCGTACCGCTCCGCGCCTTTGATGCGGCCCATCCCCGACCACAGGTAGAAGTTCACGCCCAGAAAGAGCACGCCGATCATGGCCGCCTGGATGATGAAGAGCCAGGAGAACAGGCTGCCCATCATGTTGATGCCCATAGTTTGGTTGAACTCGTAGATCTCCTTGGCGAGCCAATACCCGGCGAAGGGCAGGGGGATGAGGGCGCTCACGGCGATGAAGTTTCCAGTGTAGCCCATCCAGTCGTAGTGGGCCTTGTCGGATGCGCTCGTGGCTGTGAGGAATCGGACTGCCGCGTAGGCCCCTACGACTGCTCCCCCGAAGGCGATGTTGGCGATGAAGCGGTGGATATTGATCGGCATCCAGGTGAAGTTGTATACCGCATCCCCCAGGCTGATCAGAGCTCCGTTCTCATCTATCCCGCCAGGACTCGTCATGAAGGTGAGCCAGGCATTGGCCACGCACATGATCGCCGTGCCGAATACGTTGAGCAGCACGCCGATAGTCAGGTGCAGCCACTTCCGATTCATCAACCGGTCCCACGAGTACCAGTAGAGATAGAGACTGAAGGTCTCGCCGAAGAAGAGGGCCACGTAGAGTACGTAGGTAGGAGTGAAGATATTGCTCATGTAGCCGAAGAAACGGGGATAGTACCCGATCATCAGGAACAGGAGCACGGCACCGAACATGGCGGTGGTGGAGAAAGCCACGAGACACAGCTTGATGAACTCGCGGGCCATGCGGTCGTAGCGCGGATCGCCGGTGCGCATGCCGACAAACTCGATGATCACGGCAAAGAGTGGGACACCGAGAATGAAGGCGGCGAACATGAGGTGGAGCTGCCCTACGACCCAGACCGCCACCCGGCTGCCTACGATGGGGAACTCCCGGTATTCTGGGATGTCGGCGAGGGCGCCTTGAGACCAGGCGGCTGTACTCGTAAAGAGAAGTGTCAGACCGAAGGCGATGGCCGTCAGTGTCGGCGGCGAGCTGAGGCCCTCTGGCAGGCGTTTGCCTTTCGTACGGTAGGGAGCTGTCTGGTGGATCAAAGCTGTTCGGATCTTCCTGCTTTTCTTGTGGCCTCGCCTGATTGGCCAAACTGCTGAAG
Source organism: Candidatus Latescibacterota bacterium (assembly GCA_965217095.1). Classification (GTDB taxonomy): domain Bacteria; phylum Latescibacterota; class UBA2968; order UBA8231; family UBA8231; genus CAYNZV01. The sequence goes on from OZ244235.1 coordinate 1,264,840, forward strand.
AAGGGGCGCCATGGTACCCGGAAATACGGCATCGTCTGCGGATGCCGACGAATAGCACCAGCGCTGACGCAGGTATGCTATAGAAAGTGGTTACCAATAGCAAGTAGCTACAAAAATTTATCTGGGAGTCTTTCAGCGTTGAGCACATCCATCTTGCCACTGAGATGATTCAGAGCGGACAAGTGTGTCCGACGGGCACGTTGCGGAGGTCGTCGCTCGGCGTGCGCGCCCGGTCTCCAACACTGACGGTGCCAACGCGGCGCCTCAGGTCACCGCTAAGCGGCGAAACGGTCGCCGGCTCGACCAGAATCCGCTTGACCGCTACCGATGATACCGTTTATCCTTCCTAACCGCATGGAAAAAAAGCTGCTGCCAGTCGTCGACCAAGATCGAGGCAGCTTGGTTCGCATTGATGGCACCGCCGATCCGGACCAGGTTTTTGAAAACATCCTGGAGCACCTGGAGCCGATCAAGCGCCAGATTTAACGGTTGGGTGGCGCCTTACGTGACGTGCTTACCTTCAAAACCTTCATTCTTTGGCTACATTTAACAGCCGCAATAATCTGGCTTGGCGGCATGTTTTTCATGACGTTTGTACTGCTGCCAATGTGGCAACGCTCCGCGTCCTCCCCGGGAGAGTTCTCTGGGTTAATCGAAAGGATCGTGAAACGTTTTCAGACCATCAGTTGGGAGGCGGTCGGAATCATATTTCTTACGGGAATTTTCAATCTAACCAATGCCGGGCTTGTACGTGGATTTGATTTTAGCGCGGCCTATTTGCATATAGTGGCAACAAAACTGCTTCTCCTGGTCGTGATTGTTGCCAACCAGTCATTTCAAAGCTACAGCATTTTCCCAAAACTAGCTTCGGCGCCATCATCGGACTACAAATTGCCGGCGAATTCTTTCGACAGACTTCGCAAGAAAACAATGATCCTGTCGATTCTCAATCTAGTATTGGCCGGCTCAGCGATTTATTTAGGGTTGGGGCTAAAGTATCAATAACGAGAAGCGGAGGCTTGCTGAGGCTAAGGTTGGAGTCGCTTCCAGTCCTTCCGAGTGAATATGACTCGCAAATCCGAATTGAGTGACTTGCCCAAGAGTTCCCTAAACATCTCGTATATTCCACACCCCAGGGCATCCGCATCTAGCGAGAATAGGTTTAAGAGATTCCTGGCGTCTTTTACCATATTGCTCCACGTGTCGTTTTGCGGCCAATCGCCCGTTTCCCTTGCAGAGGCCGGCACCATTTCGAGTCTAAGTTCGAAGAAATGATGGAAGCGTTCCAAGGCTTTGAATTCGTCTTGGGTGAAACCCTCTGCAAATTTTGCAACAGCCTTCTCAGAATAGTCGCCCTTCAGACCGCCATCAAGATACCGTATACCCGGCAAATAAATTTCGTCAAACCAGATGCGCGCCAATTCGAAGGCCAACTTTCCGGGAGCGATGAACTTGTGGCACACCTTCAAACTCTCCTCCGAGGTGAGAAACAGAAGGAAAACGATCACGTGTTCCCTCGTCTTTTCTATCTCCGCCATCTAATGTAGTCGCCTAAATCCTAGTATTTGCTCCGAAACTTCATTGCCTATGAATGAATCAGGAGAGCATCAAAATTCGATTCCCGGCATATCTTCCCATTTGGGTTCGCCCTCCGGCTTGAAATTTCGCGTGCAAACGAAATTCAATTCGTGATGATGAAAATTTAGCTTGAATTTGCCGCCGCCGAAATTTTCCAATAGGTAATTCATGGGATCGTTAACCAGCGGCGTCATGTCTTTGCCATTGTAGCGCGCAAGTCCTTTGAATCGGACTGAGTTTTGCCAGGGTTCCTGAACCAATACCGTTACCGATGATTCACGCAATGTTTGGAAAAAAGCATTTTGCAGGTCGTCCTGAGATGGATTGTAATTTCCCAAACGTTCCAGCTCCTTGGTAACGTATTCTTCGTATATTTCCCAAACCCATTCCATACATATCTGCGCTGTAAGAATCGTTAATCTGAGTTATAGCGAGAACAAGGAGGACCTATCCCTCCGCTAACACTTTCCGCACCAGCCCCTCCAACACTTCCGGCGAATCCTGCAGCTGAGACAGATACCTCAACTGACCGTCCTGATCGATCAGATAGATCAGCGTGGTATGATCGACCAGGTAGCCGGCCGCCGGCTGCTCCGCGGACTTCCTGTAGTAAACACCGAACAGCGCTTTCCCACGCAGGATTGCTTCGGCTCGGGTCTCTTCTTGGCCCCTCTCCGCCAAGCTGCCGACCGCCAGAAGGAACAACAGACTTAACGTGGCTGCCAGCACCGGACTATGCCAGCCTCGTCAGCATCGGGCCGGGTGGCCTTCCACCGAGAAGGTGGAGGTGAATGCGGCGGATCCCCTGTCCGCCATGCGCCTTGCAGTTGATCATCAGTCGGTATCCGGTTTCCGCGAGCTCTCGTTCTCTCGCGATCTTCGCCGCGACACTCATCATACGTCTCCAGGCGACCTCATCCCCTTTGCGAGTGATCTTGCTGAAGACAGTCTCTTCGGCCATAGTAGTAACATATAGATGTGGGACCACGCCAGCTCTCTATACATCGGGAATTTGTGTTGAGGATGGTCAGAAGCAGCATCTCCGACATGGGGTGTCGGCCTCCACTTGACCGATGCCGATAATGCCGTTTATCCTTATGCTTCCCCGGCGGCACTGCTGGGGATGCCAGTGGCATGGGTAGGGAATTCTTCAGACCTCAGTCGTGTGATTTTACTGCTACTACCTTCAAGTTCCGGACGAGTGAAAGTAGCGTGCTGCCCATGCACGAGGACATCAAGAGAGCATTAAAAGTGCCTCGAATTCCATTTGGAACCTGGTCCCCAATCTGCAAACCGACATCAATTCATCGACTCTGGTTCTTCTCTGATTTGATCATATTATCCAGATGACTTCCCATAACGAGTACCACCCGTCCCTCATCTCTTGGAACCTCACGAAAATGTGCAACCTGCGGTGTCCGCACTGTTATCTAGACGCCGGCAAGAAGGCCGAGGATGAGCTCACCACCGATGAATGCTTTGCACTTATAGACGAGATGAAGGCATTGGGAACGGAAATGCTGATTCTTACCGGTGGGGAGCCGCTATTGCGAAAGGATATCTATGACATCGCACGGTATGCTTCCGAGCGGGGCATTTGGGTTGTTATGGGCACAAACGGCGTTTTGATTACTGACAAAGTTGTGCTGAAAATGGTGGAGTGTGGGGTAAAAGGCGTGGGCATCAGCATCGATTCGATGGATCCCGAGAAGCACGATGGATTTCGCGGAGGTCCGAAATCCTGGGAATATTCTGTTCGAGCCTTGGAGATTTCTCGAGCCTACGGTTTGGAAGTTCTGGTTCAAACGACGATCATGGAAACGAATTACGACGAGATTCCCCAGCTGATGGACTTTGCAAGGGAGATGGGAGCCTGGTCATTTAACCTCTATTTTCTGGTGCAGACGGGCCGCGGCCAGGAAATGAACGATCTTTCTCCACAGCGGACCGAGGCGATGCTCACGAACCTGGTTGAGGTACAGAACAAATATCGACCCATGCTGGTGCGCTCTAAATGTGCACCACACTTTAAACGCATTGCCTTTGAAAGAGCACTGGCGGGGCTAGAGAGCGGGGGGTGCATGGCAGGCACTCAGTATGGCCGGATTACACCTGAAGGAAATGTGACGCCATGCCCGTACATGACGGTTGTGGCTGGCAACATTAGAGAAAACGGCTTCACAGAGATCTGGCAGACCGCTCCAGTTCTTCGGGAATTGAGGGATTTAAAGCAGCTGAAGGGCCGCTGTGGAGACTGTGAGTTTAAGGAGCTGTGCGGCGGCTGTCGCTGTCGGGCATATGCTGCTTATGGAGACTACTTGCAGGAGGATCCGGCCTGTACATACCAACCGTCTGGCCAGCTTTTGCAATCCGGAAAAATCACCTGGAGTTCAGAGGCCGAGTCCCGTCTGGAGCGCATCCCTATAGCCTTTATCCGTGAGAAGGTTAAGAAGGGAGTGGAGACGTATTCGCAGCGTATTGGGGCTCGTGTCATCACCTCAGAATTGATGAAGAAGGCTACCGCCGGCATGGAACGGCCAGCTATCTTTAAGCAGTAGGGGCTACTTCAGATGCGGAGATTGGCTCTGGACGGGAATAATCCTTAAGTTTCAAATTTTCCGCTTGATATTACCCGATATTCCCCTTGACCTCATGCAGCTCAGCAACGCAAAACCTCACTGGAACGAGCTCGAATTTCTTAGCTGGAAAGAGTTCAAGCAGATGGCACCTTCTATCATCCAGCTGGAGATATCCCGTATCGGAGATTTAATCGATGCCCGGCCTACACACATCGACTTCCACAATGTGTTAGTGAGGGCCCGGTTTGAATTGAGAAAACTCCAGGAGTGTCTTCAGCAGGCAGACGGGCCGCCGCTGCAAGATTCTTGCGTTGCACATCTTCGGACTGCGATTATAAGTCTTTCGATTCAAATTCAAATACAGGACAAGAATGCGGCGACAACATTGAAATACATTTGTGACCGATTGAACTCCGTGCTGAAGAGGATCGATCTAATATTCCAAAACTAACAGACGGTTCGTAGGTTTTTAGTTTTCGCCTCACTACTCGCGACTCGCTCACGCGGCATCTGCCTCGCGTTGATTTAGAGAATCAAAAGCGAATTAACTTTGGCGAGAATCAGTATTCATAAGAGATGACGAGCCGGACCGACATTCTGCCCATGCAAGACCCATCCGGAGGCCAATAAATGTTCAAAAAGATCTACGTCCCTGTCGATAGCTCTGAGCACTCGATGACGAGCGCAGAGCTGGCGATCGATCTGGCGAAGAGGTTTGGTTCAGAACTGGTGGGCTGCCATGCCTATGCTGCGAAGATGCACGACATCCGATTCAGGCAGATGGAATTTACGCTGCCTGCCGAATATCAGGTGGAACAAGAGTTGGAGAAGCAGCGAAGTATACACGACACGCTGATCACAATGGGATTAGAGCTAATTTCGGACTCGTATCTTGAGGTCATGAAGAAGAGATGTGAGACCGAGAAGCTTCGCTTCGAACAAAAAATGATGGACGGCAAAAACTTCAAGGTTCTGGTTGACGACATTAACAACAGCGATTACGACCTGGTTATCCTCGGTGCGCTGGGCCTTGGCGCGGTGCGGGATAGCATAATCGGAAGCGTCTGTGAAAGGGTGATCAGAAGAACCAAGACCGATACACTGGTGATAAAAAATACTTCCCCCCTGGAAGAACAGCTCAGTGGAAACGGGAATGGAGAGGTCAAGCATGAACTTGGCAATGGTGGCAATATCGTCGTCTGCATCGATGGCAGCCCTGAATCTTTTGCTGGGCTCAGAACAGCTATCTCCCTCGGGAGGGCTGTAAATAGAGAAGTAGAAGCAATCGCCGTCTATGATCCCTATCTGCACTATACCATGTTCAACAGCATCGCAAATGTCTTAACCGAGAAAGCATCGAAAGTTTTCAAATTCAAAGAGCAAGAGCAGTTGCACGAGGATGTAATCGACACGGGCTTGGCAAAAATATACCAGTCCCACCTGGAGGTCGCACGAAAGATCGCCAAGGAAGACGGCACCAACTTGAAGATAACCCTTCTCGATGGCAAAGCCTTTGAAAAGATTATTCAATACGTAAGACGTGAAAGACCATGGCTCTTGGTTATCGGACGGATTGGCGTGCACAGCGATGAAGACATGGATGTTGGCAGCAATAGCGAGAATCTTCTTCGGTTGGCTCCCTGCAACGTTTTTCTGTCCAGCAAGAGATTTACGCCGGCCATCGATGTTCAGGCGGAGGAATCGATGACCTGGACCGAACAGGCAACCGCAATCTTGAATACGGCTCCGGATGGAGTGAGGGGCATAGCCCGTACGACCATACACAGGTGGGCCATGGAACGGGGGCATTCGGTCATAACAAGGAAAGTGATCGAGAACGCAATGGCGAGCGTATTGCCGGAAAAAGCGATGAGGGCCATGGGGATCATCGCCGAGGAAGTCGCCGTTGAAAAAGGAAATTTGCTGGAATCAGAGACCTATATCTGTCGCGAGTGCGGCTATGCCGCCCGCGACGTGGAGCCAGTGGTCTGCCCGGTCTGCCATGGCCCGGCAGCAGAATTCCAGAAGATCGACAAACAAGCCATAGAAAATCTGGCACCGCTGGAAGGAGGCATCGAAGAAGAAAGCACCTTCGACAACCTGAAATTGAAATGGACCAGCGAAGCAAAGCAGGCTTTGCAGGGTGTGCCATCAGGTTACCAGAGAAGAAGGTCGAAAGCGCAAATCGAAAAGAGCGTCAGAGTGCGCAAGCTTCCGACCATCACCAGAGAGCTGGTTTTGGAGGTTGCCGGGGATATTATCGAAGAAACCAGAAACCTGGAAGAGCGCGGCCGACTGAAGAAGGGGGTGGTTTCCGGCGCGGAAAGCGTTCCGGAGCAAGATGTCATTCAGGATGGCGAATTCGGTTGGAGACCTTCCGCCGTGGCTAGACTGAATCGCGTCCCCGAAGGATTTATGCGTGACCAGACAAAGGAACGAATAGAAAATTGCGCCCAAAAAAACTCTGTGGATTTGATTACCCTGGAAATCGCAGAGGAAGGGATTGCGGAAAGCCGGAAAATCATGGAGGAGACGATAAAAAGAGACAGCAAAGATGACCGATAATGAGGGCTCCAAGCCGTGCTCTCTGCGGTTGGAGAAATGAAAACCTACAAAGACATCGTCGGCGACGGCGGATCGAATATTGTTGGGCAGGTCTCAGCGCAGCAAGACCGTGTGAAGTCAAGGTTGGCTACCGTGCGGCATATTATTGCCGTTATGAGTGGCAAGGGTGGAGTCGGCAAGAGCTCAGTCGTCGTGAACCTTGCCTCGGCATTCGCGCTTCAGGATTACTCGGTGGGAATTTTGGATGCCGACATCAACGGTTCCTCTATAGCAAAGATGACCGGAGTCCGCGGACAGCCGCTAGAAACCGTTGAGACCGGAATGATGCCGACGGCGGCCGCTCGCAATATCAAGGTCATGTCGATTGATCTTTTCTTACCTGATGACAGCACGCCCGTTATGTGGGATGCCCCCACGCAAAAGGACGCTTATGCCTGGCGCGGCCTGATCGAGACGGCTGCCATTCGGGAATTCCTGTCCGACACGGAATGGGGCGAATTGGATTTCTTATTCATTGACTTGCCGCCGGGAACCGACAAACTGCCGAATATGTTGGACCTACTCCCGCAAATTTCGGGTACCATCATTGTTACGATCCCATCAGAGCTATCCCAATTCGTTGTCGGTAAATCAATTAGAATGACAAAGGAATTCCTGCAGACACCGGTGATCGGATTAGTCGAGAATATGTCTGCGTATATATGCAGTAAATGTGGCCATGAGGATAAATTGTTTCCGGGAAGTGTCGTCGAATTGGCGGAACAGCATGATGTGCCGTATCTCGGTAGGATTCCGTTCGACCCGAGAATGGCTGTTTGTGCGGATGAGGGTTCGCTTTTTATGGAGAGGCACAGCGACTTGCCGGCTACAAATGCGATCGGACAAATTGCTCAGAGAGTAGGAGAGTTTTTGCAAACGGAGTAAAATGATGAAATTCCTCTGCGTCGAATGTGACGAACCCATGAAACTGAAGGACACCAAAGGCCCCGACGACGGCTCCATGACCGTTATCTTTGCTTGCCCAAATTGCGAGCGGCAAATCGCCATGCTAACCAACCAAATGGAAACGCAAATGGTGCGGTCGCTCGATGTGAAACTTGGTGGAGGCTCAACTCAGGCAGAGCCCATGGGGACCATTAGGAGTTCTTTGGCCCAAAAACGCGACGATGTCTCTACATCATCTATTCATTCTCATGAGGAAGCAGACCAAATAGAGTCAGGTTCCAAGTGTCCATTTACCGGTGCTGTTGCCGATGCCTTCGGAGCCTCTGGCGAAATCGTGTGGACCCGGGAGGCTGAGGAACGACTTGGCAGAATTCCACCATTTGCCAGATCCATGGCCAAGGAGGGAATTGAACGACACGCGCGCGAAGTGGGATATAAAGAAATCAATGACGCGGTAATGGACGAAGTGAAGGATCAGTTTGCGATGTGAGTCTGAAGCGGTCTAACCAACGAAACTGCGCAAGTGTCCCTCTCTAGAGCGATACACCTGACCCCGAAGCAGTTTGGCGCTACCAATGCCCTCGTCACCATCATTGCGATGGGCTTCCTGATCTGGGTTATCTACTTCCACGAGGGAAATGACAGCGCTTCAAAGGGGGCATCTCTACCCCTAGTCAACGCGATCTTGAACGGTACAAGTGCTGCGCTGATCTCAGTGGGGCTGTGGGCAATCAAGCAGCAAAAGCGCACGCTGCACATGCAGCTGATGCTAGCTGCGTTCGCGTCGTCGGCGCTGTTTCTGGTGAACTATATCTACTACCATTTTTCCCACGGAGATACGCACTTTTCGGGCCATGGAATCATCCGAATCATTTACTTCGCGGTACTCATCAGCCACATTCTGCTATCTATGGTGACCTTCCCGATGATTCTGACGTCATTGTATCTCGGACTGAGCAACCGTCTCGCAGCCCATCGGCGCCTATCCAAGTGGACGTGGCTGGGGTGGATGTATGTCTCGGTCACGGGAATTGTGGTCTATTTCATGCTCCATGTGGTCAGCTGGTGAGCCAAAGAGAGTTTGACGAGCTTTGTCAACGTAGCTGCCAACCCCATCAAAAGAGTGAGCTGCAACTTTAACGTCGAAAAAAGGATAAAAGGAGTTTTTCTATGCTAGACTGGCTGCCCGAAAACATATCGACCTACGGAGCAGAGATCGACTCTCTTTTCTACATACTCTACTACATCACCTTGGTAACCTTCATTCTGGTGGCGGGCGCCATGGTAATATTTATGATCAAGTACCGTCACCGCGAGGGACACCGGGCGAAATACGTTCACGGCCACGCTGGTTTAGAGATTACCTGGACTGCTCTCACGGCTGTCACCGTGATTGCGTTCGGCTTGATGAGCGCGCCACTGTGGAACAAGATAAAGCGAGATGTACCTCCTTATGATATTCAAGTTCAGGTAAGCGGCAAGCAGTTTAACTGGGACGTTCTCTATCCCGGGCCGGATGGAGAGTTTGGTACACGGGATGATCTCGAGATGGAGAACATGGTCCACGTTCCGGTCAATAAGGTCGTGCGGGTTGTTCTTACATCGCAGGATGTTATTCACAGTTTCTTCGTGCCTGTCCTGCGCCTGAAGCAGGATTCTCTGCCGGGTCGTAAGATCGATGCCTGGTTTGAAGCGACCAAGACGGGGAGATATGAGATACCCTGTGCTGAGTTGTGTGGATTCGGGCACTCGGGGATGCTCGGTTATCTGATTGTGCATTCTGATGAAGAATATGAAGCTTGGGTGCAGGAAAATTGGCCGGGGATGGAGTCGGCGATGGAGTCGGAGTCAGAACAGGGATCGAAATCCTTAGAGATCAATTAATCCTTCACAACCTAGGTTAAAAATGAAATTTCTTGTTAACCGGCAACAGAATCCAACTTAAAACAGAGGGGTGAGCCGTGGCTGAATCTACAGCTATAACAGACACACATGACGCACATGCCCATGAGGACCTCGGGTTCGTGCGGACATACATATTCTCGACCGATCACAAGATGATAGGAAAGCAATTTCTGTTCTTGGGTTTGTTTATGATGCTTCTGGGAGGCGGCCTAGCGCTCATGATACGCTGGCAGTTGGGCTATCCCGAACAACCGCTACCCCTGATTGGAGTATCACAGGAGTTCCTGGAAACGGCTGAACCGCAAACTGCCATGGACAGTGTCTGGGAGCAATGGGATGAGGAAGGTACGGAGAATTGGCTTGTTGAAACCATGCCGTACGGGGTTATGACCGCCGCGTTCTACAACATGGTCTTCACCATGCATGCCACGATAATGATCTTCTTTGTAATTATGCCCATACTGGTGGGATGTTTTGGCAATTTCCTCATCCCGCTCATGCTTGGCGCTCGGGACATGGCTTTCCCGAAGCTCAACATGCTTTCGTTCTGGGTCGGTGCAGTATCGGGACTTGTAATGTTGGCAGGCTTCTTCGTCTCCGGCGGACATGCCTCCACCGGGTGGACCGCCTATGCACCGCTGTCCTCCAAGGCTACCTGGACGGGTGTGGATTGGGGACAGAATCTGTGGTGCATCAGCATCATTATCCTCGCCATTTCGTCCATGATGGGAGCGATAAACTACATCACCACGACCATCAACATGCGTGCACCGGGGATGACGTGGATGCGCATGCCGCTCATCATCTGGTCGCTTTTCATCGTGGCAATTCTTCTTCTGTTGGCACTACCAGTGTTGACTTCAGCCCTGGCGCTGCTCCTGTTCGACCGCATGGGAGGGACAAGCTTCTTCTCTCCGGCAGGCGGTGGTGAGCCGCTCCTCTGGCAGCATCTCTTCTGGTTCTTCGGCCATCCGGAGGTGTACGTTCTTATCGTCCCGGCGATGGGGATTACGTCAGATGTATTATCCGTTTTTTCTCGCAAGCCAGTTTTCGGTTATGTCGCGATGGTATTTGCCATGCTTGCTCTCGCTTTCCTCTCATGGGTTGTCTGGGGTCACCATATGTTCATGAGTGGAATGAATCCTGCGCTTGGCATGGCCTTCATGCTGTCTACCATGGTGATCGCGGTGCCGTCGGCGATCAAAACGTTCAACTGGCTTGGCACTATATGGGGTGGTTCAATCCGCTTCACAACGCCGATGTTAAACGCGCTGGCGTTTGTGGCGATGTTCGTGATTGGAGGATTAAGCGGTGTTCACATGGCGATTACGCCGGTGGACATGTTTATCCACGACACCTACTACATCGTGGCGCATATCCATTACGTTGTTTTCGGCGGAAGCATCTTCGGCATGTTTGCCGGTATTTACTTCTGGTTCCCGAAGATGTTCGGTCGCATGATGAATGAGACTCTCGGGAAGATTCACTTCTGGCTAACTTTCATAACCTTCAACTGTACATTCATCCCGATGCACCTTATCGGAGTGGGTGGTCACATGCGGCGAATCTATAATCCGATGCAGTATGAGTTCCTGCAGCCGATGCAGCCGATGAATGTCTTTATCACTGTGAGTGCATTCTGTCTTGGTGCTGCACAGCTTGTATTCATTTACAATTTCTGCCGGAGTCTGTATCGAGGAAAGAAAGCAGAGCGTAATCCATGGTTGGCGAATACCCTCGAGTGGGGTGCTCCGTCGCCACCGCCGCATGGCAATTGGGGCGAGACAATTCCATCAGTCTATCGCGGTCCATACGAATACAGTTCTCCAGAAGTCGCAGAGGACTGGCTGCCGCAGGACAAACAGCTCGAACCTGCAACAGCGGGTGCTAGTGGCGACTAGCGGGTCGGAGAGACGGCAATTGCATGACACTTAGGGTTCAAACGATGGATACCGAATTTGCATCTAGCCGCAGACAGGTGGCTGACTTCCTTGCGCTTACGAAGCCGCGATTGGTACTGATGGTGCTGATTTCCGCGCTTGCCGGCTACTATCTTGGCTCCACGGGAAGATTTGATTGGATTCGTTTGGTAAATACGCTTATCGGAACGGCACTGGCAGCAGGTGGATCTATCGCGTTGAATCAATATATCGAGCGCGATTTGGATGCAAAGATGAAGCGCACAAGACTTCGGCCCTTGCCTGATGGACGGCTTCAGCCCGATGGAGCACTGATTTTTGCCGTAGCGATTTCTCTCGGTGGAGTGATCTATCTATTGTTCGCAGTAAATGCACTCAGCAGTCTTTTTGCGGCAATGACTGTGAGTAGCTACATATTTCTCTACACGCCGTTGAAGCGCAAAACTGCATTCTGTACTGTCGTAGGAGCAATTCCGGGCGCACTGCCTCCGGTGGGCGGTTGGGTGGCGGCGCAAGGCTCTTTGGGCCTTGGAGCTTGGGTGCTCTTTGCCATCATGTTCTTCTGGCAGATACCTCATTCGTTAGCTATTGGGTGACTGTATCGTATCGACTACGAGCGGGCAGGCTTGAAGTTGCTTCCGGTTATTCACCCCGACGGAAGGAGTACAGGGCACCAAGTTGTGACCAACTGTCTGGCACTTCTTGCTATCGGTTTGATACCGACACTTATGGGTCTTGCGGGTTCGATCTATTTCTTTACCGCTTTCGTGGTGGGAATCGTGTTCCTGGGGTATGGGGTTCGTTTCGCGATTTTCCGTTCTACGGTAGCCGCACGGCGTCTGTTATTGGCCTCATACTTGTATATACCGCTCCAGCTTGGAATGATGTCATTCGATAAGCTGCCCTTTGCGGGTATCCATTTAACCGGAGTTACCATATGTTCAGTGCATGGCGTATCCTCGCGCTGGCAAGCACTACCCGGGCTCGGTTGGCGAGTTTCAAGCCTGGTTTCGAACCGATGCGGACTGCCTGGACTACCTCGAATGGCTGCGGTGGCCCGACGGCTTCGTCTGTCCGAGTTGCGGCCACGAAGGCGGTTGGCGCTTGGGCGATGGCCGCTTCATGTGTCCGGCGTGTTCGACACGCAGTTCGGTGACGGCCGGTACGATCTTCGATCGGACGCGGACACCCTTGACGATATGGTACACCGCCTGCTGGCTGTTCGCCACCGGTAAAGACGGGATCTCGGCGTTGAGCTTGAAGCGAGTACTGGAGATCAGCTCCTACCAGACTGCCTGGGCCATGCTGCACCGCCTGCGGTCGGTGTTGGTACGTCCCGGTCGGGATCTGCTGAGCGGGACGGTACAGGTGGACGAGACCTACATCGGCGGCGCCGAGCCTGGGCTGGCCGGTGGCCGCGCTAGGGGCAAGAAGGTGCTGACCGGTATCGCAGTTGAGGTTCATGAGCCGAGAGGATTGGGGCGGTGCCGCATGTCGCCACTGGCCGATGCCTCTGCCGAGACCTTGCACGCGTTCGTGATGGATCACGTCGAGCCGGGCTCGACGATCATCACCGACGGGTGGCCCGCTTATCAGGGACTGGCTCAGCTCGGCTACGAGCACGATCGGCGCAGCCAGGGCGCGGCCCGCGCTCGGGGCGATGATCCCAACAAGCTGTTGCCCGCCGTGCACCGCGTTGTCTCACTGGCCAAGCGGTGGCTGCTGGGAACGCATCAAGGGGCCGCCGACAGTACCCACATGAGCCACTACCTCAACGAGTTCGTGTTCCGCTTCAATCGCCGCCGCTCCCGCAGCCGCGGCATGGTGTTTTATCGCGTGCTCGAGCTGGCCGTGGCCCACGAGCCGATGCGTTTCCAGGATCTCATTGCCAGCCGACGGCCGAGGAAGCTGCCCCCCGAGCCGCCCAAACGGCGAGGGCATCCCACGAGCCTGGAACGCCCAGGGGCAAACCGGCCGTGGCGGTCGGCGGCCGAACACTGATGGGGGTCGCGACGCACTCCGGTTAAATGGATACCCCCAAGCTGCCCTTTTAGCAGACAGCACCGCCTTCCGGCGCTTCGCTTCGGGATGGTTGAGGGAGAGAAACTAGCTGCATGAATCGCCGCGGTGTTGCAGGAGAAGAAAGTGGGGAATCAGGATATAGAGCAACGAAACCAACGTGTAAGATTGATCCTGCTAGCAGTAGTGATTTTTCTCATTGTATTCACGGTAATCACCGTAATTGTTCGGAATTAAAGTTGGAATTAGCCATATAGATGTAGAAGAGTAAAGATGTCAACAGGAACCTTAGATATTGACCATAGCGTAAGGGAACCTACCGGAGCCAGGGATATTGGAGATGGGTTGCCACCCATATTCCCTCCAGATCCCGGCGATAACAACCGTGGCGATGACAATAATCGTGATGGTGAAGATGAGCAACCCGTAGGGAATGTCTACATCGGCATGCTGTTGTTCGTAGGGGCAGAAGTGATGTTTTTTGCCGGGCTGATCGGTGCCTTTATCGTATTCCGTTTCGGAAGCTCGATGTGGCCGCCACCCCTTCAGCCTCGTCTACCTGTTGAAGTAACCGGCGTCAACACCGCTATCTTACTTCTCAGCGCCTGCACCATGTATCTAGCTTGGAGGGCGGCGGTCGGTGGAAATAGGAGCAGGCTCCTACAAGGATTGAGCATAACAGCGATTCTTGGAATGATTTTTCTTGCCGTGCAGGGGTACGAGTGGATTAGGCTTCTGGGATTTGGTCTCACCCTGTCATCAAGTGTTTACGGAGCCACTTTTTATACATTGATTGGCTGCCATGGTCTTCATGTGTTTGGCGCATTGTGCTGGTTGGTTGTGGTTCTAACAATGGCGAGAAACAATCGGTTCTCAGCAAAGAAGCATGTTGCCTTGGACCTCTGCGGAATCTACTGGGGCTTTGTAACAGTTCTCTGGCCCGTTCTTTATGCGCTTGTTTATCTGAATTGAGGCAGAAACGAAGGCTAATGCCAAATAGATATTTGACAATTTTTGTTGGGATCACACTCATGGTCCTGCTAATCCCCGTTACTGTGCAGGCGTGTCCGCTGTGTGTTGAGGCCTTGAAGGGCTCGGACGTGGGTCGGGGGTTCAATACAAGCATTCTATTTCTTCTATTGATGCCCTTTGCCCTTGTTGGCTCGATCGGTGGTGGATTGTTCTTCTACCTACGCCGGCATTCACCTTCACGCCAGAAACAACATACCTATGTAACAGCTAACTCCAACGTGGAAGGAGAGCAACGTTGACTCAAGCTACTACTATGGCAGCAACTGTCGATCCTGCGGAATCTCCACTTACCCCTGAGAGCTGGGGCAAGCTCGGAATGTGGATATTCCTCGCAGGAGATGCGATGTCGTTTGGAGCCCTGCTTGCTGGTTATGGTGCCCTCCGAGCTGGAAGCACCGACTGGCCTATCCCGTCGGAGGTGCTCGGCATACCCCTCACGGCCTTCATGACCTTTCTGCTGATCTGCAGCAGTGTAACCATGGTGAAGGCCTTGTCGGCAATAAAGCATGGCAACTCAAAGGGAATGCGGAACTATTTACTGTTGACCATTCTGGGTGGTCTGATTTTCCTGGGCTGCCAAGCATACGAATGGACAGTCCTGATCAATGGGGGTCTTGGTTTTAGTACTAATCCTTATGGGAGTTATCTCTTTGGCACTACCTTCTTTGCCATTACAGGTTTTCATGGGGCCCACGTTACCGGGGGCGTCATATATCTTATATGTATAATGATACGGGGAATGCGCGGCAAATATTCGGCCAAGAATTATGACCACGTTGAGATCCTCGGGTTATACTGGCATTTCGTAGACCTTGTATGGATCATGGTGTTTACCTTTGTCTACCTGCTATAATGTGGAGCGGGACAATGACCATAGAATGTAGCTTTCAGAATTTGGGATCTGGTCATACTCTCATAATGAGGAGAGAAAGACAATGACAGATATTCACGACGAACCGAACTACATGGGTGTGTTCTATATGTTGGCAGTGCTCACGGTTGTTGAGATCGGTATCATATATGTGCCGATAGCCAAACTGATCATAGCATTCGGGCTGGTTATCCTGGCTGTAGCTAAGGCCGCGCTTGTTGGTATGTATTTTATGCACCTGAAATTCGAGAAACGTACGCTGGGTTTGATTGCTCTGACTCCAATGGTGATCTGTACCCTACTGATATTCGCGCTCCTTCCAGACCTGACCGGAACTCCTCATCAATCATCGGCGCCGACCGTTGAGAAACAGTCTATTTCTCCATAGTGCAACGGAATTTCGACGATTTATCCATGCGCAACACTCACAAACCTGCAAAGGACCCGCGATGAAACTGAACAGACATCCCCTCACGGCTGTGACGATGATTGCATTGACATTGGCCCTGTCCGGCATGGCCCGAGGGCAGGCATCCGGCGCTGGAGGGTCAATCAGCGGCGCGGTCAAGTACGATGGCGAGGCGCCGGCAGCGAAAAAGCTGCCCGTCAGTAAAGACGTGAACGTCTGCGGCGTGCACGAGAAATTCTCTGAAGACCTTGTCGTCTCGGCCACTGGTGGTATCCAAAATGTCTTCGTGCAGGTGCTCGGAGCGAAGGGTGAAGTCACAATTCCCAAGGAGCGGCCCTCTGTCGTCCAAAAGGGATGTCAGTTCATTCCGCATATTCAGGTCGTCCCTGCCGGTTCGAGAATGAACATCATGAATGAGGATGGCATCGCTCACAATCTCCATACGCTCAGCGTGGAGAATCCGTCCTTCAATCGACTGCAGCCCGGTATCAAGAAGAGGATGATTACCCGAAAGAACGATCTGCTAATTCCGGAGATCATACCGATGAAGTGCGATCTTCACGGCTGGATGCAGGCGTGGATCGTCGTGACCGATCACCCCTATCACGCCATATCCGATCAGGAGGGTTCATTCCAGATATCCGGTATCCCGCCGGGGACGTACACGGTTCAGTTCTGGCACGAAACGCTGGGGCTACAGTCGCAGGAAGTGACCGTGGGGAGCGGAGCCGATACAGGAGTCAGTGTAGCCTTCAAGGCCGGAACGTAGGTCGATAAACCAGCCGCACAGATCGAGCGGCGGCGGATTTTTCAACCTCGTTATTCTTGAGAGGTTTCGCTCATCCGATTTCGTCTGGAAGAGGTCCCATTCACAATAGATAACCCCCACAAGGCAAAAGCCCTGCGGGGGTTTTTCGTATCACCTATAGCTGATCTCAAATTGTGCGCACGATAGCAAGTATTGCGTTGTGGGGCACGACTACATACTTCTCGTTTTCGAATTTTACTTCGATGGCATCCTTACGCAGAAAAATGGCGTGATCACTTTTCTGGACTTGCAGAGGGATATAACGCATATGTTCTTCGCTACCAGCCTTCCAAGGCGATTCATCCTCTGCGGATTTGGGCGGCAACGGGATTCCAGGGCCTATCTCCTCGACGAAGCCACTCTGCACCGTCTCTTTTTCTAACGCTGTTGGCGGTAGATAGAGCCCGACTTCAGTGCGTTCCTCCGAGCTGTCCAGTCGGATCAGGACGCGGTCCCCAACAACCAGTAGTTCTTTGTCACCTCTGATCATCTTGTAGCCAAATCTCCACTGTTTTTTTGTGTCACCACATGGATGTCCCCTCGGACGGCGACACCTTGACTTTGAGCCCCTGAGCTATCCTCTTACGAAGGCGCCCGAGTGGCTGCTGCCGCCCCAATTATACCAGCCTGATTCCGCATGTGAGCGGGAACGACCCTGGTATCCACCTCCAAATACGGAAGGAACTTTTCGTGTTTCTTGCTTACTCCTCCCCCCACGATAATCAAGTCCGGCCAGACATAGAATTGAATCCTCCTAAAGTATTTGTCCAGCCTCCGCGCCCACGTTTTCCACGGGAGCTTCTTTCTCTCGCGCACGCTGGCCGCGGTCCACGACTCCGCATCGCGACCATCGATTTCAATATGTCCCAATTCGGTATTAGGCACCAGATGGCCGTCAATGAACAAAGCCGTCCCAATGCCAGTTCCGAGGGTGGCGACCAGAACTACCCCCTTTTCACCGCGCCCAGCGCCGAAGCGCATCTCAGCCACCCCTGCGGCGTCAGCATCATTGAGCACGGTGACCCTTCGTCCGGTCGCCTCCCCAAACAGCTGCTCAACATTTCGTCCTATCCACTTCTTTGAGATGTTCGAGGCGATCTTGACATGCCCAGATCTGATGGCTGCGGGGAATCCGCAACCGATAGGACCTTTCCAGCCGAAATGGCTGACGACCTCCCTCACGCTCGCCGAAACCGCTTTGGGCGTTGCCGGGTGCGGCGTCAGAACTCTGTATCGCTCGGCCGCCAACACGCCAACCTCCACGTCGACCGGAGCGCCTTTGATACCCGTGCCCCCGATGTCTATCCCAAGAATGTGTTTGCTCTGATCCGCCGTTGCCACCGGGTCCCTATCAGTTGATAGCTTTCTGCCTGGTGTCATGGCTATTGCCCCGAGAGCATGCCGGTTGCCTGCTCGAGCCTGACTAAAGCTACCGCCCTATCGTGAGCTACGTCGGCCAGGTCCGCCTCCGCCTGCCGGATCACCAATTGGGCATCCAAGAGCTCCAACTGGGTCCCCAGCCCGTTGAAATACCTCGACTGCGCCATCGATAGTCCGGTCTCGGCCAGCCCGAGAACCCCTTGTTGGCTTGCCAGTCGCGATTCTGATGCCCGTAGATCGAGCCAGGCCCGTTTTCACCTCCAGACCAATAATCTTCGCCACACGCTGCTTTTCCAACTCCGACTTACGAAGTTCGATGTTCGCCTCTTCTATTTTCGATCGCGTCAGCAGCCCATCGAAAATCGGGAACCTCAACGACAGACCCGTACTCAAGCTCCTGCGCCATTCCTCGCCAGCAACGTCTAAATTATCGGTTTGTAGCTGCATCTGTCCGTTAGCTACCAAAAAAATCTCGGGTTTTAATCCCGCCCGCTCGACATCCACATCCCGGCGTCTAGCCTGTACCAGGGCTCCCAGCTGTTGCATCTCCGGGCGCTGTTGCAGAGCCAGACTGACAAGCCTGCCCAGGCTGTCCGTGGGAACAGCCGCCTGGCGATCGAACCCTCCCACCAGCGCCAGTTTTCTATCCGGATCGATCCCTACAAGCCGCTTGAAATCGGCCCGGGACATGTCCAATCCGTTTCGCACCTCGATGGAGTCACTCTGCAACACGTTGACCTGCACACGAGCTCGAACAAGATCGTATTCCAGAGCGCGTCCAGCACGTCTTAACGCCGTCACCTGGCGCAAGTTTGAGCGCGCGCGGATCAGCGCCGAAGCGCTCACCTTGTCGAGCTCGATGGCACGCATCACCGAGTAGAAGCCCTCCTCGACCATAGCCCGGATCTGTTGCCGGATGCCACGTTCCGCGGCCACGGAATACCTGGTGAGGCTTCGCGCTGAAGACCTGGATGCTCTGATCCTGCCACCGCTGTACAAGGCTTGCGAAAGGACCAGATTCCCGGTAAGGCTGTTATCCGTACCGATGTTGAAACGTTGGCGGCCGGTTGGGGTATCGAATACAACCGTCGGTAGGAGCCATGAGCGACTGTAGCCTAAGGACAGATCCACGCGTGGCAGACCCCCAGCCCGCACCTGGCCGTACGCAGCTTTCGACTTGCCCACGTCCTCCTGGGCCATACGCACTTCTTCATTGCGTTGAAGCGCACGTTCGATCGCCTCGGGAAGGGTCAGCGCGATCAGATCGGTCAGTTCAGTGGGGAAAAGGGGGTTAGCGCTCAGCGCCCAAACGATCAGAGCCATGCGCTTCGTGCCCACGCCGAGCACTCTCACATCTACTCTGTTGCTTCCAGACCCATCGTTGTGTCGTCTACCAACGCGTCTTCGAGATCGTCCTTAGCCAGCCCCTCAACGTCCCGCAAATCGGCGCCACGAAGAATGGTTTCGAAGAGCTCGCACCCCTGCATTTTTGCTCGGCGCAGGTTAGCGCCCTCCAGGTTGGCTTCGCAGAGGTTGGCTCCTTTGAGGTCCGCGCCCTCCAGGTCGGCTCCTTGAAGATCGGCGTTCTGCAGATCGCACATAAAGAGGTTAGCGTCCTGCAGCTTGGCTTTCTTAAGTATCGCGCCTTGGAGATTGGCTTCGCACAGGTCGGATCTCCTGAAGTCGGCGCGGTCGAGCGCGGCTTCCTCTAACACCACCTCCCGCATCTTGGCCCCGACGAAGTTTGCCCCGCTCCCTTTGACCTTCTTCAGGTTCGCCTTGTCCAGCAAAGCCTCAAGCAGGTCGGCGGAGCGCAGGTCCGCCAGAAAGAGATCGACGTTCTGAAGCTCCGCTTTCTGCAGATTCGATTCGCGCAGGTCGCAACCCCTCAAAACCGCACCCTGCAGATACTGCTCGCGCAGATTGCAGCTGCCCAGGTTAGCACGCTCCCCTTCAGCTGATTTCGAGGACACCCAGAGCCTATGCCGGTCAAGGATGTGTTCGACTTCGTCTGGGGTAAATTCCCGCAGCGCTTGTTGCCCTTGAGACTCGCGCTCGGGATCCGTTGGAGCTTCTTCTCCGCGTCCCGCCGCAACCTGGGCAGCCGGTTGGTCTTGGCTGGTCGCGCCAGCGGAGTCCTTGGCCTGGCTAGACGATTGCGAAGCCTTGGCGGCTTTCTTCTTTCCAGCTTTTTTCTTTAGCTGTCCGCGCTTGGCGACAGCGGACTTCAGCTTGGAAAGCACCTTCCTCTTCGCTGCCACTTAATACCCTTTCTCGAGCGACAGCCGTGCCGTGTCCATCAATCCTTCTTCTTGTTCAACATCGAACGCAATGACTCGGCAACCTGCTCAGGTTGCTCCTGGACTCTCTTTTGCACCCTTTCTTTGGTGACCTCACCCACCTCGACAAGCTGGGTAAATTCATCTTCGGAGACATGATCCCGCGCCTCGCCGTAAACCTGAGTCTGTTGTTTCTTTTTGCCGCCGAGACTATTTAGGAACCACATGAGAAACAGGAAAACGCCGACTCCGGAGGCCAATGCAAACAGGAGTGACCCCGTTCGCATCCACAGGTGCCCAGAAGCGAGCCCGGCAAGTGCTGCGGCCAATATGGCGACCAGCGATTTGTTTATGGACAGCATTATATTCTGAGAACGCTCCGATTGATCGTTGAAAATATACGCCATTCTGTGAGCGGGAAACAGAGGATCTCCGTATCTTCGCCCGCTATCCGATGATTGGTGAAATCTTAAATCTAATTCTCGGCGCCGGAGCCACGGTGGGCTATTTGTATGTCTGGCGGCGGGTGACTGCGCCCCGAGCCGGCATGGAAGAGAATGGCCCGTCCCGGATGCGGCTGCGCCTCTGGCAGCTGCTGTTCCTCCTGGGGTTAACCCCTTACGTGCTGTTAGTGTTTTTCATGATGGATTTGCTGGCGCGGACCGTCGGGAGCATTCCGTGACCACGGGTCGATCGCTACGCTTCGGCACTACCGACACTGGGCATCGGCCCCGACCCCAAAAATTGCGTACATGCCTTGTAAATCTGACTCATTTGCCTTTTCTTTTAGTCTTTTGGTGGCACGATTAATAGTTTCGGCAGCTGCGGGAATTCCGGGCTGCGAATGAAGGAGGCACGCTGTTGAGATTGACCATTCCGGCTCTGGTAGTGGCCCTTTTTGGCCTATCGTCCTGTGGTACGAGTTCGCACGACTACAGCAAAGGGCTTCCCCCAAACGCGATCGACGAATTTATAGACGCCGCCTACTCTGGTGACCTCGGCAAGGTCAAGGCATTGATAGACGCCGGCATCGACGTAAACGACCAGGACGAACACTATATGTCCGCCTTGGGCTGGGCAACCCGTCGCTACCATGCGGATGTCGTCAAGACGCTGTTGGCAGCCGGGGCAGATCCAAACACGAAACGACGCAAGAACATATCGGTGTTGATGGATGCGGCCTTCTATTCCAACGAGGAAGTATTGAAGCTGCTCATCGACGCCGGTGCCGAGTTGAACGCGCAGTCGGAAACGGGAGGAAACGCGTTAAAATCCGCCGTGGACAAGGGCAGACTGGACATTGTGAAGGCACTCATAGCGGCCGGAGCCGACGTGGATATCAAGAATGAGGCGGGATACACCCCGCTCTACAAGGCCCTGTCGGAGCGCTACGAGGAGATCGCCCTGCAATTTATAGCGGCGGGCGCCGAGATCGAAACCAGACATGGCAATCGAGCTACGCCGCTCATACAGGCGATCCATTTCGGTTTGGCCGATGCGGTCAAAGCGATGGTCGCGGCAGGCGCAGATCTTACGGCCCAGGATAAAGGTGGTAAGACAGCGCTCGATTGGGCTATTTCTTCGAGACGCACGGAAATTGCAGAATACCTGTCAGGCGCGGGCGCCAAGCCCGGACAGGAGTTGTAAATAAGTCGCTTGACTGAGACCATAGGTCGAGGAGCCGCCACCCCATGGTCGGCTCCTTTTTTTTGAGTCGGGAGCAATGACCGAACCAACCAGGAAGAGGTATCCAGCCAAACCAATGCTTCAGCTGTTGGTCATTACCCTCTGCATGTGGGTTGGGTCAGGCTCTGAGCCCACCCAAGCCCTCGTAAAATCAGGTTCCAAGGAGGTTCGCGAAGAAGACGGCGAACACTCACTTAGGCTGACCCAGGAGGAGGTCGAACGCCTGAAGGCGCTACTGCTCAAGAAAGGGATCCGCGCCAACTCGGGTGAAGGCACCGATTCCAGGATTGAACTGGTCGCCAGTCTGTCGCCGCTCAAACCCACCGCAAGGATCGGCTCAGGAGGAAAGTGCTCGGTACAGTACCGGGGAATCGTGATCTCTTCAGCCGTAGATCTGGCCTCATATGTCGAAACCAATGCGGTCGATTTCGAGATTGGGGCTGGTGACCTGGCCGCTTCACTTGGGCTCGAAATGGGAATGGACTGGGTCGGCCAACGCAGATTTTTTCTTGAGATTTGGCTCGCCGGCGGCTCCGGTCCGCTGGAGGTTACGGACAAAGGTGAGCTCCTCGCGGAAGGTGGCATGGAGGAGGCCGGATCGCTGCTGACCGATCCGTTTGTCGTCAATGGAACCCCTGACGCCGATGGCTCGACCTACCGTATCGAGATCCGCGCCGGGCCGGGGGCAGCCAGTGGCACTCTGGGCGAGATCCGGCTCTACCGGCTCAAGTAACGACCGGTTTCACCGCAACCTACATCGCACAAGAGCCCGGACCCCGCGGATCGCCGCACGTGCCGCACGGACCAGCCTGCTGACGCAAGACTGCGTCTGATCCGCTCGTCGCAAAGGTGGAATACCGCTTCGTGAGGCTCGTGCTGGAACAGTCTGGGCAGGAAACCTCTCCTTCGCCCTGAACCAAGATCTCGAACTCGGTTTTGCAGGAATCACAGCTGAATTCGAAAATAGGCACGTGATCTCCCCTGTGCTTAGAAACTATATGAATTCCATTACTTACTCTACCACAACAGGTTACAAATGAAATCTAACCCTGCAGGCCCTTCCTACTTCAACAGAAGTAACCGTTGCGTAATATCCTGACTACCGGCAGATATCCGGTAAAAATACACCCCGCTACCCAGCGGTGCCCCCAACGCATCCAATCCGTTCCAAGTTACGCGGTAGGTCCCCGCACCGAGATAGTGGTTCAACAGCCGGGAGACTCGTTGGCCTTGTAGGTTGTAGACGTCGAGACGGACGGCACCATCCGTCGGAATCTGGAATTCGATGATGGTCGCGGCATTGAACGGATTGGGATAGTTCTGCGCCAAGATAAACGCCGCGGGTGTAGCCTCGTCGACGCTTGCAACGGCCGTGGCGGTGTTCACGGCAACACGCAAGGTGCCCTCCCCCGCTAGGTCAAGCGTCAAGAATCCTCCATCTTGTGATTTGCTGTCGAGGGTCCCGGTGAAGGTCGCCGATTCCAACGACCCCTTGAGCGGCACACTGATACGATATCCGCCTTCTGGTCCGCGCACGTAACCCTCAACCAGGGTCGGGCCGACCTCGATGCTGGCGTCGACCGGTTCCGTCACCGCGAAGATCGCCTCACCCCCTACCTCCAGAGAGCGCCCGCTCCGCAACGCGTACCCGGCGAGAATGCCGTCCGTGAAGCGCACGAGTCCGGCATGCCCGTCACTTGAGATATCGCCCACCGGTGAGACAAACGATACCCCCGCCGCTCCGGGCCCTTCCAACCAGGCGAAATCCCGATGGTCGCCGTGGGCGATCTGCACTACCTGCCCCGTCGCACCCTCTACCCCGGATATGTTTGGTTCGGCCTGTTCGACAGCACGGGGATAGAGCACGCTGAGGAAATTGACGCTGGCGCCGGTTTTTTCCGCTAGCAGCATCGTGTGCGTCGGTTCCTGCAGGAAGTCGAATGAGTGAATCGTGTCGCGCTCCGAAAAAACGACCTCCTCCGCATCATCCACGAACGCCAGCAGTTCCGCTTTGGGTCGGCTCCAACGCGCAAGGTTTCCCGTTCGGGCATAGGATCCCCCGCTGGTGCCGCCGCCGTGACCGTGGAGCCGCCACTGGTAGGTATGGGAGAGATCATCCCTCAGCTCATCGGCGACAACGAAATAGCTGTGGTCCGCAACATAACGCTGCGGCGGACATCTGCGTCGGCGTACCCTGCGCGCACCTCGGCGTAATCCATAAAGGGGCTGACAAATACGTTTTCGATAAACGCGTCGTTGCCTCCGTCGATCGACTCGTTCGCTACGATGAGATTCGGCGGCCCTTCCCCATCCACCAGCACGACATTGTGATTGCGCCCCGAATTCACCTTGCTGTGGTTGGTGAAGTTGATGTATCCCGCATCCAACGCCAGCATCTCCCCCGCCGCATAGATGATGAAACTGGTCTCGTCAGGATGTTCATGGCCCAACCCCTGCGCCCGCGCCCTACCATGCTCTCCCCGCAGCAGCATATAGGTGGCG
Organism: Candidatus Latescibacterota bacterium; assembly: GCA_965217095.1. GTDB lineage: Bacteria > Latescibacterota > UBA2968 > UBA8231 > UBA8231 > CAYNZV01. Next base: position 1,289,317 of record OZ244235.1, read on the forward strand.
TCCGCTCCCCAACTACTGCGAAACACCGCATCTCCGGCGCCGGGCATGAAGATGGACGGCCCGCGGTCCGGTTCCATTGGAACCACCGAATCGTCGTAGAGAGCGATGGCGTCCATCTCCGAGAATTCCCGGACGTAGAGCCCCTTGCCGTTGTTGAGCCAGTCCCACAGATGGACTGGGCCGTCGGCATCCACGGCGGCCAGATAGTGGCCATAGAAGTCATCCAGGTGTCCATCCTCTATGTTGGGCCGGCGTCCGTCCGGGAGCCGGAGATTGACCGACCAGTCGTGCATCTTGGCGATTTGAGGGTCGGCGAAGAGGTCGATACCCATAACGTTTTTCAAGGCAAAAAAATACGGTAAGTAGACATCCGCGGCATAGCGGCTGTAGAACGGGCCTTCGGCATAACCTCCATCTACCTCATCGATCTGGTGAGCCATGGAACGAGTCACCAGGTCGAAAGCGCGATTCGCCCAGCTCTGGGGAGTGCGATCGTCGATGCCGGGATGGTCGCTCAAAACCAGCGCGGCCAGGCCCAGCCCCCCGTAGGCACGCACGTGCCAGTTGTCCAGATGCAACGCATCCAGGTCGCGGGGATCGGGGGTTTCATGCAACCGTAGTTTGATGGTCGTGATGCCGACATTGATCTCCTGAATCACAATCCCCTTGCGCAATCGTTCCGCTTCCTCCGCGAGGATCTGGCGAATCTCGGACAGAGACTCGGGATCGGAGGCCACAAAATTGTGAATCATGTCATACGCAACGGCGTAAATCGCGACCACCTCTCCTTCGTTATGGGGCTCCCCCAGATCTCCATCACGGGGCGGAAACTTCATCTGCTTCAATGCGTCGACGGCCTGTTGCGCGAAGCTTTCGTCGTCTGTCATCAGGTAGGCGAAAGCCAGGCTCTTTGCCATTCGCGCTTTGGTGCGTTCCTCGGTGAAACTGGAGGGCGCCGATTGCGCCCGCGAAAGCACCGTTTGCCACCAACTCGAATACGGCTCCCGTTGAATCCGCTCTTTCATGACTTCGACATGGCTGGCATCGAAGAGCAGGCTTGGGTGCTGCTCCGACGGCAGGGTTTGAGCCGCGCCCTCAATCGCGTCTAATCCCAGTAGACACACACCCACCCACGCGAACAAACGAATTCTGGCGTTTTGTAAGAATGTGATCGACATTATCGATATGACCTCCGCAGGTGAGCTCGAGTTTAAATTCTTCCACTGCCCTTTAAATTAATCATTTCACGGATGCCAAAGTCAAACGGGTTTCCCCGGTTGCCCCCCCTATCGCCACTCCCGGACGGCAGGGAGTTCGACCTTTGGGAAGACGAGACCAACTACGGAAGGGACCTTTACGTAGATCAGCAGCATGCGAATGCCGCCGATACCAATCCCGGCACGGAAGATGCGCCTTTCAAGACCATCCAGCGTGCCGCGGAAACCGTCATCCCAGCCCAGCGAGTGCTGATCAAATCTGGGATCTACCGCGAATGTGTGTCACCCCCCCGCGGCGGCTCCGGCCCCGAGAGTATGATCTGCTTCGCGGCGGCGCCGGGAGCTGATGCTGTCATCAGCGGATCCCAGATCCTGAACGGTCCCTGGCAGCTGACCGGACCAGACAAGGTTTCGGTGAACGTCTGGATGACCGATCTCCCCGACGAGTTCTTCGTCGCGAGACATCCGTTTGCGCTGGAAAACACCACCGACGAAGAGTTCGACATCATGCGGTGGGCAAGGCATGTCCGCGGAAAGATTCCTCACATCCTGCGACGAGCCATGGTCTTCCAGGACGGCCGGCGACTGACCCACCTGGCCACCTACGAAGACGTGCCCCGGGTTCCCGGCTCGTTCTGGATCGATGCCGAAAACTATCGCCTCCACGTGAACCCGTTCGATCGGCAAGAGCCCGATGGTATCACCTTCGAAGCCACGACTCGCCAGCATCTCTTCAATCCGCCGGAAACCGGTCTCGGGTTCATCAAGATCAAGGGTTTGATCTTCGAGCACGCCGGCAACGGTTTTGTGCGCTCGGGCAACGGCGCCGTCAACACCTGGAGTGGCCATCACTGGATTGTCGAAAACAACACCGTTCGCCATGTCAACGCCGTCGGAATCGAGATCGGCGCTTGGATCGACGAGGGAAGCGAGAGCGACCCGCGGGAAGAATTGGAGCAACGCACAGGCGACCACATCGTGCGCGGAAACCACGTCCACGACTGCGGCACCGGCGGGATCCAAGGGACCGTTGTGGCGCGGGGACTCATCGCCAACAACCACATCCACGACTGTGGATGGCAGGAGGCAGAGCCATATTGGGAGGTCGCCGGCATCAAGATCCTCTACACGATCGACACCCTGGTGCAGAGCAACCATCTCCACGACTGCTACGCCGGGTCCGCCATCTGGATAGACTTCATGAACCGGAACACGCGGGTGTGCCGTAACCTGATCCACGATGTCTCGGCGTTTACCGGCGCCGTATTCTTCGAGGCCTCAAACGCCCTCAACATGGTGGACCACAATGTGGTTTACAGAGTGCGCGGCAGTGGTCTCTATCAACATGACTGCGACCAGCTGGTGATCGCCCACAACCTCGTGGCCGACTGCAGCCTGGCCGGCATTCGCATGCTGAAAAACAAGGACCGAGACCGTGTGGGATTCTGCAAGAATAATCGGGTGGTCAACAACGTCGTAGTAGGGTGCAAGGTGCCCTTGGAATATTTCGATATCGAGAACGACTCGGATCAGAACGTTTTTTCCGGGATAGGGGATGAGTTCGATTTTGAATCCTGGAAACAAACGGGCTTAGATCGGGGGAGCTCCATCTTGGAACTGGACGTAACCTTCGATGACGACGCCAGCGGAGTGTCCTGGAGTGGAGCGAATTTCGAATCCGTCGCCGTGGACGAGGTGCTAAACTACGACTACTTCGGGCGCCGGCACTCCGCCAGCAAAATGCCCATCGGCCCCTTTATTGAAGGATGGAGCTCGATACAACGGCGTTTAGCGTTTGAAGCTGCTGTTTGATGCGGAGCCCAACTTGATGTGACGGAAGGACGATACCGCCAATGCGGTATCGTTTAGCCAACGAGCGTATTGTTTTTCGTCGCCCGGCTTCGGGTCATGTGATGGTTCCAGCCTCGTAAGGTCAAACGCTCGTCCGGATGACCGTTGCCCTCTTCCATGCGGTCATCTCCCGAATACATCTGCACCAACACGGTCTTACGGCTTTTGCTGGAACGATTCGGCATCGAGCCGTGCAGCGTGAAGTAGGAGAAGAAGACAACATCGCCGCGCTCGGCTTCCAGCACCGTCGCGCCCTCGATGGGAAACTTTCGTAGGGTCTCCTGCGCCGTGTCTGTCTGCCCCCCCGTACCCAGTACACGACCAAGCTCGTGAGAACGTGGATAAACCCGCACACATCCCATTTCATCGGTGGCTTCGGTGAGATGTATAATCGCCGCCATCATGCTGTCTTTGATGGTGGGGAAATAGGTCCAATCCTGATGCATCGGGAAGGGCGATCCCTTCTCGGGAGGTTTCAGGAACAGCTTGGTATGATTGAGCACGATGTCCGGCCCAAGGATCTCTCCCACCGCGTCGAGAAAGCGGGGGTTCTGGATCGCCTGCAGCCAAGCGGAAGAGTAACGATGGACGTTGTGGGTGTGAATGATCTGGTCATCCTTCGATTTGATCTTCTCGATGTTGGCTCCCCGCCAGGTCGCGTCCGCTGACTCGCCTGCCGCTCGGATCTGTTCGGCGATTCGATCGAACTCTGCCTCCATTTGGTCAAGTTCGCTGCCCGCGAATAGACCTCGGGCAACGCAGAACCCATTCCTGACGAATTCGTCAGCTATCGTTTGCATCGGTAGGAAGAGGCGAATTGGTGAGCCCGGTGGGAATCGAACCCACGACCAACGGATTAAAAGTCCGCTGCTCTACCAACTGAGCTACGGGCCCCCAAACTTTGAAACAAAGTGGGAGAAGGTACAGGGCGCTAGGAACATCGTCAATAAACCCGAGGTGCGACCTGAGGTCTACTGCTTGACGTCGAACGGCAGCGGATGGAAATCGACGCCGACGGTCTCTGCTACTCCGCGGTGCGTAATCTTTCCGCGGATCATGTTTAGACCATGCGCCAGACCCTGGTCGATGCGGCAGGCCTCTTCCCAGCCTCGGTTCGCGATCTCCAGAACATACGGAAAGGTGGCGTTAGACAGTGCCATGGTGGCGGTGCGAGGAACGGCGCCCGGGAGATTCGCCACACCGCAGTGTACCACGCCATCCACGACATAGGTCGGATCGCGATGAGTGGTGGGGTGCATGGTTTCGACGCATCCCCCCTGATCGACTGCCACATCTATGATCACCGACCCCCGTTTCATCCAGTGCAACATCTCTTTGGTTACCAATGTTGGAGACTTGGCTCCGGGCAGCAGGACAGCACCAATGAGGAGGTCTGCTGAAGGCACCAGCTTCTCGAGATTGTAGCTGTTGGACACGAGGGCGGTTACGTTGGGTGGCATCACCTGTGAAAGATGCCGCAACTGGGTGTTGTCGATATCGAGCACGAAAACCGTAGCGCCAATACCTGCGGCAGTGCGTGCTGCGCTTTGACCTACCACCCCCCCTCCGAGGATCAAAACATCCGCGGGGGCAACCCCGGGCAAACCGCCGAGGAGCACTCCCCTTCCGCCCTGCGGAGCCTCGAGGTATTTCGCCCCTTCCTGAACGGCCATGCGACCGGCGATCTCACTCATGGGAATCAACAGCGGCCGCGAGCCGTCGGCGGCTTCGACGGTCTCATAGGCGATGGCGATTGCTCCGGTTTCGGCGAATCGGTTGGTCAATTCTAGGCTCGCCGCAAAATGGAAGAACGTGAAAACGACCTGTCCTTCGCGGATCAGCAGGAATTCGGAGTCTAAGGGCTCTTTGACCTTTAGGATCAGATCTGCCTGGGCAAATACCTCATCCACGGTGTCGACGACAATCGCCCCTTCTTCCATGTAAGCTTCGTCGGTTACCCCGGCGCCGATGCCCGCTTCCTGCTCGAAATAGACGTCGTGGCCCGCCTCCACAAGCGCGCGCACTCCGAACGGCAGCAGCCCTACGCGCTTTTCATCTTCTTTAATTTCTCTAGGCACTCCGATTATCATCTGGTTCTCTCCCGCGATTCGTTTATGTGCAAGCGACCTGTTCGCCGGTGCGGGCAGAGGCGTAGATCGCCTCAAGCAGGGCGACGGTTCGACGACCTTCCCGCCCATTGACTCGCATCTCCCGGTCGGTCTCCAGCGCCGCGACCATATCCTCGATCACATTCTGCAACCTGTTCTCGTATCCATTCAGACGCCGCTCCAGGCCGTCACCGATGATCTGCATCTTGCCTGTGAGTACGTCGTCGATCAAAATGGCGCCGGCGGTGCCGTGGACCTCCGCGCTGAAATAGGCGTCTGTTGGGAAGGTCGTCGTTCCCATAACCGTCCCCTTGGCGCCGCTGGTAAAGTTGACGATGGCCAGCCCGACATCTTCGGTTTCGATCTCGTGATTCATGATCGCCGTCTCGCCGTAAACCCGTTCCGGATCACCCATAAACCACAGCAGGATATCAACCAGATGAGCTCCCTGGTTCGCCAGCGAGCCACCTCCATCCATCCTCCAGGTGCCGCGCCAGCCTCCCCCGTGCGCGAAATATTCGTCCGAGCGAAACCATTTGAAGCGCACCTCTCCCAAGATTGGCTTGCCCAAACACCCGTCCTTCAAGGCGCTGGCGACGCGCACGTTTTCATCCACATAACGACTCTGATAATCGACCCCGATCTTGACACCTGCCGTCTCCCCGGCGGCGATCAGGCGATCGCATGCCTCCACCGACACGTCCATCGGTTTGGTGACAATCAGGTGTTTGCCCGCCTCCACCACTTTGATCCCCAGCTCGGCGTGGGTTCCGCTTGGCGTCACGATCATCACCGCGTCCACATCCGGGCGGCCCAGGGCGTCGTCGAGATTGCTGCTCCAATCGCACCCCAGCTCCTCTGCCGCCTCGGCCGCAAGCGCCTCGTTCAGGTCAATAACAATCTTCAGTTCAGCGCCGGCGGTCTCTTTGATCATTCCGGCACGATTGCGGCCCATGCCGAGGCCAACCATGGCGAATCCTGGCATGTTGAGTTCAATTCCCCTTTAGAAACTGTTCTATGTACTCCCGCGATCACAGGATACCTTCCTGCTGCAGTTCAGCGGTAGCGGAGAAATGGTGATCTTCCAGTTCGATGCTCAGGACGCCATCATAGCCGACCTCTTCCAGCCGCCGGACGATCTGATTCCAGTCCACTTCCCCTTCTCCTGGAATGGTGTACCGCCACCAACCTTCTCCATACCCGAAACTCGTTGCATGGGTTTCTCCGAGTATGCCCGACTCGTAGAGCTTTTCGGAGATGATCTCGGTGTCCTTCAGGTGCACGTGGCGGACCCGGTCACCGAATTCGTGCAGTAGGCGCAGATAGTCGATCTGAATGCGCGCGAAGTGAGAAGGATCGTAGCAGATGCCGAGATTCGAGGATGGAACGACCTCGAAGATCCGTCGAAGGCTTTCTGGCGTGCATCCCAGATTGGGATAGTGCGGCGCTGGACCCGGATACGGCTCGATGGCGATCTGGACCCCTTCGCGTGCGGCATGCTCCACCACTTTTGGATAGATCTTTGAAAAAACATCGAAGCTCGTCTTACGGGTTTGGCTCGGATCGTCCGGACTAAGCACAACGAAACAGGTATGCCCGCCAAACCGCTTGATGGCCGAGATATCTTTCTTGAACTGGGTCAGCGCTTTTCGACGGATCGCCGCGTCCTTCGACAGAAGTCCCAGGTCGGTCGCGTCACAAGACCCGATCTCGAGCCGGTTGGTAGCGCATATGCGCGCGATATCCGCTGTGAGTGCCGGCGTATCCACGGCTTCGAACCCGTTCTCCGCCAGCCAGTTGGCATACTTCTCGAATCCAATCTCATATGCGAACGGCGGCACGCGCGTGCCGATCTTCATCTGACACTCCTTCAAATCAGGATCCCCCATAGGGTTCGTTCCGCGCCAGCCCTTTGGCCGGAGCTTGCTCGAGCCCCACGGCCTGTGCAGGGATCATCGTGTTGATCCACTGGCTGCAGATAAGCGAAATCAACGCGAGAGCAGCACCACTGAAAAATATCACCTGATAACCGAAGAAATGCCAGGCGACCCCGCCGGCTACGGGGGCAATAACCGCGGCGACGTGGTTCATGGTGATGCCCATCGAGATAGTAGGCTTCAGGTCTTCCGCTGGCGCGATCTTGTGAATGTAGGTAGTCAGAGCGATGCTGCCGAAAAAAATCAGATTGTCTATACAGTACAGGGCGTATAAGGTCGGCCGGTGCTCGATGATGGCATACCCCAGGAAAACGAAGATGAGTCCCAGATAGCTGGCGCTCAACATGACCCTCTCTCCGAGCTTGTCGACCATTCGGCCCAAGGTCGGCCCGGTCAATGTGATCAAGCTTTGATTGAAGAGCACCAAAATCATGGTTGTTTCCACTGGCATGCCGTGGACCTTTACCAGCGCAAAGATCGCGAAGGTGATAAACATCTGTTTGCGGCAGCCCTGCAGGAAGTTCAACAGATAGAACAGGAAATACCGGCGCCGGAAGACGAAGCTTTTCTCCCCTGCTATTCTGGTAGAACGGCGGATGAAAAAGAGGGCGCCCCCTCCCAGGACGGTCACGGCCCCGGCCGCGACAAACAGACCATCGTACCGCAGGTACGGCAGCAGGAAGATGCAGGCTCCGATGGTAAGCAACATGCCGACGCTGTGGACAGAGCGCAGCTGACCCAGCCAGCGACCCTTGCCGCCCTCGGGAGAAAGCGAAAGTGCGAGGCTCTGCTCGATGGGAATCCAGCAGTGAAAACCGATGCTCCAGACCACCGAATACAAGGCCAGGGCGCTTACCGTCGCAACGCCGGCATACGCCATGAATCCCAAGCCCATCACGACGAGCGAGACTGCGGCCACCAATGGTGGAGAAGCCCGAATTACTAGGGCGATGAAGAAGGCGTTGAGAAAGCCCGGTATTTCCCGCAGCGCTTCCACATAGCCTAACTCGTGGGCTTCGATGCCCAGACGTTCGACGATGAAGTTGTTGAACAGGGTGATTTGCACCCCAAAGAAGACGCCGACCGAAAACACGGCAGCAGCCAGCAGCGCAAAACTACCTGACCATCTAGCAAACGGATTTGTGGGAATTCTCAATGAGATAGCTGGTGGGATTTCGCAGTTTTATCTAAGCCTGTTGCGTTGTTGTTGTCAAGCAATCCGGCGGCGTTGCAAGGGGATCCTCGTAGCGACTATATTTCAGCCAACAAAACCAGCGATGCCATGAACAGACGACGATTCCTCGAGGGAGCAGGGGCTGTCACCGCCTCTATGTTCGGCGCCTCCCTAACGAACCCCTCGCAAGCCGAATCACCATCGACTGCTCCGCGCCCGGACTCTTCCAACGAAACCGAGTTCTGGAAGCAGATACGCTCCGAGTTCCCTCTTGGAGATCACCGGATCTACTTGAATACCGGAGGGCTGGGAGCTTCACCGCAGGTTGCCATCGACGCAGTCAAGGACGAGATGGACAAACTGGAACACATTGGGGAGACCGGCCGCTCTGAGCACCTGTGGTTATCCATAAAATCCACCGCCGGCTCCCTGCTGGGATGCCCAGCCCGGAACATCGCCTACACCCGCAACGCGACCGAGGGCATCAACATTGTCTGTAACGGATTGCCTCTTGCGGCCGGCGATGAGGTTATTACCAGCTCGCACGAGCATGTGGCCAATACCGTGACCTGGTTGGCGCGGCAACGATTCGACGGGATTCGCCTGCGCGTATTTGAGCCATCCTTGCGGTCGGCACAGGAAAACCTGGACCGGATCGAACAGCTCATCACACCGAGAACGCGCGTGGTCAGTCTACCGCACGTTACAACCGCAACCGGGCAGGTGCTGCCGGTCGAAGAGATCGGGACGTTGGCCAGCCATCATGGCCTGTGGTATTTCCTCGACGGTGCTCAGGCGCCGGGCATGATGCAGGTCGACGTAGGCCGGATAGGATGTCACGCGTATGCAACCAGTGGCCACAAGTGGCTTCTTGGTCCGAAAGGGACCGGACTGGTCTACGTGCACGACGAGGCCCTGGAGACGATTCGGCCACGATGGGTAGGTGCCCACTCGGCCGGTGGCCGGCCGGACATGATACATACCGGTGACTTCCTTTTCGCCGAGGGCGCCCAGCGCTACGAATTCGGGACGGTGAGCGTCCCCCTGTTCGTGGGTCTTGGCGCTTCCATGCGGTTTCTCGCCGATATCGGCATAGGTCGCATATGGGAGCGAAACCGACACATGGCCAGCACCCTAATGGCAGGCCTGGAAGCCGCCGGGGCCGAGGTGCTATCGCCTTCCGACCCCGCGGAACATAGCGCGATGATTACCTTCAGGTCTGATCGAATCCCGTCGGAAGAGCTGCAATCGGTGCTCGGCGGCCGCTACAGGCTACGCACACGCAAGATCTACGAAGGGGGCTTGGATGCGGTGCGTGTCTCTCTACACCTGTACAACTCCCTTGAAGAGGTGGAAGTTGTGAGGTCGGCTGTGCGTGAGGTGTTGGAACGGAGCTAGCCCCGCGAGAATAGCAGATCGGGGCTGTGGCGTTTCAGAATTCGAACTGCAGCGAGATTCGGTGCACGTTGTCCAGGATGCCGAACTCGGTGAAGGCGTAGTCCACAACGGCGTCGTACCCGCCGTAGGGCAGCAGCACTCCGAGCCCCAGCGTGAAACCTTCTTCGGTCCTTGGAGCCGAGAATCTGGATCCAGTGACCTCGTCCAATTTCTTGTCCGTCTCGCTCGAGTAGTTAAACTTGTACCCCCCTCGCAATTTCAGGAAGTCCCGGTACTCAGCTTCTGCCGCGGCGAACAGGAGTTGCTCGCTGTCCTGGGGTTTGGTCGCGTCAGCCAAAAGAGTGACCTTCAAGCCCTGATCACGGTCAACCAGATCCACCGCTGACCCGATGCTGAACAGCAATGGCAAGGGGGCAGCCACCTTGAAGAATTTCAAATCGTCGCCAAGGTTGTTGATGCGGGCGCCGATCCTCGCGCCCCGATAACCGACCCGGTATATGGCGCCGAAATCAACGGCCGCCGCCGTCGCGCTCACCTCATCGATGTTCTGGTTGATCACCTTGGCGGTAGCTCCGAGGGTTAGCCTGTCGCTGAACTCCCGCGCCCACGAAACCTGGAATGCCAGGTCTTGATAGGCGTAGTCCCCCGATCGCGAGTCGCGAAATCCGGTATACGTTGCGTCGAGCACCGGGGGCACCACGTCGCGATCTGCTCCATCGGTATTGTCGACCCCCGCCAGACCCAATCCTACCAGCCCGACCCCCAGGGTGCCCACATCCCCGAAATCGTGGGTCGTAGCCGCGGCGAAATGATTCAGATCCGCGATCCACCGATTGTAGGAAAACGCCACCTGCGATCTACCCCCGTCAAGGGCGATGCCCGCAGGGTTCCAGAACATCTGATTCGCGTCGCGGGGAACGGTGGTGTAGGCCGAACCCAGGGCGACGGCCCGGGCGCCGACACCGATCTTCAGAAAGGCGGCTCCCGTCAGCCCCGACTTGCGAATCGATGCCGCTCCTGGAACTGCTCCCAGAAGCACCAGGGTTCCGACGAAAACGAACACCCGCGTTGCTCCCTGAAATTTGCCTGAGAAAATCATCATATAGATAGCTAACGCAGAATGGCGAAATGCCCGGTTTGCTGGCCTCCGGGGTATTCGGCTACGAAAATGTAGAGGCCGCTGGTGACTTCGATGCCGTCCTTGGAAAACATGTCCCAGAACAGGGTCCCGTTCGCTAGGTTGGTGCTCTCGAACTCAAGAACGTCCACCACCTGACCGGAGACGTCGAGGATCGTTATTCGGGTGCCGGTGGTCAGGTTGATAAACTGAATCTTGTGTTCCGTGCGCACGTCGTGCAACGCCTGTTGCTTGTATGGATTCGGCAACACTTGAATCTTGACCTGACCCGATCTCAGGGCTTTTGGATCGGACAACTCTGAATTGATGAGCAGCGGGGCCCCGATATCCTTGAGCCGTTGACCGTCGAACGGGTTCGGGTAAAATGGATTCCCCGTCGTCCACCAGTAGGTCCCCTCCCACAACCCGGTGCGACCGTTCCAGTTGTGTCTGTGGGTTTCGAGGGAGTTGAAGGCTCGGCCCGCGAGCTCTCCCCGCTCGCTATCAAAGGCAGCGACGTAGTAGTAATAGGTGAATCCAAAGTTTATCAGCTCGCTGTCGTCGACAAATTTGTAGCGGTAACGAGCGACGTCGTCCTCATCGTTGATGTAGGTGCTCAATTCGCTAGCGGGAATCAGCTTGACCAGACTGTAAGGACCCCAGGCCTCGGCCGTCTGCTCTTGATAGGCATCAGAGCTGATGTTCGGGTTGTTCGGAACGCCGAACGCCGCCAGCTGCTCGTCAGTGGGATCTTCTTCGGTTTGCTGATGGTATCGATCTACCAATCTGACGCCCAACTTGCGGGAATCGAATGTGAAGGCGCTGGAGGGTGACGACCGGTAGATCTTGTACCCCGCAAAGTCCGCCGCCTGCTCCGCGCGATCATCCCATTTTATCTTGGCGCGACTGGTGCGATCTGCCGCCACTTCCGGAACCGCGATCATGTCGGGAGTGGGAGGCGGTTCGGGAACCTCCCAATCGCTCTCGTACGCCCACTGTGCGGCCCTGCGCGCCCGGCGCACCCCTTGGAGACGAAAGCCGCCGTATTCCACCAGCACCAGGTTCATCGTTTCCCCCACACGCAGGGAGAAGGGCCCGACCCCAACGTAGGTATCCCCGTTGAATCCATGGTCGATGGCGTAACCCTCATCCCAATCGCAGTCGGATCCGTCTGCTTCGGCGCAGGCATTGCCCTTCTCCCAGTTCTGGGTAAAGGTCCCGCGGTACTTCATGTCCCCGTCCGGACGGCTGCGCTCCGCTGCCGGTCGCACCGCGTCTACGAACGACAGAGGATTGCCGGCTTCGATCCCGCCACTACCAGGATCGAACCAGTTGGGGTCCGGAGATAGATCCAGAGCCGCCCGGTCCCAAATATTTGACCCTGCATTTTCATAGAAAACCCCCATCGAAAGGGCGTGATCCTCCCAGGGGAAGTGATCATTGTTCCCGTACCCTTTGGTGGCGGAGGTAAACCATCCCCGCTGCGCCCCTGCGCCAACGGGGTGACTGTCGTAGATCGTCTGTTTGTCCGCCTGAACGGAACTACTGCCATCGACCGGCAGCCCTCCCTCTTTGGCGGCGATCCACTGCGACCCGGTATAGATGTCGTAATAATAGCGGCGACCGCGATTCATGGTATTGCCGAGGAAACGCGCACCGTCCTGAGCCCAGGGTACCCCGTCCGGTCCGGAGCCAGCCTCGAGATTTCCAGGACTGGGCCCGGAAAACACCAACGGCACGTCCCACGGGATACCGTTCGCATCCGGCGTCGCGTCATATCCTGAGGTGGGTCCCGTAAACCAACCGGACGTACCGCGATCGCCCAGAATATCGTTCGCGATGCTGTTGATCGGTTCATTGCGGACCCCGAACACCAGCGCTTTTATCTCGTTGTCGGTGCGCTCAGGCTGACCATCCCCATCTACGTCGAGAACACCCGTATTGGTCAGCTCCAGCTCCAACGCGATGAAGTCGTTCATGTTGGCTTGATTGAGGGTCCACTGGCGGATCCTGTACTTGACGTCGATGCCCAAGTTGGTCGGCATGCGCCCTTCGTAGATCAGCTGATGCCGCTTATCGGAATCGACCCAGTGGGTGGCTGGATCGGCCTCTGCCTCGCCGGTTACAGTGGGTCGATGGAACCCGTAGGCGTAATGTCCCGCGTTTGGACTGCTGGAGGTAGTGAAATGGTTGAAGTTCGGATCGGGATCGTACTCCACCATCACGATTTCCTGCTTCCAGGGAATGTGCAGATTCTCCCCACCTTGGTACATCTGCGTCGGCGTCGTCCACTCGCGATCTAGGTTGCCGACCCTGAACAGGTGATACAGGGCGTTCGGGTCGTCGACGTTTTCGTAGTAGGTCTTGCCGACGTTGCTTGGCAGAAAGGTTTCCCACAGATCGCCGGCCGCGAAAACCCCTCCGGGTTCGGCCGGCTGAGCCGAGGCGATGCCCCAGGTTAGCAGGAAAAGCACGGCCGTGCGCGCGAAAAGCGAAGTGGTCAGATTTGCATTCACGACGACACCTAATAGTCGACGGTGAATCCGAGACTCCACTGGCGGGGATCGCCGTAGATCGGCTGTCCCGAGTTTCCAGCGTACGGTCGATTCAGATCACCCGTCGGGTCCTGTCTATCTTCCCACAACACCTGGCTCTGGATGTTGTACCGGTCGTAGGCGATAACATTCTTCCTGTCGAAGAGGTTGCGTACCTCAACGAAGCCGGATAACGCGTACCGTCCGACTTTGAATGGCCGGCTGGCGCGAGCCTCCGTTCTCAGGTTCCAGGGAGCGCGATCGCTCTCGCGGTTCCTCGCGTCGGTGCCTGTCGCCTCGAGCCGATAGAAAAATCCACTTTCTGCAGTCGAGATCAGTGCCAGGTCGGTGGACCAGGCCAGATTCGCCTTCAAGGTCACTGACAGTTGATGGGCTCGATCGTACCCGCCGCCCAGATTGTCGGAAGATCCCCCTCCACCCGTAACGTTCTGCTCGTAGCTGTTGAAGGTATCGCGGTCATCGAACGGAATATTCGCATCACCGTCCGCGACGGAAGAATAAGAGGTTTTGTCAGGAAATGGCGAAGCGGCTTCATCGCGAAAGGAGGTTTTGATATAGCTGAAGGCGTAGTTTACCCGGCCCGATACCGGGCCCGAGGGACGTTTCAAGGATATCTCGAATCCCCTGCTGTCGGCGTATCCGAAGCTGGTCACCAGATCGTAGCGCCCGAAGCCAGTGCCTGCCGCCGGACGGATGACGTAACCTATGTCACCGTAGTTCTCGATGTCGCGATAATAGGTTGTAGCGTCCAGCAGATAGTGTCGGCTGAAGCTGTACTGGACACCCATTTCGTATGCCGTCGATTTGGGTGGCGCCCGTTCCACGTCGCTGACCCTGGGCAACGACGGGTTGGTAAAGAAACCGTAGCCCTCGTAGAGCTGGGAGAACGGTGGCGGCGAATAGAATCTGCCCCACGAGTAGTAGATAGCGGCATTCTCGGAGATCGGGTGGGATATCCCCAGTCGCGGTTGCCAGAACCAGCGGGTGTCGACCGTTTTGCTGCGCACCTGCCGGCGGACGATCTGGCCGTTCTTCAGGGTCTCTTGCCGGGCAGGGCGGAAGAAATCGTCGAATTGTCGGGCATCGACGTCGAGACCATCGACCCTGATCCCGGCGTTGACGATCGCCCCTTTGTATTCGATGCGGTCTTGTAGATAGGCCGCGAACTCTCGCGGATTCCTCTCGTAGTCGGTCTGCGCGTAAGGGAAAACTGGATCGTAGGTAATGCGTACGGTGGTAAGCTGCTGAAATTGAGAAACCAGATGCTGACGCAGCAGGATACCGGTTTTCAATTGATGGTTGAAGTTGAGCTGACGAGTCAGATCCGCCTTCAACTGCGTAACATTTCGCTCCAGATCCTCGTAGTAGAAACCAGGCTGTGCGTAGCGGTACTGGTTCGATCCGATCGAGGAAACGAACGACTGATCGTTTCCCGGGTTGGGCGAGAAAAAGGACAAGGTGCCGTCGGATCGAACACCCGACCCTCCGACTCCCAGATATTTCTCTGCCTGTTCCGCAGATCTAATGATGAGGAAATCCCCGTCTTCGTTGCGGCTGGACCGTCCGTCACCGTCATCGTCGGAGAAACCGAATTCGCTGTTCCGCTGAAGGCGGGAAATCTTCACGTTGTAGAAGGATTCCGGCGCCGTGAAATGGGTCCAGCTCAGGTACCCCAAAAGCCCCAGCTTCTTGTGACCGATGGCCCCTTCCGGAAAGAATTTGTATTTCCCGTTGAAATTCCTGTTTACCCATCCACCCCATTTGCCGCCATCATCGACCACGAGGTTGGCCACTAACTTTCTGTCGGTACCAAGTGCGTGCGCCAGCTTCAAGGAATACCGGATCGAGCGATTGCGCATATTGACGAGGTGGCCGCGATCGTTGACCAGGTGGGTCGTGAAGAAAAATGTGGTATTGCGACTCAGCGGACCACCGAAAGAAAATTCGGTCTCCAATCGGGGATCATCGCCGTAACCGAGTTTCGCTATGTCAGATTGGGCGAAGCTATACTGCGCTCCTTTGGCGCGCTTCGTGTCGTCAGGGTTGCCGGAGTCATCTGTGGCACTCAACAAGCCGTCCCGTTCCGCGAGATAGAGCTCTAGATCGCTGGAGATCTGCGCTCCATCCACGGTCCGGGCGTTGGCGTATAGGTCGGGCCCTGCATTCCTCACCCCAGGGGAAAAGCGGAAGAATACCCGACCCGAATAACGTTGTCCCCCCTCCCTCGTGCTGATATCGATCACTCCGGCGGAAGCGGCATCGTACTCGGCATTGAAGGTACCCGAAAGAATGTCGACGGACTGAACCGCGCCGGCGCTGATGTCCACGGAGGTGTATTCTTGGGGGTTCGAGCGCACCAGGGAGGTGTAGGGTGAGTAGACGTCCCTGCCCTCACCTCCACGGAAGTAGGTGTCGGAGATGTCGATTCCGTCCAGCAGGTATTTCGTGTCCGCCTTGCGCCCACCTCTCACGAAACCCCGGAAGCTGCTGGGCGCGGTATCGATCAACTCCTGTACCGTGCCCACGGGCATGGTGTTATTCAATTCGGAGGCATCGATGGTAGAGCGGCTGGCGGTAAGGGTCCTTTCGACCAGAGGCCGCTGTGCAACCACCGTAACGGCCGCGGCCTCTATCTCTTGCTTTTCGAGCCGGAATTCAAGGGTAGCGGTGAGATCGTTGCGGACCTGAATGCCGGTCTGCTTCAGGGGCTGGAAACCTACGTAGGAGGCCTGCACTGTATAGGAACCGGGAGCGACGTTCAAAACGAAGAAGCGCCCTCGCTCGTCCGCGCTCGAGCCGACAACCGTCGTCCCGATGGTCATGGTAACGTTGGCGCCTGGCAGCGGATTGCCCTGCGCGTCGCCCACCGTGCCCGCTACCTTGCCGTAGCCGGCAAGCGAAGCGGTGTGCACCAACACCACCAGCAGAGCCGCGTTAGCCCAGTTTCGCACGGTAAGCTCTAGCCAGCAGCCCATAAAGGAACCTCTCCATCTATCCCGTTTCCAATAGACCGTATGCAACCCAACATCTCCACCGGCGAGCCTGCGATGGCGATGTGACCCGGCCTCACAAAGTCGGGATCGCCAGCCTCCCGGTCAATCGAAATCTTGGACGGGCTCCGGCCGGCGCCGGTTACCAAAAGAAGAGGTAGTTCCCGGTCGCCCCGGTGAACCCATCTATGGCTAACCAGATGCCACCTGCTCCATACTGTCCCACGATCAATCCCAGGAAGAAGGGTCGGATTCTGGAGTAGAGTTGAATGCCCCCGATACGCAGCACGACCACCTTTATCAGCCAGGCGACAAAGATGCTTGGCATCAGATGGTGTGTGGTCCATATGGCGCTCACGGGAAAGGCGATGGGGTGGAGAGGCCACCAGAAGAACTGCTTGTGAGCCAGCGTGAGAAGAAGCTGGATCAGCGCCCCCAGCCCCGCTACCGATGTGAACTCCCACGACCAGGGAGCCCCTGCGGCCAGGTGATACGAGGCAAACGCATACGGCGCCGTGGCGGCGCTGGCCCCAAAAAACCAGAAGCTCAAATTCAGGCTGCCGCGATGGTAGCCTATGTTCAACACGGTCACGACGGCGCAAGCAGTGGAGATCCCAGCGGCCCCAATGATCGCGAGGAATAGCCGTTTTTGTTTCTTCTTGATGTACTCCTCGGCCAGCCGCAGACCGTGAATGACGGCGGTCATGGGAGTAATGCGCATCTCTCCGGCCCAGGTATTTGCCAGTCCCAGGCCAGCGATGTTTGAGGCCCCAAGGGTTTGAGCTCCGAATGCTCCCATCACCACATCGCCGGTCATGATGGGAGGTTTCGCCACCGCCAGTCCTCCTTCAGCAACGATTCTCGTGATTCCCAAGAGCAGGACGAAGGTCGTGGCTGCCACAACAGGGACCAGCCACCAGCTCATTCCGGCCATGTAGAACCACACCATGATCAGCGCGATGGAGACGCCCAACACGGCGTACGCTTGCCGATAGGAGATGATCTCATCGCTATCCGCGGTCGTCCTTTCCCGGGCGATCCTCCATGCCTCTTGCAAATGTGGGCGGGCGATCCAGAGGGTGTACGCCACCAAAACGACCATGGCTCCGAATCCCTGATAAACGAGATGAGACGAACCGAGGGCGGTACCCGTCACACGCTGCGTGCCAGCAAGGCCGAATTCGAGCAACAAGGCGTGCTCGAGCGAGGTCAGGAGTCCGAGAAACCAGATGCTGAATCCGAGTTTGGTGCTAAGCAGGTATCCGAAGCCGACCACGGCGTAGCTGAGCGAAAGGCGCAGGCGAAACTGATCGTCCCACAGAAAGTAGTAGCGCCAGTTCGACATTCCTTCGGGAACCTCTGGAAAATAATAGTGCAGTCCCCGAAGGCTGTACATCACCAAAGGAAGGGCGATGCCCAGTAAGGCCGGCCACGAGCGGAGGAGTCGATCTCCCGAAGTGTCGGGACTCCCCACCAGGGCAGCGGGTAGTTGCATCAACGGAAAGTGCAGCCGCTCGTGCCGCACCCACTGCTTGCGTATCAACACCATCATGGCCGTCATGGCGCAGATGGTGGCAAGTAACAACGGCGCCCACGCGGCCAGCGGCTTCAGCCAGGCACCCCACGGGATAGACGTGTTTTGGGGTATGCCTTCATAGAACCACTTGAGCGCGCGCTCGTCGGTGACCTGGAGCCACGACACGAAGTGGGGCAGCACCTCTCGCTCCCACCTGTTGCCCGGCGTGGCGAAATAACCTCCGGCGGAGATTTGAGGCAAGAGTCGACACACCAGGCCGAGGGTGGGCAAGGTGCACGCAACCGCCCCCATTATGTAGACGGTGATCAGCTCCGCAGGATCGAATCGCCATCTCTGTTTGAGCGCACCCAAGAGAGGATTTATAAGCAGGGAGAACAGGAGAAATGCCAGTACAGCGGCGGGGGTGCTGTGGTCGAAACTCAAAGGCGAACCGGAGATCAGCAGGTTTTCGTACGGCGCGCCGATTCCGATGAGGGCAGCCAACAGCGAGCCTGCTACGATAGAACGGCGGCTGACGGCGTAGGAGCTTCCGGTTGCTTTCACATTGCGTAGGGATCTAGTGCCCTGTATCGAGGTGCCGGCGATAGATCCGATCTTGGCTGGTTCAGATGCTGGCGGCCGCGATAAGGCCGCCGTCCACCCTCATAGAGGAAGCGGTGATATAATCGGCATCATCGGACGCCAGAAACGCCACGGCGTTGCCAATGTCTTCGGCTTGCCCCATTCGACCCCACGGAATGACCTCATTCTCGGCGCGATCGATCTCGCTGGGGGTCATTTCACCCGTGCTTCCCGGTGTTTGGTCCACTCCATGCCAAGGCTGGCGGCGAAATGATTCAACCCGGCCTTGGTGAAGCTGTAGATCGAGCTGTTGCGATAGGCGCTCTCGGCGTGTACCGAGGTAATGATTATGATGCTACCCCCACCCTCTTTCATGACCCCGCATGCCAGCTGGCAGAGATGAAAGGTGCCGAAGAAATTAACCTCCACGGTTCGCCGCGCCTCTTCTTCGGTGGTCTCCTCGAGTGACTTCCGCGGATTCGTAGCGGCGTTGCACACCACCACATCCAGCTTTCCGTACTCCGCGACCGCCGCCTCCACCAAACGTTCGCAGGTTTCGCGACTCGCGGCATCGCCCGCAATGCCCACTGCCCTACGCCCGAGTCCTCTTATCTCCTGACAGGCCTCATCGACGCTGGTCTGGCTAGCGCTGTTAAGTACCAAGTCCGCTCCTTCGCCCGCAAAGACTCGCGCAATGCCCCGCCCGATTCCACGTTCCTTTCCGACCGAAGTAATCAACCCAACCTTGTTTTTCAACCGCATATTATTACCCCTGCTGGAGTGTGTCGATCGCAAAACCTGGTTGACTGCCGCAGCCCCTGACCACGAGCTATGAGAGGACCGCGACCAACCTTGCGGAAACGGGCCTTTCGGCTGCCAGGCTCGGCAAAATACGTCTCCTGCCGCACTGATGCAAGCTATTGCTGCATCTGAGTTTGCGCCTGCGGCTTCGATGTTCTTATCTTTGTGCTGTCCCTCTAATACCCTCCCGATTCCTCAGATCGCAAGGATCTACCGTGGCGGTAATCGTACTGGCAATCAGCGTCGGCGTCGCCCTTCTTTGGGGTGGCGTTTTTGCCCTGATAAAGATGGTCGATCTGTTCGAGCGGAAACACATCCTCGGACTGGGCGCCTACACGACGTTGGTGGCCGCAGTTGTCATGGGGCTCGTTCTTTTTACAGTCTACGACCGCCAGAAGGAACATCGGCGCGAGTTGCAAAAGCAAATGGAAACCGTGACGAAACGTCTGAGCGAGCTGAGCGAGCGTTTAGTGGGTCAACTGGAAGAGAAAGCGGACCTGACAACCTCTGAATTCGAGATTCGCGCGAAACTGCAGACCGAGCAGGAACAACATCAGCGGACACAGGAAGAGCTGTCCGCAGAGGTCTCGAACTCAGATCAACTGACCGGGGAATTGGACAAGGAACGGCGGGCGCGGGCGCGGTATCAACAGGATCAGAACCGGAAACTCGATCAACGCTTCAGCAAGGACGAGGAGCGCTACAAAGAAATCCTCGAGCTGATGCAGACTTCCCGAAGCACCTTGCTGAACATGCAGAAGCAACTCGCATCAGTTCGCGACGATGCTAGCAGCTTGAAAACCCAGGTGACCAACATGCAGTCGACCCAGAACAGCTTGTTGGGAAAGATGAATACCACTCGGGAGGTTCAGGATCTCAACAGTCAAAAGGTGGATGCCCTGGCCCGCAACCAGGCCGCCCTTTACGAAGATCTCTCCAGTACGATGGCTGAAGTGGACAGCCTTTACAAATGGACACGACGGTAAACACATTTCAAAATCAGGAGCCTTGCATGATACGCGCCCGAGCCTCGCTAGTGACAGTCGCGATTGCGGCAGCCTTTCTTTCGTGCGGTGAAGACGAGGACGCCATAATACTGGCGGAATTCCAGAACAATCTCCAGATGGCCAACGCGACCATCGATTCGCTGAATTACACGGTGGAGTCATCGAATCTGTTGATCGACGAGCTACGGGCGCGAGCGGACAGCCTGCAGCACGTGGACGACAAGCTACTTGCTTCGGTGCAGAAGTTGAATCGCGAGGTCAAGAAGTGGCGTAGATTGGCTACCGAACAGAAACGCATGAACCAGCGACTGACCGAGCAAATCGAACGCATGAAGGTGGAAAAGCAGGCCGACAAACGGTCCATTGCCAAACTTCGGTCGGACGCTGACAGCCTGAACTCCGCGCTTTTGGACGTCCATACCAGCATCCGCCGGCAGAGCGATCACATCCGCAAGGTCGAGCTGGATCTGGCCCAAGCACAAGATGACATCGCCGAGCTCAAGAAGGCGCGAAATTCAGTGGTCGTCTACATCGCCAGCGAAGGGTATCTGAAAGAAAACGGCTACCTAGATACGGCCCGTCCGTTTGGGCGAGTGTTTCGCAAGTCTTACAGACTGATCCGCAAGCTCGATCCGAACGATCCGGCGGTACGCAAGGTTCCCATTGGCGAGGAACTCGCGTTCGAGGGCAAGCTGGAGGCGCTTGTCGATCGCTACGGACAGTTAAAAAAGGGGGATGACTACGATAAGAGCCAGGAAGAAGGGCTTACCCGGATCACCTTCCGCGGCGAGACCTTGGGGGGCGTGGACGTTCTTGCTGTCGTAAGGGAATAACGCCGATCCCCATAACCTGTACGCCTTAAAAGCGCTGCCACCGTCGCTCGTCAAGGGCTAGGTTGGCAGCGTTTTTTTTGTCGCTCACCAGGTGTGCACGTAAACCGCTGTCCTCACCTTGTTGCCACTTTGATCCATAGACAAGAGTGAGTCGGCGTACGCCGCGTGTCGCACCAACCGCTCACGACTCCCCCCTTTGAGGAAGAGGTGGAGATCGGTCTGCGGTCGACTTATTAGCTTGGCCACCTCGGCCTTGAATCCATGCTCGGTCAGCGACCTCTTGATGCTGTGTCCGTCCTGAGACAATCCCATCTGCCATTCGGTGTAGAGAATCACCACGTCCCCTTCTTCCGGGTCGTGCTGATGTGCCCTCCACACCGGTTGTGCCACGTTCAGGATCATGATTCCCAGACATAACATGAGCATCATGATGCCGAGAAAGAGCTCCTTGCTGACGTCGTGATCTTCCCAATCCTCGGGGCGCCGCCGGGCGAAGCTCACCACTATCTCCCATGGGGGTGATCGCGGAGCCCGTGCCAGGATTCTTCCAGGGCTTCAACCCGCTGAATCAGGTGGTCGGTGAGCTTGCGCAGTGGCAGGTAAGCGAGAAGAGCCACCAGAGTGGTTTGAAATGCAAGCACCAGGCCACCCGCCATGGAACTCAAAACCTTGAAGGTCTCGGTCGCCTCGGTGATCTGCCCCAGTTCCTGGGCCATCAACAAGATTCCACAGACCGTGCCCATATACCCGTAGAAAGGTACGCGCGCGAGATCGCGACGAACGTGAAGCAGCGGATTGCCCAGAAAGTTGATGTATTGATCGACTGCGGCCTGGTCCCGCGTCTTCAGATCAACGTAATGTTTGTGCTCGCGGCGGAAATGAAGCAGCGCTTCTACCCTCAGCTTGGCGAGGCTCCCAACCAGGGGCCCGTCCTTGGCGCCGAACGCCCGTTCCTCCCGACGCAGCGAGAGGAAGGCGTGGACCAGTACCAGAAGATGAGCGCCGCTGGCGCCCGCGACGAGAATGTAGGAGAATCGTCCGATCCATTCGATGACGTTGGCGGTGGAGGTGAGCGCCAGGAAATAAACGGCGATTCCTCCCATACCCAGCCCTGTGATCGCGCCGAGAACCGCCGCCATGCGCTTGAGATGTGGCGTGTGAAGTCCGAATTTCTGCTCGGCTGAACGCAGCCCTTTGCCGCGATGGAGCAGTACCAAAGCACCGCTCGCTCCGCTGGCTAGGACCACCAGCACCCCCGCGATGACCGCTGGCCAGTTCAATGATTCCAGGCCTGGTCACGATAGATGGACCAGCTTTGGCGCGTCACAAAACCGGTGTACAGCAGCAGGCAGACGCTCAAGCTTGCCAGGCTCCAAGGAAGGACCGGGGTGTGCAACTCAGGGTACTCGACTTTCGCTTCAAGCACCCAACTGCCGGGACCGCGTTCCGGGGGGGGTTGATAATCCAAGCGGCGATCTTCGTCCCGACTCTCCGTGGAGCCGGTCGGTTTACGAAGTCCCGCAGTCGCTTCAGCCAACCCTTTTAGTTTTCGTGGATCGCGAAACACAAGCCCACTGTCGGGCGCCGGCAACTGTCGAGCCCAAGCGGTCAAAGTGGCAGCTGTTTGCAAACTCAGCTCCTCCGACAAACGCCCCGCATGCCCCAACGTCAGAGCCAGGTCCGACCGCGCGAACCCACGGTAGAGAACTGGTTGAGACGACAGCTGTCGACGTCTTGCAAGCGCGTCCCCAACCCGTTGCTGCCGGCTTTTCAGATGCGAGACGTGGCTGACGATCTCGTGGAAGATCATCGGTTTGTCAACAACGTCCAACTGGGGGGGCGGAATCCGCCGGCCATACGCCGCCCGGCGCACCCGATTCGCTGAAAACCTGGTTTCTAACCAAACTGACCCGTAACTCTGGTCCTCTTTCCAGATGACGCGAGCTCCAGGAATATCGGGCTGTGAGAAAGTGGGCGGGTACGAGGGTGCGGTGGGCGTCCCTTCCGAGCTCCAGCTGTCCTCGTCGGTTACCGTAACCTGGCGCAGACCGCCGGTTGGATCACGCAGATAGAGACCCGCCATGAAGCCGTATACCACCCGGTCTGTATCCCAACATTGGGCGCTCAGAATGTTCTCCTCCCGCAGATAGAATCGCGGTATCTCCACTTGCGTCGGGGTCAGACGGGTTTGCCCCAACAAATAGCCATTGAGATAGACCTGAGCCTCGTCGTCAGCCCAGAATATCAGAACCAGATCTTGCGTCTGCGCGACCGGAGTACGCCCCTTCCCCTCAGCCAATTCGGCGAAGTTGGCGTGACCGTACAACCGCAAGAGCGAATCCATGCTGGCCACGACCGCATTGTACTCCCGGCGCAGCTGCAAGGCTTGCTGATCCAGAGACCATGCCGCTTGCGGCAGTTCGGCCAGGAGACACACCAGAAACACTGCCGGCTTATTCACTCTCGACCAATCCGTGGGGCAACGTTAACCGCATCGTTTCCTGCATCTCCTGCAACACGAGAATCTCGTCTTCCAGCGTGGCCTGTTCAAGAAAATCGGGCTCGATTTCAGCCCGCATGCGCACACGACTTATTTCGCGGTCCAAAGCTTCTATCACCCCTTTGGCGAGGAGGGGTTTGTCGAGTGTGAGGTAGTTTTCGAAGAGTCGCGTGTACTCGTCGTGACGCGCCTGGTAAAAATCAATCCGCAACTGCAGCTGACGGGTCTCTTCTTCTACTTCCGGATCCGCCATGATCGCCGCCGGCGATCTTTTTTCGTCAGGAGCGCGGGCCGGGATCTCATGCCCCAGATTCTTGAGCTCCGCGCGCAGCTTGTCGGCAAGGGCCTGCCACTTCTTCGACTGCGCGACATGCTGCGGTCGGCTCGATGCCGATCCCATGGAAGCCAGCTCGTTCATCTTGTTGGCGTTCGCTTCGGCGGCGGTTATCACGCCGCCTGCCCCCTCGAAATCCTCTAAGAATCGATACAATCGAAAAAGGCTCAAGAAGTCTCCCTGTTCCTTGGAGTAGAAGTCGATCTGGATTTGCAGGGCAAGAGCACGTTGGCGGATTTCCCACAACAGCCCCTCCAACAGCGGATTCCAGAGTTTCTCGTTGAGATCGGGCATGATGGCCGCAGCCCTTTGAATCGCCTCCCGCGCCTTTTCCGGCTCCTTCATAAAAAAGTAAGCGCGGGAGAGAAATACCCATATCTCGCTCCTGTAACGATAAGTCTGGACCGACTCCTCGAACCGTCCCGCCGCCTCTTCGTACTGGCCGGCGTAATAACTCAAGCGCCGATCGACGCCGAAGCGAAGCCCGACGCCGCTGTTGATATAGTCCCCTTCGCGAAACTTGGTGGAATTGGGAACCCGCATGGCTTCGTTGAGATAGTCCAGACGCCGCTCTTCCGCCAGCACCTGCGTTGGGATCGACAGCATTGGCGACAACGCGACCCATGCGAGGGCTAGGAGAGGAACTCCGATGCCGTATCGGCTGCTATATCTGCGAGCGGGACTGGCCGCCGTCCACATTCAAACAGGCTCCCGTCACCCAGCTGGCGCGGTCGGAAGCGAGGAACACAACAACGTCGGCGACCTCTTCTGGCTTTCCGAAGCGCCCAAAGGCGATATTCGTTTCGACAAATTCATTGATACCCTCCGGATCCTCTTTCATTCTTCGCTCCCAACCCCCTCCGGGGAAAACGATCGAGCCGGGAGCGACCGAGTTCACGCGAATGTTCTTTTTTGCCGCTTCCTGAGCCAGGGTCGAGGTCAGGCTAATCATCGCCGCTTTTGCCGCGTTGTAGGATATTGGACCTCCGATCTCCCGCCCGAAGATCGACGAGATATTCACGATGCTTCCGTGGCCGCCCTTTTCCATATGAGGCATGGCGGCGCGGGTAACACGGACGGCGGAGAAAAAACTCCGGTCGAATATATCGGCCCATTCGTCTTCCGAGATCTCCTGAAATGGAGTCCAGATCGCGCCTCCGACATTGTTGACCAGAATATCCAGCCCTCCAAAACGTTTGACGGCGGCCTGGACGACCGATTCTGCGCCCTCCACAGTGGTAACATCGGCAACCAATGATTCTACCTCGACTCCCTTTCCGTCCAGCTGCTTCAGGGCGGATTGCAGCCCCTCCTCATTGCGGGCGCAAATGCAGACGTTGGCACCTTCATCAGCAAATGCCTGGGCGATGCGATTCCCGATTCCACGACTGGAACCAGTAACCAGAGCTGTTTTGCCTTTTAGACCAAGATCCATCTCAGGTTTTTCTCCTTTTTTCTAGGTGTGAACCGGTGAACCTCGGCCCAGCATCCATCGCTGTACACGGACAGGCGCACCTTACGCGGGAGGCGCCAGAGCCCCCGGGTTCGAAACAAACAGTGCGACCAGATAGGTTATGCAAAGTACCATCAGAACCAGGCCCTTCCAGCGCTGCAGACGGTAACCCATACGCATCAAGCCAAGCATCGCGAAGACAATCACCAACATCGCCGGAAACATGAAGTGAATCACGTCGGTGCTCACCGTCAGCGGATTGGCGACCGCGGAGGCTCCGGCAATCCAGCAGATGTTGAGCACATCGGCTCCAAGAATATTGCCGGCGGCCAGACTACCCTGGCCTTTGCGCGCCGCCACCACACACGCTGCGACCTCGGGAATCGATGTGCCCAGAGCGATCATGGTCAGGGCAACCACGATATCCGGCACCCCGAGACCAACTGCGACCACAGGAGCGGCGTCCACGATCCATTCGGAACTCACGATGACGCCAGATAAGCCTAAGAAAAACAATATGATGCGTCGATTGGCGTGGAGATGCTCCGGAACCGAGTAGGGGTCGTCTCCGGCTTTGCCGCGGCGCTTCTGTTCCCAGTACAGAAAATACATGTACCCCAGAAACCCAGCCAAAAGCACCAAACCCTCCGGACGACTCAAGGTGCCGTCAAAACACATACCATACGCAACCAGATCGACCGCGATCAAGAATATGGCGGTTGACCGCAGCACTGAGCGGTCGATGACAATGGCGGCAGGCGCAAAGAGGGCGGCCAAGGGAAGCGCCACGCCGTCGTCGTATATCACCGAACCAACGGCATTTCCCAGGGCAAACTCGGCCTCTCCAGAGAGAGCGGCGTTTATTGAAACAGCAAGTTCGGGAGCTGTGGTTCCCAGGCTCATTATCACGATTCCAATGAGCATGGGCGGGGCTTGAAGGCGCCTGGCGAACTCAACCGCTCCGTCGACGAACCAATCGGCGCACTTTGCCAACAGGACGAAGGCCACGGCCATGAGCGCCAAGGCCTGCCAGAACCCCAATGACTCCGCACCTGCTTCGATATCTACCTCTCCAGGATGTGTAACTTTCGCTGTTCGAAAATCGCGCCCAATGATATCGAACCGCCCTGCAGATGTCAAGAATTCACAGAAACTTGCGCGATATTGGATACTACTTCATATCATTTCATATGATTATCTTCTAATTTTGTGATGAGGATCACAAAAAGATTACTGAAGATTGCCGATATATAGATGTAGAGACGCAGTGATCTTTTCCGACAGGACGGGTGCCATGTTTGACCACTTCTTGACTTCCATTCTCCAGATAATCCTGGTATTGGACGTCCTCGCCGTCGTCGCCTATTTCGTTTTCGGGGGTTTGAAAAGGAAATCCGATGCCGATTTCGGTCGGCCGAGGTTCCGGGATTTCTTGCCATCTCTCCCCGGACGCTGGCCGTGGCAGCGCGAAACCGTAGTCCCGGCGCAGGCGGCCGACTTCGCTGATTTGCGAAGCGTCTTATACAGCTTTGGGGACGGTCTGGCCTGATTTAGCCAGTGTGACCCCAACCAGTTCTCCGACTTTCTAGGCCTCCAGTTCAACTACGCCTCTGGCTCTGACGGAGTCGTAAACCTCTCCCGGTCCCGGGCTGGAGGCCTTATTATATCCTCCCAAGTAATCCCATTTCCCATCCATTGTAATAATTACCCTTGCTTTTAGGTAATTATTACTTATTTTCATTACGACATTCTCAACCAGGAAGTGGATGGTACTATCATGCAAGTGAATGAGCTTAGTGGCCACACCGTGATGATAGCGGTTTCCGGAGGGTTGGATAGCTGCTGTATTACACACTGGCTGGCCGGACATAGGGTGAAGGTTGTAGCCTTCACGGCCGACCTTGGCCAACCGGACGAAAAGAATATTGAGGATGTGCGGGAGCGGATGCTGGCATGTGGCGCGAGCGAAATGATCATCGCCGATCTGAAGCAGGAGATCTGTGAGGCAGGCATAAAGCTGATTCAGTCGCAAGCGACCTATGAGGGGGGTTATTGGAACACTACCGGCATAGCCAGGCATGTTGTGGTTGAAGCGATGCTTCCCTTTATGAACGATCGGGGAATCCAGATTTTATCCCACGGCTGCACCGGGCGGGGCAACGATCAGGTCCGCTTCCAACTGGCGGCCCACATGCTCGATCCGCGGGTCCAGGTCTACGCTCCTTGGCGTGACCCGTCCTTTCTCGAACAGTTCGGCGGGCGCAAAGAGATGATCGATTATTGCACCGAGCACAACCTCCCCATACGGGCATCACATGAGTCGCCTTACTCCACCGACGCCAATATGTTGGGATTGACCCACGAAGCCGGTGAACTGGAATCGTTGCGCACCCCGGCTTCGAGAATAGACCCTGGCATGGGTGTGTGGCCAGAAGCCGCTCCAGACCGCGCCGAGGTGTTCGAGATTCGGTTTAGCGAGGGATACCCGGTGTCGGTAAATGGTGAGGCGGTGACCGGAGTGGAGGCACTCGTTCGTGGCAACGAGATTGGTGGCCGCCACGGCGTTGGCATTGGCTTGCACACCGTCGAAAACAGATTCGTCGGCGTAAAATCACGCGGAATCTACGAAGCTCCCGGAATGGAACTCCTGGGAAAGTGCTACGAACATCTGCTCCAGCTGGTGCTTGATCGCCGTGCGAGGCGCATCTACTCTGCCATATCAAGACACCTTGCAGAACAGATATACGAGGGATACTGGTTTGATACGGCAACCCAGGCTTCGTGGAGGTTCGTCCAACACCTCAATCGTTTGATGACGGGCACCGTGGAGGTTTCGCTATATAAAGGCAACGTCGCGTTCCATAGCGCAACGGACGCGCCCCACTCACTCTACAGCGAATCCACAGCGTCCATGGAGGATGTCGGCGATTTCGACCATGTCGACTCTGAAGGTTTCCTGGGCGTTTTAAGCATCAGTGCACGAGCATTGAACGTGGCCGGACAAACGGGTAACGACGATCTCAAAGGGTGAACAGCGGTTCAACCAGATCGTAGAGCACGTTCAGCTCCGCGACATCGTTGTCATCGAGGATGCCGAATGCGCCGCGCACCGCAGGCGCGCGGATGATGCCACGGCGACGCAGAACCTCCTTGTAGACGGCGACCGACATCGCTCTCTCGAAGTTGATGAGTGGTAGCAGACGATTGAAGAGCATGCGCGCCTCCTGCATTTCGCCGTTTTCCAGCTGATTCCAGATTCGAACCATGACATCGGTCGTGTGACATGAGGGCATATTGCCGGCGGCGCCCCGAGCGTACTCATCCAATAACCAGATACAACCGTTGCCCCCAAAAACCCCTTTGCAGGCGGCGCCAGCCACCGCGATAGTCTCGCTAATCTTGCGAGGTTCGGGCGCGGTCTCCTCTTTGATATACTGCACCTGCTCGAGTTCGACGCACATCCTCTGAAGGAGATCGGATCCCATAGGGGTACCCACCGGACCCATAAAATTCTGGATGCATACCGGGATTTCCAGCACGTCAGAGATGTGCTTGAAGAATTGGTAACACCCTTCTCCGCTGAGCTGCTGCGCCGGAGGCGGCATCGCCATTACGCCGGCCGCCCCGACCTCCTGGGCGTATAATCCAAGATTCGCCGCAGGAATAGCGTGCCCCGAAGTGACGGTAGCAACGAAGGGGACGGAACTCGCCGCCGAAGCGACCACCTCGATCCACTTCTTCTTCTCCTCGTCCGAAAGGGTGTTGAATTCGCTCGCCACCGCCGGCCCCACCAGGCCATGCGCTCCGCATTCAATATTGAAACGCACAACCGCAGCCAACCCCTCCTCGTCCAACCTTCCATCCTCGTGGAACGGCGTCAGAACGATCGGAAATATGCCTCTCCAGCTGTTCATCGATTCCTCCCCTTGAACATGTGGGCCGACCATTTGGGAATCGGCCCGTTACAATCGGCGAGCCCTCCAGATCTGCTCGCCGTATCCATTAAAGGCGCCTCCGTCGAAATCTCCCAGAAGCTCTAGTACTTCGAAACCGCAACGCTCCAAAAGGTATTCGATCTCGTAGCGAAAGGAGTACCGCAAAACCAGAAGCGAGCGGGTCCGCGAAACAACGCAATCGGCAGCGTCGATTTCTTCATAAAGGAGCTCCTGTTCCATGATCTGCATCTCCGGGTCGTATTCCCTCGCATACCAGACTACTACCCGGTTGCCCGTGCTCTTTTGAATGAAGTCGGTATCCTTTTTCAAGACCGCGGTCTCCGCAGGCAGACCAAACTCCATTTGAGGATCAAAGATATTGAATGCCAGCTCGCCCCCCGGGATAAGGTGCTCCCTGATGGTTGCCAGAGCGTCGTGCTGATCTACAGGACTCAAGAGATGCTGGAAGGTTCGGTAGGGCACGATAATCAGGCCGAACTGGCGATCTAGCTCGAAACTGGACATGTCCGCGGCAATCAATCGGCAGTTCTCTCCCCCACCGGGCACTTCGGCGAGCTTGTCGCGCGCTATCTCCAAAAGCTGACGGTCAACATCGACCCCCCAAATCTCGATGCCGGCGGCGGCAATCGGCACGAGGATTCGTCCCGTCCCGCATCCGAGTTCAAGAACCCCCTCATCGGTGTTCCTCGCACACCCAAGGTAGTAGTCCTGATCGCCCGGAACCCCGGTGAAATACTGGTCGTAATACTGGCTGCTGTAGCTATTCCTGGGCGTGATGGCGGCTACCTTCACGGAGCAACAAAACGGATGGCGTGGTGGAGTATCGGAGCGCATTGTAATTGGGCGGGCTGACAAAGAGAGGTATTAGCGTGCGTTCTCTTACAGCGAGAAACAAGCTATGGATGGAGGGTTGTGGCCTGTCGCTGGAGATTCAGCTGAGTAAATCCTGCACGACCGACTTTTCTTCGCGCAGTTCCGCCGTCGTCGCCGCCAGCTTCTCCTTGGCAAAGTCACTGAGCTCGACCCCTTCAACCACCGAACAGGCGCCGTGGCCGTCGCTGGTCAGCGGAAAGGAGAAGATCAAGCCGGAGTCCACCCCGTAGCTTCCATCGGATTCAATTGCACCGGAGAACCAATCCCCGTCGGGAGTCTTGCTTTCACAGCTCTTGACGTGGTCGAGAGCTGCATTGGCTGCCGATGCCGCCGACGACAGGCCCCGCGCCGCGATGACCTCAGCGCCCCGCTGCTGCACCACCTGAATGAATTCGTTTTGTAGCCAGGAGACATGGCCGATCACCTCGGGTACCGGCCGTCCGTTGATACGCGCATTCTCGGCGTCGGGATACTGGGTGGCGCTGTGATTGCCCCAAATGGCAACGTTTGATACAGCTTCCACTGAAGTTCCCGCTTTGGCTGCCAACTGGGCCGCCGCGCGATTCTGATCGAGGCGAGTCATGGCATAAAATCGATCGTTTGGAACAGAACTGTTGTTCATGGCAATCAAACAATTGGTATTTGCCGGATTTCCAACAACAAGAACTCGGACGTCGTCCGCACCGCGTTCCAGGGCAGTTCCCTGCCCGACAAAGATCGGGCCATTCTCTTTAATGAGATCGCCCCGTTCCATCCCGGCACCCCGCGGCTTGGCTCCAACCATGAGGGCCCAGTTGACGCCGTCGAAAGCTACCTCATTGGAGTCGGAGATAGTTACGTCGTCCAGGAGAGGAAAGGCACAATCATCAAGCTCCATCACCACCCCTTCCAACGCCTTTAGGGCGGGGGTGATTTCAAGCAGGCTGAGCTTGACTCTCGTATCCGTACCGAATACCTCCCCAGAAGCGAGGCGCGGCAATATGGCGTAGCCGATTTGTCCGGCTGCCCCTGTAACTACCACCTTGACTGTTCGGGCCATCGTTGGGCGTTCCTCCTCCTGTCTCTGTGAATCGGCGCTACAATCTTAACAAAAATGGAAATTTTGGCAATTCCACGAGCAGCGTCCACAGCTATCGTGTTAGGGCGAAACCGCTGAGTCTGGCGTTCGAACGGTACGCGGGAGGGTAATGGTCGTCTACGAGGGAGATTCTATTGACATTCGAACCCGCCCCTCTATCTTATTCCGCTGCCAAAATCCGACTGCTCAGGGCAGGGGGGATACCAAAGCGGTCAAATGGGGTAGACTGTAAATCTACTGGCTTATGCCTTCGCAGGTTCGAGTCCTGCTCCCCCCACCATTACACAAAAAGGGCCGTTTCCGCAGAAACGGCCCTTTTCATTTTCTGTTTCTGTTGCTTAGTCTTTAGCCGAAGGAAGTGCTTGCTCGCCAGCCCTTCGGTTGGTTGGCGGGTCGAGAAACGCTTCCGCAACCGCTTCTAGAATGTTGTTGTCTTCGTAGTACCCCTCGTCTACCTTGCGTTTGATCCACAGCAGGCGTTCGGCGCGGTTACGCGGTAACCCCTGTGGATCCTGCAGGTGTGCCGGCAGGGACTCACTATTTTTTGACTTCATGAAAAACCAGCGCCAAGCCTTATAGTTTTCTCCTACAGCTACCCGATTGCAGTCTTCCTGGTGCTTGTTAAGGATATCGGCACGAAATTCGCCTGCAGCCACTCGAAACTGAACGCTCAGACGCAATTTTGTCTTCGATCTCATCTTCGCCGCCACGCCTGCTTGATCGACTCGATCTTGGCCAGCTGCTCCCCCTCCAGTCGAGTTGAGGTTTCGAGAGCGAACACCACCAGAACACTGACCACCAGACTGACTGCCGCCGCCAGCACAACTAAAATCGTGCGCCTGGGCGCACTGCGCATCGCCGGCGGCGTGGCCTCATCCAACACCTGAATGGTCGGGGTGTTGAGCGCTTCCCGGTACCTGGCCTCTTCGTATTTGGCGCCCAGAAAACCGATGATCTGCTCTTTCAGCGTCATATCCAGGCTAAGCTGTGCGAATTCGAAGCCCAATTGAGGCAGTGACTTCAATGGAGGCCCCAGGGTTGCCAACGCCGAGCTTAGAGCCCCACGCCTTTTCACCTGCATGTCGCCCCGCATTTTCAGCAGCTGATCGTGCAAGGCGCTTACCTCGAGCTCTTTCAGTTTCCGTTCTTCGTGTTCGCTGTCCAGGCTCTGGCTGAGGACGCTGAGTTCGACCTCCAATAACGCAAGCTCTTGAACGATCGTGCGCACGACTTCCACCGTCGCGTTGGTCTGCGCTTCGATGTCCACCAACCCGTGCTTCTCTTGAAACTGCTGCAGAGCCAAACCGGAGCCACGCAGCTCCCCTTCGGTGGCCTGCAGCCGTTGGTGCAGAAACTCCCTGAGGGCTCTCGCTTGACCGCTCTTGCGATTTCGGTTTACCACGTCGATCTGCCGGGCGATCTCATTGGCCATCTCGGCGGCCATGGTTGAGTTCGAGGCAGTCACGTCTATGATAAGAGTACCATCCGCAGCCAACTCCTCCTCGACGCGGTCATCCAACATTTCAATAGCCACATCACGGTTGGGCGCCCCGTATTCTTCGATCAATTCGAAACGGTCGACGACCGCTCCCAGCACGCGGTTGCTTCCCAGAATGGTTACCAACCTCTCGGATGGGGTGCCACCAACCAGTCCGGTCAGGTTGCTCGACAGCGCCGGCCCAAGAAGCATCGAAAGACCTAATTGTTCGGACTCTTCCTCCGGGGGCAGCAGGGTGGTTCGCGCCGTCCAGGCCCTCGGCAAGACAAGGCTGATCACGGCGGTTGCGGCAGCGACCACAAGCACCGGCACAATAATGAGTCGGCGCCACTTTACGAGGACGTAGATGTAGTCGAGGAGGTTCCGCTCTTCCTGCTTCATGATAAGTTATTTGGTGATGGTTACGACGAGGAGTATAACGGTTGTAACCTGGCCGACGACCGCCATGGTTTGTGTAAATATGGCCCAGTAGTCCCGCACCGGTTCCTCCTTGATCCAGATTCGGTCGCCCGGCTCGATTGCTTCCACGTCGACCGCCCGTTCGATCTCACCTGTGCGCGCCTTGATGACGCGGACTTCCTTGGAGGCCCGCCAACCGAACCCACCGGCGCGCTCGATGTAATCCCAGACGGTGTACTCCGGATTGTAGATTACCGCCCCGGGAGACGCCGCCTGACCGCTCACCATCACCATCTGCTGCAGCGGGGGCACGACGACCACATCGCCCGGTTGCAGTCGTATGTTCTGAGATGAATCCCCCCTTTCGAACAGTGAGGCAAAGTCGACAATCAACTGGCCCGGTCTCTCGCGGCTCTTCATGATGAAGTACTGGTTCTCATCCTCGGTGCGATCGGCTACCGGTATGGTCCGGATGCGATCGGCTTCGGGATCCACCAGCTCTTCCTCCCGCTCCGACGGTGTTCGAACCACCCTTGTTTCTGTGAGAGAGGCGGTATCCGTGAAGCCGCCGGCTCGCCCGATCAACTCAGTGAGGTTCAAACCATCTTCGCCAACGACGTAATACCCGGGGTAGACTACCTCTCCAGTGATCCTCACCTCGCTCTTGCGGTGGTATTCGGGTAGGGACCGGATTACGAGCCAATCGTCGGGCCGGAGGAGAAGATCGGCTTCCTGGTCACCCCGTAGTATCGCTCCTATGTCGATGGAAACCGCCTCGCGCGTCGTCATGTTGGCGTATCTGAAAAGGTAGGCACTATTGCTGTCGTGGTTGGGTGCTGGTCCCATCGCCAGCTTGAGCAAATGGGATATGCGGTCCCCGGCGACGAACTCGTAATACGCAGGCCGCATGACCGCTTCGAAAGCAGCTACCTGTCCTTGGAGGGGCGGCACGAGAATGATATCGCCATCTTCGATGAATGGATTGAATTTGGATTTTCCGGTTGTTTCGTAGAGCTCGAGATCAACCCGTTTCGACTCGAATTCATCAACCCCGTGAAGATCGCCCGTGATGGCAGCCCTTCTGATCGCCTCGGTGTCACCTTCCCCCAGTCCACCGGTCTTCAGGACCCGGATATCGCGGCGAGATGCCGTGGTCCGCAGGGCTCCCATCTTCGCAATCACAGCCCCAACACGCTCCACCCCAGTGGCGAGGGTGATTCCCGGCTCCTCCACCAACCCAACCACCGAAACCGGAAATTGGCGCGGTTTACGCAGCTGGACGACTATCTCGCCCACCTTCACGCTGTTACCAAAGGTGGCGGCAATCATCTCGTGGGCTTGTTTGAGACGTAGGCCGCCTATCTGGACGAGGCCGACCTTAGGAATGAACAAACCGCCCTCCGCAAGTATTTCGCTCAGAATCGGTTCCTCAGTGCCGGGTACGTACACCAAAAACTCGTCTCCCGGTCCGACGATGTAACGGCCGCTCGCCACGACCTCTCGGAAGGCCTCCATTCCGATATTGTCTTTGGGCAGGTCCGGCTGTTCCAAGGTGTTGATTTCGATATCGCCCTGGCCATCGTCATCCCGTTGCGAATGAAGCTCTGGAATAGCAACCAGGAACGAAAAGGCAATGACGAGGAAATGGATTCTTCGAAACCTCATGCTAGCCCTGTTCCAATACATAGGTCAGCCCTGTTCGATCGACAGGCAGAATTAGCGTGCGCGCGATGATGCCCCAGTCAGCCCAAGCTTCGACCATCGCCTTTGCCACCGCATCGTCGCTGGAAACTACCAAGCCAAGAATGGCCGGCCCGGCGCCGCTGAGAACGGCCCCGAGCGCACCCGCCGCAACGGCGGCCTCCCTTACCTGCTCCATCCCGGGAACCAGTTCCGCGCGGTACGGCTGGTGAAGACAGTCTTCCATAGCCCGCTGCAAGAGCTCGATCCTGCCGCTGGCGAGCGCCGCGGTTAGCAGCCCCACACGACCTTGGTTCGCCACCGCATCCTTGAAAGGCACATGCTCAGGCAGCACCATCCGCGACTTTTCCGTCGGCAGGGTGAAGTTGGGAATCGCCACCACGGCCCGCAAATCATCCGGCGGTTCGAGACGAACGTGATCGATATGCTCGACTCCGGCGTTGATCACCGTAAATCCGCCAAAAAGGGAAGGCACTATGTTATCGGCATGTCCCTCCTCTTCTGTTCCGAAGCGAACTATCCGCTCAAGATCCACCTCTTGTCCGCTGAGCAGCATGCCGGCGACCAGACCGACGAGACAAGCCGCCGCGCTGCTGCCGAGGCCGGCGGAAATCGGGATATCGTTGCGAGATTCGATGAGCAGGCCCCCAGGCCGGTAGCCGACCACATCGAACGACCGGCACATGGCGTGATAGACGTGGTTCGTCTCGTCGAGGGGTACGTCGTCAGCCCCCTCCCCGAACGCGCGAATCTCCACGGCATCGCTGTCGTTCGTGCTGACCGTCAGTCGATGGTAGAGCTGAAGCCCCAATCCGAGACAATCGAATCCAGGCCCCAGATTTGCCGAAGAGGCCGGCGCCGTGACCGTAGCCGTGGTCACTGTTGACCTGCCTCCAGCAGCTCGGTCACCTCGATCCCCATCGAATCAGCTAAAAGGAACCCGCGTCGCGTCAACTTCAGGCGCCGATCTTGGAGCTCCAACAATCCCGCGTCGCGCATATGATGGAATCGCCCGGCGTTGTTCAGCTGTTCCGTCTGAGCGGCCGTTAGGCTCACGCCCTCGGTGGTCCGCAGTCCCAGCCACAGATATTCCTGCTGAGAGGTTGTAGAATCGATGAACTCTGCACCTTCCCTTGCGGTCTGCCCCGCTTCGATCACCTCCATATACGCTCGCAGCTCGCGTGCATTCCAATACCGTTGTCGACCATCGTAACTGTGCGACGAAACCCCGACCCCCAGATATTGGCCGCCTGTCCAATGTCCCCAGTTGTGTTTCGATCGATAACCGGGTTTGGAGAAGTTCGACACCTCGTAGCGTCTGTATCCCGCCTTTTCAAGGTTTTCGACACCATACTCCGTCGCCCAACGATCGGCCTCCTCGCCGGCTGGTTGCCAGCGCCCTTGACGCTGCCGGTTGTGAAGCACCGTCCCCTCTTCCACCGTGAGACTGTAGATGGAGATATGTTCCGGATCCAGCTCGATCGCTGCCTCGATGCTTTTTTTCCAGTCATCCTGCGGCACGCTCGGCACGCCGGAGATCAGGTCGATACTGATGTTTTCAAAACCTGCTTTCCGGGCATGCTCATAGGCCGACACCGCGTCCTTGCCGCTGTGGATTCGCCCAAGAATCTTCAGACTTCGGTCTGCGAAGGACTGCGCTCCGACGCTAAGTCGGTTGAAACCGAGGGATCGAATCTCCTCGAAGCGGCTGGCGTCTCGAGTGCCAGGATTTGCTTCGAGACTGATCTCGGCGTGTGGATGAATGCCAAATCGCGTTTGCGCCACATTGAGAATCGCTTCTAGATTCCGCGGTTCGACATGGCTGGGAGTGCCTCCGCCGAAAAATATGGTATCCAGTGGACCGTCTTCCCCCTCGAAGGGGGCATCCTCGAGCTCGCGCGAAACGGCCCGGCAGTAGCGCTCGTGCCATTGGTCGTGTCCGACAACGGTGGCAAAGGCGCAGTACGGACACTGCTGCGGGCAAAACGGAATATGAACGTAGAGGCCGAACATCAGTTGACCCACATTCCCACGCGCTCCCAGCGGATTCGATCGATGATGGAAGCGATGGCACCGAATCCTGAATCGCTCTGTTGTGCTCCGGCGACCTCGGGCGGCGGCTGGCAAGACCAGTAAATACACAAGGGTCGCCCGAGAACCAGCTCCAAAGGCAACATCCCCCAATGCCGGCTGTCGCGACTGTTGTCGCGGTTGTCACCCATTACGAAAACATACCCTTTCGGCACCGTGAGGGGACCGTTGTTGTCCCGCGGATTTTCAAACCCCCGATAGATGCGGGCATCCAGAAATTTGGAATAAGGCGGATCGGGTTTCCTCTGCCCATCGACCCACAACGCTTTGTCGCGAATCTCAACAACCTGGCCGGCCACTGCTACGCATCGCTTCACGTACCCCTTGCCGGGATCCAATGGGTAACTGAAAAGCAGAACATCGCCTACAGCCGGCGAAGTCAGAGCGGGCAAACGCAGATCCGTAAACGGCAGGGGCACACCGAAGCTGATCTTGTCCACCAGCAAACAATCCCCTGCGAACAAGGTGTCTTCCATGGAGCGAGATGGGAGCCGGTACGCCTGTAGCAAAAACGTTTTGAGGAGCATCGCGACCGCGACCCCTACAAACAATAACTTGGCGTACTCCCGCCAACCGCCTCCATCTGTCTTTTTTCGTTTGGACTTCGGACTGCTCTTCGGAGTTATGAAAAGCGTCTTGCCCACGTTCAGGAATCCATCTGCAGCGCTGCTAGAAATGCCTCCTGGGGAATATCAACCTTGCCGAACTGCTTCATCCGCTTCTTTCCCTCCTTCTGTCGCTCGAGCAGCTTTCGCTTCCGGGTAACATCACCTCCGTAACACTTGGCGATAACGTTTTTCCGAAACGGCCGCACCACCTCCCGTGCGATCACCTTGCTACCCAACGCCCCTTGAATGACCACCTCGAACATCTGCCGGGGTATGAGACTCTTCAATTTCAGACAGAATTGCCTCCCCCATTCCTGGGCCTTGTCGCGATGGATGATGGCAGAGAGCGCGTCAAGAGGATCGCCGTTGATGAGGATGTCCAGCTTGGACAGGGCTCCGGCGCGCATCTCCTTGTGCTCGTAGTCAAAGGAAGCGTACCCTCGCGACGCCGACTTCACTCGGTCGTAGAAGTCGATGACGATTTCCGAAAGGGGGATCTCGTAGTGTAGAATCGCACGGCTTCCATCGAGATACTCGGTATTTAGATATTGACCCCGGCGATCCTCTGCAATCTTCATGATTGCTCCGATATGTTCGCTGGGTACCAGGATCTGAATATCCAGAATCGGCTCGCGGATCTCGTCGATCTCACCGACCGATGGCAGGAGTGAAGGGTTTTCCACCTCGATGACCGTCCCGTTCTTAAGCGCCACCTCGTAACGTACGTTTGGCAAGGTGGTGATGATGTCCACCTGATATTCGCGGTCTAGCCGCTCCTGAATGATCTCCATATGCAGCAAGCCCAGAAAGCCACACCTAAAACCGAATCCGAGCGCCGGCGAGGTCTCGGGCTCATAGGAAAACGCGGCGTCGTTCAGGGACAGACGCGCCAAGGCATCGCGCAATTCCTCGTACTGCTCCGGCCGTATCGGATAGATGCCGCTGAAGACCATTGATTTCAACGGCTGAAACCCCGGGAGCGCACCACTTGCCGGCCGTTTTGAATCCGTCACCGTGTCCCCGACCCGGGCTTCCGCCAAAACCTTGATACCGGCGATGAGATAGCCCACTTCCCCGGTTTGCAGACTCTGCCGCGGTATGCGTTTCAGCAGCAGCGTTCCAACTTCCTCAACCTCGTATTCCCTGCCTGTTGAAGACAGGCGAATCTTCTGGCCCTGAGATATGCTGCCGTCCACCACCCGAATCAAACAGACCACGCCCCGGTACTGATCGTAAACCGAATCGAACACTAGGGCACGCAGAGGCGCTTCCGTATCACCGGCCGGCGGCGGAATCTTCTCGACGATGGCCTCCAGCACCTCTTCGATACCCACACCGTCCTTAGCACTGATTCTCAAGATCTCCTCATCCTCACCACCGAGCAGATCCCATATCTGTTGCTGCACCTGCTCCGGTTGAGCTCCCGGAACGTCGATCTTGTTCAACACAGGAACGATTGCCAGGTCATTGCCAACGGCCAGAAGCAGATTGCTTACGGTCTGTGCCTCCACCCCCTGGCTGGCGTCGACGACCAATACAGCACCCTCGCACGCCGCCATGGTTCGGGAGACCTCGTAGGCGAAGTCGACATGACCCGGAGTGTCTATGAGATTCAACTCGTAGGACTCTCCGTCGGCGGTTTTGAAGTTCATGCGCACGGCATGGGCTTTTATGGTAATTCCGCGCTCCCGCTCCAGGTCCATGTTATCCAGCACCTGCGCTTTCATCTGATTGGAGGAAAGCGTGTGCGTCAGCTCCAATAGGCGGTCGGCGAGCGTGGATTTCCCGTGGTCGATATGGGCTATGATGCAAAAATTGCGAATCTGAGCGCTACGTATCATTCGGAAAACGGAAATGAGGTTGGGATGGGAAGGTACGGGAATGGGTGTTTTTTAAGGTACTTCCGTCAATTTTTGGTGTCAACCAGACCGCGGGAAGGATTAGGCTGTCGCCAGGCCTACGGGGAGTCCTTCTTAACCGCCGACAGGATCTTCAGATTTTCCAACGCTGGCCCATGGGCTGGTTCGATCTCGAGGGCGCGAACAGAGATTTCCACGGCCTGGTCGATTCTTCCCGCGGCTGCATAGGCCGACGCTAGATTGTCGTGCAAACCCAGGTTGCCGGAATCCTTGCCCAAGGCCAGTTCGTATTGTTCGATCGCCGCGGTGAGTCTGCCAGTCTGACGATAAGCCGCGGCGAGCCGACTGTGAATTTCGGGTAATACGATGTTGACCGTCAGCGCCTCTTCGTAGGCAGCCGTTGCCTCAAGCCAGGCTCCGTTCCGGGAGTGCACCTTTCCCAGCTCGACCCAAAGCTCGCCGCGGTGGGGAAATTCAGCTGCAAGGGTTTGGTACACCGTGCCCGCATCAAGTTTGAGCGTCTCGAGCTCGATCGAACGCAAGCTGATTCGAGCGTCTTCGTAAGTTGGATCGGCCGCTATCGCCTTGCGCAGGGTGGAGATGGCGTCATTGTTTTCCCCGATATCGGCCAGCAACAAACCCAGATTGTTCAACGTCTCCGCGTCATCGGGCGCAAGTCGTAACGCGCGGTCGTACGAGCTCTTCGCGGCCGCGACGTTGCCGGCGCGATGATGAGCCAGACCGGTGTTTGTGTGCGCGGCTGGATAGAGCGAATCGATCGCTGTCGCCCGTCCCAGCACCGCCAATCCTTCCTCAAATGCACCTTTGCTCACCAATAGGCTGCCCAGATTGTTGTGCATTCCGGCAAGGTAAGGTTGGAGCTCAACCGCTTTTCGAAAAGCAGATTCCGCGCCGTCCAGATCTCCAATCTCCTCAAGAGCCAGACCCAGATTGCTCCAGGTCTTTCCGTACGTCGGATTAAGACTGACTGCACGCCGGAGCGTTTCCACGGCGCTGGTAGATTGACCACGGTTGATTTGCGCCAGGCCAAGGTTGCTCTGAGCCCGAAACATCCGGGGTGCTTTCCTGGCGGCATCACTCCACAGGGTGTATTCGTCGACCCATGTGGTATTGCGCTGCACCGAAAGCACCGACCACAACCCTAGTAGAATCAACCCGGGAATCAGGAGTCGCGTGCGATGGCGAGTCGCGCATAACCACACCGTGCCCACAACCGCCAACAATACGCCGACCGTTGCCAGATACAGTCTGTGCTCGCTCACCAGCACATTTAGTGGGACAAGAAAGGTGGGCGCCATACAAGTGATGAACCAGGCGGCCCCTAGGGCTGCAGGTTGTCGAGCTTTGAGTGAGCTGCAGGCAAGCAATCCTATGCTGCCCAACATTATCAAGGCAGCGATGACGGCCGGGTCTCCAAACCCAACGCTTTCCGCAAAAGCATGTTCTACGCTCTGCCCGATCGGCACCATTAACAGCTTCGCGTAGTAGACGAGCGCCTTGGTCTGGGTCGCCCACTGGGCGCCCCAAGGGCGAACCTCCTGAGCCAGGGATTTCGGCAGGAAATCGTTCGTCCAGATTACGCAGAGGTATAACACGGTCACTGACCAGAAAGGCAAATGAAACAAGATTGACTTCGTTGAGCTGATGTGTGTTCGCCGATAGACCAGTAACAGGGGCAGGAGAACGATCGCCGTCGACTTGGTGAGCAGGGCGAACGCGTAGCTTGCAACCGACCATACACGCCGATATCCGTACGCCACTCCGCACATCGCCAATAGCACGCCGGCGGCGCTCAGCGATACAGAACGGCTGCTGATGTAGTTGACCGCCTGGGTCTGAATGGGATGGACCGCAAACAGAACACCAACCCAAAAACCGACCCATTTTCCCTGCCAATTGGCAAGAACCAGAAATGCCAGAATGGCAACGACACCGTGGATCGCGATGTTGGTGCCCAAGTATATCCACGGCTCGTACTCAGCGGCAGCGTAGTTGATAGCGAACGAGCTGACCAAAACCGGTCGGTACATCGCCATGGCCGGTTCGCCCGAAAAGGTCTCTGGCTCCAGGAAGAAGCTGGGCAGGTTGGCCAGGCTGCGAATGTGGGGATTTTCGACTATGGAATGGCTGTCGTCATAGTGAAATGAATTCTCGAGGCTATTGGCGTAGACGACGACGATCAGCGCCAAGATGGCCAGTGCGAGTAGATCCTTTCGGGACGTGACGATCATCGAGCACTACGCAGCAATCGCCTGGCCAACTCGCCACCACGCTTACTCTTCTCATAGGCCGGGTTGATCTTCCAGGACTCCATGAAAAAGCTCTCGGCCTGCTTGAAAAACTTTTGGCCGTCCTCACCACTCCTCATCGCTCGCTGTCCCAGAGTTATGTAGAGATTGCCCAGATTGTTGAGCGCGTTGTAGGCGCGCGGGTTCAGCCGGATGGCTTTTCGATACGCCGCCTCGGCGCGCTCGAAGGCGCCGATGTTGAACAGGGCAACTCCCATATTCCCGTAGGCCGCGGAGTGATTCGGCAAGATCTTCAGTGCCTCGTCGTACTGTTCGATGGCTCTAGTAAACAGCCTGGCCCTGCGAATATTCCCCTCAGGCAATCCGAGCGCCCGCTGTTGGTAGGTGTTCCCCAGATTTACGACAGCATCGGAGTATACTGGATTGAGCTCCAACGCCTTCCGGTAAGCCTCTTCCGCTTCCGCAAAGTTCCCCAGCGAGAAGTTTACACTGCCCAAATTGTTTAGAGAGCGTACGGCCAGAACGTCGTCTGGCTTGACCTTGATGGCACGCCTGTAGGATGCGGCAGCCGCGCTCCAATGTTGTTTTATGGCCGCAGGATCAAACGAGGTTTGCGCACCGTGGGTATGAGCGTTGCCCATATAGAGGTGGGCTCGTGGCATTCGAGGTGATTTGGATACGGCATCCGTCCACAGGGTAAAATCGGTGCGCCAATCCTGATTGCGCAGGTAGGTTAGCGAGGCGAGGATCAGCAACAACGCAGCGACGGCGCATTTGCGTCCCTGGCGATACTGGACGGAGGATTCGACGGCTCGGTTGAGGAGAATCCCTAAGACGATGCAGACCGCTCCGCATGCAAGATAAAGCCGACGTTCATTCACGAGAACATTCAGCGGAATCACACTGGCCGGCAAGAGGCTGACCGCTCCCCAGAATCCAAGAAAGAACGGTAACCTCCACCGCGCTGCCGCAAAGCGGTAAAGCAGACACAACAAACTGACGACGAAGATGCCGGGCAGAACGACAGCGAACTCGAACCCGGCATGGTGCTCGAAAAACTGGTGCTCGACGTTTAGCCCCCAGGGCCACAGAAGCAGCTTCGCGTAGTAAGCGATCGCTTTTATCTGTGTGAACAGTTGGGTGGCTCCGTCCCTTACATGGTTGTCGAGCGAGTTGCTAAGGAAACCGTTTAAGCGAATCAGGACGAGATACGCGACGGCCGTTGCCCAAAACATGAGGTGCCATGGGTAAAACCGATTGCGAAAAAATCGCCTAAGGTCGAACTCGGATACAAACGCAAATTCATACGCCAGCAAGACGGAGGGAAGCGTAATGACCGTGGATTTGCTGAGAAGTCCTAGCGCCAGGGCAGCCCACGATGCCAACATATACCCCAAACGTGACGCCGGCCCAGCGTGCACAAAAAAACAGATCCCGGCGAGATAGAACATTCCCGAAAAGCTTTCACTTCGGCTGCTTATGTAGTTCACAGGCTCGGTCGCCAGTGGATAGATTGCAAAGAGAAGACCGCAAATGAAGCTGGCGCGGCTTCGCCCGTGCAACAACATGCATAACCAGGACAGCAAACAGGCGTTGACCGCGTGCAGGGCGATGTTGACAACGTGATACCCGTAAA
This sequence comes from Candidatus Latescibacterota bacterium, assembly GCA_965217095.1. Taxonomy (GTDB): domain Bacteria; phylum Latescibacterota; class UBA2968; order UBA8231; family UBA8231; genus CAYNZV01. The sequence continues at coordinate 1,332,659 of OZ244235.1, forward strand.
CCTCGTATTCGTCCCACGCGTAATTGAGGGCGTATGTGACCAACAACAATGGACGGTACATGCCCTTATCGGCATCGACCGAAAACATCCCGGGAGTCGTAAAGAAGGACGGGATATTGGCGACGTCCCTAACGTTGATATTTTGCTGGATGGAATGCTCGTCGTCGTAGTGGAAACTATTGCCCAGGGTATTGGCAAACACAGCCGCACAAACGAGCAGGATAATCGAGCACTGCCTACTCATTGTCGCCCGGTTTCGTGAGTCGCTGGAGTCTGACCTTTGCGCGGCGGCTCATATTCGGGTCCTGGCTCAACGACAACAAACGCCGGTAGGCCAGTACGGCTTCCTTCTTTCTGCCGGCAGATTCCAAGACATTTGCGAGTTGGAGGAATCCTAGTTCGAACCCCGGGAATTCTGCGACTAGCCGTTGATTCTGGTCGGTGCTTTCGCTGTAACGCCGTTGCTGGAACAGCGCTACGGAGCGAAAGAATTGCGCCTCCGCCGTCGGCGCATAACCTGCAAGAAGCGAAGCGCAAACTGACTCCACGTCGGCGTCGCGGCCCGTCTGTAACAATTGTTGGGCAAGGCGGTTGAAGTTCTCCGTTGCGTCCTTGGTCGCAGGATTGACCGCAAGAGCACGGCCGTAATAGAATAGCGCGCTGTCGGACCGGGATTCCGTCTCGTGGAGTGTGCCAAGATTGTTGGCAACCAACTCGAAATGCACGCTGGTGTCCGGGATGGTCAGATAGACGCCTCGAGCGCGTTCGCTATGTCCGCTTCGTTGCAGAGCCCTGGCCAGATTGTAGCGGACCTCCATCGCATTCTTCTTCAGGTGCAGGAGTCGTTCATATATGGCAATCGCCCGCGCCTGATCGCCCATGGCATCGAAGACCGTGGCGAGGTTGTTCAGTGCCGCAGTGTGCTCGGGATCGACTTCCAAGGCCTGCTGGAAGTACCCCACCGCCTCAGACATACGCCCCGCATCCTTGGCATAGTTGCCAAGATGCACGTACGCTACTGGGATGAGGGGGTAAGGTGACTTTCGCGCCGCGTCACTCCACAGGGTGTGTTCGTTTTCCCAGACATCGTTGCGGCGTACGACAAGCGAGCCCAGCAGTACGAGCAGTACGATCAGCGGCATCTGCAAACGTCGCAGCTGCGCCGACGGAATCGAGCTCCCGACGATGATTAACCCGATCAAGGGCAAATACAAGCGGTGATCGTTTACGAGAACGTACAACGGAACCAAAGATGCTGGCGCAAGAGTGATCGCAAACCAGAGGAGTCCGAACAGCCGAACGCCCCTGCGCCCTCCGGGGGACGAGACGGCAACGGCGAAGCTCAGGAGAAGAAGCAAGAACAGAATCGTGACCGGTCCTATATCCGACTCGAAGAATTGGTGATGCACGTTCAGGCCGATCGGAAAGAAGAGAAGCTTTGCGTAGTAGATCCAGGCCTTAATTTGGGTTCCCAGCTGCACATCCCAAGAGCGAACCGGGGCGTCCAGAACTGCTTTGCGAAGAAAGGAACTTACGAGGACGAGGTAGACGACGGAACAGAATCCGTAGGGAAGATAACGCTGCCAGGACCTCATGATCGACCTTCCGGCCGTGAGATCGCGAACGAGAATCAATGCGGGCAAGGCGATAGCTACCGACTTGGCGAGTAGGCCGAGAGCGAAACAACCCACTGAGCCAATATAAGCGGTCCACCCGGACGCCCAAGAGCGCTCGTACAACCAGAAGCTGGCTACTACGAACAAACCCACCATCAGCTCCGAACGGCTGCTGATGTAGTTTACGGGCTCTGTTCCGATGGGATGCAGGGCGAACAATAGCGCGCCCAACAAACGGAACGACCCGTTCACGTTCATCGATCCCAATAGAAACCATACGAGCAAGCTGGTCGCCGCATGCACGAGGATATTGACGAGATGATACGAGTATACCTGGCGCCCGCTCCAGAGATAGTTGAGCGCAAAGGAGGTGAGCAGCAGGGGGCGGTACATGCCTTTATCGGCGTCCCGCGAAAACAACGCAGGATCGGTGAAGAAGGAAGGAATGAGGGACACGTCCTCGATATGAGGATTTTCCACAAGAACGTGGAGATCGTCGTAATGGAACGAATTATCGATGGAGTTTGCGTAGACGAGCACGACTAATCCCACAACCAGACTGGGCGCTATAAAGCGCCGGCTCTGAACGACCTTGATATAGTTACTCATTCAGATACCGATCGATCTTGGCTAGACGGTCCCGGACCTTGCGATAGCCGGGACTGGAATCTTCCAGCTGCCCGTAGAGCGCTCCGGCCTCCAGCAGCTGCGCGCGGCCGGAGCGCCTATCCGCCCTCTCCCCTGAAGCCAGTAAAACCTCGGCGAGGCTGTAGATGTAGATGGCCTCGCCGCCATTGAGCGCTAAGGCCTCCCTGTAGGCGGTTTGAGCGGACCCTAGGTCTCCCAAACGCACCTGGACATTGCCCAGACGGAGATACGCCTCGGCGTCGTTTGGGACCAGGTTGATTGACTCGCGATACATCTCCGACGCTTCGGCCAACCGCCCCTGGGCGGCGAAGGTGGCCGCCAGATTGTAATATGCTTCAGGAAAGTTTGGATAGAGTTGGATCGTCTTGTGGTAGTAGGTAACGGCACGTTCGTGGTCTTCTGCCGCAGCGTAGATATTGCCAAGGCTGTTTAATGCTTCCCGATACTCCGGATCAAGCTCCAGCACCTTTTCGTATTCAACGGCCGCCGCCTGGAAGTGCTCCTGCGCCACGTTTCTATCCGTGGCGTTGATCGCATCTTCGTAGAAGATGTTGGCCAGGTTCGTGCGTGCCGCTCGGTGTCTGACATCCAGCTCCAAGGCGCGGCGATACCTTTGCCGCGCCGCCTCCCGTTTTCCTTCCAGGCGCAACGCGTTTCCCAATTCCACATGGACGCGAGGCATCAGAGGACTGTCTTTGGCGGCTGCCGTCCACAGACTCACTTCGTCTGCCCAAGCGTTGTTCCGCTGAAAAGCCAGGACGAAAAAGGTCGGTAAGAGCAGATAACAAATTGGTTTGGCAGGTGTTGTCATCTGCTCGAATAAACGCGCAAAAAGGACGGCCAGAGCGACCATGGGGAGATACAATCGATGTTCGTTGACCAGTACGTTCAGAGGAACTAGCAATGTGGGTGCGAGGCAAATTGGTATCCAGCCGATCCAAAAGAGATTCTCCCTGGATGAATGGCGACCCACCAGAACCGCGAGCGACCCGAGAAACAAAAGGCTCGCCACCACCGCCCCTTCCCAGGGAACCCGGGATTCAAAAAACTGATGTTCCACGTTGAGAGCCACCGGCATGGACACAAGGTCGGCGTATTTGATCATAGCTTTGACCTGCGTCCACAGCTGCACGTCCAAAGCGCGAACCGGTTGTTTCAGTGAACTGCTCAGAAATCCGATGTTCCAAACGAGAATCAGGTAGAGTGCTCCAACACCCCAGAACCTCGCATCTCGTCGGAGTTGTCTCGCCACGGACGTGGATTCTACGCAGATGCCATACAAAAGCGAGATCCCGAGAAAAACCATCACTAGCGACTTGGAGAGCAGCCCCAAGGCGAAACATGTCAGGGCCATCCACTCCGATCCCGTTGATTGCTGCAGCCGCAATCTGAAAGCGCCGAGCAGGAAGAGGGCCGCAAGAGTTTCTGAACGGCTGCTGACGTAGTTTACCGGCTCGGTGGCAAGGGGATGCAGAGCAAACAGGAGACTGCTGACCAGTGCGGTCCGGGCTGAAAAGCCGATCTTGAGAAGAATGCTCCATACCAGAAGGCTGCAAGCAAGGTGTAGCGCCAGATTGGTGCTATGGAAGACGAGCGTTGAATACCCGCTCCAATAGTAATTCAGCGCATAGGTAACCAGGAGAAGCGGCCGGTACATCCCCTTCTGCGAATCGGCCGAAAATGGACTGAGGCTGGCAAAATATCCGGGGATGTCGTCGAGATGGCGGATATGTGGGTTTGCAACGATTGAATGAACATCGTCGTAGTGGAATCCGCCTTGCAGGGAGTTCCCGTAAGCCAGAGCCACCGCTACCAATAAGACCGCCGGAGCGGAGAACCGGATCGAGTTCAATGTTTGCTAAGCTCAACGAGTCGACGCTCGACATGGCGGCGACGATCGTCCCACCTGTCCCATACACCGAGAAACGCCCGGTAAACCTCCATTGCTTCCGTCGTCGAACCGGTCTTGTCCAGGCTCATACCTAGTCCGAAGAGCGCCCTCTCATATTGGGGACGTATCTCCAACGCCCTTCGAAACTCTCCGATCGCGTTTTCGGGATCCGCGTTGTCAGCATAGAGTTCGCCAAGTGCCGCAAGCGGCCTAGCATCGGTTGGGTCCAGTTCTCTTGATTGGTTGTTGTTTGTGGGTAACCCTAACGTAGGGCAAAACAACCAGTGCGCGTGCAAAAGCAGCTTGCGCGCCCTCTGTCTTTTTTTGTTTACTGAACGCCCGACCCAAATGGTAGTAATGCGTAGCCGAGCCGCGCCCATCGGCGATAGAGCTTTGCAAGATGCTCGCAGCCGCGGACACCTGATTCAGTTGGAGGTGAGTGGTGGCGATGTTGATCTCTACCTCACCCAGTTCGCTGGGCGATCTGGCGATTGCCTGTTGATAACGCTCCAGAGCAAGCCCATGTTTTCCCTGGGCGGAGAGCACATTACCCAAATTGTTGTATGGTTCCGCCAATTCGGGTGATAGCTCAATCGCTTTCTCATACGCGCCCGCGGCCTCCTCGAACCTTCTCTCCTCGATGAGGATCAAACCATAGTTGCTCCAAGTGCTGCCCTTGGTGCCATCTATGCTAAGCGCCTTCTCGAACATTTGAGCCGCAGTGTCGACTTCACCCTTCTGAAAATGTGCATCCCCCAGGTTGATATAGATTTCGTCGTAGCCAGGATACCAGCGCAGCGCCTTGTGGTACCACCGAATCGCCTCATTCAGATTGCCACTCTCGTGGTACAAGGTCGCGATATTGTTGTACGCATCGCCGTGGCGGGGATCGATCTCGATCGATTTACGGTAGGCACCCAACGCTTCATCGTGCTGCCCATCCAGTTGTAGAGCCCTTCCGAAGTTGGCGCGAGCCCTTCGCATCGTCGGTGATTTCTCGACCGCATCTCCCCACAGGGCCAGCTCGCTTGTCCACACGCGGTTTCGCGCCACCGTCTGTAACGCCAGCAGGACCAAGAGGGCGACCGCTATCGGTTTCTGCACCCCACGCAGTGCGTAGGCGACAAGCCATACAGATCCGGCAACGACTAGGTAGAGGCGTCGCTCGTTGACTATCATGTTAAGAGGCATTACCGAAGCGGGTAGCAAGACTACGAGGTTCCATAGCAGGAAGAAGCTCAGGGGGAAACTGCGTCTCCATTTCAAAGCCAGCAGGACCAATCCGACAACGAGGAGAAGGCCGAGGAGAACCGCCATCTCCTGCCAACTGTTCGACTCATGGAACTGATGCTCCACGTTGAGTTTGTTCGGAACAAACAGCAACTGCAGGTAGTACGGGATCGCCTTCAGCTGAGTCCACACCTGAGTATACCCGGATCGAACAGGCGACCCGAGTGATTTGGGCAAAAACCCGGAGAACCATGAAACAAAGATGTATAAGCCCAGCGCAATCCAATAGGGCGCGTGCAGCTTAAGGAATGGGCGCCAGACAAATCGCTCCGAGTTGAGCTTCCGCTGCGACAGATCAAAGGCGAGTATGACTGCCGGCAAGGTTGCGACGGTCGCCTTGGTCAACAGACCCAGCGAGCATGCGATCACCACCTTCCAGTCTCCGCCCGCTCTGCCGCTGGTGCGATGGACGGCGAAATAGTAGAACGAACCCAGGTAGAACAGGGCCGCCAGGCTTTCGCTACGGCTGCTGACATAGTTGACTGGCTCCGTACAGATGGGATGCACGGCGAAAAGAAGTCCGCAAAGCAGGCCTACTGACTCACCCATCATCAAGCCACCTATCCGGGCGACGAAGATCGAACAGCCCAGATGGATCAGCAGATTCACCAGGAGATACCCCCACACCTCATATTCCCCTGCGGCGTAGTTCAGAGCGAATGTCGTCAACAGGACCGGTCGGTACATCCCCTTTTCCCGGTCGGTGGAAAACAACTCCATGTCCGTGAAAAATGCAGGAATATTCCCGAGGCTGCGGACGGACGGATTCTCCACTATTGAGTGAAAATCATCGTAGTGGAAAGAACCACTAAAGGAATTGGCGTAGCAGGCAAAACACGTGAGAGCGATCGCGATAATCTGCCTGGATTCCCCACCTGCCCTCAATCTCACGTTACCTCTGCGTGGATGGATTGCTTGTTGGTTTTATCGACGCAGCTCGCTCGAGGGCCCGCCTGGCGTCGTCCTTCCGACCGAGCCGGGTGTACAGCCCACCCATATTCAACCAAGCCTCCTTGTACTGGGGATTGAGGCGCACGGCCTCGGTGTATGCGGCTTCCGCGTCGTCGTGGGATTGCATCATCTGGTGTGCGTTGCCTGCATTGAGCCAGCTTCGCGGATCGGAGGGTTCCACCTCGATAGCCTTCACATGATGGCCCAATGCTTCGTTCGGTTGGTTCAGAAGTTGGTAGAGATTTCCCAGATTGTTTCGTAGGCCGCCATCTTCGGGGTCGAGTTCGACGGCTCTGAGATAAGCGTCGCGGCTCGCGGGAAAGTCCCGGCTGCCTCGATGCTGCTCGCCCAACGCTTCCCATAGATCGGCATTCTCAGGTATCGCCGCCACTCCCCTTCTCAATATCCCCAGGGCAGCGACCGTATTGCCACGGGCCCGATGCAATTCAGCGAGTCGGACATAGGCCGGTCCAAATCCAGGATCGCGTATCAATACGGTCTCAAACTCCCTCATGGCCTCAGCGACATTGCCGTCCCGGAAATGTGCGTCACCCAAAAAGATGTGAGGCCGTGCCATTAGCGGCGCTTTAGATGCGGCGTCTTCCCATAACTCATAAGCGCTGCCCCACACCGTGTTTCGCTGTGTCGTAACAACCGCGAGCAGTCCGATCAAGACCACGGGAACCATGTCCTGCATACGATGTCCCCCGCGGGCCGACCAGAACCGTTTTAAGGCCAATCCGGTCACGAGTGCGAAAGAAACCGAGGGAAGGTACAACCGGTGTTCGTTCACGAGGACGTTTAACGGGATCATCGCGGATGGCGCCAGTACTATCAGGAACCAGGCTATACTGAACAGATATATCGGTTGGGACCGGGCGGCACCAAAAGCCACGAGTAGGAGAGACAAGATAAACAAACCAGCGGCGCCCGAGATCGGATCGAACGGAGTATCCGATATAAGGAATTGGTGATCGACATTCAGTCCGTTGGGAACAGCCAGCAACTTCAGATAGAATACCAACGCCTTTATCTGCGTAGAGATCTGCTCCTGGAGCGGGCGCACCGGAGCGCCAAAACTGGCTTTGTGCAGGAAGTTCCATACGATTACCAGATACCCCGAAGCAAGCACAGCTAGAACAGCATATAGAGCTGTCCTCCCCTCTCGGATTCTCCTGCGGCCGGCCAGTAGATCGCGAGCCCACAAAACCGCAGGCAATACAACCGTGATCGATTTGCTCAACAGACCGGCGGCGAAAGAGGCCCCCACAGTCGCGAATCTACCTGCCCCGCCTTCCCTGATTATGGCAAAGTGAAACGCCAACAGAAAAAACAATGCGGAGAGGATTTCGGATCGACTGCTGATGTAGTTGACTGCCTCCGAGTTCACCGGATGTACGCCGAAAATAAGCGCAGCCATCAACGCCGGCTTAGTCTCGTTCAACAACGCCCGCCCCAATACAAACACCAACAGCCCGCACAGGCCGTGAATAACCATGTTAAGAAGGTGGTAGCTCCAGGTCTTCCTCCCGCTGATCGCGTAGTTGAGAGCGAAGGTCGAAAGCAGCAAAGGGCGGTACATCGCACTTTCCGGTCGTTCCGAAAACAGCGTTGGATCGGAGAAGAACGCAGGAACGTTTGCCAGCGTGCGAATGTGTGGATTGTCGGCTATAGAGTGGAAGTCGTCGTATTGGAATGGGTTTGACAGCGAATTCAAGTACACGACGACCGGTAGGAGGAGCACGAGCAGTACTTTCCAGCGTTCTGCTCTCCACAAGCTACTCATTCAATCTCGCTCGAGTAATCGTTCCGCGATCCGAGCTCGCTAACTTTCCGTTTGACGTGCTCGGTTATTTCCGCACCACCGTGCCACCGGGAGAGAAAGAGCCGGTAGTTGGACACCGCCTGGGCCAATCGATCGCTGCTCTCCATGAGCAGTGCCAGATTGTAATATGGTTTGGCGTATGATGGATCGATATCTATGGCACGCAGGTAGGCCGCCTCCGCCTCGTCGAACCGATCTTGTCCCTCGAGCGCGCCGCCCAAGTTGAAATGAACGGTCGCGGCTCTATCGTCGATCGCCAGCGCCCGCCGAAACGCTCGCTCCGCCTCGCGGAACCGGTTCATCCGCAGAAGGGTGGTACCCATGTTGTTGAATGTTTCTTCTCTGTTGACGCTTCGAGCTAATGCGGCTCGGTACAGCGCCAGTGCCTCGACTAGGCGGTCCTGGCTCCCCAGCAACGTGGCGAGATTTATCTGCGCCTCGAGATTCCCCGGCTGCAATTCTAACGCCCGGCGAAAACTCGCCTCGGCTAGCTGCGGCCGTCCGGAGTCCATCTGGACAAGGGCGAGCTTCCCCCAGGCGGTCGAACTCTCGGGTTCCAACGCAACGGCCTTGTTGATCACCCTCTCCGCTTTCTCGACCTCACCGGCGGTCCTAAACAAACGTCCCAGATTCAACAGCGGGCGAGTCATGAGCGGTGCCTTCACCTGCGCATCCAACCAGAGGGTCTGCTCAGTCGCCCACGCGTTGTTTCTGTCAACCGTCAATAGGAAAAACGGAATGACGCACATACCGGAGAGCCTGACGGCGATGTTCCCCCGCTGCGATCGGGACAGCAGCCACGCTGCCAAACCAATCGCTCCCGCGAGGACCAGGTAAAGACGTCTCTCATTTACCAGAACATTTAGCGGCACAACAAAGGTGGGCAGTGAGACGATCGCGATCCAAGCGATCCAGAAAAACGCCGAGGTGACCACCTGCCTACCCCCCCAAGTCAGAACCATTACCAATGATACCACTCCCAGCGCCGGCCACACGATCGCAAACGGGTTCGCGGCGCTCGCCTCGAAGAACTGGTGCTCGACACTGAGCGAAAAGGGAGAAACGATCAGCGTCGCGTAATAGACAATGGCCTTCAACTGGGTAGCCAACTGAGCCCCGAACGAGCGCAGCGGTGCGTCCATTACAGCCTCCCGAAGAATCCCCTGCACTGCGAGCAGGTAGACAACTGCGATCGCCGCGTACGGGGCCAATCGCCGCAACCTGAGATTCATCGCACGATTCCCGATATGGTCGTAGCAAAACAGAAGGGCTGGGAGTCCGATTACGGTAGATTTGGCCAAAAGACCCAACCCGTAGCAACAATAGGAGAGCACTGGATGCCCTTCCTTCTTCCTTACATAGCCGTACAACGCGACCAGGAAAAAGAATGCTGCCAGTGACTCGGACCTGCTGCTGATATAGTTGACCGGTTCCGTCGTGAGGGGATGAGAGGCAAACACCAAAGCCGCAACCAGAGATGCTAGTTTGCCAGTCCCGAGCTGTAACAACAGAAAATAGAAGGCAATTGCAGATCCGGCGTGAATAGCCAGATTTACCAGGTGGTATCCGCCGACGTTATATTCGCTAAACCGGTAGTTCAACGCATAACTGACCGATGCGGACTGCCTGGACTACTCTCGAATGGTTTCGAACCGATGCGGTGGAATGGCTGCGGTGGCCCGACGGCTTCGTCTGTCCGAGTTGCGGCCACGAAGGCGGTTGGCGCTTGGGCGATGGCCGCTTCATGTGTCCGGCGTGTTCGACACGCAGTTCGGTGACGGCCGGTACGATCTTCGATCGGACGCGGACACCCTTGACGATATGGTACACCGCCTGCTGGCTGTTCGCCACCGGTAAAGACGGGATCTCGGCGTTGAGCTTGAAGCGAGTACTGGAGATCAGCTCCTACCAGACTGCCTGGGCCATGCTGCACCGCCTGCGGTCGGTGTTGGTACGTCCCGGTCGGGATCTGCTGAGCGGGACGGTACAGGTGGACGAGACCTACATCGGCGGCGCCGAGCCTGGGCTGGCCGGTGGCCGCGCTAGGGGCAAGAAGGTGCTGACCGGTATCGCAGTTGAGGTTCATGAGCCGAGAGGATTGGGGCGGTGCCGCATGTCGCCACTGGCCGATGCCTCTGCCGAGACCTTGCACGCGTTCGTGATGGATCACGTCGAGCCGGGCTCGACGATCATCACCGACGGGTGGCCCGCTTATCAGGGACTGGCTCAGCTCGGCTACGAGCACGATCGGCGCAGCCAGGGCGCGGCCCGCGCTCGGGGCGATGATCCCAACAAGCTGTTGCCCGCCGTGCACCGCGTTGTCTCACTGGCCAAGCGGTGGCTGCTGGGAACGCATCAAGGGGCCGCCGACAGTACCCACATGAGCCACTACCTCAACGAGTTCGTGTTCCGCTTCAATCGCCGCCGCTCCCGCAGCCGCGGCATGGTGTTTTATCGCGTGCTCGAGCTGGCCGTGGCCCACGAGCCGATGCGTTTCCAGGATCTCATTGCCAGCCGACGGCCGAGGAAGCTGCCCCCCGAGCCGCCCAAACGGCGAGGGCATCCCACGAGCCTGGAACGCCCAGGGGCAAACCGGCCGTGGCGGTCGGCGGCCGAACACTGATGGGGGTCGCGACGCACTCCGGTTAAATGGATACCCCCAAACTGACCAAAACCAAAGGGCGGTACATCTCGCTGCCGACATTTCTCGAGAAACGGCTCGGATCTACGAAGAACGACGGGATGTTCTCTAGTTCGCGAATATGTGGATTCTTGAGAATGGAGTGTTCGTCGTCAAAATGAAAACTGTTTTCGAGGCTATTTGAAAAGGCAACTGCGCACATGACCGAAAGGAAAAACACGGCGACGATATTTCGCTGAAAATCGGATCGAGGTGCCATTATAGCGCCAGTAAACGTCTTCCAAGGGCGAGAAAGTGGGGTTCGGCCGCATATTTGTGCCGCTCCCGCATCAGATTTAGATGCATTCGCTCACGGACCTTGAAATCCAGCATGGTGACCAGTTTTTCGGCAACCGTCTCGGGCGACTGAGGATCGGCCACCAATCCGAAGTCCTCCCGTTCGATCAGTCCCTGGGCGCTCCCCTGAGGCAGTGCCCCCAGAACGGGACGGGCGTGCGCGATGTGTTCGTAGAGCTTTCCTGGAATGGCATAGGCGTAATCAGAGGAAGCCAGAGAGAGATAACACACGTCCGCCGATGCGAGTTTTGCACTCACTTCTCCTGCATTAAGATAGCCCCCGTATTTAACTATGTCATTGAAGCGGGGTCCGAGGCTATTCCGGCGATAGTGATTGTCCGGTCCGTGTATGATAATCTCAAATCTTTGGGCGTATTGAGGTTCGCGCGCGCGCACGATCTCGACCGCGTCGAAGATTACCTCGAGCCCCTGAGCTGCCGATATCGAGCCGATGTATACAATCCGGACCTTCTCCCCCTCGCAGTAGAAGGTCTCCTCCGGGATCTCCCAATACCCGTTTGGCGTCAATTGTACGTCCTCGCGGTTCAGGTCGTATCGACCAATGAGATTGTCTGCTACCTCCTGAGTGGCCACCGAAATAAGGGCGGCCTGCCGGACAACCCATTTCTCGCACCAGTTTGCCCACGGTGACTGCAGCCCTTTCGCGAGGCCGCGGTATTCATCCCTGAAATCGAGAACTAGTCTTGCGCCGGTATCTCGTGCCGCCATAACCGCTGCGAGGTGATCCGTTATCGGTGGATAGAGGCTGCAAATCACATCGTTCGAGGATGACGCGATGCGGGCTGCGGCATTCGCCGCAGACCGCAGCCAGTTGATATGGGGACATGGCGCAATACCTGCCCTAAAGAGCACTTCACCGGTCAAATACCAGGGAATCGCTCGCGGGCGGTACACCGGAATATCGTCGGTGGCCGGAAGGGTGTCTGGATCATCCACAAACGATCCAAGCGCACGTGAGACGTTGCCGTGGGCTACGATTTCTACGTCACAGCCGGCGTCCGCCAGGTAACGTGCAAACTGATAGCGTCTGTAGGTCCGGGCCAGTGGGGGGAAATGGCAGGTTATGAAACATACCTTCATTGCTTAGCCGTGCGCGCAGCGCCCGCGTGCGCCTGCAGGACAAATTTCCCATACTCCACTTCCCCGCCGAGTAGAGTCGCAGCCCGACCAAACGCTGCGTGGGCCCGATCGAACTCTCCGTTTCCTTCAAACATGCGGGCCAGATTCAACCATGCCCCACCCAACTCCGGATCCTGGGGTTTCGGCCAATACAGCGAATCCGCAACGGCAAGTTCGTATTGCTCAAACGCGCCATCGCGATCTCCCTGAGCTTCGTAAGCTTGCCCTAGATTGTTTCTTGCTTTGACGAAACGGGGATCAATTTGCAGGGCTTTCTCAAATAGAGCACCCGCCTTTTCTGCTTGTCCGGTACCCATGAATAGATTCCCGATGTTATGATAAACCCCGGGAAGCTGGGAATTGTGTTTCAGAGCTGTTCGGTAAGCCGCCTCAGCTTCGTAGATCTTACCTTGCTCTCTCAGAATGTTCCCTTTGAGTACCCAACCCTCCGCGAAATCCTGACGCAGTTGTAGTCCCGCCTTCAATTCAGTTAGAGCGTTGGCCGACTCCCCTCTCTTATGGTATGCAATGGCCAGGTTCAATCGCGATCGCGGCATCAACGGCGACTTGCTCACAGAATCCTTCCATAGGGTGACCTCATCACTCCAAACCTCGTTTCGGTCGATGCACAAGAGTGAAAACAGCGCACATATAGAACCCCCAATGACCACGGCGAAAGTCGGTTTGACCCGAAAAAACTGATGCCACGCCCACGCGGAAATCAAGAAAATCCCGGCACTGGATAGATACACCCTGCGCTCGCTCACCAGGATGTTCAGAGGCACGATGGAGGCAGGGAGCAGAGTAATCAAGAACCAGCCAACACCAAATCTCAGATATCTGTCTTTAACCTTGACCATAAAGAGAGCCCATGAAACCAGGAACAGGGCGGAGAAAAGCACGACAGTCGCCAGCTGGCGACTCTCAAAGAATTGATGTTCGATATTCAGCTTGATGGGAACAACCGCCATCCAGAGGTAGTAGACCAAAGCCTTTATCTGCGTGAGCAGCTGGATGTCGATCGCACGGGGCATCTTGTCGATGGAGCTTTGCACGTACCGGTTGCTCCAAATTACGACGACATAAAGAAGCGAGAGAAGCGTCAGCGTCCAATATTTATTCCATGCGATGCCTATGGAGCGCGCGATCCTCAAAACACCGAAGCGGCCGGATTCCCAAGCGAAGGTGACAAGGGGGATGGTGATGGCGACCGATTTGGAAAGGAGCCCCGTCGCAAATATGAGATGACCGAGGATTTGCGATCGGGCGCCAACCCCGACCAACAGGGTTGTAGCGGACAAATAGCAGAGCGAAACGAGAAGGTCCGACCGACTGCTGAGATAGTTGATCGGCTCGCTATGCAAAGGATGCACGAGAAAGACCAACCCGGTTGCGATGCCCAGAGCCTCAGATCCCACTTTGCGGACCAAGAGGAACAGACCGAACGCACAAAGTATGTGCAACACAAGGTTCGTCACTCTGTAACCCCGCACCTCTTGACCATGTAGAGCATAGTTCAAGGCCAGGGAAATGGAGGTCAGCGGCCGAAACATGTACCCGTTGGGCTGGCTCGAAAAGGTGTGTGGATCCAGCACGAATCGCTCCATCTGATCCAGCGATCTGATGTGGGGATTGTACTGGATGGAATGGAAATCGTCGTACTGGAAAGGGTTGTCCAGCGAATTGAGGTATAGGGCCGAGCCAATAACGGCGTAAACGACGAAAACCGCTCGCGAGCTCAAACTAGTGCCCTGTATCGGAAGTAGGCTTGTGAGATGAGGGCGCCGAGTCGCCCGGTCTGCAAGGCACGCGATCGAGGCGTATTGGTGAAATACGCCGAGTGAGCGTAACGCAGCAGAGCGGGATGAATCGGCGAATTAATACAGGCATATTTTCGATACAGGGCACTATCTACCTTTGACCTCGTCGGATCCACCTAACTTGAGGCGAATCTCGTGCAGCTTCTTGGCTGCCGTCTGCGAATAGCGGGCGTTGTGTTGACCGGAAATGGTGAGGGCATGATAGGCATCAATAGCCTCTTCCCATCTCTGCAACCTTTCATAACAAATGCCCAAGGAGAACCATGTCTCCGGCGAGCTCTGAATTTCAAGGGAAGATTTGAAGCTCTCAATAGCTTGGGCAACCTCGCCCCGTACGAGAAGCCTCAGCCCTCTTTCGTGGAGTTCCTCCGCCCTCGCAATTCTCGCGTCGGTACTCACCGCTAGCAAACCCTCTAGAGATGCTAGCGCCTTTTCGTAGGTTGGATCAACGCTGAGCGCCTTCTGGTAGTGTTCGATCGCCTCATTGAAGCGACCCATTGCCAAAAGCGTTGCACCCATATTGTTGTAAATAACGACCCTATCCAGATTCGACAGCAACTGTGGACTAACAGCTGCTGCAGTTCTGTATTCCTTGAGGGCGCTCTCGTGTCGACCTTCCTCTTTGTGCACATCTCCCACAAAAATATGTGGTCTCGGCATGAAAGGCGCTTTCCGTAGTGCGTCTGTCCACAAGGACTTGCTATTCTGCCACACAACATTGCGTTCAATCACTAACAGCGAATACACAATCAGAAGGCACGTGGCGGTTATCACGGCCGCCCGTCTATCCCGGGAAAACAATCTGACAAAAAGCGCTGACAGAAAAGCTCCAAAGGCCACCATGGGCAAATACATCCGGTGTTCGTTAACTAATACGTGGAGCGGCACCAAAACAACGGGTGCACTAGTGACCACCGGCCATGCTAACCAGAACATCCACTTGCGAGGAAGCGAGTAGAGTCGAACTGCAACGAACACAAACGACAGGCAAGCAAATATTGCGGTTGATGCCGCCAGGCTGAGTCCGGTTGTTGCCACGGAAAACTGGTGTTCCACGTTGAGCTCGGTCGGCATGGCGAGCAATTTCGAGTAGAAGACAGCTGCTTTCAGTTGAGTGAACACCTGCTCCGAAACATCTCGAACAGGGGCTTTTACCAACGCATTCTCCAGTTGGTTGCGTGCCACGATGAGATATCCACTTCCGACGATCCAATACGGCCAGTTTCTCTGCATTGTCCGACGCAACCAACTAGCGCAGCTCGACGGCTTGGTCGACCACTCCAACAACGGTAGCACGGCAATTAGTGTAATAGCGATCGATTTCGAGCCCAATGCGGCCGCAAAGGCGACTACGCTAGCCAGATACAAAGAAAATCGCCATCTTTCGATTCTCGTGGCCACTGCATAGAGGGTCAAGCTTGAGAGCAAAAACAGCGTGCACAGAGACTCGGACCGGCTGCTGATGTAGTTTACGATCTCACTGTTTACTGGCTGTAGAGCAAAGATTGCCCCTGCCCCGATTCCAACCCATCGCTGTCTGCAAGTAATGGACACAAAACACATGACTATCCCGACATTAGCCATGTGAATGATAATGTTGATTATCCTAAAAATACTAGGATCAAGATCCGACGCCGGATGCAGGTATTGGGTAATGGCATACGTTGCGAGAAGCACAGGTCTGTACATTGAACTTCGAGGATCTTCCGAAAACAGCGTTGCGTCTCCGAAGAACCGACCGAGGTTTCCGAGATCCCGTATGTGGGGATTGTGTACGATTGAATGGAAATCGTCATAGTGGAACGAGTTTCCAATTGAATTTGCGTAGACCAATACGACTGCCGATCCAACGAGCAGGTAGGCCAACGGGGCAGCCCGAATGTATCCAATCGTGGATCGGGTTTTTCCGGATGAGATAGTAGGACTCATTCAGTCAATTCGGAAGGAGATACCGGAGATTTGTCCGACACAGGAACTCCAGACAGTAACTGAACCGCGGGGCGTGGATATTTCGAAGTCTTGCTGCGACGGTCCTACGCGAACTGGAACTTGGCGATTACGTCACAGACAAAGTCGACATCGTCCATACCCATTCCCGGATATATCGGGAGAGTGATGATCTCGCTTGCAACATCATCGGTAATGTCGAGTGAAGATCCACGTTTCAAGTCTCTATAGGGAGGTTGTGTGTGGACCGGAGGATCAAAATGAACGGACGCCGCCACTCCATTTTGTCGCAGGTGTCGCAAGATTTGATCACGGTCCCTACCGGGGACAAGAACGGTGAACATTTGCCAGGAGCTCTCGAAACCTTCAGGTACGAACTGCAATTCGATCTGGTCAGAACTATCGAGTCGACGAATATACTGCTCCGCGATTCTTTGGCGCGATTCATTGAAGCCGGAAAGCTTCTTCATTTGCTCGACGCCGATCGCCGCCATGATATTGCTCATTCTGAAGTTATACCCAGGCATGGAAGCGATTCGGACCCAAGGTTTGTCCTGTTTTTCTCGTGCAAATGTCGTGGAGTCAATCCCGTGAGCACACAACGCCTTCGCTTTTCTAGCGACTTCGTCGTCGTTAGTCGTGAGCATTCCACCCTCGCCGGTGGCGACGTTTTTGGTCGGGAAAAACGAAAAACATCCCACGTCATAAGCACCTGCGACCGTACCGGACCACCGTCCTCCGAGACACTCCGCCGAATCTTCGATTATCCTTAGGTCGTGCTCCTCGGCGATGCCGATTATCTCGGGCATGTTAGCGGGAAGACCGCCATAGTGCACGACCATTATCGCTTCCGTCCTAGCGGAAATAGCTGAACGGATTTTATTCGGGTCGATATTCCTACTGCTTCGGTCGATATCCACGAGCACCGGTTCAGCGCCCGCTACAAGAATTGCGTTTACAGATGCCACGAACGTAAACGACGGCACAACTACCTCACCTCGAATGCCGAGGCTCAGCAGAGCAAGGTGAAGAGCCGAGGTGCAGGAATTCATACAGACGGCGTGCTTCACGCCGACGAATTCTTGGAAAATCGCCTCAAATTCCTTGTTCTTTTCTCCATGAGCGAGCCAACCGCTCAACAACACTTCTTCAACCGCTCGCACTTCTTTTTCGTCTATACTGGGAATGCAAAGTGGCACTTTACTCATGTCTACCTGTTTTCCGAGATACCACAGCCCGGACCAAAGGCCGATATGCCCCGGTCGGTAGCGCTGGCGTACAACTCGGATTTCCTGCTGTGGCTGACAACGCCACACAATTGGTACCCGGCCTCTATGAGTGCTTCGAAGCACCGAATGCCTCTTGGGCCGTTGCCGAAGAAAAGTATCCGCATGGTCGTTTAACCAATTACGAGCTGCTCAACGGTCCCAAAACGAATCTCGACATGGGTAGTGCAATATTGTTTGGGGCAATAAGCAAGTTCTGAGTCGCCCGCTGGACGGCTTGATCTCTTTCTTCGTTGCGAATAAAATTCAACATATTTCCGGCATAGGAATTGCCGGAATCGATCTTCGCGGCCTTGTCGAAGCTGCCTAGCGCCATCGGCCACTCGTTATTCAACACGTGCATGTTGCCGGCGTTCACCCATAAAATCCCCGATGAAGGATGTTTGGCAAGCGCCTTTTGCAAAATCTCCTTTGAGCGGTCAAATTCTCCGCGTCGGTAAAGCACGATTGCCAGATCATTCAGGACGTTAACACCGGGCGAGAGCGCAAGCGAGACCATCAAATGTTTCTTGGCCACTTTCTCTCAGCTGCTGTGCTCTCATAGTGAAATCCTATCTGGCCTCTAGCGACAATAATTCACCCTGTGATGCATCCTCCCCGTCCAAATAGGAAGTTAAATCGAGTGTTGGAGTTACCTCAAATAACTCTATCGTGCGCGGTGAATCCGTCGTGTCCGTGTCCGAAAGATCGTGGGAGAACTCCACGTCTCCCTCCACCCCCAGGTTCGAGCTCGCCCCGCCAGATCCAGCGATTTTGCCAAGGAACTTCTGACACATTTCGAAAAGTTTGTATTCCACAAGTAGGCCGTACCATCCCCTGCGCAATCTAAACTTGGCGATCGGTCTGTAGAGCACCTTGGCAACTTTGTAGAATCCGTACAACCATATAGAAAAGCCCTTGAGGAATCGCTCCCAGTTGGAAATGGCAAAGGAAGTTACCTGCAACATCTTTATGCATTGGTTGTATTCCTCCGTATACCAGGGCTGGTAGACATCCACTTCCTGATCCAACTTCTTCCAGTGCTCCGCTTTAGTTGGAGGATCGTATCCATGCTCGATCGCAAGATCGTATAAGGCTCCTCCCGGATACGGTATATACTTGCCGCAATCAAATACGATGCAATTCGGATTGTCTTCCGTAAGCTGTAGCTGCATTCTTCCTGTCGCCTTCAGATCCTCGATCGTCTCGGACGGAATACCGCCAAGGATGTTGTACATCGGGGTCAATTTCGGATAGTCGCTCAGCTTTTGATTCGCCTCCAACGTTTCTTCGACGGTAATCTCTTTGACCATGAGGTCCAGCATACGCTGGGAACCGGACTCCGCACCGATATGGAGATTGGTCACTCCAACTTGCTCCATGAGCTCAAGCAATTCGGGTTTCAGCTTCAGGACCTCGTTAATTCTAATTCCCCTCACCCCGATCCCGATTTTGACTCCCCTTTCCTTCATAAGCTCGGCAATAGCGGTAAAATGCTTCGTGTTTACAAAGGTGTCGTCATCCACGATGTATACGAAATCAATATTATATGCTTCCTTCAGGTGTTCGATGTGGTCGACGATATCTGTTGCCTCCAACGGGGCCCACTTTTTCTTGACGTCCTTGTACCAGATAGGCGACATACAGAAAGTGCATTTATAAGGACATCCGAAGGCAGTGTAGATCGGGAACACTCTCTCTTCCTGGATCTCGAAGTACCTCTCAATCGCTTCTTCTATAAGATGGTAAGGGAGATCGCGCCAATGAACATCCTCGAAAGAATCGTTCGTAGACGAAATTTTCGGGCCCTCGCTGGTGCGATATGACAGCCCGTTTATTTCGTCGACCCGCGGAACACCACTAAGGCGATTTATAGTCAATTCCAAAAGTGCCTGGGAACCCCAACCGCGAACACAGAAATCTACACATTCGTATTGGAGTGTGTCCTCTGGCATTATCGTTGGATGAGTACCACCCCAAACAACGGTAACGCTGGGGCTAGTCGCCTTGACAAGGCTCGAGATCTCGTATGCCCGGAATACCGTGCTCCCGCTGAGCACGGATAAACCGACCATGAATATACTCTCCGACTCTAACTTCTCAACCAACTTCTCTGGCCAATTATCCACAACTCGGCAGTCGAACAACTCAACATCGATCTCCTCAATTTTAGAGACCTTAGCCGCCGCGTAGATTAAACCTATGGGAATCTGTTTGACGTAATTTCCCGCGAAGCCCATGTCTGGGTAAATCAAAAGAAGCTTGGGTTTCATAAAATTCGTTGCCATGAATGTTCTAGTTCGGCGAACCCGTCACGACCTCTTCTTCATGATCATATCTGCCAATAAGCCAAAAAAGAAGGCTTGCAGTCCGATCATCAGGAGTGCCAACGAGAGATTTTCGATGATGAAGATCGTCATGTCCCATCCCATCTTCAAACCAATGTTGGTAAATAGGAAATACAGGACGGAAAGGGACATGAAGGATAGTCCGATATAGGAGAACACCCGCAGAGGATTCGCATATACAAGTATCCGCAGAATGTTCATCAGGACACAGAAAGGGTATTTGGCACTGACAAACGACTCGCCTGTCACCCGGGGATCGAAGTTTACCGGCACCTCTGTGTAGCGCATGGACTTACAATTGGCATCAATCAATAGTTGCTGCGGGGGATTGTAGTTGCCATGGATCTCAAACTTCTCGAGATATTTCCGACCGAATGCCATGAGGCCTGTCTGGGCATCCGAGATTTCGTAGGATGTCAACTTGTTCATTAGCCAGGTGAAGAATTTATTTCCCCACAATCGAATTAGTGGCATCTTGTAGTTAATTGAACCGGCGAATCTCGAGCCCCAGCATATGTCTGCCCGATCTTCCAGAATCGGTAATATCACCTCTTCTAGCCTGAATAATTCATGAATCCGCACCAAGCGAACGAATTCGGTGCGCTGGTCAATGGCTGGACGTTTTGGTAGCGGGTTGATCGAGTGCTGTCGGTCGTCGAGGTGTTGTCTGGGAGATCTGAGCCTCTTTTGGATGTCATTGGGACAGTCGGGTCCCTTGGTGGATCGTGTGCGTGGATGTAGTGGGACATCGCAAAGCATCATGAGGTGTCGAGGTTGAGGACGACGGTGCGCATCAGATCCTTGAGCGGGTATGACGTCGGAAAGTGAAAACGGACCTTGGTGGCTTGCTCCCGCACGCGGGCGCCGATTTTGAGCACCCGGAGTTGGATCGTGTTAAAGTTGGACGTCGTCCATTGGGTGCCGCGCATGCCAATCTGTTGGATCGTGTGCAGCAGCACGTAGGCCGCGCTGTGCAGGAAGAGGCGAAATTGGTTGGCCGAGAAGCGGTGGCAGGAGGTGCGGTCGGACTGCAGGTAGGTCTTGTGATTCTTGATGAAGCCTTCCGACCGCCCACGAGCGCAGTAGATCTCCTCATACAGAAACTCGGGAGTGCGGTTGCGGATATTGGTCACCACGAAGCGCGGGTTGGCTTTGCCTTGTGTGATCTCGGCCTTGTAGATAATCTGGCGCGGTCGGGGCCAGCTCTTGGCCTGATACTCGAAGCGGTCAAAAAGCCGCACCGGTTCATCGCTCTGCTCGGCCAGCGCCGCCACCAGCTCCATCAGCGGTTCGCCGAGTGCCTTGAGCTTGTTGTTGATCGCCTGTCCCAGAATGAAATCAATACCGTATCCGTCGCACAGGTCGTGCACCTCAGGGGTGCTGAAGTGTGAGTCGCCTCGTAAGGTGATCTTCGTCTTCGGCCACACCATGATCAAATGATCCAACACGCGTTTGAGGATGGCTACCGCCTCTCGGCCTCGCATTCTACGACCGGGTCGCAGCAGCGTCGTGATCAATTTGCCCGACTCCCCTTCGTAGAGATGGACCGGAAGGTAGCAATACTCGTCATAGTAGGCATGGAACAACGTGAGTTGCTGGGCGCCGTGTGCCGGATCGTCCGTGTCGTCGATGTCGATGGTGAGCTTCTTGGGCGGCTGGTCGTAAGACTCGATGAATATTTCCAGCAAAGCGAGCCCGATGCGATACAGATCCGAGCGGCTGACACTGTTTTCCAAACGAGACATGGTTGGTTGACTGGCCAAATCGTCTCCCGTCAGAGGCAGACGGTCGCACGCGGTTTTCAGACCCGGATCGCAACGCAGGTCGTCACTGTCATTGGCGTCCTCGTAGCCACAGGCGATCTGGAATACGCGCTGCCGGATGAGGTCAGTATACGTATGGTCGATATAGCTTTGATGTCGACGATCCCGGTGCGGGCTTCCGCTGGTCGCAGAAGCAGGGCGCCCCCATCACTGGTGGTCATGCCACCGTCAAAATCAGCTTCGATCTTTTTGCCCGAGATGTTTGCAAACGATAGCGCGATCTGCGAAGTTTCCATCTGCGGTGGCCCTCTTGATTGGTTGTTGTTTGTGGGTAACCCTAACGTAGGGCAAAACAACCAGTTGTACAGAGGCTCACCGCATTTTTATGAATAATTCAGGCTAGATCTTTCGGATCGTGTTGGATGTCGGCATCCAACTTTAGAGCGACGCTTGCCCCCATCTCCAATGCCGTCTGCATTCCCGTCCTTGTGGCTGCCCCCAAACCCAAATTCGTCGGATGGTTAACGATCTGAACACCCTTTTGAATCGCTATCTCCTCCGTTCTATCGGTGGATCCATCATTGACCACGAGGATCTCAACGAAGTACCCCCTCAACCGGGTCTTGGAAAGAGGATAACATCGGTTGACCTGGTCGATGAGCTCGCCAACGGTCTCCTCCTCGTTGAGTGAGGGAACAAACGCGACCACTTTTTTCAAACCCTTTTCGGGTTGATTCGATCCAGTGACGGATTGGCCGGATCCCCAACTCACCCGGTCGTCTGCTTGCGATTCCTGGATGCTCATTTGGAGAACTCCATCAGTGAGATTATTTACGATCCTTTTCGCCGGCCACCCTAATACATACTACATATATCGGCAAATTTTTCCATATCGTTAAGCATACTCTTCCGCCGTTTTCTACTTGGCCGATCGTGTGCCCAATACGGGAAGTTTTCTTTAAGTTAATGAAAATTATATGTTTCCGGTATCAAACCTGTTCATTGTCGTGTCGGTCACATTTTAGCGAATGACAGAGTAGTCGCAGGCGATTGATCTGGAACAGCAACTTCTATGCCTCCCCGGATCTTCTTCTTCTCTCGGCCAATGCCGAATCGATGAGTCGTGTCACTACCTCGCATTCTTTCTCCTCCATCTTCTCTCCCGAGTAGTCCTCGATCCGATGTCGGCACATAGCTCCAAAACGCTCAACAGTCGACGGCTCACGTAGGAAATGCAGGAACGCCTGCCTGAATCCCGTAGCCGAACCCTCTACTACATACGCACATTCACCGACGACCTCAGGCTCGGACTCCCACCGGGGCCGGTTTAGAACAACCGGAAACCCGAATGCCATGGCCTCCATAACCGTCATGCTTACCCCCGGCTGAATGATGTTCATGGCGAAAACGTGGTGCTGTTGGAATACCTCTCCCAACCTGTGATTGGGCACCGCATCAATGAACCGAACCCGGCCGCCGACGCCGCATTTTTCAGCCGTTCGCCTGAGACTATCTCTAAGCGGACCATCGCCGACTAGGGTCAGACTAGCGTCAATGCCCTGGAGTGCTTCGATCAGCGGCCGCTGATCTTTTCCGGCGAATTGCCTGCCGACATTGATGATCTTGAGCGTTTCACCCCTGGACAAACGCGGTTTCAAATCGGCGAAGTCTGCCAGGAATATCTGATTATATATTACCTCTAATTTGTTGTGGTACTTCGACTTGCGAAGAATTCTCGCTGCTGCCTCGTACTTCGGGACGATCTTGTCGGCATTGGCGTAAACGAAACGCTCCCACCCCAGGGCTTTGAGTGCGAGTTGATAGGAGGTGATTCTGGCATACCCTGTCCCGTAGGTCCAAAACCGGCGATAGATGCTGACGTCATCGTGAATCGATATGTAAGACGGCAATCCTGCCTGGTGGGCGGCATAAACAGCGTAGTACCCTTGCAGGAAAGGTCCGTGTCCGCGAACTATATCGGGCTTGATCGTCCTGATTTTCTCACAAACGGCCTGGCGGAGTTCGTAGAGGTTGAAAACCCTAAATTTGCCAACCGGATGAATCGTCAGTTTGGCGTCGCCCGCAACGCGTTGGACCCTTTCCGCTTCAATATCTTCATCCGCAAGGACGATGATATGAACGGCGTCGAACAACCCGCCGGGATTCCAGTATCTCTTCTTGACTTCTCCTTTTTGGTACGCGATGCGTAGCGATCCATCGGCTACAACGGCATTGGTGTACATCGACAACCCGCTCTAGCTGCTCAGCTGCTTCTGGCCAACGATGCGGAACGAACTGCCGTAGTCGTACAGTCCCACCAATAGTAGTAGAGCCTGCATCGAGAACCGTCGGAAGGTTGACCAGTGCCGCGGCTGATCACCTCCAGGGAGCAATTCGAAGAATTTCGCGATTGCCGCTTTTGCTCCCTCCGCCGTTTGCTGCGTTCCTTCCCGTGCCTTGAAGGCATTTATCATATCACGCCAATACATGGGAAAGGATCCGTGATGACTGAAGCCGCAATCCGCGTACCAACCCAACAACGTCTTTAGGGTAATTGAGTCGCGATATATGACGCCGTATTTGTCGTAGATTCTCGCGTCGTACGACGTTGCTACACCCTCCCGACGAAATGTCTTGTCGCGTTTCCAGTCGAACAGCTTGCGAGCTAATTCAACGCGAGCTTCGACATCGTTGCCGACCGACCAATCCAGGATTTTGCACTCGAGATTGTAAAACATGTGGCCGAACGAGTTGTAGATGAACGTCGCCAGATAACCGCCCGGTTTTACGAGACGGCAGAGATTGTCAAACGCACCGCGAGTCGAAGGGGTGTGATGAATGCATCCCAAGCTGGAAACGTAGTCGAACTTACCATCGTCGAAAATCGATTCATCCAACACCGATAGGCTTCGGAATTCCACATTGCTGATTCCCTCTGCCTTAGCCGATTCCATGGCATACTCTAGGGATCCCTCGCTAGTGTCAATGCCAATCACCAAATCTGGACCGAGTGTGGAAAGAAAAAGGGTCTCTTCTCCGGTCCCGCACCCTGCATCGAGTATGACCTTTCCTCTAAAAAAGGAATCAGGATCCAGTCCCATTCTACTATATACGTACCTTCTGTGCGCGACGTATGTCGATTTGCTATCAGGATCAAGCCTGGGATACCGAAGCTTGGAATACATCCCTCGGACTAGATGCTCGTTGCTGGCACTTGCGCCACCAGATTCCTGAGAGCTCTCAGGCTGACTCGGTGACATCAACTGTTCGTCTTCGACTTGAAAAGGATCTCGTCAATGCTTCTGCCGATGGATCGCAGATTCTTCGTGCCCACGGAGATCATGCGTTTGGCCCCCCCCATCCAGCCCGCTCGTATCACTTCATCACAAAAAACGCGTTTGATTCTCTTAAGCTCATGACTCTTGACCTGTCTGCTCCAGAAGGTAGAGTAGTCAGGTCGCAGTATGGCAGCCGAGAATTCTTCAATTTCTCTGTGAAAACGTTCCGCTTCTCCAGCCTCGAGCCCAACAACACGATGCCCCCCTGAAAACCTGCAGGGCACGATCTCGGAGACTTCGACAGCTTCGCCATCTATCGCGAAAACGGCCAGAATGGAGTTGTGGTTTTGTGCCTCAAAAAACAGTCCTTGGTCAGGGTAATCCGGAAACATGAAATTTCCCAAGCTGTAACAAATCACCCCGCCTCGGTAGTATTCGATTCCTTGCACAACATGAGGGTGATGCCCCAGGATGAGTTTTGCTCCGGCATCCACGATTCGGCGCGCGGCTGCAATGTTCGAAGGGGGCGGGTAATTGAGATACTCCTTGCCCCAATGAAGCGAGACGACAACGCAGTCCACCTGTTTTACCAGTTCCTCTACTGCGGCTTCGACCAACTCAACATCAAAGGGCGAAACCCCTGGGGAGCCCCGGCTTGCAGGGTGGGCACCAACCCAGTGATGCGTGGAGGCGTATGCCAACAGCCCCACTTTCGTTCCGTCGCGCTCGATAATTGCGGGACTCCTGGCTTCCGCCAGGGTCTCTCCAGCACCGACGGAGACGACGGATCGACTCCTCAAGCCGTCTTGGGTCACAGCCAGCGAATCTCCGCCAAAATCCATGCTATGGTTGTTCGCCTGCGATACCACATCTATGCCAAGAGCCGCAACGAGGTCGAGTTGCTCCGTAGGGGCCGAGACGAGATACTCATCAGGGTGTGGTGGGGTCCCGGAGCAGTCGAATGTGCAATCTAGATTCGAGAACGTAATCTCGCTGCGACGCAGCAATGCAAGCAGACCGGGATCACAATACTCCTCGATTTCCCATTCCCTGGGAAGCTCAATCGTCCCCCCCAGGGCGATATCTCCTGCCGCACAAAGATGGATCGCACCATTGCTAGCCATCACCGTACCTTCTATGCCACATTTCGACGGTAACCAATGTTTGAACAAAAGTGAAAAGTGGCCAGCCTCGATCAATGAGGTTCACGAGCCGTTCAACGCCGCGAGAATCTATGACACCTCTCGAGTGGGTTCGTGGATCCCTGAGGATTGTTTCGAACGTCTCTCTGAAACCTCCATCTCTTCTGAAAAGGCGATTCAGATCCCCTTTGTGGGACCGGTCGACCTTGCCGCCCGTCATCCTCAAAAGAAGTTGAGCGCCCAAAGCCTTCGCGGGAAATTTCTCTAGTGCCAGATCAAAAATATTCTTACCCGCCGTCAAAGGTTTGCCAGTCTTTGCCCATGGCACCGCAGCCACTTCCGGAAATCTTCGATGCAATATTTCTCGGTAGAGAGCAGCGCCTTTCTTGTGCCTCGCAGGCACGCGAAGGCAAAAGTCCGTCAGATCGTAGTCTAGGCCCGGAAATCCATACTCCACGAACTGCCTTTGGACGTTTGGCAAAGCAACCGAGTATCGATTGCTTCGATTGGCTATCGAAAAGCGATGTATCAGATTGCTGATGTTCGACTCGTCGATCTTACGAAGTTCCTCGTCGATGCTTTCCACGTTCGCTTCTTCGTATTCGGAATAAAATTTCGGCAACAGAATCTGTTTGGCGAAGAGAGGGTCGCACCGCCTCCAGATTCGGTTGATAATCCTTCGCACCTGTTCAACGCCACATTTTTCCTGTTGCCCCAGAACCAGGAAGGTATCTCCCAAGAAGACGTCCATCAGATAGCCGTCAAGCAGAATTTCGACCTTCCCAGACGCGCAGATATCCTCGGCGACCGGAAGGAACCAAAATTGATGAGCGTGGGTCGTCCCGTCGCTCAGATCGAAACCCCGCTTTAGCATGAGTCCGTAGTCGAACCCTAGGGGGTCGTAGACATGCCAGGCGGCGTTGCATGTATCGCTAAGTCTCTTGGCTATCTGCTCTTCCCTCGAAAACCAGGAACAGTGATAGACATCCAGCGGCTCGGCACGTTGAGAAGCGAAAGCCAGAATCGCCCTTGAGTCCAAACCGCCGCTGAGCGGTATCCCGAACCTTTCGAACCGGCCTAAATAGCTCTCTACAGCACGGTCGATGAAACTGATCCCCTCACCTACGTACTCGTCGAACGAATTTCGGCTATCATCGTTTTGAAAGTGGTAGTCCCAGTACTTTTGCTGCCCGCTGCTGTAGGCCCCTACATCCAGAATAGTCGCATGTTCCAACATTTGAATACGCTCGAACAGGGTTCCGCAACCGCTTATGTAGCCAAAGTTGAACATGTCGCACAAAGCTCGCCGCTTGATTTTCCGCAATGAGCTAGCAAGCACAGCGATCGCCCTAGGCTCAGTGGCAAACGCCAAAAACTCCTCGGAGAGAGCGTAATAGATGTGCCTGGCACCGTGACGGCAATTGATCAACGTTACTCCGATTTCTCGTTTGTCGACGATACATATGTTGAACACACCCCTCAGCAACTCGACCGCCTCCCTGCCTAAGCAGTCGTACAACAACCCTACAAGTATCTCGTCGCACGGCTCGTTTCGACATTCAACACCGTGGCCGCTGAGCTCCTCGATCACTTCATCACGGTTCAGGACATAGCCGTCGAGAAAGACGACTGCATCCTCTCCGATTCGCGGGCGCGGCGAATCGAAGCTGTCTTGGAAGCGGAAGTTCTGCACGGCAATTCTTTCGTCGGCATAGCTGGATAACCTGGCCTTGTGGCGTCTTTCAACTTGTCGAACCATCTGATCGAGTCGGACAGATGGGGGTTCAGCTCCAGTCCCTCTGCGATCGAAGTAACCATAAATTCCGGGCACAATATCACTTCCTGAGTCCGATGAGTCGATCCCACATCTCGGGCAGTTTGTTCCCGGTGATGGTCAACCGTCGGACACCTGAGATCCTCCCAGAGCGCGGCCTTAGAATCGACTTGGCGGTTGCCCGCCAAGATTCCGGCCAACGGTACACCACGGACAGCTCCAATGGAGGTTCGAACGTCACCGGCAGTCCACCTGCCGTGTCCGTCAGTGCAAGTTCGACCCCCTCTCTGATCGAACGCACTGCCTCCTCCCTCGGCACGCTGGCACAGCTGCTCGTTGACAACCCGAACTTCACAGTAGCCGTCGCGACCGTTGGAACAAGATCGCGGGCTTCCGCCACCGCCTTGTCGTCGCCGCTCAGAAATGCCAGAGGTACTCCGTAATAGCCGGCGATTCCGGACCCAAGCCCGATCTCTCCGATCTCGCACCCGTTCAAGATCACTTTCGATATTCTCCGCCGGCTGTAAGTATGGCATAGATGGGCGTTGCTCGTGTTTGCCATCGCGTGTTGTCCGACGAAAAGAAGGGCATCGAAGGTGGCGTCCAATAATGGCAGCCAGGTCGGCCTCCCGGAGCCATGAACGAGGCGCGCCGGCTCAACGACACGGCCGCGAGGGATCGTGCTGCCGGCGCTGTGATTGTCAAGCAGCACAATCTCCGCGGCGCCAGCCGCCACAGCACCGTTAATTGCAGCGTTGATCTCATCAACCCAATAACCGACGTATTCCTTTTTTCTCTCCGTATCGCCAGGAAGGCTGCTGCTGAAGGTGTCATAGCTTGCAACGCCACTAACGCCTTCGAAATCGGCAATGATATAGACTTTCATTCCGGAAGGTGGCACGCTGCGGCTTGCCCATATGAACCAGACCACCACTCCACGAACTCGCTGTATGTGGGAGACCAGCAGTCGTCGTCGGACGAAGCGAGTAGATCAAAAATCCGTGCGAACTCCAGCTTCTCGGCATCCTTGGGGTCCAGATATATGTTGGTCAGGCCGCGATAGCTATTGCAAGCGTCCATTCGACTTTTCAGCACATCGAAGAAGTCACGTTTGTGCCAACCTCCACGGGCGTATAAGGCATGCCAACTGTCAAATGAGGTAAAGGGATGCCGCGGGCAGGAAGTTACCGGTATCTCCAACACCCCCTCGCGGTAGAAAGGAATCCCGAAACGGGGTCCGGATGGAGCTAACTGAGACGTGGAGTACCTGAGCCCCACTTCAGCGAGCAACTCGTGGATCTCGGTGGGATCAACGTTTCCAAAGTGGGGAACACGAAATCCGCACATCTCATAGGCCAAGACCTCGCGTACGACCTCCTGACATCTAAGCACCTCTTCGCGCTTCTCTTCCCGGCTCAAATCCGACCACCGACGCGGGTTGAAATCGTCTCGCGATGACACGAAATGCGACGGCGAGTTTTTCAATTCGGGATGGGAGTACGAATGATTGAACAGCTCACACCCGGTAGAAAGCACGTTTAAGTGGACCTCGGGATAATCTTCGACCCAACGTCCCACGCAAGCAAAACTGGCACACAGGCCCCTGGCCTTGAGCATTTCTGCAATACCAGGCATGGAAAGGGCATCTTCGGGAAAGTCACAGTCGAAGGAGAGCAGGAAACAGGACCGTCGACCGTTCCAGTCTATTTCCGCTTCGCCGAACTCTCCAAGCATAAGGCGGTTGAAGTAAGGGGCGAACGCTTGGGCGCACATTTGAATTGGCCCAGTGCGTGTACGCAAAATTCTTCTTGCTGCTTTTGCCAACATGGCAGATTCACGCAACCTCGGAAAGTGGTGTGCAGGGGTCCAGATCACCGTCGAGATACATCCGGCACCATAACTCGAAGCAGAGAAGGCTCCATATCAGTTGCGAGTGTCTAGCTTCCCTTGGACCCCAGTGACTCAGCAAATCCTGAACATAGTCTGGGTTGAGAATCCCCCTTCTTCTCATAGCCTTCTTCGACAGAATTCTCTCGATCTCCTTGCCGATACCGAAACGGGTCCACAACGCAAATGGGACCGCAAGTCCTTGCTTCCTGCGGCGCGTCACAGAGGTTGGCAACATGGGCTTGACTGCCTCTTTCAAGAGGACTTTCTCCTGCCGCCCACGCACTTTCCGGTCCGCGGGTATCTTCAATGCCCATTCGACGAGTCTATGATCGAGAAATGGAGTTCGAGCTTCGAGCGAGACCGCCATCGTAATTCGATCCGTCCGTGCGAGCATGCACTCGGGCAGTCGGCTTTTCAACTCGACATACATCATCTCGTTAGTATCAGAATCCCATTCCCGCTCATTCGCCAGCTTCATGTACAGCTGTTCCGCTCCATCACCGACAATCCGATGAAAGTCAGGTAGAAGTAGGTTCAGCCTTTCTTCGCGGGTGAATGCGGTTACCCAGCGAAGATATCGGGCGTATGCGGGCATTTCCGCCATCTCCACCGCCTGGGACACCTGTTGGCCGAAACCGCCAAAACCGATATGCCTGCCGAGCAAGCCGACGATCCCACGCACCAACCCTGGTGTCCGACCCAAGCGACGCACGGAGGCGTCAGAGACGTAACGAGTGTATCCTCCGAACACCTCGTCTGCGCCCTCTCCCGTCAATACAACCTTGACATGTTCCGAGGCAAGTTCTGCCACCTCAAAAAATGGGACTATGATTGGATCGGCGAACGGCTCGTCGAAGTGATAAAGGAGCCTTGGGAGATTTTCCACTCCGCTCGCGGTACAGTTGACGTTCCTGTGCTCAGTGCCGCACGACTGGGCTACAATCTGTGCGAAAGAACGTTCATCCAAACGAGGGTCCTCGCTGAAACCGATAGAAAAGCTCTTAACCGGTTCTTCCATTAGTTGGCTCATTGCCGCGACCACGGCGCTGGAGTCAACCCCACCGCTCAAAAAGGCGCCAAAAGGAACATCGCTCATCAATCGCATTCCAACGGCGTCCCGGATCAATTCGAGCAGTTCTTCGACTTCCTGCGACTTGTCAGCAGGTTCATGCTCGGTATTACCAGCGGGATTCCAGTACGGTGCAATCTGAATTGCTCCGGTATTCACGTCAAAGGTGAGAGCATGACCTGGCGACAGCTTCGAGATGCCCTTGAACATGGAATGTGTCCCTGCAACATAGCGTAGCGTCAGATAGAGATCTAGGGCTTCCATGTCCATTTCCTTCCTCATTTCTGGAAAGGAAAGTATCGCCTTGATCTCGGATCCAAACACGAGATAGTTGCCTATTCGAGCATAGTAGAGCGGCTTTATTCCCAACCGATCTCTGATTAGCATTCCGCGTCCCGCAGATCTGTCCCAAAGAGCTATCGCGAACATACCGTTCAGAGACTGGACAAAATCAAATCCCATTTCCTCGTACCCATGAGCGATGACCTCGGTGTCACAATCAGAGTTGAATGCGTGCCCACCTTTTTCCAGGTCTTCTCGAATCAGGCGATGGTTGTAGATTTCGCCATTATGGACAACACAAACATCTCCATTTTCGTTGTACTTGGGTTGGCCTCCGCCTTCGACATCCACGATACTCAATCGGGTGTTGGCCAGCGCAACGTTCTCGTCAACGTGCATCCCTTTGGAATCTGGACCGCGATGTATGAGATTTTTCGACATCGAGTCGAGCACGCTGGTCGAGTACTCCATTTTGCCGTTTAGACAAACGAAACCACAAATTCCGCACATCAGATGCAGCACTCCATAATGGAAGACACTTCCGCAGTCCGAAAACTTACATCAACTCGAACGGACCGCATCATCCTTGGACAATGCCGTTAAGCGTCAGGGCTTCTCACCAGAAACAACAACCCAATTGTTGATCAGATAGAACAGAAAACGCCAGCCTCGAAACGCCAAAGAAAATGGAGCACTTTGGGACCTTTGACTGGCACACAATCCCCATGGACCCGTGGTTTGAATTCGCTCTGAGTTAGTTTGGCTCGGGGGATTCTCGAGGACATCAGTTGCGGTGCGTTAGTCCCGATCGCCGACAGCTCGGAGGCCTTTGGGAGGCACATTTGCATCGCTGGCTTAAACATCTGATATCCCGAAACCTTAGCCTGTCTTAACCAAAGAAAAAAGAGCGTAGAATTGATCGCGCCAGAGCAATCTGAGGTACTTCTTGCGAAAATCCTCATGAAGATCGTCACTGAAATATTGAGGATAGCCAAGATAGGTGCGGGATGGGGGAATATGTATCATTCTCGCCACGTGGGTGACGCGCAGGGCGTTCATTTTGGCGTAAAGTTCCTCTGAGGTTCGGTGTCTCTCGTACCTCAACACATCTTGATGAGGATGATCCCACATATATGCTCGATCGCAATAGTACCCTCGTACGATTCCTTGCAACAGTACCAGCGCGTTCTCGTCGAGGTTGTCATTGACAAATTTGTATAACCCGTAGTTCGATTCAGTTTTCTGCAGAAAATGCTCGCGGGACTCGCGGCCCATCGCCACGTCTAAAGCTGATCTGGCCATTGTGAAACACCATGTTAGATTCAGACACAATGTCGCCACGAACGCAACCTTGAAAACTTTTGCAATACCCGTGGTTTGGCTCGTGGATAGGTGCTCTGCAACAATCCCTGCCAACACGCTTAGAAAGGCGAACAATACCAACGCGTATCGCGGATTCATATGCAGAAATCGGATAAGGATAACGTAGTAAACGCCGCAAAAAAGAATGAGCGCAGTAGTCAAACGACAGCGTTTAAAGAAAAAGATTCCAGGAACCACACTTATGAAGTACACCCCAATTGCTTTCTGCCAACCGTTCGGCGAGAACGTCCACGCCCACGGTGACATCGAATTCCAATATACCTGAAACCAATTCCAAGGCGGGATGAATACACGAAATAGAAAGCTCTGTTTCTCTTCCACTCCTCCGAAAGTTGGAAGCCGTCCGAATGGCACGGCGTC
This sequence comes from Candidatus Latescibacterota bacterium, assembly GCA_965217095.1. Taxonomy (GTDB): domain Bacteria; phylum Latescibacterota; class UBA2968; order UBA8231; family UBA8231; genus CAYNZV01. The sequence goes on from OZ244235.1 coordinate 1,365,318, forward strand.
ACTGAACAAACTGTTTCCCATTGGCCAAATCGGATTACCAGCTTGGACATAGCCTCGGATGTACCAAGGTCCGACAACGATGGCTGCTGCAGCGATGAACATTCCAGCGTTTCGAAGAATTACGGACACACCACTTTTTCGATTCATTCCAAAAACAAGAATCGCGGCAGTCCCCAAGAGCAAAGTGGGCATGCCTTGATGTTTCGTTCCCAGTGCCAATCCGGCCGAGAGTCCGGCGAGTACCAGCATCTTTCTGTCCAAACGTTGAAGCCAATTGATCAAAGCCCAAAATGCCATGAATTGGAAGAAGCAAAGTCCCACATCGACGTAGCCTTGTGATCCGAACACCACGAAGATGGGAACGAAGCTGAATATAGTTCCCGCCCAGATCCCAACTCGCAACGAAAAGTACGTCCTGCCGAAGGCGCATATTGCTGCGACGCAAAGGACGCCAATAAATAGTTGAATCAACTGGGCCAGTATTCCATTCTGGAGGCTTATTCCGACTAGAAACAGGATGCCGATAAAAGACGGATACAACGCGCCGGTGATTGTCGGCTCGAAGCTTAGGTAATGCTTCAGAAGAAAAATCTTAGGGAGCGCGAGCTGATACGCCAATGGATCAGTCGCGCCGTGCGGAGGGGCGAGAGAGCGCATTACTCCGAATAGGAACGCGATCGCCGCGAACCCGGCGATAATCGTGTAAAAGGAACTTGCCGTCTTGCTTCTCGTTGCCATGCGCAGGATGGGAGCTTTGAGGCCCACAGCCATTCGATAAGTCTCGAACAGCCCGAAAACGGCCCAAACTGCAAGTAGCACATGAATTACGGTGGCATATAGTAGGTGAGCTAAGCCAAGAAGAAGAACCTGATATGCAAGCAAGCCCAAGCCTGAAACGGCAGAAAAACTCAACTCTTCGAGCCCATTGCGGAAGGACACGCCTGCCAGCCTAAGCAGGTAACGACCAATGCCTACCGCTGACACAAAAAGAACTATGGCAATCAGTAGCTCGATCATAAACCCCTGATCAGATGGGCAATGATTTCAACGAAACGGTGCGTCCAATAGAAATACACAAAACATCCTATACACCATGCCAATAGGACCCAGTCCCTGATCGCGGTGGTAGTACTACTACCATCCTTTTCCGCCCTAATCGAACGCTTCGTCGCCATTTTCCGAGCAGCTCAATCGATCGTATAGTGTCCAAAGCCTGGACTTAGAATCGTCGACATCTGTCCCACCACGAAACTCCACGTCTTCAGCTCTCGGCATGATCATCCCTCACACCCAACGCACACCAGCCAATTCCATCTCTGCTCACGACTCTTGTGCCCATCAATGTTGCATCGGCGTACCAGCTTTCCACATCGTCTTGCGAAAAATAGACAGTTGACGGCACGGATAAGCGGTCGAACCAATCCGCTTGGCCTGCCCGAAGTGGGAGATCCGCGTAACGTGTGAACGGCCAGAGACCCGCCAGCCCTTTGCAACCGGGAATCGAACGCAAAACCTTATATGGCCACGAAAAACAGATATGACTAACGATATTCAGAACGAAAGTAAGAGGATACAATACGCGCATCGGCAGGCGGGTTGATATTTTTCTCATTAAATCGATAGAGCGATATATACCTATCCGCTTGCCGTATACCCAAACAAAGAGTCGACCACCGGGCCTCACCAACCCGGCAAGCGAACTGAATCCTCTCCCGGGCTCGGGTAGGTGTTGTATTACTCCAATACAATAAACCATGTGGAACAATGGTTTTAACGGTGGGTTATATATGTCCCCTTGAATTACGTGCACCTTATCGAACCGCTTCAGATTCCTGTAAGCAGCCCCGACGGCCTCACTGATATCCATGGCGACGACCTCCCCGCCTCGACCCGCGACATAGTATGCGTGACGCCCAAATCCACATCCCGCGTCGAGAACCAATCGGTCGCGAAAGTCGGAATCTTGAACGAGAGGCTTGAAATAACTTCTGGAGTTGTGTTCCCAGTGGGGATACATCTCGGAAAATACGTTCCACTGGTAGCCGAAAGATCTCATCGTTTTCTTCAGAATCGAATTTCTCGATCTGGGTCCACCCAGGGCCTGCCCAGACTTCTCTTGATCACCGCCCTCGACCACATCCGTCGTCAGATCTGGGGGAAGCAAACGAGGCACCCCTTCCCTGATTGGGAAACGATGGGCGCTGTCGCACTGCAACTCCCCCTCGACGATTTCATTGGGATCTTCTTCAGAGTTCGCATCCGTGCATTCCAATGAGGTTCCACAGATCGGGCAACATATGATTTCTAATAGCCGGAGCTTCATGCTACTTGCGCCGATACCTTCGCGTTCTCACAGCCTCACTTTTTGCAGACCATTTTACCTCGGTCGACACTTTCGCCGCACCGGAATGTGGCATTCATTCCAAGTTAAGGAGGAACAGCAAAATTCGCACCGAGAAAAGCGCGCGTTACAACGCGCCATCTTACGTGTTTGCGCCCGAACTCGCTACGACATATTGGTCATCTGCAGTTATATTTAGGACGGTTCCGAACCCCTTGGAATCGGATTCTTATTTTCCGCAATCTTCGCCAGGTGCTTACGGCGCCATATGGAGGTTGATTTGTCAATTGAGGACCGGATTCTGAATATCTCAGCGATAGAGCTCAATATTCCGCTTGAGGAGCTTCGACAGGAGGAGCACGCTAGCATGGATGCCCTACCCGAATGGGACTCGCTTAAGCACACTTCGATAATTCTTACCTTGGAGAAAGAATTCGGTCATACCTTCGATGCGGTCCGAGCCGGTCAAGCGACGGACCTCGAGGCTCTGACCGCACTGATACTCGGCGATCAGAATCTCAAGCCTCCTGACCACGACTAGGATGGACTGTTGGAAGAATGACTAGCGCGATCGAAAGAATCCTGAGAGCTATAATCAGAAGGTGTGGAAATAGACAGACGGCGATCCTGCCCTTCCTTTGTAATAGCCAATTACAAACGCCGGGGCTATCCCGGCAGGAAGAGGAGAATCGCCATGCCACAACCTAAGCCGAGCACGACGGAGATGTCCATGCCCACGTTCGAGACGCTGGAAGAGTGGACGCGCTCGCAGATTCAGTCGCTGATGCAGTCGGTTCTGGATGAGGAAGTCACCCATGCGCTGGGACGGTCGAGGTACGAGCGACAGGCACCGTTGGACGCACCCGGCGGCTACCGCAATGGGTACGGGAAGCGGCGGCGCCTGTCTTTAACCTCGGGCACGATCGAGGTGAAACGCCCTCGGGTGCGGGGTCTGGAAGAGCGATTTGAGAGTGCGGTACTGCCGCTGTTCACCCGGCGCACCCAAGAAATAGGTCAGCTGCTGCCAGAGCTCTACCTGCACGGTTTGTCCCAAGGCGACTTCGAGCTGGCGCTGCGCGGCCTGCTGGGCAAGGGAGCGCCTTTGTCGGCGTCCTCGATCGCTCGTTTGCGTGAGAAGTGGATCGTCGAATACAACGCCTGGCGCCACCGACGGCTGGACGACCGCGAACTCGTCTACGCCTGGGCGGACGGGATCGTGCGCCACGAGGCGCCAGAGAACCGGGTGGGATGCAAGGACCCACCAACGGGCTGTCGCAGCAGCCCGTTGAAGCTGGAGGCAGCCTGACTCTGGGAGCGCAGGGGAAGGTGGAAGCAGCCTCGACAACGACAGAGTGGAGTGGCACCTCCAGACACTCCACGTCTGGCAAGCAAGACGGAATGGTGTAACCCGAAGTGAACCAGTGATGGAACCCCCTTTAGCGGCCCGCCAACCCAAACCTGGTGGATAAGGGTTGGTACGCAACGCACGTGGTCGGATATATGACCGACTGCGACTCTGGGGAGGTGTGATACCCACCGAAGCAGAGGCCTTGGAGAATGCCTGCGGCGTACCCAAGGCGAAGTTGCAGGGGAAAAGCTGGGCACCTCCCCCGTCAAACGGTTCATGGTGAACGTGGGAACCGAGCCGAGTCCGACCGTTATCGGGGCAGCGCGCTGTCCGCTGTGGGGCTTGGCAAGGGACGGAGCCTCTGTAGTAGTCCGCGAGCGGGAAAGCCGCTTACATGGCGAAGGGAGGCAGCAAGTTGCGCAGTGGGGTACTGGAAAAACAGGAGGACGCCGGTGAATGCCAGCGCTTCGTGGCCCGAGGCAGAACAAGCCCGTAATCGAGTACTGGAAATCCAGACCAAACTGCACCGTTGGGCTGTAACTCTGCGGTCACACGGCACCTTGTGGAGAGCCGGATGCGTGGTAACGCGCACGTCCGGTTCGGAGGGCGGGCCGGAGAAACCCACATCACGCGTGTGGCGCAGGGCGCTCCGGTCCGACCCTACTACGTCAAAGCCGGTCTCGAGAAACAAAAAGCCGCTCTCCTGGTGGTCATCGGCGCGATGAGCGACGGACGTAAGGAAGTCCTGACGATTGTCCCGGGCTATCGCGAATCGAAGGAGTCGTGGACGGGCGTACTGCGCGATTTGCGTGACCGCGGACTGAGCGCGGCGAAGTTGTTGGTGGCGGATGGGCACCTGGGTATCTGGGCGGCACTGGCGGCGATCTGGCCGGAGACGGCGGAACAGCGGTGCTGGAATCACCGCCTCCTGAACGTGCTGGATAAGCTGCCAAAACGCGTGCAGGCCGAAGCGCGGCACCTGCTGACACAGATCCCCTACGCGCCCACCCGTCAGGAAGCGACGAAACGCCGCGATCAATTCGCCAAACGGTTTCGCCGCGAGTGTCCAGACGCCGTCGATATCCTCGAGCGCGATTGGGACCGTATGGTGACATTCTACGACTTTCCCGAGGCCCACTGGCAACACCTGCGAACCACCAACGTCGTCGAAAGTCCCTTCGCTTCGGTACGGTTGCGAACCAATGCGGCCAAACGATACAGGAAGGTGGCCAATGCCACCGCCCTCATTTGGCGGGTCCTGATGGTGGCCGAGAAACGATTCCGGCGACTCAATGCACCGCATCTCATGGCTGACGTCTACGCCGGGGAGTGCTACGAAAACGGATCACCCATCGCGCAAAGGAAGAAGATCGCCGCCTGAGTCGTTTACACACCATTTGACCTTAGCTCAATCCTGAATAATGCTGTTCCAGATCGGCCAGTGGTCTGGGTGTCCGGTGAGGGGGAATACCATCAGGAGACGAGAGGACGGATTCTTGATTGTGCGCAGATCTGCGCCTTCAATATGGGCGCACGGGGCGTCCGGCCAGGTCAAATCGTGGCAATAATGATGAACCAGGGCATTGACCTCATCCAGACTTGGCTTGGAACGATGGTGCTGGGCGCCATCCCGACAATTCTTTGTCCCCCGAATACGCGACAAAACAAAGCTCAGTGGACAACCAATGTTCGCCACATCCTCCAGCATTCCGGTGCCCAGTCCATAGTGCTGAGCCCCACAGTCGCCAAGCAGTTTTCGGATTCCGCGATAGGCGGTGGTGTGAGCCAACGATTGATTGATTCAACCGATCTATTCTCCGGCGTGCAAAAAATCTCTCCCGAGGCAGGAAATGATGACTTGCCCGTCCTCCTACAACATTCGTCGGGTACAACCGGATTGCACAAGGGCGTCGCGCTTACGGACTCGGCGTTGATCACCCAGATAAGTCTGTATGCGGAATCACTCTCACTTGCTCCCGACACAGACAAGATTGTTTGCTGGCTGCCGTTCTATCACGATATGGGCTTGATAGCGTGTCTAGTCCTTCCTTTGCTTACGAATACCGAACTCGTCTTCATGGATAATTTTGCATGGGTCAGACAGCCCACCATGTTGTTGCGGGCAATCACCGACTTCCGAACGACGATGTGTTGGATGCCAAACTTCGCTTACAATTTCCTAGCTTCGAGAATCAATCCTCCCGCGCACTCGTTTGACGTGACCTCTATGAGGCTTTGGATCAACTGCTCGGAGCCCGTCAAAGTATCAAGTATGAGTAGTTTCTGTGACGCTTTTAAAGACATTGGGGTAGCGCGCTCTTCTCTAGCGACTTGCTATGCCATGGCCGAAAATACCTTTGCCGTGACTCAATCCCCCGTCGGACTGCCGTCACGAAACCTACCGCCTCCGTTAAACCTCGAACCCACCTCCCCCGAAAAATTCTCAAATTCTAAGACAGACATCGCCTCCTCCGGAGTGCCACTCCCGAATCATGAGGTTGTCGTTCGAGATGAACGTGGTGCGACACTCCCAGAAAACGAAATTGGGGAGATCTGCATTCGGTCCCCTTGTCTCATGAAGGAGTATTTTAACCGCGAAGATCTCACGGCCCAGGCGTTCAATTCTGGGTGGTATTCCACCGGAGACTTGGGTCTGTTTTGCGACGGCGAACTGTACGTTTGCGGCCGAAAGAAAGACCTCATTATTCATGCCGGAGAGAATATTTTCCCGGAAGAGATTGAGGGCCCCATTAACGATTCCCCCGAGGTGTACTCTGGCCGCACTGCGGCCTTTGGAGTTTATGATTCAGAAGATGGAACTGAAAAAATAGTCGTACTGGCTGAAGTCTGTGACCAGGTCGGCCCCGATTCAACGACCTCGAAAACAGCCCGCGAAATCAAGAGGCGGGTGTACGAGGCCACCGGGCATAATGTGAGGGAAGTTCATCTGCTTCCCCATCGGACACTCGCGAAATCGAGTTCGGGCAAAATCTCACGCGATCGATGTCGCCAATATTACCTGGAACATCTGGAGAATACCGACCCTTGTTAGAAATTCTCATACACAAACGTTGAAGAAGTCGCACCTAGCAAGAGATACATGGCTAACCGCAGTACCACCCAGCCCAACCATACGCCGAACCCCCACGCTCCGCCCCCCCTCCCGCGGCAAAACAGCTCTACAAGCAATTTGTAACCCTCCCGCACTTGTTACATCCCTAACAATCTGGCATAGACCTCGATCGCGGTGCGAGGTTCGAATGCAAACCACACCCAACCTAAGGCTACGAAAACGAACGTCCCTGCCCAGCACCCGATTCGATAGTCCAACCGTCTTTGTAACGCACGCCTGCGCTCTCTATCCAACCAGCGGGCCAGCAAGGACTGGTAAGTTCTGTGAAAGCTAAGCCCGACTCCATGATATACCCCCCATACCAGAAAACCGAGCGTATAACCGTGCCACAATCCGCAGACTGACATAGTAACCAGCAGGGCAGGAATTGCAGTGGACAATCCTGGCGACAAACTTCGCCCCAAGCCAATGTTTATTGGCGAAAAAATGTAGTCTCTAAGCCAAATGGAAAAACTCATGTGCCAACTGTTCCAAAACTCGCTCAAATTCCCCTTCAGATACGGTCGGTTGAAGTTTTCCGGCAACTGAATGCACAGACAACCGCCAACACCAAGCGCGATGTCAGTGTAACCCGAAAAGTCCCAATAGATGTACATGCAGTAGGCCAACAAACCCAGCCACAGCACAGGTACTTCTGCGCTCGATACCGAGAGTTTGTTAATCGAATACGGTTGAATCAGATCTGCCAACACGTACTTTTTTACCAATCCGGTCAAGATGCGATCCAAACTCTTTCGAATGCTGATGTTCCTCACCGTTGCGCCAATTTTTCCGCAAAATTCCACGGCCGATCCACCGGGCCGGCAGTATATGCTGGTAAAAACATCACAAAATTCAAAAAGGTGGTAAATCCCAGTCTGGTTTGCCGATATGTGCATTCAATGAGGTACGACGAAAGCCTTAGCGCTATGAAGGATGTGCCCAGCCTCGATGACCAAACAACAACCGCGGAACGCAGATGAAAACTCTCCAGCGATGGGAATAGAACCAAGGCCCGTTCCGTCGCCGATTGAAGCCAATCGTACCTTGATGAGAAAAGAGCACCCGCCCAAACCAGAACCAGTCCGCACGACAACATTAGGTACCGGGAAAAACCATCTCTCGCCCGCTGAATCAATCGGCCAATGACGAATGCGATGGTCGCCCCGACAAGCAACCCGAATGCGACAAACTCGTTTGTAGCCGCGACAACGAAAACGACGCAAAACATCAACAGCACTAGACCACGCCTACCGTTGGCGACGGAACGCACCAAGACCACGGCAAGAACGAGAAATAGTGCGAAATCGAGCGTGTTAAATTGAGACACTTATATCCCAGCTATAATTTCTTTGAGCTCAAGGTTCAAAATGCGGGTCACCTCTCGTGTTCCGTCGTAGGTAAGATGGATGTAATCAGATAGGTTCCGCTCAACCGATATCAGGCCGTCCAGGTCCACAAAACTGCATCCTTCGTGGGTATCGGCGGTACTCTGGAGCAAAGATCTGTGCTCGTCGAACAACCCAGGATTTGCGGTCTCGATGGCGCTTTTGAAGCGAATCGGCTGATTGATCAGCACCACGTGGGCGCCTCCCGCGTTGGCGACGTCAACAAACTTCGCGAGATACGACCTGTATTCCTGGTCGATTGGAGAACCTAACCCGATGTGCATCACAGGAACGGGTTCCCCGCCATACATCTCCGAATAGTCAACTTCAAGCCTTCTCGAAACCAGTCGCGTGCGTAGCTCCCTGTTCCACAGCAACACACTCTCGGGGAAAGCCAGAACTCTAGCCTGAATTATTCATAAAAATGCGGTGATTCTCTGTACAACTGGTTGTTTTTCCCTATGTTAGGGTTAGCCACAAACAACAACCAATCAAGAGGACCACCGCAGATGGAAACTTCGCAGATTACGCTGTCGTTTGCAAACATCTCGGGCAAGATGATCGAAGCTGATTTTGACGGTGGCACGACCACCAGCGATGGGGGCGCCCTGCTTCTGCGACAGGCGGAAGCCCGCACCGGGATCGTCGACCGAATCGTGGCGGCGATGTCGGATCGGCGACATCAAAGCTATATCGACCATACGTATACTGACCTCATCCGGCAGCGCGTATTCCAGATCGCCTGTGGGTACGAGGACGCCAATGACAGTGACGACCTGCGTTGCGATCCGGGTCTGAAAACCGCGTGCGACCGTCTGCCCCTGACAGGAGACGATTTGGCCAGTCAACCGACCATGTCTCGTTTGGAAAACAGTGTCAGCCGCTCGGATCTGTATCGCATCGGGCTCGCGGTGCTGGAAATATTCATTGAGTCTTACGACCAGCCGCCCAAGAAGCTGACTATAGACATCGACGACACGGACGATCCGACGCACGGCGCACAGCAACTGACGTTGTTCCATGCCTACTATGACGAGTATTGCTATCTGCCGGTCCATCTCTACGAAGGGGAGTCGGGCAAGTTGATCACGACCCTGCTGCGACCCGGTCGTAGAATGCGAGGCCGAGAGGCGGCAGCCATCCTCAAACGCGTGTTGGATCATTTGATCATGGTGTGGCCGAAGACGAAGATCACCTTACGAGGCGACTCGCACTTCAGCACCCCTGAGGTGCACGACCTGTGCGACGGATACGGTATTGATTTCATTCTGGGACAGGCGCTCAACAACAAGCTCAAAGCCCTCGGCGAACCGCTGATGGAGCTGACGGCGGCGCTGGCCGAGCAGAGCGATGAACCGGTGCGGCTTTTTGACCGCTTCGAGTATCAGGCCAAGAGCTGGCCCCGACCGCGCCAGATTATCTACAAGGCCGAGATCACGCAGCGCAAAGCCAACCCGCGCTTCGTGGTGACCAATATCCGCAACCGCACCCCCGAGTTTCTATATGAGAAGGTCTACTGCGCTCGCGGACGGTCGGAAGGCTTCATCAAGAATCACAAGACCTACTTGCAGTCCGACCGCACCTCCTGCCACCGATTCTCGGCCAACCAATTTCGCCTCTTCCTGCACAGCGCGGCCTACGTGCTGCTGCACACAATCCAACAGATTGGCATGCGCGGCACTCAATGGACGACGTCTAACTTTGACACGATCCAACTCCGCGTGCTCAAAGTCGGCGCCCGAGTGCGGGAGCAAGCCACCAAGGTCCGTTTTCACTTTCCGACATCGTACCCGCTCAAGGATCTGATGCGGACCGTCGTCCTCAACCTCGATACCTCATAATGCTTTGCGATGTCGCCCACCACAGCCACGCACACGCTCCACTAAGGGGCCCGACTGTCCCAATGACATCCAAACGAGGCTCAGATCTCCAGAGACAACACCTCGACGACCGACAGCACCTGATCAACCCGCTACCAAAACGTCCAGCCATTGACCAGCGCATCGAATTCGTCCGCTTGGTGCGGATTCATGAATAATTCAGGCTAGAGAGTTGGAACTTGCGAGCCGTCAACCATCTTTGGAAATCCATCGATAGCCATCTCCCGCGCGATTGTGAGTGACCCAACGAGTTGTCATCGATCACGCCCAACGATTCCAATTGCGAAGAGAAATTGCCTAGGAGCGGATGCAGAGGAAGTGTCCGGAATTCGGTATAGGCCATAGCGATGACAACTGCGTCGACGCTGAATTGCGCGAGTTTGGAGACGATGGCGATATGATCCAGAATTGATGTACCGTCCACCGAGGCGTTGAATACAGTAACTCTTCGGTTCGCGAACTCGGGCTGCTCCCCAACCCAATTTTCGAACCTGCCGACGATTCCCAGGGAATCCGGCAATATCGTTACGTTGTCGCCATTTCGAACCGTCCCATGAAAAAAACAATTGCTCATGAACACGATACGCAGCTCTCGAGGAAGCTTCGGAGCTGCGAGTATCGATCTCTCAATCTGGCTTTCGATCGAGACTGAGATGTTGTGGATGGAATGTAGAGGCGGTGTCTCAAGGAACAGTGCCACTAAAGGAAGAAGGGCCGCAACAATGCAGCCGAGGGATCGGCTTGCTGACAGGTTCATCGAATGCGGTGCGAAGGCATGGGTTGGTCTACGATTGCGAGCGGGCAACACTCAAGAGATCCACGCATCTTTTTACGGACGCTCCCTCACTCTTACACCAGTCAATCAACCTTTTCTTCAAGTCGTAAAATCGAGATTGGCCGTTGCATGACGCGTGCCATGGGTGAATGTTCAGCACAAACGGACTGTCTAAGACACGACATACCTCGATTTGTCTCAGCACCGACTCGAAAGCGGCGGCGGCGGAGTAATCGTTGTATGCGTCGGGCTTGTTGGCCACGCGACGGAAGTTGATGTCTTCGTAGGAATTGAAAAAATACTTGTCATCCCAGCTGGTCGGCAAAACCAAGATCGATCGGTTCCCCCGCTTGCGAACGTACGCCGAGGGTGACAGAAATTCTTCGCCTTCAGCTATCCTCGAAGGCAACCGCCAATCGGAGACGTAGGCGAAATCCGCCCTTAGGCTGGCATTCTCAATAATGTTCCAATTGATCCAGCCTTGAAACGGCAGATAATTGTTGACCGCATGCGCAGCATGGCCGGAAGGGGGTGCGATGAAATTGGTGAATTTGCGAGCTTGCCTCTTGAGCCTTCGCGAGTAGGATCGTTCCAGCATTCTGGAGAGTTGATGGATCGAGATACAATACGGTACCGGTTTCGATTCGCTATGCAGGGCAATCTCATACTTTTCCCTATCAAGCGCTAGTATCCGTTGTGAAAATTTTGTGAATTGAGATTCGAGGAAGAAAAGAGTCGAGGGTGCGTCGATTGACTCTTCTAGTGCGATGAAGGAATCGAAGTTCTGCTCATCGAACCTGTCCATATCGTGCCGAAAGCAGACACAAAAACCCAAATTCGCGGGCTCCACTTCCACATCTATGTCGCTGTCGAGATACTTCTGAATGCAGCCGTAAATCGTTTTGTAGAAGCCCGTGGAGCGTGTCGTCCCCTCCTTCATAGACGGGCTACGGCTATTTGCCTCTCGATCGCGGGGACTCTACCCAAAACGGCCCCAGGGCCAAGGCGTCGAGATGACCGAGACGAAACGCTCGCACCGCATCCTCAGGGGTGCAAACAATGGGTTCCTCGTGAATATTGAAGCTAGTATTTATTACGAGCGGAATCCCCGACAAGCGCTGGTATTCCGAAACCACCTTGTAAAAGGAAGGCGTACTGCTCCTATCTAGAAACTGGGGTCGCGCCGTTCCGTCAACATGACACACCGCCGGAGCCTTCATCCTCCACTCGGGCTCTACATCGAGAGTGATCGTCATGAACTTCAGAGCCCTGCCGACCGGAATGCTCGAAAAAATCTCCTCGGCTGCTTCGGTCAGCACGGCAGGAGCAAACGGCATGAACTCGGTTCGTTTCAGCCGCTCATTTAACCAGTCGTTTATATCAGGATCAGTTGGGGCTGCCAAGATAGACCTGTTGCCCAAAGCCCGGGGGCCATATTCCATTCTACCATCGAATCGCGCCACGACTCTTCCGGAGTGAACGGTTTCTGCAATTGATCTCTCTATACAGTCCTTCCGGGAATATGCCAGACCTCCGGCTTCAAGCGCCGATCGCATCTGTTCGAGGTTGAATGCCGGCCCCAAAAATACATCGTCGAGACAGTGGCGTAGGATCTCTCCCTGATCCGACTTTCCAGCTGCCCAAAACGCAGCTCCCGTGGCCAATCCACCGTCACCCATATTCGGATGAACGCACACGTCTTCGACGCCAGGTAGTTCGGATATCCTTTGATTCAGTTTGACGTTGGCGAACACGCCGCCGGATAGGCAGACCTTCTTGTAGCCGGTGTTTTGAGTCCAGTAGCCGATGAGCTCCAGAACGCGTATCTCCAGTAGAGCCTGTGCTGCCGCCGCCACCTGTGCCGGCGTGAAACCTCTACATCTGGCTCCTAGCTCGTCCACCAACATCGGGTCCCACAGTTGCCCACTTAGCGCCCACCTCAAGAGGCGCCTGAGAATGACCCCTGGTCGTCGTTCCCGAATATTTCGAAATGCGCTGACGCTTGACGCGAAACAGGCGTTTTCTTGATCCAGCGTCAACAAATCTTCAATCGTCGCGAGCAGATCATCTGGCGAGGCATATGCCGCAAGACCTGTGATTTTACCTTCGTGACGGTTTCTTTTGTATCCTAAATATCTGGTGACATACGAATAAAAATCACCCGGAGAATATGCTGCAGCATCGTCCGTTGACGGACCTCGTGCGATCGCCTCTATGGTCGTCGGTGAACACGCCCATAGAGCCGTATTGATGCCGTCTCCATAACCGTCGATAGTGACGCCCAGTGCAGTCGTGAAGTCAGACGTTGAAAACGCACTTACCGCATGACATAGGTGATGATCGACGACCTGCAGCTTTCGCGGATCAAGATTGCACGTCCTGAGACATCGATGGAGGCAGCGCGTGGCTGTCGCCTCGCGTTTATCCGTGGCGCCAAATATCTTCCTCGCCCCTATTCCCAAGGCACCCAAACACGCCTGCTGACCGATCCGGCGAGGAACGGTATTCGAGAAATCAATGTCGCCGTTGTTTTCCAGGTTGTATATGTGAGCTGCTTGCCACGGATTTAGCCTAAGCGGATCTCCGCCGCCGATGGCAATACAATCGACATCAACTGCCTCGATCCCGGCCTGCGAGAGGACCTGAGCAATTGCTCGTTGAGGGAATCCGTAGTGTTGCTTGATTCGACTCAGCCGCTCTTCGCCGATCGCTGCGACTAGCTTGCCTTCCACTATGAGGACGGCAGTAGCGTCGTGCCCAATATGCAACCCCAAAATTACAGGCAACTTAGGGGACCGAGTTCGGCCGTAGCTCTTGTCCAAAATCAGCGGCTTTTCCGGTTGGGGTTTTGTCAACACGGTCATCGCGGCGGTACTCCGGGAATAGAAATCTCAACCTGCACACACTCAAGATCCCGATAAAGCAAAGAACGCTCCAAATGTTCGCAGCGGATCAATGCTCTCGCAACCATAACTCCAGGATGACCAATGCCCACAATTGCTGGCTGAAATCGCGTCGGGAACTCATGTGATCCTGCAACATCCGTCGCACTGATTTGGGTTCAAAGATTGACGATTTAGAAGAAAGTAGGCTCTCCTCCACCCATGATCGCAGTTCGTTCTGAATCCACGCGGCCAAGGGAATCGCAAAACCCTGCTTAGGCCGCCTTAGTATGGAATCGGGTACATACCGCTTCGCGAGCTTCCGAAGCAGAATCTTCGAACCCGTCAGACTCGTTTTCATACCGTACGGTATCCGGGCCATAAATTCGACGACTTCATGGTCCAACAGAGGTGTGCGCACCTCAAGGGAGCAAGCCATGCTGGTACGGTCGACTTTGGTTAGGATGTCATCCGGCAAATAGGTCATGAGGTCCAGCCATAGCATCTCCTGGTTCCCGGCGTGACGCATTTCCCGGTAGTACGACTCGAAACTGTCGTCTTCGTAGTCCCGAGCCAGCATATCGGCAAAATCTTCCGAATAGAGCGAACTTTTTTCCTGGGGGGTAAAAAAAAATCCCAACTCGTTTGCGGTCTCGACCTTCTTGCCGCAGCAAATTCAAGGAATCGTTTCAATTTTTTAAGCCGGCTTGCGCCGTAGTAGGTCGTAGGTTCGGGAACACGGCCGATAGCCCATTCCAAGGGTTTCCCCAAACAACAACCGATGAGGCGATTGTAGGTGCTTGCCCATTGCCGCGCTTGATAGCGCCGGTAACCACCGAACACTTCGTCCCCCCCATCTCCACTGAGAGCCACCGTCACCTTGCGACGCGTCGCTTTCGACAAGTGGTACGTCGGAATCGCGGATGAATCGGCGAACGGCTCTCCAAACTGCCGCACCAGATCTGGCAACAGACCTTTGACGTCGTAGCTCACCACGCATTCCTCGTGATCAGTACCCAATTCCTGAGCTGCCGCACGAGCATGTTCCAGCTCGTTGAAGGAAGATTCCTCGAAGCCGATCGAGAATGTCTTGACTGCTCCCGGTGATCTTCTCTGCATCATAGAGGTCACGAGTGTCGAATCGAGACCGCCGCTGAGGAAAGCTCCGACCGGCACATCGGCCAGCATTCGCATCTGCACGGCTTCGTTGAGGCGCGCATCGAGCTCCTCCAAAGCGTCTTCTTCGGTCAGGTTTTGCTCGATCCGATCGTATCTCACGTGCCAATACCGTTCTATAGACAGGGCGCCCCGTTCAAATGTGGCGTGAGTAGCCGGAGGCAGCTTGTAGATTCCACGGTAGATCGTGCGAGGATGCGGAACGAACAGATAGGTGAGGTACTCGTCTAACGCTTTAGGATCAATCTCTCGAGGGATAGACGCGTCGCACAACAAAGCTGGGAGCTCTGAGGCAAACAGGAAGGCACCACCCTGGTTGGTGTAGTAGAGGGGTTTCTTGCCTAGACGGTCTCTTGCGAGAAATAGCGACTGTTGCCTGGCATCCCAAATGGCAAAGGAAAACATACCGCGTAGGTCTGTCACGCAGTTCGATCCTTTGTCCTCATATAGGTGCAGAATCGTCTCAGTATCGGAAGAAGTCTGAAAGGTGTGCCCCCTTCGTTCCAGCTGCCCCCTGAGCTCCTTGTAGTTGTAGATCTCGCCGTTGAAGACGATCCAAATCGATCCGTCCTCGTTCGACATCGGCTGGTGCCCGCCCGGCAAATCGATCACCTGCAGACGGCGCATGCAAAGCCCAGCGTTATCCTTGGCGTAAATCCCCTCGTCATCGGGTCCCCTGTGTTCCATTGCATCACACATGGACTGCAGCAGCCCTTCGTCTACTACGTTGCTCCTATCGGTGTAAACCTTGCCCGCGATTCCGCACATCTAGGCAGCCTCCAAGAGCTCTTGATATATCGATTCTACCTTTGCGGCGCTGGCCGACCACGTCAAGCCGCTTGCTTGGATTTGGCGTCTGCCTTCTTGGCCTAAACGCTTTCTCAGTCTCTCATCGTGCATCAGTCTGGCAATGCTCGCGGCCAAAGCTGGCACGTCATCTTTTTCCACCAACAGCCCGGTTTCTTCGTGCCGTATCAGTTCTGGCGTGCCGCCAACCTTCGTCGCAACTACTGCGGTGCCGCACGCTTGGGCCTCGAGAACTACGTTCGGTCGCCCCTCTGATAAGCTGGGCAACACCAGGATATCCGCCGCGCTCATCCAAACAGGAATCGTCTCGGTGGATTGCCGTCCGGCGAAATGCAGGCTCGCCTGAATATTTTCCTTCTCTGCTAGCTTCTCTATCTCAATCCTTGAGGGTCCATCCCCCACCAACACGCAGTACAAAGAATTGTCCTCAATCAATCGCACTGCTTGCACCAGCCTGTCTACGCCTTTCACTGGAGACATGAGTCCGACGAAAAGGGTCAGAAATTTGTCGGTCGGAAGACGCAGAGCGGAACGCGATGTTGCTTTGTCGTGTGGTTTGAAACGAGCATCGACCCCGTTGTGGACGATCTTGATCTTCTCACGACCAACCCCCACTCCCTTCAGCACCCCGGCGATATCCTCACTCACCGCCAGCACCCTGTCAACAACCCCATAGACGTACTTGTTAACTTTTCTGGCGAAGCTGTTTGTCATAACGTTTATGTCGGACCCGCGCACCGATAGTACGACAGGTAAACGGTGAACCATGTTTGCCCAGACAGCGACCAAGCCGGTTGCCGTCCAGTGGCAGTGAATCAAGTCAGATCCCTTGGCAGCTCTCGTTGCCGACAACACAAAAGCCAGCAGGAAGAATGGAACTTGAAGCCGAGCCAGCCAGCTTGCAGAGATATTCGCCGGGATACCTCCTCCGTATGCCAGGCACTGAAAACGTGGCAGGAAGTAACGGAAGCGACGAATCCTTACCCCATTCATGTATTCGACGGTCGGCAATCCGGCCTCATGGGGCGCCACTACCTCAACCTCCACGTTTCTGGATCTCAGTTCCTTGACGAGCTCCATTACGAAATTGCCAAACAGGTCCCCTTCGAATCTTGGGAAACCGGTCGTCAACATGCATACTTTCATCGGTCGCTGCAGCCTACTGGCTCTCTTCCATGTCGTACAACATGGCAAATAACAGAAATTGGATGCCCATAATAATCATCAAGGCGCATACAACTGATCTGGGACCACTGACGCCGACCCCGGTCATTTGCAGGTAAACTAGATACACACCAAAGCCGACCCCGAGCGGCAGCAACAGCATCCCGAATAGGTAGAAAAACAGCAGGGGATGGAAATCCCTGATCAGATATTTGCTGAACAACCGCCAGAAGAACCCACGCACCAACATAGGGGCCACTTGGAGGGCATAACGCCCTCCCTTTATCTGCGACTGCCGCTCTCCCGCCAGATAGATCGCACGCCGCGGTACATCCGATACCTTGAGCCCATAGGCATTCAACCGAACCAAAAAATCCATCGGATAGCCGTACCCCTTCCAGGCTTTGTTCCAATTGATCAGCTCGATTGCTCTCTTCGTAATAGCCGTGAAGCCGTCCACCACATCGTAGACCTTGTAGTATCCGGACGCGACCTTCGTCATAATCGAGATCAACGCGTTGGGGACGAACCGGGTCCACGGCATGTCCTCCAAACCAACCTCCGGCATCATAAAACGATTGCCTTTGGTATAATCGGCCCGGCCGTCGATGATGGGATCCAGAAGATCTCCGATTTGTTCCATGGGCATCTGGTTGTCACCACCCACCACCACCGTTACGTCATGTTCCTGCTTGCTGGATTCCAAGTATCCGGTAATGATAGACTGTCCGACCCCCTGGTTGTGCTCGTGCTTGAGAAGTCGAATGCGGTCGTCCCCGCGGCCTTTCTCCTCGACGATCGACGTCGTTTGGTCGCTGCTGCAGTCGTCAACAACGAACACGGCATCGATAAGATCGGGCACTGTTTCCAGAGTGGGCCCGATGAGCCGCTCCTCATTGTGAGCCGGTATTACGAGTGAGATCTTTTTTCCTCGGTACACGTCAGCCTCGCTAGTTCAGGTCGATGAGCGCCCCGCCGCTCTCGAGCGATTTACTGGCCGCTTCCAAAATGCGCACAACCCGTAGGCCGCTCTCGCCGCTCGTTCGGGGTTCCCGCTTGTTTTCGACGCATGCAAGAAATTCCGCGCATTCAAGTCTGAGCGGCTCCACGAAGTCAATCCTCGGTATCAAAACATCCCCCGCCCTCTGGATCAGTTGAAACTTTCCGAAGGTGTCGAACTCCCCCAGTGACCCGCCTATGTGCCGCCGGTCGATTCCCTTGTCGAAGAGCTGAATCTTGGCATCGGCACTGGCGTCATCGTAGACCACCATCTTCTCGCTGCCAACCACCGTCGTGCACCTCACCTTTCCCGGGTCCAGCCAGCTGACGTGAATGTGCGCCGCAACTCCGCTGGCAAACTCCAGGTTTAGGTAAACCACGTCCTCAACGCCCTTCTGAAGATAGGTGTACCCGCGGGCGTTTACCGCGACCGGCATCTCCTTGAGCCATTTCAAGGCGATCGATATGTCGTGTGGAGCGAGATTCCACATTGCGTTCACATCCTGGCGCACGATGCCGAGATTGAGCCTCTGGGAATAGATGTAGTAGAGCTCTCCGAGCTCCTGCTTCTCTACATAATCAGCGATCCGTTCCACCGCCGCATTGTATTCGAAGGTGTGCCCAACCATAAGCACCTTCCCTCGGTTCTCCGCCAATTCGATCAGTTGCTCGCACTGAGAAACGGTTCTGGCGAGCGGCTTCTCGATAAACACGGATCTGCCGCTTTCTATTATGGTCTTTCCGAGCTCGTAGTGAGTATCGGCCGGCGTCGCCAGCGCGATCGCGTCAATCTTGCCGTCTGTGAGCAGATCCTCGACGCAGTTGGCCAGGCGTAGCTGCGGATAAGATCTACCTATGTTCTCGAGTCGATCCGGCGATGCGTCTGCCACTGCAACCAGCTCGCACTCGTCTAGAACTCCGAAGTTCCGAATCAAGTTGGGGCCCCAGTATCCGGCCCCGACAACCCCGATGCCAATGGTCATTTCTTTATCGTTGCGCCTGAAGCGGGCTACCTTTTTTTCGTGCCACCATCAGAATCCCTCTTCCCCACTGAAAGCGAGAGAACAGCTCATCGAACTGCAGCGCCCGGGACACCAGTTGCACTAAGACGCCAGACCGCCCGACTCGCGTATCTACTCTCGTTTCCCGCTCATCGATGGAAGCTCCCTCCGTACGTTTGAGCCAGGGGGCAAAGAGCAAGCTGTGATAAAGTCGCCCAAGCGGGAATCCCCATACCTTGGTACGCTCGACCACAAATCCGGCGTTTTCGAACAATCCGATGAACCCCGGTTTTGTGTAGCGCTTTACATGCCGAGCCCAAACATCGCTATCGTCCCACAACGCCGGGTTGAACGGAACGCTAACCACACAGGGAGCCCCCACCTTCAAAACCCGATAAAATTCGGCGACTGCCCGAGCGTCTCCCCCTTGCTCGGGAGTCACGTGCTCCAACACCTCACCACACACGAGGCCATCGAATTGATCGTCGGCAAAGCTCAACTCCGTGACCGAACCCTGACGGACCCGAAGGGTTTCCTCCAGACCGCGCCGGGCAGCCACCGTTTGAACGAATTCAACGAACTCCGGCGAATCCTCCACGGCATCGACGTCGTAGCCGTAACGACACAGGTCGACAGCCAAGCTCCCGCTCCCGCATCCCGCATCCAAGACGCGACCACGCGCGACGGCCCGGCGCAACAGCCGCAACAGCAGGCGTTCGCGAAACAGATGCACCGGTCCGCGAATCTCGCACTCACCCCAATCGGTTGCGGATTCAACTTGCAAGCCGATGCTCCAGAACCGGCACCAAGTGTCTTCCAACCGCCGCCGGTGTCCCGCATGACTTATACCGTCGGTACCCAGAGTTGGCAATACGAGCCAAGAGCGGGCGGTCAGCGTGGAGCTTGGCAATGGATATGGCGAGATCGGCCCCGTCCGGAGCGCACAATAGCGCAGTATCTCCATCCTTCAGGAATTCACGAATGGCGGGCGAATCCCTGGTAACAACTGCCTTGCGCAAGGCGATTGCGCCGAAAACCTTGTACGGGATGACCCGCGCCGCTTTTGCCGTTGTTCCGAATATCCCCAAGCATACGTCGGCAGAACAAATCCGTTCGACCAGCTCGTCCGGTGCCAGCCACCGGTCGATGAGCTCGACATTGCACAGCTCTTGGGCTCTGGCTTCCACCGACTCAAAAAGCTGTCCGCGGCCAATCAGGGTAAAACGGATCTCCCGTTCGCGCAGAAGTCGAGAAGCCGCATCTAGTATCACGTCGACGCCATGTAACGGCACGTAGGTACCGTAGAACAGAACTCGAAACAATCCCGGACCTTGGCCCACCGCTTCAGCGGGAGGTTCGTATTCGTGAAATTCGTGCCCCACAAAACTACGCTGGAACTTGCCTTCCGACAGTCCGAACAACTGCGCGTAGTACCGGATCTGCTCCTGAGTATCCACGAGCACCAGATCGGCGACCCGAAATGCGATCTGGTCGATCGCCTTGAGGATGGCCGCCCGCCAACTTCCGGGAGCGACCATCCCGCGATCGACGACAATCGTATCGTAAAGCGAAATAAAGCTCACCAGGACCATCAAACGGCCACTGAACAGATTCAACAAACGGCCCAGTAGAATCTCCAGGAACCCGGGATAACCGACAATTACGCATTGGTGTGTTCTCACCCGTCCGTACCTACGTACAAGGGAGCCATACCTTCGCAACGCTCGGCATCCCATTCGTGCAAAATCGCGCCAGCCCCAGCGTCCCGGACCATCGTGAAGAAACCCCTCCCACAGAGATTCGCGACACTCCTCCACTTGGCAGCCGGCCTCGCGCAGTCCCTTGACCAGGAACCGGTTGACCGGATACCCCGGTTCAGTCTTATACATCCCGAAGAAACAGATCTCCATGCTCACGGATCGTCCGAACGCTCGAAGCGCATCTGTGCCACCTGCTCCGCGATGAGACCCATCATGAAAATCTGCACCGATGTGGTGAACAGCAGCATCGACATGTTCGTGAACCGGTGACTGTTCCAATAGGTGTAACCGTAATAGCCGAGTCCCATCAGGAAGACGTAGAAGCTGACCGGCAAGAAGATTCGTAGCGGAGAAAACAGCATGCAGATCTTCATTATTACCAGAAAGAATTTAGTTCCGTCCCGAAACAGCTTGATTTTGCTCTTGCCACTTCTCTGCGCGGTCTTGATCGGGATGTAAGCGACGCTGAATCCCGCCCGCATTAGGCACAGGGTAATGGTGGTGGGATACGAGAACCCGTTGGGTAGGAGACTCAAGAACCGCCGCGCCACCTCGCGGCGAATCCCCCGAAAGCCGGAGGTCAAATCGGCAATCTTCTGGCCAGTAACGTAGGTGGCGAACCTGTTGTAGATCGAATTTGCTATGCCGCGGTGCCACCCGGCCTGACTCCCTCGTCCCCTTGCTCCTACAACCATGTCGAACTTGCTACATCCTTCGATAAACCGCGGAAGGTCAGCCGGATCGTGCTGCCCATCCCCATCCATGAGGATGACAATCTCCCCGCAGGCTTGTCGGATTCCGGTTTTGACCGCGGCCCCGTTTCCTTGATTGTACGGATGCTGAACGATGCGAATGAGCGGATCCACTGCGCTTGCCGCAGCCGCGGTCCCATCCGTTGACCCGTCGTCAACTACCAGGAGTTCCCAGCTGCCCTCAAGCTGTCTTAGTTGAGCGATAATAGAGCCCAGCACCGAAGCCATTTGACCCGCTTCGTTGTACGCAGGCACAACGATGCTAACGGTGACTGCTGAGCTTCCCACTACGATTCAGCCCGGGTCGTGCTGTGAGAGAGGAGAGGAAGCTCTTCCTGGAGACGGAACTCTGCGCTCCGGTGACAGGAGGGGCAGAGGGAAACGAGATGCTCGAGATTGTTCGCGCCCAGGTTGGATTCGAAACTCCCGTAGGGAATAGCATGGTGAACGTCGAGCTTTCTGCCTAACGTTTCCTCGGTCACACCGCATTTTCGACAGGAAAACTTATCTCGTTCGCGAGCAGCTAGGGACTGAATCTTCCAATTCCCTCCCCTACTGTACCGCACCCCGGATGCACCTAATTCTGCTTCCGGCCGCCCGCGAGCCCAGGCTCGCCGACATGGCGTGCCGCAAAACAGCAGACTGAGCTTCTTCGCCAGGAACCAATCTGGGATGTCGATTCGGGTGTTGCAGTGAGCACAGGCCAAGGCAGACCTGGCACCTAAGTTTATTGGAGTAGGGTGACCGCTGCCAAATTCGAGATTGAGCTGCGAATCATCCGGTATTTCCGGGGCCATTCCATCGCGCAGGGGACCGACATTCGCGCACCGTGGGATTGGGCAAAAATACTGATTTTACTAAGGATATGTCAAGTTGTCAGTCGGTCGTAAGGGTGAAATCGACGTCCAAGGTATCGCGTACGGTTCGCGCCTGTGCCACGATCTCCCCGCGCCGGGATCGGCCGTCACCGGGACTCTGCAGCAAGGCGATCGCTAGGCTATCGAGGGTGATGGCGCTTGAGGTAATCGTACCTACGGTGGTTGCGAACACGACGACGGTGCTATCCTGTACCGGGCGGGTTCCTTCCCTGATGGTTGCCCAGATCTCCGAAACGGCCGTGCTGTCCTCAACCGAAAGCCGGTCTGGAAAGGCGGCGAGCTCGATGGTGAGGTTCTTGTCCTTTGAGCTCGTTGGTGCCACCGAGAAGGCGCACTCGCCCGTGGCGAGCGCAATGATGCCCAGGAGGGCAAGGTTCACGAGAGCTCTGATCTTGCGATTCACGGCAGAAAGTCCGGTGGGGTCCAGGAGAAGCGCTCGGCCATGCTTGCCAGCATATTGCCGGCGACATCGTCGAGCGCAGAATTTTGTATGTCTAATAGTTCGCGCGCCGAAGCGGTCGCTGTAATGTTGCGGCGATCCACGGGGATCAACCTCACCCGCTTGCGTGCCCGGCCGACGCCATCGATAGTAGCGGTAAACGCCTCCATCTCCTCTCCCTCAGGGCCGAAGAATTCCAGAACTCGGAACCGGAGTCTGACATCGACCCTGGTCTCTGGCAGTTCGACCAAATAGGGCAGGTGGATGCCGGCAAATCGTTTGATTTCGTAGTCCAACACCTCCCCCGTAACCACCACATCCACACCTATCTTTCGCGCCAAATCCCGCGCCAACAGCGGTGACACTTCCCCTTTTCGGGGCAAACCGGAGAACCGAGCCAGGTCCACCACCTCAAGACTGTCGTGGGGAGCGAGCTCCGTTTTGATCTTTGCCACCAACCGCGGTCCGGCATCGTATTCCTCGAACCCTTCGAAGTCGAGGATGGCGATGCGCAAGACCTTCTCCGGCTCGTACAGACGTTTTATCGGAGCCGGCGGAATATAGAGTGTATGCCGCGTCCCCAACTTGCGGCGAAAACCGTGCATGCGCACCCCGAAGGTGAAGGCGCCCTTGGTGGGGTGATCCAAGAATCCGATCTCCCGGTTTAATTCCAGTTGAATGCCGCGAAACAACCGAATCCGCGTGCCGAATTTCAACGCGCCAGACGCACGAGACTCTTGGGTAAACGAAACGCGAGCCTGGTACTCCACATTGAAGCTGGCCCAGCGACTCTGCCTGCCAATCTCGACGCCGAGGCCGTACACCAACTGCGAAAGGACCTCTAGATTCCCCGAGCGGAAGAATCCGCCGTTTAGGTAGAGTGACAGCCTGCGAAAATGGAGGTCGACCAGATATTGCAGCCCCAAGTCCACCGACTCCGAGCTGAACGGACGGATACCTCCCACCTTGTCCAGCGCATGTTCCCCCTTGTATCCCAGGGGCAACGTGAACAGAAGGTGAAACGCTGAATGGGAGCTCGCCGGCACCTTGGTCTGTCTCGCGTACTTGATCCCGACGACCGGATCCCCAGTGCCGTATTTATTGAGCCCGCCCGCTGAATCTAGTAGGAACGGTACCAGCAGGCTGATATCTATGGCCGGACTGAACCCGAAAGCATACCCATAGTTTCCCGTGTAGATGCTCCCCTGACCCAGCTCGGGAATCGTAAGACCCACCGATCGATTCAAGGCGCGGACGCGAAACCGGCCCTTCCCCAACGGCTCGGCACTGTGAATCATGTCCAGGCCCTGGCCGAGGGGAACGCTGATGGCCGAATTCTGAGGTCGGCGCAAGAGGTTCAGATCTTGAGCTCTTACCGGAGAGCTCTCCATGGCCGCAAACGAAAACGTTGCCAGGAAGATCGCCCCGTATGATTTCGCGTTGATCACTCTTCTACAACCTGTTCGACGACTCTTGTAGAAGCGACGTCGCTTCTTCGCTTGTGTTTTGCAGCAGGTGTCCCGGATCGCGAAACTGGAACTGCCCACGAATCAGGCGCAGCTGCGCCGAGGCGTTGTTTGGATCTGGTCTGTCCAGGGCGCTGTAGCGCCCCAACTGAAAATACGATTCCGCCAGCAGAATGCGGATGTGCCGGGAATCGAAGTTGTCGTGGGAGAGATTCCGCCCATCTTCATCGAGACGAGCCCCGGAGTCGTAGTCAGGATCGATCCCGAGCGCCGTAATAGCGAACTGGATCGCATCGCTGAACTGCTGCAAGGCGTGAGCCACGCCCGCCCGCCCGACCCAGGCATCCCCGTTCCGGGAATCGAGCTGCAATGCCTGCCTGAACGCCAGATCGGATTTTGCCAGGTCTTGCTGTTTGAAGAAAGACCATGCAATGCCGCTGTGCGCTTCCGACTTGATCTGGTTCTTGACGCCTTCCGACCCCTCCAATAGGTCGGCCTGTTCGAGGGTCTGAGTAAAACCGTCGATGGCGGCGGCGTAGTTTCCTGTCTTGTAGGGACTCCAATCCGCCGGCAGTCTGTCCCGCAGCTTGTCCTCTTGTCGTTTTATTTCGGTAGGTCCAAGTCCGTTGCCGCCCCCGCAACCCGATTGCAACAGGATTGCCACGCCAACGAGCGCGATAAACTTCATGTTGGTTCCCATAGATGACCTCATTTGGACTTATTTCAACAACATCATGGAACGTGACAATATTCGATTGCCTGATTCCAACCTGTAGAATATATGCCGCTGCTCACTCTGCCACCGCTCTCGTCTCGCGCGTCCCATTGCAGCTTATACTGACCAGCTGATACCTCTCCATCGAGCAACTGACGTACCAGCTGACCCGATATGTTGTAAATAGAGAGCCGCACTGGCAGAAAAATCGCCTCCTCAGGAACCGCGAACGGGATCGTGGTTTCAGGGTTGAATGGATTCGGGTAATTGACTCCCAGGGAAAACACCAAGGGGAGGGACCGGTCAGGAAGCAGAATCTCGAACCGCTTCATCGCCTCGTTTCCAGCCCTATCCTTCACCTGCAGAATCAGCTCCGCGGAACCAACGCGAGCGCTGCCAGCCGACCACGTCAAACGATCGTCCTGCAGCTCAGCCGCCATCGGCTCGCCATTTACCAGAAACCTGATTTCCTCCGGATCGATCCCACTTCCGTGGTCGGTGATTCGTGCCGAGAACTCGCTGGTTCCCATCTCCGGCAGCGAACCCACGACCACCGAAGGCGGAATCGCGTCATCCAGGACGGCATACATGCCCAACCGCCCGATCGGTACGCGCTCTTCTCTGCCACCCAGGTACCGCCAGGCACCCTCGACCTTGTCGTACAATCCCTCAGTCGATCTTCCCGCCGGGAGACGGATGGTCGACCGGCTGCGCAGTTCCATGCCCAGGGGATAGATATTGATCCTCGACCTCATCCTCAGCTCACTCTCAGAATCACGCTTGGCGGCGGCGCTCTCGCGCTCGCCATCCACCTGCACGATGATTCGCGTCCCCTCCGGAACCGCGTCAGCTCCCAACTGCAACTGGATGCCGGCGTGGTCGATGGTAGCCACCTTCGCGGCTGCGGTAGTGAGAACCGTCACGGAAGCAGTGTCACCCACCGGTGTGCCGAGGGAGGTTAATGCCTGGGCGGTAAAGAATATAGTACCCGACGCACCGGGGCGGAGCTGTACGTTTCCGGACCAGACGAGGACCCTGCGCCCTTCCAGGTCCTCCTCGATCTGCCTTACCGCCACTGTGCTGTCGGCACCTTCGAAGGTGCGAACCACGTTGGGTGTTCCGGCAATGCCCCGCCTCGCTAATACATAGACATCGATGAATTCCTGATTGAACAGGTTGGGCACGACCTGAAGCTCGAGTGTGCTTTCATCCACCGGCTCCTGGACCGTAACCTCCATCATCCCGGACGCGGTAAGACCCCCCCGAGATTCACTACGAAGGTGAGGGTATCTACACCGACGCGATCGCCCACGGTCTGCACCGTAAGCCGATGGGGTGGCTCGATAGCAATGGATGGTGTCGTAATCTGCTGTCCGGAGACCCGCCAAATGGTCTGCGCCGGATTCGCCACATCGTCTGGCAGGAATTCGTTGAGCTGAACTGTGCTGTCTGCCTGTCCCGAAACCAGAACGAGGGGTGGCAACGCTTTCAACGGGCTGGCCGCAAAAGACGGATCCAGCGAAATGATCTTTACCGTGTCGCGCCCGGTGACATTAAGGACCGTATCCCGTGCCACGAGGACGATCTCCACTTCCCCCGTATCCGGCGCCGCAGCAAACAGGATGTTCCCTGGCTGTACCCGAGAAAAGATGTTTCCGGTGGCATTCAGTTGGGCTTCGATGCTCCATTGAATGGCCGAGTCGGGATGGGCGACGCGATCGAGAATGAACTTGTTGAGACTGTCTTCGTGGGACGTGCCGGCGATGAACTGCACGTCCGGCAGTGGCAGCAAACGGAGGACTTCGCTCTCGCCGAACACGCGGATGTGCGCTGTCTCCGTATTGCTATTTCCCAGGCTGTCCCTGGCCGTGAAGGCTACCGTATCAGTTCCCGAGCTAACACCGAAGAGCTGCACGATGTTCCCTTCGATAATCGCGGGGATCGAATGGTCGCCTCCAAGGATGGTGAACTCCCAGGTCAAACTCTCCACCGGGAACTCGGCTGGGGCTTGAACGAAGTTGTCCAGATCCAGCACCTCGATGAATACTCCCACAGGCACTTCGAGAGTCAGCGGAAACGGACGGATCTGGAAGGAGTCTGAAGGTGGACCGCCCGATCGAATCGTCACCAGCATGGTATCCTGTGCCGTGATACCCTCCGGCGAGATCACCTGAAAGATTACGGATTCAGTGCGGAAGGTTGCACGGTCACTCACAACAAAGTTGACCAGGTGCGTAAGTGGATCTATGCCGATCTGGAGGTTGCCTTGATCGAAGCTGTCCAGGACGCGCCAGCTCATCTCCTGATCGGAGTTGTTGGAGTCGTAATAGAAGCTATCAAGGTCGATTTCGCTGTGTCGCTGCCCCTGATCCAATATCAGGTCGGGAAGTCCGCCGGCCACCGGCGTTCCATCGGAGGAGTAGATCCTGAGCTTCAAATCGTCGGATTGATTCCCCGGGTCCGAGACAATCAGAACGGCCTCCTCGTAGCCAACGAATTCGAACGGCGAAGCCGCCGAAAGCACGCGATTCTCGTCGATCCCAAGTACTGTCCTGATGAACGAAGGGAATGCCCAGGTAAGCTCCGAGTCTATGTTGTCCGGGTCGTCGACGAAGTCGTCCAGATTCTCCTGTGCCGTATCTCCTCCGGGTATCAGATTGACCTTGATCTCATCGGGAAACACGACCGGTGGCAAAGCCTCCGCGGCGGTTATGAAGATCACCATCGTGTCGGAGAGCCGTTCGGGATCCACCGGATCCGCTAGTCGAAAGGTGACCCTTCCCAACCCGGAAAAATCTGGGGTGCCGGTGATTGAGATCACCAGGCCGGCCTCGGTCCGGGTGGTGTCGGTGGCAAAATGCTCTTCCGGGTCATCTATCCAGGACAGCTCGAGGCTGTCCAACGGTGTGTCCACGTCCCGCGCGATGTTGCTCAATAGATAGCTGCGGGTGCCGCCGCGGCTAACCTTAGGCTCTCGGTCTTGCAAAATGAACTCAGGTGGATCCGGAAGCTCGATCACCTCGATGATCACGCGGAGAGAATCTTGGCCGCGGAACGCGTCGAGCACCACCACCTTAAGCGAGTCGATTCCGAAGAAATCCTGACGGGACCACACCAACAGTTCGTGGGTGTCCGGATCGTCATCTGCCCGCACGTTTACCGTATCGGAGAAGGCACCGAACGGTAGAACGGCGAAATTCAGCTCGCGTTGCGGGTCGATCACGTCCGGATCGTCGACAATCTGATCGAGATCTCTGCCGCGAAACGCAACGCGCCTGTCCAGATTGAGACCCGGAGTAAACGGACTGCCGTCCTCGACGATCTGAATCGTGTCTCGCTTAACCCCATCGGGGCCGGGTTGAATCGAAAACACGGGTGGATTGTTCACAACGATATCCGAGAATTCGGTCGTCTGATTGGGCTCCTGCCCCGGAATGAGTCCCGAAGGTTCCGCGGCTATCCAGATGATGCGCTGGCGCCCCGTCCAACCGTTCTTCGGCGTAACCTTTACCCGGTTGGTCACTTGCTCGATCTCCACCGAAAGACTGTCCTCGAGGAAACTGTCCACAACGGAAGGATCGATGTTGGGAAGCTCGAAGGACCAACGGATGGAATCTGGAATCGCGAGGGTGGTGGAGATGTAGCTCGTCAGCGAGCCAATCTGCAGACTGTCAGCCTGACCGGGTGAGAGGATCACATCCGGAATGTCTCGCAGTTGCAGCCCGGTAACCGTGATTTCCATACCCCGGACGGTGAGGAAGCGGACCTCTTGACCGTCGGGCAACACTAAACGGGTTTCGCGGACCGGGTTGTCGTCGATATCAATTCGACCGTTGACGATGGGACGGACGCAAAGCAGCCGGAACGATGCTATTACGCCTGCGCCACCCCGGGTTCTCTGCCCGGCGGCCCCAATGACAGCGGCATAGTCCAGCTGCTGACCTTCGAAGTTTGACGCGGAAGGGTCACTTTCAGGAAGCAGAAGGTTGCTCACCTCGCCCGCGCCCTGAAAGAGCGGCCCCTGGAGAAAAGGTTGGACCCCGACTACCGACTCCGCCCCCTGATCGATTACCTGGAAGGCACCGCTGGGCACCGTTATGAAAAAGGCGACTCCGGACGCCTCCACTCTGCCCAGGTTACCGAAAACCTCGATGGTGATCGTCTGGCCAACCTGCACCGTCGCTCGCGAGGAATTTCCGCCGGCCTGCTGAAGTCGCAATGTTTGCGCCTCGGCAGCAGACCACCAGAAGCCGATTAGACCTATGGCATATAAGGTTTGGATCAGTCTGTTTCGCATGCTTTTCGGCGTTAAGTCCGGACACAATAGTCCGGGCACCCGCAACTACGCAAATTGCGTGCCCATTTCCACCCGGAGGAGCGTCGCCAACTCCAAAGGTCGAAGGAATTGTAAATCCCTCTCCAAAGTAGTATGACGCGGGACGGGTTACTATCGTTTCGCGGAGCACATCGAACCAAGCCGACGTATGGGGGGGAACACTTTTCCCCTAGAACAAGCAAAAGCGCCGCAGGGTTTCCCCTGCGGCGCTTTTGTACCGTTGTTGATCTACCTGGTTTATTTCACCAGGGTCATCTTGCGAATCTGCGAGAAGTCGCCGGATTCCAGACTGTAGAAATACACTCCGGAGGATACGTCATGACCGGCTTCCGTGGCACCATTCCACTTCATGCGGTAGGTACCCGCCTTCATCCGCTTGTCCGCCAGCGTCCGGACCGTCTGCCCGAGCTGGTTGTAGATCCGCAGCTTGACGATGCCCTCGATGGGAATGTCGAAGCGGATCTCCGTGGACGGATTGAACGGATTCGGGAAGTTCTGATGCAGTGCTGCCACCTTCGGCAGGGCCGGAGCCTTTTTCACCTGCATCGAAGATCCACGGAACTCGCTGTTCACCAGGTCACCGGAGATGATCTCCATTTCGCCCGGATCATCACCCATCGCGACGAAGCGCAAGGTTGCCAGGTTGGCGTTGCCACTTGCTGACCAGCTTGCTCCGATGCGACCACCGGTCACATCGACGCGACCCGGCTGGGCGCGATGGAAGAAGAGCGCACCGTACTGGTTCTTGGCGAAGATATCACCTTCGGTCACCGCCTTGTCCCCACCGATCAGCTTGACCCTGTTCGGATCGAAGCTGACGCTGAGACCGTAGGCCATGACGTCAGTCATTCCGGTGACGTTCAGGTTTACCTCGAACTCGCGGCCGGTCCACCAGGACTCGACATCATTGAGCCCCTTGAGCTCGACCACGGCGTTCTCGTTGTCACCATTGGCGTAACCCCGCTTGAAGACAGGCGGAGCACCGAAGCCGTCGATGCCGAAGTTCTGGCTTACGAACCCGAGATCGATGGCGTTGATGATACCGTCGTCGTTGATATCCGACGGCGCCTGGAATCCAGCATCGGCCGGAGTCAGGTTCCAGAGGCTGAAGACGAGATTCGCATCGGCAACGTCTACCTGGTTGTCGCCGGTCGCATCGCCGCCCTTGAGCAAACCGAACGGCGTTGCGGGTGACAGGTTACCCAGATTGTCAGACCCGAAGGTCGGGTCGGCGGTCTTGGTCGTCCCGTTGAACAGATTCAGTGTGTCGGTACGACCCGAAATATACCCGTCGGTCTTCACCGTGATCTCGTAGATACCCGAGGGTATCTCCGTAATGGTGAAGGTACCAAAGGCGTCGCTGATCACGTTGACCGAGTCGGACAGCACGACCACGCCCGGGGCGTTACCCGTAATGGTGCTGATATTGCCAACCGCACCGCTGGTGCCACCAGTGACCGTCTCGCCGGTCGAAAACACGCCTGTGAGCGGGTTTCCAACGGTGAGATTGGGACTGGCAAACGCGGTGACCGCGCCGGTTGCGCCGCTGGTCGTACCTGTGGCCGTCTCAGAGGCGGCAAAGGTACCAGTGATACTGGCCAACCCGAGGGTCACCGTGGTATCACCACCGGTTGAATCCAGCGCAACGTCGTTGGCGCGGATGTAACTCTCATCAGTTATATCCTGCGTGCTTCCGATCTCGCGCAGGTGCACATCCAGGGTATCGCCGAAGTTCGTACGGCCCTGGAGAGGTGCCGTCGCTATCACGCGAGCACGGGGTGTCAATGTTACGACACCATCGCGCGCCGGAGCAGCAATCTGGGTGGTTCCGTTGCGCATACCGGTGATTCGATTGCCGCCGGTATTCCACGCCAACGTGGTGTCTGCGGGTGCCCCGCCGGTGAAGCGCTTGACCAGGAGTTGCACGGTGGCGGCCACCTGGGAGCTATCGCCCGCCACATTGCCGATCACCTCGCCACCGATCCGGCTCTCTACGAAGTTCAGGTAGAGCCACTGGTCGGTGCCCTGTGTCGTATCATTCTGCGCTATGGTTGCGGCACCGATGAAGGCGCCGGTCGAATCCTTGAACGGCTGCACACCTGATGTGGCCGCATCCTGGTCTATGATCTCGAAATGCGAGCGCGGCACGTTCAGATGGAAAGCCATCAGGTCGATGCTGCTGGCCTGTGAGTTCGTCAGGACCTGGAAGTCGAGCGTATCGCCAGAACTGGCGGTGAGAGCTGTGGGCCCGAGCTCGATGCTGAAGATCGGGTCAGCCCCCTCGACGCGCAACGCACCGGGAGCCTTGGAAAGCACGGCCGACAGAGACTGCGATCCGTTACCAGTGGCGATCGAATCAACCGTTCCATTGACGAAAATGTCTTCGCCGAACTGCGGATTTAAGCTGGCGGCGACGAAGATGTCGAACTCGGTTGGCGTCCCGATTATCCTGAAGGACGTGGTCTTCGTATCCCACAGGAAGAACTTCTTGTCGCTTTCACGAATCCTCTGGATCTTCAACGAGGTGGAGCCCGTGTAATCCTCGATCTGGGCACCAGCAGCGTTGGTGTTGGTGCCGTCCAGACTATTGATGAGAAACACGTCGCCATTGCCTGCCCCAGCATTGGTTTCCAGTTGGGTCAGCGTGGTATACTTGTTTTTCGGTGCCGCATAGAGACGCAGATAAGCGTCATCGGTGCCGGTGCCGTCATCGATCAGGAACGCATCCCATTCGAGACGAATCACATCACCATTGATGAGCGTCTGTCCGGACTCAGGCGGCGTTTTCATGGTTACCCGCGGCAACTGGGAAGCGGGGCTCGTACCGCTGCCTTGCAGCAGCACGGCTCCACCTCCCTGTACTCGCGTGTTACCCAACGTATCTGCCATGACGGCGTAGACCCATGCCGTGTCCACCGTGGAGCCAACCTGGTAGATGTTTGGATTCGTAGAGTTTGACGGCGCGCCGCTTGGGCTGGCCCTGAACGTCTTGGGCAGCTCGCCAGGCGGGTTGCGGAAATCCCACACAAACTGGTCTCCCGCACCCTCGTCGTCCTCGCGAATCCCGCCCTGGATCAAAACGGCGCTTCCAGGGTTAGTTCCGCTGGTCGCTACCAACTGGGTCGAATCAGTACCAGAATAGTCCACGGTCGTAGGATCGACTCCAGTGTAGTAGAGAGAAATTGTGGCATTTCCATCGAGGTCGCGATCGGAACGGCCACGCTGCCATTCGATAGTATACTGGAACTGCGCGCCCGTGCTGATCGGTATCGTCAGACCTTCCAACGGCGAGGTAAACTCGAACGAGGGACCATGCCGCACGGCCAGTGGTTGACTCGAGACGCCCACTGCAAAGGTGTCTTCGTCGGCCACAACCGCGTAGAGGAAGTAGGCGCTCTGTGCGATAATCGAGTCTTGACCACTGCCCTGAGCAGTGATGTCGAAATCGAACTCGATGTCTTCGTCGGTGCGCAAGGTGTCGGACAACTGCATCTCTGTCGCTCCCGTCAATGCTAGAGTCTGGTTCGGAAACGTACCAGAAATTACTGCGTCCGAACTGCCCAGGGAGCCCGACGTCGAAAAGAAGAGACGCACCTGAGCATTGTCGTCGTAATCGACCAATTGGAAATCGATGTTGTACGGATTGGTCTTAGCCGCCACGTCGAATTCGCCGGTATCGACCGTGTCAGTTGCCACCGGCTCCAGCGACTTCACGAGCGGAATATGCCGAACTCGCAAAGCGCCGTCGCTGACGGCGAACACGGCCGGGTTCACTAGATCGTCACCAACGACATAGATGAAATAGGTTCCGTCAGGCACCTTCGTCAACGCTGCGAAACCAAGACCCTGCAGTGCTGCACCTGGATCATCCCAGGTATAGGTCTGCACGTTGGTGCTAGAAGAGCCCTCGACGAAATCCGCTGTGCCATTCGTCGCGTCTACAGAGGTATCATCCTGCTCGTCGGCGATCAGAGTCGCGAATGTGCGGATGTCCTGGACATTGCTCAATCCGTTGTCGGTGTAGAAATAGAGCTCCATCTGGAGGCCGGCCGTCGGCGTAGAGACGTTGTCGTCCGAGTCGAAGAGCACGTACCGTATACTTTGCGTCTCGTTCGCGAACGCCCCGGTGCCGATCGTGCTGGCATCCGGTTCAACGACCTGCACCACCGGAGCTACATTGGCGGCCTGTACAGTGATGTTAGAGCTGAGTTGGAAATAGCTGCCTAGTGGAGCGTTAAAGTAGTCGTTGAGGATCGTGTACTCAGCCTGGTTGTTTGGCGCGATGCCAGCGGCATCAGTTGTACGCAGACCTTGGACAAAACTGGCGTTGGCCGCGCGCCCTGTGAGACTGATGCTCTGAGAAACGAGATTCGACACCTGACCCGAAATCGCTGCGGAGCTGGCTTGAATGACGAACAGATTGTCGCTGGAGTCGGACGCCAACACGTTCAACTTGACCAAGAGGCCGTTCTTATCGGTGTCATCACCCCACTCGCCAAAGTTGTTGTTGCCGTCGTTATCGGCAAGCCCCTGCCAGTTGCCGTTGTCATTCTGGGCTTCCACCAGATTGGAAGCGCCCTTGAAGACGCCAGTCGCGGCACTTGGATTCAGGGAGGCAACCCCCATGGAGCTGAGCGCCACAGTCTGCCACTGACCGCTTAGGAATCCGCCGGGCGCTGAAGAAGAGCCCGGTGTGGCACCGCCGATTCCAGAGCCATTGGAATTGTCGGCCACTGATATCGCGATCATGTTCTCCGATGAAGCAGTCTGCGGATGTACTGGATTGTAAGTCAGCTGGTACTGGTTTCCGCCGACGGGTATCGATCTATCTTCGAACGAGACAACACGTCCGACAACCTTGAAGAAAGGCATTGGCGCGATGTTCACATAACTTAGCGCGGAATATCCCCGCCCCGACTGATCAATTGCCGTCGTATTATTGAGCACCTGGCTGCCAGTGAAGAGACCCGGCGACCCTCCAACAAAGGTCAAATAGACGTTATTGTCGCCGGAACGCATGGCGATCGACGGCTCGAACAGATCGTGGTATTTGGCACCAACTCCGTCATCGAAACGACTAGTTCCACCGGTGTTTGAGGCGGTCGCCACAACCTGTGGCAATTCCCACTCAACACCGTTGAAACGGCTGTAGTATAAACTGTTTGCTCTGCCTATGGAACCAGCGGCACCTTCGCCGGGGTTGGCAGTAGCTACAGCTGTCAACTTGGAGGAAGCACCACCAGAGAAGACCACATGCAGATCGCCACGGGTTGCGAGACGGTCGTCCACAACCGCTGCGACTCGATCAACGTAAGCCCAGTGACTCTCGATCTGATACGCGGTGCCGTGCGCGAAGAGCGCTCCCGCTGTTGCTGGTGTACCAGCTGTGCCTGCGCCTTGTGGAAATGCGAAGCTGGTGGTAGCAGACCATCCAGCCCCAATTCCTATCTGCCCGTCGTAGCTGTAGAAATTGTAAGCAATATTCTCATCATTGTCGGCGTTAGCAGCTGCATCCGCATGTTTCCAGATCGCGTAAATGCGATCCGGCGTGCGCTGTCGGTCTACAACCACGGTGGGGAACAAATGTACCTCACCGTCTGCGCTGAAACTCCGATCCGAGCTACCTGCTAGAAAGGCTTCGTTCAGGTTGTTGGCGGCCATGGCATCGTTGAATGAGCCAACAAGTTGACCGTCCACGCCCTGATCCCAACCGCCTGCGCCAGGAGTGTCCCATTTCGTCGCAGGCACGGTTTTGTGTTGAACCTCATTAGCCGTCGTGTTGTACCACACTACGTGTATTATATCATCGTCGCCTACGGCTATGTCCGGGCCGAGATCCAAGTCTGTATCCTGCGCAATGCGAATGCCACCACGGCTCGCGCTTTGGCCGAGCGACCCGACGGTTACGGCCTGCGCCGACCCGAGCTGGAGGCTGTCCGCATCCACCTTGGCCACCATGACATCCTGTGTGCCCGAGACATCGCGCTCATAACTGATGAAAATGTCGTCGGTGCTGGTAATGGCCATCCGGGGAAACGAGGCATTCCTGCTTATTACTGTCGCAGTATCGTTGATCACCACCGCATTATTGGCCGGCAACCACGAACTTGCCCGGCTCGACGTGATCCATCACGAACGCGTGCAAGGTCTCGGCAGAGGCATCGGCCAGTGGCGACATGCGGCACCGCCCCAATCCTCTCGGCTCATGAACCTCAACTGCGATACCGGTCAGCACCTTCTTGCCCCTAGCGCGGCCACCGGCCAGCCCAGGCTCGGCGCCGCCGATGTAGGTCTCGTCCACCTGTACCGTCCCGCTCAGCAGATCCCGACCGGGACGTACCAACACCGACCGCAGGCGGTGCAGCATGGCCCAGGCAGTCTGGTAGGAGCTGATCTCCAGTACTCGCTTCAAGCTCAACGCCGAGATCCCGTCTTTACCGGTGGCGAACAGCCAGCAGGCGGTGTACCATATCGTCAAGGGTGTCCGCGTCCGATCGAAGATCGTACCGGCCGTCACCGAACTGCGTGTCGAACACGCCGGACACATGAAGCGGCCATCGCCCAAGCGCCAACCGCCTTCGTGGCCGCAACTCGGACAGACGAAGCCGTCGGGCCACCGCAGCCATTCGAGGTAGTCCAGGCAGTCCGCGTCGGTTCGAAACCAGGCTTGAAACTCGCCAACCGAGCCCGGGTAGTGCTTGCCAGCGCGAGGATACGCCATGCACTGAACATATGGTAACTCCGGTTAAATGGATACCCCCAAAGATATTGTTATAGGCCTTCGCGTTCGTTCTGTGAACTTGTGGACCGATCGCTGGGACGGCATTGTTGCCGGTAAGGCCGTCGGCCGACAGATCCATCGCATACACAACTCGCGGGTTACCCTTGCTGTTCACGACGATGTCTAGCGTAGAAAACGCGCTTGTCAACCCGACACTAGGGGTGATCATGTCGAAGCGAAGAGTCCCTGACACGGAAACCGTGTCGGAAAACGTCTTGCCGCCGTTAAGGCTCTTCGAATAGACTACTCCGTATACTGGGGTCGAGGTTGCAACGGTGAAATCGACGATACCACGCTGCTCAATCCAGGCGCGGTGGATTATACCGTTGGCGTCGATCTCAACAGCTTGAGACATGTAGGCAGCCTCGCCGGCGGTGGTAAAATACGCCTGTGCCTGTTCGACTTTCTGGAAATTGCCAATGACCGGGTAGGTCTCATTGGCCGTCTCGTTCAAATCGACCAGGATCGAGATATCCTTGTCGGATGCAAACGAGGATTTGGTCGTGCTGTCAGAGGGGGAAAATCCCACTGGCGTCTGATTCTCGAAAACCGGCTGGGCAAGTGCATTCGTACCCAGCGCGATCGCGAAAACGACCATCAGCGTGTGAAAAGACTTAAGCCTTAAGCTCATAACCAAGCACTCCTTCCGTGGACACAACTTACAATTGCTGAAAGCGAAAAAGTCTACGACGGCCCCAGTTGATTTCCCTATCCCCTGTGGGCCCTCATCTATCGACTTATGTGCCCGCCCCCACGGGCACGATTAGTTCAAAACGTGGTTTTGTGAGACCCTACTCACCTCCTGTGCATTTCACGATTAATGAAATAACGTGCTGTTTTTCTGTCATTTATGCAGATCGCACACACGGTTCTCCCGCGTCGTACGAATCCTTACTCCTACTTATCGGCAGTGGGTCTTGGGAACTTCAAGATTATTTTGCCCGTTAAATCGCCTATCCAGTTATCAGGTACTATGCCGTTTTTAAGCATCGGTCCGCAAATCGGATTTCAGTTTTGAGGTTTGCGGTAATAGCTACCTATATCGGCAGCCAACCCCGATTAGTTGAGCGTCGTCTGCGAATAGCCGCACCCTTGCGACATTCCCTGCCCCCCGTTATTATTACGGCCTCTGAAGAAAGGTTGTGGAGCCGACCCTGCTAAGAGTTGCCGGCTCCACCCTCGCTTTCAGACCAAGTTGTGCCCCAGGTTGTGGTTTCTCGAACGCTTCACGCCTGATTACGCCGCTTGGGGGAGCGAAAGCGGGCGGACTGCGCTCGCACTTTGATGGGACTATAAACTTGTCGGTGCCCTTCTGAGCAAGCATCGTACCACGCTTAAGGGTTGCGGCATTGGCAGACCTTCTAACTTGTTGTGGAACAGGTAGTTCGCAAAATCACCTGAACTACCGACGTTAGTAACGTCGAGGAAGTTTTTGCCTTACTTTTTTCCGTTTGGAGAGCGACCTTGCCTAAACTGAAATCTTCCAAAAAGCGGCTTCGGACCAACCTCAAAGCCAGATTAAAGAACAAAGCGATACGCTCGAGGATGCGAACCGCTATCAAGTCTGTGCGAGAAGCTGAGGACAAGGAAACGGCTACCGGGGCGCTGCAAACCGCCGTCTCCCTGATAGACAAAACTGCGCAGAAGAAGGTCATCCACCCGAATATGGCCGCCCGTTACAAGTCCAATCTGACCCGAATGGTCCAGAAAATGGACTGATTATACCCCCCAACCGATTGAAAAACGCCCGCCTCCACCTTACTCGAGCAGCGGGCTTTTTTATATGAGCCCGAACCGCAGACCCGAGCTGATTCTCATTTTTGTGGTGGCTGCGGTTGTTCTCGTCCATCTCGGTAGCCTCGACAACAGTTTCCACTACGACGACGGCCACTCGATCCAGCGCAATCCCCACATTCGAGATCTGGCCAACCTGCCTCGATTCTTCACCGATACTTCGCTCTTCTCCGAAAATCCAGAGTACGCCATGTATCGGCCGCTGGTCCTGGTCTCTCATGCGCTAAATTTCTCCTTGGGAGGCAGCAATCCTGCCGGTTACATCGCACTGAACCTAGCTATTCACACCGCAGTTACCGCGCTCGCTTTCTTCGTCCTGCTCCAACTTGGCGGCGGGTTGTACGGCGCAACGTTGGGTGCACTTCTGTTCGGGTTACACCCGGTTCACACCGAGGTAGTCAACTTCGTCAGCGCCCGCTCGGAGTCGCTCGCCGCCGCGTTCATGCTGCTCTCGTTTGCGGCCTACATGAGAGCTACGCGATCCGGAGGGTCGAAGATAGCAGTCTCGTCGGAGGGATACCGAGCCTTCTCGGTATTGGCCTTCGGCTTAGGGTTGTTGTGTAAGGCAACCGCGATTGCGCTACCTGCCCTTTTGATCGCGTACGCCTGGCTCCGGCATCGAAAGGGCGGGAGCTGGCGCGACCTGGCCCGGTCCCAAGTCGCCTACTGGGCCGTAACCGCACTGTATGTCGCAACCTACCTCTTCTTCTCGTCGCGGAGCGTCGGCAGAGCCAGCGAGGTAAGGAGCGCTACATCCCAAATCGCAACGCAGGCGAAAGCGATCGTCCACTACATTAAAGTTTCCGTAATGCCCACAGAGCTGACTGTTTATCACCAGTTTTTCATCTCCGATTCGCTGGCAGAATGGGCCCCGTTTCTCGGCCTTCTTGCCGGGCTCAGCCTAGCGGTACTGTTTGCCGTCTTGTTCAGGACAAACTGGCTGGCCAGCTTCGATTGCGCCTGGTTTGTCATCACCCTGTTTCCAACGTTAGCGGTGCCTCTAAACCTGGCCGTGAATGACCACAGACTCCACCTGGCCGTTTTGGGTCCGATGATCACATTGACGGCGTTGTGTAAGGATCGTCGCTTCGCCATTGGGGCAGTTGCGGTCGCCGTTCTTTTCGCTGTACTGTCTGCCAAGCAGGATGCCGTGTGGCAGGATGAGCGGAGTCTTTGGGATCATGCCGTAAGGCGGGCACCGCTCATGCCCGAAGCGCACTACAATCTGGCGGTTGAATATCACGAAGCTGGTGATCTGCAGAGCGCGCGACTTTCCTACGAGGCCGCGGTTGGACTCGATTCGACCTATGGGGAAGCGCAGGCCAATCTGGCTTCGATCTATCGTGCGGCTGGCGAGCTGGGAAAGGCAGAGTCGGCGCTAAAAGCCGCGCTCCTCGCCGAGCCTGAGCTTCCGGGCGCTCTGAACAGTCTGGGTCTGTTGCTGATGGACAAGGGCCAATTGGAGCGTGCTGAGCAGGTTTTTCTGCGGATTCTGGCTTCGGACCCTGAGGTGGCCGAGGCACATTTCAATTTGGGACTGATCTACCGGGATCGAGGAAAGAAGGATCTGGCCGTTGAATATCTGAAACGAGCTGTAGCTTTGAAGCCGGAACTAAAAACGTCGACCCTGCAAGCTCCGTCGATTCACCGATAGGCGAGGGATACCCTGCCCAGTCCCCGAAGTATTGTTTTCCTTGATATCTAGGCTGAGGACGTAGACGCCAGACGATGGGAGGGGCAGCTACTCGAAAGCTCGTGTGCTGAGGTAGCGGAGCCCACTGTCGCAGAGAATGGTCACCACCTTCTTGCCAGCCCCCAGCTCCTTCGCGACCTCACACGCCTTGAAAACGTTGGCACCGGCGGAAATACCCACCAGCAGTCCTTCCTCCCGAGCCAGACGACGAGTCATGTCGTAGGCGTCGTCGTCGCTGATGGTGCGCACTTCGTCGATGAGCGAGCGGTCGAGGATATCGGGGACGAATCCGGCGCCAATCCCCTCGATATAGCTGAATCCGGGGTTTCCTCCCGACAGGACCGGCGAACCCTCCGGCTCGACGGCAATCACGCGCACCGCCGGAATCGCCTCTTTGAGCACCGTACCGACCCCGGTAAGCGATCCACCAGTGCCCACCCCGGCTACCAGCGCATCGATCTGCCCATCCATCTGCTCCAGGAGCTCGGGGCCGGTGGTGCGTCGGTGAATCTCCGGATTGACGGGATTCATGAACTGCTGCGGCAGAAAATATTCGGGGTGCTCCTGCTTCAACTTCAATGCCCGCTCTATAGCGCCCCGCATCCCCTCCTCCGCGGGGGTTAGCAGAACCTCCGCACCATACGCCTGGATCTGCAGCCGGCGCTCGCGGCTGGCGGTGTCGAACATGGTAATGATGAGGTGATACCCCTTGATCGCTGCAACCATAGCCAGGCCAATCCCGGTATTGCCGCTGGTCGGCTCGACGATGGTGCCGCCCGGTTGCAACGCCCCTGCTTCCTCGGCCGCCTCAACCATAGCCAGGGCGATGCGATCCTTTACGCTGCCGGCAGGATTCGCCGATTCCAGCTTCGCCCAAACCTCGGCGGTGTCGTCTTCAACCACCCGGTTCAACCTGACGATAGGTGTGGCACCGATAAGTTCCAGTGCGCTGTTGGCCCGTTTCATTCTTCCTTTCCCTCTAGTGCGCTCTGCAATACTTGAATCCGCGTCCGCACGTACTGCTCACGTGCATGGTTGCCCACCGAGACCTGGAGGAACCTTCGGTAGCTTTCGAGTGCTTTGCTGGGTGCCCCTAACCCCTCCAACGCCTGCGCCAGACCTAGAAACAGACCTGGCTCCGCTGGCGCCATGCTCAGCGCCGCTGCGTAGATATCGCGCGCCGGCCGGTAACGCCCGCTTTCAAGGTAGATGGATCCGAGATTCATGTGTGCCCCGAGGTGATCAGGATATCTGCTGAGCGCTTGCCGATAGCGCCTCTCCGCTTCTTCGAGGTTGCCATGGGTCCAATGCAGATTGGCTAGGTTATAATATGTTTCACCGTTGTCCGGTCGCAAGAATATCGCCCGTCGGTATGCGGAACGGGCTTCGTCGAACCTTCCCTGGCGGACAAACAAGATACCCAGCCTGCGGTGCACCTCGCCGGATGCGGGGTGGTGTTCGGCCGCTCTGTCGAGCAGATCCTCCGATAATCTCAGCTTCTTGCGATCTAGATAGACCGCTGAGAGATTTATCAGCGAATTGTGGAAGGTTGGAGCGAGCTCGAGGCTTTTCTCGTAGGATCTCACCGCGGCATCCATCTGGCCCAACAACCGCATTCCGTTGGCCAGGTTGTAGTGGGACTCTACCACTCCAGGTGCCAGCTCGACCGCCCTGTGGTAACGTTGCACGGCTTCCTCCACTCTGCCCAACGACTCCAACGTCAACACCGCGGCGTTGGCACCGCCCGCGTCATTTCGCTCTCCCAAACTCGATTTCTTTTCGTCGTCAACACCGCGAGGCTGACCACAAGTGTCACCGCGGCGAACAGTCGGCACCGCCGCATATCGGGACATGTTGCGACTAACATCGTTATCCCGATCGCAATGCCGGCCAGAGGAAGATACAGCCGGTGCTCGTTCACCAGCACGTTCAGTGGCACAATACTGGAAGGCAGCAAAGGCAGGATGGTCCACGCGCAAACTAGCGCGGCCTTACGCCGGCGCCGCAGGGCAAAGAAAGCGGAGAGCAGCAGGAGCGCAGGAAAGAGAACAGGAGCCTTCCACAACACCTCCGAAACGCGGAAACCGTGTTCAACGCTCAGATGAACTGGAACCGCGACAAGCTGCAGGTAATAGGGCATCGCCTTGATCTGAGTGTAGATCTGGTGCGTTAGGTCCCTGACCGGGTGGCCCAACGCCGAATCGATCCCTTGCTGGATCAATGCCACGTAAACGAGGCCAACGATCCAGTAGCCGGCGTTGTGCGCCCAGGGAATCGGATCCTGCTCACGGCGCTCCCGGAGGAACTCCCACGCCAGCAAGGCGAGGGGCAAGACCACCGCGGTAGCCTTGCTTAAAAGAGCCAGTGCAAACGCCGCCAGCGAAGCGAGGTAGAGCAGGCCTCCCGAATTCGACAGACGGCGCGCGCGCCATCGCAGGTAAAATAGCAGAGCCAGCAGATACCAGAGCGCCGCGAGGGATTCTGAACGACTGCTTATGTAGTTGGTGGCTTCCGCCTGCAGCGGATGCAGACCGAACACCAGGGCGCCGCATGCGGCTGCGCGGGCATTGCCTACAACGGCGATCCCAAGCAGGTAGACGGCGATTGTACAACCGATGTGAAGGGCAACATTGACGAGGTGATACCCGAAGAGCTCGTAACCGTGAGCCCAGTAGTTCAAGGTATAGGTGACCAGCACGAGCGGCCTGTACATGGCCCGCTCGGGCATCGAGGAGAACAGACTCCGGTCCGAGAAGAACGCGGGAATATTCTCCACGGCCCGAATGTGGGGGTTCTCAACTATGGAGTGGAAATCGTCGTAGTGAAAACTGTTGGAGAAAGAGTTCCCGTAGATTGCAACGATTGCGAGCGCCACCAGAGGCAGAAACCAACGCCGCGTGGAAGTGGCAAGTAACGGTGCGTTCACATCTTGCAAGCAAGCTCCTCTTCGCTGTCAGGCTGCGCCGCCGGCGATAGCCGGCACGATGGACAGGTTGTCGCCGTTGTTCAGCGGGGTTTCGGCGCCGTCCAGAAATCGGATATCCTCGTCGTTGACATAGATATTCACGTAACGGCGAATCACCCCGTTCTCGTCGACCAGCTTTTCCTTGATACCGGCAAATGATGTTTCAAGATTCTCTACCAGCTCTGCCACGGATGCGGCGTCAATCTCTACCTCGGCCTGGTTTCCCGTCAGCTTTCGGAGAGGGGTGGGTACGTGCACCGTAATTGTCATTTATTCCTCCATTAGAATTTGGTTGTCGCGGATATTTCTTCTGCTCGAAGACGGGCAGTCCTGGCCAGCTCAGGATCCCGGCTATACCGAGCGGCGTTGTGGTACGAGTTGGATGCAGCCGCCAATCGCTGCAGGGCCACTTGCAGGTTTCCCAGATTGAACCAGGCGTCGGCGTAGGTCGAATCGATGGCCAAGGCTGCGGCGTACGCTTCCTGAGCCTGGTCAAGGTTGCCGCTCTCCTTCGCGGCCACGCCGAGGCGGGACCACAAGCTTGCACTGGGTACGGACGATGCCTCGACGGACGCCCGGTAGTACGCGACCGCTTCTTTGACGTTTCCACCGTGCCCGAGGGCAAGGTCGCCCAGATGTTCGAGGGCATCGGAGTTGGCGGCATCGAATTCCAACGCCCGTTCGTACTCTTGAATAGCTTCCGGCCACTTCTCCTGGCGCACCAAAACACTGGCGAGATTCAACCTGGCGGCAATGACATCCGGAGAGACCGCAAGCAACGCGCGGAACTGCTCTTCCGCCTTCCCCAAGTTCCCTTGACGCAGATATAACCGTCCGAGGTTGTTTCGTGCGGCTGCGTGTCGCGGCCGCAGCTCCAAGGCGTTGAGATATGCCTTCTCTGCCTCGGCCCATTGAGCCAGCTTGGCATACTCATCACCCAAACGCAGCTGCGGCTTCAGCATCATCGGCCCTTTGCGTGCCGCGTCCCCCCACAACTGCAGATCATCCGCCCACACCTTGTTCCGCTCAACCGTCAAGGAGGCCAATATCAAAAGGTAAAGGCCCGCAACGACCTTTGCTACTTTGGGACGACAATAGTTCAGACGCACAAATGCCCACATCGCAATGAGGCAAAATCCGATGCCGGCCACGTAGATGCGGTGCTCGTTGACCAACACGATCAGCGGCACGACCAGCGCCGGCAACATGGCGATCACCGCCCACAACCAGGCAAACGCGAACAGTCGGCTATTCCGGATGATCACGATCGCCAGGGAGACGACAAAC
The DNA here is from genome assembly GCA_965217095.1 of Candidatus Latescibacterota bacterium. GTDB lineage: Bacteria > Latescibacterota > UBA2968 > UBA8231 > UBA8231 > CAYNZV01. The sequence goes on from OZ244235.1 coordinate 1,409,057, forward strand.
AGCCAGACGCATAGAACAACCGGGTCGTCAACGTGGCGTGAGAGCGAGAATTGAGGATCGACACTCAAGTTGACCGGAACCCCGATCGTAAAGGCGTAAAATACGAGGGCTTTCAGTTGCGTCCACAACTGCACATCGAGAGCGCGCACAGGAGTCAACACAGCCTTCTCGACGATCGACCGCGTGAAAAGTAGATAGACGGCCGGCAACGCCAAAAACGGCAGGTAGTGTCGCCAACGGGACCGCAGCCCCCCCCATCCCCGGTGCAGCCAATCGCAGCTCGCCAGGCTGAGAGCGGCTATTCCGCCCACGGATTTCGTCATTAGCGACAGGGCAGCTGCACAAACGGCGCCAAGATACCATCGAGCGGCGCCCGCTGCGCGAAAGCGCAGATACAGAACACACGCCAACAACAGAAAAGTCGCCATCAGCAGTTCGGATCTGCTGCTGACGTAGTTGACCGCCTCGGAATTCATCGGATGTACGGCGAACAGCAGAGCCCCTCCCCCCGCCACCTTGCGCTCCCCCACCAGTTGCAGCAGAAGCAGAAACACCAACCCGGCATTCAGACCATGCAGTATCACGTTAGTACGATGAAAGCCGCGGGCGTCCAGGCCGCTCGAGCTGAAGTTGAGCGCGTAAGTCGCCAACAGGACCGGGCGGTACATGGCGTTTTTCGCCTCTTCCGAAAAGGTAGAAGGATCGAGGAAGAAGCGAGACACGTTGCCGATCGATCGGATGTGGGGATTGCGGACGACCGAGTGATAGTCGTCATAATGGAAACCGTGATCGAGGCTTCCCCAGTATAGGGCTGTCCCAGCACCGAAAACGAGACAGGCGATGGCGGCCGAGCGCAGCAAGGTTTTGAATCACTCCTCTACTTCACTGCTTACTTCCACAAAGTCGCGCTCGCCCTCACTCCACATGAAACATTTGTATCCGGCCACCTCGGACTTGTAGACCGAAAACACGACGTAGGCGACGCCGGGGTAGGCAGGCTCATCCCATACCATAGCCCGTTCCTTGTCTTCAGCAGAGAAGTACGCCTCGGTGTCCACGTGGGAATGGTAGATGCCCAGCAACGCTCCGCCAGCGGCTTCGGCGTGCCTGACGATCTCAAACAGCTTCTGCGGATCGATATAGTAGGCTATGCGGGAATCCCGGGGATAGCTTCCGGGATCCTTGGCGTGAAGGCTACCCTGAATGTTCTCACACGGATGCACCTGGATTCCGTTGGAGCCGTCTGTAAGCAACCCGCAGCATTCCGCAGGATACTCCTCGCGCGCATGCTGGCGCATCACCTGCAGGGTATTTGGTTCGAGCGAAATCAAGTAAAATCTCCTTTAGGAGACGGAAGCGTCCAGAGCCGATCTCCACATCGGCGTGGTCATGTACTTGTCCCCTCCGTCACAGAACACGGTTACCACGACCCCCTCGCGGAGTTGTTTGGCTACCTCGATTGCCCCCCAGTACGCAGCCCCGGACGACTGTCCGACCAAAAGCCCCGCGCTCTTCGGCAGATCCAGTGTCACATCATAAGCAACCTCCGTGCTCACCGTGATCTTGCGATCCAGCCACGCCTCGTTGTAGATCCCGGGAACGATCGAGCTTGCCATGTGTTTGAGCCCTTCGATTCCGTGGAACTCCTCCGGCTCGAGGGCGATGATCTGGATGTTCGGGTCGAACTCTTTCAAACCCCGCCCGGTGCCCATGACCGTACCGCTGGTGCCAATGGTGGCAACGAAATGGCTTACTGTTCCGTTGGTTTGGCTCCATATCTCGACCGCTGTGGTATCGCGGTGGGCTTTCCAATTGGAAGGATTGTTATACTGATCCGGCTTGAAGTAGCGCTCCGGGTTTTCCTCGTATATCCGGCGCGCCTCCAGAATCGCGCCGTCGGACATCTCCGAGGGATCGGTCAGAATAACCTCCGCACCGTAAGCCGAGAGAATCGCCTTGCGTTCCTGACTCACATTCGCCGGCATAGCCAGCAACACCGGATACCCCTTCGCGGCTCCGATCATAGCGTAAGCAATGCCGGTATTGCCCGAGGTGGAGTCGAGTACCGTTTTCCCAGGAACGAGGGCGCCGGAGCGCTCGCCATCCTCGATCATGCGCAGAGCGGGCCGATCTTTAACCGAGCCTCCTGGGTTGAAGAACTCCAGTTTCGCGTAGACCTCCACTGCTGGTGGAATGGCAGCGTCGTGCAAGCGCAGCAATGGCGTGTTGCCAATGCCCTCCAGAATCGACGTCGGGCGCGACTCGGGTCCGGCTACATCTATATTCTTGCTTGAATCTCTGCTGAGGCTCAAAATTGGGATGGACGACCAGAGTCGGTGATAAGGTGGGTGGTGACCGTCAGCACGCGAAATATCGAATATATTTTGGCTCCCTTTAGGTGTCAACCGAGCCCTAACTCCGCTTGACACATGCAAATGCGTCCTATATCTTGCTGAGCTTCCCCATTTGAAATACGGTTGTCCCGGCACCCCACCTCGCACCTTGTTCCCAAACCTGTAACCACTATCGCGATGCTTGAATCGATCGAAAGCTTGGGAGACTGGCAACGCAGCCATGACTGCGGGACACTGACCAGAGAACAGATCGGCGAGACGGTCACCCTCATGGGCTGGGCGGGCCGTCGTCGGGACCACGGCGGCGTTATCTTCATCGACCTCCGCGACCGCTACGGAATTACTCAGGTCGTGTTCAATCCACAGCACGACGAGTCGGCGCACGCAAAGGCGGAATCTCTGCGCAGCGAGTACGTGATGGCAGTACAGGGGGTTGTGGAAGCGAGGCCCGATGGCATGGTCAACCCCAAGCTTCCCAGTGGGGCGATCGAGGTCAACTGTCACGCGCTGCGGATCCTGAACACAGCCCTCCCCCCCGTCTTTCAGCTGGATGAAGACCCGGATGTCGGAGAGGAGACCCGATTGAAATATCGTTTCCTCGACTTGCGCCGGGTGCCCATGCAGGAGAATCTGCGTCTGCGGCATAAAGCGTATCACACCACTAGACGGGTTTTGGACGAAGCGGGCTTTCTTGAGGTTGAAACCCCCTTTCTGATCAAGAGTACGCCGGAGGGAGCGCGAGATTTTCTCGTCCCCAGCCGAGTTCACCCGGGGAGCTTCTTCGCTTTGCCCCAGTCGCCGCAGACCTACAAGCAGCTGCTTATGGTATCCGGCTGTGACCGTTATTTCCAGATCGTCAAGTGCTTTCGTGACGAGGATCTGCGAGCCGACAGACAACCCGAGTTCACCCAGATCGACATCGAAATGTCCTTCGTGAACGAGAGGGATGTAATGCACGTGGCGGAAGGAGTCACCCGTGCACTGTTTCGGGAGCTGGCCGGCGTCGAGTTACCCGATCCTTTTCCGCAATTAAACTACAGCGAAGCGATCGAGCGGTTTGGCTCCGATAAACCAGACCTCAGATTTGGGCTCGAATTTGTCAATCTGGCCGCTGCCGCTGCCGCGTCCGAGTTCAACGTCTTCCGCAAGGTGCTTGAGACCGGGGGCCAGGTCAAAGGGATTAACGTAAAAGGCGGCAACAAGTTACCACGAAGTCAGATCGACGACTTGATCACCTTTACCCAAGATCAGGGAGCCAAGGGGTTAAGCTGGATCAAACACACGGACAACGGCCTCGAATCCTCGATCGCGAAATTCTTTCCCGAACCTGCCCGCGACCTGATCACCGCGGCGATGACCTCAGAGCCTGGTGATCTCCTCCTGTTCGTCGCTGATCAACCAGAGAACGTAGCACGGTATCTTTCGGTCCTGCGTCTCGAACTCGCCAGGCGCCTGGAACTGATTGAGGCCAACACGTGGAAACCGTTGTGGGTCAATGAGTTTCCCCTTCTTGAGAAGGATTCCGAAGCCGACCGCTTTGTCGCCATGCACCACCCGTTCACCTCCCCTATCGAAGATGACATCGAGGAACTGGAAAAGGATCCCCAGGCCGTTCGAGCGCGCGCTTACGATCTGGTGTTGAACGGGAACGAGATTGCCGGAGGCAGCATAAGGATCTTCCAGGAACCGTTGCAACGCCGGGTCTTCGAACTGTTGGCAATCTCGGCGGACGAAGCGCAACAGAAGTTCGGCTTTCTGCTGGAGGCATTGCAGTATGGCGCCCCTCCCCACGGGGGAATCGCTTTCGGGTTTGACCGTCTGGTAGCATTGCTGGCAGGCGAAAAATCCATACGCGAGGTAATAGCCTTCCCCAAGACCAATAAGGCAGTCGGTCTCATGGAGAACGCCCCGGGCGCGGTAGATGAAGCGCAATTGCGTGAATTGGGCCTCTCGTTGGTCCTTTGAAATGAGCCTAACTATCTGTAAGGGCAGGAATTTTAACTTGACATCACTTTTGGCGAACTGTACTTTTTCAACTATATCTGTAGCCAATATCAGCGTTTTCGTTCGGCTTATACCCGAATGGGGACTGCGGATGATGCCATTCTTGAGGAGTCAATTAATGAGCCAGTTTGTTACCCATTATAGAAGGTTGACCGTGGCCGGTTTTGCCAGCGTATTACTCGCCCTCCCCCTGGTCTCTGGCTGCGCCGGCGGCCCTTCCCAGGACGAACTGGGCAGCCTTGAAGAACGCCGCAACGCGGTTGCCGCGGCGGAGACGAAGGTCGCTGACCTGAACGCGGAAAAAGCACGTTTGGAGCGCAAGCTCGCCGAGAAGAAGGCGGCCTTGAAACGGGCAAAGGATAACCAGGAAGCAGCCAGCGCCGCTTTGGGCGGCGGAACTGAGTAACTGATCATGAAAAGGTTGATAGAGATGAGAACTGTGACGATGGTTGCCGCCTCGCTGTTTGCCCTGAGCTTTATTTTTGTGGAGTCGGTATCCGCTCAAGATAAGATGACCCGCGAGCAGTACAAGATGGAAATGGCCGACCTGGATGTTCGCGAGGGGGCGGCTGAGGCTCAGATCACCCGCCTCGAAAGCGAAATCGCTGCATTGAAAAGCGAGATCGACGCGGTTGATGCGGACGCGGCCTCAGTCCGTGGCAACACGCTGAGCATGTTGGGTGTTTCGGACAGGGAGTTCATGGCTGCCGAGAAGAGTTTGCGGGCCATGCTGAAGCAACTCGAAGGCTTGTCGGCATTGGCACCCGAAGAGCGGTTCCATCAACGCGGAGAATTGGATGATGTCGAAGCCCGTCTCGCAATTGTCAAAAAACGGAAACTCGCGGCACACCCGGATCTTGGACATCTGATCGCCAGGATAGATGGCATGCTCGCCGATCTGCGCAGCGGAATGCCACGGCAAATGAGCGTCGACTACACGGTGGTTCGTGGCGACAACCTGTGGAACATCGCGAAGAAGGACGACATATACGCAGACCCGTACATGTGGCCCAGGATCTACCGCGCCAACCGTGATGCAATCAAGGATCCCGACCTCATCTACCCCAAGCAGACCCTTTCTGTCCCCTTCGGTGTTTCGGAAAACCAATACCTGGTTACTCGAGGAGACTTTCTTTCGAAGATCGCGGCGGCCGTATACAACGATCCGACCAAATGGCACAAGATCTACCAGGCCAACAAGGAACAGATTGTCGCACCGAACCTGGTGTTTCCAGCCCAGGTGTTTGACGTGCCCTCCAACTGATCAGGAGAGCGGCTTACACACATTTTGAGTAGCAAGTAACACAGACCTACGTGAGAGGGGTTCGGTACCTATAAACGGGTATCGGGCCCCTTTCGCATTTCTGGCGGCAACGACTTGGAGAATCGCACGAGCATTTCGATCGCCCGGATAGATCCTCTTACGCTGTTCGGCACGAACGATCGAAATCTCATACTCATCGAAAAGCATTACGGGGTTTCCCTGGTCGCACGGGGAGATCGGCTCCTACTGAATGGGCCGGCGGATTCCATTCGAAACGCCATAGGTATGATTGAGCACCTCGTAACACGCCTGCGCTCGGTCCCCACGGTTGATGAAGCCGAGCTTCGGTCGATTATTGAAAGCGACAATCCCACGGTACAGTCCGAGGGTCGACTGTGTGACGACAATGCGGTGGTGCAAACCTACAAGGGATCGGTGCGGGCTCGCACGGATGGGCAGGCAAGGTACCTAAAGGCGATATCCAAGCTTGATATCGTCTTTGCTATTGGGCCGGCAGGTACGGGAAAGACCTTTTTGGCTGTCGCGATCGCGGTAGCCGCACTCAAGACAAAGCGGGTTTCGCGCATAGTTTTGGTGCGACCTGCGGTCGAAGCGGGAGAGCGCCTCGGGTTTCTGCCAGGAGCCCTCGAAGACAAAGTGGATCCGTATTTGCGGCCGCTCTATGATGCCCTCCAGAACCTTCTCGAGCCGGAACGCCTGCGCCGTTTTCAGGACATGAAGATCATCGAGGTTGCCCCGCTGGCCTATATGCGGGGTCGTACCCTGGATGATGCGTTCATAATTCTCGACGAAGCGCAAAATACAACCCCCCAGCAGATGAAGATGTTCTTGACTCGTCTGGGCAGCGGCTCGAAGGCAGTCATCACCGGGGATATCACCCAAACCGACTTGCCCGAGGATCAGCCGTCTGGCCTCATCGAGGTGCAGAAGATCCTCAACGATAACGCTGAGATTGCCTTCATATATTTGGGGCAGAACGACGTGGTCCGCAATCAGCTTGTCCAGTCCCTGATTCGCGCCTACGCACTCCATGAAAACGGGAACGCCCAGCCACGTTAGGTTGCCATCTTCATGAACCTTTCCCGTCTGACCCGATGGTGGTCACAGCTAGGAGGCCAACACCGACCCGGGCATCCGCATATGCGGGTCTTGAACCGGCGTACGTTGCTGACGTATCGAGTTGCTCTGGCCCTCGTCGTGGTCGGCTTTCTCACGACGCTGGCATCCCACCAGCGACCGTATAACATCGACGATCTGCGGCTTGGCCAAACAGCACCGGAAACCGTGCGAGCCCCGTTTCTGTTTCAGGTGCCAAAGAGCGACGGGGAGCTGGCGGAAGAGAGACACCGGGCGGAAAGCACGATTCCCACCTACGCGCGCCACGATGGCGAGATCGAGCATCGCCAGTCGGCGCATCTCGATTCTGTCTTTCGAACGCTGTTGACCAGCATCCGCCTGCAAGTGCCCGACACGCTGAAGCAGCAGCATCTGCAGCGGCAACTGCCCGATGTGATCGGCTCTCTCTCTGTCGAGGCTTTGACCACCCTCGTAAAGGTTCTGTCCACTGCCAGCGCTCCCTACGCCATGGATTTCCAGGCGGCGTGCCAACAGATTCTAGCCGATCTCTACGCGGCTGGAATTATCGCCTCCAAAACGCCACTTGCAAGTGACATTTCGAATCGTGTACGAATCGGCGAAGCGGAACTGCCAGTAGACGCCATCCACAGCGAGGAGGAACTCAAGCAAGGTGCCATGTTGCCGATCATCGCGGGGTATCGACTGATCGACGAGCGCGGAGCCGCCGAAGCGGTTCACGAGCTTCTTGGGCTGTTTATCCGACCAAACTTGATAATCGACAGCTCCATCACAGAACGAAGCCGCGCAGAAGCGAGGCGGGGTGTGGCTAGTATCAAACGGATCTTCGCCGAGGACGATGTTATCGTCGAAGAGAACGAGGTCGTCACAGCGCAACATATCGAAAGCCTCGATGCGTTGGCCCAACGGCTGGCGGAACAAGAGCTGCAGAATCCGCTGACGCGGCTGCTGCAGAGGATCGCGGCAGCTGTAGTCGCGGCGTTTTTGGTGATACTGTTCGGATTTTATCTGGCAACCCGAGAAATCGAGATCTACCATCAGCCAGGGCCTCTCCTCCTGCTCGCGCTCCTCGCAATTGCCGTGGCTGCCACGGGAGCATACATAAAGACGAACCAGCTGGACATCTACCTGGTACCGACCGCTTTGGTAGCGATGCTGGCAACGATCCTTCTCAACCAGCAAATCGGACTTATCCTGTCACTGCTTATCGCCCTCGAGGTTGGAACTATTTTCGGGGATTTCTACGTCGCGCTCACCTGTGCCCTGACCTCGGCCGTTGCGGTCTTTTCCGTTAGACATGTCCGTCACAGAAACCAGTTCTATCGGGCCATGATATTTCTGCCCATATCCTACGCGCTGTTAATTGCCGCCGCCGATGTGCTTCGTTTTGTGCCTCCCGAAGAAATATATCAGCATGTCCTGCCTGGCGTGTTTGTCGGCGTCGCGGCTCCGATACTCACCATCGGTCTGCTGCCGATCTTCGAGAGCCTGTTCAACCGCACAACAGACATAACCCTGTTGGAGCTTTCGGATCTCAATAGGCCACTCTTGCGGGAATTGGCGATCAGGGCCCCGGGTACCTATACCCATAGCCTGATTATGGCCAATCTCTCTGAGAGCGCCGCCGAAGCCATTGGCGCAAACCCGCTCTTGGCGCGAGTTGCCAGCTATTACCACGACATTGGCAAAATGATCAAACCTGAGTATTTTTCGGAAAATCAAGGGCTTAGAGGGGGGCGAAATCCACATGATCATCTGACGCCGAATATGAGCATGTTGATTATCGCCTCCCACGTGAAAGACGGCCTTGAAATGTCGGCGGAGCACGGTTTGCCAAAATCGATATCGGATCTGATTCCCCAACATCATGGCACTACGGTCATCGATTACTTCTATAATCGCGCAGTTGAGCTCGGGGAAGAGAATGTTCGCAAAGACGACTTTCGTTACGCCGGCCCCAAACCCCAGAACAAAGAAGCCGGAATCCTCATGCTGGCCGATTCTGTGGAGTCTGCGGTCAGGACATTGAATGAGCGAACGGCTAACCGGGTGAGGCAGCTCGTAAGCAGGTTAGTTCAGCAGAAGTTCACCGCGGGGGAACTGGATGAGTGCGAATTGACCCTCCAGGATTTGCACCGGATCGAAGAGAGTTTCATTCCTGTGTTGATGGGCACTCTGCACGGCCGTGTTGAATATCCCTGGCAGCAGGCCGCAAAGAAGGCGCGCAGAGATGTTTCGCATCCAATTTGACGAGCAGATGGGAACCCGAGACCTCGAAATCCTGGCCCGACTGGAGCCGGTTGTCGAGCACGCCTGCAGTCGTTTCGGTTTACCAGGTCCGGTACACGTGATCATCACCACGGACAATCGCATGCAGCAATTGAATTCGGAGTTCAGGAACAAAAAGGAAACAACCGATGTACTTTCCTTCGACTTGGGAGGGGATGACCTCTTGTCCCCTGAAGAAGGGGAAAGACCGGCACAGGCGGAGATCTACATTTCTGTTGAGCGAGCTCGCGTGCAAGGGAAAGCTCAGGGCACATCCCTCGTTGATGAAGCGAGTCGGCTGGTGGCGCATGGACTGCTGCATTTGGCCGGATACGACCATGACACGCCCAGCGCCCTGCGCGAGATGGAGTCGGAAACTGAGGAGATTCTTCGCTCCTCGATACAGACCGATTCCAGCGCTCAACCTTAGACTGCCCTGGCAGGCAGTGTTTCCACGAAAGGAGCCGAGCAGTATTTGGAACCTCCACAATTTATTCAGCTGACGATCGGCCTGCTAGCGGCCGTTTTCGTTTTCCTGGTTTCGAGTTATGAAGCCACGTTTGCCGTGCTCTCGCGTTCCGCCCTCGAGAAGATGAACGAGGCCGGCATAAAACATGCCGCGTTGATGTTGAAGATCTATGAGCCGCGTCACCGACTTCGGCTACTGGCGCGAATCGGCGAGGCTCTGGGTATTGTCGCACTTACGATCTGCTTCTGGTCGCTCATTCGAATTGCGCTTCAATCATTTCAGTTCCTACAAGAATACGGTGTTCCACTGGCAGTAATTCTCACGCTAGGCGTATTCCTCCTCGCCTCCAGTCCTCGACGCTTGCGGTTCGACGAGGATTCAGAGGAAACCCGCATCCCATCTGTTGCCCTCGCCTTTGTGCCTCTGCACACCCTGTTGGTGCCACTGACCAATCTGCTGGACCGGCTCGCCGTGGGCGATTCAACACCGGAAGATTTTCGCGCCGACAAGGAGGAAGAGCTGCGCAGCATTGTCGAGTCTGAAAGCGAGACGGGTGTTATTGAAGAGGGTGAGAAGGATATGATCCAAGGGGTGTTTGGGTTTCACGACCGCATTGCCCGAGAGGTGATGGTACCCCGGGTTGATGTCACTGCCTTCGAGGAATCTGCGACCCTGGGGGAACTTCTCGAATTGATAGAAGAGTCCGGCCATTCCCGTGTCCCCCTCTATCGCGATACCCTGGACAACATCCGCGGAATCGTGTTTGCGCGCGACCTGCTTCAGATCCTCATAAGCGATCAGCGTCCCGATCTGGAATCTGCCGTTTCGACCATCTTGTCAGAGGATGAACGCGGCGCGATCCAGGCGAAGTTCGTTCACGAACCGTACTACGTGACAGAGACCAAGAAGATCGATGAAATTCTCGATGACTTCCGCAACGAAAAGAAGCGACTCGCCATCGTCGTTGATGAGTACGGAGGCACCGCCGGGTTGTTGACGACGGAGGATTTGGTCGAGGAGATCGTCGGTGAAATTCGGGATGAATCGGATGACGAGGAAGAGTTGTATCGGTGGGAGGAGGAAAACGAGGTTCTCGTCGCCAACGCGCGCATCAACATCGACGATTTGAATGACACCTTGGAAACGGATCTGCCAAACGAAGGTTTCGAAACCTTGGCAGGCTTCGTCTTCGATCACCTGGGAAACATACCTAAAGCTGGCGAAACCTTTCAGGTGGGAGCGCTGGAAATGACCGTCCTCGACGTTGACGGTCAGCGGATCACCAAGGTTAGAATAAGACGCCTGCCGACGGTCGAGGAACACGCCAGCCACTAATGAAAGGCCCCCTTGTCCAATTTGCGCCTCCATGAGCCGCCGTTTATATTCTCTGTTGCGTTGCGGGGTGGAGCAGTCCGGTAGCTCGTTGGGCTCATAACCCAAAGGTCGCCAGTTCGAATCTGGCCCCCGCTACCAATCTTTCCAGGGAGTCGAATTTGGCTCCCTGATTTTTTGTGGGTACCCATGGCTGCACACAACAAGATCCCCGCGGAAGCTGCTTCGAACTCTAGAGCAAAACGCGTAACTCTCGACGAGCGATTCGTAGAATTGTTCGTTACGGAGGATATCGAGGAACGTGTAGAGATCCAGGAAATTCGCCAGATATTGCACCGCAGCTTGCAGGAACTTACCCCACAAGAGCTCCATGTTATCGAGCTCCGTCACCAACACAAGAAATCACCGGGCTACGTAGCAGCCAAGCTGGGCTTAGGGCGAGCGGAGGCGCAGAAGCTCGAATCACGCGCCCTTGAACGAATCCGCACCTACCTTGCTTCTTGCGGGCTGGAGCGCTAGCGGCCCGTGGTGAAGAGCGCTCCCTCAGTTGCCGGATAGTAGCAAGCGGTTTCTGGCACTGGGATGCGGCACTCTATCCGGTCTGATCTTTTCGCTCAGCATTCCCAAGGCAGACATTGGACTTCTCGCCTGGGTCTGCTTTCTTCCCGCCTTCCTGGCACTGCACTACACGCACAACCCACTGACACTCGGGATAACCCTGGGGATCGTGGCCGGCATTGGCCGCATCTACTGGATCACCGAGACCCTCCAGTTGTTCGGCGGCCTTGGACCTGTTCTGGCGGTGGCTACCAATGTTCTCCTGATCGCCTATTTGGCCACCTACCCCGCCCTTTTCTTTTACGCGATACACCGTCTCGGCCGGCGAGACGCTAGACTGCCGTGGGTATCTGCGGCCCTGTGGGTCGTTCTCGAGTGGTGCCAGAATTGGGTCATCAGCGGATTTCCCTGGGAATTGGTAGGTTACAGCCAGTATCGGTACCCGTATCTGTCCCAGATCGCCTCGATAACCGGGGTCTATGGCCTCAGCTTCTTGATTCTTCTGGTTAATGCCACGCTGGCGCAGGTAGCGGCATCACCTCGCCTTTGGCGGCGTTTGCTCGCTCCTACCGCGTTGTTGGGAGCCGTAGTGTGTTACGGCGTAGTTCGCCTGAACAACCTGCACGACACCAACCACACCTCGCTCACCGTTGGCATTGTCCAGGGAAATTTCCCACAGGATATCAAGTGGGATAGAGATCGCGTCGCCCAAACCGCTTCGAGATACACCGAACTTAGCCACACCCTGGCCGGCCAGGAGCTCGACCTCCTGGTGTATCCGGAAACCGCGCTGCCATTTCGGTTTCGGCATCCCAACTACGCACAGCTTCGAACACTGGTCGAAGCCACGGCGAAGTTACTAGAGACACCTATCCTTGTCGGCAGCCTGGACGGAGTGGAGAACGGAAGCTCGGAAGCCCTCTACAACCGCGCCTTCCTGCTGGATAGAGATGGAAAGATCGTCTCCTTTTCCGACAAGATGCACCTGGTTCCATTCGGCGAGTACATCCCCTTCCCGGAAATTTTCCAGTATCTGGAAGGGCTGACCGCGGAAAGCGGGGCTTTCGCCCACGGCGTTCAGCGCCCGGCGATCGAGATACCTGAATCGACCGATCGCTTAGGGCTGTTTGTCTGCTTTGAAGCGGTTTTTCCGGAGATCTCGCGGGAAGTTGTGGCAAAGGGGGCAACCCTACTTATCAACATCACCAATGATGCCTGGTTCGGCCGGACTGCCGCACCGTACCAACACCTGGCGATGTCAGCGTTTCGAGCCATCGAAACCGGCAGGTCTGTGGTCCGCGTCGCAAACACGGGGATATCCTGTCTGATTTCGCCGGCGGGTTTGATTTCCGAGGCGACCGGATTGTTTCAAACGGCCGCGTTCTCTGTCAAGGCCGAGACCCGCACCGAAATCACGCCTTACGTCCGCTTCGGGGATTTTCTGGTCTTGATATGCGCGCTATATCTTGTGGCGGAGATTGTCCTGCGGCGGTGGAGTGCTGACCGTAGCCGCGTGGCCGGCTAGTCGAGTCCGGCTGCAATATCGATCCACCGTCGAGATGTTGCAGCTTCGAGGATGGAATCGGCAACCCGCTGCGCCCATCGTTCTGTACTACATCGGCATTGGCATCAGCGGCAATCTCACCGTTTGCGCAGTGTCACCAGCCATTCTTCCCCCCGTCTTTCCGCGAACGAATTCCCTGCCTTCTCGATTCGTTCGACGTCAAAATGGTTCGAGAAATGTCTTTCAATGTCTTGGGGGTCCGAGGAATACGGAGGCCCCTTCCCTTCCACCTCCCAAAACAGTCCTACGAGAATCCCCTGCTCCTTGAGAACTGTCGCCATCACCTGAGCATATTGCTCCCGCATTTCGGGAGGAATCGCGCAGTAACATGTGTGTTCCAACACGAGATCGAAATGGCCGGCGAAATCCTCATCTAGACCGAAGATATCCCGCTCCAGCACGGAGACGGAGAGTCCCTTGGTGTCTTTCTTGACCCGCTCCACGGCTGCCGGCGCGAAATCGACCGCAGTCACGGCCCACCCCCGCTTGGCGAGTAGAATCGCCTCGTTTCCGTATCCACAGCCAGGCACAAGAGCCGTTGCTCCGCAAGAAGCGTGAAGTCGCTCCAAAACCTCGACTAGAGGCGGGGCCGGCAAACCCATTTCCCAAGGTGGGTCACCATCAGCGTAGATCTCGCTCCAGAAACCGGAACGCCTCGTTTCCAAGGCAATTATTTCCAGACCGTTTTGTCCCCGGTATCCGCGTATTTGTTGTACTTGTCGATATAATCTTCGCGAACGGGACTGAAGATATCGAGGACCTGTGCGGGCCCTTCGAGCACCTCGCCGGAGTGGGCAACATTGGATGGCACGAGGAATGCATCTCCGGGACCCATAACCTGCTCATCCGCTCCGATCTTGAACTTCAGTTTCCCAGAAATCATCAATCCGGCTTGCTCGTGGGGATGGCTGTGCTCTGGCACGGTTCCGCCTACTGCCAGATCTAGAAAGGAAAGCATGAGGTTTTCGCCGGCCAGGATCCCGCTTAGGGCGCCTGGAAAAAGCTCCATCTTAGGCAGTTCATTGGAATTGATAAAAGGCATAGGTATCTCCTGCCGGTCGGTAGTATTTGGACGGGAGCCCGAAGGGCCTGAGTCAGCTTCCGGGTTGGATATCGGGTGGACACCAGCGGTACGAGCCCAGATCGACGCGGTTCTGCTGAAAAGGAATGCCTTCGTCTTCCAGCATCCGATATTGAAGTTCGTGGAATCGACCCGAGCTCCGCGGCGAAACCTTCCCATGAGCGTTGATCACGCGATGCCAGGGAAGATCCAGGTCGTCCGGCATGCCGGCTAGGGCGTAACCGACGTGTCGTGCCCTTCCGGGGAACCCCGCAAGCGCGGCAATCTGACCGTAGGTCGCCACCGTGCCCGGGGGGATGCGAGCAACCGTCTCGTAGAACGCTTGCCGCATTTCCGATTTAGCAGTTCGGCGCAACGGTCTCGTCTCGTCCTTCCAGGAGATCGATCGCTTTGGCGTAGCTGCGTTTTTCGAGGTAATGCAAAAGCATTGGGGGCGTTTCGTCCCCACATTGCAAGCGCAGAGCGCCGATCTGCTTCAGGTATCCGCCCAGATCCATACCCTCGGCGTCTTCAGCTCCTCCGTTTTCGATGCACCGCATCATGCCGGTAAGGGTTTTGTGTAGCTCGTCTAGCAGCTCCATTCCGAATCTCCTTCCGCAAATAGTGTTAAAACATGGATGCGATTCTCCGCATCCTATCTCCTATATCGATCAGCTCTTCGCGCGACCCGGAAATCTCGTGGATCAGCGGCGCATCATACCTCATCTGCGACAGCTCAGACATGACCACGGGCCAATCGGTATCGCCATCCAGCAGATTCACAAACTGACGCGAGCTGCGGCGATAATCCTTGAGATGTACCCGTTTTATGCGCGATCCCAGGGCCCGTATCCAGTGTTCGGGGAAACCGTATTCCATCATGTTGGCGGTGTCGAGGTAGATGCCGACCCAGTCGCTCCCTACCTCATCCACCAGTTGGCGCGCTTCCCGCGGACTGAGAAGGAATTTATTCCATACATTCTCTAGGCAGATCGCGGTCTCCCGCCTCTCTGCTTCGGATGCAAGCTCCGTCAGCGAGGCCCGCACATTGCTCCAGACCTCGTCGTAGGTGCCTGCAGATTCGAGTTGGCCGGGATGAAGCAACACCGCGCCGGCATCGAGCTCGACAGCGATCTCCAACGCGCGCACCACCGACCCACAATACCGCTGCCGATCCTTCGATTGCAGGCTCAGCAGGCTTCCGCGGTTCCTGGTCAAGGCAATCACCGAGGTCACCTGAACGCCCGACGACAGGCATTTATCTTTTACCGCACGCAGCTCGGAGCTGCCCAGGTCGACATCTAGGTCTTTCTCGTTCTCGAACACGAGCTCGACGGCCTCGTATCTTGCAGCGCGACACAACTCCAGCGTCTCGTCGAGGGTCGCGTCTCCAAGGACCAGCTGGGATATGCCGATTTTCATAGGTTGTGTCGTTAAAGGTACGGTCCGGCCGCCTTAACCAAAAGTCCAAGCTCCGGACAGGAGTTCCTCAAATGAGGGGAGCTGACCGCTCACCTCCAAGAAATGCAACCCCACTGAGACCGCACCGAGGAGCAGCCCGATCGCGGCGCGTACGAGCACTAGGCGGAACCGCCAAAAACCTTCCCAAAGGGCGCGGCCAGAATAGAACATGGCAACTGCCGACAATAAAAGCATCAAGGAAGAAACTTTAAACAGGAAACAGGCCAAGATTCCCAGCACCAAACCGTAGTTTGCCCCGTGTCCCATGTTGGCGCGAGCGTCATCGTCTGGCTCTATCTCCCCTTCGACTAGGGGTGCTTCCCCTGCGACTTCCTCTTGCTCAGGTACCTCGACTTCCCGTCCCGAATCGCCAAGCTGCCGCCACCACAGTCGAGCCAGCCAAATAAAGGTGTATAGCAGCGCTACGAATCCACCCACCAGAACCAGGATGCCGAGTAGAGATGAAGGAATCGTGGTCAAATCAATTATAGTTTGTAGCATGCTATCGGGGTCGTGTTACCCAATTTCCCGGTTGAAATGGCAGATTCATCGACCTATCTTCTTCTGAAATTTTCCAGTTCGAACCACGGCTCAACTCATCTATGGAGAACCAGATGGCAAAGAAAAAATCAGCGTTTACAATAGGCGTTGTGGGAGTCGGTCGCATGGGCGCCAACATCGCCTTACACCTGAAGGACGACAGTTTTTCCGTTACCTCCGTCTATGACTCTCACCAACCAACCGCTCGCGCCGCCGCCCGCAAGCTCGGTGTCGAACCGGCGAAAACCCTGGCCGAGGTTACCTCGGCGGCCTCGGTGGTGATCACCGTTGTCACCGACGACCGTTCCATGCGTGACATCTTTTCGGACCGCGGCGACTCCTTGTTGAAAGACGCTAAGGGCACGGTCTTCATCAACTGCGCAACCATCAGTCCGGCGGCACACCAGGAGGTCGAAAAGAAAGCCAAATCGGCAGGCGCCTCGACGCTGGAAGGTTGCATGGCCAGCAGCATTACCCAGGCGCGAGAAGGCACGCTCTACCTAATGTGCGGTGGCAAGCGCAGCGTTTTCGACAAGGTCCGGCCGATTCTCGACTCCATGAGCGTGAGCTTGCGTTACATAGGACCAACCGGATCGGCGGCCAAGGTCAAGGCGTTGGTCAACATGGTGATGAATATCAACACGGCCGGACTGGCTGAGGGTTTGGGACTGGGCAAGGCGTTGAAGCTCGACCTCAAGGTGCTCATGGAGGTCTTTTCGCAGACCGGAGCCAACGCACGCGTTCTCGAGACCGACGGAGAAGATATGGTTGCGAGGGATCACGAGTGTTATTTCTCCGCTGCCCATGCCGCCAAGGATTCCGGAATCGCCTTGAAGCTGGCCCAGGACGCCGGACTGAATCTACCGCTTGCCCGGGCCACCAAGGCGCAGTTCGAACGGATGAAGAAGATCGGTCTCGGCGAGCTCGACAAATCCGGTGTCGCCGAACTGACGTTTCCAGGTCGCAAAGGATCGCGGAAGAAGAAGTAGCTCGGCATACAGAAAATCTCAAGAATTCAAACGGGGTGGTCCGGAGTAAACGGCCACCCCGTTTTTTCAGCTCTCGACAGTGGGGTCGCTGGCCTCCAGAAACCACCACATCCATCCCGCAGTCGCGACGAAAAGCAGCGACGTAGAATAGAATGCGGCGGGAAATCCGAAGGCCGCGCCCAGATTGGCGCCAACCATCGGTCCGATGGCAAAACCGAACGCACCGGCACTTGTCGTAATACCGAACGCCTTACCGCGATCGTCCGCCCGCACGATGTTCGCAATCATGACGTTCGCCAGCGGTCGAATCGCGCCAAACGCAACTCCCCCCAGAACAGTAGCGATTGCGAGACTGGCAACGTCCACGGCACTTCCCTGAGCAGCCAGAAATCCCCCGGTTCCCAACAGAGCGCAGATCATGGTCTTCTTGGCCCCGAATCGGGTGGTCCATTTTCCGGCAAGAAGGGAGGCGCCGGCGCTGGTCAAACCCCGCAACGCAAATACAAGCCCGGCCACTGCAACGACGTTGGCGCCCCCGGCAAGCTGCTGCAGGTAGAGTGGCAACAAGGGCATGACAAAACCGAAAGAGAACTGAATAAACACCATGCCGACAAGCAGAATTCCGAACGATCTGCTACTCAACAGGCGACGACTGTCGCGAACGAAGCTGCCGGGACCTTTCTGTGGAATCGAATCATCGGCCTTGGAATCGTCCCTTATCATCAGCTGGACGGCCAATCCAGCCGCTATCACCGTCGCGCCTGCCAAAACGAAGCAGCTTTGAAACCCCCATTTCTCTATCAGAGGTCCTCCGATCAGAGGGCCCAGTGAAGCCCCGAGCATAATCGCCGCCTGCATCAAACCCATGGCATAACCCAGTTCCGATCTAGGGGCAGCTTTGGATACCAGAATGACACAGGCAGTCACGCTGCCGGCCATCATGCCGTGAAATATGCGGGCGGCAAACAGCTGCTCGATGGTGGTGGCCTGGCTCATGAGTAGAACCGCGATACCCCCGCCGACCATGGAGCGCACGACCATCGGTTTGGCACCGAAGCGATCCGCCAGGTATCCCCACACCGGCGCGAATAGTGCCATCGCGAGCCCCCCCGCCGTTTCCATATACCCCGACCATATCAGCGCCTCCGACAGCTCGGTTATACCAAACTGCTGTATGTAGTAGGGTAGGAACGGCTGCACCGCCTGAAACCCGACGAGCGCGACGGTCTCCACCACTATCAACAGGTAGAAATTTTGTTTCCAGGAGTTCATTCGCATCGACAACATTGAAAAAGGGCAGTCCCACACCGGAGACCGCCCCACACTCTGCAAAGGTGCAAGGATTCAACGAAGGGCCGAAACGCCACCTCCCTTGAGCGCCCTGTCCACCTCCTTTTCCACATCTTGCTGTGTTACCATACTCGTATCGCCGGGCGTCTCCTGCACTAGGATGCCGTGGGCCGCACCCCATTGCACTGCAACATCCAGCTCCCGTCCCTGAAGAAGAGCAGCAATAACTCCGGCCGCAAAAGAATCACCTCCGCCGGTGCGATCGGCGATTTCTATCCCCTCCCGTATAGTTGCCTGGTGCACCGTGTCATGTTCGACGTCGTAGAGAACAGCGCCCCAGTTGATGCGATCGGCGCTGAGGGCGCCGCGAAGCTGCGTGCCGATAAGCTTGAGGTTCGGAAATTCGGCGGACACCGCTCTGAGTGTGCCGACGTAAACCTCGAGCCGTTGGTCGAACCCTTCATCTTCGCCTGGCGACTGAATGTCGAATCCCAGGGCGTCGGAGAAATCATCCTGATTGCCCAGCAGGAAATCCACGTGCGGCACGATGCCCCGGTTGATCTTTCTCGCCTTCTGCTTGTCGGGTTCCACCTTTGACCGGTAATTCAGATCGAAGGACCGACCGGTACCGTGTCGTCCTGCGGCCTCCATAGCCTCTTTGGCAAGACCTGCGGTTTTGGCGGACAGCAGGGTGTAGATTCCGCCGGTGCTGAACCAGCGCACACCCAGTTGCTCAAAATGTTCATCCCAGTCCACATCCCCAGGACCGACCTCGCGCACCGGAGTGTGCGCTCTGTAGTACTCCGTAACTGAAGGCAATACCCCCTTCCCCGCCCAGGTGAAGTTTATGCCGTTGTGAAGCGTCCCTTTCCCGTCGGTGCACCAGTCCCCCTTTCCGCCCGTGTTGAACCAGATAATATGATCGGTCGCGACACCTGCCTCGCGCAGTTGATTCGCGATGTTTCTACCGATTCCGTCATCGATCAAGGCTGTGACCACACCCGTACGCATCCCAAAAGCGCAGCTCAATCCTTCGGCGACATTGGTTTCCCCGCCACCATGCCAGATCCGTGCGGTTCGGGCGCGCGCCGTCGGCACATCCCCGGGATCGATCCGCAGCAGGACCTCGCCCAAAGCGATGGCATCGAACCGGCACTCGGAGGCGCCACGAAGGTCCAAAACGCCCATCTTCTACCTGCTTCTCCTAATGGGTACCGATCTGCCGCCGCTCGCCAACGACTTTTCCAAGGCCTGTAGCGCAGCGACCGGACCGAGCATCGAATCTTCCGTCTCCTCGGTGCGCCCGGTCTTGAATGTCTTGATGAACGTCCGAATGCCTGAAAGGTACGGACTCTCGTCGAACTCGATCGCTTGATCGACGCGCCCCCGCTCACCGATGGCGCTCAAATGGAATTCGGCCCCCGTGCCCCCCACCAGATTGAAGCAGGCTATCTCGCCCCCTTTGAATCCGAGATTTCCCACATGGGTGTTCCCGCGCCCCCGAGTGAGGCGCCCGAAGCTCAGGTCGTATCCCAAAAGGCGCAACGCCATGTCAACCTGGTGGATGCCGTAAAAGAAAACGCCTCCCCAGGGCGAACGGATTTCACAAGACCCCGTGGCTACAACCAGGCGCAGCCGGCCCAACCGGCGCACCTTTTTGGAGAATTCCTTGAAAACCCTTTGATGCGGCAAGGTCGAGAACGAGGCCACGGGTACGGCAAGCTCGCTCGCTCGCCTCAAAAACCTTCGGCCTTCGGCCAAGCGATAGCAGAAAGGTTTGTCGATAAACAGAGGTAACTTCGCCTCCAGAAGGGGTCTAGCAGCGGTCAAATGATGTTTAGGGTGTCGGTGGTCGACGACGACGGCATCTACGGCACCGATCATATCGATCGGGCGGCGCACGATATGCGGAATGTCTCCTTCTGATGCCGCACGCTGCGCATATACGGTCCGCTCGCCCCACACGTGGGTGAC
The DNA here is from genome assembly GCA_965217095.1 of Candidatus Latescibacterota bacterium. Taxonomy (GTDB): domain Bacteria; phylum Latescibacterota; class UBA2968; order UBA8231; family UBA8231; genus CAYNZV01. The sequence continues at coordinate 1,429,300 of OZ244235.1, forward strand.
GCGCGCCCCTCGAACCCTGGCCTCGCGATTGACCACTCTTGCTATGGCAGCCGTGTGGCTGTTTTCCGCCCCTACGATTCCGATGTTGATCAACGCCTTGTGCTCTCTCGCAAGACCAGAGCGACCAGGCGGTCTTTCCCAACATCCGCTCCAGATCTTCGGGGATCAACTATTTGCATTGCGGTTCCCTCTGGGGTTGCGTTACCGGCGAATATACTGTGCGGCGTAGGAGCGGACCGCCTTCCCGTTCAGAACGTGAAACCTGCGTAACCGATCGATGGTCGCGCTTGAAAACCTCTTCAAAGGCAGAATACCAGCTGGCGTTTGTTCTGCCGAGCCAGATGCCTCCATCTGGATCGGGGCGGCACTGGAGAAACCAACACCACCCGACGTTCCCTGGAATGCAGCAACGCCGCGGCCAGCAGATGTTCCTCCAGCGACTTGGCCTGGGCAAACCTCGGATCGCGCCAGATGTCCGGAATCGGGCGCGGAGGGAACATGAAGAAACATCCTCCGTATTGGGCTTGGCCGATGCCCGGACCCACGAGGTTGTCGCGAAACGGTGTGGCGAAAAACGCCAGAGTGGACTCCTCCTCATGTTCCGCGAACCAGGTGCCGCGCCAGCTGTAGGTGTTCCCGTCTGCCGGGGTGTCGAATAAGAATACTACCACCTCTACGTTTCCGGTGGTTGCAGGAATTTCGCGCACGTAGAGTTCTCCCGTGTGCCAGTTCCGCAGCGACTCGCGGACGTCGAGTCCATCCTTTAAGGAGGAGGTGAATTTTTCGGTGCGAGCGAGATCCTCCCCCATGAGCAACCTCGCCTGCGCACGCACGTGCTGTTGAAAGTTCTCTATGCGATTGTCCTCCGGAGGATACGAACATTGGGTAAAAGGATCCCACTGAAGCTCCCAGTTTCGCCTTTTGGGAGCCGGAGGTGTGGGCCGCAGTTGGCAGCTTGCGCCAGACGCGAGGGATACCTTCAAGCCGGTTCTTGCACGGCTTGGCGTTGCCGTCGGCGTCGACCAGCTTGCCGATACCCATGCGCAGTTCATCGACATTGCTGGGCAAAAGCTGGGCCGGGTATTCCCGTGAAGCTTCCACCACCGCCAACGCGAAATCGTCGTCCACGACTTGCTTGGCAGCGAGTGCCAGGTAAAGATCTGGGGCCAGCCGCCCATCCATTACGGTGAGGTTTCGAAGATAGGTCAGCACTTGCGACAAACACTGGGGGGTAAGACGATCCCGATCCTGCGACAGGCAGTCACGGGCGCGCAGCAGCAGACTCTTGACGCCGTCGATCGATTGGGATTCATCGGCCAGGAGCTCGGCTCTGCGGTGCTCGTAGATCTGGGTAATAAAGGGCAGCTCTCCCAGGACAAAACAGAGACTCTCCATCGCCGCGCGAAACATCTGCGGCATGCCAGCCCCCGGTTCGTGCTTCTCGAAGTGCAGGCGCTCCATATAGGCGCTGCGGATCCAGGGCCAGTCCGCGGCCGAGCAGACCAGCACTATGCGCTCGTACTCCAGCTCCAGAACGTGGAGTGCGTGCGCCATTTTGGCGATCCGACGGATCCGCTGGTCCTCCTTGGGGGCCGGCAACGTGGCCACCAGAGCGGTCAAAAACTTCTCAAGCGGCAGTTTCGCCAGAGCATACGGATCCAGAGTATCGACACTCTCGGATTCGTAGGCCGCGACCTCCAAGTCGATGTAGGCGCGATCCAGATCGGATTCCATCGCCTCGCGAATCGCCGCGATAACACCCTGACACGGATCCACAGGGACGTAGTTACAGGATCCGGCCGGTGTGGCTTCATCCTGCAAGACCACCGAGATCTGGGGCAGCAGACGAACCGACTCCTCAACGGGTGCGGCAAACGATTGCGGCAGTGCCACAGCCAGGCAATCATACGCGGTTCGCTTGAGCCGCTTCCGGGTTTCCATGGCGAACTCGGCACTCCCGTGAACAACCGGAAGCACGGCCACGCGCTCACTGAAGTCGAGAACGGGATTCATGGACCCTGGTCGTCTTCGGGGCCGGGATGCAGCGGATCGTCCTCGTCGAAGAAAAAATCCTGCATTTCCAACGAAGAGAATTCGGCTCCCATGCTACGCTGTCGAGCTCCCGCCAGCTCTTCGAGATTGATTGCTTCTTCGCCAAGCACCCGAATCAGGGATTCCTTCCAGGCCGCGTCGCGGGCTACCGGGTGATCTCCCTGCTGGGAGATCCGTTTCAGCGCGAACCGCACGATGTTGATGCCATCCCGCGGTGAAAACTCCAGGTCGAGAGCATGGGCCTTTTGCAGGAAATCGACCGTAAGCCCGAGAATTTCCTCCTCGGCAAAGGGCAGATGGTAACGCATGATCGCCAATTCATCGGCCCGGTTGGGAAACCCCAGCTCAAGGGTGGGCTGCAGGCGCGAGAGGATGTAGTCGGGAACCTCATATGTGGATTCGTCATCGTTCATGGTCACGCAACAGCGAAACGAATCGTGGGCCGGAAGCGTAATCCCGGCAACTACCGACTCCACATACCTGCGGTGATCGAGCAGGGGTGCCAGCGACGCCCAGCTCTTCTCGTTCATGCGATTCCCTTCATCCAACACACATACCCCTCCCGTGAGCATGGCCGACACCAACGGGGACGCGTGGTAAGCGATTTTTCCGCTCTCGGCCGGCACCGGCGTTATGAGCAGATCCTCCGGTCGGGTATCGCTAGTGGCCTGGTAGATGTATAACGGCTGCGATCGTCGCCGTGCCCCTGCCATAGCCAGGGTAGTCTTGCCGATTCCGGGGGGCCCAACGAGCCTGGGAAATAGGGGCAGGTCTTTTTCAGCCAGAACCAGCCAACAGGCCAGCAACTCGTGAAGGGAGTTGCTCTGGCCGATCCACTCCTCGTCGGATTCGACGGGTGGGCTCAATTGCAAGACAACCCCGTCTACTTCAATCAGTCTAGATGCGTTCATTTCTCGATGGGAAAAGGTGGGACTGGAACTGTGGGAACCATCCGGGGAATCACTTGGACGGCATAAAAAGTTACGCAATCAGTGTTTTAGGGCTTGACATTCGATTATTTAAAAGCGAGAATCAACTGAGCGAATAGCCGCCAGGGCAGGCATAACTATCCGCCCTGGCTCAATTCTCGCTTTTTTGAAACTCCCGGATTGCGCTATCCAGGAAGTGATGCTATCGGATAATTCTTAGTATCTCACCCTTTTGGTTATGGATCACAATCACCGACCCGGGCACCGCCTCGATGAAGAACGTATTTGGCAAACTCCCAGATGAGTCAACATAAGCGGTCAGTGACGAATCATAGGCACTGTTGAGCGTTGAGCGATCAACTGTGGTAGCGACGAGTTCGCGGTTCCAATCATCGACGTTCTCGCGATTCAAATCGGGCATTGAATCGGTACAGGAAATCATACCCAGTACAGCAATTAACCTCACGCCGCGACGGCGGGTATTATCTTCTTTCGCCAATAGACCGCATTCAAAATTGATTGTCCAGAGCCCAATATCGCAACACCGGTGGCGGACGCCGGTAGTGTTGGCACACGGTAAGGAAAATCGATCCAATAGGTATAGCGCAATATTGACGCACCCGAAGTAACCGGACCGCCAGGGTATAATGGCAGTCGGCCTCCCACTGTTCCATTTGAATTTGCGCCACGCAAGGTTAATTGCTTATCCGGCTGTGTTTCTTGCATTGTGCCATTGAAAACGCGGATTTCAAGCTGATCCCCTTCGGCACACATATAGACAGAACTATTGTCGGTAACCGGGTTGCCCGGTTCCCATGACGTCCAGCGATCACCACCCCCACCTTCGCCACCGGACACTACATTGACATCGAATCGGCGGCAAATCAAAGTTCATTGCTTATCTCCTTCGAGCTCGTGCCTTGGCTCGAACATCGGCTAGGGTTATTGGGCCGTTCTGTGCGGATAACTGCATCGGTAACTGATCGGGATCGGATTCTGGCTGCTCCGGAGGCTCAAACTCCACGTCCTCACCCTCTACCGAGTCAACCATCTGTTTGGCGCGCTGGACGCGCGAATTTGCGCGTTTCAAAGTCGCCTGACATTCGTTTTCCAAGTTCGTTTGCCGGAGCTCCAACGAAGATATGCGCGCTTGTTGTTCCAAGATCATTTCGTTGGGTGGAATATTAGGACGTTCGGGCACAGGCACAGGACGTTTAAGAGCCACATACGCCCAGGTGGCAGCACTTCCCAGGCACGTAACGGCCATAACGATAATCTTCCAGGTATTCATGATCGTAAATCTACTAAAATACAACCAGTTCCGGCAAGTTTTATCAATCCTACTCCCTCGAACCCGTATTCTGTAGTGCGAAATGAACGGGGTCGCGCTGGGTCCAGGTGCCACCCCACAAGTAGCCCTGACGAAGCGCATAAGCGCCCACCTGCGATTGCGGAGAGGGCTTATTTGCAGCCTCGATGCCGCCGATAACTATATCCATAGCGTCTTTCTCTTCTCGAGTCATTTCGTTGTCTCCTGTCCCAAAAAGTTCCGTATTATTACCTATGCAAAGCACCCGCTAATAAAAGAACCGAAGGCATTGTCGTCTTTCCGGTGGTTGTACTTGAAACAAGCCTCGGCCACGTAGAGCGGCGTGTAGTGTTTGGTGTAGTGGTGATGCGATCCATACCAGGCGCGCTTGAGCAGGGACCAGACGCCTTCTATCGTGTTGGTGTGAATCTCGCCATCGACATAGTGCTGAGAATGCTGAATCACGCAGTGATCCATGATCCTTCGCACCACGTTGTAGGCCCCGTATTCGTCCGTGACCAGCGTCGCGGCGTCAGGATCGATGGCGCGCTTGATAAAGGCGAGTACGCCCTTGCCGGAGAGATCGTCGGCGACTTCGGCCACAACCTTCCCTGAACGCTCCACAGCGCCGATAACAGCGGTCTTGCGCGTTCCTCGTCCTCTGGCGTTGGGCTTGTCGTCATCGCGCTTGTTGCGCTTCCTGGGGCGTCCGCCAACGTAGGTCTCGTCGGCTTCAATGAGGCCGCTTAACATGATTCTTCCCTGCTTGGTAGCCATTTCAGCCCGAATGCGCTGCTGCATGTACCAGGCGGCGCGCTGATTCAAATTCAAGTCACGACCAAGCTGGCAACTGGACAGGCTTTTCTTGGCGTTCACGATCAGGGCGATGGCGCAGAACCACTTCTGCAAGGGCAGGTGCGTTCCCTGAAACATCGTCTTGGACAAGACATTGAAGCTGGCCTTGCAAGCGTGACAGTTCCAGCGCCCGATTCTATTACCTTCCTTCTTGCGGGCGCACTCCCCGACCGTACCACACAAGGGGCAAAAGGGTTCATCACCGAAGCGAACCAGCTCCAAATGGGCGATGCAGGCATCCTGCGTCGGAAACCTCTCTGTCACGGTTATCAAGTTCATTCTCCGCTCCCTTATTGGTTGTTTTTCTTATACTTAAGATAACCAATAAGGGACTGAATGTCAAGCCCTAAAACACTGATTGCCAAAAGTTATGCTATTTGTCGAACCCGCTCAAGCATAGCCTCCCTAGCAGGCGCGTATCGCGCTGGCTCCCGAACCAGGATCGACGCTCAGTCCTGACGCCGGTATCTGGATTCCCAGTCCCTCCTCCAGGTAGCGACCCAATTCGGCAATGGTGGATCGCTGCACCAAACCGCCGATGCTGCCACCCCATCCTGCTCCGAGCCGTTGGACAGCTCCAGCGCTATCGCCTGCCGAGCGACCCAAAAAATCGTTCACGTCCGCAGCCACGCGATCGTAGGCCGGAGTCATTCTGCCGTAACCGCCCGGTTGGTAGCAGAGATTGCATTCGTCCAAACCCAGCTTTGCTCGCTTCATCAAATCTTCAATCTCTTCGTCGCTTAGATCAGCATCCCCTTCCCCGCGGTGAGAGATGCGTATGAGATTCAGAACCCGGTTGACATTTCCCCCTTGCAGCAACGCAAATGACTTGATAACCCTGTCGTGCTCGGCTATTCCAAACAGGGTGCGGCGACGCAGATACAGTGGGGTGTCGAATCCGATCGCCGGAAACGGATCGCGAATGGCTTCCTCGTAAAAAGCCCTAAATGCACGCTGCGCACCTGCCGCCTTAGCCCGGTTCTCAATCTCGCCTAGCGTCGTTTCTCGAGGCAGTTGAGCCAGCAGCGTATACATCGCTTCCAACCCGAGATCCAGCGCACCGAACAGATCTCCCAGATTGTGCATCGCTTGCGCTGGACCGGCCTTTATTCCAGAGAATGCCGGCTCTTGTAGCAGCCCCGGCAGGATGAGGTGGCGAATCAGGAACACACTCACGGGGTATGCCGCTGCGGTTTCCTGCTTGCGGCTGTCATCGTAGATCCGCTCGACGCCACTATCGAAAACGACGGCGGCGTAATTTGACGGCATGGTCGTCCGCCCAAGACTCCGGGTGGGCAAAGCACCGATACAGACGAGTGCATCTTTTTCGGCGTAGATCATCGCCCCGTGGTCGGCGGTCCCTCCCCTGGTACCGCGGAGCCACTCAGAGGAACCTATTCCCTCGATGAGCTCCCCCACTTCCAGCTCGACCCGCGGATCCAGGTCGTGGGCGGCCAAACAAGCGATCGCAATCGACACCACCAGCGCAGATGAGGAACTCATGCCGCCTATCGGGGGGATGTTGCTCCAAACCAACAAATCGAGGCCCTGGATGGGTCGAGTATCGCGGAAGTAGCTTTCGAGGAAAATCAACACGCCGAGAGGCAATAGCTCCCAGCGGGAGGTGCGAGCGCCGGTCGTTGCGCGGGCGTTGCATACATCGACTGCGTATCGTTTGAAACGCTCGGGGGTCCCAACGCGATCCTGTGGCATGCACTGTTCGAGATCGAACTGGGCCGGAGGGAACTGGGGGTCGGTCCCTCCAGACTCGACCACGGAGCGGATGCGAATCCTGCGTTCCTGGCGGGGGCGCGCAATCGTTACGGTTTCGAGGCCGTTGATGGCGAGCCTGAGAGAAGGCATGCCACCGTAGTCCAGATGCATGCCCATCATGTTCATTTGAGCTGGACACCTGCCGATGGCGCAGGCCCCACCGGCACCGTACTCCGCCTCGAAGAGCGACAGGATGTGCAGGTACCGCCGTTGCCAATAGCCTGCGTCTTGCCCGTATACATCTGAAATTGGGGGACACGGATTGCCGCGGAGAAGCCGGCGCCAGGTTTTCGGGGAGGCGAGAAACCCAGCCCTAGGAATCGCCAGCCTCCGGCATTGTACTCGCTTCCACTAGCAGCTCCGTCACCTCGAACCGATGCCCCTTGTATCGCAGTTGACCTGCCAGCACCGGATTCTCGAGATCACTCAAATCGAGGGTCATGTCCACAGACATGCTGCCCGACGTGGAGGTCTCCAATTCACCCCGAATCGTCCAGGGAGAAACGATGATGCCGATGCGCAGAAATGTCTGCGGTCATGGAATGAATCTGGTTTTCTCATCAACAGAGAGAACAAACTGGGAAAGCAGCTCGATGGTGTGCTCCAGGTCACGCAAATCGATAACCTCGACGGGAGTGTGCATGTACCGCAGTGCAACGCCAACCAGCCCGGTAGCCACCCCCGACCGGCTGAGCTGCATGGCGTTGGCATCGGTGCCTGTAGCGCCCGGTTCCGCCTGAATCTGGTGGGGGATCTTCTTTTTTTCAGCGATCTCAATTAGCTTCTCGAATACTACAGGATTGACATTCGCTCCGCGCGCGATCACCGGTCCCTTGCCTACCGCAAGATCGCCCACTTGTCGTTTGTCCACGTCGGGGTGATCCGTAGCGCAGGTTACGTCCAGCGCGATGCCCACTAAAGGATCAATACCGTAGGTACTGGTTTGCGCGCCCCGCAGTCCCACCTCCTCCTGTACCGTGGCCACCGAGTAGAGTGATGCGTTCAACGGTTCCTTGGCGTGGGCGACCTCCCTCATCGTTTCGGCGACGATAAAAGCACCCATTTTGTTGTCGAAGCCCCGGGAGGTGGCCAGGTTGCGGCGCAGCATCTCAAAGCTTGGATCGTAGGTGACCGGATCGCCGATCGAAACCAGTTTCCGTGCTTCCTTGGCGTCCCGGGCTCCGATATCGATCCACATCTCATGCTTCTCGGGTACCTTTCTGCGTTCCTCGCTCTTCATGAGATGTATCGGCTTCTTGCCTACCACACCCAGAATTGTACCTCGCTCAGTGTGAATCCTCACCTTACGGCCGGATACGGTTCCCAGATCAAATCCCCCTACGGTATCGAAGTGCAGAAAACCGGTATCGGCTATGTGGAGAATCTGAAAGCCCAACTCATCCATGTGCCCTGCCAGCATGATGCGCGGCGTCGCCCCTTCATTCAGCACGGCGATTGCGTTGCCGTGCACGTCCACGGTGACCGAGTCGGCGTGGCGTGCTGCTTCGGCTGTCCAGACGGAGCGCACGGGGCCCTCGTACCCCGATGGGCTTGGGGCCGAAACCAGGTCCTTGAGAAATTTCACAGATGATTTCCGCATGGTTCTTCTTCCTAACCTATGTGTGGTATCTGAATCGACGATCAACCCTCGGGCTCGGCGAGCAGACAAAGAGCTGGCATCGGCGCGCTGCTTGTCGGCTCCAACGGGCGATGGTAAGTTCCCGTGAACGGCTTAGGAGCGGCAATCGTGGACATCAGGACGAATAGTCTCGTACTCTACAAAAAGGGGGCAGCTCGCGTCAAGCGGGTGGATGAGAAGCTCCACCTTGAGCTGCCCGACGCCAAGGAAAAATGGGTACGCCTGAAAGACGTGACCCTTCTGCACCCAGGTCCGATTGCCCGCTTGTCGGACCTTAACGACTTGACGGGTGAGGCCGAAACAGCGTGGGATCTGCTCGACGGGTCACTCACGACCCTGGCCGAGCTGGCGGAGTTGATCTTTGGAGCGTTTTCCCCAGATACCGCGTGGGCCACCTGGAATCTCGTGGACGAGGGTTTTCTATTTGATGGATCCCCCGACGAGTTGAGGCCCATGTCGCCCGCCGGGGTCTCCGAGGAGCGGTCTCGCCGAGAAGCGTCAGAAAAAGAGCAAGCCTCCTGGACGGAGTTTGTTGGTCGCCTCAACGAAGGGCGGTTCAGTCACGAGGATGACACCCGCCTGGAAGAAGTAGAACGTCTGGCGATTGGACAATCCGATCGGTCGCGGGCATTGCGGGCACTCGGCCGCGGCGAGACGGCAGAGAATGCCCACAGACTATTGCTCGAGATCGGGCGCTGGCCCTCAACTACCAATCCGCATCCGCGCCGCTTCGGTGTTGTGCTCACCGCGCCCGAGGAGGAGGTAGAGGTTTCCGCAGTAGAAAAACGGGTGAACCTCACCCACCTCGACTCCTTTGCCATCGACGATGACGGAAACCGCGATCCAGACGATGCCTTGAGCATAGAAGGAAATCGGCTCTGGGTCCACGTGGCTGACGCCGCAGCTGTTGCGCCACCGGGAAGCCCCTGCGATCTGGCCGCGAGGACTCGAGGCGCCACCCTCTATCTACCGGAAACCACGGTGCCCATGTTGCCGGCCGCCGCGATCGACCGACTGGGTCTTGGCCTTCAAGAGCGAAGCAACGCCCTTTCGTTCGGCATCGACTTCGATTCCCTCGGCGCAGTAAAGGGATTTGAAGTGGTTTTGAGTGAGATTCGCGTGCAACGAACCACTTATTCCGCGGCGGACGAGCTGCTCGATCGAGAGCCGTTCCGCACGTTGGACCAATGGTGTCACCTGTCACAAGAGCGCCGTCGTGATGGGGGTGCCGTATTTATCGACTTGCCCGAAGTCAAGATCGCCTATAGGAACGGCAAAGTGACGGTCGATCTATTGGCTAGCACGACGAGCCGCCAGCTCGTGTCCGAGGCTATGCTGCTTGCCGGTGAAGCTGTAGGGCGATTTGGCCTAGAGAACGGGCTTCCCTTGCCATTCGCCACCCAGGACCCGCCGGCCGAGATATGGCGCGAGGAGGAAGGATTGGCTGGCATGTATCAACGTCGAAAGTCGTTGAAGCGCAGCTTGACCAGAAGCGTCCACGGACCTCACGCAGGTCTCGGCTTGGAGACCTACGTCCGGGCCACGAGCCCCATGCGCCGGTACATGGATCTGGTGGTCCATCAACAGCTGCACGCTTTTCTAGCAGGGAAGCCAGGACTCAACAGCCAACAGCTCTTGGAACGCGTCGGCGCCACGACGGAGCTGTCCGACCTCGTCCGCAAAGCAGAGCGGATGTCCAACTTGCACTGGACGCTCGTCTATTTGTCGCAGAGACCGAACTGGAAAAGCTCGGGGACGGTGGTCGAGCAGCGAGACGGCCGTTGCACTGTTCTCATTCCCGAACTGGGCCATGAAACCGGGATCTACCTAGGCGCAAATGTAGAGCCCAACGACCCAATCGATCTAGGTCTAAGCAGTGTGGACCTGCCCAATCTGGAAGCTCGATTCCAGCAGACCTGAGAATCAGAGGGCTTACCTATGCCGTCAGATCTAATTTCTTGCCGATCGACCAGGAACGGCGGATGGCGTCACATACGGTCGTTGCATCCACTGCCTCATCCGCCCACACGGATCTCGAGTTGCCGGCCCTTGCAGCCATCGAGAACTCCTCTATCATACGAACTTCCTGCACGCAGGGCTCCCCCGTGATCGTTTCCGCCGCCCGGTTTCGGTGTAGCCAGTACCTGGCATCCTCGGCTCCAGAGACGAAGTCGTCGCAAACGATCGAACCTTCCGTGCCAACAATCTCGAACCACTGCCTGAAGTAGGTATCGAAGCCGCAATCAAATGCTGCCATGCGCTCGTTGGCAAACCACAAGAGTGCGGAAACGTTCATGTCCACCCCATTGTGGTATCGAACCGTTGCATAGACGGCCTCGGGCATGGCCCCAAATGCCCAGAGGATCGCGCGCACCGAATAATAACCCAAATCTCCTAGACATCCGCCCCCAAGCTCCTTTTGCATTCGAATGTTGTTGATTCGATTCGCCGAGGCCATGTTGACTGTGAACGCCGAGTTCACGCGCTGAAGGGTTCCTACTCCCCCTTCGTCAATCTGCTGTTTCATCGCCACAGTTCGAAGGTGGTGCACCCACATTACCCCGTCCATGAGTTGCACACCCTGGTCGCGGCAGGCGTCGCGCATGATTCCGGCCTCTTTCACATCGAGGGCCAACGGTTTCTCGCAGAGCACATGCTTTCCTTTTTCCGCAGCTTTTACGGTCCATTCCATGTGCAGGGAAGGCGGCAGAGGGATGTACACAGCATCGATGGAATCCTCCTCTAACAGAGCCTCGTAAGATCCGAACGCAGCCGGCACCCCCCGGTCTGCAGCCCAGGCTTCGGCTTTGCCGCGGCTTCTGCTGGCGATGGCAGCGAGCCGAGCGCCACGGGCCGTGAATATGGCACGACCCACTTTATCGGCAATTCCGGCCGTGCCGAGGATGCCCCAGCTCACCTCATCCATGAGGCCTCCGATTGAGTCGTGATGCCGGATGCATGCGCTAAGTTCTCGCCGGCTCGCACCTTAGGCGTAATCCTGGAGCTTCTTGCGCAATTGATCACCATTTGTTTTCATCCATTGCTGGATCAGGAACAGCTCCGTGCCCAGGCTGAAGTGGCGCACCCCCAAATCCAGGTAGTAAGCCGCCTCGTCCGGCGAGGCTATCTCGGCGCGAGGAGGTACTCCCATCTCGACGCAGGTTTTGATCACCCGGCGCTCTATCTCTTTGACGTCAGCGGACCCAGCCGCGTCTGGGGTACCAATGCTCTGGGAATAGTCCGTACCGCCCCACTGGATCATGTCGATGTCTGCCAGCTCGAGGATCTGCTCCAACTGATCGACGGCAGCTTTCTTTTCGATCATAAGTACAACGACCACGTCGCGGATCGCCTGCACGTACTCCTCGTGGGTGCGCATGCCGTACCAGTTTCTCCGCGCAGTAGCCCCGTAGACACCTACCTCACCCGGAAGATCCGGTCTGACCGTGCGGATACAGGCCTGGGCATCCTCGACGGAACGGGTGTCGACGAACAAAACCGACTGAAAGCCGGCACCGACCGCTCGCTGAGCGAAAAACTCCTGTGCCGCCTGGTCGATCTTGATCATCGTCGACAGACCGTGTAACTCGGCGGCGCGACAAAAATTGTCCAGAGCAAACAGGTCGAATGGGGCGTACTCCGCTACGAACTCGACGTAGTCGAACATCCCCGTGTGGCCGACCACCTCGACCACCGACGGCCAGGTGCTGTGCAGATGTGTTCCGATGGTCGGTTCGTCTGCGGCAAGCGATTCGCGAAGTTTATTCCTTGGCATTTCTCGTTTCCATAATGTAATGTGACATGAGCCAGCACTTCGGATTGTCGACAGAGTCGAATGTGTATCAAAGCTTACCTCATCGACATGCCTCCATCTACATTTATCGTCTGACCCGTAATGTTGCGGGCTTCTTCCGACGCCAGAAAAACAACCAGATTGCCGATGTCCTCGGGAACCTGTTCCCGCCCCAGCGGCGTGTTCTGCGCCACCATCTTCTCGAACACCTGTCGCGGTTCCAGCCCGGAAAAGGCGGGGTTTGTCTCCACCATCATCGGCGCCATCCGGTTCCAGAAATTGGTCCACAAAAGTCCGGGGCAAATCGCGTTTACATTGACGTTGTGCGGTCCCAGGTCTTTTGCCACTACTCGCGTCAAATTGAGCAGAGCGTTTTTTGCTGCCGCGTACCCGGGAGCGAATATGGGATCACGCTGCGCCGCAATGGAAGATATGTTTATGATCTTGCCGAATCTGCGCTCGATCATGCCGGCGGCCACCGCCTTGCATAGGTAGAACGGGCCGGTGAGGTTGACAGCCAGGTTTGCTTCCCAATCCTCAGCGCTTTGGTCAGTAAAGTGTTGTCCGATTGAAGCGCCAAAATGACCGGCATTGTTGACTAGGACATCGATCCTGCCAAATCGTTCCGTGGCTGTGGAGACTAGGGTCCGGCAGGCGGCTTCATCGGTGATGTCGGCTTTCAGGACGTGGCCTGATCGGCCATGAGACTCGATGGCGCCGACCGTCTCTTTGGCCGCTTCTGCATTGAGGTCACAGACGACGATATCGGCCCCTTCGCGAGCCAGGCAGGCACAAATACCCTGGCCGATTCCCCCTCCACCGCCCGTGACAACGGCTATTTTGTCGACCAATCGCATGGATTACCCTTTCTTCAAGTACGACTCCGCATCTTCGACATCCAGCTTGCTGCCGATGATCAGAGGTACCGTCTGGTGTATGTCCGTCGGTTGTATATCGAGGATCGGCTCCCTGCCGGTTGAAGCCAACCCCCCTGCGTGGCGGACCACAAGTGCCAACGGTGCCGCTTCGTACAACAACCGCAGCTTTCCCTTACCTGTTCCGGCATCTGCAGGATAGAGGAAAACCCCTCCCTTCAGCAGATTCCGGTGAAAATCGGCTACGAGCGATCCCACATACCTTGCCTTGTAAGAGTTGCCGCCCGACTCCGACCTCTTGAGGCTCTCGACGTAGCGCCGCATTCCCTCCTCCCAAACCGTGCTGTTGGCCTCGTTTACGCTGTAGATGGAGCCGCGTTCGGGTATCTTGATGTTTTCGTGAGAGAGAAGGAACTCGCCGATCGTAGGATCGAAGGTGAACCCGTGCACGCCTTTGCCGGTTGTGTACACCAACATCGTGCTGGAGCCGTATAACATGTAACCGGCGCACACCTGTTCCCTTCCCATTTGCAAGAAATCCGCTTCCAGCGCCTGAGAAGCGCCTTCCCTCCTGCGAAAAATGGAGAAAATCGTTCCGATTCCAACGTTCACGTCGATGTTCGAGGAGCCATCCAACGGATCGAATACCAGGACGTACTCGCCCCCGTTGACTGCAGGGACAATATGGATATCCTCCATCTCCTCCGACGCTACCGCCGCCAGGATTCCCAGGTGCTCTATGCTGCGTATAATGGTAGCGTTGGCGAATTCATCCATCTTTTGAACTTCTTCACCATGAACATTCTTTCTTCCGGTTAACCCCATTACCTGTGCCAAACCGGCCTTGTTCACCTCGCGGGAGATAATCTTCCCCGCCACCGTAAGCTCCACCAGGAGTCTGGTGAACCCTCCAGTCGCCTCCGGAAAATTGCGCTGCTCTTCGATGATGAACCGAGTCAAAGGTGTTCCGATATCCATTCGTAGATTTCTTTCTGCTAAGCAATGCCTAGCGAAAACCCGCCTGGCTGCCTCCTATAGTCAAGCCAGGCGCGCCAGTAGATCGTTCTCCACGAGGGCGTCCAGGGTCTCGCCGAATACTTCCACGGTTTTGTCGATATGCTGTGGTTCGTGTGCGGAGGAGGTGACTCCACCGGTGTAGGAGAGCAGATCGACGCCCCGTACCTGAAGATTCTTCTGGAAGGCGGTTACGAGATGTTTTGGAATGCTCTTGAGTGTCAGCGCGTCTTCGGTCTGCAGATCGCGGCGATGCCCGGCGCCTGAGCCAGGTATGGCTTCCATGAAAACGTGGAAGAGAGAACTTTCGCCATACACGTATCCTGCGATATTACGTCGGTTCATCTCCTCTTCCATGCCCAACCGCAGCCGTTCCGCCATGCGATTCGCCCGTTCCTGAACCTCGCCCGACCTGGCGATCCGCAGAGTGGCGATGCCGGCTGCTGCAGAAAGCGGGTTGGCGTTGAAGGTCCCCAGATGCCACACCCTCCCGTAACGGTCGTGACCTGGATCTCCGGTAAAATCGAAGAGATTCATAATCTCCTTCCTACCCGCCACGACCCCTCCAGGCATGCCACCCGCGACGATCTTGCCCATGACCGTAAGGTCCGGGGTTACTCCCGCATACTTTTGATATCCACCGGAACTATAGCGAAAACCGGTAACGACCTCATCGTAGATTAGGGGGACCCCCAAAGTCTCGGTAAGGGCCCGTAGATCACGGTTGAACTCGACGGTCAACGGCACCGTGCCCCAGGAGCCACCAGAGGGTTCGAGCAAGACCGCAGCGATTCCTCGATCGCGCCTCAGGGTTTCTTCGATTCGGTTCAACTCCGCCGGTGAGACTAGGTTTGAATCGATCTTGGTAACCGGTATGCCCATGGAAGCAGATTCCTGGAATGGAGGAGAAGCGCCCCGCCCTACGTCGTCATGCCAACCGTTGAAGTGCCCCTCCAGTCGCAGCAGTTTTTCCTTGCCGGTGAACGCTCGCGCCAGCCGGATCGCCAGCATCGTACCCTCGGTGCCGGAATTGACGAAACGGATGGCGTCGGCACTGGGCATCATTTCCTGGATCAATCCGGCCCATTCCACCTGCAGAGGATGATCCTGCCCATAGTGGTAGCCATTCTTCAGCGCCATTGCTACGACATCCAGGATCTCTGGTGGTGCATGCCCCAGCAGCAGGGCTCCGTTACCCATACCGTAATCGATGTACTCATTTCCATCGACGTCCCACATCATAGCGCCGCTCGCTTTGGCGATGTAGCTGGGACAGGGCAGGCTGTGACGCATGTCATGTCCAACGCCACCCGCCAGGCAGTCGCGGGCCCGCGCGTAGAGATCCATGCTTTGCGAACGTTGAGATGCATACGTCTCAAGCAAGGAATCGTGTCCCATCTTGCTTTCTAGTTTTCTTTCGGATGCCGGGTCATTCGATGCGCCTCTGCCAAGCCTTCGGTGAGCTTGATCAGCTCGCGGCCAGCAGCTTTACCAGAACAGCACTGAGTCCGCCAACCAGTGCGGCCGCTACGAATCCGACACTCATGGGACGCAGACCGAGGCCACTAAGCTTGGAGATACTCGTTCCCAGACCCACCCCAGCCATCGCTATCACGAGCAGCCAGCTTGAAGCGCGGCTCGCCCAGGATAACGTGGAGTTCCAGCTCTCCGCCGCGAGGCCCGGTAGGTAAAGATCGCCAAGCGACCGCACGGTAGCCATCGCTACGAACCCCACCACGAAGAGAGGAACGAACTCGTACCAGCTCGGCCGGACAGTATCCTGCTGGGAGTCCCGCCGATAGAGTAAGGCCATGAGCGGTATCACGCCTATCATAAACAGATTTCTCACCAACTTGGTAACTGCGGCAGTCTCTAATGCCTCCGGCGCGCCAAACCGCTGGCTATACAACAATCCGGCCCCTGCGACCTGGGCCGTATCGTGGATGGCCGTTCCCAGAAACTGGCCCACGCGTACCGGGTCCGCACCGAACATCCAGTGCGCCGCAAAGGGATAAGCGACGAGACCGACCATACCAAAAATCGTTACGCACGCAACGGCATATGACACTTCATCTTTTTCGGCTTTGATGATGGGACCCGTCGCGATGACAGCGCTCACTCCGCAGATGCCGGTCCCGACGGCTATCAAACTACCCAGTCGTTTGGGCAACCCCAAGAAACGAGTGAGCTGGTGGACCAGGACCAGCGCCGCGACAATGCAGACCAGAACAATAGGCAACACATGTAATCCCACCATACCTGCGGTTGACAAACTCAATCGCAAACCCAGCAACATGATGCCCAAACGCAACAATCGCTTTACGCAGAGGCCGATTCCCTTCTCGTAGACCTCGGGCAAACCGATCACATTGCGAACCGCGAACCCAATGAGAATTGTCACGAGTACGGCACTGATCGGAGACCTCTCAACGGACCAAATCAGTTGACCGAGCCAGGAAGACAACTCGCGGCCCGTAAATGCGACCGCCAGGGCGAGCAAGAGTCCAGGAAGAAACAGCCCTGCCGCACTGAAAAGTTCGTATAACCTATTTTGCCAGGCCGCCCTGGCTTCCTTTTCTCGTGCAGATTCGACTGGGTGGGGCCACTCGTACATCCCCTCGAAACCGCCCATCCACTCGGCCAGAGCTGGGTCTGCGTACGGGTTGCCTCCAGGTTTACTCGGCATGCTTGTAGACGATCTCCTCGACCATCAAACCGAAAATGCGGTCTCCACGAGCCTGTTTCCTTTCGCCGCGGTCGTACAGCTCGACCGGTTGGATCAGTTGAAGCGGTCGACGGCGAGAGCCGAGAGATCGATCGAGGGATCGGTTCCCTCGATGATCTCCGCAACCAGCTTCCCGGTGATGGGGCCCAGAGAGACCCCAATCGTTGCATGCCCCGCAGCTACAACCAGATTCACCAGGTTGCACGGGCGTCCGATAAAAGGCAGACCGTCGGGCGAGCAAGGTCGCAAGCCGCGCCAGATCTCCATGAGTTCCATTTCGTTCGGGTCTAGCTGGGGCAAATAGGTCGGTATCGCCCCTAGAATCGCATTCACGCGGCGTCTGTTGATGCCCATATCGAGACCGCCCAGTTCGAGGGTTCCGGCAAAACGGAGTTTACCGACCATGGGACCCACGCCTACCTTGGCTTCACACAAGATCATCGGCGTGCTGGGACCAACCGCCGGCTTCTTGAATGTGACGTGATACCCCTTCGCCGGTTGTATCGGTAACCTCAGACCCAATCGACGTCCGATCTCGGGCGACCAGGAACCAGCCGAGAGCACGACTTCGCGGGGAGCGAAGTCGCCCCGCGTCGTGCAGACCGTGTTCACGTGGCCATGTTCTACAGCCACGTCGATTACTTCGGCATGAGAAACCACCTCCATGCCGTTTGCTGCCAAATGTTCAGCCAGGCCTTTGACGAAAAGATCCGGAGTCAGATGGGCGTCCTGTGCATAGTAGGCAGCGCCGACGATATCCAATTGGACATCTGGTTCGCGCTCAGCCGCTTCTGCGGGCGTCAGCAGCTCTGCGTCGAGGTCGATCCCCCGCAATACCTCAACCTCCTTCCCTAACTCGTCCAGCCCTTCGTTTGAATTGCAAAGGGCCAGCAGCCCCTTGCGACGAAATCCGAATTCAAGGCCATCGAGCACTGCGAGTTCGTCGTAGAGGTCCAGGCTGGCGAGACTGAGATCGCGAATCAACGGCGCGGCGCGGCGCACATGCCCCTTCGTGCAGGCGCCCCGAAACTTCCATAACCAGGAAAGTAGATTCAAGTCGAGGCGGGGTTTGATGTAGAATGGGCTTGCGGAATTGAACATCCATTTGATGCCCTTCGACACAACCCCGGGCGCCGCCAACGGCACCGCATGACTGGGAACGAGCAGACCGGCGTTGCCGTAGGAAGCCCCCGCGCATATCTCGTCGCGTTCAACCAACGTGACCGATCGACCCGACTGTGCGAGGTATTACGCCGCGCAGACGCCAATTACACCGCCCCCGATGACGAGTACGTCTGCGCCCCTCCCCATAATGCTCAAAGACAAATTCTCCGCCGCAGCCTCAACGTTGCCCGGCAGAAAGTAAACACCGCGTCAGGATCGTCCAGTCGATCAGACTCCTCGCTGTTAGTTGCAGAATTTTACCTCGACCCACTTCCTCACCGAATTGATGAGGTGTATCGCTGTTGCCCGCTCGATTTCCTCCCGACTAAGCACCCTTTCCCGAATGGCTCCCAATTCCAGTAAGTGCGCTCTAAACGTACCGCCCAGCAGCCCGCATTCCACCGGCGGCGTCCAGGCTTCGCCATCCAACTCCGCGACCAGGTTACCGGTACAGAATTCAGTAACCTCCCCGCTGGAGTTCCACAACAACACTTCCGAATAGCCAGGATGATCGGCAAGCCGGGTTTCGTAGGGCTTTCGATGCGTGGTCTTGTGAAACAGAAACAGATCCGCTTCGTCGACCGCTCTCGTGGCCAATCGGGCGCGGACCGGCTCACATCCGTCGTCCAGCGGGGCGCTCTGTAGTTCGAGCGCGCCCGAGGCCTTCAACAGCAGGCGAATGCGACATCGACCATGAAATTCCTGGGCTTCCCTTCGCAGACGCTCGTTCACCGCTGCCTTATCGCACTTGATCCCAAGGAAATGGGCAGAGTCGTCCAGTCGCTGCAGATGTCGATCGAGCAGAAAATACCCCGATTCCGGCTCGTACAACATCGTCTCCAGCAAGGAGAATTTGGGCCGTTTCGCGTCCAGAACCCGCGACTTGACCGCGCATTCCTGGAACTCCTGACTCCCCTCCGAGTCATGGGTAATTCCTCCACCCACTCCGAACGAAGCCTGCTTCTTGTCGCGATCGATACACACGGTGCGGATGGCGACGTTGAATTGGGCGTTTCCGGACGGCGACAGAAACCCGATGGCACCGGTGTACAGGCCTCTGGGCTGCGACTCGAGCTCAGCGATGATCTGCATCGTTCTCACCTTCGGCGCACCAGTCACCGATCCGCATGGGAACAGCGCGGAAAAAAGCTCGCGCAACGACGTGCCTTGCCGCATGTTCGACCTAATCGTCGATGTGAGCTGGAAAACGGTCTCGTACCGCTCCACCTCCCACATATCCGCAACCGCCACCGATCCGGTCGCAGAAATTCTGCCGAGATCGTTTCGCAGCAGATCTACGATCATCAGGTTCTCTGCCCGGTCTTTCGCAGAATCGTGCAGTTCGCGCGCCAACCTTCGATCTTCGGCCAGCCACCTACCCCGGGGTTTCGTTCCTTTCATGGGACGGGTCGTTAAGACGCCATTTGTCAAGCTGAAGAACAACTCGGGAGATACCGAGAGAATCTGGTGGCGTCCGCAGTCGAGGTAGGCGCAAAAAGCTGCTCCCTGGGATCTGCACAGATCCTGGTAGAGGGCGCGAGCGTCCCCATCGAAATCCGCCATCATCTTAAAGGTGTAATTGACCTGGTAGGTATCGCCGGCCGCGATGTATTCGTGAATCTTGCCCACCACTTCGGCGTAAGCCGACTCTGCGATGGACGGTTTCCATTGCGAGATCGAATATCGACCGGCAGCAACCTGCTCTCCCGGAACACACGGTTGCCTTCGTTCGAAGAGCCCGAAACACAATAAGGGAAAGCTCGCGTCCTGCCGGGCGCTCAGTACCGGATCGATACCGGGTGCGGCACCATAGCTGATATACCCTGCCGCATGGAGTCCGGAGGCGACGGCTACCTCCACCGCCTCTATAGCCGAGGAGACCTCCTGGGGGGTGGAGGCCTCAACCTCTCCCCGGCATCCCTCGAACCTGTACGACTGGGTTTGCAGCGTGCTGGAATAGGATTCGAATATGGGCGGCGATTCAAAGTTCATGCCTATTATGGCCGGGAGCTAGAGCGCGGCGGCAGCTGGACTGAAGCAGCGTATCTCCAACGTCCAATCGACGGGAGTCATCAGCGCGATCAACAGGCGGAAACACTCAGGCTCCGGCTCGCTGTTTCGCATGTTCCACATACGATGTTGGAGATTTCCAGGTCCGACGGAGATAGCTTCACTTCCGACCCGGTAAGTGGCAAAGCCAGCTTTCAGAAACGCGGTGCCCCCGCGTTCCGCCCGCAGCAACCCGCTATCCAGCTCCAACACGCCATCCGGCGAAAACAAGCATTCCAACTGAAACGGGACACCGTCAACTCCCCTTGTGTTGACGATATGCAGGTCGAAGCCGCCGGTCACCGGGACCGTTTCAAGCTGAAGCTCCAAGGGATCGAGCTCGTAGGTCGGACGGCTCTTGCGAACCTCCCGCCAATCCTCGGCTTTCACTTCGCGGCCGACAGGTAGCCAGTAGACCGGCCGGTCATACATGCGTTCCGAGTAGATAGCGTTGCGGCCCTTGTGGCACAGGCGAACCCGGCCGTTGACCACCCGGAACTGCTCGCCGCGAAATTGGCCCGTCGCAAAGTAGGTGGAAGAGATCTTGACAGCCATGGATTCGATGGATCCGAAAGCAATGTCGAGCGGCCGCGTGATGTTCGCAGCAACGCTCGCGCTCAAGCGGCCATTGCGATGGCGCCACAACCCAGACCGAGCATACACCCTGGTGAACTTCCCAGGCAGTTCGTCCCTCTCGATATCAGTAGAGCGCCACTCGGGATGTTCGACGAACGGATGCAGCGCCCACGGTAAGCCACCGCCACCTTTCTCCCACAGCCAGTCGGCAACGGCGGCGTAGAAGCCGTTACCGTCCATGCGGCCCATGTAGTAGTAGGAGTCTATGAGGCCTGTGGGAACTACGCGGCTTCCGCGGTCCTGGCGCGACGAAAGGGAGGTGACAATGGTGCCGTCTCCGTGCAAAAGATGATAGGAGAGGTCGAGGTTTTTCCGTACCGGAATGAGCAGATCGTGATCGCCTAGGCAACCTGCCGCCAGGCGCAACGACCGATTGCATATGGCGTTGTACACCCCGGCACTGCGCTCGGTGTACTCGCCATCCTCGTTGATATCGATCCCCTCATCGAGATACGCCTGTATCGGTGATTCAACATCCAGATCAGGGAAAAGCTCGCGCGCCTGGGCAAGAGCAGACAGAATCACCCATCGGTGATTGGGCGTGTGGAACCCCCCCGAGACGATGCCCGGTACCGAGATTCGAATGATCTCGCCGATGGTCTCGGCAAGCTCGGCCGCATCTCGAACCCCATCGCTGCACCGGGCTGCCTTTACCAAAGGCGCAATGGCCTGCACGACGAAGGCCGTATCGGGGGCCGAATCGAAATTTGTAGTGACCAGATCGAAACGACCGGAGGTGCGTCGAGCGACCTGGGCGAATCGAGTCGCGGCGTCGATCCGACTGCGTAGCTCTGCATCCTGGAAGAATCTAGACTCGGGCAGCAAGTAGGCGTACCCGAAAAGGGTTGCGGAGCCTACGCCGGATCCTCCGGCCAGTCCGTCGTCGCTCACGAATCCGCCCACGTCCGGTCGACTGCGATCCATGACCTGCGTTGATATCAGTTGCTCGACCTGATTATCGAGCTCGGAAATCAAAACCCGGTAGTCGATTCTCTGGCGACACTCGTTTTCCAAGGTCACCTACCCGTCGTGTGACGGCTGACTACTGAGCACTGTCCGGCGCAACTCGACCACGTCCGGAAGCTGGAAGTACTCCCAGACCGCCCGCACCACACCCTCGTCGACATACGCTAATCTAGGATAACCGTGTTTGTAGGTGAGACGACGGAAATCGGTGAGCGAGATGGTGGCGATCTTGTAGTTTGGCCGCAGGTGTTCCTTGAACTTGGAGAGCGCCTTGGATTCGGTGGGGAAACTGGTCAACGCGAGAACCGACGGCAGATCTGCAACCTCCTGAAACTCGTTTAACTTCGGGACCTCCTTTTGACAGCGACCGCACGTAGGGCTGAATAGGGCTATGACAAGCCTGCCTTCGGCAATGTCGAGATCGACGCCTTCCAGTGATAGGCCGTTCAAATCGACTCCAACTTGGAGGTCTGAATTCACGGCGCGGTCGGCTTCCGGAAAGTACCTAAAGGCGAATATCCCGATCGCCGCAATCGCGCCGGCGGCAAGAAGCTTCGAAGACACCCCCGACGGGTGGGTGTTGAAGGGCCGGCCTCCCCACCAGGCGACGAGCACAAGAGCCAGCATGGCTAGGTCTTCGACAGCGGCTTCGCCGGGGCTGCGATTCACCAGCGAGCCGAAACACCCGCAATCCGCGGTTGCGCCGATTCTCCACGCGTAAGTCATGAGCGCCGTGAATAAACACAGCAGGACTGCCGACGCCGGAAGCGCGAAGCGCGGTCGCCAGTTGAGGACGAGTGCAACGCCTAATATGAATTCCAGGGGACCGAAGACTAGCGCAATACGCGCGCCGATCGGGGCCATCTCGCGTTCGACTCCAAGTACCAGAACGAACGGCATTGCTTCCCAGAAGAAAAGCAACGGCTCCCAGATCTTGATCGAGCCCGCAACGACGAAGAGCAGGCCCATGATTAGCTGCGCAAGCCGGGCAACGGTGGAAGTAGCTGCGCTCATTTCTTCCTGCCACCTAGAAACTTGGCCATGGACACTTCGATCTGGTTCGGGTCATGGAATCATTTACTGCTGTTGCCAACCTTCTGCTATCGGACAAGCCGAGAATTCGCGCTATCACCTGCCTATCCCCGTTTACAGGCAACTCCCCGGGAGTTGAACTGCCCATCAGACGATTTGCCTTTTCGGACCCCACGCAGCAGGCGATATGCCTCCGGCAGGTGGGTCAAATCAAGTTTTTCAATGTACTCCAATTCGACGGCCCGAGCCAACGCCCCGGGCGTGTTGGTTCGCTGGAATCCGGCTAGCTTTCCCTCGCCTTTCAAGGCGAAAACTTGGGCGAGAAACTCGATGTCGACGCGTCCTCCAATCCCGACTCGGACAGATTGCTTCTCCGAACAACCAGGTTAGATACTCTGGGTTGCGCACCAGTATGTCGGCCAGAAACTGGCTGAGGAGAGAACGGTCGCCAACTGGAGCCCATTTCGGGCTCGGACTCTAGGCGCGAATAGAGGGCATTCGACCCGCTAACCTCAATCAAACGCTCCAGGTTCCGCAGACCTCGATCGGGGTCGGAGTGTGTGCAAGGGCGACGAGCACCGAGGTCGGGAGCGGCGCCAACATCTCCCTCGACCTGGCGAGGCGATCCAGAGCACGGAACCCGAACAACCTGGACCGTCAACGAGCTTGAAGTTGGAGGTCCGCGGGGGAGAGCCCGCTCGTGGCCTCTTTGACAGAATCCCCCTAAATTGCTTATTCTTATCCTAGTTATGTATATCATGCACACCTATCCGAACATCTGAGAACCCGCGTGTACCGGGAATACTGGGGGCTCGACCAACGCCCGTTCGATAATACGCCGGATCCTGCCTTTTTCTACAGGAGCACGGAGACCACGGAGATTTACGCGCGGTTGTTGTATGCCTTGAAAAGCAATAGCGGAGCTATCATGCTCACCGGCGATTCCGGTTGCGGTAAAACCCTTATCACTCGGGCGCTCATTCAAGACCTCGATGCCAACAACGCGGAATTCGCTCTCATAACCAGCCCGTACAAAGAACCTCTCGATTTCCTTCGGGAAATCCTTTATCAACTGGGAGAGAATGAGGTCGGCGATGATCATGCCCAGGTTCTCCATCGGCTGAGCGGCTTTCTCTACGACAATTTTTCGGCAGGAAAGAGACCGCCATCATCATCGACGAAGGTCAGCTTCTGGAGAATCACGAGATGTTCGAGCAACTGCGATTGCTGTTGAACTTCCAGCTGAACGATGCCTTCCTGCTCACTCTGGTTCTGGTCGGCCAACCCGAACTCGCGCAACAGGTCACAGAACATCCTCAGCTAGATGAACGGCTGTCGGCTCGCGCGGTCCTGCGTCCCTTCGCTCGCCAGGAAGTTGACCAATACGTCGAACATCGGCTCACCGTGGCGGGGAGAAAGGAGCCGATATTTGCCCCCGCGGCTATCGAGTTGATCGCCCAGTACAGTGGCGGCATACCACGAAGAATCAATCAGATCTGCGACATTTGCCTGGTCATCGCATTCAGCCGCAAGGTAGAATCGGTGGAGGAAGATCTAGTCTACCGGCTTATTCTGAACGAGGAGGAGAGCCGTGTTTAGGGGCCGGCAGATGGTGCGAACGGCACGGCAGGCACGATCCGACGGACCGCCCCCGTCGCGCGACGAGGTTATCGCCGCGCAAGAGCAGTCTGTGGAAGAGCCTGAACGAATCAGCTTCGCAAGCGCCGTGCGACAGGTGGACGGGGACAACATATTGCCCGACGCCGTGCCGACCTCGGCTCCGGACCAAGACGCAGCCGCAAAACCAGAACCCGCTATCGAACCCGCCCCTGTGGCTCCCGGTGTCGAAGGGGTCCACGTCCCAACCTCTATAGAGCTGGCTGCCGCCGCGGACCTGTACGCGAACCTGGTGTCTGTTACCGAGTCGATCTTCGAGGTAGCGGTCAGGAATGAACCGTTGGACCATGCCGGCGTGTTTGGG
The DNA here is from genome assembly GCA_965217095.1 of Candidatus Latescibacterota bacterium. GTDB lineage: Bacteria > Latescibacterota > UBA2968 > UBA8231 > UBA8231 > CAYNZV01. The sequence goes on from OZ244235.1 coordinate 1,454,092, forward strand.
GTTTTGAATCAGTGTTTAGGGTCTCTGCAGGTCAACGACGACCTCCTCACCGAGTCGATTCGCCAGCGAGAATTGGAACAGACCTTGCCGGTAAGGGCGTCGAACGTCGCCGTATTGAGCCTGCGGGTAGGGCTTCAGTTGAAGTTCGAAGAGCGCCAAACCCTGGCCCTTGGCCTCTGTTCTCTCGTTCACGATCTGGGCATGACGACGGTTCCCGATGAGATCTTGAGCAGCCGCAAGCTGACCCCTGAACAGCTAGGGATCCTGCGCCGTCACCCCTTTGAGTCGAGGGCGATGATGGTATCGTTCGGAGAGCAGTTTGCGTGGATCGGAGACATTGTCGCGCAAGTTCACGAGCGCCAGGACGGCAGCGGCTATCCTGAAGGTCTTAGCGGCGACGATATTCACGAATTCGCACAGATCATTGGACTGGCGGACACCTACGAAGCGATGTCCCACCCGCGCCCGGATCGCGAGGCTCCCATCACCTACAACGCGCTCACAGAGATTATCGACGTCCGAAATTCGTTGTTCGACCCGGCCCTGGTGAAGGCGCTGATAAACATCGTGTCGATATTCCCCCTCGGCAGCCTGGTCCAACTGAACAACCGCACAGTCGGTAGAGTTATCGGCGCCAACCGGCTCCAGCCCGCCAGACCGCTAATCGAGGTCTTGTTGGATTCTGAGGGAAAGTTACTGAAGGCACCCCACACGGTCGATCTGATCGACGAACCGATGTTGCACATCGCCGATCCGGCGATCAGCGAGAGTCGCCTTACTGAGCGCAGCGCACGCCGATGAAGCGGCTGCGGTGCTGCGGAGTTTGATGCTCGCGATAGGAACACCGAAGATAGTTGGCGTGACAAACCCAGGCACCACCCCTCAAGACCCGCTCTGATCCATCTACTGGCCCACGAGGATTGGCTGAGGGGCTGCTTCCGTAATATCGGTCCGCGTAACAATCGTGGACCCATTCCCAGACGTTACCCGCCATATCGAGAAGCCCGAACGGACTACTAGCATCGGGAAGATTCCCGACGGGAGCCGCGCCGCGGAAACCGTTTCCAAGCACGCTCGCCTTTCGCGCCTCGAATTGATCGCCCCAGGGATAGATACCGCCCACCAAACCAGCCGCTGCCTTCTCCCATTCCGCCTCGCTGGGCAGTCGCTTGTTAGCCCACTGAGAATACGCCTTGGCATCGTCCCAACTGATGTTTACCACAGGATGATCGGGCTGTTCTTGCGCCGGCGGCACAGTGCTGCCGGCGTAAGAAGTCGCATCGAGGAACAACTGGAACTGGGCGTTGGTGATGGGACAGCGGTCCATGTAATACCCATCCAAATGGACCATGTGTATCGGACGCTCGTTGAGTTTTCCCCGATTCGATCCCATCTGGAATCCTCCGGCCGGAATCCAGAGTGCAACGCCGCCGTCCGTTTCATTGCGAATAGCCAGCGGAGTATTTTCGTCGACACGGATGCCGAGAGCATGGAGTCGATCGGAATGTTCCCGCCACACGCGCTGTAGATCGACAGGGACGCGGGAAGCGCTCGAGCGGGCTAAAACCCGTTGGCGGTCGGAGCCTCCTACGGCAGCGGGTGTGTTACTGAGAGTAAGGGACGGCCGATCCGACTCCGACATACCGGGAATCATTGAGAACAGCGGGCCGTCGGAACCGTCTTCGGCCTCGACCGCCTCGGTCTTTTTGTGTTCCGTCTCTGTCGGGTCGTTTCGACCTGAAATGTTCTCGAACAGCATAGGCACCAGAACCGTCGAAATAAGTACTATTCACCTACTAGCCGGAAAAGGCAGCCAATAGGATACGCCAGTGGCAAGTTGGTGTCAAGTAGTATTTTGAAATATCAAGTACTGTGCTGGCGCCGCTGTTGTCGGCGAGCACAGTTTATACCTTTATTTTATCGGACAATTCTGAAAAGTCCCAACGTTGGAGATGCCAAATGGCGGATGAGCCGATCCCAGACCTGCTCGCGGCGCTATCAAAGCTACCCCTGTTTCAAGGCCTCGCGGCCACCCAGGTTGGCAGAATCATCGCCGTCGCGGAAGGAAGAAACGTCACTGTAGGAGAGAAGATCTGTGTCAATGGCACACCGAAGGACGAGATGTTTCTTCTCACCGCCGGCGAACTCGCCATCCTGAACGGCGAAGGCATGCGGGTGGCGACCATCAATGCCGTAGCAACGGTGGGTGAGCTGTCGGTGATCGCGGGGCAAGCGCATTCGGCAACCATCGCGGTGGCACAGCCAGGCACCCTCTTGACCATCAAGAAGGGCATCTTTCAACAGATGCTCGACGGCGAACCCGAGCTAAAATCGGCCATTTTGCAGAACGTGATACAGATACTCGCTTCCCGACTCATGCAAGAGAATGTTCGTATGCGCAACCACGTCGCCGACAAGAGTTCGCGGGAACATCAGATCAAGGAGTTGCAACAGAAACTGACCGTTGTCACCGGGATTCTCGCCGATCGCGGCATCTCCGGCCCCGACCTGGAGGCCGCGATCAATAAGAAGCTGTCCGGCGGCTCGCCTCGTGTCCTCGTGGTGGACGACGATCCCGCTATTTGTAGCTTGTTCAAAATTTCCCTGAGGTCTTTCGAAGTGATGACGGCCGAAAACGGCAAGGAAGCCCTGGAATTTCTGCAGTCCCAGACCGTGGACCTGGTCATCACTGACATAAAAATGCCCGAGATGGATGGCTTCACGCTGCTCACACACTTACGCAACTTGAAGCCCGAACTGCCTGTGCTGGCAACCTCGGGTTATGTCGAGGCCGATATGGTTCAGGGTTCCGGCTTCACCGACTTCCTGCCGAAACCCTCGTCTCCTGAAGAGATCGTCAACTTGGTCTCCAAGTATCTGGAGTCATAGCGCCGCCTGGGGTAAGGTTTTTTCGTTGCCAGGGAATGGCACTTCCAACCGCGATGCTGACGTCCGACGACCTGCCGCAGTTCAAGTGCTGCACCATTCATCTCATAGAACAGGCGGTAAATCTGGTTCGCCTGGGTCATCACGTTGCCACCTATGCCCCGTCGGATGGTCATCTGCCAAGAGCCTGTGCCGCCGATATCCGCTGCCTACCGGCATCGTCAAGCGGATGGCTTAGGCGAGACGAACACTCGTGGTTGTCTCGAAGTCGAGAGCTCGAAACGGTCCTCCTGCAACAGAGGAAACGGTGACGGTTAGCGGCAGCCTTGTAATACCTTCCCTGAATCGAGCTGATTTCCTCCTGGGAACGGTGCAATTATTCCTCGAGTTGAGGCACTCCCAGTGGGAAATTCTCGTCGTGGACCAGAGCGACGAGAAGTCACAATCGCTTGTGGAATTGGCCGGGGCGAATGACTGCCTTTCCTACCACCATGTAGCCGAAAAGGGGTTGCCTAACGCCCGCAACGTGGGAATCGAAAAAGCCGCCGGTGATATCGTCGCTTTTGTCGACGATGATGTAATTCCGGGGCCGGAATTTCTGACCGCACACCTGGACGCGTATCGGGACGAAACGATTGGCGGAATATCTGGACGCATAATCGATCCGGGGACCCATCCAAGGAGATTTCCGAAATCCAACCATATCGGAAGGGTGCGCACGATCGACGGCCGACTCAAGAGAAACTTCCACGGGATTAGGGAAGCGGATGTGGAGCACGCGCGGGGGTGCAACATGTCGTTTCGACGTGACCTGCTAAGGCAAATAGGAGGTTTCGATAAACGCTACGGAGGCACTTCCGTTTTCGAGGATGCGGATACGACGGCCCGAATCCGTCAGCTCGGGTACCGGATGCGATTCTGTCCGCAGGCTGTCGTGACCCATCTCCGACTCGTGAGTGGAGGATGCCGGCCGCCGAACCTACGTAACTACTTCTACTGGTACGGACACAATTACCTCCTGTACGCATTGAAAAATCTGCCGCGGATCTGGCTGCCGATATTCCTCACCGAGCGCGTGGCCAAACTGCTGTTGACAGCCATCGCGAATCGAGACCGTCGGATCCTGGCCGAAGGTCTTCGTGGCTTGCGTATGGGTTATCGCGACTTCCAATCGGGCGCCTGAATTCTTCGAGGTTCAATCGCACTGCTTCTGCGCCAGGTTGCGCCTCCCTCCGTACAGCTCGCCACCAAGGCCTCCTATGACCTTGATCAATAAATCTACAGTAAAAACAGGATCAGAGTCCCGAACAGTCCGGGTCTTGAAGCGCGGGCGGCGATCACTATGGACGATGAAAGCGCGTCGAAGCCAGTGCACCACGTGAATGAACTCTTTCAGCGGTTTCGAATGTGACCTTGGACCAAAAAGCAAGCTATCAATGCGTTCATTCAAACCTGCTCACTGACAATCAGGGCTTTCGACTCGCTCTCCACCCGATCAACCACATCTGGAACGCAAGGCCGGCCATTGATATCGCAGATTCAGAAAACTCTGCAGCGCTTCAACCAAATCCTCAGGCTCGGCTCCTGCCGCCAGCCAACGCGGCTCCAACCCTCCGAGAATCTCGGGAGTTGCGCCGATCGGCGTACCGACCACGGGGCAACCGCAAGCAAGGGCTTCAACGGTTCCCAGTCCGAATCCTTCCAGCGCTCGCGTTGGCAACACGAGAGATCTGCAGCGCGGTACATGACCGGAAGCCCGTCGTCGGGAACGTAACCCAGGAAACGGGTTCTTGCAGAGATTCCCCGGGCCCGAGCGAGGTTTTCAAGCTCCTCTCGCATCGATCCTCGCCCCACAACATACAGGATCAACTCCTCACCCCCCAGACTCGCGACGGCATTCAGAAGATTCTCAATCCCCATGCGCGGTTCCAGATTGCGTACAGTCAATAGTATCGTCGCATCCACTGGCCAATCGAGAAATTCCCTCGACCGTTCCACAGAGATGTCTGGGTGGAATCGATCGATATCAACCGCACCGTTGAGCTGAATCAACCTCTCCAGCACAGGCGAATGCGCCGCCTCGAGCTCTTGCATAAACTGGCTGAACACCAGAACCAGGCGGGCACGGTTGACGACGAGCCCCTCGACGCCGCATCGCGGCCTTTGCACGGGACGCGATTCCGAGACGACCGCGGAACTCTTCCCTGATCAAGAATTCCTTCCCCCACGGGGAATGAAAAAAGTAAAGCTGTGGGATCCTTCGACATCGAACCCCCAGCAACACAGCAAGCAAGGGCAAGGGTTGGTGAAAGTGAATCAGGTCGATTCTCTCGCGCAATCGCCGCACAGATGCGGTTCCGGATATAACGGAGGCCAACAAGGACTGTTGCCTCGAGCCGAAGCGGATGATACGCACTCCATCCACAGTCTCATCTTCGCCGGGAGGGTCCCATTGGCGCACCAGAAAGAACGCGGTGGCCCCTCCTTACCAAACCGCGGGCGATTTCCCACGGGACACGTGCACCTCCGCCAGGTTAATCATGGGAAAACACGTCAGCCGCGACGAGAATGTTCATATCTCAATTGGATGTTTTGGGTAGCGAATGCGAGAAACCGCCGCAGGGGCACCGGCGGCAGGCAAGAGTGGGGACAAGTGAAGTCCACTAACCGCGATGAGTTTCCGACTCCCTCGCGCTCTTTGCTATCTCGGCGTATTTGCGACGCACGAACAACATGAAAAAACTCAGCAACAGGAATACAATGACAGACTGCGCTACCTGAGCCAGGGCGATAAGACCGGTCGCGTTCTTCAGTGCCATTGCCGATAGACCCAACCATATGGTTACGAAGTAGATCACGATGACCGACCCAACGCGGCCAATCTGAAGATCTTCAAGTCGATGGTGGATATGGTCGGTACCGGTAAACTCGATCCACTGTCTCAGGGTGCGCACTTGACCGCTCTTAACGCGCATGATTGTTGTGAAACTCATATCGAAAATCGGGACGCCAAGAATGAGAATCGGCACGATCAAACGGACCATGTGATCCCCCGCCCAGTCACCCATCACCGCGATCGCCGCGACCATAAATCCCAGAAAGGTACTTCCCGCATCCCCAAGGAAGACGTGTGCTGGTTTCCAGATGCGAAAATTATAGGGTAGGAACCCGAGGCATGCTCCGAGGAGTGGAATAGAAAGGTAGACCATAAACGTCTGGCCGTTTTGCAAGGCGACGAGACCGAAAAAGATGATCATTATGGCGCAGGAGCCCGTAGCGAGTCCGTCCAATCCGTCCATGAAGTTTATTGCATTTGTAATCCCAATGACCCAGACCGCCGTCAACACCCATTCGCTGGCGGTGCCCCATAAACCGTCAGGCAGAAAGCTGATTACGACGCCGTATTTGATCAGGATGCCAACCGCAATGAGCTGGATCAATAGTTTCAATGACGCGGGTAAATCGCGGATATCATCTAGCAGACCGGTCGCCGCGATCAAGGTACCCGCGAGAGCAATCCCCTTCATTTCGAGACTGAAGTCGAAATTGCGTATCACCGTGAGCGCGAACGCGCCGTAGATCGCCACCCCTCCCATCAAAGCCGTCGACGCCTGATGCGCCTTGCGGTCACCTGGAACGTCGAGAATCTTGAAACGATGAGCGACCAGAATCAGGATTGGCGTACCCACGTATGCAACACAGAAAGCCAGCAGCAAGAGATATGCCCAACGCAAGCCAGAATCGTTGAGAAGTATCTGCGCTTCACTACTTAGCAGGAATATCACCACCAGAAGAATGATGATCTTGTCTACGTTGAACAGGCTGGGAACGTCGCTGTTGTTCATTTACTGAGTGCCTGTCGTAACCTGTGCGACCGCTTCGACAACACGTTCGATCTCTTCCTGCTTGAGAGAAGGGTACAGGGGCAATGAGACGCCGTGCCGGTGCGCAATCGCGGTTGCAGGAAAATTGTCGTCAGAGTAACCCAGCTCGTTGTGCAAGGGCCGAAAGATCGGGCGCCGCGCCTGTACACCGCGGTGCTCCATTTTCTGAATGAAATCCTTCGCATCCTCCCTCCCTTGAATTACGTAGCGAAAGTATATGTGTTCGTCATTTTCCGGTAGTCGCAGGTCAAGTTGGCGCAGGTGTCGATGGTATACCGCGGCAATCTCCCTTCTGCGCGCCACGAATTCGGGCAATCGACGCAGCTGGACCCTACCCACCGCGGCCGCTAGATCGGTCATCTTGTAGTTGTAACGAATCTGGTCTGCCGGAAGTGAATCATACTCCCGGACGGCGCGCGCTTGGTCAGCCAGCGTTTGATCGTTGGTCAGCAGCATGCCCCCTTCACCACCGCTGCAGATCACCTTAGTGGCGAAGAACGAGCAAATGGATACTTCTCCGAGCGAACCAACCGGTCTCCCCTTCGAGGTCGCACCAATAGCCATGGCGCAATCTTCAACGATCGCCACGCCCTTTCCCGAAAATTCGGGTATGGTGGCGGGTAAGCCAAACATATGCGGCACGATCGTGGCGCGAGAGGCCGGGCTTTCACGACGCACCGCGTCGCATCCGTCGACGTTTGGAGTCTTGGCTTCGATATCGCAGACGACAGGACGGGCACCGGAAGCTCGAGTGGCGTGCAACAGTGCTGAACAGACATAGCTAGGAAAGATTACTTCGGAATCACCGCCAGCTTCGAGCACCGACAAGGCCAGATGTAGTGCCGCAGTCCCAGAGGAAACCGCGATCGCGTAGCGCCGACCCACGAATTCGGCGACCTCTTCTTCGAAAGCACGCGTCTCATCCCCCTGGGATAGTTGCCCCGACAAAACGACTCGTCGCGCCGCCTCTGCCTCTTCTGCTCCCAGCGTCGGACGTGAATGATGGACCGTGTGACTCATTCCAGGAATTGATAAATCTTTTCGCAGACGTAGTCGATCTGTTCGTCTCGCAGCTCGGGAAACATGGGAAGCGAGAGAATCTCTTCGCAACACCGTTCGCTGATCGGGAAATCGCCGGACCCGTACCCCAAATTGCCAAAGGCCGGTGTGAGATGCAGTGGAAGGGGATAATGCACAGCGGTATGGATGCCACACGCCCGGAGGTGGTTAGCCAACTCGGCGCGCCGTTGGCAACGTACGACGAATAGATGATAGACGTGATACGCGTTGTCCGCTTCGACCGGCGTGACAATTTCTTCAACCGAAGATAGGTTGCCGATGTAGCGAGCGGCGATCTGGCGACGTCTCTCGTTCCAGCCATCCAGGTAGGGTAATTTGACGTCCAGTACGGCCCCTTGGAAACCGTCCATCCTGTGGTTGTAACCAGGCTCGAGGTAACTGAACTTTCCGTCGGGGTCCTGACCATGGTTGCGCAGCAAACGCAACTTTCGAGCCAGGTCGTCGGCGCGGGTGACGATACCTCCCGCATCTCCGTACGCCCCCAGATTCTTGCCGGGATAGAAACTGAAACATCCCATATCACCGATGGATCCGACCAGCTGATCGCGGTACCGTGCCCCGTGCGCCTGTGAGGCGTCTTCGATTACCAGCAACTCTCGTTCCCTGGCTACCTCCACGATTGGAAATAGCTCCGCCGGATGTCCGTAGATATGAACTGGAATAATGGCCCGGGTCTTGGCGCTCAACGAGGCCTGCAATAGATCGACGTCCAAGGTGTAATATTCTTCCTCGATATCGACCAGCACCGTGGTGGCGCCGACGTCAATGATCGCTTCGACCGTTGCGCCAAATGTGAACGGCGTGGTAATCACCTCGCAACCCGCACCGATCCCACCGGCTCTCAACGCCAGCTTCAATGCGTCGGTTCCGTTGCTAACGCCGATACAGTGATCGACGCCTTGGTACTGAGCATACGAAGACTCGAACGACTTAACCCGCGGCCCCAATATGAACGAATTCTCTTCGATGACCTCATTTAGAGCTAGGTCCACTTCCCCTTTGATCTGCAGGTACTGCAGACCCAAATCATTCATTGGCACGGTCATGGCGGTCAACGTTTCAGACATGTTTTCTCATCTTCCTGATTCAACTGAACTGGACAAAATACCGAACGGCGGCGAATCCTTCAGCGTAGGTTACCCGGCCCTGGATTCCGCGAAAATTGGCGGTCGATCGAGCGATGTCCAAGATTGACATGTCTTCGATATTCGTTTTCTGCATCTGGGAAGCGTGTGCTTCTAGCGAGGCGAGCTTCTGACTGATTACGTCACCGATATTGACGAACACAGTAGGGTGAAACTGCCTGGATGAAAGCGACTCGAAGAACAAAAGATTGGGGACCGAACGAGCCGCCGGGACCACAGCCTGGGCAATGTGTCGATGATCCTGATGGGTATCATCGCTCCAGTGGGTGTACACCACATCGGGCCGTACCTCATCGATATGCTGTTCCAATTTCATGATCGAGTCGCGGTTGCATTCGAAACGGGTGTCCGCATATCCGCAGAAGAAGGTTTCCTTGGCGCCCAATATCTTCGCCGCATCCCGCTGTTCCATGCCCCGGGTGTCCGGTTCGCCGCCCATACTGCCATCTGTTACCATGAGGAGATACACCTCATCTCCGGATCCTGAATGCCGTATCAATGTGCCGCCGCATCCGTACTCCAGATCGTCCGGATGGGCACCAATCGCCAGTACCTTCATCGACGAATCATCCCTCTGACTCTTGTGGCTGTTGAAGCGCTCGACCCGAGCGAAAGACTTCTGAGCTATTTCGCCCGCAATTCAGCACCAAATCTATCGCTGACAGATGCGATTCGAAATCCTCATGGTTCTGCGAATAGACCGGGTGCACGTACTCTTGAAAAATAACCTCCACACCCACCGCGGAAAAGCGTTCTAATTGAAGATATTCCCGCCCACCGGCCCCAGACAAATAGGTATCCGCACCAACCTCTTCGCATATGTCCAGCAGTCGGTCCGTGGGATCGGTCCGGAGGTTCATTGAGGAAGCCCACCGCACCGGAGTACCGATATCGAGAATTTCGCTGATCCAGTCGATGGAGGCGCGATTGATCGCCGTCAATTCCCGCCACTCCTGGCTGTAGAACGCCGTCAACCAGGATTCCGCATCTCTCCAAAACGGGGCAGTCGAATAGTTCGTACGCAGTGCCTGAAGATGCTTCCGCTTCCAATTTCCCGCCTCGTGCAGATGCACTTCAGATATCTTCTGAGGGAACCTGTAGTTCACAGGTACGGTCAACCATTGAGTCCCCTTGGCGGTCCTTATCTTGTTGCGATTCTGCCATTCGTTCTTCTTGAACTGGACGTTGTCGAGTAGCACGAAGCAATCGGCCTGGTCCATCTTATCGAAGTAACCGAGCCAGGGCATGAATTGGGGTTGGTGAATTGCGGCAATCAAGGTCTGTCACCCCGAACAAAAATCGGATTCGAGGTGATGCGCGAACTTCGGCCGAACGCCAACAGGCGGACATACTCCATCTCATCGATGTCGATGCTGTCTACATGGATAAAATCCAACGGCGTACGCCCTTCTACCTCTGCCACGATTGAACCTGATTTGATCAGCTGGACGCGAACATCTTGAGATTCGCCGTGCATCTCTTCAATCTTTACGTGGACCGTGAATCGGCCTGTACTGGTCACCTCCTCGCCCGCCTGCGCTATCATGCCTCCGCTTTCCACGGTAAAGTCCTCGAGCGAGATCTGCTCTTGCTCTCCGCGAACGGCATACATTCTACCTGATGCCAATGCCTCGAGCACGGCCTCCCGCGACCTTTCGTTTACCAGGAGAATCGAAAGGATGTCTTTTAGCTGCACTCCTTTTCTGTCGTAGTGATAGTCGATATCCCCATTGCCCCAGACGGGTCTGTCGCGCGTACCACTGGTATATTGCATCAGAATCCGGTCCCATTCCCGTCCAGGATTCGTGGCGGTATGGGTATCGGCGTACAGGGCCGCGAACCCCGTGTAGTCGACTGTATTCACCAGATCCTCAGCATGTCCCGGGGAATCGCTTACGAACTCGAGAAGCCCACCCATCATCTCGACGGGTTGAATACTCGTGGCGGCCTCCGGGTGGGACCAGAACGCCATGCCTCCCTGTTCGTTGACATAGTCGATGTAATACTGGTACGGAGCGGCTCCCAGATCCCCTTGATATGGGTCCATCAATGGAACCTTAAAGGGAAAATTCTCCAGGAAAAAAAGGATCGATATGCCACCGATAAAGAGGGCAGATGTTGGGTTGCGTCGGAGCGCCAATATGGCAAGGGCGAGGCCAGCTAACGGCCAAAGTAAAAGAATACTCGTCCAGTGCCAGATACGAACGTTGTCGGTGCCTAAGACAGGCAAACTCAAATACGCCTCGGCGCTGGGCATATTTATGGCCATTATGTGTTTGTTCCAATGTCGCAGCGTCCACGTGAACTGCTTGAGATCCACGTTCCAGTAGTAAAATGGCGCCGACTCGACCCCGTGAACCATGATGATGTCGGGATAGATTTTCGCCACCCGTTCTATCTCGTCGAGATACGCCTGGAGAGCTTGCTGATTGAAGAGGTCGTTCTCGATCCGCTCGTAGCTGAACGAACCGCGCAAAAATGGAATCCCGTACTCTACCGCCAGCACGTCATCGTCTGTAAATACGAGGACATCAATATTGAACTCGTCGGCGTGCCGGGCAATCTGCTCGATCGATTCTTCTCCGGTACTGAACAGGGAGTGGATATGCATGGCGCAGCGCAACTGTATGTAATCTTCTCGGGCTTCCACCGGGTCAACCCACGCTAAGAGCAAAGGCAAGAAAATCTTTTTTGAAGTCGTGCGAATCAATGCCAGCGCGGTCATTTATTGAGACGTTCCCTGGCGAGCGTTTCGTAGAGCTCTTCAATCTTCGTTACCATCTCCACTTCGCTGAATCGGCGCGCCTTTTCGGAGGCGGCGGCTCCCAGTCTTCGACGTTTGTCACAATTCTGGGCGAGCACAATCATTTCCCGCGCCAGACTCTCTGAAGATCCTGGAGCGACCAATACGCCCTGTTTGTCATCCTCTACAACCTCGGGAATGCCGCCAACGTTGCTCGCAATGGAAGGTAGTCCGGCGTGCATCGCTTCCACCAACGCCTTGCCCATGCCTTCATTGTGCGACGGCAATACGAATACATCCATAAGACGCAGGAGCTCGCCTACATCTTCGCGCCACCCGGCAAAGATCACTCGTGGCGAAACGTTCAGGCCACGGGCCAGACCTTCCAGCTCTTGCCGCAATTCGCCGTCCCCTATCATCAGCAATTTCGCGTTGCTCAATTCCTGCACGACCCTGGCGAACGCCTCGATCAGCACGCTGTGCCCTTTGATCGGTTCCAATCTGCCCACGGTTCCATATACGAAATCTGAGCTTCCGATCCCCAACGCCTCGCGTCGACCCGACTCTCGACTTGGACTATCGAGCGCCGGGAACTCCACCCCACTGTGGATAACAGTAAATCGGCTCGGGGGAGCGACGCCGTAGTCCACATGGTCTCGCGCACCTCTCTCCGTCAATGTTATGATCCTGTCCGTAAAACCCGCTGCCCAGCGTTCGATTCGAATAAACAATCGGCTAACCAGCTTGCCGTAATATCCATGAAACACGTGTCCGTGAGGGGTATGGACAATAATCGGAACACCCGCTAGACGGGCGACGATTCGCCCGAGGACGCCCCCCTTCGAGGTGTGTGTGTGTACCACTTCGTACCTACCCTGCCGCACCAGCCGGTACAGTTCCATCATGGCCACCATATCATCTAGCGGGCAGATGGCGCGGCGCAGATGTGGAACCTGCAGGAATACGACCCCGCCGTGCTGTGCTTTTACCTGCGTGGGTCCGATGTCTTCCGTGCTCGGCCCCGATGCCAAGGTCACGACGTAGCGCTCTTTGTCGAGCCCCGCAACCGTCAGTAGGGTGTTCTCTGATGAACCGCCGCGATCCAGTCGAGTAATGATATGCAACACGCGGAGCTTGTTGTTTGGACGACACATCGACGACTTCAGACTAAACGAGCTAAAGCTGGGGCAGACTCCGCAGGTTCAGCCGGGACCTCAGCGGCCTTTCTCTTTTCCAGCTCGCCGGCGCCGAGCACGAGGCCGACGATCAACCAGAATGGCTCCATAATGCGCACAATGGTAAACGTGTTGGACCCCAGCGCGTGAACCAGGAGACCAGCCAGGGCCGCCAAGAGCCCCATCGCCAGTCCCCTGTAGAGTGGGTCAGCCGACTCGCGAAAGATTCTCAAGGTTTCCTTGAATAAAACATGGACAAGAATGAAGAACATGCTCAGACCTAACAGACCGGTCTCTACCAGAACACGCGGGTATTGTGCGTCGATAAACTTGTATCCGGTGACTCCAAACCCCCAAATCGGGCTCTCCGTGAAGTCCGACAAGCTTGAACGCCAGCTCTCGAGTCGGGCAGAGGTGGAGGTGTCCAGCTTGACTCCGCCCACACGCAGTTGTGCATGATGCTCGGCTTGTTCGAAGGTATACATGACTCGGTCCTTCACCGAATCGGGAATCGCGACGGTTCCTACCCCGATGATCACCAACAATGCAATGAGCATCGTGGGGCGGCGTTTCGGGTGAAGCATAAAAAATGTCAAATAGACGAATGGAGCCGACAAATACGAAGCGCGTGACAACGTCGCCAAAAACGGTAAAACCAGGAAGACGACCAAGCCTCCAAGAAGATAATTGGCTTTCCTGTTGGTTCCTTGGAAGGCCAGTCCGGTGGCGATGGCACTCATGAGCAGAAGATATCCACCGAAGGTGTTTGGTTCTCCTTGTTCCCCCTCGAACGGCGCACTGACCCGCTCCCCCGATGGGATCTGGGCAACGCCGATGACACTCACGACTAGGGCTGTGAGCAACATGGCAATCGTGAATCGCACGATCTGAGACCGACTGTGTATATTGTTGACTACCATGAAGAAAACGACGAAGTACTCGACGTATTTCAGGACGAAGAAGAACCCCGTAATGCCTTTCACATAACCAAGCATCATGCCCATTCCCGTGGCGAAAATACAGGCCACAGTGTAGTAGGCAATTGGTCTGTTGAGCGGAGTATACCGCACCAATCCCAGTTCCTTGTTGACCGCCATTCGGACGAGCCAAGCAAAAGCCAGTAGCACCAGAAGAAAATCCTCCGTCCGGAGCGTAACTCCCCTTCCGGCGGTCGTGCGCTCGCCACTCAGGTCCCCAATAATGATTTCGGGCGACAGGAGCATCGAAAAAATCAAGATGTAGATTCCCACTTCCACACTGACGAACGCGAGAATAAACACCGCGACAGCGGCGATCACAGCCAGTCCCATATCTTCCGGAACCGCGGCTAGAGCTGCGGCGACGAAGGCACATAACACGACGATGAGCGGAGTTAGCCTGGCCTGTGCTGACTTGCTGCTGTTGGGCTTTGTAAGAATGCCGGTTTCTCCTCATCTTCTACCCGAATTCGGTGAGAAGCTTTATCGCAGGGCGACTTCGACCCCGCTGCGGCGGTGCCCGTCGAGATAGCCCTGGGCTTCTTCAGGAGTCGAGAAGGCACCCGCAAGAAGCCGACAGGGGCCGCCCTTGTGACTTTGCAGATACGAGCCACGGTTCCCCTGTGGCTGGTTCGATATTGTTCGGGCCGCCTCGCCGCAGTCAGGGAACAATCCCAGCTCCAAGCCGTAGGGCAACCGCAAAATCGCGTACTCTTCGATCAGTCCATCTGTCTGCAGCTGCCGCGCGCGCGCGAACGCCGAGTCCCAGCTCTCGAAGCTTCCAATCAGCAAACGCTCGAGCTGCCTACCCCGCACCACGACCGGGCTGAGAAAAGCGTCCTGACCGTGGCGGCGAAGATTCTTCAAGATGGGCGCCGACCACTTGCTGTCCGTCGGATAGCTCGCCGCCCTGATGGCGTACGGTAGCCGCACACTTGGCGGAGCTTGCACTGGGTCCAGAGAAGCGGATGGTTCAACAAGGAGCTCGCTGCTTTGAAGTTGTGCCGCTGGCAGTGGTGGCTCCGCTGATGGTACTGACGCGACTAGTGGTCGCTCTGCGGGCGTGGTCTGCGTATCCGCCACCTGCGTTTCGGGAAGAGGCAGCTCCAAACGCTCGGGTGGGATGACGGGTTTGGGGCCTGACTGATGGCCAGACAGCACTGGCACCAGTCCCAATGGACGCGACAATACACCGCTTTGCCAAAGGAGTCCCAGGGCAATGATGACAGTTAGCGTCGTCGTGGCACTTCGCGCCGCCGCGCTGCGCGGCCGTCCGGAGCGAGTTGAATGCCGCCGCGCCGGTTTGGATCGGGCTTTCGTCGTTTGCTTTTGCGACGTTTGCTTTTGCGTTGGTTGCGTCGGCGAGGTGTCACCGAACAATCGCTTTTTTCCTGCATCAATCTTGCGACCCCATCCACGAACCTCGTTCGAGATTCTTTCGCTGATGGACCTCGATGGGGCCCCTGTATCACTACCGTAGGCATAATAATCCGAATGGCTCAAATCCTGGAACTCGGAGCTGAGATCGGCGCGGATACCGTTCAAAATCACCCCTAGAAGGTCCACGTGCATGCTATTCAACAGGGAAGTGGACCGTTTGAGCGCGGTGCGCGGAACATCTCCTGCTTTGTACACCACGAGAACGCCGTCACAACGCCTTCCAAGAATCGACGAGTCCGTAACCTGGAGGACGGGGGGCGAATCCACCAGCACCACGTCATACGCCTCGCGAGCTTCCGCCAGGAACTGCGCCATGGGCTCCGAATTCAACAGTTCCGCGGAGTTGGGGGGAATCGCGCCGCTGGTGATAATGTTCAGATTGCTGATACCTTGCGTCTGAAAGACATCCTTCATACCCATGCCGCCGGTCACGATATCGGTCACCGTGCGCACGACATCTCTCCAACCGAAGTTTCCGATGATCACTTCGGTCAGACCGGGCTCCCGCTCCAAACCGAACAGCCGGTTCAGGGTCGGCCGGCGCAGATCACCGTCCACCAGCAGCACCCTTTGGCCGAACTGGGCGATGCTCATGGCCAGGTTCGCCGCGGTGGTGCTCTTGCCCTCCTGATTCGTCGAGCTGGTGATCATCAAACACTTCGCCCCCTTTTCCACGGTCACGAAGTCGATATTCGTACGCAGAATGCGATAACTCTCCGCGAGCGTGGACTGGGGGTCGAAGTAGGCTACAAGCTGCGCTTTGCGCTGAACCGTACGCTCATCTTCCACCTTCCCTCCACGCCGCTCCAGGGAACTTCGCACGTCTTCAACATTGATATAGGGAATCAGGCCCACTACCTGAGTCCCAGTGTATTCTTGCACATCCTCTATGGTGCCGATGGAGGTGTCGAGAGTCTCGGCGACCACTGCGAAGACGACACCGAGTATCAAACCAAGCATGATGCCGATAACGCCGCGCCGTATCATGGGCATCGGGTTGATAGGTTGGCTGGGGGTTATTGCAGCTTGCAGAATCGCCACGTCCTGGACCCGATCCGCTTCCCGGATAAGAGCGGTCTGGTATTGCTCCTCGAGAATCGTGACGATCTCCTGATGCATGTCCACTGCGCGTTCGAGGCGTGAGAGCACGAGACCCTTCGAGGGCAGCTCGTTGTACTCAGCACGGAGCTTCTCGAGATGGCTCCTTTCGTTGACCAGCGATCGCTGAATTACCTCCTGCCGTTGTCGCAGTTCGGTTACGAGATGGCGATTCAGTTGATCGATCTTCGCCTGTAGCTCTTTCACCACAGGATGACCCTCCGTGTACTTGACCAGCAGGCCGTCACGTTGCAGCTGAAGGTTGCTGAGCTGGCCATTGAGACGCATGAACACTTCCCCCACCAGCGACCGCGATGCCCCCTTTAGCGCACTTTCTGACAGCACCTCGTTTTTGGAGATTTCGCCAAGCATCGCGCCGATGTCGCGAAGGTTCTGATCGAACCTTTGCACGGCGCGATCCGCTTCGGTAATCGCAGAGAGGACCACACCCGTCTGAGAGGACAAAGATATCAGATTGGTTTTCTCGCGATATCGTTTGACGGCCTCTTCTGCCTCTTCCAGCAACGGCCTTGCACTGTCCCGCTGTGTCTGGACAAAGGATCTGTGTTTTACCGCCTGTTGGTTCTTTCTGTCGGAGTCATATTTCTGGTAGACTATGGCGAGCGTATTGGCCATGTCCCGAGCCAGGTACGGATCGGAATCCGTGGCCTCGATCTCTATGATATTGGTATAGCCTTCCTGAACGGCACTGATCTGCCCCTGGAGCGCTAGTACCACCACCGCCGTATCTTCGATCGTCTGGGTCGCGCCGAAGAGATCCAGATCACGGGCAGCCTCCTTCATTACTGGGAAGCTGGTAATAATGGCCAACTGGGTTTCGATCACGTCGCTGGACTCCGAGTAGGAGGCCAGGGCCAACTGTGCGAGGGCGTTGCTAGAGGCTTGCTGAGCGTTGAGCTGGATTTTAGCGGAAGCCCGGTACATGGGCACCGGTTGCCAGATCGTGGCGATAACCAGACTGAAGAATCCGAGCACGAATGCCGTGAAGAGAACAATCCCCTTCCGGCGTCGTAGAATACGCCAATAATCTCGGAGAGCTACATCATACTGAGCCATAGATCACCTGCTCGTCATCCTGACTCGATCGTGGCTCAGGGAGCAGAATGAACGTCGCGTTTGGCCGTCACCCGCTATCGTCGCCCAGTTGCTTTGCGGGGTCTTCGGCCGTATCCCGAGGATGGCTTGTCGGCCGAATCGTCAACGGAAACCCCCGGGCCCGGATCCGCATGCTCGATGTTATTGATAAATTGTGAAGGTATGTCGCGGCACAAAACGATCTCGCCTCTGGGGTAGAACTCGACCCCACCTTCGTGGGCCTCGCGCGCGGCAATCACCGCCAGACAGGGGAGTTCGACGCGGCGATTCCTGGCTTCGGCGGCTTCCCTGGTAACGGACAAATGAATATACGACCTGTCTACCGGACGAATCCCCTTGTCGGAATAGGTCGCGGCTTGTTCTTGCGTGCACCCGATGTAGAGGTTGTCGGGCGGCTCCTCGGGATCATCCATTTCGACAAAGAAGCTGTGACCGTATTTCGCCCGCACGCCCTTGTCGTTCAATTCGAATCGGCGCTGGTCGGGGGCATTCAGCATCTCCAACAAGATATCGTCGGTGATATCGTCAATCTTGGTTCCGAGGGCTTCTACGACATCTTCGACCGGCGCATATCCGTATTCGTCGACGTTGAGGCCGAATTCGTCCGGTCGGTGCCGAAGCATCAGGGAAAGCAGTTTCGAGATTCGCTTAAAATCGCTCACGTATACACTTGTCCTTTGAAGTTGACGTCGAGTCCAATGATCAGTTCCATTTTTCGCGATACGACTTTATGGAGTTGGCTATTTCCGGCTCGCCCAACGCGATAATCTCGGCGGCAAGCATGGCCGCGTTGCGAGCATTGTCGATACCGACGGTCGCTACGGGAATACCGGGCGGCATCTGAACAATAGCGTAGAGCGAGTCGACGCCATTTAGGGCTCCAGTAGCAATCGGGACACCTATTATGGGAAGGATCGTGTGTGCGGCCAAAACGCCCGGCAATGCAGCAGCCAATCCGGCCCCTGCGATGATGACCTTCAATCCCCTTTCGGCCGCACTGCGCGCATAAGCTGCCGTTTTTTCGGGGTTTCGATGAGCTGAGCATACCACCGCTTCATAACCTATGCCAAGCTCGTCCAATACGTCGGTTCCTTTGCGCATGACCTCCTCATCCGACTTGCTCCCCATAATCACGCCTATCTGTATAGCTGACATATCGTCCGTTCTTCCATAAGCCCTAAATGCATCAAGTATTTATGAAATATAATGCCAGCCACCGAACGGTTCAAGAAATCAACACATTTTGCGTCGCAGGAACGCAGGGTAGTCGAGGCTCTCAGGAGCGCTAGCCGGTTCTTCGCCCCCACCTGCCGACAGTTCTCGCGAACCGCGCCTAATAAATGCAGGAATCTTCAGCTCGTCCGGCTCGTCCGGCTCGTCAACCATCTGAGATCCTGGAACCGCTTCCGGTTCGAAGCGGGATTCGTCCTCCACGTTGAATCCAGTGGCGATGACCGTAACCCTGATCTCGTCCACCAAACTGTTGTCTATCACGGTACCGAAAATGATGTTTGCCTCCGAGCCAGCCGCCTGTTGAATGATCGAAGTTGCTTCGTTGACCTCGAACAATGTCAGGTTCGCGTCGGCGGCGATATTGATCAGGAGCCCCTTCGCGCCGTCGATGGAAACCTCTTCGAGAAGCGGAGATTGAATCGCTTTGCGAGCGGCTTCCTGGGCGCGATTCTCGCCTCTTTGAACTCCCACCCCCATAATGGCGTCACCACCTTCGGAGATTATGGTTTTGACGTCATTGAAGTCTAGATTGATCATGCCCGGAATCGTGATGAGATCAGCGATTCCACGAACGGCTTGCATCAAGACCTCATCCGCTTTGACGAAGGCATCTTCAAGCGTGGTATCCCGGTCGCAAATCGACAACAGACGTTGGTTCTTGATTGTTATGAGCGTGTCGACCTGGCCTTGCAGCTCACTCAACCCATCCATCGCATTGCGCATTCTCGGGAGTCCCTCGAACTGAAACGGCTCCGTGACGATGCCGACGGACAGAGCGCCCTGCTCCTTGGCGATCTCGGCGACCACGGGCGCTGCACCGGTGCCCGTTCCACCCCCCATGCCGGCGGTGATAAATACGAGGTCGGAGTCCTGCAGCTTCTCCGCAACACTTTCGCGATCTTCGATCACCGCCTGACGTCCAAGCTCGGGCATCGCGCCGGCACCCAGACCTCTGGTGACATCGTCACCGATGCAGACACAGGCGTCGGCAGCACAGTTTTCCAATGCTTGAGCGTCCGTATTGACGGCGATAAACTCGACACCGTGCATCCCCGAACTAATCATCCTGTTAATGGCATTGCCGCCGGCACCGCCCACCCCTATTACCTTGATCCTAGCTTTTTGTTCGTTGCTTATGATCCTAAATGTCATAGTGCCCTCTCTTCCGAATTGTCGGGAAATCTATATAGACTGTTGGAACCAAGACTTCAAACGACTGCACAAGACCTCCAGCCTTCCCTCGGTAAAACCGGCAGCTCGACGTACCGGCGGCTCGAACTGGTTGGATTCCAAGCTCTTGACCCCGTGGTGGACGAGACCCAACACCGTGGCGTAAACCGGACTGGCAACCCGCTCTCCCATTCCCGCCATTCGGCAGGGGGTGCCGATGCGAACGGGGAGATCTAAAACCTCTTCCGCCAGTTGCGCCGAACCGTTCAACAATACCCCGCCCCCAGTCAAGACAACTCCGGCTCCCATCGCATCGACCGCGCCAAAATCGTTGATCCGTCGCCTTACCATGGTGAATATTTCCTCCATCCGCGCTTGGATGATCGTACTCAGCTCCGCGTCGGGGATTTCCCGATTAGGTCGGCCGGCGACTCCGGGCAGCGTCAAGAATGCGTTGGCTGTCTCGGGATCCTGAAAGCAACGTCCGTGGGCGCATTTTATCGCCTCGGCCTGGGGCCACGAGGCACGCAATCCGATGGCAATGTCGCTCGTTACGTTTTGTCCGCCCAACGCTATGACGGCGGTATGGCGCACGCTTCCATTGTCGAAAATCGCCAAATCCGTCGTCCCACCGCCGACGTCGACAAGACACACTCCCATCGTGCGTTCATCCTCCTCGAGCACGGCGTAGGCAGAGGCCAGAGGTTCGAGCACGATGCCTTCGACCTCGTAACCCGCGCGCAGTATGCACTTGCAAACGTTTTGCGTAGAGGTTACGGCCGCCGTTACGAGATGGACGTCCGCTTCTAACCGCACGCCTACCATTCCCACCGGATCCCTTATGCCCATCTGTCCATCTACTCCGAAATCCTGCTCCAAAACGTGAATAATCTCGCGGTCTGTTGGCATGGACACCGTGCTGGCTGTCTCTATGACTCGGCCCTTGTCGGAGCGCCCGATGGCCCCGCTGCTGGACGTGGTGGCAATCGCTCCGTGACTGTTCAGGCTGCGTATGTGATCTCCCGCGATGCCGGCGTAAACCGCCGTCGCCTTCACACCCGCCATCAATTCGGCTTTTTCCACCGCGCTCTCGATCGATCGAATCGTCTTTTCCACGTCGACGACCACCCCGCGACGCATGCCCCGTGACGGCGTGGTCCCAAATCCCTTGATCTTGAGGTGGCCACGCGAGATCTCTCCGATAACCGCGCACACTTTCGTCGTGCCCATGTCGAGGCCCACAACGGTTCCACCCGCGGGTTTGATGACAACATCCGCTCTCATCAGGAGGCACCCTCCCTGCTGCCGACCACCACCTGCCGGGCAAACCTCAGGTCAAGGTAGGCCGGCTCCAAACACTCCTTGTAGATCCGTGGCATGACTGTTCGCAGTACCCGCAATCGATCCCGGACTCTGTCGAAAGGCACGCGAATCTCGAGCCCGTCGCCCACCAGGAGAATACGAATCGCCCCATCCCTCATGGGCATGATCTCCGATATGTTCATACAAAAATCCCGATCCGCGGCGTTCGCTTCTCGCAACCAACCGAGCATGCGGGTTAAAGACGAGTCGCTAACCACCTCCCCAACGCGAAGAGTGTTGAGGTTGACATCTATTCCGGTGATTACAGGGAGATCCAGGTTCGCGATCGAGTCATCCGGCCCGACGTCCGGAAGCAGCACTCCATTGGCATCCACAGTCCGCAAAGCGTTGGCATCGATCCATGCCGATCTCTGTCGTTCAATCAGCGAGACAACTAAACGATCGGGAGGTTTTCGGATGATGACCGCCCTCTCGACCCAGGGGATCCCCTCGATCCGGTCCTGCACCACTTGCAGATCAAGATCGAGAATATTGTCTCCGACTGAGAGCCCGCTGGCCGCCATGATCTGGCGCCCTTCGAGTCGATCCAGACCTTCGATTTCCAGGGCAGCCAGAATGAAACGTGGCGAGTCGCCCGAACTCACGGCCAGTTGGGATCCGGCGAACACTGCCGAACTCACGACCAAAATGCAACCTACAAATACGAGCTTGCGCCGAGATTTCCCCTGGCGTGGACCGTTTGCACGGATACCAACCGGAACCGCCAGCGCACGTTTTCGAGACAATGGCCTAGTTCTGCGTCGCATCGCCCAGCTTTCCAGCTTCGAGTTCGTGCATCAACCGTGTGGCGACGTGTCCGATGTCCCCGGCTCCCATGGTCAATACCAAATCACCGGGGCGGCACCGTTCGACAACCCGACTTGCCAAGCGGGTGGGGTCCATCTCCAACTCGACCGCCGTGAATCCGTTGGCGCGCATTTCCTCCACGATCATGTCGCTGTTGATACCGGCGATTGGGACCTCCCGCGCCGGGTATATATCCATGATGAACACCTGATCAGCGGCCGTTAGAGCTGAACCGAACTCGCGAAAGAAATCCCGTGTGCGCGAATAGAGATGGGGTTGGAAAATGGCGGTGACGCGGCGACCAAAGCTTCGCGCTGTGGCCAGCGCCGCCTCGACCTCCGCCGGATGGTGAGCGTAGTCGTCCACGATCAGCACATCCCTCACTTGGCCCTTGCGTTCGAACCTCCGATCCAAACCGGGAAAACTGCGAAGCCCCTCGACGATGGGTTCCATGCTGACTCCGAGTAGCCGCGTCATACCAGCGGCGCCGACGGCGTTCAAGAGGTTGTGTGCGCCCGGTACGTTGAGCTCGACAGCGCCCAGAGGCTTGTCCTCGTCAAACAGCTCGAAATCCGATCCCCACTCGCGCGATTGAACGTTTCGCGGATGAAATCGGTTGTTGGCCTCGACACCGTAGGTCGAATAACTCCGAGCCAGACGAGGCATGATCTCGCGCACGCCCTGGCTTTCGCCGGCCAACAAGGTCTGACCATAGAAAGGCAAGCGACCGAGAAAATCGACGAAGCCCGCCTGCACACCTGCCTCGTCGCCGTAACAGTCCAGATGCTCCGCATCGATGGAGGTAACCACAGCCGCGTTGGGATACATCTTTAGGAAACTCCTGTCGAACTCATCCGCCTCTACCACGAAGTAACCGCCATCCGTCCACCGGCCCTGGACCTTCCCTCTCACATATCCCCCAATCGCGATCGCGGGTTCGAGACCAGCCGCATCGAGGACGCTGGCCAGCATGGCCGACGTGGTCGTTTTACCGTGGGTGCCGGCCACCGCGATTGTAAACGAGGTGCGAGCGATTTCACCCAGGAGTTCCGCCCGGCCCACTACATCGATTCCCCGGCGTCGAGCAACCTCCAACTCTTCGTTCGAAGACGGGACGGCCGCCGAATACACAACCAAATCGGCATCGGCTACACTCTCCGCTCGGTGACCGATGCGGACGTCGAAGCCATCCCGCTCCAGCGCATCGGTCGCGTCGGACCTAGTGCTGTCCGTGCCGGTTATGCTGCATCCCCTAGCCGAAAGTATACGCGCGAGTCCTTCCATGCCGGCACCAGCGATACCCACCATGTGAACACGGCCGTACTTGTGAAAGAGCATTGTCATGCTGCATTTTTCGCCAAACGACTTCCGCTGGCCGAGGCTGATCCCACGGTCGTCGCCCTTCCGCTGTCCCGGGCCACGCCGATGAGCACGCCGACTCCCGCCAGATTCCACACCAACGAGGATCCGCCATAGCTTATGAAGGGGAGGGGTAGACCAGTGGTCGGAAGAACCCCCGTAGCCACACCGATGTTCAACATTGCGTAGATCGAAATCATCACGGTTATACCCGTTGCCACCAGAAATCCGTAGTACGAGGGCGTTTCCCGAGAGATTTTCAGCCCATGGATAGCCAGCGCAGCGAACAGGCCGATGATGCTCAACGTGCCCGCCAATCCGAGCTCTTCACCGATGAACGAGAAAACGAAGTCGGTGTGCGGCGCTGGCAGAAACTGCTGCTTCTGCATGCTGTTTCCCAACCCCACACCCAGGAAACCCCCACTCCCCAATGCCAGCAACGATTGAGTAATTTGGTAGCTGGAGCCCTGCGTATCTGTGGTCTCCACAAAGCTTACGATACGGCGCATCTGATACGGTGAAGCGTAAAGGGACAAAGCCACCACGGGCAGAACCACAAGAGCACTGGCGATCAGGTGCAAACTTCTGGCTCCCGCTACCCACAACATAGCGAAGGCAATCAACGCAACCGCGATGGCGGTTCCTAGATCCGGTTGAAGCGCGATGAGCCCGACTACGGCACCGATTATCAAGATGCGGGGAAGAAATCCGCGTTTGAAGTCGCACAGTTGGCTGCGCTTGCGTACGAGCACGTCGGACAAGTAGAGTACCAGGGCAAGCTTTACGAACTCCGACGGCTGCACGTTGATCCCGGACAGCGCGGCCGGAAGCGGCAGCCATCGCTGGGCCGGCCCCTGCCCCTTCAACAGCACCAGCACCAACGATACGACGCCCGCAATCAGCAGGAGCTTTGCGGCGCGGGCCCAAAAGGCCAGTGGAACCTGGGCGATCAGCACCATGATCGCGATTCCGAATAGCGCGCGAACCACTTGGCGCTCCAAAAAGAAGCTGCTGTTGGCGTGTCGCACACTGGCGAGAACGGAGCTCGAACTGAACACCATCACCACCCCCACTCCCACGAGCACGAGGGCAATAAGAAAAACGTGCAAGCTGGCCTTCGGGCCGTGCTGTGCGCGACTGAAGCGGCGTTTAGACACCGAGACTCATTCCGGCGACTGGCAATCGGTCGGCTCCAGATCGGCTACCCATTGGGTAGCTCGATCCTCGCAGCCGGCACAACTACAGCCGCGACCTTGAGAACCAATACTTATCGTAAGGGACAATGGGAGGGAGGTGCTACTCAACGATCGTGGCTTTGGGGAAAGCCAGGAGCAGGAACGTTATTCGTTCACCCCGTTCAAGGGCTTTATTCAGTTGAGAAGTGCTTCCGCAATATGCTCTAGCTCCATGCCTCGGGACCCTTTGATGAGCACGACGTCCTCATCGCCGAGGCAACACGACAGGGATTTTCGCAACTCCGAGCGCGAACCGAAGTGGCGCACGTTGCCGGGTTCCATTCCCGATTCCAACGCCGCTGCTATGGTCTGCCGCGTCATCTGTCCAGTACAGAACAACATGTCGATTCCGCTTTCGGCGACGAAGCGGCCAATGTCGGCGTGGAGATCGGCGCTGTCACTTCCCAATTCGAGCATATCGCCCAGCACCGCTATCTTTCGCCCGCGAGTTGATCCCATGTCACGCAGTAGAGCCAAAGCTGCGCGCATCGACTCCGGATTGGCGTTGTAACTGTCGTTTATGATCCTATTCTCGCCCTTGCGAAGCACCTGAATACGCATATCTACGGGATTGAACGAGCCAATCGCTGCGCCAATGTCATGCCATTCGACCCCGAATTCCCGGCCGAGCGCCGCGGCAACAAGCGCATTGTAGACGTTGTGACGCCCCGCAACCCCCACCTCCACATCGCGGTTCTGTAGAGAGAAGTGGCCGCGGCCCTCCCGGTCAAGGACGAGTCCCTCCCCACGAAATTGGCTCTCACGATCGATGCTGAAGCCAAGGAGTCTCCCCTTTGTCCTCATAGCCTCCCTGGCCGCGACACAGTCATCAACGTTTACGAGAGTCAACGAAGACTCATCCAGATAATCCAGGAGCTCCCCTTTGGCTTTGGCCACTCCCTCTACAGATTCAAAGAATTCCAAATGGGCCCTGCCTATGTTCAGCAGCACACCCACGGTAGGCTGCACGACGGAGCAGAGGTAGGCAATATCTCCAAACTTCCTCGTCCCCAACTCAAGAACAGCCACCTCGTGCCGTTCTGAGAGACGCAGCAGCGCCATTGGAACACCGATTTCATTATTTTCGTTGTCAACCGATTTGAGCACGCAGTAACGTCTACCGAGAACGGCCGCGGCGAGTTCCTTTGCGGTCGTCTTTCCAGAACTGCCAACGATCGCAATAACCGGAATGTCAAACCGCTTGCGATAGTTGCGAGCCAGCGATCCCAGTGCGCGCCAAACCGAATCCACTACAAGCAACGGACCGGAAGCCGTTACACCCTCTCGCCGTTGCCATTGGCGTTCAACAACCGCGGCAACAGCCCCGCTGGCGAACGCTTTCTCCACGTACTCGTGGCCATCGAATCTCGGTCCTTGCAGAGCGAGAAACAGATCGCCGTTCGCTATGGTTCTCGTATCACTGGAAATTCCGGCAGGTTGCCGCCCGGTGTCAAAGATACCAACAAGCTCAGCTTCCGTCCACTGGAGAATTTGTTCAAACGACACTCCATTCACGTCGCGCAAACCTCCGACTGGTTGTTGCCAAAACCCAAATGCCGGAGGGTCGCCCGGACCACCTGCCGATCGTCAAAGGCGAGAACTCGGTCACCAACGATCTGCTCCGCCTCATGGCCTTTCCCGGCGATAATAACGAGATCGCCATCGCCCGCATCCGCCAATGCCACACGCACTGCTTCCAATCGGTCGGGGTGTCTGGCCACGTCGAAGTCAGGGGAGATACCGGTGATTATCTCATCAATGATGGCGTCAGGACTCTCAGATCGCGGGTTGTCTGAGGTCACGTAAACCTTGTCCGCCAAAACCGACGCAATACGACCCATTTCAGGCCGTTTGCCCCGGTCCCGATCGCCGCCACACCCAAATACGCATAAGAGCCTACCCGTGGTCAGATCGCGCCCCGCCTGCAACACTCTTTCCAACGCATCCGGCGTGTGGGCATAGTCGACAATTACAGTAAAATCCTGACCAAGTTCGATCCTCTCGAACCGTCCGGGAACGTTGTCGACTGCCTCTATCCCCTTGCAAATGGACCCCAGATCCAGCCCTAGAGCAACACCAGTCGCAAGAGCTGCCATTACGTTATAGCAATTGAAGTAACCCGTCAATCGAACATTCAGCGTGGTGTTTCCCAGTGGTGTTGCCAGCTCAATTCGGGTTCCCCGCTCGGAAAAATCTGTGCCGACGACTTGCACATCTGCGTCGCATCCATAGCCGTATTTGACCGCGGGGACACTCAGGCCCTCCAGGATGAGGTTCGCCATCGGATCGTCCGAATTGATGGCAGCTCGGCCATTTGCGAACTCTGGTCGATCTTGGAACAGTCGAAGTTTCGCCCCCAGATATCGCTCCTCAGTTTCGTGAAAGTCGAGATGGTCGCGCGTAAAGTTGGTAAACACCGCGACGTCGAAATGGAGGCCGGCAACGCGGTCCAACGCCAGGGCATGGCTGGACACCTCCAACACCGCGGCATGGTTCCCAGCAGCGACCATGCGATACAGCAACTCTTGGAGCTCGGCGGATTCGGGCGTGGTATTGCGTCCCCTTTCGATTGCCCCGTCGATCTGGTAACCGAGCGTACCGATGTAACCGCATTTCTCACCGGCTTGCTCAAGGACGCTGCGCACAATGAGGGCCGTAGTGGTTTTGCCGTTTGTGCCGGTGATCCCCACTAGACGCAGCGACCGATCTGGATATCCGAAATACCGTCCGGCCATACGTGCCAGAGCCGACCGGCAGTTGTCTACCAGGATAAGTGGCGTATCGCCGGTGGGGACATTGCGCTCGGCAACGATCGCGCTTGCGCCGCGGGCCAGCACCTCGGGGATGAACTCGTGACGGTCCGCTTCCTCGCCGCCATTTATGGCTACGAAGAGATCGCCCGCCTCCACCCGGCGGGAGTCGCATTCAATCTTTCCGACATATGCTGATGATTCGCCGATGACTTCGGCAGCGGGTAGGACCTGAAGCAGGTCGTCGAGGGAGCACTTTTCCAACGTCGTCACCACTATAGATTTGTGATCGCCGATGTTCGGCTTAGGCTCTGCAACAACGCGGCTTGTCGAGTTGGGATGGTTTCGTGCAGCGCCATTCCAGCGCCTGGCGAACCCAGCCGACAGAGAATCGTCTCCCCCGAGGCCAGCGACGTCCCCGCCACGGGATCTTGACGAACGACGAGTTCTCCCTTGCCGGAAAATATGACCGGCGTTCCCCGCAATCCAGCCTGGTATTGCGCAACGCTACGGCGCATACCTCGTAGGTCCGGCACCCTGGCGCCGCCGGTCTGAATAACGTCGAAGTGAGCGGTGAGGCCGTGATTATCCGATTCATAGATGATGCGCTCAATTACCTTTTTGAAGACGGGAGCCGCAATCGTGCCCCCCCAACTCTCCTCACGCGGATTTGTCAGCGCGATAAGGCAGAGAAACTGTGGATTTTCGGCCGGAGCGAACCCGACGAAGGAGGCGACGGTGCGGTCCGGGTCATATCCTGCGCCATCCGCGGCGGCCTGCTGAGCCGTTCCAGTCTTGCCCGCCACCAGGACCCCGTCTATCGACGCTCGCTGGCCCGTTCCACGGCTCACAACGGCAGATAACATCGCTCTGACTTTGGAGGCTGTCTTCTTCGAGATAGCACGGCGTATTCGGCGCGGCTGAAATTGCTCGATAACTCTTCCATCGGCATCGCGGACGGATCTGACGATCTGCGGCGACATCAGGTTGCCCCCGTTCGCCACGGCACCAAAAGCCTGCGCCAATTGGAGGGCGGTAACTCCGATCTCCTGCCCGATGGCGATGGTCTCGAGCGAACGCTCGGACCATTTGCCGACGTGTTGCAGTATACCGGCGCTCTCGGCCGGCAAATCGATCCCGCTTCTGGTACCAAAACCGAAATTTCTAATAAACTCGTAGAACCTCTTGCGTTTCAATCGCCTTGCGATCTTGATGGTTCCTATGTTGCTCGAGCGTTCTATGACCTGAGCGAAGGTCAGCACGTCATACGGGGCATGGTCGCGGATAATGTCGCCGTTTTCCAACTCCAGTTCCCCGTGCTCGCAGAATATCTGCTCGTCGAGCCGCCCCAGCCCATCCTCCAGAACTGCCGCCGTTGCAATGATCTTGAACGTGGACCCGGGCTCGAACGAATCCGTTACTACCCGATTGCGTCGAATGGTCGCCGCGACACCGCCGGCATGGTTGGGGTCGTAACGAGGCACGTTCGCCATGGCGAGCACAGCGCCGGTCCCCGGTTCGGTTATGATTCCCATGGCCGATTCAGCGCCCGCTTGCTCAACCGACCTGATCAGCTCCTCTTCGAGGATGCTCTGGTATTCGGCATCGATGGTAAGGACGACTGATTGGCCTGCGCGGGGGGCAGAACGCTCGCGGAGAAGACCGGGCACGCGCTGACCGAACGCATCTACGAAACAGAGGGCCAGCCCGTTCTCCTCGCTCAGGTCGTTGTTAAACGATCGCTCAACTCCCTCGCTCCCCATATTGTCGATGTCGGTGTATCCCACAAGCTGCCCGCCAAGAGGTCCGTAGGGGTAGTAGCGGCGAGTCTCAAGGTTCTCGAAGACGCCCGCAAATGCTCTCTCTCGGATTCGTGACGCGGCGAAATCGTCGAGCTGACGAGCCAGATACACAAACCGTCGGCCGCTCTTTAACTGATTCTTCAGATGGTCGCCACCGTAGCTGGAGTAAGAAGCAAAGTGGCCGGCAACCACATCCGGATCCCGCAGCAGCTTGGGATCGGCATGGAAAGAAACTGAGTTGACGTCGACGGCTAGTTCCCGCCCAAGCCGGTCGTATATAGCGCCGCGATTTGCCTTCAAATCGATCGTCCGCTGATGTTGCTCCTTCGCCCTCGACGCGAACTCGGAATACTGCAACGCCTGAACTTGCACTAGGCGACCAGCAAGCACCAACCACAAGACCGCCCCAATCCACATCAGGGTATCCAATCGGCGGTGATTTTTCTCGCCCTGTGGCATCATCTTCGCATCTGTGGTTCGGAAGAGTGGTATGACGCAACGATCAGGCGCGCCACCCGACCTTTCGGGAGGCTCATTCCCAGCTGGTCCTCGGCGATGCGTTTGACGACTCCAGCCTTCTTCTTCCGCACCACGGTAGCCGTGAGCCTTGAACGCTCCCGTTCGAGGTCGGTGACCGTTTGGTGCAGCTCTGTGAGCTTCCCCTTTTGTTGATTGAGCTCCACCTTTTGCCAGAGGTAGAGGGTCGTCATTGTAGCACCGCATACGACCAAGGTGACGAACTTCAAATAGGCAGCCCTGGTTACCGGCATCTTTTCCCCTGTCGGCTCACTGGCAGTCTCAGACGCGCTCGAACACTCGCATAATGGCACTGCGAGCTCGCGGATTTCTTTGGATCTCCTCGGCCTGAGGGCGGCAACGAAGAATCTTCGAAAACTCCGGTTTGTGACCGCACGCACACACGGGAAGCCGCGGCGGACAAATACAGCCCTTGACGAGGGGGTCGAAAAACGACTTGACCAGGCGGTCTTCCAGGGAATGATACGCGATGACGGCCACCCTTCCTTTTGAGGCCAGCAGTTGCGTTGACGCAGTCAGGCCAAGCTCCAGTTCCTGCAGTTCCTCGTTGACCCAAATGCGAAACGCCTGAAAAACCCGGGCAACGGTCTTCGTCGGCATTTGGGGGGAGGTAGCTTCCACCGCCTGACGGAGATCCAAGGTTGTTTTGACTTGGTTCTTTCTGCTGTGCGCGCATATCGATCTGGCAATCTTCCTCGCCCCGCGCTCCTCTCCGAACTCCTTTATGATAGCTGCCAATCTCGACTCGGAAGCGCCTTCTATCAGCTCTGCGGCCGTTTGGCCGGAGTCTGGATTCATACGCATGTCCAACGGCCCGTCCGTTTGGTAGCTGAAGCCGCGACGAGCCGTGTCGATCTGATAGGAAGACATGCCCAGGTCGAACAGTATGCCATCCAATTGCGGCCATCCATTCCCGGTGGCCAATTGCACCAGATCCGAAAACCTTCCGCGAAATGTTCTGATGAGGTCCGAATCGGCGGTTGCCGCCGCGGTCTGGGACACCGCCTCGTTGTCCCGGTCCACGGCGTACAACCGCCCAGTGGGAGCAAGCGCTCCCAAAATCGTGCTGCAATGCCCCCCTCCCCCTGAGGTGGCATCCAAATAGGCTCCTGAACGGGTTGTTACCAGCGATTCCAAAACCTCTTCTGCAAGTACAGGTACGTGGTACACCACGGTCTCGCTCAGAGTGCCAGTTGTTCCGCGACTTCCTCAAGAGCCGGGTCGGCCTCCTCCATGAATCGAACCCATTCCGCAGGGTTCCAGAATTCGAGCTTGTCCAGAGCTCCGATTACGATCATGCGGTCGCTAATGCCTACTCTCTCCAACAATTTCCGCGGGATGTTGGCGCGCCCCTGCCGGTCGAGTCTGGCTTCCGCGGCCTGCGAAAGCACGCCGCGAACGAAAAGGCGAACCTTGCGGTCGGTCTGGGGCAGCTCAAGCATCTTCCGGGCGGTCGATTCCCACGCGCTCTGGGGATAGGCGGAAAGGCAACGATCATAGCCGCGCACAACCACCAGAGTGTCGCCCGATTCAGTAGGGAGTTTCCGCCGGAATTCCGCTGGCACAAAGATCCTTCCCTTCTCATCGACAGGGACTTCGTACTCACCCAGGAACTGCGTCATGTTGGGGCGCTACCCCCACTATTTTCCATTTTCATCCACTGAACTCCATTTTACACCATTTTCCGCCACCATCATTATAGATTTTTCGGTGGGTGCTTGTCAAGAAAAAACTCGACCTAAGAGCATTCTCCTCCGCGCAGACTGCTCATTTGTACAGATGTTTTGGCGCCAGAATCAACAGCGGCAGATCACCTGCTCGTCTTCGCGAACACGCGTCTATGGATCGCTTTGCCCAGAGCTAGGTATTTGGCCTCGTAGTTGGTGGCTATCTCCGGCCACTGGGCGTGGATTTCGGTCAGGTCCTTCGAGGCCTCCGTGGCAGCAACGATGACCTCAAAATACTCGAGGTGATCTGTAGCCAACCACAGCTTTCCATCTTCTGCGAGGGTGCGCTCCAGCTCAGCTACGAACGGAGGGTCGAATAGTCGCCGTTTGTGATGTCGCTTCTTGGGCCATGGATCGGGAAAATAGATGTGGTAAGCTGCGACGGATGAGGTGGGAACAAAGAATTCGACGAACTCCTTGGCGTCGGTACGCGCGAAACGAACGTTGCCCAATTCTCGCTTTTGGCTGCGATCACGGGCGATTCGCAGATATTTGGCCGCCCATTCGATCCCTAGAAAGTTCACTGAGGGGAATTTCTGCGCCGATTCTATCAGGAATCGGCCTTTACCTATGCCGATTTCGACCTGCACGGGATTCCCGTTGCCGAACACCTCCTCCCAATTCAGAAAGGTTTCCAGGTCTTCGGTGTCATCCAGCTGTAACAGAAGATCGTCGGTGTGGATTGCCATGAAACAAAAAACGGACGCCGACCCAATGGATCGGCGTCCGCACTCGTCAATAGATGCTCAGCCTCAGCCGGCAGCTGCGCTCTCGATGGAAGGCAGACCGCAAAATTGTTCGTAATCGATCAGTTCGGTAATCGTGGGAACCTCCCCACAAACGGGGCATTCCGGATTGCGTCGCAACTTCAAGATGCGAAACTTCATTTCCAGAGCGTCGTACAAAACCATGCGACCGACCAGCGGCTCGCCAATACCGGCAAGCAGCTTCACCACCTCGGTCGCCTGCAGAACGCCGACCATCCCTGGCAGCACACCAAGCACTCCACCTTCGGCGCAACTGGGAACCTCGCCGGGAGGCGGCGGCTCGGGATAAAGGCACCGATAGCAGGGCCCCTCGCCCGGAAGGTAGACCGTGGCCTGACCTTCGAAGCGGAATATGCTCCCGTCCACCACCGGTTTTCCAGAGAGAACGGCGGCGTCGTTGACCAGATACCGGGTAGGGAAGTTGTCACAACCGTTCACAATGATGTCGTAATCCGCAATTATATCCATCGCGTTATGCGAGGTCAGCAGCTCGAAATGCGTGCGCACGGAGATCCCGGAGTTCATCGCCTCGAGCTTCTCTTTCGCCGCTTCAACCTTCGGCCGCCCCACATCCACCTCCGAAAAGAGCACCTGCCGTTGCAGATTCGACTTGTCCACCACGTCGGCGTCCACCAGACCGATTTGGCCCACG
The DNA here is from genome assembly GCA_965217095.1 of Candidatus Latescibacterota bacterium. Lineage (GTDB taxonomy): Bacteria > Latescibacterota > UBA2968 > UBA8231 > UBA8231 > CAYNZV01. Next base: position 1,487,037 of record OZ244235.1, read on the forward strand.
CCGGCAGCAGTCAAGTAGAGGGCTGAGGGACAACCTAGCCCCCCCGCTCCAACAAGTAACACCTTGCCTTTCAGCAACTTCTGCTGCCCTACTTCACCCACTTCCGGAAGTATCAGATGGCGGGAGTATCGACGCATGTCATCCTCCGAAAGCAGGCCATCCTGTTCAATCGGAAACCCCGCATCCTTCCACGCCTTGAAACCGCCGGTCATGGAGCTCACCTGGGTATACCCCATTTGCATCAAATCCCGGGCAGCCAGAGCGGATCGGTTGCCTCCGGCACAATAAAGCACGATCGGGGCCTCCCGATCCATGGTGACATCATCCTCGACATTGAGCTCGAGGAATCCGCGGGGAATCAGCTCGGCCGAGGGAATGTATCCATCCAGGACCTCGTCCCTTTCCCTCACGTCGATGAGATGCAGTCCGTCTCCATCGTGCATGTCACGGTTAACCTGGTCGGCTGAGACCTCCGCGATTCCCTGTTTGACCTTGTCGAGCAACTGGCTTGATGTTAAAGGCATAAGGTCCTCCTGATACCGTCTTCTTAAGTCACCGACTTGACGGCTTCGTGACGCGATTCCCGCGCAGGCTGGGAGCTGGCTTCACGAATCCTATCCACTCTGCGGGCGATACAGCTTGCGGCAAAGTCGATCTCGTCCGGGGTGTTAAAGCGCCCGATGCCGATGCGCAACGAAGCGGACGCGGCTTTGTCCGACCGTCCCATAGCCTTGAGGACATGGGACGGCTCGTTCCCGCCTGAACTGCACGCCGCCGCCGCCGCCACCGCTACTTCCTTCATGGCAGGAATCAGTTCGGCGCTGTCCACGCCGTCGATCTCGAGATTGACACAACCCGGAATACACCTAGTTGGATGCCCGTTCAGTCGAATGGATTCGACCTGTTCTCCGAGCTCCTTCAGCAGTCGCAACCGCAGCTGTCCGACCCTTTGGGCGGCAGCGTCGCGCTCCGCGTGCAACAGGCGTGCAGCTTCTCCGAATCCGACGTTTCCGGGAACATTCAACGTGCCCGCTCTGATCCCGCGCTCGTGACCGCCCCCCGCCATCTGGGAGACTATCCTCACCCGGGGATCTCGCGAGCGGATGTACAGGGCTCCGACACCCTTCGGTCCGTAGATCTTGTGAGCAGAGAAGGAGACCAGATCGGCGCCGACATCAACCGCCGAAAACGGGATCTTGCCTACGGCTTGGGCGGCATCGCAGTGCCAAATAACGCCGTGTCGTTTTGCCAGAGCACCTATCTCTTCAAGTTTTTGTACGGTTCCGGTTTCGTTGTTGGCCGCCATGATCGAAACGAGAATGGGCTGCGCTTCGATCTCTTCGGCTAGGCGGTCCATATCGACGACGCCGGTTTCGTCTACGGGCAAGTACACCACGTCGTACCCAACCCCTTCCAGCTGGCGCAGGCAATTCAGAACGGAGGCATGCTCCGACTTGCAGGTGACGATCTTGTTGCCGTGGGGCCGTAGTTGCTCCGCTGCGCCCTTCAGCGCAAGGTTGTTGGACTCGGTGGTGCCGCTGGTAAATACGATCTCCCGAGATTTCGAGGCGCCCACCAGCTCGGCCACGGCGATGCGGGCGGTCTCGACCGCCTCTGCCGCTTTGCAGCCGAAGGAGTGTAGCTTGCTTGCGGGATTGCCGAAGTGTTCCGTGTAAAAGGGAAGCATGGCCTCCAGAACCCGCGGATCCATCGGAGTTGTGGCCATATTGTCCAGGTATACTGGCGAACGTGCCATCGTTGGAATCAGACGCCGAACGACTCCCCGCAACCGCATGTGGTGCGCGCATTGGGATTCTCGATCTTGAATCCGGCGCCCATCAGACCGTCGTTATAGTCCAAGATTACTCCGTTCAGATACAGACAGCTCTTGGGATCGACGAACACGCGTACCCCTTGAGTTTCGATCGTTTGGTCCATCTCAGCGGGAGATTCCTCGAATTCCAGTTTGTACTGGAATCCGGAGCAACCACCACCCACCACAGCGACCCGAAGCCCGTATTCCGCCTGTCCCTGGGCGTCGAGCATTGTTTTGATCTTCTCTGCCGCAGAATCCGTTACGTCGATCATCTTATGTTTCCTATGGTTGCCATCAAACCTGGTATATGGAACACTCAATCAAATCGGGAATCGACTCCTGCCCTTGATAGATTTCGCAATTGTGACAGTCCCTCGCGAAAACATCAACCGAACAACAAAGGCACTCCCCTAGCACCGCGATCGCCTGCGCATTGCGCTCTTTCATTTCAGCGTAGAACTCGAGTTTGTTGTCGATCTCGTTCTGCTGTTCGCGGATGTGGTTGATGAGTTCGCCCGCAAGCATCCCGCCCGTCTTGCAATCCTCTTTGATGGAGAACAGCTCTCGTATCCGCTCGAGATCGAATCCGAGCATCTTGAGTCCCTGAACGATGTTTAAGCGCCGGAGCTGATTCTCGGAGTACAATCTGAAACCCCCGGAGGTTCGATCTTCAGGGGCGATAATGCCGACCTCTTCGTAGTAGCGGATCGTTCGCGGCGTCACGCCAGCCCGGGAAGCGAGATCTCCGATCTGCATCATCGACATTGCGCCGAATCTTTAATAAACAACAACATAGAGGACATTTGGTGAATATACTGAGCGCCCAATTGAATGTCAACGGAGCGAAAACCCGTGCGACGAGCCAAACCGCACGGGCAGTGGGGATTAGACTCCAAACCCCTCGACGCTGAAGTAGCGAAACCCGGTATCACAGAGGAGGGTTACAACGCGGTTCAGATCCGGGTTCTGGGTGCCGTACCTGAGAGCAGCCGCAACGTTGGCGCCGGCTGACGGACCAACCAGGATCCCTTCTTCCCGAGCCAAGCGACGCATGGTGCCAAACGCCTCCTCGTCTTCTACGGCGATGATCTCGTCCACCAGGTCGAGATCCATAACCTCTGGAACGAATCCCGCACCGATACCCTGAATACCGTGCAACCCTGGCTTGCCTCCAGCAAGCACCGGAGACCGCGCTGGCTCGACGGCAACGATTCGTAGATCGGGGATTTCGGTCTTGAGTACCTGACCAGCGCCCGAGATCGTGCCGCCGGTACCGACCCCGGCCACAAAGGCGTCCAGCACACCTCCCGTTGCGGCGAGAATCTCCGGTCCGGTCGCATCGCGATGCGCTTGTGGGTTAGCCGGATTGCTGAATTGCTGAGGCATATAGACCGATTCCGGATCCTCGGCCTTGATCTCCTCGGCCCGTTTGACAGCGCCCGGCATATCATCGACAGCGAGCGTGAGTTCGATTTCGGCACCGTAGCTGGCCATAACCGACCTGCGCTCGACGCTCATGCTGGTGGGCATGGTCAGTATCAATCGATAGCCAAGAGCCGCAGCAGCCATAGCTAGCGCTATGCCTGTATTGCCACTGGGTCGGTTCGACGATCGTCATCCCCGTTCGCAGAGCGCCCGCAGACTCGGCTGCCCGGATCATACTGAGTCCGATGCGGTCCTTAACGCTGCCGGTGGGGTTGCCTGCTTCGAGTTTACCTAGAATCTCCGGCCCGTCTCCAGAGATTGTCTTCAGCTGGACCAACGGGGTGCCGCCGATGGTATCGAGAATGGAGTTGACCGTCACCGCGTCAGGCATACCCTACTCTACCGAGTCGCCCTCTGCATCTCCCTCTTTCTCCTTGTCTTCGGAAGAAACCGGCTTGGCGCTGGACGTGCCGGGCAGGGCGCGCGTAAACTCGGCGGTTCCCGTCGGAGGTTCGCCGGTATCCACTCGCAGTCCCCCGCCCGTGGTGTAGAGATCGCGATAGGTGGCCGGCAGCAGCAGGACGCTCAGCAGCGGCTCCACCTTCGCCAGGACGTCGTTGACATCTCCCATGAAGCTTCGCGGAACGTAGACGACATCCGAGTTCCTCAGTGTAACATTCTGCTTCAAGTCGGCGTCGCGGGTGATGCGCTTGAAGCTGACCCCAAACATCTCAGGTCCCGCAGCGCTGGAACGGATAATGCGTATGTCGTCCTGCAACGCGCTCTCCTTCAGACCTCCTGCGCGACTCAGAGCTTCCAACAGGGTTACGTCCTCAGGAAACATGTAGACGCTGGGAGTCCGCACCTCCCCAAGCACCACGATCTTCTTGCTCAGCTGATTTGTTCCGGGAACTATTATGATATCATCGCCCTGGAGTAGAAGATTGTGGGATTGTTCTCCGGTGTTGAGCACACGCTGGATATTGAGCGTGTACGAACGGTGGGCTCGAATCAGCTTCACCCGATCCATTTGTGCTTCGGGTAACGGCCCCCCCCTCAAGAATAAGGTCGAGCACGGTTGTCTTCCCTTTCAGAGGGTAACGACCTTGCCCGCTGATGGTCCCTTCTGTCTGAATGGCCTGTATTGCCCCCAGCAGATTTACTCGTTTGCTGTTGAATCTAATGACTGCGAGATCGATTTTCGGGCTTCGCAGGAACTTGGCGAGCTCCGCCGTCAACACCTGATCCAGTTGGGTAGGCGTGAGACCCGCAGCCTGAACGTCCTCAACGAAGGAGTAGGAGATGCGGCCGTTGGGACGAACTTCTACCTCCTCGACCTTGGACACGTCCGACAGAAGCGTGACTTCCAGGACGTCGGTTGGTCCTATAAGATACTCTGGAAAACCGTTAATCTCGGTAAAAGGACGGAGGGAGGGCGTAAACGGCGGCTGCTCGACCTCCGCAATGCTTGTATTTCCTTCTGCTGGGGGCAGCCCAAATTTAACGCCAGGTGCCCCCCCACAAGCGTGGAGTAGCAGGATCGTCGGCAGCATTGCCGCAAGTCGCCCAACTGCTAGACGGCTCATTCGGCAGCGGGCTTCCCCCACCCACGCAGAAGACTCAAGCCGTGACCGGCGCCGTGTCGAACAACCTGCAGCACGCGAAGGGGATAAGCTGCCGGGAAGAACGCCTGCGGCAAGAATGGAAAAACCTGCAGCAGCACTTCTGGCGCCGGAAAAATGGTTTCTCCGAGAAAGCGACACTTCTTGTGGATCCCCGATACGTTGAATGACCACAGGAGATCACCCCAATTCCGTAGGTGACGATCCGCGAAGGCACGACGCAAGAGTCGAGACTCCAGGCGCCCGATTTCCTGGTGCTCTAGGAACGCAAGCGCCATCTCTGGCAGCGGAGTCCAGGCAGATCGATCCAGAAAACGAATGGCATAGGCGAGTGGACGCTGCAAACGGTATCGCGCAGCTTTGGCTCCCAGTCGCCCCCAATCGAGATCGGCGCGCAGCAGGAGAAGCAGATCTATAAACCATGTGCACCTGCTGAAACCGTGACGAAGCGCGTGAACGGCCGTGAACAACGTCTCGTCCTCTGGACACATGCGACGAACGCAAACTTCGTCCACCTGCCCGGCTACTGCGTCTTTCCACACTTCCTGCGGATCCATCCAACCGGCATACTGCCGGGATCTGATCCTGGAGCTATTCGACAAGTCTTGATGTAGATCGATGGTCAATCGCTCGTTCGAGAAAAGATCCGCATACCGCGGCTGTGGTGACAGCCCGGCGTCCACGAGAGCTTCAGCCACCGTCTCATGCTCCTCCGGTCTCACCAAGATATCGATATCGTCCATCGGACGGCAACCGAGATCGGGATAAGCTCCAAGCAGGGAAGCACCGGGCAACACCATCACCTCTAGCTCCCGGTCACGCAGCAGCCCGGCGATTTCCATGAAGTCGTGCAGCTGTACGACGTTGGATTCCGCCGTGGCCCGGTAGTCTTCCATGAGCTCTACCCCGACCTCCGCAGGCAGATCGCAGGATAGTGTCCTGTGATACATCAACCCGCGCAGATCCTCCGCTCTGGCGCATTCCGCCAGGCTTTGCCAGTACTCCGCATCCGGATGGGTGGGGAGGCCTTCCGTGCCAGTAGCGGCCAAGGAAAACAAGGTACTTAGCTCCCTATTCATCCTCGAAGAGATCCGCCTCCTCAAAATCGCGCAGAATTGTTTTCAGATCGTCGCGGGCAAGTTTCGCTTTTACATCAAACGTCGTGCACATGTTCTCGACGATCTCTGAGAAATCCTTGCCCTTTCGACACTGCTCGAATACGAAGGCGGCAGTCGCGTTCAGGTGGTGTACCTGACGGCTCTTACCATCGTAGAGAATTCCGCCATCGGCGAGCTTCCTGTAAGATAGGCGATCCTTTAGATGGTACCTAGTACTATCGTCGAATCGTCCCATAGCCGTCTCGATCGAAGTTGATGGGGGTCATGGATCGCCAATGTGGTGTGCCAGGAGCTCCATCAAATCGTTGGCGGTCGACACGGGGGCGGAGCAGGTCTGATTGCGACACACGAAAGCGGCGACTGAGGCATCGTTTCGCACCCCCTTGTCCCACAGAAGGGGAACTGCTTCGCAGCTGCCGCCGGAGCCAATGACGTCATCGGTCACGATGATCTTATTGGGTATGAAACGTTGGTGAATGGCGGCCAACAGCTCCCGCTTTCCGCTCGGCTCTCCGACGATGACGATCTCGGTCGCGGACTCCTGCAGTAGCTCCAACGCACTGATCATGTGCGGGCATGCCGTCGGCGATTCTCCCAACAGTTTTCCGAAAGCACCCAAGGTCTGCTCTGCTTTCTCGCGCAACGCACGGTCCCCTGTCAAAGCGGCCAGGCGCAACAGACCAAACAGCGCAGTAGAGTTGCCCGAAGGCACTGCGTTGTCGAACATGCTTTTTGTGCGCACGATCAGATCAGCTTGTCCGGCCTCGGAAAAGTAGAACCCTCCATCGCGCTCATCCCAGAACCGCTCAACCATGAGACCGGTCCAACGTGCGGCGGCATCAAGCCAGCGAAAGTCGAAGTCTGACTCGAACAGATCCAACAGGCCGACTACGAAACAACTGTAGTCGTCCTGAAATCCCCGCACTCGAGCTTGGCCGTCCTTGTAGACATGGAGCAGCCGACCTTCTTCCACCATGTGCTCGAGAATGAATTCTGCCGCCCTTCTGGCCGCTTCGAGAAACTCCTCTCGTCCCGAGATCTGGTACGCTTTCGCCATAGAGGTAATCATCAAGCCATTCCAAGATGTTATTACCTTTCTGTCGAGGAAGGGAGCGGGGCGAAGGTGGCGCCGTTCGAAGAGAGCGGAACGCGACCGCCTCGTGATCTCCAGCAGATCCGTTTCGTCAAGCTGGAAGAAACGCGCCACATTCTCGAATTCGTTCGGCACGTGCAGAATGCTGTTTCCATCCTCAAAGTTCCCGTCGAGCGTGATATCAAAACAGCGCATGAAGATAGAAGCGTCCGGCTCAGCCAATACCTCTTGCACCTCAGCGGAAGTCCAGACGAAGAATTTCCCTTCGACCCCTTCGCTGTCGGCATCCTGGGTCGAATAGAATCCTCCCGCGGGCTGTGTCATTTCCCGCAACACATAGTCGAGAACCTCCTCGACCACCTGGAGATAGAATTGATTCCCGGTCGCCTGATACGCTTCCCCATAGACCGCACTGAGCAACGCGTTGTCGTAAAGCATCTTCTCGAAATGTGGTACGTGCCAGCGTTCGTCAACGCTGTAGCGATGAAAACCTCCCCCTAGTTGATCGTAGACGCCCCCGCGGGCCATTCTGTTCAAGGTCAGATCGACCATTTCCAGGGCCGAGGCATCGCCGCTGGATCGGTGATGTCGCAGGAGGAGGGAGAGGACCATGCTTGAAGGAAATTTTGGTGCGCTGCCGAAACCTCCGTAGGTCCCATCGAACGCCGTCGCGTAGCTTTGAAACGCGGCATCGATGATTCCATCGTCGAGGTCTGACCTGCCCCCTACAAGATCACCTGCAGGATTGAGCGAGGACGAGATCCGCGCCGCGTTCTCCTCAACCACGTTCCGCTGGCTGCGGTAGGCCTCGGCAAGGGACTCGAGAATTCGCGGGAACCCGGGCCGACCGTGCCCATCGTTTGGAGGAAAGTAGGTTCCCCCGTAAAAAGGCCGGAGATCGGGTAGAAGAAACACCGTCATAGGCCAACCTCCCGAGCCGGTGAGGAGTTGGACGGCGGTCATGTAGATTTCGTCTAGGTCGGGACGCTCTTCCCGGTCCACCTTGATCGACACGTAGTTCCGGTTCATGAGCTCCGCAATAGCTGGATTCTCGAACGACTCCTGCTCCATCACGTGACACCAATGACACGCTGAGTAGCCAATTGACAGGAGAATGGGCCGATCCGCGGAGCGCGCCTGCCCGAACGCCTCATCACCCCACGGATACCAATCAACCGGATTGTTGGCATGCTGACGTAGATATGGACTCGACTCGGATGCCAATCTGTTTTGGAACGAATTGGTAGTCATTGCCCTGCCGATGTGGTTGGTGCTCGAATTTCCCTAGCTCAATTTCGCGGCAACTGCAACGTCAGTGCAACCACGCGCTGACGGCCTCGACGATCTGGCTGAACCTGCGGTCGCATTCCCCCCCCTTTGCCGCATCGCCTTCCCGCTCACGGTGCAGCGGCAACACCCTGTCCCAATACTCCTCTTCCACCTGGTGTTGACAATCCTCGGATACTAATGCCACCTGCAAAGCGCGAATCTCGCTGAAGTTTATGTTCGGTGTTCCGACGCCGTTGATCACGGTCGCGATCTGTCGCAAACCGGGCTCAGTTTTGAAATAGAACCAAACGTAGAAGGGATTGACGCCCTCCAGCCGAACGATGTCGACGAAACATCCGACGTTGGCTCGGGAGGCATCGCAGTAGACTGCCATGCGATTGCGCCCTAGGGTACCGACGCCGGATCTCGGAAGTAGCAGATCCCGTTTCCTGACTCGACTTCGCGGCGGATCGAATTCCGAATCCGCCCGGACACGGAGTGGATCGCTCAGGGATACGCCAGTTTCGGTTACGTTGCCCTGATAGATCACCGGCACGCCACCGTCGTGGTGGCCGGGTTTTCGTCCGGTCACGATCGGACCGTAGGTCAAATGAGTTATGAAGTCCCCCAGGGGTACAACTGGAACCCCGCTACCATGCCGGTGTCGCCTCTTTTCGCGCCAGTATGCGGCGTCCCAGCGATCGCAAGCCAGTTCGCTCTCCGCTGCCAGGTTCGCATTCGAAATTCGCGCGACCGACCCTCCGCTGGCATGGAGCCGCACCGCCCGACGTGCCGCATCCAGGTACTGGTCCAGCGACTCGAAGCCCATGGCATCGAAGAGCAGCGGCGAGAGAGAATCTCGATCTGAATCAGTCTTGCGCAGAAACAAGATCCCGGTCTTGGCGTTGAGACCCGGTTTCCGAAAAACCTCTTCCGGCAGTTCAATGACGGCACGTACCTGCGCTTGGGTCGTCACCCATGCCCGTGCTGGTTGCAGGCGCTGATTGGTGAAGAATCCCTGGGGCAGAATCAGGGAGATGAGACCGCCGGGTTTTGCGAGGTCGAGTGCCCGTTCCAGAAACAGTAGCTCCGACGGCATCTTCTCGGGTTTCCCGCCAACAAGCTTCTGCAACGGGGATGCGCGCGTCATGTCACCGGGGTTGACGGATCTGTCGTGGTCACCTGGGGACAACGCGCCCAGGCGGCCGAAGGGTGGATTACCTATTACGACATCAAAGGAACCTCTCCAGGGGGTCTCCCCTTCATAGTGTAACCCGTCGCCATGGTGAATCTGCGTACCGGCAGAGGACAAGAGGTGATCGGTCCCCAACTCCACAGTGAGGGCACCATCGAGCTCGACCCCATGCAAATCGATCGGTTCGATGGTTCGCGGACGGATTACCGCCCGCAGGAAGGCGCCTTCACCTGCGGCTGGATCGACCACCCGAATCCCGCGTTCGAAGCGGGCGTATTCTCGCACCGACTCCCACATGAAATCCGCAATCCTCGCTGGCGTAAAATATTGCGCCAACGCCGCTTCGTTCGATCTCGAAATGTCCCCTGCAATTCGCACTATTGGCTCTCTATTCGGACCTGTTTTATCGGTAAGCTCCACCTGGATGGCGCGAGTAAGAGAGGCACGGAAGTGGCATGAATGCTGCTTAAACCCAAATGGCGCATGCAGCCGAGCTCGTTTTTGGTCGCTTCTCTCATAACTCTCAAACGCGGAGATTCATAAGATGTCCGAACTCAAAATGCCGACCATCAATCAGGTGGCGGTTAGTGGCCGCCTCGTTCAAGACCCCGAGTTTCGTATCACTGAACATGGGTCAGCGCGCCTGAGCGCCCGGCTGGCCTGCAACAGATCGTACCGCGACCGCGCGGGCCAGTGGCAGGAGGAGGCCTCTTTCTTCAATATCGTCGTTTGGCAAAAACTGGCCGAGTATTATGCCGATCGATTGAAGAAAGGAAGTCCGATATTAGTCGTCGGCCGGCTCCGCAGCCACAGCTGGAAGGATGACGACGACACTCCGCATTCGATTGTGGAGATTCAGGTTCGCAGTCTCCAACTCTTGGAAAAGAGCCAGAATACCGTCGATCCCGAAGAGCCCTCGGAGACCGAGATGGAACTCGAACTGGCAAACTGACCATGGTTCGGAGGGCTGTCCAAGGCAGCTCTCCGAACACAGACCACGCCCCGAACGCCAATTGACGGAGTTCGGGTCAATCGCTATTTTGGCTGACACACAATCGAGATAGCGTACGAGGAACGGATGGCGTGGGCAAAAAGCCGGTTTTTCCTTGAGAAAGTCCAACTTTTCAGCATCATTCTGTACCTGGTCTGCCTGGGTGGATACACCATTACGGCGGTGGGCGAATTCTATGACAGCATTCGCGCCGATATATTCGGTTTCACCTTCTTCTCCTTGTTCATTGCTTCCACGATTCTGCTAAGTCTCGAGAATGATGGATCTTCGGAAGAAAACCAGGAGGCTGATTAGGGGCAGTAGCTCAGCTGGGAGAGCGCGGGCTTTGCAAGCCTGAGGTCGGCGGTTCGAACCCGCTCTGCTCCACCATCCAGTCTAACCTCCAGATCTCGATTCCGCCACCGATCTGGAGGTTTTTTTCTGCCTGCTGTCGAGGTTACTATCAACCACCGCCAATCTCCATCGCGACTTGCTCCTCCCAATCTGGTGTTTACGTTAACCTTGGTTCAATCGCCGATGTTTCAGAACGAGTGCGTGCGCGCGTGGGCAACTTAGCCATACGCCTCGATCGCTTATCTCGCTGATAGACGACTCGGCGCCGTCACCTATATATCCGACGTTCTGCACTTATTCCTGGGATCGACCGAAATGTGTGGCATAGCGGGCATCTTTTATAAACAAGACAGATCTCGGGACGTTGGCGGGGCTTTGATCCAGATGCTCTACGGATGCCAGCACCGAGGACGAGATTCCACCGGGTTCGCGCTTTATGGCGAGCCGAGTCCCGACGTGCTGGTGCTCCGTTTCTTGGTGGAGAAGGCGGAAGCGACCGGCGCGATCGATCGCATTCACCAGGTCCTCGAGGAATATGGCGCCACCTTGGTAGAAGCAGATCGCATTGGAAGCAATTACCGAGCTCGGGTGATTTTTACCGGTGACATCCGGGGGTTGGCCTACGCGTTGGAAGGAGCCGCCAAAGTAATTTCCGTCGGAACATGCCTCGACATCGTCAAGGACGTGGGCGATGCCCACGAGGTGGATCGGCAGTACCGAGTAAGAGAGTCATACGGCTCCCATGGGATCGGCCACGTTCGTCTCGCGACTGAGTCGGACGTCAAACCTGAAGCGGCCCACCCGTTCTGGGCAACCGGCTTCGCCGATATCGCAATCGTGCACAACGGCCAGATAACAAACTACTGGAAGATGCGCCGTGCACTGGAAAGCAAGGGGTACGAATTCCGCACCGAGAACGACAGCGAACTGATTGCCGTTTTCCTAGCGGAGCGATTAAATCGAGGTGTAGACCTCCACCAAGTCCTGGCGCAGAGCATTGAGGAACTCGATGGCACCTTTTCGTTTCTGGTGTCGACCGACAAAGAGCTTGGCTACGCGAAGGACAACCTGGCGGCAAAACCGATGGTCATGTTGGAGACGGACAGTCTCGTTGCCATAGCTTCCGAAGAGGTCTCGCTGAACCGGCTCTTCCCGGGTGAAACCATAGATACCACCGAACCTCTACCGGGCACCTACTTCACATGGTCCAAATAGATCTTGCTCGACTTTCCATAACCGAGGCCAACCGCCAGATGAAAAGGATGGCCGCGGAGGAACAGGAAATCGAGGTGCTGAATCCAGATGCTCGCCATCATATCGGGGTGGGGTTGGTCGCACCTGTGACCGTACGCGTGCGCGGGTCTGCTGGCTATTTCTGTGCCGGGTTGGCCGATGGGGCCCGCTTCGAAGTGGAAGGCAACGCGGGATGGGGCCTGGCAGACAACATGTACAACGGCACCGTGTCGGTAGACGGCAACGCCAGCACCATAGCCGGAGTGGCGATTCGCGGCGCCGAGGTGGTCGTGAAAGGAAACTTGGGATCTCGAGCCGGCCAGGTAATGAAAGCAGGCACCCTCTGTTGCGCCGGCAACGCCAGCTTCATGGCAGGGCATATGATGTACGGCGGGCGTATCATTCTCCTGGGTGACTCCGGTGAAAAGGTGGGGGAGGATATGATCGGAGGGGAGATTTTCGTTGGCGGCAAGCTGCAATCGTTGGGATCGGATGCCTGCGAGTTCGATGTTTCAACCGTCGAGTCCTCCGCGGTTGCCGAATTCCTGGACAAACATCACATCTCCCATTCCGGCCACTTCAGGAAGGTGGGCAACGCCGGCACGAAACTGCGCTACAAAGGCGAAGAAGAGAGAATTCGACCGATACCTTTTTTCAATTTTTCGGGTGATGCGCCGTATTGGAATCGCAAGGTTCAGGAAGACATCTTCGTCAAATCCAAGATTGGCCGCTACCGAATTCGCGGGTACGGGGCGGCCCGGCGACTACCGCATTTTTCGGACATCGGCTTCAAGGCAGATCTCTCCACACCTGTCGACGATGAGAATCTGCTGGAGAAGGTGAAGCTCGACCTGCAGATCGGCGACAAGAGCGGTGCTCATCCGTTGGAGCTCAGCATGCCGGTCACGGTCGCAGCCATGAGCTACGGAGCCCTCAGCAAGTCGACCAAGATTGCCTTGTCGATCGCTTCTCGCCTTTCCGGGATATCCGAAAACACCGGTGAAGGCGGATTGACGGACGAGCAGCGAAAAGAGGCCGACCAGGTAATCATGCAATGCCTCGGCGGACGACTGGGGTGGAACATTCACGACATGCTTCGCGCCGACGCGCTGGAAATATACATCTCTCAAGGAGCAAAACCGGGCTTCGGCGGCCAGCTGCTAGCAAAGAAGGTCACTCGCGAGCTTGCCGAGATCCGCGGCATTCCAGAAGGGATCGATTTGAAATCTCCTTCCCGCCACCCAGACATCCTTGGCGCCGACGATCTGGTTATCAAGATACAGGAGTTGAGAGAGGCAACCGACTATCGCCTTCCGGTCAGCCTGAAGCTCGGCGCTGGTCGCGTTCGGGACGATATCAAGATCGCTCTCAAGTCGACGGCGGATTTCGTCGAGCTGGACGGGTCCCAAGGTTCGACGGGAGCTTCCAGCTCCGAGGTGCTGGAGTACGTGGGCATACCCACCCTGGCCGCTATTCAGGAAGCGATGGATGCGCTGGAGGAGATCGGGCGGGCGGGCGAGCTGCCCGTCGTCTTGATGGGTGGTATAAAGGATGGCGTCGACGTCGCCAAAGCCCTGGCGCTGGGTGCCTCCGCCACAGCCATGGGGACGGCGCTGATTATCGCCGGCGGATGTATATCCTGCATGCAGTGTCATGCGGGCACCTGTGTCGTGGGCATCGCCACACAGGACTCGATTCACGAGAACAGGTACGACGTTCCGGCGGAAGCCAGAAATATCCACCACTTTCTCGAACATGTGCGTTGGCAGCTGGCATCCATCGTGCACCGGCTCGGGTACGATGACTTTCGACAGCTGTCCCGGAGCGATCTCGTTGCCCTGACACCGGAAGCCGCGGCGATTACGCGTTTGCCCTACGCACCGGAATATCGGCGTCAGCCCACCCCCTTCTCCCAAGTCAAGCCGCTGCTCGCCGAAAGGTACTGATGACCAGCGGCCGCTCGTTCGACGAGATCGTTCCATTGGAGCTCGTCGATGATACCAACGATACCCACTTCGTGCCTGCCCCCTGCCAGGTTGCGTGCCCCATCGGCACTGACGCCCCGTCCTACATCGGTTACATCTGGGAAGGAAATCTGGAAGGCGCATTGGAAGCAATCAGTGCGACCAATCCGTTCAGCTCGATCTGCGGACGCGTGTGCGACGCCCCCTGCGAGCCCGCCTGCCGGCGTGCCGACAGCGACGGTCCGATCGCCATCCGCAACCTGAAGCGATATGTAATGGATCGCTTGGGACCATCCTTCTCCCTGCCGCCTGTCGCGGCTTCCAGAAAACAGTCCGTCGCCATCGTCGGCGGCGGCCCATCCGGACTGACCGCCGCCCAGGATTTGGCCGAAGCCGGCTATTCGGTCGACCTCTACGAGATGTCAGACCGCCTCGGGGGCATGATGGTTTGGGGCATACCAGCTTTCCGGCTGCCCCCGGCCGTCATTCAAGAGGATATCAACCGCATCCTGAACCATTGCCCGGGCATTGAAGTTCACCTTGAGCACCGCCTGGGCCACGAGGTCACGCTGGACGCGTTGAAAGCAGAACATGACGCGGTGATTGTTGCAATCGGCGCCTGGTGGGGCAAGAAGATGGGACTGCCGGGAGAAGACAGCGACCTAGTGGTGGACGGAGTGAGTTTTCTCCGCCGCGTCAACGGGGGCGAACGGCCCGAGATGCCACCAAGTGTGCTCGTGATCGGCGGCGGCGATGTGGCCATGGATGCCTGCCGTGTGGTCAAACGGCTTCCCGGATGCCGGGACGTAACGGTCGTTTACCGACGCGGACCGGACGAGATTCCCGCACGAAGGGATGAGCTTGAAGGGGCGATCAAAGAATCGGTGGCGTTCGTCTACAATACCCAACCGGTGGCATTCGCCGCCTCCCGGGGGGGAGTAAAGGTGCGATGCCTGCGGACAGAACTCGGTGAACCGGACCCAGATGGACGGAGGCGACCGCTACCGATTCCAGGCTCCGATCACGAAATCGAATGCGGTCTGGTGATCGCGGCCGTCGGCCAGCGTACGGAGTGTTACGAATTGGACCGCACCGGGTTGATGGCGGGCGACCAGATCGTGGCAGACGCGGTTACGACCTCCACCTCGAGTGCCAAGGTTTTTGCTACCGGCGACGGGGCATTTGGTCCATCCACGCTGGTAAACGCGATGTACCTGGGTCACCGAACTGCCTATTACGTCAAGTCCTTCTTGGAGGGCCACCTGGATCCCCTTCCATATGCGACCCCGTACCGCACGCGACGAGTCCCCGTTTCCCAGGATCCGCGCTGGGAGATCATCAACCGGATCGACCAACCGTTTCACGGGACTGGAGAATCGCCGATCGATTTTCCCGAAATCGAATCCACCTATACGCCGGAACAAGCAAAGGACGAAGCAGCTCGCTGTTACCGATGCGACGTGGAAAACGGCACCAGCGAGTACTCCGTCGGGACACGTGAAGATATCTTCATCATGACCCGCACCGGCGAGGCACAATCTTCGATGCGGGAGTCGATGCTGCAGCGCCGTCTACTCAACGAAGAAAATCCTTTCCATCCGGAGCGACCTCCAACGCTGGATGACATCCATATTCTTCCCGCGAATCTCTCGCGTCTCGTTATTGATCCGTATCGTGAAGAATGCCGCATGCAGACAGCCATCGGCGCAGTAATGCAACTGGAGATCCCGTTTTTGGTAGGCGGATTCGACCATGCCCCCAAGCAGATCAAAAACGGACTTGGCCAGGCACTCGCAACGAACGGGTGCGCCTATCTGGGCGAGAGGCCGCTGCACCCAGGACTCCCGTGGATGCAACTGCTGGCACCTGGCGGCGATCCCTGTGACGATGCGTCCGGTATCGTCGGCAACCCGGAACAGATCAGGGGGCGACGTGCGGAAGGACAGTTGCTGGGAATTCGGGTCCAGGTCGACAACGTGGCATCCGCCGTTAGCGCGGCGCTCGAAGAGAAGTGCGATTTCTTGCTGCTGGACGCAACTTCCGGCATCTCAAACCCTTGGGCGGAACTCGGCTCGCCTTCCGACCTGAGGGTCTTACGCGATGCCATCACCCTCCTTCGCCAGGCGAAGAAAGAAGAGGAGATCGACGTCATCTATTTCGGTGGGATCCGTTCAGGAACCGACGCCGCGAAAGCAATCGCCTTGGGCAGCGAGGCGGTTGTACTGGGAATCGCGGTCGCTCTGGCGATGGGGGGAACGCTAACATCCGGTGGAGAATGTTTGTTTTCAACCGCGAATGCGGTAGACCAGCATGCCGAACACGCGTCGAACTTTCTTCAAGCGTGCGCCGGCGAAGCCTCAATGATGGCACGAAGTACTGGGAAGACAAAGATTCACAGCCTCGAACCGGAAGACCTGAAAGCGATCACGATTGCCACTGCAACCGCGGCCGGCATTCCTCTCATCGGGACCCGGTTGACTCGGCACGGCTAAGGCAACGGCCAGAGCCTCCGACGACGATGTCCATCGCAGATTACGGCAACCCGTACAACCCCCCCAGACTCACTGTCAGCCATAAGAAAAGCGTCACTTGCAACGGACGGTCGCTCCATATGACCGTCGTCGGGTTGTCCCCTTCACCCTCCTGGTAAACCAAATACAGATATCGCAGAATCCCGTAAAGCACGAACGGGATCGTCCATTGCATCTGCCTCGCCGCCTGCACCCCCTCACCAACCCCCATAGCATACAACGCATAACAAACCAGCGTCGCAGAAGTTAGTATGGAGATGATCTGATCGAGGAATGGGATACTGTATTCAGCCAGTATCGATCTGGAGGTAGCGGCAACGCCAACTTGACCCGACAATTCCTGGCGGCGTTTCGTCACTGCGAGAAACAACGCCAGGGTGAAAGAACAAAGGATGAACCATGTCGAGATGTAGACTTCTATGATGAGGCCGCCACCTAGAGCGCGAAGCAGATAGCCGGAAGCCACGATCAGGACATCGAGCAACACGACGTGTTTCAACTTCCACGAATAGAGCGCGTTCAGCAGGGTGTAGATCAGTACCACACCCCCGAATTCTTGATTGAGATTCCACGCCCATGTACAGCCGGCAATCGCCAGGAGGGCGGAGAAGATCGCAGCGCTATAAACGCTGACCCTGCCTGCAGCAAGGGGCCGCTGCGACTTGGTCGGGTGTCGCTTGTCGGACTCCCGATCCAAAATATCGTTGAGCAGGTAGACGGCGCTGCTGGCGCACACGAAACAAGCCACGCCAGCCAGCGCGGCGCCGGCATACGACCAATCGAAGATATGTTTGGAAAAGATCAGCGCGGGAAGGACGAACAGATTTTTTACCCACTGCCGGGGGCGGAGCGACAGTAAGATCTGCAGTAGCATTTAGCGAGCAAAGGCGCGCTGCACAGGTATGCGCGGCGAAGTAGCTGGTAGTTGTCGGGAAGTGGAACTTGCCGATGCTGCGAGGTCAGAAATGGGAATCCGCGTCCTCGATCGAGCGATCGCCCCCTTGCTGTTTGGCATCGTCGAGAGCTACCGCCAACTTGCGCAAGAAAGCTTCGGTCACATCCTTTACGCTGACCTCCTCCCCTTCGCCGCTGGGCACCCTGGAAACGATGCCCATGCTGAGAGTCAGCGACATCGGATTGCCCTCAACCTCGAAACGTTGGGACACGATTTTTGCGCGTAACGTCAAGCTTCTCCGCTTCGCTCGATCGCGATCTGTTTTCGGCATGACGATGATGAAATTCGAACCGTCGCTGTGAACGAGTCGCTCACCCTTGTCGAGGTTCTGCTTCATGAACTCCGCGACAGCCTTAATGAGCTGATCGCCTCCCTTGCGCCCGAATTTCTGGTTGACCTCTCCTAAGCCATCTGGAGCCAACATGATACAGGCCACCCCGTGGCCTTCCGCGTTGGCGGAGCTAACCAGCTGCGGAAATAGGGCCGTGGAAAAATAGACCTTGTTAGGCAGACCCGTGAGATCTTCAGTGCCAGCAATACGCATCCAGCGCCGGTTGCTGCCCTTGAGTCGGGAGTTCTCTTCCTTTAGCCGGGCAATCTCAGCTTCCAACTCGCCGACATTTCCGATACCTGTCGTTTCTTCAGCCATCGTCTATTTTCAGGGGTAATCGGAACAGCAGAGGGGCATGTTTATGCTTGCCGCCCCATTATTTCATTCATAAATTAATTTCATTCAAGACGTTACCGCAAGTGTCATACTTCCCGCCGGACATCGCGAGCCCACTGTGCTTTCTACTGACTTCCTTCTCTTTGGCCTGCCCGCCGCTGGAGTTGTGCTCGGAGCCATGTTGGTGTTTGCGTATCTGAGAAGCAAAAAGCGACGAAGACGAGATTTGCGGCTGGCCGCGGGCCAATCCAAATTGCTTGGTGATCAGATTTCGGAACGCTTGAGTCTGTTGGATCAGTACGAACCCACACTTCGGTCAGAGGCTGAGCATGCGTTGGACCTGTTACAGGTCGAGCTGATCGATCGTCAAGCGCACCTACTGAACTTCGAAGATCTCGCCATGCTGCAACGATACAAGCTTGAGATTCAGGAGTCCACGGCGCGCGATTGCGCGTCCCAGCGTTTGGTTCGGCCACCAGCACTGCCTGAGGAAAGAGAAATTGCGACTCCTCCGGCGAGTCGAAACGAGCTCGAAGACCAACTCTTGGAAAAGATCAATCAACTCAACAGGGCACCGAAGAAACCACGACGGCCCCGGGCATAAAAAAGCGGGCCGCGGATGGCGAGGCCCGTGGGACGTGGCGTGCCCCTACACCTCCATGATCTCCCTTTCCTTCGCCGTAATAACACCATCCACCTGCCCGATGTAATCGTCAGTGAGTTTCTGTATGTTATCCTGGGCATGCCGCGCTTCGTCTTCGGAGACCTCACCCTCTTTCTTGGCCTCCGCCAACAGATCGAGTCCTTCGCGGCGTCCGTGACGAACCGCAACCCGCCCCTCTTCAGCTCGGTGGCGAGCTACCTTGGTTATCTCCCGTCTGCGTTCCTCGGTCAGCTCCGGAATCGGAACGCGAATCACCGTGCCGTCGTTGCCGGGATTCAACCCCAGAGAGGCCGCGGAGCGAATCGCCTTTTCGATGTCCGGTATCAGATTTTGTTCCCAGGGTTTTATGAGTATCAGGCGAGGCTCGGGCACACTGAGATTGGCGACCTGATTCAGGGGTGTCTGCGTTCCATAATAGTCGACACGAATACTGTCCAGGAGATTGACCGACGCCCGTCCGGTGCGAATAGTCGCCAGGTCGTGTCTCAAGGCGTCCATTGAAAGCTCCATGTGCTCACGAGTTTCTGCAATAATCTCGTCAATCATTGCCAACCCCACTCTGAAGATCGAAGTGTTGCCCAGCACCCTTGGGATTCATGGTCGCGCGCCAGGCGGAAGCTCGAACGGCGTCCGGGTCGGACCGAGCGCCGAGAGGCCTTAGTCTTCCTCTCCGAGGCGGTAACAGGCGAACCGCCTAATCGATAATTTTTCGCCAATCTTCGCTGTCATTTCGGCGATCAAATCAGCGATCGTTTGGTCCTGGTTCTTCACGAACGGCTGCTGCATCAGACAGACCTCTTGGTAGTACTTTTCCAGGCGACCGGCGACGATCTTTTCCGCAATGTGATCCGGTTTCCCCTCGTTTTTGGCCTGTTCCTTGTAGATGTCCTGTTCCCTCTGAATGACCGCAGCTTCAATTCCGTCGCGATCAACCGCAATCGGCCTCGACGCCGCGATATGCATGGCCAGATCCTTCGAGAGCTGTTGAAAATCGTCCGTCCGCGCGACAAAATCTGTTTCGCAATTCACCTCGACGAGAACACCCAACCGACTGCCCGGATGGATGTAGGATGCGACCACGCCTTCGCTGGCCTCCCGCCCCGCTCGCTTCTCCACCGCCGCCATGCCCTTCTTGCGCAAATACTCAACCGCCTTATCGGAGTCCCCGTCTGTTTCCTGTAATGCCTTTTTGCAGTCCATCATACCGAGACCGGTTCTTTGCCGCAGCTCCTTCACCAGTTTCGCAGTTATTTCTGCCATGTCTAGATCCAGTCGATCTTCCCGCGTCTCCGCGCCTTAGGTTGCCACCGCATCTTGTGATTGTGTTTGAGGCTGACTTGCGCCATCCACCGCTCCCTCTTCCGCCGCTTCAGCAGCTTCTTTGTCTGCTGCTTCCCTGGTCGCCCGGCCTTCGATCGCCGCATCTGCAATAATTCTGGTGATGACACTGATTGAACGCAGTGCGTCATCGTTACCCGGAATTGGACAGGTCACGGCATCGGGATCGCAGTTGGTATCGACTATCGCCACCGAGGGCACGCCCAGCTTTTGCGCCTCTAGAACGGCAATGTGTTCCTTCTTCACATCGACGACATAGACGAGACCCGGAAGACCAGTCAATTGTCGAATGCCCGAGAGCGTCTTCGACAACCTGCCCCGCTCCTTCTCCAACAGCAGCACTTCCTTCTTTTTCAGTTTTTCGTAGGTGCCGTCCGTGGAAATTCGATCCAGGTAGTCCAGATGTCTTATGCTCTGGCGTATCGTCTGCCAGTTTGTCAACATGCCCCCCAACCAGCGTTCGGTCACGTAAAACATGCCGCTGCGCTCGGCTTCTTGGCGGACGATGTCCACTGCTTGTTTCTTGGTGCCCACGAATAGGACCGGTTTGCCCGCCCGCACCGTGTTCATCACAAATTTGTAGGCCTCCTGAAGCTTGTCGTGGGTTTTTTGCAGGTCGATGATATGGATGCCGTTTCGTTCCGTGAAGATGTACTGGTCCATCTTCGGATTCCACCGGCGAGTCTGGTGACCAAAGTGAGTCCCTGCTTCGAGAAGTTCGCGAATATTAAAATCGGCCATCTAGTTCCTCTCTTCAGATATGCCAGTCTCCGCAGTCCAGCCCATATTCACTGGAGCGACAGGACGATCCAAAACGATGTTGTTGTGTCAGGAATATGGACGCGCTTGCGCCCAAACCGGAAGGGAGCTGTCGACTGCTGTTCATCCTCCGCCTCTGTCGCCCAGCCGCGGAATTCCCGTGGGGAACACAACCGCGGCCATCGAAAGGCGTGTGTATTTGAATTGATCTTTAGCGCTTGGAAAACTGGAAGCGCTTGCGAGCACCCGCGAGCCCGTATTTCTTGCGCTCTTTCTCTCGCGAATCCCGCGTGAGAAAACCCGACTTCTTCAGTGCTGCGCGCAAGCTCGGGTCATACTGGATCAAAGCCCGAGCGATGCCCAGACACGCAGCTCCTGCCTGACCTTTTAGCCCACCGCCATTGGTAGAAATGTGGATATCGAACCGATCCCGGGTTTCAGTAAGCTCGAGCGGTTGAAGCATGATCATCTGCAACGCATCGCGACGGAGATATTCCTCCACTACCCGCCCGTTAATGCTGATCGTACCCGAGCCCGGTTCCATCCTGACACGAGCCACCGCCGTTTTTCTACGGCCGGTACAGTGGTATTGTTCTTCAGCCATGGCTCATTTCCTGCGTCGTCGAATCAGCCAAATTCCAGCGCCGTGGGTTTCTGCGCCTGGTGTCTGTGTTCTGGGCCGGAATACACCCGAAGCTTCTTGAACATCTGGCGCCCCAGGGTGTTGTGGGGCAACATGCCGCGAACTGCCTTTTGCACGATTCTTTCCGGATGTTTCTCAAGCACTTCTTTGTACTCCTCGACCCGTATCCCGCCCGGATACCCGGTATGCCTGTAGTACCGCTTTTGCTCGCTCTTCTTGCCGGTCACCCGTACCTTTTCTGCGTTTATGACCACGACATGATCGCCCGTATCGATAAATGGGGCGTACTGCGGTTTGTGTTTTCCGCGCAAGATCCGCGCGATCTCCGTCGCCAGTCGCCCGAGCACCTTGTCGGTAGCATCGACCACGAACCAGTCGCGGTTAATCTCTTTTTCTTTGGGTGCAAAGGTCTTTTCAAGCATCATCGTCGATCCAAGCTACGTGCAGGTAAAAATTTGAAATTAAGCCGTCTACTGATGCTTGTCAAGACAGCGTTTCTGACGGGTTCGCAGCAACCTTTTGCAAACCCAGATAGCGGCCGCGCATCCCCCGAGGCCGAGCAACATCCAGTTGTAGTTGCTAAGGTAAACTAGAATCTGACGCCAGTTTTGACCGACGAGGATCCCTGCCCACAGCAGAAGGGCGTTCCAAAGCGCCACGCTCGCCAACCCCCAGATGAGAACCCGGCTGCCTTTCATCCCCGCAAGACCCGCGGAAATTGCGATGACCGAGCGTATTCCGCTGAGAAAGCGATTGGCCAAAACCAGGAGAATGCCCCACCGAGCCAGCCAGTCTCCAGCGCGCTCGACGCTGTCCTCACTGAAATAACGGCGTCCCGGACCTGCGAGCAGCGCTCGGCCCTTCGTTAACCCGAGGTAATACATAACCATAAAGCCAGATATGCCGCCAAAACAATTAGCCAGGTAGACGGGCAAGAACTCCAGGCTGCCGCGCCCCACCAGATAGGCGCTAAATACAACCACCGTATCTCCCGGCACGGGAGGAATGACGTTTTCGAGGAATGCGCTTATGACCAGAATTCCATAGGTCCAAAGCGGATTGAGTTCTGCCAGAGAATAAACGATTTCATCTACGAACTCTTCCATGTTTATATCATATCAAGAGCACAACCGATTGTGCAGCAATGCCTTCACGCCTACCAACAAAACCGAGTCCCTCAGTGGTTGTGGCTTTTACTGAAACGAATTCCCGGGGTACGCTGAGGGTCGTTGCCAGCGTTTCCTCCATGTCGGAGATATAGGCTGACAGCTTGGGCTGCTCCGCCATGACGATGGCATCGAGATTGGCGACTCGCAACCCTCTCTCCATGAGGCGCTCGCGGACCCGGGCGAGCAGTATGAGACTGGAGATCCCCGCAAATTCCGCCTCGGTGTCGGGAAAAAGACGACCGATATCCCCCAGGCCGGCAGCACCAAGGAGCGCATCGATAATGGCGTGGGTCAAGACGTCAGCGTCGGAATGACCTGCCAGACCCTGGTCCGACGGAATATGAACCCCGCCCAAGATCAGTTTCCTGTCGCCAGCGAAACGGTGGACATCGTATCCATTTCCAACTCGCAAGCCTTTGTGCATCAACGAGTTATCATCCTTTACTTGCATCGACCATTCCGCCCATTGCATGTCCGCCTGCGTGGTAATTTTAATATTGGTATCCTCCCCTTCCACGATCCGCACGGGAACGCCCAATTGCTCTACCAGCATCGCCTCATCCGTGGGGATGAACATGGGACCAGCGGTAGAGACCGCTTCGACAAGAAGCTGACGCCGGAATCCCTGAGGGGTCTGGGCACTCCAGAGCGTCTCGCGATTCGGCGTTGATCTAACCACGCCGCTATCGACGACCTTCATGGTTTCTTTCGCTGGCGTTGCGGCGATCGCGGCGCCATGCGCAACCGTTTCCAAGACAACACGTTTGATCAGATCGACCGAAACGAACGGCCGTGCCCCATCGTGAATGAGGATGTACTCCTCTCCCTTCTCCGTGGCTCGGAGGCCCGCCGCTACCGAGTCGTGGCGCTCTTCACCCGCCGCCACGATCCTCCCCAGCTTGGGGAACTCGCTGCCGAACACCTGTCGACAATATTCTATATCTGCTTCTGGCACAACGAGTATGATGTGGTCTATGAAGACGGATTTCGAGAACGGATCCAGGGTGTACCCAAGCATGGGCCGGCCAGCCAGAGGGACGAACTGCTTCGGCTGGTTGCCCCCTGTTCGAAGGCCTTTCCCGCCGGCGGCGATAATTGCTGTTGCCCTAGGATCACCCATACTAGTCAGAGGATCAGCATGGCGTCGCCATAGCTGTAGAATCTGTACTGCCTTTCCACGGCGATTCGGTAAGCCTCGAGCGCGAAAGGGGCGCCGGCGAATGCCGCCACCATCATCAGCAACGTTGAGCAGGGCAAGTGAAAATTGGTCACGAGGGCGTCGACAGCGCGAAAGCGGTAGGGTGGATGGATAAGCTTGTCCGTCCACCCGGTGGCACCGGAGATTTGACCCGAATGCTCCGCACCGGTTTCCAGGGTGCGGACCACGGTCGTGCCTACGGCGATTATACGACCTCTTCCCTCCCGGCACTGGTTAAGATCCGCCGCCGTGCCTGCGTCGATCTCGAAGTATTCGGGTTCCAACACGTGCTGTCGCGGATCCGAGACTCGCACCGGTTCGAAGGTACCTGGCCCCACGTGCAGGAGAACAGAAGCCAACCTTACCCCTGATTCCACCAGCCGCTGGAGGAGACTCTCGGTAAAATGCAGTCCCGCCGTGGGTGCCGCAATCGCCCCTGGATCCTTCGCGTACACCGTTTGGTAGCGGCTCTTGTCCTGTTCGTCCGGGCTGCGACGGATGTAGGGGGGCAGGGGCACCTCCCCGATCTTGCAGAGTGACGTGGCCATGTCGTCACGGCCGAATCTGAGGATATAACGCCCGCCGTCGGTCTTTTCCAGCACTTCCCCTGAGACCCCATCGGCGAAAGAAAGCTGAGCACCGGCCCGCAGTCTCTTGGCTGGCCGCCCCATAGCCAACCATGTTCCGTCTCCTTGATCGCGGATCAACAGGAGTTCGATCTTGCCCCCGGTAGAGACCGCTTGACCTCGGAGGCGAGCTGGAATCACCCGGGTTCGATTCAGCACAAGGGTATCTCCGGAACCGAGAAACTGACCGATCTCGGAAAACCGGCAATGGTCGATGGTGCGGGTGGCACGGTTGAGGACCATCAGCCGAGACTCGTCTCTCCCCGCCGTCGGGTACTGGGCGATCAGGTGCTCGGGCAGATCGTATCGGAACTCATCTATGTGCATTGGGAATAAGAACTTAGATGTGGGTCAAGCAGGCGTCAAGAACACCGCTCCACAGCTACAAAAAGGACCGCCCCTGACGGAACGGTCCCTTTGTCCTCGATACACTACTTTATGTTGATATTACAGCAGCGACAGCGCTGAGACCTTCTGGACGTTGGCCTGCACCAACATGGCGTTGCTGCTTTGCAGCAAGATCTGGTGCCGGCTAAACTCGGTGACCTCCCTAGCCACGTCGGCGTCGCGGATGCTGGCATCGGATGCCAGAATATTCTCGAACTCGCTCTCAGTGTAGGCGATGGTGGAGGACAGCCGATTCTGCACCGCCCCCAAGGCCCCCCGCTGATTGGCTACGGTCTCCACGGCGCGGTCGATCGTTGCCAGCGATTGACGCGCCGTGGAGATGCTGGAGATCGATAGGGACTGCAGGTTGAGATTGGATCCCGAGGCCCTCAGATCGGAGATGCCGAGCTCGATTCGATTGACGAAACCGTCTCGGGGGCCAACCTGAAACACTCCTCCAGTACCTTCTGTAACAACGATTTGTGCCCCGTTTAGATCGCCGTCGACGTAATCGCCCGTAGCACCGCTGGCGCCGACACCGGCCAGGGAGACTTGAACACCCAGGCGGTCGAAATTCGCGATAACGGAGGTTCCTGTGGCAACGTTACCTCCGTCGAGCCGCGTGCCCATATCGAGGGTCTGGGTCACGGTGCCATTGCCCAGGGTGATGTCCCCATCCGCCGCGGTGTCCTGGCAGGTGTAGGTGCCGCCCTGGGCCGCCGAAAGCGAGACCTTGACGACCCCTGTCGTGTTGCTGGTGGTGATCGCGGAGGACGCCGGTCTACCTGATTTCCGAAACCAGTTGATTGAACTCCGCAGAGAGTGACTCCCGATTCGCGTCGTTAATCGTACTGTTGGAGGACTGCACGGACAGCTCGCGCATGCGCACGAGAACGTTGTTTACCACCTGCAACGACCCTTCCGCAACCTGCAGCAGGTTCGAGGCCTGTTCGGCATTGCGAACATTCTGGCGCAATCCCGACAGTTCGCCCCGCATTCCCTCCGATACAACGAGGCCTGAAGCATCATCCGCAGCCCGATTTACCCGTAACCCGGACGACAAACGCTCCAGTTGTCGTTGCATGCCCATATTGTTCCGGCCAATAGATCGCTGAACGTTTATGGCCGAAATGTTGTTGTTCACCCTAAGCATTATGAGTCTCCCTGGCGCAATGCCAGTATTTCTAAACTTATCACTATCTATTAATACGAGCCTTACATCTTTACCGCCTATGAAGTGATCCCCACTCCACAAGAGGAAATTCCAAGGATGGCAGTCGCCTCCTGTTCCGTTTATCGGTGGCTCGTACCTCGTACTTTAGCGGTTTCTCGCAAAAAAACCGAAATTTTCTCCGCCAGCTCCAAAAAAAGTAAAGCTCGCCTACCTGGGGCCGATATCTACAACATGATACCAAGTTATATCATGTATTATCACACATGAACCAACTGGAATCGTTTCCACCCATACGGAGGATTTAGAACAAGGAGGTTCTAACCATGTCGGTTCACATAGTGCACAACTCCGCAGTCGCCCGCGCCAACAACGCTTTTTCGAAAATAGAGCGTTCCGCTCAACCCCAGCTCTCTATGCTTGCTTCCGGACTCGCCATAAACTCCGGGAAGGATGGTGGCGCTCGTCTCTCGGTTTCGGAAGGAATGCGCGCCGAAATCGGGGGTTTGACGGTGGGAACACGCAATGCAGAAAATGCTTTGGATCTTCTCAAGACAGCAGAGGGGGCACTCAATGAGGTAAGTGCGATTCTCATTCGCATGCGGGAGTTGTCGACCGAGGCCACCACTGCCACGTTGAACGACAACAATCGAGCCGGCTTGGGGTCGGAGTTCAACCAGTTAAAGGAATACATCGATCGCATCGCCAAGCTGGCCAGCTACAACAACAAGCCGTTGTTGAACGGTTTTGGAAACGAAGCGAACGCCGACCTCACTACGGCGTTGGCTCAGAACACAGATACAGGACTTCACAGCCTGACGGTTAGCGGTGCCGACGTCGGTACCTACACTTTTGTAGACGACGGCGCCGACAACACCCTGACCCTGGGAAATGGCGTCGTCACGCAGACGGTAAACTTCGGATCTCGCATGGTTGACGGCGCTGTTCCCGAGGGCACAACCTTCGCGCTTACCTTTGACCGGTTGGGCTTGGAATTGGAGCTATCGGGCGACAATGTGCAAGGCGCCGCAGGGTCCTATCGAGATGGTGATCTCGATGGGCACAAGATTGTGATCGAAGAAGGAATCGGCAGCTTTCAGCTGGGCAGCGATGCCGTACCCGCAGATCGCATCGACTACGACATTCCCGACATGACGGTGGGAGGAAAGTTTCTCGATATTGGAGGAATCAGTGTCGACACCCGCGACGCCTCTAGGCGAGCGCTCGTGCAGGTAGATCGAGCTATCGAAAAGGTGGCGAACGTGCGTGGGGAGATCGGAGCGCTTATCAACCGAATGGAGAACACGATCGATTTTACCACGAACTCCATCGAGAACCTGCATGCCTCGGAATCCACGGTTCGGGATGCGGACTACGCCCAGGCAACAAGCAGTTTGGCGAAGAGCCAGATTCTGCGCGACATGACGACGAGTGTCATGGTCATGGCCCGCGTGCCGGTGAACATGGTGATGAGCCTGCTCGCGCAATAGCACCGAATCTCGGTTCAGATGAGACGGAACACGCGGATCCCACTCCCCCGCGTGCTGGCGCTAGCCTCTACGGCGAACTCCAATTCGACAGTGGGGTTGTCGACGCTTAGTAGCTGCTCGAAATAAGCCCGATTCTTCAGGTATCGGTAACGGGCCGCCCCCTGCCCGGGGGGTGCGTACTCTCCCAGGTAACGCTGGTAGATCGCGACAGGTAGCACAATGAACTGTGCTCCCTTGCTCTTGAGCTGCAATGGTGTCATCAAAGCCCGACGAAACACCCGTTCGGTTTCGGCGTCGCTCATGTCCACCTCATCGCGTAGCGCGTGCGGCACCCACGGTTTCTTCAGCCACACCTCCATATTGACCAGTCTGTAGGTCGGTTGCCCCCGCCACTCCTCTTTCAGACGTCGCCGTGTGCGCTCGTCACCGGTGTAATAACGCAAGATGCCCGCCTGAGCATCCTGCAATCGCAACCGCGGACAGTATGGTAGCCAGGTCATGGCGATCGTCGAACCACTTGGGATGTTGGTTGTAATCCAGTTGGCGACTAATTCGCGCGTGTCGACAAGACCGCGCTCCAGGTTCTGCTCGATTATCAGCTTTAGGTTGGGCGCGACGCACAACAGAGATACGACCAGGAACAACCAATTCTGACGCGCCATCACTGAAAAACGCTGAAGGAACTGGCAGACGATGCCTGCAGCGAGGATGCACAGAAGGGGGTAGAACTGAATCAGATAATGTAGACTCTCACGGGTCCAGCTACCGATGTAGAGAAAACTCGGCACCCACGCCGACAGGAAGATCAGATCTAGGGCACTTCGCCGCACCAAGGCCAGACCCACTCCAACCACGAAAAGCACGCCAAGAAGATGTTCTAGTTGCACCAAATCGCGGAAGATCCACCACCAGGGTGTCGTTTCCGAGAGGGAAAAGGCGAGGCTCGACACTTGGTACCGACCCAATGCCAGATATTTCTCGTGGGTTAAAAAGAGATAGGGCGAGGCGACAATCAACGCGAGGAATGCTACCCCGACACACAGCCCGATCTTGAGAAATCCTTCCCTTGAGATCAGCGAAAGCCCTGACCTGCGGCGGTGCAGCATGTGGGCCGCCACCAGGGATAGCGCGACGAGCCCGCCATTGTATTTTGTCGCCACCAGTAGACCTGCCGAAATGCCGCCGAGAACGAACAGAGCCGTTCGGCCACTCTCGTAGATGCGCCAGGCAATGTAGAATGCTAGGACCGCGAACAGAGCCATTGTGCTGTCGGGAAGCGCTTGGTGGGCTTGCCCGACAGGCACCACCGCGGCAGCAGCAAACACCATTGCTACCATTGCCACAGTCCGATCGCAGGCGCGTTTCGCCAGCAGGTAAGTCGTCAGCACGGTTGCGGTAGCGACCACGGCACTTAAGAATCTGCCTGTTAGGACCGAGCGTGCCGGATCCACGTAGGAGGCGTACACCACCGATTCCCAGGCGCTACCGACATCGGTCAACAGCCCGAGCCAGTAGCTGACCCACAAGCCGGCAGCGTTCAGATAGGAATAAAATGCGGGATAGGTGAATTCCGTGGGTAGCAGCGTGGCGCTGCGGTAGAAGTTCCACACGCTGGCAGCAACTCCCACTTCATCTACGTGGCCGTAGAATTGAGGGTACCCTTGTTGGAATCCCCAGAGTCTGAGAACGAACGCGCCTAGGAGTCCGCCGGCAAGCAATAAATTATCCCGATTCATCTCTCTATCTCGAAGACACCGCATAACGAAAGATGGTCCACAGTATCTTATAACCCGCCCTGATGGATCCTATCACGGTACCGGAAATCTTTGAGACCCCAATGCGACGACGATAGCGCACCGGAATTTCACAACATCGCAACCCCAGTCGCGCCGCTTTCACCTGCATTTCTACGGTCCAGCCGTAATCGCGATCAGCCATGCCCAGTTGCAGAAGTTGCTCGTAACCAATCGCCCTGAAAGGTCCCAGATCGGTAAACCGCACACCGAACAGCGCCCGAATCAACATGGTGGCCAGGGCATTTCCGAACCGAGCTTGGGGGGCTAGAGCGCCCCGTTCCCGCTGGCCCAATACCCGCGATCCAATAGTCAGATCCACCCGGTTCTCCGCAATGGGAGCAACCAGCTGGGGAAGCTCGTCCGGGTGATCGCTGTAGTCTCCGTCCAAGAATACGACAACGTCCGGACTCTTGAGTGCTGCCATGCCTGCCAGGCAAGCCCGGCCGTACCCGCGCTCCGGCTCCAGCACGACGGTTGCCCCCAGCTCTGCGGCGATCTCCCCTGTTCTATCCGTCGAGCCGTTGTCCACCACGATCAATTGCCGTATACAAGAAGGAAGATCTCCTATCACGGACGCGATCGCCCGCTCCTCGTTAAGCGCGGGGATGATTACGGCAATGGAGACGGACCGATCCATTTCCCCACGGGAGGAATCTCGATTCGCAGAGCTGCTGTCGGAGGAATTATTGAAGATGGCTTTCGAGCCACGAGAACAGCGACTCGGAAGCGGCGGGGATATTGTTTAGAAGCGCAAGACCGTGATCGCTGGCACCGTCGAAAACGATAAGATTGGGATCCGTCGTTATGGTGGCCAACGAGCCGGCGAATCCGGCATAGCTGAGCACCCTGCCGTCTTCGAGGGGCAGCACATCCGCGCTGCCGACCATGTAGAGGATCGAATGGGGGCCGAACGGATTGATGCCAGCACCTATCACCGCGGGTGAAGCATCCTCTCCCACCCATATTCCGGGGGACAGGGCCACGGCCGCTTTGATGCGCTGAGGAATGGCACCCATTATGACGAATGCGACGTTGCCGCCCACACCGTCTCCAATCACGGCCACCTTTCCGGCATCGACTTCGGGACGAGCTTGCAACCAGCTTACCGCAGCGCTGACATCGAGATAGCTATTTTCGAGATCCTCCAACGAAATTTGCAAACGATAGCCAGGACCGTCGGGAAGAGATGTACCGCCGTGTCCACGAAGATCGATAGCCAGGACGTTAAATCCGCCTTCCAAAA
This sequence comes from Candidatus Latescibacterota bacterium, assembly GCA_965217095.1. Taxonomy (GTDB): domain Bacteria; phylum Latescibacterota; class UBA2968; order UBA8231; family UBA8231; genus CAYNZV01. Next base: position 1,517,754 of record OZ244235.1, read on the forward strand.
GATCCAGGAACAAGGAGGTGTTCTGCAACCACTCCTCCTTGCCGGTGCCCAATTCGTGAACGAGAATAACGGTGCGGTTCTTGGTCTCTTCGTCCAGTACGCCGAACAACGCACTGATCTGGATTCCGTCAATGGTGGGAAAGGAGACCTGCTCGACAGCGTAGACACGGCCCGTCCCGGCGTCGAAACCCGGACCGGTAATGGAACCGTCGGAGTTCCCGTCGCCACAGCCCGAAATCCCCACCAAGAACAGCACGAGGAGTAGTGGCCATCGAATATTTCGCGTCATCTGTTTTGTCCGTCTTCCGCAGTCATGGCTGTCCTGTGTTTGGACGTCGACGACTGGTTTTATTATCGCTAAATAAAGCCCAGTCGCCTACGAAAGTCAATCAGCGCTGATTGACTGCATACGCGCGTAAACCTATTGGTTGTTGTTTGTGGCTAACCCTAATCGAGAGTTTTGCTTCATGATTCTGGCGGAAAATCTCACCTACTCTCATCCCGGAAACATACCCGGAATAACGGGCGTCAGCATAGAGATCTCTGCCGGTTCGCGGGTCGCCATACTGGGCGCCAACGGGTCTGGCAAGAGCACGCTCGCGCGCTGTCTGAACGGCATTTACGTGCCGCAATCCGGACGTGTTCTAGTCGACGGTCTGACTGTTGGAGATCCCGCGGCAACCTACGAGATCCGCCGCCGGGTCGGCATGGTGTTTCAGAATCCCGACGATCAGCTTGTCTCGACCTCGGTGGAGGGCGAAATCGCCTTTGGATTGGAAAACATCTCCGTGCCGACGGCGGAGATGCGGCATCGGGTTGACGAGACTCTCGAAATCTTCCACCTGACTCAGTACCGCAAACGCCATCCGCACAACCTGTCAGGCGGCGAGAAACAGAGGGTAGCTATCGCGGCCGTTGTCGCGCTGCGACCCCAGTACCTCGTATTGGATGAACCAACATCGCTGTTGGATCCAAAAGCGAAACGGGACATCAACGACCTGCTAGCCAGACTGACATCCGAGCTCGGGATCGCCTGTGTTATGATCACGCAGGATCCAGAAGAAAGTGTCGGCGCGGACCGTATTCTGATGTTGGATCGGGGTCGATTGGCACATAGCGGTCCACCCGAACAGGTCTTCGCAAACCCGAGCGCATTGCGCGACATCGGACTCGACGTTCCCTTTGCCGCTGCCGTCGGCGAACGCCTCGCCCACCTGCTGCCGTCCGGTCGGGGACCCTACTTGAGCCTGGGAGATCTCGCTGCCGATCTGGCGCCGGTATGCCCCCCCGCCCCGGATCAACCGGCTCGCGAAGAAGGTGACGGACGCGGAGCCGCTGTGTTGCGCACTGAAGCGCTCTGGCACAAGTACGATGTGGGGTTACCCTCCGAACATGTGGCAATTCGCGACGTATCGATAGAGATTCCACGCGGGTCGATCCTGGCGATGGTCGGCCCGAGCGGTTCCGGCAAGACGACACTGGCTCAACATTTCAACGCCTTGCTGGAACCCTCGAGCGGTCGTGTGGTTCTGGAAGAAACGGATTTCTGGAGCGGAGGTTTGGACAAGGTTGAGATTCGACGCCGTGTGGGATTTGCCTTTCAGTTCCCCGAGCTTCAACTGTTCGAGGAGACGGTTTTGAGCGACGTGGCGTTCGGCCCCACGAACCTGGGCTTTCCCAAGGACGAAGCAAAACGGGCTGCGGTGGACGCGCTCGATTCGGTGGGGTTGCCGGCAGCGGTATTCGGCGAACGCTCTCCGTTCTCGCTGAGCGGCGGAGAAATGCGACGTGTGGCACTGGCCGGCATCTTGGCTATGGCACCCGAAGTGCTGGTGTTGGACGAACCCACAGCCGGCCTGGATCCGCAGGGGTCGGATCAGATTTGCAAGCTCCTGATGGACTTGCGCGAGAGGGGGCACACGGTGGTTTTGATTGCGCACGACATGGACCTGGTGACCCGTCTAGCCAGCGAAATGATTCTGCTGAATCATTCGCGTCTGGAGCTACAAGGGTCAATGCGCTCTATCGTTTCGAATATCGAGCTACTGCAGGAGAACGGCCTTGAAGCACCGAACCCGGCAAAGCTTGCCTATGCTCTGGGCGAGGTTGGCTGTAAGGTTCCCACCCGGCTTCTCACGATCGATGACCTAGTCGATTACTTCGTCGATAACCAATGACAATGGGCACTTGGCGAGCGGACATACTCGTCAGGCGGGGTAGGGTCATCGACCCCGCCAATCGTCGCGATAGCGTTGCTGACGTTCTGGTAAAAGATGGCAAAATCGCGCAGGTAGGGTCCGATATTCGAAACGCGGACGGAACGCGAGAATTCGACGCCGGGGGTTTGGTCGTCACTCCCGGATTAATCGATGTACACGCCCATCTGCGCGAGCCGGGGTACGAACACAAAGAGACCATCGCCTCCGGATCCCGAGCGGCCGCTGCTGGAGGTTTCACTGCGGTCGTTGCCATGCCCAACACCGACCCCCCGTTGGATACTCCCGACCGGTTGCGGGATTTCCACCGGCGCGTCGAAGCAACCTCCTTCGTTCGCGCCTATCCCATCGCCTGCATCACCAAGGGACGTGCGGGTCAGGAGCTAGCTCCGCTGGAGTTGCTGGCGGCGGCCGGAGCGGTCGCTTTTTCGGATGACGGCGACCCTGTCGAAGATGAAGAGATCATGCGGGCCGCGCTGCTAGCGGCTGCACAACTGGACAAACCGATCTTTCCCCACGAGGAGATCAAGCAACTGACCTCTGGAGGATGTATGCATGAGGGAGAGGTTTCCGCACGGCTGGGCGTCAAGGGCATGCCGGCGGCAGCCGAGGAAGGCATGATCGCCCGCGACCTACGTCTGGTTCGAGACACCGGAGGCCCGCTCCATGTTGCTCACATCAGCACTGCCGGAAGCGTCGAATTGGTGCGCGCCGCCAAATCGGAAGGGCTGCCCGTAACCTGTGAAGTGCTGCCCCACCATTTCGTCTTGACCGACGAGGAAGTGGCGGCTCAGGGAACCGCTGCGAAGATGAGCCCACCTTTACGCACACGCGTCGATGTGGAAGCTATGTTCGCCGGGTTGGCGGATGGCACGATCGACCTGATTTCCACCGATCACGCACCACACACCGCCACAGAAAAAAAACAGCCGCTTGTTGAGGCGCCGTTCGGGATCGTGGGTTTGGAAACCGCGGTCGGGTTGACCGTAACCTACCTCGTGAAGACCGGCGTGCTCGACCTGGTATCGGCGATCGACAAATGGACCTGGAGCGCCGCTCGGACTCTGCGTTTGCCCGGTGGCCGACTCAATTCGGGAGACCCCGGCGATCTGACGATCTTGGACCCCGATGAATCGTGGCAGGTAGACGCCGAACGCTTTCAATCCAAGTCGAAAAACACCCCTTTCGATCGCTCGCGGCTTACCGGACGGGCGGTTGCTTCGGTGGTCGGCGGAGAGGTGGTGTATTCCCGCCTGAGTTAAGGCAGGACTTAGTCTGCTTGAAACGCGTTTTCGAAATGGGTTATCTGCGGATCCTCCGTGCCGCCAATAATAGCGACTACGTCGAATCTGAATTCGGCGCCGCACGCTGCTTGTCGGATGTAATGGCGGGCCGCTCGCACCAGGTGCCTGCGTTTGTGGTGGCGCACCCGATCCTCCGGCGAACCCAGCGACGCCACGTGGCTGGACTTCACCTCGACAAAAACAACCTGGTCTCCGCGCCGTACTATCAGATCGATCTCCCCACCAGCGCCCCTGTAATTGCGGGTTTCTACTGCGTACCCCTTTGATTCCAGGAATTGCGCCGTCAGCTCCTCACGTCGTGCGCCAAGCCTACCGAGCGCGCGGGTCCGGCGTCGGTATTCCTGTCGCAGGCCCCCCAGCTCGACCGAGCTCATGTCCGCCGAGATGCTCTTGATCTCGCCGGCGACCTCCGCCAACTCCTCTAGAGACGAGGAATTCGACAAGCATGTTGCCAAGTATCGCACGCGACCTGCCCGATCTGAAGAAAAGCAGTCCGCAACGGGCGCAAATGATCGCCGATGCAAGACCGTCGGACCATGCTTTTCAAGGGCTCCCAAATGGGCTTCGGTGCCGTATCCCTTGTGTTCTTCAAACCCGTATTGGGGGTAGTCCTCAGCGTAACCCTCCATGATGGCGTCCCGATGCACCTTGGCGACGACGGAGGCGGCGGCAATAGATATGGAGCGGCGATCGCCGTGCACCACCGCTTCTTCCTGGAAGCCGGTGTTGGGGAGCATCTTCCCGTCCACCAGCACCCGCTGCGGTGCGAGCCCGAGCTGCTGCACCGCCATTCTCATGGCGAGCAGGGAGGCCTGAAGAATGTTCAACCGATCTATTTGGTCCGCTTCGACGCACCCAAACCCGGTGGCCGTTGCGCACCGGTGGACAAGATCCGCGCATTGTTGCCGCTGCAAGCGAGTCAGCTTCTTGGAGTCGTCAAGCTCTTCGAGCACGAAATCCCTCGGCAGTACTACCGCCGCCGCTACCACAGGACCGGCGATACAACCGCGCCCCACCTCGTCCACACCTGCCAGCAGATCGATGCTGCTCTGCCAGTACCCGTCGTCCAGCGCCCGAAGGTCTTGTGCCTTCTGCCGCCGAGTTTCCTGGAATTGTCGCCGACGTTCGTGGCGCGCAACCAGATTGCGGACCCCTAATCGCTTGTCCCGCTCCAGATGTGCCAGCAAATGATCGTCCAGGCGACGTTCGCGATCGACGATGCCGCGCAGTTGCGCAACCGTCATGCGTTTGACATCTGCGCGCGTCAAATCTCGCTGACCCACGACTAGGCCCCGCGACGCAGCAAGCGAATCTCATCATTCATGGCTTCAATCTTCATATTCTGCAGCCGCACGAGATCGGCGTAGGTCTGCGCCCGCTCATCCTGCATTTCCATCGCCTGCCGCAACACATCTAGATGTGCTACGAGCTGGTCGAGATGATCACTCTCAGAACCTTCTCGGTTGGGCGCTGTCGACGCAGCGCCTGACATCAGCTCGTTTCCCTGCTTCAGCTCCTCCCACTTTTCCTTGATTCGGTGATCGATTTCGCTCTCACTGCCTGGCGCAATACGTCCCACGTCCTGCTCTGTCGATTCTTCTAGCTTGCGCGAGAACTGCTCTCCACCTTCCTTAGCCGGCGCTTTCTTGGCCGCCGCTTTCGCCTTCGGTTTCTTGGGGCGTCGCAGAAGCACCGTCGCTAGTGCAAAAAGCGCCAGAGCGACGGCGCCGATACCCACGTAGATCCAACCCGGCTCCTCCTCAGGCTGTGGTTTGGGAGCCTCCTTCTTCTGAACAAATTTCGGCTCGGGAATCCAGGATTCGCCGCGGAAAAGCGCCTGATATTTGCGTGTGCTGTCGGCGACCCCTTTAAGCCGATACACCTCGCCCAACTCGAGCAGGATATCCCGCCGACCGCTGCTCTTGTCGCGCGCCAGATTCAAATTCTCGACGGCTTCGTCGTACGCACCCAACTGCTTGTATGCCGTCGCCACGTGGGCCAGCGCGCTGACATTGTCCGGATCCTCCTTCAGCACCTCTTCGAACTTCCCCAACGCTGACCGGTAGTCTCCCTTTTCTTCGAATTTCAGCCCTTCCGCATAGGAGTTGGCGCGCACGATCGTGGGCTTTTCCGCTTCGGCGACCGGCGTTGGAACTGCTGGCGGCACAGGTTCGGGCTCACTCGGTTTCGGTGGGGGTTCTTCGACGGGAGGGGAGGCCACGGCGGCCGCAACCTCAAAAGTAACGATCTTGTCGCGGACCAACTTTTTCCATATCCAACCGGATTTTCCGTTCGGCAGAGAGACCTCCAACCAGTTGCCCTGCTGCCTGAGCTGGGTCAGTTCGGTTCCCTTGGACACTTGGGCCAATGCGGGAGCAGCAGTGGACGCGGCCGCGCGAATCCGCACCCCTCTTCCCTCCACCGTCAGTCTCTGTTGCACCAAAGCAGAATGCACCCAACCATCGCGGCCATCGCTCATCCGCACTTGAAGCCACTCGTTGTTCGAACCGACCTGCTCGACCTCCTCGCCACTCTTGAGCACCGCGATCCGCCCTGATTGCACCGTAGCGTCGGCGCGAACATTTACCTGGGCCCGATTGATGCGCAAAGCGGGACCGGCGTCGACCTGGCTCAAGAGAGTAAGGCAAAGGCACGCCGCCGATACAGCTCCTCTGACCAGGTGGTTCCCCCTACTAGTGAAGCAGCAAGGTCCTGGTGCGCTATAGTTAGTCACATCAACCTCCTCCGAGAATAGACTCAGCCTGGTGCAGGGTGATCGCCGCCAAGACGATGCTCGCCGTTTCCGCTCGCAGGGTTCGCGATCCCCAGGAAAACGTGCGGATTCCTCTAGCTCCAGCTTCCTCTATCTCGTCCTGCGTGAATCCACCTTCGGGACCGATGAGGAGACCGACCGCGGTCGGTGGCTCGCCGGCAAGAGCGTTCTTCAAATCACACTCGGAGTCGTCGACAGTTGCCATCAGAACGCGATCGCACGAGCGCAGCAATCGTTGCATTACTTCCCCAAGCGTTGCCGGCTTGAAGATCGGCGGTAGGCGCGATCTTCCACACTGTTTGGCCGCTGCCACGACTAGCCGTTCCCAACGATCTTGTTTTTGGCGCGAGCCAGACGACGCCACTGTTCGCCCGCTTGCGAAAGGAGAAAGACTGGCGATGCCAACTTCCGTTCCCTTCTCGACGACGGCATCGAAGCGAGCTCCTTTTATCATGGAGGTGGCCAGATGCAAACGCACGGGGCTTTCGCCGCCCTCTTCCGTGCACTCGAGGATTCGGCAGCGCACGTTGGACTCTTCTGCGCACAACACGCGGGCAAGGAACAAATGACCGTTGCCGTCCAGCACCTCGATCAGGTCTCCTTCTGCCCGCCGACGCACGCGCATCAAGTGGTGAGCCTCGTCTGCCTTTAAGACCAGCTCACTCCCGTTCACGTCTTCCGGCTTGACCAGGAAACCGGCCATTCAGGGACCTCGTGCCGCAGTCACGCAGATCCACTCATTCTCGCGGCTTGTCGACTGGACACCAAACCCGGTTGCTTCCAGCCTCCCAATGAAGTCCCGCTCCTCCCGATCCAGCAAACCTGAGAGAATCACAACGCCATGTTCAACGAGCCGACATCTGACAAGTGGCAATATCGGTGCCAACGCGCTGCTCTGAATGTTAGCCACAACGAGATCGAAACCGATCTCTTGCGTTGCCTCCACGGTACAGCTTCGCAACTCCGGTTGGACATGTCCCGCCAGATTGCGGTCCAGATTTTCGCGGGCGTTGTCGATGGCGTGTCGATCTGTATCGAGAGCCAAGACACGCGCGGCCCCAAGCAAAACGGCTGCGATTGAGAGGATTCCACTGCCGGTTCCGATGTCCAGGCAACTGCACCCAACCGTAATCCGTTCCTCCAATGCCATGAGGCTAAGCCGCGTCGATTCGTGTCCCCCCGTTCCAAACGCCATCTTCGGGAGAATAGAAATGGCAATCTCCGCGTCGACGGAGATCCACGGGGGGTGTACGACAATTCGAGGAGTGACCTGGATCGGCGTGAAGTATCGGCGCCACTCCACGTTCCAGTCGCGGTCGGGTAAAGTTTGATATTCCTGGCGGGGAGATCCAAATCCCCGGCGCACGAGGTGGTCACCGATGCCGGAGGAAAGTCCTGCGACATCCACCGCGGCAGAGAAATAGGCCACGACCTCGACTGAACCCGACTGGCCTACCTCGCCCACTTCAAGTCCACAGCTGCCGAGTTCGAAGCAAAAAGCCGACAGGTCGTCGACCGCCGCTTCGGGGATAATCAAACTCAACGACTGCCAATCTTTGAGCTGGGGATTCACTGTGCCAAAGATAGCACGGTGATCGGTGCGTGAGCAAGCAGCAGCGACTCGGTATTCGTGCGCCTGCGGTTCAGGAACCTCGTTGGTGAGGCAAAGATCGGTACGGTGTTTTGCGAATGTCTTGCTGTAACGTGCGGACGGCGTCGATCAAATCTTCAGGGCGAGGAGGACAGCCTGCCACGCTGATGTCGACAGGCAAGATCCGATCGATGCCTTGGGCGGTGGCGTAGGTATTGAAAACACCGCCTGAGATGGCACAAACACCCATCGCTATCACCCACTTCGGTTCGGGAATCTGGGCGTACACATCTTTGAGGACGGGGACCATTTTCTCGCTGATGCGGCCGGATACAATCATCAGATCGGCGTGGCGCGGGCTCACAACGGGAAGTCCCCCTGTGGTTTGGCCCAGCTCGAAGCGCCCACCCATCGCCGCCAGCATTTCCATGGAGCAGCAAGCCGTCCCGAAAGAGATCGGCCACAACGAACGGCCGCGCGCCCAATTTGCAATTCTATCCCTTGTCGTGAGGGCGTAATCACTCGAACCCGAGAAACGTGCCGCCGGCTTGGAAGCATCAACCACTAGCCGTCCTCCTCCAGTCTAACCAGCTCGCGCACCATGGCCCTGCCGATATCATTGAAGATTTCGCTGACGGGGCTCTCCGGTTGCTCGAGGACAATGGGTCTGCCGCGGTCACCAGCGGCGCAAATCCCACGTTCTAGAGGAATCTCTCCAAGGAAATTCAGGCCGAGATTGGCCGCCAGATCTCTTCCGCCACCCGCGTTGAATATCTCGTGGCGCTCGCCGCAGTCTGCGCAGACGAAATAACTCATGTTTTCGACAACCCCCAGGACATCCACCTCCACCTGCTCGAACATAGCGATGCCCCGTTTTACATCCTCCAGCGAAACCTGTTGCGGCGTAGTTACGATCAGGGCGCCGGAGAGTCCAATGCTTTGACTCAACGTGAGCGGGATGTCGCCTGTGCCTGGAGGCAGGTCGATGAGAAGATAATCCAGCTCACCCCACTCCACCTGATGCAGAAATTGCTGAACCGCCTGCCCCAGGAGCGGTCCGCGCCAGATTACCGGCGTCTCTTCGCCGGCAATGAAACCGACGGACATCATCGATATACCGTGAGAGCGTACCGGAACCATCTTGTTTTGTGGGGTCAGTTCGGGCTCGCCGCTGGCGCCCATGAGGATCGGCAAGCTGGGCCCGTAGATATCGGCATCGAGCAACCCGACCTTCGCCCCCGACTGGGCCAAACTCAACGCGAGGTTGGTCGTCACGGTCGATTTGCCGACACCTCCCTTGGCACTGGCAATGGCAACTGCGTTGCTTACTGACGGCAGCGCAGTCTGAGCGTCCATGAGTGTGCGCGGGACCGTCTGGTTCCCCATCAGAATGTCCGAGGGAGCGCTGACCGCCGGATAAGCAACTCTGTGTTCCGGGCGGGATTAGGCACCAAATGCCTGGCGCATCTTTTCGAAAAGCCCTTTACCTTCGCTGTCGGCCCGACTCCGCTCGAGCTGACGGATCTCCTCGAACAGCTCGCGCTCCCGGGCGCTCAGGCGATCCGGCGTCCAGAGAAAGACTTGGACGAGCTCGTCGCCCATGCCTCTCCCGTTGACATCTGGGATGCCCTTGCCGCGAAGGCGAAACACCTTCCCAGACTGGGTTCCAGCAGGGATCTTCATCTTCGCCTTCCCTCCCAGGGTTGGCACCTCAACCTCATCTCCCAGCGCTGCCTGGGCCAGACCCAGGGGCTGGCGGTAGACGATGTCATTGCCGTCGCGGACGAAGAGATCGTGCTCTTTCTCCTCGATGAAAACCAGGGTGTCTCCGGGCGACCCACCTCGGGGGCCAGCATCTCCCTGGCCGCGCAGGGGAATGTAGTTGCCGGTGCTCACCCCCGCGGGGATCTTGACGGTCAAGGTTTTCTTGCCGCGCACCACACCTTCGCCCCGGCAATCGTAGCAGGGAGTGCCAATGATGGTACCTTCTCCGTGGCAGTTCGGGCAAGCGGTAATGGTCACGGACTGACCGAAGAGGGATCTGGAAACCTGTTGCACTTGCCCGGCTCCGCCGCAAGTCCCGCAGGTTTCGCGCGAGCTTCCTCGATCTGCTCCGGACCCACCGCAGGTGTCGCATGGCTGTTGACAGTTTATGTTGAGCGTCTTTTCAGTGCCGGAGGCAACCTCTTCGAGCGTCAACTCGAGCTTGACCTTCAGATCGCGCCCGCGGGGTGGCCCTGTCGATCCTCCGCGGGACCGGCCCGATCCGAAACCACCGCCAAAAAAATTCTCGAAGATGTCGCCGAAGATGTCCTGAAAATCGCCGGCGTGGGAGAAATCGGACCACTGAAAACCGCCGCTGCCAAAACTGCTTTCGACGCCGGCATGGCCGAACTGATCGTATCTCAATTTCTTGTCGACATCGCTGAGAACCTCGTACGCCTCCGACGCTTCCCTGAACTTCTCTTCCGCTTCCGCGTTGTCGGGATTACGGTCGGGATGGTATTTGAGAGCTAGTTTGCGATAGGCCGTCTTGATATCCCCATCCCCGGCGTCTCGGTCGAGACCCAGCACTTCGTAATAATCCCGTTTCGCCAAGGTTTACGTTTCGTCCTTCTTCTCGTCGTCGACGACCTCGAAGTCGGCGTCGACGGCCCCCGAGTCTTGAGAGGGTGGCGGCGCACCCTCGGCGTGGGGTGGGGGTGGCGCTCCTTGATCGCCTTGCGGTTGTTGCGCCTGGGCTTCCTGATACATGATCTCGGCTAGCTTGTGCGACGCCGGGGTGAGGCGCTCCACGGCGGCGGCCAGGCCGTCGTCGTCGTTTTCTTCCAACGCTTTCTTCACCGCCGCGATCGCTTCCTCCACCGGGGTGCGCTCGGAGGCCTCGAGCTTGTCCCCGTGCTCGGTCAGCGACTTCTCGCTGGCGTAGACCAGCTGATCGGCCTCGTTGCGTTGGTCCACCTGCTGGCGCCGCTTCTGGTCGTCTTCGGCATGGCTCTCCGCTTCCTCTTGCATCCGCGACACCTCCGCGTCCGACAGACCGGTGGAAGCTTCGATGCGGATGCTCTGCTCCTTGTTGGTGCCTTTGTCCTTGGCCCCCACGTGCAGAATGCCGTTGGCGTCGATGTCGAAGGTCACCTCCACCTGCGGCATACCCCGCGGCGCCGGGGGAATCCCGTCCAGGTGAAAACGCCCCAGGGTGCGGTTGTCGTTGGCAAACTCGCGCTCCCCCTGCAGCACGTGCACCTCCACCGACGGCTGGTTGTCCGCCGCCGTTGAAAAAATCTGGCTCTTCTTCGTTGGAATCGTGGTGTTGCGCTCGATCAGCTTGGTCATCACCCCACCCAGGGTCTCGATCCCCAACGACAACGGCGTCACATCCAGCAACAGCACGTCCTCCACATCCCCCGCCAGCACCCCCGCCTGGATCGCCGCTCCCAACGCCACCACCTCGTCCGGATTCACCCCCTTGTGCGGCTCGCGCCCAAACAGCGCCTGCACCCGTTCCTGCACCTTGGGAATCCGCGTCGAACCGCCCACCAGAATCACCTCGTCGATCTCAGACGCCGACAACCCCGCGTCCTTCAACGCCTGCTGGCAGGGACCCTCGGTACGCGCGATCAAAGGATCTGCCAGACGCTCGAACTGCGCCCGTGTCAGGCTCTTCTGCACATGCTTGGGACCGCTCTGATCGGCGGTGATAAACGGCAGGTTGATCTCGGTCTGATTGGCCGACGACAACTCGCACTTGGCTTTCTCTGAGGCCTCCTTCAAACGCTGCAGCGCCATCGGGTCCTGGCGCAGGTCGATCCCTTGCTCCTGCTGAAACTCGTCGGCCAGAAAATCGATCAACACCTGGTCGAAGTCGTCGCCCCCCAGGTGGGTGTCGCCGTTGGTCGACTTGACCTCGAACACCCCGTCGCCCAGCTCTAGAATCGACACATCGAAGGTGCCCCCGCCCAGATCATACACCGCGATCTTCTCATTCTTGCCCGGCTTGTCCAGCCCATACGCCAACGCCGCCGCCGTCGGCTCGTTGACGATGCGCAACACCTCCAACCCGGCGATCGCACCGGCGTCCTTGGTCGCCTGGCGCTGCGCGTCGTTGAAATACGCCGGCACCGTGATCACCGCCTGCTTCACCTCCTCACCGAGATAATCCGCCGCCGTCTGACGCATCTTCTGCAGCACCATCGCCGACAGCTCCGGAGGGCTAAACTCCTTCGCGCCCGCCTCCACCACCGCCATATCACGAGCCCCTTTCACCACCGCATACGGCACCTCCGAAATCTCCGTGCTCACCTCCTGGTGACGACGACCCATGAAACGTTTGATCGAGAATACCGTGTTTTGCGGGTTGGTCACCGCCTGGCGTTTGGCCGTCTGCCCCACCAAACGCTCCCCATCCGTCGAAAACGCCACCATCGAAGGCGTCGTGCGACCCCCTTCGGCGTTGGCGATCACCTCCGGCTCCTTGCCTTCGATTACCGCCACGCACGAATTCGTCGTGCCCAAATCGATTCCGATTACCTTAGCCATTAGCCCCTCCATCCTTGCTTACCACAACCCGAGCCGGCCGCACGACCTTGCCGCCAAACAGATACCCGCGGTCCATTTCCTCCACCACGGTGCCAGGATCGTGTTCCTCCGATTCCACCTCCATCATCGCCTCATGCAGGTTCGGATCGAACGGCTTGCCCACGGCTTGCATAACCTCGAGACCGTACCCTTTGAGGCCTTCCTCGATCTGTCCACAAATCAGCTCAATGCCTTCCTTGAGAACGACTACATCGTCGGTTTCCTGACCGACTGCTCGACGCAGATTGTCGAAAATCGGAGCCAATCCCAACAGTAGGTCCCGCAAGGTTTCCTCCCGCACCTCAACCCGAATCTTCGCTGTCCTCTTGCGGTAGTTGTCGAGTTCGGCTTTGGCACGCAAAAACTTGTCGTAGTTGTCCGCCGCTTCAGCCCTGGCATTTTCCAACTCCCGGGCAGCTGCTTCTTCAGGCCCCAACTCTTCGGGCTCGTCTTGCGCACCCTCGACCGCTCCCGAAGAAACTTCCGCAGGGCGCTCCACCTCAGTGTCGAGTTTCTCCTCCGATGCCGCCTGCTGAGATTCTACTTCCTCTGCTACGGGTTCTCTATCTACTTCGCTCATGCCTTTGATCGATTCTCCTTGTTGAACAAGGCACCTAGTTCGCCATGCCCGCGGCTCGCCAAGCGGCATAGCTGACCAGGGTAACAACTTCCTTGTATGGCATTCTGGTGGGACCGATGACGCCGATGATACCCATGGCCCCGTTGACGCGATAGCTTGAGGTCACGACGCTACATCCGCGCATCGCCTCTGGCGCGTTTTCATCGCCTATGGTTACGACGACGCCCTGTCGATCCATCAAAAAGCGCGCCAGGTATTCCCTCTCCTCCACCAAATCCATCAGATCCGCCATGGTGGATGGGTCGTGAAATTCAGGTTTGAGACAGATGTTGCGTGTACCTGCAACGTAGAGATCACTGCCACTGGGACCGGTCAATCGTTTGATCTCCTCAGCCACCAGCCGAATCAACTGAGGGCTTCCGGATTCGATTGAGCGCAGGCGGTCATGTACCGAACTTCGGATCTCCTCCATCGTCAATCCGGCGAGCCGCTCGTTGAGCAGGCGGTTTGTCGTCTCCAGCTGCTCCCGGGAAATACTGGCACCGATCTCGATGGTCATGCTGCGCACGAGGCCCTGTTCGATCGAAATGACCAGAAGGATACGGTCGGCGGCCAATTGCACCAGTTCCAGGCGTTCGAACACCCCTTGCTCGAACCGCGGTGCCATGACTAGTCCCAGCTGTTCTGAGATGTCCCCGATCGCTCGAGCCAATTGTCCCACGATTTCGTCGAGGTTCTGTTCCCGCAACTCGGCCTCGAGCCGCTCTTTCAGTTTGTCGCCTATGTGGGAATCCCACATGCCCGTGGCCATGGCGTTCTCCACGAAACACCGATAACCGCTGTCGGTGGGCACGCGACCGGCCGAAGTATGGGGTTGTCTCACGTATCCCCGCTCCTCCAGGCTCGCAAGGGTGTTCCGGATAGTGGCCGAACTGATGCCCAGGTCCTCTCGCTTCGAGAGCATTCTGGAGCCGATTGGGTCGCCGATCGAAACGTAGGTCTCCACAACGGCCCGCAGAACGAGGCGTTCGCGATCAGATAACGCGGTGTTTTCCACCATCTGTCAGACTGCCGTTAAGATTTTGATAGTAAGGGAGTTGCGCAGGATCATTCTCGGATTCGCGTAAGCCCTAGAATAAACAGGATCCCGCCGAGGGTTGTCAAGTCGGCACGACTACCTGCGTCAATCCAGATCACCCTCGATCGCTGCCCCGACGCGGATCAGATTCTTGATCATGCTGAATGGCTTGAATGCGGGTATGGCGCCCCCAGCCAGGAGGACCGCGCCCAACACCGGCGGAAGCAGTGGATCGTGCCGGTAGAGAGTGGCGCCGATTCGCACGGCGGAGTCGGCCAGCCGGGACCACAAGAGTTCGATTTCGCGGAAGACCCCCCCGACACAGGTCAGGGGAACCGAGCCGCTCATTCCCAGCGAGCGAATCACCGCGACTACCTGGTTGCCGAGGGCAGCCGCGGCTTTTTCTATAATCTCGCCCGCAACCGGGTCGCCTTCCTTGGCGGAGGCAAAAACGACGGGACACAGAGCCGCGATCTCCTGCCGCGAGATTTCCCCCTTTTGAACGAAGGGTATGAGTTGCTCCCACTCTGTTAGATTGACCGCGCCGAGCAGGGTGCGGCTCAAAACCGTCGCCGGACCGCTGCCGTCCAGTGTTGCCAACACCGCTCGAAGGGCACCCAGGCCGATATCGTAACCGCTGCCGTCGTCTCCGAGAATCGGTCCCCATCCTCCGGCCCTCGCTTCCCTGCCATTGGCGTCGCGACCCAGCACGATCGATCCCGTGCCGGAAATAGCGATCAGCCCGGCTTCGCACCCGTGAGCGCCGACAAGGGCGACCTGGGCATCGGTTGCGACGACCGTACTCTTGAATCCGAACCGTTCTCGAACCATCCCGACGATATCTTCGCGTTCGGCAGCCCTTCCGGCTCCGGCGAGTCCCAAGCCCAGATAGTCCGCCGAGACACCGAGCTTATCGACCATCTCGGCGATCAGGGTTTCAAGTCCCTCGAGACCGATGATTTGATAGTTGCCGCACCCCAACCGCGCCGTTGCCTGGAGTTCTCCCTCGCCGTCCACTGCGACGGCCCTTGTACGGCTTCCACCTCCGTCAACACCGATTAGGATCACGCGTGCCCTTCCTGTCGCTAACCTGCCAAATTCTTGACATGATATTTAGGTGATTATATACTGACCGGTTGTTTTGCAAAAAGCCCGTAGCGACCAGACCCCTTTTCAAAATATCGGTCCCTCTACATAATCTCCACGAAAGGAGTTCCAGATGGCGAAATCCAAAGCCAAGGCCAAGTCGACCTCCTCCAGGGCAACACCACAGGCGGTGCTGGCGATGGCACGGCAACAGGGCGCACAGATGGTCGATTTCAAGTTTGTCGACTTTCCGGGAACGTGGCAACATTTCTCGATTCCCGCGAGCCAGCTAGAAGCGGACATGTTTAGCGACGGGCTCGGATTCGACGGCTCCTCGATCCGCGGATGGAAGTCGATTCAGGAAAGCGACATGCTGGTAATGCCGGATCCGGGAACGACGTTCATGGACCCGTTCACGGAGATGCCGACCCTCTCGTTGATCTGCGATATCGTCGATCCGATCACCCGCGAGGATTACGGCCGCGACCCACGTGGGGTGGCGCGCCGTGCCGAAAGCTACATCAAATCCACCGGCCTCGCTGATACGGCTTTCTGCGGACCGGAAGCGGAATTCTTCGTCTTCGACGACGTCCGTTTCGACCAAAATTCACATGAAGGCTATTACCACATAAACTCGGTCGAGGGCCGCTGGAACAGCGGCGCCGAGGAGAACCCGAATCTCGGCTACAAGCCGGATTACAAAGGGGGGTACTTCCCGGTTCCGCCGCACGATACCCTGCAGGACATGCGTTCCGAGATGGTTACGACGATGATGGAAGCTGGCGTCGAGGTCGAAGTGCACCACCACGAGGTGGGGACCGCAGGTCAGTGCGAAATCGACATTCGCTTCTGCCCGCTGGTCGTCTGCGGCGATCGCATGATGTTGTACAAGTATATCGTGAAGAACGTGGCGCGCCGGCACAACAAAACGGCGACCTTCATGCCCAAGCCGCTTTTCGAAGACAACGGCACCGGCATGCACACCCATCAGAGTTTGTGGAAGAGCGGCAAGCCGCTTTTCGCCGGATCGGGTTACGCCGGCTTGAGCGATATGGCGCTGCATTATATTGGTGGGTTACTTCGTCACGCCCGCGCAATAATTGCATTCACAAACCCGACCACCAACTCCTACAAACGTCTGGTTCCCGGATACGAGGCTCCGGTGAATCTGGCATACTCGCAGCGCAATCGCTCCGCCGCCATTCGCATTCCGATGTATTCTTCCTCGCCCAAGGCCAAGAGAGTGGAGTTTCGCTGTCCCGATCCCAGCTGCAATCTGTATCTCGCTATGAGTGCCATGCTAATGGCCGGAATTGACGGAATCGAGAACCGTATCGATCCCGGTGATCCGATGGACAAGGACATCTATGATCTACCGCCGGAAGAGCGGGCCTCCGTGCCACTCACACCGGGGTCGCTCGACGAAGCGCTGGAAGCGTTGGAGGAGGACCACGAGTTTCTGCTGAAGGGCGACGTCTTCACCGAGGATGTCATCGAAGCGTGGATAGATTACAAGCGGGAAACTGAAGTCGATGCGGTTCGCCTCAGACCTCACCCCCACGAGTTCGAGCTCTACTTCGACATTTAGAACCCTTCCAAAAAACCGGCGGGTAGGTAGAACGTAAAACGGGGATGATACCTGTAGGTATCATCCCCGTTTCTATTTCTTTACAATCTTGGTTTAGGCCATTTCGTCGATCATGCGCTGCGCCGTGTTCACCAGCGCCTCACGCGTATCGAAAGCCCCCGATTCTACTTTGCTGCGCGCGCTCGCAACAGCGTCTTCGCGAAAGTCTGGCACTTCGGCCAGTCTCTCCATCGCAATCCTGAACTGACCGATATCGTCGAGCGCGACGCGGACACCGCTGGACTCAAGCACCGCATCCGCAATCTTTTCACGCGCGTCGCGCGTGTCGTAGAAACCTGAATCGATCCGTTCCCGAATTTCCCTAAGGCGAGGATTGAAGTCTTCTGGTGCCGCTCTAGCCAGCTGTGAAAGGCTTGATAGTTCGGATGCGTCCCGCGAGATCTCTACCGAATCTGCAGGACGAGCGCCTTCCTTGTTAGGCCGTGCAGCGGTATTTCGCTGATTTGCCTGGGAAACCTTGGGCTGTTCGGGCAACCCGTCAATGCGCATCGAATATCACCCCTGCTCTGTATGGTTGTTCCCGCTTCTACTCTTAATATCGGCCGATTCAGTTAATACTTTAGCACCCAATTTGAAAGGTTGTCTAAATTTCTCCAAATATAGCGAAAACGCGACATTTATTCAATTCCTCGAGAATGAGATACTACCGTCGGCTGTCGAGAAATCGTGATTCTCGAACGCGCACATTCGTGTATCCCTTGGCCGCCAGTCGCCCCTGTCCCAGCTTACCGAGATCCCGTTTCGTCCGCTCGAGCAGAATGTGCAGTGCACGTTCGTTCAGTTTTCGGATCTCCTCCACCTTCATGAGGACCTGCGTCACCGAGGCCCTGGAATCCAGTAGCGCTCGGTCGTCCTTCTCGGAGTCCGTCAGAAATGGCATCTCGGCCTGTCGCAGTTCGATCTCGACCATGGCATGATGCATACCCTGGAAAGCCGATTCCAAGCCCGATAAGTCCTCGTTTGGGGGCATCCATTTAACCGGAGTTACCATATGTTCAGTGCATGGCGTATCCTCGCGCTGGCAAGCACTACCCGGGCTCGGTTGGCGAGTTTCAAGCCTGGTTTCGAACCGATGCGGACTGCCTGGACTACCTCGAATGGCTGCGGTGGCCCGACGGCTTCGTCTGTCCGAGTTGCGGCCACGAAGGCGGTTGGCGCTTGGGCGATGGCCGCTTCATGTGTCCGGCGTGTTCGACACGCAGTTCGGTGACGGCCGGTACGATCTTCGATCGGACGCGGACACCCTTGACGATATGGTACACCGCCTGCTGGCTGTTCGCCACCGGTAAAGACGGGATCTCGGCGTTGAGCTTGAAGCGAGTACTGGAGATCAGCTCCTACCAGACTGCCTGGGCCATGCTGCACCGCCTGCGGTCGGTGTTGGTACGTCCCGGTCGGGATCTGCTGAGCGGGACGGTACAGGTGGACGAGACCTACATCGGCGGCGCCGAGCCTGGGCTGGCCGGTGGCCGCGCTAGGGGCAAGAAGGTGCTGACCGGTATCGCAGTTGAGGTTCATGAGCCGAGAGGATTGGGGCGGTGCCGCATGTCGCCACTGGCCGATGCCTCTGCCGAGACCTTGCACGCGTTCGTGATGGATCACGTCGAGCCGGGCTCGACGATCATCACCGACGGGTGGCCCGCTTATCAGGGACTGGCTCAGCTCGGCTACGAGCACGATCGGCGCAGCCAGGGCGCGGCCCGCGCTCGGGGCGATGATCCCAACAAGCTGTTGCCCGCCGTGCACCGCGTTGTCTCACTGGCCAAGCGGTGGCTGCTGGGAACGCATCAAGGGGCCGCCGACAGTACCCACATGAGCCACTACCTCAACGAGTTCGTGTTCCGCTTCAATCGCCGCCGCTCCCGCAGCCGCGGCATGGTGTTTTATCGCGTGCTCGAGCTGGCCGTGGCCCACGAGCCGATGCGTTTCCAGGATCTCATTGCCAGCCGACGGCCGAGGAAGCTGCCCCCCGAGCCGCCCAAACGGCGAGGGCATCCCACGAGCCTGGAACGCCCAGGGGCAAACCGGCCGTGGCGGTCGGCGGCCGAACACTGATGGGGGTCGCGACGCACTCCGGTTAAATGGATACCCCCAAGTCCTCGTTTTCGATACAGGACTTCTGTGCCACACCCAACTGCAGCATGTCGCCGTACGCGATTCTCTGACGTTCGAGAAGGTCTAATGCTTGCTTCCATTCAGCCATTTTATCTGCTCACCCCGTAAACGCTACTCCGGTCGCCGCCGAACTCGGCTCCGAGTCCTTCACCTCGGCGGCGATGACGTTTTCCCAGGCCTCCAGCAGGTTCTCCATTATACCGATCACATCCTCAATCGGTTTCGGATCCATTTTCACATTCGCCTGGACCAACTGACGGTAGGAGAAGAGATAGAGACGCTGGAGGTTCAGAGCGAGGTCGTTGCCGCTGTCCAGCATTTTTTGGTCCAGGGCGTAGAGCAACTCCAGGATTATGTCCTGCGAGCGAGTGAGGCAGTTCCCTTTGCCCTCCATATCCTTCTTTTCCATGAGTAGGAGCGCTTTTTTCATGAACTTGATGGCGCCCTGGTAGAGCATGACAATCAGCTTGCCCTTGTTCGCCGTTTTGATCTGCACCTGGTTGTACTGCTTGTAGTTCGAGTTATTCATTAATCCTCAAGCGGTGTTCCAGTCCTTATCTCGTAAGCGCGGCCAATTGGCTGGAAAGAAAGTCGCCTTGCGACTGGAGGGTCGCAAGAGCGCCTTCCAAGCGGGCGAATTTGTTGACAAGGCCGAGTCGGGTTTGCTCTATACGCCGATTCATGGAAGCTATCTGGTCGTCCAGATCGTCGATGGTGCTTTCGATCGCATCCCGGCGGCTCTTCAGCGAGCCGTCAAATTCGTCGGTGATGAATCCCAACGCGTCGCTCAACAAACGTCCTACGCCGTAGACCAGCTGCACATCCCCCAGACTTCCCCCTGACGCCGCTAGCTCGTCGGCGGTAACTTCGACGCGCAATGACAGGCCTTCTACATTGTCGGAATCGAGCTTCCCCGTTAGAATGCGGCCGAAACCATCGGCCTCCTCACCATTGATGGTGCCTTGCACATCGGTCCCCGCCACTTCGGTCTGCGCGAGGCCCAGCTCCGTGATCGCTTCGCCGATACTAAACCCATTTCTTTCACCGGAAGAATTGTGATCGAAAGCCAGACGGCCGCCGCTGTTCGAAGCGGTGATGTCGAGGGAAAATCTCCCCTCGTCCTCGACGTCGATGCTGCCGAGGTTCAGATTGCCGCCGCCTTCGTTCTCTTCGATCAACGTTAACGTCAGCCGACTCGGCCCGACTTGATTGTCGGTGACCACGATGCGCCCGTTGGCATCGACGGAGGTACTTACGTTTCCGTTGAACGTGTTGCGCAGGGACTTAAGAGATCGGCCACCGTAGCGCTTCCTGGATCCCCAATAGTAAATACATTGGTCACACTATTGCCATCGTGTGTGGTGCCGTTGATGCGTACGGTGTCCCCGGCAGTCACGTCAGCTCCGAAGATGTCGGAAAATGCCGTACCTCCGCTCACAGCCGTAGTGCCGTTCGTCGTGTTGGCTATGCTCGCCCGGCGCACGATATGCTCGCCCGGCGCACCTCGGCCACATCGCTATTGAGAGTGGTATTGATCTTCGACACCACCTGATCGAGCGACTCGCCGGCTTTCAGCTCGATGATCGCCGGACTGTCTGTAGCTTTGTCGGTTACCGTCAAGGTGTGGTCTTCCGCCAAACTGCCCAGAAGCTCCTGATCGCTTGTGAGAGAGGCATTGCTGGCGGCCCCGGTTACGGAAACGGCGTAGCTGCCCTGATTCGTGTTTCTGTTTGACGCGATGAACTCAACACTGTCGTTCGTCGTGGACCCCTTGGCCACAAATAGTCTGCGCACATCCTCGAGGTTCTCGTTCAGGGCCGTCGTCAGACGCTCGTCGTCGATGTTGAGACGTCCGCTGCGGTCGAAGTTGATGCCGATGAGCACGAGGGCGTTGAAACCTTCTTCTAGACCGGGAATCTGCGTGGTTACGAGCGATCTCAACCTCGACTGCAATGCTATAATGGTGGAGTCTCCCGCCAACGGCCCACCTCGCTGCGTTCCTTCGTCGACGGCAAACTGCGCATCGATCAGGTCCATCGCCGAATTGAAGCCGGAGACGAACTGAGTGATGTTTTCCCGCAGCTCGGTGGTATCGTCTTTGGTGACATTGATCTCGACGCTGCTGCCGACCTCTGCTTCTTTCAGGTCGAGGGTGATACCCTGCACTGCGTCGGTGACGGTGTTGGTAGCGCGACTCAAGGTGATTCCGTTGATGCTGAACGAAGAGTCTTGACCCGATTGCAGGACCGACGATCTCGCTTCGATACCCTGCGTGGTCACCGACAGCTCGCCCAGGCTCAGGCTTCCTCCCCCTTCGTTGTTGGCCTCCAGGGCCAAGCTGATGGAACTGGACCCTGCCTCGTCGTCCGCAAGGACGATACGGCCGGAAGAGTCGATAGAGGCGGTGACGCCGTTTCCGAACGTCTGCTCAATCGAGTTCAGAAGGTTGTTGACCTTGAGGTTGGTACTGGAAATAGTAAAGCTTCCACTAACCTGGTCTCCTTCGTGATCGACCCCGGAGATAGATATCGTGTCGCCGGCTTGCACGCCGGCATCGAGGACGTCCCCGAGTCGCGTATCTGCGGTGAGCGTCGTGGGCGCCGCCAGCACACCCAGCGCCTGCAACACGCCACCATCGTCGGAGAATTCCGTCGTGCCGTCGATTTGAAGCTCGAACTCGGTTGGGCCTATCGTGTTTATGGATGCGACGACGCCAGTGGGTGCCGCCGCGTTGATGTTGTCGCGAATATCGGCCAGGGTGTCCGTCGCGAAATCGATGGCAACCGTCTGATCGCCAATGGTGACAGTGCCGGCGGCAGAGGATCCCAACAAGGTTTCGATCGTGTCTACGTCGCTACTCTGTAGATCGCTCTTAGCCCCATCGGTTATTGCGTTCTTGACGGCACCCTTGGCGAGATTGGTTCCGTTCGAGGTCAGGACCCGTGCAACGCTCTCGAAAGCGCTGTTGGAGCCGACGACGATGCCGGCTGTTTCGAGCACGTTGTTGTCATCGACGAAGTCGCTCGTGCCATCCACTCTCAACGCGAAGAGCGAATTGTCGTCCTCGTCAGTGCTGCTGACGATCGATGTCGTCACCCCGGTAAGCCCGGCTGCGTCGATCTTGGATTGAATGTCAGCCAAGGAATCTTCCGCCAGATCGATATCAACGTTCTGACCTCCCACGACTACGGTTCCGGACTGCGCTCCGCTCAGACCCAGCAAGGATCCGACCGAGGTGGTCGTGCTGCGGAACTGATCCGTCTCTACGCCGGATGTAATGCCGTCGGCGGTGACCCCTTCCGAATCTAGGATACCCATGCTGGTGAGCACACCGCTCCCGTCAGCAAAGGTGGTCGTACCGGAAATCTCCAGCTGAAAGCGATCGATCCCGCCCTGATTGCTGGCGACGACGTCGGCGGTTACGCCGGTAGGAGCAGCAGCATTGATCTTGTCGCGGACATCAGCCAGGGTATCTACGGCCAGATCGATGGCAATCTCCTGATCCCCAATGGTGACGGTGCTGGATGGGGGCGAACTGAGATTCAAAAGGCTCCCCAACGATTCGTCTTCGGCGAGGAACTGGGCACTGCGTGCGCCGTTTACGAACGCGTTTTTTATGGAAACGTCGCTGGAAGTGAACCCGAGCCCCTGCAAAACGTTGGTCCCGCTGGCATCCTTGAGGTCGAATCCCGCTTTCCCCACGTCTTCTGCCGTCAGGATCAACCGGTTGTCGCCGTTGGCGACGGTCAAAATCTGCGCCGATACGCCGGCGTTGGCATCGTTGATGGCCGAACGAATGTCGACGAGACCGTCGTCTTCGCCGATTTCGACACCGTCACCGTTGATGACGATTTCACCGCTGAGATTCAGCGCATCTGTAAGGCTTGAAAAGGAACGGGAGGAAATTGACTGCGCCTGCGCCAGCTCGAGCACCTCGACGTTGAAGGTGCCAGCAGCTGCCTCATTGGTGGCCGAAACCCCGACCTTTGCCGTATCGGAGGAGCGGGCATTGACGATCGAAAACAGATCGTCATCCTCCAGCTTCTCTACCGAACCCTTGAGGTTGAGAAGATTGGAGTTGATCGCTTGAATCAGGCCCCGCTGCTGCTCCAGGCGGACTTGCCGCTGCTGGATCAGGACTACGGGCCGCCGTTCAATATCGACCAGCTGGCGTATAATGAGATCCGTATCGAGACCGGATCCGAGGCCAGAAAAGGACACTCCTTGGGACATAAAGCGCTATCCTTCAGACCACTATGTAACAGTGAAGACGAAGCTTGAGAGTTTCTCTCTCAGGCTTCGTCGTTCACTAACAATCCGATAATCTTTTGCACACTCACACTCGCATCCAGGACCTGCTGTGGGGGAATCTGTTTGACGATATCCCCGGCCGAATCCTTGATTCGCAGGAGTAACATTCCGGTCGCGTCATCTACCGAGACCGAGTAGTCGCCGTCGAACCGGCTGAGGGCCTCGTTTAGGTCCTCGGCCAGCACTTCCACATCCTTTGCAGACAGTTCCGCGGGCTTCTGCTCTACTTTTTTCTCAGCTTCCGCCTGCCCGGTTCCCTGTCGGGATCTGGCGCTCTCCTGGAGAGCCACGTGCGATAAGTTTTGGGAACCAATTCCTTCTATCATTTTAGATCACCTCTCCGGGAGAGATGCTTTCCATTCTCAGTTTACCGTGTCATCGCTCCTCGCGGTAGAGTTCCCCTGTTGAGCCGTGGACGACGGCGCGTTCCAGTCCGGTACTGCCGACTGAAATCCGCGCCATCTCCACTTTAAATAGCTCCTTTACCGGGTCTCTTACTGCAGCAGCGCAAGTGCGTTCTGCGGCAGAACATTTGCCTGTGCGAGCATGGCCGTGGCCGCCTGCGACAGGATCTGTGCCCGCGTAAAGGACGTAACTTCGGCAGCGATGTCGGCATCGCTGATCGATGCTTCCGACGCCTGGATGTTCTCAATCTCGTTTTCGGTATACGAGATAGTGAACGACAGCCGATTCTGAAATGCACCCACATCACCACGTTGCTGTGCAACGGCGGTGACGGCTTGATCGAGCGCCGTAATCGCGGTGCGCGAGTCGCCTATCGTCGCAACAGAGGCCGTGGTCAGGTTCAGATTCACGCCGGTGGCCGACATGTCGAGGATGTTCACCTCGATGCGGTTGAACGCTCTGTCGGTCGGCCCGACCTGAAACGATCCGCCGGTGCCCGTATTGATGACGATCGTCTGTGCCTCGAGCGCGCCGTCGGCGTAGGAACCCGTCGCGGTGCTGACATTGCGGCCGGCCAGGGTAACCTGAATCCCGAGGCGGTCGAAGTTCGCCACGATCTGCGAGCCGGTGGCGACGAAATTGCCGTCCAACAGGGTGCCCACGCGAATCGTCTGCGAGACTACGCCGTTACCCAGGGTGATCTCGCTGTCATCAGTTGTGCTGCCACCGCCGGTAGCGTTGGCGGCACCGCCATCCTGGAAGGTGTAGGTTCCCGCAGCGGCTCCCGAGATCTTGGTGTCGGTAACACCGCTCGTGTTGCTGGCCGTCACGGTCGTCGACGTGGCTGAGTCAACTAGGTTTCCATACGTGGCTGAGTCAACTAGGTTTCCCCTGCAACAATGTCTGATTGTTGTAGGTCGTAGCGCTCGCTATGCGGTCGATTTCCTGCGACAGCTGCGTGAACTCGGCCTGGATCGACTCGCGATTCCCGTCATTGACGGTACTGGAGGCAGACTGCACCGCCAGCTCTCGCATCCGGATGAGGATGGCGTTGACCTCATTGAGGGAGCCTTCGGCCACCTGCAACAGGTTCGCACCTTGTTCCGCATTGAGGACATTCATCCTCAGACCGGAGATCTCGGCTCTCATCCCTTCTCGAACCGACAAGCCTGCGGCATCGTCGGCTGCCCGGTTTACCCGCAACCCGGAAGCTAATCGTTCCAGTCTAATTCCCAGCGTGCGGTTGTTCTCGTTTAAGTGCCGCCTCGAATTGATGGCGGCTATGTTGTTGTTAACACGGAGTGGCATCTAATCGAACCTCCTTGTTTGTCGAATACTTAAATGGCATCCCTGCCAAATATGTATGCCCTGTTCCCCAACAGGTGATGCAGTTACCCGATCGATCCAAAAAAAGTGTTTTAAACCAAAGACGTTGTTTCAAACCTCCT
This sequence comes from Candidatus Latescibacterota bacterium, assembly GCA_965217095.1. Lineage (GTDB taxonomy): Bacteria > Latescibacterota > UBA2968 > UBA8231 > UBA8231 > CAYNZV01. Next base: position 1,542,887 of record OZ244235.1, read on the forward strand.
TCTCAACAAAACTGATGCTGCCTAGACTTTGGCCATCTTGTAATAACTTATCGGCAATTCACCTGGTGATCTTTAGCACTTTTCTGCATTTGATCACAAACGAGCCGAGGCCCTGACCGAAGGCCAGGACCTGCTCGTGTGGTTGTTTCTTTATTATCGTCACCTACTAGGTAGATCTTAAGCTGTCAAATGCCCTTTCTATTGGAGCAGCGACAAAACCTGTTGCGACTTGGCGTTAGACTGGGTCAGCATGGAGATCGCCGCCTGGCTCAGGATCTGACCTCGCGTAAAAGCGGTTACCTCGGTCGCCATGTCGGCATCTCTCAAAGTCCCTTCGGAGGCGGTATTCCCCTCGATGGAACCGTCGGTGAAGTTGATCGTATGCTGCAACCTATTCATTATACTACCGAGATCGCCTCTGACCTGGGCTACCTTCTCAATAGCTTGATCGAGCTGGCCAATCGCCGTGCGCGCGCTCAGTTGGGTACCCAGGGAGACTGCGTTCAGGTTCAAAAAGGCACCCGAAGCGCTCAGATCCTCAATCGTCACTTCGACTCGGTCCTCTGTGGCATTGTCAGCTCCTACCTGAAACGAACCTCCGGTGCCGCCGTCGATGACGATGGTCCGGGCGTTCAGATCTCCGTCGACGTAACTGCCGGTAGCGGTGCTGACGTTGTGGCCCGCCAGGGTAACCTGAATTCCGAGCCGGTCGAAGTTGGCCACCGAGGTTGTGCCGGTGGCTACCGCGCTGCCATCCAGCAGGGTGCCGATGTTTATGGTCTGGCTGACGGTGCCGTTGCCCAGCGAAATCTCACCGTCGCCGGCCGTGTCGCCGAAGGTATAGGTTCCAGACGCGGCGCCTGAAATACGCACCTTGGTCGCCCCAGTCTGGTCGCCGGCGGTCAGGGCTGTCGAATCGGTCAACCCTACCGTATTGCCGAAGCCGCTGAGCAGAGTTTGATCGTTGTAGACCGCAGACTTCGATATGCGATCGATTTCCGACTTCAGCTGATTGACTTCGGCTTCGATCGATTCGCGATTCTTGTCGTTGGTTGTGCTGCTTGCCGATTGAACCGCCAGGGTGCGAATCCGAATCAACATGGCGCTGACCTCGTTCAAAGCCCCTTCGGCTACCTGAACGAGATTTGAACCCATCTCGGCGTTTCTGACCCCCTGGGCCAACCCGGTGATCTGCGCCCGAAACCCCTCCGAGATCGCCAGTCCAGAGGCGTCATCGTCGGCGTTGTTGATGCGCAAACCGGATGAGAGTCGCTCGAGGCGGGTGTTCAGATCCTCGTTGTTCATCCGGACGTGCCGCCTGGTGTTTATGGCGGAGATATTGTGGTTAACTTCCAGGGCCATACCAAAACCTCCTTGTCTTGGGGCTCTTCCATTTTACCGGAAGATTCATTCCTCCGGGACTGAATGATTCCAAGTGCCATGTAATGGAACTTCATATCACTTGATATTACTTTCTACACCCCTTTTATCGACATGGACCCAAAGTGCTTTAGATAATTCTTTCCGTTTCGGCATTTCTTTTCCTACTGCAGGAGCTGCAATGCCGCTTGTGGTATTGCGTTCGCTTGGGCTACCATAGCGGTGGCCGCCTGCGTAAGTATCTGCTGTCTCGTGAAGGCCGAGATTTCCTCGGCGACATCCGCATCGCGAATCGCGGATTCAGCCGCCTGGAGGTTCTCGATGGCGTTTTCCAGGTTTCGCGTCGTGAACCCAAGCCGATTCTGCACGGCGCCAAGGTCGCCACGCTGCCGTGCGACGGCGAGAATGGCCGAGTCGATGCGGGCGATGGCCGCCTTGGAACTCTCGAGATTGGCGACGGAAAGCCCGGTCAGGTTCAATGTTGGGCCGCTGGCGCGCATATCACCGATGTTCAGCGAGATACGGTTGGATGCCTCGTTGTTCGGACCCACCTGTAACACACCGCCTTCTGACTTTTCGATCACGATCCGCTTCGCGTTCAGGCGGCCGTCTGTATAGGAGTTGGCGGCAACGGTGTTGAGAACGTTGTCTGCCGTGTCTGTAAATATATTTCCAGCTGTTTCGATCTGAATCTCGTTCAAGGTGGCGTCGAAGGTCGCCGATCCTGGCGTGTCAAGTGATGCAAGAACAGTGTTCAGGCTGGTGGCAATGTTCGCCAGGGTTTCCCCTGCAGGCACGGTAACCGATTGGTTCCCGACGATGATGGTACCTCCACCGTTAGCGACTTGCGATTTCAGCGTCGTAGATGTCGTGTCGACGGTGGGGCCGACCATCGTGACTTGGACTCCCAGCCGATCGAAATTGGCGAGAAAGGTGGTCCCCGTCGCCACCAGATTTGTTCCGTCGGAGCGATCGAGGGTCGAACCCACGTCGATAGATTGACTGAGCGCGGTCCCGTCATCGAGGGTAATGGATAGAGTAATCTGGTTGTCGTCCGTTCCCGTGTCCGAGAAAACATAGGTGCCGGGCACCGCCCCGGAGATTCCTATCTCTGTAACACCGGAGAACCCTTGCAATGCCGTGGAGACCGAACCTGTCTGGGAGACGGCGTTGCCGAATCCGGTCAGGAGCGTGGTCTTGTTATAGGTCGTGGAAAGGGCAATACGGTCGATTTCCGCTTCCAGCTGATTGAACTCAGCCGAGAGCCCCTGCCTGTTTGAATCGTTGATGGTTGAGTTCGCCGACTGCACCGCCAACTCCCGCATACGACGGAGCATGGTGCTTACTTCATTTAGCGATCCTTCGGCAAGCTGAATGAGACTGGTGCCCTGTTCGGCGTTGCGTACGCCCTGGCGCATGCCCAGGAGCTCGGACCGCATGCCCTCCGAAACAGAGAGGCCGGCCGCGTCATCGGCACCACGGTTGATTCGCAGACCTGACGAGAGCCGCTCGATGCGCCTCGTGAAGTCCGCGCTGTTCATGTTCAGGTTACGAGCCGCGTTGATAGCGGCAATGTTGTTACCCACTCTTATGGGCATTGCTAGACCTCCTTGCTCGCCGGACAGCCCAGGCTCTCCCTAGCGCTCCGGCCCGTATTATCTTCGAACTACCACGATGGCCAGCTCGAAGTCGCAGGTTACGAGTCCCGATTTAGCAAGGAATATGCCAGTCCCGCCATGACACCTACAGAAAATTCACATAAGCTACTGTTACTTATCGCTTTAAGAAGACAAATGCGGTCGTCTACGAGATCGCTGAGGGGCTTCAAAAGTGGCGATCGGGCGGGGCATTGGGCAACAGGGAGGAAGAATTTACCAATGATTCCAGGCGGTCTGCGCTGTAGAAAGTGCGATCATACGGTATGGGTAGACGGGTGCCCGGCGAGAAAACGGGCTTGACGACCTGCCATAACATTGTTTAAATGGTTGGTACCGAGCGACTTCCATGGTCAGACCAATCGAAATCCAGGACAACCTGTCGAAAGCTCCGTTCGCGGCGCGGGAACAGCATCTGCAGCAAGCCAACGCTCAAGCGGCACAACAACAGGTGGATGCGGAGGTTGCCGAGGTGCGAGTCCTCGATCAGAGTCGCGCCGTCCCACTGGATGAAACCTCTCCTGCCCAACTTGCAATCGGCGACCGAGCCCGCAGCGGTAACCCCACCTCAAGCACCGAACGTCGCCAGAAACCTCCCGAGCCGGCAGCAAGAACCACCCCTCCCGCCGGCGATCAAAACGGATCAGAACGCGTCGATTTTCTGGCGTGATGCCGATATATGAAGGTATAGGCTATTCCGCAGCGCGGCTGTCGCGGGTTTGCTCTTGTTGCATCTTTTGATTACTTGACAGGGGTGTGCCGTTCCGGACTTTCGAGGCAGGCCCGGATCCACCCCACCTCCGATCATGGCAGGTAGCGGATGATATTGCGGTGTTTGACGCTGGTTCTGTCCCTGCTTGCTTCCCAACTGACTGCCCAGTCCGTCGACATACCGGTTCCGCCGAAATCGGGGAATCCGAAATTGGACAGTCACCTGAACCGTATCATCTCCGACCTAAGCTCCAAGAAACTTGCCACCCAACCAGCCGGTGCTCTCAACCCGCGAGCCGTGGTAACGCTAGTACCCGAACCCGGAAGGCCGCTCTCGTCCATTAGCCTTGAGGACCTGGAGGTGCTCGGGGGCGAGCTGTTGGGCCGCTCGGCAAGCTTGGCGCGGGTCTCCCTACCTCTGAGCAGCCTCGAGGCGGCCACGGAGATTCCCGGCGTGTTTTTCGTCAGACCTCCGCACCGGCCTCTCCTGCAGTTCGAGGGCGTGATGAGGGTCAACGCCTGGCGCAGTATCCGCGAGCGGAATGTCAGGGGTCAGAGGGTTCACATCGCCATTATCGACTTCGGTTTCGCAGAAGCCGACCGCCTGAGATCGGGCTTTTTTCCACAAAACCGGTCGGTGCGGGACTTTACCGGATTGGGTATCTATTCCGGCGAGAGCAAGCATGGTACTGCGTGCACCGAGATCGCCTACGACATCGCACCGGATGCGGAGTATCATCTTCTGCGCATTGAAGACCTGGTCGACTTCGAGAATGCAAAGGATTACTGCCTGCAAAACGGCGTTCAGGTAGTCAGCTTCTCCGGTCTGTGGCCGTCCACGGGCTACGGAGACGGCGAGGGGTTGGCTTGCGACATCGTCAACGACGCGGCCGACAACGGCATACTCTGGGTCAACGCCGCGGGGAATCTGGCGCAGAGGCAACTCGAAAAACTCTGGTTGGATGGTGACGGAGATGGATGGCATGACTTCGGACCCGGCCAAGAGGTGCTTCCGCTTGAGGAAACGGAGGTGGGAGATTCGATAGTACTCTGGCTGACCTGGAACGAATGGCCGCGGTCGCACAATGATTACGACCTGTATCTATGCCGCCTGGGGGATAGCGAGGAGTTGGAGATCGTCGCCGAGAGCACGACGACGCAGGAAGGCAGCGAACCTATCGAGTCGATAGAATTCGAGGTACCGTCTGATGGAACCTACGCCGTCATGGTGGCGAAATCTCCGGACGCACGTCCGCAGCGATTCAAGGTGATATCTGGCCACCAAAATCTCGGGTCCGGTTCCCTGTACAGCACCATCGGCGTGCCAGGAGATGCCCGGGGTGCATTGACTGTGGGGGCGGTGGATGCCTATCAGTGGCACGAAGGTCCGCTCGAACCGTACAGCTCTCGCGGACCCACCGCTGATGGCCGCCTGAAGCCGGATCTGGTGGGTCCCACCGGAATATCTACCAGCGTTTTCGGGCGCAACGGATTCAAGGGGACCTCCGGTGCCACCCCCAATGTTGCCGGCGCCGCCGCGTTGCTCAAGTCCGCGTACCCGCACTACGGTCGAGACGAGCTCTACGAGACCCTGCTGAATTCCACCTGGGAGATTGGCGAGGAGGGCTGGGATTATCTCTACGGGCGTGGGAAACTGGTGCTGACGCTCTTGCCTGCCATTCCGCTGATGCGCGAACTCAACACCGCCGAGCAGGCCTTCAACCGCGCCGTCGTCATCAAAGGCTCCTACTTCGGATCGTTGAGAAGGGACAGCAAGGTAATGTTCTCGAACGGGGTGCGTCCCGACCCCTGGCACTACCTGGCCTGGGGCAGGGAGGAAATCCACGTGCGGGTTCCGATTGGGGCGGAAAGCGGGGATATTCGAGTTTTCGTCGCCAACCGAGAGAGCAACACGCTGCCTCTTACGGTTACCTCCCCGCTGGTGACAAGGATTTCCAACAGCTCCGTCCGTTTCGGCGACAGGCTGCGGCTATGGGGTAAAAACTTCGGCAGCCAACGCGGCACAGGGTGGGTATTCGTGGGCGGCAGGAAAGCGCTGTCCTACGGAGCCTGGCGGGATGGCCTCATCGAGCTTGACGTCCCCGCCGACGCCCGTTCCGGTCACATAATCGTCCATACCGGAGTGGGGGCCGAGCAATCCGGTGGAGATCGATGTCGTCAGCCCGGTGCTGGTCCTGCTGGCTCCCCGAACCGTCCACAACGGCGACTTGCTGACGATCTGGGGCAGCAACTTCGGCGACCAGCGCCGGTCCGGATTTGTCCAGTTGGGCGATCTGCGGCTAACCGCTAGCCAGTACGTGACCTGGGCCGACAAGAAGATCGTCGTACGCATTCCATGGGAAGCGCGATCAGGCGCCATAAAGGTTTGGACCGAATCGGGCGAATCGCCGTCCAAGGAGATCGAGGTGGTGTCCCCGGAGCCGCAGCCTACCGTGGCCGAACAGCTGGCGGGGGGGCTACCGCTCCGCTCGCAGTTGGGAACCCCCTTCCCCTCTCCATTCAACGCCGAGGTGGTGATCCCCTTCGAGCTCGCTGCATCGACTCAGACCACCATACAGGTTTACAATATCTCCGGCCAGCAGATCGCGACGTTGTACGACGAGTTCACTCCCGCGGGCAGGCACCAGATCGTGTGGCGCGGCCGCTCCGCCAGTGGCATTGACAGTGCCACCGGTCTCTATTTCGTGCAGATGACCACTCCGAAGGTCCGGAGTGTCCGCCGCATCGCACTCATTCGCTGATCCTCTCCCACCGCGGCCGGATACACCTTTTATATATAGCTTCCATCGGTGGCGGCAGAAGAATCTGGCTGTTTCTCCGTGCGCGCCGATAAGAAGGAATGAGAAGTGCGCTTGAAGAGGCAGCTCATTCATGGCCAATGTAAAAGAAGAAGAAATCGCGTCTGGCGGCGAAGAGCCGGAACTTCCGCTCGAGCAGAAGGTTGCCATCACCATGGTGGCCCTTGGCGAAGAGGCCTCGGGCGAAGTCATGAAGTTCCTGAACGACTTCGAGATCGAAGCGATCACCCAGGCGGTGGCGGGACTGAAGAATATTTCCCCCGAACTGATGGACCGGGTTCTCGAGGAGTTTGAAACCCACCTCGTCGCGGGAAAATGGATCAGTCAAGGCGGCATCGACTTCGCGCGGGCGACGCTGGAGCGGGCGGTTGGGCCGCGCCGCGCCCAGGAGATCCTGGAGCGCGTCGGCAGCAAGGTTACCTCCGGATTCTACATCCTGAAGAACGTCGCTCCGGATCAGCTGGCGCCGTTCATCTCAAACGAACATCCACAGACCATAGCACTCATTCTTTCACAGCTGGATCCTGCCCAATCCGCCGGCATTCTGGGCCAGCTGCCCGAGCGCATGCAGGGGGACGTCGCCTACCGCGTCGCCACGATGGAGAATATTACGCCCAACGTGATCCAGCAGATCGAAGAGAGTCTGGAGCAGTCGCTAAGAGACATCTTGGGTGGAAACCAGGATGTGGGCGGTCCCAAGGTGGTAGCCGATATCCTAAACCTGACCGGCTCGACGGTCGAAAAGAATATCCTGGACAACATGGACGCCCAGGACCCAGAAACAGCGGAATCGGTACGCAATCTGATGTTCGTATTCTCCGATATCGTCAATTTGACCGACCGCGAGATTCAGATTCTACTGCGGGAAGCGGATCAGAAAGACCTCGTGATCGCCCTCAAAGGCGCCGAGGATGAGTTGAAGGAAAAGATCCTGGGCAATATGTCCGAAAGGGTCTGCACCTTCATGACCGAGGAAATGGACTTTCTCGGGCCGATGCGCTTGAGCGAAGTCGAGGAAGTGCAATTGCGCATCGTTCAGCAGGTGCGACAGTTGGAGGAACAGGGTCAGATCACTATCGTTCGGGGCGAATCGGACGATAAGTTCGTCTAACCCCATCCCCCGCATGAGCGCCGTCAGGGCTACATTTATTTGACCGAGCCCTCCCCGGCTGCTAATCTCCCAATAGCTTTTTCTTTCGCATAACCTGCAGGTCCGTTCGCACTCTGACCCGACCAAGCGAGCGGCCCGTCGGACATGACATTTCTCATGGACCGAAACTGGCTTCGCGTTTCAATCCTTCTGCTCTTGAGCGGATGGTTGGGTTTTTCCGGCTGTGGGACAGGCGACCGCTCGCCCGTCGCATCGACGCAACAGGAACCGGAAGCGGAAGCGCAAATCCCAACGCCGGTGGACCCCAATCTTCGTGAGAGATATGCTCATCTCTGGCCCGTGGAGATGCGCGAAATTACCATTTTCAATGACGGCAGTTCTTCGATCCTGCTCGTCAGTCCGGGGCGGGTCGGCATCAGGCTGCCGGTACACCGCTGTGCCAGTCCCCTCATCCGGGCAGGTTTCAACGGAACACCCACAATTCGGCCCATGCCACCCGATCTGTTCAAGAGCGTTGCGGACGAGCTCGACGTGGGCGTTCCCCTGGTAATCTTGGAGGTCGATGGCAGCAATCGACCCGTGGCTACTCTAGTTTTGCAAACTACAGACCTGGACGCCAAGCTTCCAGCCTCATTTGGGGACGCGCTAACGATCGCCCAACGCATGGAATCTCTGATTCTTGCCAGTCCACAACTGTTCGAGATCGAATCGAATGCGAGAAGGTCGAAACCGACGACGGGAGAAATCCCTGCGAGTGCGGTGAACGCTACCTACTCCGCAAAATCGCTGCAGCGCGCGTACGAGCTGATAAACATGGATGTTCTCGACGTGGTGGGTTCGAGGTTTGGCGGCCTGATCGTTTTGCTCGTGGACAGCGGACGAAATTCGGTGCTAACGATGCGCGTTGGTGTGTGCGAAGGCCTCGCGATCTTCGACAATCTTCATGGGGCCAACCTGAGATCGGCGGAGACTCATCTCTTGCTTGCGGGACTCCTGCAGGAATCAGGCGCAACCATGACCCACGCCAACATCGTCGACTGGCGCAACGAGATATTATTCAGTGAGCTAGGAATCTCGTACCGTGGCGAAAGGATATCGATCGACTCGAGACCCAGTGACGCCATAGCTTTGGCGCTGCTTACGGGAGCTCAGGTGGGAGTGGTTCGTGGCCTGTTGGAAGCGTTCGGGCAGAGCGCTGAGCTGTATCGATCCTTGTTGTGATCGATGCGGCTCAACTCTGGATAACTTCAGCACTCTTGGCGTAACACAGCTCAGCCGCGTCTTTCACACCCAGACGCTGGTAACAGTCGCCGAGACGCTGAAAAGCGGTGCCGTCACGCGGGTCCGACAATAGCAAAGCTTCGTACTGGGAGACGGCCTTCCAATAAGCCCCTTGATGCCAGTAGATCTCACCGAGACACCTCTTCGCCTCCATGTCTCCATCATCCACAAGAGTGGCCGTCGCGTAACAGAATTCGGCGCATTTGTGCTGGCCCTCGTTGGTGAGGTAGCTGCCCAGCCGTACGAGGTCGCCTCCGATCTCGCAGCCACCGGATTGGATACCGCGGAATTCGATTGCCCCCGAGAATAGCTTTACAACCTCCTGCGCCAGCTGCTTAGCGGCGACCCAATCTTCCAGGTGGGCGACGGCCAGCAGCAGTCCCAGGTTGATATCCAGCAGATTGGGATCGAGTTGGCGCAATGCTTCAAATGCCGTTCTAGCGTCCAGAAAACGCTCCTGATCAAGATACAAGTGACCCAGATTCGCCCTCGCTTCTACCTCGTCTGGCGCGACCGCTACCAACCCGGAATAGATCTCCTCAGCCTCGTCCAACGCTCCAGTGGCTTTGGCGATGTAACCCAAATTTAAGATCGCCGGTCGATAGTCCGGCCTCCTCTCGAGCACCGTTTTGAAGTGAGTCCGGGCGTTTTCGAGGTTCTTGGATTCCAGATAATGGACCCCGATGTTGAAGTCGTGTTTGATGTTGTCGGGTTCAACCTTGCGGGCAGTCAGAAGGGTCTCCAACGACTCATCCCGGCGATCGAGCTCTTTCAATAGAACGGCCAGGTTCCCCAAAGCTTCGGTGCGTCGCGGAGCCGGTTGCTCGGCGGCCAAGCGGTATTCTCTCTCAGCCTCCTCGACCTGACCTAGTGCGTGGTGAGCCTGCGCACGCAGATAGTGAGCAGAGAAGATTATCTCCACCGGGTCGACCGGAAAAAACGTAAGCTGGGGTTCGCTATCGACGATTTGCCCGGCGAGCACCAAAGCGTCCTGATATTCTCCTCGAGCGATGTAAAGTTCGGCCAATGACACTTTCGTAAGGAGGTATTCGGGATCTACCTCCTGCGCCTTGCACATGTATTCCAGTGCCCGCCCGTGATCTCCCGCCTTCATGAAGCTACGGCCCAGAAACAACAGCGCGGTGGTGTAAACGACGTAATTCCGATCGGACAGGCAGCTGCTTTCGTGTACGATCTTAGAGTAGGCGTCGATCGCCTCGGCGTGCCGGCCTGCAGAGTGGTAGGTCAGGGCCACGTGGGAGCGCGTGATATAGTCTTCCGGGTTATTCACCAACCATTGTTGCATGATGCCGAGATAGCGATCCTTCTTCGCTTTGACGATCTCGGGCGTGGTATATCCGGTATGTCGCACCCTGATTTCAGTCGGGACCATCTCGACGCCAAGTCGGCCCAATGAAGGGGTGACCTGCTCGTGGATCGGCATCTCGAACTGCACCCCTTCCAGGTTGGGAAACAAACGCATCTGCAGGCAACTGATATGCTCATAACCGCGATCGTCCAAGACGAATAGAAAGGACCGGTCGCGGGGTTGCTGAACCAAATGCCGAATCTGGTCGTGATACTCGGGCTCTAGAATATCGTCTGCGTCTAGCCAGAGAATCCAGTCGCCTGTAGCGAGCTTCAACGATTCGTTTCTGGCGGCGGCAAAATCATCGCACCACGCGAAGAAACCCGTCCTGGCGCCGTACTCCTTGGCTATTTCCACGGTTCGGTCGCTGGAGCCGGTGTCGACCAGTACGATCTCATCGACCAGGCTGGCGACGTTGTCCAAACATCTGGGCAGCTTCTCCTCCTCATCGCGAACGATCATACAAAGGGATATGCGCGACCCGGATCCACCCGGCGGTGGCTGGATGGACTCGCGAGATTCTACCGCCACCTCCGGCGACGCGGATCCGCGAAGCGCTAGGAGCGCCTGGCGCGCCTCCGACCGCTGCGAATCGACCTCGGCCGCGCGCGAGAATGCCCCAATCGCCGCGGCAGGTTTCCCGGAGGCTTCGAGACATTGTCCCAGAAAGAAATTCGCCGAGTACTGAACCACCCTCTCGTCGACCGGAAAATGGGGATCGACCGTTCCTTTGGTAGCGGTTTCCAGGTAGACGATCGCTTTCTCGTATTCCCCTAGCTTGGTGAAGACATCCCCCAACGACATATTGATCAGCGCGTCGTTCGCATCGAAGGAGAATGCTTGCTCGAGGTGAGGAATAGCCGCACGCGGATCACCGTCTTCCAACAGGCATCGCCCCTGGAAAACCAGAGCCGATCGGAAGGTGGAAAGCGAATCTGTCTGATCTCGACCCGCATTCAGGATCTCAAGAAAACGCTCTTTTGCGACGCCGCGGTCGCCTTGAGAGTAGTAGGTATGTCCCACGCGGAACTTGATGTACTGATCCTCAGGATGGGTGCGCAGCCATGCCTGCATCAGCTCTAGATAATAACGCTGTTTTCGCTGGGTCACTTCCGGTTCGGCATAGCCGGTATGGCGGACCTGAGCGTCCGTTACACGAATGGGAATACCCAATCGTTCGAGTGCCGGCACCACCGATTCGTGCACTGAGCGCTCGAAGCGAATCTCGGGATGGTTGGGGAACATCTTGACCTGGCGGAAGCTGCTGCGATCGTGTCCCTCGTTGACCAGGGTAAAGTAGAAGGCCTGATCCAGCGACAGCGATGTCGCCTGCCGAACTCGGTCCCTGTCTTCGGGCAACAAGTAGTCATCCGCATCGAGCCACAGTATCCACTCGCAACTTGCCATCTCCAGCGATCTGTTGCGCGCCGCGGCGAAGTCGTCGCGCCAAGGCATCTGATCGATGGTGGCCCCGTACCGCGCCGCGATGCCAAGGGTGCCATCGGTGGAGCCGGTATCGACAACGATGATTTCGTCGGCAACCGAGGCGACACTCTGCAAACATCGCTCGAGAACCTGCTCCTCGTTGCGTGCGATAATACAAACGGAGAGGCGTTGATCGGTGGCCGAACCGGAGCCCTCGAGTCGTGCCAAGTTCTCCTTGAGCACCTGATTGTCGGGAGCGGACTTCACGCCCCGCGCATAACACTCACGTGCTGCGCCGATGGAGCCACGGCGTTCTAACAGCAGCCCCAGATTGTTGAGGGCTTGGTAGGATGCGGGAATTTCTCCCAAAATCGAGCGGTAGGCTTCCTCGGCAGCGGCGACGTGGCCTAGCCGATTGAGAAGATCGGCATGTATCAGACGCGCCAGCTCCTCCTCCAAATACGGGAATTGAGCGCCTGCTTCGTTGAGATGTTCGAGGACGAATTCGATTTCCCGTAGCCCATCTTCGAATCGGTCCGCATTTCGAAGAGCTATGGCAAGCTCGTAACGCGCTTGCAGGTCGTTTGGATTCTTCCCGACCTTGCGCTGACCTGCTTCCAGGTAACGATCCTCAGCCCGCTCCTTCTCCACATAGCCGTAGTGGTGCACCGGAACGAGGCAATCGGCGATGTGGCCGCCATGCTCGAGAATGGCGGTCTCTACCAGTTCGTGGACGGCCCCCTGAAAGCGGAACTGCGGGCGGTTGCGCCACAACCTCACTTTGGAGGTAGGGAACCATCCGGGGTGTCCCCTCTCTTCTTCGTACTCGCCGTCACAGGCGGTCCAACCGGTCTGATTAGGTTGGTCCGAATAGTTACGGGTGGTAAATCGATAGGCGTCGGCGCCGGTTCTCTTTAACAGGCTGGTAATGGAAGTCCAGTCCTTGGGAGCGATCAGCTCGTCGCAATCCAAACAGAGAATCCACTGCCCTCTCGCCGACTCCAGGGCTCGGTTTCGCGCTTCAGAGAAGTCGTTGTTCCATCTTTGTTGGTGAATACGGACGCCGAATCTGCGGGCAACTGCCAACGTATTGTCAGTGGAACCGGTATCCACGACGACGATCTCGTCGACCCGGTCTTTGACATTGGCCAGACACTGCTCGAGAAAACCGGCTTCGTCCCTGACGATCATACACAGGGAAAGATCAATTGAAGACGCCGGAGTTGCTCCTCGCCGTTTCTTAAGCTTCGCTCTTCGGCTCTTTTTGCCCACCTAGATTCTCCAACAAGCAAAGAGCTCGTTCGTGCCCGGCCTGGGAGGCCAGGACCTCTAGAGCTAGTGCGCGCGCTTTGGCCGTTTCCCCCTGTTCGAGAAAAAGCTCACCTTGCACCACTTTCGCGTCCAGATCGCTGGGATTTTCCGCCGTGAACCTCTGCAGAAGCTCGATAGCAGCCGGGGCGTTTCCCACTTGAGCGTGAATGAGCGCTGTATTGACGATGACGTCCCGATTCGAGGGTTCGATGGCGGCTGCACGTTCGAGGTTGTCGAGCGCTTCGTTGGACGCCCCTTGCTCCCATTGTAAGACGGCCAGATTGACGAGCACCTCGACGCTGTCCGCATCAAGGTGCAACGCTTTCTCGAAGCTGGCACTCGATTTATCCCATTGCTCCGACTGGTACTGAACAAGGCCGAGATAGTTCCACGCGCGCGCCGAACCTGGATCAATCTGAACAAGGCGTTCCAGACTTCCCACCGCCACCTCCGGCTCACCCCGTTCAACCAGAACGGAGGCCCTGACAATTATTGCTTCGACATAATCTTCTTTCTTCTCCAATGCGCTGTCATAGGCCGCCAAGGCTCCAGCGAGATCCCCAGCAGCCTTCAGTCGATCGCCGCGCTCGATTTCGTGCACCGCGGCCCGTTCTCGCAGCAGCAGGTCGCTACCCTGCTCGGGACCTCCTTCGAGCGGATTCAGGGAACCGTTGTCCTTCACAACAGACCAACCCTGGCGGCGACAACATCGGGCTAGATCGTCGATAGCAGCGGCGGTGTGGAACCCCGAGTCCGCTCCTGAAACGGATTCGATGGCTGCCCGCCGCATCAGCACGAGGCTCGGCTCAAGATACTCGACCTGCTCCAACGCGTGCCCGTTGGATGCGGATCCGTTTCCGAGACCGATCATGGCACACGTGGTTTGCGCCTGTAGATGCTCGATCAGCCGGCTACTGGTCGACCCTGTCGGACAGGCGTCGGCTGCAACGACGGCGATGATGTCGCAGGTGCTGTGGCGGTAAATCGCGTTGAACTGCTCGCCGAATCTCAATCCCGGTGCGACTTGCACGTCGTAGCGCTCGATCTCGGTGCCGGGGGGAGCAAATCCCGACACGTCCTCGGTGGTAGCTCCTCCTAAAACGATCACCGCAACTCGACCGCCATCGGTGGAGTTGCAGGTGACCTCTTCCCGTCCATTTATGGCGAGAGCGGCGGGCACGGCCGCTTGAACTGGAATCGGGCTTGAGCTCTGTCCCAGTTCGGAAGCCGTCCCAACTTCCCCTGCATCGGGGCGGCAGAGGGTCTGGAGGGTATCTACAGCTGCCCTGGCAGCGTGCTGCCAGGTGAAGGATGAAGCTATCTTCCGCGCCGCGAGCTGACCGAGGTCGCGTGCCTGATCAGGATGCTCGAACACCTCTCGCATCTGCGCCACCAGCACCCCCGAGTCGGGCTCCAATAACCAGGCTTGTCCAGCCGTTGGTTGTTCGAACTGGATGTCTCGACGCGTGGCAGGCACGAGGAAAGAGGTATCACTATCGCAGAAATCGTCGCAAGCACCGCCGGCGGTCACGATGGTTGGCAAGGCGCAGGCCATCGCTTCCACGACAGGCAGTCCGAATCCCTCGCCACGATAGGGGTGCACCAGGCAATCGCAGGCCGCGTACAGAGAAGCTACCGCGTCATCCTTAAGATCCTCGGTTATGTAGAGGATCTCGGGACATGAGGGGTCCTGCTGCATGGCGCGAATCGTGTCGCCGGCGTGTTGATTGCGATAGAAGGTGGTCGTGCCCATATCTTTTATTACCAAACAGACATCGTCATCCCTGCTGAAGGCTGATCGATACGCCTGCAAGAGCAGATCGATCCCTTTGCGGTAGAGAGTGCCGCCTACAAACAGGAACTTGAAGGATTTCCTGGTCTCCAACGACATCGGTTTCGACTCCGGGTTGAACAACTCCACGTCGACCCCCAGAGGCACAACAGCCACGTTCTCCGGAGCTATTCCGCTGTCGAGGTAACAGTTCCGAACGTAGTTAGTCGCCGTCCAGATCTGATCGACATTCTCGCGAATAGGGGCAATCCAGGCGCTAGGTATTCGACCGAACTCCCAGTGCTGCATCAGCACTAGCTTCCCGCTTGGCGGTCTCGTGAAGTTCGGCGGCCAGTGATGGCGCAGATGGAAATCTGCATCGGAAAGGACGTGGCCGAAACACTCGGCGACGGCTTGGAAGCGGGATGTCGTGACAGCAGAGCTGTCCTCCTCGAACGGAACGGCTCCGATCTCCAGGCTTCCCGTCTCGAGAATCTCGCGAAGCAACTCGCGATTGACATGGGCAAGACTGGAGGGCAGGAAGAATGACCCCTCGAAATTGCCGCGCAATATGGAGGCGGTTGTGCCGGCTGCCCGTCCGGCGAATCTTCCTTGGCTGTCGAATCGATTGCCCCACTTGGCAGTGAATCGCTGTAAATTGGCGTTCACGGAATCGAAGCGGCCGGCACTCGACCCCTCCCAATGATCCAATACAGCGTGGGGACAGTAGACGACCTTGATCCCGTGCTCTCGCACGCGCAGACAAAAATCAACATCCTCTACCCCGTTCAGGTAGGCCTCGTCGAATCCGCCCAGTTCCTCGAAAAGTTGCTTGCGAACCAGCATACAGGCACCGGTCACCATATCCATCTCACATTGGACGTCGACCCTGGGATCACGATAGTCCGCGCCGCGATGCTGATGTTCGGGGACACCGTCGTGCAACACCAGTCCGGCGTGTTGCACCTTCTCGCTGTCGGGGTACAGAAGTTTGGCACCGACGATTCCAACCTCGGGATCCGACTCCGCAACGTCGACCATCGCCTTCAGCCATCCTGGGTGTGGCAAGGTATCGTTGTTAAGGAACACCACGTAGGCGCCTCGGGCAGCCTTTGCACCTTGGTTGCAGGGCGGGCGAAGCCGAGGTTGGTGTCATTGGACAACACCTGAACGTCCCCCTCGAAGGAGTTGAGCAGGTACGGGGTCCAGTCGGTCGACGCGTTGTCTACAACTACTAGCTCGTAGCTCGGTTCGGCCTCATCGTTGCCGGCCAAGGCATGTAGACAACGTTCGGTATGTTCAGCTTGGTTGTAGACCGGCATGACGATCGTCGCCTGAACGGGGACGGCATCGCGCGTCGCTTGAAAGATATACTGCATGATCCGCGATTCGTGCCGCGCGCCTTCGGCATCCCCGCCAAGAGCGCCTACGGCTTTCAAGATCGGCTCCATCGCCGCCTCGACCGGTGACTGCGAAGCGGACATCCGCGCGACCTTCAATCCTAGGCGTTTCATCATGGCCTGGATTTCGGCAAGGGTGAAAAAGTGAATGTGGGTGCGATCCAACAGACCCTCGTCCCGGTATTGCCAGCGGCCGTTCACCAGGAGGTCGAGCAATACGGATTGGTGCCGGATGTTGGGGATGCTGCACACCAATGACCCGCCGGGCTTGAGGTCCGGAAGCAGCTTGTTTACCACCGCTTCCGGATCGCGGAGATGCTCGAGAATGTCACCGCAGGTAATACAATCGAAGAATTCCACCGGATATGGCAGCGTTTCAAGCTCGTCCATATCGGCGCCGATTACTGCATCGAGATTAGAGCGCGCCCGGTGTGCAGCCCGCGTCTCCTTTTCGATGCCCACGACCTGCACACCGGACCGCTGACTCTTGAGCAAGCGGCCCATTTCTCCGGCGGCGCAGCCTACGTCCAGGATGCGGGTGGCATGGGGCGGAATCAACGCGATAATCTCGGGTCGCTGGTTCTGATAATAGGCGGGAAGCTCTGGTTTCTTCGCCGGACCGGGTACAGCTGCTCTCTTTGCCGGCTCAGGTGAATCGGCAACGCAGGAGGTAACCTCGTGGGCCCCGAATATCTGAGCGAGAAGCTGATCCGCCCGGTGGCCGTAGGTGTGGTGGGCGAGCACCTCCTTGAGGCCGCACTCGGCTATCTCTTCCCGCTCATCCTCGTTCTTCAGGTAGTAGACCACCAACTCTTCCAGGTCTTCTTCGTCATAGAGTACCAGATGGCGTCGATCTTCGAACAGCTCCCCCAAGCCGGCCTCATTCGGAAGGCGGTCGGTTATCAGCAGGCTGCCACAGGCCATCGCCTCGAAAACCCGCATGTTGAGATCGCCGTTCAAACTGCGATTGAACACCAACCGGCCCCGGGAGAACAAAAGGGCCATCTCCTCCAGTATCTTGCTGTCGACCCGAAGATCGAACCCTGCCTCTTTCAGGCGCTCGAGCAGCCGAACGCGATCCTTGTGCCATGCCGGCATGGTTTGCCCCACGAAGACCACGTCGTATGCCTTCGGCACGTCGAAGGCGCGGTGAATCTCGGGTTCGCAAGCTGCAGGCAGCCATCCGGCGTTACAGCCGGTGGCGGTGAGCTGAGCCACGTGATCGCGATTGAACATTACAAACGCGTGTTGGAACTGACGCGCATACTCGATGCGCCAGTTGCTTTGACCAGTGTGTAGATCGCCGATCAAACAGGCGGTGGCACAGCCGAAATCTTCCGGATTCGTGATCAGGAACTCGGGCCCGGAATCGATCCAGATAACAAGATCCGGTTTCCAGTCGGAAGGTAGCGCCGCCATGACTTCCGCCGCCGACACCTTGCCCCACGGCAGGGGGACATCGCAATCCCGGGCGAGCCGCAACAACAAACCCATCTTGTCGGCATCTCCGGTTCCGGCGGCTTTGAACGCGTGTTGATCCTCCCACTGTTTCCATTGCCCCATCGTTCTTTCGTCGACCTTGGGTCCGCAGGTCAGCAGATCGTGAGAGCGCCGCAACGCCCGTTCGTAGTAGGCGGACGTAGTCAGCGGATTGGACGGTGCCGCCAGCAGAATCTTAAGTCGCGTTCCATGAGCTTTTGCGGCAACCCGTTGGCTCAATCCCACCGGTTTGGCGGAGGCCGACGTGCTGCCCGCCAGACACTGCTGAAAAAGCTCGTTCCAATGGCTGGCGCAGCGCTCGATATGAAACCGATCCTCCACCGTTCGACGCCCGTTCCGCCCCAACTCCGCCGCCGCCGCCGGGTCGTTCAAAAGAAGTTGAATCTTCTGTCGCAGATACTCCAAATCGTCGGAGACGAATCCGTTGAACCCATCGATGATGGGCGAAGAACTGTTAGCGATGGACACAACCGGCATGCCCGTCGCCATCGCTTCCAGCAGCGCAAGGTTGTACCCGTCTTCGTGTCGATCGGTAAGGGTGTTCAACAGCAACCGGTGCTGGCGGAACTGATGTTTGAGATCATCCCACGACTTTGACGGTGTCGAGGCGGGGATGGAGGGATTGACCCCGACAATGGAGGACGGAAAGCGATCTCCGAGAATCTCCTCCTGAATGCCGAAGCCCTGCATGTGATCGCGCTCTTTCAGCATGTTGCCGACGCGCAGAACCCGCGGCAGTTCGCCGTTAAAGTCGCCGTAATCGTCGGGATCTATGCCGGAGACCACGACCGGCGCGTCCCAACCCCAGTCGGCCCTTTTCTTTTCGGAGATAAAGGCAATGTCGACCCCTTTGAAGAGCGGTCTCAACCCCTCTACATACTCCTCCTTGCGCGCTCCTTCGAGGCCGACGTCGGTGCCGATCATGTTGAGCATGACGAACAGCCGGGGCAATCTGAGATCCTGCGCCGACAGCACGTCTTGCAGCGTCAGGCAAATCAACAGATCGAACCTGCCATCGCGCAATCCAGCCTCGGCCTGCTCGGAGGTAACCTCGGTAACGTTCTCCGGCAGCGGTCTGAAACTCTGGTTCCAGCTTTTTTGTGGATGCTGCTTGGGCGGGGCTACAAAAAAAGAATGGCCCGTGCGGGCGAAGAGACAGATATATGGCTCATGCCAATTGTACACGAGCACGTTGAGCTTTGATAGGGGAGTCTGCATCGATCTCGGGAGCTTCTTTGGGTTAGTGGAGACATGTCGCGCCAGGATCCGTGGGGTCAATCGGTCTGGAGTGGTTACTTCCCTTTTTTCCCTTTCCACACTTGACTGAGAGCTTGCAGCTCTTCCCGTCCGCCCTTGACCGCCCGCTCGTTCTCTTCCTTTATGCGCTCGTACACCTCGCCACGATGGACCGAGATGTCGGACGGAGCTTCGATCCCGAGTCGAATCTGTCTGCCCTGTACTTCCAATACGGTGATGCGAATATCACTGCCGACGACAATGCTTTCTCCGGCTTTTCGCGTTAGTACGAGCATGATGATCTTCCCTGATTATAAGCTTCCGCGGTGCGGAGCTAGTGATTCCGGTTACTGTTTTCCCGCTGCGAGAATCGCATGTTTCGTGTTGTAATCGTCATCGACCAGTATCATTTGCTTCGCAACCATGGTAGCGGTGTTTATGCAAATGGGACCCTTCAGATTGGCGGTAACTTCCTCTGGTATCTTGCTCAATGTCACGATGCAGTAGATGGCCAGATTTTCGACACTGTTGATGCCAAGCCCTTCGAACTCGTCTTCGCCCACGTTTGGCTCGTACTCCGGCCATACCAGGACCGGGTTGACGAGCACGAAACCGAGGTTCGGTTCGTCCACGCAAAGCAACCGCAGAAAAGGAGTTTCTTCCTCCACTTCGAAAAGACCGAACCGAGTGAAGCGCTCGAATCCGGGCAACCCGTGCGGAAATGTGACGATGTTGCCCTTATCCACCGTCACATCGCCAAACTTGGCACTCTGGAAACTTATTTTGTCATTTTCGGTCAGCTAGTACTTCCCTCGCAGTCACGACGGTTCATGCTCGCCACTCAAGATAACTGAGGTGTCTGGTTGCCGTCATTAAGAAAGCCGTGGGTGAAGGGGAGAGAGATTAGATGAAATCCATCAAGGACTGGGGAATCACAACATTTCCGGAGGCCAACGCGGCCTGAAACACATCCTGCTCCTGTTGCAGGTTTACTATCGTGGAGGTGAGATCCACGTCTTCGTCTGCGGAAAGAATGGTGGTCATCTCGACGGATATGCGATCGAGAACGTTTCGCGTGATCTCCATGCGATTCACCCGCGCACCGACCAAGCCGCGCACCGAAGAAATGCGCTCGCGCATTTCCGCCAATCCGCTCAATGTATCTCGGACTCCGCCGGCGGAATTGTCACGCAGCGCATCCCGAAGTTCGATCAGGGTAGAAAATGCGTTGTTTTTGCCTTCAAACAACTCGTTCCCGGGGATATTCACTTGCATGACAATACCGTCTGAGATCTCCCGTTCGATACTCCCATCCGTCTTGCCCCGCGGATTGACGTCAGTGATCGGTTTGGCACGTATGGGATATCGGACGTCTGAGTGCCCGCAAAGATATAACGCCCACGATATCTGGATTCGCTCAGGCTCTGAACGTGCTCGAGCAACTGATCGACCTGGTCCGCGATCGCGTTGCGTTGATCTGCATTGAAGGTGCTAGTCGCACCCTGAACGGCGAGACCGCGAACCTGTACGAACAGCGCCTCCATTTCGTTGAGCGTCGCCTCGGACAGCTCGAGCCAACCGATTCCGTCACTAATGTTCTTGTGAAACTGCTCGACATTGCGCAATTCGCCGCGCAACGCCAGAGACCGTTCTATGGCAGCGGGGTCGTCGGAGAGAGAGTTCAAACGCGTGCCGGAAGAAAGCTCATTCTGAAATCGAACGATGCGTTCGTAGGATCGATCGAGGTTGTTGACCAGCGTGCCAACGGCCATTCTCGTCGTAATCCGCATACTAGTCTCTCCTTGTGGAGATGTGCCAAATATAGTGGGGGCGTATTTTTATGTCCATCACTAATCCCTTGTCGCCGTTCACTATGGCTCAGATGTTTATGGTGATTTCCATAAGATCATCGATGATCGAAACGGTACGCGCCGCTGCCTGATAAGCCCGCTGAAAGAGCACCAGCTGCGCAGCCGCGTCATTCAGGGAAACGCCCTGCACGCTCTGCCTACGGTTCTCGATCTGACTTGAAAACAGGCGATGGTTCGAAGCCATGGTCTGCGCTTCCTTGCTGCGCGCGCCAACCTCGCCAAGAAGCTCATAATAGAATCCCTCGACCGTGACCGACCCCCCTGCCAGTATCTTCTCGTTGCGGAGGGCACTTATAGCCAGGGCGGCGCCGTTGTCTCCAGAGTTCCCGTCCCCCGACGCGGCGATATTGTCGAGATCGCTGCGTATGGCATCGTCCAGAACAATATTGCTGGCGCTGGTCATGTTGGCGTTGAAGAAATCGACTCCGGCACGGTGCAGTGCGTTGACCTCTACCACCATCGCCGCAACCATATCGTCCAGCCGCGACACGATGCCGGGCACAACGTCATCGCGGACATCGATGATGCCGCGCAACCGCCCTTCTCGAATGGATGCGACACTGCCGTCGTCGGCAAAAGATATCCGCGCAGAGGTGATTCCGTCCCGGCTTAGTTGCCTTGTTTCCAGGTGCACCGACTTCGCGCCCTCTACGAGATTGTGTCCGCTCAGCAACACGGAGACCTGACCGTTTTCTCTCTCCACCGTCGAGATGTCTACCCGTAGCGAGAGCTCTTCGAGAAGGCGATCTCGTTGATCCTCCAAGTCGCCTGCGTCATGGGTGCCGAATCGGGCTTGTGGAATCTCACCGTTCAGTTCGGCCAGCTGATCGAGGATGTCGTTTATCTCGACCACCTCCTGCACCACCTCCGCGTCCAGCTCGAGGCGGGCATCGCGAAGCTGCGCGTGATATTGGTGCAGCGTCGTGGATAGAAACTCGGCCTCCTGCCTGAGCGCGGCACGTGCAGCGCCACTCTCGGGAACGTTGGCCAGATCCTGCCACGCGTTCCAAAAACGACTCAGGGAACCGCTCAGGCCTACTCCGGACGGTTCATTGAAAATCGTTCCGGCTTCGCTGGATCCGGCGCCTGCAGGTTCGTTGAAGATAGCCTCCAGCCCACCCAAAGCCCGCTCCATCGCCTGCCAACGACCCAATAGCTGCTGCTCAACACGGATCTGAGAGTCGAGGAACTGGCTACGCTG
Source organism: Candidatus Latescibacterota bacterium (assembly GCA_965217095.1). Taxonomy (GTDB): domain Bacteria; phylum Latescibacterota; class UBA2968; order UBA8231; family UBA8231; genus CAYNZV01. Next base: position 1,564,928 of record OZ244235.1, read on the forward strand.
GCGCACGATGCTCGACACATCCACACCGGTGCCATCACGCGCGTTTTCCAGGTTGACTTGGCGACGGGAGTATCCGGGCGTGTTCACATTGGCGATGTTGTGCCCGGTGACATTCAGCGCTGCCTGCTGCGATTGCAGCGCGCGCCTACCAATCTCAAGGCCCTGATTAATTGCGGACACCGGCATTCCTCGCCCCTACCTTCATCCAGTCCGATTCAATACGGATCGCCGAGAATCGCGACCCCTGGCACGTCCCGAATGCCCGTACATGCCACGGGCTATCGGTTGACCCGCCAGAATGTCGAGACAGCGTTCGGTGTAACGCATCGATTGCCTGATGAGGAATGCGTTGTTGTCGTTGGTCTCGCGAATCCGCTGATTGAGCTCCAACACCGTGGCGCGCATGCGTGCCAATTCATCGCTATGGGGACCTTCGAGCGCTTCCATCAGTTTGGCAAGGGTCACACGGTCCTCGCCCAGATCCAGCTCCTCGGACAGCTCTGCAATCAACTGAACCCGCTTCGCTTCCAGTTCTTTTGCCTGGAGAGCCAATCCTTCCTGCGCAGCAACGCTGCGTTCGATCGCCTGCATGTCGTCGTCGACGATCGCCTCCTGCTCCTCATGGAGCAATTGCAACAGTTGGTGAAAGGTTCGTATCTCGCCGTTTATCAGGGCGATCAGTTTCACCACAAGTGAATTATTCATGGTCTTTTTTGCTCAGTTTCAGCGAAGGGACGTCGGGTCCAAAGAACTGTAGCGCTTTGGCCGGGTCACCTTCGATCTTGTCGTTTTGTTCCGGACCGGTTTCTTCCAATCCGTACTGCCGGCTAAGTTGCCGATAGAGCATCGCGCCAATGCTATTGGGCCCGCTCTTCGCAGCGAGCTTCTTCGCCCACTCCTCGTCCAGCATCGATTCGAAAATCCGTTGCCCGTTGCTCTTTTCTATGAGACCACCGCTGGGAATGGTCTTGCGCATCGCTTCCAGCATCTGAAAGACAAACAGTGACTCCAGATCTTCGGACGCATCTTTCAGCGCCGCGCGTTGCTCCGCCGGAGTGCGAGCGGCCGCAATGGCATTCAGGCGCCCTCGCATCATGGCGTCCGGACGCTGCGCTCTGTTGCCGATTTCAATCGGCAGGTTAGTTAGTCCAAACTTCGCGGGATCCATCTGCAATCCTTATTTGATGATCAATTCCGCCCGCAACGCCCCAGCTGTTTTCAGAGACTGCAGGATGGCGATGAGATCCCTTGGTGTTACACCCAGGGCGTTGAGGTTGCGAACCAGTTCGCGAACGGTCGGCATGGCACCGACATCGAAGGAGCTGATGATCGGATGAAGGCGATCGGGCTCTTCGACGACCTCGGCCTCCCCACCGAAAACGTCACCACCGCTGTCGCCGGCTATCTTCAGCTTCAGGCTTCCGTGTGACATGGCCACAGCAGAGACCGAAACATTCTCGCCAATAATGACGGTGCCGGTCTTTTCGTTCACGACGACGCGCGCCGGCAGGTCCGGAATTACCCGCACCTTTTCCAGGTCCGCTATGTATTCCACCAATTGCCACGGTTCCCCGCGCTCGGGAGGAATGCGCACTTGAATCGTCGATGGGTCCACGGCGGTCGCCAGGTTCGCCTCGCCGAAGAAGGTGTCGATAGCAAAAGCCGCGCGCGACGCGGTAGTCCAATCCCCCTGATACAGAACGACCATGACATCCTCGTCGAGCTTTTGCAGCCGCTCCGGCTCCTTTACTACGATGCCGCCTCCAGGCACGTTGCCGGCCACCGCATGATTCTTCTGCACCGTTCCCGGCCCTCCTCCACCGAGGTTGAACCCCCCGATCGATACCGGACCTTGAGCGGTGACGTAAACCTCGCCATCTGGACCGGTGAGGTTCGTGCGCAACAGAGTGCCTCCCTGAAGCGAACTTGCGTCACCGAGCGAGGCGATGTGCACGTCGATTGTGATGCCTTCGCGGACGAACGGCGGCAGGTTCGCTGTCACCGAAACACCGGCCACGTTGCGCACCCTGACCTGTTCGGGACTCACGGCCAACTTCATGTGGTGCATCATGTTCGCCATCATCTGGAAGGTGAACTCCGCCCGGCGCCCTCCCCCGTCCCTTCCAGACCGATAATCAAACCGACTCCAGTAAGCTGGAGGTCCTGCCCCATGCGAATCCGCCCCAGATCCTTGATGCGCACCGCGTTTGAAGCCCGGACGTCGACAGGCATAACTGCTGAGAACGCCAACAAGGCGATCGCCAAAGTCAGGTGATGAGCGATCATTCGGAGCATATCAGAAGATCCAGTTAATGAACCTGACGATTACCCCCGGTCGTGCCGCCTGAGTAATCGTTCCGCTGCCGGTGTACTCGACCTGGAGATCGGCGATGTTCGACGAGAGGATCGTGTTGTCTCTACGGATGGAAGCCGGGTTTACGGAACCACTGAGATAGATCGCCTCCGTTTCGCCGTTGATCTTCACCGTCCGCACCCCTTCTACGATCAGGTCGCCGTTCGGCTTGGTGCCAACCACGGTTACCGTAATTCGAGCCGAGAGTGTCGAGTTTCTCGACGTCGATCCCTGGGCATCGTATTCGTTGGAGAAATCGCTTTCCAGCTGATGCAGCGGGAGCAAGCCGAGAATGTTGCCGGCGCCAGGTATCGTGCTGCCGATGTCGACGGTGTTTTCCTTGTCCGTAGAAGTCGCGGTCCGATTGCTGGCGGAGGCGTTTTCCTGAATCAAAACCGTCAGAACGTCGCCAATTCGACGCGCCTTCGGGTCGGCAAACAAAGACATCGGCTGCGCTTGGGACTGGGTCGCGAAAACAGCCAGGACAAACGAAATCGATATTAAGAGTTTGGAGTTCCTCACGTTGTTTCCAGTTCTATTTACAATCCCATGTTCACGGTGCCCTCATTCAGCACCGTTCCTTGCACGATCCGACCGGAGTCGCGATTGCGCACGCGAATGCGGTTGCCGATGCTTCCATCTTGAATCGCCACCCCCCGGACAGACACCCAAATTCCCGAGCTTTCGACCACCAGCTCTACCTCGTCGCCACGAAAGATCGCAGGCACCTGTTCCACGTGGTCGGCCGACAGGACAGCGCCCAAACCCACCGGGCGTTTGGTACGATTGTTGGAGAACCCGTCGAAGCTGGTGAAATACCCTCCCCTGACCGCGGTGACGTCGCGGATCGCCAGCTCTACCATCTCTTCGCTCAAGATTTCGTGGCGGCGAATGTGACGTTTGGCCACGAGCACCTCCATGTGGAGTCGGGTGTCGACGGTAACTGCGATCGTTTTCTGGGTCTCCCCGTCACAGTGCATAGCCGCCCGCACCATCGTTTGCCCCCGGAACGGCCGGGAGGAGATCGAACGTACCTGGATCCCAACCGGACCATCGCAGTCGAGAGCGACCTCGCCTTGCCAGCGAACGCGCACATCCAGCTCCGCGCCGGGCTCGGGAGTGGTCTCGGACCGCACGTATTCCTCAACCGCCCCGTGAATGGCGCTTTCCGATACGAGCTGGAATCCGAAGGCGGTCTGTACCGCGACGAGGACGAGAAGTATGCCGAGTTTCAAGCGCTGTTTCCTAACCTAACGTTTCAGGTTGTTGGCGTTGGAGAGCATCTCTTCCGCAGTCTGAATCGCTCTGGCGTTGATCTCGTACGCCCGCTGCGCCACAATCATGCTCACCATTTCGTCTACGACTTCGACGTTGGAAAGCTCCAGGAACCCTTGCGACAGCTTGCCGAATCCCCCGTCGTCAGGAGCTCCGGAGACCGGGGTCCCCGAGGCCTGCGTCTCCAGGAAGAGATTGCGGCCGATGCTCTTCAATCCTGCCGGATTAATGAAGCGTGCCAGCTCCAGCTGACCCACTCCCTGAATGGCGGCGCTCCCCGGAAGCAGCACTCCTATCTCCCCGTTGGAGCCGATATTTATGGCCGTGGCGTCCTGGGGAATGGTGATCTGCGGTTCAAGGGAGTACCCGTCGGAGGTCACGATCGTTCCCTCCGCGGACAGCTTGAGGGCACCATCCCTCGTGTAGGATACGGTGCCATCGGGCAGGGTAACTTGGAGAAACCCGTCGCCATCGATAGAGACGTCCAGCGGATTGTTCGTGGGGGTCAAGGTGCCTTGCGAAAAAATCCGCTGTGTTGCGACCGGTCGGGTGCCGTAGCCGATCTGCAATTCCACCGGGACCTGAGCCCCTTCGGCCTGGGTTGCGCCTGCGAGGCGCAGCTGTTGGTAGAGCAGATCCTGGAACTCCAGCTTGCTCTTCTTGTATCCTGTCGTATTCACATTCGCCAGATTGTTGGCGATGTTGTCGACGTTCATCTGTTGGGCTATCATGCCGGTTGCGGCGGTGTATAGTGCCCTGCTCATTGCCTTGTAGCTCCTATCTTTTTAACCGTTATCGAACGACGCCAAGATCGTTGACCGCGCGGTCCAGGGTGCCGTCTTGGATCTGGATTGCTCTCTGGTCCGCTTCGTAGGATCTGAACACGTCAATCATTTTAACCATCTCGAGCACCGGCTCGACGTTGGCCTCCTCGAGGAAACCCTGCGCGACCTGGAAGTCCTCAGCGGGAACTTGGGTGGCGCCTGCATCCGGAATAAACAGGCCGTCCTTTGATTTGTTCAGGACCGGCTGAAACGGACTTTGCGCTTTGTAGTTGCGATCGTAGAGCTGCGGAAAATCCACCACTTGAAGGCGGGCAATCCGCGTATCTTCACCCGTAATCTCGTCACGGCCGCGCACCACCCCGTTTCCATCCACCAAAGGCACCTGAAAATTGTCAGGTATCTCGATCTGAGCGCCGTTTTCATCGAGTACCGGGTAGCCCATCGGAGTCACCAATGTACCCTGATTGTCCTTGGCGAAATTGCCGTTGCGGGTGTATTGCACCCCTTCCGGGGTTTGGATGGTAAAGAACCCCTTGCCCGAGATCGCCATGTCGAACATGTCGCCCGTGCGGCGGAGCTGTGCTTGCTCGAAATCGGTCCAAATCCCTTCGAATCGATTTATGCGCCAATCTGGATAGTCACCGGAAAGCCGCTTCTTGGCCTCCTGGACTTCGCGCAGGAATAAGCTGTCCCGCTTGAACCCAGGCACCTCGGTGTTGGCCAGGTTATTGGCTATAGCCTCGTGACGAGTCGATTTTGGCAACATTCCCGATGCGGAGATGAACAACCCTTCTATCATAATTCTCGTTCCCTTTGAAACTGGCTAGACCTATAGCTCCGGCTGCTTGGTAGCAAGCTATGTGCCACTTTCCCCCCCCAATCCTATCTTCATACGAACCAATTAGATAGAGCTTATTCGCCGGCGCCGGATCAGAGCCGAGCTCGGAAAGAATTTCCAAGCATCCTGCTTCCGCCTACCAGCGAACGGGCAGAGATGGACTCCGGTTTGCTGCCATCGGCCGTGCCTGGGTTGTTCCCCAGGGTTACATTTCCCACAGAATACGTTGTATGATATTGTTAATACTATTGTTACAATTTCTTGACCAACACCTTCCAGCGCCGGATATTAGAACGGTTGAGGCGATTCCACCTCGATTGTGAGCAATAGATTCTCGTGAGCAGCAGAGCCCTACTTTTCCTGATCGCCGGAATGAGCGCTTCCTTCTTGGTGGTACTGCTTATCGTGAGTGCCGTCGTGGAGCCAGATGGGAAACGCCGCCCGAGACGCCGCGCTCCCCGTGCTAGGGTCGAGATGTCCCCAAAAACCCCTGCAGCGGAAGCCAGGCGGGACGAGCGTCCACAATCCGCCGCGAGTGACGCCTCGCTGGTGTCCACCCTGGACAGTTCGGAAACGACCGACACCCCGGTCGAGGTAGAGTCGGAGAAAGCCCGCAGAATTCGTCGGGCCGAACAACAGGTTCGCCAGGCGGCACAAGCGGCGCAGGAATTCAAGATTGTCCGCAATGAGCTGAGACAGCAGATCGCGGCACTCAAACAGGAGCGCAAGCTGATGCTTGCGGAGTTGGCGGGGGCGTTGGGCGCAATGTCCACCCAGGAAGCGGTGGATCAGATCGAGGCGCTCGACGAGGCAGCGGCGGCGGAGGTGCTACGCAGAACCTCCCAAACGCGGCGGAACGAGATTCTAGAACGGCTCAGTTCGAAGCGGTCGAGAAGACTGCGGCGAAAACTTTAGAGGCGGCTGAAACGAAGGTCGGTGTGCCGCGACGGGATAGGTCACTATTCCGCACATGGTAGTGACATCCCCCAGCGAGGTTCGTTTGCTTGAAAACGCGCCAATATACCCACATCGACATCTACCGCCAATGGCGATGGGACAGCTCTCGTCCTTGTGAAACGATTCTCCTCCTGCCATATTATACGCCGTTCGAACAACGAAATGCGCCTGGAAAGTTGGAATGAACCCGAAAGAGGTCGCTGCACTCAAAGCAGTTGACTACGTCCGCGACGGCATGGTCGTTGGCCTTGGCACAGGCTCCACAGCGGCGTTTGCCATCAAGGCGCTGGGAGAGCGGGTGGCGCAGGGCTTGAAGATGCAGACGATTGCCACCTCGGACGAATCGGAACGCCTGGCGCGAGAATTCTCCATCGAGGTGGTAACCCTCGAAGACGAGCCGGTAGTCGATCTCACCATTGACGGGGCCGACGAGGTCGATCCCAACCTCGATCTGATCAAAGGGCTGGGCGGCGCCCTCTTGCGCGAAAAAATCGTCGCAACGGCAAGTACGAGGGAGGTCATCATCGTGGACCCTTCCAAGAAGGTGCAAAAACTGGGAACCAAATCCCCACTCCCGATCGAAGTGATCCCGTTCGCGTGGCCATTGGTGCACCGGGAACTCATGGAGGGTGGATTGCGATCCAAACTGAGAGCGGCAAAAGACGGACAGGCCATCTACGAGACCGACAACGGCAATCTTGTTCTGGATTGCGTCTTTCCCGATGGCATCGCCGATCCGGCGCGCATGGAAAGCCGGATAAATCGAATGGCCGGCGTGATAGAGAACGGATTGTTCGTTGGATTGACCCACATCGTCATTGTAGGCAACGAGGACGGAACGTGCGAGATCCTCGAAAGGTCATCGTGAGCGGGGCGAATCGAAACGATACGCGGCGGCGCTTTCTGCGCAGCGCCGGGCTGGCCACTACAGGAGTGGTTGCTTCCGGGGGGCTGGAAAAGAACGCGGCCACGGCATCTGAGCCTTACACCTGGAAGATGGTTACCACCTGGCCCAAGAACTTTCCGGGCCTTGGTACCGGCGCCAATCAGCTGGCTGAAACCATAATGCAGATGTCGGGCGGGCAGTTGCGCATTCGAGTCTACGGTGCCGGAGAATTGGTCCCCGCTCTCGGGGTATTCGACGCCGTCAGTCGCGGTACCGCCGAGATGGGCCATGCCGCATCCTACTACTGGAAGGGCAAACACGAAGCCACCCAGTTGTTCGCCGCCGTACCCTTCGGCTTGAACGCCATGGAGATGAACGCCTGGTTGTATTTTGGCGGCGCCCAGGAGCTGTGGGACCAACTTTACGGCGATTTCAATCTCAAAGGATTCGCCGCCGGCAACACCGGGGTTCAGATGGGCGGTTGGTTCAATCGGGAGATCAACGAGATCGGCGATTTCAGCGGACTCAAGATTCGTATGCCCGGTCTGGGCGGTGAGGTCCTTCGCAGCCTGGGCGCCACCGTGCAGCTGCTTCCGGGAGGAGAGATTTTTCAGGCGCTCAAGACGGGGGTCATAGACGCCACCGAGTGGGTGGGACCGTACAACGATCTGGCCTTCGGTTTCCAGCAGGCTGCCAAGTTCTACTACTGGCCCGGCTGGCACGAACCAGGCACGACCATCGAGGCGATGATAAACAGGGAGGCGTTCGAAAATCTCCCTGCGCATCTGCAGGCTGTGGTCGAACGCGCCTGCCAGGCTGCCAACGACCACATGCTGGCAGAGTTCACCTCCAGAAATGCCGCCGCGCTGCAAACCCTCGTAACCAAACACAAGGTCCAGCTACGTCGCTTTCCCGATCCTGTGTTAAAGGCGCTGGGCGCGAAATCGGCCGCCGTCGTCGAGGAGATTGCCACCAAGGATCCTTTCTCCAAACAGGTTTACGATTCCTTTCAGAATTTCCGTAAAAAGTCCACCGGTTATACCCGCATCACCGAGCAGGCCTACTCCCACGCTCGGGCCCTCACCTTTGGATAGACAACCCGTACCTTGAGGGTCGTCGATAAATGTGTATCGCGCACCCTGCCGTGGCTTACTCTTGCCATGGTATTGGTGACCTTCACGATCGTCATTCTGCGGTACGTGTTCGAGTTGGGCTGGGTATGGATGCAAGAAATCGTGCTCTATATGCACGCTTTCGTTTTTCTATTCGGTTCGGCCTACGCCCTGGGCCGCGACGCACACGTTCGCGTCGACATCCTGTATCGCCCGCTCTCTGAGCGAGGCAAGGCCATGGTCGACGGCGTCGGCTCGCTCCTACTGCTCATCCCAATCTGTTTGGTGATCTTCCATCAAGCGTATCCGTACGTCATCGACTCCTGGCTCGTCTTCGAGGGTTCGAAAGACGGAGGTGGGCTCGAAGCGGTCTTTCTGCTCAAGACCGGCATATTACTTTTCTGCCTCCTCCTATTTCTCCAGGCGCTGGCCATCGTGCGGCGAACCTTTGCAACCCTTCGCAGGTAACGCGTGGCGGACTTTCTCCCCTTGCTAATGTTCGTGGTTACCTTTGCCGTTCTGCTCTCCGGCTACCCGGTGGCATTCTGCCTCGCCGGAACCGCCTTGGTGTTCGCTGCCTTCGGCATTCTTGGCGGACAGTTCGACGCTGCCTTCGTTTCGGCGATCCCGGAACGAATATTCGGCATCATGACCAACGAGACCCTGATCGCGGTACCGCTCTTCGTATTTATGGGAGTGGTGTTGGAGCGTTCGAAGATCGCTGAAGATCTGCTGGGCACCATGTCGCAGCTGTTTGGAGGGTTGCCTGGAGGATTGGGAATCTCGGTCTGCTTGGTGGGGGGATTGCTGGCGGCCTCCACCGGCATCGTGGGCGCTACGGTTGTAACCATGGGACTCATTTCGCTACCCGCCATGTTGAGGGGACGCTACTCTCCTTCCCTATCCTCGGGTATCATCTGTGCATCGGGAACCTTGGGACAGATCATTCCCCCCAGTATCGTCCTGGTGATCCTTGGCGATGTCATCAGCTCCGCCAATCAACAAGCTCAGCTCGACCTCGGTAATTTTGCGCCGACCGGCGTGTCGGTGGGAGACCTGTTCATGGGCGCCCTGGTGCCCGGGCTCCTCTTGATGTGTTTGTATACCGCGTATGTCGTGGTTGTCGGTCAACTGCGGCCACACCTGGTTCCGGCGTTGTCCGCCGCCGAGCGCGAGCCGCTCGCGAGCCGCGCATTTCTCCGCAAGCTTCTCGTGGTTCTGGCGCCTCCTCTCATCTTGATTGTGGGAGTGCTCGGTTCCATCCTCACCGGCGTCGCCACCCCTACCGAAGCGGCATCGGTCGGCGCTGTGGGTGCAATCCTGTTGTCCCTCGTAAAGGGAGAGTTCAATCGGGAGGTGTTGCGTCAGGTGATGCGTACGACCACCGAGATCAATACGATGGTCTTCACCATACTCATAGGAGCCAGCGTTTTCTCCCTGGTGTTTCGCGGGTACGGAGGAGATTTAGTCGTGGAGGAGTTTCTTCAGGGGTTGGATTGGGGTGTTGCGGGTTCCTTCGTGGCGGTGATGGTGTTGATGTTCTTTCTCGGTTTTTTTCTCGATTTCTTCGAGATCATTTTTGTGGTGGTGCCTATCGTCGGCCCCATATTGTTGAAAATGGGACTCGATCCGATCTGGCTTGGTGTGATGATAGCCGTAAACCTGCAGACGTCATTTCTAACCCCTCCTTTCGGATTTGCTCTGCTCTATCTACGTGGGGTGGCCCCTGGAGAGATCGATACGCGGCAAATTTACCGGGGAGTTATACCTTTCATAATAATGCAACTGGCGATGCTGCTGGCTTTGTGGATCTACCCCGAGCTCGCTACCGCCTTGCCGAGACGGGCGTTCTAAGTTCCTGACGCACCGCTACCCCTCACCCACCTCATCTAGCGCGACTCCGACCCCGTGCTGGTATACCAGCTCACCGCCGAAGTAGGCGGCGATCCACAGCACTATGCTCGCTAGCAGAGCAGCGATCGCCCACATCCGGGGATCACGTCCGCGGAGCTGGAACGGCAGGCGCCCCAGGGCGATGATCAGGAAAAGAAACAGGGATGCGGTTGCCCAGTCTTCGTGCTGTTCGATCAAAATGGCGATTGAACCGTCCCCCCGATGGGATGCGGCCGAGTCAGTGCCCGAGACCAGCGCGCCGATAGCGGACAAGGTGCCCGCGACCAGAACCGCAAAAGCCAGCGGGTGCCACTCCCGCTTCCCCAATGGAACTGCGATCAGATCGATGGCCGCGCTGAGTGGCAGCAGGACGAGGGGGAAATGAACCAGTGCCGGATGTAGCTCCATATTGCTCACCAGATTTGTGGCCGCCAAGATAGACCGGCCTCGCTGGCGCTGCAAGGCAAGTTGACAGCTACACCGCTTCACGATATCATTCGACCCTTCGATTCTGCCGTCAGTACGACCCACTACAGGTACAAAGATCGTTGCGAATCCAGAAAGCGATCGCTATTCCAGCGTTGGGGGGTTATTACAACGAGGACCTCAAAGCCATCCGCTCCGGCGCAAAACCGGATGGCTTGTTCTTTTCCGATCCCCCACAGTCTCCCGGGTTTCGCTCCATTCGCCAACCCAGCGAGGCCTCCTCCATCTTGCTCATTCTCGATGACCAGCAGGTTGCCTTCGGCGATGCGCTCAGCGTCGACTACGCCGCCGCCGGAGGCCGGTCCGGTCCTTTCTCCGCGGAACAACAGGTTCCCCTATTGAACGAGATATGCCAGACCCTCGTCGGTCGCAGCATCGGGGGGTTCGTACCCATGTGCGAGGAGTTGGAGGAATCCGCCGCACGAAACGGGCTGCACCAACCAGGAGCCCTGTACGGTTTTTCACAGGCCATCCTCCAGGCCGTGGCGTTGAAACGAAAGGTCACGTGCGCCGAGGTGGTGGCCGATGAACTGGGCACCACCATCGCAGATGAACCTATTCCACTCGGCATTCAAAGTGGGGAATACCGCCGCGACGCGGTGGACAAAGCGATCGCCAAGGGTGTGGAGGTGCTACCCCACGGCTTGATCAACGACGTGGAGACAACCGTTGGCACCGCGGGCGTGAAGCTGAAGGAATACGTGTTGTGGATCGCCGACCGTATACGAAACTACGGGTCTGAAGGATACGCACCGCGGATCCACCTGGATCTCTATGGCCAGCTGGGCGCCGCGTTCGATCACGACCTCGAGAGGATGAGCGAGTTCTTGGGTGATCTTGAGCATGCTGCCCGACCTTACCAGCTGTGCATCGAGACACCGGTGCTGATGGAAAGCCTGGAGTCTCAGCTCTCACTACTGACGTCGCTGCGCGCTGCCTTGGAGGATCGCGGATCGACGGTTCAGCTTATCGTCGATGAATGGGCGAACGACCTGCACGACATCCGACGTTTCGTCAATGCCGGAGCGGCACATATGATCCACATCAAAACACCCGATCTCGGTTCTCTTCACCGGAGCGCCCAGGCCGTTATCGAATGCCGCGACGCCGGGGTCGCTCCAGTTCTGGGTGGCTCCTGTGCCGAGACCGACCAGTCTGCGCGGCTGGTTGCCCACGTTGCACTTGCAACCTCACCGGAGTGGGTGCTGGCGCGCCCCGGAATGGGTGTGGACGAGGGTGTTCAGCTCTTACACAACGAGATGGCTCGAACTCTAGCTCTTATCAAGGCGAGGACCCGATGAACGGAATCCTCCAATGCGCTGGGTGCGGCTTTGATTGCGGGCCCGAGTCGACGAGCTACTGCTGTCCCAAATGCCATGGTAAGCTGATCTACCGAGGGATAAAACCGAGCTTCCCGCAACCGTCGATTCGCCAGCGCAACCCCGACATGTGGCGTTATGCCGAAGCGCTACCCGACTTCGACCACCGCGTCTCTCTCGGTGAAGGTTTTACTGCGCTTGTCCCGTTGACCATCGACGGCATCGAGACCCTAGCTAAATGCGAGTTCAGCCTGCCCAGCGGATCATACAAGGACCGCGGGTCGGCCACCCTGATAAGCTACCTGCGGTCTATTGGCGCCGGCGAAGCCGTGGAAGATTCATCGGGCAATGCAGGCGCCTCCTTGGCCGCTTATGCGGCGCGGGCGGGCGTACCGTTGAAGATCTTCTGCCCTGCCGACGCGCCGTCAGGCAAGCTCCTGCAGATTCGCCTTGCGGGAGCAGAGCTGGTCAAGGTGCCCGGACCCAGGCCGCGCGCGACCGCGGCGCTTTTGGAATACATTGCCCAAAGCAGTGCCGTCTACGCCTCCCACCTGTGGCACCCCATGTTTGTCGAAGGCATTAAAACCCTCGCTTTCGAGCTCGCCGAGCAACTTTCCTGGCGAGCGCCCGCTGCGGTTGTTTTTCCGGTGGGTGCCGGAAGTATCCTGCTCGGCCTGTATCGCGGATTCAAGGAGTTGATGGAGGCCCACATGATTCCCGCGCTGCCGGTTCTCGTTGCCGTGCAAGCGGAGAAGAACTGTGCGCTCCACAACGCTTTCGTAAACAACGCTGAGGAGATCACCGAGACCCCGCCGTCCCAGCCCAGCCTAGCCGATGGCCTGGCCGCCAGCCCCGGTGTTCACGGCCCGGAGCTGCTGCAGGCAGTGAGGGAATCGCAGGGAACCGTCGTGACCGTTTCCGAGGCGGAGATAGCCGAAGGTGTCATCGCCCTGGGGCGACTTGGTTTTTGTGTGGAGCCCACCACCGCTGTGGTTTGGCACGGAGCAAGGCACGCCCGCGAACGGTTGGCCGGCGATGGTGCTGTGGTGGCGATCTTGTCGGGCAATGGATTGAAAGCGGCCCAGACCATCGACGGTATTCTTTGAATCGAGTGGTGATATGAAGCGGGTCCTCGTTCTTTTTGCACATCCGGCATTTCAAAAGTCGCGCGCCAACAAGACGCTCGTCGAAGCGTACCGCGGAATGGAGAATCTCACGTTTCGCGACCTCTACGAGGAGTACCCCGATTTCAATATCGATGTAACAATGGAGCAGCGCCTGCTGGTGGAGAACGATATTGTGATCCTTCATCACCCATTCTATTGGTACAGCAGTCCCGCCCTCTTGAAAGAGTGGCTGGATCTGGTTCTCGAAGTTGGGTTCGCTTACGGCAACGGTGGCACGGCTCTTCAGGGCAAAAGTCTGCTCACCGTGATTACGACGGGGGGCAGCCCGGAGGCTTATACAGAAGATGGCTACAATCGCTTCTCCATCCGCGAATTTCTGATTCCCTTCGAACAGACGGCAACGCTTTGCGGCATGAGTTATCTGCCGCCGTTCGTAGCCTGCGGAATGCATTCCGCACAACCGGCTCAATCGATGGCGGAGCTCACCGCGTCGCTGCGTCAGATTCTGATGGCGCTGCGAGATGGTAGATTGGATGTCGCCGAGTTACTGCGGTACACATTCCTGAACGAGGCCTTGAAACTTCTACACAACGGAAGCAGGGACGAGCATGCACGGTGACGGATTTTTCTATCAAGCTTTCGTCTATCTGTTGGCCGCAGTGGTTTCGGTCCCCATCGCCAAGAAGCTTGGTCTCGGCTCGGTCCTTGGCTACCTGACTGCCGGCGTCGTGATCGGTCCATTCGCCCTTGGTCTGGTTGGAGCCGAAGGACAGGATGTGATGCACTTCGCCGAATTCGGCGTCGTCATGATGTTGTTTCTGGTCGGCCTGGAGTTGCAGCCATCGCTCTTGTGGAAGCTGAAAGCTCCCATCCTGGGCATGGGAGGGCTTCAGGTGGGCGCGACCGCCGGTGTCATCGCGGTCGTCGGATTGGCGCTCGGGTTCGCGTGGCAAACAGCGGTTGCCGTCGGGTTGATCCTGGCCTTGTCTTCCACGGCGATCGTGCTCCAGAGTCTGGCCGAAAAAGGCTTGATGAAAACTCCTGGAGGTGAGCGTTGTTTCTCGGTCCTCCTGTTCCAGGACATCTCGGTCATCCCCGTGTTGGCGATTCTCCCCATGCTCGCCGTGAGCACCATCGCTGGCGCCGACGGCAGTCATGACGGTATTGGCGCTTTGCCCGGGTGGCAACAGGCGTTGATCGTAGCGGCACTTATCGGACTCATCATCGTGGGCGGCAAACTTCTGGTGCGCCCGGCTTTTCGCTTGATCGCCGCCACCAGGTTGCGAGAAGTCTTCACCGCGGCTGCCCTTCTGCTGGTTATCGGCATCGCCCTCGCCATGCAAAAGGTTGGGCTTTCTCCTGCCCTTGGCACCTTCCTCGCGGGAGTGGTGCTTGCCGAAAGCGAATATCGACACGAGTTGGAATCGGATATCGAGCCGTTCAAAGGGCTCCTGCTGGGGCTCTTCTTCATCGCCGTCGGCGCGAGTATCGACTTCACTTTTCTGCGTGAGCACCCGCAATTGGTGACCCAGCTGGTTGTCGGTCTGGTGGCTGTGAAGTTGCTCGTACTCGCAGTGGTCGGGCGTCTGTTCCGACTCGAGTGGTCGCAAAACTTCCTGTTCACCTTCGCCCTCGCCCAAGGAGGAGAGTTCGCATTCGTCCTGTTTTCCTTTGCCACCCAGAATGGGGTGCTTTCCCCGGAGATCGCCAACCCGCTTGTCACTACGGTAGCACTTTCCATGGCGGCCACGCCGCTGCTCATGATCCTCAACGAGAAGCTTATCCAACCCCGCTTCGCCGTTCCAAAACAGCAGGAAGCAGACCTCATCGAGGAACAGCACCCGGTGATCATAGCCGGATACGGTCGTTTTGGTCACATCGTTGGCCGCATGCTCAAGGCAAATGGGATCAATGCCACCGTGTTGGATCTGGACCCGGAGCAGATCGAGACGCTCGCCCGCTTCGGCATGAAGGTGTTTTACGGCGATGCCGCACGCCTCGACCTGTTGCACACCGCCGGATTGGACCGCGCGAAGCTGCTTATTCTGGCCATCGACGATCCTGAAAAGTGCAATGGGTTGGTGGAGGCTGTGCGCCAGAGGCACCCCGGAATCGTGATCCTCGCTCGAGCGCATAGTTTGCACCACGCCTACGAGCTCACCCAAACCGGCGCGAACCAGGTCTTTCGAGAGACCCTGGACAGCGCCGTAACGATGGGGGAAGAAGCGCTGAAGGCCGTCGGATTCCGTTCCTACCAGGCGCACCGTGCCGGCCGGATCTTCCGGAAACACGAGCGCACGGCCATGGGGTCTCTGTTCAAAATGTGGGAAGAGGGAGAGTCCTTCTGGGATCATGCCCGCGAGCATGTGAGCGAGTTGGAACGCATGATGCAACAGGATCAAATCGACTTTGCGGAGGCCATGGATCACGCCTGGGAAGCCGCCTCGCCGGAAACCGAAGAGGGTTCAGACGGCTCTACCGCTCCGTCTTCTTGAGGCCTTTCAGCTCGAGCGCGTGAGGGTGATCCTTGTAGAACGGATCCAGTGGATAACAACCCGAGAGGAGCCCGTTGCGGGGCGCGGTCGTGCAATCACTGAAGGTCCGGCATATTCGTTTTCGTTCCAGCTTGCCCTCCCCAAGCACATGGGCAGGCAGATCCCAATACGATAACATCATCCGCCCCAATCCTACGAAGTCGACGTTTCCGGCCCTCACCTCCGCCTGCCCCACGTGCGGCAAATACTCCTGCAGATAGGTGTAGCCCGAACCGACGACCGCCATGTCTGGAAAGTTTCGCTTGATCTCGGCCGTCACCGTCAGCTGGCGCACGACTCCGCTCAACGGATCCTCAGGTGGCTGATAGCCGTCTGATGGCGGGAAGAGCGCCGGCCGCTGAATATGGGGGTTGTAATACGGACTGCCGGCGGAAACATTGAGGAGTTCGACCCCCCAATCCTGCAGCGCTTGCACAAAACGTATGGTTTCGGACAGGTCGATCTGCTGCGGGTCGTCGGGCGACAATCCGAAACCACATTCGTAGGGCAGCGAGCGGTCGTATTGTTCCGGGATGCCGGGACCCGGCCGATCTTCGCTGCTTGCTTCCGGATCGGGGCGGAATGGAATAAAATCGAAGGCACTCAACCTGACACCTAACCACAGTTGGGGCGCAACAGCACGAATGCCCTGGAGAATCTCGCGGCAGAACCGGGTTCGGTTTTCGAACGATCCACCGAACTCGCCCGGCCGATCTCGGGCGCTCAGGAATTCGTGCCCCAGATAGCCATGGCAATGTTTCACATCCACAAATTGATATCCCTCTTCGTAGGCGATGCGGGCCGCCTCGACATAGCGCTCGATCAAGCGTCGGATATAGCTGTCGTCGAGAAGAGGATAGTCGGCGGGGAGATTGAACCTTTGATCGAGAATGGGATGGTGATATAGGATCGCGGGTTCCATCCTGTCTTTGCGAAAGGGTCGGCAGAATCGACCGGAATGAGTCAACTGCAGACCAATCAACAGATCGTCCGTGTTGCCGAAAGCTTCGCTATGGGCGTCCAACAGGATCTGCCGCAGTTCGGCCAATCCACCCCGCGTTTCAGCGGTGGCCAAGAGCTGATTGGGATTGGCGCGGCCCTCGGGGCAAACGGCAAACGCCTCCCCTCCCCAAACCAACTTCGCCCCGCTCAATCCGAAATTGCGCCACCTTCGCCTCACGTATTCAGTAGGCATGCCCGTTTCCGTCCCGTCCCACCCCTCCATCGGTTGGACGGCGAAGCGGTTGCCGACAACGACGTCGCCAATACGGTACGGCTGGGCAAGAGGAGACTCAGGGGCGGGAAGAATGCGGTCGTCACAGGCCAGCTCCACTCCCAGTTGTTGGGTATGGGCCAACAGGTCGGTGCGTTGTTTGAAGCTGGAGATGCGCCGAAAACGGACGGCATCAGCCATTTTGCGGTGCTGCGGCCACCGAGCCGCGAAGGAGAGAATATCCGAGGCCGATTCCAACGAGAATCAGACAAAGGCTGATCACCTGCGCCGCCGTGAGGATACCGGCCACAGGAGGGTTGATGCGCACAAATTCCACAGCGAACCGGGCGCTCCCCGAAAGAATCAGATAGAGACAGAACGAAACGCCCGGCGTCGCGATGCTTCTGCGTGTTGCCCACAACAACGAAAAGACGCAAAGCCCGATCAGAGTTTCGTAGACCGGCGCCGGATGAACCAGCTCTAGAGTGGGCACAACGCCGTTGGGATAAGCCATCGCCCACGGAAGATCCGTCGGTCCGCCGTAGTCGCCATCCCCAGCCAACTGGCACCCAATGCGACCGACGGCATACGCCAGCGCCAGGGCGATTCCGATAGCATCCGCAACGGGCGCAATCGGTGCCCCCCGGCGGCGTATGATGGCGATGGCGATTAGCGCGGCAACGGCAAAGCCCCCGTAGAAGGTTACTCCGCTACCGGAAAAGAGCACGTCGAGGGTTTGTCGCCAGGTGTACGTCGAGGGCGTCTCGAAAAGGACGAAGTAGATCTTGGCCCCGACGAGGCCGCCGATCATCGCCCCGGTTATGAGCGACTCCGCCAGCTCGGGCTCAAGCTCTTTGCGACGGAACTCTGCTTTTAGAACGAGGAGCGCCGATAAAAAAGCGAGGGCCACCATGACCCCGAAACTGCCAATGGTGACCGGTCCAATCTCCGCAAGGTAGGGATACATGCGATCTCAGCCGCCGGGCGTTGCCTCTGGGGATTCGTCCGCGAGCAGAGGATCGGAGCCGTTCCCTTCCTTCAACACATGCTTTCTGAGGCCGGGAAGGTGAATCTCTTTGTAATACTGTTCCCAGCGAATGCATCGCACATCCATGTTGAAGTGCTGTTGCTCTTTGGCCGGAAGCGAGTCGAAAAGCGCGAGGAGCGATTTGGTTTCGAATCGACAATCCAGAAAGGTGTAAGGGCTGAAGAGGTTCGTGTAATAGAGCACCCGCTCCAGGCGTTTTTTCTGTGCGTTCAGACGACGCCTGACGCGGTTTGATGCCCGCCCGTTTGGCAATCGGTCAATCAGCCACTGTCCCACAGCCACCGGAAACTGGTATCTCACGAAGATCTTTCTGCTGAATCGGCGTCGGCTGGGCAAGGTCAGCGGTTTCAACACCGGCACCTTGCCTTTCTTGTCGTACATGGGATGATCGAGGAAGTACTCCCGTACATAGGAGAACATGGTGGCGTTGAGGAGTGGATTCTCGCCGCTGGTAGCTACCTGATAGACCCGTACCTGGTCGGCCGTAGCCTGGGTGGCCGACCCCACGACGGCATTGACGACGATATCGACCGGAATCATGTCCAGGGCAGAATCGGGACGGGCGGGAAAATCGGGTAGGACTCCCTTGCCGTAGGCGATCACTAGTGGATCGCCCACCTTTAGTCCGCTTATCCACCCGGGCTCGGGATCCTCCAGGCTGCTTTCGATGATGCTCGGCCTGACGATTACCATGGGAACGGATTGACGCTTCTTTGCCAACATCTGTTCACCCATCGCCTTCGTAAAGGTGTAGATGTCGTTCCAGCCATAGGCTTTCGCCCGACGCATTCCCTCGCTTACCAGTTGATCGTGAATCCAGCGGTGAGCTCTGCCCTCGATCAGCTTTTCACGTCGCGAATCGCTGACCTTGCGCGCGCTGTTCTGCTGTTGCACCTCCCGCTCGAACACCTCTCGTATCGGCGTTGAAGAGGCTTCCCGGCGAACCCCGACGCAGAAATCGAAACAGCTCTTGATTTCGGCTTCCGGATCAAAGGTGTCTGCTACGGAATTGGCTTTGAGCTGAGCAATCGTGCGGTCCATCGGCAACGGCTCTTCGGGTATGCTTCCGGTGAGGCAGCCGTTGACGTAGGCCGTCGAGACATGCACGAGCACGGGATCCTTCCGGCATCCCTGGATGAACTCCAGGATGCGCTGCGGCCCCAGCGTATTCAGTTCGATGGAGAGATCGAGGGCTGCATCGAACTCCACCGTCGCCGCCACGTTTATCACCAGATCGACGTCGGATTGAAGATCGGCGTAGAGGTTGTCGTCGATACCCAGTCGATGTTGGGATATATCCCCCTGCACCGCCACAACCTTCGCTCGTACCCGCTGATACTCCTCGGGCTCCGAGCGTTTGAATCCCTCCAACACGCTAGAATTGAAGAATTCCTCTTCGAGGCGCTCGGTCGCCGACAAGGTAGTACCACCACGGCCCTTCTTGGACCTTACCAGAACATAGAGACGCCGCACCTGGGACAGGTCGCGCAGAATCTTGGAAGCGATCGCCTGGCCCAGGAACCCGGTAACCCCGGTTAGCAGGATGGTGCGATTCTGGTAGAATTCGGTTATCACGTTACACTCTAGCACTGGAGAGCCCCTGTTGCATCATCCGGCAACAGGGGCTCCTCGGCGAAATTCAAACAACGCCTAAGGTGTCGTTTAGATTGGACTTAAAGATAGTTGCGCTAGGCTTCAGCCACAAGGTGATGCCGGAGACTCCGTCTCATTGTTTTCAGCCTCCGATCGTGATTCGGCCGCGTTTGGCTCCGCCGACAATCCCTGGTAGGTGATGTACGGATGGGGCAAGGAGTCTTTGATTTCGGCGCGAAGATCCGCTGCCTCGCGGCTGACCGTCGACCTTCGCTTTTTGGAATTCTCGCTCATTTCGACAAAGATAGGAGGTGGGAGCGGGCGCAGCAATTCCGTTGGCGGTGGTTGTCCCACTTGCATACGTCGTAGATCGCCGGCAATGGCGGCAACTGACGCCCAGGACGGCATTTACTTGATCCTGGACAGCGTATTGGCCATATTCCAAATCTCGAATCACGTCCCCTAACTCCTGCTCATACCAGACCTCATGGCTACGAAAGCACAGAGAGTACGCTTAGCTCTCTTTTTTGTTGTTTCCGGAGGTGTGCTTGCCCTTTTCCTCATCGTCGTTGGGGGCGCACACCTGCTGGAAGAGCGGGAAAAATACCTTATTGAGTTCGCCGGGATTTCAGTCGGTGGTCTACGCAAAGGGTCGAAGGTAAAATACCAGGGTATCGACGTTGGCCGCGTCGAGAGGACCTACATATCTGCCGTGGATCTGACCACGGTCGTGGTCGAGATAACGGTCGAGGCCGACAAGGTACCCAGCGTCATCAGAGTGGACACGGAGGCCAGCCTGCATTCCCAGGGAATAACCGGGATCAAGTATATCGAGCTTATCGCCGGAACCCCGGACGCGGCGCTGCTGCCGCCGGGTTCCAGAATTCGGGCGAGTGACTCATTCCTGGCCAACCTGGAAGAGCGGGCGGATCTGCTTACCCAGAAGGTGGAGCATACCCTCAACAACGTCATCCAGCTGACGGGCGGGGAAAATCGTAGGCATTTCTCGCGTTTTCTGTCCAACGGTGGCGATTTCATGTCAACCGCCAACCAGCTGGCCACGGAGAATCGCGAGTCGCTCAACCGGACCTTCGAGAATCTTGCCGAAATGACCGAATCCCTGGCCAGCGCGACGGCAAGCTTTGCCGCCACCATGGAAGCGGTTCACGGTTTGGTATCCGGCGACGGACTCGCGGCCGCGGCCAGCGATCTTCAAGTGAGCGCACGCCAGCTCCGCCTACAGATGGAAGGGCCGGTTCCGGAGCTGATAACGAATCTCAACGCGACCGTCCAACAGGCGAATCTTGCCTTCTCCCACATCGACCGCACAGTCGTGCAAAGCCGTTCGAATATACTTCGCGCCATGCAGGACCTGGAGGAAACTCTGCAGAACATCCGCCAGACGACCGAGGTGATCCGCGAGAATCCCTCCGTGCTCATTCGGGGTAAACAGTGAACACGGCGAACTCGATGGACCGCCCACGGCCCCGACGCTATTTGGCGTTGGTCTCGATCCTGGCTCTCTTGGGGATTGGCTGCACCCAGCTGATCGGAGGCAAGGCGGAGATTCGGCAGAATCGACTCTACCTGATCGAGGCCAAGACGATCAGGAGCTTTCTCGAAGGGTCGGAAAGACCCTACCCCGTGGTGATCGAGATCGAGACCTTCAGCGTCGCCCGGGCGTACAACCGGAACGAGATCATCTTTCGTCGCAACGAACTGGAGATCCAGCTGGACAAGGGCCATACCTGGGCTGTGCGGCCCGCGGACATGGTCACCGACGCGGTGGGCCAGTATCTGAAAGACGCCGATCTGTTCTCTCTGGTCGGACGCGATTTCATCGAACAAGAGGCGGACTTTACCTTGAGCGGCACGGTGAAAACCATCGAACGATACGACAGTGGCGACATCTGGTTCGCGCGTCTGTCCATCTCCATGCGCCTCGTGCGACGTTCGGACTCCAGAGTAATCTGGCGCAGGGACTTCGACGAGGAACGCCAGGTCTACAACGCCGATATGACGTTCACCATTGAGGCCATCCGCGAGATTCTCCGGCAGCAGATGGAGATCGCGATCAAAGAAATCGATCTGGCCTTCCTCAATCAGAAACGGCAACAGGAAGGTCGTCCGCTTATCGAGCTTTCCGCCTTCGGAAACGGGGGTCCCGCAAAAACTCTCGAGGACACCCTGGACGTGGTCGACGAGCCGGTACATTACGAGCTCATACCCGGGAAACGAGTGGAATAACCATGCTCAGCCGCCTCACTCTCTCCTCGTTGATCTTATTGTTCGCTGCCCTTCTTCCCCTCCCGGCTGACGAGGGTACCTGGATCGCCCCCCCATCCCGCGGTCAACTCGAAAGGGACACGACACTGATACCCAAAGGCAAAGGGTTTCTGTTTGTGCCGTACATGACGAGCCCGTTGACGGAGCCGAGTTACCTGGTGTACCAAGAGGGAAAGAAGATAGCAGAAGAGAAGATGGGTTTGGGCGTTCTGCTATCCCCGGGCGAGTACGATGTGCTGGTCGGCTCCGGTCCGATTCCGCAGATGATGAGTACCAGCGTACGGGTAGCAGAGGGATATACCTCCAAGCTCAAGTCCTTCTGGAGCGGTCTGATTATAGAGGTTATCGACCAGAACCGGACCTCCACCAACGAGTCGTATGAGCTCTTCGGAGTGAGTAACCAGGAAAACTATGGCATTGGATTCGGCATCGAAGAGGAGCGCGGCGAAGCGGTGCGCACCTGGCTGCTCCCCCCCGGCACCTACGAAGTCGTTAGCGTCGGTGACAACATCTCCACCACCCGAAAATTCAGCGTGCGTTTGGAGGAAGGTGAGCTGGTTCAGCGCAATCTAGTGGTGGGCGAAAACAACTTCGTGGGTTTCTACCCACCGAGTCTTCAGCTGCGGACCGACCGCTCGAAATCGGCCTGGAAAAGCGCTGTTGAGATGAGTGGATCAACCTTGTTCAACACCACCCAGAATACCGCCGGGGAAGATCGGTCCAGCGTTTCGTTTTCGGGCCAGATTCTAACCAGCAGCCGCTTTCTGTCGGAGCGGCACCTGGCATTGCTTCGAATCATCCTGGAGGAAGGTCTCACCAAGGAAGGCCGCGACGCCTTCCGCAAATCAATCGACGAGCTGGAGGTGCGCGGCACCTACATATACCGGCTTTCGCAACGCCTAGGACCGTATCTCCGCGGCGTCGTGAATACCAAGGTTTTTGCCACCGACCTGCGCTACGACCAGCCGCAAACCCTGCACCTGGTAAACACCGACGGTGACACCACAAGAACCCTAACCGGGATATCCGACTTTACATTGTCGAAATCGCTGACACCAATGCGGTTGCGCCAGGGAATGGGCATCAACTCCGACCTATATCAGAGTTTTCCATTGAACGTGGACGTTCGCATCGGCTTGGGGGCGCGCCAGACCTCCTACCCAACCGATGCATACGATGTGCGTGCCGATCGTGGCAGCGCACAGCTCCTGAAGAGCGCCTCCAGCACCGGATTGGAGGCTGTCCTGGTGATGGACGCCCGCTTGAGCTCCAATCTAAGCATGGACTCTGAGTTCGAGATTCTGATGCCGTCGGCTACAACTAGCTCCTGGGAATTCACCTGGGAAAACCGCCTGCGGGTAAATCTCTCGCGCTACATCAATATGGATATCGTGCTTGATTTCGCCCGCGAAAAACCGCTCAAGCGGATTCAGTCGCGGCAACAGGTGCTGCTGCGCTTCGTTTGGCTGCTCTAAGAGCCTCTGGTGAGCTCATGAATCAGATTCTCTGCGACGGGTCAGCCATTCGACTCCTGGGGAATCTAGATCTGGACACGGTGGGCACCGTTGAACAGCAGCTCACCGAACTCTTTCAGACCACACCCCACGACACCTTCAACGCCGATGTCAGCGAACTGACCGGGCTGGATACCGCGGGGGCCGTCCTGCTGCAGCGACTTCCGGAATTGGCGGATCGCTGCGGCAAGCGGATCGTGGTCACGGAGCTGCCGGATCAGCTGCGGGAGTTCTTCGAATTCATGCGGACCCCCGAGCGCCGGGCAACCGTGGAAGCGGTCCAACCTGAGTTCCTCGAAAGACTGGGGGAACGGTTGGAAGACGCATGTAAGCGCATTGCGGTGTTTCTCTACCTCATGACCGACCTCACCTGGTCGGCCGCCACTGGCCTGGTCAGGAAGTCCGGCGTCCGTCGCGGCAGCTTCGTCGAGCAAGGTTGGGCGATCGGCTCACAGGGATTACCGATCATCGCCCTGATACTCTTCCTCGTAGGGGCGGTGTCCGCTCTGCAAGCGGCAGCGCAACTACGCAAGTTCGGCGCCAACATCTTCGTCGCTGACCTCCTGGCCATCGGCGTTTGCCGCGAGCTCGGCCCACTGATGACCGCCATCATCGTTTCCGGCCGTAGCGGTTCGGCCATCGCCGCCGAGGTCGCGACCATGAAGTTCACAGAGGAACTGGATGCACTGCAGACCATGGCTCTGGATCCTCTGCGATTCGTCGCGGTGCCGAAGCTCTGGGCGATGCTCATTTGCGTGCCTCTGCTGACCATCATGGCGAACCTGGCCGGTATCATGGGTGGTACTCTCGTCGGAGTGACCTACCTCGAAGTCGCTGCGGGAGCCTTCGTCAATCAGATAGTCGAAGCGCTCGTTCTCAAGGATATTCTCACCGGGTTGGTAAAAAGCGTCTCATTCGCCTGGATAATAACGATCATCGCCGTCTACCGGGGTTTGGCTTTCAGTGGCGGCGCGGCGGGTGTGGGAAACGCCACCACCTCCGCGGTAGTCTCGTCCATCTTTGGCATAATCATACTCGACTCCTTCTGGGGTCTGCTGTTCTACATGGGATGAAACCGGCCATTGATGTCGCCGACCTGAAGGTCAGCTACGGTGAGCAGACGATCCTGGACGGCATTACGATGCAGGTGGCACCGGGCGAGGTTGCCATTGTTCTTGGCGGTAGCGGTTGCGGCAAAAGCACCCTGTTAAAAACGATCATCGGACTGGTCGAACCGGTCGCCGGAAAGGTGTCGTTGTTTGGCGAGGCTCGGGAGGAAGAGGGGCCACCTCCCGCTCTTAAGCGGGTGGGCGTCATGTTCCAGTACGGGGCCCTATTCAACTCGATTACCGTAGGCGAAAACGTAGCACTGCCGCTGGAGATGCACACCGACCTCGGCGCTGGACTAATCGAGGACGTGGTGCGCACTCGACTGCACCTCGTTGGCTTGGATCAGGCTTACGATCTTTTTCCAAACGAGCTGTCGGGAGGCATGCGTAAGCGGGCGGCTCTGGCGCGAGCGATGGCGTTGGATCCGGAGATTCTCTTTTGCGACGAGCCGGGCGCCGGCCTCGACCCACTTACCGCCGCTGAGATAGACAACCTGCTCTTGACCCTTAACGGCAGCCTTGGGACGACCCTGGTTATCGTGACCCATGAGCTGCTGAGCATCGAGCGTATGGACGGGAAGCTGATCATGCTGGATGACGGCCGAGTCGTTTTCACCGGCTCGGTCGCGGAAGCGAAGGTATCGGAACTCCCGGCGGTGTCTCGCTTTTTCCATCCGGGCCGAGCGCGCTCTTGAAAACCGTCATCATCGTCGCCCTCGCCGCCAACGGGGTTATCGGCAAGGATGGCGATCTGGTTCAGCGCCATCCCGCCGACCTGCGCCATTTGGTGCGCACCACCAAGGGGTATCCATTTGTCGCTGGACGCAAGACCTTCGAGTCCTTCAAGAAGATCCCGCTTGCCGGACGCGAGAACATCCTTCTCACACGGGATCGTGAGTATGAAGCCCCTGCGGGGGTACGCGTAAAACACTCGTTCGAAGAAGCGCGCCAGCACTGCATTCGATTTGGAGCAGAAAAGATGTTTGTGCTGGGTGGTGGCGAGGTGTATCGCATCGCCCTTCCCTTAACCGACGAATTGATAATAACCCACTTCCCGGAGCCCGCGGAGGGAGACACCTATTTCCCCGAATGGAATGCCGCAGAGTGGCAGATCGTTGACACTCGTCAAGAAGAGGGTCTAACTTTCTCGGCCTACCGGCGAAACCGGAAAACCAACGAGGAATAGATGCTAGAAACCCTGACAAAAGCCGCCCCGGACCCGATCATCGGGTTGACCGAGGCGTTCGGCGAAGATCCGAATCCTGACAAGATCAACCTAGGGGTCGGGGTGTACAAGGACGAAAACGGCAACACTCCGATTTTCGCGACGGTGCGCGAGGTCCAGGAACGGTTGTTGCAGGCTGAGAAGACCAAAACCTACACGCCGATCGAAGGCACCGTGGAATTCGCCCGTGCCGTTCAGGGCCTCCTCTTTGGCGAGGGCCACGAAATCGTCCGCACCTCCAGGGCGGCAACCGTGCAGTCTCCGGGTGGAACGGGGGCGCTGCGCATAGCCGCCGATTTCGTTCACAACCTCTTTCCCGGAACCCGGGTGTGGATCAGTGACCCCTCCTGGGCGAACCATCCGAAGGTTTTTGAAGCGGCCGGGATCGAGGTAGCCACCTACCCGTATTTTGACGGAGCTCGCAGCGAGCTCGATTTCAGCGCCATGCTGGCTTCGCTCAGTGAGCTTTCCTCGGGCGAGGTCGTGCTGCTCCACGGCTGCTGCCACAACCC
Source organism: Candidatus Latescibacterota bacterium (assembly GCA_965217095.1). Lineage (GTDB taxonomy): Bacteria > Latescibacterota > UBA2968 > UBA8231 > UBA8231 > CAYNZV01. Next base: position 1,590,993 of record OZ244235.1, read on the forward strand.
TACCGGAGTAGATCCGAGCCCAGAGGAATGGAAGCGGATCGGCGATGTGATGCAGGATCGAGGATTGATTCCGCTGGTCGATTTCGCCTACCAGGGCATGGGGGACGGGATCGACGCGGATGGAGTCGGCCTTCGGGAGCTTTGTCGTCCTGGTGTCGAGCTCTTCGTCGCCAACTCCTTTTCGAAGAACTTCGGACTATACAACGAACGCGTCGGCGCGCTAACCATCGTTGGCGGAAGTGCCGAGTCGGCGGATGTCGCTTTGAGCCACGCCAAGATCTGTATTCGGACCAACTACTCCAACCCGCCCGCACACGGAGCGGCCCTGGTCACGGCGATTTTGGAAGATGCCGACCGGCGAAAAAGATGGGAAGGCGAGGTCGCCGGCATGCGTGACCGAATCGTGGAGATGCGATCGCTATTCGTCAAAACCCTCAAGAAGAAGGGCATCGAGCGCGATTTCTCGTTCATCGCCAGACAGCGGGGCATGTTTTCCTTTTCCGGGTTGACCGGCGCACAGGTCGATGCCCTGCGCAGCAGCTATTCGATCTACGTAGTGTCGTCGGGCCGCATCAACGTCGCCGGTATGACCCAGGACAATATGGATCACCTTTGCGAAGCCATCGCGGACGTTCTGAGCCGTTAAGGCCTAGGGTGGCTTCCGCTACCGGGATTCATCTACTGGACGCTGAATCGGAGTACCCGGAAGACGCCCGGGGTACCGCTTAGCTGCTCTGATCGATTCTCCAGAACGGTCCCATCCGCCAGCTGGAATCGCTCCGATTCCCCTCTTGGCGCTTCCCCCTGAATCCACTTCGCCTCTTTATCGTCGCCAGCAAAAAGGTGTTGCTCAACCGATCTATCTACGAAACTCCAGTCCTGAATTTCACCCGACCGATTGTTTAGGTATTCGTCGATGGCAAAGTACATTTCCTCGCCGTCTTCCAGCCTCGCTGCAGCTGCGAAGTAAAGGGTGAAATCGCCTTTTTCAGTAGCGTTGTGGCCGAGGGATCCCCCGTACGTTTGAGTTTTCGGGTTCGTGTCGCCCAGCCGAAACCAGAGACTTTCATAGGTTCGGTATCGCGATCTGCCACCGAAAACAGAGCGCTTGAAGATTGGCCAGGTGTTCCCGCTCGGACCCAGCAGAAAAGCGAAGATGTCGCATTCCACGCCGACGCGAAATCTGATTTGCAGTTCGTCACCCTTTTTCAACACCGCACCCTCCCCGACCTCGACCTGGTCGGCAAAACCCAGCTCGCGACGCAACCCGAGTATGTGGAGCTCGATTTCGAGCGGAGCGTCCTGCTGTTCCCCTTGGGAGGATGCCCGCGCCAACCGCTCCAGCGCTTTGGTCGAGATCCGTTGAAGATCGGCAAGCTGCATCGCACCCGTCCGCCGCTCAACAAGCGCCAGTCGTAGGTATGACCACCGTTCGTCGGTGTACAACCGGCCTCCCAGCAGATGCGAGGCTCCTTGGTGGTCATTATCGAGTGGGGGCAACAGTCCCTGAGTAGGCCAAGGCCCAGCGGCGGAGCCCTCGGAGGACCCAAGAAGAAACCCGGCATCGCTGAGGGTCTCAATCAGGAGCCGGTCCACCACCGTAGTTTCAGGCGTCTGTTTCCCATCGCTGGCGCGGATCCCGAAGAAGACCAGATTTTGTGGCACGTCCATGTGGGCGATATCAGCGGCGAGGGCGTCGACGGTCTGGTTCAGCTCGGCAGTGGATCGGGTTTCCCGGTACAGAAACGCACACCCGTTGAGCACAACCAGAACCGCAGCCAACAACGCAGTCATGCCGGGAAATCAGCCAGAAGCCGCGCGGCGGACAGCAAGCGCATTTCGGCCACCATCTTGGACCACAGAATCCGTGCTTGGACGAGAATCTCGCGGCGCTTCTGATCGCGCTCGGGGATATTTTCGAGGACGCTGTAGAGAGCCGAAAAGGCCGGAGTGCCCATCGAATGGATCAACTCGATCAGCTCGTCGTATTCCTCCGACTGATCCAGCCTGATAAGGACGCAAGCAAGCAGGAAATCGGTGTCCGGGTCTGTGGGCCCGAACTGTTTGAGCGAACGCTGATACGATCTCAAGTACATCAGCACTCCGCTGGGATCGGATGTCAGTCGGTGGGGGCCACTGGAGAGCAGATTCAACACCCTTGGGTCACGGTGCAGCTCCGCCCTCCGCTTGCGCGCCGCCGCGGCCTTGCCAGAACCGCCAGACAGCTCCTCAAGCAGTTCGTAGGCGCGGGTTACAATACCCTGCTTTCGCCCTTTGAAGACCTCCCATTCATCCTCCTCCTCGAGTTTTTGTTGTTGGATGAGTTCCACGATCTCCTCCCTTGCCGGAGCACCCATCGACGTCAATTCGTTAGAGAGATCCTCGTAGTTGTCGGCTTTGTCGAGACGGACGAAAAGACCAGCCAGTGCCCGTTCCATACCGTCGCCCGCACCTTCGCGACCCAAGGCGCGACAGCGACCGGCCCGTGAAAAAACGCCGGCAGGATCAGAACTTAGAGTGCACAGATAGATCCAGAGTGGATGCATCAGCTGTTCTACGCTCTCGTCCCCTTCCGTGTAGGCCGTGAAAAATCCACGTAGAGACTCAGGACCGAGGGAAACGACCTGCTGCAAGAACTCCGCCCGGGGTTTGGGCACCACTCCTTTGCAAAATGCCGTCATTAGCGGCTGCGGATCGAAGCTCAGTGCATCCTTGTAGTCATGCAGCAGATCAGCGAAGGATTGGGGTGCCGTTTCCTGCCCTTTTCGCTCCGCCGTTTTTCTCGCTACGCTGTGAATTATGTCCCGATCAAACAGAAAAATGCGAGGGTAATTAAATATCTTCGCGATCCGTTCCATCTTGTCGCGCGACCACTTCTCCTCGAGATCGGAGTCGAAAACCGTGCGCGCAAGTTCGAACGGGTCGGCGTGAACCACCTGCGGCGGGGAGACTCTCAGCAACTGTTGTTTGTACCCGGCCACGAACTCGCCGAGCTCTGATCTCCCCGAATCTATGCTGTCCCGACGGTGGCGATTGTGCTCACCGACGAGCTTCAGAAGAAGCGGTTCCCCCAACCTGTAGTTAGGAAGGTCGGAGACGATGGTGATGTAGGATTGGAAGACATCGACCAGCAACAGGTAGTCGAACAGCGTCCAAGAAGCGAAGATGACCCCCTCGGCAACGGCCCAGTGGTCATACCCTTTTTCAGCCGCCTCCGACAGCAGCGTTTCGGACAGATACACGGTGCGACGACGACGACCGATATGCACCGCCTGGTGGCAGCGAAAATCCCGAAAATAGGGGAGGTCGCCGGTCCGCGTCAGCGTGATGCTGATCGGCAGATCGAGCAGCGCCTCGCGGAGGCTATCGGGAATCTTTTCGAGAACCTTCCAGAATTGGAGGACAAGGGATTCGCCCGCGTGAAGCTTGGGGAGGCGCTGGTCGTCAGGGAAATAGGGTAAACGGGTCTGTTCCCCGAAAAGAATCTCCTTGGGGGCAACACGAACTGCATCGTTGATATTCTCATGGCTTACACACCCGTCCCATATGCCAAGGTTCGCGCCAGGTGAGGTTGTTGCGAGCAAGTTGGTCTCTCCGTTGGTCCTGCGTCGATCTTGCGTCAATATACGCGTCGCATTTTTGTTTGTCATCTCGAGACAGAGTCGATCTTTTGTGTCGATTGACAGCTAGTGTTGGCGCGGTTATTATAACATGAAGTGACCCTCCCTGCCTGCTGTACTCCCTACGCGGCCGATTATTACAGCCGCAGCCCTGATGCGAATCCTTCTGGTCCAGAGTCGGGAGACTCCCGCGTTCGGATCGACGACCGCGGTCGGGATCTACCCTGACGGAACGAGCTTCTACGCGGCAGCAGCTGGAAAATCGCGGAGCAGCTCCCAGAGGATGCTCTTACGGCAACTGTTCGCATCCGCGTGCTAGATTCCTCAGTGGACAATTCCATCGGCGTCAGGTGCGCCCGCACAGAAGTACCGGAATAGCTATAATCTTGTTGTCCAACAACGCTTTGCGGATTACGTTCTAAGGTCCAACATTAATCCTCTGAGGGCGCTACGCTGACGCAAAGGATCCTGGTTGTCGAAGATGAAGAGCCGGTGCGAACGTTGTTTATTCGCCTGCTCAAACGCGCGGGCTACGAGACGATTCCGGCAGAGAATGCCGGAGAGGCCCTGGCCCTGCTCGATCACGAGACCGTAGATCTGATGCTTCTCGATCTGCATATGCCGGGACCGGTCAGCGGCGAGGATCTACTCTTTCAACTGCGTGACAAGGGAGATCAGGTGCCTATTATCGTCATTTCCGGTTGGGTCGACGATGAAATCACCTCCAACAAACCTGACTGTGTTCACGCCGTGCTAAAAAAGCCGGTCCATGCCGTAAGCTTAATCGAAACGGTGCAGCAAACCCTTCGCGCGACCTAAAAAAGAGTCCGCCAAAAGCCGGACTCCATGCCGAGGGAGTGCAATTCCACAAGGACTGTCGTTGGGATCAAAACGACAGACCACTCCAGATAATCGGCTTCCACACCCTCTTACGTATTAGGCTGTTTCTCGGGGTAGTGACGCTTTTCTTCCGTCGATTCGGAACCTGATCCAGCACCGTGACCTGAGTCACCGATCCCAAAATTGAGGTATATTAGAATATTGGCGGGGTAACCTGCAGGGTAAAACATGAAATGACTGAGACGATTGCACATATGCGAGAACCGGCTGGGGTCGGAAGGACCTCCTGGCCAGTGACAGCCGGAATGCCATTCGCAAAAGGAGTTCTGCGACCACCGGGCTACCTGCGGATATTGGGGCCCGACCGCCAGCCTCTACCCGTCCATACTTCCGTGCGTGCCCGCTGGCCCGATGGATCCGTAAAGTGGCTTCTCGTCGATACTCAAGTATCGATGGCACCGATGGCCCGAATCGAGTTGCCCGTCGAGTATGCCGACGGCATTGAAATGGTGGAGATCGATTCCCGGCTCCAGTGGCAAGAGTCGCTAGATTCGGTCGCGATCGACACGGGTCCGCTAAAAATGTCCTTTGCCCGAACCGGACCGATTCTGTTCCGCAATATCGCTTGGAACGGGATTGATATTCTACGCGACCCTGCCAAGAGCGAGTTCACTGCGACCGACGGCGACGGCACGCCCTTCGATAGCCACATCGATGCGGTTGAAATCGAGGAGCACAATCCGCTGCGAATCGTCCTTCTGGCAAAGGGGCGGTATCGCAACAGAAACGGTGCCCCTTTCATGAGCTGGATCACCCGTTTGTACTGCTTTGCGGGGAAACCGTTCATCAAACTCTATCACACCTTTGTGCAGGATACGGCCGCGCAGTCGGTTGAGCTCCGGCGCATGCGGATCGGTCTCACACCCGACCTCGGCGGTGAAATCGATGCTGCGTTGGGCGCCAAATCCACCCAGTCGCCTCACGGGTACGAATTTGGTGGCATCACCGAACCGATCACCCTCACCCAGCTGATGGTCGGCCAGCACGTCCTGGACGACGGGAGCTCGACCACCATTGACGGAAACGCGCATGGATGGGTGTGCGTCGGCAACCGCAACGTTGCGATCGCAATCAAAATCCGGAGACCGTGGCAAAACTACCCCAAGGCATACCGGGTGGCCCCCGAAGAGTTGTCGCTCGATCTCTATCCGGATACCACGGCGGTCCCCGGTCGAGAAAGCATACGGTCTGGAAATCAAGCTGGCGCCGTTTACGAAGGTCCCTTGCGCCTTGCTCAGGGGATGGCGAAGACCCACGAACTGTTCATACAGTTTGGTCCTGCCGCCACCAATGCCCGCGGCATCGACTATCAAATGCTGGCGCTCGAGCAGCCCTTGCTACTGAATCTGCCTTCAGAACACTACGCTTCGTCCGGGGCATTCGGGTCCCTTCCCCCGATGTCCGATTCCTATTGGCCGCTGGAGATGAAACTCCGCCAGTTGTGCAAACCTCCGAGGGGTTTGGGCATCCTGAACCACGGCGACGAAGTCAGTCTGAGATTGGTGGACGGACAGCTTCAGACCAGGACAACCGAGAATCTGGCGTACGATCTGCCGAGCTCCTTATTGCGGCAATCTATTCGCACCCGCGATCAACACCTGTTCTCCGAGGCGGAGGCGGCAGTCTTCCATCTGATGGATGTGGACACGGTGCATTTCGACACAACGCACCCGGAATGGATCGGCGGACCACGCTGTGCCTGGTCGCAGAATCACCACTACACTACCTCCGCCAGCGACTCGCTTGCGGGCCCTCGGGTGAGTCACACGTGGCTGGGAGGCCTGCTCGATTATTACTTCATCACCGGTTACCACCGAGCCCGCGAGGTAGCGGAATCGTGCGCCGACTACTGCCGCCGTTCCGCTCCCTACAAATGGAAGGATAAACTGTCCGAACAGGTTAGCCGCCGAGCCCTTGACCCGGATGTGGAGTGGCCGTTCAACGCCCGCGATGTTGGTTGGTCGCTGACGGCTATGGGCACCTTCTTCAATGCCTTTCCGGAGGAGCGTTTTCTGCGAGCCATGGAAGCGCTCGTCGACCTCGCGGAGATGTGGCAGGATGAAGAGGGACGCTGGCGCCAATCCATCGGAAGCTTCAATCGCGGCTCAGATCCATCGGCGAGCGCGGCCATTCTCCAGGGAATGCAACTCTACTTTGAGGCGACAGGCGACCGGCGCGCCTACGAGGTGCTGCTGCGCGGGGTCTCCTTTCTCGTGCATCACGGCCGCACCAGGGAGGGTCTCTTCTACTGCTACGAGAGTCCGGTGGCCGACCACCCCCACTCCCCCGCCGCCGAGCTGTTCGGCCCGCTGGTGTTTGCATTCGAGGCCACCGAAGATGCGGAGATTCTCGAGTCCGCGTTTCGGTTATTCAGCTGGCTCATGGATTCGGGAGAGGTGAAGGCGTGCATGCTGCGGGGAATATTCACCGTGATACCTCTCCTGGATCGCATGAATTTGCTGGAGTCGTACCGCGGCCCAGATATAGCGGGCCGAATCGGCAACCCGTCAGTGCACTCGAAGAGGGGGTCCGAGTGACCGGTGCGTATCTGGGGATTGCAGCGGCATTGAGTGGCATTTTGTACGCCTTCGTAAAATTTCTTACCATGGCAAGCTTCAGAAGGCTGCGCGGCCGGGTGGCAAGTTGTCAGACAGAGGTACAGCGATCGCAACAGAGGATTCAGATTCTTGAGGAGCGTCTTCAGTTCGAACGCACCAAAAAACGGGGCACGGAACGCGAGACGCGGGAAGCCCGCAAGGCGGCGGGAGAGATCCTCAACGAACTGAAGTCATCATTGCCCAAAGCACTGGGTTCAGAGTTGGAGGAATGCTGCACCCTGGCACGGGTTGCCGAATTCGAGGACCGCAGAATGCTGCACGAGCTGAAGGTCACCGACAAGATTGCCGGGGCGTTGCAATCGCACTCCTTGCTCCTGATCGAGTTCCTCAGCGAAGAAGAAGAGGATCGTGCTATGATGACAGGCATCCTGACCGAGATCATTGAACGCCAGGAGATAAATTACAGCAATCCTGAAAGATCGATGCTGGTCTGCTCCTTTGACACTCCGCAGGCCGCCGTCGAGCTCGTACGCGAGTACATTCAGCAAGTACCCGACAACAGACGTGATTCGGTTCGCGCCAGTTTGAGTGCGGGGGTCGATATGGAGGATGAGCGCACCGATATTACCCAGCTGTTTTCCCGTGTGTTGCAGAGCAACAGAAATCTGCTAAGTCGCACGGCCACCGGCACAATGATCATGAACGGATCGGCCTATGACCGTCTGGAGGGAGATAACCTGGACGTCGTGTTGTTCGAAAAAGACGAGTCGCTCTACGTTTTGGATTGGAGAGACGCAGACGAGGGCAGGAGCTGATGGAGGTTTTCTACATCGTGTTGCTCATCGTATTCGGTGCCATGGCGGCCGTGACGTTTTTTAGCTCCACCGTCCGCTCGGTCCCCTACAAAGAGGAGTTGGGCCGGCTCTTGGAGCGCCAGGCACAATTGGATGAGCAAGTCCAAGCCATGCGGCGGGAGTTGCGCAATCTGGAGCTGGATATGAGCATTCTGACCGACGAGAAACAGGCGCTTCAGGAGCAAGTATCTTGCATGAGAAGGGTGGAAGATGCGCATTTGACCAGTCGGCTTGCCCAACAGGAAGAATTTGGGATCTAGTGCCCTGTAGCGGAAGTAGGACTGGATGAGTGCCGTGCAAGAAAAACCTGCGTCAGATCCAAGACTCGAGCTGGAACAGCATGTCGCGAGAGCGCTGGAGGAGGACTTGGGAAACCTTGATCCGGTGTCCGACCTGACAACCCGATGGACGGTGCCGGCCGATGCTCGGTCTGAAGCCAGGATCGTCGCAAAAGCCTGCGGCACCATCTCGGGGCTCGAGGTAGCTGGCGCCGTTTTCCACGGCCTCGACACTTCCTTGAACCTGGACTACCTCGCGGAGGACGGGCAACCTGTGGAAACAGGTGACGTGATTCTGCGGGTTCGCGGACGCACGCACCCTATCCTGATCGGGGAGCGCTCAGCGCTGAATTTTCTTCAACATCTGTCCGGCGTCGCCACCTCGACCCGCGCGTTTGTCGCGGCGGTTGAATTCTCGCAGGCTCGAATCACCGACACCCGCAAGACCGTACCCGGTTTGAGAGGATTGGAGAAGCAGGCGGTTGTGCACGGGGGTGGCGTCAACCACCGGCTCGGCCTGTTCGATGCGGTTTTGATCAAAGAGAACCATGCCGCAATGGCAGGAGGAGTCGGCGAGGCGGTGCGAATCGCCCGCCACAGGGCGGTCGAAGAGAACATGCGAGACGCCAGAATCTACGCCGAAGCCAGAAATCTCGATGAGGTGGATGTCCTGTTATCCTGCGGGCCCGATCGCATCTTGCTGGACAATATGGAACCGGCCGCACTCGGGGAAGCAGTGCGACGCATTCGCTCAGCCGCCGCGCCTATCGAAATCGAAGCGACCGGGGGCATCACCTTGGCTAACGTCGAAGAGGTTGCCCACACCGGCGTTGACTTCATTTCGATCGGCGCGTTGACTCATTCCGCTCCCGCCCTCGACCTCAGTTTACTCCTTGGTGATACGGACGACAACGGCCCCCGCTAGTCGCTGTCCTGGCCAGTCGTCGCCATCACCGCCGATGTTTCCGACTGGATCGCTGCCAGATTGTGAAACAGGCCTTCCCGCTCCATCAATTCTTCGTGCGTTCCGATCTCCATCACGCTGCCTTCGTCCAGAACGACCAATCGGTTGGCATGGCGCAAGGTCGAAAGTCGATGAGCGATGGCGAAGGTGGTGCGTCCGCGAACCAGCCGCGCGATAGCCTGCTGAAGTTTCTGCTCAGTGGGTGTATCGACGGCTGACGTGGCCTCATCCAGGATGAGGATTCGCGGGTCGTGCAGGATGGCGCCGGGCTATAGAGATGCGTTGGCGTTCGCCCCCAGACAGCTGGACGCCCCTCTCACCCACCCTGGTATCATAACCGTCATTCCTTGCAACAATGAACTCGTGGGCGTTGGCAGCTCGGGCGGCGGTGACGATATTCTCGAATGTGGCTTTGGCGTTGCCGTAGCCTATGTTGTCAGCGATACTTCCGTTGAAGAGGAAGCATTCCTGAGAAACGAGGCCAATCTGCGACCTCAAATCTCCGAGTCGCATACCACGAACATCGCAGCCATCTATTTCCAGAACTCCCCCGTCCACATCGTAAAATCTGCAGATCAGGTTGATGAGTGTCGATTTTCCCGCCCCCGATCTGCCCACCAGGCCAATCATTTCTCCTGGCTCGACGGTCAGGTCTATCTGTCTCAACACGGGTTTTCCCGGGTCGTAAGGAGACCTCTTTGAACCTGACTCCCCCCTGAATTCTCGGCATCGGCCTCGCCTCGGCTTCGAGGAAGGGCTCGGGCCGGGCATCCATAATCTCGAACACCCGTTCCGCTCCGGCGAACGCCATCGTGAGAAAATTATTTATCGTGCTGAAAAATTGCAGCGGTTGGTAAAACATCCAGATGTAACTAATGAAAGCCATGAGCAAACCCAGGGATAACTCCTCCGAAAGGATCTGTCGCCCACCGACGTACCATACTAAGAAGAGCCCCGAACTCATAATCAGATTCATGCCGGCGTAGAAAATCGACCACACCCGCTCGGCCTTCGTTCCCGCTTCGCGCAGTTGGTGGTTGCGCGCGTCGAAGCGGCTCGCTTCGCGCTCTTCCTGGGCGAATGACTTTACCTCCCTTATGGAACCGATGGACTCGTTGAGGTGGGTCGAGAAATACGACCATTTTACCGAGTACCGGCCCCAATAACGCCGCAATTTCTCCCATTTAGTGATGCCGCCCCAGGCGATCACCGGCACCGGCAATAGCACGTAGAGTGTGAGTTCCCAGTTCAAGTAGAACAGCAGCCCCAGGATCCCGACGAACATCAGCACGTTGTTGACGATAAACGGTACCCCCATGAGCAAGAACATTTCCAGACGGTCCGAGTCGTTGAGGAATCTCGATATCAGATTGCCCACCTGTCGCTTTTCGTAGAACCTCAGGGGCAAGAACTGCAACCCCTGGTATAAGGCGGAGCGAATGTCGCGCAGCGAACCGGTTGCTATGTCGGCGCGCAGGAGACCGTTGAGCAACGACAATCCCCAGCTGACCAGTCGCGCTCCCAGGAGGCCGAGGGCAAACCAAATCAGCATGTCGACGCCGGACTTGGGAGTTAGCACGTCATCGATGATCAGTTTGACGACGTAAGGCGGTATCAGCTCCAGCAAGGTCATCGCGACGGTAACGAGAACCAACATCACGACCTGGGATTTGAACGGTTTGAGAAACGAGGCTATGCGTTTTATCGTCTCCCATTTCTTTATGCAGAACGGGCAGATCCCATCCTTCTCCGGAAGCCAGCGGCCACATTGCCCGCAACGCGTGCGCTCCACTTCGACCGGCAGATCGTGCTGTTTTCCGGCTGCGATCCGCTCGATGCCGCGGGCAACCTCGGCGAACTTCGGAATCTGGGCCCCGGAATAGTAGATGCGCACCGGGGCACCCCCCCCGACACACTTCACCTCTAGACGGGCTCCACCTACGAGATCGTCCGTGCTGACTTCGCTCACGCTTGAGATGGGGATATCGACAGTCGCGTTAGGAGAGTCCGGAGGCAACACTAGGATGCGTTCGTCCGTCACGACGAGCCAGGTTTCTCCGTAGCTGAAAGCGTCGATCATATCGGATGCCACTTGAATCTGTATCGAATTCGTCGATCCGTTGGCAGCCTGCAACGTCGCCGACACAGCCGGGGGCAGATCTTCGATGAAGGGGTGGTCGACCATTTCTCTTATGCACCGATAGCCATGACGGATGACACCTGCTGTTGCAGGCGTACCAATTCATAGAAAGCACCCTCGCGCTCCATCAATTCCTCGTGAGTTCCCTCTTCTGAGACCTGACCGCCGTCGATCAACACCAGGCGATCGGCGTTGCGCAGGGTTGAAAGACGGTGAGCGATCGCCAGGGTCGTGCGTCCTCTCACCAGGCGTTTTATCGCCTGCTGGATCTGTTTTTCGGTTTGCACGTCCACCGCCGACGTAGCCTCGTCAAGGATTAGAATCCTGGGGTCGTGCAGAATCGCCCGCGCGATTGCAATTCTCTGGCGTTCGCCGCCGGACAACCCCGTACCTCGCTCCCCCAGCCGGGTATCGTATCCATCCGGCTTGGCGACGACGAAATCGTGGGCATTGGCAGCTCGGGCAGCGGAGACGATATCCATGAACGAAGCCGCAGGATTTCCGTAGCTGATGTTTTCGCGAATCGTCCCGGAGAAGAGAATCGGATCCTGAGACACGATGCCGATTTGGCGGCGCAAATCGTTCAACTTGATATTGCGAATGTCCATAGAGTCGATCTCTATACAGCCGTGATCGACGTCGTAAAAGCGGGCAACCATGTTTACCGTGGTCGTCTTTCCGACACCGGAACGGCCCACGAGCCCCACCATCTCCCCCGCTCGTATGTGCAGGTTCAGATCGCGCAAGACGGGCTTGCTCTTGTCGTACCCGAAAGTCACGTTATCAAAACGGATCTCGCCCTCGATACGCGGTACGGAAACGGCATCGGTGTTCTCGTACTCCTCCGGCGCCGTATCGATCACTTCAAAGATTCGTTCCGCGCCGGCAAATGCCCTGGTCATCCACGAATTAACCTGCGCGAACCATTCTACCGGCCCATACACCAACCAGGTATAGGCGTAGAAGGCCAGCAGCGTACCGAGCGTTAGCCGCCCTTCGAGCACACCGATCCCCCCGAAGAACCAGACGACAATGATGCCCATGCCGGTAGCCAAACCCATGGTCGCCCAGAGCATGAACCAGTTGCGCGCGGTTTTACGGTTAATCTTCCATAGCTTCTGATTCTGCTCTTCAAATGCGGCTAACTCCCGTGTCTCCTGCGCAAACGCCTTGACGATCCGGATACCGTTCAAGCTTTCCGATAAACGGGCGCTAAGCATAGCCCAACCGTGTCCGTATTTTTGAAAGATGCGACGCATGCGACGCCAGAACAGGGCACTCCAGGCGACGATCAAGGGAATGGGGATCATTAGAAGCAGGGTAAGATACCAGTCCATCGAGAATAGAAAACCGAGGATACCGATAATCATTAAGCCGTTGATAACCATGTACGGTAGGCCGTCGATGAGGAACTCCTGCAACATGCCGGCGTCGCGGGCAACGCGGGAAATGAGTCCGCCGACTCGTCGCTTGTCATAGAACTGCATGGACATCATTTCCAGTTGGCGATACAGGTGGCTGCGGATGTCGGCCGTCACCCTTGCCCCCAGCCAAGCTACGTACCATCCATGGAGCAGCTCAGCACCCCAGCTGCACATCCTCACCGCGACCAGCCCGAGCACCAGCATGCCCAAAAGGAGCAGGCGCGCATCCATATCGGCCAGGCCGTGCTGAACTGGAACCAGAACCTCATCGACGAGCCGTTTGGTGATCAATGGTGGGATCAGCTCTGCTCCCGTCGTGCACAAAGAGGCAGCAGCGAGCACGGCAGCTTTGCTCTTGTATGGTTTCATGTAAGCGGTAATGCGGCTCAAGGTGCGCAACCGACGCACGCATGCCGGGCAGATGCCGTTCTTCTCTGGGAGCAAGCGGTTGCACTTCTGGCACCGAAGGCGATCGAGCTCGGGGTTGATCTCAAGAGCCCGTTGTTGGGCGAGCTGGTCGATTCCTCGGGCCACTTCCGAGAACTTCTGGGTTTCAGTGTCGCTGTAGGTCAGTAGCACCCTTGGTGCCGCACGACGCTCTATCTCCAGCTGGGCGCCCCCAACGAGTGGTTCGTTGCGGGCGCCGCTGATCTCTTCGATGGGAATCTCCTGAAAATCGCCGGCGCGATCTTCGGAGAGGAGTATCACCCGCTTCGACGACACCGACATCCATCGTCCTCCGAACCGGTGATTCGAATCGAGATCGGCCCTCACCCGGATCAGTTCCTCTTCTTCGGGAGTGAGCGCTTCGAGAATCCTCGAGGCAATCTCTGGCGGTGCGGCTTCAATCAGTTTCATGAGCCTAATGGGAACAGGCCACAGGGTTCCTCACCCCGCGGCCTGTTTCATACTGGCAATCGACGTCTTTTAGCGTGAGTTGGAGCTATCCTCGGACCTCTGACAAGGTATCAGTGAATATGCATAGCGTCAACTGCTATACACATTCTAAATTCAACCCTGTTTGTGTCTCTAAGCTCCCAGACTCGCGGATCCGCTATTCATAGAACTTGCTTCCCCACATCACCAGACTCCCGTTCTCGAAAAACAATGAGGTGCGCTCCGTTTTTCCGTTTTCGTCGGCCTTTGCCGCCGGTACTACGTAGTAAAATACGAGAACAGGTGATCCATCCAGTGATTTGTAGAACTCACTCGCGCCAGGAGGTCCAAGGAGCTGACGAACCTGAGTTTCGTCCAGACCCATTCTCAATCGGCGCAGAGCGTCCTGGTAGGTTTGCGTCGTCTCGTCTTTGGGCGAGATCCCCCGTGCAGCGCGCACCCCCACAGCACGCTGAGCAGGATCAAGCCGCAGACGACTTGGAACATCGCCTTCATGTCGTTCCCCCTGGCTCTGTTTTTCCATATATAACGCCTAGCCCCGGTAATCACAAGCGGATACCGGAGCATACGGTAGCAGAGGCTGGGAGCAACAGACAGACTGTCGCGTGGATGAGACGAAACCCCCGGGGCCAAACATCGAGGGTGGCGCCGGGTATTTGCGGTCAATAAGGGGACTAGAAGGGGGTGTGGGCAGGTTCAGTCAGGCGAGTTTCTATGATGCGCTGAGCCAAGTTAGCACCATGAGCAGGCCGACAACCGCCACCAACCCTCCCATCATTGCGAACCACCAATTTTGCCGGAGTCCGGTGGCGTCGGCGGCTTCTTCAGATTCTTCCGGCTGCCGCGACCTGAATCTGCGGACCTCCAGCCCGATGAGGCCAAGCACCGTGTTCCATTGATTGGAGCAGATTCAAGCTGTAGATGAAGGGCATGGCGTTGCAAAGTAGCCACCATTTGCGGGACACGAGCGCACCGATGGTGAGTCCCAGCGACATGCCTCCAAGCCCGATGTGCCGCAGAGCCACGGGCACCTCGCCCGTCAGCGAATAATACAGCCCCGCCGCCCAGTATCCACTGACCCACCAGATTACTGCGCCGAAATAGGCGTAAAACACGTACGGCTGAGAAGCCGGCAACTCGACAAACAGGCGAGTCGCGAGGTAACGAGGGAATATGCCAATACTGTTTGAACGATTATTTGCCATATCAATCCGTGCCACGGTCAAGCAGCAGTATACGGAAACCGGCCTGAGCCAGCAATTTCGGCTATCCCAATTCTACGATGACCCGACTGTCTTCCACGGTTGCTGGATAGGTGCGCACCTTTGCCCGGGCCGGATCGACGATAGAGCATCCGGTCCCCCCATCGAATTCCCAACCGTGCCAGGGGCAGACGACAATCTCCTGTTCCCTGCCGTAGGAAATGGGTTTCCCGGGTAAACAGGGCAAAGTGGTGCCCTGCAACCAGCCATCAGACAACCTAGCACCCTGATGAGGACAGGTGTCTCGCATCGCAAAGAACCGGTCCTCGCGACGAAAGAGAACAAGACCGCGTCCGTTTAGTTCAATGCGATACAACCTGCCAGGTGCAAAGTCGTTCAAGGCACCGACATCGTGGCGCTTAGAGGGCATACAGCTCCTGCGCGTTCTCGCTGAAAATTCGCTCTCGCAGGGAAGATCCGATGAGCGCGGGGATTGCCCGGTTTGGGGCGTCGAAATCCCAATGGGGATAGTCGGTGGCAAACATCAGAAAATTGTCCCGACCAATCATCTCCATCATGGCCTTCAGATGCTGCGGGTTCTCTGGCTCCTCCATCGGCTGCGTCGTGGCTCTAAAGTGGTCGACGATATACTCGCTCGGTAATTTCTGCAGCCATGGCACCTCGCTCCGGAGCCCCCGATAGTTCTTGTCCAGCCGCCACATCAACGGCGGCAACCAGGCGAATCCCCCTTCTATGAGCACGACAAACAAACCGGGGAACTCCTCCAACAGCCCTTCGCATACAAGGCTTACCACCTGGGATTGGAAGGCTTGAGCCATGTTGGTGTGGTCCTCCAAATAGTACGACGGCCACCCACACGCCGCAGACGGACTCCCGCTACCGCCGAAATGGATTCCGACAGGCACGTTCATCTCCGCCGCCGCCGCGAAGATCGGCCGGAATTCCCGCCGACCGTATGGGGCATGTGAGCGCACGAGCAGCAGAACCTGCACGAAACGATCGTCCCTGGCGGCACGTCGAATCTCTTCCGCGGCGGCCATAGGATCGCGGGGATTGATTACCAGAGAACCACGCCACCGGGGATCGGCATCGAGCCAGATAGCGGCGGTCCACTCGTTCACTGCCCGCGCCAGCGCATTGGCAAAATCCAGATTGTGCACGGCGGGCGTGTTGTAGAGCGGGTTGAGAATGGCGCGGTGGATGTTCCAGGTGTCCAGCAGCTGCGCGCGAGAGAAATCTTGATCGCTTCCCGGCTTCCTTCCGCCCGGAGGCCAAGCGTCCCGCCGCGCCGCCATGGCAAACCCCTTGGGATACGCCGGTCCTGGGGGGCCGGTGAAACCTGACTGCGAGATATAGGCGCACCACCGCTTGGAAAGAAACGGCTCGAGTTCAGAAATGGAATCGGGATAGTTGTGGACGTCGCAGTCGATCAACCCATGCTGAAGAGGTCCATTAGCATCGATCTCTTCAATCGGTGCGGGCGCCGTATCGGTCGTCATACCTACCTCCTACGTTGTCTGCTTCACGTCTGCTGAGCCATACACCTTAAGGGCGGTGCCTCCCAACACCATCTGCTGCTCCTGCTGCGGGAGAAATCGAATGTGGCGGCTGCCGAGCTCGACAAGCTGAGGCAAGCTCAACTGGCACAACAGGCCAGGTTGGTCGGAACCCCACATCAGTTTTCCGGCGCCAATGCGACCTACTGCAAGCTGCAGGTATCGCTCCACGCTGGGATATGGATAACCCTCATCGACCACCTTCGCGGGCAACGCCGAGGTGTCGAACCAGACATTGTCATGTTTTCCCAGATCGATCTGCTGCTCCCAGCTGCTCCAGAGGTCGGCATCGGCTTCCGCCTCCAAGGTGGGTTGGCCGAGGTGGGCGACCACGATGCGCAGCATCGGATGGGCAGAGGCGATTGTGTCGACGGCATCGCTTTGGTAGGACGCTGTTCCAATCGTTCCCAAATCGAGCACGAGCACAAATCGGTCCGCTTCCATACGCGTCCACAACCAATCCACCTGGGTTGCGTCGAGCCGGGCATCGGGGTGCAAACCACACAATCCCGACTCCACCGCAAACTCAAGCTTTATTGCGCGGAAGCTGCCCATAGAGAGAATCCGCTCGTACGCCTCCGGCGCCTGGGGCTCCCACGGGTCGAGGTAAGCTGCGCCGGTCAGCCGTCCCGCATCCCGTTCCAAGGTTTGCGACACGTACTCATTGCACTCACCGTAGGTCGGCCCTTGCAAAAGCATGGCACGATCGACGCCCGCCCACTCCATATTGGCGAGCAACATCTCGGCGGTGAACTGGGTTGTCTCCTGATACGGGGGCAGGAACTGGATCTCGCGCTTGCCGATGCTCACGCGACCGTAGGACAAGCTTCGGGTATCGCCGCGCTTAGTCCGGCCGCAGAACTCACGGCAGATATGGGCATGAGCGTCGACGATCATTTCCCGCCGCCTGGAGACAAGCGGCGGTAACCGCCTGCATAGAACAGAAGCGGGGAGTCCTCGTTGACCTCGCCGGCCGTCATCTCCCCTATGAACAAGTCGTGATCGCCGCCGGCCACCACCTGACGAATTCGGCAATCGGCGAATGCCAGAGCAGGGACTATAATAGGTGCGCCGGAAGTGGCAGCCCGGACCTCGAGATCGGACAGGTCCTTCGGTCCCGGCTCCGCGAACCGTTGGGATAGATGCTCTTGGTCTTGCTGCAGTATGCTTACCGCAAAACAGTCGCTGCACATCAACAGTCGGTGCATGTGCGAATCTCTTTGCACTGAAACCAGAATCAGCGGTGGATCGAGGGAGAGAGAGAGAACCGCATTCGCCGTCATGGCACTGGTTTCATCCCCGACTCGGGTGGTGACCACCGTTACGCCGGTCGCGAAACGACCCATAACCTCCCGCAACAGGGTCGAATCTACTGCCACCTCAGATCTCTCTTTCTCAGAGGGCGACCGACGAACTGGTTCAATCGCGATACTCCACCTCAACAACGGATCCACGTAACTGGCTCCATAACGACTCCAGCTCGGTTCGCACAGTGGTTAGCACTTCCACGAGCGGTACGTCCCGGCGTTCGTCCTCCGAACGCAGCTTCAACTCCACGTTGCCGTTCTTCAGGGAGCGCTCACCGATCGTAATTCGAATGGGAATACCTATCAGATCGGCATCGTTGAATTTGACCCCGGGGTTTTCAGCGCGATCGTCCAGCAATGTGTCAATCGCCGCCGCGGTCAACGTGGCATAGATCTCCTCGGACGCAGTGGCCGCAGCTCCCTCGCCTTTCGCAAGGGAAACCAGGTGCACGCTGAACGGAGCTACCGAGATGGGCCAATCAAGTCCGTGTTCGTCGTTGTGCTCCTCGGCGATACATGCAAGCATCCTGCCGATGCCGATACCGTAAGACCCCATAATGACAGGTTTGTTCTTGCCTTCGGCGTCGAGAAAATTGCAGCCCAAGGCTTCAGTGTATCGAGTTCCAAGCTGAAAGATGTTGCCGACCTCCACCCCTCTGGAGATCCGCAACGGTTTGTCGCAATCGATGCACCCGTCCCCCTCTTGAGCGGCAGCTATATCACACACCATGTCGACCTTGTAGTCGCGCCCGTAGTTGACGTTTTTCAGGTGAAAACCGTCCTCGTTGGCTCCCGCCACCAGGTTCGGCGACATGGGAATCACATCATCGGCCACCACCAGGGCACCGCTGATGCCGACCGCTGACCCGTACCCCGAAACCGCGCCGGCCGCGTGGATCTCGTCGCTTTGCGCCGGCCTGAGCTCCTTTGCCTGCAGGGCATTGGTCAACTTCGTTTCGTTGACTTCCATGTCCCCTCGCACGATAGCCAGCACGAATTTCTGTTCCTCCACCTTTGAATCTTCCCCCTGAACCTTGGCTACCATAAACACCGCCTTGGCGGTGCGGCTCTCCGGGACTCCCATGAACTCAGCCAATTCGGCGATGGTGGTGCAATCGGGAGTAGCCACTTTTTCCAGATCCGCCTGGGCCTCGTCCTGGACGTCGTTCTTCTTGAACCGCGCCACCTGACGATTGGCGGCGTAACCGCAGCTTTCGCACAACACCAGCGAATCTTCTCCGATGGGGGTCAGATACATAAATTCGTGGGCTGCACTCCCGCCCATCATTCCGACGTCAGACTTGACCGCCATCGCCGGCAACCCGCACCGCCCAAAGATGTTGAAATAGGTCTGATAGTGAGCCCGGTATTGCCGTTCGAGTCCGTCCCAATCCGCGTCCAAGCTGTAACTGTCTTTCATCGAGAACTCCCGCACTCGAATGAGCCCGGCGCGCGGGCGCGGATCGTCGCGCCATTTCGTCTGGATCTGGTAGATCAGCTGTGGCAGTTGCCGGTAGGATTTAATCTCGCGTCGCACCAGATCGCCGACGACCTCTTCATGAGTCATGGCCAACACCATGTCTCGATTTGACTTGTCGAGAAATCGCCCCATCTCCGATCCGATCTGATACCACCTGCCGGTCTCTTTCCAGATATCCGCCGGATGCACGACCGGCATGGTCAACTCTTGCCCGTCGATCACCTCCATCTCGGAGCGAATGATCGCTTCGATCTTGTTCAAGGATCGCCTCGCCAACGGCAGGTAGCTGAATATTCCGCTGGCAAGCTGGCGCACGAAACCGGCGCGCAGGAGCAGATCGTGGCTGGCCACCTCCGCGTCCGCCGAACTTTCGCGAAGGGTTTGACTGAACAATCTACTCATTCTCATGCGCGACTAGCTCCGTTCGTGACCGGTGCATCACCGGCAGCCAAGGTATGATACGGACCACCCCTATTCAACCGGTTTTCAAGCTCTGCGAACGAGCGCGAGCATCGCCCGGTACATGAATCCCAGAGACAGCAAAACCCAGACTGCGGCAATCGGGTAGGCAAGCCACCAGTATCCCCAATAATTGGCGAGTATACCGGCGTCCGTAGCTTCCGCCTGGCTTCCTAGATCGGTGTAGAAGTCGAACAGGCTGTAGAGGCAGAGCATTGTACCCATCCAGACCGCGGCCGCCTTGGCGGTCGGCCGTGAGTAGAGTGCGGCTGCCACCAGGGCCAAGCCACCGAAAATCCCGAGATAGAAATCGAGACCACCTACCGGCGTGTACCACATGGTCATGCCCATGCTCGAGGCACCCACCAGGAGCAGCGCGAAACGCTGCAGGAGTGGAGCGATCGAGGTATAAATGAGCAACGCTCCCACCGCCGCGGAACCTACGTACCCTGCCGCACTTATGAGCGGAAAGTATCCGCCTTGCGTAAGCGTATGCCCTCCCTCGTCCCAGTTGGTTCTCATTTCCAATACCGCTCCGCCGGTCAATAATGCCGTGCCGGCGTGACAAACCTCGTGAACGACGATGACAAAGAGGCGAAACGGCTTGATGAATATGCTGTCCCAGAGAATTAGCGCGATGAAGGCGGCGCCCAGATAGAATCGGAACTTCCAGAAGATTCGTAAAATGTAGATGGCCCGGTGGAACGCCATGGAATCCGTGAAACCGGATTAAATCAACGCCTTCGAGGAGATCTTTTCCGCCACCAATCCAACGGCATCCGCCACTGACATCGGATCGAGATTCTCTCCGGTTCGCTGCCGGATCGTCGCTTCCCCACTTTCGGCTTCGCGGTCCCCGAGTACGAGCATATAGGGCACCTTGTGAACCTGGGCCTGGCGAATTCGGTAGTTGAGGGTGTTGTCGCCGTGTAGCTCGGACCGGACACCAGCGTCCAAAAGCTTTTGATGCACCGAGTCTCCGTACTCGCCATGGCGTTCGGCGATGGGCAACACCACCGCCTGTACGGGCGCCAACCAGACCGGAAACGCCCCGGCGTAATGCTCGATCAGGAAGCCTATCGTGCGCTCGTGGGTGCCCAGCAAGGCGCGATGGATACAGATCGGGTGTTCCTCCTTCCCGGCCGAGTTGGTATAAACCATCCCCAGCCGTGCCGGTACGGCGAAGTCTACCTGGTTGGTCGAGAACGAGAATTCTCGGCCGATGGCACTCCAGACCTCCACATCTATCTTTGGGCCGTAGAAGGCCGCCTCACCCGCAACCTCGGTGTATTCTATGCCGCCGTTTTTCATGGCCTGGCGAACCATTGCTTCGGTCTTCACCCAAAGCTCAGGTTCGTCCACGTACTTTTTCCCCAGCTCTTCGGGAGTATGGGTGCTGAAACGCATTACGTACTTCTCGATCCCGAAGAGCTCGAAATAATCCAGGTACAGCCTGCAAACGGCGAGGAATTCCTCCTCGAACTGTTCCAACGTGCAGTAGATGTGCGCGTCGTTCATCTGCATCGAGCGCACCCGCATGAGGCCGAACAACTCGCCGGATTTCTCGTACCTATAGCAGGTGCCGTATTCGGACAGTCGCAGCGGGAGATCGCGATATGAGCGCGGAGCCGACCCGTAGATCTTGTGATGATGGGGACAGTTCATCGGCTTCAAATAGTACCTGACGCCGTCCATCTCCATCGGCGGGTACATCGACTCCGCATAATACGGCAGGTGCCCGGTGCGCTCGTAGATCACTTCCTTGCAGATGTGAGGTGTCCGCACCTGCTTGTACCCGGCCTTGCGCTCCACCGCCTTAGCCAGATTCTCGAGCTCTTCAATCAGCACCGTGCCTTTGGGTTGCCAGAGCGGCAAACCCGGTCCGATCTCGTCGTCGAAAAGGAACAGTTCCTGTTCCTGTCCCAGTCGCCGATGGTCCCGTTTCTTGGCTTCCTCGAGCATTTCCAGGTGATGGTCCAGGGCTTCCCTACTGGAAAAGGCGGTACCGTAGATGCGTTGCAGCATTTTGTTCTTCTCATCGCCCCTCCAGTAAGCCCCAGAGACGCTCAGCAGCTTGAAATAACGCGCCTGACCCGTTCCCATGATGTGTGGCCCGCGGCACAGATCGCAAAAATCACCATCCCGATAGAACGACAGGCGCTCCCCGTCTCCAATGGCCTCGAGAATCTCCAGCTTGTACGGCTCGTCCTTTAGCAGCTCTCGTGCTTCATCTACGGGCAGCTCGAAGCGTTCGAACCGGTGGTTTTGTTTGACCACCCGCTTCATCTCCTTCTCGATGCTCTTCAGATCATCGGGCGTAAACGGATTCTCGGCGTCGAAATCGTAGTAGAACCCATCCTCGATCGCCGGACCGATCGCCAGCTTGGTCCCCGGAAACAGCCGCAGCACGGCCTGGGCCATGACGTGCGAAAGACTATGTCGGAAAAACCACCGGGCATCCTCCGCCTCCCATTCGACCAACTCTACTTCGGCATCAGCTGCGAGCTCGGAGTGAAAATCGATCCGTTCACCCTCCAATCGCGCCCCTATGCAGGTCTTAAGCAGGCTCTTGTCGGTCTCCACGAGAACCTCCTTGAGCGAAGTGCCTCCTGCAGAATTGAGAATTTCTCCATCGGGTTTTCTAATATTCATTGTACGACTCCTGTGCCTCAAACATCAAAAAAGCCCCCTGCCGGGGAGGCAGCGGGCTTCGGACGATCGATTTGCTGCTGATCAATGCAGCGAGGCCCGCACGGAAACACCGCTTGACTCCTCCGTAGTGAGACGCCCGGAAGGTGCCAGGTTGGTGCGCGGGGTGGCGTGTATTATTAACAACAATTGTTTACTCATCGTTGCGAATACCGTTTCAACTGATTCGAAATTTAAGCGGCGGTTTGCGACCATGTCAAGAGCGTTCCCTGGGGTAGAAAGCGGCCAGGACGCTAGTGGGGGGCCGCCTGCCGTACTGCTTCTGCGATGCGGGGAGCCACCGATTTGTCCAACGGGGACGGCAGGATCTTCTCCGGCTCCGGGGTTTCCACGGTAGCTGCAAGTGCGTGGGCAGCGGCAAACTTCATCGCCGGATCTATGGTCGCTGCTTCGGCATCTAGCGCTCCGCGAAAGATCCCTGGAAAAGCCAAGACATTGTTTACTTGGTTGGGGAAATCACTGCGACCCGTTCCAACAATGGCAGCTCCTCCACGACGCGCTCGGTCGGGCATGATCTCCGGCTCCGGATTCGCCATCGCCAGAATCACCGAATCAGGCGCCATGCCTCGGATGTCGTTTTCGTCCAGAAGGTTGCCCTTGCTGACCCCGATAAAGACATCGGCTCCCTGCAGCACCTGTTGCAAGGTGCCGGTTCGATTGGCCTGATTGGTATAGGAGAGAAGCGCCTTCTTCTCGGCAGAAAGTCCATCGCGACCGCGATGCACCGCGCCTTTGGAGTCGCAGATGACCACATCTTCTACCGGTTTGCAGACGGTCGGATCGTAACCCACACATCTCAACATTCGGGCGATTGCGGTGCCGGCGGCCCCCGCACCGCTGATCACGATCCTCACCTTGGTTATGTCGCGATCCAACACCCGGCAGGCGTTGATGAGCGCGGCCAGCAACACGATGGCGGTACCGTGCTGGTCGTCATGAAAGACCGGAATACCCAGATCCTGCAATTGATCTTCTACCTGAAAGCAGCGTGGCGCGGCAATGTCCTCCAGATTTATGCCTCCAAACACGGGGGCGATACGGCGCACCGTGTCGACGATCTCGCCGGGTTCCTGGGTGTCCAGACAGATCGGCCAGGCATCGATGCCGGCGTACTCCTTGAACAGCAGAGCTTTGCCTTCCATGACGGGGATAGAGGCGAGTGGACCAATGTTTCCCAGCCCAAGAACCGCGGAGCCGTCGCTTACGACGGCTACCGAATTGCGTTTGATGGTGAGATGTTGCGCCTGGCTCGGGTCGGCGGCGATCAGCTCACAGGGCCGGGCAACGCCGGGCGTGTAGGCGATGGAAAGATCGTCCTGGGTTTCGATCGGTATCTTGTTGAAGATCCCGATCTTACCGCGCAGTTGTTCGTGGATAATAGCCGAACGCTCGTAGAAATCGGTCATGGCGTGAAGCGATCTATTTCGGGCACACGAGTTCCTTGTCCAGAAGCGATTGATTGCCGGAGTAATCCACCGGAATGTCGATCAGGTGGACACCTGGACTGTCGAGACACTCCTTCAGCTTAGGAAGCAGTTGCTCTGTTTTCTCGATGCGGTGCCCCTTGGCACCGTAACACTCGGCATATTTCACGAAATCGGGATTGGTGTAGTCGAGTCCCCAGTTCTCAAAGCCCATATCCGCCTGTTTCCACTTGATCATACCGTACCCTGAATCGTTCAGGACGAGAACCACAAGATCCATCTTGAGGCGGACGGCGGTCTCCAACTCCTGAGAGTTCATCATGAAACCGCCATCGCCGCATATGGCAACCACCTTCTTGTCCGGACTGACCAGCCGGGCTCCCATGGCCGAAGGCAGGCCGGCACCCATAGTGGCCAACGCGTTGTCAAGCAGCACGGTGTTCGGCGCGTGCGCTTTGTAATTGAGCGCGAACCAGATTTTGTACACCCCGTTGTCCAGGCAAAGGATGCCATCGTCTGGAACCGCGCGCCGCACATCCGCAACGAAACGCTGCGGGACGACCGGGAAGGATTTGTCATCGATCCCTTTCGCTCTTTCTTCATCGATCCACTTCTTGACCTTCATGACGTAGGAAAAGTCCCATCGTTTTTGCTTATCGGTGCGCAGCATCAGTTGCCAGATGCTATTCCCGATATCCCCGATCACTTCGAGCTGCGGGAAGTAGACGGGATCGACGGAGGCTGATATGAAGTTGATGTGAATCACCTTCAAACCGTCAGCTTCCATAAAGAACGGTGGTTTTTCCACCACGTCGTGCCCCACGTTGATGATCAAATCGGAGCGTTGGATGGCGCAATGTAATCTGTCGTTGGCCGACAGCGCAGCGTTGCCGAGAAACAAGGGGTGGCGTTCGTCCACGACCCCTTTCCCCATCTGCGTGGTGAAGAATGGGATACTCATGTCGTCGATGAAGTGACGGAGCATCTTGGAGGTCCGTTTGCGGTTGGCCGCGGCGCCGATGAGAAGCAGCGGGCAACTTGACTCCTCGATCATCCGCGCGGCCTTGGCCACTGCTTTCTCTTCAGGAACCGGCCGGCGGATCTTGTCATTCGGATAGAGAGGGGTATCCGACTCTTCGTCGGCAATGTCCTCGGGAAGTTCCAGGTGGACCGCCCCGGGGCGTTCCTCTTCCGCTACGCGAATAGCCTCGCGAACATGGGATGGAATGTTGCCGGCATTGACGACCTGGCGGGTGTACTTTGTCAGCGGCCTCATCATGTCGACCACATCCACGATCTGAAACTGACCCTGCTTGCTCGACTTGATCGGTTTTTGACCGGTCAACATGAGCATCGGCATCGCGCCCAGCTGAGCGTACGCGGCTGCGGTCACAAAATTGGTGGCTCCCGGGCCCAGCGTCGACAGGCACACTCCGGTCTTGCCGGTCAACCTGCCGACCGTTGCCGCCATAAAACCGGCCGCTTGCTCGTGACGCGTCAGGATGAGCTTGATCTTCTCGGAGTGTCGCAGAGATTCGAGAAAATCGAGATTCTCTTCACCTGGAATCCCGAAGATGTACTCGACCCCTTCCACCTCCAGGGCCTTCACAAACAGGTCAGACGCTTTCATCAATGGTTCCTCGATCCGTAGCCTGCTATTCAGCCTGCAGGAGGTCTGCGTTGGGGCAAAACCCATACAGTATAACAAAAAGCGCAGGATCGAAAAGTCTGGGGCACTCCGCGAAACGGATCGTCAACTGAGCAGAATTCCCGCCGAGACCAGCCCTAGCAGGCAAGGTCGGCTTCCAGGTCCCAAGCAACTTTGGTGATTTCAAGGAACAGCTTTTTCTGCGCGGGACTCATTTCTCGGTCGCGCCTGCGAGCAGCCCTTTCGGCTACCTCGAGTCCCTTGGCGGGGTCATAGCGCTCTTCCCGATCTTCGTCCAACCAGCTGAAGCTGGGCACGAACTTCGGGCTACGCTGCCTGAAGACGCTGCTGCAGAATCCAACTACGGAACCCGTTGGGAATGTGACATTGATGCCGATCTTGGCATGATCTCCGGCGAAGAGGCCGACAAACTCTCGTTCGTTTCCACCAGCCTACCGTTGATGGGCACGGACACGGTCCCATAGGTGTTCTTCAGATTGCTGTTGCTCGTTCCGGCTCCGATGTTGACCCAGGCACCTACGTAGCTGTGACCGAGGAAACCGAGATGTTGTTTGTTGGAACAGGCGTGGATGATGCTGGCCGCAACCTCCCCCCCAACCTTGCAGGTTGGACCTACGGTGCTCCCCTCCCGAAGGATCGTGCCGGGTAGCAATTGGGAACCGTCTCCGACGCATGCCGGACCTTGCAGATAGGCGTTGGCGAAGATATGTACGTCGCTACCGATCCACACAGGTCCGTCGCGGGCATCTACGACGACACCTGGATCCAGCACGGTTCCGTCTCCCACGAATACGGCGTCCTCCCCAAGGATGCTGCATCCCCTGTCGACCTGACCGAGAACAGCGGCGGAGTGACGGTGCCGACTCCAGTCTCCTTCGATAGCATCGCCGTTGACATTGACAAGGTCCCAGGGCCACTGCATCAAATCTACGAGATCGTCGACGGGTTTGGTCGGCAGATCGTTCAGCAGTTCCGCCTGTCCGCTTTCGTCCAATAGTCTCGCGGGATCGAGTCGCTCGGAGAGAGGTTCGTCAACGTAGACACATGCGATGTTGTTTTCCGCAGTCGCACCGACCCAGGCAGCGTCGTTGGCCTCCACGGGCGGCAGCTTTTTCCAACGCCCTCGACCGTTGAGCAGCAAGGTGCCACCGGTGAGTTTCTGGTTGATCTGCAGTAGGGTCTCTTCTCCCGTCACGGCGTCGATCTGTGGACGGCACCAAATCTCCACCTCACCGCCACCGGCTTCGGCCACCAACCACTGGACTGTATGCAGAAGATCGAAACTGCCGCACACCAACCGGCAGGTTGGGCGCGTATACACGAGGGGCGCAAAATTGCGCCAGCGGGAATCCTCGAAAACGATCACCCGCATCGAGCTGTCATTCTACGGTAACGGACTTCGCGAGATTCCGGGGTTTGTCCACATCGTGGCCGCGGAACACGGCGGCGTGATAGGCGAGAAGCTGCAGCGGTACAGTGGTCACTAGCGGTGAAAGAATGGGCAAGGTCGAGGGAACGTAGAGAACCTCTGCCGCGATCCGCTCCAGGCGGCTATCTGGTTCGGTGGCAAAAGCGATGACCTGCCCCTGACGACCGCAGACCTCTTCGATGTTTGCCAGTACCTTCTCGTAGGTGTGATCTCGGGAAGCGACGACGACCACCGGCATATCCTCGTCGATCAGCGCCAGGGGTCCGTGTTTCATTTCGGCGGCCGGCAAACCTTCGGCATGGATATAGCTGATTTCCTTGAGCTTCAGGGCACCCTCGATGGCCACCGGATAATTGACGCCACGTCCCAGAAACAACCAGTTGTCGCGTTCACCGAAACGCGCCACCAGGCCCTTGACCTCGTCCTCCAGTTCCAAGGCCTGCTCGATTTTCTCAGGGATGGCGGATAATCCTGTGATGATCTCGCTAGTGCGTTCTGCCGACAAATGACGATGGCGGCCGATATCGATCGCCATCATCGCCAGGGTTGCGACCTGCCCGGTGAAGGCCTTGGTGCTTGCTACCCCGATTTCGGTTCCTACGTGGAGGTAGACTCCGGCATCCGTCTCACGAGCGATGGTCGAACCAACCGCGTTGACGATACCCAGTACCGTAGCCCCCTTGGTGCGCATCTCGTGCAACGCGGCCAGAGTATCCGCCGTTTCACCAGATTGGCTAATGAAAACCGCCACGGTGTCGGCATCAACGATTGGATTCCGGTAACGCAATTCGCTGGCGTATTCGACTTCCGTCGGAATTCGAGCCAGCTCCTCAAACAGGTATTCACCGATAAGGGCCGCATGCCAGGCGGTGCCACAGGCTGCCAGGATCAGTCGGCGACAATCGTTCCATTCCCGCTCCACCGGGTCCAGTCCGCCGAGGCGAATGCCGCTTGAAGCCGCATCCACCCTGCCTCGCATGGTATCGCGCAGCGCCTCCGGTTGTTCGAAAATCTCCTTCAACATATGGTGGGAGTACTCCCCCAGTTCGAGTTCGTCCAGCGTCATCTCCAGCACATCCACATCCTTCTGTACTGGCTCCGCGTCGATGGTGCTGACGTGCATCCCGTCGCCATCCAGAAGGACGAGTTCGTTGTCGTGCAGATAGACCACCTGACTGGTATGCTCGACGATGGCGGTGCCGTCGGAGGCTACCAGATACTCGCCCTCCCCGATGCCGACGATGAGCGGGCCCCCTCTGCGAGCGGCAATCAGGGTGTCGGGACGGTCGATGCAGAGTATTGCCACACCGTAGGTTCCGATCACATCACGCAGCGCCCGGCGAACGCTTTCGATCAGATCCTCGCCTTGCGCGTAGAAATATCCGATCAGCTGAACCAGCGCTTCGGTATCGGTTTCGCTTTTAAAAGTCACCCCTTCACCCTCGAGGAAAGAGCGGATTGCGTCGTGATTCTCGATGATACCGTTGTGAACCAGAGCGATGCGCTCGCTTGCATCGAGATGCGGGTGGGCGTTGCGCTCAGTGGGTCGGCCGTGAGTCGCCCAGCGGGTGTGGGCAATGCCGAGAGATCCCGGGATCGGTTTATCCGCCACATCCTTTCCGAGAGCGCTCACCTTGCCAGCCTGGCGCCGGACCTCGATCGTTTCGCCATCGATGGTAGCCATGCCCGCCGAATCATAGCCGCGGTATTCGAGCCGTTGAAGACCGTTCAACAACACATCCGCAACCGGTTTCGAACCCAGGTACCCGATGATTCCGCACATGCTAGTGTCCTGTCGCAGAGATAGATTGACAAAATTCGGCCGCCGAGGCGCACGGGTCGCAAGGCGCCTGAGCGAGTCGTACTGGTGGAGTACAGCGAGCGAAGGCAACGCCGCGACCCGGGATGGAGCGGCGGCAGTATGTTGACGGATTTCGGCGACAGGACACTAGGGATTCCCCACGCATGTTCAATCTCTGAGAGAAGATACGGCCCATGTTGCCTCCGTGTCCTCAATGCTCATGCCATGGATACCACCCGAAATGTGCGATTGAAGATTTAGATAACTCTGTTGTCGATCGCTGTCGGGATAGACCCAGTCGTGCAAGAAATAGACCGCCTTGACCTTCGCCTGTAAGAGCTCCTTGGAGCAGCCGAAACAAGGCCTCATAGTTGAATATAAAGCGGCGCCTTCGGTGGCGATGCCGAACCTTGCCGCGGACAACAGGGCATTTTGTTCCGCGTGAACGCAGATACAGAGATCGTAATCCTTGCCCGACTCGTATTTGGTTCGATTGCTGCAACGTTCGCACCCCCCGTCCATGCAGTTAACCATATCGCTAGGTGTGCCGTTGTAACCGGTTGAAATAATTCGATCGTCGAGTACGAGCACCGCACCTACGCGGTTGCCTATGCAGTTTGCCCGAGTGCGTACAGCGAGAGCGATGTGCATGTAATACTCGTTCCAATCGGGTCGACTCGTTCGCATTCTCACATTCGTCGCGTTTTTGGGAGCTTTTCGTGGCCAGTAAACATATATACACCTGCCCAACTGAATCGCGCAACCTGCAGGTCGAATTCCCGTTCGGCAAGCAGGATCGTCGCCTTTTTCAATTCTGCTGTTTCAGGTGAACAATGTCTAAGAAGCGGCCGGAAGCGGCACATCCCAGCTCAGTCGCCGGAGGCGGTGCCGGCTTCTTACAAACTGCAAGGAGCGTGTCCGGGTATTCGCTTTGACAGGCGAGGGGGCGTCATTGTTGTCGATGGCAAGGCGCGTGAGCGATCTGAATTGGGGAATTCAGAGAGAGAAGCG
Source organism: Candidatus Latescibacterota bacterium (assembly GCA_965217095.1). Classification (GTDB taxonomy): domain Bacteria; phylum Latescibacterota; class UBA2968; order UBA8231; family UBA8231; genus CAYNZV01. The sequence continues at coordinate 1,620,696 of OZ244235.1, forward strand.
CAACGCAGACAGCGGCAGCAATGACGCACCTGCAGCCTAAATGGGATACTCGGACACGCTCCTAGTGGGTCAGCTATGCGCAACAAAGGGGCGCCCCCTTGCGAGGGACGCCCCTTGTTCCCAATGGGGTGGGGAGTGGGAAGTGGGTTAAAGGGACGGTTGGAGGGTCAATTCGAAGGTAGCGTCGGGATTTCCCGGCTTGGACGGGGTGATTTCGTCCATCGGTTCATCGAGATGGGGGTGGCTGGTGCCGAGCAACTTTAGACTGCTGACTACGATCTCGGTCACAGAGCTCTTGCGTCCCCGGGCATCGTGCCAAACACGAGTGTTCAATTTTCCTTCGACATATACCCGATTGCCCTTTCTCAAATGCTGCTTCGCGGTCTCGGCAACCTGACGCCACATGACGAGCCGATGCCATTCGGCACGCTCGCACACCTTGCCGGCCTGGTCCACCCAGGATTCGGTAGTGGCCACACTGCAGGTTGCGACGGCGGTTCGAGCTGGGGTGAAACGCAGGTCTGGATCACTTCCCAGGTTTCCTACGAGAGTTACCCGGTTCAAGCAACCTTTTGCCATGGCTACAACCTCCTGCTACTGGGGCTAGTTCCCGTTCCACACACGCTGCTGAACTTCGAAAGACCGTAGGCGACGAATCTTGGGAGTGTCGATTCCGTAATGTCGACACAGACGCCCAAAACTACCGGGGGCTATGCCGAGCGCCAAACCGGCGTCGGCATTGCTTGCATAGATTCGGGCAGCTCGTTCGATCCTTGCGCGGGCGATTTTTGCCATCTCCTCCTCCTGATGTTTTGTGGTAATGAGAACCTTCCCATCAATAAGTGAACAAAAAGATAGTGCTCTTTTGAGCAGTTGTCAAGAGATTTTACGACCGACTCTCAATTCAGCTTATTGTTTCTGATAAACTACTGTTGGGGGTATCCATTTAACCGGAGTGCGTCGCGACCCCCATCAGTGTTCGGCCGCCGACCGCCACGGCCGGTTTGCCCCTGGGCGTTCCAGGCTCGTGGGATGCCCTCGCCGTTTGGGCGGCTCGGGGGGCAGCTTCCTCGGCCGTCGGCTGGCAATGAGATCCTGGAAACGCATCGGCTCGTGGGCCACGGCCAGCTCGAGCACGCGATAAAACACCATGCCGCGGCTGCGGGAGCGGCGGCGATTGAAGCGGAACACGAACTCGTTGAGGTAGTGGCTCATGTGGGTACTGTCGGCGGCCCCTTGATGCGTTCCCAGCAGCCACCGCTTGGCCAGTGAGACAACGCGGTGCACGGCGGGCAACAGCTTGTTGGGATCATCGCCCCGAGCGCGGGCCGCGCCCTGGCTGCGCCGATCGTGCTCGTAGCCGAGCTGAGCCAGTCCCTGATAAGCGGGCCACCCGTCGGTGATGATCGTCGAGCCCGGCTCGACGTGATCCATCACGAACGCGTGCAAGGTCTCGGCAGAGGCATCGGCCAGTGGCGACATGCGGCACCGCCCCAATCCTCTCGGCTCATGAACCTCAACTGCGATACCGGTCAGCACCTTCTTGCCCCTAGCGCGGCCACCGGCCAGCCCAGGCTCGGCGCCGCCGATGTAGGTCTCGTCCACCTGTACCGTCTCGCTCAGCAGATCCCGACCGGGACGTACCAACACCGACCGCAGGCGGTGCAGCATGGCCCAGGCAGTCTGGTAGGAGCTGATCTCCAGTACTCGCTTCAAGCTCAACGCCGAGATCCCGTCTTTACCGGTGGCGAACAGCCAGCAGGCGGTGTACCATATCGTCAAGGGTGTCCGCGTCCGATCGAAGATCGTACCGGCCGTCACCGAACTGCGTGTCGAACACGCCGGACACATGAAGCGGCCATCGCCCAAGCGCCAACCGCCTTCGTGGCCGCAACTCGGACAGACGAAGCCGTCGGGCCACCGCAGCCATTCGAGGTAGTCCAGGCAGTCCGCATCGGTTCGAAACCAGGCTTGAAACTCGCCAACCGAGCCCGGGTAGTGCTTGCCAGCGCGAGGATACGCCATGCACTGAACATATGGTAACTCCGGTTAAATGGATACCCCCAAACTACTGTTATTATTTATTTTATTGCACAGATACAGGAGGGGAATAGAGGCCCAGAAGCCTGCGTTTCCACCAGACCTTAGGGATGAAAGACCCGCTTCCATGCTCAAAATCGTACTCGTAGATAACGGCTCGTATCAACGTAGGAGGGGCATCTGGAAAAGGATTGGATTGCAACAACCCCGTAACCGCGGAACTACCTTGAAGCAGCCGGCCAAGAAACGGCATGAACCAGGGTGTGGTTTTATAAGATCCCAACGCAGCAAACCACATCTGCCAATCCAACCGCGGCATGTGGGGTTGGACGAACGCCGGCGGCGCCTCCAAATCCCCTGGTTTCCAGCGAAACTCGTATGCCTTCCAGGACTGGCCGTCGGCCGAACCCTCCACGACAATCTCTCTGCGTGTGGTTGTCATCACCGCGAAAATCCCATACCCGTTGACCAAGCGAAACGGCATCAGCACTTCATGAGTCGAGGACAGAAAGCGGGGCCAGGAAGCTCTCCAACGGAAGGCGTGAGCCATTTGGATCCCGCTCAAGGCAAGGACGAGAATCGCGATAAAGGCTGTGAGCCATCTTCGCAGCCCCCCTAACGCTGCAGGTGCGGGCTGGAGTCGCCGTAACCTTCCGACGGAAGCCAGGTGGTCGTCATCCAACAGAGTAACGCATAATGCGATTACCAGGAGGTTGAAGAAACCGTAGTTGCCGGTTGCGCCGATCAACACCTGGAGCATTACCAACAGAATGGCGCCGATCAATCGAACCCTGCGCGGTCCGAGGATGGCGAAGGGCACCACAAGTTCGATCACAAACATCGCACCGACACTGCAGGTCTGCATCCACGATGGCAACTGGTGGGCGTACCAACTCATCCACGTTGGGAGTGGCTGGGTCAGGTAGTGATAATCGAGGGCTCTCAGCGAAGGCCAGGTGGGGTCGCCGCTAGACAACTTGACGATGCCGGACGAGAACATCACGCGAAACAGCAAGAAACGAAGCAGCCACAAGGCGACGATCGATGGCTGTTGGGACCAGATCCATTGGCGGCGAAGCTGGTGTGGAGCCAGGAGAATAGCCAGGAAACCGCACTCTAGAAGCAGGACATCCCACTGGAACGAGAGGAAGTCGCGGCCCGCAACCACCAGAGACAGGTAGAGCACCCACAATCCGGCCAGCGTTAAGCCCGGCGCATATCCGAGACACAACAAGACCGCAAGTGCAACCCCCGAACCACACGCGAGTTGAATCGTCGAATCACTCTGGTCGAACCACAGAATCGAAGGCAGCCGCACCCACGCCTCGGCACCAAGACGGTCTTCCACAGCTGGGAAGAATTCGACGGCCGGAAGGATGCCATCACTACCTATGAGTCCGTCGACCTGCGCCCATAGTGAAAGGAAGGCGATTCCGTACACCAGACCCAGGAGTCGCAGAAACAGCGCCCTCACAGTCAGGTGCGAATGTGAGTCACTAAGAACCGGTATCATTGAGAAACGCGAGATTAGGACGCTACAGGTTGACCACGAACACAAGCCGATCGCTGGTTATCTCCGCACGTAGGTCTGGTTGAGATACCAGGCGATCTGATCCAGCTCAGCAGCCGATACCTCGAGCCCATTGTCTACCATCCGAGTCAAGAGCTCGCCAACGTCACCTGCGGATCGCATCGGATACTGCTCCACTTCATCCAGTTCGTGACACTGGGTGCAGCTGTCGACGAAAAGCTGTCGGGATGGTCCCGCTTCGTACGTCCCTACGAGTCTTATCTCGCCGGTAGTCGATATCGCCGTGAGCAAGGTCTTCTTCGATTCCGCTGCTTCCAGGGATTGCTCCCGACGCCGTTTCGCCGACATCTGCAGATCGGGTGAGATGGCGATCAGATAGCTGGCAACCGCCCACTGCTCCTGCGGGGCGATCGGATTGCCGAAGATCGGTCGTTCCGCCATGCGCTCTACGGTGCGCACCCAGTTGCTGGGTGTTCGCGGCTTGGTGAGGACCGTCTTCAGGTCGTGGCAAGTGACGCATCGAGTCAGCAATACTTCCCGTCCATTCTTTAGACTCGATTCCGAACCGAGCTCGTGCATCGGCGCGTCCGAAGGGAATCCCGCGCTGGGCAACAGCTGGCGTATGCGCTCCAGATTCGCCTCGCTGTAGACGCTGCCCCCAACCGCAGTCTGGCTCCAATATGTCTCGCGGTAGGCGAACGGCGCCGAAAGGCTGATCAACAGTACCGTACACCATAGGATTCCCAATCCCAGATAGGGTAAGAGGAAACGGAAGTGCGGACACGATCGAATGATGAGAAGCTTGATCACAAGCAGAAAACCGACGCTGACTCCCAAGAGCAGATGGGCTACGGTTCGCGCCGGGAGCTCGACCTGGTAGTGGAACAGCCTAGGTACCATTTGAGACATCATGAACAGATATATCAGAAAGAATACAAGCCCGACGATTCTGTGGGTGAGCACCAATGAGCGTGGAGCGGTACTGACGTTGCGCTGGGCGTCAAACGGATAACCGTAGATGCGGAACATGAGAAACACTCCGAGAAACCCGAGGGTCAGGAATAGCAAACCCAGCAACATGCTGATCGAGGCATCCATCGGTTCTTGTCTCCTATAATCGTGTGTAGCAGCGACAAGCTAGAGCCATTAGCGGAGGCACAAAAGTTCTTGACACCAGGTATATAAGACTTTAATCCAATCCTTGGCTATACGGCCCTGCAGACCGCACCGCACGAGGTTTAAAAGCACCGCCAGAACCCACCCTACACGAGCGACAACAACCACATGCCCACCCAGCGAGCTACGGTCGAGGCAGCCATCGACCTCTACGTTCAGCGTGCCACCCCGGAGCCTTACTGGCGAAACCTGATGCGGCGAAGCATTGACCGCGCGCTCGAGGAGTTGACCGATCCGGAGCGGACCAGATTTCTCGATTACCTTGACGGCTTCGGCGCGGGCGCGGCTCTATTTCCAGTAAAGCGGATCGCCGAGATCTATACACTCTGTTTGCACGAAAGCGGGGACGATTCATTGAGGGGAAGAAGGCAAGAGTTGGCACAGAAGCGAATGAGCTGATTTCGTGACCCCTCCGCTGGGACAAGAAGAGGACCGGCGGCCGCAGGATGCTCCGCGTGCGACCTTCCACGCGGCTTTGCGGCAGCGTCAGGGGGTTGACACCCCGGTGGAATTCCACGAGATGATCGGGGCGACGATCCACATGGTCATGGACTCATTCGAGGAGCGCGACCGATTGCAACTGGATGCCCTATTCGAACACCTCCCGGTCGATGCTGTTGCCGGCGCCATGCTCACCTGGACATGGGGGGGAGGAGACGAAAAGCTGAAGCCGGAGATCGCGCGGAGGCAGTTTGACCGCTGGCAGCAGACGGATGACGTATCGGTTTGGTGGCAAATCCGCATCGCGCCGCGAGAGGAAACACCCGTTTGGATCTATTTCTGAACGTGCTCCGCCAGATCGAAAACCTGTTCCATCGACGCCCACCACTCCCCTTCCCCCGCCTCGGCGGCAGGCTCTTGAAAGCTGTTCATCAGCCGATTCCATTCATCACACTTGGGATGACTCTCCAGCTCTCCTTTTGCCTTTCTTGACGGATCGTAGTCATCCGTGGTGGTCATGTACATAAACATGCGGCGATCACGAAGGAATATCTTCATGTCCAGGATACCCGAGCGGCTAATCTGTTCAACCACTTCCGGGAACGGGTTCCGATGGTACTCTTTGTACCGCTCTATGATCTCCTCGTCATCTTTCAGATTGATGGTCGAAGCGAACACCTTCATCAGTGAATCTCCTTTCGTTCATCTGTTGCTTCTGATCGGTAAGCGTCAGCCAACAACGGATCACGTGATGAGATCTTCGCTAAGATGATCGACGCGATTGGTGTGACGGACTGTAATCAAACCCTCGGGATGAAAGTCGAGTCGAGTAATAGAGGTGTTGTAGTGTTCGTAATACAACCCGGGGTTGGGCAGGTGAAATCCGATCGCCTTGAGCAGATAGCTCATGAAACCTCCGTGTGAAACCATGCCGATGCGCTGGCGTTCCCGCGCTCTGTCCCGCAACGCTTCAGCCACTCCGATAGCCCTGCCCTGGCTCGAGTGTGCCTCTTCCTTTTCCTTATCCCACCATCCTCTCTCGCTCAGATCTTCAGGTAGAACATAACCTGGAAACCGAGCCGTGATCTGCAGGCGGGTTTGCCCGGGGTATCCCACCACCCCCTGATCCTCGCCGTGATCTAAAAAAATGCCCCCGACCTCGTGAATATCGATCCATACCTCGGGGGTCACCCCCATCGCGCGCGCTATAGGCTCGACGGTTTGCAACGATCTCAGCATGGGGCTGCAGTAGAGGTAGTCGAAATGAGGTCTATCCGCAGAGCGCTCTCCGGGCATCAGATGCCGGCCTGCCGCGAGGAATTCTGAGACCATCTCAGCCTGACGTTCTCCAATATCCGTCAGGGGTGGGTCTATGTTGCGCTTGCTGACGTCCTCGAGAATGTTGTTGGCCGATTGGCCGTGTCGGATTATGAACAGCTCCATGGCAACTTTCTTGACAGTCGAATGGGGCGAATCTATACTTCGCGCTGCTGAAAAAAGAAGGTGGGATACATTGAATATCGCCGTAGAACAGGGCGAAGTACAGAAAAAGGCCGACGCTGCCGTCATTGTCAACCTCTTTGAAGGAGTGCGCCCCGCCGGAGCAACCGGGGCGGCCGACAAAACCCTAGGCGGCCAAATACGAACTGCCATCGGACACGGAGACTTTGCCGGAAAACGGAACGAGCTCTTGTTGTTGTATGGCGGCAAAGGTGTGGCCGCAAAGCGAGTTCTGGTTGTTGGTTTGGGACCGCGAAAGAGTTTTAACCTGGAAGTGGTCCGCGAAGCGGCCGGTACCGCCGCCCGTCGCCTGCAGAAGATGGGGCTTCGGTCGGCGTCGACGATTCTGCATGGCGCCGGCGCCGGCAAGTTGAAGGCCGAACAGGTCGCGGAGGCGATAGCCGAAGCCAGCATCCTCGCCTGTTATCGATTTGACGCCTTCAAGACCAAAGAAAAATCGAAACCAATCCTCAAGAAGCTGACCATCGTTGAGTTCGATCGCCGACTCGTGACCAGCGTCCGCCGCGGAGCGCGGATGGGGAGAAAGATTGCCGAAGCTACCTGCGTTGCCCGCGATCTGGCAAACCTGCCTGGCAATACCGCAACTCCCACCTATCTGGCCCGGACCGCGCGCTCGATCGCCCGCCGTCACGGCTTGAGCTGCCAAGTGCTGGACGAAACCCGGATGCGCAGATTGGGAATGGGTGCTCTGCTTGCGGTGAGTCAGGGCAGTGCGGAGAAAGCTCAGTTCATTGTGCTCGAGCACAACAAACGGGCGGCGGGTAAACCACTCGTTTTTGTCGGCAAGGGAGTTACGTTCGACAGCGGCGGTGTCTCCATAAAACCCGGCGGCGGCATGGAAGATATGAAATTCGACATGTGTGGCGCGGCTGCTGTTATCGGAGCGATGCAAGCGGTCGGGGCACTTAAACTTCCCGGCCGTGTAATAGGCATCGTGCCCGCCACCGAGAATCTGCTCGACGGCGAGAGTTTCAAACCCGGAGACATCGTGACCACGCTGTCCGGCAAGACGATCGAGATCCAAAACACCGACGCGGAGGGACGACTCATACTCGCGGACGCGCTGGCTTACGCCGCCCGCTTCAAACCGGCCGCCGTCGTCGATTTGGCGACCTTGACCGGCGCCTGCGTCGTCGCCCTGGGCCATCACGTCAGCGGCATGATGGGAAACGACGACGACCTCGCCGAAAAGGTCAAAGCGGCCGGCGAGGCCACCGCTGAACGGGTATGGCCACTTCCTCTCTGGGACGAATATCGACGGCAGATCCGCAGCGACTACGCCGACATGAAGAACACCGGGGGTCGAGGCGGCGGCGCAATTACCGCAGCTGCCCTGCTGGCGGAGTTCAGTGAGGACTACCCATGGGTGCACCTGGACATCGCCGGGACCGCGTGGAGTTCCAGGACGCGTCCCTACATTCCCAAAGGGGGTGTGGGGATCGGGGTGCGACTGCTCACCCACCTCGCACGGCACTGGAAAACAAAGAAGGCGTAACGGACACCCCTCCAGTTTGCACACCTTCAGCTAACGCGGTCCAAGGCGGTCGCTGGAGCATTCTTCCATGGTCCCATCCGAACCCATCCGCAGGCGCTTGAAGCGCCGGTCCTGGCAACTCGATTTCTGCCTGGCGGCCACCGCAATTTTTCTTTGGAACCTGCTCAACGCGCTGGATATTCGGCTCGGGTTCGGGTTCGACTCGTTGCATTTCTCCCTCGACATTCGCGCCTGGCAGGGCACCTGGCCCTGGCCGTCATGGGTAGTGTCGACCCTTGGCCTGGGTGGTGCTTTTCTTAGCGCACGTCGCGATGAACCCGGTCGCGGGTCGATCCAACGCCTCCTGTGGGGCGTCACCAAACTGTGTACAGCGCTGATCCTCTTGCGCCTGTTCTCATTGTGGGAAGTGGCCGGATATCTACTCCCCTACGTGAGCCTCCTGTGGTCGCCGCATGCCAACTGGGCCCTGAACGCCCTCTTCCTGTTGCCCCTGCTCCATGGTCTCGCTTCAACCTGGGCGCGTTTCGTGCGGTGCCTTTCCAACCGCAGCTTGTGCGCTGCCGCCTTCCTGGTCAGCGCCGTGGTGTTCAGCGGGTACACCCTCTATTTCTGCCAGATCACCATGTTGCACGGCGACGAGGGGCAGTACCTGCTGGTGACTCAGAGCCTGATCCGCGACGGCGATATGGACCTGACCAACAATGTCGAGCCCGAGAACATCCGTGAGTTTCACGTAATCGATTCGTTTGGCCTCCACAAGGCTCCTGGTTCGCCCGCGGGCAAGCTTCATTCGGTACACCCGATCGGGTTGTCGATTCTCCTGGTTCCGCCCTATATGGCCGGGCTCGATCTGTGGCAGAACCCACGACTGGCCTGCGCTTTGACTATGGCGCTAATGGCCGCCGGCTGCGTTGCTTTGATGCTCTTATGGTTGCTGCGCCTGAAGATTCCAGCGTGGGCGGCGTTGGTTGCAGCCACCATAGCCGCGTGTACCGGACCTCTTTTTCTCTACACCACCCAACTCTTCCCCGACCTACCCGCACTCTTCATCTCTCTGATCGCCCTGTGCGCCTTTGCCCACTGGCAGGTGCCCGCGGGAGTTACCGATCCTGGGGCAGGCTGGAGCCGTTCTGGTTGTCTTTGTTGAGCGCGGCCCTAGCCTTCTTGCCGTTCCTCCACGCCCGCTTCACCCCCATCGCTCTGTTGGCAGGTATTGGCATCGTTTTGCAGATCCGGGGCACTCCCAAACCCAAAGTTGCGTTGGCTCCCGTTGTCGGGGTGGTCGTAGTCGCACTCGTATTGTTGCTGCAATTCAACCTCGCCTTCAGCGGCGACTGGTTGGGCCCGTTCAAACCGGGCAATGCGTGGGAAGAGGGCGCCCTTGATGCGGCGACCTGGTGGACCTCCCTGCCCGGGCACTGGCTGCATGGGGATGTGGGTTTGGTGAACAGCACCCCCATCTATCTGTATTCTCTCTTGGGATTGGCGTTACTGGCAAAACAACGCGACCGGCGACTCCTGATCGGCGTCGCTGTCTACATCGTCACGGCCGTCGTCAACGGCATGCACCCGGACTGGAAATTCGGATTCTGCTTACCGGCGCGATTCCTGGTTACCTCACTTCCCTGTCTCGTATTGGGTTTAGCTGCTGCGATGAGTCCGATCGTCCGCCATCCCGGATTGGCTTTCATCGCGCTCTTTGCGCTGTGCGTAAGCGCCGACAGCATCTGGATGGACCTGGTACTGACTGAGGAATCCTACGTAGGCGACAACCTCTTCGCCCGTTCTCTCAACCACTATTACCCGTGGCAAGCCCATTTCAACAGCGACGAGACCACGGGGTTTCTGACCGAATCCTTCTTTGTCGTCCTGCTGCTTGCCGGCCTCTTTGCCCGCCATTTAGCGAACCGGCTGGGAACGGGCTGGACCGGATGGGCCCTGTTTGTGACCACCGCGCTGATCCCGACGACATGGGGTCAGATGGAGAGTTTGACCTCTCGTCTGAAGACGACGACTTCGCACTTTATGAACCGTCTCGACAACGAAGGGCGTGTCGGCATCCGCAAGATGGTGGGGTACAACCTCAACCTGAAACCTCTCTCGGTTCCGCCGCAGAAGGATGGAAGCATCAAGGCTGTGGGGGGCACGCACTCTCCCGGACTGGTGGCCCGCGCCTACATGCCGATCCTCGAGCCAGGCTCCTACGTGTTGAAGCTTCCCGACCTCCAGGTGCAATCGATCGATGAGGTTCCGGTTCCGGGTCATTTGCTTTTGCTGAGACGCGAAACAGTCCATGCGAAGTCGATTTGGGAAACAAGAATGACGTTGCCATTGATCGCCGACCGGGAGCTGAACGAACTGATCTTTCACATCAATCGAACTGCTCTCGGCTTCACCTACCTTCATTTCTCTGGATCAGGATTGCTCCGGCTGCGACGCGCCCGGTTGCTTCATTCCCCCGGATTCGCGCACCTCCGGAGCCGCGAGATTCGTCGCGCCGAGGGCGGCGTTCGCCCCTCGACGGAGATACCGCTGGCACTTGTGGCAAGATTTCCCAACCTGCAGCCTGGCGGTTATGCCGTGACCGCAGAGTTGAGCGGAATGACCGCGCAAACCCTGGTAGATCGAGCCTCTTCACCTATCGCTATGGCGGTTTTCCTGGAGGAGTCAGAATCAGTGGGAGGAGCGATCGAAGATCGGATCCGATCCTGGTTCGGATCGAAACGTGACCTAGTTTCGGTGGCGGAACAGGGCAGACCCGTGATGCCGCTTATCGAAACGATCCAACCTCCCTGGTGGATGGCTATACCGGTCTTAGGGGCGGACAAATACCAGTTGGCTTTCTCGGTCTTCCGACCCGGGGATGTCTGGGTGGCACTGAAGTATGGGGGTCCGCTGGACATCGCGCTGGACCATTTTGTGCTGAAGCAGATCGAGCCGGGGCACCGAAGGCCGGTCGACTGAAGCCGGCAGCTCCGAGCTAAGGATCGAGGTCGTACAGACGGCCGAATTTTTCCTTCAGGTAAGCCACGAACGGCCCGATTTCGAGTCCCTTTCCCGTGACCTCCCGCACTAACTCCCCCGCTTGCAGACGGGAACCCCGTTGGTGGACCTTTGCGTTCAGCCATGATTTCAGCGGCAAAAGCTCTCCCCTGGAGATCTGCATTTCTAGATCGGGAATATCGCGGACAGCGCTGTCGTACAGCTGAGCGCCGTAAAGATTGCCCAGGGTGTAGGTGGGAAAGTACCCGAACAGACCGAGGGACCAGTGGACGTCTTGCAAAACCCCCTGGGCATCGTTGGGAGGTCGGATTCCCAGATAGTCCTCCATGCGTTGATTCCAGGCTTCTGGCAGCTCGGCGACGGGCAGCTCGCCCGCCAGTAGCTCGCGCTCAAGCTCGAAGCGCAGCAGGATATGGAGATTGTAGGTCACCTCGTCCGCTTCGACCCGTATGAGGGATGGTTCAACCCTGTTGATCGCTCCATAGAAGGCGTCCAGATCGATCCCATCCAACTGCGCGGGAAAGATCTCTTTCAAGGCCGGCAGATAGTGCGACCAGAACCGCCGGCTGCGGCCGATCATGTTCTCCCATAAGCGCGACTGGGATTCGTGTATACCCAGCGAAACCGCCTTTCCGGCCGGCAGGGTGCTCAACTCGGCGGGAAGACCCTGCTCGTAAAGGCCATGTCCCGTTTCGTGGATGATTCCGAAGAGGGATTCGGTAATTCCGTTTTCTTCGTATCTGGTGGTGAGCCTCACGTCTTCCGGACCGATCCCGCTGCAAAAGGGATGCACCGATATGTCGAGGCGCCCAGCTTCGACGTCGAATCCCATTTCCTCCATGATGCGGCGCCCGAATTGTTCCTGTAGCGCCACCGGAAATGGACTTTCGAGCGCTTGCAACCGGGGACGGTCCACAGCGGCGATCTGCTCCACCATCCGCACCAGGTGCCGACGGAGTTCTGCGAACACCGGACCTATCTCCTCCGCCGTCGCGTACGGTTCGTACTCATCCAGGAAGGCGTTGTAGATCGATCCCTCGAAGCCGACGATGTCGGCCACCTGCTGCTTCAGGTTGAGCATCTTTTCCAGCCAGGGCTGGTAGTGGGCGAAGTTGTCGTCCGCGCGCGCCTGGACCCACGCCTCGTGACCCAGCGAAGCCGTTTCGCTGAGCTCGACTACGAGTTCCCGCGGCATTTTGCGGGCTCGAGCCTGCTCGCGATCCAGCTCTCGCAGATTTACCGCTTCGTCGCCCGTCAGACCTGCCTGCTGAAGATCCTCTACCAGATCAACGAGTTGCTGCGTAGTGAGTTTGTCGTGATAGATACCGGCGAGTGTGCCGAGACTACGGGCGCGCAAGCGCGCGCCCTTGGGAGGCATGTTGGTTTCCTGATCCCAGCCCAACAACGCTTGCGCATGGGCGATATCCGCCAACTCGGACATGGATTCGAGCAATCGGGCGTAACCGTTTGGCCTCGTCATTTCAACCCGCTGCCGTTGCGCCTAGTTTGGTGATGGCGCCAGGCCCGTCCATCATCTGCCCATATCCGGGTAACCGGTCAATCGATAGCCGATGTCGACATAGTCCAGTAGCCGCGTCAGGGCTCTCAAGGCAACTCCGAATCCGTCCACGCCACTATTCCCACCGAACTGCCCTCCGCCACGAAGATGCGGTTCCAGATCGAGAAAGACCCCCGGCACCCCCTGCCGTCGCAGCTTGCGGGACAACGCCGGTATGCGACCGCGGAAATCCCGCAGAATGTTCTCATGTCCCGAATCTCCCTCGTCGGCGGGCACGAAATTCTTCAGACGCTCTTCATCCACATGCCCATCCCACTTCAATGCAGGATCGATGCGGTAGTCTTTGATATGCATCCAGCCGACCCCGCTCTTCATCGCCGAATACTCCGCGAAGGTCCGTTCGGCGGGGAAATTTTGACTGGCAAGATTCCCTCCGTCGAAAATGAGATAGAGATTTTGGCTGCTCACACGCCGCTGCAGCGCGCGCAGGAGATGACCATCTTGCCCGATCAGGTTGGCTTCCACCTCAAGTCCGAACAGCAGGCCGGCGGTAGCGCACCGGTCGACGATCTGACACAGGCGATCGGCAGCCTCATCGACAAAAGCGGCAGGATCGGTTCCCCGCGGATGGTAGAACGAAAATCCGCGGATACAGCGGGTCTCTAGTTCGGTCGACAGCGATACTGCACGTTCTACATCCCGGCGTAGATAGGTCGAGAACGGTACGTAGGTGTTGCTTGTGCCATCCTCGACATCGCGCAGCTTAACCTTGCCGATAGGAGACCCCAGGGAGGAGACCTGGACCCCGAAGTCGCCGTGCAGGCGTTTCAATCGACGGATTTCCCCTTTGCTCAAGGTCATGGCGTTTTTGACACCGTCACCCATGTCGACGAAGCGCAGGCTATAGAACGATAATCCGAGCGCCGTGAGCATAGTGAGCTGGCTCTCCGCACGTTTATCCGCAGGACCCTCGTCGGCGAATCCAGTGATGATCACTTCCGGCTTAGCGCTCATCCTTGCTCTCTTCGACGATGTCGGTCATGCGAATCCGTCCCGAGGAAAGATCCAGCAGTTGCTGGCGCGTTTCCTCCAATCGGTGCTCCTCGACCTGGGCTCGCAACTGCACGTCGGCTCCGTAGATCTCCTTGTCTATTAGTCCCGCCTCCACGATCGTCGATTTGCAGAGCTCGAGATACGCGTACGGAACCGCGATATCCACCGCCACGCGGCTCACCTTGCGTTCGGTCGGCAGCGCGGCAAGCACTTCTTGCGCTGTCTCGGTGTAGGCTCGGACCAAACCTCCGGTTCCGAGCTTGGTGCCGCCGAAATAGCGAACCACCACAACCGCCACGTCCCCGATATTGCTTCCGGCAAGAACGGCCAGGACCGGACGGCCTGCGGTACCCGACGGCTCGCCGTTATCGCTCATCCCGTGGGTAACGGTGGAGCCGTGACCGACCGCGAAAGCGTAGACATGATGCGAAGCATCCGGAAACTGCTCCCGCGTCCGGTGGAGAAACGCCTGAGCTTCATCGACGCTGCCGGCGCGATCGGCGACTCCTATGAATCTCGAATTCTTGAATCGCAGATCCACCCGCGCCGCACGGGCGGGAATCGCATAACCAGTCATAGTGGATGTCGCACCCCGAACGAAAGAGGATAAATTAAGGTAGGTGGCCGGGAGACGCTATCTGACGTTGCGCGCATGTCCAGCCTGTTTTTTCATTATCCTACATCCGACAAAGGAGATCAGATGACCAAATACAGCTACATGATTTTCGAACCGCTCTCCACTCAGGAGCCGGAACGACTGCGCGCGAATCTGGAACAGATCGCCGAGTGCGGTTACGAAGGAGTGGAGTTGAACCTGGTTCAGCCAACAGTCGTCGATCTGGCAACGCTGGAGTCCTGGCTTCGAGATCTGAGCCTGGTCATCCCTTCCTTTCTTACCGGAGCGGTCTACAGCAGCGACTGCTGCATGGCCTCGAAGGACCTCGGCGCGCGCCGTCAAGCCGTTGAGCACCTGTTCGAATGCTTGGAAACGGCCGCCCGGTTCGGGGCGATCATCGTCGTTGGATTGCTGCAAGGGCAGCGCAGCGATGAAAGCAACACGCAAACCGCAAACAAGCGAATCGTCGAGTGTTTGCGCGAGGTTGGAACACGCGCGATCGAACTGGGAGTAGAAGTCGTGATCGAACCGATCAATCACCTGCAGGTCGGCTTCAACCACTCGGTTGCCGAGGTGCGCGGGTTGATCAATGACGTGGGCTGTGCCGCGGTGCATCCCATGGTGGATACGATCCACATGAACATCGAGGAGAAATCGGTCGTACAACCGATCCTGGATTGCAGTGACGAGCTCTGTCACGTGCATCTCTGCGAGAGCAATGGGGCCTTGTTGGGCAGCGGTCACGTGGATTTCCGCGCTGTGCTGGAAGCCCTAAACACCGTGAAGTACCGCCGTTTCGCGTCGGTGAAGGATTACCGTTCCCCCGATCTGGCGAAATCGGCCCGATCCTGTATGCGGTTCCTGCACAGTGTGGGGACGACGAATTAGGTTTTGGAGGTATCGAGCAGTGACCAGTCCAATTCGCTGACCTCCAGATCCAGTTGCCGCCAATAATACTTTAGGTCGCTGTCCCCCCAGGCCTCATAGACCTGATCCCAGGTCAGCATGCCCACGTGAGGCAAGAGGGATGTGCTGTCGACGGCGGGCACGGAAAGCGGCTGATATCTGAAATCCACCGAAAGTCTAATCCGGTTCTCGGTCAGGTTCGGTAAAGACCGGTGCACGGCTTTGCTGTGGAAGATGATGGCATCTCCCGCCTGCAGGTCCCCCTCCACCCAGCTTTCCTCGCAGTCATCCAGGACCACGGTGCGATGACCTGCACCGTCGGCATCGCGCACCTTCAGGATGTCGCGATTGTGGGTACCGGACAGGATGGTTAACCCACCGAGCTCCCGCGGGCAATCTCCAAGGGGAAACCAACAGGTGTAGGTAGACTGGGATCCCTGCACATAGATGAAATCCTGGTGGGCGGGGGTTGGAGGCGCATCCTTGTGAGGTGCCATCAAGCGCGCGATGTTGCGCGGGTGCACGAATACGGATCCGCCGAACAGTTTTGCGAACAGGCCGACGATGGCGGGGTGGTGTGCAAGGCGGTGGAATGCCTCAATCCGGTAGAGATCCTGATACGCCTGTTTGTCGACGCCGTTGGAGGCGTAACATTCGACCTCGTGGATGCAAGGATCGATGATGCCGTCCATGAGCTCGCTGCCGTCGAGAATCCAACCCCGACCTTCGAACTGCTCGAGGATCGTCCGCCGCATCTCAAGAATTGGCTCGACCGGAATGAGGCCACGGAAAAGACCGAAACCGTCTTTCTGGATCTGTCGCCTTAATTCAACTTCATCGTTGGCCAGCGCGCTTAAATCGCGGAATTCCGTGGGGTCGGCCATTGCCCCTAGAACTCTTCTTCCTGCTCGATGCGAAACTCCGGCGCCATGTTTTCGAAGCTTGCACTTTCCGGGTTCCACATCAGATGCATCGAGCCTGTCGGCCCGTTTCGCTGTTTCCCGATAATGACCTCCGCATGCCCCTCCAGGCTGCCACCTTCAGCGGACCGCAGTCCGTAGACTTCGGGGCGATAGATGAACATTACCACGTCAGCATCCTGCTCCAGCGAACCGCTTTCGCGCAGATCGGAGAGCTGCGGGCGTCGATCGGTACGGCTTTCGACCGCCCTCGACAGCTGGGACAGAGCCAGCACCGGCACATCAAGTTCCTTCGCTAACCCCTTGAGACCCCTTGAGATCTGGGAAATCTCCTGCTCCCGGCTGTTCACCTGAGTGTGGCTGCTCATCAATTGGAGGTAATCTATGATGATCATCCCGACACCGTAGTCACGTTTGAGCCGGCGTGCCTTGGCCCGCGCCTCGAGGACGGTAATGCCCGGCGAATCGTCGACGAAGATCTGGGCTTGAGCGAGCTTGCCCACGTGGTGGGTAAGATTGAGCCAGTCTTCCTCCCGCAATCTGCCCGTCCGCAATTTGTGGAGGTCCAACCGAGTTTCGATGCACAGGAGCCTTTGGGCTAGCTGCATCTTGGACATCTCGAGACTGAAGATTCCCACCGGAACTCCGGCCTCCACGGCGGCATTTCTGGCCAGACATAGAGCTAGAGCGGTCTTTCCCACGCTGGGTCGAGCCGCCAGAATCAACAGGTCCCCATTTTGAAATCCGGAGGTTATCTCGTTGAGCTCGGCGAATCCGGTCTCTACGCCAGAGACGATACTGTATTGTCGGTGAGCGTTCTCTATCTGTTCCAAGGTGCTTCCCAGCACCGTTTCCAAACGCTCGAATCCATCGTTCAGCCCACGCTCGGTGAGGGCAAAGATATTTTGCTCGGCCCAACTGATGAGCTCCTGCACGTCGGTGGACCCTTCGTACGCCTTCGCCGAAACCTGGGCCGATGTTTCTATCAATTTCCTTCCCAGCGCCTTCTCAAGAACGATACGTGCATGGTAATCGATGTTTGCGCTGGAGCTCACCTCGGTCGCCAGGGAGGCCAGGTAGACGACGCCCCCCACCTTCTCCAACTGATTCTCTCGCCGCAGCTCTTCGGCGAGGGTGAGTTGGTCCACCGCCTCGTTGCGTTCGTACATACGCAACATTGCCGCGTAAATCTGGCCGTGCGGGATGTGGTAAAAACAACTCGAGTCGAGCAGCTCTATACCCCGGCCGATGGCACGGGAATCGATCATCATCGCTCCAAGAACGGCACGCTCTATCTCTACCGCCTGTGGCGGCATGCGTTCTACGTCTCGGCCGTTCCCTGGTGCTCCCCGATTCATGCTGCGTCCTTCATGGTTAAAACCCGGTTTGATCCCGTGTGAGCCGGCACCGATGGCTGCAGGAGACAGGCGACGTGCCGGCTCAAAGCTGGACGCCGTCGTATTCCCGTCGGAGCCATTTCATGTCCTCCCAAGCGCCCCGTTTCCACTGAGGGTTGCGCAGCAGCGCTGCCGGATGATAGGTAGCGATGAGAGGTATACCTTCATATTCGTGCAACATGCCGCGCAATGAACGCATCGGGGCCCCGGTCTTGAGGAGCGCCTGGGTGGAGATCCTACCCAGGGTACAAATGATCCTCGGTTGCACGATCTCGATCTGTCGCTTGAGATACGGCTCGCAGGCGGTGATCTCTTCAGGGTTGGGATCGCGGTTCCCCGGCGGCCGGCATTTCAAGACATTGCAGATGTAGACCTGCTCGCGGCGCAGTCCCATAGCTTCGATAATCTTCGTCAGCAATTGCCCCGCCTTGCCCACGAACGGTAACCCTTGTCGATCCTCATCGGCTCCTGGCGCTTCCCCGATAAACATGATGCCGGCGTCGGCGCTTCCGCTTCCGAAAACGAAGTTCCCGCGCGTCTGGCCCAATGGACAGTTCTGACATTCGCAGATCTCGAGGCGATACGCCTCTAGGCGGGCAGACACTTCAGACTTTCTCGCCACCGGATCCACCTGCGCCGGGGGCACCATACTGGCGGGCAGAATAAACTGCTCGCCTTCGTAGGCCTGCAGATCGCCTAGGACGCGGCAAACCTGGGAAAACTCGTCATGTTTCGTGGTCTCGTTCAAGGTCGATTGTCCGGCGGAAGCAACGCCTGTGCGCGATCTAGGATCTTATTGGCCACCTCCAGCTTACTGAGCTTGGGCAGCGAGCAGGTCTCCTCGTCACCGTCTATGATGGTGACGATGTTCGTATCTACCTCGAACCCCGCACCCTCATCGAGGAGATTGTTCAGAATCATCAAGTCGCAGTTTTTCTCATCCATCTTGCGTCGGGCTCTGGCCACGCCCCCATCCGTTTCCATGGCAAAACCAACGAGCACCTGACGCTCCTTGCGTCGACCCAGATGGGCAGCGATGTCTGTATTCTCCACCAATTCTAGGGTCAGCGGATCACCCCGCCGACGTAACTTCTGCTTCGACAACTCCCGCACGCGGAAATCTGCCACCGCAGCCGCCATGATGGCCATGTCCATCTCCGGAAACAACACCTCACTCGCAGCGAGCATCTCCGCGGCAGAACGCACCGGGCGCGATTTGACTCCGGGAGGCAGCATGAGGGATGTGGGACCGGTTACGAGCCACACGTCCGCACCCCGGTTGACCGCCTCTCGGGCAATGGCGTACCCCATCTTGCCGCTGGAACGGTTGGAAATAAAACGCACGGGATCGATATCCTCGACCGTGGGTCCGGCCGTGACCAGCAGCTTGCGCCCCTTGAGATCGGTCTGACGTTCCCACAAACTGGTTACCTGAGCACATATATCCTCCGGTTCGGCCATGCGGCCTTTCCCCGTCTTGCCGGATGCCAGCGCACCGAACCCGGGTTCGAACGTCTGGGCTCCACGCCGGCGCAGTGACTCCAGGTTCTCCATCACCGCCGGGTGCTCGAGCATGTTCTGCTCCATGGCGGGGGCGAGCATGAGTGGCGCCCGGGTGCTCAACGCCACGGCCGCAAGAAGATCATCAGCCTGACCCTGGGCCAGCTTGGCGATGGTATGAGCTGTGGCGGGGGCGATCAGCAACAGGTCAGCCCAGTCGGCGAGACCGACGTGAAGAACTGGAAACTCGTCTGATGGCTCGAAGGTATCCAGATAAACCCGGTGTCCGCTGAGAGCCTCGAGGGTCGTTCGAGTGACGAACTGTTGCGCGGCCGGAGTCATCACTACGCGCACATGGGAACCCCCGGCGGTAAACATGCGGATGAGAACCTGGGTTTTGTAAGCCGCAATCCCGCCGCTTATCCCGACCAGGATCTTCTTCCCGTCAAGTGCCATTGGAGCTCCGGGAACCGATTCCCGCCTGAATCTGGTCGGCGCATTCGGATGGGTCATGCCGCCCGCTGTCGATAACCAGATGATAGATGGACAGATCCGCCAGATCGATCTGGTATGCCGTTTCATAACGAGTCGCTTCGGACTGCTCCCGCGCAACCATCTCTCGGGTGGCCAGATCCAACGCCTTCTCCTCCCGCTCGGCGACCCTGCTGGCCCGCACCTCCCGTGGCGCATCCACCCAAACCCGGTAGGCGGACAGCCGATGCCGCAATGCCATCCATCCTGTAACCCGACCCTCCAAGATAACCCCGTCGAATCTCTGTGCGCCTCTAATCATGCGCTGGTCCAATTCCCGGTCGATCTCATCGTTCGATTCTGCCCGCCGACCTAACTCCTGCAACGAAATTCCCATTTGCTCCGCCATCTGCCGGAATACATCTCCCGTATTCATGAGATTCCATTGCAGACGCGCTTCGAGTTCGCGACAGAGGGTACTGGTGCCGCTTCCTGGAAGACCGCTGACGGTGATCATCTGTACATCACTTGTCGTCATGCCAGGTTTTGCACCTGCTCCCGCAGGCGCTCAACCTCCTCCTTGATCTCCACTACCAGGTGAGTAACCCCGATGTCGCTGCTCTTGGAACTGATCGTGTTCGCTTCCCTATTTATTTCCTGGAGCAGGAAGTTCAACCTCCGGCCGACCTCGCCCCCATTATCCAGCGTGGCCAGAAATTGTTGGTTGTGGCTCTCGAACCGCACGATTTCCTCTGTAATATCCGAGCGCTCGGCCACCAATACGACCTCCATTGCCAGTCGATTCTCATCGACCTCTCCGGGCCGCAGCAAGAGGTCCAGCCGTTCCCTCAAGCGGCTCTCGACCTGGTCGCGCGTTGTTGCTGCCGCTGCACGAATCTCACCTAGATTGCGATCGAGAGTGGCGATTCGATCTCTCAAGTCGCGTGTCAGCGCTACGCCCTCTTCGGAACGCATGGCGATAAGGGCGTCGAGCGCGCCGTCAACCGCCTTCGTTACCAGTGCTTCCAAATCGGCGGGCAGGGATTCGGCTGCGGTCTTGAATAACCCCGGCAAACCGCTCACGTGCTGCAGCTCAACCTCGCCATCCACGGCACCCAGGACCTGGAGCTTCTGCAGCTGAGCGATATAGTTGCGCGCTACTTCCTCATCCAGTTGCGGCAACTGGGCCCCGCCGCGCTCGTCCTGCAGATCGATGGTGGAGTTGATCTTTCCGCGGCCGATGCGTTTCTGAATCCGCTCTTTCACTCCTCGTTCGAACTCTTGCAGCACTTGCGGGCACCGTACCTGAACATCACAGAACCTGCTGTTTACCGAACGCAGCTCCACCCGCACAGATACCTCCGCACCTTCAGCGAGGCCGCTGCCGTACCCGGTCATGCTCGTTACCGTCGATGCCATTCAGTTCCTCTCGCTGTTCCGCGGATGCACTGCGATATGGCGGGCGGAGGAAAATCCGCTCAGTCGAGACAGGATCTCCCCGTCCATGCTGACCTTCCAGAGCCCTATACTGGAGACGATCCATACCCGTTCATGGGTTTCATCCACGGCAATACCAACCGCACCATCCACGAGTTTCTGATGAAAAACCATGCTTCCGTCGTTCGCAAAAGCAGTTAAATCAGTATTGCCGGCCACCCAGCATTCTCCTGTTGTCCGATCCACATCCAGTGCCACTGCCGTAGCAAACGGCAGTGCGACATCAGATGTTTCACCGTCGCCGGTTAGCCGCAGCAGCCGGCTACCACCGCCGTCCAAGAGCCACGCAGTTTCGTAGCTAGTCGCAGCAAGCGCTAGGGGATCCTCCAAATCGGACCACTCCGATCGGCTCTTGTCGGCCCGCGCGTAGCGCAGCACCCTCCCCTCCTCGCGATCGAGAATCCAACACCCGCCATCGGCCGCAGCCAATACCGCCGGATCGCTAAAGCGTGCATCAACGCCATTGACGATGAGAGAGCCGTCCCCTGGCTCATCCAGCGAAAACCAGAATACGTCGAGCGTCGCCCGATCGACGACCCAGCCGACTCCGCTTGCCGAATCCAGGGCGAGAACGTCGGGCCGGACAAGAGGCGCCGACAGGGTCTGCACCTCACCGGAGGGATCGATCCGAAACAGTCCTGCGCGTCCGGCGCTCAACCAGCAGCTGCCGTCCAGGTGGTCGACATCCAATGCATCAATAAAGGGAAAGCGCCCCTGAGCAAACAGGGCATCGCGGCCATCCGGACTGATCCGCCAAACGAGACCGCTCGCCGGATCCCCGATCCAGGTGAACTCCTCCCCCGGTGTTGCCCGGCGAACCTCGGCTCCGGAGACGGTCGGACGACCATTCCCGACAAACAGCTCGTCTTCGCCATCGACCAACAGCGCCAGCTGGTACTCATAGGTAATCTCGTTAACCAAGTGTGAATCGACAAAAGCGGATTCGGCCACCCCCAAGGGCGAGGCGGCATGAAGGAGAAATTCTTCAAAGGCGATCCGACGGTACAAGCGGACGCCAGAGACATCTCCGAAACGGCTGTAGTCCCATCTGAGTGTTACCTGCCGATCGCCGGCAATGGCCTCCAGTGGAGCTGAGACCAAGGCTGGGTTCAAGGTCTCCGGATCTAGAGGATTTCGATGCTTCCGATCAGAGCACCCGTGCCAACCGAGGATAGCGGCCAGGAGGAGGGGGAGACCAACGAGAACTCTGATCAAGGGCTTTTGTCCTCCGGAACGAATACGGCGAAGTAAATGGTGATCGCAAGACCGGCCTCCATCCCGAGGAATGCGGCTCCTGCAATCCGATCGTACCGCTCCGCCCGTTGAAACAGCTTTCGTTGGCGCTGCACACTGGCCGCAGCCAGGTACGCCTCATACGCTTCGTCGGCCTCGCGTTTGCTCCAATACGCCACCAATCCCGATCCAACCGCAAGGAAGGCGGAGGCGTAAAGCCTACCGACGCGGCGTCGATCTCCCTCCCGGGTGCTGCGGTCGCCCGCTTTTGCGTCAAGAGTGTGTATGACAAGAGGGGCCGCGACGTCGACGCGGGGAAAAGCGTGTGAGAGGTTTATTGAATCTGCGCCGGATTGCGAGGCGCCCACGATGAGGGCGAGGGCGGCGCAGACCAGCCGCACGCTACTGCTTGGTGAATCCATAGAGAGTATTTTTCTCGCTGGCAACGCTGACGATCTCACGGCCGACCAGAACCGGCATGACGGCCGGACCATCCAATTTGTACTCCCATACCACTCTACCGGACTCGATTTCCAGCCCATATATATGATAGTCCGAACCGGCACAATAGACGGTCCGGTCTGTCGCCGTCGGGCCGCCGGTAAACACACCCTTGCTCTCGAACCTCCATTTAATGGCACCAGTGGAAGCATCGAGGCCGTAGACTCCGCGATCGGAGGATCCAACGATCAAGTAACCTCTGCTCAGGGCCATGGAGCGCGTGGGCATCCCGTCGATACGTTGCTGCCAAACCAACACTCCACCGGTTGTCAGGGCGGCGATCTGCCCCTGACCACTGGCAACGAACACTATCGTATCCCCTGTGACCGGGCGGGATCGGGCACCGGCATCCAATCGATGCCTCCAGAGCACCGCGCCGTTTCCCGAATCGATCGCCACCACGCCGGACTCCGTACCGACGAATGTTATACCATTACCTGGCACGGGTGCTGTTCGCAACCGAGCGCCAACCTCGGCACGCCACAGTTCAGCTCCGTCGCCGAGCCGCAGAGACCACAAGATGCCCTCGTCCTCGCCTGCGAGTACGGTGTCGCCACGGACGCTGGGGGAAAGACAGCTGTTCAACCTCCTAGACCAGAGACGCTTTCCACTTATTGCATGATGCGCTTGAAGCTTTGGTTTGCCGCCCAACTGAGAGAGGATGAAGACGGAGTCGGCCACGACCGGTGCCGCGCAGCAAGGAAGGTCGTATGGGCGTCGTCCGCGCAACTCGCCCGTTCTTTGGTCGAAGGCGAACAGGGAGGGTTCGGTGGTGAGTTGCAGCAAGGTGTTGCCGTGGAGCATCGCTCCACCCAGTGGAGCGCCATCCAGCTTCGCAGTCCAGGCCAGCTGCAACGGAGGATCCGCACCGTCCCTTCCCGCAAAACCGCCCGCGGCGAGGGCAACCCCCGACTCGGTCGCCATTCGGAACGCTCGTTCCCCGCAGCCAGCAAGCCATATGCACAAAACGAGCGACAGTATTGACGCCATGAACACTCCGGTGCGGTTAGTAGTCCCAGCCGAAGAAGAAATCCCACTGTGTGTCGTTCTCGACCGACATGAAATCGGTTCTCCGAGAGGCGTCGAGGCGCAGAACGAACACACCCCCTAACGCAACTCGAGTGCCGGCACCAATACTGCCTTTGAATTCGTCGAACTCGGCTGACCAGGCGTTCCC
This sequence comes from Candidatus Latescibacterota bacterium, assembly GCA_965217095.1. Lineage (GTDB taxonomy): Bacteria > Latescibacterota > UBA2968 > UBA8231 > UBA8231 > CAYNZV01. Next base: position 1,644,693 of record OZ244235.1, read on the forward strand.
GGCGTCGACAAACAGCGCGCCTCGCAAAGCACTTAGTTCCATACCTCCTATCGGAAGGTCGAGACGGAGACGATGCAGCAATGGAAAACGCAATTCTGCATTGGACAGCAGCAGCTTGCTGCCCCACAACGATCTCCAGCCGTACCCGCGAAGCGTCCAGCTGCCGCCCATCGAGAACAGTTCGGGGACGTCACCATTGCTGCGGCGGGCCATCAGCCGCAGCGCCAGAGCGCTGGTGCGGGAAAAACGTAGATAGTGTCTGAGATCCCCGAAAAGGGTGACGTTGAATCGTCTGGAACTCTTGAAGTCCACCGTTTGCGCTAAGCCGGCGCTGTATCTCGTCCCTCCGAGGGGGCCTGTCGGTATCCAGAAGCTGCTGTCGTGTGTGAAGCTGATAAAGTTGGTCGCCAACCAACCCTTCAGCGGCCGTCCTTCGAAGTTGCGATCTATATCGGCGTGCCGCAGTGACAATCGGGTATCCAGACGATCGAATTTGGTGAAGGGATAGCTGATCTCCAGATTGCCGCCGACCCTCTTCTCCCGCACGAACCGCCCGAAATTGCTGCTGAAACGGTCATTCAAACGAAAGAGACTCCATGTTATATTGACCTGCCGACCCAAATGCTGGCGGCCCAACGCCAGATTCATACCACTGAACAGATCGCTGTTGCCAGAAATGTGGGAAACGATCAGGAAAAACCGGTCGTTCCCCAGAACGTCGCTCATGCCCAGCTGGATACCCCCGGAGGTGCCGAACTCCGGATCCTGCGCGATCTGACTTTGGGCGATGTCGAGGGACAGTCTCCTCTTGTACTCTCTGGCCAGAAGACCGCCGGCGCTCAGTGACTCCAATCTCCAGGGTTCAGGATCGAGGGAAGGCTGTGTATCAGAGGGGGTGCTATCATTGGCAGCGACCTCCTGCCGATAGATGTGGAAACGTCCGCTTTCAAACCCTGAGAAAAAAACGCTGTTCCCGTCGGGAGACCACACGGGGTCGAAGAGCCCGGTGAGGGTGCGGGTCAGCCGTTGGGCAATGAACTTATCCTTGCTTGGCGACGCGCTCAGATCCAGAGAGTAGAGGTTGAACGCTCCGTCCCGGTCAGAGCTGAAGACCAGCCGTGCGCCGTCCGCGGACCAGTCTGGAGACAGATCGTTTTGGGAACCGCTTGTAAGATTGCGGACCTCGCGCGTCTCGAAGTCGTATTCGAACAGGTTGTACAGACCTTCCCGTCCCCCGGACCAGCGGTCGGAGCTGAAGGCGATCCACCTGCCGTCGGGAGACCAGTCCGGATCCCGATCATGGAAGATATCGTCGGTAAGATCAGAGCATTCTCCGTTTTCGACATGCACGAGGAAGAGATCGGTATTCCCCCCTTCCCTGGCGCCGGAAAAAACGATCCTATCTGCCGTCGGCGACCAGGTCGGAGAGGTTATGGAAATGACGCCGTCGAATACCAGGCTCTTGATCTGTCTCCGGCTAGTGAGATCCCATATGTAGAGCCGGTCTCGTCCGCCGCTCTTCGCTGAAAAGGCCAGCAAGTTGCCATCGGCGGATACCGCTGGTTTGGTAGCGAGAGGATGCAGCGCCTCGAATTCTGCCGAGCGTTCTCCTTCGACCACAACTTGCGGCTCGCTCCCGTCCATGGAGACCGACGCGATTTCCGTGGCCCCTTGATGATTCCTGAAGAAGACGAGGCGGAGGTTCTCTTCGTCGCGCCCGACGATCTGCGGTTTGACGTTAAACCCGTTGCGGGTGATCGAAGTCCCCGTTTGGCTCGGTGGATCGCTGGAGGCAATCGCCGGCAGGTACTTCTTCTCGGTACGATAGCGCCAATCCTCGTCCAATTTGCTCAGAGGATCTCCGGTGGTCAGCTCGAAGACCTCGGCGAAGCTCTCGTCGCGCCACCAGTTCTCCAGCAGGCGATTGAAAATGTCTTCTCCGTACGCCTCGGCCATATAGGCACAGATCGACTCCCCCTGCTTGTAAAGCTGAAAGGTGCCGTGGATGAGGTGGATACTCTGCAGCGGAGCCAGGCGGCGGGAGAAAAGCGCGTCTCTGACGATCATTTCCCCGTAGCTGTTCCACGAGCCAGACCAGTACTCGGCAAGACCTTCGGAGAACCACAACGGGGCAGGCCAGAAGTCGGAAATACCGTGTCGCCGACTCACCTGTTGGATCTTGTCGAAGGTGAACACGTGAACCAGTTCGTGGTGCAGGACCCTCTCAAATTCCGGGAACGAACCGCTCAATGGCAGCGCCACCCTGCCCTTCAAGAACTCGGTAAACCCGGCCACCCCCTCCGGAAGGAGATTGGGAATGACATTGGTTTGTTCGAAGTATATGTGGGAGGAATAGAGTATTAGCGGAATCCGGCGTTGCACCGTGTGGCCCAGCCGGCGTTCCAGCTCCACGTAACCAGACTCCGCCATCTGGGCGGCATATCCCGCCAGCTCAACTTCCGACTCGTAGAAGTAGATATCGAAATGCTCCGTCTGCATCTCGAGCCAGTCGAAGTGGGCGTACTGCACCTTGTTCTTGCCGAAATGATAGAACTGACCGGCGGCGGTCTCGACGAAGAGCAGGCTCGCCATGACTAGGAGTGCGATGGGAGGAACAGAGGGGATCGCGGGTTGTGCGCTTTTCCGCAAGATGCTACTTCTGTTTGAGAAAACCGCCGAACGGTTTTGTGTCAGCTGCTATCGGTCTTCGTATTTCCACTTCGCGTCCGGCGCTCAAGCCGTCGGAATAAGCGGCACTCGAGCGGACGCCGCGTCCATAGCTGGTGACTACTCGGGGATTGATGTGGCGATAGAACTGCTTGAGTCGATCATCACCTTGCCAAACCAGAGCCTGCTCCCCACACCTTTTCTGGCCCTGCTCGACCAGCTTGTGATAGAACCCTTCCAGCACCCCAGCATAATATCTTTGACGCTCCCTGTTGCCGTTCAGTTGCTGATCACACCGATACTGTTGCCATAGTCGTTCGACGAGCTGGCTTAGGTATGCATAGACATAGGCCGCCATTTCGAGATTGGTAGGCGTGCCGTACACCTGCAGCACGGTTCCACTCTTGTCCCGCGCCGCGTCGTAGGTTTTTGCCCACAACACCTCGACGAAAAAGAACTCGTGCAGAATCATCGCCATCCATAGTTCGAAGGAGGATCGACGTCCCTTGATCGGGCCGAGACAGCGGACCGCGAAGTTCCGATCCCGGTCCAGCTCGACCATGTCGATGTTGTACTGGAGCAGAAGCAGCTGCGCCTTTTTTACGGCACTCTCTGCTTCGTGTTCGTTCGGGCTGGAGGTGAGTGACAGAATCTTCTTGAGCACGCGGAGCACGCGCTCGTCCTGCGCCCTCGCCTTCGAAAGGCCCGCTCCATCAGGGTCGCAGCGCAACTTACCGCAAGCCGCCGCGAAGGTCGCACCGTGTGGTTTCTCGGCAGCCGGACGCAGATACTCGTCCACGTACTGGTGCGCCATCTCGTGGCGCAACGTCTCCATGACCTCTAACCATGGCTCTCGCTCGATATGGGGGGCGGAGATGCTCAAGCGTCGGGTCCGGAGTTCCCAATGGCCCCACTCGGAGCTGGCGCCGCTCAGCGTGATGAGCGGCGGGCGGAGGGCGCCGTCTAGGTACTCCTCGTTGTAATGGAGCCACCAGACAGCAAGCTTGCGGACCCATGCGGTGTGCAGCTGCTCACGAAGCGCTTCCCCTTCGAACCGCATCCTCAACGCATGGAATTTATGAACGATCCGCTAAACGTTCCGCGGGCGACTTCGGCGACCGGCCCCTGCATCGTCAGGCTGTATTGGTCGTCGAGGTCGATTTGCAGGGTTCCTCCGGGGGACTTTACCGCCACCGGTCCGCGGACGAGGCCGAGCCTGACCGCAGCGCTGGCAGCGGCGCAGGAGGAGGAACCGGACGCCTGGGTTTCACCCGCCCCCCGCTCCCAGATCTGGATAAAGATCGATCTGGGACCGACGGGAACCGCGAGCTGAACGTTGATTCGCCGCGGGAAGTAAGGATGATTCTCCAGCTGCGGTCCTAACCTAAGCAACTCGTCCCTGCTCCATTCGGCTCCTTTTGGCCGAAAGATCACGCAGTGGGGATTGCCCACGCTCACACCGGTAAAACGAAACTTCTCGCCCCCTGCCTCGATCGGTTGATCGATCAACTCCGGAACCCTGAGTACACAAGGTAGATCGGGTGGGGCAAACGATGCGGTTCCCATGGCTACTGTCGCACTACTGGGCTCGTCGTCGCCGTCGAGGTGCAGATCCACGGCCACCATCCCACCTTTGGTTTCAACGGTGAATTGACGGCGACGGGTCCGACGGGTTGCGAACAGAAAACGTGCGAAAATGCGTAGCCCGTTTCCCGACTTTTCAGCTTCGCTCCCATCGGGATTGTAGATACGCAGTCCGAAATCCGCCCGCCGAGATCGGTTGAGAGCCAGTATCCCGTCACTTCCCACGCCCCAGTTGCGGTCACAGATCTTTCGTATGTTGCCGGGTGTGAGGCGAAACTCCAGCTCCTCGGGATCCACCGCGATATAGTCGTTGCCCAGTCCGTGTCCTTTGAAAAATCGGTTCTTCGCCACTCCTCTACACCTCTTGTTTGAGCTTGATTTCTTTGAACTTAGAAAGATGCCGACGACTGTCAACCGTTTTCCAAATCCACTAATCACATATACTTATGAAAGGGAGGGAATGCAAACGCACGTGTTCCCCTACCGGAGAGAAAAGCCATTTCATGGATCTTCGCTCGTCTGCATTCTGTCAGATGCACGTCAGATGTTAGCGACGCTCAATTGCTCAGGATGCGGTGGTGACGGGTGACATGCAGCCGGACGCGTCCAAGTCCGGCTTTCTCCAAGATCTTGTGGAACTGACTGCGGACGTGCTCGTAGCGATGCGGCTTGCCTGAGTCTCTTGGGAAGAGTTGCTGTCGTCCACGGTCAGGGTGATCGTGTGGGTGCTACGGTCATCGGCCTTCAGCCGCAAAAAGGAGCTCGACGATCCTTCAAGCGTTTTCGCAATTCTTTGTGCGCAGGCTTGTGGATTCACCGAGTTTGGGCGCGTGATCTTGAGACGCACGTCGATAAAATGGTCGCGAAGGCGAACTTCAGTAACAGCAAATATTACTCGGCCTGTTGTGGTCTATTTTTTCTGATTGTGACCTGACCTGTAAAGCCGCCTGCGGTCAGCCTGTCTGCAAGGGCCTGCGCTGAATCGGTCGGTAAAGCTGAGTTTTGACCGACTACCAGGTCCCCACCGACGTGATTGAGGCTACTCAATGCCGCCAGCGAGGTCAGCGCGGCATTGATCCTGACTACCAGATCTCCCCCGACGCGGCTGAGAATATTCAGGCCTTCTAGGTTGGTCAAAGCAGGATTGATTCTGACCGCCAGGTCCCCCCCAACGCGGGTGAGCTTATGCAAACCTTCCAGAGAAATCAGAGACGCATTGTTCTTAACTACCAGGTCCCTCCCAACGCGGGTGAGGCTGTTCAGGCCTTCCAGGCTGGTCAGAGCACGATTGAAGTCGATGACCAGATCCCCCTCAACGCGGGTGAGGTTACTCAACGCGGCCAGATTCACCAGACCGTCACCGGACTCGACTACCAGGTCCCCTCCGACGTGGCTGATATTGTCCAATCCTTCCAGGGTGGCGAGAGACCCATTGAAGCGAATAGTCAGGCTCTGGACGCGGGTGAGGTTGCTCAAACCCGCCAGATGCCTCAGTGCAGCATGGCCGCTGATTCTCAGGTCTCCACCGACGTGGGTGAGGTTACTCAGCGCCGACAGACTCGTCAGCGCAGCATTGTTCGCGATTGCCATGTACCCCTCGACGCGGGTGAGGTTGTTCAGGCCTTCCAGGCTGGTCAGAGACCCATTCCAGCGAATGGTCAGGCTACGGACGCGGGTGAGGTTGCTCAACGCCGACAGGCTGGTCAGCGCGGCGTTGCGGTCGATGACTAGGCTTCCGACGTTGGTGAGATTCTTCAAACCCGCAAGGGTGGTGAGAGGAGAGTGCTCCACTGTCAGGTTGCCCGCGATGGCAAAGGACCTATCTCCAGCAGCAGCGATCAGCCCGTCGAGATCCTCTTGAGAACGAAGCGTGAAGTCGCCCTCCAGGACTGCTACCTCAACCTGACTCCGCGCCGCCTCGAAGTCAGCGTGCTGGGCCCATGCCGAGGCGCTGTGCACGCCGCTCAACAGCAGGGCAATTAGCCACCGTTTTATCTGCGCTTCCTCCTGAACATCAGGTTCTCATCTTCTCGACCAGCCAAAAAGCGATATCGTTGTTAATATAAAAAAGGCTCTTGGTGCGTGTTTTGAGCTTTGAGCCGGGGAAAGGGCGACTGACAGCTGGATCGAACGAGTCGAAGGGTAGAGTAATGGTGCACGTCTGGTGTGTGATTGCGGTAGCAGTGCTCCTCTCGACTGCTTTGGGGCAGAGGGTGTGGGCAGAGGTCGTCTTTGAGGACGTGGCAGCCCAGGCCGGCCTGGATGTGGTGACCTACTGCGGCAGCCTGGAAAAGAACCACATCCAGGAGGCCAGCGGCACCGGAGGGGCGTTCTTCGATTACGACGACGACGGCGATCTCGATCTCTACGTGGTCAATGGCTGGAGGATCGAAGACCGGAAGGTGACCCTGAGGGGAGCCAATGTGCTCTACCGCAACCGAGGAGATGGAAGCTTTGAGGATGTAACGACCCGTGCCGGAGTCGGGGACCGGGGTTGGGGTGTTGGCGCCATCGTGGGCGACTACGACAACGATGGCCGCCCAGACCTGTACGTGACCAACACCGGCTCGAACCTGCTCTACCGTAACCGGGGTGATGGTAGTTTTGCAGACGTCACGAACAAGGCCGGAGTCGGCGACGACGGCGGGGGCACCGGCGCGACGTTTGTGGATTACGACGGGGATGGCGACCTGGATCTCTATGTGGCCAACTATGTGAACTACCCCATAGAAGAGGTCCTGAAGGCAGAGCGGAGTTTGGTCTGGATGGGTGTCGGAAACGTCCTGGTAGGACCTCGCGGGCTCAAAGGTGATCCGGATGTCTTCTACCGTAACAACGGGGACGGCACCTTCACCGATGTGACCGAACAGGCGGGTCTGAAGGATTGGGTTCCTTCCTACGGCTTTGGGGTTTGTCTCACGGATTACGACAACGACGGCGATCCGGACATCTACGTAGCCAATGACATCCATCAGAATTTTCTCTACCGCAACAACGGGGACGGCACCTTTAAAGAGGTGGGGGCACGCATGAGCGCAGGGCGCTCATGGCACGGGATAGCGCAGGCAGGCATGGGGGTCGATGCGGGCGACTACGACAATGATGGAGATTTCGATCTCTTCGTCACCAATTTTGCCAATGACTATTCAACCATGTACACGAACCAGGGCAAGTACTTCGACGACATCACCCCCGCGACCGGTTTGTGGAAAACCACGTTTGCTACCCTCGGCTGGGGGACTTCCTTTTTCGACTATGACCACTGGGGATCTGGACCTGTTCATTGCCAACGGTCACATATACCCGCAGCTGGATGCGGTAGAGGGACATGCAGAGCGCTACCGGCAGTCGAACCAGCTCTTTCGCAACGATGGCGGGCGCTTTGAAGAGGTCACCGAGCAGGCCGGTCCAGGGTTGGCCCTGGTGCAATCGAGTCGCGGGGCGGCTTTCGGCGACTACGACAACGATGGGGATATCGATATCGCCGTGTTCAACATCGACGATACACCCAATCTTCTGCGCAACAATGGAGGCAATGACCGCCACTGGCTGCAGGTAAAAACGGTGGGCACAAAGAGCAATCGTTTGGGCATCGGAGCCCGCGTCCGGGTCCGGGTGGACTCACTGGTGCAGCTGCGGGAGATTCGTTCGGGGTCGAGTTATCTGTCACAGAACGATATGCGTGCCCACTTTGGGCTGGGGGAACGGACGCGGGTGGACACGGTCGAAGTGCGCTGGCCTTCAGGGACCGTGGATCGAATTGCCAATCTGTCGGTGGATCGTCTACTGATCGTCAAAGAAGGGCACGGAGTCGCCCAGGATTGAATTCGCCACGCGGATGAAGTTGCCTCCGATGATCTTGCGCACGTCGTCGTCCGAGTATCCGCGCACAACCAGAGCCAACGTGATGTTGTAGGGACAGGCGTAGGTGCTCAGGGCGTTGGGCTCCATCAGAAAGTCCCAGGCCTCCCGGTATTTAAAGGCCCTGAAGTGGGGACCGGGGCCGGCGTGGGGACGGGCTTCGCAAAAAGGCCTGAGGTTGTCGGGCTTTAGAGCCTCGATCCACTCTCGCGGAGCGAAGCTCAACATGGAGACGTAGTCGCTGGACCAGGCCACGTTTTCGGCGCCCAGCAGCTGGATGGCGTGGTCGACGTGGCGCATGAATGCCTCGATCGAGTACCCGCCGGTGAGGGTCGGGGTGCAGCAGATGCCGATGAGCCCGCCGGCATCGACGATGGCTTTCATCACCTCATCATCGCAGTTGCGCCAGATCCCCAGTCCGTGGTCCACGGCGCGGCAGCAGATGTGGCTGGCAATGACCGGTTTGTCCGAGGTCCTGGCAACGTCGATGGCTGCCTGCGGCGAGCAGTGGGATGTATCCACGATGATGCCGAGCTTGTTCATCCGCCGCACGATGGCTCGCCCCAGGGCCGTCAGTCCCATCTTTGGGTCGCTTCCCTGACCACCGCAGTACTCGTTCCCCCTGCCGTGGGTGAGCAGGGACCAGCGCACACCCCACTGGTAGAGCAGATCCAGATTCTCGAACGCATCCCGCTTTTCATCCACTACTGGGCGGCCGTGGCAATTCCAGAATGACCCGTGCCGGCCTTCTCTCTTGAGCTCTTCGACGGCTTCCAGGGTTACGAGTTTCTCCAGAAAATCGACTTCATCGAAGACAAAATTCCACATGGCCAGCGTATCCAGTACTCGATCCGCCGGGACAGCCGCCCAATCCATGTCGTTGACGCCGACATCCACGCCCTGCGCCGCAAGAAGCGCCTGATAGTCCTGCAGGATGTCGTCGGTGCCGCGGACCACTTCATAGGCGCGCGCCGCTCCGACCGAGTCTTTCTGAGACCCAGCCACGAATTGGCGCTGCAGCAGTTGGTCAGCCAATCTGCCTTTCTCTTTTTCGTTGGCGGCGCCGTTCAGCTGCCGGAAGATCTGGTCTTCCATGCCCCGAGTGTAGAAAGCGCCGAACAAGGTCCAGACCTCGCGCGCGTATCCGCCCATGATATCGCATACGATGGACTCGTGGTGGAGCGTCAGGGCGCGCTCGATCTGCTGCGGGGAAGGATTGATCTCGGCCAGGGCCGCCTCCCGCGCCCGGCGGATGCATTCTGCAACGCGCGGGGAGGCGGCTAGGTCTTCCGGCTTCCAGTCCGCCCAGTTTGCCGTGCTCATCCGGCGTTAGGAGCTGTAATACCCGTCGGCCAGGGGGCCTGCGTGCAGAGGTTTGCCGAGGATGGAATTCGCCACGCGGATGAAGTTGCCGCCGATGATCTTGCGCACATCCTCGTCCGAGTAGCCGCGCGCAACCAGAGCCACGGTGAGAAAGTAGGGACAGGCCTGCTTGCTGAGCGCCTTGGGCTCGGCGAAGAAATCCCAGGCCTCCTTGTATTTGAGCGCCCTGAAGAGAAAGGGGCCCGCGTGAGGTGGCGCTTCGCTGCAGGGGATGAGATTGTCGGGTTTGAAGGCCTCCACCCAGTCTCGCGGGGCAAAACTCATCATGGTACCGTAGTCACTGGACCAGGCTACGCGATCGACGCCCACTAGCTTCACCGCGTGGTCCACGTGGCGCATAAAGGCCTCGGTCGTATAACCTCCGGTCAGCGTGGGCGTGGAGCAGATGCCGATGAGCCCGCCGGAATCCACGACTGCCTTTATCACGTGGTCGTCGAAGTTGCGCCAGATCCCCAGGCCGTGGTCCAGGGCGCGGCAGCAGGTGTGGCTGGCTATTACGGGCTTATCTGAAATGCTGGCGATGTCGATGGCCGATTGCGCCGAGCAGTGACTGGTGTCGACGATGATGCCCAGCTTGTTCATGCGCTGTACGAGCACCCGTCCCAGATCTGTCAGTCCCATCTTCGGGTCGCTTCGCTGCGCTCCGCAGTACTCGTTGCCCTTACCGTGGGTCAGCAGGGACCAGCGCACGCCCCACTCGTAAAGGAGATCCAGGTTTTCGAAGGCATCCCGCCGTTCGTCCACTACCGGGCGTCCGTGGCAGAGCCAGAGCACCCCGTGTTTCCCCTCCTGCTTGAGCGTCTCCACCTTGTCCAGGTTTACAATCTTTTCCATGAAGTCCACTGCGTCGCACACCAGAATGCTCACCCCCAGCATGTTCATTAGCCGCTCGGGTGGGATAGCGGCCCAGTCGTTACTGAGTATACCTACGTCCACGCCCTGCGCGGTCCGGAGTGCCTCGTAGTCCTGCCGGATCCCATCCGCCCCGCGCAGCACCTCGTACAACCGCGCGGCTCCCTGGCCATCCTTGTGATACCCCCGGAGATCCGCACGTCCGCCGATTTCGCTCTGGAGCAGTTCATAGGCCAGCTTGGACCTTTCCTTTTGGTCGGCCGCCCCGCTCAGCTGCCGCTGGATGCGATCTTCCATGGCCCGGGTAAACATGCCGCTCATCGAGCTCCAGAATTCTTTGTGGTATCCGCCCATGAGATCGCAGACGATGGATTCGTGGTGGAGAGCCAGGCCGCGCTCGATCTCCTGCGGGGAAGGATTGATCTCGGCCAGGGCGGCCTCACGTGCCTTGCGAATGCATTCTGCAACGCGCGGTGACGCGGCGAGCTTTTCCGGTCTCCAGTCTTTCCAGTTCTCAGTGCTCATTTTGAAAAGGCACTTTCTATTTGATTCTCATCGGCGATCAGTTCGAGGTCTTATTTGGGAAGACCGCCAAGCACGTCGTCGCTGTAGTGGTAGATGGCGGGCACGCCGCCGGTGTGCACGAAGAGCACGTTTTGATCCGACGAAAACCGCCCCTGCCGCACCTGGTCGATCAAGCCGGCCATCGCCTTGCCGCTGTAGACCGGGTTCTTTGTCAAAGGCGAGTTGTGCCAGCGGCACGCGAACCTCCTCGCCCGCTGCGACCGGGTAGACGGGCTGCACCTTGCGAGTATCGGGGGGATCGTTGACCGGACTGACTATCACCGTAGTCGAATCCACCGCAACCAGATCGCGGGAATCGGTAACCGTAAACCGCACTTGCTCCCTACCGAAGTAGTCGGGACTAGCGGTGAAGGACACACCCCTGCTCTCGTTGATAACTATCTGAAATTGCTGCCAGTTGTGGTTTCCCAGCGCAAAGACTCATCCACGTCATCCAGGTCATCCACGAAGCCGTCCAGATCGAGATCGTGATTGCTGGTATCTTCCGCGAAAACGACAGAGTCGGGAAAATTCGTGATCTTCGGTCGCGAAATTACATCGATGCTCACGGTGTCTGCGACCATGAGCCGGTCACCCACTTCTGTGGCCGTAAAAATCATGCCCCTTCGACCGGTGAAGCCGGCCCGTGGCGCCATCGTCACCAGGTTGGTGCCGCTTTCGATCACCGTAGGAATCTCGCTGAGTCTCGTATTGATCCAGATAACCTCTGCCCCTGGCTGATCGACGAAGGTGTCCAGATCAAAGACTTCCTGCGTCTCCCCTTCTATAATCCGCACATCAGGCAGCGGCAGGATACGGAAACCGAAGACCTCGATCTCGGCGCGCCCAAGCGGCTTCGCAAAACGCTGCTCCGTTCCAGGCATTGCGGCGGACACGTAATGGCTCAAGCGATCGTGGCCTCTTTCTTCGATGGAGAGGTTGATCAGATCCCCCAATGGCCGACGTATCACCTCCACTTGGAAGCGGGCTACGACGCCTGCAGCATTGGCGGCTTGCCGTTGGTCACCTGTCGCTCCCGATGCCTTAGTGAAACTGAGTATGGTTTCATCGCCGATCGATTCCTTGCCGTTTACGAGAACGATGCCTTCGACAAACGGAACGTCGGTGAACGGCACCTCAGGGTTCTCTGCCAACAGGCGGATATCAGCGGAGGGAAACGACAGAAAAAAGCTGTACCCTGTTATCTCTTCCCCTTGGGTGTCGATCACGACCTCCATTTCGAAAGTCGACCCGATTTCGGCCTGGAACTGACTGCCCCCTCCCTGTTGGCGCACCTCTATCGTAGCTGCACGCAGCGATGCAACGCTCAGGAGTACCAGGAACGAAATATTGGCGATTCGTTTCACCGCACCAGCACCATTCTTCGAATCAGCAAATCGGAATCGGCTCGCAGCCGGTAGAGATAGACGCCACTTGCAGCGTTTCGACCGGAACGATCTCTACCGTCCCAGGTTGCCTCGTATTGTCCCGGCGCCAAAGGACCTTCCCACACGACATCCACGAGCTGTCCCAGAATGTCGAAGATCTCCAGCCTGACCGTGCCTCCCTGGAACCTGGAGCCGACGGCGAAGGATATGGTTGTTTCCGGATTGAACGGGTTCGGGTAGTTCTGGCTGAGCGTGAAGCGTTCGGGCAGCTCGGTCTCTGACGTACTAGCGACTTCGAGGAGGACCGGCTTATGGCGCCCATCCAGTGCCACCGCCGTCTTGATTGTTGGATCATGGGGATCGTCCGTTCGCGGCCGCAGCCGCAAGACCGCTATGGGCTCTCCTGATTCCAAAGGGGGAGTGCCCCCACGGGCAACACCGGCCAGATGGAGACCGCCAGCACTGACCGCAGCCGCCGTGAACAGATTCGGCTGACCCGCCCATGTAGCGACCGGTTCCCACTGGTCAAAATCGAACGCCAGCTCCAGCTCAATGGCACGAATACCCGAGAATCCCCGCCCCCGCACTTCCCAGTCCACCAGCTCAACGGTCCGTTCCCGAGCGTATAAGCTCTACCGCCGCACGATCGGCGGCGTTTCTCTTGTACACCGGCCGCGGTCCGCGGCCGAGGAAGTTTGCTCCGACCATTGCCAGATCGGAGATATCGACCACACCGTCGGCGGTGATATCGGCGCGCGCACTGTCGTTGTCAGCGGCGATCTCCTGTTTGAAGAGAGCCGCCACAAAATCCCAGTCGCTCAAGGTTATTTCATTGTCGGGTTTGCTGACGCCATCCGTGTCGAAGTATCCTGCAACATCCCCACCAACATCACGCTGTCCGCTTCAACGCCGGTCGTGGACGGCCTCAAGCTGTCCAGTTCCTGTGCCGGCGCCAGGCGAACGTCCGGCACAAAGCCGTCGAGGAAACCGTCGACGTGAAGATTTAGATTGAAACGTCCGGCCGGAACCTGAAGCAATTCGAACGCGCCATCCGGTTGCACAGCTATCTGGACCCCCGGCCGTTCCGCATCGGTGTCGTTCAATGCCCACAAGCTGTCTTCCATAGCCAGGTAATTGCCGGCTGGCCTTAGGGCCACGTCAGCAACCGCGCTTTGGTCGCTCCGGCCCTCAAGCACCAAACTTCCCCGCAGGACCCCGCGGGAAGAAACCAGCAAGCCTCGGGCGATCTCTCCCGTCAGCGGGTTTGCCACCGGTACGCGGTCATGCTCAAGCAGGGAAATCCGGCCGCCCAGGCTATCGGCATCCAGTTGAACCGAAACTTGGCCGACCTCATCCCGGGAAACGAGCTGGAAGGTTGCAACGGTTGTTTCGCCATCAAGGCGTTCGATTTGGGGCGATATCGGATCGAAATAGGTGAAATCGAGAAGCAGGGTGCCATCCTCGCCGACCTCTGCATCGTTGACGAAGACCCGCGCTTCGGAGAACTCGGGACCTACCTGGAACGGTTGTATTCCTTCCACATCGTCGGTATCGAGAGCGTCAAACAAGGAGCCGTCCAGACTGAGCCGCAGCTGCACCAGATCCACCGCCTCATCGCCCGCATCTACGCGAAATCTCGAAGGACTGAGCCTTGCCGCCATTGCCCAGAGTGAAGACGCTGGGAAGCAGTTGGAAGACGGGCTCTACCACCACGCCGGTGTCGGCCACGGCACTGCTCACACCCACTTTTCCTTGCGCTCGGCATGCCAAGGTGGTGGCGTCGAAGCTGCCGTTCTCGGTGATCGCCACGTAGGCGAAGTAGCTAGTGTCCGGCTGAATCCCGGCAATGTGGGACACGCTCACGTCGAAGAAATCGTCTTCATCGTCTTCGCTCAAATCGCTGCCCGTTGTGTCAGCTTCTGCGGAGCCGTTTGCCGAATTGACCACGAAAGCAGACCCGGAAAGAACGGTGGAATAGTCAGACACCTCACCATGGTCCTCGCGGCTCAGCATCACCCGCAGCCGCGCGTCATCGTCCACATCCATATCCTCCCATGATACTCGGGCGCTTCCTCCGGTCGTTATCTCGATATCGGTGATCGGGTGCAACATCCGCAGACTGGGCGGATGTTCGAATCTCAACCGCGCTCCGGCGTCGTTGAGCCTGCCGCCATTCAGTTGAACGAGCAGACTAGAGGTGCTGTCCTCGATGATTCCGTAGATGAAGTAGTCGCCGCCAACAGCAGGCGGATCGCCCGCGGTAGTCGTGCTCCACACATCCCAAACGAAAAGGTTGTCGGTTCGTTGATCCGGGTCTTCCGAAATGCCTTGCGCCAGCCGATGAACCGAGCTGCCCAAGGCGGCCCGTAGCACTTCCGCGCCGCCGGGCACTGTAAGACTGTCTGCGGCATCCGCCGTGGTTGTGGCCGGCATCGTAGTGTAGTAGAGCGATATCTGCGCGTCGTCGTCCACATCCCGATCTCCGTCCCAGCCACTGCGTCCCCATGTGACGGTGACGAACTGCTGCGGATTCGGCCCTCCCGTAACAATCGTGTCTGCGCCAGAGAGAACGCGGTCGTTCAAGACATCCAGCCGTAGAAAGGGGGAATGGCGAACGCTCACCCTGGCGCTGCTGCGACCCACCTGGAACGCACTGGCGTCGGTTGCCACAGCGTATATGTAGTAGTCACCCGCCTGGACGATCTCGGGTTCACCGATATTCCACTCCACCGGGCCTTGCTTTAGTCGAACTCCTTGCACGGCGGCGATAGGATCGGCTCCCGTTAGACCGGTGATATTCGCTGGACCGCCCTGCACGCCGTCGGCGCCCAAATCCGGATCTTCGCTGTAAAACAGGAATACGCCGGAGGTGTCGTCGTGATCGGTCACTGCAAAATTCAAACTTCCGATGGCGGTTCCCTCACCCGTGGGACTCCCGGTCGCGTCGAGCAGGCCGCCCGAATCCAACGTCAGGTCGGCTTCCGTCGGCCCCACGACATTCACCTGGGGTTCGTGTCGGACGGTAATGCCGCGGCTGCGGCCTACCGGAACGACGCCGGTGACGGATGAAGTGACGTAGAGATAGTGAGTTCCGATGGGCAGATTGCGGGTTAGCAGTTTCACGGAACCCCCGCTGCCCTCACGCTCCGTGTAGACGGAACCATCTTCCAATTGGGCTTCGATCGCGACGGTGTTGTCCACCGCGACTAATTCGGCACTGGTAGAAAAGAAGAAACGATACTCGACGTCGTTGCTATCGTCGCCGTCGCCGAATCCAAGGAGATTGTTTGCGCGCTGGGTGCCATTGTCAAAAACCAGATCCGGGAGATCGGTTACAACAACCTCGCCTAGATCTGGATATACCGTGCCCAAGGCGGTGGTGCTGGTGTCGGCACCGGGGGCAAAGCTGTCGCCGAATATGACCAGGTTGATGGCAGCTCGGTCGGTCTCTGCCGCGTCGATAGTGGTCAGCAGGGGACCCGGAACTATATCCGTTTCCGTCGGATCATCGAAAAGCACGGAACCGTAGGTCAGCTCGCCGACCTCCGTGGTTGCTCCAAAGCGAATGGGAAACTGGATAAATAACCTGCCCCCGGCAGCGGCTGAATCACTGCTGCCGACGACGATCATGGCGGGAATCGTGGCCTGACTCACGAAGAAACCGGGTGCCTCGTCGCCACTGGCGTCATACATGACGCGGACCTCGTCGGCTAACTCACCGTCATCGTCCGAGTCCCTTACCTCGACATTGCCCGGCATGACGAGCCGGACAGTGGAATCACTGGCGGCGTCGGCGGCATCGAACCTTATCGCAACCTGCTGCCAGTACTCCTCCACGCCCAGATCGCCTATGGGTACCCTGCGTAGCTCCTCGGGCACGACCTCGGCACTCTGGGCCATGATATCGCTGGCACCACAAAATGCGATACAGACCAGGATCAGTTTAACCAGGGACGATCTATGTGCTCTGTCTGCCATGAAATCTCACGTCTAGCCGACGCAAATTACCCCTTCTCTAGGAAACAAATTCCGTGGCTTCGGTTCCCGCAGCCTCTAGGCTGGCCCATTCGGAGATGCAAACGCCGTCAAGACTGCGCGTGGAAATCCGTCCAACTGAACTCCGGACACACATGCTCCAGAGAATCCGATCCCATGTCAGCAAACCGCGTTCCACAAGTGGTGCCGGTCCTGTCTGTCTTTTTTTTAGCTGTCGGTTGGGAGAGGCCGGTTTGAATCGAGGATCCGGAGGGATTCCAGCAGCCCCCCTCGTTGCAACGCTTAAAGAACTACCTCCACACCGCGATTTTTCAATGTCGGGATCTGATCTGAACGGGCTTCGTCACTGAGAGGATTTTCGCGCAGGCTAACGATGTCGAGTAGACCGATTCCCTGGTTCGACAGCAATGGCGACAGATCGCCGATCTGGTTGGCATCCAGCAACAAGGTTTTCAGACCGAAGAGTTCGGCCAATGGCTCGAGATTGGTTAGACGGTTCGTCGACAATGAAAGACTCGCGAGATTTGAGAGTGCGGCCAGGGGACGGATATCACTGATGAGGTTGTTGCCCAACGACAGGCTCTCGAGATTCTCCAGGCCAGAGAGGTGAGACAGATTTCTGATCTGATTTTGGTCGAGTGAGAGCGCTGTGAGGTTGGTCAGCGACTCTAACGGCGCGAGGTCGATGATCAGATTGTCTCGCAGAGAGAGATCGCGGAGAGTGTTAAGCAACGCCAGCGGTCCTAGATCTTCGATCTGGTTGCCGTCAGCCACAAAGGTGGAAAGGATTGTTAGAGAAGCCACCGGTGCGATGTCGGTGAGCTGGTTGTTCGATACCGTCAAGGACTCCAGATTCGCCGAGCCGGCCAGCGGGGCCAGCGAATTGATTTGGTTGTGATCGAGCGAGACTCGCGTGAGCCGTGGCAAGCCCTGCAGCGGGTCGAGCTCGGCGATTTGATTCCGGTCGAGAAAGAGCGCGCGAAGGTTCTCACCGGCTGAGAGCGGGCCGAGATCCGAAATCCGGTTGCCAACTGCATGCAGCTCCGCCAGATTCTTAAGCGTCGCGATCCCCTCGAGGCTCTCCACCTCGCCGAAGTTCAGATTTAGACTCTCCAGAGGTTCCACATCGTCCAGACAAAGGACCCCCTTCGGTCTGGCAAGTGCCGCACGAACCGCTGTCTCCAGATTCACATCGGCAAACACGACCGTGGTATCGACGGCGACGAGGCGTGCCCGCAGCGTATTGAGCTGGGCGTCGGTTGATCGTCCACCCAAGGGATTGCCGCACAGATCAACCACGTCTCTCTCTTGAAGTCCGTCATTGGACACCAAAGCAGAGACATCCTGGATTCGGTTACTCCTCAGACTCAGGACCTGCAGCTGAGTCATGTCTGCCAAGGGCGACAGATCGGCAACCTCATTGTCGCTGAGCTGGATTGCAGTGAGGTTCGGAATTCCGCTCAACGGATCCAACTCGGCGATTCGGTTGGAGCGCAGATCGATCGCAACTAGATCGGTAACCTGCTCGATGCCGCCGAGATCGACGATGCCCCGGCCGGCCGCGTTGAGGTTCCGCAGACCCTTCACGTCGGTGCTGAAGAGGTTGCCCTGTCTTTTGCCGATCGCCTCCCGAACAGCCAACTCGAGATTGATGTCCGCGAACAAGAGCGGCTTTTCGAGGCCTGCCGCCTCGAGATTCTCGATATCGACACATGAGAGCGCGTTGGCGAGGACCGATACCCGGCGTCGTTCCAAGGCGCAGAGTGCGTTGAGAATGGCGTTCTCCGTGAGCGGATTGCCGCGCAGGTCGATGGTATCCCCCCGCCTGAGTCCACTGTTTTCGACTAAAGCGGCAAATTCCTCAATCTGATTGTTCTCCAGACCGACAGCGTTGAGCTGTACCAGCCTGGTCAACGGCGCAAGATCTGAGATCTGGTTGTTCCCCAGATACAGATCCCGCAACTGCACCAAAGCGCCCAGCGGCGTCAGATCGACGAGTTTATTCGAGCGCAGGTCAAGGCGTTGCAGACCGGTCAAATGCTCGATGCCGGCGAGATCCTCGATTCCCAGGCCGGAGGCTACCAGCTCGTTGAGTGTTGCCATATCGGCCGGAAAGAGGGCGCCCTCAGGCTTGGCAATGGCGCTGCGAACCACAGCCTCCAGATCGCTATCCTCGAATGAGATCTCTTCCACTGTGACGACGGGTCCAGTCGACGATATCTGAGATACCCCCAGACCGGCAAGATTGCCGCCGTCGATGAGGAGCCCGCCGTAGAGCAACCACTCCCCTGCCGGTATCTCCACCTCGTAAGCCCGGGCAAAACCCAAGCCCGATTCCGCAAGTATCGGTACAGGGATTCCCTTTGCGGTTAGCTCCTCCACTTCCAGGCTTGTGTGGGAGACAAAAAACGTCATTCCGAAAGTTACCCGGTTCGCGTTCACCCTCACGAGAAATCGTCCTGCCTGAGCGGCTCCCGTTGCCGTCAATTGGCTGATGGCGGCGGGCCCGGTGGGTTCATACCCCACATCGAGGTTGGGATCGATAGGAAAGGTGTCCAACTTCGGAAGCCCGTCGAACACCAGGGAGAAATGCCAGCCAAATACCAGTACCTGAGAGTAGTCGTAGGTTTGGGAAATGAGCTCGCCGTCCTCGGTGACTTGCGGCAGGCGATACCCGAAGGCAACGTAATGCAACCCATCCAGCAACGCTCCGCCCGGGTCTTCTCGATGCACCTCTTGCACGATGCGGGTCGAGGCCTGCGCGCCAGCCGTATCGGACACCCCAGACCAGAAATTCAGGGGCGAGATGAAACGCATGTGATTCGGTAGGGCCGATCGCACCACGACAAACGGCTCAATCCCCGGCCGTTGGACATCGAGCGGCTGATCGCTGCCGCCACAGATCAGACTCTCCAGCACAGCCGAGACCGAGGGAGCGGCCGGATTGAAATATTCGATTCTGGGAAAGTCACCAGCTGAACCCTCGCTGACCCCGGCCTCGCAGAGCCGAAATCCAGCCTCGTTCAGGAGCAGAAAAGGTCCATCCCGCCTCAACCCCATGTGGTCGACGACGGCGAACAGATCCCACAAATCGACTCCACCGTTCAGATTCAGGTCGTAATACGGTTCCTGATTTTCCAGAGCATCTGCGGCGCGGAATAGATCGTCCGAGTCCACATCTCCGTCCTGCTCCCCGTCTCCGAGCAGATTTATGCCACGAAAACGCGTTAGATACTGTGCCTCGTGTACCTGATACAGTGTTCCGTTCTGCTCCAGAAGGACCGGTTTGGCCAACCCCAAACGCCGTCGCGCCAGACCACTGCGACCAGCGACGGCGCCTGCCGTTCCGCGCTCCAGCTCGAGCCGACTCAAGCTTCCCGTTTGCAGGTGCGCCAGCGCGCGACCGAACGCTCGGTGGCGCACAGCGGGAGCATAGGTCCGCGGCGAAGCCAAAGCATGCCAATCTTCTGCCGTCATCGATTGGCCCACATACGCACCCAAGAGCCCCGAAACCGGCGCCTGGAAGACGGCAGCGGGGGGCGGTTCCACGGTGGCACCGGCGTAACTGATGCGCGTCCGTCCACGGACACCTCGGAAAACTACGGTTTTATGAGAGTAACTGCGGCCATTAGCGACAATGCGGATGAAATAGACCCCCGCACCGACGGACCGACCCTGAAGGTCGAGTCCGTCCCAGGATACGGCGTATACGCCGGCCAGGAGATTCGATGCCGAAAACGCCGATACCCGTTGCCCCAGGGTATTCCAAACGCTCACCTGCAGGTCCCCCGCTTGCGGCAGCGAAAACCGGATCGTGGGGAGCGCACCAACGGGGTCGGCAACCGAAAGGATGCCTGCATGGGACAGCGACGAGCCGGATCCTTGTTCGGCCGTAGCGAACAGCCACGCTAGTGAGACCATCAGCGCTCGCGGAACGAATCTCATGATGTGTGACCGACCAAACCGAATTCTCATCATCAGCGCACCAGCATCATCTTGCCCGACCAACGATGTCGTTTGGTTCTGAACTGGTAGAGGTAGATTCCACTGGAGAGATCAAGGCCATCCTCGCTGCGGCCCGCCCAAACCGCCGTCTTGTGTCCAGCGATTTGATTGTTATCGATCAGGGTCCTCACCCGGCGCCCCAGCGCGTCGTAGATGATCAGCTGCACTCGGCTGTCCTCGGCCAGCTGATACTCGATGGCTGCCTGACTGTTGAACGGGTTTGGATACACCACCGGCGCGCGCACCCCGCCCATCGACTCTTCATCGCGTACCAGCGTGATGTCTGTGGCGACGAGCTTCACCACCGCCACCTCGACCATGATCGCCCCGGCAGCCGAGTTGCCATCCGGATCCGATACCTGCAGCGCGACTTGGCCGCTGCCGGAGGTCGCCGCCACGATGCGTAGTACCGGGCCCCCATCCTCCTGCGTCAACTCGGCAGTCACCGGACCCCGGGCGGCCACAGTCCAGCGCAGCTGCTCGGTGGGTGTATCGTCGTCTGTTACGTACTCATTCAGTCTTATCTCGATAGCGTCACCCCGCTCCAGCTCGACAACGGGCAACCCACTAAGGGCGGGGGGACCCGACAGGGAGATCACCTGTACCGCAAAAACACCATCTGCCCGCGCACCCGCCACATCGACGACCGACACTACGACCTCGCCTGTTCCTGGCTGCAATCCTGACAGCCAGAGGTAACCACCCCGCTGTTCGATTTCGACGGCACCGCTCGCTTCAATCGCGATCGCCAGTTCGTTTAGCGGGTCGTCCACGTCGGTAATGAGATCTTCCAGAGCCGGTCCACGTTTGGTGCCCCCGGAGGCGACTACCTGCGTCTTGACCTCGGCCACAACTGGAGGGTCGTTTACCGGTAGTACCTCGATCAGGATGGCGACGGTGTCGCTTTGCCCGTCCTTATCGACAAAGGTCAATGCGATCTCTTCAACGCCGTGCCAATCAGGTGGTACCCGCACGATCAGGTTCCGCCCCGAAAAATTGATGCTGAGTCCGCCGCTGGTCGTTGCCATCCATGCGCCCCCTTCCAGGCCCACACCGTCGGCGAGGAATTCCTCCAACGAGACGAGAACCTCGCCAGCATCCTCGGTGAGCGTCAGTTCACGCGCGGACAGTAGGTGATCCGCCCCTGCGGGGGATACGAGGGGTTCTCCCACAGGAGGAATCCGCTCGCCGCTCACGTTTAGTTGCAACGGAGCCAAAGGCGTTTGAAAGTTCACCTCCACACCCGGCCTGCCTGCCTCGGTATAGATTGATCGACGACGACCTGAATCGTCCAGCTGTATGCGTGCCATATTGCTCTCGGGATATCCAACAAGCGTCAAGCGGAAACTCGCCAATACACCAGGCTCCGAGGCAACCTGCCGATTCCCCACAGAGCCGGATCCGCTCACCGCCACATAATCGAGCTGGAAACCGTCCAACCCGTTCCCCACGAGAGATCCTATGATGTCGCCCGCGGTCGAGTTCGCGTAGATCTGACCCCCCATGAATCCCCCGCTTCGAAACGGAAGGACGGTGCCGTCGTCCAGCGTCTGGTCGGGAAGCAGGGTGAAGACCTCCTGATCGAACGATACATAGGCGCTCACCGATGTAAGAGCGGCTCCTCGCGGTTCGATGAAAACCTGAATTTCGAGGGTATCACCCACCTGAACTTGCTGCTGAGCGGTCGCCGTTCGGAGAGAGAGTCGTGCGGGCTGGGCGTCCGCTTGCCGACTACACAGTCCGACGAGCAGAACCCCGAGAAGCATCGCGCGCACCGCGCGCTCGCTGAGACCGTCCCCCACTCCCACTGCAGACACGCGATCCATCTAGTCGTCGAGTCACCTGAGAAGAAGCATCTTGTTCGTTGCGACAAAGCTTTCGCTTGCCAGGCGAACGAAGTAGACGCCCGAGGCCGCCTTCTTGCCCGTACGGTCCGATCCGGTCCAGACGTACCGATACATCCCCGCCTTCAATCTCTCGTTCGCCAGGACGGCAACGAGCTGTCCGATGGCATCGAATACTTCCAGGGTGATATGCCCATCGACGGGGACGGCGATACCTACCTGGGTTTCGGGATTGAACGGATTCGGGTAGTTCGCGTGCAACCTGAAGCTGGAAGGCAGGACCGATGGGGTACGAGGCCTGAACGAACGCATCGTTTCGTCCACGAGTTCGGCGCGACCAAGCGTGATCGGCGCGACTGAATTCGGCCCGGCGAGAACAGGCTCTAGCTCGATTCGCAACACGGTTCCATCTCCGTGGAGACCCGGTTGCGATCCCAGCAGAGCTCCACCCACAGCTACCCTTCCCGGAAGGCTATTGAGCGCCAGCGCCATGGGACGCACACTGTGCAGATCTCCGGGCCGGGCCGATGCGATCCTCCAAATCCCGGGATCGTATCGCAGGTCGAAACCGAACGCGCGCACCGCCCGCAGATCTCGGGCGCCCACGTCTACAAAGAATCGGTCTCGTTCTTCGCGCTGCGTAATCACAAAACTGCCCAGTTCTTCGACGGTCCGCTGGGCTGCCTTGTATACCGGATCGACACCCTCGCGATTGAAGTTTGCCGCCACCATGTTGAGGTCCGAGACCCAGACCAGACTGTCGGCGTCAAGATCAGCCAGCCGTCCTGCGTGGCTGGAGTTTACCGTCTGACCGAAGAAACTCACGACAAAATCGACATCGAGCTGATCGACCTCGTTGTCTGGAATACTGGCGCCGGAGGTGTCGACATAGCCGGTCACATCCCCCCCGAGCAGAAATCCCGGGTTAGTAGCTGCATCTGACAGAAAGGTGGCATCGATGCCGGTCAGCTGGTCTCCTAGATTGACATTCAGCGCCGGAAACTGACCGTCCAGATACCCATCCACGTGAATGGCGAGATGGTAGCTTCCCGTTGGCACATTTGTGAGAGCGAACATGCCGTGCAGATCCGTCGAATCTTGGATCCCCGCTGCCGTCGTATCCGCATCGTTAGTGACTCTGAAAATCGAATCGTCGATGGCGACGAAGCTGTTCCGGTCACGCAACAGGAATGTGGCAGTACCGCTGTGATCGGTCCGTCCCTGAAGCATGACCTGCCCCGAAATCGATCCCCTGCGCTTCAGCTCGTAGGTGCTGCCCACTTTGGGTGGAACCAGGGCGACCACTTCGCCTTCCCTATAGAACGCTGTCTTTCTGGTGCCCAGGTTGTCGATGCCGATCTCACTGCCGCCAATCGTATCTTTGGACACGACCTGTACCGTTGCCAGGGTGGAGTCACCGTTCAACGCCGCCGTGCCCGCCTGCTCGAAATAGACCAGATCCAGGAGCCACTTGCCGGCAGTGGTGCTATCCGCCCCGGCCGTGAGCGTGTCGGTCAGGGTCAAACCGTTGGCCCCGGAACTCAATGCGAACGGTTGCACTCCGGAGAGGGTGGTATTCTGATCGACCAGACTGAAAAAGAGGGTGTCCAGACTCAGGAACACCGATACGAGGTCGACGGTCGTTCCGTTGGTGTTGGGCCGAACGGACAGGGTCGTCGTGTCCCCATTCGCTTCAGCCACCGTGGTGCCGGGAAGCAACTCGATGGTTGGCACGTCGAGACCGGCAGCGCCAGCGGGTCCCAAACCTTCGATGGTTACCAGCCCGGGAGCCCGAATCGCCACACTCGTGGTCGGCGGGCTCGACGAAGCGGTTGGGTCGATGACGACGTAGGCGTAGTAGTCACCGTCATTGACCGGATTGGCCTCGCCACCCAGCCCCATCTGCAACCTCGCTGGCCGCACGGCGAACCCGGTGGCGACGTTCTCGCTCAGTGCCTGCCCGCTGGCCACACTTCCGTCTGTTGAGTTCGCCACCCAGTCGGCTTGCGCATCTGCGGTGAGCGATCCGTAGGTTGTCGACAATCCCAGAGCCTGACCGGCAGTTTTAGTGGTGAGCAAGACCCACAGATTGGCGTTTTGGTCCACATCCACCGATGTCCATGACACCTGAAAACTCTTTCTCCCATCCAGGGCTACTGGCTCCCGTGGAGCCAGGATCTTGAGATGGGGATCGTGCTGGAAGGTTATGGAGCGTGCCTGGCCGGCGGCGTCGTTCCAGCGTGTGATCCGTAGGGTCGTGTCCGCCGTTATGACGCTGTAGAGATAATACGCAGTCTGTTCGACCGGAACGCCCCCCCATCGTTGTTCCTGAAGGTCCACAGATCCCAGACATGTTGATTGTCGGCGCGAATATCCGCCTGTTCCTGGAGGCTGCCGACGATGAGATGGGTATCCCGCGTGGAATCGGCAGCGGCGATCTGTAACGCCCCGGCACCGCCCGGTACTGAAAATTTATCGCTGGCACTGTAGTAGAGAGCGATGGTGGCGCTATCGGTAAGCGCGATGTCCCCTCGGGCTCCCCTGTCACCGTTCCAGGTTATGGTGTAGTACCGCTGCGGATTGGGTCCGCCCGTATTCAGCACCGTATCCTGCCGGGCGTCGAGCGCGATAAAGGGTGAATGGCGCACGTTGTAGGTTTGGGCCGTGCGACCGATTCCAAGATTCTTGCCGTCGGTGGTTACCGCATAGACGTAATAATTTCCAACCGCGACGAAGGTGGTGTCGTTGGTTACGATCTGCCAGTTTTGCAGCGAATCAACTCCTTCCACCAAACCGGCGGTACTGTCTATGTCGGTCGCGTTGGTCAATCCGGAAAGAGTTCGGCTCGGTGATGTGCCCGAAGTTTGAACGAAGGTCGTGTCCAGCGTATCGGCGGTGGCATAGAACAGCCTCACTGATGCCGAGTCATCGAAATCGGCGACGGTAAACAGAAGGTCGACATTATCCCGGGCAGTGGACGAGAGGTCGGCAA
Source organism: Candidatus Latescibacterota bacterium (assembly GCA_965217095.1). Lineage (GTDB taxonomy): Bacteria > Latescibacterota > UBA2968 > UBA8231 > UBA8231 > CAYNZV01. The sequence goes on from OZ244235.1 coordinate 1,669,829, forward strand.
CGCCAGTATTGAAATTCAGCAGTAATCCGGAATCGAGATAGTCGGCATCACTGTTTTGAAACGTTCCCACCGAAATCACCACCGGTAGATGTCTCACGTCGACGCCGCGACTCCGGGAAAGCGGAAAACTTCCTGTGAGGTTCGAGGTGGTATAGAGGTAGTAGGTCGTGTCGTTCAGCGCGGAGATGTCGAAGGAGAACGTGGCGGCGCTACCTTCGTTCACCTGTGCCGGCACGGTCGTTGCACTGTCGATAGCCTTCTGGGCTGAGGTCGTGTCCACGATGGCAAGGGAATCCCTGACGGAGAACCAGAATGAATAGACGACGTCGTTGGTGTCGGCACCGTCCGCGACTGGTCGCTGACCAAATCCGGCAAGGTGGTGGCAAACACGGCGGCAGCAGGATTGGGGTAGGCGTCGCCCTGGAGGTTGCTGGTGGTGTCGGCCACGTCGACGAAGTCTCGAGTATGCGTCGCCACCGCCAAGCTGTCTCCCCCCACCAGAGTGAGGCTAATAGCCGCCGCGGGAATATCTAGCTCCCCCGGTTTCGAAAAGCTGATCTGGCCGTAGGGTGCGGCACTGGAAGCAGGGTTGGCTGGCGTCGTGATCGGGAACTGGACATGCACGGGCCCACCCACCTGGCTGCCTGTCGGACTTTGCAGGTTGATCTGGCTGGCGGTGGTGCCGGTAGCGGTGCTGTAGCCGGTGTCGGTGCCGGGTTCGTTGTCGATGGATATTTCGTCCGCGAAGCTGCCGTTTCCGTTCACATCTGCGACGAAGATCCCGCTGGGGAGATTGATGGCGATGCTATTCCCCGCCGAAGGGTTGTTGCCCAACGAGATAACCAGGTGCTGCCAATACGGATTGGACGCCGTTGCGCCTTTCGGAACCCGGCTCAGCGCAGCAGGTGAAAACGATACAGTTTGGCCTATGCCGCTCGCCGGCAGAAACACCAGCAAAACGAGCGGCGCGATAGTTGTCCAGCTTTTCATGTTTTCACGACAGTACCCGATATATAGTACAGTCCTTCCTATAAAGGTATATCGCTCTGGGGGGAAATACCTTTAATTTGGGATAGGATCTCTGATCGCTTTGAAATCACACCTATCGCAATGAATTTCAACATCTTATACCATTCAGGATTTCGCGGTCTCCGGGTCATTTTCGCCGTCGTTCTGTGGCCTTTTGCAGTCGCCGCCCAGACCATTACCACCTTCGCCGGAACCGGAGCGCAGGGCTACTCCGGGGACACTGGGGCGCCATCGGCCGCAACCCTCAACAATCCTGCGGGTGTGTTCGCGGATACAACGGGCGCACTATACATCGCCGACACCGGAAACCACGTTATTCGCCGAATCAACGCCGCCGGCGATACGATCACCACCATCGCGGGCACTGGAACGGCGGGTTTTTCCGGCGACGACAGTACCGCTACCAACGCCCAGCTCAATCCCCCAGCTGCCGTTTTTGTCGATTCTACGGGATTGATATATGTCGCCGACACCGGAAACCACCGGATTCGACGGATCAGCACAACAGGAGGAATCAGCACCATCGCCGGAACCGGCTCCGGTGGGTTTTTCGGTGACGACAGCACCGCCACCCTGGCCCGGCTGAATGCACCGGCCGGCGTCTATGTGGACTCCGGGCTGGTCTACATTGCCGATACGGGCAACCACCGGATCCGCCGGATCAGCAGCACTAGCGTGATCACGACCATCGCCGGCGACAGCATCGCGGGTTTCTTCGGCGACGATTCCACCGCCACAAAAGCGCATCTAAACTCCCCGTCCAGCGTTTTTGTGACTCAAGGTGGGGATATGTATATCGCCGACACCGGAAATCATCGCATCCGCAAGGTGTCTGCCGCGGACACGGTCATCACGACGGTTGCGGGAAACGGAATGCCCGGATATTCCGGCGACGGCGATCTTCCCACCAACGCCCAGCTCGCCTTTCCGAAAGCCGCGTTCGTCGATTCGGCGGGTACGATGTTGATAATAGATCAATTCAATCAACGCCTCCGCAGGGTAAATCCTGGGGGCAACATCACGACCATCGCGGGCGATGGCACCTTCGATTTCTCCGGCGACGGTGGACCATCCACCCACGCACGTATCGCCAGCCCCTCCTTCCTGACGCGCAATCCCTCGGGAAATATCTACCTGGCGGATGCTGGCAATCATCGCATTCGCAAGATCGTTCCGGTAGACGCAGAAGGTCTCGCGGGGACCACCCGTGCAAGCCCGGGCACCGAAGTGCAAGTGCTGCGCGTGGCGCTGACCGGCGACGGTGCCACCAGCGTCAGTGCGCTGCGGTTCACCCTCTCGGATCTCGACTCCACGACCGGGCTAGCCGCCGACGACCTGGTAGAGCTGAGACTCTACGAAAGCGCCGACTCCACCTTCAGATCAGGCGATATCTTGCTAGGGACCTTGAGTTCATCCCTGGTGACTCTAGGCTCCGAGACCACACTAACGGCAAGCTCCATATCGACGCCGGGATCAGACATAGAGCGGCAGTACATCGCGACCGTACTGTTGGATTCCACGGCTTCCGAGGGGCACGGCTTCAAGGTAGGCTTCGATACCGGGGATCTGGCGACCTCAAAAGGGGGTCGAGGCTTCGGCATCGCCGCCAGCGATTCCAACCGGGTGCTCATAGATGTCGTGGCCAATAAGCTCCGGTTCTCAACGCAGCCCGCAGGCTCCATCTCCGGCATTCCGTTTTCCACTCAACCGGTGGTCATGGCGATCGACAGCGTCAGTGGTTTTGTAGACTCCGACTTTGCCGACACCGTGACGGTAGCTACATCGAAAACAGGGACCTTGATCAACAACAGCACGGTCGCAGGCAACGGCATCGCCACCTTCTCGAGCCTCACCTACACGACGTCGATTGACGATGAAAAATTCAACCTCGTGGCGGACGATCAGGCAGGAGGGGCAGAAGGCAATCTGGCCAGTGTCGGCTCCGATAGTCTCTTGGCCAACGTCGTCAACGACGTTCCGGTGGTAGACGTGCCCAATCTGACCATGAGCGAGGACGATAGCATCGGATTCATCACTCCTATTGTTACTATTGCCACCGATCCCGACGATGCGGTCCTGACCTTCACCTTCGTGAGCAAGGGCGTCGAAGGCAAGGTGGTTGGTGATCAGATACAGATCACACCCGCTCCCAACTATTTCGGAGTGGATACCCTTACCGTAATTGCGACCGATTCCTTCGGCGCCCAGGGAATGGACACCGGCATAATAACGGTGTTCGCCGTGAATGATCCGCCGGTGGTCCTGCTGTCTGATTCTCTGACCGTCGCGGAGGACGACACCCTCCTGTTCAACCTGCCAGAGGTGGCTACGGATGTAGACAACAGCTTCGACGAGCTGATCATTACTATAAACCCCAGCTCCGGGTTGCAAACCAACTACGATAGCACCTCGGGTGTGCTGTTGGCATGGGCACCTCCCGATTCCTCGGGGAGTTTCACCCTCGACCTGGCCGCGCGTGATCTATTCGGCGTCACCGATCGGGATACGGTCCTCATCGTGGTAGCGTCGATCAACGATACCCCTGTTTTCTCGGTTCCTGACACATCCGTCCTGCAGACGGATACGCTCCTTATCGACTTGCGATCCCTCACCATCGACATCGATACCTTCGACACGCTGAGTTGGCAGGCCGAGCTCCATCCGGACCTCGCCATCAGTGTCGATGCCAATGGGCTGATCCAAATCATTCCCACCTTCGGTTCGGCGGGCGCTAAGTCGGTGATATTCAGCGTCGTTGACCAGTCGATTACGGTCTCGGACACGGCAGTGGTAACGGTAATCCAGGTCAACCAACCTCCGGTTTTGGCGGCCTTTCCGGACACCCTGTTCACTGCCGGCGACACCCTGAGCCTGAATCTGCAGCCGTTTGCGACCGACCCCGACAATGCCGTTGGCTCTCTCGGTTGGCAGGTGGCGGGGGGCACATTCGTGGGTGCCGCAATTGCCGACGACATCCTTGATCTGTGGGCGCTGCAAGACACCGCCGTCGTGGAGTTGCTCCAGGTAATCGTTACCGATCCAACCGGTTTGTCCGATACCTCATCCATTCAGGTAGAGCTGGTGGTCCTCCCTCCCCTCATCGATGGGGTGCCCGACGAGGTAGTGGACGCGGGCAAGATACTGGAAATCCCGCTAGGTTCGTTCCTGCGCTCCGACGTTGTCAGCATCGGCGCCATGCCCGATTCGGTATTCGAGGTTTTCATCAACACCTCGACCCGGATCGCGACCGTCGAACCGGTGGATAACTGGAAAGGCACCGCGGCGATCGTTTTTACGGCCAGCACGGCAGCTGGGGATTCAGGCAGGGACACCGTTATGGTCACTGTGGCCAATCCCGCTCCGGTGATAACCCCCTTTCGTCCGATCTTCATCGACGCGGGTACTTTCGCCCAACTGTCCCTTGACGTATTCGTGGAAGACGATGAGGATCTGAGCAAACTCACCTGGACGGCCTTTGCGGACCCTGGTGTCACAGCGGAGATTCTTGCGGAAGTGAGCACGCTGAAGATCACCGCTGAATCCGGCTTCATGGGTGAGACCCGGGTTGCCTTGACGGTCAGGGACGCACAGAACGCCACGGATTCCGACACCCTGATAGTTACGGTGCAAGCCCCCATTGACACCTCCCCTCCGGATACAACTGGCACCCCTCCGGATACAACCGGCACCACGCCGGATACTACAGTGATCGAGAACCAGGTGCCGATCATTCGGGAAATTCCGGCGTTAAGCCTGCAGCCGGGTCGCATCGCAGAGGTCGTCCTCGACCAGTTCGCGCAGGACGATGGTCCGTTTACCGAGTTGACCTGGTCCAGCTCGGTCTCGCCGGCAGGAGTGGTGCAAGTCGGTATCAACGAGGCGCGCGTCGCCTCCGTAACCGCGATTCAGGATTCGGGAGAAGCCCAAATCATATTTACGGTTACAGACGCCCAAGGCGCATCCTCCAACGCCACGGTGGATGCCTCGATCACACCCATCGCCGCCGGTGACTTCAGCGGCGACGGAACGAGTGGATTCGATGATTTCTTTCTGTTTGCCGACGCGTTGGGGCTGACAATCGTGCACCCGGCATGGGATCCGGTATTCGACCTGGATGCCGATGGCCGCATCAGCTTTGAGGACTTCTTTATCTTCGCGGAGCTCTTCCAGGCCGACCAGGGACGATGAGACCCCTCCTACCCGTTTTTACTTTGCACAGCGAAATCCAAGGCTGTTGTCGCGGTAGTCGGGAGGAGCAAAGCTACGGTTTGCGGAGCGCAACACGTAGATGCTGTTATTCCACGCTCCCCCACGAAATACGCGGTCAGTTCCCTTGTCGGGTCCGGCCGGATTCTTGGGCGGGCCGGTTTTGTAATACTTCGGCCCGTACCAATCGGCACACCATTCCCAGACGTTTCCCGCCAGGTCCAGCGCGCCATATACGCTCGCGCCTAGGGGGAAGCTGCCCACCGGTGCCGTGGTGGCATGTTTGTCCTGGTCACCCATGACGTTGGCAATATCCACGTTCAGATCGATCTTCTCCTCGGTCGCGGAGTCCCATGGAAAGGTGCGGGCTTCGACACCACGCGCCTTTCTCCCACTCGGCCTCCGTGGGAAGCCGCTTCCCTTTCGACTTGCAGTAGGCGGCAGCCTCCACCCAGTCGACGTTGACCATGGGATCTTTTGGCCTCCAGCCCCAGGCCGGCGTGGCCGGCATTTTTCCGCCTGTCGCTTTGACGAAGGCATCGTACTCGGCCACGCTGACCTCGAATTTGTCGATGGCAAACCCATCTAGATGAACATTGTGAGCCGGCCCAGCGTTCAAGAGATTCGGATCTCCCATCATGAACTCGCCGGCCGGAACCTCCACCATCCCCTGGGGCAGCGCCGGCGCATCTTCCGCGCCGGCAGGGTGGCTGACGGTCAAACTGAGCAGTAGCACCACTGCCATGCCGCGGGATCCGGTTGCTATCGACGTCATCTTTCCCTCGCTTTCGTCGGTTAACTCATTCCCAGACGACAATTTCAATGCGCCTGTTCAACGCTTTGTTTTCGGGTGTAATATTCTCTATGATCGGGTGTTCCTCTCCATATCCGATCGACTCCACCATTCCCTGAGTTATGAATTCGTAACTCTGAACGAGTGCTTCGCGAACGAGGGTGGAACGATCTTCCGACAGCTTCTGGTTGTACTCCCGCGAACCGTCCGAGTCGGTATGACCCTCTATGACCAGCTTTGTAGGAGTGAACATGCGCACGAAATCGGCAACCTTTTGAAGTTCCTGAGCCGCCCCCGGTTTGAGCCCGGAACGACCTGAGTCGAATAGAACACCCGAATCGATGATAAGTCGGGGCACTACCACATCGCCTTTGAGGGCGGTGCGATACCTGATGATCGGCTCCTCCATCGCCACCCTATTAGGAAAGAAGGCGCCACTCGCGGATCCGGTCTGGGACACCTTGATCTTCATCGTTCCAATGAAGATCCGTATGGGCGGGACCTTCGGTCCCAGAATAAACTTTTCCCGGTAGACATTCAAAATATCGCCGCGGTGTATATTGGCTTCCCTCCCCTTGTCGATGTAGTAGTTCTTCTTGTCGGACAGACTGTCCGGCAGATCGCCTGGATTCGCTTTGTGGATGACTTGAATGATCCGGGGGGGATCGTATTGAGCCCAGGCAACCTGGGGGTTCAAACCCCAAAACATTGCGACGATGACGGTCAGCGAAAAAAGAGTCACCGGTTCCTTGAGCATCGATGGATTGGATTGGGCAAGATGGCGACGAAATACGGGCATGATATGCGGCCTCACAGTTTATTTAATAATATCGGCCAGTACGGAGCGCAAGTACATTCTCCCGTGAATTCATTTGTCACTGCGGATGCGATATGCTAGATTTCCCAACTTGCCAGCCGATTGACCGACGAGGCTATTAAAGGAGTAAATGAATCAGATTTTGCGGCACCTGACCTGCTTCTACTATCGCCTGGGAGTCGTGCTTTCGGCATTCGGACCACTGGGCGGAATGCCAGCCGCTGCACAACACATGCACCCGGCCCCGGTCGTAGTTGCGGCGATTCAACAGCAGGAGGTGGACGAACAGTTCAGCACCGTCGGCACCGTCCATCCCAGACGCTTCAGCAGTGTTGCTAGTGAAGCCGAAGGACGTGTTGCCGCACGTTATCGGGATACCGGACAAAGGGTTGGTCTTGGCGAGGCGCTTGTGCGGCTCGAGAATCCACGCTACGAAGCCGCGATGCTGGAAGCCCTCGCGGACGAGAAGCTTCGAACCTTCAACCTCGAGCACGCTAGCGCCCTGTTTCGCGACGGAGCGACATCCGAACAGGCGTTTCGCGATGCCGAATACGAGCGGGATCGCGCCAAATCCAAACTTGGAGACTACCGCAGTCGTCTGCGGGCTTTGACTGTTCGCTCCCCTTTCCGCGGCCACGTGGTCCAGATTCAGGTCGAACTTGGCGAATGGGTCAATCGGGGCGAAAGCGTCGCCGAGATCGTACGCACCGATACCGTGCGTATCCATGCCGAAGTGCCGGAGAAACATGTGAACCATATCCGGCTCGGAAGTCGGGTCGATATCGTGTTAGAGGCTCTCGACTCGGGGGCGAACGTGTTTGGCCATGTGGTTGCGGTGGCCCCCGATGGACGTTCCGAAGCTCACACCTTTCCGGTCATCGTCGAGGTCCTCAACCCCGAGCAACGCATCCGCAGCAGAATGACCGCACGCCTCAGATTCGATTTCCACGGCAGCGGTCCGAGGTTGATGATACACAAGGATGCGGTGGTCAACGGCGCTGCGGGACCAGTCCTTTACCTGGCGGCTGACGGTAAGGCGGTGGCCACCCCCCTCACCCTGGGTCTCCGGCACAACGATCTGATCGAGGTAGAGGGTAAACTGCAGGCAGGGGACCTGGCCATCATCAGAGGCAATGAGCGCCTCCGGGATGGGCAACCAATCCGCATTACCCGCAAACACCAGTGACATGAAGTTAGTCGACACGTCGCTGAGTCGACCGGTAAGTGTTGTCGTTGGCGTTCTCTTCGTAGTTCTATTCGGACTCATATCCCTCTTTCGCATACCGGTGCAACTGACACCGGACGTGGATCGACCGGTGATTTCGGTGTCCACGAACTGGTCCGGGGCGGCACCTCAGGAGATCGAGCAAGAAATCGTCCAGCGCCAGGAGGATGAGCTCAAGAACATCGAGGGGCTCATCAAGATGACCAGCGAGAGCAGGGACAGCCGTGGTGTCGTGAATCTAGAATTTAATGTCGGCGTCGATATAGACGGAACCTTGCTTCGAGTATCGAACAAGCTAAATCAGGTCACCGGTTACCCGGCCGATGCGGAGAGGCCAGCTCTCTCAACGGGAGGGGGAGGCGCTACGGGGGCCATCACCTGGCTCATTCTCGATGCCCTGCCCGGAGCTGACCTGGATGTCGAAACCTACCGGGATTTTGCCGAAGAGGTCGTTAAAACCGCGATAGAACGGGTTCCCGGCGTCTCCGAGAGCAATGTGTACGGGGGGTTCGAGCGGGAACTTCAAGTGATCGTCGATCCCGGAGCCTTGGCAGCCCGACAGATCTCCGTCGCCGACCTGATGGCCGCCTTGAGACGTGAAAACGTCAATATCAGCGCAGGCTCGTTTGACGAAGGAAAACGGCGCTACACCGTTCGTACCGTGGGACAGTACAAAGATCCACGCGACTTGGAAGCAGTAGCTGTCCGCTCGAGGGATGGCAATCGCGTTCTGATCGGCGACATCGCCCGTGTACGCCTCGGGTTCAAACGTGCAGGAGCCACTGTTCGAGTCAAAGGGAGAGTGGCGATTGCCATCAATGCCACCCGCGAAACCGGTGCCAATGTTTTGCAGGTCATGCAAGGCATTCGGCAGACGCTGGACCAGCTCAACGGCGGGATTCTCGCGCGCGAGCAGCTGTCTCTCACCCAGGTGTACGATGAAACCGAGTATATCACCAGCGCCATCGGCCTCGTGCGCAACAACATTGTTGTCGGCGGACTCCTGGCGACAGCGGTTCTGCTGTTGTTTCTGCGCAGCGCTAGCAGCGTTCTGATAATCGCCACGGCGATACCGATCTCCATCATCGGCACCTTTCTCACCATGACTTTGCTGGGCCGCAACATCAATGTGATAAGCCTAGCGGGCATGAGCTTTGCCGTCGGCATGGTGGTAGACAACGCCATTGTTGCCTTGGAAAATGTCTTCCGCCACAGACAGATGGGGAAATCCCGTTTCGAGGCCGCGTCGCAAGGCATTGCCGAGGTTTGGGGCGCCCTTCTGGCCAGCACCCTCACCACCGTCGCCATCTTCTTGCCCATAGTTTTCGTGGAAGACGTGGCCGGGCAGTTGTTCCGCAACATCGCAATCGCCGTGGCCAGCTCCGTCACCTTGAGCCTGGTGGTCTCCATTACGGTCATCCCGATGATGTCACGTCAGCTCCTGCATCGGATTCACGACAACGCCGACGCGCAGGAAGGCAAAGTAAGGCGGCTGGATCTCATCGGCGAGAAGATTCGCACCTGGATTGCGGATACAACCTACCGCATGAGCGGGAGCACCGCTGTGAGACTGATGGTTGCGATCGTCCTCATCGGCAGTTCGGTGCTGGTCACCTGGACCCTGTTGCCGAAAGCGGAGTACCTGCCAACCGGAAATCGCAATCTGATTTTTTGCATCCTTCTGCCGCCTCCCGGGTACAATCTCGACGAGTTGATCAGCGTGGGTCAGGAGATCGAGGAGATCTTGAGGCCGCGATGGGAAGCGGAGCCGGGGAGCCCAGAGGCGGAAGCACTGCAGAACCTGCTGATCGAGCGCGTCTTCTTCGTAGCCTTCGGCCGCACTGCCTTCATGGGTGTAATTGCGCGGGACCCGGAGTCGGTTCGCGATCTTATCCCCGTAATCCAACAGCCGCTGGTTGGCATCCCCGGGATGATGGCCATCGTAACCCAGTCCAGCTTGTTTCGCGGGCTCGGTGGTGGACGAGCCATAGACCTGGAGATTTCCGGACCAGATCTGGAGCGCCTCGTCGCTCTCGGAGGTCGAATCTTCGGCCAGGTCATGGGAGTGGTCGAGGGTGCTCAAACCCGCCCCATCCCGAGCCTAGATCTGGGGAATCCCGAGGTGAGAATCGTCCCAGACAGGATCCGCGCCGCCGATCTGGGTTTATCAACTCAGGAAATCGGCGACGCCATTAACGCCTTGATCGATGGCGCTCTCGTGGACGGATTCCAGTTCGAGGGCGAAGAAATAGATCTGACCCTGCGCGGCAGCGACGATTGGATACGCACCGAGGAGATTGGCGAATTGGCCATCTTCACGCCGCGGGGCCGATCGATTCCCCTTAGCGCCGTGGCCGACATAGAGGTTACCTCCGGTCCGGAGCGCATCAATCACATCGAGCGCGACCGGGCCATTACCTTGAGGATCATCCCTCCCGAAGCGATGGCTCTCGAAAGTGCCCTTGGAATGATACGGACCGAAATCATCGAACCGTTGAGGAACAGCGGTCAAATCGCACCGCCTTACGATCTCAACCTTTCGGGAACCGCGGACGACCTACGTCGCACGCGGGAGGCGTTGCAGTGGAACCTTCTCCTGGCCCTGCTTATCACATATTTGCTGATGGCCGCCCTCTTCGAAAGCTTCCTCTACCCTTTCGTCATCATGCTCAGCGTACCGCCCGCAGCCGCTGGCGGCATTCTCGGTTTCGTCGCTATCAATCTAGTGTTCGGTTATCAAACGTTTGACATTCTCACGATGCTGGGTTTTGTCATCCTGATCGGGGTCGTCGTCAACAATGCGATCCTGATCGTACATCAGACTCTGAATAATCTGCGCACCACCGATCTCGATCCGAAAAACGCTATACGGACCGCGGTGGCGAGTCGGGTACGCCCCATCTTCATGTCTGTGGTAACCAGCGTCTTTGGCATGTGTCCACTCGTACTGTTCCCAGGTGCAGGTTCTGAGCTCTACCGGGGTTTGGGTAGTGTGGTTATCGGTGGGCTTATTGTTTCCACCGTGTTCACCCTCTTTCTCGTTCCCACCTTTCTCAGCCTGGCAATGGACGCGCGTATCTGGTTGCGGGGTTTCGCCCGCGAAGACTCACGAGGATCCGCCGTGTGAAGAAGCTGCAGTCGCGAGCATCACTTGCCGATACAGTAAGAGATGTCGTCGGGTTCTTCGCGAACCTGGTGCCATTTCAAAGACACGGACGTCGGTCGGATACCCCACAGGGACGTGGGGTTTTTTTTGCCATTTTGCAGCACCCCTCTTCGCGCTATATTGCCATCGACCTTTTGGAATCACCTTGATCGATCGCATGCGAGAAGAGCTCAACATTTGCATAGATGCCTGCCGTGCCGCGGGCGAAATTCTGTTGGGGTATTACCGCGGCAAATATGACTTGAATGACAAGGGGGAAGACAATCCGGTAACCAGCGCCGATCTGGAGGCCGACGCTTGCCTGAAAGAAATCCTTCTTGGAGCTTATCCCGAATACGGCTGGCTATCCGAGGAAACCGCCGATGATTCCCGGCGCCTTCAAAAACAGCGCGTGTGGATCGTGGATCCAATGGACGGGACGAAGGAATTCGTGCAACAGATCCCCGAGTTCGCCGTTTCAGTAGCCCTGGTCGAGGATGGGATTCCGTTGGTAGGTGCGATATTCAATCCGGCTGCCGCAGAGCTGTTCGTAACCACCAGAGGAGGAGGAACCTTCCGGAACGGGCAAAGGGTGTACTGCACGGAATCGACCCAGTTGGCCGATGCCACCTTGATCGTCAGCCGCAGCGAGGAGAAGCGGGGAGAGGTCGATCCGTTTCGCAAACAGGTCGGCGAGGTCAGGGCGGTGGGAAGCGTCGCGTACAAGCTGGCCCACGTCGCCGCCGGCATGGGCGACCTCAATGTGAGCGTACAGCCGAAAAACGAGTGGGATGTGTGTGCGGGAGATCTGCTGGTGCGCGAGGCCGGCGGAGAGATGCTCGACCTCGAGGGTGGGGTCCGGGTATACAACCAACGCGACCCGTTGATTCACGGGGGGCTCGTCGCCGGCAATCGGCCGATCTGCCTCGCGATGTTGGACCTGGTGAAGACTAGGGCTCGGCGGTAACCAGCTCGTACGCCTGGGCGACATCCGCTGGATCTTGCTCACCCAGATATTCCGCGATCGATCTCTCGTAGTTGGCGGTGTGCACAAACGCCTTTTGCGCCAGATTGAAGCGCTGCTCCAAACTAAGAAAACCACGTCCCCCTTTTACGGCGGCAACCAACTCCGGGTAGTCGGCCGGATCGACCACGGCAGCGACCCTCAGAAAGTTCTTCGCCGCCGCCCGAATCATACATGGCCCACCGATGTCGATGTTGGCCCTAGCGGTCTCGCAGGTCGCGGAATCATCGGCGATCGTCTCCGAAAATGGATACAGGTTTGCAATTACCATGTCTATGGGCGTCGCACCGGTGCGCGCCAGATCCTCCTGGTGGGCGTCGTTGTAGCGTTCCGTCAGCAATCCCAGATAGATCTTGAAGTCGAGGGTTTTGACCAACCCTCCCTGGGTCTCGGGTTGGCCGGTATAGTCGGAAACCAGGGCAAGCCGGCCGGCCGCCTTCTCGCCAAGGATGTCGTTTAGGGCTGCGAAGGAGCGACCCGTCGCGAAGATCTCGACATCGGGGTTGGTCTCCAACAGGCCAGGAACCAGAAAATCCAGACCCGATTTGTCCGAAACGCTGACAAGGATCCTGCCTATCCTCACAAGATCATCTGCATTGCGAACAATGTTCACCGTCATCATCTCTTCTCCCACGTTAGACCCGTGCAGAACGACGCTTCAAGACAGGACGACCTCACGACCCGCCTCCTGGCGTTTGTATATTCCATCCAGAATGCTCATGACTTGCAGCGACTCTTCCGCGGGCACGGGGGACGGCGCCCCGGCGGCCCGGGCGAATTCTACACATTCCTGCAACCGCCCGGGCGAATTCTACACATTCCTGAGCGTGCGCTTCCAATAGATTGGGTCGCACCTGCAGTGAGCGGTTGTACTGCTGTCGCGTTTCGTTGTTGCTTTCCAGGAAAACGCACCGCGGCCAATGGGCGCCCGCCTTTGTGCCATACAACCACACCTGCATATCCTCGCCCTCCGCCTCATGGTGGAGAAACCAGCTGACCTCGAGAATAAGCGTGGCACCGTTCTCGAAGCGCACGAACGCCGCCGCGAACTCCTCGACGTCGAATTCGGGCGGGATCACATCATCGCGCCAGGTGGTGAACGCCCCCTTCTGATGGGCAAGTTCGGCGCGCGCAACTCCCGATACCGCCACCGGTTTCGGATGCCCCATGAACCATAACGTCAGGTCCAGAATGTGGACCCCGATATCGATGCAGGGCCCGCCACCGCTGTGTTTCTTCTGAACGAAGCCAGGGGTTGGGACGAGGCCCGCCCGGCGCAACATCCAACTTCGTGCATGGTAGACCTGCCCCAGTACTCCTAGGTCGATCTCCTGCTTCATCGCCACACTATTGCTGTCGAAGCGGAAGTGCTGTGCTGTCATCAGCATCTTGCCCGACTTGTCGCGGGCATCAATCATAGCCCGAATGTCCTCGGGCCTTGGAGCCAGCGGCTTCTCGCAGATGACGTGTTTTCCCGCCTCCAACGCCGCGATGGCCAGGGGCGCATGGTAGGCGTTGGGCGTGCAGATATCGATGATTTGTATATCCGAATCGGAGAATAGCTCAGAGGCGTCCGTGGTCAACCGGTCAATCCCTTGGGTTTCGCCCCACCGAAGGAGTTCGGCTTCGCGGACATCACATCCGGCAACCAGCTCGGCATCCGTAGATGCCTCCCAGCCCGGTATGTGAGTGCGAGCAATGCCTCCCACGCCGATGATGCCAACCTTCAAGACAGACATCGCAATCCTTTCATGGGGTGACCCCCACTAAATCTCCATAAACAGCTCTTGTTGCATCCATCCACCAAGACCGTTCGCCAATCGCACCAAAGCCCAATCTCCCTCGACCCTGTCGATCCGTACCTTTGTTCCCTCGTGAATGACCAGCACCTTGGTCTGTCTCGCATCCGGGCCGCTCCTCGCCGTTGCCTGAGAAGCCACGATCACCGCCTCCAGAAGGTCCTCTTCATACACCGCCCTGCTACCCAGCCACAAGCCACATGCTAACGTCACCCCTGCCAACGTGCCTATCCCCAGACTCCGATGTGTCCCACCGGAGTCTGGTCGCCACACACGCCAGATCCCCAGCACGACAAGCAGGAGGAGAGCGGTGCACAAGGTTACCGACAGCTCGTTCAGCGTAGGAAAGGAGAACGCGTCCGCGAAGAATTCCCAGACCGGATTTCCATGGGACTCCGGTTCCTGATCTTTCTTTACCCTGTTCAAGAAGCGAAGGTTGGCAACTATGTCTTCGTCCCGCGGGTTGTGCTTGAGCGCGCGTTCGTACCAGACGATCGCCTCGCCGATCTTGCCGACCTTGAAATGGGCGTTTCCCAGGTTGTAGAAAAGGCGCCAGTCCCGAGATCCGGTAGCGGCAGCCTGCAGATACTTCTCGAGCGCTTCGTCGAAGCGGTTGGCACGATACAAAGCGTTGGCTTCGTTGTATAGCCCGACCCCCGCCGACTGCGGCCGAGCCACCCCAACGGTAATAAGCAGTAATCCACCGAGAAGCAGCAACCTCAGCATTAGACCTCTTTGTCCAGCGATTCCACGATTTGTCTGGCCAACGCTTCCACCTCCGCCGCGTCCCGAGCCGATGCGGCGGCCGGCGCAAAGCGGGCGTAGTCGCATCGGGCGACTAGATCACGCACGCGGGTGATCGTACTCTTCGAGATCTGGGCTCTTTCCAGGGCCGCAACTAGCTCATCCTGGGTCAACCCCACTGCGGTGAGGTCCAGCAGGTCCGCCACCAGATGGGTTATTGCGCGGTGAATCTCGGCGTGAATCTCTGCCGGATTCCCGGCCACTCGCATGTCTGCCACGGACTTCAGGCGTTGCTCCACGGTCGAACGCGCGGCTCTTCGCCGAACGTAGGCGCGATCTCCAGATAGCCGTCTGTGGTGCCGTTGATACAGAAACAGCAGAACGAAGGTGGCTGGCATTCCCAACTGCAGCAGCCAGAACAACCAGCTCTTGTAATAAGCGGGCGTCGTCGCCAATTCCTGCAGGTCCGGCTTGATGTGGCGGATATCGCTTCCCACTAACTGGATCGCCTTGCGGCTGAGCCCGTAGTTGGAAGCCGTTTCAGCGAGGGCACCGGGCGTAACCTCGATGTCCATAGCCCGAGAAGAGGCCTGCCGATAGAGGCCGGCATCAGGATCGAAATAGGCAAGTTGGATGGGAGGAATCTTCAGGTTTCCAGCCTTCTCCGGAATCAGGATATACTCGAAGCTACGAACCCCACCGTAGACCCCATTGTCGACGTCAGTGATGGTTTTCATCTTGGGTTCGTACACCTTGAACCCTTTAGCAGCCGACGGGTCGTCCAGATTGATCGCATCGATGTTGCCGCGCCCGGAAACCTGGACGGTCAGGGTCACCGGATCCCCCGCTCGCACCTTCGATGGACTCGCGTCCGCCGCTATTCCGAATTGCCCCACTGCCCCCTTGAAATCGGCCGGCATTCCTCGACTCGGCAGCGGCACGACCTTGATCTCGACCTCTTCTCCTCGGAGAACCACCGCCTGCGACGAGCGACCAAAAAAGTCGTCGAAATCGTCAAAGAAAAAACCGCGACGGCGGCGGCGTTGCGGAATCTCGCAGGACAGCGCCAGCGGCTCGATGGAGTGAGTTCCCGTGGCGGTGGGAAAGAGTGCAACCTTCTTCAGCGGCGCGACGTTAAACGGCTGATTTTTGATACGCTCTCTTCGCGGCTGCAGCTCCTTGGCGCTGAACATCTCCTTGACCCAGAAACCGGAATAGGTTGGAATCTCCTTGAAACCCACGTTCTGCAGCTGGAATCGGTAGCACAGATCGAACTCCAACGTCGTCTGTTGCCCCACGAACACCTGACGGCGATCAATCGTGGTCCGCACGAACAGGTTGTCGCCCAGGTTTCCCTGGCTGGGTGAGGTGGATGGGGTCGCGCCGGGGGGCACGGGTTGTAGCGACCCGGCAACCACCTCTATCGCCAGCTTTCTCGTGACGTACTGTCTGCCACGAAAATCCAGTTTGGCCGGACCAATCTCAATGCGACCCTTCCTTCTGGCATAAAGCGTATAGATCAGATCACGTGCGAATGTGGTTTCGGTGTTTACCATCTCGACCCGGGTACTGAGGGAGGGACCCTCGACGTGGAACTCTGAAAGCGAGATTCGGGGTGCCGGAAGGTGGGATATGTTTTCCCGGGATTGGATAGTCAGCGTTAGTCGCACTGGATCCGCTTGTCCAACTCGGACGGGATCGACCGACGCTGTAAATTCAAGCTCGGCACCGTATGCCGGGCATAACAGCGCAACTGTCAGCGACAATGCCGCGATACGCAAGACCACTTACCAGTCCTTGCCTCGTGCTCCCCGTTCCGTTTTGGCCCGCCGCAGTTGAGCCTGCTTCTCGAGATCCTGAAGGGCGTCCAGCAACCGTTCTGCTTCTTCCCGGTCCAAAGAGGACGCGTTTTCGCCCGTGGCCTCCTCTGGGTCCTTGTCATCACTGAGATTCTCAGGTTGCGTTTTACCCTGCTCCCGTTCGTCCGGCTCTTGGTTAGGTGGATCCGGGGAGTCGTTGTTCGGGTTCTCGGTGCTGTCGCTATCGCTCTCTTCCTTGTCTTCTTGCTCTTCCTGGTCCCTCTGCTGTTGCTGCTGTTGCTGTTTCTGTTGCTCCTCAAGACGTTCCTGCGCCATCTCGAGGTGGAGTTTCGCCTGTATATCCCGCGAATCGATCTCTAACACCTCTTTGAAAGCTTCGGCCGCTGGACCAAACGCCTCTTGTTGGAACAAGGTCTTTCCCATGTTGAAAAACGCATCTGCCTTTAGCTGGGCTTCCTTGCCTGTTGCGGAGGCGCGCTCGAACTGCTCCAGTGCCTCATCCGGTTTGCCCAGCTGATACAGGACATCTCCTGTATTGAAATGAAGCAAGGCCGATTCGGGACGCTCGAGTTGAGCATCGAGATACAACCTCAACGCCTCTTCGTACTGCTGCCCTTCGTAGAGCTCCTTAGCCTCAGCTGCCCGTGCCGCCGCTACATCGCCCACCACGGCACTCGTGTGCAGCATCCAGTTACCCATCAGAACCACCGCGATCAGTGAACCAGCAGGCAGTGAACGGGTTCTTCGTAAGATCCTCAGCAACATCCCTCTACATTCGGTCTATGCCATCGTTATTCGTGAAAACGCACACCCAGTAGAACATCTCATTCGAATCGACCCCGCCACTCAGCCTTTTGTCGCTGGCGCTCAGACAGAAGTAGCTCCGTGGTGAAGAGCAGCAGCGCCACGAAGAGGGGAAATTGGTAACGTTCCTCGAACTCGGTAAATCTGTTCGAACCGAATTCCCCTTGCTCGAGTTCCTGCAGTCCATCGTAGATCCGCTCCAATTCTCCCCCGCTTAGACTGGTACGATAGTAATCTCCGTCCGTTGCCAGCGTCAATTGTTTCAAGAATCCTTCGTCAAGGCGCGTCTTCACGTAGTTGCCCTCCGCGTCCTTGTGATAATTCAGTCCCCCGTCGCTTTCCTCGGGAATGAGCTCCCCGCCTTGAGTTCCCATGCCTACGGCGAAAACGCGGATCCCGAGTTCCGCGAGTTCCTCTGCCGTTTCCAACGCCGTCCCGAGATGATCCTCGCCATCTGTGAATAGGAGAACCGCTTTGGAGGATGTGCTGCCCATGTCGAAGCATTTGGCCGCCGTCCGCAACGCGTCGGCCAGAGCCGTTCCCTGAACTGGAATGAAGTTGCTGTCGAGAACCTCGAGGAACAGGCGCAGGGCGCCGTGATCCAGGGTCAGTGGACAAACGATTTGCGCCAGTCCAGCGAATCCAACCAACCCGATCCGATCGCCCGGTAACTGGTCGATCAATTCACCCACTTGATACTTCGCACGGTGCAGACGACTGGGTTGCAGATCTTGAGCCTGCATCGACCGCGAAACGTCGAGAACCACCACCACCTCCACACCCTTGTGGGACGCCATGGAGAGCTTTGCTCCAAGCTGCGGTCGGGTCAAAGCCAAAACAAGAAAGAGAGCGCCTGCCACGAACAGGACGGTTTTCGAACGCTGTCGGGTCCGGCTGATTCCCTGAGTCAGCTTGTCGGCCAACTCTGTACCGGCGAACTGAACAAGGGCTCGGCGTTTGCGTAGCGCGACCCACATGAAGAGCAAACCCAACGAGGGAAGGAGAAAGAGAAACCAAAAATTCTGCGGATCGCCGAAGCTCATTCGCAGCCGGCCTCAAGGAATTGTCCGGAATCGGGTGCCGGACAACACCGTGGCAAAGAGCAGGCATCCGAGCCCGGACCACAGGAACGACTGGAATCGATCAGAATAGTCTACCTGAACATCTGACTCGACCGCGGTGGTCTCGAGTTCGCCGATCTCGGCGTAAATCTGTTCCAGCTTCTCTTCGCTTGTCGCTCGAAAATACCTGCCGCCGGTTCGTGCCGCTACATCGCGGAGCACTTCCTCATCTATTTCCACGCGTACCGTTTGGTAGCGCGTTCCGAAGATTCCCTTGGTGGGTCGCTGGATCGTGCCATCGCTGCCCACTCCAATGGTATATATGCGAATACCTATCGCCGCAGCCAGATCGGCGGCGGTGAGAGGATCGATCTCCCCGGCATTGTTCACACCGTCGGTCAACAGAATGACCACCTTGCTCTTGGCATCCGATTCTCGCAACCGATTGCAGGCGTTGATGAGTGCCATTCCGATGGCGGTTCCGTCCCATGACTCGTCTGCGATTTCAATCTGCTCTAGAAAATCACCAAGAATGACGTAGTCCAGGGTAAGAGGACACTGGGTAAAACTCTCGGCTGCGAATGAGATCAACCCCATCCGATCGCTGGCTCGACCCTCAATGAACTCCGCTACCACATCCTTGGCGATGGCCAGGCGACTCTTTCGGCCCTCGTCCAAATCGTCAAGCTCCATACTGCTGGACACGTCGATCGTCAGCATGATGTCGATGCCGTCGGCTGTAATAGATCGGCGCTCCTGGCCGTACTGTGGTCTGGCCATGGCCAACATCAAACAGCCGAGGCCTAGCAGCTTCAGCACGAACAAGCCGTGCCTCAGTTGCGCCCACACTGTGTTTGGGAGTCCTTGAAACACACGCAACCCGGAATAACGTACGCTCGCCCGTCCGTCGCGATGCTCGAGGAAATAGCGATAGGAAAACACGGGCAGAAGAACCAGCAGGAGAAGCCACTCGGGAGTCGCGAATCGAAGATCGGCCAAGACGCTCACCCTGTCGCTAGGCCATCTATAGGCGGCGAGACGGCGGATTCAACTTGACTCACGATGGACACTCCGGCTTCGGGAACCCGCCGTGCGCTGCCCAACGCCGGGGCGTATTTGGCGAACTTCACCAGATCCGCGGTGCGCAGAAAATCCTCTACGTTTCCCCACGCCCCCGGATCCACCGACGGGTGCGCTCTCAGGTCAGCGAGGATCTCGTCGGTGGTTCTTTCCCTCGTTTCAACTTCGAGAGCGATATGCAGGAAACGTCTGAGAGTTTCCGAAAGCAGCGAATAGAATTGCTTGGTCTCCCCCTTCTCCAGCAGACCCATCCCTGCGATACGGACAAACTCCGTGGCAAAATCGACCGGGGGCTCGGGGTCCGACTCAGTCGTTCGGCCGGCTCGGTTGGAGAGCCAGTAAACGAGACCTACAGTCCCCATAATGGCGGCGGCAACGAGCACACCGGCCAGCCACAGGGGAATTCCTCCGGCGACTTCTCGCGGTGGACGGATGTCCGAAGGGGCGATCTCTCCATCGGCGCGAACGCTTACGACCTCGAGATCAATCGGATGCGAGTAAGAGGTCGCAGTATCTCCGGATGCCGCGATGAAGGTAACCGGCAAGGCAGGAATCTGGTACTCACCCACCTGGAAAAGCCGCAGCTCAAATCTCGTTGAAACCAACGAAACGCTCCCGGCCTGATCATCGTCTGGGATACGCCGTCGCGGTGAGAAGGGTTCTAGCAATTGAATCGCCTTCTCTAGATCGAATTTCTCGAAGCGCCCTGACTCGATGGCCAGGGTGAGGAGAATCGGGTCGCCAACGGTCACCGACGAACTATCGATGGCTGCCGAGACGTGCGGACGCGTCTGTGGGGAGGAAGATGCCTCTCCTGCTGCGACAGCTACTATCAGGAGCCAGCCAACAATCATTGCTCCTGAGCTTCAGGCTTTTTCTGAAGCACTTGGTCGAGACTCAAGGATAGATCGTCGGCGACGTCTTCGTGAATGGCGTACACGGAAGGGACATCCCGGCGCATGCAGTACACGAGACCCGACCTCGACTCTCCCAGGTTAACCTCCAGGACCGTATTGTCGACGCCCATCAGTTTGATAGTGTAGCGTGGAACATCCAGGCCGTATTTGGACAGGTCCGTCTCATTGTCACTCACGAAGTCAACGATCTCCAATTCGGTCAGATCGGTCATCAAGCTGTTGAACTTCCACGATCGCGTTGCCCGGTCGGAATCCGGCGATACGACTTGCCAGGTGTCGGCGGTATCCTTTTCGGCTACGATCTGTTCACTTTTCCCGCGAGCTTCTATTCGCGCCACTTCGTTGCGATCGAATTTAAACGGTTTGCGATCGCGCAATTCATGAGGAGGTTTCAATAACGCCGTAACAATCGTAGAATCCACCAAAAACACTGGAGGCCGGCTCAGATCCTTGGCGAAATACCTGATCCCGTCTTCGGTTGCCCCCAAACGCAGGCGCTTCTCTGCCCTCTCCTCGCCGATGATCAGCGAAACCTCGAAGTTCACCAGTCCAGCCAGGCCGTAACCTGCTATCTCGTCCACGGACGGAACCTCGGCGACGAAGGTGTCGATCTTTGCATTCTGTATCTTGCTGAGCAGCGAGTCTACTGCCTCCAAATTTGCCGGCACATCGGTGGGCTCCTTAACTCGCCAGTCCTCATCCCCTTTGAGCAGAACCATCCGGCCCTCCGGTCTAGCAACCCTGATCTCTCGGACCTCTTTCTTGTCGAACGGCAGGACGCGGCGATCGCGCAACGCAAAAACACCCTTATCGAGGCTGTCGTAGCGCCACGATCGAACGGTAAAGATCTCTCTGTTGCGACCACCCTGTTGCGCGTAAACGTATGAGCCGGTGGGGTTCTTGGGGCCGAAATAGATCGTATCTAGTGCGGTCGAATCGGTCTCCACGAGCAACTCCAGTAGAGGAGAAGCCAATTCATACCGCTGGACCAAGGAGACATCATCTGCCACCGCCGCGCTGTCGGCGATGAGGCGCTCCCGTTCCGTGTCGCGAACGTTGTCGACAAATCGCCGCAGGGCCGATTCATCCGCCGCGCTCTCCACGGGGCTCGTCAGAAACCAGTGGTCGTCACGTTTCTCCAGCTCAATGGTGGTGTCGCCGCGGTCTATGACGAATCGCTTCAGGTTGGAACCGTCGAAATTGAGAAGCTTCTTTTCTCTTTCTTCGACCGCCTCCCGTTCCTCGCCTCCCTTGATCTCATAGAAGTAGACGAACGCCAACAGCCCGGCGAAGGCTACGGCGAGAATGGCATTGGTCTTGAGATTCATGATCTACCCTTGCGAGAACGTTCGTTTAATCCAGACGAGAATGGCTCCGTTGACGATGAACAGACCGGCGAACACCAGCTGCATGGTCTCCTGCGGAATAGCAACGAAACCGATGCCGACGTTGAATACACAAAGCGCCACAGCTGGCATCCACGCCCATTCCGTGCGGCGGAACAGACCGTAGGCGACGCCGACACTGAGCAACGCAGCCAACAGGTAACCTTCTCCGCTCAACACCTCGTTGGCGCTGGCGCCGATAACGCCGAGAACGAAGAAAAAGACCGCGACGGCCCCGAAATTGAAGGTCAGCCAGATCGTGAGCCCTTCATAATACGTTTCGTACCCGCGCCGCAGCACGATTATCATGCCCGAAAGCGCCACTGCGAATGGAAGGATAAAGACCGATCCCCAGATCACCGAGGGAGCGTTGGTGTAGGTGAGATAGACCGGCGTGTTAGCGGGTTCCTTGGCCGGAATGCTAAGTTTGTCGCGACTTTCGGTTAGCCATTTGATCGAGCTGACTATCAGCTCGCCGTTCACCTGTTGACCGAAGAACTGATTGCGCACGAAGTCGGAGTCGCCAAAGAGGACGAAGCGGGTTTTTATGCCGGCATCGACCAGAGAGTCGGGCTCCGCTTCAACCGCCACGCCCAACGACAACGGGCCCCGCGTATCCTTGCCCCGGTCGAATTCAACCTTTGCTTCGCGTCCAAAAATGGGATCGAGATTCGACTCGCCCCAGCTGCTTTTGTGTGTCATCAACAACGACACAACCTGGGTCTGGGCAGCGACGGCCGTTGGGCGCAAGGACGGCATTTTCATCACCGACCTGGCCATGGGAAAGAAACTCATTCCACCCCGAGGTATTTCCTGGGTAATGGCGTGATCCCCATACTGGACCACCACTGGCGAAGAGACGTCAGCTCCGAACAGCTGGCCGATGCCGCTGGCATCAACTACGAAGTTCTGCCCCAGCTGCACTTGATAGTGGATGAACGTCCTCTCCAGGCCCGTGCGTAGACCAGGGTCTAACAGGAAGAGCGCTTTCTTGCCGCTGCTGAGGTGCCTTTGGATCTCCTCCCTTTCGTCGCTGGCAAACGGCTCTTTTGGAGCGAGCACCACCAGGAGCTCGGCATCTTCCGGAATGCCGCCTTGATTGACCTCCAGATCGCCAGACACCGCGTAGTTCATTTCCTCCAGGCGCCCCTTCAACATGCTGAATCCGTTTCCGTCCACGAGCCCGAGGTCTCCCTCCCCATGTCCTCCTGTGAAGTAGATCTGCCGCACCTCGGCTTTGATGGCGCGCTGAATCGCGTTGCTCAGTGCTTCCTCGGTTTGCGCGGTAATGCGCTCGGTGCGAACCTCACCACCGACGTCGGCTTCTATGATGGAGGTGCCCCGCTCTTTGACCGCATACTGCTTGAGCTCCACGGCATGTTTATTTGGATCCAACATCTCGAACTCGAAATTATCGGACAGGTGCGAATACTCTTCGAGGAGATCCTGAAGCCGAGGACTCTCGAGTTCGCTCATAAACGACTTCACCGAGATGAAATGATTGTCCTGCTCCAATGGTTCGAGAAGACCCTTGGTGTCATCCGACAGAGTGAACAGCTTCTCGGCAGTAACGTCGACCCGCTTGTTATATCTCTCTCCGAGATAGTTGACCACCCCGACGATGACGAGCACGACCGCAACACCCAGACCGGCAGCCAAGAGATCGGCCAGGCTCCAACGGCCCTTGCGGGAGACGATGGCGATGCCGACGAGCGAGACAGCGGCTGGCCACAGCACTACGCTGATCCAGAAAATCCAGTCGCTCTGGCTTTGGGTGAGAGCGATCGGATTGTGTCCGGCCTCCCTTGGACGGATCGATATGAGGCTCTCGTCCTCAGCCAGCCAGCTCAGCGTATTCAAAACCAGATCACCATTCCCCTGGAAATCGAAAAACTGATTCGAAGCGAAATCCGAGTCTCCGAAAACCACCAGACGGCCGGCAGGCGTGCCGTCGGGTCTCGATCGCAGTCCAGCCACGGCGAGCGATATCGGGCCCAACCGATCCTGTTCTTCGTTCAACTCCACCTTGCGTTGCCCCTTGCGCCCGAGCACCCCTAGATCCGACTCGGCCCAACCCTGCTTGCTAGTCGCGATCAATACGGTGGCATCGATGCCGGGCTTCTCTTCCAGTTCCACCGATCTCGCCAGCTGAAAGAAGGTGAGCACTCCATCATGTTTTTGAGTGATTGGGTGCTCGCCGTAGCTGGAAGCAACGGGAGTCGTCATGTCGAGCCCGAAAAGACTACCGATTCCGCTGGTGTCGATAACGAAATCCTGGCCGATCGCGACACCCCACTCCCTCAACAGTCCGTCGAGACCGCTATCATTGAGGGGATCGAGAAGGACAAGGAGCGATCCACCCCTTTCCAGATACCCGTGTATGACATCGATCTCAGGCTGCAGGAACCTCAATTGGGGACCGGCGATCATCAGCACGGCGCAATCCTCCGGCACGTGGCCGGTATGTCCGAGAAAGAGCGAGTCGGTGATGGCGTAGTCGAAGTCTCGCAGCCTCGCCTTCAAAACGCCCAGAGCGCCGGGCTCGTCGCCGAGGTGAGCCTCGCCGTGGCCGGTGGTGAGATAGATCCTCTCACGCCGGTCGCGCATCACCTTTATGAGAGCGCTGGTGATCTCTTTTTCTTCGAGGGTGGTTATGCGCTGCCGGTTCCCCTCGGCTTCCACCACCAGGGTATTGTATTGCTTGACGCCGTATTCCTGGGTTCGCTCGGGGTCCTTGTCCGGATCAATCATTTCGTAGTCGAACCGCGAGCTGTAGGTGGTGTAGGTCTTCAGCAGTGTTTCGAGCTCGTCGTTTGAGCCTTCTTCCATGAAGGCCAGCACCTTCACATCCCTTGCCATCGACTCCAGCGTTTGTTGCGTCAAATTGGCCAGGCTGTGGAGCCTTCCCGCGGTCATATCAAAACGCTCGTGGTAGCGCTGGGACAGGAAATTCACCAGGACGACAATTCCCAAAACTAGGATCGTGCCCCAAAAAGCGTTGATCCACCGACCGTACTGTCGAAGCAAGTCTGGATTGACAACGCCAGAGAAAACCAACAGCCCGATCCCAAGGCCGATATTCACCTTGGGCAGAGGTCCGGAATCGGATTCCAACAGCATGGCGAGAGCCCCGGCAATGATGAGTGCCGCACCCGCCAGGCTAGTAGGAACGGTATAGTTCTTCATCTCAGCGTCTCCATCTCGCCGACTCTACGACCCTGGTTGTGAGGAAAAGAGCCACGAAGATAAAGCTCAGATAGAAGACGATGTCCTTGCTGTCGATGACGCCCCTTTGAAAGTCCTGGAGATGTTGTATGAGCGACAGATACGACAGAATCTTGGCCGCGGTAGGGCCGGCGAAGCTGGCGGACCAATCGATCAGCCACAGCATGAGCAGCATGCCAAAGGAGAGCAGCACGGCGACCACCTGGTTCTCGGTCAGCGCCGAGGCCAGCAATCCCACCGCAATGAAGGTGCCGCCCAACAGGATGTAACCGAAATAAGCGGACCAAATCGGGCCCCAGTCCGGCTCCCCGTATACCTCGAGGATGACGCAGAAAACCAGGGTCAGCGCCACGATGAGGGTATACAGGGTCAAACAGGCGAAGAACTTGCCCAGTAGAACCTGGACCGTGGTGATGGGCGAGGTCATGAGTAGCTCCATGGTGCCGCCCTTCTTCTCCTCCGAATAGAGCCGCATCGTCAGCATCGGCACCACCAGAAGCCAGATGAAGTCCATGATGCCGAAGAACTGAGTGACCACCATCTCGTTCAGGTTCAGATTTGGCAGCGTGCCACCATAACGTTCCCGCTGCACGAATTGGAGACAGAGAAAGTTGAACTGCATCAAAATGTTCCGGAACAGATAACCGGTAAGGAACAAAAAGACGCCCGCAATCACATACGCCACCGGCGACACAAAATAGGACCGTAGCTCTTTGGAGTAGACAGCGAGTAGGTTTCTCATCTAAAGCTTGACCTCCTCCGCAACTAACCTCAGAAAGATATCCTCAAGAGTCATTTCCAGTGATCGCAGCTCACGCAGCCCGAATCCACCGTTTACCAACTGCCTGGAGAGTTCATCCCGCACATCCTGGCCGGGTGTGGTGCTGATGATGTAGGCGGCGTCCCCCACCTCGGGCACCTGCTCCACCGATACCTCAAGGACCCCTGGCACGCCCGAGATGGTGGACTTCACCTGCTCCTCGGGACCGGTCACCTCGGCCCGCAGGACCTCCCCGTCCTTGAGCTGAGCCGTAAGGCTTTCGGGGGTTCCCTCACCCGCGATTCTGCCGTTGTTGATGATTACCACCCGTTCGCAGGTAAGATTTACCTCCGGAAGGATGTGGGTGCTTAGGATCACGGTGTGATCCCCACCGAGCCCCTTGATCACTTCGCGAATCTCGATGATCTGTTTGGGGTCGAGACCAACGGTGGGCTCATCCAGTATGAGCACTGCCGGATCGTGAACCAATGCCTGGGCCAAACCCACTCTCTGCTTGTACCCCTTGGAGAGATGGCCTATGACGGTATTGTGCACGTGGGCCGTGCCGGTCATTTCCATGGTCACATCGACGCGTCCCGCAAGCTGTGCGGACGGGATTCCCTTGATCTTGCCGACAAAGCGCAGGTAGGAGCGGACCGTCATGTCGTTGTAAACTGGTGGATGTTCCGGCAGGTATCCGATCCGCTTGCGCACTTCCATCGACTGCTCCACGACATCGAACCCTCCCACCGAAGCGGTGCCAGATGATGGCGGCTGGAAACAGGTCAGGATACGCATCGTGGTCGTTTTCCCAGCGCCATTCGGCCCCAGGAATCCGAGAATCTGTCCTTCCTCGGCTCTAAATGTCACACCCTCAATCGCCGCGACATCCCCGTAGTTCTTGGTCAGGCCGTTTACCTCGATCACCTTGTGCCCTCCTTTTGCAACTCAGTATCTCCGCATCATGCGGGTTTGAAAAAATTGAACCAGCGGCTCCACATACGATTGCGATACGTCCACTTTCACTTCGTCGATGCGAAGCCGTCTGAACAGGCTTGCGCGCGCATTTTCTAGCTTGAGCTGGCGTTCGGCAAATTGCTGCCTTATCCGGGGGCTGCCCGTGTCCACCAGCATCTGCTCCCCACTCTCGGCGTCCTGCAAGCTGACGAAACCGATGTCTGGCAGCTGGCGCTCTCGCGGATCCACCAGGCTGACACATATCAGGTCGTGACGCCGCCGCACCAGCTTCAAAGCACGGGCGTAGTCCCGGTCGAGAAAATCGGAGATGAGGAAAAACACGCTGCGGCGGTTTATCAGCCGATTCAGGTACTCCAGCGCTCCTGCTATCGAAGTACCGGTTCCGCTTGGCCTAAAGTACAGCAGTTCGCGAATGACACGCAACACATGCTTGCGACCCTTCTTGGGCGGTATGAAAACCTCGATGTCTTCGGTAAAGATCAACAGCCCCACGCGATCGTTGTTTTTGATGGCGGCAAACGCCAGCAGAGCTGAAATCTCGACTCCGGCCTCTCCCTTCATTCGCTGCCCAGAGCCGAAGGCGCCAGAGGCACTGGCATCTACAACCAGGACTACAGTCAGCTCCCTTTCTTCATCGAACACCTTTATGAACGGCCTGCCCACCCGGGCCGTTACGTTCCAATCGATGCTCCGCACCTCGTCCCCCGCCTGATATTCCCGCACCTCGGCAAACTCCATGCCCTGTCCTTTAAAGACCGAGTGATACTCACCGGCAAAGAGGTTGTTAACCACGTTTCGAGTTTGCAGCTCGATGCGGTTGACCTGCTTGAGGATCTCCTTTGGTATCACGGCTAAGGGACCTCAACGTGCTCAAACAACTTCTGGACGATCTGCTCGGAGTCTATCTCCTCCGCCTCCGCCTCGTAGCTTACCACGATACGGTGGCGCAAAACATCGGGACCAACCGTCTTCACATCTTCGGGCGTGACGTAAGCCCGACGGCTGATAAAAGCTTGCGCTCGTGCGGCGTGGGCAAGAAAAATGGTCGCCCGCGGCGACGAACCGTATTCGATCAGATCGACCAGATCTTCCAGACCGACCTCGTCCGGCCGCCGACTCGCGTGGACCAGATCCACGATATAATTCTTGACCTTGTCGTCCAAGTAGACGAGCCGCACCGCTTCGCGGACCTGCTCGATCTCTTCGAGGCCGACCACCCCGGCTTCGGCGGTGGGAGGATGGCCGGTCATGCGATCGAGAATGTGGCGCTCTTCCTCGCGCGAAGGGTAGTCCACCTTGACCTTGAGCATAAAACGATCGATCTGGGCTTCGGGAAGGGGGTAGGTTCCCTCCTGCTCGATCGGATTCTGGGTAGCCATGACCAAAAACGGATCGTCCAACTGATAGGTCTCGTCGCCGATGGTTACTTGCCGCTCCTGCATACATTCGAGCAGCGCACTTTGCACCTTCGCCGGGGCACGATTGATTTCGTCGGCGAGAATAAAGTTGGCGAAGATAGGTCCCTTTTTGGGCACGAATTCCCCGGACTGCTGATTGTAGATCAGCGTCCCCGTCAGGTCGGCAGGGAGCAGGTCAGGAGTGAATTGAAGGCGTTTGAAGCTGGCTCGGATGATGGTTGCCAAGGTGTGGACGGTGAGGGTCTTTGCCAGACCGGGAACACCCTCGAGGAGGATGTGCCCACCGCAAAAAAGCCCGATCAGCAACCGCTCTACCATGTGACGCTGGCCGACGATCACGCGGTCCATTTCTGCCAGTATGCGATCGACCACGAGGCTGTGGCGCTGAACCTGCTCGCTGATTACCTGAATGTCGATGTTCTGCTCAGACATGGTCCTCGTGCGAATTAAAATGCCGCTCCTCCCGGAATCGGCAGTGCGGCTGGTTCCCCTTGTCGGATGGCACGTCCTACCGGCCCCTCGCGGCCGAGCGAGTCAACCTCTATATACGCCTTTGTCCAAAAATCGGTTCCCTAGTTTTTCGAATCCCCGTTGTCCCCAAAATTCACCCATTCCTCGATGTCCCGGCCGACGTTGGGCAACAGGTAGCGGGCGCTGTTCGCCAGCTCGGAATTCGGGAAGTTGTCGATCACGCGTTTGTACGCCAGCCGCGCTTCGTCGAAATCCTTCAGGTATTCCTCGTGTATGTAGGCCACCATGAACTGGGCCTCGGCCGCGAACTTGCTCTGCGGGTAATCGGACAACAGCCGTTCGTAGTGCGTTATCGCGCCCCGGGCATCACCCGCTTGCTGAGCGAGAACAGCCAGCAACTTGCGCGCTTCGTGACTGCTCTCGTGACGTGGATACTGCTCGAGAAAGGCGTCTAGATCCTCCATGGCTTGAGCCCGGCTCGAGGAATCGGCGGCTGCCGTTTGGGCCTCGGCAAACTGCTCCTCTGGCGATTTGGAATCGCAGCCCATTCCAACGAGCATCGTTGCGAGAACGAGGAGCACCCAAATCCTGCCATTTGCCGCGTTCAACCTGCGTATCATCGCGATTCCAGCTACGTCGTTTCTTTCTTGGCGGAGGAGGATTTTGAATCGCTTTTCTTGGAGCTTTCGCTCTTTTTGCCGTCACCCTTCGGCTTGTCGGACGAGGAACTCTCGCCATCAGCTTTGGCCGCTTTTTGATACCCCTCGCTGCGGTAATCGGTTGTGTAGAATCCGGAGCCTTTGAACAGCAGACCGCCACCGGCACTGATGAGCCTGCGCACGCGGCCGCGACAGCCCTTTTGCGGACACGACTTACGAGGCTCGGCGGTGATGCTTTGAAATTCCTCAAATTGATGCCCGCATTTGGGGCATTCGTATTCGTAGGTTGGCATCCGATCAGACCGTTTAGGGGCTGCATAATCGAGCGAAATACAAATTTCAAAATGTAGTTGGGGCTGCTACATAACGCAAGTATTTGGTAGTATTTCCACTACTCGCCAGCCTCCTCCTCGTTCAGCTGTTCTTCGGGGAGATCGGCCTGCGGAAGATCCTCTTGGACGACTGAGAGATCGGGCAGATCCTCCGCTACCACCTCGCGGATTCTGCTGCGCTGGTCGATCTTCAGCAGAACCAGCTCATTGTTGGAGCGCCTGCCTGCGGGGAAGCTGACCAATCCGGACGCTCCTTCGAATCGTTGAACAGAACTGAGCCAGTCGCGCAGCTCGGATCGGGTGTGCATCCCCTCCTCCCAACCACCTATCACCAGCCGAGCTGCGTCGAATCCGTTGGCCGCAAAAATGGGTTCGCTGCCGAACTGCACGCGAAAGGCGTCCACGAATCTGCGGTTTGTGGGGTCGGAGGGCGGACGGCGGGCAACCATCAGAACACCTTTGAATTCATCTCGTTGCCCGCGCGGCAAGCGACGGAGGGCATCCGGATTATTCCAGAGGTCGTTCCCCATGATTTGGGTTTCCAGCCGGTGGAAATAGAGTTGTGGGACGATGGTTTCGGCGTCTCCGAAATCCTCAACGACGATTATTGTGGCGTCGATCTCCTCGATAAACATCTCGGAAGAGTCCGGCTCGACCACTTCCTCTTCTTCCTCTTCCGCCAACTGTGGCGACTCGTCCAAGTTCAGCTCTCCGAGGGGGAGCAAGGTATCCAATTCGCCGATGGTAAGAGAGTCCGGCTCCGGCAGCGAATCAGGTGGTGCCGGCGGTCGCAGGCTGAATCCCACCTTGCGGATCTCCTCGAATATCCCCTGGAAGTCCCTGGTTCCAGGATAGTACCAATTGACCGACACGACGTTTCCCCCGTTTGCCGTCGCCACCTCGTCGAACTCCTGCTCGAAGGCAAGACCGTAATCGCTGAGGGGAGCTATTACCGCCAGGGTCTCGAGCCCGAATACCAGGGTCGCATATTCGGCCAGAACTTGACCCTGCACCTCGGGAATCACGTTCAGCTGGAAGATGTTGCTTCCCAGGGTGTCGAGACCGCCTTGCTGAGCAAGGGGAGCAATCATCGGCACTCCTGCCGCTTCGGCGACGACGGCGGCAACAACACTGGGGCTACTGAACACCGGACCGATAATAGCCAGCACATCCTCCTGTTCGATGAGATGACGTGCCGCGAGCACGGTGCGCAGAAGCTTGTTGCTCTCGCTCTCGGTAATGGGCAGGTCCCCGTATTCGAGTCCTGTATCTGCCACGACGAGATCGAACGGTTTTCCCGCTTCGTCGTTTGCCAGCTGAATTCCTGCGTATATGTCCTCCCCAAGCGTCCGCTCATGCCCCATTTCGAGTCGCGCCGTCGTCGGCAGCAATATTCCCAGGCTGGGTAGACCCGGCCTTTTGTCCTCACTGATCAGATTGACGCCTTTGGGCCATTGACCCAGGTCGAGGCGCTCGGGCGGGCCCGCCTTTTCCGCTGACGAGGGTCCAGCTGGTTCCCGCTCTTCGAAGTTCGCGAAGATCCCGTCGGGTTGGTCCCGCCGGTATCTGGCGAGAGCCGCCTCGCTCTGCTCTTTCCACCCCAGCCTTCGATACCATCGCACCTCTCCGAAAAGCAGAGCATCATCGATGCGTGATGCACCCACATCTTGACGGATGCGCTCGAACGCCTCTTTGCTGATGAGGTTGTTGCCAACGATGGCAGCCAGATGCTGGGCGGCTCTCGCCTGTAGACTCAAGGGAGCCGGCATGGCAAGTATGCGGCCGTATTGGGTGGCCGCTTCGTAATACCGCTTCATCAGGTAGTAGGAATGGCCGGCTACCAGGTGGGCATCGTAGAGATATCGACTGCCGGAAAATTTGCGTTGCAGACGTTTGGAAATATTGAGGGACACTTCGTATTCGCCCATCCTGAACATGGTTCTTGCCAACATCAGCTGGGCGGCGCTCGACCTGTGGCTCAGAGGGAATTCGAGGACCTTTTCGAAGGTACCCCGCGCGCGGGAATACTTCCCCGATTTGTAGGATTCGAGACCCTTGGTGAAAAGCTCCTCAGCTTTGGGCGAGAACGCGCGCTGAGGCGATTGTGAGAGCGCCAGATTTGCCGCTAACAGCAAAAAGCCTGCGCTGATGAGGGTGTGATGGGTCCTGCGAAACATCAGAGGGTGCTGCCGAGCGAAGGATTTGTCGGTAACTTGCTCAAGAGCATGGCGAAATGTAGACGCGCTAGTCGGGAGTGTCAAGCTGGTTGTCTCGTTCCGCCGCGCCCAGTATATTCTCTCCACTTTTGCCACAGATACAGGAGCTAGAAGTGCCAGGTCGAACGCGAACAGCCGCCGAGAAAATGGGTCTCGATCCGGAGAAACTTCGCCAGATTCTCGCCCAGCAGAAGACTACCGAATCCGAGTCCGCCGCCCAACCGGAGGCCGCAGGACCAGGCCAGGGCGTGCCGGCCGAGCCCGAAGAGGAACCGTTCAATTTCGACCTCAAGCCGGAGGAACTGGAGACCTATCTCGACCAGTACGTAATCGAGCAGGGAGAGGCGAAGGGAATCCTGGCGACGAAGATCTGCACGCACTTCAACCGCCTGAATCTACCGCTGGAAAGCGAAGAGGAGGTTGTCGGCAACATAAAAAACAACGTGTTGATGATCGGCCCCACCGGTGTGGGAAAGACCTTCCTCATCCGCTTGATAGCGCGCAAGCTCGGCGTTCCTTTTGTCAAGGGCGACGCAACCAAGTTCAGCGAGACCGGATACGTGGGAGGAGACGTGGAGGATATGGTTCGGGATCTCGTCCGCGAGGCGGACGGTAGCATCGAGCGAGCCCAGTTCGGCATCATCTACATCGATGAAATAGACAAGATCGCCAGCAGTCGGACCTCCGTGGGCCCCGACGTTTCGCGCTCGGGAGTGCAGCGCAACCTACTCAAATTGATGGAAGAGACCGACGTCGATCTAAAGGCCCCCCACGACATCGCATCGCAGATGGAGTCCATCATACAGATGCAGCAAACGGGGAAGATCGAACGCAAGAAAATCAATACGCGGAACATTCTCTTTATCATGAGCGGAGCGTTTTCGGGGCTTGATGAGATCGTCGGGAAACGGCTCAACCGCGGTCGCATGGGGTTTCATGCCGGCGAGGAAGAGGGGGAGCCCGCGGAAATATCTGATGAACAGCTGCACCGGATGGTCCGCTCGGACGACCTCATGGAATACGGATTCGAGTCGGAGTTCGTCGGCCGCCTGCCGGTGGTCGCAGTGCTTGATCAGCTGACCGGCGACAACCTCTTCGCGATCCTGAGCAATCCCAAGAGCAGTGTTATCGTTTCCAAAAAGCGAGATTTTCTGGCCTACGGCATAGAGCTGGAATTTGAAGTGCCCGCGTTGCGGCTGCTGGCTGAACGCGCCATGGAGGAGCACATCGGGGCGAGAGGCCTGGTAAGTGCCATCGAAAGGGTGCTGCTGCGATTTGAAAAGAAGCTACCCTCCACCGACATCCGGAAATTCACCGTCACGGCGGAGGTTGTCACGGATCCTGAATCGAGCTTGTCCGATATGTTGGAACGGCACTCCCTTGAACGGTATGTGGACAACTTCTACAAGACGCACGGCATCAAACTGCAGTTCTCCAAAGCTGCCGTTGAGCGCGTCCACAAAATGTCCCGCAGCAAGGGTCGGCCGGCCGACGAGCTCTGCGCCGATCTCTTCTCTGATTTGGGCCACGGCCTCAAGCTCATTTCGCGCGCGGAATTCGAGATAACCCCAGAAATCTTGCAGAAACCTCAGGAGACTCTCGATGCGCTCATCAAGCGCTTCTACGAGCCCCGTTCCTAGCTGTTGCTGCTTCCTTCACTCTCCGGCCGAATCCCGAACTCCTTCTCCTTCCGGTAGATCGTGCTCAACCCGATTTCGAGGATCTTGGCTGCTCGTCGGCGATCGTAGTTAACCGACTTCAACGTCTCCTCGATGGCCACCTTCTCCAGCTCCTCCAGGCTCATGCCTACGTGAAAGCCCCGCCCACCCACCGAGCGTGAGGCGCCGCTGATCTGCAGCGGGATATCGGGCGCCTCCAGGAGGCCCGACCGCGGACACATGACCACCATTCCCTCGATACAATTCTTCAACTCTCGAACGTTGCCAGGCCAGTCGTACTGAAGCAGGACATCCAAGGCCTCGGAGTTGATGCCGTCCACGACCTTGTCGTTTTCCACTGCGAACTGGCGGATGAACTCGTCAACCAAGATGGGCACGTCCTCGGGACATTCGCGCAATGGCGGCACTTCGATCGTGACGACCCGAAGCCGGTAGAAAAGATCTGCCCGATAGGAACCCTGATCCACCATCTCCACGAGGTTCCGATTCGTCGCGGCAATGAGACGCACGTCCACCCTGCGGGTATGTGTCCCACCCACCCGCTCGAACTCCCCTCCCTGAATAACTCGAAGGAGCTTGACCTGGGTAGCTGGAGGTATGTCGCCAACCTCGTCAAGAAAAAGGGTCCCGTTGTCGGCAATTTCGAAGCGGCCGTTACGGGCTTTGGTCGCTCCCGTAAATGCCCCTTTCTCGTGACCGAACAGCTCGCTTTCCACAATTCCTTCTGGAAGTGCGCCGCAGTTCACTTCCACAAACGCCGATTCCCGCCGCCGGCTCTGCTGGTGGACCGCCTTGGCGATCTCCCCCTTGCCCGTTCCGGTTTCTCCCACCACCAGTACGGTAGCTTTGGAGCCTGCAACCCTTTCGATCTGATTATAGATTCGCTGCCAGGCAGAGGATCTGCGATCTATGCCGGAGAGTCGGTAGCGCTCATCCAGGCGCCGTTGCAGGTCGGAGACTTCTCCTACCAGCTTTTGGTAGGAGAGTCCTCGTTCGAGAACAGCATTTATCTTGTCGTGGTTGAGGGGATGGACCTGAAAATCGTATGCCCCATGGCGCAGAGCTGCTACTCCCAGGTGGTGATCTTCCGGGTCGGCGATGGCGATGGCGCATATCTCGGAATTGCGTTTTGCGGCCACGGCAAGGACGCGCAGCCCATCTATGTGGGACTCTCCCAAGCCGCAGATGAGGGCATCGAGCGGCTCCGAATCAATGATCTCGTAGGCGCTCTGCCCTTCCCGCACCCACAACACCTCGTAGGCGCGGTCCAAGAACGCGACCAGGTCCTTGGTCCGCGAGGATTCGTTGAGAACGATCAGGACCCTTGGCCGCGGGTGGGATTCGGTCACTGAGTTTCAGGCCGCCCGCCGGACTTTGGCGTCTACGATGCTGGCTGCGAATACCTCTCCCAAGTCTTCGACGAGGATGAAGTTAGTTTGTCCGCGAATCTCTTCGGGCACTTCAGTCAGATCATTCTCGTTCCGTTTGGGGAGAACAATCGTTCTTATCCCGGCGTAGTGGGCGGCCAGCACCTTCTCCTTGATACCGCCAACGGGCAGCACCCGTCCAGTAAGGGTTATCTCTCCGGTCATGGCGAGATCGTCTCGCACCGAATCCCCGACCAGCAAAGAGAGGATGGCGGTTGCGACGGCCACACCCGCCGATGGACCATCCTTGGGTATCGCGCCTGACGGCAAATGAACGTGGATGTCGTGATGGTCGAAAAAGTTGTGCGGCAGATTCCATTCCGAAGCTTTAGTGCGCACATAGGAAAGGGCGATCTGCGCCGATTCCTTCATGACATCCCCGAGTTTTCCAGTCAGCATCAAACCTTTGCGCCCCTTCATTTTAGTGGCTTCTACCAGCATGATCTCGCCACCTGCGGGCGTCCAGGCAAGCCCTGCCACAATGCCCGGTCCACCCAAATCGCCCGAGATATTGAGATGCTCCCGCTTGCTCCCCAGATAGTTTGCTAGGGACTCAGGAGTGACAACAAACGGCCCCTTTTCCCCTTCGACCACCCGCCGGGCAATCTTGCGGCATACCTTGCCTATGGCACGCTCCAGGTTGCGTAGACCTGCTTCCCGCGTGTAACCGTGAATGAGCTGTCTCAGCGATTCGTCGTCGAACTCTATCCGACGACGCGCCAACCCGTTGTCCTTCAGTTGCCGCGGCAGCAAATGGTTCCGGGCGATCTGAACCTTCTCGTCTACGGTGTATCCGGAAAGCTGAATAATCTCCAGGCGGTCGAGCAGGGCCGGCGGGATGGTCTCCAACTGGTTGGCCGTGGCCACAAACATGACCTTCGAAAGATCGACGGGAAGATCGAGATAGTGGTCGACAAAGGCCGAGTTCTGCTCCGGATCGAGGACCTCCAACAGCGCCGCCGCGGGATCTCCCCGGAAGTCGGCCCCTACCTTGTCCAACTCGTCGAGAACAACCACGGGATTGTTCGTGCCCGCTTTGCGGAGCCCTTGGATGATGCGCCCCGGCATTGAGCCAATATAGGTTCGTCTGTGCCCTCTAATCTCGGCTTCGTCGCGAATACCGCCGAGTGAAATGCGCACGAACTTCCGTCCTAACGCGCGCGCGATGGAGCGACCCAACGATGTTTTTCCGACACCTGGAGGACCGACGAAGCAGAATATCGGGCCTTTGCTTCCGCGCTTGAGTTTGCGCACGGCCAGGTACTCCAGGAGGCGCTCTTTGATTTTTTCCAGACCGGTGTGGTCTTCGTCCAGCACCTTCCGCGCCCGTGGTATCTCGATGCGCTCCCGCGAACCCTTGTTCCAGGGAAGCGACAATATCCAATCGAGATAGGTGCGGACTACGGTGTATTCTGCCGCGTTGGGAGCCATATGGCGAAGCCGATCCAACTCTCGCTCCGCTTCTCGCGAGACGACTGCGGGCAGTCGAGCTTCGGCAACCTGCTGCCGCAAGTCCTCCAATTCCGTGCCGTCTTCCTCGCCCAGTTCCTTCTTGATAATTCGCATCTGCTCACGCAGGAAGTGCTCGCGCTGAAGGTGGCCCACCTCTTCTTGAACCTGGTTTTGGATCTCGTCGCCCATCTCCAATATCGACAGCTCCTGGTTCAAGAGTACCGTTAGCTGCTTGAGTCGCTTCTCCAATACGGGCTCGGCCAGGAGGGCCTGCTTTTCCGCCAGTGTTGCGTCCACCTGGGAAGCGACCAGATCGCCAAGCTGCCCAGGCTGCTTCTCGAGATTCACAATCGCGATATTCAGATCACTTTCCAGATTGGAGGACAGGGACACGACCTTTTGGAACTGCTGCGAGAGATTTTGCGCCAGGGCCAGCTCCGCCCGGCCGCTGTTGGCCTGCTCTTCGACCGGGATGTGCCGGGCTTGTATGTAGGGTGTTTCGCTGACAATCTCGTCGAGGCGTATTCTTTTCGTGCCGCGGACCAATACCTGCAGGTGGTCGTCGGGAAGTTTGTAGACTCGGTGAATTACCGCCAACACGCCTACCGGGTGCAGGTCATCGGTACCCGGATGCTCGTTGTCGGCGTCGAGTTGCGTGAATACCCCGATGGGTCGTTTGCCGGCTACGGCGTCTTCAATGAGGCGACGAGACTCCTCTCGGCCCACCAACAGCTGCGTTGGCACGTTGGGAAATAAAACGACGTTCCGGACCGGCAAAACGGGGATTGCCTCGCCTTCTGGATGGTCTCGCTTGGATCGGCTCATATTGCTCCTCGGTATCTCTTTCAAGTCTCACCGTTGGACGCAATATTCGTGCCGGAACCAGCGCCCTCGATCCGCGGCCGTTCTGTCGAAAAATATGCCAATTTGGCAGCTGCCGCTGCCGCCTTAGAAATTTTCCTATCTTGGCGTAGCTCAACAAGTTGCCCACCGCCAAGCCTTGACAGGTAGAGGCCATGTTCTTTATTATTAGATTTACTTGCAAATCTGCGACCATTGGATGTATGACGGCAGGTTACCGATCTCAATATTCCCACTCTGTGGCCGATAAGATACTTGGAAACCCATTGTAATGTTTGACTTTTTCCGCAAAAAGAAACAATCCGCTTCTTTCAGCCCACGGCAGGAGATCGAGCGCCTCACCGAGCTCAGTCCTCCGTCTACCTTGATTGCCCTCGTCACGAAAGGTGTAGAGGAGCCGGAGGACATGGGCAAAGCGTTCTTCCTTCGAAAAGATAAGAAGCTGTACACCGAAGGCAGCCACCTCTACCTGACAACGCCCGATGGGGTCAAGATCTCCAAGGATCAGAATCTCAACGCGAAGAATGTTTTGCTGCATTTTTTCACCGACGTATCCCGCACAAGATGGACTGCCGTATCGTAGGGAGATTTCGTCTCCTCCCGGAGGTGGTGGAGACCCTCGATTTTTCGGCCAAAGCGGCGTATAAGCTCATTCCCACGAGCAGCCTGAAGAAGGAGGACAAACGCCAGTTTCTGCGCTACACTCTGAAGAATTATGGCGATTCACGGATTCCGCTCACCACACACATCATGTTCGACCTTGCGGTGAAAATGACCAACAAGGAGTTCGAGCTCGAGGGGGCGCCGGTGACTCTGCTAAACGATCTCGCAGTCAGGAACTACCGCGAAGACAGCAACGGTCAGCCGTTCACCACCCGAGACGCGATAAACGAGTTTCGCGACGTCATGCTGCGTAAACAGCCCCATGAGCGCGCGGTCTTTTTGACCAAGATCGTGAAAGATGATGCCGGCGGACTGGTGCGGAAGCCGGACGTGGAGCTATTGCTCGGTGAGACCAACGTTCTCGGCCTCGAGATGGAATCGCTACGCGACGTGCTGTACCTGAAGAAGTCGCAGAAAGCGGGCATCAAGAAAGGCGAGGAGAACCCGTACAACCTCCATCCTGGCGAAAAGATCCTCGGCAACTTCTATCACGACAACAATCCGTACGAAATGTTGATCGAGGTGATGGAGGCCCGCACCCAAAACGAGGTGATCCGGCCGATCGATTTTATTAAAGAGGAAGCTGGAATCAGGCTGGATTTAATAGACTACAGCATCGGCGGGGCGTTGATCGAAAGCAGTCCCGAGTTTCTCAGGTTCGTGCTTGGCGACAAGGTGCCTGCCAACGTAGACGATGATCCGGACTTCGAGGGGGAATATTGGCAGGAGGCTTTCGAGGAACTCAAGAAACCAATGATTCACCTGACTCTCTACCCAAAGGTCCACTTTCCCGATGCGGTCAAGCAGTTCCTGCCCGAAATGCCATTCAAAATTACGATCGTCGGCCAGATCGTTCGCACCCACGTAGCCGAGCTGTCAGATCGAACCGTCCTCCAGCACGGCGTGCAATTCGCCTACGAATCCCAGGGAATTCCGTTAAAGGACGACGAGCTTGTCGACTGGCGCTATTGCCGCTACATCAGGGACAACAAATACCTCAAGGACGCTCACAGCCATCTAACCCAACTCTACGGTTTTCTGGAAAACCAGAGTATGACCTCCGCCAACTCGGGGGCACGCCGTCAACCGGGGGCAGCTGAGTAACCGGGACCCGGCAATTCTAGCCGCCCTCGTCTTTCCGCTTTTTCGCCGACACTCGGCCCTGAAACGCTGTTTTCAGCTTCTCGTCGACGAACTTGTGTTGCTGGTCGGCCATGCGTTTCTGAACCGAGGCCTGTAGTTTCTCACTCTTCAGCTTTTCATCTTCCGGCTTTTCATCTTCCCGGAACCGCTGGCTTATGGCAATGAGCATCTTGCTGTAGGTGTTGTGATTCTCGGGACCCTGGTGAAGCGCGTACGGGGGCATGAATTTCAAACCCCGCTCCATGCTTTTCCGGCTTTTCTCCTCGATCAGATCGCGGGGAAATAGCCGAAACGTAATACGGTACTGCTCCTTCGCCTCGCTCACACGCTCCAGGAAAAGCGGTAGGAAAACCTCGTTTTCCGGACCCGCTTTCTTCGCAAAGGTGCGCATCAGCGACTCCTTGATTTCGTCGGTAATCTTGAAATGCAGCAGGAAGCCGACGGCCATATTGATATCACGCAGGTGATCGTTCGGTTTTTTTATCACCATAGGTCGAATTTTGTCGTGCTCGATATCGGCGAGCAGAGTCTCCTTTATCAGAACATCGATGTTGCCCAGATTCCCGAATTCATCCAGGGTAATCTTGTCGATCACCTTTATTCCTTCGCGCTCGATGTACTTGTCAAGCGGATCTTTGACGCTGTCGAAGTAGTTACCCTGTGTGCTCTTTTGGTTCCAACCCCCACCCCCCGGCATCACGTAGAGCTTCGCCGCGCTCAGATAGCGGTCGAGTACATCCCGCCTTGTACTCCCGGGCCCGTTGGGAAAGCATGTCACCGAATCAACCCGTACCTCGATGATGTCTTCGCCACCGACTACGAGGTCCTTAGAAAGTTTCTCGTTCGCCTCTTCCCGCGTACCGGTCCAAGGTTTCCCGGAATTGTTTGGATCCTGGGCAACGTAGAAACTCTTCCTAAGGAAAAACCCTTTGCCCATGAAATAGAGCGGTTTCTCGGCACCTTCGACATCGGCAGTATAACTCAACTGCATCTGTTCGCCCGGCTTCATGAGGCGATCTGTAGGTTCGAAACTGCCACCACTCGAAGCGCGAGGGAAGGTTATGAAGAAGACCGCTTTCGGCACTTCTTTAAATTTGCGGAAGGTCGAATTGCGGATAATCCCCTTCCCTCGTCCGTGCTCCACTGATTCGGTTAACAACCTGGGCCGAACCACCTCGGTACCGACTTCAGCGTCCGTGAATTGCTCGAATAGGGGTGCCATAGCACCCGGTTTGCTGAAAACCTCGACCGTCGAGAATTTCGGTCTCTCTTTTTGCTCGGGCTCTGTTTTGGTTTCGGCTGAGGTCTTCTGTACCTTCTTGACCTTCTTTGTCACCTTGCCTTCGGCTTTTGCCGGACTTTTGGTCTTGCCCATTGTTCGTCCTCTAGACGTAGGGAGTTGGTGAATTTGGTTGGTTTGCTACGAGGTCGGCAACCACCATATTGACCAGAATCTGGCCGCTCGCCTTGGCATCACGGATCACCAGGAAACGCAGAATACCTTCGTGGCTGTGCAAATCGTAGATCGGAATATCGAGATCAGCGGAGTGGCGACGAACAGCCCCTACGATTCGATTGGAGATTTCTGATTGGAGCTTGCACGATACAACATCGAATACCTGGTTATACCGCCCGCGTACGTGAAGTCCCAATTGGCGTTGCCCGTTGCGGTCCAAACCGAAGGAGAACTCCATTTTGTTGCGATAGAACAGATCTGAATGACTGGCCAGGATAGGTGCGTGGGATATGGTTGCCGGGGAGTTTGCTTCCATCGCGTCAGCTATCATTCGAGATTTCAGGGCCAATTGATCTGCGTAGGAAAAGTCTTGCCACCTGCATCCTCCGCAAACCCCGAAGTGTTGACAGCTCGGCTCCTGCCGCTGGAGGCCGAAACTCTCGAAGGCGACGACCTCCGCTTCTACGCGGCCCTTTCGTTTGGTGCGTATCCGCGCTGTAACCTCGTCGCCAGGGGCTGCTCCGCGAACCGCGATTTGGCGACCTTGCGAACAGCCCAATCCGTCGCCAGCCGTAGAGATGCTGTCAATCGAAAGACGTACGATATCGCCGCGTTTCATGGTGCCAGCAGGTAAGAAAAAAGGCAGGAGGTATACATCCCCTGCCTCATGTCTCTCGAAATGTCGAAGCTACTGCTTGCTATTCCTTCGACTCCTTCTGGGTGTCGTCGGATTCGGTCGCGCTGGTTTCTGTTGCGGTAGCCCGCGTGCGGTCAACCAGCTCCACTATGCAGAGTTCCGCCGCGTCACCGCGACGAGGTCCTAGCTTGACAATGCGCGTATAACCTCCGCTTCGACTCTGATAGCGCTGCGCCAGCTCATCGAACAACTTGGAGACGATTTTCTTGTTCGGAATCCGTCGCAAAACCTGGCGGCGAGCGCTCAGATCGCCCTTTTTGGCAAACGTCACCAAAGACTCGGCAAAGCTTCTGAGCGCTTTCGCGCGGGGCCCGGTTGTCTTAATCACCTCGTTTTCGAAGAGGGAGGCAGCCATATTCGACAACATAGCCTTCCGGTGGCTGTGATTTCGTCCGAGCTTGCGTACCCGTTTTCCGTGGCGCATGGTTAGAATTCTTCCGCGATGGGACTCGGTATTTCCTCTACTATCTCCACGTTTTCGTACTGGGCCAGATTCATACCCCAAGCCAAATTCAACTTATCGAGAATCTCGCCCAATTCGTTGAGCGATTTGCGACCGAAGTTTCGGTACTTCAACATCTCAGATTCGCTCCGAGACGCCAGATCGCGCAAATGCGTAATACCGGCCGCACGGAGGCAATTGGCCGAACGCACCGACAGCTCCAGTTCGTCGACTGAGGTTGCCAGCAACCGGGCGATCCTCTTCGTTTCCTCGTCCACAGCTTTCTCTTCCGCCTCATCGGGCTCTTCTTCGAAGTTGATAAAGAGAGACAAGTGTTCCGTCAGGAGCTTGGCTGCCTGGGCAATCGCGTCTTCGGGATGTATGGATCCGTTCGTCCATATCTGCATAGTGAGCTTGTCGTAGTCTGTCCTCCGCCCCACGCGCGCATTCTCGATATCGTAGTTGACCCTGGTTATCGGAGAGTAGTTCGTATCCAGCGGGATTGTACCGATCGGCTGCTCGGCGTTTTTGTTTTCTTCCGCGAAGAGGTATCCCCGCCCATGCCCTATCGTCAAATCCATTTTCAAGGTCGACTTATCTTCCAGAGTTGCTATGTGCAAGTCCGGATTCATAACCTCCACGGCTGAATCGACCTCCAGATCCTTAGCCTTCAGCTCGCCGGGCCCCTTGAACTCGATTTTGATATCTCGCTCTTCCGAGCCAGCGTACCGCAAGGCGACCTCTTTGAGATTCAGCACCATCTCAGGAATATCCTCGCGCACTCCTTTTACAACCGAAAACTCGTGTTGAACGCCTTCGATATTCAGGGATTTGATCGCTACCCCCTCGATAGCCGAGATCAAGACCCTTCGAAGTGCATGTCCCAACGTCACTCCGAATCCGCGCTCGAGCGGCTGCACTTCAAACTTGCCATAGGTTTCGTTGAGACTATCCCGATCGACCTCAACCATCCTGGGCATCTGAAAACCGTCAAATTTCATTGATAAACCAGCTCCGGGTAGTGCGGGTGGAAGGCAGACTCTCGCACTTTGTGTGAGAGTTTAGACGTCAAACGCGCGAGTAGAACTCGATAACCAACTGCTCTTCGGCTACGGTCGGTATGTCTTCCCGATTCGGCTTTTCCATCACGCTTCCCTGAAGATTCACCTTGTCGACGGAGAGCCATGGTACGAAATCGCGCGAACGGCGCAGTGACTCGTGAATCGACTCCAATTTCCTGCTTCTCTCGGTGACTTTTATACTGTCTCCGGGTTTCGTGCTGAAGGATGGAATGTTTACGCGGCGATCGTTCACGGTGATGTGATTGTGACGGACCAGCTGACGAGCTGCTTTTCGTGAGGGAGCGAATCCCAGCCTGTAGACGATATTATCCAGTCGGCTTTCAAGCAGACGGAGTAGATTCTCACCACTAACGCCCGGGATTCGGGTTGCCTCTTTGTAATATCCCCTGAACTGCCGCTCGCGCATTCCATAAAGTCTTGCAAGCTGCTGTTTCGCCCGTAGCTGAACGCTGTAGTCCGACTGCTTGCGGCGCATGCCCTGCCCGTGTTGTCCCGGGGCATAGCTGCGGCGTTCAAACGAACATTTCTCCAAGCCGCAACGCTCTCCCTTCAGAAAGAGCTTCGTACCCTCACGGCGACAAAAGCGGCAATTTGCTCCAACATACCTGCTCATTTTGGTCTTTCCTTGCTTACACCCTGCGGCGCTTGGGTGGCCTGCACCCGTTGTGGGGAATCGGCGTAACATCCCTGATCGCGGAAATCTCCAGCCCCGTATTCTGCAGGGCACGAATGGCTGATTCTCTTCCCGAGCCGGGCCCCTTGACCCAGACCTCCACCCGACGCAAGCCCATGGCCACCGCCTCCTCTCCGGCTTTCCCAGCGGCCAGCTGACCGGCAAACGGAGTGGACTTCCGACTCCCGGATATGCCCACTTTTCCGGGTGTCGCCCACGAAATCACGTTGCCTTCCTGATCGGTCAGGGTAACGATCGTATTGTTGAAAGTCGCCAGAATATGTGCAATTCCCAGCGCTTCAACCTGCTTCGACTTCTTTCTTCTACGTCGGGATCTCTCCGGTGGCACTGAGATGTTCCTTTCTCGCTTGAGGCCTTGGCCCGCTTAGGCCTGTGGCGCTTTCTTTTTGCCGGCAACAGCTCGCCGGG
Organism: Candidatus Latescibacterota bacterium; assembly: GCA_965217095.1. Lineage (GTDB taxonomy): Bacteria > Latescibacterota > UBA2968 > UBA8231 > UBA8231 > CAYNZV01. The sequence goes on from OZ244235.1 coordinate 1,713,741, forward strand.
GGCCCTTGCGCGTAAGCGCATTGGTTTTGGTTCGCTGGCCTCGTGAGGGGAGGCCACGTCGATGGCGCAATCCCCGGTAGCTCCCAATATCCATTAGGCGCTTGATGTTCATGTTGACTTCCCCGCGGAGACTCCCCTCGATCTTGTAGCTGGCTTCGATAATGGTGCGAAGCTGGTTCAACTCCTGTTCCTTGAGGGCGTTCACCCGGGTCTGAGGGTCGACACCGGCTTGCTCGAGTATCTTTCCGGCGGATTTCATCCCAATCCCGAAGATGGCTGTCAAGCCAACCGCGATTCTCCTGTCCCGTGGTAGATCTACACCCGCGATTCGCGCCAAATCGTTAGCTCCTCTTTAACCTTGTCGCTGTTTATGCCTGGGGTTTCGCTTACAGATCACCCGCACTATACCGTGCCGACGAATGATCTTGCACTCTGAACACCTCTTGCTTACAGACGCTCGGACCTTCATAACAGTGCTCCTCGAAACACGCGCCGTTAACTTCGACGACCTTGTATCTTACCCTTCTTCATAAAACCCTCATAATGCCTGGTCATCAACTGCGACTCGACCTGTTGCAGGGTGTCGAGCGCAACGCCGACAATAATGAGCAGACCTGTACCCCCAAAAAACTGCGCGAATGACGGAGCCACCTTGAATTGCTGGGTCACGAAGAACGGAAATATGGCCACGGCCGCCAACGCGATAGCCCCAGGCAGTGTAACGCGAGTCATGATTCTGTCGATGTGTTCGCTCGTCCGCTTTCCGGGGCGTACACCGGGAATGAACCCGCCATGTTTTTTCATGTTGTCCGAAAGCTGATTCGGATCCATAACGATGGCAGTGTAGAAGTAGCAAAAGAAGACGATCATCGTCCCGTACACGAACCAATAAAACAAAGACTCGGTTGAAAAGTAGGTCCCGATCGCCTCCATGACCCGGCTGTCGGGAAACATCTGCGTAACCGTACCAGGAAGAAACATGATGGATTGGGCGAAAATTATCGGAATGACGCCAGCCGTGTTGATCCGTAAAGGGATATGCGTGGTCTGGCCACCGTAGACCCGACGCCCGACGACCCGCTTCGCGTATTGAACTGGTATTCTGCGCTGTCCTTGAGTGAGCAGGATAACGAACGCAACTACGGCGAACATCAAAGCGATCAGGAACAACTCTTCGATGATATTCTTGCCGGCGCCACGATTGATCATGTAGTGGGACCACTCGCTCTTGAGGGCGAACGGCAATTCCGCGATGATCCCGATAAAAATAATCAGCGATATTCCATTGCCGATCCCGTATTCGGTGATCTGCTCTCCGAGCCACATAATGAAAATCGTACCGGTGGTAATCGTCAGAACTGTAGCCAAGGTAAATGCGATGCCTGGCTCAGCGACGGCCGGCAAGCCAGAAGAAGGGCCACGGATGCTCGCCAGGAAATAGCTCACCCCGAAGGCCTGCCCGGCCGCAAGGACAACGGTTCCGTAACGGGTGAACTGAGTGATCTTTTTGCGACCTTCTTCCCCCTCTCGTTGCAGCTTTTGGAAATACGGTATGACTGCACCGAGGAGTTGGAGTATGATGGAGGCGCTGATATACGGCATTATCCCCAATGCAAAGATAGTTCCGCGGGTAAACGCCCCACCCACAAACATGTCGTACAGGCCGAACAAGGTGTTGCCTGAACCGGCGAAGAATTCCTGCAGAACGCGAAGATCGATCCCAGGCGCCGTAATCTGACCGCCGATTCGATATACCACCAACAAAGCCACGGTAACGAGGATCTTCTTCCGCAGGTCGGGGATCTTGAAACAGTTTCGGAAACTTTCAATCACGTTTGACCACCTCGGCACTGCCACCGGACGCCGCAATCTTATCGGCGGCGCTCCGTGAAAACTTGTGAGCGCGAATGACCATAGCCTTACTGAGGTCTCCTTCGCCGAGCACCTTAATCGGCATCGAACCACGCCGAACCAGGCGCTTCTCTCTCATCTCGGCCGGCCCCACATCGCCACTCCACTCAATCGCCTCGATAGCAGCAAGATTGACCACCTGATATTCATTCTTGAACTGCTTGTTCGAAAAGCCAATCTTCGGAATGTGCCGAAAAAGCGGCAGTTGCCCGCCGGAGAATCCGGTCCGACGGCCTCGTTTGGCACCGGACCGGGCCCTTTGCCCTTTGTGTCCTTTACCGGCCGTTTTGCCGGTTCCGGAACCGATACCCAGACCGAGGCGTTTCGTTTTGCGGCGGAACCGCTTGGGCAAGTTTAATTTTTTGAGATCCATGCTGTTCTAAATGGGCGGAAGGTCATGCGTCTATCTCTTCCACCTCCAAAAGGTGTTCTACCTTGCGAATCATTCCGCGAATCTGGGGCGAATCTTCGTGTACGACTCGATGATGTAGTCGTTTGATGCCCAGCGCTTCGATGGTGTCTTTCTGATCTCGTGCCCGCCCGATCGCGCTTCTTCTTTGAACGATGGCAAACTTCATGGCTGCACCGTCATCAACCCCGCAAAGTGGCAACCGGAACACCGCGCTCGCTGGCAACCATCTCCGCGTCGCGCATCTCGCCCAGCGCCGCAACTGTGGCCTTCACGACGTTCTGGGTGTTGTTGGAGCCTAGGGATTTCGTGAGAATATCGTGCACCCCGGCAAGCTCGAGAACTATGCGCACCCCACCACTGGCAATAACACCGGTTCCAGGAGAGGCAGGTTTGAAAAGGACTTTTGCGGCACTGAATTTGCCAATAGATTCGTGAGGAATGGTCCCGTTGACGACGGGCACGGAGACGATGGACTTTTTGGCCTCTTCCGTGGCCTTGCGAATCGCCTCCGATATCTCCTTGGCCTTACCGGCGCCCACCCCTACGTGTCCGGCTCGATCGCCTACAACCACGAGAGCATTGAAACTGAACCGACGTCCGCCTTTGCGAACGTGGGACACTCTCTTGATGCTGTTCTGCACCACGACTTCACTGAGTTCCAAATCGTTTGGATTTATTCTGTCAGCCACCGATTGCTCCCTTAGACCTTTAGTCCGCCCTCGCGGGCACCGTCTGCTACAGCTTTGACCACACCGTGGTATAGGAACCCGCCACGATCGAACACAACCTTGTCGATGCCCTGTTCTTTTGCCTTGGCAGCCAGCATCATCCCCACTTCCCGCCCCTGAGCAATACGACTTTCAAATTTGAGCTCGCGAATTTCCGCAGATCTCGTCGATAGCCCCGTGAGCGACCTCCCGGTCGCGTCGTCGATGATCTGCGCTTCGATATTGCGCAACCCGCGAAAGACGGCGAGTCGAGGTCTATCGGCGGTGCCCGACACCTTCTTTCGCGTCCGATGACGACGGCGGGCTTTTGCCTTCGATTTGCTAAGCGTTTGAAGTCTCGTTGCCAATTATGCTACCGCCGTTTTCCCTGCCTTAATACGAATAATCTCGTCTTGATAGCGGATCCCCTTCCCCTTGTACGGTTCCGGTTTGCGCTTGAAGCGGATATCCGCGGCCACCTGGCCCACTACCTGTTTGTCGATCCCGGTCACCACGATCCGCGCTTGAGCGCCAGCCTGTGGATCTTCAGTTGCAATCTCAATTCCTTCGGGCGCTTCGTAGACAACTGAGTGAGAATACCCGATTTCGAGAGTGAGCTTCTGGCCTTGGACGTCGGCCCGGAAGCCGACGCCATATACGTCCAGACGTTTCTGAAACCCGCTGCTGACACCGGTAACGGCGTTGGCAACGAGAGCCCGGATCAGTCCGTGAAGCGATCGCGCGAATTTCGAGTCGTCTCGCCGATTGACCTGAACGGTGCCGTCGTTTACCTCGACGGCGATGCGCGACGGGTCGAACGAGACTGCCAGATTCCCTTTGGGCCCCTTCACGCTCAGCGATCCGGGACTAAGAGATGCGTCGACGCCTCCTGGCAAGATAACTGGTTGAATTCCGACTCGAGACACCGAAATTGCTCCTGTTCACCAAACCTTGCAAAGGACCTCGCCACCGACTCCGGCGGCACGTGCCTCGCGGTCCGTCATGACGCCCCTGGAGGTCGTAACGATCGCAATCCCCAATCCGCGCAGGACTCTTGGGACGCTCGACTTGGAGGAGTATTGACGGAGGCCGGGTTTGCTTACACGCTCTAAACCCTTGATGATCGTTTTATTGTCCGCATCGTACCTCAGATAAAGTCTCAGCATTCCCTGCTTGCTGTCCTCGATGTAGGCGAAATTGTCGATAAACCTGTTCTCGGCCAGGACACGGGCGACCTCCCGTTTCAGCTTGGAAGCGGGAACATCAACCCTTTTATGGCACGCGCTCGAGGCGTTGCGAATGCGGGTCAGCATGTCGGCGATTGGATCAGTCATACCCATGATAAGAGTCTCCGTTACCAGCTGGCCTTTGTCACTCCGGGAATTTCTCCCCGTAGCGCCAAGGTGCGAAAACAGATTCTGCACAGACCGAATTTTTGATATACAGCTCGCGCTCTGCCGCAGTTGTGACACCGGGTATACTTCCGCACCTGATACTTTGGCTCCCTACCGGCTTTTATCAGAAGACACTTCCTGGCCATCGATTCGCTCCGTCTAGGTGCCGAATGGGACGCCGAAAAGGCGCAACAATTCAATCGCCTCCTCATCCGTATCGGCAGATGTAACCATGGTTATGTTCATACCCCGAACGCGATCTATTTTGTCGTAATCCATCTCTGGAAAGATGATCTGCTCCTTGACGCCCATGTTGAAATTGCCTCGTCCGTCGAAACTCTTCCTCGACAGGCCGCGAAAATCGCGCACCTGGGGCAGTGCAAAATTGATCAGACGATCGACAAAATCGTGCATGCGCTTTCGGCGCAGGGTTACGGTACAACCGACCACCATGCCCTCCCGAATCTTGAAATTCGAAATTGCCTTTTTCGCCCTTCTGGGCGCCGGTTGCTGTCCGGTAATCGCCTTCAAATCGGCGAAAGCGCCATCGATAAGCTTTGAATCCTGTGAGGCTTCGCCAACACCGATGTTGACGACAACCTTTTGCAGTCGGGGCACCTGCATCGGGTTGGCATAGCCAAATTTCTCGATCATGGCCGGCATGATCTCAGTTGCGAATCGCTCGTGTGTGCCGGAAGCCATAAGATTATCGCGAATCAATCATCTCGCCGCTACGCGCGGAAGTGCGAACGTATTTGCCGGTTTCCAACTGTTTCTTTCGAATCCTGGTGGGCTGATCCGTGTCGGTGCACACCACCATGAGATTCGAAATATGAATCGGCGCTTCCCGCTCTATTATTCCTCCCTGGGGGTCTCTGCGGGTCGGCCTCGTGTGCCGCTTCATCATCCGCACCCCTTCGACAATGGCTCGCTCGTTCCCTTTGACAATGCTCAGAACGCGGCCCCGTTTTCCCTTCTCGTTGCCACTGACCACTTGAACTGTGTCGCCCTTACGAATATTCATGTCGCTCTTATACGACCTCCGGGGCGAGCGACACAATACGCATAAACTGCCGATCCCTGAGCTCGCGCGCGACCGGTCCAAAGATTCGGGTCCCACGAGGTTCTTTGTCGTCGTTGATCAAAACAGCAGCATTTTCGTCGAACCGAATGTACGATCCGTCGGGCCGCCGGTACTCTTTCTTGGCTCGAACAACCACAGCCCTGGCGACCTCACCCTCTTTAATGGGTCCGTTGGGAACGACATCGTAGAGCGATACGACAATTGTGTCACCGACGGTAGCGTACCGCTTTCTTGAGCCACCCAAAACTCGTATGCAGCGCGCCCTTCGCGCACCGGCGTTATCCGCCATCTTTACAACCGTATATTCGCGAATCACCGTTAGTCCCTCTCCACCTCAGAGCACCTCCACGACACGCCACCGCTTCTGCTTGCTGAGTGGTCGGCACTCCTCGATGCGGACGATATCGCCCACACTCGACAATTCCCCTTCGTCGTGGGCGACGAATTTTGCGGTCCGTCTTATCACGCGGCCGTACAGCTTGTGGAGGATCCTCTGCTCGATCGCAACAACGCGCGTCTTAGCATTGGTTGCGGTTACGACCGTGCCCTCGGTTCTTCGACGGGCAGATTTGCTCGCCTCTGCCAAAGTCTAACCCTCTCCTCCGGGCAATAGCATTTCACCCGATTTGTGTTCCTGAAGTACGGTATTGACCCGCGCGATATCGCGGCGCACCTGCCGCAGCCTTACGGGACTCGACAACTGACTGGACGCGTGCTGGAACCGGAGATTGAAACCTTCCTCCTCGAGTTCCTCCAGTCGCGCAGTCACTTCCTCAAAACTCATTTCGCGGAACTCGCTTGCTTTCATGCCGCCGCAACTCTTTGTACAAACTTCATCTTAATGGGTAACTTGTGGGCCGCGCGCCGAAACGCCTCTTTGGCCATATCCTCCGGTACGCCCGCCAATTCGAATACCACCCTACCCGGCTTGACCACTGCAACCCAACCCTCCAGCGGCCCTTTTCCCTTCCCCATGCGGGTCTCCGCAGGTTTTTTCGTAATCGGCTTATCGGGAAATATTCTAATCCAAAGTTTTCCGGTCCGGCTGATGTAGCGGCTTACGGCAATTCGGGCTGACTCGATCTGGCTGCTGGTTATCCAACCTGGCTCCAACGCCTTCAAACCGAATTCTCCAAAGGAGACCATCTCACCACCCTTCGCCTGCCCACGCATTCGGCCGCGAGACTGCTTCCTCCACTTCGACTTTTTTGGCATCAACATGGGTGTTGATTCCTAAGAACTAGAACGAGTCCGTATGCGGCATACCGGCGGGCACCTCTTCATCGACCACCTCGCCGTGGCAAATCCAGACCTTGACGCCGACGGTTCCCGACATGGTATAAGCCGTTGCCGTGGCATAGTCGATGTCGGCGCGCAGTGTGTGCAGCGGCACCCGGCCCGCCGGTTCTGACCGCTCTCGTCGGCCCATTTCCGCCCCGTTGATGCGTCCGGCGCAGACAATGCGGATACCCTCGGCTCCCATGCGCATGGAAGACGCCACAGCTTTCTTTACGGCGCGCCGAAACGCGACGCGTTGTTGCAATTGACGCGCCAGATTGTCCGCCACTAGCTGGGCATCCAATTCGGGCTTTTTTATTTCCTGGATGTTGAGGGATACGTCTTTCCCCGTCAGCTCCTTCAACTCATCGCGCAGCTTGTCTACTTCCGCTCCGCGCCGGCCAATTGCTATACCCGGCCTCGCGGTGTGCACTTCTACGGTCACGCGCTTCGGCTGCCGCTCAATATTGATGCGCGAGACGCCGGCTCGTTGGAGGCGTTGGTGCACATATTTCCGCAGCATCATATCCTCCCGGAGCAGCTCCGAGAAATCCTTCTCAGCAAACCAGTTCGACCGCCAGCCTTTGATGACGCCGACTCTAAATCCATACGGATGCGTTTTCTGTCCCAACACCTTCTCCGATCAGTCTAATTCGTCACTCACGATCATCGTGAGGTGACTGTGGCCTTTTACGATGCGATCCGCGGACCCTCTGGCCCGAGGTTTGATACGTTTGAGATCTCGCGCCTTGTCCGCGAAAACCGTTTTTACAATCAACTCATCCGCATCGACGGGATTTTCGACATCTCTGTTCAAGGCGTTCGCAATGGCAGAGCGAAGCGTCTTTTCGATTACCTTCGACACCGGCCTGGAAGAAAACCGCAGGATGTTGAGAGCTTCCCCTACGGGTTTGTTCCTGATCAAATCGATAATTAGCCTAACCTTGGTCACTGGCACTCCGATATCGGATTGATGGGCTCTTGCTTCCATGCCGCGACCTATCTGCGAAGTCCCGTAGCGCGTTCGGTCAACTTGCCCCCATGGCCCCTGAAGGTGCGCGTCGGCGAAAACTCGCCCAACTTGTGACCGACCATGTTCTCCGAAATGTAGACCGGAATGAACTTGTTACCATTGTGAACGGCCAGCGTATGGCCTACGAAGTCCGGGGAAATCGTCGAGCGTCGCGACCAGGTCTTCAACACTCTTTTCTCACCGGTTCTGTTGAGCTCTTCGATCTTGATCGCAAGATGCTCGTCAATGAACGGGCCCTTCTTTACGGATCTGGGCATCCCTACCTACTTGCTCTTACGGCGGCGAACAATCCAGTCGTCGGATTTTATTCCCCGCTTGCGCGTTTTGTATCCCTTGGTCGGCTTCCCCCAGGGAGTTACCGGATGTCTTCCACCGGACGACTTGCCTTCCCCACCACCGTGGGGATGATCCACCGGATTCATGACGACTCCGCGAACCTTGGGGCGACGCCCCATCCAGCGAGCTCTTCCGGCCTTGCCGAGTACGACATTCTGATGCTCCAGGTTGCCCACCTGCCCGATAGTCGCGTAGCACCGAGTCATCACCTCTCGTATTTCCCCGGAAGGCAGACGTAACTGGGCCCTTTTCTCGTCGCGGGCGAGCAACTGTACACCCGAGCCGGCACTGCGAGCCATCTTTCCGCCGCCCTGCGGATACAACTCAATATTGTGAACGATCGTGCCCAGCGGAATCTTTTCGAGCGGGAGGGCGTTCCCCACCTGGATCGGAGCGTCGGGCCCCGACTGAACCGCGTTGCCCTCGGCGAGACCTTGGGGAGCCAGCATATACCGCTTCTCCCCGTCGACATAGGTCACCAAAGCGATAAAAGCCGACCTGTTTGGATCGTACTCGATCGAGGTTACTTTACCTGGAATTCCAAGCTTGTCGCGGCGAAAATCGATCATGCGGTAGCGGCGCTTGTGTCCCCCACCCCGCCTGCGCGCCGTCATTCGACCCTGATTATTTCGCCCGCCGGACTTGGTCAAGGGAGCCAGCAACGACTTTTCCGGCCCCTGCTTGCTCACGCCCTCAAAGGAATTTACGGTCTTGAACCGTTGGGTCGGGGTAGTCGGTCTGAATTTCTTGACAGCCATATCGTCCTATCGCCCGCGGCTAGGCGCTTTCCAATACATCAATGGATTCGCCCTCTTTCAATGTGACGTACGCCTTTTTCCAAGCGGCCGTACGTCCCGTGAATGCACCCTGCCGCTTCGGTTTTGGCGGCACCGAAACAGTGCGGACCGATTCGACCTTCACCCCGAATACGGATTCCACGGCATGGCGGATCTGGATTTTGTTTGCCCGCCGATCCACCTTGAAAGCGTACTGGTTGCTTTCGCGGAGGATGGTGGTCTTCTCCGTAACAACCGGTCGATGAAGCACTGATCGCGGACCATTCATTTTGAGCTCGAGCCGTGCAGTTCGCTCAATTTTTCGACTGCCTGACGCGTGAACAGAACTACGTCCGCCGCCATGACATCATGGGTGCAAAAGGTGGCGACCGGCTGAATCTCCACGGCCCGCATATTCCTACAAGACTTGTGCAAGATGGCGTCACTGTCTGGAGTGACAAACAGAACCTTCGAAGCATCAAGGCCGCAAGCGGTGATCACGGCATGGAACGACTTCGTGCTCGGCGCCTCGAACCGAAAGTCCTCTACGATATGGATATCGCCGGTCTTGCCTTTGAGCGTCAAGGCCGAGCGAAATGCCAGACGCCGAAGCGTCCGCGGTACTTTCAGCGAGTAATTCCGCGGTTTCGGCCCAAAGGCAACTCCACCACCTCTCACGATCGGCGAACGCAGTGAACCCCGGCGGGCAATCCCGATCCCTTTCTGCCGATGCCGTTTGCGGCTTGTGCGTGCGATTTCAGATCGCGTTTTGGTCGAAGCATTGCCCTGACGTTGATTCGTCTCATACGCTACCACCGCACGATAAAGGGCGTAGTCGGATACTCGGGCCTCGAACAAATGCTCCGGCAGTTGCACCTCGCCGCTGGGCTTGCCCGACTCGCTCTTCACTTCGACTGAAATCGCCATTCTACCCTACGTTAGACCTTGATATCTATTCCAATGCCAGCGGGAAGATCCAGCTTCATAAGTGCGTCCACCGTCTGCGGAGTCGAGTCGTAGATGTCGATGAGGCGCTTGTGCACCCGTGTCTCGAACTGCTCTCTGGACTTCTTGTCGACGTGCGGTGAGCGAAGGACCGTATAGATGGTGCGATCGGTTGGCAACGGAACCGGACCAGCGATCCGTGCCCCGCTTCTCTTGACGGTTTGCACGATTTCGTCGACAGACTTGTCCAGCGCAGCGTGATCATACGCTTTGAGGCGAATTCGAATTCTGTCGACTGCCACTATCTTCTCCTAAGCCAAGCCAGTCTTATTCGACCACTTCGGTAACAACACCTGAACCGATCGTGCGACCGCCTTCGCGAATCGCGAACTTCAGCGTCTGCTCGATCGCGATCGGCTGAATCAACTCGACCAGCATGTTGACATTGTCGCCGGGCATCACCATCTCGGTTCCTTCCGGCAGTTCAATGGAGCCGGTAACATCGGTAGTACGGAAGAAAAACTGCGGTCGATATCCGGTGAAGAAGGGTTTCTCGCGGCCCCCTTCCTTACTGGTCAAAACGTAGACTTCGGCTTTGAATTTCGTGTGCGGAGTAATGGTTCCGGAATGGCATACAACCATGCCGCGAAGGAGCTCCTCCTTTTCGACGCCCCGCAGAAGCAGCCCGACATTATCCCCGGCTTGTCCTTCATCCAGAATCTTGCGAAACATCTCAACCCCGGTGCAGACGGTTTTCCGGGTGTCGCGGATTCCGACGATCTCGACCACTTCCCCGGTCTTCACGATTCCGCGCTCGATGCGGCCGGTGCCAACAGTTCCGCGGCCGGTAATACTGAACACATCCTCTACCGGCATCAGGAATGGTTGATCGACTGGACGCGTGGGCAGTGGAATGAACTCATCCACCGCCGCAACAAGGCTGTCAATCGATTGCGTTCCCGTCTCTCCTGCGTCTCCCTCGAGAGCTTTGAGCGCTGACCCGCGAATTACGGGCGCATCGTCGCCTGGAAAATCGTATTCCGACAGCAACTCTCGGGTCTCGAGCTCGACCAGATCCAGCAGCTCCTCGTCATCCACCATATCGACCTTGTTCATATAGACGACTATCTGTGGCACGTTGACCTGACGCGCCAGCAGGATGTGCTCGCGGGTCTGAATCATGGGACCGTCGGCGGCGCTCACCACCAGGATCGCTCCGTCCATCTGGGCGGCCCCCGTGATCATGTTCTTGATGTAGTCCGCGTGGCCGGGGCAATCGACGTGGGCGTAATGACGATTCTCGGTCTCATACTCCTGATGTGAGACGTTGATCGTCACACCACGAGCCTTTTCCTCGGGCGCGTTGTCGATATCGTCGATGGCTTTGGCTTCGGCCAGACCCTTGCTTGCCAAATGCAGCGTAATCGCCGCCGTCAAGGTGGTCTTTCCGTGGTCCACGTGACCGATGGTTCCGATGTTCACGTGGGGTTTGTTGCGCTCGAATTTCTCCTTGGCCATCTCTCTACTATCTCCTTATGTGGGTCACGCCGAACCGTCGGTACCGGTTTTGTTTCCGTAGTTGCTGGTGACGATCTCTTCGGTAATCTGCTGAGGGACTGCCAGGAATTTGGCAAACTGCAGCGTAAATACGCCCCTTCCCTGAGTAAGAGAGCGGAGGCGCGTGGCATACCCGAAGGTTTCCGCCAGAGGGACCAGGGCGGTTATCACCTGGGCATCAGACCTGGGGCTAACCCCCTGCACGTTTCCGCGGTGGGCATTGATGTCTCCGATAACGTCACCCATGTATTTCTCCGGTACAACGACCTCGAGTTCCATCACCGGCTCCATTAGGTACGGCGCCGCACGTCTTGCCCCATCCTTAAAGGCTATGGAGCCTGCCACCTTAAACGCCACCTCTGAGGAATCCACCTCATGGTAGGAACCGTCAACCAGGGTAACCTTGACATCTTCGATGGGAAATCCGGCAACGGGGCCTGACGACATCGCCTCGCGAATGCCTTCCCGCACCGGTGAGATGTATTCCCTTGGGATGTTTCCCCCGACGATCTTCGATTCGAACACCAAGCCAGTGCCGGCTTCGCCCGGCTCCATTTCTATTTCCACGTGGCCGAACTGTCCGCGCCCGCCGGACTGCCGCACAAAACGTCCAGTAGCGGCGATAGGTTTCGCCAGCCCTTCCTTATAAGCCACCTGTGGTCGTCCGACGTTCGCTTCGACATTGAACTCCCGAATCATACGATCGATCAATATCTCGAGGTGCAACTCGCCCATTCCCGACATAATGGTCTGACCGGTGTCGTGGTCGATTCGTACTTTGAAGGTGGGATCCTCTTCGCTGAGCTTCTCCAGCGCCACATGCAAATGCTCCTGGTCAGCTCGGGTCTTGGGTTCGATCGCAATGTGAATGACAGGATCGGCAAAATCGATCTTCTCGAGAATGACGGGGGCTTTCTCCTCACATAAGGTATCTCCGGTCGTCGTGCCCTTAAGGCCGACAACGGCAACTATGTCACCGGCGTACACTTCCTTGCGCTCGGTGCGATCATTGGCGTGCATCTCGAGGATTCTGGAGATGCGTTCACGCCGCCCCGTGGTCGCGTTGAATACGTAGGAACCGGCCATCAGCGTCCCGGAGTAGATCCGCACGAAGCTCAATCGCCCCACAAACGGATCGGTCATTATCTTGAAGGCCAGAGCGGCGAGGGGCTCTTCATCGTTCGCTTGCCGTGTTACCTCTTCCTGCGAATCGGGTAGAGTTCCCATAATCTGGGGCACATCCGCCGGCGAAGGAAGGTATTTCACGACGGCGTCGAGGAGGCGTTGCACCCCTTTGTGCCTGAAGGCACTTCCGCAAACAACAGGAACCGCCTTGAGGGCAATTGTCGCCTGCCGCAAAGCCGCTTCTATCTCCGCGGATCCGATTTCGCTGCCTTCGAGAAATTTTTCTAGCAAACCATCGTCGAACTCCGCCACCGCCTCCAGGAGTTTCTCCCGGTAGGTCATAGCCTTTTCAACGAGATCATCGGGAATGTCGTCCACGAAGAATTTTACGCCGTGGCTCCCCTCTTCATAGGTCACCGCCTTCATATCGACGAGGTCGATTAGGCCAGTAAAGGTTTCCCCAGTCCCCATCGGCAGCTGAATGGGGACGAAGTTGCTGCCCAGACGCTCGCTAAGCATATCGAGCACGTTGTAGAAATCGGCGCCGTTTCGGTCCATTTTGTTGACGAAGGCGATCCGGGGAACGTTGTAGCGATCGGCTTGCCGCCACACGGTCTCGGACTGCGGCTCAACTCCGCCGACGGCACAAAAAACCCCTACGGCACCGTCCAGGACCCGCAGGGATCGTTCCACCTCGGCGGTAAAATCTACGTGGCCGGGGGTATCGATAATATTTATTCGGTGCTCATCCCAAAGGCAGGTGGTTGCAGCCGAGGTAATAGTGATGCCGCGCTCGCGCTCCTGATCCATCCAGTCCATCGTGGTGTTGCCCTCGTGGACCTCGCCCATTCGGTGCAGACGTCCCGTGTAGAACAGGATACGCTCCGTCGTCGTCGTCTTGCCCGCATCGATATGGGCGGCGATGCCGATATTGCGGGTGGTGTCTATGTCGTACTCGCGAGCCATTTCTTTTAGAATCTGAAGTGCGCAAACGCCTTGTTTGCGTCGGCCATTCTGTGAACATCTTCCCGCTGGCGCACGGCGCCACCCTCACCCCTGGAGGCGGCCATAAGCTCGTTGGCGAGGCGCTCAGCCATGGTCCGCTCCGCACGCTCGCTGGCAAATCGGATCAACCAGCGAATCGAACGAGCAGTTCTTTCTTCCGGTCTGACTTCAATTGGGATCTGATATGTTTGCCCCCCCACCCGTCGAGAGCGAACCATAACCATGGGTTTGGCGTTTTCCACGGCCTTCTGGAAGATCTCTATGCCATCCTGGTCAGCTTTGCTGTTTACAATGTCGATGGCCCCGTAGAAGATCTTCTCCGCTACGCTTTTCTTGCCTTTTTTAATGAGGCTGTTGATGAACCTCGATACCAGCACGTTGGCGAACTTGGGATCGGGAATGATCTGTCTTTTGACTGCTTTTCTTCTACGGGACATTTGGCTATTCGATAACCTCGGATCTACTCGTTAGGCCTTATCGGGCTTTCGGGTTCCGTATTTCGAGCGGCTCTGCCGACGCTCGTCGACACCGCTGGCATCGAGAACCCCGCGAATTATATGGTAGCGCACTCCAGGACAATCCTTCACGCGCCCGCCGCGCACCAGCACGATCGAATGCTCCTGGAGATTGTTCCCCTCTCCAGGTATGTACGCCGTAATCTCGGTTCCTGTCGTCAGTCGAACACGGGCCATTTTGCGCAACGCCGAGTTCGGCTTTTTGGGCGTAGAAGTGTAGACGCGGGTGCAAACACCGCGCCGTTGCGGGCACTTATCGAGCGCCGGCGCGTCTTTCTTCTTGTAAATCTTCTTCCGCCCTTTACGAATTAGCTGACTAATGGTCGGCAAGAATCAATTTCACTCCTGAATACGCGTAAAAATGGTAAACTCATAAGCTAAGGGCCAATAATATATATGTCAACACAACGCTACTATTCCAACGTTGCGGCGCCGATTTCCTCAAGATGTTGGGTGCCGTCGCCGATCGAATCCTCCCCATTGCCCGCACCCGAATCGTCGTAGGTTACCGTCCGGTAGAGCTGGCTTCCAGTGCCTGCAGGGATCAAACGACCAATAATTACATTCTCCTTCAAACCGCGAAGGTGGTCGATTTTCCCCTGGACCGCCGCTTCGGTAAGCACCCGTGTGGTCTCCTGGAACGAAGCCGCGGATATGAAGCTATCTGTCCGCAGCGATGCTCGCGTTATCCCCAGAAGGATCGGTTGACAGGTGGAGGGATCGCCACCCTCCATGAGCACCTTCTGATTTTCTTTGTTGAAGCGAATCTTATCCACCTCTTCCCCTTCCAAGAAGTTGGTGTCTCCGGGATCCATGACCCGGACCTTCTGCAGCATCTGTTTGACGATCACCTCGATGTGTTTGTCGTTGATTTCGACGGCCTGGAGTCGGTACACATCCTGGATCTCGTTGACCAGGTACTCCTGCACCTTGTTCACCCCTTGAACCCGAAGGATGTCGTGAGGATTCACAGACCCCTCGGAAAGGCGCTCGCCGGCGAATACCCGGTCGCCATCGTGGACCCGCAGATGTTTTCCATATGGCACCAGATATTTGCGCTCCTCGCCGTCTTCACCCGTCACGATCAGCTCGCGGTTGCCGCGCACTAGGCCACCGAGCCGAACGGTGCCATCAATCTCGGAGATCACCGCAGGTTCCTTGGGACGGCGAGCTTCGAAGAGCTCGGCCACCCGCGGCAGTCCACCGGTGATGTCTCGGGTCTTGGCGCGCTCACGAGGAATCTTCACGAGTACCTGGCCGGGGGGAATATCGGTCTTGTCGTTGACCAGAAGTCGCGCTCCCACGGGAATAATGTAGGTACGTTTGCCCAGATCCTCGCTGTCCACTTCGATCTGTGGGCTCAACGAGCGGTCGCGTTGCTCGACGATGCTCCGGGCACTCATTCCCGTCGTTTCATCGAATTCCTCCCGCATCGTCACACCCTCTTCGATGTCGACGAATTTCACACGTCCAGGGCGGTCGCTGATAATTACGATGTTGTAAGGGTCCCATTCGTAGAGGACCTGAGTGGAATCCACTTCTTGGTCGGCCTCTACCTTGAGGTGCGCGCCGTAGGGTACGTTGACGCGAGAGCGCACCCGATTCTGCTCATCCAGAAGCTCGATTTCACCGTTGCGGCCGACGACTGTTTTTCCAAGATCCGGATGGTCAACCGTATTTACGTTGACCAGATTTGCAGTACCCTGGCGGCGGGCCATGATTTGGGACTGTTCGGCGATGCGACTGGCAGTGCCACCAATGTGGAAGGTGCGCAAGGTCAACTGCGTACCCGGCTCGCCGATGCTCTGAGCTGCGATGACCCCCGTTGCCTCCCCCACGTTGACCGGCTTTCCAGTGGCCAGATTTCTTCCGTAGCACTGGATGCAAACGCCACGCTCTGATTCGCAGGTCAGTACGGAGCGGATCAGCACTTGCTCCAAACCTGCCTGGGCAATCTTGTTGGCATCCTCTTCTTCGAGCAATGTGCCGTTCGGGACCACTAAGTTGCCATCGGCGTCAACGGCATCTTCCAGCATGACGCGTCCCACGATTCGGTCGGCCAGCGGCTCGACGATCTCTTCGCCGTCCTTGAGGGCGCCGATCCACAAGCCTTGGACGGTTCCGCAGTCGCCCTCACTGATGACGACATCCTGCGCCACGTCTACCATCCTCCGAGTCAGATACCCCGCCTCGGCTGTCTTGAGCGCCGTGTCCGCCAACCCCTTCCTGGCTCCGTGCGTGGAAATGAAGTACTCCAGAACGGACAATCCCTCCTTGAACGAGGCGATGATCGGCGTCTCTATGATTTCGCCGACGGCGCCAGTCAGCTTCTTCTGGGGTTTGTTCATTAATCCGCGCATGCCGCCGAGCTGCTTTATCTGATCCTCGTTGCCACGGGCGCCTGAGTCTTCCATGATGAAGACGGAGTTGAAACCCTCCTCCGCTTCTTCAAGCGTTCGCTGTGTCGCCCGCGAAACAGCTGACGTCGCGTGGGTCCAGATGTCAATGATCTTGTTGTAGCGTTCGCCGTCGGTGATGATTCCATTGGCGTACTGGTCGCCCACCTTCTCCACCTCGGTCAGCGCTTCGTTTATCAGCTTTTCTTTGTCGGTGGGCACGACGACATCGTCGATGGATATGGTGATGCCGGCCATCGTCGCACTCTGATAACCCAGCTTCTTGAGTTGATCGACAAACTCCGCCGTGCGCCGGTTTCCCAGATGGCGATGGACCTGCGAGGTGATGTGCTTGATGTCGCTCTTGGCCACGGCTCGATTGATGAAACCGATCTCCGCGGGCAGCACCTCATTGAAGATGAGACGTCCGACCGTGGTGTCGATCACTTCGCCATCGATTCGAACCTTGATCGGCTGGTGCAACTTCAAGCGATCGGTTTCGTAGGCAATGCGCGCTTCGACCGCGTTGGCAAAGGTGCATTCCGCATCCTCAGCTTCGCTGAACCGCACCTTGGTCAGGAAATTGCATCCCAAGACGATGTCCTGCGGACTGTCCATCAACACCGGCTCACCGTCGGCCGGCTTGAGGATATTGTTTGAGGCAAGCATCAGCAGACGCGCCTCGATCTGCGCCTCGAAAGAGAGAGGAACGTGCACTGCCATCTGATCGCCGTCGAAGTCGGCGTTGAATGCGGCGCACACGAGGGGGTGAAGGCGGATCGCCTTTCCCTCGACCAGAATCGGCTGAAACGCCTGAATGCCCAGGCGGTGTAGTGTGGGAGCACGGTTCAGGAGCACGCAGTGATCCTGGATGATCTCCTCCAGAATATCCCATACCTCAGGACGCTCGCGCTCCACCAGCTTCTTAGCGCTCTTTACGGTCTGCACCATGCCTTTCTCTTCAAGCTTCTTGATTACGAAAGGCTTAAACAGTTCCAGGGCCATGCTCTTGGGCAGGCCACACTGGTGCAGCTTGAGGTCGGGCCCTACGACGATGACGGAGCGTCCTGAATAGTCGACCCTTTTACCGAGCAGGTTCTGCCTGAAGCGCCCCTGTTTTCCCTTGAGCAGATCGCTCAGCGATTTCAGGGATCGATTGCCGTCGCCGCGGACCGCCCGCGATCGACGGCCGTTGTCGAACAGAGCATCAACCGCCTCCTGCAACATGCGTTTTTCGTTGCGCAGGATGACCTCCGGCGCTTTAATGCTGATGAGCTTTTTCAGTCGGTTGTTCCGGTTGATCACTCGACGATACAGATCGTTCAGATCGGAAGTGGCGAATCGCCCGCCCTCCAACGGAACTAGCGGCCTGAGATCGGGTGGAATCACTGGAATGTTGTCGAGGATCATCCATTCCGGGCTGTTTTCCGATTGCCGAAACGCTTCGACGACCTTCAAGCGCTTGAGGGCTTCCTGCTTGCGTTGAATTGAGGTCTCCATTCGCACCTGTGTCCGCAGCTCCGCGGACAACTCCTCGATATCGATGGAGGCAAGCAAATGCTTGACCCCCAACGCTCCCATATCGACCTCCGGATCGAACCCTTGCTCCCGTAGCTCCATCAACTCTTCTTCGGTGAGCAGGCTGAGACGTTCTATCGGGGCATCTCGCGGATCGACGACGACGTAGGATTCGTAGTAGAGAATCCGCTCGAGGTTGCGCATGGAGATGTCGAGCAAGGCCCCTATCCTGGAAGGCAGGGACTTGAAATACCAAATGTGGGACACGGAAACGGCGAGCTCGATGTGGCCCAAGCGCTCGCGCCGCACTTTGGCCTGCGTGACCTCTACGCCGCATCGATCGCACACCACACCACGGTACCTGATCCCCTTGTATTTGCCGCAATGGCAGGTCCAGTCTTTGACGGGACCGAAGATGCGTTCGCAGAAAAGGCCGTCGCGCTCCGGCTTGAACGACCGATAGTTGATCGTTTCCGGTTTCGTCACCTCTCCATGCGACCAGGCTCTAATGGTATCGGGAGACGCGAGTCGAATGCGAATGGAATCGAAGTCAACCGCTTTTCTCGAAATCATTGAACTTTCTAACAAGGCAACCCCCCTTTGGTATGAATCACGTGCCCGGTATCGAAAAACCGGACATTAGGTCGTCAATATGGTTCGACGATACTGCTGTCTTCGAGAATTACATCGAGGCACAGACTCTGTAATTCCTTTACCAATACGTTGAACGATTCTGGCACACCCGGCTCGGGAGGATTTTCTCCTTTCACGATGGCCTCGTAGATCTTGGAGCGGCCGGCCACGTCGTCCGATTTTACAGTCAACATCTCCTGCAGGGTGTAGGCCGAGCCGTACGCCTCGAGGGCCCAAACCTCCATTTCTCCGAATCTCTGGCCGCCGAACTGCGCCTTCCCTCCCAACGGTTGCTGAGTTACCAGAGAATACGGTCCGATCGAGCGAGCGTGAATCTTGTCGGCTACAAGATGAGAGAGTTTGAGGATGTAGATAATACCGACCGTTACCCGCTTATCGAACTGCTTGCCGGTGCGGCCGTCATACAATTCGGCTTTGCCATCTGGGTTCAGCCCCGCAGCTTCTAGATTCGACTTGACCTCGGTCAACGTAGCGCCATCGAACACCGGTGTGGCAATGTGGAGGTCCAACTCGTGGGCCGCCATTCCCAGGTGGGTCTCGAAAATCTGCCCCAGATTCATCCGCGACGGAACGCCCAGTGGATTCAGCGCGATGTCGATCGGCGTGCCATCTTCCATATAGGGCATATCCTCTTCGGGCACGATCTGGGCTACCACACCTTTGTTTCCGTGGCGGCCCGCCATCTTGTCTCCCACGGCTAACTTGCGTCGCTTGGCGACGTACACCTTCACTAGCTGCACGATACCGGGAGGAAGCTCATCTCCCCGGGTCATGCGTTCGATCGTACGTTCGGTCTGCTCCTCGATCAGCTGCAGCTGCTCCTGCGCATACCGCAACAACTCCTCGATCTTGATGTTGACGCTGTCATTGTCCGTCCAACCGTCCTCGGGCACGACACCGAAGAGATCGATCCGTTCGAAAAGCCGTTCGCTGATTTGGGTGCCTTCCCGGACCACGACGCTGTCGTCTTCGCGGCTGCGCAACCGACCAAGCCTGTGGCCACTGAGTAACTCCTCAAGCTGCCGTTCCAATTCGCGACGCAACTCTTGAGACTTCTGCTCGGCTTCGACCCGCATCTCGGCCACAGCGTTCTTCTCCCGCTTGCGCGACCCTTCGCTACGTTCCTTGCGGGAGAAAACTCGCCGATCGATGACCACGCCCTCCATGCCCGGGGGAGCCTTGAGGGAAGCGTCTCGAACATCGCCCGCCTTTTCGCCAAAAATGGCGCGCAACAGGCGCTCTTCCGGAGACAACTCTGTTTCCCCTTTGGGGGTCACCTTGCCGACGAGAATGTCGCCCGGAGCAACCTCTGCACCAATGCGAATAATACCCTCGTCGTCGAGGTTGCGGACCGCAACCTCGCTGACGTTGGGTATCTCCCTGGTGATCTCCTCCTGTCCGCGTTTGGTATCGCGCACCTGGAGTTCGAACTCTTCGATGTGGACAGACGTGAAGATGTCGTTCTTCAGCAAACGCTCACTGATGACGATGGCATCCTCGAAGTTGTAGCCGTTCCACGGCATGAACGCCACCAGCACATTCATCCCCAGCGCCAGATCGCCGTGTTCGGTGGCGGGTCCGTCGGCCAACACGTCGCCGGTCGATACCTTGTCGCCACGCTTCACCAAGGGTCGCTGGTTGATGCAGCAATCTTGATTGGAGCGACTGAATTTGATGAGCTTGTATTCGTCTTCGTCCGCCGTGTCGAGGGGAGTCAGCGGGGTACTGTGCTTCTTGTCGCGACGAACGACGATTCGATCCGCCTCGACCGAGGCCACCTCCCCAGGGTTTTGTGCCAACACGAGGGCGCCGGAATCTCTAGCCACCTTTGACTCCATGCCCGTTCCCACTCGGGGCGCCTCAGGGAAGAGCAACGGCACCGCCTGGCGTTGCATGTTCGAACCCATCAAAGCCCGGTTGGCATCGTCGTGCTCGAGGAAAGGAATCAACGCCGCCGCCGCACTCACGAGCTGTTTCGGAGAGACGTCCATGTACTGGACCTCGTGGGGGGTAACCATCGGATAATCGTCGCGGCTGCGTGCCGCTACCAGGTCATTGAGGAAATTGCCGTTGTCGTCAAGCGGCTCGTTGGCCTGAGCGATGGTGTACCGATCCTCCTGATCTGCCGTGAGAAACTCGATCTCGTTGGTAACCTTGCCGTTGACGACCGTGCGGTACGGAGTTTCCACGAAACCGAAAGCATTCACCCTCGCGTAGGTGCTCAGTGAGGAGATAAGACCAATGTTCGGACCTTCCGGCGTCTCGACCGGGCAAATGCGGCCGTAGTGCGTGTAGTGCACGTCTCGAACCTCGAAACCGGCTCGGTCGCGGCTCAATCCCCCCGGTCCGAGGGCGCTTAGTCGCCTCTTGTGCGTGAGCTCATCGAGGGGATTGGTCTGCTGCATGAACTGGGAAAGCTGACTGCTGCCAAAGAAGGCTTGGACGACGGTGGAGACCGTCCGGGCGTTGACCAGATCATGCGGCGTTAGCTGGTCTTCGTCGCGCAGACTCATCCGCTCGCGGATCGTGCGAGACATGCGCGTCAATCCGATGCTGAACTGATTGGCTAGCAACTCGCCAACGAGGCGAACCCGCCGATTTCCAAGGTGATCGATGTCATCAGTGTTGCCCTGGCCAACCCTGAGCAGCAGGAGATACCTGATAATCGCCGTGAAATCTTCGACGTGGAGAATCGTACTCTCGAACGGAATCCCCACATCCAACCTGCTATTGATCCTGTAACGACCCACGTCCCCAAGATTGTACCGTTTCGGGTTGAAGAAAAGCCGCTCCAGAAGACCTCTGGCGGTCTCCATGTTGGGCGGATCCCCGGGGCGCAGGAGGTTGTAGATGCGCGTAAGGGCCTCTTCTTCGTTCTCGCTCGGATCTTTGTTGAGGGTGTTTTCCATGACACCGGGGTCGCTGCCCTCCGGCGCGGCGAGCACCTTCAGCTTCTTGAACCTGGCCTTCTTCAGGGCTTCGACATGATCCTCGGTTATCGTGTCGTAAGCGCCTAGAATTACCTCACCTGTCTTCTTCTCGATGATATCCTGCCCAGCGTTGATCCTATCGACGATCTCCTCGTCGATAACCGTATCCACATCCTCGCGAAAAAGCGCGAGAATCTCTCCGTTTTTGGAGAACCCAAGGGCGCGCAGCAGCAAGCTGACTGGGAGTTTTCGCCGGCGGTCGATGTGGACATACATTATGTCGTTGATGTCCATGCTGAACTCCAGCCAAGGACCCTTGTAAGGCAGAATCCTTGCGGAGAGCAGCCGCTTCCCATTCGGGTGCATCGTTTCGTCGAAGAAGACGCCAGGCGACCTGTGCAGCTGACTGACGACCACTCGCTCGGCCCCGTTGACGATGAAGGTCCCCTGATCCGTCATCAGCGGCAGCTCGCCCAGAAAAACCGACTGTTCCACCACGTCTTTTATCGGTTTGTCGGGTGTCTCTTTGTCGCGGCTGACCAGTCGAAGCGTCGCCCGTAACGGGGCGGCAAACGTCATTCCGCGCTCGCGACATTCGTCCTGACTGTAACGGGGGTTGCCGATGGAGTAATCGACGTACTCGAGGGAATGGATGCCGTGAACATCCGCAACCGGAAAGATGCTTTCAAAGACCAGGTGGAGACCTCTGTTCTTGCGTTTGTTAGGCGGCAGGTCTAGCTGTAGGAACGACTCGTAGGAATCAATCTGGATGGAGAGAAGATTCGGCATTTCCACCACTTCGGCGATCTTGCCGAAACTGTAACGCTGGGTACAGCCATTGTTAGCAGCCAACTGTAGAAGCTCCTTACTGTTCGCTCAGTTCAAGGCAAAAGCTCACGGAACGGCGTGCTGACTCGCCTGCGCGGACAGCGCGATCCATGAGCTTCGCGACAATGCCAGTTGATGTTGCTGGATGTGGAAAGGTAGAAGTATCTTCAAAGTGCAGTGATCTGCGCTAAGCGCATGGCACTTATTTGATCTCCACAGATGCGCCCGCATCCTGCAGGCGATTCTGAATGTCCTCTGCCTCTTGTTTGGTCACCCCTTCCTTGACCGGATTCGGGGCGTCATCTACGAGGGCTTTCGCTTCCTTGAGGCCGAGACTAGTAATCTCTCGGACCACCTTGATTACCTGGATCTTCTTTTCTCCTGGGCCCATCAAAACGACATCGAACGAGTCCTGTTCCTCTTCCGCGGCACCAGCGTCGCCAGCACCAGCCATGGCACCGGCCATCATTACCGGCGCAGCAGCGGAAACTCCGAACTTGTCTTCGAGCGCTTTGACCAACTCGGCGAGTTCGAGAACCGATAATCCGCCGATGGTTTCGATGATCTCACCCACCTTGGCGCTCGGTGCTGTTTCTTCGGTCATCTTCTTGTCTCCTCGTAAATGGTAACGTCGAATATCGAATGTTATCTTAGCCAGAATCGGCGCCGGCATCTGCCTGTTTTTCCTGCACCGCCGCCAATACGCCAACCAGATTTCTAAGCAGTCCGTTTAAAACGATGGCGAAGCCCGAAAGCGGGCTTTGCACAGTGACAACGAGCTTGCCCAGCAGTTCCTGGTGGGACGGAAGAGAGGCGATCTCCACGACCTTGTCGGCGGTGAGAAACTCACCCTCAAACAATCCCATCTTGATCGCGATCTTGCCATTAGCGCCGGCATACTCTTGGAGAATTTTCGCCGATGCCACAGGGTCATCTGCGGCAAATGCCATCGCCGTAGGACCGGTCAAGTGTTCGATCAGGCCATCGAGTCCGGCTGCCTCCGCCGCCCGCTTGGCCAGCCTGTTCTTGACGACCTGATAATCCACAGACGCGGCCCGCAATTTCTGGCGCATCTCCGTCACAGTTTCCACATCCATGCCGGTAAAATCGGCGAGGAAGATCGCCTTGGCTTCGTTCATGGATTCGGTGAGCTTGGCGACGCTCTCTTTCTTTTCGTCAGTCGACATCCGTTTGCCTTATGCGAGTTTGATCAGACCACCAAGGCCGAGCGCTCGACGCGTATTCCCGGCCCCATGGTTGAAGACAGAATCGTCCGGCGCACGTACTGCCCCTTTGCTGCGGCCGGCTTCGCGTGCATGATTGCATCGGTAAATGCCCTTGCGTTCTCCGCGAGGGCAGCGGCCTCGAAGGAAAGCTTGCCGATGGGCGCCTGGGCATTGTTGCCTGACTTGCTGTCGGCTCGAAACTCGATTCGGCCCGCCTTGGCATCGCTCACCGCCTGCGCGACTTCGCGCGTGACGGTGCCCGTTTTAGGATTCGGCATCAAACCTCGGGGACCTAATACTCGGCCGAGTTTGCCCACCTGCCCCATCATGTCCGGCGAAGCAATAACGACATCGAATTCAAGCCAACCTCCCTGTACCTTCTCCACCAGGTCGGCGCCGCCGACAACATCGGCCCCCGCTTCGGTGGCCGCGGCCTCGAGCTCGCCCTGGGTAAAAACCAGCACCCGAATCGTCCTGCCCGTACCGTGGGGCAGCATGACCGTGCCTCGCAGAATTTGATCCGCGTGACGTCCGTCTATCCCCAGGTGAAAGGATAACTCGACCGTCTCATCGATCTTGCGCTGGGGAAACTTCTTCAGAATGCCAATGGCATCCTCTAGGCTGTACGACTTGTTGCGGTCGAATTCAGCCAGCGCGTCTTTGTACTTCTTACCTCGTGCCATCGATCAAGCTCTCCGTTTATCTCAGGAATCGACGAGAAGACCCATGCTGCGGGCGGTGCCCGCAATCATGGACATGGCCGATTCTATGGAACTGGCGTTGAGATCCTCCATTTTCTGTTCGGCAATTTCGCGGAGTTGGTCGGAGTTTACGGTGCCCACCTTGACTGTGTTAGGCTCTCCCGAACCTTTCTCCAGCCCCGCTGCGCGTTTCAACAAAACGGCTGCGGGAGGAGTTTTCGTGATAAACGAAAATGTCCGGTCGGCGTAGACCGAGATGACAACCGGTATTATCAAGCCCGCCCGGTCTTGAGTCTGGGCGTTGAACGCCTTGCAGAATTCCATGATGTTGACGCCATGCTGGCCCAACGCCGGGCCCACTGGCGGGGTCGGGTTAGCCTGACCAGCCGGTACGTGGAGCTTGATGGACGCCATCACTTTTCTTGCCATTCTATCTATAGTCCGTCGCTAGGTCGCGGATTCCTCCGCCGGCTCGACTTGCAACACGTCGAGCTCAACCGGTGTGCCTCTCCCGAATATGCTCACCATGATCTTGAGCCTACGCTTCTCCGGTATCACCTCTTGCACGGTGCCAACGAAATCCTTGAAGGCGCCGTCGTTCACCTTGACCTGATCGCCGGTCACGAACGGAATGTCGTCGACTTCCTGAGCTTTGCGGCGATCAATGTGTCCGAGGATGTGATCCACCTCTTCCTGGCGCAGCGCCTGCGGCTTTCGAGCCGGACCGACAAAATTGGTGACCCCGGGTATGTTGGTGACCAGATGCCAGGCGTCCTTCGACATTTCCATCTCGACGAGCACGTAGCTGGGAAGGAACCGCTTCTTGGAGACCGTCTTCTTCCCGCCGCGCATTTCGACCACTTCTTCGGTCGGGACCACCACGGTGGCGATCGATTCTTCGGCTTCCGCCGACTCGATCAACGATTCCAGATGAGCCTTGACCTTATTCTCATGCCCGGAGTAGGTGTGCAAGGCATACCACTGCTTAGCCATATCGAGGATCACCAGATCGCGAGAATCGTATGTTTGGCGCCGGGATTATTGAGCGCAGGGCAGACGGCAGAGTTTCGCCTGCAGGAGATCTCAGAAACCAATGACAATCTTCCAGACAGAGGAAATAGCCAGGTCGAAGAGGAAGAAACAAACGGCGAAAATCGCAGAGAATGTGAGAACCACACCAGTAGAGCTCACCAATTCTTCTCGCGTAGGCCAGCTGACCTTCGAGAATTCAACCCGGACTTCCTTCAAAAAGTTAGTTAGTTTTGCCCACATTCCCCGACGCTTCGAACCTAGTGGCAGGTCTGACAGGACTTGAACCTGCAACCCCCGGTTTTGGAGACCGGTGCTCTACCAAATTGAGCTACAGACCTAATCCGCTACCGAGTTTCTTTGTGATTCTTGTGTTTACGGCAGAACCGACAATATTTCTTGAATTCAACTCGCCCTGAATGCAAACGCCTGTTCTTCGTGGCTGAATAGTTTTGTCGGCCGCAAGTCTCGCACTCCAGCGCAATTTGGTCTCTTGCCATCTCTATTCAACTAGAACTGTATTATTGTGCTTGAGATTATTCGAGAAAATGGAGCCGATGACCAGGTTTGAACTGGTGACCTCGTCCTTACCAAGGACGCGCTCTACCGACTGAGCTACATCGGCTGCACTGCCAGAGACCCAGTACGCGACCAGCACTACTCAAATGGAGCGGGAAACGGGACTCGAACCCGCGACATCGAGCTTGGAAGGCTCGCGCTCTAGCCAACTGAGCTACTCCCGCATCAACGTCTCGGCGCACCATCTCGCCAATAAACCACAAAAGATAGGATAGCCCCCTTCGACTGTCAACACTGGTTGTGTTTCGTAGGTTGAGCAATTTGCAGGGTTTATACCAAGAAAGAGGCCCCGGGTTGGGGACGATACGTCAATACATCATCAATCCGCTCGAAACCGCTTGGAGGTGGAGCAAACAGCTCACATATTACGGTATTGGAGGCGATAATCTTATATAATACAACAAGTTGCGACAAATCGGGAAGTATCGTAGATAGGTCAGACCTATCTAGATATCTTGAGAATCTTGTAATGGAGAAGGCCGGCCGGCACCTGGATCTCCACTTCCTCCCCCTCCATGTGCCCCAAAAGCCCTTTGCCTATGGGCGAAACGGTAGAAATCTTGCCCGCGTCGAAATCGGCCTCTTCCGGAGCTACTAACATGTACGTCAGCCCACGGTCCTTTTTAAGATCCTGGAGCTCGACCGTGGCCCCGATAAACACCTTGTCCGAGGGGATATCCTCGTTTTCTAGGAGCCTTGTGCGACTCAGGGTTTCTTCGAGTCTGTGTATTCGATGCTCAACCTGGTGCAGCCGCTCCTTGGCGGCCGCATATTCGGAGTTCTCCGAGAGATCGCCGTACTCCCGTGCCCGCTTAAGGGAACTCCTGACGCTGGGCCGCTCCTTCAGCTTGAGTTCCTCCAATTCCCCCTGAAGCTTCTCATAACCCTCGCGGGAAAGATATACTTCGCTCATGCTCCTTCTCCTGGCCCAGTAACCGGGACACCACACAAAAAGCGGAAGCGTCGAGCGCCTCCGCCGTAGTTTGCTTCTCAATATAAAAAAACCGGTCACATCGAGCAAGTTACCTCCCTCTCGGGTAGATTTTTGGCATCCTAACGAAAAATTGGGACTTCCCATGGTTTGCGAGAGCGATATATTATAGGGATCGTCTGTGCACTATATTCGGCTCCCCCGTCGTTTCGACCACCACGCTCTCTCCCCGTAAGCAAACAGGATCGTCAGTATGCAGGTGCTCCATTTTGCGGACTTGCATCTCGGGGTGGAGACCTACGGTCGTATAGATTCCTCCACCGGGCTGCACTCCAGGGTGTTAGATTTCACGAAATCCCTGGCCCATGTCATCGATAGCGCCATCCACCGCAGGGTCGATTTGGTCCTGTTCTCGGGCGACGCCTACAAGAATTGCGACCCGAGCCCAACGCATCAGCGGGAGCTTGCGGAGCAGCTTCGGCGCCTGTGCAAGGAGCGTATCCCGGCGGTTATGGTTGCCGGCAATCACGATATCCCGGTTGCCTACGGCAAAGCTATATCGTTCGACATATTTGGCACTCTGGAACTGGAGGGAATCTCCGTCGTGCGGCGTCCAGAGCTCCTCCGAGTAGAGACGGCGAACGGACTGCTAGAAGTAGCGGCCCTTCCCTGGCCAACGCGGCACCTCCTGAAAACCCGGGATGAATTCAGCGACAGATCGCAGGACGCGCTTCGGGATGCGATCGAGGAGATCTGCCGCAATCAGATCGGGCAGTTCGCTCGAGAGTCGGATCCGGCAGTCCCGACCATCCTCGCCGCCCACGTAGCGGCCGCCGAGGCCACCTTCTCAGGATCAGAGAAGCCGGCCATCATCGGTTCCGATCCCACTCTGCTAACCAGCGCGCTGGCAGAGCCGGCGTTCGACTATGTCGCGCTTGGTCATGTCCACAAACACCAGGATCTGAACCGAGGAAACGCACCTCCCGTGGTCTACTCGGGAAGCATCGAGCGGGTTGATTTTGGCGAGGAGCGCGACGACAAGGGGTACTGCCTTGTCGACATCGCGACCGGCGGCGGCAAGCGCAGCACGTCCTACGAATTCGTAAGGCTTCCGGCACGACGGTTCTTGACGGTTGATGTGGAAGTGAGAGAAGGGGAAGATCCCAACGGTCGAATTCTCGAAGCCCTGAAAGACGAAGAAATCGCCGGCGCGGTCCTGCGCATAAGGTGCCGTTTGCCAGAAGCCCCCACCGCGAACATCGACATGGGATTAGTCGGCGGCGCCGTGAAAACAGCCCATTTTTTCGCGGGTGTGTTTCCAATACGACCAACTGCCCAGCGCCAACGAAGGTCGACGGTAACGGAGGAGATGGGAATGCAGGAAGCATTAAATCGATACATCGACAACCTTCCCCAGCTGCACAGCCAACGCGATCGACTGCTGGAGTACGCAGCTCTGATCGAGGAAGATCTCCATGTTGGTCCAAACGGCGAGGGGAACGGCTGATGGTTCCCCTTTCCCTTTCGCTGCGCAATTTCTTGAGTTACGGCGAGCGCCCCACTGTGCTGGACTTCAGTCAGTTCGGCGTGGCCTGTCTCAGTGGCGAAAACGGCCACGGGAAATCGGCGTTGCTCGACGCCATTACCTTCGCCTTGTGGGGCGAAGCCCGAAAGGGACGCAGTGAGCGCAAGCCTGACGAAGGGCTTCTGCGCGCTGGCGCCACGGAAATGAGGGTGGAGTTCTGTTTCGATCTAGATGGGGATCGATATCGCATAATCCGCAGCTACCGAAGGGGAAATCGAGGAGGAAGTTCTCAACTGGACCTGCAGATCTACTCACCCGCTCACCGCGGCTACCGCTCGCTGACCGAGGGCAATTCCAACACCAGGACCCAGGAACGCGTAGGGCAGATCCTGTCCATGGACTACGAAACCTTTATCAACTCAGCGTTTATAGTCCAGGGGAGGATCAATGAATTCAGCAACAAGGACCCGGGCCAGAGAAAACGGATACTCGGGGAGATTCTCGGACTGAGCCGATATGACCGAATGCAGGAGCAAGCGCGTCGGCGGCTCACGCACGCAAACGGTCTTGTCGACGGGCTCGACAAGCGCCGTCTCGAGTTGGATTCTGCGCTGACCGGCCGAGACGAGCTGCGCAGTCAAATGGCGCGTGTGGATGACGGATTAGCGACCCTCGCATCTATCATTGAGACAGATGACAGAAGACTGCTCGAGGCCAGGACCGGACTGGCTCGACGCGCCCAAATGCGACGCCAGAGGGAAACCCTCGCACGGGACAAGAGTGACCTGGAGTTCCGTCGACGGGAACTCTCTGCCCAGCGTGATGACCTCAAGACCCAGATCTCGGACGATTCAGCGCTTATTGACTCGGGCGAACAGATCGCGGAAAGCTACGAGCAATACCAGCGATTGGACCGCCAGGAGCAGGTGCTGAGGGTGGCGGCGGCCAGATACCGGCAGCTGGAAGGTGAATACCACCAGGTGCAAAGCGAGCTCTCGGTAAAGCGGCGGCATGCGGAGGAGCGCCGTGCGTTCTGCGCGGCCAAGGTGCAGTCGTTGTCTCAACAACTGGAACGATTTCGCGCGGCGCTCGGAGCCAGAGCCACTGTTGAAGAGAGATGCGAGGAGCTGGTGGCGGCTCGACGTGAAGAGGAGTTGATGCAATCGAAAAGATCGTCTCGTGATCGACTAGATCGGGAGACGGAGCGCATTTTCCAACAGATCGAAATGGAGGCTCGGCGCTTGACCGATAGTGTGACCAGGATTCGCGAGCGAGAATCTCAGGTCCGTTTCCAGCTCCAAACATCCTTATCGCTCGAAGAGGAAAAACACCGGCTCGAGCAGCAGATTGGATCCCTTAAGCAGCTCGAGCGGGACCGAGAGCGCATCCGCGAACAAGGCACCGATCTTCGGGTTCAACTTGCCGAAGCCGAGCGTCAACTGACTGGCATCCAGGTATCGGTCAACAAGATCAAAGAGAAAACCGCCATCCTCGATCGATCCAACGAAGCGAATTGTCCGCTGTGCGGCAGCAAACTAGACGACGAACACGAACTCCAACTGAGGAATGAGCTGCAGAAGTCCGAGGACGAGCTTCAAATGCGCATCGGCAGCCAAAAAGATGAGTATGACCAGAAGAAGGGTCGCGTCGAGACCCTGCGTTCTGAGTTCAAGAGACTCGAGGATGCGACCTCACCCACGCGTGAAATCGAAACTCGTCTGTCTCAGCTCCGCGCCGAGCTAGCGCAGGCTGCGGAAGGCCGCAAGGAACTTGCCGAGCTGGATGGCGAAGCCCTGGAACTCGAACGTCGACTTGCTTGTGGTGAATTCGCTCCCGACCTGCGAGAGAAATCGCGGTGCGTCTTGGACGAGTTTTCCACGCTTGACTATCGCGAAGAGGAACATTCACGTGTAAGAGAACGAATCACCCTGTTGGCGGGAGCTGAAGTGGATGCAGCTCGCCTGCGCGACGCGGTTGATGGCGAGCGGGAGACGGAGCGGGCGCTGACGTGCGCCACGCAGGAGCTAGTGCAAGCCGAAACCATTCTCGAGGGGGTCCATTACGCCGAATCGGAACAATCTCGATTGCAGGAGCTCCAAGGCACGTTGGATCGGCTTGCCTACGATCCATCCGGTCATGATGAGTTGCGCCAGGAGCTGGATCACCTGAAAAATGCCGAATGGGAGTACTCCAGACTGTCCTCGGCGCGGGATCGCAACCAGAAAAACGCACGCCAGTTGGAGCGCTGGGACCGGGAGCTGAAACTCCTGTGCGAACGCCTGAATGTGGTGGCGAACTCCGCGCAAGCCCTCGATGCTGAACTGCGAGAGATGGCCGATCTGGAAACCGCAGAGAAGGAGGTCTGTGTCCGGCTTCGGGATAAACGTTTGGAGAGAGAAGGATTGCTGCAAACTCGGGGTTCACTGCTCAGCCGACGCGATCGGTTGGAAGAGTTGGCGACGGAACGAGAAACGGTGCAGGCGGAGATTCGTCGCGTCCGCGAGGAGGCGTGGCTTTGCGAACGCCTGACGGAAGCGTTTGGCAGGGACGGAATCCAAGCGTTGATCATGGAAAATACCTTGCCGGAGATCGAGGAGGAAGCGAACGCCATTCTCGCGCGCCTGACGGACAATCGGATTCAGATAACCATTGAATCATTGCGGGACCTTAAGAAAGGTGGTACCAAGGAGACGATGGACATCAAGATCGCCGATGAGCTTGGCGAGCGGCCGTACGATCTCTTTTCCGGCGGAGAGACCTTTCGCACAGATTTCGCTTTGCGCATAGCGCTCTCGAAGGTCCTTGCCCGCAGGGCAGGGACACAATTGCGGACCCTGATCGTGGACGAAGGGTTTGGCACGCAGGACAGCCAAGGCCTGGAACAGCTGATTCAGGCCATTCAACACATCGCGAAGGATTTCGAGATGGTTCTCGTCGTCACTCACCTCGAACAACTGAAAAACGCCTTTCCCGTTCGCATCGAAGTGACAAAACATCCCGAACTCGGCTCTCAGATCGAAGTCATTCACTCGGCGTGAGCGAGAGGTCAACGAAAACACCATGGCCTTGAAAAGTCCCCTCTTCGAACTCACCAAAGCGCACGGAGCAACCTTCGCAGAATCGGGCGAATGGGAGCTGCCGCGTTGCTATTCCGGGATTACGGCAGAGTACGATAGTGCTTTAACGGGCGTTGTGATTCGCGATGTTTCAACTAGCTCCCGCCTTCGATTCAGCGGCGACGACCACCTGGACTTTCTCCATCGGATGACCACGAACGGTTTTCTCGAAACGCCACCCGGCACAGGATTTCGCGCCGTATTCACGGATAATCGTGGCCGCATCTTAGAGATGGGCACTTTTTATAGACAGGAAGACGGCACGCTTGCCGTCTTGAGTCCTGGAGGCTCGCAGCCTATTCAGGAGTGGCTCGATCGCTACATCTTTGCGGAGAAGATCGAGATGGAAGACCTGACCGCAGATACGGCGATGATCGACATAGTGGGGGGCGGAGCGATTGACCTGGTGCGGGAGAAACTTGCGGTCGAGCTGACCGGGCTCGGGTTGCACGGGCAGGTTGCTATGGGCCCAGGCGGGCTTGCTGCCGCGCGGATCGAGATGGGAACCTGGATCGGATTGCGAGTATGGGGCGGTGTGGCAGATGTCGAAACCATATGGCGGTCAGTTCTGGAGGGTGGCGGAACCCCATGCGGAGAAGAAGCGTTTTCGATCCACAGGATTGAAGCGGGCATACCCTTACAACATCGCGAGCTGAGTGAGGATTACAATCCGTGGGAAGCGGGCCTTGCCGATGCCATCCACATGGACAAAGGGTGTTACATCGGTCAGGAGGTCGTTGCCCGGCTGGATACCTACGACAAGGTCAAGCAGCATCTGTCAGGGCTCATGCTTGCTGCGGGCGAGCTGCCGGAACCCGGTACATCTTTGACAGCAGGTCCACGACAGGTCGGAACGATTACCTCGGCTGCGGTCTCTCCCCGGTTTGGCAATATCGCGCTGGGTTACGTGCGCAGTGCGCACTGCGAGGCTGAGACCGAACTGGAATATGTCGCCGGTGGGAATCAGAGGATGGCTCGAGTAGCTGCCCTACCGTTTTCATGAGGGGTATCCGAAACTCGAAATCGAGCCGCAGCTTGAAGCATCAAGCGCACACCATGGGGAACACCGAGGCGCCGTGGGGTAACACGGTGACCGCGGCATCGGCACCCAGATCGGCTTGGGCTGCCTCCAGGGCGGCATCTAGGTCGGGAAAATGACGAATGCCGCATAACGGCCCTGCCTCTGGAACCAAGTCCGATACCAGATAGATTTGGGCGCGCTTCAACG
Source organism: Candidatus Latescibacterota bacterium (assembly GCA_965217095.1). GTDB lineage: Bacteria > Latescibacterota > UBA2968 > UBA8231 > UBA8231 > CAYNZV01. The sequence continues at coordinate 1,746,480 of OZ244235.1, forward strand.
CCGTTGCGATCGCCGCAGCTTTGTGCCCACCCAGCACAAACGCTTTCTGGATTCGTTCCAGGATCTGGTCCGGTGAATCCGCCTCTTCCAACCATTCTTGAAAAACCGCATTCCCGAATCCCTCGCCGCAGGCGGCAATCCAGATGATCGTGCCACCAGGCTTCACGGCGTGGATGGCGTTGTCCAACGCCTTCTGGGCCTGGTATAGGTTTAGATCGGTGGGGTAGCCGCCGGCGGATACGACGACGATGTCAGCGCTCCGCGGCAAAGGCACCGAACCTCTCTCCGCCACCATCTCGCAGCCCTTACGATGGGCGGCGGTAACCTCTCCCGCTACCGCATCGGCGATGGTGTGATCGGAGTCGAGGACGACGTTGTATAAATAGTCCACACCCACCATAGCTGCGCCTTCTTCTAGGTCCTGGCGCACCGGATTGTCGTGCAGCCGCCCCGCCCTGGCACCTGGATGCACCATGAGAGCGTGATTTGCCGTGATGGTTTTTTGTGAAGCGCATCCCGGCAAGATCGCTTTCGCCCCTCCGGAGAAGCCGGCAAAGTAATGAAACTCCAGATTCCCCAGACAGATTCGAAAATCGGCGTCCACCACGGGCGAGAAGATCTCGACCGGCGTTCCCCGGGAGGTCGTGCCGAGATGGACAACGTTCCGCGGATCGTGGTTGAGCACCTGCGCGCGCCGAAACGTCGCGGTTCCAACCGCCGACTCCAACTCGGCCGTTGACATCGCTCGGTGCAGGCCAAGGGCAATGACTACCGCCACATGATCGTCCGCGACGCCGGCCTTTTCCAACTCGCCGAGCAGATGGGGGAGCAGCTTCGCGGACGGGCATGGTCTGGTCAAATCGCTAGTTACGATAACCACCCGTCGACACCCCACGGCAAGTGCGCTGAGCCGTCTAGACTCGATCGGCTCTTGGAGGGCGCGTCGCAATACAGCATCCTCCGTTTCGGATTGTTTCCCACCCTGGGGTTGGAACACGCCCACAAGGTTATCCGTGCGAACGGAGGCATACACTTCTCCGTGACCGTACGGCAGCGCGATCTCCGTCGTTTTCACTGCAACACCTCCACCAGCAACTCTGCCCAGTGCCGGGCTCGTCTCCCAGTAGCGTCGGCAATTTGGTGCCTACACGAGGTTCCTACCGCGACGATTTCCACCTCCGAACCCGCTTGGAGAATCGGCTGGAAGAGGCGCTCCTGCCCAATCTTCATCGACACCTCGAAATGCTCTTTCTCGTAGCCGAAGCTCCCGGCCATCCCGCAGCAACCCGAGAGGATCTCGCTCACCTCGAAATTCGTTGGTAGCCGCAGCAGGTCGAGCGTCGCCGCCACTCCCCCGGAGGCTTTCTGGTGACAATGCCCATGAACCAGCACGGTTTTCGGGGTGCGCGCGAATTCGAGGTCGAGATCCCCGTTGTGGTGGAGCCCGATCAGAAATTCTTCCAGTTGCAAGATCCTGCCGGCAACCATCCCTGCGCGTTCATCGTCCAACAGGTCCAGGTAGTCGTCTACGAACGTCGAGAGGCAGCTCGGCTCCAGCCCGACGATGGTATACCCCTTCTCCACATAAGGCGCAAGCACGTCTATGTTTTTGCCGGCAAGTTGGGCCGCTTTTTCCAGGAACCCGTTTGACAGAAGAGGCCGGCCACAGCACACCGTCCGGGGAACCAGCTCCACCTGAAACCCCGCTCTCTCTAGAATGATTGTCGCGGCGATCCCGATTTGAGGTTCATTGAACTCGACGAAGGTATCGACGAATAGTAGCAGCTTGCCGCGCCTTCCAGCGCGAACGTAAGATCGCCCCCCGAACCACCTCGAGAAGGGAGTGCTGGCGAGCGAAGGCAGTCGGCGACGGCGATCGATGCCCAAGAACCGGTCGAGCAGCCATCGATTCAGCCGATTGCCGATTATCCTATTCGCGATAGGCGCTGCCTTGGATGCTATGCGGGAAAGGGTTCGAATGTGGGCGAACAGCCTCGATCGGAGTGAGTAGCCGTGGTGCGCCCCATAGTGAGCAAGGAATTCGTACTTGAACTTGGCCATGTCGACGCCCGAGGGACACTCTGCTTTGCACGCCTTGCAAGCGAGGCAGAGATCCATGGCTTGCTGAACCTCGGCCGTCGCCAGGGCGTCGGGCCTGCCCGAGCTCAGGGCGCGGCGCAGCGCATTGGCACGACCCCGGGTGGAATCCTGTTCATCCAGCGTCGCCATATAGGATGGGCACATGGTTCCGACCAGTTTTTTGCGGCAGTGTCCAACCCCCGAACAAAGCTCGACGCCCTGCTGAAAACTCCCTTCCCGTTCGAACCGAAAGTGGGTCTTGAGGTCGGCGACACGGTAATCGGAACCGAACCGCAGATTTTCTTCCATGCGCGGCGCCTCGACGATCTTCCCAGGGTTCATGATACCCTGGGGATCGAACAGTCGTTTGACCTTCCCGAACGCCGCGGTTATCTCCGGCCCGAACATCTTCGGAATCCACTCGCTTCGGGCCAAACCATCTCCATGCTCGGCCGACATACATCCCCCCAGTTCCAGTACCATATCACTCATACGCTCTTGCAGCAGGCGGAGCTGGGAGATTCCCGCGGGTGACTTCAAGTTAATGATGGGGCGTATGTGTAATACGCCGACGCTGGCATGGCCGTAATATTGGGCGATGATTCCCTGTTGACCCATGAGCTTTTCAACGTCGCGCACGTACTGGGGCAGCCGGTCAACCGGTACACAGGTATCCTCCACGCCCGGGTTCGGTTTGGCATCACCCTTCATTCCCATGAGTAACCCCAGACCCGCTTTGCGAAGGTCCCACATCCGCCTCTGAGCGCTCGGCTCCAACGCCTTTGCAAAGGCATATCCGTAGCCGGTGGACCGCAGATGGTCTTCGATTGCCTCGATCTTGCGCCACAACTCCTCTTCGTCGTTGCCGCTGTATTCGACGAACAACAGTGCGGCCGGATCACCTTGCAGAAAATCTCTACGAGAGCGGAATTCGATCGAACCTCTAGTTTGTTCGAGCAGAATCTTGTCGACCAGTTCCACCGCGGAAGGCTGGGAGGGCAGGATCTCGAGATTGGCCTCTAGCGCCTCGATGAGATCGCGGAAATGGCAGGCGACGAGCGCGGTGTAGCGCGGCAGCTCCACCAGTTTCAACCTCGCCGCAACGGTTGCACATAACGTGCCTTCTGATCCCACGACGATCTTGGTCAGATCGAAGTCACGTTCCGCATGAATGAATTCATCCAGGTTGTACCCGGACACACGGCGCATCACCCTGGGAAAGTGCCGAGCGATATCGTCGCGGTGCTCAGTGGCGATCGCCTTCAGCTCCCGGCAGATTCGGGCCGGCAGGTCAAGCCCGGCGGCCGTGGATTCGAACTCCGACCGAGCCAACGGTTGTAAACGGCATTGGGTTGCATCGGACAGCACCACATCTAGATCCAGAACATGATCGATGGTCTTGCCGTACACGAGCGAGTGCGCGCCCGACGAGTTGTTCCCGATCATGCCACCGATATTCGCACGGCTTGACGTTGCCACGTCAGGCGCGAACTGCAGGTGATGAGGCCTCAAGTACTCATTGAGCTCGTCGAGCACCAATCCGGGTTGCACCCGTATCCACTTTTCCGTCGGCTCGAACTCCAGAATGCCGTTCAGGTATTTGGAAAAGTCGATGTGCAGAGCCGAGCCGACCGCTTGGCCTGCGAGGCTGGTCCCGGCACCTCGGGGCAATATCGGGACGCCCTGCTCCACGGCAAACTCTACCGCCGTGACCACATCCGCGGCGGTTTTGGGGAGTACCAATCCCCTCGGTTCGACCTCGTAAATGCTTGCATCGGTGCGGTATATGGTCTTGGTGAGGGCATCGGTACGCACCTCACCCTCTATTTGGGTCTGTAGCTTCTCCCAAGCACTGGCAGAAACCTGAAGATCAGTTGAGCCCTTCATGTCGGTGTCGAGATCAATATTCGCTCGTGAACTACAAGTTCAATATAGTGAAGAGGTTAGGGTGGCCAAGCTAAGCCCTGTCAGGCTTTAGGTCAAACGGCCGCATCGACCTTGAGACACCGCTTTTGGTAGGAATCCCAACCAGTTTGGGGTACGCTTGAAAAAACTCACCAAAATGCGAAAAAAGTAAAAAAAAACACCAATATGTAGTTGACAGGCAAATCATACCACAATATCTTGTCTCTCACCACGTGGTTAGTGCGCAAAAGAGGGGCTTCCGGGAAATGGGGAGATCTCGGAAGTCCCCTTTTGTGTCTTAGAGGGAACCCAGCGCTTGGCAGATGACAAGATCGTCAAGGTCCAGATCTTCAATCAGACCTATCCGATCAGCACCGAGAACGAAGACCCAGAATATGTAAAGCAGGTTGCCGATTACCTCGACCGCAAGATGCACGAGGCTGCAGCCACCGTTGGTCAAAGAGCCCCCCTGGATATCGCCATTCTGGCTGCCTTGAACGTTGCCGACGAAGTGCTGTCTGAACGGAGCAAAAAAGAGGATCTGCTCTCTGAGGCGGACAAGCGAATAGGAAACTTTGCCCGGCTGTTGGAAGATTCCTCAGCGGCGGACAAAGACCAGAACCCCGAATCCCGATTCTAGAAGTTGAGCGCCTTCTCTGAGCGCTTTTTCCTATTCGCAGCCATAACACTCGTGCTGTTGTGGCGCCAGTCCCACGCGTTAGAAACCCTTGTTCTAAAAGAGCTTCCAGCGACTTTACCGAGCAACTACGGCGTCCTCGGCTTGCGTGTGCACGCAGCGGAAACCGGGGTGGTGGTCCTTAAAGTTCGGGTCCACAGTCCCGCTGAACATGCCGGCCTACGGACAGGAGACGAGATTCTCGGGGTTTTGCCGTACCGGATTCGATCTGCCGAGGATCTCAGTCGCTGCGTGCAAAGTCACCTGCCCGGTTCGGAGATCTCTATCCTTATGCGGCGCAATCAGGTTGAGTCGATTGCCAGGTGCCGGGTCACCGATGTGGGCGAACTCTACCCCATGATGGGGAAGAAGCAACCGCCGGGCGATACCTGGGCGATTTCCGGGCAGGCTACGGATCGCGAAGTGGGCGTCTTCGAAGCGGAAGTAACCGCTCTACTTGCGGAGCGGCAGGCCGCAGAGGCCTTTGGCGGCCTCTTAGACGCATTTGAGATGGAGCTTGGCCGATACGGGGCCGCGGGGCGGCTCCCCCCCTTCCAGTTTCTCGCGCACCATCCCCTGAACATCTCTGACTTCGCTGCGGCCACATCGAGGTCGCTCAGCTCGGCTTTGAAAATCGAAGATTACGCCGCAATAACCTTGACGTTCAGAGGTAGGCAGCCACAGAAAGCCCAGCCGCTGATGGCCTCTGAGGATCGCGCGTTGCCCCCGGCCACGCAGATCAGCGAATTTTTGTCGCGTGCTGTGATCGAGTCCAACGAAATCGTTGGTCAGGCACTGAACGCCCTGGATCCCGCCGACCAGAAACACCTGTTGACCCATGCGCCATCGATGTTGGCTCGCTTCGGCGAGAGCCATTATCTAGATGAGGGCGACCGCGCTGAAACGATCACTCATATTCGTACCTTGGAGCTGCTGCAACGCGTGGACCAGCAGCTGCTGATGAAGGCGGCATTGCGCATCGCAGAGCTGACGACTGACCCAACACTCGACCAGATCGAGGCATGGGTCGAACCGCTGGCTTCGTCGGACTTTGAGCCGAGCTCCAGCTTCAGGGGTGAGTTCCTATTCAGCTCCGTCACCCCGTACGGCTCCATACTCGTTGGCGGCGATGGGCCGAATTACTACGGAGCCGACGCGGCCTTGATTATCGACCTCGGGGGAGATGATATCTATCGCAACAACTGTGGCGCGCCGCCGAACGAAGAGGGTCAGCGGGCCGGCGCGGTGGGTCTGGTTATCGACTTGGACGGGGACGATCGCTATCTGACGGCAACTGATGTTTCGGTCGGCTCCGCCGTTGCGGGTGTTGGAATGCTGTTCGACAAAGGGGGCAACGATATCTACGTCGGAGCCAACGTGACCCAGGGCACCGGGTTCGGTGGCGTTGGGGTTGTCTGGGATGCATCCGGGAATGACATCTACATCGGCCACACGGCAGTCCAGGCCTCCGCATTCTTCGGTGTCGGGCTTTTGATTGACGAGAGTGGCGACGATTTCTATTCAGCGTGGCAGATCGCGCAGGGGTTTGGGGCGGCAGCGGTGGGATTGGACTCTTGCACGACAAAGCGGGGAACGATTTCTATCTTGCGGACGAAAAGGTTCCTTCCCTCTATCCCGGACCGAATCAGTTCAGTGGCTGGGCGCAGGGCGTCGGCTGTGGGTTTCGTGGATTTACGCCGGGTGGAGTTGGCATGTTGGTCGATCGTCAAGGTGACGACCAGTATCAGGGAGGAGACTTTTCGCAGGGCAGCGGATATTTTTTTAGCGTCGGTCTGATATACGATGGACGGGGAGAGGACGAATACCGTGGAGGTCGGTACTCGCAGGGCGCCGCCGCGCATCAGGCTATCGGCGCGGCTGTCGACGCCGGCGGCCATGACTCCTACACCGCAACCGTGGCAGCCTCTCAAGGCAGCGGTTGGGATGCCTCAATCGGGATTCTCGAAGATCTGTCTGGAGACGACCGCTACCGCTGCGGCACCCTGTGCCAGGGGGCCGGATCGATGAATGGCTTGGGCGTTCTTCTGGACCACGAAGGTTCAGACAGCTATGCAGCGCAATCTGGTCAAGGGCACGACGGCAGCACCCGATACTGGGGCGGCCGCAATGCGAGGAACATTGGGATTCTTATCGACTTGGAAGGGGTCGACCGGTTCGATCGGCACCCGAAAGGCGAACGATCCGGGTCACAAACTGAATCTGGGTTATTCGAGGATCGCTGAGAAGGGTTATATGGGTCGAAGGATGATAGACATCTCGCGACCTTCCATTCGTGGCGCCTGGTCAAGGACCGCGACGTCCTCTAGTTCCTGCGCCAGGCCAGCCAGTACATCCCGCCCGCGCTCCCGGTATGCCATCTGCCTGCCGCGAAAACGCATGCTCACCTTGACCCGATTGCCGTGGCTAATGAACTCACGAATGTGCCCCATGCGGTATTCGATGTCGTGATCCGAGATGTTGGGACTCTTCAAGAGAATCCCCTTCATCTGAACCTGGTGCTGTTTTTTGCGTGCCTCCTTGGCTTTTTTTTCCTTGTCGTAACGGAACTTACCAAAGTCCATTATGCGGCAGACCGGCGGTTTCGCGTCTGGCGCGATCTCAACCAAGTCAAGCTCTACCGTTTGCGCCATTTCCAGCGCACGTGTCGTATCTACAACTCCGACCTGAGTCCCTTCCTCATCGATGAGGCGAACCTGTGGGATGCGGATATCCTGGTTTACTCGTGTAAAAGACTTTCGCTTTGAATCGATAGTTATGCCTTCCCTGTGACGTGATGGTGTTTTTGGGCGCCGCTGCTGTCGCCCCCCGAGCCGAACTCACTTGATTCGGCCTAACTCTAATATCTTAACTCTCTTCTCAGATATAATCAAGTGGATTCGACCCTCCTTCGACATTCTTTACACGTATCGTCGGTTACCTATCTTCCGAGGCTGGCATCTACGATTTCAGCTACGATAAAAGGGTGAACAATGTCCAAGAACTACGATGTCTACGGTGTGGGACATGCACTGGTCGACGTCCAATACACCGTCCCTGTCCAGTTCCTGCAGTCGACCGGGGTTGACAAGGGAGTGATGACATTGGTGGATGATCAGCGGCAGGAAGAGCTGTCTGCCGCCCTTGGCCAGGATGCGATCGCTTCCGCCTCAGGAGGCTCGGCCGCAAACACGATGATCGGCGTAGCTCGATTCGGGGGCAGCGCATATTACGCATGTGAGATCGGGGACGACTCGTGGGGCGATTTCTACTCAGAGGATCTTCGTAAGGCAGGGGTAGAAAGTAATCCCACCAATCGGCGAAAAGGCAGGACCGGCAGATGCATGGTGTTTGTGACCCCCGACGCAGATCGCACCTTGAACACCTATCTCGGGGTGAGTAGCCAGATTGGACCGGCGCAGTTGGAAGAAAGGAAGATTGCCGAGAGTTCATACATCTACCTAGAAGGGTATCTGCTGAGCTCCGACGACGGTTTCGACGCCTGCTGCACTGCACAACAGCTGGCACGGGAGCACGGCACGAAGGTGTCTCTTACATTGAGCGATCCATTCATGGTGCAGAGCTTCAAGGAGCGCTTTGCACGGCTGGTGCGGGGAGGCGTTGATCTCCTCTTCTGCAACGAGTCGGAGGCGATGGCGTATTGCGCGAGCTCGGACCGGAGCGAGGCGTGCGCCACCCTCACGGCTGCGGTTGGAAGCGTCTGCATCACCTGCGGCTCGGAAGGCGCCGTGCTCGCCGATGGCGTTTCCACCTGCCAAGTTCCCGGGATCGAGATCGAAGCGGTAGATACGACGGGAGCCGGCGACATGTTCGCCGCTGGCGTGCTCTTCGGTATCACTCATGGCTTCTCGCTGGAAGACGCCGGCAAGCTGGGATCGTATTCCGCCGGGCTTGTGGTCTCGCGTTATGGTCCCCGTCTGGTCGAAAATCTAGACACCAAGATTGACGACATTCTAGCGCATTTCAGCTAGCGAGGGACGCCGGGCAATTGACCCGTTGCGATTGTTGTCGCCTCCCTGTTTGTTCCCCTTTGATGTTTCTTTTCCCCACTTCGTTGGACGGATAGTCCCTCAATGAATTCCGGCAGAATGCTCGGGCGCGGCCAGGCGACTCGGGGCATGCGATCATTCATCGCCGCAAGTGGCATCTGGGGGGCGTGGCACCAGTTCGTTGGGATAGGATCAACGGTTTTTACCGGCTACGCGCTCTTCCTCGGAGCGGACGAATCGTTCATCGCGGTAATGGTGGCCCTGACCTATCTGCTCGCTCCCGTGCAGCTTGCCTCGTCGCTCGTCGGCGCCCGAATCTCCAAGAAAAAGCATTTCGTGATCGGCGCAGGGATCTGCGAGATGCTGGTTCGCGGCTCCCTGATTTTTATTCCCTTCATATTTGCACCTCGATCGTATTTGGGGGCGATGATCGGTTTGGTGGCCGCCAGTCTGGTCTTCGCATACATGTTGTCGCCGATCTACAACACCTGGATGGTAAATACAATTCCGGAGGATTACCGCGCCCGGTTCACCAGTCAGCAAACGATAGTGCGGACTCTCGCTGCCACGATCTTCGGTTTTGCGGTGGGTCAGTTCGTCGACTACTTCCCCGAAGCTAGCCGCCAGGATGCGTTTATCTACGTTTTCGCCATCGGCACCGTGATCGGCCTCTGCGGCTTTCTTCCCGTCAGTCGCGCCCCATATCCGAGGGAGACACCGACCGGCGAAACGAGGGCGAATCTGCGCTCTCTGGTTGAACCGCTCAAGGACAGGAACTTCAGATGGGCAACGCTCTTTTTTGGCAGTTGGACCTTGGCGCTGGGCATCTCCGGTCCGCTGTACAGCGTGTTCATGTTGGAGCACCTGAAGATGTCTTACACCGAGATTTCGATTTACAACGCAGTGTTCATGGTGACCAGTATCGCCGGCTATCGCGGCTGGGCCGTTCTGGTGGACCGGTTCGGCAGCAAGCCAGTTCTCCAGATGTTGATGATGCCCGCCGCCTTGCTTCCGCTTATCTGGATCTTCAACGACGCAGAATCGCATCACCTCGTCCCGGTCGCCCTCTTCCTTGGTGGCGCTCTGTTCTCGGGTATCGACGTCAGCATCGACCCACTGCGATACAGCTTGTTGCCCAAGGGCGAGAAACGCACCGTCTACCTCGCTTCCTGGTCGGCGTTCGTGAGTCTTCTCGGGGCGCTCGGCCCGCTGACCGGCGGAGTACTTTCGCGCTATCTCCGCGATGTGCAGGTGGAGGTCGGCGGCATGAGCTTCGCCCATCTGCAAATCGTATTTGCATTGAGCGTCTGCGCACGTTTGCTGCCCCTGCTCCTGTTGCGTCTTGTCAAGGATGCAAAGGGGGTGACCACGCGGCACGTGCTGTCCCAGATGTTTCGGGGGAATCTGCTGAGCTATGCCTACAACGCCACCGTATTCAGCTTGGCCACCGCCGAAGAAAGGCGCGCCAGGGCGGCATACGCCCTGGGGCGTTCCGGCAACCCGCTGGCCATCGATCAGTTGATACAGGCGTTGTCGGATGCCAGCCCGAAGGTACGCCAGAGTGCCGCTCGCGCCCTCGGAGAAACCGGCTCGAGCCTGGCTACGCAGCATCTAATTAGGGAACTGACGGACGGCGAATCGGATATCCGTAGTGAAGCTGCCGAAGCGCTGGGACGACTCGGTCACTCCGAAGGCATAGACCCGTTGATCGACGCTCTGGAGGATGAAGATCCCAGGGTACGCATCAGCGCCATTCGGGGTTTGGCCGGCATCAAGGGAGAAGAGGTCCGGGAGTTGCTATTCTGGCATTTGAGCGAGCGTTTCGATTCTCGAACATTTCCCACGCTGATCGATGTCCTGAGCGCGCTAGGGGATAGCCGCATCATAAAACCGGCCCTCGGTCACCTCCTCGAGTTTCGCTCGCCCGCCATCCGGCTGCAACTCTTGAACAGCGTTTGCAGATCGCTGGGAGCGCGCGAAAGCTTCTATCGTCTGCTCTCCCATGATGAGGTGCGACGCAACGAGGAGCTCAGCCGCTTGTTGCGTAGAGCATCGACGTTTCTTTCCCGAAGCTCATTGCTCGGACCAACTAATCGGGACGACTTACGCCCGCTTGTCGCCGGGCTCGTTCAGGGATTTGAAAGCGCAGACAGCGAAGAGATGATAGGTGCGATTTTGGAAATCTCCAGCTTGGTGAGAGATGGCCTTTCAACGTCCGGGCTCCCCCCCGTGAAGGTCCTGTCGGTATACCTGGTCATTTTGGCCATTGGGGATTTCGTGCCGAGCACCAAACGCGATGATTTAGGTATCGCCCAAGACGTCTTTACGACGGTCTGTCTGCACAGATTGGCAGGTCTGGTGCGGGAATTGGGCGAGAGTTGAGCGATCGGGGTGACCGCAATCCTCAGGCGCCGCAATCTAGGATCGCATGCTGTAGATCTTCAGCAAGTCCCGGGCGGCCGCAACAAAATCCCTCAATCGAATATTGGAGCCGCGAACGTCGCGCCACTCCATCAGCGGGAGTTCGAACACCGTGCGAGCGAATTCCGCATCTCCTCGTTCTTTCTGCAACCTCATGAGACGCAGGAGCAGCTCGACGTCGAAGATCCATCTGCTTTTGAACGGCTCTCTAAAAATCGCACGCGTCGTTTCATTGACCCGAAACAATTTCGCCCCGCATTGGGTATCGTAGACCTGCAGATCCAGAAGAGCCGATGCCACCGTCGCGAAGATTCTGCCAGCATAATGTCGCAGGGCTCTACGCTCGATCGCCCTGCCTAACAACTGGACGCGAGCACCGAATACCGCCTGCAATTCGGCCCTCTCCATCAGAACGGTTCGCAGCGAATCGATAGCCTTCAGGGGTGTCGCAAGATCGGCATCCCAGAACCCCGCATACTGGGCGGGCTCGTCAAACAGCTCCAGGAATCCTTGTCTAACCGCTTCCCCTTTACCGACATTGCGCGGCAATTCCAATACACTGGCCCTACCCGGGTGCGCTCCGACGAGCTTGCGCAACATCTCCCCCGTCCCGTCAGTGCTGCCGTCGTCCACGAAATGGAATCGAATGTCGTCGGTTGACTCGATAAATGAGGCGAACTGAGAGGCATCGAACCGTGCTTCTTCGTTGAAACAAGGCACGACGATGACAGTTGAGATTGACGTCATGACCTCACAGCCAATCGTTTCAAGCGACGGCTCTCAGAACGGCGAGCAGACTGACACCGAAGCGGTAACCTCGCCGACGACGCCCGTCCAGCAGTCGGATAAGGGTTCGGGCTTCACCTGCAAAGGTTCGCTCCAGTAGGCGGTTTATGGGAGGAGCGGGCAGGGTCAAGTCGGTGCCGGCCTCGCCCCAGGATTTGCTGCGCAGGCGTGTCAACAGACGTATAGACTTCACTATCGGGAAGAGCCTCGAGTTAAAATAGGAGATCATCTCCGCTTTCACCGGCAGACCAGACCAGATCGCGGGTAGACTGTGCAGATCGTAACGACGATAGTGACCGAAGCTGACGTCGTGCTCGCTCCACAGGGACATGTTCGCAGGCACCGTCAACAGGATCGCATCTCCCGGCACTAACATGCCCGCGACATCGCGAAGAAATTCTACATCGTTCGGAACATGCTCGAGAACGTCCATCAACAAAAAGAGCCGCGGCTGCGCGTACTTTGCACCCACTTTCACCGGAATCTCGTCGCACAAGAAATCCACCGCCGGGAATCGTTGGCGAGCGAAATCGATAGCATCGGAAGAAGCGTCGATTCCCAACACCGTGTAGTCCTCTGCCAACGCCGCCAGATTTGCTCCCGTGCCACACCCAACATCGATCACCGCTCCGATCCCCGGCGTATGGATACGCAGCGCCAACGCCCGCATTATTTGGCGCCGGGCACGGAACCACCAGTGGTGATCTTCGATGTCCGCGTGCAGTTTGAATTGCTCTAGCTGCATCGTTTGCACCGGCGACGGGGTAGGCGGACGAGGCGAGGTCCGACTGTATGCACCTACTCTATCCCGCTTGCCTTCGACTCGGACCCTCTGTGCCCCCAATAGATTCGCAACAGCTCGCCAATGTTGCGGACCATACCCCACACCGGATCGAAGCGGCTGTCTGGATCATCCCTCCACAAAACGGGGATCGCCTTGATGGAATACCCTGATCTTTCGGCAAGTAGCAAAATCTCCACGTCGAACATGTACCCGTTCACACGCTGCCGGGAAAACAGCGACTCGACAATCTCGCGCTTAAAGAATTTGAAACCGCATTGGGTATCGGCCAGATGATTGAGCCCGATCAGGCGATGCAACAAAACGCGGAAAAGACGAGATCCGATCTGGCGATAGCCGCGTCTCGCCACGGTTATTGTGGACGCCTCTGCGCTACGATCTCCGATCACACCATGACATCCGGCGTCCAAAAGCTCCACAACCCTGTCTAGACATGAGATCTCCGTCTTGTAGTCCGCATCCATATATCCGACGATGCCACCGTGAGCCATGCGAACTCCCTGGCGCACGGAGTAACCTTTGCCCCGGTTCTGCGGGTTCTTGATACAGCAGACCGAGGCGCAGTTCGGGTAGGCCTGCTGCACCTTTTCCGCAGTGTGGTCCGAACTTCCGTCATCCACCACGATGAGCTCATAACTCCAGGGACGTTGCTCGAGAAACTGTATCGATTTTTCCACTGTAATTAGTATGCTATTTTCTTCATTGAATGCTGGAATTATTATACTTAGGTCCATTGGCAGGAGGAATATATTATTTAATGGCGGAAGATACTATTTTCGGAAAAATCATTCGTGGCGAGATCCCGGCGGACATCGTTTACGATGATGAACTCTGTCTTGCTTTCAAGGATATCAGCCCGCAGGCACCACACCACATTCTGGTGATTCCAAAGGAAGCGATTCCGGGGGTGCAGGTCGCGCAAACGAAACACAAGGTTCTGTTGGGTCACCTCTTGATTTGTGCGGCGAATATCGCCCGGAGCCAGGCGATCGACGAATCCGGTTATCGGTTGGTGATCAATGCAGGGAACGACGGGGGGCAGACGGTCCCGCATCTCCACGTCCACATCCTGGGTGGGCGACAGATGGCATGGCCTCCCGGATAACAAAAAAAAGGGCCACCATTAAGGCGGCCCTCCATTATTGTCATCGCCGGTCTTGCAATCAGGATTTCTGAATCGTTATATAGCCGTTTGCGCCACCGGGAACCGCACCTTTGAGGAATAGGAGGTTGCGCTCCGCATCGACGCGCACCACCGCCAGATTTTTCACATTGGCCACCTTATTGCCCATTTGTCCAGGCATCTTCTTGCCCTTCCAAACCTTTCCGGGGGTTGTGCCCTGTCCAATGGCTCCGGGATGGCGCACGCGATCGGGAGTCCCATGGGTAGTATTCTTACCTTGGAAGTGGTATCGTTTGACCACTCCAGCGAAACCCTTCCCTTTCGACTTGCCGCGGACCTGCACCTTGTCTCCCACCTCGAACAGCCCCACGTCAAGCACCTGCCCCACCTCGAAATCCCCGTCGGTATTCAGACGAAATTCCCGCAGCAGACGATGCGGCTCGATACCGATTTTCTGATAGAATCCAGCTTGCGGTTTCGTAACCTTGCGCGGCGGTATCAGGTCGAATGCGAGTTGCAACGCGGAATATCCGTTCCGTTCCGCCGTCCGCACCTCCGCCACAGGGCACGGTCCGGCTTCTACGACGGTAACTGGAACCAGTTCCTGTTTCTCGTCGTAAACCTGGGTCATTCCGAGCTTCTTGCCAATCAATCCAACCATGCTGCGACTCCTGTATCCGTCGTATCCCGGGCGAATAAACATGGTAAATTACCGTTTCCGCGCCGATTGGGCAAGAGGATGTGAGGAATGGCACAAGGCAGAACAATTACCATCGTCAGAGGGGGAGCAATCGGAGACTTCGTCCTGACACTGCCTGCGATTCAAGCGCTTTGGTCGCACTACCCCGGCCATACGCAACAGATCGTCGGCAATCCCGGTATTGTTCAACTCGCCCACCCCGAAAAAATCGTCGATATCCACTCTCCATCCCTCATTGGGCTTTATAGCGATTCCGTTCGATCCGACCCGGAGCTGAATTCGGTATTTGGCGATTCAGCTGTGGTCCTGGCTTATACGACGCAAGGCTCTGCGCAGTTCGCACAACGATTGAGCGAATCTACCTCGGCTCGAATATTGGTGCACGATCCCAGACCTGACGGGAGTTCGGAACACATCGGCGAGCAGCTGTTCGCACCGGTCCAAGCAGCGGATCTTGCCGACTCGTTCGATCTTCCACGTATCGACCTAACGCCGAGCGAACTCGAGCTTTCCGTAAGGTTGCTCGGCGAATCGACCGAGTTGCATACGATCGTTGTAAGTCCGGGTAGTGGAGGTAGACGGAAATGCTGGCCCATCGAGCGGTATGCTGATATCGTCGAGGAGGTAGTCGCCATCGGTTTGCGTGCGGTGGTAATTCTCGGGCCGGCGGAGGAACATCTCGCCGACCGTAGCTTCCTTCGATCCTCCCGTTACGTTCGGATCGTTCAACCGCCTGACCTGGTCCAATTGGCCGGATTGCTGCAATCCGCCGACCTGTATATCGGCAACGACTCCGGCCCTAGTCATATCGCAGCCGCCGTCGGGGTTCCGTCTGTCGTGCTGTTCGGCCCAACCGACCCAGCTCTCTGGGCGCCCCGCGGCCGCTCCGTTGAGGTGATCGAGTCCCCCGATGGAGATATGGATTCGCTCGGCGTAGATTCGGTGTTGGAGTGTCTTATCAAAACGATACGTTGCCTACCGAAGAAACCGATCACAGAGGTCTGAAATGGAAGGCAACTCGGCGCCGGCGAATGATCAGTACGAGGTGGAGCGACGCGACATGGTCCGACGGCAGTTGGCCAGTCGGGGCATCAATGACCGTTCCGTTCTGCAGGCCTTCGAACGGGTACCGCGACATCTCTTCATACCCGAGCATGAGCAGCACCACGCGTACGAAGACCATCCTCTTCCTATCGGTCGTGGGCAGACGATCTCACAGCCGTACGTCGTGGCCTACATGCTACAAAAGTTGGCTCCGCGACCCGACAACCGGGTGCTGGAAATCGGCACCGGATCGGGATACCAGACGGCGCTCCTGACCGAACTGGCATGCCGGGTCTACACGGTTGAGGTCATCCCCGAGCTCGCAGAAAGCGCCCGGCGGACCCTCGACCGCTTAGGATACAAGAATATCGAATATCGAATAGGGGATGGCTCGCAGGGATGGGCTGACGCGGCCCCGTTCGACGGGATTGTGGCATCGGCTTCTGCCAGTTGCGTGCACCAGCAGCTCACCGACCAGCTGGCGCCGGAATCCCGCTTGATCATGCCCGTGGGCACAGCCCGTCAGCACCTAATCATGGTGTATCGCGGTATTGAGCGCCCTGAACGGACAACGCTGCTCCCGGTCCGCTTCGTTCAAATGCAAGAAGGATGCTGATCGCGCGGCATCTCAGTCTTCCACCAGCTCGATCATCACCTTAGCTGTTCCCGCCTTAACCATCTCCAGCTCAAGTGCGGCCGCGAAAGAGAGATCCAAGATCCGCCCCTCCACAAACGGTCCACGATCATTGACTTTCACTTCGACCCAGCGACCGTTCGTCAGGTTGGTCACCTTTGCCCTGGTCCCCAATGGCAGAACGCGATGCGCAGCCGTCAGCTTGTACATGTTGAAGATCTCGCCGTTGGCGGTCTTGCGACCGTGAAACGCCTTGCCATAGTAGGATGCAACCCCGAGTTGGTAAGCCGTGGCCGTCGATATGGAACCCACATCAACCGGGTGGGCGGTTCCGCCTGCTGGCGCGAGTGTTTTTGCCGGCGACCGCGACGGTCGCCCCGCTTTTGGGGCTCGAGTGACATTGCCCGAGTGATACACCGGGCTGGGTGAACAGCCCACCGCCAACGCGACAACTGATGCTCCGAGGAGCAGCTTTCCGATCGTGGACATCGCGCTCCGGACTCAAGGCAAGTCCGGCGTAGAGGGGTTATGTGGCGAGTGATCCTACTATTGTACTGATATCTGACAGATTCTGCTCGGAACAATACGATTCGAGACCCTCAACTATCTCGTGCGCGGCGTTCGGCTTGACGAACGTCGCCGTGCCTACTTGGACCGCCAACGCCCCCGCGATCATGAACTCGAGCGCGTCATTGGCGTCCACGATTCCGCCGATCCCCATCAAGGGGAGTTTGACGGCCTGTCGCACCTTCCAAAGCATGGCCAGCGCAACGGGTTTGATCGCCGGACCGGACAGTCCTCCGGTCGTATTGCCCAAAACTGGCCGGCGGCTGCGAACATCTACAGCCATGCCGACAAGCGTGTTGATCAACGAAATGCCATCGGCACCAGCATCTTCGACCGCACGTGCTACCTCCACAATGTCAGTGACATTAGGGGTAAGCTTGGCGATCACCGGTCGGGCCGATGCGCGCCGTACCGCGCTGATAACCTCAGCTGCAGCCGTGGGATTGCAACCGAAGAGCATGCCGCCGTCTTTCATATTGGGAGAAGAGATGTTGACCTCGAGGGCGGCGATCCGATCCAATGGGGCGAGGTGCTCAGCCATGCGCGCATGCTCGTCTGCCGTAGGAGCGGCGATGTTAACGACGATGGCGGTGTTCAGCGTATCGAGAAAGCGCCACCGCTCGGCAACAAACGCCTCCAACCCCGGGTTCTGCAGACCGATGGAGTTCAGCATTCCCGCCGGCGTTTCGACGACCCTTGGGGGCGGGTTCCCCGAGCGGGGTTCGGGCGTGATGGTTTTGGTGATCAATCCCCCGAGTCGCGAGAGATCGGTCAACTCCGAAAGCTCGTCTCCATAACCACAGGTTCCCGACGCCAGCAGTACCGGGTTGCGCAAACCAACACCGGCAAATTGGACAGCCAACCCGGTCATGGCGCGTCCCAAATGACACATTGGGAATCAAAAACGGGTCCGTCGACGCAGACCCTGCTGTATCTGGCGTAGGCGGATGCCTCGGAGCCGGAAACAGGCTTAACTTCGACAACGCATCCGACGCAAACCCCGAATCCACACGCCATATATTCCTCCAGCGATGCTTTGCAAGGCACATCGAATTCCTGGCATACAGCCGTTACCCGAGCCATCATCCCGTGTGGCCCGCAAGTGAATACCGTGCAATCTGTCGAAGTTTCAAGTTCGCGGACCAAGAGGTCGGTAACCAAACCCGCGTGCCCTTCAGATCCATCATCCGTAGCCACCAGAACCTGGTCAGCGGACCGATCCAGGAGGTCGGAGGGGAGCAGCTTGCGAGCGGTGCGCGCTCCGGCCAGGAGTCGTACGTGACAGCCACGACTACGAGTCTGAGTGCCCAAGTAGAGCAAAGGCGGTACTCCGATACCACCGCCCACCAGTAGGAGACGCCCTTTGCTCGGAGGGTCGAATCCGCGACCGAGAGGACCCAGGCAACTCAAGAGATCGCCCCGACGGGCGCGGGCAAGGGCCTGGCTTTTGGGACCCATTGCCTCGTAGAGAATCTCGACGACCCCCGCGGACGGATCCACGCCACCGATGCTCAAGGGAATCCTTAGAAACGGAGAGAGCTCTTCCGTGACCCGAATCTGTAGGAACTGGCCGGGCACCGCACCCTTTGCCACCGCGGCGTTGTTCAAGCGAGCCAGATAAAAGTCTTCTGCCACCTCATCGTTGGAAATCAGCTCCGAAGGCACATCCTGCATTACTCGGTCGTCTCCCCATCATCGATGTCAGTAATGTTGCCGAATCCGATCGATAAGCTGTCCTCCACAGCAGCCGTGGCGGTGGTCGCGGAATCTGCGCCCTCCGCCGCCGCCGAGGCGTCTGCTTGGGCGGTCGCGGCAAAACCTTCCGGAGGATAGACCGGCATCGTCAGCTCAACCCACGCGCGAACCTCGAACTCGTCCCGTTCCGGTTGTTTGTCTACCCCTTCCGCCGGATAGAACAGGTAATCCCAGGTAGAATTCACCGCCGCAGAGACGTAGGGCTCGCGTCCATCGAACAGCTCCACTGCTTCTGGTTTTCCATCCCGCCCAACGAGGACGTCCAGAAGAACCTCAACCGAATCCCCGTTCGCCCCCGCAGGATAGGGCGGCAGCGCCATCTTGCGGACGAGTGGATGCTCGCGCAGTCGAAGCTCCCCGGGCGGCATGATCAACTTCTCCACCGGAGCCTCAAGCTCCAGCTCTCCCAAGGTTCCGAGATCCAGCTCTTCGGGATTCGGCACGGCCAGGTCTGGGAACTGCTCGATCAGGAATCGGATCTGCTCGTTTCCTCGGTCCCCTTTGATGACCTTCTGCAGATAAAAATTCGACGAGTCCTCGCGGCCTTCGGCTACGAACGCGAAGAACATACGATAGTGGGCTTTGAGGAACCCCTGGTTTTGTCTGAGCGCTTTGCGGTAGTACTCCTGGGCATCCTGATAATAATCCTGGTCCCACTGAATATTGCCCAGTTGATACAACGCCTCCGGATTCTTACCCCGTTCTTCCAAACTCTGCTCGTAATACTCCTGGGCACCTTCGAGATCGCCTCGCCGATGGGCCCGTAGTGCGAAGCCGAAGTATTTCCTGCCCAAGGCTATTGAATCGACAGAATCCGGTTCCACTGCAATGGTCTCGATCTTCTCTCCTGGACGCAGTTGACCCCCTAGAGATTTTAGACTGCGCTCGAGCTTGGCTACTAACCCCGCCTGTAGCGATTCCTGTCGGTTGCGGACGATCGCGGCGAAGGGGCTCTCAGGATATCGTTCCTCGAGCTGCAGGTAGCGGCGGGCGGCTTCGAGGGAGTCACCCACCACATCCTCGATAGCTCTGGCGGCAATGAAGGAGGCTCTCGCCGCCGTCGGGGTGTCTGCGAAGCTGCCGACCAAGCTGTCCAACAGCGGCAGAAACAGGTTCGCCTTGGTGGCCTGCTGGGACATGATCGCTTCGATGCGACGAAATTCCGTGGCGGCCACATCGTCGGCCGTCTGCCGTCGCGCCAGACCCAAAAACTCCCGCGCCGCGTTGGCATGCTCGGAGCTTGCGTGTTCATCCACCAACATCTGGGAGAACGGCCGCGCGTCGTCGGGCGCCTTCTTCAGCTCCAGGTGAATCCACCCCATGTTGTACAGAATCAGCGGCATCTGCGCCGAAGCGGGGAAACGGTCTCGCACCTGTCCATAATAGAACAACGCCGAGTCGGCCTGAGCCAGTTGGTCCCGGTAGAGCTCCGCGAGCGAGAACAGATCTGCGAACACCTCGATCGTTCGGTCTCGTCTCTCTATGGACGGTTCCTCGAAAAACCAGGCTGCTAGGGTTTCTTCGCTCGCGGCCGTAGCTTTCGGGGACCCATTCTCCCCGTGCAACGCCGCAGACTGAATCACACTCCCAGAATCAGAGGAGGCCGAATCCGATGGAGCGATAGCGATCGCCGAATCGCCCGTAGCCACCGTCGAATCACCCGTGGCCACCGTCGAATCACCCGTGGCCACCGTCGAATCGCTCATGGCCGCCGTCGAATCGCTCATGGCCGCCGTCGGTTCCCCGGTTCGAGCGGCCACTAGAGAATCTCGTTGCACGCCGGCGAGCGAGTCGGCGATAACGATCCGCCGCGTCAGCCGATCGAGCTCTCCTAGGTCCTTCAGCGTGCGCTGGGCATGGACCGCCGCCTCCGAGTCGCGCTTCTCCGCGCCCACCTCCCGCAGGTATTCGCGGGCTCGTTCCACATCTCCATGGTCCTGAAGGTACAACAGCGAGGTATGGTAAAGCGCCATCGCCGAAGGGGCGCTCTTCGGAAAATCGTCGCGCACCTGCTCGAATTCGTCGAGCGCGCGTTCCAACTCGTTCCTATCTCGGTAGTACTGTCCGATCTGCAGTCGAGTTTGACCTTCGAAAACGCGGAAACTACCGTCCTTGAGGAGCAGCTCGTAAACCTGAAGCGCGGCCTCGCCATTGCCCATGGCGTCAAGCACCTTCCCCTTGTTGAGACGGCCATCATATTCGATCTGTTTGGAAGGTTCCTCCTGCAGCACCTTCTCGAATGCTTCAAGGGCCTCGTCATAGCGGCTGGAGTCCTCCAGCGCCACGAGGGATTCACCGTATCGCAGCCACAAGTCGGGAAGCAGGTCGGCCTCGGGGAACGCGTCGATCGTAGCGCGGAATTCCTGTGAGGCGGCGACGAAATCTTCTGCCTCGAATGCCATCTCTCCCAACCGGTACCCCGCTTTGTATCCTACTGCCTCGCGCCCATCGCTGAACAGGTCCCGGTATAGCAGTTGGGCGTCCGAAACCTGGCGCTGCGCTTCGTACGACAACGCCCGCCAATATCGGGCTTCGAGAAAGAGTTCGCTGTTGGGAAAGTTTGCTTCCAGATCGGCGAAGCTGCGGACCGCCGTGATGTAGTCCCGACGCCAGTAGAAAGCGCGGCCCATAAGGAACATGGCGTCGTCGACCAGATCGCTTTCTTTGTATTCGTCCAACACCTTGGAGGCGCGCCGCGCGGCGGTCTCGTAGAGGTTGTCGGTCTTATGGACCGGTTTCCTAGGCGACCGGCGAGGATCCTCGCCGCGATCGAGCATCTTCTGCTCGTCGACCGAGCGCGACTTCTCAGCCTGCCGAAAATACTTCTGTGCGTTGTAGTAGGTATTGAAATAGACGCAGGAGGTGGATATGAGAGCTGCAGCCAGCAGAAGGAGTCGGCTTCTTCCCATACTCATCGTGAGAATCTATCCGCTGATGTAGTCCTGCAGGGCGCAGACGGAAAGATCCTCCTGTCGAAGCGCAGTCATGCCGGCCGCTGCCGCTTGCGCCCCGGCCATCGTTGTGGTGTAGGGCACGTTGTGAAGAATGGCGGCCCGGCGCACCACCTGGTCATCGTACTGAGACGGCGCATCCTGGGGCGTGTTGATTACCAGGTCGATCAGATTGCTCCGGATCGCATCCTCCACGTGCGGCCGCCCCTCGTGAACCTTGCGAATTTTTTCTGCTTGGATTCCGTGTCGGCGGAGAAATTCCATGGTTCCCTGCGTAGCGATCAGTTTGTATCCGCATCCGTCGAGGTCTCTCGCGATCGAGACGGCAGCCTCCTTGTCGCGATCGGCGACGCTGATAAAAACGCAGCCATCGGCGGGTAAAATCGAGCCAGCTCCCATCTGCGCTTTAAGGAACGCCGCACCGAATCCGTTACCGATGCCCATCACCTCGCCCGTAGATTTCATCTCCGGCCCCAATAGACTGTCCGCACCCGGGAATTTGATAAATGGCAGCACCGCCTCCTTCACCGAAACGTGTTCCGGAACGACTTCGTGGACGACCGCTTGTTGCTTCAAGGTTTTGCCAGTCATCGCCCGCGCGGCAATCTTGGCCAAGGGTCGGCCCGTCGCCTTGCTTACAAAGGGAACCGTTCTCGATGCCCGTGGATTGACCTCGAGGACGTACACCATCTCCTCGTGAATCGCATACTGTACATTCATGAGACCCACGACGTTCAGCGCCCGCGCCAGCGCATGGGTGTTCTGCCTGACCGTCTCGAGGTTGCTCGGGGAAATATCGAATGGCGGCAGCACACAGGCGCTGTCCCCGGAGTGGACCCCGGCATGTTCGATATGCTGCATGATACCGCCGATCACCACATCGGTGCCGTCGGCGACCGCGTCGACGTCGAATTCTTGGGCCCCCTCGAGATAACGATCGATGAGCACCGGGCGCTGGGGCGACACGTCGATGGCATCCGCCATGTAGTTTTCTAGGCTTCCAGGATCGTAGGCGATTACCATCGCGCGTCCGCCGAGGACGTACGATGGTCTCACCAGAACGGGATAGCCGATCTTCTCCGCTACTCCTCTCGCCTGCTCCAGACTGCTGGCAAGGCCGTGCTCCGGCTGGCGAATCTCGAGTTGGCGCAGCAGATTGCCGAACCGCTCCCGATCTTCCGCCAGATCGATGCTGGCCGGTGTCGTGCCTATGATCGGAACGCCGGCCTCTTCCAGCTCCGCCGCCAGATTCAACGGCGTCTGACCGCCGAACTGCACGATCACTCCCTCGGGCCGCTCGCGATCAACGATGTGCAATACGTCCTCCACCGTCAGCGGCTCGAAGTAGAGCTTGTCGGCCGTGTCGTAGTCAGTGCTGACCGTCTCCGGATTGCTATTGACCATGATCGTTTCAAAGCCGTCCTCGCGAAGAGCGAAACAGGCGTGAACACAGCAATAATCGAACTCGATCCCCTGCCCAATCCGATTGGGTCCACCTCCGAGAATGACGATTTTCCTGCGGTCGCTACGGAACGCTTCTTCCTCACTCTCATACGTGGAGTAGTGGTACGGCGTGTGCGCTTCGAATTCAGCTGCGCAGGTGTCCACGGTCTTGAAGACCGGCCGCAACTGGTGCTCGAGCCGCCGGCTTCGCACAACCGCCTCGTCGGTACCCCGCAGAAACGCCAATTGCTTGTCCCCGTACCCGTACTCCTTGGCCTGCCGCAACAGCTCCAGGTTCTCAAAGGGATCCTCATTACGCAATCTTTGTTCCACCGCCAGCAACTGTTGGAGATTGTCGAGAAACCATGGATCGATGCCGGTCAATTGGTATAGCTCATCGATCCCGGTTCCGTTCTCCAACGCCAGCTTGAGGTAGAAGAGCCGCTGCGAGTTGGGTGTGGTCAGCCGCTCTCGAAGCTCGCTTTTCGGCACCCTCTCGGTTCGCAGATCCTTGCCATCGCCCCCCCATCCCGCTCTGCCGATTTCCAGTGAACGCAATCCCTTCTGCAGCGATTCCTTGAAGGTTCGGCCGATTGCCATGGTCTCGCCAACCGAACGCATCTGCGTGTCTAGCGCATCAACCGAGTCGGGGAATTTCTCGAAAGCCCATCGCGGAATCTTGGTCACGACGTAGTCGATGGTCGGTTCGAAGGAGGCGGGTGTCTCCCGTGTTATGTCGTTGGGGATCTCATCCAGGGTATAACCAACCGCCAGCTTGGCGGCGATCTTGGCGATCGGAAACCCGGTGGCTTTCGAAGCCAGCGCCGAACTCCGCGACACTCGGGGATTCATCTCGATGACCACCAGCCGGCCGTCGACGGGGTTCAGCGCGAACTGGATGTTCGATCCTCCGGTGTCCACGCCAATGGTGCGAATGACGCGAATCGCCGCGTCTCGCATCCGTTGATACTCTTTGTCGGTCAAGGTTTGTGCCGGGGCCACCGTTATGCTGTCGCCGGTATGCACTCCCATCGGATCGAAGTTTTCGATGGAGCAAATAATGACCACATTGTCACTGTGATCGCGCATGACCTCCAGCTCGTACTCTTTCCAGCCGAGAACCGACTGCTCCACGAGAACCTCGGTAATTGGACTAAGCTCGAGTCCATGACCGACGATGCGCTCGAATTCCTCGGCGTTGTACGCCACTCCCCCACCACTGCCCCCCATGGTAAATGAGGGACGCACGATGGTCGGGTAGCCGATATCGTGTTGATGCGAAATCGCCTCGTCCATCGTATGCGCGAAGTGCCCCCGGGGCATCTCGAGGCCAGCTCGGTCCATCGCTTTCTTGAAGAGCTCGCGGTCTTCCGCCGTCTTGATGGCGTCCAGCTTTGCCCCGATCAGTTCGACGCCGTAGCGCTCCAGCACGCCTGCCTCAGCCAGTGCGACTGCCGTATTCAAAGCGGTCTGACCTCCCAAGGTGGGCAACAGTGCTTGGGGGCGTTCGCGGTCAATGATTTTTTCGCAAATCTCGGGCGTAATCGGTTCCACGTATGTGCGGTGAGCGAAATCGGGATCGGTCATGATCGTGGCGGGATTGCTGTTCACCAGTACAATCTCGTACCCCTCTTCCTTCAGCGCTTTGCATGCTTGAGTGCCGGAGTAGTCGAACTCGCACGCCTGCCCGATCACGATTGGGCCGGAGCCGATCAGCATGATCCGCTCTATATCAGCCCGCCTCGGCATAGCCTTCCTTACCCAAAAACGAAAAAACGAGATGCGCTTCCGCGCATCTCGAGCTGATCAGAATAGTCAATTGGAACGACTGGTAGTGCAACTAAGGGGTATTGAGATGAAGATGAGAAGGTAGGTAGATTCTACACAACCTGTACATCGATGCTACGATCTCTGAATGAAGCTCAGGTAGATCAACAGAACTATAACTGCTACCGTCGTCGCGTATCCGAATTTTAGCAGGAGGAATTTTGCCCGCTCCCGATTTCCCTCGCGTTTAATCTTAATTCTGCGTGGCGTTACTTCCTTATACTCGCCCTGGAACCGCTCTTCGTCGATGAGCCGGACCAGTTCGGGGTCATACTCCGCAATCGTCTTCAAAATGAGTCGCTTGCGTTGTGCCACGCGCTCGGCGAACTGCTCAACGGTCTCCACCGAAGCGTCCCCTTCAGAAGGGGTTACCCGGCTTTCGGTTCCCGCCGATCGCTCCGAGATCAACGTGCAAGTCTTCTCGCGAGCGAGGCTTTCAGCGAGTCCGTTCACTGCTTTTCGATCAGTGACATTAGATTCGATGACCCCGTAGCAGGTGTCGATGAAACTCTTGAAATCGTTTCGAATCTCCTCCTCCGACAAACCCAGCAGGTAGGATTCCTCGATGATCGCCTCGATAGCTTCTTTGACGTCGCTCATCTGTCGTTGCCCATCGAAATCGAGAGTTTGTAGGAGTTGGACACGCCGCTGGCAGTTGGAACTGCCCCGTGATTCTGCCTCGCGTCGTTCATACTTTAACAGATACCTATACCGGTGTCAAGAGAGGTCCAGCGCAACAAGTTAGGCGTTTTCGGCGCCGCGGTTCCACGCTGCCCAAGATCAATTCCGCAGTTGCGATCGGTTTTCTTTCTGGCTAGCCTTTTGGGGTGGTCCCGTGTCCCGCTCGCACGGCACCCAGCATGGCCCGCGGAACAGCGGCAGCAATATCCCCGGCCAAGAGGCCCCACTCTCCAAGCTCGTCTCGCGCTATGTCGCCGGCGCGACCATGGAGATAGACTCCCAACTGGGCCGCGTCGGAGCACGCTAACCCCTGGGCGACGAATCCAGCGATAACGCCGGCCAGAACGTCCCCTGATCCCGCCGTCGCCATGCCAGGGTTTCCCGTCGGATTTACGACGGCCCGACCATCCGGGGTCGCGATCACGGTCGGCGCCCCCTTCAGTACCAGCACGACCCGATATTTTACCGCAAATCCGCTGGCAGCGGCTACTGGATCTGCCGCAATATCGTCTTTTTGCGCCTGGGCCAGCCGGGAAAATTCTCCGAGGTGCGGGGTCAGAATGGTGGGGGCTGTTCTCCCTCCCAATATATCGACCGACCCGGCGAAAGCATTCAGTCCGTCGGCATCGAGCACCAACGGCAGCTGTGTCATGGCCACGACCCGCTTGATCAGCTCGACGGTCTCCCGATGCCGTCCGAGTCCGGGACCGAGCACGAGGCAGTCTTTCTTGACCAGCAGGTCGGTCACCTCTCCCATAGCCCTGAGTGAGAGACAGCGGTGCTTGCGGACCTCGGGGAGTGGTCTGGTCATCGCTTCCGTAAGCTTGATTTCCATGATGTCGTTGAGGCTGGCTGGAATACCCAGGGTCACCCGGCCGGCACCGGAGAGCAAAACACTCTGGGCCGTCAGAGAGGCCGCGCCTGTCATCCCCACCGATCCGGCCAGGACCGCCACCCCACCACAGCTGCCCTTGTAGGCATCGCCTGGCCGCTGTGGAATCAGCCGGATCGCCGATTCTTCACTGAGAAGCTCCGTGGTCACCTGCAATGGCTCGATGGCTGAAGCTGGGAAACCGATGTCCACCAGGCGCAGGACTCCGCAGTGATCGCGACCGGGAAAAAACATCTGGCCAACCTTCGGCAGCCCGAAGGTCACGGTTATGGCGGCTTTGACACAAGCCCCGGGAACCTTTCCGGTATCTGCATCCACACCGGACGGAAGGTCAACCGCTATCACCGGGCGCCCGCAAGCTCTCACTCGATCGATAACACGGGCAAGTTCTGGTCTTGGGGCTCCTTCGACGCCTGTACCGAGCAACGCGTCGACCACAAGCTCCGCATCCTGTAGGGCGCTATCGAACGCCTCCAGATCAACATCAGAGGTCAACGGTTCGACCTCGCCGCCGCCTGCCTGGAATAGATCTAGATGATGCCCGGCATCACCGCGAATCAGGTCTGACTCGGTTGCCAGAAAGGTTCGCTGGCGCGCACCCTTGGACTGCAGCAGACGGCTTATAACGAATCCGTCCCCGCCGTTGTTCCCTTTTCCGCAGACAACCACAACCTGCAGATTGTCCAGGCCGTCCCACTCCTCGCGGATCACCTCGACCACGCGCGACCCCGCCCGCTCCATCAACTCCGCACCGCTCGCCACGCCGGCATCGATCGTCCGGCGATCGATCTCGGCCATCTGCCTGCCGGTGACGAGCTTCAGATTGAACATGTCGCTAACCTGATCGTCACTCGCTGATTTCGTGCTGCATGAATTCGGCGTAGGTGCGGGCAGTCTGCATGGCATCGTGCACTCCAACCCGCTCGTCCACGGCATGTCCGTGCTCCCCCTTAACCCCGTACGAAACGCCGGGTATGCCGGCGTCCTCGATGAAAAAGTGGAGATCGGTGAATCCGCTGGTGGTACGAAACTCGGGTGGGCGTCGCCGTATCGTCTGCACCGCCCTGGCGAACGATTGGGGTAATTCGTGTTGGGGATCCATCGAACAGGGTTCGATGCGTAATTTCGTTTCAACGGAGAATCGGGCCTTGGGCGACCCCTCGGAGGCACGTTTCAAAGCGCTCAACAGCTCCTTCTCCACCTTGGCGAGGCGTTCGCCCGGGACGAGCCGGCGATCAATGGAGAACGACGACCGGCCAGGTACGGTGTTTATCTTGTCGCCCTCGCTGCCCGAAAATACGCCTCCCATAGTCATCGTTGGCCAGCGTTCGCTTCCGTTGAAATCTCGATATTGACGGCGGGGCGCTTCCAGTTGCTTGCGAAAACGTTTGAGGTGAGTGACCGTTGAGGCCATAGCCTCGAAGGCGTTGACTCCCTCCTTCGGATTGGATGCGTGCGAAGACTTTCCCACGATTTCCACCACCAGCCAGAGAACTCCGTTGTGGGCGCATCCCACCCGCGACCCGGCCGCACCCTCGCACACGACGGCGTAGTCCGCTTCTACCAATCCGGAGCGCACGATGTGCCCGGCTCCGAGGTCGCCCCCCGTCTCCTCATCCGCCGTAAAGGAGCATTCGATGTTAAACGCGGGGTCTGTACCAGTGCGCCGCATCGCCTCCAACGCCAACAATAGCGCGGCAATGGAACCTTTCATATCACCGGCACCCCTTCCGTAGAGGTTGCCATTGTTCACCACCGGCTCGAAGGCACTGCCGAAACGCCAGGTACCGGAGGCAGGCACGACGTCGTAGTGGGCGTTGAAATGCACCGTTGTAGGTGCACCAACCTTCCAGCGAGCGATCAGATTGTAGCGCGGAAACTTGCTCGAGACGGAAGCTCTTTTTACGGCATCGTCAGAGACCCGGTGGACGCGGACCTCCATGCCCAGAGATGAGCAGCGCTTGGCCAAGAGGTCGACGATCTGTTTGTAGTTAGACCCGGGTGGGTTGATCGTGGGAATGCGGACCAACTCCTGCAAGGCTCGCACGAGAGCAGGTTCGCTTTTGTCTAAATACTCCCTCACCTTCACGATTTTTCTACCTCGTTTGTTGGGGGGAATAAAATATAACGGAAAGCGGCACCGATCCAACCGCCCAACTCCCCCAGCCATGCCAGCTTGGGCGTCGAGGTAATAGAGAGGAGAAAATCGGGTTACTGTAGCGGAATTGGAAACCAGGCTGGGGAGGTGTCGTCTTCGATGTTGTTCGTCAGCTGGACGAGATTCTCCCCGTCGGGATCGACCATGAATATCTGAAAGCTTGCCAGTTCGATGGATTGGAAGGCAATGCGTAATCCATCTGGCGACCAGGCGGCCCCACCGTCGTTGCCCGGTCTTCGCGTGAGCCGCTTCAGATCGCTGCCGTCGACGTTCATCGAATAGATCTCGAAGTCAGCATCGCGACTGGAAGTGAAAGCAAGCCGGGTACCGTCCGGAGACCACGCGGGGGAAGAGTCCCAGGCGGGATGGTCGGTGAGCCTAGCCGTCTCACCGGTGGCAACATCCATGACGTATATCTCGAAGTTCCCGTCACGCCGGCTCTCGAAAGCAAGCCGGGTACCGTCCGGAGACCACGCCGGGGAACCGTCCTTCGTTCGCCCGGTGGTCAATCGCACCACGTCGCTCCCATCCGGGTTCACCATATAGATGTCGAAGTTGCCGATCTCTTCCGCAGTGTAGGCTATTCGCGAACCGTCGGGAGACCACGCCGGCGAAACGTCCTCGCCCGGTCGCTCGGTAAGGCGGATCTGGTTGGATCCGTCGGCATCCATCACGTAGAGCTCGAAGTCCACATCTCGATCCGAAACGAAGGCAAGCCTCGAACCATCGGGAGACCAGGTCGGGGAGCTATCCCGCGCGGGATGATCCGTCAGATTCAGCTCGTTGGCACCGTCCACGGTGGCGGTGTATATCTCCTCGTTGCCAAGACGTCTGGACTTGTAGGCAAAACGATTGGCGGAGTTGAACTCAACCGCCGCCGGGCTGTTCGAGTCGCCGCAGCTGACGACTACGATGGAAACGAGGGCCGTCAACAGCCGACGGCATCTGCGATTCATATTGGCGATCTCCAACGAACTGGCATACGGACTCCGACCGTGAAAGCAGCTTCGAGAGCTTTGATGCCTCGAGTACCAGTGTCGATTCAAGATAGCTTGGGGACCACTGTCTAGTGCCCTGTTCAACACCCACCCTTGTATTTCGCCGCCGATGCATCCCGGTCCGCTACGTTGCGCTCACTCGCCATATCCACCAATATGGCTCGATCGTGCGCCTTGCGGGCCGGGCGCCTCAGCGCCGCAATGTACAAGGCCAGTTATTGAACACGGCACTAGCGATTGCGCAGGTCTGTAGAACTCAGCTCGCTGCGGAAGGACTCTGCAGGAATCGCTTCAAACATCCCGCGGAATTCGGCGGGAAGCTCGAGGTCTTCGAAGCTCCTCCACCTACCTTCTCTGCTGCGGCCGGCAACGAGGAATCTACAGCCGGCATCGGCCATGAAAGCGAGTGCCTCCAGCAATCCTTGTTGACCACCTGCGTAATATTCGGGATCAAACAGCCGCACTGCGGTATCCATTCCCAAGGCGAAGTGGCAATTTTCGAATTCGCCTGCTTTTTCTTGAAACCGTGGCATGCGAGTCACGATGGCCGGAAACCCACCCTTGATCGGCATCAGTCGGCGTTCCAGTTCAGCCCGGTTCAACTCCGGTTTGTCAACATTGACCACCGAGATCTCCATGCTCGTCGAGCGACCACTTTGATGCTGCGCCACCTCCGCTAACCGGACATGTCCTTCATGGAGGGGATTGAACGAGCCCGGGAACAGCAGCCGATTGAATCGATCGAACTCAATCTTGGGCACCCCGTCGATGCCGATCTCGATCACGTCGAGGTGACCCTGCAACAGGAGACCGATGGGATCGTCCGTCGGCAGGACCTCGGTCTCGATCGCGACGAAATCGGGCAGCGCATACCGCTCGAACGGGAGACCCGAGGTTTCGCAGATGAGGTCGAGGCAATAATTGGAGAGTGCTTCCTCTTGCTCGAGCCGGCTCGATTCACCGCGGAAGCGCAGCTGCGCGAAGCGCAGCTCGGCAAAGCTTCTTAGTGCGACGAATGCCCAATCCTCACCCCGGCGAACCCTGTTCGTGGCCAACGCTGCGCTACAGCCCAGGCCTATGGTAGTCGCATCGGCTCCGGAGAATCGGCATGCCCTCGAGAACGCGCGGATAGCCATGTCCCGGGCGGTCCCCTGATTGGAGCCGTGAGGTCCGGGCGCCTGCAGGTACTCCCGCAGGGCGCGCTGGTGATACGGAACCCGGGCTTCCAAGATGCACCCGGACGCTCCCGGGTGGTTCAGCAACCAGGTCAGCAGCTCAACGCCGCCCCCCGTCGTCGCCAGAGAAAGGTAGGTCTCCGTAGAAAAGAGGGCCTCGACTTTCGTCCAGGTCGGAGATACTCCGGTCATGCGGCGAGTGAATTGATCCAGTCGTAGATGCCGCGAATCCCCCACCCGGTAAGGAACAACCCGCTGACAAGATTGAGGCTTAGCAGTCCCCAACCCATGCGCAGTGGCGCGGGAAGAAATCGACGATCGGTCCACACCATCAGAAAACACCACAATCCGCAGGTCAGCACGCCGCCGAAGATGGCGGCCGGAGTAACGATTTGCACCGGATTTCCACCCAGCCACATGATCGCCACTCCCGCCAATCCGCAGTAAGCTACTACCCAGGGACGCAACTCTCCAAGCGTCGATCGGCGAACCCGGGAGACGATCGGTCGCAGGCAGACGTGAGTGGTCCGCACGTAGAGCTCATAAGCCCCGATGATCGTGCCGAAAAAAGCGGTGAAAACGCCCAATTGATACAGATACACGAGATTTGGGTGAAGCAGGGTGAGAAATTCGGCCTGAACCGATAGCAGCTGGAGGCCTGAGGGGACGACTTGCTTGGGATAGAGCACAACCGCCCCTAAGACCATAAACGCGATGGTGAACATCACGATGCAGCCAAACGAAACCGAGGTGTCGATCAACGGCGCCCGCAGCCATTTCTTTCCCAGCTCCGTATTCTCGGGATCCTGCGCTACAGACACTCCGTTGGCATCGGCAGTGGAGCTGCGCCCCAGAAGACCCCATCCCTTCTCCTTCAGCATCCCGATGTAACCGAAATAATCCTGGGTACCTCCACCGATGGCCCCCAGGTAGGTTCCCATCTCCACCCAGGCTGAACGGGCAGCAATGGTCGGATATTTGGTGGCCACCCAAGGCTCGAATGCTGGAATCGTGGGAACCAGAGCGCCGAGGAACACCGCTAACCAGTCGGGCCGCAGCACCAGAGCAGCTACCAGAATGCTAATCAGCAGCAAGGCTACAATGACGGTCTGCGTGCGTTCCAGCGCCGCATAACTCTGAACCATGGTCAGGGTTATGGCGGCAACGACGAAACCCGTTCCCCAGACCCGGGGATCGCCCCAGAAGTTGGTTTCACCGAGGTCGAATATCCACACCGTCAGTCCGCCCAACATCTTGGGCAGACCGGAAAGCCACAAAGGAAAACAGAGCAGGGTGATCACTGCCAATACCCAGACGGCCCAGCCTTGGGGTCCGGGAAGATACCTCCAGCGCTCTATAGGGTGTTCGCCCGTCAAGGTCGCATAGCGGGCGGCCGTATAAACCTGTACAAACTTCATCAACCCCCCACCGACGAAACACCAGAGCATGGTGTAACCGAAGAGGGCACCACCTCTGGACGCAAACACCGTTTCACCGCTCCCGATGGTTACAGAGGCGATAATGGCACCCGGACCGAACAGACGCAGCATAGCTACGAATCCTCGATCCTTTATGGCGGGGGTTAATTCCGGGTACCGCTGGGATTCTGACATGGAGCCCTCCAAGAGCCTTTTCAGGTGGGCAGATGATACCGCGCTCCGATTCCGGTGTCAACGCGATGCCTCCGGGGCCACCACAACCGTTTCCAGGTTGGAAAACCGGGCCAGATCCCGCTGCAAAAGGGGTGGGTCGGCCCTGTGCCGAGGTTCCAGAACCGGCAATATTAACCTACCCAGGTGTCCGTTTCGTGCTTCGCCGCCACATCGTCTTGACACTGTGGCGGCCGTCTCTATTTTAAGTATTTCGAGATACTTGCAGCCATCTACAAGCAGTTGAAGCGAGAGCGATATGGGCGCCAAAAGCTGGAAGGATCAACTTGCCCGAGAGATCGATGACGACCTGGGCAAGGAGATCGATATCTTCGAAACGCAGATGTCCTTGAGGAAGCAAGACAAGATAGACGAAGTTCTGTTTGCTGAAACTCGACTGCGCCGCGGCGTGTACGGCCAACGTTATGACAACGGCCAGCGATTCGATGGGTCGCAGACGCGAGCGCTGGAATATCCGGAGACGAACACCAAGGGACCGGACACGGTCTGGCACGCACCCGGCATGGTGCGCATCAAGATCCCATTTGGGGGTTTGACTACCGCGCAGATGCACACCTTGGCCGACCTGGCCGAGGAATATTCCGACGAGATCTGCCACGTTACCACCCGGCAGGACATCCAACTCCACTTCGTTCATATCGAAGACACACCTGATCTCATGCGCCGGCTGGCCGCCGTGGGCGTCACCACCAGAGAGGCGTGTGGCAATTCGGTACGCAACGTGACCGCATGCCCCCTTTCGGGCATCTGCCGCACGGAAACCTTCGACGTAACCCCGTACGCCAAGGCGTGCGCCAAGTTTCTGTTGGGACATCCCGACGCCCAGGATTTCGGACGCAAATTCAAGATCGCCTTCTCCGGCTGCAAACACGAAGCGTGCGGCCTCACGAGCATGCATGATATGGGTGCCATTGCCACCACCCGCGAGGTGGATGGAAACGTAGAAAGAGGGTTTGAACTCTACGTCGGCGGCGGCCTTGGCGCGGTGCCGCATCAGGCGAAGCTGTTCGACGAATTCGTTCCGGCAGAGGAGCTCTTGCCGACCGCTCAGGCCATTTCCCGAGTCTTCGCGCGACTGGGAGAAAAGGCGAATCGGGCACGGGCACGGATCAAGTTCCTGGTCGCGAAATTGGGCATCGAGGAGTTTCGCAGGTTAGTGCTCGAGGAGAAGGCGATCCTGCCCGATGATCCGCAATGGTCCGAGTTGGTACGCGACCTGAGCACTGGGGACGAGAAAGCGTTAAAGCCGGGTCAGAATCTGAACGGTCAAGACTTGCCGGAGGGTTTTTCAGACTGGTACAAAACGAACGTGTACCCGCAACGGCAGCACGGTTATGCAGTCGCAACGGTTTCGTTGCCCCTTGGGGACATAACCTCTCACCAGTTGCACGCGCTCGCTGATCTCTGCCGGAGCTTTGTCCTGGACACGGTGCGCGCCACGGTTGAGCAGAATATCGTGCTGCGCTGGGTCAGCGAAGCCGACCTGCCTGAGCTATATACCGAACTCGTCAAGATCGGACTCCATCAATCCGGCGCCGGTACCATAGTCGACGTCACCGCCTGCCCGGGCACGGACACCTGCAAACTGGGCATTGCCTCGTCGCGCGGTTTGGCGGCAGAACTGCGCCGACGCCTGGCGGAAAAGAGTCTCCAGTTCGATGCGTCGATCAAGGATTTGCGCATCAAGATCAGCGGCTGTTTCAACTCCTGTGGGCAGCACCACGTTGCCGATCTCGGATTCTATGGCATCAGCCGCAAGGTCGGCGGATTCACGGTGCCCCACTTCCAGGTGGTTCTTGGAGGCCAATGGTCTGAAAACGCCGCGTCGTTCGGTCAACCGATCGGTGCCATCCCGGCCAAACGCATTCCGGATGTCGTTACCCTCATCACCGAGCGCTATATCCAGGAGCGCACAAAGCAGGAAACCTTTCAGGAGTATACACGGCGAGTGGGGAAACGAGACATCAAAGCGATGCTGGAGGAATTGAGCCAGGTTCCGGCCCGCGATCAGGACCCATCGTTCTTCCATGACTGGGGAGATCCACGGGAGTTCACCATCGGTGATATGGGCAAGGGGGAGTGTGCCGGAGAAGTCGTGCCACTCATCCACTTCGAGCTATCGGCGTGCGAACGCGAAGCCTTTGAAGCCCAGGTATTGTTGGACGAGGGCGATCACGAAGGCGCTAGCACGACCGCGTACATGGCGATGGTCCATGCCGCCAAGGCATTGGTAAAAACCCAATTTTTGGATATTGCAGAGCATCCGGAGAGGATCGTCAGCGAATTTCGAACTCGGTTTGTGGAAACTCAGCTCTTCTGGGACAAGTACGCCAAGGACAAGTTCGCCAACTACCTGTTCCGAAACCACGAGAACCCCACCCCGGAATACAACGCAGACACGGCGCGGAGCGTGACCGAAGAAGCGGGATTGTTTATCGAGGCGACATATCGGTGCTTCGACGCAATGACCACCTCAGTTTAAGATCGGAACCGATGGAATCGAAACGTTTCAATCTGAAGGTTTTCCTGGAGGTCTGGGAGGTCTCGCCGGAAGAGACCTTCAAGACCTTCAACAATTGGATCTCTGAATCTTCCGGCGAAACCCTGATTGACGTGGCAGACTACAGCCATGTGCACGAGGGACCCGTCACCCTGCTGGTCGGGCACGAGGCTAACTATTGCATCGAACAGACCGATTCGCGTCTGGGACTCCTCTATTCGCGCAAGCGCCTCAACGGAGGCTCGGGAGCACAGCTTAACACTCTGTTCAAATCTGCCCTTGAGGCCTGCTTGCGGCTCGAGTGCGAAGAGAAACTGCAGGGTCGTGTACGATTTCGCGGCGACCGGTTCCTGTTGATCGCCAATGACCGGTTGAACGCACCCAATTCGGAGGCGAGCATGGAGGTGTTGCGACCTGAATTGGAAAACCTGCTGGGCACCCTGTTCGATGGTGCCGAATTCAGCATCGAACACAACCCTGACGATCGAAAACGCATGGAATTATCGGTCTCGACATCCAGTGTTTGTGACGTCGGCACGCTTCTAGGCCGGCTAACCGCTTGACAGTCCAAGGGGGATCGGTATCTTTGCGATACTTTCCCTTTTTGGTGCCGATTCTACCCCGAGATCCAGAACATTTTTAGGAGGAAGATATGACCTATATCATCGCCGAGCCGTGCGTAGACGTGAGGGACAAAGCGTGCGTGGAAGTTTGTCCGGTTGACTGCATTCATCCGGCCGACGGCGAGGGAGAACCCATTTTATACATCGACCCTGACGAGTGCATTGATTGCGGCGCGTGCGAGCCCGAATGCCCGGTGGAGGCGATTTTCGCCGAAGAGGATTTGCCGGAAGAGTGGAGCAAATATACCGAGATCAATGCCAAGTATTTCGAGCTGAAAGACACGCCAGATGACTGGGCACAGTACAAGCAGGAAAATGCCCAGTTCCTGCAAAAGAAGGAATAGCTTCCTCTCGGCCTTCGAGACGACTCAAGAAGCCGGAATGTCCATGGCATTCCGGCTTTTTTGTGTCCTTGACGGCGCTCGTACCGAATCAGTACCTTCTTTGCTGTCATAATTTTGCCCAGAGGAAAATCAATGGCCAAAAAGAAGAAAAAATCGAAAGGCGGAGCTGCTGTCGACAAGGACAAGCTCTGGTTCATGTACCGGAAGATGAGCGAGATTCGATACTTCGAAGAGCATGTCTGGGACATCTACACCCGGGGGTTGATGCCAGGACTGGCTCACCTCTACATCGGGGAAGAGGGCATCGCGGTTGGCGCCTGTGCGGCTTTGCGCGACGACGACTACATAACCAGCACCCACCGCGGTCACGGGCACTGCCTGGCTAAGGGTGGCCAGCTCAATCGGATGATGGCCGAGATCATGGGCAAAGAAGCCGGATATTGCCGCGGTAAAGGCGGATCGATGCACATCGCCGATATGTCGGTCGGGATCCTTGGCGCGAACGGAATTGTTGGCGGCGGATTCGGCATCGCCACCGGCGCCGCGTTCTCAGCCAAGACGAGAAAGACGGATCAGGTTGCCGTCTGTTTCTTCGGTGATGGGGCCGCGAATCAGGGCATTATGATGGAGACCATCAACATGGCCGTTATTTGGAATCTGCCGGTCATATACCTGTGCGAGAACAACCAGTACGGCGAGCACACCGCGTATGAGAAGGTGACCGGAGTAGAGAATATCGCCGATCGCGGAGCGGGATTCGGGATCGAATCCAAGATTGTGGAGGGCTCAGACGTATTGGAGGTGTACGACGTGGTTTCCGGCGCCGTCGCCAAGGCGCGATCTGGAAAGGGCCCCACGCTTCTGGAGGCCAAGACCTACCGATATCGCGGCCACCACGTGGGGGATTCCGGATACTACCGCACTGACGACGAGGTTAAGTGGTGGATGGAAAACAAAGACCCCATCAAGCTGCTTGGCGATCATATGATCGCCGCCAAAGTGACGACGCAAGAGGAGTTGGACGCGTTGAGCGAGACCATCGAAGAAGAGGTGGAAGGTGCCGTGGAGTTTGGTAGAGAAGCGCCACTTCCGACCCCTGAGCAAGCCTATGAGGACCTATATGCCTGACAAAGATATGTTGTTCAAAGAAGCGGTCATCATGGCCATGGGCGAGGAGATGCGCCGCGATGACCGTGTGTTCCTCATCGGGG
This sequence comes from Candidatus Latescibacterota bacterium, assembly GCA_965217095.1. Classification (GTDB taxonomy): domain Bacteria; phylum Latescibacterota; class UBA2968; order UBA8231; family UBA8231; genus CAYNZV01. Next base: position 1,783,452 of record OZ244235.1, read on the forward strand.
AAGATGTTGGAGCTTCCGGCGGTGTGTTCAAATCCAGCGAGGGCCTGTTCGAAGAATTCGGTCCTGACCGGGTTGTGGATGCGCCCATAGCCGAAGCCGGTTACGTCGGGCTTTGTGTTGGAGCCGCCATGACCGGCCTGCGTCCGATCTGCGATGTCATGTTCGGTGATTTTGCTTTTTTGGCGACCGATCAGATCATCAATCAAGCTGCCAAGATTCGTTACATGACCGGCGGCCAGTGCGAGGTGTGTCTGACCATCAAGACGACCATGGGCGCCGGAAGATCGTCAGCAGCTCAGCATTCTCAGTCGCTTCACGCCGTCTACTCGCATATTCCGGGTTTGAAGGTCGCCGTCCCCTCATGTCCGCGAGATGCCAAGGGCCTTCTGAAGACGGCTGTTCGCGACGACAATCCCGTGATCGTTTTCGAGGACAAGATGATGTACAACGATACGGGCCCGGTTCCAACGGAGGAAAACTTCTCGATCCCTTTCGGCGAGGCAGTGATTTTGCGCGAAGGCAGCGACGTGACGATCGTGGCGATCTCGAGTATGGTTGGGGTCGCCCTGAAAGCCGCCGAGATTCTGTCTGGAGACGGTATCGAAGCCGAGGTAATCGATCCACGGACGCTCGTACCTCTGGATACAGCGACCTTGCTCGAATCGGTGCGAAAAACAGGTTACGCGGTGGTCGTCGACGAGGGTGTCCAGCGTTTTGGTGCTACCGCCGAGATCGCTTCGCTGCTCACCCACGACGCCTTCGATTATCTGGATGGCCCAGTAGCCCGCATCGGGGCCGCCAATTTGCCCGTTCCCTTCAGCCCTACCCTTGAAATGCCGACGATCCCGGACGAGGATCGGGTGGTGGAGACCGTCAAATCGATGCGGAGCGGGTAGGTGTCCAATCCCGTAGGCCTGGTCACCGGCTCGAGCAGCGGCATCGGGGCGGCGATCGCCAAGACCTTCGCCCAAAATGGGTGTGATGTAGTTGTCAACTACAACACCGGCAAAGACCGCGCGGAGCAGATCGCTTCCGACCTGGGTTCCAAATACAACGTCGAAACCCTGACGCTGCAAGCGGATCTAGCGCAACGCGAGGCTGCCTTCGACCTAGTCGACCAAACCATCTCGCATTTCGGCCGCCTGGACGTCGTCGTGAGCAACAGCGGCGTCGTCAACTACGTCCCAGACGCCGAAGGGAATCTCGTCCGCTACCGCTTCGCGGAAACGCCCATGGATCATCTCGATGCGGAGATGGCCCGCGTGATGGATTTGAACCTCATGGGCGCTTACCGGTTGATGCAGCGCTCAATGCATCATATGACTGCTCAGGCCGAAAAGGAGATCGCAAAAGGCGGGGAACCTCTTCATCGCAGCATTCTGGTGATCTCCTCGATCTCGGATGTCGCACCCGATGCCACCCGAATACCGTACGGGGTGAGCAAGGCGGGGATCCACCACGCCATCATCGGGGCCGCTTTTGAGGGCGGACCGTTCAACATTACTGTGAACGCGCTGCGGCCCGGGGTTATTAACACGCCTCTGACCTCAAGGCCATCCGGGATTGAAGATCCGCAATCGGGGAAGGAACTGACCGTCGCGGAGACCTATGCACTCATGGCGGAGGGTGGGTCACAGGCGGTCCCCCGGATTGGCAAACCAGATGAAATAGCGTATGCGGCGTACGCGTTCACCCATATCCCGTACATGACCGGCCAGCTGGTCGCTGTAGACGGTGGTTTCACCCTGGTAAACGGGTTTCCAAATCGGGAACTGTTTCTTCGGGAGGGTTTTCGACGCCGGAGTGGTTTAGCGGACTGAGTGCCGCTTCTGGCAGGGGCGGTAAAGGGGCTACTCCCCTGCCGCGCTGAGCTGTTTATTCGCCTTCTCGCTTAATGCTACCCATCTGAATCTCGATATCCTCGCGATCCGCGACTCGCTCCAGCCGTCCGTCGCGAATCCACGCCACGCGGTCCGCGGCACTGAGCATCTTATCATCGTGCGTCACGGTGATGATCGTGGTGCCCATTTCCGACTGCAGCTGCTTCATATAATCGATGATCTCGCGCCCTGTATTGCTGTCCAGATTGCCCGTCGGTTCGTCGGCCAGAATAATACGGGGACGATTCGCAAAGGCGCGGGCGATGGCCACTCTCTGCTGCTGACCACCAGATAGCTCTGTCGGCAGATGGTGGGAACGATCCCCCAACCCAACGATCTCGAGACACTCCTGGGCCCGCTCCTCGCCCTCTTTGGTGCTTAGACCGGCAAATACGGTAGGCAGAGCGACGTTCATCAGTGCGCTCATCACCGGCAGCAGGTTGTAGGTTTGAAAAATGTATCCCAATTCGAAGCAGCGCACCGCGGCCAGTTTCTGTGGGTTCAAGGTGGCGAGATTTATCCCTTCGATCAGCACCTCGCCCGATGTGGGGGTCTGCAGAGCACCTATCATATTGAATAAGGTGGTCTTGCCGGAACCCGAAGGCCCCATTATGGCGAAAAATTCGTTCTTGTGGACCTGAACCGACAAGCCGCGAAGCGCGTGAACATGGGTTGATTCATCCCGATTCTTTGCATTGTACACCATGTTCACTTCGCGTACATCGACAATGCTGTCGCGTCCGTTTTCGGCCATTCTCGCAGAACTCCGGCTGGTTTATCTAAACGTCAATAAAAGGGGGTGTTTGGACCTCAAACGGGCTGAATCTACGAAGCCCCCAACTACAAGTCAAACGACCGTAACCGTAGAATAGTCCGGTCACTTACTGCAATGGGCTCCTACGTTTGCCGCAAAACTAAACAAGCCGCCTGAACTGCCGATAGTATCTACGAGAAATGACTTGACTCTAAACACTACTATTTAGTATAATTGCACCGACATTTAGCAGTTTAACCGTACGTGCCCCTGGACGCGCCCCTACTCCAGGACTTGTGAGGAGATTCAAAATGCTTGAGGGCGAACAACTTATTGATATTAAAGAAGTTGCTGATACATTCGGCAAATCTGTAGAATCGATCAGGAAATATAAGAACTTTGGCATAATCCGAGTTTCAGACAAACGCGGCAATAAGGATCTGTTTGATCGCGACGAGATCTTGAGCATCCGAGATCGAATTCGCGATTTACGTCTGAAAGGTTTGTCTCTTTCCCAGATCGCCGATCAACTCGATATCGCGCGCCGGGATGACTTGCCGCGCTCCGAGCCGAGTGGTCCCGTTCCGGGCGCGGCTCGGAATCCGGACGGACCACTGAAGGTCCTGGTCGTCGATGACGAATCAGAGGTTCGGGATAGCGTCTGCGAATTCCTGGAAGGGAACGGTTATTCCGTATGTGAGGCCGGAGATGGCGAAGAAGCGCTCGCCATGACTTTTACGGAGAAACCGGATCTGATCCTGCTGGATTTGCGCCTGCCGAAGGTGGATGGCTATCAGGTCTGTCAGACGTTGAAGGGGAACCCGATTACCTCGGGAATCCCGATAATCATGATTACGGCGCTGAACGCCACCCCCCAAAAGGTGAAGGGCATCGAGTTTGGCGCCGATGACTACGTGGAAAAGCCTTTCGATCTGGATGAACTCGTGGCGCGGATGAAGATGGTTGCGCGACGGGTGTACGCGCAAACCTAGGCGCTAGGCCCCATCGGGTCCTATGGTGGCATCGCTGAGAATCACAATGTTGCGGCCACGGCATTCGATGTAACCCTGCTCTTCCAGCTGCCTGAGCACGCGGGTCACGGTTTCTCTCGTGGTTCCAGACATTTGCGCCAGCTGCTGGTGGGTAGGACGATTCTTGAGTAACACCCCATGTTCCTCCTGTTCGCCCCCCTCGTTGGCGAGCTGAAGCAAGGTCTTCGACACGCGGTTAGTCACGTCGAGCAGAGCCAAACCCGCAATCTTGTAGTCGACCTTGCGCAAACGAGAGGCAAGCTCGGTCAGCAGGCCGATTACGATTGACGGTTTTTCCGTTATCAAACGCAGAAAGTCGGGCCGCCTGAGCATGATGAGCTCGGTGGCCTCGGTTGCCGTCACGTCTGCCGATCGCGGTTTGCCATCGAGTAGCGACAGCTCTCCGAAGACCTGGCCCACTCCGAGAAGCGATAGGATTACCTCCCTTCCCCCTTCTCTCGATACGCTCACCTTCACGCGACCTTTCTGAATTATAAAGAACGCGTCGCCCTGCTGTTCGGCTAGAATGATGGTGCTGCCCCGTCCGAATCGGCGACTGGTGGTGCTCTTGGCCACGGCCTCTGTCTCTTCGGCACTCAACCCCCTGAACAGTGCAACGTTGCGCAGAAAGGCTTCGGTCATCGTTAAACCGAACTCTCCGCCCGCAGGCGGGTGATCTCGTCTCTAAGATGAGCTGCCTTCTCGAAATCGAGCTCCCCTGCCGCCGCCTTCATCTGTTTCTCCAGGTCCCCCACAAGCTCCTCGACGTCCGTCACGACGCCGTAGTCGACGGTGGGCTCGTTTGCGGTTGGGAGATGGGCTCCCTTCACCCGCTCCAGGACGGAGGTGGTTTGCAGGATTTCCTCGCGCGTGCGATAGATCGTTTCCGGAATGATCCCGTTATCCTTGTTGTGCTCCTCCTGAATCGCCCGGCGACGCTCGGTTTCATCAATTGCTCGCCGCATCGAATTCGTCACCTTGTCGGCGTAGAAGATAACCAGACCAGATACATTTCGCGCAGCCCGACCGACGGTCTGGATCAGGGCCTGTGCAGAGCGGAGAAACCCTTCCTTGTCGGCATCGAGCACGGCCACCAACGAAACCTCGGGAAGATCCAGCCCTTCGCGCAGAAGGTTTACCCCAACCAGTACGTCGAACTCTCCTAGCCGCAGATCCCGGAGAATCTCCACCCTCTCCAAGGTCTCGATGTCGGAATGCAGATAACGCACCTTGATATCCATCTGTTCCAGGTAGTCAGTCAGCTTTTCCGCCATCTTCTTGGTGAGTGTCGTCACCAGGACCCGTTCCCGACGCTCGCTGCGGAGGCGTATCTCCTCTATCAGGTCGTCGATCTGGCCTTGTAGGGGTCGAATCACGATGGTGGGATCCACCAGCCCGGTCGGCCTGATCACCTGTTCCACAAACACGCCGTTGGAGCGCTGCAACTCGTAGGGTCCCGGCGTCGCAGACACGAAAACGGTCGTGCCCATTTGCCCCTCGAATTCCTCGAAAACCAGAGGCCGGTTGTCGTAGGCCGAGGGCAGGCGGAAGCCGTGCTCGACGAGCGCCTCTTTGCGTGAGCGATCCCCGCGCCACATTCCCCTGACCTGGGGAACGGTCACGTGGGACTCGTCGATGAACAACAGGTAATCCTCCGGGAAGTAGTCCATCAGCACATAGGGGGGTGAACCGGCTTCCCGTCCATCCATGTAGCGGGTGTAGTTTTCAATACCGGGACAGTAGCCGAGCTCGCGGATCATTTCAACGTCATATTTGGTGCGGGTTTCGAGCCTGTGAGCCTCGACCAGCCTGTCATCGGTGCGCAAGTCGAGCAGGCGTCGCTCCAGCTCAACCAGGATGCCTTCGCACGCCTCGTTAACCTTTTCTTCGTCGGTCACGTACGCTTTGGCCGGATACAGTGTCGTTTCCGACCGACGCTCGATTACGGTGCCGGCAACCGCGTCCACCACTGATATCTGCTCGATCTCATCCCCGAAAAGCTCCACCCGAATAGCCCGGTCCTCCGAGGCGGGAACGATCTCAATGATGTCTCCCCGCACCCGGAAACACCCGCGCCGAAGCTCGAGATCGTTGCGGTTGTAGTAGATGTCGATCAGGTTGCGCAAGATCTGGTCGCGCTCAACGATCTGCCCGACCCGCAAGTCTAGCTTCTGCTCCTTGTATTCGCGGGGTGAGCCCAGACCGTAGATGCAGGAAACGGTCGCCACGATAATGACGTCGCGGCGCTCAATCAAAGCGCTCATTGCCTTCAGGCGCAGACGATCGATTTCCTCGTTGAGCTCGACCTCTTTTTCGATGTAGGTATCGGTGCTGACCTTGTAAGCTTCTGGCTGATAGTAGTCGTAATAGCTTACGAAGTACTCGACTGCGTTGTCGGCAAAATACCCTTGAAACTCCCCGTAAAGCTGGGCGGCCAAGGTCTTGTTGTGCGAAATGACTAACGCCGGGCGTTGGAGACGCTCGACCATACAGGCCATGGTGAAGGTCTTGCCGCTTCCGGTCACCCCAAGAAGGGTCTGGAATTGATGCCCGGACTCGATTCCCTGGATCAGCTCATCGATCGCTTTCGGCTGATCGCCAGAGGGTGTATAGTCGGATGAGAGTCTGAATTGATCCATCTGGAAGGGTAGGAATTATTGCAAATCTACCGGCCGCCCGTCGCACTGTCAAGCGACCATCTGCGGGGTAGCCTCCATACTGGATCTCTGCCAAATTGACGTATTTTTTCTGTATTTGTCACTTTGACGATTTGGCACAGAGTCCGGAATAATTGCGTATGTTTTTGTTTATATAAGCTTTGTTGGCCTATCAACGGTGGTGGCACTTCGATTGCTATATCCCGATCATCGAATAGGAACAGAATATCCAACCTCGGGAGAGAAGAGGAACGAATGGCCAAGGTAATCGGTATCGATTTGGGCACGACGAATTCGTGCGTGGCGGTAATCGAAGGCAAGGAGCCGGAGGTGATCGCCAACGCCGAAGGGGGTCGTACTACGCCTTCGATGGTGGCGTTTTCGACGGATGGGGAGCGTTTGGTGGGGCAGACGGCCAAACGCCAGGCGGTGACCAACCCGCAAAACACGGTATTCTCGATCAAACGTTTCATGGGTCGTCGTCACCAGGAGGTGAGCACGGAGATTTCGGAGGTGCCGTATGCGGTGGTGAAAGGGGCTCGTGATATGGCGGTGGTGGAGGCGGGCGCGAAGGAGTTTAGCCCTCCGGAGCTGTCGGCGATGGTGCTGCAGAAGATGCGTCAGACGGCGGCGGATTATCTCGGTGAGGAGGTGAAGCAGGCGGTGATCACGGTGCCGGCGTATTTCAACGACGCGCAGCGCCAGGCGACCAAGGACGCCGGTGCGATCGCCGGGTTGGAGGTGTTGCGCATCGTCAACGAGCCGACGGCGGCGGCGTTGGCGTATGGGCTGGACAAGCCGGGCAAGAATGAGAAGATCGCGGTGTATGATCTGGGCGGGGGCACCTTCGATGTGTCGATTCTAGAGCTGGGCGACGGGGTGTTCGAGGTCAAGTCGACCAACGGCGACACCCACCTGGGGGGCGACGACTTCGACCAGGTGTTGATCGATTTTCTGGCCGACGAGTTTCAGCAGGAGCAAGGGATCGACCTGCGCCAGGACCCGATGGCGCTGCAGCGTTTGAAGGAGGCCTCAGAGAAAGCCAAGTGCGAGTTGTCGTCGGCCAATCAGACCGAGATCAACCTGCCGTTTATCACCGCCGATCAGAGCGGTCCCAAGCATGTGCAGAAGAGCCTGACACGGGCGCAGTTCGAGCGTCTGGCAGATCCTTTGATCGCGCGTACCGAGGGTCCCTGCCAGCAGGCGTTGAAGGACGCGGGGTTGTCGGCGTCTGAGATCGACGAGGTGATTCTGGTGGGCGGTTCGACGCGGATTCCCAAGGTGCAGGAACGGGTGCAGGCGCTGTTTGGGCGCGAGCCGCACAAGGGGGTGAATCCGGACGAGGTGGTGGCGTTGGGAGCGGCGATCCAGGCGGGGGTGCTGGCGGGGGATGTGGAGGACGTGCTGTTGCTGGATGTGACGCCGTTGTCGTTGGGGATCGAGACCCTGGGTGGGGTGATGACCAAGCTGATCGAGCGCAACACCACGATTCCAACGAAGAAGAGCCAGATTTTTTCAACGGCGGCGGACAACCAGCCGTCGGTGGAGGTGCACGTGCTGCAGGGGGAGCGCGAGTTTGCCAACGACAACCGCACCCTGGGGCGTTTTCACCTGGACGGGATTCCCCCGGCGCCGCGGGGTATGCCGCAGGTGGAGGTGACCTTCGACATCGACGCCAACGGCATTCTGCACGTGGGGGCCAAGGACAAAGGCACCAACAAGGAGCAGAGCATCCGCATCGAAGCTTCCACCGGTCTGTCGGACGCGGAGGTGTCGCGGATGCAAGAGGAAGCGGAGAGCCATGCCGAAGACGACCAGAAGCGGCGCCAGCAGGTGGACCAACGCAACGAGGCCGATCAGCTGGTCTACGCCAGCGAGAAGTCGCTGACCGAGCACGGGGACAAGCTCGAGGCTTCCGAGCGCACCCCGGTGGAAGAAGCGATCGCGGCGGTGAAGAAAGCGCTGGAAGAGAACGACGACGACGGCCTGGCCGCCGCCGTGGAGCGCCTCACCCCGGCGTCGCACAAGCTAGCCGAGATCATGTATCAGGAAGCCCAGGCGCAACAACCACAAGGCGATCAAGGGGCGCCACCCCCACCCCACGCCGAGGGTGCGCCGCCACCGTCTCAAGACTCGGGGGCCGTCGACGCCGACTTCGAGGTCGTCGACGACAAAAAATGAGCAGCGCCGAACTAAGGTGGCCGATCCTCTGGGGTCGGCCACTCCTCAATTCGGTCTCAGGAGCAGCTTCAAACCTTCTCTTTTCTCCGCCATGGCGAAGGCACGATCCCACTCAGCAAGCGGAAACTCGTCGGAAATGAGCCGCTCGGCGGGAATCTTGCCGCTCCCCATCAGTCGCAACGCCCGCTTCCAGGACGGACGCCGTTGTGCTAGCCCTCCCGTAACCTGAAGCTCCTTGTACGCGATCTGTTCGAAGTTGACCTCGATAGGTTTACCGGGGAGACCCATCTGCACGTATTTACCGCGCTTGCGTACGAGATTCAAACCCAGTTGAACCGCCGCTGCGCTTCCGGCGCACTCAACCACCAGATCGGCTCCATAGCCTCCACTCAAGCGGTTGATCTCTTCAACCGGATCCCCCTCCTCCACAACGAACACATGTTGCACTCCCAATTCCTGCGCACAGGACAGCCGTGCGCGATCTGACTTGGTCCCGCAAACCGCGACGGTTCCCCCCTCCGCCAGCGCTACAAGACTGGCCAGCAATCCGACGGGACCCGGTCCCACCACGGCCACAAAATCACCGGCACTCACCCCGGCCTGCTCAATCACCGCGTGCACACAGCAGGCGAGAAGTTCGGTTATAGCACCCGCTTCGAACGAAACGTTGTCGGGAAGGCGATGGACGAACCTGGCATTGCAGTAGGGCGCAAAACTTCCATCGAACCAATAGCCGAGGACACGGCGCTGGGGACACAAGTTGTAATACTCGCTCCGGCAGTAGGGACAGAACCCGCAGATAGAGATGGAGGGCTCACCCGTCACCCGGTCCCCGAGCTCGATCTCGTCTTCGAAGTCGGATCCGATGTCAACTACGACGCCACTGAACTCGTGTCCCATTACCACCGGGGTGCGTATGGGGTAGTTTATGGTGTCGTGGTATATGTGGATGTCAGATCCGCAGATACCAGTGGCCACGACCTCGACTCTGACCTGATCGGGAGCCAAAGGCAACTCCTCCACCTCCCGGTAATCGACAAAGCCGCGGCCACGCGCGTGTTTGACGACCCCCTTCAAAAGCACCCCACTAGTGCGCAGCGCACTAGGGATCCTCGGCGCCCAAGAGACGCAGCCGATCTCCCGGCTGGATCTGCCCCTCACCGTCAAGCACGCGAACGCTTGCGAGCCGCGCGCCGATGATCTCCTGAACCTCTACGACGGCGATGTGCTGCTGGGTGTTCAGTCGGTCCTTCTCTGCCCTGTCTGGACCAGGATATACCTTGAACCGGTACGCTACACGCAATTTGTTTTCGCTGCCGATGTTGATGTAGACTTCGTCCTCGTGAACCGACAGAATCTCGCCGGGTTGGCCATCCATCTTCAGCGAGCTGGGTCTGAGGAGCTCCGTGAATTGTTGAATCAGAAGCTGCATCGCAGTGTCGGTTACCTGGCCGATGGCGGTTGTGGAAAACTCCTCGGAGCCGAACACCATCTTGTGAAGGCTCATGAACTGTCGGTCCTGGTCGCGAGGTTTGCCCAACAGATTCAACCCCAGCCCCCGGTCCACCGACTCCTCGTTGGCCACCACCGTGCCCAACACAGAGCTATCCTGAACACGGATCGCGCGCATCTCCAGCTCCGCGATTCCCGAATATGACTTGTAGCCACCGACCATTGGATCGCCGACCGTAACCCGACTCATATCGTATTCGATAACCGTGCCCATGAGAATGACGTCGGCTTCAGCAGAAGCACCGGCAGCCACAGCAATTTCGTCGGTAAGTTTCTCGGCGGGACTCGTCAGTTCATCCATCACCTTCCAGGGCACGACGTGCCAATCGGGTGAATTATCCATTCTCTCGCTCAGTAGGCGAGCCATTTCCCGCTCCAGATCCCATACCCCTTTGCGGAAGCTGGATTCATTTCGAAAGGGCATTACTGCCACGTACGGCAGGGGGATCTTCGACGTATCGGGTAAGAGAGCTTTGATGCGCAGGTATTTCGACAACGCATCGCGCACTGGCGCCTGCTCCTGCGTCTCCGAATCTTCGTCGGCCGAGCTGCGAAAATCGATTCCCAGTTCGCGCACGTAGGCGCATCCGGTTGTACAGACGGCCAGGGTTAAGGCGAGCAAGCGGATCATAGTCTATATTCCAACGGGGTATAGGTTTAACGTGCGCGACAACGACTTCTTAGTATAGCAGAGCACGTTCGTTTATACAAAAAGCACCGTCCGATCCAAGATAAACACCATGGCCACCTCCGCGAACACGCCGGAATCTCTCAGATAGGATGAGTTCGTTGGAGCCTTCCGCATTGGGTGGCGCGCTCAAGGCACGCTGGAGGACAGGAGTTTTCTTCACCCTACTGATTGCAGCAACCCCGTCCGGTGCGAACCAGATCGACCTCACCCATTTGAGTATTGAGCAGCTGATGGATGTGGAAGTCGAACTGGCCTCCAGAAAGCCACAGAGAATCAGTGACATCGCCGCAGCTATCTCAGTTCTGACCGACGAAGATCTTCGGCACTCGGCGGTTCGCACGATCCCTGACGCGTTAAGAGTTGTGCCAGGCCTCCAGGTCGCAGGTGTTGATGCCAACAAGTGGGTCGTCACGGCGCGCGGTTTTAACGGCCTCTTCGCCAACAAGCTGCTGGTTCAAATCGATGGCCGCACGGTCTACACGCCGCTGTTCTCCAGAGTGTTTTGGGAATCTCAGGATATCGTTCTCGCCGACATCGATCGCATAGAGGTTATACGCGGACCCGGCGGCACCATGTGGGGTGCCAATGCCGTGAACGGAATCGTGAATGTGGTTACAAAGAGTGCTGCTAAGACCCCAGGCCTGTTACTCGAAGTCGGCGCCGGCCTCGAAGAAGAGCGCTTCGGCACCATACGTTACGGTCGCCGCCTGACGAAGGAAATGGCCGTGCGTTGGTACGCCAAATATCTTCGGCGAGACGCTTCCGTCGCCGCTGGAGACCACCGCGTGCAAGATGGATGGGACGTGGGACGGGCGGGCCTTCGAATGGATTGGGCGGCTACCAAAAACGACGAACTAACCCTCATTTCGAATGCATACCGAGGGACGGTAGGTCAGGGCGTTTCGCTCGTCTCCTCGCCGTCCGAGCCGTTTGATCAGCCCGTGTATGCCGATGCCGAAATCAACGGACAGGATGTGTTGGGCCGTTGGCACCGGAAGCTGCATGGCGAATCGGCAGTCACCCTCCAGCTCTATGTGGACCGAGCCGAGCGCACTGATGTACGGATTTCCGGCGTCGTCGAGAATGCAGACTTGGACTTTCAGCACCGATCTCAACCGATCGAACGCCACGATCTCGTCTGGGGACTCGGCTATCGACGAACCAACGATGATTTCAAGACTGCGTTTCCCATATCCTTGACGCCTCGAAGCCGCCGCGTGCAGCTGTTCAACGGGTTTCTCCAGGACCAAATTACCCTCATTCCGCAGAAACTAAGACTTGCAGCCGGCTCCAAATTGGAACACAACGACTACTCGGGATTCGGGGTACAGCCCAGTCTGCGGTTGTGGTGGTCTCCGCAAGGCCACCACGTGTTCTGGACTTCCCTCTCCCGCGCCCTGCGCACGCCGTCCCGGGCCGAAAACGACATCCGCGCAATCGTCAATGCGATCCCGGCCGGCAGTCTGTACGACGGATCTCCGGTGGGTCTTGTCGAATTGCGCGGAAGCCGGGAGTTTGAATCGGAAACCGTGCGCGCCTTTGATATCGGGTACCGGTCGCAGTTCGGAAATCGTCTACTGTTCGACTTGGCTGGATTTCAGTACTCCTACGCCAAGCTGCGCACGAATGAGGTGGGCGCGCCCGTGCAACGGGACGAACCCGCTCCGCACGTCTTGTTGCCCATCATCATCGGCAACGACGCGAATGGAGAAACCGCGGGCATCGAATCGTCGCTGGAGTGGCGCCCGACGCTGAACACTCGCTTGCAGTTGGGCTACACCTACCTCCACATGAAACTGAATTTCGCCCGGGACGACATCGGCGGTTTTGCCGTGGACTCGGAGAAGGACTCGCCCACCCAGCAGATCGTCGTGCGCACATCGGCCGATCTGTTCCGCAACACCCACATCGATCTCATCGCCCGCTACGTAGACGAAATCCCCCTCCAGAACATCTCCGATTATCTTGCCTTGGATATTCGCTTCGCGCTGCGCACCAGCGAAACCACCGAGCTCTCCGTCGTTTCCCGCAATCTGCTTGCCGGCTCTCATGCAGAGTACATCTCATCGGCCTCGGGAACGTTGCCGGCCAAGGTGCAGGCGAGTCTCTTTGCCGTTTTGCAACTGAGGCTGTAACTCATGGCTCTCGTACCTCCACGTGGAATCAGAGTTGCTTCGACGCGAAACCTTGGTTGGCTGTGGGCGATTGTTGCTGCCCTTCAGCTATACTCCCCAATCCATGCCCAACATCCGTCAGAGTACGAGGTCAAGGCAGCGTATCTCTACAACTTCGCCAACTTCGTCGAATGGCCCGAGGCATTACATCCGGACACCTCGTCTACGTTGAACATCGGAATCCTTGGGAGCGACCCGTTCGGCTCGGCTTTCAAGACTATTGCAGGCAAGGAGATCCGTGGCCAGACGGTCGCGATCCACCGTTCGCGTAGACTCGCCGACCTGCGGAATTGTCAGATCCTGTTCATCGGCAACTCCGAACGCGATTTCCTACCACAGATACTCGGGGCGCTTCGCGGCCGCAGCGTCCTCACCGTGGGTGAATCGGAAGGGTTCACCGAGCAGGGTGTGGTAATCGACTTCTACGTAATCGACAACAAGGTTCGCTCCAAGATCAACGTCGAGGCGGGCACTCATTCCGGACTGAAACTAAGCTCGAAATTGCTGAAGCTCGCGCAAATCGTCAGGACGCGGGAGGAACCGTAGATGCCGCGGTTCGATGACATCTCGATCAAGAGGCGGCTGACGCTGATTGTCATGTTGACCAGTAGCGTAGCGTTGCTGTTGGCCTGCATCGCCTTCGTGACTTACGACTGGATCTCCTCCAAAGAAGCCCTCGGCAGGCGGTTGGAAACCATGGCGGAGATCATCGGATCCAACAGTAACGCGGCACTGATCTTCGACCACGAGCAAGATGCGATCGAGACCCTCGCGGCATTGAGGGCTGAGCCCTATGTGGTTTCCGCCTGCATCTACGACGCGGTCGGTGCCGTGTTCGCCAGGTATCATCGCGACAACCTCGACTTCGACCCACCTCCTCTCGAAGCAGACGGATACCGCTTCTCCAAAGACCATCTCGTGCTGTTCAAGGAGATCGTCATAGACGGACCCATCGGAGCGGTCTACATCAAGATGGAGCTAGTGGAGATGCAACATCGGCTAACGCGCTACGCCGGCATCGTCGCCATCTTCATTCTCGTCTCCTCGTTGGCGGCGTTTCTCGTTGGCTCCCGACTGAGAGAGTCCATATCACAACCGATACTTCACCTCGTTCAACGGATGCGCCAGGTGTCGGAAGACAAGAACTTCACTGTGCGCGCTACGAAGACGAGTCACGATGAGCTGGGACAACTGGTGGATGGATTTAACGAGATGCTGACGCAGATTCAGGATAGAGACGCCGCGCTGCAACTAGCTCGTGACGAGCTGGAACTGCGAGCTTCGGAGTTGCAGACCGAGCTAGGAGAGCGCCTCCGAGCGGAGGAGCGCATCAAAGCCTCCCTCGACGAAAAGGAGATTCTTCTCAAGGAAATCCACCACCGGGTGAAGAACAACCTGCAGGTCATCTCGAGTCTTCTCGATCTCCAGTCCCTGCACATGGAAGATGACCGGGTGCTGGAAATGTTCAAAGATAGTCAGAATCGAATCGATGGGGCTCATTCACGAACGCCTATACCAATCTGAAGACTTCGCACGCATCGATTTCGATGAATACATTCACGAATTGCTGGTTCACCTGAGCCATTCTTACAACGTGTCATCCAACAAGGTGACCATCAGAACAAAGGTTGAGAAGGTGGCGCTCGATATTGCCACCGCCATCCCGTGCGGTTTGATCGTCAATGAACTGGTATCAAACTGCCTGAAGTACGCGTTTCCAGCGTCGGGCAGCGGCATGATTGAGGTTGGATTGAGACCTGGCGCCGACGCAGACACGCACGTTTTATGCGTAAAGGACGATGGGGTGGGTCTGCCCGAGGGCTTCGATTTTCGTAAGACGCCCTCTCTCGGATTAAAACTCGTAAATGCACTGTTGAAGCAGCTAGCGGGACAGATCGATTTAGTGCCGCATCGTGGGACGGAATTCGAAATCTCTTTCTGAGAGAGCTTAGATGGGAAACGCTCAAATTCTGGTGGTGGAAGATGAAGCGATCGTCGGACTCGATATACAGAGTAAGCTGCGCAGTCGAGGGTATGAGGTTCCCGCGCTCGCCTCCTCGGGAAAGGAAGCGGTTGAAATAGCGGACGCATTGCGACCTGACCTGGTCCTGATGGACATACAGCTGGATGGCGATATCGATGGCGTTGAGGCTGCCGAGCAGATCCGCTGCCGAGCAGATCCGCCGCCGCTTCGGCACTCCGGTCGTTTACTTGACCGCCTACTCCGACGATCAAACCCTGCAAAGGGCAAAAGTCGCAGAACCGTTCGGCTACCTTCTGAAACCGTTTGAAGAGAGGAAGCTTCACGCCGCAATCGAGGTCGCTCTCTACAAGAGTAAGATCGATCGGGAAAAGTCTTCGTTGGAGGAACGACTGCGGCAGGCTCACAAGATGGAGGCGATCGGAGAGCTCACGACCGGGGTGGCGTTCAATTTCAACAACATGCTGCACGGCGTCGTAGGTCACCTCGACTTGGCCCTTTTGCGGGCTCCCGACGAACTGAAGCCGTACCTGGAAGCCGCAGAATTCGACGCGCGGCGCGCCGCCAAGTTGGTGCAGCAGCTGATGCGGTTTTGCTGGCCCGAGAACGCACACACGGATCTTGTTGTGGCCGAAGACATCGCCGCGGAGGTCGTTTCTCTCTTTCGTCAGATTCTCTCCCGTAAACCGGGAAGAGAGATCGAGGTACTGTTTCGCGCCGGGCCTGACATAGCCCCCGTGCTCGGGAGCGCAAGCCAACTGAAGCAATGTTTGGTAAACCTCTGCACCAACGCTCAGGAAGCGCTTGATCAGGTGCAAGATTCACAGTCTCGCAAAGGACTGATCGAGCTGACGGTTGCCATGGATCGGCGGACGGCTGAGGCGCCGAAGAGCTCCCCAGACGAAACCGCCCGCTACGTGGTCATAGAGGTTTCCGACAACGGAGTTGGCATCGAACCGCGGGATCAAGACCGCATTTTCGAGCCGTTTTATTCGACGCGAAAGTTTCAGGACACGAACCAGGCCACCGGACAGGGAAAAGGGTTGGGGTTGGCAACGGTTTATAGTTATGTCCGCGAACACCAGGGTTGGATAGAGGTGGAAAGTGAGCCCGGGTCCGGAACCGTCTTTTCGATCTATCTCCCGGCATCAGATTCACGGGTCGACACCGAAGCCGATGAGAGCGAAGACGTGGTGCCCGTCTTGAAGCCTGCGGAGGAAGCAGGAATCCGATTTCCGTTGCAAGGCAGCGAGACAGTACTTGTGTTAGCAGATGTCGATCGGTTTCGTCGAATCCTGACCGAGATGCTGGAACACAACGGTTACGAGGTGAGCATCGGTATCGGGGTTCGCGATGGCCTGGCGCTCATCGAGCACGATGGGACGATCGACCTGGTTATTGTAGATGTTTCTGCCTCGGGGACCTCCAGCTCGGAAACCGTGGCGCAGATTGTCCGCACCCGACCCGAGCTCAAGGTGCTCGTCGTCACTGGCCTGGCACGCACGGGTGCTGCATGGAAAGGCGCAAAGGCCGTACTCAACAAGCCGTTCACATCTAACGAGCTCATGACTGCCGTGCGGTCTACGCTCGATTCCTGAGGACCACATGTCCGACATTCGAGTGGGAATCATCGGATCGGGTGGAATGGCCCAAAGCCATGCCGCCGCTTTTCACGGGCTTGAGGGCATTCGCATCACTGCGGTCGCCGCGCGCAACCCGGATACCGGACCACAGTTGGCAGAACAGTTTGGAGCCGCTTACTTCCCCGAATGGGAGACGCTGTTCAACCAACCTGACGTCGATGCGGTGGCTATTTGCACCAACAACGACAGCCACGGCCCAATAGCTATCGGTGCCATCGAGGCCGGCAAACATGTATTTGCGGAGTATCCGTTGGCGCGACGTATCGACGAAGCCGACCGATTGTTGGAACTGGCCAGATCGGCGCAAACCGTTTTTCGCATTACCCATCGGGGCTTTCCATTGGAGATTCAGCAAGCGGCTGCCGAGCTCGGTCCGTTGATGGATGCCATATTCGTGCGTTTGACACCCGGCCGTGGAGGTCGCCCGGAGACACTTTTCAATCTGAATATCTCGGGACCGCCCGCCCTGTTCTTCGTCTACCACCTCTTTCCTCTCGTGGAGCTTTTCGGCAGTGCGGCGTGGGTCAACGCCAGTTCCCACTACATCGAACTAGCGGAGAATGGTGGGTATCGGCGTTTCGCCAATTCCGTCGCTGCGGGTTTTGCAGGCGGTGGTCTCGCCCAGTGGACCTGGGCGGGAGGCATCGAGGTCGAACAGGCGGAGGAGTTTCAGCGTATCGTATTTGCAGGTGGCACCCTGGTTCGGCAGGAGGGCGGTTGGGTGCTCTCCACCAGCGAGGGTGTGAAACCTCTTTCCGTCAACGCGGACCCGCAACCGTCGCTGCACGAAACCTTTCTCGCGGATATCAGTGAGGGCGGTGGGGATTGGCGAAAGGAGTTAGAGAAAGCACATGCTGCTGTCAGCATCTCCCTCGCGGCCGAGCAGTCGATGTTTGAAGAAAAGCGCATTTATCTGGAATCGTGACAAAAAGCTGGCCGCAAGCTTCTATCTGCGGTCGAGGTAATGTTGCAAGCTGTATCTGCCCGCGGTGTGCTGCAAGAGTGAATGCACACCCCCAGCAGGCAGAGATCTGATCAACTCCATTGGACCGAGATAGTTGGTCTGCTGTTGGAGCAGCTCATCTTCTTCGCTAGTAACTCTATCACGGAGCGAAAGAATATACCGGCATTGTTGATGAGTATATCCACTCCCCCCCAACGTTCCGTGACCTCCGAAACAACGGCGTCCCTGTCCTCGGCGGAGGTCACATCCATCGCCCGCAACATGAAACGATCGTTATCTTCGAAGGACTCGCCCTCCCAGCGTGCGGTCGCTGCAGCTCGCGCAGTGGCCACGACGCGGTAGGCAGAAGACCACAACCTGCAAACAGGGCGAGCCCGATTCCAGAAGCCGCGCCCGTAACGAGTATGGGGCGTTGTGTATCGAATTCGGGCGACATGAACCCACGGTACCACCCGACCGTTCATCCCGCAAGCAGATACTCGAGCCAGATCCCATCACACGGCGAAAGAGAGTCGGGCCCGAGGCTCAACTTGGGCTCGAAGGAGCGCCCCCTTTGTTGCTCCTTTTTTGCACCAGAACTATCTTTGATTTGATAGGGCCGCTTTAGCTCAGTTGGTAGAGCACCTGATTTGTAATCAGGCGGTCCCCGGTTCGAGTCCGGGAGGCGGCTCCAATAATAACAACAACTTACGACAATCGGACTGAACGGCGAAGAAGGGCCGTGTCAGTAATGTGTCAGGAGATCGATGATGCTATTTGTCCGAGATTGTGGCGCTTCGCCATCTCACCCCAGGTAGTGGTGTCGGCAAGGCCGTCGGTGAGGCCGAACTCGCTCCGTAAGAGCTCGTCCACCGAGCGCACGATGTAGGAGACCACTGGGCGTGGCGTGTAGAAGACGCCCCGGCTCACCTTCTGCTTCTTGTCGTAGGCGGCGAGGAAGTGCTCGTAGAAGTGGATGACCGGGTCTTCCTGGGGGTTGCGGTCCCCGAAGTCGCGGACGACGGCTTCGATGTTGGCCTGGTCGAGCAGCTCCACAACCTCGGAGACGCCCAGCTCGTCGAAGTCGATGCCTGGCCCGCCGGCCTTGCCGCGGCGACCGCCCACGCGCAGGAAGGTCTCCATCAGCTCCCGGAGGAACGGGTTCGTCCGCATGTGTGCGGCGAAGTCGTCGGCGGTGCGCCGCGCGGGGTCGGTGATGCGGGCCGAGAGCAGGCCGTAGGCGATGGTCTGGGCGTACATGTCGGCGAAGCCGGCCCCGTCCAAGTCGTGGACGAGCGCGGTCTGGAACGCCTTCATGAGCTTCGTGAGCGGGCCGGTCTCGGTCTCGATGGCGAGCGCCGTCCGGATTCGGTCGCGGATCGCGCGGGCCAGCTCAGCCAAGCACTCGGAGAGCTCCTTCGAGGTGGTGATGACCTCGCGGTGCCGCAGCTTAAAGGCGGCGCGCCAGCGCTCGCTCCAGGCGTCGGGGTTACCCTCGTCGTCGGGCCAGGCGAGGTGCGTGGTCAGCTCGCTGGCCACGGCATCCAGGTGAAGCGGCGTGTCGAGGTTGTCCCAACCGAGCACCTGGAGGGTCGGCAGGTCGTGGCCATCCTGGGGCTTCGAGAAGTGGGCGAAGGCGATCCGGCGTTCCTCACCCTCGCCGTAGTTGGACACGAAGAGCAGGTCGTCGGCGGCCCAGGCCTGGCGCTCGGACTTGTTGGCCGAGGCGCGCCTCTTGAGCACCACCTGGCCGAGGATGCGGCGCAGCGCCACCACGGGCAGGCGCTGCGGTTCAAACTTGACGAAGAAGATGCCCCAGGGTTGGCCCGGTACGAGCGGGCGCAGGCGCTTGATCTCCTGGATCTTGGCCGCGTTCTTCGCGTCGATGCCGAGCTCCTCGGGGGTATAGTCGAAGGTCAGCTCTTCGAAGTCGTCCGAGCCGATCGGCCAGCCCAGCTCGTCGCGGAGGTAGGCCACGAGTTGGTCGAAGCGGCGGATGCGGGCGAGGCGTTCGCGGTGGTCGGTCGACATCGGTTCAGCCCTCGTTTAGCTCCATCCAGCAGCCAAGCCGCGGTTTGGCTCCGACGGGGGCATCCACGCGCTTCAGGTAGCTGTTCTTGATGTGCTTCTCGATCCGCTTGCGGATGTCAAGGAGCGTCTTCTCCTCCGTGGTGCAGCGCCGGGGCGTCTCAGGCTTCGAGCGGACGCTCGCGACGATCTCGCCCGGCTCCTCGAGGATAGTCTCGCGGTCGAGGTCGTAGAGGTACCAGCGGGTGGTGCCGGCCTCCTCGGTGAATTCGTTCTTCTCCTTGTCGAGGGCGGGGAGCGCGTAACAGAAGAAAACACCGCGCACGCCCCTCGCCGGGCGCTCGCGGCCGCTGAAGATCGCACCGGGGAAGCGAGCGAGGCGCGCCTCCAGGTCCGGGTCGGCCTGGAGCAGCGCCTGGTACTCGAGGTGCATGTCCTCCACGACCGTGCGCGTGCCCTCGTAGACGTGATGGAACTCCTTCAGCGCCGCGTAGTCGTCCTCCGGGGTGAGGAGCTTCTTGCCCTCAATGCCGAGGGTCTTGGAGATGAGGAGCGTCTTCTGCGTGACCTTCGTGTAGAGCGAGAGGATCTCGTTCAGCTCCTCGGGCGGGAGGAAGTTCCAGAACCAGACCTTGCCGCGCGAGGCGGCCGCCTCGGGATGGTCGGCGACGAGCCGCTTCTCGATTGCGGGATTCATGCGCCGGTCCACCCGGCCGATACGCTGCATGAGGCGCACTGGGTTCCAGTGGATGTCGTAGTTGATCATCCGCGAGGCGTCCTGGAGGTTCAGTCCCTCGGAGAGGACATCGGTGGAGATCAGGGCGCGGATCTCCTCGCGGCCCTGCTCGGCGAGTTCCGGGAACGAGAGGCCGTTGTAGTAGGGCGCGAAGCGCTGGATGACGTCTGCACGGTTCTTCTTCGTGGCACTGTCCACCTGCTCGACACCCTCGATACCGGCCTCGTCCAGGTGCCGCTTGAGGTAACGGGCCGTGTCGGCGAACTCGGTGAAGATCAGGATCTTCTGGTCGGCCACCGATTTTGACTTGAGCAGGCGGATGAGCTTCTTGAGCTTGTCGTCGTGCTTCGGCTCGAACTTCCGGGCCTCGTCCAGGAACTGCACCATCTGGTCGAGGTCGAGGAAGGTCTCGGCTATCATCTCCTCGACGTTGTACTCGGCCCGGTTGAGGCGCTCGACCGCGTCGAGCATTTCCTGGGGGACGATGTCTTCGTCGTCCGCCTCCCTGCCCTCTTCGCCCCAGAGATCGAGCTGCCGCTGGACGGCGTAGCCCAAGACGTCGGCGTTCTGCGCCTTCCAGCGCTCGAGGCGCTTCTTCTCGGCATCGCTCTCGCTGTGAACCTCAAGGAACGCGAGCAGTTTCTGGAGGAGGCGGTCGCAGGAGAGCTCGAAGGCGGCGACGGAGCTCTCGAAGCGCTTGAGGAAGTTGGTCCGGATGAGGCCGACCACCTGTCTCTGGCGGTTCTCCTCGAACGGGTCGATGTCCTTGTTTTCCGACCCCCTGTACCAATGCAGGGGGTAGTACATCGGCAACGTGAAGAGCGGGCTCTGCTTCGCGAAGGCCTTCTCGAACAGGTCGAGCATCCGCCCGTAGGTTTTGCGGATCGAGTACGCCGCTACGTGAGGGTCCCTCCGCTCGGGAAAGGCGGCTGCTTTGCCGTACTCCCGGATCTGGCTCTCGCGGGCGTAATTGCGGCTCCGCTGGACGACGAGCTCGCGGAAGAATGCGTCGTTGAAGAGGATCTCCTGGGCTTCGGTCATGTGCTCCGCGGCATCCGCCTCGTCCTGCCCCACACGACTGCGAAGCGTATTTTCCATCTGGTTGAAGTGCGCCCGCAGGTTGTTCACGCCGACCGTGCGCGCGAAGTAGGCCTCGTCGCGACGGGTGAAGAGTTCGGTCATGTGGCGGAAGTCGCTGAGGCGGTTGTTGATGGGGGTGGCCGTCAGCATGATCACTGTCTTCGGGCGTTCCGCGTTATCGAGCAATTCGAACAGGCGGTAGTAGCGCGACGGTTCGATTCCCCTGTCCGGGTCACCCCAGCGGCCCGGATTGCGGAAGTGGTGCGCCTCGTCGATGACGACGACGTCGGCGAGTTCCGCAATGCGCTTGAAACGCTCCGGTCCCCCTTGCGTCCGAGGTCGGTGTGGCTGAAGACGGCTAGGTTGCTGAAGTCCGCCCCGCCGCCGACGCCGCCGATGTGCGAAAGCCACCGACGCAGGTGGGGCTCCCATACCCCCTCCTTGGTCGCCTTCGGTGCGAACAGTGCGACACGCTTGCCCTCGTGAAGGATGAGACGTTCGATCAGCATCAGACCGACGAAGGTCTTGCCGAGACCCACGCCGTCACAGAGGAATGCACCGCCGTGCTGCCGGGCGATCTTCATGAGCGCCCAGTACGCCTCCTGCTGATAGCGATCGAGGTGCGCGAACATGCGCGACCGTGTCTTTTCCCACTCAGTCGCGGTCAGATCGTGCCCCCGGAAGAACTGCTGCAGGGCCTTCGCGTAGACGTCGAATGGCGAATACAGGTGCGTATGGCGCGAGATCGTCTCGATGACGGCCTCGGTGACCCCGCTCGCCTCGTTCCAGTGCGTCTCGAACCACTCCTGGAGCTGCGCGACCTCGCGGGCGCTCTGGATCTGTACGTTCAGCTCGATGTTCTTCGTGAGACCCGGCCGCGTGAAGTTGCTGGAGCCCACCAGCGCCTGGGCACCCACGACCTCGAGCTTGGCGTGGGTGATGTAAGCCTTGGCGTGGAACTTGTCCTTGCCGTAGACACGGCATTCGATCTGCCCGGAGCGGAGCGCGTCGAGGATCGCAGGGACCCCGTGCAGAAAGGGGTTCGGCTCCTTGTCCTCCTCGATGCTTTCGTCGAGCCGGTCGAGCGCCTGCGCCCGGACCGCTCCGAGAATGGCCTTCCGAGTCCAGTGGGTAGTCTCCGTGCCCATCAGGATCCGGACCTTGTCGAGCCCCTGCCATTTGCCGTCGAGGGTGAGCAGAGCGCCGATCTCGAAGTATCCGGTCGCGATGTCGAACGCCTTCGCGATGCTGGACCACTCCTCCAAGTACCGGAGCCCGGTCCAGCCGGAGACACTGTTGTCGACGATGAAGAGCCCGTGGCCCTTGGAGTCAACGGTCATGACGCTTCCCTTCGCACCTCATCCGCCTTGTCGACGACGCGCTGGCGAACCGTGCTGGTCGGCCAGTCCCGCCACACCCCTGTCCTTGAACCGTCGGGTACCAGCCGTAGAACGTGCTGCGGCGAATCCCCAAATCCACCCGCACCGCTTTCCACCAAGCCGACAGGTGCGAATCTGTACAGCCCCGGGCGCCGCAGCAGCCGGCCGATCTCTCCGGGTTCCGGCCCGGCTGCCGGGCTTCGCTTGCAATGCACCGCCGAGGAGGGCGTTCCATTCCCTTCCTGGTCCCATCCTTCATCTCTCTGCCTCGGCCTGATCGGCGATAACTTCACCGATGGGAACCAACTCGCCGCGTTGACGCGCTCATGGTCTTTGGACATTTTCTGAACCAGCCGCGACAAGGCGTGGCCTTGGCCGCAGTGTGATGGCCCATCGCGCTCCTGAATTTCACTAAGGTGAACCCAAACTTGAATTTTCGAGACTGCGAGGGAGTGAAAATCAGTCCCATAAGCGATATCCATAGCGAGGCATTTCGCTCCGTTTCCGCCTCTGCAGCCAGCGGGTTGACCCGGGCGCCGGTAAGTAACCTCCGAAATGCGCATGGCTCAGTGCGCCCCTTTCCCATAGGAGGTGCTTGCGATGAAACGTAGAACAGTGAACACCCCAGAGAAAGGGCTCGGCAAGCCCACGGCTGTTGACCTCTTTTCTGGATGTGGGGGCCTGACCGTCGGGCTCAAAAGTGCCGGGTTTGACGTACTCGGCGCCGTTGACGTCGCCCCGCTGTCCATCAAAACGTACCAGGCCAACCATAAGGATGTCGCGGTCTGGGAGACCGATATCAGGGATCTGAAAACGGCTGAAGTTAAATCGACATTAGGACTGTCGAAGGGCGATCTCGATCTCCTCACCGGTTGTCCTCCGTGCCAGGGCTTTTCGACGATGCGAACCTTGAACGGAGCCTTTGTGGTTAACGACCCGCGCAACGACCTATTGCTTGAATTCCTGCGGTTCGTGGAGGAACTGCGCCCTCGGACCGTAATGATGGAGAACGTCCCCGGACTGGCTGCGGACGGGAGATTCGAGGCTTTCTGCAAGCAGATGCGGAAAATCGGATATTTGGGCGACCACCGTATCCTTGATGCCGCTGCATACGGCGTGCCACAACGCCGGCGGAGATTGATTTATCTCGCAGGTCTCCGGATGCTGATTCCATTCGCGGTACGTGCTCGCAAATTGAAAACGGTTGAGGACGCCATCGGTGGTCTGCCCAAGGCGGGCGAAAGCAATGATCCGGTTCATAACATTCCAGAACAGCGCTCACCGCGCGTCATGGAGCTGATCCGACGGATTCCAAAAGACGGCGGAAGCCGTAAAGACCTTCCCGAGGAGGATCAACTCGACTGCCACAAGCGCTGTGATGGTTTCAACGACGTATACGGCCGCATGTCCTGGCGTGATGTGTCACCGACGATCACGAGTGGATGTTTCAATCCATCCAAAGGCAGGTTCCTTCATCCCGAAGAGGACCGTGCGATCACTATGCGGGAGGCGGCGTTGCTGCAGGGATTTCCGCGCCGGTACAAGTTCCCAACGACCGACAACAAGTCCGCCATCGCCTTGATGATCGGGAACGCGCTGCCGCCGCCCTTTATAACTGCACACGCTACATCGATCAGAAACATCCTTCAGCCCAACCGTCGGAGACGGTCACCGTGAAGAGGCCTTTGTAAACAATGAGCATTGACCATGTCCTGCAGAATGAACTGACGGAGGATCAATACGCAGCTGCCGCTGATCCTGTACGTGAAGTGCTATGTCTGGCGTGCGCCGGATCGGGTAAGTCGAGGACACTCGCGTATCGAATCGCCAGACTTCTTGCGGAAGATGAGGCTCCGGAAGGGATCGTAGCGTTCACATTCACGGAAAAGGCGGGCGAGTCAATCAAGCGCCGCGTGTCACAAGCATTGCCGGCTGCTGGATTAGATCCCACGGTCATGGGGGCTATGTATATAGGGACCATCCATGCTTACTGTCAGCGCGTCCTGGGAAACATGGATGCCACCTACCGCCAATACGATGTGCTTGATGAAAACCGGCTGAAGCTCTACTTGATTTCACGCTACTCCCAGCTGGGACTCCAGAACTTTCGCCCCCGCGCAAAGGGTCGAAGCTATTTTGACACTATCAGACAGGTAGCGGAGGCCTGGAAAACGGCTAACGACGAATTGCTCGAATTCGCCGCGGTTTCGGCGGAGGACCCAGATGTCGGCGAATTACTTGGGCGCGTTCGATACGGCCTTCAGGAGGATCAGTACTTAGACTTTTCTTTGATGATTCGAAACGTAGTCGAAGCGATCCGGAACAATGCCCCTGGATTGGACAACGGAGTCGGGTTGTTACGGCATCTAATGGTGGACGAATACCAAGACGTGAATCCTTGCCAGGAAGAGTTGATCCGTCTTCTTCACCAACGATTGGATACCCTTTTCGTGGTCGGAGACGACGATCAATCGATCTATGCTTGGAGGGGAGCTGACGTAAGCAACATTCTCGAGTTCCAGCATCGATATACCGCCTGCAGTGTACATACTCTATCGCAGAACTTTCGGAGCACAGAGCCGATTGTGCAGGCCTCGGATGCCTTCGCCGCTGCAACCCTCGGGCCCAGCAGAATTACGAAAAACCCCAGGGCCTTCGTGAATCGGTCGCCCCAGGATTTCAGGGTGTTGTGGTTTTCCGACCGCGCGGCGGAAGCCGAATGGGTCGCCCACCGAATCAGTGACCTGCTTGAAACGGCATACGACGATAACGGAAGCGTCCGCGGATTAACTCCCGCTGATTTTGCCGTACTGATGCGGTCGACCCGACAGCCCGAGCAAGACGATACCTCCAGGCATACTGCGTTCACGGCAGCTCTGGACGGCATGGGTATTCCTTTCAGTCTTGAAGCAGGCGGCGGTCCCTTCGACCGACCTCAAACGGCCGTCCTGCGCGACACCTTCGAGCTCCTGCGGAACACCCCGCTTGACCGGAATACCGTGTGGCAACATTTCAACACCGAAGTCTTGCCCGCCTACCTGCACGCTGATTTCAATGCATTAGCCCAGGTTCTCACCGACTGGAGTCGTCAGATACACCGTCCCCACGGTTCGACGAGAATTCGGCTATACCCGCAGCAGCTCGTCTACGACCTGTTGGAGGCATTCAATGTCGCGCGAACGAACTTCAGTGATGACATTATGCGGGACATCGGGTTGTTCAGCCGGATGATTCTGGATGTCGAAACCGTTTACATGAGCGTCGACTCGCGACAACGATTCGCCGAGGTGCTCAACTTCCTCCAAAACGCCGCAGACACAGGATATGACGTATCCACGGACGATGTCCTTCAACGACCGGACGCAGTGACGGTATCCACGGTCCACAAAATGAAGGGGCTCGAGTTCCCGTGCGTATTCGTCGTGGATGTGGAAGCACACCGATTCCCCAGGAAGAGGAGCAGCTACTCTGGATGGTTGCCCCAGGGAGTCATGATGCCAGCGATCAATCGAGGTGCTTATCGGAGCACTCACGATGAGGAAATCAGACTTTTCTATACAGCTTCGACACGCGCCGAGCGATATCTATATGTAAGCGGCGCGGAGAGTCTGCCGCTGGCGAGGAAACCGGCCCGTCAATCGCCCTTTGCTTTACACCTCGCAGCCCATCCGGACGTCGACCAAGACCCCGGAGGCCTGCCAAACGGGCTTGCACATTCCCCGCCCCGCAGGAGACTCGAGGATGCGGACTACCCGACAAGCTTCACGGAGATCAGATATTATCTCCAGTGCCCGAAAAGCTACCAGTTCCGGGAGAGGTACGGACTCAATCCAGTCGTCCCGGAGATGTTTGGTTACGGAAAAACAGTACACACGTTAATCCAGAAGCTCCATGAACTTCACCCGGACGCACCGCCGGAATCCGACCAGGTCAAACCGGTGGTTTTGGACACATTCCATTTGAAGCACGTCCCCCAAAGCGGCGATCCCGTGAATCGTCCGGGTGCTTTTGAGAACTCCAGGAACCGGGCCGTGGAGATAGCTAAAGATTATGTGGCGATTTTCGGGGGTGATTTTGAGCGGGAGCGGCAGGTGGAAGCGGTCTTTGAGATTCCGGCATCCAATTGTGTCATATCCGGTTCCATCGACCTTCTTCTCCGTGAGGACGAAAAGGGAAACATCCTTCGGGCGGAGATCATCGACTTCAAGGCAGTCGAAGGTGGAAAACAACCTGCCGCTAATGATGACCTCGAATGGACCGAACTCGCCTTGCAGGTGCAGCTGTATGTTAGAGCGGCGGATCAGGTGTTAGGCCAGAATGCCAGGACAGGCACCGTGCATCTCCTGAAGGACAACCAACGTGTCGAGGTTCCGATTTCCGAGGGAGCAGTGGACGCCGCTCTCGCCAATATTGAATGGGCGGTGACGGGTATTCTCCAGTCGGATTTCCCCATGCGGCCACATCCAGACAAATGCACGGGATGCGATTTCAGATCAATATGTCCTCGCACACCTCAGAGTTTCGGTGTTTTGACTACGGTTCCGCCTGAGCTCCATCTGCCGGGCCGCAGGGAAATGGCCGGAGCGTTCAGCCTGTACGAGGGGCCGTGACGGTATGCCGGATAACCTGACTCCTGAGCAGAGAAGCTATTGCATGTCCCGCATCAAGGGGAAGGATACGGGACCGGAAACCCTCGTCCGTTCAGCACTTCACAAGCGGGGCTTCAGGTTTCGTAAACACCTCAAAGAATTGCCGGGCAAGCCTGACGTCGTTTTTACGAAGTCTAAAGTGGCCGTTTTTGTGGATGGCGACTTTTGGCACGGCTACAGGTTCACAACCTGGGAACACAAGGTCGCGGATTTTTGGAAAACGAAAATATCCAAAAACCGCGAGAGGGACGCCGAAAACCACAGTCTGCTCCGCCAAATGGGATGGACGGTAATTCGTCTGTGGCAGCATGACCTGGAACGGGACTTTGAGGACAGTATCGAGAGAATCGTGGCGGCGGTGCGAACAGAGACCGATGAATGATTTCAAGCCGTGAGCTGCCGCCCGAGACGCCGAAACTCGCCGGGCTCATCGACGACGCCTGTCACGACATCAAGGCAAGCACTGTCTGATAGCCTATGGCGCGGAACTGGTCCGACAACGAAATCGATGCTATCGTCGAAGATTACCTAGAGATGCTTGGGCATGAGCAGGCAGGCCGTGTTTTCATCAAGTCCGAGCATCGACGCGCGCTCATGGACACCATTGGCCGTTCAGAGGGATCAATTGAGCGCAAGCACATGAATATCAGTGCAGTCATGGCCGTACTCGGTCTTCCCTACATAGACGGTTACAAACCGTATAGAAACTACCAGAAGGCGCTGTTCGAGGCGGTTGAGGCCCGCCTCGGCAAGGATCGCGATCTTCACGCACTCCTGACCGCGGAAGCCCTTGGGCTAAGGCACGAATCTTTGGACCCTGTTGTAGGGCCGGGTCTGGTCTTCGATGATGCACCACCGCGACGCGAGACTGCGGAGCAGGATATCCCGGAGGACATTCGTCCTATTCTCCGCAGATTCGAACCGCCGGCCGAGAGGGATGCCCGGAATCGGGATCTCGGAAAAGCGGGCGAAGCGCTCGTTTTCGAGGTGGAAAAGCGCTGGCTCGATGGGCTTGGCCGGAATGACCTTTCCGGCCGCGTCCGCTGGGTCGCCCGGGACGATGGCGACGGTTACGGCTTCGACATCCTGTCCTTCGACGGCATTGGCGATAAGGCTAACCGAGAGCGCTGGTTGGAGATCAAGACGACAAATGGTCCTAGGACAACTCCGTTTTTCATCACCGACAACGAACTGTGCGTTTCCAAAGAACGACCCGATGTCTTCAGGATCGTCAGGCTATACGATTTCAGGCGGCAAGCACGGGCTTACCGACTGGAGCCGCCACTGGAGCAACACGTCCGGCTATCGCCTACGATTTACAGAGCCTCTCTATAGGGGAGGTTACTAGTTGGTCGTGGCTAGCGACGCGATGGAGACGCACATACGAAGCTTCTGGAGATGATAAGACCCCCTGAACATAGGAAGCGTGCTGTCCACGTTCGCGATAACCATGTTCGATGACTACTACGACGGAGTCATCCGGCGAGCGGCGGACGCTCTGCGTCCGGGAGGACACTTGGTCATCTTCGAGATGAAGAGACCGGAGACGTTGCCAGAGTGGATGATCCGGTTAGGCGCCTGGCTCACTCGTCCCTTTGGCGTCAGTCATGACTACGCCGAGCGGACACCCTGGAAGTCGGTCAGGCGGTACCTGGACGAGGTCCTCTACGAGGAGTTCTACGCCGGTTCCCTCTATCTCTGCGTCGGGCACCGGCGTTTGTGACCAAGTGGTACCGGTTGTGCTGCTTTCCCCCCCTGCTGAACGGAGCGCCGTTCCCGGAACCCCAGGGGCGCGCTTCGAATGGACCTGGACCGACGTCCGCAGCGGGTTGGTCCGGCCCCTACGAGCGGCGCGCCGTCAGCACCAGGATTAATAGTGTCGAGAATGACGATCCGGATATCCTGGTCGCCATGTCTCGACAGGCACTTTTTTGACCTGAAGGGCGGAAATGTCATTGACAACGCTTCCGCCTCGAATTTGCCGGGTCGGAAAAGAGGAAATCGGCGACAACCGCGCTTCCGCCTTTTCGGAGCGGCCAGAATTTCCTAAGTCCTTCAAATATAAGGGTTTATTCTCCAGAGCCAAGCGGTGAGTGGTTATGAAGAGGGTTGCGCAAGGGCGGCCCGCCGCCCAACAACCGCGTGTCGCGCCGCCATCTACGCGGCGCTCGTTCCTGCGCCAAGCACTGACAAAGAGCGCGACGCGGCCAAATCATTCGTCACCAAGCTTGCGGCATTCAAACCCGATCCTGCAGTTTTAGAGGAGGCAAGCGACCACATTCGGCAATCGTCATCGAGAGCTCATCCTCAATTGGTTCAGGGCCAACAAGCAGTTCAACAACGGCATTGTCGAGGGCCTGAACCTGAAATGGAATCTGACGGTGAGAAAAGCATTCGGATTCCGCACCTTCAATGCCCTCCAAATCGCTTCATTCCATCAACTCGGCGACCTACCCGAGCCACAATTCACCCACGAATTCTACTGACGAGCCAGACTTACAAAAGCCCGGGTTACCGAATTTCGGAGTATCCAGGACTCGACCGAAGTCGAGATTGGGGACGTCACCTGCCTGGTGGGGAAAAATGAATCAGGTAAGGGAGGATAGGTTCAGCGTGCTGGTGGACTACCTTTACGACGGTTTCGACCTCCTTCGGCGGTTACCGTCCGGCGGTGCGCCACAGGGGAATCTCCGGCTGTTTCATGAGAAGTGGACCGAGGGGGATTCGCCCAAGCGTGCAGTGGGTTTGGTCGAGAAGCTAGGCTACAAGGAAGCCATCGCGGCGTTGTTCAACGTATGGTGGCCGGTACCGGTCGGTAAACAGTTGTTCAAGATCGATAAAGATCCAGGAACGATGCTCCGCTTGGAGAGTCGGGAGACACAAGACCATGATGGACGCAGCCGATCGTTCCTGGTCCGAGTGGGAGGACCTTAAGGAACTCATGGACCGCGTTGGCGGGGCGGAGATTCCGCTCATGCGTTCGTTCTGGCTGTGCAAGAAACCCAAGCGCAAGCGGGCGTTGCGAGACCTGAAGGCCTACGTGCCCTTCTCTTAGGCATCAAGCCGTAGGGTCCTCCTTGCTATCCGGGCGGGCGCGTACTTCTTCAGATGGCGGTTGGGGCGGCAGTGGCTCAATGCGGAGGATATCGGCGATTTTTCTAATCAACTCTTCTGCCTGGTCAAGTTCCTCGATTTTCTTGGAAATCTCCCCTTGGACGCGTTCCTTGAAATCTGTCACGGCATCCCGGTCCGGGAAGGCTTCAAGAAGAGTGGGGTCATTCTTCAGGACACTATGCAGCCACTCTAACCCACACACCACGCGTTCTCGCACAACTGCCGAGAACAGCTTGGCAACAACGTCCTGCTCAGCCTTTCGCAGACTCGCCTTAGCAATCTCGTCGCCGAACATCTGGAAGAAGCCGTCAGCATTCTCGACGCCTCTTTCAATTACCGCATCACGGAGTCGGGCATGGAGAATATGGCGTGAACTCTCATTGAGAGGAGAGAGCACAAGAGTTCGCTGGCCTATAAGGTCCTGCGAGGGTTCTCCGCTGCCAGATAACAGGGTGTCGGCGTAGTCTGCGAGGGCATCCTGATACGGCGACTTCAACGAGACCTCCGCGTTGCGTTCCTGGAGCGCGATCAGCAAGTTCAGAATATAACCTTCTTCCTTCAGCGCCGACGCCCATGCCGTCCTGTCCAGTTCTTCGAGACCGGCCCTACAGAATGCAGCGAATTCTTGTTCCGGGTCTGCCTGGAGGACTTCCAAGTAGAGGCCAGAATCTTCCGCGTCAAATCCACGTTGTTGCAGTTGCGCGACCAGATCTGTATCTGCGCAGAGTTTTTGGATTAGGTTGGAGAACCTGTCGGGCGCGGCTTCTTCCAAAAAGTTTTTACTCAGGTCGCACCATCTGTTGATTGTCTCATCCGGGGAGTAGAGCCGGAGAGGGTCTTTCGAGTCGGCTACCAAGCGAAGGCACTCAATGAGGAACGGCTCGTACTTGTCGCGTGCGTCCACGACCGAAAACAAGAGTGTGGTCTCATCAAGATCGGTGAGAATTCCGACAACTTTCTCTGCCAAATCCGGGGCGCCTGCGGCGAGTATTCCTTCGAGTTCGGCATGTCCCGGGTCTGAATTCCCGACTGCGCGCGGCTTCTTCGCATCCGGTCGTTCTTGCAGAAAGGTGACAAGGCACCACGCTCTGCAAGCGAGATGATCTTCCTGTTGTGCTTGATAGAAAAGATGAAGGAGATGGCCCGGCAGTCGGTCGGAAGCCGCTTGTGCTTCGGACGGTTGGTATCGCTTAAGTAGTGCCAGCGCGCGAAGCAACAGAGCCCCCTCCTCTGCGTTCACGCCTTGGCCCCTGTCGAGTCTCTGCTCCAATGCTAGCACCAGGGCATCCCAGTTGTCCGCAATCCCGCTACTGTTCGTAACCTTCACGGCGGAGAGGACGGCTTCGGAGATTTCGCCGGTGGTGATTCTCTCGTTCAAGAACGATGCGATCTCGGCGAACTGCACGTTAGGCTGGAAAAGGGCCCATACCCACTCGTCTTGCTTCGCGATCCTCGCACAGTGCTCTACCCATTCGTTTGCCGTCGCAGGGAGAGTGAATGGGGCCGAAAACGCCTGGTCGTGGCCCAGTTCTCGAATCTGACTAGCGAGCCCGGTTAGCGGCGTGATGAGCGTGTCCGTTTCCGGTCTCGGCTCTTCGCTCTTATCCGCGACTTCTTCCAGGGTGCTTCGGACCGAGTTGAGCACTTTGTCCGAGAATTCAGCGTTTTTGACGATGCTGCATGCAGCGGAGATCCCGGAAACCGTCTGCTCTGTAAGCGGGGACCAAGACTCGACGTCTCCCGCTGTCTCCGCAAATGCGTGGATGGTGTCCCGCACGTCCTGTTTGCTGCCGTCTCTAAGCAGTTCGGAATTTTTCAAGCACTGGGCTGCGGGACAGATAACGGCCGAACCTTCTTCCCTAATACGCGACTCGATCATGTCCTCTAGTACTGCCCAAAATCCGCTCTGGTGAACCATTTCCAGTTGCTTTAAGGCGGGGATATCGTTCTCAGCCAGGGATTTATAAATGGGCTCGCTCAGCAGCAGTTGCTCCCCGACACTTGCCTCTACGTTGAAGAGAAGACCGGCAAGGGTGGCGCGGAGATTAGGCGAGAGTAGCGCTACGAGAGATCGGTCCGGGACATTCCCACTCAGTAACGCCTCGCGTATTTCCTGGTTTGTCTGATGCCTACGTTGAAGAGCTGCGTAGTAAGCAAGATGGTTAACTGGGAATTGATGTTCCCACTGGCGATGCAGGGCTCCAATCTGATTAACGTAGAGCTTGAGTTCCCGAGGAGTCGGTGGGCCGGTTTGTTTGGCTACACAATGGTTGTAAACGCGGTAAAAGTCGTGCGCGTCTTCCGCGTGCTGCGGCAGCGCGTCGGTCACGAGCTTCGAGAGGTAAAGCTTCCAGTTGGACAGAACAGGTGGAGGGACCTCAAACCGAATCTGAAAGCTCTTGTCAATGAAGGATTCGGCGATGCCATCCGACGAGTTGCTGTCACCCGCTGCGGAGTCGGCTCCTCGAGCGGTCCAGAGGCGGCGCAACCCAGACTTGTCGTACGGCACAATTATCCAAATCTTCCTGAACCACCCTTGAACCTCGGTGCTGCGGTCCTGCAGGAACGTCTGGAGCGTGGACCATATGCTTAAGGCGTCTACAGGACCCACCCGGTCCAGATTATCTACCACAAGGACGGCCTTTCTGGATTCGGATTCCGACAGCGCAGCTTCCATCAGGCTTCGGAACTCGTCCTCGAATTCAATGGAAGTGGGCTCTGGCGTCTCCGTGGTGTCCTGATTGGTTTCGCTGATGGCATTGCCTGTCAGCAGAGCCCATTCCGTGTCGTGCGAGTCGCGATGCGCTGTTGTTCTGGAGCGAATTGTCGTGGTCCAGACGAGTTTTCCGAGGACTACAAAGAAAGGCGCAATGGATAAGAGTACTCCGATGACAAACGACCAATTGATCGGGAGCGATGTGTCAAATGTGACTCCGCGCTGAAATGAACCTGCCACAAGGGCGGTGCCTAGAGGGACTAGCAGTGCTGAAAAAATCAGAAACTTTCCAAACGTAGTTGTGTGCGGGACTGTGCGCGTCGTCGTCACTCTTCGCCGGTTGGAAAGCCTCTCCAGGACATTGTTCCAGCGCTCCTCCTCAACCCACTGGATCTTTTGAAAATGGCGGATAAGAGATTCAAGGAAGCTGCGGCGCAGGGGGTCTCGCTCGTGTGCCCAGGCGTCGAAGGCAAATAGCGTCGTGTCCGGCACGGAATCCAGGTGCTTGCGCATGAGATTGATGACGGTAGTCTTTCCTGAACCCCATCCGCCTTCCAGTCCGATCAGTTTTCCGCCCGGTTCGAATGACTGGATGAGATCAGCCATCGCTCGCGCGACGCGTTCGTGAGAGCCCTCTCCGTGAAACGCGAGCTGGTCTTCGGGAGGGGGAGTGTCATCAAGAAGGCAAGTCGGACACTTCATGAGGTACTCCAATGTCCGCAAGAAATTGGATAAAACACAGAGTTGGGGGTATCCATTTAACCGGAGTGCGTTGCGACCCCCATCAGTGTTCGGCCGCCGACCGCCACGGCCGGTTTGCCCCTGGGCGTTCCAGGCTCGGGGGGCAGCTTCCTCGGCCGTCGGCTGGCAATGAGATCCTGGAAACGCATCGGCTCGTGGGCCACGGCCAGCTCGAGCACGCGATAAAACACCATGCCGCGGCTGCGGGAGCGGCGGCGATTGAAGCGGAACACGAACTCGTTGAGGTAGTGGCTCATGTGGGTACTGTCGGCGGCCCCTTGATGCGTTCCCAGCAGCCACCGCTTGGCCAGTGAGACAACGCGGTGCACGGCGGGCAACAGCTTGTTGGGATCATCGCCCCGAGCGCGGGCCGCGCCCTGGCTGCGCCGATCGTGCTCGTAGCCGAGCTGAGCCAGTCCCTGATAAGCGGGCCACCCGTCGGTGATGATCGTCGAGCCCGGCTCGACGTGATCCATCACGAACGCGTGCAAGGTCTCGGCAGAGGCATCGGCCAGTGGCGACATGCGGCACCGCCCCAATCCTCTCGGCTCATGAACCTCAACTGCGATACCGGTCAGCACCTTCTTGCCCCTAGCGCGGCCACCGGCCAGCCCAGGCTCGGCGCCGCCGATGTAGGTCTCGTCCACCTGTACCGTCCCGCTCAGCAGATCCCGACCGGGACGTACCAACACCGACCGCAGGCGGTGCAGCATGGCCCAGGCCGTCTGGTAGGAGCTGATCTCCAGTACTCGCTTCAAGCTCAACGCCGAGATCCCGTCTTTACCGGTGGCGAACAGCCAGCAGGCGGTGTACCATATCGTCAAGGGTGTCCGCGTCCGATCGAAGATCGTACCGGCCGTCACCGAACTGCGTGTCGAACACGCCGGACACATGAAGCGGCCATCGCCCAAGCGCCAACCGCCTTCGTGGCCGCAACTCGGACAGACGAAGCCGTCGGGCCACCGCAGCCATTCGAGGTAGTCCAGGCAGTCCGCATCGGTTCGAAACCAGGCTTGAAACTCGCCAACCGAGCCCGGGTAGTGCTTGCCAGCGCGAGGATACGCCATGCACTGAACATATGGTAACTCCGGTTAAATGGATACCCCCAACACAGAGTTATTATACGCTTACGATAGATGAACCGCCCCGGGTTTCCGGAGACTGGATGCCTTGATTCTTGAATTTCTTGAGAGGAAGCCCCTAATGCAGGTGTCAGGCGGTTTTTCGAGGACCTTGAAGAGTTCTCTGGTGACGTAGCGTTTCAGGCAACGGATCTCCCGTTCAGTCTTGCTACCCGCGACACACCGACTCGTCCGGCAAGCGCCGATCCTCGGGGCGCTTGCCGGGAGGGCAGCCGGGGCACGAAGGCCACAGCCGCTCATTGGTGTCGGCCGAGCAGGTGGACAAGCGGGTAGCGATCAAGCCCAGGCACCTGCCACGATGCGGTCAGACGCTGACGGGCCACCACCCCCATCCGCAGCGTCACCAGGAGATCGTCATCCCTCCGGTGCGGGCTCAGGTCATCGAGTATCAGCTGCATACCTTGCGTTGTCGTCACTTCAACCTGCTCACTGAAGCCTGCTGGCCCGAGGGGGTGTCGCGCCGCACCTTCGGGCCCAGCGTGCAGGCCTGGGTCAGCCTGTTGGCTGGCGCCAACGCTGTGCCAAGGCCTGGTTGTGGACGGCGGTGACGGCGGGCGTCTCGGTGCTCGCCATTCGCCCAAGCCGTAGCCGGGAGGAGGTCGATGAGTTGCTCGGCGACGACAGCATGGCGATCGTCGGCTCCGATCGGTTTTCGGTCTACAGGCATCTGCCGCCTCGACGTCGGCAAGTGTGCCGGGTTCACCTGCAACGCACCTTCGAGGACTTTGTGGCCCGAGGCGGAAAGGCCGCCCGCGTCGGCCAACACCTGTTGGAGCATACCGAGCAGCTGTTTACTTGGTGGCATCGGGTCTGCGATGGCACCCTTGCAGCGGTCCAGTTTCCAGATCTATGTCAGCGCTCTGCGCCATCGATTTCGTTTTTGCTTGTTGTCTGGGCGGCAGCTGCGGACGCCCAGACGGCGGTTACCTGCGACAATTTGCTCGATCTCGAGCCTTCGCGCGCAGGAAAGATGTCGAGCCGACGAACAACGCGGCTGAACAGGGCACTGCGCCAGCAGCAGCACAACGTCCTCGACTACTTCACGATGGCCTGTCACGCCGCTTTGGGGAACCAACCGGCACTCTCGTTGCTGCCCCGAACCAATTCCGCCATTCGGTAACTTCTCCTGTGACCATTGCTCCCCAGCCCCACCAGCCAGGGAAGTGAACGGTTACGTCAAATGTTTCACTCATGCCCTGTTCTACACCAAAGACAGCCGCTCGACCTTGATCCGGTCCGCTTGTTTCATCGCTTGGGCTAGATCGTAGGCCGCCTGCAACCGGTACCACGTGTTCGCATCCCCTCCGAACGCCTTGTCCAGGCGGATTGCCATCTCCGGCGAGATCCCCGAATGGCCATTCACGACATCGGACAACTGCTTGCGGCTGACCCCAAGCTTCTGTGCGGCTTCCGTCACGCTGAGCCCCAGCGGCTCCAGGCAGTCGTGACGGACGGACAGGCCCGGATGGGGCGGGTTCTTCATCGGCATATCACGACCCTCCTTCAGTGGTAGTCGACCAGGTCCACGTCGCTGGCATGCGCGCCCTCGAAGCAGAAAACGATGCGCCAGTTGTCGGACACGCTGACCGACCAGTACCCGGCAAGATCGCCTTTTAACGGATGTAGCCGGAAGCCCGGCAGATCCATGTTCGTGGGCATCACCGCCTCGTCGAGACGAGCTAGAATACGCTCGATTTTAGCAGCGTATGCTGGCGGCACCCGCCGCCGCTCCCCCTTCGCGTAGAGAAGCTGGAGACCCTTGTGCCGGAAGCGGACGATCACTCACAGAATGTAACCTCTTACCTTCCAGATGACCATCCTTTCTACATCCCCTCTTCTCAACCCGGTTTTTGACGTGTGACTTCGCTACCTGCGCATCGCGGGCTGGAGCTATCGGCGAGAATCCGCCAACTTCGGCGGTCGCCGGATGTCAGCCTTGTCTTGCGTCCCACCGTTCCATTCGTCCCCCTTGCCTTCCCCTCCTCGTCCTCGTCGCCGAAGTCGATCTTGACGATCGTCGGCGCAGCAGCAGACCCCTTCATTTCGCTCCCGGGCTCGACCACGCGACGCCTGAACTCGCCGGGGAACTTCCGCTTGAATCTCCACGGACTTGCCGGAGACTCCTTTTCTTGAGAGGATTGGAGTCATAGCACAACGACACAGGTATTCCCCCGAGGTACGCGAGCGGGCGGTTCGGATGGTATTCGACCATGAGAGCGAGTACGACTCTCAGTGGGCGGCGATCAGCTCGATCGCGACCAAGATAGGCTGTACTGCGGAGACGCTTCGCAAGTGGGTGCGCAGGAGTGAGGGAACGATGATCCGGATATCCTGGTCTCGAGGCCGGAGAGGGAGCTATTCTGACCGTAGGGCGGAAATGTCATTAACAACGCTTCCGCCTCGAAATTGCTGGATCGAAAAAAGGGAAATCGGCGACAACCGCGCTTCCGCCTCTCGCGAATGGCTGTATTTCCGTAAGTCACTGTCACAGAAGGACTTATTCTCCCGGGCCAAACGGTGAGTGGTTATGAAGAGGGTTGCGCAAGGGGAGCCATTTTTTCGACCGCCAACCTAGGCGACTCGTTAGTTAACGGGAGGCCCCGGAGGGTGACCCCTTCGGGGCCTCGTCGTATCTGGCGTGTTCTCAAGGAGTTACGCCCCTTCCTACATGCTCCTCGATTCTCCAGTTCGAGAATTCAACTTGGGGTAGCGCGTGCAACCAGGGGGGTTGCACGTGGGGACCCGCGATTTTGGTTACGGATTCTCCGATTCTCCATTTTTCGCTCCGCGTTGTTTAACAGCCCGTTTCGCCAAGGGCCCTCACGTTTCGACATTTCCTAACCGGCGCCGGTAGGTATCCAGCGGAAGCCGGACCACGGGGTTCAGTCGCGACCCGCCCGACGTGCTTGCCCTGGCTGAACAGGTCTTGGAGGACCTTGTCAGGCTGGAGCTCGGGGGCTTCGGGCTCGTGAACGCGCCACCAGAGGAGCTTGTGGCACTGGAGTCCGGCAACAAAGCGAGACTTGGAAAGGCGATGGTTGGTCAATGTCCGTCGCACCGCCTCGGCTTGCACCTCGGCCCGCGATTCCGTCCCCGGTACTACACGGAAGAGAAAACTCAAATTGCTGCATCCCTTCGCCGTCTACCGCGCCGTGGTCTGATTCGCCGCTTTTCGAGATCGTCGCTGCTATCAATCCGGGTTGCGTCCAGGGTCGGGAAACACATGACACGGTGTCACGGCTTGAAGGGGAGGACACGCGCGCGTTCGGCTTGGAAACATCGCCCGGGCTGCCCTTGGATATTTTCTCCAGATAGCTTTCCCATGCCGAGAAGACCCCTTCCATCGGTAACCCTTTCCCCTTGCCGGCCCATCTCTTAAAGTCTCCGTTGGGATCTCCCTCACAGACATATAGTAGTGGTCTTCCCATCCCAATTCAGGGAGACCGGGGAAGAGCATGATGTCAGGCAGGCAATCGCCGGTCAGTCCTGCCCGTTGACCTCTTCCGCTAGCAGCCCGTGGCTAAAGCCCCGTTTGGGAAGATTTGGGGTGGCCTGAGATTCGTGGTGCGAGTTGCCGCCAATGGCGACGAAAATCGAGCAGTGCCCGAGAGTTGAACCACGGGCGGCGACAAAGCGCGCCAAGGCGCGAAAACCTGAGTGATGAGAGACGAAATGAGGAAAAACGCCTCCCTCATACCCCTCGGAGTGCCCGCACCGAAGAGGGTGCGCATGAGGAGGCCGAAATTGCAGCCGCACACGAACTGGACAGGGTTTTCGGGCTCCGGTCGGGGCGGTTTGCGGGGTTCAATGACGCCGCCGAAGGCCGAGGCGAGGGGATCGGCTTTCCACAGGCGGGGCAACGGACGCAATACCTTCGGGGTTGGAAGGTCTTTGTCGCGCTTGACGATTTGGGATATTCGCATCTTGGACAGCTCCAAAAAATCGCCGATCTCCCGTTGAGTATGACCGGCCCGCCACCAGGCGTATGGGCGAGGAATCTAAATCGCCATTACATATCCATAAGGTGGAAGCTCGTAAGTTCCATCAGGGACGCGCACAACCCACGCCTCGTTGGGGCGCCGAGACGGTGGACGCTGAACTCCATCGGCGTCGTGGATTCTCATTGGGGATTCTCGTACTTCTCAAGTAGCGTGTCGAGGGCTTCAAGCCCGAGCGCCTGAAGGGTTCGATCCTGTTCGAGCCCGAGTCGTTTGAGTCGCTTGAGTGTCTCGGGCTCCACGTGGATGAGCACGCCGCGTTTTCCTGCACGGCTGGCGGCCGCGCCAGTGCGTTCTGGCACGAAAGCGGGGGGGTGTGCCGCACCGTGCACGGCGTCGGCAAGGTTTTTGCGACGGTTCATGGGGTGTCTCCTGTAAGGGTGTGCATCACGAAGCGATAGAGGGCGTCCAGTTCGGCGGAGGCCTTGCCGGCGGGTTCAAGTTCGGCCGCGGTGAGCCCAACCGTAAAGGCGTACACGTGGGCGATGCGCTGGTGCATCACTACAGGCGCGGCTGCGAGGTCGTAGCCTGCAAGCGCGGCCAGTGCTTCATCGGCGAGTGGGCCTTGGACGGGCGCGGCGTTGAGAACGGCGGCGGCGCGTGCGCCGGCGATGCGGACCAAGTCCACACTCGCCGCAATCGCGTGCAGGTCGGCCGTGCTGGCGCGACACGGGATCAGGACAAGTCCGGACGCACGTGCGGCGGCTAGGGCGGCCTCGGCGCTGTGCGGGGCGGTGTCAAGAATCGCGAGGGCAGCGCCAGCGGCTCGCGAGGCATCAAGCACCCGGGCGATCCGGGTGGCCGGAGCAGTGGTGACGACAGGGGTCTCGGCGTCGCGTAGATCGCCCCACTTTGCGGCGGAGGCCTGCGGGTCGAGGTCGACGAGCACGGTCGATAAGCCGGCGCGTTCGCCGGAGACGGCGAGGCCAGCCGCGAGGGTCGTCTTCCCTGTCCCGCCTTTCTGGGAAACCAGTGCAACGACTTGCATTCTAACACTGTATCATAATACTAATATACTATGTTAGCAAATTACTATGTTAGCAAATTACTTTCATCCCTAGCCCTAGCCTGCAATCATACTAGCATACTAGCACAATATATTGATCGTATAATAGTTCTGTAAGAACCGAGTATGTTCGCTGCTTGATCCCCTCCGCCCCGGGCCTTCTGCAAAATCGGAGGCCCCACGATCCCAAGAGTGTTGTCTTCAACCGGCGGGACGAGTGGGCACCCACTGCCGTGATGGCTGATGACGAGGTGGATCAGAAGGTCGGCCAGCAAGGGGTTGAGGCGGAGCAGACGGCTGCCTCGCCGCCTTCACCAACCTCTGCGTTCCCTTCCCCGGAAAGACCGTAAGGCGAGGGCAGTTGTTTCAGGAGCTCGCCGGCCTCTTTCTGCGCCGTCTCCGGGGCCATTGGCATATAGGCGGCCAGGGCGTCCAGAATGTCCGCCTCGCTGCGGGCGGTCTGCAGCGCCTCTTTCAGAACCTCGCCGCTCTCAGACATCGGTCGCCTCCTCGCGCTCGCGGGCGCGCTTCGCCTTCCTCTCGACGCCTTCGCGCCACTGATACACTTCGGCCGCATCCATCTGCGCTCGCAGCTCCAGGCCGCGGAATTTCCCGGCCTCGCACCGCTCCGTCAAAAGCGCTCCCCATCCGGTCCGGCCGTAGTTCGCCTTGATGGCGACCAGCAGCCGGGAACCCCTTGCGGCCGAGTCCGGTACCGCACCGGAAGGCGGACGGCGCAATCGTGCGTGCGGGTAGGCTTAGGTCAGAGGTGTAGCTTGGCTCTTAAGATTTTGTGCACCACTTCGCCCTCTCATTGTCAAGCCCCTAATTCGATATTATGCCCTTTTTCCCGAGGAGGGTACCGTTTACACAGCCCCCAACCTCTGTTTGATCTTGCTCGTGACCCGTCTGAGCTGGGCCGCCGCCACCCGCCCCAGCTTCGAGATGTCAGACGAGTCGATTGGTTGCGCTACGAACGTCAGGCACCGTTGGACGCACCCGGCGGCTACCGCAACGGGTACGGGAAGCGGCGGCGACTGTCTTTGACCTCGGGCACGATTGCGAGTGCTGATGGTGGCAAAGTGCGCAGATGTTATTGCGATGAGGCGTCCAGTTCTTTCCGTCGCGCTGGTCGGCATCAAACCCGAAAACGATCAACCTGGGGGCGTCATTGACAGTCAACGGTGTCAATCCGTCAGCGATACCCTTGAGTATCTCGTGCCGCTGCCGGTTTCGATCGGCAAGTCCTCGTAGATCGAATAGGTTGCCACAGACCCGACGGTAGCTGTCGGTTACCGCGTCGCGGTTGTCCCGCAGCAGATCAGAATACCTCTCGATCTGGTCGATAACCTCGGGGTCCGCACCTCCACTTTTGCGGAGTTCCGGGTTCGTGAAGTCCTTTGCCTCGAAAAACACGATTTCCGCACCTTGATCCGTCATTTGCAAGGCGGCGAAGTCGACGCGAGGGGCAGACTTGTCTGCCTCGCCGCGATTGAGCAGGGACGGCGGATCGGTTTCAAT
Source organism: Candidatus Latescibacterota bacterium (assembly GCA_965217095.1). Lineage (GTDB taxonomy): Bacteria > Latescibacterota > UBA2968 > UBA8231 > UBA8231 > CAYNZV01. Next base: position 1,825,009 of record OZ244235.1, read on the forward strand.
CCACGCCCCCGCACGGGGGGCGACCATCGAGCTGCAACGCCTGATAGGTCAACGTCACGTTTCAATCCACGCCCCCGCACGGGGGGCGACCTTGTTTTTCCACGATTCGGATGTGGCGAGGGTGTTTCAATCCACGCCCCCGCACGGGGGGCGACTCAGTGTCGTACGTGCCGACTGCAAACGGAGTTGTTTCAATCCACGCCCCCGCACGGGGGGCGACCCGTGGTCGAAGGGGAACCCTGTGTCAAAGCTGGTTTCAATCCACGCCCCCGCACGGGGGGCGACTCGGCGCTAAACTGGCGTTGCATTTCGAGGTCCAGTTTCAATCCACGCCCCCGCACGGGGGGCGACGAGAGTGCTTTCGGTTTCAGGATCGGCAGTCAGGTTTCAATCCACGCCCCCGCACGGGGGGCGACCTACGAAGCTGATTAGCTGGCCCCTGCTAGGTCTGTTTCAATCCACGCCCCCGCACGGGGGGCGACTTGATAGCGGCCTCGTATTTCTCGCAGTCGTTCAGTTTCAATCCACGCCCCCGCACGGGGGGCGACCTTGAACCGACGCGTTGCGGAACGTCATTTGAGTGTTTCAATCCACGCCCCCGCACGGGGGGCGACTGGTTCACAGCGGCACCGTCGTCGATCTTTTCTGGTTTCAATCCACGCCCCCGCACGGGGGGCGACTTGAGTATGCAACCGCAGTGAGCGTTTTTGGACAGTTTCAATCCACGCCCCCGCACGGGGGGCGACCCCCTATATCTGGTGTTTTTTGGAGCTCCGCGGTGTTTCAATCCACGCCCCCGCACGGGGGGCGACCAACGCGGACCGCGACGCAAACACAATTAAGTGGTTTCAATCCACGCCCCCGCACGGGGGGCGACCTTCCGAAATCACGTATCCGGAGCCCACCGACGGTTTCAATCCACGCCCCCGCACGGGGGGCGACCAGTAGGCAGCCGGTCAACGTCCATGCCGAGAGAGTTTCAATCCACGCCCCCGCACGGGGGGCGACGTATGTCGCGGCAAGCAACACGCACACATGGGCGTTTCAATCCACGCCCCCGCACGGGGGGCGACATTCCTCAAGCCGCTCGTCCGACTCGTCTTTGCAGTTTCAATCCACGCCCCCGCACGGGGGGCGACAATTTCTGGTAACGGGCATCGTCGAACGCGTCCCGTTTCAATCCACGCCCCCGCACGGGGGGCGACCTGAGATTCCAGTGGAGAGCGCCGGAGACGGTTGGTTTCAATCCACGCCCCCGCACGGGGGGCGACGCGCAATGGGAGCTTTGTAAGTCGTTTGCGCTTTGTTTCAATCCACGCCCCCGCACGGGGGGCGACCCACCTGCAGACGACGATCTGCCCTTCTAAGGAGGTTTCAATCCACGCCCCCGCACGGGGGGCGACCTTCGAAATCACCGGCCTGGTACTCCGAGTTCTGTTTCAATCCACGCCCCCGCACGGGGGGCGACTTCGCCATTGTCACTGTGTCATTAGATCCATCTGTTTCAATCCACGCCCCCGCACGGGGGGCGACTCCGCGTGCAGAGTTCCTCGTCCATGTAGTTGTGTTTCAATCCACGCCCCCGCACGGGGGGCGACCTGAGATTCCAGTGGAGAGCGCCGGAGACGGTTGGTTTCAATCCACGCCCCCGCACGGGGGGCGACCACGGACGTCGTGCAGACGCTGCTGCCGGAAATGTTTCAATCCACGCCCCCGCACGGGGGGCGACGAGCAAGGCACTCCGGCCTGGCACGCATGGCGCGTTTCAGTCCACGCCCCCGCACGGGGGGCGACTGGATGGCACCCACCATTTCGTCGCACTCGGTGGGTTTCAATCCACGCCCCCGCACGGGGGGCGACTCGTAGAGTAATGGCTCCCACACGACTAGTCGAGTTTCAATCCACGCCCCCGCACGGGGGGCGACATCCGAGACACACGCGATGCGTTCAAGATTGGTGGTTTCAATCCACGCCCCCGCACGGGGGGCGACCTACTTGGAGGACGTGGTTGATGGGGTGTGGGAGTTTCAATCCACGCCCCCGCACGGGGGGCGACTCACCACCGCCAACAGGATAATTTGGCGTGAGCAGTTTCAATCCACGCCCCCGCACGGGGGGCGACAGGCATCAGCTTATTAGTTGCGCCGTTATCCAAGTTTCAATCCACGCCCCCGCACGGGGGGCGACACCGACGACTATACCATCCACACACCTGGAGAAGTTTCAATCCACGCCCCCGCACGGGGGGCGACCTTCACCGGGCACCACGTTTAACGTACTCGGACAGTTTCAATCCACGCCCCCGCACGGGGGGCGACACGCGAACACGCCGCCGTCAACCTATCCTGTATCGTTTCAATCCACGCCCCCGCACGGGGGGCGACACGGCTTCTCATCGATCCATGCCAGGCGGGTAGCGTTTCAATCCACGCCCCCGCACGGGGGGCGACGCGGGCAAACAGAGGGAACTCGGCTATCCTCAAGGTTTCAATCCACGCCCCCGCACGGGGGGCGACAATCCTGATCTGCTCCGCGTGGGCCATGATCTGGGTTTCAATCCACGCCCCCGCACGGGGGGCGACCCAGCAAGGTCACTTTCTTATTGAGCAGAGGGGAGTTTCAATCCACGCCCCCGCACGGGGGGCGACTAACCTATGGCGAAGAGACATGGCAAAAAGTAAGTTTCAATCCACGCCCCCGCACGGGGGGCGACAAACTCCGACTCGAAACCGCACGCAGCTCTATGGTTTCAATCCACGCCCCCGCACGGGGGGCGACTTGACAAACCGGTCGAGATATGAGGGAGGAGTGTTTCAATCCACGCCCCCGCACGGGGGGCGACACGACTAAGGTTCGCACTCCATGAAGGCGGTTATGTTTCAATCCACGCCCCCGCACGGGGGGCGACCTTCCAATCACCGCAATTAGCCCACTGGCACTCCGTTTCAATCCACGCCCCCGCACGGGGGGCGACTTGAGCGCACCATGATCCCGGACCGTGCAATATGGTTTCAATCCACGCCCCCGCACGGGGGGCGACAGGAGCTGGACTTTCTGCCGCGAGCCACTGGTGGTTTCAATCCACGCCCCCGCACGGGGGGCGACATCAACTGTTCCGTAGCAAGACATTCCAGGAAGGTTTCAATCCACGCCCCCGCACGGGGGGCGACAATGGTCTTGGATCCAGGGCAGCGGCTTACCCTGTTTCAATCCACGCCCCCGCACGGGGGGCGACTCGACGTATCCGACGTTCTGTATCGCCAAAAAAGTTTCAATCCACGCCCCCGCACGGGGGGCGACGCCCGAAGGACCACAGCGCCGGAGCGAGAAGGCAGTTTCAATCCACGCCCCCGCACGGGGGGCGACACACCCCGTCGTCAAGTGTCAACTTCGGGTAATTGTTTCAATCCACGCCCCCGCACGGGGGGCGACCCTATTCGTCCGACGACTTGAGCTACTCCAACCAGTTTCAATCCACGCCCCCGCACGGGGGGCGACTTGGCCTCACATCGAAGCTCAGCAGCCTATCGCAGTTTCAATCCACGCCCCCGCACGGGGGGCGACCCCAGCAGTAGCCTTTTTTCCTCGATTTGAAGCGTTTCAATCCACGCCCCCGCACGGGGGGCGACCTGGCTGGAGATTGCGCCTCGCGGGCGAGGGCATGTTTCAATCCACGCCCCCGCACGGGGGGCGACCGCAAGCATGTGTGGTACAACCTTCAACTAATCGTTTCAATCCACGCCCCCGCACGGGGGGCGACCTGGGCTTGCTGCGCGGGCGATCCAGAGTAACAAGTTTCAATCCACGCCCCCGCACGGGGGGCGACCCTACTTTTATGACTTTTGTGCAGGGGTGTGTCGTTTCAATCCACGCCCCCGCACGGGGGGCGACTTTCACCTTGTTGAATAATATCATTATTGCATTGTTTCAATCCACGCCCCCGCACGGGGGGCGACCTAGATCACGTATGAATAAGATCATGTAAATAAGTTTCAATCCACGCCCCCGCACGGGGGGCGACGTGGGTTCGTGTTGTCCATGCTGATTAATATGCGTTTCAATCCACGCCCCCGCACGGGGGGCGACGGCGAGCGCCACGAGGGGCCGACGCGATCCATGTTTCAATCCACGCCCCCGCACGGGGGGCGACCAACCGCCTCCACATACACATCATCCACATGATGTTTCAATCCACGCCCCCGCACGGGGGGCGACATGATGCGGCCTGAGATGCAGGTGACCTCTTGGGTTTCAATCCACGCCCCCGCACGGGGGGCGACCCCTTTTCTCCTCCTCCTTTTGGGCGTCCAGATAGTTTCAATCCACGCCCCCGCACGGGGGGCGACGGCAACGGGCCATTCACGTTTATCCAACTGAGCGTTTCAATCCACGCCCCCGCACGGGGGGCGACACCAAAACGTCAAGGGCGTGCTGTCCGATTGCGAGTTTCAATCCACGCCCCCGCACGGGGGGCGACGCGCGACATCATCACAACCCGCGCCGGTCTCACGTTTCAATCCACGCCCCCGCACGGGGGGCGACCTGATCTTGTTGAGAGCTATGCCGGACCGGTAAGTTTCAATCCACGCCCCCGCACGGGGGGCGACATACGAGGGGGGAGGAGTTGTGAAACTACTATGGTTTCAATCCACGCCCCCGCACGGGGGGCGACGCATTGATGGCAAGGTCGCGGACCTGAGTATTGAGTTTCAATCCACGCCCCCGCACGGGGGGCGACCCAGTCACTTCGACAGCGAGAGCGCAGCAGATGGGTTTCAATCCACGCCCCCGCACGGGGGGCGACGGCGCTCTTTCTCGGCGTACCGGCGCACGCGGCGTTTCAATCCACGCCCCCGCACGGGGGGCGACCTGAGGATGGCGAGATTTTCCGCACTCGTGGGAGGTTTCAATCCACGCCCCCGCACGGGGGGCGACGACGCGCCGCCGTTTCCTTCGGGGATCGTAATAGTTTCAATCCACGCCCCCGCACGGGGGGCGACTGCGGCAAGCTAATACATTGTGTAACAATACGTGAGAGACTGGCTGGCGCGAACCCTATCCGGCTCCCTTAGTTAAGAATAGCTACCGGCACCATCGTGACTCGAATCCCTTTAAATCTCAGTGGGTTAGACGATGCGCAGATCTCCCCGTGTTTACCTGACCTCTTGTGGTTCGCACCATCCTTTTCAGACGATCAATGTTCCGTTCAAGTCGGCGGTCGGTTTGGCACCGACGTGTTCTACACGCCGCTTCCAATTAGCACCGAGAAAATAATACCTGAGACTGTCGGTTTCTGGATTGATGATCGTCTCAAGCTGCGCCTTCAGGGCGGCCCATTGCGCCGGCTCCACCTCGATCTCAAACACTGAGAATTGTGCCCTTTGTCCAAAATCGCGACACAGCTTAGCGACACGTCGTAACCGACGTGCGCCGCCATCGGATGTCGTCGAGACATCATACGTAACGAGAACCATCATGGTCGGTTATTTCCTTTTTAGTTTCCGTGAGAGAGCGACTATCATTCAGAAGGGCATGTTGAATAGCCTTATTTCCATAACCACGGCGGGTGGGCATCTAAGTCGCCTCGAAGATGCCGAGCCAGCAACTGCGCCTGGAGATATGGAACCAAGCCGAGCGGTGCCTGCTCCCCCAAAAAAGGGTGACGGCGCTCTACGCGCTTTCGCTCCTGCCAAGCACTGAGAACCGTCGTGCGAGCGGCGTCGCTCATTGAGACGCTACCGCCTTCTCGGACTTGGAAGTCTTTAGCGCGAACTTGCCGACGATTGACTAGCGATAGCGCGAGCCGGTCAGCCAAGACTGGCCGCAGCTCTTCCATAAGATCTAGCGCGAGACTCGGACGGCCGGGCCGATCTCTATGAAAGAAGCCTACAGCCGGATCCAAGCCCACGCTTTCGGCGGCCGATCTGCAATCGTGGACGAGAAGGGTATAGAGAAACGAGAGCAGGGCATTCATCGGGTCCAGCGGCGGCCGGCGGTTGCGGACGGCGAATGCCATCTCTGGGTCGGGTACGCGGATCAGGTGGCCAAAGATGGAGAAATAGAGCCGTGCGGCCTCGCCTTCAAAACCAGACTATCGATACTGTCGTGGCCGTCGCTGATACGTTGCACAATCTGCCGAAGGCGATTCGTCGCGGCGGACATGGCTTCGCGGCCAGAAGGCTCAAGCTCCCCGCCATAATCTCGCTGGGCTCTTTGCAGGACGCTTCTCTGATTGGCGATCTTGCCGACGAGAATGCTGCGGACGATCTCTTCTGGGTCGTCGCTGGCCCTATATTGTGCGCGACGCAGCAGCACGTTGCCAGAAACCGGTCCCTCGACTCGGGCTTGAAATCGGCCGAATCGACTCAGGAGTACTAAGACGATGCCGCCGGCAGCACAGGCCTGGATCAGGGGTGGAGATATATAGATGCCGCCGAACACCACCACAGATCCCAGCATGTGGAGCGGCACCCGCGCACGTTCCTCGTCCTCTACTTCCGCGACCAGATTCTCGCCGTCTTTGGTCAGACGTGTTTCAGGCGTAGTAACATAGAGCGTATTGAGCAACCGCCTCATGGGTATTCTCCAGGCTCGGCAAGGTGCGATGCTAGGGTACGCGTCCGCCAAGCTATAACCGAACGCTCCATCGCCTTCGGGCGACACTGGTCGAGCAGCGAACAGCCACGGCATTTGGCCGCTTCGTATTCGGCTGGCGGTGTGCGGCCTCCCGCAAAGAGCGTGGCTACCTGCACAACTGTCGTCTCGGTCAGGGTGCGGAGTTCGGCGTCAAAAGACACTTCCTTCCGCCGTTTGGTTTGGCCGTAGTAAAAGGCCCCCATTGGCACTTCTGTACCGGTCATTTCCTCAAGGCACAGTGCCTGGGCGCAGAGTTGCACCTCGTCGGCGCGATGTACTTTGGCCTTGCCGCGTTTGAACTCGACCGGGAACGGGGTCGTACCCGTCCGGCTTTCGCGGAACTCGACCATATCGGCGAGGCCTGTAAGATTGAGCCGGATGCTGTAGATCGGGAGCGACATTACTTGGCGCACACCTGCCTTGCGCCGACGCCCTGCTTCGTCAATGACTTGATGCAGTACCCGACCTTCAGCGGTAAATCGATTTTCCTCCCAAAGCCGTTCCAAGTGGATCAGAGCACATTGCCTCATACAGTACACCGCATGTTGCAGTGCCGACACGGGTACCGGCTCCATTCCATGGTCCGATCCATGCCCCTGCACTGGGGGTGACCGCCCGAACTGCGCTTCACGCATCGGCATCTCCGCTCCGTTTGTTTCATTCCGTACCCCGCACGGAGGCGTCTATGTGATCGGCTCGACGACCTCGACATTTGCCGGCATATCGTCCAAGTCGAGCTCTACACGATAGTCAGCAAAGCTGCGGGCAGGAGGCAGGATGCCTTCGCTACCATCCGCTTCTGCACGCTGCACACTCACCCGCTCGAAGAGCCTATGCGCGGGCGCGTTGCCCAAGGCATTGGCGTGCTTAAAGGCAATGAGCCGACGGGCAACCATTTCGCCGCGGGCGGCCGAGTGGTCATGTTCGAACATCTGCGTCAAGGCATTCCAGAGGACGTCGAGATCGTCCGGCGAAAAGCCCGTGCGTTCGGCGAGCTTGGCGGAGATAAAGCCGTGCGCCCGATACAGTCCGTAGGGCACAATATGTTTGCGACCCATGGTGCGGTGCTCGGTCCGCTCGTCGCCCGCGTTTTCATCGCTGGCATCCTCGCGCTCCTTCTTTTCGTTTTCGTTGGTCGCTGCCATGCGCGTAATGGACACTTCGAGCGGCACGATCTGATCAATGGACCGCGCAAAGGTCATCTGTACCGGCCCGCGGACCTGGCCGCAGTTGATGCCGGTACTCATTACCGCACCGAAGGTGCGTACATCAAAGAAATTGTCGCACATGAAGCCGCGCAGTTTATCCATCTCCTCGTCGCTTTGGGGGCTTAGTTTCTTGCGGCTCTCGACCTTCTTGTCGTTGGGGCGCACAACCCGATACGCCTTCCGGTGTTGCTCGTTGAGCAGAGCACCTTCCTGGACGTAGATCGCGTAGCCGGACCCGTCGCCCTTAGCCAGTTCAACGAAATTGCGCACCTTGCGCTTGAGGCAGACATCCGTGACCAATCCTTGGTTCGTTTCCGGGTCGAGGCGCGGGAGGTTGCCTGCGTCCGGATCGCCGTTGGGATTGCCGTTGTTGACGTCGAACAGATAGACGAAGTCGTAGCGATGATTGAGTGCGGTCATTCTTCGTTCTCCTTTTCTTCTTTGCCCTCCTCACGGGGGGCGGACTTGGTGTAAAAATCGTTTTTCTGGTGGTAGTAGCCGATGGCGAAGAGGGCCTGACGTTCCATCGTCAGCGTCGCCACGAACAGCTCATCGGGCGTGGCGCACCCATAGATCTGGGCGATTGTGTTGTCGATATAGCGATGCGTTGCAGGCCGGTCTTTCCGCAGACGCGACAGGTGGTTCATGGCGTTGCGTTGCAGGATGGGAAATACAGACCGCGGCGTCGCCGAAGCCGCCCCATAGTACTTATCGCATATCGTGGCGTTGACCTTGCCACCGAGGGCTTGCGTTTGCGCGTACTCAAAGCAGGCAAATAGCCGGCCCAGCAAATAGCCGGAGTCGGCGTTTGTGGGATTGAGGGACACGATAAAATTCTCCTTTGTTAAATGGTCATCCTTGCGCCTATTTCGGCAGATCACGGCTTTGAGTAAGGCTACGCGAAGGGCCGTTATGGCCTTATCCGACCGCAGTCGCATGAGAATCGTGGAAAACAACGTCTGCGGATAACGGCGACCTGTCAGGATGGCGCGTAGCATATCCCCAGCGAGTTGGGAAGGGATATGTTCGTATCGGTTTTTTACCTTCGTCGTGGCGGTCTCAAGTAGGCAGCGCCGAACGCTTGGCGCCTCGACCCGCGGCGGCGGGTCGAGGCGCATATCCCGATAGTGCCAGAGGATATGCTCTGCAAACGTCGCAAAGTCGTCCTCCAGCCAGAAGCGAATCGAAATACGCGCTGCATTGGGGGCCAACCCCAGCACGTAGAAGCGCACACCTTGGGGCAAATCCGGGCGGATTTCCTCCATGGGACGGCCCCTTGCCATTTTTTCGAGAATGGACTTGATGGCCTGCTCGCTTATCGCGTCGCCTGTGTCATTGGCCAAGAAGGAAAATAGTGCCTCGCATTGCGCCACTGTTTCCGCATTCGAGCCATCGGCCCAAAATACAGTCGAGGTGTCGCCGAGTTGGACTTTGTTTTCGTTGGTACGGAGAAAGTGGTTGAGCACAGTCGTATAGGCGGCGGCAGCGTCCTCGCTTACGGGTGCATTATCGCCCTGTTTGTGCCCATAAGACTCAAAGGCGTCGAGATTGAAAGAGACGATGGATGCGCCGGCAGACTGTGCGCCACGCACCCCCTTGATCGAGGGATGCAATCGAGCGATAGGGGATCTCTCTCCGGTCACCAAGCAAACGGCTTGGCCCGGTTCGTGATCCTGATTCATCTGCGAAGCCCATAGTTGACGTGAGGCCTCGCGGTCGTGTATGAAGTTTTGCTCTCCCTCCAACCGGAACACCACATTGGCCCCCTTCATTTCGTCTGGCCAGCCATGCGCGTCGAAGTACTCTGGCTTCCACCATTTCAAGAAACAACGGCAGGCCACAAGCCCTGCGTCGCTTTCATTTTGCAGGACAACGAGGTGCCGGTCCTGAAAAGCCTCGTACTGCTTCGCTACCCGATCGGCACGACGCTCTCTGGTGTGTGGGTCCTCGCCTTCCAAGTCTTCCATGGCACCAAGCGAATACGATACCTTGTCCCAGAGGAAGCTCGGCAAAAGCGTTTTACCCGCCCGCTTCTCTGGTCGCGGAACTGAGTGTCGCGGGGCTACAGGTTTCTTACCTGAGTGGTCTCGTAGGTCCACAGGCGGACCATCGGGCTGGCCATCGGCCTTCAGGACGACGCAATAGTCGATCCGCTCATTGGAGTAGCCAATCGGCGGCACTTTGTTCTCTGTTGCGAGCCGGTGATAGGCACGCTCAAGAGAAGCCAGAATGCTCATCTCAGTACCTCCGGCGAGTTGGGTGAGGGAATTTCGACAACCCCCTGTTTCATTTCGGCGCGAAACAAAAGCGGCTGTCGTTCGTTTTCGTGGTCAATATCGTAGAGCATCCAGCCTAAGTCGCGGCTCTCGTCAATCGCTGGCGGCAGGTCGTCGTTCTCGATGAGTGTGTAGTCTGCGGCAAATTCTCGCGTTCCGAGACAGGGATGGTGAAAGCACTGCCCGCCTCTAGCGCGGCGATTGAAGATGTCGAGGTGTTTGCCCACGTTATCGCTTTCGCCCGCTTCGTCCGTCATGTCAAAGTGCGCTTCAATGGCGTACTCAACGTTGACCAAGACGGTTGCGGCACGTTGCTGGCGATCATCCTCAACTTTGGTGTAGAGGGTCTCAATGGATCCCCTGTTTTTCGCCGTGCGGACAGACCCCATGGGAATTTTCTTGCCGACCTCGTTGCGCCGGATCGACTGGAACCGAATCGGCTTGAGAACGTGAATGCGGTCAATGCGCCAGACGATGGCCGGCTTCCAGTGAATGGCCTCCAAAATGCCGCGTGCCGCCGAAGGCGTCATCACGTCGTAGGACACGCGCTCGACCTTCATTTCCGGTCGCGTGAAACAGGCGTATTCGCCTCCCACGAGCAGACGTATTCCGAACATGGACGAACTCCTTTTCTGTGGTATTGTGGTATTCCAATACCCTCCGCACGAGGGACACCCCTACCATTATATAAGCATCACCTCATCGCCGAGCGCATCCGCGTCCTCCCAAAGGAGGCCGACCTCTTCTTGATAGAGGCTTTGAGTGAAGAGAACGGCGAACTGGTCGCCGAAGCGTTCCTGTGCCGCAAAATATACGTGATTATTTGTGACAAGTTGCGCCCGGAAGCGAGGGTGAACTTGCACAATATAAGGCTGGAGCCGCCGCGCCACGCCGCCAAGCCGTTCAGCATAAGCGAGATCGTGCACCGCCTTACCCGCTTCCTCTTCTCGGGCGACGATCACTGGCTCAAGTCCGCTCTGGATCAGGCGGAACGTCTCTCCAACTTCGCGGAAGGAGAACGATGTTCCGTTCCTATCAGCCTTGAATTTTTGCAGAACATCATCACCGAGCCCCTCCCCCTTGCGCCAATACACCTCTTGGAAATAATCCTCCATGGCCTCCGGCGAGAGCAAGTCATCATGACGACTGATGATGCGCTGCATATCTCCGGCAAGCTGGCGTAGTTCAGGCGGACTTGGATGTTCCTCTGATTGGAACACGGTGACAATGCTGTCTGCAACATCGTGTCGTCCCTCCCTATTGCACCGCCCGGCAGCTTGGGCAATCGAATCAAGCCCCGCCTCGGCCCGCCAGACCCTCGGAAAATCCAAATCAACGCCCGCCTCGACCAACGAAGTCGCAACCAATCGACACGACCTGCCTTCCTTTAACCGCTGGTGAACATCCGCAAGAATGCGGCGACGATGCGCTGCGTATTGTCGCGTACTCAGATGCACGACGCCGTCGATGTCAGCTTCACAGGCTTGCCGGAAGAGGTCTAAGGCGTGTCTCCGGCTGTTGACAACGACCATGCCTTGCGCTGTTTGTGTGAGGGCATTGCATAGGCTCTCGTCGCTGAGTGCGCCCCCGTTGGAGATTCTGACACGGACGAGCTTCTGGTGCAGGCGGGCGGGTCAGGCGCGAGTTCGCGGACTTGGACAAAGCCCCCTTTAAATTCAGGTGCCTTGAGTGCCGGTTGAGTCGCGGTGCATAGTACTATTGAAGAGCCATAGTTGCGAGCCAGTTCATCAAGGGCGGCGACCGCCGGTCGGAGCACGTGTAGGGGAATGGTCTGCGCTTCGTCGAGGACAATGACCGCACGAGCCAAATTGTGCAACTTGCGGCACCGCGACGGGCGATGGGAAAACAGGCTTTCAAAGAGCTGGACGTTGGTGGTCGCGACGATGGGGGCCGCCCAGTCCTCCATGGCGAGCCGCAGTTTATCGGCTCCCTCCCGCTTTGTGAACTTGGTTTCGTCAATCGCCGAATGGTGTTCAAGGACGACGCCCTCACCCAGCACATCGAGGAAAATCCCTGCGGTCTGGTCAATCACTGAAGTAAAGGGAATGGCATAGACGATGCGCTCAAGCCCGTGTGCTTTGGCATGGTCGAGGGCGAAGGCGAGGGAAGTCAGCGTCTTGCCGCCGCCGGTCGGTACGTTGAGCGAGAACAGGCCCGGAGAGCAATCGGCTTGAGCGCGAACATGCTCCAGAATCTCGCGGCGCAGACGATTGACCTTGCCCTCGCTGGCAAGTCCGGCGAAGTGGTTGTTGAGCCTATCGCGTAGCGGATCAACTATTTCTGGGAGCGTCGGCCAGTCGCGGTCAACGGTCTCGCCTTTTGCATCAGCGTAAAAGCCCTCGGTGTCGCAGAAATCTGCGTCAACGAGGCACGAGAAGATCATCCGCGTCAGGAAGGAGAGCTGAAACGCCGTCGTCTCACGGTCTTTCCCTAGTGTGAACCCTTCGGGCCAAAGACCAGTAACGACTGGCCGAATTTCCTTCTCCCAAGTCGAGTCAAGCGGGTCGAGTGTCTTTTCTAGCCGCTCATCAAGCGAATTGAGTGAGCCGGTCCCGCTTTGCATATCCGGCAAGCCAGCGTGGTGCCCGGCGATGGTATAAGCGATAAGCTGCGCCATGCCCCGGTCGTTTGGCGTTGCCGTGTCAAGAACGCAAACCTGTTGGGCACCGGCCGTGGAGTGATCAACTTGGATCGACGAGCCATCTATATACTTCTGGAACGCTTCTGTGTACTTGCCAAGATCATGCAAAAGCCCAGCCAATCCCGCAGCTTTGTCGGTTCCAAACTTAGCCCCCCGCGCCGCTGCCTCGTCTTTGACCTTGAGCAGGTGCTCCCGGAGCGGCTGCCAGTATTCCCTCGACTGACCTTTGAGGGAATGTGCATAGTACATCCTGCGTCCTCATTCCTGGTGTATAATGGCAATCCAACTCATGAGGATTCAGTTCCTCCGGCTTCTTGCCAAGGACAACCGGGTTGTCTCAAACTCCAGCAACACTGTGAGTGCTAAGAAATATTGTAAAACGTTGTGGATGAATTGTCCATGGCGTGACGGGGCCGCGGAAGAGAGCGTATCCGGGCGACCGTGGCTGATTTCTATGCGGCTTTTTTGAGTTGCAGTTCACCGTCGGTGAAGGTGTCGCCATCGACGAGATGGGTGATGAGTTGATAGCTGCTGAGACGACGCCAGTGCCTTTCGGCCTGGGTTGCCAGTTTGAAGACCATGGTCAAAGCCGTGACGCGTGAGCCACAAGCTTTGGTCTGGCGCGTGCGATGGCGGACCGTGGCGAAGGTCGATTCGCGCCTTGGTGTCCCTGTCCCTCCAGATCCACAACTTCTGACAATAACTCATGGTTTCGTGGGACAAGGGTCGAGCTATAATCAGAAGGTGTGGAAATAAACAGGACGGCGATCTTACCCTTCCTTTGTAATTAGCCAATCACAAGCCGGGGCGTTCCCGGCAGGAAGAGGAGAATCGCCATGCCACAACCTAAACCGAGTTCGGCCAAAGGTGTCCATGCCCACATTCGCCACGTTGGAGGAGTGGACGCGCTCGCAGGTTCAAGAGTTGATGCAATCCGTTCTGGAAGAGGAAGTGACGCAGACACTGGGACGAGCCTCGCTACGAACGACAGGATCCGGTGGATGCCCCCGGTGGCTACCGTAATGGATACGGGAAAGCGCGTAAGCTCTGGTCGGCATTGATCGGCACCCCCCGACTTGAGGGACATTATCGTTAGTCTGAACCCCGCGGATTTTGACGCTCCGGGGGGCCGTTGGACACCGCTACAAGCAAGGGGCGGATTGAAGCAGCATGGTCGCTCCCGCAGCGGCCCTGGTTGACCGGGTGTCCAGGGCGGTGGCGCCGCCGCTCCGGCGGGGCATGGGGTCGGACGGGGGGCGCCGTGGGGCTTGAGGTACTGGCCGTCGGCTTGTATCAGCACGGTGTCCGCTTCAGCGCGAGTCCGATCGGGGTTCCAGATTGAGCGGATTTCGCTGGTGAGGCGAACGCTGGCGGCGTTGAGCTTGATACTGCGCTCGTCGAGTTGACTGCGGTAACGGTCGAATGCTTCTTGATCGTCCCCAGGATCAGGAGCGTCTCCGAGGTCCGCGAGTTCCCGGGCCTCGAAGCCGAGCAGCTTGAGCAGGCAGAGGTTCCCATAGTCATAGCGGTCGTCATCAAGTTGGGACGAACGCGAAAATAATTATTGAAGTAAACGAACACCGGCAGCCGACTTCTGAGCTTCTTTAGAGCCGCGTCGCGTTCCTCGACTATCCGTGTGTACCCGAGAAGGCGAGTGTGGGGTTGATCCTCGGTTGCATCGTTCTCGTCAACGAACTCGGTGGCCGCGTCGAGCCAGCTCTGCAGCTCAGTTGCAAGGTAAAGACCTGCGCAGCGTTTTGGGCCAAGCCCCGATAGCGCACCTTGCGATAGCCCCACAGGTGCTTGATGACCCCGAAAGGCATGTTCGACCCGAGCGCGGACGCGGTTGCTTTTGGTGTTGAAGGAGCGATCCGCACACGTCAGTCGCCGGGTTGGGGTGGAGGGACGCCCCGGCTCCTACTTGAGGTGGAGCAACCGCCGCGTCCGCATCCCGCCCGGATAGTACAGCCGCGTCCCTTGCGCATTACCATATCCACACGGGAAGCGACGTCCCCTTCGGCACCCAGAGCCTGCGCCAGAGGTGGCCGGTCTCCGCTCCCATCAGCAAGCGAATCTTCCCGAGGCGCTGCCACTTCCCGTCCAGGGCGAGCAAGGCTCCGATCTCGAAAAATCCAGTTGCGATATCGAAGGCGCTGGCGATCTCCGCCCACTTTTCGAGGGAGCGCAGCCCGGTCCAGCCCGAAACGCTGTTGTCGACGATGAACAGGGCGCGGCCCGTGGAGTCGGATGTCATTGTTCTCAGCCATTCTCACTAGGTCCTTTTTCTGGCCCCCGCGCATCCTTAACCCCCGGAATGGCCACGTATGGGACAAAGTATCCATTGTCCGAGCGACAGCGTCTGCACCTCATCCAGCAACACCACTGAATTCGCGATGTTGTGCAGTTTCCGGCACTTGGAGGTGCCGTTGGCAAAGAGCGACTCGATGAACTGCACCGATGTGGTGACGATGACCGGCGCGTCCCAGTTCTCTGCCGCCAGTTTTTCTGAGGAACGGGCTTGCTTGGTCAAGGCCGACAGCGGGCTCACATCTATACACCTGCACGTTCAGGCGGGCGCCCTTTCCGAGCGTGATGCCCTCTAACTGATACAACTGTTGTAGATAAGCCAGTAGCATTCCCACGGCTTCCGGGTGGTCCAGATCAACCGCCAAGGATGCGCTGGCATCCATTTGCACCGCTACGCGCCCTGTCCAGCCCTGCCAGCGCGCCCGCAGAAACGCCTCGACCGGCTCCAGCAGTGCTTCAGCAGCCGGGGCGATATGCCAGTCAATCGGTGTCAAGCCCGTCGGCAGGTCCTCTGGGCTGCAGCGTCAGGCGGAGGGGGTCGCCCTGGGGCAGGGTCCAGAGCAGCATCTCCCGCCGCAGACCGGCCGGATCGACACAGTGCAGGGCCACCAGGCCGTTGGGCAGGCCGTGGTAGTCGACCTGAATGCCGGCCAGCGCCTGCCCCGCTTCATCTGCCACGTGCAGCCACAGGCCGCGAGGATACTCCGGCGATTCGATCATCACCTGGCCGACGGCATTGCTCTGTGCTTGTGCCCACCCGGTGCGGTCGACGCCGACAGCAAAGGGGCGCTCCGCAGCTGACGGCGACTCGGAGATCACCAGTTGGGCCCAGGCCGCACCCGCCCACAGGGTGGCCAGAGCCTGGAGGACTCCAGATCGAAGCATAGACACGTGCCTGAACACCCGACGCCAGGCTACACTCAAAAACGCCGGGTCACACACCAGGTTGAACAGGTCGTCGAAGCACTTGCTTCGATCCTCTACAGCCCAACGGTGCAGTTTGGTCTGGATTTCCAGTACTCGATTACGGGCTTGTTCTGCCTCGGGCCACGAAGCGCTGGCATTCACCGGCGTCCTCCTGTTTTTCCAGTACCCCACTGCGCAACTTGCTGCCTCCCTTCGCCATGTAAGCGGCTTTCCCGCTCGCGGACTACTACAGAGGCTCCGTCCCTTGCCAAGCCCCACAGCGGACAGCGCGCTGCCCCGATAACGGTCGGACTCGGCTCGGTTCCCACGTTCACCATGAACCGTTTGACGGGGGAGGTGCCCAGCTTTTCCCCTGCAACTTCGCCTTGGGTACGCCGCAGGCATTCTCCAAGGCCTCTGCTTCGGTGGGTATCACACCTCCCCAGAGTCGCAGTCGGGTCATATATCCGACCACGTGCGTTGCGTACCAACCCTTATCCACCAGGTTTGGGTTGGCGGGCCGCTAAAGGGGGTTCCATCACTGGTTCACTTCGGGTTACACCATTCCGTCTTGCTTGCCAGACGTGGAGTGTCTGGAGGTGCCACTCCACTCTGTCGTTGTCGAGGCTGCTTCCACCTTCCCCTGCGCTCCCAGGGTCAGGCTGCCTCCAGCTTCAACGGGCTGCTGCGACAGCCCGTTGGTGGGTCCTTGCATCCCACCCGGTTCTCTGGCGCCTCGTGGCGCACGATGCCGTCCGCCCACGCGTACACCAGCTCGCGGTCGTCCAGTCGTCGCGTGCGCCAGGCGTTGTATTCGACGATCCACTTGTCCCGCAGACGAGCGATCGAAGACGGCGACAGCGGCGCTCCTTCGCCCAGGAGACCGCGCCACGCCAGCTCGAAGTCACCCTGGGACAGTCCGTGCAGGTAGCGCTCGGGCAGCAACTGGGTCACCGACTTCGTACGGCGCATAAACAGCGGCAGGATTCGGCTCTCAAAGCGCTCCTCCAGTCCACGAACCCGAGGCCGTTTCACCTCGATGGTGCCCGACATCAACGCCAGCCGTCGAGGCTTGCCATTCCGTTGCGCGAGCCCGAGTTGTCGTCCACTGAAGTCCGGCGCTCGTAGCGCGTACGGCCCAGCAGCGCCCGGGCTGCCCTTGGATATTTTCTCCAGATAGCTTTCCCATGCCGAGAAGACCCCTTCCATCGGTAACCCTTTCCCCTTGCCGGCCCATCTCTTAAAGTCTCCGTTGGGATCTCCCTCACAGACATATAGTAGTGGTCTTCCCATCCCAATTCAGGGAGACCGGGGAAGAGCATGATGTCAGGCAGGCAATCGCCGGTCAGTCCTGCCCGTTGACCTCTTCCGCTAGGCCTCGCATGGCGCGCAAAAGCGCTGCTAGCTCGCGCCGTTTGGTGATCGCATCGGCCGTGTAGAGGCCGTGCTTGCGCGCGTTGCCGTTACCCTTGGGGGCGCCGGGCGATGTTCCTCCGTGCATCCGGCAACGACCGTTCGCCATTGCGGGCGACCGGCACGGCGTCTTGCTCCGTGTCTGAGCTCCGCAGCGCGGGCTGCAGTGCATGGGCAATTTACTTTGCGTGGGGTTGTTCCTCCGATTTCAGCTGATCCCCACCCCCTGGTCTTCCGCCGCCAGGCGTTTCGACCATGCCGACCACCGCCTGCCCGCCCGCGTGGACGTACACATGCTCGACCGTCACCTTCTGCTGTCCCTTGCCGCGATGCTTGTTGAGGGCCCCAAGCAGGGTCGTCCACGTTCGGGACAGCTTGTTCGCTTGGTTCAGGTTCTCGCGCCGCCCCTCGAAGGTCTGTTCGACGAGCATGGCGCGGCGATAGCACTCCATCGCGGCGTTGTGGGCGGCGATCAGTTGCGCCGCCATCATGCCCTCTAACTCGTCCCTCGGACCGATGCCGACCAGCGCTGCGACGGTGGCGCTGAGCTGCCGGTCCTGGGTCTCGGTGTCGAAGTTATTGATCCAGAGGGCTTGCACCACCTGATCAGCGAGCAGGTTGTTCCAATGATCGGACTGCGAGCCGCCGATGGTCTTCAACGCGCCTTTACGGTCGTCCGGATCGTTGACGACCACGGTCGTTGGCATATCCTGCTTGGCGGGTTTCCTTTTCGTCATGGTTGCGTACTCCTCTTGTCGATCGCCATTGCAGCCCGTGCGCGATAGCCTCGGCCTTCCGACTGGCGTGCCAAGTGGCCCGGTAGCACCCATAGAGCCAGGCATGGTCGGTGGATTCGGCTCCGAACGGCAACAGCCGGTCGTGATTGTGCTCACCCCAACCGAAACCGAGACAGCGGCTTGGAGACGAGCGTACGACATTTCGGTAGCCATTCGGTGGCGCAGCAGTCCCCCCATCGAACTCGGCGATGCCAGCCCATTCATCGTAGAAGGCCCGCCAGCCTTCCGCCGACCAGCCGTCACGGCCCGGCCGCAACAACTCCACGATTCCGGCCTTGTGCCGCAACCAGCCCGAGAGGGCCCGAGGGCTGTCCGGCCAGGGTTTTGATTTAGCGACGCGCTCGCCGTCCACTTCGTCCGCTCCAGCATCACAGCGCGCACGGCGGCACCTTAATGGCCGGCCCCTCGTTTCTTTCTTTTGCCGCCGTGGGCGGCGGAAAAGGGGCAAAACATCGTCATTGCCGTCACTATTGTCATTATCCAAGGGTTTCACTGGCTTTGGCGATGACGGTATTAGTCCCGGCATCGTCACTTATGACCGATTGATTCTGTTGAGGAAATGACGATGGTGACGGTAATGACGGTATTTTACATACCACGTCGCGTCCTCTCGATTCGCCACCGCCTGGACCCCGCCGTGCGGGGGTACTTGTCGATCTCGATCCCTGCCTCCCGCAGGCTGGGCGCGAGCCGCGTCAGTTGCCGAGCAAGAGCGTTCGGAGCCGTGGGCCATCCTCTCGCCTTGCGCTGGGATTCAGACCCGAGGCCGTTCACCGCTTCCAGCAGTTCGCTCGCCGTTCCCTCGAACGTCCCGTCGCGGTTGATCAGCTCACACAGGGTGGTGCCGATGGCGCTCGACTCGATGACGACTTCGTTCGCCGCCGCTCGGTTCGCGTCATAGGCCTCCAGGAAGGTTCCTTCGGACCAGAACGCGGTCTCACAGGCCGTTGCCCACAGCGCGAAATCGGCCATGCGGGGCAGACGCTCCAGACGCACGGTGGGCAGTCGCCGCACCCCCTCGGATGTGGCGTCCAGCAGCGCGCTCAGGATGCGTGGCCGCCACGCTTCAAAGTCTGTAAGCAGATCGCTTTCAAGACGGCGCCGGGTTTCCGGGATCGGTTCAAGGGTGAGGTGGATCGCCCGGTCGGCGAGATCGGCTCGCGTGACGATCTCGCCGATGCCATTGACGATGATCGGGCGCGTGGCGTCGAGGATCGTCTCGTCGTCGTCGGTGTACAGGGTTCGGGTCGCGTAACCGCCGCCGGTCGCCAACCGGCATAGCGCGTCGGACAGCCAGGGAGGCAGGCCGGACACGTTGTCGAAGGCCAGCACGTGCGCCCGCCGCGTTGCAATGAAGACGTCGCGGTCATCGCGCGGTGGCGACCGGAGCGGCATCGAGGACGGGTCCACCAGGGAGCGCAGCAGCCGGCACAGCGTGCTTTTGGCGGTGCCTTGCTCGCCGCCGAGCACGAGCACGGGGTACGGCCCTTCCGGCCTCAACGCGGCAAGCAACCACGCCACGACAAGCAGAAAATCGCTCGCGCGCCTTACGTTGCAGAACTCCCGGAGGGCCGCCAGCGCATCGGCCCGGTCCCCAGCCTCCGGGTCGGGCAGCGCCTGCATGGATTCGCCGCGCCGGAACCGAACGGATGGATCAGAGACAATCCGCCACCCGCTGGCGTCCACCTCGACGGCACGCCAAGCATCGTTGGCTAGGTCAATGTAGAGCCGCTGGTCGGCCTTGCCCACGCGAAGGAATACCCGACGGCGGGCCGAATCGAAAACGCCGATCGCTTCGAGCGTGGCGATAGCCTGTTGCATCGCCTCGGCGCTTGGCGACTTCTGCTCGTTGACATAAAACGCCCTCCGCAGCCAGCGTCGAAAGCCCTTCGATTTCACGGGCCACGTCTCGCGATGCCCACCTAAGGCCAAGTCGGCGAACGCCTCGTCTTCGTCCGCAAAAAGGGCGGTATTCCTTACCGTGAGCATGACCAGCCGGTCAGCTTGCGATGGACCACGCAGGGGTTTATCCCTGGGCGTTCGGGCGGCCCGGTCTTCGGCAACCGCTTCAGCCTCGGCCAGCAACTTGCCAAGGTCGAGCCTAGCGGGCGATTCATCCGCCAGGTCCCAGCCCTTCGGCAGGCCGTCGGGCAGCTGCACGATCCGCGCCGAGGCCGCGCCCGCTTGTTCCGCCAACCGCGTCACCTTTTCCGCGAAGCCCGCGCCCGCCTCGTCGTTGTCCGGCCACACCGTCATCTCTCGTCCCTTGACTGGCGCCCAGTCGGTCTTGTGCGGCGACTTCGCGCCGTGCATCGGCGTTGTCGCCACAGTGTCGGAGAACCGCCTGGCCGCGGCCTCAGTGGCCTTCTCGCCTTCGCAGACCAGAACGGGTGCGTCAGGCCGATCGAGGATCCCAGGCAGATTGAACAAGGGGCGCGGCGGTGGCAGTCCGGCCGCACGCCAGTGTCCGTCTTTGAAGACCAGGGGCCGGAATTCCTTGCCGCCTTGGCTCTCGAACCGCGCGACATAGGCGACGATCCGGCCCTTGGCGTCATGGTAGGGCCACGTGCGCGACGGCTTGCCGAGTTTTGGGTGGCGGTAGTCGTCAATGCAGGTGTCGCCGTTGACGCGGCTGGACTGGCGAATGTCGATGTTGGAGCGCGCGAGGGCGTCCAGGACGGCCTCCTGCGGGCATCCGGCGTGGCAGTGGACCAACACGCCTCCGTCCTGTTCTGTCACGCTCAGGCTTGGGTTGGCGTCGTCATGGGCCGGGCAGCGTACCATGCCGCCCTGCCCGCTCCACCGACCTTTAAGCGCGTGGACGATTTCTTCGGCACTGGGCATGTCACGCTGCCGGTGGCGGATCGGCGGGTTTATCGCCGCCGCGCTTGGGCGCGTACAGGCCGCTCGGGTCGGCTTCGGCGCATTGCGCCAGCCAGCGCTCGATATCGTCTTCCCGCCACGCCACGGCTCGCTTGCCGATGCGCCGCGGGCGCGGAAACCGGCGCTCACCGGTCAGAAGGTCTACCGCCCGGCCGGCCGGCAGAGCGAGCAGGTCGGGGTCCGTGTCCCACTCGGACTGCGCCAAGGGCTCAGCGGCCAGCGCGAGTGACCCGTTGATGTGGTTGAGCCGGCACCACTGCTCGCTCTGCCCTTCGGTGGACTCTTTGATGACGCCCGCCATGTCGTTCAAGGGCGTCGGCGCCTCGCTCCAGCCGCAAGCCTCTATGTCGCCGTCGAAGGCCAGACGATCCCATAGATCGGCCCAGGCCATCCAGCGCCCGCGCTCCGGCCAGTATCGACGATCGCCGTCAAATGTTTCCGCGAAGACGCGCGAGAAACCGAGGTGGCTGAACTCCTGCGGCTGAGCCCCGCGGTGCACCGCGAGCGTCGTCACCTAGTTGTGGTTGGATGAAGTAGGCTCGACGCGGTGCCGGTCGAGCCACTCGTTCAAATCCGAACCGTCGTACAAGATGATATTTCCGCACTTGATAAACGGCGGCCCTTTGCCTTCGCAGCGTTTCACCGCAAGAGCGCCTCGGGTTCCGAGAACCTCGAGCTCGGGCGCGTCCGTCCGGTACATTTTGTCGGGGTCGAAGTGCGGCATGCTAAAATCTCCTTCGCGTGAAGTTTGCAAAGGTTAATTAAAGCAGGCTACGTGCTCCTCGCTGTATGTTTATTTCGGGGCTAATTGACACACAGCGAGGCCCCGCCGCCGGGCGCTTTCGACGCCGTCCTCGGATAGGTGCAGGAGGCGGCCGATCCGTCTTTTCGCCTCCCGCTCGGAAACATGGTGCATTTCCGAGACAAGGCGCACCCCGAAGTAAACCCAGGCATCCTTTCTGCGGTCGCTCTTCGGTCCGGTGCGCCGCGGCTCCCGAGCGCGGCGCACCGCGACCGCGTTCGCCCAGGATTGCAACGCGCCCGGTATGCGCTCGCCGGAATCCATCAGGCTGCCGAGCAGCTCCCGCAGTTGGGAATACGTCCAAGGGTCGGCCTCGGCTTTCTCAATCCAGTACCCGAGATAGAGCTTTCGATATTTCCGATTGCCGCCCACCTGCATATGCTGCCATTGGTCCGCGAGCGGAACCTTTTGTACCCACTGGTACACCCCGAAGGCACCTGGATCAGCCACGGTTGCCACCCTCCCCGGCCATCGCCATTGCTATCTTCGCCCCGACTCGCTCCCGCGCCTCGCGTACCGGATTGCCGAGTTGCCGGATGTAGCGGTCGGCCATCACCGTCGTCTTGTGGCCGAGCAGATCCCGCAAGACGTGACTGCCGACGCCTGCAGCGGCCGCGGTCGTCATGGCCGTTCGTCGCAGGTCGTGCAGGCGCGCGCCCACGATGCCGGCAGCGGCGCATATCTGTTGAAAGTGCAGGCGCACGTTGCGATAGGTGCACGGTGCCTTTCCTGTGGCGCTGAAGGCCCACTCGCAGAACCGGGGAATGCCCGCCAGCACATCGAGCGCGGCCGCCGGCAAGTCGTGTTGCCGCCTCCCGGTTTTCGTCTGTGGCAACGTCAGCCGGCCGCTCTCGAAGTCGATATGTTCCCAGCGGATCGCCAGGACCTCGCCGATCCGCAACCCGGTCAACGCGGCAACGCGGATTGCGGCAACGGCGGCCGGATTGCGGTCCGCGTGTCGGTCCAAGGCTTTAGCGAGCGCGGCCAGCTCGGACGGCGACAGCACCCGGTCGCGCGCCTCCTCCCGCCCCCGCTCGACACCTCGGCAGGGATTGGTATGCTGCGGCCTCCACTCCCACTCCTCAAACAGGTTGAACAGCCGCGACACCAAAGCAAGGAGACGGTTACGCGTCGTATTCGGTGTACCCGCAACGGCCTTCTCGACGTGTCTGCGCCTGACTTCGGCGACCCTCAGACGTGCCAGCTTCGGCGCCAGGTAGTGCTCCCACTGGAAGCGGTACTCCCCCGCCGTCCGCTCGGTCATCTTGCCGAGCGCGATCCGGTCGGGTACGAACTCGTCGAAGAACCGGGACACCCCGGCAGATACGAGCGGTTCCTCCTTGCGCTCGAGCGGATCCTCCCCGGCGCGGATGCGCAGCAGTTGCTCGCCGGCCAGCTTGCGCGCCCCCTTCAGGGAGACCTCGGCGACGCGGGCAAGGGTCACCCGGCGCTCGCGGCCGTTGACGCGATAATTCAGGACGTAGGACTTGGCGCCCTTGGGGGTGATACGGACGCCCAATCCAACTAGGGCCGTATCCCACAAGATGCGGGTTTTCTGTTCCGGTTTGGCGTCCCGGATGATGCGCTCGGTCAGCATGTTTCTGTCTCCGTGTCAGCAATGTGTCAGCACAAAGACAAAATATGCAGTAATCGAGGCTATGGCAAGATAAACGCTCCTGCCGTCGTAAGCGATTGTTTTTCAGGCGGTTAAGTAAAGCGGATTAGCGCGGACTAATGCGGGAAGGGTTGGCGTAAAACTGATTTGTAATCAGGCGGTCCCCGGTTCGAGTCCGGGAGGCGGCTCCAATTCTTAGTGGCAGATATTAAAGCACTTATGAGAAGGAAGGAACTCTTTCTTGTAGGTGCTTTTCTTAGGCCTTGGTCCAACGGATCCAGCGTGAAGATCATTCTCAAAATCGACCCCAAATACTCTCATGACGAATGGACCAAAGCCCGGGGGCAGGTCACACATTCTGTCTGGGAGCGTCGTGACACGAGTTATAGGTGACTCATGCGAGATCGTCACCAATCATCTGAGACGTGGATTTCTCATTCGTCCTCGACCACATGCGTATTCATCTGTTGGACCAGGGGTGGCATCCGGTCCCGCACGCTACACTTCATCAAATGCCAATCCCCAGCCGCAGGGTCCATCCAGGACGCGTAATATGTAACTCCCAGCCCTACGCGTTGCTTGTCCGCGGTGACATTGGCCCCGCCGCGATGCCAAACAGAACCGTGAAAAATAACGATGGACCCGGCTGGCCCCTCGGCGGCTACTAGATGTTTGTAGTCCACCCCACCTCGAGGCACTCGGCGCGAATGGTGGCTGAAGGGCATCAGCCGCGTCGCGCCGTTCTCGAGGGTAAAATCGGTCAGCATCCATAAACTGTTTACAATGAAACAAGCGTCCGGTACCGGCAAGCCGGATTGGGGAAACCAGCCTATCGGTACATCTGCATGAAGGTTTGGCTCTTTTGCACCCGGCTTGATCCAGATACCGCCGACTGTACCGCCCAACTGAAAATCCGGACCCAGCATATGCTCCGCCAGCTCAAGGTAAACCGGGTTGGTGACGAGCGGAACGAACGTGTCCTGGTCATCGATATTTAACAGGCCTTGCTGTCCCTGATTCAGTTGATTCGCACTCGGTAGCTGGTTCAGGATTTCCATCACCCGTTTTGCCATGCGGTCTGCTTCATCGGTGGGAATGAGGTTATGTATGATGACGAAACCATACTCTTCTAGCTCGATCTTTAATTGCTCGATGTCCATACCTTCCTCCTTGGCTTTTATCTAAGGTATTTCCAGGATTTAAAACCTTCCACGTCACCTCAGGTACGATTCCCCGGACCGCAAGACCGAAAATTTCGACACTATCGCCTTCTTCGTGCGCGCTCTGGTCGGGTTCACCGAATACGGCCGGCTCATCTAGCGGTCCCTCTCGTGTTTGGTTCCTTTCCAAAAGCTTCCTATTATTTGGGTATTGCCATGCCATTGAAACCCGAATCGTGAACAGTATGCACAACGCGGAACGTGTGTTGACCCTGGTTGTTCAGATGGGAATGCTGACCAACCTCGCTGGACCGCTTCAACTCGAGGCTGAGCAGGTTACCGCCAACGTTCCTCAGGTCCACCCTTCACGGCCTGTGCTGCGCTACGAACGGCCCGGTTACAGGAATTTCGCACTCGGCCGCTATTCAAACTACCTGCATCACGTCCTGCCCCAAGGCACGCAATTTGTGGACAATTACCATCCCAAGGCGATATATGATGGATTCGGCAATCACCTTATTCATGGCTTCGACCTCTTCAATTGGACCGAGACCCGCCAGCCGAGTCAGGAGTGGGGCAGCAGCATCCAAATCGATGAGGGTACCTGGATTGAGGCGTTCAACTACACCGCGATCGCCCGGGACGGATACGGGAATTGGGGGTACGGCGCCATGGTCGGCCATGGACTCACTGCTCGCTTTACGCCGTTGACCCTTTCCCAGGTAGACTACAATGGGCTGCGGATAGACCTGTGGACCCCGCGCTTGAAACTCACCACCCTGGCCAGTCGCGTCGAACGCCCGTACTCGCCGCGCGGATGG
Source organism: Candidatus Latescibacterota bacterium (assembly GCA_965217095.1). GTDB lineage: Bacteria > Latescibacterota > UBA2968 > UBA8231 > UBA8231 > CAYNZV01. The sequence goes on from OZ244235.1 coordinate 1,850,495, forward strand.
GACTACAACCCCATGTCCCAGTACCATATCGAAAACAAGATGTTCGCGCGCGAATCCTCCCTTCTACTTGGAGGGCGGGCGCAGGCGGAGCTCGGCGCTGCTACGTTGGGGTTGAATCTCGCCAATGTGCACACCTATATGAGCACGGAGCCGGGAAACAGCATCAAGGGCAAGCTACGGCCGCGGACGCCCCTGGCCGATTGGGTGGTGGTGCGGTTCTCTGACGACTCGCCCCGCGACGGGAAAGGGGGCGCCATGGTGCGGGACGTGGTGTTGGTGGTAAACGGCGAGCGCCGGCCCGACATCGTGCCTCAGGTAATCCGGAACCGATCCGGTATATCCAGTCAGGTCGGGCGAACAACAACCACTGGTGGTTTTATCACAGGTCAGTACTTCAAGGCCAGGGGGGACTTCTACGGGGCCTACTTCGTAGGTCGCAACGATATCGTCAAATATACCGACTACCTCTACCGGATGGATCACGAGGCGGGGATCGACGTGAGCAAAGAGACCAATCTCCGGGGCCTCCTTGCCCATTTCACGATGGAATCGCCCACTGAAATCCTTCACGCCGACGGCGACTGGCAGCTCGCATTCCTGTTCGATATGACTGGTGAGACCCTGATGGTATCGATGGAGGTGGAGGCGACGGTCGCCAACGACTACAGGATCGACGTCGCGTCGCTCTATGAAGATAGTCCAAGGGGCAAGGGGTACGGGGGTCGCTTCAAGAGCGAGTTCTATCGGACGGTGTTGCGGGCCCGGGGCAACGTGCAGGATGGCAGCAACTTAAAGCGGGTTCGATTCAAGATGGGTGAAGACACCTCCATTTTCACCTACAGCGCGGACTTGAACCTGCAGTTCGTGGGCGCTGAGATCAACGGTGAGTACGCTCGTTCCCGAGTGTATCGGCGTTTCCCAGCCGAGATCGAGAATCGGCCTGCCTTCAATGAGAGTCCGCGCTTCACCAACAACGGTTCGGCCTACTTCGTAAACGCCACCAGGTGGTATAAGAATTGGAGTTTCGGGGGAGAGTACTTCACCATGAACCCTGATTTCACCACCACCATGCGCACCTTCATCTGGGAGGAGAAGGGCGTTGTGTCAGACAGACGCAGCGTGATAAAGGCGCTGACGAACGAGACCATGTACTGGGATCTGGTGCAGGACAACGAGGACGGCGACCAGTTTCCGGACAAGCGCTCAGGCTACACCCCTGGGAGCATCTACCGCAACGACCTCGGCGTCGACGCCGACGGGGTCTACCTGGGCCAGGATCAGAACAACGACGGGTTTCCGGACGTCAATCGAAACGGCGACGCATTGCCGGATTACCTGGAGCCGTTCCTGATGTACGAGGTCGAGCCGAACGACTACACCTACGGGCTCGACCGCAACAACAACGATGAGCCGGATCAAAGGGAAGACGACCTGGCTCCCGACCATCCGTATGATCCCGATCAACGGGGTTACCATCTCTTCGGGCAGACCAACCTGACTCGAAATCTGATGTTCGCCGTGGGCCGCTACGACATCGACGAGATTGCCGGAGGGCGCAACAACCGTTCCACCTATGCGCTGCTCACCTACGAACGAAGCGGCAACGAGCGCTTGCGGCGAGTCTTTGCGGAGAACCACTTTCGCAAGGTGGAGGACTCCATTCCGGACGAGTACAACATCTTCACAGAAGACCGGCAATTTACCGAAACTTACCAGTACTACGTGCACAATCGGTATTGGGGAAATCGGTCTTTCATCAATCAGGTGCGGCAGGACCCGCTGTGGTACGAAAACAGCTACGTCAACGAGTCCTACCTGGAAAGTTGGCTGCGACCTTGGTCGACGTTTAACGTGGTACAGAAACTACGACTCCGGATGAATTGGCAGCAGGGAGGACGCCAGTCGGCTGGCCGCATAGAGCGCAAGCGCCGTTTAGATCACTGGACGATGGTGAACCGAATCGACTACACCTGGATGATCGGCCGCTTCAGCATCCAGCCCAAGTTCAAGTTCCAGATGATCAGATTCGTTGATCAGGAGCAGGACCGGGTGATGCGCATGGAGTACGAGACGATGCCAATACTCCAGCTGACGTTACCTATAATGCGAAGAACCACGGCACGACTTGGCATCCAGGGTTGGGGTCCGCTACCCTATCGATTCAGGAACAACGCCCGCGAGCTGGACAACTTTGAGCGCCGCACGCTCATGGCTACCATTACAAACTCGTCGCGCTACTTCGGCTACGATCTCTATACGATTGTCGGCCTGCACCGAGACGCCAGAAAGTTTGAGGCACCGGCCCGACAGGTTGCCGACTTCGACACCCTTTCCTTCTTTGTCCGCGCTCTTATCGGGTTCCCCGATTTCCATCAATTGATGTAATTCTGATGACGAAATCCCGGGTCTTTACCAGCACATGGACTCTGCTCCCGGTGATGGACCCCGTCGAGGCAGCCCGCTTCACCGCCGGCGAGGGATTTGCCGGAATGGAGATTCAATGCGACCGCCAGCACCTGTTGGACGAGGCGCGTCGGCGCGCCGTCGAGGCGATCGCCGAATGGGCCGATACAGCGGCCGAGGCCGATCTCGTCATCCCCATCGAGAACGAGGGCCACGTGCACCACACGGTGGCCCCAACGGCGACTCTGGTGAGGGAGATGGTGGAGGCAACCGGGTGCGACAACGTCAAAGTCAACCTGGACACCGGCCACGCCTTCATCAACGGCGGGCTCGAGGAAGAATTCACCGTCCTCAAGGACCACATCGTCCACGTCCACCTCAACGACGGCCGTACGCCGGGGGTCAGCGAATACTTGCCCCTGGGCGAGGGGATGGTGGACTTGGCGCCGCTGGCCCCATTCATGAACGCGTTCGATGGTGCGCTGGCGCTCGAGATCTACGCCCCCGACCGGCCCGTGGAAGCGACCCTGGAGAGCCGCGACCGATTAATCGAAATCCTGGCATCGGCTTGAGGTCCCCCGCCCGACGGTGGGCAAAGCTTCAGCGAATTGGAAGGGTCCATGCTCGCTGAACAGCGGCACGACGTGATTCTAGAAGTTCTGACGGAGAAAAATCGAACTTAGGCGGTAGGCTTGACCGTGAAGCGGATTTGCACTTCGGGGTTCTTGGCGCTCAGAATCGCTTTGACCTTCGACTTCGCGTCATCGATCGCTTCCGATTCCGTTGGAAGTAGATCCTGTTTCAGTTCGATGATCTGGGTCTGAAACGAGTTTCTCTGTCGGCGTAGGATGGTGACGGAAGCGCTGTACAAAGATCCTTCGCGTTTCTTCGACAGGATATTGACCATGCTAGGTTAGATCGTCAAGCGTAGTCATGACATACTTCGAGCTACAAAGGGGGCCAGCGTTGAACGTAAATCGTGGGGGGCACTACTGTTACTGCTCAGGGGGGTGTTGTTAAGATAGGTTCAAGTGCGGATCTGTGCCAGTGGGGTCACGGCCAGCTGGAACGCAGCAGTGCGATCCAATTGCCGTGCATGACGCCGGCGATCTCCTCCTCCGAATAACCGCGCCGCTGCAGAATCGGCACCAGCAACTGTAGATCGGCGATGGTATCCATGTCCGCGGGGGCTTGTTCCTTGCCGTATCCGCCATCCAGATCCGTTCCGATTGCAACATGTTTGGCATTCCCTGTAACCTGGCAAACATGGTCGATGTGGTCGGCCACAGTCTCCAGGGTGATCTTGCTGTTATCCTGAGCCTCGACATCCCATAGCGGTGACAACATCCAAATGTCCATCGCAGTGCCGATCACGCCGCCTCGCGCTGCCAGGGCGGCGATCTGCTTGTCGTCGATCTGCCGATCGTGATCGCATAATGCACGGCAACCGTTGTGGGTTGCCAGCACCGGACCGCCAAAGTTGTCCATTGCTTCCCAAAACGCCTGCTCCGCCAGGTGACTGGTGTCGAGAATCATGCCCGTCTCTTCGAGTGCGCGCAGCAGCGGGCGGCCGCGCTCGGTGAGACCACCGGGGGCCTGGGTGCCGTGGGCGTAGGAGCTGATTCCGTAGTGGACCAGGCTCACCACCCGCAGACCCTCCTCCCACCATTCCCCCACCTGATCGGGGGAGACGATGCCATCGGCCCCCTCCATGGTGAGCACGAAACCGAGCGGCGTCGAGTCCGCGTTGCTCTCCCAATCGGCGAGATGTTGGTCGAGCGAGCCACGATCGCGGACCTGCCGCAGAACGCCCTTCTTCTCCATCAAGCGGTAATAGGCGAGCTCTCCCATACATTTGGCATAGGCGATGTCCTGGGTGCGCACCCCGGGAAATCTGCGCCCTACGGAGGCCAGCCTGCAGTGTACGGTGACGAAGAACAAGCCGATCTCGCCCTTGCGGAGCTCAGGAAAACTGACCACCCCGCGACCGCGGCCCGTTTCGCCCATGCCCGCCTCCGATTCGCGAATAACCGGAATCTCTTGCAGCAGATCCCGATTCCACTCCAGGGCGCCGTAGGCAATGTCTAGGTGGGAATCGACTATTAGCATGGCTGTTTCGTTACTGCTGCTTCCGGTCCGAAAGCCGCTCGGAAGATTCGGATTCCTCCTCCTCCGCGGGCTTCCGTTGCTTCACCGGATGCATCGGTTGCCTATGCGGCCATGGGGCGTCAGAGCGTGCCTCCATCGCATCCGCTTCAACTCGGCGACCGCGCCCATCGGCGGCGCACTGACACACCCATCCTGTTGCGGTGTACCACCACAGATCGGATGCTCCGCAGGATGAACAGACCTGCTCCGGCGCGCCGGCGTGGCTCTGCACCAATCCGCCGAACCGCTGCCTTTCCTGTTCAGACAGGGACCATAACAGATCCTGCCGGTCCAACTCTTCCCATTCCGCGGCTTCGCGAGATCCCTCTTGCACCTTCGATATCCTCGATCTTCAGATTGAGCGCAATTCAGGCGCTCTTCTTCTTTCGTTTGGGTGCAGCTTTCTTCTTCTTTGCAGCGGCCGGTTCCTTCTTTGCCCGCTCCATCGGCTTGCGCGAGCCTTTCGCCTGCGAGATGCTTTCGCGCAGTGCGGTCATGATGTCGACCACCGGTTTTACTTCCTCAACAACGCTAAGCACCTCTTTGCCCTCGACCTTGGCCGTCACCATGTCCCTGACGGCCTCTTTGTAGCGATCCGTCAGGTCCAGATCGCCGATTGTGGTCGACATGGAGTCCACCAGGGTATTGGCCAATGCGACCTGCTCCGGTTCGGCCTCCGCTCCACCAGTTTTGGGCACGTCGGCTATCTCTCGCAACGACGACGGGTTGCGGAGCTTGTACATCACAAGCCCATCATCCACCGTACCCAGGATCACAATCTCCTCGCGATCGCGCAGGACGACGCGGCCGATCCCAAGCTTGCCCGCACTTGACAACGTCTCGCGCAACAGCCCGTAGGTCTTGCCCGCCACATCCCCGTCCGGGCCCACATAATAAGGTGTGTCGTACCACATGGGATGGATCTCCGAGGCCTCGACGAACCCTTCGAGCTCGATCACCTTGCTGCTCTTTATCTTGACCTTGTCGAAATCCTCGTTTTCGAACACCACGTACTGATCCGGCTCGTACTCGTACCCTTTTACGATGTCATCGTTGGGAACCGGATTTTCGCACTTCTTGCATTTCTTGTCGTACCCTACCCTGCCGTTGCAGTCGCGATGCAGCTGATTGAACTGCACTGATTCTGCAGAATCTACCGCACTGAAGATGCGTATGGGGATCGTCACGAGAGAGAACTGGATATGACCCTTCCAGATAGATCGCATGGTTAACTCCCCGGCGTGATAAGTTTCGTCATTCTTCCAAGTCGGACAGATCGGGACGCAGTCTCTTCAACCGTGCATTCCGCAGTAACCCTTTGGAGGTTCGCGCGCTGTATTCCACCTCGCAGATCAGCTTCGGTTCCAACCAGGTGGTAACCCGCTCGTCTGCCACTGTTGCTCTTATCGGCTTTTTCGTCGCAATCAACCCCTTAAATAGATCGGCCGCCTGGGCTAACTTTGCATCGGAGAAACCGGATCCCACTTTGCCGATGTAGCGTAGAGATCGACCACTCTTTTCCGCGAGATGCAGGGCCCCGATTCCACCAGCCCGATCTCCCTTTCCGGCGGTAAACCCAACCACCAGGCAATCGACCGTTTGGCTGACCTTGATCTTGAGCCAATCGCTGCTACGGATACCCGGCCTGTAGGTACCATCTCGGCCCTTGGCCATGATTCCTTCAAGCCCCAGGCTGCCGGCCGCGGCGAAAAGCTCATCGCCCCGCTCCTCGGCCAGGCTGAGCCGGAATCGGGAGTCGTTGGGCACGGCGTCCGCCAGCAATTCCCGCCGCCGTTCCAGGGGCTCGCCAGTGAGGCAAACTCCGTCAAGATACAAACAATCGAACAAATAGCAAAAGGCTTTATTTATATTGACCTTGCGACCACTATGCAACCTGCTGAGCACGGTTTCGAACTGCGGTTTGCCCTCGGCGTCCAGACAGACGATTTCACCGTCAAATACCGCCGTCGACGCCTTAAACGCCTCAGCCTCCTCGACCAGCTCCTGAAAATGTTCGGTCATGTCCTTCTGATTGCGGCTGCGGATCGTTAGCTCGCCGTCATCCAGGCTGACAAGGGCCCGGAGGCCGTCCCACTTTACTTCGAAGAGATAGTTCGCATCCGCCGGCGGATGGGCGACACTCTCGGCCATCATCGGCTCCAGCGGGTCGCGCGTCCAATCGATCTGTGGTTCGTCAACCCGCTCCAGAAGCCAATCCTTGCCCCGGGTATTGATGAGCCGGAACTCGGCATCCAGCCCCTTGCTGGCAAGCCGGATGTAGATCGAGTCCTTCTTGTCTTTGGTCACCTCGTACTTGCCCCGGGCAAGAATCCACATGGGCCCGGCCCCGTACTCCCCCTTCGGTATTCGCCCTTCGAAATCGGCGTATTCGAGCGGATGATCCTCTACCTTGACGGCCAACCGTTTGATCCCCGGACGCGGCGGCAGACCTCTGGGCACCGCGAAGGACCAGAGCACGCCGTCCCGTTCAAGGCGCAAATCGCAGTGCACATTGCGCGCGTGGTGCCGATGAACGACGAAATCGTTTTTCCAGGTTTTGGAGGCCTTCCCCGCCGGTTCTGGGGTTTTCGCGAACCGCCGCTTGCCCTCGTACTCGGCAAGCTGTTTGGGGGTCTTTGATTTGCCGCCTGACCGCACCTTATTTTTTCCCGCCTCCTGGGTCGGACGTTCGGTGTGCAACCCCGTGGCATACGCTTCTATGCCTTCCCAGGCGTCGCCGTCCCGCCGCAGCAAGTCGGGAACTGTCTGAATGTTCAACGTCAACTGATCCTCGATCTCGTCGAGCCCGCTCCATGGCAGCGGATACGAAACGGCTGCGCTCTCGTTGGCTCGAAGGCTGTACGGTGCCACGATCGTCTGTCCGGGTCGATTGCGATAGATGTCCACCAGAACCTTCTCCACCCGCGCCGCCTTGGTGATTCGCAGAGTCGTTGTGGGGCCGTTTTCGGCGACAAACCTCTTGGCGAGGTCTTGGGCGGCGGTGAACACCCGGTCGCTGCCGAAGCTCCTCTCCAAGGGTGCGACCAGATGCAGCCCCTTGCTGCCGGTAGACTTTGCGAACAGGTGATAACCGTGATTCTCCACCAGAACCTTGAGTGCCAGTGCGATCTCGACCACCGCCGAAAAGGGCGTGCCGACTGGGGGATCGAGGTCGAAGACCATATAGTCGGACAGTTCCAGGTCTGGCCGGCGGACCGGAAGCTGATGGATCTCCAGGCAGGCCTGGCTGGCCAGCCACACCAAGGTGGCGGTATCGTTGCAAATTACCTGATCCGTCTTAGAGACCAAACAGTGCTCAACCCATTTGGGAGCTGTGGCGGGTATGTTCTTTTGGAAAAAACTCTTCTCTTGGACTCCTCCGGGAAAACGGACGAGCGTGAGTGGTCGGTTCCTGATATGTCGCAGGATTGTCGGTGCAATATTGAGGTAGTATTCTATGACCTCAGCCTTGAGAATCTGCAGCTCTGGGAAGAGCACCTTGTCCAGATTCGTCAGTTCCAGCTGTTGCTTGCCGACTTGCGTAAGTTTGGATTTCAAAGCTGACCTTAGATAGAGAACTGCACGGTAGCAACTAATGAAAATGGACGTCGGGGTTCAACATGCCAACAGCGCCTACTGCAACCGAAGGTCGGTTCGTCGCCACCCCGGAAAAAGGTGAAGTTTCCTTTTTGCTGTTGGAACCACCGCGAGCGACCTGGTGTCTGGTTCTCGGTCACGGCGCCAGTAGCCATTTTCGCCATCGAACGGTAGCATCCATTGCAACCGCGCTCGCCGCGGCGGGCATTGCCAGTTTTCGCTACAACTTCCCCTACTCCGAGAGCGGTAGCGGGAGAAATTCGAACGAGGTCTGCATAGCGACGATCCGCTCTGCGGTGGAGGCGGCCCGCACCTCCGTCCCCAAGCTCTCGCTGCTCGCCGGGGGGCATTCGTTCAGCGGACGCATGACCTCCATGGCCGCCAGCGAAACGCCCCTGCCCGGCGTTCGCGGACTCGTGTTCTATTCGTTCCCCCTACACCCCGCGGGGAAACCCGGTACAGAGCGCGCCGAGCATCTGTCCGACGTCGGACATCCGATGTTGTTCTTGAGCGGAACCCGCGATGCCCTCGCCGATCTCGAACTGCTTGAGCCGGTCTGTTCGGCCCTGGGAGATCGCGCCCAACTGCACCTGCTAGATACGGCCGATCACAGTTTCAAGATCCTCAAACGCTCGCGTCAGACTACCGACGACGCCTACGAGGAAACAGCTCGGATCGTGCTACAGTGGACAGAAACGATTTGAAAACCGGCTACGGTCTCACCTCCACCATTGACGAGATCTCCGCCGGAAACAATAGTATCGACCGGCAGTCTGCCCTCGGGCGCTGCGGTTGGAGAAAATGTCATCTAGGGGAAAACCATGCTGAAAGATCCGTTTAGTCTGGCAGGCCAGGTCGCACTTATCACCGGCGGCGGGACCGGCCTTGGGCTGGGGATGGCCAAGGCGTTTGCTGCCCAGGGCGCCAAGGTGATCCTTGCCGGCAGGCGAGAAGAGGTGTTGCAGAAAGCGGTGAAAGAGATCGGCGAATCCGCCGATTACCGGGTTCACGACGTGGTCGACTTTGCCAAATCCGGCACGCTCATCGAATCGGTGGAAGAGCAGCACGGCTCCCTTACCACGCTGATCAACAATGCTGGCATCGGCATTCGCAGACCGACCGAGGAGGTAGAGGAAGAGGAGTTCATGGAGGTATTGAACGTCCACGTAATGGGGGCGTTCTCGCTGTCGAAGTGGGCCGCCAGAATTATGATAAAATCCGGTGGCGGCAGCATCTTGTTCACCGCTTCGATGACCTCCTATTTCAGCGTGCCGGCTGTGACCTCCTACGCAGCGGCCAAGTCGGCCTACCTGGGCATGGTGCGCAACATGGCCGATGAATGGGCTAGCAGGGGAATCCGGGTGAATGCGATCGCCCCGGGTTGGATAGAAACCGATCTGAGCCGGCCGACCATCCAAGATCCGGTTAAGAGCGCCAAGATATTGGGAAGAACGCCCATGGCGCGCTTTGGCGAAGCGGAGGATATTGGCTGGGCGGCGGTCTACCTTGCGTCACCAGCGGCAAAGTTCGTGACGGGCGTCTGTCTGCCTGTAGACGGCGGCGTCTTGATCGGTTTGTAGTCGGCTGCAAACGGGAGAATAGATTCTTCATGCTGGAAATCCTTGCCATCGTCGTTGGCGTGACCATCCTTCTGTTCCTGATAGCTCTAGCCCGTGCGCCCCACAGCGACGACGCGCTCTGCTACGACACGAGCGACGGAATCCGTGATCCCCACAAATGGGGGTACACCGATACGCGCTTCGAGTTCGACGGCGCACGCGCCGTCCGGGTAACTGGAGACCGCTATCCCATTGCCGGTTACAGCATGCCGTACTTCCTCGACTTTGCCGAGGAGGTTCTGGGAGTACCGATCAGGCCTGAGGATGCCGTCGCCGAAGCGGTTCCCGACGCTGCACCACCCGCGGTTTCGAACGAGCCATTTCTGGACGGGTTGCGCGAGGTTCTCGATGCAGACCAGATCTCCCAGGTGGCATCCGACCGGCTGGTGCATAGCCATGGCCAGCTGAGCGTCGACGAGGTGTATCGTTTATTGCACGGCAAGTCGTTGGAGCGGATCGTCGATATCGTCCTCTATCCTCAGAAGGAAGAAGACGTAACCGCGATAATCCAGCTGGCAAACCTGCACGGAGCCTGTCTGGTGCCGTGTGGGGGGGGCACCAATGTCAGCGGTGCCCTGGCCTGCGGGTCGACCGAACGGCGCTGTATCGCGTCCGTCGATATGCGCCGCATGAAGCGCATCCTGTGGCTCGACGAGGAAAACCTGCAAGCCTGTGTCGAAGCGGGGATCTCCGGCAAGGAGCTGGAACGAGAGCTGGACGCCAAGGGCTATACCTCCGGTCACGATCCCGACAGCATCGAGCTCTCGACCCTAGGTGGGTGGATCTCCACCAACGCCAGCGGCATGAAGAAGAGCAAGTACGGAAACATTGAGGATATCGTTCTCGAGGCGACGCTGGTCACCCCCACAGGCGAGGTCGAAGCGCGTCGCGCAACCCCGCGCAATTCGGTGGGGGTGCCGCCGCGGGTCTTCCTTTTCGGCAGTGAGGGCAACTTCGGTGTCATCACCAAAGCGATCATCAAGGTCCATCCGCGGCCCGAGGTGCGGCGGTACGGATCCCTGGCTTTTCCATCGCTGCAGCACGGGGTTCGCTTCCTGAAGGAGCTCCGAAGGGTGGGGGCGGTACCGGCCAGCATCCGTCTGGTAAGCAACGTGGAGTTTCGCTTCAGCCTGGCGTTAAAACCCGCCCCCGGATTCTTCAAGGGAATCACGGGCGCACTGCAGGATTTCTTTCTTTACAAGATCTTGCGTTTCGATCCGCTGCAGATAACCGCGAGCACAATCGTAATGGAGGGCACCGAGCGCGAGGTAGAACATCAATCAGAGACTCTGTTCGCGACGGCCAAGAGATTCAAAGGCATGAACGGCGGCTCGGGAAAAGGGCGCCGGGGATACATGCTAACCTTCGGCATCGCCTACATAAGAGATTTCTTCAGTCAATTCCATATCCTTGGCGAGACCTTCGAAACCTCAGTCCCGTGGGATCGCATTGAGACTGTGTGCGAAGCGGTTCAGGGCGAGCTGATTTCCCAGTGTCGATCCTATGACGTTCCGGGGAAGCCGTATCTCGCCTACCGGGTGACCCAAACCTATCATACTGGAGTGTGTATCTACTTTACCATGGCTTTCTGCGGTAAGGGATTGGAAAAACCGGAAGAGGTCTACCACAACATCGAGCGCGCCTTGCGTCAGGTGATCCTGGACAACGGCGGCTCGCTCTCCCACCACCACGGCATCGGCAAGATTCGCCGCAACTTCTTGCCGCAGATTCAAACGGAAAACAGCACCCGCGTGCTGCGGGACATCAAGAGCTCGATGGATCCCAACAATGTCTTCGCCGTGGGCAACGGCCCGTTCTCGTAGCGACCATGTTCCGCGACAAGGTAGTGATCGTGACCGGGGCTTCCTCCGGGCTTGGCGCGACCTTGGCGACCGAGTTCGCCGGTACCGGCGCAAAAGTCGCGCTGTTTTCTCCCGAGGAAGAGAAGCAGGAGGAGGTTGCGCGGCAATGCGAAACGGCGGGTGGCAAGGCATTGCCGGTGGTGGGCGACGTGACCCGTGAGCACGACTGCAGCGCCTTGGTGGAGAAAACGCTGAGCTCGTTCGGCGGGATAGACTATCTCATTGCCAACGCCGGCATAAGCATGTGGGCGCCCTTCGCCGATGTGGACGATCTTCAGGTCTTTCGAAAACTGGTCGAAGTGAACTACCTCGGGGCGGTGAACTGCATTCACTACGCCCTGCCCCATCTGCTTGCCAGCAAGGGCATGGTGGTAGCGATTACCTCAATCCAGGGCAAGATCGGCGTGCCGCTTCACACCGGATACGTCGGCTCCAAACACGCTCTTCAGGGGTTCTGCGAGTCGTTGCGCATGGAGCTTGTCGGCACCGGAGTGGACGTCCTCACGGTGCTGCCACATTGGTTGCGCGGTACCGACCTGAGAAAGAACGCCTTCGGCAAGGACGGCCGCGCCCTCGGCACCTCGTCCCGGCGCCACAGTAGAGAGTCGATCTCCCTAGAAGAGGCGGCGCGCGCGATCATGAAGGCGACCCACAAGCGGAAACGCTCGCTGGTTATTCCCTGGAAGCTGCGGTTGCTACTGGCCCTCAACCTATTCAGTCCGAGGTTGGCCGAGTCTCTGATCACAGGTGCCGTGAAGCACCAGGATGACTGACTTGAGCGCGAGCGGCATGAGCGAACGGTCTCCCTCCGGTTATCACCTTAACCTACCCCCATTCACCACGCACGGCTGTCCTCATCCCGAGCCGACCTGGAACCCCGTGGCGCTCCGCGGCGTTTCTCGTTCTGGCGGGATCGGTAACTGTTCGAAACGATATCTCGAAGTGTAGATCGAGCGATGTATAGGCTGATATCAGTTTTTCTTCTTGTGCTACTGATCTCCGGCTCGGCCTTGGGCCAGGATCCGGATACGGTGCTGACCGTTTCCATTCCCAATGGGGAGTTTATGCGGTTCGCCTGGATAGAGCCGGGAAACTTCCTCATGGGAACGGAAGATGAGGACCTACCGAACGGAGCGGATGAGGTTCCGGCCCACGAAGTCACGATCAGCACCGGATTCTACATGAGCATCTTTGAGATCACGCAAGGACAGTGGCGGGCCGTCATGGAGACCAATCCCTGGCGGTTCGAACGCTACACCATTGATCACATTCACAGCCCGGCCAGCCACGTTTCCTGGGAGGATGTGCAGGAGTTTATTACGGTTTTGAACGAGTTCGAGGGCGGGTCGGTGTATCGCCTTCCCACCGAAGCAGAGTGGGAATATGCAGCCCGTGGTTTCACCAGCTCACTCTGGTTTTTTGGCGATTCCCCCAACGCGTTGCAGCTCTACGCCTGGTATTGGAGCAACGCCTGGAATCGAGGGCAGTCGTTCGCGCATTTGGTCGGTTCCAAACTGCCCAATCCGTTCGGCCTCTACGACATGCATGGCAACGTGTGGGAATGGGTCCAGGATTGGTACGGTCCGTATTCCGCAACAGCCAAGACCGATCCTGAGGGTCCGGCCGAAGGGAGCCGGAAGGTGCTGCGCGGCGGCGGATTTGTGAGCCCGCTGTACGAAGCTCGATCCGGCGTTAGAAGCAGCGAAGTCCCCGACAGCCGCTTTTCAGATATCGGCGCCCGCCTGGTGCGTCGCGCCGTGCCGACCCCAGTGCGCGCGGAGAGCTGGGGGCGGGTTAAGGCTCACCTCCGACCCAACGAGAACCCCTCAAGTCCGTAAACTCACAATCCTTCCCTGAGTGATGTATTTTTGCGGCAGTGGCGCCCCAACGGTCCAGGATTCGTAACCCCCACTGATTAAAAGAGTTCCGTAAATAAAATTATTTTTGTCGCATTTTTGCGACGATTTGTTTCTCCAACCGCGATCTTGACAGCTTCGCTCAGGTCCGCGCAAAGTGTTATTAAAACAATTGCTTATGGACTTTGAACCGGAGAGCCCTGAGTGGCACACATCTTGCCAAGGTCTTGCTCGTCTCCAATCGGCTAATCCGAAAACCATGAGGAGCAAGGCAGTTCCATGCGCGAAACGATAGACGGAAACAAGGATTCGGTGTTGCCCTCCTATTTCTCCTACATCGCGGAGTCTCATCCGCTGTCGAGGGATCGAGAGCGCGAACTGGCAGAGCGCATCCAGAGAGGAGACCTTGATGCGCGGGATGAGTTGGTGCGGGCGAATCTTCGTTTCGTCGTCAGTATCGCCATGAACTACCTGAACCGAGGCATGAGCCTTGCCGATCTCATCAGCGCCGGAAACATGGGATTGCTCACCGCTGCCGAGCGCTTCGATGCGGGGCGCGGATTCAAGTTCATTTCCTATGCGGTCTGGTGGATCCGCCAGTCGATTATCCAGAGCATGGTAGATCAATCCCGGGCTGTACGACTCCCCGCAAACAGGATTGCCCTGCTAAGAAACATCACCAAGACTTCACAACGTCTCGGCAAGAAACTCGAAGCCGAACCGGCGCTGGAGGATATCGCGGACGAACTGGAGCTGCCGGTCCAGGAGTTGCTGAATACGGTGTTGAGTGCCCGCGTGGTCTGCTCTCTCGACGATGGCGACGAGGAATCACACACGACCCTTTTAGACAACTTGCCGGACAGGTCGCAGCGAGCTCCGGATGAGGATGTGGTGAGGTCGTCGGACAGCGTGGAACTCGGTCGTACACTCTCCACCTATCTCGATTACCGAGAACGGCGGATCGTACAACTCTATTTCGGCTTCGACGGCAACAAAGCGATGACCCTGGAACAGATCGGTACGTTACTTGGTCTAACCCGGGAAAGGGTGCGGCAGATCAAAGAAGACGCTCTGACGAAATTGCGCCGTACCCGACAGTCCTCCGGTCTGCAACCGTTGGTGGAAACCTGCTGAGCTTCGAGACACCAACGGAACCGTCAAAATTCCTATAGGCGTAGGCCTCTGACCTCAAGCTGATCAGCACTGTCGCTGGCTCGCTCCCCTCCCCGCAGAAACCGCTTTACAATATTCAACGTCCCCTATATTATTGTATATATTGATCTTGTGGGGAGATTCCAGTTACCGATGACAACCGTTTTTTGGGCCCTTGCCGCCGTTTGTCTGATTGCCCCGAGCGCCCTCGACGCTATTTCCTACCATAAAGGATCGCAGCTGCATCTGGCGATTCTGGGTTCGCAGGTAAAGTTTCCGATTTTTACCAAGGAATTTAAAGAAGGTGAGAACGTTGTGACAGTGGGGGGCGTCCGCGAGTTATGGCTCCCCGATCAAACGGAGACCTTCGGATTCCGCATGGAGATGGACCGCATCCGGTCGAACGGCTCCGGCCTGGGAGTCGGCCTGACCTACTGGCGCACCGAATTCGCCGACGCGTCCTTTCTGTACAACCGCGAGGGGCAATGGAACCGAATCGCCGCGTACCGGGCGCCGCAGCACCAGTTTTTCTTTCTCGATCTCAACGCGATCCTGATTCCATGGGAATCGCATCGCCAGGCGCTTGCTTTCGTGGCACTGATCGGGCTGGTGGGCGACTATGAGGAATACCGTATCGACAAGTATTCCAACACCTCTTCCGATCCGACGCAGGTGGGATTGACTACGGCAAACCGGAGTGCGTTCCAAACTCGATTTGGCTTCGGCTTCGGAGCCCGATTCCATTTCATGGGTCGCCTCTCGCTGTGGTTCGAAAAACGCTGGATCGTAGGGGAGCGCTTCAGCACCGGTCGCAACTTCACCGAAGGCGGCTTCTTTGCGACCGGGTCGCAAAAGACACTCTACGCGCCGATCAACTCGGTGGCCCTCGCACTGACGCTCTGAATCAGTTGCTCTTGCTCCATACCTGATTCCCTAACGCTTCGGCACGGGCCAAAAACGCCAGCATCTCCTCGCGCAGCTCTCCAGGAAGTTCCGCGAACGGAACAGGTACAGATTCCGCCGGCAGCGGTTCTGGCTCGTTTACCCAGCGCCCATCCTTCATTTTCCAGCATATCGCCTTCGCCGTCGCGGCACTCTTGCGGACGAAGTATCGATCGCCGTTTCGGAAAACCTCGATACCCATAATGCCCATCCATGCTAGTGTGGCTTCAAGGTCAAGATAGAGACGGAGTTCGCACCCCTCAATCCGAATCGCTTGTGTCGCTGGGAGCGAGCTTCTAATTTGCAGGACTGGCCAACGCACCGCCCGACCTGCTCGGCACGTTGGGCTTGTAACAAACCTGCACGAAACCAAGGAGAAGCTGAACTAAATGCCACAGGCAGATATTGGGCTGATCGGCCTGGCCGTGATGGGTGAAAACCTAGTGCTCAATATGGCCAATCACGGCTTTACCGTTGCGGTCTACAATCGGACCATCGAAAAGGTGGACACCTTTCTTGCGGGCCGCGCCCAGGGGAAACCGATATTGGGCGCCCGCTCACCACAAGAGCTCGTGGATCAGCTCAAACCACCGCGCCGAATCATGATGATGGTGCAGGCGGGCAGCGCCGTGGACAAAGTGATCGAAAGCCTTTCGCCGTTGCTCGACCGCGGAGACATCCTCATCGACGGTGGTAATTCCAACTACCTCGACACCATCGGCAGAGCCCGATCACTGGATGCCAACGGGTTGCGTTACCTAGGAACCGGCGTTTCTGGAGGCGAGGAGGGAGCACTGACGGGTCCGAGTATCATGCCGGGCGGTCACCAGGAGGCTTGGCCGCACGTGAAGGACATCTTTCAGGCGATTGCGGCCAAGGTCGATGACGGCACCCCCTGCTGCGATTGGATTGGGAGTGACGGTGCCGGGCACTACGTCAAGATGGTGCACAACGGAATCGAATACGGGGACATGCAGCTGATCTGCGAGGCGTACTGGATCATGCGCAACGTCCTCTCTTTGAGCCCACAGGAGATCGGTATCATTTTTCGCGAATGGAACAAAGGCGAACTGGACAGCTACCTGGTGGAGATCACCGGAGAGATACTGGGACACACCGACGCAGAGACCGGCAAACCGATGGTCGACCTTATCCTAGACGCTGCGGGCCAGAAAGGGACCGGCAAATGGACCGGTATCGAGGCGCTGCAGCTGGGTGCCCCCGCCGCCACTATTACCGAAGCGGTGTTCGCCCGCTGCATCTCGGCATTGAAGGAGGAACGCATCGCCGCGGCCAGGATCCTGGGGGAAGTCGAAGGCAACTTTTCGGGTGATCGCGATGGTTTCGTGGAGGACGTGAGGCGCTCTCTCTACGCCTCCAAGATCTGCTCCTACGCTCAGGGCTTCCAGCTACTGAGGATGGCCGCCGAGGAACATGCATGGGAGCTGGACTACGGCAGCATCGCCTCCATGTGGCGTGGCGGATGTATTATTCGGGCGCAGTTCTTGGGCCGCATTGGCGAGGCGTTCGCCGGCGACCCAAAGCTAACCAACCTGCTGATGGACCCGTATTTCTCGAGCGCCTTGAGAGAGGGACAAGCATCCTGGCGTCGCGTGGTGATGCAGGCTGTGGAGCGCGGCATTCCGGTGCCGGGATTCTCCAGCGCCCTGGCCTACTTTGACGGCTATCGCAGCGCTATCCTTCCGGCCAACCTGTTGCAGGCACAGCGGGACTATTTTGGCGCTCACACCTATGAACGGGTGGACAAACCACGAGGCGAGTTCTTCCACACCAACTGGACCGGGCACGGTGGCGACACCGTGTCCACGGCTTATAACGTTTGAGGCGGCGGCGGCCAGTGACCGCCCCGCTGACCCGATAGGCCGCGATTGGATTGCGGATGGAATTCCGGCTCGGGAAGTCCCTCAAGTTTTCCACTCTTGACCCACACTTCGTCCCCCCCGTAGAGTTCGTCGATCAGCAGCCTCTCCAGCCGGTCCCGCACTTCGGCGTGGTCTGACGATCCCCCCAAGTCATCGAGCTCTTCGGGATCCTCGTCAAGATCGAAGAGCTGCATACGGTTTCCGGCAGGGTAGTAGATGAGCTTGAAACGACCGTCGTGAACCATTCGGGTCGCCCTGTCTCCGACCTCGTACTCTCCGTAGAGGTAGTCGCGCTTATCGCCCGTCACCATACACCTTCCCTCTACCGGCGCGGGAATATCGATACCCGCCAAGGTGAGCAAGGTGGGCATGACATCCTGCCAGCCGACAAGGCGATCGTCTACGGCGTTTTGCGTTATCTTGGTCTCCGCCTGTGGAGCGCTGAGAATCATCGGGATCTGCGCGAATTCCTCGTATAGAAGTCCCTTGGCCCACATTCCATGTTTCCCCAGCATGTCGCCATGGTCGGCGGAGAATAGGATGATCGTGTCGTCCAGGATCCCCTGCTCGCGCAGAGCCCCGATCACGATCCGCAGCTGATGATCGATGTGGGTGCATAGAGCGTAGAACGCCTGACGCGCAGAGCGCATCTGGTAGTCGGAGAACAGCTCCCCTCTCGACCTGGAAAAACGCGCTCCGTACGGAACCTTGCTCGGATCGTCCGCCCACGCTCCCATGGACGGCACATCCACTCGCAGCGACTGGTACACGTCCAGATAACACTGTAGCGGCACCATTGGCGGATGGGGATGGCTGTAGGACAGGTACCAGAACGCCGGTCGCGTCGGGTCCCGGCGTGTGATCGTGCGCGCCATCTGCTGGGTCGTCCAGTTGGTGACGTGACAATCCTCCAGCAGGTGCCACGGCCGGTTCACGTACTCGTTGTTCCCCATTCCGTGGTAGAACTGCTTTCCAGCATATCCCCGATCCCCGAGAAAGAGTTCGAAATCGTCCACCACCCCAAACTGCGCCCGCCCTTCCTCGCCGAGGATGACCTCGTCGAAACCGATTCGATTGCGCGTCGGGTAGACATGGAGCTTGCCCACCGCGGTGGCTTGATACCCGGCGGCGCGAAAGGATTGCGCCATGGTGGGCAGCTCCGGCATCGGAGCCAGCTCGTCAAACTGCCGGTCTCCATGGGTGCGCGCGCTGCAACCCGTCATCAGGGTGCGACGGGCAGCAATGCAAACGGGAACCTCGCTGTAGGCGCGGTTGTAGCGGGTTCCGTCCCTAGCAAGCTGGTCGAGGGTCGGGGTCTGAATACATGGATGCCCTGCAACGCCCAGAAGCTTGCCGGGCCAATGGTCGGTCGTGATCATCAATACGTTTGGCTGTGTGGTCATATTCTTGCCTATGACATTAGCTCCAGCGATCGATATACATCCCCATCGACGCCGTCAATTCCCGGTTGTTTCGTTTCGCCGCCCCGTCGAAAACGATGCGTGCCTTGCGGAGCAGCGCCTTCACGGCTTCCTGTTTCTGCCCTGCCTCCAGGTCGCCCGCATTAAGGAGCTTGTCGATGGCACGGACGCGGAATTGGTCGATCACCGGATACTGGCGCGACAGCTGACCGGCGTGCCCTCCATATTTCACCACCATCTTTTCATCGAGGTAGGCCACCTCATGCCGACAGGTCAGGCGCAGGAAGAGATCGTAATCCTCGCAGACGGGCAGCGTCTCGTCAAATCTCCCGGCCTCGACGAGAATCTCTTTACTAACGACCAGAGAGGATGGGGACATGCAGCAAAGCTCCAAGGACTTCGCAAAAAGGTCGCCGCCCCTCTTTTGGTGATGTTTGTGAGGATTGACGCGAACGTCGTTGCGAATCCAGATCTCGTCGGTGTGACAGATCTGCAAGCCGGTGGATCGCAGCTCTTGGCATTGCCGCGCCAGCTTTCGCGGTTTCCATTCGTCGTCTGAATCGAGAAGCGCGATCCACTCTCCACGAGCCTCGTCGATGCCGTAATTCCGCGCTGCGGAAACCCCACCGTTCTCCGAGAGAGCGAGGATTCGCACGGCATCCCCGAACTCCTGCCGCACCCCCTCCGAGCTGCCGTCTGTCGATCCATCGTCCACCAGAAGGATTTCGCACTCGACGTCCTGCTGCGCAACCGCGGAGCCGACCGCGCGGTTTACCAGATCTCGACGATTGAATACCGGGATTACGATCGAAATCACGTTGGTGCAACGCCACGATCGACAATCTGCGGAGTCGAATCGTCAAGCGTGACGCCCAGGTTGTTCATTCAAATACTGTCGGCGCGGTCCAGCGACTCAATAACAATCGAAGGTGTAATCAGCTCGGGCAACACGATAGGATCTCCGCCCTTCCCAGGGTAGAGAACGTAGAGTGGGACTCCCGAGCGACCGAAGGAACGCAGCAGTCGTGTGATATTCGGATTGCGGTTGGTCCAATCCGCCTTCACCAGCGCCACGTCGAGCTCTGCGAAACGGGCGCGTACCTCCGCATCCTCCAATACCGCCCGCTCGTTGATCTTGCAGGTCCAGCACCATTCCGCGGTGAAGTCGATGAACACGATACGACCTTCCGCCAACAGGCGATCGAGTCGTTCTGGCGTATACGGCTGCCAGACCTGACCCCGGTGTCCACCTTCGGCCATAGCCCATGCTCGTTCCGTCTGCAATATCGGCTGCAGCAATACAACATAGGCGGTAACAACCAGCATCAACGACAGTCCCCAAACAAACCGCCGTTTGATCCGGTTCGTACGCAGGTCGATCCACGAGCCAATCATCCAACAGGCCAGCCCCAGCACCAAGAGAAAAGAGATCGTCCAAATCACGCCTTCGAGGCCCAGCTGATTCCCCAACACCCAGAGCAGCCAGACCACCGTACCCATCAGCAGGAATCCCATGAGCTGTTTGAACCATTCCATCCACGGTCCAGGAGCCGGCAGCCAGCGCATCCAACCGGGCTTCAAAGCCAGCAGGAGGTAAGGCAACGCCATGCCGACACCGATCGCCGCGAAGAGGAGCACCACCAGCGGTCCCGTCTGCGAGAAGGCGAATCCGAGCGCGGTACCCAGAAAAGGAGCGGTACATGGGGTGGCTAGAATCGTCGCCAGGACGCCGTTGGAGAAGCTTCCCAGAAGCCCTTCCCCCGACGCACCCAATTCGCCACTGACTCGCATGTTCAGCGTAAACACGCCGAACAGGCTGAGCCCCAGCGCAAATACCAACGAAGCCATGAACACCACAAACTCGGGGTACTGGAACTGGAATCCCCACCCTATCTGTTCCCCCGCCAGCTTGAGAGCGAGCACCAGGCCTGCGAGTCCCAGGAAGGTCAGCTCGATACCGCCGGCAAATGCCAGACCGAGTGCTCGCACCCGCCGCCGGTCCTCTCCCGCATGGGAGATGATTCCAAGGACCTTGAGCGATATCACCGGTAGCACGCATGGCATGAGGTTGAGGATGAATCCACCGACGACAGCCAAAAGCAGATAGGTCGCCAAGGGCAATCGTCCAGTTGGACCAACTGCAGCACCGGTCTGACTCGGCTTCCTGCCGGATTCAAGGTCGAGGGAAAGGTAGACGTTGCGCTCGCCGAAGGTTGGCGTGGTGTACTGCAGCACCCCCGAGAGTTGAGGCAACTGCCGATCCGCATACGGCTTCAAGCTCAAGCGCAGTCCACCGTTTTGGTCCGATTGAGTGGAGAATTCGAATCCATCGATATCCAATGGGAGGAATTCGACCGCCCGCGCCTCCGGGCTGCCATCGTGCCGCACTGCCAGGTCCACCTTGATTTCTTCGCTCGTAGCGGCCACCCCGTGCGACACATCGAGCCCGGCATCGGCTGCTTTCGCCCGCGGAACCCGCGCCGCGAACTGCTCGAAGAGGGATCGATTCTCCGGCGCCGCGAGTCCCCTGCGCACCGCGAGCGACACGGATACCTCGGCTCCACCGGGAATGCAGATCTCGCGGCAGACCAGCCAGGAAACAGCTGCCTTGAACAACATCGTATCGGCGGTCGAGCTGGAGGGAGTCTGAACTTCGCTGTAGAGCAGCACCTCGTTGGTGTACCCGTAGACGGTGAGGTCACCCGCTTCACTGTATTTCTTGGGTACGGGCCATTGCAGCGCACCAGCGGTGAACCCCGGCGGCAGCTTCCAGTCGACCCGGGTCGGCATGCCGGCATCGCCGCTGTACTGCCAGTAGGTGTGCCAGCCAGAGTCCATTTTCAGCAGCACGCCCAGGCGAAAAACAGCACCTGGATCTACCGATTCCACGTCAGCCAGTAGCCGCGCGCGTACCGGATGCTTCCTTTCCGCGGCGTCCGCGAAGTCGGCAGTGCCGGCTAGCGACAACAGCAGTGCTGTAATCCAGTTTCTCATCACCGGAGTAGACGCCCTAAGAAGACGGTTAGATTCAATCTGGCTGGGGTGCCCCGAGAGCCGCGGAGAAAGGCCAATAATCTTGCAGCTGAGATCGGACGCAAACTCCATCAGCTCGAGCGTTTGACGTGGATTCGAGCCCCGAGACCGATCAGATCATCGAAGAATCTGGGATACGATTTGGCGACATTCTCGGCGTCTAGGACGGTCAATCCCCGCCTGCAGCGCAGTCCGACAATGGTCAGCATCTGTGCCACCCGGTGGTCGTGATGTGAGCCCACCTCAACCCCACCATCGTAACCTTGAGGCCGGCCGCGAACGATGATCTCGCTGGCACGCTCCTCGCAGTCGACGCCTAACCGCTTGAGCTCGCGCACGGGCACCGAAATCCGGTCGCATTCCTTGTATCTCATGTTGCCGATACCGTAGAAACGGCTTTCGCCTTGCGCCAGGCAGGATAGCCCGACCATGGCGAGGACCATGTCGGTAGCGGTGTCTCCGTCGAAGGAAACCGCCTTCAGCCCGGAATGTCCCTCCAGCTTTACCTGATTGCCATCGTAGCACACCGCGGCTCCCATCTCTTGCAACAGGGAAATCACCTGCCGCTCGCCTTGCCGATCCTCGAACAACCGCGTCACCGACACCTTGCCGTTGGTGGCCGCCGCGGCGGCAAGGACGGCAGCGGCCGACGGATAGTCGCCGTTGACAGTGTATTCGCCCGGCCGGTAATCCTGCCCGGAAGCGATATCGAACTCCATCAAATCCAGACTGCTGTCCACCTCTATGCCGGCTTCGCCCATAACTTCCAGCGTGGTCTGAACCAGAGGTTTGGACACCAAACCGTCGGCAACTCGAATATGCACCGGCTCGCCGATCAGGGGGGCCAGAAATAAGAGCGAGCTGAGGAACTGGGAGCTGGTCGCGCCGCTGACCGTCACCGTGCCGCCGTGTACGCGACCTCCGTGGAGCACAATCGGCAAACGCCCCTCTCTCGATCTGCTCGAAACGCCCAGCTGCTCCAACGCATCCAGCAGATCGTCGTGAGGACGCTGCCCTAACGACTCCTCATGGTCGGTGCGAAATTCGACCTCTGGCAGAAGCGCGCCGATCCCCATCAATAGACGGAGAACGGCTCCGGCGTTTCCCGGATTTACGATCCCTGGATCCTGCGGATGAGCGCCAAACCCGCGCACCTTCAGACGTGTGCCCGACGCGTCGGCCTCCTCCTCGATGACGGCCCCAAACTGTCGCAGACAAGCGATCAGGGCATTCGCGTCAGCGCTGGATGCGGGGAAATCTACGACGCTGTCGCCGTCGGCCAGGGCGGCGGCCAGGAGATAGCGCGTGGTGTAGTTCTTGGATGATGGCGGTTCGAGCTGACCTTGAAGCTTCTCGGTTTCGCTGATAATGGCGCGCAAGGTCTGCAACCTTCTTAAGTGGTATATGGAACTGGAAGATAAGGAATGTGCCGACCTCGTGCGAGGGGGCGGCCGTATTCTTGACACCCCTGGAATGCCCGCTATCATAGCGCTAGAGCGGAAAGGAACTGAGCCAGCGGAATTCTATGTCTTTAAAGCTTCTACGGCAGGCGCTTCACGACAGCCGTGACCTGCCACGGATGTGGCGCGAGCATGAGCTGAAACCCCAGTACGATGTGGTCATCGTCGGGGGCGGAGCTCATGGGCTTGCCTGCGCCTACTATCTGGCAACCAAACACCAGATCACCAACGTCGCCATCCTTGAGAAGAGTTACATCGGCTCCGGTGGCAGCGGGCGCAACACGGCAATCATCCGCAGCAACTACCTGACCCCGGAAGGAGTGCGTTTCTACGACGCCAGCGTCAAGCTCTACGAACGCCTGGCCGTAGAGCTGGACTTTAACATCATGTTCAGCCAGCGCGGCCACCTAACACTCGCCCACACCGACGGATCGGTGAATACTATGCGGCGGCGCGCCGAGGTGAACCGGCTACAGGGCGTCGAGTCGCGTCTGATCTTGCCTGAGGAGATCGCCCGCCTGTGTCCCCATTTAGACTTGAGCCAGAACCCTCGTTTTCCGATTCTCGCCGCGCTCTACCATCCGCCCGGCGGCATCGTGCGTCACGACGCGGTCGTCTGGGGGTTCGCTCACCACGCCGACCGAAACGGAGTTCATATCCATCAGAAAACGGAGGTCACCGGCATCGACGTGAATCATGGCCGGGTTACTGGGGTTCGCACCAGCCGGGGACGCATCGAAACGGGCACTGTGCTGAACGCCACCGCCGGTTGGGGATCGTTGATCGCCGAGATGGCGGGGGTTCAGTTGCCAATGACCACTTTTCCGTTGCAAGCGTGCGTCAGCGAACCGTTGAAACCGTTTCTGGATGTGGTGATTGTATCTGGCAGCTTACACGTCTACGTGAGTCAGTCCGACCGCGGTGAGCTGGTGATGGGCGCCAGTGTCGATCCGTTCGCCTCATACTCCATGTCCTCCTCCCTGGACTTTCTCGAAGGCATTGCTGGACATATGCTCGAGCTCTTCCCCTTCCTCAGCGAAGTACGCATTCTTCGGCAATGGGCCGGCCTCTGCGACATGACGCCCGACTACAGCCCGATCATGGGGACCACCGGGGTGGCAGGATTCCTTCTCGATGTCGGTTGGGGCACCTACGGTTTCAAAGCGTCGCCGATCTGCGGCGTGATGTCGGCGGAGCTTATCGCCTCCGGAGAGACACCGGAGCTGATTCATCCCTTCCGCCTCTCCAGATTCGATGAGCGCGACCTCGTCGGTGAAAAAGGAGCGGCATCGGTTGGTCACTAGCTCCAAGGTTCGGTTTCATTATCAGGGCCGGAGACGGCAGCGACAGCCATGCTGCTAGTCACCTGCCCGAACTGCGGCGACCGCAACGCCACCGAGTTTCACTTCGGCGGGGAATACCATCCGCGCCCGCTCGTGGCGGAGGCCGAGCAATGGACCACCTACCTCTACATGAAAAAGAATAGCGCCGAGCGGCAGACCGAATGGTGGTTCCATCGCTCCGGGTGCGGCCTCTGGTTCCTCGTCGAGCGCGACACCTCGACCAACCAGATCTTCAAGACCTACCGATGGCAACCAAACGAAAACCAGGTACCCCGATGAGTAGCAACAACGACGGTGTCAGCTACAGAACCGATCCCTCCCCTGGAGAGCGGATTGACCGCGGTCGCACCCTGCGGTTTACGTTCGACGGGGAACCTTGCGACGGGCATGAGGGTGACACCATCGCCTCAGCCCTGGCCGCGGCGGGGATCACCGTTCTGAGCCGCTCCTTCAAATACCACCGCCCGCGTGGACTTCTGTGCTGCAGCGGTGCCTGTCCCAACTGCCTGGTTCGAGTGGAAAAGGAGCCGAACGTGCGCGCCTGCGAACAACGGCTCGAAGAAGGCATGCAGGTCCGTTCGCAAAACGCCTGGCCTTCTCTGAAACGGGACTTGCTGTCCTGGTTTGGTAAAGCCGGACGATTCATGCCGGTGGGATTCTACTACAAGACCTTCATGCGGCCGGCGAGTCTGTGGCCGTTTTTCGAACACATATTGCGCCGCGCCGCCGGCCTGGGAACGGTGGACATCACCTCTTCTCCCGCCAGCTACGACAAGAAGTACCTGCACGCCGAGGTGACGGTTGTGGGAGGAGGACCGGCGGGTTTGAACGCGGCGCTCGCGGCCGCCGATAGCGGCGCAACGGCTCTGCTGCTGGACAGCCAGGCCGAGTTGGGAGGCCACCTGCGATACAGCCGGCCGGGTGGATCCGCGGCAGCGGAGCTGCGCCAGCGCGTATCGGATCACGAGGGCATCCGAGTTTTCACCCAAACAGAAGCGATCGGATGGTACGCGGGGAATTGGATCGCTGCCCAGCAAGATAACAGGTTGTTGAAGATTCGCACTCGCGCCCTGGTGCTGGCTAGCGGCCTCCACGAGAATCCCCTGCTCTTCGACAACAATGACCTTCCCGGGGTGATGCTGGGAAGCGGCGTGCAGAGACTGCTGCACCTCTACGGCGTGGCGCCCGCACGGAGAGCACTGGTTGTCGCCGCAAACGACGATGGCTGGACCGTGGCAGCCGATCTGCATCGGGCCGGCGTCGAGATCGTTGCGGTCACCGACGAACGCGAGACTGCTGAGTCTCCGGCGGCCGCCGCCCTGGAGGTGGAGGGAGTCCGTTGTCTGTTCCGCCATACGATCGTGAGAGCCCAGGGCGTGAATCGCGTCACCGGCGCTCAGATCGCCCGACTGGACGTGGAAGGAAACGTCGACTTCAACGCCGTCTCCGAGTTCGAATGTGATTCTATCGTCCTCAGCGTCGGCTGGACCCCGGCGCTCGAGTTGCTGCACATGGCGGGGGGTGCTACCAGTTACGACGAAAGGCGCTGTGAATTTTCAGTCTCCAGACTACCACCTGGCATCTTTGTCGCAGGGCGCGCGAATGGCGGCCACAACCTCGAATGGCAAATACAGGACGGCACCTATGCCGGGCGGGCCGCGGCCGCGTTTTGCCGCGCCTCCGAGGTGCAGCTGGGTGAGGTGCCGTTGAGACCGGCTGAACCCAGGCGCACCTCCCCTAGAGTGGTCATTCCCGGTGGCAAGAAACGCTTCCTGTGTCTCTGCGAAGATGTGACCAATCACGACCTGGAAACGGCACTGCAAGAGGGGTACGACAGCATCGAGCTACTGAAGCGCTACAGCACGCTATCGATGGGACCATGCCAGGGGAAGATGTGCTCGGCCAATGCGATCCACCTTTGTGCCCGGGTGTGCGGCCGTTCCGTGGCCGAGACCGGCCGCACGACCTCCCGCCCGCCCGTGTCGCCGGTGAGTCTTGGGGTACTGGCCGGCCAGAGAATGGAACCGGTGCGCCTGGGTGCCCTTCACGATTGGCACCTGCGACACGGAGCTGTGATGATGGTGGCGGGATCGTGGCTGCGACCGGAACATTACGGTGCACCAACGGCTGAGGTCCGCTCGGTGCGTCAGAACGTGGGTATGATCGACGTCAGCACCCTGGGAAAATACCGGCTGACCGGACCGGGAGTGCCGCGATTCCTAGAACGAGTCTATGTGAATCAGTGGCGCAAGCTCGACGTGGACCGCGTGCGTTACGGGATCATGTGTAACGACGAGGGGGTAGTGATGGACGACGGAGTGTGCGCCCATGTCGATGACGCCGAGTGGTATTTGAGCACCACCTCTTCCGGCGCCAGTGGGGTCGAGCAGTGGCTGCAGTGGTGGATACAATCCGGATGGGGTGATGGGGTGCACCTGGTGGATCTCACCGAGCAGTACTCGGCGTTCAATCTAGCCGGTCCACTCTCTCGTCAGGTTCTGCAGCAGCTGACGGCTGCGGACCTGAGCAATGAGAGCCTGCCCTACATGAGCACTCGACAGATCGCGATCGACGGCGTCTCGTGCCGACTTCTGCGCATCGGATTCACCGGGGAGCTGTCCTACGAGGTTCACTGCCCGTCCGGTTTTGCCAAGCATCTTTGGAATGCCATCATGGAAGCAGGGGCCGATTGCTCGATCCAGCCCTTTGGGGTTGAAGCACAGCGGATCCTGCGATTGGAGAAAGGCCACATCATCGTCGGCCAGGACACCGACGCTATCTCAGATCCTCTTTCCGCCAACATGGCCTGGGCCGTAAAACTCAAGAAGCGGGATTTCCTGGGGAAGCAGGAGCTTGCGCGCATCGCTGCCGAGGGCACCAAGCAGCTCCTGGTCGGATTCAAGATGGATCGCAGTCGTTCGACACCCGACGAAGGCGTGCAGATTGTCGAGCCGACCCGCTCGGGAGATTTGGAGATCCTGGGATGGGTGACCTCCAGCAGGTTCAGCCCGACGCTGGGAGAATCGATCGGCCTGTGCTGGCTTCCCCGGGAGCGGGCAGAACAGGACGGCGCCCCTTTCCAGATATACATGGACGGCACCCTCGAAAGCGCTCGCGTCTTCCACGGACCGTTCTACGATCCCGCCGGAGAGAAGCTGCGCTCATGAAGATTCAGAGGAGGAGCCCGGTAGAAGCCGCTGCGACCGCAAGCGGCGCACGCTTCGTCGAGACCGGCGAATGGCGAACCCCGGTTTCGTTCAACTCAGCGGAACTCGAGGCGGAGGCAGCCCGGACGAAACTGGCACTCTTCGACGCGAGCGAACGGGGCAAGCTGGAGATATTGGGCGCGGACGCGGAGGGTTTCCTGGCCGATTCGCTGGGATCTGGTCCCCTCGAGATCGGCTACGGACATGCGGTATCGTGGGGCCATCTCTACCGCTTGCGCCAGGATTTCTACGTCGGGACCACCCGTGGCGAAGCGACGGAAATCGTGAAGGAGTTGCAGGTGGCAGCGCATCGCGGCAAAGGTTTTGTCACACTCACCGAGGTAACCCATGGCCGTTCCGAGCTCTGGCTCGTCGGGCCCCAGAGTCGATCCGTGATGGCCAAGGTTTGTGCGCTCGACCTGCAGCCTTCCGCCTTTCCCGATGGTGCCGCCGCATTTGGAAGCGTCGCAAAAACGACCCAGCTGATCTTGCGCAAGGATGTTTCGGACCTATTGTGTTTCGCTTTGATCAGCCCCCGCTCTTTCGGTGACTATCTGTGGAAGGTTATGCTGGAAGCAGGGGAAGAATGGCAAGTGGCTCCGGCGGGAACAGACGCTCTAGAAATACTCGACTCGCACCGACAACCATGAGGAGACCGATATCATGACCTTGAGTGACGTCAAGACACTAGTGAAGGACGAAGGTATTGAGTTTTTCCTCTGTTCGTTCGTGGAGATGGGTGGTTTACCCAAAGCCAAACTCGTACCCGCGACCCATCTGGACGAAATGGCGACCGACGGAGCTGGGTTTGCCGGCTTTGCCACCGGCGAGATGGGTCAGGGACCACACGATCCGGAGATGGCGGTTATTCCCGATTTCGACTCTGTGTCGGTTGTACCGTGGCGCAAGAACATGGCCTGGGTGGCGGGAAACGCCCTGGTGGAAGGTGAGGCGTTCGACTATTGTCCGCGCACGATCCTGCAGCGACAGATCGACCGGGCAAAATCCCGCGGCTTTCGTTTCAACGTGGGCGTGGAAGCGGAATTCATGCTCCTGAAGCGTGCCGAGGATGGGACTCACGTTCCGTACGATCCGTTGGATGTGCTGGACAAGCCGTGCTACGATCTGGTCACCCTGCACCGCAACCTCGATCTCATGACCGCGCTGATTGGCTACATGCAGGAGCTCGGGTGGGGACCGTATGCCAACGACCACGAAGATGCCAACTGCCAATTCGAGATCAACTGGGAGTTTTCCGACGCCATTACGACCGCAGATCGCCACACCTTCTTCCGTTGGATGGTCAAAACCGCCGCCGAAGCTCAGGGCATCCTCGCCACCTTTATGCCCAAACCGTTCAGCCACCTCACCGGCAGCGGCGCGCACTTCCACATGAGCCTCTGGGACCAGAAAAACAGTACCAATCTGTTCCTGGACGAAAGCGACGAGCAGGGTCTGTCCCAGGAAGCCTACTGGTTTATGGGCGGCTTGTTGGATCACGCCAAGGCATTGATCGCCGTCAACGGTCCCATCGTGAACAGCTACAAACGGTTGACTCGGGGTGCACCGAGGTCAGGCGCCTCCTGGGCGCCGGTTTACATCACCTACGGAGCCTCGAACCGGACGCAGATGATTCGCATTCCAGGTCCGGGACGCATCGAGAATCGCGCCGTAGACGGTTCCGCCAATCCGTATCTTGCGTGCGCCGCCATGCTGGCCGCCGGGTTGGACGGTATCGACAACAAGACCGATCCCGGAACCCGCAACAGCGACAATCTCTACGAGGTAGAGGAAGAGGAATTGACGCGGCGGGGCATCGATTTCCTGCCGTCGACCTTGAAAGAGGCGATCGAACATTTCGCTGCGGACGAGGTGATGAAACAGGCACTCGGCCCCGAGTACGCGGATTACTACGTGCAGGTGAAGCGGAATGAATGGCAGCAGTACCATCAGATCGTCGACCACTGGGAAAGGGACCGCTACCTGCCTGTCTACTAGACAGACGATACGCTGACACCGAGCGATACCGTGACCTCGTCCCATCTGACAAGCTCAGGCGCGCCCGCCGATCTTTTCGACGCCAGTGAGAAGGCCCGGTCGGAACGCGACGCTCCGTTGGCGGCACGTATGCGCCCACGAACCCTCGACGAGTTTCTGGGTCAGGGACACATACTCGGAGAAGGCCGTCTGCTGCGCCGCGCCATCCAGGCCGATCAGCTTTCTTCCCTCTTGTTCTATGGGCCGCCGGGCACTGGCAAGACCACGTTGGCGGCGGTCATCGCCAATACCACCAGCTCCCACTTCATATCTCTCAACGCGGTTCTAGCTGGTGTTGGCGACATCAGAAAAGCCGTAGAGGATGCGCAGGAACGCCACAAGTTTCACAGCCAGCGTACGATCCTCTTCGTCGACGAGGTGCATCGATTCAACAAAGCCCAACAAGACGCCTTGTTGCCCTGGGTGGAGAATGGCACCGTAATCCTCATTGGTGCCACCACCGAGAATCCGTACTTCTCGGTGAATCGACCCCTCCTCTCCCGCAGCCGGATCTTTCAGTTGGAGTCGTTGGAAACGGCGGATCTCCGACGGGTCGCGCTCCATGCCCTCAAGGATGAGCGTGGTTTTTCCCACCTCCGAGTAGAGCTGGAGGAAGTGGCTCTGAACCATCTGGTCGACGTCTCCAATGGCGACGCACGCGCCCTGCTCAATGCTTTGGAGCTGGCCGTGGAAACAACACTTCCAGACCGCGACGGCAAGATTTTGGTCGACCTGGAGGTCGCGGAGGAATCGATCCAGCGGCGTGCCGTTCTCTACGACAAGGAAGGGGACTATCACTTTGATACCATAAGCGCCTTCATCAAGTCGATGCGGGGCTCGGATCCGGACGCTACGATGTATTGGCTGGCAAGAATGGTGTATGCCGGCGAGGATCCCCACTTCCTGCTGCGTAGGATGATCATCTTCGCGGGCGAGGACATCGGTCTGGCGGACCCGAACGCCCTATCCGTGGCGGTGGCAGCGGCGGAAGCTTTCGACCGGGTCGGTTTGCCCGAAGGACGTTTTCACCTCGCGGAAGCGGCGCTGTATCTTGCGACGGCCGCCAAAAGCAACTCGGTGTTGGCGTTCTTCGACGCCCTTGCCAGCGTCGAAGCCGAAAAGGATTCCGAGGTTCCAAACCACTTGAAAGACGCCAACCGGGACTCCGAGGGTTTTGGCCACGGGGCGAACTACCTCTACCCCCATGCCTATCGGGATCATTGGGTCGAACAGCAGTACATGCCGCAAGGGTTGGCCGGACGGGTGTTTTACGAGCCCTCTGATCAGGGTCATGAGGAGTTCATCCGCGATCAGGTGCAGCGCCGAAGGGAATTGCAGTTGGCGGCGATGGTGGAAGAGCAACATACAGCGGCAGAGATTCTCACCCATACGCCGGAAGACCGCACCCGAGATCAGTGGCTCAAACGTATCGCCGACGATACCGGCGCCCAACTTGGTGCGGTGCGCGATCGGCTGTTTCAGAACCTGGAGATTCAGCGGCATGATCTGATTATCGACTTGAACGCCGGCACCGGCCTGCTCACCTGGGAGGCGCTGCGCAGGGTACCCGAAGGGGGCGTCTGGTCGGTATGTGCGGATCGGACAGCCGCCGTCGCCCTGCACGAGCTTTCCGGCCGCCTTGCCGAAGTCGAACGACCCAACGTCATCCAATGCGAATTGCCGGAGCTGAAGAAGACGCTGGAAGAACGCGGAGAAAAAGTCGCCTTCGATTTCGCCCTAGGTCGCAATGCTCTGGGCGGTTTGAGCTCGAAGGGCCAGGTCGTTTCCGATCTGGCTGCGCTGCTTGTTGCCAATGGCAGGGTGAGCATCTTCGAGCAGGTGCAACGCCGAGCCCAACGATTATGCGATCTGGTGGCTCTCGAGGACGCCGATCTCCAGGCCCGGGTCAGACAGGCGGAAGAGACGATATATGCTTCTACGGAAAACCCCCACGTCACCTGGGACTCCGAGGATTTGCAAGCGCTTTTCGGTGGCGCAGGTTTCGTGCAGCCGGAGGTCAACCCGGAGGAGCAACGTGCCACCCGCCGCATCACGGCGCAACAGATCGGCCAATGGTTCAGTGCCGGCGGCGACAAAAATCCCACCTACGCATGGCACCTGAGACGCAGCCTCGATCAGGCCGAAGTCGATTACGTCCGTCATCAGTTCGAACGCCAGCTGGGAAATAAAGAGGTAGAATGGCAACTTTCGCAGCTTTATTTGCGCGCTCGAAAAGGAGGCTGATCTCGGCGGCCGCAAACGGTTGATTTAAGCTAATCCACCTCTTACATTACTGGCGCCAATACGTTACACGGCTTGATGTTGGTGAAAATCCAAGAACTGCAAAACTGATGAAGCTGACCTCTTCTCTAATACAGTTTGTCTGTTCCCTTCTCTTCTGCTGGACCTTTCTTGCCTGCAGCACCACTGAACAGCAGGTCGATGAGCTGCTGGACACCCTCGCCGGAAACGAGATCGAATCTGAAGAGTGGAACCGTGCCGTGGACGGCCTGGTCGAGATAGGCCGTCCGGCGGCGCGCCAGCTTTCGGCTCATCTGGATCCGGCGCTGTACGTCGGCGACAACTATCGCGAACACCGTCTCGAGATCGAGAAGATCCGCACTGGTTGCGCGCGCGCCCTTGGCCGTATAAAACCTCGGGCCGCCGGCCCCAAGCTCGCTGCCTGCATAGCCAAGACCTTTACCGATCGCGAACGTATGGCCTGCCTTTGGGGTGTCGGAGAGATCGGTTTCGATCAGGCCAGTGTAGATGCCTTGAAAAAGGAGTTGGAACGGAAGGAGACCGTGCCTGCCGAGGTTGCCGCAGAGGACCCGATGATTCGGGTTCAGCTAGCGATTTCCATGATAAAAATGGATGACTACCTGGGCGTCGACGAGATCCACGCCGCCGTTTCCGGCGCGAACGAGGAGCTGGCCCGAAAGGCGCTCAGCGGGTTGGCCGATGCGAATTATTTCGGCGTGCCGTTGCTTGTGGAGCTCTCGGGCCTGTATGAGTCGAGACGGCCTCAGATCACCGCCGCCCTTGACCAAGTGAAGAGCCAGTTGATCGCTCAACTGGGGGCAGAAGAGCCCGAGATTCGCTTCCAGTCGGCACGGGCCCTTGGTAAGATCGGCGACAAGGCGGCAGGTGCCGATCTCATCTCGGTTCTGGACGACCCCAGCAATCTTGTTCGTTTTAACGCGGCCGCGGCATTGGCGAACATGGGAGATGAAGCGGGCGTTCGATTCCTCTTCGAGTCAATGCGTAATGACGACCCGACGCTGCGCCTAAATGCCGTCCGTTTCCTGACAGAGGTTCAGCGGCAGACGGGTGCGGTCGAAAAGGATCTTATCGAAGCCCTCGCCGGCGGCGATCCTCTTGCGCGCTCGGGAGCCGCCCAGGTACTCGGTCAAGCCGGGGTTGGCGCCTCGGTTCCGGCCCTGTTGGGAGCAACGCAGAGCGAGAATCCGGAGGTTCGGTGGAACGCGGCCATCGCCCTTGGTCAGATAGGCGAAACGGCGAGCCGCGGCCGGCTCGAGCAGCTGCTTCGAGACAGCGACGCTACAGTGGCCTACTACGCTCAGTGGGCCCTGAATCAGTTGGGCCCGAGCTGACCCGCTACCGTCAAATCCCTCGCCTAAACGCTATCCGGTTTCAGCCCTGCGGGTCCCACCCAACCCGGACGTTCACGCGGCCGGCCCACGGAGGCAGCCCGAATCTCGAAGGCTTCCAGAGTCGCCCCCCTATGACCTACGTAATGCACACTCCCGACTAACCGAACGAGAGGATCATGTCTGAGCATATCAACAACTACGAGAATACGAATCGGCTGTTCGACAAGGCCGCCGACGCCCTTGAACTCAGCGACGAAATGCGCCTGCTCCTGAAGACACCCTTCCGCGAGATCCGTGTCGAGGTGCCCATCAAAATGGATACCAGAGACACGAAGGTTTTTGTCGGATATAGGGTGCAGCACAACGGCTCGCGCGGTCCCATGAAGGGCGGCTTGCGCTACCATCCCGAGGTCGACTTCGACGAGGTGCGCTCTCTCGCCTCCCTCATGACGTGGAAAACCGCGCTGGTGGATGTACCCTTCGGCGGCGCCAAGGGAGGCATTACGTGCGACCCGCAACAGATGAGTCTGGGGGAAGTAGAACGCCTGACGCGAAAGTTCACATCGCGCATCGGGTTCTGCTTCGGTTTACAACGAGACATTCCCGCACCGGACGTAAATACCAACGCCCAGATCATGGCCTGGATAATGGATCAATACGGCGCCCGTTATGGCCACACCCCCGGAATTGTTACGGGCAAGCCGCTCTCCCTGGGAGGATCTCCTGGCCGCGAAGCTGCGACCGGGAGAGGAGTGAGTATCATCACCCTGGAAGCCGCCCGCGACGCGGGCATCGACATCAAGGGCGCACGGGTGGTCATACAGGGTTTCGGCAATGTGGGTTCCTACACTGGTAAGTTCCTGCACGAGAAGGGAGCTAAAATCGTCGCCGTCAGCGATGCTTCCGGTGCCCTCTACGCGGAGGGTGGTTTGCCGATCCCGGAACTCTTCGACCACGCCTACGAGCACCGGACCATAGAAGGGTTTGGCGGCGACAGCATCTCCAACGAGGAGCTTCTCGAATTGGAGTGCGATATCCTCATCCCCGCGGCCTTGGGCGGCGTCATCACCCGCGAAAATGCCGACAACTTAAAAACGCGTATGGTCGTTGAGGCGGCCAACTCGCCCATCACCACCATCGCCGATGCCAAGTTGAATGACCGCGGAGTCCTGGTGGTGCCCGACATACTGGCCAACGCCGGCGGCGTTACCGTTTCCTACTTCGAGTGGGTGCAGAACATTCAGGTGTTCCGCTGGAACGAGGAGGAGGTCAATTCCCGCCTGTTCGACATCATGACCACGGCGTACAAACAGGTGGGCGAGCAGATGAAGAGTCGCAACGTCAATATGCGCACAGGTGCTTTTGCGATCGCCATCGACCGTGTCGCCGAGGCCGAACGCGTGCGAGGTGGCATCTAGCTGATGTCCAAGCTCCCCTGGCTGCTGATCTTCATTCTGGGGTACTGGGCTTACTGCATATTCTGGGGTTGGAAGGGTGCCCGCACCGCACGCACGGCCAGCGATTATTTTATCGCCGGGCGCGGCATCGGCATGTGGGTATTCGTCCTGGCGGCGACGGCTACCTCATTCAGCGGCTGGACCTTCGTAGGCCACCCCGGCACGATCTACAAAACCGGCCTTCCCTACGCCTTCGCTTCCTTTTACGCGATCACGATACCGCTCACCGGCGTGTTGTTCATGAAACGCCAGTGGCTGTTGGGCAAACGGTACGGGTATATCACTCCCGGAGAGATGTTCAGCGACTACTACCAGACAAACGCCATGCGCCTCTTGACTGTGGTAGTCGCCATGATTTTCAGCGTCCCGTATCTGGGTATTCAGCTCAAGGCCTCCGGGTTGCTTTTCAGCCGGCTGCTGAAAGGCACAGTGCTGGAGCAAACCTTCGCGGGATCTATCGAGGGGGGTGCCATTCTGCTCTCGGTGGTTGTGTTTATCTACGTCGCTTCCGGGGGGCTGCGCTCCGTTGCCTACGTTGATTGCGTGCAATGCATTCTGCTGGCCGTAGGCATCGTGGTGCTCGGTTTTGTCGCTCTCGATCTGGTCGGCGGATGGCAATCGTTCAAACAGGGGTTGGCCGCGCTGTCGGAGGTCAAGCCGGATATGGTAGCGATTCCCACGCGACCGGAATCTTCCTCCTTCCTCGAGCGCAGCGGAACTATGTTTTTCGACGGCTCAGGAGGTCCTTGGACGGGTTTGATGATTCTCACCTACATGTTCGCCCTCATGGGCATTCAGTCGGCACCCGCGTTCTCCATGTGGGCTTTTGCCAACAAGGATCCGCGCCCCTTCCCGTGGCAACAGGTCGTGGCCTCCTCCATCGCCATCGGTGGCATCATGTTCGTTTTTACCGCCTTTCAGGGTTTGGGGGGCGCCCTCCTCGATGCCGAGCTGGTCCCCGGGACGACTCCGCTGGGCATACCGCAGTCGGACTCGCTGGTTCCCTACCTCATCGACACCCTCTCGAGCACCTGGCCGTGGTTGGTTGGGCTGCTGGCCGTCTGCGCGTTGGCGGCGATGCAATCCACCGGTGCCGCTTACATGTCCACCGCCAGCGGCATCATCACCCGCGACCTCTACCGGCATTTCCTCAATCGCGATGCTTCACACGCCGCCCAGGTTCTCGTCGGCCGCATTTCGGTAGCTATCGTGGTCGGCCTGGCCCTGTTTGTCGGATTGGCGAGCGGTGACCTCCTGGTGCTGCTTGGAGGCCTGGCAGTTTCCTACGGCTTCCAGATGTGGCCCGCCCTGCTCGGCATCTGCTATCTCCGCTTTTTTACGCCCAGGGGCATCGTCTGGGGACTGATGGCAGGCTTGCTAGCGGTTACCGTCACCTACATCACGGAGCTCGGGGGGCTGTTCGGCTTTGGACGGTACCCGTTGACGATACACAGTGCCGGATGGGGTATCCTCTGCAATCTCGGGACGGCGACGCTGCTGAGTGCCCTCGACCGCAGCGGAGCCGGCCGCTCCCACCGCGATCGGTTCCACGACTTTCTGCGGGAGCACACCCAGATCAGTTCCGACCGCGCCCGCTGGAAGAAACCGGCCTGGGTGCTCACCATCGTCTGGTTTCTCTTCGCTATCGGGCCCTTTGCGGTGCTCGGCAACGAGACCGACCCACAGAACTGGGCCGCCGGCGTGCCCTCTCTGTGGATCTGGCAGGTGGCGTGGTGGGTCGTTGGGTGTTTCATGATGTACCTGCTAGCTTTCAAGCTGCAGATGTCGACCGTACCCGACCGCGAGATCGAAACCTTGCACCCGAACGATTGACGTCGTGAGGACTGCGGTCATCCGCATCGCTCTCGCCCTGGCGCTGGCAACGGCACTGGCGTATTGGCTGCCAACCTATGGCGAGCTGAGCGGATTCGCCCTGTTTCCGCCGCTTGTCGCCATTCTCGTTGCCGTAGCAAGCGGTCACCTGCTGCCCGGACTGACCCTCGCCATCCTCAGCGCCGCGATTATCTCGCTACCAGCCGGTACCCCGCTCTGGGAGGTTCCGGTCCTGGCGGTGGAAAAAGCGGTCGTCGACTTCCTTTGGACGCCGCTGCGGGATTCCTTCCAGCTCTACATTCTCGGGTTCTCGGCCGGACTGGTCGGCATGGTACGCCTCATCGCACTCAGCGGTGGTACCCAGGCCGTGGCGGAGCTGCTGGCGACGCGCGCCCAGGGGGCCCGCTCGACGACGATCGCCTCATTCCTCATGGGCTTGGCGATCTTCTTTGACGACTACGCCAACACCCTGGTCGTAGGCACGACGATGAGACCGATCGCTGACCGGTTTCGAGTATCGAGGGAGAAGCTGGCCTACATCGTCGACTCCACCGCTGCTCCGATTGCCGGCGTCGCCATCATAAGCACGTGGATCGGTTTCGAGGTGGGCTTGTTCGACGACATGATGCGCGAGGTCAACAGTGGGATCTCCGGGTACGAGCTTTTCTTTCGCGCCCTCCCCTTGCGCTTCTACTGCTGGCTAACCCTCTTTTTCGTCGCCCTCGTCGCCATACTGGAGCGCGACTTCGGTCCTATGCGCCGAGCGGAGGAGCGAGCCTGGTCCACCAGTGAATCGCCGCCAGGCCCTGAAGCCGCGTCGCCTGTCGAACAGCAGCTGTCCTCGCCGGACGTGCGGTGTCACTGGGTTCTGGCCATGGCCCCGGTAGCACTGGTAATCTTCGGGGTGATGGTTGGCATGAATCTGGACAGCTGGGACAGCTCCGAGGTACAGGAGGCGCGGCGCGACGGATTCCTGCTCAGTCGCACCTACTGGACCGCCGTGTTTTCGAATGCCCATAGCTCGAGGGTCATGTTTCTCGCGGCAATGGCAGGTTCGGCGATGGCCTTCACTCTGGCGTTGACCCGGAGATCGACCGTTGATGGGAACCATCTCTTCGGAATCTGGACCGTTGTCAAGAAGTGGATCACGGGTATCGCCGGTTTTTATTACGCGATCCTGATCCTAATACTTGCGTGGGCCATCAAGGAGGCATGCAAAGCGGTAACTACGTCTGAGTATCTCGTAGCCGCGCTGTCAGGTTTCCTGGAGCCGACCTTCCTACCGATTCTCGTCTTCCTGCTGGCGGCGATCGTCGCCTTCTCCATCGGAACCTCCTGGACCACAATGGCGATTCTCCTGCCCACCATGATCCCACTCGCGTTCCAGATGGGTGGTTTGGATCTCACGGTCGCCGTTGCCGCTGCGGTGCTGGACGGCGCCATCTTCGGCGACCACTGTTCTCCGATCAGCGACACGACGGTCCTCTCCAGCATAGCGGCGTCCTGCGACCACATTCAACACGTTAAAACCCAGTTCCCGTACGCCGCGATCACCATGGCCGTCGCGGCGATATGCGGCTACCTGGGGCGAATTGTTCTTGGTAGTTCCGTGTTGTGTTTGTTGGCTGGAGCAATAGTTCTGACGGCGCTGCTGTTGATCGTTGGCAGGCGAACGCGGGTAGGCTCGGGCTCCTGACCCTTACCAGCTGGCGGTGATGCGGTCGACGATCTCCTCGATGATCATGTCGAAGGCGGAATCGATGGCGGCATCGCGTCCTCCCTCGTCATCGTCGGCAAGATCGGCGTCGTAGGTTCCCCACCCCTCCAACTGGGGCAATTCCAGCAAGACCTCTTCGTCGGCGTTGACGACGAGTTCGGCGCGAACCTGGATCGAAAACCGATACTGTTCCGTCTCTTCACTGG
Organism: Candidatus Latescibacterota bacterium; assembly: GCA_965217095.1. Taxonomy (GTDB): domain Bacteria; phylum Latescibacterota; class UBA2968; order UBA8231; family UBA8231; genus CAYNZV01. The sequence goes on from OZ244235.1 coordinate 1,889,284, forward strand.
CGGTATAGGTAAAGGGGCGGTCTGACAACGCCAGAACTGTCATGAGCAGTACCGCGTCCGAGCTCTCTTCGTCCACCACGCGCAGGCGGCCGTCACTTACAAAGGCATCGCCGGTGGTTTCGCTGAGGCGCTCGCCGATATCGAACTCTGCTGTTTCGTTCTCTGCGATGGGCACGCTCACGCTGCGAATTCCACCGATCATCCCGGCCGTGGTGGAATAGTGAGCGCATGCTGCGAGACAGGAAAGAAATGTGGCTACGGGGAACAACCGGCGTCCATTGCGAGCTGGCCGTGGATGGCGGCTACTATTTCTCAGGCGCGGGATCCGCGGAACTGTTTTCATCGAGAACATTGGAACGCACCCTGTCACCAACGGCGATCGGTTGAAACGTCGGCCGGCCGCTGACGTCGGCGCTGCGCACGTCCATCCGCTTCCACGAATCATCTCGATCGCCGAACCTTCCCATGGAATGTTCGACCATCACCGCACTCAACGGCCGGGTGCTGCTGAGTACCGTATCGTCGGGGGCAGTCGGAGCTTTCACGGTGCACATGCGCTCTTGGATATGGGTGACCACCAGCCGGGCTTTGACCATTTCCCAGTTGCCGAGCGTGTCCCCTGTATCCGGATCGACGATCTCCGCATGTTCGTCGAACACGAGGAAAGTCATGCCTTCCCTAACCCCCTGCTCTAAACCAACATTCAGGACAAGCGTCGTATCATCGATTATGGCCGCAACCTTGCCGTTGATTACCTCGGCCATCTGGACTCCCTCGCGTAAAGAAAAACCGGCCTGCATTGCTGCGGGCCGGTTTGACGTTATTGGCTCAACTCCAGACCAGTCCTAGTCGTCGAATTTCCCCCAACCCGATGCCGCTTCTCCCCGGGGAATCTCAGGGTTGTTCCGTGGAATGTCGAGAATGTACTTCCGCGGATCGTCGTACCCCCGGTGACCACCGCGCCGACGGTCCTGAAAACGAACGGCATAGTGAAGGTGGGGCCCAGTGGAGCGCCCGGTGCTTCCCATCGTACCGATCTGCTGCCGCCGCGACACCCAGTCGCCCACCTTTACGAGACTTCGCTCCATGTGGCCGTACTCGCTGCGGTACATCCCCTCTCGCGTAATCGTCTCGCCCTTTTCGTTTACAGCTTTGATATCGTGTTCGACCACGACGACGTTACCCAACCTGACATCCTTATAGGCGTATCTGACAACGCCATCCGCCGTAGCGTAGATCGGCGTCCCCGAGCGACCGGCGAAATCGACGCCCATGTGGAACACCTTCTGACCGGTAAACGGGTCCTTTCGATTCCCGAACCCGGAGGAAATCCAGGTGCGTTTCATCGGCACCGGAGAGATCGTCGGGAAGTGTTTGAGACCATCCTGGCTCTCGAGAAACTGCTTCTCGATCTCCTGGAAGCTGTCCACTTGTCGATGCGCCTGCCGCTGCAGCCGGTCCACGGTGAGATTTAGATCGCGGAACATAATTCGCTTCGAACTGGGAAGCGAGTTGACGGTTTCAGTCGGCAGATCGGCTCCGTCGCCGGACTCTTCCGTGTACAACGGCAGCCCCCCACCCACACCACCCTCGGTAGAGAGCGGTTCCATCTCGTGATAGTACCGCAAACGCTCGTCGTCGGCTCGCAGGACCTCTACCGTTTTTTCAAGCTCCCCCACACCCTTTCGAACCACTTCGAGACTGCGCAGGAGGATGTCGTTCTCCTCGCTGAGCAAAGCCAGGTTTTCCCGTTGGTCTTCCCAGCCGAAATAGCCGACGGTGAAAAACGCGAACAGTGTCGCCAGTCCGATTCCGGCCATCACCGAAGCCGTCAGCAACCAGGGCGCGAAACGATACTCGCGCACTTGACCATCATTTGTCGGAATTACGATAAAAGTAACGCGTTTTCGTGGCATTTCCCCGTCCAGTCATTGTGGGCTGGACTTGCCCGTTTGCCTCAAATTACTGGGTCCAATTCGCCCAAAACTCCGTCAATGTAGGGATTGAAATCCCAAGACGCGTTGATCCCCTGGTTGGTGTTCGAGGAGCGGCCGTTCGAGGCCGTCGGTCCAATGCGGCGTTGACCCTGTTCACACCCTATTCTTACTATAATACGAACTAATAATCTGGACACCAGAAATAAGAGGCAGTGGCCACAGCGCCTCATCAAGGAAATGACTATGTTCCGTTTTATCGCTCCAATTGTTGTCCTGCTTAGCGTTTCCCACCCCGAGCCTAGCGCCGCCGCCGACAAGGCAGTCAACCGTGAATTCGACGAGTACCTAAGACCGGTCGCCGGTTACATATACCAGTACTATTTCGAGGAGATCTCGGCTGACAGCCTGATGCACGCCGGTGTGAACGGCCTTTTTAGGTATCTCGATCCGGCCTCGGAATTCACCCTCGGGGAGAAAAAGGACAAACGTCCTTTTGATACCTTTCGCAAAATCTCCGCTTCGGTCTACGAGAAATCGCTCTACCCCGTAAACGCGGACACGCTGATTCGTTTCGGTATCGCCGGCATGACCGATATCCTCGACCCCCACTCTGTTTTCATGGAGAAACGGAATCTGGACAACTTCAACATCCGCACGCGAGGACACTACGGGGGTCTTGGCTTCCGGATCCAGGTGGTCTATCCGGACAGCGCGATTGCAGTCTGGTCACTGCTTCACGACCAGACGCCTGCTGCGAAAGCGGGGGTGAAATCGGGGGATCTAATCGTCGCCATCGATGACAGCACGACTAAACAGATGTCGGCCGGCGACGGTGCCGACCTCATGCGCGGCAAACCGGGCACCCCGGTCACGCTTACCCTGCAACGGGCCGGCCGGGAGGAGCCATTCGACATCACCATCACCCGGGAAAAGGTGCAGATGCACAGCGTGCCGCACTACGAACTGTTTCCCGATTCGACGGGTTATATAAAGCTGGCGCGATTTCAACCCACCGCCAGCGAGGAGGTTCGCCGCGTGATCGAGGATCTTCAGTCGCAGGGTATGAAGCGGTTGATATTCGACCTTCAGAACAACGGTGGGGGTTACCTGCCACAGGCGGTCGCAGTTGCCGACCTGTTCCTGGAAGCCGACAGACTGGTTGTATTCCACGCCGGCAGGGCATCCAAAGACACGACCATGCTGCGCACCAACGATCCTGCGTTACTGAAGGAAGAGCCATTGATCGTGGTCGTAAACCGCGGATCGGCAAGCGCCTCGGAAATCGTTGCCGGCGCGATTCAGGATTGGGACCGGGGTTTAGTGTTGGGCACGTCCACTGTCGGCAAAGGTTCGGTTCAGCAGATCATACGAATCGGCAACAGTGCCGAGCTCAAGCTGACAACGAGCGCGTATTTCACCCCGAGTGGTCGCTCCATCGACCGGCGCATGCGCAAGGATTCTACCCTAGTCGGGAACGGTACTAGGGAGTTCCACACTCGCGTTCTAAAGCGCATCGTGCGCGGCGGGGGCGGCATCACTCCGGACATCTTTACGGAGAGCCGTCGCAGTACGCCGATCTACGGCCAGCTCGAGGGTCAAAGGGACGGAGTTCACGACCTCAACAACCGCTTCTTCTATTTTGGGCGGCAGTTCGTGGCGCAGAACCCGGATCTCACGCCCGAATTCAGAGTCGATGACAAAACTCTCAAAGAGTTCCGCGAGTTCATTGCAGACCGCGAGTTCGACTACATCAGTCACGCGGAAGCTCGGCTCAACTCGTTGGAGGATGTGGCGCAGGTGGATGAGTACAAGAAGCTGGAAAAATCAATCAAACGCCTTAAAAGCGAGATCGACAAGATTGAAGAGAATCATTGGGATGACACCGAGGAGCTGATTCGCTGGAAGCTTACTTACGAGATTCTCGAAAAGCGGTTCGGACAGAGGGTCGCCTCCGCCTACCTGGTCTCGGTGAATCCGCAGGTAAATAACGCACGGGAGATTCTGCACGATCCCCTCGCGTACGAGGAGTGGTTCCGTAAAGAGGAGATCGGCCTCAAGGATGATGGAGATGTGGCAGATTCGGACGGTTCCAAGGAGTAGACACAAAGATACCAGATGAGGACAGGTTTACCCTGCGCCGGAGAACGATCCGCTCCTTTCCCCAATCCCGGCGGCATCCCGCGCGTCTTGATCATTTCTGCGTAAATCCTTAGGATATCGAGGGATAGGACGGCGGCACGGGGGTCTTTTCACAATCTTTTCAGCGCTGCGTTTTCCTCGCAAGAGACTCTACTCCATAGAATTATGGGAAGAATCCAACCTGGGAAACGGTTGCCAGCCTGGTTGAAAGCCAAGGCGCCGGGCAGCCCAAGCTACCTTCGCCTCAAGGGGTTGGTGAACGACCTCCGGCTGCATACGGTTTGCGAGAGTGCAAATTGCCCGAACGTGGGGGAATGTTGGGGGCAGGGCACAGCCACCTTCATGATTTTGGGCGATGTCTGCACGCGAAGCTGCGGGTTCTGTGCTATAAAAACGGGCAAACCGGGCTTGCTGGATGAAGACGAACCGGAACGCGTAGCCGTAGCCGTGTCCAGGTTGGGCCTGCGGCATGCTGTCATCACCGCGGTCGCTCGAGATGAGCTGGCGGACGGCGGCGCCACCATGTTTGCGCGCACCTTGGAGGCGTTGCATCGGCACTGTCCCGGGACTTCGGTCGAGGTGTTAATACCGGATTTCAAAGGAGATCGGGAGGCTCTTCGAACGGTGCTGACTGCTGGACCCGACATCTTGAACCACAACCTGGAGACGGTGCCGCGGCTCTACCCGCAGATGCGCCCGCAGGCTGGCTACCAGCGTTCCCTCGAGCTTCTCGACCGAGCACGCCAGATGGGTCAGGCGCCTACCAAGTCGGGCATCATGTTGGGTGCGGGTGAGTCGGCAAGCGAAATCGAGCAGGCCATTCGCGATCTCGCCGCCGTCAAATGCGCTATCCTGACCATGGGTCAGTATCTGAGCCCGTCCGCCGAGCACGTGGCCGTGGACCGATTCGTTCATCCAGACGAGTTCAATCAGTGGCAGGAATTCGCCATGAGCCTAGGATTCCAGCATGTCGAATCCGGTCCTCTGGTACGAAGCTCATACCACGCTGAAAAACAGATTCCAGAGAATGTCAACCGGGATATGGTCGAGCCGCGCGCCCTGGCAGCCGCGTCGTCTAAACATCCGACTCACGCAACAACACCATAGGAAACGATGAATCTCGAACGCAAGGGAATGTCCTCCTACCTTCAGCGCAAGAAGCTGATCAAGAGAGGAACGCCGTTAAATATTCGCCCCGTTGGGGACGGACAGAAGAATCGCGTTTTCCGTGTGTCCGCTCGCGACCAGGAGTGGATCATCAAGCAGTCCCTGTCCCGCGTCCAGCACATCAAGGAACGCTGGTGGGTCGATCGCAAACGCGTCTTCACCGAAAGCAGCTGCATTGAGATCTTGAATCAGATCGTGCCCCCTGATGTAATCCCCCAGGTGGTTCTGGAGGACCGCACAGACTTCATTATCATCACCAGCCCCCCACCCAAGGACGCGGTCTGGTGGGAACGGGAGCTTCAAAGAGGTAAAATAGACTTGCAGATCGCCGTGCAGTGTGGCGAGCTGCTGGCGACCGTACACAACGCCACCTTCCAGCGGCCTGACCTGAAGACTAGCTTCAGGACACCAAGATCTTCGAGCAGCTACGCATCGGCCCGTACTACGACGCGATAGCTGCAGCTTTCCCGGATCTTCGAAAAATCATCGATGCCCAGTCCCAAGACCTGCTAAAACGAAAGGTCACGCTGGTGCTGGCCGACCTGCGGCCACGAAATGTGTGGATCGACACAGGTCAGGTCTATCTCGTAGACTTCGCGACCGCCCACTTCGGCAGTCCCTCGTTCGACCTTGCTTTCTACTCAGCCGACCTGTGCCTTCGGGCTATGCTCAACAGTCTGCAGAAAGCGGCGTATCTGGAAGCGATAAATGTATTTTGGAACGGCTACTTGAGAATCGCCGAATACCCGGGAAAGCAGGACATCGAGAAAACCGCGGTGCGCGATCTGGGTTGTCTCTTGCTCAGCGCCACGGACGGTCGGCTGCCGGTAGAGGGCATGCCACCGGAAATCATCGATCTTTCCCGCCGCATCGCACAGAGCCTACTCTTTACCGAGTTGGAACGCATCGAGGACATCACCGAATTCATCAACCGAACGCTCATCGACGGTTGATCTTCAGCCTGGGAGGTCGCTGTCCAGGTGACTCCGTAAATCCAAGCTGCTGGAAATAATGTGGGTTTTCATGGCCTGCCGGCACACCCCTTCTTCGCCGCGCTGCAGGGCAGTCAAGATCTCGCCATGTTCAGCCAGGGATTTGCGCGCCCGTCCGATCTTTTCGGGAGGTGTGGGCTCGGCCAGACTTCCCTTGATCCACTCCTGCAGATAAGTTCGAATCATGGTGAGCAGGTTGTTGAGTATTGGGTTCTGCGTCGCCCGTGCAATCAACAGGTGGAACCGAAGGTCGTTCTCCAGGAAGCGGTCGTCTTCATCGACGGAATCCTTCATCGCTGTAAGGGCGTCCCCAATCTCGAGCACGTCGGCAGGTGTCGCCCGCTGCGCTGCCAGAGACGCCGTTTCTGTTTCCAGCATTAGCCGCGTCTCGACGAGATCCTGAACCGTTTTGCGGTCGAGCAACAGGCCCCATTGCAGGCTCTTTTCCAGGTATTTGGAACTGTTGTCGCATACGAAGGTTCCCTCTCCCACCCTCCCATCGAGGATGCCCATGACGCACAGTGAGCGCAGAGCTTCCCTAACGGAGGTCCGTCCGACGCCGAACATGGTGCAAAGCTCGCGCTCGGACGGCAGGCGCTCCCCCGGCTTCAACACGTCGCGGGAGATGAGATCGATGATCTGATCGACGATCTTGTCGCTGAGCGACGCTTTGGAAACTGGCTTTAGGCCTTCTATGCTCATAGTCGAGTCGGGAACTGAACGAGGTAAACCAAGCATAAGCAACATCTTAAGAGCGCTTGGCACACGTTTTTTTAGAATTTGCCTTTACAATCGGCTGCATCAGCCGTATTGTATTATAGGCTAATGGTCAGACCATCAGTCCTCAAGTATAGAATAATTGGCGATCGGTTGTCAAGCGGAATGAACAGGAGATCGGCATGACCAAGACGCTCGACATCGGGCATAGGGTTGAGCTGGTGCCCATGGACACCCATTTCCATGAGATCACCTTGGCACTCTACCAGCAGATGGTCGGCGTGCAGCCGCAGTACGTAGTGCATTCCTACAGTGCGGTCGCAGATACGCCCCAGAGGCTCGAGGCGGTAAGCGCATCGATGCGGGTGCTGGGCGGTATGGAGACGGCGACGGAGAATCGGCTGCGATTTCCGTGCGGTGCTGAACACCTGCTCGGGGTCCGTCGCCTGTTCCTCGAGTCGTGCAAGGTTCCGCCTGACGTAGAACCGCAGCAGCGTCCCCTGCAGATCTTCGACAAGAAATCTGGTCTACAGGTAACGGTGTCGAAGCTGGGCAACGGCGGCTACCGCGTGGCCGCCGAAACCGACGACGAGCACGAGGCCGTGGACAAGCGACTCAGTGCGATCGCCGGTGGCCTCGTGAAGCTGGGCCAGTTAGCCGCTACCGACACTCTGGAAATCGCCTTCGGCTGCGGCCAGGACCACGATGCCTTGCTCGGACTGTTGCTGGTCAGGGCGCTCAATGTGCGTGCCGCGGTCCGGGAGCAGGAGCAGGTTGCGGCTCGTGGCGTATTGGCAGCCCCGAGCCAACAGGAATAAGGAGTTACCATGATGACCGAAGCAAAAACTCCCATGAGCAGCCGGGAGCGCGTGTTGTCCGCGCTGAAACGCGAACCCGTCGACCGCACGCCCTGCTGCAACCCCACCTCGGTAGCAACAGTAGAGTTGATGGATCTGGTCGAGGCCCCTTTTCCTCAGGCTAACCGCGAGCCCGAGCTGATGGCGAGGCTGGCAGCCACCGGTTACACCGAGCTCGGATTTGACACCATAATGCCGGTATTCTCGATCATCCAGGAGTCGTCAGCGCTGGGTTGCAAGATTCAGTGGGAGCAGAAGGACAATTGGCCGACGGTGAAGATGCGCGAGCCGATCTGGCAGGAACCAGACGACATCGAGATACCGAGCGACTTCCTGACCCATCAGGATACCTCCTGCGTTCTCGAAGCGATCAAGATATTGCGGAAGGAATACGGGGACGAGGTTGCCATCGTCGGAAAAACCATGGGGCCGTGGTCGCTGGGGTACCACTGCTTCGGGGTCGAGCCGTTCCTGCTCATGTCCCTGGATGATCCGGGCCGCACCAAACTCTGCCTCGATCGCATGAAAAAAGCGACCATCGACTTTGGCCGAGCTCAAATCGACGCGGGGGCGGACGCGCTCTGCCTGCCCGATCACGCGACCGGCGATCTGGTGAGCGGCGAATATTACGATCGATACCTGCGCGAGTTGCACATCGAATTCTCGCAGGAGATCCCGATTCCGCTGATCCTGCACATATGCGGGCGGACCGTGGACCGGATGGACTATATCGCCCAAACTGGCATGGCGGCGTTTCACTACGATTCAAAGAATCAACCAGGAGAATCGATGGATGTAGTGAAAGACAGGATCTCCCTCGTCGGCAACATCAATAATCCAGAGACCCTTTTCTCCAAAGGCCCTGAAGAGGTTACCGCCGAGGTCGTAAAGAACCTCGATGCCGGCGTGCAGCTGGTCGGGCCCGAGTGCGCCATTCCACTGCAAACCGCGATTGAGAACCTGAAAGCGATACCCGGTGCAGTTAAAGACTGGCATCGAGATCATCCGGCAAACAATTGACATGTCAAGGACCGCACCGCGTTGACGGCCGTCCAGCACGAAAGAAGGTTGAGAACCAATGGCAGAGCTGAAGGATATCGGGAATCAGTTCATCCGCGATGAGATAGAAGAGTTCATAGAACGCCCCGACGAGATCGAGCGGGTGACCAATCTCTTTGCCGGATCCCGTACGGAGATGCAGGAAATCTCGGCCGCCCTGATCGAAGGTGAAAACGTCGTCGTCGACGAGCTCACTCGCACCGCTCTCGACAACGGTATCGAAGCGTTGGAGATCATGGATTATGGCCTTATAGCGGGAATGGGTATTGTCGGCATCAAATTCAGGGAAAACTTCATCTTTGTACCCGAGGTGCTGGCCTGCGCCCGCGCCATGAAGGCGGGCATGGCGCACATCGAGCCGATCCTTTCCGCCTCCGGCGTTGAACCGGAGGGTATCGTGGTCATGGGAACGGTCAAAGGAGACCTTCACGACATCGGCAAGAATCTCTGCATCATGATGCTCCGCGGCTCCGGCTTCGTCGTGCACGACCTCGGAGTGGACACCTCCGACGACGAATTTCTCGAAGCGGTGGAAGAGCATGGCGCCCCGCTCATGGGCATGTCAGCCCTACTCACGACCACCATGCCGAACATGGGCAAAACGATCGAAGCCTTCATCGACGAGGACGCTCGCGACGACGTCAAGATCATGGTCGGGGGCGCGCCAGTCACCCAGGAGTTTGCCGATGATATGGGCGCCGACGGATATGGCAAAGACGCCGTTGCGTGTGTGGAGCTGGCCAAGAGACTAATCGGCGAACACAAGTCGGAGCACGCCAGCATCTGATCCACTGGAAGTGAGCATCGACGCCTTCGATATCGCCTCCATCGCCAGCTCTCCATATTCCCACACCCGCTTGCGACAACCGCGACCGATTCGATATGACCAAGGTTGACAAGGAAGCTTACAAGAACAGCCTCGCCAAGCTGACCGAGGTGTTGACCGGGATCGCCAGACACGCCGACGAACAATCTACCTATCGCTGTCCCTACAAGAATCGTCACGACGAATGCACTGCGAAAATCGGATGTCGCAATCAGCGCAAACCCAAAACTGAAGGGGGACTGCTGATGTGCGGCGGAGACGACAAGCTGGATTACAGGACCGCCTGGGAAGCGGACCCAGATTCGTATCCCATGGCCAGAGAGCCTGGGGCCGGCCACGTTATCCACGATGGGGTCGATCAGGAGATGGCGGTGGGCAAGACCCTGTTCGATTACGCCGACGACCTGGCGATGCAGGTTCCCACCTCTTGCGGCAGGACCGGTCACTGTCACGAGTGTGTGGTGGAAGTGAAACAGGGCATCGAAGCATTGGGCGCCAAGACGGAAGAGGAATCGTTCCTGCGTGGAGACTACCGCTTGGCCTGCCAGGCAGTGGTGGAAAATGTCGATCAGGACGTGGAATTTGCCCCCCTGCGACGAACGCCCAAGATCCTCACAGCGACGCAGGAGAAAACCCTAGAGCTGGATCCCCTTTGTAAGCGCAAGGGTGACGCGGTCTTTCGTGGAGACGAAGAGATCGATCGGTTTCGCGGCCATCTATACGGCCTCGCCATCGACCTGGGAACGACCACCGTTGTCCTCGAGCTGATTGACCTGGAAACCGGCGCCAGCGTGCAGATGCGCTCTTTCGAGAACCCCCAGCGATTCGGGGGCAGCGATATCATGAACCGCATCTCCTACGATGGCGAGTTTCCCGGAGAATTGCGCCGAGCGGTGGTCAAGGCGCTCAATCACGAAATCATCGAGCTCTGCGCCGAGCTTGGCTTTGTTCGGCAGGAGATCTACGAGGTCGTGGTCGCAGGCAACTCTACGATGCGCGACCTCATCTTTAAGCTCGACGTGCAAGGAATCGGGCAAAAGCCCTACAAGTCGGTGATTGAGAACGAATTCACCGCCGGCCTCAGGACAACTACCGCTCTGGTAGAGAAAACACGGCGACTCGGTCTGCGCGCCAACCCGAAGGCGACGATCTACAGTTTGCCGCTGATTGCCAGTCATGTTGGCGCCGACGTCGCGGCCGATCTGATCGCCGTGGAGATGGGCAAGACCCAAGAGACGGTGATGCTGGTGGACGTTGGCACCAACACCGAAGTCGTAGTGGCGCACCAGGGTCGGCTGATGGCCGCATCGTGCCCCGCCGGTCCCGCCTTCGAAGGGGGCGAAATCCAATACGGCATGCCGGGTCATGAGGGGGCCATCGAATCGATCCGCTTGGTGAACGGCAGCTATGACTACAGCACCATCGGCCAGCTGCCTCCGGAAGGAATCTGTGGGTCCGGACTCATCGACCTGTTAGCCGAACTTCGCAAGCACGACCGCATGACGCCCAAGGGGGTCTTCTCCGATCGCCAGTACGAGCTGTCGATCGTCCCCGATCGCGGCATCACGTTTTCCCGCCAGGACGCCAGCAATCTCGCCCAGGCCAAAGCCGCCAACTATTGCGGTCAGTACATCGTCCTGCGCACCATGGGAATCAGTCCCGCCGATCTGGACAAACTCTACCTTGCCGGCGGGTTCGCCAACTATGTCGACGTCGAGAACGCCGTCGACATAGGTTTTCTGGCTCCGGCGAACCCGGACAAGATCGTCAAGGTGGGTAACGCCTCGGCGCAGGGTGCGCGGGAGGTCCTGCTTTCGTGCCGGAAACGCTCCGAGATTGAATCGTTGGTGAAGAATGTTCAACATGTTGAATTGGAAACCACGCCCGACTTCTTCGATGTCTTTGTAGAGGGCTGCCAGTTCAAACCGATGCCGACGGATCTTGCTTCTTAGACTCGGGGCGCACCCAACCCATGCCTTCGCCTGAAAACAAGCCTGCCCACAACAGCCTTCGTCATCTGCTGCAAGAAACAGATACCTTCGCAACCTGCGTCGAGCTGGTCACCACACGCGGCACCATCGCCGAGCGCAGCGGACAGAAGGTCCTGGAGTTGGCCCGGGCGCTGGCCCACAATTCGGAGATTCACGGACTCAGCATTACCGACAATCCGGGTGGCAACGCGATGATCGGAACCGATGTCCTCGGCCACGATCTCGCGTCCCGCGGGCAGGAGGTGGTCATCCATCTCTCCTGCAAGGACTTCAACCGCAACGGACTGCAAAGCCGGGCCTGGCAGTTGGCCAGCGAGGGATTCAACAACATCCTCGCCCTCTCTGGGGATTACCCGATAGCAGGTTACGAGGGCGCGGCCAGTCCCGTTTTCGACATCGATTCGGTCGCGTTGCTCGAGATCCTCAGCTCCATGAATCGGGGTTTGGAGACCGTGGGGCGCGGCGGCAAGACGGGCCGGATGAAAAAAACGGAGTTCTTTCTCGGTGCCGTAGTGAACAATCACAAGGTGCTCGAGTCGGAGGTGATGCCGCAGTATTTCAAGCTTGCCAAGAAAATCGCCTGCGGGGCCGAATTCATCATCAACCAGATCGGCTACGACGCGCGCAAGCAGGATGAACTGCTCAGGTACATGGCGCGGGAAGAGCATTCGGTACCCGTCATCGGCAACGTCTACGCGTTGAACGGAGCCGCTGCGCGGGTGTTCAATGCAGGCCGCATACCGGGCGTCGTCGTCAGCGACGAGCTGCTTGCGGTGGCGGAGGAACAGGCGCGCGCGGAAGACAAAGGCAAGGCGTTTTTCCTCGAATTGGCGGCGAAGCAATGCGCGATTCACCGAGGCCTGGGGTATCGCGGCGTCTACATCGGCGGCAACCTCAGGTACGAGGATTACGAGCGGATTCTGGAACTGGAAAAGGAGTTCGGCGACGACGACTGGAAGCTGTTTGTGACCGAGATACAGTATAGCAGACCCGGCGAGTTTTATTACTTCGAGCCAGACGGCGAATCAGGCCGAAGCTCTACCGATCTGAACCGCGAATACGTCGCGTCAAAGACCGCTCGCGGACAGCGCCGGGGGCGCGCCAAAGTGGGTCTGGGGTACAAGATCAACCGCGCCGTGCACAACCTGTTGTTCGAGGAGGAGAGCATCGGGTTCTCGTTGGCCAGGAAGCTGTGCGGAAGATTGGACGACTCGAGGTTCAAGGCTGCGGCGCATTCGTTGGAACATGCGGCGAAGATCGCAGCCTTCGATTGTCGCGACTGTGGTGACTGTTCCCTTCCGGACATTACCTATCTCTGCCCCGAATCGCAGTGCGTAAAGAATCAGCGCAACGGTCCTTGCGGAGGCACAAGAGCTGGTCAGTGCGAGATCGGAGAAAAGGAATGCATCTGGTCCCGAGCCTACAAGCGCCTCAAGGCGTATGGCGAGGAGGAAGAGATGCTGAACCGACCGGTCGTGTTCAAAGACGGCGCGCTCAAGGGAACAAGCGCGTGGGCAAACACCTTTCTGCAGCGGGATCACCATGGGAAAAAGGAAGAACCGAGCGACACATGAAGATTGACAGCAAGGGTATTGATTTCGTCATCGTTGGCGAGAACATTCACACCACGCGCGTCCTGCTCCGCAAGGGCAAGCTCGTAGTTGACGACCCGTCCGGAGCGGAATCGGTGCGGTTTTTCGACACCGATAAGAAACGCCGCTATCTTCCCATCCCGGAGAAAACAAAAACTACCCAGGATTACGACGAGGGCCGGATCAAACATGTGAAGATTGCCGTCGAAGCGGCGATGGCCGACGAGGAAGTGGGTCTCCTGTACCTGGGTCGAATGGTGCAACGGCAAGTCGAGGCGAACGCCGACTTCCTCGACTTGAACGTTGACGAGATCGCGCTCAAGCTGGACCGTCAAAAGGAAGCAATGCAGTGGTTGACCAACGCCATCATGGGAATGACGGACACCGCACTCTCCATAGATTCCTCCAATGCTGAGATCATCGAAGTCGGGCTCGAAGCGTGCGCAAAGGGCGGGCACAGGAACATGCTCAATTCCGCCTCCCTGGAACGCAAGGACGCTCTCGACCTGGCCAAACGGTATGAGTGTGCGGTAGTGGTCACCGCCGCCGGCGCCTCTGGCATGCCCCAGAGCGCCGACGAGCGCATCGATCATGCCACTCAAATGGTGGACGCGGCACTGGAAAAGGGGATACCGGAAACGGACATCTTCGTCGATCCTCTGGTCTTTCCGATCTCGGTCGACATGGAGTTCGGCAATCATTGTCTCGACGCGATTCGTTCACTGCGCCAGAGATACGGTTCCGGGATCCACATAACCGGAGGATTCAGCAATGTCTCCTTCGGCATCCCTTGCCGGCGGCTCGTCAACGAAGTTTTTCTGAATCTTGTAGAAGAGGCAGGGGCCGACAGCGGCATCATCGATCCAGTCGCCAGCGACCTGAACGACGTCTTCACCATGGAAAGAGAGCACAGTTCCTACAAGCTGACCGCGGATATGCTGCTGGGTAGGGACCCGCACTGCAAGAATTTTTTGAAAGCCTACCGAAATGGCGAGCTCACCGGCTAAGCCAGGCCCAAACCCCGCTGGGTGATCGACTTGCGACCTGGCACCAAGGAGTACGACAGACATGGCTGAATATCAGATCCTTTACTGGCGCGACCTTCCGGCACAGCTCAAGGCTTTCGAAGGCAAGAAGCCGATCTCGCGCCCGCTGTCCGACCGCTTTCAGGTGGAAATCGACCGCGTCGCAATGGAGGATGGTCTCTACGGCACCGACGACTATCTCGACCAGTGGCAGTGGTCGGCGAAAGAGGAGCGCGAGGGAAGCGCCGAAGAGATACTGGATACCCTCGCCGCCGAGTTGGAAGCCAAGTTCGACCAGTTCTGATGTTGGACGCGCAGGCTACATACGAGGTCGTCGTTGTCGGCGGCGGTCACGCCGGCGTCGAGGCGGCTCTAGCCGCCAGCCGCATGGGTGCGAAGACCTTGCTGCTTACCATGAATCTGGACACCATCGGGCAGCTGTCGTGCAACCCGGCCATCGGCGGGATCGGCAAAGGCCACATGGTGAAAGAGATCGATGCCCTCGGCGGCCAGATGGCGGTCAACATCGATCGCACCGGCATCCAGTTTCGGCGGTTGAACACCAGTCGCGGTCCAGCGGTCCGTGCCTCGCGCGCTCAGGCGGACAAGAAAGCCTACCAATTCGAGCTGAAGTTCGAATGCGAAAAGCAGGACCACCTGGATATCTGCCAGGGTATGATGGAGGACCTGTTCGTTGAAGGTAGCCGTGTCCTCGGTGTTGGTCTTAAGGGTGGAGGTCGATTCGGGGCTTCGTCGGTTGTGCTCACCACCGGGACCTTCTTGCGCGGCAAGATCTACGTCGGCGATGTGACACATCGAGCAGGTCGCGCCGGCGAGGAACCGGCCGATCGCGCCTCCGAGGGACTGGCGGGGCTCGGATTCGAATTGGGCCGACTGAAAACGGGCACGCCGCCGCGAGTGAACGGCCGCACTGTCGATTTCGACGCCACCCAACCGCAACCAGGCGACGAGCCACCGCGGCCTTTTTCCTATCAGACCGAGAAGATTGAGCAACCTCAAGTCCCCTGCTGGATAACCTATACCAATCCCACTACCCATCGCCTCGTCGAGGAGAATCTCGAACGATCGGCGATGTACAGCGGCTTGATAGAAGGGATTGGACCGCGCTATTGTCCGTCCATAGAAGACAAGGTCGTCAAATTTAAGGAACGGGACCGGCATCAGATCTTCATCGAGCCGGAAGGTCGCCGAACCCTGGAGCATTACATCAACGGACTCTCCATGAGCCTGCCGGAGGAGGTGCAGAACCAGGTTGTGCACACCATACCCGGCCTTGAACGGGCCCAGGTCATGCGTCCGGCCTACGCGGTGGAGTACGACTACGCCATCCCCACCCAACTCTACCCACACCTGGAAACCAAACTGGTCGGCGGCCTGTTCTTCGCGGGACAGATCAACGGTACGACGGGGTACGAAGAGGCGGCCGCCCAGGGTTTGATGGCGGGAATCAACGCGGTACTCAAGAGCCGCAGCGAAGAGCCGTTCGTCCTGCAGCGTTCTGAAGCTTACATCGGAGTATTGGTGGACGACTTGGTGACCAAGGGCACCCAGGAACCCTACCGGATCTTTACGTCGCGGGCAGAATACCGGCTTCTCTTGCGCGAAGATAACGCCGATTACCGTCTCATGGAGATGGGACGCCGGTTCGGCTTGGTCGACGACGGAGTTTACCAGCGCTATCAGAACAAACGACGCCAAGTGGAAACCGAACTCGAACGACTAAACCAACAGCGAGTGGGTCTAGACGAGAAGATTCAGGAAACCCTGCGAGGATGCGGCTCGACCCCTCTGAAGGAACCGGCAAATCTGGCCGATCTGCTGCGCCGGCCGGAGATCGGCTATCGGCAGATAACGATGCTGGCGCCCCCGGACGAACCGTTGACGTTAGATGCGGCGGAGCATGTGGAGGCCACTGTAAAATACGAATCGTATATCAAGAGGCAGGTTGATCAGGCGGAGAAGCTAAAGCGCTTGGAGGAGATGCGCATCCCCGACGGCTTCGACTATGCTGGGGAGACCGTAAACCTGTCGACGGAGGCCAGGCAGAAACTTGCTACAGTGCAGCCCCGGACCCTAGGGCAGGCATCGCGTATCTCGGGGGTGTCGCCGGCCGATCTGTCAGCCTTGATGGTTTTGCTGCACGCGCGCTCCCGGTCGGCCGACAACAGTGCCGCCGCCTGAGCATCGGTGCGGTACGCTGCCGCCACCCCTTGCCACAGTCTATTCCTTCCAGGTTCGGGAATCCTGACGAACGTACCAACGATCGGGATGGTGCATCGTGTGGGCCCCTTGCGGTGACCGGGGCCAGGTCTGTGAGCGGCTGTCGGCAGACTTTCCAGACCTGCCGCCCTTGTCCACCTCCCAGTGCACGCGGGAAAAGTTGACCCTCCACTGGTCTCCCGGTCGGAGTGGCACCAGGCGGTGGGCGCACTCCTTCAGCACGGACCAGGGCAGTGCGATCTCGACGGACCATCCTTCGTCCTCGTCCAGTGGGTTGTTGAGGGTGCCCCAGATATGCGCGGCGCTCTTCAAGCCGGCGATCCGTTCATGCGTTCGTCTCCAGTCACCTGTCGAATATATCCACGTGCCCTGACCACCCCAAGTTGCCTCAAACGAGATCTGCTCCGAAATTGATTGCGAACTCTTGCGTCGCCGCGGGGCATTTGATATTACTTTTCGATGGATAAATCTTTGAAATTGATCTTACTTGGACCTCCTGGCTCCGGCAAGGGGACCCAGGCCGAGCGTTTGGAGGAGGGCCTGAAGCTCGAACATATCTCCACCGGCGACATGCTGCGGGCCGCCGTGGAGAAGGGCAATTCCCTGGGCAAGGAGGTAAGCGAGTTCCTGAATGCCGGAAAGCTGGTCTCGGACGAGCTAGTTGCCCGCATTGTGGATCATAGACTCAACGAGCTAGGTGACCGCGGTTTCGTGCTGGACGGATATCCCCGCACCATCGGGCAGGCGCTCTCGCTGGACAGCTGGAGCTGCGGCAGCGGTGTTGTTCTCGATGCGGTCGTCTTCATCGATGTAGCCGAACATACGGTAATCGAACGCATCACCGGACGGCGCATAGACCCAGACACCGGTCGTGTATATCAACTCTTTGAGCCCCTTCCTGAGGAGATCCGCTCACGGTTGCGACAGAGAGACGACGACCATGAAGACGTGGTCAAGAAACGGCTGGAAGTATACCGTCAGCTGACCAAACCGGTCATCGACCACTATGAAGAGTTGGGGGTCTTGATTCGGATTGATGGCGCCGCCGATCCCGATCAAGTATTTGAAAAAATCCTGCAGCTCGAGCCGATCAACCGCCAGGTTTGACATCCTGGTCACGCCTGCCTTACCTTTCACATAATTGGTTGTTTTTATTGGGAAAGGGATCGTTTCGTCATGGCCGATCGAGAGAGTTTGGACCTCTATATGTCGGGTATGGGCAAATTCGTTCAGCAGGACTTCGAAGGAGCATTGGCTGATTTCGGACGGGCGCTGGAACTCGATCCACAGTATGCCGACGTCATTCAATCCATTGCACATGTTTACGAAAAGCTAGACGATATGGACAAGGCGTTGGAATACGCCAAGCGGGCAGTCGAAGCTAATCCGGACGATTTTATGGCCCATACCAGCCTCTCCATGTTCTATCAGCGAACGGGAGACATTCCCGCGGCTGAAAAGGAGCTGGCAATCGCCGCAGAGCTGCAGGATGGGAAGAACTAGGCCTCCAACGGCCCGCCTTTCCTAGCAAACCCGCCGCAGGCCCCGACAGATCATGCACATAGGGCCCCACACACTCGCCCCTCTCAAAGCTGGAATGCCCGTCTTGACCCTCGCCCCACTCGCGGGCGTTGGCAATTGGGTCTTCCGGCTCATCTGCGCTCGTCTCGGCGCAAAAATAGTCGGCGTCGAATTCATCAATTGTCGAAACGTGCACGAGAAATCGCGCCGCCAGGCGAGGCTCCTCGATTTTTCCGATGCTGAGATTTATCGCGATACCGGGATGTCCCTCCTTGCGGCGCAGATCTACGGCAACGACGAAACCCTTATCGCATCCAGCGCGCAACTGTTGGAAGAGAGGGGAACAGACGTTCTCGATATCAATTTCGGCTGCTCGGTGCCGCGCATCGTGCAAAAGGGATCTGGCGCCGCCTACCTGAAGGATCTAGATCGGTTGTACGCAGCGGTGCGGCTCACGGTAGACGCGGTCGGCATACCGGTCATTGTGAAGACCCGAATCGGGTGGGACGCCGGTGATATCAACATCCTCGAAGTCGTCGACCGGGTAACCGACGCGGGAGCTCAAGCAATAGCTATCCATGCCCGGACTGTGGCACAGAAGTACAAGGGCCGAGCCGATTGGGATTGGATTGCCCGTGCCAAAGAGAGAGCCACGATCCCGGTCCTTGGAAATGGCGACGTATGCACCTACGACGACGCCGTCGCGATGCAGCAACACACCGGCTGCGACGCGGTGATGATCGGCCGTGCTGCCATGGCCAATCCCTGGATCTTCTCTGGGCGCCGAGGCGCCCTGTTGATCGAACGCATCGACCTCGCGCTGGATCAGCTGCGCCTGATGGCGGTCTACAAGGGTGAGAGAGTGGGCATATTGGAGACACGCAAACACCTGGCTCTGTATTTTAGATCGCTGCCCCGAACCTCTGAGCTGCGAGCGAATCTGCTCACGGCAGGCACCCTGGCCGAACTGGCAGATCTGCTCAACGCCTGGCGGGAGTCCGCCGATCCTCAAGACCGCGAGGAAGACATGAGCCTGACCGCAGTGGAAGCAGACGCATTGGCTTGGGGTGGAACCGACTGATGGAGACGAAAACAACGCAATGAACTGGAAAACCGTCCTGGCGATTCTCAGCCTCGCCCTGACCCTTGCCGGCTGTGACCAAGATCCGATATCGATAGAGGTCTTTCCTGCGGTGTTAACGGACCCGCAAGAAGAAGAGCCCGCCGAATGGAGGCGGGTCGGGGCTCGATCAGCGGGTATTGGATCTTTTGCATCTCGATCGCGCTGAGGTTGTCTCCACCATAACAGAAAATCTGCCGACCTACCTCGAGTTCGAGGACTGGGTGGCGGCTCGTGGGTCAATCGATAGCGACGCGGTTGCCGCCTGGAACGTTTTCATTCGCGACCGCGTGCACGCAGATGAAAAGCGATCCGATATCCATGCCACCCTGGGCCGCAAGGATGACGGCACGCTGCAGTCGGCGGTTTTGTTGAATCATCTCGAGGACTGGCACCTGGCTCGGCAATCCCTGCCGGCTTGACGAATCCGGGCTCAGCCCAATGAGCGGAATCCCAACCGTCGCTTCGTCCGATTCGGCTTCATCCCGACCCCATCTGTTGATTTCCCCGGTCGCCGGAGGTGTCGCCCTTTCACTGGCGGACCTTCGCCAATCGGTGGAATCCAGCAGCGTGCCGCGGGAATTGTGGCGTCAGATAAAGACCGACGCGCTGGCGGCGATCGATGCGGATCCGTTGACCGTCTTTACACCCGTTCCTGGTCGTACTCCCGGTGATATCGATCAGGGAAATTCCGAATACATCATCGTGGATGCCGCCGGGCAGCGGGTGCTCAAATGCGCCCTCGCCGGTCTGCTCACCGGAGACCGACGGTTTGCCGAAGCTGCTATGGTCCAGATCGCCTGCCTGTTCGACCGGGATGCCTGGCCGGAGTGGCAGGACCTCTACCATCGGCAAAGTCTGGGGTTGGACGCCGATTTGCGCACCGGTCAGTTGTGCCGGGATCTGGGGATAGCCTACGACTGGCTACACCCGCAGCTGAATACGGGTGAGCGGCTCCGCATGCTGGAAGGCATCGATCGCTGTGGCATCCAACCGTTCCTGCGATCTATTTCGTGTGATCCTCCCTGGATGCAGGAATTGAGCAACTGGACGACCTGTATCGTCGGTGGGCTGGGCATCTGCGGCATGGGATTGAGTTCAGACCATCCTGAATCGAATCGGTTGGTGGAGCGCGCGGAAACGGTAATGCGCAGCTATCTGCAGCTGTA
Organism: Candidatus Latescibacterota bacterium; assembly: GCA_965217095.1. Classification (GTDB taxonomy): domain Bacteria; phylum Latescibacterota; class UBA2968; order UBA8231; family UBA8231; genus CAYNZV01. The sequence continues at coordinate 1,909,637 of OZ244235.1, forward strand.
CGGAAAGGAGGGAGAATTCAATGAGAATCCGGCGTATGCCAACTCGTCGATGGCTCCGACGCTGTTCTATTCCGCGTTGCGGTGTCATCGAGGTGACCGGAACTCCACACCCGAGCTCGATATCCTGCACCGCCACTGCTACTGGTGCATCTACGCCAGCGCTCCGCCGGGCCACGTGGTCGCGTTCGGTGACGGCGGTCCAGACTATCCAGCGCTGACCTCATTTTTTCCGGCGATCGCAGCCGCTACTCGCGATTCGGTACTCCAGTGGTATTACCTAAGCTACGGCCGCCCGCCCCGCTTCCCGGTGTGGGAACTCGTCTGGTTCGATGGCCGCCTGGAGACAAAAGCGCCGACCCCCGACAGCTTGCCGTTGGGGCGCGCGTACCTTGCCCACTCTGCATTGGTCAGCAGTCGCACCAGCTGGGATCTAGACCGCACCGGCAGCGTGGTTTTCGGCAAGGGCGGCCACGGAGGTGTCATCCATTCCCATCCCGATGCTGGGCAGGTGGAGATCCACGGCCGCGGCCGCCGGTTGATCGTCGATCTGGGAAAGGTCCACTATCCTCCTGGCGACGATCGCCGCCCATACTACCACTTCGGCACCGACGGACACAACCTCGTAACCATCGGCGGGCGCCCCCTCTATTGGGAGAGACCCACCGATCGCCGCTCCCACCTTGTCGGCAGCGAGTTCGATAACACTCGGGGAGGTTGGTGGAAGATCGATTCGACGGAATTGCACGAGGGAGCACAGCGGGTGGAGCGAATCGTGGCGCATCTTTTCCCCGGGTTCGTCGTCGTCGTCGACCAGGTTGAATTGGATACTTCGGAAGAGATACGGCTCAGGTGGCACACCGCGGCCGCCCCCGTCATGAACTCGGACGGTTGTTTCTCGGTATCCTCCGGCGACGTGATTCTCAGCTGCAAGGTGGCAACCGCAATGGGGCCAACACCAGATTTTTCGCTGGGCCGGCATGAATACCTCCCGCCGCTGGACCGGGATCGCGTCGGCAATCTGCTTCCTCAGCGTCGGGAACCCTATCTAGATTTCATAGTGAGAGAGCAAAAGGTCTGCCTACTCTCCCTGTTTGCGATCGAGCCCGAAGGTGCCGATCTACGCGATTGGCTGGCGATAGAAGATGGTGACTCGCAGAGATGGCGGCACGAAAATGGTGGTAAACGTGCCGACGTTTGGGTGGAAGCTGGCGAGATATCTGTAGCAGGGACCTCGGGCTCGTGGCGCATATCCCTGTGACCCAGCGACAGGTGCAGAGGCCCAGCTCTTGTGTTACCTTTCTACGCGCGCGATCGGCAAATAGCGATTTTCCACGGAGACCGAAAAGTGACCCTTGATGACAAAGTTGCCCTCGTTACCGGCGCAGCGGCAGGTATCGGCCGGGCTGCAGCCGTTGCTTTCGCGCGCGAGGGGGCCAGGGTTGTGGTTGCCGATCTGAACGAGGAACAGGGGCGCGAGACCGTCTCCATCATCGAGCAACAAGATGGCGAAGCGTTGTTCGTGAAGGTGAACGTGACCCGGGAAGAAGAGGTGGCGGCTATGGTGGGCAGCGCCGTCGCGCACTTCGGCGGTTTGAACTGTGCCTTCAACAACGCCGGGGTGGCGGGGGCCCGCATGTTGACCCATGAGTACGACGAGGCTGAGTGGGAGATGATCGTCCAGGTCCATATGAAGGGGGTCTGGCTCTGCATGAAACACGAGATAACCCACATGATGGAACACGGCGGAGGTGCCATCGTCAATACCTCCTCGGTAGCCGGCCTGGTAGGTTATCCGGGCGCCTGCCCGTACGTGGCCGCCAAACACGGCATTGTGGGGATGAGCAAGTCGGCGGCTTTGGAGTACGCCGACTATGACCTGCGGGTCAACTGTGTGAACCCGGGCTGGACCCGCACCGAGCTCATCAGCTATCTGATCGCCACGCCTGAGGCGGAGCAACAGATAGGAGAGCGCCATCCTCTTGGGCGATTGGCCGAACCTGCTGAAATCGCCGAGGCTGTTGTCTGGCTCTGTTCGGACAGAGCTTCGTTTTTGACGGGGGTGGCTGTCCCGGTGGATGGCGGATTTACTGCACGTTAGTCAGTGAGGAAGAAATGGCAAAGCTCAGACTGGCGACCTGCCAGTTCCGGATCGAGAAACAGCCCGCTCGCAACCTGGTTCAGATCAAACGGCAGATGCGAAACGCCGTGAGGCGGGGCGCTCACCTGATTCATTTCTCCGAGGCCTGCTTGACCGGTTACCTGGGCTCCGAGCTGAAATCGGTGCGCGAAACCGATTGGGATCAAGTTCGAGAGCACCTGCAGGAGGTGCGAGAGCTGGCAGCCGACCTGGGGGTCCACGTGGTCTTAGGCAGCAATCACCGGTTGACTGGGAATCACAAGCCACACAACTCGCTCTATGTGATCGACAACCAGGGCCGCCTGAAAACCAGGTACGACAAACTCTTCTGCACCGGATGCGATGACAACGATGGAGACCTGAAACATTACAGCCCCGGCTCCGAGCTCATCACCTTCACAGTGGAACAGGTGAAATGCGGCCTGTTGATCTGCCACGACTATCGTTATCCCGAGCTTTTCCGCGAGTACAAAAGGCGCGGAGTACAGCTGATGCTGGTATCCTTCCACAACGCTGGCATGACCGCGAAACAGTACCGGCATTATCTCATGTCCGTACCGGTGACGTTGCAGGCCGCGGCGGCTAGCAACTACTATTGGGTGGGCTGCAACAACGGGACGAGGAAACATGCCTGGCCCAGCTTTGTCATCAACCCGGAGGGTTGGATCGCGAACAAGGCTCGGGCGCATCGCGATGGAGTGATCGTTACCGATATAAATCCCGAGGTCAAACTCTACGACGCGTCGGCTGCCTGGCGAGACCGCTGTTTGCGCGGGGTTTTTCATAGTGGCCGCAGCGTCGCGGATAAACGTTCGCGTGACCGCAGTTCTGTGTAGTGCGAACACTCAACCTCTTTCACCGGTCCTTCGACAACTTGGAGAACATTCTATGGTAGCCAAATTAGCCCGCGGAATCTTGCCAGCGCTTTGCACCCCTTTTGACGACAGCGGCAAGAACCTGGCGCCGGAACGAATATCGCCCTTGATTCGGGGGCTGTTGGACAGAGGGGTCAACGGTTTCTTCGCCTGCGGCGGAACCGGCGAGGGCGGTGCGATGACGGTCGCCGAACGGAAGCAGATGGCCGAGCTGACTTTGAAGGAGGTGGCGGGGTCGGTTCCGGTAATCGTTCAGGTCGGGGCCACTGCAACCGAGAACGCGGTGGAACTCGCCAAACATGCGGCCGCCGCCGGCGCGCCTGCTGTCGGTTCTGTGGCACCGATAGATAACCCCAACAATTTAGCGGCTGCCGCCAAGCACTACTCCGCCATAGGCGCAGCGGTGGACATCCCCTTCTACGTCTACTGGCTCGCGAGAGAGGCGCAGAATGACGTCAGCGCCGATGAATTTCTGGAAGCGATGAGGTCGGTGCCCAATTTTTCGGGCATTAAATTCACCGACACCAACCTTTATTTCTTTCAGCGATTGATCGATCTGACGAATGGCGAAATCAACGCCATATCAGGTCCTGACGAAATCTGTCTCGCCGCTATGGTGATGGGCAGCGATGCGGCCATCGGTTCTACCTACAACGTCATGCCCAAGATATTCGTAAACATGCGTCAGGCCTTCGAGACCGGCGATATTCGCCAGGCGATGGATCTGCAACTTCACGCCAACAGAGTGATCACTGTCCTGATTGCGCATGGGGTAATGGCGTCTATCAAGGCTGTGCTGGGGTGGCGCGGAACCCCGGTTGGTCCTCCCAGGGCACCTCACAAACCTCTGGATGAACAGGGAGCGGACAGCCTGCGACGGGCCCTTGAAAATCTGGATTTCGAGGTTTCGTGAAACGAAAGAGAATGGAGCCCGTTCAGCTGGATCCTGTCTGAACCGTTTCCCAACGGTGGTGTTTGTCGGCGGGCGATTCTGCCTCTAGAGCCTTGACCCACATCCGCGACCATTCCTGGTGATCGGACAGCACCGATGCCGGATTGGCCCGGCTGCGCACCACAAAATGCGGATAAATGGTGCGGCCGGTAGATGTGCCCGTTTGCTAGTAACGCAGATCCATGCTCCAGCGAATGCCGTTGGACTTGTTAGGGGTGGAGCGATGGGGAATATTCTTGTGAATCAACACCACACCTCCCTTTTCTATCGGCAGGTCGACCGGTTCTGTGTCGGGCATTTCGTCTTCTCGAATCCGTGTGCCCACCCCCGGGACAATCTGATGATTCAGCAGTCTCCCCTCGTGTACGCGCGGGATGATCTGCATACAGCCGTTCTCGCGGGTCGTTTTGGTTAACGGAATCCACGCGGTGAGAATGAAGTGTGGATCAGCGTCGTCCAGCGTTACACCGGCATCCTGGTGCCAGGCTGCCACGTGCGACCCACCGCCAGTGGTGGAAACCAGGCGACTGGGCAACTTCGCCCTGACGTGTTGGATCGGGCTGCAAATGATCTCCGGACCCACCAGCCCCTCCACCAGATCCATAAGGTTTTCGTTGCGCAGAAAATCGAAGGTGTGCCGGCCCCGGGCGCGGTACAGGTCGAATAGATCGTTGGACTGGGCGGCAAGGTCCAGATTCTCCTCACAGATTCTCGCCAGGCGCGTCTCGAACGGTTCGTCCTCATACAGCGAATGAATCTGACCTTGTTCGAACCACCCCGCCGCCAGGCCTCCGATATACTCCTCGTATTCGTGGATGACCGGATCCAAGTCGGAGTCGTCGAGGGCGTTTTCGACTACCACATATCCCTCTTCTTCAAATCGATCAATCTGCGAAGCGGTTAGCTGCATGATATTTTCTTCCGCATCTTCTTGAAAAAGGGTATCAATAAAAGGTAGTGGATCCCCCCTTGGCTGACAATTTGACTGGACCTACGCAGATGACCCCGTACTTGCTCGTGGATTTCGGAACCAGCAGCACGAAGTCCGTCTGGGTGGATCTAGATACAGGTGTTTTCCATCGCCTCGAGCGCTACGGCGCGCTTCCGAAAGTGAATGGTCCTGCCTTTCAACACGAGACGCGATTGGTCTCGATACGCGATCGCTTCGAAGAGATCTGCCGGCACTACCGAGCCGAGCTGCAGATTCGAATCGCGGGGATCGTGCTCTGCAGCGAGATGCACGGATTTGCCCTCGTTGACGAAACGGGCGAACCGGCCACGGAGTACATCGGCTGGTTGGACGAACGGTCGGCGCACCCCGCCGGCGGCTCAACTCCCTACTCCGACTTGAGCCCGAGCATGGTGGAGGAGTTCAAGATCACCACTGGTATGCGACCGCGGCCTGGTTTTGCCATCCTCAATCTGATTCACCTGGCGCGAAGTCGTTCACTGCCCAACGGACTTCGAGTTCTCTCTCTGCCGTGCTGGCTTTCGAGGTCCAGCGGCGATTCGCGCCAAAAGGTTCACTCCTCCATGCTGGCGGGCATGGGATTTTATGACATCCATAGCCGGTCCCAATCGGCGGTCATGCAATCCATGCTGCAGGAGCTTGGAGGTCCGCATATCCGGCTCAACGATCTGGGCAATGAGAATGAGATCTCAGGTTACTGGCACCACGCGGGAGAGAAAGTCCCGATCTACACCGGAGTCGGGGATCACCAGTGCGCGCTCCTTGGAGCCGGCAACAGACCGAACGAATCCATCTCCTTGAACCTGGGAACCGGATCCCAGGTTTCGGTCGTCGCATCCCATGCCTGCGACCCCGAACTCGAAACACGACCGTTTTTTGGCCCCGATCAGCTGAAGACCATTACCCACATTCCGGGCGGTCGCGCACTCGCAGAGTACGTGGGTTTCTTGGAGGAAGTAACCCTCTCCGGAGAGGGAGCAAACCAAGCCGATTACTGGGCCATGCTCGCCGAGATGGACGAGGATCAGCTAAAACAGGCTTCTCTGACCTTCGATCTGGCAATCCTAAGAGGCGCGCGGGGATTCGCGGGAGGTGGCGCCATCGGGACCATCGGAGCGGGGGAACTCACACTGGACAATTATCTCCGTTCCCTCCTCAACTCCTTTATCCAACAGTACGTGGAGGTTGTGGAACAGTTCGATCACGCGCGCGAGATCGAGCGTTGCATCCTCAGCGGAGGCGTTGCGCGTAACCTTCCTCACCTGGCCGCCATAGTGAGAAACCGCGTTCGGCGAGAGGTGCTGCCGGCAACTCCAGTAGACGAGTCTCTGCTGGGTTTGCGGAGCATCGCCCTGATGGCGGACGGACGAGCAAGCTGCTACTTGGATGCAATGGCGGCGTTTGGGAGAAACTGCAGCCTGGCAGGGCATGACGTGCAGCTGTAGGGTCTTTGGAACTACGTCGGGATAGTGCTCACACTGCCATGTTGTCGCGGAGACGTTGAGAGAGGATGCGCATCATGTTGAAGGCGATGGAGGAATAGCGGCGAAGAATACGTTCGAGGCTGGACCGCTCCAGAGATAGAAGGTGGACGTCCTCGATGGTGACCACCGAAGCAGATCGAGGCTCGTCGTCCAGAAGCGCCATGTCGCCAAACACCTGTCGTTCAGTTAGCAGCGCGATCCGTTGCGTCTTTTCGGCCTCGTCTGCCGCGGCCTTGCGGACCTCGAGCTGACCGCGAACCACGATGTACATCTTGTCGCCCAAGGTGCCTTCCTCGATCACGGTGGTATCGGCCCGAACAGTCTCCTCCTGCATCGAAGAGGCAATATGATACAGCTCCTCAAGCGGCAGCGCAACGAAGAATTGCGACTGTTTCAGGAAGGTGATCTTGTCCATCGTGGTGAGCGGGAGGTGCTCTTCTGCGGCCACCGATACCCCCTGTTCCTGCAGTTCCGAGAGCGCCTCTCGAACCAGCGGATCGAGCCCGGCACCGTCCGCAGGGATGAGAGTCTGTTTGTCCAGAACGAAGATGCTCCAAATCGCAGCCAGTTGAGTCCACGGATCCGGAACGGTCAAAAGATACTTTAGCACATCGTCTACGTCCACATATTGCCACCCCGACAGCTCTCCCGCTACGGCTAGCCGTTCCGGATTCTCATCTTCCAGAAGCGGGATGAGGTACTCCATCAGCTCTCGATCGGCGATGTTCTCCAGCAGCTCGATGGAATTCTCCCGGGCTTCGGCATTGTCTTCGCTCAACCGCTCGATGAGATCGTTCACGACGCCTACATCACTCATGTTTCCCAGAAGTCGAATAACACCGTCTTGTACGATCCTGTTTTGACCTTTCAGTTGGTCTACCAGAAGCTCTAGCTCCCCCGAAACATCCAGGTCATGCAGGATCTGTATGGCAACCAGGTATCGATTTGCCCGGGTCAGGCGGCTCTTGCAGGCATCGAGGAGCTTAGCCATCGTCGAGCGCTCCTCGATCTCCGACAATGCCGCCATCAACCCGACCCACTCGCTCAATGGACGCCTTTCCAACATGGATATCATCTCGCCCCGTTGCGCCGGCTCCGCGAAGGTCTTGAGACCCTCGACCGCTTTTGACACCACGTCCGGATCGGGATCGGCGAGCAACCCAAGCACCACGTCGAATACCCCCTTATGGGAATAGTCCGTGAAATTGGCCGCGACGGCCTCGCGAACCGCGGGATGGTGGTGGCCGGCAAGCTCCAGTATTCTTGCATAGTGTGAGCTGTCTCTCATTGAACCAGCCGTCTCGATACCCGCGATGAGCGCTTCGGTCGCCTCGCTGCCGAGCAGTTCTCTGAGCTTGCTATCCCGTTGGTGCGCCGAAGGATTGTGGTGCAGTCGATCGAGAATAGTGAGGAACTCAGCCTGAACGGTAGCGGCATCATCGTCCGCGGCGATGCGGGGCACAACCGAGTCGATAATGCGCCGTTGCGCCGCTTCCTCGATCGGCAGTTGTGTCCCGGTTCCGTTCTGGGCGCTGCCAAGGAGCCGTGAAAGCGCACGAGCCGAGCTCAATCGCACCTCCGGATCATCGTCGTCGATGCGAGGGATCACGGCGTCGATCATACCGCCGCCGCCGCCGTGGGGATTTAAGGCTTCGAGCGCAGCAGAACGGATGCGCGGATTGTCGTGTTCGACCAATGGCAGGCAAACGGCCTCGGCAGCGGGACCGGGATTCTTGCGCAGAATCTCGATGCCCATTTGCCGCACACCGTCGTTGTTGTGCACCAAAAGATCCCGCGGCACCTCGGGTGCGCTGGACAGGACCTGCCCAAGTGCCTGCATCGCATGCTCGTCGTCCACATCGATGTCCTGCTCGCGTACAGCTCGCACCAGGACATCGGTATAGCTGTGTTTCAGATACCCGCCTGCTACCAGCATCAAACCCCCGATCAAGGTGAGAACGAGAAAGAGCTGATCGAGGGTCAGATACGCTCGTGCGTGCAGTAGGGTCACCCCGGCGCCTACCAGGCCTCCGAGCAGCATGAACCCGCCCTCCATGATCATGCGTGTACCGTCGCTATTGCGGCTTGGTACCATCTTGATCAGCACCTGGTAGGTGGGCGCGATCACGCTGTCCAACAGCAGGTAGTTGACCAGATTGAAGGCGAATATGGCGGCGATGGCCGAGAGAGGAAGAATGCCGGAGAAACCGCTGTACAAGGCGATGGAGATAACAGCGTACACCGCACACACCCACATGTAGACATTTCCGGTACCCAGCCAACGCAGAACGAGACGCAACATGAAGGTGGAGAAAATCAACGTCGCTACACCCGTGGTGCCGTAGAAGAGACCGAAGAACGAGGTGATCTCGGATTCGGAAGAGTAGTGCTGACGAACCACGACGTTGAAGCCGTAATGGATGGCAGTGTAGATCGCGAATGTGGCGATCGAAAGTACGAACAGCAGTTTCAGATAAACGGATTGACCGAGATATCGGAGGTTTTCACCTATAGTGGCGGCGGCCTCTCCCTGATCCTCTTGTTGCGAAACGAAGTAGCGCCGTACCAAGGGCCGCAGAAGCAGAATGATTAGAAACATGTTGGCCACGGCTAGCCCGTACAAAGCGTACGCCTCCAGCCTGGCCCCCAGCAGTCTGACGGCGAAACCGCCGGTGATGTCACCTAGAATCGCGCTGGCCGCGAGCAAGGGAAAGAGAACCTTTGCCCTGGAGGTATAACAGATGCCGCCCGCGACAATCCATATGTGAAATCCCACCATGCTGCGCGCCAATTCCGAGGAAACGAAAAGGAAGGGGTAAAAGCCGGTTCCCTGCAGCTCCCATCCTGCCGCGCTCTGCCGGTGGAGAATGAGGCTGTTTACCAGCAGCAGTACGGTGACGAATCCGAGCAGGCAGAAGAGCAACCGCTGTCGCGCCACCTTTGCCGTCAACCAGGACAGCACGGCCATTCCCAAAGCAAAGAGAACGGCGATCCAACTGTACATCACCGGAAGGTGGTCGACGCCGACACGCACATTGAAAACGGCGGCGGCTACGCTCTTGACGATGCCGTCGTTGACCGATACGAGAATGAAAATGGACGCCGCCTGAACCAGGCGTGGCACTTCGTTCCGCCTCAAGCTCAGCAGTCGAAGTAAGCGATTCATCGGCGACGGAGGTGGGGATCCCTATTCAAGCGCGGCAGCTAATCATCGGCGTTTTTGTTCCATACATCGACCATTTGCGGCCCTTCGGCGATATAGTCGTTAGTGGCCACGTCATCCATTTCCCGCAGACGGGCGGTGACCTCTGATATGCGGCGAACCTGCTCCTCGATGGTGTGCAGCTTAGTCAGAAGCTTCTCGTCGAGATCCGGGTTCAGCAGGCGCATGGTCTGGGCGTTGTTCGAGATGATGTTGAGCGGATTATTGATCTCATGATTGACGGTGATGACCATCTGTCCGATAGTGGCGAGTTTCTCTACCCTCAAAAGTTCCCGCTCCAGCCGGGTCTGCTCCGAAACATCCTCACACACCAGCATCGCCCCCACAGAGTGCAACGCCCGATTGATCAAGGGTGTGGCCATCGTGGAAAGGACCAGATCTCCCTCCGATGTCGTGAAGGTTTCTCGGTGTTCCTCGACGCGCTCTTTCCTCTGAGCCGCCGATTCACACAGGGATTGCCACGTGCCTCCGAGTTCACCAGGAAGGGATTCCGCGAGCGTACTTCCGACGGCATCCACCAGGTCCAGCCCAGACCCCAAACGCACAAGAAAATCCAGTTGCCGTCGGTTGATGGAGGTTATGCGCAGTCCCTCGTTCAATACGACAACCCCCAACGGAATGCTGTCTAACATCTGCTCGAGGTGGCGTCTAGCGTTGATGAGAATCTCCTCCGACATCGAGCGATGAGTCACATCCTCGAACAGCACGGCAAACCGCTCCCCCGCCGAGCCTGTCGCCGCGACCTCCACCTCATAAGCTCGTCCCCGGTAGCTCCAGGCGAACCGTTCTTCATCGCCGGCAGTGACGAGTCTAGCAGTAGCAAGCGCGATCGCGTCTCCAAGGTCGGCGCACTCCTCGATCGCCGCAGACAGCCGCGAACAAGATTCCCGGGAATCCCCGTGAGCGGAAAGCCCGAAAAGGACGCGGATCTTGTTGCTGAAGGCCCGCACCTCCAATCCGCCGTCGACGACAACCAACGGTCTCGGAAAACTCGCGACTAACTCAGATGCAAATTCCACGCAATCTCTTCCTCAGGACGACCGCAGATGCGCCAGATCTCGATGCATGTCCCCCATTAAGGCGCTGATCGATTCTAGATCTAGATCGAGGACTCCCAGCACCTCCGGTTCCAGGCGCGGGATCCTGGCATCCCCGCCGTTGCCCAGCGCCTCAGCTCGGCAGAGGATATCGGCCAGGTGAACCACCGCAGTGCGCTGCGCGTGCTCCCTGCGAGGTCGGAAATCGTGGTGATCGATTATCGGTTCGACCAGTTGCGGCGGTAGCGTCCATTCCTCCAGGAGCCATCCTCCGAGAGCGCCGTGATTGAACCCCAATACCTCCTCTTCTGCTTCGTAGAACAGCATCTTCTTCTTGTCGATTCGCAGCTGAATGCGGTGGAAGTCATTCTCCAGCGATTGACACAGCACTACCTTGCCGAGATCGTGCAACAACCCGATGACGCTCAGCTCCTCGGGATCGGGCAGCTGAGCCCGTTCGGCAATCATGGTGCAAGCCCGAGCGCAAGCCAGGGAATGGGACCAAAGGCCAGGGAGCGATTCCTCCATCCTTTCGAGCACGGAGGAGCTGAGAACGAGGCTCTTAGCCACATCGAATCCAAGCATCGTCACCGCATGGGAGACGGTGGAGATCGGTTTCGAAAATCCATAGAATCCCGAGTTCACCAGCTTGAGGATCTTGGCGCACAGCACCTGGTCTTTGGCCAGCTCCTCACCCAACTGACGTCCGGTAGTGGAGGGATCGTCGACCATCTCGATGACGCGGGCGACGACGACGGGCATGGTGGGAAGATTGCTCGCCCTGGCGATGCGTTTGCGGATCTGCTCTCTTCTGACCTCCAAGTCGGACATGAGCTTACGCCCGTTTCGCCAAGTGTTTCTTTGCCGTTTCCTTGATATACATCATCAGCGAGTCGTCCTCGAGGCCGGCAAATCGACGCTCTAGCTCTTCCAAGCGTTCCTCCGCGGGTCCGTCAATTTCGCCGGCGCCCGATCCTTCCACCGCGAGAGTAGTAATCCCCCAACTTTGCATTCGACTCACTACCGCTGGGGACAAACGTGCGCCTTTCGGGAGGAGCACCTTACCCTCGCCATTCAGGAGCGATTCCGAGAGGATGTCGCCTACTTTCGCTTGATCAACTGAAATCGTTTGCATATGTGATCCGTCAACTCCCCTCCGCCAGGTTTGCCCGCTTCCAATAACTCTTGAACTGCTCTCGGACCCACCGCATCGACGAGGAACAAATCGCATTGAAACCACCCCAGGTCCAGCGCAAAGGCCATTCCTTGGCGCTGCTGATCCTGTGAAAGATTCTCCAGCGATCCGCATCAGCAAGCTCGGCCTCCCTGCCCAAACGGATGAGCTCGCGCTCATATCTCGAGTGTATCAGGTTTTCGGCATGCCGTTCGAGTTTTTCCGGTTCGACCACCGTCACCCTTGGACAGATCATCCCCGATTCGCGCAGAATGAATCCGTGGATCCAATCCTCGGGTACGGTGCCTTTGCTCTTGGTCGCCGCTGAAGAAATCGTCTCGACCTTCATGACGGCGTAGGTGCGACAGATCAACGGGCGCACCGGGTAGATCGTGCACTCATTTTGCGACCCGAGGAAGGGACACCGTCTTGGCCGCTCCTCGGTAAACGCAAGAAGGGCGTCGGATCGCGCCGGAGGGAATTGCTCAAGTATGTAAGCAGCGATGTTCAGATACTCGGCGGCGTACAGGGGAAACATCGTCGCATACTCTTCGTCAAACTCTGTATCGGTGAGGACGCAGCATTCCCCCGATTGCTTGCAGCGCGTTGCCGGCACCTGATCGTACAGCGCCTGAAGGTCCTTTGAGAGATTTGACATCTTTAGGGTCTACGGAAACTCCTTCACAAATGGTCAAAAATGCACATTGCACAGTAGACCCGCAAGGCGCGCTTGACACTTGAGTTGGGACCCCGCTATATTCGGCGCAAACAGGTCGAAATGGCTGAAAAACGGAAATTTTTGGGGGTCATGTTTCAATGTTGCCGCGTCTATGCGAGGGTGTACGTCAACAAACAGAACACCGCGTACAGTGGCATGTGTCCTCGCTGCGGAAAGCGAGTCGAATTCAAAGTGGGCCGCGAGGGCACCGACAGCAGATTCTTCGATGCCTATTGATTCTCCGCCTTAAGTGCCGCTAGCACCTGTCTGGCACCCAAGCGGACTGCCTGCTCGCTCTCGGGCCTGAACATTTGCACCTCTCCATACACCTTGTAGGCTTGATCTATCTCGTAACCGCCGCTAGGATACTCATCGGAGGTGGGAAGGTATCCCACACAACCGTTGGCGAGGCCACAGACGATGGTCGGCTGGAATGGGGACTCCCGTTCAATATCGAGCTGATACCGAGCGAACAACTCCCCTTCGAATCCAAGGAACAGCAAACCTCCCAGGCGAATTCCTTGGATTTCGAATTCCCGAAACCTGGGTTGGCCACCCTGCGAGCGCCACCGCTTCGCTGCCCTAATCCACTCCAAACCTGCGTGTGCGGCTAGATGTCTGGAGCGGCTCCGGCGACCGGGCCGGTACCGACGGTAGACTCCTTTTAACCACGTGACTCCGTGTATGGTTTCGCAGGAGAGCCGGCCGGGAGGCGGAAGCAGCTCCAGCGTGACGGTCTGCCGCACCGCCGCCACCCGATCTGCGGACACCGGAACTGACGTAGCCAGACTCCGCTCAACGACCTGGCCGAGCGATTCACCCAGTGCCCGAACATCGGCGAAGGTGCCGTTGGTTATACGCGGATTGACGTCGCCGCAAGCCCCATTCAGAAAAATCGCAGGTACGCCCGTTTTAGACTCGAGATAAGACACGGCCACCCCCGGGAAATCGGCGCTGATCTCGCAGTTTTCCGCGCCCAGAACCACCGGGTGACAGGGGTGACTGAGGATTGAGGCGATGGGTCCCGCTACCCCATCCATACGAACGGCATGCAGGTGCCCCACCAACGGCGCCTCCGAGGCTTGATGTGCGAAACTTCTCCTGTTGTATCCCAATTGAAACGGCACGGTGGCATATGAAAGCGTCACGCCCTCCAGCGTGTCATGAGCATTCTGTACGCACTCCGCGACCCGGTCTGCCAAGAGGGTCATATAGTCGGCATCCATACTGCCCATTCCACGGTAGGGATAGGTGAGTGGTCCGGAGTGGGTGTGAGTACAGCAGATCAGGGTCGCCTGTGGGGAAATCCCCGATGTGTCGGCGATACGGCGACGCAGCACTGCAACGTCATCTCTGTGCAGGGCGACCAAATCCAGTACTACCATTGCCGCGCAATTCGGACCGTCGCTCCACACCACGGCGCGGACATGCAGCCGATCGTGGACGCCCTGCGCGACCGAAGGGCGCAGCCAGTACCCTCCCATGGCTACACCGAGTTCGGGCGTTATGTCGCCAACCGCCACACCGCCCGAAAAGTTACTCATGACCGGCTGATCGACTCTTCTTCCAGTTTTGCGGGAGAACGATTAGAGGGGTGCCTGGCGCCACGGCATCGTGCAGAGCGACGAGATCCCTCGCGCCTATTCTGATCCACGGTGGCGTCGGCTTGCCCCACTCGGGATGCGCGAACAGCAGCAAACCGTGTTCGAAGAGCAGCGCGCACCTGTCATTGGCCATGGTCGTCAGGTTGTCTTCCCAATCGAAGGCAAAGGTGTGGATCGCTCCCGGATAGAGCGTCGGCCGATAACGCCGCAGACGGCTGTCCAACGCTGTTGGAGATTCGGGTTGCCGTCCCAAGGACGACTCCAGAATCGGCATCGCGCGGAGCACTGCTTTGCGCTGCATCAGACGCACTTCGCCGATCTGTCTGTCGATCAGGACATACGGCCGATCCGCTTCGATGACCGCAAGCCACCGTCGCAGGATTTTGTTGACATACCTGTAGTCCTGGTCCTGGGCGGCAGCGGGGAGTGCGAAGAGCGCAATGGCCACCCAGATTCGCCGGCGACTCACGCACAATGGATGCAGTGGCACCGGTCAGTAGATGAACACGGGCCAGCCGGCCTCAACCGTGTCGTAGAAGTACTTGAGATCGCTCTCGCCGAGGCGAACGCAGCCGTGGGTGATGCTCTTGCCGAGGTTGACCTCGTAGATCGTGCCGTGAATCATGTACTCCTTGGCGAAGTACAGGGCGTAGGAACCGAGGGCACCAAACTCGAATCTCCGTTTGTCCTCGGCGAAGAACGGGATCTCTTCGCCAGCCTCCAGAAACGCCCACTCGGGCTTAGTCCAAATCGGATTTTCGACCTTGCGGAGCACGGAGAAACTCCCTTTGGGTGTTTCAAAGTGCCACTTGTGCTTCCAGCGCTTGGGTCCTTCCAATCGGCGACCGCTGCCCGTCGAGCAGACGGCGTTTCGCAGGACCTGTTCGCCATGTTTCAACAACAGCTGGTTCTCGCGGGTGTTGACGACAAGATACGGGGTCGGGGGGTCCATTCCCTGCAGCTGCGTCATGAGTTCCCCGTACTCGCGCAATAGACCGCTATCACCGGGAGATCCCTGCTGCGCACCCCAAGCCACGGAAGATCCGGCGAGCCAAAACGCGAGTGTTATAGTCGAGAGGCGGTATTCCATATCTGGCAAAAAAAAGCCGGGCGAGTACTGCTGTCGCCCGGCCACACATCTAGTTGGGAATCTGGTTGATTAAATTCGCTCGTACCACGGCTTCACTTTTTCTACCATTTCCGCATGTTTCTGCGCCGCCGCTTCGACGCCGCTGGAAACACCTTCCGCCGTCGTTTTGGCGCTGGAGGCTTGACTCTTCGCCGTATCGAAATCTTCACGTGACGCTGCGGCGCGCGCGGCGCTCAAATCGGCTTCTGCACTACCCAACTCGGTCTGCAGCTGCTCGATGTCACCCTCGGTGCCTTTACCTGATGGGGCGCTGGCAAGGCTCGATCGCGCACTCGCCAACGCAGCTTCGGCGCTGCCAATGTTTGAATCAGCTCCTCGCTTTGCCTGGGCCTTCATTGCTAGGGCAGTCGACTTGGCTCCCTCCGCCTTTGCTTTGGCATCGGATATCATAGGAGTAACTTGATCAAAATTCTTGAACAACTTCTGCTGTTCCGCCTCCATCGCGTTCTTGGCTTTGTCATAGGCGCTTTGGGCGGAAGCGAGCTCGCTGGCCGCGAACCGATCGGCACCGGCAGATTTGGCGTCCTGCAGGGCTCGGTTTGCGGCCTCCAGTTCGGCGGTAGGAGGATTGCCGCCACAGCCGACCAACAACCCTACGGCCACAAACGGGAGTAGCAGTTTGGATACCCGATTTCTCATTGCCAGTCTCCTAATATGGATCACTTTGAAACTTTAATAGTTGAGATAAAGCAACTTAAAACAGGACCTTGGGCTTGTCAAGGCAAATCTCCCAAACCCCTCGGGCTACTGTACTTGGAAGCTATCCGTGCCCCGTCCTCTGCCGCCGGGACGCTGCCGATCCCGTTCCAGCTGTATCTGCTGTTTCAGGTCTATATACTCGCGCTCGAGCTTGTCGATCTCTTCCCGTGCCGGACCCAATTGGTCGCGCCGCGAGCCCAGCTCCCGTCGCAGGGCTGCAATCCGAGCTGACAACTCTTCCTTAGTGGCTTCGAGGCGTTCGATACGAGGGGTGATGAGTGATTTGTACTTGACGTAATCCATGACCACTTGAAACGCAAAAAACAGGCAGCCTATAGCAAAGATGGCTATTACCCATTCCATTCGGGTCTATCTCACGTCCTCTGCATCGCCGTAGTCGTCATCATCGTCCCCGGGAACCTCGAAGATCCACCCGCAATCGCGACACAGCGGATGGTCCGGATCACGTTTCGCGTGGCACTGAGGGCAACGAGGAGTACTGACAGGAAGGTATTTCAAGACTACCACGATAATAATGAGGGCGGCAAAAAAAAGCGACCAAAGCATCTAAGCGGAAGAAAACTTCGATTGCTGACGCTTCAGGAAGAAGCGAAGAGGGTAAGTTGGGCGTTGGTATCCCGTAGTCTCTGAGCAAGAACACGGGCAATGTTACCCAGAATTGCGATGTGAGCCTTTGGTTCGCGCTCAAACAGATGCTCCAGGGCCCTGAGCCGAATCGACAGCAGGACCGCGTCGGTCTCAGAGGTTACGGTGGCCGACCTAGGACCCGGATCAACCACGGCGATCTCGCCGAAAAACGCTCCCTTATGGCGCAACGTGGCTAGGTGGAC
The DNA here is from genome assembly GCA_965217095.1 of Candidatus Latescibacterota bacterium. Lineage (GTDB taxonomy): Bacteria > Latescibacterota > UBA2968 > UBA8231 > UBA8231 > CAYNZV01. The sequence goes on from OZ244235.1 coordinate 1,926,511, forward strand.
ACGACCCTTGGTGGCTTCCACTGAAACGGAAACCTCACCGCTGTAAAGGAGGAAGATGGCGTCGCCTTCCGTGCCTTCCTCGACGATCGGATCCCCGGATGTATGGCGGCAAACCTCGGCGATGTCTATCAGCTGATCGATGGATGGCGCAGGCAACCCCTGAAACAACGGGGATTGTCGAAAAAACTGGAGGTCGGACTTCGGCTCACTTGCCATCGTTCACTAGTTGCTAGAGAGCTCGACGATGCGTTCGCCTGACGCTCGCAATCGCAAAGACAGGTTGCGAGCGATATTCAGAATCATCGTCATCTGAGCACGGGGCAGTTTGGTGAAGAATGTAGCAAGCGCCTTCTTTGGAAAAGCGAGAACCTCCAGATCCCTCTCGGCGCGGATGTTAGCCGATCTCGGCATTATGTCGATTAGAGACATTTCGCCGAAGAAGTCGCCCATCTCGGAAAAGGTCGCAAGCGCAACCGGGTTTCCGGCGTTCTCCTTCTCGATGACAACCGAGCCGTCGCGCAGAATAAAAAGACAATCGCTGGGCGTGCCCTCGGCGACGATCAGATCGGGAGCGGAATAGGTGCGCTGTTCGGAAATGGCCAGCAGGGACTCGATCTCCTCCGAACTCAATCCGACGAGCAGTGAGGAGGATTCGAGGGCTTCGAGGGGAGTGGCCATTATGTTACCTATCTTCTAATGTAGAAACAAGATACAGCCAATATAGGAGGCGCCGCCGAAACAGGTCAAGCGCTATTTAGGCCGCTGCGTTCAAGGGCAGCTGCCAGAGCAATGCCGGCAAACATACCGGCCGCTCCCTGCATCGCATTGCCGGGTAGACTGGCAAGCGCAGGCGGCAGGCTATAGATGAGCCATTCCACTGCGAAGTAGCCCGATACCATCGCTGTCGCCCCCAGGATCACACCTGGAGATGCCAGCAACACCCTGCTGACACCGGACCGCCGGCGCCAGACGTGGTGCGACAGGCAACCTACGAGGAACCCCTCGAGACCCTTTATTGCCAGCGTCGGCAATGCCCAGTGGGAATATCCGCCGTAGAGATCGGCAAGGGCCGATCCCACCCCCCTGCCGCAGCGGCCGCCAAGGGACCGAACAGAAGTGCTCCTGAGATGATGATTGCATCGCCGAGGTTGAGGTACCCTTCGGTGGCGGGCATCGGTATCCGCACCGCCAGGGTGACGACTGCAACCAGTGCCGTCAACAGCCCCAGACGCGCGAGTTGGCCAGTCTTCACGATTCGTTTTGGTCGGTTTTCTTCTTGTGCGGTTTGGCCTGTAATTTTCGCAGCTGTCTGCGCCGTCCCCACCGACTGCGGCGCACCCGTCGTCGTCCCAGGGGCGGTTGGATCCGGTTGTCCTGCTGGAGATCGTCGATCACATCGTTGAGGAGATTGGGGACGCTGGTAATTATGCCATTGGCCCCCATCATGATCAGATCGCGCATGGCAATCTCCTCGTCGACGGTCCAGGTCCACACGGCGATCGCCCGCTTGCGCATCTCTTCCAACAGTACCGGTGTGAGCGCCGCGTGCCAGATTGCCAATGCATTGGCCCCGGTTTGCAGCACCTGGCGAACGAGGCTCCGCGCCCGTACGCGAGACGGCGTAGCGGGAAGTTGTCCTACGAGAAGCGCCGCTGGGATACTGGGATCCAACAGCTTTACGCGTTGAACCGTCTGTCGGCTGAACGACTGGATAATGACCCGGTCGCCGGCCGCCGCATCCTCCACACAGCGCAAAACCTGCTCGGCGACCCGGTCCGCTTTGATCTCGATGAGAACCAGGACCCTGTTGCGGGCGAGCTCCAGGGCCTCTTCCAGCAAAGGTACCTGCTGGTCGGAGAATTCCAAGTCGAACCAGGAACCGGCGTCCGCCTGCCGCACACGATCCACCGTCTGATCGCGAATCGGACCTCTGGAGTCGGTGGTTCGATCGAGCGTGGAGTCGTGCACCACCACGAGTTGGCCGTCTGCCGTTACCTGAACATCTATCTCCACCACGTCGACGCCGATCTGAATTGCTTGCTCGATGGCTGCCAGGGTGTTTTCTGGAGCGAGGCCGGCGCCCGAGGCACCGCGGTGGGCGATTCGCACGGGGGGAATCATCGGAGCAAGAATCTCAAGCTAGGCCCCGAATTTCGCCAGGCGTCCAGCGTGAGCCAGCGCCAGGGCCATAAGTGAGGTGGAAGCTACATGGCCAAGGCTGCCAACCGCGCAACCGCGCTCGGAAAACGTGGCTGCCGGCACGGGCAAAACCGATTTACTCGATATCACACACGGGACCGGATGCCAACTGTGGCTGCACATAATCGAGGGCGTAGAATGATCACCGGTAATCATCAGCACGTCAGGCGCCAAGGCCTCCAATCGCGGTACGATCGAATCCACTTCCTCCAAGAGCTTCACTTTGCGGTCAAAATCCCCATCCTCGCCGGCGCTGTCCGTCGGTTTGACATGAAGGTAGGCAAAATCGTACGCAGCGAAGCGTTCCTCGAGGGCGCGACATCCGGATGCGAGATCATTTTCTGTGGCGACGGCATCCATGCTGACCGCGGCGGCCACCCCGCGATACATCGGATATGCGGCCACGGCCAATGCTTTCAGTCCATAGACATCGAGAAACGAGGGTAGTTCCGGACAGCTACCGAAGCCGCGCATGAGCACCATATTGGCCGGGCGCTCATTTGCCAACAACAGTTTTGCCTGGCGTAAGAACCCGTTGACCACCTCGACAGTGTGATTGGCTTCGTCGGCCAGCGCCTTCAGTTGAAGAGAAGGTACGCCAGTCACTTGTGGATCCGAGTCGGAAACCCGATGGCTGAGACTGGGCCCTCTCAGTTTGAGCACAGCGCGGTAATCCAACTCGGGGGTGATCTCCAGCTCCACGTTTGGAATCGAAACCTGCTTGAGTATCTCGCACATCTCGCGGCAGGTTTCGGTGGAGATTCTGCCGGCGCGCCGATCCAGGACCACACCGGCGGGATCCACGGTACAGAAATTCAAACGAATCGCCACATCCCCCTTCTCGAAATCGAGTCCCAGACCCAGCGCCGACAGTGCCCCGCGTCCGATCTCGGAACGCAGAGGATCGTACCCGAAGAGGGCCAGGTGAGCTGCACCACTTCCCGGAGTCAGGCCCGGCGCAATCGGCGTGTGCAACCCACAACTGCCCGCTGCTGCCAACCGGTCGAGATTGGGCAGGGCCGCCGTATCGAGTTCACTCAACCCGGTATCCGGATGAGGCAGCCCTCCCAACCCGTCCACGACAAGCAAAAGGATTTTGGTGTCGGCCATTCCGGAGATCAGGGTTTTGCACAACTGCGAGCTGGGAGGTATTGGGCTCAATCTTCCTCGCAGAGATCCTTGAGAACCAACTGCACCGCGCCGTTGCCGGCGAAATTATCCGCCTCCAGGGCGAAAGCGGCGCTCAACCTCCGCCCGGGTTCCAATTCGTTAGCCAGGTCGCCCCGGTTCCACCACAGAGCGGTGTAGGATGCACCAGCGGCTTCGAACTCCATTTTGAGGTGGATTCCCTGGCGTCCGATCCGTTTTCGCGAGGTCAAGTGCAGCTCGCGGGCGGCGAAAATCGGGGCTTCGTGACCGTTGCCGAACGGCTCGAGTCGCTCCAACTCGCGCAGCGTGCCGGAGGTTATGTCCGCAGGGTGCAGCACGAGGTCGACCTTCAGATGCCTTTCCAGATCGGCAGCACTGAGCTCCGAATTAACCCGATCGAGGAGCTCGACGCGAAACGCTTCGAACTCATCGGCTTGCATGGAAAAACCGGCCGCTGCGGCGTGTCCTCCGTAGGTGAGTAGGTGATGGGAGCAACGGCTAATGGCAAGGCTGATGTCGTAGCCGGGAATGCTGCGGGCCGACCCGGTGTATGTCCCATCGCCGCGGGCGTCGGTGCAGGCGATGGCTGGACGTCCGTGGCGATCAGCCAGCTTGCCAGCCAGCAATCCCACTATTCCCAGATGCCAGCTCTCGCCGAGGAGAATAATGATATGGTCGGTCTCCAAGTCTGCGGCGGCGAGAAGATCTTCAGCTTCGCTCAACCCCTCACGCTGCAGGTGCTGCCGCTGCACGTTCATCTGATTCAGTTCCTCCGCCAGCAACGCCGCCTCACTGTCGCGATCGCATCGCAAGAGCTGCAACGCCTTGTCCGGAGAAGCCAGCCGGCCTGCCACGTTTATTCGGGGTCCGAGATAAAAACCGATCGCCGAAGCAGTGATCGGCCCTTCCCCGCAGCCCGCCGCTTCTCGAAGGTGGCGAAGGCCCGGGCGCCGTGTGGTTTCCAGGATCTCGAATCCCCGCTGTATCAACGCACGGTTTTCCCCCAATACCGGCATTACATCGGCAACGGTGCCCAGGGCTACTAGATCTAACAACCCGTTCAGGTAGCGGCGCCGGTCCCCGGACGGCTCGACCCGCTCTGACAGCGCCTGCACCAGCTTGAAAGTGACCCCGACACCGGCAAGCCCCTTGAACGGATAAGGGCAGTCGACTCGATTCGGGTTGATGACGCTGTGGGCGGCCGGTAGTTCGTCGAGCTGTTGGTGGTGGTCTACCACGATCACATCCACCCCGGCGTTGTTAGCCTCGTCGATCGCTTCGAAGGCGGAGATTCCATTGTCGACTGTGACGATGACACAGGCCCCCTTTTCGAGAGCCCGGCGGACTCCACCGGGCTTGAGGCCATATCCGTCCTGGTGGCGGTCCGGCAAGACATAGTCGTACGAAGCGCCGACCTCTGCCAGGTAATCGAGGAGAAGCGCGGTGCTCGTCACCCCGTCGACGTCGTAGTCACCAAACACGACGATCTTGTCGCGTTCACTGATGGCTTCTTCAAGCCGGTCAACAGCGCGCTCGAGATCGGTCAAGAGTAGCGGTGAGTGTAGGGAGTCCGCCCCCACCTGCAGATCGTCCAACGTCAGCGAACGGCCGGCCAGAAGGGCTTCTACGACGGAATCGTAGTCACCATCGTGCAGTACATCCCATACGGGAAAGGAACGAATCAATGTGGTCTTCACGGTGCAGCGGAGGGATTTGCTTCGGCCTCAGTGCGAGGAATATAGACCGGCATTCGGAGGGGCGTCAAGAGGCGGAAGTCACAATTGCTCAACGGTTTGAGTTGCTTAGATTAGAAAGGCGGTGGCGGTGATCGATCGGCGCGAATTGGACCCGCGAGACCTGTATTGATGGCCGCGCGATTCCGGTTGTTCAGTTCGATGCATGACCCGGGAGAGATCGATTGTCGAGATCCACGTTCCGTTCCATCTATCCCCTTCTGCTCACTGCTCAGGCTGCTTTCGCCGGCGCCAATTCCGGTGTAGAGATCGAGGTTTCGCCGTTGAGCCCGCTCTGCCAGCGGGACGGGGGCAATACCATCGAGTTTCTGGTCACCGCCCGCGGCATGCAGGACGTTCGCCAGATCAAGCTCGACCTCCGCTGGCAACCGCAAGCTGCTATAGACAGCGTATGGGTCGAGTTGCCCGAATCAGCTCAGAGTGCTGGACTGATCGCGCCGTTCCCTGCCGAGGTGGAGTCTGGCGCTGCCGCCCTAGGACTCGCCACCTTCGGAGACGGTGTAAGTGGCGAAGCGGATCTGATTCGGTTCACGTTGCTCCTTGCCTCCCATGTTACCGCCGAGACCAGGATGGATGTCTGGATCGAGGAGGTTTCGATGGGGCCTTCCTTCACCGAGCGAGACACCCTGAATCCCGTGGGAACCGAGCTGCTTGCGAACTACTGCGACGATAGGCACCAAATCCTCGAACATGCCTTGCTGCTCGACCCGGATGTACAGCACCTCCCTTACTCCTCCCCACAGCGGTCGCCTATTCTGGATCAGAGCGCCGGGGAAGCTGAGGTGCTCGCCCGTCTGCTTGATGGTGGCAGCTTCAAGCCAGGCACGATGATGCGTTGGTCCGTCGTCAATTTGGGTGTGAGCCAGGTGAACATCCTCGAGGGAATCTTTAACGCGCCCCTGCCACCGGGTTTTGGCCGCACATACACCACCACAGCGGACCATCGAGGGAGGAGCGTTCTGGTATTCGACGTGGGAATGCCGACAAACGGCGAGCCGACGACGGTCGAAATCTTGGTCTGCGCCGAATCCTCGGAGGGAGATCGATGCGCCGTCGGCAGAATCGAGTGGACGACCAGAGCGACGGCTATCGCGGGCACCGATGCCGTTGTTTCGAAGATCCTCCAGCTTGAACCGAGCTATCCCAACCCATTTAATGGGCAGACCCAGATTCGGTTCCCTGTCCCAGACAATGCAAACTACAAGATCACCCTTAGCATTTTCAACAGTGCGGGGCAGCGCGTGAGGCTGCTCGTGGACGGCGTGCTTTCTCCGGGTGCGACCGAGATATCGTGGGATGGCCGCAACCAGAGTGGAAAAGAGATGGCCAGCGGGGTCTACTTCGCGGTTCTCAGAGCGGGACTCTCCGTTCACAGCACACCGGTCACGTTGTTGCGTTAGTCCTGCATGTTCTCTATCGATCCGACCCGCGAGACGGCGGTACATTTCCTCTCCCAATTAGACGGCGGCACCGCGCGCCTTGACCAACTGTCGACAAAAGCCGCAAGCGAATCGTTGGATACCAGAGACTGCAACTTCGTGCGCCAATTGGTGTATGGCACGCTGCGTTTCCGCCACCGCCTCGATTGGATCGTGGATCAGTTTGCGCGCCGCCCCCTGTCAACCTGTTCCAATCCGCTGCAGCAGATTCTTCGCGTTGGCGCTTTTCAAATCTGCTTTCTCGATCGAACGCCGGTCCATGCCGCCGTGGACACGGCTGTATCCATGGCCAAGCGGCATGTGAGTCGCGGCAGCGGCGGAATGGTAAACGCGGTTCTCCGCCGCGTTGGGGACAATCGGGACCGTTTCACCTATCCCCCCAGGGAAACCGACCTCCTCGGCTTCCTGGAAACCTTTCATTCGCACCCTAGGTGGTTGGTCGAGCGCTGGGTCCGGCGTTGGGGCGCCGAAATCGCCGAGGCGACCATGGCGATCAACAACAGGCCTTCCGCCACTACCATTCGCGCCAACCGCTTGCGCACAGACCGAGACAGCCTACTTGGACAGCTTCGCAGCGGCGGGATCGAGGTGGAGCCGTGCGGCCCGTTGGATGGCTTTCTGCGCGTTCAGTCGGGAGAAGAGCTTTTCAAGTCGAGCGCATTTGCGGACGGACTGTTCCAGGTGCAGGACTCCAACGCGGCGATCCCCGTGGTTCTGCTGGATCCCCAGCCGGGAGAGTCGGTGCTCGACGGCTGTAGCGCTCCCGGAGGGAAAACCACCCAGATCGCGGAGGCGATGGACGATCGTGGGTTAGTAGTTGCACTGGATCTCCATCCGGGGCGCTTGCAGAGAGTGCGCGAGAACATCGGACGCCTAGGTTTGACCTGCGTTCAGCCGGTGGCTCAGGATATCGCCCACCTTGAGGGCAGCTTCGATCGAGTGCTGGTAGATGTGCCCTGTACCGGAACCGGCGTGCTCGGGCGACGGCCGGATATGCGGTGGCGACGGCAGCCGGATGATCTGAGCGCCATGGCCGCCACACAGCTTTCTATTCTTTCCCGAGCCTTTGCGAATCTCCGTCCGGGAGGCGTTCTGACCTATAGCACCTGCAGCCTCGAACCGGAGGAAAACGATTTTCTGGTCGAGAGATTCCTGGCCTGCGAGCCGCGGGGCCGGCTGGAATCCGCCTGCGCAACCTTCCCTCAATCAGCCTGGGCCGGCAGATACGTGGAAACCATACCGGGGCGCGATGGTGGCGACGGTTGTTTCGCAGCGCGCATCCGACGGCTGGCATGATGCGTCGATTCTTTCGCAAGATTCTGTTCTTGATGCTCGTGGCGACTACGACCCTGGTCGCGATCGTGGCTTTTCTGGACCTGGTGGTCATGCCGTACATGGTCGACGTGCCGCGAGTGCGATCACCCGACCTCCGCGGCCTGGCGCTACCTCGGGCCAAAAGCCGCCTGCACGCGCTGGGACTGCGTCTAAGCATTCGCGACAGCAGCTATCACGAGAGCGTTGCCGCTGGGGCGGTTCTGTACCAATCCCCCGACGCCGGCGTCAACGTGAAGAAGGGACGGCGGCTCTCGGTAGATGTGAGCATGGGACCGAGGTTTTACGCCGTCCCCGATGTGCGCAGCGTCAGCCTCAGAGAAGCCCAACTACAGCTGGAACATGTGCAGCTGCGGCTCGGCGAGGTGATCTTCAACTCCTCCGAGTCGATACCCGGTGGGGCTGTCATAAAACAGGTCCCGCAACACGGCATCGAGCTCCCGCGCTACAGCTTGGTCGACCTGGAAATCAGTAGCGGATCCTCCAGCCAGCCGAAGCGCGTTCCCAATCTGGCAGGTTTGTCCATCGAGGTTGTCGAAGACACCTTGCGCAAATACGAGATGCGCTTGGGAACCATTACAAGCAGCATCGACAACGCCGTACCGCCCGGCCACGTTCTCGACCAGGATCCAAAAGCAGGTGAGCGGATTGCCCGACTGAGCGCGATAAACCTCGTTCTCAGCGTCGTTGGCAGTTCCGCCTCTGACATCGACACCCCCCTCGTCGACCCCATATGGGAGCTTAACCTTGACCCCTAAGATCCAGATCGCACCATCGATTCTTGCCGCCGACTTTGGTCAACTCGCCGAGGAGATCAAGGAAGTCGAGCGCGCCGGCGCCGACCTACTCCACCTCGACATCATGGATGGCTGTTTCGTGCCGAACCTGAGCTTCGGCATCCCCGTTGTGCAGGCGATCCGCCGGGCGTCATCTCTCTTCCTTGACACCCATCTGATGTTGGCCGATCCGGGGAGTTACCTGGCGCCGTTCCGCGACGCGGGAGCCGACTCTCTTACCTTTCACATCGAGGTCTGCCGCGATCCTCGCGGCCTCGCCGACGAGGTTCACCGGCTTGGCGCGGAATGCGGTGTCGCCGTCAACCCAGGGACGGCCGTAGAATCGCTCTTTCCGGCTCTTGGAGATCTGGATCTCGCCCTGGTCATGTCGGTCGAGCCGGGGTTCGGCGGACAGAGTTTCATGGACAACGCTCTTCTCAAGATTTCGGCTCTAAGGAAGAGGGTCGACGAGAAACAGCTAGCTCTAAAGGTCGAAGTTGACGGGGGCGTCGCCTCCGTCAACGCAGCCGCCTGCCGAACCGCCGGCGCAGACATCCTCGTCGCCGGTTCGTCGGTCTTTGGCGCCGAGAATCGCAAAGCGGCGATTGTGGAGCTACGGGGCTGATTTTCAGCCCTCTTTCGCGTTCCTACTCTGTTGCCCGATACCCTACATAAATCTATATTAAAACGTTTCATTCAATACCTCTGCGGGTAAAAGAAGAAACCGTGTTTGAACGTCTGACAGAACGATTCGAATCCATATTCAAGACCCTCAGGGGTCAGGGACGAATTTCCGAGCGCAACGTCGAGGAAACCTTGCGCGAGATTCGCCGTACGCTGCTGGAAGCGGACGTCAATTTTCAGGTCGCAAAGATTTTTGTGCGCCGGGTGAAAGAACGGGCAGTAGGTCAAGAAGTGCTGCAGAGTCTGACGCCGGGCCAACAGCTTATTAAGATCGTGCACGACGAGCTGATTGCCCTCTTGGGGGGTGACAATCAACCCTTGAAGATGGCCGACAAACCGCCCACCGTTATCATGCTCGTCGGTCTACAGGGATGTGGTAAGACGACCGCGGCGGGGAAACTCGCCCGGCGGTTCAAGGATCAGGGCAGAATGCCGCAGCTGGTGGCGGCGGATGTTTACCGGCCGGCGGCTATCGACCAGTTGCAGAGTTTGGGACAGCAGCTCGGGGTTCCGGTCTATTCCGACGATTCAGCCGATCCGGTAGAGATCTGCACGGCGGGATTGCGGGAAGCGATAGAATCCAACCGCAGTGTCCTCATTGTGGACACGGCCGGTCGACTCAGCATCGACGAGGAAATGATGGACGAGCTGGTCGCCCTCCGCGATTCGATCACGCCGCATGAAATCCTTTTCGTGGCGGACAGCATGCTCGGGCAGGATGCGGTTGAGACGGCGACCCGCTTTTACGAACGGCTCGCGTTTAGCGGTTGTATCCTGACCAAGCTGGATGGGGATGCTCGCGGCGGCGCCGCCTTGTCCATACTGGAAGTTACCGGGCAGCCGATCAAATTCATCGGCACGGGCGAAAAGCTGGAGGCCCTCGAAACCTTTCATCCCGATCGCATGGCTTCAAGGATACTCGGGATGGGAGACATCGTCTCGTTTGTAGAGAAAGCCGAGCAGGTATTCGAGCATGAAAAGGCGCAGGAGATGGAAGAGCGCCTGCGACGGGAGGCGTTCACCTTCGAGGATTTTCTCGAACAGATCGGGGTGATCAAACAGATGGGGCCGCTGGATCAGCTGGTGGGCATGCTACCCGGAGCCGGCAAAGCCCTCAATGGGGTGCAAGTGGGGGACGACGCCTTCAACCAGGCAGAGGCGATCATCAATTCGATGACCCCACAAGAGCGGGGCATGCCACAGATCCTCAACGGCAGCCGCCGGAAGCGAATCGCTCGGGGCAGTGGCACAGCCATTCAGGATGTCAATCGCCTGATCAAGCAGTTTCAAATGATGCAGAAGATGTTCAAGCAGATGCACCGCACAAAACCGGGCAGAAACAAATTCAGTCTTCCGTTCATGAATTGATCTAACAACACTTACAAGATAGGAGACGAACCTTTGGTCAAACTTCGATTGAGTAGAATGGGCAAGAAAAAGAGGCCCTTTTACCGCATTGTAGCGATGAATCTCAAGGCACCACAACAAGGCCATGCGCTGGCACAAGTCGGCATTTATGATCCCATTAACTCACAGGTGCGGATCGACGAGGAAAAAGCATTGCTGTGGTTGAAGCGGGGCGCCGTTATGAGCAACACCGTAAAAGCCCTTTTCGACAGCCAGGGGGTTCTGGCGCGATGGAAGGGACTCGAACCGCGCGTTCGCGAGGCTGCCCTCACCCACGACAAGCCAAAACGACGGCGAAAGATAGCCGCCGCCGCGCAGCAGGTGGATAGCAAGGCGACCGAAGAGGACGCCGAAGCCACTTCAATTTCGGCAACCGATGAGGGGGCCGTCGAAGAGGTTGCGGAAGTGATGCCGGAACCCGTTGTCGTTGATGCCGAAGAGGCGGTCGAATCTACCGAAGAGCCTGCTGAAGCCTCTGCCGCAGCTGAAGGCGACGAGTAACGATCCCATCCCCATGCAACCGGAAGCTCCGGAACGGGTTGCGGTCGCCTTCGTCACCAGGGCGAAAGGGGTCCGTGGCGAAGTCTTTGCCGAAACCTTGAGCCACTGCCCCCAGCGTTTTGGGGAGCTGTCCCGAGTTGTATTGCAGTCCGATGGGGCACCAGACCAGGTGATGCAGATCGAGAACTGGCGACCAGAGGGACGAGGAATCATCCTCAAGTTTCGCGGTGTCGACAGCCCGGAACGGGCGCGCGAAATCGCCACAAAACGGTACGTGACCGTAGCCCCAGATGAGGTGGCCGAGCTCCCGGAGGGAATGCATTACATATCGGAGGTGGTCGGTTGTCGGGTCGAGAACGAAGAGGGTGAATATCTGGGCCACATCGCCGACGTTTTACAGGCACCCTCCACCGACGCCTATCGGGTAAAGAATGGCGATCGCGAATTTTTGGTACCTGCGGTGGAACATTTCATAGTCGATATGGCGGTGGAAGAGAGCCGCATCGTCGTGCGCGGCGTCGAGGAGTTGCTGGGGCTCCAATGAAAATTGACATACTCACGATTTTTCCCGAGTTCTTCGAATCGCCGCTGCAATCCAGTATGCTGCACCGGGCCCAGCAATCCGACCTGGTGGCGGTGGAGACTCACGATCTGCGGCAGTTCACACCAGACAAACACCAAACGATCGACGACGCGCCGTACGGTGGCGGTGGCGGCATGGTATTCAAGGCCGAACCCGTCGCCTGCGCCTGGGATCGCTTGAATCTGGCCGCCGGGCACGCGATCTATCTGACCGCTGACGGCGAACCGCTGACTCAGGACCTGGCCGTCGAGTTATCGCTGGAAGAACATCTTGTTTTGCTCTGTGGCCACTACAAAGGGATCGACGAGCGCATCAGGACCCATATGATCGACCGGGAGGTTTCCATTGGAGATTACGTGCTCACCGGCGGAGAGCCGGCTGCCATGGTCGTGATCGACACGGTCGTCAGGCTCATACCCGGCGTGCTGGGAAATTTTAGCTCGGCGCTGGAGGATTCCTTTCACGAGGTTGTGTTGGACTGTCCGTGGTACACCCGGCCCGAGAGCTTTCGAGGAGAGCGGGTACCATCCGTCTTACTCAGCGGCGACCACGGCGAAGTAAACCGTTGGCGCCGGCGCCAAGCTCTGCGTCGAACCTTTGAGCGGCGCCCCGAGATCCTCGACAGAGTAGATCTGGATGCAGACGAAAGAAATCTAATATCAGAGTGGTCGAAGCAAACGAAAGTAGGAGGTAATGGATACTAGCATCCTTCGGGAATTGACAGCAGACCAGCTCAAGTCCGACCTGCCCGAATTTGGAGCCGGCGACACACTTCGCGTTCACGTGCGCGTTGTTGAAGGAGACAAGGAAAGAGTGCAGGTCTTCGAAGGGATCGTGATTCAGCGCAAAGGGAGCGGAGTACACGAATCCGTCACCGTGCGCAAGGTGACCCAAGGTGTCGCAGTGGAGCGGATATTCCCCGTTCACTCACCCAGAATTGCCGAAATAGAAAACCTGCGGCGCGGCAAGGTGCGGCGAGCACGCATTTTTTACATGCGCTCCCGCAAGGGTAAGGCGGCGCGCATCAAGGAAAAACGTTGACCGTGGAACCGCCGAGCGCACGACAACTGCCCTTTTCGCGCCGAAACTGGCGACTGTTCCTTCTCGGGTTGGGGTCGATCATCCTCGGGTACGTGGTGTTGAGTGTTCCTCCGGCTACTGGGTTCTTGTCGCTGACGCTGGCTCCAGTACTGCTCGTTGGTGGCTATTGCGTCCTGATCCCGCTCTCCATTCTCCTCAAAGATGCGGACTCGTCCGACTGATATAAGCTCCGAACGCCATGAAGATCCTAATTGCCGAGGATGACGGCACCTCTCGCCTCCTTCTGGAGACCACGTTAAAAAAGTGGGGTCACGAAGTAGCATCGACTCGAGACGGCAACGAGGCATGGACCGCCATACAGGAGGAGAACGCCGCCCAGCTGGCAATACTGGACTGGATGATGCCCGAGATCGATGGGGTGGAGCTTTGCCAGCGAATTCGTGCCGATTCGCGTCTGAAGGGCACATACATAATCATGTTGACTGCCCGCGACAGCTCAGCCGACCTGGTCGAAGGGCTGGAATCCGGTGCCGACGACTACGCCACCAAACCTGTTGTCCGCAAGGAATTGCAAGCAAGGATCGAGGTTGGCAAGCGAGTCTTGCAGCTGCAGTCGGAACTGGCCAATCGGGTAAAGGAGCTAGAGGAATCGATCGATCGCGAAAAACACCTGCAGGGCCTGTTGCCGATCTGTTCATACTGCAAGAAGGTGCGAGATGACAGCAACTACTGGCAGCAGGTAGAGGCCTACATCGAATCCCGGGCGGATGTTGCGTTTAGCCACAGCATCTGCCCCGATTGCTACGAGAACGTGGTACAACCCGAGATCGCCGAGTTTGAAGCCCAATACCGTCCCCCGAACTCCCGAGCCGACAGTTCCGACTGAGCCTACTTATCCAGCTGACAGGTTGCTACTGCCCAACCTCTCGTTTTTTACTGGTCCCTGATCATGCAGTGCCCTCCAAAGCTCCTTCGCCTATGACCATTCAAATCATCCCGACCCCGAATGCAGCCGTCATTGGCGCCGTCCTTCTCGGCTTGGCATGGTTGCTTTGCGCCTGGGTCACCTCATCCCTCGCCCATCACAAGGGCGACCCTCGACTGAAGTGGTTTGCTCTCGGTCTCTTGCTCGGGCCCTTCAGCTGGGTTGCGGCTCATCATAGCGGCAAGTTGTGCGCTCATTGCAGAAAGCGAATTCACCGTCAGGCGTTGATCTGCCCGTGGTGCCAACGACCGCAGTCGTACAAGACGCGCAACACAGGTGGCGCTCGCCCGCAACCGGAGTCCCTTATCGTCGATAGTCAGTAAAGTCGGGACACGGGAAACAGCTGCGATGAGCACGGACGGCAATCGGCGTTACCTCGCCACCAAAGTATTGATGATGCCGCGAGATACGAATCCTCAGGGAACGATCTTCGGGGGCGTACTCCTCAGCTACATCGACCAGGCCGGAGCGGCGGGCGCGCGCTTTGAGATGATGCGGGCTGGTTGGCCTGAGTCATCGATCGTTACAGTCGCCGTCGATGGCGTTGAGTTCCTCCAGCCGGTATTTGTTGGCGACCTCGTGAGTTTTTGGACCCAACTGGAGCGCGTCGGGCGCACGTCGATCACGATACGGGTCACGGTGGAGACGGATCGACGGAGTGAGATCGTTCGATTGACCGAAGCTCAAGTCAAATACGTCGCCGTCGAGGCGCAAGGTGACCAGCGCGTCCCCATCCCCATTCGCGGCTGACGGGGGCAGCCCATGGAAGCCGAATCGATCTTCACGACCTTCCCCTGGCTCGAGACTGAGAATCTGGTGCTTCGCGAACTCAGGCCGGCGGATGCGCCCAAGGTGTTGGAGCTCTTCTCGGATCCCGAGGTAACCCGATATTATGATCTCGATCTGTTTTCTACCATTGAAGAGGCCTGTCGTCTGGTGGACCGCTTTGTTCAACGGTTCGACAAGCGAATTGGCATCCGCTGGGCGATTACGGAGAGAAACAACACCGAGGACCTCGTCGGTACCTGTGGCTACAATCTCTGGATCCAGCCCAGTCACCGCGCCGTGTTGGGGTACGATCTGGCACGGACCCATTGGAATCGCGGCATAATGACCGAAGCTTTAGCGGCTGTACTGCAGTTGGGATTCGAGAAAATGGCTCTAAACCGAATCGAAGCTCTGGTGATGTCCGGCAACGAAGCCTCCTATCGCCTCCTGGGCAAATTGGGATTTCAGAAGGAAGGTACCCTGCGCCAGTACGAGCTCGTAAAAGGGCGCTTTGTGGACATGGAGATGTTTTCGATTCTCGAGGAGGACGGCTGGCGCGCCCCGCGCCCCATATCGGACAGCTGATCCAACGCCGCACTGGCCGATGCGATCCGCTGCAACGATCGGCCTAACCCCGATTGTCAGCTTGCGTCTTTTAACAGATCTAACTGCGAAGTAACCGCGAAATGATCAAGAGAGACGAACCCTGCAAATGGGTGTTCGCCTCCAATACAATACGTGCACAAACCCTGGCGGGTCATGCCGGCGCGTTCGAACGCCTTGAACATCCCCTCGTAAGATAGATACACTACCGGCTGGTTCATTGCTTCCCCGATCTGTTCCACGGTTCGGCCGCGGGCGATAAACTCGTCGCCCGGTGGAGGATTCGGCGGCATATCTACTCCAAACATACATCCCCGTGGGATACCATCCGTGCCCACGATACCTATAGGTGGTGTGTAGCTCACCAGATAAGCGGTTTCCACGTTCGCCTCCTCGTACAGCAGATCCCGCGCGCGTTTCGAATTGTTGCCGCGAATAATGCTGTCGTCGAGTAGCACAACCGTCTTACCGCGAAGCGCATCTCCCATGCCGGGCAGAAGGTGGAGGTTTTCACCGATCGACTGCTTCCTGTCGCTCGCGGTGGTACCCTGGAAGGATCTCTCGGCGCGCATCTTGTAGAAGACGGGGCGAAACGGAAGCTGGGTCTTCTTGGCGTAGGCGCGGGCTGCAACCTCGGGGCAACGAGGCAGATAGGTCACCAGATCCGCGTCGTCCGGGTGAAACTCATCGGCCACCGCCTCACCCAGCGCTTCCCTCACCCGCCGCACGCTGACGCCGTTGAGGATCGAATCCACGTCGGCGATGTAGTTCCACTGAAAGAAGCAGTGCGAGAGTTGTGGCTCCACCAGCGACACCTTGGTGAACTCGCCTTCAGGCGACAGGTAATAGATCGATCCAGGATCGATGTCCTCGATGTATTCGCCGCCGTTCTTGCGAAATGCGATGTCCTCTGAGGCGACCCCGTATTTGCCGTCCTTCCACCCCAGCACCGCCGGCTTCATGCCGGCTCGGTCCCGAAGGACCATGACGTCTCTCTTCCGCTTGTCGGCGATCGCCAGGGTGTACGCCCCGGGAATCTCCTGCACGAAGTTGTACTCCCCGTACTGCCGGTATACGTGAAGCAATGCCTCGGTATCGCAGGTCGAATGCAGATCCTCCTGGGGAACCTCTTCGAAGTAGCTGCGATCCACCTGGCCGTTGTGGACCGAAGCCATATCGCAATCCCAGATGATAATGTGATTTCCACGATGCTCCACGTGACCGCCTATTACGTGCGGATGGGCGTCTTCAAGGATCTGGTCTTTCCTGCCGCGGGTCGCATATCGCACGTGACCGAGGTAGGTGTGATACCTGGGACTGGGAAAGATCTTGTGCAGATCCGTAACATCGAACCGATCCACGCCGCCGGACCACTTGACCACGTCTATGCGCCCATCTCCGACGGCGGCGAGGCCGGTCGCCTCGCGACCGCGATGTTGGAGGGAACGAATAAAGCTGTAGGCGTCGTGGAGGGTATGCGCGACGCAGAGGCCGCAATTGTGTCGGATCGTTTCAGTCAATGGGAGTCGCTATGTGTTGATCGGTTTATATGGCTGATTCCCCGGTCTCGCCGGTACGGATTCTGACCACATCTTCCACCGCAAGGATGAATATCTTGCCGTCGCCGATACGGCCGCTCTGGGCCGCGTCGCGCACGGCGCTCACCGCCTGTTCGGACAACTCGTTTGCCACCACTACGTCGATCTCGATTTTGGGGGTGAAGTCGATGTTGTACTCGGCGCCGCGGTACACCTCCTTGTGGCCCTTCTGCCTACCGAAACCCTTTACTTCGCTCACGGTCATCCCCATAACCCCAAGTTGGCTCAGTGCTTCTTTGACCTCCTCCAAAGCGCTGGGACGCACGACGCATTTGAGCAATTTCATTGCAGTTCTCCTTGTTGACTTAGATCTATAACTCCATGTTGTAGCCCTGCTCGTCGTGCAGCGCGATATCCAGTCCCTGAATCTCCTCGTCTTCGTCCACGCGCAACCCGACCACAGCGTCGACGATCTTGAATATGATCGCCGAAAGGAGGGCACAATAGATGATGGTCACGATAACGCCCACCAGTTGTACTCCGAACTGTTGGCCGATGCTGACCCCTTCCGCGAGACCTTGGCCACCGAGGCCTTCGGCGGCGAATATCCCAGTCAACAAAGCTCCCACTATGCCGCCGATTCCATGCACCCCGAAGGCATCCAGAGAATCGTCATAACCCAATTTTCGTTTCAGGGTTGTCGCCCCCCAGAAACAGAGGAGGCCCGCGGCAACTCCCACCACCAGAGCTCCCATGGGTCCCACGCTTCCGGAGGCCGGTGTAATTGCCACTAACCCGCCCACGGCGCCGGTGACGATGCCCAGTGCGCTGGGTTTGCCATGACTCAACCACTCGACCATCATCCAACTTATGGCCGCGGTAGCGGTGGCGATTTGGGTGACCAGCATCGCCATTCCGGCCGATCCGTCCGCAGCCACCGCGCTGCCGGCATTAAAGCCGAACCATCCTACCCAGAGCATCGATGCGCCGACGACGGTTAGCGTCATGCTGTGCGGCGGCATGGGACGTCCGGGGAACCCCCGGCGTTTGCCCAACATCAAGGCTGCCACCAGGCCGGCAATTCCCGCATTGATGTGCACCACGGTCCCGCCAGCAAAATCTAGGACACCCATGTCGCCGAAGAACGCACCATCACCGCTCCAAGCCATATGGCAGATCGGAGCGTAAACGATGCTCGACCACAAAACGGTAAACAACAAAACCGCCGAGAATTTCATCCGTTCGGCGTAGGCGCCGGCGATGAGCGCCGGCGTGATGATCGCGAAGGTGAGCTGAAAGGTCACGAACACCGATTCCGGTATCGTTCCAGCCAGGCTGTCCACCCCTACCCCGCTGAGACCGGCTTTCGACAATCCGCCCACGAACGAGTGGAAATTGGTCACGCCCGCTACCATCCCGGTAGTATCGAAAGCGAGGCTGTACCCCCACAGGATCCAGATGATGGTGACCAGCCCGGTGGTGGCAAAACATTGCATCAACACGGACAGGACATTCTTGGCCCGAACCAGGCCGCCGTAAAACAGCGCCAATCCTGGAATGGTCATGAAGAGCACCAAAGCCGTGCTTGTCAGCATCCATGCCGTGTCCCCCGAGTCCAATCCATCGGCAGCCGCCATCCCCGGAAGTGCGAAAATGAAAAAAGCTGCCAAGATAATCGAACCCTTGGTGAATGGGCCGATCTTGCGGCAACGCGTTGCCTCGTTCTGATCTCTAGTCAACATCGTATTCCTCCAACGTGCGAATCGATTGCCCGCAGCTTGGGATAGTTCGCTCTGCACAAGGCTCAAATACTACGAATTGCCCACGACCGAGCAAGACCTTTCTCGCTTAGCTGCGGTCCACCCATTTGTAAGCGGCCTTGGCATTGCCGCTCAGGACCTTTTCCAACGCCACCTCGCCCTTCTCTTTGAAATAGGTGGAAACAATCTCCACCGCCAGGCCGTACTCTCCTGCAGATTCGCAGACCGGCCAGTTACTCCCGAAGATCAGGCGATCTTCACCAAAACTCTCCCAAAGAGCGTCCAAAACGGGTCGATAATATTCCTCTTCAGAAGGTGCCGGCTTATCGAAACATGACTCCATGAGACCGGAGACCTTGCAGTAGACGTTGGCACGTTCCGCGGATCGCTGCATTGCTTCGACCCATTGGCTGCTAGGCTCGCTTCCATCGATTGCAACCTGGGCCAGGTGGTTGATAACGATCCGCAGTTGCGGGAGCTCCTGGGCCACCTCGATTACCCCCGTCAAGTGATCGTAGCCAACGAGAGCATCCAACTCGAGATCCTTGTCGGCGAGGAGCCCAAAATCGCCGACAAGGGTTTTGGATGCCAGGTTGTCGAAGAAATCTGACCTGAGCTCGGAGCTCATTTCCTTCCCTGACTCGAACGCGCCTACCCTGATCCCCCGGAAAAGGGGATTCTGGGCGAAGCGTTCGAGCTGCGCCGAAAACTCCTCCGTTCCAGGGTCGATGTGCCCCACGAGTCCAACAATCGAAGTGTCGTTCTCGGCGAGATCGAGAATCCACTGGTTGTCTTCCAATAGCGGACTTGCTTCGACGATCACGGTTGCAGTCACGCCTGCCGGCTCCGCCAGCTCGCGGAAATGTTCAGGCAGTACCGGGCGATAGAGCGTAGCATGGTGTTCAGGTGGCCAGGGCACACCTTGGGGCCGGCTGGTGTCGTAGAAATGAGTATGGGTATCGACGATCATGGGTTATCTCATCCTGATGAATGTTCTTTGGAACATTGATGGACCAAGTCGCTCAACTCGTTTACGTCATCTATAGTTGTATCAAACCCCGACATCCAACGTACGCGGGCTTCATTCGGGTCTAGGGTATGGAAAAAGAACCGTTCCTGAAGGTCGGGTAGCCACTCCCCAGGAAGCGTAGCGAACACCGCATTGATCTCCACCGGGTACACAACCTCCACGCCCTCCACGGGTTGAACTCGACTGCTCAACTCTTCAGCCATGGCATTTTCGTGAAGCGCGATCCGACGCCACAGATCGTCCGTGAGCAGCGCTTCGAACTGTGCGGAGATAAACCGCATCTTTGAGGCCAGCTGCAGCCCTTGCTTCCGCACATAGGGAAAGTCCTTTCCCAGTCGCGAATTGAGAAAAACCACCGCTTCCCCGATCAGCAACCCGTTCTTGGTGCCGCCGAACGACAGAATGTCCACGCCCACATCGGTGGTAATCTCCTTCAAATCGCAGTCGAGAAAGGCGGCGGCGTTCGGCAGGCGCGATCCGTCCATGTGTACCATCAGACCTGAGCAGTGAGCGCGCTCCGCTATGGCGACGATCTCCTCGGGGCGGTAGACCGTTCCCAATTCAGTTGGTTGCGTAATCGAAACGAGGCGGGGTTGGGAAACATGCTGGTTGCCCAGCTGGTCAATGTAGAGGTCGACCGCGGCAGGCGATATCTTGCCCTCGATCGCGGGAGCCGGCAGCAGCTTGGCGTATTTGTCCGGAGCGCCGCATTCGTCGATGTAGATGTGCGCCGTTTCGGAACATATCACGCCGTCGGTCACACGGGTCGTCTCCGCGATGCTCAATACGTTTGCGGCGGATCCGTTGAAAACGAAGTAGACCTGCGCTTCAGAAGAAAAATGTTTTTTGAATGCCGCCGACGCTCGTGCTGTGAACGGATCGTCTCCGTAGGAAGGCACGTGCCCCGTATTGGCGGCAAGAATGGCCTCCATTACCTCGGGATGCACGCCAGCTTGGTGGTCGCCGTAGAAGCCCCTAATGTCTTTATTCAATGATTCTATCTCTCCTGGATGCAGGAAAGCTATTTATAGGGCGACCGCCGAGCAAATTGACGCTCGAAACCGAGCGCCATATTTTTGCCTTCGCCTCGGGCGGTTCGCCGTCAGGAGGGTTGAAGCGCAGGGGGTTTGGGCGATTTCGCCGGTTCAAACACGTTGGAATTCGTTCGAAAGGAGCGTCGTAATGGGAGGGAGACTCGAGGGCAAAGTGGCGCTGGTGACCGGGGCCGGTTCGTGCGGCCCGGGTTGGGGAAATGGCAAAGCCACCTCCGTTCAGTTCGCCCGGGAAGGAGCAGCCGTATTCTGCGTAGATATCGATTTGAACGCCGCGAAAGAGACGACTCAGATCATCAAAGGTGAAGGTGGTCGGTCCACCAGCATCGAGTGTGACGTGGCCAACCGTGCCGCCGTGGAAAGCATGATAGAGGCGTGTGTGAGCGAGTTCGGCAGAATCGACGTGCTGCACAACAATGTCGGTATTATCGAGCTCGGCGGAGCGGTGGACACTTCGGAAGAGAGCTGGGATCACGTTTTGGACGTGAACTTGAAGAGCATGTTTCTAACCTGCAAGTTCGCGATTCCTCACATGTTGAACCAGGGCGGGGGGGCGATCGTGAATATCGCCTCTTCCGTGGGCATTCGGTGGCACGGTGTAGCTTATATCTCCTACTCCACCACCAAAGCGGCGATCATTCAGTTCACCAAGGTCGTGGCGCTCGAATATGCAGCCAGGAACATCCGCTGCAACTGTATTCTTCCCGGCTTCATCAACACCCCGCTGGTACGCGCCTCGTTAACGAAGGCTTATGCCGGAGCCGATTTCGACCAGATCGTGGCAGCTCGGGATGCTCAAATCCCCTTAGGAAAAATGGGCGACGCCTGGGACGTTGCCCACGCCGCCGTTTACCTCGCTTCAGACGAAGCGAAATTCGTTACTGGAGCCGAACTGGTAGTCGACGGTGGCATGACCTGTCAGACGGTTGCGCCGGCCGAATCCGGGTGATTAGTCCTTCCACTGAAAGATCACACCGAGCATCGTTTTGTCGCGGTTGAAGGCCATTTCATACGCCTTCTGCATTTCGCTGTAGTGCAGTCGATGGGTAATCAGGCGCTTGGGTTCCAAACCACCGTCTTCCATGAGCGACAAGGTGTGGGCGGCGTTTCGTAATCTCGTGAAACGTTCCCCCTCCTCGGCTGGAAAGAGATTTCCGGCATGCCCAGAGACCGCGATGAGCGAGATCCCTTTGTCGTAAAACCATTTCATGTGCAGCGGGTTGAAGTCGAGCGGTTTCTCTCCCCTTTCCGGCAAGCTGACGATAGAAACCCGTCCGCCGCGTCGTACGATCTCCACTGAGGTCTGGTAGGCGGGCCACGGGTTGGCGGTCAAAATAACCAGATCGATGCCGGCACCATCGGTGAACTCGTCCAACTTCGCCTGTAGATCTGGATCGCTAGATAGGAAACATGCGTGAGTGCCCATCTTGGCAGCCATCTCCATGCGCAATTCGCTGTTGCCAATGCCGATGACACGAGCGCCAAACAGCCGGCCCACCCCGATGGCCCCCATGCCCAGTGTTCCCAGGCCCACGACCGCGACGTTCTCGCCCGGTCTGAACATGGCCTTCTGGTAACAGTGGGCGCTGAGGGTATACAGATAAGTGTAGACCGCATCTTCTGAGTCCACACCTTCCGGCACCTTGACCATGGCGACCTGCCGCTCGTCCAACACGTATTCCGAACAGTGCCAGGTCTGCCCGGCAACGCGATCCCCTTCTTTCAGCCTTGTCACCGCACTGCCCACGCCCCGAACGATGCCCAGGTTGCTGTCCCCGACCGGGCGCGGATAAGTGGGTGCCCCCGGTACATCCTCCGCCCCTTCGTAATTTCCCCTGTCGGTGCCGATCTTGAAGGCGGAAATCTGCGTCTCCACCCACACCTCGGTCGGTTTCAGATTGCCGGTATCCAGCTCCTGATCCTCAACGCGCAAGTCTCTTGGTCCGTGCAGAATGGGAATCTTCATGGTAGCCTCCTATGTATGGTTGAGATGTATTACGAATTCCACAGATCGGTGGTGAGATATTTGAGACCGGAGTCGTTGATGAGAATCGCCACCACTCCGCCTTTTAACTCTCCCCGTAGCAGCTGCTGGGCGGCGGCAACGTTCGCCCCAGAAGAGAAACCGGCGAATATGCCTTCGTCACAAGCAAGCTGATGGCACGCGTCGATCGACTCTTGTGAGGTGACTTGTATGTAGCCATCCACATGCTCCACATTGATCAGTTCCAGCTCTGGCCTGGAATAGCCACCCCCCTGGATGGCGTGACTGGGGCTAGTGACGGCTTGGCCAGCCAGTACCGCTGCCCCCTCCGGCTCCACAATGAAACACTTCACCTTGGATTCGTACTCTTTGAAGGCGGCGGCGCACCCGGCGAAACTGCCACCGGAGCCCACGAAATCGCAAAAGCCGTCGATTTGGCCGCCTGACCCAGCCAGGATCTCGGGCCCCGTGTGCAGATAGTGAGACCGAAAGTTCCCCCGGTGAACGAACTGATCCGGTCGAAACGCTGCCCGCTCGCGCGCCAGTCTCTCCGCCTCCGATTCCACAAGGGCGAGATCGGCGCCCGAGACCGAGTCGCTGCCCGACCCAATGGCCTGGTCCACCAATACCACCTCCGCTCCGTATGCCCGCATCTGGCGCACCCGCTCCGTGCTGTTTCCTTTGGACATCACGGCGATAAACGGGTACCCCTTGATCGCGCTAACAATGGCGAGGCCGGTTCCGGTATTTCCGCTGGTCACCTCCACGATCGTCTGGCCCGGCTGGAGGTCGCCTCCCCTCTCGGCGTCTTCAACGATCTGCAGGGCGATCCGATCCTTCTTCGAATACCCTGGGTTGAGATACTCCAGCTTCGCCAGGATCTCCCCCTCCACGTCCCTGGCCAAGCGTGAAAGCCGGACCAAAGGAGTGTCCCCGATCGCCCCAAGCACTGATTCGAGGGGTTTAC
Organism: Candidatus Latescibacterota bacterium; assembly: GCA_965217095.1. Taxonomy (GTDB): domain Bacteria; phylum Latescibacterota; class UBA2968; order UBA8231; family UBA8231; genus CAYNZV01. The sequence goes on from OZ244235.1 coordinate 1,950,063, forward strand.
TCATGACGATGATGTCGCGCCCTCACCAAGAGATCAACGGGATATCGGACCATACGCACGTCTCGCTGTCGGCCATCCGGATTAGTGGGGATAGATCAAATAACCCACGTGGTCGGTTCGGGCTCGAAAGAGACACGCGCTAGCGGTGACGTAAAGCGTGCTGAGGTCCTTGCCCCCGAAGGTGCAGTTGGTCGGCTTGTCCAACGGCACCGGGTGAGTCGAGAGAACCCTTCCGTTTGGGGCAAACACGTAAATCATCGGACCGGGCCCGCTATCTGACCATCCGGCGGTCGCAACTATATTGCCCTCGGTGTCGAAGCACATGCCATCGATGCCCCGATGCGGATAGAAATTGTGCAGCACTTCGTACGGTCCGACTGATCCACTTTGATCAATGGCATACCGTCGGAGCTCTCTACGATTGTCGACGCCGTAGTGGCTTTGGGCGACGTAGAGCGACTTCAGTTCTGGCGAAACCAGGAGTCCGTTCGGTTTGGTCGTGTCATAGGTTACCCGTTCGATATCCCAGTTATCGTTCGGCGCAGGGGTGGCTCGATATATGGACTGGTGCATCAGCTGAAGATCGGAAACCTCGGGACTATATCGTGGATCGGTGAACCAGAGTCGACCCTCTCCGTCGAAGGCGAGATCGTTAGGACTGTTCAGGCGCCGGCCATCGAAGCTATCGGCGACGACGGTTGTTCCACCGTTCACTTCGTACCTACAGACCCGGCGGCCCCCACCTTCGCAACAGAACAGAGCTCCATGCCGATCGAACATCAGGCCGTTGCCTTCGTTGGTGCCTGTGCGAAATTCAGTGCAATGTCCGGTCTCCGGATCGTACCGCATGATCCGACTGTTTGGGATGTCGGTAAACAATAGGCACTCCCCATCCCAGGCGGGGCCCTCGGCGAATCCGAATGGGCCGGCCACCTTCTCGAACGTCCAACTCATACATCCTCCAATAAAACGATTGAGCTTGAGAAAACCTTCACGCCGCCGAACGCTGAATATATCCAGGGCCAGGTCCTGCCTCAAGACGGGGAAGCGGGATTGCTCGGCCCAAGATAGGTGAATATCTTAGCAGCCTCGCCGCGACACCGTTCACAATCCGGAGATACCTATGGCCGGCACCGCTGGACTGGAATCTGGAAACAACCCAGAGCGACCGTTTCAGGCTCTTAGAGCGCTCTCGGTCCAATTCGTTTCGTTTATGATCGAGAAGGGGCTGGAAGGGCAAAAGCTCGACAAGATCGTCAACGGATTTACCCGGCACCAGACCAAGATCGTGAGTGGAGTATTGGGCAGCGCCGGCCTTGCCGGCGGCGCCTGGGCGGCCGCCTCTGTTTGGGCCAGCTCTCTCGGCCTTTGGGGCAGCGTTGGGTACGCGCTGGGGTTGGTGTCCATGCCGTTCTGGATTCCCGTCGCCGGCGGGGTTGCGGGATTGACGGCTGCCGGTGGAGCCGTGTACGGAGCTCTGAGTCTGGCACGAAGCAGGGGTAAAATCCACAAGCTCCGGAGCATCATAGGGTTCAGCAAGCTGCTCATCAACCAAGACGAGTTTCGCGCCCAGGATCTGCGTCTGATGCAGAGGTTTCTCAAGGCCCAGAATGTCAAAGAGAAGCAGATAGAAACCCTGCTGAAGACCTCTCCAGAGCTGGCGCAGCAGCTGGCGCTCAAACATCTCTCCGCTACCGAAAGAGCAGACGTTGCGCGCTATATCTTTCCACTGGTCTATGTGAACGACGGCGTAATCTCAGATGCTGGTCGTCGCCGATTCAACCGGGTGTGCAAAGCGCTGCGGCTGAAAAACGGATCGGCATCTGACCTTTCGAGTCGATATCGACAGAGACTGGATGTACAGTGGTCTTACATGAAGAATCTCGTCGCCCAACTCAATCAGTTTGCCGACAAACTCTCCTTTGACCGCCGGGAAATGGAGATACTCCGCGAGCAGCTGGAACAGCTGGTGCAGTTCGATCCTCGCAGACCGGCGACCGAGAAAAAGCAACGGTTGGTTGCGCAGTTGGGCGCCAAAGGCAAGAATGCGCGACTCAACAGGGACGATACGATGGTGGAAGCGGCGGTAATGGGTGCCTACGCCCTCGCCCACACGGCGGTTCAGAGCGAGCGTTCCAGGACGGTGCTGGCAAACGAGTTCGACTTGCTGATCAAAGACCAGGAGCTGGCGGAAGAATACAAGAAAGGTCTGACGAACAGTCGCCAGAAAGTGGACAAGCTCTACGACACGACCCGAGAGCAAATCGCCATGGCGGCGAGGAAGAACAAGAATAACTGAGCATCAGCGAACATCCGTCCCAGGCGGCACGTCTGGATCAACGCTAACCAGGCTCAGATTTCCTTCAGCATCATTGGCTGCCAGCACCATTCCCTGAGAGAGGATGCCGCGTAGCTTTGCAGGTTTCAGATTGGCCACAATGACGACCTTACGACCCACTAGGTCATCTGCCTCGTAGAATTGGGCAATGCCCGCAACCACGGTTCGCTCCTCGTCACCCAAGGTTAGTTTCAGCCGCACGAGTTTGTCGGTGTCTGGAACCTTTTCGGCCTCGATCACCTTTGCAACCTTCAGCTGCATCTGATTGAAATCGTCGATGGCGATTTCTTCTTCACTCTCCACAGCATTCTCCTTGACCCCTTTCTTCGGGCGATCGGCGCCAGGGGATTTTCCTTGGACTTCGATCTTGGGAAACAGAAGATCCGTTTCCGCGGGTATGGTAGTACCGTTCGGGATCCGCTCCCATGACTCAATCTCGTCCAATCGATAGTCCGCTAGTCCGAGATCCCTGCGGATCTGGGCAGCTTTCGTCGGAAGTGCAGGCTCCAGGAGCACCGACGAAGTCAGCAGGCCTTCGGCCACACACCTCAGCACGTCGGCTAGACGGCCGTAGGTTTCGGGTTCCTTCGCCAGCTTCCACGGCTCTTCGTCGTTGAAATATCGATTCAGCTGACGCACGTACTGCAGGACCTCTTCCAGGGCGGCATGAAACTTTAGTTCGCCAACGTAAACACGCACCTTGCTGGGCAGCTCGATCCCCAGCCGGGCAACCTCCCGATCGCTGTCGTGAGCAGATTTTGACGTAGGACCGAATGTGCCATCCAGGTGTCTAAGGAGCAGAGCCCGAACCCTGGAGAGAAGGTTGCCGAGATCGTTGGCAAGATCGGCGTTGTAACGCTCGATCAGCCCTGACTCTCCCACCGAGCCATCCTGGCCGTAGACCGTGTCTTTAAGCAAGTAATAGCGCACTGCATCGGGACCGTACTTCTCGGCCAGCTCGAAGGGATCGACGACGTTGCCGAGAGACTTGCTCATCTTGCGGCCGTCGTGCCCCATTAAAAAGCCCCCGACGTTCAGGTGCTGGTAGAGGGGAATATCGGCCGCTTTGAGCATGGTTGGCCAGAATACGGCATGGGCCTTGAGGATGTCCTTTCCGACAAGGTGCTGAGCGGCGGGCCAGAAACGGCGATAGAGATCGCTGTCATCGAAACCAATGGCCGAGATGTAATTTATGAGGGCGTCCGTCCAAACGTAGGTCACGTGGTCGGCATCCCACGGAAGAGAGATGCCCCACGGTACCCGCGTCCTGGGTCGAGATATGGACAGATCACCAATTGATTCGGCAAGCATGGAAAGCACTTCTTGACGGTACCCCGACGGACGTATGAAGTCGGGATTTTTCCGGATATGCTCCACAAGCCATTCCCGGTATTTCTCCATCTTGAAGAAGTAGTTGCCCTCTTTGCGCAGCTCCGGAGTGGTGTGATGATCGCGACACTTTCCATCCACTAGCTCCTTATCGGTCAGGAAGCGTTCACATCCGACGCAATAGGTACCTTCGTACTCGTCGTAGTAGATATCCCCGGCCTGGTGAATACGGCTCAAGACATCGACTACTACCTTCTTGTGCCGAGCCTCGGTTGTGCGAATGAAATCGACGTTGCTGACCTCCAAAACCGACCACGCATCACGAAATCGTGTGCTGATTTCGTCGACGAACTCCTGTGGATCGCGTCCGGCCGCCTGGGCTGCCCGATAGATCTTTTCGCCATGTTCATCGGTACCGGTGAGGTAGTAAGTGTCGTATCCGTCGAGACGGTAGAATCGCGCCAAAAAATCGCCCACGACGGTGGTGTAGGCATGACCGACGTGAGGTTGGTCGTTGACGTAGTAGATCGGTGTGGTGACGTAGAAGGTTTTGTCCATGAAAGTTATGATAACGGCTGCCCGGAACAGTGGCAAACGAATGTCGAGAGCTTGTGTCGGGTCATATCAGATGCAGGATTTCGCGTTGCACCTGAGTCGTGACCTGAGGACCGAGTTCGGCGTCGATATACACGTTGACCTCCAATCTGACGCCAAACTCCGGAAGGTAGATTCCCGGTTCGATGGTGAACCCGGTTCCCGGCAGTAGTTGGCGGGTATCGCGGGTTTCCAGGTTGTCCAGGTTGACGCCGAGTCCATGAACAGCTGGCCCCGGCCCCAAGCTGTGACCGGTGCGATGCACGAAGAACTCACCGTATCCCGCCTCTTCGATATGCGCTCGCGCGAGCTGGTCCAATTCCCACCCCCGGGGGCAGCATCCGCGATTCCAATCGTGTTTCAGCTTCTCTAACACCAGGTCTCGCGAGCGGGCAACGATGCCAAACACCTGCTGTATCTCCTCGGGCACCTTCTCCCCCGCATACGCGACCCAAGTAATGTCACCGAAGATGTTCTGCTCGCCCGGCACTCGTGCCCACAAGTCGATGAGCACCCAGTCTCCTAACTCTATCAGTCGGGCAGCGGTCACGGTCGGCTCGTAGTGGGGATTGCCGCTGTTCGAATTCACGGCGACGATAGGGCGATGATCAAACTCCAATCCCAACTCGTGAAAACGTCTTACAATGAAATCCTGGACCTCGTATTCGGAGAGTTGACGTTGCTCGGAAAGCGCCTCTGAGATAAACCCAAATGCGGCGTCCTTGGTGGCCACGACCGCTTCGCAGGCTTTGTGATGCGATTGGCGTGCCTCCTGGCTCCACGTGGTTAGGGCAAGCTGAAAGAGATCGGCTGAGGAGATCACCCGGACCCCGAACGAGCGCACGAGCTCCAATGTCCCGCCATCGACCCATGAAACGGTCGGCAACTCGCTCATCGGGGAGTACTCCATGGCGGCGACGTTGACACCCGCGAGCATGGCACCCAGACGTTCACTCAAGTCACTCCTGCCCGCATAACCCACGACCTCGATAGGTACGGATTCGAAAACCTATCGTTCTATCGCGTGCGTCAGCAGGGTCGTATCCCCCTCGGCGGTTAGAAACAGGAACGACCGCCGCGTGGTGGCACGTTTGCCCCCCAGAAGCTGCCAAAAGATCGGATTCCCGCCGCGGAAATCGTACAGCAGCCAAACATCGATCCCCTGGGCCCGCATAAACCGTTGCACGTTGCTGAGATCGATCACACCGACCTACCAATTGAATCATCGCGGCTCACCATTCGTCGCCGCAGAAAGTGTCCGGTGCGCGAGCTGGTTTCCGCCGCCACTTCCTCCGGTGTTCCCTTGGCCACGACGAGGCCTCCTGCTTCCCCGGCGCCGGGACCAAGGTCGATCACATAATCAGAGCATGCTATGAATTCGATATGATGTTCGACCACAACGACGCTATTTCCCTGATCAACAAGCCGTTGGAGAAGATCGAGCAGATAGCGAATATCCTCCATATGCAACCCGCTTGTTGGTTCATCGAGCACGTAGATGGTCCGGTCGTTTCGGGGCCGGCTGAGCTCGCTGGCCAGCTTTGCGCGCTGAGCTTCGCCGCCGGAGAGACTTCGCGCCGTCTGTCCCAAATGGATGTAGCCTAGTCCGACATCACTCAGAATGGCAAGGATCCTCACGATCTCGGGAATCGATTCGAACAGCTCCAAAGCGTTGTCCACGTCGAGGTCCAAAACCTCCGCTATGTTGTGGTCGCGAAAGCGGATATCCAGAACCTCCCGCTTGAATCGTCGGCCACTGCAGGTCCCACATTCAGCTTCGATACCCTCGAGGAACTCCTCCCGACTGCCGCGGGCGCCCGAGCCGCCACAGTCCAAGCACATCCCCTCCGTTGCGTTGAAGCTGAAATGACCCGGCCGGTAAGCCCTCATGCGCGCTTCGGGCATCTTGGCAAAAATACGCCGAATGGGCTGCAACAAGCCGGTGTAGGTCGCGACGGTAGACCTGGGATTTAGGCCGATCGGCTTTTGATCGACACAAACAATCCGCTCCAGCTGTTCCCATCCTGTGCACGAGTCGAACGCCAAGGGGTGCCGTTCCGATCGCTGCAGCTGCACTGCCAGGAGGGGGAATAACGTGCCGTGCACCAAGGAGCTTTTCCCCGACCCGGAGATCCCCGTGACACAGACCAAGCAGATGAGAGGAATCTCCACGTCCACGCTTTTCAGGTTGTGTCCGCGTAGGCCGCGCAACCCGAGCCACCCGCCTGAACCGGGCAGGCGCCGAGCATTGCGACCTAGAGTAAGCCTGCCGCTCAGGAAGCGACCCGTCAGCGAATCGGTTTCACTGACCTGTCGTGGAGAACCTTGGGCGACGACCTTGCCGCCCGCCTTGCCGGCACCGGGACCCATATCGATAAGCAAGTCTGCCTTGGACAAGATTTCGGGGTCGTGTTCAACCACCAACACTGTGTTTCCTCTGTCCCCCAATCGCCGCAACGCATCGAACAGTTTCTCCACGTCGCTCGCGTGCAGTCCCATAGTCGGCTCGTCCAGTATATAGAGCACCTGGGTCATGTCGGAGCCTAACGCCGAGGCCAACCGAAGGCGTTGCAGTTCGCCGCTGGACAAGGTATCGCTGCGTCGATCGAGCGTTAGATATCCCAAACCCAACCCGTCGATGGTCTCCAGCGATCGCTGTATCGCCGACCCGATCGCCTGGCCGATCAGAGCGTTAGCTGCCTGCGGATTCCATTCGCGGAAGAACAACAGTGCCCCGTCGACGGATTTTTGGCAGATCGAGGCGATACTCTCTCCGCGTATCCTTATCGACTCCACCTCGGGACGATACCGGGTACCTCCGCAAGCCTCACAAGGACTGTCACCCAGCCGATCCTCCAGCCAGTCAAGCTCCCCGCCGGACGCCTTTGCCCGCAGCTGGTCCACAAGCTTCGCCACCCCGGAGAACCCACCCCGTCCTCTCTTCCCCTTCCACAAAACCTTCAGGGCAGAATCGGGGAATTCAGCCACGGCCAGCTCCAGGCTCAGGTCGTTCTTCTCGCAGAACCGGTCAATGTGGTTGAATAGATCCTTGTGCCCGAACTCGTGCCAAAGAGGACCTAACGCCTCGATCAGGCTCGACCTGCCCCCATCAAACAGCTGCTCGAACTGCACACCACTCTGGGTCCCGAGACCCTGACAGAGTTGGCATGCTCCCTGAGGGCTGTTAAAAGAAAACAGACTCTCCGTTATGTCGAGGAACGGTTCCCCACAGTCGACGCAACTTGGCCGGATAGCAAAAGAAAACTCTTCCCCTTCCCCCTCCACAGCCACCTGCGCCCGTCCGTCGCCCAGATCCAGAGCCGCTTGTAGCGACCCTCGAAGCCGGCGTCGAGTATTCCGATTGACCGTCAGCCGATCGACTGCGACCTCTACAGAGGTGATGCCTGATAGACTCAAACCCTCGACGAGATGCAGTTGACCTTCAACTCGCAGCCGGCGATATCCGCTACGTTCCACCCAGTCGGCCAGATCCGCGTCCGACTCCCCTTTCTGACGACGACGGGGGGCGAGAACCAGCAACTTCGTCTCGGCCTCCATCCCCGCCAGGATCTCATACGCCTCTTCAAAGCGCTGCGACGTCACTTCCCCGCCGCAACGCAGGCAGAATGGCGTTCCAACGCGCTCGAAGAGCAGCCGCATCTGATTGTGGACCCCGGCCAACGTCGCCACCGTAGAGCGAGGATGGTGATGTAGACGATCCTGTGCCAGCGCGATGGCGGGCAACAATCCCTCTATGCTCCGTACCTTGGGAGCCCGCCCCACACGTTTGCCCCCCTCTCCTGTCATCGTCGATAGATACCTGCGGCGGGCTTCCGCGTACAGCGTGTCGAAAACGAGCGATGTCTTTCCCGAACCCGATAGTCCGCTCACCGCGCTGAGCTGAGCGTGGGGAATATCCACGCATACGGACTGCAGGTTGTTTTCTTCGGCCGCGCGGATCGATATGGCGGTTCTCAAAGTGACACTCCTAAACGGTTTGCCGCGGGAACCCGCCGAGCACGCTTGACAGAGCGGGCGGTACTCGATTATCAATTAGCAATGCAATCCGTACGATAACGGCGAAAGGTTTTGTATGCAGAAGCTGCTTCTCGCGATGTTCTGCTCGTTCTCGTTGGTCTGGTCGGCAGACGCTCAATCCCGCGCCACCTCTAGCGAAGGCCGCAAGCTCTTCAACTCTCCCGCCACCAGCACTAACGGTCTTTCGTGTGCCAACTGCCACGCTCACTTCGACGAATCCAAACTGAATGACGGCTTGATTCGCGCCGGACATAGCCTCTACAGTGCCGCTAAGCGGTCGACATTCTGGGGCAAGGATCCGGAACTTCCTGGGGCGTTTCCGGATATCTCCTCTGCCGCGTCTATCTGTGTGAAACAGTTTATGCTCAACGATCGCGGGCTGACGGCTCATCAGATGCAGATCTTGCAGCTGTATCTCAATTCCATAACCCGGCGAGCGTTGACCGCTCCCCTCCTGATCGCCCCCGCGGCTGACAAGACCGGTCGATACGACGGTTTCGAAGACGGAAACAAGCTTCTTGGACGAGACCTGTTTTATGCCGCCTGCAATGTTTGCCATCCTAACGCCAACACGGGTATCGCCCCCAACCCGATCCCGCGAAATCGTCCGGCGTCGTACTACGCCAAGATCATTCGCGAAGGTGATGGGCTTGGCGCGGTGCTGTCAGCGGTAGATCCGAATGCGTACGTGGACGGGTCGGGGAAGTTTATGCCCTTCTTCGGCGCCGATCGCCTATCCAAGGAGCAGATACGGCATATCATCGCCTTCATAAAGAGCTTGCCGCCGCCTACTCAGTAAGCTCGAGTCGCGGCTACCGCGACGCTCGATATACCTTGCTAGTTGCCACCTGGATAAGTCTCACGAGGTGGTAGCCAAACGTAATCACCATCCACATAACCGCCATCTGAAACGCCAAGCCGGGATCGCCAACGATAGCGCCGAGGGTGAAAATCACCAAGGTGATATTTCTGCGCGCGGCGATCAGGTGGAAGCGGGCATCGATGGTACTGAAATCGAAAATCTCTTTCCCAAACAAGCGTTTGAAGCCGCCACTGACGACCTTGTCGAGCACGAAGACGCCTATGCCGGTAACTGTCCATAACAGTTCGCCAGATACCGCGGATTCGACCTCACTCAGATACCAGCCGAAGGCGGCGTACCACAACGCCAAGCCGGGCGCTGCCACAATGTGTTCGATAGCCCCCATCCTATCGCTCAAATGAAGCCGGAGCCGGGCGAGCTTGCCGTCTATGGAATCCAGCAGGACACCCGCCCACGCCGAAGAGATCCCGGCAGCCAGATGACCGGTAGCAATACAGGGAATAGCCGCCCAGATACAGAGGATGGACATCGAGGTCAGAAGATTGGGCGCAATGGATGTAAAGCTCAATGGATAGGTGATGAACCGCACGAGGTGGTAATAGCCATATCGGGCAACCGCGTCGATGACGCCCTTGAAGGTTCGTCGGTACATCTGCCGACCCAATGGAGCAAGATCCGCGGACGAGAGGATGCGCACCATCAGAGGTTCCATGGTCAGCCTTAACGCCGACACGTAGTGGCCGATGTCACAAGAGGCGATGGTCTCCAGACCCTTCTCGGGCAGAGTCAATGGGTCTTCGGTTGCGGCAGACGCGCCATCGTTGACCTCGTCGATATATCTGACGATCTCCTCTACGTGGCCGGCTGTCAGATAGGCTGCAGCCTCGGCGTCGCGACCGATCACTCTGCACCCGGGACCTGACTGTAGAAGGTGAACCAGAACGCGATCGTCGTAGACCACGTCCCCCTCCAGCAGAACCACATCGTCGTCGATCTTCCGGAGCTCGCGAACCAACGCAGAATGCGTCTCGACATCGACGACGATCAGATCGAGGCGGTAGAGATGGTGCAGGTCGCGGCGCCACCTGCTCACCTCATGTGTGCTTAACTGGGAAACCCAAATGTGGAACCGTTCAACTCCGTGGAGCGCCATTTCGCGAATCTGTCTCTCCACGATGTTCATGCCCCAGAGTTGGTACCCCGACGCCTTCCGCCGGGCGTCAATGCAGACCATAGGCGGACTCTTTTTTGTCATCGATGCGGGAGAGGATTCTGGAGATTCTGATACGCTCATACGCCGGGTTGCGAAGGACTCAGCGCAACAGGGGCAGCACCGTCCCCAGAGCCCGCTCGTAGTCGTCCAGAGAATCTATTTCGGTCCACGGAAGATCCCCCGCTTCCACTGCGTGAAGAGAGCTTGCATCGATCAACTTGCTGTACGCAGAGGTGGGAAAGGCGTTTTTGTGACCGCTTTCGATCAACAACTCCACTTCCGACCGAACGGACGCGGCGGCCCGGGCATCGAATTTGGCCAGTTGCATGCTCTGAGCCGTTGCATCCGCCGGATCCAGTGATTTGCTGATCCTGGTGATGCATTGTTTCGCGTCGGTGGTGACGTTCATCTCGTTCGCCGTCAGCTCGGTTCGCGAATCTACGGCTACGACGTTGGCAAACGGGGAGTCGAGCATTCGCCGCAACACCGAGTCGTGGAAGAGAATGTCGCAATTGAAAAGAAACAGGTCCGTGTCCAGTTCCTCTCGGGCAAGGTATAGCGAGTATAGGCTGTTGGTCGTCCTGAACTGGTCGTTTTCGACGTACCGCACGCAGGTCCCCAGGTGCTCCCTGACCTGAGGCGCTTGATACCCGATCACCAGCACGATGTCCTCGACGCCACAGCTGTGCAACGCGTCGATCTGGTGCTGAATGAGCGGTTTCTCCCCGGCGTTGACCAGGCATTTGGGAAGGTTGTTGGTAAGCGGATGAAGTCTCGAGCCGATTCCGGCGGCCAGAATAAGTGCCCGCATTACTCAGACCTCGAGATTCTTACCGCGTCCCTTGGGCGAGGCGCAGCTAGTGCCCTGTATCGGAAGTAGGCTTGTGAAATGAGGGCGCCGAGTCGCCCGGTCTGCAAGGCACGCGATCGAGGCGTATTGGTGAACGCCGAGTGAGCGTAACGCAGCAGAGCGGGATGAATCGGCGAACTAATACAGGCATATTTTCGATACAGGGCACTAGGTTCCGATGTGCCAATTGTCTACTAGGCGGAATATTCGGACAGAGAGCGTTCCAGCTCGGAAGGATCAACTTGCTCACCGCTGTTCAGACGTTCAATGACCGATTCGATCACTTCCTTTGCTGCATCGGCAGTTTTGTCGCTGCGAATAAAACCATCAAAATAATGGTCACCGGTCATCGCCTGGTCTATCTCTTGATCTTTGTTGTGGTCGTCGAGCTCGGTGAAATAGACCACATTGTAGCGCTGGTTGTAGGAGGACTCGCGGTACACCTCGAACATGATTTTGTCTATTGCCGCCATCAGGTTATTCTCGCCGGTTGGTTTTTTCGAACATAAGAAAGCTTGAGTCGATGGTCCAGTGAGAGAATGCCCCGCGTACATAAAAACGGCGTGTTCGCCTCACACGCCGTTTCTTACTTGCAGGATGCAGCTTGGAAACTCTTACGCGACCAGTTCGGGCTCTGCGTTGGATACTCCGACGCTCTCCATCACGCCAGACTCGTAATCTTGGCGCAGCTCTCGCTCGAAGTCCGCCAACTGCTCCTCGACCTGGCTCCGGGTGTCGAGCTTGCGCACCAGGTCTTCCCGGTAACGGCGCAAGAAATAGTCGATCGTCTCAACCCTGATCCTGATCGACCCCGTCGGTCTGTTCTCGTCTATGTCTTTGAAACAGAAATAAGGTGTCCCGGAATTCTGCACGGTTTCTTCCACCACCGTGTAGATGGGAGCATCGTGACCGCATTTGAAACTGGAAAGCTCCAAAGCGACCAGGTTCGGGTGTCGGGCAGTAAACTTCGCTGCCCACACCTTGCGGTTCGTATTCTCGCTGTAGGAGTTCTTCCACGCGTCGGCGATATCCAGCGGATGGTTGATCGCCCCTTCCTCAACGTCCTCTCCGAACAGGCGCTGGAGGATGTCGTCGTCGATGGGAAGGCTGTCCTGGGTCAACACCGGATAACCTAGCTTCTGGAACTCTGCCAAGATTTCGTGGCATGCCCCCGGATCGTTGTGGTACGGGCGGGCCAGCAGCACGATGCCGATGCGTTTCTCCGATTCCAGTTGTTCGAGAATTTCGCGACCTTGACGGCGCTGGTCGGCGTTGTAGCGATCCAACGCTGCGTAACCTTCCTCTATGGCGCGCTCGTTTTCCTTCCTGGACACACCGAGAACGTGTTCAAATTGCTCGAACATCTGACGTTCCAGCAATTGCGGCTCGCTCGGATTCACGAAGGTGTCTATGAAATGGATACCCATCTCGGCGAACAGGTCCCCTTCTTTCGTGAAGGCCGCTTTAACCGCCGCCGGCGTTGTGGCGACGGTGGGACAGGCCCGACAATCCTGCGTACCTTTCAGATCAGTCGGCAGGCAGTCAATCATGGGGAAGAAGATGGCATCCAACGCCGATTTCTTGTGATGGGTGTGTATCAGATTGTGGACGTGGGGGATGCAGAGCTTCGACGGAAAACACGGATCCACCGAACCCCGCTTGGCTCCTTCCTTGTACATCTCCTCGGAGGTGAAGTCAGAATAGACGAGGTTCCTTCCCTTGACCCCGAGGCTCTCGAAATACGCGCTGAACAGCGGGTTCAGCGAATACATGTTGAGCACCTTGGGGATCCCGATGCGGATGTTCTCCCGATTTTTCATCTGTTCTACGCGCCGTTTCTGCGTCTTGATGAGACTAAGCCGCGGCAACGGGTCGGCCACGTCCGCCGGTTTCATCGACCGAAAGACATCGGTGGCGGCAACCTCCTGAAGGTTCGGGTAGGCGCCCCGATTCTCGTCCATGCCTTTCTTGATCACCTTCATCGCCTCCACATCCTCCACCAGGCCCCGTTCGCATGAATTGCCGACAATGAGCCGCTTCGTCCCGTCTTCGATCGGAATCTTGGATTTTCGCGGCGGCTCGACGGCCTCGCTCGCGGATTTTACCTTCACGTCGATGAAGGAGCGCAGACATTTATTCTTGCAGAAGAAACATCGCGTATCCTCGCTGCGGTGCGTCGTGTAGCCGATCTTGCTGACCTCATCCAGGCCGATGAAGGTTGACTCTCGCCCGTTCTCCCAGAGACGGACCGCCTCGATAGCCGCACCGATCGCTCCCGATTCGCCGCAATGTTCGTGAACGATGACCTTCGGTTCCACGTCCTTGGAGTTGAAGCGCGACTCAATGAAATCGACCTGTGACTTCACGGCGGCCATGTTCTTCTGGGTGCCACCTTGAAGCACGAAATTGGTGCCCAACGCCGCCAGGTTGGGGATCTGCGCCACGTAGAGCCAGATATTCTTGGGCAATACGGCGGCGAGCCCCGCCATGATCTCTTCCGCTTTCCAACCCTGTCGCTGGTAATCGACGATATCCGACTGCATGAACACGGCGCAACCATAACCGAAAATCGGCATCGTATCGGCCGCAAAGGCGGTATCGGCGTACTCTTCGACCGGAATACCGAATCCGCTTGCTGTCGATTGGAGGAAATATCCGTTCCCGGCGGAACATTGGGTATTCAGCTTGAAATCTTTAACTTGGCGATTCTTCAGGACGATGATCTTGATGTCCTGTCCTCCCACATCGCAAATCACATCGACGTCTTTGTAGAATTGCAGTGCCGATTCGGTGTGAGCCACCGTTTCCACCAGCGCCACATCCGCGCTGAGCACGTCCCCAAGCATGTCCTTGGCGTAACCCGTAGTTCCGACGCCCGCCACTTCCAGCACTGCGCCTGGTCCTTCCACCTGCTGTCGCAGTAGGTCGAGGACTTCCATCGTGTCTTCGATCGGATTGCCCTTGGAAAGCTGATATGTCTTCACAAGGACATTCCGGTTTTCGTCGAGTAGCACCGCTTTCGTAGAGGTCGATCCACCGTCAAGACCGATAAAACCTTTTACCACCTGACCCGGTTCAAAGGTGGACGGAATGAACTTCTTCTCTTTGAACCGCTCTTTGAATTCCTCCAGTTCATCCTCACTCTTACTCAGACCACTACCCCCGGACTTGGCCTTATCCTCCAAGCGGCCAAATTCGATGTAATGCTCGAGGGCATCGGTTCCGTTGTAGATACCGACGTCAGCGTCTTCCTGCTTGCCGAACTCGACGGCTCCGATGGCTGCAAAGTATTGAGCGTTGTCGGGCACCTTGATGAGTTCTTTGGGATCGACGCCCGCAGGCAGCGGAAATTCTCGTTCCTCCCAGATCTTTGGAATGTTGTGCTTCCACGCTTCGACCATACCACGGATGTAGGTGTTGGGACCACCAAGTAGCAAGACATGCGGACGCAGTGTATTACCCCGTGTCAGCACCGAGAGATTCTGCCCGACAATAGCCTCGAAAAGAGAGGCCATCAGCTGGTCTGTAGGCACACCCATTTTTTGGAGCGAATTGACGTCCGTCTCGGCGAAAACACCGCACTTTCCTGCCACGGGATGCAGCTTGATGTCGTAGTATCCCTGGTCACTCAACTCTTCGGCGGGGATTCTGAGTTTGGCGTTGATCTTGTCGATGACGGCACCGGTGCCGCCGGCACATTTGTCGTTCATCGAAGGGATTTTTTGTTTCTTGCCTGTCTCTGGGTCCTCCTTGAAGATGATGATCTTGGCGTCCTGCCCTCCAAGCTCAATCACCGACCCCGCCTCTGGATAAAGCTTTTCGACCGCCAATGATACGGCGTTGACCTCCTGGACGAACTTTGCGCCCAGATGGGGCACGAGATTGTTGCCGCCACTGCCGGTTATGAAAATCCGGTAGTTACCCGCCGGCGCGCCGAGGGTTGCTTCGATCTCCTTCAGCAGTTCCAGCGTTTTTTCTGGTTGTTTGGTGTCGTGGCGCTGGTAGTCACTCCAGACGATTTCGTCGGTTGCCGCATCCACCACGACGGCTTTTACCGTCGTGGAGCCGACGTCCATACCAATTTCCAGCTGCCTGGCTTTGCCGTTCATCGCTCGCTCCGGATCGGTTGCTTCAATTCTGATTGATTACGACAAGCTCTTTATTGAGATCGTCAATCTTGGTCGTCGCCGAAGGGGTTACATCCGCTTCGGCCGCCGAGCTCTGCTCGCGACCCATTAGTTGTGCGATATGTGCCGCGAAGTTGGCTGCCGTCCCTATGTGTCCCTTGGTGTGAGGCACGACGTACAACCCCTCTTTGAGCTCGGGATGTTCCTCGACATACGCTTCCATTTCAGAGGTCGATATCCCCCACTCATCTAACGTCCGGGCAAACTCCCCTTTGCACTTGGTCTTGGCTTCGCCAAGAGCCATCTGAACGCGACTGTGGGCATTGATTTCGCCCTCACCCGAGGTCTCGATTGGCAGGTAGATGATATCCTTAAAATTATTGATCACCGCTGACTGCGCCCCGTCAGATTGGGTGCTGGGCATGCAACCAAATGGTTTGAGCCCCAGGACCATGTGGGCGAGATCCTTATTGTGGTAGTAGATATTCTTCGCCACCTCCATGTATCCCTCTCCTCCACCGGCCTTGGTGCTGTAAAAGGGATCCCCAAGGCGCTGCAGCTCGTACTGATCGCACAAATCGTGCGGGACGTCGGACAGCGCCGTCCGCAGCCGTCGCCACTCGCGGCTAAAAAGCTTCTCTACCACGGTCAGGAGGACGAGAGGGCGGTAGTCTTTGTAGAGACGTTTTGCCTTAGCCCCGAACTGCCACCAGTCCAATTTCTCCCGTAGTTCGTCGAGCCCGGCTCTGTCCTCCATCTTGCGTTTCGCCTGGCGAATAACATAGGTCAACCAGGTTCCGATCGGTTCGACCATCACCTGAGCTCCCTCGCGCTGAAGGAAGTCGAACATGTTGAAGTTGCCGTCGCCTTCGGTGGTCTGGGCCCAGAACTCTCCGGTGATCTTAACGATCGGCTTCGGCCGCGTCCGATCGACTTCCACCTCGTTAAAGCGCGCGCCCGCACGCTGCAGAGCCTGCACGTAGTCCTCACCGAACAGCTGGCGATAAAACTGGCCGGCCAGTTTGGCTTTGCCCTGGATACTTGGAAACTTGGCCAGAAACCTGGCCAATCTGCCGTCGGGAGCGTAGACCGCTCCCCTCTTGAGAACCTCGCGCATTTCTTCTATGCACTCTTTCAAAACGCGATCGGTATCCCCTTCGTTCACTTCGTAGGGGCGCACCTGGTAGGCAACGTCGTTGATCTGATCACCGATACAAAAAGCGTTCAGCAAACCCAGGAAGAATTCCGGATTCAGCTCGAGCCCGGCTTCCAATTCCGATTGAGAAAGTCCACCCGTTTGTGAGAACAGCAGGACCCTGAACCCATCGAATCCAGAGTTGCGCAGTGCCAGGCGGTATTCGGCTTCGTACATGCCGAAGCGACAGGGGCCGCACGCGCCAGCGGTCAGGAACACGTAGTTGTCGATTATCTGCTCGCGGCTTTCACCATTTCTTTCAAGCCGTTGGAGGTACTGAACGAGATTTCCGACGGTGAAATAGGTGGGATTGCACTGGCCGTTGTTACCATATTCCTTGCCCAATTGGAAAGCCTCCACGTCGGCCGTGGGAATATTCATGGCCTTGTATCCTAGCCCCTCAAGCACTCCATGAATGAGGCGCTCGTGTTTCCACGTAAGACCACCGTAGAGAATGGTGGTGTGATGCCGCTGGTCCTTCGTGAAGAACCTCTCCTCCGGTTTGGCGAAGTGTTTCCGCTCTTCCTCTTCCAGACCTAGTTCGACCTCCAATGAAGCGCGTTTTTCCGCCAGCTTTTCCTGGATCTGCGTTTCTACGCTGCCTGGGTTCGCTGTCGCCGGGCTTCCGACGTCCATTTTCTGTTCCATCAAGCTCACGAGATTACCTCCTGGAGGTAGGACAAGGTGTAGTGCGATCGTTTTGGCACTCAAGGACTCGTAGACTGACATGTCAGTCTAACTCAGTTTAACAAGGATCCGAGGAGAAAGCAATCGCTAACTATAAGTGGATTTGTTGAAGGTAAATTGGTGGCGTAGAAGGCCGGCCCGGATCAACCGACGCGCCCTAGAAGATTCTGAGAGTAAGCAGGCCTTGCATTCCGAATTTGAATAATTCATCCAAAATTGCATCTATGTCGATCGAGCCTTCCTCATCCGTGGAAATCAAGTATATGATCTCCTTGACTGAGCCCAGCACACAACGAGCCGCAATCCGCGGCTCGCAGTCCCGCACCAAACCGAGGCTCGTCCCGTGTTTGATGGCTGCTTCGATCCGCTCCAGCAGTATGTCGTAGAATTCACCCAACTTCTGGTCAAAATCGGTGTCCAGCCCTCCGGCTCGATTGAGCAATATTTGAGTCTGGCCTTTGTCCTCGAGAGCCAGCTCGATTAGAGTGCGAAGAATTCGCTTGAGCTGCTCGAGAGGGGGTGGATCGCCCTGCTGCAGCCCAATCGGGTGGATAATCTGCTCGAGCCGAGCTAGAAGATGATCCAGAATACTCTCAAAGACATCGCGTTTGTTCTCGAAATACAGATAAAACGTACCTCTGGCGATGCCTGCCCTTTGAATGATGTCGGAAATCTTCGCTTGGTGATACCCTTTCTCCGAAAATACCTCCTTGGCATGACGGAGCACGATCTCTTTGCGTTCTTCCTTTTTTAACACCAGCTCAATCCCTTGAAGAGCAGTCTTAAGTGTACGCCAGAGGTCCGGCTTTGGTCGAAAACCGCCGGCCCGATACTAATATAACTAAAAAAACATGAATCGATTGCGCTGCGGCCAAATCGCAGGATGGGCTGAAAAACGCCCCTTTCCACTTTGCGAGAGAAGCATCTCGTGGGTGCTCCACAAACCCTCGAATCGCGCCTATATCGTTGCCCCAAATACACTTCCTCGCTATATTTTCTACGCTAAAATTGACTTCTCGGCGAATTTCTGCGGTTCGTTCAGTGGCGAACCATCCACTCCCGTCCAGAGTTGGCAACATCATTGGGTATCTCTTCGAGCCCACGACGGCGTAGCAGTGTGTGCGCATCGAAACGGGTTAAACGATTGTTAAGTCATGTTGGCTAAGGCAGTGATTCTGGTTGCAGGCAGAGGTCATCGACTCCTGCCGCAGACGCAGTCGTGCCCGAAGTGCCTTCTCCCTATCGGCGAAACTACAATTCTAGAGCATCAGCTCTTGAACCTTTGCAACGTGGGCTTCGAAGAGGTGGTCCTCGTGTGCGGTTTTGGAGCCGACGAGATCCGCCGGGCGGCCGCCGGTTTCGGCGGGGCCATGAATATCGAGATCGTCGTCAATCAACAGTTTGCCGTCGGCGACAATCTGATCTCTCTCTGGGCGGCGCGTCATACCTTGGATGGCAGTTTCGTGTTGCTCAATGGCGACAACCTCTTCCACCCGAGTATTCTGGAAAGCCTAACCAGATCCCAGGATCCCTGCTGTCTGATGATCAGTCGAAAAGACTGTTACGACGATGACGATATGAAAGTCCAGATTGCGGGAACTCGGATCGTGAGGATCGGCAAGGGACTCGATCCTTACACGACCGACGCCGAGTCCGTCGGAATAATGAGGTTTGCGTGCGACGCGGTCGATGCACTCAAGGAACGACTGGAAGGGATCATCTCAGGCAACCATGAAACCGACTGCTGCTATCTCACGGCGGTGCAAGCAATGATAAACACGAGCTACCCGGTCAATTTTCGCGATGCGGGCAATCTGCCGTGGGCAGATATCGATACCTTTGAAGACTTGAGTTTTGCCAGGACCCACATGCCCATCTTTTCTCGGTCTGCGAGAGACTGGCTCGAACCGGTATAAGGCTCGCTGATGGTGAAAAAAGGCGTTCTCGTTTTCGAGAACACAGACGCGGGATTGAGGGCGATGAAACAGCGAGTCGCCGGCTTGACGCTTCTGGAGCGAGGCATTCGGACGATGGCCAGGGCTGGCCTCCAATCGATCGTGGTGCTTTGTCCCTCAGGGGGGCGGACCAAACTCAGTCCGTTTACTCGAAAGTTGGAGGTCGAGATCGACTTCCTTGCATGGGAATCTGCTGAAGGCGCCACCGAATCCTCGGAAGGTCGTCTCCTCCTTTGGGGGGACCACGTTCACCACCACTCCTCGCTGCGCGAATTGATGGAGGCGGAACTCGGTACGCACGAGGTGATCGTCCATGCCGGCCGACCACGCCAGGCGGCAAACCTGCCAGTTAGTCTGGGCCAGCTGCGGAGAGAGACGGATACAGCTGCCGAGGACGGTTTGGCAAGCACGGGGGCCTTTCTTTGCGCAGCCGGGGTTCTGAACCGCGCAGCCATCTCTTCCAGGGGGTATGGCTTGGATACCCTCATTGGGGAGGGAATCGACGGGTATCGATTGGAGCTGCACCGGTCGGAGAAGGATCTTTGGCGCCGGGTGGTCGATCGGTCCACCAGTCGCAACGCCAAGAACATGCTGTTCGGCCAGGTGACGAAAACCACGAGCGGGTTCGTATCGCGCAAAATCAATGCCCGCATCTCGATCCCCACCAGCAAACTCCTGGTCGAGACGGGGCTCTCCCCCCATGCAGTGACCGTCATGTTCGTGCTCACGACCGGATTGGCGGCAGCGTATTTTGTCACCCTGGCGGAAGATTACCAGATGCTGCTTCTGTCCGGTGTGTTGTGGCAGTTCGCCGCCATCTTCGATCGCTGCGACGGCGAGATTGCCAGAGTTCGCCTCTGCGAAACCAAATTTGGCGCCTGGTTCGACACCGTGACGGACAACATTGCGTATATCGCAGCCTACGCCGGGCTGCTGATCGGCGTTCAGCGCCTCTATCCGGACCATCATTACTACATGGGGCTCGGAGTTTCAGCCGTGATCGCCCTGTTCCTCTATCTCGGCCTGGCCTACAGATACGCGCTAAAAACGGGCTCCGGGAGTTTGCAGCATTACCTGAGGGACTCCATCCAGAATGTGCCGGTGGACGAGAAGATTTTCGTTTACAAGATCATGGAGCGGTACGGATTTATCGCGAAGCGCGACTTCTTCTCTCTCTTCTTTTTGGTCACCGCCGCAACGAATATGATTCAAGCAACCTACTGGTTCGTGATCATTGGCCAACATCTCCTGGTAGTGGCAGTTCTCGTTTCGCAGCGGAAGGTCCATGAGACCTACCAGCGCAATCGCATTGCCAAAGAACACGACGGCGTACCGGCTCTCGAGCCGGTGCCGATCGTGCCCGGATCAGAGAAGGCCCGATGAAGTTTTTCAAACTGGTCATGCCAGGCTTGGGGCTGTTGTTTCTGGGGTATCTGATCGGCAAGCTCGGACCGGACGAAATTCTGCGCAACTTCGCTCTAATGAAGTGGTCGTTTCCTCTCGTCCTACTGCTCGCGTGCTCGTGGCACATCACCAATACGTTGGCGTGGAGCTTCGCCTTCCCGCCAGGTGCGTTTCGTCCGCGCTTTCGGATGCTGATCATGGCCAAACTCGCCGGTGATGCGGTCAACCAGCTGACGCCGCTCGCCAACATCGGTGGCGAACCACTCAAGGCTTACCTGCTCAAACACGAGTCTCCGACCTCCCGGGGGCTTGCATCCGTAGTGATCAACAAGACCGCTCAGATAATGACCGGGCTTCTATTCACCACGGTTGGGCTCGGATTGGTAGTATTGCACAATCTTCAGGCGCCGTACGCAATTCCCCTTCCATTGCGTGTGGGCTTAGCCGCACTGCTAATGCTAGGCGTAGGACTTATGTGGCTATTCTTCATGAAACAGCAACACATGTTTTCGTCATTGCTCAACCTCCTTCGACGGATCGGAGTAAATACGCAACTTCTGGAAAGCAGAATGGCCAAAGCCGCCAATATCGATGACAACATCAAGCGTTTCTACCGCGACTATAAAGGCCGTTTCTTCCTGGTTTTGTTGTTCCATGCCATGGGCTGGCTGCTTGGGGCCTGCGAGACGTTTGTCATCTTGAAGACCCTCCTTCCCAGCACCGGTTTTCAAGTCGCCTTTCTCATCACCGCTCTGACCGTTGTAATCAACAGCCTGTTCTTCTTTATGCCGTCGAATATCGGCGTCCTGGAAGGTGGCCAGGTTTTCCTGTTCTTCACGCTCGGGCTCAGCCCGACGATGGGCCTTTCCCTCGGAATCGTGAAACGTATGCGCAAGATATTTTGGATATCCATCGGCTGGCTTTTCCTGACGCGCATGAGCCGGGGTGTATTGGAGGCGAACATTCAGGAAAAAAGCCGCACCGCGGCGGCATTCGATTCTGAAACGGAACAGAGCAATCGCTTGAATTACCCCTGACGATGCACAAAGTTGCCCTTGCTCTTTACTGTGCTTGCACAGGCGTGCTCTGTGCAAGCCCATCCTTATCCCAATCTTCCAGGTATGGCCTTTCGGAACTCATCGAAAGAGCGACGAGTCTCAATGCCGATATCGGGGAAGCGAAATGGCGACTCCGCAAGGCCCAAGCCCGGCAAAGGCAGGCAGCAGGAAGCCGGGTTTTGCCTCGGTTGCGGCTGTCCGGTGAATCCGGTCTCATACCGGAAGCAGAAGGTGACATCTTCAATCCGCCATCCGATACGACCGGTGTCAGGCCCCTTGGCGCTTTCATGCGAGCAGAACTCGAATTTGCCCAGCCGATCTATGCCTTCGGCAAATTTGGAAACCTGATGGAAGCAGTACGGGCGGGTGTAGCCGCGGAGGAAGCTGCGTTCGATGAGACCTCGATAG
Organism: Candidatus Latescibacterota bacterium; assembly: GCA_965217095.1. Lineage (GTDB taxonomy): Bacteria > Latescibacterota > UBA2968 > UBA8231 > UBA8231 > CAYNZV01. Next base: position 1,972,082 of record OZ244235.1, read on the forward strand.
CCGTAGCTTTCGAAACCAAAGAGCTTTATTACGGCCTCTTGCTGGCGCTCGATTTGCGAGATCTCGTGGTCGGTCTGATCGAGCAGCTCGAGGAAAGACGGCTGGAGTTCGAGGACAATCCAGACGTTACCCTGGCCAACGAGTACAAGCTGCGCCTAGCCCTCGTCGAGCTCAAACATCAGGCCGTCGAGGCTGGAGCCAACGCCGATCTTGCTCGCGCTGCCCTGGCGTGGAAGGTGAGTATTGCGGAGGCCGATTCGCTGCAGCTGGCGGCCGAGTGGCTTGAACCCGAGGTTCCTGTTGTGCCGCCATTGAATGACCTGGTGTCGCACGCGTTGGCCACGCGCCCCGATTGGCGCAGATTGCAGGCCGGCATGAAAGCCAAGAGATCCCTGCGCAACGCCGCGCAAAGTGCCTACTACCCCGAGATCTTTGTGGGGGGAGGTGTTCGTTATGCGGTCGCTCCGCATCGGACCGACCAGCACAGCCCTTTTGTCGTGGACAATTTCAACTACTTCAATGGGGGCGTTTTCCTGGGGCTGCGGCAGTCTTTCGAATGGGCGATGTTGCGCGGTGAGTTGGATCAGGCGCGGGCGGAGTACCGCGAATTGGTAGAAAAGGAAAGAGGTGCGAGCCAAGGTGTCAGGGTCGACGTCAAACGTGCCTACTCCCAATACACGATCGCAGAGAACGGATTGGAAGTCGCCCGGGAGCGACGCAAGCTTACTCGGGAGTGGCTACGCCTCGCGAAGGAGGAACAAGAATTCGACCCCGGCCAGGTCAAGGAGCTGGTAACCGCGTACGAGGCATGGGCGCAGCAGGAACGGGACTACCTCGAGGCAATCTACGCCTTCAATATCAACCTTGCTAGACTTGAAAAGACGGTCGGCGGAACCAGGCTGAGCAAACAATGACTGCGGCGATTCCGAGCCTGACAATCATCCTCGCGCTGGCGGGTACGACGGAGATCCGGGGGCAGCAGCAGCTCGCAGCCGAAGGAGAGGACTTTCTCCTCCGGGAGGTCCGTTTGCTGAACAGTCACCTTGAAGCTCCAAAGGAGACTCTGCGCCAGGATTTGATCGCCATGGCTGATGGTCTGATCGATTATCACCACCTCACCGATGCAAGTTTTGGCGGTTACTGCGAATCGAGTCTGAGCAGCTATCGCGACACTAAGGGAGAGGGGGGACTCGAGGCCCTGATCGGTAACTGCCTGAAAGACCTGTCGGCAGCGTATCGCAGCCGCCTCCTCGCTGATTTCACCCGCTTCGTTCGCTACAGTATGGGAGGCACGTTCCAGATACTAGAATACGACCTACGTGGTGACTCGGGGCTCGTACGCGCCAACCTAAGGTCTTCCCACGGTGAATTCGAACTGGAGATCGCGCTCGGGCGCAGCGGTGACGAATGGAGAATTTCCGATCTGTCCATCGGCGCAACCCTGCTCAGCCGACATTATAAAAAACTCGGGCAGTCCGTAACGAAAGCGAACTATTCGCTTCCCGTTATGCTGGCCAAACTGGAAAACCGAAACCACATCGTTTTGGAAGATTTTTCGTCCAGCTCGGTGGGCGAGCTGCCTTCAGGATGGGGATGGCGAGACCGGGATGACAACAAACCTAAGCCATACAAAGTGCGTGCTTCCAAGGATCGTCATTTTCTGGCCGCAAAGGACTCAGGCGGATCGGTCATCCTGCTGAAATTCGTGCATTGGAACCCGCGTGAGTTTCCGATTTTGACCTGGTGCTGGAGAGTCAACGAATTGCCTCCGGGCGGGGATGAGCGTTACGACCACACCAACGACAGCGCGGCTGGTTTGTACGTCAACTTCTCCACGAACTGGATCGGATTACCTAAATACATCAAGTACGTCTGGAGCAGTACGTTGCCGGTCGGTACGGTAGACCGTCGAAAACGGATCGCTCGCCCATGGTTCTTCGTAGTTGAAAGCGGGGGAAACAAGCTCGGCAAATGGATCTTCGAACAAACCGATCTTTCAAGGGACTATCAGCGGATCTATTCCGAGCGGCCCGCCAAACGCACCATCGGCGTTGGTATTCTTACGGACGCCAACTCGACGCAGTCTGTGGCCCATGCGGACTACGCCGATTTCCGTGCCTGGACGCGCGAAGCCGATCTCAGCGGCACCATATTCAATCACTGCAAATGTGATTCTGGAGGGATGTCCAACTTGGAAGACCGCGATGAGCGCACCGACGTGTCCCTCGCGACAACGGAGAAACGGGCATGGTAGCCCCCATCTGGATCTCTTGCGCGCTGTGGATTTGTTACATGTCCCCCATCGAGACTCGGGCCGAGAGAGCCGTGGTGTCGGCAGCGGACTCACCTATGCAGGCCCTAAAAGAGCACGATCGGGCAGTGCAGGCTATTCTCGACAGCACCGGCGGAGACTCGCTGAGTTCGGCGGTGCGCCAAAGAATCAAGAATCACATCAATGCGACCTTCGATTTTAACGAGCTGAGCAAACTGTCGCTGGGCCCACATTGGGTGGAACGCAGCTCGACCGAACAGCGGCACTTCGTGTCCGTTTTCAGTGGGATTATTCAAGAGCAGAATTTTGAAAGTTTCCTGCGCTACTATCGCGAGAGCGAGATCTCCTATCAGGACGAACGAATTGACAGCACCTTCGCCACAGTAAACGCTCTGGTGCCGCTGAAAGCCGAGCACGTCGAAATCACCTACCATCTTCATCGCGTCAACGGAGAATGGAGGGTTTACGACCTGCTGATCGATGGGTCCAGCACAGCGGCCGGACACCGTCGAAGACACATTCGTTACATTGTCAAGTACTCCTACGAACGACTCGTCCAACAGCTGGAGGAACAGTTGGCAAGACTAACAGGCGGCAACAGCTGAATTTATCGATGCGATTTAGTTATCAACGGCTGGTTCACTATATATACCACCACTATCTGAGCATAATCGGGGTCGCAACCTTGCTGACCTTGGTGTCCGTCTATTTTGCCGGACAGCTCCGCGTCAAAAGCAACATCGCAAATTTGCTGCCAGCCGACCACGTAAGCGTCAGCGAACTGACCAAAATACAGGAACGCGTCGGAGGCATAGGACCGCTGATGATCGTTATCACCGGGGACGATATCGACAAGTCGTTGGACTTCATGCTTGACCTCGCGGATTCGTTAGAGCACAACGCCTACGTCAGCTCCGTCAGCCGTGGCAAGGATACGCAGTTTTGGAGCAAGAATCGGCTGCTGTATATGGACATGGAGGACCTGCAGACCATTCACTCCAGGGTTGCAGATTTCATAGAGGAAGAAAAGGTCCGCCGCTCTCCCCTTTACTTTGCCTTCGAGGACGAAGAAGAGAACATGCTGGATTTTTCCGACCTGGAAGAGAAATACCAGGGAACGGGTACCTCGAAGCGGCAGGACGGCTACTATCTAACGAAACAGGGCAACGGGGTCATTCTCAGACTCTACCCGAGCGGAATCATTACCGACGTCTCGTTTAGTCAGATGCTTTTCGATAGCCTCGACCGCACGATCGCCGCCATCGAACCCAAAAGCTATCACCCCAGCATCGAATACCACTACAAGGGAAGCTTCAAGAACAGCTCATATGAGTACGAGCTGGTCGTTGACGATCTGAAGTCGACCGCCATCTACGGATTGTTGGGAGTTCTGGTTCTCATATCGGTCTACTTTCGCCAGGTATTGGCTTCCCTCTTCATCGTCTTCCCGTTGCTGATGGGCGTCGCCTGGACCTTTGGACTCACCTACCTCGTCATCGAAAATCTGAATCTCGTGACGGTCGGATTGTTCGCCATACTGTTCGGCTTGGGCATCGACTTCGGGATTCACATCTTCGCCCGCTACCGTGAGGCACGGCGCCGCGGGATCGACATTGAAGAAGCGCTGAGCTTGACGGTCTGCCACACAGGAAGCGCCCTTACCACAACGGCCATCACGACTTCTGGAGCTTTTTTCTCGCTGATGATAACTGAATTCAAAGGGTTTTCCGAATTCGGTTTTATCGTGGGCTGCGGAATACTCTTTTCTCTCGCAGCCATGTTGGTGGTCTGTCCCGCATTCATCATACTCGCCGAGCGTCTCAAAGTCATCCGATTGAGTCAGAGCAACGTTCCTGCCCACCTGTTCAGGCGCGGCAAATATCCGTTCGCCCAGCTGACCGTGTTGTTGGCCGCGATCGCTGCCGGCTATTCGATATACCACGTGTCGAGCATCGAGTTCGAGTACGATTTTAGCAAACTGAAACCTGCCAAACCCGCGGAAGTGTCAGGCAGTCTGCCGGAATCGCTGAAAGAGACTCGGTCGCCGGCCATCGTGCTGACAGAAAGTTTTGAAGAAGCATCAGAGGTCGTTGCTACGGTGAAGAGAATCAAGACCATCAACGGCGATTCCTCGACCGTTAGCTCAGTGAAGAGCGTCTATTCAGCACTACCCGGACGCCAGCCGGAGAAACTCGATCTCATCGATCGGATAGAGACGCTAATCGACGAATCCCAGCGGTATCTAGATCAAGCCCAGAAGGACAAGGTCGACTCCCTCAGGCCATACCTGGAAGTCACGCAGCTGGAGCTGCACGACCTCCCACCGGACATCACCAAACAGTTCTCAAGCAAAGATGGCGAACTGCTGGATATCGTCATGATCAACTCAGCCGTGCCACTGAAGGACGGCCGCCAGGCCATTCGTTTTGCCGAAGAGGTCAAAAAAATCAACACCCCCTCGGGCAGGGTGTATCACGCATCGAGCGCCCACATAATCTTCGCTGAAATGCTGGAGATCATGCTCGATGACAGCGTCGTAGCGATTGTGCTCACCTTGTTCGTCGTTTCCTCCGTGTTGTTCATCGATCTGAGAAACGTAACCCAAGTCCTACTCGTCCTTACGCCGCTACTCACGGCCTTGGTGCTCATTACCGGATTTATGTATCTGTTCGAGATAAAATTGAACCTGTACAACATGGTAGCCTTCCCAACCGTCATTGGAATGGGTATCGACAACGGGGTCCATGTGTTTCACAGGTACCGCGAGGAGGGAGCGGGTTCGCTACGGCTAGTCCTCCGAACCACGGGTGTGGCGTTGCTGGCCACATCCCTTACGACTATGGTCGGATTCTCCGGTCTGATCCCCGCAAATCACCCGGCTCTGCCTTCGATTGGCATTCTCTCGCTTATCGGTCTGGGATGCTGTTTCATAACGGCCGTCACGCTACTGCCTGCACTGTTGCAGCTGCGCGAGAACCGCAATCACCCACGCGATATTCCGAACCGACAAGACACTCCGGGCAAAAAAAAACCGGTTGAATGATTCAACCGGGCTGCTCGCTCGCCTCTACACAATGTAATAGTGGAGCGGGAGACGGGACTCGAACCCGCGACAGCTTCGTTGGCAACGAAGGGCTCTACCAACTGAGCTACTCCCGCCCCGCATTTCCGAAAACAAGGCTGGGAATATACCCATGGCTGCGAACATCGTCAAGCTAATCCCCTCTTACACAGCAGCATTGTCGTTGTTGTTCATCGGCTGTTCCGACGTTGGTCCCACCCAGGCTCAACGCGATGCCCGGTGGCACAACAATCAAGGTGTGGTTCAGATGGACCAACACCAATACGCCCGAGCCGCGGAGGAATTCAAAACGGCAGTTACGTTGGACGAGGAATATGCGATCGGCCTGGCGAATCTCGGTATCGCTTACTTCAGTTTGGGGAAATACGACAGCGCCGCGGTTTCGATCGAGCGGGCATTGATGTCTGATCCCGCAAACCGGCACGCCCGCTACACATTGGGATTGATCTACAGTGCCCAGGGAACGAAATACGAGTCTGCTTTGTCAGCTTTTGAGCAGGTCGCCGCCGCAGACACGCAGGACCCTTTGGTCTTTTACTATCGCGGCCAGGTCAAAGCAAAAATGGGACGATCCGAGAGCGCGATTGAGGACTTCAAGGCATCCATCCACCTGGATTCGTTGAATGTGTCTGCCTTCTATGCGCTGGCGAATCAGTACCGCAGAATCGGAAAAAAGGAGCACTGGCTGGAGACCTTGAACCGATTCAACCAGCTGAGCCAGAGCGGGCACGGCGGAGTGAGCTCTTCTTACCAAGGCCAGGGTAAATACGCGGAGGTGGTTGCGGATGCCAGCCTTGCCAGGCCCGATGAAGATGACAGCGGCGGCCCCTTCCGATTCACGAAAGCAACTGTTTCGGAGGCGGGTCGGTTTGTGAGCATCGGAGATGTCGATCAGGACGGCGATCCCGATCTCTTGGTCGGTGACGGGAGACTCCTGTTGTTGGAGAACCACGCTGGAGAGTTGTCCGTCGGGGCCGATCTGGGAGACTCCGCATGGACCGCCCATGGTTCCGCTATCGGTGATCTGGACAACGATGGCCGGCAGGATCTCGTCCTTTCGGGGCGTGGCTACCGGCTGATGCGTCAAGAAGCCGATGGTTCCTGGAAGCTTTACCAGGACATCCCGGGAGAGAACGACGAAGGAGTTTTGGCCGATCCAGATCACGACGGTGACCTGGATCTTCTCGCTCTGCGATCTCACGGGTTGCGCTACTTCTACAACGATGGGTCAGGTACCCTTGTCTCCGAGCCGGACTCTAGCGGGCTATTCGCGGATGGAACCATTGACAAGGTCGAATGCTCCGACCTAGACAATGATCGCGACCTGGACTGCATCGCACTATCGTCGGGTCGCCTCACCCACTTTTCGAACAGTCGAGATGGCACGTTCTCCAAATTTCATCTCGAGCTCCGACCTGAACACTCCGCGGTCGTGGATTTCGTCATCGAAGACTTTACCCAGGATGGCTCCATGGACCTGGCAGTGCTGCTGCCGCTCAGTGAGATTGGCCTGTATGAGAACGCCGCAGGAAACGCCTTCGAATTGATTGGAAGCGCTAGAGCAGCAGATAATTCGAAGCGGACCGTTGCTGCGGCAGATCTGGACAACGATGGCGACCTGGATCTCGTCGCCGCTGGCGCGGGGGGAATTCATACAGCCGCGCTATATAGAAATCGATTTGATCCGCACACTGACGCCATATTCGACAAACCGGCAGACCGCGTTATAGCAGCTGACTTCAACCTGGACGGAGCTGTCGATCTCTGGGCAGACGGAGTGATGCTGCGAAACGAGTTGGTTGCCCAAAATTGGCTCTCGGTTTCGCTCGAGGGTTTGAACAGCAACCGGGATGGCGTGGGCGCCAAGATTGAGGTCAAATCGACGAACCGGCTGCAAAAACGGGAGGTCAAGGGTAGTGGCGATAGCTACGTCGTGGCGAATTTCGGGCTTGCCGGTGCCGATTCCGTCGAGTTCGTCCGGGTTCTCTGGCCCAGTGGAGTGCGGCAAACGGAACCGGCCATGGCAGCCAACCGAACCTTGCAGCTGACGGAACTCAACCGCAAGGGAACCTCATGCCCCATCGTCTACGCGTGGGATGGTGACCGCTTCAGATTCGTTTCGGACATCATGGGAGGAGCCATCATTGGCTATCTCTTGGGACCTGGCGAATACAACCAGCCCGATACCGACGAGTATCTCCCCCTTGGCGAGATCGCCACGAAGGATGGCAACTACATCATTCAATTGGCGAATCAGCTTGAGGAGATCATCTATGCCGACGCTATCCACCTCATTGCCGTGGATCATCGAGCGGGCACGACGGTTTTCCCCAACGAGAGATTGCTGTCGGTACCGCCCTATCCCGAATTCGAGATCTTCGCACTAAAGGGATTGCGTCCTCCTGTGCGGGCTGAAGATCATCTCGGGAGCGACGTCCTCTCAAAGATTCTCGCAGTCGACGACGATTGGATAGAAAGCTTCGAAACCACCGGGGTCCATGGCTATGTGAGCGATCACCGAGTGACCCTGGACCTGGGAGATTTGAGCGACGTAACCAATCCGGTACTGGTGGCGCATGGATGGGTGGACTACGCCCATTCTACCTCTAACTGGGCGGCAGCTCAACGGGGATTGGCTCTCTATCCGCCCACCCTCGAGGTGATCGACGAAACCGGAAAATGGGCGCAGGTAACAGCTGATATGGGGGTTCCGGCTGGATTGCCCAAACACATGGTCTTCGATCTGACAGACCTTTTTCCAAGCGACGACTACAGGATTCGAGTGGCGACCAACGCCGCCGTGTACTGGGACCAGTTTCTCATAGGTTCGGCTGTGGAGGAGGTCGCTGCCATCCACCGGCTCGCGCCCACCGGCGGCGACTTGCATTGGCGCGGTTATCCAGAGCACACCTCGATCAACGGAACATTCGCCTTCACCTATGAGTACGGGAACCTGAAGCAGACAGCGCCATGGGGGAGCCACTCCGGGAGCTATACGCGCTTCGGAGACGTCACGCCGCTCATTGCGGAGGTGGACGATCGTTTCGCTATTCTATTCCACGGTGACGAGGTGACCGTCGAGTTTCAAGATACCTTGCCTGAAATTTCCGCGGGCCACACGCGCAGCTTCCTGTTGTACGCCGACGGGTTTGGCAAGGATATGGACTATCACTCCGCCTATTCCCTATCAGTAGAACCTCTTCCTTTTCACGGAATGTCCGGATATCCGTATGCGCCCGACGAGGAGTATCCTCGGAGTCGGGAACACCAGGCATACAGGCAGGAGTACAATACCCGTCGAATCAGGGGATATTTCGACTGAGGGGCGTGGGGGGCTGTGGATCTATTCGATGTCGTAACTCATGGCGCAGCGAAAACCGATGTACTCCTGTGAGGTGGCGGACATGGCGAAATGGCGCGCAACCGTTCGGATATCCATCCTGTTGCCCTGGAATCCGCCGCCGCGATACACCTTGCGGTTGCCACCCGGGGGGCCTTGGGGATCGAGGTCGGTGCTCGATTGGTAGTACTCGTCGTCGTACCAGTCATTGACCCACTCCCCGACGTTGCCGCGCATATCCCAGGCTCCTGACGCCGCCTGACCCCGAGGGAATTTGTCGACGTCCGAGGTCTTGCCATCCGGGTTGTCGTAGTTCGCACAATCGGGATTACAGGTTCGCCCCCAAGGGTAGTCGAATGATTGGTCGCCCCGTGCCGCCCATTCCCATTCACCTTCGGTCGGCAGGCGCTTGCCCACCCAATCCGCGTACGCCTTGGCATCTTCCCAGGAGACGTTTACCACCGGATGGCTGGCGCGGCGCGCCTCGGGAAAGGTGCGATTTCTCCAGTGCACCGGTACTCGATGATCCGTGGCGTCGAAATCCTTGTACTGTAGATTGGTGACCTCGAACCTATCGAGATAGAATTGTGTAATGGTAACCTTGTGCTCCGGCTCCTCATCGATGTGGCCAGACGTAGCCGAGCCCATCTCGAAGGTACCGCCTGCTACGAGGATCATTTCTTTTCTATTGAGCTCCTCCTGCAGCCCGACCCGTTTCTCCTCAAGCTCTTCGATCTCCTTGCGCATCGAGCCGATTGACTGCTGGATATCCTGAGTATTTGTCTCCGATTGACTGATCTGCTCGGAGTAGTCGGACTTGCGGCTACTCACCGAATCTATACCTGGAGCCATCAGGGCTAGTTTCTTGCGGTAGTCGACGAGCTGATGAATCCAGATGAAGGTGCAGATCACTATGATGAGCGCATATGTCCAGTCACCCATGGTTGGCGTTTCCTTGCTTGACGGTTGTTCTACTCAGGTGGATATTTCGCATGATTCCACTCCGCGCCCCCTAACCAGCCCAAGATAACCGAAACCCCAGAATGCTGAAGAGACTTGCTGTTCTGATCGCGGTGCTCGGGGCAACCTATTTGCTTCTCTTCTTGGGGACCTATCTGGCTTTCAACGACAATCTACCTGACATCGACGATTGGAGTTTTCAGCCGAAACGCATCACCAAGGTGTATTCGGCCGACGGCCAGCACCTCAAGGATTTCCTCGAAGAGAACCGGGAGATCCTGACCTACGACGAGATTCCAAAATCGATGCGCAGCGCCCTCATCGCCACCGAGGACCAGCGATTCTTTTCCCATTGGGGAATCGACATTCGCAGAATCTTCGGAGCTACATTGGCCAACGTCAAATCGCTCAATATGACGGCTCAAGGAGCCAGCACGATTACCCAACAACTGGCTCGCAACCTGTTTACGAAGGTCGGTCGCCAGAGGGGCAACGAGTCGCTTGATGCGGTGCGAGCCAGCTATGCCCGCAAGATGCGCGAGCAGATTACAGCGGTAAACATCGAACGCCGGTACACCAAACGCGAAATCCTGACGATGTACCTCAACACGGTCTACTTCGGCCACGGGTGTTATGGCCTGAAATCTGCGGCTCGATATTATTTTGACAAAAACGTGAAGGATCTGCAAGTCGAAGAAGCCGCGCTTCTGGTCGGTCTCCTAAAGGCGCCATCCACCTACAGTCCTATCCGCAATCCGCATCGAGCCACCAAACGCCGCAATCAGGTCCTGCTCAACATGACCAAGATTGGCAGGTTATCACGCACGACCTACGCGAGGCTCAAAGGAAGGGAGATTCGGCTTCGGAGAAGACGGCAAGCGGAGACTTACGGTCTGGCTCCGTATTTTGTCGAGCACATTCGCCAACAGCTGAATCGGCAATTTGGCTCCTCCCTTTATCGAGACGGATTCACGGTGCACACGACCTTGAACTCGCGGCTCCAAAGGATTGCGGAAAAACATTTTGAAATCGAAATCGGAAAAGTTCAGGCGCGGGTCGACCAATACCTGGCAGAACAGGACTCAACATCCGCCGCGGTCGACTCCAACGCCATCGTGCAGGCGGCGTTTGTCGCGATGGACCCTGGCACGGGACGGGTTTTGGCTATGATCGGCGGCCGCAACTTCGAGGAAAGCAAGTTCAACCGCGCCACACAGGCTAAACGATTGCCCGGTTCATCTTTCAAACCTTTCGTGTATACCGCTGCAATCGACAACGGCCGGTTTCCCATCGACGTACTGGACGACAACGCCGTCACCATATGGGAAAAAGATGGCGAACTGTGGGACCCGGAGAATTACGATCGCAAATTCAAGGGCCCTATGACGTTGAGGGAAGCGTTCAAGCAATCCCGTAACCTCATCGCCATCAAGCTGGCACAGGAGATCGGACCTGGACTCATCAAGAACTACGCCCGACACATGGGGATTACCACGAGAATCAGCGCTGTCCCTACCATTGGAATCGGCACCAGCGCCGTCCACCTATTGGATCTCGTCGCAGCCTACTGTGTTTTCCCCAACAAAGGTGTCTATGTCGAACCGCTCGTGACCGCCGGTGTGGAGGACTGGGAGGGAAACAGGGTTTTACATCGCGCCGCGGGCCGAAAACGTGAGGCGCTGCGACCTGCTGCGGCCATCGTCATGACGGACATGCTGCGTTCCGTAATCGATGAGCGGGGCGGCACCGGGCACAGGATTCGATCGGGCTATGGCTTCAAACCGGCTGCCGCCGGCAAAACCGGCACCACAAACGACTATGCGGATGCGTGGTTTATCGGATACACCCCACACATAGTAGCGGGGGTGTGGGTGGGAATGGACGATCAGAGTCTCGCGTTGTGGCCGAAACAGGCCGGATCGGTGGCAGCGTTGCCGCTATGGGTGCGATTCATGAAAGAGGTTTATGCGGAGGTAGATTACTACAAGGAGCGCGCCGACGAGACGTTCGACTATCCAGAAGAGTTAGTCATTCGCCTGGCCGTCTGTAACGATACCCATAACATCGCGACGAAGTACTGCCCCGATCAAGTCGAAGATCTGTTTATCAGGAACGAGCCAGTGCCGAGGAACTGCGTATTGCACAGTTCCGCCCGCAGCCGCAACGGTCGGATCCAGCGCTTTTAACATTTACCGATTGATCGTCTGGAGGGCGGCACAGGAAAATCATCGACGGTAGAGCAGTTCCACCCGGCGGGCCGATGGGAGGTGTTAGAGTCTACTCTTCCAGCTTGAATTTGGTGGGCTTGCGCCGCCGCTCGCGCTGCCGGTATTCCTCAACCTTCTTGCCGGTCTCGGCGAGTTCCTTCTCCATCTCGCCGATTTCCTTCTGTAGCGCCTCGACGGTTTCTTTGGTCGTGTTGGCGGCAGTCTCTTCGGTCTCGATCTTCATCTCACATTGCCGAATTTCCTGCCGCGCGAGATCCGCCTTCGGTTTCAAGGCGGATGAGGAGTTGAGATAATCCACGATTATCCACACCAAGAAACCACCCGCGCCCAGCGCTATTGTAACATACACCCAGGCCATTCTTCACCTGTTCATGGAGACAGATCTCGTAGGATCTTGGTAATGCGCGCCGCGTATTCGGCGTTCATAAACCCCATTATTTTCGCCATCTTCGCTGGCTGCAAATTTCTCAAGAGCATCGCGACTGTGGTATCCGGAAGCTCCGCTTCCTGCTGCAATATTTCAGCCGCCGCAGCGGGTTTGAGCTGATTGTAAAACTTCGCCAGCTCTTTTATGCTCTCGGCTTGCCGGGCCTGCATCGTGCTATCTTCGATGAGTCCCAACTGTTGCTGTAACTCGAGGAGGCTGTCCTCCTTGGTCTTGATCTTGGCCTTCTCGATTGCGAGACTGTCTTTGACGGCTTCCGTTTCCACTGTCTGTGCCTCATAGTATTCGCGATATTCGTCCGCCAACGCGAATACGTCCTGCAATCTGTCTTCCTTCAATCGAAATTCTTGGGCGAGTCGGGTCGAATCCCTTGTCCCCAACAGCATATCGCGCAAATCGGCTGGTTTGCGAACGGTTTCGGTAAAAAAGAGCATCGCAACCAGCGCCGCCGTGAATGAAACGAACATCCCGACTATGAGCAGAGGCACCAGGAGAAACTTCACTCGTTCATCTCACAACAGAGTCGGACGTCGAGAACCTCCTCAAAGTATGAAGAAAATGTAAAACAACCCGCCGACCAGTGCGGTGGACAATCCGAACTCCACCAGCCTATTATCAACCGGAACAGACGTCTGGTCAACAAGGGCGCTGCTCGCAAAATCGGCAGAACCCTCTCCGAATGGCCCGGCTTCCAGGCGAATGACCCTGTTGCGCGCCCAACCAACGCTTCCGTTCCGACTCTCCAGCCGCAGAAAAATGGCACCCCGAGCGACGCGACGCACCCCGCGACCGAACACGAGCCACCTCGGCTTTTGGGGTTCATACACCACCTGCGGATCGACCATGCGGTAGTACAACCTCCACGCCCCCTCATTTTCCTCAGGTCGCTTGAATACAACCGGAATATGGCGACGCAGAGCCTCCCGAGCGAGCGCGTCTTCGGCGATCCAATTCTGTGCCTGGCGCTCGTCGGGCAACAGCACAATCCCCTTCCCGACCTGGTCCGGAAGCTCATCCAATAGCTCGCTCACAACCGCCTGGACAGCACGGCTGAAGAGCTGCAGGTCGGTGAGACCACTCCCGTTGCGAGCATCAACCTCGGCGGGTTCCGAGTTCGCCCAAGCGCCGCCGGCTACCCCGAATATTGCCAGCCAAAGGCCCAGAACGATACCGGTCAGTTTCGCCAACTTCAGGTCGAAAAAACATTGTTTTTCAGCTTCGAAAATCCGCCGAAACTGTATAAGACACTTACACTTGCAACAGTCGAACCTTAACACAAATAAGCCTAGCTGTCAAGGCATTTCTGGCCGCGATGGCCGCCGTTTCACCGGCGTTGCCGAGACCTGTCTTGACTTGGCTTCGGGTAATCGAATACGTTATTGAAAAGGTCCCAGCGTCACGTCCAAACTCCACGTCTTACGGGCCGAAAATTTGTCAGATTACGTCGTTTATAGTCTTTTGGGGGTTTTCATCGCCTTCTTCTTGCTGCCAATTAGGGTCGCGTTGCAGATTCGGCGGCAAGATTTCGAGGCCCCCCTCGAGTTCGACCTTCGCTGGGCATTTTTTCGCGGACTGGCCGGGATAGAGGTCCAGCGGGAGTCGCCGAGTTGGCTTATTCGACCGCTTTTGTGCGGCATCAGCATCGCCAAACCTAGACTGCGCCTGACCGCAGGACCGAAGAAACCGAAAAAGGAAGCCGTTGAGAAACCGGAAAAACCGAAAAAGAGTGCTCGAGAAGTGGTAAATCAATTTCGGTTTTTGGCGGATTTGCTGGCAGCACCCGGTGTTCGGCTGGTGCGTCGGCTACCGAAATCCATCTCGTTGCACAGGTTGGCCGTCAACGGCTCTTTCGGTCTGGCAAATCCAGCATCCACCGGTTCGCTGTGCGGGTACCTCCACGCAATAAATGGTTGGGATATTGCTCCGCTCTCGGTATCGATGCATCCCGAGTTCACCAGGAGTGGGCTCAAGGGTCAGCTCAGTCTCGCCCTGCATCTGCACCACGGGTACGCCCTGCTTTCTTTGCTGCAGTTTGCATGTATCGTCGCCTATCGCTACGTGGCGCGATTCGCTGGCGGAAAGATGCGCCGGATCCGACAAGTAGCACACCGCATCAAACCGGAGAAACTCAGATGACGGCACCCCTTGAAAGCCTGATCGAACGCGTGCTCGGTGAACTCCACCGCATGGTGAAAACAGAGACTATTGTCGGCGAGCCCGTGGAAGCTGGCGAGGTTACGCTTATTCCTGTATCGAAGATTTCTTTCGGATTCGGAGCAGGTGGCGGTTCCGAAGGGGGCAAGGGTCAAAGCGGCACGGGTGGCGGCGCCTCAGTGGAGCCGATCGCTTTCGTGGTAGTGCATCCCGACGGCAAGACCCAGATTCTGCCCATCGGCGACAAGGAGGGCGGTTTGGGGCAGCTCGCCCAATTTGTGCCGGAGGCCCTCTCCAAGGTCAAGCAGTTCATGGCGAAAAAAAAGGAACAGTCGGTCGGCGAGGATGAAGATGCGAGCGAGTGACCTGCTATCCGTCTAACACGGCGCCTTTCCATCAGCGATGGTCTCTGTCCGTCGGAAACAGCTTGAAATACCCGTCCAGCACCAGATGGACGTACCAGCCCACCACGCAAGCAATCAGATATATCTTGTTGCCCAAGACGAATTGAAATCCGTCCCGCAATAACCCATCGGCCGCGGTAAAGTTCCAAAAACCGAACAACAGGAACAGCAGGGTCGGCACCAGCAAGGGCGCCAAGCGCCAGTGGGTCCAACCCCTGTGATGATCGATGACCGGAAGTAAGGCTACCACTCCGAGTAGCGCTGCAAGCCTGTAGCGGTCAACCCAAACCAAGACAAGCATCGAAGACAGGACAGCGCGGAAGAACCACCGTTGGGGTATGGAGGACGTATCAAAGTCGGGAAAGAGTGAGAAGAAAAGCGTTAGCACGAAGAGCTGCCCCCAAATGCCGAAATCATAAGGGCCGATGTTTCCGGTTTGAACTGCGAGCTCGGCGAACGCAACGCCGGCAACAGATCCCCCTACTAGGTGGCCGCGGAATTGCACCCGGCCGCCCCGCTATCGCTCGCCCCGCTTTGAGCCTGTTGGTTTCGGTGGTAGAGCTGGCCACAAGCGGCCAAGACATCTCTTCCCTTGCTTTCGCGGATGGTGACGGCCACTCGCGTGGATCCTGAGAGAATATCTCGGAACAATCGAATTCTATCCGGCGTCGGCCGATGGTAATCGTCGGCAGGATCGAACGGGTTGTACGGTATCAGGTTTATCTTGCAGGGAACTCGGCGGCTGATCCCAGCGAGACGAGCGGCGTCCGCATCCGCATCGGTCAAACCTTCCATCAAAACATACTCGAAGGTGACCCTTCGTCCGGTCAGATCGAAGTACTCCCCGGCGGCAGAGATAAGCTGATCGATATCGAACTTCCGGTTTATCGGCATGATGGCGCTTCTCTGTGGGTCAGTCGTTCCGTTCAAGGAAATGGCGAGACCAACATTGAGGCCCTCGCGCGCCAGCCTACGAATGCCAGGGACATAGCCGGCGGTCGACACGGTTGTTTTGCGGCCACCGATTGCCAGACCCTGTTCCTGCCGCATTATCCGCAAGGATCTCACGAGGGCGTCGTAGTTGAGCAATGGCTCACCCATCCCCATCATCACCACGTTCGTAACGCGGCCGTGCTGCTCCAGCGCCTGACGTTGCATCTGTATTAGCTGATCCACGATTTCGGCCGAACGCAGATTGCGCACGAACCCCATCTTGGCGGTGGCACAAAACGTGCAACCTAAGGGACAGCCGACCTGCGAAGAGAGACACGCGGTGACGCGCTGCCCCTCCCGCATCAGTACGGACTCCACGTGCAAACCGTCCGGCAATTGAAAAAGGAACTTCGTCGCGCGGTCTGCGGCGGAGCTGACCGTCGAAGTAAGACGCAAGCCGGTCACCTGAACCCGCTGTTTGAGTTGCTCTCGAAACGATTTCGATAGATCGGTCATCTCGTCTAGATCGGTGGTGCCACGCACATGTACCCAGGACATGAGCTGTCG
The DNA here is from genome assembly GCA_965217095.1 of Candidatus Latescibacterota bacterium. Taxonomy (GTDB): domain Bacteria; phylum Latescibacterota; class UBA2968; order UBA8231; family UBA8231; genus CAYNZV01. The sequence continues at coordinate 1,988,467 of OZ244235.1, forward strand.
AGCGCGGTACTGCTCATGCCCGAGCCCTTCGACGAGGGCGGTCAGCTCCTCGGGGAGCAGGTCTTTTAGATCGACGATTTCGGGGTCGCTCATGTCGTGCATCGGTGCGAATCCGCTTGACGGAAGAGTGCCGTAGGTTTATTATAATAAACATCTTGCGAAGAATTCGGTAGGTCTGCTCTGGGTCCGCCGAGCGTCGACCTTCCACCCTTCAAGTCACTTACCAGCACGCTCTAAACTTGAAAACCAGCCTCCCATCGGCAGCCTGGTTCTGGGCCAGCATCGTCTCCGTTCTCGTGCTGATGGGGCTCCGGTTCGAAATCCTCAGTCAACGCAGCCTGGCACGTCAGGCGGGCCCCCACACCCTGGTTACGCTGGTTGAAGACTCCACCGGATTCGGGTTCGTTGGTCCGCTGCCGGCCCAACCCAAAGCGGTGATTCGGGATCCCAGCGTGAGGGTAATTCGCGATACGCTTCGACGCGACGACTCCATCTACAGCTCGCTGAAACAGCACGGCGTTCCCGAGCTTCAGATCGCACAGTTGACCCAGGCGCTCGGAAAGGTTTTCGACGCCAAGAACCGCTCGAGGCCACGGGACAACTATATATTGACCGCCGACATGAGCGGCCAGCTTCACGAATTCAGATACGTCTCTCATTCACAACCGGAAAAACCGATCCTCGTCGAGCGGAATGGGAACGGTCTGCACGGGCGCCGCCTCAGTCTTCCGCTGGAACGCAGGACTGTAGTATTGGAAATAGTAATCGCCGACAATCTGTCCAACGCCATGAATCGAGCCGGGGAAAGCGACGTATTGACCGATCTCCTGGCAGACAAAATATTTGGGGCAGTAATTGATTTCCAGAAGGATCCACGGGAAGGAGATCGCCTGGGCGTCGTGTTCGAGAAGCTCTATCAGGATGACCGTTTTGTTCGCTACGGAGACGTGCGGCTTGCCCGCTACGAAGGCGAGCAGGTATCCAAGACGGCAGTGAGCTTCGATAACGGAGATGGCCGAGCCCGCTTTTACGACGACGGCGGCAACGCATTGCGCCGCCCGTTCCTTCTGAAGCCGCTTTCATTCCGCCGCATAAGCTCGCGCTTCAACCGGCGACGCTTTCACCCCATTCTGAAGAAAACGATCCCTCACCTCGGCACCGACTACGCTGCCCGCCGAGGTACTCCCGTTTGGGCCACAGCGAGAGGCAAAGTGGTCCACGCAGGCTGGAAAGGGAGCTATGGCAAAATGGTCGAAATCGAGCATCCCAACGGCTACCGCACCAGGTTTGCCCATTTGAGCAGAGTCAAGGTTCGAGCGGGACAGTCGGTGGACCAGTACGATACCATCGGTCTGGTGGGAGCCACGGGACGAGCCACCGGTCCGCATCTTCACTACGAGCTGATCAAGCGTGGCAGGCATCTAGATCCGGGCAGTGTCAATCGCGGCATCAAGGGTACGCCGCTGGCCGATAACCACCGGGGCGCCTTCGTCGATCAACACGATCGATTGCTGGAACTTTTGGAAGCCAGGTCACGCTACCAATCGACGCAAACTGTGTTGGCTTCGGGCATCTGAACAACACCTGCTTTGCCCTGGCGACGGCTTGACAGCGGTTGCCAGGTGGCGTTGTGTTTCTCCAATAATGGAACGCGATTTCCTCGAGGACATCGAAAAGGTCGTCGACGCCGACGGACGCTTTCGCAAGGAAGCGTACCTCTTTGTTTTCGACGCCTTGCAACACACGGTGGAGTCGATGGGCAAGACGGATCTGCCCAAAGACCGGCGACATGTCTCGGGGAAGGAATTGCTCTCCGGAATCAGCTCTTTTGCGTTGGACCAGTTCGGACCCCTCACGCGCTCGGTATTCCACCACTGGGGCGTGACCTGCACCCGCGATTTCGGCACCATCGTTTTCAACCTCGTCGACGCAAACCTCATGAGCAAGACAGAAAACGATAACATCGAAGACTTTTCCGGGGTTTTCGATTTTGACGAGGAGTTCGACTGGAGGAGGCGACGGGCCGAATTCAGACCGAAACCCTCGACCGCATGAGAATCGCCTATTTCGAGTGTTTCTCTGGCATTAGCGGCGACATGACCCTTGGCGCCCTGCTCGATGCCGGTGCCGATATCGCTGAGGTTTCCGCCGCCATCGACAAGCTCGATATCGCTGGAGTCGGACTGCAGACCCGGCGAACCACCCGGAACTCTATCGCCGCCACAGCCGTCGATGTTCTCGTCTCCGGCAAACCGATCGTCGAGGACCGGGAGCATCTCGACGACGGGCATTCCGGGCACCACCTCCCCGAGATCGTTGGGATCATCGAAAAGAGCGATCTTGCCAGCAACGAAAAACGCCGGTCCGTGGAGGTCTTTCAACGGCTGGCCGCCGCGGAATCCCGAGTTCACGGCATTCCGTTGGAGCAGGTCCACCTCCATGAAGTAGGCGCCCTGGACGCAATTGTTGACGTTGTGGGCTCGATCATCGCGCTTTCATCTCTGGGCATCGACCGCGTCTACTCTTCGAGGCTTCGCTTCGGCACTGGATTTGTGACCTGCAGCCACGGGAAAATGCCTGTTCCAGTGCCCGCCGTTGTCGAGCTGTGCAAGGATGTGCCCGCGGAACAAACCGATATTGCAGCGGAATTGGTGACACCAACCGGCGCCGCGTTGATAACAACCCTCGCAGAGGATTTTGGTTCGGTACCAGCCTTCGTTCAGGATCGGGTCGGTTACGGATGTGGCAAGCGAGAATTGGATGAGTTGCCCAATCTGCTGCGCGTTCGCGTCGGCGAGTGTTCCGAACGCCCTCAAAGCGACCAGTGTTTGATGGTCGAGGCAAACATCGACGACATGAATCCGGAGATATTCGGCTACTTGTTTGATATCCTTCTTGATCGTGGCGCCAAAGATGTTTTCGTCACTCCCGTTCTCATGAAGAAGGGCCGACCGGGACAGCTCCTTTCCGTGCTCGTGGACAGCGCTCAGTTGGACAACGTCGCCGGCGCTATTCTCCGAGAAACCACCACCCTCGGCGTCAGGCACTATCCTGTTGACCGAAAAAAGATCCACCGCCGATCGGAAACCGTATCGACGAAATTCGGGCCGATCAGGGTGAAGGTCAGCGAGTTCGATGGAAGACGCAGATTTGCACCCGAGTACGACGACTGCCTTCGCGTTGCCAAAGAAAAGAGGGTGCCTATCTTATCTGTGTTCTCGGCAGCCCGCAGCGCTATTCCGGAGGATGACGTTCAATGAACCCGATTTCAAGATGGGCGGTGACGAGCGCCCTGTGTGCTTTGGCCTTGTGTAGCTCGAACCTCAAAGCGGAAGCCCCTATCGAGAGTTTCGATCTTCTACGGATGCTGCCTGCGATCGAAGGACGCCAACCCAGAATGATCCTGGGCGATATTAACGGTTTCGTCAGGGTTTTCGAGCAGCGCGAGGTGGGGTTCGAGGAGATTTGGGTCAGCGAGTACCTTGAAGGTGCCATTGGCGGTCTCGAGGTGATCGACATGGACAACGATTCGAAAGAAGAAGTCGTCATCTACACCGACACGGGCAGATTTCATTATCTCGACGTCGAGTCCTATACCATCAAGTGGAGCAACCCGCCGTCGGAGTACGAGCGGATAACCGCGCTGACGGCACAGAACGTAGACGACGATCCACAACCGGAGCTTATCTTCTGCGCCGACGGCCGGCTCATTATCTACGACGGTCGCGACCAGTTCGAGGAATGGCGTAGCGACCAGGACAACATCACTGCCACCGAGCTTTTGATTGCCGATGTCGACGGCGACGATGAACGAGAGATCGTGCTCAACGACGGGTTCGTCTTCGACGCCGCCTTTCACGATCTCGAGTGGCAATCTCCTGCGCACTTCGGCGACAAGATGGGGGTGCTCGACGTGGACAACGATGGAATCGTCGAGCTCGTCGGCGAATTTCGCGGCCGTTTCATCCGCATATTCGACATCGATTTGAGACGGGAGAAGTCGCTCCAACGTTGAGGCTCTTGCGGGCGCGCATCCGTACACGAAAGGAGTTCACATGTCTAGACCGGTGACGTTGTTTACAGGGCAATGGGCCGATCTCGATATCGAGACCATGTGCCAGAAAGCAATCTCGTTCGGCTTCGACGGGTTGGAACTGGGTTGTTGGGGTGACCATTTCGAGGTCGATAAGGCAGATGCCGCCTACTGCCAAGCGAGACGCCAACTCCTGGAGGCACATAACCTGCAGCTGTATTCGATCTCGAATCACCTTGCGGGTCAGGCTGTCTGCGACAATATCGATGAGCGTCACAAAGCGATTCTGCCCGGATATGTCTGGGGCGATGGTGACCCCGAAGGCGTCCGACAACGAGCCGCGTACGAGATGGTAGCAACGGCGGAGGCGGCCAAACACCTGGGGGTGGAAGTCGTCAACGGCTTTACCGGATCCTCCATTTGGCACCTGCTCTACTCGTTCCCACCTGTCCCGCCAGCCATGATCGACAACGGGTTCCGTGACTTTTCCGAACGTTGGCGGCCAATTCTGGATGAATTTCAAAGTCGCGGCATCCGCTTCGCGCTGGAGGTACATCCCACTGAAATCGCCTTCGACATCGCGTCAGCAGAACGCGCCATCGAGGCAATTGGCGGACACCCCGCCTTCGGATTCAACTACGATCCGAGCCACTTGGGGTACCAGGGAGTTGATTACGTCGAGTTTTTGTACAGGTTCGGCGAGCGCATTTTTCACGTTCACATGAAGGACGTGACCTGGGCCAACTCGCCCACGGAAGCGGGTGTGTTTGGCGGTCATCTCGATTTCGGAGATCGCCGACGATTTTGGGACTTCAGATCAGTGGGGCGCGGTAGAATCGATTTCGAGGAAATCATTCGCGCCTTGAACCGGATCAACTATTCCGGGCCGCTTTCCATCGAGTGGGAAGACAGCGGCATGGATAGAGAGCATGGCGCGGCCGAATCGTGTGCCTATGTAAAGGAGGCCGATTTCGAACCCTCCGCCGTTGCCTTCGACTCCGCTTTCGCAGATTGAGGAGGGTTCGAGATTGTCCCGTGCGCAAGTTGGGTTAACCACTCTCCTGATTTTTTTGATTTCGCTGTCGGCAGGCTTCGGACAGGAGCATGTTGGCGGAATGACGGAGGAGGAGCTGAAGATCGCCGTGGAGAGTCTTCAGAAGGCACTGGCCGGCCCCAAGGAAGAGGCCTACCTGCAGGTACTCGTCGACGCCAAGGTCTTTTACAATCCCTACGCCGACACCTCCTCTTCTTACGACATAGTTGTTCGCTACGATCCGGCGCGCTACCGCAATGACCGCGTCGGCGTCTACCCGATCACCTTCGAGGATCAGTTCATTCTTTGGGGAAAACGGATCTCTCTTTTCACTCGCAGCACCGAATGGGAGAGTGGCTCGTTCTATTTACGGGACATCGGCAGCGCCAGAGAAGCATGGATCTCCACTGAGGATTGTCGCCGGTTGTATCAGCCTCGCACGAAGAAGCTGCCACCCATCGGCGACGACCCTGCGACCTTCAGGAAATGGCTGCGCTTGATCTACAACATCGAGCCTGGAACGGAGTTGCGCACCATGAGTCGATGGCTGCAGCTGCTGAAGGAAGAACGGCGCGCCCTCGTCATGGAGCGTTTGCGCGAAACCCATTCCGCCGCCCAGGCTGCGGCTCAAGCTGCCGCCGAACAATAGCGCTTTGCAATCCCTAATCTACGGTTTAACCGCCTTTTTCGTGGCGGCACTTGCGGGGTGCGACACCCCACCTGCCGACGTGCTGATCTTTGGCCGCGGGTCGGATTCGATCGGCCTCGATCCTGCTCTCGAAAACGATGGCGAGTCGTTCAAGGTTTGCGACAACATCTATGAAACGCTGGTCCAATACGCCCCTGAAAACACATCCGTAGAGCCGCTTCTTGCCACTTCCTGGGAGGTTTCCTCCGACCGCCTGGTCTGGACCTTTCGGTTGCGCTCCGGTGTCCGGTTCCACGACGGCACCGCATTCGATGCCGCGGCGATGAAGTTTTCCCTAGACAGACAGTTCGTCAAGGATCATCCTTATCACGACGTGGAGGGGGCGTTCAAATACTGGAAGGATATGGGCATGGACACGATCGTCGAGCAGATCGCTGCTCCCGACGACAGCACCCTGGTGATCTCTCTCAGCCAGCCCAATGCTCCGTTCCTCTCCAACCTGGCAATGAACTTTGCCGCAGCGGTAAGCCCGACAGCGGTGCGGCGGCACGGAGACGACTTCTTCAAGAACCCCGTGGGCACGGGGCCATTTCGTTTCGTCGAGTGGCGCAAAGATGAGCGGCTCGTGCTGCAACGAAACGAGAGCTATTGGGGACCTGTTCCCGAACTCCAGAGGTTGATATTCAAGCCGATTCAGGATGCTTCGGTGCGGTACCTGGAGCTCAAGACCGGCGCCATTCACGGCCTGGACAACCTGAGCCCCGAATTCATCGACGAGATTCGCCAGAATCCGCAGCTGCAGCTTCTCGAGCAGGCAGGCATGAACACCGGCTATCTGGCGATGAACATGGAGCGTCCGCCGTTCGACAATCGACTAGTTCGCCTGGCCATCAACCACGCAATCGACAAGCATTCACTGGTAGCGAATTTCTACCAAGGGTTGGCGACGCCGGCCAAGAATCCGATACCTCCCACCATGTGGGGCTACAACCATGCGATCGAAGCCTACCCGCACGACTCGGTGAGGGCGCGAGAGCTCCTCGCCGAGGCCGGATACCCCGACGGTTTCGAAACGGAGCTATGGGCGATGCCAGTTCCGCGACCGTACATGCCGCAACCAGGCAAGATCGCGCAGGCGCTGCAATCCGATTTGAGCAAGGTGGGCATCCGCTGCAAGATCGTCCAATGGGAGTGGGGAACCTACCTCGACAAGGTGTTCGCTGGCGAACATTCGATGGCTCTTTTGGGGTGGACCGGAGATAACGGCGATCCGGATAACTTTCTGTTTGTCTTGTTGGACAAAACCGCCGCGGAGAAGCCTGCGCAAAACATCGCCTTCTACCGTAGCGATGAGCTGCACGAAATTCTCGTTCGCGCCCGCCAAATGCCATCCCAGGCAGAGCGTGAGGTCTTATACCTCCGCGCCCAGGAGCTGGTCCACCACGACGTTCCATGGGTACCTCTAGTTCACGCCACCCAAACCGCAGCCTTCCAAAAGGTTGTCCGGGGATTCGCGCTGCACCCCACTGGAAGCAAGTGGTTTCAAAACGTGCACTTCGCGCCTTAGGGCCTCACGGCCCGTGGTGAAAGGCACTTTGGATAGCGAGGCCGTGGAATTGCAGGCGAGACCAAGGCATGCGAGTGAGACGCATCAGAGAGATGCGGCGATCGCACACCTCAGGGACGAGGGGCCGAATCAAATGATTCGGCCTCACGCAGAGATCGGCTGCAAGGGCCGGCCGCTGCCCGCGCAGGGACGTGGGTTGAATTCTAAGAATTCGACCTCACGGCTTTGCTAGTCCATGCTCACCTACATTTTGCGGCGATTGGCCATACTGGTGCCAACGCTGCTGTGCATTTCCCTGCTTGTCTTCCTGATGATTTACCTCGTGCCGGGCGATCCCGCCCAGGTAATGCTAGGAGAGCGAGCCAACGCCGAAACACTTGCGGCCCTGCGACAGGAGATGGGACTGGATCAGCCGTGGTACGTCCAGTTCGGTAGATTCTTCGGCGGTCTGATGCAGGGGGACCTGGGCCGTTCAATCCGCACCCATGAAAGGATCTCCACCGAGATCCTGCAGCGTTTCCCGGCAACGTGCGAGCTCACATTCAGCAGTATGATTCTGGCCACCGTCGGCGGCACCCTCGCTGGCATGTTGGCCGCAGCCCGCAGAGCGCGTTTTTTGGACTATCTCAGCATGGCCGTTGCCACGGCAGGAATCTCCGTGCCCATATTCTGGCTCGGCTTGATGCTAATGCTGCTCTTGGCGGTTTACCTGCCGGCGTTTCCGATCTCGGGAAGGATCAGTCCCCATATCTTCGTCGAGCCGCGCTCCAACTTCTACCTACTCGACGCTGTTCTTGCGAACAACTGGAGAGGACTGGCGGATGCGATGTGGCACCTAGTCCTTCCCGCCTTTACGCTCAGCACGGTGCCGATGGCGGTGATCGCCAGGATGACGAGGGCCAGCCTGCTAGAGGTGCTGGGTGAGGATTACATACGGACGGCACGGTCGAAGGGCCTGTCTGCAGGCGTGGTGTTGATCCGCCATGCTATGAAGAACGCGTACATTCCGTCGTTGACCGTCCTGGCACTGCAATTCGGATATCTGCTGGGAGGAGCGATCCTCACCGAGACCATATTCGCCTGGCCCGGCCTCGGCCGCTGGTTGTTCCTCGCAGTTCAGGCCAGGGACTTTCGCGCCGTGCAGGGGGGCGTGCTGTTTCTGGCGACCCTGTTCATCTTGATCAACCTCGCGGCGGATGTCCTGTATGCCTGGCTGGATCCGCGTATTAAATACAGCGAATAACCGGCGATCAGTCGGTCTCCCCCACTCGCGCCGCCGCCAGCGGTATTCCCCGCAGAAACTCCTCCCGGGGGATGCCTCCATTGAGATAAATCTCTCCGTACTCCAGCTGGAGATGGTTGTCGCCTTGCCGTATAGACATCTTGCCGGGAAAATACGAATCGTCCACCCGTCGGTATGCGGTCATTTCCCGATGCCAGCTCGCCTGTGGCGACTCGAACCGCTCTGCAACGATAAATCCGCGAAACAGATCGACGGTCACGGTTCTGAAGGCTTCTGGGTGTGCGATCGGTACGATGGCGCGGTCTGCCCTCGGGTAGGCCACCGAACGGTTGGAATCGATCCGCGAGGGTTGCACGACACCGAGCAACAAGTAGCCCAAATCGTATCCGCCCAAATCGATACCGATCATTCTGTGCAGAGATGTATTCGGGTCGCCCTTCCAACTACCTTCGCGCGTTATTACAGTGAGCGAATCGTCATGCATCACAGCGGTCAGAATATGCGAAAATAGCGGACCGCGCACGTCGAATCGAAACATGTCCGGCTTGGCATAGAGCAAGAGTGCCGTCGCCTGCTCGTCACGCCCTTCCACACGCAACGAGACTTGGGCTCGCAGCTTCAGATCCTCGATCTCGGCAAACTGTTTGTGATGAGCGGAGAGGAGTGTTGCCAGATCGTCGTTCGGTTCCCAGTGTTTAAAAAACAAAAGCGCAGGCTGCCCGCAGCCGATCGCCAGAGCAAGGCAACTAAATGCAGTCAGGCGAACCGATTCAAGGTGCTTGAATGACGAGCTTGTGTTTGAGATCCTGATTCTCCGGCGCAAGCTCGAGGGCTCGCGTCCAGTGAGTCACGGCTTGAGAGAGATCGCCCAGGGCGTGCGCAATATCTCCCGCGTGGTCGAAGATAATCGCCTGATCGGCGGCGCTGGCTTCATGCTCCTCTTCCGCTGCCATCTCGCTCAGCGCCTGCGCCATAAAGTGGTATGCCCGCTCGACATTTCCTAAACGAAAATATGCCCAGCCCAAGCTGTCGAGAAACGCGCTGTTGTCGGGATCGAGCGAGACCGCCCGCGTAAGCAACTCAACCGCCTTATCCAGGTGAGTGCCGACGTCGGCAAACATGTAGCCGAGGTAGTTCAGAGCATACGCATCTTGAGGATCAATGCGGAGCAGCCGTTCAAAGGTTTCTACAGCCGCGTCGAAGTAGTCGGAACGCCCGGTCTCACGAGACGCCAGTTCGAAACAGCTTCCCAGGTAGAACAATCCCCGGGTATCGTCGGCGTCCAGCTCGGAAGCCCTCTCGAGTTTGGTGACCGCTCCTTCCCACCTCTTGAGGCGTTGCAGAGCCAGTCCCCAGTGTAGAAACAGGTCGGCTGAGAGCGAGTCCAACTCCGCCGCGCGGGCGTATCGTTCCAGGGCTTCCTCCCACCGATTTTGTTTGGTCAGCACGATGCCCCATCGGAGATGGAAGTCGGGACTTTGCGGATCTATATCGAGAGCCCTTCTGTACACGGTAAGCGCCTCGGGCCAGCGCCGCTGCTGCTCGAGCGCCAGTCCCCAGAACAGGTGTAGCTCAATCTCTTCCGGATGCTTTTCGAGCCCCCGGATGTAGACTTGGATAGCCTCCTCATAACGATTTGCACGCTCCAATGCGGTGCCCCAAAACAGGAATATCTCGGTGCTATCGGGCATCGCCCCGACGGCCCGATCCATCACCGTGTCGAGCCGCTCGTAATCTTCCTTGTAGATGTAATACCTGGCAACATCCAACCACCCATCAACCGTTTGCGGTTCCATCGCCACTATGTACTCGAACACCCGCACGGCGTCTTTGAACCTACCCCCTTCGGAAAGCGCGATGCCGAGGCGATACAGAAAGCGGGGGGCCTCTTCCCGCATGATCTGGTCGAGTTCAGAATCGCCCTCGATATGCCGCGCCAATTCGTGATAAAACACGCTGCTTTCCGGTAAAACTCGGGCGGCCTTTCGGTACTGCGCTACTCCTTCTTCCTTTTGTCCACGCGCGATCTGAAGCTCCGCCAAGCCCAACCACGCGTTTTCCACATCTGGGTGAGCCCGCACGACCTCTCTAAACACGCGCTCCGCTTTCTTGTGGTTCCCGCTGCGAGAAAGGACGTAGGCGATGTTGACCCGCACGTCGGAAGGGGTATCAACCCGCTTCAAGGCGCGATCGAAGAGGGGCTCTATCTTCTTCCCCTGGTTTGTCTCCAGATAGAGATGGACCAACCTGAAGTAGAGCCGCCAGTTGGCCGGCTCCATCTCCAGCAACTTTTCGATTTCCTTGGCCGCTTCCGTCTTCTGACCCGTACGCCGGTACACCCGCAAAAGCATACGGCGCAGATCCGCCCGCTCCGGGTCGATGTCCAGTGCCCTCTCGGCGAAATTCAGCGCCATCCGGTCGTCCTGAATCGCCTCGTAGTTACGCGCCAACTGCGCGAATATCGTTGCGGACGTCGGATCCAGATCCGCGGCGTTTCTGAGCGCCACGATAGCCCCGTGGTGATCCTTCTTGGCCTCGAACACCTTTGCTTTCAGGAAGTATTGCATCGCCTCCCGCTGGCGCTGCTCCGCCTCCCGACTCCCCGATCCGGAAAGAAGCGGAATCCTGGCGGCGCACCCCCAGCTTCCCAGTAGTAAGAGAATACCCAAGACGATATTTGAAGCGCGGAACATCCCGTTCTATTTCCTTGAGATCAACCGGCGTGGATCCAATGCGTCGCGAAGGCCGTCGCCGAGAAGATTCAGGCCCAGTACAACTATAAATATAGCCATTCCCGGAAATGCCATCACCCAGGGAGCCTTCAAGAGAAGCTCGCGCCCGCCAGACAACATCGACCCCCATTCAGGAGTGGGAGGTTGAGCACCCAATCCGAGAAAGCTCAAGCCCGCGGCGTCGAGCATCGCCGTTCCGAGACTCAGGGTGGACTGTACGATCAGCGGGGCCAGACAATTGGGTAAGACGCCCCGCAGCATGAGCTTTAGGTCGCCGCTGCCAAGGGCCCTGGTTGCCTCGATATACGCCATTTCCCGCACCGATAGCGCGGACGCCCGCAGGAGCCGGGCGAATTGGGGCACCATCACGATGCTGACAGCTATCATCACGTTCTCTATGCCCGGTCCGATGATCGCCACGATCGCGATTGCAAGGAGTATGCTGGGGAACGCCAAAAGGATGTCCATAAAACGCATCGACAAGGCGTCGATTATACCGCCCCTGTAGCCGGCGACGAGTCCGATCGCAGAGCCGGCCAGCAAGGCGACCGAGATGGATATGAGCCCGATACGCAGAGAAATGCGCGAACCGAATATGATCCGGCTCAGAATGTCCCTGCCGAAATCATCCGTGCCAAGTGGATGTGTGATGGAGGGACTCCGGAGGCGATTGTAGAGATCTTGCCGCAGCGGATCGTGAGGTGCGAGAATGGGCGCCAGGAGAGCGACGATCAGCAGAGCGCCAACGACGGAGGCACCGAAAAGGGCAAGACGGTGTTGGCGGAGGTGAAGCCAGGTAGTGCGGAACAGGTTCACTGGTCCTTGTTGATGATTTCCTCCACCACAGTCTGCAGATGCTTCAGACTAACGGGCTTGTCGATGAATCCGTCGAATTCGTGTTTGTTTATCTCCTCGGCATCGACATAACCAGACACGGCGAGCACGGGCAGACTCGGAAACTGACCACGTAGGTTTGTGAGCAGCGCGAATCCATCCATATTGGGCATGCGGATATCGGTGAGAACCAGCTTGAGTTGCTCTTCGCGCACGACGTCGAGCGCCGACTGACCGTCGTCGGCCTCGAGGACCAGATAATAGGGCAATGCCCTCTTCACGAGCTTGCGAAACTCCGATTCGTCGTCCACCACAAGTATGCGAGGAATTAGATCCTTGACCTGGTCGTTGATCTGGAGCTCGACTTCGTCATGACTGAGATCTCCGTAGTTCGCCGCGAGCTCGACCGCCGCACTGGTGCGAGCCTCCTGCTGGTCCAACTGCCGTTGTAAAACGCTGATCTGCCCTTGAAATTGATCGCGTTCGATCTGATGGTCCCGCAGTCGTACATTGTCGTTGTTCAGCTTTAAGGACATCACGTCTATAATGTTGCGATAGACGGTAGCCCGCATCTCCCGATCTTCCTTCATCGCGTGGTCGAAGGTTGTTTTGCGCAACGTAAAGACGTTGCTCGGCTTGCTGACCTCCACGGTAGCGGAGCGAGGTTCACCAGTAATGACGCCCATCTCCCCGACCGTTGTAACCGGAAGAATGGTCGCCACCTTTACCCCTTCCGCAGTGACGACCACCAGCTCACCGGCGAGCAGAATATACATCTCGTCGCTGGGCGAGTTGCTTTGGCAGATCTTCTCCTCCGGCTTGCAGGTTCTGTGACTGCACAGGGACAGGATCGCCTTTACATGCGTGGGAGAGAGCCCCTTGAAGATCGGGATCTTCCGCAGCACCTGAACGAGAAGCTTTTCCTTGCCGGATTCAGAGGGCATGTGTCAACGGGATGAGGTGAATCAGAGGGGCGTTCCACGAAATATAACTTTTGCCCATGGGCTTGCAAACGCCCCCTGTCCTGTCAGCAGGCTGGCGGCCTAGCCATGATCGTGGACATGTTCGTGGCCATGTGTGCGATGCAGCAGTACATGCAACAGCGACCCCGCCACCAGGGCCCGAAAAGAGGTAACCATGGGTCCGCTCGCCTCGCCAAGAGGAAGGTCTCCGGCCAGAAACCCGGCGCCCGTGGCGATGCCCACCACCCCCAATGCAACAGCTGCCATCGGCTTGCCATGATTTGAGGAAACCAGAAACCAGGCGGCCATCCCAGCCGGAATCCGGTGCAATAGCACGGCAAGCGGCAACGATTCCAAAGGCTCTACGCCTGCAAGGGCTGCGATTGCGATACCGTCTATGAATCCGTGAAGGGTGATTCCTGCAACCGCCAGCAGCAGGGCGGCTGTGTGGGCACCCGTAGCCAGGCGGTGGAGCCTTCTCTCCACCATCGCTGGAACCGCCAGACCCGCCGCGGCGCAGGCGACGGCAAGCATGCCACCATCCGCTATTACGTCCGGAAGGATGTGGAGTAGAATCAGTAGACCTACCGCGACGGAGACGACGACGTTTACCGACTTCAACAGGTGGGGTACCCGGTGAGCCAAATATTGCAGGAGGGGTCCGGCGGTAAGAACCAGAATGCTCAGGATGAGATAGCGGAGATCAACCGGCATAGTTGCTACCCGGAACGGCTGCTTGTGTTCATGTGATGGAGTCACCTTGAGGAAAAGCGTATCCAAATGTAAGGCCTCGGCGATGCGGCAACCACGAAAGCCTAGTTTGCCGCAGGCCTCGCCTATTCCTATCATAGCTCTGCCCCTCCATTCCACGTAGAACTCCTCGTTCTAGTCCACCCATCATCCCAATGCCTGGTTGTTCAAACATTCTCTGCCACCTAACCGATACCGCAAGTCGGGCGACGATCGCACGGCTGCCATGACTCTCAAGCAAGTCAGTGGATGGGGAAGATTTCCGCGATTGGCGGCAAGAGTGGAACGCGCCAGATTCCAGAGCGACCTGGTACGGCGATCCCAGGAAGCCACACCGCTCCTGGCCCTGGGCAGCGGCAGGAGTTACGGCGACGCCTGCATTTTCGAGAATCTGGTATCGACGCTCCCCCTCGATCACCTTCTCGAGTTTGACGAAACAACGGGGCTGATAAGGGTTGAGGCGGGCGCCACGCTCGAGAAAATCTTGTGTTTTGGCGTGCCACGCGGCTGGTTCCTGCCGGTTACGCCAGGCACGAAATTCCCGACCCTGGGAGGGTGTATTGCCGCGGACGTGCACGGCAAGAATCATCATGTGGATGGGTCGATCGCGAGGTTTGTTCAAGAGCTGGAGATGGTGTTGGCAGACGGTCGTGTTCTACGCTGCTCGGCAGAGGAAAACAGCGATCTATTCGAAGCGACCGTCGGAGGCATGGGACTGACCGGATTTATCTACGCCGCGACGCTTCAGCTGCGGAAAATCTCCTCCGCTTACATCTCCATGCGTTCGATCAAAACCAAATGCTTCGCGGAGACCTGTGATGTCTTGAAAGAGACGGCCGCTGAATACGCCTATTCTGTTGCCTGGGTAGATTGTCTTGCTGCCGGCAAACGACTCGGCAGAGGCATCGTACACTTGGGGAATCATGCGACCCCGCGGACTGAACTCCAGGGAGAAGAGTTAGCATTACATCGTCCACAGCGGCTCGCCGTGCCATTCTCATTGCCTCAATTTGTCCTGAACGGACGAAATGTCCGGATATTCAACAGATTGTATTACCTCAAACACGGGAGTCACCGGGATCAGCAGTTCATTCATTATGATCCGTTCTTCTACCCCCTCGACTCTTTAGGGCATTGGAATCGGCTGTACGGGCGCGACGGGTTTGTCCAATATCAGTTCGTTGTCCCGGAGGAAGGCGGGCGTTTGGTGATGGAGAAGATCATGGCCAAGATCGCATCCCAGGGCAATGCGTCGTTCCTGGCTGTGCTCAAAACCTTTGGACCTGGGCGGGGACTCCTTTCCTTTCCGATCGAAGGTTATACGCTCGCCTTGGATTTCCCGCTGCGGTCAGGGGTGACCGTACCCTTCCTGCATCGTTTGGACGCGGAGATTTCAGCCGCCGGGGGCCGCGTATACCTGGCCAAAGATGCCGTCCTGCAGCGGCATGACTTCGAAGCCATGTATCCGCAGGTCGATACCTTCAAGGCCATCAAACAGAAATACGACCCAACGAACCTATTCCGCTCGGCGCAATCGATAAGATTGGGGATTTCATGACCGACCGAGCCTTGATTCTGGGCGCGAAGTCAGTCATCGCGCAAGCCCTCGCCACCCGATTGGCGCGAACGGGCTCCGACCTCGTTCTGGCCGCCCGCCGGTGCAACGATCTGCGGCCGTTCGCCAGTGACTTGAACTTGAACACTGGACAACGCATCGACCTTCTGGAGTTCGATCTCCTGTCGTCGCAGGGTGACAGCAGCCTTGCCGATGAAGTGCAGTCCAAGTTTGGCGATTTCGGGCTAGTGATTCTGGCCATTGGTTACCTGGGTCAACATCGGGAAGCGATCGGCGGCGACCTAAAAGAACTGGAGCGGATCATTGAGACAAACTTCACGGGCGCCGCACGGGTATTGAGCGAGTTCGCGAACTATTTGGACGTGAGAGGAACGACCGGGGGCATAATTGGCATCTCCTCCGTGGCGGGAGACCGAGGCAGACAGAGCAACTACCTGTATGGCGCCGCCAAAGGCGGGCTTGCGATCTTTCTCCAGGGCCTGCGGAACCGCCTCGCGTCAACGGAGGTGCACGTCATGACCGTAAAACCGGGGTTCGTCGATACTCCCATGACCGAGGATTTGGAAGGATTGTTCCTGGTCGCGTCGCCGGAGCGAGTTGCCCGAGATATCCTCTGCGCCTATGAGAAGAAACGGGACATCCTCTACACGCCCTGGTTTTGGAGGTATATAATGTTGTTGATCAAGTGCCTTCCAGAACGGGTGTTCAAACGCCTGAAGTTGTAGAGAATCCTAATCATATCGGCTCCCCCGCCGTCTCCAGGGTGCGCAATCGATCGGCCAGGGTCGTATTGCGGGCGGCGACCGCGTCATTCGAAATGGTGAGATTGAGCGCTTTTCTGGTACCGACAATCACGATGATCTCTCTGGCGCGAGTCACCGCGGTATAAAGCAGGTTGCGTTGCAACATGACGAAATGCTGCGTGCTGAGGGGTAACACGACCGCCTTGAACTCAGAACCCTGCGCGCGGTGTATGCTAATGGCGTACGCCAGGCGCAGCTGATGGAGGTCGGTCAGGTCATACCGCACCAGTTGCTCAAACCGCACGTCAACCTCCTGTTCCTCGATGTCGATCCTTTGTAGAATGCCGGAATCGCCGTTGAAGACCCCCTTGTCGTAGTCGTTGCGAACCTGCATCACCTTATCACCTTGCCGCAGTTCGTACCCGCCCTGTCCGACACCTTCTCCCGTCGGATTCAACCGCTGTTGCAGCCGCAGATTGAGATTGTCGGCGCCGGTTTCACCGCGATACATCGGTGTGAGCACCTGGATATCCCGCATCGGATCGTACCCTTTGTGGGCAGGCAGCCGGCGTGCACACAAGTCCTCGATGGCATCGGCGACCTGCTCCGGCTTGTCCTCCTGGACGAAGAAGAAATCCGAACCCTCAATGTTGTTCAGGTCCGGGGATTCCCCGCTGTTGATGAGGTGAGCGTTCACCACGATCCTGCTTTCGCTGGCCTGCCGGAAGATCTCTTGCAGTCGAACCACGGGAACGGTCGTCGATTCGATGATGTCCCGCAGCACGTTGCCAGGTCCCACTGAAGGGAGCTGGTCGACGTCCCCGATGAGCACCAGCCTGGCAGAGTTGGGAACCGCCCGCAACAGGGCATTCATGAGCATCAGATCTATCATGGAGGTTTCGTCGACGATAATCGCGTCGGCCTCCAGCTTGTCATTGAGACCCTTCTTGAATCCGCGTTCGGAGGCCGAGAATTCCAGCAACCGGTGAATCGTCTTTGCCTCCCTGCCGGTAGCCGCCGAAAGCCGCTTGGCGGCACGGCCGGTGGGAGAACACAGGGCGACCCGGAGTTTGGCCCGCTCGAACAACCCGAGGAGCTCCCTGGTCAAGGTTGTTTTTCCGGTCCCGGGACCTCCGGTGAGCACCAGCACCTTTTCCCGGGCCGCAAGGTCGATCGCCGACTGCTGTCCTTTCGACAGCTGTAAACCGTCGGTTGTGGACGGTTGTGGAGCAAGCGGGATCTGCTTCGCCGGGGCGCGGCACAACCTGTGAATCGCCTGTGTTACGCCCGTTTCAGCCCTGTAGAGAGGTGGCAGGTAGAACCGTTCCCGTTCGCGACAAACGCCTTCCTCAGCTTCGAGCCCCTCGAGTTCCGGCGGGATCAACTCCTTATCGACCTCCAAAATCTCTGAGCACTTTAGGATCATCTCTTCCTGTTGCAGAAAAACGTGCCCTTGCTCGGCCGCCTGTTCCAGCAGATAGCGGACTCCCGCCCGGATTCTTTGGGGGGCGTTCTTGGCGATTCCGGTTTTCTGGGCAATGCCGTCGGCAATCTGAAATCCGATCCCCGCAATGTCTCGCTCGAGCCTGTAGGGGTTTTCCTGGACCACGGCGATCGTGCGCGATCCATATTTCTTAAAAATCCGCGTCGCGTAGCCGGTCGTCACGCCGTTCGATTGCAGGAAAAGCATTACATCCTTCATGTGGCGCTGCTCTTCCCAAGCTGTTGTTATCTTTTCTACCCGCTTTTTGCCCAAATTTGGAACCTCGAGAAGCTTTTTGGGCTGAGTGTCGATGATTTCCAGGGTTTCCTCACCAAACTGCTCGACGATGCGATCGGCGAAAACCGGACCTATACCGCGAATCAACCCCGACCCCAGATACTTGCGAATCCCCTCGAGGGTTGAAGGTTTTATTTGGGTGTAGGAATCTATCTTTAATTGGCGGCCGTACTGCTTATGATTAACCCACTCCCCCTCGACTGAGATTCCGTCGCCCTGCCGAGGATCCAGAATGGTGCCGATTACGGTGACACGTTCGTGTTGTCCCTCGGGAAGGAGGCGTGCGATGGTGTACCCGTTCTCGGGATTGTGGAAGGTTATGACCTCTATCTGGCCCTTGATAACCTCACTCATATTATTGTAAATAAAAAAGTTAGGAAACTTTCTTCGGAATGGAAATGGCGCAGTACCACCAGGGTTAGATAGCTTGAACAGCTGCCTACCACGGCACCCGAGGCGAGTTGCCCGAGGGAATGAGACTGCAGCGCCCACCGGGACCAACCCACCACCGGCAACGCCAATACGAGAGGCCAGAGACCGATCCCGCCCCCCGACATGAGAATTGCGATGCCGGCGCTGACGCCGACGGCGTGGATACTGATTTTCCACCGTCGATTGATCTGCCACACCAACAGGGCGTTGCCGCAGAATACTGCCCCGGCCCCCAGCATGATTCCAGGCGCACCGAAAAAACCCAACACCGGTATTCCCAACAGATAGCAGCCGGCTCCCAGGAGCAATAGCGGCGAACGCTGACTCCGCTCACCTGGATACAGTTCGGAGATATACCCAACACCGCGTAGAGCCATGAGCACAACGCCTGGTATTATACAATAGACCAGGACCCCGATCGCAGCCGCTCCCCAAATCCCGCCCCTGAACCAACCCAACCCCATGAATACCGCCAGGGCGACCATGGCGGGATTCAGGAGATGGGACAGGAAAATGGCTGTCTGCCGGACTTTCAGCTTCGGCAGAATATTCGGTTCTCTCTGACTCGACGCTGAATTCGGGTTCGCCTGTTTCGACCGGAGATCTTCTCGCGTTTCCATCTGGCGCAGAAATTTCTAAAGGAAAACTCAGCCTGTACCGATATTAGGCATAGATTGGGGGTATCCATTTAACCGGAGTGCGTCGCGACCCCCATCAGTGTTCGGCCGCCGACCGCCACGGCCGGTTTGCCCCTGGGCGTTCCAGGCTCGTGGGATGCCCTCGCCGTTTGGGCGGCTCGGGGGGCAGCTTCCTCGGCCGTCGGCTGGCAATGAGATCCTGGAAACGCATCGGCTCGTGGGCCACGGCCAGCTCGAGCACGCGATAAAACACCATGCCGCGGCTGCGGGAGCGGCGGCGATTGAAGCGGAACACGAACTCGTTGAGGTAGTGGCTCATGTGGGTACTGTCGGCGGCCCCTTGATGCGTTCCCAGCAGCCACCGCTTGGCCAGTGAGACAACGCGGTGCACGGCGGGCAACAGCTTGTTGGGATCATCGCCCCGAGCGCGGGCCGCGCCCTGGCTGCGCCGATCGTGCTCGTAGCCGAGCTGAGCCAGTCCCTGATAAGCGGGCCACCCGTCGGTGATGATCGTCGAGCCCGGCTCGACGTGATCCATCACGAACGCGTGCAAGGTCTCGGCAGAGGCATCGGCCAGTGGCGACATGCGGCACCGCCCCAATCCTCTCGGCTCATGAACCTCAACTGCGATACCGGTCAGCACCTTCTTGCCCCTAGCGCGGCCACCGGCCAGCCCAGGCTCGGCGCCGCCGATGTAGGTCTCGTCCACCTGTACCGTCCCGCTCAGCAGATCCCGACCGGGACGTACCAACACCGACCGCAGGCGGTGCAGCATGGCCCAGGCA
This sequence comes from Candidatus Latescibacterota bacterium, assembly GCA_965217095.1. GTDB lineage: Bacteria > Latescibacterota > UBA2968 > UBA8231 > UBA8231 > CAYNZV01. Next base: position 2,008,224 of record OZ244235.1, read on the forward strand.
GTCTGGTAGGAGCTGATCTCCAGTACTCGCTTCAAGCTCAACGCCGAGATCCCGTCTTTACCGGTGGCGAACAGCCAGCAGGCGGTGTACCATATCGTCAAGGGTGTCCGCGTCCGATCGAAGATCGTACCGGCCGTCACCGAACTGCGTGTCGAACACGCCGGACACATGAAGCGGCCATCGCCCAAGCGCCAACCGCCTTCGTGGCCGCAACTCGGACAGACGAAGCCGTCGGGCCACCGCAGCCATTCGAGGTAGTCCAGGCAGTCCGCATCGGTTCGAAACCAGGCTTGAAACTCGCCAACCGAGCCCGGGTAGTGCTTGCCAGCGCGAGAATACGCCATGCACTGAACATATGGTAACTCCGGTTAAATGGATACCCCCACGGCATAGATATACTAAGTAATAACGAGTTATTTTTAGAACTTTAATTTGATATCGTTTAGTAGCATAAATTTGGAATAAGGCTTAAATTGTTGAAATTTAAACAGATACGTCCGAACGGAGGAGGTGTCTTCGAAGAGCATTCGTTGATTCAAGTTTTCTTGTAACACAGTCACCTCAACAAAAGGGCATTTCTCCCCGGGTTCGCACACCTGGCCTGATCAAGGAAGAATCTAAACACTAATTAGAAACAAGGAGGTTTCTAATGCCATTAAGGGTAAATAATAACATTGCGGCCATGAACGCACGCCGCAGACTCAGCAGCAACAACCGGGACTTGAATGTCCGTCTCGAGCGCCTGTCCTCGGGCTTGCGGATAAACCGGGCAGCTGATGATGCAGCGGGTCTTTCGGTGCGAGAAGGCATGAGGGCCGAAATCAGCGGCCTGAAGATGAACGTCTTAAACGCCGAGCAAGGCAGCAATTTGCTCCAGGTTGCCGAGGGTTCGCTAAACGAGATCAGCGCCATGTTGATCCGGATGCGCGAGCTCGCAGTACAATCCTCTTCCAGTACCATAAACGATGTCAACAGGGACTCGATCCAGGCTGAGTATACCCAGTTGACGCAGGAAATCGACCGCATTTCGCTGTCGACCACCTACAACGACCAGGTTTTGCTCACCGGTTTCGGGAATCAGGTCGATGACGCCCTGTCCAGCACCATAACCGCAAGCAACACCAGCGGCGTTCTCGATATCAAGGTTTCGGGTGCCAGCTCAGGCACCTATACCTTCCTCGATGACGGTGCCGGCAATGCCACGGGCAATGGTACGACAACAAACGACAGCGAGATCACGTTAGGCAACGGCATCGTCAGTCAGACAATCCGCGTGGGCCAGCTTTTGGATAGCAACAACGCGGTTGCCACCGGAACCACCGTGGTAGCCAACTTCGATCGGCTCGGCATTCAGGTCACTCTTGCCGGACACAACGTGCAGAATGCGACCGGCAGCTACGAGGACGGCAGCTTGAACGACCAAACCATCATCGTCGGCGAAGGCACGGGCGGCTCGTTCCAGGTCGGACCGGACGACGGCATCAACAACCGTATCGAGGTGACCATCAATGATATGCAAGCGACGGGCAACATCCTGAACCTCACCCCGACCTCCGTAGCCACCCTGGATTCGGCGCGATCCGCCATAACCCAGATCGACCAGGCCGTTAACAAGGTCTCCAATCAGCGCGGCGATCTGGGTGCCTGGATGAATCGTTTGGCATTCACCATTTCGTTCACCGAGAACGAGATAGAGAACATTCAGAACTCGGAAGCTGCGATCAGCGACGCTGACATCGCAGCCGAAGTAACCGCCTTTACGAGAGCACAGATTCTCTCGCAGGCAGCGACTTCAATGCTGGCGCAGGCAAATATCATTCCACAAACCGCACTGTCCCTGCTCCAGTAATAAACGGTACTACACCTACACTTACACTACAGCCAGGTGCGAAAGTTTCGCGCCTGGCTGTTTTCTATTTGGGCATCCCCTCGAAGACGATGGGCGCACTACACACCCTTCTCATCCCCATTTCTTACCGCTGGCATCTCCCCGCTCGGTCTTGCCTTTGTCGCCCTCTATGAGAAATCCAACAAATCTCTTCTGCCCCAGCGTCTTCAGATAAGAAAGCAACGACACCTCGGCTTCCTTCCGATTGAGTTGGTACTTCTTGCCCAGTCGTTCGATCATTTGAGCAACTGAGGTCTTTCCATTGCACATCTGCCAGACCTCGGTACCAACCTCATCCAGGGTTATTTTGCGCTCCTGGGGGATGTAGAAAACCTTCGAGATCAGGCGAACGCGCAAACTCTCCTGGCGTTCCACCTTGATCACTACCTCCCCATCGTCGTTTTCGTCCCAGGCAAGAGCTTCATTGCGAGCCGGCCGCGAGTTCAGCATTGCTTCGCGGCTCAGCTTCGGACTCTTCCGAGTGGCAAAGATACCCATCCACCAATTGCTCCGTGATATCGCCGGAGGATTCCTTCTTCCGGTATAGATGGTCTACGATACAGATCTTATTGGTTTCGGCACAAATCCAGACGCGACTATCCATGTACTGTCGAGGTCTGGGGCTGAGGAATGGCAACGGACGCAGAAGCTGGCGCCACCGGCTTCTCGGTCTGCCGGTCACGTGTAGTCCAGGGTGCCCCTTAACCTGTGTCTCCGAGATCTCGATCTTTAGGTCGCGCAGATCCTTGCGAAAGAATTCCGGATACCAATCCTTCAGCGAGCGATCCTTGAGCAACATGCTGGCCATGCTCAATCTCTGTACCCGGCAGCCCAGCTTGCGTTTCTGAAACGAAAACTGGATGTGGCCCGATTTCAACTCCTGCTTCTGCAGGTCGTATCCGCGCGGCGTGTGGAAATTGAAATCGAACACGGACCAGTAAAGGTGTTCGTCAGCGGGATGATCGCGCAGCGACCGAAACAGTCGCTCCACCTGCGGCTCCGCACGCTCATCGGGCCTGCACAAGACCCGTAACAATACGATTCGCCCGCATTCGATACAGCTTCGCGCAAGGTTATACGCGCGAAAATCGGCATCCCACGTAAAGGCTTCATAGTCATTGTGATCGAGCCAGGTCTTGTCTTTCAGAAATTTTGCGCGGCGTTGGACGGTCAGTGGAGTTCCCGACTTGCGGGCTTTCTTTTCGAGCCCCTCGACGTAGCGGTCGACAATCTTTGAGATGGGAGAAGGCCGTTTGGAGCTACCTTTTGTATCGCGCCACTCCAGCTCGGCACGGACGATCTCCGCGTCGTCCAACCTCGCGTAACCGCTCTTATAGTCACCGGTGACGCGTCCGAGATTCCAGTCGCTGGGGACACTAAGGTACAGGCCCTGCCAGGCGAAATCCGACCACTGGTCCTGCGTCGAAGCCATGCGGTCAGAACATCAGGACGGATACCGACTTCTGAATCAGCGCGATGGCAATCGAAGCCATGCCCATGAGCGCCATGCCACACGCGAAACCGACTGCAAGCACCGGGGCATAACGACGCCACTGCTGTTTGCCGAATCGGTTCCAGAAGTAATAGCGCGCAAGCAGGGCGCCGACAAACTCCGTGACCAACAGGTGCGGCATCGAGGTCAGCGAGCGAATAGCGCCGAATATAATAAGAATCGGAAGACCGGCTAGTGAGAGTAACACATATGATCCCAGACCGAATGCAGCTCCGACTGCAATGACATTCGGCTTGAGCGCGCGGAACAGCCAGGGTTCATCGGTCGATCGCTGTATCCACGAGCTGGCGAACAGGGGGTCGGTATCAGCGGCGAAGTAGTACGACCAACCCGCGGGCAGCGCATCGGCAACATCGGCGCCGAGACGAGGCCTTGCCTCCCTCATCGTGCCGCCATCTGGTGGACCCAGAACCGTCAAGTTGGGTAGATCCTGGACGAGCATGACGGTGCCCGGCTCCTCATCTTCCGTGGGCGCTTCAATAGGCTTGGGCACCTCCCGTGCCTCGCCGGAATCGTAGTGCGTATAGAACGACTCTGTCTTCGACCAGGGGCCGACCTTGCCCCTCTTGCCCTCGGAATCCAGCCATTCCTGATCGACCAGGCGGACCCGCCAGTACCACCACTCATGCTCGATCAGATTGGACGGCGTCCACGAGGCGTTGGCACGATTGTCGGCTACCTTCATCTCGCTGGCCATGGTTCCGGTGATAAACAGACATTGCTGGTACGCCCTTAGGCGCCAGACGAACTGGGCGTACGGATACGAAGACGAGGGGATCGGAGCCAGCTTCCAGATATACGAGCCGTAGAGGAACGTGGAGGTCAGAATGATAGGCACCATAAATACTTCGGCACGTATGATACTGGTAAACGTCGTGCCGGTGAGTTCTATCTCACGAAACTTCTGCGTCTGCGTGCCGTAGTTGCCGAGAGGGAAGGGTACGAACCAGATCTCGACCCCTTTGTACCCGGACAGGATCAAGGTCACTTCCTTCAAGAACGGAATATCCACCGCATGACCCACGAGACCGACGAGACGGGCGTTAACGAAGGATTGGAACGGCGTAAAGATGAATCCGAAAAACAGAAAAAACCACAGAAAATTGCCGAATCCGGGGAGGAATTGAGAGGCGATGATCACCAGAAGCGTAACGCTGATGGCGTAAAGGCCCAGTGCCACCCAGATTGGAAAATCACCCCGCCCCTTGGGAGCCGCAAAGCTGCGTATGTCACCACTCTGCCCTCTCGTCGCGCGGGCGGTGCGCACACTCTGGGCAACTTGGTAGATACCGATAAGAGCGATGGCAATGGTGGTTCCTATCCCGAAGCTCAGCCAGAAATCAACCAGGTTCAGGAAGAAGGTGTCGATGGATCCCATTCCAGGACGCCATAGCGTCAGGAACCCTGCGTCGTGTAAGAGTGGATTCGCGATGGCCGCCCCCACGATACCCAGGAAGGTTCCGACGACCCCCCAGAACGGCATCACCATTCCCGTAAATATGGGGCCTAGGTGCGCCGTGAAACCCAAAGGCGTAGCGGGAATGAAGTTGCCGGTTACCTGCGTAAAATCGACCCAGGGAATCGGGATGAGCTGGATCGGTTCGGTTAGCAGAGCTCCCGAGATTGCCGGAATCGCCACGTACACCGCACCGAAAACAAGACCGATCATGGCACCGGTCGAGAACACCCTCCAGCGCCAGGTGTCTTCACCGGTAGTACTCTCGGCGAGAGCGATGGCGCCCTGAGCGGCTACGGGAGCATACGGAAATGGAAGGCGCTCGTAGTCGGAATTGATCCTGAACAAGACGTAAGCAACAGTGAACCAGGAGATGCGAGCGATCAGAACACCGGCAACGAGAATCACGATAGGCATGATCCAATCGCTGTGCAGAAAGGTCCGGGCGATGATGGCGGGTGAATCCGGGGGTGGTGCTACCCAGGGAGGGATGAGCTTGGTTATGCCGAACTGCTTTGCCGCCGGCGACTGCACCAGGTACTGGTTGTACATCAAACCGTCGAAGGTGCCGCTCTCGGCGGCAATCAACGCCGCAGCGACGTAGTAGAGGAGATAGGTCTCCTGTCGTTTCAGCGTCGTAAACGACCGCTTGATGACCTCCGCGAAGAGGATGATCGTCACCCACTCGGCGGCGGCACCCAGTGAACCGCCGATCATGAGGCTCAGGTACATGTTGCCCGGAACCATCACGAAGGAAACGAAGAGGACCCCCAGAATGGCTTTGGTGGTGAAGCCATTCTCGAACTCCGTGGGCGCCTCCATCAGGGCCCGATATTCTTCTAGCTCCGCGTTCGGATCTCTCTTCGAATCGCGATTGCGTCCCAGCACCTGCTAAGCTCCCTGGTCGTTCGCGCCGGCGGCGAGAACACCGTTGTAGTTGTCCGTCACGTGGTAACTCCCGCGGTCGTTTCGAGCATTTCCCGGCCTTGTCCTGCGTAGATTTCCTTGGCTTCGGCATCGACGGTTCGCCAGATGAGAAACTGCTTTCGAATTACGTTCATGAATCTCTGGTTTACCCGACGCCATGATGCGTCCTCTCCGCTCAGGCGTCTGATCTGCAGAGTGACCGTATAGATGTTATGTACGTCTTCGGGCGCTGCCTTGAACTTTACATTTTGACTGACGCCCAGATCGAACGGAGCCAACCAAATATTCATGTCGATGAGATATCCGTCTCCGTTCGGCGTGGAAAAACGCGACAGCTTGGCGCCATCCGTATAGAAGGTGCCAATCGACTCTTCGCTGTAGGAATCGAAGTACCCAATGAGAAAGACGCTGAGACCGAGAACCTCGTGGCCGCTCACCGTGAAGGGGAAATCGAAGTTCCACTCGTCGCCGTCTGGGGGCGGAAGCTTCCACTTGCGGGTGACGTCCGGCACCGCCATCTGCGAGGCCTTGCGCGCCGGATAGATCGTCGAAAGCATAACCACCGCCATCACCAGCATGCATGACATGACGGCAGAGAGCGAGGAGTAGTTGAGGGTGAGCCCTGAAACCAGGTCTAGGGTGATCAAGACCTTTCCCACGAGCTGACCGACTAGATAACCGGCCACCACTCCGAGCACCGAGTAGACGCACGACTCGGCTATGAAGAGCCAGGCGATATGCCCCGGGGCGAGCCCGACAGACGAATAGATGCCGATCTCTCGGAAGCGCTCGTAGACCGACCCCATCATGGTATTTAGCACGATTAACGAGGCGATCAGAATCGGAATGAAGAGGTTGGCCAGGCCGGAAAAGGAAGTGAGGCCGAGGGAGCTGTAGATGGAGACCTTGATGTAATCATTGTCTCCCTCCCGAATGCCGGCAAAAAGGGTGACCGCCAAACGGGAAAGGAACTCCTTGATCTCGGCCAGCACATCAACTCCGTCCTTGAATCGCACGCCAACCGATTGCAAGGGGTTCCCGCTACCTACGTTGCGGAGGGTGCGAAACGGGATGATGATGATATTGGCAGGTTCCAGGTGGACGAACGGTTTCACCACGACCTTGGTGTCTTCCAGCCCCTGTTTCTCCCGCTCCTCTTCCTCTGCCATCTCCTCGACCGCCTGCCCTCCGGTGACGGCGAAGTCGGCGGGGGTCATCACCTCGTCATCCAGGTCCTTGAGCTCCTTCATCTTCTTGGAGTCGATGACGCCGATCACCGTGAACTGCTCACCAAAGACTCGAATCTGGGTATTTCCGACGGTGGCCAAATCGATATTGAGGTTGTCGACACCCAGCATATCGTTGGGAAGGATGCAGACCTTTTCGTCCCCTTCCTCGAACCACCTCCCGGCGACCAGGGCCTGATTTAGACCGGTGACATTCTTCTCCTGCGGAGTCAGTCCGAGAACCCCCAAGGCGTTGTGGGAGTGGGGACCGTTCTTGAGCTTGATGTGCGCCTTCTCGTCGTTCTTGTACCACGACCGGGGGGCGACGGTCGCCAGCGCCTCGAAGTTGCTGGCGGCGTAGTCCAGCACCGATTCCTCCAGCGGTATCCACGCCTTGCTGCGGATGAGAATGCCCTCGTAGAGCCCTTCGTTGTCGCGCTCGATCTGGTTGAATCGCAGACTGGTCTGAATCGAGGTAAAGGACAAGACGGTAAAGGTCAGCAGCAGCAGCGTTAGAAATGTCAAGACGGTGCGGGTCTTGCGGCGTTTCATGTTGGAGATTCCCAACGCAAACGCGGTCATTGAGGCGCTGGAACGGCTGACGTCGGTATCGTGGATAACCGCCACCTCGGTTCGCAATCGTTTCATCTGATCGTTGAAGCGACCCGATATGATAAACATCACCAGAATCGCCAGAGTCATGATCACAAACGCCAACAGAATTACAAACGGATTGGAGAGCTGAAAGGCCGGGTGCACGAGCGAGAGCACGGCCCAGATAGCGGCGAAGATCGACACGAAACCGATGATCTGGTTGCGAATGGTAGCCGCGGAAATGATCAGGCGCTCGGTGAAAAAGGCGCAGGGCAGCACCAACGCCATGAAAAAGATGATACCTCGGACGACGTCGTCTTGCGTCGCCCGCACGTCTGGATATGCCCGGGACTCGAGTCCGATAGCCGCCCTGGTGTGCCGCACGAATTTGCTCCAGCGCCGGTCTTCGAGAGCGACGGCGGCGGAGTCGAACTCCGCCTTGGAACGGTTGTGCAGATTCTCGAGACGCTGATTGCGGATTCCGAAACTCTTGAGCTCGCGCATGCGCGCCTCGTCCAGCCTCCACATATCCTGGGAGGCCTGGAAGGTCGTGCGTGCAAAGGAGGTCTCGCGGTTGATTTCGAATCCCTCGCCCTGGGCTTTCTCCGTGTCGGTATCGCTGGTCGAGTTGAGCAATAGGTACCGGAATCCGGAAAGCCCCGCACCGAACCCCATTTTCAGATTAGCTCCGGGTCGGGCGAAGAGCACCCCCACTGGCTCGTCTTTGGACGAAGGTCCCTCGCCAATGGTATACCCATATTCCACCGGCTGGCTGTTGCCCTCGTCGAAGACACTCACCTGGGTGAGCTTGGTGAGGTATCGAGGGTCGACGATATCGAAGTAGTTGTAGGCCACGCAAGGGAAGAGAATCACCATCCACTCCTTGTCGCGCCAATCCATCTCGATCAACATCGGATAGGTCCAGTCTCCCTGGATGCCGCGATCGGGAGCATAGGTAATCTGTCCGCTGATGGGATCGGTGTAGTACCCTTCGATCTGAAGTTTCTGGACCCGGATGCGGTTCAGATAGAACATGCCAGTGTTGTCCACCACTTCGAAATACTCGCCCCGCACCCCCTTGTACGACTTGTTCTTGCCATTGCGCACGGCAGCCACCGCGCCAGTCCGCGGAAGATCGGGCACGATGCTGCGGCGTGGAAACACCATGGTTCGTCCACGAAGGGTCCGCAGATTGTCCTTCAAGCGCATCTTGAAATCGGGGAAAAGCTCCGGATCCTCGAACGCCATGTGAAACATCCCCGCCAGCATGCGGATCTGTCTTCCCAGATTTCGCGCGTTAGACTTGTCCGGCTTGTCCAGGGGGGTGTCGACCTGAAAACGGGCGTCATTGACGGTCACGAATGCGAGCGCCGGCGTGCCCGCTTCGAGCACCAGCTCGCTGTTGACCAACATCTCACCGGGCACGAAGGTCTCCCAGCTCATCCCACCTTCTGGACTGATGCCGTTGACCAACACGTCCTTGTAGTCGTACCCGAGCTCCCGGCTGATCCTCCGCGCGTAGCTCATGAAATGTTTTCCAAAAGGCGCGAAGTACCTCTTGTAATAGAAACTCGTGTTGCTGTTCCACACTCCCAGCTCGTCCGTCCCCATCGACAGATCCAAACTCACAAACAGCTTGACGGCAACGGTGTCGACCTTCGGATCGACCCATTCGCGGTAGAACTCGATGCGCAAGTCTTCGTCGTCTACCAACTCTGCAAGCATCTCGCTGCGGTCATCGAATTCTTCGTCGCCAAAGCTCAACTGGACTCCGCTGGAACGCACCACACCTTCATCGATCGCGTCGTCGAGGATCCGGCTGACCAGCAATGTGTCCTGCTCGGCCAAGTGGCGAACCAGCGCCTCGCGCCCCACCAACTCGTCGTGCCCCAACCGGTAACGAACCCCTTCTTGTTCGATAAGACCACGCGCCAGAGAGGCCTCGATAACGCGACGAACAACCATGTGCCCTACGAACGGCTCCTCCTTGCGCAGATATCGCTGGATAAAGTCGTCGACGCCGCGCAATGCCTGGTGGTGCGCAGAGGTCGCGAGAAAAACGATGGTGCGAGCGGGAGGATGGCGCTGGAAGTATTGCGCCAGCTCGATGAGCGCCACGATGCCGGCAGCCTGTTCGGCGCCCGGAGCGAGCGCCGGCACCACCGACATGGCGTCGTAGAACGACTCGATAACGACTACGTCCTCGCGCAACAACGGATCATACCCCGGAACGGTCCCAAGAATATTCCAGGCTGGACGCCGCTCCCAATCCATTTTGTAATCGAGGATTATCTTGGTGGGACCGTCTCGCGCGATGATGTCGCGCAGCCGACGGCCATTCTTGCTGTCAATCCAGAACCGTGGCACATCCAGAGGCATGGTGAGGAACTTCTTTTCGCCTTCCAGGTACACGGTGGAGTCGGGCTCGATGAAGATGACCGCCGTGGCTCCAAGATATGCGGCGTTCAGCCAGTTGTCGCCGGAGTTGAAATCCATGAGCGCGAACGCACCGGAAAGAATGGCGCCTTCCATGTCGCCATACTCACCGCCCCCGGTATCGACCAGCCTTCCGGTGACGCCCCCGTCAGGAAGCGACGAGGTTTTGACGAGATTGGGCCAGATTCCGTGAAGCGGGACCGGCTCGCCATCCGCCGCCAGCCGCAGCGATCCATGCTTCTCGACCGGAACAGAAACATCGAATTCGTGGACCGTGATGTCGCTCAGACCGGCGTCGCGGAAATTTTGCTGAATGAATTTGGCCGCATCTTCGGCGCCGGGATAACCTGCCACGCGCGAGGTTGCGGCACTGAATCGCTCCACCAACTCTTGCACGCGCTGATCGGGAGCTGTATTGCGCAGATCTTTAATGTTGAGGCCCGTTGCTCCGACCGCCCCCACCCAAAGTGCACACAATACGGCCAGTGCGCGTCGAACCGGGGCAATCCTCCTGATCATTCGGAAAACCTCATATCCAATACACCACGTTGTCCGTCATTCCAGTGCAAAAATCGATCGCGAGCCACGCGCCAGCCGCGGCGAACTGACCGGCGATTAAACCCAAAAAAAACGGGCGCGTCGCCCGGAAAACTCGCGGCCCGCCGTATTTTATTACAACGATCTTGATACTCCATGCCACGAAGATGCTGAACCAAAGCTGGTCCATGAGCCAAACCGCGCCGATGGGATAACCTATGGGGTGCAGCGGCCACCACGGAATGCTGTGATTCAGCCGCATCAACACCAGCATCACCACCGCACCCAACCCGGCATGGGCCCAACCGGCTCCATTGGGCCCGCTGGGTTGGCTCAACTGGGACGTAATATAAATAAAAGGCGCACGAGTTCCACCTCCAAAAAACCAGCTATTGAGATTGATTCCCCCGTGGCCATACGCCTGGTGGAGAATCATCCAAACCGATCCGGCAAGACCGAGCGCCAACGCCAGAACCATGACCCATAGGAGCGGTCTCAGATTGCGCCCCAGATGTTGGCTCAACTTCAATCCGTGCGAGCATGATGCCAGCACGAAGGTGCGAATATCGGCGCTCCAGACGTAGGTGAACGCCAAGGCAACCATGCCGGAATGGCTCACCTGAGAAGACCCTACGGCCGATACAACGGCTGAAGACGCGATCATGGGGGCAACTGCGGTCGCCACCCCACCCTCCACTACGATGCGCGTCAAACCTACGAATATCGCGTTAGCCAGCAGATTCACGGCCAGCGCGATCCAGAGCGGCATGCCCGAAAACCACAACCAACAGGTCGTGAGGACGATGCCACCACACCAAACGAGAAGTGCGCTGCGGTACGACATGATCTCGTCGCTGCCATCACGACGACTTCCCTTGACTGCCGAACGGAAGACAAAGGCAAGGTGACGTCGTGAAAACCACAATCCAACAAGAACCAGGACCGCCATCGCTCCCATTCCCTGATGCGCCAGAATCGGTTGATTCGCCACCCCGTATATCCCCAGGTTCTCGGTACTAACTGTTCCCAAGCTGGCGAGTATCGCACGAATCCCGTTCGAGAGCAGATTGAAGAACCATAGGCTGAAGGCGATGTCGAGATTGATCAGGTAAGAGAACCCGACCATTGGGAAACTGAGGCGGAAAACGAGAGTGAGCGCCTGGTCAAATAGCGAAATTGTGGAGACCAGATCGGGAGCCGGGATCTGGTGGTAGTAAGAGCGCAGAGCCGAAAGGCTGCTCGCGACCACGGGCAGCGTGAAACCTGCCCACATGAGTGGGTCTCTGAAAAAGGGAGGAACGACAGAGGTGCCGGCCGCGGGTTGCGTTAGAGCCAACGGAACCTGCACCAACGGGTACGACAGCCGCTCGTGTTGCACCCATTGACGCCGCAAGATGACGGCTGTGGCGATCATGGTCCCGTAGAGACCAGCTGCGAAAATGCCCCAGGACAGCAGCGGGCGCAGCCAGGCATCGAGCGGAATTCCAACATGGCTTGGAGCTCCCTCGTAGAACCACCGAATCGCGTTTGCGTTGCGAGGGGCGAGCCATTCTGAAACATACGGATGTATCAGCTGTTCCCAGTTATTCTCCGGCGTGGCGTAATAGAAGACGCCACTGATGATGGTCAGCAGATATTCGGAGAAACCCATCGTGGGTATGGCCGAGGCGACGATTCCCATGATGTACACGACCAGGAGTTCGCCCTGGGTCAGAACCCAATCGGTGCCCGAGAACGCACGCAGCGCGACATTGACCACCGCGACCAGAAAAAGGAGCAGGCATATAGCCGCCGGCGTGCTGAAATCGAGGGCCATGTACGAGCCATGAATCACCATGTTGGCATACGGCGCTCCCACGGCGATGGCCACCGAAACGAGGGCCCCGACGACTACGGCCCTGGTGCTGAAGGGAGAGGGGGATACTACCATGCCCGCGTTGGATCCCAAAGCGCCGACTATCCTCTCCCCACCCACCCCGTCGCCCGGAGTTTGGCCAGCGCCCACGCCACCAGAAGACCGATCAGGAAGCCGCTGATCAAACCACTCAGAAGAAACAAAGGGAGCAGGGAAAAAATCCCACCGGTTCCGATGTAGATATAAGCGAGCCCCAGTTGGGCCACCTGATGGACCAACGATCCGAGGATGCTAATTCCGACCGGGCTGAACAGATCGCGGGTGGTGCAGCGCACTAGAACCATCATAGCGACGCTTGCCAAACCAGCGCCCCCACCGATTACGAAGGTTGGGGCCCCCAGACTACCAGCAAGGAGACCACCGACAAGGATCTTCACTACCGCAACGGCGGCGGCGGCGCCACCCCCGTACAGGAGAAGAGCGAGGACGACGGCAATATTTCCGAGACCCAGCTTCATCCATGGCAGGGGCCTTGGAACCTGGGCTTCGACAACAAAGAGTATCAACGCGAGGCCGGCCAGCATTCCGGTGCGGGCAACCGATCCGTGCGCTGTGGGCTTCACCGCGCCACCGCGTCGAATCTTGCCGACTCAGATTGCCCTCGCACTTCTGCGACAACCCGATTGGGAACGCAGGCGAGTGCCTGCCCCACCCGGTGTATGGCACCGGAGCGGATGCAGATCCCGTTGGGACATGGAGAGGATGTAACCCCAACGGACCCACCCTTCACACAAATCCGCGTAATCCCAAGTGGCCCTTCGAACTCGTACTCCTGGTCCAGTGCAAGCGAATACGGACCGTAATGGGTGCCGACCACCCTCACCTCGAACTCGCCGCCCTCCTCGCTCCAGCGGGAATCGTAGGCCACCGCGCAGGCTACCAGACTGGTGATAATCAATGCCTTGTCGGCAAACGTCAGGAGTCGCCAAAACTCGCGCCACCAGCCACCCGAATCATCACTGTCTACCAAGAACTTACCCTCCGATGACAGTAGGATTCCAAGGTTCTCGAATAGCTTGACAATTGGCCTTCGATTTGGTTACATTCACCCGCGCCCGATTGGACTTAAGTGGTTGAGAACTTGGTGCCTTAAGGAAGATGCGCAGAACTCTGACATGGTGCCATAACCGAAGTATGCCGCATAAACCGGAGCCTACTCTCCCAGGTCCGGGACGGAAGAGCCAGGAGGACTGAAGAATGTGGTGGATAATAGCGGTTGCGTCCATTTGTGTCGCCTTGCTGGTCCAGTACCTCTGTTCCAGCAAGAGATGGAGTTGAAGAATCAACAGGTCAGTCTCGGCCAAAGCGTCGTTAGACTGCGCAAAGATATCAAAGGGCTCCAGGAAGCGGTCAGTGATCGTGGAATTCCGGTCCCGGAACCTGGGTTTTCTTTGGAAGAGGAAATCCCGACAGGGGAAGAGGAGGAGTAGGAACCTTGGGTTGGGAGGCCTCATCCGCCAAACACCTCCCATTCGCCTCGCAACATAGCCGCGACATCGGTCCACCGCAGAAGTCGTAACTCGTTTATCGACATCCAGTTCCGAACAACACACTACTTTTGAATCAGTTGTCGTACCTGTATATTTGAAGTTAAGCCCTCCGGGCTCGGAGAATCAACCTGGCCAAAGCCACATGGCGATGTCTAGCAGCGAACTGACAAAATCTGACCACGGGGCCAATCCGAATCCGCTTGACGCTGAGTTGGAAAAGGCGGCCGACCATCTGCAACTGCAGATGCTGCTGATCGAGGTTGCGTCCAGCAACGATCACGCTGACTTCCCGCTTATTTCCCAGGCCTACTTTTTCGCCAATACCTTTCACAGCGGCCAGACCCGCAAGTCGGGCAAGCCGTTTCTTCAGCATTGTGTAGAGGTGGCGCGTATCCTCGCGCAGTTGCGGCTGGATGCGACGACGGTTGCTGCCGGCCTGCTGCACGACGTGCTGGAAGACACCCCAGCGACCTACACCATGGTGGCCAAGGAGTTCGGAGAGAAGATCGCCACCCTGATTGATGGCGTGACCAAGATCGACCAGTTCAGATTCGAGAGTCAGGAAGCACGGCAGGCAGAAACCTTCCGCAAGATGCTGCTCTCGGTCACCCGGGACATTCGCGTCATACTGATTAAGTTTGCCGACCGCTTGCACAACATGCGCACCCTCGATCACGTCTCCACCGCCCAACAACAGCGGATAGCCCACGAAACGTTGGAGGTGTATGCACCGCTCGCCCATCGCTTCGGCCTGGCTCGAATTCGCGGCGAGCTCGAGGACTTGAGCCTCAAGTACCTCGATTTCGATAGCTACCAGAGCATTCGAGAAAACGTGGCTATGAAACGCGTTGAGCGCGAAGCCTACCTGGAGGAATTCAAGAGCCCTATTGAGGAAGAGCTTCGGCGCAACGGAATCGAGGCCGAAATTACGGCGAGGGCTAAACGCTTCTACAGCATTTACACCAAGATGAACAGCCGCGAGAAATCGTTCGAGGAAATTTATGACCTCATGGCGGTTCGCATTCTCGTCGGTACCGTCCGCGAATGTTACCACACACTCGGCCTGGTCCATACCCTCTACCGTCCGCTACCGGACCGTTTCAAGGACTACATCGCGACGCCGAAAAGCAACATGTACCAGTCGCTGCATACTTCGGTGATCGGTCCGCGAGGTCTCCCCGTCGAGATCCAAATGCGCACGCAAGAAATGCATCACACGGCCGAGATCGGAATCGCTGCGCACTGGCGTTATAAGACAGGAGAGGAAGGGCAAAGCGAGCTGGATCAGCACCTGCATTGGTTGCGGCAGGTACTCGACTGGCAGCAGGATGCCACGGATCCCGCCGAGTTCATGGAAAGCCTCAAGATCGACCTCTTCCAGGACGAGATCTTCGTCTTCACCCCGCAGGGCGATCTGCACCAATTGCCGAAAGGCGCGACGCCGATCGACTTTGCTTTCGCCGTACACACGGATATCGGCTTCCAGTGCCTGACTGCAAAGATCAACGGCCAGGTCTCGCCGCTGGGAACCGAGTTGGAAAGCGGCGACTACCTCGAGATCATTACCTCTCGCAATCAGAAACCCAGGCAGGCGTGGCTGGAGATGGTAAAGACCTCGAAGGCCCGCCATTGCATCCGGAGATTTCTGAAGGAGGAGCGCTTCAATCACAGTACTCGGCTTGGGCAGGAGATGCTCGAGCGGGAATTGAGACACTACCGGTCCAAGATTGGCAAGCAGGATCTTCTCATCGCCTGTGGAGACCTGGGATACGACGACGAGGAACATCTGTACGCCGCGCTGGGCACCGGCGATCTGTCATTGCCGCGGCTGGTGAACCGCTTGATACCAAACCAGAAGAGTCCCAAGACGCGTCCTGCCGCCAAAGACAGTCGCGGCATTCGCATTCAGGGCATGGACGACATGATGATCTCCTTCGCGAGTTGCTGCACGCCGATCCCCGGAGACCAGATCATTGGGCTGGTGACTCGGGGTCGAGGCGTATCAGTACATCGTCTGGACTGCACTAATATCTTGGATCTCGGCAGCCAACCGGAACGTCTGATAAATGTGGAATGGGATATAGGGAGCGACTGCGCGTTTGCGGTGAAGCTCCGCATAAGAAGCAACGACCGAAAATACCTACTGTCGGAAATCGCGAAATCGATCAGCGACACGGGGGCGAACATCAAGAGTTCCACCACTCGCACTGAGGGAAACGTTGCGGTGGAGGAATTCTGGCTCGACGTGAGCGACACGAAACAGTTGAAGCTTGCGATCGACCGCGTGATGGAGGTGGATGGTGTCCTAGACGTAAGACGAGTTGATCAGGCGGAATCGGTAATCCCCTTGTCTTAATACCGGTTAGCTTTCTAAGGCCTCTTCGAGCTTCTGCAATATCGCCCGCTCCTCAGGATTGACCACCTTTCCTCCGCCGTAATGCCCCCCGAGTTGCTCTTCCGCCCAACCGTAGACAATCTGCAGTTGAATCCGGCTCAAGTCTGGGGCCTCGCCCCGTTCCGCTGCCTTTCGCAATTTCATCAACACCCGTTCTTCGTCCGGCCAAAAAGGTTTTTCCTTCCAGGTCAAGATGATCTCGACCTCGCGATCACTGAGGGAAAGGTCCATGCCTCTCACACCGTTGACTTGATCAATCGTCGAACCTATATTGCGGCCCTCTCCGAGCGTTTTCCGCGACGTCCACAATGACAGATTCGAAAACCAGGTACTTTCGCGATAATATCGCCCGCATGCAGGCGTACGTACCGGGCGAACAACCCCGAGACGCCGGCTACATCAAGTTAAACACGAACGAAAACCCGTACCCTCCGGCCCCAGGCGTAATCGACGAGATAAAGGCTGCGTGCAGCGCAGATCTCAGACTCTACCCGGATCCCGATGCGCTTTTCGTTCGCGAAAAGCTGAGCCAAGTATTCGAGGTGGACACGTCCCAGATCATGCTGGGAAACGGATCGGACGAGCTACTGAATATCATTCTACGTAGTTTTGTCGGAGACGGTCAACAGGTGCACTGCCCGACCCCGACCTACGCCTACTACAAGAAGTTGGTACAGATCCAAAATGCTCGACATGTCGAGATCCCGTTTGCCGATGATTATTCGCTCCCCGACGGCCTGGGGATCGGGGCCACCCTGACCCTGGTCGCGAATCCCAATTCTCCGTCCGGCACACTGGCCGATAGCGGAAGTCTGGCGAAGGTTGCCGATGCCACCGATGGCGTCCTCGTCATCGACGAGGCATACATCGACTTCTCGGAAGGGGGATCCATAGGAATGTTGAAGGATCACTGCAACCTGGTGATCGTTCGCACCATGTCCAAGTCGTATTCGCTTGCGGGCATGCGCGTTGGCATGGCGGTTGCGCACCCTGATCTTATCGGCGGCCTCATCAAGGTCAAGGATCACTACAACATGGGGCGCCTGAGCCTCGTAGCGGCCTCGGCAGCCATCGATTCAATAGATGTCATGAAGGAAAATGCAAACCGGGTACGGCGTATTCGAGAATATCTGATACTGGAGCTGCGCAAACTCGGAATGGAGGTTTGGAACTCCAGCGCCAACTTCGTGCTCGCCCGTGTCCGTGGCGCGGACGCCGGCGCGATTCAGCTAGAACTGAAGCGGCGGCGTATACTGGTTCGGCACTTCGACGAAGACAGGCTGAGGGATTGCTTGCGGATCACGGTCGGTCAGAGGGAAGAAATTGAGGCGTTGCTCGGTGAGCTAGCGGATATTCTTGAATCTTGAACGATCGGGATCGGCGGAAATTAGCGGGTCATTGCTTCGCTGTTCGAACATGCGACCAATCACCTCCACCTCAGCTATCCCCATCCCTAGTTTTCGGGCAATCTCCGCCGCCGAAACGCCCTTTGCGATCAACTCGTGTGCTTTCTTGTAATTGCCGTCGCCGTCGGACCGGGCCAACCAACGCGCCGATCGCGGTTTCGCCTCTCGCCGAACCCGCGACCCTTTGCCCGTTGACTTCTCGTCTGTTCGAATTCTCGTCTCGATGGCAGAGTAGGTCGTCTGCAGCTGACCGCACAGGCGCTGTAGCTCCGATTGCTGAAACTCCAGGGCCTCCAACCTGGTGTCCAGGGCATCCCGCGCGCCGCGCAGCCAAGCGCGAAACCACAATCCCAGACTGCCGGCCACCGCCAAGAACAAAAGATCGATAAAAAGCAACTGCCAACTTTCGTTACTCACTTGGTGCCTCCGCACGCGAGATCTCTGACGTCTCCTTGGTTGCCAGCGGCAGGCGCACGAAGAAAGTAGCTCCTTCTCCGGGCGAGCTTTCCACGGTGAGGGTGCCGCCGTGCATCTCGACGATTCGATAACTCACCGCCAACCCCAAACCAGTACCTCCCTCTTCGGCGTGGGTCGTAAAGAACGGTTCGAAGATGCGATCGAGATGCTCTGACGCGATCCCCCCGCCAGTATCCGCCACTTCTATTTCGATTCCACCTTCCGCCTCGCGGGCTGAAATTGTCAAGCGCCCTCCGTCCGGCATGGCGTGTTTTGAATTGAGAATCAGATTGATGAATACTTGCTCCAGCTCCCCCATGTGACCGTAGACTGTGGGTAGATCCCCATCTAGCCTGAATTATTCATAAAAATGCGGTGAGCCTCTGTACAACTGGTTGTTTTGCCCTACGTTAGGGTTACCCACAAACAACAACCAATCAAGAGGGCCACCGCAGATGGAAACTTCGCAGATCGCGCTATCGTTTGCAAACATCTCGGGCAAAAAGATCGAAGCTGATTTTGACGGTGGCATGACCACCAGTGATGGGGGCGCCCTGCTTCTGCGACCAGCGGAAGCCCGCACCGGGATCGTCGACATCAAAGCTATATCGACCATACGTATACTGACCTCATCCGGCAGCGCGTATTCCAGATCGCCTGTGGCTACGAGGACGCCAATGACAGTGACGACCTGCGTTGCGATCCGGGTCTGAAAACCGCGTGCGACCGTCTGCCTCTGACGGGAGACGATTTGGCCAGTCAACCAACCATGTCTCGTTTGGAAAACAGTGTCAGCCGCTCGGATCTGTATCGCATCGGGCTCGCTTTGCTGGAAATATTCATCGAGTCTTACGACCAGCCGCCCAAGAAGCTCACCATCGACATCGACGACACGGACGATCCGGCACACGGCGCCCAGCAACTCACGTTGTTCCATGCCTACTATGACGAGTATTGCTACCTTCCGGTCCATCTCTACGAAGGGGAGTCGGGCAAATTGATCACGACGCTGCTGCGACCCGGTCGTAGAATGCGAGGCCGAGAGGCGGTAGCCATCCTCAAACGCGTGTTGGATCATTTGATCATGGTGTGGCCGAAGACGAAGATCACCTTACGAGGCGACTCGCACTTCAGCACCCCTGAGGTGCACGACCTGTGCGACGGATACGGTATTGATTTCATTCTGGGACAGGCGATCAACAACAAGCTCAAGGCACTCGGCGAACCGCTGATGGAGCTGGTGGCGGCGCTGGCCGAGCAGAGCGATGAACCGGTGCGGCTTTTTGACCGCTTCGAGTATCAGGCCAAGAGCTGGCCCCGACCGCGCCAGATTATCTACAAGGCCGAGATCACACAAGGCAAAGCCAACCCGCGCTTCGTGGTGACCAATATCCGCAACCGCACTCCCGAGTTTCTGTATGAGGAGATCTACTGCGCTCGTGGGCGGTCGGAAGGCTTCATCAAGAATCACAAGACCTACCTGCAGTCCGACCGCACCTCCTGCCACCGCTTCTCGGCCAACCAATTTCGCCTCTTCCTGCACAGCGCGGCCTACGTGCTGCTGCACACGATCCAACAGATTGGCATGCGCGGCACCCAATGGACGACGTCCAACTTTAACACGATCCAACTCCGGGTGCTCAAAATCGGCGCCCGCGTGCGGGAGCAAGCCACCAAGGTCCGTTTTCACTTTCCGACGTCATACCCGCTCAAGGATCTGATGCGCACCGTCGTCCTCAACCTCGACACCTCATGATGCTTTGCGATGTCCCACTACATCCACGCACACGATCCACCAAGGGACCCGACTGTCCCAATGACATCCAAAAGAGGCTCAGATCTCCCAGACAACACCTCGACGACCGACAGCACTCGATCAACCCGCTACCAAAACGTCCAGCCATTGACCAGCGCACCGAATTCGTTCGCTTGGTGCGGATTCATGAATTATTCAGGCTAGGTGCTGGTCGACCTGGATCGAATGCGCGTCCAATTGATGTTTTACCAAGGCATAGGCTTGTTGCAGGGCCTGGACCACGTCGAAGTGCACCCAGTCGCCATCCTGCGCGTTGTTGCGAGCAAAATCCAGCAGGGCGCGAATGATCTTCGATATGCGGCGCACGTTGCTCTCGACCAGCCGTAAGCCTTCGACGACTTTCGGATTGCCCTGCCCTTGAAGGACCATGAGTTGAACGCGGCTCAGGATGATTTGTAGAGGATTGTTGACCTCGTGCGCGACCCCCCCCCGCGAGCTCGCCGATAGCCGACAGCTTGGCCGACATCAGTATCTGATCCTGCGATTCCTTGAGCTGGGCGTTTGTGCTTTCGAGGTCGTTGTAGAGCCGGGAATGTTCGATTGCTACACCCGCATGGTTTGCCAGCACCCCCAGGAGCTCGAGTTCACCGGCGGTGAAGGAGTCGCGGGGTTTCTTGCAGTGCAAGACATATATGCCAATCTGGGTCCCCCGAACGATCAACGGAATCATGACAAAGGTGTGTTCCTCGACGCCGGGTTGGTCGAGGGTTTCCATATCCTCGATGATTACTGGTCTACGCTCGCGCAACACCCAGTCGATAATCCCGTCTTCCCACAGAGATTCGATCTTCTGTCCCAACGCGTTCTCGTTTCCGCGCATCGTCATCGGGGAGAGGCTTTCATCGGCAGCGATGGAGAAGACGCCACAGCTTTCGTAGGCGACAAACCGGTTCGAGAGATTCATCAAAGCATCGAGAATATCCTCGACCTTGAAACAGAAACTGATCGCTTCGGAGAGTTCGTGCAGATTGAGCAACTCGTCCATCGATTCGCGCAGCTCGGCAAACTCGCGATGCTCGCGGGTGAGATGCTCCTTCATCTGCAGTACTTCGCCTTCGAGACCGGAGAGGCGAGCGGCACCTTCCCCCAGCGCTGTGGCGATGCCGTCGACGTGGTTGCCTAGCTCCCAGGCGATATCGTTGAGCCCGCTTGATTTGACTTGGTCCAGCAATTCTCTGATGCGCTCCAGCGGCAGGTCTTCTGGACGCTCGGCGTGAATGTTTCGAGCAGGAGTACTGGTCATTCGGCTTGATTATCCAACCTTTCGCTCCTGCCCTTCAGAACCCACTCCATCCTCGTCCTCGTCGTCACCACGGGCAATGCTGGCAAACGCACCTGTGTTCTCCATCTCCTGCCGCAGGAGTTCCCCATATCCGAAGATTCTTTTCATCGCTGCTTTAGGCTCCTCGTGGATACCGAATGTACGCAGAGCCGCAGGGTCCAAGCTCGGCATTCGGGCGCTTCCACCATCGCCTATCTGCTCTCTCCGGCACAGAAAATCCGCCAGGTGAATCAACGACGGTAGCTCCGCTTCCCGCTGTGGCAGCCGTCCGGGCATGTGGTGGTAGGCGATGGCGTCTACCAACTGCTTCGGCATGTTCCAACGCTCGCCCAACCAGGCGCCCACTTCAGCGTGGGTCAACCCGAGCACCTCCTCTTCGGCTTTCCCTATGTAGATGTTCTCGGTGTTCACCAGATGCAGAATCTCGCTGAATTCGTCCGGAAAGAATTGGCTGAGGACCAGCTTCCCGATGTCGTGGAGAATACCTCCGGCAAACGCTTCCCCCTGACCCCTGGTCCGATAGCGCACCTTTGCCGCCAATATCCGTGCCGCCACAGCACAAGCGATGGAGTGCTCCCAAAATCGCTGTCGGTCGAACTCACCGTTGTCGTTTGCTCCCGAAAAACGCTCAAGCACCGAAACGCTCAATCCGAGGCTCTTCACAGTTTCGAATCCGAGCACGACCACGGCGTGATTGACCGTGGCGATTTCTCTCGGAAAGCCGTAGAAGGCCGAGTTGGCCAGCTTGAGCATCTTGGCGGTCAGCGCCTGGTCGGTGGAGATCAGCTTGGCAACATCGTTGGCGGATGTGTTTGGATTATCGATCAGGCTCATCATCTGTGTGACCACCGTCGGCAGGGTCGGTAACCCGATTATGCTCTCGGTGATCTTCCTCAGACGCTGTTGTTTCTGTTCGTCCAAAATGTTCCTGTGCCGATGGTGGTAAAACGGCAAGGCCGCGGCCACCGTTAAGGCAATGGTTCAGACGACGATGTCGATGCCAGAGGATTCCGCGTCGTCTTCGTCGATCTCGGAGGTTTTGTCCGGTCCGGCCTCATCCCGCTTGCGCTTGCGCCGCTCACGGCGCTCGCGATCTCGCTTTTCGTCCGGATGCAGCTCGGCCTGGTCGGACTCTTTGGTTGGTTGGGTTCGGGTCTGGTCCTGGGCGTGCTCGCGAGCTGATTCCTGCGCCGCCTGCCGTTGGGCTACTTCGGCTGCTTCCTTCTGATTGTTCTGCAAACGGCTGGCGAGAGGCGCCTTGGAAAGGTTGTCCTGCAAATCGACGGGTTTGACCATCGCGACCTACCCTATGCCATGAATCGCTTTCGCAACTTGACCCTGAGGCTGAGTACCGCCTTCGTGTGCAGCTGAGACACGCGGGATTCGGACAGTTCCAGAACCTGGCCAATCTCCTTGAGCGTCAGCTCCTCATAATAGTAGAGGGCCACTACCAGGCGTTCCTGCTGCGTGAGCTGACCGAGCGAATCGGCGAGCAGATCCCGCATCTCCTCGCGCTCCAGGTTCGACAGAGCGCTTGGTTGCTCGGGCGAACGAACGGTGTCGACCAGAGGGACCGGTTTATCATCGCCATCGCCATAGGTCAATTCATCCAACGAAAGCAGGGAGGCGGAGCTCACATCGTCAATCATGTGATAATAATCCGACAGTTTGACGCCCAACCCATCTGCCAGCTCGGTCTCATTGGGCGACCGCCCCAGTGTGCTTTCGAGCTTCGAGATGGTTTTTTCAATCTCTCGGGATCGCGCACGGGTTGATCGGGGCACCCAATCCATGCCACGCAGCTCGTCCAGAATCGAGCCTCGAACCCGCAGCGAAGCATAGGTTTCGAACTTGACTCCCTTGCCGGTGTCAAAGTTTCGATAGGCTTCGATCAGCCCGACGACCCCGGCATTGATCAGGTCGTCCATCTCCACCGATCTAGGCAGACCTATGGCCAAGCGCCCAGCGATATATTTGACCAACGGAAGATACTCTTCCAGCGGTTGCTGCGTATTCTGGGCTACCGGTTTCTGCTGCTTCTCGTATTTCTCGCTAGCACTATGGGCTGGAGTCTTGCCGGGACTCATGCCGATTTATTTCCTCCGGGGTGGTGTATTACGGGGCGAATCACCGAGTTTGACGGCGTGCTCGAATAGTCCCTGCTTGCGGTCGTTGGCGATTCCGGAATCCTTCAACAGATCTTTGACGACCCGTTGCAACGCCTCGGCAGCAGGTGAAGGCGGTGAAGCCAGAACAAACGGTGTTTGGCGCTTGATCGACTCGCGCACATACCGATCTAACGGAATATAACCCCAACTGTCAATTTTCGCTCCCAGAAACCGTTCCACCAACTCCTGGAATCGCTCGTGAAGCCCCGTTGCCTCCTCGGCGCTGTCGGCCATGTTCACCAACAGTTTCGTTTGCAGATTCGGGTTGACGCCCAGCAGCAGCTTGAGTGTCGCGTACGCGTCCGCAATCGCGGTTGGCTCCGGAGTCACAATGAGCACGGTTTGATCGGCAGCGCTGGCCAGATCGACCGCGGTGGACGGAATGCCGGCACCAGTGTCGACAATCACGAGCTCGTTGGCCCGTTCCAGCTCTGTCAGCCGCCTGAGATTCCCCGGGTCGAGAGGCGCGCCGAAATCGCGCATGCGATCAGAAGCGGCAGGCAGAATCGTCAGTCCCTCTGGTCCGCTAAAATAAGCATCCTCGACGGCGCACTCACCCGCGAGGACATTTTCGAGGGTCTCGTCTGGGCTTGCACCGAGCAGCAGAGCGATATTGCCCAATCCCAAGTCGCCATCGACCAACAGCGTGTTCTTGCTCATTCGCGCCAGTGAAACGGCGAGGTTCAGAGCGATACAGCTCTTACCGACGCCGCCTTTACCGCTGGTGATGGCGATGCTTCGGGGCATTGGCACACTCATGTCCGACGTTTCTTCCGTGTTGGAGTCACCCCGACGATCTTGGCGATAGGCTTGCGAAAATCGCCCGCCTCGATCTGACCGGGAACTCCCGATCCGACGATGAAGTAGGAACCGGGAATTTCGCTCTCGATGGCGGCACTGACTAAGGCCCCCGGCCGGGCCGTTTGATCTAGCTTCGTGAATAGCAGCCGGCGCTCGGGAAACTGGTCAGTGGTCTCGATCAGGTCGAGCATGTGATCGAAACCGGTCAAGCTGTCGATGACCAGTTGAACCTCGTCGACATCAGCTGCTTCGAATAACCGTCGTTGGCGCTCACACTCTGCCGTTTGACCGGCCCCGCACCCCGGTGGATCGATCAGGACCAGTTGGGCATCAATGTGGCGCTCCAACACCGTTTTGATCTCCTCCTCGGTGTGCGCAATCTCCAGCGGCACGCCGATTATCTCGGCAAAGGCTCTGGATTGATCGAGGGCGCCGACATGCTGATCATCGGTTGTGACCCAGACGATTCGGTGACCGCGCTTGAGCGCGAACCCGGCGGCGATCTTTGCTGCCGCGGTAGTTTTGCCGGCACCTGGCAGACCGAAAAATGCTACCACTTTTCGTTTCTTGCCCACCCGAATATCCTTGCATTTCGGGACCGCCTCCGACAGCAGACTTGCAGCCTTGTCGGCTACTTGCTCCTGATCGCGCAGCGCCGGGCCCGCCAGATCTTCCAGCATCTTCTGTAGAACCTCGTTGGCAACGCGTTCGGAGATTCCCATACTGGCCATCCGACCCGATAGCCGCTTGAGTTCGTCGGGAAGGGACACTTGAATGGGGGAGCGGCGTTCGACGCGATCCAATGCGTCGCGGAGCTCGCGCAGGTTTTCCATCACGTCGCTCACGCCCGGCTCGCTCTTCGTCGGCGACGGAGCCGGCGTCATCGGGATCGACACGCCCGGAGCAGGAACGTCTGCCGTAGGCCTTTCGCCCAGGCGGGTTTCCATCGAGCGCGCAAACCTTTGGGCTGCCAGGTTCGCCGTCTTGGGCGCTACCTCTTCGGCTGCCGAGTCGAAGGCGGCGGTGACTTCCACACAGGGAGAATCATCCAGATTGAAGCGGCTGTTCTTCCTCAGTTGCCGCGTGTTCAGTATGATGGCCCCCTCGCCCAGGTCTTCACGCACCTGGTGCAGGGCTTCCGGCATATTCCGGGCTATGTATTTCTTGATCTTCATATTCCAGGGTTATGTTTCCGACGGAAGACACATCCACTTCCGGCACAATTTCGTTGTACGACAGGACGAACAAACTCGGAAAATTAGCCGCCGTCAATTTGCGAAACGCCAGTCGAATCTGGGGTGACGCAAGCACCGACGGTTGTTGACCGTTGGCCACCATCTGGTCTACCAGACCGGTCATGTTCTGAAACAGCTGGCTGGCGACGTCGGGGGCCACGGCGACGGTCAGACCTGTCGGCGTGCCTTGCACCGCCTCCTTTATCATTTCCTCCACCATCGAGTCGATCGTGAGCACGGCTATGCCCTGGTCCGGAGATTCTTTCAACAGCACGTTGCATATCTGTCGTCGCAGTGCCGTGCGCACGTATTCGGTGAGCACCTCGACATCCTTTATCTCGCCGTAATCCGCAAGCGTCTCGAGAATAGTTCGTAGATCGCGAATGGGAACGCGCTCGACCAACAGGTTTTGCAGGACCCTTTGAACCTTGCCCAGCGGCATTATGTCGGGTATGAGCTCCTCGACGATGGCCGGGTGAGTCTCCTTGAACTCATCCACCAGATGTTGCACTTCCTGGCGCCCTAGCAACTCTCGCGCATGGGTATTCAAGACCTCGGTCAAGTGGGTTGCCAGCACGGCGACCGGCTCGACGACATTGTACCCCAGTAGCTCTGCCTTCTCTCGAAGCGAGGGCACGACCCAGACAGCGGCGAGCCCGAACACGGGATCGGTGGTTTCCGACCCTTCGATCGCACCCTCGGCGAAACCTGGATTGATCGCCAACAGATTCTTCGGCTGTAGCTCGCCATGGGCTACGAGGTTGCCCTTCACGCGAATCTGGTATTCAGACGGCCCCAACTCCGTACTGTCTCTAACCCGCACCTGGGGCGCTATGAATCCCATTTCCAAAGCGGCCACCTTGCGAATCTGGACGATGCGTTCAATCAGATCGCCTCCCTGTTTGGCATCCACCAGGGGCACGAGCTGGTAACCCACCTGGACCTCCAGCAGGTCGACCCTGAGGTAGTCTTCGGGACGTTCCTCAGGTTTTTCCTCTTCCTGGCGAACCTCCATCTCCATGGCCTGGCGTTGGGCATTGCCGCGGCGAACTAGAAGCGCCAGCCCCACAATCACGGATCCGATCAGCAAGAAGGGCCACGTCGGCATGCCCGGGATGCAACCGAGACCGAACAACATGGCACCTGTGATCAATCCAGCCTGCGGTCGAGCCGTGAGCTGGCGATTGATGTCACGACCCATATTCTGGTCGGAAGAAGCCCGGGTAATAATGATGCCGGCCGAGGTAGAGGTGATCAGGGCGGGGATCTGCGTTACGAGACCGTCGCCAACCGTGAGCAGGGTATAGGTTTGGGCCGCGTCGGCGATGCTCATGCCGTGCTGCAAAATGCCGATGGCAAGCCCACCGATAATGTTGATCAAGGTGATGAGAATGCCGGCGATCGCGTCACCTCGCACGAATTTGCTGGCACCGTCCATGGACCCGTAGAACTCCGCTTCCCGGGCGATATCTTCACGGCGTTTCCGCGCCGTCGTTTCGTCGATGAGACCCGCATTGAGATCGGCATCGATCGCCATCTGCTTACCGGGCATGGCATCCAACGTGAACCGAGCCGCCACCTCGGCCACGCGGCCGGCGCCCTTCGTGATGACGACGAACTGAATGATTATGACGATCACGAAGATGATAAACCCCAGAACGAAGTTGCCACTGACCACCACATCGCCGAATGCGGAGATGAGGCGACCGGCGTCGGCCTGGCTGAGAATCAGACGGGTGGAGGCGACGTTCAGCGACAGTCGCGCCAGAGTGAGAATCAGCAGTAACCCGGGAAATACCGAGAATTCCAGGGGGGCGACAATGTATATGGTCATCATCAGGACGAGCAGCGCCACACTGATGTTACCCGTCAGCAAAAAGTCCATGACATAGGTCGGCATCGGCACGATCATCACTCCGAGAATGACGACTACGCCTACGGCCACCAGGACATCCGTGTGCCGCATCACCCTGCCAAAAAAACCGTTCAAACCGTATTACCCCTATCGATATCTTCGATCATCTCAACGCACCGGTAATCCTCAAGAATCCGTGTTCCTTTTTGGTGTCAGGCATTGCGCCGAAGCTGGAAAACGAATGCGAGCACTTCGGCAACCGCCTTGAAGAGATCCTCGGGGATCTCGTCTCCTATGCGCACCGCTGTGAACAGCGCCCGCGCCAGCGGTTTGTTTTCCACCATAGGCACGCCTGCCAGGCGTGCCAGCTCCTTGATCTTCTCGGCAATCAGCCGCTGGCCCTTGGCTACGACGACCGGTGCGGCCGACTCCTCCGGCGTGTAGCGCAGGGCTACCGCCACATGCGTGGGATTGGTTACCACCACATCGGCCTGGCCGACGTCGTCCATCATTCTTTTCTGCGCCAGCTCCCGCTGCAACGAGCGTACGCGCGCGCGAATCTGTGGATCCCCTTCCTGCTGCTTCAGCTCCTCCCTCACCTCGTGTCGGGTCATACGCAGATTCTTTTCGTAGTCCCAGCGTTGGAAGGCGTAGTCCAAAATGGCCAGAAACAGGAGAACGATGCAGATTCGAAACCCCAGCGTCATCAACACGCTGCCGCTGGAGGCGAGGATCTGGGGGACGCTGCTATCGACCAGCGCGATGAGGTTGTTCATCTCACCGACGATGGTCCAATAGGTGATCGCGGTCACCACCGCCACCTTGAATAACCCTTTGGCCAACTCCACCAGCCCGCGGCTGGAGAATATCCGCTTCAACCCCGAGAGTGGGCTAATGCGGTTCGCTTTCGGTTCCAGAGGTTTTAGGGTGAAGATAACCCCCACCTGCGCGTAATTGATGGCCAGTGCTGCGGCCACCAGCAACGCGACGAAGGGCAGAACGATGCGCACGTAGCTGGCCGCCCAGGTCAGGAGGTAGGTAGGTAGGTAGGTTCAAGGCGTTCAATTGCACCGTAAATCCATCGGTGAACATGCTGACCATGAAACCTGTGAGGTTGTTGTAGACGAAGGAGCCCAGACTTAGCATGGCCAGCAGTCCTGACACAAGTATGGCCAGCGAACTCAGCTCGGCGCTCCTGGCCACCTGGCCTTTGCGTCGGGATTCCTCGCGGCGCTTGGGAGTCGCTTGCTCCGTTTTCTCCTGAAAGGATTCTTCAGCCATTACGGCACCTAGAAAAAGCCGATCAACGCAAACATGTTGCGTTCGAGCGTATCGAGTGACTTGTTCATCAGAATGAGAAACAGGGGCAGTGAACTGACGAGTACGAGGGACCCCACGGTGATCTGCACCGGAAAACCGATGAGGAATACGTTCATCTGCGGTACGGTGCGCGCCAGAACTCCCATGGCCACCGAGATCATCAGCAGAGAAATCATAACCGGCGCCGCGATTTTAAGTGCGACGATGAAGATCTCGCTAGACAACGGCATGTATCTGCCCTCGACCGTCCAGTGGGTTGCCCAGACCGTTGAGAATGCGCCCCCTCAACTCTCTGCCAACGGCGATCTGCAGCGGCGACCGCGTCGGAAACACAGCCGTTCCCGGCCGTATGCCTTCGATTTCTCCCAACGGGGTCAAGAGGACGCGACTGCCATTGAACCCGACGACCTCCGCACGAATGCCGCCTCGCGCCGGATCACCCAAATAACAGAGCTCTCCGAGAGCCACATCTTCCGGGCCGACAGCCTCAACGATCAAACCGACGATCTGCCTCACCTTGCCGTAGCGGGTGTGCGGATCGACCGTCTCTATGGCCTGCTGCAGCTCACTTGTGTTCATCCCCTTCCGGCATCCTTTTTCGATGGGGCGCCCTGTATGGCAGCCCTCAATACTTCCACTTGGCTTTCGAGCCGAGCGTCTAAGTTCTCTTCGTTACCTTCGATCATGCACCCACCACGGGACACATGTTCGCTCGCCTGCACCTTGAATACCGCATCCGCCGCCACCTTCTCGACCCACCGCTGGGCAAATCTGCGCGCCAACTGAAGGTCTTGTGGATTGACCTTGATCAGCAGGTTGCTGTGATCGCCCAAGTGGCCGAGTGCGTCTTTGATCACCGTTACGAGTACCCGGCGATCCACCTCCGCTTGTAACCCCGTAATGCGATGAGCGAGGGCGCAAGTCAGCTCCAACACGGCAC
Organism: Candidatus Latescibacterota bacterium; assembly: GCA_965217095.1. Classification (GTDB taxonomy): domain Bacteria; phylum Latescibacterota; class UBA2968; order UBA8231; family UBA8231; genus CAYNZV01. The sequence continues at coordinate 2,037,880 of OZ244235.1, forward strand.
CCTCCGAATCCGCAATCACCTGGGCTCGCTCGGCTTCCAGCGAGCGGTGCAGAGCATCTAGGCGTTCGACCGCTTCCCGTGCTTCCTCTTCCTTTGAGGTGACGCCTTCCCGGTGACCTTCTTCGTAACGCTGCTGTCGAACCTCTTCCAGTTGTTGACGCCAGCGTTCTTCTGTTTCCTCTAATTCCTTTTTGGCTCCCTCCTTCAGGCTCTCCGTCTCTTGCCGGAGACGGTCTTCTCATTCCTTGGCAACCTCCTTGCACGCCTTTTCCACCCGCTCGTTTATCAGGGCAAAAAGGTCGATTCCGCGATCACCGGCCTCGTCCTCCTCCTCCCCGAACAGCTCGAATTCGCCGAAGTCAAGCGTTATGGCGGTCTCCGACAAGCGCCCGCTTCGAATAATCTTTGACACGTCCTTGTTCCCCGCTTTGAGTGAAGTGCGTTGCCGTCAAATATACCACAATTCAGACGAGCAACGCGCCACTAGGGTCCGCCTTCCTCCATGAGCATTGTGCGGACCAGCTTAGCCGCGTCCTCCGGACGCTCCCGTACCATTCCCTGAATGCGACTCAACAGCAGCTCGTGCGGCGTTTCGGGTCGTTCGAACTCTTCCTCTTCGACGTCGTCATCGACGACACCCATCATCTCCACTTCCTCTTCAACGCCGACGCCGCGCCCGATGGCCTGGATGATAAAACGCAGGGTGATGAGAGCCGCAATGATACCAAGTATCTTCGCTACGTTTATAGCGATGTCGGTCCAGAAATCGGCGGTCTGCTCCTGCTCGGCCTCTTCCTTGGCGCGGATTTCCTGGGTCTTGTCGAACTCCATCGCGAAGACCGTCATCTTGTCGCCACGGCCCTCGTCGTATCCGATAGCTTCCTTGGCCAGCGCCGCCAGTTGGTCGATCTCCTCCAGCTTCCTTGCTTCTTCAACGTAGTCCCGGGTCTCGGGATCGAGTACGACTTTCGTCTTGTCGACGGTCAGTGCCATTGAAATTCGATCTGCTGCCGACGGAGCCGATTACGTTCTGTAGCGTCCGGTTGACTTCGTAGTTCCGTACCGCCTGCTCTTCCGAGCCCTGTTCCGCTGAGCTCTTTTCGTTGGTTTCCTCGCTTTGGGGGTATCCATTTAACCGGAGTGCGTCGCGACCCCCATCAGTGTTCGGCCGCCGACCGCCACGGCCGGTTTGCCCCTGGGCGTTCCAGGCTCGTGGGATGCCCTCGCCGTTTGGGCGGCTCGGGGGGCAGCTTCCTCGGCCGTCGGCTGGCAATGAGATCCTGGAAACGCATCGGCTCGTGGGCCACGGCCAGCTCGAGCACGCGATAAAACACCATGCCGCGGCTGCGGGAGCGGCGGCGATTGAAGCGGAACACGAACTCGTTGAGGTAGTGGCTCATGTGGGTACTGTCGGCGGCCCCTTGATGCGTTCCCAGCAGCCACCGCTTGGCCAGTGAGACAACGCGGTGCACGGCGGGCAACAGCTTGTTGGGATCATCGCCCCGAGCGCGGGCCGCGCCCTGGCTGCGCCGATCGTGCTCGTAGCCGAGCTGAGCCAGTCCCTGATAAGCGGGCCACCCGTCGGTGATGATCGTCGAGCCCGGCTCGACGTGATCCATCACGAACGCGTGCAAGGTCTCGGCAGAGGCATCGGCCAGTGGCGACATGCGGCACCGCCCCAATCCTCTCGGCTCATGAACCTCAACTGCGATACCGGTCAGCACCTTCTTGCCCCTAGCGCGGCCACCGGCCAGCCCAGGCTCGGCGCCGCCGATGTAGGTCTCGTCCACCTGTACCGTCCCGCTCAGCAGATCCCGACCGGGACGTACCAACACCGACCGCAGGCGGTGCAGCATGGCCCAGGCAGTCTGGTAGGAGCTGATCTCCAGTACTCGCTTCAAGCTCAACGCCGAGATCCCGTCTTTACCGGTGGCGAACAGCCAGCAGGCGGTGTACCATATCGTCAAGGGTGTCCGCGTCCGATCGAAGATCGTACCGGCCGTCACCGAACTGCGTGTCGAACACGCCGGACACATGAAGCGGCCATCGCCCAAGCGCCAACCGCCTTCGTGGCCGCAACTCGGACAGACGAAGCCGTCGGGCCACCGCAGCCATTCGAGGTAGTCCAGGCAGTCCGCATCGGTTCGAAACCAGGCTTGAAACTCGCCTACCGAGCCCGGGTAGTGCTTGCCAGCGCGAGGATACGCCATGCACTGAACATATGGTAACTCCGGTTAAATGGATGCCCCCAAACCATGCCTTTTTGCTCCTCTGTCGCTGTAAAATGCTGTAGCTGATAGACTTACAGAGCCACTATGCGGCGGAGCAGCATACAAAGCGGATAGAGAGCAGGAAGTTTGAACGAGGTTGCGGGAGACCTAGGGAAACTTTTACCAGGAGGCCCCGCACGAAAAACGAGGCTAGCGCCAAAAAGGAGATGTTACGCCTGCTGCGGACTAGTGGAGCGTTCTCAGTCGCGCGCTGACCCCACTCCGCTGACCGGCGGACCACCACTCCGTCCCTGGTGGACCCGTGCCAGCATGTCGCCCAGAAGACCGGTTGAAAACAACTGTATTCCAACGATGATCAGCAGAACACCAAGAATTAGGAGGGGATGTCGGTTCTGGATGTTCCCGTGCTCGAACCGGAGGAAAGCGATATAACTGCAAATGGCGGCGCCACCGAATGTCGACAGCAGCCCCAGGCTGCCGAACAAGTGCATCGGTGTGGACATGAAGCGGACGACGAAGGTGATGGAAAGGAGGTCCAGAAAGCCGTTGAGCAGGCGCCTGGTGCCGAACTTCGATCGACCGAATCTCCGTTTGCGATGTTGTACTGGAATCTCCCCCACCCGATATCCCGCCCAGTGGGCGATGGCGGGTAGATAGCGGTACAACTCCCCGTAGAGATAGGGCAGCGCGTCTTCAACAACCTCCCGTCGATACGCTTTCAACCCGCAATTGAAGTCGTGCAGGCGCAAGCCCGACACCATGGAGGTCACCCGATTGAAGAGCTTGGAGGGCACCGTTTTGGTCATCGGATCCAGCCGGTTCTTCTTCCATCCGGAGACCAGGTCGAATCCTTCGTCTAGCTTGTCCAACAGGTTCGGGATTTCTCGGGGGTCATCCTGGAGGTCGGCATCCATGGTGACGACCACGTCGCCCCTCGCTTCCCTGAATCCGGCCGCCAATGCCGCCGCCTTGCGGTAGTTGCGGCGGAATCGAATAGCGCGGACAAAATCGTAGCGCTCGCTCAAACGCTGCAGTACGGAAAACGAGCCGTCGCGGCTGCCATCGTCGACGAAGATCACCTCAGCGTCGAGCTCGAGAGTCCGCAGCACCTCATCGAGTTCGGAGCAGAGGACCTCCAGACTTTCTTCCTCTTCGAAAACCGGAACGACAACTGAAAGCGCCGGTTCCACTGCCGATGCCCCTAGCTCACTCATGGGCGGTTTTCTTCACCTGAATGGTCCGAGCCAATTTCTTGAGCCTTCCATTTTTCGGATCCTCGGCCAGGGCCGCCTCCACTACATCCTGGGCGGCATCGAGGTTGCCTTCGACCATGTGGACATGGGCCAGGTTCGCTTGCCATTCGGAAGCGTTCTCAGGACCCCAGCTCAGGGCACGATTCAGCGACTCCTTTGCCTTCGAATATTGACCCAGAGCCAGATAAACGCCACCCAGATTCCCCTGTACCACTCCGTCGCGGGGGCGCAACATGGCCGCGCGACTCAGTACAGAAAGCGCCTCGTCCAGTTTTTCAGCCTGCGCGTATTCGAACCCTAAACTCCCAACTAGAGAGGGATCATCCCGCCTGAACGAAAGCGCCTGTTTCCAGGCATTGACGGCGTCCAGATGGTTGCCGTTTCCTCGTCGGGCCAATGCCAGGAGCCGGTAGCCCTCCACATCCAGTGGGCGAAGTCGCGTCAGGTGTTTCATCAGTTCCTCCGCCTCGCCGAGACGTCCCAATTTGAAAAGCGACTCGCCCAACAGCTGCAGCGCGACGGCATTGTTGGGATGGAGCTGCAAACTGCGATGCAGAGCATCCCTCGCATCCGCATGCCTCCCCATCGCCAACTCGACCTGACCCAGCATGCGATGATACCTGTGGTCATAACCGCGCCAGTCGATCGCCCGCTCGAAAAAGAGCTTAGCGCGATTGGCATGCCGATCTTGAATGTAGCTCGTCAATCCTCGCAAATAATAGTGATCTCCCATAATTATGGACAAACACCTGTGGGAACCTGCGAACAGCACCGCAGCGGCCACCGCGGCCACTGCGAGTCGACGAACGAAGGAAAGCTTCTGGCTGACCTGAGCTGATTTACCACTCCGGCTGGCCGCAAGCAACAAGCCCGCAAACAGGTAGAAATGAGTGGCGGAAGTGGGATCCTGCAACGTGAAGCTGAACAGGCTGTGGGCAAGCACGCCGATCATGGCTGCCCAGGCAACCAAGCCCGACCAATCGAGCCGGGTTCGCGGCTCTCCTTCTCACAATCGCATCCCCCGCCCAAATCAAGCTGCCCAACATCCAGAGGAACGCCGCCAGGCCGACGACCCCAGTCTCGGCGGCCTGTTCCAGGTATTCGTTGTGAGCGCGGTAGGCGATGTGCTGACGATCTCCCATCAGCTTGCTCCACTCCCGGTGTCGCGCCACAGACCGGTGAGCTGGGAGATGCAGCTCGAAGTTGCCCGGCCCGGTTCCCAGAAGGGGTCTCGACCGTATCAGATCCACCGAGTCTGCCCAGATGATCCGGCGCATCGCAATGGAGAAATCGCGCAGGTCGAATGCCGACTGTGCCCGCTGCCAGGCGTCGGTGGCGATATGCTCGAAACGCTGACTCAGTCGTTCTCCCGAGCTCAGCGTGACTACTCTGCTTCCCAACCAGAGTCCGGGGCCCAACAGCGCCAAGACCAGAGCCCCTCTCGCCAGGATCGGTCGGATTCTGATCTCCCGTCTCGTGGCTATTAGGATAAAAAGCAGGGTCAGTGCCCCCACGACCCATCCAGCTCTGCTGCGCGTTATCAACAGATGAAAAGAGGCCAGGAGAATGGTCGAGGTAAGCCAAACCTTCCGCCAGGTCGAACGCGAGTAGAGGAGCAGTGCTGCCGCCACCGGAATTACCATACACAGGTAATGTGCCACGAAGTTAGGGTTTCCCAGGGTGGAAACGGGATGATCACCGTACGCGGCGGGAAGGGGTATGAGATGAATACCGAAGTACTGCAGTAACCCGAGGAAAGCGACTGCATGGCCGACCAGCGACACGATCCAGAGTGTGCCGGTGATCTCGCCCACGCCGCGAACACTGTTTGCGACAACCAGGCAGAAAACCAGCAGGCTTGCCTGAGCCGCCAGGATTTCCAGCGACAGCGCCCTATTCTGCGCCAAAAGCAAACAGAGCAACGAGATGCAGCCAAAGGCGGCCATGGGTAGATGCGCCGGAAAAGTCACCCACACAAGACGTCGGTCCAGAATCCAGCCAACGAGCAGAAGGCTGAGCATCAAACCCCCGACGGCGTAGATTGCGGCAATCTTCGGAATCATGTAATCGGTGAGGCCGTCCGAGTAGGGCAGGGTCGTGGCGGCGAGCACCAGCGGAATGCCGACCCACACGATTCCCTGGCGCATGCGCTCCGCCATCAGGCCACCTCTGCGTCAGATTGAACCCGGTGCGAAGGGCGCAGTACAAAACGGACGAGCAGCAACCCCAGCCCGCCGGAAACAATATTCAGCTTGACATCCTTGAGTTCGAAGTAGCGCTCCGGAAGCACCCACTGAATTGTTTCGTCGCCAAACCCGACCATTGCCGTAAGCAGAAAGCTCATGGCATACGCGGCGCCGTGACTCATGTGGAGGGCCAGAGCGCGAAAGAGGAAAAAACTTACGAACCCGTACTCCACGAGATGCAGTCTTTCGGCGGGATATACCGCGAATCGGTTAAGCAGGTAGGCGTACGCCGAAACGACAAATACCAAGATCAGCCCCGATGACCAAGGATGCCGGCGCAGGGATCGCCATGAACCGACTGTGGCGCCCAGTACGGCTAGAGCTACTGCTACGATCCCGAGATACCTGACGGCACCTGCGGTGTATTCGTTCAAGACCCCCCACGCTATGGGCAACAGCGGAATCGTGGCAAAAACGAAGGCGAGGTAAAAAACGACGGCCAACCAGGCTTGTGACTTTTTTCTGCCCAACCTGGCGAAGGTTGGCTGGAGAATCGCCGCCGCGATCGCCAACAACAGCGCGTACGCCGCGATGTCGGCAACCGGCACAGAACCCACCCAAAGCAGAAGATCAAGAAAACCCTTGCCCAACCCCACAACGAGATCGATGGAAACAGACGCCACATGCCTAAGAGTCCCAGGCATCGAGATCAGGGTCGACCAGAACGAAACTGCAGCCGGCCCGGCGGCCGTCGGAACCAGGTGAAAGGTGACCCAAACACTCTTGGCACCGGGTCTGTCCTGCTGATAAACGCGAAATTTGAACGGATTGTAGAGTGCGAGGGAATTCCAGAAGGTCTCCTGGTAGGGACCGTACCCCGGCGACGCGCTCGACACCTCCAGCTCACCTTCGAGATGGTATGCCGCGTGGCCTACCACGTACTCGATCACGTACGCGGCTCGCGGCTCCCCCGTCCAGCGCAGCTGTATGCTATACTCCTCGCCGCGATACCGCAGGCTGTCCCCACCCGGGGTCCGCACCTGAGAAGCGAAGGCCCAGTGATGCAGTTGGGTCCGCAGGCTGTCGGCAACGTCGGGGAAATCGGACTTGACGTCCTCGCTCTCATGCGGATCGGCGTCGAGGTCGAAAAGGGTGAACTCCTCTTCCTCCACGCTGTGCACTAGCTTCCAGCGGTCGGTGCGCACGGCCCGGTAGCGCCGTTTGTACTGTTCGGGATTCGCCGTGTACCCCCACCCGAGGTTTCCAGGAAGACCGGGCGCTGGTGCCAGCCGCTGCTGCCGTTGATCAGGGGCATAAGCGACTGCCCCGGCAACCCGGAAGGCTGAGGAAGGTCCAGCAGGTCGAGTACGGTAGGGACGATATCGATATTTTGGACCAGATCCTCTATCACCACGCCTTCATTGATGACGCCGGGATACCACAGGAGAAGAGGGATGCGGATCACCTCGTCGTACAACCGGCCCTCTCGGTAGGTAGACACATGGCCCACGAGGCCGTGGTCCACTAGCTCTTCACCGTGATCGGCGGAAACGATCACCAGGGTGTTTTTTGTTAGGTCTAGCGCTTCCAGCGTCTCCCTAAGCCGTTTGAAAAACAGTTGATCCAAACGCCTGATCTCCCCGTCGTACAGGGCTTCCACCCACGGCCGGTCCAGGGGGCCGAAGTCTAGATCGCCACGAAGAATCATTACGTTCTTCTTGACCAGATCGATCTTTTCCCGTGCCAGGAACCAGCGGATTCGACCCCATATCCCCAGCGGAGAATCAAATGCCGCAGGCAAGAACATCGCTTCGAAGGGCGAGCCGGGCGCATACGGAAGATGCAGATCGCGGTAATGATAGTAGAGAAAGAAGGGACTGTCGTGGGCTTCGCCATCCAACCACTTGAAGAGTATCTCGTCGCCGTCGGGCAGGTAGCGATCGCGAGCGGGGTAAGACTCCAAGCCGAGGTTGCTGAAATTCGGAATGCCGCTCAGAAAAAAGATATCCGGAGCCCGATACCCTGCTCCCCGCAACAACTCGGGTAGGGTTTCGACCACCTCATCGAGACGTTTTCCGCGAATGTCGACCCCGTGGGTAGGCGCGTAGAGTCCGGTGAGGATGGAGATCAATCCAGGAGTGGTCCAGCCCGAGCTGCTGAACGCCTGTTTGAAAAAGGCACCTTCGCGACTGAACTGATCTAGAGAAGGGGTGGTCTCCTTGTCGTATCCGTAGTAGCCGATGTGGTCGGGGCGGAAGGTATCCACTGTTATGAGGATGATGTTGGGACGGGGTGGCTGTGGCAAAACCGTCGCGAAGAGCAATGCGGGTGCGGCCACGATCGCGACGGCAACGAGCACCTGACAGACCCTAGCAACCCCTGGCGAAATCTGCTTTGAAGAGTGAGGCCGAGGAATTGCAGACGAGATCAAGGCGTTGGTTTGAGAAGCATAAGAGAGACGCGGCGATGGAGCGCAACGAAGAGGTCGGTTGCAAGGCTCGGACGCGGCCCGCAAAGGGACGCGGCCGATTTGCGAGGATTCGGCATCATGGCTTCTTGACACTAGTCAAATGCGGTATCCCTTCGCTCCACCCAGACTGCGATCACTGTTAATACCGCAACTGCGCTGCCGACGAGGAAAAGACCGATGAGATTGTTTCCGGCCTGGAACGATAAGGCTCCCGCGCCAAAGAGGGAGCTCAACAGCAACGCCGCCAGGTCTACCCGGCGGTGACTCCAGCCCAGGCTGATGAGCCGCTGATACAGGTGCTTTCGATGACCCTGGAGAATGTTCTCCCGCCTCAAAGCGCGGCGCACGACCGTATAACCGGTGTCGAACAGGTAGTAGCCTAGAAGGAGGCTGAATACCCAGAAGGGAATCCCGGCCTGTTGTGCCAGAATCCCCAGGACCGCGATCGTGAAGCCGAGAAACATCGAACCCACATCCCCCATGAAGATGCGAGCCGGCGGAAGGTTGAACGCCAGAAATCCCATAGCGCCACAGCCGAGGAGAAGGGGCAATAACCAGAGGTCGGATTCCACCTGCCGAAAGAGCACCAGCGCAAAGAGGCTCATACAGATGACCTGGCTGGCGGAGATTGCATCGATGCCATCCATGAAGTTGTAGACGTTGCAGATCGCCACTATCCACAGGAGGGAAACTATCCAGCCGATTCTCCCCAGGTCCGTTGCGGCATACATGGGAAGTTCGATCAAGTCGAACTGGGCCCCCATCTCACCCACACCCCCCCGACGGCAAGCTGAACCGCTGCCTTTTCCCACACGCGGAGGGGACGACCGATGTCGTCCACCAGCATCAGAGCGAGCATCGCGCTGCAGACCGAGAGCGGGAAAATCAGCTCCGAGAGCACTGCGAACTGCGAGCTACCGGTTGCCCACGCGGCGAGCAAGCCCGCCCAGAAACCGACAACGATGCCGATGCCGCCGGCGGTGGGCATCGCCGTTTCGTGGGTGCTGTGTTCGCGCGGCTCGTCGAGTCGACCGAAGCTACGAGACAGCTTGAGCACAACCCACGTAGCTGCCGCTGAGGCAGCGAGCGCTGCAACCGGAACCACCCAGCTCATTCTCGAACCTCCCCGCCCTCAGTGGTGTAGATCTTCGCGAGGGCGTCCTTGAAACCGAGGGGATTGAAATTGAAGTCGCGAACCGCCGCCTCGATGGACGCGCTTTTGTCCTCCTGGAGACGCATCACCTGCTCGCGGTCTATCCCCGGCCGCAAGCCGATTTTCCCGGCCAGCTGGAGCGCAAGGGCACAGAGCCTGGCAGGGAGATGCACCTTCACCGGATCCGTGCCCACCGCTGCGCCAACCAGATCGATCATCCGGTTGTAGGATATCGCTTCGGGCCCTGCAATTTGGTAGATCCCGCGGGAAGTGCCGAACAAGGCCGACAGGGCGACGTCCACCACGTCGTCTACGAAAATCGGCTGCTGCAAACCAGTACCATCACCGAACACCGGGATGCGACGTCGGCGGCGCAGGTAAGCAGCCAAGCGGCTGACATTGCGATCTTCCCCGGGACCGAAGATCATCGAAGATTGTAAGATCACGCAGGGCAGCCCCGCAGCAACAATCTGCTCCTCTCCCCTGATTACCATCCCAACACTAGCGGAGGTCACCGTCGAGAAACGGCGGAGAGAACTCAGTGCGACAACCCGCTCCAGATGGTAGTTGGCACATTCGATCAATGTGGCCGCGACCTGCATCCCCGCCAGATGCACGATCCGGTCAACCCCTTCGAAACCGCCGCGGACCGAATCCGCATGGTCCAGATCGCCGATCCATACCTCGACCTCCATCCGCTCGAACAGGGCACGCTGGTTCTCGGAGCGTACAAGGCATCGCACCGGGTGGCGGTCCGCCACCAACCGCGGCACCAGTCGCCGGCCGGTGTATCCTGCCGCGCCGGTTACCAGAATCATTGAGAGAGACTCTTGGCGGCTAGCAGGCCGTCGTACACCGTCTCGACGCCGCGAATCATGCGTTCGAGGGAGTAGCCGGAGCGGACCCTTTCGCGGGCGGCTCGGGCCAAAAGATTCTTGCGCTCCTCATCTGGGGCGAGCTTGCAGATGGCACCGGCAAGTGCGCTCGAGTCACCGGGCGTGGTGAGTATTCCGGTCTCTTGATCGTCTATGAACTCCGGTATGCCGCCGACGCGGCTGGCGATGACCGGGCAGCCCGCCGCCATCGCCTCAAGGAGAGCAAGCCCCTGCCCTTCTCGAAGGGATGGTTGCACCACCAGATCGAAGGTGTGGAGCCACGGCCGCACATCCTCCACCCTTCCCAGGAAACGCACCGTTTCGCCCAGACCCAAATGCTGGGCACGGTGCTCGAGCTCAGCACGCAACGGCCCGTCGCCGATGGCGAAGAGTTGCACGCGTGGAAAGCGTCGCTTCACGTCTACCATGGCCTCCAACAGCACCTCGAAGCCTTTCTCCGGAGTCATGCTGCCGATGGCCCCCAGAACTGGGTTCCCATCTACCGAACTCCGATCGAACGGCGCGGAGGCCCGAAAGCGCGTCAAGTCGATGCCGTTGGGCACCACCGAGTAGAGGGAGCGGATCCCAATGCCGTTTTGCAGAGCATCCTCCACCACGCTGTGGCTCACGGCAATCACGGCATCCGAGGCTCGAGCCGCCAGTCTTTCGCAAGCCAGGAGCAAGCGTCCCGCCGCGTTCTGGTTGTGAAGCTCCTGCGCCCACCCATGGTAGGTATGAACCACAGCCGGAACACCCGCGCACCGGGCTGCCATACGCCCGATAAACCCAGCTTTCGAAATGTGGGTATGCACGATATGATAACGTCCGGCGCGTATCAATCGGTAAATCGCAACGAACGCCCGCGCGTCCACCAGGGGGTCGATCCGACGCTGCAGCAGGGGCAACTCCATGACTGGGATGCCGCGCGACCTGGCATCATCCAGCAGCGATCCTTCGCCGGGGTCGCTGCGGCCGGCCAGCACCACCGTCTCGTATCTACTCTTGTCCAGACCGGCGGCAAGATTCAGAACGTGGTGGGGCACACCCCGAACGGCGAGGCGGGTGACGATCTGTAAAACGCGAACCTTCAAAGGTACCGGCCGACTCACACCCAGCCGCGGAAGAAACGCCTGATATAACGCTCTTCAACAGTGCGCCCACCTTGGATCGGTCTGCGTTTGCGCATGGTTTCGGGAAGCAATCGAAAGAGGTCGATGTAAGCCCGCATAAGCAGCGGAATCCTCCACGGTGATCGCACGATCAGAAACAGCCACAGCAGCACATCCGCCAACGCCAGGGCGGGCAACAGCGACATCGCCGTGGCACCGGAGGCGTTCTTCATGAGAGTGAGGTACCTGTTCTTGATCACGTGCCGTTGAAACATCACCGGCTTGGAGATGAAACGCAGACGCCCCCCGAGGGAGCCGGAGCCTACGTGATGCGCCCGGGCAAGGGGATTGAAGCGCGCCTTCCAGCCATTTAACTGTGCGCGCCAGGCCAGGTCGATGTCTTCGCAGTAGGCAAAAAAACTCTCGTCGAAAATCTCGCCTTCCAGGCGAACCGAGTCGAGCATTTCACGGCGGCAAAGAAACGCAGCCCCGGTGCATCCAAACACCTCCTCGTCCTCCCACAAATTCGAGTTCGGACGAATACGCATCGGGCGCTTCATGAAAAACCCGCCATTGAGCTCTTCGCGGGTCGCTTCCTGGTAGATAAGGCCAGTGGTCGACCCTGTGTCGGGAGATCGCTCGAGCGTAGCTAGACTTTCGGCGATAAAATCCGGTCCGAGGAAAACATCCGTATTCAGGATCAGAATATAGCGGCTTCGACAGGCGGCGATCACCCGATTGTAGCCGGCAGCGAAACCCTCGTTCCGTTCATTCTCGATCAGCTCCACCTCGGAGTGATGGCGCCGAATCCACTCCCTGGAACCATCTGTGGAACCGTTGTCGACCACGACGATCTGCGAAGGAGGATGGGACTGCGCGAAGAGTGATTCTAGGCATCTGGGAACGAATTCCAATCCGTTCCAGTTTGCCAGCGCTACCGCTACATCTCCCATGCGCGGGAATCAGGACTGCTGTTCTACCTGAGCTCCGGTCTTCAGGCTCTTGATCTCTGAGAGGTCTTTTTTGAAGCGTTCGAATTCCTCCGCGATCTTCGCGCGTCGCAACTCGCCCGCCCGCGCCATAGACTGGAGGTAGCGTTGCGTCGCCACGAAGAAATGCTCGTCCGCCTGCTTCCAATCCCCGCTTTTCGCCGCCGTCTTGGCGTTCTTCCAGCTCAACCTAGCCATCCGGTGCAAATAACCACGTTGGATCTCGTTCACCTCACGAATAGCGTTCAGCGCTTCGCCGGAGTTCGTCAGTTGATACACCATCGCCAGAGCGGCGAAGGCATGTTCAGCGTTGTACTGCAGCTTTCTTCGACTGACCGTTTCCCGCTCGGCCGCGTCTAGATATATCTTTCCGAGCGCCAGGATGCCGGCATTGACACGGGTTGAGATCTTGCCAATACGCACGAGATCCCCACGCGCGCTCATGGTTGTTCCTTCCCGCTTCGTCCTCAGCATGGCGTTGGCGCGCTCGACCCTCACCTGCGCTTCCATCAGGGACGACTCGTGCACCGTGACCAGGTCCTTCATGGCACGGACGGAGTCTCTGGCCGTCACTGCCAACTCGAGATTGTGGCTGGCAATCTTCAGCGCTTCCTTAAAGTAGGTGGTCAGGAATTCGGTGCCGACGTTTTCCAAACCTTCGTTCAGCTGCGCTTCACGGTAGAGCGCCATCGCGAGAAATTCACTGGCTCGCTCCAATGCCGTCTCGGTAGGACGAATCCCGTAAAACTCGTTCTTCGCCAATTCGATGTAATAAAGGGAGTTGTTGGGAACTACCTTACCCTCGGATCTTTGGCGGGCGACGTAGGCGCTTTCCCGTTTCGACCCCACCTCGAGCACCTTATCGATATGGGCATCAAGCTTCGCTTCGCTATTGATGTAGGTGCATAGTTCGGCCAACCATGGCAGATTCAGGGACTTGGGAGTCTTTTTGATCTGCTCGAGCAATAGCAGCGTCATTTCCTGTCGGTGCCGCCTCTCCTCTTCCAGCCGTTGTTCCAGAGTGTCAACCATTTCCGGTTCGGGTTTCGCGGATACAGGCTTCTTTTTGAGGGCAGTTTTCGACATTGCCTTCGCAGCCGGTTGCGAATCCTCACTCAACAGGCTCATGACAAACAGGCCGACGGCGCCGAGGATAAAAACCACGCCGGCGTATAGAATTATGGGAGAACCCTTAGCAGCCATTTTTTCCTGAGTAGCGGTTGGGTTACAAATTTAACCTAGCGCTAAGTCATTGGCAACAAAGCACATCACAGCTTCGAGGACCGGCTCAACCGCTTGACATATACGGCTTCCGCGGGGTATATAGCGTCATGTTCGTCAAACCGGGTGGGCACATTCATTTCATCGCCGCGTGCGGCACCGCCATGGCCTCGCTGGCCTCACTATTGAAGCAGCGCGGTTATCGGATCACTGGCTCCGACCAGCACGTCTACCCTCCAATGAGCGAATACCTTCGGCGCCGGGAAATCGAGATCGAGAGTGGATTCCACGGGGAGCGTCTCACGCCGCCACCCGACCTGGTCGTCGTCGGAAACTCGGTTTCTCGGGGAAACCCGGAGGTGGAGGCTACGCTGGACGGCCGCGTGCCGTACATGTCACTTCCGGAGGCGATCAGAGAATTCTTTCTGCGTGAGAAATGTCCGATCGTGGTCGCGGGAACCCATGGCAAGACCACAACGACGGCCCTCACCGCGAGAATTCTTTCTGCGTGAGAAATGTCCGATCGTGGTCGCGGGAACCCATGGCAAGACCACAACGACGGCCCTCACCGCGCATATCCTCTCTTCCAGCGGCCTTGACCCCTCTTTTCTCATCGCCGGCTTGCCGCGCAAAAACGGAGAGCCCTGCCACCTTGGAAGTGGGGACCATTTCGTCATCGAAGGCGACGAGTACGACAGCGCTTTCTTCGCCAAATTTCCCAAATTTTTCTACTACATGCCCGAGATTCTCGTTCTGACGGGCATCGAGTTCGACCACGCCGACATCTATAAAGACGTCTCCGAGATCGAGAAAGCATTTGCGCAGTTGATAAATACCGTACCTGGGAACGGTTTACTGTTGGCGACAGAGAGAGACGCCCGGGTGGCGGAGCTGGCGCTGAAATCCTGCGCGCCGGTGCAGTCGTTCGGATTGTCGGAAGCGGCGCATTGGCGGGCGATCGATCTGATCTCCACGCCGGGGGCCACGACCTTTTCGATTCTTCGGGAAGAGAAGCTCCAGGGCCACTTCGAGCTGCCCCTGAACGGGACCTACAACGTTTTTAACGCGCTCGCTGCAGTAGGTGCAGCTACCGCCGCCGGCGCACCGATGGCGGCGATCCGCGACGCGCTCGCTTCGTTTGCCGGTGTCTCACGTCGGCAGGAGGTTTTGGGCACCGTGAACGGTATAACGGTTATGGACGATTTCGCCCATCATCCCACCGCCGTTGCCGAAACCCTTGGCGCGCTGAGAGAGGTCTATCCCGACCGTCGCCTGTGGGCGGTGTTCGAGCCAGCCAGCGCTACCAACGCCCGGGCCCTTTTCGAAGACCGTTACATCGAAGCGTTTGCCGTTGCGGATCACGTCGTCATGACCAAGGTTCCGCGCCCCGAACGGGCCCGCGACGACTCCCGGATGGATGCGGGTCGCATCGTCGATGCCCTGTCTGGCCGAGGCGTTACAGCCGTTTATATTCCCGATCCCGAGCAGGTCGTCACTCACCTCCTGCACCAGGTTGATCCCGGAGATCTCGTCATATTTATGAGTAATGGTGGTTTCGGCGGTATTCAGAGACTCACCTTGCGATCCCTGAAGGAAGCGTTTGAACCCGCGCGAAAATAGAATTCCGCTCAAACCGAAGGTCCTGCGAAGCGGCGATCGGGTCGCCCTGATTGCCCCGTCGCGTCCCTCCTCCACTGATGCGATAGACCGCGCTGTTCATCATATCGAGCAGCGCGGATACGAGGTCGTCTGTGGGTCTCATATCAAAGCTCGCTACGGCTACCTGGCAGGCAGCGACGAGCAACGAGCAAGCGATCTGAACTGGGCGTTCCAGGACGACCGGACCCAGGCGATCATCTGTGCCCGGGGCGGGTATGGCAGTGGCCGGATCCTCGATCGCGTGGACTACGATCTGGTTGCCGCCAATCCGAAGATTCTCGTCGGTTTCAGCGACACCACCGCCCTGCAGCTGGCCTTACTGCGCAAGTCGGGGCTGGTCTCGTTCTCGGGGGCGCTCGCCGGCCTCGACATCCGGCGCGGCGGAGAATCGAGCAGCACGCTGAGAAATCTCTGGAGGGCGTTGGAGTCGGTGGAACCGCTGGGGCCCGTGCCATCGAAAGCCGAAGGCGTCGATGTCTGGAACCAGGGCCGATGCAGCGGACCGCTGCTGGGTGGTTGTCTCGCGCTTGTCTGTTCGTTGCTGGGCACTGACTATCAGCCAGATTTTGGTGGCTCAGTACTCCTGCTGGAGGACATCGGCGAGGATCCCTACCGCATCGATCGAATGTTTAATCAGCTCAGATTGGCGGGAATCCTCGAGCAGATCTCAGGTTTGGCCTTGGGCCGCTTCAGAGGATGTTTCACCAGAGCAGCCGTGCCTGACTCTTTCACGCTGCAGGAGATCGTTCGTGATCATCTGGAGGGAACACAGATCCCTGTAGTGGCCAACCTTCCGTATGGCCACTATAGAACGCGGGTTGTGGTACCGTTAGGAGTGAACGCCGCGCTCGATACGGATGCGCCCAACTTGCGGATCACCGAATCCGCCTTTTCAACCGCTTAAGGATTCGCGCCTCAATGCCGAAGAATCCCACATGACTATGCGGTTTTTCTCGCTTGCGATTTGCGCGCTTTCTCTCGCCGGTCCTTTGGCCGCTCAGGACCCGCACATTGCCCGTCTGGCAGAGGAACTGGAGAGCACGAATGTCGCCCTCCGCCGTCAGGCGGTGAGAAGCTTGGGGCGTGTCGGCCAGCCGCAGAGCATTACCTTGCTGAGTTCGGCGATGCAGACCGAGGACAACGTCTCCATCCGACTCGAAATCGTGCGCGCCCTGCGGAATATCGCATTCCTTCGGGACCCGGGATCCCGGCAGGCACTGGGTGCCATCGCCAACGCATCGGATGAAGCGCAGGAAGAGGATCACCTCGTGCGTCTGCGAGCCACGGAGGCGCTTTGGGAAGCGGGCCGCAAAGACCTCCTCGATCCGGTCCCTTTTCTCGATCGCGGCCTTTCCGACCCCAGTCCCCGCCTGCGGCTATCCGCGGTACAGATGCTGCGCAAGCTGGGTACCCCCGAAACCATCGATCCACTGGGCCGGGCCGCCAACGATGCCGATCAACCGGACACCATCAGGCTCAGAGCGATTGAGGCCATCGGCGCTGTTGCGCTCATGGACCTGGGACCCGCTGGCAGGAGTGTAGCGCAGGCGAACGTGCGCACCACGGACCTGGTTCGGGTCGCCCCCCTGGTAGATGTCAATGCGATCAGTCGCCGCCATGAAAAGCAGATCGGCTACCTCGCGCAGGTTGTGAGAGACAGCGACAATACCCCGACGTTGATGCTGCGCGCCGTGAAATCGATGGGGCAGGTCAAAGACAAGTCCTCGATCCCTGTCCTTCAAGAAATCATCGAGACCCACCGCAACGAAGCTGTGCGCAAGCAAGCCACGCGGGTGCTTAGCCACGTTCTTGCGCGCCAGTACGAATAACCCGCCACTCCTACCCTCAATTTTGTACGCCTCGATGTGCATCTACGGTTGCAGTTTCGTTACTGTGATTGCGCGCTCCCCTCTCGGCCGTTCGGAGAGCCCTCCCTCTGAAATGGCGCACTGATCGAGCGGGTACAGTTGTTGCGTTCGCGGCACCAACTGTCGGAAACACATCGAATGGAGGTGTATCGTGCGTTTTCTATTTATTCCGCTGCTGGTCGCGGCCGGACCGACACTCGCTGGTGAGGACCCAGTCGTTTTCAGCGAAGTCATGTGGATGGGAAGTAGCGGATCCACCGCTGACGAGTGGATCGAACTCCACAACCGCTCGGATCGCGCTTTGGACCTGCGTGGGTGGGTGATAACCCGGATGACCGCCGCGGGTGAGCGCAACATGGTGGCAATCGAAAGCGGAACCCTTGCCCCGCGGGGCGTTTTCCTGATCGCCAATTTTGCCCCCGACGACTCGCGATCCCGCCTCAAGGCGATACCGGATCTCGTAAGCAGTTCGGTCGCGTTGGCAAACTCGAAGTTGCAGCTGCGTCTCTATGACGGTGAGCCGTCCAGCGACGGTATCCTGGTCGACATCGCCGATGACGGCTCCGGTGCCCCGCTGTCTGGCGATCCCAAACTCAAACAGTCGATGGTGCGCATCGACTTCCAAGGCGATGGTACCGAGTCAGCCCATTGGGCCACCGCGACAGAGTCGCAGGGATGGGATGATGATGCCTCGGAGCTCGGCACGCCCGGCTCGATGCCGGCCCATCTGATCGAATCGGCGGAGCAGGCGAGGACCGCTGTTCGGCGCGAAAGCTGGGCAGACCTGAAGGTGAGTATCACCAGATAATCTACCGTCGGCGGTAGGAAGCTACGGACGGAAGGAGAGTTTGAGGACACCCCAGGAGGTGGCGGTTACGTTGGTCGGCCGAAAGCGGTCCTCCAGCGGCATGAGTATGACATCGGTAAAACGGTCGGCCAGGAGGTGTGCGTTCTGCCCACCCGAAAGCGACCATCTGGCGTCGGCGATATTCGGGCCGCGGGCATCGAAGTCCCAGAACTCGACGTTCGCCCCGATGATCTCATTCTCAGCTAGACGGTGCTCGCGGCTTAGGAAGGAGGCGCGCATGTCGACGCGATCGAACGGTACGAGCATGAGCTCGTAGTTTGTCACTGTCGGTTCTCCCACACCACCGCTGACGGAATAGGATGCGGCGGTGAACGAGCCCTCCGGCAACGCGTACCAGCCCGCCGCCGAAAAATTCACGAAGAAATCGTCATCCGGTGGCGGACCGGCGATAGTGAACCATTGCGCCTGCGACCCGGTGAGCTGGAGCTGCTCTTCGGCGGTGACGTTGCGAAAATTGCCGTATTGCCCTCCAGAGTGGTCGGCGTCCAGGTAGACACTCATGTTGTCGTCCTGCCAAATCAGCAACCCGGCTGTTCCTGCAGGCCGGTCGATTTGATGAAAATCATCGGTAACCTGCGCGGCAAAGAAGAGTTTGTTTTCGTTTTTGTTCCAACCCATCCGGAGTTGAACCGAAAAATCGTTCTCATCGAGCTCCCCTGCGTCGATCAAATCGACAAATCGCTCCGTGGTAACAAGGTAAGACTCGTCAACCATTGCCCAGTCGCCGAGATCGCCATCAATGGTAGGCACGCGGTCATCCGTGAATTGAAAAGCCTTGAACACTGTCTGCGCCGGAAGATGGGAATGGGCAGGCTGGGGGGAACTGCAGAGCGCGACCCACACAATCGCAAGATTGATCCGCAGGAATCCCGATTCAGACACGAGCGAACCCACTCAGTGTGCGAATGCGCGTTTCGATCACCCCCATGAGCTCGGATAGATCCGCATGTTCATTGGAGAATATCGGCTCGCCGACGCGGAAGAAGATCCGGGATAAAGGTCGAGAAAAGCTCTCGTACTCGAGACCGATGGGAATGATCGGTATCCGCAGTCCGTGGGTCTTCTCCACATGGAGAGCGTGCTCAACGATTTCCTTCTGCAGGGTGCCCATTTCATCTTGAAATCGCATCCCTTCGGGGTGGGAGACAACCAACTCTCCGCCGCGGTACAACCACGCCAGGTAGTCCAACGTCTTCTGATTCTTTTCCCGGGCTCCCTTAATCAACGACTTTCTGGCATCGCGATCCTTGATCCTTCTGATGTCTTTCGGGCGCACGATCTTTATGCCACCCGGCGCCTCCAACAGACTGTAGAGTCCCGCCTTCATGACGTAGGTAGCAAGTCGTCGCGTGGCTCGGTAGAGCTGAACCCCTTCCAGGATGATATCGCGGTAGGCTCGGTGCTTCGGCAGTATGAGAGCCGTGCCTGCCCGCGGCAAATATTCAGCACCCTCCATCGAGACTCGATGGTACAGGAATGCCCGCGCTCCCAACCAGCGGACCGACTGCGCGACTGCATCTATCCGTCGTAACGAATAGCCGTTTTTCGATTCGGGGGCCGTCTTGTCCATTGGGCACAAAAAAGGAGGCTTGCCAAGGTAAGCCTCCCGATGATCCCTCTGTTCGATTCGATTTCTGCTTATTGGAAAAGTTCCTTGATCTTGCCCCAGGTGCTCTCGTCTATCTCCGTGACAAGACCCCTGTTGCCCGCATGTGCCAGCACACGGCTCAAATCGCTTCCGGGACCGTCGGCGACGATGCTCCCGTGCGCATCGAAGAGGATCGCGTGGTCATTCTCGTGAGCAAAGAAAGATTCCAGCTCCGCCGGCATTTCGATGCGGGCGGCCAGCTGGGTGATCAGCGGGTAAGACAACTCGAGTTCACTTAGCGAGATAGACTCTTCACGCACAATCCCCATAACCTCAAGATCGGCGCCAAACGGCTGGACGAGCCGCTGAAGATCCACGGCGCGCTCCCGTTGTTCCACCTCTTGAAATGAAAAGAAATAATAGAACCGTTGTGATGCTCCCTCGTTTCGCTTTATCGTCTCATCGCTGCCGGCGATTCCGTTGTTGACGCACAGGAGAGCGAAGGCGACGGCAGCAAGCGAACGGGGCATTTTGAGTTTCATTCAGCCGAGAAATCCTTTCGGTACATCGCGGTGAATCCTACGCGGTAGCCCATATAATATAAGCGGTCGGATCGGCAGCACCCAATTTTTTTTCACGAATGTTCGCTCGGAATCATAACTGTATTATTTGCAGCTATTTACAGTCTACTTGGGCCAGTACATACGGACCTTTCGGCACGGCCGCGACGGAAGCGTTGGGGCCGTGGCGATCTAACGCTTGCTCGAGTCCGGTCTCCAATGATTCGACATGATCTACCAGAAGTCGACCCACGAACCTTGTGTCGATCCCTTCTGAGAAGAGTTTGACCTCCGCTTTCTTGAGAACCTTGCACAACTCTTGTAATTGCCACTGGTCGATGACGAAGAATCCCGGATCCTCAAGACGTTCCATAAACGCGTCCGCGCTCGGTGTATCCGTGATCAGCTCCGTGAATTCGGGACTTCCGATCCCTTCCTCACAACGTGCCGCGATCAATATGGTTCCGCCCTCTTTTAGAATGGGAAGCACCGACGTCAAACCTTTTACCGCCTGGTAGAAGGTCAGATCCAAGGGGAAACCGGCGCTGCTCGTAATCACCACATCGACCGGCTCGCCAACGGAAGCGGCGTTTTGCGTTTCGACGAATCGAACACCCTCGGCGTGCGCCTTTTCGAGATCGCCGGCGAACACACCGGTGATTTCACGTTGGGCGTTCATAGCTACGTTGAGGGTGAAATCCACGCCGGCTTTCTGCGCGACTTCCAACGCCTGCCGGTGGAACGGATTCCCTTCGATGATTCCTTCCGAAGAGTTCGAGTCGCCCATGAGTTCGGGACCGTGCAGAATCCGCATCGTCTCCACGCCCATGAGCCCCGGGCAGATCGCTTTGCGCCCGCCGGAGAAACCGGCCATGAGATGAGGCTCGATCAACGAGGTTGCCACCTTTAAGTCAGCCTCGACGTAGATTCTGTCTATCCAGATCGGTGCCCCGCATGATGTCTCACCCAGGTGAACCAGAGAGTCTTGATCTCGGGCCCGGTGGTTCACAACGGTGTAGTTATCGGCGACCTCGGAGCCGACAAGGGCGACCAGCTCCTCCCCTTCGTTGGCACGGTGCAGTCCTGTTCCGATGAGAATCGTGATCGCATCCCGGTCGATCCCGGCTTCTTCCAACCTCCGCAGCATCGGCGGCAGTATGGTGCTATTGGGGACGGGTCGGGTAATATCGGAGATTACGATGCACGCGTTTTTGCGCCTTCGAGCCAACGTGCTCAGGGCCGGGGTGCCAATGGGGCGGGAGAGGGCGTCCTCGAGAACCTCATGGACCATCGGCAGGCCGGGTGCGGCATCCATTTCGAGAACCTGAGTCCGCTGAGGGACCTCGAGCTCGATGCCATCATGGCCGTAGTCCAACCGAATCTTCATTCGGCTAGTTTGTCCAGAAGATATTGCCGGAAAAGCTCCCCGTGCTCCGGGTCGGCCAGGGCGAAGTCTGCGAAAGCGCGGAAGTAGCTCAACGGCATGCCGATGTCGTAACGGCGCTCACCGGGCTTCAGGCGAACGCAACGCACTTCCTTCCCATCATCCAGGAGGGCGCGGATCGCGTCGGCGATCCACAACTCGCCCCCTATTCCCGGTTCGATCCGATCTATCGCATCGAAAATGTCGGGAGTGAAGACGTAGCGCGCGGCTACAGCCAGGCAACTGGGCGCGGCATCCACGTTCGGTTTTTCGACAATGTCGGAGATGGGGAAGTCGTCGGCGGGTTCCTGTGCCGGTTTGACCACACCGTACTTGTAGGTTTCCTCTCGTGGCACGTCCCAAACACCGATCGTCGCCGCGGCACCGTGGCGCTCGTGAGACTCCATCATGCGCGCCACAACCCCGGGATCGTATGGAGAGGTTATGATCGTATCACCGAATCCGACCACGAAGGACTCGGCGCCGACAAACTCCGCGGCCAGACGAATGGCATCGGCATTGCCCGCCGGCCGGCGTTGGCGCGCATAGAGGAACTCGACTCCTTCAGCGGCATAGTCGATCTCGTCGATCCCCTCATCCTTGTCGGACAATCTGGCGTTCAGTTCCGGGTCGTCATCGAAATGATCTTCGATCGAGCGTTTCTTACGACCGGTGATGAAGAGCAACTTCTTGAGGCCTTGCTCGATCATCTCTTCGACCACGTACTGCACCACCGGTTTATATCCCACGGGCAACATCTCTTTGGGCTGTGATTTCGTTGCTGGCAAGAGACGCGTGCCCATGCCTGCTACGGGGAAAACCGCCTTTCGAATCGTCATTCGTATGCCGCCTCGATCAAGGCGCGATACTGCTCCGCCACGGCACCGGGAACAATCTTTTTCAATCCTTTGGTCAGGGTGCCCTTGTCTTCATGCAGAGGCTCAGGCAAGAGTAGGATCCTCTGCGGTCGGGCGTACGCAGGAAGTCCCGCCTCGTGCGCCTGGCCGACTATCAACTCTCTTATTTTGTGCGCCAGCCCCTCGTCACATCGAAGCACTTCATCGGACTGCGTCTCTAACTCCGGAAACGCGCCTTCGCCGATCTGCCTCCGCACTTCATCTACATCGACGCTGACCACCGGCATCGGATAGGTGCGGGACTGGTCCCCGAAGATCAGCACATGCTCGATCAAAGGAACCCTCGAGAAGATGCGCTCCAGGAGCTCTGGATTGATAAACTCGCCATTCTTGAGTTTGAACTGCCGCCCCAAACGTCCGTGAAAAGAAAGGTACCCTTCTTCGTCCATACTGAAGAGATCGCCCGTTCGATACCATATCCGACCTTCGTCGTCCCCCACTAGCACGAGAGCGCTCTGCTCGGTGTCGTTCAAATACCCCTTCATGACGTTGGCGCCAGAAGCCCATAGCTCTCCAACCGCACCCCGGCTGCCGCGGTACTCCCCTTTTTCGGGATCGCCGAATCCGATGATCGCGCCCGAGGCGTCAACGAGCTTGACCGAGATTAGCGGGCGACCCACCGTCCCTGTTTTGCGTCCGCCCAGGTGATTGGCGGCGATCAACGGCGCGCACTCAGTAACACCGTACCCTTCGAACGTGGTGATATCCAGAGCTTCTTGAAAGAAGTCGAGTGCCTCCGGGTCGGCCTTAGCCGAACCGACCACCAGGAGCTCAAGGTTCCGTCCCACTTTGCTCGCCAGCTGACTCTTGATCTTCCCAATGACCTTGGATCCGACAAGCAGGTGGAACAGACGGTCAGACAGCGACCCTTGGCGGCGGGAAAGGCGCTTTTTGCTTTCCACCGCCCGCGCGATCAGTGATCCCTTCAGTCCGCCGGCATCGATCTCTTTGCGAACATTGCCGTAGACCTTGTCCAGAACAAGGGGCACCGTCAGCAGCGCCTGGGGCTCCGAAAAACGGATGTCGCTCAATACTCGATCCGGTGAGCGCGCGAGATCCAGCTCCCACCCTTTCGCCAGCGGATAGTAGATGTTGAGGATGCCCATCGCGTGATAATCTGGTGCGGACTTGAAAAACCGCAGAACCTCCCGGTGACTGATCACGTCCCACACCTCGAGCAGGTTTGCAACGATGTTTGCGTGGGTTTGGATGACTCCTTTTGGCAACCCTGAGGAACCGGAAGTATAGAGGATCTTGGAGTCGTCATCCGGTTTAACTTCGACAGCGGGCGCCTGACCCCCTTCACCATTCGTCAGCTGGGACCAGGAAATCTGGCCTTCCTGTCGGTCGCCCGTCAAAACCAACTTGGGCGCGTTTTCCAGAAACTCATCAACCCTCTGATACTGGGCATAGCCCGTCCTGTCGAGGACCAAAAGACCAAGCGACGCATGATTGATCCCATGAATCAGGAGTTCGGCTGGCGATTGTGTGCACAGCGGGACCGCACAGAGACCGCACTTATCCGCGGCCAAAAACACCAACAACGGCTCCAATCCGCCATCCGTTAGTATTCCGACGCGATCTCCCTTGCGCAGCCCGAGTTTCACGAATCCAGCCGCCACCAGATCTCTCTGGCGCCCAAGCTCAGCATAGCTCATCGCCTCGTAGCGCAACTCCGCTTCCGGTCCGAACTTGCCTAACGTGCGAACCGCGGTTCGCTGCCCAAAGCGGGCAAAACTATCATCCAACAGATCGACCAGAGTCCGCTTCACTTGTCCTCCACAGTGGCTGCAATCATGCCTGGAAGATTACTGCAACTCGCTAATTGTATGGGATTTACATACATCTAGCAAGCTGGTCTAAGGCTTTGTTTTCACAATCTAATTGACAGATTTATGCTAAAAATCCACTATATAGGTAACCTTTTTTCCCAACACATTTATGTAGCTCCCCTTCCCAGGGCAATGGGTGTTTTCCGCAATGGATGAAGAGCGCGCCAAAGATCAAGCATCCGGAGCAGACGGCGAGGACCTTGCCGGCAGCTTGGAGTCACTTCTGGAAGAGGAAGGTCTCGACCTAGGTGATGACGATGAGGCGCTAAGCGAAGACGATCTCGATGCTCTGTTCGATGGCGACGAGGAAGATTCAAAACCCACCGTTTCGGCCCGCAGTCGCGATACCGGAACCTCGCGCACCGCGCGCGCCGACCGCAAGAAAAAAGATGTAGCCGATTACCGCGACCTCGAAGCCCAGATGAAGCTGGATCCACTGGGCATCCAGATCTCGGACGACAAGATGACGGCGTGGATCAGTCGCATCACCGCCGACAACACCCTCGAGGAAATCGTCAGCCTGCTTGGGCGGCACAATATTAAAGCCGGAATAGATTACGAGAGCATTCGCAATGCACTCACCCTTGCCAGCCGCGGGCAGATTCAATATGGTGTCGCCGTCGCCC
Organism: Candidatus Latescibacterota bacterium; assembly: GCA_965217095.1. Taxonomy (GTDB): domain Bacteria; phylum Latescibacterota; class UBA2968; order UBA8231; family UBA8231; genus CAYNZV01. The sequence goes on from OZ244235.1 coordinate 2,062,708, forward strand.
ACGGCACCACCCCCTCCACGATCAAACCCGCTGAGATCATCCACCACGTTGCCCGAGACTCCGACAAGGACAGCAAGAGATCCAAGCTGACTACGTTTGAGAAGCTGAAGCACGGCATCGATGGTTCTCACGTGGATGCGGTCAAGTCATGGCGTGGCGCGGCTCGGCTGGTTCCAAAAGGCGAGCTCATTGCCGAGATCGTAGCGGCGGAGGTGGCATCGGGAACGAACGTTTTTGGCGAGGAGATCTTCCCCAAGACCGATGAGCAATTGACGATCGAGCCCGGCGACAACGTCACTTTGTCCGAAGACGGCGCACAGTGTACTGCGGATTTTCTCGGATACGCCGGCCTCGTGGAAGGCAAACCGACGGTCCTTGCACCCCTGTGGATATCGGACGATCACATGGAAGCCCGCTTTATCTACACCACACCGGAACCTGGTGAGGTGCGTCCCATTCCGACCATGGAAGATCTCCTCGAGCTTATGGAGATGGCCTGGATCGAATACGGGATCATGGACAAGCAGATCGACCTGATCGCTAAGCGGCTGGCGAAGAAACTACCATTGCCGGTGACGACACCGATCGCCCAGGGCACTCCGGAACTATCAGGTGAAAGCGCGCAGGTCAAATACGCCTTCGACCCGTACTCGGTCATGTCCTGGAACCAGCTGCAGAGCATAATGGCCCTCGCGAATATCGAGGAGATCGAAAACGCATTCCACACCTATTTCGAGGAGGAGGGGGGACACGCCTTTGTGTCGTTCCGGACCGACGACCTCGTCGTCGAGAAGATACCCAACACCGAGGGCATTGCTGGCACCGACATTCAGGGCGAAGAGATCGCCGCGGACGATGGCCACGACACCCCCCTCGAGGTAGGAGATTTCCTGACCATTTCGGAAGATCACCTCAGGTGTGTCTCCGACTGCTTCGGACTGGTTTGCTTGAAATGGGACATTCAGGTTTCCCTGCTGCCTCCCATCCTGATCTCACCGGACAAAAACAAGGTCTTCTATTTGAACCTTCCACAGGGAAATATGCCGAAACATCCCAGCCTGGAAGAGATGCAAGATCTAATGGAGCGCCATGAAGTAAAGTTCGGATTTAGCGACGAGCGCTGGGTTGAGCTTCTCGCACGACTGGAAGCGGGCGAAGAAACAGACTACCTCATCTGCATCGCCGAGGGAATTCCCTCGGAGCGCGGGAAGGATGCCGAATTCGAATGGGCCCTCCAGATCGAGGATAGCAAGCCGGGCAGCATTATGGAGGATGGCTCCATCGACTTTCGCGAGCGCGGATTGAACACCGTCGTCAAAGAGGGCGATATGCTTGGACGGCTGGTGCCGCCCAAGGCGGGAGTGCCGGGCAAGGATGTGCACGGCAACGATCTTCGACCGCCGGCGCCGCTCAACATCGAGGTCATCACCGATTCCCGTATCTATGCCGAGGCAACCGAAGAGGAAGGCATTATGGCCTTCTTCGTGGAAGCGGGTGGCGGCATCAGCACCAGCAGCGAGGTCAAGAAAGAAAAGGGAAAGCGGGCGAAGCGGATAAATATAGGGGTCTACCCCATATCCAATATCGAGGGCGATGTCGACTACCACACGGGCAACATCGATTTTAACGGCGATGTGGTTATCAAGGGTTCGGTGCAGCCGCAGTTTTCGGTCAAAGCAACTGGAACTGTCAGCATCGGTGGATATGTGGAGTCCGGTGCGTACATCTCGGCCGGCGGCGATATTCTGGTGAAGAAGGGCGTGGTAGGGGCGAACACGGAGCTTGTAGCCGGCGGCGACGTGATGACCAAGTACATCCAGGAGGCTACGGTTCGCGCCGGGGCCGATGTGAAAACCGGCTCCTACATTTTCAACGCCTCGGTGAGGGCCGGGGGCAAGGTCGAGGTTGTCGGCAAGGGCGAAGGCAAGTCGAGGGCACTGGTTGGAGGTTTGATCTGGGGTGGCACTGAGATCCTGGCTAAATCGATCGGTTCCCCCTATAACACGAGCACCAAACTCGTTGCCGGCATCAATCCCGACTTCGTCAACCGGGCAGAGCAGATCCGCTCCAACATGCAGGTGTGCGAGGGCAAGAAACAGAAGATCATGAAAACCATTGGGGTCGAAAGTTTGGAGGTGGAGTTCATTAAACAGCGTTTGACCCTTGCCCGGTCTCCGAAGGATAAACAGTCCATCTTGTTGAACGTCAAACGAATTGCCAAGGTAGCCGAACTCGAGCAGAACCTGCAGAAGGAATTGGAAGAAATCGCTTAAGAGCAGCGCAAGGTGGCGCTCAAAGCAAGTATCAGAGTTGCCAGTGAGCTGTTTACAGGGGTGGAGTTGCGCATCGGCGAGCAAACGATGGTGATCAACGAAGACAAAGACAAAGTGGGATTCAAGCTGGTGCAGGAAGAAGAAGAGCTTAAGATCCAAGAGGGTCCCCTGCGATAAGCCCCCCGAAAACATTTTTTAAGCCGCTTGCCCAGCAGACTGAACCGGCCTACACTCCGGCTCGATTTATTCGGATTCTTTCACACTCTCAGCCTCGAACCGCACCAACAATCCTTCACAAGGAGCATTCGATGAAGCACAGAAGCGGATCCTGCGCATGGGCCTTCCTGCCACTCGCATTCGCACTGCTCGAGTATTCAGCCGTTACGGGCGAGGAAGTCGCCGCCAGTTCCAGCTACAGTGGTGGCATGGGAAGCGTCACCGTAGATGGACAACAATTTTATCGGATCAACTTCCGGCCCGACATTCCGATCGGCGCGTGGGGCGTGGCACTTGACGTCGAGCTATTCATCGATGAGGAAGGCGGCTTCAGCGACCGCAGCTGGCGTTTCGGTACCGGAACGGAAGCGTTCGATTCCTTCCTGAGAAAGCTCTACTACGTGAGGTACGGCCGGCCCGGGAGTGACACCTTCGTGAAGGTTGGCGCGCTGGACGATGTCACGCTGGGCTACGGTCTGATCATGAACGGCTACCGAAACACCCTTCAATACCCTGGAATCAAGAAGACGGGCTTGCAGTTCGAGCTCAAGAACCTAGGAACGATGGGCATCGGAGTACAAGGTGTGGTCAACAACTTCCAAGACTTCGAAGCGGGCGGGGCGCTGGTTGGACTCCGACTGTCTGCGAAACCCGCGGGGAAGCTCGAATTCGGCTTAACATACGTCGTAGACTTGGATCAATACGGCGGGTTCCTGGACAGTGACGACGACGGAGTGCCGGATGCGGTCGATGCTTTTCCGAACAACGACAGCCGGTCCCTGGACAACGATGGCGATGGCGTCAGTGACGAGCAGGACAGCGACGACGACAATGACGGCGTAATCGATGTCGACGCAGGCAGCGGTTTTCCGGATGACGTGAAAAGCGCACTCGCTCAACTGAATAGCCAACACGGCGATGCCGTGTTTCCGATCGACGCGGATGTCAGCCGCAAGAATCCGTTTAACCGCAACCGCGTCGACGGGGACCGCTTCTCCATGTTGGGTTTCGACGCTTCATACCCCCTCGTCAGCGGCTCGGCGCTTCAGCTGCGCCTCTACGGCCAGCTGGCCATGCTTCTGGATGACGACGACGAGCTGAGCCTGGCAGAATCCGGCGCCCAGGGGGTTCAAGGCGGCAACCGCAAAGCCGAGGGGCTGGGCGTAGCCGCTCCGGGACTCTGGCTCAAAGCCGGTCCCCTCAACGGACAGATCGAGTTTCGTCATTTCCGCGACGACTTCGACTCGGGCTACTTTGACAATCTCTACGAGTTAGACCGGGCTCGAATCGACGTGGCGACCGGATTGGCCAATCCGAAGGACGCCTTGCTGCGCCGCAACGAAAGCGCATCGGGCATCTACGGAGGGCTGAGCACTGATATCTCTCAGATTATCACGGCTGCGGCCGATTACCAGTATCTGACCGGTGGCGACAACGCCAAACAGCAGGTGCATGCCAGCGCCCGCATTTCCAAAGAGTTTTTGAAGAACATTCCTCGGCTGACCATGGCACAGGCGTATTATCAAAAGAACAATATCGGCGCACGACTAAACCAGGATGGGGATCCGGGGTCCGAGGACGATTTCTTCGAATCGACCGAGGATACCTTCTACGGATACCTGCTGGGATTGGAAATGGCCGGCGGAGTGTCGGTCCGATGGGACACGAGGTATGTGTTTTCCCGGGATTCCGGCGGAGAGTTGGATCGCGATAAGATCATGACGATAGAGACTGTATTCAATTTCTAGTGGATGGCGACAGCCGGCCGTTCGCCGCAGGCCTAAAACACCTCCGACAGCGCCGATGCAAAATAGGGCACTTTTTACCAAAGGTGCCCATATTTTGTGTGTCTAACACAGAAACAGTGATGATTTTCTCTCAAAATAGCCGATTTTTCTAAACATTGGCTTGCGATATTCCGAAATATACAGTATAATCGCCCTGTAAGTATACATATTGTAAGATATAACGCAAATATAAGGACAACTGACCTATGCGAGGAGCCGATGCCGTCATCAAGGCGGTCGAGCGGCAGGATGTAGACTATATCTTCGGTCACCCCGGCGGGGCGGCCATGCCGATCTTCGACGCCCTTTTCGATTCCAAGAAACTAAAGCTGATCCTGACCCGCCATGAGCAAGGGGCCACCCACATGGCGGACGGATACGCCCGCGCAACGGGGAAAACGGGGGTGGTCCTCGTTACCTCTGGCCCCGGTGCGACCAACACGGTGACCGGGTTGCTGACGGCCCATATGGATTCGACCCCAATGGTGGTTCTTACAGGACAGACCATCACGCCCATGCTGGGCAAGGATGCCTTTCAAGAGGCGGATGTGTTCGGGGTTTCCATGCCAGTGGTTAAACACTCCTACCTGGTACGGGAAGTCGACGATATACCCCGAGTCATGACGGAGGCTTTCTACATTGCCAGCACTGGCCGGCAGGGGCCCGTTCTGGTTGACCTGCCAAAGGACGTGCTGACCGATGAATGCTCGGCGGAGTTTCCCGAGAAGGTCTACCTCAGCGGATATAACTGGAAAACCAAGCCTGATGAAACAGCTCTTGAGGAAGCTGGAGACCTGCTGCGCGTTAGTAAGCGACCCTTGCTCTATCTGGGAGGCGGCTGTGTATCCTCTGGGGCACATGAGGCTGCCCTTGCCTTCGCGGAGAAAACGCGCATGCCGGTTACCAATACCCTGTTGGGCAAGGGCAGTTTTCCTGAGACCCACAAGCTATCGGTGGGAATGCTTGGAATGCATGGAACCGCGTATGCCAACAAGGCGGTCATCGGCTGCGATCTCATCATGTCGGTCGGCGGCCGCTGGGACGACCGAATCACTGGAAAACTCTCAGAGTTCTGTCCGGACGCCACCAAGATTCACGTCGATATCGATCCTGCTGAGTACGGCAAGGTGGTTATGCCGGACGTCTTCATTGAAGGGGACGCCAAGCAGGTTCTTGAAGAGCTCATCCATTACGTAGAACCTCTCGATTCGGAGCCCTGGCTTACTCAGATCGAGGATTGGAAAACCAAATATCCGCTGAAATACGGGCGCAAAGGCGGCCTCAAGATGCAGGCTGTCTTCGATCGGCTTTGGAAGTTGACAGAAGGCAAAGCGGTCGTCGCAACTGACGTAGGACAACATCAGATGTGGGCCGCCCAGTTCTATCGCACCAGCTATCACCGGCAGTGGCTGTCATCGGGAGGAGCCGGCACCATGGGGTTCGGATTTCCCGCTGCCGTCGGCGCACAGCTTGGCCGTCCGGACGATCTGGTCGTGGCCATCGCCGGCGATGGCGGCTTTCAGATGACCATGAGCGAGCTGGCCACCGCAGCTATCAACAAGCTTCCGATAAAGATACTGGTCATGGACAACCAGTTTCTGGGAATGGTGCGCCAGTGGCAGAACTTGTTCTTCGACAATCGGCTTTCTGGCGTCGATCTGGAAGGGAATCCGGACTTTGTCAAGCTGGCTGCTGCCTACGGGATCGCCGGCTTTCACCTGCGCCGAACCGCCGATATCGACAAGATTCTACAGCAAATGATCGATCACAACGAAGGACCCTGTATCGTGCACGCCCACTGCGAAAAGGAAGACAATGTCTACCCGATGATACCGGCCGGAGCAGCCGTACACGAGATGCTGATCGAAGCACCGAGGAAGAAGCTCGCACAACCAAAAGGGAGCACCTGATGAACAACGGCAACGGGGGTATGGACGAGCTGCGGGAACCCGATCTGGCACTGGCAACACCGCAACGAAAAGCAAAGAAGACCACGATAGGCCTGTTGGTGAACGACCGGCCGGGTGTTCTCATGCGCATCAGCCAGGTGTTCAGCCGTCGCGCCTACAACATCGAATCTCTGGTGGTCTCTCCCGCCCACGTCTCCAGCACTTCGCGCATGACCATCACCTGCACCGGTCCCGAGAACGTGCTGTTGCAGATCATCCTGCAGTTGAACAAGCTCGTCGACGTGGTGCACGCCAGAGACCATACCGATGACGAAGCGGTCACCCGGGAATTGGCGTTGTTCAAGGTGGGATGTAGCGTGGCGCAGCGAACGGAGGTTCTGCAGATCACCGAGGTCTTCCGTGGCAAGACGGTGGACATCTCGGATGATACCGTGACTCTTGAAGCGACGGGAACGTCCGAAAAGATGAATGCACTGGAGTCCCTGCTGGGAAAATTCGATCTGCGGGAGGTGGTGCGCACCGGCAAGATCGTTATGGCCCGCGGCAACGAGAGTACCTGAGCAATCCTCCTAGAAATGAACCCCTAGCTGCAGATAGGCCAGGCGGCCGATCTCCGGCGCCCCTACCGACTCGCGGTGCTCATTATTCAGCAGATTACTCACATCCAGCTTCAGCGCCGCCCGGTACTGTAGCGGCAGGTTGTAGACGAGATTGGCGTCGACGACCGTGTAGGCATCCACTTCGCCGACGTATACCCCGGAATTCATGGGGAAGGCGTCGGCAAAGCGCAGTTGCGCTCCCAGCTGCAGATCCCACTGCGGCAAGCGATACGAGCCTCCTGCCTTTATCTTATGCCTCGAAGCGTTCAGCGCGACGTCGGCGATGCCGGATAGGTTGGGGAAGAAATCGTCGCTCACATACGAGTAGCTTCCACTCACACTCCAGATATCGTTCGGAAAGTACGCCAGATTGATATCCAAGCCGTTAATCGTCACATCGCCGAAGTTGCGATAGGCGAGGATGACTGCCGTTGGATCCGAGGCCTGAACCGGTGACACGGTTCCAAACGGAATCCGTGCGGCGCCGCCGGCGAAAAGACTCGTTAGATCATCAGTGGCCGTGCCGTTTCTGTTCCCTTCGAATACCCCCGGTATGTTGAGCGTGTCGACGGCCGCCAACACCGCGGCGATCTCCGCGTTCGCGTCATCCGCCAGGGCAGCGCCGATCGCCGGACCCAGAGCGACCCCCAGGCTTGGCCCATCCAGAAACACATTGGGCGTCTCCACTCCCAACGGCCCTGTGAAATCCTCCGTCTTGGTGCGGTAGAGATCGGCGGCGACCACCAGTTTGCGCCCAACGATCCCCTTGTACCCGATCTCGAAGGTCTGGGTGATGGTGGATGCCATGCTCTTGACGTCTACCACGTTTCCAGCTGGTCCGAACGGCGCCGGATCCCCCGCCGCCACCTTCTCCAGATCCAACCGTAGCATGGTTCCCTGCAAGCCCGCCAGCTGTGCCGGAATGACAGAGGGCAAGGCGGCCGCCAATTGTGTCGCCCGCTCCTGCGCCGCCGCCTCCGGATTGCTGACACCCGCGGCTGCCAGCTGTTGAGCGATCAGGCCAGTGAGCACCTGCTCGAACAGCGGAGTGAACTGCGCCAGCACCGCCCCCCTGCCTACACCCCACATTACGTTGGTGAAGACCGGGTCGTTCATGTCTATGTAATCGCTGGTCTGCCTGCCGGCAAACGGCGCGAACGGCGAGCGAAAACAGGGACCGCTGGCACAATCGCGTTGAAAAGAGAACCCGTCGGGCGCACCCCGTTGATAGGTACCCTGGGCTCTCACATCGATACCCTGCTCAACGCCGAGCCGGGTCAACCCGAACCGGATCGCGTTGCGCCCTGCGATCGAGGTACAGGTTCAGCGTGGTCGGTGTGCTGAAGGCACGGTTGTAGGTCAAACGTACGGTTTGGTCTTCGCGGGGTTTGTAGACCAGCGCCGCGCGCGGGGAAAGCTCGGGATCCTCGATCCGGTTGTGGTCGTCGTAACGCAACGCCAGAACCAGCTGCAGCTGACGATTCAGCTCCGTCTCGCTCTGCAAATAGGCCCCGAACTCGTTGATGTCATCATCCTCCTCGTTGCGGCCGGTAATCGAGCCCTCGGTGTCGGGACGCGTGTACATCAAATCGGCGCCATAGGTAAAACGCTGGCGCTCTCCAAGGCTGGCGAAATGCTGGATCTGGAATGCGGTCACATCGGATTTGTCGATGATGTCATCGTTGTCCCGCAACAGGAAGGTATCCCCCGCATCGCTCCAGTTGCGAAAGACCTGAGCAAACCAATCTCGGTAGTTCACTCGTAGCTGGGCGTAGTTGTATGCCCAGTCTATAGCCTGGGCGGCGCCCAATCCGGTGAGCTCGATGTAGTCGCCCCGATTGAACCCGGCGGCGGCGATGGCGGAGAGATCCTCCCGCGCCTTGTAGTCGAGCCGAACTTCCACGCCTTGTCGCTCGATGTCGAAGTCCCGCGGCGGAAGCGTTGGATCGTTGATGCGGGCGCTGGCCTCTTCCGGGTCCGAGGATTTCCAATCCGTACCGGTGTAGTACTCCCCAGAGATCTTATACCCCAGTTTGTCCTTAACCCCAGCATGGCGCAGGCTGGTTTTGCGCAAGCTGCGCTCGCCGATGCCGACACTCACGTCGGTGCCGGCGGAGGAAAACGGCGAGCGGGTTATGATATGCAAGACCCCGTTGGCGCTGTTGGGGCCGTAGAGCGCGGAGCCCGGTCCCAACACTACCTCGATGCGCTCGACGTCGTCGTTGGTAAGAGGTATGAAGTTGTTGGCGTTGAGTCGGAGCGATGGTACCCTGGCGATGCGGTTGTCCGTCAGCGTCAGCAAAGCGCCGGAGAAGATGTTGTTGAATCCTCGCGTTACGATGTTGCTCTGCACCAGTCCGTTTTGCGCAAAGTCGACACCGGGCAGATCGCGCACGTGTTCGGTGATTGCCAACACCGGATTGGATCGAATTTCATCTCCCTCGACCACAGATACCGACGCCGGCGAATCGAGGATCTTTTCGCGTCGGCGGGAAGCGGTGACCACATTCTGCTCCAGGAAGATCATCTGGCTAGACAACCTTATGTCTATCACTGCGGTGCCGCCGGCCCCGACCTCAAACTCATGGTCCTCGCCATCGGCGTATCCTACAAAGGAGGCAGAAATCTGGTAGCTGCCAGGATCAAGACTATCGATTCGAAATCCGCCGCCCGCATCGGTGATGGTACCGGTTATCTTCTTCAAGCCGTCGGTTACCACGACGTTGGCGCCAACCAGGGGGTTGCCAGAATCATCACTTACCGTCCCTTTGACGCTGCCGCGTTGGGCAGCGCTCGAAGCGATCGAAACCGACAATGCCACACAGATTCCCAAGAGCAAGCTTCTCACAATTAATCCCTCCTGCTTTCAAACTGGGCCACTTTGACAGGGCCTAACATAACAATAATTTCCATGTTCATCTACGAGTTTTGACCGTTTGAAATGCTCTGCGCGTCGCCTGCTTGGAGATGATTCCGCAGAGGAGATGGGTACCAGCCAGGAGATTCGTGTGGCGACAGATAAACTGAGGTTGGCTTTTGTGGGATGTGGAGCGATAGCCCGTTTCCACCTCGATGGCATCGTAGAACGCAACCTTCCCATCGAGATCACGGCAGCGGTAGACACAAACCTCGACAGAGCCGAAGCCTTCGCGAGGGAGACCGGGGCAGAACCGTTCGCTGACCTCGACCAGGCGATCGAACAGGGCGAATTCGATGCGGTCGATCTGATGTTGCCTCACGACCTGCACGAACCGTTCGCAATGGCATCGTTTGCGGCGGGGAAACATCTCCTGCTGGAAAAACCGATGGCCCCCACCCTGTCGGCATGCGACAGAATCCTCGCCGCAGCTCGGAAGTCGGAAAAGGTATTTATGGTTGCTGAAAACGCCCAGTACTGGCCCGAGATCGTGAAAGCGAAGGAACTGATCGAAGCTGGCGCTATCGGCGAAATAATCACTGCGCGCGCAGCTTTCGTCATGGCCTTCGACAAGCGCTGGTTTCCCGACGCCAAACCATGGCGCTTCGATCTGGAGCGGACCGGGGGCGGTATAACTATCGACGGCGGATCCCATTGGATTCGACCTTTGCGCATGTGGTTGGGAGAGATCGAAGAGGTGGTCGGCGTGACCGATCGTCCGCTGTCCGCCATGCAAGGAGAATCGCTGGTCCATGCCCTCCTGCGTTTTCGATCGGGCAAGGTAGCCACCTTCGACGCCCTCATGGTCGACGCCACCCTCGGACCGGAGACGTGGTGGAGGGTCACCGGGACCCGGGGCGAGATTCTAGTCGACGGCAAGATGGAAGGAGGAATGCGCCTTTTCGACGATTCACATCCGTCGGGACTTGAGGTTCAAACACCTCAGGGGTACGCAAAATCGTTCGGTGGGGAGCTCGAGGATTTTTGCCACGCTGTATTGGAGGGAGGCCAGCTGAGCGCTGGTCCGGAAGAGGCGTTAGGCGAGCTGCGCACGGCCCTTGCCATTTATCGTTCTGCGTCCAGCGGCAGGTGGGAAAAGGTGTGGTAGCGTTTCTTGCTATGACCCGTTGATTGGTCTATAATAACAGCCGCTGTTCGGGGCCCCTCCCGCCTTACATTCGCATTACAAAATCTCTAAGAAAGCTCGACGTTATGGCTGTAAAATATGTCTATCTCTTCGGTGTGAAAAAATCCGAAGGTGATGCGAGCATGCGCAATCTCCTTGGAGGCAAGGGTGCCAACTTGGCTGAGATGTCGGGTTTGGGGTTGCCGGTACCCGCCGGGTTTACCATTAGCACCGAGGTCTGCACCTACTTCTACCAACACCGAAGCTCGTATCCCCAGCGTTTGCGCAAGGAAGTGGAGCAAGCCCTCGGAGCCGTCGAGGGTGCCATGGGCGCGCGCTTCGGCGACCCGAAAAACCCGCTGCTTCTTTCCGTTCGTTCCGGAGCCCGAGTCTCCATGCCCGGCATGATGGAAACGGTGTTGAATCTGGGATTAAACGATGAAATCGCCGAAGGCCTGATCTCCAGATCGAATGATCGGCGTTTCTGCTACGACGTGTATCGACGATTCGTCCAGATGTTCGGTGACGTGGTGATGGGTTTGCGCCCCGAAGGCAAGGAGATCGACCCGTTTGAAGAATTGATCGAAAAAAAGAAGAAGAAGGCCGGCATAGAGCTCGATACCGATCTCACGTCGGAGCACCTGCAGGAGCTCGTCTCCGAATTCAAGGCGCTTATAGTCAAACGCCTGCGCCGCCCTTTTCCCGAGGATCCCCATAAGCAGCTGTGGGGAGCGATCGGTGCTGTATTCGGATCCTGGCAGGGACAGCGCGCTATAAGATATCGCGAAATCGAGGGCATTCCCCACGACTGGGGCACCGCCGTCAATGTGCAGTCGATGGTCTACGGCAACATGGGCAATGATTGCGCTACCGGCGTCGCCTTCACCCGCGATCCATCCACGGGCAAGAAGCAGTTGTACGGAGAATTCCTGATAAACGCTCAGGGGGAGGACGTGGTGGCAGGAATCCGGACGCCCGAACCGGTCGCTCGACTGCGCCGGAAAATGCCCAAGGCATACGATCAGTTCCTCAAGGTATGCAACAGACTGGAGCGGCACTACCGGGATATGCAGGACCTGGAATTTACCATCCAACAGGGACGGTTGTGGATGCTGCAAACTCGGGGCGGCAAACGCACCGCGGCCGCCGCCATCAAGATCGCCGTCGACATGGTGGGGGAAGGACTCATCTCCCAGACCGAGGCCCTGCAGCGCGTCAAACCAGAAGACCTCGACCAGCTCCTGCATCCGACCTTTGATACCGCCGCCAAGAAAGAAGTTATCGGTCGCGGTTTGCCTGCCTCCCCCGGAGCGGCCACGGGTCAGGTCGTGTTCCAAGCGGAGGAAGCAGAGGAGCATGCCGCCGACGGCAAGAAGGTCATTCTCGTGCGATTGGAGACCTCACCTGAGGATATCGGCGGCATGCATGCCGCCCAGGGCATCCTTACCGCACGTGGTGGCATGACTAGTCACGCCGCGGTGGTTGCCCGCGGCATGGGCAAGTGTTGCGTCGCCGGGTGCGGTGACATCGAGATCGACTATCGCAAAAACCAGTTCAAGGCGAATGGCCAGGTGCTGAAAGGGGGCGATTGGATCTCCATCGATGGCTCGTCCGGAGAGGTCATGGCCGGTCAGGTGCCGACCCAGGCGGCCAGTTTCTCGAAGGAGTTCGGGAAACTCATGGGTTGGGCCGACCGCGTGCGCCGGCTCAAGGTGCGCACCAACGCGGATACGCCCCACGACTCGGCTGTCGCACGCAAGTTTGGTGCCGAGGGCATCGGCCTCTGCCGCACCGAGCACATGTTCTTCGAGGGGGACCGGATCCTGGCGGTCCGGGAAATGATCCTGGCCGCGGATGAGGACGGCCGGCGCAAAGCGCTAACCAAGTTGAAACCGATGCAGCGGCGCGATTTCGAAGGGATCTTCAAAGCGATGAACGGTTTACCGGTGACCATTCGCTTGTTGGATCCGCCATTGCACGAGTTCCTTCCCCAGGAGCCGGCGCAGCAGAAAGAGATGGCTGAGCAGTTGGGCATTCCACTCCGCCGCGTCAAGCAGCTGGTCGATAGCTTGCACGAATTCAATCCGATGCTCGGCCACCGGGGGTGCCGGTTGGGGGTTACCTACCCCGAAATCTACGAGATGCAGGTAGAGGCGATTTTCGAGGCGGCGGTCAACGCAAAGAAGAAACGTCTGCGTCCGCTTCCCGAGATCATGATCCCGTTGGTCGGCAGTCCGCGGGAGCTGGTCGACCTCAAGGAATTGACCGATCGGATTGCCGCGCGGATCACAGCTAAGGCCAGAATGAAGATTCCCTACCTGGTGGGTACGATGATCGAGATTCCGCGTGCCGCGCTGGTTGCGGACGAAATCGCCGCCTCCGCGGAATTCTTCAGTTTCGGCACCAACGACCTGACCCAGCTCACCTACGGTTTCAGCCGTGACGATGCGGGCAAGTTTCTTCCCGACTATGTAGCCAAGGGAATCCTGGCCGCCGATCCGTTCCAAACCCTGGATCAGGGCGGTACCGGCCAGCTGGTGCGTATGGGCACCGACCTTGGCCGCAAAACCCGCAAGAATCTCAAGGTCGGCATCTGCGGCGAGCACGGCGGTGACCCCGCATCCGTGGTTTTCTGCCACGATGTTGGCCTCGACTACGTTTCGTGTTCACCCTTTCGCGTTCCCATAGCGAGATTGGCCGCGGCGCAAGCTGCTTTGGCGACAAAAGCGAAATGAACAGAACGATTGCGGTGGCCAATCAGAAAGGGGGCGTGGGGAAAACTACGACCGCCGTAAACCTCGCCGCATGTCTCGCCGTTGCCGAGGAGCCGACCCTGCTCATCGACATGGATCCACAGGCCAATGCGACCAGCGGATGCGGTATTCAGGCGGAAGAGGTGGAGAAAGAGAACATCTACCACGCGCTGCTGGGGCATAACTCGCCCGATGAGGTGGTGCGGGATACGACGGTATCCTATCTCTCCTTGGTGCCCTCGCACATCAATTTGACCGGCGCCGAAGTCGAGATGGTCAACATGATCGCGCGCGAGCAGAAGCTCGACACCCTGATAGCGGAGCTGAAGAAGAAATACACCTATATCATTATCGATTGCCCGCCCTCACTGGGGTTACTGACCATCAACTCGCTCACTGCCGCGGACTCGGTTCTCATCCCGATTCAGTGTGAATATTACGCCCTTGAGGGCCTGGGCAAGCTGCTGAACACAATTCGGTTGATACAACGCCACTTGAACCCGGATCTGCAGATCGCCGGCGTCCTGCTGACCATGTACGATGCCCGTCTGAACCTATCCCGACAGGTTGCCGCAGAGGTCAAATCGTATTTCGGCAACAAGGTGTTCAAGACCGCCATCACGCGGAATGTGCGGTTGGCCGAGGCGCCCAGTCACGGTCAACCGATTGTGTTGTACGACATCCTATCGCCGGGTGCACAGAACTATATGAGCCTCGCGGGAGAAGTCATCAATCATGGTTAGGAAGCAGGCCCTGGGTAAAGGCATCAGCGCCCTCATCCCCGACTATCCCGAACCAACCGAGGAGGATAAGGCAAACCGGGTTATCTATCTCAACGTGGACGAGATTGAGCCGAATCCCCACCAGCCCCGAACGGAATTCGATGAAGAACGCATCGACGAGCTCACCTCGTCTATTCGCGAAAACGGGGTCATTCAACCCATAGCGGTAAATCGGGTCGGCCAGTCCTACCAGCTGATTGCCGGGGAGCGCCGTTTACGCGCTACCGTCAAAGCGGGTTATAAAACCATCCCAGCGCTGATTCACGAAATCGACTCCGTTCAGGAGCTGATGGAGATCTCCCTGATCGAGAACACCCAGCGCGAAGACCTGAACCCCATCGAAGAGGCTGAAGGATACCGTGCCCTTGTCACGCACTGCCTGCTAAAGCCGGAAGAGGTGGCCAAGAAGGTGGGCAAGGACCGTTCAACGGTCGCCAACCTCATTCGGCTCCTGAACCTTCCTCCGGAAATACAGGCTTACCTCAAGAGTGGACAGCTTCAAATCGGCCACGCCCGCGCCTTGCTGGGGTTGGACTCAGAAGTCGACCAGCTGGAGCTGGGCCAGAGCTGCGTGCGCAACAAGATGACCGTCAGGCAGATCGAGAATGCGGTCAAGTCTCGCCGCAGCGGACGCGACAAGATCAAACGTCTTCCCGCGAGAGAAGCGCGACGAGACCCCAACATCGCCGATTTCGAGGAGAAGCTGCGGCATCACTATGGCACGGGGATCAAGATTCGTACAGGGACGAAACAGGGTCGCATTGAGATCGAATTCTACGATCACGACGACCTGGAACGTCTCCTGGAACTGCTCCTGGGCCTCGACCACTGATGGGCGGTGTTGCCCTTCTCTTGCTCGCCATTGCGGGTTTGAACGCCTGCAGCTTAATCCACCAGGAACAACCCAACGAAACACCCAAACTGCAGATCAGCGCGGTGGATACCACCCGGATCGGCAGAAACGCCAGGGTTCAGTTCGAGGTCCGCGCTTCGGATGAAGACGACGATCCGCTGTTCTATACCTGGAACGTCTTCGGCGAAGGGATAGTCACCGACACCGTCTGCACCCTCGATCCGCTTTCGCAGATCGATCTCGGGCGCAGCGGACCGGAGTGTGCCCGGATACAGTGGTTTACACCCTCGATGGTAGCAGGGGGAAACGAGCTCTTTCCCATCACCGTTACCATAAGCGACCTGCATACCGAATCGAACAACATCGTCGAGAGCTTCGTGATCGAGGTGTTTCAGGGAATCCCGATGCTGTCGGTAGTCTCAGATACGACGGTTTCTTTCACCGAACCGTTTGTAGTTTTCGAGGCCTTCGGCGAGGATGTGGACGGCGACCCGCTGGAGTATATCTGGGAGCAGATCGGCGAGCCTCCCCTGGATCTAAGCCCCGAGCATATCGACAACAACCTGTCGAGACTGACGGTCGTGCCCCTTTTCGTGAATACCTACCAGCTGTTAACCACCCTGACGGATGGTCTGGATACGGTTAGAACGGAGATTCGTCTGGTCGTTACCGCGGAGAGCCCGCCCGACAGCGGAATGGTTACACTCCAGCTGGAAACCGGATTCACCTATGAAATCGACGTTTTCGAATTCCCGAATCGGCGAGGGGAGATACCGCTGCTCGCAAGGTCCTGGTTCGAAGCGGCACAGCTCTGCGCCGCGCGAGGCAAGAGATTGTGTTCGCAATCGGAGTGGGTAACCGCCTGTCAGGGAGAAGAGCTACGGACCCACTCTTCGGTGGACGACTTCAGTCAACTGCCCGAGTTTTATGGCCGCCGGTTCTGCAACACCGAGGGCTCCGAGGTGGCGGGAGGTGAGTCCGATGATCTTGCGGTATCAGGGAGCTTTCCCAACTGTTTCAGTTCCTTCGGCATCTACGATATGACCGGCAACGCGGGTGAATGGCTGCGGAACATCAACGCGTTCGGTGAGCGGGTTGGAAAGTTTACTCACGGAAACGTCGTCACCAATTTTCCCTGCAACGGGATTTCCTCAGATTTTGCGGAATTGCCTGTTGATTTCGACATCAATTCGGAGGCGGCGATCGACAGTTTGGACTTAGTCCGGTATCAGTCGTACGACAACGCAGACAACGGCTTCAGGTGCTGCCGTGATGCGAACTAAGAGCTGTTGAATCTAATGCGGACGTGGAGAGGTGTATTGGGGAGAGATACTGTTGGCTACTGCTACGCCGGCACGAGTTTTCCCGCTGCGAGGAGCCCGTTCACCTGTTCCAGTTCCTGGACTTTGGAGCTTCTTCGAACGTCTACCCAACGCCGTTGATCTTTAACCTGATTTAGGGCACGGCTGACTACCAGTCGTTCCCGCTCCAGGGATTCGAGCTGTGCCTCCAGATACCGCACCTCCCCTTCCTGCTCGTAGAGGATCTTCATCATACCCCTGGTTTCGAAGGCGAGAAGATATTTGATACCGACGGGGATGGCCAAGAAAAACGCGGCAAGGAAAATGGCGGTCACTAAACCCATGTTTGGCTGCTCCTTAATTATGCGATCCGATCAGCAACGCCCATGCCACCGCCATAACGATCATTTATCATGTTGTTTTTAAGTGATTTACAATGTTTCTGACGAGAACCCCCAGCCATTGAGGTTGACCTATTTTTCCGTGCCGCTAACAGATATTTCCCCACGTTGACAGCCTGGTCTCCAGTTCCTTAGTTCCCCAAGATGGACCGATCAAGACTTATAAGCCTGCTGGAGCAGGTCGCATCCGGCGCGGTCAAAGCCGACGCCGCGGTCGACCGACTCGTCGATCTGCCGTTCGAAGATCTTGGGTTTGCACACGTGGATCACCACCGGGCTGTGCGCACCGGATTCCCGGAGGTAATCTTTTGCCCCGGTAAAACGACCGAACAGATTGTCAGCATCGCCGGCGCCATTGCTGGCCGCGCGTCGATCATGCTGGCTACTCGCGTGCCGGAAGAGACTGCCGCGGCGATGGCGGATAGATTTCCCGGGGCCGAAGTGGATGATGTCGCCCACACGGTGGTGGTGCGTCCTCCGGGCGAGCCAGAGGTTGTACCGGTCGGCAATGTCCTCATACTGTCCGCCGGGACCTCCGATCTACCGGTTGCGCAGGAGGCTTTGGTCACCTGCCGCGCCATGGGAGCTCAGGCAGAGGGGATCTTCGATGTGGGCGTCGCCGGGATACACCGGTTGCTCGCCTACCGGGAAAAGCTGCAGGGCGCCCGCGTGCTCGTTGTTGTGGCGGGGATGGAAGGGGCTCTACCTAGCGTCGTTGGAGGCCTGGTTCAGGTGCCGGTTATCGCGGTCCCAACGAGCGTGGGGTACGGCGCCAGTCTAAATGGACTCGCCGCGCTGTTGGCCATGCTCAACAGCTGCGCTTCGGGCGTTACGGTGGTAAATATCGACAACGGCTTCGGTGCCGGTTACGCCGCCGCTCTCATCAACCGGCTTGGCGGTGAAGCCGGTTGAGCGTCCCCAGGTGCTGAGCGGTGGAGACATCCGTAGCTATTCTTGCCGGCGGCCGCAGCAAACGTATGGGACGCGACAAAGCGTTGCTCCCCCTCGGTGGTGCCAGCGTTATCGAGCGGGTCGCAGCCACCGCCCAACCGCTGGGCGATGAACGGTTCATCGTCGCTGATGAAAACGCGCCTTACGAGTTTCTTGGCCTGCCGGTCTTTCAGGACATAAGCAAGTCCAAAGGGCCTCTGGGTGGTTTGCAAACCGCCCTGCATCACGCCACGAACCCCACCCTTTGTCTACTCGCCTGCGACCTTCCTTTTCTGACGACCCAGTTTCTGCGCTACCTCGAGTCGCAGTTGGGCAGTCACCAGGTGGTAATCCCTATATCGGACGACGGTCGTCAGCCTTTGTGTGCTTTCTATTCTGCCTCCTGCTTGACCTCCGTCGAGAACACCCTTTCGACCAACGATTTTAGCATGAAAGCGTTCCATGATGCGGTGGATGTGAAATTCGTCGAGCATCGAGAATGGAGAGAATACGATTCCCATGGAGCTCTGTTTGCCAACATGAATTGCCCCGAGGACTACGAGCGGGCGCAATACATGGTCGCGAAATTTGGGATATAGAAACGGGCGGCGGAATCGCCGATCGTTACAGCGTCGTGAGTACCCGAAAACTGAGGTCGGTTATGGTGAGCAGGAGCAACAATGGCAGGTAGATTACCGACACCCGCAGTAGTCGACGAGCATCTTCCACCGAGCGGGATCTGGCAAGACCGATGCCAGCAGCAAGCATTCCGCATCCCAGCAAAAGGACCCCACCCAGATAGACCGGCCCCGAGTTGCCGACAAAGGCCGGCAACGCAGAAACGGCGATCAGCAAAAGACAAAAGCCGATCACATGCCGGCAGGTCCGCCGCCCGTCCACATCCAAGACCGGCAGCATCTTGAATCCGGCGCGCCTATAGTCCTCGCGAAAGATCCAGGCAATGGCGTAAAAGTGGGGATGCTGCCAGGCGAATAAAATGAGAAACAGAGCGCACGCACCCCATCCGAGCTCGCCCGTTGCGGCCGTCCATCCACCGACTGGCGGCAAGGCGCCGGGAATGGCGCCAAGGGATGTGTTTAGCCAGGTCAGCCGTTTCATGGGGGTGTAGATGACCACGTACAGAAAGGTCGACAGCAGGGCCAGAAACGCGGTCAACAGGTTCGTTTTGAGCAGGAGGAGGAAAACACCGATCAGGACGAGACAAACGCCGAACGAAAGCGCGCTGGCCGGTCTGACGAGGCCGGCGGGGATCGGGCGATTGCGGGTCCGCTCCATCTGCCGGTCGATATTGCGCTCGAGAAAATGGTTCAGCGCCGAGGAACCGCCGGCGGCGCACGCTGTGCCGAGGATCGTAAATAGAAACAGGCTCCACGAGGTGAAGCCAGGTTCGGCAGCAAGGAAACCGAGGCTCGCCGTGGCCAGCACGAAAACGGTAATTCTCGGCTTCGTCAGTTCGAAATATGCCGAGAGCAGTTGTTTGGTTCCCAAGTAGAATTTCCGTTACTGGAATGCCGCCGAGCCGGCGATAGAACTATGAGTTTTTCTAGAAGGGTGCCAACTGCTCACCCGACTTTCGCTGAAAATGAGGGGATACGGCTTTGATAATCCCCCTGGCGGCCTCGGCTTCCATATTGGGCACTTCCTTGAGGAATTTGTTCAACGCCCGGCTCTCCACCTCGCTCCAGTTGGCCGTGGGCTGCTCTTCTGTTACCGCGTAGAAGATATTGTCAGCCAGCCGCATCAAGCTGTCCGAATCCATATGGTGACCATTGGGGGCGACAGACATGACGGGATCGGCCCCCAACTCGCTTTCACTGCGCCCCAAGGCACGCAACAGACTGCGGTCAGAGGTGGCGAGATCGAAAAGGTGGGCTTCGATAATCTCTACATCTTTCTGATCTCGTCGGACCTCAGCCGCCTTTTCACGGACATTCCTACTCATGACATACAGGATCTCCGCAATCCTGAGAGCCGCCCGTTGAATCAGAAACTGGTAGATGTTCAGCAAGAAGAGGAGCACGTAGCTCGCCCATCAGAACCCAGTGTGTTATCGTCATGTAGAAACCATTCCTTTCAATCGGCGGGAGCCGACAGCTCATGCCGACGTTGTTTTACGATTTTGGAGCTATAACTATACAGTTCAAACGACTTATACACAAGAATAATAGATAGATAGACCAATTCGCTGTGGCACTCGGAGATTCCTATCTCGCTCTCTTTATTTCGTAACTCCAATATTTTAAGCTAGTTGAGCACGCTTCCTAAAATCATGGTGGAACCCGCCGGTCGTTGACATGCGTTAGGTGGTAATCTATAGTTCTCAAGAACTTACGGCATTTCGAGGTGGTCCCATGACAGACGACTCGGCGCGTCGCATCGCCACCCTGGTGGCGGAGCTGAACGACCACAACTACCGGTACCACGTACTGGCGCAGCCTACCATTGCGGACCAGGAATACGACGCATTGCTGTCTGAGCTTGTGCATCTGGAAGATGGGCGTCCCGACCTGCGGCTAGAAGACTCTCCCACTTTGCGTGTGGGCGGCCAGCCCACCCGTGAATTTCCCACGGCGCTCCACTCCCCGCCCATGCTTAGCCTCGACAACAGCTATTCACGCGATGATCTGGCGGCGTTCGATCAACGAGTGCGGGACAACCTGCCCGACGAGACCTTTACCTACGTGTGCGAGCTGAAGATCGATGGTGTGGCCCTGAGCATCCGGTATGAAAACAGCGTGCTGGCTGCGGCGGCCACGCGCGGCAACGGGACGGAAGGGGACGAGATCACCGCCAATGCCCGTACCATTCGGTCTATTCCCCTGCGGCTGCGTCAGGATGGCATCACCTGCGAGGTTCGGGGCGAGGTGTATATGGAGTTGGGAGAATTCGACCAGCTGAACAGGGGGCGCGAGTCCGAGGGTGAGCCACCGTTCGCGAATCCACGAAATGCCGCGGCGGGCGCCTTGAAGCTGCAGGATCCGAAAATGCTAGCCGACCGCAGGCTGCGATTCTTCGGCTACTGGGTCCGCTCCGACTCTGAGTTGCGGTCGAGTCACTTCGATCAGTTGGAGATGTTGCGCCAGTGGGGAGTGCCTACCAACAGCCATGCGGTACGCTGCTCCTCGCTGGAAGAGATTCTCCGATTCTACGAACAGTTCGAGGAGCAGCGGGAAAAGTTGCCCTATGAAATTGACGGCATTGTAATAAAGGTGGACAACATCGATCAGCAACGGCAGCTGGGAGCGACCGCAAAGAGTCCCCGGAGCGCCATGGCGTTCAAGTTCAAGGCCAGGCGAGCTACGACCGTAATTCTGGATATCCAGCTTCAGGTCGGGCGTACCGGCACCATCACGCCGGTAGCCATCTTGGAGCCGGTATCGCTGGGCGGTTCCACCATACGGCGAGCCACCCTGCACAACGAAGACGAGATCAAACGCAAGGACATTCGGGTCGGCGACACGGTGGTGCTGGAAAAAGGGGGGGATGTCATACCGAAAGTGGTTTCGGTGGAGTTGGATCAGCGCCACGGCGAGACAGCGCCGTTCCTGTTCCCCTCGACATGTCCGGCGTGTGGGGCCCAGGTTGTCCGCGACCCCGAGGAAACCGCCATTCGCTGCGAGAACCCGGGCTGTTCAGCGCAGCTGAAGCGGCGACTGCAACACTTTGCCGCCCGCAATGCTCTAGATGTCGAGGGACTCGGACCTGCGGTGATCGAGCAACTGGTAGAGCGGGATCTCGTGCGCGACGTAGCAGATCTCTACGACCTGGATCTGGAAACCCTGATGGGTCTCGATCGCTTCGGTGAAAAATCGGCCAAGAATCTGCTGGCTGGCCTGGAGAACAGCCGCAACAGGACCTTTGATCGGGTGCTGTTCGCCCTCGGGATTCGCCACGTGGGTTCCACCGTGGCAAGGACGCTGGCGCACCATTTCCTCAGGGCCGAGAAGCTGCAGAACGCTTCTATCGAAGAGTTGGAGGCGGTAGACGAAATCGGTCCGACCATAGCCCGCGCGGTGCGCGCATTCTTCGATACTCCGGATTCCATCACCCTGTTCGACAAACTGAAACGTGCCGGGCTGCAGCTCGAGCTCGGACCCGCCGATGAGGATGAGATCGAAACCTATTTCGCGGGTAAAACCGCGGTGTTGACCGGGACCCTTTCGAGCTACAGTCGCGATGAGGCGGCAAAGATTATTGAGGCGCTCGGAGGGCGGGTCGCTTCAAGCGTCGGTTCGAAAACCGACCTGGTGGTCGCGGGAGATGGGGCCGGGTCTAAACTCGAGAAGGCGGAAAAACTGGGGGTTCAGATCATGGGCGAGGACGAATTCGTCCAACAGTTGCGTCTGAGCGGTGTCGAACCGAGCAAAGCCTAGTGCCCTGTTCAATAACTGGCCTTGTAAATTGCGGCGCTGAGGCGCCCGGACCGCAAGGCGCGCGATCGAGCCATATTGGTGGATATGGCGAGTGAGCGCAACGTAGCGGACCGGGATGCATCAGCGGCGAAATACAAGGATGGTTGTTGAACAGGGCACTATTCCTTCTCCTTCATCCGTCTTTCCAGCGCCGTCTTGCCTTTATCCAACGCCTCCTCGCCGTATTCGACCGCCTTCTCACCGGCCATTTTCAGCAGCTCTTCGCCCTGCTTCTTGATCTCCTCCGCGCGCATCTGCCATTCCTGCTCAGCGTCTCGGTGGGTCAGATAGAGTCCCACCGAAAAAATAAGACCGAGCCAGAAGGCCAATTTCAGGAGTTTCTTGAAGACGCTCCCGACAATCATGCCCACCAAAAGGGCGAGGCCGACGCCGATCAGCGGGTGCTCGCGAAGGTAACCAATCAGTAGATCCATACACCTCTGCCGCGTGAGCGGTGTGCGATTTCCGCCTTGTAGTGCTTCAATTCAATGAATCGAAACGCCATTCATCGAGTGGCACCATAGACGCCAAGTCCACCCCACCGGAAACACCCAGACCGGATTGCTGCAGCGAGCGCAAGTCGATACGACCGTCGGCAACCTGGAGAGCCAGCCCGGCGGGGCCGTCGGCATAGAGATGCTTATGGCGTTGTCGACAATCGTTCTGCTCAGACGGGGACAGGTGGTCGAGTCCATGAACGTAGTGATGGCCGTTGCGCTCGGCGTGTTCGATGCCTAGAGCAGCGAGGTGAACCAGATCCTGGTGCAGCGGGACTACCGGAAGATTCATCAGATCCTCTCCGGTCAAGAAATAGGCGTCCCCGAAATGCTTTGCAAGGGCCTGGTTCGCAAGCGCTTTGATCAGCCCCTTGCAGTTTTTCGAGGACACTCCCTGGTATCCAATTTCGGCCGCTTGCAGAAACGTATCGAGGTCGCCGTCCGATTCGTCGATAATCAGCGGTTTCTGCTCCGGGATCTTGGCGATGGAGCCGGCCAGTGTCGGATTGAGTGCATCGCCACGATTCAGAGGCTGCTCGATAAATATAACGCGCTCGTAGAGCGTGCGGAGGACGGGGTCCGCCACCATCTCCTCCAACAGCAGGATGAGGCTATCGATATCGGAAAACTGCTCGTTGCCATCCAGCGAGATACGGATCGGCGTCGAACGCGCGTCCAGCAGTCGGCCGATCGAACGCAAGCGTTCCAGATCCGCATCTCGATCTCCGCACACCTTGATCTTGAGATATGAAATGCCCTGGGCATCGACATACTCTTCCAGCGCCTGGGGAAGTCCGTCGTTCAACCGATCGTTTTCCTCGATCTCGGCGGCAAGGATCGGATCGGCAAGCCCGACACAGTGACGCACGTAAAGCGTGGGTAGCGGTTTCTTGGCAATCACCTGGGACGGATCCACACCCTGCAACTGGTGGTGAAGCGACCCCAGATCTATGCCCAATTGATTGCCGACGAGCATCTGGTGGTAGGTCATGCCGGTGGCGTTCCCGAGACCGTCGATCAGAGCCCGCTCCATCAAGCTGCTCCCGTGTCCGCCCGTAAGATGGTTCAACCCGCGGTCGTCGGATTCCCGTAGCATGGCGCCGTATCCTTCGCGCCAGATATCGAAAACCGTCGCCGGTTTCGAAGCAATCTCCGCATAGACGGATGCCGCCTGCCGCGCACACCAAATGAGATCTTGGAGGTTCTCTTCGTAGCTCTTGTCCGGGTCCTTGTCGAACCATTTCGGCGGCAGCGCATCTGCGGCGTAGCCGATCGCCCTCCGCCCTCCGGTGAGCTCGACGTCCATCGCGACGTGAAGCATGGGCGCCGCTTGCACGATGGCAGTACCGTAACGGAACGGCATCCGCGTCCGCACGTTGCGCATGAAGAAACGAGTGTTCGTGATCGCAATCTTGTCGGGCATCTGACTGTCGTTGCCTTGTTATCGAGCGAGAATTGACTTTGCGTGTCCGAGTTGGTCGGCCACCGCACGGGGGCCCGTGCCACCCGGAAGATTCCTGCGATCGGGGCTGCTTCCAATCTCCAGGAGCGCAATGGCGTCTTCCTCGAACGAAGGGGAAATCCCCCGAAGATCCTCGATGCTCAATTCGGTGAGGTCCAACCCCGCCCCTTCGCAGTGCAGGACCAACTCGCCGACAACGCGATGTGCCTCGCGGAAGGGTATGCCCTTGCCCACCAGATAATCCGCCAGGTCGGTCGCCAGAATGTTGCCGTCCATGCTTTCCCGCATGCGGTGCGGCCGCAGTGCCATGGTCGCCCATACTCCCGAGAAGATCTGCAAGCTGGACATGGCGGTATCCACGGCGTCGAACAGCGGCTCCTTGTCTTCTTGCATGTCTCGCGAGTAGGAGAGCGGGATCCCTTTCATCGTCGTCAACAGCCCCAAAAGATCGCCGTAAACCCTGCCCGTCTTGCCGCGCACTAGCTCGAGAGAATCCGGATTCTTTTTTTGCGGCATCATGCTGGAGCCGGTGGAATAGGTGTCCGCCAAAACGACAAAACCGAACTCGGACGAGGACCAGATGATAAGGTCTTCACAGTAGCGGCTCAGGTGCATCATCAAGATCGCCAGCGCACCTAGCAACTCGAGCAGAAAGTCCCGATCACTCACGGCATCCAGGCTGTTGGACGCTAAGGAGGAGAACTCCAGATCATCTGCCAATGCTTGCCGGTTGAGGGGGAAGGCACTCCCCGCCAAAGCACCGGAGCCAAGCGGCAGGAGGTCAGCTCGTTTCCAGACATCGGCGAGCCGGCCGTAGTCCCTCTCCAGCATCCAGAAGAGGGACAGGGCATAGTGGGAAAACAGGATCGGCTGGGCTTGTTGTAAATGGGTATAACCTGGCAGCAGAACCTCCATGTGGTCCTCTGCCGAGGTTACCAGCACGGTCTGCACTCCCCGTATCTGTTCCTGCAGCTGTGCGACCGCAGCGCGTACGAAGAGTCGTTCGTCCGTGCACACCTGATCGTTGCGACTGCGGCCGGTGTGCAGCTTTCCACCAACCGGGCCGATGAGTTCGATCAAGCGACGTTCGACGGCCATATGAATATCCTCGATCTCCGGTCCCAGTTCGCCAGCGGCCGCTCTCAGCTCCTCCGCTACCTGCCCTAACCCTTTGAGCATCCGTTCCAGCTCGTCGCTGTCCAGAACGCCAGCCTCATGCAGGCCCCGGGCGTACGCCATGCTGGCCTCGACGTCCACCTCCAGAAGTCGACCATCGACCTGGATGGAAGCACTGAACTCCTGCATGATCTGGTCAGGCGTAGCCGAAAATCTGCCGCCCCAAGGTGGTTTATTTTCCATGGTACCTATAATGACAAGCGCCGGACCATCAGGGAATCCGAAAAGCCGCACTCGTAGCTGCCGGCGGTTGGCATGAATCGAGGCAACTCAGTCCAGACCCTGTTGAAGAATCTCGGCGAAAATATCGACGACCTCGTCGAGTCGGTCCCGCTCCACGATGAGGGGAGGCAGAAAACGCACTACATCCGGTCCGGCCGTGGCGACGAGGATATCCCGCTGGCGGAAGGCGGCAAGGTAGTCGGCAGCAGGGCGTTCGGTCACCGCCCCCGCGATGAGCCCCCTTCCGCGAACCTCCTTGATCTGATCCGGCCACCGTTCCATTAGCTTGTTGAGCCGGCCGATCAGGTGATCCCCCTTTTCCTTCACCTCATCGACGAAGCCATCTGCTTCCAGCTTGGAAAAAACTGCCAGGGCGGCACTGCAAACCACCGGGTTGGCACCGAAGGTCGCAGCGTGATCTCCAGGTTTTATCGCATCTGCCACCTTTTGCCGCATCAGACTGACCCCGATGGGCAGACCACCACCTAGGGCCTTGGCAAGTGTCATGATGTCCGGCTCGACGCCATATTGTTGGTAGGCCCACAGGGTTCCTGTCCGACCCAGGCCAACCTGAATCTCGTCGAATACCAACAACATTTCCCTGTCGTCGCAGAGAGTCCGCAATCCGGTAAGAAACTCGTCGGTCGCCACATGAATCCCGCCCTCGGCCTGGAGCGGTTCGACTAGGATGGCACAGGTTTCGTCACTAACCAGTTTCTCCACCGAATTCAGATCGTTGAAATCGGCGAAGTCCACCCCCGGAAGGATCGGTTGAAACCCTTCGTGATACTTAGGCTGTCCGGTGGTGGAAATAGAACCGTAGGTGCGACCGTGGAAGGAATTCCCCATGGAGATAAAACGATTCTTGGCTTGCTTGAAATTCGTGTGACCCCACTTGCGCGCAAACTTCAGCGATGCCTCCCACGCTTCCGTTCCGCTGTTGCAGAAGAAGGCGCGCTCGGCAAAGCAGCTCTCGACCAGTTTTTGCGCCAACTCGGTGGATGGAATGGTGTGATATAGATTAGAGACATGCATCAGCTTGGCAGTCTGGGTCTCGATCGCCTTGAGCACGTCGTAGTCACCATATCCCAACGCGTTAACCGCCAAACCGCTGACGAAATCGAGGTATCTGTTGCCGTCGGTATCGAACAGGTACACCCCGTTCCCCCGTTCCAAGACAAATTCGGGGCGCCCGTAGGTCTGCAGGATGTATTTGTTTTCCAGCGCTACGATTTCTTCGGTCCTCATGTCATTCCTCCATCCTCAGTGGATGATTTGCGTTCCGATCCCCTCGTCCGTAAAGAATTCCAAAAGCATGGCATGGGGAATCCGCCCATCGATGATATGGGTTTTTCGAACCCCCCCTTTTACTGACTTGACGCCCGCGTTCACCTTCGGAATCATGCCCCCGGCGATCACAGCGGTGGCGATCAGTTCGTCGATGTCGCGTATTCGTACAGTCGATAGCAAGCTTTCTTCGTCTGCGGCATCCCGCAGAATACCCTTCACGTCGGTCAGGAAAACCAATTTCTCCGCCTGCAGGGCCGCGGCGATCTCTGCGGCGGCCAGGTCGGCGTTAACGTTATAGCTCTGCCCCTCCAGATCGCGTCCGATTGGCGCGACGACTGGAATCGCACCGGCGTCTAGAAGATCGGTCAGCGGCGCCGCGTCGATGCGATCCACGTCGCCGACGAATCCTATGTCTACCGGGCCTTCCGGTGTTTCTGCCAGGTGTTTTCTCACCTGCATGATGCCTGATTCCTTGGCAGAGACCCCGACGCTTGCGCCCCCTAGTCGCTCGATGGCATCGACGATGGCCGCGTTCACCTCGCCGAACAGCACATCCTCGACCACCTTCATCGTGGGCTCATCGGTGACCCTGAGCCCGTTGATCCGAGTGCTCCCGATGCCCAGAGTCTCCAGTTTTCGCGAGATGGCCGGGCCTCCGCCGTGGACGACCACCGGCTTCATTCCAACGATCTCCATGAAGACCAGATCCGAAAGGACCGTATCGGCGCCATCGGACCCGTTCATAGTGCTGCCACCGTATTTTACCACCACGATCTTGCCGCGAAAGGTCTGGATGTACGGCAGCGCCTCGATGAGGGTATTCGCTTTGGAGATCTGCTCTTCCAGCGACTGCCCCGTCATTCCGGCGCTCCAGTGCCCCGAATCTGACCGAAGCGATTGACGACCTTTTCCGCCCCCAACTCGTCCAAAGATAGCAGGAAAATGGTATTATCTCCGGCGATGGTTCCTATTACCTCTGGCCAGCAAATGCGATCGATCGCCTCGCAGACGCTCTGGGCGTGGCCGGAAAGGGTGTGGGCAACCACCATGTTCTGCGCCCGCTGCACACGCACCAGATAGTCGCGGAGCTCGCGCTCGAGAATGTTCTGGTCGCGCATGGTAACACCCGATTCCGGAATCGCGTATCGAAATCCGCCCTCCGGTGTCGGCATCCGCACCACGCCCAACTCGCGCAGGTCTTTGGACAGTGTCGACTGACTTACTGTAAGTCCTTTGTTCGAAAGCACTTCCGCCAGCCTATCATGGGTGCCGATCGCCTCGTCCCGAAGCACTTCCCGGATGTTACTCTGACGAATCTGCTTGTTACCCATGGAGAGACAGTTTATAATAAATATTCATTAATTGTGGTAAAAATGGAATATACCGTCGGATCTTTACTCTGTCAATCCTCGTCTACGTTTGCCGCCACCAACGTCTCGCCTTTGGGCGCCATAAGTTCGGACAGGCGTTTCCGCAGCTCGGCGCCGGCGAGTCCACTGACCAACACTCCTCCGATCGCCAGAGAGATAATACGGCTCTCCTCAGAAACGATGAGGGTCACGGCGTCCGATTCCTGGGATAAGCCTAGGGCGGCACGGTGTCGGGTGCCCAACCTGTGGTCGTCTACATCCTCCGCCAGAGGCAATGTGCAACGGGCGGCTACCAGCCGCTCGCCACGGATGACCACCGCCTGATCGTGGAGCGGAGACCTGGGAGTGAAAATGGTAGTGAGAAGATCGGCAGAGACCTGGGCGTTGAGCGGCACACCTGAATCGACTATGGGGCCCAGTTGAACATCCCTTACCATGACTAGGAGCGCCCCGAATCCGCGGCTGGCCATCTGCTCCGCAGCGGTAGCCACCTCGTCGACGACGTGGGAGGACTCGGATTTGTAGAGCCAGCGAAAAACGGGACTCTGGCCGAGCACCCCGAGGAACCGGCGCAGCTCTGGCTGAAAGAGGATCACCAGCAGGATCAGCAGGATCGAGCGTACCTGCTCTAGCAGCCAGACTAGGGCGTCCATCTCAAACAGGGGCGCGGCCATAGCCAGGGTAATAACCAGGAATAGTCCGGCCAGCATCTGCGCCGCGCGAGTCCCCCGAATCAAGCCTAACACGCGGTAGATAACGAACGCCACGATCAGAATGTCGACGATGGACGTAACGGACACGGGTAGGAACCCGAATACGTGGAAGAGCGTCAGTTTGTCTTCAAACACGACGTCACCGGCCTGGACGATCGGCCGCTTGAGCGATGGCTCGCACCATGCGGCTCACCTGGACCGTCTCTCTAACATCGTGAACACGCAGTATCCGGGCGCCCTGAAACACCGCCACGGCGGCTACGGCGAGACTGCCTTCCAGGGCCTCGTCCGTCGTCGATTCCAAGGTCTTCCAAATGAACGATTTTCGCGAGGCACCTATCAGAACCGGATATCCAAGCCCAACTAGATCGGGCAGCCGTTTTAACAGGGAGAGATTGTGCGCCGGCCCCTTGCCAAATCCCAAACCCGGATCCAGAGCGATTTGAGATCTGGAAACGCCGCCATTCTCCGAGTCAGCTGCTCTCTTTTTGAGGTACCGTTTGACCTCGTTTGCCGGATCGAGATTCAATGGAGATCTGCCACCGTCATGCACCAAAACGACGGGTACGTCGCGGGCGCCGACGAGTTCAATCATGGAGGGATCCGCCTCAAGGGCGCTGATGTCGTTGATCAGATCGGCCCCAGCATCGAGCGCCCGGCGCGCTACCGATCCCTTCGTAGTGTCAACCGAAATCGGAATGTTGGAGCGCAGTCTGACAGCCTCGACTACCGGAAGGATTCTGCGGCACTCTTCGTCGCTATCTACCGCTTGAACAGAACCGTAGAGCGTTGGCGGGCGAGTAGACTCGCCCCCGATGTCGACGATGTCGGCCCCTTCCGCCTCCATCTCCAGCGCCCGTTCCACGGCAGAATCGGGGGAGAGATAGCAGCCGCCGTCGTAGAAGGAATCGGGCGTCACGTTCAAAACAGCCATGATCTGGCATCGGTCTTGGAAATCGAGAACTCGTCCGCGGAGTTTCCAGCTCATTCACCGGTATCCCCTCCTCCCACTTCCGGCGAATCGGATCGCGCTGCATCCGCCGTGTCTTCACCGTCGGGGAGCGCATGCGCACTGGGGTCGTCTGGCGACGCGGCTGCTGCGCCGACGTCCCGATCGGATCTGCGTTTCGTTTCGGGACGGTCGAGGGGTTTTCCGGCCAGAATGGTGTCGATCTCAACGTTGTCCAAAACCTCGTACCGCAACAAAGCAGCAGCCAGCGTATGTAGTCGTTCCTCGTTGGAACGGAGCAGCTCGGCGGCGGTTTCCTGGGCCATGAGCACCAGGTCGCGAATCTCGTCATCTATAGCGAAAGCGGTCTGCTCGGAGAAGTTGCGGGTACGCGAAAACTCCTTGCCGAGAAACACCTCCTCGTCGGCCCCTCCGAGGGAAAGCGGACCGATCTTTTTGTTCATGCCCCATTCGCAGATCATGGATCGCGCCAGGGACGTGACCTGCTTGTAATCGGCCTGGGCCCCTGTCGACCGTTCCTCGAATATCAGATTCTCGGCGCAACACCCTCCCAGAGCCGTCGCCAAATGCGCCCGCAATCTCGATTCGGTAATGGATCGACGTTCATCCGACAGGAACGATACCATGCCCATCGTTTGACCGCGGGGAATTATGGTCGCTTTGTGAATCGGCGGCGCCCCGGGCAGCAGCTTGGCCACCATGGCGTGGCCGGCTTCGTGGTAGGCGGCCAGCTTCTTGTCCTCCTCGGTCATCACCATGCTCTTGCGCTCCGCTCCCATCATCACCTTGTCCTTGGCCTCCTCGAAATCAACCATCGCGACCGCATCCCGGTCATGGCGAGAGGCGAGCAACGCGGCTTCGTTTGCCAGGTTGGCCAGATCTGCTCCCGTGAGCCCCGGGGTGCTCTGCGCCACGCGCTGGAGGTCTACACTTTCCTCCAAAGGCATTTCCCGAGAGTGAACGTGCAGGATTCCTTGTCGGCCCCGCAGGTCGGGCAGGTCAACCACAATGCGCCGATCGAATCTTCCGGGCCGGAGCAAGGCCGGATCGAGCACGTCGGGCCTGTTCGTCGAGGCCAGCAGAATGACTCCGTCGTTGGACTCGAAACCATCCATTTCAACGAGAAGCTGGTTGAGCGTCTGCTCGCGCTCGTCGTGCCCACCCCCGATACCGGCGCCACGGTGCCTGCCCACTGCGTCGATCTCGTCCATGAAAATTATGCAGGGGGCGTTCGTCTTTCCCTGCTCGAAGAGATCGCGGACCCGCGACGCGCCCACACCCACGAACATCTCGACGAAATCCGATCCGCTGATGCTGAAGAACGGGACGCCCGCCTCGCCGGCGACGGCACGGGCAAGGTGCGTTTTGCCTGTGCCCGGTGGACCCACAAGGAGAACGCCTTTCGGAATCCTGCCACCAAGTCGTTGAAATTTCTTGGGGTCTTTGAGAAACTCGATGACCTCCTGCAACTCCTCCTTGGCTTCATCGACACCTGCTACATCCTCGAAGGTCGTTTTCTCCTTTTCCTCCGTGAGCAGCTTGGCGCGACTCTTTCCAAAGGAGAACAAGCCTCTGGCGCCGCCCTGCATCTGGCGCAGCATGAATATCCAGAACCCGATAAACAGCAGCCACGGCAGAAAGCTGAGCAGCACTCCGTACCACTGAAACGGCTTCTCCTTGAAGCGGAAGTTCAGCCCGATCGATTCCCAGTCGCGTTTCGTGGCGGCATCGATGGGACCCAGGTTGACCACGAACCGGGAGCCGTCCACAAGCGTGCCATGGAACTCGCTCTCGCCAACGATCGTGCCATTTTCGATCTCGCCGTTGTCCAGGTATTCGCGGTACAGCTTGTAAGAGATCACCTCTGCATCGCTCGGCATGCTGCCGAAAAACTTGGCGGCGAAGATGAGGATGAGGACGAACAGTATCCAGAACGCCTGGGTCCTGGAGGGTCGGCGCCACCGACGCCCTTCCCTGTTTGGCGAAGGGCGGGAACCGTCAGGCGGATTGTTCTGCTCGTGGTGATTGCCGTCGTTTGCCGGTGATTCGTCTCGTTCCATTGCGCTCTTAGCTCAAGATTTCGTAGGGCTGCAGATCGACGATCATGATGTTCCGGGTTTTCGCGTGCACCTTGAAGGGATCGGCCGGCCGCAAGCCTGCCACCCAGGCTACTTCATCCCCACTCGTCAACAACAGCACATCCTCGCGCAAGATCTTCGGGACGCCCGAGTCGAGCAGGAACTCGCTTACGCGCTTGTGGCCGTTCATGCCGAGTGGTTGGAAGCGGTCTCCCTGACGCGTGGTGCGAAGCTGTAGCCGAGAGCCTGTAAGATCCGCATCGAATGCCGCCCGACACGCCGAGAGGTCGTTCTTGATCGACGAGAAATCGTCGGTACTAAAATTCGCGCTCAACCGTAAACCGAGCTCGCCGATCTCGAAGCTTCCGGGGACAGCGACGTCGATATCGAGCATTGTGTTTCGAGCTCGGCGCAAAATCAATTGATCCCGGGTGACCTGGTACCAGAGATCGGAGAGCAGATGGCGGCACCCGGAACGCCCACTGCATACCGCATTGACGATCTGCTCGATCTTCTGAAAGCTGCACTGAGAGCCGCCCGCGAATTCCGCAATCAGCTGGCGCAGCATCCGCCGTTGTACCGCCAGGTGGTGACCCTCGAACCCCGACCGAGCGAGAATGACGAGATCCACCGTACGCCTCTCGACGACCTGTCTGAGCGCCGACTGTGTGCAATCAGCCAAGAACCGATCCTCATCTCCAAGAACGGCTGCGCTGCGGCAAAGGGTTTGTACAATGCCGGGGTTGAAGTGTCTGCGGAGCTCCGGGAGGAGACGGTGGCGGATGCGGTTGCGGAGGTGACGGATGTCCGCATTGGTCCGATCCGTCTGGAATTGCAACCCGCGACTCAAGGCGTAGGCTTCGATATCCGCCCGCTTGCACGACAAGAGGGGACGTAGGTAGCGGCCGTCGCGCAACGATGCCATTCCCGACAGCCCGGTAACACCGCTTCCACGCAAGAGCCGCATGAGCACCGTTTCCGCCTGGTCATCGGCGTGGTGCCCAAGAACTACAATCCCGGCGCCGACAGCGTCAGCGGTTCGATCCAGAAACGCGTAGCGGGCTGTGCGCGCGGTATTTTCGATGGAGGAAACGCTGCCTTTTGCACACTGACCGGGCTCAAGCGTTTCCCGAGTACAGGGCAGACCGCACTCGCGCGAAAAGCGAACAACGACGTCGGCATCCAAGGCAGAATCGGGTCGCAGTCCATGATCCAGATGCGCCACATGCAGCTGCAACCTCATGCGTTCGCGGAGGGCGTTGAGAATATGCAGGAGCACCATGGAATCGGCTCCACCGGAGACCGCGACCAGAAGCCGTTCTCCGCGCGCGGCGTGTCGGGTCAGGATTTCTTCGACCCGATCCGGTAGGTTTGAAACCCCATCCGACG
The DNA here is from genome assembly GCA_965217095.1 of Candidatus Latescibacterota bacterium. Lineage (GTDB taxonomy): Bacteria > Latescibacterota > UBA2968 > UBA8231 > UBA8231 > CAYNZV01. The sequence goes on from OZ244235.1 coordinate 2,096,156, forward strand.
ATGTTGAAACCGGACGCGATGGCACGTATCTATCTGGCAATTCTAGCACTTTGAACGCTGGAATGAGTATTGCTTAACCTGAAATGTTAAGAAAAGGTGGAATAAGGATCGGATCAAGGGAGTTACCATGACACCGTCGCCGAGCAAGCTAGATCAGATCAAGATTCAGACAGCGAGGATGCTGGAGATTTACGCCCTGTTGCAGAAGGAGTTGAACGAAAACACCGGCTTGTCCCTCTCGGGCGCTCAACGGTCCCAACTGAACAGGGCTGTGGAGAAAATCGAAGCAAACATGAAACAGCTACAGGTTCAGCTTGCCGAACAACAGGAAGATTCTTCCGAAGCCCGCGAAGAATTGGAAGAATTGGACCAGATTCTCAACGCAGTATTGCAATGGCACATGGAGGAGGAGCACTAGCCGAGGCGCTTCCTCACCCTCTCCCACCCTAGCCCCGCCATCAGTTCGACACGGTGACCGACAGAGGCGTCGTCCAATCGCTCACCCGACTGTCCACGTCACGAGCTCTGACTCTGTAGTAGTAGGTGAGCCCCCTGGTCACGGTGTTGTCTTGCCTGAATAGATCCAGATTGCTGGAACCCACCTCGACATAGTCGGCGTCGTTGGTACTGTTGGCGACGGTCGTTCGCTGGACATCGTAATTCAGTATAGCTCCTGACGAGGCTTCCCAGCGGACTGTAACCACCGGCGGTTGGGCGGCGTCCGACGGGGTCGCTGACGACAACGTGACGTTCGCCGGGACATCTACGCCTCCCGTTGTCGCTGAGATCGTCGTGGATCTCGGGCTGACGTTCCCGTCAGAATCGGCGGCTTCCACCTGATAGAAAAACGTGGTCTGAGCGGTCAGTCCGGTATCGACGAACGAGGTCGCGCTGGAGCTACCCACGAGACTGAACTGACCGTCGCTGGTGTCGGAGCGGTAGATCAAATAGCTGTCCAACCCGGTCAGAGCCGAGCCATTGGAGTCTGTGGTGGGAGCCTTCCAGGTGATATTCAGCTGTTCCGGATCTCCTGTCACCGGTGTCCCTTCGACGAAGGTGGGAGCTGCGGGACCACGATTGTCTGATTGGACCGTGGCACCCACGAATGACGACTGATCGCTTTCGCCATCGGTGGCGACGGCCGATACCCGGTAAAAGAAGGTCGCTCCACCAGTCAGACCGGAGTCGATGTAGGTGGTCTGTCCGGTGGTGAACGGGGTGTTTTCAACGCCGGTGAGTCGCGTATAGCCCTGGTCAGAGCGGATCGACCGGTAGATGTTGTAACCCTGTAGCTCGCCGTCGGAGCTGGCGTTCCAGGTGACGACGATTTGCTTGATCCCGCTCGCGGCTCTAACACCACCGGGCCGCGAAATTCCTCCTGTCGTTGCGAACGCCGACGACGAAAGCGTGCTCGTGTTTCCGGTTTCATCTACAGCGCTCAAGGCGTAGAAATATGTCGTAGCTTCATCTAGACCCGAATCGACGAATCGGGTTCCGGACGCATCGACCGTGTCGACAGGGACGACCGCAGCGGCGCTGTTTTTCGAGCGCAATATGATGTAGGAGGCCAGGTCGGTGAGATCGCCGCCGTCGCTATCGGTCGTGGACGCGCTCCAATTTAACGTAATCCTGCCGAAGTCCGAGTCATCCGGCACCGCCAGCAGATTCTCGGGAGCGGACGGCGGCACCTCGTCCCCCAGCACCTCGGCGCTCACAAACTCAGACTGCGCGCTCTGCGTCGACGCCGTCACCGCCACTACTCGGTAGAAAAAGCGGTCCCCGCCAGCCAAATTCGAATCCACATACGTCGTCTGACCGGTCGTAAAAGGGGTACCCTCCACACCCGTCAAACGCGTATATCCCTGGTCCGACCGCGACGACCGATACAGATCATACCCTTGGAGTCCTTCCACACCCACCGCAGTCCAGGACAACACTACCAAACCAATGCCCCCTTGCGCACTCAGACCGCTCGGCACCTCCACCCCTTGCGTCGCCGTCAATACCGAAGACGCCTGACCACTCTCGTTACCCGAACCGTCAAACGCGATGACCGTATATGCGTAGGTGGTCAACGCCTTCAACCCCTCGTCCACGTAGCTCCGCACTGCCACCGATAGGGTGTCCAACGCCACAAACGAGGTGGTGCCCCCTTCCGAGCGCAGCACCACATACCCGGTCAGCCCCGTCAGCTCGCCTCCATCGGCGTCGGTCACCGGGGAGCTCCAGCTCAACGTGACCCGTCCGAAGTTCGACTCGTCCGGAACCGCCGACAAATTACCCGGCGATGATGGCGGCACCTGGTCCGGACCGTTGGTGCGCACGTTCACAAAACTCGCACGAGCACTCTGATTGCCAGCGCCATCCACCGCTACAACGGTGTAGAAATATGTCTTGGACGGCTCTAGTCCGTTGTCTTCGTACCGGGGCTCGCTCACTTGCGCCACCTGCACGAACGACGCCGTGCTTCCCAGCGAGCGAAATACCAGATAACCGCTCAATCCGCTCAGGTCGCCTCCTCCGGAGTCCGTCACCGGAGCGCTCCAGTTCAGCGTCACCCGACCGAAATCGGTTTCGTCGGGAACCGCGGAAAGATTGGCCGGCGTCGCCGGCGGCAACTCGTCCGCCAGTACCTCGGCACTCACAAACCCCGACTGCTCGCTCTCCGCTGACTCGGTCACCGCCACCACGCGGTAGAAAAAGCGATCCCCGCCCGTCAAATTCGAATCCAAATACGTCGTCTGACCGGTCGTAAACGGCGTGCCCTCCACACCCGTCAAACGCGTATATCCCTGATCCGAGCGGGTCGAGCGAAAAACGTTGTACCCCTGCAGACCTTCCACCTGCACCGCCGTCCACGACAGCACCACCCGGTCAATACCACCTCGAGCGCTCAAACCGCCCGGGACCTGCACTCCCTGAGTTCGCGTCTGCACCGAAGAAGCCTGGCTGCTCTCATTGCCAGCATTGTCGAAAGCTACCACGGTGTAGGCGTAGGTCGTCAGCGCCTTCAACCCCCTATCCACGTAGGTACGCGCGTCCGCGCTCAACGTATCCAGCGCCACGAAAGAGGTGGTGCCCCCTTCCGAACGCAGCACCACAAAACCTGAAAGACCGGAAAGCTCGCCGCCGTCGGCATCGGTCACCGGAGCGCTCCAACTCAACGTCACCCGACCGAAGTCCGTCTCATCCGGCACCGCCGAGAGATTCCGTGGAGCCGTCGGAGAAACCTCGTCCGAAACGACCTCGGCGCTTACGAAACCGGAGCGATCGCTTTCCGCCGAAGCGGTGACAGCCGTCACGTGGTAAAAGAATCGATCGCCGCCTGCCAACCCCGAATCAACGAAAGTCGTCTGACCGGTCGTAAATGGCGTGCCTTCCACTCCCGTAAGCCTCACATACCCCTGATCCGACCGGGTGGAACGATACAGGTTATACCCTTGCAACCCCTCCGCTTCTACCGCAGTCCAGGTCAGCACCACTCTGGCTATCTCTCCACCCGCCTGCAAACCCGACGGAATGTCCACTCCCTGAGTGCGAGTTTGCACCGACGCGGCCTGGCTGCTTTCATTGCCCGAGCCGTCGAACGCCAACACGGTATACGCGTAGGTAGTAAGCGCCTTTAAACCTTCATCCACGTACTCGCGAACTCTGGCAGAGAGGGTGTCCACCGCGACGAACGAAGCAGTGCCACCTTCTGAACGAAGTACCACGAAACCCTCCAACCCGGTCAACTCGCCCCCATCCGCATCCGACACAGGAGCGGTCCAACTCAAGGTCACACGGCTAAAGTTCGACTCATTCGGTATTGCGGACAGATTCCCGGGCGCCCGCGGCGGTACCTTGTCCACCAGCACCTCCGCACTGATAAACCCCGACTGCTCGCTTTGGGCCGACGCGGTTACGGCTACGACCCGGTAAAAGAAACGTGCCCCACCTGTCAGGTTCGAATCCACATAGGTCGTCTGACCGGTCGTAAACGGGGTGCCTTCCACTCCGGTCAAACGCGCGTATCCCTGGTCCGAACGCGTCGAACGAAAAATGTTGTACCCCAGCAGACCTTCCACCTGCACCGCCGTCCACGACAGCACCACCCGGTCAATACCACCTCGAGCGCTCAAACCGCCCGGGACCTGCACTCCCTGAGTTCGCGTCTGCACCGAAGAAGCCTGGCTGCTCTCATTGCCAGCATTGTCGAAAGCTACCACGGTGTAGGCGTAGGTCGTCAGCGCCTTCAACCCCGCATCCACGTAGGTGCGCACATCCGCACTTAGAGTATCCAAGGCCACGAAAGAAGCGTTGCCCCCTTCCGAACGCAGCACCACAAAACCTGAAAGACCGGAAAGCTCGCCTCCGCCGGCATCGGTCACCGGCGCGCTCCAGCTCAACGTAACCCGACCAAAGTTGGACTCATCAGGCACCGCCGAGAGATTCCGTGGAGCCGTCGGAGAAACCTCGTCCGCGACGACCTCGGCGCTTACGAAACCTGAGCGATCGCTTTCCGCCGAAGCTGTGACCGCCGTTACCTGGTAAAAGAATCGATCGCCGCCCACCAACCCCGAGTCCACGAAGGTTGTTTGACCGGTCGTAAACGGCGTGTCTTCCACGCCCGTCAGGCGCAAATAACCCTGATCCGAGCGGGTGGAACGAAACAGGTTATACCCCTGCAATTCCTCGGCTTCTACTGCGGTCCACGTCAGGACAACTCTGCCTATCTCTCCACCCGCCTGCAAACCCGACGGAATCTCCACCCCCTGAGTGCGCGTCTCAACCGAAGCAGCCTGGCCGCTTTCATTACCTGAGCCGTCGAACGCCACCACGGTATACGCGTAAGTAGTCAGCGCTTTTAAATCTTCATCCACGTAGTCGCGAACGCCGGCCGCAAGGGTGTCAACCGCAATGAACGAAGCGGTGCCACCTTCCGAGCGCAGCACCACGAAACCTTCCAACCCGGTCAACTCGCCCCCATCCGCATCGGTTACCGGAGCACTCCAGCTCAAGGTCACCCGGCCGAAGTTCGACTCATCCGGTATTGCGGACAGATTCCCGGGCGCCCGCGGCGGCACCTCATCGCTGCGGGCGGTGGCACCTACGAATCCGGTTTGTTGACTGATGAGACCGTCGCGACCAACGGCCTCCACTCGGTAGAAGAATTGGCTCTCCGCTACAAGACCTGAATCGACGTAGGAGGTCTGGCCCGTGGTGAAAGGGGTTCCCTCAAGACCGACAAGCCGGACATATCCCGTGTCTGATCGCGTCGACCTGTAGACGTTGTATCCAAGAAGCTCGGCCGCCTCCGTCGCCTCCCACTGGAGGATGATACGGCCGATTTCTCCGATGGCCGCCAACCTCGGCGGCGACGGCAGGCCTTGAGTCCGGGTCCGGCTCGACGCGGCCAACTGACTCTCGTTGCCGGCGTCGTCGAACGCCATGACGGAGTAGGAGTAGTCGGTCAGCGCCTTCAACCCCTCGTCTACGTACTCCCGGATATCGGTACCCAGGGTGTCGATAGGAGCCAACCCTCCGGTTCCGACCTCGGATCGGAAAACCACGAATCCGGCCAACCCGGTTAGCTCGCCGCCGTCGGCGTCGAGCGTGGGCGGGCTCCAGCGCACGACGATGCGGCCTACTTCGCTCTCATCCGCGACGGCTGAGAGATTCTGTGGCGCCTGTGGGGGGATGTTGTCGGAAAGTACCGTAGCCCCGACAAACCCCGATAACTCGCTGATGTGACCGGTGGTATCTACGGCGGCGACGCGATAGAAGAAGGTCTGCCCTGCCGCAGCCACGGAATCGATGAAGGTGGTTTTCCCGGTGCTTATCCGGGTAGTGGAATCTTCGTCTGCGGCCACGAACTCGTAATCACCATCTGAGCGCACAGCGCGATAAACAGCGTACCCGGCAAGGTCTTTATCCTCGACCGGTTCCCAGCTCAGGAGAACGCGACGTACCCCGGACTCCCCCACAAGCCCTTGCGGCGTAGCCGGTCGCTCATCGATGCGGTTAGATTCCGGATCTATTGGGTTGCTGCGTTGGCGGTCACAGCCCTGCAGGCCGATCGCAAGCAGCGCTGTCGAGATTAGAAGAAAGTGACGACGCTTCATTTCACTCCCGGATTCTGATCAGAAATCGAACCCCCCCCGATGGTGTCGGGCAGGGGCGATGGAATTCATTCGAGGGAGAGAGAACGGACTTAGAAAAACCGCCATGCGCGGGCCAACTCCAGGTCCACACCCCGCATTTCCGCAGGAGTCGAAAGAACCCAGCTCCCGCCGGGGCGATTGTTCTGTTCGCTCTTGCCGCGCAACAACAACCTTGCTCCGCTGATCGCGAAGGCGGCGGACAGAGCCCAGCTGACCTGGCTTTTGATGTCGCGATTGTTCGTTCGACGGTAGAGGCGGCTCGCCTCCTCGGCCGCGTCGGCCTCTTTGTAACGCGCGTAAAGATCGTCGGCGTCGCGGTGAAGATCTAACCCCGTTTTTGCCAAAATAATGCTGCCTCCGAGGAGAGCCGCCCCGAGGGTGCGTCGGGGGGTGATGAGTTCCTCAGTTGCTCCTGGGACTGCTGCCAGGGCGATCACCGACATCACCACCAGGGCGGTGCCGAAACCTCGCCGCCGCCGGGGTGGGCACGACTGCTTCATAGATCTCCAGGGTAAAATTCATGGGTTAATCGTAAGATTAGCGACGTTGGTGAACTTTGTCAACCAATCTTAGTTCATGCGTTTCTTTCTGTTAAAACTTGAGGTTATGGCATTTTTGAGGTCAGGGAATCCGCGGTAAGACGAATCCACGGCGCTTGACAATTGAACGGATGTGCAGTATATATTGGGGCAGTAGTTCAGTTGTTCACTAAGATAGGCCGCGATTGTGCATATTGGGCACCTACACATTCCGCGTCGAGGGAGCAGAGGACATGCGCAAACAGCTAACTGATCGTCAGCAGGCCATTTTCGATTTCATCGTCGAAACCGTTGGCCTTCGCGGGGCCCCTCCCACTATTCGCGAGATTATGGATGAATTTGCCATCAGCTCGACCAACGGGGTGCGTACAACCTTGGCAGCCCTTGAGAAGAAGGGGCACATTCGGCGCCACCCTCGCCTGTCCAGAGGTATCGAATTGGTCGATCACGTGGAACGGGCGACGCTGTCGACCGAGGTAACCACAATTCCCCTGGTCGGCCGGATAGCAGCTGGCGAGCCGATTCTGGCAACCGGCAATGTAGAGGACAACCTGCAGATCGATAACACCTTCCTTCCTGCCTCCGGTGAGGTGTTCGCGCTGCGCGTTCACGGAGAAAGCATGAGGGATAAGGGTATTCTCAACGGGGACATCGTATTGGCCCGGCACCAGGAGGATGCCGAACGCGGCGATATAATCGTCGCACTTATCGACGATGAAGCTACCGTAAAAACCTACAGTCCCGAAGCCGATTGCGTCCGGCTGATTCCCGCCAACGACACCTTTCAGCCCATCATCGTGACGCAAGCGGACAACTTTCGAATCGCCGGAGTCGTCGTGAGTTTGATGCGTCGCATCTAGCAGCAAGCTGAGCCGAGGGAGGCCAAATCCGACAATTCAGCTCAGCCTAGAGTGCGCTGCGCCTTCGATCCGCTGCTCACCCGAGCACAGCTCCTTCCCTGATTTAATCCCAACAGCTACGTTAAGTGGGTAATTGCGCCTGGTGATGAAGCCTGCGACCAAGCGGCGCAAGGAGCAATCAGTCAACGCCGAAGTATGACGACCGCCAACCAAAATCCGAAGAGCCGCCGCGACGCCAATTCCATCTTCGAATCCGCCCTGACCGCGGCCGATCCGGGGAGGTGTGTGGCTCGATTCGTTAGCTCGGAAGATACGCACGTCCGGTTAGACGATGAACGACTGGACCTGGCAAACATCTCGCAAATCGTTGTGGTGGGAGCCGGCAAAGCCACACCCGCCATGGCCGTCGGTCTCGAGGAAATTCTTGGCGATCGCATCTCGGCGGGAACAATCAATACCAAGTATGGCCACGGTCTACCGCTCAGTCGCATCGAAACCGTTGAATGTGGTCATCCAATCCCGGACGCCGCCGGCGTTCGTGGCACCGAGCGCATGCGACGATACGTGTCGAATTTAGATGAGGCCGCCCTGGTTATCGCCCTCTTCTCGGGCGGTGGCTCGGCTTTGATGCCTGCGCCCGTCGATGGGGTCTCTCTCGCCGAAAAACAGGATACCACCAAGGCGCTTCTCGAGTGCGGGGCGACCATCGATGAGCTCAACGCACTGCGGAAACATCTGTCGTCGATCAAGGGCGGAAGAATGTCACGCCTCGCCTACCCCGCCACCATCCACTCATTGGTGCTTTCGGATGTCATTGGAGATCAGCTAGACACCATCGCGTCGGGCCCGACTCATCCGGATTCCAGCAGTTTCGCTGACTGCGTGGCAATCGCCAAGCGCTACGATGTCTACGACGAACTTCCCGTCTCGGTTCGACGGCACCTGGAGTCGGGGGTGGACGGCGCCATAGCCGAGACTCCGGGTGCGGACGACGAATGTTTCGTCAGGACCAGCACCAGGATCATAGGCAACAACAGCCTGGCGATCGAAGCGGCGCAGGAAACCGCCTACGAGTTGGGGTATCGAACCCTGGTGCTTTCCACCCGCCTGCAGGGTGAAGCACGCGAGGTCGCAACCATGCTCGCCGCCGTGGCACAGGAAATCAGCACCGCAAACCAACCGGTCTGCGCGCCCGCATGCGTTATCAGCGGTGGAGAGACCACCGTGACCATACGCGGCGGTGGCAAAGGCGGCCGCAATCAGGAACTCGCCCTTGCGGCAGCCGTCGCCCTCGATGGGTGGAACGGGGTCACCTTGCTTTCAGGTGGCACGGATGGCACCGATGGACCGACCGATGCAGCCGGAGCGATTGTCGACGGCGGAACGCTCCAACGGGCGCGGGAACGGGGACTGGAAGCACAACCATTTCTGGATCGAAACGACTCGTATAATTTCTTTAGCGAGCTGGGGGAATTGGTCATTACCGGGCCCACCAATACCAACGTGATGGATCTGCAGATTCTGCTAGTAAGCTGACGCTCTACGCCTTGACACCTCGAGGGCGTTCCGTTAGAATCATGCAGTGATCCGATCGCTTACGAGATTCCTCCTTCCGCTACTTTCCCTCGCACTTCTTTTATATCGTCCGGCTCTTGGCGCCTCGAGCTATACCGGCGAATTTCTCGCATTGGGAGCCGGTGCCCGCGCCGTCGCCTTGGGCGGCGCCTACGCGGCTATTGTTGACGACGCCACGGCTGGCTACTGGAATGCGGCGGCGTTGGCCACCATCGGAGATCGTCAGGTTCACGCCATGCACGCCCAGCGCTTTGCGGGCATGGTCGAGCACAGCTTTCTGGCGGTGGCGGTTCCCTCGCGGCGCCTCGACGGGATCGCTCTGAGTATCATGCGCGTAGGTGTTGGCAATATCAAGTTCACCCATCTGCCCAATCCGAATCGTCCTCCCGGCGCGAACAATCGCCCGCAGGTGAGCTCGGTAGAAACCAGCTCGGACTACGCGGTGTATCTGTCGGGCGGGCAACGCCTCAGCTCCCGATTGTCGGTTGGCGGAAGCGCCAAGCTGCTCTATCGGACGGTGGGCGGCTTCAACGCGTACGGCCTGGGTTTAGATCTCGCATTGCGGTACGATCTGCCAGGAGGTCTCAGGTTGGCACTGAACCTCCGCGACGCCACCTCGACGCCCGTGTTCTGGAGCACCGACAAATCCGATTCGATCCGGCCTTCGGTCGTCAGCGGATTGGCCTATTCGCGGCAGCTCGGCCCGGGGACGGCAACCGCCTCCTTTGGATCGCGCATGGGCGGAGATGCGACCGACGAGTCGGGTGCTGACCCTTTAAATTTTGGGTTCGAGTACCTCCGCGGAAAGATTGCGCTACGTACCGGCCTCGAAGAAGGCAGGCAGGCGTTTGGCTTGGGTCTGGTGCCTCACGACCGCCTCGAGTTGGATCTGGCCTACCTGGACCACGATGAGCTCGAATCAACCTACCAGGTCTCCCTCGGCTTCCACTACTGAGTCGGCGCTGAGCACGGGTGCTGCTTTTCGCTGCGGCTACGTCGCTCTAGTCGGTCGACCCAACGCGGGCAAATCCACGCTCTTCAACGCGCTGGTTGGACAACGGCTCTCGATCGTAACCGCCAAACCTCAAACGACCCGGGGTCGGCTCCTTGGGATCCTGACATTGGCCGAATGCCAGTTGATTCTTCTCGACACCCCCGGCATTCTCCAAGCCCAATATGCCCTTCATGAACACATGAAGCAGCAAATCTCCTCGGCCACCAAAGAAGCCGATCTGATTCTCCTCCTGTTCGATGCCACCCGCCCTCTCGACCGTCCCGAGCTTGTAGCTGACCTGCTCAAGAAGGCGGGGACGCCGGTACTGTCCGTATTGAACAAAACGGATCTCATCAGCGTTGAGGAACGTGATCGCATCGTTGAGAAGGTGTCTGGCGAATTCGGGCTCGACCGAATCGTTTGCATCTCCGCACTGACCGGAGAAAACGTAGAGAGGTTGATCGAAGACATATCCGGCGCGCTGCCGGAAGGTCCAAAGCTCTACCCCGATGAGACGATCGCGGAACAACCCGAGCGATTCTTTGCTGCCGAGATCATTCGCGAAGCGGCTTTCAACGAGCTCGATGACGAACTACCGTATGCGGTCAACGTGGCCATTGAGGAATTCTCTGAACGCAACACAAAAACCTACATCCACTCGATCCTGTACGTGGAACGTGAAAGCCAGCGGGGAATCGTCATCGGCAAAAAGGGCGCCAAGCTGCGCGAAATCGGACGCCAAGCCCGGCTTCGTCTGGAAGATTTTCTGCAAGCTCCGGTCTATCTCGATCTCTGGGTCCGCGTCCGTCCGAAATGGCGCAGCAGGGACCGGGACCTGAAGGAATTCGGGTACCGTTGATCTACACGCGGGTTTGTTTCCGATGAATCCGGAAAATCTAATCTTTGCCCACCGCACCGCCCTCGTCACGGGGGGCTCACGCGGCATCGGCAAAGCGGTGTGTCTCATGCTGGCGGCAAACGGTGCCAAGGTGGCAATCAACTACCGCGAGAACGAGGTAGCTGCCCAAGAAGTGCTGACCGGCGTGCGCAGTCACGGTGTCGACGGCATGATCGCGCGCGCGGATGTGGCGGTGCCCGAAGATGTGGAGCAGATGGTCCTGCGGGTCGAAGCTGACTTGGGCGACGTCGATCTCTTGGTCAACAACGCCGGCATTTCCTCCAGCGTCTCGCACCGCGATCTGGACTTCACCACCTGGAAGCGGAACTTTGCCGTCAACATCGATGGGCCGTTCCTGACGACTTGGGCGGTTAAGGATTCCATGATAAGCCGCAAATTCGGCCGCATCGTCAATGTTTCGTCGCTCGCTTCGTTTGTTTTCAAGAAGGAGATGATCCACTACGCCACTGCCAAAGCCGCCGTGATTGCGTTTACCCGGCACTGTTCTCGAGCTTTGGCGCCCCATGTTCGAGTAAACTGCGTTGCCCCCGGGTTAACGCGAACCGAATTGGCGGAGTCGTCCAATCCTAATATTGAAGATCTGATCGAGGCGACGCCACTGGGCAGGATGGCCGAGCCGGAAGAGATCGCCGGTGTCGTGAGGTTTCTGCTGTCGGAAGAATCCAGTTTCGTAACCGGTCAGACCGTGCTGGCCTGCGGCGGACGCGCCTGAAAGGACCCATGGAATGAAAGTTCTGGTGGTTGGAAAAGGGGGCCGCGAACATGCCCTCACGTGGAAGATTTCACAAAGCCCGCGGGTCACGAAGATGTTCGCCGCCCCCGGAAGCCCGGGCATCGGACAGTTTGCTGAATGCCTGGATTTTCGCGTTGACACCACAATCAACGAGTTGGAGACATTGAAGTCGGAAATCGACCGACTGCGCGACTTTGCCCTAGACGAGAGGATCGACCTCACAGTGGTCGGTCCGGAGGACGCCCTCACGGCCGGCATCGTCGACCGCTTTCAAGAAAAAGGACTGCGGATTTTCGGTCCAACTGCAGCTGCCGCGCGCATCGAAAGCAGCAAGTCGTTCTCAAAGGAGCTCATGGTTCGAATCGGAGTTCCCACCGCTTCTCACCAGACCTTTGCCGACATCGACGCCGCTCTTGATTATGTGCGAAATCAGGAGATCCCGGTGGTAATCAAGGCGAGCGGCCTCGCCAGCGGTAAGGGTGCAGCGGTCGCCCACTCGCTGGAGGAAGCGGAAACAACCATCAGGGAGATGATGGACGACAGCAAGTTCGGTGCAGCGGGCAACGAGGTAGTGATCGAAGAATACATGGACGGTGAAGAAGCATCCATGTTCGCCATTGCCGACGGGAGAGACTTTGTGAGTCTCGTGCCCGCCCAGGACCACAAAGCCATTTTCGAGGGTGACCGTGGTCCAAATACCGGAGGAATGGGGGCGTATGCGCCCGCCCCGATCGCGGATCGAGCGGCCGTCGAAGAGGTCGAGGTTTCGATTATTCGCCCTGTCCTGGATGAGCTAGCCCGTCTGGGATCGCCGTTTTGCGGTGTGCTGTTTTGCGGACTGATGTTCACGGAAAAAGGGATCAAGGTGGTGGAGTTCAATTGTCGGTTCGGCGATCCGGAAGCACAGGTCGTCCTGCCGCTGTTGCAGACCGACCTTGTCGATCTGATGGAAGCGGCATGTGACGGAAAAATCGGCAGCGTGCGCGCGGAAAACTCGGACCGGGCGGCCGTCTGCGTCGTCCTCGCATCAGGCGGCTACCCCGAAACCTACTCGACGGGCATGGAGATCCGCGGGGTGGATGCCGTCGAGGGGGTACCCGACGTGTTTCTCTTTCATGCCGGCACCAAAATGGAGGACGGTCGCCTGTTGACGAGCGGCGGTCGGGTTTTGGGGGTCACCGCGGTGGATAGAACCATCGAAACGGCGGTTGGCCAGGCCTACAAACAGGTGGACAAGCTCGATTTTGACGGCGTCTACTGCCGCCGAGATATCGCCTACAGAGCACTTCGCAACCCTTCCGCGTGAGCAAAAAAAGCGCCCCACATAGAGTGGAGCGCTCGAACTTTCTGCTATGATCGACTAAGTTCAGGCCACCTCGTTGATCACGCGGCCCTGACCCCGCTCTTCCTCCACCTGCAAACGCTGATCCTGCTGGTTGTCCTGGCTGTTTTGCGCAGCTTGGGTTTCCCGCTGTTGCTCTGCTTGGGCCGCTCGTTCCGCACGGGCAGTCTCCTGGCTCTCCGTGCGTTGGGCATCGCGGCTCGCTTGCTGCTCTGCCCGCCGGTCAGCTTGCGCTTCCCGCTGCTCGTCGGTCCGGTTGGCCTGGGTTTGGGCGGCCGCAGGCTGTTGATTTGCTCCTGTTACTTCTGACATCTTCACCTCCTTGGGGGTCTTCTGGGGGCTTCCTTGCACCGCTGGTGAATATGACATTTCGCCCACCGAAAGTCAAGAATGGTTGTGAGACGCAACGAGTTACGATTCACATCAATTGACGCCTACCAAACACCCGGATATATTGACGGCGCCAAAAATGAGGGTATGCAAGAGCTTTGGATACGCTGACACTGAAGAACATGCGTTTTTTCGCCCGCCACGGTCTCTACCCGGAAGAGAGGGAGCTTGGCCAGCGATTTGAAGTCGATCTGGTGGTGTCAGGCGATTTCGCCGCCGGAGCCCGCTCCGATGATCCTCAGAAACTGGTTGATTATGCCCGTCTGTATGATGCCGTCCGCGAGGTTGTCACCGGGCAGAGTTTCAACTTGGTGGAAGCGCTTGCCGAACAGATCGCGAGCTCGGTCGGCAGCCTTTTCGCCCCCATCGACCTGACCCTCCGGGTCCGCAAACCCAACCCTCCTCTCGACGCGCATTTCGATGGCATCGAGGTGGAGATTCAGCGCTCTTATGAGTGAGGTTGTCTACCTCGGACTTGGTTCGAATCTGGGCGATCGTCTGAGCTATCTCGAGTCAGGAGCCCGGGCTCTAGCGGCGGACCCTGAAATCACCGTGCTGAAGAGCTCATCGGTGTACGAATCGTCGCCCGCGGGGTACCTGGATCAGGGAGATTTTCTCAACGCCGCTCTCTGCCTGACCACGACTCATACTCCGCAGCCCCTCTTGAAGGCGATGACCGACATAGAAGATCGTTTTGGGCGGCGACGCACGATCCGCTGGGGACCAAGAACCCTCGACCTCGATCTTCTTTTGTTTGGGAACTGTATCGTGGACAGTCCTCAGCTGCAGCTTCCCCATCCCCGTTTAACCGAACGCTGTTTCGTACTGGAGCCCCTGTTAGAGCTTGACCCCGAACTGGTGCATCCGCAGACAGGTCGTGCCCTTGCACAATATAGCCTGGAACTGAACTGTAGCGCGCCCGCGCACACGCACAGAGGTCTGGAGTTTCGGTGATCAAAGGCTCGAAGCTCGTTCCGCTGCTCCTGATTCTTGGCATCGGCTGCGATGGAAGGCAGACTCCGGTTGCGCCGGAGTTGTATTCGGTGGGCCGACACCGGGGCGTAAATCTGGTCGCCGGCCGCACCCTGCCCGCCGACACCTTCGATCACCTCCTGGACACCAACGTGGAGTGGATCGCACAGATCCCTTTCGGGTGGCAACCCCGTTTCGACGTTCCCCGGATCGGGCTTCGCCCCACCGGCGTCCGTTGGGGTGAAACCGACGAAGGCCTGCGAGAAACCGCGCGACGCGCTCGCACGCACGGTATCAAAACCATGTTGAAACCCCATATCTGGTTGGAGCAAGAGGTAGAGGGTGAGTGGCGCGGCACCATCCGATTCGAGCGCGAGGAGGACTGGCTCCAGTGGGAAGAGGACTATCGACAGTTTGTCCTGCATTACGCGCGACTGGCAGCCGAAACCGACATGGAGATGTTCTGCATCGGGATCGAGCTGCACCTGCCCATTCGTCAGCGTCCAATGTTTTGGCGCCGGCTCATCGACGAGGTGAGGGAAGTCTATCCGGGCCCATTGACCTACGGAGCGAACTGGTTTCAAGAGTTTCAGGAGGTCGGTTTTTGGGACCAGCTCGATTACATCGGAATCCACGCCTACTTCCCGCTGACGCAGCAGATGAATGCCAGCATCTCAGACCTTGAACGGGGATGGCAACCGCATCTGCGCTCCATCGAGACGACGCAGCGAGATTGGGACCGGCCGGTGCTTTTCACCGAGATCGGCTATAGAAGCATTGAGGGTGCCGCCATTGAACCGTGGAATTCAACCGTACGCCGTAGCATCGATCTGCGGGAACAGGCAGATGCCTACGAGGCGCTGTTCGAGACCTTCTGGGATAAACCCTGGTTCGCTGGACTCTACGTTTGGGATTGGCGCCCCGACCACGGCAGGGCCGGGGGCAGCACCGACGACCACTTCTCGCCGCAGAACAAACCTGCCGAGGATGTATTGCGGACATGGTTCGGTTTTGTTCTCTAGTGCCGCACATCGCGGCTAGGGCAGTCCGGAGGTAACGTAGACTACCGCACAAGCGTCAGCGGTCGCAAGCTCGAGATCGAGCCGGCCTGCAGCTTCGCGAGGTACCGCCCGCTGGCAACCTTGCGACCTTGATCGTCGGTGCCGTCCCATATGAGACGGTGAGTACCGCGCGGGAGGAGTCCCAGACGAAAGGTGCGAACCGGATTGCCGAGCGCTCCGTAGAGCCGGACCATCGCGTTGGCGCTTTCCACCTCCAAATGCAACGGCAGTACGACCTGGCTATTGAACGGATTTGGGTACGGCAGGAATAATCCTGCCTGGTCATTCTCCGCCGCACTTGTCGCTGCGACCACGGCTGTAACCGAGTCGAAGTGGCGGCCCGAGAGCTCGAATTCCCGTCCTTGTACGGAAGTCCTGCCCACGATGACGACGAAGCTGTCAGCGTTTACCACGCGGGTGAATCCGTGGCTGTCGCCGTCGAGCATCATGTTTTGGAGTTCACCGCTTCCATCGCGCATAGCGTAGAGTTGAACGGCGTAGCGTCCGTTGGGATCGCCAAAGAACTCGATCTCAGTGCTGCCGCTCTGGCGAAAAATGACATAGGCTGTTCCCCACTGTTGGTCCACTGTCCCATCAGCACGGAAGGGGAGGCCAGGCGTCACCAGGGGCGTCGCCCGGCGTTCGCCGATTGCGGCGTAGCCGTAGCGGACATCTGACCCCGCATAGTTCGCGGCGGTCCAGCCTGCCCACGTCGCACGGAAATCCTGCTGAAATGGAGCCAGGGTAACGTCGATGCCGTCGATGCCGTTGCGAGGTTCGCTCACCAGGCCGCCCATCAAACCGATGCCGAAGCGCTCGGCAAGAAACGCAACGTAGAGGTAGGTGGATCCGTAGTTGTACGACTGGCTTTCCCACGCGGTCAAACCGATGCCGGGTTGGCGCAAGAATTCTGGCACATTCGTCGAGTCGATCTCTGGATAGCCCAAGAGCAACTCGGCGTAACCTGAAAGACCTTCGTTGAGCCAGATCTCTTCGTCCTCGTCGTGGCCCCAATGAATGAGATGTTGAAACTCGTGGGCCAACGTCCCCCCGGCGGCGTACTGATTTGCCAGGAGCACCGCGGAGTTCATGAAGATCATATCGCGCCGAAGCTGCGGGTCGGGATCGGTGGCGATGCCGGGATCGAAGAACCCCAGGAGGTCAGGCTCAAGCTGGAGAACGAGAATAAAAATCCTCGGGTCCTCGTCGACGTCGGGAGGAATCCCGAAGACGGCGGTTTCCAGCTCGAACAACCCCCGAGTCGGATCTGCCGGCGACGCAACCTCGAACAGGTCGCCGAGAAAATCGGCATCGAGCTGTAGAACCGGGCCGCCGTTTTCATCCCACTGTGAATCCTCCACAAAGACGTAGCTGTTGTCGCCTACGAATCGACAGGTAGCGGGCAGGAGAGCAAACCGGCCGCGGACGTGGAACTCCCGCTGGGAGCCCACCTTGATTTTATCTTCCTGCTGTTTGAAATGGTGGACCTTGAAGCTGGGCAGGCGGAACTCGTCGGCGTGAAGGCGAAGATATTCGGCACCACAGATGCGTTCCCGAGCTGCCACTTCCGGGGATAGGGTGAACCCCAAAACCAAAAGCGCTGCCCCACGGCACGCGATGTTCATCGGAAGGGTCTGGTTAGGACAACGCCGAATCCGTTGGGTTGGGCTGCAACCCGAACATCCAGACGATGCTCGTCGGATCGCTCGGTTCCGCCAGCGTAACGCGCCGCATGAATCGCCGATACGAGGTGATTGACCACCACCAGTCCGCTGAAGAAGAGCGACTGACGCTGGGCGCTCTGGCTGGAATTTAGAAGCTTTTTGTACCTGTTGCGCGATGCCTCTGAATTCCACTCCCAGAAGAAGTCGGTCGTTTCGGGATACAGATGCGCACTCGGGCCGTCGTCGTAGCGGGCGAATTGGTTATGTTGCAGCCGGTTCGCATAGAATCCAAGGTCGTCGAAGTACTGACTGTCTTTTCCCGAGGTGATCGCCTGGGCGTGTTGCGCCGCATAGGAGCGGTAATTGTCGACGCGCACATCTTCTACCTTCTTGAATGCGAAGAAACCGCCCCACAACCCCACCTCCGCGCCAAGGAAGCGGCCGGCACTCTTGTCGTTGCCGGCAGCGTACTGACCCCAACCGGGAATGAGCAACGAGTAGAGGAACGCGCGTTTAGGCGACATGGCCGGCGCCGCGACGGGCACCATCAGCGCGCACAATAACAGGAGATTGATCAGACGGACCAACGGGCGGTCCGTCAGGATTTGTTCTGGGTTCGGCATGGATGCATTGCGCAGTGAATGCTAGTAGAATGGCTTGTAAGCGACGACCATGGGTACCCGGCTGCGGCTTCCCTGGTAGATGGTTGCGGCGAAACGAGTCCGGCGTTCTATATCACTTGCCTGCTCTGAGCCGCTTTGCGTCCGCCCAATACGCGCGGCATCTATGGCGCTGAAGATGTGATTCAACATGATCACCCCGGCGACGTTGCTGGCTCGCTTCAAGAGCTTGTTGCTGTCATCCCTGCGAACCTCGTAGTCCAAACGCAGCTCAGAGGCGAAGTTTTCAACCGAGTCGATCTGGGATACGCTGTTGATAAAGTTCCCATTCGGGTCTTTAAGATCGCTCCATCCAGCGACAAACTGATCGTATTTTCCCAGGAGCTCATAATACTGCTGCTTCTCGCTGCACCCTCGCAGAGTACCGGTAGACCGAATGGACGTGCTGCAGGGAAGAGCATGGGTTATGGAGGAATTGCGGGAGACGGGATCGTCGCGCCAATCGAGGTACTCCAGTGGATCCCAGTTATCAACGGCGGTCTGGCGGAACTCATCTTCGATACTGTTGCCATCGCCGTTCCAGAACAAGTACAACCCGACCGTGAAGGCTTCGATCCCCAGGAAGGTGGCCGCTCTCTTCTTGCTGCCCATGTAATACTGCCCGGCACCCGGCAAGAGGACCGAGAACAACAGGGCACGACGCGGCGATTTCCTACTTTGCTCTTCGGCGGGCGCCGCCTTGGACTGGGATTGATCCGAGTCGAATGTGGCACTCCCCCGCAAAGACCACATCTGCAGAGGAACCGGATTTTCGCCGAAGATGCTCGGCAATTCCTCTGCTTCCAATACCGGTACCGCTAGAAAAAGCGTTACCAGAGCCGTCCAGCGCATAAGGACTTCACCTCCGTTAGGATTACAGATAACCGAATAGTACCGTAAGATAAAACTTCCATGGTTGTTTGTCGCTTGTTTCGTCGATGCCGTAGGCACCATCGACCTGGATTCTGGTCGGCAGACCGTAATATGACAGCATATCGAAACGCAGCTGGCCTCCCACGTCCCGCAACGGCGCCTTGCGATCGAAGATCGGGTCGGGATCGTCGAAATTCCTGTCCCATGCTTTCCCCACATCTGCATAGACGGTTCCGTAGAGGCGCTCGAAATAGATATGGGCGAACCGGCGACGGATGCTTGGGATCAAGGGGAATCGAAATGAGGCCGTCGCCATCGCCGCTTTGCGCCCTTCCAGACTGTAGAACGTGTACCCTTTCATGAACGGCAGGCCCCCGAGGCGGTAATCGAAGAAGTCATCGATCAACTCCGCTTCATCAACCTCCTCGTTGTCTATCCAGCCCCCATAAAAACGCAATCCGAACGTGGTGTTCCACGGCAGAGGAACGTACTCGTTCCAGTCGAGCGTGAATTGGTTGTAGAAGAGCTTCTTGTACTCTTCCTTGATAAAGGTCGTGTTGCGGTCGAAGTCTTCGAGAAAATAGTTGAAGACGCGACCGTAGCGAAAAAAGATTCGTCGGCCTTTGGGATTTATATCGCGGTCTTGCCTGCGCGCAATGCCGTTGTGTCGGTAGGTGAACCCAAGATCGAAGCCGTTGAGGTAGGTGTATCCGAACGGTTTTTGTTTCTCCAGATCGAATCCCAGCGTGCCGTCGCGCTTGGGCACAAAGAAATCGAATTCAATGCTCGCGTCGTACCTGTCGTAGGTGAGGAAAACGGCCAGTTCGTTGGGCCGGCCCAGATTGCCTCTAAGACCGAGGCTCACCTGGTTGAGATTAAAGTTAACCGCATTTATGACAGCATCCCTCGCTTCAGAGCTGTCTCCCCTGGAAGCATGCCGACGTTGGTGAAAGAACTCGGCAAAAAGAGTAGGTCGCCACTTCTTCAACTCATAGATGAGGAACAGGTCGCGATCGCCGTTTGCCGGCGCGGCGGCTATACCGGCGAAGATGCTCTGGCGACCGAGAACATCCCCGGTTCCCAGGTACAACCCAGGTTTGATCTCACCCTCGTCGATCATCACGCGGGGTAGAATCGCCGACTTGAGAAAGTCGATTCGATAGGGCTCGGAGATTGACACCCTGGCAGATGATGTTCGCACAGGGTCCATCTGGGGCTCTGAAGAATTCTGCGGAAAGCCGGGGGATGAAACCGCCTCGGAAACGTTCAGATGGCGGATCTGGAATCCTTCTGCACCGTACGCGGCAAACGCTACATCGCCGTCCAACCCTTCGGTCGGCGCCAGCGCTCCTCCCTTGACGTTGGTGAGCTGCGATACCTCGCGGGTTCTAAGGTCTAACCTGAAGATGTTGAATATGCCGTTGATATCGGAGGCGAACAGCACGCCGCTGCCGTCCCGGGTAAAAACCGGATCTCGGTCTGTTGCCGGGGTGTTGACGATCAGCTCGATACGCGGCGGATCGAGCATCACCGGCTCGGTCGATGCGAGGAGCTGACGCTGCAGGTTCGCAACCTCCACCATGCCGATGTCGCGACGCCCGTCGCGACCGATGGAAAAAACCAGGAAGCGACCGTCCGGCGACCAGCGGGGCGTATACAGCTGAGTACCGTCCGCGATTTCGGTGAGGAAACGAATCTCTTCCCCGTCGGCGCTGAGCAACCCCAGGTTGTTGTTGGTGCCCTGATTGCGCACGAACGCGATCCAGTTTCCGTCGGGAGAGTAGCGTGGATAAAAACCGCGCAGACCGGTGCTGATTCTCCGCAGTCTCTCGATGCTGTACCCCGACAGCATCCCAGGCACTGTAGCCAACAGCTTGGGAACGAAACCGACGTCCCGGTCATCCAGATCCAACTCGTAGACATCCGCCTGCCGCGATCCGTACTTGTCGGCCGCATCCTTCCGCACGAACAAGAGTTTGCCGCCGTTCGCGGACCAGGAAATTGATGAGGTGGACACCCGTGGAACGACGATCTCATCCTCTTCACTCTCCAGATCCCTGATCACCAGCGAATGGGATCCGTAGTGGCGCTTCAGACTCGACAGGAAGGCGAGCTTCTTTCCGTCCGGAGAGAACTCCGGCCACATGTTGGAAAACCCCGTCCCGGCCAGCTCTTCCCCCTCTCGCAGCTCCCCCAACGCACCCACCTGCGCGGTGTACTTCTCATGCATGGATGAGCGCCAGTGAAGGTGCAGTTCCTCGGCGGAGATTCCCAGCACCTGTTCGATAGCACGGCCGAAATCGAGAATGGTCCACCCGGAAGCAGCTCGCGCCAGTTCGGCCAATTTCTGCTCACCGTAGGTATCCGCGATGTAGCGCACCAGGGCGAATCCGTGGTCGTAAACGAATTCGTTGCCAAACCCCCGCTTGCCGAACACCCCCATGTCGTCCATGGAGAGCAACTCGTGATTGAGCACCGCGGTGCGCAGAATCATGTCGCGATGGGAGTCCCATCGATCGTAGCGCTGGTACTGCGCGACCCCCTCCGAGAACCAGTGGGGAACGTTGATGGTCATGATCGGGTAAGAGACCAGCCGATCGGGAAAGCCGGTCAGTACGTCCGGCCGGTCCTTCTCGCGTTGATAGCCGAAGTATTGGATGTAGAAAGCGGGAATCCGTTGGGGACCTTTGCGAGCCGCGCCCAACGAAACGATGTGGGTGAACTCGTGGGTTATGACGTTGCGCAGCCAGTCCGTAGAGCCGCGAAGCTCGTAGTCATGTTCGAGTGCAGTAGTCCAGATCTCTATGGTGTCCTGAAAGAAATAGGCGGCGCCGTTGGCGACATCGTCGTAATCCTTCAGAACGATCCGCACCTTGGAACCGGGCTGGTAGTCGTACAACCGTGTGATCGGACCGTACACCTCCTCCGCTACCTCCGCGGCTTTGCCGGCGGCGGTTTCCAGGCCTTCATGGAACAAGACCCGGAAATGCTCCGTTTCCAGCACCTGCCACTGGAGCTCCGGGTGATTCTGTGCGTTCGCAGTCGGTGCCAGCACCAACAGCAGAAGAATGAGAGGGGTAATCCATGCTGCACCGGCGGGCGGAGATGGCGCCCACTTGCAACCCGAGGCGGATCGGCAGACCGGACCAGGCACTGCGGGTTGCAACTTCAATTGCGAACCGCCAAACGCACGAAAGCCTCTGCCTGGCCGCCGGTTGTTTCCTTAGCCCGCAAACGACAGATGTAGAGGCCGCTGGCGTAGGTTCGCAGCGACCAACGAAGCTCGTTTTCCGAAGGGGTCAACAAGCCGGTTTCCCGTTCGATTCGATCCACCCTGTTGCCGACAGCATCGAATACCTCAAGGGTCATTCGTGCAGGTCGCGCGAGAAAGAACCGCAAGTGAGCGTCGTCGACAGCGGCCGCCGGGTTCGGATAACAGTAGACCATCCCGGCGGGCATCAGTTCGTTGGTAGGTGCCACCGGGCGAAGTCCCGTATCAGGGGCCGCGTTAAGCCCTCGCGCATCAAACCCATCCTGCGGCCAATCGGCGGTTTTCCCCGCATACTGTTCGCGTACGGCGCGTGGATTCCACACGTATACCGCATCAGATCCTACGGCGGCGAGCTCGAGCAACCCGTCTCCGCTCAAATCCGCGGCCACCGGTGTTGCGTTGACCGCAGAGGTCGTCAACAGCGGCAATCCAGACAGCAGCGCCCCGTTCGTGTCCATGCCCAAAACACCTTTGCCGGTACCGGCAAACAGCTCCTGATTCGTGTTTCCGTCCAGATCCGCCAGAATGGGGTTGGTTCGCAGCGGCCCGAGCTCGAGAAAATGGGCGGGGCCGGACGGAAAATCGCGTTGGGTCAGACCGGTTGCATCGAGAACGTGGAACTCGGTCTCCGTGGCCATCGTGATCTCCAGCAATCCATCGCCATTCACGTCGCCAAGCGCCGGAGCGCCGAGCGCGGGAGACGGAAGTTGCGTGGCGAACTCATGGCCCGCGGTGGAGATGCTCGAAACCCGATCCCCTGCGGAGTGTATAATCTCTGCTGCCCCATCTCCGTCGATATCGCCGGCGACGATTCTGCCCGCGACCCCGGTCACCAAATCTCTAATCGGTAGCATACCCGATGTTGCCAGGCGCAATACCTGATTCTCGATGGCAACTGCCAATTCTGTCCCACCATCACCGTCCAGGTCTCCCGCCGCCAGAGCCACCGCAGTAACCGGCTCGCGTCGAATCTCCAGCCCGGTCCGGGCATCGAGAAAAATCAGTTCGTCGGTGGCGAGGGCGAGGACGGTTCCGGCGGACAGGCCGTCGATCGCAGTCAGGAACGACGCGGCATGCACCAAATCGTCTACCGCTACCGCCCACATGGGTTCGGTCTCACCCAGCTGCCAGGCAGAGACCTCGGAGTCCCGCTGGACAAACAGATCCCAGCGGCCGTCGCTGTCGGCATCGCCTGCGGCCAGCAGGCGGGCGCCGGGTACCGTCCAGGCCAATGCTTCGACATCTCTGGTCCCGGTCCGTACACCGACGTCATCGGTCCACACTAGCTCCAGTTCTCCATTGCCGTTCAGGTCGGCGGCCTGCAATCGCCGGCCATTTACGGCCGTTCGGGGCCACCCGGTCAGCGAGCGTTCGAATCGAATGTCTACCTCCACGACGTCTCCCGGAGGACTCAAGACCTCGATGCGCAACCCGCTGACCATGCCCGTATTGCTGTTGCTGTTCGGCGTGGTGGCGGTTTCGAACACAGCCTGGCTATTTGCGTGGAAAGGGTCGTCGGGCGAACCTTCGATCTGGTCCAACCGAGAGAAGATCGGGTTGCCCACATCCCGAAACCCATCGGCCTCTTCCAAGGCGATGCCTTGGCGGACCGGATCGTTGTTGACGGCACCCGCACCTATTCGATCGCCGATGATTTCGTCATCCACGTGCCATATGAGAACCCCCGACCCTGGAACGAACGCGTCGTATTCCTCCACCGCGCGCCACACCCCGGCGCGGTCGTCGCGGGAAAACTCCACCGTTCCGGCGTCGATCCAAATCGTTTCGTCGTCGTCAAACGGACTGGAAACCCCTGCAGGCGTACCTCTGTTCGCCCTCTGCACGCGATTCTCCAGAAGGAAATATTCGCTGTCGGTGATCGGGATGCGAATCGCTTTGGGCAGATCGGAATTGCGGTCGGTAGCGGACAGCCGGACGGTCGTGTCCCGCGAGACAACGACGGGTTCGATCCAACCCAGACGTGCCTTGCTCCAGGCCATCGGATGGGGCGGTACGAAACCGAGAGTAAACAACAGACTGTCCTGAAGAACGAAACCTCGCACATTTGCTCCGACATCCATCAGGCTCCATGCCCCCAGCGCCGGCAGCCCATCGGCAAAATTCGACAGGCCGATGAGGCCCAGTTGGTGACCGAAGAATTTGGCAAACAGGCCGTTCATCCCAGCCCGGCCGTTTTGACTCAAGCTTTCGGGCAGTATCCAGGCGTCGCGAATCTCGTGTCCGCAGCTTCCGTCGCCGGCGACGAGCGGTGCGGTCAGGAAATCCTGCATATCGGTGGTGTCCAGGTAGACCGAGCGGATGTCGTTGAGCTCGCCGGTTTCATGGCCGATGCCGGCGTGGATGATCAGAAAGCTGTTGAAATCCGCGAAGCAGGGACCCGCGGGATCTGCGGCAGCGCTGTCCACCGCCGCAGATACGAGCTCGATCCATTTGGAGCCAATCTCAGCCGACGACCGCCCGTTTCCGTAGCTCAATGCCGAGCGTGGCATGGTGTAGGCTGCTGTGGGCTCGCGTGGAAAGACGGCGTAGTCGATCTGCACCTCTTCGTCCGAGACTACCCGGTAGTAGCGGGCCAGGGCATCCAGATGATGAGAAAAGTAGGCTGAATCGTGTGGCGGCGTGTCGTACGGAAAGGGATAGTCTGGCCGCGCTTCGCGGAACCCACGCAAGTCGAACCTTCCACGACCCGTAGTCGTGGATTCGTCAGGTTCCTCCAGCGGGAAGTCGACCCGCAACGCGAGTACTCGCCACGCCTGGGCGGCGTGGGCGGATGCCACGGAAACCGCCACGACGCAAATGGACAGAAGAAGAGTTCTCAGTGTGAGCAACTGCAGAAAGGGGTAAGAAACGGAGAACCTATCCAAAAACAGCCAAAACGGTCTCCGCGCGGCTGCTCCGGATGGTCAGGTTTCACTCAGAAGATAAGATTCAGGGAGAAGCGCGTATTGTCGTCGACCGGCGTTCCGTCGCCGATGATATAAGCCACGTCCAGCTGGAAGATATTGTACCGAAGGCCTACGCCAGCGGTCCACAGATTCAGGTCGCCGTCATCATCCATCGAGCGCCCCCCGCGCATGGCGAAAAAAGCGTCCTCCTGGCCGTAGCGATATTCCGCGCCGAGATGGATATCGATCTCCTTGAACTCGTCTCCCAGGGACTCATCCGCCCATGCCTTGACCAGATTGCTCAAGAAAGTCCCGTCGGCAATCAGGGGTTTGTAGATGTCCAGCGAAAACAGAATGTCGTTAAACTCGCTATCCAGTGCCTCGTAGGCCAAACCAACCACGATGTGCTGCGGCAAAGGGTCCGCCTGGCTGGCGTCGATGTAAGCTATCTTCGGCCCTAGGTTTCTCAGGGCTGCGCCGAAGGTCAGTGTCGGATTGACATGCCACAGATAACCCAGGTCGGCAGCGAAACTGTTCCCCACCCCTTTGCCCCTCTCGATACCGGCTCCCTGGTCGGCCAGGTTACTGCGGATGAACTTCAAGCCAATACCCGCGGACATGTTCTGCCCGATTTCGGCGCCGTACGCGCCTGAAACCGCTACATCGTAGCTGCGAAAGGTTCCCTGAGCGTTACCCCGTTCGTCGGTTCGCAGCTGCTCTCCGAGATTGAGAAGCGCCATATTGACGCCGAAGTTGCCCCAGCCCTCTATGGGCTGCGCGTAACCGAGGAACTCGTAGGATAGATCGTCAGCCAATCCGGGCAACCACTTCATGTGGGTAAAGTTCAGCTTCTTTCCCTGCTGGCCCGAGAGGGCTGCCGGGTTGAAATAACTCGCGGTTGCATCGTCGGCGATAGCCACGTACGACTCGCCCATGGCGATGCCGCGGGCACCCGGTTCGATCAAGAGAAACAGTACCGCCGACCGGCTCTCGGGCGTGGCGTGAGCGCCGGTGGCGCCGACAACGATGAACCCCGCAAACAGAAAGGCGCAGAGCTTCTTCATTGAGAGACCTCCTCAGACTTGAGTTTGAGCTTTCGGTGCTGAATACTGCAAAAACGTTGGCTCATTCCTTCAAGCTGCTCCTCCTGTTTCCTTTTTTTGGCGTGTCCCGGACGTAGGCTCGCGAGACAACACTATTCCTCAATGACCTGCAGGGCGGCGGTCCGCTTGACTGAATTGCCTTCTTCAGTTCTCGCCCGCACGCGATACAACAGGGCACCACCGGCCATCTTGTGCGTAGGCTTCCACGCAACCTGGTTGAAACCCAACTCAGTGGAACCTACGATTTCCTCCACCAAACGTCCGCTAACGGTGAAGATCTTAATATCGACCTCAGTTGCCCTAGACTTTAAAATGTACGTGAAGTGGCCTTCTTCGGCCATCGGATTCGGCACAAAAAGAACCTCGGACAGAACCTCGGTGCCGGCCTCGGCAACATCGACCGATACCTCCACGGACCCCGAGTTATTGAAGGAATCCCACGCCTTCAGACGAATCGAGTGCTCACCCGGTTCCAAAGCCGGAAGTTGGAATTCCAGGCTGCCTTCGGCATAACCATCCCCACCCACAATGAACGACTCGGTGACCTGAAAGACCTGGTTGTCGATTACCAGCTCGATCTCGTGGCCGGTTTCCCCGGTGATGTTGATTCCGCTGGGATCGCTGATCGATGCCTGCAACACCGCCTCCTGCGGGATCGCGTCGCCGCTTTCGAACCCGCTTTGCCCCTGGAATTGGATTCGAATGGCAGGTCCTTCATCGTCCGTGGTGACGTCGTCAGCCGTACCGGCAAGCACCAGCCCGTCTAACGATCCGAAGGCGCTCGGTCGGCCATCGGCCGATGCAAAAGCGCTAACACGGCCGCGCACGCCGCGATAGGTTATATCTTTAGGCACCCTGAACTCGGTTTCAAAACGACCGTTCTCGACGCGCAGGTTCGCCCTGAACAGGGGCGACCCCAACTGGACGTAAGTGAACCCGTCCAGCTGACTCGCCAGCGCCGAGTCGAAGGCGTTTACGAGAACCTCGCCATTGAAATCACCTTCGAAGTTTCCCTGCTGGTCGACGATTTGACCGCTGATGCGCACAGCGCCGAGGGCTCGAAGGGTATCCGGAGCTACCAGCACCACCTGGTAGCGAGGGCTTGCCAGGCGCATTGCCGGATCGCCGATCAGCGAATACCGCTGCACATTGACGCGATCTGTTTCGGTGATTTGCACCAGCTGTTTCGCCTCCATGAGCCCAAGTCCGACCGGAACGGCCTCACGGTCGGAGCGGTACATCCGATCGTGAAACATATACGCCAGGGTCATGTTGCTATGATGAAATCCAACCCTGGTAGCCGAAATCATGCCGATAACCCCACCGGAGGGCAGCTTCAGGAGATCCTCGGGCATGGAGCTGCGTACCGGATCGTCGAACGGGCCCACCTGACTGGCCGCCATAAACATGAACGGGAGGCGAGAGCCGTTAGCCACATCTCCCAGATCGCGGGAGGTGACGAACATCTGCTCATGGGCCAGAGTCTGCCAGTTGCCGTGTCCGAGATAGGTGACGATGAGCGCCCCCTCGTTGAACCGTCGAAGGAATTCGTCTCGGGCACGGGGTTTCAGACGTCCTTCCAATGGGAACTGGGCGAGGTAGAGTTTGCGCAAATCGAGTCGTGCCGGAAAAAAGCCGCTCGCCATGCGCTCGGCGTCCCAGAGAAACCAAGACTCGACCGCCCCCGGTTTGTCGGAATTGTGCAGATCGTCGGCGATGAGGAGAACCCGGCTGCGCCAGGCTCCTTCTTCCAACTCGCTATCGTAGTCGATCAGCTTGTCCACTACGAGGTCGGCTTCTGCGGCCGTTTGGACTGTAAGCCTTCCGATCGCCATATCCGGGATCTTGTCGTCCCCGGCAACCCGAACATACCACTCATCGTAGGTGCTTTCGCCATCCTGATACGGCGGGATCCAGTTGCCCGGGCTGGTGCCCGAGTTGTTTTTGTAGTCGTAGCTGCCGTCACCGAAGAGAACGACATACAGCGGGACGGGATCCCAGTTCTCGGCAGCGAATTTCATGAAGTTTCGAATCGCAGCCGGGTCGACCAACCCTCCGGAGAATTCGTCGTAGATATCGGCCACGTCTACAGCCCTGCTGCTCAAAGCTGGGCCGTGCCGCTGGTCTTGTGCCCGCCATGCGGCCAGGCGTTCCGCCGCGGCCAGAAAGTCGCGGTGAGCTATGACCAGGTATGTTGCCCCCTGACCGGCTGTTCTCAGGTTTACCGAGCGGTCGAGCTCCACGCTGATCGGTTTCTTCCATCGTTCTTCCCCCGCCACCAGGTAACTCCTTGGCGAGGATGCCGCCGCGTCCTGGAAGCGAACAGTTCCAGCCACCGGGTCGTGAGCGAAATTGACGATCTCGGTGAGCTCGTCGGAGAATTCGAAGATTCGAGGGGAAACCTCCTGCCGGAAGCCGGTAAGGTGATATTCCAGCATATCCGAGCCGGCAACTCCATCGAAGCGCAGTTCGGATCGCTGCGCCGAAAGCTGTCGCGAGTATTCGATTTCGTACCAGTCCAGTCTCGTTAGATCCTTGTTTTCGTGGACCAACCCCAAATGATTCACCCCTTCTCGTGCCCCAGCTTCGGCACGAAACTCGGAGGTATCAACCTGACTGCCGAAGAAGGCTATCTTACCTATCTCTTCCTCGTTCCACTTGACCGAAAACCTATGGTCTTGAAACGTCCAGCCAAAGAACCTCAGGCGGATGTCCACCGGCTGGTCGACAGCGTCGCGAACGACCGTCGAGAAATTTCGAGCGTTACCTTGAAACTCTTCCCAATACCATTCATAACCGGAACGAACCGAAAAGGTCTGAATCAATATCTTTGCTTCGCTTTCCACATGCTCGCGAACCCTGTGGTCAGTGACTATCTGCGGCTCCGAAATCGCATGCGACCCATCTCTAACGGCGCGGCGAAGCCCCGTTCGTTCGCCGGCAATCTCCAACCAATAGACATTCTGCTTAGTGTACAGGTTGCGGCGAAATGAATATTCACCTCGATTGCCGTGGTATTCCCAGCGGGCGAGCGGTTCAGCGTAGAAAAGAATCTCGTCGTCGACGTCGAAGCGACCGTCTCCTCCGTCATCTATCAGGATCGCCTGCTCCTCCAGCTGATCGTTTGGCTCCTGCGTTATCGGTAAGGGCAGTGTCCGCCCGCCGCCGTACAGCATTCGTGCCGTGAGCGGGTCAAAATCTGACAGATCGATACCCGACTCCTGCAGATCCCTGCCGGTGATGAGGTAGATGCCCTCGTCCTCTATAGCGATCTTTAGACGTGGGTTCGCGTCGCTCTGGAGCGGCCGGCTCAGTCGGCGGCGTCGCGGAACTCTCCAGTCACGAGCCTGATCGTGGTTGGCCACGAGGCCTCGGTAAAACTCTTCGCTGTAGCTTTCCCGCTTACCCCTTAGCCTCGAATAGCCGGGTTTATCGAAGTGCAGCTCTACCACGATGCGATCGTGGAAAACCGTTCCCCCACCCACCGAGAGGGCCGGAGCGAAGACCAATTCCACCACATGCTGATCGCGCAAGCGCCCTTTTGCGCCTAGAAAGACCGGAGTCTCGTGCGTCCGTTTTGGAATCTCAACGAGAGGGGCCAGTTCGGGAACAGCCACTTCCCGTTTATCCAGAACCTGAAGACGGACCTCGGCCTCGTCTGGGATCCCGATAAGAAAGGTGCGCCCCAACGCGCGTTGCAGGTCGACCTGGTCAGCGGTGTACTCGAGGCGCAGATGGGCTTCGTCCGCGGCAACGATGCGGAGATCGGCGTAGATGGAGGTACAAGCGGCCCCTATTGCTACCCCTAAAAGGAGTCGGTAGAGAGGCATGATGGAAGGGTTCAGACGAAACAATCGAGAATGGGGACGGTTGTTAGTGGATCCTTAAGCTCGCCGCTATCCCCTTAAATGTCAAGGGTTTCCGCTTGACGTGGTACCAGGTCAGCGCTATATTGTCCGCTCTCAACAGGAGTTGATCGATGTCGCGTGTGTGCAAGATTACGGGGAAGAAGAATTTGGCGGGCAACGCTGTCAGCCATTCCCAACGAAAAACCCGTCGAGTCCAGCGACCCAACCTGATCAAGAAACGTATCTTCCTACCGGAAGAGAACAGAACGGTCACGGTGAGGCTGAGCGCCCGTGCATTGCGCACCCTCAACAAAAAGGGGCTGGCGAAGGTTATCAAAGAGCAGGGTTTGAAACTCTGATTCGCGCTCCTGCAGGCGCCCGCTTCAGGTCAGCAACTCCGAGATTTCCCGTTGGACCTGTTCGTCTCGTACCTGATCGATCACATCCTTAAAATATTGAGCTGCTCCGCTCAATATGAGCCGTTCGATAGCGCTGATCTCGTCGTCGGTATAAACCCCAGATTCCCGGACGAGGTCGATGTATTCGATCTTCGCTTCAACTTCCAGGTTCGAAATCGAAGCCAGCATATCGAACAGCTTGTAGGCTGATTGACTATCCAGGCACCGATCGACGATCGTCGCGAGGCGTTCGTTTCTTGCCGCAGTATGAGTCTCGGCCCTTTCCATTTCTTTCCTTCCCTTCCGATACAGATTGAGTGTGTCCCGCTTCGGGAGTTCAGATAGCAATGATTGGGCCGCCGCTGTGGAAGCGCCTCGCGAAAATTTCAGAGGAAACTTAACATGCTGTTAATCTTTATGTTATGAACCACGATACAGCGCTGGACCGTCTCGTTGGTGTTCCATCGGCGGTTAGGTAGGGGGGGAAAAGTTTTCCAAGTGTGGACAAATCTTCCCACTTCCGGAACCTGAATGCCCTTGTCGCTCGTTTTGGCGGTCCATATTATTGATGACAACCTTCACCATCGAGGTCAGAAGAGATGATTGACAAGGAGTTGCTTGATATCTTGGCCTGCCCGGAGACCAAGGAGCCGGTCCACCTGGCAGAGGAATCCATCCTTAAAGATCTGAACGATCGGATCGGCCGGGGCGAGGTCGTGAATCGGGGTGGAAAACCAGTTGAGAAGAAGATCGACGGAGGTTTGGTGCGAGAAGACGGTGCTTTCCTCTATCCCATCGAAGACGATATCCCCATCATGTTGATCGATGAGGCGATTCCGCTGAAGAAGTGATCGACTCGAGACCTGCTCCCTTCAGGAGTCGGTTTCGGGCACCTCCACCTTCAGCAACTTTTTGCTGCCATCCTCGTTGGTCAGCAGTAGAACCTGAGCGCCCTGCTTTCTGGCCTGTTGCTGATAGTCGTCCACCAGTTCGAGGGTGCGCTGGCGTTTCAGCAGCTTCAGTTCCATGAGCTGGTTGAAGCTGTCCCTCGTGATCACTGCAAACGGCTGACCTCTGAAATAGACTTGATAGGACCGCAACTTCTGCGGTTGCTCGTCTGGCTGCCCTCTCGTGCCGGTGCCCCAGCGGTGGTCCAAACTGAAGACATAACCCACCGCATTAGCCGCTACCACGGCGAGATTACTCGTTACTGTCAACGAATTCAGCAGGTTCGAGAGCCACAAGGGCACCAGACATACAAGCATCAGACAACCCAGGAAGAAAAAGCCGAAACGGTATAGTTGCAGCGACTTTCCCCTCGTCTTCCGATTCAGCATGAGGCGCACGAAGACGACGGTCGCCGCGAAAAACAGCAGAAAAAGTGCGGGGATGATTGGGCTGAAGCCAGTCATTTCGAAAGGAAAAGCGTTTGGCGGCAAGGCGGACGGACCCGCTGTATCCTAGCGGACAAGGATAGGCCCTTCAGGTTTTATTTCACCAGCGTCATCTTCCGAACCAACGACATTTCCTGTACGCGGACCCGGTAGAGATAGATTCCGGTCGCCACCGAGTGACCGCGGTTGTTGCGTCCATCCCAGGCGGCGTTGTAGTAGCCCGGCTGCATGAAATCGTCGACGATGGTTCGCACCCTCTGGCCGGCCATGTTGAATATATCGATTTGTACGGGTACGAGCCCCGCCACCATATTAAACGCCGGCACATTGAAGGGAATCGTCGTGCTGGGGTTGAACGGGTTCGGATAGTTCTGCCCCAGGGTAAAGCTCTTCGGAACCGCCAAGCCGCGGGGGTCTGAGAGAAAGCGGATGTCGGTGCTCTCATAGGACGAGCTCATGAATTGTCCGTTCCGCAGCTCCAACGAATTCGGGAACCCGTTCGTAAAGAGCCGGACTTTAATACGCATGAGCTCTCCGTCACCCGCAGCCGACCAACGTTTTCCATGTCGGGCTGCCGCAACCGAAAGTCGACCGTCCTCCTGTTCCAGCCGTTTGAAGTAACCGTTCGGATTGGGGGCGAAGATCTCGCCGATTCCTAGGTCGATCTGCTCTAACAGCTCCACCTCCATCGGATCGTAAGAGAGGTCGAAGGCGTAGCCGGCCAGATCATCTAAGGACCTCGCGGCGAATACGAGCTCGACCTCCCGGCCTGTGCGCCACTCGTCATCGAAGTCGGGCGCCAGGATCTCCAGCCCGGCTGCACCATTGCTGACCGTCGCCGGAACCTTGAAAACCGGGGTGCTCCGAAACCGGTGCTATTGCTGATATTCGACGTCGTCACGGTCAAGTCCTCGACACCAACACGGCCGTCATTGTTGAGATCGGCCTGGGCGAAGTTGGTGACTCCCGTGTTTGATCCCCACGCCGCGTCGATAGCATTGACGTCGTCTTCGTCGATCTCGTTGTCCTCCGTGACGTCTCCGGCCTTGAGTTCGCGTCCAGTCTGGCCCAGCAGAAAGGAGGCGTCCCCGCGAATATCGGAAGCGAAGAAGCCAATAGGCGAGTTCATGGTCACCACTTCGCCATTGCGCACGGTAATCGTATCGCTCCGGCCGCTGAGGTGACTGGTGTCCTTCACGGTCAAGACGTAGCGGCCGGCGGGCACGCTCACGAGGGTGAGGGCACCGCTGCTGCTGGTTTTTACTTCAACGGTGTCCGCGGTGGCGACGAAATCGTCATTCGACGTTTTAAAGCGTGAGTCTGCGATGTCGAAGGTATTTCCCGGAAGACGCAAGTGAACATCCAGAAAGGAGGTGTGGTCGCCGTTGCCGATGGGAGGAGAACGCCCCTCCAGCAGAACATCGGCTTTGATTTTACCCCGACTGATATTCTGCAATTGGCTGCTCTGGGTCGAAAGGCCGTTCGATTTGGTCAGTGCCACGCCGCTGCCCACGAGACTCAAAGAGGTGGTTTCGTCGAACAGAAGGTTGAGAGCCGAGGAGAAGCTGCTGTCGACGACCACCTGAAAGCTTGCCAGTTTGGCAAGATCCAACGCGGTGCCGATGATCTCGCCGCCGCCCGTACTCTTCGAGTACCTCACCACCGTGCCAATCGTCGTATCCTCGACGACAGTGCCCCCGACAAAGACGCCATTGAGGTCGGTAAAGGGACTGGTAGGGTTCACCACGCTGAGTTTCGTGCTGGCGAGATCGACTATGGCGCTCAGAGCGTTGGCGGAGATGCCGCCGGATTGGACCAGAACCTCGAAGGTCAAGGTGTCTCCGACGCTGGCCTGGTACTTCGCTGGCGCCGTGGCCAGGTTCGGATTGGCGCTCGATCCGACACCGAGGATCAGCTGGTTCGAGCCTTCGCTTACCCGCCCGGCCGTATTGTTCACGAATGTGGGATCGGCGCTGATGCCGGCGTAGACGCTGTACGTCGCCGTCGGAACGGTGAGGCCGCTGCTGCGGGTATCCCAGTTAAACGCGTTGCTGCTGTCCTCTCGGATCGTTGCGATGGTGCCGCTGGTGGTACCGTCTGAACTGTTTACGATAAAGGTGTCGTCGCTGCCACCTGACCCCAGCACATTCGTCTCCAGGGTTTGCAACGAGGTGAGACCGGCTGTCCTGGAAGCGTAAAGCCTGATGTAGGCATCGTCAGTCCCCGACATATCGTTCACCATGTAGTCGTCCCACTCCAAACGCACTATGTCCCCCCCGCTGGCAGCGCCGAATCGACTGTTCAGGATTATGTACGGATTGTGGGTTATGGTGACCGACCCGCCGCGGGATACCGTCATGTTGCCAGATCCATCTTTTGCCCTGGCATAGAGCCAGACCTGTCGACCGCTGATCGAAATCTCGTTGGGGGGCGTACGCAAATTCCAAACGTACATGTCGCCCGGGCCGTCGGTACTATCCTTCAATCCGCTGACGATCAGTTTGGTGTCCATATCCAATCTAAGAGAAGTCGTGTCGGCCCCCGACTCGGTAGAGTGGTCGGTGACCGCTGGATCGTCGGTGGTGAAATAGAGATCGATCGTCGCGTCCTCGTCCAGATCCTTGTCCCCGGGGCCCTTCTGCCATTGGATCGTGTACACCGGCTGGGAACCGGAATTGATGTCCCGCTGGGTGTCCTTTGGCGGTTCGTAGAAGGTGAACGACGGGGAATGCCTGACCACCAGTTGCTGTGCACTGTTGCCTACTACGACATCGGACGAATCGGTCGCCACCGCATAGATGAAGTAACCGCCCTGGGCAACCAGAGGACTTGTGACATCCCACGAAAATTCGGTGTTCCGCGTGGTCAGTGATGTGGAATCGGTAATGGCGGTTCCACGGGTACCCGACACGCTCTTTCCCAACGCGAATTTCTGGTTGGGGTAAACGCCGCTTACCGAGACAGAGGTGATGCCGCTGACGTCGGCGTAAAACAGCTGAATGCGGGCTTCGGTGTCGAAATCCGCGATCGTGAAATCCAGATCGTACGGATTCGCCTTGATCCCGGTTCGGACTCCCGTGTCTACTGTGTCGGCGACGATGGGATCTATCTGCTGAACAATGGGCGTATGCTTGACGGACACTACGCCCGGGCTCACCGCGAAAACTGGGGGATTTTTTCCATCGTCACCGACTAGATAGATGTAGTAGTCGCCGCTTTGCGCCCGTTGAATCGATGCGAACAGACTGTCTTTCAGCGCCGCTGTTGGATCGTCCCAGGTATAGGTTTGCCCGTTTCCTTCGATGAAGTCATTGGTGGCTGTGGTCCCGGTCACATCCCGTTGATCGACGATCAAGGTGCCGAAGATGCGGATGTCTCGCACCGTCTTGAGGTCTCCGGAAGGGTAGAAGTATAGGGCCGCCTTTAGAGTGCCGCTGAAATCGTCGTCACTGTCGGTCAAGCTGTATTGGATATCGAACGAGCTGTTGGCCACATCCCCCGTGCCGTTCGGCTCGGTGATGGAGACAGAGGGACCGTTGTTGGTCGGCACGATATCGATTCTGGCACCAAGGAGAAAATAGGACCCGGCAGTGACGAAGGCGCCGGTGGGGTCGGCTCCGACCCGAACCGTGCGCGCACCCAATCCCGTTCCGGCACTGCTGGCTGTGCTGTTTGTAATCACTTGAAGGTTGGTGGAGGAATCGCTGCCCAAAACGTTTAGTTTCGCCAACAGACCTATCTTGTCATCGTCATCGCCCCACTCGTTGGTGGAGGTGACATCCTCGTTGATCAACCCCTCGAAGAATTTGTCGTCGTCTGCCAGTGTTGTCGCAACAGTCTCCCATGAACCGGCGAGAAACCCATCGGTGCTAGCATCGAGCGCACCCAGGCTCGCCCCGTTGGTCGGATCGGCAGCATGGATGTACACCGGATTGTTGGTTATCTCCGCCGCCACTGTCTGCTGGTTTACCGGCGTGTAGGAAAGGGTGTACTGATACCCTCCCACGGGGATCGACACATCTTCGTGGGTAGTGCTTCTGCCAAGAACCTTGAAATAAGAGTGATGGTTCACGTTGGTGACATTGCCCAACCCGAATCCTTCTCCCGTTCCCCCCGCAAAGGCCAAATATATCTGATTCAGATCGGGATGTTCAGTGAGCGCTGGGCTCAGGAGAAATACGTCTGTGGCAGCGATACCATCTTCCGTCCCAGAGTCCGAGTCATCGTCCGCCACCTTCTCCGGCAAGGTCCAACTGTTCCCGTTGTAGAGGGCATAGTAGATGTCGTGTTCGTTCCCGCTGCTGTACCCGGCCGTAAAAGCGATGTGCAGATCACCCTTGTCTTCCAATCGATCGTCGACAACGGCTGCCACTCGTTCCGTAAGCTCCCAGTCCAGCTCAATATTGTACTCCAGATTGCCGTCGTCGAACACGGAGGTCCCAGTGCTCCATACTGATGCGGCGGTTCCCCATGTAATGCCGGTACCGATGGTACCGTCGTCGTCGTACTGGTTGAAGTAGACCCCCTCGGCGGGAGTCGTGTCGCCAAATTTGAACACCGAATAGACTCGATCCGGCAGGCGATTGCGATCGATGGCCAGGGTCGGGAAATAGTAGCGAGCGTCGGTTTCAACGGCGGCGTTTCCGGTGGTTTCGTCGACAAAGCTGGACACTGTGGCTCCAACCGCAGTCTGGTTCCAGCCGTTGGTGCCCACATTTATCCAGTTGGTATCCGCCAGCGAGCGCCTATGCTCTATTTGATCGCCGGAGTCGTTGAAGTACAGCACATGCAGGGCATCCCCATCGCCGACAGCGATATCCGGACCGGTTTCTCGATTCGCTTCGGGGGTGATTCGCACCCCACCGGTACCGGCGGTTCCACTCTGCCCCACGGGCAAGATCGTAAATGGAGTCGTATAGCGATTTACCTTTGCGAGCATCACGTCATCGGTTTCGGTACCGAGGATGCCAGTGCTGGCGCCCCGGACGTAGGTCAGGAAGATGTTGTCGCGGTCGTCGATGGCCATGCGGGGAAAGGCAGCTGTCTTTCCCTCCGTGTTAGCCACCGTATTGAAGTCGTTGACCACAATCGGACCCTGAGCGTCGGAGGGCGACCAGTTGCTGCCCCCATCAATGGAATAGGAGAAATAGACATTCTTGTTTCGGCGCCGATCGGCTGTCGACACGAAAGCGTAGACCACCCGCGGGTTTCCACCGCTGTCGACCTCCAGATCAAGCGTGGAATAGGAAACTCCACCGGCGACTGCAAAGCTCAGCGGATGAAACCGCAGGGTGTTTGAGACGCTGACGGCGGTACTGAACGACTTGCCGGCATTAAAGCTGCGGCTGTACATGACCTGGTAGACCGGCGTAATGCCACCGTTGAATGTGGCACCTGCAGAGGTGCCAACCTCTTCGATCCACGCCATGTGGATGACGGGGGTAGTTGCCGCCTGCGTGACTCCTGGCGCCGGAAGGTTCGCATTAGTGCCGAACGGCACTACATCGACCATGGCGATATCCACCTGCATGCCGTCGGTATCGGTACCATCGACCTGGACAGAACGCTCGAGGGAATGGAAGTGCCCGTAAACCGGGTGATCTTCGGTGGCAGCTTGATTCAGGTCGACGCGCACGCTGACCTGCTCGCCGACGACGAAGTCCGAGCGGGTTGTGCTGTCTTGCGGTGAGAAACCGATGGGAGTACGATTCTCGAATGTGGGAGATGCACCGTGGGCTGTAGCCGCTATAGTTGCCGTGAGCAACGCGATCTGGATGCGATGGAGTTTCATGCAGCCCTACCTGACCAGGAGCATCTTGCGAGTTTGTTGGTAGCGCCCGACTTCCAGCAGGTAGAGATACATACCCGATGCAACCTGCCGGTCCATCTCATCTCGGCCGTTCCAAACCAGCGTGTGGAAGCCCGGAGACATGGGGCCCGTTGCCAACGTCCGTATCTTTTGACCGAGGATATTGTAGATCGCCAGATGCACGTCGGCGTGATCCGGAACCGCAAAAGGTATCGCGGTCGTTGGATTGAACGGATTGGGGTAGTTCTGGTCCAATCGGGCGCGCACTGGAACTAGCAGCTCGGAGATGCTCTTGCCCCAGCTTACAGGTCGCAGGTCGTAAACCGGATTCAACAGCACGCCGTTACCGTGTTGAAGGGTTTCGATCCCACCCTCCTTCAACACCTCGAAGCGCAGGTTAGCCAGGGTTCCCTCCTCGGTTGCAGACCACTGTTTGCCGATCCGAGCTCCGATCACCATCAATCGATCATTCTCGATCCGCGTCTCGAAGACCGAGCCGTTCGGATTCGGATCGAACACATCCCCCTCGGAAAGCTGGTGGCCTACGGGCCGAAGCAAGTCCGGATCAAAACGCAGATCGAACTCGAAACCGGCGAGATCGTCCAGCTCGTCCACCCTCACTTCGACTTCCACCTCCTGGCCGGGCCAGGTCGATTTTTCCACATCGAAGAGTGGATTGATATGTAATCTCGTATCGTTGTTGTCACCCCTGACGATTGGTTTGAATACGGGAGGTGCGCCGAACCCCACGCTGTTGCCAAAGTTCGAGGTGGTCACGGTTAGATCCACCGCGCCTACCACGTTGTCGTTGTTCATATCTGACTGTTTGAAAAACTCGATGGCGGTGTTGGTGCCCCAGGCCGCGATGATCAGGTTTACGTCATCCTCGTTGATCTCGTTGTCCTCGGAAGCGTCGCCGGCGGTCATCTGCGCACCATTTTGAGGCAGGATCGTCGTTGGATCGCCACGAAGGTCCGAACCGAAAAAACCAAGGACATCATCTGCATCTGCAGGTGTGTCATCGATGACGACGGTTTCGCCGTTCCGAATCGTGATCGTATCGGACCGTCCGCTGATATGGCTGGTATCCTTTACGGTCAGTATCCACCTGCCCGAAGGAACAGCCGAAAGCGCAAGGGCGCCCGCCGCATCTGTCTCGACTTCCACCGTGTCGGTTGTGGCCACTAGGTCGTCATTGGCGGTACGGAAGATGCTGTCATCCTCGTCGATGGTGCTGCCAGGTTTGCGCAGGTGGATGTCGAGAAGCGTGGTATCATCTCCACCCCCCAGATCGCGACCTTCCAAGATGACTGTCGTCGATATGGAGCCCCTAGAGACCTGGGTAAAGGTTGGATCGTCATGAGACAACGCGTCCCCTATGTCGTCCACCGGATCGTTCTTGCCCACCTGGCCGAATACGGTTCCCGTTTCGCCGCTGGTAAACTCGAGAGAGGGCGAGGCGATAGCGGAGCCGGTGTGCACCAGCTGGAAGCGGGCGAACGCGACGGGCACGTCTTGCGTCCCGATCGTCTGTCCCCCAAAGGAAGCCTTCGCAAAACGCATCTGGCTCGAGGCGGAGATGAAGGTGTCCTCGATGGCGCTGGTTCCCGGAAAGACGTTGTTGAGGTCGAGAAACGGCTTCGAGATTCCGGGGCCGGTGCCCTGATCCACTACCGTCCACGCATTGTCTTTGAGGTCTATCACCACTTGGACGAGATTTACCGCGTCCGGGTGACTCACCATGACATCCATCGTAACCGTGTCACCGGTGGCCACGGTAGCGTTGGTCGGGTTGGTGCTGAAATAGCTTGTTTGGGCCCCAGGTTCGACGCCCAGTGTCAACGCTGTGCTGCTTTGGCTTATGGTTGTCTCGGTGCTGGTGATAAAGGTCGAGTCCTTTCCTATGGCGACGTAGACATCGTAGGCCACGGTGGCGAGGCCAAAGAGTCGAGTGTTCCAATCGAAGAAGTCGGAACTGTCCTCCCGGATCGAAGTCACCGTGCCCCCAGTCAGATTGCCGTTTGAGCTGTTGATGAGAAAGTCGGTGGTTCCGTTGACCGCCCCCTCGAGCGCACCGAGGGTGGTGTGCCCTGCCCCGGTCGGAATCGCGTAGAGCCTGATGTAGGCATCGTCGGTGCTGCTTCCATCGTCCACCAGGTAGTCGTCCCACTCGATTCGCAGCACGTCGTCCTTCACGAAGCCGGGGACGTAGTCATCGAGCTTGGAGGACAGGATCGTGATGTGGGGGTCGTGTATCATGGTCAGGGCTCCGCCCAGCGCCACGTTCTTGTTGCCGCGGCTGTCGGTGATGATGGCGTAGAGCCAAACCTTGCCGCCGCTTACGCTCTCCTTGGGGACGTCGTTTGGCGGATTGCGCAGGTCCCAGACATACATGTCACTGGCCGCCTCACCGTTCTCGGTCAAGCCCTTTACGATCGTCTTCGTGTCGACGTCGTTGAGCAATGAGTCCGGAAAGTTCTCGTAGTTGATCGTCGCCGGATTGTCCGTCGTGAAGTAGAGGTCGATGGTAGCGTTGTCATCGAAGTCGGCATCTCCCCTTCCCTTTTGCCACTGTATGGCATAGACGGGCTGTGAACCGGTATTGATCTCCCGGTG
Source organism: Candidatus Latescibacterota bacterium (assembly GCA_965217095.1). GTDB lineage: Bacteria > Latescibacterota > UBA2968 > UBA8231 > UBA8231 > CAYNZV01. The sequence continues at coordinate 2,136,225 of OZ244235.1, forward strand.
GGAGTCGCGGGGAGGCTCGTAGAAGGTAAAGGAGGGCGAGTGTTTTACGGTCAGGAGAGCGGTGCTCTGACGCAGTGCCACGTTGATCGAATCGCTGGCAACCAGGTAGATGTAATAGGTTCCTTCAGCGACGATTACGGAGTCGCTGTTGGCGAAAACCGAATCAGTTATGTCCCAGGTGAACTCGGTGTCAACGCTGGTTAGGGTGTCCGACTCGGGAATGGCGGTGCCGCGATTGCCGGAAACGCTCTTGCCAAGCACGAATTTCTGATTGGGGAAACTTCCGGTAGCGGAGAGCGATGTTAATCCACTGATCTCCGCAAAGAATAGCTGAACCTCCGTCGATCCCTGCAGATCGAACGCGCGGACGCTGAAGTCCAGATCATACGGATTCGCCTTTATGCCGGTGCGGACGCCGCTGTCCACGGTGTCCGCGATCGCCGGATCCACCAGGTCAATGATCGGTTTGTGACGGATCGCCACCGCACCCGGACTGCGCGCGAAGACGGGTGGATTCTTCTGATCGTCCGCCACCAGATAGACATAGTAGTCGCCGCTGGGCACCTGGAAGATGCTCGCGAAGAGGCTGTCCTTTAACGCGGAAGGGGGATCGTCCCAGGTGTAGGTCTGATTCTGCCCTTCTTTGAAGTCATCGGTGCCACTCGAGAATATGGTCGAGTTGTCGTTCTCATCGGCGATCAGGGTCGCGAAGATCCGGATATCCTGCACCGATGCCAGGGTACTGTCGCCGGCGAAGTAGAGCGACGCCTTCAGATTGCCAGTGGAAATATCGTCATCCGTATCGGTCAGGGTGTAGAAAATCGAGTACGAGGTGTTTGCTTCGTCACCGACGCCGTCCGGCTGAAAGACCTGCACGAACGGGGCGGTGTTGGAATCCACGATATCGATGCGGGCGCCAAGCATGAAGAAGACCCCACCGGCAGCGGGGGCGAAACCTCCGCTAGACGGGACTTCAACCTTGACGGTTCTGGCATCGGTACCGATGCCCACGGTTGCCGCGGTACTGGCGCTGATCAGCTGAACGTTTCCCGGCACCGCGCCGGCGGTTGCCGAATCGCTGCCCAGAACGTTTAGCTTTGCCAGCAGACCAATTTTGTCGCCGTTGTCGCCCCACTCGTTTGTAGAGGTGGCGTCCTCGTTAAAGCGCCCCTCGAAATTCTTGTCATCGTCGCCCAGGGTCGTCGCCACCGACTCCCATTCCCCCGCCAGGAACCCGTCGTTGCTCTTTCCCGTCGCGCCGAGACCTTGTCCGTCCGCGTTGTCGGCAGCGTGTACGTAGACCACGTTGTTCGTGATCTCCGTGGTCAGTGTTTGAGAGAGTATCGGCGTGTAAGAGAGGTCGTACTGAAAACCGCCCACAGGCACCGACTTGTCTTCGAAGGTGACGTCGCGGCCAAGCACCTTGAAGTAGGGGTGTTGATTGACGTTGGTGAGACCGTCAACACCGAGTCCCTCTCCGGTACCGCCGGAAAACGCCATGAAGAAACTGGAGGTGTTCGGGTCTTTGACGAGGACGGGCGCACTCAGGAACACATCCGTTGCCGCGATTCCGTCGGTCGTCCCCGCGTCGTCGTCGGCGACCTTTTCGGGCAGGCTCCAGGTTTGTCCGTTGTAGAAGCCGTAATAGATGTCGTGCTCTCCGCCGCTGCTGTAACCGGCGGTGAAAGCGATGTGCACGTCCCCGCGGGTCGAGAGCCGGTCGTCGATGGCGGCACTGACACGCTCCGTCACCGTCCATTCCAGCTCCACGTTGTAGTTAGCGTTGCCTGTGTTGAAAAGCGGAGTGGTCGCGGTGCTCCAGACGGCGGCCGCATTTCCGGTAGTCCATCCCGCATTGGCCCCCACGGCATTGTCGTAGGTGTAGCTGTTGAAAAAGATGGTCTCGATAGGTACGCCGGCGTCGCCGAACTTGTAGAGCGCGTACACCTTGTCAGGTGAGCTCTGCTTATCCACGACTATCGTGGGAAAATAGAAATCGGCATCCGTCTCGAGTACGGCGTTGGTGGCGGCAATGTTGTCGAAATTGTCTACATCGCGACCCGGGTTGCCCTGGTCCCAGCCGCTTCCGTCAACGGTCTTGTACTCATCGGCCAGGAGGGTTTTGTGTTCGATATCGTCGTCGGTGTCGTTGTAAAAGATCACGTGCAGGACGTCGCCTGTGCCAATTGCAATGTCCGCTCCGGTCTCGCGAGTTGCTCCATCGGGTGAGATTCTCACTCCCCCGGTACTGCCCGAGGTCCCGAGAGATCCCACCGTCTCGATGCTGAACGGCGTCGTGGAACGGTCGACCTTGGCAACCATGACATCGTCGGTGGTGCCCGCCGACGTCACCCCGCGCACGTAGGTGATGAAGATGTTGTCACGTTGATCGATCGCCATCCGTGGGAAAGCGGTATCGCGACCCTCTGTATTGCCCACCGTTGTGGTATCGTTGACCACTACCGCGGTGTTTCCAGGCAGCCACGAGGCACCACCTGTCTCCGAATAATTGAAGAAGACGTTGTCGGGGTTGGTGTTATTGAACTGGGCCGTACGCCCGTCAGGCGAAAAGTCGAAAGCGTAGACCACACGCGGATTGCCACGGCTGTCTACTTCGATGTCCAGGGTGGAAAAGGCGTTAGTACCGCCAAGACTGAGGGTCAGAACGTCGAAGCGAAGACTGCCAGAAACGCTTTGCGGATCCGAGAAGCTGACACCGGAATTGTCGCTGCGAGCGTATAGAACCTGGTATATCGGAGTAGAGACAGGAGTGACCGTCTCCTCGCTGATCCACGCCATGTGGATGGTTCCATCCGTAGAAACCGCAATATCAGCTCTCAAGCCGTCAACGTCGGTACTGTTGACCTGCTTGCTGCGCTCAATGTTGTGGAAGTGTCCGCTGACTGGATAGGTGGGCGTAGCTGCCTGATTCAGATCGACGCGGACGTCAACCCGTTGGCCGAGGACGAAATCCTCTTGGCTCGTGCTGTCCTCCGGAGAAAACCCCACGGGAGTGTTGTTTTCGAAGATCGGAGGTGTCCCATAGACGTACGAGGTCATTCCGATCAGCAAGATGATCACACCGACCATCCGTGGCAGTGAGAAGCCGACCGCAAGACCCGTGCAAACGGGGAGTCTTTGAGTGGGGCCGAAACCAGCCATGTGTCTCACGATTCCAATCCTTTAGAACCGCAACTCCGCTACCTGCGGATTTGCAGAGTCCTTTCCTTGTCAGGGCAGGTTGAGCAAGATCAATGCCAATTTCGGCTTCTCTCTCAGGTATGGGGTGAGCGACCCAGGATGCCGGGAGGCGTTGTGGGGCCGGAAATTACTTCCCTCATAGGTCAGTTTCTTCCTCAGTCAGGCCGGTTTCGGTGGCGATCTTCGCACCCCTCCCCTTGGCATAGCTTTTGCCAACTACCCGTCGGACAATCCTATCCAGGAAGGACGGAGCTCTATTCTGATGGCAAGACGCTTACTGGTACTGCTGATCCTCTCTCTCCCCGCTCAGGTCCTGGCGATCAATCTGGAATTGCGTCAGGCGGGAACCTCGTCTTCCGAAATTTCCGCCGTAGTTGGCGAAGAGATCGACGTGGAGGTCTGGCTCGATTCCGGAGGCCGGCGCGTATCCGGCGCCGCCATATTTCTCAGTTTCGACGAAACGGTTTTCGAGCTGGCGGAGTTAGACAGAGACCCCTCGCCCGGTTTTCAGCCATTCGAGCAAGGTGGCTTTCTCAGCAACGGCGAAATATTTCGCAATGACCTTCTCGATCCGGACGATCCCGCCGCCAGTTTCGCGGGATCGCAGATGGATTACAGCGTAGTTCGTGCCGTCGACAATGGATCCGGGGCGGTAGCCAGATTTCGGCTGCGAGCCCTGGTACCCGTACACAGCAGCGCCGTGCGCATCGACGAGAGTGGCATCCGCGAAACGCGCGTCTTCCTGCCGGACGGCAGTCATCAATCCTTTCGATTCATAAAGCCGCTGACTGTTCGGGTGCAGGGGATAAGCCTCGTCGGCTTGCCCGATCGGCTGGTTCTCGCGCGCGGACAGGTAGACAGCACTTCATTTAAGCTAGACGAGTTGATCTTCGATCCGTTGGATGGAGCCGAAGAGATGCAGTGGACCATATCTTCACTGGGGTCCATCGATATTCGTCGAGTTACCCAGCCCAACAACCTTGTGCTCTCTGCCCCCTCCGAAACCTCCCCCTGGGAACGACTGGTTATCGTTGCAGAGAATCCTGACGGACAAACGGCCGCTGACACCGTCGACATCTATGTGAATGCCGGCCCCGAGCTGACACCTCCCGAAGGTCCCCTGACCTTGACCGAAGATGGTTCGTTCGAGCTGGAACTGGATCCTCTGGTAAACGATCCGGACAGCGCGACTGAAAAGCTGTCCTGGCACAGCAGCGGAGCCAGCCACATCCTGGCTACGGTTCTGCACACCCCCGCTCGAATTCGCTTCGAGCCCGCCGCCCACTGGTCTGGTTCGGAACAGTTTGTCCTGACGGTTTCGGACGAGTACGGCTTCTCTGATTCGATGCAGGTACAGGTGGTTGTCAATGCAGTAAATGACCCCCCAGAGTTTTTAATGGCGCCCAATCTCCTGGTTACGGTTGGGAGACAGGACCACAGTCTCCTCGTATCCGATCTCATCGCAGATCTGGAGGATCCGTTGGAGATGCTGCAGCTCGAGTGGTCCCCAGCCACCAATTTCGAGGTTGCACTCGTCGATGGCCGCCTCGTCGTCGCGGCTGGACTGGAGTGGGTCGGTACGGAGGAGATTCAACTCTTGGTTCAGGACTCGGGCGGATTGACCAGCTCCATCCCACTCACAGTTACTGTGGTGCGTTCGATTGCGCCTGCGCTCATCAATCCGCCGAAGCGCCTGGGCATGGCAGCGGGCGGACAGTCCATACTAAGCCTGGACGAGCTGGTTACAGACCCCGACGACGACGATACCGACCTTCTCTGGCAGGTTGCTGGACAGAACGAGCTGCAGGTGCAACTCAGCAACAGCCGCGCGGTCCGCATTGAAGCGCCCGGGTCATTCAGCGGCATCGAAGTTCTTACGTTTACGGTTGCCGATCCCAGTGGTGAAACTGCTTCGTTCGAGCTACTCGTGTTTTCGGCGCCGGCCAACGGGGAGCCGATCCTGGCGCCGATTCCGGATATCAGTGTCCCCCTGGACGGAGTGGATACCTCGGTCGACTTGGACGACTACGTTTACGATTTGGACCACGAGCCAGGGCAGATCGATTGGTTCCTACCTACCCGGGCCGATTTGACCCTGAGGGTCGACCCGGAGTCGCATGTTCTAACCGTCGCGCCAACCTCCGATGCCACGGCGGGAATCGTTGACCTTCGCCTGACCGCAATCGATCCGGATGGACATGAAGCGAGCCAGACGGTGCGGATACATATCGTCGGGACCGGGCCGATCGCCAACTTCACGGTTGGACCTATTCCAGATGTCGCCTTCGCCGCTGGTGGAGCGTACGAGTTGGAGTTAGACAGCTTTGTAGGCGGAGATGTCGACGCAAGCCAGATTCAGTGGAGCGTGGAAGGCGCACAGAATCTTCAAGTCGAGCTGGACCCAGAGTCCCATACGGCGCGGATTCAAGCAGTACCGGATTGGACCGGAACCGAGGAGCTGGTGTTCGTGGCGGCCGGAGCGGCCACCGTGAAGCGCCGGACGGTACGCATCACAGTGCGTCCGCCGGGAGAGATCGGAACAGGGCCGAGCCTGGCCCAGTTGCCTCGCCTGACCCTGCGTGCTGGCACCTTCGACCAGAGTCTGGATCTGGACGACTTTGTCACCGGCATCGATCCAACCGGCTTGATCTGGGCAATGACCACGGAAACCGAGAATCTTCAGGTCCTCATCGATCCCCAATCCCACACCGTGGTCGTTTTGCCCCGCGCGGGCTGGAACGGCGAGGAGCAACTCACATTGGAAGCCAGGGACGCGCTGGGAACCGTTTTGACCGCAGTGTTGGTGGTGGAGGTGTTGCGGGAGCACTTAGGTGTAGAGCTGCAGGAGGTTCGGGCTCCCCTATTTGCGGGGGAGAGCGAGTTTCGGTTGAACGCCAGCGAGGTTCTTGTTGGGGATACCGACCCTGGACAGCTCAACTGGGCGGCGACCGGATCACAACCGATCAACGTCGTTTACGATGCCCGTACCGGCCACCTCCTGCTGACGGGAAGCGAACCCTGGCATGCCAGTGACATAATCACACTGATGGCTCGAGACCAGAACCAGGTGGAATCGAGCAGCCACGTCTTACTGCAGGTGTATCCCGCCGATGGCAGCATCGGCACCACCTCTCCTGATTTTCAGCTGATGATTGTTCCAAACGTATTGCAACCGGATTACCTCGACCTCTTTGTGGTGAGCCAGATTGCGCTTCATCGCGCTCCCCTGTTGCGCCTGCAAGCGGGAGGCTTGGATGGGGTGGACTTGCGGGACCGCGACGACGGCATCTGGCATGGCACCCACGTACTGCAACCCGGCCAGGAGGGCAACGTGTCCTTTGTCGCTCTCGGCCTGGACGACAGCTTGAACCTGCTGAAGGCCGACTTGACCATGACGGTGGGCACGGTGCGCGCGAAGAGCGCGAAAAGCGTGGTGCGCCATGACCTCTCCTTAGAATTCAGCGCCAGGTCGTTCGCTGAAGATGCCGTGGTGGCGATCCTACCGGGACGGAAGGAGGCAGCCGGCGACGAGCTCGTTGCGCTGGCGGAACCCGTACTGATCCACGCGTCTACTCCCTATCGCAACGAGAGCGGACAAATCCATATGCAGAACGTGATGGGATCGCAGCATCCGGCCGTCTATCGTTGGGACGGGATTCGCTGGCTCTTTGTCGGCGCGACCCCAACGGATTCAGGCATTGGCGCGCCGCTGTCGAGCGTCGGACTATACGCCTTGATGGATGACCTCACCCCGCCCGTCCTCCGGGAGGAGCAGATCGATCGGCGCGAACTAAGATTCCGCATCACCGACGATGGGAGCGGCGTAGCCGAGCCGGCGGTGTCCGTAAACGGAGAACCTGTTCCTGATCATCAGTACCGGTGGGATGGGCAGTGGCTCGTCCTGGACGGCAAGACGGCGGGCGCTACCGCCGGTCTGCTTCACATTAGCCTGGAGGACCGCGTCGGCAATCGAGGCACCCCGATCGAGCGAAACCTGGGCGAACTCACCGGGACCCTGCCGTTGAGATTCTCACTGGGTCAGAACTACCCCAACCCGTTCAATCCCTCGACAGTGATCCCTCTCGAGGTGACTGGCTTCTCGGCGAACGTGCAACTTCAGGTGTTCAACGCTGGGGGACAACTTGTGCGCCAGCTGTTGAACGGACAACTCGCGCCAGGGATCTATGAGATCACCTGGGATGCCCGAGATCGGAACGGTCGGAATGTGGCAGCGGGGATCTATTTCTACCGCCTGCAGGTAGATGAGCGGTTCGAAACCCGCAAGATGAGTCTCGTACGTTAGGCACCAAATGCGGCGGCCTTCCGACCCTGCATAACTACGGACCCATCGGGTCCACCACAGCCCCAAACAACTGCGACAGACGCTTTCGGTGCTCGTCGGGTACAGGCTGCCCGAGGACGGCGCGAACATTCGCTTCCAGGTGGGAGACATTCCCGGTGCCGGTCAGCACCGATGAGATATCTGGTTGGCCCGCAACGAACTTGTAGGCGGCGCTGGTGACCGAATCCACCTCCCCCTGCAACAGCCAGTCCAGCGGACCGTCTTCAGAGAGGGCATCCACCGAAATGACTCCCCGCTCTTTCAGATCGTCGATGCTCTCCTTCAGTCGAACCAAATTTGAGAGTGCACGGCGCACGGCGAACATCCCCATAACAGCCACATCCCGCCTTCTCGCTTCCGGCAGAATCCAGTGTTCCGCGCCCGGCGCCAGCAGGTTGTAGCCGACCATGATCGAATCGAAATGATCGTCGGCGAGAGCGCGGCGCAACATCGAGTGACCGCCATCTAGGTGATATCGTTCCGTGATCCCCAGGAAGCGGAACTTCCCCTGCTCCTGCAAAGTCCTTGCAACGGGCAGGAAGCGATCGACGACTTCGTCGTAATACTCCGGTGGGACACCATGGAACTGGAAAAGGTCGAGATGATCCACGCCCAGGCGCTGCAGCGAACGTTCGAGAGAAACCTGCAGGGCAGCTTGATCGATCACCGAGCCGCTGCCGAGGTCGACCGGATGGAACTTGCTGGCCAGGACTACACTGTCTCGAGACACACTTTCGATCGCCCGGCCGATAAGAACCTCGCTCTCGCGGTAACCGGCTGACGTGTCTATAAGGTTTATCCCCAGATCGAGCGCGCGAGACACGACCGCCACCGATTGCTGTTCCGACACCCCAGTGGACTGACCCAGCTGGCTCAGTCCCCCCGAACCCAGACCGATTAGGGAAACCTGTAGGTCGGTGCGCCCGAAACGACGAAACTGCATCTTATCCCGAGACATATTAGTCGCGTATCCCTAAACGCAGGAAACCGATGCCACGAACCTCCGGCTGCAGGCACCAGAACACCACGACCAGGGTGCCGTCCTCGGCTTGAACAACGCAGGGCTCCCCGAAGGCGAAGTCCTGCCAGTCGCCGTGATCACCCGAGGTTTTGGTCTGGGTTCTCACCTGGGCCGTCCAAACCAGCTGTTCATGTTCGACACCGAAACCGGATTCGGTGGGATTGCACACCGCCAGACGCACCCCCGGTTCCCCGTGTTTGCGCTGGTTGTAAACGAACAGGGCGCGACCGTCTGGCAGCGCCGCGAGACCGGTCGACTGACCGCGTATTCCCGTCGACAAGGTCGGGGACCAGCTTCTTCCCCCATCCGAGGACAACGCATAGGTGTTTTCGTACTCCGCATCATCGTTCAGGTCGACATGCCAGCAAGTCCCGAGCAATCGGCCGTCGGACAACTCGACCACCCAAGCCTCGGCGCCCCCGGAATCGACTTCGTCAAACCGCATCATCGAGCCGGATGACCAGCTTCTACCGCGGTCGTCGCTGCGCATGAAGACGATCTGATTGCGATCGACGACGACCTTCGTGTCGAAGCTGTTGTACGGGGCGTAACAACAGATCCAACCTCCGTCCCGGGTCGCGCACATAGCCCCCGGCGATTCCGCGGCACCAGGAATCGGCATGGGAAACGGCTCGGGCTCGGTCCACACACGACCGTCATCTCGCGAAACCGACCAAACAAGCTCGTTCTGTTTTATCCCTTGAGTGACATCCGACCAAAACGATTCGCCTGGCTCGTCGATTGGCGTGCGATTCCCGAAGAAGAGCAGCTCCCCATCGAGCCCCCGGCTTACGGAACCGAAGATGCTGTATTTCATAGCGAGGTGGGGCCACATCAGACCTTGATACCTCCAGGTCTTTCCGTCGTCGAGGGACCGCGACACGGTCGGTTTGAAATCGTTCAGGCCGAGTGCTGTCTGGGTTTGGTAGTTGCAGACGATGGAGCCGTTTCGGGCCAGCGCGGTGCGCGGGCCGCAGACCGCAGCCGTCGATCCGCTCGAGGGCTGCGTGGTGACAAAACCCTCATCCAGCGTCTCGAATTCCATGCTCAGTCCTTTCAGGCCATGCGCCCAGGCACCCGGGACCCGGGCACACGTCGGCGGAGCCAGGCAGCCAAAAGCGCCACTGTGATCAGGTGGTGTGAAATCCCTGGATCAACCTTTCGATCTGCGCGTTTCCTTCGATGCCTCTACCCGGATGAATGATCAGCCGGTAGCGGAAAACCTCCGCACGGCCTGATTCGATGGTGAGACTGGCATCGACGTTGTCATCGCCGGTGAAATCATGCAGACCGAAAGGATTGGCCGTGAAGAGGCCGTAGCCCCGTACGTGCCAGTGACTGGGGTGACGTGGGTTGGAGCGATGGTCGACCACCGTCATACCCCACTGGTCGCCGTTGGCAACAGGTCCGGAGTAATCGACCCACTGGGCTGCCTTCCCCCAGGTTTCCTCTTCCCCTTTCCCCTCGTACACCAGACCCTCCGAATTGGCGATGCGGCCGGCTTGTGCCGCATCCATGCTGCTGGCTACCCGGATTGCCAGAAGCCCCCCCTCCTTCGTGTCGCCGAACACCACATCGCCGTAACGAGCGCGGAACTCGCTGCGATGATCGAGAATTCGGAGCGAGCCCTCCGCCCGGATCGCTATTGTGCGTCGCTCCTCCAGCAGGCGCTGTCCCTCGGGGCCAAACCAATCGACGATACCGTCGATCTGAGCGCTGTCGTCGACGATGCCGACCACCGGCTGTCCGCGCTGCAGCATAGCGCCGTGGTCGAAGTGTTCGTCCCAGAGGTTATACCCATTTACCAAACCGTGGCAGACGTAGATACTCCTGTGCCAGTAATGGTCGTCCGTTTCCCCTTCGAATTTCTCCATCGGATAACCGCGCGTCAGACGTTGTCCGTCTGGCGTCAGCACCGGGTAGAGGTACGGCTTGCACACGAAATGACCGTAACGATATTCGGTGAACAGGCTTCCGTCTACAGTGACCACTGCCTTGAATTCATCGGGGTGTAACTGTATGCCGATCATCCTCGCGTTATCTTTCGGTCACGCCGCCGCACAACACTTCTTGAATTTCTTCCCACTGCCGCAAGGACAAGGATCGTTTCGTCCCGGCACCTTTGTTCGGTCCGCCTCGTTCAATTCGTCTTTCGCCTTAACCCAGTCCATTACATTGGCGGCTGCTCTTCGTTGTCGCAACTCGTCTGCCATGAACCTCATATACGGATCCACGTGGGAAAAGTAGAGCTTGTACCCTTTGCAAAGATAGTTCAGTCCATCCTCACCCGACGGGGTTCTTGTGAATCGATGTTTGGGGCAGCCCCCGTTACACGCGAATTTGTACTCGCATTGCCGGCAGTATTGCGGAAGACGGTCCCGCTTGTCGGTCCCGAACTTCCGCTGTGGAGCGCTTGCTACCATCTCTCTGATAGTTTCGTCCCGAATGTTGCCGAGGCGATAGTCTGGATAGACGAAATGGTCGCAGCTGTAGAGATCACCATTGTGTTCGATAATCAGGGCGTTGCCGCACGTTTCGGCGAATATGCATAGACTCGCGTCGTTTCCGAGAAAGGAACCAAGGGTGACGTCAAATATCTGCACGAAACGTTCGCCCACATCACGTCGCACCCAGGCATCGAAAATCGAACACAAGAATCTGCCGTATTGCAGCGCCCCGACCGACCAGTTCGAAACCTTGGCTGCACCGTCGAACTCCGGATTCACAAGCTCCAGACCCGCGGCATCCGCTTCCCGGGCGATGCGCTCCACGATCGGAATGAACTGCATGTAATAGCTGCCGATTTCCTTGAGAAAATCGTACACCTCGCCGGGATGACCGGCGTTGTGCTGCTGCAGAACAGTCAAGGTGTTGAATTCCACCTCGTGTTTCTTCAAAACCTCGAGACCTGCCATTACGCGATCGAAGGTCGGATTCTGCCCCTTGTCGACCCGATAACGATCGTGCATTTCCCGTGGGCCATCGATAGAGAGCCCGACGAGAAACTGGTTTTCGGCGAGGAACTCGCCCCACTCATCGTCGAGCAGTATCCCGTTGGTCTGGAACGCGTTCGTTATCCGCTTCCCGTCGGCGTACTGCTCCTGATAAGCGAGCGCTCGACGGTAGAAGTCGACGCCCATCAAGGTCGGCTCACCGCCCTGCCAGGCGAAGTCGACGGTTGGAACGTCCTGGGCGGCGATATACTGGGATACGTACCGTTCCAGCACCTCGTCGTCCATGCGCCACGATTTGTTGAGGTCGGGATAGAGCTTCTCCTTTTCCAGATAGAAGCAGTAGTGACAGTCGATGTTGCAGACCGACCCCGACGGTTTGGCCATTATGTGGCTGGCGACGGGACTTTCGGATTGTGGGAGGAGGTTTGTCATGTCGGAATCTTCACTATTTGTGGACCCATTTTTTGAACGTGGTTATGATAGAGCTTTTGAATTGTGGGGGCAATTGACGGATACGATGCGAACGATCTTCGTGGGCGACGTACACGGTTGTGTGGTCGAGCTTCGCGAATTGCTGGACAAGCTTGCGTTTAATGCCTCGGTCGATCGCTTGCTGTTGACCGGGGACGCTTTTTCCAGGGGACCCGAACCGCTGGCCGTTTGGGAGCTGATTGAAGATCTCCAACCGGAGATGGTCTTGGGCAATCACGACGATCGGTTGATGCTCCAATTGCGCGACTACCGCGATGGTAAGACACCCAAATTCCGCCATGCAGATCAGGAATCGGTTTTCTCGGCCTTGCTCCCGGTATCCGGCAAGCTGCTTTCCTGGCTGGAATCGGTCCCTCTTTACATTCTCGAAGAGCAGTTTCTGCTCGTGCACGCCGGCATCAACCCCGAGCTTGGACTCGATAAAACCTCCCGCGAAGAATTCCTGACCATACGCACCTGGCCCCCAAGAAAGGGGATCGAAGGACGCCGGTGGCACGATCACTACGACGGCCACACCGAGGGCCGAATTCTGATCTTTGGCCACGATGCTCCGGGAGGTTTGGTGGTGCAATCTGGCTCCGCGGGCTCACCAAATATGGTTGGCCTGGATTCTGGTTGTGTCTACGGTGGAGAGCTGAGCGCGTTCATCCTAGAAGAAGAGCGTCTCGTTCAGGTTGATAGTCGCCAACGCGGCGAGCCGACCTAATGTCAACCAAAACCGTAACACGGAGTCAGTGCGCGGTTCGCGTTGACTCCGCCTTTTCAAGTTGCGCACATGACGGCGATTGGCTAATCTTGCATTGCGTGTCGTGGATCGATCCCCGGCGCGCATTTAACTGATATACAGAGTACCGGTTCAGGTGCCGGACCACCGACCGCCCACAGTTTTCGCGGTCAGTGTCTGGAGAATAGGGCAGGCAGTGAAAATCTGCCGCGGTCCCGCCACTGTGACCGGCCGTCCCGTTCATCGGGACGCTCCGTCTGCATCGACGGCAACGTCGAACCCACTGGTGCAAGCCGGGAAGGGGTAGCTGGAGGATGCCGGAAGCCAGGAGACCTGCCAGAGCCGATGTGCGAGCCTTCGGAAGAAAGGTGAACCACCGCATTCGGGACGTGCCCGGCCGCGCTAGTGGTTGGGTTTTTTTGTTTGCTCCCTCGGTTCAGTGGTTTTCTGCCGATCCTTCAGCCCCCGCACCGTATTCTGTCCATCGTCACTGTTCACAAGGGGAGGATCACAGTGAATCGCACGTCCACGTTATGGTGTATCATCCTGGCCGGATTGATCGCCGCCGGTGCCGGATTCGGGCAATCCCCATTGTTTGTCACGACGACCAACTTCGAAACCGGGAGCACGGCCTTCCTGGAGGCAGGAGCCGAGGAGGCTGAGGTTAACCTCCTCACCATTCACGGAGATGCCGTGGCGCGGTTTCAGCGGGGAAAGATCTACGTAATCAATCGCTTGGGGCAGGACAACATCCTGGTGCTCGACCCTGGTGATCTGCGCCGGCCAGAGTTGCAGTTCTCGGTGGGCAACGGCTCCAACCCCTACGATATCGAGGTGGTCTCCGAATCAAAAGCCTACGTATCCCGGCTGGCGATGACGGAGCTTCTGATCGTGGATCCTCGAGACGGTCGCGAATTGGGGACTGTAGACCTCTCGCTATTCGGCGATGAGGACGGCCTCCCGGAAATGGCTGAGATGGCGGTCGTCGGCTCGCGCCTGTACATAGCTTGCCAGCTGCTCAACACCTCGACTTTCGCCCCCGCTCCCCAGGGTCTCATCGTAGTTGTCGACATCACAACAGACCAAGTGGTCGATATGGACCCCAACCGCGACGGAGTGCAGGGTTGGACGTTGGCCGCGGGCAACCCGCTCTCTCTGGTGGCCTTGGAGAATCAGTTGTTCGTATCCGAAACCGCAGCTTTCCTTGACACGGAGGGCGGCATCGAAGTTATCGACGTGTCCGCGGGGACGAGCAGAGGATTGGTAGTGACCGAAGGTGACCTTGGAGGCGACGTTGGCGCCCTGGATCTGGTCAGTCCCACTCAAGGGTACGTCGTGGTTTCGGACGCCAGCTTTGCCAATCACGTTGTGCCGTTCGATCTCACATCGGGGGCAGTTGGCGAACCCCTTGTCGGCCATTCTACCGGCTTCATTCCGTCCATTGCCGCCGACGGCAACCGGCTCGTAGTGGCAGACACCGGCACCTTCGACGGTAGCAGCCCCGCCGGTCTTCTCATCTACGATGTCTCCACCAATGTTTTGATCGCCGGACCGATCTCCACCGGCTTGCCGCCGTCCGACATTGCGGTAATGAGAGAGCGGTCGACGGCAACCGCGGTCGAAGATGTCGCGGCCTCCCTGCCAGGAAGATTCCTACTCAGTGCGGTCTATCCGAATCCGTTCAACGCCGAGGTTTCGATCGTCTTCGAGGCCATAGCCAACCGGCCGATGGAGCTGGCGGTGTATGACCTGCTAGGACGTCGCCTGAATATCCTCAAAGCTGGCTACGCGACGAGCGGGCCACAAACAGTTGTCTGGAACGGACTCGACCAAACGGGAACGACGGTGGGCTCGGGCGTATACCTCCTTCAACTGCGCCAGGGTTCGCTTCAAACCTCAGCCAAGATAGCTCTTGTGAAGTAGTAGGTTGCACCCGGATGCCGCGTGATGACCCGGGGTCAATACGTCTGGCGACGGCTCAGATCAATAGCATGGGTTTGAACGGAGCCGCTACCTGAGTATTTGGCGAGGAACCAGGCGTTGGACCTCTTTTCGACTTGGAACTCCAGTTCGAACGCCTGTTTTCCGAGCCAGGGCATAGAGACCCACCAGGGGGCTTGAATACTCTCGGCGAGGGGCCGCAGCAGTTCGTTCCGCTTTGCGGTCTCCAAGAGCTCCCTGTCCTGCGCGAACCAGTCCTCGATCTGTTTCCCGGGTGGTCCCGGGTCAGAACCCGGAACCACGAAAACCGCCAGACTGATTGGCCTAGGCCGCTTCTCGGTCCAACTGGCCCAAACGTTTCCCTGAAGTTCATAACGCACCACGTACTCACCTGGCTCGAGTCCCGAAAAGGGTTCGACAACGGCCATGCCATTGCCAGCAGCCGTCGATGTCGGTTCGGAGAATCGCTGTACCGGGTCGTAGATGACTTTGGGCAAGCCGGGATGATAGTCAAGGTTTATCCGCTCCAGCGAGAGATCGCCTTCGCCAGAGAAGAGAATGTGCGTGTAACCGAGCCACGGCCGCCGAATGGAAAAGCTCGTCTCCCACTGGCCGCCCGCTTGAGGGTTGAGGGGTTTCGTAGTACGGCGTTCAAACGAAGAGACCGCGGGTACCGTCATTCGCAAGGAGAACAGCAGATGTCCCGGGGCCTGCCCGGACTGAGAGCGTGCGATGACCTCGGGAAGAAATATGCGATAGCGTCCGGGCTGCAGAAACGGCATGTAGGTCGAGGTCAACAATCCGGCAGAATGCTTGCCGGCGACCGCCGCGAACTGGCGGCCTTCGAGTCGTTCACCCGTGTGCTCCACGTCGCGGTGCACCAGTGTCGAGCGCACCATGCTGGGCAGGGGCTCTCCGTTTCGCGCAAAGTCTATATTGGGTAGGTCTGGCAATACCGCTGCCTTCAAGCGGGACCCCAGTGTCTCCGCGCGGCCCCACAGGAACACCACTACGCAGATAGCGACGAGGCATGCCACGCGCCGCCCGCGATGCGCGATGCGGTCGGCGATCAGGAGGTAGATAGCACCGAACCCCAACAGACCCCAATTGAGCAGATCCCACAGATATGCATTGGTGTGAGAGGCCGAATAGAAGTGAACGTGCCACGGATAGTAGAGGTTGATCGAGCGGTTCGCCAGGTTGTACCCATCGTACCCCGTTTCCGGTATCGCGATGGTATCGAGCAAACCGTCCGCGCCAATGACAAGCGCTATCAGCGCCAGAAAAAACCCAACGTTTCGGTGGCGGATCACCTCTAGAGCAATCGCCAGGCACAAGACCAACGCGGGCAAGGCGGTCAATAGAAAGCGGGCGGGGTAGCAGAACCCGAAACCCCAGTCCGTATGCAGCCCGTTGACCATCGCCGAGACGACGTAGATTCCAACGGCCAGGGCGAAGCGGCGGTCCCGGAAGCGCGCGAGAATCACCAAACCGGCCAGGCTCAGCAGGAATATCGGCGCCGAGTTGGCGATGCCTTTGCGCACGTGGAACCAGTGCCCCGGCAGCGAAACGGACCAGGTGGAAAGATTGAGCGCACCCTTTTCCCACGCGTTTCCAGGCCGGAACGGACCCATCCAATCTCCACTGAATGCGTAGTTGAAGGAAACGATTCCGTAGAGTCCGCACAGCGCCACGATGCCCAAGACTCCGAAACACAGATTTCGCCTCGGGGAGTACCATGTCTGCAGGATGAGAAGCCCACCCCCCGCAAGTGCGATAGGCGCGAACCTCGGGTGCAGAAAGGGAAGCGCAGCCAGGAGCGCCGCCAATAGTCCGATCCATAGTGGTTCCGGTCCCCTCATGGGGCGATATCCTCCGCCTGGTTGCTGCCAGTGCGCCGTGGCCACGAGTAGAACCAAGAAAATGAAGAGGGCCGGAACGTCGGGGAAAAGCTGATTGCTGAACAGAAACAGCGGGGCGGAACCCGCGAGGATTGCGGTCGATAGCCATGCGACCCAGGGTCTGATGCCCAGTCGCAGCAGCCATAGGAGACAGAGAGAGACACACCCTGCGGCGATGCCGGTCATCGCCAGCGCACAGGACAGGCGGGGATTTCCCCACCAGCTCAATCCGAGTTCGTAGAACGGCATGAGCAGCACGGAGAGTCCGATCGGGTGCACCGAATAGACCTTCCCCGGAGGCGAAGAGGAAGCCTTGTGCACGTCGAATCTCAGGTTGTGGAACTCGGCGATGTGGTGATCGTCGAGATTGTTGGCCAAGTCCATGTCGCCGTCCCGCAAAAGACTTTGCGTCCCGCGCAGGTACTGGCCTTCGTCCCCGTGCAGGAGAGTTACCTGGCAAAAGTAGAAAGTGTAAGCGCCGTAGGCAGATAGGGCGATCGCCAGAGCGACCAGTGACGCGCGCATTGGCGTGAGGAGATTCGCGTTTTCCTTCCCGACCGCCGGAAGATGTAGGTAGAGAAGCCAGGAAAGACCGAGTGCCCACGTGCAATGGGGCGACCAGAGGAAGGTGATAAAAGGCAGCAGATAGGTTGGCAGATCCCAAAGCGAAAGCAGTTTAACAGCGCTGGAGGCAGCACACAATACCGTCATCTGCCGGACCCGGATAGCTAGTCCGGCAGCCGCCTTGTCACCTAAGCGCGCATGCGCGATGATGATTCCACCAATACCCAACAACCAGGGCAGAACAAGCCAGGTTGGCTGCCAATGCGGATTGACAACGACTAGCTCCAACACCATGCGAGACGCGGCCACATCCACGTCGATGCAGCTGATCAGGTACCATACCAACCAGGTTGTCGCAGCGAGACAGAGTTCTACAGACGGAAACCTGAGCAGGCGGTACCTGGGAGGGATAGTCACCTCATTTCGTTCTGAGGTTGGAATCGAGCGGGAAACGCTCGTTCAGCACCATGAATGGCTTCCCGCCGTGGACGAGACGGAAACTTCGGCTGGCGCATCTGTTACCAGCGAACTGCCGAATCCCTGGAATCTCCTCGAGGACTTCCTCTCCGTACCAGAGCAGCTCGCGATGGGTCTCGGCGCCACTCTGTTGCAAGAGCTGACCCAATCCCGCTTGTTGGGACTCGATCCCAGCGCGAAGGGTGGGCGGCAGACGATCGAGTGCCATGCGGGATTCCCCAACGACGTAGAGGCGAGAGCTCTCCTCGCCGCACAGATATACGGTTCGCCGCACGACGTCGCTGCCGGCGGCAACATCCAACCAGGGATCTGCGTCCTCGCACGGCGATGTCGCCTGACGGAGGCATACAACCTTCACCGTCTCACCCTCGAACGCCTCAATGAATTGGGTGACGAACCCCGGAATGACCATGAGACCCCGATGAAAGGGCGTCATCGACTCCAGATCGATGTCGGCGATATGCTCAGGTCGATGAGTCTGTGCAACAAAAAGCTCGTCCATGCGTTCCTTCGGGGATACCGGGATTATTGCACGCTGCAAGAATCACTTCTTACCACGCCGTCCAGCCGCCGTCGACCGGCACGATGGCTCCATTGACGTAGCCGCTTGACTGGGAAGCCAGAAAGAGCACGGCCGTCGCCAACTCAGTTGGATGGCCGAACCGGTGCTGTGGGGTCAACGAGTCAAGAGTCGTGTTCGCTTTCTTGTTGGCCAGCAGTGAGCTGGTCATCTCTGTTTCGAAGTAGCTTGGGGCGATGGCGTTTGAGGTGACTCTAAACTCCGCCCACTCCACCGCCTGAGATCTGGTGAGCCCTACCAAGGCATGCTTGCTCACCGTATAGGCGCCCAAACCGTCAATCGGTGCGGCACCCATCCCGTGGACCGAAGCGATGTTGATGACGCGGCCTGAGCCTGATTTTGAGAGGAGGGGAAAGAGCGCTTTGGCCAACAACCATTGGGATGTGACGTTGAGATCGACAACGTCATTGAACCTGGATTCCTGCATTTCTTCCAATCGTGCCCGGTCGGCGATCCCCGCATTTGCCACTAGAATATCGCATCCTCTGAGATGGGCGGTCGCACAATCGGCCACCCTAGCGATGTCGCCCCGATCCGAAAGATCGGCAGTACATGTAAACACACGGCCCTCGAGATCTTCCAGCTCCGCAGCGAGCGACTCGAGACGTTCGGACCTCCGGGCTACGATCAGCGTGTCCGCGCCCGCACCGACCAGCGCCCTCGCCATTTCTCGTCCGAGTCCGCTGGATGCTCCGGTGACGACCGCTTTACGTCCCTTGCAGCCGAAAAGGGAGCGCAGGTAGTCAGCACTATTCATTGAAGTGTCGGTATCAGACGGGCGCCCTGAATCGAGCGAAATAGATCTGATCATCCAGCAAGGTCAAAGCGGTGAAGCTCTGTATGTCGTTTCGGGTTGAATCGAGATGGGCAACCGCGTTGCGGAGAAATCGCCATTGCCCCTCGTTGGATGGCCCGCGGTTCTGCAGCTCTCGATTGAATTCGACGATCTCCTCTTCTGGTTTGTTCAATCGCGCTCCCAGCCATCCTGCCATCGCTTCGTCCGTTTCTCCGTTGTCCAACCCTTCCAAAAACTCGTCCTGAGTCAGGCCGAGAAACTCCAGTACGGCCCGGTCGATGCCCGACTCGTCGCCAAACCAGTACTGGCCTAGGGTATCGGACCGGACCGCCCTGGCTTTGTCGATCATCCGAGCCAGTCCGGTCAGACCGCAGACCCCGGTATCAAATGGACTTCTGGGCGGCCGGCGATTAAGGTCTACGATCCCAAAGCTGTTCTGGTCGTCATAGTCGATCAGATCGAAAACACGATCGATCTCGACTCGCTCCGGACACAATCGCGAGCGCAGCAGGTTCAACCGCTCTCGGCCCTGCCCGGGTAAGCCGAATCGGGTGCGTTCCGCATTGAAGATCGAAATCTCCGTTACTGCTCGATGTGTTTGCGAGCGCACCCATTCTCCCAGCTCGCCATCGTTCGGGTTCTCGTAGGCCGCCTCGGTGAACGCGTCGACGTCGATTCATAGGAATTCCATCGCCCTGCGGTCAAAGCCTGAGTTCTCGCCATACTTGTAGTCGCCGATCTTGCCGATCTTGAAGGCGCGGGCTTTGTCTGCCATCCTGGCCAGGGTTACAACCTCCGCGACGGAGCGCAGATAAGGGCTGCGTGGTGGGCGCTGCGTCAAATCGCGATCGCGGAAGGAACCCCAATCGTCCAATTCGATGGACTGTAGCACCGTCGTGATTTCGGTGCTCCCCGGTGCATACCTGGCCACCCGCTCCTTCAGCAGTCGGCGATGGAGATCGTCCTGAGGCTCGAGCTCGAGGTACCCCCGATTGAACGATGCGATCTCCTCGCCCGACCTCTGCAACCGTTCCGTGATTTCCGACTCGAGCGCCTCGTCATCCAGCTCTGAGGCGAGATCTGCAAACTCGTCGGGCTGCATTTCGATGAATTCCAACACCTCCCGATCGAGCCCGGAGTTGGCTCCGTATTTGTACTCGCCGAGCGTCTCATCTCGATCTGCCCGGGCTTTGTCGGTCATTCTTGCGAGGCCCACTATCCCCACCATGCGGGTGTTGGTAGGCCTCCGTGGCGGTTGTTTCGATAGATCCATTATCTACTCCCGAGGTTTGTCCGGAGGAATTTTGTAAGCTAAATCAGACTAATTGCGCCCACAACACGCCGATTGACGACGACGGGGACGGCTGATATTATTCTTGCCCATGCCCGAACTCCCCGAAGTCGAGACCGTTCGCTCCGCCATGGCCCGGCATCTGATGGGCCGCACGATCATCTCTGTCGACATCTCTGGAAAGCCCCTTCGCGAACCGCTTCCCGAAGACCGCCTTTTGGAGCTCGCAGGGCGGCGGTTTTTGCAGGCGCGCCGGCGCGCCAAATACCTGATCTTACCGCTGGACGATGGAAGCTCCCTCCTGGTTCACCTTGGGATGAGCGGGAATCTGCTTTTCAGAGACGGAGGCGAGTTGCACGATCATGCGATCTTCTATCTGGATCGCGGTCCCACGCTCGTTTTCAACGATCCCCGTCGTTTCGGCCTGCTGCTGGTGCTAAAGCCGGGCGAAGAAACCTCCTGCCCTTACCTATGCGATCTAGGGGTCGAACCACTGCAAGCGGAATTCGACGGTGACTATCTACACTCGTTCTGCAAGCATAGATCGCGCCCTATCAAGAACCTGATCATGGATAGCAGGATCGTTGCCGGGGTCGGAAATATCTATGCCAACGAAGCGCTATTCCGGGCTGGCATAAGACCGACGATACAGGGCAAACGATTGAGTCGGCGGCGCCTCCAGTTGCTGGTGGACGAGATCAAACAGGTTCTTGCGGAGGCGGTCGAAGCGGGAGGCACAACCGTAAACGATTACAAAGGATCCGGGGAGGGAGGACGATTCCAGCAGCATCTGGCGGTCTACGGAAGAGCCGACGAAAACTGCCTGGTTTGCGATAGCCCGATACGGAATCGAGTTCTGGCCGGCCGCAGCAGTTTCTATTGCACAAGCTGCCAGAAATAGAAGGCTGTCGTACTTCGGGGGCTATTTTCCGTTTCTTGAGGGGGCCGTGGTGGTGATGATGTCGTCGATCAGCCCGTACTCTTTTGCTTCGTCGGCAGACATGAAGAAGTCACGGTCGGTGTCATTGGAGATCTTGTCGATCTCCTGCCCGGTGTGCTCGGCGTAGATTTCGTTGATTTCGTCCCGCAGGCGTACGATCTCTTTCGCCCGAATATCCAGATCCGTGGAGGTGCCGGTCACCGTTCCCATGATCAGCGGTTGGTGAATCATGATACGTGCGTGCGGCCAGGCGAAGCGGCGATTCTTTTCGCCGGCTGCAAGAAGCACCGATCCCATGCTGGCTGCCATGCCCATACAGATGGTGGAAACAGGCGACCGAATCGCCTGCATGGCGTCGTAGACCGCCATTCCGTCCGAGGCCGAGCCGCCGGGGCTGTTGATATAAAGCATGATCTCCTTGCCGGCGTCTTCGGATTCCAGAGCGAGGAGCCTCGTGACGACCGCCTTGGCCGACTCGTCGTTTACGTCCGACCACAAAAAAATCTTGCGCTCCCTGAAGAGGGTCATCTCCAGATTTTTTTCTTGCAGATTCTTGAGTAGGTCTTCTTGCTCCTCGGCCATCGTTTCGCTCCCGTTACGTAGATAGAATCTTGAATATACTTGGAGCCATTGGGGCCGTCAATCGAAGTCGCGTCCTGTTGTTGACGGGGCTTCTGCTTCACGCTCTGGTGAAACTTTGGTTCGTAGGGGGTGTGGAGTTGGGCAAGGATGAAGCGGCCTATTGGTACTGGAGTCAGCACCTGGATGCGTCCTACGCCCTGATTCCGTTGGCCGCAATAAAGCTCCTGAATTTTCTGTTTCCCGGCAGCGAAACGATGCTCCGCCTCGGGTCGGTCCTGATGGGCAGCGGATCGGTGCTCCTGGTCTACCTTCTGGGCAAAAGATCAGAGTTGGACGCGAAGCATTGTGTTTGGGGGGCGACGGTGTTTGCCACCTGCCATTGGACATGGCATACCAGCTCCTATCTGCATCCCGATGGGTTCCTCATCTTTTTCTGGTTGCTCACTCTGGAGCGCACGGTCGCTTGGCGCCGCCGGTTGTCGGTAGCCCACCTGGCCGCGATCGGCATGTTGGCTGGCATGGCGGTTCTGTGCAAATATTCAGGCTCATTCCTCGCCGCCGGCCTGCTCCTTTGGCTTTTGCTCTCCCACGGTCCCAGGTATTGCGCCATCGCGTTGCTTTCGTTCCTGCTTGTGGTTTCTCCCATGGTGGCCGTGCAAGTAGAGACCCTGTTTCACCTACCTATGACGCTCGGCACTCTGTCGCAAATCGCACCGAACAGTAATCCCGCGATCCAGGGTCTGATCTTCCTGGCCAACCCGATCTTTTTTGTCTCGCCGTTGTTATTGTGGATGCTCTACCGATCCCTATTGCACACAGCCCAGAAATTGCGAAGAAACCTCGATCGCGATCTGGCTCTGTTTCTTCTGCCTGCCGTTTGTATCATTGGCGCCTTCGCCTTCTTCGCACTCGATCGCGGACAAATAAAGGGCAACTGGATCCTTCCTGCTTTTCTCGCCCTGTGGCCGCTTGCGTTCGATCCTCGCGCCTACCGCCGTGGCATCGGCGTCACATTCCTACGATTGACCCTGGTCACGAGCCTGGTACCGACCCTGTTGATTGCCGCTCTGCTGAAGTTTCCCGTATTGGCTTCGGTGTTCGCCCAGACTGATGCCGTGGTGTTCCTGAATAGCAGCTATAGAAAACTCGTATCGGCACCCGACCGCGAGCGCGAGAGCGCGCGGTCGTGGACCGAGCGCGTCTGTGAATACCACGGATGGGAGGACTGGGTCGCAAGAATGGAAACGGTAGTCTCTCAAAGCGGTCTCGGGAGTGCTCCGCTGGTGAGCAATCAGTACGCGGTGACCTTCGGGGTTGCGTATTATACCGACCAGGACTGGGAGATTCACACGGTCGCCGACCCGCGTTTTCGCGATAGCAGCGATCTGTTTCACCAACGGAAACCGCTGCCCTCACCCATTCTCTTCGCGGCAAGAGCGAGCACCCCATTGCCACCCATTCTCGATGCGCGTTATCCCATTCAGCACCGACTCGCCGAGGTTGCACGGAGGTCTAAAGGCTGCTCGTCGGAGTATTACAGCTTGGTGCTGCTCAGCAGATGACGAGAGAGGTCAGCCAACCGGTTCATCGACTGCGGCCGAGACTCGAGTTGATCCGGAGGCGGTTGTGGCGATGCGGCGCGCGAGAATGCGCAGATCGTCGAAGAAGGTGTAGCAAAGCGGAACGATAACCAGCGTCAACACCGTCGATGCCAGCAGGCCGCCAATCATCGTCCGGCCAAGGGGAGCGTACGGCATGCCTATCATTTTGGCGTTTCCCGCCGCCATGGGGATCAAGCCGCAAACAGTGGTGAATGTGGTCATGAGGATCGGTCGGAATCGATGTTTCCCGGCTTCCAAGAGTGCATCGAAACGAGCGACCCCCTCCGCCCGCAGCCGATTAGCCAGATCGATGAGCACGATGGCGTTGTTGACCACGACACCGATCAGAATCACTGTGCCGATTACCGCCAGGAACTCGTAGTCGGTGTCGGTCAGATACAGGGTCCAGAATACACCGAGGAAGGAAAACGGAATCGCCACGATTACCGAAAGGGGAAGGACGAACGACTCGAATAACACTCCCATCAACAGAAAAACGAATATTACCGCCATGATGACTGCGAACTTCTGGGAGCGATCGGTTTCCTCCATGCGCAGATACCGCGCCCCTTTATCCCAGCGATAACCGCGGGGCAGCTCGAACCCGTCCATGGCGCTATCCATCTCCTCGAACAGCGACTTCGCATCATCCTTGTCCGCGGTCGCGGTTATCCGAAGCACCGTTTGACGATTCTCTCGCGGAATATTGTTCAGGGTGCGGCTGACGTAGAATCTTCCCAGCGCCTCGAGAGGTATTTCTCCACCAGCGGCCGTGGTGAAGGTAAGCTTTCGCAACTGTTCGATGCTCTCCCGGTCCCCTTCCTCCGCCCACATGCGAATATTCACCTCTCTGCCCTCATCCACCACTTGAAAGGTGCTCACGACGGTCCCCTGCATACGGTATGCGATGCTGCTCGATATGGCCCGGGGATCGAGGCCGTGCAGGCGAATCTGGTCCTGATCCAGTCGGATCTGTACCTCAGGACTTCCCCTCTCGATGTCGGTCTGAACCGAAAGAAACCCGGGCACATCGTCCAGACGGCGCTCAACCTCTGACGCCAGACCGACCAGCGTCTCGGTGTTTTCTCCGTAGAGATTCAGATTCACCGAAGCCTCCTGTCCAGACTCTTCGCGGTCGATACGCAGGATCATTCCCGGTTCCAGCGGTAGGCGCTGCTTCAGATCAGCGGCGATCTCCTTGTAGGTAAGGAATTCCTTTTCTTTGAAACCCAATCTTATGGCCAGATTATCAAACGCAACGCGATACCAATCCAACGATTCTTCCTCCCTGAAGAGAAGCTCGAAGGTGGCGTGGCCGGTACGGTACCAGGTCCTCACCACCTTTACATGATATTCGTGGATGTGGTTGATCAAGGAGTCCTCGACCGTGGCGACAAATCGATCGGCCTGCAACTGGGTCTGCCCGCTGGGAATCTCGACGTCCAATCGCAGCCGCCGCGAGTTGCCTCGTCCTTCATCCGTTTTCTTCATGCCGGCCAACGGGACCTGGATACTCGCCATGGCCAGAAGCACCATGATGAGGGTGTCGAGTCGATGACGGAGGACCCACTTCAGAGAGCGTAGATACCGCTCCTGCAGCCAGGTCAAAAAACGGGAATCTTCCTTTCCTTCTTCTACGGGAAGCCGTTGGGCCGCCACGGGAATGAAGATCATGGCTATGATCAGGGAGGCGACCAGTCCCACTATTACCGGCATACCTATGCGAATCATCCAAAACGAAAAACGCTCGTCGTCGCTCATCAGCATGAGGGGCAGGAAAACCACAACCGTAGTCAAGGTGGCCATGGTAACGGCGAGGCTGACTTCCCCGGTACCCTCGATCGAAGCGTTGCGGGGATTGGCTCCTATCTGGCGCTTGCGGTAGATGTTCTCAACGATCACGATGGCATTGTCGACGACCAGACCGAGACTGAGCATGAGTCCCATCATGGTGGCCAGATTCAAGGACCATCCGACGAAATAGAGCGCGGTTATGGTAACCAGAATAGACAGCGGTATGGCAAGCGTAATGATGAGGGTCATGCGCAGCGCGCGCAGGAAGAAAAGCAGCACCAGGGCGGCGAACAGGCCGCCCCAAAGGCCAGAGGTTTTCAGGTTGTCTACCGACTCGCGCACATGTTTACCTTGATCCCAAAACACCTCGACATCGATGCCCTGCAATTCGGGTCGGGCCAGTACACGGTCAAGAGTTTCGTGCACCTGGCGGGTTACCTGCACCAGATTGGCTCCCGAGGTGCGCCAGATGCCTATGCCGAGGGACTGATTGCCGTTGACGTGGTTCGTCCACGAGCTTCTGACCCTGCCCAGTTCGATTCTGGCGATATCGGCCAGCCGCAGATTGTGCCGTGGGTCGACTACGGTGTCCCGAATCTGATCCACCGATTCGAACCTGCCGGCCGAGCGCACCATCAGTCTGCGTCCCCCTTCGCGAACCCGCCCCCCGGCAAGGGCGAAGTTCTGGCTGCGCAGGTTTCGCACAACGGTAAAGAGATCGATCCCGTGCCCTCTGACTCGATCTTCATCGATCTCGATCAGCACCTCGGGCCGGCCATCGCCCCACACCTCGACCTGTCCGACGCCATCCAGTCGCTGGAGTGCAGGCTGCACGTAGTTTTCCATCAGAAAAGCCGGATCGATAATGTCCGCGTCGAAGGTAACGCCCATCCACATGATAGGGCTGTCGTTGGCATCCCAGTGACGTGCACGGACCTGCTCCACGGCTTCGGGGAGTTCCGGCCGCACTCGATCGAGGCGATCCCTAACCTCGGCATATACCTGATCCATGTCCGTGCTTGGTAGAAACTCGAGAGTGACTGATGCGCCCCCACGGTTGCTGCTCGCCTGGATCCGCTTGACCCTGCTTACGGTGGCGAGGGCTTCCTCGATAGGCAGCGTTACCTTGCGCTCCACCTCGATGGGCGTCGCGTTGGGATAACTCACCCATGGGGGTATCCATTTAACCGGAGTGCGTCGCGACCCCCATCAGTGTTCGGCCGCCGACCGCCACGGCCGGTTTGCCCCTGGGCGTTCCAGGCTCGTGGGATGCCCTCGCCGTTTGGGCGGCTCGGGGGGCAGCTTCCTCGGCCGTCGGCTGGCAATGAGATCCTGGAAACGCATCGGCTCGTGGGCCACGGCCAGCTCGAGCACGCGATAAAACACCATGCCGCGGCTGCGGGAGCGGCGGCGATTGAAGCGGAACACGAACTCGTTGAGGTAGTGGCTCATGTGGGTACTGTCGGCGGCCCCTTGATGCGTTCCCAGCAGCCACCGCTTGGCCAGTGAGACAACGCGGTGCACGGCGGGCAACAGCTTGTTGGGATCATCGCCCCGAGCGCGGGCCGCGCCCTGGCTGCGCCGATCGTGCTCGTAGCCGAGCTGAGCCAGTCCCTGATAAGCGGGCCACCCGTCGGTGATGATCGTCGAGCCCGGCTCGACGTGATCCATCACGAACGCGTGCAAGGTCTCGGCAGAGGCATCGGCCAGTGGCGACATGCGGCACCGCCCCAATCCTCTCGGCTCATGAACCTCAACTGCGATACCGGTCAGCACCTTCTTGCCCCTAGCGCGGCCACCGGCCAGCCCAGGCTCGGCGCCGCCGATGTAGGTCTCGTCCACCTGTACCGTCCCGCTCAGCAGATCCCGACCGGGACGTACCAACACCGACCGCAGGCGGTGCAGCATGGCCCAGGCAGTCTGGTAGGAGCTGATCTCCAGTACTCGCTTCAAGCTCAACGCCGAGATCCCGTCTTTACCGGTGGCGAACAGCCAGCAGGCGGTGTACCATATCGTCAAGGGTGTCCGCGTCCGATCGAAGATCGTACCGGCCGTCACCGAACTGCGTGTCGAACACGCCGGACACATGAAGCGGCCATCGCCCAAGCGCCAACCGCCTTCGTGGCCGCAACTCGGACAGACGAAGCCGTCGGGCCACCGCAGCCATTCGAGGTAGTCCAGGCAGTCCGCATCGGTTCGAAACCAGGCTTGAAACTCGCCAACCGAGCCCGGGTAGTGCTTGCCAGCGCGAGGATACGCCATGCACTGAACATATGGTAACTCCGGTTAAATGGATACCCCCAAACTCACCCATATGAACAAGCGATCGGACTCGATCCCGTCGGGAACAAGATTCAGCGGGATCCGGCTGTAGGCGATATAACCCACCACCAAAGCAGCAACCAGAAGCATGACTACTGAGACCGGACGTTCTACGGAAATTCGAGGAAGAAGATACTTGCGCGATTCAGGCATTGCTGGTAACAGACCAGCCCCACGGGCGGGGGCCACTATCGTCGGCGATCGACCAAGGAATAAACGGTAGGGATCACGATCAGGGTGAGAAAGGTAGAGCTGGTAAGGCCGGCGATTACGGTGAGCGCCATCGGCGTGCGAATCTCCGCTCCTTCTCCCAACCCTAGAGCCATCGGCAGCAATGCCAATATGGTAGTCAGGGTGGTCATGAATATGGGGCGCAGGCGGACTGTGCCCGCTTGAACGATCGCCTCCATATGCTCCAGGCCGGCTTGTTTCAAGGTGTTGATGTAATCCACCAGGACGATGGCGTTGTTCACGACAATTCCGGCGAGCATTATGAGTCCCAGAAACACGACAATACTCAAGGCAATTTCGGCGAAGTAGAGCCACCGCGACCACACCCACAAGAGCCAGGGGCACCGTAAACATGATCACGAAGGGATGAATCAGTGACTCGAACTGGCTGGCCATTACGATGTACACCAGAAATATCGCCAGCGCCAGCGCGACGAAGAGACTGCTGAGAGAGGTCTCCATCTCGCGCTTCTGTCCGCTGATCAGGTAGGAGAAACCGAGCGGAAAATCCATCCCCTGGCGCAGGGCGGTAACGATGTTCTGCGACGCGGTCCCCAGATCGATGTCACGAATGTTCGCCGTGATCAGTGCTGTCCTTTGCTGGTCTATGCGACGGATTTCGCTGGGACCCTCGCTGACGTTGATCTCGGCGATGGCCCCTAGCGGAATCGGCACCTCGCCATTGGGATTCACCACCAGGCGATTGAGTTCCTCAATGCCCAAGCGATCCTTTTCCTGGAGTCGCACCAGAATCCTAACCTGGCGCTCCTCCTCCCGAAACTCCGTGGCAACCTTTCCCTGAACCTTGTTGCGCACGAGTTCGGCCACGGTGCGCATGTTGAGTCCGTACCCCGCCAATCGCTCCCGATTGTAGTTGATCTGAAGCTCCGGATTGCCCGATTTCAACGACGACTTCACGTCCACGATCCCGGGCAGCGTGGAAAGCATCTCTACCGCCTGCTGGCTCAACCGGCGCAGAAGATGCAGGTCATGACCGCGAATCTCCAGCTCTATTGGTGTCTTGAAGCTGAACAGGGCCGGATGTGAGACCTCGATGTCGGTTTCGGGCAAATCGCGCAACAGGGCTCGCAGTCGCTGAATGAGGTCGTGCTCCACGCGAGCGTCGGACCCTTCGTTCAAGCGCAAGGTCAACCTGCCAGAGTGTTCTCCTTCTTCCGCTTTCGTGGTGGCGGTTTTGTCAGCACCAACGGTGGTGGTTACCCGCATCACCTCCGGTTGCTCCATAACCACTGTTTCGATCTTTCCAAGCACCTCCGCCGTCTTGTTCAATGGAGAACCCACCGGCAACGCCACCTCGAGATTGAATTCTCCCTGATGGACTTGAGGGATCAACTCGCGGCCTAAATGCGGAACCATCTGAAACCAACACAGGGCGAAACAGGCAACAGCTGCCGCCACCACCAAAAACCGTTGGCGCAGCGCCCATCGCAACAGAGACGGGTACGCCCGCTGCACCTTGTCGAACAGAAACTCGAAAACGACCAATTGGGGTCACGCAGGGCAGAAGCACCAGACCTAACAAGAAGAAGATCGACAGGAGAACCAGCGCAACCAGCAGAATGAGCGTCAACAAGACGATGCCTATCAGGCGAACGACCGTTTGAAAGACGAACCTCACCAAGAGGTAGGTGAGAGCGAGCGGAAACGTGATGGCGCGTGCGACCACCCACAGCCATCGCGGCCCGGCAATCCAACGACAGTAGGCCTGCATAGAGTTGGACAATGAAGTGGCGGCGCCCATCGTGAGGATGTCGGGCCACAGCCGGTCGAAGAAAGCCCAGCGCCCTAGTCTTGCAGACTCGCACCAGCCAACCACAACAGCCTGGAAGGTACGATCGGGCTTGATCCAAATTTTTTCGAGCGGTTTGGCCACCCACCACAACAGCTCGAAGACCACCATGACCACCACCTTGAGCAGGGCGACGACAATGGTTACCGTGGCCAGCAGAACCCTCCACACGAGTTCATATAACAGGTAGGGCACAGATCCTGCACCGCGCCCGAGCCGCACAAGCAAACTCACCTCGTGATCGGCCAGCGCACTGCGTGCCCGCTCCATCGATTTGAGCTTGAGGAAGTCGGTCCGTTGCACACCCAAAGAACCTGGCGAATCGGAATCCTTGATTCGGCGGGAGGCGAGCATCGGTATGAAAAACAAAGCCACGGCCAGGGATGCCGTAAGCGAGAATACCACGGTCAAAGCCATGTCCCCGAACACCTGACCCGCAATACCCTCGACGAACACGATCGGGAAAAACACGGCAATCGTGGTCAGCGTCGATGCGAATACGGCGCTACCTACTTCGCCTGTGCCTCTGATCGTTGCGTTTACCAGATCGTCGCCTTCCTCGCGGCAACGGAAAATGCTCTCCAGCACCACAATCGAATTGTCCACCAGCATGCCTATACCGAGAGCAAGTCCGCCGAGCGACATGATGTTGAGCGAAACGTCGAAGATGTGCATCGGAGCGAAAGTGGCGATGATCGAGATCGGAATCGTAATGCCAACGATGAAGGTGTGCATCACGTTTCGCAGAAACAGGAAGAGCACGAGTATGGCCATCGCCCCCCCGATCAGTGCACTCTTTTGAACCTCATCGATGGAGTTGACGATAAAGACCGACTGATCGGAAAGAACCTCCAGCTCCATGTCGGGCGGGAGCTGGTGGGTGATGAAGTCGGTAAGACGCAGATGCTCCATGGTGCGCACCGCCGCCTCGCGCTTCTTCTCTTTCAGAATCTTCGCCGAGTCTTTTGTCTTGTCCTCTTCTTCTTCCTCCTCCTCGGTCTCCTCCGCCGCCTCGTCCGTCTTTTTCTCTGCCCGTGTTCTTATGTAGTCGCGTTGCTCCGGAAGGCCGTAGATTCGGTTGTGCACGAGCCTCGAAACGGTGACGAGGTTGGCGTCCGCCTCCTTGAACAGCTCCAGTTCCACACTCTCCCGGCCGTTGACCCGGGTTATAGCCTCGCGATCCCGAAACGATCGGCTAATCTTGGCAACATCCCGCAGCCGGATATCCGCTTCATCGTGTCGCGCCACCACCAGCTTGGCTATGTCTTCCAGCGAGGTGAATTCGTTCAAGGTCCGGATCAGGTACTCCACCTGCCCCTCGCGTAGCCGGCCTCCCGGCAGGTTCACGTTGCCCTGCTCCAGCCGGCGGATAACCTCGGCGATGTCGAGTCCGATGAGCGCCAGCTGCCGCTCGTTCAGCGCGACGTGAATCTCCTCCTCCAAACCTCCTTTGACCTTTACAGCGGCAATGCCCGGTACTCGTTCGAGCTCGCGCTTGATCTCATTCTCGGCGAGAAAACGTAGGTCGTAGAGACTGTGGTCCCCGAACAGTCCGATCCGCATGAACGGATCAAGCGACGGATCGTACCGCAGCAACAGCGGCTTTGCGACATCCAGCGGCAGATTGACGCGGTCGATCTTCTCGCGAATATCCTGGGAAGCCGCGTCCATGTCCGTATCCCAATTGAACTCGAGGATGACATCCGATTGATCCGCCTTTGAAATGGAGCTGATACTTACGAGGTGCCTCACCACGCCCAGGGTTTGTTCCAGGGGCCGGGAAATCAGGGTCTCGATCTCTTCGGGCGCGGTACCTGGAAACTCCGTCCGCACGGTCAGCGTCGGGTAGCTGATCTCGGGCATGAGGCTCAGGGTGAGTTGCTGGTAGGATACCGAGCCAAAGACGCAGATCGCCATCACCACCATCAGGATGGCGACGGGTCGTCGGGTAGTGATAGAAAAACGTGGACTAGCGGGTTCTTCCATCTCTAGGCGCTTGGGAATGGAGAGCGGTTAGAAGGGGTTCACGCAGCAGGCTCGACGCAAGACAACTGCATCTGCCATTCAGGAAATGCTCAGCCCTCGTCGACGCTGGAACCGTCAGCTCCAACGGTTTCGGCCTCCGACTCCTCGGCGTTGACAATCTTAACCCGGGCCTTGTCTTTGAGACCGTTCTGGCCCACGACAATGATTTCTGTCTCCGCTTCTATGAGCGACAGCGACTCGACGAATTTGCTGTCTTCAAAGCCGGCGTCCAGCTTGACGCGCGTGGCCGTGCTATCCTCGACGATGAAAATGAAACGATCGCCTCCATCGTAGACAACGGCCTCTTTGGGAACCAGTACGGCGCCTAAGTGGGTGTCCGTTACCACGCGGACATCGACGAAAATTCCCGGCCGCAGGTAGTCCCACTTATCCTCGATGCCTATGGTCACCTTGAACGTGCCGCTCTTCGGATCCACGACCGGGCTGATTCGTTTCACGAATCCGTTGAACGACATCTCCTTGAGGAACTCGGAGGTTATCACGGCTTCCTGGTTTTCACGAATGGCGGTCAGGTACTGTCCGGGAACGAACACCCGCGCGATCATGTCTTCCAGCTTTATCAGATCGAACAACTTGCTGCCTGCGGTTACGCGACTTCCGGTCTGGACACTGCGTTCGGTTATAACCCCGGAAAAAGGCGCCCTTATCACCGCGTGCTCCAGCTCCATTTGCGTTTTGCGATACCGCAGCTTCGCCTGTTCCAGCTGAAATTTCTTGTCTTCGTACTCCTGATCGCTGATGAGCTTGCGCTGAAACATCTGCTCGGTCCGATCGTACCCGACCTGCAGATGCCGAAGATCGACTTCGCTCTCCTGAGCGGCGACGCGAAGCTCCTCGTCCTCTATCCAGACCAGGGTGTCTCCCGCCCCAACCCGGTCGCCTTCCTCGACGCGGACCGATTTCACCAGGTAGCCGCTCAATTGAGAGTGCACCTCGACTGCGGCTTCTGTTTCGATCGTGGAGTTGAAAAAGAGGAACGATGATATGTCGCCGTTGGTTGCCGGTGACGTTTCTACCGGAACCGCATCCACTACGACCGCTTTCGTGGTGTCGGTGGCCGTGCTGTCCGCACCGGTGCTATCGGCGCTGGCAGTGCCGTCCTCGTCGGAGGATCCGAATTTCTCGCAGCCGGAGATGATGAAGAAACTGAAAGCGACAATGAGGGGTCGAAAAGCTGCTAAACTCATTGGATCTCGGCCCTTCGACGGCGTAGCGAGGGTTGTCTATCCCTTAGGAAATAATACATTAAGGTCGATTGGGAGAACGCGTTCGACCATAGATTCCCAATAATGGTGGACAGTGTCAAGTGCAGGTACAGCTCGGCTCCATTATCGTCGCGGTTCTCCTTTCGGCCGCATTTACTCGGTTTCTTCGCCAGGCCGAGATCCTAGCCGGGTTTCGGCTCGGCCTCGTCCAACGAATTCCCATCTTTAGGAAGGGTCATCAGTTGTCCCCACTGCCTGTCCTTCTGGCTGGCGATCGTATTGGGTGCGCTGCTGGTCCACGACCTGCTGAACTTCGGGATTATCGTTTTGCTTGGGTGGCGTGGCGCCTTCTTTCTTAACCGGTTGCTGGACGCAACGATTGCCGCGGCAGCTCCCGACTCGCTTTTCGGGAGCGACTGTCAGGTCTGTGGCGCGAGTTTCAGGAAGGATTTTCTAGAGCGGCGCGGGCATCTATTCTGTTCCTATCGATGCTGGTTCGACTTTCTTAAGGCGCGCGAGCAGTCGTTTCGCGCATCCGAATCGTTGCTGAATGAATTTGGGGACTTCGTAAGGCAGGAGATATATCCCATGAGTTACAAAAACGTCAAACCTGGAGAAGCCAAAGAGCTCCTGGATGGCGACGGCGGTTTTACCTACATCGACGTCAGGTCCCAGGAGGAATACGAGAGCGGTCATCCATCGGGAGCGGTGAATGTGCCCGTCATGCACCGATCCGCAATGGGAATGGTTCCGAACGCGGAGTTCCTCCCGGTGATGGATCGCAGTTTCGACAAGGACGATCTGGTGATCATCGGGTGCCAGTCCGGGGCTCGCTCGATACGTGCCGCTGAAGGGTTAGTAGCGGCAGGCTTCACCAACGTCGTACACATGGATGGGGGTTTCGGGGGAACTCGAAACGAGCTCGGTGAGGTTATCGAGCCGGGTTGGGCGGAACTGGGACTGCCGGTGGACCACGGATCCACAGACGGCGGTTACGAGCAGCTACACAGCGCGCAATAACAGGTAGATGTGACGGCACCTCTCAATCCGTATTTCCAGGTCGGCCTCGATGTTCTGGACAAAACCTGCCTCGTCGTGGGCGGTGGTTCCGAGGCGGCCGAGAAATGCGGGCGCCTTCTTCGCGCTGGTGCCTGCGTTCGTCTGGTAAGTCTGACACTCGTTCCCGAGCTGAAAGAGCGGTGCGCTGAGGACCGTTTGGAGTATCGTCCGCGAAGGTTCGAGGTCGCTGACCTGGAGGATGTCTTTCTGGTGCTCAACACGGTAGGTACTGACCCGGCGTTGGCCAGGGAGATCTTTGCGCTGACACGCGACCGCAACATCCTGCTCAACACCTACGATCAGCCGGGGCTTTCGGACATCGGCATGGCCGCCCTGGTCGATCCGGGGTACCTGCGGTTGAGCATCAGCACGAGCAACGCCAGCCCCGCGTTAGCGCGCCGTCTTCGACAGGATCTGGAAAACCTGTTCGACGACGAATTCGTCGAGTACCTCGAGCGCCTGGCCGCGGTTCGTCAGCACCTCAAAACCACCGAGGGAGACGGTTGCAAACGACGCGAGAAGCTGCGATCGACCGTACGGGATTTCCACATGGAGGGCCGTTTGAACTATCCCCAAGATTGGCGCCGGCGATTGGAAGAGATCGTGGACGGCGAAGGCCATTGACGATAATAGCTGCGATGTAACCTACCGCACGACGCTCAGTTTGCCCTTTGCCAGGGTTGTTCCATCCGCGTCCGTAATCACGTAGATGTAGACGCCGCCGGTCACCTCGAAACCGCTGGCATTTAGTCCCTGCCAGCGCACCTCGCGGCTGAGGGCACCCTGTTGCTCTTCTCGTCCGCTCCACACGCTGGACCCATCCGTCCCGAAAATTTTCACCGTCGAGTGCAGCGGCACGCCGGAAAAGGAAACAAACTCATTCTGTCGGACCTGGTATGGGTTCGGAAAAACCACTATCTCGCCGGAGGGGACGCGACGAAGACGCTGGACGGCGCGGTTGTCTTCCTCGGAAACCTCAGCTATCGCGTTCTCGACGTCGACGTCGAACTGAAAAACCGATTCGCCGAAACGGTCCCAGGGCACAGCAAGATCGCGGGCATCTCCCGGCCCGAGATCGAGCTCGATCAAGGTCTCGTAGATCAGGACACAGCTACTGGTGTCGAGCGCACACTGCTCTAACCGCACTCGGGCGACACCCACCGCAGCACCGAGACCGATGTTGCTGACCCGAAGGCGGAGAGTGTCACGGTCGGTGGTCTTCAAGTCGCCCGCAAAAACAGCCAGATTGGGTAGACCGGAGGGCCGCGCGAACTGCCCTAGGAAGGCGATCGCCAGGCTGCTGCTGCGTTTGACCAGCTCCCAGTTGATGCTGTCGGGCACATCGGCAACGGTGTGATACTGGCTGTTGACCCGATACAGGCCTCTGCGCACCGCCGTAGATGTGGAATCGGTGGGCAGATAGTTCTCGATGCCTAGGATGGCATCGTAGCCCCGAGCCCAGAAGGGTGCGTGGTCGCTCAGCAGAGCCGCCGCGTCCTCCAACAGCTCCATCTCGAGGCCGATCCCAAACCGTTGATTGGTTTCGATTAACAGTTGGGCGATCCACCGCGATGCGGGATTCGCCACCACATGCATTCGCTGGCTGCGGTCGTTGAATCCAACCATGTCGAAATTCAACACGCCGAGGATTCGGTCATCCCGATCCGTCGCCTGCGCCGCAAAAGCGCGGCTGCCCCACAGCCCGATCTCCTCGCCCGAGAACGCGATGAACCGCACCGACCAGGGAAGTTCTTGTTGTGCCAGAACCCTGGCGCTTTCCAGGACCAGAGCTACGCCGGTGCCGTTGTCGTCGGCCCCAGGCGCCGGATCGGTATCCGCATTCCATCCGTTGCGGGAGCGCGATCCTATGGCGTCGTAGTGCGCGCAGACCATGTAATACCCGCCCGTCGGTTCGGCACCAGGAAGCAAACCGACGACGTTGAACATTTCAGTCCCGGCTACCTCGAAGGCCTGGGTCTGAACAAGATCCTCACCCAGGTATTCCGCCATGCGGTCGCGAATGTAACGCGTCGATTCCAAGGTTTCGGGCCGAAATGCGTACCGGGTGCGCAGGTTTTGCGGCTCGCTACCCCTCGAAGGATCTAGCAGGGCGAGCTGCCGCACATGTTCCCTCAAAATCTCAGAATCGACCTTCTCAAGCAGTGCGCTGACCAGGTCCTGAGGCGCTCTTTGCCCGATCTTCTTGCTCGGTTCGGCCTGCCGCAGCCCCCGCAGACTGTATTCGTCCGGAAGCGGCCAAAGGAATTCCTGTTGCTTCAGAGCCGCTTCCAGGCGTCCGTCCGCGACACGAACCAGAGACCAACCTGCCGGGTCCCTGTAAACCACGTCAGCCAGGGAATCGTGCAGGTGCTCGACCAGAAAATAGCTCACCCCTGGCTCGGCTGTGTCCGCAAAGACAGGGGAGCCCGTAGCAGCCAAGGTGATTTCAATGAAACTGTCGTCCACAGCTGCAAGCGCAATGTTTGAGGTAACGAAACGAAATCTCGCCCCGGAAGCGTCCAGGCTCTCCAGCTGTCCGAGCCGATTCCACCGGATCCCGAGCAGGGTTTCAGCCTCGGAAGTGCCCGAAAGGATTGAAAATATGAGAGTTATAAAAAGAAGAGGCGTATGGCGCGGAACCGACGGTGGAATCGCCGGCAATCGGGCGAGGGGTGCCCGTTGGTTATTCGGCGTCCCGCTGAACCGATTGATCCTGCGGTGGAACGGAGGCAGGCTGGGAGGATTCCTCTTCAACAGTCAACTCTGGAGCAGCAGCGCCATCCCGGTTCTGGTGAAGCGCTTCCTTTAGCAGTCGACCGGGTTTGAAATGGGTCTTGCGGCGCGCCGGAACGTAGATGATCTCTCCGGTGCGGGGGTTTCTGGCAGCCGGTTTTGGCCGCGTATCCTTGACCTGCAATACCCCGAATCCACGAATTTCAATCCGGTTTCCTTGGATCAGACTGTCGCGCATGGCCACAAAAAGGCTGTCGACCATTTTGGCGGCCAAATTCTTCTTGCAGCCGGTGCTGCGACTGACCAGGAGGGCCAGATCTTTCTTCGTAATCGTAGCCAAGAGCCAACCTCCTGACCTCGGAATCCTTGCGGTGCTGCCCCAACCTGTCAGCGGGGCGAAATCACGCCATTAGTCATTGGGAAATAAAGCGTTATGGAAAATAGGCCGCACCCATACCCGTGTCAAGAAAAAATTGAAAAAGCGCTTATTTTTCTTGGCATTTACAGATAAAATGGGGGTCTTTTGCGAATCGCCTGTTTTTGCCGTCCTGAATCACCTTTTCTATACTAATTGAGCTCAAATCCCGGGCCTACACTTTGACAGATCAGATCGTAGCTTTTATCCGCCTGATGCGCCCGCTGAACGGCTTTATTACGGCCCTTTCGGTATGTGTCGGGGCTCTGACCGCCGGTGTTTTCCCACCCGATTTGAATATCCTGCTCGCCGCCACCTCCGCTTCCCTGGTGGCAGCAGCCGGCTACGTCTTCAACGACGTGCTGGATCTGAATATTGATCGGTTGAATCGGCCGGCAAGGCCTTTGCCCGCGGGCCGGATTTCGCTGAAAACCGCCACCCTGGGGGCCCAGCTTCTGTCACTGCTCGGCCTCTCCATGGCGTGGTGGCTGAATCCGACCCTTGGATTCTTCGCCAGCGTCGTTGCCGGATCTCTTTTCCTCTACAGCGTGTATTTGAAGGTGAAACCGCTGTGGGGCAACCTGATGGTGGCGATTCTGGCCGCCTCCGCCTTTCCGTTCGGGGCGCTTGCCGCTGGCAGCTGGGGCAGGTCCTGGATCCCGGCGCTATTCGCGTTCCTCTTTCACCTGGGGCGAGAGATCATCAAGGACCTGGAGGACCTAGAGGGAGACCGCCGCAACGGCGCCCAAACCCTGCCGATACGATGGGGTTCGGCACGCGCAGGCATGCTGGCCACGATCGTATTTCTCTCTCTGGTCCCGGTCGTACTCTTCCCCTGGTTTTCGGGTCTCTACAGTTGGCATTACCTGCTTCCTGCGCTACTGGTCAACGCTCTGACCGGCCTGGCATTGCTCAAGCTCTGGCAAGTACGCTTCGAGCCCAAAGATACCAAGGTTAGCCGGCTTCTCACCGGCGGCATGATTCTCGGTCTCGGAACCATCGTCGTGGGCGAGGTTCTGTCGTCAGCCAGTTGACGCTTTCGCATGTTCGAATTTTTCCGTTGTTTCTTGCTCGCGAAGATCCAGGTCCTCCCTCGATAGGTAGAAATTCGGACACATCATGTGCGCAATGAACCTCGCTCCGCCGCGTGGAACGCGGGACTTCTTTCCCGATGAAATGCGCCTCCGCTCGTGGCTTTTCAGCCATTTTCGGGAGGTTTCACGGGCTTTCGGCTTTGCGGAGTACGACGCGCCGATGGTGGAATCGGAAGAGCTCTTTACGCGCAAGGCGGGTGAAGAGATCGTCGACCAGCTCTACTGCTTTGAAGACAAGAGCGGGCGCCGGTTGGCGCTGCGACCGGAGATGACACCTTCGCTGGCCAGATTGGTTTTGCAGAAAGGGTCTTCGCTGGCCCTTCCCATAAAATGGTTCAGCATTCCCCAGTGCTGGCGCTACGAACGCATGACGAGAGGTCGCCGTCGCGAACACTTTCAGTGGAACCTGGATATCTTCGGGGTCCCGGGCGTCGAAGCCGAGGCCGAACTCATCGCGGCGGTGGTGACCTTCTTTTCCCGTGTGGGACTTGGCGCCGAGGATGTCGGAATCAAGGTTTCCAATCGCAAGATTCTGGAAACCGCTTTGTCCGCAGCAAACGTGCCGGCGGAGAAATTCGCACAGGTCTGCATCCTGGTCGACAAGCTGGACAAGGTTTCGCGGGAAGTGGTGGAGCAGGAAATGTCCGCCGCGAGCGTTGAAGCGGACCAGGTCGAGGCGATCCTGGATCTGCTCTCACTCGATTCCCTCGATGCCGTGGCGGAGGTCATTGGCGACAACCACCAGGGCATCGTCGAGCTGAGGCAGCTCTTCGAGCTCGCCGAATACTACGGGTTGGGGGGGTGGCTCACCTTTGATGCGGGGCTGGTTCGCGGACTGGCGTATTACACGGGAATCGTATTCGAGGGGTTCGCTTGCAACGCCAACCTCCGTGCGATCTGCGGCGGCGGCCGCTACGATCGGCTGCTTTCCACCTTCGGAGGTTCGGATCTACCGGCCTGCGGATTGGGGTTTGGAGATGCGGTCATCTTCGAGTTGCTCAAAGACAGATCGCTGATCCCGCAGTTGAAAGGCGAAGTGGACGACGTGGTTTTCGCCTTCGATGCCACCCTGCGCCCCGCAGCCATCGAGGTTGCCCAGCACCTCCGCGGTAAAGGGCGCGCCGTAGATTTGATCCTCGAAGAGAAGAAAATGAAGTGGGCTTTTCGCCACGCCGATCAGAATGGCGCGGCGCGGTTGGTGCTCTTGGCCCCCGATGAATGGGCGGCGGGAAAGGTGCGAGTCAAGGAGTTGGGATCGGGCGCAGAGAGCAACCTGACCCTGGCGGAACTATGAACCCCCGCCCAGGATTCCGAGCTGATCGATCTTCTCAGGGGCGACGATCCGGTTGTGGAGCTCGCCGATGCCTCCGGAGAAACGGAGGCGCAGCTCGTCGCCGACTTGCAAACCGTCGCTGAGGTCGGCCTCTGAAAAAACGATCGGGGTTCCCCAGAACAGCGCCAGCAGTATCCCGGGCTCCAGAGGAATTCGGGATAGCAGCGTCCGCTCCATGTGGAACAGACCCTCAGGCATGTTGAGGCTGCCGCGGCCCGTTTTTCCTTCCTTGAAGCCGGCTCTATCTCCGTTGCGAACGATCTCGCAGGAAACCGTAACCTCGCCGTCATCGAACTCGTCGATCGTTACCAGCAACGGTCCCATGCTAGCACACCCCCCAGACCAGTTCTTTGCCTGCGGCAGATTAAGGGGATTCGCCGCCTCGATCCCGTTGTCTGTGACATCGTTGCCGCCGGTATAACCCAGCCGTTCCACATGACCGTTGCGGTTGAGTCCGTATACGCTGACGAGCTCCGTTTCGGGCACCAATCGCAGCGTATCTTCGGGACGGGTTAGGCCGTCCCGGTGACCCACCACTGACTCCGGTTCTCCCTTTGCAAACAGCTCGGGCCGACCCCCTCTGGCGCACTCGCGGTATTTCAGCTCGTATACGTTTACCGGGTCGCCGGTCGCCTGCTTCGCCTCGATCTCTCTTAACTTGGCGCTGTCCTCATGGGTCACCCCGGCAAGCCAGACCCGCAGACCGTGAGGATTTGCCGCAGGGCCGCAGACCGGTTTGGTCAATCGGTGCCCATCGCCCGCCACCTCGCCGAGAAGTTGCTTCAGCTCCAATCGCGGCGCGTCTACCGATTGGGAGAGGCGCTCCGCAACAGACACGAGTCCCTCCACATCTCCCCCATGCTCGTAGTATAGACTCCAGACCGAGTCGGGGGCAGTAGCGGCCGAGGTCAGATCCACCACCTCGGCACCCCGCACTACCCCCACATGATACTGATCATTGGAATCTACAAACTGGACAAGCTTCATCTTCTCAACTCCGATCTTCGTCCAATGCAAAAAGCGGCTTTTCGCATCGATCGACGATGCCAACCGCCTCCGCCCGGCCGAGCATCTCTCGAATTGCCGCTTCCCCGTCCACTCCGTAGTTGGAGGTGTACTTATTGACGTAGAGATCGATCTGCGCTTCGATCACCTCTTCCGACATCTCCGGGGCCAGTTGGCGGACGTACGGCAGCGTCTTGCTGCGGGTGTTGACCGCTTGTTCGACGCTGGTGGCAACGGCACTCTCCACCTGCTCGAGGAGCGCTCTGTCGAGATCTCGCCGCACGACGATGCCCGCCAGCGGAATCGGGTGTCCGGTCGTTCCTTCCCACCACTCACCGAGGTCGACCACCATCTGCAGACCGTACTCGGGGTAGGTGAGGCGACCCTCGTGAATGATTACACCGGCAGCAACCGTGCCCTGCTGCACAGCGGGCATAATTTGATGGTACGGCAAAACGGAAAGGTTCTGCAGCGCTGGATCGAACAGCCGGGCCATCAGGGCCGCGCTCGTCAGCCGTCCCGGGATCGCAATCTCCAGGTCGCGGAGTTCCTCCGGGCGCAGATGCTCGCGGGAGACGAGGAGCGGTCCACAGCCACGGCCCATTGCACCTCCTGCGTGCAACAAGCCGTACTGATGTCGCACAAAGCCGAGCGCGTGGAAAGAGACCTTGACCACATCCAATGTCCCATCGACTGCGAGGTGGTTGAGGGCCTCGATATCCCGCACCACCGGGTTGAATCCCCGTGCACCGGGGATCAGGGCGTGGGCTAGCGCGTGGAAGATATGGGTGTCGTTCGGAGAGGGTGAATAACCCAAGCTCAGTGCCTGCACATCACCTCAAGTCCGCAGCGTCTCCAAGAGGTGCCAACCGGCCTCCTGAGCCACCCTCGCTGCCCGCGGGATCTCCCACTGCTCGGTTCGGCGGTCCTCCACCATGTTGCTGATACCGCGGATCTCCAGAAAAGGGACGTCGAAGAGGCGACAGATGTGGGCCCCGGCGGCTCCCTCCATATTCTCACAGATAGCTGAGAAGCGACGGGCCCGTTCGATACCCAGCTCGGTACTGCCCGAGCATTCCTGGACCGTTACGAAGGGACCAGCGCGAAGTTGGGGCGGGTCCGATCCGTTGCGGTTGGCCAGCGTTTGGTGGGCCCTGGTTACCAGGTTTCGATCGAGCGGGAAGTGGTTGTAATAGTCGACGTCTCCCCGGATCACCGGAATACCGATGAGCTCGCTCGACTTCCACCCTTGTGGGGTGCGCACTCCCAAGTCACCGTAGTTCTCCGCCTCGGCCAGGACGAGGTCGCCGACTTCCAGGCCGGAGTTTGGGTACGCCCCACCCACGCCAAGCTGCAGCACCAGATCCGGTCTCCAGCCCTGCAGGGCACAACTCAACGCGTGCGCGGTGTTGACGCCCCCGACTCCCCCTTCCACCAGGCGTACCGTGGCCTGGCCGCTGGCACCTGTGGTCCACCGTTTCCCGGAGACGCTCTGGCTTATGGGTGATGCTAACCGCCGAGCCAGCATAGCTTGCTCAAGCTCGGTGGCCGAGAGGATGAGGAATTCTCGCATGCGGGTGCGAAGGAGGGCGGAGACTGGATCGGTGGGACGGGCGCTTACCGGCGCATGCGCTCCGTGCGTTCGCCACGCGACGCCACGTCTTCCATGATCTTCTCGATATCGAGGCCAACCTGATCGGGGTCGAGAACCTTGACGATCTCGCGGCCTTCCGCTTCAGATCGCCTGGAGAGATTGACGAGGAACGGCGCGGCTCGGGGTTTCTGATTCGCCATGGTCAGAATACCGAGGGTCGGTTTGCGCGAATCCGCAGGATTGGGCTCGAACACCACTGCCTGCTCCTTGTTATTCAGCTCGACCAGACTGCCTACCGGATACAACCCCAGTGCCCGAACGAACAGATCGACGGCACGTTCCTCGAACTCGGTACCCTTGTTCTGATGAATGCGGAGCAACGCCTGGTACATCGGCATCGCCGGCTTGTACACGCGTTTCGCCGTGAGCGCATCGTAGACGTCGGCCACCGCCGTCAGACGCGCATACGGATGGATATCGTCCCCCTTGAGGGACAAGCGGATACCCGCTTCCATCCATCATTTCATGGTGCTGTGTGGCGATGGCAATCGCCTCCTCCGTGAACCCACCCATCTCCTGCATGATATCGCCGCTGTAGGTGGCGTGGCGCCGCATTTCGGCCAGTTCCTCGGGCTCGAACCGTCCGGGTTTGTTCAGCACCTCAAGAGGAACCCTGGTTTTGCCCACGTCGTGCAGCAAGGTAGCTGTCGTTATGAGCGGAAGGAGACTCGGGTCGATGCCGTCCGCCATGGCCATCGCCACCACTAGGGTGCATACGTTCATGCAGTGCATCGCAGTATAAGGATCGTGTTGTTTGATCCGGGTCAGGCTGACCATGGCGTCCACATTGCGCACGATGCTCTCGGAGATCACCTCTCCGGCCTCGTCGATCTTTCCCTTGTCGAGATCCTTGCCGGTAGCTACGTCGTCCAGAGCGTTCTTGAGCGTATCGGTGGTCTCGTCGCGAATCTCCTTGGCGCGCTCGATCTCTTCATCGTAATGACACAAACGGCCTTCGGGAGGCGGTTTGCGGCTGGGGTCGGTGAGCGGTTTGACCGTCTCAGGTAGGTCGCCCCCTTTGTCCGTATCGATGGTGATCGATTTGTAACCGATCTGCTTCAGGCTGTTGATGATGGCGTCGGATTTGACAAGCAAGCCGCCGGCGGCCTTGATCTTCGCCCCCATCTGTCCGGTGAGTCGGGCCCTCTTGGCGCTGGATCCGGTGCAGACAGCATTCTGCGGCACCAGAAACTGCTGCTCGTCGCCATTGCCGCGCTCCGCGACCACTTCGGCATCGACGAACATTCCGGCGCTTAGATCGTTGATGGAGATCAGTTTTTTCATCGTGGACTTTGAAATTTCGGAAAACGCATTAACGGTAAAGTTTAAATTGCCGCCACCGTCCGTGTCAAGATTCTACTCCAAAAAGGCCGTAAAAACAAGGCTTTGGAAGCCCGTTTTCCGCGCCCGGCCATCTGACTCAGAGGTGGACCGCAGGGGGCATCGGCCACCGACGAAACTTGAAAATCGGAACGTATTAATTTATGATTTCGACCGGTCGCGAGTTGATCGTTCTCAGGAGTCCTTCGACGACGAGTCCGATGCGCGGAACAGGGCAGCCACGCTCAAACTCCGAAATCACCCCACTCAGGAGGCATAGAATGCCAAGGCTCTTCGGCAAAAACTACACGCGGCAACAGCTCAAAGACCTTACCGGCGACATGAGTCAGCTAGCCGGTGCCCGACGCGCCGAGCTCGTCGAGGGGAACGAGCGCGGAGCGGATCTGGTAGAGGTGTTCAACGCGTCCGGCCTTTCCTTTTCGGTGTTGCCCGGTCGGGCGTTGGACATCGCCTCTGCGAGCTACAAGGGCATGTCGCTTTGCTTTCGCAGCTCGACCGGTGACGTCGGACCCGCTTTCTACGAACCACAGGGTTTCGGGTGGCTCCGTGGTTTCTACGGCGGCCTGGTCTGCACTTGCGGTCTCATCTTCGCGGGGCATCCCGAAACCGATCCCGAAGAGGAAAACGAGGAGCTGCCCCTCCATGGTCGAGTGTCCTACATAGCAGCGAAGAACGTGACGGCGGAGGGCGCATGGGAGAATGAGGAGTATACCGTCCGCGTGCGCGGCAAGATACGGGAAGCGGTGGTTTTTGGAACCAATCTGGAGATGACCCGGAAAATCTCGACCACGCTGGGCGAGAAGTGTTTACGCATTCACGATCGCGTCGAGAACCTCAGCGTGGATCCTTCGCCACTGATGGTTGTCTACCACACCAACCCGGGATTCCCCGTGCTGGACTCTGGA
Source organism: Candidatus Latescibacterota bacterium (assembly GCA_965217095.1). GTDB lineage: Bacteria > Latescibacterota > UBA2968 > UBA8231 > UBA8231 > CAYNZV01. The sequence goes on from OZ244235.1 coordinate 2,180,579, forward strand.
TCGAGACTGTTCATTCAGAGCCGCAGGAGCGCAGATCTCGAAACCGATGTGGAGGTGGACCCTAAGCGATACGAGACGGCCACGGCACCCCGCAAAACCCTTCCCTCGAGCAACGTCGTTGTGCACCACCCCAAAGCAGATCGACAGGGCAACTCTCACGTCGCCCTGATAAACGACCGTCTCGAACTCGGACTCTATTGGAAGTTCAGCCGCCGTGAAATTCCGATCGTTAGCTCGTGGCACAATTTCCATCGGGGGACCTACGTGATGGGCATCGAACCCGGTAACTGCAGCGTTGCCGGGAGGATTTCGAACCGCAAGCACGGAACGTTGGAGCACATAGCGCCGGGCGAGGTGCGGGATTTCCACCTCGAAATAGGAGTATTGGAAGGTGCCCGCGAGATACGCGCGTTCGAGCGCACAGTCAAGCAGGGGGTGAAAGCCACCGGCCGTAAGGCGTGAGAGCCGTGGACAGCCTCACTCAACAGCGACGCGAGGCCAGCATTTTTTCGTAGCAGGCGGCGACCCGGCTGCTGGTAGCTTCTTCGGTGTAGTTCTCGGTCACTCGCTGTCGCGCCGCCATCCCCATCCGCCGGCGCCCGGGGTTATCGTCGATCAGGGATTCCACCGCGGCCACCAAGGAATCTGTCTCCTTCAGCGGAAACAGCATTCCGTTCCTTCCCTCTTCCACGACCTCTCGACAACCGCGAATATCGCTTGCCACCAGCGGCAATGCCATCGCCGCCGCCTCCAACAGCGAGCGGGAGATTCCCTCGCGATAGGAAGCCAGAACGAAGACATCCATGCAGGCGTAGATCTCTCGGGTGATGATGGGTGGTTCGATAAGAACGCATCTATCATCGATCCCGTGTGCGGCGATCAGCTCCCTTGGATCGAGCGCGTCGGACTGCTCCTGTTCGGCGCTGCCGGCAACCAGAAACCGCACCTTGCCTCGCTTCCGAGCGATGCGGGCGGCCATCTCGAAATACTCCAGGTACCCCTTCTCCTCCACGAAACGACCGACCGTTCCTACCACTAGGTGGTCCGGCTCGATTCCCAACGCTTGCCTGGTCTCATTGCGGCTGGCCGCTTGACTCTCGGGATTGAAGAAGTTCGGATCGACACCGTTGCCCACCAGGTGAAGTTCGTCTTCCCGTTTCAAATGACGCTTGCGCGCGTAGGAGTAATCCTCGGCACTCTGAAAGAGCAGATGATCGCACCACAGGGCGGTCCAGCGTTCGGCCCCGTGAGCGAGAATGTGGTGCCAACCGCGACTGTTTTCGTTGAACAGAAATCCGTGCACCGTGTGGGCGACCACCGGCGTCCGCGCCAAACGGGCGATCACCGGCCCCAGCAGACCGCCTTTGGGATTGTGGGAATGAACGATATCAAACCGTTCGCGGCGCAACGTGGCCCATAGCGAGCCGGCGCATCGCAGATCGGTTCTCGGATCGATCTCGCGGGCAAACGGGATATGCAGCACCTTCAACCCCGACTCCCGCAGCTTTTCGCCGTATCCCATGTCGCCGCAAATGACAGTGACCTCGAAGCCTGCCTCCTGAAGCAGACTCAACCGACCCCGCAGCAAGAGATAAGCGATCCGGTCGGTCGGCACTACATGGGCTATCCTGGCTTTGGGGGCATTGCCAGTAGTAGTTGAAACCAAGACCGTCTACCTACCGGGTTGAATTGCCGTTCGCGTCAAACGCCATCTGGACTGCGGAATATACCAATAGGGTTGCCGCGGCGTCCACGGCTCCTTAGATGATTGACACCCTTTGTCGTATGGATACACTTAAGTCGATAGTGGCCAACGAAAAAACCAAGCCGCCTGGACATGAGTGAAGACCTCGAAAATCCCGCCTATTTCATAAATCGAGAGCTTTCCTGGCTCGATTTCAACGCCCGGGTGCTGGAGGAAGCCCAGGACCCGCACAATCCCCTGCTAGAGCGAGTAAAGTTCCTGGCTATCGTCGCCAACAATCTCGACGAGTTCTTCGAGGTGCGCGTCGCCGGACTCCTGCAGTTGCGCCAGGGAGGATCCATCTCGTCGGGTCCCGACCAGTTAGCGCCCGAAGACCTGTTGGAGCAGATCGCCGAGAAGGCACACGGGCAGGTAGAGGGTCAATACGCATGCTGGAACGAGGATTTGCTTCCCGCGCTGGCGGCGGAAAATATCCACCTGCTTGAAGAGCAGGCCCTGAACGAAACCCATTTGAAGTTCGTCACCCATTATTGGCGGGAGGAGCTGGAACCGATTCTGACGCCGATCGTGGTCGATCCGGCGCACCCTTTCCCGCACGTCCTCAACAAAGCCCTCTGCATCGGGGCTTTGTTGCAATCGGAAGGGACCGACGTTCTCGGGGTCGTGACGGTACCCCGCGTATTGCCACGAATCCTGCGGCTTCCCGACGACGGAAAAGGTATCAACTTCGTTACCCTTGCCGACATCATGGACACGCTGATCAAGGAGTTGTTCAGCGGACATCGGGTGCTGGCATCGGCCGCGTTTCGAGTCACGCGCAACAGCGAGCTCTACGTCAACGAGGAAGAGGCGGATAATCTCATGGAGGAGATCGCCGAACAGCTGAAGAATCAGCTGAAGGGCGACAGCGTTCGCCTGGAGATTGCCTCGGATGCTCCGAACAGGCTGGTAAATCTCTTGCAGCGGCAGTTCCATTTGGATGACGACCAGATCTATCGAGCTAACGGGCCGGTCAATCTCCATCGCGTGCTGACGCTCTATGATGAGGTGCCGCGGCCGGATCTCAAGTACAAGCCATTTGCTCCGGTAGTTCGCGACCTACCGCGAGAACCGGAGCCGTTCTTCGATTCGTTGAGACGCAAAGACATCCTCGTGCATCATCCCTACGAATCGTTCGACACGGTTATCGATTTCATCAAAATGGCCGCCATCGACCCTCAGGTGTTGGCGATCAAACAGACACTCTATCGAACGGGCGACGATTCTCAGGTAGCCCAGGCCCTGATCGACGCCGCCGGACGCGGAAAAGAGGTGACCGTGCTGGTGGAGCTACAAGCGCGAGGTGACGAAGCGGCCAATATCGAATGGGCGAAAAGGCTCGAGGATTCGGGCGTGCACGTCGTTTACGGAGTGATGGGACTGAAAACCCATTGCAAGCTGTCGATGCTGGTGCGTCGAGATGTTGACCGCCTGCGTCGCTACGCGCATCTGGGCACCGGCAACTACAACCAATCGACAGCTCGTTTCTACACCGATCTCGGATTGATCACGGCGCGACCCGACATTACCGCAGAGGTCGCGGATGTCTTCAATCTGCTGACGACCCATTCGCCCGGCGCATCGTTCAAGAAACTAATGGTCGCTCCTTCAACCTTGCTGCGGGGCACACGAGATCGCATTCAACGGGAGATCGATTTCGCCAGTGCGGGAAAAAAAGCCGCCATTATCGCCAAGATGAACGGCCTCATGGATCCCGAGATAATCAGGGACCTTTATCGGGCTTCGCAGGCCGGGGTGCAGATAGATCTCATAGTTCGCGGCATCTGCTGCCTGCGACCCGGCTTGAAGGGGATAAGCGACAACATTCGAGTCTACAGCATCATCGGCCGTTTTCTCGAACACAGCAGGATCTTCTATTTCGCCAACGGCGGCGATATGGAGATCTGGATGGGTAGCGCCGACTGGATGAATCGGAACCTTCGCGGTCGGGTGGAGGTCGTGTTCCCCGTGGAAGACGAAGAGCTGAAACGACGAACCTATCGCGAGTTAGTCGAGCTATGCTTGAGCGATCGGCTCAAATGCCGGCAATTGGACGCCGAAGGTCGTTACACCCGTCGCACCGCCAGAAACGGTGAGGCTCAAGTCAACCTCCAGGAAGCCCTGATGCAGATCGCTCAGGGCCGACAACCCGAGTTTCCAGTTGCGGAAACAAAGAAGGGTGGTCGGCACGCGAAAAGCGGCCCCGTCGTCACCCGCTGAGGTCGTTCACTTAAAAACGGGGAAAACCATGGGGCCGCCCTCGTCGGAGCGGACGCATCCGTTGATGAGCTCGCTTGGCGAACCACAGAACAGCGTGTTCGTGCGACCCACCGTGAAGAGGTACTTCCTTCCCGTTTGCAGCTCCTCCGTTCCCTCTGCATCGGCCTTCTTTTTGGCGGCGGCATGGACACGGCTAGGTTTGTATTCCCGCATCTCGAAGAGATCCACGAAGCTGCCATCTTCGTACCCGTCGACGGTAGCCAGCTGTCCTTTGTCGTCCACCCTGACATAATACTCCCGTAGGTTAGGATTCTCCGACACCTTCTCTAAGCTGACCACCGACAGCGCGAAGGAAGGCTTCTCCTGGTGGCGTCGGTTCTCTGCCTCGAATTCCAAGCTGCCCACCAGAATCTCGCGCATGGTCGTTTTGAGCTTTTCCATCACCTCTTCCGGCTTGTGTGCCGGAGATAGCAGCGCTGGCTCGCCAGATACTTGTAAGCGGTGTCGAAGATGTCACCGTAGCCAATGGGCATGAGCATCTCGGCGGGAATCTGACCAGGCGGAGGTGAGGGCGGTTCCATCTCCTCGAATTTCAAAGATTCCTCAGCGAACCCCTCCTTCAGCCCAGACAGGGTTTTCGTGTTACCTTCCGAATGCAGGCCTACCAGGTAGGACTTGCACGTCCCTATCACCTCCTCGACGAACTTTTCCGCCTGGAACTGCTCAAACATCGAGCGCGTGTCCGTATCGGCTTTTTGCCGCGCCAATCCCAGAAGATCGCCGTCGTCCACCTGGTCCGTAATGGAGCGCAACGCCTCTTCGTAATACTTCGTAACCGCTTCCGCCGAATACTCATCCGGATGTTCGTCGGAGAAGCTGAAATTCGTCTTGAGGGCTTCCAGGCGGACCAAGGTAATCGCAGCATGATCCAGTATTTTTTTAAGAGGACCCAATGCTCGGTCCCCCGGCCTCGTATGTCTTCTTGCCGCCAGCGACGCTGTTTATGAATCCGGTCACCTCAATCGTGAAGTTGCGATTCTTCACTACGCGCTGGTCCTGACCATGGAGTAGCTGTCCGGCGCTGTGATATTGGGCAATCTTCTTGATCACGATGTACGCCTTGTTGCTTCCCGTCGTCGATGTGGTGATGGTTCTCGCGGCGCCGCGCAGATTCTTGAAGTCTGTGCCAGGCTCTAGAAAGAGACTCCAGATCTCCTGGTCCGAGGATTCGATGGAGGACAACAAACGCGCAATCTCCTGGGCGCGTGCGCTGAGTTCCGGCAGGCTCGTTTCCGCGGATTCAACGATATCGGCAGCCGACACGTCGATCCCGCAGCGCCGCCGCCGGATCCTCCGATCCCGCAGCGCCGCCGCCGGATCCTTCCCCCCGCAGCGCCGCCACCACCACTTCCGCCACCCGCACCGAGGCTGCTCACCGCCGGACCGCCTGAGCTGCGCCCGGAGGAAATCTTACGCGGTTTGCCCGCATTCCTTGCCGCCTCAATGCGTTTTGCAATGGCCTGAGCTTCTTCCATGGAAGGAATGTTCGCCCCCATGGGTCTGAAGAGGCCAACAGCTTTTAAGCGGTGACCGAGCAGGGCCGATCCGCTCTCGTCCACCTCATCCTCGTCTCCGGCCTCAACCTCAGCTTCGTAGATCCCCTGTAGGGCGTTTTTGAACCTTGTCAGGAACTCGTCGAACGATCGTCGTCATCATCATCATCATCATCATCATCGTCATCGTCATCATCGTCGTCGTCATCTGCCTCAGCGACACTCCTCTGATCATCTTCCGAATCTGTACCATCCAGACAGCTCCTTACCGCGTCGGCAAAGCTCGACATGCCAAGCGATTTTAACCCAAGTCCGACAATCTGCTCGATGTTTCCCCTTTTCTCGATCACCGGCTTCAACACTCCGTTCAAGCTGATGTTGGCGCCCGGCAACACCTTCGCAACAAGCACCGCAGAACAAATCCCCGTCAGGAAACGCTCAACGAAGGCGTATGTATGTTCGCCCGGAGGAGCTTCTGCTACGGCTCTCTTATAGTACTGAAGCAAGGAACTTTTGATCTTCCCCTTAGTTAGCTGTTCGTCTTTCAGAGAATAAAGAAAGGTGATCGTGTGCAGTATCTTGGGGACCTCCTCCTTGAAGTCGAAGAGATCGAGGTCGAGCCGCACCGCCCGCATCTGCAGTATGTAGGCGACTTCGGGAATCTTGTGGGTGGCGATGAAGATCGGCTGGCAGATTTCCTCCCACACATCCACGGCGTCGGTGGGAGACACCTCGAGAACGGTGCACCATTGCCGCCAGGTACGAGCGGGAATTCGACTTTGGCTCTGAAGTCGTGAAAGACCGTCAGTTTCTGTTTTCGACATAAACCAAGAGGTATGTTAGAACGGACTTATAGAAACATTAGAATATAACCTGTCACGCAAAAAGAAACCAAGTTCCAATCCAACCAATGGGTGATGATTGGTGTTCGGAGTTCAAGAGAGATTAATTTTCAGATAAAACTTATGTATTTTGGATAAAATAAGAACGGTGTCTAAGACACAGAGATAGGTGAATACCATGCCCGCTTCGGCTCAACTTGCGCGGAATTTTCTACGCGGTTAGAGGCCTTTTTCTCGAGTAGCGCGGAAGCCTTTTCTAATGTATATTCTTCGTTGACATGACATTATTCGCCGGGAAGCGGGGCATGAATCAGGACATCGGTGATCTGCTGAACGACTGGCCGTTTGATCCGAACGAATTCACCGCCCGCCGTATTGCCGCCAAGGATGGTTCTGAAAAACTCCAGATTCGCATGGATCTCGGCATCATGCAACTGGAGGTCGAAGGTCGGCCCGACGGGCAACGCCCCGAAGGTTTCTCATCCCTCCTAGAATTCTGCGAAAATACCCGGGACGAAGCCGAACGCTCCGACAACGACGAGTTCGTTCTGAACGAATCGGAGTGCGAGGACCTCTTCCAGGAAGCCTGGCAGTATTATCACCGCTACTTGAGTCTGTTCTATCTGGAGGACTACGCCGGCGTCGTGCGCGACACCGATCATATTCTCAATATCTTCAGCCTGGTCCAGGAGTTCGCCGACAATGACGAAGTAAAGTGGTATTTCGATCAGTATTACGCGCACGCCATTATGATGCAGACACGGGCGAAGGCGATGGCCGCGTTGGCAGACTCCGACTATCCCAACGCCCTGAGCGAGATCGAGTCGGGTATCGGGGACCTGGAGCGCTACGTGGAGGATTGGGAAGGGGATGTGATGGAAGAGGACCTGCCCGAGCTATCTTTCCTGCGCGACTGGCAGGAAGAGTTGGAGCAGAAGAGACCGTTGTCCAAACGGGAGCAACTCGAGCGGGATCTCACCGTGGCGGTCGAGAGCGAAAACTTCGAAGAGGCTGCTCGTCTCAGGGACAAGATCAGCACCATATGGCCCCCTGGCCCACGGCGCCTCTTCAGGCCTGAACGCTAAGCCTCACCTCGTACCAACTTACCGCAAAGTAACACTTACAACCCCAGTACATTGAACATCGAGTAGAATCCCGGCTGGGCACCGGCCGCGAAGTGCACCGCCCTCAGGGCACCGAGAGCGAAGGCGTCGCGGCTGGTAGCGTGGTGGCGCAGCTCTAGAAATTCGCCCGGTGCGCCGAAGAAGACCGAGTGATCCCCGGCGACATCCCCCAGGCGTAACGCATGCATACCGATCTCCTGTCGCGTTCGCTCGCCGGTGAACCCTTCGCGTCCATGGACCACGACTTCGGACAGATTGCGCTCCAACCCTTCCGCTGCTTTTTCGGCAAGCCTTAAAGCCGATCCGCTAGGCGCATCCACCTTCAACCGGTGATGCGCTTCAACCACTTCCACATCGTACTCGTCACCGAGAATGCGCGCCGCATCCTCCACCAGCTTGAACAGCACGTTCATGGCGGTGCTGTAGTTGGGTGCAAAAACGCACGGTATATCGGCTACGGTGCTCTTGAACTCTGCCAGCTGATCTTCCGTCAAGCCAGTGGTTCCCACCACCATCGCCGCCCCTTTTTCGGCACAGACAGCGGCATCCGCCAACGTCGCCTCCGGCGCCGTAAAAGCTATGGCGACCTGGTCTTTTCTCAAGATCGACGACAACTCGCTCGTCACGGTCAGCCCAAGCGAGCTGGCACCGATAGTCGTTCCCACATCGGTCCCTACGGTGGGATGCGCGGGCGACTCAGTACCTCCGGCCAGCTTCAGCTGCTCATCGGCAAGGGTGAGATGAGCCAACCGCTGGCCCATGCGCCCGGCTACTCCGCATACAACGACTTCAGTCACGGACGCGATTCTCCTGGTGCCCGTTTTACCGGCACTGTTAGTAGGAAGCGTAGGTCAGCCGATCGACCAGGCTGGTGTCAGCGAGCCTGCCGTCGATGTCGACGTCAAAGGCTTCAGCTACGGGCGCCAGCGCACCCGGATCGGCACTCTGAACCTTCTTGGCGGCATCGATGACAACCTGGATTCCCGCCTTCGTCATCTTGCCCAAAGGCCGGCGACATGGACCCGAAGGCATGCCAAGAACGTTCATGAGGGTCTTTACACCCAGGGGATTGCGCGCCTTGCACGGCACCGGACCCCGAGAGCTCTTCTCGGTCGTGGAGACCGTGACGATCTGAAAGAGCGGCTGAAGATCGGAGGCCAGCCTGTCGGCCGCTTCGAGATCGCCTTCCGACAACAGCTCGGTGAGTTTTTGGATGGGACCGGGGATCACGTTGGAAGCCACCGATATCACACCTTGCGCCTTGATCTCGGAACTCTTCATCATAGCTACCGTCATGTCGTCGTCCCCGGAAAGGATATCGAAATCGTCCCCGCACACTCTCCGGGTCTTGGCCATGTTTTCCAGGTCACCCGTCGCCTCTTTTACGGAGGAGACATTGTCGTACTGGTCCGCCAGAATAGCGAGATCCTCCACCTGCATCATACAGCCGGTGCGACCCGGAATGATGTAAGGAATCACCTGAACGCCCGGAAAATCAGCTGCAACCGGTTCGACATACTCGCGCCGAATTTCCAGCGAGCTCGGACCGTTGTAATACGGGTCTACCAGCAGCAACGCGTCTGCGCCGGCATGGGTGGCGTGCTTGCTCGCCTCCATGGTCTCGTGGGTCGAGTTGCTCCCGGTGCCCGCAATGGACATGGAGCGGCCCTTGGTCCGCTTGCAGGTGCGCTCTATAAGCTCGTTGTGCTCTTCCCATTTCAGCGTCGGACTTTCGCCGGTGGTGCCCGCCGCCAGAATACCCTGGCATTTGTTGGCGATCTGGAAATCGATCAGCTTTTCGACGCCGGAGTAGTCGATGCTTCCGTCCTCCTGCATCGGCGTCACTAACGCCGTGTAACATCCTTTGAACATGATTCACACCTCGTTCGTTGGACCTTGCGGCGAGGTCCTGAAAACGTCTATTTTGATCGGGGATGGGCCAGCGTCGGAAACAATAACGCGACCGAAAATCGATGTCAACCGGAGGAAGTGAGCACGAATGCCTACTGAACTGAGCATGCGGTACGGTTGCAATCCAAACCAGGGCGACGCCCGCGTTTTCATGCCCGGCGGTGGGAACCTTCCTCTTGAGGTGCTAAACGGCGCGCCCAGCTACATCAACATGATGGATGCTCTGAATTCCTGGCAGCTGGTGCGCGACCTGCGAAGATCCCTCGCCCTGCCTGCAGCTGCTTCCTTCAAACATGTAAGCCCCGCGGGCGCAGCGGTAGCCGTGCCGTTGGAGGATGCCCTGCGAGAGGCGTATTTCGTCGCCGACATGGAGCTGAGCCCGCTTGCCATTGCCTACGCGCGCGCGCGCGGTGCGGATCGACTGGCCGCGTTCGGAGATTGGGTGGCGCTCAGCGACGAGGTGGATGAATCTACCGCCTTACTGATCAAACTCGAGGTATCTGACGGAGTGATCGCCCCGGGCTATTCCGCGACAGCCCTCGAGTTGTTGAAAACGAAAAAAGGCGGAGCCTACCCCGTTTTTCGGATCGATCCGGACTTCGAACCCGGCCTTGTCGAGCATAGAGAGCTGTTCGGCATGACGCTGCGACAGGAACGCAACGCATTTCTAACAGACGACAGCTTCTTTGTGAATATCGTCACGATGAACCGGGAACTCTCTGAACAGGCACGCCGAGATCTGACCGTGGCGACGATCGCGGTGAAATACACCCAATCCAATTCGGTCTGCCTGGCGTATGACGGTCAGGTCATCGGCAACGGAGCTGGACAGCAGTCGCGGGTGCATTGCGTGCGTCTGGCGGCTTCCAAAGCAGACAACTGGTATCTGCGGCAGCATCCACACGTCCGCGCCCTGGAGTTTAAGAAGGGCTTGAAACGTCCCGAACGCACCAACGCGATCGATCTGTTTCTCCAGGAAGAAGCAACACCCACTGAGCTCCGCGCCTGGGAGCAACATTTCGCCGAGGTGCCCCAGCGCTTGAGTGCCGAAGAGAAGCGCACCTGGCTGGACGGGTTGGAGGGCGTCGCCCTGAGCTCGGACGCCTTTTTCCCCTTTCGCGACAACCTGGATCGCGCTTACCGCAGCGGCGTCAAGTACGTGGTTCAGGCGGGGGGTTCAATTCAGGACGCCGAGGTCGTGGCAGCCGCGGACGAATACGACATGGTGATGATCCATTCCGGCGTGCGCCTCTTTCACCATTGATAACTACTGGGTCACCACCTCACGACCGAAGCTGTCGGCAAAGATAAAGAAGTCGTCGAAATCCACTACGGGGTCGTCATTGAAGAGACCACGGACCGGCCTGCCTTCTGCATCCATGGGCACGTCGGGCTCACCGATAACTACGGTACGCCTGCGGTCTTCCGCAGTACCTCCGTGAATGACCTCCTCCGCCAGGTTGTCGCGATCCCTTGCCAGCACTTTGTAGCGGTAGGTGCCTTCGGCCGATACCGGTGCATCCATATACATATCAATCCCGGCACCCACATCGGCCAGATGCTCGAATAAAGCCCCGTCGACGCTGCGATAGATGCTGTAGCCGGTGACGGGAACCCGTTGCACGCGACGTCCGTTGAACACGAACCACGTCACCTGACCGTCCCCTTCCGAAAGCGTCCAGGTCAAGGTAACCGCATCATCTGCGACTTGCGTCAGTATATCTGCTGGCGGGCTCGGAGGTAGATTGTCCCGGCCACCCACACGCCCACTGCTAACCGTGAGCCCGCTGGGCGGGGTCGACAACACCACGGGTGTGACTATGTCCAGCCTGCTCCTTCGTTCGGCCGCCCGCACCTGGGCGCCGACCACCAACGCCGTTTCCTGTCCTATCAGTCGAACGCTTGTGCGCGCAACTCCGGCGGACGGAACGACCACCGACGGACCCACGACGACGCCGGCCCCGCTGGCGACGCGAAAAACCACATCACTAGAATCCTCCACGGCCGGCTCGCCAAAGGTGTCGAAGAGCTCCGCCACTACGTCCACCAGGTTGGAGTCTTCCAGAGCGCGCGCAAGCGACAGCCCTATATTGGTTGCCGGCGCGACCACTCCCACCGTAACACTGACTGACTGCAATCCGGATAGCTGCGCCTCGATCCGCACTACCGTGCTCGCAACCCCCTCGAACACAGACTCGACGATGCCGGCGGTCACGGTCTGCCGGTTCCCTTCCGAGAAGACCCCCTCTCCCTGCACCTCAAACACGATCTGAGAATGATCGTTGGTAGACAGAGCTTCACCGTCGCGATTCTGAATCACTGCCCTGAAGACCAGCTCGATGTCTCCGGCGTCGGTGAGCCGTTCCTCCACGAGCTCCAAGTCCAGCTCGTACGGCACGCCGGTTCGAGGCGTACCTGAGGCCAGGGCCGCCAACTCCGCGGGATCCATGTCGAAGCTCTCCAGAAGCTCCCCACTGTCCGGATCGAGCACCGCCAGAATCCCCGCTTCGAAATCGGTAGCGAACAGGCGCCCGCCGATCAAAGCCAGACCCGTGGGCAACTCCAGCTCTGTTTCCAGCTCGTTGATTACCGCGCCGTTCTCCGGATCCAGCTCGAAGATCCTTCCGGGACGGATCCGACTGGCGAATATCCGATCGCTCCCGGCCCCCAGGCCCCCAACGAGATCCACGCCCGGCTCCAAGATATCCAACACTGTTCCCTTCTTCGGATCGAGCTTGTAGATCCGGTCTTCCAGAAAACTCATGGCATATAGCTGGTCGCCGCAGTACGCCAGCCCATCGACCGAATTGGTCGGCGACGGAATACTGTTCCAAATGGTCCCATCTTCGGGATTCAGCTCGTAGATCCGTTGATCCGGATCGGTGGCATCGGCGAAGTACAGGCTAATACCCGAATACGCCAGACCGCAAGGACCCTCCGGTCTGCACAGAACCGGAGTTGGAAACGATTCGAGGACACTGCCGTCCTCGGAGTCGATCCGCAGGATCTGGCTGTTGGCGGCATCCAATCCGAACAGGATCTCTTGAGCCGAGCTCCCGTCGGGTAGCGCCAGGAGACTGGCCAACGCGAAAAGCCGTAGCCTCATCATGATAACCTGCATCCCTCCACTAGAGCGCAGCAATAGGAGCTTGCGAGTTTGATCGAACCTACCTGCCGTGAGACGCACCATGTTCGCGGGGCCTCTGAAGGCCGCCGATGAAAAACCGGGGCCAAGCCTAAGAAGGAAAGCAAAACATCGCGTCAATTCTATAATCTTTAGATGCCCGCCGATTGATCCACATCTCACGAAAAGGGGCCATAGGCCAGTGACCGGAGTCAAGGTCAATGCGAAATATCCACATGATCGACTCGCTAACCGTAATAAACGGTTCAGATAATCGGGGCCAGCCACCCTCCGTCCACCGGCAGCGCCGTACCGGTCACCCACTCCGCGTCGTCGGATGCGAAGAACACACACGCCCGGCCGATATCCTTCGGCAAGCCCAACCGCGGCAGGGGCGTACGCGTTGCACAAGCTTCGATATCCTCTTTGGTGAGGTAGTCCTGGATCGGGGTTTCGATATACCCCGGGCATATGGCGTTGACGGTGATGTTGTCAGCCGCCACCTCCACCGCCGTGTCTCGCGTCAAATTCACTACCCCAGCCTTGGCCGGCGGATAAACCGGCCCGCCACCCCCGCGAAAAGCATGAATCGAAGCGATATTGATAATCCTGCCGGCGCTGGATTTCCGCAGATGGGGAATGGCGTATTTGGCGGCGATGAACAGCCCTCTGAGATTCACCCCCATCACCTTGTCCCAGTCGGCAACACTGATTTCCTGGCTGTTTCCGGGAATGTGGATGCCGGCATTGTTGACGATGATATCCAGACAGCCAAAGCGGGACACCGCCTGATGAATCATATTGCTGACGTCCGCTTCTTCCCCCATATCCGTCTTCACGAAGATCCCTTGTGAACCCAGCTTCTCCACCTCGTCTGCGGTGGTAGTTTCCAGATCCGTTTCGTGCCACTTCCCCTGTTTCGGCGCCTCCTGGACATCCGCAACTACCACCTTGGCGCCCTCGCGAGCGAATTCCAGGCATATGCCCCGGCCAATCCCCGAACTCCCCCCCGTCACAATCGCTACTCGATCCTTCAGTCGCATGGTTCCCTCATCTATGTTGAGCAATTACTGGATGCGTGCGCGCATAATTCTAGCACAATCGCGGCGACATTCAAGGTGTCGACTCGGGGCATCAACGATGCGGCCCGAGAGGGTTTTGCGGCGGGGCATTCATGGTGAGGTCAGATGGGCATTCTGACCAGGAGGTAGTCGGCGTGATGTCCGAGCGGGTTCACGTGCCGCAGCGGCGCAAGAGCGCGTGCCTCGGAGCCCGCCAGGATGGCGGGCGAGAATGAGCGAGGAGATCTGCGCCGGACTCCCTCCATTGACGGAACTGCCCCTTCTGCCGAGCGTCTGTTCCCCCGAAACCCATTATCGACAACTACTTGTCATGCAAACACACCGTTTCACCATTCCTATAATAGGGCTGGTTCTCGTATGCAGGTTCGGTTACGCCCAGGAAACCGAATCACCCGATGCGCCCTCGCCTGAATTCGTTGTAGCCCAAATCGAGCAGGGCCGCGCCGCGAAAGACAGCTTTCTCGTCCACAGCGACGAATCACCGCTGACCGCGGAGATGAAGACCCGCTTCGCCGGGCTCGAGTATTTTCCCATCGACCTTTCCTACCAGGTATTGGCTGATTTTCATCTCTACGGGAGACCCCGTCGCATCTCGGTACCAACGAACCTCGAGTCGGTTATCCAAATGGAACGGTTCGGGCGCATTGTGGGCACCTACGCTGGAAATCCCTTCTCTTTGGTGGTTTTCCGCAGCCTGGAAGACGGATCGCACCTGGTCCTGTTTCGCGACGCCACCAACGGTTCCGAGTCGTATTCCGCGGGCCGTTACGTGCACGTGTCCGATGCCGGAGAAGGATCATATCTTATTGATTTTAATAACTCTTATAGCCCGTACTGTGCCTACAATAGTGCCTACGTTTGCCCTCTGCCCCCACCCGGAAATACCCTCACGTTCCCGGTCCGAGCCGGCGAGAAAGATACTGGCGCGAATCTTGCTCATTAGGGCGCGGACGCCTATCTTGAATTGAGACTTACCAACCGTGGTAACCTCAATCTAGGAGGGGTCTTGTGAACAAGAACATGTTCACCCGGGATTTCGATTTTAAACTTGAAGGTACCAACAACCGCTATGCCGCCTGCCGTGCATTGTCGCGCCGAGCCCGCAATGCCAACACCGAAACGCAACCCACCGAGGGAGAAGAGTCCCCGGACTCGGAGCCCAACCCCGCCGTCACCGCCCTCTCAGACTACGCTGAAGGACGGATCGACGTCGTCGACGAAGCCGACGACACCGAGTAAAACCAGCCCCAACCTAAAACTCGTTTATTCCCCGCCCCCAGGACACCGCCAGGAGGCGCGGCTGTGAGACGTTTTATTGTCCTCTATGCGTTGGGTGCCGCGTTGATCGGCGTCGGGCTCGTGGGCATTGGGCTCGGCTCGCATCCGGAGCGTTTCGCATCTCTGCGCACCTTGCTGATTCACAGCGTTACCCTGGTAATGGGAGCGGCCATCATCGGCTCGGGCATGGTCGGCATGGCCGAAGGATATGAGAAGGTGTCACGGCGCTTGGCCGAGCTCTTGGGGTCGCGAACGGTTGACGATGCTGAAGTTGCGCTGAAATCGACGGCAGAGTTGGATTCCAGCGATCGAACCTTCTGGACCGCCTACCGCAACTCGTCACTGGCGGTGGCCCTGTTCATGGCCGCCATTCTCGGCATAACGGTAAGCACCACCGGATATTCTCATCTGATCTACCTCGCTTGCCTCAGTGCCGGGGTCGCCCTTTTCGGTGTGACCGCGCTGCTCATAACCTATCGTGGCATGCGAACCATTCGGCAGCGGCAGGTTGGCCAGGCTGCGGAACTGCTGGAAGAGCTGCCAGAAGCGGTCGAAGAAGAGCCCACTCCGCGACCCCAACAAGGCCAGTGGAGCATTCGCCGCACCAAACCGCGGTACTCCGTCGAATCCTATCGACGCCGGATGCTTGAGTCGTCCAGGCCAAAGTAGGCCCTGACGCTCCCCCTCTCCTCATACCTGCTTGACCCTACCGCCCTACCCCCGCTATATTGAACCAAGAAATTATTTCCTCTTGGCGGAGAAATAATTTCCACTTGAGCAGATCTGCGCGACCAATTCCGCGCTTCGTTCGATGCGGGCTGTTTGGCGAAACAGTCTTTTTTTCCCTTGTACCCTCGTGAATAGGTGCATTATTTCCGCTTCCGACCCGTTTGAGGCACTCAATTTGCTAAACCGGCCTCGATACCACTTCGAAAGACCAGAAGGGTCGCCTTGGACAAACAGGAGTTGGAGCGAGAGGACTTGCGGCAGGCCGAAGAAACCTGCCAGACGGCTATCAAACTGGCTCGAGCTGTCGGTTCCAGACTGGGCCAGGGAGCCGCAGCCCATACGTTGGTGGCTCTGTTGCGACAGGAGTTGCAGCTGGCATCTCGGCTGCGCTCCGAGATCAGCAAGATCGACCCAGCGCAAACCGGGTTTGCCGAGCGTCGCGATCGGCTGGCCAAGAAACTCCGCCAACTCACCGTTCTCGAAGATCGCAACCGCAAGCTGTTGAGCCGCCGCGGCGTTTTGCTCAATGGCCCTGGCATGTATCGCTGAAACGCAGGGATAGCGCTTTGAAATGACCAGTGCACCTGATCCGATGCCGGAAAATACGCTGAAGTTGGGGCAGACCAGCGCCCAGCTCGAAGAGGTATTCGCAGATTCCTACATCCTCTTCAACGAAACTACGCGCCGTTACATGGAGGCGTACAAACAGCTCGAGGAGCAGTTTGAATTCCTCAATGTCAAACTCGAAGAAACAAACCTGGAGCTGCGCAAGAGCCTCGAAGAGAAAGACCGCGTCAGCAATTATCTCAACAATATTCTGGAGAGTTTGAGCGGCGGTGTGCTCGTGGTCGACCTTGATGGCAAGATCACCCTCTTCAACGAAGCCGCCGAGACGATCAGCGGCTGTTCCCAGGACGATGTGATCGGCAAACCGTATGCCGAGGTGATCGGCGTCGACGCCGGCCGCGAACGCACGGTGCTGCACACCCTGGACTGCGGCAGTGCCCTCATCAACCAGGAGAAAACCTTAAGCCGGACGGACGGACGGCAGATTCCTTTAGGTTTCAGCACCTCGGTGGTACACGAGAACGACGGCAGGGTGCTGGGGGCAGTTGAGGTGTTCAACGATCTTACCGAGGTCAAACGGCTCGAGGCCGAGCTGCAACGAGCGCACGTGCTGGCCGCCCTCGGCGAAATGGCAGCCACGGTGGCACACGAGATTCGCAATCCGCTGAGTGGCATCGCCGGCTTCGCCGCCATGCTGCAGCGCGACCTGGAAGCCGCCGACCCGCGCTACCGGCTGGTGCAGAAGATTACAGAGGGTGTGGCCAGGCTGAATCGCATCGTCTCCAGCCTGCTCACCTACACTCGACCGCTGCAGCTGAATTCGCATCCCGTCCGCTTTGCGGAGCTGGTCGAGGAGACCATCGCTTTTTTCGAGATCGACCTGGAGCGCGCGCACAAGAACATCAATGTCGAGCGCCATTTCCCCGAGGCCGAGCAGATCTGCAATATGGACCCGGAACAATTTCAGCAGGTCATACTGAATCTGCTCCAGAACGCCACACAGGCGATGCCGGAGGGCGGCACCATCGATGCCATAGTAGATACCGCAAATACTCCTTCGGGCCCCGCGTCCACGCTATGTATCAGCGACACCGGCATGGGCATGACCTCGGAAATCCGGGATCGCCTGTTCACTCCCTTCTTCACCACCAAGGAAGACGGCACCGGATTAGGTCTCGTAACTTCCAAGAAAATCGTCGAGGCTCACGGCGGTTTCATCGCCGTCGAGAGTCAACCAGATCGAGGCACTTCTTTCACCATTTCTCTACCCCAATAATCCAGTGAGGCAGAAATCACCATGGCAAACAAGCGCATTCTCGTAGTAGACGACGACTCCTACGTCCGCGAGGCGACCGAAGAGATCCTCACCCGCCGGGCGTACGATGTGGATACCGCTCCCGAAGCGGCCACCGCCCTGCGCAAGCTGGATGAAGGTGATTACGATCTGATTCTTTCAGACATCCGCATGCCTGGCATGAGCGGTTTGGAACTGCTGGAGGGTGCGCGGGCCAAGGCGCCGGATGTGCTGATCATTATGATGACGGCCTTCGGCACCATCGAGGATGCGGTAGACGCCATGAAAAAGGGCGCCTTCGACTACATCCAGAAGGGATCCGATCCGGCAGAGGTCGAGATGGTGGTGGAACGCGCGCTCAAGTTTCAGACCACCCAGCGGGAAAACCGTCAATTGCGCTCCGAGCTCAAGGAGCGCTACAGCTTCGGCAATATGATCGGCAAGGCGCACAATATGGAGCAGGTATTCGACTTGATCGACACCGTGTCCGATAGCCGCGCCACGGTGCTGGTAACTGGCGAAAGCGGCACGGGCAAGGAGCTGGTGGCACGGGCGTTGCATTACAACAGCCCCCGAAGCGGCGCTCCCTTCATTCGACTCAACTGCGCCGCGCTACCCAAGGAGCTCATGGAGAGCGAGCTCTTCGGCCATGAGAAAGGCGCTTTTACCGGAGCGATCAAACAGACCCGGGGTCGCTTCGAGATGGCCGACGGCGGCACCCTGCTGCTGGACGAGATCAGCGAGATCGACCCCGCGCTGCAAGCCAAGCTTCTGCGCGTGCTGCAGGAGCGCGAATTCGAAAGGGTCGGCAGCGCTCAGACCATCAAGGTGGATGTCCGCATCGTCGCCACCACCAACTGCGATCTCACCAGACAGATCGATGAAGGTAGGTTCCGCGAGGATCTCTACTACCGGCTGAACGTGATCGAGATCGCTTTGCCATCGCTGCGCGAGCGGCGAGACGACGTGCCCGCGCTGGTGCGCTCCTTCATCGAGCGTTACAACACCGAAAACAACAAGAACATCGAAGGCATCTCCGACGAGGCGATGGAGCTGCTCATGCAGTACGAGTGGCCGGGCAATGTGCGCGAGCTGGAGAACTACACCGAGCGGGCGGTGGTCGTGGCCCGCGGACCCCATCTGGAAACTCGGGATTTCCCGCAGAAGCTGAGCGCGGGACCGTCGGCGACCGGCGACCAGGGCATCCAGGTTGGCCTGACGGTGCAGGAAATGGAGCGTCGCCTGATCATGAAGACCTTGGAAGCCTGTGGCGGTAACCGCACGGAGGCCGCAACGATGCTGGACATCAGTACGCGCACCCTGCGCAACAAACTTCACGAATACGGCGCGATGGACGCCTTCAAGAGCGAAACCAACGGCCGTATTGCCAGCGAGAGCGAGCTGGTGGCCGAAGGGGTATAATCGCATAACGCACAGAGGTTGGGCGGGAGCGGGGCGCGCGATCTGCGCGCCCCGCCTTTTTATTGCCTGAAGAATGTCTCATTGTGGAGTTTTTGCAGAAATTCCCACCGATCGAGGCCAAATCCGGGATCTTGACGTTTGGCGGTGGAAATTTGATTTTTAATTACTCATATAGTACTTTACAACGCTCGCTTTAATTACCCCCTACCTGGCACGATAGGGACGCTTCGTTGACCACACCGACTTCAGCAGTAAAAGGCAATCCCCTCATCGTAATAGGCGACGTGATTGGACCTCAGGCCCATCTGATCGCCTTTATGGAAAACCTCCGTACCGAGAATGCCCTTCTGGAGACCGAAGAGGCGATCAAATACGCCGTCTGCCGCGACAGCACGGACGTGGCGGTGGCCCTGCGCAAACACCTGGACGCGGTCAAGATGATCCTGTTGGGCCCAGGTCTCGTCGGCAACAACGTGACCGTTGCTCGCATGCTGGCGAAGAAGGCACACATCGTCATGGTCGTGGACCCCGACAGGAATCCGCTTGGCGGCAGTCCGGAAGCCTACAGCGAAACGCAGAAGAATCTCGAGGAGTTGGGTGTCATCATCGTGCTCGCCAAGAATGCTTCGAACGATTTCTTCGAGCCGCTGGTTCAAGACTACGTTCTCTCGGGATTGGTGGCGGGTGCCGATCTGGAAAGCATGTCGCCCGAAGAGCGCGGGCAGATGATCGACAAGCGCCTGGATGCGGTAAACAGCTTCCCTTCCCTGCCGGAGACCCAACGCAAGGTAGCCGAGCTCGACGACCTGGATCCACCGAAGAAATGGGCCGAAGCGATCGATCCCGACGTTCCGACACGTACGGTCATTCTGAAGATTCTAAACAGTGCGCGTTACAGTTTCCGGTCGCGCGTGGAGACCATAGATCAGGCCGTGGCATTGGCCAGCGCCAAAACCATCCGCGAGATCGTCACCGCCTGCCAGATGCGCCAGATCTTCCAGAAGACCAAGGATACCACCATCGATCAGTACTGGCGCCATTCCCTCGCCGTTGGTTTCTTCGCCAAGCTGTTCTCGCTTCCTGCCGACCCGGCACAGCAGAGCTCTCAACAAAAGACCGAGTTCGCCCGCTACCAGCTGGAGGACGAGCAGGTGGCGTTGCTGAAGGAAGCCGACATGTCGAGCAAGATCGAGATCGGCGATAAGGATGACACCTTTACGGCAGGCCTCCTGCACGACATCGGCAAGGTCACGATGCTCATGTGTCTAGAGGATTCCCTTGAGCTCGTGACCGCGCTGATCGAAAGCGAGGCCCAGGAGGCCAAGGAAGAAGGCAGGCTGTGGGCCCATAATGTGATCGAAATCGAACGATTTCTCATGAAAGATATCGATCATCAGGTTATCGGGGCGCGTCTGGCAGACAAATGGGAGTTGGACGACACCTTCCGTCGCATCGTCGCCAATCACCATGAGATCCACGAGAATACCGCACCGCTAATCAAGCTGGTCGCGCTGGCGAATCTGGCCGCGAGCACCCTGTTTCCATACCCGGCCACCGACGAGCAGCATCCCTTTCCGCAGCTCTTCCAGCGCATCGACAAGGCCGTCAAGAAGAGCACAAAGAAACCGCCCGAAGCAGTGGCGGAAGCCATCAGTCAGGATGTGTTCGAAGACCTGGTCGATGTAATCACGCGCCTGGAGATTCCCAATCATCTGTGGGAGATCGTCGACTTCAAGACCTTCTTTCAGCTCTGCTACGTCCTCGCACCTAATGTTCGCAGCGCCACCATAGCCTTTCTGCAGCAAACCGGCTAGCCTCGCAGCCTGGTAGGATGATCATTGGAGGCGCGCCCGTGAATCCGGTGCTCCGCCGACGCCACCGCTGCGCATAGGATTCTCTGCATGATCACGACCTTCCACTTGCCCATCCACATGACCGATCGCAGCGGGGAAAGCCTCACTCCCGCCGCTATTCGCACGTGCGGTTCCGTGGTTGGTGAGGGACGTCTGCGATTCAAGTCGGGCCTCTGCACGATATCGCGCTCCAAGAGTCTGCCCGCCCAGGTCGATGCCACCGCGGAGATCTTCGAATCCGGATTTGAGCTGGTTTGGCTTCAGCTCCGCCAACACCCGCTCATGCGCCGAATCGCAATTCGCCTGCCCAAAGAATCGCTGGCAGTCCGGTTCGTCGAAGACAACGACCGGGTAGCCGCCCTAGTTCCGCCAGCAGCGGCGCGGCGAAGGCCGACGCTCGAACTCGATTCTACCTGGGCTCCATCGACCCCCACCACGGCGGGAGCGCATCTTGCCGGCCTCGTGTTGCTGGGAACGATCTCGTTTCTAGAACCGCAATGCGATCGGCGCCGAGCCGTACACCGCCTCTTCGATCTCTATCGCCTGCTAGGCGAGGGTGAGCGCCACGATCTGCTCGGTTTCATGCGCTCTTCGCCGGTGGATTGCGGCCAAGCGCTGGCTCACACTTTGCAACAGAGCACGGACGAGCGCCTAGCGTTGGAGCAGGAGAATCTGGAGCTGAGCCTGCTCGCAGACGCACCCAACGAGACCCTGCTCAAGGTGGGGCGCGAAATAGACCGGCTTCGAAGCTCGAGCGGCGGCCACGCCAAACCGTCGATTTCCCGGCTGGCGTGCGACAAGATCGGCTGCTTGGCGCTGGCGAAGGCGCGTCCGGGCGAATCGACCACGGACTATGCGACACGAGTGCTCGACAGCGTGGAAAGAACGGTGAGGTGGCGCGACAAGTGGGCAACCTGGCTGTTGATGCAGGATTTGGTCGACATCCCGTATCGCCAGGACGTGGTACTGCAGCTCCTGGATCGCAACTTCGACGACATCGACGACCGTCGTTTTGCGGTTAACGCCGAGGTGTCCCAGAACTATGATTTTGCCACCGAGGGCGAAAACATTCGGCGCATTTCCAGGTGGGCCGGAGAAAACGGCGTTCGGCTGGTTGCAGGTCGCCTTTCCCGCGCCTTCAACAATCAGGCGGGACTGCTGTCGGCCGCGAGCTACATCGGAAACAAAGAGAAGCTGGTAGCGCCGGCAAAACGCCTGGCAACCGCCGCGCACCGCGATCCGGATCTGACGGCGGCGGCGACGAGAATCTTGCTGCTGGCGCAGGAACCGCGGCGGACCTCCTACGCCCGCTTCGTGGGAGCGCTCAACAGCTTTAACGAGGAGCTGGTGCGCTTCCAGGCCAAGGGAGCAAGGGGCATCTTGCAGGATGCCGACGAAGCCTCCCGCCATGTTCTGGCGCGGTCTGCCCTCGAACAATCCCAGCAACGTTTGACCGCTCACCATGGCGCGACGGATCGCTGCTTCGATCTCGCTGCCCGTTTGCGGCACATCCTCGAACGATGCCCGCGAGAACCGGCGGCTTATGTAGTGCAGCTTCAGCGGCTGCATCCGGGAGATCCGATAAATCTCGCCAGCGCCAACGCATTTCGTGAGGTCTACAGCGGCAAGGAGGACGATCTGCGGGATCTGGTGCGGCAGGGTGGTGAACACCTCTACAGCGCCCCCGGTCCCGGTTCGCTTTCCGCGGACAAGGAGGAGCTGGACACCCATTGGATCATCAAGGTAAACGACTGGGTGGAAGCGATCCCCTTGTTCATCAAGGAACGCGTAATTGCCAAAGAGATCAGGACCGACGCCGGTTCCGTCGAGGTAGAGTCGATCGAAACACAGGTGGATCAGGAGGCGATGGAAGCGTTCTTTCGCAGCCATGCCGAGTACTGGGCGCAGAACCTGGACGAGGTCATGACCTCGGAACGCATCGATCTTGCCCGACAGCTGGTAGTGCAGGAGAATCGCACCCTCGCCCGCCGAGCCGCTGCCGCGGCTGCAGTGGAACCCGGCGTCGACCCCGGCGAGATAGCCCGAAGCATCCTTACCGGCCGGCCCGAAATCGAGGCGACCGTTGCCCGCGTTGCCGCCTTGATCGGGCACAGTGAAGATCGATTGATCGATGAGATCCACCGCACCGTCGAGGTGGAAGGTATTGCCCGCAGAGATGCGCTGCGCCGCGTGTTGTGCAAGACCTCCCGCACCCACCGCTCGAATCTGCTGGGAAAAGCCCTGTCCGCCAGCGCCGCCGGCGAAGATTTCATCGCCGCGTGCGAAAGGCTGTCCGGCACTCGACGCGCCAAGCTCGGCCGCGGTTTGGAACGACTGCAATCGACGGCGCTGGAACCGACCCGCCCGGTGTCCTCGCTCCACGTACTGACGACAGAATCGGCAGGTATGACCGAAGGGTACGTGCAATCGTGGCTGGAAGAAGAGATGGCGCTGTTCAACGCCGTCCGAGCTCAAGGTCTCGATGAGGACGTGGAAACGGAGTTGAGGAGTTACCGCGATCGCATTTACGAACTCGGTCGCCGGGTGATCGCGGACCTCGGCATGGAGATCGTCGTCGACGAGGTCATGGCGGAGGAACGGATCTCCCATACGCTGGCAGTGGGCACGGTAGTCAACAGCTACAAGCCGGTGGCCGACCAGGTTGCGGTGATGGCCGTCCTCCTGGAGATGGGAGGAGATCCTCGGACGAACCTGGATTCGAAGCCGGTTCGCGACATCCAGCGGGTGGAATCCTACATCGAAGAACACCGCTCGGAGCTGGAGGCGATCGCCGAACCACAGGTCGCTGCCAACAATGGGCGAGCATTCGACCAACGACTCGAAGACCTGCGCCGGCAGCAACCCGAGCTCGAATTGACGGAATTGCGGCGCCGTACCATCGCCTCCGAAACCGACTACCTGCACGAGCTCGAATCGATTCTACGGTGCGAAGCGCGGGTGTTGGTGTTGGCTGAGATCGATGGAGAACATCCGGAGCTGCAAATAGACGCCCGTCGCCAATCCTACCTGCGGGCCCATCTGCAGTTGGCTAAATCGACCGCGCGCAAACGAGTTCTCGCCCGTTCCGGGTTGAACGCATCCACCAGCGACCCTCGACACTACTACCAAGCTACCGGCCCCAACAAACGCTACAACCTTCTCTACGCACCTAGTAGAGTGAATCTGGGACACCGAGAACGGGACTCGGTGGTCAAATGGCGCCAGTGGGTCGGTGGTGCTGACGCCGCCGCCGCCCAATCTGGATTCGACTTCTACAGCTTGGTCAGTGAGGGCGGCGTGGAAGAACGGCCGGCCCTCGCCCACGCCGAAATACAGAAGACCGCCGAGAATGGGCTCTGCGTCACCCATTATGCCGGGTCCAACGCGCTGGGTCTTCTATGCATGGCGGTGCTGGAAGGGGACGCGCAGGACATGACCGACCAGATGAATCTCCGGGAGGACCGGTGGGTGCCTCCCCCGGGCGAAGGGTACGGAGGTTACTGCGTTCCCAAGGATGGACTGTTTCTGGCGTTTGTGCTGTCACTCACCAACCAGGTCAAGCTCCGACAGCTCGGCATACCGGAGCACCTGCACTATGACGTCATGGGCGTAGCCAAGAAAGCGCTGCTGAAGCAGAAAGATTTCAACACCGAGCTTGACTGGCAACAGTGGGCTGCCTCTGAGCTGGTGCACTTCGAAAACCTGGATGGGCATCTCCACAGCGGCGAGGGGCACCTGGTGTACAACATCACCAAGATAGCCCGGTCGCTGGATCAACTGGGGCGGCCGTGGCCCGAAACGGCTCCAGGTGAGCGTTTGGTCGCCAACCTTGCCGCCGAGTGGAGCGTGGGAAAGATGATCGTCCAGGCGGAGCAGGTGAACCGTTTCATGGTATTCTACAAGGCATGGATGATCTACGACGCATTGCGCCGGGCGCGCGAAAAACACCACGGCTCGCCCCGGGACCACGAAGCGCGCATTGCACTCTCGGCGGAGTACAAGCCGGTTCAGGACGTGCGGTTTTCCACGGGGCTGCGGCTGTTCGAGATTTTTGCGAAAACCGGAGAGCACCTGCGTTACGCCCTCGACGAGGAGGGTCAGAACCTGGTGCACCTGATGTTCGAGGGGTTTGATCTTGACGCTGACGATCCGGTGGGACGAAGAGCCGCCCGCGCCGCCCTTGCAGCCTTCGAGCTTTCGGGCGCGCGACCGGAAGCGATCGAGCGGCTGCGCCGAGCCTTCCCTGGCCACCGGGCGCCGGCAGACATCGTGGTAACCTCAGTAACCCGCTCCTCCACCAACGACATCCTCAATTACACAAGTGACGCGCGGTTGGATCAGATCGCCACCCGCACCCAGGTGCAGTTGGCTGACTACGGGCTCAGCGAAGACCAGGTCCGCGCCAACGCCGAGGTGTTCGGCGGCGACGTGAAACGATGGGCTGGCATCGCACACCGTTCCACCGACGAGATCGGGCGTATTCTTCGACGGGTTAGTGGCGGCATTCATGCGTTGGCATTGAAGCTGCGTGGCCCCGGACGCGGCTATGAAAGGGATCTCCAGGGGGTGGATGTGCTCAACACCGGCATCCCTTTTCCTCAGCTGGTTGGACTGCTGCAGAATCCGCCCAAGCTCGTCGCCCTCATGTTGGAAGGCAACCCCAACAGCGCCCTGGTCATCGCCGACGGCTGTGCCGGCCGCGCCCCCAGAGCGCTCGCCCAGTACGATGTTCAAGCCTTTTTCGCCGCTTGCGAATCCGTCGGCCGGCGCGGGACCTACGTCGGCGTGGGGCTCGGTGACCGCAATATCGAACGGCTGGAAGCGGAGATGCGCCAATGGCGCGACCGCGCCGAGCGACTGCTGGCGGCAGCGACGCAAGTCGCGCACGCCCCATTTAAGCAGCAACGCGCTTCAGCCACGAGAGCCGGCCAGGTATTCGCCGAGATTCAGCGTGGCATGATCGCCGATGACGAAGCCGGAAAGGCGCTCCGTCTCGAAGAACGTCTGCGGCGGGATGGAAGATGGCACCGGCGGGATGCGTTCATCAGTCAAGCACGCTTCAAGATCGCTTCGGGTCTGGAGCTCCAGGATCTCGATTCAGGAACCTGGGTGGCCGGCTTCGGTGGATCATTCGCCTTGATGGGAAAGAGCGAAGCCGAGATCGAGACGATTTTAGCCGACATGGAAAGGGCGCTAACGCGGATCCGAAAACTGATTGCTGGTGGCGACAGCCGTCAGGTCGCCGGATTCTCCAATCGGGAGATCGCCGAGATCCGCGCCGCTCTTGTGCGCCCCGAATTCCAGCCTGACAGCGCCGGTTTCACCCAGCAGAAACTGGTCGAGAGCTCTAGCAAGGCCGTGGAGATTGCTGCCGTGGAAGCGCTGGAACGCCGTCGCGCCCTTCGGGTGCGGGCGGAGACGGCGCGGGCTATGGCTGATCGGGAGCGTGGGTTCCTCGACGTTCTCGCCGACGAAACTGAGGTGGGATTCTCAATCGCCGAATCCGCCGCGCGGGCAACCATGGCACGGCTGCTGTCTATGCTCGAGTCGTACGATCCCCGTTCGAAAGTGGCCATCGACCGGCGCAGCGAAATCAATGAACAGTTCGGCGGGTTGATCGGACATACCAGATTGGCCCTGGGCGGCCTTGCCCGGGAGATCTTCGATTCAGCCGATGGCGATGACGCGAAACTGTTGGACCGCATACTCGACCGCGTGGCCGCTATCTACGCCGGAAGGGAGATCGTTCTGGAAGAGTGGAAACAGCTCGCCGGCGGCTACGAGGACATGGGCGATCTCGTGCGACTGGCCGAGCGCGCCGCCGACAGCGATCCAACGTTAGAGGATGTCACCGCCGCGATGGAACTGTTCTACGTCACCTTTGCGTTGGCGCAGACCCTGCAGTTCGCGCTTGACGATCCGGACGAAATCGACACCCGAATACTCTACAAGAACCTCGCTGACTTTTTCGCCGAAACCATCGACGACCACTGGCATTCCTACGCGCCCTGGGTCTACAGCAGGTGCCCCGCCATGCGACTGAAGGACTCCGACGAGCTCTACGGCCTGGCGGTCCGGCGCCATTCCTGGCTATACCGCTACCTGCGAATGGTCCTGACCCGATGCACCGACCTCCGCTTTCGGAGCGCTGTCGAAACGGACGAGTTGCTGGGTTCGATGGACGAGGAACACCTTCTTGCCGGCATCGGCGCCGGAGGCTCGACCGACAACGAGCGGCGCTGGCGCGCCTACAATCAGCTGCGCGAGATCGCGTTTGTCCTTGGCGACGGTTTTCCGGCGCCCATGGTTTTCGAGGAATTCGACCCCGATCTGATCGACGCCGAGCGGCGCGCCAATCTGGGATTTATCTACCCTGTCGGGCGGACCCATGTTTCGCGCACCTTGCGCGAAGGGCCCACGCTCTCTTCCCAACTGGAAGCAGACGGCCGGCGCGGCGCGAACCTGTTGATTTCGCGTCACGCCGAGGTGATCGATCTCCCCAGGTTCACCCGCGAGGTGGTTGCGATCCGGGATGCCCATCTATATATCGACCGCGCCACCTTTCTGCTGGCGTTGCAGCGGCACAAGGGTTTGGATGCCCAAGCCGCCGAGCTGGAAGCTGAGGCCGCGGAAACCTCCGGAGCGCTCACCGAGAAAGGCATCCGCGTCGCGGTGCGTTTCGTCCGCGGGGGTGTGGCGATCCCAGTGATGCTCGCTGTCGCCGTGCCGTTTCACGGACTCCCCCTCTTCGAGACCGGCAGGATGGAGGACCTGGGACTGCCGGCGACCGTACAGTCACTGATCTTCTCGGATATCACCTACGACAAATCTCTCTACCCCGAGATATTCACCTCCGATACCGGCGTGTCCCTACCCCCCGAGATGGACTGGCGGCAGGAGTACGGCTCCGGCATCTCACCGGAAGGCGTCAGAAGCCGAATCCTGGCGGGAATCTCGGAGAACGGGTATGCCGGGCTGGAGTCGTTCGCTAGCGAGCACCCGATTGTGCTGATCAAGGGTGCGGCGGAATCCGGGGCGCGCAATCTGAAGGTGTTCGAGCTGCAAGACGCCAGCGGCCAGGTGGACCGGGCACAGCTGGACGAAGCGGTCGATTTTCTCTTCGATGTCTCCCGCGGCCAGAACGTGGTGGTCCAGGCGGCTATCCTCACCTCGCCCGAATTCTGGGCTGATCCCGGGTTGATGCAAAGTTTCGTCGAACGCCAGATAATGGAGTGGAACACTCCGGTGACGAGGGAGCGCTTTCCCCGGTCGCAGATTTACGGTTCGCTGCGCATCGTCGCCAGCTCTCCGCATCCCGACCAACCGTACGACCTCGCTTTCCCCATCGTGCTCGCCAGCTTGCAGGTGGCAACGAATGTCGGACGCGGGGGAACGCTGGAGAAGCTGACGGATCGTTTCGTGCGCGAAAGCTTTCGCCATCAGATCCGGCCGGGCCTCGAAAGAGAGGCATCGAAAGTGATGTCGGCGATGGCCCGTTTCGCCGGCAAGTACGAGAAGGAGTTTATCGCCAAACGTGGCAGACCGGCCGGCGAAGACGCCCGTGGCGTCTCATACGCCTGGCCTCCGTATCTCATGCTGGACTATCTCGTTACCCCGGTATTTGCGCGGCCCGGAAGACTGGTGGACATCGAGCCGCAGTACGATAGCGCTGGGGCAGCTCACGGTTCGGTGGCGATACTCGAGGATGAATCCGGACGCTTCGAGGGGCAGATCGTGGACTGGCAGTTCATCCATCTGGAGCCCAACGTTGGTATCGGTCTCTGGGACCGCTTCAATCTGCGGGAGGAGGTCCTGGAGCGAGAGGCCAGCACCCGCGATCAACGTGCTTTCGACTGGTCGAATGTCGGCACCAGCGACCGGGTGGTCCTCAGAAACCTGGTGCTCTCAGGCGCCCAGTATCTGGACGCCATCCGGAGTTGAGTGCCAAATGCCGGTCTCGATCGCCCGCCGGCTGAAGTCGCAGCAGAATCCCGCCTACCAGCAGGCTCTAGCTGAGCTGGGTCCCGCCGCTGATTTGGAGCTGGGCGCGCTGGGGCACTGCGTGGCACGGGCAGCGGCCTGCCGTTTGCGCGCCCACGCTGAAGAATCGAAGCAACGCGATGGTCGCCCCCGGACGGAGATCCTGGCTGCGACGCTGCCACAGGCGAAGGCGTGTTGCCTGGCGGAACTTCACGCCCTCTGCGATTTAGACACCCCGCAGATAAAGGCCTTACTGACAAACGACATTTATCTGGAACGGCTGTCCCACCTGGCCGTTGAGCGCCTCCTGGTTCATCAGGCAGCCCCGCCACTTCTGCATTTTCCCTATCCGGACCAGACGGTGGAGTGCACGGAGATGAGCGGTACCGTGGTAGCTGTCCTCTTCGACTTTCCTCTGGCGATTACTCATGAGCTTTTCCCGCTGTGGACCGACGCCTTCAGCTTCGCGCAAGAAACGGGAAACCCCATCGAGATGGTCGGAATCCACATCTCCTGGCTGAACGGAGAGATGCGGGCCACCCGCTCGATTGCCTTCGATGCCCGCCTCGACGCGTTTCTAGAAATTCCATGCGCAGATCCACTCCAGTTCCACGGCGCGGTGCTTATCAACCAGTCCGCTGAGACCCACGCCGATCTGTCCCGTCGTCTGCGGGACGCAGGCATCCCCCACGCCAACCCGAACCCTCTGGCCGCGCTTGCCGATGACAAATGGGCATGTTATCTGCGCTGGAAGGAAGCGGGCATCCCGACCCCGGACACCGTTTTGTTGCCGGCCGACAGCTCGGCTGCGGATGTAGAGGAGAGGGCGATGCTCCTGGTCGCCCCCGAAGCCGCGCCGGATCGTCCGCAGCAGGAGTGGGTGGTGCAGCCCCGGCGCGGCACCGAGGGACGAGGTCTGTTTCTCATTCAATACGGCGAACCGGCGCTCCCCAATCTGCTACAGGCCTGGCGGGAAATCGCCCCGTACGACGACGCCATACTCCGTCCCCGGATGGGCAATGTGGAATGGCGGAGAGATGCGGAGGAGGGCTGGCGCCCATTCGAGTTGCGTATTCATGTCACCTGGGATGGAGCAATCTACTCCGCGGAAAGCGGGTACGTTGCAAGATCCCGCTTCGACGAAACTCCCATCGATGGGGCTTTTCCCCCGGTTGGCGACCTCGGCGACCTCGAATTGACCCGCGCCGGCGCCTTTCCCCGGGAACAGGTGCGTTTTGGGGTACACGATCTTCGGAAGATCCGCCAGGTTGCGGTCGATGCGATCCAAACCCTGGGAAGAATGCCCCTTGCCGGAGTGGACCTGGCGTTGACCTACGGCGGCGCCAGCATCCAGGCCATCGTCCTGGATGTCAACCCACGCCCTGCCGGTTTGATGCGCTCTGATCTGTTGGCAGATCCGGCCACAGCGGGGATCGGGCATGGACTATGGAGGTTCCTCGAGACCAGCGCCGACAGCTCCTGCGACCGCTAGCCCAAAACCTGTGTTGCGATCCCTTTTCGGCCCTGACGGAGACTGCTTTCGAGATTCTTGGCATGTGGTCTTTTCTGGTCTATCTTCTTGTCCAGGCGGCTGATACGGTAACAAACTATCCATGAAAGAGTTTCTCGAGAGCCTCGAAGAGGCACCCAACCTCAAGGAGGTCCAGGGTTTGATCGATGGCGTGCTGCATTCGGCGCGCTCCGGTAAATCCAAGCTGGCGGACCGCCGACAGTTTATTCGTCGGCTGCTGCTCAACAAGCCTTTGAGGTGCAGCCTTACCACCCACAGCGCCGTGGATTACCTCCTGAATCAGGTGGATCGCGCCGAATGGTCCGAGCGTTTCGGCTCCGCCGTGGAAACAGAAGCTCCACATGTGGTGGTAAAAATCGTGGGCGAGCTGGCTGACGTCGATCACCGGGACCTGCTTCGCCTGTTGCCCGTAAATCCAGCAAAGACCCTCTTCGCCATGCTGCGCGAACTGAGCGACTTCCTGGAGAGCGTGGACGGATCGGATCGCTATCTGCGGGGTATGAGAGCCACCCGGATTCTGGCCGATATCTACAGTCGGATCCAGGAGAATCCAGCCTATTGGAAGCGTCGCTCCGCTCCCGCTTGCTGCATCGACAGCGAGAAGATCAGACAGCTCAAGGAACAGAAAGACGGGGCGGCCCTTTCGGAAGCCTATCAGACACGAACCAATCAATTGCAGCGCAAAGACTTGCGAGACAGCCTGGCGGCGCTCGAACGGACCGAGGAGACGGCTCCCGTCATGGATGAACGGAACTTCGGACTGTCTCTGAAGGTAAGCGCGCCCCTGCGCATTGGCATCTCCAGCGCCAACGCCTCAGATAACCATTTGCGCAGCAAAGAACAGGGTGGCAAAACCCTGAACGCCAGTATCGATCTGCAACTGGAGGGTGAAGCGGAACCCCGCGCGCCCATTCACGTGTTGGCCCGGCGCATCGAGGATCCGCGGTTGATTCTGCGCTCGAACTCCATGGCCTTCAAGGCCGACTTCGAGGCCAGTACCCGTGGGGATGCCGCCACCCAGAGCGAGCTTTTCTTCTCCTATCGACGTGGTGGAGATGAGTCCCTGCGCCTGGTAAAGCAGGCGTTGGTGCATACCGGCATCGTGCGCCGCGACACCGACGACGTCATGAAGGACGTCTCGCTGTTTGCCGGCGGCGGCGGCCTCGAGATTGTTACCCAGAGCGCGGTGCTACAGGGTTCCGGGCTGGGAACCAGCAGCATTTTGGCGGCGGCTATTCTGAAGGCGCTGTACCGTCTTTGCGGCAATCCGATCGTCGACTCCGATCAGGAGTATCCCGTACTCTATGACCAGAGCCTGCTGCTGGAGCAGAGCGTTGGTCTGAACAGCGGGTGGCAGAATGCCCGCGGCGCGTGTGGCGGTCCGAGCGCGGTGAAAGACTTTCTCGCTCCCGCGACCCAGGGACTTCCAGCCCCGGAGATCCGTTATCTGGAAAGCGTCGACCAGGAGGAGTTCTCGCAGCGAATCGTGCTCTTCGATACCGGTATGGCGCGTCCGGCGACACAGGGACTCAATGTCGTGTTGGACGCCTACCTGACCAGGGACGCTGAACGCTATGCCGCGATTCGCGAATCCCTCGACATCCACGACACCATGGTGGAAGCGTTGAGCCAGGGCGATTACAGTGCCCTCGGGGCTCACGCCGACCGCTACTGGAGCTTGCGGTGCGTCCTCGATCCGGATGCCACCAACGATGCGATCCGGTTTCTCTTCGAGTCACCCGCGCTCCGCGAGGTTATGGAGGGCGGCCTCCTCTCCGGCGCCGGCGGCGGCGGCTTCGCTGTTCTGGTCGCGGTCGAAGGCGAAGCGGAAGAGCTGCGAAAGCGGTTGCGCAATCTGCGCCGGAAAAAGGCGTTCACCGCAAGCCGCGTGGTTGGATACGGTCTCAACAAGACTGGAATCTGTTTCTGCGAATAAGCGGCACCGGCCCGGTGTCCACAGAGTACAGAGTTAACCGTTTCCCGGGAGAGCTACCGATGATTATGAAGGAAAAGGTGGGGCTGGTAACCGGCGTGGCCAACCACCGGAGCATCGCTTGGTCCATCGCCCGCGCTTTGGACCGCGAAGGCGCCAGGTTGGCGATCGCCTACCTGGGCGACAGAGAAAAACAGGGTATCGACAAGATCGTCGATCAGTTGAGTCAACCCCCGTTCCTGGTCCCATGCGACGTTTCGAACGACGAGTCGGTCGACGCCGCCTTTGCGAGTGTCAGCTCGGAATTCGGGCATTTGGACTGCCTGGTGCACGCCATCGCTTTCGCCAATCGCGAGGATCTCGACGGGCGCTACACCGATACACCGCGCCAGGGTTATCACCTGGCTTTGGACATCAGCGCCTATTCCTTGAACTGCGTCGCCCGTGGCGCCGAGCCCCTCATGAAGGATGGCGGGGGCATTGTCTCCATGACCTATCTGGGCAGTGAGCGAGCGGTTGCCAACTACAATGTGATGGGGGTCGCCAAGGCGGCCCTGGAATCGGGAATCCGCTACCTGGCAAGCGAGCTGGGAGCCGCGGGAATCAGGGTCAACGGTCTTTCCGCAGGTCCGATAAAGACCCTCGCTGCCCGCGGAATCAAGGATTTCAACACCATGCACAAGCTGCACGCAGAGCGCTCGCCGTTGCGCAGAAATACCACCGTCGAAGAGGTCGCCGACGCCGCTCTTTTCCTCTGCAGCGGGCTCAGCCGCGGCATCACCGGCGAGGTTATCTACGTGGACGGTGGTTACCGCACCGTCGGGATGTGAAACTCCCCTTATCAAGACGGAGGCGGCAGATCCAGTTCCTCGAGTGCTTCCTGCGTGCGGGGCGCGACCAGCGTGCCGGCGCGCTTGAGCACGAAAAGGTGGATCTTTAGAAACGCCGCTTCTTCAGCGGTGTCGACATCGTACCAGGGGTCGAGCAACGAGAGCGAGCTACTCCCCAGCCGCTTTAGGCTCTGTTCCAACACCCGCCCGGTGCTCCACTGAATCCCATTGAACAGCTGCGCTTCGCCGGCCCGTTGCCCGACCAGATAATACCCACCATCCGTGCTCGGTCCGATGACCACGTCGGTTTTTTTGAGAAGCTCCAATCCTTCGTCGATCAAGGAGGGCGGTAGCGAAGGGGTGTCCGACCCGAGGATCACCGCTCGGTCACATCCCACCTCAAAACTCTTGCGCAAAGCAGCGTTCATTCGTTCCCCAAGATTTCCTTCTTCCTGGGGCCAGAACTGAAAATCATCCGGGTTCTCCACAAGCCGGGAGATCGAATCCCCAGCGGCATCCGGGGTGTAGGCAACGACCTTGAGATTCGCCGCTGACTCGCCGACTGTTGCGGCGGTATCGACCACGAAAGCTTTGTAGAGATTGGCGGCCTGCTGTGGAGTGAGCGGGGGCGTCAAGCGGGTTTTCACGGCGCCCGGACGAGGTTCCTTGACAAACAGTATGCAGCAGGTCTCCATCGTGGCTCCGTCGATCTGTAGAGTGTCCGGCCGTCGTCGATCACCTAATCTAGGCTGCCGTGCCCCTCCACTCCAACGCGATTCAGTGATTTTGATCGCTTGACGCCTTTCGTCCGCCTGTTACCTTGAGTCCTCTTTCGAAAAGGGAGTCGACTTGATTCGCGCGAGAGCGATTCTGGATCAACTGAAACACAACGGTGTCACCCACGCGGTTGGCGTCCCCGACAACGGCTCCCGTGCATTGTTCGAACACCTTTTGATCGAACCGACGATTCAGGTCGTCCCGGTGACGCGCGAAGGCGAAGCGTTCGCACTCGCCTCCGGACTCTATCTCGGCGGGAAACAACCGATCGTGTTGATCCAGAACACCGGCTTCTTGGAAGCGGGCGACGCCTTGCGCGGCACAGCCCACAACATGGGGATTCCTTTGGTAATGTTGGTCGGTTATCGCGGTTTCACTTCAATGCAGTCCGGCGACCGTGTTGATTCCGCGGCTACTTTTTTCGAACCCACCTTGACGGCATGGCAGGTGCCGTATTCGTTGATCCACGAGGATCGCCAGGTCGAGCTGATCTCCGAGGCGTTCCGCCGTGCGGCAGAGCGCTCGCTGCCCGCAGCCGTGATTCTCGTTGACGGCACCGAATAGAATGCTGGACAAGTACCATTGCTTGGAGAAGCTGGCCGCACGGCGTTCCGACGAAATCGTCGTGAGCACCATGAGCGTGGCAGCACCCTGGGCTCAGTTGTCTGATGGCCCGCTTGACTTCGCCTCCGTGGAATCGGCCATGGGACACGCCGCCGATTTTGCGTGCGGACTGGCTATCGCACAACCGTCCCGCAGGGTTATCGTGCTCAACGGCGACGGCAGCATGCTCATGTGCCTGGGAACATTGGTTACGATCGCTCAAGTCGCACCCCCGAATCTCACCATTGTCATCACCGAAAATGGCACCTACGAAGTCACCGGGAACCAGAGGGTGCCCGGGGCTGATCAGGTCAACTATGAACTGCTGTGCCGTGGCGCGGGTCTCGACCATGTACAGACCGTGACCGACGAGTTGTCATTTGACGCCGCTCTGGAAGCCCATTTCGTCGGTTCCGGGCCGCAGGTTTTCGTTTGGCGGATCGACCCGTCAGATGAACCTGTTCCTGTGCCTGCCCTCCCCATCGCGCAACGAGCCCAACGGCTGCGACGCGCCCTGTTGAACACCCCCTAAAAAACCTTACTACCTTTTCATCGACTCGCTTACGAGGTAAGTAATACCATTTATTAATAAGTGTTAAAGAATAGTACTATTTTGCCGATCTAGCGGATAGCGGGTTGCATGGAACCTCGGTCGCCATTCGGGAGATTCGGCTATGAAGATTGAAATCGCTTTTCGGGCCCTGTTGTTGTTGGCGCTTGGGATGATCCCCAACACCGCGACGGCGAGCAATCAGGACCCTGTCCCCAATCCAAAATCCTCCGACGACAGCGCCATCCTGCCTCAAGCGGCGCAGGATATCGAAAACATCTGCGCTCTTCTTGAGATGCCCGCACTGGCCATGCAGAAAACCAACACCCCCAGAGTCTCGGTGACCACGAAGGGAGGCGCGGTGTTGTACAACCCGTATTTCCTAACCAACGCGGCTTACTGGGGCGGCCCTTGGGCGCCCATAGGATTGCTGGCGCGGGAAGTGGGTCCGTCTCGCAGCCCCACAGACCAACTGCCTGCAAGGCGACGGCGTGGCGCTTACGGAAAACCAAAAAGCGGAGTTCGTCGCCGGGTTTGTTCTTGGCCGCATGGGGGCTTCGCTGGAGGAGGCTCTGCAGGCCATGAAAGCCGCCAACCCCCCGGGTGCGAATCAGTCCGTTCGCGCCGAACAGCTACTGGCGATTGAGCAGGGTTGGCAAAAGGGACAGTCTGAAAGGATGAGAGTACCGGGTTAAGACTCGAGCGCGGCGCGAACCTTGTGCGCCAGATCATGCTGATCGAACGGCTTTTGCACCACCATCTCCGACGTCATCAACTCTTCATTCAACATGGAGTACCCGGTTAGGATAACCACGTTGACTTGTGGATCGATACTACGCAATTCGCTCAACACTTCCCTGCCCGACATGCCCGGCATTGACAGATCCAACAGGATCAGTGAGATCCGCTCGCGGTGCTCCTTGAAGATGGTCAACCCTTCCATTCCGTCGACCGCTGCCATAACGTCATAACCGCTGTTCTCCAACATCCTACCGGTCACTTTTCTAACCATCGCCTCATCTTCAATCACCAGGATCGTCTCCGAACCCCTGGGTCCATCCGCAGCAGTGCGCGTATCGTCGCCACCGATTGTCTGCGTCGTCGCCGGCAGGTAAACGGAGAATGTCGTGCCTTCGCCAAGTTTGGTGTCGCACGTGACCCATCCACCATGTTGCTGGGTTATTCCGTAAACCGTTGAAAGACCCAGGCCTGTGCTCTCATCCACCTCCTTGGTAGTAAAGAATGGATCGAAGACGCGCTTTTGCGTCTCCTCATCCATGCCCGTGCCGTTGTCGATTATACGCAATCGAACATACCTGCCGACGGTCGCGGGGTTGTTCAACGGCGGACGTGCGTGGTGTGAGGGTTCCTCCACCTCTATCCGAATCTGATGGGGTCTATCCACGACACCGGCGAAAGCATCCCTCGCGTTTATGCAGAGATTCATCAAGATCTGACTCAATTGTCCGGAGTCACCCAGAATCGGCCCCGGGTCTCCAATCGACTCGATGGAAATGTTGATCTTGCGATCGAACGCCTTGCGACAGATTTCCACGGTCTCTTGCGCAATTTGCTGTAGCTTCACCGGGCTGTGCTCGGGTTGCAAACCCTGGCGTGAAAAAACCATCAGCTGTTGGACCATTTCGGCGGCCCTGCCTGCGGCTTGACTCGCGTCACTGAGCAGTTCCGGCGCGTCGTCACCGCGATATTTGATTACGAGGTCGAGGTTGCCGCGAATGGCCTGCAGCATGTTGTTGAAATTGTGCGCTATACCCGCGGTGAGCTCGCCTACGGCCTCCATTTTTTGCGCCTGACGTAGCTGGTCTGCCAGCCGCTTGTGTTCGGTGACATCCACCGCCATCGACCGGGTAGCGACGAACTCTCCCGCCGAATCCTTGATCGGCCTGACCGTAAGACTAACCCATCGAGTGGTTCCGTCCGGCCGCAAGATTTCGAGCTCTTCATTGCGGACTTCCCCCCCGGTGAGGATGCTCTGGAAAAGGCGTCTCGCTTTCGTCTTGCCGGAGGGGGTATCCGCGTAGAGGTCGAGAAGGTGTCGACCGACGAGCTCGGACGCCGGGTAGCCGGTGAGTTCGGTGCAGCTGGCGTTGGCCCTGATGAGACAGCCGTCCAGGCCGACGGAGTAATAGGCGATCGGCGCATTCTCGTAGAGATCGTGGTACTCTTCCTCCCGCTGGAGCGAGGTCTCACGCGCCGCTTTTTCCGCGGTGATGTCCCGTCCAATGCCCACCAGTCCGATGGCGTTGCCCTTGTCATCATGCAACGGAATTTTGGTAGTCGACACCCAGTGTGTCTCACCATCTTGATCGACCACCGGCTCTTCCACATTTACGAACGCTTCTCCCGTACTCAGAATCTCTTCTTCGGCCATGCGATAACGCTCGGCCATTTCGAATGGATGGAAATCGAGGTCCGTTTTCCCGATGAGATCTTCCCGGCGCTGCAAGCCCATGTGGGGGGCCATCGCCCGATTCGCGACCAGGGACCGGCCTTCGGTGTCCTTGAAATAGATGAGATCCGGCATGGAGTCGATGAGGGTGCGCAGCATGTTGCGTTCCTCTCGCAGCTCCCCCGTGCGCTCATCGACCGTCCTCTCGAGCTCCTCCGTTGCTCTCTCGGAGGCTGCTTTCGCTGCCCTGAGCTCGGTAACGTTGTCGAATACGACGGCGATGTTGCACGCTCCCAACGGCACCAGGCGAACCGAGTAGGTGCCTTGGGGAACCACGCTGTCACCATACTGAAAATCGGGAAGCTCCTGGACGCGCCCCGTCTCAATGGCCTCCACATACTTGGAGGGCCCCTCGGTCTCCATGAAATCTGGAAACGCCTCTCGGAGGGTTTTGCCTTGCAGGAATTCGAAGGAAATGTTGGCTAGACGTTCAGCTGCGGAATTCAAAAAGAGGAAACGGAACGACCCCGGATCGTCGGGGTCTTCCTGATGCCAGAGCGTAACACCGTTGGGGAGGCGCTCCACGAGCCGACGGTGGAGTTCGAAGGTCCGGCTCAAGTCGTCGCTTTGCGGATTTTTGGCTTTGGGCCGATCTGGCATCGGCGGGGCCTCGGGGAAAATCGCGCCGCCGTATGAGAAAACAGTAGTGCGAAATTTCTTGGATGGGCCTTTTAGAGGGCTTTACGGTACCGTTGTGAGTTTATTCCCAGTTGATCTCTGTATTTTGCGACGGTTCGACGAGCTATCTGCAAGCTTTCCTTGCCGAGGATATCGGCGATCTCTTGATCACTGAGCGGTTTGGTTTTGTCTTCGTCTTCGATCAGGCG
The DNA here is from genome assembly GCA_965217095.1 of Candidatus Latescibacterota bacterium. Taxonomy (GTDB): domain Bacteria; phylum Latescibacterota; class UBA2968; order UBA8231; family UBA8231; genus CAYNZV01. The sequence goes on from OZ244235.1 coordinate 2,218,823, forward strand.
GGATATTCGCTCTTTGACACTGCGGGCGGACACATCTTCACCGCTGTCGGTGCTGACCTTGCTATCGAAGAAGTACTTGAGCTCGAACACCCCGTGAGGGGATTGCATGTATTTGCCATTACTCACTCTGCTGATGGTCGAGACATGCATCTCTACGGCATCGGCCACGTCTTGCAGGACCATCGGCTTCAGGCGCGCGGGGCCGTGTTCGAAGAACGGCATCTGCATTCTAACGATGTAGTTGGCCACCTTGAGCATGGTTGTTCGGCGTTGATGGATGGCGTTTATCAACCAACGGGCGTCGTTCAGCTTCTTGGTTACGTAGGTTTTCACTTCGTCCTTGCCGTTGCGCCGCGAATCCTTGAGCAGCTGAGAATAAGAGCTGTTGATGCGGAGTGAGGGCAGGGTTCCATCGCTCAAGCTGACCACCCATTCCTCGCCCACTTTCTCGACGATTATGTCGGGCGTTATGTAGCTGACCTCCGTATCCAGGGTAAGCAAACCGGCATAGTCGCTGCTGCTGGGTGAACCGGGGTACGGTTGCAGATTCTCGATGAGGTCCAGGGCGTCACGGAGATCATCTTCTGAAATACCCAGCGCCCGGGTTATACGCGTGAAGCGACGCTTCGTCAGATCCTCCATGTGGTCGCGTACGATTTCCAGAGCGAGAACTCTGCGTTCGTCTTCCAGCAAGCGCAGCTGCAGCATAAGACATTCGCGAATGTCGCGGGCGGCCACGCCTGGCGGGTCAAAACCTTGAATGACCCCCAAGACCGCTTCGATCTCCTCGGTTGGCAGATTGAGATTCTCGACGAGATCCTCAACGGAACACCCCAGATATCCCTTTTCGTCGAGATTGCCGATGATGAACTCGCCGATCTCTACCTGCCGGTCGGTCAAATCGCCTAGCACCAGCTGCTCGCGCAACTGATCTACAAGAGGAGGAATGACCGTGATCCGGTTCTCCTGCGGTTCCCGGTCGGTCTCCCAATTCGGATCGTATTCCGTGCGCTCACTATTGTAAGAGCCCTGATCGAACTGGTCTTCCAGCAGTGCATCCCAGTCGATCTGCTCCATGTCTTCCGGCAGCTCCTCCTCTTCCTTCAAACCGTCATCCGCATCCGCATCCGCGTCCGTATCCTGGGCATTCTCCTCCAGCTCCATCCCCTCCTCAAGCATTGGATTCAACTCCATCTGCTGCTTGATCTCCATCTCCAACTCGAGAGTGGACATCTGCAGCAGCTGCAGCGATTGAATCAGCTGCGGCGCCATTTTCTGCTGCAAACTTAGATTTTGGGCGATGCGGAGCATTGCGTTTTTATCTACTCTGTATCTTATTGTTTTTAATTAATTTAATTTAAAATATCGCGAATACGCCATGCAAAGCAATTCGCATACCAGTAATAATAACTCCTTGCCCAATGGCATGTCAAGCTTGAGCGCTGAAGGCGAATGAAGGGGGCGTTCGGGCGTTGATTGGAAAGGTTGATAGGACGCTTCAACCCATTTGGAAGCGGTCGCCGAGATACGCTAGACGCACCTTGGGATCATTGATCAACTCACTTGCCGTTCCCGAGGTCAGTATCTTGCCATCGACGATAATGTAAGCGCGATCGGTTATTTCCAGGATCTCGCGCACGTTGTGGTCGGTGATCAGTACACCCAACCCCCTGCGTTTTAGGTCTGCGACGATGTTCTGGAGATCTTCAACGGTCCGCGGATCGATTCCGGCAAACGGCTCGTCGAGAAGCATGTACCGGGGCTGAATCGCCAGTGCGCGCGCAATCTCCACCCTGCGGGTCTCGCCTCCTGACAGGGTATCCGCCTGCTGCTGCGACATCGACTCGAGGTCCAACTCTGCCAGAAGTTCGGCTAACCTCCCCTTTAGCTCCTGTCCACCGAGCTTGCTGGATTCGAGTACCGCCCGAATGTTCTGCTCTACGGTGAGCTTGCGAAAAATGGAGGTCTCCTGAGGCAGATAGCCGATACCCCGCAACGCCCGGCGATACATCGGAAGATCGGTTATGTCCTCGTCGTCGAGTAATATGTGGCCGGCGTCCGCTTTCACGAAACCCACGATACTGTAGAACGTGGTCGTCTTTCCAGCTCCGTTGGGACCCAGCAAACCTACGACTTCTCCCGGATCGACGGTCACACTGACCCCATCTACGACCCTTCGATTGCCGTATGACTTACACAGGGTTTCGGTTCGCAGTGCCATTCCGGTCACTCACCGTCTTTTTCCGGGGGATAATATCGTCCCTTGATTGAGTCGAGCAGTCTGACTGCTGCCAACTCCCCTTGAGAAAACTCGATGACCAGTCTCTCTCCTTCTACCCGATTCATGGAGGCGCCGTCCTCCTTTTCGTCGTCTGGAATGCGCGATAGCACCGCCGCGCTGCCGCGCACATAGACGCGCTGCATGAGACGATTCTCAAACTCCATCGTCATCTCGGTACCGGAAAACCGGCTGATCTCCGCCGCGCCCAGTTTTAGATGTGTCACCTCGGCTCCGCCGCGTAGCTCCACGCTCTCCAGCTCATTCTCCTGAAGAAACAACCTTCCGGCCGACGCCGAAATCCAGTTAATCCGGCTCGCTCCGCCACCAATGGAACCCGCCAAAGAATTCGGAATCTGGACCTCAACCGGTTTTCCGTCTTCGAGATCGACCACCATGGAATCCGCCTGGACGAAGCTAACAATCGAATCCGCCGTTGCCTGCATCCGGAAGTCCACATCTCCACCCAGCGTCAGCCGATTCTTCGAGTCCTCGAACAGCCCCGACCCTGCGGTTACCGTCGCCTCCGCGGACACCGATTTGAAGGAACCATCGCAATCAAGCACCTCACGGTTCAGATCGGCCACAATCGTTTGGGCGCTAATCGACATGTGGCTGCCATCCCCCCGCATTCGCTGAAACGAGGGGCCCTTCCCCAGAGTGGCGTAGCCGTCGCGGACAGCATACCGCAGATCGCCGCCGGTGGCTACTCCATGCATTGCGGGAAGTCGTAAGCGAAACGCTCCCTCAACGGCAACGCTATCGGCTTCCCTGTCATAGATCAGGTGCGCGGACGTAAGGGTCCTGCCCCCATCCCAAAAAGAGACCCCGTCGGTTGCCTGCAAAATGCCGGTTGAGCGGTTGTAGGACAACAAGCTGGCGGCAACGAAACGCTCACCCCTCCGGAATTCAGCCGGATCACCTCGAAACGACTCAGCATCACCCTCCCTGGCAAATTCAGCCGCGTTGATCGAAATGCTATCGCTATCAAAAGTCACCGTGCCTGCCGCCTCGAAGCGCCGATGGCGTAAATCGTAGTCCAACCGTCCGGCCTCGAAACGATGGGTCGAGTCGGAGCCGCTTACGCCCCCCTCCAGCCGCAGCGTACCTCGGCTCTCATCGTAGAAAGCACGCTCGCCGTTCAAATCCAACCCCGCGAACCTTGCACTCAAGTACTCGTAAGATACAGCGATTTCTCCGTCGCGGCGGCGGCCCACCTGCCTGCCGGCGGTAACTGTGAGCGAGTCATCGTCGATCCACCACATTTCCCGCGTTCGTTCAAGGGACCAATCCGCGAGCCGGAGATCGGTTTTCATGTTGGCGCCCGCGACCCTGCCGCGCTGTAAGCGCATTTCGACCGATCGCGGAATCCTGAACTCAGCCGCCTCGCGATCCCAAAGGAGTGAGTCAGCTCGTATCTGCAGGCTATCTCCCGCTATGAGCTCGACCGTTCCAGAGAGCGAGAGGAACGACGGATCGAACTCCATACGCGCTGCCCGCACACGGGAGAGAAGACTGTCATCACCACGGATGAATGAGATCGAAGCTCCACTATCTGCCACCGTGTGTCGCCCGATTACCTCTACGAATGGTGTGCTGATCTCAACCTTCAGGTCGGGCTCGGCAATGTTCAACAACAGTCCCCAGGCCTGTCGGTCAGCACGGGGAGGCACGGGCGCCTCGATCTGTTTTTCCCGCTCCGACGGACTGCAGCCCGAGTGGAACCATACGGATTCAAAAAGGATAAGGAGGGTGAGTTGGAAACAGAAGAGCCGCATGGTAACGTCGGGAGTCGATCGAAAAACCCATCTGGACCGCGGCCGGGCCCTAGTGCTCGATTCGCTCAGGAGGCGTTGACTTGGGCGGCCTCGGCGTTGAGGCGCTCCTCCTGATATGAGAGTGCAGCTCCCACGAACCCCGCAAACAGCGGCGCCGGATTGTCCATGCGGGATTTGAACTCGGGATGGGCTTGGGTAGCAACGAAATATCGATGATCGCCAAGCTCTAGAAATTCCATCAGTCGGGTGCCGTCGAGTCTCCGGTGGTATCCGGAAAAGACCAGACCTGCATCCTCGAGCAGCTCGACGAATCTAGTCGAGACCTCGTATCGATGGCGATGGCGCTCCAGGACAACCTTGTCGTGCCCTTCCATGATCTGTCCGACGCGAAAGGCCTGGTCCGGGTTGTCGAGAAGCTGACGAATACGCAGTGCATCCTCTTCGAGACGACCGGACTCCTCATACAGACGGGCGACCTTGCTCTCGCGCTTCAGGACCGCGGCGTAAGCTCCCAGGCGCATACTGCCACCGTATCTGTTCGCCGCCAACGTCTTCTTCTGGTTTTCTTGGACGCTGACGACCTGGAATTCGGAACCGCTCTCGAATTCGGCTGAAGTCGCTTGCGGGATGCCGGCAACGTTTCGCGCATACTCGACAACGGCCAGTTGCAGTCCATAGCACAGCCCAAGAAAAGGAAGGCCGTTTTCTCGGGCAAACTGAATAGCGGCGATCACACCTTCGGCACCACCGCCGCCGAACGCCCCGGGAACGATGATGCCGCTGAAGCGCTCCAGCTCCTCGATTGCCATCTCCCCGTTTTCGAATTTGTTGCCGTCGATCCAGGTGATGTCCACTGCGGCATCGCAGCCAACGCCGGCATGTACCAACGATTGATTTACGGAGAGATACGAATCGGTAAGCTGAAACTCGCCGGTCTCCACATACTTGCCGACCATGGCGACCTTGACTCTGCTCGCGGGCGCGCGGCTGTGGAGCAGCAGCTTCTCCCAGAAACTCCATTCGGGGTCTTTGCGGGCCTCGAGACCTAGTTTCGACATCAACTTGCAACCGAAATTTTCGGCTTCGAGCTCTAAAGGAATGTCGTATATGGTCTCCATATCCGGCGCGGAAATTATGTGCTCCGCCGGAACATTGGCGAAAATCTCGATCTTCTTCTTGCGCACCTCGTCGATGCGGGTAGCAGCACGGCAGACAATGAAATCGGGAAATATGCCATGTTCACTAAGCATCCGAATAGCCTGCTGGGTCGGTTTGGTTTTCATCTCGCCAACATGTGGAGGAACCGGCAAATAGGTGATCAATACAAAGGCGAAATGTTCTTTGCCGAGGTCCCGTTCCAGCGCCTTTACAGCAAAGAGAAATGGTTCGTTTTCGTAGTCACCTACCGTGCCGCCGATTTCAACCAGGACGATATCGTTCCCGTCGGCGGCGTTGCTGATCCGTCGTTTGATCTCGTCCGTAATGTGGGGAATAGGCTGGACCGTCTGCCCGAGATACTCGCCGTTTCTCTCTCGCTGAATGACCGCATGATAGATCTGGCCGGTGGTGAGGTTGTTCTCGCGGGGAAGATCGACACCGAGAAAACGCTCGTAGTTGCCCAGATCCTGGTCGATCTCGCCACCATCATCGGTGACCCAAACTTCACCGTGTTCGGTGGGACGCAGCGTGCCCGCGTCGAAGTTGATGTACGGATCGATCTTGACGGCGGTGGTCCGGTAGCCGTACTGCTGCATGATCTTGCCCATGGAAGCGGTGGTCAGACCCTTGCCGACACCGCTCATTACACCGCCCGTCACCACTATATATTTGGGTCCCGCGTAATCTTCCACCAACCTGCACTCCTGATAAAGAAAAACGGCGACAGTTGCCTGCCGCCGCGGTCACTCAATTACCTTGGGCACTCGGTAGTACGACTCCTGGCGCTGTGGCGCCGAAGCTATCATCGCCTCGGAGTCCGGAAACTCGACCACCTCATCGGTACGAAACGCGTTGGCGATCGGCACGACGTGGGAAGTGGGTTCTACGTCATCGGTGTTGAGCTCGTTTAACTTCGCCATGTAGTCGAGAATGCGATTGAGCTCAAGCGTCAACCGCTCTTCTTCCCCGGCCTCGAACTCCAACCTGGCAAGAGCCGCAACCGCACGCACGTCTTCTATGGTAACTGCCATAATTTCAATATGTTAGAGTAGCCCATGGAGGGGCATTCGGCGCGCTTTGCGGGCCATCCTAATATGCCCCAATCGCCACACGGGCGCAAGACAATTGTAACCTCTTCCTCCGCGAACGGGATGCTTGATGGGGCACGCCGCTTGGCGTATTATACGGCATTTCTGCAGCACGCCGACCGCCGTTCGGTGCGGTCTCGCGTGAGTATTTCGCAGCTGCACTTGATGCGATCGGAACCTGACATGGCCCGCAAGGCGTTTACGGTCGAAGAAGCCAACATCATGCTACCCGAGCTCGAAGAGATCCTCGTCTCGATCGATTCGAAGAAGGGAGAAATTGCCGAGGATGTGAAGCAGTTACAGATCCTCGACGCTCTGTGGGGTGAATCTGTAGCCGCAGAGAACAACCCTGATCACGCCGAGTTCCTGGCGCACCGCAACAAGGTTTCCGCAACCTACGAGGCGATCGAAGAGGTGGTCCACACGGAGTTGTTGGGTCGCGGTCTACGTTTTCCGGCCGGCGGGCTGGAACACGGGCTCCTGGATTTTCCGAGCACGTTCAACGGTCGGTGGGTCTACCTATGTTGGCAACGTGGCGAAGACCGGGTAGGATTCTGGCATGAGATCGACGGCGGTTACGGTGGGCGCCGCGAGATTTCTGATCTGGAGTCCGCGGTCATGGGCACCGAGTTTCCGCCGCCCAACGACTCATCACTCGATTTGTGACAGCGCCAGACGGGCCGCCCCGACGGCATCGCCAAACACGATTTCGAACGCCTGACAACGCTCAACCAGAGCGCCGATCAAGTCGGGCCCTTCCTCTTCCCACAATTCGAGATTAAAGGACTGTTCGAGAATTCGTTCCGCCGCGGCCGCTTCGCCCAGGCGCGAGCAACGAGGCTCGAGGCCTGGCTGAAATTCGGGAAACAGCAATGTTGCCGCTTCGGTTGGGGCCGGCGTGGGCAGGGTCGACAGATCTTCTGGAGGAACGAAGGAGTAGCCATCAAACCTGGCAAACGGCAGGCTCGATGCTGCGGCCCAGGGGAATTCTGACTGGGTCCCTTGATGCACGATGAAATCACGCGGAAAAGCGTGAACACGCAAGGTGGCTGGATCGATGAGGGCGATCTCGTCCGTTAGTGGCCGAGCACCCAACTGGGCGAACCCGATAACAAGAGAGGTCTTGCCGCTGTCTGGTGGTCCGACAATCAAAATGGCGGCACCCGCCGAAACCGCCGCCGCCGCGTGGATCTGGAGGTAATGGCCTAGCCCGGCCATCGCCGCTTCCGTGAGACCCCACTCGACCTGACTGAAGAAGGTAGGGAGATCGTCGGACGTGCAGAGATCGACGCCATCCTGGACCATGGCAAACCGACCGCTCCGATTTTCTAGTTCGAAGTGGGCCTGCGGCAGCCCGCTACCGACCCTGGCCCCGCGATACAACCCCCGTGCCATCTGATCAAGCCGGGGATCTTCGCCGCCCACGGCAAAGACGAAGTCAGCGATCGCGTAAAGCAGCTGCCAGCGATCATCGGCATTCGCGGCTATGCAGCTATCCTCCGATCGAGCTGTTCGCGTTCATCGCGCAGATGCCGCAGCTCCTCCCGGGATTCTTCCATTTCGGTGAGAAGGCGGACCCGTCGCGTCTCCATATGCTTTAGCTGGTTGCGGACATCCTTTGAATCAGCACGCAGCGCGGCAAACTGCTTCTTGAGGGTGCTGACAGAGCCGTCAACGCGGCGGAAGCGCGCGCGCAATCTTCGCAGGCGGACGGCGGTAAACCATCGAAGAAGCAATACGACACTTAACAGAATTGAGAGCAGCAACAATGGAGCATTCCTTTGCTTTTCTGATACTACATGTTACAATGTACCCCATTTATCGACGCCTATTGGGTCTGCTCCACTATTTTTGCCGATCTTGATCTATTTCGAATTGGTCCAGCTCACGAATGAGGAGCCGCACGATCTGTCGCTCCCTCGACGGGGCGCCGGCAACCAGGGCCATGAGGAGGCGGCAGTTTTCGCCTCCATCAAGCTTCTGCAATAGGTCCTCCATTATTTCTCGGCGACCAGCGGGGACAAGAGAGACCACCTGATCGGTCAAATTCGTTTCTGTCACGATGAGATCCTTTTTCGGGACGCTTGTGAGGGCGCTTTTTAGGCGACAACGCCGCGAACGAGTCTGGTTCACGGACAACCACGAAACTAGTCTCACGCCGATTGCGCCGTCAAGTTAGCTTGTGCGGACCCTTGACCTTGAATCCACCATATGGTATTATTCTGCTCGAATTCCCCAATCCATTGTATCGAACTCTCCCCCCAATCAAGCTGAGCGTTGTCATCTCGCTGCCCCGGATGCCGGAGATTTGCGGCCGCAGGCCCTGGGAAACTGGCACCAGCACTCCATGTATCGCTTCTTTGTCTATAGACCTTGGATGAGTTCGGCGTGAAGGAGTCGTGCATTGCGTCTTAGCCACCTGGAAATCTTCGGTTTCAAATCTTTCGCCCGGAAGGTTCAGATCCCTTTTGGACCGGGCATCACGGCGATCGTCGGACCGAACGGCTGCGGTAAATCGAACGTTGTCGAGGCAATTCGTTGGGTGCTGGGCGAACAGAAGGCTACCGCTTTTCGCAGCCACAAAATGGACGAAGTGGTCTTTGCCGGCACCCGGAATCGCAAGCCGTTGGGCATGGCTGAAGTCGTGCTGACTATCGAGAACACGAACAACGTCCTGCCCGTCGATTTCACCGACGTCACACTGGCGCGACGCCTCTTCCGGTCGGGCGAAAGCGATTACCTGCTGAACAAGGTCCCCTGTCGCCTGCTCGATATTCAGAATCTCCTGATGGACACCGGTTTGGGCCAGGGTGCCTACGCGGTCATGGAACAGGGCATGGTGGATGAGATCATCAGCGAGAAGACCGACAACAGGCGTCGAATTCTGGAGGAGGCCGCCGGCATCACCAAATACAAGGTGCGGCGGCGATCGACCTGGTCCAAGCTCGAATCGACCAATGCCGATCTCATCCGCCTGGCCGATATCATCGCCGAGGTCAAACGCCAGGTAGACTACCTCGGCCGCCAGGTAGGGCGCGCCCGACGGTACAAGGAACTGAAGGGCGAACTCGATGAGCTGGAACTGAAAATGGGCCGCTTCCGCTACTTCGGGACGCGGGAATCACTGGCACCTCTCGAAGAGGAGCTCGGGCGGCTGGGCAAGCTGGCCGAGGAGAACTCCACCCGCTTTACCGTGCGCGAAACGGAGCTAGAGAAGACACGTCTCGAGCTCACGGAAGCCGAGAAGGCGTTGCAGGATCTGGGAGTCGAGATGACCAGGTGCGTCGAAGAGATCCACCACCGCGACCGCAAGCTGGTGGAGGCCCGCGAACGGCGCGAATCGGCCGACCAGTTTATCGTTCGGGCCGGAAGGGAGAAGGAGGAGAACGCCCAGCAAATTGACACTGCGGAGAAGCAGCTGACCGAGACGGCGAACCTGCTGGCCGACTCCGATGCGGAAGCTGGGCGGCTCCGCCAGAGGGTCGAGACCGCGGCCGCGGAAGCAGCGGACGCGCAGGCCGCATTCACCAGCAGCCGGACCGGGCTCGACGAGATCCGGGCGCAGCGATTGGAGCTGGTCAGAAAGCAGGGCGAGCTCAACCGCGCGCTAGAACGGCTGCGCACGGAGGACGGCGGTCTGCAGCAGCAGGCGTCACGATTGACTTCCGATCTTACCGAGGTCGAAACCCGCAACGAGAGTGTGGTCGCCGACGAGCGCGCGGCACGCGCAAAGGCACATGAATACGGCGAACGCCTGGCGGCTATCCTAAAGGATCGCGAAGAGGTTCGAGGCCGTCTTGCCGAAGCGGAAGCCGAGGACCGCTCGTTGAAGGACAGCCACGGGGAGGTTCTTCGAGCGATCGAGGCGAACGATGCCCGCCGCATCGTCATGGAAAAGGTACGCTCGGGTTACGAAGGTTATGCCAGCGGTGTGCGGTCGCTGATGCTGGAATGGGAGCGTCGAGATCTCTTTCGGGGAGTCCTCGGCGACCTGATCGATGTGGAGCCCGGTTATCACGGAGCCGTGGAGACCGCTCTAGGAGATTCTGTGGAAGCGCTGATCGCCGAAAGCAGCGACGGCGTGCTCGACGCCATTGGCTATCTGAAGGATCACCGAGGACGGGCCGGGGTGCTCCCGTTGGATTGGGATCGTGGTGACGTGCCTGGTGTAACCCTGCCCGATCTTCCAGGCCTTGTGGGTCCGTTGCGGGGGTTCATCCGAGCGGACCAGGTGGTCGCGACCCTGATGGACGCACTTCTGAAAAATACCTTCGTCGTTAGCGACCTCGAGACCGCGTTGGAGATGGCCCCTCGCCTTTCCGCTCGAGGCGTGCGACTAGTCACCCCCGACGGCGACCTCTGCGACCTGACGGGCAGGATTGCCGGCGGCACCGCCGATTCGGATGACGAATCGGTGCTCGGCCGTAGAGAGCAGATTCGCCACCTGCACCTGGCGATCGCACGGGACAGAGCACGTCTGGCCGCGCTCGACGGCAGGCTGACGGCGGGAGCGGCGCGGCGTCAGGTGCTCGGCGCGCGTTTCGCGGAAATCGACACTGAAATCGAAACTCTGCGAGAAGGGGAGCGCGAGCGGCTAAAGGCGGCGGAACTGTGCCAAAGCGAATCCCGTCAGTTGGGGGCCCGGCAGACCCAACTCAAGAACTCACTTGGGGAGATGTCCGTACGACGCCGGGACCTGGCCGCGGCGATTCACACACAAGCGGAGATAGCGGCCGAAGTAGTGCTTGAGGCCACCGCTGTGGAAGAGAAAATGTTTTCCGGTGAGGGACTGCTTCAGAGCGCTGAATCGGCGCATCAGGATTGCGTAAAGGGCCTTTCCCTCCTCCGTGTCGAAGAGGTTCGACAAACCGAGAAGAATGTCGGTATGAAACGGGACTGGGAACGCCTGCAGCAGATTCGCGCGAATCTGGTTCAGAACTACGAGCGCCTGGAGTCTGACATCACCGAAGCGCACGAGCGACAGCGCACCTGGCGACAACAGGAAGACGAAGTGACGGCTGAGCTCAAGGTGATGCACGAACAGCGGGACGAACTTCAACGACAGCAGGACAAGAGGCGCCAGAGCTGGAGCGATGTGCAGATTCAGACGCGGCAGTTGGAGGAGCAGATTGGCAAACTGCAACGAGAGCTAAATACCCAGCGGGAACGAAGGCACCAACTCGAGCTCGAGGTGTCCGAGTTGAAGCTGCGGGCGGAGCAAATTCGCACCTTGCTGCAGGAGGATCACAGCTGCGATGTGGAATTTCTGGGTCCGTTGGAAGAGGAGGAATTCGAAGGCGACAAAAAGGAGGAACGCATCCTGCAGCTGCGCAACTCGATTCAACGCCTGGGCACGGTACACGTCGGCGTGCTCGAGGAGTACGAGGAGCAGAAGGAGCGGTTTGAATTCCTTAGCCAGCAGCGAGACGATCTGAACGCCGCGGCCGAGGATCTGCGCAAGACCCTGAGCCTGATCGACCGAACGGCGCGGACGATTTTTCGCGAGACCTTTCACCAGATTCGCGAGAAATTTCGCGAGACCTTCGTCCGATTTTTTCCCGGAGGTGAAGCCGATCTGCGGTTGGAGGAGGACGTGGATCCCCTTGAAGCGAACATCGACATCATTGCGCGACCTAGAGGGAAGCGCCTCCAGAGTATCGCGTTGCTCTCTGGTGGTGAGCGGGCGCTCACCGCGATCTCCCTGCTGTTCGCGCTCTACCTGGTTCGACCCAGCCCGTTCTGCATTCTAGACGAGGTGGACGCACCCCTGGACGACGCCAACATCGGTCGGTTCGTGCACGTTCTCAAGGAGTTCGCCCGCACCACCCAGTTCATCATGGTCACCCACAACAAGATCTCCATGCACGCCGCCGACGCCCTTCACGGAGTCACCATGCCAGAAGAGGGTATTTCACAGCTGGTCTCGGTTCAGATCGGGGACGAGCTCATGAACGAGGCCGCGGGCTAATTGCCCAATCCTGCGAGATCCAGGTCGTAGGGATTCTTTTCCACAAACATTAGAGCACGGGATCTCGTCCGCTCCTCATCAGACGCGATGGATCGGCGCACGAAGTCGGGGTTGTTTTGCAAAAACTCCTTCATCGCCGCCTCGGGATCGGAATAATACGCCAGCAGAACGCGCTGCTGCTCGGTGTCGATCTGCCCTCCCTGTTCAAGCTCGTCGAACAACGACTCGTCCACTCGCAACAAACATTCGGTCTCGACGCCGGCTGCGGACAATTTTTCGACGCCCCCCTGACCCCGATCCACCACGTTAAGCGACCGTGCCAGAACCCCGCCGCGGTCCGCCAGAGCCGGGATCCAGGCCCTGAAATAGCTGGACGCTTCCGTCACCAGATCGGCGATGTGCAGGGCCCGTTTCCCCTGCAGATCGGCAGCTTTGACGCTGTTGCCATTGACGGCGAGCACCTCTCTGTTCTTGTAGACCAGCAGATGGGGTTTCCCAAGCCGAGCTGCCACCGGCAAGGAAAAGAACCAATCGCGCCGCTCGCCGCCGGACACGAAATCGAAATCGTCGTTCGCGACTGCTGCCTGCACCAGGCAGTCGATGGTTCCGCGATACAGCGCATCTTCCTCGAGCTGCTGCAGCAGCCTCCGCTTCATTTCGAGTGGAAACCGGATGCGATCGGAACGACCGTCCTCGATGAACGCCAAAAACCGCTCCGCCTCCTCCCGACCGCCGTAGAGATAGTGGGTGTTTATATAATACGGCCCCACTGTTCCGGAGGTGTACCAAAAAAGCTCGCCGGCGGCGGCAAACCGGAGCGCCCCGCTTTTCAGCAGAGAGTTCAGGATTTCGGACTTCGCGGTCGTCATCTCGGAAGATCTCCCTCGGGAATTTCGCTCAGCTTCGAGTTACTGCCATCTCTTGGGGAGAGGATCGGCGTCGCCGGCAGATCCCAGGGTAAGGCTATCTCCGGGTCGTCCCAAGCTACGCCTAACTCGTCAGTACCGTCGTAGTAGTTATCCACCAGGTAGTTGAGCGTTGCATCGGTCTGTGCGAAGAAACCGTGAGCGACGCCACTAGGAATGAACAGGCCCCGCGGTCGCTCCTGATCCAGATCTATAACCAGCTTGTTGGTTCGCGTCGGGGACGAGGACCTGAGATCGCATAGGCCGACCCGTAGCTGGCCAACGACACAATGCCAGTAATCTATCTGTCGATGGTGGTAGTGCAGCCCGCGCAGAACCCGCGCTTTCGACTCGGAACGGCTCCATTGCAGCTTTTCCCACGAGCGCTGGGGGAACCACTCCTTTCTGAACAGCTCGATGAAGCGACCCCGCTCGTCTCCGTGGACCTCCAGATCAACCAGAAACACTCCGGCGATTTCCTTCGCTTCCTCCGGTCGCATTACGATACGCCCTTTCCGCAGCACTTCTTGTATTTCTTCCCGCTTCCGCAAGGACACGGATCGTTGCGCCCTATCTTCGGAGCCTCCCGACGTTTGGTCTCCACCTTTTGAGGAAACAGGCCCGCATCGCCGAGGAGTTCAGACGGTTTCTTGCCGTCCAGGGCCTCTCGGGGTGTGGTCAACCACTCGGCGTGAAGCTCCTGCATCGCCGCCTGCATCTCTTCACTCGGCTCGCCATCCCCCGTACCCCGCTCCTGGCAAAACAACCCAAAGTCGGTCATCAGCTCACCCCTGGGGGAGGACAGGAGCTCCTCCAACTGCCCCATGTCGACGCCCTTGGGTAGCAATTGCTGGAGGTCACCCATCTCGGGAATCGCTTCGGGCAGCGGATGCGTACCTGCCGCTGCCGCCGCTAGATCCGCCTCAGCAACAACTTGGTCGGAAGCCGCTTCCTCTCGAATCGGGGACGGCGCGACCTTCGAGGACAACTCCTCCAGCAAGCTCCGCAGCTCCGTACCGGTGTCGGCTGTTGCCTCCGGAAGGACTTGGTCCATGATCCAGTCCACCGTCTCGCCCTCTTCCAGGAGCTCGAGAATCTCATCGGCCGTGAATCGCTCCACTCCACGTTCACGGCAGTAGATCTTCAGTCCCTCGGACGCTTCGCCCATATCGTCCTTTCAGATCGGTTGGAGTGGTCCGCAAAACCGGACACGCTATCAAATTCTTGAGACCCAACCTCAAATTTCTGAGGTTTTGTAACCTTTCCAGCAGCGCAGACATCTAACTAAGGCGCATTACAGCGGCCAAAATGGCATGGTTTCAGCCAAAATTGCGCGGTACGCATCTTGCTCAACCTGGGATCGACCAGGAATGTTGAGGTTTTTCTTCTTCCTCCAACGATTCAACCGAAAGGTTCACCGTGGACAGCAGCCGAAAATTGAGCGACAAGGAAGTCCTGATGCGGGCCGCGGAAGATCACAACAGCCTGGCTGTGCTCGTCAAACGGTACCGGAATCCTCTCTACAATTTTGTGTTCCGCTTTGTCGGCGACAGGGAAACGGCCGAGGACATCGTCCAGGAGACCTTCCTTCGCTGCCTCAAGCACAGCCACCAGTACCCGGCCATCGAGCAGGTCTCCACCTGGCTTTACACTATCGCCGGAAATCTTGCCAAGACCGAGTTGCGCCGCCGCAAACGCTGGCACTGGGTTCCCATAGGCCCCAGTGAGGATGAGGAGCGGGTCGCCTACTTCGAACCGGTTGCCCGCGATCTGATGCCCGGCGAGCGTAGCGACACGACCACCGTGCACGATTCGGTCATTACCGCGATACACCGGCTCCCGGAGGAGTTTCGCGAGGCTGTCTTGCTGCGCGACCTGAGCGGACTCTCCTATGAAGAGATCTCCAAGATCATCAACTGTCCGGTCGGCACGGTCAAGTCGCGGGTCAATCGGGGTCGTATTCGCCTGCAGAAGAACCTGCGGCCGCTGGCCGAAGAGGTCATTGGCAATCTCGGCGCCACCGCCTGAAGATCACTCCAATCGCAGGTCGCTCAAAACGCCCGGTGAATCAGAAACTCTAGCATCTCGCCCATGATATCTCGAGCCGGGGTGGGCGGTAGCTTCTCGAGGTACTGAAGGCCGACCTCCGCAGTCTGCTGACAAACCTCGTCGGCATAAGCCGTGCAGCCGTACTCCTCGACGAGACCGATGACGTGTTCGATCTCCTCGGTCGATATCGCCGCTCGATCCCTGTGGAGAATCTCCAGGACTTCCTTCGACTCGACGTCGGTGGATTTGCGTAGCAGGTCGATGATAATCAAGGTTCGCTTGCCTTCGGCAATGTCTCCCCCCCGCTCCTTCCCGTAAGCGCCCGAGGTGAGCCCGGGAGCGACGTCGGCGTCCTGCTCGGATGAGGTCAGATTGAGCAGGTCGTCGCGAATCTGGAAGGCAACGGCCATCTCTTCCCCGAAGCAACCGATGGTGGAGCGCATATCGGCATCGGCGGCGGCAATAATGGCTCCGGCGGTACATGGACCGCGACCGGTATACCAACCGGTCTTCTTGCGCAGCATCACCATGAACTCGGCTTCGGTCGGGATATGCCGTTGTCGAATCCAGCCAACATCGAACGCCTGCCCTTCAAACGTTTCCCGCGAGCCGCGGACCATCTCTTGTATCAGCTCGAGCACCACCACGCTGGGAAGGATCTCCTCGTTGGCGCACAGCACCTCGAACACCTTCGAATAAAGGGCATCTCCGACGTTGACACTGAGGGGAACACCATGAAGCTTGTGAATACATGGCTTCCCCCTGCGAAAGTCCGAATCGTCTTCGATATCGTCGTGCACGACGGCAAATGACTGGAACATCTCGAAAGCGGCTGCCGTGCGGGCGGCACGACTGACGTCGCCACCGAGTGCCTCGCACGCCAGCAGCACGAGGGCGGGGCGAAAACGTTTGCCGCCCCGTTCGGGGTAGTCGCGCATCGGCCCATACAGGAATCCTTCCGGTTCCTGCAACGGCAGAAACGAAAACATCTCGCGTTCGATTTCGGGAATGTATTGATGCAGGTAGGAACGCAAGGCCGGCTGCACCGGTGCCATACCTTGCGCTTACAGACCGCCGGCGAGCTTGAGGCGGTTCAGCGCTCGACGGAGGGATGCTTCGGCGCGTATGCGGTCCACATCCTCTTCGTGTGTGCGGTTCAATCTGTCTTCAGCCCTTTGACGGGCAGCGCCGGCGCGGTCCACGTCTATATGTCCGGCCAACTCTGCGGTCTCGGCAAGGACCGTGACGCTCTGGCCATCGACTTCTACAAAACCGCCACTCGTTGAAGCGTACTGGTCACCTCCGCTTGCCTCCTTGAAGGAGATGGCACCGACGGCAACCCCCGCGAGCATCGGCACGTGTCTCGGCAGCACGCCGAAACTCCCCTCGCTGCCAGGTACTTTTACGCTTTCAACGCTTGCGGAGTAGATGCGCTGCTCGGGGGTCACAATTTCCAGTTGAATAGACATTTTTGGAAATCAGCCCAGGGTCTTGGCTTTCTCGATCGCCTTTTCAACGCCGCCCACCATATAGAAAGCCTGCTCCGGCAAATCGTCGTACTCGCCTTCGAGCAGACCCTTGAACCCACGAACCGTGTCCTCCACCTTGACGTATTCACCGGCCATACCGGTAAACACCTCGGCGACGGTGAACGGCTGGGTGAGAAAGTTCATCATGCGTCGCGCCCTGCCCACGACCAGACGGTCATCGTCGGAAAGCTCGTCGATGCCCAGAATGGCGATGATCTCACGCAGGTCGCGATAACGCTGCAGCACCTGCTGCACGTCTCGCGCCACCTGGTAATGCTCCTCGCCCACTACCCGGGGATCGAGGATGCGGGAGCTGGAAGCCAGTGGATCGACGGCGGGATAGAGTCCTTGATCGGCCAGGGCGCGCTCCAACACGATACGTCCGTCCAAATGGGCGAACGCTGTCACGACACCCGGATCGGTGTAATCGTCGGCGGGAACAAAAATCGCCTGCACCGAGGTGATCGATCCCTTCTTGGTGGTTGTAATACGTTCCTGGAGGTTGCCCATCTCCGTTGCCAGGGTCGGCTGGTATCCCACGGCAGACGGCATGCGGCCCAGCAAAGCCGACACCTCGGCGCCGGCGAGAATAAACCGGAAGATGTTGTCCACGAAGAAAAGGACGTCCTGCCCCATTTCGTCGCGGAAATGCTCGGCCAGCGTTAGTCCGGTGAGCGCGATGCGCTGGCGCGCGCCGGGCGGCTCGTTCATCTGGCCGAACACCATTGCGGTGTTGTCGATGACACCCGATTCCTTGAGCTCGGCGAGCAGGTCGTTCCCTTCCCTGGTGCGCTCGCCGACGCCCGCAAAGATCGAATAACCGCCGTGTCCGGTGGCTACGTTGTTGATGAGCTCGGTGAGGATGACCGTCTTCCCCACCCCGGCGCCGCCGAACAAGCCCAGCTTGCCGCCGCGAGCGAACGGACAGATCAGGTCCATCACCTTGACGCCCGTCTCCAGCATCTGGTCGGAGGTGACCTGCTCGTCCAGAGGGGGTGCGGAACGATGAATAGGCATGCGCTTGGCGGTGTCGGGGATGTCCCCTTTACCATCCACCGGCTTTCCAACGACGTTCAAGAGCCTGCCCAGCACCTCTTCGCCCACGGGGACGGTAATCGGCTCGCCAGTATCGACCGCCACGGCGCCGCGGGTCAATCCGTCGGTGGGGTTCATCGAGACGCAGCGGACCCGATTTTCTCCCAGGTGCTGCTGGACCTCCAACACCAGACTTTCGCCATTCTGACCGACTTCCAGGGCATTGTGGATGGACGGAAGATTCCCCTCGAAGAAATCCACATCGACCACCACACCTACGATCTCGGCAATAGTTCCCTCGTTCATTGGAGCTGTCCTTATCCTTGCGCGACGGCTTCCGCGCCCCCGATGATATCCATCAGTTCGAGGGTGATGGCGGATTGCCGTTCTTTGTTCATTTCTTGGGTGAGTTCGTCGATCAGTTCGCCGGCGTTTTTCGAGGCGTTGTCCATCGCCGTCATGCGGGACGCCTGTTCGCCCGCATTCGATTCGAGCAGGGCGCGCCAGATCTGGAAATTGACATGGCGGGGAACGAGCGCTTCCAACAACCGTTCTGGTTCGGGCTCGAAGATATAACTGCCGCTGCGGGCAGACTCGTCGCCATCCGCTACCGTCGGCAGCAGCTGCCGCACTACGGGTGCCTGTTGAGCGACAGATCGAAACTCGCTGTACGCAAGCAGCACCCTGTCCGCCTCACCCGACCGAAACCGAGCCATCAACTCACCCGCGATGGCCGCGGCACGACTGAATTCGAGAACGCGGAAGACATCGGTATGTTCGCTGGCGATCTCGTGCCCGCGATTGCGAAAATAGTCACGACCCTTGCGGCCAACGGCGACGAGATCAACGCGGTACTCGGACAGCTTTTGAATCTCGCCGGTCACCATGCGACATATGTTCGCATTGAATCCCCCGCACAGACCGCGATCCGCCGTCACCACCGCCAGCGCCACACTCTTTACGGGGCGCTCGCTTAGCAGCGGATGCTGGCCTTGCTCGATACCACTGCTGATTTTCTTCAGAACCGATTCGAGCTGCTCGGCGTACGGACGTGCCGCCAGAATGGAATCCTGCGCCTTGCGCATGCGCGCAGCGGCAACCAGCTGCATCGCATGAGTAACACGCTCGATATTCTTTATGCTGGCTACGCGGGTACGAAGTTGGCGAAGATTTGCCATGTTACACGGGACGGAATCTGGCTTTGAATTCCTCGACCACAACCTTCAACTTCTCCTGGGTGTCATCGCTCAGATTCTTGCTGTCGCGAATCTCGCCCAGCAGCTCGGCATGCTGCTGACGAAGGTGTTCGAGCAGGTTGGTTTCGAACTGCCGCACTTGGTCGGTGGGGAGGTCGTCGATAAGATTTCCTGCGAAAAGCGCTGCGACCTGCTCCTCCTCGGGCATGGGCACGAACTGATTCTGTTTCAGGATCTCGGTCAGTTTTTCTCCCCGGTTCAGCAGATTGCGCGTGGACGCGTCCAGATCGGATGCCCCGAACTGGGCAAACGCTTTGACCTCGTTGTACTGGGAGAGGTCGACGCGCAGGGTCTTCGCAACCGCTTTCATCGCTTTCGTCTGTGCGGCGCTGCCGACGCGAGACACGGAGGCACCCACATCCATCGCCGGCCTGACTCCCGCATAGAATAGCTCGGGCTTGAGCAGGATTTGACCGTCGGTGATCGACCAGACATTCGTCGGTATGTAGGTCGACACGTCCCCTTCGAGGATCTCGATGATGGGCAGCGCGGTCAGGGTGCCCCCACCCTTCTCATCGCTGAACTTGGCAGCCCGTTCCAGCAAGCGGGAGTGCAGATAGAACACATCCCCCGGATACGCCTCGCGGCCGGGTGGCCGGCGCAACACCAGAGACATCTCGCGATACGCCCACGAGTGTTTGGAAAGATCGTCGTAGACGATCAACGCATTCTCGCCCTTATCGCGAAAGTATTCACCCATGGAACAACCGGCATATGGAGCAAGATACTGCAGGGGTGCTGGATCGCTTGCGGGAGCCGACACCACCGTGGTGTATTCCATGGCGCCGTTATTCTCCAGATCGCTGACGATCTTAGCGACGCTGGAGCTCTTCTGACCGATGGCTACGTAGACGCATTTGACGTCGGTTTTCTTCTGATTGATGATGGCATCGATGCCGATGGCGGTCTTGCCCGTCTGCCGATCACCGATGATCAGCTCCCGCTGTCCCATCCCTATGGGAACGGTAGCATCGATCACCTTGAGCCCGGTCTGCAGCGGCTGCTCCACCTTCTGCCGATCGACCACCCCGGGCGCCATCCGTTCGACGGGCAGCGTGTGCGATGTCGAGATCTCACCCTTTCCGTCGATAGGCCGCCCGAGGGGATTGACCACCCTGCCCAGCAACTCCTCGCCCACCGGCACCTCGACGATGCGCCCGGTGCGTTTGACCTGATCGCCCTCGACGATATGCGTGTCCTCTCCGAAGAGCACGCAACCGACATTGTCTTCCTCGAGGTTGAGGGCCATGCCCATAATCCCATGGGGAAATTCCACCATCTCTGTGGCACTCACGTTCCCGAGCCCGTGAACCCTGGCGATTCCGTCACCAACGTAGAGCACCGACCCGGTTTCGGAGACATCGACCTCCTTTTCGAAACCGAGCAACTGCTGTTTCAGGATCGCGGAGATTTCTCCGGGTTGAACCAATGTCTCTGACGCCATCTCTCTTCCTTCCGGATTCTTCTTTTTCGATAACTTTCTATCAGGTACCGATCAGGTGCCGGTGCAGGCGCTCGAGATAGGTGGCGACACTGCCGTCGTACACCGTGTCACCGATGCGAGCCACGGCGCCGCCGCGAATGGCCGGATCGACCTCGACCTGCAGCCTTACCTCTTTGCCCGAAATCTCCGCCAACCGCTGGCGCAACCGTCCTATCTGATCCTCACCCAAGGGAACGGCCGACCGAACCTCGGCTGAGACGACACCGGATCTTTCGTCGCACAAAACTTCGAAAAGCTCTAGCATTTCGGGAAGCAGGTCGGTGCGTCGCCGCTCGGTTAGCAACAGGAGGAAGCTCAGCGTTAAACTCTGGACTCGTCCACCGAACAGTCGCTCCAGAGCGCCGCGCTGAAGTGCGGAGCTCATGAAGCGATTGCCGACAAACGCGGCCAGCTCCTCCGATTGCTCGAGGGTCTGTCGTAGGCCCCGGACGTCGCTTCGAACCGAGTCGAGCACGCTGCTTTCCTCGGCGGCTTCCAGCAGGGTGGCTGCATAGCGCCGTACAACCTCGGGTGCTTTCATCTTCCTCTTGGAATCGCTTTTCGGCCTTAGTTGTCTCTGGGAATGCCCGCAATGAGGTCCTCGACGAGTTTGCGGTTGCGCTCGTCGTCCAGGTTCGCTTCGATCAGAGCGCCGGCCGCTTTCACGGCAAGATCCGCCGTCTCCGTGCGCAACTCGGCTATAGCCGCCTGCTTTTCGCTCTCGATGGCGCGCCGCGCTTGCTCGGTCGTCCGCTGGGCCTCCTGGCGAGCGTTCGAGACGATTTCCTGATCGACCTTCTCCGCCGCTTCCCGGGCAAGCCGTACGATCTCTCGTGCCTCGGCGTCGGCGTCCTGAAGTTTCTGCTGATGCTCTTCGACGAGAGACTGAGCTTCCTTTCGAGACCGCTCCGCCGTCTCCAGTGCGTCGCTTATGCGTTTCTCCCGCTCGTCGAGCGCGCCAAGAAGCGGACGCCATACGGTTGCGCGCAGAACCAACAGCACTACGAAGAAGGTGATGAGGGTCCATACTATCGTTCCCACATGGGGATCTAATAACATCTTCGGGTCTCGTCAGCAGTTACTTGGTAACAACGATGAGCACGCAGATGATTTCACCCAAAAGGGCGACACCTTCGACAAGGGCTGCCGCAATGATCATGTTGGTGCGCAGATCGCCGACAGCTTCGGGCTGACGGGCGATACCTTCCATGGCAGCTTTGCCAACCGTCCCGATGCCCAGGCCGGCTCCTATCGTCGCCAGGCCGGCACCGATCGCTGCTCCTAGATACGCTAAATCCATCTTGTGAGAATCCTCCTCCTAGCCGTGCACATGTGTTTCCCGCTAGTGCTCCGGATGAGCAGCCATGTTGATAAACAGGGCAGATAGCAGGGTGAAGATGAACGCTTGAATAAAACCGATAAAGATTTCCAGCAAATAGAGAGCTGCCGCGAAGGTCACCGAAAAGGGCGCCAGCCAGAGCGCCTTCATCATGATGACGAGGCTCAGAAAGACCAGGATCGCCACGTGTCCAGCGATCATGTTGGCGAAAAGTCGTATACAGAGGGCAAACGGCTTGGCGATCAGCGAGATCAGCTCGATGGGGATCATGATAACCAGCAGCGGCGCCGGCATACCTGCGGGGATGAGGCTGCGAAGATATCCGAACAGACCGTTGTTGGCGATGCCCGCTCCCTGGGTGATGAAGAAGGTCATCAGCGCAAGGGCGGCGGTCACACTCACGTTCCCGGTCGCCGTTGCAGTGTACGGGACCAAACCCAAGAGGTTGCAAAACAGAATAAAGAAGAAGACGGTCAACAGGTACGGTAGATATACCTTGCCGTGGTCGCCCATGATCGGAACGACAACCTCGTCGCGGATAAAAACCACCAAAGCTTCGAAGAGATTGGCCAAGCCACTTGGCACGAGGGCGGAACGACGAAAAGCGAGGGTGAGAGACACGATCAGCAGTGCGCTCGCCACCCACATCATCACGATATGTCGAGAGATCGACAGATCTACTGCGACCCCGAAAACGTCAAACGGGGCAAACTGTGGAAGGGAAATCTTGCCGTCGAAGAAGTGGTGGGCGTTCCAGAATGGCACCTCGAGGTAGTCATGGTCGAGAATGTGACCGACGATATCTACCTCTTCGGACGCGTGCTCCTCGCTTGCCATTAAACCTTCGAAAACCGGAGAAATTTAAGGGGAAAACTGGAACGGATAGCTCCTATTTCTGGTTGAGCCGGGCAATAAATTATATTGGTGCCAACATTCTGTCAACAGCCACCTTGAGGTCCCCAAGTGTGCTCCTACTCTGCAGTTGGGACCTGCATCTGCCGCTCCCGCGCCTGCCTCGTGATCACCGCGATTTCGAGGATCATAAACAAGATGTACGCCCCGATCAGCACGATTATGTAGACCGTGCTGTCGATGCTCGTTCGGGTCAGAAGCAGGTACGACGCCAGGCCCACTGCAACCAGACGAAGAATGACTCCGCCGCCGAAAAAGGCGAGGAATATGTGGAACTTGCGATCCGCCGTCAGTGCGATCGCCGCCCATGCGATGCCGGCGTTGACGGTCGCGACCACCAGCCCCGCGATGACCGCTTCAATCATTCTTCTTCTCCATTCTGTGCATTTTGGTCTACCGTCGCTTTGTAGATGGTGTAGAACCCCGACGCGATACCTAGCAATATCCCGAGTATCACAAACAAGGGTGTGGTGGATAACCGTTCATCGATCCACAATCCACCGAAGAGTCCGATGGCGATAGCCGCCGCGAACTGGAATCCGATGTTGATGAACGGTCCGGCCTTGGCGTAGGATCGCAGCAGCTTGCGGCTGCCTGATTCGGAATCGTCGTTCAAGTTCACATCACCGAAACAACCGACGAACGGACAATGCCGATCAAGATGTCCGGAAATAGTCCCAGCGCTAGAGTGCCCGTGGCCGTCAGCAGCAGAACAGCCATCGGTTCCGGCGAAATTCGGACTTCCAATGGCGCCGGGGCAGCCGGACGCATGTAGACGTAGACCACGAGGCGACATGCGACATAGGCGGAAAATAAGGTTGTCAGCGCCGCCACCACCACCAGCACGAATTGCCCGGCATCTGCCGCGGCCCCCATCAGCAGGAAGCGACTCGCAAACCCGGCCGACGGAGGCAGACCCGCCAGATTGAGCAATAGGAGGGCGAAAATCAGCGCGATTCCAGGATGCCTATGAGCTAATCCGGCATAGTCTCCGATCTCGGTATCGTCCTCGGCAGGACGACGGCACATCACCAGCAGAGCGTAACATCCCGTCGCCGCGAGACCACTCACACAGATCTGGAACACGGCGCCGACCACCCCATTGGGATTGGCCGCCGCTATCCCCATCAATGCGAATCCGCCTTGAGCGAGGAAAGCGTACGCCAGCAAGCGTTTCAGGTTGCGCTGGTTCATGGCGAGAAGATATCCACCCAACATGGTTGCGATGGCGAGGACGACGATCGCCGGAACCCATCGATCGGACAGCTGCTCGAAACCGTAGAGAAAGAATCGCATGAGAATCGCCAGCGCGGCTGCGCCCGGAGCCACGGAAATAAAGCCTGCTACCGGTGCCGACACGCCGTGGCGCACATCGGGCGCCCACATGTGAAACGGCACCGCCGCGATCTTGACGCAGAGGCCTACCAGCAGGAATGCGAGGCCGCTGAGGAGCAATGGATCGCCGGCACCGCTGTTCAGCAGATGGACGGCCAATTCCCTGAGCCCGGTGGAACCTACAGCGCCGTAGACCAGGCTGCCGCCATAGAGGACGACGCCGCTTCCGATCGCTCCCATGACGTATAACTTCGCCGCAGATTCCACTCCGTGAGCCGGACGCGCGGCGTATACGCTCAACACGCACAGGCTCAACGTCGTCAGCTCCAGCCCCACATAAACCAGCACGAGGTTGGTTGCAGCCACCGATATCATGGTGCCTAGACTGGCGACCAACAGCAGAGGGTAGAATTCGCTGCTGACGTCGCGGGGCAGATACTGCAACGCCAGAAGCACCGTCAGCACCGTAACGCCCAGCAGCAGGACGTGGAAGAAGGATGAGAACGCGTCGCGGGCATACATTCCGCCAAACGCCTCGGAGCTGACCTCCTGATTCCATTCCATGAGCTCTAGGCAGAGGGCGATAAGACTGACGCAGAGGCAGATGTAACCGATTCCGCGGCTGGATCGGCGCGGCCAAAAGACCGCGTCGAGCAGGAAGATCAAAATGGCGGCAGCGCCGACGACGATCTCTGGATAGAGGGCGGACCAATCTGCTGACGGGCTCATGGCGTGCCCTCGAGCGGAGCCGTCACAGTGGCCGTGCGCCCCAGGTCGGCAAGAGCAAGGACGTGTTCGATTGAGTGTGCCATCTTGTCGTGGATAGCCTGGGGACTCAGCCCGATCCATAGGATTACCAGGAGCAGGGGCACCAGAAGGACCGCCTCCCGGGGGCGCAGATCGTCAACGCCGGAGTCAGAAGCTCCGGCGCCGAACGCCAAATGCTGGTAACGACGCAGCAAGCTCGCAGCGAGAAACAGCAATCCGAGGACGGCGACAACCGCGTAACCCAGATTTCGCTCCAAAGCGCCCAGGATCACAGAGATCTGGCTGACGAAAAGATTCAACCCCGGTATCCCGATCGCGGCCAGCATGAGCAATAGAAACGCCGCACAGGTTTTCGGGTGGCTTCTGGCCAGTCCGCGTTCGTCCTCCAGCCCCCGCCCTCGCAGAATTCCGGCCACCGCGAACAATCCCGCCATGGCCAGCCCCCGGTTGATCATGTGCGCCACACCACCACCGACACCGGCCACCGTCAGGGTTGAAAACCCCAAAACGATCAAACCAACTTGGCTCACGGTCGCATACGCCAGCAAACGTGGCAGCTCCGCTTCGACGAGGGCGAGCAGACTGCCGTAGAGTATCGCGCCCACCGCCAGCAGGGCGATATATTCGTCCAGGCGGTGCAGCGTTTCGGTGAACAACGGAACGCAAAACCTCACGAATCCGTAAATCCCCAGATTCAGCCAGATGCCGGTGACGACGATCGAACCGGCGGAGTTGGCGTGCCTGTGCAGGTCCGCCAGCCAACCGTGGAACGGGAACATGGCGGCTTTGAAGGCGAAACCGAGAAACATTGCTGCCAGCAGCCAGAGCTCGGCACCGGGAGAAAGGGAGAGCTGGCTCAGGTGCGCAAACGCGAAACTACTGGGTCCTTCCAGATCCGCTTGTAGCGCCCCCATATAAACAACGGCACCGAGAATGAAGGCGCTTCCCGCCACATTCATCAAGGCGAACTTCACCGCGGCATGGATTCGGCCTTCGCCACCCCACACTCCGACGAGGAGAAAAATCGGCAACAGGGTAACCTCGAGGCTGATGTAGAACATGGTCAGATCCAACGCCACGAAGGCGGCGGCGGCTCCACCCGTCGCCGTCAGCAAGGTGGCCGCGAACTCCTTTACCCGGACCCTTACCTCTTTCCAGCTGGCCAATTGGGCGATGGGCAGAAGCAGCGCAGCCAGCAAGACGAGAAGCAGGCTGATGCCATCCAGACCCACATGATATTCGATCCCCAACTCCTGGATCCAGGCGTGACGATACTCCATTTGCGGTCCGTAGATGGCGCCGTCGAATACCGCGTAACAGACCAGGGCGATCGCCGTCTCCACCAGTCCGACTCCCAGGGACACACCGCGGATCAGGTTTTCCTTGTCGCGTGGAAGCGCCATAACTAGAGCCGCGCCGGCGAGAGGCACGACGATCAGCAGCGTAGGCAGATGATTCACATTCATATCAAAATGCAACGAAGTAGAAGAGCGTGGCTACCAATCCGGCAGCGACGACCGTGGCATACAATCCGACCCTACCGGTTTGGGTCGCGCAGAGTACCCAACCGATACCGCGGACGAACATCGCACTGCCCCACACACAGCCGAGATCCAGAACAACCGTATCGACGGCGTCGCGCAAGAAACCCGCAATCCAACGGAGAGGGCGAAGTATCACCTGGTGACCTAGCCATTCGACGTAGAAGTGATTTCGCGCCCATAGCTGCCAGACATTCTCCTTTTCGGCCGGGGCTGTCTTGAACCCGAACAGGACCCAAGCGATCCCCAGGCCGACCAAAGCCACCGCGGCAGGCACGAACCAGTAGATCGTTTGCGGAAAATCGGTGGCGTAAGGAGCGCTGATGGATGGCTCGGGCAGGATCATGCGATACAGTATCTGCGGCTCCGCAAGAAACGGCAGCAGCCCGGCTCCAATCGTCGTAACCGACAGCACGATCAACGCGGCGGTGGCCGCGTGTGGCAGCGGTTTCGGCCGCTCGTCCTGAACGGCGGCGGCGGGGCGGGCGTAGATGAGCAGCACCACGCGAAAGCCGTAGAGGGCCGTCAGCAGCAGAACACCGCAACCGGCAACCCAGAGATACAGCATGTCCACCGAATAGAACGCAGCCATGGCCGCTCCCGTACTCCAGAAGGCGGCAGACGGGGGCAGTCCGGCAAGACCGGTTATTCCGATGATGAAAGACCAGAACGGGACCAGCAGTCGGCCCGAACGCTGTGGCAGGTTCCACACATCCAGACTGTGATTCGAGCGTGCCGACAGCACCGAGGTGGCGAGAAAAAGCAGTGCCTTCAGACATGCGTGAAGACAGACGTAAAGAATGGCAACCGCGTGCGCACCCATGCCGACCACGGCGAGGACCAAACCCAGCTGGCTGGAGCTAGAGAAGGCCAGCACCCTCTTGAGATCGCGCTCTCCCAGGGCGACGAGGCCGGAGAAAATGGCCGTTGCCAAGCCAACCGCGATGAGAATCCATCGCAGGGCTGGCGACTGCTCCAGCAACACGCCGGCGCGCACCAGCGTATAGACGGCGGCGATGCTCAAGAAACCGAAATGCACCAACGCGTTCGTCGAGGCCGGCGCCCTGGTCGCGTTCGAAAGCCAGACGTGAAACGGAAACTGGGCGGTGCGGCAAAAGACTGCAATCAGCAACAGGAACCCCGCCAACTGCGTCCAGCTGGTAGAGCCAGCCGTTTGCAGCCTGTCGTAATCCAGCGTTCCCGCCACTGCCGCCAGCATCAGGATGCAGATGAGAAGAGCAAGATCTCCCACTCTGTCCACCACCCAGAAACCGAAAGCGCTTCCTTCCGCCGAGATGCTGTGGGAGTCGCTCAGAATGTCGCCGGATTTAATCGCCGGTGCGGGTCGCTCGCGACCCCAGGTTGTCAGGAAATAACCGCAGATACCCAGCGACACCCATCCCACGTAGAGCAAACCCAAATTGTTGGCGATCAGCAGCAGGGTCACCGCCGTCGAGGCCAGGCAGACCAGCGCGAAGAAACGGGCGCCGCTGCCATCGCGTTTTCGGGTGCCCACGGAAAACAGCTGGACAGCAAAGGCCAAGGTGGTCGTAACAACCAGCAGTGTCGCCGTGAGCCCGTCTACGCGTACGCCGCAGGAAAAGGTAGCCTCACCGATCCGCAGCCAAACGAAAAGGTTCTCATCTACCGTTTGCCCTTGCGACACTTGCGCAAAAACCAGCAAAGCAGCGCTCCACGACAGAAACAAAGCCGCGGTGGCGACCCACGCCGGCGCCTGCCCGCGGCCGAAGAGGATGCAGAGCACAGCTCCGGAAGCGGGCGCCAACAGGACCAGGAGGGCACCAACGAGGGTATCGGCAATTACCATTTCAAACTGTCCGCAGCCGAGAGATCGGTGTTGCCCCGCTGGCGATGGAGGCCGATAACGATGGCCAGACCGGCACCCACCTGGAGAGCGGCAAACACCAATGCGAAAAGGGCGAAGAGCTCACCGCTCAACTCGCCGTGCAACCGAGCGAACCCGGCGATATTCAGCGCCGCGGCGTTGAACATCAGCCCCGACGAAAGGACCACGGCGAGGGCGTTCCTGCGCATGAGCATGCCGGCCAATCCGATGCAGAACAGGGCGGCGCTGACGATGAGGATAGGGAGCGGCTGCATCACGAGGTTTGTTGGCCCTCAGAGGCGGCCGCGGCAGCCGAGCCGGAATTCGTTAAGACCGAGGTGCCCACGGCCACGACCAGGAATGCAAACCCGCTCAATAGCAGCGGCAACAGGAAGTCGCCGACGAGAAACCCCGCTACACTGCCACTCTGCTCGACCTCGGAGATGAAACGACCGGTCGGCAGAATCCAACAGAGCAGGGAGAACAACCCGACACAAGGGACGGCAGCGACGAAGGTGTAGATGCGTACCGGTTTGACCGTGGCGGCGGACTTGAGGTTGGTGGAAACCCCCACGATGAGACAGAGGAGAGCTGAGCCGGATACCCCAATGAGGATTTCGCTGGCCCCCAACAAAGGCGTGCCGAGCTGAAGGAAAAGACCGGCGATCCCAAGCGTCGTCGCGCCGAAGCAGAAGGCGGCACGCACGGCGCTCCTTGCGGAGACGGTGAGAATCGCCAGGACGACACAAAAAACGGCAACAAGACTTAAGGCGACAGCTCCCAGTGTCATCGATACACCAGCATGTATGCTGTGATGGGAATATTGATGGCGGTCAGCGGAATGGCCAACTTCCACGCCCAACCCGCGAACTGGTCCATGGAGGGGCGCGGTACGACGAGGCGCAACCACTGCATGAATAGCATGAACAGCATCGATTTCGCCAACAGCAGGCCGACCCCAAGGAGCACCCATTGCCGTCCCTCCCCTTCCACGACGAACGGCAGGTGCCAACCGCCAAGGTAGAGCGTCGCCACCAGGAGGCTGGCCACCAGCAATCGCAAACGCCCGGCAAGGGCCAGCAAACCCAGCGGAAACCCGCTGTATGCGGCCGTGTAACCACCCTCCATTTCTCGAGACGTGCCCGAGTCGAGTGGCAAGCGGTCGGCGAACGCAAAGGTTGCCGCCACCAATCCGACGAAACCAAGTGGCTGGACCAGCAGATTCCACCGCGGCAGGAACCCTGGAGTTTCGGATTGGGTGCGAACTATCTCCGCCAACTGCATGGTTCCCCCGGCCAACGCCACGCCGGCGACCGCAAGACCGGCCGCAACACCGAAACTCACGACCTGACTTGCCGTTTTCAACGCGGCGATCTGGGCATAACTGTGACCGGACCCCCAGCCTGCCGCGATCAACCCGAAGGCGGCCAACGGGATCAGCGCGACCACAATCACCGTAGCGGTATTGGGGGATGCCAGCTGCAGCGTTATGTAGAGTCCTCCGATCTCCACCTCATTCCCGAAGGGAATCAAACCGAGCAGAATCAGAGGGGGTAGCAGCGAAACGAGGGGCGCCAGGAAGAATATGCGTCGGTCGCCAGCCTCGGGTGCGACACACTCCTTGCAGATCAGCTTCAGGCCATCGGCGTAGGCTTGCACCAGCGCAGCGCCCCCTGCCCCATCGTAGCGTCCAGTGGTGATCGCCGCCCACCCCCTTTCAAGGAAAATGGAGAGTGGGATGAGGACACCGAAGGTTACCCCCAAAAGCACTGCCGCCTTCATCACCAGAATGGGAATCTCTTGCATGACTAACGCTCGCTCGTGTCCTCTACGAGAAATAGGTTGATCACCGTCTGCTGCCGAGGCGCGGGGAGTGCAAGGCGCCTGAGCGAGCCTGTACTGGTGGAGTACGGCGAGTGAAGGCAACGCCGCAAGCGCCGCGCCTCGGCGGCAGACTACTTTCGATGGTCGTCCACATGCAGAAACCCCCATTGCTGCAAGCGATCTGACCAACCGGCCCCGTAGGCCTGGCCAACCACCCTCTCGTCCTGTTCGCGGCTTTGCAGCGACTCGTAGGTGAGATCGCTGAATAGGCCGCCGACCTCTTGACTCATTTCCTCCAGTATCTCCTCCGGATGCTGGAACTGCCGTTGCATCGCGGTCGCGGCCAGACGTTGCAACACTTGCCATTCGGGCAGCACGCCGGGCGGGCCGGCGACGCAACCCCGTATCCGCTGCACTCTGCCGTCGAAATTGGTAAATGTGCCATCCTTTTCGAAAGGCGTGAGTCCGGGAACGACCAAGTGAGCAGACTGCGTTAGTGACGATGGGATGGTGGCCTGAACGACCAGGAGCTCGAGATCCTCGAAGGTGTGGCCGGCCGTCGCCATCGATTCCACGAGCGCGTCCGAGCCGACGACGTAAGCACGGTTGATGGTGCGGTCGACGATACCCGCCATCAAGCGTTGTATAGACTCCAACTCGATGTCGAGTGCAGTGGCAATCTCTCGTACTCCGCGACCGTTTGGTGTCCTGTCCTCGCGGATCGTGAACCCCGACTTGAAGGCGATTTCCCTGCCCTTTCTTCCTGGCTCGAAACAGACCAGTTGCGCGCCCCAGACATCGCTCGCCAGCTTCAGCAGCAGAAACGCCTCCTCGTTGGTCAGGCTGCCATTCAGCACTACCGCTAGGCCGCCCTCCACACCCAATAGCTGACGCTCGGCAAACGCCAGCGCCTGTTCCCATGTAACCGTGTCCTGGTCCCCGTCCTCCCGGATAAGCGGTTCCGCGAGCCGATCGTGACGCTGGATTTCCCGCCAGCCGTAGCGACCCTCGTCGCACATCCAATACCCGTTCACGGCCAGGTTGGCTCGAGGTTTGAGACGTTGAATGTCGCGGTCGTTGACATCGACTCGGATATTGCAACCCGAACTGCAACCTGGACAGATCGAGTTTGTACCCTGCAGCGTCCACGGAGGTGGATCGAATCGAGATTCGGGGTCGACTAGAGCGCCCACGGGGCAGATGTCGATGTTGTTCCCGGACATGGCGTCTTCCAGCTCCCTTCCAGAAAACAGGCTGACCACGGTTTCCGTTCCCCGAAACGCCGGACTGAGCTCGCCTCCCCCCGATATCTCGTCCGTGAACCGGGCACAGCGATTGCAGCCGATGCGGCGGCTCGAATAATAGGACACCTGCGGACCCAGGCGCACCGGGGGCGCGTTCCTCGTTGGCCATTCCGCATCGCTCCACTGTGGACCGTGGGAGTCGGCATAATCCTGCAGTTCGCATTCGCCGGCTTTGGAGCAGGTGGGACAATCGAGAGGGTGTTGCCGAAGCAGAAGCTCCAATACATCCGATCTTGCTTTCCGCACCGCCTCGGAGTTCGTGGAAACTATCAGTCCGTCAACCACAGGCTGATTGCAGGTAGGCGCCAGCACCGTGGAATCCCCGTCGCTGAACTCGGCCACGCACAACCTGCAGCTGGCGGGACTGGAGAGTGCCGGATGGAAACAGAAGTGTGGAATGAACGTGCCGGCTTGTAAGGCCGCAAGCAGCAGGTTGCCGCCCTGACGCACCTCTATCGTTTCGCCGTTTAGTTGTATTGTTGGCATGGCTACTGATGGCCGCAATCTGTCAAAACGTGCGCGCTGGTTCTGAGCATCGTGCCTCGATCGCTAGAAACGTACGCTGACCGCTTCGGGTACCTTGATCGTCAGATCCTTTTCCACGGGACAGCCGCCGGAATCGATGTGCTGCCTGAACTCGTCCGCGAACGCGCTCACAAGACCCTGCAGCGGCCAGGCGAATGCGGCTCCGAGGCCACAGAGCATCGGCGCTGCCGAAACCATGAGCGGCCCCATTTTTACGCCTAACTCGAACAACATCTCAAGATCTGCCTCCGTGCCTTCCCCTGCTTCGACCCGGGCGATGATGTCGCGCATCCAGGGCATTCCCTCACGGCACGGGGTGCACTCGCCGCAGGATTGCCTGGCGTAGAATCCGGCTAGATTGAGGGCGGCATCTACCATACAGCTCGTCTCGTCCATAACGATGATTCCGCCAGTGCCGAAAACGCCGCGGAACTCCCCTCCCCCCGGGTGCAGCCACGCTGCCGGATCCAGGGGCACATCCAGTTGGTCGGCATGTAGAACCGGTGACCGACCGCCCCCCGGGAGCACCGCCTTCAGCTGATGCCCTGGGCGTACGCCGCCCCCCATTTCATAGATGACTTCCCTTAGGGTCGAAGCCCCCAGTTGCAGTTCGTAGAGTCCCGGCCTGCTCACGTGTCCGCTTAAGCAGAAAACGAGGGTGCCGGGATACGCCTCGCTGCCAATGCCTCGGAACCACTCAAAGCCGTTGTTCACGATGTGAGGCAGATAAGCCAGGGTACCGATATTAACGACCTCCGCCGGATTGCCGAAGAGCTCCGGGGCGACCGCGGTACCGCGCGGCTCCGCCCTGAACCCTTCGATGGAGCGCAACAGAGCGGTCGCTTCGGTCTCGATATAGGCGTCCCCGCCCGGATGGACATACACCTCGAGAGGGTAACCCGTCTCCCGGACGTTGGCGCCCAGCCAGCCGTGCTCTCGCGCCGCCGCTATGGCCTGCTCCAGCAACGCTCGGCCCCGTTTCATATCGCTGCGCAGGCAAACGTAAACGGTCGAAGCTCGCAGGGCGTATGCGGCGATGATAATGCCTTCGAGTATCTGATGCGGATTGCGCTCCAGCAACTTTCGATCGCGAAAGGTTCCCGGCTCGCTCTCGTTGCCGCCGACACACAAAAAATCCACCCCACTGCCGCCACGCAGCTGGGCATGGCTTCTCCACCGCGCTGCGACGGAGTACCAGCCGCCGCCCCGGTCTTGCAGGCCGGACTGTTCGATCAGATCCAGAACCTCATCCGATGTACGGCGTCGCAGTGCAATCTCCGCAGCGGCGTAACCACCGTTGGCGACATAGGTGTCCCAGAGTTCGATATCCGGAATATCGATGTCGTTCAAGAGCACGCGAAACTCAGCCACCGGAGTCTCCCTCTATCGAGAGTTTCAATCTTTCAATGATCTGATCGATGCGCTCCAGCGTGAGATTCTGATGCAACTCTCCATCGACCATCATGACCGGACCCATACCGCAGCAGGCAAGACAGTCCGTTTCCTCCACTGCAACCACAGTGTCGCTGGTCGCGACTTTCGCCAATTTCTCATTCAGGTAATCAACCACCCTCGGGGCCCCCATCAACCGGCAGGAGAGTGTCCCGCAGACGCGAATCAGATGTTCCGGAGGCGGTTGAAGACGAAAAGCGGGATAGAACGTGGCAACGCCGTAGACCCGGGCGGGAACAAGATCCAGTTTGTTCGCGACCCACCCGATGGCCTCTTCCGAGAGGTAGCCAGCCTCGCGCTGCACCAGATGCAGCAGAGGCAGCACTGCCCCGGATGGCTGGGGATACCGGCGGGTGACATCCTCGCACTCCTGCTCCGCTTTTGCCGAAAGCCTGAAGGTCATCGATCCACCTCTCCGGCCACAACGTTG
The DNA here is from genome assembly GCA_965217095.1 of Candidatus Latescibacterota bacterium. Taxonomy (GTDB): domain Bacteria; phylum Latescibacterota; class UBA2968; order UBA8231; family UBA8231; genus CAYNZV01. Next base: position 2,252,626 of record OZ244235.1, read on the forward strand.
AGGCTGCCCAGCACCACCAGCGCTTCGGACAAGGTCATTCCAGGAGCGATATGTTCGAAGAGCTGGTAGTTTAGAAACGATGGCGCCCGCACGCGCAAACGGTACGGGCGGTCGGACCCGTCGCTGACGATGTAGAACCCCAGCTCGCCATTGGGCGACTCGGTCGGCAAATAGGAGTCCGCGTTGGGAGGCGGCTGAATACCGTGTCCTTCCATCCAGAGTTTGAAGTGGTGAATCATGGATGATGCCTGGCTGGAGATCTCGCTCTTCTGTGGACGGTGAGTTTCTGCATTCATGGTCGAGTAGTCGCCGCCGGGAAGATCGCGGAGCGCCTGGCTGACGATGCGGCAGCTCTGGACGAGCTCTTCGACACGCACCAGGTAACGGTCGCAGACGTCGCCGGTAGCTCCCACGGGAACGTCAAAATCGAACTCTTCGTAAGAACTGTACGGCTCGTCCTTCCGCAGATCGCAGCCGACGCCGGCGGCCCGCGCCACCGGGCCGCTCAAACCCCAGGACCTGGCGGCGGCCACGCCGATGGTGCCGACGCCGCGAGCCCGATCCAGCCACACCCCATTGCCGTCCCACACCGCTCGAAGTTCAGCGACTCCGCGCACCATGTCCGACAGAAAGGCCGAGACCCTTCCTGCAAATCCGGGCGACAGATCGGCGGCGATTCCGCCCACACGAACGAAGCTTGTCATCCAGCGATTTCCCGCAATCGATTCGTAGATGTCGCAGAGCGTTTCCCGCCGCGTATCCACAAGCTGGGAGAGACCGTGGGCAGCGACCTGCTGGGCTTGAGACCCCAACCAGATGAGGTGCTCGCCGATGCGCGCCAGTTCGCTGAGTATTACCCTGGCATACTGAGCTCTTTGCGGAACATCGACGCCTAGCAACCGCTCCACACACAGAGCAAAAGCGAGGTTGTTGCAGAACGGCGATTGATAGTTGATCCTGTCGGTGACCGCAACAAACTGCATGTAGGTCTGATTCTCACCTAGCTTCTCTACGCCCGAATGAACAAATCCAAGATCCAACTCCACGCGAGATATCTCGTCCCCTTCCATTTCCAGGTCGGCACTCAGATTGCCCGTCATTCCCGGGTGAAGCGGCCCCAGTCGCAGCAGGTTGGAGTCGTCGACATCCGCCTGTCGCCCAGGGGCCTCCCCGTCGGGCGGTGAAGCGTCGACGGCTGCCATACCGCGCCCGCCCACGGGAAAGTCCTTGCGCAATGGAAAGGACTCGAAACTGTCGGGAAGCAGGATTCTGCGCATGTCCGGATGACCGCCGAAACGGATTCCAAACATGTCGTAGACCTCGCGCTCGAACCAGTTTGCCGCAGGCCACGAAGGAACGATGCTTTCCACTTCATCGACGTCCGGATCGAGTGGAACCCTGAGGCGAAGCCGGAAGCCAGAGATGGACGAACGCATTTGGTACACCAGCTGGAAGCGCTTGCCACGACCCATTTGCAGGCGGTCCACAGCTGTGAGGTCAACCAGGGTGTCCAACCGATCGCTATCGCGGCTGCGCAAGAATTCCAACAGGGGTCTCAGGTCGGCTGCCGAGACGACCAGCGTCCATTCACCCCGGAGCTCTACCGGTTGCAATCGAGCTGTCCCTGCGAACTCCCGCAGATCTGAGAGGATCGGGCTTTCCGTTGCCACGGGTGACGTAGTCAACCTAGCGAAAACCGCTCTTGCGCCAGACGTACGCAAGACCGGTCCCGACGATGAGCATAAACCCGATAATCCCGGCCGCGGTATCGTGGCCGGCCTCAAGCAGAGTGCGGAATTCGGCTGCCCAAATCAGCAGGAACGCCAGAATCCCCGGCAACAGCAAAGCCACAAACACAAACCCATAATAACGAAAGGGAAATTCCCGCGGTCCGCCGAACGCGGGCCGTCCCGATTCGAACTTGGAGGTTTTGGTGCGGGTGGGTTGGCGCGGCCGCAGTCGCCGCGCAATCAACCAACAGAACAATACCAACGATAGCGCCATCGCGACCAGAATCGGGAGGGCGGCGTACTGCTCAATTGTCGGGGGGTAGGTTGACACGATTAGGTAGCCGCCATGGCTCGCAACGCACGCAGGCGCGCCGCACGGCTGAGGCGCGGCGAGCGCAGGTGCTCGGGGCGCCGAATCAGATGATTCGGCCTCGGGCCGCGGGCCAGGATGGATCGCGGCAGCAGGAAATCAGACTGTCGTCGCTACCGTTCTGGTGCTACCTGCCGCACCCGCTGGCGACGAGAACTCGTCGTCGTCCGAACACGACCCTGGAGGAGCGCCACACTCGCAGAGGGGTTGTCCGAACTCGTCACTCATGGCACTTAAGCCCCCGCAGGACCCTTTGATGCGGCGGTTGCTGAAGATCACGCCCACTGCCATGCCTGCAATGACCAGGCCAAATACTAAAAGTGCTGCAAGATACTGTTCCATTAGTGCCCTATTTTAGCCGAAGTCGTCGAAACGGATCATTTCCTGCTCGACACCGAGATCGTCGAGCATCCTCATCACTGCCTGCAGCATCAGTGGCGGGCCGCACAGATAAAATTCGATATCCTCGGGCGCCGGATGTTGCGACAGGTAGTTGTCGAGTACCACCTGGTGAATGAAACCCATGTATCCGGTCCAGTTGTCTTCCGGCAGCGGCTCGGACATGGCTACGTGGAATTTGAAGTTCGGATATTCCGCTTCGATCTTGCGGAAGTGATCTTCGTAAAAAAGCTCTTTGCTGGAACGAGCCCCATACCAGTAGGAAACCTTGCGGTTGGTGTGTTCGGTGTGGAAGAGATGAAAGATGTGCGACCGCAACGGAGCCATGCCGGCCCCACCGCCGACGTACATCATCTCGCGTTCGGTTTCCTGAATGAAGAACTCGCCGAATGGACCGGAGATAGTGGCTTTGTCCCCCGGTTTGAGATCGAATACGTAGGAGGAGACAATTCCCGGATTCACGTTCATCCACCCTCCTTTTTCGCGGTCGGGGGGAGGTGTGGCGACGCGAATGTTCAACATGACGATGTTGCCTTCGGCGGGATGGTTCGCCATGGAGTAGGCTCGGACTACGGTTTCGGGGTTGACCGTCTTCAAATCCCACACCTTGAAACGGTCCCAGTCATCGTGGAATCTTTCTTCGATATCGAAACCGCGGAAGTCGCATTCGAACGGCGGCACCTCAATCTGAATGAAACCGCCCGATTCGAAGTCGAGAATCTCTCCCTCTGGCAGCTTGAGGACCAACTCCTTGATAAAGGTGGCGACATTGTTGTTCGACACCACCTCACATTCCCACTTGCGCACGGAGAAGACTTCTGCCGGCACGTCGATTTTCATGTCCTGCTTGACGCTGACCTGGCAGGACAACCGCATCCCCTCGCGAGCTTCGCCTTTGGTAATGTGCTCCAGCTCGGTGGGCAGTATGTCTCCACCTCCATCGTGCACGTGGACCTTGCATTGGGCGCAGGTGCCTCCGCCACCGCATGCGGACGAAACGAAGATCTGACTGTCGGCCAGTGCGTTCAGCAGCTTGCCGCCAGTGGGCACGGAAATGGAGCGGTCCGGATCGTTGTTGATAAGGATGTTGACGTCGCCGCTGGGTACCAGCCGCGAGCGCGCGACCAGAATTAGCCCTACTAGAAACAACACGACCACGGTGAACATGCCGACGCCGGCGCCGATCTCGATCATCTGAACATTCTCTCTCTATCATTCACCGCGAGAAGCTTGCGACAGGGCACTATAGCTGTATACCGGAAAACGACATGAACGCGAGGGACATCAGGCCCACCGTAATAAAGGTTATGCCCAGCCCGCGCAACCCCGGCGGAACATCGCTGTACTTCAACTTCTCGCGCACCCCGGCCAGCCCGACGATGGCCAACGCCCAGCCAACTCCGGAACCAAGCCCGAAAACGACGCTTTGGGAGAAATCGTAGTCACGTTCAACCATAAAGAGTGAGCCGCCGAGGATGGCGCAGTTTACGGTAATCAGGGGTAGAAAGATGCCGAGGGCGTTGTAGAGCGACGGCACGAACTTGTCGAGGAACATCTCCAGAATCTGCACCATCGCGGCGATGATTCCGATGTAGCTGATGAGCCCGACGAAGGTTAGATCGAGACCGCCGAGGCCCGCCCAGGCCAGGGCGTCTTCCTTGAGAAAGTACTGAAAGATCAGGTTGTTGGCGGGAACCGTAATCGTCTGCACCACCACCACCGCGATTCCGAGACCGAAGGCTGTGGTGATCTTTTTTGACACGGCCAGAAAAGTGCACATGCCGAGGAAAAAGGCGAGGGCCATGTTTTCTACGAACACCGCCTTGACGAACAAGCTGAGATAAGCTTCCAGCATATCAGTGCCGCTCCTCTTCGATCTGCTCCACCTTGAATGACCGCAGCACCCAGATGAACACTCCAATAATGAAGAAGGCGCTGGGAGGCAGGAGCATCAGCCCGTTGGGCGCGTACCACCCGCCCTCGGCCACTACGGAGAAGACCTCAACTCCCAGCAGCTGACCGGAGCCGAATACCTCGCGAATGACGGCGACTACGAGAAGAATAACGCTGTATCCGATTCCATTGCCGATGCCGTCCAACAGGCTCGTCCCGACGCCATTCTTCATGGCGAACGCTTCCGCACGCCCCATGATAATGCAGTTGGTGATAATGAGTCCGACAAACACCGACAGCTGCTTGCTGATATCGAAGGCATACGCCTTCAAGAATTGGTCAACAACGATGACCAGCGAGGCGATGACGGTCATCTGCACGATAATGCGGATGTTGGTCGGCACGTGCTTCCGAATCAGGCTGACTCCCATGTTGGAGAAAGCTAGCACGAAGATAACGGCGAGACACATCACCATCGCCGTCTCCAGCTTGCTGGTGACGGCCAGCGCCGAACAGATACCGAGTATCTGCAGAGCGATCGGGTTGTTGTTAAGGATCGGGTCGAGCAGGGTCTTTTTGTTCTCAGCCATGTTTCTGCGCTTTCAACTGTTTGAGATACGGTCCGAAACCGCTATCGCCCAACCAGTAAGTCAACATGTTGGTTACCCCCCGAGCGGTAATGGTCGCTCCCGACAAGCCATCGACTTGATATTTTGACTCGAGTCGAGAGGGGTCGGTTTTGCCTTTGATAACGGTGATGCGCAACTTGCCGCTCTCGTCAAAAGCGCTCTTGCCGTTCCACAGCGCTTTCCACGCGGGATTGTCCACCTCGCCCCCGAGCCCCGGAGTCTCGGCGTGTTCGTAGTAGACCAGAGCGCGGATGGTCGAGAGATCGCGGGCATCCAGGGTAATGAAACCATAGAGGGTGGACCAGAGACCAAGCCCGTGGACCGGCAGGATGATCTTCCTGACCTCGTCACCACGGCGGACCAGGTAGACCGAAGCTTGTTTCGCGCGGCGTCTGATATCGCCTACATCTTCTTCCTCCGGCACCAGAATGCTGGAACCCGGGTCCTTGGCCGCCCGCCGCTGATCATAGGTCTCGGGATCGATCCCTTCAAAATAGCTGCCCGATTCGAGATCGACCACCCTGGTTTCGATCGCCTGAAAGAGCTCGTCGATGCTCTTCTCGCCTTCCTCGAGCCCGGCAGCCCTGAGGATATTGCGTTTTTTGTCGAGGCTCTTGTTGACCGTCTGAATCGGCCGTAAATAGACGGCCGCACTCGAGACCAGCACCGAGCAAACGACGCACAAAAGGAACGCGACGAAGAATGTCTTGCCGATGGATTCCTTAGCCACGATCCACTTTCACCATTCCACTTTCTACGCTGCCGTGCGCAGCAACCGGCGTTTGATATTGGCCTGAACCGCGAAATGGTCCAGAACCGGGGCAAATACATTTCCAAAGAGGATGGCGAGCATCACACCCTCCGGGAACGCAGGATTCACTACCCGGATCAGAACGGTCAAGATTCCGATCAGCAAGCCGTACGCCCATTTGCCGGAGTTGGTCATGGCGGTCGAGACCGGATCGGTGGCCATAAAGACCGTGCCGAAGGCGAATCCACCAAGGAGCAGGTGCCACATTGGATCGACGCCGAACATCGGATTGGTCGAACTGCCGATAGCATGCAGCAATGCCGCCAAGCCGACCGTGCCGACGGTCATGCTCAGCATGATACGCCAGGAGCCGATACCGGAGGCTATGAGGATAAAAGCGCCGATGAGACACGCCAGAACCGAAGTCTCACCCATCGATCCGGGAATGACCCCCAGAAACGCTTCGATGGGGCTCATGGTGCTGAGGTGGGCCGCAAGGCCGTCCGCCGGCACCAGACCCAGTGGGGTCGCATGTGTGTAGCCGTCCACCGCCACCCAGATCGCGTCACCGGTAATCTCGGCTGGATAGGCGAAATAGAGGAAGGCGCGCGAAGTGAGTGCTGGATTCAGAAAGTTTTTGCCGGTTCCGCCAAACACTTCCTTGCCGATGATGACACCGAAGGCAATGCCCATTGCCACCTGCCATAACGGAATGGTCGGTGGCAGGGTCAGCGGGAAGAGCAGACCGGTAACCAAAAATCCCTCGTTGATGTCGTGGCCGCGTATCAAGGAAAAGATCGCTTCGATCGTACCGCCGACGATCATGCACACGAGGTAGACGGGCAGGAAATAGAGCGCTCCATGGAAAATGTTCGAAACGACGCTCCTCGAGTTGTACGGCACCTCCATCGCGTCCATGACGACGCCCTGCCAGCCGGCCGCCGACTGGAGACCCATCTGCTCCATCGCAATGTGGATCTGATAACCGGTATTCCACATCGCCATGAAGACGCACGGAATGAGCGCCACAACCACGGTCATCATCATGCGCTTGAGATCGAGCCCGTCGCGTACGTGGGAGGCCCCCCTGGTGACCTGCCCCGGCGTAAAGAGAAAAGTGTCCGCGGCTTCAAACGCCGGATACAGCTTTTCCAGTTTGCCCCCTTTAGTGAAGTGGGGCTCGGCCGCATCGAGCATGTCGCGCAGAAACTTCATCAGCCTTCTTTCTCGATTCTATCCAGATTTTGCCGCAGGAGAGGAGCGTAGTCGTATTTTCCTGGACAGACGAAAGTGCTCAACGCCAGATCCTCTTCGTCCAGCTCCAAACATCCCAACGCTTGGGCCTCGTCCGTATCTCCGACGATGAGTGCGCGCAGCAGCTGAGTCGGCAGAATATCCAACGGCATAATTTGTTCGTAGGAACCCACCGGCACCATCGCCCGCTTGCTGCCTTCGATGGAAGTGGTGAGAGCGAACTGTTTCCCCGGCGTCAATTTCGAGGCGAACACGTTCTTGATGGAGAATTTGTCGGCACCCGGTTTCTGCCACCCGAGAAACTCCCTTTCCCTACCTTCGGCCAGAGCGGAAACCTGCAGGTGATAGCGCCCCAGAAAGTCGAGGGTGCCCGCAGCCGTCGTCCCACCCAAGATGGAGCCCGAAATCAACCGATGCTCGCCTGACGCTAGCTCACCTCGCGCCAGCTCGCTAACGCAAGCGCCGACCCGGGTTTGAAGCAGACGCGGATTCTTGACTACCGGTCCTGCCAGCGCGATGACCCGCTCGACCCATAAGCGGCCGCTGGTAAGCAGCTTGCCGATGGCAATGGCGTCCTGGTAGTTCAGATACCAGACGCTCTTCTGCGGACCTACGGGATCGAGAAAGTGGATATGGGTTCCCGGCAGGCCGGCCGGATGGGGACCGTCGAAATCCACCACTTGCACCGTATCTGGCGGAGCGCTGGGCACGTTGGTTCCGGACGTTTTGCAGACGAAAACAGAACCTTCGGTCAGCTTGGTGAGTGCTAGCACGCCGGTTGCAAAATCGCTTTCGTGGGCGGAGATGATCTGGTCGGGTCGAGCCGCCAGCGGATTGGTGTCGGTTGCGCTGACGAATATCGAATGTGGTTTGGCGGTCGGATCTGCGACCTTGCTAAAGGGTCGCGTGCGTAACGCGGTCCACAGTCCGGACGAAAGCAGTTGCTCGCGCACCTGGTCTTCATTCAGACCCCGGACATCGGCGTGTTTCTCGAATTGACGCTCATCAGCTCCGTTCAACCCGATGACTACCGACTGCAACACCCGCTTTGCACCCCGGTTGATGGCGGTAACCGAGCCGGATCCGGGAGCAGTGAATTTGATACTGGGATGGTTCTTGTCTTCGAACAGGACCTGTCCGAGCTCGACCCGGTCACCCTCTTTGACCGCCATGGTGGGACGCATGCCCAGGTAGTCGGGTCCGAGAATGCCTACCGTCTTGACCTCGACCGAGCTGTCGATGGCCTGTTGGGGGACGCCGGTTACGGGAAGATCCAGTCCCTTGCTGATCTTGATCCGATTTGCAGCCATTAGTTCGGAGTTTGACCCCGGTGGCTAAGGTGGGATAAAGCCCAGAAATATCTGGCGATTATACCCGAAGTCAAGCGCAAAGATAGAGAAGCCCCCAGGTATCGTCAAATAACTTTTCATCCCCAGCTACGAATGCCTTACGCCACCTATCTATTTAAAAATCAATGTCTTGAGCACGATGTCCAACACGCTATTGTTACCCTTGGGAGGGTTCGAGTGGTGGTTTGCTTGCCGTTGGAAGGCAAAACCCATTGCTTCTTCCGCCATGAACCATTCTCTACGAATACGGCGATTCGGCGGCCGAGAAAGCCGGGAACAATCCCTAGGTTGCCAACGGTGACCAGAGACGACGTCGCCGAGCTGTTTAGGACGCCTTTGCTCGATCTGGTGTTCAGGGCAGCAGTGTGCCACCGCGAACATCACCGCAGCGACGAGGTTCAACTCTGCACCCTGCTCTCAGTGAAAACGGGTGGATGCTCAGAGGACTGCGGCTACTGTGCCCAATCAGCCCATTTTGACACCGGCCTAGAACGCCAGGATCTCCTGCCACTGGATGAGGTCATGCGAGCAGCACGGGCGGCAAAAGCGGGCGGCAGCACCCGATTTTGCATGGGGGCCGCCTGGCGCCAGATCCGGGATGGCGAGGAGTTTGATCGAGTTTTGGACATCGTTCGCAGCGTCGCCTCGCTGGAGATCGAGGTGTGCTGTACCCTCGGCATGGTCACTGCAGATCAAGCCCGGAGATTAAAAGCCGCCGGCCTGACCGCGTATAACCACAACCTGGATACCGGAGAAGGATTCTACGATAGGGTCGTGACGACCCATAGCTATGCTGACCGGCTGCAGACGATCGACGCCGTGGGCAACGCCGGCATCTCCGTCTGCTGCGGCGGCATTTTGGGAATGGGCGAGACGGAGGACGATCGCATAGACCTCCTGTTCACCCTGGCCACCCTGGCCACCCCACCGGAGTCGATTCCGGTAAATGCGATCGTGCCGGTAGAGGGAACTCCGATGGGCGATCAGCACCCTCCGTCAACCCTGGAGCTGGTGCGGGTCATCGCCGTGGCGCGAATTCTGGTGCCGACAGCGATGGTGCGACTCTCCGCCGGACGAGATCGATTCACCGACGCCGATCACGCCCTCTGCTTTCTGGCCGGCGCGAACTCGATCTTCACCGGCGACAAGCTGCTCACCACTCCGCATCCGGGTCAAGAAGCAGATACCGCGCTCCTGGACATCTTGAACTTGAAACCCACCACTCCGATCAGATAGTTTTCACGACCGCTGCGATACAATCGTAAATCGCCTCTATTTGCTCGCGCTCGATGCAATACGGGGGCAGCACATAGATCGTATTGGCGATAGGTCGCAGTAGAAACCCCCTTTCGAGAAACCTCGCTGTCAGGGTTTTGGAGGTCGGACCGAGATAACCACCTTCATCGCCGCATTCCAAATCGACAGCCGCGATGGTGCCGCATACTCGAGGCCGTTCGAGGCGGGGGTCCGCGGTCAGCCTGGCCAGTCCCTCCCGGTGCCACGACTCAAGCTCCTCGAGCTTCTCGCTCTTTCCCTCCAGTAGCTTTATCGATGCGAGCGCGGCGGCACACCCCAACGAATTGGCGTTGTAGGAATGCCCATGAAAAAAGGTCTTGCTCAGGTCGGTGCTGCGGAAGGCGTCGAATATCGCGTCCGTGCAGACGGTAGCGGCCAGCGGCAGGAATCCTCCAGTGAGTCCCTTGGCCAGACAGACCAGATCGGGAGCCGTGCCTGCTTTTTCACACGCGAACCATGAACCTGTGCGACCAAATCCGACCAGTACCTCATCGTAGATCTGGAGAATTTCGAAACGCCTGAGCAGGTGTTCGAGGCGGACGAGGAACTGGGGACGACACATGCGCATCCCGGCAGCCCCCTGGACCAGAGGCTCGATCACCATGCCGGCGTAGCGCTCGGCACGGTCTGCCAGCAGTCGCTCGAGCTGATCCAGGGTCCCGTCCTCTCGTTTCTCCGCCTGGCGATCTTCGCTGTGGGTCGCCGGGAAAGGCAGATAGTCGGTTTCGAAGAGCAGCTCTCGAAACGCCTCGCCGAATCCCGCTCGCGAGCTCACCGACATCGCGCCCAAGGTATCACCGTGATAGCCCCCTTCGAAGGCGAGGAAACGCGAGCGCTGGGGAACGCCGAGGTTGCGCCAGTACTGGACCGCCATCTTCAAAGCCGCTTCGACCGCCGTGGAACCGTTGTCCGAGTAGAACACCCGGGAAGATCGGTCGGGCAGCTTCTCTACGAGGCTGTGCGCCAGCTCCTCCGCCGCTTGATGGGTGAATCCGGCGGCGATCACCTGCTCCAGCTGTTTTGCCTGGGTGGCAATCGCCCGCGCAATCGACGGTTCACAATGGCCATGGAGATTCACCCACCAGCTCGAGATGCAGTCCATCACCTGGCGCCCATCCTCCAGCTCCAGCATCACCCCATCGCCGGCGCGCACCCACTCTGGTGAAGACGCCTTCTCCATCTGGGTAAACGGCATCCATACGCGTGACCCGGCTTTCTGCTTGCCGCTCATGCATCCCCCGCAAGCTGTTCCCGAAAAAGCCGCACCAAACCCGCGCTGTCTACGGTTTGCAGCGGCTCGATTTCCGCCACCACCGGCAAGCGTCCATAATGCTCGATTGCTTTGCGGTTGCTCGAGTTCCGCGGCCCGTTCATCACGACGCCGATCGGCTCGAGACCGGCCTGCCGCAGCTGTGCCACAGATAGCAGCGTGTGATTTATCGTACCCAACGACGATCGCGCCACCAGAAGCACCGGAAGGTCGAGTTTAACCATGAGATCCACCATGGTCTGTTCGCGATTCAGCGGAACGAGAACCCCACCCGCCCCTTCCACGATTAACGGCTGTCCTCCTTGCGGAAGAGATATCTTCTCCAAGGATATGGTGACCCCGGCCATTTCTCCCGCGGCGTGGGGAGAAAGCGGTGGGTCGAACCGGTAGGTTTCCGGATGAATGCGCTCCGGGCGCACATTGAGCACCTGGCGCAGCCAGTTGGAATCGGTGGTTGCGGAGCACCCGGTCTGGACCGGCTTCCAGTAGTCAGCCTCGAACCCGATGGTCAGCGCCGCGGCTACTAGGCTCTTGCCGACCCCGGTATCGGTACCGGTGACGAACAGGCGATCGGGCAGCAGGGCACCCATCGGTTAAGCGGACCAGACCGACAAGTCGCAACCCACTTCATGATGTAGGAGAACCTCAACTCCGCCGTACACGCCAGGAATCCAATAGTTCTGCAAGGTGATCTACCTGGTCGGCCTGGCGGCGCTCGGCGGTAATGGTGAGACGGAGCCGGCAGCTGTCCTGCTCCACGGTGGGCGGTCTCATGGGCACGGCGAAGATTCCGTTATCCTCGAGCCAAGCGGCCAGTTGAATTACCTCCTGTTCCCCGCCGACGACGACCGGTACGATCTGCGAGCTGGATTTCTTGCAATCCCAAGAGCCCGAACGCAATGTTTTCAGCAACCTTCCGGCATTCTTCAGAAGTCGCTCACGTTCGCCGTCCATGGTCGGCACGAGATCGAGTGCCGCGTCGACGGCACCCAACACACCCGGCGGCAATGCAGTGGAGGAGACAAAACCGGAGCAGCAGTTGATGAGATAGCTGCGCAGACGCTCGGAGCAGGCAACAAATGCGCCGAACGATCCGCACGCCTTGCCGAAGGTTCCCATAACCAGATCGACGTCCGTACCGCAGGCCAGACCCGACCCATGAGGACCCAGCACCCCGAACCCATGGGCATCGTCGATAATGAGAAGAGTATCGAACTCCTCTCGCAGAGCCAGCAGCGAAGGCAGGTCGCAGCGATCCCCATCCATGCTGAACACGGACTCGCTGATGACGACTATCCGCTCGGTCGATCGCGCCCGCAGCCGGCGCAGCTGATCGCGCAATTGATCCATGTCATTGTGCGCATAACGCCGGATCGTCGCCCGGCTCGCCAACGCGCCGTTCACGTGGCTGCTGTGACAGGCGCGATCCATAACCACAAACGAATGTCGATCGCATAGCGCCGGCAGCAACGACACGTTCGCCTGGTAACCGGAATTGAAAATCAGCGCGCTGGCGGTGCCTTTCATGGCGGCAAGTTTATTCTCCAGGTCGCTGACAAGCGGGCTTGTGCCGCACACGAGCCTCGAGGCGGTGGAGCCAGAACCGCTCGCTTCGATCTGCTCGATGGAGCGCCGCTTCAATTCGGGATGAAAGGCCAGTCCCAGATAGTCGTTGGAGCTGAAGTTGGCCAGGATGCGGCCGTCAAGCTCGATCCGGCCGCCGGGAAGCGGTTGCACATCCCGCAGCTGTCGCAAACGATGTAGCGCTCCACGACGGTCAAGCTCGCGATCGACGAAGTCGTAACGGCTGGTTTTCGAAGGGGTAACGGTCAAAACACGACCTTGTCTGCGGCTGCGGCGAATTCTATAATTGTAGACACCATTTTCACGAGCGCGTCGTACCGAGGAACCATGTTTTCCAAGTCGGCGAAGTCAAAAATTACGGTATCCCATTTGCAGGTCAAAAAGAACGAGGGGCGGAAGATCTCTGCCTTGACCGCCTATGACTATCCCACAGCCCGACTCCAGGACAAAGCGGGAATAGACGTCATTCTGGTTGGCGATTCGCTTGGCACCAACGTGCTCGGCTATCGCTCAGAGCACGAGGTCACCCTAGACGATATTCTGCATCACAGCAAGGCGGTGCGCCGCGGCGTCGAACAGGCTTTTGTCCTGGCCGATATGCCGTTCATGTCCTACCAGCCATCGGCAGAGTTGGCGTTGATAAATGCCGGAAGGTTGATGCAGGAAGGCGGAGCTGATGGGGTGAAGCTGGAAGGGGGCGTCCGCATTCTGCACCAGATCGAAGCGTTGATCGCCGCCGGCATACCCGCCATGGGACACCTCGGATTCACACCCCAATCCAAAACCAGAGACTACTATCTTTTCAGCGACGGGCGCGGAACCGTTCCGAAATACCAGGGCAAAGGTCCTCAGGGGGCGAAGGAGATCCTCGACGAGGCGATGATGCTGGAAGACGCCGGAATATTCGCTATCGTGCTCGAACAGGTAACTGAGGAAGCGGCCCAGATCATATCGCAGCGCCTGACGATTCCTGTCATCGGCATCGGCTCGGGGCGCTACTGCGACGGCCAGATCCTGGTGGTCAACGATCTGTTGGGACTGAATGACGACGTGCCACTGCCCGCGAAAGCCTACACCTCCTTAAACGGCAAGCTCCGCGATATCTTCACGGCCTACCGCCGGGAAGTGGAAGCTGGTCAGTTCCCCTCCGGGGACAACGCCGTGCATATGGAACCTGGGAAATTGCAGAAATTCCAGGACCTTTTGGGCGCAAAGCAAGAGGAGCAAAAACTGTAGCTCCCCGGTCGGCATCACCCCACTTCATCTACTCCAGCCGACATCCAGAGCAGTGACCTGGCGCGCTACCGCCGCGCCCCGATTTCCCGAAGACGGAGGTATAAGTGCATCTCAGATCGATCGCAATTGCCGCGGTTCTGGTGGTGGTCGCCGCCACGTCTCAGGCTTGGGGACAGGATGTAGATAACACCTGGGTCCAGGACAGGCTGGCGAAACTCGACGTTTTCTTCGGCGCCACGGTGGCCGTGATGGCAGCGGTCCTGTTTGCCGATTTCGGCACCGGTTTGCCGCTGATAGTAGCGGTGTTGTTGACCGGCGGCATCTATTACAGCTTCTACTTCGGCTGGATGTCGATCCGCGGGTTCAAACATTCGATTCACGTTATCCGCGGGCACTATGACAAGCCGGACGATCCTGGAGAGATCTCCCATTTCCAGGCGTTGACCAGCGCACTTTCGGCGACCGTGGGCCTGGGCAACATAGCCGGGGTGGCCATCGCTGTCAGCATCGGTGGACCTGGTGCCATCTTCTGGATGCTCGTCACCGCCGTTTTCGGCATGTCGTCCAAGCTCGCGTCGTGCACCTTGGCGGTGATGTACCGCAAGGTGCATTCAGACGGCCACATCTCCGGCGGACCCATGTATTATCTGGAGAACGGTTTGCGGGAAAAGGGGCTGTATCCTACGGGTCGCACACTCGCGGTGCTGTTCGCGCTGCTGACCATCGGCGGTAGCCTGGGTGGCGGCAACATGTTCCAAGCCAACCAGACAATGGAGATACTCGGCACCGTGTCGCCGGCGTTCAAAACCTACAACTGGGTGGTGGGAATTGGTCTGGCCGCTGTCGTCGCGGTCGTCATAATCGGTGGGATTCGGCGTATCGGCAGGGTCACAGCGCGCATCGTGCCTTTCATGTGTCTGCTCTACGTGACTACCTCGCTGATCATCATCTTCTCTCGCATCGGCGAGGTGCCCGCCATGCTGGCGATGATCGTCAGTCAGGCATTCGACCCGAACGCAGTCTATGGAGGATTCCTCGGCGTGATGGTGACCGGCATACGACGGGCCGCCTTTTCGAACGAGGCCGGCCTCGGGTCGGCAGCCTTCGCCCATGCCGCGGCCAAGACCGACGAGCCTGCACGGGAAGGCATGGTAGCGATGATCGGTCCTTTCATCGATACCATCGTGATCTGTCTCATGACCGGCCTAGTCTGCCTGATCACCGGCATCTACAACGCTCCCGAATTCCTGGGACAGCAGGGCACGGCGGTAGGGGTTCGGATGACGGCGGCCGCCTGGGATTCTTTCTTCCCCGGGGCGCGGTACATCCTGGCGGTGGCGGTCGTCTTCTTCGCCTATTCCACCATGATCTCGTGGTCATATTACGGCGAGCGCGCCTGGGAGTACCTGTTTGGCGCCCGTTCGACACTGGTCTATCGGGTAATCTTCGTCTGGTTCGTGTTCATGGGATCGGTTGCCGCGCTCGGAAATGTTCTGGATTTCTCAGACATGATGATCCTGGGCATGGCGTTTCCGAACATCATCGGAGGTGTGATCCTCAGCCCCCAGATCAAAGCGGTTCTCGAGGATTACTGGAAACGTTTGAAATCGGGCGAGATGGTGGATTACCGTTAGGTCGGTATCAGTCGACGGCAGATGTTTCCAACGGAGCGCTTGGAGACGCCAGCTCCGTAACCCGGATCGGCGCGCGCCCGGCGGCTGCACCGGTAGGATGCGGTCCGCGCCGATAGTGACCGATAGCCTCGAGGGCGAGACTGTAGTCGGCCGATGATTGCCACAACAGCCAGCCGTGCGCTCCCCCATCTTCGGCTGCGGCAATCTGCTCGGTTAGGTAAGTGCGGTCGATGTTGGGCACCCGATACGGGAACGCCTGCAACCACGGACGAACCTCCACACCGTGGGCCGCCGCCAGCTGACGCAAACGCTCGCAACCCTGATTGACGAAGTAATACGGATGCTCCACAGGGTTGACGACGTCGTCGAAGCCGGGATAGAAGTGGGAGGGATAGAGCATAGGCGATACGACGTCGAGATAAGGCAGCAAGGCAGCCAAGTCTTGTCCAGTGCGGTTTATGTCCGCGTCCCGCTTCCACGCCACCACTCCAAACAGATCGGCGGACAGCCGAACCTCGGTTCCTGTCAGGATCTGGCGAACCCGCCCCACGAACTCGGTGATGATCTCCCGTTTCGAGCTTTCCCGCTCGTCAAACGCGAACACCGCTTCGTCAACGCGCCCTGCCGTGGGAAATCGAACGTAGTCTAACTGAATCTCATCGACACCGAATGCGGCCACTTCGCGGACCAGGTCGAGGACGTATTGCTGCACTTCGGGCAGTGACGGATCGAGCCAGGCCAAGCGACCTCTTTCCCGCCACAGCTCCATTTCACCTCGCGTGTGAGGTACGAGATCCGGCCGCGCTGATGCCAGCTGCAGGTCGTAGAAGCAGCTGATGCGCGCCACGGTGTAGATTCCGCGTGCCTCTAGCTGCGCCACCAGTCCGGCGGGATCGGCAATGGAGGCTCCCCGGGAAGCGCCGATTTCTATCGCCAACGGCACCCTCGATAGGTAGCTCAGTTCCCCCGGTTGATCCTTGATATCGAAAACGATGGTGTTGCCCCCCAGTGCCACCAGGCTGTCCGCCAGATCGAGGAAGCCGGCCGCACCGGCAACGCCGGCGCTGGCGTAGATGCCTCGACGCGGTTCTCTGTCCTCATGCTCAGCCAGTACCGGTCCACCGGGCCCCAGCGCCAGAATCAACACCACCAAAGCCCAAAGACCGCTTCTGACCCGTCCTGTTATGACCATTCTCGACATTTGCGCAATGTTTTTAAAATTAACGACTTATACATAATACCACGACGGCGGATATCGGGCAACAAGGATGCCTCGTCGTACGTGTATCGCGAAACGCCGGAACGCCCTTGCTCGCACGCGACTCCTGCCGATCGCGGCAGTCTATTTTTTGCCGCAACCCACCGCATTCGTTAGCTTTTTCTCTTTCCACGAGGAATTCGCCAAGCGAGGATAGTCCATGAGCCAGGTAATACGGCTGAGCGACCAAAAAGAGGAATTGGATCCGGTAGAGATCCAGGAATGGCTGGATTCCATGGACTACGTGCTGGCCAGCTATCCTCCGGATCAGGTGCGCCACCTTCTGGGGTTGCTGCAACTGCATGCCGAGAAGGAGGGTGTCAGCCTCCCGTTCAGCGCCAACACTGCCTACATCAATACAATCAATCGAAACGACCAACCGGCCTTCCCCGGCAACCGGGAGATCGAGCGGCGGATCAAGAGCCTGGTGCGTTGGAACGCCATGGCGATGGTGGTTCGCGCCAACAAGGAGGATGATGGGATCGGTGGTCACATCTCCACCTACGCCTCGGCAGCCACCTTGTACGAGATCGGGTACAACCATTTCTTCCGCGGCAAGGATCACCCCGATGGCGCCGACCAGATCTATTTTCAGGGACATGCCTCCCCTGGAGTCTACGCCAGGGCCTATCTCGAAGGGCGCCTGTCTGAAAAGGATCTGGGGAATTTCCGCCGCGAGTTGAAGGAAGGGGGCGGGCTTTCCTCTTATCCGCATCCGTGGCTGATGCCCGAATTCTGGGAATTCCCGACGGTCTCCATGGGACTCGGTCCGATTCTTTCCATTTATCAGGCCCGCTTCAACCGCTATCTGGAGGATCGCGGACTGAAGGAGACCAAAAACTCTCACGTTTGGGCCTTCCTAGGCGACGGCGAAACCGATGAGCCCGAAACCCTGGGAGCGATAACGCTGGCGTCGAGGGAAAAGCTAGACAACCTGATTTTTGTGATTAATTGCAATCTGCAGCGGCTGGATGGTCCGGTGAGAGGCAACGGCAAGATTATCCAGGAGCTGGAAGCTGCCTTCCGCGGGGCCGGCTGGAACGTCATCAAGGTGATATGGGGTGAGGACTGGGATCCGCTGGTGGAGATGGATCACGATGGCTTACTGACCCGGCGTATGGGCGAGGTGGTGGACGGCGAGTACCAGAAGTACACCGTCGAATCCGGGTCTTACATTCGCGAGCATTTCTTCGGAGCCGACCCGCGGCTTTCCTCCATGGTTCGCTCCTTCTCCGACGAACAGCTGCAGCGTCTGCGGCGCGGCGGACACGATCCGGAAAAGGTCTATACTGCTTTCCGCGCCGCCGTTGAGCATACCGGTTCGCCCACGGTGATCCTTGCCAAAACCATCAAGGGGTATGGCCTCGGCGAAGCCGGGGAAGGCAAAAACATCACCCATCAACAGAAAAAGCTGAACGAAGATGAGCTAGGGGCGTTTCGCAGCCGGTTCGGAATCCCCATTTCGGATGAAGAGGTCGCCAAAGCGCCGTTCTACCGACCTCCAGAGGATAGTCCCGAGGTCAAGTATCTCCGCGCCCGCCGCCAAGAACTCGGGGGGTTCGTGCCGGCGCGGCGCGTGCAGGCACCGCCACTTCCGGCCCCGGACCCTGCTGTCTTCGAGGAATTCACCCACGGCTCGGAGGAGCGCAGCATCTCCACGACGATGGCTTTTGTCGCTCTCCTGCGGGCGCTGATGCGGGACGAAAATGTAGGCAAGTACGTGGTGCCCATCGTGCCGGACGAGGCGAGGACCTTCGGCATGGAAGCACTTTTTCGACAGTTCGGCATCTACTCGCACGTGGGCCAGCTCTACGAACCGGTGGACAAGGCTTCGCTCCTGTACTACAAGGAGGCCACCGACGGGCAGATTCTGGAAGAGGGGCTCACGGAAGCTGGCTCCATGTCTTCGTTTATTGCCGCAGGCACCGCCAATGCCACCCACGGCGTCAACACGATCCCCTTCTTCATCTACTATTCCATGTTCGGCTTGCAGCGGGTCGGGGACCTGGTCTGGCTGGCCGGCGACATGCGTTGCCGTGGATTTCTGGTCGGCGCTACCGCCGGTCGCACCACCCTGAATGGGGAAGGGCTGCAGCACGAGGATGGCAACAGTCACCTGCTGGCGTATCCCGTACCGAACCTGGTGGCCTACGATCTTGCCTTCGCCTACGAGATCGCTGTGGTGGTCAAGGAAGGCATCCGCCGCATGTATCAGGAGCAGGAGGATGTCTTCTATTATCTGACGGTCGAGAACGAGGACTATCCCATGCCGCCGATGCCCGAAGGTGTGGAGCAGGGCATCATCAAGGGGATGTACAAGTACAAATCCGCGGACAAGAAGCGCAGCAAGCTCAGGGCCCAGCTGTTTGCTGCCGGTCCGATCTTGAACAGCGCTCTGGAGGCCCAGACCATGTTGGCCGAGGAATACAACGTTGCCGCCGACGTGTGGAGCGTGACCAGCTTCAAGGAGCTCCATAAGGAGGCCAGCGCCACCGAACGCTGGAATCGGATGCACCCGACTGCTCCTGCTCGCAAGACCTATATCGAAGAGTGCCTCGACGGTGAAAAAGGAGTATGTGTCATCGCCTCTGATTACGTGCGCACGCTGCCAGATTCGATCTCGGCTTGGTTTCCCAGCGATACGGTCTGCCTGGGTACCGACGGCTTCGGCCGCAGCGACAGTCGCGAAGCGCTACGCGACTTCTTTGAAGTCGACGCTCGATTCATGGCGCTGGGGGTGCTCGAAGCCCTTGCCAAACAGGGACAGATCGAGAGCTCTCTCGTGGAAAAGGCTATGAAAGGGCTGCAGATCGACCCCGAAAAACCGAACCCGGCCAGCAGTTGAGTTTGGACTCGCCAACCCTCGAAAGATCCTGATGAAACACGAATTCAAGCTGCCAGATCTTGGTGAAAACATCGAGGGCGGAGACATCATCGGCGTTCTGGTGAATGTCGGAGACCAGCTGGCTGAAGATCAGCCGGTCATCGAACTGGAAACGGACAAGGCGGTCATCGAGGTGCCTTCTTCGGTAGCGGGCAAGATCGTCGATATCTACGTGAAACAGGGTGATCGGACCGTGGTTGGGGCGAGCATCCTGTCCGTCGAGGCAGATGGTGTGGATGGGGCGGCACCCGCCCCGACGGAAACTGCAGAGCAAGCGCCGGCGGAAACGGTTACGCAAACAGTTCCAATAGAGGCTGAATCGACGACGGCCCCCGCACCCGCCGTCTCCACGACATCCTTCGAGTTTCGCTTGCCCGACCTGGGCGAGAATATCGAGGCAGGAGAGGTGGTAAACCTGCTGGCGAAGGTCGGTGACAGTGTTAGCGAAGATCAGCCACTCATCGAGCTCGAAACCGACAAAGCGGTGATCGAGGTTCCCTCCTCGATCGGCGGCGAGGTGGTGGAGATGCACGTGGCCGTGGGCGACAGGGTGGCGATCGGCCAACTCGTCGCCACCCTCGCTGGCGACGGAGCGATGTCGCCGGCGCCGCCAACTGCAACACCCGCTCCAACAGCACCTGCCGCTCCTCCCACTGCGGCAGCGGCCAGCCCGGAGCCAGTTGCCGCGGCCGTTCGCGCAGCGGACTCAGCACCAGACACAGCGGCGAAGCTGGTTCCTGCCGCCCCTTCGGTGAGACGTCTTGCCCGCGAGATCGGCGTAAACATTGCCGCAGTAGAAGGCACCGGTCCTGGTGGCCGCATCTCGCAAAACGACGTAAAAGCCCATGCCCGCGCGCTCAACACCGGGCGCGCCGTAGCACCGGCGGAGGGTCCTGCGACCGGCGATGTGGCGCTACCCGATTTCAGCCAATGGGGCGAGGTCGAGCGCGAGTCGATGAGCAACGTGCGGCGCACCACGGCGGTTCGCCTGAGCCAAGCGTGGGCGACGATTCCGCACGTCACGCAATTCGACAAGGCAGACGTCACCGAATTGGAGATAGCGCGCAAGAAATTTGCCAAGAGGGTGGAAGCAGCCGGCGGCAAGCTGACACCTGCAGCCATCGTTCTCAAGGTGGTCGCGTCCGCCTTGAAGGTGTTCCCTCAGTTCAGTGCCAGCATCGACATGGCCAACCAGGAAGTCATCTACAAGCGTTATTCCCACATCGGCGTGGCGGTGGATACCGACCGGGGGCTGCTGGTGCCGGTGGTTCGGGATGTCGATCGGAAGAATCTGATCGAACTAGCCCTGGAGCTGGGAGAGATCGCCGCCAAGGCCAGAGGCAAGAAGCTGCGTCCCGACGACATGCAGGGCGGCTGTTTTACGGTAAGCAATCTCGGCAGCATCGGCGGGACCGGCTTCGCGCCCATCGTCAATCCGCCCGAGGTCGCTATTCTCGGCGTGGCGCGCAGCGTTCAGGAACCGGTTTTCCTGGATGGCGAATTCAGACCCCGCCTTATGATGCCGCTCTCCCTCTCCTACGATCACCGCTTGATCGACGGCGCAGACGGCGCCCGATTCCTTCGTTGGATCTCGGAGGCGCTGGAGAACCCCCTGCTGATTCTCCTCGAAGGTTAACCCATTGGAGACTCAGCTCGTCGTACTCGGCGCCGGCCCCGGTGGATATGTCGCAGCTTTCAAAGCGGCCGACATGGGGATGCGGGTTACCCTGGTCGACGCCGCGGTGAACCCTGGCGGGGTTTGTCTTTATCGCGGTTGCAT
This sequence comes from Candidatus Latescibacterota bacterium, assembly GCA_965217095.1. Lineage (GTDB taxonomy): Bacteria > Latescibacterota > UBA2968 > UBA8231 > UBA8231 > CAYNZV01. Next base: position 2,273,943 of record OZ244235.1, read on the forward strand.
TCCATCAAAAGCACTCTTGCATGTGGCGAAGGTCCTAAATGAATCGAGGGACGCTGCCGAATGGGGCGTTGCGTTCGAACCGCCAACCATCGATGTAGACAAACTTCGCGGCTGGAAAGATGACGTCATCGGCAAGATGACCGGGGGTCTTGGCCAGCTGGTAAAAGCACGTAAGATCGACTACCAGCAAGGTCGAGGTGCCTTCTTGGACGATCGAACGCTGCGTATTCAACGGGAAGAGGGTGGTGATGTCGAGCTTAGCTTCGAGCACGCCATTCTTGCCGCCGGTTCGCTGCCCGCCGCAATTCCGCTCTTCAACATCGGCAGCGACCGCATTCTCGATTCCACCTCCGCTCTCGAGCTCTCCGATATTCCCGAGACCATGCTGGTGGTTGGCGGCGGGTACATCGGTCTAGAATTGGGCTCCGCCTACGCGGCATTGGGCACCGCTGTCTCGGTAGTAGAGATGACCGATGGACTTATTCCGCCAGCTGACCGCGACCTCATCAAACCACTTGCCCGCCGGCTCGAGCGCGAATTCGATCAGATCATGCTCAATACCAAGGTCGTCGGGATTGCAGACGAAGGAGACGGAGTGAAGGTGGCCTTCGAGAACGCTGACGGCAACTCGTTCAGCGGCAACTACGACAGACTGCTCGTAGCCGTCGGCCGCAAACCGAACTCAGCCGGTCTGGGACTGGAACAGACCTCCGTCAAGCTCGACGAAAAGGGGTTCGTGCTGGTGGACCACCAGCGCCGCACCGCCGCACCGTCGATTTTTGCGGTGGGTGATATCGCCGGCGAGCCGATGCTCGCCCACAAGGCGTTCCACGAGGCAACCGTGGCGGTGGAGGCGATCGCTGGCCACAAGGTCGCCTACGAACCAAACGCGATTCCAGCCGTAGTTTTCACCGATCCGGAAATCGCCTGGTGCGGCCTCACGGAGCGAGAGGCGGCCGAACAGCAGCGGCCGGTAGAAGTCGCTCGGTTCCCCTGGGCTGCATCCGGGCGCGCAACCACCCTTGGCAGCAGCGACGGCCTCACCAAGCTCGTGGTCGATCCCGAGACCGAACGTATCCTGGGCATGGGCATCGTCGGCAGTGGAGCCGGCGAGCTGATTGCTGAGGGGGTGCTCGCCGTTGAAATGGCCGCCTTGGCTGCGGACATAAAGCTCAGCATTCACCCCCACCCCACCCTCTCAGAGACGGTTATGGAAGCGGCGGAAGCCTTCTTCGGCGAAAGCGCCCACCTTTACGCCCCCAAGAAGAAGTAGTGTGATATGGGCGAGCGTGGCGATGATGCTGCCCTAGAAGCGGCCGAGACCCGCGAGTGGCTCGAGTCCCTCGATTACGTATTGAGCGTGGGCGGCGAGCAGCGAGTCAGAGAGCTTCTCGAGCAGCTGAATGACCATGCGCAACGATCAGGCGTGCCGCTGCCCACTACGACAAATACCCCGTACGTCAACAGCATCCCTCCCGACCTACAGCCTCCCTACCCGGGAAGCCACGGGTTAGAAGAGCATTTGGGCAACATCCTGCGATGGAATGCGATGATTATGGTGGTGCGAGCAAACCGCCAGGATCCAACCATCGGCGGGCACCTCTCGACCTACGCCTCGGCCGCAACCCTCTACGAAATCGGTTTCAACCACTTCTTTCGTGGCAGCGACGGGGAGAGCGCCGGCGACCACATCTATTTCCAGGCCCATACCGCGCCGGGCATCTATGCTCGCGCCTTTCTGGAAGGCCGGCTGTCCGAAGCTGAACTGAGCAACTATCGCCATGAGCTGGCGCCGGGAGGAGGTTTGTCTTCCTATCCGCACCCCTGGCTGATGCCCAATTTCTGGCAGTTTCCCTCCGCATCTATGGGCTTGAGCCCGATCATGGCGATCTATCAGGCTCGTTTCAATCATTACCTGGAAGACCGGGGTTTGAAAGCTCCTGGCAACACCAAGGTCTGGTCGTTTCTGGGCGACGGCGAAACGGACGAACCGGAGACCTTGGGCGCGATCAGTCTCGCCGGCAGGGAAGGTTTGGACAACCTGATCTTCGTGATAAACTGCAATCTGCAGCGATTGGACGGCCCGGTTCGCGGCAACGGCAAGATCATCCAAGAGCTGGAAACCATCTTCAAGGGGGCGGGATGGAACGTCATCAAGGTGATATGGGGCAGCGACTGGGACCCGTTGCTGGCAATGGATAAGGATGGACGGCTCGTCAAGCGCATGGGCGAGATCGTCGATGGCCAGTACCAGAAGTACACCGTTGAGAGTGGGGCCTACGGACGCGACCACTTTTTCGGGGTCGACCCGCACCTGCTGGAGCTCGCAGATCAGCTCACCGACGAGCAGATACGCACCATTCGTCGAGGCGGGCACGACCCGGAGAAGGTGTACGCCGCCTACAAAGCAGCGGTGGAACACGAAGGATCGCCGACGGTAATCCTCGCCAAAACGATCAAAGGGTACGGGCTCGGCGACAGCGCCGAGGGCAAGAACATCGCCCACCAGCAAAAACGCCTCGACGAGGAGCAGCTGCGTTCCTTCAGGACCCGATTCGGCATTCCCCTTTCCGATGAAGAAGTGGCCCGTTTCCCGTTCTACCGACCACCGGAAGAGAGTCCCGAGCTCGAATATCTCAACGAGCGGCGGCAGTCCCTCGGCGGGTATCTGCCGCGAAGGGAGGTGTCGAATCCGAAGCTTGCGCCGCCTCCTGACGAGATCTTCGCCGACTTCGAAGCCGGCACCGGCGAGCGCACCGTCTCCACGACCATGTCCCTAGTACGCCTGCTTACTCGCCTGCTGCACGATCCGGAGCTGGGAAAGCTGATCGTGCCGATCGTCCCGGATGAGGCGCGGACCTTCGGCATGGAATCGCTGTTTCGGCAGTTCGGAATCTATTCCCATGCCGGTCAGCTCTACGAGCCGGTGGATCGGGACACCTTGCTGTATTACAAGGAGGCCCAGGACGGCCAGATCCTCGAGGAGGGGATCACCGAGGCAGGAGCGATGGCCTCCTTCATCGCCGCCGGCACTGCCTACGCCACCCACGGCATCAACGCCATACCTTTCTTCATCTTCTATTCCATGTTCGGAATGCAGCGGGTGGGAGATCTCATCTGGGCCGCGGGAGACATGCGAACCCGAGGTTTCCTCATCGGTGGCACCTCCGGTCGCACGACGCTGAACGGCGAGGGGCTGCAACATCAGGATGGTCACAGTCACCTGCTGGCCTATCCCATTCCCAACCTGATTACCTACGACCCGGCCTTCAGCTACGAACTGGCGACCATCATCCGCGCTGGCATTCGACGGATGTACGTCGACCAGGAGGATATATTCTACTACCTCACTGTGTTGAACGAGAGTTACTCGATGCCTCCCATGCCGGAAGGCGCGGAAGACGGGATTTTGAAGGGCATGTATCGTCTGCGTGAGTCCGTCGCCGACAAAGCCCAGGTCCACCTTTTCGGGTCCGGCTCGATTTTGAACGAAGCGTTGAAGGCCCAGAAGATTCTGCAGGAGCAGTATGAGGTAGAGGCCGATGTCTGGTCCATAACCAGCTTCAAGGAGCTGCACCGGGATGGGGTCGAGACAGAGCGCTGGAATCTGCTGCACCCCGAAAAGGAGCCCCGGGTACCGTATCTGTCGCGCTGCCTGCAGGATGAGGAAGGCGCGTTCGTCGTCGCATCGGACTACATGAAGGCGTTGCCAAACTCGGTTGCTCGCTGGTTCCCACGTGCACCCGTTGCCCTTGGCACGGATGGATTTGGCCGCAGCGATGGTCGCGACGCCCTCAGAGATTTCTTCGAGGTAGACGCCCGATATTACGTTCTGGGTGCCTTGGGCGATCTGGCGCGACAAGGCAAACTCTCCGCAGATCGGGTCTCCGAAGCCAGATCGGCGCTCGAGATCGACCCGGAAAAGATCGATCCTCTGTGCCATTGACTAGGAGCATGTCCGAGTATCTCATTTGGGCTGCAAGTGCGTCATTGCTGCCGCTGTCTGCGTTGCGCTTCTCTCTCTGAATTCCCCAATTCAGATCGCTCACGCGCCTTGCCATCGACAAAAATGACGCCCCCTCGCCTGTCAAAGCGAATACCCGGACACGCTCCTAGCGGAAAAACCTGCTAACGCGTAGTGCGGCAGGGAATTATTTTCCCCGCCTCAGCGCCGGTGACTACATTTTAACTCACCTCTGACACTCGACTTACACCAACATGCCTCGATTCTCGGTCGACCTCTCACCGAGGTACGGTATTTGCAAACACCGATTCCAGGAAAACCCCAATCGCGTGGAAATGAAGGATGAATACGCCTCCTCTGTCACAGAATTTCGATATCCGTCTGGAACGGCTGAACCGCGAGATCCGTCAGGGATTGGATGAAGTGCGCCGCCGTATCCACGAGTTGGAACGGGTAGAGGAGAGCACCCGCCCCGGCGCCACTGAGAAGGGGTCTGACTTCGGCGCCGTGCTGCGCGAAAGGCTGGAGCAAACCCAAAGTTCCCCACCGAGATAAAGGCTCATCCCCATCCGGATGAGTCTTGGTTGAAACCGATCCGAACTCTCCGATTTTTTCCCTTGGTCTCGATCCGCCACGGGCAGTATCTTTCCGTATTCTTTGACCTTACTGTTACCCTGTTGGAGCCGCGGCGGTTCAACGACGCGGCGACCACCACCCTTACCTAACTAATCAGATGCGCGCAAACGCGAGATTGGCGTGGAGCACAGCCGGAATAAGCCTCCTAGTGCTATTGCCGTTTCTCGCCAGATTCGTCATGCAGGAGACCGCCAGGTACCGGATCCGCGGTGACGAATCGAGGGTTTCGGAGCTTTTGGCCAACCGCAAGTTCAAACAGGCTCGAGAGCTGGCGACGAAGCTTGCCGCTCGCGAAGATCTCGAGCAGCAACCGCGCAACAAGCTCATTCTGCAGAAAGCTATCAGCGAGCTCGCCCTGGGAAAACCGGAGCAGGCGTACGCCGATCTGCACGAGATAGAAGGCACCCTTGGGCTGCTGGCGGATCATCTCAGCTTCTGGATGGCACAAGCGCTAGAGAATATGGGCGAGCGCAAAGGAGCTATCTCCGCGTACGAGGACTTCCTCATGCGCTCCGAACACCGCGCGCTGCGGGACTCGGTCAGTCTGCGCCTGGCGACCCTTTACTCAAAACACCATAGCTTCGAGCGACCGTTGGCACTCTACGAAGAGACGGTTCGCCGGTCCCCCCATTTGATACCCGAGGTCCTGTTTCTCATGGGTCAGACCCTGGAAGCAGATGAGAGCCGGGAAGCGGCACAGGAGAAATGGAGACAGCTAATCTCCAGCTATCCCGCCCACCCCCGCGCCTTGCAGGCGGTTTGGAAACTGCCGACCCGGTCTGGGCCGCGGGGAGCGTACCGCCGCGCGATCGTCTACTACCGTCATGGCCAACACCGCCGCGCAGCCCGCGCTTTCCGTCAGTTTCTGACCAAGTACCCGCGCCACGATCTAGCCAGCGACGCAGAGTACCAACTCGGTCGTTCTTACCTCGCCGCCCGTCAGTATGCCAAGGCGGAAAAAACCTTTTCGAAGGCACACCGGAAACACCAGATGCCGGCCGCCCTCTACCGCATGGCGGGCATTCAGGTGAGGAAGGACCGCGACCTGGAAGCGACCGGGACCTACGAGAGATTCGCCGACATGTATCCGAGCCACGAGCTCGCGCCCAGAGCGTTGTGGCAGGCAGCCAAGGCCGCCGAGCGCAACAACCGGTTCACCAGCGCCGAGCAGTACTACGCGGCGCTCGCGGAGAGTTATCCCGAGAGCGAGTACCGCGAGCCGGCAGCCTGGAGCGTCGGTTTCATGCACTATTGCCAGAGCGAATACCGGGAAGCGATGGAACTCTTCGGGGGGCTCGCCCTCTCGCTGCGCGAACCCCATCTGGTCGACCAGAGTTTCTACTGGGCGGGAAAGTCGGCGGAGCGCCTGAGGCTGAAACAGCGCGCACGGAGTTATTTCACCAAGGCCGCCCGAGGTTTTCCGCGATCCTACTACTCCGCCCGGGCACTGAGCCTTGGGTATTCGAATCCAACCAGCGTGAAACCGCGCATGGAGCTCCGCGCTCGACCCGAGGATAGTGCCGGGGTCGACCGCATCGAATTCCTGCAAAGAGCCGACCTCCTGCACGAGCTCGGACTGGATCATCTTGCGGCGGCGGAGTTGCGCGAGGTAGAGCGGACCAACACCAAGAACACCGCCGCCCTCAAGGTCATCAGGGACCGGTATGAGAGCTTCGGGTTATTGGACCGCGCACTGGTGATGGCGACGCGAATTGCCAACGAGGATTCCAGCCAGTCGACCCTGGCCCACCTCTACCCGGACTACTACTGGAAGGAAGTGATCAAGGCGAGCCGGGAGGCCGATCTGGATCCGTACCTGATTCTGGCCGTCATCCGGCAGGAGAGTTTCTTCAACGAAGACGCCGTATCCCGAGCCGGGGCGCGGGGATTGATGCAGATCATGCCCCACACCGGCCGCCGCCTCGCACGCAGCATGGGGCTGCGACGATTCGAGAGTCGCGCCCTGTTCGATCCCTCGGTTTCCATCCGCATGGGCAGCCGGTATCTTGGCGACCAGGTGCGAGCATTCGACGACGGTCCGACCAGTGGAATGGGGTTCCAGCTGGGATTGGCGGCCTACAATGCCGGACCCCACATCGCTCGCAAATGGATCAGCCGCTTTCCTCTGGAGGATCCGGACGCCTTCGTCGAGCGGATTCCGTACCGCGAGACCCGACTATACGTCAAGAAGATCTTGAAGAACTACACCATCTACAAAGCGTTGGCGGATGTCTGAGCTGCCCACCGGCGACCGAGGTCCGCGAAACTGGGGAGAGGACATCTTCATCATCCTCTGCATCGCCAGCTTGTGGCCCACCATCGTCGGCTGGACCGAGCCGATCTACGAGTTCGTCCTCTACGGCGCGCTCATCGGCCTGGCGGCGATCTTCGTTCGTCGCGTCCGGCGCCTGCGCCAGGCCCGCGACGAATTGAACGATTCGCGCGGGTAGCGATGAGGTCGGGCGCAAGGTCCGGCCGCAGACCAATGGTCTTTTGTTACGGGCTCCTAGTGCGACCAGAATTTGATCAGGCCAAACCCCCCCACCAACAGAATCACGAAGAGAATACTCAGCAGATTGAACCGCCGGTCGATGAAGTCCCTGATCGGCTCCCCGTAGCGCCATAACAGATAGGCGACCAGAAAGAACCGCGCTGCCCGACTCAGCGCCGAGGCAACGACGAATACGGCGAACGAGATGTCGAAAGCACCGGCCGAGATGGTGATGATCTTGTATGGAATCGGGGTGAATCCGGCGGTGAACACGACCCAGAAATCCCACTTGTCGTAGAGGCCCTGCACCCGATCGAACTGTTCCACCGAAAACCCGGGCACGTTGTCGAAGAAGAGTTGGGCGATGGCGCTGAATTCCCCCGGACCTGCCCACCACAGGTAGGAGCCCACGAGATATCCGGCGATGCCTCCCAACACCGAGGCGATGGAGATCAGCAGGGCGAAGTAGAAAGCGCGCAGACGCGCTCCCAGGACCATGGCGATGAGGAATGCGTCGGGGGGTATGGGAAAGAAAGAAGATTCGGCGAAAGACCAGATGAAGAGCACGATGCCGCCGTACGGGGTTGCCGCCCAACGCAGCAGCCAGTCGTAGAGCCGGCGAATCGAACCATTCTGCGACACGTTATTTTTCCTTGACCCAGCAGCCCGCTGCGGCCTCGCTGTTGAAAGCGCCTTTCACCACGGGCTGCGAGCTAGCAAATCGAGAAGCCGCCGATGGGCTCGGTCGAACGGCAGATGGGTCAACTCAGCCGAGCCCGCCCAACACCAGTCGGCGACTTCCCCACTGCCAGGATGGCCACCATCAATGGTCGCTGCGATCGCGCTCAGGGTGATGGTGAAATGTGAATAACCGTGAGAAATCTCCACCAGCTGTGAACCTGCTGCCGCTGAGATTCCCAGCTGCACCTGCAAGGCTCTGCACAACGCGGCAGCGGGACGTTCGCCGCGCTTGAGCCGTCCACCCGGGAGTTCCCACAGACCACCTAACATCGCACTCGAGGGACGTTTCGTCACCAGCAGCGCGGATCCCTGGCGAATGACCCCGGCAACCTCGTGGTGGTGCGGCCTGGATTTCTTCGGCGCCTTGAAGGGTAGTCGGGCGGGGTCGTCCAACTCCCGCTGCGCCCGGCACCACCGCTGGAGCGGGCAGCGCTCACACGCCGGATTCAGCGGCGTGCAGACGCCGGCACCCAGCTCCATCAACGCCTGGTTGAAGTCTCCTGGTTGCTCAGGCGAAATGAGGGTTTCGCCGGCGGCGATGAGCTTAGCACGGGTCGATGTCTTGCGGGGGTCCTCTTCGATGCGGAGCACGCGGCACAGAACCCGGGTAACGTTGCCATCCAGAACTGGATGGGGCCGATCGAACGCAATACTGCTGACAGCGGCTGCGGTGTACGGGCCGATTCCGGGAAGATCCAGGAGCTCATCGTAGGTGTCCGGGAGCACTCCTTCGCGGTACTTAGCCACCTGCTGAGCGGCGCGGCGCATATTTCTCGCCCTCGCGTAATACCCCAACCCCTCCCACGCCTTGAGAACCTGTTCCTCCGAAGCCTGGGCCAGATCGCCCAGCGTCGGGAACCGATCCAGAAATCTTCGATAGTAGGCGTCCATCTGATCTACCCGGGTCTGCTGCAGCATGATCTCGGACACCCAGATGCGGTACGGCTCCTTGTTCTCGCGCCAGGCGAGCGGCCGTTTGTTGTCTCGGTACCACACCAGCAACGCACGGCGCAGATCCGCGACCAGGTCCTGATCGTCGAGGGGATTCACGGGGAAGCTTTCCGAAATCTCTTCACGGCTTCCGGCCACCCCTCTTGACCCAGCGCTTGCAGCTGAATTCCGTTTCGACGTATCGAATCGGCGGCCAGCAACCCGTTCAGGACCGCCTCTTCGCAGCAGTCACTGGCAGCCACCGACAATTCGCGCAGCAGATCGTCGCCGGCGCTCTGGTATCGTTGATGGTTGCCCGAGGGTCCTGTTGGTTCGGCGGGGATTGTCGAAAACGCCAGCGTGATGCCTTCGTCGGTGCGGGCTTCGGCGAGACCTACGCGATAGAGCCCCGAGGTGGCACGGAATGCCAGCTGCTGGCACTGCACCGGAATCAGTGGGGCATCGGTGGTGACCACGGCGGCGAACGTCCGCGGCCGGCTGGGAAGCGGATCGCGATGTTCCGCAGCCGGTATCGGATAGCGATCGACACACAGGTCTCGAAGCTCACCTCCGTTGGCGGCAACAAGGGCTCCGACGCGGAACGATACCTCCGAGCGCTGCACCAGCCGCGAGGCAGTTCCCACCCCCCCTTTCATCCCGAAGGCGCACAAACCGCGACCGACACCGGCGTTCCCCTGGGAAACCTCGCCGGCTTCGAGATGCTGGAGAGCATTTTGCAGGTGCTCTTCTCGAAACGAACCGTAGGTGGTCGCGGGCGGGTTGAGGACCGAATCGTTGAGTCCGATGACGATGGGAGGCCAACCGGCGTAGGTGGACAAACCGGGGTCGCGGCTTAGACCGTGCTGGATCAAGCTGTCGTAGACCCGCCCGACGGTAGCGTCGGGGACGAGGGCTATGGGTGAAGAGAAGGTGCCGAAGTCCTCTGCGACACCTAGCCCGGTCAGGGAATCGCTGCCGGCGAGAGACCATTTGCCGATTGAGAGCATCCTTGCGCCTACGGCGGCAGGATACGGCCCGACAACGGTGAGCCCACTCACGAGATCGTTGTCGGTGATATTCCCATGGCCGACGGACAATCCGGGTACGTCGGTTATGGCGTTTAGCGGCCCGGCCGCCAGCTTTCCAATGGACAAATCCAGATCCCCCAAGCGCGTCATGAGCGGGCGGGCGGCGGCGTCCCGCCAGGGCACGAATCCGCGCTATCGACCTGTGAGCGGGGTTTCATTTGATCCGCCCGTGGGCCCGCATAACCTCGACCAGACGATCGAGCGGCAGCGCGTGGATCGTGTTGCCGTCCCTGCCAACCATGGTGTAAGCGGCGGTGAGCGAATTGAGAATCGCTTCCTCGGTTGCCTCGACAACCGCCTGGAAGACGGGGTTTATGGCGCTGTCGGCGACACTCGTGTGGGTCGTCAGCTCGCCGTCTGTCAGTCGGTGGGCTGTGGAGAAGGCGAGCACTAGGTCGCCGCTGCCATGAGTGGAAATTCCTCCGGTGCGAGCCATGCCGATACCCGCCCGTTTGCACAACCGCCTCAACTGGATGGGCAGCATGGGAGCGTTGGTGGCGATGGCTACCAGCAGAGACTTGCTCTTGGCTGTTTCACCTTCTTCTGGCAGCAGATCGGGGATCTCTCGACCGACCGGAACGCCGTCGACGAGCAGCTGCCCGCGGTGGCCGAAGTTTGCCTGGACCAAAACCCCAACAGTGTATCCGGGCCCCAGTTCGGGAAGATGTCGAGACGCCGTTCCAATGCCCGCTTTGAATCCGAATGCCCGCATACCTGTACCTCCCCCAATGCATCCTTCCGCGACGGCGTCCGAACGAGCAGAGTTCAGGGCCTCGCGCACGTGGCCAGCTTGGAGATGGCGTCCGGCGGTATCGTTCAGAAAGTCCGCCCACGTCTCCCCTACTACCGGAACCGGTCGGGGGGAACGGTTGAAGAGTGTCGGATTCGCCTCGAGCATCTGGCCAACGGCGGCGTCGTAGACCGCACCCACGCTCGAGGTATTGGTAAACAGTATGGGAGCGCCGAGGCGGCCGGTCTGGCGTATGTAACCGAGGCCGGTCATCTCGCCGTTACCATTGAGGGTAAAATCGGCGGCGTAGAGCTGCTCGCGTGAGAGGTCGCCGCCGTGGGGCAGAATCGCAGTCACGCCGGTGCGCACGGGGCCCACACCCACCTGCAAGGGACCGTGGCCTTCGATCAAGGTCACGTGACCAACCCGCACACCCGGGACATCGGCGATGGTGTTGTGCGGCCCCGGAGCCAGCCGTCCAACAACTATGCCTAGATCGCGAAGCCGCGCCCGCTGGAGGGGCAAACCGAAAACCGGGGAATTTGCCAGGGGCAACAAGGCAGCCGTTGCGGTCCATCGCAGGAAACGCCGTCGCCCGATCGCAAGTGGAGTAAACGAATTCATCGATCGTTCAGGGAATGTTTACCTAGGAGGTGGGACAGCTACGAAAGGGCCTGGATAATCTCGTCCGCCAATTGCCCCGTGCTCATTTCGCCCCCGATATCAGGAGTACCCACACCAGGTTTTCCCAAGACTGCGCGCACCGCCCGCTCGATCCGGTCGCCGTCGTCTATTGCCCTGTCATCGGCATGTTTCGTCCCTAGCCACTTCAGCATCATCGCCGCGGAGAGAATGGTGGCCACCGGATTTGCGATCCCCTTGCCGGCGATGTCAGGGCCGGTGCCGTGAGACGGCTGGAAAACCGCCGCCTCTTCTCCGATGTCACCGGATGGCGCCATGCCCATACCTCCTACGAGCCCTGCTGCCAGGTCGGAGACAATATCGCCGAACATGTTTTCCATAACCATCACATCGTAGGTCTCGGGCCGCTGCACGAGGTAGAGCACCAGCGCGTCGATATAAACCCGTTCCTGCTCGACCTCCGGATACTCGCGGCCCACTTCGTCGTAGACGTTTCTGAAAAACGCCATCGAGCGCAAGATGTTCGCTTTGTCAACGCAGGTGACCTTCATCGGGCTCGACCGGCGCTCCCGCGCCAGCTCGAAAGCAAACTTCACGAGCCGCTCCGTGCCGGTTCTGGTGATCACCATGGAATCGACCGCCACCTCGCCACGTATGTCGATACCCGCGTTCATAGAGGCGAAGAGACCTTCGACGTTCTCCCGCAGCACCACCAGATCGATGTCTCCGGCGACCAATCCCTTCAACGGAGTGTGTTCGGTGGCATAGAGATATATCGGTCTCACTCCGGCGTAGAGATCCAGCAGGATGCGCGGGTCGACCTGAGGTCTCATCTCGGTTCCGTCGGGCCAGCGGACCTCGGGCAACCCCATAGCCCCGACGAGCACCGCGTCCGCCTCCCGGCAGGCCTGGAGCGTCGACGCAGGCAGCGGGTCCCCCTGCTCCAGATAACAGTTGGCGCCGCATGGGTACTCGGCGAATTGCATCCTGGAACCGTCGCAGAGCATCAATTCGTTCAGCACCCTGAGCGCCTGGTCGACCACCTCGATTCCGACACCGTCACCTTTTAGGACGGCGATCTCATATGTCTTTGCGACCATGATATTCTGGAATTCAGCAACCTTTTTCGAAAACAGAGCAACGGTACTCCAACGCATGCGGGGGGTCAATAGGTTCCGTAGCGATGAACCCATGCAGACTCCGTACCTATAAAAATGACAAAACTGCGACCGAATAGATAACGCCCGACCTTTCCAAGGCTCGGCGGCCGTGCATATTTCTTTACTTTACAGCATTGATTTTACATTGTATAACGGATACGAGCGACCGCAGGGTCGCGTTTCAAGACACCACGGGGGCAACGATATACAGAGCATGCAGCCAAGATTCGACTTTCAAGCCGCCGCCGACGATATCCTTAATTCCGGCGACGTTCTCGTCACCGACTCGGAGGCTTTGGTACAGATCGATCCGGCCCCTGAGCGGGATATCTTGATAGACGGGGATCTGCAGCAAGGCACCGCTTTCCAATGCCGGCAATCGCTTCTCGTCAACGGATCGATATGCGGCCTTGAGAACAATGAGTGCCGCATCGAGGCGCGTCGAAACCTGTTGATCGCCGGAGACGCTTGTCACGCGCGTCTAGAAGGTCAGAACATTCATATTGGGGGCGGAAGCAGGCAGAGCGAGTTGCGCGCAGACGAGCAGATCAGTCTTGGAAAGGACATGGTGGCCACGAAACTCAAGGTTGGCAAAGGAGGATCACTGCAACGGCACTGCGAAGATTTGCGCCGGCGGTTGATTAGCCACGAGTCGAGCAAACTGCAGTGCGATCGTCAGCGGAAGCAGGATGAGAAGATTCTCGATCGCACCTGCCAGCTGACGAGCTTACCGCTGGACTTGAACCTGGGCAATCTCATTCGCCACGGAGACGGTCGCGTGCAAATCGATCTCGAGCCGGTGTACCAATCTCTGGACGACGCTTCGGAGAAACATCTGCACGCAGCACTGAACGAGTTTTTTGCCAAGGGCATTATGGGCGCATTGGCTCGCACCAATCGTAAGTATATCGTCAACAATCCAACGCGGGCTAAGGTATTCACACAGTTTCTGAGCAAATTGCGCGACTTGTACAATCTTGTGGCAAAGTGCGATCAATTGGGCCGTTCCCTGGAGCGGGATCGATCCGAGCTGGCGTCGCTCATTGCCAATCTGCCGGAAGAGCTCGGTTCGGTCCAGGTGGGGGGCTCAATCGTTGCCCCCGCTACGATAGATTTCGAGCTGGCCGACGTCCGCTCGCGCGATTCGAAGATCGAGGCGAGAACCGCGCGCCTCCAGATCGAAGCCCTCGATAAGGAGGACGATATCCTGGTCGACATCAGTGATATCTCCGGCCAGCACTTCCGGGAGATATCGACAGCAGACGATCTGACGGCGGTAGCGATTCGCTCCGCGGGCGGTCGGCCTACCCTGTTTTCGCCGGCTGCGGAACTAGCCTCCTGAACAGCCACCCTCGTTTCTTACCAGAGCTGCTTCAGAGTCTCAGACAGATTCTTCAAACCTCCTCCGTTTGCGGGGACGGCAACCCGAATCCCCTAGTCTCGAACGTATTTGATCACAGATGACGACATCGATTGATATCATGGAGTCGCGGTTGACGGACGACGAGCTCAACTTCCGCAACCTCATTCTCTCCACGCAGCTGGAAACATCCATGGACGGGATCCTGGTGGTAAACGGGAAGCGTGAGTGGATTTCCTATAATCAGCGCTTCCTGGAGATGTGGGGGGTGGCGCCGGAAATTGCTGCTGGCAAAGACAGCAGGCTCGCTTTGGAAAGTGTTTGCAGCCTGGTGAGGGAACCCGAGTACTTCCTCCAACGCGTAGAGGAGCTCTACAAAAACGAAGCGGCGCGCAGCCAGGAGGAGATCGAGCTGGTTGACGGCCGCGTATTCGATCGATATTCGGCCCCCATGATAGCTGCAGACCAGTACTTTGGCCGTGTCTGGTATTATCGCGATCTAACTGACCAGAAGCTGGCCGAGAGATCGCTCCGGCAGAGTGAGGAAATGCTGAGGTTTCTATCGCGCCGATTGGTGAAGATCCAGGAGCAGGAGCGTCGCAACTTAGCCCGAGAGCTCCACGATGAAGTCGGCCAGTACTTGACCGGTATAAAACTGACCCTCGGGGCCCTGAAACGAACGCCGGCAAAGAACCGCGAAGAGTCCCTCAGCCAGGCCGAGGCCGAGATCAACGAATTGATGGACAAAGTCCGTGAGCTGTCTCTCGACCTCAGGCCCGCCATTCTCGACGACCTGGGGCTCCTGCCCGCCCTTCGCTGGCACTTCAAGCGGTTTTCGAAGCAAACCGGCATCGAGCTGGAATTCAATCACTCAGGAATCGCCGACCGACATGACCCCGAGATCGAGCTCGCCTCCTATCGCGTTGTTCAAGAAGGATTGACGAACATCGCACGACACGCCAAGGCGACGCTCGCCGAGGTGCACATTCACGTCATGGATCGGCAGCTGGAGATCCGCATCGAGGATGAGGGCGTCGGCTTCGACAAAGACGATAGGTTGGCGCGTCCCGACACTAGTGGCATACTGGGCATGAGCGAGCGCGTGTCGCTGCTTGGAGGTGAGCTCTCATTGAGCTCCGCGCCGGGGAAAGGCACGCAGCTGACTGCGGTTATTCCGCTCTCGGGAAGTCGACTGAATGGACGCGACTGAAATACTCATAGCCGACGATCACGAAATCGTTCGTCGCGGCATTCGGACTCTTCTCGAATCGGAGCCCGACCTCAAGGTTGTTGGGGAAGCCGGCGACGGAGTGAAGACGATCGAAGCCGTGCGGAGATTGCAGCCCGACATCCTCGTGCTCGATCTCATGCTGCCGGAAAAGACAGGCCTGCAGGTACTTCAGCAGCTGGCGGAATGGAACGTGACCACCGAAGTCATCGTGTTTACCATGTATAGCAACGAAGCCTACGCCGTCGAGGCCCTGAAATTTGGCGCGCGGGCGTACGTGATAAAAAATTCAGATACCGACGAGCTAATTACCGCCATTCGGGATGTTCTCGATGGCCGCCGGTATCTCAGCCCACCGCTGTCGGAATCCGAGGTCGAGGCTTTCGCGGAAGAATCGGAAGGCCAAAGCGAC
Organism: Candidatus Latescibacterota bacterium; assembly: GCA_965217095.1. Taxonomy (GTDB): domain Bacteria; phylum Latescibacterota; class UBA2968; order UBA8231; family UBA8231; genus CAYNZV01. The sequence goes on from OZ244235.1 coordinate 2,289,325, forward strand.
CGGTTTCAGACGCTCACCCCTAGGGAAAAACAGGTTCTACAGTTGGTCGCGGAAGGATCCGCCAATGCTGCTACCGCGCGGCAGCTCAATCTGAGCGTGCGCACGATAGAGGTTCACCGCAGTCACTTGATGCGCAAGCTGAACCTCAAGAATCAAGCCGAGCTGATGCGATTCGCTGTACAACGAGGCATCGTAACTCTGTGAGCCGATGAACGACGCCGACCGCGAGCTGGCACTTGTAGTAGCAGATGAGGTAAAACCTCAGGAGCTGCTGCTACGGCCGCTGAAGCTGCAGCTGAACTACCAGTTTGGTCTGGAAGCTGTGGCCTGCTCTGACATCGACGCAGCCATGTCGAAGTTGCTGGAATACCGTGAATGTGTTCGATGCATCTGCATTCTCGGGTTTGAGGCTGTCGAAAGCCAGACTACGCTGACAGCACTAAACGCTAATGACCATGCCCCCTTGCTATTTTGCATGCCCGACGAGCTGCTGGAGCAGCAGCGTTTGAATTGCGCCGAAATGAGCACGGTTTACTTCTGCTCCTGGGAGGAGGCACTAGGCACCGGTGAGAACAACCTGCGCCAGGTCGTCGAGGAGGCGCTCAACGCCAGCGAAATCGGCGATCTGTTCGTGGATCTGGAGACGGAAACCTATTCTGCCGCCAAACGTCGGGTCAACCGCCGGCTCAAGAACATCTCCACGTTGCCGACCCTCCCTGAGATAATTGCGCGCATTCTGCAGACGATCAATGAGCCGCGGTCGACGGTTGCAGAGCTGGAGGATCTACTGTGTCGCGACCCCGCCATCGTCGTCAAGCTGCTGCAGGTCATGAAGAGTCCGGCGTTCGCGGGCACCGGCCGAAAATTGAGCTGGTCGCTGCCTGAAGTGATCACCAGGCTGGGGCTCAAGAAAGTCGGGGCCCTGGCTCAACAGGTGAAATTGATTAACAGCCTCGTCCGTCCCGAGGACAGCGCATTCGACCTTCGTCGGTTCTGGGAACACTCCGTAGGGTGCGCCCTCATCATCGACAAGCTCTACCACGAACGGTTGATCCCTCACCCAGTCAGCGTGCCCTTTCACGAATACTGGACGGCCGCCCTGCTGCATGACGTGGGCAAGCTGGTGCTGGGATTCTTCTACTGGGGCTGGTTTGCCCGCGTAGCGGAAACAATGGGAGGCTCGGTTAGCACTTTTCACGAAGCTGAAACGCAGCTGGGAAGCGTGGCCAATCACGAACGACTCAGCAAGCTGCTCTTGCTGAACGCCGATATGGGCGAGGGGGTTGTTCAAGCCGTAGGGAACCACCATGCCCTTCGTGAAGATTCGGCCGACCTCGACTGCTTGCTGCACATCGCCAACGGCCTGTGCAAGGATCTGGGGCTGGGTTATTTCACCGACGATACGGGAGAGTACGACCCGGAGATCTTGGATCGCCTGGAAATGTCGGCAGAGCAGATGGAGGTGGCGAGGGATACCCTTGCAAGCGATATCGTGCCGGAGGTAAAACAGATGGTTGAGGCGTGTTTATAGAAACGGAGGGCGTTGAGCCGGAGGAGGTTTCAGCAGGTGACGCGGATGAGCTTTTCGACAGCACCGAAACGAACCTCCGGAGCGCCGCTGAGGGTTCCCTTTCCCAAAAAAGACGAGACAAACTGATTCTGGTAATCGATGATTCAAAGATGATGCGATTTGCGATCTGCGATCTGATCGCCAAGATGGGCTACCGCACCCTTGAGGCGGGAGATTCGATGGAGGGGTTCACCACAGCTATGGATTCCGCACCGGATCTAATCATGCTGGACGTGGAGATGCCCGTGCAAAATGGCATCGAGCTATTGATAGAGTTGCGCAAGACCGAGAAACACAAAACCACGCCGGTGATCATTCTTACGGTATCCGGAGACCGTTACGACATCGAATCCGCGAACGCCCTCAGCGTGGCCGACTACATGCTCAAGCCGCCGGAAGCAACAAAGTTGGAAGCAAGTATTGCGAAGTGTCTGAATATCACTGATTGAGGTGTGGCGGTTTCCCAGCACGTCCTCCATCTTATAATCGCAATGAACGTGGTGCTCCTCGCGGGTCCGGGTCGAGCTGAGCATCGGATACACTCATCGCACAGGGGCCCCCGTTGCGCATCGTCGCTGGCGACCTTCGCGGTCGGGAAATCTCTTTTAATCGTCGCCGTCACGGCGACATCCGCGTGACCTCTTCGCGTTTGAAGGAGTCGCTGTTTGGCATGCTGGGTCCCGATCTGAGCGGTCAAAGCTTTCTCGATTTATGCTCCGGCTGTGGTCAGATCGGACTCGAGGCCCACAGCCGCGGTGGCAAAGTTACGATGAACGAGCCACACCGAAAACGCAGCAAGCTGCTCAAGGAGCTGGTCCGCGACTGGAAACTGTGGGGCGTAGAGCTGGTGAGCGCCAAAGCCCAGGTTCTCATCCCACGGTTCGCGGAGCAGGGTCGTGGTTTCGACACGATCTACCTCGATCCTCCATATCGCGCCCGCCTGGGCGCCGCTTCTCTTTTTGTGACGCTGGTCGACAGACTGAGTGACGGAGCCCTCTTGAACTCTGGTGGCCTGCTTGCCGTTCAACACAGTCGCGACTCCGAGCTGGATCCTGACTGCGGACTCCTGCACATGGTGCGGCAACGCAAGTATGGGGATACCCATCTGAGCATTTTCGCCGCGCCGTGTTCTTGAGAAAATGCGTTTCCGTCCCTGCATAGATCTCCACAAGGGGGTCGTCAAGCAGATTGTCGGCACCACTCTTGGCGAAGGGCACGAGCCGGTTACCAACTTCGCAAGCGGCCGATCTGCCTCCTATTTCGCCAAGCTCTACCGCGACGACGGGCTGACGGGGGGTCACGTGATCATGCTAGGGCCGGGAAACGAAGCCGCAGCCGAGGAAACGTTAAGCACCTTCCCCAACGGATTGCAGCTCGGCGGTGGCATCGACGGCAGCAACGCCCGAAGCTGGCTGGAGCGGGGCGCCGCACAGGTCATCGTCACCTCTTACCTGTTCGTTGACGGCCGTTTCCAACAAAATCGGCTGGAAGACCTGGCATCGGAGGTTGGCAGCGAGAATCTGGTGATCGATCTGAGCTGTGCCCGCTCTGGCGAAACCTTCGTGGCAATGACCGAGCGTTGGCAGCGCCCCACCAATCTGGAAATCACTGAGGCGAATCTGACCATGCTGGCCGAGTTCTGCTCTCAGTTTCTCGTGCATGCGACCGAGGTCGAAGGCAAGCAGAAGGGCATCGCCACCGAGGTTGTCGAACTCCTCGGCGAGATAGCGCCGATTACCACAACCTACGCGGGTGGGATTCGCAGTTTCGAGGAGATCGAGCGCATCGACGAGCTGGCCCAGGGCCGGTTGGACTTCACGGTCGGCAGCGCCCTGGACATCTTCGGAGGAACCGGCATTCGCTACCGCGAACTCGTAGCCTTCAACCGCGCCCGCGAGGAAGACGGCCGCGACCTCTGAGCACTCATAGTGCGCTAGTGGGAGCCGGTGCTCCAGGTCAGATACAGGTTGACTGCGGTGAAATTGGTGATGATCCAGATGGTCAGCAGCAAACCGATCTCGCTCCAAAGGGGCATGCGTTCGAGTTGCGCGGAACGCATGGCAAGATGAAGCACACCGTAGGCCATGGGTAGGAGCAGAAGGTTGTTGGCGTTGGCGCCCAATAGCACCAATGCCAGCGGCGTGTCGGGCATCATCAGCATGGCACAGAGCCACGAGAGCGGAAAACCTACCTGCAGAATGCGCAGCCATTTGAGGTTCTGATCCTCGTCTGCCAGGGACGCTACTCCCACCTGCTTCAGGAAGTCGACGCTTATGCGTCCCGAGCTTGCCGTGAATACGAGCAAGGTAGAAAAGAGGGTGCAGAATCCTCCGAACATAAAAATGTAATACGCCCAAGTGCCCAGGCTTTCGGTAAAGATCAGGGAAACCTGCTCCACCACCTTCATCCCCTGGGGAACCACGTTCAGCCCCTTGAGCACCGACGCCCCGAGCAAGTAGTAAGCGCAGGTGATCACCAGGGCGATCGCGGTACAAACCAGCGCATCCATGGTCAGCACCTTCATCCATCCGCGGTAGCGGCGTTCCCAATCTGCCGAGTCGTCCCGCGGACCGACGAATTCCGGATAGCCTTTCTCCTTGACCCAGTACGGATACATGAACAGCTCAACCGCCGTGGCACCCACCGACCCCATGACCGCCAGGGCGACGAACGCACCCTCTGCCGGCATTGCGAAGCGAAACCCCGAAAGCAGCTGAGCTCGGGTGATGGAAAGATCGGTCCATTGCAGTGCGACTACGGACCCGATCACCACAAGGCTGAAGCTGGCAACTAGAATAGTCGCCATCTTTTCGAGATCGCCGTAGATACCCCGATAGAGCAGCACTGACATTGCCAGAAAAATCATCACCGCCCAGAGCTCGTACGAGAGCGCGGGGAAAACGGCGACCAATAGACCCGCTACCGATCCGATAATGCCCACCAACGCCACCATGACCGAGAAGTACCCGAGGACGCAGAGCCAGGCCACCCAGGAGGTCTGACATATTCGCGGTCCGGATGCCCGGGTCAACGCTTGAATCGTAGTGTTATTGTGCAGGATACACTGCCGTCCGAGCTCGAGCTGAATGAAGAACTTGACCAGGCAGGCGACGATCACACCCCAGAGGAAGACGAAACCTACATCGGCACCCATGCGCGTGGTCACGAGCAGCTCTCCGGAGCCGACCACCGAGCCAGAAACCACGACCCCGGGGCCAATGTTTCGAAGGTGGCCGGTGAATCCGGTCGGCGCCTCCCGTACTGGTCGCAAGGGGCTCATCAATCCTTCAGTTCGGCCTGTATGACCGACTTCATTCGTTCCAGCTCTCTGTCCAAATCGTCGTATACGGACTGCGCGCCGTCCATCGATTCAGATTTGCCGATCCCCTCCAGTTGCAGCACGGCATCCAAGGCCGTTGTCAAACTCAAGGTGCTCACCGGGCCTTTGAGTCCGTGCGCCGACTTGCGCAGCGCGTCCTGGTCGTGATCGTCTATGGCGGAACGAATCTGGCTCATGTAGTCCGGGCACTCCTGAAAGAACATCTCCACCAGCTGCCCCAGGAGCTCGATGTCGCCGTCCAACCGACTCAGCACTGCCCGCCGGTCAAAGCCGTCTTCGTTCGCGGAAAGCTGCTGCGGCGCTGCCTCCCCTTGTTCCCCCTTGCCGGATGTCAACCGCGCCAGCGTCAGCATCAGCAGATCGCGCTTGATCGGCTTGGGCACGTAGGCGTCCATGCCTGCCGCCAGGCAGCGTTCCTCGTCTCCCTGCATGGCGTGAGCGGTCAGGCCAATGATCGGAATGTGGTCTGTGGAGTCACGTTCTCTTTCCCGAATGGCCTGGGTAGCCTCAATGCCATCCATCTCGGGCATTTCGACGTCCATGAGCACCACGTCAAAAACCTGCCTCTCCAGCTGCTCGAGCGCCACCCGCCCGTTTTCGGCGATTGAAACGTCGTGACGGTCCTTCTCCAGAATCCCCACGGCAACCATTTGATTGAAGCGATTGTCTTCCACTACCAGTATCTTCAATCGGGATGCGGGTTTATCCAAGCCCGTCGGCACCTGGGCATATGTGGAATGGGATGAGCTTGTCGGCAACCCGTCGGCAACGGGAGATGCCTCCCCCACTTGCATCGTTGCCGTAAAGTGAAAGGTGCTTCCCCGCCCAGTCTCGCTTTCCACCCAAATGCGTCCCTGCATCATTTCCACCAGCTCCGAGGAAATTCCCAGTCCCAGACCGGTGCCACCGTATTGTCGCGTAGTCGACCTGTCTGCCTGGGTGAAAGACTCGAATATGGTGTCCAGCTTGTCCTGTGGTATGCCGATGCCGGTGTCCCGCACTGCTACCTCCAGCTCGATCGCGCTACCTTCTCCTCGGTTGCAGCTCACGGCGATCGCGACGGATCCGTCTTCGGTGAATTTGATCGCGTTGCTCAACAAATTCAGAAAAATCTGCCGCAGTCGCGTGGGATCACCTACAAGCTGATCCGGCACCTGATCGTCGACCTCGTAATTCAGATCGAGACCTTTCTCCCGCGCACGGATCACCAGGGTTTTTGTCAGCTGATCGAGCACCACTCGCAAGCTGAATTCGGTGGCCTCGAGAGTTAGCTTGCCGGCCTCGATCTTCGACAGGTCGAGAATATCATTGATCAGCTCGAGCAGGAGATCCGCCGACTCCTTTGCCGCTTCTAGGTACTCTCGCTGCGTTGAGACGAGCTCGGTATCCAGAGTCAGCTCGGTCATTCCTATGATCGCGTTCATGGGGGTGCGAATCTCGTGACTCATGTTGGCCAGGAACTCGCTTTTGGCGGCACTTGCCTTCTGCACTTCCTGCATCGCCAACTGGAGCTCCTGCTGCGCGCTCTCCATCTCGCGGTTGGCCGTTTCCAGCTCCGCCGCCTGAACCTCGAGAGCGAACTCGACTTCCGTGCGGTCGGAGATATCCCGAACAATCCCGGTAAATGCCTTCCGTCCCCCCACCAAGAATTCGTTGACCGCCAGCTCCATCGGAAAGGTGGATCCATCCCGTCGTTGCCCCATGACCTCCTGCACCAGTCCCAGAATCTTGGCTTTGCCCGTTTCCATGTAGTTGGCGATGTAACCGCCGTGCAAACTGCGATCGGGTTCGGGCATCAGAATGGAAACGGGCTGACCAATCACTTCCGCGGCTGGATAGTCGAAAATAACCTCGGCGGCGGGATTGAAGCTCTGGAGCATACCATCGCTGTCGATCGTCACGATTCCGTCGACCGCGTTGTCGACCACGGCGCGAATTCGCGCCTCGCTGTCGCGAATGGCCTCTTCCGCCTTCTTCCTGTCAGCAATGTCATGGGCAATGATCAGAGCTTGTTCGGCGTCGATGGCTACGATCCTCGATTCGAAGATCCGAGACCCGTTGGCAGTGGGCAGCTCGTGCTCGAACAGCTGCATATCTCCGGTTTGCAACGCCCGCTCGAGGTGTTCGCGGACACGGAGTGCAGTTTCCTCCGGCATGACGTCAGAAAGTTTCTTGTCGACGAAGCTGGCCGGCGCCATATCGGGCGGAACATCCGGCGTGGGAATGTATTCCAGGAACACCCCCTCGCGGTTTACCCGGAACATCATGTCCGGAACCGCAAAGAGCAGCGCATTCTTAAGCTTTTCGCTCTTGCTCAGCGCGTCCCTGGAGACAGCCTCTTCGAGACGAGTCTTCTGCTGCATTCACTCCAATCCCTTGATCGACGAGAGAAGTGGAATATAGTAATTAACCCTGAGGCGTGTGGAAGATCGATAGTATTGAGACAGTCGGGGACGGGATGCAGCGGTTACTTCAAAAAACTCCGCGCGAATCAGCAAGTGTAAATTCGAGTGGTAACGCGCAGCTGCCGTTGTTCAAATAATAATAAAGAAGGCCAGAACCGAGCTGAGCCCCTTGACCCGCGGCCGGTGAAGCAGAGGCAGCGCTTCGATTTCGAATCTCCATTTCTCACCTCCCAGATCGACTTCCTCCAACCCGCGGGCCGGTTTTCCGCTGCGGGCGGCTTGAATCAAGCAGCTTCTCTTTTCGAAGCCTGGAAAGGTGGGTATGAAGAGCTTGCCGGCGGCGAAACTGGCTGAGTAGGTAGTGCCGACGACCTTCATACCAGTGTTCCGCCTAGCTCCGTCCCGAATGGAACGGCGAGATCGGCGATTGTTTGGAGCAGGCTCCACCAAGCAAAGCGCGCAAGGTTGCAAATCACACTCCACCATGCGCCGACAAACGACCTCCTGAGACGCTCCGTACCTGCGACATAACCCCTCGACCGAACTCACCGCGAATCCGGCGCGAACCAGGTCGTTCTTGAATAGATCGATCAGCATGGCAAACTCGGCCGCGGCCACGTCGCAGAGGTGTTCCAGAAAACCCTGGCGGCCAAAATGGCGAACCCTCGTACCAAACATCAACGGGTTGTTTCGGAAGTCGGGGAAGAGGGTGTGGGCGAGCTCATGAAAGATGCTGAATCGGGTTCGCACCAAGGAGCGGCCCCGGCGAAATAGAATCGTCGGAGTGCCATTCTGCACCATGATCATCGCATCGTCCAGACCCGACTCATCCACCGACACGCAGCGGTATCCCAGAGCTTGCGCGATCAGTACCGGGTCGACCGGCGGAGGGGCCCAGTGGTCGTCGATCTCGCGAAGGATCCGGTCTGCCTAGGCGAAGCGCTCGCGGGCACGTGTTCGCACCTCATCTTCCGCTGACACCTGCCCACCCTCGATTTCTTCGCGTGAGCCGCAGGTTTTTTCGAGCTGGAGCAGGTCGCCGGCCATCGCTACTCCCCGGTCATTTCCCTCAAAAGGCCGTAGATCAAGGCCCACTGGTCCTTGGTGGTCGGACGCCCGCCCCGGAGCTGAACGAAGGAGAGCGATTTGATCTCTTCCGGATCGAGCGGCTGACCCTGCACCTTGCGTTGATTGATAAAGGCGCGCAAGCCGTCGTTTATCTCAGGTTCTATGAGCTCTTGCGCGCCCTCTGACGGCTGTTTGCCCATCAAATGGGCGAGCGTCACACTAAGCGCCTCAGCCAGCCGGAACAGCACCTCGGCCCCAGGCCGCTTGCTCTTCCCCGCCTCTATCTCCCACAGAAACGCCTTGGAAACCTGAGCCTTGGTCGCCAGATCGGGTAGAGTAAGACCACGTATCTGCCTGTATTTCTTAATGTTGTTGCCTATTTCCATTACCGCGAGACTCCCTGCATAAATTCCTTCTCGGAAAATTAGATCCTGGTACCAACAAAAGCAAACTTATTTTGTATTTGGTTTGTTAAAGAAAACTATTGTGTTTGCCAGTCGAAAGCGTAGATTCGTGGATTTTAGTTCGTAAAAGCGAACCAAAGGAGGCGTCGATGCAATTGACGTGCAAAGACCGAGTGGAACGCGCCGCCCGGATCTACGCCAGCAACAAGGAGGCAAGCCACGCTCTCGGTGTTGCTGCGGGTAGCTTCGGCAGGTCGTGTCTTTACGGCATTGAAACGCCGCATGCCAGGCGGCGTCGGAAACGGCAGAAAGTGAGAACGGGAGGCCCCGTCGACGGATAGTCCGGTATCGACGCCGCTGCCAACTGAATCTGTTGCTAAGGTGTGGGTGCATCCGCGCGCAAGAGACCTTCGGACTTCAGTTCCGACCAGAGATCGGCGGGAATGGCGTGCCGATAGAGATTCAGATTCTGTTGAACGTGTTCCGGAGCCAGCGCACCGGGAATAATCGCCGACACCAGCGGATGAGCCAGCGGAAACTGCAGTGCCGCCGCCGCCAGTGGGGTATCGTGACGGGCGCAAACCGCCTCCATCTGCCGGACCTGCTCCAGCACCTCGGGTTCGGCGGGTGCATACTTGTATTTCGCACCCGCGACAGGTCCAGTGGCAAGAATACCCGACGCAAACACGGCCCCGATCACGACGCGTACGCCGCGCTCTTCGCATTGGGGGAATTCCGCATCCAAAACCTCCTGATCCAACAAGGTGTACGGCAGCGCTACCAGGAAGAAATCGAGATCTACCATCTCCAGGAAGCGAGGCATCATTCCCATCTCGTTGATGCCGGCCCCGACTCCTTTGATCAATCCGTTTGTGCGCAAGCGCTCCAACGCCCTCCAACCGCTGGTAGCCAGCTGATCGAGATACGCCTGCACCTTCCTTTCCGTCAGATGAAACCAGAAATCCAGGTCATGTATGATCAGGTATTCGACAGAAGGCAAACCCAACCGCTGCACGCTGTCTTCGAACGAACGCATGATGCCGTCGTAACTGTAGTCGAACTCGAGGTCGAACGGCAATCCTCCAGCCCAGAAGCCGGAGTCAAAGCTGGCCGGATCGTGGGTTGGGCGCAGCACCCTGCCTACCTTGGTCGAGAGCGCGAACTGGGGTCGCTGCTGCTGGCGCAGGAAATGACCGACCCGGTGTTCGCTCTTCCCGTACCCGTAGAAAGGGGCGGTATCGAAATAGCGGATCCCGCCGTTCCAGGCCGCCTCTATAATCTCTTGCGCTACCGTTTCGCCGATCACTTCGAAGAGATCGCCCAGGGGGGCCCCTCCTAGCCCGATTTCGCTTACGGTGTCGCCGGCACGGCCGAGGGGACGAGTTGGAATCGCTACCATAGTGTGAACGTCCTCGTCTGCTCAGCTCTCCGCGGAGGTGGTTGAAACCTCGGCCGGTTCAAGCAGCTTCCTGAACTCGGTGGCGTACTGGCTCAAGACCCCGTCCGCGTCATGATTGCTCCCCGGCGCGTGAATGATCTCCACCGAGAAGTACCCGTCGAAACCAGCGGCCCGCAACAACTGGAGAGGAGCCAAGTGATCGAAAATGCCCTGCCCCAATGGCAGGGTTGTCATCTTTCCATCCACGAATGTGCCGTCGTGCGCGTGGGCATGGACCACGTACGATTTCAACACCTCGAAGCTCTCCGCCGGCCGCTCGAATACACGTTGCGGGTGCATCAGGTCCCACAGAGCCTGCAGATTGGGATGGTTTGCTTGCTCCAAAACCGCCCGCACCGAAACTGAGTTGCTCCAGTGGTCGTGGGTCTCGAGCAGGACCGTCACCTCGCGTTCACGGGCTTGATCCAGTACCTGGGCGTACCCCTCCACCATGTAATCCACCATCACCTTGAGCTCTTTGTCGTGGGACCAAATCCCACCAAAAGTTCGCAGGAAGGGACAGTTCAGATCAGCGGCAAGATCGATGTAGCGACGCAGGTCCTCTACGTGACCAGCGCGCACGGCCCTGTCTTCGGCCGCCATCTGGACTCCCGTGGCGATGCAACAGAGCTCGAGACCTTCGTTGGCAAACCTGGCTTTAAGTTCCCGCCGTTCCTGCGCGGTCCGCTCCAGCTCGATGCCGCAGGCATGATCCCATTCGACCCGCGGCTCGAATCCTCGGTACCCGTGGCGCTTCATGCCGGCGAAAACCTCGTCCAGAGTCCAGTCGGGACAGACGCTGCTCATGGTCGCCAATTTGATCATCGGTAGAGCCTCCCCGTCGTTTCAATCTGCTCCATTCCCGCCCCTCTTGCAACCGTCTCGCCGGCGCTGGAGCAGCTTGATTCAGGTCTTCAATCAGGTATGTTTGGTCACTCATCAAAGGGGGAAAGATGAAATATCGCTTTGCGGAAATGCTCTGGATTGAAACCAAAGAAGCAGCCGAAGAGAACAAAGTGGCGGTGCTTCCCGTCGCCACCCACGAAGACCACGGACCCCATCTGCCGGTCGACACCGACGTGGTGCTCACCAACGAGATCTGTGAGCGGGCAGTTGCCCGCATCCCCGGAGAGGCCGTGCTCGTTCCTCCTGTCCTTCACGGGTACAGTCCGCATCACATGGATTTCCACGGCACCCTGACCATCGCCTGGGATACCTTCATCAAATACGTGAAGGATGTCTGCTGCAGCCTTGCCCACCACGGATTCCTGCGCATTCTCGTGGTCAACGGGCACGGCAGCAACAGTTCGCCGCTAGACATGTCGGCGCGGTTGTCGAATCTGGAATATAAAGGGGAAATCCTCTGCGCCACCGTCAATCACTGGGACCTGCGGCGCGTCAAGGATCTCGCGGTCGAGCTGCGGGACAGCAGCTACGGCGGCGCTGCGCACGCCGGCGAGTATGAAACCTCCCTCTACCTGGCGTTGCGACCGGAACTCGTAGAGATGGACAAGGCGGTAGACGAACGCACTCCGCTGCCCCCCAGCTTCCAGATCGATCTTCTAGCCGGCATCCACCCCGAAGGTTCCGGCGCCAAGATGGTTCCCTACTGGAGCTCGCAGACCGCCAGCGGAGTCTTGGGAGACGCAACCAAGGCAACCGTCGACAAGGGCGAGAAATTCCTTGAAGCCGCCACCGAAGGCCTGGTCGATCTGATTCGCGAACTACGCGGCACTGAGATTCCGCCACGACGCAACCAGCACACCTGAGCCGCGGGACAGTCGACGCGGTTATTCGAGATGAGGTTCCATCTGGCTCGGCGAGACGGCGTCCTGGGCACCGCTGCATTGCTCCTTCTGGTGCCGCTGTTTCCGGCCGCCACCGGAGCTGCCGGCACCGCTACGACCAAAACCGACAGCCTCTCCGAGGCGCCTACGACACCGCTCAGCTATCGCTCCCGCGATGAGCAGGCGCTCGCCATTCCCGGTCGCATCGTGCATTTCCCATTTCACCTGTTGTTCGTCGGCGGCCGCTACGGCGCTCATCTCGTGTGGGAGGTGCGTTTTATCGATCGGTTGGAGGAGTGGCTGACCACGTCGGATGGGCGAATTGGGATTCGTCCGCTCTCCAACACCGATATCGGATCCGGTTTCAGGCTGTTCTACAAACGCCTGCCGAGCGCCGCAGACGGCGAGCTTACTTCAACTGTTGGCGCGGCACCACACCAGCGCCAGCACCACACCCTTGCGCTCGTGTGGGAGAACCCGACTGCCCTTCAGGGACGCCTGCATTTGGATGCGGGGCTCCGCAAGGAACCGAAGGAGAGCTACTTCGGAGTCGGCCAGAAAACCCCAAAGAACGACCGCACGAGTTTCTTTCAGGAAGACCTTCATGCCGGACTGCGTTGGGAACGTCAGCTCGATCGATCGTTGAAAGGCCAGGTCGCCATCGGGTACCACTCGGTGGACATTGGTGCCGGACAGAGCTCCGCTGCCCCGCAGATCGGCACCGCCTACACACCTGTTACCTTGCCTGGCCTCGATCAACGGGTGCATTTCATCGAAAGCTCCGTCGCAGTGCGCCGCGAGGTCGTCGACGTTCCGGGAAGTCCGACCCACGGCAATCGCACTCGATTGCTCCTGGCATATCACCGTGCATTGGACGAAAAATTCTCACATTTGCGCGTCGACGTCGTCAGCGAGCAGTTCATCGAGCTCTTTTACCGACGCATCGCATCCGTGCGCCTGGGCATGGATTGGCGCCACGCTCCTGGGGATGATCAAGTCCCGTTCTACAACCTTGCCTACCTGGGCGGGATCGAGAATCTGCGCGGTTACACAAGGGGCAGGTTTCGTGATCGCGGTACCCTGTTTGCCGCTGTCACCTACAAGTACCCGGTGTGGCGCCTGGTGGACGGGACTCTGTTTTACGAGTCAGGGCGCGCCTTCCATGCCGTGGACGAGTTGGAGCTGGGTGGATGGGCGAGCTCGATGGGGGCCGGTCTGCGCGTGTGGGTACCCGGAGGCCTGGTTTTCGAGCAGCTGATAGCACGCAGCGAGGAAGAGCTTCGTCTGTTGATCAACTTCAAAACTGTCTTCTGAGCCGATGTTCTACGCCAGATTGATACGGATCCTTGCGATCCTCCTCGGTTGCGGAAGCTCCATGCCGCCACCACCGTCGGCGGCTTTTCCCGATCTCTACCGGCCCATAGCTAAACCCAAACGGCGGGATTCACGCTTGGTGGAAGAGATTATCGACAAGAGCTTCGACTACCAGATCAGACAGGTGTTGGACCTTCCTCGCATGGGGAGGAAATTAATCGGCCGCCCATACGAAGCGCTCAATGTGGACGAGTTTGATGAGGTGCCCAACTCCGGCTGGTTCACTAACCGCAACGGTGTGAAGCCGCTTTCGTTGCAAGCAATCACTCGCGGTCCCAATCGATCGGACGGACCGGACATGTCAGCGCCGTGGGAAGTGGTGGCGATCAAATCGGCCGGGGTAACGCCAGGTATGACAATCCGCGACGGCAGGGGCGACCGTTATATCATCAAGTTCGACCCGCCGGATTTTCCGCAGCTTGCCAGCGCCGCCGAGGTTGTCGCCGCTCGACTGTTTCATGCCGTGGGTTACAACGTACCCGAGAACTACATCGCCTATGTGGAGAAACGGCAACTCGCCTTGGCGGCAGATGCGCAGCTGACCGTCACCACCGACGATTCGCGACCGCCCATCAGCTCGCGCTCGGTACAGAGAGTCGATCTTGAGCGCGTCCTCAGGCACGCCGGCGGCGACGGCGGTCCCATACGAGTGCTGGCCAGTCGCTTTCTCGACGGCATACCGATCGGTCCCTGGTCCTACACCGGGGTTCGACGGGACGATCCGAACGACATCTACCCCCACGAGCATCGGCGGGAAATCCGTGGCTTCTACGTCATCGCCTCCTGGCTCAATCACGCCGACATGAAGGAGGAGAACACCCTCGACATCTACGACCCGACAACAAAACGAATAAGACACTACCTGATCGACTTCGGCGCCTCCATGGGCAGCAACAGCACCGGCCCCAGCAATCCACGGCGAGGACAGGCAAACAGCTTGGATGTGAGAGACTCGCTCACGCGCCTGTTTTCCCTGGGGCTCTACGTTCACAACTACGAGAAGGCTCCCCGAACGGTATTCCACCCCTCGGTCGGTTATCTCGACAATCGGCTTTTCAAAGCGGAGCGCTGGAAGCCGATGTACCCGGTGCCGGCCTTCGAGAACCTGACCAACCGCGATGCGTTCTGGGGGGCCGCCATCGTGACCTCTTTTTCGGACGCTCAGATAGAAGCTGCGGTAGCCGCGGCGGAGTTGTCCGACCCGAAAGCAACGCGGGGATTGGTAGACTTCCTCGTCGAACGTCGCGATCGCGTCGGCACCTACTGGTTTAGCCGGCTCAACCCGCTGGCCGAGTTTCGGATCGAGGATGGCGAACGTTTGAGTGGATCGGATCTAGCGGTGAACCGGGGTTACGCAACAAATCGAGAGACCCGGTATCGAATTCGTGTCTGGTCGGACGATCGGCAGCTATTCCAGCTCGAGGACATCGATCCAACGGTGACTTTGGATTCGAGCTGGCAGAAGCTGGGTTCGCTGGCCGTTTCGTTTCTGCCGGTCAGCGAGAACCGCAAACCTCCCAAACCAGTATGGGTCTATCTTGATTTTACAGCGGGTAGGTGGCGATTGGCGGGTTTACGGCGTCTGGACTAGTGCCCTGTTCAATAACTGGCCTTGTAAATTGCGGCGCTGAGGCGCTCTGCCCGCAAGGCGCGCGATCGAGCCATATTGGTGGATATGGCGAGTGAGCGCAACGTAGCGGACCGGGATGCATCGGCGGCGAAAATACAAGGATGGGTGTTGAACAGGGCACTAGGTCTCAATCTGCAGCGCTGTCCTTCAATCCCACGGGCAGAACAACGGTGAAGGTGGTACCTTCGCCGACCTTGCTTTCCACGTCGATTCGGCCTTTGTGATCCGCCATGATCTGTTGGCAGATCGCCAACCCGAGGCCGGTTCCGGTGGCGGCACCCTTGGTCGTAAACCCCGACTCGAAAATCCTCGCGAGGCTATCAGGATCGATACCCGATCCGGTGTCGCTGACGCTGACGCAGGCCTCACCGGCGCGCAGAAACGTGGCTACGCGAATAGTGCCCTTCCCGTCGATGGCCTGCTGAGCATTGTTGAGGATGTTCAGGAATACCTGATTGAGACGACTCGGATAACAAGCGATTGGAGGCAGATCGCCGTACTCCTTCACGACCTCGATTCTATTCTTGATGTCGTGTCGCACCAACATCAAGGTGTCGTTGAGGCCATCGTGAATATCTACCTCGGTCAGGTGGTCATGATCGAGGCGGGCGAAGTTGCGCAGGCTGCGAACGATCGTGGTTACTCTGGAGGTTCCGCTTTCGATGACCCGATTGCTGTCTTCTATAATCTTCAATACACGTTGCAGCCCCATGTGTTCTTTGCAGTCCTTCGGAAAGTCCCGCTCGATGGTCGACTTGAGTTTCCCCACCGCCCGCACCAGGGTATCGTGCATGCTGTGTATGGCCCCGACGGGGGTGTTGATCTCATGAGCGATGCCGGCAACCAGGTTTCCCAACGCCGCCATCTTTTCGGATTGCAGCAGCTGGGTATGCGCATCGCTGATCTGTTGGAGGTCACCCATGCGGCGAAAACCCTCCGACAGCACAGCCGCCAGCTCCTTCAGCACCTCCAGCACCTGCTCCGAATAGGCGTTCGGCTTGTCGCTGGTCAACCGCAGTGTTCCGTGAGAGAACGGCACGTCTACCACGGAACGTACGTCACCGTGGTGCGACTTCTCGAACGGATCCTCCGCCCCAAGGTCGTCCCTGCATGAACACTCCTGCGACTGCCACATCTTGGTGAGCTCCCCCACCCCCTTCTCCGAGTCCGACACCAGCCATTGACCCTGGCGACTCATACTGCGGGACTTCACCACCGGTGGCTCGACAGTGGTGTCGATGACGTTGATGCCACATTCCAGATATTCGATCGCCAGCTGCTCCAACCCCTCACCGATCGCCGCCAACACGTTGGCGATGTCGTCAGCGTCTACCATCTTCCACACCTCCTCGCGCACGCGTTGCATAACGCCACTGCGCAATTCGGTGCGTATGCGCTCCGTAATATCGCGGGCAAACCCCACGTGGCAGAGTACCTCGCCGTTGTCGTTTTTCACTGGAAAGGCCAACAGCTCGACATCGATCCACGCCCCCGCTTTGGTCTGACTGCGAATCTCGCCGCGGAAGCTGCCCTTTTCCCAGATTTCCTTGCCGACCCGCTCGAAGGTCTCCTGACCCGTGTGCAGGGCGGGCGTATGCCCTGCCAGCTCTTCGTCGGTGTACCCCATCATCTCTCGATGTGCCAGGTTCTGCTCTACGTAGTTTCTGTTGGCGTCGAGAATCACCACGGCGTCCTGGGTATTGGTGACAATCTCTTTGTAGAGCAGCAAGTTGTCTTCCAGCTGCTTGCGCTCGGTCACGTCCCGGGCGATGCCTTCGTTGCGCACGAACTGGCCATGCTCGAAAATGAGGCGGCGGTTGACCTCGAAGAACTTTACCTCGCCCCCCTTTGCGAGCATGCGAAACTCGAATCGCCTCACCTCCTGGTCCTGCTTGCGCATAGCCTCTTCGAGGCCAGCTTTCATCTCTGCTTGATCGTCCGGGTGGATGAATTGGAACGCAGAGACGCCGATCAGCTCGGCCCTCGAGTACCCCAGGATGTCTTCGGCAGCCTTGTTCAGGCTCAAAAAAGCACCCTTGGCGTCGAGGGCGTACACCATGTCCGGAACGTTCTCCGTCCCGGGTAAAAGCTGTTCTTGCAAGTCGCTCATTTGGTCCACTATGAAAACGCCTTCAGAATCTCCTGCTGAATGCCCTGGAGATCGGAATATGCCTTGTTGATTTCCGAGATCTTCTGCTGCAGCGACGTGGCCAGCCGGTGTTTCTCAAGACCGTTGCGGATGATGATCTGCAACTGGTCGTTGTCCCACGGTTTTTCGATGTACTGGAACAGTCCGATGTCATTGATCGCTTTGATGGCATTCTCTTTATCGGCATATCCGGTCAGCATGATGCGCGGGATCTGCGGTTTGATCTCTCTTACCTTGGCGAGAAAACTGATTCCATCCATCTCGGGCATCAGGTAGTCGGAAATCACCATGTCGACCCGATTTCCTTCGATGAAACCGAGCGCCTCGCCTGGAGATAGGAAGGTCTTTACGATGTATTCCGTCTCGAGCATCAAGAAGGAGCTGAGACTGGTGAGCACCATCTCTTCGTCGTCGACGAGTACTATGGTTTCGTTGCTTTCTTCCAACATGTATTACTCCTGTCGCACTAGAGCACTAGGAACTGGGGGCGCCGACTCGACCCAGCACGCCACGCACGCGATTTACCAACGCCTTGAGAACTCCCTGGGTGATCGCCACGTTGTCGGCGAGCAGATCGATGAAATCTTCCTTGTCCAACCGCATCAGTCGTACGTCTTCCAGCGGCGTCGCCGCCGTGACTCTGGGCTCGTCGTCGAACAGCGCCCAGGTACCAAACGGCTCACCCGGACCGACCACGTTGATCTCCAGATCGGACCGATGCAGTCGCACCTTGCCTTCTAATACGACGAACATGGAGTCAGCGGGATCCTGCTCGCTGAAAATTGCCTGTCCCTTTGGGTGTTCTTCCTCTTCGAGGATCGCTGCGAGGTAGGCCAATTGTTCCGTCGACACCTCTGAAAAAACATCGACGTTCTGCAGGGATATTACCTTTTCAATCGTCGTCAGCATACGAGGCCATTGTACAGGTTCGCCGTACGAGTGTCAATGACCACGGGAGGACGCAGAGCGCTGTGACAAGCCCACGAGTAGCGGGTCCGTGCGGCACTCCGATAACTATGCTGAAGTCCGTAGAATCATCTCCGCAGTTTCGCGTACAACGGGGTTGGTATCGTTGCGCGCCGATTGCACGAACTCCTCCTGACCGCTGACGGAGCCTTCGGTTGTGCTGAACAGTGAACAAGCCCGCAGCCAGGGGTCCCGATTGTTGATCAGGAATGCCAGCACCTCTTGCTCGCCGTTCATTGGGGCAGCAAAGGTTCGCCCACCGTGCTCGATGGCGGCATCGACGGATACAGGATCGAGCAAAGGGATGAGCTGTTCCTTGAGGTGACGGTCGAGGAGATTGTCGAGAAACTCGATGGCGCTGGCTCGGGTAGACCGGTTGCCGCTGACCAAACCCAGATAGGCGAAGTACATATCCTGCGGATCGAACTGCAGCCCCAGAAGCCTGAAAATACGCTCCGTGTTCTGGTCCTGTTTCTCCTTCAGGGCGCGCTTGAGCAACTGTAGTGCGTGGCCTCCGTCGCGGTCTTCGTAAACGTGGATCGCCTGTAGCAGATCGAAGTAGTATCTGAGCGACCGTTGCAGAAGCTGCTTGATCAGCCCCCGATCGAACTCGAGACCGTCGCCGCGACTGCGCAGCTTGCTCAACGACTTTATTAGGGCGAACTGTAACGGAGGTTCCACCTCGTCCAGCATGCTCAACAGCAGGTCTACCGATTTCTGTTCCGCGACCTGTCCCATGACGCGGGCGCCGTTGACGCGACTGCCGTACTCTGCTTCGGCGTCCCTCACGATGGCCGCAACCGGATCGAGAGCGTCGGACCCGTACTGGGCAAGACCACGGCGCGCCGCCAGTCGGTAGTGCCGATCCGCCATCTTCTCCAGGAGCAATGGAAGAAAGCGAGGGTCGCGCAATCCACCCACGCTCAACATCATCTCTTCGACGACAGCGGGCTCGGGATCGTTGAGGAACTGGGTGATGATCTCGTTGAGGTACGGGCGACCGTTTCGTTGCAGGCTGGAGACGATCCTGGCCGCTTGAACCCGTTCGCTCACCGCTATGGGCCCTGAAGCGGCGATGTGATTGCGAATCAGCTCCTCGTCGACCAGCCGGCTCTCTTCCTCCGTGCCGTATCGAGCTACGCAGCCGATACCCGCCGAGCGCAACCTGCCTTCATCACTGTTCAATGCGTTCTCCAAGCACTGCAGCCTTGGCTGCCCGCCATGCACGCAGACGTAATGTAGCGCCTCGATCCTGACATCCAGTTCGGCATCCTGCGTCAAGGGCCGGACATCTTCGGGTGATATGGCAACCTCTTGACCCAGCAGAACCTTCAAAGCCTTCTGTCGCACTACCCCGGAGGAATGTTGCAGCAGACGGCGTGAAGGTTCCACAAGACGGCGGGCTTTCACGGCAGACAGCATGTCCAACGCGTATTCCAGCTGTCGTTCGTTCTCGCTTTCCAACGAGACCACCAGGCTGTCCAGCGCCGCCGCCTCGTTGATATCGACGGTCAGCTCCCCGACATCGATCTCCCTTCTTTCCAGCGCCTGACGGAAGCTGTTCACATAGGCCCCGCGTCCATGAAAAACCAGTGCCATCCACAGCACGATCAGCGCCAGCGAGAGAAAGCTGAGATGCTGATACGAAAACCCGAACACGGAAGTAGCCATCAACACCAGGACGGCGCCAAGTCCGGTACAGAGGTTGTCTACGGTCGTATCCACCAGAACCTTCGTCCGCTGTTTTATCGCCGCAGGAATCGGCAGAAAAAGAATCTCCACCGCGGATTTGTGGATCGAGTGCCGAAAACCGCCGTCTCCCAGCTTCACCAGGATGCCGGCCAGCAAGCCCGGCATTGCCAACAGGGCAACCGATCCTACCGCGAGACTGGCCGGCAGAAACAAAAGCGCGGACACCACACCGAACTTTCGCAGGAAACGGGGTGTCACGAACACCTGGAAGAGGAACGCTAGAGCGCTCAAATAGGCGAAGAACTGACCGAAGAAAGCGGTCTTGGCATCCTTTGACGGAAAAGCGCGATCGGCGATGTCATTGAACTGCACGTCGACGATGGCCGCAACGACGGCGATAAAGGCGGCCATTCCCGCAAGCAACCGCAGGAGATCGGAACCACGCACGGTTTCCCAGACGTTTTGAGTCGCCGCTTGTTGTTTACCTTTCGGGGCGGCCGGTTGCCTGGAACGCACGAAGTAGAGTAGGAGTAAACTCGCCAGCAGCATGCCACTGCAGACGATGAGCAGGTTCTCGGTCCCAACCCGGCTGACAATCCAGCTGGTAATCGCACCACCAGCGATGGCGCCTCCAATGCCGGCAGCGCCGATGAACCCGAACAGCCGTCTTGCCTCGCGGGCATCGAACAGGGCGTTGGCCAAGAGCCAGAGCAGCGATGTCGCCATCAACCCGTAGATGTTTACCCACACATAAAAGAGGTAGAAGCTCCACGCCCAACCGCGGGGCAAAACGAGCCAGAACAGCAACAGGTTGCTCAGGAGGATCAGAAAAACGACCGGGATAATACGGTCCAGCCGCGCGCGCTGTGACAGACGAGCGAAGAGCACTGCAACTCCTGCTCCGACAAACGCCACCATGAGCAGCACGTAAGGCAACTGCTCGACCCCCAGCTTATCCAGAAAGAGGGCGCGCGTTGCGGACCGGCTTCAGCACGTAGAGCGAAGCCATGACCAGTCCGTACGCCAACGTCAGCGGCAGGATGCGTGGTAGCTCCTGCCGGCGCACGTCGACGACGCTGCTCAGCAGCCTATGAATCATGAGTTCTGTTTGGAAATGCTGTCAGCTTGACAGTCCGGTTTCCTTTTCACCGAAGGACCTGCCCGCGTAGCGGGCGGCCGCGATCCAAACCACTAAGATGACAATGGTGGCCAGCGACAACCAGCGGATGGCGCCAAAGCCAGAAAAGAGGGTGACGATCAACAGATTGAGACCCACCGCCAGCGCCTTCGCGAAACGTTGCACGAACATGTCGATGAACGCTTTTGCTTTGTATTTCTCGTCGCGGGTGGTGGGTACATACAATACCTCCTTGGCCGACTGGTTGATGGAATAACTCAAGCCGTTGTCGGTTGTGTTGAGCAAGCTGCCGATCAACAGCACCGGCGCGATGAAAAACCCCGCCGACCCTAGCAGGGCGACAACGGGCAGGAACAACAACGCCGTGCCGACCCCGAATCGCGTCATCACAAAGCTGGTAAGCAGCAATTGGACTACCACGGCGACAAAAGCCGTGAAGGAGAACACGCGCGGAAAATGCTCGCTGATGCTGGCACCCTCGAGATGGTGGACCACCGCCGAGGTAAACTGGAAGTCCATGATGGTGGAAACCATCTCGTAAAGACCTACTATGGCCACAATCGACAACAGGTATTTGGAGCGGAAAACCAGGCGAGCCCCCTCGAGGGCGGGATTGCCAGCCGGCTTCTCCTCGTCTTTCGCCTCCGCCGGCGCCTCGGCAGGCGGATGCCGTTGCACCAATCGCCCCGCAGCCATGGCAATGATAGCGATAGCTACCGCGATACCGAGACAAACCCACATCCACATCGAGGGACTCGACGCCTTCACGTAGATGCCGACCACCGAGCTCCCGAAGAATCCCCCGAGGACCCCGCCGAGCCCGATCAGTCCATACAACCTCTTGGCAGCGGCCGGCGCAACGCTATCGTTGAGGAAGGCGAAGAAGCTCGCCACCATGAGGGTGCTGAACAGGTCGCCGAAGAGATAGAACGACCAGATAGTGAAAGCGCCAGGACTATTCAGCAGAAAGGTGTACACCGCATACGCGAGCACGAAAAAAATACTCAACGCATAGGTAAGCTGCTGGCGACGCAGCGTCCGGGCGAGAATCGTGAATATGGTCGCGGCGGCGAACGCCACCACCATGTTCAAAACCTTGGCAATCTGCTCGGCACCCGGACCGTCGAGCACCCAGCCAAACAGATCGAACGGAGTCGAGCTGTAAAATTCCAGGAATGAGGTTTTCTTGATCGGTTTGAGAATCCAGAAGGTGGTGATGACCAGGAAGAAATAGAGGAACATCAAGAGGGCCTGGGCCCGCTCCTCCGGGCGGAACCCCTTGATCTGGCGTCCGACGAGAACCAGAAAGATGAGCACCAGCGGCCACTGGAGAGCCGCCACATAAGACATGAAGCTCTCGAAGAAGGTAAAACCTATCGATTCCAATGAGTCCCCCTATTCCTGACGCTCAATGCCGGCTATTCTGAGCTTCCCAGCCGCATCTGCGTAATAATAGACCCGGGTATACTTGCTCCACGAGCTGTCGTTTTGACGTTGAGTACGGATTTCGAAACCGCGCACCACCATCGACTGACCGGTCTCCAACGGCCAGCCGACCACCTCTGAAACCTGGTCGCGGCCGGTACGGCCGGCGTTGTCATTGATGGCATGGTAGCGATAGCTGGCGGAGGAGTGCAAACCTCCCGCAACCGCCAGATCCTCAAAACGCAGCTCGCCATCGGCAACAGCGAAACGATCCAACGGGTTTACGCGTGCGAACCAGTATTTGCCAATCATGTCGCGGCGCTCCACCAATAAGCGGGTGAGCTCGGCGGCAGCCCGCGGATCGGAATACTGGCCCATGGCCACCATCGCTGCAATCTCCTCCTCGTTGAAGTTCATGAGGATCTTCGCTCCCCAGTAACCGTCGCGGTTGGTGCAGCGCTCGAAGGCCGGGTTGGGATAGGTAGGCACCCAGCCTGCGGCACTGAAGGTTTCGTTCTCGAAGTAACCCAGCTCCGGGTATTTCATGGGCAACGGCTCTTCCCAGGGTTTGCGGTAGAGCCCGAGTGAAACGATCGAACGCAGGATCGTGCGCGGATCCCACACGTACTCGTTGCCGTATTTGGGCAGGTGGGGCATGAGGTTGTTGCTCCCAAAGGCCGAACCCATGTCGATGAGATAATGTTTGACATAACGCCTGCCCCCGTCCTCCACGTACATATCCAGCGTGTTGGCGGCACGCCGATCGGCGTCGTTCATCCATGAGCCGATCACCCGCAATCCGCGCAGCTCGCGGCGGTGCTGGTGATCTACCCGGTCGTTCGGATCGTCCTTGCGCCGGCCGTGATAGTCGAAAATTCCTACCGGTTTGCCCGACAGAAACTTGCTGGCGACACAGCGCAGGGTGCCGTCGTTCTGCGGGATGATGTTGTCGAGAATCCCCCGCAGATCTTTATCGTTCATCGGACGCTTTTTGCCGCCCGGTACCGGAACCGTCGCTTTGGGACCAATCGTCAAACGTTTTGGATCGAAATAGACGACCGAGTTGCGCGGCACGTTGTATCCGGACGCATATAGAATCTTAGTGGCGATCACCTCCGCCGCCGAGCCCATCTCGTTGTTCCCTTCGGAGTCGAACTTGAGCAGGAAGTAGGCGCCCTGGGGATCCTTTATGGTGAAACCTGCGGTTCCCCCCTCGAACTTTCCAGCGACGATCTCCCAGGGTCCGCTGGCATCCGGCAGGGCATATCCCAGGCCGGTTTGCAGCTCGTCGAGCGACATCGGATGGAGAAAGTGACGATTGGTATACCAGGAGGAGTTTGGGGTCTCGTCGAGAGCGTTGACGTTGTCCGCCTGGCGCGGCGGCGCGATATTGAGAAGGTTGCCCAGCCGGCGAGCCGACCATCCGAGATCCAGCAGTTTGCCGAGCTGGTAGAACAGGGTGTGATCGGCGATGTCCCAGATCTGGTTCTCGACGATCTCCGCCGGCTCGGAAATGTTCTTGCTGTCGGCGTCCAACCATTTGATACGTGCGGCGGAAACCTCGGCACCGAGATCCGCGGAGCAGACCGTCGTCACCAGGGTGGCTATCGCAACGCTCTGCGCCCATGACGCTGGTCGCGACCGAGAGAGAAAATTCGTCGACATCAAAACTCCTCCTCCAGCGAAAACCCGGTGAGGAGCCGCTCCGCCGAGCTGTGGGAGAGCCGCAAACCGATCAGGAATGCGGTCTCCGTTCGCAGACTCAGGCCGCCGCCCCACGAGCTGCGGAAACGACCGAGCTTTACCTGATCGTACCCGTCGAAGACTTGACCCTCGTCCCAGAACAGAAAGGCATTCCACGTGTCCCATACGGGATAGCGGTACTCGGCGCTCAAGAGCAAACTGCCCTCGCCCCGGAGAACGCCACGACGAAACCCGCGCAGCCGCTGGCTTCCGCCCAGCGTCGGCAGATCGGAGTAGGGTACAATTTTATCGTCACCTAAAGGGTGCACCTTTTCAGACAGGGCCCGTAAAGCGAGTATCCGGTCTCGATAAAACAGGGTAAAAAACCGCTGAACCTCCGCCGCCACACGCAGAAAACGGACCTTTTCGGATCCTGAGATGACATCCGCTTCGAGCTGCAGCAGCCCCCCGCGTTCCGGATAGGCGAGGTCACGAAAACTGAAATACTGGTCGTTCGATACCAGCAGCACCCGACCGGGCAGCTGATAGTTGAGCGGATGAGAGAGGCTGCCGCTTGGCTCCTTGTAATCCCGATCGTCCCAGGCGATACGACCGCCGAAGGAGAACATGGTGATGCCATTGCCCAGACCACCGAATCCTGCTGCACTCTTCGTCAATCCCGGAGGATCCCACGGCGCGAAGGTCTGTACCCACCGGCGTTGACTGAGGTCTCGGGTACCGACGCCGAGCCACCCCTCGATATTGAGGTTGGAGCGGTACTCCTCCAGCTCGTCGGCGTGGGTGCGCCAACCAAGGGTAGCTTGCAGATCGAATCGTTCGATCTCCAGCCGGCGCAGATCGTCCTCCCGAATCGGGCCGTTTATGGTGGCGCCCTCATTGTGGGTCTGCAGGTACGCGGCATCGGCATTCCAGTAGAGGTTGCCGCCCGCCAGGTTCTCATCGCTGTAGAAGAACTGTCCGGTCTGCCCCGCACCCGCGTAAACGAATTGAGCTTGAAACTCCTTGTCTTTCCCAAACAGATCGGTGTGAAAGGTTGAGAACCCGCCGCCCGTGCCGGTTTCTCCGCCAAGCTTGGCATACGGAAAAAAACCGAAGGTCCGATCGGCGTTGGTGAACAAATCGGTAACGCGCTCCTGAAGCTCCTCGTGCTCGGCGTAGATTATGAACTGGCCCAGCGGGTAGACGGCAGCAGTCCACAGCAGACGCGGGAACTCGAGGTAATAATAATGTTCGGTCTCGTAGGCACTGGTGCTGTCGGCGGCAGTTGCGGCCGCCTCGTCCGACGCCGCTGCCGACGCCGTGATGCCGCCCCAGGCAAGCAGCGAACCAATCAGTAGATGTCTCATCAATAGGTGAAATCCTTGAAACGCACGCGGAAGAAAACAGAGTACAGCACCGGGACCAGCCCGAGGGTCAGCGCCGTGGCAAAGAAGAGTCCGAAGATGATTGCCACGGCCATCGGCTCAAACATCGGTCCTCCACCATACCACAATGGCAACATGCCGCCCATGGTCGTGCAGGTGGTGAGCAGGATAGGACGAAGCCTTCCCTGGCAGGCTTCGATGACAGCCCGTGCCGGCTCCAGCCCGTTCTGCTCCTGTTCCAGCTTGATTCGATCGAGGAGAACGATGGCATTGTTGACGATGATGCCCGCCAGCGCTATGACACCGAGAAACGTGACGAATCCGAAATAGGACCTGGCCACCAGGAGCCCTATCACTACGCCTATGAGACCGAGAGGGATCGTCAGCAGTATGATCACCGGGCGACGGATCGAATTGAACTGTCCCACGAGCAGCATGACGATGATCAAGCCGGCGATGGGCACCTTGACCCCGATCGATTCGTTCCCTTCCACCGACGCTTCCCACTCGCCACCGAACTCCCACCGGTATCCGACGGGCCAACCGGCCTGCTCCACCGGCAGCCACTCCGCAAGCGGCGCGAAGATCTCCATCGCCGTGATGCCGGGCTCGACGGCAGCCGACACCGTCACCGTCTTCAGCCGGTCGCGCCGCAGAACCTTTGCCGGCTCCCACACCACCTCGATGTGCGCTACCTGCTTCAACGGTACAGATCGGCCCGTGACCTGCGAGAAGATATTGAGGCTTTCCAGCTTGCCCAGGTCGTGACGATCCGCCTCCACCGAACGCAGCGCCACCGGAATGACCTCGTCCTCCTCCCGATACTGGGTGGTCTCGAATCCGCTCAGCACTGTCTGTAGAGAGACCGCTACGTCCTGACTGGTGAGACCGGCGCGGCGCGCCCTTGGCTGATTGATGCGGACCGCCAGCTTCTTGGTCCACGCGCCCCAATTGTCGCTGATGTTCTTGGCCCCCGGGATCGCCGCAAGTCGGGTCTTTACCCGGTCGACAATGGCGAACACCTGGTCCATGTCTTCGCCGGAGATCCGCACCTCGATCGGATCCATGACCGGGGGACCATTGACGAGGCTGCGAATATCGGGTTTCACATCCGGGAAATTCTCGAGGCAAAACCGCTCCAGCTTGGCAATCAGCTCGGCGACGACCTGGTAGGAGGTCGTGTTCACCAGCATCATGGTGTATTCCGGACTGGCGTGCCGCGGATTGAACGGCAGCGCGAACTTCGGCGGTCCCTGACCTACGAAGGTCGCCCAGTTGGCCACCCCCTCGGGTCTCCCCTCGGCAGCCTTGAGCTCGTCTTCCAAAAACTGGTCCACCTTCCGTGCGAAGGCCTCGGTGCGTTCGATGGGCGCCCCAATCGGCAGCTCGAATTCTGCCGTCAGGGTTGCTTGATCTTTGGCCGGAAAGAAGATCTGCGGAATAAATCCGAACCCCTGCATCGCCAGGAAGAAGACGGCGACGGCGCCCGCAACGCTGAGCAGTCGATGCCGCAACGCGGTCAACAACAGTCCGCGATAGCGGCGGTAGAGCGGGGAGCCGAAACTCTCCTCCTGACTCTTCTGTTTGACCTTCATGAAGGTGACGCACAACATCGGAATCATCGTCAGCGAAAGCACCCATGAGCTCAGCAGGGCGATGCTCACCACTTGAAAGAGCGGGGCTGTGTACTCCCCCACAGTCGATTCCGCCAGGTAGATCGGCAAAAAGGCCGCTGCGGTGGTGAGGGAAGAGGTGAGCAAAGGGATCCGCAGCTCCCGCGCCGACTCCAACGCCGCGTCCAGCGCCGAGGTGCCGCGAGCGATGCCCACCATGATCGATTCGGACATGACGATGGCGTTGTCCACCAGGAGTCCGAGGGCGATGATCAGCGCCGTCAGGGACATCTGATCGAGGCCAATCTCGAACTGATCCATGATCAACAGGCTCAGGACCATGGTCATAGGTATAAGGGTGGAAACGACGAGACCGGTGCGCACGCCGAGACTCAGCAGCATCACCACCATGACGATGGCCACCGCTTGCAGCAGGTTGCTGACGAAATCGTCCACCTTCTTGGTGACGATGTCGGGCTGGAAGGCGACGAAATCGAACTCCAATCCGATCGGATACCGTTCCTGTAGACGTTTTACGGTTGCCCGCACCTCGGTCCCCAGGTGAATCAGATTACCCCCCTCCCGCAGCGATATCCCCAGGGCCAGCGCCTCTTGGCCGTTGGCACGGACCCGGCGAGTCGGCGGATCGATATATCCCCGATAGACCCGGGCGATATCCTCGAGATAAACCAGCTCCGAGCCGCCGGGTAGATTGATGATGGTGCGGCGGAGGTCCTCTACCGACTCGAAGTTGCCCGAAGGTTCCAAGACGATGCGCTCGAACCCGGTGTTTATGGCGCCCCCCGGCAACAGGATATTGCGACTCTGGAGGATGTTGCGCAGATGAATCGCAGAGATCCCCAGTTCCGCCAGCCGGGCGTTGTTGTACTCGACGAAGATCCGCTCGTCCTGGGTTCCGTGAATCTCTACCTTCGCCACATCCTTGATCTTGAGGAGCTCGTTGCGGACCTGGTCGGCGACCTCCTTCAGCTCCATGTAGCTGTACCCCTCGCCCGTGAGGGTGGCAATGGTGCCAAATACATCGCCGAACTCGTCATTGACCAGGGGTCCGATCACTCCATCCGGGAGCTCGCGGCTGGCACGTTCGACCTTGCGCCGCAGATCATCCCAAATTGGACGCAGCTGCCGCTCGCTCTCCTGAATATTTACGAAGATCTCCGACACACCGGTGCGCGAGGTGCTGTTGACGAAGTCCAGCTGGGGAATCTCCTCGATCGCCTTCTCCAGCTTGTCGCTCACCAGGAGCTCGACGCGCTCGGGGCTGGCCCCGGGGAAGAAGGTGAGCACCTGGGCGGTGCGAATGATGAATCCCGGATCCTCATTGCGCGGCATCTGGTCGTAGACCTGGATCCCCGCGAAAAGAATCACAATCAGCGCAACGGCGGTAACGCGGTTGTTCTCTATGGCGGCACGGGTGACGTTCATCTCAATGGTCTCCCAGCAGTCTCACCCTCTGTCCGTCGACGATGCGACTGATGCCCGCGGTCACGACCCGGTCCCCGTCGCTGATCCCTTCGATCACCTCGAAGTTCTCGCCCATGAAATCGTCCGTGCGCACCTTCAGCGCGCGTCGGTGGACTTGACCAAAACCCTCGTCTGCCGGCACAACTACGTAGGCAAAATGACCGTTGCGGTCCTCGCCCACCGATACCAGCGGAACGTAGATATGCTCGCGCTTGCCGGTGGCGCCGAAACTGATCCCCACCTCCGCCGCCATGCCTGGCCGGAAGTCGGGATCGGCGTGATCCAACCGCACGGTTACCGGGAAGGTCGTAGCGGTTCCGGTTGAAGTGACTCCGACCTCGGTTACGTGGCCGGTGAACTCCCGATCCTTCAGCGCGTCGAACTTTACGGTGGTCGACTGACCCTCGCGCACCTGGACGATCAACAGCTCAGGCACGGCGATCTCTACTTCCAGCTGGGAGCCAGACGTCAGCAGCACTACCGTCTGCCCGGGAGAGACGTTCTCGTTCACCTCGATCCGCACGGCGGCAATGGAACCGTCCACTGGCGCCGCCAACCGTGCGTAACCCAGCTGAGATTGGGACAGCTCCAGCTTCTTGCCCACCGATTTGACCGTTTCGTCGGCCGATACCGCCCCGGCGCGGGCGGCGTCCAGATCGTTGCGCGAGGCGTTGTTGTTTTCGTAAAGTGCCCGCACTCGCGCGTAGTTCGAGCGGGCGTTGATGGCTTGCGCATTGGCGCTGGCCAGACTCGCCTCAGCATCCTGGACCCGCAAGCGGTAGTCGCCGTCGTCCAGAGCAGCGATGAGTTGTCCCCGTTTCACCCTGTCCCCCACCTCGACTGCAAGACGTTCGACGGTTCCGGCTACCTTGAAGCTCAGCTTCGATTCCAGCGCGGCGCGGGCGGCGCCGGAGAAGGTGCGGGTCCGTCCCCCGCCGGTGGCGTACACCTGCTCGAAACGAACCGGTCGAATTACCGGCTCGGGGCGCGCCGTTTCCTCGCCGCACCCGGGCAAGAATGGGGCGATCATCAACATTACTATATAGAAGGGAATCTTCATGAGCTAACCTCCAGCGTGCGCTGTTTCATATCCGGGACGTCCGACTCCTCTTCCTGTGACGCCGATTCGGATCGTTCGAAAAATTCTTCTACCGCCGCAAACCATTCGTCCCGCTTCTCGGCACTGGCGAAGAAGTAGAACTTGCCGATGGCGCGCTCAACCTCCATTAGATCCTTCAGAAAGTCATGCACGGCGTTCGCCGCTGCTTCCTGGGCTACGAGCGCGGCGTTCTGAGCGTCCAGGAGATCGAGCACCGAAACCACACCGCGGCCGTACGCGTCTTCAACCAACTCCAGATTCCGCACCGCGGCCACCGCCCCATCCTCGCTGAGACCGATGGCAGCGTAGGAAGCGCCGGCCAGGTGCAGCGCCGAACGGATTCTTTGCTCGATCCGCTCCGCTGCAGCCCCCCGTTCCAGCTGCAATCGCTCGAGATCGATGCGAGCCTTGCTCGTGGCCGAGGACCTTGCGCCGCCACTGTAGATCGGCAACGCCAGATTCAAGCCTAACGTCCAGTTGGTTTCGTCAAGCGGCACGTCGGACTGCTCGCCGCCGTCGGCGAATTCACTCGTGATCTCTCCCCGTGCCGCCACTGTGGGCGACCAGTAGGCGCGCCGCGCCGACGAGAGCGCCCGCTGTTGCGCTGCAATCGACGCGTCTAGCCGTTTCAGCTCCGGTGCTGAGGCAAGCCCGTCCTGTACCATGAAGGCACGGAAGATCTTGAAATTCTGTTGATTTTCAATGAGCCGGATAAACCGGTGTTCGTGGGTGATGAGCTCTTGGTGAAAGAGTCCCGTCTCTTCGGTGGCAAACGACTCCTCCAAAGGCCGGTGTAGGAGTCTGTTGAGCTCGATTTCCGCCAGGTTGCGGCGGGAGTTGGCGGAGATCACCTGTTGCCGGCTCGTGGCAATCTGACTCTCCCAGCGATATACCTCGGAGGACCCGGAAAAACCGATGGTCTCCCGCACCCTGGCCAGCTCGAGGTTGGAGCGGGTCAATTCCAGGTTCTCCTTCTGGACCCGCTCGAAGGTTTTCGCCCGCAGCAGGTCGAGATAGGCTCGTGCCGCCGCTTGAATGATGTCCAGGCGCACCTGTTGCAGCTCCAAACCGCGCGCCCTCTGCAGGCTCCTCTGAATAGAGACGTTCGCCAGAGCCGCTTCCGAATACACCAGCTGAGAAACGCTGCCGCTGCCCGTGGCATTCCGCTCCGGTCGCGGAGCGGTCGCAATATCCGCGTCCAGCGCCGCTGCTGTCGCCTCGATGCCAAGCTGCGGTAGAAGCGCGGAGCGAGCTGTGCGCACATCCTCGCTGCCACTGCGAACCCGCAGCCGTCGAATCGCCAGATCGAGGTTCGTCTCGAGCGCTTCCCGCACGGCGCTAGTGAGGGATAGGTGCCTCTCTACCTGACGACGGACGGTGTTGATCAGCTCCGCTTCGGTAACCACGCTCCATGGCGGATAGATCTCGATGGCACGTACCGTCGCCATGTTTATGGTCAGCTTCTCGCGTCGAGAAAATGCCACCGGCAGCGTGCCCGCATCTTCACCCAGGAGAATGCTTTGTATATTCAGCGCGATACGTCGTCCCAACCGCAGGATCTCGTTGGTGGGATACGCCCCTGACAGAATCCCCCGCTCTACCAAGCCGGTGCTGAGAGCTGAAAAGCTGGGCAGGCGGCGTTCGATCAACCCTTGGACCAGGACCTCCACCTCAGCGTCCGCAAGGTTGAGGGGTAGTCCGATAAAGACCCCGTCTACCCCGGCTGGCAACGCCTCCAGCACCGAAGCGGCGGTCCCTTTGACAGGCACCGGCACCACCTCGACACCGATGGATCTTCCGGCATCGACGAAATGACTTTGCAACGCGGGAATCGCCTCCAGAATGGACCCGCTGGCGAGCAGAGCGACCTTGTCGAACGGTGCGATTTCACGGAAGAGGCCAAGGGTGTTCGGGATGCTGGCCGGAAAGGTGATATAACTCAGGTTCCGGACGCCGCTGGCCTGCCCGGTCAGAGGAATCCCCTGTAGTTTGGGATCCATGATCAATGGTGCGATGACCGGCTTTGGAAGGGATGAACGATTTGCCGCCAGATGGGAGGAAATCGGCCCCCCTGACAGCACCAGGTCTACCTGTGGATCCCGCAGCAGCTGATCCAGCGCGCTTTCGATCCCCGGCACCGTATCGTCGGCCACCAGGATCTTGTCGGCAGGGAACGATACCTCAAACTCTCCTGCCATGAGTTTGACGACCTCATCCAACACCAAGTCGCGAAGCTCGGCTCGGCTGGCCGGTGTATCGGGGCCATCCACCACCAGGCCAATGCGGATCTCCGACACCGCGCCGGCACTCGAGACGGATGCGTACACGAGCAGCGCCGTGATGAGTGTGACCTTTGAAGCGAATCGACGATTCATGGGTTGATGGCTCCTTGACCGGCCTGTTGAAAACCCTGCTCCAGCATGGTGGAAGTGACGGTTTCGATCGCGGCGCCGCCACCGACGTAGATGCCCCATAGTACGAGCATCGCGGTGAGAGCTCTTCGTTGCGAGATATCACCCATTACCGACATGCCGGTAGCTATAACCAGAACCTGCCAGATGTCGAAGAAATTGATGTCGGTCAAGACGCGGCCAGCAAAGGTGTGAACCAGGTTTGCAGGGACGAACCAACCCATGCCCGTCTGCACGATCGGGGACTGCTGGATGTTTTTCAGAACCGCGCTGGCGATCCACTCCAGTCCCATCACCATCGTGGCATACCCCTTGATCACCAAAGCCTGGCGAAACGACAGATCCACCTCGAACAGGGAGCGCAACATCACCTGCAAGATGAATGCAACCACCACCAGCGAGATGAAGGTGCCCAGCGGAATCATAATCCACCCCTGGGTTTTGAGCATCTCCATGCTGGCCAGATAGTGCTCCCGTTGTTGTTCATGCATCTGCTGTAGCTGTCCCTGCAGAACGGGCGAGTCGAGGTCGTCCATCAACGGAAGACTCAGTGCGTGCGACATCAACCCCATCAAGCTCACGACGACGGCAGGCAGAAACCAATCGAGCCAGTCCTCTCTTCCCACCACCGCCTCGAAGCTGGATCTGGGGGCGTAATACACCCGCATGAGGCGTTCCTGTATCGTCAGCGGTTCACCTGAGTAGACCGATCCCATCTCTTGTTCCAGCAAATCTTCACTCCCTTGTGAAACCGTGAATATAGATATAATCGTTCACGGGAAAACCCAGTCGGGCTCCCTCTGGCTCTCAAACAGCTGGCTATTAGATTGACACCAGGGAGCGCAATCCATGGCTGCTTCGTCTAACACACGTCTGCTAGGCGCGAGATGGACCATTTCGGGTGGAGATCGAGATGAACCGTGTTTATGAATGGGATTTCCCGTTGCCCCGCACCCATACCGGCATGTTGCAGGGCAACGGCACCTTTGGGGTGATGATCTGGGGTGAAGGCCACCTGCTCAACCTTACTCTGGGACGCGCCGACTTCTGGGATCACCGAGGAGGTCTGGACTGGTCCCCCCAGCAGACCTACGGCACCATTCGTTCGCTACTCGAGGACGGGGACGAGCCTGGCTTGAAAAAGCTGTTTGAGGACGGCGAGCGACCCGCCGGCATTCCTCGGCGTCCTTCCGTGCTTCCCGTCGGTCGGTTCGAGGTCGACCTTGGCCGCGGCCGTTTGAAAAAGGGTTATCTGAAAATCGACACGGGTGAGATCGACCTGGAAATAACGATCGGCAACGCCAGCAAGCGCATTTGCGCGGTTCTCGACATGAACGCCCCGGTGCTTGCTCTTCGTTTTCCGGCCGGTTTCAAACCAAAACAGGTGCGGCCGATTCCAGCTTGGGAGGCGGTGGGCGAATACCTGGAGAGCATAAGCTTCGATCCCCCGGCGTTGTTGGAACGCAAGAAGATCTGCGGATGGACGCAGGAGCGTCCCGTAGATCCCTGCCTTTGTGTTGCCGCGCGCCGGGATGCCCGCGTGCTGCGCATAACCGCCGTCGAAGGTGGGTCTCCCAAGTCAGCCGAAGCAGCCGCGTCGCGCTTGCTGAAACGATCGGAAAAGGCTGGTTTCGCCGGCCAGCAACGGAAAAATAACAAATGGTGGGCAGCCTATTGGGGTGATGTTCCTCGCATCGACATACCCAACCGGGACCTGCGTTTTCTCTATGAGTACGGCATGTACAAGTTTGCCGGGCTGACCAGTCCCCAAGGCGTGCCGGCCACCCTGCAGGGCCCGTGGATCGAGGAGTACCAGATGCCTCCCTGGTCCAGCGACTATCACTTCAACATCAACGTACAGATGTGTTATTGGCCGGCGTACCATGGCAACCGTTTGGAGCATTTGCGGCCGCTCTTCGACCTGTTGAAAAGTTGGCGTCCCAAACTGCAGGAGAACGCCCGCAATTTCTTGGGCATCGACGACGGCCTCATGCTTCCCCACACGGTGGATGACCGTTGTGTAGCCATGGGCGGCTTCTGGTCAGGTCATGTCGATCACGGCTGCACCGCGTGGGTGGCCGAGATGATGCACCGGTATTACCGCTTCACCGGTGACCGCAAGTTCCTAAAAGAAGAAGCCTTCCCGTTCATGGTGGGCGCGATGCGTGTTTACGAAGAGCTGCTGGAACGCGACGGCAACGGCTTCGAGCTGCCCGTTGGAGTCTCCCCTGAATATCGCGGTTCGCAGATCGACGCCTGGGGCCGCAACGCCAGTTTTCAACTGGCCTGCATTCACCGACTCTGCGCCAATCTCCTTGCAACGGCGGAGGAATTGGGTGTTGAACCGCAATCGATCTGGACCGAGATACGAGAGCGTCTACCCCAAGCTTCCCTGGTCGGCGAGACCGGTGAGGAACAGGTAGCGCTGTGGGATGGAACCACGCTGGAGGAGAGCCATCGCCACCACTCTCACCTGGCCGCCTTGTGCCCTTTCGATACCCTGAATATCGACCATGAGGAATGGCGCCCGATCATCGAACGCAGCTTGAGACACTGGATTAAAACCGGGCCCGGGCTATGGAGCGGTTGGTGTGTGCCCTGGGCGAGCATGATCTGCACCCGCACCGGCATGCCCGAAGCGGCGGAGCTCTGGCTGGAGATCTGGCGACGCCTGTTCACCAACGAAGGGCACGGCACTTTGCACGACGTGGACTTCGCTGGGTTCTCTCTTATGGGAAAAGGTACGAGTGCCTCCGCGTCCACGAAGCTGGAGATCATGCAGATGGACGCCGGCATGGCTTGCGTCGCCGCCCTACAGGAGATGCTGCTCCACGTTCGCGGCGGCGTGAACTATCTGTTTAGCGGGGCTTCCGCCAGATGGCACCAGGTTGGTTTCGAAGGCATGCGCACCGAAGGTGGGTTCTTCGTCAGTGCCGAGCGGCGCGGCGGTAAAATCGGCAGGATATCCGTCAAGAGTTCCATCGGCGGCCTCTTTAGATTGAAGAACCCCTGGGAGGGCGAAGCCACGTTGGAACGCAAGGGCAAAAAGAAACGACCGCTGTCCGGAATCGTGCTGGAGGTTGCGGCCAAACACGGAGAATCGTTTGTAGTCGCGTCAGCCGACGGTTGAGCACGCGCTCTCTACCCGGCGGCAATCTCGCCGGCCAGACGCACCTTCTGTCTCCCGTCATCGTCGGTGAATGGCCTGCCATAATATTTCGGTTTGCCGTTCAGCAGCACCGTCGCCGGCTCCGATGACCTCGTATCCGTAGCCAGTACGTCACCTACCCGTAGACCGCGCACCTCGGCGGCGCTCAACGAAGTGCGTCCCAGCTCCACCTCGACCTGAAGCGGAACCTGACCCAGGCGCAATCGATTCTGCAGCACTACCTGCGGCGCCGGTCGGCTTGGCCATCTGTTCGTTTACCGGCCGGTCCAGCAGCTTCAGGATGCTCTGAATGGTGAAATACGGATAGCAGAGCTTTATCCGTCCTTTCACGTTCTCGTCGTTGACCTCGAAACAGATCAGCAAAACGATCTCGCTTTCGTTGGTGATCTGCATGAAGTCCGGATTCGTCTCGAGTTCGATATCCTGAATCTGCATCTGGATGATCGGTTCCCAGGTCGCTTCCAAATCCGAGAGAATCTTGCGGGCGATGTGGTGGAATTCGTACACCTCTATCGGGGTAGCACATCGCGGTTCCTGTCCGTTCACGTCGCCCTTGCCACCGAACCGTTTGTCCAGGTAACCGAATACCAAAGGCAGTTCGAAGTCCATGAAGGCATGACCTTTGCATGGATTCATCCTGAATTGGTAGGTGAAGGATGGGTTGCCCAACGATTCCATAGCCTCCCGGTAGGTGGTCTGATCGACAAATGCCATCTTCACCTCTACCGGCGAGCGCATCAAGCGGGAGAAGGTGTAGCCCAGCAAGCGGGCGAGGTTGTCGTGCAGCATCTCAAAGAATCGCAGCTGAGTCTTGTTGACCCGAGCCGGATGCTTGAAATCGTATGCGGCTACCGTGCGGACCCTGTCTTCACCCCCATGCTGGGCGTCGTACGCCGGGACGTTTCGGGCGGCGTCCTTCACCTCGAACACCGGCCAGTCCCCTGCTTTCGTCTGTTTCAATTCTTCGTTTCGTATGATGTCAGCCATCGTTCCCCTCCTCCGAGTTTTCACTCCGCGCTTGTCGCACCGCGGTACCAAGCACCCGGTCCTCCTTATCCAAGTTCGTCACCAGCCGATCGCGCAGCTCGTTTGATGTTTTCTCAAGCAAGTCGGCCAGCGCCTGCGCGCCTCCCACTGAGCTCGTGTGTTCTGCCAGCTCCATCAAGGTATGTCCCATAGCATCGACAACACGGTCGAGCACACCCGACTCAACCTCCCCCGGCGAGCCGATGCGTCGCGACACGTCGTCCTGCATTGACCCGGGCAGGCGGGAAAGGATGGCGGCTCCCTGTTGCGGATGCATTTTCGCCAGTATCAGGGCGGCCGTTTGAGGCAGCTCCCGCTGTAGTAAAGAGGCAACCTGGTCCGGCGGGCACTCTTCCAGCAACTCGAAGCCGGAAGCTTTCTCCTTCCGGGCTCTGCTGATCGTTGCCCGGGCGCCGTAACCTCCTATGGCTTTTTCCAGGAATTCGCGCGCCCTGCCTTCTCCGCCATATTCCAGATAGTCCCCACTTTCGATTCGCCGGCGGACCATCTCCAGAGCTTCCATCGCTTTGGCGTGAGTCACGTCGCTCAAATTGGCAATAGCGCGGGTCGCCGACTCGACGGCGTCGCCAGCCATGTGCTGCAACACCGTCGGAGCAACCTCATCGCCCAATGCAAGCAGCACGGCGGCAACGATCTGCTCCGCGCTGAGACCGTTGAGATCCCCGGTCCCCCCTTCGCTGCGATCCAGTATCGTGCGCAACACGGCGGCAGCAGCACCGGCGTTGCGAAAGACGGAGGCGTGGGTACTGTTCTCCTGGATTCCTCCCGGCAAACGCTTCTCCGCAGGCTCGTCTGCCGGTGTCCAACCACGAGATCTAGGCACTTCGGGAGCGGGAAACGTGTCTGAGGATGACGGCCACTCCCAGTTCTGTACGGTGGAGGGGCCATCGATCGATCCGAGAATCTTTCTGGTCATGGTGATGCCTCCGAGGGAACGGAAGGATCCGCCAACTGGGTCAGCCGCAGTGTCTTGCGGTTGGATTTGGGGACCGATAGAAGCCCTTGTCCGAACAGAACCCCATCCACCAGTACATTGTAATGACCCGCATGGAGTCCCGACACCACCAGCACGTCACCGCAGTCAAGCTTTCCGGCTTCTTGCATCGTCATCTCCAGACGATCCAATTCGACATCTAATCGCAACCCCAAATCTCCCAAGTGGGTAACGTTGCGTCGTTCGACCGAGGAAGAGGTTGCCATGGCTCACCTCACGATCTCGGTAATGCGCACTCCGAATTTCTCATTGACGGTGACCACCTGTCCTTTGGCGATCACCTTGCCGTTGATCAAAACGTCGGCGGGATCCGCAACGTAACGATCCAACTCGATCACGCTCTCTTCGTCGAAGTTGAGTGCCTCATCCAGCGTGATCGTCGCGCCACCAACCCGCAACGTCACTGCAACCGGTACGTCATCTATCTCGGCGTGGCGACCGTTGGGTTGCACGGCGGGCCGCGACTTCGTTTTAGGTAAACGAGGTGCCTTCTTCTTGCTGCTGGTCGATTTTCTGGTAGCCATGGTCTGCTCCTGATACGTTTAAGTGACGCTAGCGATGGTTGATTGCGTCACCCACCTGTGCGTTTCGGCGATCTACCTCTGCATGTTCGGCGCTTGGGGGCTGGCCCAGTTTTTGCGTATTTTCATAGTATCCAATATCACACTAGATAGAATGACTGATTCAACCGAACTGACAACAAGAGACGTATTACATCAAGTCGATCGAAGATTGACCCGCATCGAGGACGACCTCCGTTCTCTTGAGACCAAGGTCGACCATGGGTTTGGCAGACTCGACACAAAGATTGATAAAGGGCTTGCCCTGTCCGACAATTTCGCTGGACTTACGGGTTGATGTTCGCCTCCTGGCTTTCCCTCATGGGCGCCATTCTGCTCAAATAGCGTCACGACCTCTTCCTTCTCCGGAAACGATACCGTTCAGTGTGGGCCATGTCAATCAAATTGTGGCTGCCCTAAGTGCCACGGTATCAGCCTGTTGAGTGCCCAAATGGCGGTGGTCGCTCGTTGACAATCAGCGTCCTGACCATTATCGTTTTTGTGGGTTTCGATGTCGAGAATTGGCCCGTTCGTCTAGAGGCCTAGGACGCCGGCCTCTCACGCCGGTAGCACGGGTTCGAATCCCGTACGGGCTACCAACTGTTGCGACTCATCGAACATCTGATACGGATGATCGAGTAGGCCGAGTCGTATTTCATCGGGTGACCAGACCAACTGGTTGACCCGCAGCCGCACGAGTTCGCGCTGCTGTTGTGGCAGCGCTTCCTTGTAGAGGTCTCCAAAGGTCGTCAGTGTTGCGGTCAAGGACTGCGCGCTGACGACCTTTGCATGTGTGGCCTCCAGCTCCAGTTCCAGCTCTAGGGCCTCGGTATCGAGCTCTTCCTTCTGCTCCTCCAGTTCAACGATCTTGGCACCCACCGACTTGATCGACAGGGCGCGGTCGGCGAGGCCTTCAACGAGGGCATCGATCTGGCTTTCTACGCGCCGGCGCTGGGTCGATAGGTGGGACTGGCGGCGCTCCAGATTACCCCGCAGTTCCGCCGTGTCTGCCATCGCCTCTTTGACCAGTCGGGCCACGGTCTGGTCTTGCGTGCCCAGCTCGATCAAGCGCTCGGCCACCACCTTTTCCAGCGGCTCGGCGGCGACCGGCGTCATCTCACAGCCGTCGGGCCCTTGGTGATTGCGGCGGGTGCAGGCGTAGTAGAAATACGGTTTGTGCGCCGGGTTGTAGCCAAACGTCGGCGTCATGTAGGAACCGCAGGCGCCGCAGCGCACCAAGCCATCGAGGATAAACAGGTGGCGCCCCTGCAGGCGGCCGCGCTGGCCGCGATTGGCGGCCAAAATCCGCTGCACGCGCTCGAACAGCTCCGTCGCCACCAGCGGTTCATGGCGCCCCTGGTGGCGGGCGGATCATACCTCGAGAACCTGGCGACGCTGACGGCTGAAAAATGGCTTGCCAGCGCCCTAAGTTCAGGGTTTAGGCGAAATCCGTCCCATCCAAGCCTTCCACTACTGCCATTCGCAATCGAGACGTCCTGAGGGGCTTTGTCTGGCTTCTCGGAGGCACCTGGCCCGAGGACATCAAAGATGAAGATTCCTCTCGGCCTCAATGCTCCAAAGATCCGCCTGAACAATGATTTTAGACTTCGTTTGCTGTTACTTTGATCAAATCGATAATTGAGACATTCACCAATCGCGGTCACTACATCGCAGGTAGGCAGATCGGCTTGGAAAATCGAAGCGTTACGGAATCGAGCCTTCGGTGCCCTTTTGCGGGCGATACGAAGCATTGCAGTCGAAACATCTATTCCCAACACTTCGTAGCCAGCACGGATGAGTGCTTGCCGCCGCCTACCTCTCCCGCCTTGATGTCGAATATTCAGAGTCTCAGCCCTTCGATCCTCTTGAGCTTCTTGTCCAGGCCGAGTCGTGGCGCAAGCGCACCGACCCTGCACTACCGCGACAGCGACGCTTGGAAATCCTCGTAATAGTCAGTATCGGCTGGCCAACCACATGCGATGCTAAGGAAATGGGGTGACGCATCTAGATACGTCTATTAGAGTGAACGATGTTCGTAAGAATCCGTCCCATCGCTATCGTACAGCCATACTTCCATGTTTCTCTTGATCAGAGGCCACTCCTCGTCCATCATGGCATACCAGGCCGTGTCGCGGTTTCTGCCTTTGACAATCATGTGTTGTCGAAAAACACCCTCAAACTTGAATCCTAGACGACATGCTGCCGCCCGCGACCGCTCATTGAGGGAATCGCATTTCCACTCTGCGCGACGATAGTTGAGTCGTTCGAAGGTCTCACAGAGCATCAAGTAGACACATTCGGTATTCACTCTGGTTCGTTGAGCGTCGGGACCATACCAAATGTGCCCGAGTTCGAGCCTCCTCATGTCTGCACCAACGTTCAGGGAACTGACCATCCCTACTCTTTTCGGGGGCTTCTTTTGGTGTACTGTCAGAAATAGAGGATCTGCAGTGTTCTCAGTCTGGCTTCTACGGGCGCAATGGTCACGAATTCCCCCGTATGTCCTCCTCTTGTAGGAAGATTCCCTGGATTTCCTACGTTCGTGCTCAATCCTACTTGCAATCGTTTAAAACTCACACCGTATGTCCTGCAACTCTGAATGATCGAATCATGATCTCACGACGGGGAGTTGGTTGATGTTCACGAACGGATCTTTTTACCACCGAAAATGGCGTGTCCGGCTCTCATCCAACTTACATCCACGCAGGTAAATCCGGCCTCATCCAACCACGCTAGCTGCTCGTAAAGGCCGGAGGGTTTGTCTCGGGGATTGGGAGTACGGTAGTGATTCCATCGTTGATTGACAAACTCGTGATACCCACTGTCATCACCCCGTAACCGTCTTGATGACTTCCTGACGGCGGAATCCCATTGGGACGCGGCGTGTTCTCTTCCTGCATCCATCGTGGGTTCTACGATATCCGAAATAAGAAAGATACCCCCGTCGACCAGTACATCGAACACCTTCTTGAACAGGCTTCGTTTTTCCTTCGCATCCAAATGATGTATAGCTAGCGATGAAACGACAGCGTTTGGGGAGCAACGAATCGAGTCCAAACAGTTTGGAGCGTAGAGATCGAAGCCGTGCACTTCGAACCGATCCTCAAAATGGCTCAAACTAGAGCGGGACTGTGTAATCATTTCACTCGAGCCGTCTAACGCGTAAACGTTCGCCTGGGGATACATGCCCAATATTCGTTCAGCCAGTAAGCCCTGTCCGCTGCATAGTTCCACAACCAAGGATTTGTTGTTCGGCAGCGAGAGTAGCTCACAGATCGCCTGATTCTGAAGATCACGATTAGGAACAAAAATATCACCCAGATCTGCGAACTTCTGAGAATCCGACTCTGTCCAAGCAGGTGGTGTCGGATCCTCGCCGATTCGCTTTTCCATTAGTATTGATGGCGTGTTAGCAAGTATCACTTCGCCCGCTCGTTGATAGCCGAGAGCCGAGTAGTAGGATTCCAGAAACGGATTCGATTTTGTGACATCCATCCTAATCCATTCGATCCCGTGGCGTGCCGCTTTAGTTTCCAACTGGTCGAGAATTCTGGCGCCAAACTTATTGCCTTTGAGACGCCGTGCTACGGCAAAGCGGCACAAAAACCAGACCCTCGCCTCGTCAGCCCAGACATTAGTTGGGTAGTAAGATGGCCTCTTATCACAAATCGTCGCCGTACCGACCAACGAATCGCCGTCCATGAAGTAGTAAACTGCTCCCCTCTTCACGTCTCTTGAAAAGAGGTCCCTCGGATAAACGGAATTCCATTGCCGGACACCTCTCTTTCGTAACCACTCAGAGCATTCCTCGATGATTCCATAAACTCGGTCAATATCGTGTTCTGTCGCTCGAATCATCGTAGCTCAATTTCGTGAAACGATTTGCCGGTTGCCGAGCTTGC
The DNA here is from genome assembly GCA_965217095.1 of Candidatus Latescibacterota bacterium. Lineage (GTDB taxonomy): Bacteria > Latescibacterota > UBA2968 > UBA8231 > UBA8231 > CAYNZV01. The sequence continues at coordinate 2,331,059 of OZ244235.1, forward strand.
GAAGCAGGTTGCCGCAGGCCAAGGCGCCCTCGGCGCCGCAGCGAAAAAAGCGCTGTTAACGGAAATCACAACTTCGATGAAGCCGCTTCCAGGGCCTGTTCTGACGAAACGACGGCGTGAATCTCGAAATCACCGAGGTCGTCCCACTTCCTTATCCACTCGTCGAGAAGCTCACGATGATCCGTTTCCATTAGCTGGAAACAGTAAGCAAGCTTCTCATCCACCCAACTACCAATGTAGTGGACCCCATCGGGCAACAGTCGTCCGGAGTTCCTAAATCTGCGATAGACCGGGACAGGATCTCCATTCTTGAATTTCTCAATGATCATGAACTGCACGATGACTCCTTCATTTCAGACAGTCGATGAGGCTTCCGTTACGTTCTCGCCGTGCCCGGACCGCGAAGGCGCTTCTGTAAGGAACTCCTGCGGGCGCTGCGCGCCGGGAATGGAGCTGATATATGATGTGGGATACCTTGCTCCTAAGCCGACAAATGGATATTAACGGCGAATCTCAGAGGAGCAATTTGTCCTCGCCCGCTGGATTGCCTTGTTTGCCGATTTCGTTTGGCACCATGCGGCCATAGTAAAAGAATTGTCCGGTTCTTCGGATCGAGCCATTCCAGCCAATATCCTGTAACTGCCTTTTCAACTGATCCGGATCGTGGAATACTTTTACAATGTTAAAAGTCTGACCATCGTTCAGCATCCTTTCTACTGCCCCAGAGTCGTCAATTTCGGCATGATCCTGTGCGGTCGAATCCTGAGTTGCCAGACTGTCAACAAAGAATGCCTTACCGTTCGGCTTTAGGGCTGCGCCAACCATGGCCCAGAACCGGTTGAATTGCTGGACCGGAACGTGCGAGAGCCAGAAACCGAAAAAGACAAAATCATACGTTTCTGTTGGCCACCACTCGAAGAGATCCGCTACTATATATCGTACCGGGGCATAGTCGATCTTGGTGCGGTTGATTTCAATCGTCTCGGAAACGGCATCTATAGCTGTTAGGTCGGTGGCACCATGTGCCAGGTGTGTTGTCCACAGACCCGTGCCGCATGCAAGCTCAAGGCACTTGCCAAACGGCTCCTCCCTCTTAAGTGCCGATCGCAAAGTGTCTAACTCTGTAAACCATAGGAGTTTATGGCCGTCGCCCCGGTCGTATCGACCCTGGCGCAAATGCCATTCGTCATACTCGGCGGCTCGCGCCCGGTAATAGGCGACTTGCTCTTTCAAGATTAATTTGTCTGCCATAGCTTGTCAGCCTACCGCAACGCGTCTAATACGTCCAACAGCGAGGACGCGACAACGTGTCCCAGGGCGCGCAAATCGTCCCTCGGTTCGACCATGTCCGGCACTTGGATGACGTGGCAACCGGCGGCTAGCGCGGAGCGCACCCCGTTCTCCGAATCTTCCATCGCCCAACACTGGCCGGCGAGTAATTGCAGTCCGTCGGCCGCCTTCGAATACGGCTCGGGATGGGGTTTGCCCACGGTGACGTCATCGCCGGTCACGGTAAAAGCGAAGAAGCCTGCTAAGCCCACAACTGACAGCTTCTTCAATACCATCTTGCGCTGTGTAGAGGTAGCAAGAGCGCAGGCAATGCCACTTTCGCGGGCGAACTCGAGGAGCTCAATCGCCCCTGGTTTGACCTGAAGCTGCCCTTCGTCGATCAGCCGGTGATAGCGGCTGCCCCACAACTGTCCCAATTCGTCCAATGGGAAGTCATCGCCGTAGGCCGACCGAAGAATTGCGTCTGAGGTCACATTGGTTGTTCCAATGCAATCCTGAAATACGTCAAGCAACGGTTCGTAACCGAGCTCTGTGATCACGTTCGTAAAGCAGTTGAGATGGAGCCGCTCGGAGTCGAGGAGCAGCCCATCCATGTCGAAGATAAGCCCCTCGGGACGTGGCAAGGAGATAACGTCGGTCACGTCACCCATCGGCAACAGAGGACGAGCAAGAGACTGACACTCCATGCCCAGGTTTGACTTTCACGACCTTGGTCTTCCGGATGAGGCCGATCATAGGGTAGATTGATGATCAGAGATGTGCCCAATTCTCGATCTTCCGCGTTCACGGACTCTCTCTGTTCCTTCCGTATTCACGGACTTAGAGTGGCGCAGACAGCGCTACTGCGTCGCTGTCGCGGTAGTGCAGGATCGGTGCGCTTGCGCCACGACTCGGCCTGGACAAGAAGCTCAAGAGGATCGAAGGGCTGAGACTCTGTTCTAACACCCACAAACAATTTTATTACCTTGAACACCTTCGGTACCATGAGTTTCATAACCATCTCTACGCCACCAATCTAGGCCACCTAAAAGTTCCTTTACATTAAATCCAAGCTCAGCCATCTTGAGCGCACCTTTTGTTGATGCGTTACAACCTATACCATCACAATATGTAACGTACAGCTTTGACTTATCAAGATTTTCTGTTGTCTCACTAGACATAGTTCGATGAGGGATATTGAGCGATGTCGGTATATGTTCAGTTTCGTAAACCTCCGCTGATCGCGCATCAATTACAACAATATTCTCTCCAGAATTAAGTGTCTCACTTAGATCCCATGAATCTATTTCAAATTCTAATTTAGCTTCATAAAATTCTATTTGTTTCATACTTCTCTCACTTTCCTAATACATGATTAATAGATTATCTGGACATACGCATTTTCCGCTCAATAGGTACGCGGTTTGTATAAAGCCCTCGGTACGGTGCTCATGCCACTCACGCCAGCATACCCGCATAGGCCAGTTGTCGCTGGCCACTTCTATAGGCTCGTCGAACAGCTTCATGGGAAGCTGACGATGCGGTCAGCGGCGTAACCCTGTCAATTAATTCATCGCCGCTGTGAATAGCTCGATTCCCGCTTCCCGATCAAGCGCGCATGGTCCCTCAAGTGAAGCCTACCGTCTCGTTTTTATTGTTCAGGGACGCCCAGATAATCATCAGAACGATGCCCATGATGAGAAATGGGGGTATCGGGATCAGGGCGAGAAGCGCGAATACCAGCAGAGCGGGATTGGCGCCGACACGCAGCATCTGCAAAACCGTGCGTGCCATGAACACGTAGTACACGACCAGGATCAGCAGAGCCAACCCCATCCCCCAGAAAACCGCCGGCGTCATCAAATCCATATGATGCATCGTGTGCATGTCTGCCTCCTTGTGAGGATTGGAAACGTAACGGGTCGGGCAGGGTTAATATGACGAATGGAGGTTAATAGCTCCAGACTCGGGGCGTAGAGTTCATACCAGAAACATCCCCGCTCTGAGCACCTGACCGCCTGCATACTTCCATCGGGGGAACGGCAGACCAGGGATAGACCAACGTCCGGTTTTGGACACTGCTTGTCCGGCAATGGACGTCTAGTTCTCAGGACCTGTTGCTTTCTTACTCCGCTTAATAGTGGCATCAATCTTGCCTATTGCTACCTCGTTATGACCATGGAGCGGCCACTGACCCACAATCAAGTCTGGAAGGCGCGGGTCCGCAGAGCAGCTCCAGCGCTCGGCTGCGTCCTCGCCCTAGGCCTCACCCTGCTGCTGCTCCCGGGTTGGATTGCCCCCAGTCTCCAAAGGCGCCACCTCTTCCTTTCACCAGTAGACATAGGTCCGGTGGAGGCGGGTATTAGCGGTGCCGGCGTCATCGAACCAGTGGCCGAACACGTAATCTTTTCTCCCATCTCTGCTACCGTCAGCAAGATATGGCGACAGCCCGGCGAACCAGTAACGCCGGGAGACGCGCTCTTTCTCTTCGACGTAGCGCACATACGTCGAAGCTTCGAGCAGTTGCAGGGAGAAATCGCGCTTCTCACGAATCGCAAGGCCCAAGCAGAAACCGAACATCAACAGCAAATGGATGATTTGCAGATCAAACGTCAAATGAAACAACTCGCCGCGGACGCTCTTTCGATCAAAGCGCAACAGAACCGCGAGATGTTTGAGGTTGGGGGTATATCGAAAAGCACCCTCGACGAAATTGAACTCAACCAGAAGCGCATTTCTTTGGAATTGGAACAACTCGAACGCCAGCAAGCTCGGCTGCACGCCACGTTTTCTAGTCAGCTCGATGCGATCGAGCTGGAGTCGGCAAAGCTGAAGCTCAACGTCGATCAACTTCGCAGCGATCTGGCTCATGGTTCGTTCCGCAGCGAAGTAGATGGCATCCTCACTGAGATTGGTGTGGAAGCTGGCGCTATGGTTCAACAGGGCTCGGAAATCGCGCGCATCGCCGATTTGAGCGCCTATCGGGTCGACGTCGTCGTACCGGACATTCATGCGAACCTCGTGGCACCGCAGATGCCGGTTCGACTGGTTGTTTCGAGTGAGCGGGAGCTGGTGGGCTGGATCGAGCACGTCTTTCCCACCTCCGAAGCGGGGGCTGTTCATCTCGACGTGCGCCTGAAGGAACCTTCCCACGTTGCTCTACGGCCAAAGATGCGGATGGAAGCCTGGATCATCACGGAACGACGAGCTGAGGTGCTTCGCGTACCGAAAAGCCCGTTCCCTCGGGATGAGTTAGGGGTTCGCCAGGCGTTCGTCGTGCGCGGCGAAAGCGCGATCAGGACGCCGCTAAAATTGGGACTGATCGGCCGTGATTATTTCGAGGTCGAAGCGGGGCTCTCTATCGGAGACCAAGTGTTAGCCATCGACACGCAGCGGCTCTTGCAGCGCGATCGAATCGCCATAGAGTAAGGAGGGATTGAACGATGATCAGTTTAGTTGATGTGGAAAAGGTGTATCGAACAGATAGAATCGAAACCTGGCGACGACGTAAGGGAGCCGGTCACCTTTTTGCAGAGGCCGAATGCGGGCTCTCCTGTGATCTGTTGAGGTAGCAGGTGCTTCACGCAGTTGAGGAGATTCACCAGCTTCAACGAACCTCCCCGCAAGGTCAGAATGGTAACTGAAGTATTACTCGCGCCGACTGGAATCGATCTTTTAGCGTTTATCCCTGCCAACCTTGCTAGCAAAAACTGTATGAGGTTACCATGGATAACGAGCAATACTTGCTCGCTCGAGCGATGTCTGAGGAGACGCCGCAAAAAGCGTTCAACAGCTTCTCGCTCGCGGTGTACAACTGCCTGCAACTCCTTCCTGCGCGGATTGCGCCCAGGCTGATGATGGAAGTTAGTCACTTCCCTAATGTCTTTGGTCACCGTAAGCGGCGTGGTCTTGTGAAATTTCCTAATCGCTAGGGCGGTGTGGTATGCTCGTGAAAGATCGCTAGTATAAATGTGATCGAACTGTTCTTTTGACAGTCGTTTAGCCACTCTTTCGGCCTGTTTTCTCCCCAGTGCCGTGAGAGGACGGCCTAGTTCTCCTGATCGTGCCTCGCCACGCGCCTCACCATGGCGCACAATCACCACTCTGATTTCCTTCTGTTTCCCCATGATGCACCTTCGTGTATTAAGAGAATATTGTCCCGTAAGAATCCTTCTATTCGTTAGCAGCATCTTCATAAACTTTTGAAGAGCGGTCAACGCAGGAAGGCGGATTCCTACGGAACACTCTTCTCTCAATCAACGCACGCGGGCCAGATCCATAGACGCGGAACGCAATCTGGCCGAGCATGGAACTTAAGTAACACGACACAGACCCATCTGAATGGCAACGCCGGGGAGACACTTCTGATGCCCTATCTTACATCTGACGACAAAGCCACCTTTAAAGAGAACGGCTATCTGGTCAAGCACGACACCCTCACCGAGGAACAGCTCCAGAATGCGCTCGATGTGATCTGGGAGCATCTCGAATGCGACCGGGACGACCCCGGAACCTGGATCGACTCCGGCCCGCGCAATCCTCCCGTCGGAGACCATCCGGCAATCCTGGCCACCCTCTACGAGTCCCCCATCTTCGACATGGCCGAAGAGATCGTCGGCAAGGGGAAACTCCGCAAAGACGGAAGACCGGGCCCCCACTTCCGGTTTCCGACCGGCAGATCGGACTGGAAACCCGCTTCGGGCGGCCACCTGGACGGCTACTACACCCCGACCAACGGCGTGCCGGAAGGCACCGTGGACAAATTCAGCCTGGGCACCATCCTCTACCTGAACCACGTCGAACCCAGGACCGGCGGCTTCACCCTGTTCCCCGGCACCCACAGGCAGGCCGCAGAATATTTCAAGACCCACGCCCTGCCCAGCCTGAAGGGCGGCAACGCCAACGCCTGCGACATCTTCGACATGCCCGAAGCGGTCGAGGTCACCGGCCCGCCCGGAACGGTCTGCTTCTGGCACGGACAGCTGGTGCACACCGGCAGCCAGAACTACGGCAAAGAGATCCGGATGGCCCTCATCAGCCGCCTGCGCCGGATCGACAACGACGACATCCTTTTCGAAAGCCCCGACGACATCTGGGAATACTACGAAGGGATCGAATAAACCGATCATGGTTCAAGGGGTCGCCCGCCCGGTCACCTCTACGACCTTTCACAGGAGCTACCATGAACCTGAGCTTCAGCCCGACCGTCTGTCCAGAAGCCCTCCTCTCCGACGCCCTCGAAATGGCCAAAAACGCCGGCTTTGGCAAAATCGAACTCTTCCGGGCTTGGACCGAAAGCAGTCCGATCCATCCCGACACCTCGGTCCGGATGGTCCGCGAATGTCTTCAAGCGGCCGGTGTCACTCTCACCGGCCGCAAAGCCGATTCGGACGAACGCAACCTGCCCTACAACCTGGGCCAGGTGGAGTGGGACATCCACCTGGCCCGGGCGCTCGGCCTCAAAACCGCCAATCTCAAAGGGGGCGCCCGAACGCAGGAAGCCCAGGAGGACCTGATCGAAGGTGTCAACCAGCTCCTGGAACGGGTCCCGGACGTCACTCTGAACCTGGAAAACCACATGGGCAGCCGCCTGCAGGATCTGGCCGATTACCAGACCGTCATGCCCCACCTGGACGGCCGCGTCAGAATCCTCCTCGACACCGGACACCTCCTCTCCGCCGGCGGTGACATCCTTCAATTTGCCGAAACCTTTGCCGACCGAATCGGCCTGGTCCACCTCAGGGACCAGCAGGGAGATCAACCGGTGCCCTTCGGAGAAGGCGACCTTCCCTTCGAAGGTCTGATTCGCACCCTGAGAGGGGCCGAATACGACGGCACCCTGGTCGTTGAACTCGAAGGCGTCACCTGGGCCGACCCGGCAGAGGCAGCCCGAACGCAACGCGAATATGTCGAAACGATCCTGGCGGCCTGATGGCCCTTTTCCAATCCGATCGATTCATGAAAACGCCACAGAACCACATGGAATCACCCAATGAGAAGACGGTGAACCTCGAAAGCATCCTCAAGGAATTCGATGAGGAGCGACGGACTCTCGAATACCCTGGCGCGATTCGGGAGGTTTCTGGCCCTGTAGTTCGCCATGTGAGTCGGCAGGGCCGAGACTACCTGGTTCTGGTACGTACGGAGGATCGATGGAGGGTTTAAGAGGTTACTTCGCCTTCAACGCCACTAAGGTGATGTCGTCGTCTTGCGGCCGTCCTTCTGCCCATTCTCGCCGCCCGATGGATCCGATATGAACGAAAAAGAGTGGAAAGTCAGATCGCGGCCATTCAACGATGGGAGCCAGAAGTTCACGCGTTGGTCGATTGGGATGAACCGACGGCACGCCAGCGCTGGCGCGCAGCGGCCGATGGTCAACTGAATGGCTGGTCTGTTGCCGTGAAGGACATCATCGATCTGGCAGAGGTGCCTACGGGCTGCAATGCCGACTTTGTACCGGCCGAGCCGGCGCCTCGGGACGCAGCCGTCGTGGCGGCGCTGTTGTCACATGGTGCCTTTGTCATGTCCAAGTCCGTCACCACGACATTCGCTTACGCTGATCCCGGTCCGACACGAAACCCCTGGCACTTGGACCATACACCGGGCGGATCGAGTAGCGGATCAGCCGCGGCCGTGGCCAGCGGTATGGCGCGCATTGCGTTGGGTTCCCAAACCGTCGGCTCTGTGAATCGACCGGCGTCCTTCTGTGGTGTCGTGGGATTTAAGCCCACTTTCGGACGATTACCCATCGAAGGCGTTTTTCCGTTTGCGCCCAGCGTGGATACGGTCGGTGTCTTCGCCACAAATGTGCGAGACGTCCAGACCGTCTTCATGTCGCTTACCGGCGAAGCCGTCAAAGAAGCGCGACCGTCGCTTCGGATTGCGTTTGTACAAGACATGCGATGCGACCCGCCTGAGACGTCGATGTCACAGGCGCTCCAGGCTGCCTCCGGCCAATTATCAGATGCTGGACATGACGTTAGTGACTTGGCGTTGCCCGCTTCGATTTCCGATGCATACGAGAACCACTGGACGTTGGTCGCCGCAGAGTGCGCCCAGAGCCACACTGATCTTTTTCAACAGTACGGGCAGGCTTATACGCCCAAGCTGCGCGATATTATTGAACGTGGTCGACAAGTCGAAGAAAGCCAAATCGAGCGAATACAGGAACACCGTCGCCGGACGATCGAAGAAATCGACAAACTGTTTGATACTTACGACGTGCTTCTCACGCCATCGGCCGTCGGTTCTGCGCCGCGTGGTTTGGACAGCACGGGCGAGCCGCGCATGAACTTACCCTGGACGTACGTGGGATGCCCCACACTGACGTTGCCCATGAGTTTGGATGCACACGGCCTGCCGCTCGGACTGCAACTCGTTGGCCGCCGTATGCACGATCAAGCGCTGCTCGCGGCCGGCGCTGTCGTCGAGCGGATACTGGCATTTACCGCGCGTCCTTCGTTAGCCAATTCGTATTGACAAAGCGGATCTTCGACTTCGACATTCGGATTTCGACATTCATTCGTCATTCGTCATTGGGTATTTCGTCGTTCGCGCCGCTACCTGAACTCGATGAGCTACCGCAACTTCGTGCCGCCGGATTCGAAACTCATGGAAACAACAAACGTCCTGGTATTCGTTGGCACAGAGGGCATCTACCACGACCACGTGAGTCATGGCAAGTTTCTCTCGGAGTTGTTATCCGGCGCCAATGGGATGGAAGCGTTTTTCGCAGGACTATGAGAACGTCGCCGGCGGCCTTGACTTGTACCGAGCGGTCCTTTTCTTCACCGATGTGGGCGAACTCCCCGAGCCTCAGGAGACGGGACTGCTCGACTTCATCCGTCAAGGAGGTGGTTTCTTCGGTCTTCATACCGCGGCGGCGTCGTTTCGCGACAATAGCGGCTATCACGGAATGCTTAACGCGTACTTCGACGGCCACAGCCGCTACATGGATTTTACGGTGAGTATCCTCGATTCCGATCATCCGATCACAAACGGGATTGCGGATTTTGTCGTGACAGATGAGTTGTATTACCTAAAGCATGACCCAGCGCGATCGCATCATTTTATGCAGGCTTTCGATCCCACGAAGGACGAAACGCACGTGATGGGATTTACCCATACCTATGGTCGGGGACGCGTTTTCTATTTCACCCTCGGTCATGACATGGAGGTGCTACAGAATCCGAGCTTCCAGGAGGTCGTGCAGCGCGGTGCCCGCTGGGTGGCTTCGTCTGAAAAGGTTTAACGGGAGGGCGATGTATCGGGTCACGATGCGTCGGCTCGTGTGTGCAGGTCTGTGATGTGTTCCCATCGGTCACAAGCACACAGCACCCTTTGGGATGCTGTGTGGCACCCGCGCTGAGAAACAGGAAAAGCTACAGGAGCACCTAGGGCATCTTCGACTGCGCCCTCCCACTCCGCCACTCGACACCCTGCCTCCCTCACACGTCTGACCAATCTTCGATGATCTGCATGACCTCTGTCCGGATGCCATTGGGATCTTCAAAGAAGGCAATCTTGCGCTTACCGATCTCAGTTTCGATCTCCTGGGGCTCCATCAAGAAACGCACCCCTCCTTCCCTGAGCATTTGCACATGTTTCTCGTGGTCATCCACCTCGTAGACCACATGGAGAAAGCCGGGTGGCAAGTTCATGCCATGCTGCTCTTCATAAGGCGCTCGGTCAAAGATGAGCACGCGCGTATCACCCAGTCGAACGAAGTTGTACTGACAGCCAAAGACCTCGCCTTGCATCCGCAGTTCGGCGCCCATGTGCTTGATGTAGAACGCGGTGGTGCTCTCGAGATCCGCAGCTTTCACAGCATAATTCCACAGGCCGATGATCATGACATGTCTCCTGACGCGCGCGTCGAATGGGAAGAATGATACATTCTGAACCCCTTCGGTTTCTTATCTACAAACGTTGTCGCGCAGTTTCGCAGCTCCGCCGGGACGGGGATCCGGTGTGCGGGACGAAGCACGCATGTCGAAGGATCGTTAGCCATGCTAGAATCCGAACGTTTCCGCCTGCCGACATTCCCTTACATCATGTCTTCAACCCTTCCCTCCTGTGTTCAAACCATCCGTACAGCGTCGGCAGTACGAGCAACGTCAACAAGGTCGACGTAAACAGCCCACCCACGACAACGGTCGCCAGGGGCCGCTGCACTTCCGATCCCACACCCGACGAGAGCAGTAGCGGAACCAGCCCCAGGCTGGCCACCAGCGCCGTCATCAACACCGGCCGGAGCCTCAGCTTGGCGCCCTGAATCACGGCCTCCTCCAGCGCCATCCCTTCGTCGCGCAACTAGTTGATGTAACTCACCATGACGACGCCGTTCAACACCGCCACACCGAACAAGGCGATGAAACCCACGGTCGCCGGTACGCTGAGGTACAGACCCGTCACGAACAGCGCCACAATGCCGCCGGTCAGGGCGAATGGGACGTTGAGAATAATGAGTACCGCGCTCCTCAGCGAGTTGAACGCCGAGTACAACATGATGAAGATCAGCAACACCGTCAGTGGCACGATGACCGACAAACGTTGCATCGCCCGCTGCTGATTTCTGAACTGCCCGCCCCAGGTCACCAGATATCCCGGTGGCAGTTTGATCCGGGCGTCGATGGCCTGCTGGGCTTCCTCAACGAAAGTGCCGATGTCCCTGTCGGTCACATTGCACTGTATTGCGATGAATCGTTGACTGTTCTCCCGCGTGATCTGCCTGGGGCCGACGATTTCTTCAATACGAGCCAGCTGACTCAGGGGCACCTTCAGGCCATCCGGTCCGTGCACGAGGATCTGCGAGATGTCCTCCTTCGTGGTGCGGTACTCTGGCGCGAACCGGACCAGGATGTCGAACCGGCGCACGCCTTCAAACACCTGGCCGGCTGTTTGACCCCCGACCGCAGCTCGAATCACCTCCTGAATATCGGCGACGTTGATGCCGTAACGAGCTATTGCCTGACGGTCGGCGCGAACCAGCAACTGCGGTGTGCCGCTGACTTGGTCTACTTGCACGTCGGCTGCTCCTACGACCTGGCCAACCACCGCGGCGATCTCCTCCGCCTTGCTTTTCAACAGCTCCAGATCGTCGCCGAAGAGTTTGACGGCGAGCTCGGCGCGGACGCCCTCCATAAGTTCGTCGATGGTCATGGCGATCGGCTGAGTGAAGTTCGTCAGTACGCCGGGCACTTCACCGAGATGGTCGCGGATGACGTCCTGCAGTTCCTGCTGGCTGCTCGCCTGGCGCCACTCCGACCGCGGCTTGAGCAGAATGTACATCTCGGCATTGTTAATCGGGTCGGTGTGAGCTCCAATTTCTCCGCGGCCGATACGCGAGACGACTCCCCGGATCTCGTGCATCCTCATCAAGCGGCGCTCGACTAGCAGGGTGATCCGCGTGCTCTCCTTCAAGGAAATTGACGGCGCCATGGTTAATCGCAGGACCATGGTCCCCTCCTGCAGCTCAGGTGTGAATTCCGATCCCAAACGAGGAAACAGGAAGGCACCGATCGCCAGTAGTGCCCCCGCCAGACCCAGCGCTCGAGCGCGATGGCGGACAAAGTGTGAAATGAGAGGCTGATAGGCATCGACCAGAGCGCGCACGACGCGGTTCTCTCCTCGACCCTCTGCCCCGTCCGAACTCTTGGTGGAGCGCATCACCAGGCTAGCCAGCATCGGGGCCACAAAAAGCGCAAACACCAGCGAGCCCAGCATGGCCAACGCCACGGTATAAGCCAGTGGCCGAAAGGTCTTCCCTTCGACACCCTGGAGCGTGAAAAGCGGCAGGAAAACGATGATGATGATGGTGATGGCGAACAGGATCGGCCTGCCGACTTCCATGCAGGCTCGCCCGATCACACTGAGGCGCGAATCATCGTCGGAAGCCTGCCGCAGCATGCGATCGGCGTTCTCGACGACGACGATCGTGCCGTCCACCATCATGCCGATGGCGATAGCCAGACCACCCATGGACATGAGATTGGCCGACATCCCGAGGTAGTTCATCCACAGCGTGGCGAACAACAGCGAAAAGGGTATACACAGAGCTACAACGAGGCTGGGTCTCACGCTGCCCATGAAGACGAGCAGCACGACGACAACCAGGCCGATGCCTTCAACGAGGGCGTTGGTCACTGTGGCCACACAAGCTGCTACCAGAGTCTTTTGCTCATAGTAAGGAACGATCCGCACTCCCTCCGGCAGAATGCGATTGATCTCCACCATCTTCGCTTCTACTCGTTCGATCACCGAGGAGGAGTTAGCGCCGAACAGCTTGATCACCATGCCGGACACCACTTCGCCGACGCCATGGGCCGTCTGCACGCCCCGGCGGATGGCTCCGCCGACACGCACATCGGCCAGCTCGCTCAGAAAAACCGGCGTACCACCTTCCGCTTTGATGATGATGTTGCGGATATCCTCGATGCTGGAGGCCAGACCGACTGAACGGACTACGTACTCTTCCGCATCTCTCTCGATGAACTGGGCACCGACATTAAGATTGTTGGCCTCGATCCTCTCTATGATGTCCTGAATAGCCACATCGTAGCGCAGTAAAGAATTGGGATCCACGACCACGTGGTACTGCTTCTCGTAGCCTCCGATGCCCAGCACCTCGGTCACTCCGGGCACAGTCTGCAGCTGGAATTTGACGAGCCAGTCCTGGATTGTGCGCAGCTCTTCCAGGGAATACTGACCGGTGTCATCCTCCAGGTAATAGAAGAGTATCAGTCCCATCCCTGTGGAGATGGGACCCATTTCGGGTTCCCCGAACCCTTCCGGAATCTGTTCGCGCGCTTCCTGCAGCCGTTCGTTGACCAGCTGACGGGCGAAGTAGATATCCATCCCGTCTTCGAAATAGATGTTGACCACTGAAAGACCGAAATTCGAAACCGAGCGGACGCGTTCGACCCCCGGCAGACCGTTCATCGCCGTTTCGACCGGATAGGTCACGTAGGTCTCGATCTCCTCCGGCGCCAATCCTTCCGTGACGGTGAAAACCTGCACCAGATTCGGAGAAACGTCAGGAAAGGCATCGACTGGCAGTTGACGATAATTGTAATATCCGCCGCCCATGAGCAGCGCGCCCAGGACGGCCACGAGCAGACGATTCCTGAGTGAGAACTGGATAATCTGGTCTACCATGGGATCCCCTCAGTGTCCGTGGCCATCGCCGAACGAGCCCTTGGCCAGCTGCGCCTTCAGTGTGAAGGCACCTGAGGCGACGTAGCGCTGGCCCGGCATCAGACCGGCCGTGATTTCAACATGCGTCTCGTTCGTTCGTCCCACTTGCACGGGGTGTGGCTCAAATCCCTCTGCGGTTTCGATGAATACGGATGTCTTACCCTCTATCATCTGCACGGCGGATGTCGGTACCAGCAACCCAACGTCGAACTGCTCTGCAGCCCAGCTTCCGATCACAAAGGATCCCGGCCGCCACCCACCGTCAGGATTGGGCAACACGACACGTGCCTGAGTGGTTCGGGTAGCCTCGTCCACAACTGGACTGACGTACGCGATCGAACCCTCGACCGTGGGCGCACCATAGCCGACCGCAATTCTGACTGGCTGGCCCAGAGCGATGCGGGCCAGGTCCTTCTGGTATACCGTCAGAACCGCCCATACCGAGGTCAGATCGGCGATGACGAACGCTTCGGCGTCATCCTGGATCATTTCTCCAAACGTGATGTGCTTTTCGATGATCCTGCCATCGAAGGGAGCGATCATGTCATAGCGTGTGAAAAGCTCATCCGCAGCGAAGCTCAGTTCCTGCAAGTATCGATCCGAGAACCCGAGGGCGTGGAGCTTCTGCTCGGCCGACCGCATCTCGATCCGCGCTTCGGCGAGGGCTTGTCTCGCTTCCAGGTACTCTTTCTCCGACGAGATCTCTTCCTGCCACAGTTTCTCTTCCCTGCTGAACGTCGCGTCGGCCAGCTTTGCGCGTTCTCGGGCGACTAGGTAGGCGGACTTCAGCTCTGAGAGCTCCCGGCTGTCCAGTACAGCGAGTAATTCGCCGGCCCGCACTCGATCGCCGAGCTTCTTGTCCACCTGGCGCACCACACCGGCCACTCTGGGAACGATGTGAGCCAGCCGGTCGGGGTCGATCGCGATTTCACCCGGCAGTTCCACCAAATTCCTTCAACTCCTCGGCATTGAGGTGTACGATGTTCTCTTCTGCGCCATGAGTGTCATGGCTCGCGCGCCTCCCGCGCATGGAATCCGTTTCGTCGGCCATTGTCGCACCCGGCAGGACGACCAACGACAGCATGGCCGCGCTTGCGATGCTTGTTAGGACTGCACCGACGGGCATGAACCTGGTCATGGTATATCTCCTCGCATCTCTTGACTTCTGCGCCTCATTCGGCCAGCTCCCCTCCCGTGGCCCGATTCTAGCATTGTCATGGCGAGTGCGGCACGGTGGTCGAAAAGTGCGCTCGCATATTCCTCTCGCACTTCAATGAGCGACCGTTGTGCTTCCAGCGCGTCCAGGTAAGTGGCTTTGCCTTCTCGGTAGCTGCGACTGGCGACTTCAAAAGCGCGCTCGGCAGCGGCCACGATTGTGCCCTGGAACAGCTGCACCTGTTCTTCCGCGTTCCTCAACTGCAATAACGCTCGCTCTACATCCAGCAAGACTTGCAGTCGAGCTCCGGCCCCTTCGGCGGCTGCTTGGGCGGCAGCAGCCTTTGCTTCTGCCAGCTCTCCACGCTGCCTGACAGCTCCCCACAGCGGCAGCTCCAAGCCGAACCCGACGCGCCAGAAGTCTTCCTTCCCCGTAGGCGCATCGACCGTCTGTCGAAAGACGCCGACGCTCACGTCGGGAAGCAGAGCAGCGCGAGCGGCGCCTTGTTGGGAGCGCGCACTGGCGAGGGAGGAGTCGGCGCCGCGGATCTCCGGACGGCGTTTGAGGGCAAGTTCCTCCAGATCGCTGAGTTTCCGGGAGGAAGGCTGATAGTCGAGATTGCTGGCGAGCAGGAACGGCGTCCTGATATCCCTCCCAAGCAGAGCGTTTAAGCTCGCCCGAGCATCGTCCAGGTCGTTCTGGATTTGAGAGAGCCGGTTGGCCGCCCTACCCGTCTCGACTTCAGCCCGTATGACATCGAGAGATGGCACATCGCCGGCTTCCCTTCGCAGCCGCGCCTTTGTGAGAAAACTCTGAATCAGTCGGAGGTTTTCCCTGCTGGACTCGAGTCGCTCTTGATTGAGCAGCACCCGGTCGTACGCCGTTTTGACACGCAGTCTGATCTCCTGACGGGTCGCTTCCAATACGGAAAACTGCGTAGCGTGCGCGGCCTGCTGAGCGGCGCGCCTGCGCCGCCACCACTTGAGGGGAAACTCGACGGCTTGAGTCGCTCCGAGATTGCGTTCTCCAAACGCTCCCAGATCGGTCGCTCCCGGCAGCTCTTCATATTCGAGCTCAAGCTCGGGATCGGGGAAGGCGCCGGCCTGTACCGCTCGCGCTTTCGCCGCTTCCCATTCCGCCCGTGCGGCGACGACCTGTGGATTGCTTTCAAGGGCGATTCGGATGGCATCCTGGCGCGTCAATCCGATTTCCTCCGCTCCGGGGGCCGATGGATGCCATGGGATCAGAATGAGGCATACCAGAACGGCATGTTTGGCGTACATAGAGTCCTCCACGAGATACACTGCGACCATGCGAGGCCGCGTACGCGACAGACGGCTGGCCTGTTATCTACAGGCAACAGGGTGTGAATGAGATGGTAGAACGGACTGCGCCGATGGCGCGGGAGGAACTGCTCAGATTAGCAGGATCGTACTGCGAAGAGCAATCAGGCTCGAGGGAAGTGGGCCTCGATGATGGAATCGATCAAGAGGCTTGACCGATCGACTGTGCGCGGCGGACGACTGGAATACCGCCGCAAGTGGCTCTTGTGAAGCAGCGCTAACGCTGAATTGGAAACGGGAAGGCTCGGAATAGGTGGGGCTCGTCCGCGCGAGAATGAAATCTTCGCAGGGGCCGCAGTGCTGTCCCAGACGGTTGTCAGACGCCCACTGCAGACTGAGCTCACCACGGACCGGTTCCTGAGAAGAACGCGTCTCGCAAGTTCCACCGGGACCGGTGGCTAGCTCCAATGCGACGTGGCCATCCGTGCCCAGGCACAACACGAAATCCCGTAGGATTCCCTGGCCGGTCAGCAAACCGGCCAGCAACACTGCGCACAGGACAACGGCGAATCGATTCTGTGACGTCTCCGAATTCATCGATGTTGAAAATGACCTGTTTTGTAGAGGTGTCAAGGACGCACGCACCACAGACCCACTGCGTGTCAAAGGGGGCCGAGAGGACGTACTCCTACTGTATAACCGGGCAACGAGACTTGATTGTGAGGACATTTTACTAGTGCATTGAGGGTCATTTACGGGCTACCAATATGAAGGGGATCTGAGTTGCCAACCTCAGGTCCCCTTTCCTTGTTTTCGACTATCCCCTTACGCACTCACCCCCTGTACCGCGACGCCAGCGCTGCTAGGGAATCTCCTCGGGTGTGCTCGAACAAGCGCCCCTTCACGTGGTCGCCGGGGGAGAGGGGCGCAAACTTGGCTCTGGTACGGAATCTCGTTACCCTATGAAAGCTAACCCAGCTGCACTGCTTTCTGTCGTCACGAGGAACCGAGCCTATGGCCCCGCTATCCGTAGCCAATCCGATGCAGAGCCTCCGGCGAAGGGCGGTCTGTGCACTGACCGCGATCGCCGTATGCTGTACGACGTCGGCGTCGGCGCAGGAGCTGACCGAGCTGCTCGAGTTCTCCCTGGCCGAGCTCATGGAGATGGAC
The DNA here is from genome assembly GCA_965217095.1 of Candidatus Latescibacterota bacterium. Classification (GTDB taxonomy): domain Bacteria; phylum Latescibacterota; class UBA2968; order UBA8231; family UBA8231; genus CAYNZV01. The sequence goes on from OZ244235.1 coordinate 2,348,132, forward strand.
GTATCGCTGGCTTCGGGTATCGACGAGAGCATCTTCGACGCACCGGCGGCGATGGTGGTGGTTACGGCCGAGGAGATCGAGCAGCGCGGCTACACCAACCTGGCCGAGGTGGTGATCGACCTGCCGGGCTTCGACACCATTCTCGCCAACGGCATCCCCTATCTCTACGCCTACCAGCGCGGCTATCGCCATCCCTCGACGCAGCGCACGCTGCTGATGATCGACGGCAAGGTCGACAACCACCTGTGGACGCACCAGGCCGTATTCAGCCGGCGCTTCCCGATCGCCAGCATCGAGAGAGTGGAGGTGCTGTATGGTCCGGCATCGGCGATCTACGGGCCCAACGCCTTTCTGGGCATCGTCAATATCGTCACTCGCGACGGCGGCGATCTGGCGGCAGGGGAGACGGTCAGCAGCATCCGCGTGCACGGCGGCAGCCACCAGGCGAAGGGCATCGACGCGGCCATCCAGGGCAATACAGGCGACCTGGCCTACAGTCTTTCGGGGCGCGTCTTCCGGAGCGACGAGCCCGATCTGTCGGGCGAGTTCGGCTTCATCGACAACGCGCTGTACGCCGACAGGAAGATCTGGGGGCCACTGCTGGACGTCGAGCACCGGGATCGCGAATTCGGCAGCTACTACGACCCCACCGACGACAATGGCGTGCTCGGCAATGTCAGCTACAAGGGAACAAAGCTCGGCTTCTCGAAATGGGAGAGGAAGGAGGGGTACGGGCCGCAATACGTCGCGGACCGGGTGCAGAACAACATCTTCTGGAATGCCGACGGCACCCGGGTCTACGCGGAGTCCGAGCGCCAGCTCGAGGAGCGGCTGAAGAGCACTTTCCACCTGTCCTATCGCGAGAGCCGCACCTGGGGGGGCTGGCCCGAGGCGCTGCCGGACTGGCGCGAGGGGATGGCTGGCTACTCGTTCATCAGCGCCACGAACTGGAACTCGATCAGCAACAGCTGGCTGTTCAAGCAGCAGTTCGAGGCCACCGTGAGCGACGCCGTGGTGCTCACGGGAGGGCTGAAGTTCGAGCGCAAGGAGCTGACCAAGGCGTACGATATTCCCGGCTACTGGAACGCCTTCAGCTCGACCGCGCCGGCGGACGATCCCGGACCTCACGGCTTCGGGGTGGGGATCGGCCACAGCTCGGACTCCACCTATACGGTGCCGCCGCCGCCCAACCTCGAGATGCCGTCCAACAATCTGGTCATCACCGAGGACACGGGCGGCTTCGCTCAGGGGATCTGGGACCTGGCGCCGTTGCGCTTCAACATCGGCTTGCGCTTCGACGACAACTCCGAGTACGGCAGCTCGTTCAACCCGCGGCTATCGGCGGTGTACAGGTTTTCGCCACGGGGGGCGCTGAAGGTGCTGTATGGCGAGGCCTTCCAGGAGCCGGCCCCCATCCAGGTTTACGGCGGTTGGAACGGGCGCGCCGCCAACCCCGATCTCGAGCCGGAGAAGGCGCGCAACATCGAGCTCATCGCCATGTATCAGACGGGCCGGATCTTCCATGACGCCTCGCTCTACTTCTCACACTACGACGACGTGATCAAGGAGGAGGCGGAGAACGCGGGCAGCCGCGACGTCCGCGGGCTGGAGTACCGAGGACGGTTCTCGCTGCCGAACGCCATCGCCGGCGCCGCTGACCTCTGCGGCTATCTCTACTACGCCTTCACGGACGTCACCAGCAGCACGCGTTTCAACCACACCACCGGCGCCTGGGAAGACGGCGACACGGATCTCGGCGACATCGCGCCGCACAAGATCAACATCGGCCTCAACATGCCGGCGCAGCACGGCTGGAATCTGAACCTGCGGGCTAACTACGTCAGCAGCCGCAAGCTCTACTCGCAGAACCCGCTGCGGGCTCAAGGGCAGGAAGTGAACGCCTACGTCGTGCTCAACGGCGCGGTGAGCTACAGCTACAAGCCGTTCCGGGCGACGCTAAAGATCCTCAACCTGCTCGACAGCGAGTATTTCCACCCGGGCGTCGAGCAGGCCGACAGCGGCGACGACTTCACAGAGCGCAGTCTGGGATTCCGCAACTCGCTGATTCCGCAGCCGGGACGCTCGGCGTCTCTGCAGCTGACGATGGACTACTGAGAGGCCTTCTGACGTCTGTCGAGTGGGAACGCCGTCGCCGACGGCTGGGGTTGGGTGCCGTGCTGTGTCTGTGCGCGCTCTGGGCGGGCCTCGCCGCGCCGACGCGGGCACAGGAGGGCGCGCGGCTCGATCGCTTCAAGGCCGTCTTCATGTACAGCTTTGCCGAGTACATCGCGTGGCCGGGAGAGCAGCCGGACGACAGCGTCTTCACCATCGGCATTCTGGGTCAAAGCCCGCTGCAGGAACTCCTGAGCGAGATCGCCACGAAGAAGAAGGTCGCGGGCAAAAGACTGGGCGTCGCCGTCTATGAGAAGCTGGATGAAATAGAAACGTGTGAGATGCTCTTCGTCACCGCTGGGTTTGCTGAGCAGCTGCCGGACCTCAAGACGCGGCTGGGGGCGAGTGACGTGCTGACTGTGTCAGACACCCCCGGCCTGGCGGCGCGCGGCGTGGCGATCAACTTCGTCGTCGTCGAGGGCAAGCTGAAGTTCGAGATCAACACGGCCGTCCTGCGCGCGGCCGGACTGCAGGCCAGCTCACAGCTGCTCAAGCTGGCCACGCTGATCCCCGGAACAGAGGCGAAAGGCGAGACGCCATGACCATCAGGGTGAAGCTGATCACCATTCAGCTGCTGACGGCCTTCGTCGTACTCGCCCTGGGCAGCGGCGCCTTCGTATTCAACGAGATCGGCCAGTTCCGCACCGGTATGGTGACGCGCCTGTCGTCGACGGCGATGCTGATCGGCCACACCAGCGCCTCGACCCTGGTCTTCATGGACGATGCCGCGGCCGAGGAGATCCTGGGCTCGCTGCTCGTCGAGGCGGATATCGCCAACGCCTGCATCTACGACGCGGCCGGCGCCGTGTTCGCCACCTACAGTCGGGACGGCGACGAGGGCTTTGCGTTGCCTCAGGCGGCCGGGGCCAGCCACGCCTTTGGCGACGGCTATGTGTATCTGTTCGAGCCCATCACCCGCAACGACGAGCAGCTCGGCACGGTCTTCCTGCGGGCGGACCTCAGTCAGCTGGAGAAGACGATCAGCCAGTATGTCGAAGACGCGGCCCTTGTTCTCGTCTTCGGCATGTCGCTTTCCGTGCTGTTGGCCGTGCTGCTGCAACGCGCCATCTCGCGGCCGGTGCTGGACCTGGTCACGGCGACACGGACCGTGGCGGAGACCGGTGACTACAGCCAGCGCGTCGAGCAGGTGAGTCAGGACGAGCTCGGGGCGCTGTCGCAGGCGTACAACGAGATGCTGGGGCAGATCGAGAAGCGCGACGCCTCGCTCAGCGATGCGCGCGACGGTCTGGAGCGGCGCGTCGAGGAGCGCACGGTCGAGCTCATGGAGGCCAAGGAGGAGGCCGAGCAGGCCAACCTGGCCAAGAGCACCTTTCTCGCCAACATGAGCCACGAAATCCGCACGCCGATGAACGCCATCCTGGGATACGCGCAGATCATGCGCGAAGAGGCGCAGCTCACCGAGGCGCAGCGGCGCGCGGTGGAGACCATCCACGACAGCGGCAGTCACCTGCTGGGGTTGATCAACGACGTGCTCGATATCTCGAAGATCGAGGCGGGTCGGCTGGAGCTGAATCCCATCAACTTCAATTTGAAGCGCACGACGGCGAGCCTGTCGACGATGTTCGAGGAACGCTGCCGGCAGAAGAAGCTCAGCTTCCGCGTCGAAGACGATATTCCAGACGCGTATGTCTGGGGGGACGAGAGCAAACTGCGCCAGGTGCTGATCAACCTGCTGGGCAATGCCGTGAAGTTCACCGAAAAGGGGGAGGTGGTCCTGCGCGTGCAGGCCGCAGGTGGCGAGCGCTACAGCTTCGAAGTCCACGACTCGGGTCCGGGGATCGCGCCCGACCGGCGCGAGGCCATCTTCGAGCCGTTCGAGCAGGACCGCAGAACCGGCAGGCTGGGAGGTACGGGGCTAGGTCTGCCGATCGCGCGGCGCAACGTCGAGCTGATGGGCGGAAGTCTCGAGGCCGATTCGACCGTGGGGGAAGGGGCGCGCTTCTTCTTTGCGCTGGAGCTACCGTCGGTCGACGACCTGCCGCGGAGCCCGGGGGCGGAGGCCTCCACCAGCGTGAGTCACCTCGCTGCCGGCTTCGAGGTCACGGCCCTCGTGGTGGACGACATCGCAACGAACAGGGACATCCTGAGACAGCTGCTCGAGCGCATCGGCGTCGAGGTGGCGACGGCGGACAGCGGACAGGGAGCGCTCGAGGCGGTGCGCGAGCGGCGCCCCGACATCGTCTTCTTGGACATCCGCATGCCGGGCATGGACGGCAGCGACACGCGCGCCCGTCTGGTAGAAGAACACGGCTCCGAGGCCATGAAGATCGTCGCGGTCACGGCGTCGGTGTTCGAGCATCAACGACTCGCCTTTCTCCGCGACGGCTTCGACGCTTTCCTCGACAAGCCGCTGCGCACTGAGCAGATCTACGGATCCCTGTCCGAGCTGCTCGGGGTCGAGTTCGAGTCTGCCGACGCCGAGCCAGCACGTGACCTCAGCGAGCTGAGCGACTGGTCCGGGGTGGCACTGCCCGAGGAGCTGGCCGTCGAACTGCAGGAGGCGCTCAAGATTCAGAGCGCTACCGATCTGCGGCGTGGGATCGCGCGCGTGGCGCAGCTGGGCGGCAAGGGCGAGCGTCTGGCCGAGCACCTGGGCGAGCTGGCCGGGCGCTTCGACATGGCTGCGATCAGGGACGTGCTGAGCAGAGATTAAGCCGATGGCAATCAGCTAGGACCGTCATGCCGGCCGGCGGCCCGGATTCCGCGCCAGCACTTCTGACAGAGAGGCCGGTGAGCCGCGCTCGTTGGGCCGCCGTTCGCGATGCCAGTCGTGGTGCGTCGGGACGTGGTCATCGTACAACGGCCATGGATCGAACGGCTCGTACCCGAGAGACCTTCGCAGTTTGCTGGAGTTTAGAGTCACGTTTCCGGCACGAGGTGGAATCAGGGCGGCTTCATTTCTCCGTAGACCCATCAGGCAGTCCGCTGGGTAGCCGCCCAGGCGGTTGATAACCTGGCCGACTTCATACAGGCTCAACTGGCGCGGCGCTCCGGCGTGGTAGAGCCCCGACAGGTCGTTGGCGAGGACGGCCTCGAACGTCCGGTTGAGACAGTCGGTATAGGTCGGCGTCCTCACCTCATCATAATAGAGGGTCGCCGGCCGGGATTTGGCGAAGCGCGACCCTATCCAGTCGATGGCGCCGGCGTGACCGTTGAAACTGACTCCCATCGGCAGGGAGATCCTCAGGATGCAGGCGTCAGAGCGCTCGCGGGTAAACATCTGCTCGGCATCGACCATCGTCTCGCCATAGACAGTGACCGGATCGGTTGGATCTTCCTCGATGTGATTTCCGCTACCTGAACCCGAATACACCAGGTCGATTGAGAGGGTGACGATCCGGGTCGCCTCCGCAACCGCGCCGAGCAGGCCGTTGACACTGCCGACGTTGATGCGGCGCGCGTTGTCCGGGTCGTACTCACACGATTTGAGTTTGCAGGTGCCTTCACAGTTGAGCACGGAGGCAAACTCGTGCACGTCGAAGAGTCGCTTCATGCCATCCGCGTCGTAGGCGTTGAGCGGTCGAATGTTGTCGCCCCGCAACCGCCAGTTGTCGATACGCCGCGTGCCTATCACCTGGCCCGGATGTTTGCTGCTGAAATAGTCGAGGGCGTTGTAACCGACGACGCCAGCGACGCCGGTGATGAGCATGGGAAGAAGACTGTTGTTAGACGCGGCAATCACGGATGATATCAAATTCACGCCCAGCGACCGGCCGCACACGAGAATCGCACCAAGTCGGGCGGCTCCGATGTCCGAAAAAGATGTGTGTAACATTTGCAGTCGCTGCAGCCGAACCCTTCAATTGGAACCATATCGCCCATATGGCGGAAAACGTGAGCCCATCTATGCTCCAGCCGATCAGGTTCGTGGCTATACCACGCGGCCAACGGGATCAAATGCTCGCGTAGATAATCGATATGCCATCGCAAAGGCTTGTCGCTGCGGTAATGCCGTGCTACGCGGCTGCGCACGCCGCCCGGCCCAAACGCACTGCCGACATATACGTAATAGCCCTGCTCAACCTCTATTTGGCGCCATCGTCCTATCTGAACCTTGGTCTCTTGGCGACTCTGCAGAATCAACGCATATGTTCCTGATTCCGATTTCATTGATCCGTCCGCCCAGACCGCTGATCTTTCAAGCGCCAGTCCCTTACTGAGCTGCATTGCCTCTGTTCCCAATTTGCAGTTCTCCAGATCGAAGATACCTTGTGATTCCCCGTCAGCCACGTGAATATTTTCAACATCGTCGCGAGTCGAGATGAATTCGAGAGAGCGCTTTTGCAGGGTCATGACGTTCGGGGCCGCGGACCGCACCTTGTTGTGGGAATGCGGCTTCTGGGCCGGCACCATGATGCGTTGGTACGATGAAGGATTGCCCCGAAAGGTGGGATTGCCCGAGGGAATCATGCCTGGCACCGGAGTTTACGGCGCCGACAACGCCGATGCCTGGGACCGTTTTGGTCTGGATCCATATCGCCGCACCCTCCGTGTAAACAGCGGGATATGCCCAGGTTTCACTCCCCGTCTCGTAGAGGACCACGGCACCTGGATAGAGCACCTGGGCGAAGACGGCATTGTGCGCCGAGAGTACAAAGACAAGTCGGCCCTACCCTATTTCGTCCGCGGTCCGGTCCAATCGCGCGACGACTGGGAAGAGCTCAAGGCGAACCGTCTGCAGCCTACTCTGGAACATCGCCTCCCTGGGGAGTGGGAGCAACTAAGGCGGAGATATGCCGACCGGGACTACGTGCTTGCACTCGCCTTCAACGGGCTTTGGGATTTCCCTCGCGACCTTCTGGGGGTCGAGAAATTGCTCTTGGCCTTCTACGACGAACCCGAGATGCTCCGCGACATGATCGAATATCTCGTCGACTTCTACCTGCAGCTGTTCGAACCGGTGTTGTGCGAGGTTGAGGTGGACCTGGTGCGCGAGGCATTCCCCCAATTGGGGATCTTCGGCGGTTTGGATAAAAAAGCACTGATCTCTGGGGACAGGTACCAGATCGACCGCGAGCTCGACTCCAAGGTGCTATTCATGCTGGACCATGGCGGCTAACGCAGCCACTGATGACTGACCTAGAGCGACCTGCGCCGGAGCTGCCGGATGGAGATGTCCACAGGTCTTCCATGTGGGGGCTCGATCCGGACTGGACCCTCCTCTTTCTCGGCTGGCTCATTGCTTTCGCATCGACCCTGGGAAGTCTGTTCTTCAGCTACGCCATGGAATTCGCCCCATGCATTCTGTGTTGGTACCAGCGGATATGTCTGTTCCCGCTGGTCATCATCCTCGCGCGTGGACTCTTTCCGCTCGACCGGCGTGTCGTCAAATACGCCTTGCCATTGACGGCGGCTGGCTGGCTGCTGGCAGCGTACCACTGCCTGCTCTACGCGAAGTTGATCCCGGCCAACATGCAGCCCTGCGGCAAGGGTGTATCATGCACAGAGGAGTATCTGGAACTGTTCGGGTTCCTGTCGATCCCGTTACTTTCGCTGATCTCGTTCACCGCACTGATGTCCATCCTGATCACCCTCAAGAGGAGAAGCCTCGAATGAAGCCCCTCTTGTTCGCCGCAACATGCCTTGTCCTGATCGCGGGTTTCTTTCTTGGCGCCTCGTACTACAAGACATGGCGGGCAGCAGAACTCGGTTTCATGGCTCAGGAGCACGCCTCGACGTTCGTTCGGCCTCATTCGCCCACGCTCGGGAGTGACGACGCCAAAGTCTACATCGTCAAATTCACAGATCCCGCGTGCGAGACTTGTGCGTCTTTCTCGCCATTCATCAAGGAGGCTATGGATGCCTTTCCGGGCCGGATCAGATTCGTCATCCGCTATGCCCCCTTCCATGAGGGGGCCGACGGGGCGGTCCGCATCCTGGAAGCGGCGAAGAGACAGGGAAGATTCTGGGAAACCTTGGAGTTGCTCTATCGGCGACAGGACACCTGGACTCGGCACCACCGTGTGCAGCTTGGCGCGGTCTGGCAGTTGCTGACCGAGGTAGGCCTCGACGTCGAGCGCGTAAAAGTGGATATGAAGGACCCGCGCATCGCAGCGGTTATCGAGCAGGATCTGGCCGATGCCGAGGCGCTGGGCGTTCGCAAGACGCCGGGCTTTTTCGTCAACGGGAAACCGCTCGAGCCCTTCGGGGCCCGGCCCCTGGCGGAACTGATCAAGGCTGAGATCCGGGAGAAGTATCCCGAATGAACATTTTCTCTCCGGCCGGTAGTGTTGATGTGCACTCCGCATTGTCGTCGATCAGTCTGATAGCTGTCGAGGATGATCTGGCGGCGGCGGATGCGAGTCACACCCATCTCAATTTGAGCCCCATTCGTATATGAAAATTCAGATTGCCGGATTGTTGATAGCCGTTCCTATTCTTGCTTCAAGCGCAGGAACACAGGAAATCACAGGTTCTATTTTCAATGACGCGTACCGCTCTGTGCTACGACCTAGTAGACTTCCTGTAGTTCACACCATACAGCAGAATAGCAGGTTTCTCCATTGCGGACTTTTGCAACCATCGAAGCCAGCGATCGCAATGCAACCCCCAAGCATGAATCACGCTTCGGGACCTCTATTCGTGCCTCGGATGGACGGAAAAGATGGCATCACCAAAAACCACGAGAAGGTCCGTATGGAATCTTGGAATTTCTATTTGCCCGAAAGATGGCATCACCAAAAACCACGAGAAGGTCCGTATGGAATCTTGGAATTTAGCTCTGCGCGGCCTGCTTGAGTTATCGGGTTTAGCAGCGATGGGATATTGGGGATTTGAAAAGGGAGATGGTGCAGGACGTTATGCTCTGATGATAGGCGTGCCCCTTGTATCAGCAGCCGCCTGGGGCATTTTTGCCGTTGAAGGTGATCCGAGCCGGTCAGGGACCACGGTTGTTCATACGCCTGGGATCGTGCGATTGGCGTTGGAGGTGGGTTTTTTCACGTTTTCGACCTGGGCGATTCAAGATATTGGCTCGAAACCTCTTGCTGTAGGTTTTGGAGGTGCGGCTGTTTTTCACTATGCGGTGTCTTACAAACGCGTTCTGTGGCTTCTGCATCTATAGAATTTGAACCAATCCACGCGATACATTTCATATGAACGCAGTCGATAGGGTAATTGTTAAGGAGCCCGGTGAACGGGGAGAGTGGGATAGGGTTATGCGGAACACTACCAATTGGTTAGCCCAATGGCTGTTGCTTCACACACACTACCAATTGGTTAGCCCAATGGCTGTTGCTTTCCGCCACGGTCTCTGTGCCCTTGTTATTGCAGCCGTCTTCTTTGCGAGCCCAGGATGGACCAGCCTCGAAAATTCCTACCCTGCTTGCCCGAACGAAGCTGACTAGCTCCGAGCCGTTTCATTCCAGCCGCTTTATCCTCGATCGACGGCCTCCTCCCAATCGGCATGGCATTTTCTTCAGACAAGAATTGACTGACGAAACTTCAGTTGTAGATTGGCGCAGTACTTCGACGCAGATGGGAGCGGTCTCCCCTCCACGATTTTCGGATCTAACAGAGCATCCCGGGAATAGGGCATTGCACCTCGCCCTCGAACTGGGAGTATGGGGTGCCTTTGGTGCGTGGGGCTACGATCGGGGGAGCGGTGCAGGCCGCTATGCCCTAATGGTCGGATTGCCGCTTGGCACTATCACCACGTGGACCATCTTAGGTGTGCCCGATGATCCATGGCGACCTGGCATTAGGAGCGCCTCCCAACCACGTGTAGCGATTCCGGGTTGGTCACGATTAGTTTACGAGGTGGCTGTTCACGGTCTCGCTGCATGGGCTTTTCATGATCTTGGATGGACACCAGGTTCCGTCGGCATGGTCAGCGGGACCTTCGTTCATTACGCTGTTTCGTACCAACGCGTGGCGTGGTTATTCGGTCACCAACAGGAGTGAGTTCGGTCCAGTCTTCAAGATAGGAGGATGGCCATGTTTGTCGGACACTTCGGCGTCGGATTGGGTCTAAAAACGGTGGTTCCAGCCGTTTCGCTGGGAACCCTCTTTCTCGCAGCGCAATTCATCGATCTCCTGTGGCCCTCGCTGCTCCTGGTCGGACTCGAGCACGTCGAGATCGCACCCGGCATTACACGCGTTACGCCGCTCGACTTCGTCAATTATCCGATTTCCCACAGCCTGCTGGCCGTCCTGGGCTGGGCCGTCCTATTCGCCTTAACATATCTGCTGACACGGAGACATCGGCTCGGTGCCGTCATCTGCGGGGTAGCCGTCCTGAGTCACTGGCTGCTCGACCTGGTGACCCACCGTCCTGATCTCCCCCTTTATCCCGCAGCGAGTCCCTGGTTGGTTTTGGCCTGTGGAATTCCTTGTGGGCAACACTGGTAGTCGAATTGCTGCTATTCGGAGGCGGCATCTGGCTCTATCTCCGCAGCACTCATGCCCGTGATCGGATTGGGTCCATCGGATTATGGGCGTTGCTCGGATTCCTGCTTCTGGTTTATCTAAGCAACGTCTTTGGACCTCCACCGGAGAGTCCTACCACGATTGCCTGGGTGGGTCACGCCCAGTGGCTGCTGATTGCTTGGGGGTACTGGGTCGACCATCATCGGCACGAGATTCTGAGTGAAGGTCCACCATCCAACTGAGATTCTAAGCGGACACTGACATCACCTCTGCCATTGGATGTTCTGTTCAACCGATTGTCCGCAGAAAGCTGCGCGTCTTGTTCCTCCAGCTCGCAGCGAGTTTGGCCATCAGTTCTCCTCTCCAATCTCCGTCACCGCGCTGGCCACGCCCCAAGTGCCGTCCGTGCCGCAGGCGGCGTAATACATTCGATATCTACCTTCACCCAGCGCAATCACAGACATATCCTCCGCGTGAACCGCATCTATCCCCTCCGCATTATATCCTGCTCCCTCCACCACGCAGGCTCCCCGCTCCCACACCACCCCATCGCGCGAAAAGGCTGTAAAGATCCGCGAGCGAAACCCCGCCAAATCCGACGCAATCGACGCGGCGGCGAAATCTTCGCTGAGACCGCTGTCGCAGCTCGGATGCACGGGCGCCTCGATCCCCGGCGGCACATCCTGCCAGGCCGAATAAAACATCGTCCAGTCGTCATCCGGTCCGACCGGCGGGATCACCTCCGCCGCCGAAAAGCCCGCCGATTCGCGTTCGACCGCCAGCGGCTGCAACAAATACCCCGGGTCGAGTGCAAAGTGCAGTCCATCCTCTGTCCACCCGCTCAACACCCCCTGCACCTCCGCCCCATCCGCATCGTACTCCTCCCCGCAACAATACAATCGCCCCTGACTCTCGCCCAACGGCAGAAAACGCGGCGCCCTCACACTGCCCTGCCCCTGCAGCCGTATCCCCTCCTCGAGCTCCCATTCCAACATATCCTCGGAAATAGCGCTGCAAATCACCGTCGGCACCCCGGCCATCCCCCGCGCCTCAAAATACATCCGCCACCGCCCATCGTCACACTGCGCGACGGAAGGCGCAATCGCCCTCAGCGCCAGATGCGCCAACTCCGACCGCGGCGCCACGCGAATACCCGGCTCCCGAGCAAACGAGAGCCCGTCTTCGGAAAACGCGCTGAGAATATACCCCTGACACATCGGGAAAGGCTTCGCCGGCCCCACCGCCGTATAGAACAGCCGAAACCCACCAGGCACGCGCACGATCCCCGGCGCCTGAGACTTGGCACTATCGAGCGGCCGCGACCCCGTCAGCCGCCAACCTTGTTCTTTCCTCCACTTACTCCTTATCCCCACTGTTCACCAAGCTCCTCAAATTTTACCACACCTCGAAATAGGTCGGGAAGGGCTTGCTCACACAGCCGGGATCGTTGATGCGGACCCCCGGCACGCCGGCGCGAATCTCATCGCCACACGGTGATCCTCGTAGGTCTCGATGGCTGCGGCCTGCGGCGTCGACGGGAAGACGGCAAAGCCATCCTTGCGACCGACTCAGATCGTTTGACCCGACCACAGACAACTCCGTTAATAATTCCTATTGAATGTTAAAACAATCAAGTTCTCCTCGCTGCCAATAAACGTGAAGAAGCTGAACGCGCGGACCCGTCCAACTCCGCAGCCAGAATAAGACTTCGTTGCTTGAGCGGGTGAACTGTGCCTGCCAGGTGTGTGTGCTGCTTCATCGGTTGCGCCGCCATGGATGCCGGTTTGGTATATTGTTCCGTCTTTGAAGTTTCACGGAACTGGGAGGAACTCATGCGGATTGCAGTCGTGGGGCCAGGTGGACTTGGAGGTCGCTACGCCGTGCTCCTGAAGCTTGCCGGTGAAGACGTCTCGGTTATTGCCCGCGGCGCCCACCTGGAGGCGATTAGGCAAAAAGGGCTGACGCTTCGGCATCTGGACGAAGAAGTGGCCACGGTGAAGATACCTGCCACCAACGATCCCGCCGAAGTGGGTTCCGTCGATCTCGTCCTGTTCTGCGTTAAAACCTATGACCTGGAGACGGCGGCACGGCAGGCGCGTTCCCTCGTGGGTGATGACACCATCCTACTGCCTATTCAGAATGGAGTGACGAGCTGCGACCAGCTGGCGCGTATCGTTGGCGACAAGGCCGTGATTGGCGGTGTAACCTATGCCGACGGTAGCGTCGTCGAACCTGGCGTGGTGACCTTTGGGCACTCGGAGGCACCGTTGCTGTTCGGTGAGCTCGAGGGCGGAGACAGCGAGCGCACCAAACGACTCCAAGCGACATTCGCAGAAGCCGACTTGCAATCGGAGTTGAGCGCGAACATGCTGCGCGTGCTTTGGGCGAAGTTTGTGGCCGTTTGTGCTACCTCGGGGGTACTGGCCCTACTTCGCCTGCCGATCGGCAATGCCTTTGCGATTCCTGAATGCAGCGAGCTGCTGCTTGGCGTCATGAAGGAGGTCGAAGCGCTCGCCCACGCCAGGGGTATTGGCCTCGAGCAAGGAATCGCCCAGCGCCAATTCGATCTGATAAAAAAGAACGCCGCGCCGTCCATGCGGAGCTCCCAGCTCACCGACCTACTCAACGGTCGGCGGCTGGAGCTCGAAGCCCTCAACGGTACGGCGGTGCGGCTCGGCGAGGAGCTGGGTGTTCTTACACCGCTGAACCGATTCTGTTACGCTGCCCTGATACCGTACGTGGACGGGACTCCGGATCGTGTTATTTGAACGCAGCGTGTCCTCTCGGGTACCGCAACAGCTGGCAAGAGCTGGATCGGAACACACTTGGATCGACTTCGGAGTGGCGTTGCTGGGCGTTCAGCTGCTGGTCACCGCGATCCGATGGGTGAATGAAGGGGTCGTCGCTCACGTTGGCACTCTCCACGCCGAAAGAACGGAAGCGTCGAGGTTTATAGTTCGAGGGGCTCCGGAGTCTTTAGCACGAAGAACTTGCGGACCGCCTTTTTGACCTTCCAGTGGGTCTTGAGTCCTAGCGGGAAGTGAGCCATGTCGCCGGAGCCAACGTCATGACTCTTGCCGCCCTCCTCGGTGATCGTGGCTTCCCCCTCCAGGACGTAGACGAACTCGTCCCAGGTATAGTCCCAGTTGAATTCGCCGGGCTCGCAGGTCCACAGACCGCTGGACTGCGTTTTGTCGGCAGACTGAGTGAGGACCGCGCCGCGGGCGACTGGATTGCCGGCGGTGATCGCGGCTGCGTCGATGGGCATGGCCGGCAACGGACCGGAAGGTTCGCTGGCCGCGATGATTCCAAGCATTTCGATATGTGTCATGATCGATCTCCGAGAAGGGGTGAAAAGAGGGTGAAACCTGATACAGCCGAGACTGCCGGGAGAGCGCCCGGATGTCATGCGTCGAGGACCTCGCGCACAGTGCGCGCCAGATTCGTAAATTTGTAGGGCTTCTGCACAATCGCGTGAACGTCGATCGTTTGTGATTCGTCGACAGAATATCCGGTGACAAGGACCACTCGGATCTCGGGATCGAGGCCACGTACGATTGGCAGAAACTCGTAGCCAGACATCTTTGGCATGGAAAGATCGAGTAGGATAAGCGCAATCTCATCGCGGCTTCGCCGAAACACTTCCAAGCCGTCGGTGCCATCCGATCCTTGGAGCACCTTGTAACCATAGCTTGTCAGCTGCGTAGCTACCGTATTCCGAATAGCGTCTTCGTCGTCGATAACCAATAGTGTTTCGGTACCACCTGAAACGGCGGATTCGATTTCGTCATTCGGCACGGAGGCCTCTGCGAGACAGGCAGTCGGCAAGCAAACGGTAAAACGGGTTCCCTTTCCGAGATGACTCTCACATGTTATCCATCCTTCGTGCTGTTGTATGACCGCGTATGCGGTAGCCAGCCCCAGTCCCGTGCCTTTCCCCATTTCTTTGGTGGTAAAGAACGGCTCGAAGACGCGTTCCTGGACCTCGGAGTTCATGCCTATCCCGTTGTCCGAAAATATCGCGCGAAGATACTCTCCGGGGCGCGCTTCGGCATGGGTCTTCACGGCCTCCTCGTGGGAAATTTCCTCCACCGTTATTTCGACCCGGAGGTTGTCACTGTCTGTTTCTTCCAGTGCGTCACGCGCGTTCAGACACAAGTTAAGGAAGGCCTGTTGCAGCTGACTCGCATTCCCCGTGATGGCGAGCGGATGTTCGGGCGGGCTGAAGGCAATTTGGATTCTTCGGTCAAACGTCTTTCGACATATGCGGACCGTATCCTCCAGTAACGTCTGCACATCGATCCGACTGTACTGGTCGGCGCTGGACCTCTGCCCAAAAAACATGAGTTGCTCAACGATACCTGCCGCCCTTTCTGCAGCTGACATCGCCTCGATCAGACCCGGTCGTTGGGACTCAGATGCATTTTGCAGTGCTAGCTCTAGGTCGCCTATTACGATCATGAGCATATTGTTGAAATTGTGGGCAACGCCAGAAGAGAGTTTCCCGATAGCCTCCATTTTTTGGGCTTGGCGCAAACGCTCTTCCAACTGTTGACGTTCGATGGACCGAGCTCGGAGTTGCGCGATCATGGCACTGAAGGCGTCTATAAGCTGGCCGACTTCATCATTACCTGTCTTTTGAATTTCCTTTTCATAATCCTCCGCCCTTCCAATCTCGCCGATGGTTTCGACCAGGCGGGAAAGCGGGGTGGTAATGAGCCTGCTCAAATAGATGGAGAGCAAAACTCCAGACACCAGTATCGCAAAGCTGACGACGAAGCCGGTTGCACGAATCGACTCAATGGCCCGATCCCTTTCGCGCAATGAGAATCCGACTATCAAATCACTCTCAATAGCCGATATCTGAAGCGGCGATCTCGCATGTAACCTTCCGACTTTCTCGACAGTATCTCCAGCGCTGAATAAATCGATTGACGGTAAATCTATATCCTGCGGATTGAAAGAGACCGTAGCTTTGCCGTCCTCTCCAAAGATGGCGATATATAGAATGCTTTCATCTTCCTTTGCTTGTTGGAAAAGCTCATCAATAAACGCAAAATCGCCCTCCTCGAGAGCTAGTGATACTCCGGCGGCGAGCATTTGCGTAGTACTCTCAGCCCTGTCCGTCATAGCCTCCGTAACCTGCTGCTTCTGTTTCCAGGGGAAATAGCCGAAATTGAGAAAAACAGCCAGCAGGAGTACGAGCACGAAGACACTGAGTATCTTTGTGCGGATCGACAAATTTCTGAATAGTTGAATCAAGCTACTTGGCGGGGATTTCCAGCAATTGGAGAGGATATTTGCTGTCCGAGATCTCTTTGCCGTCAACCTTGATCACCTTGACGGAATCCAAGGAAGGATCGAAGTCAGATATATGGATGAACCCGATGGCAAAAGGGTTAGTGGCGATGTAGTCTAGCATCTTTCTCTCAGAGTCCATACTCACAGGCAAATTCTGAAATTCTCCATTCAGTATCATGCTGAGCCACTTCATCCGAATTCTTATTGACGATATGCCCGCCACGGTCCGATAGAATTTCTCGGCAATCTCTTTTTTGCCTTTGTAGTCAATCAAATTGATGTGTCCACTCGTCCCACGCCCAGACCCCCACGTTAACCTCTCGCCCAGGAAGATCCGTTTCAACTCAGCCATGCGAAGGGATTCTACCGGGTTCGTGCCGTTCACGACTACTGCGATCTGAGCACGAGCATCTGTGCTGAGCAGAAGGCAGGTCCCTCCGACAAGCAGCAAAGTTCTCGCGATGCTCATGCGCGACCCCAAAGGACGTATCGGTGCCGAATCCGCATTCGATCTCCTCTAAAAGCCGATGGCAAACTGAGTAGAGAATCTATTTGAATTGTCGGCACCATCGACGGACTGATAGCGATATTGCGTCTTCACGACGGCGAGATGAGACAGACGGTAATTCAAGCCAAGTGATATCGCCCTGGTATCAAGCGGTTCAAAGAATGGATCATCCTCGATGTCGATGAAATCCAGCCTTGCAAAGGGTACGTACTGTCCGAGGGCATACGACCCCAACAGGTAACCTCCCCTACTCCAGTTGCTCCCGGAGCTTTTTCCATCGTTGTTGGCAAAGGCCAACTCCGCCAGCAACTCAGCGCCACGCTTTTCTATGACGCAGCTCGCAACCAAGACCGACATGTCTACATCCTCGGCGAGAGAATCGAAGTGCGCCAGGTGCGGTGTCCCGGACTCATCCAAGCCCTCCCTCGATGCGCGATCACGATAGTAGGAAAAACCGAAATCAAGACCATCAACCGCCTTGGAATGGATGTCGAGAATCACCGACTTGGTATCGTCATTGTCTTCCACGGGACTAGAACCAATTCCATTGCCAATCATCAACCCGTAATAAAATCGGCCCGAGCCGATTTCCCTTCCCGTGACATAGACTCCGAGAGTATGAATGGGAATCATCTCCTGAAAGAAAGGTTTGTCGACAGAGGTGTATAGGAGAACTCCGTGGTGAAAGGCGCGATTCCAGTATCCGAGGGGTGTATGAAATTTCCCCACGGAAACTCGCAGGTAGTCATTGAACGTGTGTCTAACCCACAGACGCCTTAAACTTATGATCCATTCTTCTCTATATTTATAGGTTACCTCACTCAAAAATGAGGTCCCCGGTGCCAGAGTACCGGTTATATAGGTATCGTACTCGCCAATTCGAAACCGGGAATTACTCGAATCAGCATCATCAATCTCGAAGTTCAGGTCAGCGAACCCTCGAACGGTCCTGCTACTGGTTTCTGAGCCTTCGACGGATTCGATCGCCAAATGACAAAGTGAAACGAGGAGTACCGCGATAACACGTAACATCATTCGATCCCCATCGTGACTAGATCCTGCTTGTTGCCTGTAAGAAACCCCAAGAATATCAAGATTTACATATTCTACGGTGTTTGGCTATTTTTCAAACCTAGCAATATAGCACTCAGGCGTCACCAGATAAAACGCATCCGGGCTCGGCACAGGATGGCTTTCCTTCGGCCGTTAAACGACCCAAGGAAATTCTCGGATCCTCTTGTTTTTGTTGTGAGTTACTACCGAGCTCCAGAAGCCTTCAAACGTATCGGCGGATCAGTCCCGCCACCCGATCGTTCCCCCGTTTTTCGGCCCACGCGAGAGGCGTCGACCAAGCAGCACCGGACCGTTCAGGATCGGCGCCGTTCTCGAGATATAACTCGGCCAGCTCATAGCGATCCCAACGAGCCGCCCAACCGAGAGGGGTCGACTGCAGAAGATCGTCGAGCACCTCCAGGTCGGCACCATAATCAATGAGGATCTCACCGAAAGCGATACGATCGCTCTCGAGCAAAACGACGTGGCGACCCCACACCTTCCCCTTCGCGGCGAGGTGATGAGCCAGCCTGTAACCGTATCTGCCCACCACGTTGGGACTCGCGCCGTGTTCGAGAATCATGCGAAATATCTCGGGATAGACGGTGCGGTCGATGTCCTTGAAATTGCGGTGCGGGTGCAGGCGCCATAACCGGAGCGGCTGCTCCAACAGGTCCATCCAGCGGTTGTCTTCGCTCTCCCAGTTCAGATGGCGCAGACAAAGGCCGACAAGATTGATATCCCCTCCGCAGCCCGCGGCCCTGAGCAGTTTCTCAGCCAGTTCGGGGTCCCTCTGAAGGTACACCGCAGCAGCCGCGGTCTCACCTTCGGTTCCGGCGGTGGTCGGTTCGAGGACGCCACCATACCGCATTAGCAGTCCCTTCATGCGGTCATCCCGATTGTTGTAAGCGTAGCCGATGGGGTTGCCGCTGGCGTACGGTCCCTTGTTTGGGTCCGCGCCCGCTTCGAGGAGCATCCCAGCGATCTCGTATTTTCCCGAGCCCGCTGCGCTCGTCAAAGGCTCTCCTCCGCTCTTGGGTCGGTTCTCGTACTCGGTAAGTTCGTGCTCATCATCCGGGTGACAGCCCAGCTCCAGCAGCAGCTTGACCATCTCGACGTTGTCAGCTTTGACCGCCCCTTGGAGCAGCCCGAGGCGCTTGACTCCGTCATTGACGAAGCGCTCCGGACGGTCTATCGCCACCTGCCGGACGTGAGGTATGTCCCCAAGTGCAACGGCGGTTTCGAGACTGGCATCGCAGCCAGCCTGAAGCAGAAGGCCTGCGGCGATCAGGCAACCTTCGTTGAGCGGAAGAGCCCGCGGATGGGCGTTCCGGACGGCACCGTCCAGGGGCGAAGCGCCCGTAGGTGTGAGATGACGATAGTCTGCGCCACGCTCGAGAAGCTGGCGGACCAGGTTGTACATGCCGGCGCAAGCGGCGGCATACAGAACGCTACCGCCGTTGCGATGACACGCGTTCAGCAACACCGGCTGAGCGTCGAGGAGTTGCAATGCCTCGACCTCATTCCTTTGGGTGACCGCCTCGAACAGGGCATCGTTTTCGGGGCTGATCTCGATGTTCTCGCAGGCCGACAGCTTCAGTTTTTCGTCCTCATCCCGGATGATTTCGACGATGCTGTCGAGCCCCCGCTCCTGCGCAATAGTCAATGCGCCGGTCGCCTCCCGATGCGGGTAGATACCTTCGTCGACCTTGGCACCACGCTGGACGAGAAGACGGACGGCTTCCTCATGACCGTTCATCACGGCGAAGTGAATAGCGCGGTGCTCGTTTCTCTCGGCGACCATCACGTTGACCAGGTCGGGCTCTCGATCCAAAATCAACCCAATGCGCGAGATATCGCCATCGATCGCCGCATCGCAGAGGTCTGCGATTTTTATCGGGCTATTTAGTGTCATTCAGAGCCTTATGCTGGTAATATCCGTGTAAGGATGTTCTCGTATGGTACGAAGAAATGGTGGGTGGACCAATACCTCGGGGGTCCGTCAACAGGCGTCTATCAAACTTCAACTCCGTATCTTAAACAACCCCCATGCCATTCGACGGACATATAATTTTGCACATAGCCTACATCACTCTTCCGCTCAGTACAGTCGGATTCAAACAGCCAACAACTGAGCAACCATGAGAAGGTGGTTTGTCCAGCTCTCCTCCGGATTGGTTTCGCTCAGTGGCACCACCTCGTCTCCCGTGCATCACTCGGGTGCACCAAATTGGCGCAGTCTTTCTATCTCGCGAGCCGTTGTCAGTCGAGGAATTGGCAGCTGTTTAGGGTAGAAGTCCGATCGGGCAAGTGCGTAACCTAGCGGCGTGAATTCGCGAATCCTGCCATCGTGATTCATTCTGGCGCGCACCGTCAAATCAGGCCCCTTAGCAAGGAGACGATCGAACGCCTCGTAGCACGAACCACGAGGCGTGCCAATAGCGTGGTAGATCGGCGTCTGCCCGCCCGAGCCGTCCTTTAGGATCTGCGCTTTGGCATTGATGTCGGCGCCATGTTGTAAAAGTAGCTCCGCGCATTGCGTTTCGTTGTGAGCGGCCGCGATGTGAAGCAACGTGAGCCCCGTGACCGTCTCGTCCACTACGTTGTAGTTGAAGAAGGCAGAACCCAGCGAAGGATCGCCGCCTATTCTGCTTTCGAGCGCTTCGAGGCAACCTCGGTGGATGTCCATCACGGGCCCATCCTCGTAGACCGCTCCAGCCTCAATCAAGGTGTTGATACATTCGTGGCGCCGACCGACATCGAAGACCCACGAGGACCCAATCGCCGCCCACATAACGCCAGCCCTGTTTGGATCGACGCCGAGTGACAACAACCTTTTGATTTGGGCGAGATCCAGGTTGTAGGCATTGCACCAAAGCATGTGGCCAAGAAAACCCGAATCCGCTCCGGCTCTCTTCAGGATGTCCATACTGCCCAACGAACCTCGCATGTGCGCGTACCTGAAGGGCGCAATGAACCTTCGGCGGCCCTTGCGATCAGTCCACTCGAACCGCGCCTGAACAAGAGTCGGGTCGTCATTGAGCAACCTGCTCAAACTGGCGCCGTCATCGCGCTCTATTGTGTCTTTATGGGGATATCCATTTAACCGGAGTTACCATATGTTCAGTGCATGGCGTATCCTCGCGCTGGCAAGCACTACCCGGGCTCGGTAGGCGAGTTTCAAGCCTGGTTTCGAACCGATGCGGACTGCCTGGACTACCTCGAATGGCTGCGGTGGCCCGACGGCTTCGTCTGTCCGAGTTGCGGCCACGAAGGCGGTTGGCGCTTGGGCGATGGCCGCTTCATGTGTCCGGCGTGTTCGACACGCAGTTCGGTGACGGCCGGTACGATCTTCGATCGGACGCGGACACCCTTGACGATATGGTACACCGCCTGCTGGCTGTTCGCCACCGGTAAAGACGGGATCTCGGCGTTGAGCTTGAAGCGAGTACTGGAGATCAGCTCCTACCAGACTGCCTGGGCCATGCTGCACCGCCTGCGGTCGGTGTTGGTACGTCCCGGTCGGGATCTGCTGAGCGGGACGGTACAGGTGGACGAGACCTACATCGGCGGCGCCGAGCCTGGGCTGGCCGGTGGCCGCGCTAGGGGCAAGAAGGTGCTGACCGGTATCGCAGTTGAGGTTCATGAGCCGAGAGGATTGGGGCGGTGCCGCATGTCGCCACTGGCCGATGCCTCTGCCGAGACCTTGCACGCGTTCGTGATGGATCACGTCGAGCCGGGCTCGACGATCATCACCGACGGGTGGCCCGCTTATCAGGGACTGGCTCAGCTCGGCTACGAGCACGATCGGCGCAGCCAGGGCGCGGCCCGCGCTCGGGGCGATGATCCCAACAAGCTGTTGCCCGCCGTGCACCGCGTTGTCTCACTGGCCAAGCGGTGGCTGCTGGGAACGCATCAAGGGGCCGCCGACAGTACCCACATGAGCCACTACCTCAACGAGTTCGTGTTCCGCTTCAATCGCCGCCGCTCCCGCAGCCGCGGCATGGTGTTTTATCGCGTGCTCGAGCTGGCCGTGGCCCACGAGCCGATGCGTTTCCAGGATCTCATTGCCAGCCGACGGCCGAGGAAGCTGCCCCCCGAGCCGCCCAAACGGCGAGGGCATCCCACGAGCCTGGAACGCCCAGGGGCAAACCGGCCGTGGCGGTCGGCGGCCGAACACTGATGGGGGTCGCGACGCACTCCGGTTAAATGGATACCCCCATGTGTCTTTTATGAGCCCCGTCTTGTCCTCCCTCGCCTCGACAGCCTCCGCGAGCCTTTGCCAGCTTAGAAATCCGTTTTCGATGGCGACGACAAGCTGAGCATCCTCAAGCGTGAACTCTGCTCTAAGAATTGCGGCAGTTCCAGATTCCGAAAAATTCGGATGAGACTGTTTGATGCGTGAAAAGGCTTTCGGGTTGAGGGCGTTGTAATCCCTGAGTAGCCCCGTGGATTGCTTTCGCAGATTCTCAATACTGGTAGAGTTGGGTAATCTTGAAGTAGGCACGTTGCCTCCACTCGCAACCACGCCTTACGTCCGCGCTGCAGGCTCGGAAAAAGGCGATGTTCTAATGAACAATTACTGCTGAACGATGGCAATTCTGATAGCGATTCGCCGAGGAGCGAAGGGCGCATTCCCGGAACCTCTTGCTTACAAACGTTTTCGTGCCTCGGTAACCGCCCAACGTTGACCGGGCCGAAACATCCTCTCCTCCACCTGTGCCGGATCAAGCCATAGCAGCGTGTGGCCTGGCTCTGTTGGTGGCCCGACGATTTTGTGATCTGTCGCGAAATAGAGGTTGGCGATGACAAACTCCCGATGGACGCCGTCAAGCGAAATCATGTACTCGCCTGTCTGGCCTATGAATCTTGGGTTGGTTGGCAGAAGACCGGTTTCCTCTTCGAACTCCCTAACCAAAGCCATTGTGGGATCTTCGCCGGGCTCTATTCCGCCGCCAGGTAGAAGCAACCTACCCGAAACCTCCACAACGGCTATTCGCAGTTCTTGGTCGAAGAGCACACAGTATGAACCCGGCCGATCCCGATAGCCGTTGCCCTCAAGTGCCTGGCCGAATATCTGCATCAATTAGTGGGAGTTGCCAAGGGTCAAAACTCATGAAGCAGTGTGCATGGTTGATGAGCGTTGGCGCCTTCATTATGGAAGCTGTTTATAACACAAGGCCGCAGTGCATGCCTTTTTCCATGTATTGCACTCTCGGAAAGGAGATCACAATGCCGTCACGTTGAGCACGCAGCTCATGCGCGGGTCTGCCGTAGAGGTCGTACACCGTACCCAGCAAATCGCCCTCACCGACACGGTCCCATACGGCTCTCGCTGGTCGCCACAAACCCGCCACAGGAGTCTGATTGTGCGACGACATCAGCCAGACCGTGCGGCCAGTTGACTCGATGAATTCGCGCGGCTCCAGAGGCGTATTTTCGCCCTCGACCATTCCCAGATGAACCATCAACCGCGCCAGACCACGTGAATATTCGGCTTCTCCACCCATCCCCCATGCTGTTTCGCAGTAAACCGCTGGAACTCCGGCCAGAAATGCTGCGTACAATGCCGTCCTGCCGCTGGGCTCCTCACCCATAACTCCCGCAACCGCATGACTGGCATCAAATTCGTGCCCCCACACCAATGGCATGCCCATCTGCAAACCGGCCCGCTGTTGTGCTGCACTCAGTTCCGGTTCCCCCGGATAGATACTGTAACCTGCCAGGGTCGCGCCTAAAAGCTTTGGCCCGTAGGTGTGCAATGCCACCATCAGCCCAGGCTTGTATGGGGCGGCCTGACCGAGAAAATCATTCTGCAGGGTATAGGCCACACGCTCGGTCAGCGTGCCGTCGGCATTTCCGGGGTAAACACGGGCCAGATTCTGTCCATCGGAATTAGCCTCCCGACCGTGGAAGAGATAGCTGTCGACGGAGCAACAGTTCACCCCCACAACTCTACCTTTAAGGGCGGCGGGATTGAGCCCTCTTAGCGTTTCCTGCAAGGCGATGATCGATTCGTACTCGTTGCCGTGCTCACCGGCGAGAAGCAACAGCACCGGTCCGTCCTCTGCTCCAGCCGCAACCGTGACCGGCAGACCCCGTTCCTGCGTTAACGCGTCGTCGCCAACAACAGGATGCTCGTAGTGTGTCACCTTGCCGTTTGGGGCGTCGGTCCAGGTGGACACGCGTATCGCCGACTCAGGATCGCGGTACCAGGGATCCTGCTGCCGGATAGTGCGTATACTGAATTCCAATTGAGACCTCCGTTGTATGCGATACTTGCTCAGCTGCCTCTTCCCGCTTTCGAGGGACCCCTCGGATAAGAACTCGATGGCCGCGGATTGCGCTGCTCGAAAACGGCTTCATAACGCATGCGGACCCTCTCTTCCAGTTCCGGATGCGGCCGAATCCAGAACCTTCCGTCAATGATGGCAGCAAATACATGATCCGCCAGCTCTTTGGGAGACATGCCCTCCCGGACCGCTTGACGAAAAGCTTCGACCGTCTCATCATCCGCGCCAGTCGCATCGTCTTGTTCAGATTCATCTCTCAATGCCGACGGACGATTTCTCGCTGAATCCATAACTTCGGTGTTCACAAAACTTGGACACAAGACGGAAACTCCTACTTGTGCGTGTCGCTGCGACAACTCATGGTAGAGCTGCTCCGAGAGTGCGATGACGGCATGTTTGGTCATTCCGTAACTCGCAGAGGGATGAGGAGAAATTAGTCCCGCAATAGAAGCCGTATTCACGATATGACACTCGGTATTCTGCTCAATCATAATCGGAACAAAGGTCCGCAGGCCATAAATCATCCCCCAAAGGTTCACACCCATAACCCATTTCCAATCATTGAGGGTACTTTCCCAGATCGAACCATCGGTACGGACACCAGCGTTATTGCAGAGCAGGTATACTGCTCCGAAGTAATCAAGCGATCTCTCGGCCAGTCGCTCAACATCCATTGGATCAGATACATCCGTCGGTATCGACCGGACCTCTGCTCCCTTTGCTTCCATTTGTGATCTGGTTTTTGACAGGGCTTCTCGCTCGATATCTGCAAGAATAACCTTCATACCCTCGGCTATGCAACGCTCGGCTATCCCGCGCCCAATGCCACTGGCTGCTCCAGTTACGACAGCTACCTTCCCTTGGAGATCCTTCATCGGTCAAAGGTATTACGACTTGACCGCTTCGACGATGCAGACGGGCGATTGTGTCGGTACAGCGCGGGACAGCTCGCCTGCAACGGCCGTCAAAATGCGCGATATCAACTTGCTCGTGACGATCTGCATAAGAATCTGGTCGGGAGGTGGTGGATTAGCGTTCACGGTTGTTCTCCTGTGAAGTTGGATTTTGGACGGAAGATCCTAAACTGTATCATTGCCGTAAGCCAGGCAATATCCAGGTGAGATGTTGCGTCAGTTCTTAAAGTCAAGTTTGTCCACGATGATCACAGCTTCTTGACCAAATACCGATATAGCTCCTCATCACGATGGGAGTTGCCTTCGCGATCAAGATAGGTGTATCCGGAGAGGAACTCGCCGTAGCCACCATCTTCGAATCCCAGGGTCTCGTAGAGCGCGCGGGCAGCGTTCTGCTTTGGATCATGTGATGTAACCCGAAGTCCGACGAGACTAACGCCTCTTTCTCGGACAAGGGCTTCTGCCACTTCCATTAACTTGCGACCGATTCCCCGACCGCGAGCAATCTCCGCAACCTTGAGGTCGCCGATTTCAGCACATTGCAACTCCTCGGCAATGTCTGTACGCTGGCAGCGTCCACCCGGCCAGCTCACGAATACGTAACCTACCGGTCCGGTATCGTCCCACGATGCAAGGCACGTAACCTCACCGGCCTGCTGAGCTTCGAATCGCTCGACGTGACGATTGATTTTCGCTGCCCCCTTCTCCGGATAGGCCGCCACCAAATGTGCCACATCAGCTGCTTCCACTACTCGCGCGACTGCCACCAACCAGCCTCCCTGAATTCGGGTGCATAGCGAATCATACGGATAACATCGTCGAGGACACAGCTCGAGCACCATGAACGGTCGTCAGCGACAAGTGGTACCAGCCCCCTATTTCTCTCGAGCAGGCGCCCTTTGTAAATTCTCGTAGTTTGGTCGAACCGGCGTCACCTTTGTCTACTAATCAAGGAGAGTGTACGTGATTATCATTTCCGCGATGTCCAGCGACCGAATTATCGGCAGCGGCGCGGGCATGCCCTGGAGCGTGCCCGAAGAGTACAAGCAGTTCCTCAGTTTCGTTGAAGGTCAAACCGTGATCATGGGACGACGCTCCTATGAGATTTTCGGCCCCGATCTGAGCAGCAGCCACAACATCGTCGTCAGCCGCTCGGAATCGGCACAGGAGGGGGTGATTGTCTGTGGCAGCATAGACGAGGCGGTGGAAAAGGCAGCTTCAATCGGCAAGACGGTTTTTCTGGCCGGCGGGGGGACCATTTACCAGCAAACCCTGCCGCTGGCATCTGCGATGTACATCTCCTTCATCAAAGGGAATTTCGACGGCGACACCTACTTTCCTGACTTCGACGCGAGCGACTGGGATGTTGTCGAGCGGCACGATCACGAGGGGTTCGAGTTCGTCCATTATCGGCGTGTTTCTCGGAAAAATTGAAGCGATAAAGCTAGCGTAAGCCGGAAGCCCAGATCCCTATTGGCCGTGCCTCTGCAGCTCTTCAAACCAGGGTTGGCTGGGAGCACCCCAGGGACAGTTAGACAGGATTCCTATCCGGTAGCCACTCGCCAGGTGAACATCGAGAGCCGGATGGGTGTCTGCATAGACCTCGGCAATCGAAAAAATGGGACCGAGGAAAGCGCGACAGATCGGAAGCCACTGTTCGCCTGAGAGCCTCTACGCTCAGCCACATCACGATTCCTCCGGTTGCCCGCGCCAGAGCCGCTGCATTTCGGCGCTCGTATCCAACAACTCGTCGAGCGTGCCTCGTGACTCGATATGCCCATCGCTCAAGACGATTATCTGGTCTGCCCGGCGCAGAGCGGGCCGCCGATGCGATACGACCACGCAGGTCGACCGCCGGTCTTCGAATAGCCGCTGCCACAGAGTTTGCTCGGTTTCCACGTCGAGGGCGCTTGAAAGGTCATCGAACACCAACAACTCCGGGTCACGGGCGAACATGCGCGCTGCCGCCGCACGCTGTTGCTGACCTCCAGACAGCTTCACGCCTTTCGGACCGATCATCGTGTCGAAGCCCATCTCAAGTTCATTCATGTCGCGCTCCATCACGGCAGACCGCATCGCCCCGGCTACATCGATCTCAGACTCGGGCAAACCCATCAGCACGTTGTCGCGCAGAGATTCGCTGAGCAACCGCGGAGACTGGGACGTGAAGGCGCTGCGCGGAGGCACCAGAAACTCGGCGGGATCGTCGATGCGCTCACCGTTCCAGTAGAGTTCGCCCGCCGATCTCTGCAGCAGACCAAGCATCACCTTGACCAGCGTTGTTTTGCCACACCCGATGCGTCCGGTAATTACCGTGAAGGATCCGGCCGGGACCGTGAGATCGATCCCCGTGATGCCGTTCTCGGATTCAGGATATTGGTAAGTCAACCCCGCGACGCGGAACTCGCGCAACACATCCGCCTGAGCTTTCGGAACGAACGGCACAGGCGGGGCGTTGCCCTTCTCGTAAATGGGGCCATGTTCCACCAGGGCCTCGGGGTTCACTCCAGGCATCAGGGCCGTCATGCGTTCCAGTGAAACGCCTGCCTGCCGGTAACGAGCGATGTTATAGCCAATGAGCGACGGTAGCTCGGTGACAAATCCCAGGTAGTATGTGAACAGCGCCAGGTCGCCGATGGTGAAGCTGCCTTCGCGGATAGCGCTACCCGCCATGACCAGGATGACGCCGGTACCCAGGTGGATCGCGTTGCCAAACATCGAATGCAGGAACGACTCGAACAGGTTGTCGCGCAGTGCCGTCCGCCCGCGCGCCTCGTTCAACTGACGAAAGTGGGCAACTACGCGGCGCTCTGCATTGGCCACCTTTACCGACTGAACGGCACCGAATATCTCGCCGAGGAACCCCGTGACCGTTCCAGCGGCTTCGCGGCTGGCCTTGCGGTAGGTTTCGATCCGCCGTGACGCCATCTGTCCGATAGTGTAGACCACGACGATCGGAAGGAACGCGAACACGGTGATTCGCCAATTGATCATTAACATGATCGTCAGTGCCGCTGCGGAGGACAGGAGGGAGCCCACTAGGTCGGCGATTCCCATAGCGAACCACCGCAGGGTGTCCACGTCACCTCGAAAGCGGCTGATCGCCTCTCCGGGCGAATCGGGCAGGGCAGCGGCGCCCGGGCGCGTGAGGATATGGGCGAAGATGTTCTTCTGCAGTAGGGCTCCCACTGAATAGGAAAAGGGGATGTGAGTGGTCACCATCATGTAATGCCCCAGACAGCGAACCAATCCAGAACCACTCATTATCGCCACGATCGCAAGAAAACCAACCCGAACCGTCTCCTCGCCCGTAAGCAGGTTGAAAAACTCGCGCATAGCCAGGCCGGGTACCTGCATACCCAGGAAAAACACAACCATCGCCATGATGTTGAAGAAGAAGAGCACCTGCCGGAACCGCATGGTCGCCCGGATGGCCTGCCAGGTCTTCATTCCGACACCTCAGTGAGACCGGTTCTAAGCAGCCCCGCGAAACGAGACGAAGGGTCGGAGGTCAAAGCAGCGCGCGATCCCCACTCCTCGATTCGCCCGTCCTCCAGGATCAGGATGTCGTCGGCGCGCTGTACCGTGCTCAAGCGGTGGGCAATGACAATTCCCGTACGCCCCTCCAGCAACTTGCTCACAGCGCGTTCGATCTGCGCCTCTGTCGCCGGGTCGAGACGCGAGGACGCCTCGTCGAGGATGACCAGCCGCGGATCACGCAGAAACACCCTCGCCAATGTGAGCAGCTGCGCTTGGCCGGCGGAAAGGCCACCTCCGTCACTCTCCAGCTGGGAGTCCAGACCCTTGGGCAGTGCGTCGAGCCATGAACCCATGCCCACGTCCCGTATCACATCGTCGATGTCACCGTCTGCATGACTGTTGTCGAACAGCGTCAGGTTGTCGCGAACCGTGCCGCTGAACAGCTGGACGCTCTGGGTAACTATGCCGACCTGATCCCGCAGCTTTTCGGGCTCAATGCGCCTCAAGTCGGTACCGCCCAGGCGCACAGTGCCCTGCTGGGGATCGTACAGCCTGAACAGAAGCCGGGTGATCGTCGTCTTCCCGCTTCCCGTGCGCCCCAGGAGGCCAAGCACTCGGCCCGCCTGCACGTCGAAAGTCAGGCGATCGAGCACGGTCTGTTCGTTGTAACCGAACGAGACGTCCTGAAACTCGACCGTCACCATACCGCTGGGCGGTGGTGCCGGGTCGGGTGTTAGAATCGCCGAACGCTCCTGAAACAGCTCACGCACTCGAGCGATGCTTGCGCCTGCCTGCTGCAGTTCCTCCATCTGACTCATCAACTGCCGCAGAGGCCTGAACAGCAGGTCCATGTAGTAGACGAGCATCGCCACCGTTCCAATCGTCACACCGGCCTCCGTAAACAGGTAATACCCCGCCGTTATCGTCAGCACCTGGCCGACGGCGTAGGAGCCTGTTTCCACGTACCGGAGACGAATGTTGACCACGCTAGCCTTGAGTTCTCGGGCGAGGCGGTCGCCGGTGAAGTGATACAACCGGCGCATGGCGTACGGCACAGCTCCGAGGGCGCGGATGTCTACCGTACCGGAGAGGCGTTCCTCGAGAAAGCCGAACAGGTCGGCCGCCGATTCGCGTGCGGCGCGCCAGAAAGGAACCGCTACGTTGTGCAAGCGGGAAAGCGCGAACAGGGTCAACGCCGCGTACACCATCATCACCGAGCCGAGCCGCCAGTCTTCCGTGAAGAACACGGCCAACGTGCCGACCAGCATCAGTATGTTGCCCAGGATACGAACGGCAAATTGAGAAAAGAATGACGCGAGGCTAGACACGTCGCCGTCGATGCGCTCGATCATTTCGCCCGGAGTGCGGTTGGTGTGGAACGGCATGTCGAGCTGGAGGCAGTGCAGCGTCAAGTCCTCCCGCACCGCGTTTGTCGCTGCCCACGACACCCGTTGCCCGGCGTAAGTGCTGAGCACGCCGAGGATTTGCTGCCCTAGCGCGACGCCGACGAAGAACAGGGCCAGACCTAACACCGTTTCCAGCGGCACGTTGGCATCACCGGCTCCGTCGACGAAACGACGCATGATCTGGGGGCTAACCAACTGCATGCCCGTACCGCTGAACAGCAGGACGGCCAGCAGGGTGACCCAGGGAAGCTGAGAACGCAGGTATTTCCTCAGCAGGGTCCAATACTGGTAGAGAGGAATGGATTCGGTGGATTCAGTCATTCAGCTTGGATAATCCTGCGACCGAGGCTTCAAAAGTGGTGCATGACCACTCCACCTCCACTGGCACAGACGCCTGCATTCGATATCTTTCGGCCCAACGTGGACAATGTCAACTAAATTCACCCGCGCCGAGAGACTCGCAGATGGTATAACAAATGTTGTTCACAGCCAACATCCTGAAGCGCATCCCAACCGGCGAAGTGACCCTTGCGTTTCGCCGCTGGCGTCGCCCATCGGTCAAGACGAATGGCACGCAGAAGACTGGAATCGGCGTGCTTGCCATCGAGAGCGTCGAGAAGATAACCGAGGATGAGATCACCGAAGCGGACGCCGTGAATGCAGGGTGTGTCGACCGTCGCACGCTCCTCGAAGAGCTGCACGGCCGTGCGGGAGAGCTTTATCGAATCGCCTTCTCCTACAGTGGTGAAGACCCACGGATCCAGCTCCGGGAGGACGATGAGCTTACCGATTCAGATTTCGCGGAGATCCGCGCTCGTCTCGAACGTTTCGACGCTGCGTCGCGACAGGGAGCGTGGACGCGACAGATTCTCGATGTGATTCGCAAACATCCGGGAACCGTCTCCGGCGAGCTTGCCGGGATGACGGGTCACGAGCAGAAATGGTTCAAATCCCAGGTACGTAAATTGAAGAATCTCGGACTGACCATAAGTCTCGAAGTCGGGTACCGCCTCTCTGCCCGGGGCGCCGCCTTCCTGGACCGTTTGGATCAGACCGTCTGACGAGCTCGTAAGCACCATTTTCGCCAGGTCCGGGCGGCTGTGCCCGCGACACAACATAGGAGATCGGGATGATCAACTTTATCGGTTCCACCTTTACCTGGAAGTCCCACCCTTGGACCCCTGATCCTTATTACAAATGGGCCGGCGGATTTGTCGGCAAGACCGGGCAGATCTATCACGTGCGCTTCAACCTGGAGGGCCGCTGTCATATCCGCGACCCTTCCGCTGCCGGTGAGGGCACGGAGTTATTTCTTGGGGCTCCTTGTCGCTCGGAGTACACCATTGCCAAGCGCAATCTCTTTCAGGTGCCCAGCGCCGAATGGCGCATGGCATTCAGCAGAGATCGAGAGGTCTCGATCGCCAGGCGGCCCAGCTGGGAGAAGGAAGAAGGCACCGGAAGGCCGCTGGAAACAGCCCAGGTAGAACACCACATCGATATAAAACGGTATGCCGACTACCACGCTCTGGAGAATGCCGGACAGATCGTCGAGGCGACGTTGGCCAACGACCTCTTGGGAGGACAAAGCACCTATGAGGACCGCGGGTTGGAAGTGACGGTCGAGTACCCTGTCAATCTGATCAATATCAACGAAGCCGACAGCGAGTTTCAGATCTGTACCGGACCGCTGCTTGTGCCCGATCTACAAACCTGGGACGGTAGCCAGGTAAGTCGCGTCTTCCTCGCCCACGTGGCGGTGACCCAGTTCGATCACGTCGAGTTCATTCTTCAGCGCGAGGTTGATGCGACAGCCGAGGACCGCCAGTGGCTCGACCAACCGCGGGGCCGCGACCGGCTGGAGTTGCTCGATCCGAACAACAAACCGCCCGGATATCCACCGCCGCGCCCGCGACCGACGGTCTACAACGAAGTGTGGGAATTCGCCGCGCGCAACCAGGTCTGGCACGCCGACAATATCTGAGCCGGCAAGACGGATTCTAACGCGCGGCGACGATGTTCAAGACACCTAGTACTGGGCTTGGGCAGATGCGGAGACGCGCCGGCCGAGACGGCGACGAACCTCGCGTTTGAGGAAAAGCTTGATCAGGTAGCGGCTTCCAGGTACCAGGGCGGCCAGCCCGATGATGTCAGTCATGAAACCGGGTGTAAGAAGAAGAATGCCACCGACGAGAATGATGAAACCATCGAAGATCTCTTCCGCAGGGAACACAGTCCTTGCCAGCTCCCGCTGCAGTCGGCGCAACGCCAGCACCCCCTGGGAGCGAGCCAGCCAGGCGCCGGAGAATCCCGTGGCGAGTACGATGCCGACGGTGGGCAGAACCCCGAAGGAATCGCCCGCCTGAATCAGCAGGGCTAGCTCGATGACGGGTACGACGGTAAACAGAAGGAGAAGTTTGACAAGCACAAGGCGAATATAGATGTGCCAGATGTGGACGGCAAAAGGAGGTTCTCACGCGACTACACCGGGCGGGAAGCGCGGCCGTTCATCACTTCTATCCCAGACACAGTTCGACCACGTTCTTGATCTCCGGGACCATGGTCTCGGTAAACGTTTCTTTGATCTTATCCACGTCTTCCATCTTGAGCTCGAGCTTGGCCAACAGTTCGTCGGTGTAAACCCCCTTTTCGTCGGGAAGGTACCCGAGGCCCAGATCCTTTGTGATGTTGTTCACCAGGTAGAGTAGTCCAGTCAGAACGCTCGACGATTCCGTGATCGTGTGGTGTGAGCCTACCGCTTCGACCAGCTCTTTTCTCACGTTTGATTTCATCAGCAGCATTTCTCCCACCCGCTCATGGTGCGCTGCTTCGCCGATTCCCGCTTCAGCTTCCCGGAACGAGGCCAGATCGGTGCGCCCTTCGGCCATTTGAGTGATCACACTCTGAAAATGATCCCAAAAGAAGAACCCGAGGATCATCTTTCCGATGTCGTGGAGAATGGAGCTGATCCAGTAGGTGTCGAAAGGAATCTCCTCTTTCAGCGGTACCAGCTTGTCGTTGCATATCTTCTCGAAACACATGGCACAGCCGATGGAGTGCTCCCAGAACCGCCGCAAATCGAAGGAGCTGTCTTCGGGTTTGATGAAGGTGTTCATCATCTTGACCTGTTGGGCGATAGCGCCCGCCTTCTTGAGCCCCAGGCGAACGATAGCTTCCTTCAAATTCCACTTGCCCGTTTTGGCAGCACCCGCAAAGGACGGGGCGCTTACCACCTGCAGCAGCTTCTGAACAATGGCGGGATCATTGAGCAAAAGCTGCTCCAACGCCTCAATGTTGGCGTTGGGATCGTTTACCATCCGCATGATTCGCAGCACGATCTCGGGAATCGCGGGAAGCGTTTGCAATCCTTTTACCCGGATCTCCACCCGCTTCTGCAGCTCCTCGTAGGGGATCTCCTCCTCATTGTTTATCATCTCCTCGAGACTGCCCTTCAGGTTCTTGCCGACTACGAAGCGCAGAGCGTCCGGAGAATTCTGAAACGACCTTTCCCAAGAACAGACGAACACGTTTGCGAGACCCTTACAGAGGGTTTTGAACGAACTTTCGATTGCCAACGGGCAGAGAATAAAGACCGGAATCTTACCCTGAAGGCTTAACGCGTGGATAAACATCTTGTTGGTGATCTTTTCGTTCTGAATAATAAAAACGCTGCGGACGGTAGTTCCGTGACCTCGGAGCAACCCCGCGGCCTCCTTGAGATCCTCCGCAATAACTACCTGTTGGGCGTATTGATAGTTCAGGGTTAGAACAACGTATTTGAACATCGTCTGTTGAACCTTGCCCTCTTGTTTGACGACGAGGCCATAGCTCTCATCCGCGTCCAATAATGCCCTGTTTATCATTGGGTAAAGCTCATTCGGGGAGATTCAAGCAGCGATTGGGTTTGTTCACGAACTCGGCTCGAGAAAGCGGAGTCCCATTCCCGGCGGCGTCCCCCCTACCTGGCGGACGACCTCGAACTCGCCCACGATGCCCAACTCGCCACCGTTTTCAGGCATCACTTCCACCTCACAAACCGTCCCGGGCGGAAACACCTCGATGCAGCGGGCGAACAAGCCGGACAACGAGATATCGCTGGTAAATCCGGTTACAGACTTGCCGTCACAGCGGATGGTTATGGTTACGTCAAACGGCAGGCGTGAATCTCTGGGTTTCAATACGAACTATTGTCCGCTTCTTGAGACGGGAAGATACTGCGAAACACGAGGTTGTAGAAGAAATCTTCGATAAATGTAGAGGATTCGGCGTGAGAAGGCTACTCAACGACACAAGGGTCAATGATTAGACGCTTCAGCGATCCAGGTAGTCCATGCCACCGATCCCACAGCGGGCTTCTGTATTCCTAAGCCGTTGCCGCCACTATGGCAAAGCAACCTTTCCGAAAAGCTGCACGACCGGTTCGAACTCGACCCCTTCGTCGAGCGGAAAGATCGGCCGACGACAGATACGGTGCCCGAGGCTCCTCAGGTCAGCGCTTGTGGACCCGGGTGCGTTCACATTGAAGTAGGCCCCCGCCCAGGATTTGAAGAAGCGCTCCTGACAGTGGGGGGACTTCACTACCACTAGATCGAACTGCTGCGGGTCGCAACCGTGTGCCAGAAACAGGGAACGGTCGAACAGATTTACCGGATTTGTGGTCGCAATGATGGTCATCGACCCGGCCTCGAGTACGGCCGTGTTGCCGCCATCCTCTGTGCTCCCCCAGGATTCGAAATGATAAGGACCGGTTGCCAGCATTTTCACCGAAACCTCCAGCTCCAGCGGTTTGTAACGCGCATCGATCGTTCCGCCCAACGGAAAACGAGCCGAATTGCCCACACCTACGCCGAAAGCTTTTTCCACTGCCGGCGCATCCACGAGAGGCGCCAGCACCTTGCCCCCATACCCCGCCTCGACCAGCGCGGTCAGCACAGCGTTGCTGTCGCCGCTGGCTCCGGAACTGGTGGCATCGGCAGCATCCGCGAAAATCACCGTTCCCTCCACACCCTGCGCCTGGACGATTGCCTGGTCCAGTTCCGCGAGTGGTGCCTGATCTGGGCGCGTTGCTGCCAGAACTCCTCCGCCATCTCCATTGCAGCACGCTCGGCTGCTTCTGCATCGCCGTCAGTGATCACGATGGCCTGAGAGCAGAGCTCGGGAACGTCGGTAAAGGGGTTGCCGATCATCATCGCAGCCGCGAGTGCTGTATTCGTTTCTTCGAGTCGCTGAGCTCGCCGGATCGATTTCCCGAACGCGCCGGTAGCGGTTATCAGCTCGTCACCGCGCACCAGAGCCGGAACCTTTACCCGGGCGATCACCGGCTGCACCTCTCCATCTAGAATCCGCAGCAGGAGTCGGGCGGCGCGCATTCCGGTATCGGTGAAATCGACGTGGGGATAGGTGTGGAAGACGGTGAGGGCATCGCAGTTCTCCAGCATCCGTTGCGTCAGAATGCCGTGCATATCGAGGGATATGACCAGCGGGATTTCCGGGCTTAGAATCCGCCGAACCTCCAGTAGCAGGAGCCCCTCTGGGTCCAGCTCCTCGGTCACCGCCATGGCGCCGTGCATGGAGAAGTAGAAACCGTCGACCTTCCCCGCATGAGCATTCAACGCTTCGATAAACTCCGCGGCCAAGCGCTCGAAATCCGCCCGGAGGAATTGGCGGAGGCCCCCATTAGCGGTACCAGCTCCACGTCGCTCCGTCCCGCGAAGACCTTGCGGGCACCATTAATTGAGGACTCAACTTCCAAATTGAGGGCGAAAAGCTCCTCGCCGCGGACGATGTTGTAGTCGTCGTAGGTCGTTTCGTTCGGGTTGAACGAAGAAACTTCCTGCCGGCAATCGGCCACTAGGATTCTGAACATGAAATTTCCTTAAGAGGATGTATTGTGCTTGAACACTGCTGGAATTTACGATAAACTAGGTCGTTAAACGGATCAACATGGGCAGTGTCTTCTACAACGTCCACAAAATCCCACGGCTCCCGAGGCCGTCCGCATCGCATTGGAAGAAATAGTGGAGATGTGAATCAGTGTTTATCAGACCCGACGATCCCGAAGCAGCCCCTGGGCTTCTCAACAGTTGCGACGTGCCGCGCTCAATATTTTGGATAACGACATTGAGTCAAGATGGCATCCGCAATGCGTCGCCGTGGAGTTTCTCCGGCGCCGTGGCGTACAAGCCACCGCAGGTCTTCTTCGCCGTAACCGGGTCGCGCAAAGATGGGCGCCCGAAAGACACCCTTCAGAATGTCCGAGATACGGGTGAGTTCGTGGTTAACTTTCCCACCCTCGATACGCGAGAGCAGATGAACATCACCTGTGCCTACGTTGAGCCGGAAGTGGACGAGACCGAACTGGCCAATCTCGAAACGGTTCCGTCCACGCTCGTCGCGCCACCCGGGCTCGAGTGTTCGCCGATCCGGCTAGAATGCCGGCTGTCCAAAACGGTGCGGTTGCTGGGAGATCGGAACACCATGGTAATCGGGGAAGTGCTGGGATATCACTTCAAGGATGAGCTGTTTGTCGGGGGCGAGGTAGACTGGTTGGCTTACAAACCCCTCGCGCGGCTAGGACGCGCCGATGCGTATTGCGTGGTCGACAATGCGCTCTTCATGGAGCGGCCGACATGAGCTATAGGGTTATTCCGCCTCTATGCCACCCAGATCGTTTTTATGTTGACGAATTCCCGTATGCCATAGTGACTCAGCTCCCTCCCGTATCCCGATTTCTTGATGCCGCCGAAAGGCAACCGCGGGTCGGATTTTGTGATCCCGTTAACGAAAACCGCCCCAGACTCTACCTGCCGCGCAACCCGCTCGCCCCGCTTCGCGTCCTTAGTCCAAACGCTTCCGCCCAGGCCGAATCGCGAGCCGTTCGCGACGGCGATCGCCTCTGATTCATCGGCAACCCTGATTACACTTGCCACCGGGCCGAAGGCCTCTTCGTCATAGAGACGCATCCCCTCGGACACCTTGTCCACGATCGTCGGGAGCAGGTATGACCCTGGGCCGTCTGGACGGCTCCCGCCCGTTACGATCGTCGCGCCCTTCTTGCGAGCGTCGTCAATAAGCTCAACCAGGTCTTCGACAAACTCCTCCTTTGCCAGCGGGCCTACGGTCGTCTTCTCGTCCAGCGGATCGCCTATCACCTGGTTCTCCATCGCAGCGCGAAACTTCTCCACAAAATGGTCGGCCACTTTCTCCACCACGATGAAGCGCTTGGCGGAGATACAGCTCTGTCCGGCGTTCAACATGCGACCGTTCGCCGCTTGCACCGCGCAGGTATCCACATTCACATCATCTAGTACGATGAACGGATCGCTGCCTCCCAGCTCCAACGCCGCCTTCTTAACGATCCTTGCCGCGGTGCTCGCCACGTGCGTGCCCGCGGGTTCGCTGCCCGTGAGGGTTACAGCTTTGACGACATCCGACTCGACGACCGCATCGACCTGACGCGCCCCGATCATCAGGGTTCGAAAGACGTTCTCAGGAAAACCCGCCTCGCGAAAGACCTCCTCGATAGCCAGCGCCGATCCGGGCACGTTGGATGCATGTTTCAAGACGCCCGCATTGCCGGCCATCAAGCTGGGAGCTGCGAACCGAAAGACTTGCCACATGGGGTAGTTCCACGGCATCACCGCCAGAATTACACCCAAGGGCTGAAAGGCGACATATGCGGTGCTGCCATCCGACTCTGCCGGTTCGTCCGCCAGCATCGTTTCCGCGTTGTCCGCGTAGTAATTGCAAACCCAGATGCATTTATCGACCTCGCCCTCCGCCTGCGTGATCGGCTTGCCCATCTCCAGGCTCATGAGCTTTGCGTACCTGGCTTTGTTTCTCTCCAGGACGCCAGCCGCATTCTTCATAAGCGCCGCGCGATGGGGGTAATCGGTGTTGCGCCAGGACTGAAAGGCAGACTGGGCTTGCTCGAGAATATCTTGAACCTCCTGGTCGGAATGGCTCGGGTACTCCTGGATCACCTCACCCGTCGCTGGATTAATCGCTTTCATCATCGCTCCTCGTTAGGTAGGATCGGTCTCTTTTTGAAGGGGACGCCACTTGATGTTCGCGCCTTCCGCCAGATAGAATTCCGCGCCGGCCAGGTCCGCATCCACGAGGCTGGACTCGGCACCAAACCCAATCTGAACATCCGTGAAAACCGTTCCCGTCACGGTGATCCGGCCCTTGGAAACTGTATCCAGGATCCCTTTTTCCAGCTTCTCGAGTTCGGTCTGGGCTGTTTTCTGTTCACGAAAAAACTCGCCAAGTTTTTTGGCACCATCGGCCACCTCATCCATCCTTCTACGGGGCATTTGGTCGAGATGCTCTTTCAACGCTGCGACATCGGGTTTGGTAAGACCTATCGTTCTCATCAACGAAGGGATCTCTCTCCTGCATTCCTCGAGGGTCGATTCAAGTCTTTTCAGCTCCGCGGTTTGCTCGAGGGTCGGCCCGATTTCGGCAACGGTTCGATCGGTGTCTTCCGAGCCTATCATTTTAGCATGAATGCCTATCGTGGCGGTCACTTCACCGCCGACGATGGTTCCGGCCCCTTTACCGCCCCCCTCCTGCACCA
Organism: Candidatus Latescibacterota bacterium; assembly: GCA_965217095.1. Lineage (GTDB taxonomy): Bacteria > Latescibacterota > UBA2968 > UBA8231 > UBA8231 > CAYNZV01. The sequence continues at coordinate 2,386,222 of OZ244235.1, forward strand.
CAACCTCTCCGTCGGCTTTGACGATCCCATTGATGATGTACGCTCCAACGATCACATCCCCTTGGGCTCGAACCGTGCTGTTCTGGATGAATTTGGTTTCGACGTTTTCTTTCGCGAAAACGCTAGCATCTTCACCGAAGATGCCCTTGGCTACGACCACATCTCCGGCGGCGGTTACCGAAGCCGCATTTTCAACCGTGCCGCCGATTACAACGCTTCCCGCCGCTTTGACCGAAAAACCGGATTGAACGGAGCCAGATATCTCAACGTTCATCGGCAGGTCTATGTTCCCCGTTTCATAGCCGACGTCGCCGCTTATGCTCATAACCGGCTGCACCTCCACACCGTCGCCCACGACCGCCGCCGCGCCATCGATCTCGGAGATGAACTTCTCACCCTGCAGACGAACGTTCTGCCCTGCAGAGAAGCTTTTCTCTTCGCCATCCTTTGCCGGCAGCTGCTCTCCCTTGAGATTGACTCCGGGCGTGCCTTTCTCGGCGGGAATGATGGTCCCGAGTTCCTGGTCCTTCGCCACCCCGACGTTCTGGTTCCGCTCGCGGAAGTCGATGGTGCCATCCTCGAGAACCTTTCCAGCACGCTTCTCGGGATCGAACGCATATTTCACGTAGGAATCCTTACCGGCGACCGGTGCCTGGCCCTTGGCCACGAGCAGGCTCTGTTTCTCTGTGGCTGCGAACGTTTCCTTCGAAAGTCGCTCGATGGCGGCCTCGTCGAATCCCGTAGTAACGCCCGCCAGCCTCATCGCTTGCAGAAGCCAGTCCGGCTGCGGCACCTTTTCGGCGGCTGCTTGCGGAAAGTGCACTAGGTAGGCTTCATCCCAGTCGGTGTCTATCCAAATGGGTGGCCTCACCGAGATCTCATCCTTGAGAAAGCAGACGTAACCATAGATCTCCGAGATGCATGTCCCCGCCTCGATTTTCACGTTGTCTCCGCACGACAGCTTCGCGTCTGCACCGGGTTGAGGCGATTGCGTTCCGCAAACATCGACGGCGGGTTTTCCTTCCGTGGGCGGCGCCAAGCTTGCGAGCTTCTGACCGGGATAGACCAGCAAGCTCAAGACGTCGAGCTCGAGCGCAGCTTCCAGCTCTGGCGTTTTCAGAGCCTCGTCGAGCTCCGCAAACGAGAGTCGCGTGTCCTCTCCGAGACCCTCCTGAAAGTCGAGTTTGACACTGCCGTCTTTGCCCGGAGTTGCCGCGGTGGCTTCGGCGATCACGAAATTTCCGCGCACCACGTCCTCTTTCCTGGCTTGTGAGATCAACTCCTTGAGTGCCTGCTTTTTCAGACCATGGACCAGCTTGAACTGGTCGCGCAAGGCGTCGACGAACAGTTGGGCTTTTACCTTTTTGTCGCCGAAATGCAAAGCTGTGACCGCCGCCTGTTGATTATCCTCTGCGATCTCGACCACCACCCAACCGGCGTTGTTCGGCCCAAACGTCTTGGCTCCTTCGTCCGGCTCGATCTTCTCTACCCGCTCCGACTCCTCCGGCTTTTTCTCTGTGGACTGGGGCGCAGGTTTGGATTCCGGGTCCTTCGACGCCTCGGCCTCGGCTTTATTCGTCGCCTCCACGTATTCCTCGTCCATCTGGACTGTGGATTCAACGCGCGAGCGGCGCCGGCGCTGCGGCTTATTCCGTTCTCTCTTCGGCATGAATACGACCTCGTGCGACGGGCGGGTCATCTGAGCAATGATCTTCAGGTCCACCGTGCACGTAAAATATAACGCGGAATCGGGAAACCGCAGGGAGTGCCTTCCTGGCACCCTGGAGCTGGCTCGAGCCACTCGACTTTTCACGCGCAAGTACCAGCGCTGACAATCGCGCTAGCGCTCGTTTCTAAGCGCTGACAGGCGGCCATTTTTGATCACCAACTGCCGCGCCAAATGCCAGCTCAGGGCATGCAACACATTGGCACAACTGACCTTAGAACCTGTGCAGCGTGCCGGGTATAGTGTTCCTGCCGGACGAGGTACAGTTATTGCTAATTCCGACGGCAGGTCGATACATCAAACCCTAATTGACTTAAACGATAAGGATGCCACATGAAACGCGTATCCTACCTTGCTCAGATAACCATTGCAGTAGGACTGTTGATGCTCGGTTCAAGTTTTGCCGGCGACGAAGAGGAGGTACCGGTAGATGAGTTGCCACAGGCGGTCCTCGATGCCGTCGAAAACGCCGTGCCCGGCGGTGACATTCAGGAAGCAGAAAAAGAAATCGAAAAGGGTAAGGTAGTCTACGAGGTTGAAGTGCTCAAAGACGGCAAGGAGTACGAAGTTGAGGTAAGCGAGTCGGGCAGCATACTCGAGGTCGAAGAAGAGGATGCGGACGATGGTGACGACGAAAATGACGACGAAGACGACTGATGGCTCGATCTGCGACGTGGACTCAGCTCTTGGGGCACGCGCTGTGCGCGGTGGTGTGGGGTACCGTTTGGACCTCCCCATCCGCCGCAGTGGCCTTTGAAGACAAGAGCACCGAGCTCATAGAGTATGGCAAGTTAAAGGCAGGCCACGCCCGGGATCAACTCGATCAGATCACGGGCACCCTGCAACAAAATCTACGTCTCAACGGACTGGCACTTCATGCATCCTCGTCTGGTTTGAGAGCCTCCCTGCCACTACACTTTTCGATCGGAATCTCGGATGGATGGAGCCTCCAAGTCAGACCGGTCATCGGGGCCACCCTTGGTCTGCCCACCCGGCGGCCGGTGAGTGGGTCTGCCGGCATGAACATGGGGTTCCATCGGCTGTTGCGACGCGAAGGCAGATTGGCTCCCGCGCTGACCTTTGCAGCCTCTTCCAATGCTTTGACCGGCCGGCAAGATCCCTGGGGAAGCGGTAGGGGTAAGTACGGCGGCCGTCTGGTCGCTACCAAGCAGATGGGCCGTCTGGGTTTGTTTGCCAACACTTCTTACAGTTTCTCCAGCCACTTCTCAGGGTCCCGAATGGATCGGATCTTTCAAAGCCTCAACCTTTCGGTCGGCGGGCAGTACTTAACGCAGGGGCGGTTCGAGGTTCTGGCTCAAGTGGACGGCAAACACACATCGAAGCGCACGCGATTGCGGAGCGAGGTCTATCCCAGGCAGCAGCAGGAAGTTGTCGTCGCCGGCACGTTACGTGGGGGCGCCTACGTCCGTAAAAACGTCATCGCGTATGTGGGGTTGGGCTATGACACACAGGGCACGATCCGATTTAGGCCGGGAATCAGCGCCCAGTTCTAGCGTCCGCGCGGGAGCCGGACGGCGGCCAGCGCGGACGAGCCTAGCCGCCAGAATGCCTCGTCGGTGCTGCAGGTTATTCATCAGTCTGTATCAGCACGACTTCATGGAGATCTATCTGTGGCACGTTGATAACCGGGGGATCTCCGGTTATTTCAAGATCCTGGTCGTGTAGCGGCAACCTGGCCGACTTTACGGCGATCTGGTTGAACTGTATACCCACATCCCTGATTGGGGTCAGCTCGGCATTGGCGAGATAGATTCCGGTGAGGTCAGTAGTAGCGACATCCCACGGCAACACCGGCGTGGGATTGTTCAACAGGTGAACCATAAGCTCACCGGAGCCCCGTCGCGCCGCCACCATCTCGATCGCTTCCGGCGCCATAACCGTCAGCGGCGGCTCGGTCCCGCTTAGCAAGCTTGCCACAAACCGTTTCAAAGGCGGATACGGACCGTTGAGGTAAGCTCCACCCACATCTCCCCCGATATAGATCGCCTGCCCTTTTCCGAACCTGTTGCGGGTAACCGCCGGCGCACCGGTCCGATCGCTCTCGGAGGGATGGAAGCTGTGCAGGGAACCCACCTTCTCGGGACTGCTGCTTTCGCAGATCACTTCAGTGCCCGATTTTGCTGATACTGCCGACTCCAAGCCGTAATAGAAGATCAGCTCGCCGAGCTCATTCCGTATCTCCTGGGTACACGGTACCAGAACTCGTCCGCACTCTTCCGCGTTGCCGGAGGGCCCTTGGTATTCGACACCCAACAGATCCGCCAGGCCGAACTGACCTCGTTCCTGCCCCCATCCATCCAACAGCGAGGTCTGGTGGGTGGCTATGAGTGTGCCCCCGTTCTCGACGAACCCACGAATAGCATCGCAGTGTTCGTCGGCCAGACAAGCACTGTTGGAGAGGAACAACACAGAATACGGCGCCAGCCGGTCGTGTTCGAGGTGTTCGTCCAGCGCAATGTCCAGGGGAAGATGCGATCTGTTCAACAATTCGTAGGCGCCGACGGCGTCGGGAATACAGAACGCGTGCCCATGTGCTTGTCCGGTGTTTTTGGCTCGTTCCGAGGGCCGGAAGTCTCGATTGATCTGGGAGAAATGGAGCGCCAAATATGGCACTGTTTCGCCGATGACATATTCGTCCCGCTTCTTGTACTCGGTGAAGACCCGCTTGTTCGCTTCCCGGTTGATCATTAAAGGTTCGCCGAACGGCCCGCCACAAGGAGCACCACCATTGATCATGGTCGCCAGACCGCCGATGGCGGTGGCATTTCCCGACGGATAAGGCGCTTGGCCGAAACCGCGCAGTTGCTCGTCGGTCAAACGAAAATGACCGAATGCCGTGCCGGTAGACCGCATAATCTTGGCAACCAGCCCGACCTCCCGCAATGAGCGAAAGGTCTCGGTGAAATAGACTGCGTCCACCTCTTGCAGCCGAAAGGAAGCGAGCGGATGTCCGAAGGTCCAATTGGTAGTAGAAGTGACATACGAGTTGAAATCGAGAATGGCGTCGGGATGTTTCGATTTGATTCTGCGAGAGAGATGGTGCATGAACTCTATGAGCCGGTCGTAGCGCCAGCTGACGAAACGGCGAAATGCGCCGGAGTCGAAGTCGACCTTCCGCGGGATGACTTCTCCGGTTTCATCACGAAAGAGTTTCTCGCAGTGCTCGCAACAGCATGACGGGAACCAGGGCGAGCCGTCTTGATGCGAGCCGTAGTTGGTGTCGTCGAAGTAAAGTCCGTCCAGATCGAGGTTATCAAGCCATTCGATCATGTAGTCGGACACCCAATCCCGGTACGGCGAATTGAAACAGAACCAGCCATCGTTCTCGATCTGCGGGCGGCCATCGTCGAGAAACTGCATCAACCATTCGGGATGCAGCGGTTTCAGCGGTCTGGTGTAGATGGCGGGATAGTAGGACAGAATGATGATGCCGTGCTCGTGGGCGAACTCGAGGAAGCGCGGCAGTCGCTCACTGTCTACATCGGCATGGGGTGGGATCATCTTTGAGTGGAAACGTGGCGTGCCCCGATTCAGCTCGCCGTCTACAATCTGCACCTCCAGGCCGAGGTCGTCGATGAAGTCCACCCATTCTTCCACCGACTTGCCATCATAGGTCGCGCCGGGTTTGACGCAGCTGGGATAACACTCCGTACGGCACATGCGCTGGTGATAGGGCTTCTGCGCCAGTCGTTCAGCCGTGCTCCCGATCCGTTTCAACGTGGAATTACCGTTGTCGCTCATCTGTCAACGTCCTTTGCTAGCCGCCGTACTGCGATCCTAACCCAGCTCAACCAGCACAACTTCGTGCAAGTCCACCTGCGGCACGGTGATGATCGCAGGATTCCCGGAGAGATCGAGCTCCCGGTTTTGCAGCGGAAGCCGGGCCGACCTGACCTTGTAGCCATTCAGCGTGATCCGAACATCGCGGATCGGATTGATCTCATAGAGCGCGTGGTAGGTGGTGTGCAGCTCGTCGTACTCGTTCCGATCCTTGACCTTCCACGGAAGCAGGGGCGTCGGGTTGTTCACCAGGTGGATCATCAACTCACCGGAGGGGCGCAGTGCTGCCGTCATCTCGATCTGTTCAGGTGCATCAACGGCTAGCGGTGACTTGCTGCGTCCCACAAGCTCGGCAGTCAGTCGCCGCAGTGGCGGGTACGGGCTGTTCATATAAGCCCCGCCCACGTCGCCGGCGATGTAGATGGCCTGCCCTTTGCCAAACGAGTTCGAGGTGATAGCCGGTTGACCGGAGTCATGCTCGGTCTCGGCGCTGAAGGTGTTGAGTGCCCGCGTTTCTTCTATAGTGCTCCTGGTACAGAGGATGTCGGTATTGCTGGCGGCGGTGACTACCGCATCTTGGCCATAGAAGCAAATGATCTCGTCCAGCTTCGCGGTCAGTTGCTCGTCGTGGGGAATGTAGATGACCGGATGGTCTTCGCCGCCCGCGGTTACTCCCTGGTACTCGACTCCCATGACATCGCCCAGGGCGAACCCGCCACGCTCCTGGCCCCATTCGTCCAGCAGCGAGGTCTGGTGCGTCGCGATCAGGGTGCCACCCTGGTCTACGAAGTTTCGAATCGCCTCGCAGTGGGCATCCCCCAGGCAGACGCTGTTGGCGAGGAAGAGAACCCGGTATTGGGACAACCGCTCCCTCGTGAGGTGCTCGTCGAGCGCCATGTCCAGCACCACGTGGGCTCTGTTGAGCATCTCGTAAACACCGTACATATCCGGCTGGCCTAGCTGGTGGAAATGCACCTTGCCGGTGTTCTTGGGGAGTTCGGACGGTTTGAAGTCGCGGTTCATCTGCGAGTAGTGCAGCGCAACGTCTTTGACCGTATCTCCCTCGATGTAATCGGCTCGCTTCTTGAGCTCGGTGAACAACTGCTTGATGGTATCCTTCCGAAAGTGGGTGACATCTCCCAAGGGTGCACCGCATTGGGTACCGCCATTTGCCACGGAGGCAAAGCAGCAGACCGCAGCCGAGTACACCTCGGCCTGCGGCGCGATACCGAACCCCTTGAGCGATTGAGTGACGTTGCGAAAGATGGAGAATGGGGTCCCGGTGGAGCGCAGCACCTTGGCGACGAATCCGGGCTCCCGCAGCGAACGAAAGGTCTCCACGAAGAAGTGACCTCCTACTTCCTCCAAACGATACGAGCTGATCGGGTGCCCGTCGGACCAGTCGGTTTGGGGACGCACGTAGGAATTCAGATCCATGATAGCATCCGGGTATTTGACGTGGACCGACGAATACAGGTGGTGCATGAAGTCGATCATCTTCTCGTAACGCCAGTTGATAAAACGGCGAAAGGTCATGGAGTCGAAGTCGACCTTGCGTGGAATCTCGAGTCCGGTCTCGCTGCGGAACTGCTCTTCGCAGTAAGAACAGTGGCACGACGGAGTCCAGGGCCGGTCTTCGTGGGTGCCGTAGTTAGTGTCGTCGAAGTAGAACCCGTCAAGATCCAGGTTGTCCATGAACTCGATCAGGTACTCCGGCAGCCAATCCCGGTAGGGCGAGTTGAAACAGAACCAGCCTAGATTCTCAGGCTCTGGGCGACCATCATCGAGGAACTTCATCTGCCACTCCGGATGCAGGGGCAGCAGAGGTTTGGTATAGATGATCGGGTAATAGGTCAGGACCAGGATCCCCTTCTCGTGGGCAACCTCGAGAAAACGGGGCAACTTGTCGTTTTCGACGTTCGGATACGGCGTAATCATCTTGGACCGATAGCGTGGGGTGCCACGGTTGAACTCTCCGCTGACGATACACACCTCGTAGCCGGCCTCGCTTATGTGATCGACATACTCCTCAACCGGCATTTCAGGATCGGGTTCTCCCGGCATGTGTGGGTGCGGAAAGTGTGCCTCCACGCGACAGACCCGTCGTTCGTACGGCAACTCCGCCAAACGCTGGGCGGTGCTGCCTACTCTTTTCAATGTTTGTTCGCTCATCTTTGAACTCCCGTTTAGTTTGCGATTTTGCGATTGGTGGCAATGGGACGCCCAGGCGTGCGCCGCAATCCTGTCAGTTTTCCAGCTCGACCAGCGCTACCTCGTGTACCTCCACCCGCGGAACAATGATCTCCGCAGGATCTCCGGACACCGGTAGCTCCACATTCTGCAGCGGCAACCGTGCCGATTTGGCCGTGTAGTCGTTCAGCTGAATGCGCACATCGTAGATCGGATTGATTTCGTAGAGGGCGTGGTAGGTGGTTTGCAACTTGTCGTAGTCATCCCGCTCATCCACGTGCCATGGAAGCAGCGGTGTCGGATTGTTGAGCAGGTGAATCATTAGCTCACCGGAAGGGCGAACGGCGGCAGTCATCTCGATCTGCTCCGGGGCCTTTACCGCTAGCGGTGGTTCGCTGCGTGCGGCCAGCGCGGCTACAAACCTGCGGAGTGGCGGGTACGGGCTGTTCATGTAGGCTCGGCCGACGTCGCCGGCGATGTAGATCGCCCGACCCTCTCCAAAGGCGTTGGAGGTGACCACCGGCTGGGTTGAATCATGCTCCGAGTCGACGTTGAGGTAGCCGAGCGCCGCCGGATCCTCGGTATTGCTACGAGTGCAGAGCATGCTGGTGTCGGAGCCGGCCTTCACCGCAGATTCCCGACCGTAGAAGCAGACGATCTCGCCCAACTCGCGTTTTAACTGCTCGTCCTGCAGTAGATAGATGATCGGGTGATCTTCGGGCGCGCCGGCCTCTCCCTCATAATCGACGCCCATAACTTCCGCCAATCCGAACTGCCCGCGCTCGTGGCCCCATTCGTCCAACAACGAGCTCTGGTGGGTAGCGATCAGGGTCCCACCCCGATCTACGAAACGACGAATGGCATCGCACTGCCTGTCCCCAAGACAGGTGCTATTCGCAAGAAAAAGCACCCGGTACTGGGCCAGGAATTCTTCCGTGAGATGTTCGTCCAGGGCGATGTCCATTACGGCATGCGACCGGTTCAGCATCTCGTAGACCCCGTACACATCCGGCTGGCCCAACTGGTGAAAATGGACCTGGCCAGCGTTCTTGGGAATCTCCGACGGTTTGAAGTCGCGGTTCATCTGTGAGTAGTGTAGAGCCAGATATTTGACCGTATCCCCCTCGATATAGTCGACCCGTCGTTTGAGCTCCCCGAACAGGTTCTTGATAGTCTCCTTCTGGAAGTGAGTGGCGTCTCCCAGGGGCGCACCGCACTGAGTGCCACCGTTAGCCAACGCCGCCATACAGCTGACCGCGGCTGAGTGCGATTCGGCGTAAGGAGCCGCATCGAACCCCTTAAGCGTCTGCGTGACATTGCGAAAAATAGAAAACGGGGTTCCGGTGGAGCGCAGAACCTTGGCGACGAAACCTGGCTCCCGCAGGGTGCGGAAGGTCTCCACGAAGAAATGTCCTCCCACGTCTTCCAGTCTGAGCGAGCTCAATGGGTGACCATCGGACCAGTCTGTCTGCGGCCGAAGGTAGGAATTCAGATCGAGAATGGCATCGGGGTGTTTCTCGTGGACGACAGCAAACAGATGATGCATGAAGTCGATCATCTTCTCGTAACGCCAGTTGATGAATCGCCGAAAATTCATGGAATCGAAGTCCACCTTGCGCGGGATCTCCAATCCCGTTTCGGTTCGGAACAGCTCTTCACAGTATGAGCAGCAGCACGAGGGCGTCCACGGCCGGTCCGCGTGGGTGCCGTAGTTGGTGTCGTCGAAGTAGAAGCCGTCCAGGTCCAGATTATCCAAAAACTCGATCAGATAAGCCGGCAGCCAGTCCCGGTACGGCGAATTGAAGCAGAACCAGCCCAGGTTCTCCGGTTCGGGGCGGCCATCGTCGAGGAATTTCATCTGCCACTCGGGATGCAGAGGCAGCAGCGGTTTCGTGTAGATAATCGGGTAGTAACTCAGGACGATGATCCCCTTCTCGTGGAGACGCTCGAGAAAGCGAGGAAGGAGATCGTTGTTCACGTTCGGATGTGGCGGCAGCATCTTCGAGTGGAAGCGCGGGGTTCCACGGTTGAACTCGCCACCGACGATACAGACTTCGAAGCCGGCGTCACTTACGCGCTCCACGTACTCTTCGATGGTCGGGTCCGGAAATCGTTGATCCGGTGTCGAAGGTTCCGGGTAGTTCATCCAGAACCTCTTCCCCGCTTCGACTCGACAAACACGTCGCTCGTACGGTAGTTCGGCCAACCGCTCGGCCGTACTGCCCACCCGTTTCCACATTGATCCCTCATCTCTTGGAACACGGAAGCTAACCATTGCGAGTGGCCGGGAAAACTGCCTGCGGGTTGATCGCCTTAGCAAGCGAGATCACATTTAATCGGACAACCGAAATCGAGGTCGGCCAGAAGACCGGATGAGATTGCCGCAGCGATCGTTTTTCTCCTCGTCGACGATGCCTCGTATATTACCGCCACCTCCTTGCATGTTGATGGTAGCAGGTTGCCCATTGATTCCACAGAATTGGAGACAGCCCGATGTCCAACGAGGCAGGTTTGAAATACGGCATGTTTGTCATGCCGATTCATGATCCCAACAAACCGATGGCGCAATGTTTCGACGAAGACCTGGAACTTGCGGTCAAATGCGAGCAGCTTGGATTCACCGATTTCTGGGTCGGCGAACACCACTCATCGAGCTATGAGAACATCGTCATGCCCGAGATCTTTCTCGGCAAGGTCCTGGGCATCACCGATTCGATCCGCATAGGTCCGGCGCCGGTCTGCTTGCAATATCACAATCCCGTACATGTGGCCGGGCGTCTCGCTTTTCTGGATCACCTCTCTCACGGCCGTTTGAATGTTTGTTTCGGTCCTGGCGCCGTGCCGACGGATATGGAGGCCTACGGTATAGATCCCAAGGACACCGGGGCCCGCATCGGCGAAGCGATCAACATGATCATGAAGATCTGGTCCAGCGATCCTCCCTACAGCATCGATGGCAAGTTCTGGCAGCTACATCTCAGCGAGACCGTCGACGCCGAGATGGGCATCGGCGGACTGCAAAAACCGTTGCAGCAGCCCCATCCGCCGATCTACGTGCCCAGCATCAGCCGCGCCTCAAAAGGACTGGAGGCGGCCGCCGCAAGCGGGTTTCGACCCATCAGCCATCACATGGTCCACACCGACGTTCTGGTGGATCAATGGAAGACCTATCTGAACGCGGCTGAATCCGCCGGCCGCGAAGCGGCCCCATCCTCCTGGAGCGTCTCGCGCAATATATACGTCGCCGACACCACCGAGGAAGCGAAGCGCAGGGCACGCAGCAACTCGCTCGGTGCCTGTATCCAATACATACTCGACTTGACCGAACGCACCTCCCCGATCGGTCTCAACATGTGGAAGCCGTGGGAGGGAATGACCGACGACGGCTGCAACCTGGACTATTTCATGGACGAGGTTGTGATCGCCGGCGATCCGGAGACAGTCACCCGCGAGATCATCGAGTTGCGGGAGCAGATCGGCCCTTTTGGCACTCTGGTCCACGTCGCCCACGACTGGGACGATCGCGATGGGTGGCTGCGTAGCCTCCAGTTGTTCGCGGACGAGGTTGCGCCGGCGGTGGACCGCGCGATCGCCACCTAAAATCTCGGCCGAGCCCCATGAAACAGCTTTTTATCGACGATCACGGCGTCCAGCAGATCCACAACCTGGCGCGCAAGCTGCACCCGCTGGAGAAGTTCCCGGCGAATGCGGTGGTGCGGCCGGAAAACCGGTGGGAAAACGCAGGGATCCAGATCCGCACCACCCCTTCCTACAATCCGGAGGATGGGCTCTTCCGGATGACCTACAAAGCTTCCGCCGAGGCACTGGATGATACGGGCTTGGGTCCTACGCCTGCCCGCGGGGGGCAGAGCTTCACCTGCTACGCCACCTCCGAGGATGCCATAAACTGGGAAAAGCCAAACCTCGGATTGTTTGATTATGCCGGCCTGACCTGGCGGGCAACTTCGATCGGCACCGAAAACAACATCCTGTTCGACGAGAATCTGCGGGGCGCGATCTTCGATCCGAATGCGAATGACACCCAAGAACGTTTCAAAGGCCTGATCTACCGCGGGGGCGAGCTGCAACCCGTAGCCTCCGCCGACTGCATCCACTGGCAGGATATGCAGGTCCCCGCCCTTTCAAGCTCAGACGAGTCCCATTTCTCGCTGGACCCGCAGGAAAAGCTGTTTATCGCCATGGTAAAGCACCGTGGACCCTATGGGCGATCATTCCATTTGACCACCAGCCGCGACTTCAAGGATTGGAGCGAGCAGGAGCTAGTTTTCCACGCTGACCAGGTGGATCAGGAAAACGGCTTCGAACGCCTGCAGAAATTCTTCGACGACCCGGCTTATCTGACACCGGTCTACAACCGGCCGGAGGAGTGGCGAACGGATGTCTACAACTTTCCGGTCTTCCGCTACGAGGGGCTATATCTGGGAACCCCGGTGATGCACCACTGGGCGGCGAAACACCCGCCACTCTATGAAAACGTTGACAGCCGCAAATCTGTCGAGCTAACCTGTAGCCGCGACCTGCTTCATTGGGAGCGTGTGGCCAACCGGGCAACCTTTCTAGAGTTGTCTCCGGTGGGCGATGGCAGCGCCTATGACACCGGTCAGATGGTGATTACCAATGGTCCGGTGGTACGCAACAACGAGCTCTGGTTTTATTACGCCGGTTTACGTCACCGAAGCCTGTCCATCGCCGACCGTCAGAACCGCGCCCACCTCGACGGCAGCGCCGTCTGCATGGCGAAGCTGCGTATGGATGGATTTGTTTCGCTCAAGGGCGGTATCGAATGGGGCTCGGTGACGACCACACCGATCGACGTGGAAGGTCCGGCGCTACATGTCAACGTCGACTCCTGGCGGGGCCGGGTGAAAGCGGAAGTCCTCGATGCCGAGGAGGATCGAGCACTGCAGGGATATAGCGTTGACGAAAGTCTGCCAGCTACTGTCGACAGTATAGATGAAAGCATGCGCTGGACAGACAAGCAGGACCTATCCGAATTGGTCGGGCGCACCGTGCGGCTCCGTTTTTCGATGCTTAGCGGGGAGCTCAACAGCTACTGGTTTGACAGCTGATCGCCCCGGGCGGACCAGGACCCGATCGTTCTCCTTACTTACTACTCATCTGTCGACTTGCCGAACCTGAACGAAAAGATATCTGCATCCTTCAACTCGAACCTCAGCCGCACTGGCCGGCCTGCTAGAGCGCTGACATCCGCGCCTCCCACCCACGATACGGTACGCTCCAGCTGGTCGCCGTATTGCAGATGGCAGTCTTCGAGGGAGTAGCCGGAGATCGCCTGTCCCTGCTCGTCCTGGATCTCGACTCGAACACGGCCCCCAGCTGAGCTGGAAAAATTGATGTTCAGCTGCCGTCCTCTGAAGGTCAGTGGGCGAGTAGTGGCGGTTCCACCCGGAAGCGGTGCGTAGATCGAGCCAAAACCGTCCAGTCTCAAGGTGTAGCGACGCAGGCTGCCGGGACCGTCCCTATGCTCGGCCTCATTGATGTAGAATGAAAGCTCGGCCGGTGCGCTCTCGTACCGCGACGCGGTTTCTACCAACCCCCACGCGTTCCAGGTATGGAGGAATCGTCCACCCGCGATCGACGTAGCGTAATACCAGCTTCCGGGTCGCTGGATACCGGGCCGCACGAATGCCTGCGGCGGTCGCCGTCCTGAAATACCGTCGGATATCCCGGCGCGTGCCCTTCCCAGGAAGCGTCACACAGCACCGCCGTTTCCTGCGGTTCTGGCCGATGCAAAACCAGCTGCGCATCCTCCGTGCGCTCGATCAAGGTGTGGTCGACGAAGAGTTCGCGGCGGTCTTCAATGGCCAATATCTCACTCATAGTTGTGGCTGCTCCCTCTTCATCCGATCCAAATAGGCGATGACCAGGCCGATTCCCGGTCGTTGTTTAAAGTGGACATCCACGTCGCGTGCTGTCGTTAATATAGGCGGCTGTTATATGGTATGGCGCCCCCAAAATGTCTGTGACCCGGAAAAACTGTGACTGGCCAAGAAAACGATTGATTCGGTGTTGACATCCCACAGACATGTGCTAATTTATTGGTGTACTAATTAAGTAGTATAGTAGATCACTCAGATATGGGGGGCGGAAATGATCTGCATCGAACAGCTCAATTTCGGCTATGGGAGGGACCGCCTATTCGACCGGCTGAGCCTGACCCTGAGGCCCGGAACCATCTACGGACTCCTCGGCAGGAACGGTGCCGGCAAGACCAGCCTGCTCAAGATAATCGCCGGTTTATTGACTCCGAAGGCGGGCGCGGTTGCGGTCTTTGGCCACGACTCACGAAAGCGTCATTCCGATCTCCTGGCAGATCTCTTTCTCGTGCCGGAGGAGTTCTACACGCCCTCTTTGACCGTGCGGCAGTATCGTGAGGTTTGGGGCGGGTTCTATCCGCGGTTCGACAGAGAAGCCTTCGACCGTTATCTGGATGAATTCCAGGTCGACCACAGGGGCAGCTTGCCCAAAATGAGCTACGGTCAAAAGAAGAAAACGCTGCTGGCCTTCGCGGTCGCAACAAACTGTCGGCTGGTCCTCCTGGACGAGCCGACCAACGGTCTGGACATCCCGGCGAAACGGCAGTTCCGCCGTTTGGTTGCCGGCGCGGTCGACGAGCAGCGAACGTTTGTCGTTTCTACCCACCAGGTCCGCGATATGGAGGGTTTGATCGACCCGGTCGTGATCATCGATGGTGGACGCATCGTGCTCGATGCAGGGATCGACCAGTTGGCGCGGTCGATACGCATAGACACTGGCGTCGAGGTTCCCCCGCCGGATGCAATCTACGTGGAAGAAGGTATCTCAGGACACACCGTCGTGGTGGCAAACGAAAGTAAGGTGGAAGGACATGTCGATCTCGAAGTATTGTTCAACGCGGCAACCAGCAATTCGGGTGGCCTTGCCGAGCAGATTGGGGAGGTGAGACAATGAGCGTCGCGACGGTTTCCTCGGGCCGCCTCGTCGAAAGACACTTCTCGCCAGGCCGTTGGATGAAGCTTCTCCGTGCTGATCTCGTCCAGTACAGGAGCAGTCTGTCCATCGCCGCCATGGCGGTTTGTGGAGCCTCGCTGTTGATGCTGGTCGCACTGGCACCGACCGCGGGCAGTTGGCGGCCACATGAGATATTCGTCCCCGGCCTCCTGTACGTTGGAGGTTTGGTATTCGTCAGCTATAGCTTCGTCGAGCTCGGCGATCCGGTTCGTCGCTCGGCTTACCTGCTCGTGCCTGCTTCGACCCTCGAAAAGGCATCGGCCCGACTTGCGCTGACCCTGGTGGCGTTTCCAGCAGCGAGCCTGATACTGTATTGGGTTACCTCGCTGGCGGGCTCCGGACTCGCCCGTCTGATTTGGGAAGAATCTTTTGGTGTCTACAACCCCTTCACCGATGAGACCTGGCGACTGCTGGCAGTCTACCCGATGGTGCATTCCATCTTCTTTCTGGGTGCGGTCTGGTTTCGCAAAGCTACCGTCTTCAAAACCATGCTTACAGTCGTCCTGGCACAGATCGGGCTCGCCATCGTCACCGCGGTCATCTTTCGCATCGTCTTCTTCGACTTCTTCCATGGGATGAGTTTTGAGCCCTCGAAGGAATTCCGGCTGAACGTGACCGATGCCGGTTGGCTGACGTCTGACCTTTCTGCCCAGATCGGCAAGGTCTTCATCCATCTCCTGTTTGGTCCATGGTTCTGGGTGATCGCCTACCTCCGTCTTGCAGATACGGAGAGCCGCTGATGCAGTTTCAAAACCAGGACGCGATCTATCTGCAGATCGCCGATTACATAATCGAGAATATCCTTCGGCAGCGATGGAGGCCGGGAGACCGGGTGCCCTCGATAAGGGAACTGGCGATGGATGTTGAGGTCAATCCGAACACGGTGACCCGCACCTACGCGTGGTTGCAGGAGCGGGGTGTTATCGGCAACCGGCGCGGTCTCGGTTATTTCGTTGCCGATGACGGGCTCGCAAGGACCCGCCAGCTCAAAATGACGGAATTCGTCGAGCGCGACATTCCCGCTTTGTCCACAACCATGGAGCTGTTGGGACTCGAGGTGGAGGATCTGGAGTCGCGGCTGTTGGAATACCGCGAACAACACGGAGCAGAGAGATGAAAACGAGCAGCAAGGTTTTGTTGGGGACCGCCCTTGCGGTCATCGGTCTCATCTTCGTGGGGTCCGTCGCCGCCCGGATATCGGTAGGTTCAATCCTCGAAGAGATGGCGGACATTGCGGAACCTGGTCCGACTCTCGAGCGAAGTTTCTCCATCGAGGGTTTTACCGCCCTCGACATCTCAGGCGTCTGGGAAGTGACCATCGCCAAAGGTGATTACGCTGTCTCGGTGCAGGCGCCCGAGAACCTCTTCGAACACTTGGGGGTGGAGCGCAGGGGCGCCGTCCTGCATCTCGATCCCAGGCGCGTGGATTCGAACATCAAGCTGCGAGCCAGCGTCTCGATGCCGGCTCTCGAAGCTCTGGACGTATCAGGCGTAACGAAGGTGGAGTTGAGCCACATGGAGACCGAGAGATTCATCGTTGACCTGTCCGGTGCCAGCAAGATTGTCAGCAGGGGGGGAAGGATTGGAACTTTGGAACTCGACCTTTCGGGGGTCAGCAAGGTCGATTTTTCGGAAACCCCGACCACACACGCTTCGGTGGACTTGTCGGGAGCCTCGCACACCGAACTGTGGATGCAGGGCGGCCGCCTCGAGGGAGATATCTCAGGGGCATCCTCTATCACCTATTCCGGGCATGTCTCCTCCGAGACCGTCAAGATATCTGGAGTATCGAAGGTGAATCAACGTTAGCCGCTGACAGCCCGTCCGCTGCGACAGTTTTGTTTCTTATTGGGCAACCGCCTCAAACTGCTTCGCCAGCTTGGGACCCAAACCTTCCTCCTCATGTTTAAAGAATACGAAGGCGCGGTCCCAGGTCTGGGATTCGATCTTTTGGGCGAATTCGGTCAGTTCTGCTTCATCGTACCCGCTGCCGCGCAAACGCAGGTACCCCCATGAAGCGGTGGCGGCAAATCTACGCTCTACGTCGTCGGCGCTGTCTTCGTCCTCGTGAGCGAAACAGAGTGCGATGTTCTTGGACTGCAGGCAGTCCCTGACTTCGTCGTCGAACCAACTGTCGTGACGGAATTCCATGGCTGCCGGCATTCCGTCCGGGAGCTGATCGACGAAGGCCTGTAGACGTTCCATCTCCTTTTTCAGATACGGGGGTAGCTGAAAGAGAACGGCCCCGAGGCGATCCCCAAGGTTGGAGGCGATCCCGGCGAAGTATTCGGTCTCCTCCTCAACGTTTTTCAATCTCTTTTGATGCGTAATCCTTCTCGTCGCTTTCATCGAGAATCGAAACTGCTCCGGGACCTGCTCGGCCCATGCTTTCACCACATCCGGTTTCGGCACTCTGTAGAAGGAGTTGTTGATCTCGACGCTCTTGAAATGCTGGCCGTAAAAGTCCAGCATATCCTTGTCGGCAAACTTCTCGGGATAGAAGTGCCCTTTCCATCCTTTATAGTTGTATCCACTGGTGCCGATATAGAACTCCATCTAAACCTCCGCTTGCATCGTAACGATTTAATCTACTAAATATCCGACGATGAAACACCTGCCCGAGGTCGCATTTCTGGCATAGCAATTTGTCTGGTAAAATCGTCAAAATCGTTGTAATCTCCTCCCATGCCCACTCAGGAAAACGCCTACGTCGACGAAAAGGGACGCACGCGCTGGCGCCAGAACGATGCCCTCGCGGACAAGCTGGCCGAGCTTCACGACTTCCTGGTCGTCGGCGGTTACCCTGAAACCCACGCGGCCCGTTACCGACAGCTTGCCCGCTTCATTTCCCGGCATCCGGAAAGAATCGACCTCATCCATGCCGAGGGACGGCTCGCAGATATTTCGGGCATAGGTGCCAGCGTCGCCGTCATCATCGGCGAGTACATCGACACCGGCACCTCGACGAAGTTCGAGGAGTTCGCGGAAACGACGCCGCCGTCGGTGCTGGAGCTCCTATTGGTTCCGGGCATCGGGGTGAAAACGGCACGGACACTTTACAGCGACCACGGCCTCGACAGTTTGGCCAAGCTGAAAGCCGGATTAGCGGAAGGCCGCCTGCAGGAGGTGAAGGGAATGGGGGCCAAAACACTCGAGGCGATCAAGAACACGACCGTAACACCATGACCGAAGCGTCTCGGGCACGGGCGGAGGTAATGGCCACCGGTCTGTACCCGCACCAGATCGAGGGTATCGCTTTCCTTCTGGGTCGGCAGCGGTCCATCCTCGCCGACGACATGGGGCTCGGAAAGACGCGGCAGTCCGCGATCGCCATGGTGGAAGCACGGCCACGTGGCCCCTACCTGGTTATCTGCCCGGCGGCGGTGAAAACGAACTGGTCCCGCGAGCTGTTGCTTGCACTTCCCACCGCAGAAGTCAGAATCGTCGGTCCGGACCCTCCCCCACAGCCGGGATTCGCGGGGTGGTCGATCATCAACTACGATATCCTCGGCAAACATCTCGAGTTGCTAAAAACCCACGCCTGGAACGGCCTCGTCTTCGACGAAGCGCACTACCTTAAGAACCACCGATCCAAACGACATCGTTTTGCCGTCGACTTGGCAAGTCATACCGGCGATGCCACAGTAATCCACCTGCTGACCGGCACACCACTTACGAGCCGCCCTCGCGACCTCTTTCCCCTCTTGCAGCTGGTGCGTCACTCCCTGGGGCGCAGCTTCCTCACCTTCGCCAAACGGTATTGCGACGCCTTCAAGGGAGATTTCGGCTGGGTCACCGAGGGCGCCAGCAACATCCAAGAACTGACCGTCCAGCTCCACGGCGTGATGTTGCGTCGCACAAAAAACGAGACCCTGGATCTGCCTCCGAAAATGCGCACCTGGCTCGATGTCGGAGTGACCTCGGGTGTAGCGCGCAGGATGAGCGAAGCAGTGCTCGAGCTCATGAAAACAGTGTCCCGCAGGAGTGAGCGGATCGATTCAGGCGATAAGTCCGACGATGCTCAAAACGTCGCCGTTGACACGGAACGCGACACGAAACAGGAATCGCGGCGGCGTGGAAACGTCCTGGGCAGGCTGCAAAAAGCTCGAGAGCGGCTGGCCGAAGCCAAAGTGCGCACCACAATACCTTTCGTGGAGAACGCCATCGAACAGGGTGAGAAGGTGCTTCTGTTCTCCTGTTTTGCGATCCCACTCGAGAGATTTCGCAAACACTTTGGTGACGGTGCGGTTGGTATCAGCGGCGAAATGCCGATGCGGCAGCGGCAGATATCGATCGACCGTTTTCAGAACGACGACACGGTGCGACTCATGGCGGCGCAGATCGTCGCCGGGGGCGTCGGTATCAACCTGACCGCGGCGCGACAGGTTGTCTTCAATGATCTGGACTGGGTCCCGGTCAATCACTGGCAAGCGGAGGACCGGGCGTACCGCATCGGCCAGACGGCGGCGGTGAATGTCACCTACATGGTTGCCAGCGGCACCGTAGATGAGTTCGTGCGTACCGTGCTCGAAGAGAAAACGAATATCATCGACCAGCTGGTGGAAGGGTCCGCGTTACCGGAAGAGTTACAGCTGGATGTGATGGGCGAATTGCGCCGCGTCATGGGGGCCCTGGAGCCGACCCTGGAGAGATTGTCTCCGGTCGACGTCGACGAGGCGAAGATGCGCGAGCTTTTGGAGGAAGCAGGTAGGACCTTTAGAGAGTCGCAAGATCATGTTGAGGGCACCACCAGCATTCCTCCACCTCCAGCAGCCCTAGAGGCGCTCGCCCGCGTCCTGGCCGGGCCGACAAACGAACAATACCGGGTGGACAGCTCGTCGAAGCCTGGTGAGTATTACCTGTTGGAGGTCGATGGGAGCGATGTGGTCTGCAGCTGCAAGGGGTTCTCCTACAGGGGTTCCTGTCAGCATGCCCGCACGTTGAAGGAATTCCTGGTAACCGGCGATGAGCTGCCGCGGGGATTCTCGCGAATCACGCCCTGATTGCGAGCTATGCCTCGACCCAGTAGGAATAGAGCTTGGCGTCGCGCAGGGTGAAGCGCAGACTGACCTCCTGGTTTAGCTGCTCGCCGATATTGCCCTGCCGCCAGACCAACTCGGCGCTCGGATGGTCGCCCACAATAGCTGCAGACGAAGCCTTCACATCCCCATTGGCATCTAGCGTTTCGACGCGTAGCTCTCCACCGGACGCATCGACATTGACGAACAGGTGTTTTCCTGCGAGCGTAAACGGATCCGTGACCATGGTGCCGCCGCCTTCTCCCGCGTCCAGCGAGACAAACCCATCGCGGCGCAGCACAGCCAGGCAGATAGCAGACGCGTCCTTGTCGAGATCGCGCCGATCTACCTCAGAGGTCAAAGCTCGATATTTTAGCCCACTGTAGTAGAACCACAACTCGTCGTCGCGCACGACCGCCGATGCTGGACTCATGATCTGGGTGAGATCGTAAGCCCCGCAATCCCGCCGAGACGGCTCGATGAACGCCTGTCGATCCCCCAGACGGGACCACTCCTTCAAATTCCGACTCGAGGCAAGTTCGGCCACGTGAAAGCCGTCGGTGTTCGTGTTCGCAAAGCCGGGACATACAGCATGGTAGAAAGCCGGCATGCCGAAGTAGGCCGACTCATATCGAAACGGGCACATGTGATACACATCGATGTTGTACACCGATGAATCGTTGGAAAGAAGTGGCTGATAGGAGGGATCAGCCAGTCGGGCTGCGATACGCTCGGCGCCGCGGGTCTGATCCAGGTCGTCGGCTTCGAAGATCAGCTCGGGTTCGCTCCAATTGCTGAAGTCATCACTGGTGGTCAGCCAAATCGCCCTGCCATGGGTACCGCGTCGCTTGAGATAGTGGAGGAAAAGATGCTCCCTCCCGTCGAAGGTCAGATTCCATTCATCTGCGGACGAAATGCCCGGATGGCTGATCTCAGACCACCGGATTCCGTCGGGTGACGCCGCATACCCACCCTTGTCTTCGTCGAAGACATTCGGCGTCGCGGTCTTGTAGCGCCGGTTGGGATCGGGATCGGTATCATCGCGCACGATACACTCCGCCCTGTGCTGCACACCCCCTAGGACAACCGTTACGAGGTTGTTCTTCTTCGAACCGCGATACTCCACCTGGCCGATTTCCGGCTTGGACCAGTGCAATCCGTCCGTGCTCTCATAGTAGCCGCTGAAATAAACGCCGGTTCCGTCTATCTCGGACGGTTCCGAGGCGCAGTCCCACAATTGCCAGACCTCCTTCTCGGGGCTCCAGATGGGGGCCATGCGAATCTGGATGCTATTGAATCCCATGGTAACGTCGGGCCGGATCACCGCACCCTTCTTGTCCGGCGCATGCATCGTTCTCGTCAGGGTCTCTATCTTGGAAATGCCGTAGTCATCGGGAAATAATTGGCGCTCTCCCAACGGAACGGTGAAGGTTGCATCGCCTAGGTTCATAAATTGGACCTCCTTCGCAAATTTCGGTGGACGCGAGCTGTTTCCCACGCCAGATCGAGATGAAATTTCGGTTAGATCGTTACGATTTGCGCAAGCAACACCTTGTTAATACCCCCCTCACGAGGACCGTTCCTCATCCCTTCGCCGACGGTTACCCAACTTTCGTTGTCGCCAACCTGACAGACACCGAAGTTACCCATAGCGGCGTTGTTGTCCGGAATCGCCGCTCGTTCGGTGGAACGAATCACGTGCAATCGCTCGGGATCGACCTCCGCGATGAAAATCGGGGCCCGATGCCGGAAGATGTGCTCGTTGTCGCCGCTTGGCCGGCAGTATAGCAGGTACAGTCTGCCGTCGATAGTAGCCCAGTGTTGCTGCGTGCAGTAGCTGCCAAGACTCTCGCCGTCGTCGAAGGTCCACTCCCGTGCCTCCTCGAAATTGATGCCGTCGGTACCCTTGGTTACGAATGCACTGTGGTCGGAACGCATGGTCAGAAAGAAGGCTCCCTGGAATTCAGCCAGAGAAGGTTCATACAGACCGCGGGCTGAAAATTCGACGCCCCTTCGTTCGGCAAGCTTGCGAGAATGATCCTGCGTTATAGAGTGCTGCGTACCGTGCTCTTTGTAGGTCAACGTTTGCCCGTCGAAACCGCATCGCGCAACGATGCTGTTGTAGAGCACGGCCTCGTCCCCGTAATCGAACGTATCCGCTTCTTGGTCGAGAGTAGCACTGGGTAGATAGCGCAGCGGAAGTAGAACGTCGCCGTCCGCCAGGTCGACGCGCTGACTGCAACCGGCACTTACCGCCAGCATCGGCAGGTTGTCGTGGTCCTTCTCTGGGAGCTCTAACGCCCGCAGCGGACCCCAGCTTCCGGTTGCCGGATCCATGACGGCGTACGCAGCCTGCTGCTTCAAATGGTGTTCGTGCCGACCACTGAGGAAGTGAAAGGTGACCCCGGCGGCGATTACCTTGCCGCTTTGAGGGTGCCATTGGTTCCACATATCGCTCGGAGCCACCTCGTAACCATCCGCCGTTTCCGCTCGCCGCAGCGAAGGAACCGGAGCAGGCTCGGACCAGGTCGCGCCATCGTCTCGACTGATTGTCTGGTAGATATCGCAGTAATCGTGGGTAAACCTGTTCCGCGTTTGGTTCAGGATCGTGACCGAGAGAGCTTTCTCTTCTGGGACATGGGCCGTGCGGACTTGAAGCCAATCCCATTCGTCGTTGCCCTCAACCATCGCCGAGCAGGAGATCTGAATTTCGCCGCTCATGGATCTATCTCGCCCAGATTGACATCACGAAAACGTGACGGAATACACGCACCAGTTGCACGGTTTACATCTCCAATACCTGCCGCCAGAGATCTGCGTCCACGGGAATACCGTTTTCCAGATTGTCGCACCGGACCGCCAGCATCCCCTCACCGGGGTAGCGAATTTCATCGACTCCTCCCGAGGGCAAAACGTCCTTGAAATCGTGGACGATCTGATCGACGACCTCCTCGACGAATCTTCCGCCTGACAGTAAGCTCACGTCGATGGCAAAAAATACCTGGGAGACTCCGGTCTCCTGCGGCCTGCCGGCGATGGTCATCGTGGAGTCACCCCCTGAGATTGCGGTAGCCATTAGATCGAGCATCAACGCCAGACCCGATCCCTTCCAATACCCTATGGGCAACCCCCTCCTCGACTCCAGAATAGCAGCGGGTTCGGTGCTCAAATTGCCGTCGCCGTCATATCCGCCCGCCACTGACAACCGCTCTCCGCTCCGCCGCATCACCTGAAGCTTACCATTTGAATATTGGCTCATGGCCATGTCCAGCAGAACGTGACGGTCCTCATACGGCACGCATATGGTCAACGGGTTGTTGCCGACGTTTGCTGTCTTCGCACCCCATGGCGGCATGAGTTTGGTTGTATTCGTCCAGCAAATTCCGACACACCCGGCCTCCGCGGCCTGTAGGCCGTAGGCACCGGCTCGCATCCAGTGGTTGGTGTTTCGTAGGCCAACACAACCCATGCCGTTCAGATGGGAAATATCGATCGCTCGCGCCATAGTCATTTCGGCATTCAACGGACCGACACCGCGCTCCCCGTCCCACTGTTCGATGACTCCGAGTTCGTGCACCAGGCGCGGTTCGGCGGTGATATCTACCGTGCCGCGCTTGCAAGACGCCACGAAACCGGGAAAGCGGTTCAGTCCGTGGGAGACGACCCCGTCCCGGGTGTTTTCCGCAAACAGGCGAGCGCACCGCTCTCCACGAGCTTCCGCGAATCCGATCGCCAGCAGAATACGCCGGAATTCGTTGACCATACTCTCGAACACCACGCGTTCAGGCATGGGAATCGGCACTCCGGAACGTCACTTCTCTTCGAAAAGCGAGGGGGAAAAACGGTGCGGGTCGGCTGGCTCGCGGAACAGGATCTGCTGGCGGGGTGTCAGCTCGACATTGTCTGGCGGGCGCACCCGATTTGATGACCACGCCATCTGCGACACACAATACTTGTAAAGCAGGGATCGGCGTTCATGTTTTCCCGTCCAGGCCGCCGTTCCGTGCGTCAACGCTTCGCTGAAGATGATTATGGAGCCTGCCGGCACCTCGGGAATGATCACGCATGGCGCGTCTTCAGGCGCGTCTAAAAACTCTCGTGGCAGTTTGTAGTTGCTCTTGTGGCTGCCCGGAATACAGCAGAACCCGCCATACTCCGGACCAGTAGGCGACAGATTCCACGCCACCACCGCAAAACCGTTGATGATCTCGTTGTTGCGAAAGGGATGAAATCGACCCGGCTGTGCCTCTGAGGTCTTCCGGCTGGCACCGTAGTCCGCGTGCATGGGCCCCCATGGGTTGCCGGCCTGCATGCACAGCCCGTAGATACGGTCCAGCCGGAAGCAGTCTCCGAGCCAGAATCGCAGCGGTGGCATAATGCGCGGATGATCGAGCAAATCACAGAACGGTTTCCCCCAGCTCAAAAAGCCGGGCCCTTCGGGCCTCCCCCCGGCGGCACTGCCGAAACGGAGGTTGTCGCCCGTGGGCATCTCATGTTGATCCAGTAGTGCATTCAGAATCCCGATCTCATCGGCAGCAAGAGCATCCTCGATTACCAGGAACCCTTGCAGGTCGAAGAGATAGCGTTGGGTCTCGTAAAAATCATTAGCTTTGGATGACATTCCGTTCAGGTTCCCTTCTTCCCCCTCTTGCGGTTGCCGGAGGCTCGTTGCTTCGAACGTTTGGTTGCCCTGCGAGCTTTGGGTGTGCTCGTCGCCCCAGTCGGTGACCTCGCCGCAGCAAGCTCGAAGTTCATTCTCTTCATCCTCACGTCCACCGATGCCAGCTTGACGTTCAGCGAATCTCCAAGTCCGTAGCTCGATCTCGAGTTGCGGTCGACGATGGTCTGGGTTTCCTCCCAGACCTCGAAATACTCCCCCCCCCCTCTTCGACTCAGCGTTCCATAGGGACCAGCCCATCCGCATACAGATCCTTGGGACGCACGAACAGTCCCATGGCATGAACTCCAACAATCGTGGCTTCCATCTCTTCGCCGATTCTCTTTTTCGCGACCAGGCAGGCTGCCAGCTGGGTTATGTCACGTTCGGCTTGCACAGCTCGACGCTCGGCATCGGAGGAGCTCTCCGCCAACTATCGAGGCCACTGAGCCTCGATTTGCCGTTCCAATGATTCCATAGAGCCCGGTGGACGAGCAGATCCGGATAGCGGCGGATCGGTGAGGTAAAATGGGCATAAGCTTCAGATGCGAGACCGTAATGCCCCTCACACTCCGTGGAATAATACGCCTGGGAAAGCGACCGCAGCAACATCATCTGGCCGGCTTCGGATTGGCGCATCTGTTTGATCTTCTTGAGAAACTGCGCCAGGCCCTTGCCATTCTTGGAGCTTTTGCTGCTTAGGCGCAAACCATACTGTTTTGCCCAGCTCCCCAGACGCGTCCACTTGTCTTGAGGGGGTGGTGGATGAACGCGATATATCCCCGCGAGGCGTTGGTCGACGAGATATTCAGCCACTGATTCGTTCGCTGCCACCATCAGATCTTCTATCACTTGATGGGCCGCCAATTGCCCACGGCCGACGACGTTCGTCAGTTTACCGGATTTGCTGAAGATGACCTCCGCTTCCGGAATCTCCAGATCGAGTGAACCGCGACCAAACGTCGTTGGCGCAGCAGCTCGGAAGCGGCCATCGCGTTCTCTACAACGGCACGGACCTTCTTGGGCACTCCTGTATCCCGGTCGATAAGATTCTGGACTTGGGTATAGGTGAGACGTGCGGCGCTGCGTACAAGGGAAGGGTAAATATGGATGTCGTTTCGTTCGCCGTCGGCGTCGACATGCATCTCACAGGTCAAGGTATACCGCGGCTCCCCGGGTACGAGGGAACACAGCCCGTTCGACAGGCGCTCGGGCAACATGGGAAACACTTGCGTAGGCAGATAGACGCTGGTGCCTCGCAGCCGGGCTTCCCTGTCGATGGCGGAGCGCGCCTTCACGTAGGAGGCGACATCGGCGATGGATACCCAGACGCGGTACCCTTCGTTCTCTTCCACGGCAGCAACGGCATCGTCGAAATCCCTGGCGTGCTCGCCGTCCATGGTGACATGCAGTCGCTTGCGAAGGTCGCGGCGGCCACCGTCAACATTCTCGACGTCTACCTCATCGAACCGCTCAGCCTGCTCCAACACATCCTCGGAAAAGTGGTTCGGCAATGGCAGACCGGCCTCTGCCATCTTCAGTTGGGTGTTGTCGTCGCCTTCCGGGCCAAGTTCTTCCAGAACGGTCGCTTCCGAGACCTTGATCTTCGTGGACGGCTGTGTTACTTCGAAGCGCACGGCCGCATCGGTTTCGATCTCGTCGGCCGAGCCATCCTTGACGAACTGCGGAGGTGCCGCCGGCTCAGGCTCTATCCAAACCGCCTGCTTGTGCCGCCGCAGCCAGCCGACTCCTCCGAGGAGGGGCAATGCTGGTTGGTCTGTTTGCTTCCGCACAAAGCGCCGTTTGGCCCTTTTTTCTTGCGCCCTTTTCTGTCTTGTGCCGCCGCCCTTCTGCTTCTTGTCCCGAGCTCCCTTTTGGCGCCCACCGTCTTTTGACGGTTTCTTTCCACCTCTTTTGGATCGGAGCTTGGCCACAGACTGATTACCTTTGCCGTGCCGGCTTGCGGAACAAGCCGATCGCCGACGTGCCACGCAGCGCGGTCCTGGGGAAGGAGAGGACGCTATTTGCCAAACTGTTCATAAAAGCGGTCGAAGCCACTCGCGGTGCCACAGAGATAGAGGGCGTCCTCGGCGGAGAGAATAAAGGTGGACGGGATGTCCATAAGGACCTCTCCGCCGCGTTCGACGGCAACCACGGTGCACCCGGTGCGTTCGCGAATCCCGCCTCCAAGGGGGTGTTGTCCCGCCAGCCTGCCGGGATTCAGCTTGGCGAGCTTGATGCGAGCCTGCTGTGACATCATCTCGCCCATGACGTGGTAGGCGAGCAACTGACCAGCGACCTGGCCTATCGAGAGGGCGAAATCGGCGCCGGCTTGCTGGATGCGCGCAACGTTCTCCAATTGATCGGCAGAAGCGATGATCGGGACATGGGGTGCGTAGTCGCGCACGACCGCGGCCGCAAGCAAAGTCGCGCTATCGTTCTCGCGCGCGAGAATGACAACGCCGGCAGTGGCGACGCCAGCACGTTCCAACACCGCTATGTCCAGCACGTCGCCCGTGACGTCGATCCCCTCTCCTTTCGCGTCGTCGATAACGCAGACGTCCTCGCCGGCATCGTGCAGTATCTCGGCCAGCTTGCTGCCAACCTCGCGATAGCCCGCTACCACAATAGCACCTTCGCTGGTGATGGGACGGGCCACGTCGCTGAGTCGTTTGATGCTTTCGGGACTGCCGACGGCCACAAGTATCATGCCGGGCTGCAGAATCTGATCCGCACCCGGAGGGGGATTTAATCCGTCCTCGACCCACTGCCCCACGAAGTGGACCCCTGTTTCCAGCTGGATCCCGCACTGGGCCAAGGTCTTGTTGGCCAGCGGGCTGTCGTCGTGGACACGGATTTCGGCTACCTCGAGCAGGTGTTCCAGCGGTTCGACCCCCGCTACTCTCGGCCCGATCCTGGAGCTGGCACGCACGGCGATGGCGGCAGCCAGCACGTGGGTCGGCGTGAAGGCTGCCGTCACGCCGGCGAGCTGCATCGCTCCCCGGCGAGTAGGATTGTCTACCAATGCAACGATGGGACCGCCGAATCCTCGTTCGCGGGCACTTATCGCCAGGAAGGCGTTATACTCGTCCTCGCCGTTAGCTACTATCGCTCTCGCCTGCACCAGCGTTTTCAGGTCGAGCTCCTCCTCGCCGAGCGAGGCGTGTACCACGCTCGCGCCCTGTGCCTGCAGGCGTCGGGCGACCGTCTCGTCTTCCTCGATTACGACGATCGGTGATCCCTGACTCTTTAGAACATCCATCAACGAATCCACCTCATGGCCGTAGCCGTAGATCACCACCGCCCCCGACGCGTCCGGCAGCTCACGCGCCAGGCGTCCATCGTAACGCTCGGCCACCAGGGGCGAAGCGAACTTATCGATCTGCACGACACCGCGCGTTGCGTCCGCCTGCCTGGTGGCTCGACCTTCCAAGAGCGAGGCGCAGCCTTTCAAAGCAAGCGGGGTAAACAGATTCAATATGAACGCAGTAAGAATCAACGTCGTGAAAATCGGCTGGTCGATAGCGCCTTGCGCCAGCGCCAGCGAGGCGACAATAAATGCCATTTCGGCACGCCCACACATCCCGACCCCCACGGTCAGTGCTTCACGAAACGGCAATCCCATTTTCAGCGCCATAGATCCGGCACTGGCAATCTGACCGACGATCACTACAGTGGTCAGCAACGCTATGAACGCTACGCCGGAAGCGCTGATGTCGAAGTTGATGGAAAACCCCAGCGAGATGAAGAAGATCGGCCCCAGAAACGAGTATGCGATGCCGTAGGCACGATCGTTGACGATCCTCACCAGGTTCGGGTGGGCGACCTTGTCCTCGAAGAAAAGGCCGGCCATGTAGGCGCCGAGAATCATGTGCAGACCGATAGCTTCGGCGAACAGGCCGGCACCGATCGCCATGACCAGCACGAAGGTAAAACCTTTCCCGCCCTCGGACCGGAAGGGTAGCTTGAGCCGCGGGTATACGAAACGGCCCAAAAACACCGTGACTACGAGAAAACCGACGACCTTGCCCAGGGTAATGACGATGCCCAGCGGCTCGAAGGTGCCGCCGGTAACCACGCCGATCACCAGCCCGAAGAATAGGAGAGTCAGAAGGGTGTCGTTGACGCAACTGGCGATAATGACCCGCGCCACCCGCGTGTTCGCCAGCCCGAGATCTCGGAGGCTCTTGAGCGTGATCACGACGGCGGTAGCCGTCATCGTCAGCCCTACGAAGGTGGCGCTGATAGGGTCCAGACCAAAAAAGGTCGCCACCCCGAAACTCACCGCGAACGGCACGATAGCTCCGACCACGGCCACCCCCATGGAACGTTTCAGGGCGTCGTAGAACTCCAGCGGCTGGGTCTCCACGCCGGCATGGAACATGAGAAAGAAGATGCCGATCTCGGCCAGAAGCTGGATCGCGTCGCCCGGGGTGATCCAGCCAAGAACCGCCGGTCCCAACAGCACCCCGACGATCAGCTCGCCCATAACCGTAGGCAAACCGAGGGGACGCAACGTGACCGCAACCAGCCAGATGCAGGCGAGCAGAATCAGTAGATCGAAGGCGATCTCATGCATGGGTGTCGGCCCGTATTAGGTAATAGCCGTTAAAGCCAATCGGGCGGCCTTGTGTCCGTGGGCTTGCCGTACGGTTCAGGCTACGTACACCGCAAAGAGCCTGGCGTCCTCGGCGCGCACACCTTCCCAGT
Source organism: Candidatus Latescibacterota bacterium (assembly GCA_965217095.1). Lineage (GTDB taxonomy): Bacteria > Latescibacterota > UBA2968 > UBA8231 > UBA8231 > CAYNZV01. The sequence goes on from OZ244235.1 coordinate 2,415,356, forward strand.
TGACGCGCACCCGCACCGGATGGCCGAACTTCTCCAAAGTGTCCCGCTCACGCCAGGAAACCGGTTGACGCAGTCCAGCCTGAGTCAGCGGAACGCTGTCGTCGCCCGAATATCCGGGAATGGCCCTGAACTGCTCATCCAGCAGCTCGACCCTGAGCTGGCAATGCTCGCCGATGCGGTCCGCGTTCACAAACACCTTCCCTCCTTCACGCTCCACCTCGACCGGACACGAGATGCAGTGCGGTTCGTGCTTCCCCTCCGCCGCCGAACCGCGGAACGGTCCGCAGGGCGCGAACCAGCCGAAACGGTCGCGTTCCCAGGTTGCAACCCAGACACCGGTCAGCGATTTAGGATTCCGCATATCCCAGGTCGAGGCCTCCTCTCGCCAGACACTGAACCAGTATACAGTACGATCGTCGATATTGGCGAAGGCGTTGCGCTGCAGCAGACGGGGCGCGGCATAGCCGGTCCGCGGTTGTTGCGGACCCCGTATTTCGTAGGAATGAACCATCTTGAAATCGGGCACAGACTCGGTGAAATGCAGCGCATCGTGGCTGATGGCGAATCCCAGATCCAGCACGACGTCGCGGCGGTCGTTGGTATCGCTGCGGTACTGCCCGTAGAGACCGAGGAGCAGATTCCCGCGGTTCCAGGTGGCGACCCCCTCGTGGATCTGTTCGCCGGAATGACCTTCGAAGGTTTCCGGGGCATGCGGAGGTAGCGGATCTCGGCGCAATCCCATGGCGGCAGCGTGGGTCCAGCTGACGAAATCGTAGGAAGCGAAGCTGACCACCAACCGCTTGGACGCTTGTTTGATGGGATGGGGGATAGGTCGATTCATGGAGGACGGTCCGCCCTGACCATTCACGTAAAAACAGCCGCCCCATTTTTGGATATTACCGCCCTCCACCCCGGTGCCGAAGATATCATCGCTATCCGTGGCTCGGGTCCAGTGCAGACCGTCGGGGCTGAATGAGGCGCTCTTTCGCAACGGACCGGGCGTGCTGAAAATCGACTTGAAGCGTCGCTGGGGATCGGGGTCACTCGGATCGTAGAAGACGTTGCCACAGGGACCGGCGACGCGGTTGTTGTCCTTGTTGCCGTTTTCTTGTGAGAGCCCCAGCTTCGGCCGCTCCCAGCTAAAGCCGTCCTTGGAAGTGGCGTAGAGCCCGCCCCGGCGTTGGTGGTTGTCGTCGGCGCCCACATACCACATGCGGTACTCGCCGTCGACGTGGAACACATGGGGACAGATGATTTCCGTGGCATCCAATGAGCCGGGAGGACCGTAGGTAAGCACCGGATATTCCGGGTGGCGGTCGTCCATATCCACACTGAGACCGTGGTCCATCTCGGCTGGATTGGTACGACCTGCCTGCAGGGTCAGGTTGAGGTCACGCGAGAAAGGCATGCTCCGTCTGTCGAACGGAAATAGTACCGCTTCTTCGATGGAGTCGACCGGGCTTGAATTCAACGCTCGCATGCTGTCGCTCCTTTCAGTTTACGTAGACGGCGAAGAGACGGCCGTCCTCAGGGCGCACACCTTCCCAGCTCACGCGCACGCGAACCGGATGATCGAATGCCTGCAGGGCATCTCCACCACTCCAGCTGACCGCCTCTCGTATCCCCGATGCACTCAGCGGCAGGCAGTCGGCCCTTGAATAGCCGGGAACAGGCACAAACTCCCTGTTCAGCAGCTCGACCTTCAACTGGCAATGCTCACCCAGCCGGTCGGCGTTGATAAAGACCCGATGGCCATCCTTCTCCAGTTCCAGCGGACATGAAATGCAATGGGGTTCATAGTCACCAGCACCCCAGTCCTGATCACGTCCACAGGGGTTGAAGAACCCCAGGCGGTCGCGTATCCAGGTGGCGACCCAAACTCCCGTCAAGGCGACCGGATTGTTCGCGTCCCAGGTTGAAGCCTCTTCGCGCCAGACACTGTACCAATAGACGGTGCGGTCGTCCATGTTGGCCCAGGCATTGCGCTGCACCAGCCGCGGTGCCGCATAGGAATTGGGGTTCGGGCCCTGGATTTCGTAGGAATGCACCATCTTGAAATCGGGTATCGGCTCCACAAACTCCAGGCCGTTGTGACTGATGGCGAATCCCAGATCCAATACGACGTCACGACGATCGTTGGTGGCGGCGCGGTACTGGCCGTAGAGGCTGAGCAGCACGTTGCCCCGGTCCCAGGTAGCCATGCCCTCGTGGACCTGCTCTCCGGAATGGCCTTCGAAGGTCTCCGGAGCTCGCGGCGGAACGTGATCGCGGCGGAAACTGACGGCGGCGGCGTGGGTCCAGTTCACGAAGTCGTAAGAGGCGTGGGAGGTAACAATGCGTTTGGATGCCTGTGGAATAGGATGCGGCACCGTGCGGTTCCAGTCGGAAGGGCCGCCCTGGCCGTTGACGTAATAACACCCTCCCCACTTGAAGATGTGGCCACATTCCATGGCGATGCCGAACAGCTCGCGATCCTCGCCGGACAAGGTCCAGTGGAGGCCGTCGGCACTGAACGAGGTGTTGTTGCCGCATCCGGTGATCGATTTGAAGCGCCGGTTGGGATCGGGCTCGTCGGGCTCGTACATGACCCATTCACCACAACGCCCCTCGACCAGGTTGTTCTCCTTGCTGCCATTTACCTCGGTCAATCCCAGATTTGGGCGCTCCCAGTTGAATCCGTCCTTGGACACCGCATAAAGACCGGTATGTCGCCTGGCGTCGTCGCCGGCGCCTATATACCACATGCGGTACTCCCCGTCTATATAGAACACGTTGGGACAAATGACTTCGGTGGAATCTAGCGACCCCGGTGGACCGGGGGAGAGTACGGGGCCGCCCGGGTGGCGTTCGTCGATGTCGACGCTGAGGCCGTGTTCCATCTCCGCTTTGTTCGTGCGTCCCGCAACCAGGGTCGTATGCAGGTCGCGCACGAACGGCATGCTGCACTGATCGAACGGGAAGAGCACAATCTCCTCGATCGAATCGGTAGGGCTCGAATTTAGAACCTTCATATAGAAACTCCGGGATAGTACTCGTAAAAGGAGCTGGGGCTGAAACCACTTTACAGGGTCTGCCGAACCTTCTCTGCATCCGTGAACAGGATCTCGCGAACGGCGTTGGTTGCCTGCTCGTGAAACGCAACCGCAACCGGATCGAAGTCGCGGGATGGACGCGGCGTGTGTTTGAAGTGCCCGTAGCGATCGGTGCCACGGACGAGGGCTGCGCTGTCCCACTCCCCGACAATCTGCTTCGTGCTGGGTGGCAGGTAGTGCAGTGAGAGTCCAATACGACGATCGTGCGAGCTATTGGGAGTGGATGCGTGGGCAAGACGCACGTTATGCAGCGAGATCTCACCGGGCTGGAGCGGCATCGGTACCGCCTTCGCTTCGTCGACCTGCACCGAGATCTCCTGTCCCCGGGTCAAGAGGTTGTTCTCCTGAAACTCATCCTTGTGCGGCAGCAGCTCGCCCTCGTGGCTCCCGGGGAGCACCCGCATGCAGCCGGTTTCGAGTGTAGCCGGCGACAGGGCAAGCCAGACGGTGACCAGGTCGCCGGAGTCGAGACCCCAGTAGCGCAGATCCTGGTGCCAAGAGACGAAGGTCTCGCTTTGTGCTTCCTTGATCCAGAAGAAGGTATTCCAGCACAGGATGTCGGGGCCGATCAGATCCTCGACGGCATCGAGGATCTTCTCATGCCGCATCAGCTCGTCGACCCTCGTAAAAAGGAGGTGGGACTTGTTTCGCTGGGGCCCTCCAAGCGGTTTCCCTTGTTCTGCTTCAAAGGCCTCGAGCGATGAACGACTGGCGGCCACTTCGGTGTCGTCGAGCAAGCGGATGGGAAAGTAATATCCCTCGCGCTTGTACTGGGCGATAGCATCGCTACTGAGCAGCCTAGTCATACGAACCTCCCTTGCAATTCGGTCTATGTCATGGCGGTCGAAACCATCGCTTCCTAACGCCGAGAACAGTAGATCAATTTCAGTCAGACGTCCAAGAGAAACAGGGCTTCCGGGCTCAAACGTTCCTTGGTGGCTGGCCTGAGGAACTTCCTTTGATCCGTCTGTTGCGGCCAATCACGCCGCACGAACGCCATATGCATGGCGCCTCGCATCTGTTGACTGCGGTTTAACGTACCGCTGTGCCATGTGTGTGAATTGAACACAACGACGGTGCCGGCGGGTGCTGTCACCAGCACTTCGTCCGGTACCGATTGCGTGGGATCGTCCACAACATCTGTGGGCGCCTGGGCTCGCAGATGCGAACCGGGCACCACGCGCGTCGCGCCATTCTCAGCAGTAAAGTCGCTCAGCAACCAAATGGAGTTGCAGACGTAGAACTGCTTCGCCTTCAGCTTCTCCCAGTCCTCCGGATCGTTCGACCCCCAATCCATATGCAGCGCCTGCACACCCTTGCCCGGGAGCGCGAAGCGCGCGTTCAAAGAATGGACTCTAAATCCGGACGATAGCACTCTGTTGACTCCAGCCAGGATGCGCGGATGGGTGAAACAGAGATCGAACATAGGATCCTTGTTGATCAGGTTGCTGAGACGGATGGTGCCCTCTTCCTGGTGCACCTCCGATCCCGCCGCCTCCCCTTCTAGAGCAGCCAGCTCGTGCAGACGCGCCGTGAAGTCGTCGATCTGTGCTTGGTTCAGGATCCCGGGCAGCGGCAGATAACCCTGTGCATCCAGAAAGACCACCTCATCCGCTGTCAGGGTGTCTTCGCGAACCCCAGACGAATTCAATACTCGAGCCATATTCATGGGATGCTCACTGGAACTCGAAATAATAGCCAAAGTTCGTAAATTGCTCACCACCGATGACAGCTCAGTGGAAATTCGATCTTCGAGATCCCGCAACCAAACGCGAGATCCGCGCCGGCACCACCACCTTCGTGACCATGGCTTACATCATCGTGGTCAACCCGCAGATCCTCGCAGAAGCTGGAATGCCCAAAGATGCCGTAATGGCGGCCACATGCCTGGCGGCGGCATTGGGTTCCATTCTCATGGGCTGCCTAGCCAACTACCCGTTCGCCCTCGCGCCCGGAATGGGGCTCAACGCCTTTTTCGTCTACACGGTCGTCCTTGGCATGGGCATACCCTGGCAGGGAGCTTTGGCGGCGGTGTTCATTTCGGGTCTGATTTTCTTGATTCTCACCCTCACCCGTGCGAGAGAGGCGATCGTCAATTCAATTCCGTTAGGTTTGAAATGCGCCGTGAGTGTGGGCATCGGACTTTTCATCGCCCTCATCGGCCTGAAAAACGCAGGGTTGATCGTGTTTAATCCGGGCACGGGCAGCATGGGCATGGTCAGCGGGAGGTATTTCACCGACCCGGCCTTGGTCGCCTTCCTTCCCCCCGGCACCTCGGTGGCAACAGTTGGCCTTTCCATCGCCGGTCTGCTGATTACCGGAGCGCTGGTGGTTCTCAAGGTGCGTGGTGCTCTGCTCTGGGGTATCCTTGCAACCTTCATTGTCGGCATTCCTGCCGGAGTGGTTTCCCCGGAGGAGATGCGTTTGGTCGGCCTGCCTTCCGGGCTTGGGCAAACCCTGTTTGCCTGGGACGCCAGGCGATGACATCCCGAGCAAGAGAAACGCCACAACCATTAGTTCAATCCGTTTCATCACTCTCTTCTCGTTTGTGCTTGCCTACTCCATCCATACAGGAATTTCATCTACCAGTTGACAAATTTTTGCCATGTCCGCCTTAAGGTAACGAGGCGCTACCCTCGCAACAAGAAATCACGATTTTCTAAGGGTGTCAGCCTTCTCTCGGACCCTCGCCAGCCCGCCGGGTGCCCCAATCTTGCCGCTCTCTTGGTGGGGAAAAACACCCCCGATCACTCAGTTCACCCGCACCCGCGACACGAAGATATCGCAGCTCTGCGCAAAGTAATACTCGGTGGCATCGGTGTACCCGGAGTAGCTTTCGCCATCGATCTCATGCTTCACTGTCACAGGCCTGAAACTTAACCCGGGTCGATCCACGCCTCCGTAGTAGGCAACCAGGACCTCATCGTCGCGTCCGGGAACCGAGACCATGCCGGGATATCCACAGTCGCCGTCAGGGTACAGAATAAGCGGCTCACCAAAGGCGCCGTTCTCGTAGGCGCGTAAGGTGGTCTGGCGCCCCGGTTCGGACAGCCACTCAACCCCGGCCATGAGCAGCTTACCTCCCGCACGTGCCAGCACGGGGGAATGCACCACGAAACCCAACTCTTCCGTACGCCATTCGGTGTAGGGCGGCGACGCCCAGCGCAAGGTGTCCAGGTTTCTAAAGTTGCCGCTCTCGCGGGCCGAGAGTCCGAGAGAGACCGCTTCCCCGTCTTCATCAAAGAGCAGATCGGGTTGGCTGCCGTACCATCGCGCCACCTCCTGCCACCGAAACATGTCCTCGCTGCGCAACAACCAGATGTCGCGGTTGCGCTCGTAAGAGATCTCGAAGAGCGCCGCGTAGAGCGCGCCACCGTGTACTTGTACGCGCCAAAGGAACTGTCCCCTTTCGAAAATCGGTCGCGGCTCCGACCAGATGAGACCGTCCGGCGAATGCATCACAAAGGCTTGAGAATTCGAGGCCCTGCCCGGTGGCATTGCTAAATTCGGCTCTGGCTGCATCGCCATGTCTACTACCGCCCAGAGGTGCTCTTGCCACACGAAGAACTTGGCGGGGCCGGATCCCATGAGCTGGAGTGTGTCCAAGGGTGCGATCCCCCGCGGCTTTTCCCACTCCCCAGCCGTGAGATCGGTTGAACGGACATAAACTGGTCGATGACCCGGTTGGGCATGCCACCAGCCACTCTTGAAGAAGACGTACCAACGGTCCTGGAAGAGCGCCAGATCGGTCCAGGCGTTGTGATGTCCGTCGCCGTACACCTTCAGTGTTTCTACCAATTCCATGGTTCACTCCCCGACGGCAGATTGGGACGGCAAGTCAATTCACGGTACCCGTACAAATGATCGCACGAAGTACGCGAGCTTGGGACATGTACCCAGTAGAAACCGCGACTGGGCAGGCTTAACTTTGGCGAAATCACTACTATTTTCAAGCTCTCCGTGGATAATTCACCTAATTTGTGGTTATGAGCCCTTCTGGCAGTGCCGAACACCGCAAAGCGGCCCGCCGCGCCGGGTTGAGATACGTGACCGACGGCGTGCCCGGTATCGCTCGCCGCCGTGCCGGCAAAGGGTGGTCCTTTAGTAAACCGGGCGGGGGTCGCATTGCGGCGGACAGAGAGCGCCAACGCATTCTCTCTTTGGCCATTCCACCCTCGTGGTCCGACGTTTGGATCTGTCCCGATTCCAAAGGTCACATTCAAGCCACTGCGCGTGATGCCAAGGGCAGGAAACAGTACCGCTACCATCCGGACTACCGCGAGTTCCGCGATCGCTCGAAGTTCCGCCGCATTCTCGAACTCAGCGAGGTTCTGCCCGCCATCCGCGAACAAGCGGAAACGGATCTTCGCGCGCCCGAATTGAGCCGGCGCCAAATACTAGCTACTGCGGTCCAGTTGTTGGACAAGACCCTCATCCGCGTTGGCAGCGACGAATATGCTAAAGAAAACCGCTCCTTCGGATTGACGACGTTGCGCAACAGGCATGTCAAGATAGAAGGGTCCGAGCTGCGTTTCACATTTCGCGGCAAAAGCGGCGTGTTTCATGCCTTTTCTGTTTACGACCGGCGTATCTCCCGCATCATTCAACGTTGTCAGGATCTGCCGGGGCAGGAACTGTTTCAGTATCTCGATCCAGAGGGGAAGCGCGTTACGATCACTTCGGACGATGTTAATGATTACCTGCGGGAGATCGCAGGTAGCGATGTCACGGCCAAGGACTTCCGCACCTGGGGAGGAACGATGCTTGCCGGCGCGGAGTTGCGCTCCATGGGACCAACACCTACCAGATGCGAAGCGACTAGTAACATAAATACAGCCCTAGACGCGGTGGCCCAGTGTTTGGGCAATACGCGCGCGGTATGCCGGAAGTACTACGTACATCCCGCTCTGTTGGAAGCGTATCTTGATGGTCGCACCGCCGCCGCCTCTAAGTAGGCGGCCAAGCGAGGCGCTCGAGGCAAGAGACCGGTGGCTGCACTTCGTCTGGATGAGGTAGCCATTCTGCAGTTTCTGCAGGATCTGTTGTGAACATATATCTAGCAAAAGAACAAGGATCAGCTGTTCTTCGGGGTTAGCGCTTCTTGCCACGCTCCGAGCATCTTGTCCACCGAAACGCCCTATTGAGGGGCTATCCGAGAGGAAAGAAATGACTTCCATCGCCCCCTTGAAGCGCGTGGGCTCCACGGCTCTACGCCTGGCCGACAAGCCATACGAAAAACGGCTCTGCCGCATTGAGTCCCACTATCCGCCCCCACCAGACCCCGGCGGCAAACAAACCGTCTCGATCACACCCGAAGAATACGTCGAGGTAATCGACGACTGCGGCTACGAGGTCATTGTAATCAGCGGGGAGCACGATCGCGGCACACCGCGCTTCCCTTCGAAGATCTTCACACCTCATCCCGAGTTGAAAGAGGATCTGCTCCCCCGCTTCATCGAGCTATGCCACGCAAAAGGGATCATCGTCCTCTCCTACTACCCGATCATCTTCTCCAAACCGCTGCGTCAGGTCCATCCGGAATGGCTCATGCAGTTCCTCGACGACGGCCGGCCTGAGCCCGAGAACGAGGGCTGGTTCTGCTTCAATTCGCCGTTCCGCGATTGGCTGCCAGGCTGTTTGCACGAATACATGGAACTGCTGGACATCGACGGGCTGTACTTCGACGACGTCAACTGGGGCTCCCACGCCGATGGGCCGTACACCCCCTCCTGCTGTTGCAGCTATTGCCAAAAGCTGTTCCGCGAAGAGACCGGTTTCGAGGTCCCGCGCAAGATAGACTTCGATTTGAAAGACTTCCGCCATTTCGTCAACTGGCGTTACGAAAAGCTTACCGAGTTTCTGCATCACCTGTTCGGCTCAGTCCGAAACAGATATCCGAACGCCATTCTTGACATGAACACCTACTACTGGCCCGGCTCAGAGTGGTCGCAGGGCCATCCGCTGGGCTCGTTCCGCCTGGAAGAGGTGGGAGGTTATTCCTTCGTGGAGTGTTTTCCGTACACCCACCGATATCTGCGCACTCCAAGTTTCGCGGCGAAGGTGCTGCGTGCCACCGGCACCCCTTTCTCTCTGTTCTTGAACGGATGCCAGGGCATGCGCGGGTTCAGCTCAGTACCGTATCCGGAGGCACACGGCGAGAGCATCTTCGGCATGGTCGCCCTGGCTCATGGCGGCGGCACCTGCGGCGCCCCGTTCGGGGGTTCGAGCGTCCACGAAGGTTATCTCTATCTCACTCGAGACGGCCACAAGCAGATGTTTTCGGAGATCAAGAAACGGGTGGACTATGTGGAGGGCGAAAACCTGAAATATCTGGCGCTGCACTGTTCGACGCAGAACCGCGACTTCCAACCGAACGAGATCTCACGGGAGCTGCTGGCCCGGTACAACTGGATAGGTCAGCTGCGGCAGAAGTTCATGTTCGGCGCCTACGAGATGCTCAACCGCTCGCAGATCGCGCTCGATTTCGTTTTGGACGACCAGCTCATCGATGATCACTTGTCTCAGTATCAAACCCTCTTTCTCTCCAACAGCGCCTGTCTCTCCGACGAACAGTGCGCCGTGATCAGAAGGTTCGTTGAGAATGGCGGTACTCTGATAGCGACCCACGAGACCTCCCTGTTGGACGAGATGGGATACGAGCGCAAGAATTTCGCACTGGCCGATCTCCTGGGGGTAGATTTCGTCGGTCGTCGTCACGAGGGGGAGGAGCACGGGGTGGTCTATCTGCAGCAGGACAGTCGGGCAGTAGCGGACTCTGGCGAACTCCTCTGTTTCTTCGGTCGCGACCTGAACGTTTCATTGAAAACAAATGCGCGGGCGACCTGTACCCGCAGCACCATGAGCGCCCACAAGGACGACCTGCAGGACGGCCTGAGGGCCTACAGACCCGGGGGGGAGCACGATACTGGGGATCCCGCCGTTGTGGTAAATACATACGGTAAAGGACGGGTTATCTACATAGCCGGCGACGTCGGCGGAGCCTTCATGAACAGCCCCTATCCACCGTTGATGCGTTTTGTGGTCAGCCTGGTGAAGCAGACACCGCCGCCGGTGGAGATCGAAGCGCCCGAGGCACTGGAAGTGACCGCCGCCCACCGGCCGTCAGGCGAGTTGATGGTCCACCTGGTCAACAATCCCACTCCGTTGATTCCGTGGCGCATCGCCGACGATGAGGATATGGACCGGCTCGGTCCCGATATAGGGTCATTCAACGCCGTCCTGGAGCTGGTGCCGCTACGGGATATCCGCGTGCGCTTCAACCTGGACGTGAAATCGGTACGTCTCCCGTTGCAGGGCATAAACCTGGAGTTAAAGGACGGCGCGGTCGTAGTGCCGGAAGTGAAACTCCATGAGGTGCTGCTGGTGGAGTGATGGCGCCAGTGAATAGCACGAAGCTGAAGCGCGTAGGCTCCACCGTCCAGCACGGATGGTTAAGGCGGGGTGAATGAACATCATTCTTTTGACGGAGAAAGAGATCGGCGGCCCCCTTCCCCTAGACGACGCCCGCGCCATACACCTGCTCGAAGTCCTGAAGCTAGTAGAAGGAGATGTCTTTGACGTTGGCCTCTACAACGGTCCGAGAGGCAAAGCACGAATTGTCACAGTCGGCGGGCGCGGCATTGAGTTGGAGTGCCGCTTCTCATCCGAGATTCCCCAGTTGTACGATGTCACCATGCTCATCGGTCTTCCCCGTCCTCCAAGCGCTCGACGTTTACTCAAAGATTTGACGGCGCAGGGCGTAGGCGAACTGCATTTCGTCGCCACCGAAAAGGGCGAGAAATCATACCTGAATAGTCGTCTGTGGTCCCATGGAGAGTACAAACGTCTGCTTCGCGACGGCGCCGCTCAGGCCTTTTGCACCCGTCTACCAACGGTCTCGGTCCATTCTTCGCTGCAGGATTGCCTGGAGGGTCTCGATGGACAGACGGACCGCCTCGCACTCGACAACTACGAGTCGAGCCTGCCGCTCGGCGAATACCGTCCCTGCCAAAGCCGCACCGTTCTCGCCGTTGGCGCCGAACGCGGTTGGTCCGCCGCCGAGCGCGATCTGCTGCGAGCACATGACTATATCTTGGCTAGCGTCGGCCAACGCGTGCTGAAGACAGAAACAGCATGTATTGCGGCCCTTGCGATCGTGCTGGCGAAACGCGGCGTAGTATAGGTTCGCAGAATTCCCCGGGCTGGCGCGAGCCCCGTAAACATCACGGTTTGCCCCATCCAGGGTAGGGACGGGCTTGCTTGATGAACAAGACAGGCTCTCCTTGATTGCCAGCGACCGGCTGATCGAACTTGAACTCTGTATCCATGGCATACCACGAACTGTTGCCGTAGACCGGTTGGAAAAATTCGTGAATCTCTTTCAAGGCGATCCCCAAGGTGTGAGTCTGGGCATTGGTCAGAACCGTCTTGCCCCGGGGTACGAGATTGGAATGCGCGATGAAGATGATCGGTTGTCCGGGGAAATCGAACTGGTAGATGAACTGATCCGATGTTATGCCGGCAGCCGGCTGCACGACTGATTCCTCGCCGACCTGTACGTTAATGTAAAAGCCCGGCTCCAAGCCGGACGGATCGAACGGATTCGCGGTTATGGCAACCCCGTTCGCTTCTTCATCGGGGAACGAGTTGTGCACAAGCAGCGCCATACCCACGGATTCGTGGTCGATGCCGCGAAAGCTGCGTTCCTCGAAGGCCCGAAAGTTCCACACGCTGGACCAGACCCTGCGAACCGCATCGAGCACCGAATAGTTGGAGTCACTCGGATCGCCGCTCCTTGAGGTGTAGAGGCCGGCGCCGGTGAAACCGTCCAGATCCTCGGCGTTGGTGCTGGAGCGGAAGCGCATCCTGATGCCCGGATATTCCGCATTCAGCTTGGCAAGCAACTCAGCCTCGAACTCCCCATCAACGGTCGCCTCTCTCATCGCTTCGCGCAGCTCTTTAAGACGTTTATCGCGATCGGCGGGGTTGTCATGAAATGACGAGTCGGCGAGCATCTGTATCACCTGCTCGTGAAACCCGTTCTGCACCATGAACTGCCAGTAGTAGTAAACCGGCACGGCGAACGCCTTCGGGAAGGGCACCTTCTCGTTGTCCATATGTGGGAAAGCGGCGAAATGACTCGCCTTGCCACCAAAAGCCGGAATCGCTAGCGCCAGCGCTTCGTCGAGCGCATGGCTATTGAGATCGAGAATATCTTCTATGTCGCGGAGCTCTCGGGTCTCAAGATCCAGGGATGGCACTGATACTTCCTCTAGTCTGTCCTGTTCCCACCAGGCGTCGGCCTCTTCTTTGCTCACCTCCGAAATCGAGTATTCAAAGGGACCGACGTCGAGCCTGACCCACTTGCCTTCGAGGGCCCGAAGATCGTCCCTGGCATAGGCGCCGCGCAGGGCCATGTTAGGAGTGCCGCGATTCTGTGAGAGGACATTGATATGTGCCAGGGGGGCTGAAACTTCTGGGTGATGATGCCGGCGACGACTGAGATATCGTTGGGCACCTGGTCGAGCACGGCGATATCTCGAAAACCAACGTACTGCGTCTCGAGCTCCTTGGCGGTAATAAAGACGAGCCTGCCCAAGGTCGTTCCGTAATTAAGCGCCTGGTAATCGATGCCCTCGTAGAGCTCGTCCGTAGTTATTATTTGCACCGAGTTGGGCAGGTTTCGCGCCTCTTGCTCCAACACCTGGGAGGTCGGATGGAAGTAGAGCTCATCGCCGCAAAAACAGGACTCGGCGATCTGCTGAAAGGCCGCGCTGATCATCTCGGCGTCGGCGTTATCGTACGGTGCGACTTCATAGGTCCAGACCCCGGGGCCTTCGTAGCGGGTGATTGCCCCCAAGACAAAACGACGATTCGGATCGTAGTATTCGGTGAGATTGAACTAGGATAGAGCTGGGACGACCGGTCTGCCGCCCCCAGAGAGATTCGCCGACGCGAAATCCCAATGTATCGGAAACTTCCTGCTGTTCTGGAAGTAGAGCGTGTTGCCGTCGGCCCGATCGATGACGGTCTTGGCTGAGGTGGCACCGGGAATGGATGCATCAAGCGGCTCTGATGCGAGGGTGCTAAAGTCGGCTTCGCAGCCAATGGTGTTCGTGAAATCCGGCGCGTCACCGGCCGCGATGACGCAGGACGCCTCCAACGGCTCCGGGCCGGTTGTCGAGTCGTCACCGCACGAGAAGGCGAGCAGGGCTAAGGCGGACGCGATTGACCGCCCTATCCTCATTGACATCGGAGGTCCGGACGGCAGCTCTGCCCTCCAGGACAGTCGCCGTTTCCGTTACAGGATGTGACCCCTGGAATGTCCAGGATCTTGGTTACCATCGACCCGATAACGAGGTCTACGTGAGCAGGCGGATCGCTCGAACCCATCGTCCTGCGGGTGATTTCGATCTTGGGGAATCCGGAAATGCCGAGCGCCTTCAGTTGCTCCAGCAATGAAGCTGACACCTCCAGTAACCCCGTATCGGGGCATTCGCACTCGATCTTCCCCCTCGTCCCACCATGATAGCTGATATCGAACGCGACCGAGATGGTCACCTCCGTCTGCCCCGACGGATCCCATTCCAGCAGAACGGGCTCGCCTGCAAGTTCGATGTTCTCGTTGGCGACCTCGAGAGGGCTGATTCCCTTTGCTGTGACTGCGAAGGTCGAAACGGATTTATTGCCGCTGGCGACAAAGGTGATATCGTCGCCTGCAGCGAACGCGGGGAATGCAAGTTGGGTGCCGACAGGTGGCTGGTAGTTGTTGGCAATGGGGTCCATGGCAAAGGCGGTCTCCCCTGCAACCGTCCCCAACCCCTCTACGTGTACCGTACCCACGGTAATGGCCGCAGGAAAGGATTGACACCGACCATCCTCTACGCAGAGAGCGCCGCCGCCGCACGATTGCTCACAAAAGGGAACGCGCGGAGTCAGCAGGCGGCAATCGCCGCTACTCGCCGCTTCCTCCCAGATGATCGCAACGGGGGTCGGGCCGTCTTGAATCCTGCCCAATACGGCGGTGAAGCCGGGCGTCGTACCCTGCGGCGCCACTAGGGAAACCTGGAAGGTGCCAAAGGGTTCGACACTTACAGTGGACGAACTTCCATCGCCCGATGGGTTTGCCTTGCCGCATGAGCTGGTCATCAGGAGGACTAGGGGGAAGAACCTCCCCGGGAATCTCGCTCCACGAAACAATGTCGTCATCACACCTGAGGTCGGAGATTCAGTCGCAAAGAAAGCTCCTGCGTTAGGGTTTTAGAGCGAAGCAATAGAACCCGCCATAACCTCCACCGGATCCGACTTTGTCGGAACCGGGAGGTGGACGTCCCTCGGTGCCGACTCCCGCTGCGCAACCAGGAGCAGACAGTTCCGAAATCCAGTGAGCACCCCGGGTACCTCTTCCGCGCGGCCAGGCCATCCCGGAACGGGGTTGTCCGTTGGAGGTCGAGCCGTCGGCGGTGGTCCAGTCCTGGCAGGTAGCGTCCGAAGAAAAGAATTCGCCCTCCGCATTGGAGCCGGTCAGCATGTGATGGTTGTCCTGTGGTGGCAGGTTAGGGTCCGGGCGGTGATTGGGAACACCATCCTCGTTGGGGAGGTCATTTCGTATCTCTGGGTCCCCGTTTTCAGGACGGATGTGCCCCAGGTCCTCCTTGCTGGGAGCCACCAGTCTGCCGAGGCGGTCATACCACGGCCCTTCTCCGATCCGATCGATCGCATTCACCGGCTGGCCCTTCTCGTCAGCTGTGACACTGAGGAACGCACGCCACTGTTTGACCGACGAACCCGGCATGCTCCTCTCAGCGATAGTGGCGCAGATTTTGTCGGCCCCTCGCAGGCCTGCTCCCGGACCGGTCTCACCAAAACGCAGATCGCCGCCAAAGCCATCCTCGCTGCCTGATAGATCCTGCATCGCTTTGAGGCTGGTCACGAAGAAGCTGAAATGCGGAAGTGGTTCGGTATTGGTTCCACTCGTTGAAGAGTCGCCGCACCCCCAGTACACCATTCCAGCCGCCAACATGAATAGGAGCTCGGGTCTGGGAAAACGAGTGGACGGCATTACGCTTCCTCCTTACTGGATAGATGGTCACATCCGCATTTGCGGACGGAGGGTCTCGAGCGCAGCTTCCTGTCCGGTTGCTTTCTACGCACCATGTAGAAATCCTTTCTACTAATATCTTAAGAGAAATGCAAGCGGCATTGCAGGCTTTATCAACTAAAAACTTGATGGCACAGGAATGCCTGCCGGCTAAGAGCGAAACCTTGACTAATTAACATAAGCTGGTTATGATAAGTTGGAGAGGAGAGCGAGATGAAGACACCACCTGCAAACGTGAGTGCCTATCTGGCAGAGATCGGCCGCGAAGGGGGTAGAAAGAGTCGCCGAAGCTTATCCCCCGAGGACGCGCGCAACATGGTCAGGGTACGTGAAGCCCGTCGGGCGTTCCGCGAGTTCTACGCCCAATGTTTCTGGTTCATGGCTCGCGACATGGAGATAAGGTTGGCTGACCTACCTGAGGTGGCGCGCGGCTTGCGTCAGAACGGAGGCAGGCGCGGATTCATCCTCGCCGCCAAGCTATGCCCCTGACCAGTATCCAAATACAGGTACTCAAGGCGATTGCCGAGAACCGCAGCCCCGAAAGCTACCTTGGGGGCGCCACTGTCTTGCATACCGATGACGACACACCGCGCTTCTCCCAGGATCTCGACTTGTTCCACGATCTCGAGGAAAGTGTGGCTCTGTGCGCAGAAATGGACGCCGCGACGTTGCGCGATTCGGGCTACGAGTTCGGATGGGTGCTTCGCACTCCGTCTTTCTATCGCGCAGTACTGTCGGCCGAAGACCAGCAACTCCGAATCGAGTGGGCGCAGGACAGTGCCTTCCGCTTCTTTCCTGTCGAAGAGGACAGTCAGTGCGGCTTTCGGCTGCACTACGCAGATGCAGCGCTCAACAAGCTATTGGCAATGGCCGGGCGGCAGGAGATCCGCGATTTCGTCGATATCCTTCACCTGCACGACAGCTACCTGCGCCTCGGCGCTATGGCATGGGCAGCTTGCGGCAAGGATCCCGGTTTTTCACCAGACTTTCTGCTAGCCCAGGCGGGGCGTCACGTTGCCTACACCCAGACCGACGTGGAACACCTCGATCTCCGAGGTCCGCTCGATTTGCAATGGATGAAAAAGAAATGGCTCGTAGCGCTGGAGGACGGGCAACAGCTTGCGGGCGCGCTTCCTGCAGAAGAGGTCGGATGCCTTTATCTGAACGCGGAGCAGACCCCTGTCACCCCTGATCCAACCTCTGATGCCTTCGCAGATTTGACGCGTCACCATGGCAGCGTCCGAGGCGCATGGCCAACGGTTGGATAGCGACGGGCGCGGCCGTCACTCCGCGTAGTGGATCGGATACAGCTTGCGCCCCAATCGGCGGAAGGTAACGTTGCTGGCGTCGTGCAGGCTGGGCTCCGAAACCGCGTAGACCCCACCTGCCCACTCCTCGAAGCCGGCGCGAAAGTGCGCCGTCGATTTGACCCCGATGTAACGCATCTTCATTGGTTCAAGACCAAGGGTTTCGGAAAACGCCGTATCGAACGGCTGTTCCCGCACGGTCGCGAGAATCACGTGTATCCCCTCCTGCCGTATGTAAGCGGATAGACCCATGTTGCCCTCGAGCCCTGCATACATGGCGCCGCCATAGCGGAACTTGCCCTCGGACAGCCCCATGACCTCGAAGGTCATCGGCAGCGGCGCACCTTGCAGCGGCGTCGACTTGCCGCCCACATCCATCGTCAGGGTGGCGCCGATTCCGGCTTCGTGGCACGCTGCGATGACCTCCGGATCGACCATATAGAGCACGCAGGCATCCTGCAGACCGGCCTCCACTAACGTCCGCAACATGCCGGTGCTATCGCCGGGCGACCCACCGCCCGTGTTGTCGTGCCGGTCGGCGAACACGATCGGGTACTTTCCCTCCGAGTCCCCCTGGGCCAGCGCTTCGCGCGTGGTGGGTATGTGATAATGCCAATCAGCGCGCCGTTCGTACAACCATGTGCCCAGCTCATCGGCGTAGGATTGCGCCTGGGCCTGGTCATTGTCGGTGGCGATGTAGACGGAAGCCCCCATGTCGGGTACGTCAGAAAGCGGGTAGCACGTCGCGATCGATCCGCAGAGGACCCCTGGCCGAGCTTCGATCCGGTGGAGCTCGTCGATCGCCTCCTTCATCGGTGAGTGGGCGGTCACCTGATTCATGCCCCAGATCATCGGGATCTGATGCAGGGCCATGGTGGGTATGATGCCTTCCTCGTGGATGCGCATGAGGACGTCAGCGCACTCCCTCCCGCGCTCGGCCATGTCGATCTCCGGATAGCTCTCCCGCCCAATGAGCACATCTGCAACCTCGACCATTCGGGCTGACACATTCGAATGAATGTCCAGCTGTGCCAGAATGGGTGTGTCCGGGCCAACGATTTCGCGGATGGCGGCCATGATGTAGCCCTCCGGATCATCGATTCCTTCCGCTTCGCCCAGGTTGCCCACCACCATCGAACCGTGGAGATCGAGCAGAACCCCGTCGATTTCGCCGGCGTCGGCCACGCCCTGCAGCAGGTCATTCAGGATGCCGTCGAAAACCGGTCGCGGTGCGGGGGCGCTGGGTTGTGCTTCGGCGAATGCCGTCGGAACGAGCTCGAAGCCATGCTTATCGGCGCCGTCGATAAATCCGCCGATGGGGCTGTTGGTTCCACGGTAGGTCTCGAGGATTTCGGCCCCCCGCTGATATCCGCGCTCGTGGAAGGAGTCCAGGTTAGTCTGCACGAGGGTGAAAGTGCTCGTTTCGTGACTGATTCCACCTGTTGCAACACGCATTTAGGACCTCCAGCGGGCTCGATTTCCAGCTACCGAATTGACGGATTCTGCAAAACTGCCGTTTACAGCGCACGCACTAGGGGGGATTCCGGACTACCTGCAGATCGCGCCATTCGGGTATTTTAGAGAAAACTCTTGCAATCCACCCGATAATCCCCATATTAAATCAATCGCGTTTTTCTGCAAACGTTGCAGAAGAGCATAAATTTGTTGGCAGTCGTTCTAATCGAAGTAGAGTCCTATCCTGAGCCGGAAGTAGTTTGCTACCCCAAAGTAGAGCCTACCCCGTAGTGTCCTACCTGAATGCCTCTCGTATAGATTCCTACAGAAGTTATTGGAGCGCCCTGTACCAGCGTCAATCTATCGTGAAAGGATAGGACACCATGGCAGAACGCGAGACCGGAACCGTCAAATGGTTCAACGATGCTAAAGGCTTCGGATTCATCGAACGCGCTAATGATGCAGACGTGTTCGTTCACCACAGCGCCATTCGCGGCGAGGGATTCCGTTCCTTGTCGGAAGGGCAGCAGGTTGAATTCGAGGTCGTTCAGGGACAGAAAGGTCCCGCCGCTGAAGGAGTTACACCCCTCTAGCGTGCAGCTGAACTAGATCGAGAAACGGGGCGGTGTAGGTCGATACATCGCCCCGTTTTCTTTCCTACAATCAAAAGGAGAATACTATCGCCAGACCATCGCAAAATGCCATCGCAAAACGAAACCGCGAACAAGCTAAGAGGCAAAAACGAGAGGAAAAAGCGGCCCGCAAGGCGCAGCGAAAAGCAGACAAGCTTGAGCCAGAACTTGAGGGTGCAGTGGATGGAGAGTTGGCTGACGGCGAGGAAATCGAAGAAAATGAAGCCGTTATCGACAAGTCTGCTCCCCAAGCTGGAGTGTAGAACCCACGTGGCAAACAGCCTTTGGACGGAACAATAGGCTGGATTCAGGCACCTTTCCTACGGATTTAACAGTACCACCGGCACAGCACAGCTGCGCACATTGGGAAGAGGTCCAAATCCCAAGAATTTGGCCCGTGGCCTGTCATCACCGCAGGTAACCCGATTGACCTTGAAGTTATCTCCGAAACAGATCGAGCAGTTCCACGCCAACGGGTTCCTTGTGGTCGAGCAGATTCTGACCGACGAGGAGGTCGCGGTTGTGAGCGCTCGTGCCGAGTGGATCGCCAGCGGCGAGGCTGAGCACGTTCCACCGGCTCGGTTGCAGGTTGAACCGTCAGCAGCGCGTGGCGAGAGTGACGTGTACGCTGATTCCCTGCGCAAGATGAGCCACATTGCGTTCTACGACGACGTCTTCGAGGCACATGCGCGCAATCCGAGGGTTCTGGACGTCATCGAGTCCCTCCTGGGACCCGACATCAAGTTTTACCAGGACCAACTCTTCATGAAACCCCCGAGAATTGGTTCGCGCCAACCCTACCACCAGGATGCGCCCCTCGGTTTTCACATCGATCCGCCCAACATGGTGAGCTGCTGGGCGGCCCTAGATAAAGCCACGATCGAGAACGGGTGTCTGTGGATGCTTCCGGGCACGCACAAACAAGGCGTCACCGAACGGTCGGAGTGGAAGAAATTCGAACAGATGGCTCTCGACGGTCGACTGCCAGAGCAGCAACCGGTGGAATTGAACCCGGGCGACTGCAGTTTTCACCACGGCCTAATTCTGCACAGCAGCAAACCCAATCTTACAGACCGGCGACGACGGGGATATGCAACCCACTATGTCAGCGCCCGCTGCCGCTATACTGGACCACCCGAAAAACACGACGCCATGCTGGTGAGAGGCCGTTCCTTCGGCGGATGTATATGATCGAATATAACCGCGGCCCATACCCTCAAGTATCAGCAAGGAGCCAGGGGTGCCATGAGTAGCGCAGTACAGTCGGAGCGGAAACCATCCAAAGTCGCCGCCTGGAGCACACTTCAAGATCGGCAGCCAGCTTACGCCCTGATGGGTAGCGTCGACCTCGTGGTCGTGCGCTACGACAACCAGGTCTCCGTGCTCTACGGACGCTGCCTGCACCGAGGCGCGCTCATGTCCGACGGCACCGTTGAAGGGGACAACCTGATCTGCGGCGTGCATCAGTGGGACTACCGACTGGAGACTGGCGTCAGCGAGTATGACAACGATGAAGCGCTGGAAAAATTCGAGGCCTGGATCGATGAAGAGGACGATGCAGTCTACGTGGATCAGCACGAAATCCAAGCCTGGGAAAGGCAGCATCCACAGCCCTACAAACGAGACGAGTACCTGGGACTGTATGCCGATCCCGAGGGAACGTCCGCCGAACCGTTCAACGCGTACATAAGGGAGCTGGCCGCTCACGGTCTTGAAGCGCTGGGTCACCATGGAAATGTGTCAGCGATGGGCATCGCCTTGACCGAGTTGCCGCGCACCGATGACATCCAATTGTTAACCGGACAGTTCGCTCGCAAGCCACTGCTCGACGATGTGCCGGTCGCCAGCGAGGTAATCATTGGGCCGGCAGCGGGCAAGCCGCTACGGTTTGAGATCCCGGTCTTCGTCAGCGACATGAGCTTCGGTGCTTTGAGCGAAGAGGCCAAGGTTGCTCTGGCGAAAGGGGCAGAAAAGGCCGGCACCGGTATTTGCTCGGGAGAGGGTGGCATGCTGCCCGAAGAGCAAGAGGTAAACTCCCGTTACTTCTACGAACTGGCGTCTGGTTATTTCGGTTGGGACCTCAAAAAAGCCGCTCGCTGCCAGGCGTTCCACTTCAAAGGCGGACAGGGTGCCAAGACCGGAACCGGGGGACATCTGCCCGGCAGCAAGGTGCGGGGAAAGATCGCCGCGGTGCGCGGATTAGAAGAAGGGACTCCAGCCATAAGCCCATCCACCTTTCCCGATCTGCACACGGCCGCCGATTACCGAAGGATTGCCGCCGACGTCCGCGAGGCCGCGGCGGCATTCCAATCGGCCTGAAGATGTCTGCCCAGCACATCGAAGAAGATATCGACTTCGGTCTCGACGTCGGGGTCGACTACATCATCCTCGACGGTCGCGGAGGCGGAACCGGGGCCGCGCCGGAAATCTTCAAGAAGAACATCTCCATACCGACCCTGGTTGCCCTGGCGCGTGCCCGCCAACATCTGGATGCCCGTGGTCGCCGCGAGATTTCATTGATCATTACCGGCGGTCTGCGAACAGAATCGGACTTCGTCAAATCTATGGCGATGGGGGCCGACGCAGTGGCGGTAGCCAATTCGGCGATTCAGGCGATCGGCTGTTTGGGAATGCGTGCCTGCCATACCAACAATTGTCCCGTCGGTATCGCCACGCAGAAAGACCACCTGCGCGCACGTCTTTCCATTGAAACATCGGCAAAACGTCTGTGCAACTACTTCGAAGCAACGGTGGAATTGATGAAGATTTTGGCGCGGGCTTGTGGCCATCGTCATCTCAATCAGTTCTGTGGTGACGATCTGACTACCTGGAAACGCGATGTTGCCTACCTGACCGGAGTCAACTACGCCGGCGTCGTTCCGCTCTAAGTGGTTGCCGGGATCGCAAACACCTAGCTATCTTGGCGCCACGGGGCTCCCGGTAACCGCGGATCCATTCTGCTCTGCACGGATATTTCGCCGGTGCAGTGTGACTTCCACCGCGAAAGCCTCCACTGCCGTCGACGTCCAGGAGAAACTCATGCCAGCTGCCCGCCTGTTTGTAATCCCGATGATTCTATTCTTGTTCGGCTGCGGTCAGGACGAAGTAGAGCCTGAACCCTTGAGCATTGAGACCGAGCAAGAGAAGAAGCTGTACGCGTTGGGACAAGCGGTGGCTCGCCAGTTCGTGTTAGCCGGACTTTTCGACGATGACGAAATCACGATCGTGGGCCGGGGATTCGCGGACGCGGTTTCCCGCCGCGACACGCTGGTCGACTTCGACAGCCTTGTCGAACCGATGAACGCCATGCTGACAGCTCGCCGCGCCGTGAAGAATCTTCAGTGGGGAATCGAGTTTCGGAAAATGGCCGCGACTTGGCCGGGCGCGATTACCACCGATACGGGGCTCATCTTCCAATCCGTTGAAGATGGCACCGGCGCCAGCCCCACCGTCGACGATACGATCGCAGCCCACTTCAACGGCAAATTCGTAGACGGTCGCACGTTCGACTCTTCCGTCGACAAGGGGGTCGCCAATTTCGCGCTCAACCAGGTAATGCCCGGTTGGACGGAGGCCTTTCAGATGATGAAGGTAGGCGGAAAAGCTCGATTTGTACTGCCCCCTCGAAGTCGAGCTGTTGGCAATTCAATAGTCGCGAGTCGCGCGACTCCGAGATTCTTTTCCTGTCCAGTAGCCGATGTAGACGGTTGAACAACCGTCTCCTTTTGTTTAACTTGCTATCCGCCTGTATCACTCAGTCACACCCCCGAGCAGGCTGACAAGAATTGGCCCGACTTGCGAGACCCCAAGGAGTAGGAAGGTAAGAAGATGAAGGAAAAGACCGGAACAGATTTTGCGAAAATTTCCCAACAGATGTGCGGGAGCCTGCGGCTGGAGCAAACTCCGATCGCCGTCTCGCTGTCGAATGAAGCGCCTGATGGAATCCCCGCCTTCGATGGCATCGCCGCGGCCGGATGCCAATTCTGGGAAAACGCCGCTAACGGTCCGATTGCGACTTCGACGCCGGACCACGAGTTGTGCGCCATCGGGGTCCACACTCACCAGATGGCTGGAGTGTCAGATACGTGCCAGCAGGAGCTCGGCGAAGTACTGGGAGTCCTTGGTGAGCTCGACTACGTCCGGAAAGAAGACGTAGCGCGGATACCGACAATGTCCCGCAGCACGAAACACGTGGTGTATGCCCCGTTGGCGGAGGCGCCGTTGCCGCCCGACGTCGTGTTGTTATTTGCCGACGCCAGCACTAGTCTCATTATCGCCGAAGCGGTGGAGCAGGTGGAAGAAGGAATCCCGCCCGCCCTTGGCCGCCCGGCGTGCGCCGCCGTGCCCCAGGCTATAAACACCGGTAGAGCCGCCCTCTCCCTCGGTTGTTGTGGAGCGCGGGCGTATCTCGACGTGATGAAAGACGATATCGCCATGTGGGTCATTCCCGGCGACAAGATCGCGGCCTACGCCGAACGCTTCGACGCTCTCGCCAAAGCAAACGACATCCTCGGAAAGTTCCACTCAATGCGCCGAGAAGACGTTGAATCGGGAGGACGGCCGACGTTGCAGGAGAGCCTCGCGCGCCTCGGTTAGTCGACCACTGCGCCACGCTTGGGGACGACTCCATGCGGACCACCGTGCTGACCCGCGCCCTGCTCAAAATGCTTGTCAGTTCCCCCGGTTCTCGAGTTGGATACACAAAGATCAAGGCCCCGGAGGAAATCTCCGAGGCCCTGATTCTGTCTACCTGATCTACATCAGACCATGTTCAGTGGATCTCTCACTGATTGACGATTACACCGCGGGCTTCCAGGGCCGGTATCTGGGTCGAGGTAGCCTCCGCGCTTAACGGATTTCCGATAACAGAGACAGTGTCATCCGTGCCGAGCCCGGTATTGTCGACCAGCGCAGTGAGATCAGTGATCTGATTGTTGTCGAGATCGACGAAATTCAACTCGGTCAGATTCTCGAGGGTAGATATATCGCTGATCTCGTTGTCGCTCAAATTCAAACTCTCAACTGCGGTGAGATTAGCCAGTGGTGTGAGATCGCTGATCTGGTTGTCGTCCAAACTCAGGACCACGAGCGCCGTGAGATTCGCCACCGCTGATATATCGCTGATCTGGTTGCCGCCCAAAGCCAGGAACGTGAGCGCCGTGAGATTCGCCACCGCCGATATATCGCTGATCTGACCGCGAACCAACAGTTCCCGCATGTTGGTAAGATTTGCGACCGGCGAGAGGTCGGAAAAGCTACCAATCGCTACGAGAACTTCAAGATTAGTGCGATTGGAGACAAACGAGATGTCGGTCAAGTTTTCGTTTTCGTCTATCAGATCTAGCCGCTTCAGCGAAGTCATCTCGGCCAGTGGCGAAAAATCAACGATTGGATTTCGGAAGAGACGCAGGTAGGTGAGCGGAATCTCGACGAGCAACGAGAGGTCGCTCACCTGATTACCTGCAACATCGAGCGAGTCGAGCGCGGGGAGTCTATCGATCCCGTCTAGGTCCACAATCTCCCTGTCATTGGCCTCGAGAACGTTCAAATCCGCAACGTCTGCCGTGAAGATATCTCCCGAGGACTTGCCTATCGCGTCCCGAACGGCTGCTTCCAGACCAGCGTCGGGAAATTCGACATCAAAGCTATATCGACCATACGATCGCCAGAACCACACTCAGACTCGAACTCTGAAATTCGCTTCTATCATTGAAGGCCGTTATCGTGACCGTATAGGCGGCCGAACCGTCGTAGGTGTGCTCGACCGGAAAGGAGAGGTCTTCGGTGGTGCCGTCGCCCCAGTTGAATGACAACCGCGTGATCTCCGTTCCTGGTTGCGCAGCCGTCACCGAACCATCGATGGTCACGGTGAGGTTGTCTGTATCGACCACCGGCGTCTCCAGCGTTATCCGCGCCACTCTGTCCGGTTTGCCGCCTACGGCAGCGGACGAAACTGCCAATCCTGATGGTGAACTCGTTCCTTCCACCTTTCCGGTTGATGCCGGGCGGTAGGGTGCGCCCCCGGCCCCGCCACCTGACACGGTCAGCTTGGCCGCAGGGGAAGTAGTGTCGTCCTGGGACGATACCGGATCCTTGTCACTACAGCCGGAAATTCCGACTGCAGCAACCATCGCCAGATATGTGGCGAGTTTTCTCATGATACACCTCCTCAATAGGGGAAAAAATGAGGCACCCAATCTACTCAACTGCGGCGACGATTCAATGTAGTACTTATACTAGGCAGTACTTATACTAGGTTTTTCAACGATCGGTGCCGTCTTGGACCCGATTTCCGCTTCGTGCGAAGGCCGAAGTTTTCCTTGGCGCTCAGGCGTTGTAGAATAGCCTTCACGTGATTGGGACATACAGACGGAATTTTTCTCGGAACCTACTTTTGCAAAAACCATACAGGCAGGTCATCTACAAAGACCTCATGCTGGAGATGCGGGATGGCGTTCACCTCGCCACCGATATATACCGCCCCGCAGAGAACGGCGTACCCGTGCCAGACCCCATTCCCACTATTCTCTCCCGCACACCGTACGACAAGAACAGCCGCCGCTACGTCGAGGTTGCCGACTACTTCGTGCCTCGCGGTTACGCGGTAGCGCTGCAGGACCTGCGAGGCCGTGGCGATTCTGAGGGCATGGGCCAGTATTTCCACGTGTGCAACGAGCCTGAGGGTCGCGACGGTTTTGACACCATCGAGTGGATCGGCACGCAAACCTGGTCTAACGGCAAGGTCGGCATGGTGGGCAGCTCGTTTGCCGCGCTTGTACAGACCCGCGCCGCGTTCGAGCACCCTCCGCACCTGACCGCCATCTGGCCCGACGTCACGCCGACCAACAGCTATCACCACCAGGCTCGCGAGGGCGGCGCCATGGCTTTGCACATGTTCTGGGCGCTCTACCTTCACGCCCAGGATGCCCAGGAGATAGGCGGTAACGAGGAGTTCGTGGAGGAGGTCTGGGACGATCTGCGCAATCTGCGGCAGCTGTTGGTCTCCATGCCGTTCCAGCGAGGTCAAACTGCGCTTGCCCACGTGCCCAACCTGGAAGAAACCCTCTTTGACTATTACTACCGCGGTGAATACGACGCGTTCTGGCAGCAAGAGTTCAACGACTTCGAGCGCAACTTCCATCGCCACGCCGACATTCCCGCCACCTTTACCGACGGATGGTTCGATCCGTACGCGGTGGGCATGGCGGCGTATTACACTGCCATGGCTCGGCAGAACAACACACCCCAGCGTCTGGTCCTAGGACCGTGGACCCACGTGGGCATGCGTGGCGAGGGCACCTCTATCGGCAACGTTGACTTCGGCGAGGGTTGTATCTGGGGGATCGACCATTACTTCGATCAACAACTGCTTTTCTTCGACCGCTGGTTGAAAAGCGAACCAGGCGAGGACGACACCAGGCCGCCGGTGCGCATCTTCGTCATGGGCGGCGGCAGCGGCCGCAAGACGGCGGAGGGAAAGCTCGATCACGGCGGTTGCTGGCGCAGCGAGAACGAGTGGCCGCTCGCCCGCACCGAGTGGAGAAAGCTGCACCTGAATTCTGACGGCGGCCTGGAAGGGGAAGCCCCCGAAGAAGACGCAAAGCCGCTAAGCTTCAACTACGATCCGGAACACCCGGTGCCCACTATAGGCGGCAACTCCTGCGGCCTGATGGAGTTACCCAAAGATACCGGCGACCTCGACCCCATGTGGCGCCGCTATCTCCATCCGGTCACCCGGCTGCGCCACATCGTGACACCCGGCCCGCTACATCAGAAAGAGGAAGCGGAGATCTTTGGATCGCGTCCACCGTATCCATTGCTTGCGGACCGCCCCGACGTACTGGTTTTTCAGACGCCTCCTCTGGCAGCGGCGATTGAGGTAACGGGATCTCCCCGGGTAGAGCTGTGGATATCGTCCTCGGCACCGGACACCGATTTCACCGCCAAGCTGCTGGATGTTCACCCGCCCAACGAGGACTATCCGGACGGATACCACATGAACCTGGTGGATTCCATCCTCCGTGTGCGATACCGCGACAGCTGGGAGAAGGAAGAGCTCATGGATCCCGGCGAGGCGTATCAGATCAAGATCGCGCTCCCACCCACGAGCAATCTCTTCCAGGCCGGGCATCGTATCCGGCTGGACGTCTCGAGCAGTAACTTTCCACGGCTGGATCTCAATCCCAACACCGGAGAACCAGTCGGCCGCCACACGCGCTCAGAGATCGCCCACAATACGGTTTACGTCGACCACAACCGGCCGTCGAATCTGGTGCTGCCGACGATTCCCTCCCAATCCTGATCTACTATCCCGATTGAACCGCTTCCCAGTTGCTCCCAACAACCCAATCTCTCTAATTGTTATATGAGATAAGTGACCGAGTCGACCTCCGATCCCGTGACTCGGCAAGCACGACGCAGGGAGATGTATGAGATCTTGGCGTAGCGCACCTGCACCGAATCATCTATTGCCGAGCGCCGCGTTCTTGCTGGTATTCGCCGGCTCGAGCATGGCCTTTCAGGTTGCTGGAACCGTGCAAAAACTCGACCCGATCATGCGGTCAGGGGATATGATCGGGGTCTCTGGCGCCGAAGTCGTTTTCATCAACGAACGCAATCCGAAAGAGATCTTCACCACCACTACCGATATCTACGGCAACTTCGAGCTCGACCTGGACGCCAACACCTCGGTTGACTCTCCGGGCAACTCCAAACCCGCGATCTTCAGGCTCAACCAGAATTTTCCCAATCCGTTCAACCCCGGAACCGTGATCTCCTACGAATTGCCGAGCGACTCTCCGGTGCAGCTGGAGATCTACAATAGCCTGGGTCAGCGGGTGCGAACCCTGGTCGATACCTGGCAGGAAGCGGGTTTTCACGGCCTGGTGTGGGAAGGCACCGACGACCATGGCCATGGGTTGGCCTCAGGCGTCTACTTCTACCGCCTGACCGCGGGATCCTTCACCGAGTCGCGCAAGATGGTGCTGGTGGATGGCGCTGCCCGCAGGGCGTCGCTCAGCGGTTTGGGCGCCCTGGCAGGACGCGCTGGAGTCGCGGCCAAGAGCCCCGTGGGTGCTCTTCCTGGCGACTTAGCCGAACACGGCGCCGCGGGGTTGGATCAGATCGCCTCCCCCGCCGGCAAGCTGTTGCAAGAACGCAGCTACAGCGTATCCATCGACGGGTTCAAGCTGGTTCCCTTCGAGCAGAGCGGAGTCATCGTCAGCGCTGATACTGCTGTCGTCTTTACCGTCAACCTGGACCAGCGCGAGGGCATCGTATTTCTCAAGGAAGGAGAGCGCCAGCTCTTCATCGACAGCTTCTCCATCCAGGAGATGCGAGGGCTGCAGCAGACCATGCATCAACCGGTGAAGAAGGGCGCGGTCATCCGGCCCAACTGGCCGGCGGGCGAGACTTCGTTGCAGACGCGCAGCGCCCCGTTCTGGGACCCGCTCGCCGGCGTCTTCAAGATGTGGCTCATCGACAAGTTGTGTCGGGTCAGCACCGACGGCTTGCATTGGACATTGTGGGAGCCGGGCACCGAGTCGACGGGCGAGGTGATTTTCGATCCGATCGATCCGGACCCGGCTCGGCGTTACAAATCGTTCAACCCACGCAACCTGTCGTATTCGTCAGATGGCCTGAATTGGTCTCGTACAATGCGGACGCGGACAGTCCGGGTGAACGGCGAAGACCGCACTATTACCTCTGGGGTGACCATCCAAAGCTCTGACGAGTGGAACTTCTCGCTCGACGTGGACGAACGTCTCTACATCGCAACGGTCAAGCAGGGAGGCCCGTACGGTCGTTCCGTCTACCTGGCGACCAGCCGCAACTACAACGACTGGTCAAAGCCCGAGTTGATCTTCCATGCTGACGACCTGGACCAGGAGCTGGGCCGGCAGAACATCGAAGACCGCTTCGCCGACGAAAGCATCCATCCACCGCCCTGGAACGACCCCAGCGTCTACAACGTCGACGCCTACAACATGGGCCTCTTCCGCTACGAGTCGGTCTACATCGGCACCCCTGCCCTGTTTCACGCCGTCGGACCGGTGCCCAACTACCCCAACACCGTCGGGTTTCATCTGGTGCAGCTAATGGTGAGCCGCGACCTGAGAAACTGGGAACGGGTAGGCGATCGCAGACCGTTTATCGGTCCTTCGCGCGTCGGTTCCGGCGCCTACGACCTGACCCAGCTCATCGGTCCCTCCAACGCCCTGGTGCGCGGCGACGAGCTCTGGTTCTACTATACCGGCATCAAGTACCGTGGTTTCCGCTACGAGGGCACCTTTCCCACGGGACAGTACCTGCGGCTGCCGGGACAGGAGACAGATACCGGCGCCATCTGCCTGGCGGTGTTGCGCCGCGACGGTTTCGTCTCGGTTGACGCCGGGGAAAACGAAGGGATGTTGTTGACCAAACCGCTGGTCTGGAGCGGCTCCAGTCTTTGGGTCAATGCCGATGCCGAGGCGACGTGCTGGTGGAAGTCCTCGACGAAAACGGCGATCCGCTGCCCCACTGGTCGCGCTCCCAGGTGTGCCCATCACCGACGATGGGGTTCGACAGGAGGTCAGCTGGAACGGTGCAGGCGAACTCTCGAGCATGAAGGGCCGGTTGGTGCGTCTCCGCTTCCATCTGCGAAACGCCGAGCTGTACGCGTTTTGGGGCGAGTAGAATCCGGACGACGCTTTCTCCTGGGACAAGGTGTATGGGGTGCCTGCATACTTTGGGTCAGCTCCACGCAGCAGGAGAATCTATCGCTGCTCCCGCAGTCGACCCACCGATCGCACGTCAGCAGAAACCGCGCAAGACCACAGCGCGTCTAAATCTCTGAGCGCAGCATCTTAGTTCTGCGTCATCCCCAAGCCTATGAACTCGAACCTTTCTCGTACTCTTCCAGCGGTTTTCGCTTTCGCCCTATTCTCCTGCAGCGACGCCAACCGCGCCACGAAATCTTCCGCGGAAACCGGCCAGACCGAAAACGCGCCCGTTGTCTCCTACCCAGGTACTGTCACGGAACGCCAACTACCGGAAAGCTCGCTGCTCCTATTCAGAGACACGGAAACCGGAAGCATCTGGAACTTGCGCGGCGAGGCGCTAGCCGGCGAACTGGAGGGGACGCGTTTGCGGCAGATGCCTGCCTACAGCGCCTATTGGTTCGCCTGGTCCTCTTTCTGGCCCAATACCTCGGTGTGGAACGCGTTGGAAACAGATGGCGGCATCGACAGCGAAACCTTCGCCGCCATTCCCCAGCGCGAGTATGTCGGTGACGTCCCCAAAGACGGCATCCCGCCATTGGACGATCCTCCTCAGGACCGCGGTGCGGCACAGTTCGTAACGGCGGAAGACGCCGTCCACGTCAACGACGAGCACATCGTCCTGGGAGTGCGCATCGATGGTGATGCGCGGGCCTATCCTGTGCGCATCCTGAATTTCCACGAAATAGTAAATCATACCGTTGGCGGGACGAAGATCAGCGTGACCTACTGCCCGCTTACTGCATCCGGGATCAATATCGCAGGGGATGGCATCGAGTTCGGCAATACCGGCGGCCTCTACAACAACAACATGGTGATGTACGACCGGGAAACCGAAAGCTTCTGGGCTCAAATGCGCCTGGGTTCGATTCTCGGTCCTCGCGCCGGCGAGCGTCTGAAACACCTGCCGGTCTATCAGGGCACCTGGAAAGCCTGGCGCGAGCTGTATCCGGAAACCCAAGTGCTGTCGACCGACACCGGATACGTGCGCAACTATACCGGCGATTATTATGTCGACTCGGGCTACACTACCAGCGACGGGTACTGGTTCTGGCAAGCCGACAGCTACGATACCCGTTTCCATCCCAAGGAGATGACCCTCGGTCTGCTGGGAGAGCGATCCAGTCGGGCTTACCTATCTGCCAATTTGCGGGAAGAGCAGGTAGTCAACGACCGCTTCGAAGGAACTGATCTGGTCGTCGTCTACGATGAAACGGCAAAGGCGGCACTGGCCTTCGAACGCGAGTTGAACGGACGCACCTTGACCTTCGAACCTGTGGATTGACGCGTCGCTCACGGCATGGAGACGAGGGGCGAGTAGCTAGACCGTTGCTACTTTTTCAGCAATTGATACGGCCAGCTCGTTGCGCCGAGCCGACACCCGGTCGACGTCGACGCGGACCCGGTCCCCCGCGTCGACGTTGCGCTCCCGACGCGTCGGCACGAACGTCCGCAGCTGGTCGCCCAGAAGCCCGACGATCACACCGCCGGCCATACGCTCAATGACAACACCTTCGGTTACGCCATCATCGATCGCTTCCAGGTACTTCAGCAGCCAATAGCGGCCGGACGCCCGCTCCACATCTCGCTTCACCTCGCGCGCATAGGCGGTCGTTTCCAACACCCGACTCAGATCCGCGTCCGACTTGACCATGGTGACCTTTCCGATCCACTGCAGCAGCTGACGTTGCATGGCAAAATCGAGCGCCGAGCCAAACGGATCCGAAATGGGTGTGCTGAACTCCCTTCCTGAATGGCCCCATCCCTGGCTTTCGTTGATCGCCGGAATCGAGTTCTCGGCGCAGTACCGGTCCGCCATCGAGTTTGCCAGGATGCCCAATTCCTGGTAGATGGTTCGTGCGGGCTCTTCGGCGGTTAGATTCCGCAGCGTGGGGTCGCCACTTACCACAACCACGTCCGAGAGTGTTGACGTCGCCGCGGAGCCGTCTTCTCCTTCTTCTGCCAACCTGCGGTCTTGGAGTTGCTTGGCGTATCGCAAGAGTCCTCGAAGCACGGCGTCGTGATCTGCGGCTTGGCTGGCGCTGGCGAAATCCAGCAGTTTGTCGGCACGCATTCGGCGTAACCGAATCGTGCTGCGCCGGAGTGAAGAATTCCTGTCCAGAAGGAGCTCGATGGAAAGCGCGGTCGTCTGCCTTCGATTCGACCATTCCGCGGCCTCGATGACCTGCGGCGGAACCAGGGGAATCGTCTGTTCGGGAAGGGTCAAGGTAGCACCCCGTGACATGATCTCGGCCTCGATCAGGCCCCCTTCACGAACCAGCGCGGCGGGCAACGCCAGATGAATGCCGACCCGGTAACCAAGAAGCGTCCGCCGGAAGCTGAATGCCCTATCTCTAACACCGCGCCGAGGCGAAATCGCCAGTACCTTGCCTATCCACCAGGGTCGAGCTCGCGGTAGCGACTCCCGAGAGCTCGTTTCGGCCGGCGCCAGTACAGCGGCCGGAAACTCGACCGGCACGTCGTTTCGCAAGAGCTCCAGATTCTCGTCGAGTTCCCAATGACCGAGCTCGACCAATACGTCGAAAGCGGCCCACGGGCCATGGAGATGGGCCGCTTTCATCAGCTGGCTGATCTCACCCCGGCGTTCGCTGGCGGCTCCCTGCAACACGAACTCCTTGAGCAAACCGACAGCGTCTCCGGAACCGGGTGGTTCGCTCACGACGTTACCGTCCGCCACCGCTCGCAGCCAGGCCGCCATCTCCTGCTGCTCCTCCCGCCGTCTGTCGGCGCGTACGACCTGCCGTGGCGAACGAACCAGATACCGTCATCGAGGGCACGCGCAAGCACGGCCCTGTCGTCGTGGCCTTCTTCACCGAAGTAGAGCTCGGCAAGGTCCTTCAGCTCGAACTCGGGGGCGCCCATTTCGGTCGCGAGTTCCCACAGGGTTTCGAGCTCCACCGAGTTCCTGGCCCGCTCGCGACGCGCATGGATCTCGGTCAACTGCTCGATCAGTGAATGTCGTTGTTTGCCTTGGATCCTCTCCGTGCCAAAACTCACGATCTTGGAGCGGCGTAGAGAGTACTCGCGTCCGGTGTGGTCCAGGATCGTGAGACCCTTGCGACCAGCAGGGTTGGGGCGGACAACGCCGCAGATATGGCGACCACCGCGGAGAAACTCGACGATCCTGCCTACGTCTACGTTGCGACCGAGCTTCTCGCGACGCCGCTGCCCAGTCAAAGCCTCGGCAATCCCCTGCCTGAGCTCGGCATCCCCTTTTTCAAGAACGTCTGCGTACCAGGTTTTCATGAGCTCTGAGTCCTTATCCAACCCTATCCGCGTGGTTGAATAGTGTCAAGAAAAATGCGGGCATCCCCGGACACCGATCCGAATGCCTGCATGATATGATCCAGGAATATCGTTAGATTTGGCACTACCGAATACCTTCATGCGCAGGAGCGATCAAATGTTAGAGCTGAAACTTCGAGAGCAGACGCTTGGCCAGGACGATTCCGGACACAGCGAGTGGAAGGTGCGGGAATGGCCTGAGATGATTCCTGCTGCCAGTGCGGCGCTGCTTCTTTGTGACGTGTGGGATACCCACTGGTGCCGGGGTGCGGTTGAACGGCTGGAGGCTATGATTCCGCGCATGAATGAGACCGTTGCGGCCGCCAGAGGATCAGGTGTTTTGATCGTTCACGCACCCTCAGGCACGATGGGCCAGTACGAAGGGACCCAGGCAAGACAACGAGTCAAGGAAGTGCCATCGGCGCTACCTCAAGAGCTTGAACGCGACGATCCTCCAATGCCGATCGACGCCTCCGACAATGGCTCCGATACCGGCGAGATAAAATCAGGCCAGCCGTATTCAAGACAGCACTCCGGAATCGAGATCGATCAAACCTCCGATTTGATCTCCGATGACGGCAGAGAGGTCTACAACGCGCTCGTCCACGGTAAGCGAGATAGAATGCTGATCCTGGGAGTGCATACCAACATGTGTGTGGGGGGCCGGAGTTTTGGCATCAAACAGATGGTGCGCTGGGGCATCAAACCCGTTTTGATACGCGACCTCACCGACGCCATGTACAATCCAGCCATGCCGCCCTACGTCAGCCATGAGGAGGGCACTCTGTTGACCGTCGGATATATCGAGAAGTTCTGGTGCCCGTCGGTGCTGAGCGAAGATATCCTCAGTTCTTACAAGAACTTACAGAAAGGCTGAGCCTTGCTTCCTATTTTCTTCTAAGGATTCTGTAAGACCGAGCCCGAGGGTTACATCTTCAATAGTCCGCCTCGATTAAGTTTTCCGGATTCAAGTTCAAGTGGATCTGCCCCCACAGAGGGGGCAGGTCTTTTCAATTATAGTGGAATATGGGGACCCTAGAATGAAAATGAATCTCTGGCTTCGACCTATCCGACAGGGATAAGCCAAGGCCAAATTCGTCTCCAAGTAGCCCTCTCTCTCGTACGGGATACTGGACGCCCAATCCAGTATTGCGGACACCCTCAGCGGCAAACCCTCGTAGATAATTCCCCTATTCTTTCTCCGTAACTAGCTTTTCCCCAATCATTTAGCGTCTGTCTCAGGACGCTTTTTTCTTGTTGGCCCCCTCTTTGCATGGTATTATTCAGATCTCTCAATCGGGAATCCTGTTATGAATCGAATAATACAGACTATGCTGCCGTAGGTGGTAATACCGCCGAGTGTTGTGGGGTCAAGCTTGATCGAATCCACCAGGGTTACAACGGCCGATGCGAGATCCTCCAGATTGTGCGTGCGGGTATGTCCTCGCCGTAGTAAGCGAGAACGGCCTTCAGCGACTTCTCGGTCGCCTGCTGGGCGTGGAAACAGGCGGTGTCATACGGCCCGTCGCCAGCGACGACCTGAAATGCCGTCGCGATATCGCTGTCCGCTTTCTGCAGCCATGCCCACGCCAGATCAGCTGGGCCTTTCATACAACACCCTGCCTTCCCTGATGGCAGCAGTAACGAAGTGATTCGGTACCTGCTCCCATTCGCGTATTTCGCCCGGGGTCCAGACTACGATTTCGCGGGACGGAAACAAGCCCATGGTGGCTACGTAATAACGTGCCGAACGTTTGTAGCGCGGCAAAGAGGATTGCTCCACAATCAGTAGATCGATGTCGCTGTCCGGACGGTGGTCGCCGCGGGCCCGCGAACCGAATAGCACGACCTTCAGTGGGTTGCCCTCTTCAATAATTTTGGCGACGATCTCGTCGAGCTCAGATGTTACCGCAGCCATGTCTTGGTTTGGGCTCATGTCTTGAAGTACGTGACGGTGCTGGCGACCGTCAAGGAATATCTTGGTGCGCCAGCAACCGGCCGCAGGTGGTTCCTTGATGGGGCTCTGCAGCCGATCTCCGTACCAGTCCAGACGACCGTTGGTGTTACGTCTTTATACCCACGGCGCTGTGAAACGGCTGTGAGATGAACGCCGTTCCCTCGGCATTGGCCAGCTTTACCGCCTGCCACCACTCGTCGACCTCTTCCGGATCCAGCAAAGCGGCGAACTGCGGATACTGTCCTTCCAGGCGCTCTGTATCCGTGTAGGTAGCCAGCTGGGGCAACATCTCTACATCCGTAAGCCCTGCTTTCAAGAATCGCCGATATAAGCTGCGGTCGGCGCATCCTTTTTCCCCTACCCCGCCCCACCATAGCGGCGGCGCTTCCACCTTCTGCCGCAGTTCGGGGCGTAACGGCAGGTTGACCACAACATGCGTATCCACCGAGCGCACCAAAACCCCGACTCGGCCGCCTGGCCTCATGACCCGGACCATTTCGGCCAGTGCGCGGTCCACGTCCAATTCCTCAAGCACGGTGAATGAGAGCGCGACATCGAAACTCGCCTCGGAAAACGGCAGTGATTCTGCGTTCCCTTCCTTGAATTGGATGGTGCTGTTCGCTGTCGCCAGCGCCGTGGCTTCGGCAAGCAGATACGTATTCACATCTATTCCGGTAAAGGAACAGTTCGGCCGGGACGCGGCGAGCCACCGAGTGATAGCGCCGGTGCCGCATCCCACTTCCAACACCTGATTGCCCGGCTCCAGCTGGGCCCTGTCGGCGAGCTTGCCGACCACATCCAGATAACCGCTGGTTTTCGCGCGCCCTTCCAGAACGGCGGCGGGCCCGAGATGCGGACCTTGCACGGTGATGGTGCAGTAGCGCGCGCTCAGCCTTTCCAGCAACGGCTCCCACTGGGACTTTGCCAGACCCAAGGGAAACAGCACCAACGCCGGACCCGAACCGCGAACCTGATATCTGATGCCGGCGCAGGTGCCTTCTCCTTCTTTGCACGTGGCGTTTGGAACGGCGCCTTGTTGATTGGCGCGCTCGAGAAATGCCTCGAACGCAGGGGCGACTTCGTTCGTGCGATCCGCGACGATGTCGTCCCATAGTTCTTTAGAGTACCCGGTGAGAAGAAGCAAACGCGCATCGGAACAGGCCGCCGTTGCTTTTCTGATGTCCTTCTCGGAAGATCCAGCATCGCCGCAGAATACGAACAACGGAACGGAAAGAGCCTCCAATGGGGCGGTGTCTGGAGGCAAGCCGCCGGCAAGAGTCAAGGAAGCCAGCAAATCCGTTCGCTCACTCGCCAACCCCTGCCAATCGCCCGGCCACTGATGTGACGCTACGTGTGCTCTGGTGATATCCAGATGCTGGAATAGCGCCAGGATGCGTTCGTAGACATCGATATTTTCGTCCGCCAACGGTCTCTACCTTTCGGTTCTGAGAGATTCGGATGGGAAGCATCCCCAAGTGCTCAGGAATGAAGCTAACCTCTGGCCGCGAGCGCGTCATGCGGTGAACTTTATGTCGCACGCCTCATTGGTTATTCTTCGCTGCACGGTCCGGAAACATCGGCGGGCGGTTGCGCGACACTCCAAGTCGCCCGGCTGATTCACCACCTTGAACGCAACGATGAGCGGACGAAGCCGAACATGAGCATCACTCAGAACTGGAAAAGGGAGGACGGCCCTCGCATTCAGGGGTCCCGCCCGCTGGACAACGCCAAACTGCTGGCACCTTGCATCACCCACAACCCCGACGGCGGGTATCGGCTTTTCTACACCGCCGTCGGACCAGCAAAACCGTTTGCTGAATGCCAGGGGTATATCCTCAGCGCCGTCTCCGACGACGGTCTCATCTTTGAACCGGAGCCAGGGATACGATTGCCCGCGCGGGAGGATCTCCCGCACATGTGCCGCCGCGCACTCTGTTGCACCATCGCGGAGCTCGGTGACGGCCGCTGGCGCATGTATTTCGAGTCCCGAGGACCTGCCGATCGGCCCTACGTAATCTGCAGCGCGATTTCTTCCGACCAGTTGAGCTGGGA
The DNA here is from genome assembly GCA_965217095.1 of Candidatus Latescibacterota bacterium. Lineage (GTDB taxonomy): Bacteria > Latescibacterota > UBA2968 > UBA8231 > UBA8231 > CAYNZV01. Next base: position 2,452,014 of record OZ244235.1, read on the forward strand.
GCTGGAAGACGGTATCCGCATCGAAGCGTTCGAAGGTTTGGGCGGCCCGCGATACCTGCCTCTGCCCGATGGCCGGGGGCGCATCTATTGCTGCGCCGCGGTGGCCGGCGAACGCGGAAAAAGTGTCGTCAGCGCCGTTACGACCGACGGCCTCAACTTCGACATGGAACCCGACTTCCGCATTCACGCCGAAGCGTTGGAGCCCGAAATGAGGGCATGACGGCTGGCGAGGTCCACGCCCCGAATAAGGATGGAGACCCATGGACCATGTTCTTTTCGGTCTGGGAGAAGATTCCGGAAGGATCGGGGCCGTACCCCAAGCCGCGGCTCAATGCAGACGCTCAGGCCGATGAGTTTGTTACCAACTCCGTCACCGACGACATCTCCGGCTATCGCTCGCGTATCTTCGTAGCCCACTCGGACGACGGACTGAACTTCGAGCGCGCCGGTTGCGCCATCGAAGGCGGGGGATACGACTCGGAGGCGCTGGATGCAGTGCACGCGGAAGACATGTCACTGATCGAAACAGAACCGGGCCACTATCGGATGTATTACGCCTGCTGCGACCGCTACGGCAGCTGGCGCATCGCCAGCGCGATATCCGAACCGTCGTAGAGCAGTACAGATGACGTTCACCCTTCAGAGCATGCGAATGCGCATCAAGGTCTCAATCGAACAGGTACTCCAAACATGTTGAACATAGAGTCCCACACCATTCTGGACGGTGTGCAGGTCGATATTATCAGTGGATTCGGCGCCTCCTACGGCATCGCCTACGACAGCGAGAAGCGCGTGTATATCCCCGACTTCAAGAGTGGGAATTACATTCGCCTGTCTGCCGATCTGGCGCAGCATGAGGCGTTCGACGTGGACGGAGAACGGGTTGTGGATGCTACGATCGGTCAGGAAAGCAACGATGGTGACCGTCCGATCTATAGACCGCACGAAGTCAGTTTCGACAACGTCGGCAATGCCTACGTCACCTGCTACGGCGCCGGCTGGGTAGCACAGATATCACCGGACGGATCGGTGTTTCGCCGCATCGGCGAGGAAGAGAACTCGGGTGAAGGTCTGATTCAACCGGTCACCACCCACTTCGCCCGGGACGGATTTCTTTACGTCGGCGAATACGGTAACGCACGCATACTTCGCTACTCGGTCGATGGCGAGCTCGTGGGCTGGTTGGGTGCCGTAGACGACGGACCGGCGCAGAATCGTTTCCGCACTTCGGGAACGCCGGCGGTGTTGAGCACGCCCGGTGCGTTGAGTTACCCCCACGCCACGCGAATCGATGCTCACGGATTCTTGTACGTCACCGATACCGCCAATAACAGGGTGGTAAAGTACGATGGCGACGGCGGCTATGTAGGTTGGGTTGGGCTGCGTGACGACGGTCGATTGAATGACAGCTGGGAAGCGGAGGGACAACCGGCAGAGGGACGACAGCTGGGCGCCTTTAACGGGCCGTTGGACATCGAGATCGATAGCGCCGGCGACCTCTACGTTTCCGACTGTCGCAACGACCGCATTGTTAAGATGAAATCCGATGGACAAGCGGTTGCCTGGTTGGGGAAACCGGAGGGGGGCACGTCAGATGAGATCTGGCACACCGATGGGAATGCGGAGAAAGGTACGGGTCCCCTCGAGTTGCACAACCCGTACGGCCTGCGCTTGGACAACGACGTGATTTACATCGCCGACAAACAGAACTTCCGCATCCAGATCGTGCGTTCCCCATCGGTAGGAATCCAGATCGGACCAACTTGAGTATCATCGACAGCATTGACGTGAGGGAATTGATATGCCGGTAAAGACCTTGACCCCGGAACAGAGACGTCAGTTGGCAATCGATGGTTACCTTCACCTGAAGGGGGTCCTTGGCAAAAAGGAGCTGACCCAGTCCTGCCACATCGTGGATCGTCTATATCGCCTCCACGCCCCTCCCGACGAAAAGACGAAGCTCAAGAAAACCCTGGATCGTAGAAATATTCTCGGAGACGACGACCGGCTCATCCAGTTTATGGACCATCCCTCCACCTTCGACCTGGTCCTGGATATCCTCGGCCCGAACATACAGCTGAGCATGGCCGAGATGGTCGTGCGCCAGCCCGATCCGCGCTTCAAAGGGTACATCCATACCGACGGCGGCCAGGCGATGAAACAGATCCGCGTGACCGAAACGAGCTTGCCGCTACAGATCAAGATCCAGTATTTCCTCACCGACGTGAACGGACCGGACCGCGGCAATTTCACCCTCTTTCCAGGCAGCCACCTGCGCCCATTTCCGGAAGGACCGGTAACGGTCGACACGCCGGGGGCGGTGCAGCTGTGTGCTAAGGCCGGGGACGCGGCAATCTTCACCCACTCGCTCTGGCATGGGGCCGCTCCCAACCGATCCAAGCGCGCGCGCAAGACCTTGATCTACTGCTACAGCCAGATGTGTTTCCGCCCCTTCGATTTCCAGCAGCCGTCACCGGAGGTGATGGAGAAATGCACCCCGAGGCAGCGCCGGTTGTTGGGCGATTTGGGAAAGGAATGGCGGGCGGGCGCATACTTCTACGCGCCGGAGGATCAGGAAGAGGTCATGACGGGGAACCTTGCGCCGCGAAAGAAGACATCTACGTCATAATGCCGGAGACACGCCGGTCGCCGCACGCCGTATGCTTCCTCAGCCCCCTCAAGACACCTCACTCCTCCACCGGCTGATGCCCTTTAAGGAACAACGCCAGCGGAATCACCAGCGCGATGATCCCGGCGGCGGCGTAGTAGATCGTATCGAGCCCGTAGAGATCTCCCAGGTAACCGAGGGCGAACGGTGAAACGGCGGAGGCGATAAAGGTTATGGTGTAATACATCGAATAACCCCGGCTTCGGTACTGGGGTTGAAATGTGGGAACGATTCCAATGTAGAACACGGAGGAGGTCCCGTTGAGCACGAACCCGAAGAGCGGCATCAGCAGCACGAGCTGCCACCCGGGTGGCACCGAGGGCAACACCAGTAAGCAGAGCAGTTTGAGCAGCGCCGTGACCAGAATGATCACCTTCGGCCCCAGCTTGCGGATGGGAAGCCCGCACAGCAGCTTGCCGAAGGCCCCTCCAAAAAATGCCAGCGATATGAACCAACCGATGGCGTCCGCTTCGATGCCGTTCCGGATCAACAGAAAACCCAGAAAGGTAATCGACCCACTGCGGACCGCCTCGTCCAGAAAACCGATCATGCTGTAGAACGAGAACTGGACGGGTTGTTTGATCCCCGTGCGCCAGAAAGAGACACGGGCGTCGTCCGCGGTAGCTTTGGCACGGGCGATGTCTTGCCGTCTGCGGCCGATCTCGCGTCGAAAGAACAACAAGAACGATACAGCGACGGCCGCACCGATGCAGCCAAGGGTTGCAAAACTCCCCTGCCAGCCGATGCGGATGACCAACAGTCCGGCGAGGGCGGGAAACAGCACCTTGCCGACGTCGCCGAAGAAGTTCAGAGTGCCGATGGCTGGGCCATTCTTGTCCGGCGGAAAGACGTTGGAGACCAGTCCGGTGCCCACCGGATGGTAGACGCCCCCACCAACGCCGGCGGAGAAGAACAGGACCAAGGTGAGGGGGAATCCGACGGCCAAAAGGAGCGCCACCAAGCTGGTACTCTGCCACGCCAACCCCAGTCCGAGAATCAACACCTCGCCAAGGCGCTCGGACAGCAAACCGGCCGGTATCTGGAAGAGGCTGATCGCCCCGTGGGTTGCCGCTTTGATGAAACCGGACTGGGTGTAGCTCAATCCCAGGTCCGCAGCGATAAACGGGAGCAGTAGTGAAGTGGTGGCGATGCAGCCGTCGGTTATTACGTGGACGAGGCTGCACCACGCCAGGTAGATGCGCGGATTTCGCGGGTGAGCGTCTGTTGCCATCTCGTTTTAACCTAGTCAATACTACTCTGGTGTGCACTGCTTCTCTCCGTGGGCTCCGTAGTGCTCCGTAGCGCTACGTCGCGACACGCTCTCAATCGTGGCACAATACGTGTACAACCGCTACGCACCCTTTGTGTTCGATAACTCGTCGCCGCGGCGATACCGCAACAGCCGGATCGCTTCCTGTTCGCGCATTGATGTTGATCCGAGAGATCAGATGCACTATCTGGTCAACCGATAGCAGATCGGGAGGGTTAGGGATTTCTTTGAGGGCAGGAACGCCAGTTGTCGGTGAACGCTGCAATTGACCCCACTTTACCGCCTGTCGAAAATGGTCTTTATGCACGACAGCTCTCGATTCACCGTTGACGTCGAGATTGGTTTCTGCCTCTTCCAGTCTTTGCACCGGGAACGCTGTCTGCGGCGGAACTGCTTGCAATCCTCGATTTGCTTGGTTTCAATCTCATCCCAACAAAAATTCTCGCCAAAGAAGGGAATCAGCTGCTTTTCGACTGTTCGCTTCTGCCCAGCATGATGGGACGGACTGCTATGGAAGGCGCTCCAGGGCAACAACTCCTGCATTGCAAACTTTGCAAAGGTCATCGCATCCACCGTTGGGCGCGGCGGATTAGGATCAAAGGTGCCGGCCGCGATCTGAGCCCGGATCTCTGCTTCTGCAACGACGGCATCTTCCTTCTTGCGACTGATTGCCCGCCGAATCCTGCGATGCCGAGCAATACCCCGCTTGTCCACGTACTTAAAGGTAACGTCGGGTATACCACTTCTTGCCGCGCTTTATGGGCATTATTCTGACTCCGAGCTTGGCTCTATGCGATTCTCTCTCCAACACTGTTTCAAGTCGCTGCGCTCGTAAACAATGCGTCTTCCGAGTTTGCTGTAGGGCGGCCCTTTTGCTCCGCTCGGTTCGTAAGTCCTGGAGAGTTCGGGGCGAAATCCTAAGATAGGCGGCAGCCTCAGCTTCATCCATTAATTCCTCGCCTACCGCGGGTCTCGTTGCTTCCATGTCAGGCTCCTTCTTCGTGGGTCCAAGCCATTTTTCTAAAGTTCGCGTCCAACCGGTCGATCTATGTAGGTGGATCTTAGGGTCCAATCTTCTTGGGGCTCCCTGCCGAGTACCGCTTAGGCATTCGGCAGGGGGATTTTTTTTGGCTGTTCGGTGACTCCCTGTCTTCTTCCCGTGATACCTGAGCAGGGGGCGGCGTACGGATACAGTGTTTCTCAAGTTCACTTTCCCATTGTCGATCTATGTAGTGGACCTTCGGGTCCAAAATTCCACGGACGGATGTCCCTGTCGAGAACAGCTCTGTCTCGGCAGGGATTTTTTTTGGAATTTCGCTGGCCTCCTAGCACTTTTCCGCTCCATCGGCGTTGACGTTCCCTCCTTACCGTGGATATTGCCCTTTGGATGATGTGGATCATCCCAAGTACGAATGGGGCCGGGGCTTTCTAAGGGGTTGGCGCCGGCCTCTCGTGTCGCCAGGTCAAAAGCCATAAGATTCACAACTCCCTTGACGTCTTACCCCATGCGCTCTACAGGCCTTTCCAAAGCCGCCCGGCGTACATCCCAAGGCTGCAGCCGCTGCAACGTTTGACGAATACATCTCCGCCGCTCGCACTTCTGCTCTCGCGGCGTCAGGAGTTTTTCGAGGTGCCGGGCTAGTTCGATGGACACCGTCTTCTGATCCAGGTGTTCATCCATTGCCTCAGCATCAAGCGGATCCACGAGACGAATGTCGCCGATCATCACCGTGCTTTCCCTGGAGCGATCACTCAAACAAACTGCTTTCCAAGCTCACCGGATACCTCGAAGGTATCACGTCTCAGAAGTGATGAAACGACTCATCCTACTCCTATGCCTCATCGCCTGTGGTGAGGCTTCCTAATGCCCACGAACCTCTCTCACCGTCCAAGGACGATAGAGCGATCGAGAAACGCCTAAACGGACACACGCTGAAATGGGCGACAGAACGGCAATCCTTCACCTGGGTGCTCGAGGATGGGACGTACGCCTTCACGGTCTTATTTGCCCATTGAATCGTCGCCGTCGTCCCGATTAATACTAATCCGTCCGTCCGATTGAAAAGTCGTCGATGTAGAGATCGAGGCTTAGGGCCGTGGCCGCGTTGCTGCCGATCAAGATATAGGCGCGGTCCAGGTCCGCCGGAACGGTGAAGATGAACTTCAGTTGTTCCATGCTCCGAAACTCGAGAGGTACAGCCTTGTCGTGGGTGAGCTCTGGAACGTCTCGCCGTTAAGGAACACGGCCGTAAAGTCGATGGGGATGTCGCTGAGGTTGGCTGTCCCACGGCCGTCGACACCGTAGACCCAGGCGTGGAAAACGTAGGTCCCGCCCGGTTCGACGGGGATCTTGTTTTCGGCGTTGCCGCGGCTGGCAAAAGCGATTTCATGCGTCTCCACGTCCCGGAATTGGACGCTGACCGACCCGTCATGGACAAAGGCGGAGCTGGCGTTGATGCGGCCGGCGTAACCGTTCTCGGAGATGAAATCGCTGTTGACGCCGTCTTAGCTTAGGACGAAGAAGTCTCAAGGCGAAGCATGGCTACTTAACGATTCACGGTTGCAAAAGTGCTTCCACATCTATGGTGATCAGCACGTCATCGCTGACGACAACCCCCCCTCTATCCATCGTCGCGTTCCAACTTACACCAAAATCGTGGCGGCTAATCGTGGTCTCAGCAACGAATCCAACTCGCGGTATTGGACCCTTGTCAACACCATCTTCCCAAAATGGCGTGTCCCACTGACCTAAGTATCGCACGCCCAAACTGACCTTCCGCGTTATGCCACGAATCGTTAAATCACCTATGACCTTGAAGTCATTCGTACTGGTGAGTTGAATTTGGTCGCCGGAGAACGTGATCTTCGGGTGGTTTTCGACATCCAAAAAATCACTTTGACGTAGATGGCCGTCCCGGTCTTCGTCTCCCGACCAGAGTGAGGCCGCATCAATCTCTGCCTCAACAGAAAAAGTGAGAGGATTTTCTGGATCAAATTCCATCGTACCCTCAATATTCTTGAAGCACCCACGGACCCAAGTGACCATCATGTGCCGGGCGCAAAACTCTGCGGCTGTATGTCCGGGTTCAAATACCCATTTTGCCATTACTATTCCTCCTCATATTTAGGGCCCGGGGTGAATACCGAGCGAAGCGGCGGCCACCTTATTGGTGCCATGCAACCGGGCGGCGCGACGTACGGCTTCGAAGGGTGCAGGTACCATTGCGGGAATGTGTCGAACGCTCAATTGTGGGAAATACTAGGTCGGATCAGGTTGGACGAGGCAACGCTGAACAGATTCCGGTACGAGGTGGAGTGAGACCTCGGCTGCGGGGCTTTCAGATGGTGCCACTAATGTGCATGGTAGGTGAGTCGGGTACTTTACCGCGTAACTTTGCCTGTATTGTCCTTTGCTCGGAATCGGACTCGACTACCTGCTAGCCCATGGAGTCTGTCGCCGCAACCGCGGCAGAAAACAGAACATCTGGCCTGCCTAGGAATCTGGGCGACTTGGATAGTGGCTGCGTCTGGGTTGTGGCGGCACACGCCGAAAAGGAAATCGCAAGTACGAGGTATGAAAGCATGTTCGAACCCTCCATGGGTCCCTCTGCCTCCGGCACAAACTACATCATTTTCCTTGCTGCGATTCACCCCAGGCCTGCAGACCTCTCCCCAGCTCTTCCTGGTTCATCACAGGGGAAAATTTCACCTCAGCCTTGAGTACTTGAAAAAGGTTCTCGGCAATCTGTGGCATTTGGGACGAATCCTTCATGTCGAAAACGTAGAGACTAGTACGGCGACCCTGTTCAGTAAAAAAGTAGCTCGCCTCTGGCTCAATCATTTCGGAGAGTTCCTTCATAACCCGCTCTAGTTCGCCAGATTGTACCGCCTTGTTGGCCGCCTCAACGTCAGGAGTTACAGTAAGCAGTGTACGCATTGCGATCACCTCCTTTAGAATTGTGTAGCAGATGTGCTGCGCCGCTAATCACTTCCTCTCATGAATCCACACGTACTTTGGGCTCCTGTGGGAAATCGCGAAAGGGAATGGGCTTCCCCCGCCCATCAAGAACCATTACCCCATTCACCTGCCCGGCCGTATAGTTGCCGTGCCCCACAGCAGATCCGGAATACTTGACGGGCGATACCGTTTTTCCTTCATGCAGTCTGACCCGAGTTGGTAATCTGTCTCGCTTATTGCTCCTCCTCTCAACAACCAACGGCGCTCGCACTTTCGCCTCCTTCTTGCCCTTCTTCTTCATCCCTCGACCAGGCTTCTTGTCTGCCATTTTGACCACTCCTTATTTGTAAGGCTCGCTCGTCGGTTCAAGACCAGGGCCATTGGCTGCGGAATATACACAATGCCAGTTTCTGTGGGTAGATATTCTTGTCGGCATTTTGGAGTGAAAGCCTCACGCCAGAAACATTGCCCGCTCCGCTTCCCGTCTCCGCTGCCGGAAGAGAGCTCACTCTTCGTCAGTAGGTGCCCAACGCCGATAGTCAGCAGATCGATCGAGTCCCGATAAGCTTCGTAGCGCACGCCCTCCCACTGTTTCAGGAAGGCGATACCCGCAGCGGAAATGTACATGACCGGCTCAGGGTCGGCCTCCACCGCCGGAATCTCCTGATAAATCGAGGGAATGGGCTCTGGGCGCTTAATGAACAACCGTAGGTAATTGTATTTATTGAAGAAGCGCCAGGAAGGAAAATACCCGGGCGTTTGTTGCCATCTCAGACGGTAACAGTCCGTGGTGAAATGCGCATTGTCGTCGAGGCCGAGGAATTGCGGATGAGATTAAGGCGTGCGAGTGAGGCGCAGCGGAAAGATGCGGCGATCGAGCGCAACGCAAAGGCCGGCCGCAAGAACCGGCGGCAGCCCAAGTGGCAATTTATCACGGGCTGCTGGTACGCATATGCTCGTCGGACAGGTTGCCCTCGGCGTCGAACTCCAACGATCGCGGCTCGGTGAGGAGCTCCAGATCGTCGCGTTGCTGGGCTTCGTCCACATAAGTAGCCGAACATTCCACCTCGGCCAGATCGACGGTGTTGCGAATCCACATCAGTTTCGCATCGGGGGGTTCGGTAAGTCCGATCTGCGACAACATCACCTCCAGCAGTCGTGCATCGGTGTCGAAGTCGATCGGAATCATGGATCCGGTGAAATGCCCGCTGGTCAGCCCGTTGATCCGGGTGACTTCGAGATCGACCTTGTCGAGCACCCGCTTGCGACAGAACTCGGCCAGACCCATGCCCTCGCCATTCCCGTGGGAGGCCTCGGTCAGGTCACGGAGCCCGATCATCCTGACCTTCGGGTACTCTTCTTCCGAAGGCTCGTGCACCAGGTTGCGACGGCCGGTGATGCTCAGGTCGAATCCGGTACCGCTGATGTTCTTGCCCACCTCGTCGATGAGCAGCACATCGGCCACGTTGAACGGCAGCCTCGCCGCCCACTCCTTGGCATTGAGCAGCAGCGCCTTCTCCCGTTCCTCGAATCGTTCTGGCACCACCGCTTCGATCTTCGCCGTGCGGCAGTAGCTGTTCTCGACGATGGCGATGCCGGCGAGAATCGAACAGCGTTCCAGTACGACGCTGGCCACGCTGCGCACGATCTGACCGAAGCTGAAGTCCTTGATCGCCCGGTGATAGATCTTGGCGCCGGCATGTTTCCCCAGTCCGATCAGCATCATCTTCATGAGGCCGCTTTCGATGTCCCCGACGAACTGAGTGTGGGACTTGATCCGGTTGCACACCACCACGTGGTCGGCGCCGTAGGCGTGTTTGTCAAAGTGCACCGGAAACCCCTCCGCTGCATCGCACACCACCACCGTCTCCATGCTGGCACGAATCGGGCATCCGCAGAACTCTTCGGTAACCCCTAGCGTTTCGAGCAGCTGTCGCTGGCCTTCGGCGCGACCGCCGCCATGGCTCCCCATCGCCGGCACGATAAACGGTGCCGCGCCGAGCTGTTTGAAATGACCGACGGCGGCTTTGACGATATGGTTGATACCCGAGATGCCGCGACTGCCGACGGAGATAGCGACGTTTTGCCCTGGCTTGACCTGATTGTTCAACGAGAGTCGCTGCAGCTGGCTTTCGACCTCGGAGGCCAGGTCGTCGACCTGGGGCACGTCGAAGTGCTGACGGACGCGAAAAACCTCGGGATATTCAGCCATCTATTTGCCTATGCCGAAGGTGCGAAAACCGATCTTCTGCAGCTTGACCAGATCGACCACATTGCGGCCGTCGAACAGACAGGCCGGTTTCGCCATCGAATCGAAGATTCGATGGTAATCCAGGTCGCGGAATTCATCCCAATCGGTCAGCACGGCAATCGCGTGAGCTCCCTTTGCGGCGGCGTACGGATCGGAACAGATCTCCACCTGTGGCGCTCCAGTGCTCTTTGCAGTAGTGCCGCCCTTGTCGTCCCCGGCGGCGTCGAGGGATGAGCGAAGCTGTTCCTGCTCGACCCGCGGATCGTAGATCGCCAACGAAGCCTGCTCGGCAAGAAGGTCGCGGCAGACATAGATGGCGGGCGACTCGCGGATGTCGTTGGTATCCTTCTTGAAGGCGTAGCCAAGCACCGCGATGCGTTTTCCCGACACCGTCCCGAAGAGCTCCTCGATGATCCGTTTCGAGAAGCGTCGCTTCTGGTAGTCATTGATCCGCACCACGTGCTCCCAGTAGTCAGCCACCTCCTGCAGTCCGAAGGTCTCGCACAGATAGACCAGGTTGAGGATATCCTTCTGGAAACAGGAGCCCCCAAAACCGACAGAGCTCTTTAGGAAATCCGGACCGATGCGACGATCCTTGCCGATCGCGTTGGAGATCTCCTCCACATCCGCCTCGGTCGCCTCGCACAAAGCAGAAACCGCGTTGATCGAAGAGATCCGCTGCGCCAGGAAGGCATTGGCGATGAGTTTGGTGAGCTCTGAAGACCACAGATCGGTGGTGAGGATTTTCTCCTCGGGCACCCAGCTGGCGTAAACCGACTTCAGCTGAGCCACCGCCTTGTCGCCCTCAGGCGAGCGTTCGCCACCGATCAACACCCGGTCCGGCTGCTCCAGATCTTGGATAGCCGAACCTTCCGCCATGAACTCCGGGTTGGAAAGCACCTGGAAGCTGGCACCCTCGGTGCGGGTATCGAGAATCGTGCGCACGGTTTCCGCCGTACGCACCGGCACTGTCGACTTCTCCACCACCACCTTGTGGCCTTCTGCAACCTCGGCGATCCGTCGGGCGCAGATTTCGAGGAATTCCATGTCTGCAGCCCGTCCGTTGCCGATTCCGTAGGTCTTGGTCGGCGTATTCACCGCGATGAAGATGATGTCCGACTGACGAATGGTAGCGTCGATCTCGGTCGAGAAGAAGAGGGAGCGGTCCCGGTTGCGCAGCACCACCTCATCCAGTCCCGGCTCGAAGATCGGAAGCCGGTCGGAGTTCCACGCCGCGATGCGGGCGTCGTCCTGGTCGACAACCGTTACCGTAGTCCGTTTGCAGCGGTCGGCGATCACGGCCATGGTGGGACCGCCGACGTAACCGGCGCCAACGCAGCAGATGCTGAGTTTGTCGTCGTTCAATCCAGTAAAGCCTTTCGCAAGCAGTCGCGCTCGTCTGAGCTCACGCCTATTGTGGTGAGATAGGTCGGAATACCTCCATACCGTTCGTTCAGGTATTCCAAGGTAAGCTCCATGTTACGGGCAGACGATACCTCGGCGCTGAAATCCTCCATCGAGGAATCTTCGCCGTGCGCCTCCCTAAAGGTAGCCATCTCCCGGTGCCAGAGGTTAGGACCGCTGAGGGCGTAGTCGGCGACGATCGTTTCATCAGGCACGCCGGCCAGCCCCAACAGCAGCGCAGCGATGACTCCGGTGCGATCCTTTCCTGCATGGCAGTTGAACAGTGCCGGCAAGGCGTCGGACTCGGTGAAGCTGGACAGGACGGTACGGATCGCCTCCTGGCGATCGTCTAGCCAGGTGGTGTACATGGCCAGATAACGTTGCGGCGGCTCGGGTGGTTGTTCCCATTTTGACGGATCGTCGATCAAACTGGGATCACCGATCAGATCGACATGCAGATAACTGGGGGTTTCCGTGGATGAATGAAAAACGGAAGGGACTTCTTTGATCTCTCTCGCGCTCCTGAGATCGACTACCGTCTTCAATCCCCCGTCGACGCGGGAAGCAAGGCCTTCCCCGTCTACCTTGTCGAGGCAGTCCGCTCTAAGGAAACGCCTCCACTGGGTGCGGCGCCCGTCGCGGGTCTCGTATCCCCCCAGGTCTCGAACGTTGAATGCCCCTTCTACCTTTATATGTCGCTCCGGCTCCATCGAAATCCTTTCTGGGAGTAGGTTAGTTCCGCTCCAACTCGGTCAGGTCGAACGGATTCGACCAGGCTTTGGTCCCGTCCGGTCCGTGGACCTCGAAGCGAACCCAGCGGGAATTGGCTCGCAACGTAAAGGTAGCGGTCTCGAAGGTGCGTCCGCCGTCGTAATACTCCTCGCCGACCTGGTTGCAAACGCCAAAGACACGAAGGGCCTCGGACGATTTCACCGTTGCTTCCACCAACTGGCGCTCGTCTCCCGCCTTGTCGACCCTGCGCAGGCTGATATCGTGAATCTGGGGCCCGTTGGTGGAATAGGAAGTGCCACTCGTGAGCGCGTCGGTAACCGCGGCGGCGTTGCGCTCCTTGACCCGCACCATGGTCCACCCCTGGTAGGTGTCCTTGTTCTCAGACTCCAGCGCGTGGGCATCGTCGTTTGCGAGGGCAGGATAGATGCGATCCTCTTGCTCCATCCAGTCGTCCCAGTGCACCCCCGACTCACCACGGGCTTTGGCGCGACAGGTTGTATTGAACACCTCGATGCCCGCCAGCCCGTGAAGGGGTAGCGTATCCCGCAGAATATTCACCGAGCTCCAGTGCGGGTGAGCAAGCCAGATGCTGCCTCCCTGATCGTTGACCCCATCGATGACATGCTGCGGCGGCATCTTCGGTGTGTCCATGTCCTCGTGGATATTGAGACAGACGAAATGGTGTGTAGTGCCTCCGAACGGATTGTGCGGATGCAGCTCAGCGCCCTGGATCAGCACGAAATCCTTTGGAGCCTTGACTGTGTCGATGCGCGTAATCTTGTAATGATCCGACAAGCACAGGAAGTCGTACCCCTGGTTTACGTAGCCGTCGAGCCGTTCCTGCGGCGACGGGCTGCCGTCGGAGTTGGTGGTGTGGGAATGCAGGTTGCCTTTGAGCCACATGTATCCATCATCGTCACTGAGGTGGAAAGGACTTACCTGGGGATTCGGAGCATCGATAGTCATATCAGTTCCTTTTGAAATATAGTGATTAGAGCGAGATTCGATCGCAGCGCGGTAACGGGCAGCAATCTCGCACCGTCACCAAGGCGAATTCTGCCATCGCGACCCTACGGATGGTCAAGATGCTCGGGCACGATTTCCGGATGGATGGTGAACACCTGATCATCGGCCGGATCGACGATGATCCGCACCCAATGCATATCCGGAACACCAAACGGTTCCACCCGGGTGAACCGCATTAACCTGCGACCAGTAGCCGAGTTTCGCAATGGTTTGTCGATGCGGAAGTAGTGGGAATCGCCATGAGCCAGGATAACCGGCTTGTTGAAGCGGATGACCTCGCGTTCCAGGGCCCCGACGAACCCTCCGTACGCCAGTTGAGATAAGGTGTCGGTGGGTATCGCTTCGAACCGGGGATTGCCGTGGATCATCAGGAACAGGCCGGCCGACTTGTCGGTGATCGCTTCCTCGAAACTCTGCTGCATCCAGGCGATGGCAGCATTCGTCCGGCGCTCAACCTCGTCGTCGTGTGCGCGCGTTCGGTGCTCGAAGTCCCATCCGAAGTTGAAACTTCCGACGATATGTAACGCAGCAAACATCACTCCGTTCTTCTTCCAGCGAACATGCTCGGGGAACTCGGCAAACATCGGGTTGGCTGCTTGCGTGATTACCGGCATCGTCTTCCGACCCAGCGTGCGACCAGGTTCCGGGAAGAATACGGAACGCATCTTGATCAGTCGCTCCAGCGGATCGGAACCGGTGCGGTGGCAGTCGGCCCAGTCGTTGTCTCCAGGCACGAAAATGAAGGGATGCTCGAATTTCTGGAACAGGTCCAATCGATGAACGAACACGCTATCCGTACATGGAGCGGATCCCCCCTTAAAATCTCCCAGGTGGACGACCCAGCGCAGATCGTTGTCGGCATTGATGATTTCGGTCAGGCGCTCGAATTCGGAGTCCTGCTCCACGGAATACGGCATATCGGCGACAAGCGCGAAGCTAAAGCTGTCTGGCGGGCCACTGTGGCCGCGTGGTGCGGCCGCGCAGCCTATCATTGCAAGAAGAAGCGATAACATGGGAAGACAACGCAGAAAGCGACATATCGACCTCCAATTCGGCGCGCTTCTCGTATTCATTATATAAGGCATGCACTTATTCGATGCCCGGGACCGGCAAGTGAGCTCATGACACCCAGCTGATTCGTTCCCTGCGGATTGGGAGAGGGGGCTACTCTTTTGCTTCGAGCGACGTTATAATTGAAGCAAATAGGTGGACAGTATCCATAGAAAGGTGCTGGAAATCTCACAATTCCTTCGAAAAACGTGCCGAAAACTGGCTGGCAAGCGCGAGCCAGATGCCTATCTGGTCTCCTTCCCCAAGTGCGGCCGTACCTGGTTACGGGTGATGCTGGGGCGGGCCCTCTACCGTCATGCCGGCATCCAGGACGAGAAACCTGACGGCACCCGCCTCCTGTATCCCGAGGGGGTGAAGCAGATGTCCTCATTACCGTTGGTGTCTTTTACCCACGATAGCCGGCCGAACCGAAGCCCGGTGGCAAAGATCACCGCGGACAAGTCGCGTTATGCTGGTACCAAGGTAATTTTGCTGATTCGCGACCTGCGGGATGTGGCTGTGTCGTACTACTTCCACGAAACCCGGCGCACCAAACGGTTCTATCCGAAGTGGGCGGTCGGAGGTTTCGATGGCGGCATCACCGAGTTCTTGCACAGTGAGATCGGCGGCGTGCGCCATTTCGTCAGGTTCTACAACATCTGGGCGGAGAACCGCCACCTGCCCCAGAGACTTCTGTTGGTGAAATACGAGGAGATCCACCGCCAACCGTGCGAAGCGCTGGAACAGCTGTTGTCGTTTCTAGGCCTCACCGACGTGTCGGCCCAAGTCATCGAAGAAGCGGTGGAGTTCGCCAGCTTCAACAAGATGCGCTCCATGGAATCGCAGGGTTCATTCGCCCATCCGCACTACATGAAACCCGGCGACCAGAACGACCAGGAATCGTTCAAGGTGAGGAAGGGCCAGGTGGGTGGCTACGGCGACTATCTGAGCGCTGAGGATGTGGCTTGGATCGAGGACAAGATGCGCAACGAGCTGGCGCCGTTTTACGGGAATCAAGAGGTGTTGAGCGGCGTACAGTCCGAACCCGGTTAGTGTGACGATAGAACTACGCAGAAACGGCCGACCTACGCGCTGCCGTCGGAGAACATGCTAAACAGCGGCACGCGATTTCTTCCATGGCTTGATTTTCGTCAGCGCTTTGGAGAGAGATTCTTCCGCCACTTCGGTATCGTAAGCCGCCTGGGCTCTTAACCAGTAGCCATTGGATAGGCCAAGAAAGCGGCATAATCGGAGGTCAGTGTCAGCAGTAATACTCCGCTTGCCGGTCACGATCTCGCTGATTCGCTGAGCGGGAACACGAATTTCCTTTGCCAGGCGATACTGGGAGAGACCCATTGGTATCAAGAATTCCTCCCGCAGCAATTCTCCGGGCGTCACAGGTTGGAGTTTGCGCATGATCATTCTCTCCTAGTGGTAGTCCACGATCTCGACATCTTTCGCCCCGGCGGTTGACCAGCGAAAGCACACTCGAAACTGGTTGTTTACACGAATGCTATATTGGCCCACTCGATTGCCCTTGAGCTTTTCAAGGCGATTGCCTGGCGGAACACGAAGGTCTCCAAGTTTGTCTGCGATTTGCAATTGACGCAGCTTGCGTCGTGCCACCGCCTCGATACTTGCAAATCGCGCGATCCGTCGCCCACATGCCAGGGCTTCCGTGTCAGCACATCTAAAAGATTGAATCACGAAACATAATAACGCGATACGTGATTAACGTCAAGCGTGACTACGGAAATTTGTCGCGTACGCCACAGAGGCGCCCTCTCTCCCGAAACACCGAAGTGGGTCGCCTAAATATTCGTATATTGGGGTGCAAGAATTGGCAATGGCCCACAACGGTTCCAGCACTATGCAACGCAATCCATACCTAAATCGCTCCATGATTCGCACCGTGGAGGAGTTCTACGGCCGTCAGCGCGAGCTCCAGCATGTGATGGCGCGGATCGGGGCACAAACACCGCAGTCGATCTCTCTCGTCGGAGAGCGGCGTATGGGCAAATCCTCGTTGCTCTGGCATCTGTCGCAGCGGGAGATCTACGCGTCCCACTTGGAGACGCCCGAGCGCTACGTTTTCATGCTCATGGATTGCCAGGGACAGCAGCACCTGAACCAGGAAGGTTTTTGCCGAGCATTCGGCGAGCATCTGGGCACGGCTGTTGGGGACCGACTCGAGGTGGCAGAGGTTGGCGATCTATCCGGCGTGGAAAGGGTGGCTCAAGCGATGGAGGGTGCTGATCTGCGTTTGGTCTGCTTGTTCGACGAATTCGAGACCATTACGCGCAACGCCGACTTTGGCACCGAGTTCTTCGGATTCTTGCGCTCCATGGCCAATGCCTACCCGGTGGCCTTCGTCACCGCCTCGCGCAGCAACCTGGAGACACTCTGTCACAACAGAGAGATCTCCGAGTCACCGTTTTTCAACATCTTCTCCCACATTCGTATGGGTCCCATGTCGGAGGTGGAGGTCAGGGAGCTGATCACAAAACCCTCCGCAGAGGCCGGCATGCCGTTGGCCGCGCATGCCGAGTATATCCAGGAATTGGGGGGCTACCTGCCGTTCTTCGTGCAGATCGCCTGTGCGGCGGTCTTTGATTGCTCGGTGGAGGGTGAGAGTGGCGAGCTGGACCGGAAACTGGTGGAGCAGCGTTTTCTCGAAGAGTCGAGCAGCCATTTCCACTATTCGTGGGGTGCCTTTGGCGATGAGGAACGGCAGGTGATCAGTCAATTGGCAGTAGGAAATGAACTCGGTTCAGGGCACGACGCAGTATTGAAGTCTCTGGAGACCGATGGTTATGTGAAACGCCAGGGTAATGAGGCCAGGATTTTCTCCAGTGCGTACGCCACCTTCGTGCAAGAAACCGACCTTGATGAATCGGCAGCGGCGGGAAGCGAGGGAGCGGCGGTTCGACAGCCCGCGGACGTACGTCGCAGGCTCAGCGGTCGTCCAATCTACGTCGGGTTGGCCTTCATTCTGGTATTGCTTGCCAGTCTGATCTATTTCACCGATTGGCCCGCTCGGGAAGACGAATTTTCGATGTCACCACCGGAGGATTCCTACTCAGCAACCAAAGCTGAATCGAGCGCATTGCTTGAGATCCAGGTTCAGTATCGAAAAATGGCAGGGAACGTCCCAGAAGAAGGCAAGATGCACGTAAGTTCGTTGTCTTCCTCAAGTGAAATGGTTTTCGGAGCGAGTGACAGCTATAGAATCGCCCTGAGGGCCAATAGTCGCTGCTATCTTTACGCCTATCGAGTTGACTCCAATGGAGGCGTCAGTGAGCTGCCGGTTGTTTCCTCCTTCTTAACGCTAGATGCCGGTGACACGCACGGCATTCCGATGGGCACGGAATGGATGCAACCTGATGAAAGAGGGGGACGGGAGCAGGTGTATTTTTTGGGGACCAAGGAGCGCGATAGGGAATTAGAAGAGATCTACCAACGATTGCGGCAGACCTCGGAAGACAAGAAGGAATACTTTCGGCGCAGATTGATCGAACGGTTGCACCAGCAGCAGAAGCGCGACGAGGTTTACTACGGCGTCTTCGCGGCTCGGCGTGCGTCGATTTGATGTTCGGAGCCGCGGGCGCAGCGAAATCCGCTGTGGTCCATAGTTAGCGACGGGTCTGACGAATAGAGGTAGGTGGGTCGCAGGTAAGACGCGTCATCGAACCACGAGCCGCCGCGCAAAAGGCGTTTGGCGCCATCTGCCGCGTCCACCCATTCCCAGACATTTCCAGCCATATCCAACGCCCCGTACGGACTGACGCCACGAGGAAAGCTGCCGACGGGCGCGGTCGTCTCAAAACCATCTCCCACACCCCGATCGTAGTTCGCGCGCAAGACACCGGCCTTGTCCGGAGGCTCTGTTCCCCATGGATAGGTCCGCCCATCGCGGCCCTGGGCTGCTTGCCGCCATTCTTCGTCCGACGGCAAACTCTTGCCGGCCCATTCGCAGTAACGCTGCGCCCCGTACCACGACACCTCGACTACGGGATGGTCCTCATGGCCGGGCACGGGCAAATACCGACCTCCTCGTCTCTCAATGCGCGCATCCGGGTCACTCATATCCAACCAGGTAACCTCGCCTTCAATCTGGTTTCCGCGGGCATTGAGAAATGCGGCGAAGGCCGCATTCGTCACCTCATAGGTGTCGATGTAAAAGGCGAAGTCTGAGACGAATACCATCTCTTCATGCGGTGATACTGTGCTGCGGACAATGGACTCTCGTACTGAGTCGGGACCAGAAACCGGTGGTTGCGAGAATGATGTAGCGGACGGCATCACCGACGGAAGTGAAAATACCGTCTGTGTCCATTGTCCGGCGGTCAGCGAGTGGTCCTGTGTGGCGCTTTGGTAACCCACAGCTTCCACCCGTACCTCGATCTCGCCCACGGCCAGGTTCTCGAGGTTCAGCGGATCGCCGGGGCCCGCATTGCCCCGAAGGATTCCGTCGATGTACACCCTGGATTCGGGCGCACTCGCGTTCACCTGCAGGTGTCCGAAGATCACGGCCGGTGGGGGAGATGACGCTGCGTAGCCATGACTAGCACCTGCGTTCTCTCGTCCTTCGGTTGGCGGCAATACGAAATAGAAGTCGCCGGTCAAGGAGGAAGATTCCCAGGGGACCTGTTTTCGGCGCTGGCTGTCTTTACGTCACGGCGCACGTTTTTGAAAACCTGTTCAATACTGAGACCTGGTACCTGCAGGTATTTGAGTAACATCGAGGTGTAGAGGCCGTTCGTGCCGTCGCCGTCCGCTGCGACCCTGCCGGGCGCGGTCGCATACGCCACCAGCGAGCCGGTGGCGGCATCCATTCCGGCCAGGCCGCGCCCCTGCGAGCGGAAGCTGCGCGCAAACGGATTGTTGCGGCAGGCGTCCAGGATGACAATGTTCACCCGGTTGCTGGCGCTTTCCATCTTGCGCATGACCGACGATACAAGGACGTATTCGTCCTCCACTTCGTCCTCATGGGCTACGTCTACTCCTACGGGCGCCAGGTAGTTCAAACCGTCGACCTGAAGGCCGTGGCCGGCATAGTAGAACAGGCCCACTCCACCTTTCTTGAGCTGGTTACCGAAGTGGCGGATGGCCTGGCGCATCTCCTTGCGGTCGGCGTTGATCTTTCGTGACACCTCAAAGCCGCAGTACTCGAGGGCTTGAGCGACTGCCTGGGCATCGTTGACCGGATTCTTCAACGGAACATCGCCATAGGCCCCATTGCCGATCACCAGGGCGACCCGCTGTTCGGTCTGCATTTCCTCTGTCTCCCGGTCGTCTGGCGCGTCGTAGAAATCCTCTTCGATGTCGTAGTGCATCCACCCGCGCACCCGATCGGCAGCGCTGGTCTGGAAGACGATCTGAGCGTGCTCGTAGAGGTGAAATGCTCCTTGACGACTTGATACCAGTCGTGTGGGATGGCCGTAGGCATGGTGTACCTGTTTGAGGTCGCTGCCAATTTTGATGCCCCGTGCGCTGAGGCCGTCGTAATTGCTCCCGGTCTCCACCAAAGTGATCTCGCTGTGACCGGTGTCGATCACCAGGCCATCTCGGTCTCCAAGTTCCCTGGCGAAAATGAGCATGGCAGGTTGGGTTTCGGCGCTTTGCGGCAACTCGGCTCTGGCATCAGGCGCCGAGATAATGCGCTCGTAGACGCGGCTGGCGGCTCCGACGCTCTCTTCGATTGGACCTGACTTTTTTTCTCTGCCACCGGCGGTTGCCGCGGCAACGTCGGACCCCTCAAGGACAGATAGATTCAATAAGGCCAGGGCCGGGTTGCCGACTTTCGCATCGAGAAAGTCCTTCCGTGCAGCGTCCTCACTCTGGGGATTGGCGTGAGCTATGACAATGCCCCGTGCGATTAGGGCGTGGGCTCGGGAGTCTATTTCTCCGTTCTTGTCGGCTATCTCAATAGCTTTTGCAGCGTAGAAGGCCGCCGCATCGAGGTCGCCTTGCATGTCGGTGGCGCAGGCAAGGTTCACGTTTGCCGTGGCGTAGTCGGGATCCTTCTTGCGCGCATTTTCGAAGGACTCTACCGCCTCCTTAAGCAGCCTTTCGCGCTGCGCTCGACGATTTTCGGCAAACCCACTTCTCTGCGTCTTGCCGGCGTGGCGCAACCGGGTTTCGGCGTCCAGTTCAAAGGGATAAGCGAAGCTTGGTTGACCCGCGTCGAGCAGGTCGATGGCCTCTAGGGCGCGGGCGACGCCGGCGTTGTTGAGGATCTCGCGGCTGGGAAAGGTGCGGGCGATGTAGTCGAAACAACGGGCTCCTTCCTCGTACTTGGAGAGGAGCAAGAGGTTCTTTCCGGCTTCGAAGACCGGGATCAACTGCTGCACTTGGGCTGCGGAACGCCGGGCCGCATATCATGCCAGAAACACCCGACCCCAAATCATTACCTTCCAAGCCGCCAGAAGATTTTCACTGGAGCATCGCCTACCTTCGTGAAGACATCCAGGATATGCGACAGGACGTACGGGCCCTGCACGGCCGGATCGATGAAACGAATCGCTCGTTGAGCCAACGAATCGACTCCCGCGCAACGTTGCTGATGACGACTATGATTGCATTGGCCGGGCTTATTGTGGCGGCCATGAAGATCTGAACTCCTTCACCGTAGTAGTAATAGCTTCCGCGTTTCAACCTGATCCCACCCGCTGGCGAGGGGCTCCCTGCTGCTATCGCGACCGTCCCAGTGCACGGTGTACTGCCCCACCTCGCGAGCTCCGTGCACCAGCGAGGCGATCTTCTGCCCCACCAGGTTGTAGACAGCCAGTTCCGTTTCGCCACCCGCCGGCAGCTCGAAACGAATCACCGTACCACTGTTGAATGGGTTCGGATAGTTCTGATCTAGTGCAAACGCTGATGGCAGGGTAGACTCGCGCGTCTCCTGAACCGCCGTCACGCGCCAAGGCTCTTCCATGGCACTGGGAAGGCTCGATCTCGTCCAGGTAGAACGTGCCAGCCAACGCGCAAAAGCGAAGCATGCGATTCCATATTCTGACCGATTCTTTGTTGTAGATGCGCTCTTGAGAAATAGATTTGCAAAGGGCGTGCCACACCCATTCGCAACCCCTGATATTTTCACATAAAAAATTACAAATAAACGAGTTACGTGCCCGTCATAGAGTTTTTGTTATGTTGACCACCCTCCGGTTTTCCAGTATCCAAGACAGAATCACGTTCGATTGTCGGCATTCCGGACTGAGGCGCTGCCGATCATTGCAGACGTGCCATCACAGCTTCATGCTGAGACGGTGGGCTCCGACTACTGCGGCAGATCGAAACGCGTTGGTTGCAATTCGCGGTCGCTAACGCAACAGCAGCAGTTTCCGGGTTTCCACGAGTTTGCCGACCTGCAGTCGATACAGATACACACCGCTTGCCAGCTCGCGACCCCGCGCATCGCGGCCGTCCCAGCGCAGGGTGTAAGAGCCGGCGTCACGTCGGCCCTGCACGAGGTTCATCACCTTCTGTCCAGCGAGGTTGTATACCGCGAGCTCCACCTCCTCGGCTTGTGGCAACTCGAACCGAATGACCGTGCCACTGTTGAACGGATAGGGATAGTTTTGATGCAATGCGAAGGAAGACGGTACTGTCGAAGTCTTTTCCTCCGCGACCGCAGTTATCGTGGGAGACCGAGGACGGGGCAGCAGTTCGATCTCATCGAGGTAGAAGGTGCCTTGCAACCAACCTGTGATTTCGATTGACTCGATTGGCCCCTCCAACCCGGGGTAATCCAGAGGCACTTCTACAACCTGCCACCCCTGAATTGACTCATCAAGCAGAAAGCGAGAGAGAGGAAACGCTGGATTGAGCGTTAACCCCACGATGGTACGACCATTGAGGTACACCGATAGGAACGGAAAACCTACGGACTGCGATGTACCCGAGTGGAAGGCAAAACGCAGGCCCCGGTATTGCTGCTCCACAGGCTCGAGAGGACGGAAATGCAACCGGAAAACCTCAAACTCTGGGCCATCCGGTGTGGCCAGCGAATCCACTTGGACAGCTAGCGCCGCGCTGCCCCTGAAAACCTGACCTGTCGATCGCAACTCGATAGCCGCACGGCCATCTTCCGATTCGTAATCCCGCAATCTGAAATCGCCATGGTCAACAAACGCATCTAGTTCCCATCCGAGGGCAAGACCATCTTGGTACACTGGAAAGGGCTGAGTTGGCAGATCCGTCGGCAACACCTGGACTGGATGCACCAGCCTCGTCCACATCGGTCCATGAGACGAGGACTGTTCGATCAATATGGCTACTTCGCGCCGGCCGGGTTGACCGCTGGCGACGATCGTTTGTACCGTCAGGAGGTAAGACCCGTCACCTTGCCGGTCCAGTGGAACCGCATCACCGCCACCCCAACTACTCAAATCCGCGGTAACCTTGTCGATGCGGGCGTCAGGAGCAAACAGCGCCGACTGCACCCGCGCAGCAATCTCTACGGATTCTCCCACGACGATCGTGTCCGGCAGGGCGTGCTCCCAGTTCGTCGGCAAGACCGTGTGAGAGCCCGGTTTCCCTTCGAATAGTCGTATCTGCCGATCGACCGCCACGGCCGTGTGCACATCGATCTGACCGGAAGGCCAACGGACTTCGAGAGTGTCGACCAAGGTACGCGTCCCCAGTCCAAAATGGGCGATCGCTTCTTGCTGCCAGAGCGCGGTTCCCCCGAGCAGCTCACGTGTCTGCCGTAGCGCGCCGGAGCGAATGTTGATGCGCGCCCCAATTCCATCTCGGCCGCTCGCCTCCCCTACCAACTCTACACGGAGGTAATGATGGTTGTTGCACCTGTTGCGAAAGACGCCACCAAACTCGTTGTCGCCGGTGGTCAATACGTTGCTGTAAATGAGGTCGAGGCACCCATCCCCATCGTAATCGACGGGTAATACTCCCACTCCACCCGCCGCAGGAAGACCCGAACGCTCTGTAACATCAGAGAAGAACCCTTGTCCGTCGTTGATGAAAAGGAAAAGGGGGCGACCCGTTACCAGGTCCAGATCGCCGTCGTTGTCGAGATCAGCAAACGTGGCGTTTTGGACCGGCAGATCCTTGAAATCGATACCCACACCCTCAGTCACGTCCAGAAACTGGTAATCTCCCAGGTTCAGCATCATGACCGGGCGCGAGGGCAACACGTCCCCGAAGCCAGCAGAATCGGAGTTGGGCTGAAATAGATCCAGATCGCCATCGTTGTCGATGTCGCCGATGGCTATGCCCACTATTCCTGGATTAAAGGTCTCGGTTGTGGTCGCGTCAGGGAACCGTCCCTGACCATCGTTCAGAAAAATCAGCAGATCATGATGGATGGCGATATGAACATCCGGCCACCCGTCGTCGTTGACGTCGGGCGCGGCAATGTTGAATCCCGGCATCGGTACATCTAGTCCAGCTGCGACAGTAACATCCGTGAAACTGCCATCTTGATTGTTCCGGTAGAGCCGGTGATAACTCGACGGGCTGTAATTATCCCATATCCCTCGCAGTAGGTTCGCGAGAATTAGGCCATCGTCTGTCACGTACAGATCGAGATGCCCATCCCGGTTGTAGTCCAACCAGATGGCTCCCGCGGAGGACAACTCTTGCGTCAATCCAGCTTGTGTCGTGACGTTGGTAAAGATCCCGCGATCGTTGCGCAGCAGCGCGTTTCTGCGGCGGTGCAACCAGCCTACCCCCAGTGGAAGGTAGATATCCAAATCGCCGTCCCGGTCGTAGTCGCCGAACGCGCCCGGTCCGAAAGCTTCTCCAGTAATTGCTTCGGAGTCGAAATTAAGCAGGCCGTCGGGTAGGAGTGCGGCATCGCGGACAAAGCTGCCGTCGCCACCATTGTAGAGCAGCGCGATCCGGTCACCGCCGTCGTATATATCGTTGACGAACTCCGCAATGAAAAGATCGGTCCACCCGTCGTTGTTGTAGTCACCAACGGACATCCCCTCAGCTTCGAAAAGCCTGAACGGAATAGCCTCAGCAGTCACATCTTCAAAGCGGGGTTGGGCGAGAACCCCTGCAGCCGCGATCAGTACGACGAAGATGGCGTTGAACATATAAAAATGTTGGTTCGTTTGTTCACGAGCTTCACCTCTTATACACCCACTGATGGAGAGGATTTGACACATTCGAGTGGAACGTTGTTTAGCCTTCTGGGAGAGAAACGTTGGCATGCGATCTGCTTTACTCTGCCTTGGTTCGCGTACAGACTCTTTTGTATATTCTTGTCGGGAGCGTACAATGCCAGAAGCATCTGACCCACAATTACCCTCATCGAAACCACCAGAAGACTTTCGCTGGGGCATATCGTATCTCCGCGAGGGCCTTCAGGATCTCCATCAAGACATGAACCGCAACAATCAAGGTCTACAAGCTCAGATCCAGGAACTGCGCCAGGACATGAACCGCAACAATCAAGGTTTACAAACTCAGATCCAGGAACTGCGCCAGGATACGAACCGCGAAGTCAAAGATATCCGACAGGACGTACGCGCACTGCACAACCGCACCGACGAAACCAACCGCCGTATCGACTCGCGTTTTGCCGTACTGCTCACAACCATGGTCGCGATGACCGGCCTCATGATGGCGGTCATGAAAATGCTGATCCCTTCACCGTAGCAACAGCAACTTTCGGGTTTCCACGTCGTTTCCCGACTGCATCCGATAGATGTACACCCCGGTTGCGAGCGAGCGACCGTCTTCATCGCGACCGTCCCAGCGAACCGTATAGGCACCGGCATCGCGCGTTCCATCTACTATCGACGCAACCACCTGCCCCACTAGGTTGTATACAGTCAGCTTCGTTTCACCCGCTTCCGGCAGCTCGAAACGAATCACCGTGCCGCTGTTGAACGGATTCGGGTAGTTCTGGCCCAGCGAAAATGTTCTGGGAGTGGCGGATTCGTCCTCTTCTACAGCCGTGGGTCGCGACGTTTCAACAATCGTCAGGAGTCGAAGGTCGTCGAGATAGAAGGTGCCGGCCAGGTTACCGCTGAACACGATGCCGTCGATCGGCGCCTCCACTTCAAACATGGACAGAGGTAGCTCGACTACCTGCCAAGCACGCGCATCCAGATCGATTCCTCCACCTAAGAGGGTCGGATCCAGCAGGTCGATCTGGCTTTCGCCAAGCGCTACCCGGAATGTGGACTGGTCGGTCAAATCTACATCGCCCGGATGGATGGCAAATCGCAACGTCCTGTATCCCACCAGATCGACGCGCTCTTGCGCCCTGTAGAGGACCTTCCAGAATTCGCCGGCCTTGCCTGCGCTCGTTTGGACCTGAAGTGATGTCTCGCCCTCGAATACGACGCGGCGTTCATCCGGATTCAGAACTACCTGGTCGGCATCCAAGTCGAGGATGTATATTTCCCCGTTTCCATCCCGGTAGGACAGAAAGGCTATTTTTGTCATGTCTGGGCCCCATCGCGGGAAGCCATCCCAGATGGGATTGTGAGTCATTCGTACAATGTTGGTGCCATCAGCGTCCATCACATATAGCTCGGAGTTGTTGGCTTCGCGGGTGGAGGTGAACGCAATCTTGCGGCCGTCCGGTGACCAGTGCGGAAAGCCGTGATACTCGGAGTGGCTGACGAGCCGAAATTGATTCGAGCCATCTGTGTTCATCACATAAAGCTGGAGATTGCCGCCGTCTCTGGTCGAGTCGAAAACGATCTTGGAGCCGTCCGGCGACCACGAGGCTTCGATTTCGACGGCCGGATGATTCGTCAGATTGGTCGGGTCCGAGCCGTCCGCGTTCATCACGTAGATTTCGCTGTTGCCGTCCCGGTCAGTTTGAAACAGGATTTTCGAACCATCGGGCGACCAGCGTGGCTGACTTTCGTTGGCGGGGTGATCGGTCAATCGCACCAGGTCGGTGCCGTCCGCACTCATGGAGTAGATCTCAGAATTCCCGTCGCGGTCCGACTGAAACACGATCTTCGTCTCGTCAGACGACCAAGAGGGGAAACTGTCGTTGGCCCCGAAGTTGGTCAGATTGACCGGGTTCGAGCCGTCCGCATTCATCAGGTAGACTTCCCCGTTACCATCACGATCGGTGACCAGGCCAATCTTCGTGCCATCCGGCGACCACCATGTCGCTGCATCCAATGCAGAGTTCTGGGTCAGATTGGTGACCCACTGACGATCTAGAGACCATCCGCTCGCGGTCGCATCTTCGAACAACCCGAGGTCGATAGGCGGAGCCACGGCAATGGTCTTCGACAGCCGCGTCCAGTGGCGGCCCAGTGAGGTGTTTTGCTCGATTGTAAAACTCAGGTCCCGCAGGCCTCGGCGGTCATCCACTTCCAGCACGGTTTCCAACTGGTAGGTACCGTTCCCCAACTCGGTTAGCGAAACAGCCTCAGAACCGCCGAATGCACTCAGGTCGGTCGTGACGCTAAGAACTCTTGCCTTCGTTTCGAAAAGCGCTGGTCGGACCTGGACGACGAGGTCCGTGGTCGATCCGGCCGCGAACCCGGCTGGAGGTGGTTTCTCGAAGGAGGTTGGTTGGACGATGTGGTAGTCTGCCTGCCCCTCGATGACGCGGATCTTCCGATCGACCGGCAACCCTTCGAGCACCGAGACTTGCCCGGAAGGCCAGCGAATCTCCAGGCGGTCCACGCGCGTTCTCGGGCCGAGGCCGAAATGGGCCAACAACTCTTCCTGGTTGTACCCCAATCCGCCCAGAATCTGGCGCGTCTGCACGAGGTCACCGGCTACGGCGGTTACGCGCGACCCGATGCCGTTGCGGTTACTTTCAACGCCGACGAGCTCTACCCGCAGGAAGTGATTCGTGTTGCCGTTGTTGCGCGACAAGCCGATGCCGGTCGCCACATCGAGAAAGCCATCCCCGGTGTAATCTCCGATAGACAGGTAGAGAAACCCTCGGGTGCTTTCGGTAATCCCGGTCAGGTCGGTTTGCTCGGCGAAGGTGCCATCGCCGCGGTTGAGAAAGAGGCGCAGGGGCTCGATGATCAGAAGATCCAGATCGCCGTCGTTGTCTAGATCCGCGAGACCGGGGTTGCCGTGACTTTCGTTGTTCAGACTCGACAGCCCGATTCCCTCAGTGACATCTAGGAATTCTCCGTCCCCAAGATTCAGCAACATCAGCGAGCGAACCCCCCCGGCGCCTCCACCCGCTGCCTGGAAGATGTCCAGGTCGCCGTCGTTGTCGATGTCCCCGACTGCCAGTCCAAATGCCTCGCCCTCGTCCGCAATGTCACCTGCCGTAACATCTCGAAACCCACCCTGGCCGTCGCTCAAGAAGAGTCGGTTCGGCGCCGAATGGTTGCCGACATAGAGGTCGGGCCAACCGTCGTCATTGAAATCAGCGCCGGCAAGGCCGCCGATACTTCCACCCCACTCAGGATGAAGCTGCATGTCCAAACCAGCTGCCGCGGTCTGATCTATGAAAGTGCCATCGCCGTTGTTGCGATAGAGCAGATTGCGCGGAGTCGGATCACGCAATTCGGGAGTCCTGTGCCACCCCGGATTCGCGATGTAAAGATCCAGAAAGCCGTCGCGATCGTAGTCGAACCAGATGGCGTTGTCGGTCGGTAAGCTATCGATCAGCCCTGCTTCATGAGTTACTGCCGCGAAGGATCCCCGATCGTTGCGCAGCAGTACATTGCGACCTTGATCCTCCGCGTGGTCGGAACCGATCGGCACGAACAGGTCCAGGTCGCCGTCGTTGTCGTAATCTCCAAAGATCGATCCGCCACCTTTGCGCTTTTCCAACGGAATGTGCGCCTGAACAATCGAGGTATGGTCGGCGAAACTCCCATCACCCTCGTTATGCAACAAGGCGATGCGACGTTCTCTTCCGTTCTCCGTGTGAAACAAATCGGCGCGTCCGTCGTTGTCGTAGTCGCCAAACGAGATCGAGCGGCTGTGGAAAAGGGACACTCCAGCTTCGTTGGTCGCATCGGTGAAAAGCGGCTGGGCAAACGCCGGGCCGGCTGTTAAGAGGAGGATGGTGGGAAAGCGAAGTACATGGCGGCAGGTGGACCTGTTGACGGGTTTCCGCCAAACCGAGAGAAGCCCGGCACGTACTTGAGTGGCATTTGATTCCATATCTCACCGATTCTTTTTTGTGGATCCACTTTTGATAAATGGATGTGCAAAGGGCGTGCCACGCCCCTTGGCAACTCTTACGAGACCCTATAAATCAATATAAATTAAAGGGTTATGTGACTGTTGTATAAATTTATTATGTCGACTGAGCCCTCCGTATTCCAGTATCCAGGACAGAATCACATGGGTATGTCAGCTTTTGGCTGATGGACTGGTGCTCCCTCAGCGTCACATCGTCGGTTTGGGCTCTGATTGCCCCGGTCGTTTGGCGCTCATCGCAGCAACAAGATCTTTCGGGTTTCGACCTTCTCACCTGACCGTAACCGGTAGAAGTAGACGCCACTGGCCATCGACCGACCTCCATCGTCGCGGCCGTCCCAGCGTATGGTGTAGCTGCCGGCTTCGCGCATTCCCTGCACAAGCGCCGCCGCTTTCTGGCCCGCCAGGTTGTAAACAACCAGCTCCGTCTCGCCGGCCTCAGGCAGCTCGAAACGAATCACTGTACCACTGTTGAATGGATTGGGATAGTTTTGCTGCAATGAGAAGGCCGACGGTAGCGCTGACTCACGAACTTCCTGAACCGCCGTCACGCGCCAAGGTTCTTCCACGGCGTCGGGAAGAAGCTCGATCTCGTCCAGGTAGAACGTGCCAGCCAACACACCCGCAAAGCTGATTGACTCGATGGGGCCCTCTAGACCTGGAAAATCCAGCGGCAACTCCACCACGTGCCATTGCCGGACACCGATGTCCAGAATCATGCGGCTCCAAGCAGCCCAAACCGGCTCGGTGCTTAATAGCACCATCGTCACGTGACGGTCGTTGACAAACAGATGCAGAGGAGGAAGAATAACCGGTCGCGCCGTTCCCGGATGAAAGGCAAAGCGCAAGGTCCGATAGTGCTCAATTGGTTCAGGAGGGCTAAAAGACAGCCGCCATAACTCGAGAGACGACCCGGTGACGGGCGTCAGGGAATCGACATGTACGGCCAGGGCGGCCTGACCCCGGAATGCGGGGATCCTGGAGCGAGGCGCCACGGCCACGCGGCCGTCCTGAATCACCTCGATCTCTGGGGTCGTCGTATCCCAATGCTCTATGTGAGTATCAATCTGCCAACCTGGAGCAAGGTCATCCACGTACACCGGTTGCGGCCCGGTCGGCCGATCTATCGGCACGACATGGATGGGGTGCACCAGCAGCGTCCACACCGAACCCGAGGCGGCCGTTTGCTCGATGAGTACGGTCATTTCCCTTTGACCAGGGAGACCCTCCACGACCCCTGATCCGGACGGCAGGCGATAGGTCCCATCGTCTACCGGCACCAGAGGCTCGGCCGCGGATCCGCCCCACGAGCTCAGATCCGCCGTGACGCCCGCAATGCGGGCGTCGGAAGCGAAGAGCGCCGGTTGCACGCGGGCTTCCCACGCCAGGGTCGCCCCCACCTCGATGGTATCGGGCAGGGTGTGCTCCCAACTCGTGGGTTCGACCACATGGTAGCCGGCTTCGCCTTCAAAGAGGCGCAACTGCCGGCCGGCGGGCAGGCCAGTATGCACATCGATTTGACCAGAGGGCCAGCGCACCTCCAACGTGTCGACTAGGGTATGAACGCCAAGGCCGAAGTGAGCGACAGGTTCGCTCTGATAGATGCCCGATCCTCCTAGCAGCTCGCGTGTTTGTCGCAGCTCACCTGCCCGCGCGACAATGCGGGCACCGATGCCGTTGCGGTTGCTTTCAGTGCCAACCAGTTCGACCCGCAGATAATGATTCTCGTTGCAGGTATTGCGTTACACGCCGCCTAATTGATTGTCGAAGAAGGTCAAATCCTGGCCGTAGACGAGATCGAGGCAGCCATCCTTGTCGTAGTCGCCAGCTATCACACCACCGCCCCCTACAGCGGGTAGCCCCGCCCCGGCCGTTGCTTCAGTAAAGAACCCATCGCCGTTGTTAAGGAAAAGAAAGGCAGGTATCCCCGTCACCAGATCCAGATCGCCGTCGTTGTCAAGGTCTGCCAGCGTCGCGTTGCGGATGGGTACACTGCTCAGGGTGTTCAGCCCCACGTTCTCGGTGACGTCAAGGAATTCGCCTGCGCCCAGGTTCAACCGCATCGCGGAGCGGAACGGTACGTCGGGCTGGAGGGTCGTACCTCCGGAGGTGGGTTGGAACAGATCCAGATCGCCGTCGTTGTCGATGTCGCCGACGGCGACCCCATAGGCTCTACCAGAATCGCCGATTTCGTCGGTCGTGGCATCCCGAAATCCTCCTTGACCGTTGTTGAGAAAAAGGCGATCCCGGCCCATGTTCCCACCTACATATAGATCCGGCCAGCCGTCGTCGTTGAGGTCGGGGGCGACTATGTTGAAATCCCAGGTGCCAGACGATGCATCCAAGCCTGCTGCGACCGTAACGTCGGTGAAGCTCCCGTCCCCGTTGTTGCGATAGAGCCGGTTGTGCGCCGTCGGATCGCGATCTTCCAACTTCGCGAACAAAAGATCCACCCACACACCTCCTCCATGGGTAACATAGAGATCGAGAAATCCGTCACGGTCGTAATCAAACCAGATCGGCACCAGCGATGACAACTCTTCAGTCAGGCCGGCTTCCTGGCTCACCTCAATGAAGACACCGCGATCGTTGCGTAACAGCACGTTCAAGTTGCGGCGGTGTAGCCAGCGTGTCCCCAGCGGCAGATAGAGATCCAGATCGCCGTCACGGTCGTAATCGCCAAAGACGGCTGAGCCTTGGCAGGTCGGTGGGTAGGGCAGCGTCGCGGTAGACAAAACGGCCTTGGCCCCCATGGTGCAGCAGGGCGACCCGGTCGCCGCCGTCAGTTAATTCATTTGCGTTTTCGACGAGGAATAGATCTGGCCAACCATCGTTGTTGTAGTCACCGAAGGATAGTCCTGTAGCTTCGAAGAGGTTAAATGGGATAACTTCGTCCGTGACGTTCTCAAATCGGAGTTGCGGTGCAGCAGGCAAAGACTGAAGCAGACAAAAAATGGCAGCGCAACACCACGCTCGAGGGCGACGAAAACAATCCGTCATGAGGACTCTCCGTGTGTATCCGGTCACAGATCGCTTATTGCAGCAGCAAGAGTTTACGGGTAGCAATCCGCCCGCCGGCTTGTAAACGGTAGAAATAGACGCCGCTGGCCATCAACCGACCGCCATCGTCGCGCCCGTCCCAACGCAGGGTGTAGCTACCGGGTTCGCGCACTCCCTTTACCAAGGTCGCCACCTTCTGACCAACCAAGTTGTAGAGGGCTACCTCTGTATCGCCGGCTTCCGGCAACTCAAACCGGATAACTGTTCGACTATTGAACGGATTGGGATAATTCTGTTTCAACGCAAACGAAGCTGGAATGGCCGATGTATGTTCTTCGAGCACGGCCGTTACCGAGTTGGGGCGACGTTCGGGTAGCAGCTGAATATCATCGAAGTAGAACGTGCCCTTCGATTGCCCTATAATGCTGATCGACTCGATCGGCCCTTCCAATCCGGGAACACCCAAAGGGATTTCGACCACGTGCCACTCCCTCACGCGCTCATCCAGCCTAGTTCGGCTATACCAGTCCCAGGCGGGATCAGGATGGGCAAGACCGGTTAGATGACGACCATTCACAAAGACGGGCAGGACAGGAAGTAACAATGACTGGGTTGTCCCGGGATGAAAAGCGAACCTCAGGGTCTTGTAGTGTTGTACCGGTTTGGCCGCCCTGAAAGAAACCCGCCACGCTTCGAATTGCGATCCGGCCCCGCCGGGCAGCAGGGAATCGACCTGTACTGCCAGCGCTGTTTGGAATTCGGATCTCCCCGGCGGAGTGATTGTACGGACCCGGCTATCGTCAACAAAGACCTCGGTCTCGGGTTCTAGCGTATCCCAGAGCTGGATTTGGGCTTGCAGTTGCCAACCGGGAGCAAGCCCACCCACAAACAGGTCCTCGGACATGGTCGGTGGATCTGAGGGAGGTACCTCCACAAGATGCACAAGCTGCGTCCAATACGGTCCGTAAGCGGAAGATTGCTCGATCAACACGGTGACTTCCCGTTGACCATGCGTACCCGTGACCATCGCTGATCCGGATGGCAGGTGATACGTGCCATCCTCGTCCAAGGCCAGCGGGAGCGAAGCCGGTCCTCCGAACGCACTCAGATCGGCGGTTGCTCGCCCGATGCGAGCATCGGGAGAGAAGAGCGACGGCTGCACCCAAGCTTCCCACTGCAACGTTTCGCCAATCTCAGCTGAGTCCGGCATGTCGTGCTGCCAACGTGTGGGCACGACGACGTGGTGTTTATCACTGCCCTCAAAGAGACGCAGCTGTAGATCGACCGGAAGGTCCGTGTAGTTCTCGACGCGGCCGGAAGGCCAGCGTACTTCAAGTGTGTCTATTTCTGTATGCCCGCCGAGACCGAAATGAGCAACGAATTCTCTCGAAGTGTGGGCAACCCCCCCAAGAATCTCCCGGGTTTGTTTTAGGGCACCGGTGCGGACAGTAATGCGGGCACCTATGCCGTCGCGGTTGCTTTCGACGCCAACCAGTTCAACGCGAAGGAAATGATTCCCATTGCACGCATTCCGGAAAATACTGCCCGAACTGTTGTCGAAAAGTGGGAGCGGGGTACCGTATATCAGGTCGAGACAACCGTCGCGGTCGTAGTCTGCGGCCACCAGCGATAAGCCGCCTTCAGGGGGTAACCCGGAACCGGGCGTGGCGTCCGTGAACAGCCCGTTTCCGTCATTGAGGAAAAGGAATGTTGGCCTTGCGGTGCAGGTCCACGTCGCCGTCATTGTCCAGGTCGTCCAAGATTGCTTCATGGACTGGGATTCCGCCGAGGCTGCCTAAACCCACCCCCTCGGTTACGTCCAGAAATTCTCCGGCCCCGAGGTTTAGCAGCATCAGGGAGCGGAACGGCACCTCGCCAAATGTGCCGACGTTCCCGGCAGTGGGTTGGAAAAGATCCAGATCACCATCGTTATCGATGTCACCAACCGCCACACCCTCTGCCTTGCCCTGATCACCGATGTCTCCCGTCGGCGCGATACGAAAGCAGCCCTGACCATCATTGAGCATCAGGCGGTCCGGGCCCTGATTGTGACCCATATAGAGATCGGGCCAACCGTCGTTGTTGACGTCCGGAGCCACGATATTGAACTCCAACGTGCCCCACGATACGTCCAAGCCCGCTGCGACGCTGACATCAGTGAAGGTGTCATCTCCGTTGTTGCGATACAGCCGATTGTGGGCCGTTGGATCCTCATCGATGAACGTGTACGACAGAGGGTTGTCGTTTACAGCTCCATCATGGTGAACATAAAGATCTAGATGGCCGTCTCGGTCGTAATCCAGCCAGATAGCCGTCATTGACGCTAGCTCCTCGGTCAACCCGGCCTCTCGCGTCACATCGGTAAAGCGACCGCGATCGTTGCGCAGTAGAATATTCAAATTACGGCTGTGAAGTCGTCCGGTCCCGAGAGGCAAGTAGAGATCCAGATCGCCATCTCGGTCGTAGTCGGCGGCGGCGGTGCCGAAGGTATCTCCGTAATTTGCTTTGGGATCGTATTTGAGCAGATCTGACGGTAGAGCTGAGCTCCGGAGAGCAAAGCGTCCCTGCCCATCGTTGTGTAAAAAAGCAATTCGGTCGCCGCCGTCTCCCAGGATGTTCGAATATTCCGCCAGGAAGAGATCTGGCCAACCGTCGTTGTTGTAGTCACCCAGTGCCACCGAAGCCTCGAACAGATCGACCGGGGTTATGTCTTGCTTCTCAAAACGAGGCTGAGCCGCGAGGGAGAGGGCTTGAAAAAAACCGATGAATAGAGCGACGAACAACGCGCCTCGCAAATTGAGTTCCAGCTGGATAACGGTCGGCATTAGCATGGTGTCCTCCTCGGTTGGCCGCTTTGATACGTGGTTAGCGCAGCAGCAGGAGCTTGCGCGTCTCGACATGCTTGTTTACACGCAAACGGTAGAAGTAGACCCCGCTGCCAAGAGTTTGACCACGATTGTCACGGCCCTTCCAACGCACGGTATAGCGGCCGGCTTCGCGCGTGCCATCGACCAGCGACGCAACCTTCTGCCCTACCACGTTGTAAACAGCCAACTCCGTTTGGCCGGCCGTCGGCAGCTCAAAGCGAATCACCGTACCGCTGTTGAACGGGTTGGGGTAGTTCTGGTCGAGAGCGAATGCACCCGGCAGGCTCGCGGTCTCTTCTTCTTCCACTGCGGTGGCGCGGCGCACATTCGCGGCGGTGATCAGACGGACGTCATCTAGGTAGAAGGTGCCGTGTAGATTGCCGTTGAAGTTAATAGCGTCGACGTCTCGCTGAGCGCCGCGCAGTAAGCTCAGTGGTACTTCAACCACCTGCCAGTCCCGCACCCCTAGATCGATTTTAGCGTCTGGCCTGGTCACACCCAGAAGATCGATTTCGCTGTTAGAATTTTCTGATCTAGTTATGGTAGCCATAAATTGAGGATCTGTACTCTCGTCGAGGCCGATCCAGAAGAAGGCACCCGGCGGGGCTCGCGTGTCTCCGGGATGGAAGGCAAAGCTCAAAACCGCATAGCCCGCTAGACCTATGGGTTCCGCTGGCTCGTAAAGGACTTGCCACTCGCCATCCTCGGCCGAGACCTGAACCGCGCTATGGCCTTGATAGACAACCCTCTGCTGATTGGGTTGCACCACGAGTCGATCGCTGGCCTCCACTTCCATAACGAAAATATCCGGTCCGCGAATACCCGGTCCGGGCTTGCTCCTGGCAAAGACAAGATGCCGCCCGTCCGGAGACCAGTCGGATGTTTGATCAGAGTGGGGATAGCTGGTCAGATTGACCGGATTGGAGCCATCCGCGTTCATCAGATAAATATCGGTATCGCCATCGCGATTGGAGGAAAAGGCGATTCTCGAGCCGTCGGGTGAAAAGTTGCCGTCTACGTCGAGTGCCGGATGCCGGGTCAGATTGATCTGATTCGAGCCGTCGGCGTCCATTACGTAGATCTCGTTATTGCCGTCACGGGTCGAGTTGAAGATGACTTTCGTGCCATCCGGTGACCAGGCCGCGTGGTTGTCCCGCCCCGGGTGATTGGTCAGATTGACCGGGTTCGAGCCGTCGGCGTTCATCACGTAGATCTCGTCGTTGCCGTCGCGGCTGGTGTTGAAGACGATTTTTCCCTCCGATGACCAGCCTCCGGCTTCGTCATACGCCTCACTGTCAGTGAGCCGCACCTCGTTCGAGCCGTCGGCGTCCATCACGTAGATCTCTCCATTGTCGTCGCGATGGGAGGTGAATGCTATCTTCGACCCATCCGGCGAAAAGACGGGAATCCAATCCCAAACGCTAGGATTGGTCAACCGTACCAGATCGCTGCCATCGGCCTGCACCTGATAGACGTCCATTGCATCGCGAAACGAAGAAAAGAGGACCTTGGCCCCATCCGGGGACCATGCGGGAAATAAGTCCAAGTTCGGGTCCTTGGTCAGGTTGTTCAGCCACAGACTGCTCACCTTCCAGGACTCGTCGCCAAGGCCGGCGAATATTGGCAGATCGATCGCCGGCGCGACGGTGACAGGCCGGGCCAACCGGGTCCAACGCGGGCCGAGGGAAGTGGATTGTTCAATGGCGATCGACACGTTCCTCGGACCCCGTGGGCTATTTACCCGAAGGGTCGCGTTCAATCCGTAGGTGCCATCTCGAAAAGCTTCCAACGAAAGGTCCTCGCCGCCGAACGCGATCAGCTCGGCGCTAACGCGGGTGATTTCCGCATCCGGCTCGAACAATGAAGGGCGGACGCGAATCTCGAAGGACGCCGTGGCATCCTCGACTACTACCGCAGGCGGAGCGCTTTCCCAAGCGGCGGCCCGGGCAACATGATACCCCTCTCTGCCCTCGAAGACGCGGATCTTCTGGTCGGCGGGAATGTTCTCCAACACGTCGACCTGCCCCGAGGGCCAGCGGATCTCCAGCCGATCCACCCGGGTGTGCTGGGCCAGTCCGAAGTGCGCGACCTTCTCGTCTTGCTGGCGGCCGACACCACCGAGTATCTCCCGCATTTGCGCCAGGTCACCAGAGGTTGCCCAAACCCGCGCGCCGATCGCATTGCGGTTACTCTCGACGCCGACCAGCTCCACGCGCAGAAAGTGATTGCTGTTGCCGTTGTTGCGCGACAGCCCGTTCTCTGTCCAGATGTCTACAAAACCGTCCAGGTTGTAGTCCCCGAACGACAGATAACCCGCCCGCCTTCTCTTGGGTACAATTCCAGACACTTCCGTGGCCTCTTCGAAACGTCCGCTGCCATCATTCAAGAAGAGTCGCCGTTCTGAATGCGCTATGACCAGATCCAGATCGCCGTCGTTGTCGATGTCCGCCAATCCAGGATTTGCTGCATTAATCTCTCTCAACACACCCAGACCGAGATTCTCGGTTACATCCAGAAACTCTCCCGCTCCCAGGTTCAGCAACATGATCGACCGAAACGGCACTTCGACGCTCCCGCCACCGGACGCCTGAAAAATGTCGAGATCTCCATCGTTGTCGATATCGCCCACGGCAACGCCGAACGCTTCCCCCTCGTCGCCGATTTCGTCGGTCGTGGCGTCGCGGAAACCCCCCTGACGGTTGTTCAGAAAGAGCCGATTTGGAGCCAGGAAATTACCGATATAAAGATCGCTCCAACCATCGTTGTCGAAGTCCGCCGCCACCAGGCCGTCTGTACTACCGCCGTTTTCCGGATGAAACCTCAGGTCCAGGCCCGCCGCAGCCGTTTGATCGGTGAAGCTACCGTCGCCGTTGTTGCGATATAGAATGTTGCGCTCTAGAGGATTGGCGGTGTACAGATCGATGAAACCGTCGCGATCGTAGTCCATCCAGATGGCGCTGTCAGTCGACAGGCTGTCGAGCAAACCAGCTTGCGCCGCGACGAAGACACCCCGATCGTTGCGCAACAGCAGGTTGCGATCGCCTTCATCCTTGTCGTCCGAGCCAATCGCCATGAAGAGATCCTGGTCGCCATCGTTGTCGATATCACCGAAAATCGAACCCCCACCCTTATGGCTATCTGGAATATGGGTCCGGATTCTGGCGTTGTGGCTGGAAAAGCTGCCGTCGCCTTCGTTGCGCAGCAACGAGACGCGGCCGATGATCCGATTCTCCGCGGCAAAGAGATCCGGCCATCCGTCGTTGTCAAAGTCGCCAATCGCCAAGGACCGACTGTCGAAGAGAGGCACGCCGAGTTCCGCCGTTACGTCGGTGAAGAAGGTCTCCGCATCAGAAGGCAGTGCTTGAAATAGCAACAGGCTGCAAAACAGCAGTTTGTAGTTCACGTTCAAGGGCATGCGACCTGCTTTCATCAGACATCCGTTTTGGGATATGCCATCACGGTCGTTTTCATCGAAGCAGCAGAAGCTTGCGCGTCTCAACTTGATCGCCCGCTCGTAAGCGATAGAAGTAGACGCCGCTGGCGACGTGCCAACCCACATCATCCCGCCCGTCCCAACGCAGATGGTAGTTGCCGGCTTCGCGCACACCCTCGACCAACGACACGACCTTCTGGCCCGCCAGGTTGTAGACGGTCAGTTCCGTCTCGCCGCGGCTTGGCAAATCGAAATTGATCACCGTACCACTGTTGAACGGGTTCGGATAGTTCTGGTCGAGCGCAAACGTCGCCGGAGTCGACGACTTCTCGTCCTCAACAGCCGTCTTTCGCTCGACTTCGACCGCCGTTAATAGACGTACATCATGCAGATAGAAGGTGCCTGCTAGGTTGCCGGCGAAAGCCACGCCATCGATGGGGACCTTCACCTCGAAGAAGGACAAAGGCAGCTCAACTACCTGCCAGGCGCGTTGGTCAATGTCGATCCCTCGGCCTTTCGGCGCCGCGCCTAGGAGGTCTACCCTGCTTTCCCCGAGCGCCACCAGAAGTTCCGCGTCCTCTCGAATCTCCAGGTCGCCCGGGTGGAACGCGAAGCGTAGCGTTTTGTAACCGAGCAGGTCTAACCGTTCTTCGGCCCGATATAGCACCTTCCAAGATTCGCCCATGTCCGCGGCGGCGGTCTCGACGCGAAGGGCACTCTGACCTTCGTACACTACGTCCCGCTCATCTGGATTCAAGACTACCCGATCAGCCGCATCTAGTTCCACGATGTAGATTTCCCAGTTGTTGTCCCGCGTTGACAGGATGGCGATCTTCCGCCCATCCGGCGACCATCTCGGAACGCCGTCCCAGGCGGGATGGTGGGTGAGTCGCACTATGTTCGATCCATCCGCGTCCATGACGTACAGCTCGGAAAAACCCCCGTTGCGAGTCGAGCTGAAGGCGATTCGCCGGCCGTCGGGAGACCAACGCGGGAAACCATGCCACTGGGAATGCTCGATCAGACGGACGACGTTCGAACCGTCTGCGTTCATCGTGTAGGTCTGTACGGCCCCAGGATTATCTCGGCTTGAACTGAAACAATTCTGGTGCCGTCCGGAGAGAACGAAGGGCCGGCATCGGTAAACGAATGGTTGGTTAGATTGACCGGATTCGAACCGTCTGCGTCCATGACGTAGACTTCCTGGTTGCCGTCCCGATTCGAAACGAAGACGATCCTCCGCCCATCCGGGGACCAGGACGGCGATGTGTCCTCGGCCGTGTCCTCGGTCAGTCGCACCAAGTCGGTCCCATCGGCGTTCATCAAATAAATCTCGTTGCTTCCATCGCGATCCGACTGAAAAACAATCTTGGTGCCGTCCGGTGACAGCGAGCCGTCCGATTCATTCGCGCCGAAGTTGGTCAGGTTGACGATGTTCGAACCGTCCACATCCATCGCATAGATTTCCCAGTTTTCTTCGCGATACGATTGGAAACCGACCCGCTGACCGTCCGGCCACCACCACAAAAGGACGTCGAGCGCGAAGGCCGCGGGGATTGCTGTCTCCCCATCCTCAATGGCGGTAACCCGCGTCGTCTCGACCGCCGTCAACAATCGCACATCATCGAGATAGAAGGTGCCGGCGAGGTTACCGCTGAAGATGACGCCGTCGATGGGGGCCTCAATGTGGAAGAATGACAGAGGCAGCTCAACTACCTGCCATTCCCGGCGATCCAGATCGATCCCATCCTCATCCAGATTGACGCGAGCGTCTAAGCCGACAAGCTGGACGGAGTCCAGTACTGGTCGATCGTTGCGCAGCAGTACATTCCTGGCTGCATCCGTCGCCCACTGTACCCCCGCCCTTGCGTTTCTCGGCTGGGATGTGCCCTGCACTAAAGAAGTGCGGTCGCTAAAGCGACCACCCCCTTCGTTATGGCGCGCAAGCCTGCCATCGTTGTCGTAGTCGGTCGAGACGCTCGCTGGCCCGGTAGAGCACCTTCCAAGATTCTCCAACATCCGGTTCGGCGGCCTCGACGCGAAGCGCGGTCTGACCTTCGTACACCACACCCCGCTCGTCTGGGTGCAGGACCACCTGTTCGGCTGCATCCAAATCCAGTATGTAGAACTCCCCACTGCCATCGACGGTCGCCCGGATGGAAAGCGAAGCGCAGCGTCGTGTACCCCGCAAGGTCGAGACGCTCGCTGGCCCGGTAGAGCACCTTCCAAGATTCTCCAACATCCGGTTCGGCGGCCTCGACGCGAAGCGCGGTCTGACCTTCGTACACCACACCCCGCTCGTCTGGGTGCAGGACCACCTGTTCGGCTGCATCCAAATCCAGTATGTAGAACTCCCCACTGCCATCACGGTACGAAACAAAGGCTATTTTCTGCCCATCCGGCGACCATCTCGAAAAGCCGTCCCAGTGGGGATGGTGGGTGAGTCGCACTATGTTCGATCCATCCGCGTCCATGACGTACAGCTCGGAAGAGCCCCCATCGCGAGTCGAGCTGAAGGCGATTTGCCGGCCATCAGGTGACCAGCGGGGAAATCCGTGGAACTCTGGATGCTCGACCAATTCGACCACATTCGACCCATCTGCGTCCATCACGTGGATTCTGTAAGTTCCGCGTCGAATCGGATTAAAGAGGATCTTCGTGCCATCTGGCGACCAGGTGGCACCGCCGTCGGGGTTCGGATGGTTGGTCAGGTTGACCAGGTTCGAACCGTCTACATCCATCACGTAGATTTCCCAGTTTCCCTCGCGGTTCGAATGGAAACCGATCTGCTGACCGTCCGGCGCCCACCACAACAGGCCATCTTCAGCATCGTGCTGGCTCAGGTTGGTGAGCCATTGACGATTCAAGGTCCATTCCCCTGCGACCATATCGCCAAAGAGCGCCAGGTCGGTCGGGGCCGCCACCGCGATGGTTCGGGACAATTCTGTCCAGTGAGGTCCCAGCGAGGTGTTCTGCTCGATCGCAATCGACACCTCCCTCAAGCTCCTGCGCTCATCGACGTCGAGAAACGTCGTCAATCGATAGGTGCCGTTTCCAGTCGGCGCGAGCGGCACAAGCTCCGGCCTCCCTAAAGCGCTGAGATCGGCCGAAACGCTGGTAATGTTGGCGCCCGGTTCAAAAAGCGCCGGTCGTACTTCAACGGCGAACCTCGTAGTCGATCCTGCCGGCAGTCCCGCAGGAGGAGCTGTTTCCCAGCTTGTGGGTCGCACGACGTGGTATTCGTCTCGCCCCTCGATGACGCGGATCTGCTGATCGACCGGCAGATTCTCCAACACGGTTACTTGTCCCGAAGGCCAACGTACCTCCAGCCGATCGACTCCGGTGCGCGATCCCAGGCCGAAATGGGCTACCATCTCCGCCTGGACGATTCCCGAGCCTCCCAAGATCTGCCGGGTCTGCTCGAGATCGCCAGAGGTAGCGATGACCCGCGCGCCGATGCCGTTCCGGTTGCTTTGCACGCCCGCCAGCTCCACCCGCAGGAAATGGTTGCTGTTGCCGTTGTTGCGTGACAGGCCGATACCGGTTGCCACATCGAGAAAGCCATCTCCGGTGTAATCCCCTATCGTCAGCCAGAGTGCGCCTCGAGGACTATTTGCAACGCCGAATGGCTCAGTTACCTCGGTGAAGTTTCCGTCGCCGTTGTTCAGGAACAGGCGGAGAGCTTCGCTGATCATTAAATCCAGGTCACCATCGTTGTCAAAGTCCCCCATCACGGGCAGGCTGTGGCCGCCTTGCGCCAGGTCGGCGAGGCCGACTCCTTCGGTGACATCCAGGAACTGTCCTTCGCCTAAGTTCAAATACAAGATGGAACGTGATTCACCTTGTGCCCCTTGTAGCATGTCGAGGTCGCCGTCGTTGTCGACGTCACCTACCGTAAGCCCGTAGGACAGACCATCGTCGCCCACTCCCCCGTCGGGAGCCTCGCGAAACCCGCCCTGGCCATCGTTGAGGAACAGCCGATTGGGCACTCCGTTGCTTCCCAGGTAGAGATCGGGCCAACCGTCATCGTTGAAATCGGCCGCGGTGAGGCCACCCCAACTGCCTCCATATTCGGGGTGTAACTGCAGATCCAGACCTGCTGCTTTGGTCTGAAAAGGTGCCGTCGCCGTTGTTGTGGTAGAGGATATTGCGCACCGTTGGGTCTATCAGCTCCTCCTTCGGATCCCACCCAATGTTGGCGGTGTAGAGATCGAGAAAGCCGTCCCGATCGTAGTCGAGCCAGATGGCCTGGTCGGTAGGTAGACTGTCGATTAGGCCCGCTTCATGGGTCACCGGAGTGAAGACCCCCCGGTCGTTGCGCAACAGAACATTCCGATCTGAAGTCGAAACACTAATGGCGCCCACCGTCACGAAGAGGTCCAGATCGCCGTCGTTGTCGTAGTCCCCGAAGATCGATCCCCCGCCCTTGAGCTTGTCCAGCGGAACGTGTGACCGAACCGTCTCCGTACGATCGGCAAAACTACCATCACCTTCGTTGTGCAGCAGGCCGACGCGAGGCTCGTGCCGGTCCACCTGAAACAGGTCAGGGCGTCCGTCGTTGTCGTAGTCACCAAAGGCGATAGAGCGGCTGTGGAAGAGGGTAACGTCAGGCTCGTTGGTGACATCGGTGAAAAGCGGCTGGCCAAACGCCGTGCCGGCTGTTAAGAGGAGGATGATCGAAAAGCGAGGTAAGCCGCGGGACGTGGACCTGCTGACCGGTTTCCGCAAAACCGAGGGACGCAAAAGCCAAGCATTCGATTCCATATTCTCACCGATTCTTTGTTGTGGATGCGCTTTTGAAAAATGGATTTGCAAAGGGCGTGCCACACCCATTGGCAACTCCTTAGATTCTCACATAAAGCACTACAAATTAACGAGTTACGTGACCGTCACAGAATTTTTCGTATGTCGACCGCCCTCCGGTTTTCCAGTATCCAGGACAGAATCACGTTTGATTGTCGGCATTCCGGACTGAGGCGCTGCCGATCATTGCAGACGTGCCATCAGAGCTGAGACCGATTCATTCCATTACCGTTGCATTTGGCGCATTGTTACATACGCACAGCATGTGGGGAACTACCTGGCACTTCTACCTACGCTTGCGTTACAGAGGCGGTGGGCTCCGACTACGGCAGCAGATCGAAACGCGTTGGTTGCATTTCGCCGTCGTTAACGCAACAGCAGCAGCTTCCGGGTTTCCACGAGTTTGCCGACCTGCAGTCGATACAGATACACCCCGCTGGCAAGCGAACGACCTCTGCCATCGCGGCCGTCCCAACGCAGGGTGTAGGAGCCGGCGTCGCGCGGTCCCTCCACAAGGTTCATCACCTTCTGGCCGGCGAGGTTGAATACTGCCATCTCCACGTGATCCGATTGGGGCAAGTCAAAACCAATCGCCGTGCCGCTGTTAAACGGGTTGGGATAGTTTTGATCGAGAGCAAATGCACCGGGAAGGGCAGTCGCGCCTTCCTCCACGGCCGTGGCGCGGGGCGCGCTCGCGGCGGTGACCAGACGGACGTCATCTAGATAGAAGGTGCCGTGCAGGTTGCCGAAAAAGTTGATCGCGTCGATGGACCCCTGCACGCCGGGCAACAGGTCTAATGGCACCTGCACCACCTGCCAGTCCCGTATCGTCAGATCGATCCTGGCTTCCGGTCTCGCCACCTGTAGGAGATCTATCTTGCTGCTTGGCGAGTTGTTTCTGGTGTAAGGGGGTCCAGGTTTCGCACTTTCGTCGAGGGCAAGCTCGAAGAAGGCGCCTTCACGGGCTTCCGTGTCGCCGGGGTGGATAGCAAAGCGTATAGCTTCATACCCCGCGGGATCTACGGGTGCCTCCGGCTCGTAGAGCACCTGCCATTCGCCGTCGCGGGCCGAGACCTGAACGGCACTACGGCCGTGATTCACCACCCGCTGTTGATCGGCCTGCACTACGAGCCGATCACTCGGCTCTACCTCCAGAATGTAGATGTCCGGCCGACCCGGCCCCCGGGCGAACACGAGGTGCCGCCCGTCCGGCGACCAGTCTGGAATCAAATCGAACATCGGATAGCTGGTCAGGTTTACCGGGTTGGAGCCATCCGCGTTCATCACGTAGATATCATTGTCTCCATCTTGGCATGTCCGTCGTTCGCCGGATTATTCGTCAATCTTACCGGATTGGAGCCGTCGAGGGGAACCAATCCCAAAGACTGGCCGAAGTCAGGCGGTGCAGATCGCTACCGTCGCGCATTACCTGGTATATGTCCATTCCACCACGAAACGACGAAAAGAGGATTTTCGTCCCGTCCGGTGACCAGGCCGGGGTGTAATCCCAGGCCGGGTCGACGCTCAGATTCTTTAGCCACCGGCTGCTCACCTGCCACGATTGTTCTGACTTCTCTTCGAACACAGGCAGATCCACCGCCGGCGCCACGGTGATGGACCATGCCAGCCGCGCTAAACGCGGCCCCAAAAAGGTGGCCTGTTCGACGGCAACCGACACCTGCCTTGGTCCCCGCGAATCGCTCACGACAAGGGTGGTTTGCAATCGGTAGGTGCCATCCCCGGCGGCCTCCAACTCTACGGCCGATTCGCCGCCAAAGGCGCTCAGATCGGCGGAGACACGTGTGACTTCCGCGTTTGGTTCGAACAACCGGGGACGTATCCGGATCGCGAACGGCGTTGTCGTGTTCTCGACGACCACTTCGGGGGGAGCATTTTCCCAGATCGTGGGCCGCGCGACTTGGTATCCCGCTCGGCCCTCGAAAACGCGGATCTTCCGATCGGCGGGGATACTCTGCAGCACATCGATTTGGCCGGAGGGCCAGCGGATCTCGAGGCGATCCACGAGCGTGCGTCCAGCCAGTCCGAAGTGTGCCACCTTCTCGTCCTGTTGGCGTCCCACGCCACCCAGTATTTCGCGCATCTGCACCAGATCTCCGGAGGTGGCGATCAGACGCGAGCCGATGCCGTCGCGATTGCTCTCGATGCCCACCAGCTCCACCCGCAGCCAGCGATTTGAATTGCCGTTGTTGCGGTAGAGGGCGGTGAGTTCGCGGGTGA
Source organism: Candidatus Latescibacterota bacterium (assembly GCA_965217095.1). Lineage (GTDB taxonomy): Bacteria > Latescibacterota > UBA2968 > UBA8231 > UBA8231 > CAYNZV01. The sequence continues at coordinate 2,496,838 of OZ244235.1, forward strand.
AGGAGGCATACAGGAGATCCAGGAACCCATCCTCGTCGTAGTCGCCCACCGCTATGTACGCACCGCGGTCTTTTATCCCGGATATTGACGTCGCTTCAGAAAAAAACCCCGAACCGTCGTTCAACAGGAGCAGATTCGTGCGATTTGAAGTGCCGACAACCAGATCCAGATCGCCGTCGTTGTCGAAGTCGGCGAACAGCGTGCCGCCAACGTTACTATTGTTGAGCGTATCCAGCCCGGCGGCCTCAAGCACATCCAGAAATTCACCACCACCGAGATTTAGAAGCATCTTGGAGCGGAACCCCTCGTCATCCGAGGCACCGGCCGGTTGCAAGATGTCCAGGTCGCCATCGTTATCGATGTCGCCGACGGCTATGCTGAACGCCTCGCCCTCGTCGCCGATCTCGCTGGTGGTGGCATCCCTGAAACGACCTTGGCCATCGTTCAAGAACAGCCGGTTCGGTTGTCGGTTCACCCCCAGACATAGGTCTGGCCATCCGTCGTTGTTGAAATCGCCAGCAGCCATCCCGCCGGTAGAGCCGCCATCGTCCGTGCCGAGCGGAACGTCCAGTCCAGCCGCCGCTGTTTGGTCGCTGAACGATCCATTGCCGTCGTTGTGAAACAAGCGATTGCCACGGGGGGGACGGTTTTCGCTGACAAATTCGTTAGAGACGTAGAGGTCGAGAAGCCCGTCCCGGTCGTAGTCGAGCCAGATGGCCTGGTCGGTAACCAGTGTATCCGTGGTTGTAACCGAAACCTTGGAAAACCTGCCACCGTCATTGCGCAACAGCATGTTGTGGGGGGATGCCGAGAGATATAGGTCCTGATCGCCATCGTTATCGTAGTCGGCAAAGACGCTTCCGCCCTGTCCGTCCACGCTGTGGAGATCACCGGGGATGAGATCGGTCTGATTCACCGAGCGCCCGTCGCCCGTATTGTGGAAGAGGCCGATCTGCCGGTCGGTGACACTGTTCTCAGCGATGAAGATGTCCTGGAAGCCGTCGTTGTCGTAATCGGCAAAGATTACGTTGCGGGCGCTGCGCCCTTCGAACTCCAGCCCGAGTCTCCCGGTGGCGTCGGTAAAGAGGGTCTGGGAGCCTACTGATCCGGCGAGCAGAAGGCTGGCACTTAGCCACCATGGATGCTGTCGCATCACTTCTCTCCCTTCAATCGTAACAGCAGTAAAACGCAACCGTAGTCCTTTTGTGGATCCGCTTTTGAGAAACGGATTCGCAAAGGGCGTGCCACGACCATTGGCGCCTCTTAAGAGACTCTATAAGGCGTTACCCATTAAAGAGTTATGTAACTCTAGGAGTATTCGGTATAGGTCGACTGTACTTCTGAATTACCAGTATTCAGGACAGAATCAATTTGGAATCCGGCTTTCCGGACTGACGCGCTTCGAATAACCACCGGGAAGTCGCGCGAGCAGGGGTCCTCCGATCAGTGCAGACCTGACATCAGCCGTCGAAACCGCCAGGAGATTTTCGCTGGGGCATATCGTATCTGCGCGAGGACATTCCGCGTCCGCCCTCCCTACATGCTCCACTTGTCTTCGAACGCTTCGCCGATGCTGAGTTTGACCAGGTTGAACTTCTTGATGTTGGGAAGGTTGCGCACCGACCACTTGATGGCGTATTCGATGTCCGCCGTGGTATATCCGCTCTTGCGCAGTTCGAGGTAGGACTTCTTGTCGGCTTCGAGCGCAGCCTCGGCATCCTCCAGGTTGGCAAGCTGGTAGAAGGTCCTCAGCATCGCTTCGGCATCCTGGTCCTCGATATCCGCTTCAACCGGCTGCGGTTCCGCGTCTCCCTCGGAAGCCTCTTCAGCGCCTGTTGCAGTGGCTTCTTCGCTGGGGGCAACCTCCGCGGTCTCGCCGTTGGACGCCGCGGCTTCGACCGCATCTTCGTCCGGGATCTCGCCGTCCGGCTTCGCCCGGGCACCAGCTTCGTATAGCTTGCGGTAACGAACCACCAGGTCGTTCGAGTCGCTCAGCTTGTCGGCGAGGATGCGCACCATATTGCGATAGATCTTGGCGCGCAAGCCGGCGTTGCTCCCCATCAAATCTTCGAAGTCGAGATGATCTATGCGCAGCATCTGGCTGGCGGCTCGTGTTCGTACCGTAGCAGTTCTCGGTTTCCGCGTGATGAATCCCATTTCGCCCACAGTGGACACCGGCTTCTGAACTGCTAGCTGGGTACCATCTTGACCGAGGATGTCCAGCTCCCCTTCAAGTAGGACAAAGAGGCGATTGCTGGTGGTGTTGAACTCGCAGATGGTTTCGTCGGCGGGACGTTCGCCCATCTTGCAGATGTTGAGAAACGCTTTCATCTCCTTGGGGCTGAAGCCAAAGAAGAGCGGCACCTTCTGCACCAGTTGACCGGTGAGCTTTTCCATCTGCAGATGCCCGTCTCAGGCCGCTTCCAAGACCTTGTTCACTTCCTGAGCCAACCGCATGACCTTGAACGGCTTGACGATGACCTGACTGACTTCGAACCTTTTGAGGACCTCGAGCACCTCGGGCGACAAATACCCCGATACCACGATGACAGGAATGCGTTTTCCCTTCTTGCGGATGTACCGGAGGAACTGGTGGCCATGGATACCGGGCATCTTGATATCCAATAGGATCAGAGAAATGATTTCTGTCTGCAGCAGTTTCCAGGCGTCGGTCGCCTTCTGCGCGGCATGCGCCTCGTAGCCGATGCCCTCGACGATCTCCTGCAGCAGCTCGCGGTACTCGCGCGCGTTCTCGACGATCAAGACCTGTTTAGACATCGAGATCCTCTTCCGCCTCGACCGGAGGGGGGGAGGACGCAACGGGCAGTAAAACCTCGAAGCTGCTTCCCTTCCCCGGCGTGCTCTCGATCTCCAGATTGCCGCCGTGGTCCTCAACTATGCGGTAGGCAATGCTCAAACCGAGACCGGTGCCCACATCCTCCTTGGTGGTGAAGAAGGGTTCCAGAATCCGCCGACGAGTCTCCTCCGTCATCCCGGTGCCTGTGTCAGTGACGTCGATCCCGATCTGCCCTTCCTGTTGCACCGAGCTTATTGTAAGCTTTCCCCCGTCCGGCATCGCCTCGAGCGCGTTGAGCAGCAGATTGTTCAGGACCTCCTTCATATCGGTCGGATTCAGGTAGGTTTCGGGTAACGGCTGCAGCTCCAGCTGCCATTCGATCGCAGGACCGGAATCGCCGGCGCGTTCGGTCCACAGCGCCCGAATATCCTCCACCGCCTGACCAGCCAGCTCGGACAGATGGGCAGCGACCCGCTCCTTACCCACCCCGAGCCGGGTACTCATGCGAATGCGCTCGATCACCTCCTTGCCCTCTTCGGCGGTCTCTAGCACCGCTTGCATGTTCTTCTCCGGCTCCTTGCCGAAGCTGAGAAACATCTCGGCGCGACCGGAGATGATGCCCATGTAATGTCCCATGGCGTGCACCATATCTGCAGCGAGGTCTCCCAGCGCGCGCAGCTGCTCTAGCTGGGCCAGTTTGCGCTGCGCTTTTTGGAGCTCGTCGTAGGCGTCTTCGAGATCGTGGTGCAGGCGGGCGTTGTGCATCAACGCGCCGGCCTGGTAGGCGAACGACTGCAGCAAGGCCTGGTCGTTGTCGGTAAACGGTCCCACGGCGGCGTCGCGGGTTTCGCGGTCGGCCACCACCAGAAGGCCTTCCACATGCTGCTGGCACTGGAGCGGTATGATGCAGAGATTTTGCCAGGCGGCGGCGTTGCGCGTGGCGGTGACCGGCTCGCTGCCATTCCATGCCTGGGCGACCTCAGTCAGCTTGAGTACCTCGTCGGCACCCTCGACGCTGCCGGCACGGCCGAGGATTTCAAAGGATTCTTCGGTGCGGACGAGTAACATCGCGCTCCGCGCGTCCACCATCACCAGCGCCCGCTGCAGGATCTCTTCGGCTACCTGAGACGGATCCAGAGATTCATTGAGCGCGACCCCGATCTCGTAGAGCATCTCCATCTGGAGAAGCTGCCGCCGAACTTCAAAATCGCTCTTGTCTTCCTGGCTCATCTGTGCCCGCTTCATCCGCAAGGAATGTCTGCCGGCATTTGATCGCCATCGCGATTTTCCGGCGGGATAAGGAATGCGGAAGTCCCGAGAATCTAAACAGAATATTACGGAATGAATACCTGTATTCTTTCCTCGCCGTCAGCGACATAGATCCGGCCCATGGAGTCCACCACCATGGCGACGCTGGTAGGGGGCGACACCTGGAACTCTCCGGGGCCGGCGCCGAAGCGGCCCCACTTGGTGATATAGCGCGGCGACACGTCGTCCGAGACCGCGTTGAACACCTGCAGGCGGCCCTGTGCCTCCAGCACCACCAGCCGTATCCGCGAGCGGTCGAACGCCATCACCAGTGGATTGAGAGTCTGACCATCCTCGGGACCGACTCCGTCGTCGAAGGTGGAGCGGCCGCCAAAGATCTGGGTCGAGCCCAGCAGGGTGCGGGTTTTGGCGACGATATGGTTGTTGTCGCGCTCGGGAGCCAGCAGGAAGAACTGATCGAGGTCGGCGCGGCCGGCGCCGGGCCCGACCACCACGTGCTGCAGCGGCAATTCTTGCTCCACCGTGTCCGTCAGCCGGTGGTGCGGTTCGGCCGCCATGCCATCGGAGCTGAAACCGAAAACGCCCCCTTGGGCGTCGATCATCAGCAGCTCGCCATTCTCTTCCAAATACAGTCCCACCGGAAACTCGCTTCCGGTATCCGCTACCATCGACCATTCCTCCAGCTTGTCCGAGTCGATGGCACCTACGAGGGTCCTGCCCGACGCCAGACCGTAGGCGACGTACACCCTGCCGAAACCAGCGGCGACGAAAGCCGGTGACAACCGGTTCGGCAAAAACTCCTGGAAGTACTCTCTGTAGATGGTTTCTCCCGGGAAGAGTACGCCGATGCCATCCTGCATTACCCTCGCCGTGGTCGTGGAAATGGCGGTGGCCGCTACAAAAAGCTGATCCGACTCATTCATGCAGAGCCCCACTGCCTGAATCTCGGAGTTCTGATCGAAGATGAGGGGCAGCTCGCGCACTTCGTCGAGGCTGTAGAAGCTTCCGCTCAGTGGCGCGCTGAACACGCCAACGTCCGAACCCCAGGTGGTACGCACGAAAATGCGATAGGTGTACTCGGTGTTGCCGTCGAGGTTGGTGTCGGTGAACTGGATAACATTCCGGTCAGTCAGCTCCTGCACCGAGAGCTCGTTCTGGTCCCGCGATTGACGTCGCACCTCGTAGGCGCCGAAACTCGGCCCGGCGTAGGCGGTCCACGCAAGATCAGCCGAGGCCGAATCGGAGCTGAACTGGGCGCGCGACAGCTCTACTGCGGGCAACGAAAAGACGGCTTCCTCTTGGACACTGGATCGTTGGGTTCCGGCTGCCGAGGTTTCGATCCAGTAGAGGTACTCGGTCTCCGGAAGTGCCGTGTTGTCGATCCACGTCGTATCCGTTGCTGCATCGACCAGGGCCAGCAGCTGACCCTCCTGTCCGAAGCTCCGGCGCCGCACGGTGTAGCTCGTAAAGCGCGGACCACGGTAGGCTTGCCACCATGATGGTTCCTTGCAGGTTGTCCGCCACCACTTCCGCGAGCTCAACCTCGGGAATGCGGAAGGAACGCAACGCCAGGTCGGCACTGTCGACGGTAAAGCCGGCAATGTTGGCGACGGTTACGCGATAGATGTAGTCGGTGTCCGGCTCTATGCTGGTGTCTTCGAAGCGGGTCAGCGCGCGGTCGGTGATGACCGACAGGGTGTCGACCGCCTCCAGTCCCTGCACCTTGCGCAGGACGAGATAGCGTCCAAACGGCTGTGCGCCATCGTAAGCGTCCCACTCAACCACGACGACACCGCTGGTTCCATCCAGCGTAGCCTCGACGTTTTCCACCGCCGGAGTAAGCTCGGGATCGAATGGATTCTTCCGCTCCGGATTGTGGCACGAGGCGAGGACCAGGGAGAATGCTCCCGCGATCAACATATTGCGTTGGCGCCGTGCGTTCATGGAACTTGGCACCTGGAGGCGCCGCTAGTGCGTACTTTCGCCAACGATGTCGAACCGAGTGTTGTCGGCGTTGCTCGAGTGGGTTGACCTGGCACAGCAGTTGCTTTATGCCACCACATGTTGGCAGCACTCATTGTGCTTTCGTATCTTCGTACACAGCATATCTACAAAGGACCTGAGTCTTGACCGACGCCGATTCGATGAGACCTCAACCGCCCGAAGAGCTCCACTGGGGCATCTCCTACTTGCGACAAGACATTCAGGATCTTCGCCAGGAAATTCGCGGAACACATGTCCGCATCGATGCGGTCCATAAACGCTTCGACGAAGCCGCTGCTTCCGTTGACCAGCGGTTCGATGCGATTCATACTCGCTTCGACCAAATGGGTGCTTCGCTCAACCAGCGCATCGATTCCCGCTTTACGATCCTGCTTACGACCATGATCGGTCTCGCCGGCGTCATCGTCGCAGCCATCAAACTCTAGCAACCCCTTAGCCGAACAGACGTTTCAGCAGACTGCCGCTCCGGCTCTTGACGAAACGAGAGAACAGGCCTGCGGCAATCTCATAGCTGGAGCCGGCTTTTCGCAGATGACCGTTGCGCTCCAGCGCCTCGGCGGCAAACTCCAAACGGCGCTCGATCGATTTGCCATTGGAGAGGCGACGCATCACCTCCTGCTCCACTTCCGAAAACGCCTCGTTCCACAAGGTTTCCAGGTATCGATGCACTTCCTTGGCAGCGGCATCACCCAAACCTTTGTGTTGAATTCCGCCGTTTGCCCGGGCGTCGAACGCGATGCTGGCCGTAGCCTGCAATAGATAGGGCAGGTTACCACCCAGTTCCAGCACCCAGTCCGTTCCCTGACCGAAGGGACTGCCCGCCGCTTGTGCCGGCTCCTCCACCAGACGCCTCGATTGATCGGCTTTGAACGATTCGAGATTGACGGTCGTAAAGATGTTGAAGAAGGGGGATTCCTCGATGTCCTGCGTGTAGCACAGTTTTTGTAGCGGTGCCGAGGACGTAGTCACATAACCAATGTCGTTGCTGTTGGCCAAAGAGCGCATGAACGAAAAGAAGTCCAGCGGGAAGTTCCTGTTCTGGGTGATAACGCCGAAGTCGTCGCAGAACAGCACCAACTTCCTTTGCTCCTGCATCAACAGTTTAACAAGCTCGTTGAACCCGTCGTAGCTGGGTTCCATCGTTCCGCTGTCGGTGGATTCGAGACCTTCCTTCACGCGGGCAAAGAAGGCTTCCGGTGACTCAGGCGATTCGGATCCAAGGCTGAGAAGCAGCGTCACGTAGGATGCGGGGTTGTCGAGATACTCTTCCTGGGTAGTGGGGTCGCACAGCCAGTTGAGCAGAGAAGTTTTGCCGATACCCGGCTCGCCGACGATGGAGACCGATTGCGGACGGTCCGCCGCCACCCGCGATGAGATGCGCCTGATCTCTGAGGTGCGGTTGAAGAAACCCGCGCTGCCCGTTACGGGGCGACGGTGTACATATGGATTGTCCACGATCGACTCCACTTTCATTTAAACCCCATACTGTAGACCAGCCTCAGCTCCTTTAAACCCCATACTGTAGACCAGCCTCAGCTCCTTGCGCCGAAATCCCGTTCGCAGGAGGAGACCGCCACTGGGGCGCTCGAGGTTTGGCCCTTGGAAAACCGTATCCATTACGTTGAACAGCCAGGCTGCCCCGAGAATGCCGAGGGCCACATCGGCTTGATCAGACTTGCGCGTATACTCGTCGAACAGATCCTCGAAGTCCGCACCGGGACGCGCCTTGTCGTAGTCATCCTTTGCTGTTTGGTATGAGTTTTCCGCCGAGACGGCATAGACGGCCGCCACGGCGGTGGCCCCCATCATCACGAAACTGCGTCCCCGATACCCCTGGTAACGTTGACCCCATCCGGGCAGGACCGCCGAGCGCAACAGGGCACCACGACGCGAGGTCCGCGCCAGTTGGGCTTCCCGCGCTCGCATCTCCTCTTGACGCACCTCGAGTATTGCCTGACCGAAAAACCGCACTGCTTCGCCCGGGGTTTCGCCCCCCTCGAGGGCAAGCGCATCCATGTCGAAGGAGGGATCGTCGCGCACGATCTGTTTGTAGACCCCTACTGCGTCTTCGTCACGCCCCAGCAGGATATAACCCAGGGCAACGAACTTGCGGGCCCTCGAGCGGTCGTCCAACGTCATCGTCGCGTCTTCGAGCAGACCATTCAACGCACCGATCGATTGTTCCCACTCCCCTTCGTAGAATCGGGTGATCGCCCGATCGAGTGGCGCGTCCTGGCTCCAGGCTGGAACGGCGCTCACAGCGATCGCGGCGATGGCGATGATCAGACCGAAATACCTCATGGCAATGACACCTTTACTGTATCACCCTTGGTGATGTGGACCGTGTTCGGCGCTTTTTGTCCTTTGGTAGCGACCGTATAGGAGCCAACCTGCAGTTGAATATCTCCCGGTGGCACCGTGTGTTCGTCCGAGCCGTTGACGATCACCGTACCGAAAAGCGGTTTCACGATGCGCACCCAGCCGTACTGAGCCTCCAGCGTAACCCGAGGTTGGTACGATCGGCCCGGTTGGAATTCCTGCTCCGATTCATGCGACTCGTACCCCTCCTTTACCAGCTGGATCCGGTGATGGCCCGACTTGACCTCGATCGCCTTGGGCGTTTGACCTAGGGCATTGCCATCGATAAAATATTCGCCCCGGGAGGAACACTGGTTAGCTGCAGCCGGGTGGGGCTCAGCTCGAGATTGAGGCGGACGGTATCCGTCCGACCGAGGGCGACCTCGATCTGGGTTTCTCGCGACTGATGATCGGCGAGGCGCAACGCGATCTTGGCCCCCCCACCGAACGGCTTTCGAGAAGCGACGGGGTCTTCGATCCAGTCGACGCTCCGTCGACCAGGATGAGCGCACCGCGCGGCTGCGAATCGACGTAGATGTTGCCGACCCGGGCACGGAGCTCGAACGACACCTCCGCCGCGGCACCCGCGGCGATATTAACCTTGCGCCGCTGCTCCACGTAACCGCTCTGGCGCATCGTTACCTGGTACACCCCGGTGGGCAATGCCAGATTCTCTAACGGGGTGAGAGCGCTGGTATCCACCTCGCCTTCGACCTGCACCAACACCCCGACGGGCTGAGAGCGCACGTTGAGGGATCCGGTCTGGCGCACGAGGGTTGCGTGCAGGCTATCTGTTTTCCCATTTGCGATGGCTATCTCGCGCGTCCAGGTGTGATACTTGGGTTTCTTGACCTCCAGTTTGTAGGTTCCCGGCTCGAGATCGGAGATCATCACCGGCGCCATGGCAGCTTTGACCTTGCCGTTTACCAGGACCTGCACCTCGCGCGGATTCGACTCGACCCACATGTTCCCGCTCTGAATGGCCGCCGGTCCAGCCCCCTGCACGCTTGTTTCGGTGGACCTCGAGAAGAAGAAACCCAAACCGGCCGCCAGTACGAAAGCAGCAACACCGGCTGCCGCCCAGATCACCCGCCGGCCTTTGCGCGGGGCCTGCTCTTCGACGAGGCTCCAAATGGACCGTGCCTGGAGGATCCACTGGCGAAAAAGATCGACGCGAAAGTGATACCCGCCCTCGTCGCTGCGCTCGAGTACCTTGTGTCCGTAGAGATCCTCCAGCGACTTGTGCAACGCATCCGACTTCAGCTGCAGTGGATAGTTGTTCTCCTTGATCGTATCGACCAGTTCCTGCGACGTGATTGCGCCCTTGTCGCTTTCCTCGCTCAACAGCGATAGGCATAGCTGCTCGGTACTGCTGAGCTCGTCCCAGGCGTACATCATTTGCGGCGGCGGATTGTCGACAATCGTGCGCACCACCTCCTGAAGACCGTCGAGATCGAGATCGTTGCGCTGCACCTCGTTGAGATAGTCCACCGCGTTAGTGCATATCACCTGGGTATAAAAGGGATGGCCGAAGGTGAGGTCGTAGATCCCATCCATCACGCCCTCGCCATAGAACACGCGGCCCTCCACGGGGCGCTGGATCAGGCGCAAGGTGTCGGTCTTGCTCAGGAAGGTTATCTCGCGCGCTTCACCTTTGCTGATCAGGCGCCGCCAACCGACGCTCCCCGAATCGGCCAGACCGCTGGATCCAGTGAAGCAGAACGACACCTTCCGACTCTCGAGGATGTTCGAGAGATACATCAATGCCGCGTTGGTGATCTCCTCGCGCGTTTCCTTGACTTGCAGGATTTCGGCCTCGTCGACGAGGAAAACCAGGCGCCGCTCGGGGAAGATCTGATGGATGTCATCCAACAGGCGATCGAAGGTGAGCACCGGCCCTGCCCGAAATCGTAGTAATCGGCGACCAGCCGCTGGTCGCCGATCTGCTCGATGGTGAACTCGGCGATGCGACCCAGCAGGTCGTTGTCCCCGACGACCCCCGCAATCTGCTGCATGTCGATGAAGATCGGCAGGAACTCCTCACCCAGGCGGCCATCGAGGATCTGAAACATGATGGAGGTCTTGCCGCTGCGTCTCTCGCCGACGAACAGCATGACGATGCCCTCTGATTCGGCGATCAGGCGCTGACGTACGTGAGCGAAGTCATCCTCGCGGCCGAAAAAGAGACTGGGGTCGCGTACCGGATTGCCCGTAATGAACGGATTGGGGCTAATAGGTATGAAGGTGCTACTCGTCTCGGAAGATGCCATATCACGCTTCAATGGAATTTCTTGAATTTGGGCATCCAATTTGGTATCAGGCGACGCCTGGGCGCAATAGCAAGAGGGCCGATAGAAAACCTCGATTGTGCTATGGCAAAGGCCGTGCCATTCCACTCGTGGAGCGCAAGATCATTCATAAGTCACTTAAATCACGGACAGTTAGCGTTATTGCGCCAGTATCCCCAAATCCACCGTGTCCGGGATTCAGGACAGTCCGGTGACGCCAGTCCTGTTTTCCAGACTCGGCGATTGACGACGGAACATATGCTTAGTTTAATATTTTCAAGGAGTTAACGGCGGCGACACAAGCGGTCGATGAGCATTGGACGGCTCGAGCTTCCGCTGAGGGTACCTGTCGCTTTCTGCAGATTCCTCGATCAGTCTCGCTTGAGTCCATACCGCTTCGCCAGCTCGTAGAGCCGGCTCCGGGAGATTCCCAGCGCTTCTGCCGTCGCGCTCATCTCCCAGTCGAATTCCGCCAGACGCGTCTCAATATAAGTACGATCGAACTGTTCCCGCGCTTCTTTGAAGGTCAGATTCCGGTCGATGGCGGTGCCGGCACCCTCGGGGCAGTAGCTGGGCTTCGCACCCGCTACCCGCGGCCACAGATGTTGGGGACCTATCGCCTTTCCTCCCGCCATGGCTCGAGCGCTGGTCAACTGATTCTCGAGCTCGCGAATATTTCCCGGCCACGCGTACGCTTTGAGGCGGACCAGGGCATCGTCGCTGATACCCGCCGCATACCTTTCCAGAAAACAGTCGACCAGAAGCGGAATATCTGCCATGCGGTCGCGCAGCGCCGGTAGCTCCAACGCCAGCACATATAGGCGGTAGTAGAGATCCTCTCGAAATCCGCCGCCGCTGACCGCCGCCTCAAGGTTGCGATTGGTGGCGCAAATCAGCCGGATATCTACTTTGCGGGCTTGATTCTCGCCTACCCGCCGGACCTCTCCTTCTTGCAGTACCCGCAGCAGTTTGACCTGAGTGGCGCTTCCCACTCGCCGATCTCGTCGAGAAACAAGGTTCCTCCGTTGGCGGCTTCGAACAAACCCTCGCGATCCGAACCGGCGTCCGTGAATGCGCCCTTCTTGTGGCCAAATAGCTCGCTCTCCTGGAGATGCTCAGCGATGGCACCGCAATTAACCGGCACAAAGGGACCGTTTCTCCGCTGGCTGCTCTCGTGAATGCAATGGGCCACCAGCTCCTTTCCAGTACCGGTTTCACCGGTGAGCAGGACCGTATCATCTGCTTCGGCAGCTTTTTTCATCATCGCGAACACCAGGCGAATGGCCGTGCTGCGACCGACGATTTGCGGGAACGGGTCCTCCCCGTCAGGAAGCGGCTCAAGCCCCGACTGCTGTCGCGCTCCGACGACAGGCGATTCCGCGACCAGAGGACGTTTATTTGAATCGCCTCCTGCAACGGCCTCGTTACCTGCAGCGGCGGGCGGCGTTCGCTCCCGCACGAATTCTGCAAATGCGGTCGAGAAGAGTCTCGGGCGGCCTTCGATCTCGCGCACGAAACCGTCCTCCTGTAGTGAACGCGAAATCGAGCGCATGTCGCTGAAGAGGGTGCCGCCTGCCAGCTTCACAACAGTTTCTCGCTCGTCATCTCTGAAATGCTCCCATATATAATGGAAATGGGAACTGGCCTCCTCCATGAAGCGCTGCTCCAGGAAGCTCTCATCCAAACCGCCGTCGCGCCGTTCATTCAAACACTCGAACGCAGCCGCGCACACCATCTGGAGGAACAGGGGAAGGTGTCCGCTCAGATCGACGAGCGCCTCCTCGTAGTCGGAAAGTGGGGTTCCAGCTTCGCTCGAGGGCCGGGCGATCAGCTCTCTGGAACTCGCTTCGTCTAACTTACCGATGCCGATCTGAGCGAAGATGTTGAAAAACGGCGACTCGGAGATCTCGCTGGTGTGGCAAAGAGACTGCAATGCACGGCGTGACGTGGTCACAAACGCGACGGGATGAGAATTGGCCAGTGCGCGCAAGAAACCGAAGAACTCCTCCCCGAATCCGGGATTCCGCGTCACCGTTTCGAACTCGTCGAAAAGACAGACCAGTCGCAGATCCTGCGCGCTCAGATTGCGCACGGCGGTCTCCATGGCGCCAAAACTGTCCAGATCCGGAATCGAAATGCGGTCGCCGCAAGCTGCCTTCAGGTGTTCACCCAAAACCCGGCAGAAGCCGGATTGGTCAAGATGTTGTTGCCCTTGGAAATCGAACGCCAAGAAGACATAGCGGCCGGGTACATCGAGATAACGCGCGTAAATCTCCTCCTGTGCAATGTGCCAGATAAGGGATGACTTGCCGGCACGGCGGGCACCGACGATCGAAATCGACTGCGGCGGATCGGCACCCAGACGCGACATAATGCGCTCTACTTCCCGTTGTCTACCGAAGAACTGGTCGACAGAGCGGATCATAGAACGATTCAGATACGGGTTTCTTGCCATTCTCTCTCGAGGTCAGCTAATCAGTCGATTCTCAGCTCGGAAAAAATATAGTGATGAAACTTGACCAATTGTATTAAATTTGTTGTCCGGGTGTAAGATCGTGGACTCGGAGCCGTAAACCGTTGGGGCAGTTGTCGCAACAACACAGTCGGAGTTGGATCATGTTTGAAGGTAGTTCATGGGTCTGGTGGATTCTTACGGCCGGTTTCATGTTGTATTTTGTTATTCTGTTGCTGGATTTCAACAAACCGCAGCAACAGTTGATGGAACGCATCGGTTCCCAGGAGCTGCGGCGCAGCGAAATGCGGCAGCGCTTGGCACAAATACAAGAAGACGAGGGGGATCTTGCCCGGCGGCTGGAGGAAATGGATATCAACTGGACCGAGCTCGATGAGCGCCGAAAGGAGATTCTGCCGGAAGCCAACACTCGGCGCATGACGCAGATACCGGCCGGCTCATTCATCATGGGCGGTCGTGAGGAGGACAGCCCCAAGAATGAGCTCCCCGCCCACCCGGCGCATGTCAGCACCTACTATATCGGAAGGTTTCCGGTGACCAACCAGGATTACAAGGAGTTCATCAGCTGCACCGGTTACAAACCGCCCATCCATTGGCAGCGCGGCACCTTTCCCACGGGCATGGGCCAACACCCGGTGGTAAATGTCTCGTGGATCGACGCTAGAGCTTTTGCCGATTGGTCGGGAGGACGCCTGCTCACCGAAGCGGAGTGGGAGAAGGCGGCGAAGGGCCAGGAAGAGTGGCCCTACCCGTGGGGCGAGCGTTTCGTGGAGGGCGAGCGTTGCAATTCGAGCAACTCCATCGGCATGACGACAGCGGTGAACGAGTTTCCCGAAGGCCGCAGCCCGTTTGGCATATGGGATATGTCGGGCAATATCTACGAGTGGTGCAACGATTATTTTGACGACGAGTATTACCGATCCAGCCCCGCATCCAACCCGAAGGGACCGGACGGTGGTCAGGAGCATGTGATTCGCGGAGGCAGCTTCTCGGAGACGAGGGCGGGGTTGCGCGTTACCAATCGGGGCAGTTGTCCCGAAACCACTACCCGCGATACCATCGGCTTTCGCATCGCCATGGATGCGGACGACGAGGTGACCTGAGATCCGCAGATCTCCCCGCGGCGAACCGATCTCGTCTACCGCTGCTCGAGCCAGCTCATCGATTCGCCGCGCACCAGGAATGAGCGCTCATCCCAGACCCCGGGCCGTTCCACTGGAATAACCCCCGATTCAACCGCCACATCCAACGGATTTGCCCGAGTCTGCAACGGCAACGCAACCCGCTCGTGCATCCGCGCTGACTCGTACAACCCCATCATGATCTCCAGTGCCGCTTTGCCGTGTTTGGCGTCGCCGCGGTAATCGTCTATCCGGCGATCCGCTCTGACTGGAAACGGGAAATTTTCGGCCATATTACGAAGGAGTCAAATGCAAATCTTGTCTGGATGAGGCTTTTGTGTCTTCTTATTATGCGTGATGGCGTTCGCCACGTGGCGAAGGCACCGGCGATCATTAAGTTGAGTCCGATGGAGCAACCCCATGTTTGAAAGCGGCGAATGGCTGTGGTGGATCCTCACCGCCGCATTGATGCTTTTCTTCGTTATCGAGCTGTTGAACTTTAACAAGCCGCAGCAGAAGCTGTTAGAGCGCATCGACTCCCAGGATCGCCGGCGGACCGAGCTGCGACAGCGCCTCGAGCAGCTCAAGGAAGACGAAACGGATTTGAGCCGCAACATGGAAATGATGGATGCGGAGTGGGGCGAACTGGAGGAACGTCGCAAAGAGGTTCTGCCGGATGCCAACAGAAGGCGAATGACCAAGATTCCGGCTGGCACATTCGTGATGGGAGGTCCCGATGAGGACAGTCCGAAGAACGAGCTGCCCTCCCACACCGTACACATCAGCACCTTTTACGTCGGCAAATTTCCGGTAACCAACCAGGACTACAAAGAGTTTGTCAACTGCACCGGGTACAAGGCGCCCATCCACTGGCAGATGGGCACCTTCCCCACCGGGATGGGCCAACACCCTGTCGTCAACGTCTCCTGGATCGACGCCAGAGCCTACGCGGAATGGTGTGGCGCCCGCCTGCTGACCGAGGCCGAGTGGGAAAGGGCGGCGAAGGGTCCCGAGGACTTCCCCTATCCCTGGGGAGACCGTTTTATCGAGAACGAGCGTTGCAACTCGAACAACGCGATCGGTATGACCACTCCAGTCAATGAGTTTCCCGAGGGCAGGAGTTCCTTTGGTATCTGGGACATGTCGGGGAATGTCTACGAATGGTGCTGGGATTGTTTCGACGAGGAGTTCTATAAAACGAGTCCGCCGTCGAATCCAAGAGGCCCGGACGGGGGGCAGGAACATGTCATCCGTGGGGGCAGCTTTGGCGAAACCCGAGCTGGCTTGCGGGTAACCCATCGCGCCAGCTGTCCAGAATCGGCGACTCGCGATACGGTAGGTTTTCGTATCGGCATGAGCTCCGACGAATCCGCCTCCTGATTTCCAGGCGGCATCTGGCTGAGCAGGCCGACCTGCCGCCGGAGTTGCGGCACTACGACCGCACCCAGGTCTACACCCAGGAGAGCGAGATTCCCCTCGCCGCTTCGAGTCGTCGCCAATTAACCCAGCGCTTTCTGGACCGACAACCCCCCAGCCATCAGAAAGAACACAAGGATCAACACCAGCGCCGCCGACAAGACGGGGTGATTCCGGTGGCGCTCCCCAATCCACTTCGTTCGACCATTCAACAACAGCAGCACCAGGGCCAGCATCGGCATGAAGAGGGCGCCGACAATGGCATACAGCTTCTGCATCTTGGCGAAACCGACCCACAGGCCGATCATCGGAAGCAGAGCGAGGCCCAAGAGATACCAGCGATACGCGGGCGAGTCCGTTCCCACCTCGTTGGTTTTGGTCCCGGGCGCCCTGATTTTTCCCCACAGGTCAGCGAATAGATACGGCACACTCTGCCAGACCCCCAACAGGCTGCTGAATACCGCACCGAATGCACCCAGCAGAAAGGCCCACCGGCCCACTGGCCCCAGCTCCTCACCCAGGCGCTCGGCCAATCTTATAACGAGCGTCGCCCCTCGCCCTTCCACCTGGATGGTGCTGCCGATAATCACCATCGCCAACCCGAAGAGGGCGGTCATCAAGTAGCCGACGCCGAGATCGATGCGGCACAGCCGCAGGCTATCGGAGCCGAACCGCCCTTCCTCACGTATCCAATATCCGTAGCAGAGCACGGTAACGGTGCCTCCTACCCCTCCCATCAAAGCGATGGTCCATGCCAACCCGGAGGCGTCCGGTATCGAAGGCCATGCCAGCCCCTTCAGGATGGATCCCCACCCCGGGGCCAACAGAAACGCGGCCACGACAACCGTCACGAACATGAGACCTATGCAAAAACTCATCACCTTTTCGAAGAGCCCATAACCGCCGACCCGGACCAAGAGAACGCCCAGAAGACTGAGGATGATTCCGTAAATGATCTTGCCGGTGGCGGGCGTAGGGGCGAGGGGCAGAATGGCGTGAGCGGCCACTCCACAAGCGCTCATGAGGGCCGCGGCAACCATAAAGCTCCACAACAACAGGTAGATCAGGAAGATGTACTGCGCCGGCCGACCCAGTCGCGACATGGAACCTTCCAACAGGGTTTCTCCGGTAGCGAGCTGCCACCGGGTCAACCCCTCGGTAAGTAGATATTTGATACATGCTCCCAGCACGACGGCCCACAAGACAGCCACCCCAAGCTTGCTGCCCGCGAAGGCTGCGGTGGCAAGATCGCCGGCGCCCACACCGGTCGCAGCAACGAGAATCCCCGGACCCAACATGGCAAATAGGCTATTTCTGGACACTCCGTCCTCCTGCATTTACCGGTCACCCTGGATTGGGCCCAGCTATTGTAAGATATTTTCGACGCGCGCAGCAACCACCAACGCCTCTCGCGCAGGGAATGGAGTGTGTATGAAGATCGGATTTGGCACCCAGCTCTGGTTGATGGACAATCACTTCGAAAACTTTCCGCGCATGCTGGACGAGCTGGCACTGGTTGGGTTCGACGGCTTCGAAATGTGTTTCCCGTTTCTAATCGACCAGTATGAAGGCAAAGTCGGCGAGCTTCGGCAACTGTTGGGCATGCACGATCTGGAGCTGTCGTGTTATTACACCGGCATCACCTTCCAAGAGCCCAATCAACTCGCAGAGGGTATTGCTGAATTCAAACGGCGTTGCCGCTTCAGTGCCGAATTGGGCACGCAATACGCCCTCCTCGATGGCGGGCAAAAGCAGGAGGGGACGACTGCCGCGCAGCTGGATGACCATATCAAGCTGATCGCCGATACCGCCAACGAGTTGGGGACCTACGCTCGCTCTTGCGGCCTCACCATGTCCTGGCACCAGCACTGGGGCAGCATCTTCGAGGTGCAGGCGCCGCTGCACCGCCTGATGGAATTGAGCGATCCGGAACTGGTGCGTTTCTGTCCCGACCTAGGGCAGTTGGCGTTGGGCGATTTCGACGTCCTCGAAACGATCGAGCGCTACGTGGACCGCATCGATACCATTCATTTCAAAGACGTCACCTTCGACGGCAGGCCGCAGGGTGAGTTGTGGCCAGGCGGGCCAGTGGCACCCTCCGATAACGGCGCCTACGACGTCGACTCACGGGGTCGCTGGGTTGAGTTGGGGCGCGGACTTGTCGATTTTCAGTCGGTCACTCGCGTGTTGAGGGCTGCGGGATACGACGGTTGGATCACCGACGACTTCGATTTCAGTTGTTATCCAGCGCGATCATCGGCGCAAGCGTGCAAGGATTACCTCAATCAGGCGCTTGGGCTCTGGGGCGAAAGGGATATTCGTCGAGGCGTAGCGCCTGAAACGAACGCATCGTGAGACGAACCGAATCGCCAAACGCAATGAGGGGACACCATGGCAGACAAATGTATGACGGATGAGGAACTGTATTTCTTCGATACCTTTGGCTATCTCAAGGTCGAGCAGGTGGTGGACAAACCGACGATCGAGAAGGCGTTCAAGGCTTCACAGCGAGTTATCAAGGAGCACCCCGAACTGTATCAGGACTCCGGGTACGGCGACAAATATCGCGGTGCGTTCATGTTCGACAAGCTTCTCGAGCGGTTGCCCCGCAGCCCGCGGATCCTGGGTTACGCCTGTGCCCTGTTGAACAATATGCCCCGTCTGCATGGCGGCCTCATGATGGTGAACGGGGCCAAACACTCCGACCATAAATTCCATTGTCAGAAAGAAATCGATCGGTATCGCGTCGAGGATGCCCCCGGTTTTTTCGGCAACTACGGCACCAAATCCATATTCTGCGATCTGTTCTCCTGTTTCCTCTACCTGACCGACGTTCGGCCCGGGGACGGAGGGTTGGTCATCATTCCCGGATCCCACAAGTCTGAGTTTTACTATCCGAAGGAGAATCCGTACCCGCTGGATATGGAGGGGGCGATAACGGTGACCGCCAATGCCGGCGACATGATCATCATGCCCTTAAGGTTGGTGCATGCAGCGCACAAATGGCAACCGACCGATCGCGATCGTGTGGTCATGTTTTACGGCTTTACCCCGCAGGACTATTACCGTGCCGGTTACGAAGAAGACCTGCAGATGGCGAAGGCTGCCGGTATCGAGCTCGATCCTGAAACCGTGGAGCTGATGAGCATCAAAGAGAAGGGGCTCAAAGGAGACCGAAAACAGGTGGTAATCGATCTAGTAGGTGAGTAGGAGCCTGTTCGAGCTGCCTAGTGCTTCTTGCCGCCGGCTTTCAGTTCCGTGATGAGCACCCAAGCCCCCAATGTGGCTGGAAGGAAGAGGTGGAAGGCGCGGTACAAGACCGCGTAGATAGGCAATAGATGTAATGGCATCACGGTGGCCATGATGGCGCCGATGGTAACTTCCCCGACGCCGCTGCCTCCAGGGGTCGGGATGAAGTATAAGGCAAAACGCAGCAGCGCCAGGAGAGCCAGGGCGGTGAGGTAATCAACTTCCAGACCCAGGCCTCGCAAGAGGAAGTAGGAAAGGTTCAGCCGGTTCAGATAGTAGAAACTGGTGATCACGAAGCTTGCCACTACGGACGAACGGTGTTCGCGCCACAACACCAATCCGTGTTCCTGATACTTGTGGATGGAGCCTTCCAGCCCCTCGCCCCAACGGGCCAGACGGTCGCGCCAGCGGCCTGGCTTGCGACGGGCGATTCGAATCCCCGCCTCGATAGCGCTTTCCACCATGTGGGGCTTCCACAGGCTGAAGAAGAGAGCGCAGAACAATCCGATGCAAACCAGAAAGCCGTAGCGGAGCCAGGAGAAGGGTGGCTGGGTGCTGAGCAGATCGTCCAATACCACCATCGACAGCGTGGTCGCAACCAGAAAGAAGGCCAGCGTCGATAAGAAGATGAGGACACTGCTAGCCACGGCGCCGGAAATAGGAATCCCCCCGCGGTACATGATGTAGATCCAAGCCGGCCCACCACCACTCTGGCCCGGGGTGGCAGCGGCGCCGAACTCGTTGGCCAGTTGCCCCCGGATACACAGCGATGGCGATATGCCCGGTTTCAATCGGCGCACCAGCAAAAAGGTGCGCCACGCCCCCAGTGCGACATCGACCCCTTTGAGGGCCGCCGCCAACAAAATGAACTGCACGTCCAGATGGCGGAGCGCTTCAACGGTCTGCCGCGTTGCCGTGGCGTAGAACAAGACGGCGAGACCGGCCACGGTGAGGATGGCGCAATACCGCATTCCACGGTAGATCCTCTCCTTGGGCAGCTGGAAGCCGGAATCGGGGCTTACCGTTTCGATGTCACTTGAGGCCATGAGCGAATGTTTCTACGGTTGCCGCCGGTGGTTCGCTGAACGTAAGGTCAGGGGCTGGTTTTAATAAGAGTGGGCTCGCTGGCTGCTGTCTGGAAGCAACGGCCGCCGCAAACAGACTGCCTGGGCCATGCTGCAGGGGCTGGTTTTAATAAGAGTGGGCTCGCTGGCTGCTGTCTGGAAGCAACGGCCGCCGCAAACGGTCGGTGTAATATAGTGAAGTCCCGGAGTCATGGGTGCCGGTAAAGCGAACTTACCCGCGCCCCGCCTGCCGTACTTGAACTCAGAAGATGAATTGTGCTGATTTTCGGCCGCAGTTGGGGCAACGACAACCCCTTCCAGACCCAACTTCGCAAGAGACCGTTAGACCGTGCCGGCGCGGTGCCGGCGACCGTACACCCTGGCAAAATACGGAGAACCAACACATGCGCGTACTGAACACGAGCCCCATCGATAATGTCGATGAAGCGGTGCTTTTTCCTTTTGACGAATGCAGCGTGCCATTTACCCGGGACCTGCTGCTCAACCTTCAATCTGGCCGCACCAACAAGGCGGAGATGGATTACGGGCACAACATCGATATGGACGATCGTCACCCGGAAGGTCCGGTGGTAACCTACGGTCCTCCCGGTTCTCCCGATTCCACCGAGGTCCTGAGTCCCAACGTGTTCTTTGTCGATGGCGAGTACCGCATGTACTACCTGGGCGCGGACGACAATCGCAAGCGGCGCACCGGGCTCTACGCCACTTCTAAAGACGGTTTCAGTTGGGAGAAACCGAAGCTGGGGTTGAGGGAGATGAACGGGAACACCAATAACAACCTGGTGGAAGAGGCATGCGGCGAGTGGGTGTTCTACGAACCGGAAGACGAGGAATACGCGTTCAAATCAGTCAGCAGCAATGGCGAGAACACCTCTGTCAGCAAGGATGGGCTGCACTGGACCTCAACCGGCGAGAACCGGCGGGTGTTCGGCGGGATCCACATGGAGATCGCCTCGATATACAAGTGGGATGGCTGTTATTACATCAACGGCCAGAACGGTCCTTCCGCCTGGACCCGATCGCTGCCCCACCCGATCTCCCTCGCTTCCAAACGCACGGTCATAACCTTTGCTTCCTACGACCTGAAGAACTGGACCCACGCTCCGGCGAACAGCTTTCGCCGCGACCCGATTCCGCCACAGCCGCCGGAAAATTTCGAATGCCATGCCGGCGAGCAGATCCACGAAGGCATGGTGCCGTGGAATCGCGGCAATGTGCTGCTCAGTCTCTACGGCCAGTACCACGGCCCCAGCAACGATCGCCGCGACGTGGTGGTGGACCTCGGTTTCGCCATCAGCCACGACGCTCTGCATTTCAAGGAGCCGATCCCCGATTTTCAGATGGTGCATTCCTACGAGATCAGAGGACCCGAAGGGAAAGGGTTCGCGGCACCCCGGCTGATGCACAACTCCTGGGCCACCATCGGCGACCGCACCGTTATCTGGTTCAGCGTCTGGCGCCAGGAATCCTCCGTCTGGCACGACGGCGCGTGGTCTTTGGACAACCCGCGCTCGCTGGCGCAGGTATGGGTAGCTACCTGGGAACGGGACCGGCTCGGTTACTTCAAGCCGTGCGAGCGCGACATCAGCTGGGGGGCCGGCGACTACGAACCTCACTTCGTCACCTGCCCGGTGGAACTCGACCGCGAGGGCGAGGTGTTCGTCAACGCAGACCGTCTCAACGAACACAGCCAGCTCCGCGTCGAGCTGTTGGATCGTGAGTTCCGCCCGATCCCTGGCTATTCGGGAGACGACTGCGTCCTACTGGAGGAGCCCGGATTGCGCCTGCCGGTGCGCTGGCGCAACAAGGACAAGCTCGAGGAGTTCGGCCACCCCGTTCGCGTTCGCGTCAACTGGGAGGGGTTGCGCCCGGAGGATGCCCGTCTCTTCGCCGTCTACGTCAACTAAAGGAAATACTCGACAATGAATGTTTTAAACGGAATCACACCACGCTACATCGACGAGGCGGTACTCTTTCCGTTCGATAACAAGAGCATGCCTTTCCAGCGCGACCTCATTCTCAACCTGCAATCCGGCCGCACCAACAAAGCGGAGATGGACTACGGCCACAACATCGACATGGACGAGCGGCACCCGGAGGGCCCGGTACTCACCTACGGCCCCCCCGGCGCGCTGGACTCCACCGAGATCATCTGCCCCCAGGTCTTTTTCATCGATGGCGAGTACCGCATGTGGTACACCGGCGGCGACGACCACCGAAAACGACACGAGGGTCTCTACGCCACATCCAAGGATGGCTTCAACTGGGAGCGGCCGATTCTCGGCCTGACCGAGGTGAACGGCAGCAAGGAGAACAACAAGGTCGCCGGCCCCTGCGGCGAGTGGATGATCTACGACCCAGAGGATCCCGATCCCCAGCGCCGTTTCAAATCTTTGTTCTATTCCGGCGCCGGCGCCATGCGGGTGAGCACCTCGTTCAGCGCCGACGGACTGCACTGGGTACGCGCCACCGAGAACGGCGACCTCTTCGGCACCGGCATCGAAGCGGGCAACATCTGCAAGTGGGGCGACTGTTATTACATCAATGGGCAGGGCGGGCCATCACCGATGAACCGTCCCATTCCCCACCCAATCAAGAACGCCAACAAACGCATCGTGGTCACCTTCGCCTCCTACGATTTCATCCATTGGACCCATGCCGCCGCCATGAGTCTGCGACGGGATCCGATCCCGCCACGGGCGCCGGAGTCGTTCGATGCACACTCGGGAGAGCAGATCCACGAGGGCGTGGCAACGTGGAACCGGGGCAACCTGCTGGTAGGTCTCTACGGTCAGTACCGCAGCGCCAGCAACGACCGCCGCGACGTGGTCCTTGACTTGGGATTTGCCGTCAGTCACGACGCGCTGCATTTCACCGAGCCGATCCCCGGTTTCAAGATGGTCCATTCCTACGAAATTCGCGGCTCCACCTACGACACCTTCGCGGCGCCACGGCTGATTCAGCGCAACGCCTGGGCCAATATTGGCGACCGCACGGTCTACTGGTATAGCATCTGGCGGGAGGAAAGCTCCACCTGGACCGATGCAAACCCAAAGTCACTGACCGGGGTATGGGTAGCTACCTGGGAGCGAGACCGCTTCGGCTGGATAGCGCCCTGTCCCCGCAACTACGGCTCTCAGGCCGGCGAGCACGATCCCCACTGCATCTCCTGCCCGGTGGAGCTCGAGAGTGAAGGCAAGAAGCTCTACGTGAATGCGGATCGCTTGGGAGAGCATGCCGAATTGCAGGTGGAGCTACTCGACAAACAGTTCCGGCCAGTGCCCGGTTATTCGGGGGACGACTGTATTCCGGTGAATGAATCGGGGCTTCGGCAGCAAGTGAAGTGGAAGGGCAAAGAGGCGCTGGAGAAGTTCGCGCACCCGATTCGGGTGCGCGTAACATGGGGAGGAGTGCGGCTGGAGGATCCGCGGTTGTTTGCGCTGTACGTGAGCTAAAACAGACCAACTAAGGTACCGCTTGAAATGCCTGTTTGTCGACGACTACCATGTCGAACGGATGAGCGTCGAAGCGCCGGAGGAGCGAAATGAGTACAGATTACGAAAACGGGTATGAACAGTTTTCCAAGATGGTCGGCGAAGAGAACATCGAGTCCCTGGTGTCGCGTTTTCGGTCTGTGTGCCCAGATTTTGAGAAGGAGGTGGTTGCCGTTGTCGGCGGTAGAATATGGACGCGCGGAGGCATCGATCTCAAGACGAGATCACTTTGCAGTATCTGCGTCCTGGCCGCGTTGGGACGCCAGAATGCCCTGCGGCTGAATTTTCAGATGGCATTGCGCAACGGAGCGCAAGTACAGGAAATATTTGAAGCGATCTTTCAAGTAGCTGCATATGCTGGTTTTCCTGCCGCATGGGACGCGTTGGAACAGTTGGCTGAAGTCCTGAACGACGAGGAAACCGCCCATCCACCGAATACGCAGGACGGAGCGAAATAGCAGTCACTTGATTAAAGCAATTGATGAATTCTCTGCTGAACTGATTCTCTGAAAGGCACCCATGGACATCCTCGAACGCTACATCGCCATCGACGACAAGTGCGCCTGGCCGAATCTCACTCTCATGCCCGACGGCAGTATCGTTGCGGCGATCTTTGGCGAGCCTTGTCACCAGCTCTGGGAAGGATCCTCGGAATGCTGGATCAGCCGCGACGGCGGCCGACTCTGGTCGTTTCTCTCCGTCCCCGTGGCCAACGAACCCGGAACGTGCCGAGGCGATCTGGCCGCCGGCCTGACCCACGAAGACACCTACGTCGTCCTGGTTGCTGGCCGTAAGTTTGCGCCACCGAAGGGTGTCATTCTCGATCGCCCCCGGACCCCCGATGAGCAGGGCGACCGGGAGGCCATAGTCTGCCGCTCAGAAGATGGGTGCAAGACATGGACCAGCGCGCCTGGCATCAACTACCCCAAAGGTGTCACGAGCGCCATTCCGTTCGGGGATGTGGTGAAACTTCCGGAGGGGCGCCTTGGTGTTTCGTGCTATTCGATGGAAGAGGGTGCGGACAGCGCCTGGATCTACTTCAGCGAAGACGACGGCCGCACCTGGGGCAATGCACGCCTTATCCAAGCCGACACGTGCAACGAAACCGACCTGCTGCACCTGGGAGACGGCAGGCTGCTGGCAGCTGGTCGAACGCGCCCGGTTGGGGATACGGTGATTTTCGCTTCCCGAGATTGCGGCCAGACCTGGACTTGTCGCGGTTCAGCTTCGATGCCGCGGCACATGCCGGCGCATCTATGTCAGTTGCAGAACGGTTCGATTCTACTGAGCTACGGCGTGCGAAATAGTGGCATGCTGGGCGTCTGCGCACGCATCAGCAACGACGAAGGCATGACTTGGGATCCTCCAAGGGTGCTGTTCAGCACCAACGTTAAGATCGCCAACGCCTCGCCGCAGGGGACGGACGGAGGGTATCCTGCCAGTGTACAGATGGAAGACGGCACCATCGTGACCGCCTACTACTGTCAACGTATTCCCGATCATCAGCGCTATCACATGGGGGTCGTCCGCTGGAAGGACTGACGCGGTTTAGGGGGCGCAAGGGTGTCGGCCACAGGTATCTTGATTTCATGTAGGGATGCGCGGCAGGTGCCGCGCTATCGAAGCAACAGCAGTTTCCGCGATGCCGCGCCCGCCTCGGTGCGGAGTCGATAGAGGTAGACCCCGCTCGACATTTCTCGACCCAGCTGGTTGCGACCGTCCCATCGAACGCGGTGGGTACCGGCTCCCCGCGGACCGCGCGCCAGGGTTCTGACCTTCTGCCCAGTGACGTCAAATAGATCGAGCGCAATCTCTGCTGGAAGAGCAAGCGAGAAGCGGATCTCAGTTCGACTGTTGAATGGATTGGGAAAGTTCGGCTCCAGTCGAAGCGATTGTGGAAGAGCGTCGTCGGTCCGGAAGGTCTCCGAAACCACCTTGCTCCGATAGCCGGCGAAGTGCACGTCATCCAAGTAAAAGGTGCCCGGCCAGGTTCCCCTCAACCTAACGCGCCTTATTTGGCTCAGCTCGCGATCGTTCAGTCTAACCTCAGCCACCTGCCACCCCGTATTGTTGGGGTCGATGAAATCGGAGCCCAGCAGATCGATAGTATCACCTCCAATATGCAGAGAGAATTGGTCTTCCGGCCCGAGCTCGGCTTGCCCTTGATGGAAGGCGAATCTCAGCATCTCATATCCATATGGTGTCACCGGATTCTCCGCGTCGAAGCTGATAGACCAAGTCCGCCCGGGGCCGGCGGGGGCGGCGTTGAAAGCGTTTGCGGCGCCGCGGTACCCGGGCTCACTGGTTCCCAGATCGGTGGCCGCCGTCGTATTGATCTTCCAGCCCGATCCAATGCCCTCGTCCAGCACCGGCAGCTCGGTGTCGATCAAGGCGGCGGGGCCCGCCGTGGTGTCGGTATAGTAGATGAAAAACACGAACTGCATCTCGTCCGAATTCTGCAGACCGTACCCGATGGTCTGATCGGTCCAGTTGTGGTAGGTGGTAATCATCCGGAACCCTTCCCCCTGTCGGACTGTGAGCGGCGGATCGAACTCCAGTAGGGGTGGGTGCGCCCAGTCGTTAGTCCAGTAGAGGAGCTGCCCGTCGTGCTCGCCGCCCACCCGTTCGACGCCGAACTCCAGCATCTTCTCGTGGGCATGGGACCACATTTGAACGATATGTTTCTTCTCGGAAAACTCGAAGGTCTCGGTGAGGGTAGTAACCTTACCCGCCGGCAAATCGATATTGAAGTTGCTGAAGTGCCCCGGCAAGGCTACGAACTCTACGGCCATCGGGTCCACGGTGTAGAGATTGGCGTACACCTCACCGAAGATCTCCTCGTTGTCGGTTTTCACATAGTGCGAGTTCAGATCGAATCCGGAGCCGGGCGGAAGTCTCAAAGCGACGCCAGGGGGAAACCTGTAGTTCACCGATGGAGTTTGAGTTCCGATGAAATAACGCAGTGGAAAAAGGTTCGCGACTTCGGAGACGTCGGAGCTGCGGCGCGCGTCCCTTATATCGCGATAGACTTCAGGATCAGGTGTCGATTGGTCGCCCGGGTAGTTGTACAGGATGAAATGGTGGCTACCGGGCCGCATGGAGATTTCGTAGCCGGCAATAAATTGCGGCGTCGGCGTATCCATCGGTTCAAAATAAAGAACC
This sequence comes from Candidatus Latescibacterota bacterium, assembly GCA_965217095.1. Taxonomy (GTDB): domain Bacteria; phylum Latescibacterota; class UBA2968; order UBA8231; family UBA8231; genus CAYNZV01. The sequence goes on from OZ244235.1 coordinate 2,523,554, forward strand.
TCGCGATCGATGTTCGACCACACGTCAAATGGTCCCAAGTGGAGCTGGAAGCCGTCTTGCGGCGGCTCGAGCACCACAAACGGGGGCGGTTCGAACCTCGTGTTGTCCGCCAGCAATGCGGGATCGGCCACCACACCCGCTTCCGGCGCTCCTGCTTCGATCCACGACTGGATGAAATCAAGCTGGCCGTTGGTGAGAAACGGCTGTCCAAGCGGCATGAGCGCGCCATAGTGTGGATGATCGCTATAGAAATGATCCTGCTGCGGAGCGTTGATCTTCTCCCAGAGGAAACTCTTCTCCATACCCGGAAGTCCCCCCAACCTGCTGACACGCACCAGTCGATCTGTCTGAGCGGCGGTATTGCGTGGCTCCGCATCTACCAGCTGGGCGAACGCCACGTCATCGGTCAACACCAATCCGGACTGGCGGGCGAACGAGGTGCCGGCGCTATGGCAGCTGGTGCAGTTCGGATTGAGGACGTCGCGCTGAATCTGCGCCCAGGTGGAGATCTCGTCGGATGAAGCACCGTCGGACGATTGGCCGAAGCCGTTAGTCGGGCCAGCTAAAGCGGCAGCCGCGAGCAGGACCGTAAGCGGGAAGGCACATTGTATGGCGGATGCACTCATGGGCAGAATTCAATTAGGTCTGAAAGCCAGACTCGCATCCGCTGCCCGCACCTCCGCCTCGGGTATGCCCAGCTCCCTGTGCACCAGATTGGTTCCCTCTACGATGGCAACGCATTTGTAGAAGGCGATGCGTCGCGACAGACCCTCCCGTCCGAAACCACAGTCGGAGGTAATGATAAGCCGTTCGGGCGGCAGGAACTCCAGCGCCACGCGTATCAGTTTCGCCACCTCTTCCGCCGGCTCGACCACGGTATTGGTATGGCTGACAACCCCGATGGCCACCTTCTTGTCGGATGGCAGATCGGCGAACAACGCCAGATCCTTGCCCCCGGTGCTGGCGCACTCAAAGGTCAGGACGTCGGCGTTCAGTTGCGCCAGATGGCGCAGCGCGGGCTCGTAGCTCGGACGTTCCCAGAACAGCGCCTGCTGGTTCGGATTGCCCCAACAGGTGTGCACCCAGATCTCGGCGTCAACGCCTTCCACCTCACGGTTGAAAGCGTCGGTTAGGAAATCGAGATCGTCGGCAGTGGTCTGTGGATTCAACGAGCGGAAATGGTGCTGCGGCTCCTCGACCTGGATCACCTGGCACCCGGCCGCCGCAACGGCGCGCAGCTCGGTGTTCACCGCTGTCGCGAGATCGTGGATCATCTCGCGCTCGTCCCGGTGGGCCTCGTTCCACAACATGCTGGGCAAGGTCTGCGCGCTGACGGACCCGAACTTGACCGGGCGTTCGGAGAAACGCTGCGCCGTTTGCCACACAGCGGCGTACTCCAGCGGTCCACCCGTCACCTTCTCCCGCGCGACGGGCGCCTGGTAGGCCTCCTGCACCTCCCAGAGGATGTGCCCGGGACGCAGATCGAAGCGCTGGGACCATCCGGGTGAGCTGTCCCGATGACCGCCTACGCCGTTCAAACGTTCCAGGGTATAGGTGAACCAGGATCGACCACCCACGTCCATGTCGAAGCGGGCGTCGCCGTCGGTGAGGATATCGAGACCGGCGCGGGTTTGGTCGCTCAGAATGCAAGCCACCGCATCGAGGTACTGCTCGCGGAAGAGGGCATCCGCCAGGGCGAGCTTGAACGGCCGCCCGCGCAAGCTTTCGCGAAACCAGTACGGGCGCGGGTAGGAGCCGACGATAGTGGTTGGAAGGATCTTATCGGCTGTGACCGTAAACATCGTGCCGCCTCGAGATCGAGAACCGTCGCGGCCCGAACTGGATTACAGACCGAGAAGCATAAATCCGACGACGGCGTGGAATATGTCGATGCCCGCAGCGTGGCGCAGCAATTCGTGCAGTATCACCGGGGCTGCAAGAATTACCGGGACTTTGACCAGCGGCGCAAGCCGGAAGCGAATCCTGACCGACTGGTAGAGGGCCCACGCGAACAGGATGGACGACCCACCGATTATCAGGGCTGGAATCAAGAAGGCGAGCCAGGACGATCCGCTGCCATCAGCGATAAAACTGCCGTATCCGCCGTGCAGTAGTGGCACCGCGTTCACCCAGAAAAGGCGGTGAATGGCGATGACCCCGTAAACCAGAAACGTCATGCCGAGTACGGTTTCGGTCAGCACCACCGGGTCGATGGGACGACGCGTGATGACACCGAACCAAACGGCCGACGTTGTATAGAGCGACGCCGCGAACAGGGAATAAAACAGGGCCCGTGGGTGATCTGGCGCCGTAAATGACATTGTGCTCCTACGCGACCCGTCCCAAAGAAGAGTTCCTGCTTTCCCCGACCGGTATCTCGCTGACCAGCTGGATGAGCCCCTCGTCTCTGTGTTCCTGATCGGCGGTTCCAATCTCCTCTTCGCGCGCGCCGTGTCGGCCGACGAAATCCTTCATCTCCTTCATGAGCCGAGCGTGCAACGACGCCAGCAGGCCGCCGTTCTCGATATCCCGAGAGATGTGTTCGTCGAAGAAACGTTCCGCCGCCTGGCGCACGGAGGGTTCCGTATAGATCTCTTCTCGATTGTCTTGCACGGGAGCCAACGTAAGCGAAACCAGCTCGGCGATAAAGCGCTCTCGGAAAGAATCCGGATCACGGCGAGCGGCTACGCTGCGGTACTCGATCAACTCCTCGACGCTGTCGCAATCCAAAGCTTCGTACAGCTTGTCGAGGGTTTTGAGATCGATGCGTTCGATATCCCCGTTGACGAGACGGTTGATCTGTTGCCGGGGTACGCCGATGCTGCGGGCGAGCTCGGCTTGGCTTGGCGAGCCCGGCCGCTCCAAAAGCTGCTTCAACCTGAACTTCATCATGATCCGACTCCCTTCGGGGATCCTGGTAAAGTATAGATGACGCCGTTCTCGTCGGTGAAAACAAAAAGATTGACTAAAGCAATAAAAGAGTTGACGTTAGTAATCAGTAATGTTACCTTTGTCATCACTGTCGATGCCGTACGTGGTATCTGGTTATATAAAGTAATATTAACTTCAATATTAGGAGGTTGTTATGATTCGCACCGAAGTTCGCATGGGAATACAGACCGCGTCGGAAGGCGAGCTGGAGATCGAAGAGGTGAGTCGCACCGTCGGCGAGCACATAGCGTCGCTGAGCAAGGAAACCGTAGGCCCGGCGGCGGAAAGGTTGCGCGCAGCCATGCAGAACCCCCAGTCGACCATCGAGCTGCGTTCGGGGATACGGTCCAGGTGGTCACGCCCGATACTCCTCTCCGGGAACTGCTACCCCCGGACGGAAGCAAGCTCGAGATCACAGTAAGCGAACCCCACGCCGGCGGCTGATTGTGCCTTACGGTGCTACGGTTAGGCGGCTGCACCGCGAGCGGCAGGATTGTCTGGCTGCCCGGAGAGCGTTGCATCGCGTGGAACGGCGGACGATTCGAGCTCCGAACCTGACGCGGCACCTCGTCGAGCGGCCAGATCGTGCTTTACCGCCCGAAGCGTTGGTGGCGCGGGCACCGCTGCTGGCCGTCACAAGGCGGTCCGCGCCCGAGAGCGACCGGAAGTGCCCGCTTCAGGTAGTCGAGCTGCTCTCGACCTGGAGCGGCGGCGAGACCGCTGTGATTGGCGGCAAGGTGTTTGAGCTGCGGCGCCGAACCAAAACCTCGGGATTCGTGCGAGGATACTCAGCCTGGCCCCTGGCGGACATCGCTGATCGTCTGCAGTACCTGGCCGATCGGGGAACCGTGCGTTTGGAAGCCTGGGCGACGGGTCACGGAGGTGGCGACCCGGAGTTGGATCGCTACCTCCCACCTCCCGCTCCCTCGACGGCTGAACAGATATCCGAGTTCATTGCCGGCAAACTCGTGCCCCGGTTGTCCGTCCTCAACGGTTCTGTGGATATCGTGGAAGAGCAGGAGGCCACCCATCCCAAGGCGAAGGTCGGCGAGCGCTTCGTGGACGAACTCAGGTCCGATTTCGCGCTGGTCGGCGACACGATGTACAGGCTGGCACCTTTCTCTGGCACCTTTCTCTGGAACACCGGCCAACCAGGAACTGTATCTGGAGACAGCCCTGGGTCCGTTTATTGGTATGCGGGCCGAACCTCGGAAAGCGGCCTTGGATCGCTACCAAAAGCAACTGGTCGAGGTCCTCCGAAGCACATTCAGCACCAGCTCTCGCACTATAGGTCGGGAGACCACTATGTGCTGCACACGCCGCGAAACAGATTCTATTTTTGCCGCCATTGCCCGCCTTACGTTGTGGAAGCCTCTGATGGACGGCTCTACTACTTCGACACCGTGCAGATCGGCATGCAGTTGACCCATCTGTGCTCGCGCGTTCTCATTCGTGACCACGTGGTGCAAGCCCTGCATCCGTACGCCCACATGTTCGTCCAGAACGCCTTTGGAGGCCGCATCGTTTGTATGCCGCGAACTCAGGAGTATTACGATCGCCTGCGTGCCTTGCCTCCCGAGGATGCACTGACCGAACATCTGGAGAGCGCGCGCCTAACCCTGTGCGCCGGATACCTGCCCCACACCGCGCCATTTCATCCAATCGAAGAGGTGGGACGAGAAATTATTTCGGAGAAGCGTGCACGGTCGCGAAACCTGCCGATATACCGCTACCCCGCCGGAGCGGGTTCGCGTCGTTTCACTCCCACTTTCGCAACGGGTTAATCCGATGAATAGGTACTCGCGGCAGGAAGCCATCGGGGGATGGGATCAATCCAGGTTGGCACACGCCCGCATCGTCGTTGTGGGATCGGGTGCGCCGGCTTTTCTGACCGCCCTCGCTGCCGTAGCGATGGGATTCGGCTCTGTAGAAATACTAAAGCTGCGAGGACGTTCCGGAGGATCTAGCATGTTCAGTCGGCTGGCATCTGGGACGGGAAGAGGGTGGGTGCACTTCCTGCGTCAGGTGAATCCGACGATTCGCGTCGCAGAAGTGTCAACTGGCAACGCTGCCTCCCTGCGACGAACCTTCAGCAGAGCAAGCTGCGTTGCGCTTGTCGGCAGCACCCCGATCGAAACCCGTTTTCACAGCCAGCTCGAACGCTGTGTCGGAGTCCGGATTATCCGCGGGTGGCTTGGCCCTGCGGGACTCTCCTGGGGCCCGGCCACCTCAACCTCCGTAAAAACGAGTGATCCGGTCGAAGGGGTGCTTGATCTTTTGCTGGCAGGTTTTGTGGTGGAGGAGCTGCGTCAGACGATTCTGCCGCTGCCGGGCGATCCGGAGGATCTGAACCAGGCCAAGCTGTGCACACTGACACAGACTCCGTTCGTGTGCGCGCCTCCGCTGGCTGGCAGGCTTTCGATCGTAGGTGCCGGCGCGCTGGGAACCTGGGTCAGCCTTGGGCTTGGCTTAACCAATGCCGCGATAGAGCTCCACATATTCGACGCCGATCATGTCGAGGAGAACAACCTCAATCGACAGGTGCTCTATTTTGGCGCTGTGGGTAAACCGAAATCCCTGACGCTGGCACGGCGTATCGCCAGGTTGTTTCCGTCCGTACAGGCGAGCGGATACTCCCTCCTGCTCGAAGAGAGTACGACAAACTGGCTACCACCATCTTGTCAGCTGGTAGCCTGCCCGGACAACTACGCAGTCCGTGACATCCTCAATGACTGCGCGGTAGCTGCAGGCCGCAGCCTCATATCCGGCGGCACCGGAGCCCGCGGCGGATCCTGCACCACGTATCTACCGGGTGGATCTCCATGTTTGGATTGTCAAATAGGCATCAAACAGCTCGCCCACCGAGAAGCGGCGAGCAACAGCTGTATGAGACTCGATCCATCTGTAGTGACCAGCAACGTCATAGTGGGCGGCCTCATGGCATGGCAGATTGTAGAGCTAATGCGCGGAAGGTTACAACCCGGAGTCTGGGAATACGACGGGCGCACATCCGGATCGAGGTTCGGGGTGCATTCGCAGCGTCCTGCCTGCGAGTGTCACGTCCGATCGCCGGCTTCCGCCGCATGAGATGGTACGTGAGCCGCAACGGAAAGGTTGTGCGACTGGAATCAGCGGTCCAGATCGTTGGCTGATCTGGACCGCTGATTTGGTTTCAGCCGAGCGGGAACGAGTATCGCATCCCGTCAACGCTGATCGAACCCGAAACAGCACCATTGTTGTCTTCAACGGATTTCTGTCGTAGGCAGCAAATATTTGACGCGGCCTACGAAGCTTGTGACCGACCCTGGCGCATCGAAACCTGCTTGTGTATCTCGAGCACCCTCGCTATCTTTGGCTCATCCTGAGTATCCAAAATTATCACAATCCCCCTGTCACGCGTGACACTTTCATTCCATTCTACGGAGGAGAAGAAATGAAAAAAAGTGCTCATTCTGTTGGCCTTGTGCGCCCTGGTTGGCGCCAATGGGGCCGATGCCCAAGCGATGCATTACGATCTCTACTACGGCTTGCCTGGCGAAGCCGGTTCGAAGACTGTCGACGTCGGTCTAGCAGCTGCGGATATCAGCAGCATCGGCGACGCAGGCGATCTCAACGTCATGGGCAAATTGGCCGTCAGCGACAAGCTCGAAGTGGGTGCCGTCGCGACCCTTGGATTGCTCAACGATTTTCGCGACGACCTTTCGGCCATCTCTGCTGGTGGGAAGTGGAGTCTTTCCGAGATGAGTGCCTTGACCGCGACCGCAGCGATTCCGGTAGGCGACGTCGACGACATAGGCATTTCTTTGGGAATCATGCACACGAGAGCGGTTAGCGGCATCACCATTAACCACCTGCTGGCCGTAGGTTTGCTGGATGGCTACACGGGTGGCACGGGTATCGCCGTTGCGGCCTTAATTGAACCGACCAAAGAGCTGAATGAGAAGCTGATCGGCTATCTGGATGTGATCATTGGCACCAATACGGACAGCATTGGCGACAATCTGGGCATCGATTTGGGACCAAATGTCGATATCATGGTTAACGACAAGATCACCGTCAACGCTGGTGTCACTCTCGGCATCGCTGGCGATCTTAAGCAGGACGACCTGGGTATAGTGGCGACAGCCATCATCGGCCTGTAGCAACGATTTAGATTCCGCTCAGAGAAAACGGGTTCGATCTTTCGATCGAGCCCGTTTTCTTTGTTCTATTGGCGAGCAGTCTCGCTCCTACCTCACGACTATTGACAGTTCGCCGCCAATCTTTCCTGACGCATCCAGCGCTCCAGTATGTTGCGCGACCGCATGAGGAGTCGGTAGTAGCGGTTCTCGACGGCCGCTTTGCCCCGCGAGCGTCTGCCGTTTGGCAACAGGTTGAAACGGCCGCGAACCTGGGTAACGATACGCGCCCGCGGATCCAGAGCAATGGTGAGAATTCGCTCCAGCGGCTTGCCGTCTTCGCGGGCGCTCAACGACCAGATGGATGTGTTCCGGGTGCGGCAGCTCTTGGCGTAGGACATGATGCAATGATGCATGTGCTGGCCCTCCGCCACCAGCTCGCGATTGCTCAGAAGCTCGCTGACCGTCCACTTGCAGTGTCGGCCGTTGCTCCTATCGACCTCTTCGAGAGAGAAATCCCCCATCTCTGAATGTTCCCACACCATAAGGCGATGCCACTTCTTCTTGCTGCGTTTGAGATCGAGCGGCGGTTCCTCGGGATGCACCTGATTGGCGAGCTCTTGGTGCCACTCATCCATCTGCCGCAGAAGCTTGGTAACACTGCGCCCTTCCATGGCAAAGTTGGGTTGAGGTGGCTCTTCCGTTTCAACCTGTCCACCCGGACGTACGACTTGGCGTGACGCGAACTTCTGGTTGTGTATGTAGTCAACGATGGGACCGACCTGGGCGGGATCCAACATCGGATTGCGGGCAAAGAAGATGATGACCGTCGCCCAGAACTCCTCGTTGTCGAAAGAAGAGCCAAGACGAGAACCGATGACGGCCCGGGCCTCGTGTCGTTGCCTCCTTGTCCCACCAACTGTCCCCATCGCAGAGCTTGGGCAACAGTGAGCTCACCAGGCGCCAGTAGGAATTCGTGGGCCATCTTCTTGGTCAACCGCACCGGAATGTCGGCCGTGCGAATATTGCCACCCCGACCAATGTGGAGAAACCAATCCTGTTCCCGTTGAGTTGCCGTGGTGGCGCCCTGCAGCCAGGCGGCGTCCATGAAGGCGGGCACATCGTACTCCGCCGCCAGGTGACGAACCAGACTTCTAAACTGACGCCGCGGATTGTGGCTGTCTCGATTCCAATTCTCAACCGGCCGAATCCAATCGGTGTATCGGCGAGCAAGCGCGGTCATGCCCTCGATGTAGGTGTTGCCCTCCGTCTCGCCCAGCTGTTCTAGTGCGGGTCGTATATCGAAGAGATCGGCTACTCGCTCAGCCCTGGTGAATAGCCGGAACAGCGCATGGCGCTCGGGACCGAGGCCGATCAGGTTGAACTGGGCACGGATGCGGTAGAGGTATGGCAGCCCCAGACGCCCCTTGTTGCCCGAGTGTTCATAGAGCTCTTTGATGGCGTTTCCCGGTCGCCTGCTGTTGCGCCGCTTGGCGGCGAGTATCGTGTTTCCTGTTAGGCGGATGGCAAGCCGTCGTTCCTTCTTAATCTGGCGATCGCTCTTGGCAATGCCATTTCCAAGTCCCCGACGCTGGCACCAGGCCCTGTACTCCTTTTCGGACTGGAGACCGAGCTTCTTGTAATGGCGTCTGATCTGTGCGCGGTTGTTGGCGCGCTCAATCTCCTGACTGTTCGATCTTCGCTGTCGCCGCTTGTGTGCCATCTTGAGCTACCTCGATTTCAGATAGGTCGAGATCTTGTTTAACCCCTCTTCGATCTTCTCCAGATCCAACGCGTAGGAGAGCCGCACACGGTCGGGCGCCCCGAACCATTCTCCCAGGTAGGTGATCACCTTATGGTTTTGGTAGAGATCCCAAACGAAATCCCGAGGTGACTCGACCTGTGGCATCACGTAGAACGCCCCTTCCGGTTTCCACAGCTCCAACCCAAGGTCCTGCAGCCCTTGATGAATTCGATCGCGACGTTGGCGCCAGACTACCAGTTGCTCCTCGATAAAGCTGGAGGGTACACCAATCGCGGCCAGTGCCATCTCCTGACCGAGGATGTTGGTATTCATGGACGTATGGGTCTTCATGGCGATGACGCTTTCCACCAGCTCCTGATCCAGGGACCACAGGTACCCAACACGAAAGCCGCACATAGCGTAGGTCTTGGAGAAGGAATTGATCGTAACTACGTGGGGGCCCTTGATCAGGTAATTCTCGCGCACATAGATGAGATCTTTGTAGACCTCGTCAGAGAGTACATACACCCCTCGTTCGCTGGTGAGGCGCTCGACGGTCTTCAAGGTTTCGATCGCCTCGACGCGGCCGGTAGGATTACACGGGGAATTGATGATCACCGCCCTGCATTCGCCGACCTTGGCCGTAAAGTCGTCCACGTCGATAAGCCCATCGACGGTATCGGTAAACAAGGGTTCCAAACCGGCAAATCTCACCATGTGCGGGTAGGAGTAATAATAGGGACGTGTAACGAGAACCTTGTTCCGATCACCGGGGATGTTGGCAATCGCCCGCAACGCCAGGTCGAGCGCCTCGGAGGCGCCATTGGTCACGACAAAACTCTCTGCCGTGGAATCGGGATACTGCTGCGCCAGGGCTTGGCGCAGCTCGTCCATTCCCTGAATCAGTCCGTACTTGAAGTCGCGGTAGTTCGGGAGAATCTTGTATGCTTCCGGTGGGGGCGGTAAATCGGGCTGCCCCGACCCGAAGGAAATGATGTCGTCACCCTGGACCCCGATGAAAAGGGAGGGCGAGAGTTCGTCTTTACCCATGTTGTGCTACAGACCCTTCTGTCCGTGCAAAGGTACTCGTCGTAACGAATTTCGTCACGGGGATCTGCCGAACTCGAGCGAGCCGGCGACTATGCGAGGTCGGTAGCGGAAGCCGCGGCGGACTCGTTGACCTCCACCGTTACATGGACCAGTCCGAGCTCTTCCCGGAACAGCTGCTTATAATGCTCTGGCGTCTTATGCACCTGGGCAACGATGGAGATGATCGCCCCGTAGAATCCCGGACCCAGGCTCCACAGGTGAATCTCGGCCACCTGACTGGTCTGGTCGCCTTCTACCAATGTCCGGATTTCCTGCTCCAACGCCACGGGCCCCTGGCGGTCCAGAAGGACGGCACTGGATGACTTCAGCAGACCCACCGACCAGCGTGTCACCAGGACTGCGCCGACAATCCCCATCGCCGGGTCCATCCATACGAAACCGAGGTACTTGGCGGAAACGAGAGCAAAGATGGCCAGCACGGAAGTAAGCGCGTCGGCGAGAACGTGGAGGTATGCGCTCTTCAGGTTGTGATCTTCATCGTGTGCATCGGCGTCGTGCGTATGTCCGTGCTCTGATGTGCGAGCGTCGGCTCCGTGATGGTGATGCTGACCATCATGGTTGTGGCCATGGTGGTGGTTACGGTAGCCTAGGATCAGCACGGAGGCGCCGTTCACGATCAGCCCCAGTATGGCGACCGCGATCGCCTGGTTGAAGGCGATCTCTACCGGACTCACGAAGCGCTCGACGCTTTCCCACACCATGACCAAAGCGAAGAGCCCCAGCAAAACCGCTCCGGTGAATCCCCCCAAGGCGTTGACCTTGCCCGTACCGAAGCTGTAGCGCAGATCTCCGGCATGGCGACGCGCGTAGCGATACGCCATGACGTTGATAGCCAGAGCTGCTGCGTGGGAAGCCATGTGCAATCCGTCCGCGAGCAGCGCCATCGAGCCGAACAGGATACCGGTGGCGAGCTCCACAACCATCATGGTCCCGGTGATGGCCACGACGATCAGGGTGCGTCCCTCGCCCAGCCGTTTCTGGTCCTGACCGAAGATGTGGTTGTGTTGCCAGGTTGATATCGATGGATCGTTGATAGTCACAAGATCGGCGCTGGGGACCGCGCAACCCTGCAGCTCCTCTGCACCAAGCCCGGATAACCGCCAGAATCCGCTTGTGATACCTAGCCTGCGATATTATTCTGATACAAATTGTGACGCTGGATAAAACTTCGGAGGACCGCTATGTCCGAACGAGTCGACGACGCCCAGGCTGCGTCGAACGCAACATCGTGCAGCTACATGCGCAGCGACGGTAGCCGTTGCCCTGGAGAGATCGTAGATACCGAGAGCAACCTCTGTTTCTGGCACGATCGCGACAGCCCCAAGGATGGACCTCAGGTCCGGGTGCAGCTAGAGGAATGGGCGGAAAGCGGACGTTCGATGGAAGGCTTCGAGCTGCGCTACGCCTCGCTGGAAGGTCTCAAGCTCAGCAACAAACCTAACCGCGACCTGCGCAAGGCCAACCTCTTTCGTGCCAGTTTGCAGGGGGCTAGCCTGTTCAACGTCGACTTGCGCGGTGCCGAGTTGATGAAAGCGAATCTCGCCGGCGCCAACATGAATGAAGCGAATATGCAGGATGTGAACCTCTTGGGCGCTACCCTGGACGCAACGCGCCTCGAGCATGTGGAATGGAGCGATCTTTGCCTTAACGAACGGCAGGCGCTCGAGGCGCTGCGCGCGGGTGACGAGGAAGGCGCGCTGCAGAAGTTGAAGGAAGCCCAAGAGGTGTACCGCGCTCTACGCCGGGCGTACGGAGCACAGTCTGAGCCGATACAGGCAGGTGTTTTCTTTCGTCGCGAAATGATTATGCGCCGCTGGCAGATGCCGCGGTGGTCGGGCGGCCGTCTCTGGTCTTGGATCGTGGACGCCTCTTGTGCCTACGGCGAGAGCCCGCCTCGGGTGATCGTGTCGTCTCTCGTTCTCAACATCGTGTGTGCGGTGGGTTATTTCTTCGCGGGCATCAACGGACCGGAGGGTCTGGCGGTATTCGATCCCGGTGCCGGGCTCAAGGCCAACGTCGTCGCCTTCTTCGAATGCGTTTATTACAGCGTCGTTACCTTCACCACTCTGGGATACAGTGATGAAGCGCGTCAGATCTGGATCGTTCGGCCCCTGGCCTCGGCGCAGGCATTCATCGGCGAATTAATACAGGCATATTTTCGATACAGGGCACTAGAGGGCGAAGTCATACGCCACACCCAATCCCCATTGGAAATAGAAGTCCTCGTCGGCGGGATCCCAGAGGAATCCGAGCCCCGGATCAAGCAGCACCCCGAGCTCCGGATGGAACGAAACTCCCTTCCATTGGGGCCCCAAGCGTGCGCCGAGGTTTAGCGCCCAGAAATCGTCGGCTCCCTGCTTCAGGAACCAGATGCGTTTGAACGCAAGATTGAGTTCGGCCAAATCGTTGATACGCTCGCTGGCCAGGAGGGTAGGATGCAATTGGTAGGAATCACTGCGATCGACCCCGTCACCGAAGAAGAATCCGATCGGAAGCGAAAACGACAAACGTTCCCGAGCGATACCTACCTTGGGATCGAGGGCGATAAACTGATACCCGTCACCGATGCCGATACGACTGCACTTGATCCCCAAATCCAGCTTGGAACTCACGCCGTGCCGCAACTGGACATCAGCGACCGACCATAGATCGTCGTAGCTTCCGTCTGCTACGAACGCCTGGCGGCTGATACTTGGAGTCAGCGAGGTTTGTCCCGGCTCCAACAACCGGGCCGACTGAAACGTCGAAAACGAATAACACCCCGGAAGCGATATCGAACCGACCAGGAGGCACAAGGTCTGTATCGTGGCCCGGGGGCATCGGCTGGCGCGCCGTCGCGGCGGGGCAGTAACCGCCCCGGAACTCATTCCACCGCTCGCGTTTGCATCGATCGTCCTCCAGGCAATGTCATGACACTGCTTCCAGTCCCCGGTCGCAGAGTTCGGCCACGGGGCCTTCGGACCAGCTGAGCCAGCCGCGCAAGGTCGCGGTGTCGCCCGGCGCGACCTGCCGGGCGTCCGGCCCTCCGTGAATGCAGTTGACCCCCGGATCCGAATTGCCGCTGTATTCGCTGTGCGTCTCCCAGGCGATTGCTGTGGCGCCACCGCTGCGCGCTTCCACGGCGATGACCGCGGGACCCCGTTCGTTGTCTGGCATGCTCATTCCGTATCTCAAGGTCGGGTGGTGATGTTCGTGGCACTCGGGAGGAATACCGTCCTTGGCAATGTTAGCCAGGCGTCCATCTGCCCACGCGTAGGTGCGTTCGCCCTCCGGGTCACGGAAGTCTTCAGCCGCCGCCATCTGATAGCAGGTGCCGATGCCCGCTCGCTCCCACGTCTGACCGCTTTTGTTGTGCAGCTCGTATTGCAGCTCGAGATGATCGTCCCGAAGGCGCGCCCACGCGGTCAATGCAGCCTTCTCATTGTCGAAAGCCAGACAGCGGAAGGTGGCGCCACCATCCTCGACGGACCAGGTCTGAGGCCCCTCTTTGGCCTGATTGTAGAGTGCAGCTCCATCCGCGCCCGAACCCTCCGGGAGCCAGAGGCGAAACACCTGCCGCGGAAACAATGAAGTGGAGATGTGCAGTACGGTCATCTGGTATTGGGTGTAGAACCGGATGGGAATTGTTTTTGGGTCAATCGTGATCTGCATCAGGCGCTCCTCCATGTGGAGATTACGGACCGGTCGCATCAACCACCACAATATATACCTCTATCCTTGAGTTCAATATTCGGCTCAAAGAAACGTGTCGAGTATCGACCTCCTACGGGGAGCACGTCGCATCGATGGAGAAATATTGACCTTGAAAGGGCGCCGGTGTAGGTTGGCCGGCGTGGCCACACCTTCCGCAAAATGGTTCTCCCTTGGGGATCTGCTGGCGGGCATCAGTGTCGCGTTTGTCGTTATACCCCAGTCAATCGCCTACGCCGAATTGGCCGGTATGCCGGCGTACACTGGGCTGTTGGCCGCCGCCCTGCCCTCCATCGCCGCCTCCTTTTTCGTCTCTTCACCCTATCTGCAAACCGGACCCGTCGCCCTTACTTCGCTGCTGACGTTTGGAGTTCTGACCCAGCTTGCGACCCCTGGCACGACCGAGTACATCTCCCTGGCAGCAAGCCTCGCGCTGGTGGTCGGCGTCTTCCGGATCGCCATCGGCTTTCTCCGCTTGGGTCAAATCGCCTTTTTGATCTCCCAGCCCGTCCTCCAGGGTTTCACGACCGCTGCCGCTCTTTTGATAATCTGTGCACAGCTGCCCAAAACCCTGGGCATGAATAGCGGCGAACGCGGTGTGATCGAGGGGGCGCTTTTCAGCCTCAGTCGACCCCAGGACTGGTTCGTACCAGCTGCCGTTGTAGCCTTAGCCTCAGTTCTCATCATCGTATTGGGGCGGAAGATCCACCGAATCTTTCCGGGCACCCTGGTAGCGGTTGTTCTCGGACTCGCCCTCTCGGTTTGGTTGCCATACGAAGGAGCCGTCATGGGAGAGATACCCGCCGCCTTCCCGTCTCTTTCGCTGCAGTTGCCGTGGTCCAGTTTGCCGGGCATCGTATTGGGAGGTTTGATCATTGCCCTGGTAGGTTTCGCGGAGCCGGCTTCAATAGCCCGGCGTTATGCCATTCTGGACAAGCTGCCATGGAGTTCGAACCGGGAGTTCATTAGCCAGGGGATCGCCAATGTCGCCTCCGGCCTGATCGGCGGGTTTCCAGTCGGCGGGTCGTTCTCTCGCACCTCCATCAACCGATTGTCCGGCGCCAGGAGTCGCGCCAGCGGCCTCGTTACCGGATGCGCGGTTCTAGCCTTCACTCCCTTCAGCCACGTCCTGGCACAACTGCCAACAGCTGTGTTGGGTGCGGTGGTCATCGCTGCCGTGTTGAGTCTGTTGAACTTCAAGGAGCTCTGGCATCTCCAGGTGTACTCCAAACCGCAGGCGATTATCGGCTGGCTCACCTTCGTGTCCTGTGTGGCCCTGGCACCGCGGATCGATATCGCCATTCTTCTCGGTATCGGAATTGCTGTCGGCCACCATCTACGGCGCGAGCAACAACTGATCATCGACAGCTGGGTGTACGACAACGCTATTCACATCAAACCGAAAGGCGTGCTCTGGTTCGGATCGATCGCGAACTTCGAGGTAGAGTTTCGGCATCTTATCAGCCTCAATAGGGAAGCTGACCGTGTGGTCGTGCAGCTTGAAGGACTCGGTCGAATCGACTTGAGCGCGGCAATCAGTCTCTCGCACCTCGTGCAGGACGCCGAGAAGACGGGGTTGGAGGTAAGCCTTGAGAACGTCCCACCGATGGCGAAGGCATGGACCGAGCGCCTATGGAAGGAACCGCTCAAGCAGTGAAGCGAGACCGTCACTCGGAGTCGTAGAATTGCGGGTAGATCGGCGAGAACAGGGTATTTTCCCACCCCAACGTGCGGATCTGCCACAGCCGTAGGACCCGACCCGGACTTCCTCGGAACTCCAGATAACCTCCTGGAAGCCGGCTGTAGAACCAGTGTTCGATCTGCAGCGCCGTTCCCGGGATCGCGTTTCGATAGTCCTTCTCGTTCAACACCGCGAACTGGCCCCAATTCAAGATGACCCCGTTGAGATCCTCGGCCGATCCCCACAGGGCGCTGACCTCTGTCGTTACCAGCGACCTGGGCAGATCAACCCTCACTACCCTGATCGGTATGTCGACATAGATATCTCGGAACCCTACGACTATGCTGGTCTGACCCTCGTCGCCGAAAAGCACTTCGCCCAGCTCGGTTACCAGCGCAATGGATGGGTTCCGACTCACATAGGTCAAATTCACTGTGGAGTTTTGCAGACGAAAAAATCGGTTGTTCTCCAGGAAGGCAGCGCCTTGCAGCGGGCGGATCATGTATCCCCGAACCGATCTGAAACTCTCGTTGCCGGAACGGTAGAAGAGACTGTCCCCGTAGAGGATCGTCAAAGGGGAGATTGGAATGTCGAGCTCGGCAGGATTTTCCCATTGAATCCGGGGCTCTTCGTATCCCAGTTCAGCTAGCAGAGCATCGGCATCTTCCTTGGTGCTGGCCAACGGAGAGTTGCCACCACTGCTGCATCCCACCGCACCGACAGCTATGCCGACAAGCGGCGAAAGAAGGTAGCGGCACAATCGTGACATGCGCTGGGCTCAACAGTTGCCGGCGGCAGGATCGTGTGCCGCCGGCGGCACACGATACCAGTAGGTGTAGACATCCTCAAATCCCAGCTTGCGCTGTAACGCCCGTGCCGGCTTGTTGTTCGCCATCACCTGCAAAAAAGCCCGGCGCGCACCCTGCTCATAACCCCAGCTCATGCGAGCGTCGACCAACTTGGTGCCAAAGCCCTGACCTCGAAACTCCGGCGCGACAAGCAGGTCAAACAGTCCAAGAAGATGAGCCGAGCATGCAGCACGGGCGCAACCGACCGCCTCCCCGTTCTTTCTCGCCAAGGCATACACGCCAGACGGCGGTGCGCTCCGCAGGAGTTTTCGAAGAATGGAACTGTGCCCGGTTCGGGGGGAGAGGCGCTCCCAAGTCTCGAACCATTCGTCCCCTGGCTCTTCGCGGAGTTCGACATTGCTCGGCATCGAAAAACCGGTATCGATCCAACGCGTCTGCACGACTGTATCTGCATCCCGTTCATATCCCATGATCTTGAGGTGCCGATCCAGATCAAGTGGTTGAGACGCGTTGGTCATTTTGAAGATGCAGGGCAGGGCGGCACCCTCGAAGATTGATTCACAATGCGCCAGCTTACGATCCAGAGGCATCGTGGAATGATACAAGGGTGTGACCGAATTGGCGCGGCGACTGTATCCCTCCGATAGGCGCAGAATCCAGCCGTCGTAATACTGGGTTCGCAGCGCTGGCAGTCCGTTGAGAGCAGCTTCCTCCAGCGAGACGATCGAGCAGGGGTTCGCCGTTTCGTCGATGTTCATCTCGTCAAAACGCCTTGCGAAACTCTTCTACCGCCTTTGATCCGTTGCGCTCCAAACCCTTGTAAAACGCCCCCTGGTCATGGTTGCGGAAGTCCAGGCGCTCGACACGAAAGGGTGCCAGAGGCTCGCGGCTTTTTCGACGCTGGACAACCTCCAGAAAATAGTCGACGGCGTTGGAGAGGCTGCTGGCATCCGTCCAGTCGGACTTGTAGACCGGGACGAGGTTGTTTCTGAAAATCCAGGACATGTTGGGCATCGAGCCGAACGCCCGGTGACAGGCGCCGTCCACGGCATCGACGAAAATCTGCCGTGTGATTCCCAGCTTGTCGCGCAGGTCCCGCGCGTGGCTCGTCTTCTGTTCCATCGTCGTGAGGTGTGGGTAGTGCTCTCCGGGGTGCGCCTCATGGGTATAGATGAAAATCGAGGCGACATCGCTGTCGGCCACGCGCTCGGCAAGACTGTTCATGGATGGACCCGCCATCCCGCAATACGGTCAGGTGAAGCTCCCGAACTCGACGATGGTGTAGGTAGACGCCGCCACGACCTCCTTGAGCCTGGCTTCATTGCCGTCCAGATCCACCAGCTCGAAATCGGGGGCCACCCGGCCCAATGGGGGACTCTCTTCAAACCGCATCCAGGGTTCGAAGTTCTCTGGAACAAAAGAGTCGTAATTGTATCGAGATAGGAGATCAGTGTCGGTCATAGGTCCCCGGAGCGAAAAACGTCATCGAAAGGCGCACAAACGTCAAACCGCGCTACGAGGTCGTCGCAACGCGGTTATATTATCGCCTCTCGGCGGAACGAAACTAAGATGTCGCTGAGAGCACCATAGCCGGACGACGTACAGCTCTTGCCGTCTTTTACTCGGCCATTTGGCGTTTTAGCCGGCCCCAACTCTCTGTTTGAACCGAGGTCGCAACGGCGCCGACTGCGATCACAGAGGGTGGCGAGTACTGGGTTCCCTCGGGGGAGTGGAACAGAGAAGATACACCCCAGGTGGAGTTGGTTTCGTCGTCGTACCGATCGACTTTGGCGAAAACTCTGGCCCCCGCTGGTACCTGCCGGTCAACGTTCCACTGTATTCGATCAACTAGCGGCTCGGAAAGCCGTACGGTTGCGCCGCTGCTGTCTCGACGATGGGTAATCTCTACCTCGATCCAAAGACTCTCGATGCTCCACGGGACCAGTTCGACGACCGGTTCGGCAACCCTCGTCACCTGCCTACCGTTGGCTCGCACGTATTTGACTTCCACCTGCCGCCAAACCAAATAGGTTGCCTCATACGGCAGCGACGTCCAGCTGATGGTGAGCGAGCGATCTGGCTCCAAGGCGGCTGACAACAACTGTGGGGATTCGAGATTCTGATTCTCGACGAGGTTGCCCCGTTCATCAGCAACGGCTCCCGATGCCAGAATCAACACCGCCAATGTCAGGTTTGCGATATACCGCATTCAAGCCTCCTTGAGGCGCGCCAAACAGTATCTAATCAATTTACAAAAATTTCTCCGATATCCAAAAATGATATCTGCCGCGGCAACTGACCCGTTGAATGTGGCAGCTACGTCGCCGCTCACGTCGATCGAATCTAGAACTCCCAGCTGGCGCCGATGGAAGGCAGCAGTGGAAACCATTCCTCGTCGAAGTGGCCCTCCGTGATGAGATCGGTGCCCGGCCCAAGATAACGCACGTTGCCAGGATAACGCGCCTGGACATTGGCTCGATTATAGAGGTTGACCACCTCACCGAAAACGGCGAGGCGCCCACCGCGGAGCTTGAAATACCTGCTGATCCTCAGATCCATCCTGTGATACGGAGGAAGTCGAGCTGCGTTGCGCGGCCCGAAGGTCTCATCGTATGGAAACGTTCCTTCGGGCACGTCGATCTGGACGTAGATCCGCTCGCTGTACGGCCACCCAGACCGATATTGCCAGGCAAGGTTGATCTGCCAGCGTGGATTCGGTCGGTAATAGCAATCAAAGTAGATGGTATGCCGCTGATCCTGGTTTTTCGGCACCTCGTTTCCGTTGAACCGCTCCTTGGCGCGAGCCAGGCCGTAGCTCGTCCACCAGCTGAACTTGCCTCCTACGTCTCTCTTCAGGTAGAGCTCGGCGCCACGTGCATCACCGCCGTCTGGCTCCAGGTAGACGCTTTCTTCTTCTAACTCGGGAAAGAACAAAACTTCCTTTGAGAAGTTTTCATACCGTGGACGAATACGGGTCAGTTTCTTCTGATATCCTTCGAGACGTAGATCTATGCCGTTGCGGAACCCGTGCTCGAGCCCGCCAACCCGGTGCTCCGCCCGCTGGCTGCGGTAAAAGATGGGGTCGCCGTACGCCACATCCAGATCGCTAATGTTTTGCGCCTGATGGAACCGTCCCCACCCGCCGCGAATGACGGTTCTCTTTCCCAGGCTGTACACAAAGTTCAACCGCGGACTGACATCGCTGTCGTCGGTGTGCGAGGCATGGTCGTAGCGGGCACCAACCTCCAGAGTGAGTAGAGAGGTTACCCGAAACCGGGTCCCAAGGTGGATCCCCATGGTGTAACCGTCCGGATTCAGGTCGACGTCGATGGTGTCGGTGACTGCCTCGATTTCGCCGGCGGGATCCCCGGTAAGATATTGCAGGTCCCAATTGAAATAGTCGAAGTCGGAGTTGAGCCGCTTGAAGTCAATTCCGAAGTTCAGGTGTTGGCGGTCTGTTGCCTCCCAGATCCAATCCTGCTTCAGATTGGCGACGTCGAAGGATCGTTTCTCGCGTATTTCGAACCCGGTTAGGTTGATTTCCCGTTGTATCTCCGGTGTTCTTATGAAGATCGTGCGAAAATCGGTACCCGAGCGCCCATCGGTTACCCGGCCAAAACCCAACACGGTCTGCGCACTAAGCTTGGCACCTAAAGAAGACCTGAGACGCAACCATCCGTAGGTATTCGCATAGTCGGTTTCGGCGATATCCCCGTCCTCGTTTTCGACAAACTCGAGATCGTCGTCGGCACGCAGAATATGGGCGGAAAGTCTGTGGCGATCGTTCAGCTGGTACTCCGTTTTCGCCATTAGGTCGTAATACTGCGGGGATATATCGTCTTCGTTCATGAGTGAGAGAACGATATCGAGGTAACCGCGGCGGGCGGAAAGGAACCAGCTACCGCGACCGTCGCCATACCGACCTTCGGTGAGGAAACGAGCGTTCATCAGACTGATGCCGACAGCAGTGCGGCCCGTTGGGTTCGGCTTCACCGAGGCAATGTCGAATACACCGCTCAGGTGGTTGCCGTACTGAGCCGGGAACCCACCGGTCATCATGTCGATCCCGCCGATCGCCACGACGTCGACGATGCTGAGCGCACCACCGTAGATATCCTTCATATGGAAGGGCTCGTACATTTCAAGTCCATCCAGCATGACCAGCACTTCCTTGTGCTCGCCACCACGAACCGTGAATTTCGCGGAGAAGTCGTTTCCCGATATGCCGGGTAGCCGTTTGATGGCGCGGTAGATATCCTCGCCCAGCTGCGGCAGGGTGTGGATGTCTTCTTTGGTTAGGGTCTGCTTACGCACGGGGTCGTCGTGCATGATCGCGAAGCGCCCAGGTGTGACGACGATCTCACGCAGGGTGATGGGTGCCGGCTCCAAGACGAAGTCCACCTGGACGCTGGTGTCGGCCATGACCCTCACCCCGTCGACGCGCTGTGCGCCGTATCCGAGCAAGGAGGCTTCGATGGCGTACACTCCGTCTGGCAAGCCGACGATGACGTACCTTCCCTCCTTGTCTGCCACGGTCCCTATCGATTCCCCGACGACACGCACGACGGCAAACCCCAGTGCCTCACCGCTTCCCTGTTCCTCGACCCGACCGTCGACGGTACTCTGGGCAAAGCAGATAACCACCGCAAGATGGGTTGCTATGAATGCAGCTAGCGTGGACAGGAGGCGTACCATGGCATGATTAGCCTGAATTGGGGGTATCCATTTAACCGGAGTGCGTCGCGACCCCCATCAGTGTTCGGCCGCCGACCGCCACGGCCGGTTTGCCCCTGGGCGTTCCAGGCTCGTGGGATGCCCTCGCCGTTTGGGCGGCTCGGGGGGCAGCTTCCTCGGCGTCGGCTGGCAATGAGATCCTGGAAACGCATCGGCTCGTGGGCCACGGCCAGCTCGAGCACGCGATAAAACACCATGCCGCGGCTGCGGGAGCGGCGGCGATTGAAGCGGAACACGAACTCGTTGAGGTAGTGGCTCATGTGGGTACTGTCGGCGGCCCCTTGATGCGTTCCCAGCAGCCACCGCTTGGCCAGTGAGACAACGCGGTGCACGGCGGGCAACAGCTTGTTGGGATCATCGCCCCGAGCGCGGGCCGCGCCCTGGCTGCGCCGATCGTGCTCGTAGCCGAGCTGAGCCAGTCCCTGATAAGCGGGCCACCCGTCGGTGATGATCGTCGAGCCCGGCTCGACGTGATCCATCACGAACGCGTGCAAGGTCTCGGCAGAGGCATCGGCCAGTGGCGACATGCGGCACCGCCCCAATCCTCTCGGCTCATGAACCTCAACTGCGATACCGGTCAGCACCTTCTTGCCCCTAGCGCGGCCACCGGCCAGCCCAGGCTCGGCGCCGCCGATGTAGGTCTCGTCCACCTGTACCGTCCCGCTCAGCAGATCCCGACCGGGACGTACCAACACCGACCGCAGGCGGTGCGGCATGGCCCAGGCAGTCTGGTAGGAGCTGATCTCCAGTACTCGCTTCAAGCTCAACGCCGAGATCCCGTCTTTACCGGTGGCGAACAGCCAGCAGGCGGTGTACCATATCGTCAAGGGTGTCCGCGTCCGATCGAAGATCGTACCGGCCGTCACCGAACTGCGTGTCGAACACGCCGGACACATGAAGCGGCCATCGCCCAAGCGCCAACCGCCTTCGTGGCCGCAACTCGGACAGACGAAGCCGTCGGGCCACCGCAGCCATTCGAGGTAGTCCAGGCAGTCCGCATCGGTTCGAAACCAGGCTTGAAACTCGCCAACCGAGCCCGGGTAGTGCTTGCCAGCGCGAGGATACGCCATGCACTGAACATATGGTAACTCCGGTTAAATGGATACCCCCAAGCCTGAATTATTCATAAAAATGCGGTGAGCCTCTGTACAACTGGTTGTTTTGCCCTACGTTAGGGTTACCCACAAACAACAACCAATCAAGAGGGCCACCGCAGATGGAAACTTCGCAGATCGCGCTATCGTTTGCAAACATCTCGGGCAAAAAGATCGAAGCTGATTTTGACGGTGGCATGACCACCAGTGATGGGGGCGCCCTGCTTCTGCGACCAGCGGAAGCCCGCACCGGGATCGTCGACATCAAAGCTATATCGACCATACGTATACTGACCTCATCCGGCAGCGCGTATTCCAGATCGCCTGTGGCTACGAGGACGCCAATGACAGTGACGACCTGCGTTGCGATCCGGGTCTGAAAACCGCGTGCGACCGTCTGCCTCTGACGGGAGACGATTTGGCCAGTCAACCAACCATGTCTCGTTTGGAAAACAGTGTCAGCCGCTCGGATCTGTATCGCATCGGGCTCGCTTTGCTGGAAATATTCATCGAGTCTTACGACCAGCCGCCCAAGAAGCTCACCATCGACATCGACGACACGGACGATCCGGCACACGGCGCCCAGCAACTCACGTTGTTCCATGCCTACTATGACGAGTATTGCTACCTTCCGGTCCATCTCTACGAAGGGGAGTCGGGCAAATTGATCACGACGCTGCTGCGACCCGGTCGTAGAATGCGAGGCCGAGAGGCGGTAGCCATCCTCAAACGCGTGTTGGATCATTTGATCATGGTGTGGCCGAAGACGAAGATCACCTTACGAGGCGACTCACACTTCAGCACCCCTGAGGTGCACGACCTGTGCGACGGATACGGTATTGATTTCATTCTGGGACAGGCGATCAACAACAAGCTCAAGGCACTCGGCGAACCGCTGATGGAGCTGGTGGCGGCGCTGGCCGAGCAGAGCGATGAACCGGTGCGGCTTTTTGACCGCTTCGAGTATCAGGCCAAGAGCTGGCCCCGACCGCGCCAGATTATCTACAAGGCCGAGATCACACAAGGCAAAGCCAACCCGCGCTTCGTGGTGACCAATATCCGCAACCGCTCTCCCGAGTTTCTGTATGAGGAGATCTACTGCGCTCGTGGGCGGTCGGAAGGCTTCATCAAGAATCACAAGACCTACCTGCAGTCCGACCGCACCTCCTGCCACCGCTTCTCGGCCAACCAATTTCGCCTCTTCCTGCACAGCGCGGCCTACGTGCTGCTGCACACGATCCAACAGATTGGCATGCGCGGCACCCAATGGACGACGTCCAACTTTAACACGATCCAACTCCGGGTGCTCAAAATCGGCGCCCGCGTGCGGGAGCAAGCCACCAAGGTCCGTTTTCACTTTCCGACGTCATACCCGCTCAAGGATCTGATGCGCACCGTCGTCCTCAACCTCGACACCTCATGATGCTTTGCGATGTCCCACTACATCCACGCACACGATCCACCAAGGGACCCGACTGTCCCAATGACATCCAAAAGAGGCTCAGATCTCCCAGACAACACCTCGACGACCGACAGCACTCGATCAACCCGCTACCAAAACGTCCAGCCATTGACCAGCGCACCGAATTCGTTCGCTTGGTGCGGATTCATGAATTATTCAGGCTAGCTAACCCGGAAGGCGGTGAGTGGCGGAGCAACAGACCATGAACTTATCCAATTCAGACGCTCAACAAACAGACGAATCGATACAGGACGGACTGGCCCATTACCAGGCCGGACGCCTGCAACAAGCGGAAACCATCTTCCAAACCATCTTGCAAGAACATCCCCAACACCCCGACGCCTTGCATTTGCTGGGAGTCCTCAAGCATCGAGCCGGAGACCACGCAACCGCCGTCGGTCTGATCGAAGAGGCTATAAAATCGAACCCGACGGCGCCGGCCTTTTTCAACAACTGCGGTGAAGTCTATCGTGCATTGCAGAACTACGATTCGGCCATTGCCCGTTATGAGCAGGCCCTTGCCCTCAATCCGAAATACGCCGAGGCGTTCTACAACCTGGGGCTTGCGCTGAATGAGCTCGGCCGGCACGAGGATGCCGTCGACTGCTATGAACAGACCCTGTCCCTGAAGCCGGACCATGCCAAGGTGTACAACAACCTTGGAAATGCGCTGCGGAGTCTGGGACGACAGGAAGACGCTGTTGCCCGCTACAAGCAGGTCCTTGCCCTCAAGCCGGACTATGCCGAGGCGCATTACAACCTGGGCAATGCCCTTCAGGAGCTGGGACGGCACGAAGAAGCCGTCGCCCGCTACGAGCAGGCTATTTGCCCTGAAGCCCGACTTCGCCGAGGCATGCAACAACCTGGGAAACGCTCTCCACAAGCTGGGACGCCATGACCAAGCCATGGTCCCCCTCGAACAGGCCCTGGCCCTCGAGCCAGAGCTTGCAGAGGCGCACAGCAACCGCGGAAATGTCCTGCAGGAGCTGAGCCGGCACGACGAGGCCATCGCCAGTTATGAGCAGGCCCTCACCCTAAAGCCGGACTTCGCCGAGGCACATTACAACCTGGGAATCTCTCTCCAGGACATGGGTCGCCAGGAAGACTCCATTGCGTCTTATGAGCGGGCGCTTGCCCTCAAGCCGGATCACGCTGAGGCGCGTAGAAGTCTGACTCTGATAAATCCTAGTCCCGATCAGATTCCGCTGTTGGAACAACGTTTGACAGAGCCGTCAACCTCAGAAGATGATGCAATTCACTTGCATTTTGCGCTCGCCGATCTTTTTGACCAGGCCAACGAAGTCACCGAGGCATTTGACCACTACGGCGCGGCCAATGCGCTCAAACGCAAAACGATCAACTACGATATACGGGGGCACACTGTATTCGTGGACCGGCTGATCAAGACCTATGCAAAAAGCTTTTTCGAAACCAACACCGTGCGCGGGTCCGATTCGGAACTGCCCGTATTTATCCTCGGCCTGCCACGCTCCGGAACTACCCTTGTAGAACAGATTGTATCCAGCCATCCGCAGATGTTTGGCGCGGGCGAGCTTGGATCTCTTATGACCATTGAAGAAGGGATAGCAAAAAAGATAGAAACATCACACCCTTACCCTGAGGGAATCTCCTCTTGCAAGGACTCAGTCGCAGCTGAGTTTTCGACCAGATATCTGCGTGAGCTGAGCGAGTACTCGCCGTCTGCAATCCGAATTACCGACAAGATGCCGAGTAATTTCCTCAGAATCGGCCTTATCAAGACCCTTTTCCCGAAAGCGCACATCATTCACTGCAAACGCAATGCACTCGATACCTGTACTTCTATCTTTCTGAATTATTTGGTAAAAGGTCATGATTACTCCTTCGACCTAGAGGAGTTAGGGCAATACTATCTGGACTACGAGAGATTGATGAGACACTGGCGCGGCGTGGTCGCCGACGAAATTTTCGAAGTGCAGTACGAAGAATTGGTTACGGATCAGGAACCGGTTAGCCGGCAACTCATCGAACATGTCGGATTGGAGTGGGACGACACCTGCCTCGATTTTCACGAGAACAAGCGGGTGGTGAAGACGGCGAGCAATCTGCAGGTGCGCAAGCCGATCTACAAAAACTCGATCAACAGATGGCGGCGGTATGAGAAACAGCTGGCACCGCTGGTAGCAATGCTCGAAAACCACATCTGAACTACGCGTGTGCGCCAGTGAGGTTAGCGATATTAATGGATCGGTCAAACAGAAGCTGATACGAAGGAACACATGAGAAAATTGGTGAAGCTACGCGTTCCGGAATTCATCCTTGCTTATGTGCGAACACACATGGACTTTATAGAGTAGACAGCCCCGGTCCGTGCCCGCGTGCATCGCCAAGGTGAGAACTATGGAAGACCAGATTGTACAGAGGAATCCTAATATTCAAGGCGGAGTGCCCGTATTCACTGGCACGCGAGTACCCGTGAAAAACCTTTTCGACTACCTAGAGTCGGGGGAAACACTGGAGCAATTCCTACTCGACTTTCCCGCGGTGGACCGCTCGAAAGCCGTTGCTGCCCTGGAAATGGCGCGGGAAGCGCTAGACGCGAATGCGCATCCTGCTTGATGAGTCCCTGCCGAGAAGACCGGTCGGAGAACTTTCGCGGCACACGGTTTCTACCGTAACAGACCAAGGTTGGTCTAGTCTCGAGAATGGCGACCTTTTACGTATCGCTGTTGGCCAGTTTGATGTATTCGTGACAGCAGATCAGAACCTCGAATATCAACAGAATCTCAGCGTGTTGCCGTTGGCCGTTGTTGTTTTGGTTGCCAACAACAACAAACTCGAAACAATCCGACCGCTGCTCCCGGAACTGCTCGACCGACTCACGGATATCTTACCGTGCACATTGGTGAGGGTCGGCAGCTAACAATCGTTTGCCCACCCGCGCGCCCTTGACTGACTCCCTGTAGGCGAAACCCGCAACGTTCGATGTCGCCACCGTTTCGCAAATTCTGATACAAATAGCTACATACGGATACAACTGGACCGTCAGCAAATACAACTGTTCTGGCATTCGATAGCCGCGCGGTTTACTTTCCCCTGATCAACGGGCGACGCTTTAATCTGCCCCCTGCCCGCCCCGTTCCATCCAGTCCCAACTGCAAACGGACTCTCGGATTCTAATCGATGCAGACTTCTGTGTCCCACTTCGACTCTACTCACACACCTGACCTACCTCCGCTTCTAGCCGAACTCGGTATTACCCTCGCCGTCACGACCTACCAGGCCGGCAAGGTGATTCTCATCAGCTCTGAGGGCCAGGGTCTGCAGCATCTGCCGCGCACCTTCGACACCCCGATGGGCATGGCGGTCAAAGAGAACCAGATGGCGCTGGCGCTCAAGGACCGGATCGTGCTGCTGGCTAACGAACCACGCCTGGCGGCGAGCTATCCAAACAAACCGAACTACTACGATTCCCTGTGGGTCCCACGCTCGGTGCATTACTGCGGTGAGCTCAACGCCCACGATCTGACCTGGGGCGAGGATGGCCTGGTGGGCGTCAACACCCTGTTCTCCTGTCTCTTTCGACTCGACGGGCAACACAGCTTCGTTCCGGTCTGGGAGCCGCCGTTCATCAGCGCCCTGGTCTCCGAGGACCGCTGCCATCTCAACGGCCTGGCGCTGGCGCCGGGAGAAGGCGAACAAGCTCTGGTGTCGGCATTGGGCACGAGCAACGAGCGCGAGGGGTGGCGCGAGAACAAGATGGAAGGGGGGGTGTTGATGAGCGTCCCGGAGGGCGAGACGGTGCTAAGTGGTCTGCCCATGCCCCACAGCCCCCGTTGGATCGGGGGCGAGCTCTATCTACTGCTGTCCGCCCGCGGGGAATTGGCGGTGGTCGATCTCGACGACGGCAGTTACGAGGTGATCCAGCGGGTTCCCGGATTCGCCCGGGGCCTGGCCTTTCACGGCGATTATCTCTTCGTAGGCATGTCGCGCCTGCGGCCGGGCCGGATTTTCGGCGACGTGCCATTGGCGGAGGGTGACACCAAGTGTGGGGTGGCGGTGGTGCACCGGCCCAGCGGGGCGCTCATGGGCATGGTCGAATACACCTCCTCCTGCGAGGAGGTCTACGATGTGCAGGTGCTGGCGGGCATGCGCAGGCCGGGCATCCTCGGACTGGAAACCCCGACCCATCTGAGCTCGCTGTCGATTCCCCAGGAGACCTTCTGGATGGCGCCGGATGCGCAGGGCGATGACGACTGAACGTCCCAACGCCAACATCCAGCGTCTGAGCGACCGCGCTCTCTACCGCCGCAGCGAGGAGATGCTGTTCGAGGCGGCGCGGCTGCACTGCAGCGGCCGGCGCTCCGGTTTGCGCAAGCGGGTGCGTCGTTATCTCAAGCCGTATCGCCGCGACCGTAGCTTTCTCACCTCACTCACTTCTTCAGTCGGCAAGGCCCTGGTGGTCGCTTTCCTGCTGGCGCAGCTGTGGGCCACCGAGGTGAGCGCCCAGCCTTCCTTCAGCTCCTCCTCGCCGGCGAACGCCGCTCATACCACTGCGGTCAGCGGTAACATCAGCGTGACGTTTTCTCAGGCGATCGCTTCAGGCACGGTGTCGAGCTCGACCTTCGTCGTGCACGGCGGTTTCATTGGAAAACACTTGACGGGTGGCACTGCCAGCACTCACAAGGACGCCACCTACACCGGCGGCGGTACCACGACCTTGACCATCAATCCGGGAGCCAACTTCGCACCGGGAGAGCTGTTGAACGTGACGCTGACGACGGGCTTGCAGAACGGGAGCGCGCAGGCGCTGTCGTCAGCAAAAGTGTTTCAGTTCCGGGCGGCAGCGAGTATCGGACCGGCGGTGTTCAGCAACAATTCGCACGATGTCGACAAGCCGACGAACAATACCAACGCCGTATTGCTCGGAGATCTAGATGGGGATGGAGATCTGGATCTGGTCGAGGCTAACCGTGTCCAAGTGAATCGGGTCTACCTGGGCATTGGTAACGGAAGGTTCACATCCGGAAACGATGTCGATACACCGACCAATAATACCTGGGCAGCGTCATTGGGTGATTTGGATGGAGACGGTGATCTCGATTTGGTCACAGGCAACAACGTGCAAGTTAACCGGGTGTATCTAGGCAATGGTAACGGAACGTTCGCATCGGGCAACAATGTCGCCACGCCGGCCAACAACACCGACACCATGGCTCTGGGCGACATGGACGGCGATGGTGATCTGGACTTGGTCACGGGAAATTTCAATCAAGTGAATCGTGTGTATATGGGCAACGGAAGCGGAACCTTTCCATCGGGCAATGATATCGACACGCCAGCAAACAACACTCAATCAGTCACCTTGGGCGATGTAGATGGGGATGGGGATTTGGATATGGTTGCGGGCAATCGCAGCGAAGCGAATCGAATCTATCTGAATGGTGGCAGCGGTACTGCTACGGGAAGTGATGTCGGCACGCCGGCAAACTGGACCGAATTTGTGTCGTTGGGCGACGTGGACGGCGATGGGGATTTGGATCTCGTAACGGGGAATGCCAACGCACAAACGAACAGGGTGTATCTGGGGAATGGCAATGGCACGTTCGCAACCGGAATGATGTCGCCACACCAACGAACGAGACCTCTTGGGTATCAATGGGCGATG
Organism: Candidatus Latescibacterota bacterium; assembly: GCA_965217095.1. Lineage (GTDB taxonomy): Bacteria > Latescibacterota > UBA2968 > UBA8231 > UBA8231 > CAYNZV01. The sequence goes on from OZ244235.1 coordinate 2,552,574, forward strand.
TGGACGGCGACGGCGACCTGGATCTGGTCACCGGCAATTTATCGAGTCAAGCAAACCGTCTCTATCTGAGCAACGGCAACGGCACTTTCGCGACGGGAAGCAGCGTGGACACGCCGACGAACACCACCTATTCCGTGCCGTTGGGCGATATGGATGGGGACGGGGACCTGGATATTGTCGCGGGAAATTATGCCCAGAAGAACAGGGTTTACCTGAACAACAACACCAAGTTCTCGTCATCTTCGCCGGCGGCCAACGCCAACAGTGCGGCCACCACCACCAATATCAGCGCTACTTTCAATAAGTCGATGAAGGCGGCGACGAGCTCGACCTTCGTGGCCCACGGGGGTATGACGGGCAAGCGTTCGGGTACCTACAGTGGATCAAACAGCACGGCCCTGACTTTTGATTCAACCAAAGACTTCCTGCCGGGTGAGGTCGTGGATTTAACGCTGACAGCTGGCTTGCAGAACACCAGCGGCGACGCGATGCAACCGCCTCGGGTGTATCGGTTGCGCACGGCGGCAGCTAAGGGGCCGGTGGTGTTCAGTCATGTGTCGAGTGATGTCGAAACGGGGGCGACGAACGCTACCCGACCCACCTCGTTAGGAGATTTGGACGGCGACGGTGACCTCGATCTGATTGCCGGCAACATCAGCCAGGTAAACCGGGTGTATTTGGGCAATGGCAGCGGAGCCTTCGCGGCCGGCAGCAATGTCGAGACAGGGACGACGAACGATACCTACTCCGTACCGTCAGGGGACTTGGACGGCGACGGCGATCTCGATCTGGTTACAGCCAATTACAACCAGGTCAACCGGGTGTATTTGGGCAATGGCAGCGGGGCTTTTGCCACAGGCAGCGATGTCGAAATGGGGACGACGAACAATACCCAGTTCGCATCGTTAGGGGACTTGGACGGCGACGGCGATCTCGATCTGGTAACCGCCAATGTAAACCAGGTCAACCGAGTGTATCTGAACACCGGCAGCGGAACTTTTGCCGCAGGAAGTAATGTCGAAACGGGGCGACGAACAATACCCAGTCCACCTCGTTAGGGGACTTGGACGGCGACGGTGATCTCGATCTGATTGTCGGTAGTGACACCCAGGTCAACCGGGTGCATCTGAACACTGGCAGCGGAGCTTTTGCCACCGGCAGCAATGTCGAAACCGGAACGACGAATAATACTAAATCTGCCTCGTTAGGGGACTTGGACGGCGACGGCGATCTCGATCTGATTACGGGTAATCGCGCTCAGGTCAACCGGGTATACCTGAACACCGGCAGCGGAGCTTTTGCCGCCGGCAGCAATGTCGATGCGGCAACGAACGAAACCCGATCCACCTTGTTAGGGGACTTGGACGGCGACGGCGATCTCGATCTGATCGCCGGCAATTACAACCAGGTCAACCGCGTCTACCTCAATTCGGGCAACAAAGACGGCACCCTGACCTCCAGCTCCACCCTCGACGAGAGCAGCACCATCAGCCTCACCTCCACCGTCGACACCCAAGCTGAAGCAGTCGACCTCTTCGACTTCACCCTCACTGATGGCAGCGGAGGCGACGGCTTGGCGCTCATCGTATCGAAGCTGGTCGTCAACACCTCCGGCACGGGTGCGTTTTCGCAGGTCGCCTGGCTGCTCAACGGCCCCGACGCCGGCAACGTCAGCGGTACCTACAGCTCAAGCACTAACAAGATCTCCTTCTCCGGCCTGTCGATCTCGATCGCCGACGGCGCCAACGAGACCTACAAGATTCGGGGTTATTACAGCGACACCACTGGCCTGGTGGACGGCGCGACGTTCTCGCTTTCGTTGGACGGCGACACCGAGGTTACCGCCACGGCCGGTTCGAGCATGTCGGGCAGCAACGGTGCGGTGAGCAATGCTGCGGCAGCCAAGATCGTTGCACCTCCCTTGCGCACCAACGATCGGGCAGTGCACCTGTCAGAAAACACGTCGGCAACGCTCACCTCCAATCTGCTGACCTTCGCCGACGCCTCCAGCACTACCGGCCAGTTGGTTTACACGGTCCAGACCGTTCCGACAGCGGGTACGCTCACCAAGAACGGCTCCGCACTGGGCGCGGGCTCTACGTTCACGCAGGACGATATCGACAACAATCGTATCGGCTACTCACACGGCGGATCCGAGTTCTTCAGTGACCATTTCCTTTTCACAGTAATCGGCACGCCGGGGCTGACTACCGCCAATACGGCATTCCAAATCGAGGTCGATCCGGTCAACGACGCCCCACGACTGGATGTGCTGCGGGAGGTCCAGGTAGATGAAGGGGGCAGCGTTGTCATCAGCAACGGCTATTTGCGCGTCCTGGACGGCGATACCCATGCCAGCAAGCTGACCTTCACCGTGCACGAAGGTCCGTATCATGGCCCCCTCGGCCGCAACACCTTTACGCAAGACGACATAGATCGCTCGTTGGTTCGCTATGTGCACGATGGCTCCGAAACCCAGCGCGACAGTTTACGCTTCAGCGTCACCGATGACAACGGTGAGATGCTCGTCAGCACCTGGTTGAGCTTCGCCATCAACGCGCTCAACGACGGGCCGATCATCCCGTCCATCGAAACCCCCAATATTAAGGAAGGAGAGCTACTGGTCCTAGACCTGGCGGCCACCGACCCCGAGGGTGCGGCGATCACGACCACGGTCACCGGAATTCCAGCAGGGGCGACCCTCGATGGCACCATGCTCAAGTGGCTGCCCGTCTACGACCAGGCGGGTACCTATCCTCTAGCCGCTGTCTACGACGACGGTCAAGGCGGGACCAGCCGGCTTCGCATCGATATAAACGTGGCCGACGCCCCGGTGCCGATGCTTTTGCCCGAGCCGAGCTTGGTGGACTTTGGGGACGTGCCGGCCGGAGAGACCGCGGACAGGTCGTTCGCACTGGTCAATCAGGCACCGGTTGCTCTGGACCTCGCTCCGTTTTCGAGTACGTCCTCTAATCTGATCATTGCCAGTCCCGCGTTCCCCCAAACTCTGGAGCCCGGTGAGTGCGGCGACATTACTGTACGTTGGGGGTATCCATTTAACCGGAGTTACCATATGTTCAGTGCATGGCGTATCCTCGCGCTGGCAAGCACTACCCGGGCTCGGTTGGCGAGTTTCAAGCCTGGTTTCGAACCGATGCGGACTGCCTGGACTACCTCGAATGGCTGCGGTGGCCCGACGGCTTCGTCTGTCCGAGTTGCGGCCACGAAGGCGGTTGGCGCTTGGGCGATGGCCGCTTCATGTGTCCGGCGTGTTCGACACGCAGTTCGGTGACGGCCGGTACGATCTTCGATCGGACGCGGACACCCTTGACGATATGGTACACCGCCTGCTGGCTGTTCGCCACCGGTAAAGACGGGATCTCGGCGTTGAGCTTGAAGCGAGTACTGGAGATCAGCTCCTACCAGACTGCCTGGGCCATGCTGCACCGCCTGCGGTCGGTGTTGGTACGTCCCGGTCGGGATCTGCTGAGCGGGACGGTACAGGTGGACGAGACCTACATCGGCGGCGCCGAGCCTGGGCTGGCCGGTGGCCGCGCTAGGGGCAAGAAGGTGCTGACCGGTATCGCAGTTGAGGTTCATGAGCCGAGAGGATTGGGGCGGTGCCGCATGTCGCCACTGGCCGATGCCTCTGCCGAGACCTTGCACGCGTTCGTGATGGATCACGTCGAGCCGGGCTCGACGATCATCACCGACGGGTGGCCCGCTTATCAGGGACTGGCTCAGCTCGGCTACGAGCACGATCGGCGCAGCCAGGGCGCGGCCCGCGCTCGGGGCGATGATCCCAACAAGCTGTTGCCCGCCGTGCACCGCGTTGTCTCACTGGCCAAGCGGTGGCTGCTGGGAACGCATCAAGGGGCCGCCGACAGTACCCACATGAGCCACTACCTCAACGAGTTCGTGTTCCGCTTCAATCGCCGCCGCTCCCGCAGCCGCGGCATGGTGTTTTATCGCGTGCTCGAGCTGGCCGTGGCCCACGAGCCGATGCGTTTCCAGGATCTCATTGCCAGCCGACGGCCGAGGAAGCTGCCCCCCGAGCCGCCCAAACGGCGAGGGCATCCCACGAGCCTGGAACGCCCAGGGGCAAACCGGCCGTGGCGGTCGGCGGCCGAACACTGATGGGGGTCGCGACGCACTCCGGTTAAATGGATACCCCCATGCTTGCCTTATGGCGTTTCCCGCGGCCGATGACCTGACGGGGACAGCTTTGCGGCGATACCGTCAGCCAGCGACCCCGGTTTTACTCCTAAGACAGACACGTCTGTGCGGCCTGCGACCGTGGTCAGCTTGCTCATGTCCGCAACGCGGAACAGCTGGGAGCCGGAATGGCGACGCTCCAGCTCCCGCAACGTGCCGGCCGCCAAGTCCGTCGCCACGAACACGAAGGCAAAAGCCGCCACGCGCCGCACCGCTGACAGACCCATAACGGTGTCGCCGGATTGGCAACCGATGCCGATAAGCGGGGCGACCGCCTCTACATCCTCCGGATCGAACTCGCGCGTGGTTCCTTCGGTCACGCAACTCCTGCTTTGTTTACTCCCAGATACCAGTTGACTCGTTGCTGCAACCTACAAAAGGGAGGCTCCGTGTCCACTGACTAAGATTCCGTGTTCGCGCTTGAGCTCGAGATAGGAAAGTCTCCTTGTTCTCTGATTGACCCTCATGCCCTATCTTGGATCTAACTTGGGACTACCAGTATGAACGGGATCCTGAAGATCGACTCGGGATCCTTTTTTAGTAATCACCTTGTCGTCCGGATCATAAGGCACCAATGATTCAGCCCGACCGTGCCACAACGCCCGCCAAAATCCGTAATGTGGCTATCATTGCCCATGTTGACCATGGCAAAACCACACTTGTGGACGGCATGCTGCGTCAAACCAATGTCTTTCGGGCCAACCAGGAGGTGGCCGAGCGCGTGCTCGACTCCAACGATCTCGAGCGCGAGCGCGGTATTACCATCCTCGCCAAGAATACCGGAATTCTCTACGGAGATACCACGATCAACATCGTCGACACCCCCGGTCATGCAGATTTCGGTGGCGAGGTCGAGCGTATAATGAACATGGTCGACGGGGTCGTGCTGTTGGTGGATGCGGTGGAAGGTCCCATGCCCCAGACCCGCTTCGTGTTGCGTCAGGCGCTGAACCGGGGCCACAGGGCAGTGGTCGTGGTCAACAAGGTGGATCGGCCGGCTGCCCGGACCGACTATGTGGTCAACGCCACCTTCGACCTGTTTGTCGACCTCGGAGCCGACGACCACCAGGCCGACTTTCCCGTGGTTTTCACCCGGGCCCTAGAAGGCCGCGCCGGCATGACACCCACCGATCTGGCCGACGACTTGAGCCCGCTGTTCGAGACCATCGTTGAACATCTACCGCCCCCCCAAATCGATGCGGACAGTCCTTCCCAGCTCCTGGTCACGACTCTGGAGCACAGCAGCTACGTTGGCAAGATCGCAGTGGGGCGCCTTAGCAGCGGTATGATCCGCGCCGGACAGGAGATAGCTCACATAAGCGCCAAAGGCGAGACCCTCACGGCTACGGTAGGTCAGGTCTTCGTATTCCGCGATCTGAAGCGCGTAGCTGTAGAGGAGGTGCATGCAGGCAATATCGTTGCCGTTTCCGGCGTAGCTGAAGTCGCGATCGGCGACACCCTGGCTGATCCCCTCGACCCTCGGCCCCTGCCCCCGATCACGGTAGAGGAACCGACGGTGCGTATGCTGTTCAAGGTCAGTGATAGCCCGTTCTCCGGGCGCGAGGGTCGCTTTGTCACCAGCCGCGAGATACACAAGCGACTCGTCGACGAATTGGAGAGCAATGTGGCGCTACGCGTGGCCACTACCGAACATTCCGGCGAGTTCATCGTCTCTGGGCGGGGCGAGCTGCATCTGGCCATCCTGATCGAAACCATGAGGCGCGAGGGTTATGAGTTTGCAGTAGGCAAGCCAGAAGTCATATTCCGCGAGAGCGAGCAAGGCTTGCTGGAGCCCATTGAGCGGGTTTTTGTAGAACTGCTCAGTCAGTACCTGGGGCCGGTGAGCGAGATGCTGGGCAAACGCCGCGGCCAGGTCCAGAACATCCAGCATAACGAAGACGGGACCGTTTACGCCGAGTTTCTGGTGCCGACCCGAGGGGTGTTGGGATTTCGCCAACCCTTCCTCAATGGCACGCGGGGGACAGGGACATTCAACACCCTTTTCGAATCCAACCAACCCGTGTTCGGTGAAATCGAAACCTCGGGGCACGGTTCGCTGGTCTCACACGAGACCGGTACGACCAGTGCCTACGCCTTGGAGCACCTGCAGCAGCGCGGTACCTTTTTTATCCGCCCCGGTGATCGGGTCTACGCCGGGCAGGTTGTGGGCCAGACGATTCGCAACGAGGATCTGGTGTTGAACGTTTGCCGCACCAAGAACTTGACGGGCCACCGCACGACCCCAAAGGCGATCACCGATGCACTCTCTCCGCCGCGCATCATGTCTCTGGATGACGCCATCGATTACCTGGGTGAGGACGAGTTGCTCGAAGTCACCCCCGGGGAGCTTCGGGTGCGCAAGAAAGAGCTGCAGCACGGCGTGCGGCAACGCGCCCAAAAAAATGGGGAAAGGGATAAGGGTCGCTGACGGATCTCATGGATCAGTCTCAACCAGGTCACTTTCTTGCGGGCATTGCGGGACTGGTTCGCAACCGCGATGGCGCCTACCTGATGATGAAGCGAGTCCCCGACCGCGACTTCGGTGGCGACGTCTGGGAATGCGTCACTGGTCGCGTCAATCAAGGCGAGGGTTTCGAGGAAGCCTTGCATCGCGAAGTAGTCGAGGAGACGGGGCTTCGCGTCACCATCGACTTCATCGTCGGTCTGACCCACTTCCATCGAGGTGAGGCTAAGTCCGAAAACGAGCTTCAGGGAGTCACGTTCTGTTGCTCGATCATGGGGGATGAAACCGTAACGTTGGACGCGGAACATTCCGAATATCGCTGGATGAAGGCCGACGAGGCGATTGGCTTTCTGACCGCGGATGATGCGGGAACGCAGTGGTTTCGTCAGACCATCGTGCGTGCGGAACGAATGCTGAAGAAGGTTCCCCCCGGATGGATTGACATCCACAAGAATGGAGTAACGATCGTTTAATCGCTGCCCGGCTCGCTGAGGTGCTGCTCCAACAGGTTGGACACGAGAAAGATACTCACCTTCTTCTCGTCCCCGAGCACCAGTTTCAGTTTGTCGTCGACTTTGACCTCGCGCTTCCCAGCGTCCTGCAATCCCTGCTCTCTAACGTATTGCCAGAAATTCTGCATGACTTCGGTACGTGGGCGCGGCTTAGCACCTATGATATCAGCTAACGCTTCGTCAGGTTGCAGGTCTTCCATGATTTCTTATCTACCAGGCGCCGGCATGGACGCAGTGAATACATCAACAGAGCGCAAAAAAACGCAGAGGTTGCATTGCAATAAAGGTAGGGATGCAATACTACTGCGCAAGTCGGCAACACCCTAAGTTGGCTTACGCTCGCCCGCAAAGCGAGAGGCCCTCCTGATAGACGACAGAAAACCCGTTGAAAAGCTTCCTCTTCAGGTTGTACGCCTTCAGCTTCCTCGATGAGCTCATGCTCATCTACCCGTTCTACGCCGTTATGTTTGTCGACTACGGTCTCAGCGGATTCGAGGTCTCGATCCTATTTGCCGCCTGGTCCGGCACCTGCGTCGTGCTGGAGGTTCCTTCGGGTGCGCTCGCCGATCGGTTCTCGCGCAAATGGGTCATGGCTGCCGGCGAGTTGATTCGCATGTGTGGATACGCCTGTTGGGTACTATACCCCGACTTCTGGGGGTTCTTCATCGGTTTCGTGCTCTGGGGCACCGAGAGCGCCTTATCTTCCGGGTCGTTCGAGGCGCTGATCTATGACGAGCTCAAGCGTGTGGATCGGGAATCAGAATACGTCAAGGTACTTGGACGTTCTCGCAGTCTCCGCTACAGTGGTTTGATCGTTTCCTCGTTGGCGGCCACGGCACTGTTCGGCTATGGGTACGATTTTCTTGTATGGGGCAGCGCAGCGGCGGTTCTGCTGGCGTTCGCCCTGTTGCTGACGCTACCTGAAGCCCCGGCCGTGGAAGCAACCTCCGAGCGCACCTACTTCAAGCTTCTGAAAAGCGGAGTCCGTTACGTGATTCACGAGCCGGCGGTTCTTCGCCTGATCGTCTTCGTTGCGGTCACGGTCACCATCGGTGGCGTGCTTGACGAGTACTGGCCTCTCTTCGCCACCGAGGCGGGCTTGCCCAAATACGCCCTCGGCATATTCGTGGCTGTGGTCTACGCCGTGCCGGCCGCTTCGAGCTTCGTTGCCCATCGTTTCGAGGATTGGCCGACGCGCCTGTTCTGCGGAGCGATTCTTTTGTGCGGCGTGTTGTTGCTCCTGGCCGCCTGGCAGATGACTCCTGCCAGTATCGCCTTGCTGGTGATCATAACCTTCCTCATACAGCTGACGGACGTAGTGTTCGATGGCCGGCTGCAGCATATGATTCCGAGCGAAACCCGGGCTACGGTGGCATCGGTGCGCGGCGTCTCCGTCGAGCTGTGGGGAATCCTCACCTTTGTCGCCATGGGAAACATCGTCGGCGAGGGGGCTTTCCGCGTTGGGTTTTTGGCGTTTGGAGGACTGCTTGTTGTCGTGGGTTTGATCTACACGGCCTGGATGGTGCCGCTGCTGATCCCAAGAAGCAAGATCGGATGAAGAAAGTGTGCTGTCGCGGCAATACGTAGAGCGACCTGCCCAACCCTGCTTCGGTGACCACTCACCTCAGATATCGGGATGTAGCTGGTGCCACTCGGTTGCCTGCTCGAAGGCGTGACCGACCTGGCAGAGCAACGGTTCGGTCAGCTGATTGCCGGCAAGCTGAAGACTGAGCGGCAGACCTTCGCTGTTCAGTCCGCAGGGTAGCGACAACGTTGGCACACCACTGAAGTTGAACGGCGCCGTGAACCGCTGAAACTTGGCTTCGCGTTCTTTGGCAATGCCACCATACAGCTCCTGGGATGTGATCGGGTACGGCGGTCGATCCGTTGTCGGGCATGCAAGCAGATCTGCCTGCTCGAATACGCGCCGGAGATGACCTGTACATTCGGCGCGCAGGTTGTTTGCCCGGGCATAATCGGCCCCCGTGACCTTCGCGCCTCGGTCCAGCCATTCCCGGAACCAGGGGCCGTACTCCTCCTTCCTCGACGGATAGGTCGCCTCGTGGGCAAGAACCGCCTCCGCGGTACACAAAATCGGCCACGCCGGCGGGTACTGATCCATGTCGGGCAATTCCACTTCGACCACCTCAGCGCCCAGCTCCTTGAGTACCGTAATTCCAGCCAGGACAGCTTCGACCAGTTCGGGGTCGATGCCTTTGGTGGCGAATCGTTCATCGAAACCGACGCGAATGCCGACGATCTCCTTGCCGATACCTGCAAGCATGTCGGGGACTGGCGCGGACAGCGAGGTAGGGTCATGGGGATCGTGCCCGGCGATCGCCTGCAGCATGATGCCGGCATCCGCTGTGCTTCGGGTCATCGGTCCCACGTGGTCCAGCGACTCGGCAAGAGCGAGCACGCCGTAGCGACTAACTCTCCCCCACGTCGGTTTGAGACCGACGATACCGTTGGAGGCTGATGGGAATCGGATGGAGCCACCCGTGTCGCTTCCCAGCGAACCGAAACACAATCCAGCCGCCGTCGCCACACCCGATCCGCTCGACGAAGAGCCGGTCCAGCGCTCGGCGTTCCACGGATTGATGGGGATATCGCGAGCCAGATTATACCCCGCCATCGCACCTTCGGTCATGTTGAGCTTGCCCAGCAACACCGCGCCCGCTGCCTCAAGCCTCATTACAACGGTTGCGTCAAAGTCGGGTACGTGACTGGCCAGCACCTTGGTACCTCCCATGGTGCGAACACCCTTCGTAAAACATAGATCTTTGACCGCCAGCGGAACTCCGTGCAGGGGACCTCTGTACGCCCCCGACATGATTTCCTTCTCCGCATCCATAGCCGCTGCCAGTGCGTGATCCGCCATGACGGTGGCGTAGCTCTTGAATCGGGCATCCAGCTCCTCGATGCGCTCGAGCGACTTCTCGGTGAGCTCTACCGGCGACAGCTGTTTCGACTTCAACAGCTCAGCCAGCTAGGTGATGGTTTTGAAATGAAGTGGCGCTTCGGTCATCGTCGAGATCCGGTCCATTCGAGTTCGCGGCACTGGTTTTGGTTTCCGGTCACCGTTGCGTCACGCCTTCTGGTGATCAAATGGCGATACATCTGCCAGGTTGATCTCCAGGCCAAAGCCGGGGCTGTCTAACGGCCGCATGCGGCCCTTGTCGGGAGCAGCTACTCCGGGCATCCGCGGAGCTTCCTGCGGCGGAACGCCGGGTGGAGTCGCTATGAAACACTCCGTCCACGGAATGGCCGGCAGCCCGTAACATGCATGCTGGCCGTAGGGCGAGTTGCCGCCACCGTGAGGAATGACGGAGATGCCCGCCGCCTCAGCGATGGCGCAGATTTTGACCATGGCGGTGAGGCCGCCTACCCAGCTGATATCCGGCTGCAGGATATCTACCAGCTGACGTTTGGCGGCGTGCTGGAAAGGCATCGTTGTGTACCAGTGTTCGCCGGTAGCCAAGGTCTGCCACGGCACCCGTTGGCGCAGCTCGGCGTGGGCGTCGAAGTCTTCAGACCGGAGGACCTCTTCCATCCATTTGAGATTGTAGGGCCGCAGCGCTTCCGCCAGGCGCACCGCGTACTCCACGTCGAACGCCATCCAGCAGTCCAGCATCAGCTCTGTCCCGTCACCGACCAGCTCCCGGGTTCGTGCCACCAACTCGACATTCTTGCGGAGCCCCTCCAGACCATCGTCGGGGCCGTACGGGCACGGCAGCTTGATCGCGGTAAAACCGAGTTCGTGGTACCAGTCTGCATCGCCTCCGGTAGCGTAGCAGAAAAGCTCGTCCCGAGCGGGGCCGCCAAGCAGTTCGTAGACCGGTCGCTGCAGCAACCTTCCTTTCAGATCCCACAAGGCCAGGTCGATCGCGCTGACGGCGTAGGCGTGGAGCCCGGTTGCGCCGTAAGGTGCGCCCATACGCACCATCATGTCGTAACACTTCTCGGTAGCTAGGCAGCTCTCGCCTTCGAGCCGCGGCCCCAGGTGGTCATCGATGATGGCGGCCACGGGACGACCGTGGCAGGCCGAGGCAAACCCCCAGGTGCCATCTTCCGCTTCGACGACACATCCGAAGTTCCTCCAGGTCGGCATCCACGAAGGGCGAAACTCGGCATAACGTGGATAACGCGTCATCGGATTGGCGACCGGTCCACTCTCTGTCCAGGACGGACGTTTCGCTGTTTTGTAGGAGGTTTTTGTCTTCGAAGGCTCGGGGTTGGGCAATGTTACATCGACGGAACGGATCGATTTGATCTTCATGGTCGAAGAACAAACGAACCGACGCGCAGCGGGGTCAAGTCTCCCCGGTTTCTCACCGGTATTTGGCGATGATCGCATCGACCACCCCATGCCCACGCAGCTCGTCGAGCCCAGCCTGCCAGGACTTGATGATCCAATCATCAGTATCCTTGTTGAAGGCCAGGCACAAGTCGCCCGAGATGATATCGACGTTGGCTATCGCTTCGATCTGGCCCTGAAGACCCATTTTTTTCGCGCTATGTAATCCTGCCAGATAGGAGCTCGGCCAGACATCGATGCGGCCGCTGACCAGCTTCTTGATATTGATCTCGTCCCCCCCGCTCTCGAGAACCTCCAGGTTGGTGAATCCGAGGCTGACAAGATGCTCGTGCGACCCAACATTCTTTGTGACACCAACCTTGGCCAACTTCTTAGCATCCTCTACGGTAGCGAGCTGGATCGGGCTGCCCGCTTTCTTGAAGAACACCATCCTGAGCTCAGCCAGCGGCCCGACCCACTTGTACTTTTGTTCTCTAGCTGCGGTCCTCAAGGTGGAAAACAGCGCCGTGTTCTTTTTTCGCTCCAGGAGCCTGAGACCCCTGCTCCACGGATAAACGGCAATCAAATCGGTGCTGCCTATCTTCGCTTGCAATAACGTCACGATCTCGACTGAAATCCCAGTCAGTCTGTCACTCTCGTAATACTGAAATGGCTGAAACTCCTCGGTCATGAGGCGAATCGGCTCGCTGGCTGCGCCGAGATTGCTGCACAGGCACAGCAAAATCAAGCTTTTGGACGCCCTGTTCATTCTATCGATCCTTGCACCACCAAATTTTCGCTGTAGGAGAATCGCGCGTTCAATTAATATAGTACCGCGTCCATACGACACTACTCGATTCCATCTCAGCCGCGCACGGGTGGCCATTGTTCAGGTTTTCCCCCAAGCTTGTTAGTACCTCGCCGGGAACGCTGATCCGCGAGGCACGCAGAGCGCCCCGTGCTAAGTAGGTGGCCCTGGCATCCATGGACGCCAAATAGCCGCCGATCCAAACTACCGACATGCAGAGATACCTGTTACCCCGCCTCTCCATAAACCGCCCAGTAACGGTGGTGATGGCGCTGGTCGCCTTGCTGGTGATCGGGTGGATCGCCTACTTGCGTGTCCCCCTGGCCATGGAGCCCAAGGGTGAGGCCAGCACCACCCTCTGGGCTTGGGTACCCTTTCCCAACTCAACCGCGACTCAGACTCTCGAGGAGATCGTGATTCCGTTGGAGAACGCCCTCTATACCCTGGGCGGCCTCAAGGCCACGAGGGCGTTTGCCCAGCGGGAACGGGGCTCCTCCTACGTGGAATATCACAAGGGCACCGATATGAGACGCGCCTGGTTTGAGCTGCGCGACCGCATGGATTGGTTTTTCGCCCAGTTGGATTTCGATGATACCATGAGGGGTCGCGAAGTCGATGTCGGCTGGGTGGAATCAGGTGACGAGAGCTTCGAGGTGATGTGGATCAATGCGCGCTTTGACCGTTCCATCTCACGGCCGGACCTGTTGCTCGACCAGACCATAAAACCCGAGATATTGCGCATTGACGGTGTCGGCGGAGTGAGCGTTTGGAGCGGACGAGACCTCGTGCTTTGGATCGTCCTGGATGAGGACAAGGTACGCAGCCTTGGTGTCGACATCGATACGGTCTTGAGGCGCCTGACGGAAGAAAACTTCGCCCTCTCCAGCGGCTATGTCCACGAGGGGGGGCGGCGTATCATGGTGCGCTCGGTAGCGACGTTGAGCTCTCTCGAACAGTTTCGCGAGTTCGTGGTGGAGCCCCGGCGAACACTGCGCCTGCGCGACATCGCCGAGGTTGAACTGCGTTCGTCTACGGGACTGCGGGTTACGCGGATCAATCGCAAGGAATCGGTTTGGATCGGAATTCAGCGTTCACCAGATGCCAATATCGTAGGTGTGTGCGAAGAAGCGCGACGAAGATTGGCGGACTTCGTCGATGATCCGCGCTTGGCGGGCGCCGAGCTGCAGATCGTCTGGGACCAGGCCGAACATATCGCTGCCTCCATCGACAATCTCAAGATTTTCGGTCTTTGGGGAGGCCTGTTTGCGGCGATAATTCTGATGATTTTCCTGCGCAACCTGGCCATGACCCTGATCATCACCAGCGCCATTCCGCTGTCGATTCTGGCCAGCATGACCGCGATCTATTTCTACGGTTGGTCGTTGAACCTCGCCACCATGATGGGTTTGATGTTGAGCCTGGGGCTGGTCGTTGACAATGCCATCGTCGTGGTCGAGAACATCTTCAGAAAACGGGGCCAGGGCGTCGGCGAACGAGAAGCCTCCATAACCGGTGCCGGTGAAGTCGGATTGGCAATAACCATGGCGACGCTGACCACCGTCGTGGTGTTTCTTCCCCTCATCTTGATGAGTGACGACGATCTTTTCTCGTTCTGGATGTGGCGCGTGGGTTTCCCCGTCACGGTGGGTCTTTTCACCTCTCTGTTCGTGGCCTTGCTGCTGTTTCCGTTGGCTGCCCAGCGCTTCTCCCGCCGCGGAGCGCAACGTGAGCACAAGGCTATTCGCAATCTGCAACGCCATTATGGGAGCTGTCTGCAATGGGTGCTTTCCCACCGTATGGATGCCTTTATTCTGGCGATCTTGGTGGGGGCGAGTGTCTGGATTCCGTACCAGGGCATCGAACAGACCGACCGGACCTCCCAACGGCGCAGCCACATCTGGATGAAGTTCGACATGCCCCGGAGTTATTCGCTGGAGCGGCTGAACGAGTTTGCGACTGAGGTAGAGGATACCCTCATGAACCAGCGCGAGCGCTACAATGCGGACCAGGTGCGCGTCTCCAGCTACTATGGCATGGGAACTTGGGCGTCGATCTCGCTAAAGAAAGAAGAGAGGCAGGAATGGTATCAGGTTATATGGAGCGGACTCCTCGACGGGCTGGGAATGCTGGAAAAGAAACGTATGGAATACGACGACATGATCGCGGACATGAGGCAGCGCCTTCCAACCCGCCCTGGAATTTTTCTGAGCATCAATGGTGAACAGGGGGAACAGGACGCCTCTCTGACGCTGAACATATACGGCACTGATCACCTGGTGCTGACCAGACTGGCGCTGGAGGTGCAGCGGCGCCTCAACATACCTGGCTTCGTCGCGGTGCACACCGATCTTGACCGTGGCTCATCAGAAGTCCAAATACGACTGAACCGCGAAAAAATGGAACGCTACGGCATCCAACCCCGTACCGTATCCAACGCTATCGGTGTCCGCTGGCCCACAGGGGCCATTCCGGGGAACGAGATCGGCTGGACACATATCGGCGATGATCGTGAGATACAGATAAAAACTCAATTGCAGGACGCGGACGGACAGGATCTCCAACAGTTGCGCAACCTGCTCTTCAAAACAACTGGCAGTGAAGAAATGCCGTTGGACGCCTTCGCCAGTTTCTATTTCGACCAGAGCCTCGACAAGATCACACGGTTCAACCGGCAAACGATGGTGGCGGTCACCGCCTATGCGACGCAAGATGACGCCAAGGGGCTTTTCGAAGAGGTGGATGCGGCAATGGCCGACCTGGAGATGCCTCGCGGTTACCGCTGGGACAAGGGGGCCCGTTTCATCCGTATGGAGGAGACGGACCGGTCTCAGCAATTCGCAATCGCGTTGTCCATTACCTTCGTATTCCTGCTCATGGGAGTCCTGTTCGAATCGTTCGTCCTGCCTCTATCGGTCATAGTCTCGATCCCGTTCGCCGGCCTCGGCGTCTACTGGATCCTCTATCTCACGGGAACGCCGATGGACGACATGTCGCGGATCGGGACGGTGATCCTCGTGGGCGTGGTGGTGAACAACGCCATCGTTCTCGTGGATCTGGTTAACCGATTGCGTCGGGAGGGCGTGGAGCGGTTCGACGCACTGATACAGGCAGGCGGGCACCGGTTTCGTCCAATCCTGATGACCACCTTCACCACCATATTTGGATTGATCCCCATGGCCGTGGGAAACCCGAACGTAGTCGGCACCGACTACGCCCCACTGGGTCGTACCATGATGGGAGGACTGCTGGCTTCGATGCTGCTTACGCTATTGGTGGTGCCGCTTTGTTACACCTTCTTCGACGACCTGAGGGAGGTAGTTGCGAAAGCGTTGCGATCGGCACGCCGCGCATCCGCACGAGGCGTGGCCGGTGCGGGTTGAATCTGCCCGCAGCACGCACTGTGAGAAAGCATGGGAGTTCGCCCCCGAATACGAAGATACGCCCCATCCACGCCTGAGACGTTATTCCGCTACGTGCTGTCGGGATGGGAGCGCGTAGCTCCCAGCTGTCACTTTCCGGGTCGTAGACTTGGACCTCGAAAAGACCCGTTCCGAAGCGACCGGAGATGGCATAGATCCCACCCGCAGCGGCGGCAACCGCCAGGTGTTCCGCCGGAAGCGGCATGTGAGCACCCACATCCCAGGAATCCGCCGTTGGATCGTAGATCATCACCCGCGTCTGCTCACCGGCTGGCGACCCAATGCCGCCCACCACGTAGATGCGGCCATCCAGAAGCGCCGCGCCGTGGGCGCCACGCCCGAACGGCATGTCTGCTTGTCTCGACCACGAGTCGGCTGCCGGATCGTACTCGAGGGTCTGATCCGAGATGATCAGACCGCGGCCGAAGTTGACGTACCCGCCCAAGATGTAGATCCGTCCTCCTGCGGCAACGGCAGCGAGGTGGTTGAGGGGCATGGGTAGAGGTCGCCGGAGTTCCCAGGTGTCGGTGCGGGGCGCGTAGACTTCGACTACCCATTCTATGGCCTGCGCCGCGGGAGCCTCCCCCTGCCGCTGGATATCTACGCTGAGCACCTCGAATCGACGAGAAACCAAAACACGCGCTTCGGTCTTAGTGTTCGGTTCGCGCCAGCGCAACGTAGCACTTCCCTCGCGGAGGTGTGCACGTAGGGTGCAGGATGCAATAATGGCCGCTTCTTCGAGATGTAAGACGAAACGACCGCAGGTCGTCAGGTGGGGGGAATCCTTGCGGTAGGAGGGTTTGGCATCGTTCCGCAGCTTTTCGAACCCGGCTTCGTCATTGTCGAAGAAGGTTTGGCTATACTCGCTGAATGTCTCGCCGATAAACTCACTGCGATCGTCGTTCCGCCGGTTCCAGACATCGGACTTGCCGAGGACAAAGCTCATGGCATCCGGGTATCCGTAAATCATGGCGCCAAAGTCGCCGTTGCCGATGGGCGCACCTGCCCTCCAGTCCGCCGGCGGACCATGAGGATCGCCCCAGATCATGTCATGGCGATCCAACAGCGTTGGTAGGTCTATCTTGTAACGCGCCTGTTCACCGGACTGTTTTTCCCGAGGCAGGCGATCCGGATCGAGGCTGGAGGGTTCAGGTTTGGCGGTCATAGCTCTTTTCCGTGTGGCGCCCGGCGCGACTCCCAAGATTACTCCAACGGTTCCAGATCCTGGAGCACCGTGGGGATCAGCTCCGCAACAGTTGGATGGATGTGGACCGCCCGCGAGACGACGGTGTAGGGAAGCTTCGCGTACATCGCTGTCAGCAAGGTGTGCACGACCTCGTCGCCACCAATCCCCAGTATCGCCGCACCGAGGATCTCCTTGGAGTCGGCGTCCACCAGGATCTTGATGAAACCATCTGTCTCGCTGCGCTCACGGGCGCGACCAACGTTGGTCATCATGCGTTTACCGACCAGGACTCGTCGCCCGGATTCGCGCGCTTGCTGTTCCGTCATGCCGACGCGACCGAGGGGCGGATCGACGAACAGACCGTAACAGAGAATGCGATCACTGACTCGCCGGGGGTCGTCGTCTAACAGGTTGGCAGCGACGATCTCGTAGTCGTTGTACGAGGTGTGGGTAAAAGCGCCCCTGCCGTTGCAGTCACCCATCGCCCAGATGCCCGGCACGTTGGTTCGCAGCTCATCATCGACCCGCACGTAACCCCTATCGTCGACCTCGACGCCGGCCTTCTCCAGACCAAGGTCTGCCGTGTTGGGGACGCGACCAACCGCCAACAGAACGTGAGAGCCGACGACCTCTGGGGGACCCTCCTTGCACGAGACTCCCGCAGCGATTGCATTGTCCTGCTTTGCAAAGCTGATGCACTCCGCGTTGAGCCGAACGTCGACTCCCTCTCTCTCAAGCACCTTCCGGATCGCTTCGGAGACATCTTCGTCATCCGGCTTGATGAGCCGGTCTCCCCTGTCGACTACCGTAACCTGGCTGCCGAAACGGCGGTACATCTGCGCAAACTCAAGGCCTATGTAGCTGCCGCCGATGATGACAAGATGCTCGGGAAGGAAATCGACCTCCATCATGCTCGAGTTGGTGAGGTAGTTAATCTCCTCCATCCCCGGCATCGGTGGAATCAATGCCTGCGTTCCGACGTTCAGAAAGATCCTGTCCGCTTCGAGCAGCTCCCCGTTGACCCGAACAGTCGTGGCTCCTTCGAAGCGACCGTGACCTTTGTAAACCGTCACGTTGGGAGTGCCCTCAAGCCAATTCTCGATACCCTCAGTGGACGGGCGCACGATCTCGTCTTTGCGGGCCCTTACCTGCTTCATGTCGACGCTGACCTGTCCGTCGAGCGCTACGCCGAACTCTGCCGCACGACGGGCCATGTGTGCCGCGCGGGCGCTGGCAACCAGCGCCTTGGTGGGTGTGCAGCCGACATTGACGCAGGTGCCTCCGAACCTCTCTCGCTCGAGCACCGCCGTCGTCATCCCTTCTTCCGCCAGTCGGTCCGCAAGAGAAGGTCCAGACTGGCCCGTGCCGATGACGATCGCGTCGTATCTCTCTGCCATAACGGTATCTCCCAATTCTCAGGCTACAATGCGAAGTTAGTTATCCGCTCGCATCGAGTGACGACCGTGACATCGATACGTAGCGAATCTTCTGGGTCCATGTTCACTATCGGATATATTGACGATTATTGGTCTGCCACTTTTCTCCCCGCCTCCCGAGCTTGTGGATACGGGCGGAGGGCGAAGACCAAGATACAACATCAAAATGGAATAGCGACTTGGTTGTCGCGAATTTGGCTGAATAACGCCATGCCGATTGATTAACGTGATCAGCCCTCAGACGGACGTCGTCGGAAGTTTGTTGCGTCCCACGTATCTCCTGCAAGCCCGCGAAAGGCTTGCCCGCGGCACAATATCCAGCAGCGACTTCAAAAAGATCGAGGACCGCGCGGTGGACGAGGCCGTTCTGCTGCAGGAGGAGGCGGGTCTGGCCGTAGTCACCGACGGCGAGATGCGTCGCCTGTCCTTTCAGAGCCAGCTGCCGGAAGCCGTTGACGGCTTCGGCAGCGTTGACCTGGACGCCTTTTTGTGGGGAGACTGGCGCGGTGGGGATGTGGACGACAAGAGCATCGCGCGGCCGCAGCGGCTCGGTGTGGTCGATCGCCTCAAGCGGCGACGCAGCCTGTGCGCCGAGGAGCTGACCTATCTCAGGAGTCGCACCGAGCGGATCGCCAAGGTCAGCCTGCCCAGCCCCAGCTTGTGGGCCAATTTCTGGTCGCCGGAGCTCTCCGGCCACGTCTACCCCACCCTCGATTCCTTCCTCGCGGATGTGACCGCCATTCTGCGAGACGAAGTCGACGAGCTGGTGCGCCTTGGCGCCACCTACATTCAACTGGACGCACCGCATTACCCGCTGCTGCTGAACGATCAGACCCGCGGCTTCTACGAGTCCCGCGGCTGGACGTTGGAGCGCTGGCTATCGGCCGGTATCGAGCTCGACAACGCCGTGGTAGCGGGGTTCGCCGACCGGGGCGTGACCTTCGGTATGCACCTGTGCCGCGGGAACCAGGAGAGCCGCTGGCTCGTGTCCGGCGACTACGAGGGCATCGCCCGGCATATCTTTGGTGCCGTCGACGTGCAGCGGCTGTTGCTGGAGTACGACGACGACCGCTCGGGCGGCTTCGAATCGCTGCGCCACGTGCCCGACGACAGAACAGTCGTGCTGGGGCTGGTGACAACCAAGAGCGGCCGGCTCGAATCGAAGAACGATCTGATCGCCCGCATTCGCGAGGCTGGCCGTTTCTTTCCTCTCGAGCAGCTCGCACTCAGCCCCCAGTGCGGCTTCGCCAGCTCCGTAGTCGGCAACCGACTGACCGTCGCCGAACAGACCGACAAGCTGCGCCTGGTGAGTCAGACCGCCGCCGCCGTATGGGCAGGTTTGAAGACCTGACGACGCCCGCTTGGCGTCCTGCGGTTACCCATTAGAATACGGCGCCCGCGGAAACCCTCAGACGCCTGCGAATCACCTGGGAAACCGTGTCGATTCCTATGTTGAGTACCGCTGTTACGAGGATCAGAAAGACCGCTTTGTCGGCCTTGTCGTCGGCGAGGGCGCTGTCGATGAAGAAGCCGAGTGTGTAGATACCGAGAATGCCCAGAATCGCCGATTCGCGCATCATCACTTCCCATCTGTAGAACAGCAGGGCAAGAAACTGACCATATACCCGGGGCAGGATTTCGAAAAAGAGGCGGTTGGCTTTCTTCACCGACCCGTCTATGCTCAGCTGCAACAGATTGGCTTTCTGGCCGACCAGATGGGAGAGAATGGCACCGTTGTGTAGCATGATGGCCAGGATGGCTGGCAGCATGGACGGCCCCCACAGCTGCAGGAAGGCGTATGCCAGGATATACTCGGGGGTGGTGCGCATGACGATGAGGAATAACTGGGAGAACCCGCGGAATCGCCGCCGCCGGACGAGGTGACGGCAAACCGCTCCGAAGAACACGAGCGTGAACAGCCCGGTACCGACAAGCACGATCTGGGTCAGTACCACAGTGTTCCACATGCCAGGCAGCGCCTCGTGCCGCACTATGTCCATGCCCCACTCCCATACTCCGACCAGCGACAGCGTGACATCACCACTGCCGTCGAGAAAACCCTCGCGACGCATGGGCCAGGGCAGGATCTCGTAGCCCAGAAAGCGCTTGATATTGACCCAGGAGACATTGATCCGTGTCGAGATCAGTGCAAAAGAAGCGGCCACGTAGACGAGCACGAGCTTCGGCTTGACACAAAAGCGGAGCGAGGCAATGAGGAGATAGAAGACGTAGAGCAGAACCGCGGCTTCGGCGTAAAGTCCCTCTCTGAACGCGGTCTCGAGATGGAACCCCAGGGTCGGCAGACCGATGAAACCCAGGATGGCCGACGATCGCAAGGCGCACTCCAATCGATATGACGTGTACTGCTTGACGTCGCTGTAGATCACGGGCAAAACACCGTAGAAGAATCGGCTGAGGAGGCCGGTCTGCAGCGGCAACCCCTCGAGGGGTCTCTGATCGGCCTCCTGCAGGATCTCGGCGTAGACCTTCGCGAAAACGCCGGCGTAGGGAATTCCAATGGCCAGCACACCACACATCGGATTGAGACCTACCACTGGCAAGAAGAGAAAAGCCCAGAAGATCTCGTGAATAGCGCGGATGAAATTGCAAAACAGGCGTACGGCCCTGAAGCGGAAGAAAAGCGCGAGGACACTGCCCAGGCTCACGCCCAGAGCAATGCCGCAGAAGGCAAAGGTCACCGTGTTGAGCAGCGCCTCGCGAGCCGTGTACAGGATGTGCACGTCCGGACTCAGGAAACCGGCGGCGATGCGGCGCATCTCGCTCCAGGGTTCGAGGGCCGGCACCTCGATGTCCGCGATCACGAGACACGCAAGTGCGATAGCTAGGAACGACAGACTCACTCGGAGCATGTTTAGGTTGGTTACGTCGCGGACGTCCGGGAGGCGCTTAGTCTCGGCGGTAGAGCTCGGCCAGCCTATCCTCGTCCACTTCCTCTGAAGGTAGATCCAGCACCACACTGCCCTGGCGAAGGCCGATTATCCGGGGAAATGTAGCCAGCGCCAGCTGCACGTCGTGCATGGCAAGTACGACGGTGTCGGCGCTCTCCTTGATGACACCGAGCAACCCGCCCGCCTGGTGGGGATCGATGGCCGAGACTGGCTCGTCGCCCAGAATGATTTTGCTTCGGCGATAGATGGCCCGCCCCACCGCGACGCGCTGCTGCTGGCCTCCCGACAGCATGCCCACTCGGGCGAACATCTTGTCCTCCATGTCGATGGCTTGAAAGACAGGTGTAATGCGCGCCAGGTCGCCCTTCTGGGGTCTGATTAGATTCAGCAGATTCTGCGCCACCGAATTCTGGTCGAGACGTCCGGCGTAAACGTTGTGAAACGCCGACAGCTGCGTTACCAGGGCGTAGTCCTGATGGATGAAGGCGGACTGGCTCGGTCTCAGCGCATAGAGCTTCTTCAGAAGAGTCGATTTGCCGGCGCCGCTGGCGCCGATGATAACCACCTTCTCGCCTTCGCGGATGCGCAGGGAGATGTCTTCCAGTACCGGGCTATCTCCGTAGCCGACGCTGACATTCTCGAGGTCGTACATCCACCCACCGTTCGTTATTTGTCGAAAACGCCTATGGCCGTACCGATCTCGAGTATGGGGCCGTACATCGAGTTGTCGGCGGCAATGAAACTGGTTCGCGGAAAGGAATCGAGCAGCTCGCGTTCCCTCATTCCTATAAGTGCCTGGCGTACTGTGTCCGTGAACCCGATGCCGTATCTGTCTTCGACGTCACCCCTGATGCTCCAGTTGTAGTCGGGATAAGGAGGCGTGCGCCAGATGACCTTGACCCTGGTGGTGTCCACACTGCCCGCTTTCACTTCATTCTCCCAGACTTTGTAGTTCAAGGCACCCAATTCGTAACTGCCGGACTGCACGAGAGCCAAGGTTTTCGAGTGGTCGCCGCTGAAGCCGACGCGCTTGAACACCTGATCGGGAGCCTTATCGAAATGCTTACGAATATAATACTCGGGCATCAACCGGCCCGACGTCGAGCCCTTGGAGCCAAATGTAAAGGTGTGTCCCGCGATGGCCGCCGGAAACGACTCAGAGGCGCTCAACCCCGTCGCAGCGTTGGCAATGAAGTAGGTAACGAACTGCTGGTCTTCCTCCCCCTGTGCGATGGCCACGGAACCAGGCACCGAACGACGGGCTTTGACGCCGGCGAGGCCGCCGAACCAGGCCAACTGGACGTCGTTGTTCTTGAAAGCCGCGACGGCCGCAGCATACGACTTTACCGGAACGTACTCCATCGCGACGCCCGTCTTCTCAGACAAATACACGGCCACCTTGTCGAAACGCTCCTTGAGGCGCGCCGTGTTCTCATCGGGTATCGCCGTGAAGCGAAACCTCTCCTGCGCGATCAGCGGGGGTGCGACGAGCAGCACTAAGCAAACGAGCAAATATCGACTGGACGGCGTTTTCACGAATGATTTCTCCTGGAAGATGATCGCGGAAACTAACCGCGTGTCGCAGCCACCGCAAGACAGGTGGTGTGGCGCTTGATCGCGCCGTGGGCTCGCGTTATACTGGCGTTTTGCACTCTCGGTTCATAACCCTATAACGCACGGAACAACCCTTGGATATCACGGCAGTCGCTTCCGTACAGCAGTTACGCGAATGGGTCCAGGACGCACGCCAACGCACCTTCGAGCTCGTCGGCGATCTAACCGACGAACAGCTCATGGGTCCGCAACTTTCCGTCGTCAACCCTGGCTTGTGGGAGATGGGGCACCACGCCTGGTTCCAATCGGTTTGGACGTTGCGGCATGCCGGTGGACAGCCGCCGGTGCTAGAGGACGAGGACGCCCTATACGACTCGATGGCTGTTGCCCACGACAACCGTTGGGATCTTCCCCTGCCGAACCGCGAGGAGACCCTGGCCTACATGCGTGAGGTGCAGAGGCTCGTGCTAGCCCTTCTCGACGACGAGCCTTCAGACGAGCTGCTTTATCACGCTCTGTACAGCACGTTGCACGAGGACATGCATACAGAGGCGATTACCTATACGCGGCAGACACACGGCTACCCGGAACCCCGTCTGACCATCGCCCCGGCAGACGACCTGGATACCGCCGACGGCGGTACCCTCACCGGCGACGCTGAGGTGCCGGGCGGCACCTTTATGCTCGGCTCGACAGCGGATGAGCCCTTCGTGTTCGACAATGAGAAATGGGCACATCGGGTCGAGCTGCAGCCCTTCCGCATCGCCCGCGTCGCTGTGACTCAAGGCGAGTACGCCACCTTCATCGACGACGGAGGTTATGCCAAGCAGCAGCTCTGGAGTGACGCGGGTTGGAAATGGCGCTGTGAAGCAGGCGCAGATAGCCACGTGTATT
Source organism: Candidatus Latescibacterota bacterium (assembly GCA_965217095.1). Lineage (GTDB taxonomy): Bacteria > Latescibacterota > UBA2968 > UBA8231 > UBA8231 > CAYNZV01. The sequence goes on from OZ244235.1 coordinate 2,576,268, forward strand.
TTAGCAAGGATTCTAGCGGCGCCTGGCAGCGGCGCCACTTCGATCAATGGGTCGAGCTCGAGCCTCACCGGGCCGTGATCCACGTGAACCAGTTCGAAGCCGAGGTCTATTGCAACTGGGCGAACAGACGGCTGCCCACCGAGGCGGAGTGGGAGGCGGCGGCGGTGGCCGATGTCTCCGGGGGGACGCTGGGCGAACGCGTCGGGACGTTTCCGTGGGGTGACGGCAAACCCGGCCGCGACAAGGCAAACCTCGACTGGCAGAGCATGGGAACCATCGATGTTGGTGCGCTGCCGGACGGCGATAGTCCGTGCGGCTGCCGTCAGATGATTGGCAATGTGTGGGAGTGGACAGACACCGACTTCAAACCTTTTCCCGGCTTCGTCCCTGACCCCTATGCGGCGTATTCGGAACCTTGGTTCCACACCCGCAAGGTTATGCGCGGCGGCGGCTGGACGACGCGCTCGCGCCTGATCCGCACCAATTACCGCAACTTCCAGACCCCAGACCGCCGCGACGTGCTCACGGGTTTTCGAACCTGCGCCCTTTAGGCCGCCGGTCGCGGCCATTCTCACTCGCCGGTCTGAACGCCGACGCCATCGAAAGCCAGCCGCAGTGAGGATTCTCATCGTCACACCCGCGCCACCGCGCTCGCGCAAGGGGAACCGCGTCACCGCTCTAAACTGGTCGAGAATTCTCCGCGATCTAGGGCACCGGGTGAACGTGGTCGAATCGTTCGGTCGCCAGCGCTGCGATCTGATGATCGCCCTGCACGCCCTGCGCAGTTACCCGTCCATTGAGCGCTTCAGTCGGGTGAGGCCGCAGCTGCCGCTGGTGCTCGCCTTGACGGGCACCGACCTGTACAGCGACATCCACTCGTCCGCTCAGGCGCGTCAGTCCCTCGACCTGGCAAACAAGCTCATCGTCCTGCAGCCGCGAGGCATCGAAGAGCTGCCGCTCCACGTGCGCCACAAGACACGTGTGATCTATCAGTCCACCAGCGCGCCGCCGGGCCGGTTCAGACCGAGACGGGACACTTTCGAAATCTGTGTCGTCGGTCACATGCGACCTGTCAAAGACCCCTTTCGCACCGCCGAGGCTGCACGACTGTTGCCTGACAATTCGCGCCTGCAGATTCTGCACATTGGGGGCGCGCTGAGCACCGACATGGAGCAGCGCGCCGTTTTCGAGACTACTACGAACCCGCGCTACCGCTGGCTGGGTGAGTTGTCGCGAGGCCAGGCGGTCCGCGCCATGGCCAGATGCCGACTGCTGGTGCTGACATCGGAGATGGAGGGCGGCGCCAACGTGGTCTGCGAGGCGCTGGTCTGCGGCATCCCGGTCGTGTCGTCTCACATCGCCGGCTCCATAGGATTGTTGGGAGAGGACTACCCAGGTTATTTCCCGGTCGGCGACACCAAGGCGCTGGCGGCGCTACTGCGCCGGTGCGAAACCGACACCGGCTTTTACAATAATCTGAGGGAACGCTGCATCGCATTGGCGGGCGTCCTGGACCCGGCAGACGAACGCCGCCGCTGGGCGTCGCTGTTGCAGGAGCTGTCCGTCGACAGAGTTGTTTGACGCCGCGCCAAACCCATTAAATATCAGCGTGCGCCAACGCGCTCGTGAACCGAGACAATGGCGTTGCTGCCGCAGATTTGTCAGCTTAGCACTCCGGATTCGAACCGCACAAATGGGAGAATGCCAATGACACATTCAAGCTCACAGGTTGGATGGAAGGCCGTAAGCAAGACGGGCGCGGTCGCCGCCGGCGGCGCGCGGGCGGTGGAGGCGGGGATCGACATTCTGGGGCGAGGCGGCAACGCGGCCGACTCGGCGGCGGCCACTATTCTGGCCCTACAGATAACCGATCATGGCGCCTGCTGCATTGGCGGTGAGGTCCCAGTGTTGATCTACGATACCGGAAGTGGGGAGGTGAAGTCGATCAGTGGCATGGGTCGGGCGCCGTTGTCGCAGGCTGCGATCGACTGGTATATGGCGAACGGGATTCCCGGCGACGGGGATATCAAGATGGCGCCGGTGCCATCAGTCGTTGATCTGTGCACGACATTGCTGCAGCGCTATGGCACAATGAACTTCGAGGAGGTGGTTGGGGCGACACTGGTGTTGCTGGACGAGGGCGGGGAGGACTGGCACCCCAATCTTGCCAAGACGCTGCGGCGCATGGTCGCGTCGGAGCAGCAGTCCGGTGGCGGCCGCGAGGAGAAGCTCCAGGCGGCCAGCGACCGGTTTTATGGGCGCGACGGCGCGATCGGTGACGTCGCCGACGAGATCGAGGCCTTCTGGATCGAGCGGGGTGGTTTTCTGCGCCGGGCAGACCTCGCTGCCCACGAGACGCTGATCGAGGAACCGGTGTCGGCTGAATACCGCGGGTATCAAGTGTATAAATGCGGGACGTGGACGCAGGGGCCCTATCTGTGCCAGGCGTTACGTCTGTTGGAGGGGTTCGACGTGAAGGGGATGGGGCAGTTCTCGGCGGACCACTTCCACGTCATGGCCGAGGCCGTCAAGTTGGCCATGGCCGATCGCGATGCCTACTACGGCGATCCTAACTTCGTCGATGTGCCCCTGGCGGCGTTGTTGTCGGATGCCTACACCGAGATCCGCCGGCCACTCATCGACATGGCGAAGGCATCAATGGAGGCGCGCCCCGGCGATCCGTTGGCGACTAGGGCGCTCAGGGAAGGAGAGGCCGTCTTCAGGCCGGGGAGTGGCGGCACAACGACTTGCGTGGTCGCCGACCGCTGGGGCAACGTGGTCTCGGCGACGCCAAGTGCCAATGTCGCCCCCAAGGGGGCTGGCCAGGCCGGCGTTACCTACGGCAACCGTCTGCTCAGTCTCAATACGACCCCGGGGCACCCCAACTGCATCGCAGCCGGCAAGCGTCCGCGCATCACGCTCACGCCAACGCTGGTGATGAAAGACGATCGACCGGTGCTGGCCATCAGCGTCGCCGGCGCCGACCGCCAGGACCAGGCGGCGCTGAACCTATTGCTGGACCACATCGATTTCGGCATGCGGCCCGATCAGGCGGTGACAGCGCCGCGCTTCGCCACGACTCACCATGAGGACTCGTTCGATCCCCACCCGAATCGGCAGGAGACGTTCGGCGACGCCGGGTCGCTGAACATCAACAACAGTGTCGATGCCGGGGTTCGAGAGGAGCTAACAGGGCGTGGACACAAAGTGACGGCTGTGGAAGGCGCGATCGCCGCTCCAGTGATGCTGCATATCGACCAGGAGAGCGGCCTGATTTCGACGGCCGGCGACCCGGCTGCGAGACGGCATGCGGCAGGGCTAAGTGACTGACGTTTTGCACCTCGTGCTTTCACTCGAACCAGTAGGAGTAGAAGCTCGCGTCCCGTAGCGCGAACCGCAGCCGCACGCTTCGACCCTTCAATACCGCAACATCGCCTTTCACCCACTCGAGCTCTGCGCGCGGCTGGTCTCCCCGCACCGCTGCTGATTCGGCTACAACCTTGCCGTTCTCGTCGAGCACCTCCGCCCGCAATTCTCCCTGTTGGAGCTCCGAAAGTGTTTCGTCCGGCGTATCGCGGAACTTCTCCCCGTAGCGCCAGTACCAGCCATCCTTTTCGGGATAGGCGTCCGCGTTCACGAACAGCTTTGGGCCTGGCACGACAAACGGTTCGGTCGTGAGGGTCCCCACCTGTTCTCCGGCATCCATCGATACGAACCCGTCGCGACGCAGCACCGCGAGACAGATCGCCGCACGATCGGGATCCTTTCTTTGCTGGCTTCCCTGGGATTTTATGCCGGTATAATAGAACCAGAGCTCGTCGCCTCGGACCACCGCATTGGATGGAGGCAGGTTCTTGCTCAAATCGTACGCCCCCATTCCCGGTTTCGAGCATGGAATGAACGGCTGCCGGTCTCCCAGGCGAGTCCACTCCTTCAAGTCGCGACTGCAGGTCAGCTCGATAGACGTGAAACAGACGATGCACTTCGAGTATCGTTTGCCGCGACGGAAGTAGACTGCCGGCAAACCGATGTAGATCCCCTCGTAATCGAACACACCCATGTTGTAGACGTCGACATTCCGCCAGGACCAGTCAGGATCCTCGTCGTCGGGGAGTTCCACGTCGAGGGGTGTGCCATCCGCCATATACTCGTCGACGATACCGGCGCAGCGATTCTGATCGATCTCGTCCGTCTGAAAGACGACGCCGTAGTCCTCCCAAATCTTGAAATCGCGTGTCGTAGCGATCGCTACCGACCGTCCATAGGTCCCTCCCCGCTTCGCCGTGTGAACAAAGAGTCCGTTATTCAGGCTGAGGGAGAGGTTACCTTCATCCGAACTGCGGACCGGCGCCGCACCGGGACATCGCCACCGATGTCCATCCGCCGAGAAGACGAAGCCGTCGTTCAACAGCACTCCTTTGTATCTCCGGAAGGGAATGGGGTCCAGGTCGTCCCGCACCACGTGAGCCACGTTCACACTTTGTCCGCCGGCGGGATTCCAGTGCAGCCCATCTCTGCTGTGATAAACAGTGTCGAGGCCCTCTGAATAAACCCAGAGTTTGTACTCCTCTTTGTCGGGATCCCAGGCCGGCATGCTGCGGGTTTGCAGAGAGCCACGCTCTGCTCTGATCACCGCACCTTTTTTCGCAGGCTGATGCATGCGCCAACGTAGCTGGTCGGAAGCGGCCACACCGTGACCATCTATAAACAGCTGCCGCCGGCCGCATGTTACCGAAAAGGTCGATTCTGGCTGCATAGGTCCTCAGTTATTCGTTAGATGCGCCCCAAGATAGCCGCTGGCTTCGGACCCGGCAAAATCAGCCATCCACAACGCCCGCCTCAGCTGACTGCGACGAGAAATGGACGTTCGTCTTCCCTGGGACTATTTTCGGTGCGTGATTTCCAACAAAGTTTCGAACGGATCGTTGGTTGCGATTTAACATCCCCCTTTTTATAAGCTGACTATGATCGCCGTCGATTTCGTTACCGACTTCAGCCCCAACACGATCGCGGAACCGAACACCTCCGTCGATGAATTGCTGGGCGAGTTGGAGACACACAGGACTACGATCGCCCTCACCACCTCTCGGCGAGGTCTGAAGAACCAGGTCAACAGCGAGTCGATCGTCGAGACCCTGGAAGAGACGGCCCAACACGACCGGTTGCTGCCGGTGGGGACCCTGGATCCACGCCGCTACGTGGGATGGAGAGCGGATCTGGATGTGAGCGCACAGGGTGGTTGCGTTGCCATCCGTTTTGCGCCTGGTAATCAGAACTGGTCGCCGGACACATTGCTCTTTGAGCAGATGTTGGAAGCAATAGGCGCCCTGGGACTTCCCGCCGTCGTCGATTTTAACGGGGCCGGGCCAGAATCCGAGGCTTGGATTCGCCGCATCGGCGAAATCTCCGCGCGCCACGTTGTCGCCGTTGTCTTGAACGAGGTTGCCTACCAGTATACAGGCGAACTGCTTACGGTGATGCACCGTTTTCCAACGGTGCATGCGGGCATCCGCCGGTTGACGTTGGCCGGCAGTTTGGAGCTCGCCCTGTCGGAGGGATTGGTAGATCGCTTTCTGTTCGCCAGCAACGCACCCAGGTATTCCGTGCGGGGGTTGCTTTTTCAGGTGCTAGGGGCGTCCATTCCCGAGAGTGCGAAACAGGCGATTCTGGCAAACAACGCCCTTCGACTCCTGAATCTGAAGGCCGCGCAGCTGCCCGTTTCGGCCCTTCAAATCGACGATCAGCTCGATCTACCGGCGAAACCAATCATAGATGTTCACGCCCACGTTTCCGGGTTCTTTCTGCCGCAACCGATCGATGGATTCGATCGCTCGACCGTTCCTGAGATGTCGGCGAAGTGCAACATCGAGGTGACCATCGTCTCCTCCTACCACGCCATCGATTACGATATGGCCGTCGGCAACGCCCAGACCGCTGGCTTCCTCGAACGTTACCCCAATCTGCGCGGCTACGTGGTGTGCGATGCGCGAGACATTCCCGGTTCGGTCTCGCAAATGGAACAGTATTTCGCCGATCCTCGTTTTGTAGGTGTAAAGCTGTACTGTCCATTCGCGGGGCCCATGTCCGATCTTGGCATGCAGGAGCTGTTGGACGAGGTCGATCGCTTCGGCCGGCCGGTCAAGATTCATACGGATGCCGCGCCCTATGCCGGGCTCAGAAAAGCAGCCGAGCGTCTTCCCAATCTGATTTTCATCAAGGCCCACGGCGATGATCGGGAGGGAGCCCGCAAGGTCTCCGACCTCCCCAATATCTATTTCGAGTTCTGCAGCAGTGGACTTACGGCGGGAAGGATACGGCGCTCCACGGAGGTTCTTGGTCCGCAGCGTATCCTGTTTGGAACCGACCAGCAGATCTTCGCACCCTGGTATCAATTGGGGATCTATATGGATGCCATTACCGATCCGGTTGAGGCCGAGCTGGTGTACCGGACCAATCCAAGACGTATCTTCGATCTCAACCTGGAATGAGCAACGCAGACAGGAGGAAAGAACCGTGAGTGATTCGAACTACCGCGCCGGCATCGTCGGCTGCGGATTCATTGGAGCCGCCGACCAGGTCTCGGGAACCGCCATTGGGCAACAGGTCGAAAACCTGGATGGCACCCACTTCAGTTCACTTTCCGGGCACCCGAAGGTCGACCTCGTAGCGGGCAGCAGTCGCGATTCAGGACGGCGGGAACGTTTCAAAGAACGGGCCGGGGCCCGAGTCTACGACGACTGGCGGAAGATGTTGGAGGAGGAGGATCTCGACATCGTCAGTGTGGCCACCTATGCCCCCTCCCATGCGGAGATAACCATAGGCTGCGCCGAGAAGGGTGTGCGCGCCGTTTTCTGCGAGAAACCGATCGCCAACATCGCCAGTGACGCTGACGCCATGCTTGATGCGTGCGAGAAGAGCGGCACGCTGCTGGCAATCAACCATAACCGCCGCTACAATCCCAACGGGAACTTGACTCGCGAGCGCATCTCCGGCGGCGATCTGGGCGACCTGACCTCCATTTCGATGATATGGCCTTCAGGCCGCACCGGCGGCGTAGGTACCCACCTCATCGACGCCATGTGTATGTACGTCGGACAGAAGGTGGCGGCGGTCTCGGGCACGCTGGATTTCGCTGGCAAACCGGATTGCCGTGGCCCTGCCTTCAAGGACTACGGTTCATGCAGCATTCTGCGTATGCACAGCGGCCTCTTGGTTACCGTAGATGCCGCCGACTACTCGGTGGTGCCGCCGCAGATCTGCATCAATGGAACGAAGGGCAGGGCGATTACTGGCGGCGACGACGTGGAATTCGAGTTCTGGGATGGTCGCCGCGATCGGTTACCCTCCCAGAAGGGGGAGAAGAACTCCATGGATCGGGCGATGGCGGCGATTGTCGACCACCTGGAAAACGGCACCGAATTTCCCTACCCGGCAGTGGAGTCCGTAAACGTTCTCGAGGCGATCGTGGCTATCCACCTTTCCCACGATCAGAACAGTGCCTGGGTCGAGTTGCCGCTGTCGGGCGCCGATCGCCAGCGCGAGGTGCTGTGTGCTTGAATCGCCGCGTCGCACCGGTATCATCGGCGAACTGATGACGGAGCATTCCGCGAGATCGGGATGGAGCGCTTGAAGTGACCGGCCCCACGTTGAAGACGGCTATGGTCGGCATGCGCCATGGGCACATGGGCAAGGTGGGTCCCGAACATGTCGGTTACATCGGAACCTTCCGGCAACTGGAAGGGGTTCAGATCGTCGCCTACTGCGAAGACACCGACCCTTCCCTGCTGGAACCGGTGGTGCAGTTCGACCCCGGGGCGCGCACCTACACCTCCGTCGACGACCTGATCCGCGACGAAGAGTTCGAGCTGGCAGTGGTCGTGCTACCGGCCGCGGAGATTCCGGCCATCGCCATCAAGCTGGCCGAGGCTGGGAAACATATGTATCTGGAAAAGCAGTTCGCCCGGCGTTCGCCGGAGTTAGCGGAATTGGCAAGGGCAGTGCGCCGAAACGGGGTCGTGGCCATGCCGGGATACCCTCACCGCTTCAATCCGGTCTGCCGCGAGCTCAAACAACTGATCGATGATGACCTCTTGGGACGTCCGCTCGATATCGAGGTGCGTCTGGTAACCTCGCAGGTGCGTCCCGGGCTGCGCGATCCGCAGAGCTTTCTATTCACCGACGCCGGGGAAGGCGGCGGTGTTCTGCACATGCTTGGCTGCCACTACCTCGAGGTGATGCGTTACCTGATGGGATGCGAAATCAAGTCGGTACAGGCGATGACCGGTCGTCCGGTCGGTTTTATCGACGAACCGCTGGAAGATGTTGCGCTGGTAACCATGGAGTACGAAAACGGTGCCTATGGCACGATGCATGCCGGTTACCTGCAGGCCGCAAGAGGTGAGTACGACCAGACCCTGGTGTTTCGCGGCAGTGAAGGCGAAGCCCATTGGACCCCCATTGGCGGGCCGGCGTTGATGGTGAAGAGCACCCGGGACACCTGGAAGGACGCTCCTGAACGCACGATCCATCACCGGCTCGAGCCGGGACCGGCTGGTTACGCCAGTTCGAAATGAATGTTTGTTGGATGCAGGAGTTTATCACCTGCGCCCGCGAAAAGAAAGAGACAGAGCTAACCATGGAAGACGCGTTACGGGTTCTGCAATCGATCGACGCCATCTACGAATCGGCCAATACGGGCCAGCGTATCACGGTCGACTATTCATTCTAAGTATCAACAATCTGGGAGGAGAACCAATGGCATCACCCCTTGCAATCGACGGCGGAACCCCGGTGCGCCCCGAACCCTTCGACGGTCCGAATCACGACTTCGGCGATGCCGATATCGAGGCCGTGGCCGAGGTTCTGCGCGCCGAATTCAAAACCAATAAGCGGGATGAATTCGAGCACGCGTACGCCGAGCGGCACGGCGCCCAGTACGGCGTCACGACCAACTCGGGAACATCCTCCCTCCACACCTGCGTCGCCGCCATCAACCCCGACCCGGGTGACGAGATCATCGTTACCCCCTGGACCTCGGGAGGCAGCATCATCGGGCTGTTATTTCAAAACTGCGTACCGGTATTCGCCGACGTCGACGACACCTATAACATCGACCCCAAAGATGTGGAGGCGAAGATCACCGACCGCACCCGGGCTATCATTGCCGTCCATCTCTTCGGCAACCCCTGCGACATGGACGGTCTGCGGGATGTGGCCAAACGTCACAAACTCTTCCTCATCGAGGACTGTTGCCAAGCCCATCTTGCCGAGTTTAACGGCAAGCGGGTCGGTTCCTTGGGAGATATTGCCGGATTCAGTTTCGGCGGCAAACACCTATCCGCCGCCGGCGGTGGCATGGTTATGACCAACAACAAAGCACTGTGGGAACGTGCCATCCTGTTTCGGGACATGGCCCTGCCGCGTGACAACGGCCCGCTCGAAGGCAAGGATTACGCCAACTATTTCCTGGCCCTCAACTACAAGATCAACGAGATGATGTGTGCCCTGCTGCTGACGCAGATGGAGAAGGTGGAAGGGTATGTCGAGCGCAAAATCCGCGCCGCCAACTTCATCATGGATGGAGTCGCCGATCTGCCGGAGATTCAACGTCAGAAGATTCGCCCTGGAGACCGCCACACACATTGGGTGCTCGGTTTCACCGTCGACACCGATGCCCTGGGTATCAGCGCCTTTGATTTTGCCGATGCGGTGACAGCTGAGGGGGTGCCGTTTGGCGGTCCCTTCATCGGCAGTGGGCGTTTTGGACCGCTCTACAAGAATCCGTTTCTCGCCGGGCCGAAGATGTATGGCAAGTCCCACTTCCCTTTCGATTTCAATCGGCAGGAGACTGTGGACTACACCAAAGCCTGGTGTCCCTACGGCGAGGCACTAATGGGTCGCAGCATAGCCATGCAGATGCGGCCGAGTTTCACCGACAAGGACCTGGACGATGCGGTTGCGGCCCTCCGCAAGGTGGCGCTGCATTACAGGGAGTCCAAATGAGTGACATCCCGAAAAACACGCCTCCGCTCGTTGGACTTCAAAGCCGAACGGCAGCGACTGCCTGTAGTTGTGGGCGCGTCAGGCTATGGCTGGCTTCAGCAGGCGGTCGGTCACGGTCCATTTTTCGAACGGCAACCCGCGTGCTGCTGACCGCCGGATCGCTGTGCTTCGGTTGCGGAGATTCCCAACCCGGGCAGGATGTGAGAATTGGCGAGGCGGGAAGGTCTGGGGAAGTGGCGGGAAGCGACGCGTCGGCCAATCCACCCATTCTCGGCACCGTACCGCCGTTCTCGCTGACCAACGAGGATGGATTCACTATCGACAACGATCGTTTGGGGAAGCGCGTTTGGGTCGCGTCGTTTATTTTCACCCGCTGTCCGGCTACCTGCCCACGGCTGACCATTGCATTCGCAGAGCTGCAGAAAACGTTTAAGAATGAACCCGACTTTGAAGATGGCCGTCTGGTCAGCATCACCGTCGATCCGACCCACGATACCCCCGAGGTCCTCCGCAGGTATGCCAACAATTTCGGCGCCGACCGCCTGAAGTGGACCTTTCTCACCGGCGACCGGGAAGCTATCTGGTCGCTGGCGAAGGAGGGGTTCAAGCTGACTGTAAGCGAGACTCCGGACTCAGAAATGGTGATCGCCCACAGCCAGCATTTCGTGCTCGTCGACCGGCTCGGTCGCATCCGCGGGTACTACGACGGTCTGGATGACGAAGCGATCCAGCGGTTGAAGCGGGATTTCGTCGTGGTTAAGGACGACCCGGGCTGGCCGCCCGCCGAAGAACCGCCGCAATAACCTCAGCATCTAAGGGTTTGACCGAGCGTGATCCACAAACGTACCTCGATCTCGCATACCCCAGAATGACTAGCAAACGCTTGCGCTCGCTATTCGCGCCGAAGATTCCCGAACCTTCCTACCCGACGCTTCCGCACGTCGACAACGAAGGGCAGTCGAATATTCCGGGGATCTATGTAGTTGGCGAACTGGCAGGAACCCCGCTGGTGAAGCTGGGTTTGAACGCCGGCCATGACCTCATCCGCCGGATCGCCCCCGAACTGAAATCCGCTTCTGACGACAGCAGCGAACTCTACGACGTGGTCATCATTGGCTCCGGCAGCGCAGGTTTTGCCGCCACCCTTGCCTGTGCCGATCTCGGTCTGCGCTACGTAACCATCGAGGCGGCCGCGTTCGCCAACACCTTCGTCACGATGATGAAGGGCAAATGGCTGTTCGCGGAACCGTTGGATGTGGAAAACCGCTCGCGGGTTTGGTTCGAGGAGTGTACCAAAGAAGAATTGCTCGAAAACTGGCGTGCGACGGTCCAGAGCGAACAGCTGGAGATTCATGCGCAGGAGAAGGTTACCGATATCAAGGGACATCTCGATTGCTTTGAGGTAGTCACCGACCTTGGCAGCTACGCCGCACGCCGGGTCGTCCTTGCTATGGGAAAATCTGGCAATCCGCGGAAATTGGGCATTCCCGGCGAAAAGGAGTTTGCCGATCGCATTCATCACCGTTTGCTCGATGCGGATGATTTTCAAGACGAGCACATCACCATCGTCGGCGCCGGCGACGTAGCCTGCGAAGCCGCTATCGCCCTGGCGGCGGACGAAAACAACACGGTGACACTATCCGCGATCGATAAGGAGTTCACCTACCCGAAGAAACGCAATGTGGACGCCGTGCGCGCGTTAGAGCAGGAAGGCAAGCTGCGGGTACTGCTCGACTCTCAGGTGCAGGAGGTAAAGCAGGATGCGGTGGAGATTGCCGTGTCCGGGGGGCCGAGTGAGAATCTTAGATGCGACGCCCTTTTCGAGATGATTGGTGCCGAGCTTCCACTGCGGTTCTTTGACAAAGTGGGCATCCGCTTGAGCAACGCCTGGAACTTACGCCGCTGGGCGTTTCTGATCGGCATGTTTGCGTTCGTCTATTCACTGTACGCCCTGAAGAGCTACGGCAAGGGGATCGCGGCCTGGCCCTACCAGGGTCTCATCTCCGCCACATCCTACGATCAGTCCCTGCTCGCCCTCTTCGACCTGGTCTTTGCGCCGTTCGCGCTGCTGTTTTCCCCGGAAGCGCTGGCCGATCTGCGCACCGATCGCGGTTACCAGCAAGGTTTTATCTACAGTCTGCTGTACACGGTGGTCATGCTGGTGTTCGGGTATGAAGCGTTGGTGCGCTGGCGAGGCAAGGCTAAGAACGGTCGTTATCAAACCTGGCGTTATGTTTCGCTACTCTCTTTTCAGGTCGCCTTTTTCGCCATCGTCAACCTGATCGCGGTGCAGGCAGTCAGCGTCAAATACGCCTGGCGCGCCTGGGGCCTGTACCAACCCTTTCCTCTGTTTTTCAACAGCTTCTTCTGGTGGTACCCCAACGATCCGCAATGGATCGTCTGGTTCTTCGTCGGCGGCGGTCTGTTGGGAACGCTGGTTGCCATCCCAATCCTTGCCAGAAACCACGGCAAGCGCTTCTGCACCTGGATCTGTGGATGTGGCGGTCTGGCCGAAACCCTCGGCGACCGCTGGCGGCATTTGGCCCCGAAGGGCCAGCGTTCCCGAGCCTGGGAGTTTCAGGCAACTGCCGTCCTCCTCGCCAGCGTGATTGTCTGCCTTGTGGTGGTGGGGCTCTACAACACCGATGGCAACAATCTCTGGTGGATGGCGTACAATTATATCGTTGATTTCTGGTTGGTTGCCGTCATTCCCATCGCCCTCTATCCCATCTTCGGAGGCAAGATCTGGTGCCGATTCTGGTGCCCCTTGGCGGCCTACAATCAGCTGTTGTCCAAGTGGTATGGCAAGCTGAGGATCGTCTCGAACGAGAAATGCATTACCTGCGCTGAATGTTCGAAGTTCTGTCAGGTGGGGATAGACGTCATGGCCTTCGCCAAGAATCAGCAGGCGTTCGACAACCGCAATTCAGGCTGCATCCACTGCGGCATCTGCATAGACGTTTGCCCCATGGATGTGCTGGCGTTCGACACTAGCCCCACCAACGGCAAGACGGCCATTGCCGCAACCTAGCCGTCGGTTTCGCTATTCGGACTCCGCACTCGATTCCGGCAGCAAGACCACGCGAACGTAGTTTTCCGTATCGAGGTATCTTCTAGCCGCCTGCTGCACCGCCGTGGGTGTCAGGCTGTCCACCATCGTCGTGTAGCGGAGGACCCGAGTTGGGTCCAGGTTGTGGAAGTCGGCTGAGCTCAAGGCCCCGCGCCAGTAGCTGTTTTCCTTCAGATTGACCTCGTGATTTCGCCTCGCGCCTTCCTGCACCTTTTGCACATAATCCGGTCCCGGACCTGAGCTCTTCAGGCTGTCAATCTGCGAAAACACCACCGCGGTGAGTTCTTCGACCCGATCCGGATCACAACCAAATCCCAGACTGACCGTATAGGTGGACTTTGGAAAATGGGACCCTCCTCCGTTGACCCATACTCCGTAGGTTCCCCCCAAATCTTCCCGCAGCACCTCCCGGAGCTTGATCTGTAGCACATCTGTCATCGCCTGCAACTCGAAGTCGTTGCGCCAACCGTCGAACTGATACGGCCCCGTAAACGTCAGCAGAGTGCGGCTCTTGGGCTCGATGCCGCGACGCACCGTCTTTTCTATGACGCCACGTGGTGCGCTTTCCCCGACGTCCTTCCAGCTTTCGCGCCGGCCGGTGGTTGGTAGGCCCCCCAAGTAGGTGCGTACCAACGGCTCGAGCTGCTCGAGGGTGAAGTTTCCGACGAAGTAGAAGGCAAAATCGCCCATGTCGGAGAACCGGTCCTGGTAGACCGTCATCGAGGTGTGAAGATCCATCTCATCGATGAGGTCAAGGGACCAGGGACGGGCTCTATGGTGGTACTGCGCCAACGTAACCTGCACTGTATCGCTGAATGCTGTTTCCGGCCGCGCGCTGCGATTCTCGATAAACCCCCGCATCCGTGTCTCGTAAGCCTGGAACGCGGTGCTGTCCTGCCGCGGAGCGGTTGCGTAGGCGTAAATCAGCTGGAACATGGTCTCGATGTCTTGGGGTGAGGCGGAACCCGAAATCCCCTCCCTCAGCGAGCCGATCCAGGGGGAAACGCTCACTACCTTGCCCGCGAGTTTCTTCTGCAGATCCACGAGATTGAAGTCCCCGACACCTCCCTGGCTTACCACCGAAGTCGCTGTCGAGGCTGCGATGTAGTCGCCATCTCCCACCAGCGAGTGGCCGCCAAGACTAAACGATTCGAACAGGATCTGGTCGTTTTGGAATTCGGTCGGTTTGAGCACCACGCGGATGCCATTCTCCAGCGTCCAAGCCGTCACGCCGATCTCCGGTATCTCGCGCCGGTCCACGATCTCCATCATCGAGGGAATATGGGTCACCAGCGGCTGATCTGAAACGTCCTCCACGTATGGCTCGATCTCCTTCGCACCCACGTCCGCGAACACGGCAAGCAGGCTTTCTTCGGTGGGAACCTGCAGCCCCTCCTTGTCCGGAGCGGTGATGGATATAACGCGATTGGCTTCCCCTACCCAGGAGGTCGTCAGCGCGTTGACCTCCTCCAGCTCGATACCGGGAATCAACCGTCTAAAAAGTTCGAACTCCTTCTCGATGCCCGGTATCGGCTCGTTTTCCAGCAGGTGATTCACATACTCGCCGGCCAACGAGCTCGACGGACTCTTGTCGCGTTCGCGATACGCCTGCTCAATAGCGCGCAGCATTTCTTGTGCGTTGCGCTTTAATTCCGACGTCGTGAAACCGAACCGACGCACTCGCGCCTCTTCGGTCAGCAGAGCCTCTAGCCCGGGGTCGAACCCGTTGTCAGCCACTCCACAGCTGAGGATGAAGAACTCCTTCGAGCGCAGCCATCGCCCCTGGCTGGAGTAGCCATAGAGAAAGGGCGGCTCTGCCAGCTGGGTCAGCTCGTACAGGCGCTGATTGAGCATGCGGTGGTAGAGACGTTCGATGAGCATCGTACGGAAGGCGCGCATAGTCGATTGATCGCGAGGTTCCCGTTTGTAGTAGATGGCAACCGCGTTCCTCGTTGCTTCGCGATCGGTGGCGATGGAGAACAGAGTTTCTCCATGATCGGGCACGGGGAAAACCACTCGCTCCCGCGGAGAAGCAGGCGAAGCCAATCGCGAAAAATGCGTTTGCGCCAGATCTTCGATCCAGCCGACCTCGAAATCTCCTACCGCAACCAGCCCCATGAGCTCCGGCCTGTACCAATGTTTGTAAAACTGCCGTAGGCGGTCGTGGGCAAACGTATCCAACACCGCTTTTTGACCGATCGGCAACCGTACGGCGTAACGAGAGTCTTTGAGCAAAACCGGACACAGCTTGTCCCACATCCGCTGGTCGGCGCCCTTGCGCGACCGCCATTCCTCGATCACCACACCCCGTTCCTTGTCGATCTCCACTCCTTCGAAGCTGACTCCGTGGGCCCAGTCCTCGAGTATCTGGAACCCCTGTTCCACGAACTCGGTACTGTCGGTCGGAACCGTCAGCATGTACACCGTCTCGTCGAAGCTGGTGTAGGCGTTCAAGTCGGGACCGAACTGCATGCCGATCGACTCCATGTAATCCACCAACTCCTGCTTGGCGAAGTTACGCGTCCCGTTGAACGCCATGTGCTCGGCGAAATGCGCGAGGCCCTGCTCGGCTTCTGTCTCCAGAACCGATCCCACATCTACGACCAGCCGCAGCTCGGCCCGATTCTCCGGTTTCTCGTTGGGGCGAATCAGATAACGAAACCCGTTCGCAAGGGTTCCTTTCACTACCAGAGGATCGTCAGGCAAGACCTCGTCGAGTTCGTCCGACTGCGGCTGAGCGGGGACCGATACGTCCCCTTTTTTGCTTCCAGCGCAAGCGTTGAACAGCGCGGCCGCAAGGCCGATAAGAAACATGGATCTCATTCAGTATCTCCCTTATCGTCCGTTTGTCTGGGTGTGCGCAAGCGAAGGTTCAACGCGATTCGGTCTGCATCGTTGTAAGGCGTCTGCGGCGCATGCTCCGCCAGATGACCAGAGCACCACCTGCTACGAGGGCCAGATCTACCCACAATAACACGCGCCGAAGCGGCGAAAGACGAGGTTCCACCACGATCTCCTGTATGCCGGCTTGCAGGCGCAGCGCGAGGAAGTGGGTTGCCGTCTGCATGAAGGGGATCTCAGTACCGTTGACGGTAACTGCGAGATGTGGAAAGTACGCATAAGGCAAGCGCGCGAAACAAACATCGGACACCCTGACTCGCATCTCTACCTTCTGGTTGGCGACGACGTGGCTTAGCACCTCAACCGTCGGGGCGGTTCCAAGGTCTTCATCGCGCTCGCTTTCGATCAGGTATATGCGCTCGCAGGTGGATTCATCGAAATTCACCTTCATGTTGCGAGCCAACCAGACGAGCGGGTAGGCGGCCGGCGTTTCCAGTCCAAACTCAACCCAATCGCTCGAATGCTCGATCTCTTCGCTGGGATATCTCGATGTCCGCGGTGAAACGAGGATCTCCGTTCGTGGTCGCCATTCCATGCTGGTCAGGGAGTCGTCCGTCTTAGTTGCAACCACGAATCGAGTATTCATCAAGGCGAATCCGGTTCTGAGCGTTACAAACAGCTCGTGAAACTGATCGGTCTCGAGATCCTTCATCAGCTCCGAAGCAAATTTTTCGAAAGGCCAATAGAACGAGGGCACCGCCTTGAGCACATGACCACTGGGTGCCGCGGGGGTTGGCGTCTGGGTTTTCACCACCAGACGCCCCATAGCCAGAAACGGATGCACCCGGGGCGCCAGCCAGACGATGCGGTAGTTGGGAATCTGATCTTGCCGATGATAGCTTTCGGCCGCCTGGCGGAACGGCTCGTACAGTTCCACGGAATACCCCGTTGGGGAAGAGCTTTTTCCAAGGAACGGATGCTGAAAGGTTGTCGGGCCCAAGTCGAAAACGATCAATATGATCAGGATGGCGCAGGTCCGGCCGCCAAAATGAGCGGCCTTGTGTCTCAAGATCGTGTTAACCCCCA
The DNA here is from genome assembly GCA_965217095.1 of Candidatus Latescibacterota bacterium. GTDB lineage: Bacteria > Latescibacterota > UBA2968 > UBA8231 > UBA8231 > CAYNZV01. Next base: position 2,593,267 of record OZ244235.1, read on the forward strand.
ACCCAGCCACAAAGGAGAGAAAGATCGAGACGAAAAGCAGGTAACGTCCGGCGTTGAGCGCCGTCACCACAGGTATCGCCTGCAGGATGTGCAGACGATAGCCGAATACCAATAAGAGGGAGACGAACAGGGCCACACCTCCCGCGAGCATCGCACCGCGCCCCTGCCGCTCCCGATGCGGTCTCCAGAGCAGCAGGCCTGCCGCAGCGACGGCAACTAACGAGAGACCCAGGTAACCCCCATACCAATGAAAAGGATCCGGAGGCCATGAAAAGAAGCGGAAATTCGACCATCCCAATACCTGCCCCACTGTCGGATCCGGTACGCCTGACATGTGCAGCCCTTCGGCCAGGTGCGTTCCTTCGCGCTCGGTCCAAATGCCCAGCGTGAGAAAGGCTCCCATTAGTACCCCGAAAACAAGGATTGCCGCTCCCCCCACCCAACGGCGAAAAATTCCCCGCACCTCGCCGTCTTTCCACGTTCGCAGAACCCAGTACAGAGCGAAGAATGCCGTCAGCCAGAACGCGTATCCAGGATGGGTGAATGCCAGCAACCCCAGCGCAACTCCCCCTCCGATCACCCAGGGCCAGAAGTCTTCGGTTTGACGAGATCGTTCGAGGAGGAAGAAAGGCCACGGTGCCAGACCGTAGACCAGGCTTACGGGCAGGCGGCCCATGAACACGACTTGCTGTGTGTGCCAAAATCCCAGCACCATCGCTAAACCTGCGACGAACCCGGCGCGTCTGGATTGAGTGACGGCAAGCACCCATGCGTACATCCCGATTCCCGAGGCGACGTGGGTACAGATCAATACCACTTTCAACGAGGTATCGAGATTGTTCAGCACCAGGTCCACGGCACCGACAACGTAGAAAAAGAGGAATCCGTAGAGCTGGATGTACGGAGAGCCGAATCCGAGATAGTTGGTCCAGATCGGCAGTTCGCCACGAACCATTGCCTGGGCCGTTATGAATGAGTACGACAGATGGGCAGAAGAATCACCTGCCCAGCTCATTCCGCCTGGGGCCAAGTAGTAGCGAAGGAACACCACGGAACTGATGGTCAATAACCAAAGGGTGTGGGTTGAGCTGGAGAAGATCAGATCGAGAAAACAGGAGAACCGCTTGCGCCATAGCTCCAGAGCAAGCACGGACAGACACAGCGTGACGATGATCGCGGCAAACACTCCGTCTACCCAGTCCAACGCTACCTTTGCCCGAATCTCCTCCATGAACCGGCTAAGGGTCACGAAGCTCATACTTGGAGGAAGCTCCGAAAGTTTGGTCAGGGTTCGATACTGGAATGCAAACAGACAGATCGCCGTTGCGCTCAACAGGACGGCGATATCCCAAGGCCACGTCGATTTGCCCCAGTTCCTGTTCATGCAGCGGCGCTCGCAATGCGATCTAAATCGTCATACATTTGAGGGTTTGCAGATGTAGGCGATGTCATTTGTGAACTCGCTCAATATAGGTACACGAAGCTGGATTTGCTGTTTAAGCAGGATCTCTACCTGCTTTTCTAACTGTCGGCATGCCGGACGAAACCCTCCTACGCGTTGAGAACCTGACCACCTCGTTTGTCACCGATGCGGGCAAGATCCGCGCGGTCGACGATGTAGGGCTGACGGTCCAACGGGGCAAAACGTTGGCTTTGGTGGGCGAATCCGGTTGTGGCAAGTCGGTTACCGCCCTCTCCATCATGCGCCTGGTCCCGAAATCGAACGGCTCTATCGATGGCGGCAGAATCTTGTTGGGTAGCAAAGACATCTTGTCCTTGCGTAACGAGGAGATGCGTCGCGTCCGTGGCAACCGCATCTCCATGATCTTCCAGGAACCAATGACCTCGTTGAACCCGGTGTACACCGTGGGGCAGCAGATCGCCGAAGCGTTCCGCATCCACCGAGGCCTCTCACGCAACGACGCGTTTGCCGAGGCGATACGCATGTTGGAGCAGGTGGCGATCCCAGACGCGACCCGCCACGCCGGAGAATACCCGTTCCAGCTGTCAGGCGGCATGCGCCAGCGGGTTATGATCGCCATGGCATTGGCCTGCGAGCCGGAGTTGCTGATCGCCGACGAACCCACTACTGCTCTAGACGTGACCATCCAGGCCCAGATTCTGCGATTGATGGCAGAACTGCAAGAAAAACGAGGCACTTCCATCATTTTTATCACACACGATCTTGGCGTCGTCGCCGAGGTAGCGGACGAGGTCGCGATCATGTACGCGGGACGGATCGTCGAGAGTGGAACCGTTTTCGAGATCTTCGAGAATCCTCGACATCCCTACACCCGCGGTTTGATGGACTCTATTCCATCTCTTGACGACCGTTCAACCGAACCCTTGCAGATCATCGAAGGCACGGTGCCCGGCCTTGCCTATCTGCCGTCGGGATGTCGTTTTCATCCACGATGCTCCTTCGCGGACGAGAGCTGCTCCCAGTCCATTCCGGCTTTGAAGGAGTGCAGCCCGTCGCATACGGTCTCCTGCTTCAAACACGACCTGATGGCCGCGTACCAGCTGCGCCACTGATGGGCTCCCTGCTCGAAGTTCAGGATCTCAGTGTACACTTTCCGATTCTTGGCGGCGTTCTAAAACGTCCCGTGGGAGCCGTATACGCCGTCAGCGATGTGAGCTTCCGTCTTGAAAAAGGAGAAACCCTCGGCATCGTCGGCGAATCCGGCTGCGGCAAAACCACCCTCGGCCGCGCCATTGTAAGGCTGTACCCCCCGACCAGCGGTTCAGTCCGGTTCGACGGTCAGGACTTGACGTCGGTGGAGAAGGATCGCGATCGCGAGTTGCGGCGTGACATGCAGATGATCTTTCAGGATCCGTACGCCTCCCTCAACCCGCGGCAAACGGTGCGTTCGATATTGGAGGAGCCACTCAGGATCCACCGCGTCGGGAACAGAGCGGCCAGACTAGATACCGTGCTCGAGCTGATGCAAACCGTTGGCTTGCGCCCCGAGGATCTCTACCGATATCCCCACGAGTTCAGTGGCGGACAACGCCAGCGCATCGGCATCGCCCGCGCGCTCGCTCTGGGTCCTCGGCTGGTCATCGCCGACGAACCGGTATCCGCCCTCGATGTGTCGATCCAAGCCCAGGTGCTGAATCTGCTCGTGGATCTGCAGATTCGGTTGGACCTGACCTACATCTTCATTTCCCACGACCTAACGGTTGTAAAATACATCTCCGATCGCGTCGCGGTGATGTACCTGGGCCGGCTGGTGGAGATTGCCTCCTCGGATGACATCTACCGTGAACCCCGCCACCCTTATACCCGAGCGCTGTTGTCTTCGGTACCCCTGCCCAACCCGCGCCGGCGGGCGCAGGGTCAGCCACTCGAAGGGGATGTGCCCAGTCCCAGCGATCCACCGACCGGTTGCGCCTTCCATACCCGGTGTCCGTATGTCCAGGACCGCTGCCGCCAGGAAAGGCCATCCATGCGCCTAGTGACGGGCCACCGCGAACACCAGGCGGCCTGTCACTTCTTTGAAGAGTTTGGCTCGTAAATGCAAATCGATGTTTGCGGGTCCCGAGCGACGTAACAGAAGGGAGTCGATGAAGTGAAGTTATCGAACGCTGTCGTAAAATATCCGGTCGTCGCCTGCCTAGTAGGATTTCTTACCGCTTGTGGTGGGGGGGAAGACAAGGCCAGCGGGGAACCCTACGTGAGCGACCCGGAAGTAGGCAAGATATTCCGATATGCTCGACGAAGCGCGTACAAAACTCTCGATCCTATGAAGCAGTTCGATCAAGCCTCCGCAGAGATAATCACAAATCTCTTCGACACCTTGCTTGAATACCACTACCTGGATCGGCCGTATCGTTTGATTCCTGGTTTACTGGCTAACATGCCAGAGAAACAGCCGGATGGAGTTACCTACAAATTCACCCTGAAGCGGGGGGTACATTTTGTCGACGACCCCTGTTTCCACGGTGGCAAAGGCCGGGAAGTCACCATCGACGATGTCATCTTCACGCTCAAGCGTTTTGCCGACGCCAACGTAAACATCAAGAGCTATTCCTTGATCCAGGGTTTTGTCGTCGGCATGGACGAATACCGCGCGGAAACCAAGCGCCTGGGTAAAGATGCGAATTACGACGCGATAGTGATTGAAGGCTTAGTCAAGATTGACGACTTCGCCATGACGATCCAATTCACCGCTGACAATCCGCTGGCGCTGTTTCCCTTCGCCTTTTCCGGCATGTCGATTCTCGCCCGGGAAGCTGTGAATAAGTATGGCGAAGACCTCGGCCGCCATCCGGTCGGCACGGGTCCGTTCTACATGAAACAGCTGTCACGCCGAGGCGAGATGATTCTATCCAGGAACCCGAGCTACCATCAGACCTACCCGGAGTCGGGCGAATCGGGCGACGGGGAGCGCCGCCTGCTGGTCGACACCGGCAAAAAACTACCGCTCATCGATGAAGTGCAGTTACCGCTGATCGAAGAACCGCAGCCGGCGATGCTCAAGTTCAAGAAGGGCGAGATCGATTGGATCGGCATAAACAAGGACGATTTCGTGCAAATGGCATATCGGGATGACGATGGCGGGTTCCATCTCAAGGAGGAATATGCCGACAAATTCGAGATGTACACCGAGCCAGGGCTCTACGCAGGTTATATCGCCTTCAACATGAAGGACCCGCTGGTGGGGACGAACAAGGCCTTGCGGCAGGCCTTCGCCTACGCCATGAGCACGAAGGATTGGATAGACCTGCTCCACAACGGCCGCGGCATGCCTCTCAATACCATCGTGCCACATCCAATCGCCGGTAGCGAGACCGACATCGATTTCAAGTATTACCAGAAGGACGTTGACATGGCGCGGAAGAAACTCGCCGAAGCAGGGTTTCCGGATGGAAAGGGGTTGCCTGAAATCACCATCGATTTTCGCAGCGCGACCAAAGACATGCGGCAATCGTTCGAATTCATGCGCAATGAGCTTGAGGCGGTAAATATTCAGGTGAAGGGCAACTTCCAGACCTTCTCCGCCTTTCTGAAAAGGATCGAGTCGGGCAACTTCCAGATTGCGGAAGCCGCGTGGGGCGCAGACTATCCGGATGGAGAGAACTTCTATCAGTTGCTCTACGGTCCCAACCGGACGCCGGGACCCAACATGAGCGTTTATGACGACCCGGAGTACAATCGGCTATATGAGGAGTCGAGATTTATGCCGAACGGACCAAAACGGTACGGGTTGTTCACGCGAATGTCGGAGATCATCAAGGAAGAGGTGCCACTCGTGCTGCGCAACAATCGGGTCTATTTCGGACTCTACCAATCTAGGGTGGGCAATATGAAACGGAACATGATGGTAGATGTCCCTTTCAAGTATCTCAATCTTCGATAGGGCCGAAGCGAGGAATAGCGAGCAATGACCGCCTACATCATACGCCGTGTGTTGTATATGATCCCCATCATACTCGGGGTCGCCCTGCTTATTTTCCTGCTGTTCTCGATTGTGGGCGAGGATCCAGTCCGGGTAGCCCTGGGCCAACACGCCAACCAGGAGGCGATCGACGAGCTGCGCAGCAAGTGGGGTCTGGACAGACCGCTGGCCCTGCAGTTTCTCGATTTCCTGGCCCAAATTGTGACTATGGACCTGGGCCGCTCTTTCAACACCGGCGAACAACTCACCGATATGTTTGCCGGCGGGGTAACCGTCTCCCTCAGCCTTACCGTGTTCCCCTACTTCTTCGGCATGAGCACCAACCTGCTCATAGCTCTGGCCATCGCCTATTTCCGCGGCAGCTGGTTCGATCGTTGGTCCACCGTCTTTTTCGTGGCGGCCATGTCCGTTTCATATCTGGTCTATATCATCGGTTTCCAGTACCTGCTCGCGTACAAGTGGGACCTTTTCCCGATCAACGGCTGGGCAGAGGGATGGGAAGGGATCCAGTACCTGATCTTGCCCTGGCTCATCATCATGTTCGTCAGTGCCGGCCAGGACATTCGCATGTTTCGGACGGTTTTTCTGGACGAGACCAAAGCGGACTACGTGCGCACCGCTTTGGCCAAGGGGGCCAGCGAACCGTCAGTGCTGTTGAATCATATCCTCAAGAACGCCATGATCCCGATCCTCACTTATTCGGTGATCGGCATCCCCTTCCTGATTCTCGGGGCGTTCCTGATGGAGCGATTCTTCAGTCTTCCAGGGGTCGGAGACATCCTGATAACCGCCATCAATACCGGCGATTTCCCGGTGCTCAAGAGCCTGACGATCTTGATGGCGATCGCCTACTCAGCCTTCAACCTGCTTACCGACATCCTCTACGCCTACGTCGACCCTCGGGTCCAGCTTTCTTGATTTGTGATGAAGACTATCAAAAGGGTGAGACAGAGTTGAGCACCGGAATCGACCTACGAGCGCTGAGAGCAGCCAAGGGCGAAAGCATCGGCCGCCGAGCGCTACACCGTCTGTCGCGCAAGCCGTACGTGATGAGCTGCTTCGGAGTCGTTCTGCTCTATCTATTGATCGCGCTCCTGGGATATGTGGGTCTGTTGCCCGATTTCCAGGAACGGGTCGGTTCTTCCTACGAGGAACCCAGCTTGAGTTTTGCCAAGCTTCTCGGAACCGACATCTTCGGCCGGTCAATACTTTACAAGATCCTGATCGGCACGAAAACCGCGATGACCATCGGACTAGTGGTGACCGTAATCGCCGTTCCACTGGGCATCTTCTTCGGATCTGTGTCCGGGTATCTGGGGGGTAAGGTCGATGCGGTGGTCGTATGGCTCTACAGCGTCATCTCGTCGGTGCCGTACATCCTACTGATCATTGCCATCTCCTACGCCCTGGGGAAAGGCATCCTGTCAGTCTGTATCGCCTTGGGGGCGGTGGGCTGGGTAGGACTGTGCCGATTGATTCGGGGTGAGGTGCTCAAACACAAAAACAGAGAGTACGTCCTTGCGGTGAAATTGATCGGCGCCGGAAACATGACCGTCATGTTCCGTCACATTCTGCCGAACGTAGTGCACCTGGCGATTATTACCGCTTCCCTGACCGTGCTCGGAGCCGTTAAATCGGAGGTGATCCTGACCTTCCTTGGCGTCGGCATTCAGGACGGGGCCAGCTGGGGCACCATGATCTCGGAAGCCACCGGCGAGCTGAGCCAGGGGATATGGTGGCCATTGGTGGGAGTGATAATCGTGATGTTTGTGATAATCTATTCGCTCAACGTCGTCGGCGACGCCTTGCGGGACGCGCTCGATCCGAAGCTGGTGGACTAGGAGCGTGTCCGGCGGATGCCGTTGAGCCCCTGGTCCGCCCATTGCCAGATGCCGCTGCCGCTGTCGTTTTCTTCCACGATCATCGCTGACTTGAAGCGGTGCGGGTACTGGCGCAAGCATTCCACGATAACTGTTATCGGTGGTCCCCATGTGCTGGATCAACACGGCCTTCTCCACCCCGGACTGCTCCATGTGAGGAATCCACCGGCTCGTATTTGTCCAAACCTGTGTGACCGTGTGTGTCGACGATGATCATCTCCGTCTCCAGTGAAGTTGCTTCTACGGCAGCGTTTTGGTTGACCTGGGATCGTAATTCCTCATACTTTGCCTCACCGGCGCCGGCCGCGGCGGTTCCCCCTGTGGATCACGGTCACGGGATCCGCAAAAGGAGCACACAACCATGAACACACAGATCACCCAGGAACAGATCGAAGCGTTCGAGCGGGACGGATTTACCATTATAGACCAATTCATCGGTGAGGATGAAATCGCGGAGCTTCTGTCCGCCATCGAAGACTGCATCGAGGAGCTTGGAAACAAACGGATCGCCGGCGAGGGTCGCGATCTTGTGGACAATGACCAGTACAGCAAGATCTTCCTGCAGCGGTTGAACCTCTGGAAGATCAGCGAGACGGTGCGCCGATATTTCCTGGCACCTGAGGTGGGAGAGATGTGTTGCCGGCTTGCCGGAATCGACGGCATTCGGATCTGGCACGACCAGACCCTGCAGAAAGCACCGTGGGGCAACGCCACGTCCTGGCACATGGACAACCCCAAGTGGTCCTTTCATTCCTACGATTCGGTCACCGTCTGGGTGGCACTCGATCCAGTGACCATCCAGAACGGCTGCCTCTACCTTCCGGGATCCCACAAGGTCACCAAACACGACCTGGATTCCTCGACCACCGGATCCGACATGCCCGACCTGTTCGACATCTATCCGGAACTGAAAATGGTCGAAGCAATGCCCGTCGAACTCATGAGGGGTGGGGCCGGCGTGCACAACAGCATGATCGCCCATGCGGCGGGTCCGAACATGACACCCTACTGGCGACGAGCAATGACCTGCTCCTATATGCCGGACGGAGCCACCTTCAACGGGCTGCAGAATATCCTCTCCGTAGAGCGGGCTCGCAGCCTGCGGGTCGGCGACGTCATGGACGACGAGGCGATGGTTCCGCTTGTGTGGTCGAGGGAAGCGGCTATTGCCTGACCGCCTTGAGCCGATTCGACGTCTTCTGCTCAGATTGTCGGCACCAGGAAGCCGAGCTTCAGGCCTCCGTCTGTTCGGTCTGCCAGGGCCGCCTGGAATTTTCCTACGACTACGACAGCGTTGAATGGGACGAGCATTTCGGCAACAGCATGTGGCGCTTCTGGCCGCTGCTGCCCGTCGAGGGACCTGACGCAATAACCACGCTGGGAGAAGGAGGCACCCCCCTCCTACCGGTGCGCGGCGACGGCAACCTCCAGATTTTCGTCAAGGACGAGGCGCGCAATCCAACCGGCTCCCACAAAGACCGCTCTCTTGCCGTTGCCATCAATCACGGTCGCGCGATTGGAGCCCAAGCGTCGGTGGTGGTCTCTACCGGAAGCGCCGGTATCTCCAACGCCGCAATGGCTAGCCGTGCGGGCATGGCCAGCATAGCGGTAATGTCCTCCGGGGTTCCCCGCGAGCGCATCTTCCCCATGGAAGCGCTCGGCTGCACCATCGTGGAAGTAGACGCGGCCATCGATCTCATCGTTGAGCGAGTAACCGAAATCTGTCGTGATCGGGGGCTCTACGCGAGCACCACGAGCCGGGGCTCCAATCCATATCAGAGCGAGGGCAACAAAACCATCGCCTACGAAATCGTCGAGCAACTCGGTCGCGCGCCCGACCATATGCTCGTGCCGGTGGGAGGTGGCGGTTCCATCGCCGGCATCTGGCGAGGTTTCCGCGACCTGGAACAGTTGGGTGTGATTTCCCGGTTGCCGCAGATGATCGGTGTTGTGCCCGGCGACTACAACGGGTTGGAAGTGGCGTTGAATCAGGGGCTGGCAACACAGGATGAGCTATTGGCACTTCCGTATGACGATCTTCCACCTTCCATTCTGGTCAAGATCGCCCATCCCTACCCCCCTGACGGGGCAGATGCTCTTGGCGCCGTCCGCAAATCCGGGGGATTCTTCATCTCGGTCAGTGACCAGGAAGCGCTGCAGGCGGCGGCCGATCTGGGACGCAAGGAGGGACTCTATGCAGAGCCGTCGAGCGCGGCATGTTTTGCTGGACTCGACCGGTTGCGCGGGAGTGGAAAACTGGATGGAGACACTGTGGTCGCCATGATCAGTGGGTCCGGATTCCGCGAGACCTTTCTCACCGCCGAGCGCATTCCGGCTTCGTCCCACAAGGTCGGGATCGACGGATTGCCTGAGCTTCTCTCGCGGATCCAAGGGACTCGTTAAGTCGAATGCCGCTCTTGTTTCTGGCGGCGGTCGCACTTTTGTTGCGCTGGCCTTTCCCGGAATTCCAGTGGCTGCACGTGGACGAACGGGCGTTCGTTACGGTCCCTCTCGGATTCTGGGGTGGAGATTTAAATCCACACTTCTTCAACTATCCCACCTTCCACTTCTATCTGGTCTCCGCGCTCTATCTCGTCTACTTCCTCCTCTTCAGTCACGAGTCCTTCGAAGGCTTCCTGGCCTATCGCTATTTCGTTGATGCCGGTGAACTCACAACCCTCGCCCGCATTGTCACTACCCTATTTGCGGTGGGCACGGTCATCGTTACCGCCCAGCTGGCACGAAGGATTTATGGCCGCACAGGCGCGTGGGTCGCTGGCCTTGTATTGGCCGTGCTCCCCCTCCACGTGCGCTTTTCACATCTCGCCATTACCGATACCCCTGCCGCTTTCTGGGTAGCTCTGGCGCTGCTGGGCTCCGTCAGAATCATTCAGGAGGGACGCTTGCGAGATTATCTTCTTGCGGGAATCGCCGCCGGCCTGGCAGCTGCGACAAAATACCCGGGTGCGATCGTTTTAGTCGCTGCGGTAACCGCGGCGTTGATGCGCGAGTCAACACTCAAATCTCGAGGCCTGTGGATCACGTTGGGTAGCGCGCTCGTTATCTTCTGCGCAACCACTCCCTATGTCTGGCTGGACTACCAGAGTTTCTGGGCGGAGTTCTCCGCCATGGGGAGGCAGCACTTGTTGGCGGGCGCCGACAACCGCCAGGAGAGTGCCCTTCTCCACCACTTGAGATATTCAGCGTTCTACGGCCTCGGCTTGACGGTAATGGCATCTCTCCTGGTAGCATTTGTCTGGCGCCTTCGGGATTGGCGCCGGGAAGAGGCCGTGTTGCTGATTTTTATCTGCGGTTTCACAGCAGTCCTGCTCGCCGCTGGCTCAGTTTTTATGCGCTACACCCTGCCGATCCTGCCGGCGTTAAGTCCGCTGTTGGTCCGTTCGTTCGCTCTGTTTCGCAGAAACAGAATTGTGTTTGTCGCCTGGATCGGATTGTTGCTCATCGAACCGACCTACGCTTCCTGGAAGATCCGCAGCCAACTTTCCGGACTCGATTCCCGGACCGAGGCCCAAAGGTGGTTGTACGACAGGCTCTCGGGGGGTGGCAGAATCGCCCATTTGTCGAACGCCGCCCCAATCTTTACCCTGTCCCCGAACTCGGTTCTCGAGCGCCAACGCCATTTCCTCAACAGTTTCAGCATGGAGCAGCTCATCGAGTCGTATGCGGTTCTTGCTTCCAGATCCGATCTACCACCGTTCTTCGTGTCTTTACCCCTCGAAGCGTTTGTCAAAGGCCTGACTAGGCCGGAAGAAAAGACGACTGACGCCATTCTGTTTGACTACGACCATCCGCTGATCGACCCGGGCATTCGGATGGAGCCAGGGGCCAAACCGACTGAAACGGTACAGTTTCCAGTGGGAGAAATTGCCTCTGCCGCGTACGATTGGGGCGATCTCTACTTTCTACCCATCGGTGGCAGCCATGAGCTCACGAGTTCTGGTCCTGCAATACGGGCTCTCGTCTTTCCTGCTTCGATCACCGAGCCCGCTCCGTCGAGCGGCGATTACTTCGAGCTGCTGGCAGCGCTCCTACGCGCCAACAAACTTGTCGACGAGGGAGATTGGGGGCCGGCAACCTCCGCGTTCCAGTCGATCCGAGAATCCGGTTACAGGATGCACGAGCTTGTGTCCAAAGCTAACCTCTACAACCTCTACCTTGGCCTCGGCATGATCCACTTCAGAAGGGGGGAGATGGAAACAGCGTTGAAACATTTACGGTTTGCGATCCATATTCACCCAACCAGCGCCGTAGCGTATTTTCACCAGGGTGAGGCATTGCGGAGTTTGGGCCGATTTGAAAGCGCCTCTGAGAGTTATCGTCTGGCGCTGGACCGTTCTCACCAGGATGCCAAACTGCTTCACAACCTGGGGGTCGGATTTATGAAGATGGGTCGATATGGAGAGAGCATCGAGATCTTGAATCGAGCGACTGTCCTGAAATCCGAAGCCGATATCTATGTGAACCTCGCAGTCGCTTACGATCGTAGCGGCATGATAAAGAAGCGAAATTTGGCCTTCCGTAAAGCCCTGGAAATAGATCCCCTGCATACCCAGGCAGAACAGATCCAGTCAATGCTTGATTCGTCACTTCGCGATTCAGCGAAGCGGTAGAGGAAGGAAAACACCATGAAAAACGAACTGATCGATCCCAAGACCTACCGGCAGCTCTTTGTCGATGACTTCGCCGCCGACAGCATCAAAGGCGCGACCCGCACCATCCATTCCCCGAAGAAATGGGGGCCCGTAATAACCGGTGGCATTCAGAGCAGAACCTGTCCGCAGTGGAATTCGGACAAGAATCTGTGGGAGTGGTGGTACTTCGGGGAAAATGTCTATTACGCAACCTCCAAAGACGGCGAGCACTGGGAGCAACCGAACCTGGGCCTGTTCGAATGGAAAGGGTCCAAAGAAAACAACATCGCCTACGATCCTGCCGGCCAGGCGGCTTTCGATCCGAACGAGAAAAGCCCCGGGCGCCTCTACCATATCGTTCGCGACGAAACCGATCCGGATCCGGAACGACGTTACAAGGGGATGCTGAGCGCGAGCAATCGCTACCCGGCGGTGTCGCCGGATGGCTTTCGCTGGAACCTTGTGGACACTCCCCCCATTCCCAGTCAGGACGAGTCTCAGTTCACTCACGATCACCAGTCCAATCAGTTCCTCGCCATGGTCAAGCTGAGCACTGAGTGGGGACGGTCGGTCTGGCTATCCACCAGCACCAACTTTCGCGAGTTCAGCGAACCAAAACTGATCTTTCACACGGATGAGATTGACCGCCAGAATCGGCGCCAGAGGGTGCGGGAAGTGATCGAGAACCCGCTCTACATAACGCCGCCGGTCATCGACAACGAGGATTACATCGCCGAGTGTTACAACATGGCAGTGCTGCCGTATCAGGGTTTCTACATCGGGTTTCCGACCATCTTCAATCCGTTCGGGGCCAACCCGCCACCTGGCACCAACCATACGCGCATCAACCAGATCGAGATGACCGTGTCCCGTGATCTCTACAATTGGCAACGGGTGGCAGACAGGGCCCTGTTCATCGGCCTGGAACCGTTCGACGGCGAGAATTACGGCTGCAGTCAGCTGCTGATGGCAGGTCACCCGATCGTGCAGGCAGACGGCGAGATCTGGTGTTATTACAACGCCCTGCGCATGCCGGGGTCTATCGAAAGATTTAAGGAGTTCGGCCGCGCCCGAGAGCTGTTTCGGCTCAATGTAAAACCGGAACATTTCGAAGACAGCGGTGCGCTGACCCTGGCAAAGTTGCGGCCGGACGGATTCGTCTCGCTCGACGGCGGCGAATGCGGCACGATGCTCTCCAAACCGTTTGAGCTGAAGGGGGAGGATGTCTACATCAACGCCGACGCCAGCTGGGGTGAGATCTACGCCGAGCTCGTCGACGGCGAGACGCGGAAGCCGCACGACGGATTCTGGGTGCCCGCAGAAACCCCCGAACCGTTCACCGGCGACAGCACTCGAGCTAAGGTCAAATGGAAACACCCCCACGACCTCGTCTTCGAGAAACCGGTGCGCCTCAAGCTGTATCTGCGCCAGGCCCGCCTCTACTCGTTCTGGATCGAGTAGGTTTCGATACCGTTGCGCCGTCATACGCACCATGACCGGCTGCCCCGATTCTAACTCCACGGCGCTGGAAGAATATGGAAACGAATCTGGAAACGATTTCAGCGATTGTCGTGTCGGCGCTGGCGTTCGCGCCTCTCGCCTTGCGTGCGCGCAAAGCCAGCTCCCGTTGGATCCGCGCCAGTGCGCCGGTTCTGCTGCTAGTTCTACCCGGCGGTGTCGGGTGGGCTGTCGCCGGCCTGCTCGACGAAGTCTCGATGCCGCGTGCGGCCGCCGATCGTCCTACCCAGGTTGCAGATGCTGGCTACATCTCCTCCGACGCCTGCCGCTCCTGCCACCCGCAGGAGTACGATACCTGGCACTCCTCTTACCATCGGACCATGACCCAGGTGGCGAGCGCCGAGAGCGTGGCGCCAGATTGGTCAGGTGCGGTCGAGATACGCGGCGAAACGCTCCGGTTGGAGCGTGACGACAAGGGTCTTTGGATTGCTCTTGATCCTCCGGCGGGGTCGGGCCAAAAGCCGATCCGCCGCAAGATCGTCATGACCACCGGCTCCCATCACATGCAGGTATACTGGATGGCTGTTGGCGATGACCGCAGGGTGGTGCAGCTGCCGGTGCTATACCTCATCCACGAAGCCCGCTGGGTCCCGGTCAATGCCTCATACGTGGTGCCACCCGAGCGCAAGTGGTCGCCAGCGGTTTGGAACACCTCCTGCCTCAAATGCCACGCAACCCATCCGCGGGCGCGGTTTGACCCGAGCGGGGCAATGGACACACAGGTGGGCGAGTTCGGCATTGCCTGCGAGGCCTGTCACGGGCCAGGGGAGCGCCATGTGCAGGAAAACCAGAAACCGTGGCGACGCTACATGCTTCATCTCTTCGGCGCCAGAGATGTCACAACGACTCATCCACAGCATCTGCACCCAAAACGCTCGGCAGAAGTGTGCGGACAGTGCCACGGGGTGCTGATGACGGTGAACCGGCCAGAGGAGATGTGGGATTGGACCAGGTTCGGCAGCCCCTACAGGCCCGGCGATGAGCTGGCCACAATACGACAACATTTTGGCAACGGTGTGGACCACCCGGCCGTTAACGATTTCCTCCACAAGAATCCCGGTTACATGAGCACCTTGTTCTGGTCGGACGGCATGATTCGGGTCACCGGACGGGAATACAACGCCTTGATCGAGAGCCCCTGCTTTCAACACGACGACGCGGAGCGCACCATGACCTGCCTCTCCTGCCACCGGATGCATCAAGACGCGGACGACCCGCGGCCGATGCGAACCTGGGCCGACGAGCAATTGGAACAGGAGATGGAGACTAACGATGCCTGCGTGCAATGTCACTCCGATGTCGGCGATACCCTGGTACAACATACCCGTCACCAACCCGGCTCCGGCGGTAGCCTTTGCTACAACTGTCACATGCCTCACACCACCTACGGTCTCATGGGGGCCATCCGTAGTCACCAGGTGGATTCCCCGAGTGTGACCGCCAGTGTTGAAACCGGTCGCCCCAACGCCTGTAACCAGTGCCACCTCGATAAGACCCTGTCGTGGACGTCCGATTACCTGAAGGAATGGTACGACATCCCACAGCCGGCTCTTAGCGAGGACGAGCGCATCCTTGCCGCGTCGGTGTTGTGGACCTTGCGCGGGGATGCGGGACAACGGGTGCTGATGGCTTGGAGCCTGGGTTGGGAAGCGGCGCGCAAGGCGGCCGGAGAGGAGTGGATGCCTCTCTACCTGGCCAAGTTGTTGAACGATCCGTACGCGGCTGTCCGTTTGGTCGCCTTTCGCTCCCTTCTCACCTTCGCGCAATTCGAAGACTTCGAATACGACTATATCGCGACGGCGGAAATCCTGGCAGCCAAATCCCGCCAAGCGACGGCGATATGGGAGCGATCTCAACCGTATCGAACCGATGATCTGATGCAGGTACTGATCTCGCCGGATGGCAGCTTGCGCGACCAACTCTTCGAACGGATCTTCGCCGAAAGGGATAATCGCGAGGTTTGGCTACAAGAGTGAGAATGGCGAGATCGCCCACACCCCGGGCACGGTACGGATGAGCAGATCGAAACGAGCGGCCGACAGTCTTGAAGACGCTGCCGCCAGCCACCCGGCGAGCCAGCTCGTCGCGAGACATCTTCGGTTTGGGTGGTGGTCGCTGCTGCTCTTCGTCTGCCTGGGCATCTTCCTGGAGAGCCTTCACGGCTTCAAAGTCTCCTGGTATCTGGATGTGGGTACGGAGCCACGACGGCTGATGTGGCGGCTCGCCCACGCCCACGGCACCTTTTTATCCCTCGTACACATCGCCTATGCGGCAACCCTGCACGCCAAACCGGATCTCTCTCTTGCGACCCCGTTTGTTTCCGCCGCGCTCATGGGCGCCAGCATCCTCGTGCCGGCCGGCTTCTTCTTGGGTGGTACCGTTATCTACGGCGGAGATCCGGGCGTGGGGATTCTTCTGCTGCCGGTAGGTGCCCTGCTGCTCTTGACCGCCGTCTTGCTCACAGCCATCGGCTCCATCAGGAATCCGCGAGACAGCCGCTGAAGCGCGAGCTGCGTACGAAGGCTCCTACGAGGTCGCGGAGCGCTGGGGACCGGAAAGCAATATGTATCTCGCGGAGATCGCCTGGGTCCTGCTGGAGGCGTACCGAATCCAGGGTCGAGCCGATATGCTCGACGGCGCGATCCGCATCCTCGATCGGCTCCAGCGCTTGCAAAAACCTTCCGGCGGATGGACCCTCGACCTGGGTCCTGACGGACTGGAATGGATCGACGGAATGAAGATGCCGGGAGGCGGGTACTTCGAATATCAACAGGAAGATGATCTCAGGCGGACGGGTTTGGGCTCCCCCGGGCAGTATATTCCATGCTGGTGGATCTTCGGCGTCCTTTGACCATCTTCTGAAACCTTGAATCGGGAACGGCTGTGGCGCTATCTATCTGAGGACCACCATCGCCGTTGTCCTGAGGTCCGATGGTTGGGGTTTGTCGGAGTTTCAGCAGAATTCAACTACTCTGCTGATCACTCAACCGACCCCTTAGGCCTGACAAAGGAGCTGCGTTGCGACTGCACTACGTTATCCCGTTCGCCATCCCCTTCCTGCTCGCAGTGCACACCGCCACCGCGGTTACCCTTTCGGGCCAGGTTACCGATGGTCAGGGTGTTGCAGTATCCGGTGCCATGGTCGAGCTGACTAACGAAGCGACCGGGCACAGTTTTCGGTCGGATACGACCGATGCCGTAGGGACCTATGTCATCGCGGTCGATACTCCCACTTCAATCGTCGAACGTAACGCAGGCATTCCCCAGGGTTTCCGTCTGTTGCCGAACTATCCGAATCCGTTCAATCCCAGCACCTTCATTTCCTTCGTGCTCGACCATCCATCCCATGTGCGTCTAGCGGTCTACAACAGCCTCGGGCATCCGGTGCGAATCCTGCTCGATGACGAACGCCCTGCGGGCCAATACCAGATACCCTGGCACGGGCGGGACCAAAGCGGTTTCGGAGTCGCAGCCGGGGTCTATTTCTACCGTCTGGAGGCAGGCTCTTCTTCCCAAACGCGAAAGATGACCTTGATAGATGGTGCCCGCACCCCCCCTTCGGCTCGACCCGCAAAAGCGGCCATTCCGGCCCAGGCACACCCCGATTTGTTCTCCGTGATCATCTCCGGATTCGACATCGAAACCCTAACTCTGCGGGGACAGGAGATCGACCAGCGGGCTCCGCTGAACTTCGAGGTGATTCGCCTTCGCGATCCGCTCGTTTTCGACGACCTCTTCCTATTCTCAGCGCTGCGGCGAGCCAGCCAGATACCGGAGGGGGAGATCACCCTGACGGATGTAGCCGGGGTCAGGGCGCTGGAGGTAATCAACAGCATCGTTGTCAGCCTTGGTGGCATCGAGAAACTTACGCGTCTGGAGGAATTGCGAGTCAGTTTGAATCGAATCACCGACCTGACACCTTTGGCTGGTCTGCACAATCTGCGGATTCTGTGGTTGGGTTCGAATCAGATCAACGATATCGCTCCACTGGCCGGTTTGGTTCACCTCGAGTTCCTGACTCTCGACTTCAACAGAATCGTCGATCTTTCCGCGCTGTCCGGTCTGATCAACCTTCGAGAGCTCGGGCTTGCCCATAATTCGCTTGGCAGCTTGGAGTCGCTTTCCGGATTGTCCCGATTGAAGAAACTGGTCCTCAGCCAGAACCGCCTCGTCGATATCTCCGCGTTGAGCAGCCTGGCAGACCTCGAGGAACTTTTTCTGGATCGCAACAGGATCGAGGATCTAGGACCGTTGGGCAACTTCTTCAATCTGCGCGAGCTCGAAATTTCGCTGAATCAGATCTCCGACCTGTCCGCTCTCGGAAACCTCAAAAACCTGGAACGCCTCGTTGCCAACAACAACCAGATCGCCGATCTCCCATCCCTGGCCAGCAACCAGGCGCTGACCCACCTGCAACTCAGCAACAACAGCCTCGAACATATCGCGTTTGTTGCAGCGTTGACGAACCTGGAAGAATTGAATGTCTCTTCAAATCAGATCAGTGATCTTGGGCCGCTGGCGGGCTCGCAGAATCTCCGTCGGTTACTCCTGTCCTCGAACCAAATCTCCGATCTATCGCCGCTGGTCGAGAACCTGGCTATTGGCGAGGAAACCTTGATCACCTTGGCTGGGAACCCGCTCTCGGTCCTGGCAGCAACCTTCCAGATCAGCGCACTGCGCCATCGCGGCGTGAACGTGGTGTACGAGTCACACCTGCAGTAACCCGACCCACACCCTTTTCTGGCGTAACATTTAAATTTGCCGTTCCGACCGTTTTGTGAAGATCGACGTCTTCAACACCGCCGGTCCGCTGGTAAAGAGCGTGGTGGATAAGGAGCTGAGCGCAGCTGCGTTCAAGACGACTTGGACGCCGTGGATGAAAGTGGACAGCAGGTGTCCACCGGTGTCTATTCCTACCGGATGGAAGCGGGGGATTTCTCGCCGGGGGGAAAGAAATGCCTAATGGCAGCCCGCGATTTGCGGGTCGCCGGTTTTTTGTGGTCTGATCGCGATCGAGTGTCGCAGAGTCGCCAGCCCCGTATTACATTTGCGCCGAAAGCAGGAGGAGGCCATGTCCGAATTCGTTTTTCCCGAGCTGCAGGGCCTAGGCGACGCCTACGACCGTGGCGGTTACGCCGTCGTACGTCGCGTCCTGGATTCCGAGCTGTTACAGGAGTTGAACCGGCATATCGATTGGTTGATCGATCGTCATCCGGAGCTGGAACCGGAAGGCCTCGGACACCACCTGATCGCCGACGACCCGTTCTGGGTTCGTTTCCTGAGCGATCCGAATCTGCTGGACGTGGCCGAGGCGCTGATCGGTCCCGACATCGCTTTGTTTGCCGCCGACTACATCTGCAAGCCTCCGGGTAGCGGGAAAGGCATTCAGTGGCATCAGGACGCGCACTACTGGCCCCTTGAACCTATGGAGGTCATTACTGCCTGGTTTGCGGTGACCGATTCCTTGGCCGACAATGGGGCTGTCAGGGTTGTCCCGGGCAGCCATCGGATGGGCCTGCAAAACACGCTCCGGAACGAATTCCGAATCTCCTGCTGAACAAGGTTGATCCGGCGGTCTTGGATGACAGCCAGGCTGGCGATATCTCCGTTCATCACCCGCTCATCCTTCACGGTTCGGAACCAAACACCAGCAAGCGCTGGCGCCGCGGAGGTTCGATCCAATACATGCCTACCACGACGCTGGTAACCAACGAGGACTGGCCCTGCCTCTTTCTGTTCCGTGGGCTGTGGCGGGTGTCAATGAGTATCGTCCCTTCCCGGCATTCAGCGAAAACCGCCATATGGTTTTCAGCGGCTGCGAGACCTGGACGTGAATGTCCCTCGTTGCCTTCGATCCCTGCAGAGTGGAGCTGCGTCCCTGTTGCTTGCGGTTGCGGCCGCCGGCCAGGAGAGCCGGGTCGAACAGGTAACGACCCCACGATCCTACCTCCGTTGGGACCCTCCCGTCTACCGCAACTACGCCCTCAACAATTTCACCAACTACCCGAACCACTCCCTGCCCTATCAGGATGCCCCGCACACCTTTTACGGCCCCTTGGGGACCGAGTTGATCACCGGGTACGACCTCTTCTTCTGGACCGAAAGCCGGGGGCAGGAGCAGGAATATGGCAGCTCCATTTTCAAGCCGAACGAGATGTACGCATTGGTCTGGAACAAGGTGTACGACGCCACCGTGGTCGGACGGGACGGCTACGGGAATTGGGGATACAGCCTGATCATCGGAGACAACCTGATGGCCCGTCTGTCACCTCTGACCCTCTCGATGACCGATTTCAACGGTTTCCGCATGGATATTGCAATTCCGTACTTCAATTTCACCGGCATGGCCTCCCATATCGAACGACCTCACGTCTACCAGCTCAATGCAGTAGACTGGACCCGCGGCCAGGAACAGATCGCCTTTGATTCCACAATGCTGCTGGGAAGCCGCCTCGAGGCGGACCTGGGCGTCGCCAGATTGGGGTTGAATGCCGCCAACTCCCACGTCTATCACAGCAACGAACCGGGCAACAGCCTGAAGGGGGTGCTGCGCCCCGACCAGCCGCTGATGGAATGGGTGATGGTGCGGTTTGCAGATGACTCTCCGGAAGACGGCGACGGTGGCGCCATCGTGCACGATGTGGTGCTTCATGTCAACGGAGAACCACGAAGCGACTTAGTGCCTTCCGTTATACGTCACAATGCCGGGGCCAACCCTCAAGTTGGCTCCCTTTCTGCAGCGACCGGTCGTTTTCGCGTCGTCGACTACACCCTCTTCAACGGTCACCGGAGGTTCTATCGCGGCCGCGACGAGATTCCGTTGTATGCCGACTACCTCTACCGGTTGGACCATGAAGCCGGAATCGACGTGAGCGATCAAGCCCAGCTGTCGCGCCTCCTGCCTAGCTACCAGGTGGCATCGGCCGACGAGATTCTGACCGCTGACGGAACAGAGCAGCTGGTGTTCATCTTCGATTTGGCGGGCGAGCCTCGAGTCGAGTCCGTCGAACTAGAAGCCGTCCTGGCCAACGACTACCGGGTAGACGTTTCGCTGCTGACGACCGTCAACGAGAGGGCCCGTAACTACCACGCGCGTTATCGGTCTACCTTCTATCGCACCCTCGCCCGCGCCCGCGGGAACCCGAGGGACGGCAGCAATCTGCGCCGGCTGCGTCTCCCCATCGGAGAGGATACCGGCATTTTCACCTATAGCGCCGATCTGTCCCTTACCCTTCCCGGATTCGACGTCGCGGCAGAATTTGCCCGCTCGACCCTGCACGCACGCTACCCGGCACAGGTGGATGGCCTCTCCGCTTTTGATCAGAGTCCGCGATTCTCGCAGGGCGGCAGCGCCTACTACGCCAATGCCACCCACTGGTTTGAGCGCGGTCGCTTTGGCGCCGAGCTTTTTTCCATTAATCCAGGATTTTCTACCACCTATCGCACCTACCTCGACGCCCCACCCCACCATGGTAATCTGGTGGGCATGTTCAACGAAACGGTCTACTGGGACTTGGTGGAAGACAACGACGACGGGGATCGATTCCCCGATCGACGTATCGGCAACTTGGAAGGTTTTGCCCCCGATTCCAAGTCGTTCGACCTGGACGGCGTTTTTCTCGCCCAGGATGAGGACAACGACGGTTTCCCGGAGATCAACCGGGATGGTGATCTCGTCCCCGACTACGACGAGCCGTTCATGATGTTCGACGTGGAGCCCAACCGCTACGTCTACGGCCTCGATCGCAACAACAACGACGAGCCAGACCAGCGGGAAGACGATGGGCAGGTGGATTATCCCTACGATCCGGATCAAAGAGGGTACCACCTGTTTGCACAGCTGGACCTCCTATCCTATCTATCAGTTGCTCTGGGTCGTTATCGCGTGCGCGAAATCGCGGGCAACGGACGCAATCGCTCCACCTATTTCTTGACCACGTTTGACCGCCGCTCTTGGGATGGGGAGCGCCGGTTGCTGTTCGAAAGCAACCTTCGCCTGACGCAGGACAACATTGCCGACGAATACCTTGTTGCGGACGAGATCTCGAACCGCAACGCAGTGTTCCATAGCGATGGGCTGGAGCAACGAAACAGCGTCGATTTTGCCCTTATCGACAAACCTCCGATCGTTGGTAGTAGCTTCGTAGCCGACAACGTGCTCTATCGGGACAGCTACGTCAGCGAGACCTATCTGGATGCCCGCTCGCCGCTCCGTGGTGGCCTCTCAGCTAGGCAACAGCTGCGGCTGCGACTCAACTGGCAGCAGGGTGGCGAACTCTACGACGGTGTCTTTCAACGCCAGCGTCGCCTGGATTTCTGGACCTCCATCAGCCGGTTGCAGTACGTATATGAGCTCGGTAGCGCGAGCATAACGGCCCAGTACAAGTTCATGACGTTGCGTCTCATCGATCGGGAGCGCGACACCCTCCTGCAAGGGGAATTGCGGTCCATTCCCATCCTGCGCATGGACTACCAGCTGCTTACCCGCACTACCCTGCGCGCAGGTTTCCAGGGTGTTGGGCCGTTGCCGTCTGCTGGACGAGACCTCTCGCCGCAATAGCTTCGAACAGCGAACCGCCTTCGCGACGTTGACCAATTTCTCCAAATACTTTGGCTACGAGTTGATCACGATTGCCGGTATCAGCCGCAATAGCCGAGATTTTGACACGCGTTTCCAGGACTTCCGAGATTTTGACGCCATTAGCTTTTTCATTCGTACTCTAATAGGTTTTTCCAACTTCGGCCGACCGATATGATGGCTGAACTTGGGCGTCTTGCCGACATTTACAGGCTTCAACCGGGAGATTTTAGCACTTGGCGAACCAGGGCGAGACACGACGAACCTTCGATTGCGATCCCACCCTGAGCGACAATCAACTGTTGGAGTTCTGTCGCACAGGTTTTCTGCTGCTCGAGGGTGTCGTGCCCGATGAATTCAACGAAATGACGCTCGAGTATCTCAACGGCGTTATGCCCACGAATCCGAGGTTCGTTCCCAAAGGCATGACATCCACGGACCTCGAACGGATCCGCGCGTCCCACGAACCGAGTACCATCCTGCTGGAGGACTGGTTCCACGAGAACGTCGTCCTCAACCCCCAGCTGACAGGCGCCCTGCGGTCGTTGCTGGGGAAGGACGTCGGGCTACCGGTACTCGTCAGCAGCCATCCGGTGGAGTGCCCGGCACCAGCTCAAGGATGGCATCACGACGCCGACCACGTATTCGGTCCGGAGACCAACTTCCTGGAAGTTTTCTATTTTCCTCAGGACACGCCGGCGGAGCTGGGTCCGACCGAGCTGGTACCCGGATCCCATGTCCGCTCCACGACCATGCCGGATGACGCGGCCGGTGTACTCGCCGCAGGGCCGGCCGGTTCCTTCGGGATCCATTCCCAAAGCATTCTACATCGACGCGGAAAGTCCACCGCGAAAGGACTCCGCCACATGTTGAAATACAATTACTGGCGCACGACGCCGCCGGTGAGGGACTGGGTGCAGGAGGCAGAGTTCGATTTTGGATCCGCCCGTTACGGCGGCCACGGAGACGCCCGCTATGTCGCTCACATGTTCTACTGGCTGTGCGGCAAAGGAAACCAGTATCGGGTCATGGGCGGTCAAGCCTGGCCGTGGACGTCTCCGAACCAGATCGGACCATCCTACGGATTCGGCGAGACGGAGGGCTATCTTCCCAATTGGCGCAAAGACAACCCCGACGACTACGCGAGTTGACGACCGCCCACCGTACGCGAAAGATCGCAATGCCTACAGCACGGCGGATGGAAAAGAGTGGGGCTTCAACCGTAACGCCGCATTAGTAGAGAGTGGGTCCCCATGCCGATTGCCATAACCGAGGTACAAGAAGAGGAGCTCAACGGCCAGGGATTCACCGTAGTCGAGAATGCCCTGGACGACGACTCCGTTGACCGGGTTTCACGAGCCATGGACGAGGTAGCGGAGCAGACCCGGGCGCTGCGGGGTCTGTCCCCGGACGATTCCGTATCCCTGCGCAACGCCGTCTCGCGGCATGAACACATTCTCGATCTCATCGACCACCCGACTATCTTGCCTGTGTTGGTGGATATCCTCGGCTGGAACATACAGAACCGCGACAGCGTCTTCGATTACAAAGCCCCGCTTCCGACTGGAGCAGATCCCGCAAAGATGTCGCTGGGCTGGCACTTCGACTACGAAGAGGAGTTCGCCGGGACCACCGTGGACGGCGTTATGCCGTTGCTGGACTTCAAGGTCGGATGGTACCTATCCGACCACACGGCAGAGGGACACAGCACGATCTTGCTGGTACCCGGCAGTTTTCGATGGAATCGGGAGCAACGAGCCACCTGGGAATCCTGGCTCGACCCCAAAGAGATCTTCGAATTGCGGGTGCCGGCCGGAAGCGCCCTGCTGTGGCGGCCAACCTGCTCCACGGGGTGACCCCGAATCTGTCCGGAAGCTTCCGCAAGGCGCTCTACATCAGCTATGGACCCAGATGGATTCGCCCCAGCGGTCACATCGAACAGGATCCTGATCTGATCGCCCGAAGCTCACCCATCCGGCGCCAGATGTTGGGGGCGATGGGCGACCTTTCGGATCCCCTGGGTAAGGATCCTCTGGGAAGCCCGTCGTCCCAGTACTGGTTCACAGACAACTGGGATAACGTACCGTTGAAAGCCTGGGCGGAGGAGCGGGCCGGAGGCACGGAGGATTGGGGCCTGGGTTTGGGAGCGACCTATACGAAGGGTCCCAAATTCGAATTTACGCAGGTTACGGTCCCGAAAAGCGGCCGATCGCCCTGACTGGTGCCAGGAACGACCGACTCGGCTCGAACCACCCCTTTTCGAACCGGCAATGAGATGACGACCGCGGACGATGGTGTATTGATCAGCAACCTCAAGGCGGGACGCCACGTGGTGGCGCCACTCCCGCTTCTCTTCGGCGTACTCCTCGCTCTTCTCTCCTGTACGCCGCGACCGCAGCTTCGTTCAGAGCATCCTGCGTTATTGACCGGTATCGGCACCGCCCCGTTTCCCACTACCACGACGTCTTCGAAGGCGCAACGTTACGTCGACCAGGGTTTTGCCCTCCTGCACGGGTTCTGGTACTACGAGGCCATGAGGTCGTTTCGCGCCGCAACCCGTCTCGATTCCTCATGCGCCTTGGCCTGGTGGGGCATCTATCAGACCCCTCGTGGCAGCAGATCGGAGAATAGGACCGCCTTTCGCAAGTTCAAGAGTTTGATCCCCGTTGTTACGGACCGTGAGCAACGATATCTGCGGGCGACCGTCCTGCTCGATTCCCTCGGCCGCCGGGCTTATATCGAAGAGATGCAGAACCTTGTTGCCGTCTATCCCGATGACGTCGAAGCCAAGATCTTTCTCATCCGCTTCCTGATGAGGGGGTATTATCCCGGTCATCCGCGAAACGGTGAGCCCGATCCCCTGGCCCTCATCAAACCCTTGCTGCAGACACACCCCAACCATCTCGGTGTTCACCACTACTACATTCATATCGAGGAGCGCGGCAGCGATCCCGCAGCCGCTTATGAGAGCGCGGAGAAGATAGCAGCCCTCGCGCCTGCCAACGCACACGTCGTGCACATGCCCGGTCACATCCGCTATTTGAGCGGCGATTACGCGGGCGCTAGGTCTTCGTTCGTCGCAGCGTTTGCGGTCGATTCCACCTACATGGCCGAGTCCGGCACGCCGGCGTACAACAACTGGAACTATGTGCACAACCTCAGCTACCTGGTTGCCAACTGCGCCGAAGACGGGCGCTATCAGGAGGGGCTGCGGTGGGCGCGCAAGCTTGAAGAAGTGGCGCTGAGCCGCCGACGCACCATCATCTATTATCAGGGGCGTATGGCGCGGGTGCGGCTGCACACCCGGTACGGCGAATGGGAGCTGGCAGCTGCTGCTCTAGCCGAGCTGGCGGCCAACGACACCTTGAGCACCAACTTTGGTGGTTTGTTCGCCAGAAGTCAGTTGGCTTACGCCCGGGGCAGGAGCGCGTTGTCCCAAGGCCAGGTGGATATGGCCGTGAGTGAGCTGGTCAAGCTGACCAATCTCACCTGGATGTATCTCGTGGAGGGGCCGCCCCGGAAGGACCCGTACTACAGGCGGCGAAGGGTCGACTACCTCGAGGTCCTCGCCGACGAGCTTCAGGGCCAGATACACAGCGCCAGGGGTGAGCACGATGAGGCGTACGAACGCATCGAAAGCGCCCTTTCCAGTACTGCGGCGCTACCCTACGAGGAACCCCCTGAATTTGCCCGCTCTCTGCACGAGAGCCTCGGTGAGGTGGCGCTCAGAACCGGCGATTGGCGCGAAGCCCGCGACGCCTTCCAGAAAGCGCTCGCCAAACGACCCCAAAGCGGGCACATGCTACTCGGATTGGCCCGTGCGTACGAAATGGGAAACCAGACCGAAGCAGCCGCGCACGCATACCAACAAGCGCTTGACACCTGGCGGTTAGCCGATCCGGAACTCCCCGTCGTGCGCCGCGCGCGCGCCGGTTTGGCGGCCAATCGGAAGTAGGAGCAGTTGCAACGGTGGGCGGCTCGGCTCATCATTTTGGTGAGCGATTGAACCGCCGATTGAGAGGGGCATTGGCCCCCAGCGAGATCATATGGTTGAGACACGCATCCTCGCGGATTACGAGAAAATAGCCACCGGTCGCGAACGCTCACTGTTTGCGGGTGATCTGGATGACCACCGGGCCGCTATCGGCGAACGGCTTAAGGGAAGCCGGGTCGCTGTTGTTGGCGCCGCTGGATCGATCGGCTTTTCTACCGTTCGGGCTATTTTGGAGTTTTCGCCGCAGACCATGGCTTTGTTCGATTTGGACGAAAATGGCCTGGTGGAGGTGATTCGCGAACTCCGATCATCGCCGGACATTCGCCCGCCAGATGAGCTGGTAGAATTGCCTATAGGGCTTGGCAGCAGCGAGTTCGCCCGCTATTTCTCTGATCAGGAACCGTTCGATTTTATTCTGAATCTCTCCGCCTTGAAACACGTGCGTTCGGAAAAGGATGTCTATTCCCTGATACGCATGGTGGATACGAATGTCCTGTTTTTGGATGACTTCGTGCGTACCCTTCCAAGACCATGCCGCAATTTCTTTTCGGTATCCTCGGATAAGGCCGTCAACCCCGGTAGCCTCATGGGTGCCACAAAGATGGTTATGGAGAGGGTATTGCTTTCACTCGCGGACGTTCAGCACTACTCCTCCGCGCGATTCGCCAATGTCGCGTTCTCCAATGGCAGCCTGCCTTTTGGTTTTCTCCAGCGCCTGCAAAAGAGGCAACCACTCGCTGCCCCCAAGGATGTTCGGCGATATTTCATCTCCCATGAGGAGGCCGGACATCTCTGTTTGCTGTCCAGCATACTGGGCGAAAACGGCGATGTCTTTTTTCCCAAACTCGAAGGACTGGCCGAAAAGACCTTCTCCGAGATCGCCGTCGAGCTGCTGAGCCTGTTGGGGTACGAGGCGTTCGAGTGCGGTACTGAAGACGAGGCCAGGGCTTCCGTCGACGATTTGCTACCACGGAAAAAATGGCCCTGCCTATTCACATCCAGTGACACCTCAGGAGAGAAGCCCTTTGAGGAGTTCTACGGCGAAGGCGATAGCTTGGATCTGAATCGCTTTCGTTGTATTGGGGTCGTGCAACAATCGGTCGAAGGAGTAGACACAGCTACCACAGAAGAATTTATTCGCTTCGCCCGCGCCGCCAAGTCACGAACAGATGTATCGAAAACAGACTACGTGGCGGAACTGAAGCGGGTAATACCCTCATTGCAGCACATAAACAGCGAAAGATCTCTGGACGAGAAGATGTGAGGGCTGGCGAAGGCTTTCATTGAACAAAGCCCCGCGGATTGGAGGAATCAGCGGGGCTTTGTTGTTGATGCTGAAAAGGTTCGTCAGCCGCCACATCCGCCTCCACAGCCACCGCCACATCCGCCTCCACAGCCACCGCCACATCCGCCCCCGCAGTCACCACAACCACCACAATCCCCGCAACCGCCGCAGGCGTCAACCGTTTTCGGGGAGTCGGTCATTCTAAGAATGACGTCGATGTCGACCACCTCCCCGACCTTGAGCACCAGCATTTCCGGGCGCTCAATCTTGTAGTCGGCCAGGGCGACCCGAAGATTGGCCTTGACTGCGATTACGTTTCCGGGTATCACGTTGTCGGTGACCATGCGGTCATCCATATAGGTAACGGTGGCGGCAACCGTCTCGCGGTGTTGGACCCCATGCATGTCCAGGGTGCCTTCCAGCTCCAGGGACACCGACTCACCGGCCTTCACCGACTTCGACGAAGCTTTGGTCACCTTGCCGAGAGTAAATGTGGCATTAGGATACTTAGATGTATGCAGGAAGTTGTCGCGGAAATGCTCATCGCGCAGGTCGATCCCGGTTTCAAAAGATGCGACGTTTATGACGAACATGCCGCTCTTCGAGGCTTTGACGTTGTTTGGATTAAAATCGAAGTGGCCTTTGGCGGCTCCACCGGTCGTGCCAACGATAGTCTCCAGAGGCGCGGAGATCTCGAAGGTTACCGTGTTGCCGGGGTCACCCGGGTTTGTTTCGAAGGTGCCGGCCGCAACCGGAGCGCCGGCCACGCCCAACGAAAGCAAAACGGCAAATAAGAAGGCCAATTTTTTCATCTTCTTCTCCTTACAAAGGTGATGAGTGCGACCCTCGCGTTAGGTGGCGGGGATTCTCCCTCCATTCGCCTTCCCGCCTTCTCCCAAACGGGTCCACTGCTGTTAACTTGATTAGATGATTCCAGGTTTACAGGCGTCGCAAAAAAGGTCAACCTCCGGAGACTGCGTGGTTCGGCGTCTTGACGCCGGCAACCTGCTCGAGCTGATTTGCTGTCTCGAGATCCTTGGCACCCACAAGGATCGACTCCCCGAACGCGATACCATCGTTCAAAGCCCAACCTGCGGGAAGAGGAACTATGGCCAGTCAGCAATCACTGGCAACCTTGAATATCGGAATCGTCGGTGCCGCGGGGCGCGGCGCCAGCTTCAAATCTGCCCTCGGCGCATATCCGGGGGCGAAATTGTTGGCGATCTGTGACCTGCGCGAGGATCAGCTCCTGGCGGCCAAAGAGGAATTGGGAGCCGTCGAGGTCTATGTCGACTACCAACAGATGCTGGACCGGTCAAGCATCGACGCGGTCGTGATCGGCACACCGATGCCATTCCATGCGCCTCAGGCCATCGCCGCCCTAGACCGGGGAATCCACGTTCTCAGTGAGGTAACCGGCGGCGTTTCCGTGGACGAATGCCGCGCGCTCGTTCAGGCGGCGGAACGCTCGCCGGCCGTGTATATGATGGCCGAGAACTTCACCTACATGAAACCGAACGTGCTGATCAAGGCACTGGTCGATCGCGGGATGTTCGGAGAGGTCTACTACGCTGAAGGTGAGTATCTCCACGACTTGAAGGAGCTTAACGAAATCACCGTCTGGCGACGGAGGTGGCAAACCGGAATCGACGGCATCACCTACGGCACTCACAGCCTGGGTCCGATCCTGCAATGGATGTCGGGCGACCGGGTGATAAGGGTGTGCTGCGAGGGCAGCGGGCACCACTACAAAGATCCGCGGCAAGACTCCTACGAAAACCAGGACTCCTGTGTCATGCTCTGCAAGACCGAGCGCGGCGCCCTCATCAAGATTCGCGTCGACATGCTGTCGGCCCGGCCCCACGCCATGGCCAACTACACCCTCCAGGGCACGCGGGGATGTTATGAGTCGGCCCGTGCCCGGGGTGAGCATGGAAGAATCTGGCTTGCGGAGGTGTGCGAAGACGCCAACAAATGGATGAATCTAGATGAACTGGAAGAAGAGTACCTGCCCGAGATCTGGAGAAAGCCTACCGAAGAAACCTTGAAATCGGGGCACGGCGGCGGGGATTTCCTCGAGGTTCAGGATTTTCTCAACAGCATTGTCAACGGAACCCCCTGCCCGATCGGGATTCACGAGGCGATGGATATGACCTTGCCCGGGCTCATGAGCCAGGAATCCATCCGCGACGGCGGCAGCTGGAAGGTGGTTCCGGACTCTCGCGAGTGGTAATCGGCCAGACGCACGTCCTCACTGGCGCCTGCGCCCCCGCTTGGTGAAGTCATTCAGTTGCTCACCATGCCGTCCATCCCCCGTCAATCGTCAGGTTCTGACCCGTCATATAACTGCTGGCATCACTGGCGAGAAACACCACTGCCCCCTTCAACTCGTGGGGTTCCCCCATCCGTTTCATCGGACTTCTGGTGCAAAGCCGTTCCACCATTGCGGCCGGCGCCTTCGCCATATTCGGGAACGGTCCCGGACTCAAGCAGTTGACCCGCACTCCGTCGGCCGCCCAGTAGATCGCCAGATGGCGTGTAAGATGGATGATTCCGCCCTTGAGGGCATGATAAGCGGCCGGGCTGGCGTTGCACACGCCGGCGTAGGAGTCTGGATATGAGGCCACCTGACCGTACATCGACCCCAGCATGACCACGCTGGCAGGGCTCCCCCGATCGACGGCTGCGTTCCGTACCAGACGAGCCAGGGTGAAATATCCGGCAACGTTGGTTTGATGGCGGGCAAACTGGTCGTGGGTGACCGTCGTCCAGTCCTCGCCCAGAGCGTCGTGCCCATTGTTTACCAGCACATCGACCTCACCTGCAAGACCGACCGCTTCAGCAAACCCCGATTCGACGGAATCGGCGTTTGTGTGGTCGAGCTCGACACCGACGTGATCTGCATCTCCGGGCAGCAAACCCGCCGCTTCAGCCGCGCGGCTTCTATCTCTGCTGCTGATAACCACCCGAGCGCCCGACTCGGCGAGCGCCGCCGACAACGCGGATCCGAGATAACCGGTGCCCCCGGTGACCAGCGCCACTTTGCCGGTGAGATCCGATAATCGTTGAACGGTTGGCTCAGTCATGATATCGCCTCCAGTCCCATCGTCCTCTGGACACCTCGTCAGAGGAGTTGTGCCGCGGTTTCGATTCGATTCAGCCCCTCGTCGATTTCGTCAGCTGTGTGGGCAGCGGAGATGCCGTGATGGCCGGCTACTACGGAGCCATAGTCATGGAAGTAGACGCCATTCTCGAAGCAAGCCCGGATGAAGCGTGTTTTCATATCCAGGTCGCGCCCGAGGGTATCGTCGAAGCGTTCGACGGGATCGGTCGAACCGAAGAAAATTCCGAAGCGAGCGCCGAGCCCTTGAGTCCGGGCAGCAATGCCAGCCCGCGCAAAGATAGTGCGCAGACCCGTTTCCAAACGTTCCGCCGAAGCGAAAATCTGATCGTAGAATCCGGGCCGACAGATCTCTGTTACCGACGCCAGGGCGGTGTTCACGGCCGGAATGTTACCGGTGAATGTTCCGCTCTGGACGACCTTTCCTTTAGGTCCGACCTGGTCCATGATCTCTGCCTTGCCGGCGATGACGACGATCGCACCACCGTTCGCCACCGCCTTGCCCAGCACGCACAGGTCGGGAGTGACGCCGTAATAACCTTGCGCACAGTCGGGCCCAGTGCGAAACGCTGAGAGGACCTCGTCGTATATCAGCACAATGCCGTGTTTCGTGGCCAGATCGCGCACGAACTGCATGTAGGGGGTATCGGCGACGATACATCCCTGGTTGTAGTTGACCGGCTCCATCATGATGCCAGCGATCTCGTCGCCATGCTCCCGGATGGCCAGCTCCAAAGCGGCCTCGTCCTTCCACGGGACCACGACCACCAGATCGTCCAGGGCTTCGGGGATCTCCGGCGCCTCGCGAGATGGCGTCAAAACGGTACCTGGCGCTACCGGGGTCAATGGGGAGTGGGCATTGTACATGACATAGTCGTACAGGCCGTGAAAGTGACCCCAGAACTTCAGGAGCTTCTTGCGACCGGTATGGGCGCGGGCGAGCCGCAGGCAGATCATCGTACCCTCCGAACCC
The DNA here is from genome assembly GCA_965217095.1 of Candidatus Latescibacterota bacterium. Classification (GTDB taxonomy): domain Bacteria; phylum Latescibacterota; class UBA2968; order UBA8231; family UBA8231; genus CAYNZV01. The sequence goes on from OZ244235.1 coordinate 2,624,670, forward strand.
GTGTTGCCGTACCGCACTCGTTCGGCGCAAGGGATGATCTCGGTGATTCTGCGCGCTAGTTCGGTGTGGGCCGGGGTTTCGTACCCGGAGAGTATGCCGCTTTCCACCGTTTCCAGCATCGCCCGACGGGTAGCCTTGTGATTGTAACCCAGGAACGCGGCGCCGTGGGCAAGATTGAAATCGATGTACTCCTTGCCTTCGACGTCGCGGATGCGGCATCCATCTGCTGAATCCAGGTACAAAGCCCGGCCGAGAGCCGGATTGAACCTCCCCGAAGCGCCCACTCCTCCGGGCAGATAACGTTCAGCTTGAGCGCGCAGATCGCTGTTTTTACCCGTGCTTTCAGTGGTCGTCACAACGAATCTGATCCCCCAGGAGACGTGTCATCAGCACTGTAGTTGGTTGGAGACTCGACCGAGTAAGTAGTCGTCTGGCACGTCAAAAGTCAAACTGAGACGGTGGTGGCACGCCAAATCGTGGGTTGACATCCCGGCACCCTGTCGCTCGTTTCTAAAGCTCAGGGACTATCGGTAGTCGTTACAGCGGGCGAAAGTATCGAGCGCCAATGCAAGGATCAACGGGAAAAGCGATACAGATAGACGGCGACCGGCTTATCTGGGCCGACTGTGAGATCGTCGAACCGTCAGCGGACGAAGTTCGCATCGCCGTCCGCGCCAGCGCGGTAAACCGGGCCGACCTGTTGCAGCGCGGTGGCGATTACCCGCCGCCGCCGGGAGCCAGTGAGATCCTCGGATTGGAATGCGCCGGCGTGGTGGATGCGGTAGGCGCAGATGTGACCTCGTTTGATCATGGCGATGAGGTGTGCGCCCTCCTTACGGGAGGTGGATACGCCGAAAAAGCTGTGGCGCCGGCGGCGCAGGTGGTGCCCATACCGTCTGGGATCTCCCTGGTGGAAGCCGCCGCTCTTCCCGAGGTGTTTGCCACAGCTTACTTAAATCTCTTGATGGAAGGCAGCCTGAAGCCAGGCGAGCGAGTGTTGTTGCACGCCGGGGCAAGTGGCGTGGGCACGGCGGCGATTCAGCTCTGCCGCGCCTTTGGAAGTCCCTGCTTCGTTACCGCCGGCTCCGACGAGAAAATCGCCCGTTGCCTGGAACTTGGGGCAGCGGGAGGGTGCAATCGGCATACCGAGCAATTTGGGGAGCACGTGGCCGCGTGGACCGATGATGCTGGCATGGATGTAATCCTCGACCCGGTAGGTGGCCGCTATCTCGAAGAAAATCTCAAGAGCCTCAGTTTGGAGGGCCGACTGGTATTGATCGGTCTGATGGGTGGAGGCGAAGCCAGCATCCACCTCGGCCTCATGCTGGCCAAAAGACTGAGACTGATAGGTTCGACGTTGCGGGCACGGTCCGTCCGCAAGAAGGCGGAGATCATGGCTGCCTTGCTGGAGCACGTGTGGCCGCGAATCGCTGATGGAGACATCAAGCCCATTATTGACTCGGTGTTCCCGATGGATCGCGCCGCCGAAGCCCATGACCTGATGGCGAGCAACGCGACCTTCGGCAAGGTGCTGCTCGAGGTGTCCTGAGGCAGCTACATCCCGTTCACTTAAAATCGGAGATCGTCCACTTGTGCGCCGGACCGATCCTGACCAACTTCCAGGACGATGCATTTCGACCACGTTAACTACCACTCCGCTCAAAGCAGGGGAACCAATGACTGAAGAAGAGCTGTACCTGTTCGATACTCTTGGATTTTTGAAGGTGGAGAACGTCCTCGACGCGGAGACCCTCGGGCAGGCTCAACAAAGCGCCGACCGCATCGTCAACGAGCATGAACACCTGATAGATGGGAATAAGGGAGACGGTTACGGTGACAAGTACCGAAACGCCTTTCTGCACGACAAGGTGTTGGAGCGGATCGCCTACTCGCCCAAGATGCTCGACTACGCCTGCCATCTGACCAACAACCTGCCGCGCCTCGTCGACGGCACGATGATGGTTCAGACCTCCGACCACGGCTTCCACAACTTCCATCTACGCAAGGACATTCTCGGCGAGATGCATGAGGACGCGCCGCGCTTCTACACCGATGTGGTCCACCGCAGGATCTATTGCGACTGGTCGACCTTCTTCGTCTATCTGACTGAGGTTCGTCCTGGCGACGGCGGTCTCCTGGTCGTTCCGGGAGCCCACAGGGCGAGCTTCGAATACCCGTCCGAGCTGTTCTACGAGAAGGATGCCTATCCCACCGACCCCAAAGAGCGCGACAAATTGGGATTCATCAACGTTCCGGTGAACGCCGGAGATATGATCATCATGCCGCTGCGTCTAAATCACGCGGCCTTGCCCTGGCTTCCGAAGGACCGGAACCGAACCATGATGTTCTACTCCTACCGGCCCCAATTCTACTACAACAGTCAGATCGACCAGACGCTCGTTGACGCGGCCACCCACGGCATCGAGCTGGACCCAGAGACTCTCGAGCTCACCGCGATGAAGGAGAAGGCGGAGCTGAAGGAGCTGGTAAAGAAACACACGGGCCGGGAAAAATATTATTGAAAGCATGCAACTGTGTCTCGGCACCCGACGGCTTCATTGCTCCTTAGAGGTTAAGTCCAAAACGGAACGTGCCTTTAAACTAACCTGAGGCCCACCGTGATGAAGAACGATCAATATCCGCTGCGCGTAATTCCCGGCTACCAATCAGACCGCCCGGGCATTCAAATCGGAACCTACGTCAATCCCGATGACAGTGACGAAGAACTACAACTGCTACGGCAATTGGGAGTCGGCTGGGCTATGGTCACTCCGTACGATGGCGACAAACAGACCCTGTCTCACTATCGCAGATTCAAGGAACGACTCGCCGATTACGGCCTCAAGATCTACCGCATCCACAACGAAAGCGTACACAACTCGCCCGAAATCACCCTGAACCTGCCGGGCCGTAACCAGAAGGTCGAAGAGTTCATTCAATTTATCCGCGATATCGCCTCGGTGGGAATCTATTACAACACCTACGCTCATATGGCCAGCGGCACCTGGAGCTCGGGCGCCACCACCGGCCGCGGTGGAGTAGAGGCCAGACACTTCGACCTGAAGAACGCACAGGGTAGCTGGAACGGTGTAAACTACAACGGCGAATTCTCCCACAGCCGCGAGTACTCCGAGGAAGAGATCTGGGACAACTACCAATATTTCATTCGCAAGGTCGCCCCCGTCGCCGAGCAGGAAGGAGTGTATATCGGCATTCATCCAGACGATCCACCCATCTATCCGCTGGGGGGCGTGCCTCGTTGTATCTTCGGCGGTTTCGAGGGGTATAAGCGAGCGTTGGAAATCGCTGACAGTCCCAATGTCGGCGTCTGCTTATGCGTGGGTTGCTGGCTGGAAGGCGGAGCGGAGGCGATGGGCGCCAGTGTCGAGGAGGCGATACAACATTTTGGCAGCCAGGGGAAGCTGTTCAAGGTTCACTTTCGCAACGTTTCCAATCCGCTGCCGGAACCGTGGCAAGAAACCTTCATTGACGACGGATATTACGACATGCACGGGGTCATGCGCGCCCTGCGGGACGTCGAGTTCGATGGATGCGTCATTCCCGACCACATCCCCTCCATGGTGGGCGGATCGCACACCGGACTGGCCTATTCCATCGCCTATCTACGTGCTCTCGTACAGGCTGCCAACAACGAACACCAGGAGCGATCCATGGCCTAGTCGTGGAATGCCTGGCCGTCGTTGTCGTCGAGAATCGTCGATTTCACCAGAAACCAGAACAGACACGCGAGAAACACCGCGATCAAGCTCCACAACATCCACGGCGTTTGAACGTGATCCCCCGTAAAACTCACAGCGGCGCGCATTTTTAGATTCCAGTTGTCATGAAATCCGGAGCCTAAACCTCCGCCGGCAACAAAGGGCAGGTGCCGACCGTCCACGCCATCCAGGTGACCAAGAGCAGTAGGCTAGGCACGCAACACCACGCCCGCTCGCGCCAACGATCCCTCCGTCTCCAGAATGCAACAGATAACGGCAGCTGATGGTATAAGCAAACGTCGACTCACGCCGGAGAGCATACGGCCCATGAGCAGCAGAGGTAGTATCACCAGTGAATTGAAGAGGGAATATAGATGTTGGAAAACCGGGAGGTGCGGCCGGAGGTCTACGACCCCTTGAGTTCTATGATCCTGTATCTGCCCTCGAATCCGGGAGCGCCTACGTACTGATAGCACCCCGCTCTCAGAAGGTCCACATGCGGGAAATGTACGTGGCCGCAAAAGACCCCGGCGAGATTGTCACATGGGCCATTGGTCAGGAAATCGAGGCAATCCATGGTGCTGTCGTAGTTCTCGAAAACCTTCCACTTCTCGCGGGTTTCGTCGGACCAGCCGTCCTCGGCGCCCATCATGATAGGGGCCTTCCATTTATCGATTACAGGGCCGGCAAGGGATTCGATAAACAAGGGTACATGCACCGACAGCAACGAGGGTTTGCCACTAGCCAGCTCCTGCTTCAACCGACTGACCTGCTCGCTGCTGACCTGATACGTGCTGTTGTCCATGGCGATCAAACGCACTCCCCCGATCTCGAGGACCTGAAAGGAAGGATCACCTTGTGTCAAGCCATGGAATCTGGGGTAATACTGGAGCCGTGTCTCGTCGTTCCAGGGGAGATGGGGAAAGAACCAGTCGTGATTGCCCACTGTGTATAGATGCGGCACCCCCAGGTCGCGCACTCCATACTCGATCTGCTCCAAGGCGGCGTAGGAGGGGAAATGAATGATGTCACCCGTAAGCAGAGCTGCATCCAGCTTCAGATCTGAAACCGCACCGACGATTCCTTGGAAGATCTCATTGGTTGGCCTTCCATCTGCATACTCTGCAAATACCTCCCTATATCTTTCGACGTGTTCCTCTGCCTCCGGGTCACGTTCGTCGCCTTCGACCATGTGACTGTCAGTCAGGTGAAGCAGCTTCAGGTCTTGGACCAATCCTTCGATGACGATGGTAGTGTTGTCTGCGTCTGTCTGGATATGCTCGATCTTCATCGCCGGTTAATCCTGTTCTGGAGGCAGATGTTTTCCCAGGTCAAACACGTGCTCCATCATAGCCCACCATTCCTCTTCTTTGGCTTCGGCCACCTTGACTTGAAAGGTGCGCATGAGGTCGTCCCATTCCTTCGCCTTTGGATTCACTTCGATGTACTTGGCGAAATCTACGTCGGGTTCGAATTCATCCGCGGTCGTCATGTACATGAACATTCGGGTGCCCAGTAGAAAGATCTGCATGTCCACGATACCCACATCTCGCAAGCCTTGCAGCGGTCCTGGCCATGGATTTCTGTGGTACTCTTTGTAGCGCTCTATGACTTCCGCATCATCCTCCAGACAAAGGGTCAACCCGTAATGTTTCATGCTGCTCCAGTCAGTTGGTAGTGCCACAAACATAGCTACTGTAAAGAGGGTCGCAACTCGAATCACTCGCCCGCCCCAATCTTGATTTCGACTTTGGTATGTTTCATGTTCTTCAAGTCCACCTACAACAACTTCGGAGGATCCCAATGGGCTGCTACAATTCAATCGTCGTCGACGCACCTGCGGACCAGGTTTGGAACGCCGTGCGGGACTTTCACGACATGTCCAAGTTTCCCAACGTCGTGACCAGCTGTGAGGTTGTGGGGGATGTGCCCGGCACGCAAGTTGGTGCCAAACGCATCCTGAACGACGCTTTCCACGAAACCCTGCACGCCATCGACGATACGGAGTGCGTTATGCGCTACAGCATCGATGACGGGCCGGAGGCTGTGTCGAAGGACAACGTGTCGGGGTACTATGGCGAGGTTCGTATCTTTCCGATTACCGACAACAACACAACCTTCGTATTGTGGACTTCCAAGTGGGAGAATAGCGGAGGCGGGGTGGCGGAATTCTGCTCCCCGATCTACCAGGCTTTGCTTGCAGATCTCAAAGGCAGCTTCACCTAGAACCTAAGATACGGCAACCCTCCGGACGCCGGCGACCAGGGCGCCATCCGCAAGCTTCGACGTGGTTGCCCGAATCTTGGGGGGTTGAGCTGCCGGTGACGCGACGTGGCGCCTGGGTTACCAGGTGTGGACGATGTGCGGATCGACCGGAAACCAGATGTAGTCCACCCCGTCGGAAAGCAGCGCTCCCATGACGTATCCCACCGCAAGACCGTAGAAGAATCGCTTCCCGGTCTCATACGCCCGCGGCCCTCCATAACGCAGCAACGCGAATTTTACCCACCAGACGATCAATAACGTCGCCCAGTAGCGATGAGGCGATGGGGTGTACTGAAAAGCCACCGATCGGGTGCAACGGGAACCAGTGGATGCCCTCGAAGAAAGCGGGCGCGCATGACGGCCAAGACGATGCCCTCGAAGAAACCGAACAGCCAGACCCCCCAGCGGCCGAGGTCAGGAAACCGGGGATTCAGAATCAAATCCACAGTGTAGTCGAAGGAAGCGACACCAGCGCCGACACTGCGAAACATGCCGCCGCCAGTGTAACCGGTGCTCAACGCCGAAATGCAAGCGGACGCGAATCCTACTGAGAACGCTATCGCCACCATCGCCGCGACCTTGCCCAGTTGGCGTCGCACCGGAAACATTCTCAGGATATGGGGGATGGCCGGCCACGCGGACACACGGAAGTTGCCAAAATAAGCATGGCTTGTAACCACGCTGAACGCCACGAGGCCCTGCGGGGATATGTGATTAGTACCCACCAGGTCGAGGATGAACGACTTGCCCTTCATGTGGTCCCAGTCAGGCAGCAGATAACTGAATCCGGTAGCAGCAACCAGTTTGGCGATAAGGAAGTAGATGAGGGTTGTCAGCAAGAACATGGCGATGGACAGAGCCAGATTCATACCAATGCTCACCTGCCAGGCGATGATGTATAGGGACGAAGCAGCCAGTCCTATAAAAGCGAGCCGGTAGCGCACCACATCGCTCCGGTCGCCGTCCCCGCTTCGTGCCTGCACCCAGATGCGCCGCAGGTGACTGCGTGCGAGCCATATGGACCACAGGGCAACGAAGATCTGGGCGCCGTAGGCCTCCATCTGCAGGATCTTCTCCCATCCGAGCACATGTCCTTCCGAACCGACCGAGAATCCGACGCGCTGCATCGCCGTGCCTTTCACAACGGCGAGGAAGTAGAACAGAATGAAGCTCCCGAGAATATCCAGTGGACACAGGTAAAGCATGATCATCAACATCGGCAGGATACGCACCCACAGGTCCGGCACCGAACCACCAATCTTCAGATCGTAGGCTATCCAGTAGAAATCCAATGGCGGCAATCCGGCGATGAAATAGGTCACGATGCTGTAGAGGATCGGTACGAAGATCAGGAGAAAGCCGCACCAGAAGAGACGGGAACGCAGCATCTCCGGCACCGCTCGTGGACCATCGACGCCGGCTGTTAGCTCCACCGGTACCTGGGCGAGGGGAAACGCCAGGCGCTCCTTCTCTTCCCATTGCCGCTGGAAAAGGAGAATTATGCAGAAACCGAATACGACCAACGCCACGGATATGGTGAACCATTGACTGGCTGCACCGAACCAACCGTCCCAGGGAATAGGGGCGCCTTCCGGTAACCCGAGCCAGAAAGCGTCGATGACCCGTCCTTCGGTCTCCGGAAAGACGTGCCAGGGCATGAAATCGAAGATCGTATCCGCCCATTGATTCTCCGCCGAGTCGAAATAAGCGGGCGTCGCCATGATGAGCGCCCAATAACTCATCCAGCCACTGCCCGAAATAGTGCCTGCTACCCACAGCATACCGAAGATGGTGAGCAGCTCGCTGCGGCTGAGCGCAACTGCCGGCATCAGCCACTTCAGAAGAATGTTGACGAACAGCCACATCATGAAAGCGCCGATAACGATGAGCGGAAGCTGGGATTTGACGGCTATGTCGATCCCGTAGAAAATCGCGGCTATCGTGATCCCCCCGATGGCTATCGAACGGGAGGTGATTTGGCGATCCGCTTTACCCGCTTCGGCGGAGGCTTCCGGTGGCTGTGTGTGTAAGCGGTCCATGCAAGCTACCAGCCGTGTATCCCGTGACCTGCGGTGGGAAACCAGATCAGGTCCACGGTCACCGAGGCGATGACGACGGCCACGTAGCCGATACCCAACCCGTAGAAGAACGGCTTGCCGGCCAGGTAGGCGCGCACCCCGCCAAAGCGCAGAATAACGAGTTTGGCCAGCCAGACGAGCATCAAGGTGCTCCAGTAGACGATGGCAACGATCGTCCATTGAAACGCCAGGCCAACCGGGTGTAACGGGAACCAATAGTACCTCGAGCGCAGAAACGCCAGCGTCGCCGCCTCGAAGAACCCGAGAGTCCAGATTCCCCAACGGTGCAGATCGAGCTCCTGTGGATTATCGAGATAAACGAAGATGTAGTTCACGTTGCCGATGACGCCCCTGGATCCAAAGATCAGCTCTCCACGGGTGTAACCCAGCTCCAAGGTTGCTATGACCGAGACGACGAAACCCAGCGGGAAGGCGACAAAGACGATGGTCGTTACCCACCCCGGCTGCCGATTCAACGAAAAGATGCGAAAGATATGGGGTAGCGCCGGCAACGCCGGAATGCGCAGGTTGCCGAAAAAGGCGCGGCCGACGAACACCTTGAACGCAACGTAATTCTGCGGCGAAAGGTTGGCGTTTCCGATCAGTTCCTGCACGAAGGTCTCCGCCTTCATATGGTTCCAGTCGGTCAGCAGGTAGGCGCAGCCGGTGGCGGCGATAAGCTTTATCAGCACCAGGTAGGTGAGAAACATCACCACGAACACGCAAATGGCCAGCGGCAGACTCACACCCAGTCCCACTGCCCAGGCGATGACATAGACGCTGGAGATCGACAGGCCGAGGTATGCCCATCGATAACGGGCTACCTCTCCCCGGTCCCCCACCCCGTAGCGCACCTGCTGCCACACTCGGCGCAGGTGACCGCGGGCGAGCCAGATCGACCACAACCCGAGGAACATCATGGCGCCGTAGCTCTCCAGATGCAGAATCCGGCCCCACTCGAGGGGTTGCCCGGGGGATCCGAGGGAGAAACCTACGCGGTTCATCATCGAACCCTTGAGGAAAGCCAACGCGGCGAAGGCTACCATGCTGCCCAAAATATCCAGCGGACAAAGGTAGGTTACAGCAATGACGAGCGGCATGACGCGGAAATAGAGCTCGGGATAGCCGGGTGGCAGCTTGGCGGTATACCACTTCCAGTAGAGCTCGATGATGGGCAGGCCGGGGGTAAAATAGGTAACGATGTTGTAAAGCCCGGGAGCGAACACAACGACAAACCCGATCCAGAACAACGTTTTGCGAAAGATCGGCGGCACCCGCCCGCTGCCGTCGAAGCCGGCGGTCAGGTCCAAAGGCAGCTGCGCCAGGGGAAAGGTGAGCTTTTCGTTCACCTCCCACTGGCGCTGCAGCAGCAAGACCAGGCAGAAGCCGAAGACCACCATCGCCAGGGAGACCCCGAGCCAGTTGGCTGTGTGGCCGATCCACGCCTCCCACGGGATCGGCGCCCCCTCCTGCAAGCCCTGCCAGAGACCGTGCAGCACCCGCGGGGAGGTATCCGGAAAAGCGTGCCAGGGGAGGTAATCGAAGAAGGTTTCTGCCCATTGATTCTCCGGAGAGGCGAAGTACGGCGGCACCGCCAGCCACATCACCCAGTAGCTCACCCATCCATACTGCGGAATCGCGCCCACAACCCAGAGCATGGCGAAGATGGTGAGCAGCTCGCCGCGGCGAAGGGCAATCCTGGGCCACATGCGGTGCAGCACGAGGTTGGCGAAGAGCCAGAGCACGAACGGCGCCCACGCAACCATCGGCAGCTGGGAAGCGACGAACCCACCCATATCCCGTCCGGCGACTTCGGTAATCAGATAATAGAGGGCGACGGCAACCGTTAGAGCTCCGAGAATTATCGCTCGAGCGGTAATCGCTGGCGTGTCGTCGGTCTCCAACTTGAGTTTGGGATGGGAACTTTGCGGAACGGAAGTAATCGCGGCCCCTATCGCTGCAGAACGTGAAGCCTCTGGTATGGGCGGTCGGATATGAGACCGCGGGCAGGGTCTCAGCAGCCTGCGTTAATCTAAAAAATCGGGTCTGTGAAGGCGACCGGATCGCCCTTACCAGTTGTGGATGAGATGACCGCCGCCGGGGAACCAGATGAGATCCACGGTGACCGAAAGGATGACGCCGGTGACATACCCCACTCCGAGACCGTAGAAAAACGGTTTGCCGGTGAGGTAGGCGCGGACTCCGCCGTAGCGTAACAGTATCAGCTTTACGAGCCAGACCAGGAAGAGCGAGAACCAGTAAAGCGAGGAAACGATCGTGTTCTGGAACGCGACGCCCACCGGATGCAGCGGGAACCAGTGGAAATGTCCGCGGAGAAACGCCAGACAGGCCGATTCAAGCAGACCAAAAGAAAAAACGCCCCAACGGTCCGGATCGGTTGCGGTCGGGTTTTGAATCAAGCGGGCAATCTGGTCGTATTCGCCGATGGCGCCGCCGGCGCTGGACACCAGCCCGCCCCTGACATACCCCATCTCGAGGGTAGCCCCCACCGCCGTCAGAAAACCGACTGGAAAAGCCAAGAAAATGAGCACCAGAACCCAACCTGGCTGCTCTCGCAAGGGGAATATGCGCAACACATGCGGCAGGGATGGCCACGCCGGTATGCGGAGATTACCAAAAAAACTGCGGCTCGTATATATCCCAAAACCGACGATGTCCTGTGGCGACATGCGCTCGGTGCCCAGCAGATGGTGCACAAACGACTCCGCCTTCACATGCCCCCAATCGGTGAGCAGGTAAGCGCACCCGGTGGCGGCGATCAGCTTGACGATGACCAGATAAGTCAAAACGGTAACCAGGAAAACCAATACCGCCAGCTGTGGACTCATGCCCAGCATCACCAGCCAGCTCACCACGTAGAGGGCTGACAGCAGCAATCCGCCGACGGCGAGGCGGTAGAGGCGCACGTCGGCCCGATCTCCCGTACCTAGACGAACCTGTTGCCAAACCCGACGCAAGTGCCCCCGGGCCAACCAGACTGACCACAAGCCGATAAAGATCATGGCCCCGTAACTCTCCAAGTGCAGCACCGTATTGGAGGTCAGGGTTCGGCCCTCTTCTCCAAAACTCAAACCCAGCCGGTCTATTACTCCCATCTTGCCTTTGGCCAGGAGGTGAAAGAACACCATGCTTCCGAGGATATCCAACGGACAGAGGTAAGTCACCGCCATGATCAGCGGCATGATACGCACGCGGATGCTGGGATAAGGCTCTGGGAACTCGATTACGTACCTCTCCCAGTAGATCCCCATAGGGGTCATTCCGGGAGAGAAATAGGTAGCTACGTTGTATACCACGACGCCGAAAACCAGAAAGAAGCCGATCCAGAATAACCGCGATCGAAAGATGTCGGGAAGTCGGCGGTTGGAGTCGAATCCGGCCGTGAGATCTAGCGGCAGCTGCGCCAGGGGAAAGGTGAGTTTCTCACTGTCCTCCCATTGACGCTGGAAGATGGCAACGAGACAAAACCCGAACACCACCAGCCCCATGGAGACCCCGAGCCACTGCGCGATCGGCCCCAGCCACCCCTCCCACGGAATCTCCGCGCCCTGTGGCAGACCTTGCCAGACCCCGTCTATTACGCGGGCGGAGGAGTCCGGAAACAGGTGCCACGGCATCAGGTCGAAGAATACCTCGGCCCACTGATTCTCCGCGGAAGCGAAGTAGGTGGGAATCGCCAGCACGATCACCCAATAGCCGCTCCATCCTATGTGGGGGACGGTGCCGACCACCCAGAGCATGCAGAAGATCGTCAGCAGTTCATCTCTTCTGAGAGCTATGGCAGGCCACAGCCATTTGAGGGCGACGTTCAGGAACAGCCAGGTGAAGAAAGGCACGACCACGAGAATCGGCATCTGCGATAGCACGAAACCGCCGACTCCTTGCCCTTGCACTTCAGTGATGGCGTAGTAGAACGTGAGACCTATGGTGAGAGCTCCGAGAAGGAGCGCCCTAAGCGTGATCCGCGGCCGCGTTCCCGATCTGGGTTGGTCCATCCTCAACCTGCGGCAGCGCCGCTGGTGCGGCGTTCGTTCAAGCCCATTCGATGCAGAACATTGAGCATGAAATTGGAGAAATTCTGATCCTCCAAAAGGACCAGCGCGGCCATGCAGCTGCCGGCGGCGAAGGTGATGCCTCCAGTTTCCGATTCCCCTAGTTGCATCTCGGACCACAACTCGCCCACCGTGCTGTTCATATCGAGATCCAGGACAAGAGCGTCCTGGAGCCGCGCTCGCGCCAGGACGACGCCGCTGTTTTTCTCAGTGTTCTCCCTGCCCGCTTGAGACTGCGAGCGTCGGGGCGCTCGTACCGGGTTCTTAGCCTCGCCGAATCTGCTTACCATGGATTGGCAGCTGACATCGGTCTCGTAACCGGCGCCGCCGGGGGCAAACGGAGTTGCGACCGACACCTCGTGGGGATCGTGAAACAGAGGGTGTTTCGGCTCCAGCACCTCGTAGCCGGCGCTATCGCCGTCGATACGGCAGGGAGCGGACCAACCGTTGGTCATACCCAAACCCAGCCGGTACTGGGGCCAACCCGCGGTTTGCATCAGGGTACCTGGTTGGTGATCCATCTGGTGCCAGTGGGAGTTATCTACCATGGCATCTGCGGTTATGCAGCTGTCTCGGGCCTGCTCGGCACCGTGCTTGCGGACCTCCATGACCTCGTTCTCGAGATCGATACTGACCCGCCAGAAGCAGGTATTCCCGGACAAGGATGTGACCGCCGCGCTGACCGCCGCGCCCGGAAGCGAGCCAACCCCTCATACCGCGCAGCCGTCCAGTACTCGCAGTGTCCCGCCCACGCCACCACCCCATAGTGATCCAGCAGCGACGGATCGGCCTCCAGATCCCACTCGCTGTACAAATCGTACGGTATCCCGTGCTGATCCAGCCAGGAGCACAAGGGCAGCTCGAGATTGACCACCTGGTAGAGATAGGGTTCGCCCCGGGCAGGTCGCCGTTGACCGAGCAGATGGCCGAGCATCGGGTAGCTGGGATGATTCAGATATGCGCCGTAGTCCAATTCCGGATCACCAAACGGCATGTAGTTGTAGGCCACACGCGTGCCCGTCGTCGACAGAACCATAAGCCCGGCAGCAGGTCTCGCTGCCCGCACGATAAACGGGAGGTCTCTGATGTCTCCCACTTCGTTTCCAAGCCGCACGGCGTACTGACCTTGTGGCAGATCGTCGGGAACCGTCCAGCTCAGCAGCTCGGGCCAGCGGCAGTCCACCAGCTGATCCGCCATGAAACGCACGGCGTGGCCATAGCTCGGTTCGGAAGTCGGATCGAACTCCGCCCAAGGCTGTTCTGCGGTCAATCGCGGTCCCGGTATCATACGCAGCGGATAGTTGACCCCCCTACCGTGCCGCTCCGAACCGGACGTATCGCGGTACGGCGGACCACTCAAGCCATCGAATTTCCAGTGGCCGACGCAACTGGAGGCGGGCTCCAGCTCTTCGGTGCGAAAGCGATGCCGAATTTCTTCGGCCCTGAACACCTGATCGTAGATTGCGGGCGCACAGATATCACCGGTGAGAAGATGGCCTACCTCGGCGTTGTCGTTGAGCAGGGCACCCATGAGCAGCGCGCCCTCCCTCGCGACGGCTCCATCCGATGCGCTCTCGATGTTTTCACTGCCGACGAGGTTGCCGTCGAGAAACAGCTCGATCTCGGTTGCGTCGCATTGTGTCCAGGCGTGATGCCAGGACTTCAAGGCGGGTGCATCCGGCACCCTGAGCGCCGCCTCACCGAGGCGAAATTCGAGCCTGCCTGCGGCGTCGAGCAATAATGCGAACCGATTGTGGGCGATGAGCCCCGCGCATCCATGGTGATCCAGCTGTCGAAACCAGATCTCCACCGCAAACGCAGCGGGAACAGAGATGTCGGCTACATGGACATAGCTGCCGCAACAGACATGCCGCTCCTCGCAGTCGACTCGACCCAGGTCGGATGTGGGCGCCGTCGCTGAAATCGCGTCGGCTTGCCGCTCCACCTTGCCGACGCCCAGTCGAAGCAGCTGAAGGTGCAGCGGACCAGCGTTGCTCGCATGTATCCCCAGCTGAATTCCCGGTGAGACACTGGCATGGGAGAGATAACCATGCAGCCCGGACACTCTTGTGCGCTGGTGAGGGGGCGCGAAACTTAGATCTTCAGAGTACTTGGGCAATGGGGCCCTTGTCGAGAAGGTTTCGGCAGTAAAGCGTGAGTGATAGTGTGTATCAGCGAGGCGCTACTCCAGGAAAGCTTCCCGCAGCGCCTCCATCTCCTCTTCGCTCACACCGATATCGCGGGCGTACCCGACAACACCGCAGTAACGCTCTTCCAGCGTCCTGAGTACGGCCAGCATGGTGTCGGGACGGCATATTTTCGCTTGATGATCTTCCAGGCTGTAGGTCTCGGCCGACTGCTCGGGATGTTTCTCCAGGTATTGGGCATAGGTGAATCGTGCGGTCAGCGCGAAATCCTCTGCGATGGTCTCTTCGGGGACGCCTACGATACCCAGAACCAGTCCGACAATCAGGCCGGTGCGTTCCGTGCCGCCGGCGCAGTGAACCAAGGAGGGTAAGGTACCTGGGCGCGCCAGCAGGGACAGCGTATCCTGTACATGGGATTTGCGACGATCGAGCACCACCGAGTAGGACCACCGCATATGCTCGACATAATCCAACTCTTCCGGGATATGCTCCCGTTCTCGCATCAGGGTGTCGCCCACCATGTTCTGGTGATAGTAGTCGACGGTGTCGGATCCAAAGAACGCGTTCCGCGTCTTCTGCATTTCGGAACTCTTCCTCAGGTCCAGCACCGATTTTAATCCGTAGTCCACGAGCGCTTGCTTGGAGGCTGGCGAAAGTTCGTGCAACGAGTCAGAGCGTAGGAGCACACCCCACTTGGTATGCCGGCCATCGCGCGTCTCGTACCCACCGACATCCCTCGTGTTCACGGTACCTTCCAGATCCAGATGGCGTCGGGGGTCTATTTCTTGGGTCATGTTCATTCCTTTCTTCAGGGTGTCAGCCTAGATTGGCAAGAGCAAAGATGGTCATGGCACAGTCGGAGGAATAGGCCAGCCGCGCCCAGGCAGGAGCGTCCTCCACGTTTCCCGGCTGTGGATTCCAGAGCCCGTCAGGGCTTTGTTTTGCCACCAGCACCTCCCCCAGCTCCCGGGTGCGCTCGAGCAGATCGGTGTCGCCGGTCTCCGCATATAGATTCAACATGGACCAGCCGAACTTGGTGGCGCGCCCAAACTGAGCCGGATTGCGCCGATGTCGATATACCAGATCCACGTATCGTCGAGCCGCCCGCAGATAACCCTGCTCACGCAACGCCCGCGCCGTCCACACCAACGCGTTGACCACCGTGGCATAATTCGCGGGCCTTTGTTCGTCCTCCTGCAAGTCGTACGCCTTCTCCCACTCGCTTCCAGCCTTTCGCGCCAACACCGAGCCGTCCCTCCGGAAGCGGTTGTAAAAACAACCAGCCTCGCCTTGCTCGACGATAAGAGCCTCAAAGGTGTCGGCCATCTTTCGCGCCGCTTCGAGGCGCCCTGCGGCCGCCAAGGCCATGCCGGCGCCACCTGAGAAACAGACCTCCGCTACCTCTTCACCCGCATCCTCGTCCGCTAGCACGATCCCCCCGCTCTGACGATCCTGATAATGCTCGAGCCGATCAGCCAGGATATGTGCCAGATCGAAACGCTCAGTAACCACTGCACCCAGCGCAAGCCAACCCATGGCGTAGATCCGATTTTCCAGGGGCGCGGAGGAAACCAGATCGCCGGAATCACCGACGAACCGGGTCATGACCCGTTGCGCGACGCGGGCTCCTTTCTCCCGCAGACCTGCCATGGTCATCAGATACGGGGTTTTCATGTAGTACCGGGCGTCCTCGGGATCGATGCGATAGCTACCGTCCCCATCAAAATTCGCCTCTAGCCAAGCGTTGGTTTTTTTAGCGGCTTCGTTAATCGAAGTCATCTTCACCCTCTCAAAAAGCGTTGGACTAATATTGTGCAGCCGGCGTTTCTCAACAACCTTGCCAGCGGCACCTGTCAAGATCACCTCTTGAGCCAGACTGTTCAGAGCATTGGTTGACCCTCCTTGCTCACAAGCCTAGATTAGCCCGCTGTTCCTTCAAGACGATTGGGAGAATGCTCCAGAATGTCTAAAGAAAAGATTGTTGCCAGCGGCCCCATAGCCGACGCGGCGACCCGAATCCTCGAAGAATTCGGGGAGATCGTGATAGCTCCCGATTTCACGGAGGAAACCCTGATCGAACAGGTCGAGGATGCGATGGCCCTCGTGGTTCGCGGCGAAGGCATCGCCAGTGCACGAGTGATCAAGGCCGGTAAGAAATTGCAAGTCATCGGTCGCTGCGGAGTGGGGTACAACAATATCGATATCGCCGCCGCGACGTCACGGAGGATTCCAGTGGTGTTCACTCCAGGGGCTGGGGCGCGCGCGGTGGCAGAAGGCGCCATGTCCTTGATGCTGGCCCTGTGCAAGGATCTTACCTACTGGGATCATCAGCTGAAGGCGGGAAACTGGCACAGTAGATTCGAAACCAGAACCCGGGATATGGATGGCGCCACCGTAGGCATCGTTGGTTTCGGCCGCATCGGCCAATTGCTGGCAGCGATGCTCCAGCCATTTCAGTGCACCATTCTGGCGCACGACCCGTATGTGGAGCCGAGTGTCGCCAAGGAATTGGAAACAGAGCTGGTGTCGCTCGAGCAGTTGTTCGAGCGATCCGATTTCATCAGCGTTCACGCCGTCGTTACGGATGAAACCAGGGGATTGATCGACGGCAAACTTCTCGGACTTCTCAAGCGGGACTGTTATTTGGTGAACATGGCAAGGGGCGAGCTGATTGAAAGCCTCGATCTACTGGAGGAAGCGATGGCGGATGGTCGTCTCGCAGGCGTGGGTCTCGACGTGTTTTCACCCGAGCCTCCCGATGTCAGCCACCCGATCTTTCAGCGAGCCAACTGCCTGACCTCGCCGCACGCCCTAGGGGTTACGTTTCGTTCCACCGAAAAGATCTTCGGCTCCATGGCCCGCGATATGGCGGCTATATTCCGCGGCGAACAGCCCGAGTTCCTGGTGAACCCCGAGGTCATGTCGAAAGTATAGAGGGCGATTTCCCCATGAATACCTACAAGGTAGCCATTCTAGGCTGCCGCGGTCGCGGCGGTGCCGCTGCCCGCGCCTATTACGACCACCCACGCACCGATCTCGTCGGCCTTTGCGACCTGCTGCCCGAACGCTACAACGAACTGGGAGATGAGCTCGGGGTCGACGCGCGCTACGACGACCTGGACCGCATGATTCAGGAAACCAAACCTGACATCGTGGCGATCCCCACCGGAACCGAGTTCCACCACCCGCTGGCGATGCGCGTGCTCGAGTACGGCGTCCACATAGATATCGAGAAACCGATCTGCGTCGATCTGGAAGAAGCGGATGAGGTTATAACAAAAGCGCAAGAGAAGGGCGTCCGCATCGCCGTTCACCACCAGGGCCGTTCGGGCGCGATCATGCGCTCGGTGGCAAAGGCGTACGCGGAAGGACGCATCGGTGAGCTGCGGCACATCTCCGGTTACGGCAAGTTCTACTACGGCGGGTACGGTCTCATGAACATCGGGACCCATATGATCAACATGATGCTCAGGATCGCCGGCCATTGCCGCCGGGTCACCGCCACCGGTATGACTGACGGTCATCCGATCACCGTGGAGGATGTTATTCCCTCGGCGGGCGGCATGGGCATCGTCGCTGGCGAACACCTGACCGCTACCCTCGATTTCGACAACGGGGTTACGGCAGATCTGTTGCAGCACCGCTATAAGACCGCGGTAAATCCGGTGATGGAGTTTTGCGGAACCGAAGGGCGTCTGATGGCAGGCAATCTGATATACGATCAAAAGAAGAAAGCCGGCATGTTCCTGCCGGCGACCCATTACGCCCCCGGTGCCACTGTTGAGGAATGGGAGGATTTGGAGCCGATCTTCCCGGAGTGCAGCAAACCGGACGGAGTGAGCACCGTCGACGACCTCTGGTACGTGGACGAGTATGTAAACGCGCTCGACGAAGGCCGTGCGCACGAGTGCAGCGGCGAGGAAGGGCGCCACGTGGTGGAGGTAATGATGGGGATCCTCGAATCGGCGGCGTATGGCCGGCGCATTGATCTCCCTCAAGAAGATCGCTCTCAACCCCTTATGCGCTGGCGCCGCGAGCACGGTCTCGGGGCTCCTGCGGAGATGCCTCGAGAATATGGTGAATGGCTCGAAGCGGAGGATCGCCGGCTTGGACGACTTTGATTTCACTATAGACGTTTCACATTCGCGGCGTAAGTGAGC
Source organism: Candidatus Latescibacterota bacterium (assembly GCA_965217095.1). Lineage (GTDB taxonomy): Bacteria > Latescibacterota > UBA2968 > UBA8231 > UBA8231 > CAYNZV01. Next base: position 2,643,112 of record OZ244235.1, read on the forward strand.
GATTTTCGCAGCCTGATCTTGCCGCACCGCAGTTGATCACCACACGTTTCTTGTCGATTAGATCACCAGAGGAGAGCAGATGACATCCTTGAATTTTTCGGCCCGCGTGCCGGTGATAGACGCCAACATCGGTGTCGGCCACAAGAACAAACGGCCGGCGCCGTTCGACACGCCCGGAGAGCTGTTGGAAGAGATGCAGCGGCATGGGGTGGAACGGGCACTGGTACACCACCAGCACGGTGAGACCCTGAGCACCATCGATGGCAACGACCTGCTCACTGACTGGTGCAGTGACGACGGTCCGCTGACCTACCAGTGGATGGCCGGCCCCGAAGCCGACTCCCTCAAACAGCTGCAGGAGCTGCGCGCCGGGGGCAAGCTCGACCATGTGCGGCTGCACGATTCGGCCGCGTCTGGGCTGCCGTTCGTCGACTGGCTCTACGGTGACCTGCTGGAGTGGCTGCAGGCTGAGAAGATCCCTCTCTGGGTATCCATGGCCAACGAGTGGGGTCCAACCTGGTTGTCTCCCATGCCGATGACCCCGGTGACCGAGATCATGGATACCTTGCGGAAGTTTCCGGACCTGGTGACGGTGCTGGTAGGGGCCCACTACTCGCATGCTCATTTCGTGCGTCCCTTCTTGAAGTTCCTGCCGAACTCCCATATCGAGCTGAGCCGCTACGAGGTCCTTGGCGAACTCGAAAAGGTGATCGACGAATATGGCACCGGACGTTTTGTCTACGGTTCGTTCTATCCGCGCTACGCCATGGGCCCGATGCTCTATTATATCCACAACATCGGGTTGGGTGATGCCGATCTGGAAGGGATCTGTGCCGGAAATCTGGAACGCATTTTGGAAGGGGGCGCACCATGATCGAAGGAGGTACTGTAATAGATTTTCACGGGCATCCCGGACGCTGGGGACTGACCGGGAGCTCCCCGGAAAACCTGTTCAACTCGATGGACGCCGTCGGGATCGACAAGACCTGTCTTTTCAACATCTGGCACCCGGAGGGCACCCGCGGCAACGACAACACGGCGTCCATGGTCGCAGCCCATCCCGATCGCGTCGTAGGTTTTGCTTACGTCTCACCCCTTATGCCCGAAACCATGGTTCCGGAGCTAACGCGGGCATTCGACGAATTGCATCTGACTGCCATCAAGCTCTATCCCCCATTTACCTCCATCAATCTCAACGAACCACCCTGGGACCCCATTTATGAGTTCGCCAACGAACGGGGACTGGCGGTCATTTGGCATACCGGAATCGAAGCAGCGGCTTGGCCCAAGTTCGTATCAGATGTCGCTCCTCGATTTCCCGACGCCATCTTTGTGTGCGGACACTCCGGAAATTGCCCGCCGATGAGGGCAGACGCCATCGAAGCCGCCCAGAACAATGCAAACGTCTATCTGGAAACCTGCTCTACCTTCCGGTCACCGGGGGCGATAGAGGAGCTGGTTAATCAGGCGGGGGCCGACCGCGTGCTCTACGGTTCCGACGTTCCTTTGATGGACCATCGACCACAGATTGGCAAAATCATAACCGCCGACATCAGTGACGACGCGAAGCGGCTTGTCTTGGGGGAAAACGCCAAACGTATCTTGAAATTGTCGTAGGGCTGCGTTACAGATCAACTTCTGCGAGCTGTTCGGTAACGGTACGTCCCAATCGGGAAAGATCCCGTATCAATCCCGCTCCCGCTCGAGGCGCTGCCGCAGCAGGGCGAATGAGGTCATGATCAGATCGTCCGTTCCCGGTGCCAGCGGCTGAGGCCAGAAGTTGGTGCACAGCGGAGCCTGATCAACCTCGTACCCACCGTCTGCAATCAGCTCATCCGTTGGCAAGTAAGTGTGGTCGTGCTGGCAGTAAGCCCAACAGGCCAGCTGGTACGTCGACAGCACCTCCTCGATCAGCGGACGCCATTCCGCGACCGCCTCGCTGGCCATGTAAGCGATCAGATGTTTCCGGTCCAGCTGAATCAAACCTACGGGCCAGGGCTGAACCAGATCGCACGGCGGCCCGTTCCGCAGACGCTCTCGCCAGTAGGCGTCGGCTCCACCCCAGGAGTCTCTCATCTCCGCCACGGAGTCCGGGCCCAACGGCGGGCCCGGCCGCACAGGTGCATACCCCATCACCGCATGCAGGACCAGCTCTATCTCTTCGGCCGCGGTTCGCAAAGTTCGCATCAAATCGTCGGCCAACTGGTCGCCGGTGCGCTCGAGCGTCTCCCGCGATCCGCGTACGAACTGCTCTTTCTCGAGATCCGCGAGGATACGCGGCCGCACACTGCCCGCCAGACCTTGAAGGAACTGCACGTGAGTTGTCTCTCCAATCCTCGATCTGAGAGTTAGCCGGGTCCTGCCAGGGAAGTCTCCCGAGATCGTCTGCCACTCGGCCCCGTACAGCACCACCGGGTGGCAGGCGTAGCTGTAGAGAATCGCTCGCCCGTCGGACCCCTCCAGCTCCAACACCCAGAGATTGGGATCGTAGTACCCGTCCTTGTTCGGCCGATGCTCGGTGATGCCGTCGTCGTTCTTGCGCCGGCGATTGATGGCCAAATCACTCTCGCCGTTGCGCCAGTAGGCACGCACTGGCGCGAGACGGTTCAAAGCATCGTGCGTCAAGGCGCAGAGCGTCTTCGACAACCGGGTCTCGTAGTCCCGTATCTGGGTCGGTTTCTTGCCGCTGTATGGATAGATTTCCAGCACGCCCATGCCGCTGCTGTGGGTATGGGAATAATTGAGGACAACCGCTTCGGGAGTTGCTCCGGCGATCGCGGCCAACAGATGGCGGATTGGGTCTGCTACGGAAGGGGTCGATCCCAGGATGTCGAGGGATACCAGGACAACGCGCCGTCCCCGTTGATCCTGCAGGACGGTGACTTGCGCCAGGAGCGGATCGGCGGTCTGCTTTGCCGGGTCGAAGACGGGCCCACGCCCGCCCATGGGAAATCCCAGAGGAGGCGTTATATCCGCTTCAGCCCAACCGCAGAGGGCCTGTTCGTCGGCAACCGTCATTCTTCCAGCTTCAATAGCTCGGATTATCTGAATTCGACGCTGTAGAACTCGGCGCAACGCATGCGAAATCCAAGGGAAAGAGTGCCGCTTTCCTCGTGGCCGAGGTCGGTCTCCCCGTTCCAGCTCACCTGCCGGTCGATCTGGTCGCCGATCAACCAGTCACAGTCGTCGAAGCTGCGGCCGGGAAGCGGCTGGTAACGGCGATCGGTAACCTGAACCTGAACGTACCCCCCGGGGGGTGTCTTGAAATTCAGGTGGATGGTTCGTTTCCCGGTCTCTAGAGGAAAGGTGCGGAAACTCCCTTCCACCGGCGCCTCCAGCGCCACCAGCCTCCCCTTCGGCCAGGTCGCCCAGGCCATATGTCCATGGGGCGGCTGTCTCAAGTGTTTGTGCGGTTCTGGCGAGCCGACGATCGGGATCCCCATCTTGTTGTCCGGTAGCTCCACCATGCCCACACCCGGAGCCACCGCACCGCCCACCCAATCTCCGGCGTCACCTGGCTCGCAGACTGTGTCTCCAGGAACATAACTCCACAGAATGTTGTCAGGACTGGCTGCCAGCACGAAGCTGAAGGAGTCGTCGATGAGGCGCCAGCGCAGCGGAAACATGATGTGGTAGTCGGTGGTGCCGGGCATCTTGGTCTTTGCGGCGGTGTACCACAGGTCGTACGGCTCTTCGACAGTGCCCGGCCAGAAGAGATCCTCGGAGAGGGGCAGCCGACGAAAATCGTCGCTGGCGCTGCGGCCGATGGTGCGCCTAGCAAAGAAATGGTTGCGGACGTACGCCACGTACTGCCCCAGCACCGGATCGTACTCGCAGGCGTTGTGGGTATCGCTAATCTGAGCCACCAGCGGCTCCGGCAGCGGTGTCCAGCTGATGCCGTCGGGAGAGATCGCTCCGAAGAGGCCGTCCCAACGCTCGCCCGTATTCAGGGCACCCACTTCGTCCGGTCGCTCCTTCAGGTAGCGCCCCTTCATCTCTGGCGTCAGGTGCCCGGTGTGGATCATCTTGTAGCGCTCCTTCGGCGGCGCCGAGGGATCCTTGAAGACGCAGGGCCCGTGCAGGCCGGTGGGGTCGATAACCGGGGGACCGTACACGATGTTGTTGTCACTGGTGCCCTTTCTCTCGATCTGACCCAGCTCTGGGAATCGCCAGGTCCAACCGTCGTCGGATTCCCCATAGCGAACGTAGTCGCTGTCCCCCATGGCGTACTTGTCGCTGGTGATATGCTCCGCCGGGAACGACTCGTACCACCATCGGTAACGCCCTTCGTCCTGCATCATGACGCCGGCGAAGATGAAACCCTCATCCTCGTCGGGCAAATAAAAGGGTTCGCTCTTTTGAGCCGACTTGGCGCGCAGGCGGATACCCATTGGCATATACCCGGGGTCGTGCCGTAGCGGCGGCACCGGGTCGGCCGACCAGATGCGCAGCCACTCCCCCTCTTTATTCTTCCAGCCGGTCGAATGGCTGCCGTGGTGTACGTAGCGCCAGTCGTGAAAGTAGATAATGTCGGAGGGCAGCTTGAAAGGATGTGATATGTTTCGTAGCGGCGAAATCATCTTTTCTCCTTGATTCGAACTAATGATGTTGGTGCTGGTGCGCCGCGGGAACGGACGCGGCGCCGGCGCCACCCAGCTTGAAACTGGAAAGCTGCACGGATTTGAAAGTGGATTCACCTTCGACGATCCGGATCGCTTGATCCAGACCCACGTCCGCAAAGCGTTGGGTGCGGCCGGTCGCTGGCCACAAGATCTCCAGAGCGAGAATCTGCTCGGCCTTGCCCAGACCCACTGTTTGCCGCAGCGGGTTGCAGCCGAAGCTGCCGCCGCTGTTCACGTGCCGATAGATCGAGCGTTCCGTGTCACCTTCGCGAACTTGCACGTGGATGCGGGCGCCGATCGCTGATCGGTTCGATCTACGTCCCTCGAGCTTTAGCGTAATCCAATGGTTGCCGAACCCGGGATTCTCGAACAGGGCATCGCTGTATTTATCCCCTGGGTAGGCCCCGCCCATCTGCACGTAGACATCCTGGTCCCCGTCGTTGTCCAGATCGGCGAACGACACCCCGTGCCCCTTCTGGAGGTGTCCGAATCCGCCCGCCATGGTAACGTTCTCGAACCGGGTTCCACCCAGGTTCCGGAACATGACGTTCGGTCGCAGCTCCGAGTAGAACACGTCGCCGGTGGCGAGATAGAAATCGAGGAAGCCGTCGTTGTCCAGATCGCCGAAATTCGCTCCCATCGGCTGCGACGGGTAGGTGAGCCCCTGCTGTGCCGCGACCTCGCGAAAACCTCCTTTGCCGTCGTTCTGATAGAGATGCAGGACTTCCACCTCCACCGATTGTTGGAGCGAGCGGCGTGACGGATCGCCTTCCGTCACATCGATACCCAAGGGGTTCAGGGACAGCACCCCTACCGACCCCGAAGAGGCGTTGACCAGAAGGTCGAGCGCACTGTCGTTGTCGAAGTCCCAGAACCAGGCCGCAAACGGTCTTCGCGGTCCCCGCACTTCCAGCCGCCGAGCCACGTCCGTAAACGTGCCGTCACCGTTGTTGTGAAACAGTTTCGCCGATTGGCAATCCCCTACATATAGATCGAGGAACCCGTCGTCGTCGTAGTCGCCCCACACGGTGCCCATGCCGAAACACCGGCTACGAACGCCAGCTTTCTCGGCGACGTCGGTGAAGGTGCCGTCGCCGTTGTTGCGAAACAGCTGCGACGGCGCGTCAATGCTGCCATCGGTCTCGTTGACGACGAAGAGGTCAAGGTTGCCGTCGTTGTCGTAGTCGCCCCAGGTTGCCGATTTGGTGGGGTAGCTCACCTCGGCCAATCCGGCAGCAAAGGTAACATCGGTAAAGGTACCGTTCCCGTTGTTGCTCAACAGGGAGTTCGGGTGCCGACCCCATCGGGAGAGCCAGGCGCCGCGGAGAACAAAGATATCGAGGTCGCCGTCGTTGTCATGGTCGGCCTGGATCATGTTGAGACCGCCGAAAAAACCGGTCAGCCCGGCCTTGTCGGTTTCATCCGCGAAGGTCCCGTCTCCCCGGCTGCGGAAGAAGCGCATCTGACCGGCAATATCCCAGGTGCTGGTGACGATATCCAGATTACCGTCGCCGTCAAAGTCGTCGACGATGGCACCGCCGCAGAGATTGAAGGTATCCAGCCCGAGCTTCGGTCCGACGTTTTCGAAGCGGGGAAACGCAGCGTCCGCCGCGAACACGCGGGGCGGGATGAGGTGTTTCTTCGGAACCGAACCCGGATACTCTCCCAGGGTCATGTAGGCGATATTGAGCAGCCAGCGCGAAGCCTCTCGAAAATGCACCAACAGGTCGGTAGTCCGTTTATCCGGTGCCGCCAAACCGCCCAGACGCTCGGAGCTCATCCCTCCCGAGGCATTGCTTAGATCCTCCACTTCCCCCTGGTTCATGCGCCAGTAGGGGTGATCCAAAACCTCCCGGAAATAGCGGATGGCGTTGCGCGAACCTTCCTTCTGGGTGTGGATACCCTTTCCCTGGATGGGCAGGATGCAGGCTTCGGCGAGGTTCTGCACCGAGCAGTTCTGGTCCTCCCCGAGACGAATGTTGGAGATGCCGAGGTAAAAAGCGGTCTGCACGGAAAAATTGCCCATCCGCAGCTGAATGCGCCTGAGTTGCTGCGGGGTGCCTCCTTGCTGCGCAAGGGTCGCGAATTGCCGCTCCAATTGACGGAGCACCGCGTGCGCTTGGCGCAGGTAGCTGATGCCGCGCTCCGATTGCCCCGATCTCACCAATGCCTGCCCCAGATCGAAATTGAGACGCCAAGCCGTAAACGGATTCTCGGGCGGCTGTCCCGCTCGCGCCCGCTCTTCCACCTCCTCGAGCTTTTGTTGCAAAAGCTCGGCGCGGCGGGTGGGAAAAACCCAATGACCTTCCGGCGGATGGTCGGCGATCCTCTTCAGGGCCGCGCGCATCCGCTCATGACCAGAGTCGGTGGATTCAGCTGCGGCGGGAAACGCAAACAGGAGACAAAGGAAGAGATTCCGAATCGATGGCATAGTCTTTACGGCGTCACTGCCACTCCCATTCCCTGCACCAGCTGGACGATCTGGTTAGGGCGTAGTTACCAAGACGCTCCATCTTGCCGCGCGGCAACCGCACCTCGACGGCAGCGACGTTCGATCTCATGATTTTTTCTAACACGGGCAGAATCTACGGAGTAATGAAATCCGCCAACAGCTTCGAGCAGGAGGCGCGTCTACCAGGCATGCATCCGGTGACCACCCGCCGGAAACCAGAAGAGATCGACGAAACCGGAGAGGGTTACTGCAAGCACGTATCCGACCGCCATGCCGTAGAAGAGTGGCTTTCCCTTGAGAAAGGCGCTAACACCCCCGTATCGCAGCAGGATCAGCTTTACGGCCCAGACCAGGAAAAGGCTGAACCAGTAGACCCAGACTCCTGTGGTGGCTTGAAAAGCCAGCCCGATTGGGTGCAGCGGGAACCAATGATAACGCCCGCGCAGACAGGCGATGCCGGCTGCCTCAACGAATCCGGTGCCCCAGACGAGCCACTTGCCCACCGTGGACTCCGAAGGGTTGTTCATCAGATTGACAAGATCGTTGAATAGAAAACCCGACAGACCGGCGGAGCTGCCCTCGTGGTAATTCAAATCGATGGTAGAGGTTGCGGTCACCAGAAACCCCGCCGGAAAAGCGACGAAAACGGCGGCCGTGACCCACCCTGGCTGTCGGCTCAGCGAGAAACTGCGCAGATGGTGGGTGATCGCCGGCCAGGCCGGAATCCGGGTGTCGCCGAAGAATGCGCGGCTGGCGAACACCTTGTAGGCCACCACCTCCCGGGGCGAAAGGTGAACGGTACCCACGAGCTCGGCGATGAAAGACTGCCCCTTGGCGTGCGGTTCGTTCGGGAGGAGGTAGGAGAACCCGGTGGCAGCGATCAGCTTTACGATGACTAAATAGGTCAGGACCATCACGAGAAAGGCAAGTATCGCCAGCGGCAAGCCCATTCCGAGCCCCATGCCCCACCCGATTACGTAGATGGCCGCTGCCACAAGACCGAAAACGGCCATCCGGTAGCGGCCTACCTCGGCGCGGTCGCTACCTCCGTGCCAGACCAGCCGCCAGACCCGGCGCAGGTGGCCGCGGGCGAGCCAGATTGACCAAAGGGCGACGAAGATCAGGGCGCCATAACTCTCCATAAAGATGATCTGCTTGTATTCGGCGATTTGTCCGGTCGCGCCAACGCCGGAGAACCCCTCCACCCCAAAGCCTGTCTTGCGTATCAATCCCTCCTTCAGCAGATAGAGGAGGTGGAACAGGACCAGGCTTCCCAGGATATCGACCGGGCAGAGATAGGTCACCGCCAGCACGATGGGTAGCACGCGAATGGTGACGGAAGGGAAATCCTCTCCGAGCGCTATGGGAAAACGCTTGGTCCAGATCTCAACCGCGGGAAGCCCGGGAACGAAGTAGGTGGCTACGTTGTAAGCGAGGGTGATAAATACCAGAAAAAAGCCAAGCCAGAAGAGCCTTAGGCGAAAGAGGTCGGGAATTCGATGTCGGTCAAACCCTCGGGTCAGATCCAGGGGCAGCTGCGCCAGCGGGAAGGTGAGCTTTTCTCTATCCTCCCAATGCTTCTGGAAAAGAACCATCAGGCAGTAGCCGAAAATCACCATCGCCATGCAGACCCCAAGCCATTGCCCCATAACCCCCAGCCAACCGTCCCATGGCAGCGGCATTCCCTCTTCCAAGCCGAAGAAGAACGGATCCAGGATGCGCCCGCTTGTCGGGGCAAACACGTGCCACGGCAGGTAGTCGAAGAAGATCTCTGCCCACAGGTTTTCTTTGGTGGCCAGGATAGTCGGACCCGCCATGATGGCGGTCCAGAAGCTCATCCACCCCCTTTGGGGCATGATGCCCACGACCCAGACCATGGTGAGGATGGTGAGCAGCTCCCCGCGACTGAGTGCCTGGGAGGGCCACAACCGTTTCAACAGTACGTTGATGAAGAGCCAGAGCACAAACGGCATGAAAGCCGTCATTGGAAACTGGGAGTTTACATAGCGGCCGGCGCCGATCCCTTGCCCCACCACAACTACGTAATACAGCATCCCCGAAGCCGTGATTGCTCCCAGGAGGACGCCCCGAGGTGAGATGCTCGGCCGCGATGCTTCCGCCGTGCCAACGGTGGCCGCCAATCCCTCCGCCCCCGAGGGAAGTTCAGGTCTGCGTGATTTCATCAGATCCCGGGGTTTGCGCACAAAAAAAGCAGAGGGGGAGCAGGTGCTCCCCCTCTGCTACATCTGCTCGAAGCAGGTTGTTCGGGCCTACTTCAGCAACGTCATCGAGCGGGTGGCGGTGAATTCGCCGGCTTCCATACGGTAGAAATAGACACCGCTGGATACCTGATTCCCGCTGGAGTCGAGAGCATCCCAGGTGGCGGTATAGGCACCGGCACTGAGATCCTGATCGACCATGCTGGCCACCACCTGACCGACCGCGTTGAAGATCTCGATCTTTACGAAGCCGTCAGATGAGACCGCGAATTCCACGCTGGTTTGCGGATTGAACGGGTTCGGATAGGCGTCACCGAGCGTGTAGCTGTCCGGGGTGCCGGCGCTTCCGTTCGCCGAAACCGCGGTCACGCCGGCGCCCAACCGACCGCTGAACACGTCGTACGGGGTATTCGACAGCATCTTGGGACCGTATCTTCCTTCCGGCGTGTTGCCGAAGTGGACCCCTTCCTCGATGGCAACCATATTCAGCGAGATGGAGCTGTAGATGCCATCATAGGCGCTACCATGGTTGATCATGTTGAACCGTGTGCTGCCCGGGCGGCCCCGGCCCCACGCTATCGGATAGCTGATGGAGAAGATTCCGGTGCCGTCGCGACCGACGACGCCCCAGGTGGTGGGACCGTTGACCCCGACCATGTTGAACAGGGCGATATTGCCGCTCTTCGGATCAATGGTCGAGCCGGTGATGTTGATCACCGGGCTGGCAACGCCACCAAGCGCCTCAGCAGCTTCTTGGTCGAGCCGGTCGCCATAGCCGTCGCCGTTGTCGTTCATCCACAGAACCTCACCGCTGTTCTTGTTGACGCCGAGAATAGCCTGATGGCCCCAGGCAGAGGTCACGATCAGGTCGCCTACCACGTCGATCTGACGTGGGCCGCCGGAGCGAGTCGACTCATTGCCGTCTTCGTCCGTGGAGGTCACGTGATAAAAATCGCCCACGTCAAACTCGGTCAGGGTGGCGCCGGAGGTCTTGTCCCTCTTCTCAATGGCGCTGAAGGGCACCTCTTGCACGCCGTGCAGCGTCTGCCAGATGACGTCTCCCTCCGGCTTGAACTGAAGGATGCGATCGCCGTTGACGTTGACCGAACGGCCGTTTTCGCCGAAGTCGGTCTCCGACTCCCAGCTCTGCGCCGCGCGGTTGATGCGCATCTTGTAGATGCCTTTGCAGCACTCGGCGGTGTAGTCGTTCGACCAGTAGATATCCGGGTCCACATCGTCCTGACGCAAGCCGCTTGCGGTGCGCGCCCCTTCCCAGTTCATGACGTTGTTGTAGGACCAGCGCTCCCAGGCAGTGGGGTTGGTCAGGTAGTTCGTGCCGATGGTGCCGCGGATCATGTCGCCGATGGCATGACCGCGATCGGGCACGCTGCGCTCGTACTCCTGCACGAAGATCTCAACCGGATCCTTGGTCAGGTCGATATTCGGCCAGGTGAAACCGGTAGGGCCTGAGCCGGGGCCGACCACAACCAGATCGTCCAGATTGTTCACGACAACCAGGTCAAACTCGTAGCTGCCGGCGCCGGCGGCGTTGCCTTCGAAGTCGTTGCCGTTCCACACAATGCTGTTGTTGCCGCTCTCAATGGCCTGACCAGATGGGGGCACGGTATTGACGTAGAGATCCTGGGGCGCCAAACGCTGCCAGGCACCACCCGGTCCACGACGGCCCGTCTGATTGTTGCCCTTCTCGTAAATGATCACCCAGGCGGTTCCGCGCTGGCTGGAATTGAAGCTGAAGGTCGCGGGGCCGCTGCCGCTCCAGCCTACGTCAGAGGCGGAAACACGCAAAGGCGTGGGTGCCCCGGAACGCAAGGGCAAGGTTTCGTTTTCGGGAAATGAAAATCCTTCGACCGCCGTCTGGGCGCCGGCAATGCCGAAGCACAGAAGCGCGATTGCAAAAGCGCTGAGAAGCATTTTGGTTAACTTCACTGTGTACTCCTTGGGATAAGGTTTCGAAGCGTGCGGTGATTTACGTTAGGATTCCGGCTGAAACCCCATTTCTACTCTATCTTCACCCCCCTTCTTTTATGCCAGTTTGGTTCAGCCGCTACTACCCACATAGGTATAGGTACAATGGACAATTTTCCCTGTGGGTTCAAGTTTTTCTTCGAGAATTGGTCACCCTTGACGCGCACCTGCTGAGAAAACACCTTTTGGCCCTTCCAAAGGAGGGTCCCAACCGTGGCCAATCAGCAAATCATGACCGTCCAGGGGCCGCTCGAACCCGCGAAATTGGGTTCCACCCTGATTCACGAGCATCTGTTGTTCGATCTGAGCTGCTATTTCGTCGAACCGGCAGATGACCCGGGCAGAAAGCTCGCTCAAGAGCCGGTTCAGCTGAGCAATCTGGGCTGGGTGCGGCGTAACTCGATGAGTTCGCTGCACAACCTGAAGATGCTGGAAGAGGAGGTGGCCGTAGCAGAGGTCTCCCGCTTCCGGGACGCCGGCGGACGGGCGATCGTCGACCAGACGATCAACGGAATCGCGCCCCAACCAGAGGGCTTGCGTCGAATTTCTTCCGCGACGGGCTTGAATATCGTCGCCGGATCTGGTTATTACATCTTCCCGTCTCATCCACCGGATATGGACGCAAAAACTGTCGACGGCATTACCAAGGAGATCGTCGGTTGTGTTGAAAAAGGGATCGATGGAACTGACGTCCGCGCGGGCTTGATCGGCGAGATCGGGGCCTCCTGGCCTCTCCATCCGAACGAAGCGAAGTGCCTGCACGCGGCGGCACGGGCCCACCTCGAGACCGGGGCTCCCATATCGATTCACCCCGGTCAAAGCCCCCACTCCCCGATTCAGGTACTCGACCTGCTGCGCCACGACGGAGTTGATCCCCACAGGGTCATCATGAGCCACGTGGGGGCACGCTTTCGCGGCGACGTCGATCTATATCGCCATCTGGCGGATACGGGTTGCAAACTGAGTTTCGACACCTTTGGCCGCGATATCTACTACGCCCACCTCGGCCGCCAGCATCCCAGCGACAACGTGAGGGTCGATGTAATCGCCGAACTGGTGCGTCGCGGTTATCTGGATTCGATCATGGTCGCCCAGGACTGCTGTTACCGTATGGACATGACCGCCTTCGGCGGGTACGGCTATGCCCACATCCTTGAGCACATCGTACCTCGCCTCCACGCCAGCGGCCTCACCCCGGCGGATATCGATGGCATCATGGGAGCGAATCCGGCCCGGTTTCTCGCCTTCTAGCCTTAAGGGGATTTCCTTGATCCAACATCCCGGCTCGGCCGCTGTTCTGGAGCGCAACGAACGCCACATCCCAGGCGGGGTGGTATCCGGTGCACGTATGGTGGAGCCCAACATCGCCTTCGCACGGGGGCAGGGGGCCTACCTGTGGGACGTAGATGACAACCGCTACATCGACTTCCACGCCGCTTTCGCGCCTCACGTTCTCGGTCACAACGATCCCCGCGTAAATACTGCCGTCAAGAGGGTATTGGACGAGGGTATGAGCTTGTTCGGTTCGGGAACCAACGAGCTGGAAGGTCGGCTGGCGGAGCTGGTGTGCAGCCATATCCCGGCCGTCGAAAAGGTTGAATTCATGACGACCGGGTCGGAGGCAAGCCTCGGCGCACTGCGTCTTGCCCGTACCGTTACCGGTCGCGAGCACGTCATCGTAATGCAAGGGGGGTTCAACGGCTCGCACAGCGAGATAGCCTGCAACGTTTTGACACCCCTGGACCAGATCGGACCCCGGGTGAGCCCCGGCGAGTATCCCTACAGGCGGCTCGGACCGGGTCTTCCGAAGGCCTCGGAGAGCCTGGTCCACGTAGTCAATTTCAACGACCTGGCCTCGGTGCGGCACATCTGCGAAAAGAACGAGATCGCGGCACTCATCACGGAGCCAGTGTTGCAGAATATCGGCATCGTAAAACCGGAACCGGGATATCTAGAGGGCTTGCGGGAGCTGGCCGACGAGTTCGGGTTCCTGCTGGTCTTCGACGAGGTGAAGACCGGCTTTCGCTACTGTCTGGGAGGGTACAGTCAGCTGAGCGGGGTCCATCCCGATCTGGCATTTTACGCCAAGGCGATCGCCAATGGCTTCCCGATTTCTGCCATCGGCGGCAAAGCGGAGTACATGGACGTGTTCGCCGATCCGGACGCAACGAGACGCCCGCTCATTGGCGGCACCTACAACGCCCATCCGGTTTCCGTAGCCGCGGCCATCGCCACCATCGAGGTCCTGCTGGAGGGCGGAGGCGCTGTCTACCGCCACATGGACGATCTCGGAGCCCAAATACAGGAAGGGATCGAATACTTACTAAGTCACCACGGGATCGTCGGTCGGGTCTCTCGGCAGGGGGGTGCGTTCAGTCTCTACCTGATGCAACACCTGCCGCGGGATTATCACGATCTGGCGGAAAACCACGACTTCGATCGAGATCTATCCCTGCGCCGAGCCATGATCGACAACGGGGTCTACTTCTTCCCCGGTGCGACCAAACAATGCTCCATATCGGCAGCCCATCACGCCGATGATATTACGGCTACCTTGGAGGCGCTGGAGCGGGCCTTGACGTCTGTTTTCTGAGGGTTAGCTATGCGTCTGATCAACGCCGCATGGTATGCGGGTGACTGACGTTTAATCGGAGTTGCCGAAGAAAACGGATCGACCCGGCTACAACTCAGACGGCCTGGCTGCGCATTTCTATCTCGTAGAGGGCAGCGCGGAGCTCGGAGAGTGGCGGATCGAGGAAGGACAGATGAAAAACTCGTTCATCCGTGTCGTCGTCTCGCTTAAACTGGACTACGACCGCCGTTGTCGGCGAAAGCAGAACATTCGGATCCCCTGACCACACGTCCACCAAGTCTCCGGCGTCCGCCTCGATCTCCACCTTGACCGCCGCGCCCCCCTCCCCGACATCCACCAACCGCCCCTGACTGGGCTTGAGTTCGGAGCCCTCCTCTTCTGGCGCCTCCAGGGCGTCCGGATCGGAGGCACTGCGTCCGATCTTCCTGACGACCCAGACCGGCATGTTGCTCTCGATCCTCTTGGACTCCCGTTCCGTGATGTCCCGGCCCCGCATATTCTCTAGCTTGCGCTGCACGTCGCGGATCACGGCCACTTCACGCTCGCGTACACGGGCTCGCTTTTCCAGGTCTTTGTAAAGGTGTTCGCGACCGTTGGCGGTGTTCAGGAGGGACTCTGGCTTGTGCGGTGCGACCTTGGCGGCGATCTGAATGAGCAGCTTGGATTCCTTCACTCTGAAACCCATCGACTCGGCCCGCTCGCCAAACCCTGTTTCTTCCGGGGATTGCTGCCGTTTCTTGGAAACCTTGGAAGGTTTGGACTTCGCCTTCTTACTCAGAAGCATCTTTAATACAAAAAGGAGGATCGATACGCCGATGAGGATTCCTACAACCCATTTTACCGGGGTCCAGTCGAACGACTGAAATTGGACGTAGGATTCCTTGGCCGCAACGGCCTGAGGAATAATCGCGATAAACAGAAAAACCATCCGCACAGCGCCACCAGAGCCCATACCTTTACCCTCCGGATTTGACTGCCGGGTCCCGCCGGATCCGTACTAAGATAACTCTCTGGGGCGGAAAAACAAAAACAACCTCACTTATTGGTATTGAATATATCGGCCAAGGTAAAGCAAGAGTTGAGAGGAGGTTAATGCTCGGCGTAGGTGCGAGGGCGCCGGCGAAGCGGCGGTGGGCCCTTCGCAAATATCCGCTTTACCTCGAGTGAGCAGGGGGTGGTTCCTATCTCGTTAGCTAGTTGAACCTGGCGGGATCAATCTCAGAAAACGGGCCATATTTCCGCCGAGGATGAGCTCCATATCATCGGAGTCGATGAAATCGCAGTAATTGCGAATGAAATCCAGACTCTGCCGGTAGGTCCAATGCAAGAGAACGATCGGTATGTCCGTTCCCCACATGAGACGATCAGCGCCGATGCGTTCAACCATGGTTTCCAGGGTCGGACGCATCTGCGGCATCGGGTAGTCCCAGCGGGACTGGAGGAATACGGCGAATAGGATCTGAATGTTGAACATCGGGTGATCGAGGGGCGCCGCCTCGTACACCTCATCCGGAACCACCAGCTTCTTATCGTCGGCGAACATGCGCCAGTTAAACCCATGGGTCTTTACGACCGGGACTTCCGGGTAACGCTCCATCCACCGCCGCAGGCGCCGCAGCTCCCCCAGATATCCCTCCAGATCGTTACCACCACCAACGGTGAAAAAAACCGGTATGCCCAGATCCTGCACCGCCTTCCAGTACGGGTCGAACTCCGGGCCATCCCATTCCTCGGACAGGCCGTAGAGCGTGCGATGGAAAGGAATGAACTGCAAGCCTGCCAAACCCAGCTCATTGACGGCGCGGTCCAGTTTCGCGATGCAGGTGTCCATCTCCGAGGGTATCTTCCACTCTTCCACGTAGGCCAATCCGTCGATGCGCCCAGGGTAGCGGCGACAGCAGTCGGCAACAAAATCGTTGGACGTCCCCATGTACGGGGTGCGATGCAGCAGGGCGCGGTCGATGCCGGCGTAATCCATTTCGGCGATGAGGCTGTTCGCGGGATAGGCGAAGTCGACGATCCACGGAGGCAGAGCCTGTTTGACGTACTCTTCCCCCTCGACAGTCCACTCCACCAGGCCGTGATCACCGATACGAAAATGAGCCTCCTTGAGACCGTCGAAGCTCAGGCCTCGCGAGGCATCGTTGAGCCCGGAAGCGTCAGCAGGTTTGCGGTCGTGCTTGCGCCAGCACGGCTGCTGCCGCGCCCAGGCCATGAACAGCTGCAAGTGACGCCAGAATTCGCCTGGGTCGGCAAATCCGGCGTTCTGGCTTGGGGGCGAGAAGCAGTAGGCGTGGCCGTCGTATATCACCTTCGTTCCTCTGGTTTGTAGGCCATAAGCGGAGTCACGCGTCGGTCGAGCAGCTTTACATCACGTAACTTACCACGTTCGGTAAGAATAGAAACTGGTGGCGTTGTCGGTCTGTATGTGAAGGCGGATCTTGCGACCGACGAAAGGCGTCAGGTCGCGTTGATCGTCACCCCAGGTGATGGGAGTATCGACGCGGTCGTCATGCACCAGGCCGTTGCACTCCTCCAGCGAGTACCCCTCCGGCACCTCGATATCATCGATAACCCGCACCCGCAGCTCACCGAACAGGACCGTCGCGTTTACCGAAAGCTTGGGGCCGGTCACCTCGATCGGCTCGGTCATGAGCTCACCGCCGCGGGTACCCGCACGCAAGGCCACAAAACCGTCGCGACGCAACGTCAGCAGACCTATGGAACTGTTGAAATTTCCCTGGGTGCCATGTCCTTGAGGTTTGCCCGAATACCACATGTAGAGAGTGTCGCCCTTGAGTGCCGGCGGACTCAAGCCCAGTGCCGCCCAGCCCATGTCCCACGAGCCGGGAGACCCGACAGAGAGGAACTCCTCCCGCCGTCCCACCCGCTGCCAGTCATAAAGGTCCCGAGCCGCTGCCAGTTCCATGCCGCTTAGCTCGGTGGGATGGGAGACCCACAGAAAACCCACGTACTGGTTGCCATAAACAAACGGCACCATCTGGTAGAGCTGCACACCTACATCGTCGAACTCGTCCGGCTTCAGCACGGTTCGCAGCGGCGTCCAGGAGGCGAAGTCTTTGCTCTCCGACAACGCGATCACGCGGCGATACCCCTTCCACTCGAGGACGAAGTGATCGGCGAGGTTGTGGCGACGCCTTGAGGTGGCGAAATATCCTCCGCGCAGCGGATCGTATGACAGCACGCCGGCATCACCCGCCCCAGCCACCAGAAGCGTGTCCTCGAAGGTCCAGCGAATGCCGTCCGGTGAGGAGCAGGCGTGCATGCCGTAGCGGTCGATGACCGACTGCATGTAGCGACGGCGAGCCGTCGGGTCCTTTGGTCCCGGGCTCCCCGGCGGCTGATGGTATAGCCCCAGCTTGAAACGCCTCGCCGGGTCCTGCTCGAAGGGATCGACCGTCACACCCCATGGATCACCCCTGGTCGCCAGCACGATGTTGTTGTCTTTCGACCCTTCAAACTCGTACTGCCCCAACTGCGGCCGCTCCCAAGTGATTCCATCCTTGGAAGTCGCGTAGCACAAGAAAGTAGGGGCGCCCTCGTTCATCTCGTCGATGGTACACGACCAGGTCCAGTACCACATCTCGAACAGATCGGTTGTCTGATTGTAGCGGTACCCACCCTTGATCTGAACCGTTTTGCCCTCCCAAGGGAGCTCGGGACGCAGCACTGGTTCCGGTTGCACCCGCGTGGGGCGCTGAACCTTGCGCATGAATCCGGGATGATCCTGGACTTCGGCGTCGTCGACGAACAGATGAAGTCCTGGATCGTAGAGATTAGTTGGATCAGCGAACGTCATTGCTGCGTCCTCAGAATCTACGGGGTGTCGTCCCGACCTGTCATGATCAGCACCGACTCGTCGCGCCAACGTGGACTCGATCTTTCCATCGCCCTGGTGCGGTTGGCAAGACAGGAGCAGTTTTGCGCCAGAACCTCGAATATTCTGTTGGAGACGATCCGGTGCCCCAGATCGTTGGCGTGAACACCGTCGTAATGGATCATCCAATCGCTTTCTCCGTAGGCGTCCAACAGATCGACGTAGAGACAGTCGTGGGCCCGGGCGAGGCGGGAGATTCCTTTGTTGAATCTCTTGAACGTTTCGAGATCTCCCCTACCGTATCCACCTTCCGAACCGATCTCGAAATCCCACATGTAATACGGTCCCGGCAAGACGATGACCGGATCGAGTTTTGCGCGCACTCGCCTTACCAGACTCAACATGACCCGACGGAAGAGGCTCCACGCGATGCCGCAGCGCGCATCGTTCAGGCCGTAGGAAATGACCAGAAGGTCGGGCGCCTGGTCGATGACGTGTTTCTTCAGGCGCTCATCGGCCGCCGGCTTGCCACTGGTTTCGTAGGCGGGCGAACGCCGTGAGATCACATTGGCACCGATCCCCGCGTTGAATACCTCCAGCGGTCGTTCCTGGAAATCGTCGATCAGCGCCGCCAACCGCGGCACCCAGCAGCGCTCCTGCGACGTAGACCACCCACCGGCCGTCGTGCTCTCGCCAAGGGCGACGAATTTGGTAAACGGCTTGTGGCGGTAATCCTTTTTGGCGGTCATTGTTTTTCCAGCCTCCAGAATTCGACGCCATTGTCGTGCAAGATGCGACGGGCCACCTCGAGCGCCAGCTCCTCGTCGAAGTACTCCCGCTCGACAAGGTCCGCCAACACCTCTGCCACCAGCTCGCGGGCGACCAGCAGGGAGCCGTAGCTCTGCTCCAGCATGATGTGGTCGCCGCCCCAGGCAAAGATCTTGTTCATCGGCACATTCTCGATCCATGCGGTGAGCGCCTCGCGAAATCCCTGGTAGGAGATGGTGTGCAGCCAACAACCATCGATAAACAGGTTTCGATGGTTCGCCGCCATCAGGCCTGCCTGAACGGACCACGGGTAACCGCCATGAAAGAGATCGAGGCGCAGCTCCTCATGTTTGTAGAGGAATTCGGTCATATGCGTCGGGTTGGCGCCGGCGATATCCCCGGTCATTCCAGCGTGGATCTGCATCGGCACATCCGCCTCGACGCAGCGCTCGGCCAACCGGTTCATCATGTAGTCCTGAAAGGTTTTCTTTTCGGCCGGCGAAGCCGTCAGCACTCCGCTGTTGAAGATGCGAGCGGCATCATCCTGCGGCGGACAGCCGAAGTCGAGAGGGCGATTGTAGGCCAGGCCGCATTTAAAGCCGTTGGCGCCGTCGTCCAGGGCCTGCTTACAGATGCCGTCGAAGAGTTCCATCCAACCTTCGAAGTCGCGGCCTGGATGGTCGTCCAGCGCCATTTTCAGCCCGCGACCCTCGCTGATAAACCGGTCCAGACGGATCACGTTCAACAAGGTGTGGTCGCTGGGCACCGTGTTGGGAAGCCCCGGCGCGATCCCCGCCTTGGCATCGAGGACGCTGCATGTCGTGCCCATGCGCGCGGAGAGCTCCGCCCCTTTGCCTTTGGTTTCGCGGCTGTAGGCGCGAATGCGCGCGGACGCCTCCCGCCAGCGATCGCAGTAGAGATCACTCTCCTCGACCTGGAAAAGATCTCGCAGGGTTGGCAACAGATAACGGTAGAAGGCGGCATTGCGCACCTTTGGCAGAAACGCAGAAATGAGCGACCAGGCCTTCTCCGAACCGTCGGGAAGAGACGGGTCGCTCAGGTAAGCGAAGTCCCGTGGTTCGCGCAGACCGGCGGCGTCCAGGTTACCTCCCAGGTAACCCCAGGACATGAGGCAGGGCAGATCGAACTCCTGCTGATGGTCGGTGCTGAACGATTTCCAGCAGTGCTCGTGGTGATTGAAGACTGGCATCGCGGCGATGGCATCACCGATCCGTTGTCGCAGCTTGCTGTTCATATGGCCTCCTGGAATCCGAATGAGTAGAGGCGAGCCGCCCCCATGAGATGGAATCGTAGCTTCAGCTTCTTGTTTGCCGGCAGCCCTCTCGTATCGTTCCACGACACTGCGGCACATACCGAGTCGGTGTGCAGCGGCTTGCAGCTTCCGCGCTCAAACCCGCCTACGACCTCGTTCGTTGCCGCGTCCAGCACCTCAACCTCGATCCAGCTTCTCCGCGGCAGAACCTGCCCGACGTTCACACGGAGCTCGGTCTCGCTGTCCAGGTCGAAGGGTACGGTCTCGATCCAGCCTGGGGTCTCCGCGTCCGCCGTCTCGAGGCAGGTAAACCCGTCCAAGCGCAACGTCGCCAATCCCATGCGGGTGGTGCGGAGAAAACCGGTTTTAATGTCTGCGTCGCGGTCGGTCTTGTTCTGCCACGGCCACGAAGTCCACTCCTCGCTATTACCACTGTAGTAGAGATAGATCCTGTCATCCTTGACGATAGGTTTGTCGGAGATTACAAGAAACCCGTCGTCCCATTCCCCATGCTGGCCGCGGCGGATCACCGGTTGGTGAGGTAGCACGCGGGCGAAATGGTCGCCATCGCGGCTGGCGGCAAGGCGCACATCCGCTGTATAACTACCGAACTTGCCCGTGCCGTTGGGCATGTACCAGCCGTACTCGTAAAGAACGACATACTGGCCGCCGTAGGGCGACAGCATGATAAAGTGGAGCTCCTGCTCCAGCCCGTCGTTTGGATGCAGGATCGGGTTGTCGGCGATACCGCTAAAATGCTCGACGTCGGGTCCACATCCCACGGACTGTGTGCGCACGATATCGGGACCCGGTTTATTCGCCGGACCCACCGACATCCAGGTGTATTTGTAACGCCGGTTGGGGTCGGAGTCCTGATCGTCCCGGATCAGACCGCCGATATCGGGGGTGCGGCCGTTCCACTGCGGCTCCTCCATGACCGGACCATCGCGCCATTCCAGGCCATCGGCGGAATAAGCCATCGTGATCTTGTCCGGGTGTTTCGCGCCTTGCTTCAGAATGAGCTTGTAGCGCTTGGAGGGATCTTCATCGGCGGTATCTTTGATAACCGGGCCGTACCCGCTCTCGAGGCAGATGTTGTTGTCCTTGTTCCCGTTGTATTCGAACAGACCGAGGCGGGGTTTGGTCCATTCGATTCCATTTTCGCTGATGGCATACCCCGTGGTATGCACCGAGTACCCGATGTCGATCCCGGTATACCAGGATTTGAATAGCTGTTCCTCTTCGTCATAGATGACACTTCGCGACGCCCAGGGTTTGACCTGCAGCGAATCCCACTCCCCCACGTCCCCCAGGGGCAACACGGGGTTCGATTGGTGTTTCTCGGCCTCGAGAACGGTCTGTACCACGTTGCGTCGAGCGGCCACCACCTCCATATCGAGGAAGAGGACACGTTCGCCACAACGACCTGCAATTCCAGTCAAGAGAGCTCCACTCGATCGAGCTTGGCGACCTCTTTGGTATGGGCGTATCGGACAACCGTCGCCAGCTCCTTGGTTTCGGGGGACAGGCGCTGGAGGATCTCATCGGGGAAACTCCCCCCGGCGATGAACTGGGGAGCGTAACGCAAGGTGAGAAACCGACGATCCCTGTCTTTTGGTTTCCAGTTCAACGCGCCGTGGCTCACCATCTCCGACATGAACACCACATCCCCTGCTCGAGCCGTCACGTTCGCGACACCTGCCGGAATCTCTTCAACTACATACCCTTCGTTATCGTAGGTGTCTTGATAGAACAGGTTCTGGGGGCGCGAAAACTCGGATTTGTGCGAGCCGGGGACTAGCATCAGTCCGCCATCACCGTCGAGCACGTCGGTGAGGTAGAAGAAAACGACGAAGTTGTCGCTGAAGATGCGCCCATCCTTGGTAAAATAGCGCGGCATTTCAGGACCGCTCTGTTCCACGTCTTCCTTTAGAGAATGCAGCGGATGGAAGCGGTGGCGTGCCGTATTCACGGCCAGGGTGCCACTCGTGAGCCTGGGTTTATCGCCCGTAAGCTCCTTGATGATCGGCCAGGTCACCGGATGCATGGTCAATCGTTCGAGAGCCTTGTCGAAGGCGAAACCGTGGGCGTGACCGTCGAGGTGGCGAGGCCCCTCGGCATATTCGACAGAGAATCCGGGCGGCAGCTCCTCTGGCGTGGAAGTGATGTATCGGTCGGCTGCTTCTTGGGCCTGCTTCAGCTCGTCCGGGCCTAGGGCGCTTTCGACATGCAGATACCCGCTGAGATCGAAGAAATATCGTTGTTCGGGTGTCACTCTTACGGTCTCCCCTCGAAATGGAACGCATACAGCTTGCACGCCCGGGCCTTGAAGTGAAGGCGCACCGGTCGTCCCATCAACTCTCCCACGTCGTCTCGATCGTTCCAGGTTACCGGCGCAGCGATTTGGTTGCGGTCGACGCTGATGCTCTCCGACAGGGTGTAGCCGGCGATCGGGTGGTTGCGGTCGTCGCGAATCTCGACCCAGATCTCACCCATAGCCGAACAATCCGCGTTTAGCTTCAAATCTTCTCTGGAAAAGGTGACAAGGGGGGTCGTGAATTCGCCCCCCGTGTACTCGGCGTCGGCAGATACGAAACCGTCGAGGCGTTGCACCAGGCGGCACAGCCCGCCGCTGCGATCCTCTTCGTCCGGGTCGTAAGCGCCGTGGGTATGGAAGGTGCCGCTGTAATACTGCCAGATCTCGTCTCCCTTGTTGATCAGGCCCTGTGCCATATACACCTGGCCACCGTCCCAGCTACCCACCAGACCCAGAGGCACATACGGCCGACGATCGGGACGCGACCAGGAAACCCCGTCGCGGCTCACCGCCAGTTGAATCTCGAGCGGACCGTCGTTGCTGAACCGGCCGCGCTCATCCTTTCCCTGCAGGGTTGTATCCGCCGTATCCCCGAAGGGGTAGTGACGGTACGGCGTGGTGAAGCTGAAGTAGGCGTCTGCCGCCCATGGATAAGTGTTGACGCTGGGGGTGTAGAGGTCCGTGTCCGCTGGATCGGATTCGTCACAGCATAGGGCCAACTCGTACTCGCCGCCGGCTGCCCAGCGAGAATCTCCGGGCCCGCGGAAATCGTTGGGATTCTCCGCGAAGGGCCACGGCAGCTGCATCGGGTCGTCGAACTCGGTGCGGCCGACGGTTCGGCGTTTCTCGTGCGTCCGCATATAGGCGGCATAACGACCGATGCGCTCATCGTAGATCAAGACATTTTGCGTATCGTGAAAGAACGGCATGGCCGACGGAGATTGTCGATGCCAGTGAATGCCGTCAGGGCTGGTGCACAAATAGAGCTCGCACCAGTATTCCTTCTCGTACCCGTCGTACTGGCCACAGATACATCCCTTGGAGTCGTCCCAGAAGTCGTTCTCAGTGATCAAGGCCATACATTTGAAGCGGTGCTCATCCGGACCCTTGGGATCGATCATGACGCTGCCGTTGGTTCCCGGCATTACCACCGAATTTCGAGGCACCCCCGGCAGCTCGAACAGATTTACGTATTGGCGCTCCCAATGGATACCGTCTTCGCTGGTGGCGTAGCAGATACTGCGGCTCATGCCGCTGCCTTGGGTGGGAATGGCATCGTACCACATCTTGTAGATGCCGTCGTGCTCCAGGACCGTGCTGTAGGCATGTATGCCCTTCGCCTCCCACGGTTCCTCGGGCAGGAGCACGCGCTCCTTCTTGGTGGGTGGATTGACGGTTATGCGCATTCCTTGCTGGGTTGCGAACCAGCGCTCATCGATGAAGAGCTGCTTTCGGTCATCGACGTCGTAGATGTTCATGAAGCCCCTTTTTTCATTCTCTCAGCCGATACGTTTGCAGCTGGCTGGCAAACAACCTGCACGGAAACCACCAGTACTCACAGACACTCAAGTCGCCGACAAGCCGCCGCTGTTAGCGCTACTCCTCCAGGTACACCGCGAATAGCTTGGCGTCTTCCGCGCGCAACCCTTCCCAGTTCACCTTGAGGCGCAGCGGATGACCGATCCCTTTGAGAGCATCTCCGCCGTCCCATGAAACAGGCACCCGGAATCCCCCTTCAGTGATCGGCTCGCAGTCCGCCGCTGCAAAACCCTTGACCACGTGAAGCTGCTCGTCCAGCACTTCCACCGTCAACCGACTGTGCTCGGAACAGTTGTCGGCGTTGACGAATACGCGGGCACCCCTGTCGCCGTCGACTTCGACCGGGCAGGTGATACAGTGACAGGATTCGACCTCATCAGACGCGTTGCGCGCCGCCGACTCGCCGGTGGGGGCATAGCTGCCGAAACGATCGCGAGGCCAAGTTGCAAGTCTCACCCCAGTGGTCTTGGGCGGCTCGTAGCGCCAGACCCCGTACCAGAAGAAGCTCCGGTCCCCATCGTTGGCGAAACCCTGTCCCTGCAGCAGGCGCGGTGGACCGTCCTCCAGCTCCTCGTAGTAGGGCACGAACTTGAAGTCGGGAACCGGCTCGCGGAAATGCATGGCGTCGTTGCTGACCACGAGCCCGAGGTCACAGGTGCCGTAGCGGCGGTCATTAGAGGTGTTGTGGTACTGACCATAGATGCCGAGGAGAACGTTGCCCCGGTTCCACAGGGAAGCGCCCATGTGCACCTGCTCGCCGCGATGCATCTCAAAATCTGTCGGCGGGTGGGGCGGCACTGGATCGCGCCGGAAGCCGGGCACCACGCTCTGGGTCCAATGGTCGAAGTCGTAGGAGGCGTAGGTCACCAGGGTCCGCTTGTGAGCGCCAGGGACCGGATGCGGCAAGCCGCCACCTTGCCCGTTCAGGTAATAGCAGCCGCCGTAGCGCACAAGGCCACCGGTTTCGATGCTGTTTCCCTTGATAATCGGATTGTGAGGAGAGAGGGCCCAGTGCAAACCATCCTCGCTGAACGCGGCACGGATATCCCTGGGGTGCAGCTCGAACACCATCTTGAACCGCCGGGAGGCATCTGGTTCGTCCGGTTCGTGAATAACGAGGCAGAAGTTGACGTGTTCGGCATGGTATTCGCCGTCACCGGTTCGGAAACCAACCAGATTGTTGTTCTTGTTACCGTTGTAGTCGACGATGCCTAGGTTTGGCTTGGTCCATTCCATGCCATCATTCGAGACCGCGTAGCTGGCCTTGCGCGTCTCGTCCTCACCGCGCCCCAGATACCACATGCGGTACTTGCCATCTACGTGTACGACGCTGCCGTAATAACAGACCTCCTTACAGTCGGGGTTCGGTGACTCACCCTGGCGCACCACGACTTTACCCGGATGATCAGGATCGAAACCATGACCGCTCTCGAAGTCGGCCTTGCGGCCCGGGGTCAGCTCCAACAGGAGCCCCTTGTTGAACGGAATGGAGTGGCTGTCTATGGGGAGAAAGGTGGCTTCGCTGATGGATTCACGCGGACCACCGTTCAGGACTATCATGTGGGAGTTGCCTCCTTGTCAGCTGAACCGCTCTGGGATTCACGCGGCCGTTTCACATCGTCAAAACGAGCGAGTGGTGTGTAGTTCGACGCCGGTCTCAAAGAGTATTGGGCTGGCAGATGCGCGTCAAGAAATCGGCGTTACGCCTTTCCTTTACCGCTTGAGCCTATGAACTAACTTATGCCGACTTTGACGCCAGGAACCTATCCCATCGGAAGGAATATTATGAGTTCCGCAGCTCCCATCGCCAAACCGATTCTCGATCAGTACGGTATCTTCGCCTCCCACCGCAAGGAAGAGAAGGATGGCACTATCTGGTCTCAGGAGCCGCCGACCGGGGTTAAAATCTCCATAGAGCAGGCCCGGAAATCTGACATCTTCCTGAGCGCTGAGCGACCATGGGAAGAGGATGCCAACCTGCGCATCGTAACCATGATGCACGATGGCGGCAGATATCGCCTTTGGTACAGCTCCAGCAAGATGCGCGATGTGGCTGAGAGTTACGTCTGTTACGCCGAGAGTGACGACGGTTTCAACTGGCAGCGCTCCGACCTGAACCAAACCGAGTACGAAGGATCCACCAAGAACAACATCATCTGCCGCGGCCACGACCACCATCTGGGAGCCGTTTTCGTCGACCCTACGGCACCCGAAGCTGAGCGCTACAAGGCAATCGCCGGCGGCGCCCTCTATTACAAAGACGGCAAACCCGCTCCGGATATGGATGGCAAGGAGTTCCGAGAGCTGCTCATAGCCATGGACCTTGGAGGGGTCTCGCCCGACGAACGGCGCAAGAAGATCGACATGCACCAGAACGTGAAAGCTTCCGTGTCCCCCGACGGAATCCACTGGACCAACCTGGACGAGCCGATTCTCGATGTGGGCGCCACCCAGCTCGACACCCACAACCTGTGCGTCTACGATCCGTACAACGAGAAATACGTCGCCTATCTTCGGGGTCATGTCGAGCGACGACGACTCGTGCGCCGGGCCGAAGGTGCCGATTTCCGCAACCTGGAGCAACCGCGACCCTGCCTCATGTGCGATCCTTTGGATTCGATGGGGGACGACATCTACAATCCGTGTTACTCCCTATACCCGGACCGGCATCTGTATCTGCTGTTTCCGTCCTTCTATCATCGGATTCCGTCCACCGTTGACGTTTATCTGGCGGTCAGCCGCGACAGCTACATCTGGAACCGGCCGGAGCGCGTGCCGATTATCGACCGCAACTACGAGGGCGGCGAATACGGCGCACTCTACGCCGCACCCAACCTGGTGGACACTGGATCCGGCGAATTTCGTCTGCCGTTCGTGGGCCACGAACGCAAGCACGACTTCCTCGATCGCGGTACGCCCTATCCGGTCGATTACGAGATTCGTTGGGCTCAGTGGCAGGAAGACAGGCTGGCGGGTCTGGAGGCGGACGCCGACGGCAGCGCGCTTTTGGTGGAACGGCCGTGCGCCGGCAAGGAGATGCGGATAAACTACCGCACCGAGAAGGACGGGTGGATCAAGGTGGAACTGGTGAACCCGCCTTCTACGCCCCCAAGGGCGGTAGACGCCTTTAACGGCTTCGGCCTGGATGAGGCGGAGACGCTAACCGGTGACGAGCTTTCGCGGGTTCTGAGCTGGAACGGAAAGAGCGGTCTTTCGGAGTTGGCGGAGCAGGCGGTGGCAGTGCGCTTACACCTCCACAAAGCGAAGGTGTTCTCGACCGCCCTCTAATCGTCGAGTTCGGAGGTTCCCGTAATCCGCTCCTCCTGTGCCCGCAGGAGCGCGGGAGCGCAACAGAGGACTAGGGAAAACAACGAAAGACACTGTCGCACAATCGTTCCCTGCTCATATCGGCCGGCCAAATTCGGAGAATCCGATCAACCCTCGAACAAACAGGGTAAAACTGTCAAAATCACGAGTGTCGGTAAATTTGGTGTCGTACTCCCGCTGGTCCTTGTTGATGCCCAATATCGTGACCAGCTCGTAGCCGAAATAACCGGTGAGATTGGTGATGGTCACGAACGCGGTGCGCTGTTCGTAGCTGTTGCGGTCGGCGGTGTCGTCCTTCAAGCGGTATGGAAACGGCCCGATACCCTGAAATCCTGCCCGCAGGGCGGTGCGCGACATCAGCGGATACTCGATCCGGAGGATCGGGATGGAACGAATCTCCGAAAGCAGATCGGAGCCGCGCTCCTGATCCCGCAGGCGCAGAAACATAAACTTATACTGGGGCGTTATGCTCAGCTTGCCCCAGTGTTTGGTGAACTCCAGCCTCTACCGTCCAGAAGTAGTCGCCGCTCCTGCTGAAAGTTGTAGAGCTCGCCCCCCTGCTGCCAGTTGAACCTGGCCCGAAGCTTTTGATGCCATTTGAAGGTCGACATCGGATTCAACCGCAGATCCACGTAGGATTCGTTGACCCAGCTGTCCTGATAGCTCCGCACATCGGGCACGAACTGGCTGGTGAACAGCGGCGGCCGGTCGTGCAGGCCCGCAATCGCATTGTTGCCGGTGCAGTTGCTGCACATGGACTGGGTGAGCCCGCGGCCGCTGAATTCCAGGTTCTTGATCGGCGTCTCGTCTATGATCAGGTATTCGTCGCGGATGTCGTCCTGGACGCGCCGGAGGTTGTTTTCCATAAAGAAGAGCGGACGATCGCCGGCGCCGCGGAGGTCCAGCGTCACCAGGGCGTAAGTGCTCTTGTTGCGGCCCGTGCCGGCGATCTCGTTCACCGAATAATGTCCGGCCGCGACCGAGAGCTGATGCGTCATGTCGAATTGAGCAAACAGGTGGACCCCCCGCTGGTCCGGATCGTACGGATAATCCACCTGCCCATCGTCTTCTCGTCGATCCGGCTCGTCGTTGTTGTTCCGGTCCAGCCCGTAGGTGTAGATATTCGGCTCCACGTCGTACATCAGGAACGGCTCTTCAAAATCGGGAAACTGATCGCCGTCTCTGTTGGTGTCGGGAAAGCCGTCGTTGTCCTCGTCCTGAGCCAGATGCACCCCGTCCAGATCGTAATCCTGATTGTCGTTGGTGAACCCCACAATATTGCCGTAGCGCCGATCGGGGAGGCGGTCTGCGTCATCGTTGTCCTCCACCAGATCCCAGTAGAGGGTGCTGTTGATCATGCCCTGGAGGTGAGTGTGCCTGAAGAACTCTGCGTCCAGGTAGGTGCGATAGGAGGTGGTGAACTCAGGATTCAGAGAAAACGCCTCCAACCCCAGACGGCCTCCGTTGAACCAGTGAGTGGCGTTGAGGAAATAGGCATTGTCCCGGGCGGCGAAACGTGGACTTGTGTCGAACGCAGTGGCACCGCCCATATGCGCGGGATAACGGGAGAAGAGCGATGAGCGCGCGTACTCCCCGTTCAGCTCTACGCCGGGGAGCGCCAGATTGATGTCGGCGCTGTAGACGAATATGCCGGTGTCTTCGCCGAGGTGGAAACGCACCCTCCGGAGATTGGTCATATCCTGAGGATTGCCACGGGCGCGCAGCACGGTCCTGTAGAAGGTGGTGTTGTAGCGGGCATGGTACGTCTTTCCGCGAGTGTTGACCTCGTAAAGGGTCGCCACGTCCACCTTGTAGTCGTTCCCGAGCAACGCCTCGATCTCAACCGACTCCACTGCCGACTCTTGGGACACGTCGTAGAGAAAAGTGATCTCTTTGTCGCCGTCGGCAGCCAGCATGCCCGTAGGTAATTCGATCTGATAGTTTGCGACTATGCCGTCGAGATTCGCGACTCCGCTGATGTCCTCACCCAACTCATGATCGCGGCGCACGAAGTAGTCCGAGAAGAGTGGCACGTCATCGCGGCCGCGGTAGTACCGACGGTGGCCGGTGAACAGGGTGTAGTTAGTGGCGCGAAAGCGGCCGGTAGCCTGCGAGACGGTGCCGACCTGTGGCCGCAGGCCGGCGGGATTGCTCACCACCAGCGGCACGATATCGGGACGAACCTCGCCATTGATTAAGAATTCCACGTCCTGTATGCTGGCGCCACCTATGCCGTCATCGGGCGAATCATCCGAAAAACGCACTATCACCCATTCCATCAACGGCTGATCGGGACGCAGAACACCTCTCAGGTTGCTCTCGTTGGAGGTACTCTGATAGACGTGTGAGTTTACCAGGTTGAATCCCAGACTGCCTATGCCCAGATCCGCCTGCAGGCGCCCCCCCAGAAGCACGGTCGAATCATCGGCAAAATGGGTCTTTTCGATCGCCCATTGATTGGCCACCTCCTGATAGGAATGCGGTCGCTCGATACGGGAAGCCAGAACGGTCGTTTTTAGATGGGGGAACGCCAAGTCGAATCGGATACCGTTGAAATCGGTCATCGATAGGGTAAACGGCGATAAGCGCGCTATCATATTGTCGGCGACGATGAAGCTGAATCCCCAATTGCCATAGCCATCTTTCATGATGGCTGTGGAATTGTAGACCTTCTCCCAAGGCATCGTGCGGACCTCGTTGGGTTTGAAGATCGCGCTGCCGTATACCTGACCGGAGGTTCGCCTCTCTTCCCAAAAATAGAGGTCGTAACCGGTAGTCAGGTAGTCACCCATCGGGCCATAGATGCTCCGCCTGGCGTCGTCGTAGGGAGCCCAATGATTCGGGTAGTTGCCGAAGTGATCTATGGCGAAGTTCTGGTACTGCGGGCGTTCCCAGCGCAGAAACGGCCGGGATTCGTAGATCTCCCCGGTGCCCGAGATGCGGTCTTCCTGCGCGTGTAGCAATGAAACCGCACCGGAGATTCCGATGGCGTACAATAGAACACGGGCCATGTGGGTCATAGGTTCGACCGCCGGGGTGGAAACGTTAAATGGGCCGACCGTATTCGGAGAATCCGACGAGGGCACGCACAAACAGCGAAAAGGCGTCGAAGTTGCGAACATCGTTGAATTTGGTGTCGTACTCCCGCCGATCCTTGTTGACACCAAGTATGGTAACCAGTTCGTAGCCGTAATACCCGCTGCGATTGGTGATCGTCACGAAGGCAGTGCGTTGCTCATAGCTGTTGCGATCGGCGGTGTCGTCGGTCAGCCTGTACGGGAACGGACCGATGCCCTGAAAACCAGCCCGCAACGAGGTCCGCGACATCAGCGGGTACTCCAGCCGCAGGATCGGGATCGAGCGGATTTCCGAAAGGAGGTTGGACTTGCGCTCCTGATCCCTCAGGCGCAGAAACATGTATTTGAATTGAGGGGTCAGACTCAGTTTTCCCCAGCTCTTTGAAAGCTCCACCCGCGTCACCGAGGTCCAGAAATCCAGACGCCGCTCCTTTTGGAAGGTCTTGTTGTAGAGCTGGCCTCCCTGCTGCCAGTTGAAGCGCGCCCGCAGCTTCTGGACCAGTTTCAGCGTTGAAACCGGATTCAGCCGCAGGTCCATGTAGGTCTCATTGACGTAG
The DNA here is from genome assembly GCA_965217095.1 of Candidatus Latescibacterota bacterium. Lineage (GTDB taxonomy): Bacteria > Latescibacterota > UBA2968 > UBA8231 > UBA8231 > CAYNZV01. The sequence continues at coordinate 2,673,680 of OZ244235.1, forward strand.
CTGTCCTGGTAGCTTCGAACGTCGGGCACGAACCGGCTTGTGAACAGCGGCGGCCGGTCGTGCAGGCCTGCAGCCGCATTGTTGCCGCTGCAGTTGGTGCACATGGATTGGGTGAGACCACGGAAGCTGAACTCCAGGTTCCTGATCGGCGTCTCATCCACGACCAAGAATTCGTCGCGAACATCATCCTGCACTCGGCGCAGGTTGTTCTCGGCGAATAAGAGCGGGCGCCCGCCAATATCCTTGATGTCCAGGGTCAGCAGGGCGTAGGTGCTCCTGGTGCGGCCCGGCCCGGCGATTTCGTTCACCGAATAATGCCCGGCGGCCAACGCGAGCTGCGGGGTCAGATCGACTTGGCCGAAGAGGTGATAACCACGCTGGTCCGGATCGTACGGATAGTCCACCTGGCCATCGTCCTCCCGCGCATCCGGCTCGTCGTTGTTGTTTCGATCGAGTCCGTAGAAATAGATATTGGGCTCTACGTCGTACATCAGGAACGGCTCTTCGTAATCGGGAATTTGATCGCCGTCTCGGTTAGTGTCCGGAAAACCGTCGTTGTCGTCGTCCTGGGCCAGGTGCACGCCGTCCAGATCGTAATCCTGACTGTCGTTGGTAAAACCGACGATGTTGCCCATGCGCCGATCGGGAAGGCGGTCCCCGTCGTCGTTGTCCTCCACCAGATCCCAATAGATCGTTTCGTTCATCATGCCGGCAAGATTGGTGTGAGCAAACACCTGCTTGTCCAGAAACGTGCGGTAGGTGGTGGTGAAATCCGGGTTCATGGAAAAGGCTTCGAGACCTAGACGACCGGCTTTGAACCAGTGGGTCGCGTTGAGGAAATAGGCGTTGTCCTGCCGCGTAAAACGGGGGCTCGCCCCGAAGTTGGGTGCACCCGCCATCTGCGCCGGATAACGGGAATGCACCGTGGAACGCGCGAACTCCCCGGTGATTTCCAATCCGGGTAGAGCCAGATTGAGATCGGCAGAGTAGACGAAGATGCCGGTGTTTTCGCCAACCTGAAAACGCACCTGCTTGAGGTTGGTCAGGTCCTGCACGTTGTCTCTTGACCGCAGTGCATTCTTGTAGAAGGTGGTATTGTACTGCGCGTGATACGTCTTCCCCCTGGAATTCACTTCATGCAGCGTTGCCACATCCACCTTGTAGTCATTGCCCAGCAAAGCTCCGATCTGCACCGACTCCACAGCCGGCTCCTGGGACAGGTCGTAGAGAAAGGCGATCTCCCGGTCCCCGTTGGCTTCAAGAGCGCCAGCTGGTGACTCGATGTGGAAGTTGCTCAATAACCCCTTCAGGTTTGCAGCACCGCTGACATCCTCTCCCAGCTCGTGGTCGCGGCGCACCATGTAATCGGAGAAGAGGGGCACCTCGTCGCGACCGCGGTAATAACGCCGAGCGCCGCTGAACAAGGTATAGTTGGTAGCGCGGAAACGACCTGTCGACGATGAGAAGGTGCCGACCTGGGGCCGGATGCCGGCAGGATTGCTCACCACCACCGGCACGATGTCGGGCCGCTCTACACCGTTCAAGACAAGCGTCACGTTCTGCAGGTGGGCGCCGCCGACACCGTCGTCCGGCGAGTCGTCGGAAAAACGCACGATGACAAACTCCAACAGCGGTTGGTCCGGACGCAGCACACCCCTCAGATCGTTGTGCTCCTGTGTGCTGCGGTAAACATGGGAGTTGACCATGTTGAAACCCAAATGGCCCACACCCAGATCCGCCTCTACCCGACTCCCCAAAAGCACGGTCGAATCGTTGGCGAAGTGGGTCTTTCCGACCGCCCAGAGGTTAGCCGTTTCGAGGTAGGTATGGGGCCGCTCGATCCGGGAAGCCAACACTGTGCTCTTGAATCGTGGCAGTGACATGTCCCAGCGGACGCCGTTGAAGTCGACCATGGACAGGGTCAAAGAGGAAAGCCGCGCTATCATGTTGTCGGCAACGAAAACGCTGAAACCCCAGTTGCCATAGCCATCCTTTGTTACAGCCGTCGAGTTATAGACCTTCTCCCACGGCAGATCGTACATCTCGTTGGGTTTGAAGATCGCGCTGCCATACTCCTGACCCGGCGTCCGGTTCTCCTCCCACGAGTAGAGGTCGTAGCCGTTGACCAGATAGTCCCCCATCGGGCCGTAGATGGTTCGCCTGCTGTCGTCGTAAGGGAAATTGTGATTCTCGTAGTTCTGAAAATGGTCGATGGCATAATTCTGGTAGGCTGGACGTTCCCAGCGCAGAAAGGGGCGAGAATCATAGGTCCGGGCGCTGCCCGTTACCCGCGCTTCCTGGGCAGAGGTACCGGAAGCAACAATCAGCGCCGCGACGGTGGCAAGCCAGACATGCCTGCTCTTCATAATGGAGACCTCCGGGTCATATGGGGCGGCCGTAATCGGAAAAGCCCACCAGGGCGCGCACGAAAAGTGACGTACTGTCAAAGTCTCTTATATCCATGAATTTGGTATCGTACTCCCGCTGATCCCTGTTCAGACCTATGATCGTCACCAGCTCGTAGCCAAAATAACCGCTGCGATTGGTAATGGTCACGAAGGCGGTGCGTTGCTCGTAAGTGTTACGATCGGCGGTGTCGTCCGTTAAACGATAGGGAAACGGACCGATCCCCTGAAAGCCGGCCCGCAGAGATGTCCTCGACATGACCTGGTACTCCAACCGCAGGATCGGGATGGAGCGGATCTCCGACAGCATATTTGTGCCGCGCTCCTGGTCGCGCAGTCGCAACAGCATGAATTTGTACTGGGGCTTAATCCTCAACCCGCCCCAGTGATGGGTATACTCCACGCGCGACACCGAAGTCCAGAAGTCCAATCGCCGTTCCTGCTGGAAGGTTTTGTTGTAGAGCTCTCCCCCCTGCTGCCAGTTGAACCGCGCTCGTAACATCTGATCGACCTTGAAGGTGGAAAACGGACTCAGGCTCAGGTCCGCGTAGGTTTCGTTGACGTAGCTATCCTGGTACTGAAGTATGTCGGGAACGAAAAGGCTCTGAAACAGGGGCGGTTTGTCGAACAGGTTCGTCGAAGCTACGCTGCTGTTGTCACTCAGGCCGCGGAAGCTGAACTGCAAGTTCCGAATTGGGGTCTCACTCAGGGTCACGAATTCGTCACGGATGTCGTCGCGAACGCGGCGAAGGTTGTTCTCGAGGAAGAAAAGGCGACGGCCACCGATTCCGCGGATATCGAGGGTTAGCAAAGCGTAGGTGCTCTGATTGCGGCCCGTGCCCGCGATTTCGTCCACGGAGAAGCGACCGGCCGTTAGCGAGAGCCGGGGTGTCAGGTCGAACTGGGCAAAGAGGTGATATCCCTGTTGGTCGGGATCGTACGGATAGTCCACCTGACCGTCGTCCTCGCGGCGGTCGGGCTCGTCGTTGTTGTTCCGGTCCAGGCCGTAGAAATAGATGTTGGGCTCCACGTCGTACATCAGGAATGGCTCTTCGTAATCAGGTAGACCGTCCCCGTCGCGGTTAGTATCGGGGAAACCGTCGTTGTCCTCATCCTTACCCAGATGCACGCCATCGAGATCCCAGTCGCGACTGTCGTTGGTGAATCCGACGATGTTGCCGATACGGCGGTCGGGGAAGCGGTCGCCGTCGTCGTTGTCCTCGACCAGGTCCCAGTAGACCGTTTCGTTGAGCATGCCGTGCAGATTGGTGTGGAGAAATCCAGTCCCGGCTTTCTCCTCGTTCAGGTAGGTCCGGTACGAGGTGGTGAACTCCGGATTGATGGAAAACACTTCCGCTCCCAGGCGGCCGCCCTCGAACCAGTGAGTGGCGTTGACGAAATAGGCATCGTCCTTCAGTGAAAACCGGGGGCTCGCATTGGGAGTGAGCTCACGCGCCTCATGTGCCGGAAAACGCGCGAAGAGCGCGGACCGGGCGTACTCCGCGTTGAGCTCGAGCCCCGGCAAGGCCAGTTTCAGGTCGGCACTGTAGGTGAAGATGCCGGTGCCTTCCCCCAGGTGAAAACGCCTGCGCTTCAGATTAGTCAGATCCCGCACGTTGTCCCGCGAGCGCAGCACGGTTTGGTAGAAGGTGGCTCTATAGCGGGCGTGGTAGGTCCTTCCCCTCGTATTTATCTCGTATAGCATAGATACGTCCACCTTGTAGTCGTTTCCCACCAGCACCTCGAACTCCACCGACTCCATGTTCGGTTCCTGGGTCACGTCGTACAGGAAAGCGATTTCCTTGTCGCCATCCGCCTGTAGCGCAGAGGCGGGAGATTCGATCTGAAAATTCGCCAGGAGACCATCGATATTGGAGACTTTGCTGATATCTTCGCCCAACTCGTGGTCGCGGCGCACCAGGTAATCGGAGAAAAGGGGCACCTCGTCGCGACCGCGGTAGTAACGACGATGGCCGTTGAACGACGTATAGTCGACGGCGCGGAAACTGCCGGTGGCGGAAGAGACCGTGCCCACCTGCGGCCGAATGCCGGCGGGATTGCTCACCACCAGTGGCACGATGTCCGGGCGGGGATCCCCATTGATGATAAGCTGAACATCCTGCAGATGAGCCCCGCCGACGCCGTCGTCGGGCGAGTCGTCGGAGAAACGCACGATTATCCAGTCCGCAATCGGCTGATCCGGGCGCAACACTCCTCGGAGGCTGTTGTTATCCTGCGTGCTGCGATAGACGTGGGAGTTGGCCAGATTGATGCCGATGTTGCCGATTCCCAGATCCGTCTGCAACCTCCCTCCCAGAAGCAGGGTCGAATCATCGGCAAAGTGAGTTTTTTGAATCGCCCAGAGTGTGGGCGTTTCCTGATAGGTATGGGGTCGTTCGATTCTCGACGCCAGGGTGGTAATCTTGAATCTGGGCAAGGCCAGATCGAAACGTAAGCCGTTGAAGTCGGTCATGGACAGGGTCATGGGCGACAAACGGGCAATCAGATTATCACCGACGACAACCGTAAAACCCCAATCTCCGTAACCGTCCCTTGTGACCGCCGCGGCGTTGTAGACCTTTTCCCAGGGATGATCGTACATCTCGTTCGGTTTGAATATGCTGCTGCCGTAGACCTGACCAGGTGTGCGGATCTCCTCCCAGAGGTAGAGGTCATACCCCGTCGTGAGGTAATCCCCCATCGGACCATAGTAGGTGCGGGGCGAGTCGTCGAATGGGTTCGTGTGATTCAGGTAGTTGGAGAAATTCTGCAGGGCAAGATTGTTGTAAGCGGGGCGCTCCGAGCGTAGAAACGGGCGCGACGCATCGAGCTCGGAGGTGCCAGAGACTCGGTCACTCTGCCCCGAGGTGCCGTAGGCAGGGTTCGTCCCCGCCAGGACCGTCAACAACGCGATCAACGTTCCATGAACCAACAGTATATGCTTGTAGATAAACATCTTATAGGTCACAGATCGCGATATCGACAGGATGCGAAACGCCTTATATAGAGTTTAATAGATATAATCATGGAAATGTAACAAGTGCACCAGGGAATCTCAAAGTATTTTTTCCACGCTGGAGCGCGCAAGGGCTGTTCGGGAGCTGCGCCGGGGGGATACCCTGACTAAATCTCTAGACGGATCGTCGGCCGCTTCGCCGCTGTGGTAACTGATCAGGCCGTCTCCAGGTAAGCGGCGTAGAGATGAACGTCATCCGGCCGCGGTCCTTCCCAGGTGACTTTCAGGCGCACCGGATCATCCAGATCATGCAAGCGATCTGAGTTTTTCCATAACACTTCCTGGCGCAACCCGGGACCTGTAACGGGAATGGAGGACGCTCCCGCGTAGCCATCGATCGGCTTGAACTGCAGGTCGAGAACCTCCACTCGCAGCTGCGCGTCAACGGACAATCCGTCGGCGTTCAAGAACGCCCGGGCGGGTTTTCCGTTCAGCCGAATGGGACAGGTAATGCAATGCGGCTCCGCCTTCTCCGCCACCCTATCCCCCACATGCTCGCGCCAGAACATGGAGTGGGTGTCCTCCGCCATCAGCAACCGCGGTTTGGGGTCGGCAACAACCTCGAAGTATCCTAGTCGGTCCCGCGGCCAGCGGGCGACGCAGATAAAACCGCCGCGCCAGGGCGCATACCAGATCAAGGTCTCGTCGCCGATGTTCTCGAAACCCTGGCCCTGCTCGAGGCAAGGTTGGGGGTGTGCCGGCCCGCGTTTATCGATTTCGTAGGCGGAAACGATCTGAAAGTCGGGAATCGGTTCCACGAATTGGAGCCCGTCGTTGCTCACGACAAGTCCCAGATCCATGGACACGAAACCGCGATCGTTGCTCTCTCCATGCCAGGCGCCGTAGAAACCGATCACGACGTTGCCTCTATTCCACAGGCTCGCCCCCAGATGGACCTGTTCACCCGCATGACACCCAGGTATCTCTTTGTAAGGAGGAACGTCGCGCCGCAGACCGACCGCCACGGCGTCGGTCCAATGATCGAAGTCGTACGACATGTAGGTAACCAGCGCCCGTTTAGAACCGACGTTGCCACCCTGCCCGTTCATGTAGTAACAGCCGTTAAACTTCATCAGACCGCCCGGTTCGATGGCGTTGTGTTTGAGGATGTTGCCGTTGGTCGACTCGGTCCAGGTCAAGCCGTCGGGGCTGTAGCCAGAGATATTGAGGAACGGATGGACCTCGTTGATCAGCTTGAAGCGCCGGCTGGGATCGGGATCCTCCGGATCGTGAAGCACGAGAAGCGCGCCGATCGATTCGCGATGGGGGCTGTCGAACTCCACCAGGTTGTTTCGGGTGTTGCCGTTGAATTCGACCAGTCCCAGCTCCGGCTTTTCCCAGTTGATTCCATCCTTGCTTAAGGCATAACAGATATGTGGCCCCCGTTTTTCCCCATTCTCCTCCCCCTTGCCGATATACCACATACGCAGCTCGTCGCCGATGCGGATCACCGTGCCGTAGAATTTTATGTCCAGGTGATCGGGCGCTTCGGGGCCGCCCGGCTCAAGGACCTTCGGGTGCGGTTTGTACGGGTTGGTTGCTGGGACTAAACCTGGCTGCAGGAGATACCGCAGCGGTATGGTACGACTGTCGAAGGGGAAAAGGACCGCTTCGTTCAGATCAGTGAGCGGTCCCCCGTTTTCTATGATCATGACAATTCTCCTAGGGTGTGTTTGTGCGCGCCTGCCGCAGGTTCGGAAACCTCAACTACCTGCTCCGTTTCGTGCGGCTCTAAGGATGCCGGCCATGACGCCGATGGCAAAGGCGTGGCCCTGAAACTGGGGTGCCGCATCGTTGATTGTTCGTGGCAGATGGGCAACTGCCAGGAAGGTATCGATCCCGAGCTCGTCGAAGGTGCGAACGATTTCGAAGTAGTCGCAGTCGGCCTGGTCGAGGAAACATTCGTTGAAAAGGGGCACAGTGCCCTGCACTCCCTGGGCGTGTCCGTAGAGAATCTGGTTCTTGGTGCCGAAACGGCGGATCGATGCCGGGATATCGGTGCCCATGGCGGTCCAGTTGCCCAGACACATGTTAACAGCGCTGGCCGGGCTGTCGGCCAGGTCCAGGGCGCGCTGGAAACAATCGGGGTTGTGGAATATCCGCGCGACGCCGCCGACGCTGTCGGTCGGTGGATCGTCGGGATGCAGACCCATGCGCACGCCTGACTCCTCCAGTACCGGAATGATGGCGCGCACGAAATATTCGTAGTTCTCCCACATTTCCTCGGCGCCGTATTCGCGATCGCGGAACGGCGGAGAGGTGTCGATAACACTCATGTCCATCTGGTCGCATCCGGCCCCGCCTCTTCCCGGGTAGTTGAGGGAGGTGCGCGTCGAGAAGCGATAGTTGCGCGGCGCTCCCACCATCCAGTTGTAGCCGTAGTAGGGAATACCGGCGCGCCCCATGTTGCGGATGGTGATACTCAAGTTCTCCAGCTGCTGGTCGCGACCCGGCAGACCCAACATAATATGGTCAAAACACCAGGGCGGCAGCGGATTCTCCATGCTGGCCAGAGTCAGCCCGAACGCCTCCGCCCGCTCCCTCAGCTGCACCAGATCCAGATAGTCCCAGACATTTCCAGCTTTATCCCCCGCGTCCGGCGGGAACATGCGCGGGTAGTCTTTAGTGCTGTAAAATCCACCGATCACATCGGTTGCGCCATACTGCTGCAAGAACTGGAGAAAATCGTCTCCAAAGCCTCCCAGAATTGCCCCGATCCTCATGCTGAATCTCCTTCGGTTCGTATGAAGTCGGCCACCGCCTTGCCTAGAATGGCGGACGCTTCTTCGGTGAAATGAACGCCGTCCTCGCCCAGCATTGTGCCGACGTCGTGGTCCACAACCACCTGGTGCAGATCGACGACGGGAACGTCGAAGTCCACCGCCGCCGCCCGTGCCGCCGCGTTGTAGGCGTCTACATCCTCTGTCGTCCGGTTGCACCCGTAATCGACCGCATGCTGTCGCGCCAGATCCACGGGGGTCGTCAAGGCAAACAGTACCAGCGCATCCGTATCGTCGCGCAGAATCGTGAAGACCTGGCGCAGGTTCTTGCCGTACTCATCCACCGCCACCCTGTTTTCGGGACCGGGTCCCGGGTCCCGGGCCATGTCGTGCAAGCCGGCGTTGATGTGCACGATATCCGGCTTGGTTCGAACCGCCCATTCGCTCAAGTGCTCCAGGACATTTCGGGTGTGTCCTCCCTGTTGATCCCCTATCCCAAGGATCTCGCCCCAACCTGCGAGCGCGTCATCGACGGTCGCTTGATACCCCCCGCGAATAGAGTCGCCGATACATACGATCCGTTTCATAGCAGTTGTCTTTGTCCTGTGCTGCGCCTACGAAGATGAGAATGCAGAATTACGTAACCTACAACATTGTGGGTCAAGGTACTTCGTTGCTGTGTCGGAATAACGAAGGCCGGTCGGAGCACGCGGCCGAACACGGTGAAATCGACGATTGTGCACGCGAAGAAGGTGAGGGAATCGAAGTTGCGCGGGTCCCGGAACCCGGTGTCAAAGCCCCCCGGCCGATTTCGAACCTACAATGCCAGCGAGAACAGCTCCGCCCGGCACAGCTCGATGCGCAGGCAGATCTCCTTCCCCTTCAAGAACGAAAGATCGGTGCTCCCCTTCCAGTGCACCGCGGTCTCCAATTGGTCGCCGCGGAGCGTTTCGCAATCCTCGAACCCGTAGCCTTCCATTGGGTCCAGACGGGCCGGCGGCCACAAAGTCGGTTCGATGAGCGCCACACGAATCCAGCCGTTGGTCGAAGTTCGATAGTTGAGGATCAGCGACTCGCCGCTGCATTCTAGTTTGTTGGTGGTAAACTCTCCGCTTTCTTGAGCCTTCAGGGCGGCCAGACGATCCCGCTGCCACAGCGCCCAGCGCAGCTGGCCCCGGGTAGGTGCGGGTTCGATATAATATCCGAGGTTGTGCAACGACTCTTCGCAGGGGCAGATAAGACCCCACTGGTCTGCGTCCAACGGTATGAGTCCGGGTCCCGGGTAGATGCCTCCGGGATATTCGGGTGCGTCAGTAATAACCGGTGTGCGCGAAGGCCACGACCAGTTGTGCTCGTCCCGGCTGACCGCTATCTGCACCTCCACGGTGTCGCGCACCCGCCGGTAAATGGCGGGGAACATGAGATGCAGGTCGTCCTTGCCGGGGTAGCGGGAGTAGCAGTTGGTGTAGTAGTCGTCGGTGGGGGCATCCTGGCTGTCCGGAGCAAAGATCAGATCCGGCTGGGGCCAGCTGCGGAAGTCATCCGTTTCCGAGCGCGCGATACTGCGACGGCGACCGGCGCTGTCACGCCAGTAGCCGACATACTTTTTTCGTTCGGAATCGTAATACACCACGTTCTGGGTGTCACAGAACTTCACGAACAGCGGTTCCTTGATTGTTTGCCAGTGCAGCCCATCGGGTGAGACCGCGCCGTGCACGGCACCACGTATGGAAAGCTTAGCGGCGAGCTCCTCCTGCGTCGCCGTGACCTTCATCAGCTCTTCCCGAAGCCGCAGAGCCTCCTGCTCGGGGATGTCTTTGCCTTCGTGCACCCACGACGCCTCCAGATCCACCAGCTTATAACGCTCGGCGTCGGGAGCGCTAGGATCGCGAAAGACGTTGCCGGCGACGTTGCGGGTGTAGACGGCGTTGTTGGCCGTGGAGCCGTCGTGCTCCTGGATATTCAGCACCGGCTTCTCCCAATGGTAGCCGTCGGCGCTCTCGGCATAGCAGGTGCCGCAGGCGGCGCCATACCAGAGCCGGTACGTGCCGTCCTCCACCAGTACTGTCGATGTGGACAGGAAGTTTCCTTCCCACGGTTTGTCAGCGGTCATCACCGGTTCCGTTATCGTAGCCGGTTGAACGGCTAGCTCTACCCCGGTGGGTGCCTCGCTGATGAACGCGGTTCCGTCGGCGTCGTACCCGGTGGCACCGGGCCATATGGAGAACCAATCCAGGAACAGCTCTTTGGAACGTGCGATCATTGTAGTTGAATCCCCATGTTGATCGAGTGAAACAATGATGTGACTCAGATGGAGAGAGAGAACAAGGTCGCCTGACACAGCTCGATGCGCATGCAGATGTTCTTTCCCTTCATCGAGGACAGATCAGCATTGCCGTTCCAGCTCACCTTCTTTTCCAACTCGTTTCCACGGAGCTCGTCGCAATCCCCAAAACTGTATCCGGGCGTCGGCTCCAGCCGGGCAGGCGGCCACAGGGTCGGCTCGATGAACTCCACCCGGATCCACCCGTTGGGAGAGGTCTGGTAGTTGAGCACGAGGGAATCGCCGCTGGCCCGCATCTGATTGGTGGTCACCTGACCCCGCTCCGTCGCTTCCAAGCCGGAAAGCCGATCGCGTGTCCAGGTTGCCCAGCGCAACTCGCCTCGAGTGACCTGCGGTTTATAATAATATCCCTCGTTGTGCAGCGCCTCTTGGCAGCGACAGATCAATCCCCAACGATCATCGCTCAGCGGTAGCAACCCGGGCCCAGGATAGAGACCGCCGCTGTACGGGGGTTTCGCTGGAATGACCTGATCGCGATCAGGCCACGACCAGTTTACGCCGTCGCGGCTCACCGCCATACTCACTTCCGTCAAGTCGCGGACCCGACGGTAGATGGCTGGGAATAGCAGATGAAAACCGTCATGCCCGGGATAGGGGGAGTAGCCGTTGGTGTAATAGTCGTCTGTGGGCGGCACCTCGCCATCGGGCTGGGCGACGATGTCGGGAAGCGGCCAACGGCGAAAGTCGTCGGTCTCCGAGCGCGCGATGCTGCGCCTCCTGCCGGCACTCGAGCGCCAGTAACCGACGTATTTCTTACTAGCTTCGTCGTACAGCACTACATTCTGGGTATCGCAGAACTTCTCGAACAGGGGCTCGTCGAGGAAGGTCCAGCTGAGGCCGTCCGGCGAAACCGCTCCGTGCACTGCGCCCACCAGCTGAAGCTCCTTGCCGAATATCTCGGCCGGCGGAATTCCGCGCTCCTTCAGCTCCGACAGGCACCGCTCCAGCTCGGCCCCTTCGATCCGTGCCCCCTTGCGGTCAGCGGAAGCCCTCATCGTCACCAGCTTGTAGCGTTCCGCATCTGGTGCGCTGGGATCGAGAAACACGCTGCCTTCGATCCCGGTATCGAGCACCAGGTTGTTCGCCTTAGAACCCTCGTGCTCGATGAGGTTCAGAATCGGTTTCTCCCAGCTCCAGCCGTCGTCGCTTTCGGCATATGCGAGCCCCCCCGTAAATCCGTACCACAGGCGGTACTTGCCATCGATATGTCGCGCGGTGACGTACCCGAACGTCGATCCTTCCCACGGTTGGTCCGCAACCAACACCGGTTCGGTGACCGTCGCGGACTGCACCGAAAGCTTTACACCCGACGGTGCCTCGCTGATAAATGCACTGCCATCCTTGTCGTATCCCGTGGCACCAGGCCAGAGGCCATGCCAATCCAGGAAGAGTTCCTTCGTCTTTGCCGTCATTGATCATCTCCAGTGTCGTGTCCCGGGGTAGTTGAAGTTCGGGGCCTGGGACGCCGCACTACATCTGGGTGGAAAAAACCTTGGCCCGACAGATCTGCAGGCACAGGCAGATGTTGCGCCCTTTGAGCGCGCTCAGGTCTTTGCTCCCGTTGAAGCCAACAGTCGCTTCCAGGTCGTCGCCGCGCACCGCTTCGCAGTCATCGAAGGAGAACCCGTCGATCGGTTTGATCTGTTCGGGGGGCCAGAGCATGGGTTCGATGAAGGCGGCCCGTACCCAACCACCCGGTTCGGTCTTGAGATTTAGCATCAGCTGATTTCCCTGGCAGACCCGCGGCAGCAAGGTGACCTGTCCCTCCACTTCCGCCTCCAGCGCGATCAGACGATCCCGTTGCCAGATGGCCCAGCGGTAGAAATTGTTCTTGTCGTAGGTGTCGTAGTAGTACCCTTCGTTGTGCCGGGCGCTCATGCAGATGTACGGCACACCCCAGTGGGTGGCGTCGAGGGGAAAGATCCCGTGGCGCACGTAGATGCCCCCGTCTTCGTGGGTCTCGGGCGTGCCGAGCTTGAGGATCGGATCCCGGTGGCGGAACCAGGAGACCCCGTTGCGGCTGACGGCGATCTGGGTGTCGACGGTGTCGGTGCCGCGGTGGAAGATGCTAGGGAACAGGATGTGGTAGTTGCCCCCGGGATAGAGCGCGTAGGCGTTGGTGTAGATATCCTGGGTCGGGGGTTCGTCGGCGTCGGGCTGAACGACGATCGTGGGCGTCGGCCAGTCGCGGAAATCGGCGGTCTCGGCACGGCCGATGCAGCGCCACGGATTGGGTGGCCAGACGGTCGGCACTGTTTCGCGAAACATGTTGTGGCGGAAGTAACCCACGTAGCGCCCCCGATCCTCGTCGAAGAACACGATGTTGTCCGAGTCGCAGAACATCTCCAAGAGGGTATCCTCGATCGGCGTCCAGACGAACCCGTCCGGCGACACCGCACCCTTGAAATGGCCCATGAGCCCGATCTGTTCCATGATCTCCTGTTCGCTCTGACCCTTGGCACATAGTTCGGTCCTCAGCTTGAGGGCGTCCGGTTCATCCTCCAGGCCCTCCATATATTCGCCCCCGCGCTTCCACCAGCCCTCCATGTATACCATTTTATAACGCTCCGAATCGGGAATCTTCGGATTGGTGTCGAGAAAGATTGATCCTTCCCGCAACAAGGTTTCCGGCAGCATGTTGTTCTCCTTGCTACCCTGAAATTCCCGTAGCCCTAGATTCGGCTTCTCCCAATTGTTGCCGTCGTCGCTCTCGGCGTAACAGAGCGCCGTGGTGTCGGCTCCGGGTGGGGTCGTTTTGTACCAGAGCCGAAAACGCCCGTCGTGGTGCAGCATCGTACCGATATCGGCGCTGCCCCCCTCCCACGGCTTGTCTGCTGGCAGGTGGAAGTCGCGTTTCTCTTCCGGCTCCTGGACGGAAAGCTTTACACCGGTGGGAAACTCGCCGATGAAAGCGCGACCGTCCTGTTCATACCCGGCGGCACCCGGCCAGAGCTCGAACCAGTCGAGAAATGGAACGGGTAAGTTGTTGTTGCTGCTCATCTCTTATCTCCTATGGGATGTCGCTTTCGCGGTCAGGATCATACCGCCTGCGGAAACGAGATCTGCACGATTTCGTGGATACCGACATCTTTCAGGTGACAACGAACTCCATTCGCGGTGGCTTGCCATTCCAGAGCTCGGTTGCCCGGTTGCAGCGAGACCGACTCGGGTCGCTTCTCGCAGCGCACAAGAAGGGTGCGGGGACCGCTGCCCGGCACCCTTTCGACGAAGAAGCTTTCTCCGCCCATGTCGCGGTCGGCGCCGTGGTTTACCAGGTGCACGAGCCACTCTCCCTCCCGGTGCCTCACTGAAAGCTCCAGCTGGCCGGGAGGATCGAGCTCGACGATCGGGTGTGGATGCAAAAACCTCAGCTCCGCGATCACGAGATCCCGCAGAGCAGGTCCCTGCACCCGGCGATAACCGTCGAAAACACTACCCGCACAGGTGATGACGGTCCCATCCCCCAGGCGATTGACGTAGGCCACCGGTTGCTGAGGAATGGCCTCGAACCCCTGCGCCTGCCACAGCTGACCGCGGGGTTCGGCGTGCGGTTCGACCGCCCTTGCCGCGGGATAGTAGACCCGCGCCCACCCTGAAGGCAGTAGAACTCGGTGGGCAATGCCGGCAAGCGGATCATCCTCGATATCCTTTTCGGCCCACCGTTCTACTCCTGTAAGCTTGGCACATCGGTCTCCGGGTAGCGGCAGACTGAGCAACAGATTGCCCCCGTTGCGCACATACCTTTCGAGCCCCTTCAGCAATGCGTCCGAGAGGCCGTCGACGCCTGGCAAGATCACCGTATGCCAATCGGCGTCGCTTTTCAGGAATGCGTCCTCGCTCACCAGGTCGTGGTGCAAGCCGGATTCCAGCAGCATCTGCTGGGCGGCGAAAACCCGTAGCGTATCTTCGGTCTCGTGCCGGATCTTGGGATCGGCAGCCCAGCCGGCGGCTGAAACCAGTATGGCGATATCCCGCACCGACTCCGTGGCTGTGCAGTACGGCTGCCTGTCCCGAACGAAGCGACCTACCTCAGCAGCCGTGGGCGGATCCTCCACCCGAAAGCTGGCGTCCCGGTTGGGAGTCATCCAGTAGAAGAGGCGGGCACCATTGGCCACCACCGCCGCCGCCTCCTGTTTCATCTGCTCGGCGGATTTGTGGTACATGTAACCGCGCGTGCGGTAGTCGAGACTGAAATCACAGATCATGATGTCGAAGGGCAGACCCTGGTGGTTCATGAAGCGCGCCTCCCGCCCGGCTGCGTTGACCCCGTGGTTGAGCGGTACATCTCCTGAGAGCCAGTCCACCTTGCCGCGACTGGCCCAGGGGTTGCTCAAGGTGTGCAGCCAATTCACCGAGAACAGACATTCGGGCCGCACCTCCTGAATGAGGTCGCGCACTTTCTGCAGATATTCCAGGTAGGTTTCCCGAGCGAACTCGGGCGCCAGCGGCCAATCTTCCTCGTCGGCGGGACGCGGGACCTCGCGGCCGTGCAGCTCCCGGTACCTCTCCTGGCAGGAGGCACAGTAACAAACCCGCGACACCCAGACGTCCCCATCGAACCAGAGTCCGTCCGGTTCGTACTCCACCAGGATCTCCTTGATCTGCGGGAGCAGATAATCTTCGATGAACCCGGTGTTGTGGCAGAGGAAGAAGCTGTTCATTCGGTCCCCTTCCCACTTCTCCCCAGTGCCGTAGTAGCTGCCATCTGCCTTAATGATGCGCCAATCCTCATGGGCGTTAGCGGCAATGATATCGACCAAGCTCGAGTAGTAGACGCTGAAGCTGATCCCCATCTCGCGGCAGACGTCGCGGTAGATCGCCATTACGTCCTCTTGGTGATTGCTGCTGTAGGTGCCGACCTTGGTGGGATAGGAGGCGATACCGGGATGTCCCTTGGAATGAATCTGGATCATGTCCGGTCGAACTTCCCCGAGAAGCGTGCGCAATCCTTCGCGGGTGAGGCCCGCGCCTGTCGCAGCGTCGTCGCGGGTGTGGTAATCGACGTGAACGTTGAAGAAACTTTTCTCGAACCAGTTCATTTTCTCTCCTTCATTACGCTGGGTACCCGTAGAACTTGGCGGCGTGCTTCGCCGTAATCAGTTCGTCGCTCAGGTCGCGCTGCACTCGTTCCGCTTCGCGATCGGCCGGATCGCCCCAGCCGCCCCCACCGGGGGTCTGTACGAGCAGGCGATCCCCTTCGTGAAGCTCGGTGAAGACCTTGGTGGGAAGCTCGGATCGCGAGCCGTCCGGTTTGATCACCCAGCAGTGGGACCCCTCCGCCTCTTCGCCCCCCTCCAACCCCCAAGGGCGGAACTTGCGGCGATCGGCGCCCATGGTCAACAGGGTACGCTCTCCGAGACATCTCAACTCCCGCATCATGCCGCAGCCACCCCGCCTGCGGCCGGCTCCGGCGGTGTCGGAAACGAGCCCGTAACCTACCACCCGCAACGGATAGGTAGCTTCGATTACCTCCACCGGGGCATTGCGGGTATTGGTGAGGTGGGTATGTACGCCATCCTCGCCATCCAGGTCGGACATCGCGCCCATGCCGCCGGCGTAGGTCTCGACATAGTTGTAATACTCCCCCGTACGTGGATCCAATCCCCCCACATTGATCAGATTCATCTCGCCGCTGCAGGCGGCGCACACCCTGTCAGGTACAGCCTGATGGAAGGCGCCCAAAAGGACATCGACCACCCTTTGATCGGTAATGATGTTGGCGTTGCCGATGGCCGCCGGGTATCGTGCCTGCAGGATCGTACCTTCGGGGGCAAAGACCTCGATCGGGCGGTGGGTACCGGCGCAGACCGGCAGGTCGGGGTCAAGCACCGTCTTTACGACGTAATAGGTCGCCGACGCCGCAGCGGAAACCCGGGCATTGAGGGGGCCAAGGACTTGGGCGCTGGAACCGCTGAAATCAGCCCTTAACTCGTCTCCCGCAATCGTCAATTTGACGGCGATCTTCACCGGCTCATCCACGGTCCCGTCGTCGTCGAGATAATCCACACAATGATACTCGCCGTCAGGAGCCCCCGCGATGGCCGTTCGCATGCGGCGTTCGGCATGATCCAAAATCGGTTCCATGTAAAGGAGGGCTTGCTCCCCGTCCGCCCGTTGCATCAGCTCGTCCACCCTCATCTGGGCGATTTGAGCGCAGGCGTACTGGGCCATCAGATCGCCGCGCACCTCGTGCTGCGTGCGCACATTCTGGTTGATGAGACGGTAGAGCGACTCATCCATCTCACCGCCGGAGAATATCCTCAGCGGCGGAATCTGCAATCCTTCCTGGTAGATCTCGGTGACGCCAAACGGCATGCTGCCGGGCGCGAAACCACCCATGTCCACGTGGTGAGCCGTGGAAGCGGCGAGAGCCACCACGCGATCCTGGTGGAAGACCCCCGATACGAGGGAAACATCAGGTAGATGCCCGGGACCCTCTGGATACGGCAGGTTGGTGACATACACGTCGCCGGCTGTCATCTGCGCCACCGGATAGGCGCGCAGAATGGCCCCGATCACGCCTGGCATGATGCCCAGATGTAAGGGTGTGCCGACCTCGGCTTGAGCAACGATCTCTCCCGATGGCATAGCGAGAGCTGCCGAGCAATCCCGTCGGTCCTTGATGTTGGTGGAATAGCTCGCGCGCACCAGGGCAGCGCACATCTCCTCGGCAATCCCCTTCCACCGGTTGCGCATGATCTCAAGGGTAACGGGATCGACTTTCATTCGGTCTCCCTCGTGGCCCAGGGCGGAAGCGGTTGTCCGAGGGAATCGCGCAACGCTTTCAGGTCGGGTTGTGGTGGTTGCTGATACAGTCCCAGCCGGCTGACGGGCGGCAGTCCGGCGCGTTGCAGGGACGCCATCGTCTCCGCCATCTTGAAACCAGGCAACATGCCGTCGATGATCGGTGCCGGATGAGCCTCCGGATTCTCCCGCGCCGCTTTGGAAAGCACCGAGCCCGCCAGGGTACACCCGGAGATCAGCACATCCGCGCCATCCTCGTCGATGCAGCGCCGCGCCACGGAAAGCACTTTCGTGGAAATCTCCTCTGGGGAGCTGCGGTCGGCGTATAGGTCGGTGGCATCGATGTCGAAGCTGCGCACCGACACCAGACCCTGGGCAAGCTGATACTGCTCTAACAACATCCGTTGAATCTGCCCGTTCTGGTCATCGACGCTCAGCAAGGAAAAGCGGCGTCCCATGGAGTGAGCGGTCAATGCCGCCGCCTCTAGAGTGGCGGTTACCGGGATATTGCACATCTGGCGGCACTCGTACAATCCGATATCCAGGTTGCAGGAGATGAAGATGGCGTCGTATCCCTGTCGTTCCGCCTCGATGGCTCGATCGATGGTGGGCCCGGTACAGCCATGTTTGAAGTAGAGCCACTGGTTATTGTTGAGTGGATAGCGGTCGCCGACATCGCAGACTTGGAACTCAGTACCCGGCGCGGCGATCGCCTCCAGATTCTCCCTGCCGAACTGTTCCGTCCCTGCGAATGGATTGATTACGCAGATGCGCATAGTTAGATCCTCCTAGAAAAAACCGGCCGGCATTGGGCCCAGGCGCAGCTGCCCGCGGGTATCCACTTTCGCTTGCTGGCCGGGCCATACGATGGTAGCGGAATCCAGCTGTTCAATCACGGATGGACCTTCGAGCTCTGTACCGGCTCCCATGGCGTCGCGCTTGAAGACCGGTGTGGGATGGGATTTCCCGCGAAACACAACGTTTCGATTGCCAACCCGCTGTAGCTCGGGACGCGACGGCCATTGGGGTAGTTGGACGGCGTTTGAGTCTGTTTCCATCGACACCCAGATGTTGACCAGCTCTACGGTTTGATCGAAACGCTTGAACCCGAAAGCGCGCTCATGCGCGGTGTGGAAATCGGCCGCGACCTGCGTTAGATCCAGCGGCTGCCAGCACACCTCCACCGGCAACTCGTACCCCTGACCCAGATATCGCAGCCCGAACCGACATTGGGTGGTCGGCGTCCCACTACCTGCCAGAGCCAGCTGCCTACCGGCATCGCGTTCCAACTCTTCGATGGCGGCCGTGAGTTGCTCCCAAGAAAATGAGTCGAGGGGTCCTACTTCCGTGCGCACCCTGTCCTCTCGTAGTTGCGATTGGAGAAGACCGATGGCTGATGTTACGCCAGGGGCAACTGGAATCAGGGTTTCTCGGACGCCCATTTCCGCGGCGAGCTCAGAACCATGCAATGGGCCGGCTCCGCCGTAGGCGCAGAGAGTGAAGTCCCTGGGATCATGTCCCCGTTCGACCGTAAGCTTGCGTATGGCAGCGGTCATCGTAGCGTTCACCACACGTATCAATCCCTCAGCAGCCGCTTCTAACTTCAAGCCCAACGGCCCCGCTAGATGATCGTGCATTGCGCGACGGGCCGCTTCGAGATCGAGCTCCAACCCGCCTCCCAGGAGCGTCCCGGTTGCGAGTCGTCCCAACAACAGGTTGGCATCGGTGACGGTTGGCAGCTCGCCCCCTTTTCCGTAACAGGCGGGACCTGGATGCGCACCGGCGGACTGGGGCCCGACTCGCAGGGATCCGCCCGCATCAATCCAACCTATACTGCCGCCGCCGGCTCCGACAGTGTGGATGTCGAGCATCGGCACCTTGAGTGCCAGTCCACCCATCTCCGCGTCGCGGGCGAAGTGTACGTTGCCCTGGTGGATAACGGTTACGTCGAAGCTGGTGCCTCCCATATCCGCCGCGATCAAGTTCTGATCCGAGCACGACTCCGAAATGGAGCAGCTTGCCACAGCGCCTCCGGCAGGTCCGGAGAGGATGGTGAACACCGCTTGTTGCGCCGCTGCTTTGGCGGACATGGTACCACCGTTGGATTTCATCACAAAAAGGGGCGCGTCTACTCCGGCTTGGTTCAATCCTTCTTCGATCCGTTCCAGATAACGGGACATCACCGGTTGCACGTAGGCATTCATCACGCAGGTACTGAAACGCTCGTACTCCCCCCGCTCGCGGGCGAGCTCGTGGGAAAGACAGACATTCGCCTCTGGCAGTTCGCGGGCAACAATCTCGCCGACCTCCCGTTCGTGGGTCGTATTGGCGTAACTGTGAAGCAATCCCACCGCCACCGCTTCTATATTCTGTTCTCGCAGTTGGGCCAGCGACTGCATAAGCATTGCGAGATCGATGGGGAGCTCGACTTCTCCCTTTGGGCCGAGACGCTCGCGCACTTCCAGACGGAGGTGCCGCGGCACCAGCGGTTCTGTCCGGCGAGCGCGCAGATCGTACATCTGCGGGCGATCCTGTCGCTGGATGTGCAGGACGTCGCGGAATCCCTCGGTCGTCAGGAACGCAACGCGGGCGCCGTTCCGTTGCAGAATGGTGTTGGTTGCGACGGTGGTTCCATGAATCAGGAGATCCAGATTACTGCGCGCGTATCCGGCCCGTTCGACTAGTTGGCACACCCCGTCAACGAGCGCCCGGCTGGGGTCGTCGGGGGTGCTGGGAACCTTGTGAAAGTGGAGTTGTCCTTGCGGGTCGAGCAGGACCAAATCAGTGAAGGTGCCACCGGTATCGATGGCGATGCGGGCAGTCATGAGCGCCGAGAAAATAATCAGCTGGTGATTTCACCACCAGTGAACGCGGTGGGGGGAATCAGGAAACCAGATCGCGTCTACAATAGTTGACAGGTACGCCGAAGACGTAGCCGATACCGAGACCGTAAAAAAACGGTTTACCGGCCAGGTAGGCACGAACGCCGCCATACCGCAACAGCACCAACTTGACGAGCCAGGCGATGAGGAAGTTGAATCCGAACCACCAAGTGGCGTGGGTCGACTGAAATATGAGCCCGATAGGATGCACGGCGAACCAATGGTAACGAGCCCATAGGGTAATGACCGCCGCTTCACCGAACCCAAACAGCCAGACCCCCCACTTTAGCCTGAATTATTCATAAAAATGCGGTGAGCCTCTGTACAACTGGTTGTTTTGCCCTACGTTAGGGTTACCCACAAACAACAACCAATCAAGAGGGCCACCGCAGATGGAAACTTCGCAGATCGCGCTATCGTTTGCAAACATCTCGGGCATCGAAGCTGATTTTGACGGTGGCATGACCACCAGTGATGGGGGCGCCCTGCTTCTGCGACCAGCGGAAGCCCGCACCGGGATCGTCGACCGAATCGTGGCGGCGATGTCGGATCGTCGACATCAAAGCTATATCGACCATACGTATACTGACCTCATCCGGCAGCGCGTATTCCAGATCGCCTGTGGCTACGAGTACCAATGACAGTGACGACCTGCGTTGCGATCCGGGTCTGAAAACCGCGTGCGACCGTCTGCCTCTGACGGGAGACGATTTGGCCAGTCAACCAACCATGTCTCGTTTGGAAAACAGTGTCAGCCGCTCGGATCTGTATCGCATCGGGCTCGCTTTGCTGGAAATATTCATCGAGTCTTACGACCAGCCGCCCAAGAAGCTCACCATCGACATCGACGACACGGACGATCCGGCACACGGCGCCCAGCAACTCACGTTGTTCCATGCCTACTATGACGAGTATTGCTACCTTCCGGTCCATCTCTACGAAGGGGAGTCGGGCAAATTGATCACGACGCTGCTGCGACCCGGTCGTAGAATGCGAGGCCGAGAGGCGGTAGCCATCCTCAAACGCGTGTTGGATCATTTGATCATGGTGTGGCCGAAGACGAAGATCACCTTACGAGGCGACTCACACTTCAGCACCCCTGAGGTGCACGACCTGTGCGACGGATACGGTATTGATTTCATTCTGGGACAGGCGATCAACAACAAGCTCAAGGCACTCGGCGAACCGCTGATGGAGCTGGTGGCGGCGCTGGCCGAGCAGAGCGATGAACCGGTGCGGCTTTTTGACCGCTTCGAGTATCAGGCCAAGAGCTGGCCCCGACCGCGCCAGATTATCTACAAGGCCGAGATCACACAAGGCAAAGCCAACCCGCGCTTCGTGGTGACCAATATCCGCAACCGCACTCCCGAGTTTCTGTATGAGGAGATCTACTGCGCTCGTGGGCGGTCGGAAGGCTTCATCAAGAATCACAAGACCTACCTGCAGTCCGACCGCACCTCCTGCCACCGCTTCTCGGCCAACCAATTTCGCCTCTTCCTGCACAGCGCGGCCTACGTGCTGCTGCACACGATCCAACAGATTGGCATGCGCGGCACCCAATGGACGACGTCCAACTTTAACACGATCCAACTCCGGGTGCTCAAAATCGGCGCCCGCGTGCGGGAGCAAGCCACCAAGGTCCGTTTTCACTTTCCGACGTCATACCCGCTCAAGGATCTGATGCGCACCGTCGTCCTCAACCTCGACACCTCATGATGCTTTGCGATGTCCCACTACATCCACGCACACGATCCACCAAGGGACCCGACTGTCCCAATGACATCCAAAAGAGGCTCAGATCTCCCAGACAACACCTCGACGACCGACAGCACTCGATCAACCCGCTACCAAAACGTCCAGCCATTGACCAGCGCACCGAATTCGTTCGCTTGGTGCGGATTCATGAATTATTCAGGTTAGCAGGTTGGGTTCGGTCGGCTCGTTGAGGCGCATCACGAGCCCGCGATACATCTCGTGATATCCGCCGGTAGAACCGTCGGTGTAGCCCCGGTCCAGGACGCCCCAGGTTGAAACCGCATAACCCAGCGTGAACGCCGCCAGCACGATGGCGACCATACGCACCGGTTTCGACCTGGGGTCGAAGATGCGCAGATGGTGGGCAATGGCGGGCCAGGCGGGAATGATGAAACCGCCAAAGAAAGCATGGCTGGTAAAAACTTTGTACGGAACAAGGTTCTGCGGCGCCACGTGAGTTGTGGCCAGTTCCAGCACAAAGATCTCTCCCTTCAGGAAGGGCCTGTTGGGATAGATGTAGGCGACGCCGCTGGCAGCAATCATTTTCATGGTTACCAGGTAACCGATCACGGTGAGCGCAAAGCTGCCTATCGCCATGGGTAGGGTCACGCCCAGTGAAACAGCCCAGAACACCACATAGATGCCAGACCCCAGCATGGCGCCAAGTGCCCACCGATACAAGCGGACCTCCCCGACACCTCCATCAACGACGTGGCCGTATCGAACCTGCAGCCAGGTATTCCTGAGATGCCCACGGGCGACCCACAGAGACCATAAGAAAACAAAGATCAGCGCTCCGTGGCTTTCGATATTCAGTACGATCGAACGCTCATTGAACATGTTGCCGCCGCTGGTGGGATGCAGATCGAAGTCGGGCAAGCCACCGAATAGAACGATGACGTAGGTCTTCAAGATGACCAGCACGGTAAAGAGCACCATGCTGCCGAGGATATCGACCGGACACAGGTAGATCACCATCAACATCAACGGCATGACGCGGATGAAGAAGATCACTCCTTCGCGAAACACGATCAGGTGATATGTCCAGAAAAGATCGAAGGATGGCTGGAGCGTGAAGTAGGTTGTAATGTTGTAGAGCAGGGGCAGCGTAACGACGGCAAAACCGATCCAGAAGAGTTTCTGATAGAAGAGGTATGGCAAACGACTGCCCGTCTCAGTACGGGTAATGTCCAGCGGCAACTGGGCCAGCGGGTAGGTGAGCTTTTCCGCCTCGATCCACTGTTTGCGCAGCAGGACCATTGCTGAATACCCGAAGACCACAACTGCGAGGGAGACCCCGAACCATTGCAGGATCGCCCCGATCCATCCATCCCATGGCAATGGCATTCCCTCTGGCAGGCCGTACCAAAAATTCTCGATCACCCTGCTGGTGGTTTCGGGAAAGACGTGCCACGGAAGGTAGTTGAAGAATGACTCGGCCCACTGATTCTCCGAATCCGCGTAGTGGGTCGGAGTCGCCAGCGCCGAGCTCCAGGAACTGATCCAGGTGGGGATCGCCGCTACGACCCAGGTCATGGTGAAGATGGTCAACAGTTCGCCGCGGCGCAGCGCCAAGGCAGGCGCAATCAGCCTGAGCACGAGGTTGATCAGGATCCAGATCACAAACGGCATGAACGCGGCCATGGGGAATTGAGCAGTTACCGTCGCGCCCGAACCCCGTGCCGCGATCTGGATGTTGTAGTAGAGGTTTAAAGCGATGGTGATGCACCCAAGGACCAGTGCGCGATACGATATGGAGTGGGAGGGCGCTACCACGCAACATGCGGGCGAGTCAGGCCCGATTCGCACCGTAAGCGGCTTCGATCAAGGCCCCCGTGTCGAAGCGATCGATTCCAAGGCGGCTGAGGTCGACGGTGTGGGCGCCGCCGTCCATGATTTCTTCCGCCATCAACTCACCGACGGCCGGACCTATCTTGAATCCGTGACCGCTGAAACCGGCACAGAGGTAGAAACCCTCGACACCGTCGACGCCGCCGAGGACCGGGTGCCAATCGGGGGTCACGTCGTAAAGCCCGGTGTAGGAGTTGAGCGCCAGCGACCCAGCCAGTGCCGGCAGGCGCTGATGAAATAGCTGCTCGGTTTCGGCGATGAATGCCACATCCACGACCTGGTCGTAGCCGTCGGGGGCCACGTATTCGTACTGCTTCGGAAAACCGCGGCCCACCAGGGTGTGATCTTTCCCCTCCGGGCGGTAGTAGATCGCCTTGGCCATATCGGAGAAACAAAGCCGCGGCGGTCCCCCCGCGGCGACAGTCGCGTAGATAATCTCCTCCTCCCGGGTGACCTTGAGCGGCAGTGTAACCCCCGCCATCGCCGCCAGCCGAGCGGACCAGGGCCCCGCCGCATTCACCACCACAGTGGTGGAAATGGGACCATTCTCCGTTTCGACCCCCGCAATTCGGACCCCTTCCAGCTGCAGGCCGGTAACCGAGCACAGCTGCTGCAGATGTCCGCCCAGCTCCATGAAGCGCCGCACGTAGCTGTGGGTCGTTGCCCGCGGGTCCGCATATCCGGAACCCGGTTCGTAGGCGATGCGGTCTACATCGCCCAGTTCGATGCGGGGCTCCAGCTCCAGAAGGTCCTCCCGGCTGATCTCGCGGACGTCCACTCCCAGCCGCCGACCCATCTCCAGATTGACACTCAAGCCGTCGCTCACCTCTTCTGGAACCAGGAACGCCCAACCGGTATTGGTGAATCCGGAGTCCCCCCCGATTTCGTCGTCGAAATGGTGGAACACCTCCACGCTGCGACGCACCATCTTCACCAGCTCGGGGGTGGAATAGTGCTGGCGCACGATCGCCGCGGAGCGACCGGTTCCGCCCGAAGCAAGAAGCTGCTTCTCGATGAGGACCACGGTACCGGCGCCTCGTTTTACGAGGTTGTATGCGGTGGAGGCGCCGTTGATACCGGCGCCGACAACAACAGCGTCGGCAGTCTGCATCGATGTCTTCTCTTAGTGTGAACCGGATGAATTACGGCTGTGGGAAGGACGCGGTCCACCCCCCCAAGACCAAGCGATGGATTTCTGAAGTCTTAGATGAGGCGGCCGTATTCGGTAAAACCTACGATCGCTCTCAGGAAGAAGGTCAAGTCGTGGAAATCCCGAACATTCCGGATTTCGGATTTGAATCTCTTTTCGTCTTCACCAACGCCGACAATAGTCACCAGTTCGTAGCCGAAATAGGCGCTGCGGTTGGTCAGCGTCACGAAAGAGGTTCGCTGCTCGAAACTGTTTCGTTTGGCAATCCGATCGTCGTGGCGATACGGTAGCGGTCCCAACCCTTGAACGCCGGCTTGTAGAACCGTGCGACTCATCAGCGGCATGGAGAGGCGCAGTATGGGAATAGAGCGGGTCTCCGAGGTGAAGTTTACATCCCGTTCCTGATCCACGAGCCGCAGCAGCATGAACTTGAACTGCGGTTGGATGGTCAAACGCCCCCAGAAGTATTTGTAGTCAATGCTCCCCACCCATGACAGGAAGTCTAGTCGGCGCTGGCGTTGAAACTGCCCGTTGTGGATACGTCCTCCCTGCTGCCAATTGAAACGCATGCGTAGCTCCTGGATCAGTTCGAGGTTGGGAACGGGACGCACCCGTGCCTCGCCGTAGGACTCGTTCACGTAACTGTCGGCGTACCATACCGGATCGCGGCGAAACCGTTGCACGAACCGCGGCGGAGGCAGAGAGCCATCCTGCTGCACGTAATGAAATGTGAGGCCACGCTGACCGAATGCCCCCTGACGTATGGGAATCTCGTCGACCGCGACATACTCGTCGGATATGTCGTCTTGCACCCGCCGCAGGTGATTCTCAAAGAAGATGCGCCGGATCCTTGCTACGCCCTCCCGTCGAAAACTGAGAATGGCATAAGAAGAATGGTTGCGGCCCCCACCCGCCACCTCATCCACCCGATGCAGACCGGCGGCCAGCTTCCAGCCTTTCATCAGGTCGAGTTGGCCGAACAGGTGGTACCCACGCTGGTCGTAGTCGTACGGATAGTCGACGGCGCCGTCGTCCTCCCTGAAGTCCGGTTCATCATTGTTATTCCGATCGAGCCCGTAGATGTACTCGTTCGGTTCGATGTCGAACATCAAGAACGGCTCCTCGTAATCCGGAACCCTGTTCAAGTTGCGGTTGGTTCGCGGCGTTCCGTCTCGATCCTCATCCTGACCGGGAAACACCCCGTCGATATCGTACGCCTTGGCGTCGTGAATAAGTCCGGGGAGATTGCCGATGCGCCGGTCCGGGTACGCGTCCCCATCTTCGTTGTCGTCCACCAGCTGCCAGTACAAGGTGCGATTGGCCAGGCCGTAGAGATTGGTCAAGCCGATGGTATAGCTGGGATCCAAGAAGGTGCGCATCTCGGTCTGGAATTCGGGGTTGATCGAGAAATACTCGGCCCCGAACCGCGCGCGGCCAAACCAGCGAGTTGCGTTGATGAAATAGGCATTCCCGCGGTCAGCTGAGTGAGCTCCCTCTTTGAAGGCGGGCTCTCGGTCCGCGTGGGCGGGAAAACGTGAGTGCAACGCTGACCGAGCGAATTCCCCGTTGATCTCCAGACCGAGGGTTTGCAGCTGAAAATCGGCGCTGTAGACGAACTGGCCCGTGTTCTCGTCGATCGGGATTCGCAGCTGCTTTATGTTGGTTTGATCCCTCACATTACCTTTTGCGCGCGCCACCGTGCGATAGAAGGAGCTGATATACTGGGCGTGGTACCCCTTGCCCCGAGGATTCCGGTTGCTCAAAAGGGCGACCTCGACCTTGTAGTCGTTCGCCAACATCGCCTCGAGCTCGACGGATTGCGGGGAACTCGCCCCGGTCAGGTCGAACAGGTAGACGAGCTGTTCGTTGCCGTCTACCTGCAACGCCCCATCCATAGGCAAGACCTCAAAGCTGGATAAGAGACCGTCTATATTCGTGTTGCCGGATACGTCGATTCCCGTTTCGTGATCAAGCCGGTAGAGGTAATCGGCGTAGAGGGGGGTCTCCCGCTCGCGGTAGAAGGTGAGCCCCTCGATACTCGTGTCGTAGCTCAGCCCGTTGTAGGCTATAGGTGAAAACGCGCCGGTTGCCGCCGAGATTCGCCCCACCTGGATCTGGGCACCACTGGTATGGCGGATCGGTGCCCGCTTGAGATCGGGCCGCAATTCGCCGTTGACGCGGATTTGAATGTCCTGTACCAACGCACCACCGCTGCCGTCCAACGGGGAGTCGTCGGAGATGCGCACCAGAACCTGATCGATCAATGCCTGCCCGGGGCGGAGTATGCCCTTGAGGGTATTCCCCGTTTTGGTGCTCTGGTAAAGATGTTGGTTGACCCAATTCAATCCCAATTGTAATCGCCCGAGCTGCCCCTGCGTACGCCCCGCCAGCATGAGGGTGGAATCGTCCGCCATGTGATAGTCGTCGTTGACGAGCCAGGGCACGACAACATGCTGATAGGAATGGGGCCGCTCGAAGCGAGAAGCCATGCCGGTGAACTGCAGGTGCGCCGTGGCCACGTCCATCCGAAACCCGTTGAAGTTGGCTTTCGACAACGTCAAGGGAGTCAAGCGCGCCAACAGCGCATCCCCGGCAATCAGGCTGTAACCCCAGTTCCCATATCCGTCCTTGCCCACGAGCATGCTGTCGAAGATGGTGACCCATTCGCTTTTGGATAAGCCCGCAAGCCGCGCATCCTTGAAGATAGAGCTGCCCCACTTCTGGCCCGGACGCCGGGTTTCGAGCCACTCGTAAGCGGTGTAGCCGGTAATCAGATAGTGGCCCATGCCACCGTAGATCGCCCTGGGAGCATCTTCGTAAGGAAAGGTGTGGTTCGGGTAGCTGGACCAGTTGTTATAAGCGAAGTTGCGGTACGGCGCGCGCTGGTGACGCATCGACAGACGCGATTCCGCGATCTCAGAGAGCGGCAGGGTCTGTGCGACCCCTGTTTCAGTTGTTAGCGCGCCAACGATCAGGAGCAAGAACGGCGCCAGAGTAGTGCAGCGGTCCCTGCAATGTCTGCCCCTTGCCACCGGAAGAACAATTCTCGGTCGAAGATTCATGCCGGTGTGCCATGGTACGGGGTCACTGCGGCCGCACGATAGGTTAGATCAAACGGCCAAACTCGGTGAATCCCAGGAGTGCCCTGGCGAACACAGTCCAGGTATCGAAGTTGCGGAAGATCTGGCCTTTGTCGTCGTAGGTCTTCTGGTCTCTGTTGACGCCAAACACGGTGATGAGATCGTAGCCAAAATAGCGGGTCTTGTTGGTAACGGTTAGAAAAGTGGTGCGCTGCTCAAAACTCTCGAGACGGGAAATGCGCTCATGTCGCCGGTACGGCAGTGGACCCAGACCCTGAATGCCCAATTGCAGGTGAGTGCGGGGCAGCAGGGGATATTGTATCCTCAGAATCGGTATGCTGCGAGTCTCCAGCTGAAGATCGGCGTCCCGTTCCTGATCCGTCAGGCGCAGCAGCATAAATTTGTACTGGGGGGTGATTCGCAGGCTACCCAGCATCCACTTGTATTGCACCCGGCTAACCCAGGTCCAGTAGTCGAGCCGGCGTTCGCGCTGGAATTGTCCAGGGCCCAGTCTTCCACCCTGCTGCCAGTTCATTCGCAGCCGCAACTTCTGGACGATATCCCATCCCGCGAACGGCTTCACATGGCTCTCGATGTAACTCTCGTTCACGTAGCTATCCTGATACAGCACCAAGTCGGGCTGAAAGCGCGAAATAAATTGGGGGGGGGTACCAGGTCTGAACGCGCCTACGACCAGACCGCGCTGACTGAATGGGCTACCCCGCACCGGGATATCGTCCACCTCCTTGAACTCGTCGAAGATATCGTCCTGCACCCGGCGAAAGTGGTTCTCGAAGAAGATCTTGCGTAGCCTATGGACAGTGTCCTTGCGGTAGTTCAGCACCCCGTAGGTGGAGTTGTTGTGTCCCGGTCCCGCGATCTGACCCACATCATAGCGACCGAGGCTCAGTGACCAATGCTGCGTGAGTGCCCATTGGGCAAACAGGTGATATCCCTGTTGATCGAAGTCGTACGGATAGTCGACGACACCATCGTCCTCGCGGTAATCCGGAACGTCGTTGTTATCACGATCAAACCCGTAGGCATAGGTTCTCGGCTCGACATCGTACATCAAGAACGGCTCGTCGACATCGGGAATGGCGTTGAGGTTGCGGTTCAATTCGGAGGTGCCGTCGTTGTCGCTGTCCAGACCCAAGAGCACACCATCCAGATCAAATGCGCGACTGTCGTTGGGCAAGCCGATCAGGTTACCGGCGCGGGCATCGGGATAGCGGTCACCATCATCGTTATCGTCGACTGTTTGCCAGTAGAAGGTGCTGTTCGTCAGGCCGTGGAGATTGGTGTAGTTGATCCCGACCTCCCACGGCAGATAGGTGCGCAGCTCGGTTGTATAGTCGGGATTGATGGAAAAGAGCTCGCCTCCTATGGCGCCGCGATCAAACCAGTGGGTGGCGTTGAGATACCATGCATCGCCGCGATCCGAGATGCGGGGCGCTTGTTTGAAGGCGCGAGTCCGGTCCGCGTGCGCGGGAAATTTTCCGTAGAGCGTGGAACGGGCGTACTCCCCGACGACCTCGAGACCGGGAAGGGTCAGCGACATGTCGGCACTGTAGATGAACTGGCCGGTATCTTCACCCACGTGAAAGCGCAACCGTTTGAGATTCGAAAGATCGCTGGGATTTCCTCGCGCCCGGGCAACCGTCTTGTAGTAGGTGCTGGTGAACTGGGCGTTGTAGGTCTTGCCCCTCGGGTTAACCAGCGTCAGCATCGCCACTTCTACCTTGTAATCGCCGCCCACAAGGGCATCCACCTCCACCTCCTGCATCGACGCCTCCTGGGTCAGGTCGAAGATGTAAATCAATTGGTCGGGACCATCGGCCTGGAGGATTTCGCCTGCGGAGTGAACCTGGATTCGGACCAGTCCGGGGATGTGGGCTACTTTGGAAACATCAATACCCTCCTCGTGATCCAGCCGGGTTAGGAAATCTGAGTAGAACGGGATCTCGCGATCCCGGTAGAAAAGGGTGCCAGCGAAACGTCCCTGGTCTACCGCTCCGCCGGCCGCCGGACGGGTGTAGGGGGCAGGTCGAAATTTACCCGTAGCCGCCGAGGTGGAACCTATCTGCTCGGTAGCCCCGGCCTGCTGGCGCACCACCCGCGGCACCATATCCGGACGAGGCTCGTCGTCAATAATCAGCTGCACGTCGTGAATAATCGGTCCCCCCATGCCGTCATTTGGCGAATCGTCGGAGAAGCGGATGATGAGATGGTCCATCAGCGGCTGATCCGTTCGCAAGGTCCCTTTGAGATTGCTGCCTCCCGGCTCAAGGCTGTTGTAGACATGCTGATTGACCCAATTCCCACCCAATTGCAGCAACCCCAGGTCGGCGACAACTCGACTGCCCATCAGCATGGTGGAATCGTCGGCGAATTGGAAACCATCCACCCCCTTCCAGGTTGGCTGATAGTTGAAGTTCGTGCCGGGTCGTTCCTGGCGGGATGCGAGGGTGCTGATCTTCAAGCGAGGGCTGGAGATATCGAGCCTCACCCCATTGAAGTTGGTTTTCGACAAGGTCAGAGGAGTGAAGCGGGCAATCAACGCGTCGCCCGCCATGGCGACGTACCCCCAGTCGCCATACCCATCCTTGGCGACGAGGAGGTTATCGAACACCTTGTTCCACGCACCGCTCGGATTGTTCTCGCCGTTGGCCTTGAAGAGGGCGCTGCCAAATTCCTGTCCGGGCCTGCGGGTTTCGAGCCATTGATAGACGTCATAACCCGTGGTGAGGTAGTCGCCCATGTTGCTGTAGTATGCCTTGGGCGCCTCGTCGTACGGAAATGCGTGTCCGTGCGAGTTTTCGAAGGTCTCCACGGCGAAGCCGCGGTACGCCGGACCGGGAATGCGCAGATACGACCGCGACTCATCGACCTGATTCAGCAATAGCCGCTGG
Organism: Candidatus Latescibacterota bacterium; assembly: GCA_965217095.1. Taxonomy (GTDB): domain Bacteria; phylum Latescibacterota; class UBA2968; order UBA8231; family UBA8231; genus CAYNZV01. Next base: position 2,704,539 of record OZ244235.1, read on the forward strand.
GCGTCTGCCGTCGTGAGGCACAAAAAAACTAGGATTACCGGCAGTAGCGAGCGCACTCCGAGCATCTGCAATAGCTGACCCTTCCCATGGCCGTCGCGATTCCTGATTCGGGTGATTCAGGTTGCGGCCACATTCGGGAAAATATACGAAACGAATCTCGAAAAACCTAAAAGAACTGCACCTTCGCGGTTACCACCAGTGCACCCGGTGGCCCTCCGAGGGAAACCAGATCGTATCCACGAAGGTGGAGAGGATCACGCCGACCACGTAGCCGATGCCAAGTCCGTAAAAAAACGGCTTTCCCGCCAGGTAGGCCCTGACCCCACCGTAGCGCAGCAAGGTCATTTTGATGATCCAGATCAACAGGAAATTGATCCAGTACCACCAGGCCGCGTGGGTGCTTTGGAAAATCAGCCCGATGGGGTGAATCGGAAACCAGTGGAGCCGGGCACGCAGAAAGGTTATGAGCCCAGCTTCGGCAAAACCGCCAACCCAGAGCAGCCATTTTCCCAGGTTGGGAACGATCGGGTTTTGCACGAGATAGGTGATTCCGTCGAAGAACCAGGTGTGGCGTTCGCCGAGAAACAGGGTCCCACCCTCGTCGTAGGAGAGATCGAGCGTCGCCCATGCTGCGACGATGAATCCGACTGGAAAGGCGCAAAATATCACTGCCACTACCCATCCCAATTGCTTTCGGAAGGAGAAGATCCGGGACAGGTGTCCCATAGCCGGCCATGCAGGGATGGTGAAATGGCCGAAGAAGAGGTAGCTGGTGAGGATCTTGAAGGGCACCAGTCTCTGTGGAGAAATATATATGGATCCGATCAACTCGGTGAAGAAAGACTCTCCTTTCATGTACGGGCGATCCGGATATATGTAGGCGATACCGCTGGCCGCCAGCAGCTTTACGGTCATGAAGTAGGCGATCACCATCAGTCCGAATACACCCATGGCCAGCGGTACGCTCACCCCCATGTAAGCGGCGAAGAGAATCACGCCGGCAGCAGATACCAGCATGCCGATAGTGGCAACCCGGTAGAGAGCAACCTCGCTGAGGTCCCCTTTTCCGGTGCGAACCTGCACCCACACAGCTCGCAGATGCTGGCGTGCTATCCAGAGCGACCACACGAAAAGGAAAACCAGAGCACCGTGGCTCTCGGTCTTCAATATTAGCTGTCCCTCGCTGAAACGGCCGGCGGCGCTCACGCCGGAAAACCCGAGATCCGGCGTGCCGAAGCGCGTCATTGCAGCACCTTTGAAGAAGGCGATCCAGTGGAACAGAACCATACTGCCGAGAATGTCTACCGGGCACAGATAGATCACCATCAACATCAACGGCATTACGCGGATGTAACCGGTGAACAACCCGTCTTCGAATTGAAACATGTAATAGGTCCAGAACAGCCCGATTGCGGGCAGACCGGGCGAGAAATAGGTGGCTATGTTGTATAGTTGGGGCGCGAAAACAACCGCGAACCCGATCCAGAAGGTTTTCGTCCGGAAGGTCCGCGGGAGTCGGCGGGGGCCGTCGAAGCCGGCCGTGAGGTCCAGCGGCATCTGCGCCAGGGGATAGGTCAGTTTCTCCGCCTCCTGCCACTGCTTCTGGAACAGGATGAAGAGGCAGAACCCGAAGATCACCACCGCAACCGCAGCTCCGAGCCAGGCCGCAATGATCCAGATCCATTCGCCCCAAGGAACGGACATCCCCGGAGGCAGTCCGTACCAGAGGTGATCGATGACATGGGATGTCGCTGCCGGGAACAGATGCCACGGCAGATGGCCGAAGATGGTAACTGCCCACTGGTTTTCGGCGGTGGCAAACTGGGCCGGGGAGGATAATATTGAAACCCATGGACCGATCCATGCCGGTATGGTGGCCACTACCCAGGTCATGGCAAAGAGGGTCAGCATCTCACCCCGCTTGAGGGCGAAACGCGGGCAGGCCATTTTCAGCAGGATATTGAGAAACAGCCAGGCCACGAACGGCATGAAGGCTGCCATGGGGTACTGGGCTTGCACATACGTCCCGGAACCCTGCCGCTGGGCTATCTGGATAACGTAGTAGAAGGTCGCCAGGATCGTCGCCAGGCCCAGAAGGAGAGCCCGAACGGTGATGCGCGAGGGCGCTGGCTCTTGGTCGAATTCGAGATTCTGTGGATTCATCTACCCGGTCGTATCGCCTCGATGGCCGTGCAAGGATGGTTCAGTTGACTCGGGCAATCCACAGGGCAGCGGAGTGCGGTACCACCCGTGCGCCCCGGCGATCGTTTCAAACGGAGGAGTTTTCGCCTAGCGTTTCGACGTAGCCGATCCCCAGGCCGGAGGTTAGGAAATTCCATGGAGATGGGTCGTTCATCGACGCGAGATGAAAGGTTTGGGGAAGTCTAGCTGGATTCGACTTGCCCGAAGTTCACATCAGAATAGGCATAAAAAAACTATAGGGGTGGATTCTGCGAATCCACCCCTATAGCGCGAAACTGTGAAAAAGGTAAGGCTTACTTCAGCAGCGTCATGGAACGGGTGTCGGTGAAATCACCGGCTTCCATTCTGTAGAAATAGACACCGCTGGAGGCCTGCTGGCCATCCTGAGTCAAAGCATCCCAGGTGGTTTTGTAAGCGCCGGCGGAGAGGTCCTTGTCCACCAGGCTGTTGACCAACTGACCGGCTGTGTTGTAAACGTCAACCTTGACGTAACCATCGGTCGGCACGCTGAACTCGATGGTGGTCTCGGGGTTGAACGGGTTCGGATAGGCATCGCTCAGCGAATAGCTGTCCGGCGTTCCGGCGCTCTCCACCTCTTCGACGGCCGTTACGCCAGTGCCCAGCTTACCCGAAACCGAGTCATAGGGCAGGAAGAACATCGCCTGCGGACCAAACTTCGTGTCCGTGGCTTGCCCCGCTTGTAATGTTTCGAGCTCAACATTGGAACCCGTGTAGAATCCGTCCCACTTGCCGCGGCTGCCGTAGTTCGGTCCCCGTAACGGACTTCCGCCTGTCCTGAAGCCGTCGTTCTGAATCATTTCTATATAGGTTCCATTGGACGGATTCTTGGGTACGACCGATGCCGGATCCACGAAAATGTGATAAAACCCGGTGCCGTCGCGACCCACAGCAGAGTAGACATTACCCAGCGAGTTGTGCCGCGGGCTGAAAATCGCCGAGTTGCCGCTGACGTCGTTGTTGAAGCGAATCGGGTAGGACGATTCCACGGCCAAACCGCTCTCGGCCGCCTGCTCGTAGGTGACGCGGTCACCGACCAGGTCGCCGGCGCGGTTGACCCAGATGATGTCACCGTTCCAATCGATCTTGATCAGGTTCGTCGAGAGCCAACCGGAGGTCCAGATCCCGGACTCGTCCATGGAGATGTTGCCGGGTCCGCCGGCGGCCAACGTCTCGTTGCCTTCATCGTCAACACCAACGTTGGTGAACCATTCGGAGATGTCGAACTGCTGGGTGACTTCACCGGACGCTTTGTCGAAAATCTCGACGGAGCTGGCGGGTACGTCGGCAGTGCTCCAGTTCGGATTTACAAGCATATCCTTGTAGATTTCGAACTGATACATTCGGATCTGGGGATCGGCGACGGCGGCAAAACCGTTGTCGGCCCAGTCCGTGTTCGCATCCCACGCCTTGGCGGCGCGGTTGATGGTCATGTTGTAGAGACCGGCCTGCTCGCCAGAACGATTGCTGGTGTAAAAGTTTTCGGTATCCTCGGGATCGGCGCGCATGCCGCTCGTGGTTTGGGCACCCTCAAAATCCACGACGCTGTTGTAGTCCCAGCGCTCCCAGGCGTTCGGATTGGATATAAAATCGTCAGCCAGGCGGCTATACATAATGTCGCCCATTTTGTGCCCGCCGTACTGCGGCGCATCGCGATCGTACTCCTGGGACCAGACTTCGGGCGGGTCGTAGCGCACATCGATGATGTTGTCGCCAAAACCTCGACCGTGGACCCCGGCGAGGGAGGCCCCATCGAGAATGTTCCAACCGACGAGGTCGAACTCGTAGCTTCCGGGCCCGACGGCATTGCCTTCGAAATCGTTGCCGTCCCAGGTGATCGTATTGTTGCCGGATTCCATATCTTGGCCGGTGCCGACGCCATTGCTCCAGACGTAGAGATCCTGGGGCTGCAAGCGCAGCCACGCACCGAACGGACCGCGTTGGCCGGTCTCGGTGCTGCCAATGCGATAGATGGCGATCCAGACGCGAGCGCGCTGGTTCAAATTAACATTGATATCCACACTGCCACTGCCGTCCCAGCTTATGTCCTGAGTGGACATGATCAGCGGATTGATATCGGTGCTGGTCGGGACGTAGTATTCACCTTCGAACCCAGGCTGCGCAGGAAGACCGGTCAGCTCCTGCGCGAACCCAGAACCGACGGTCACACAGGCTATTGCGACGATACCCACAAGAATTTTCTGCAGCTTCATGCTGTGTTTTTCCTCCATCAAGGTAGGTACGACTCAACCACGCGAATTTAATGTTCAGGCGTTTCAAACAGAAACTCATCCTTCCAGTCTCTTTTGTTTTTTCACCTCCTTCCATCTATGTTGCATATGTTTACGCCTGAAAAACGACAAGCATATCTATGCAGATTGTAAGAATGGAGATGTCGAAAGTCAAATATTTTTTCAACTCTGGCGAGCAAGGTGCCGTCCCGCTCTAACCGAAGCCTGGATTTGAGGTTGCAAGATGCGCATCGAAGTCGGCAGATCCGGGCGGAAGGGCGTTTTACACGCCCCTGGAACAGTTGTCAGAAGCCCCGTATCCTATGGGTCCCGATCCGCCGCTCGGGTGCGCCGAAGCCGTATTCATCGATTTCATGAAAGATCTCTTAAGTGTTTGAGAACAATAATCTTATGTTAGTTTTTCGGGCGATCGCCAGTAGCTGCACCGTGTTTTTGGTCTGCTGCGGAGAGGCCCCCGAAACCGGTCCGGCAACCGAGCCGGGACCGCGCTTCGATCTCCAGACGGCCGCTCACTACGTCGAGGACGGGACGACACGACTCCGTCGAGGCGACCAAGCCGGCGCCCTGCGGTCCTTTCGCCACGCGACACGGATCGATCCCCGCTACGCGCCGGCATTTTACGGTCTCGGGGCTTTGTATTACCAGCGCGGGGAGCTCAGGCCCGCTGTGGAAGCCTACCGCAAGACCCTCGATCTAGACCCAACACACGGCGACGCTCAATACAATCTGGGTCACACGCTCAAGCGGCTGGGCGACTTGCCGGGCACCGAGGAAGCATTCAGGCGCAGCTCCGAGCTCGAACCCAAGAAAGCCAGGTCCTACAACAATCTAGGCGGGCTGTTTTTGGAGACGGCAAGGGCGGACAGTGCCATTGCCGTATATCGTCGGGGCATTGAGAGCGGAGCGGCCAACGCCAATACCTACGCCAGCCTCGGGTCGGCGCTGAGAGAAAAACTACGGCTCGAAGAAGCGCTTGCGGCGTTGCTCAGGGCGATCGAGCTGGAGCCCAATCACGTAAACGCCCACTACCAGCTGGCCCATACGCTGAGAGACCGGTCGGAGTTCGTGGAGGCGCTGGCCGAATACCGCACCGTTTTGCGCCTGCGTCCGCAGCATGCCAATGCGTTTTTCAACATGGGCAATACCCTCAAGATGACCGGAGATGTGAACGCGTCTACCCGAGCGCTTCGCGAAGCCGTGCGTCTTGCGCCCGATCACAGTCTGGCACACAACAGCCTAGCTGTATTGCTGACGGAAGCGGGCAACGGCGAGGAGGCGATGGCGGAATACCGCCTGGCGATCAGCCACGACCCGGATTTTGCCAGTCCCCGATTCGGTTTAGCCACGTTGCTCAGGGATGCTGGCCGGCGGGCCGAGGCGATTGAGCAGTATCGAGCAATCGCTCAATCCGGCGACGATGAGTACCTGGGCCGGATCTCTCGAAAAATACTGCGCGCCATGGGCGAGACCCCTTGATGCTCTGCCGACAATTGGGCAGGAAACGCGAGTAGTCATGGCGCCGATCAGGGCGCATGGACCTCCGCGAGCGTATCGGCCGCTTCGCGTATGAGCCAAACGCGATCGGCGGCCACCTCTGCAAAACGCTGCGCCGCTCCGCTGGGCCATCGAACCACGATCGAGTCGGCGCTGGCGTTTTCTCCGAGGCCAAAGGTGAGCCACATACTGTTGTGGGAAAGATAGCTGGCTCCGGCGCGAATCTCCCGGGTCTGGGCCAGATCGGCAGTCACCACCCGAACGCGGGCCCCGATGCCATCCCCGTTGCTTGTCGACCCCGCCGCGCGCAACGACAACCAATGGTGACCGCTACTGGTGTCGTTACGCAGCAGGCTGGGAAGGTCATTCTTGTTGACCACCAGCAGATCCTCGTCTCCATCTCCGTCGTAGTCCCCAGCCGCCAAACCGCGACTCGAACGCACTTGCAGCAATCCCGGGCCGGCACGGCTGGTGACATCGACGAACCGGTTGCCGTCGTTGCGAAAAAGCTGATTGCGCTGGGCGAAACTCGATTGTGGGTAGACGTCGTCCAGGGCAGTTGAGAGGTGGCCGCTGGCGATATAGAGATCCTCGTCACCATCCAGATCGTAGTCGAAAGCGACGACCCCCCACTGGACGGGCATGATGGTAGGGGCGGCAATTCCGCTGTCGTAGGAGAGATCGGCGAAGTAGCCGCCGCGATTGCCGTGCACCGTTGTCGTCTGGGCTTCGTAGTTGGTCACCACCAGGTCCAGCCGCCCGTCCTGGTCGAAATCCCCAGGGGCAACACCCATGCTGCCTTGGTTGACCCCATCGATGTCGTGGGCGATCTCCAGAGCAGCGCCCTGGTCTGAAAACCCACCCTTGCCGTCGTTGACGTACAGATTGTTGGGGCCCGCGTCATTGGCTACGAAAATGTCCTGGTCGCCGTCGTCGTCCATGTCCAAGAACACCACGCCCATTCCCCTCTGGGGCACGCCCGCTCGGACACCTACCATGCTGCTGACGTCCTCGAAGGTCCCATCGCCGCGATTGCGATACAGGATGTCCTCCTCCGGCTCATGGGCTTCCGGTGGCGCCATGGCGGGCACCCCCCGCATCGCTCCGTAGACGGTCCCCTTGCGCTCTCCCGGGAGCACCACCGTATCCGGGGAAAACTCGGTGTAGTTGGTCACGAACAGGTCGAGCAGACCGTCGTTGTCATAGTCTCCGAACGCCGCGCCCAGTCCGTAACGCTCGTCATCTACACCTGCAGCTACTGAGACGTCCGTAAAGGTGCTGTTGCCCTCGTTGCGATAAAGGACGTTTGGTCCCCAGTAGGCAACGAACAGATCCCGATCTCCATCGTTGTCGTAGTCGCCGCAGACACATCCTCCGCCCCATCCGCGGTGGCCGACACCTGCCGCTTCAGTGACCTCGATGAAGGTGCCGTCACCGTTGTTGCGAAAGAGGCCGTTGCTAGGTTCCGAACCGTCTGCCGGGGACACCTGGTCATGAGGAAGGGCTTTGATGCGTGGATGCTCGAATCCTACAGGACCGTTCACCAGGTAGATATCGAGATCGCCGTCGTCGTCGAAATCGCAGAATGCAGCTCCGGTGCCTGTGGTCTCCAACAAGGTTTTGGCGAAACTGTCTCCGAACCAGTTGCGAAACGCCAGACCCGCCTCGGTTGTCACATCCACGAAGTGTGGTTTGATCTCTTCCCCGTCGGTGCCACTCCCCAGAGCCAGAACCCCCACCAAAACCACCCAGCGCCGCATCGGTTCGCTCAGTCCTTTTCTTCGAGAGCGATCGCCCGGGTCCACGAAGCGGTGACGCGCTGCATCTTCACGGGGAGTGCGATGAAGAACACCCTCTTCTTGCGGATCTCCTCCAGGTTATAGAGCGCGTCGACGGTGGGTATGCCACGCTCGAGCAGTTTCCGCTCCGCGTCGAGATGGTCCTGATAGGTCGCTCCGTACAAGAGATTGCCGCCGGAAGCGAGCAGCTTGATCCCGGTGTCGATGAGCCAATCGAGGGATTCGTTGGTCATGTGCGGCAAATCGCCGCGCAACTCCGCGTCGGTGCGAATCAGCACGCAATCTCCCCCTTTTACTCCGGCCTTCTGAAAATCCTCGGCACTGATGACGTCACCCCCTTTGCGATCGGAGAAGTCGCAGAACGCCGCTTCGCCCAGAAATGCTTCCAGCGGCATCCGCGCCGAGTCGGGACCGTCGTCGAGATATTTGTAGGCCGCCTCACAGTGGGTCCCCAGATGGGTCTGTGCCTGGATGAAGTGCATACGCGCACCGTAGGCCATGAATTCCTGGACCTCGATCGGCCGGTCGACCCAGGTCGTGCCATGGGTGTAGGTGCCATCGATCTTGCGCTCGCCAGGGATCAGTTCGTAAGAGAGATCGATGACGCGGTAGTTGCTGAGGTCAATCATACAGGTGTCTCCTGTTCAGGTGCGAAGTTGTACTAAGAACTGAAATTCGATGCCGGACGAGGGGAGCTTGCCTCATCCTTTGCGCCACTCGAAAACCACGCCCACCATCGATTTCTCTCTGCGATACGCCATCTCATACGCCTCGGTCATACGCTCAGGTGGCAACCGATGGGTGATCAGCCGGCCCGGTTGCAGCGACCCGTCCTCCATCATGGCGAGCAGCTGCTCGCAGCTCCGCAGCAGAGAAAAACGCTCCTCCTCTATCGGGTAGCGGTAGGGAGCGTGGCCGTTTACCGCGATGATCGTCAGCGCCTTGCCATAGAACCACTCAAGCGCCAGTGGATTGAAATCCAGCGCCTCTTCACCACGGCCAGGGAGGCTGAGCACAGCCATGCGGCCGTTTTCCCGCAGGATATCGACGCCGACGCGATACGCCGGCCAGGGATTGGCCGCGAGGACGACCAGATCAACCCCGATGCCGTTAGTGTACTCGCTCAAACGCTCCTCGAGAGCGTCGTCGTCCGAACGCAAGCAGAGGTGGGCCCCAACCTCCTCGGCGCGCTGCAGCCGCGCCGCGTCGTTGCCGAGGGCGACCACGCGGCCACCCCAGGCGCGGGTCAGCTCGACGGAGGTCAAACCCAGGATGCCGAGTCCAATGATCGCCACCACCTCTCCTGCCTCGAAATGCCCTCTGCGCAGGGAGTGCAAACCCATGAAGTAGAGCATCGCCATGGCGGCGTCCTCGGAGGAGACCGCGTCCGGAACCTTGGCTATGAGATCCCCATCCCGACCGATGTAGTCGGAGGCGTGGGAGGTGGTAGAAAACACCCGATCGCCGGGGACGAAACGGTGTACCGCGGATCCTACCGTGCGGACGACACCGACGTTGCTGTAGCCAACCCATCGCGGATACCCCGGCGCACCGGGAACCTGCTCGGCACCTTCGTAGTTGCCGCGATCGGTCCCGGTGGAAAGGGCGCTCACCTCGACTTCCACCCAAAGCTGATCCGGCTCCAGATGGTCCGTGTCCAGTTTTATATCCTCCACGCGCAGATCGCGGGGACCGTGAAGAATTGCCTGTTTCATGGCCTGAGCCTCGTCATTCGATGGGCACCCGATACGATTTTTTGGCGATGAGCTCGTGATCTGACATGCGGGTGGCCTGGAAGGCATTGTCCGTTAATGGCAAGTAGTAGTGGGTTTCGGCGCTTTGCTTGATATACCCCTCTGCGTAAGCACAGTTCCCGTACATCCCGAACGCGCCGTCGCTGGTCTCGATCCGCTTGCGCACATACGCGCCAGCATAACCCTGGCTCACCAGACAATCCATCGCCGCCACTTTCTTTTCGATTACGTCGGTAATGTCGATAAACACGTCATTGTAATACCCGCCCTCGGCATCCCAAACCGTTCTCGGAATGGCAGCGGCACCACTACCCATGTAGAAAACCTGGGCCACCCGATGTGGAGGATGGCGATCACCGGGATCGACGCCGCAAGCGAGTGTCAAGGCGTGCAAGACGATCTGACCGGTAATGGCGTGGGGGTTGGCAAGGCCGTCCATCTCCTTGGGGAACTGGGTGATGATGATGTCGGGCTTGAGCTCGCGGAACAACCGCGCCAGACGGCGAACATTCTCCTCGGTCACCAGTAGAACGGCGTCGTCGGCGCCGAAGAAGTAGAGGTCGTCCACGCCCAATATCTGGCAGGCCTTGCGGACCTCCTTGGTCTTAACGTCGGCCCGCTCCGCCATGAGATTCTCTAGCTCGTCCGCGTCGGGGACCTCGTCCTGGTGGAACATCTTGTCGCTCATCACCTCGTCATGCACCCGTGCCCCGTGGGTCAAGACAACGCAACCCACGTAGTCGCCGCGGCCAGTGTGATGGGCCATGGTGCCTCCCGATTGATCGAATATGTCGGCGGGATGGGCGCCGACGACTAACAAACGCAGTTTTTCATTCATCAGTTTCCTTTCAAGCGCAATCGAACCCAACGCGTAGGTGGTAAACTCAACCGCCGGCTGCGTCCGCCGCAGCCACTGCCGGGACTTCGCCCAGCAAACTTGCGGCGTTGTCGAACAGGATCGCGCGCTTTTCGTCTTCGGTGAGGTCGGCGTACTCGATGCGGGCTTTTTGGCTGGAGGCGACGTACACCGGGGTGTCGCTGCCGAACAGGATCTTGTCGACGCCAATCTGTTCCACCGCCCATTCCACCAGCTTCGGGGTCATCGATTTTACGGAGGAGGTATCGACGAAGAGATTGTCGGTGGCGGCATGTTGAATGGCGTACACCTGGCGACCGAGGTGTCCGTCGGCGCTATTGCCCAGGTGGGCGAGAATCAACGTCGCTTCGGTGTGGCGCTGGATGAAAGGAACATAATCCTCGGGGTAGCTGCCGGGGCACCCACTGTGCGTGAGCACCAGCGCCCCGTGGGCAGCGGCGAATTCGAATACCGCCTGCCCGCGATCGCGAATCTCGTACTCGTGGTTGACCGGGTGTATCTTGATGCCTTTGCAGCGCTCGTGAACCAGGAGTTCCTCCACCTGCCGGTAGGTAGGTTCACGGCAGGGGTCGAGCACTGCCCAAAAACGAATGTCGTCGTAGCGCTCCGCCTTCTCCCGGGCATCCTCGTTGGCGCGAATCACGTCGCCCCCATATGGATGCAACGCCTGCAGCGGTGAAACGACCGTCAAACAGATATCCACCTGTTGCGCGCGCTCCCGCACCTCTTCGATGGAGGCGCTGCGCATCTCGGATTCAAGCCCGGTGCGTCCCCTTGGATTGTGCTTGCCGTAATGCCCGTGCACGTCGATGGCTTGCATCAAAACCTCCTTCAGGAAACGGCCGCGGGGGCGGCCTTAAGCTGCTCCACCTGATCTGCCACCTTGTGAAAGGCAGCGGCTATCTGCTCGATATCCTCGGTATCGGCGGTGGGGTGGATCTTCAGCTCGATGTTACGTCTGCTGCAGTACTCCTCCGCCACGGGGCAAGTTCCGTCTTCGTAGCTCGGCTCGCGGCCGGACGTTGTCTCGTAGAACGGAGACTCGAACGGGAATCCCTGACCGTAGGGGTCCCGAACCTGGAAGGTATGGTGGCGGTACACCGGATCGTAGAGCTGCGGCACCGGAATGCCCTCGGCCTGGATCGCTGCCACGAACCGGTCGCGCTCCAGGCCTATCCTCTCCTCGTGATAATGCAGGACGTAGTTGTAATACACCGCCCGCGTATCGGGCCGCACACCTTGAGGTTCAATCCACGGAATGCGAGCGAGCTCGCCGTCGAGATAGCGGGCGTACCGGTTGCGTTTCTCGTTTTCCGCATCCAGGCGTTTGAGTCGCACGCTGCCGATGGCTCCGTGCAGCTCCGGCATGCGGTAGTTGTACGCCAACGGCACCTTGCCGAAACTGTAGATCGCGCGGGCTTTGTCTGCGAGTTCGACGTCGTTGGTGATGAGCATACCCCCTTCACCCAGCGACAGGTTCTTCTTCTGCTGAAAGCTGAACACTCCCATATGCCCGATGGTGCCCACATGTCGGCCCCGATGCTCTGCTCCATGGGCGTGGGAACAATCTTCGATTACGACCAGTCCGTGGCGCTGCGCCACCGACATCAGACCATCCAGGTCGGCGGGATATCCGTTCATATGCACCACCATCAGGGCGCGGGTGCGGGAGGTTATTTTCTGCTCCACTGCGGTCGGATCCAGCCCGAGCGTATCGGTTTCGATGTCTGCGAATATGGGAATCGCGTTCTGCATGAGTACGCTGGTGGCGGTGGAGAAGAAGGTGTAGGCCGGCACAATGACGTCGTCGCCGACCCCGATAACGGCTGCAATGAGCGCAGTGTGCAGAGCTGTTGTGCCGCTACTGGTAGCGACTGCATGGGAGGCGCCGGCGTAGGCGGCGAATTCGGCTTCGAAACGCTGCACCGCGGTGCCCATCTGAGACGACAGGTCGTGGCTCCGCACCACCGCCAGCACCGCCTCTTCCTCTTCAGCGCCAAGCACGGGGTAACGCGGCCATTCCGTCGCGCGCAGGGGAACTCCCCCCAGTATGGCCAGCTCTGTCACTCGGATCAGTCCTTGACTTGGATCGAGACCATGTCAGTCGCGCAGTATTTCAGCGTTGACAGACGACGATCCAACGCGGTGTAGCGTGGAATTATTTTAAGTGAATCAGGGTCCGCGTCGCCGTAATGGCAGCCCCGGCAATGCGTGCGAAATATACACCACTCGCCGCCGACCGCGAATCTCCGTCGAGCGCGTTCCATTGGACTTCGTAGCGGCCGGGTTCCAGAGCGCGATCTAAGAGTGTCGCGACGATGCGACCGGTGGCATCAAAGATCTGCAGCGTCACCCGTTGAGGGGTGGGTATGGCGAACGGGATGGTGGTTGCCCCGTTGAACGGATTGGGATAGGCGGGATCCAATCGAAATTCGTTGGGACGGGGGGGTAAGCTTTCGGCGATCGTGGTCGCAACCGGCGTGATGCGACCGGAGCCTAGATCGTAAGGGATGTACAACAACATCCCGGGGCCGAACTTGCGCCCCTGCGGAAAATCGAAGTTGAGCAACATCATGTTCAGATGTGTGCCGTAATAGATTCCGTCGAATTCGCCTCCATCGTCATCTACGACGGTGAGGTACCAGGTCGTGTCGTTGCGGAACGGACCCAGGGTGCTGCGCAAGTAAACATCGAACAGACCACTGCCGTCCCTGCCAAAGGCACAAAACTGGGAACCCCGATCGTTCTTATAGGTAGCGACGAAAACCACTCGACCGCTGCCGTCGGCGGCCATCTGCAAATTGTTGCCGCGGGCGCCCCGCCTCATGCCCAGCTCAGCGGCAGATTCGTTAGAGATATTGTCGCCCAAAACATCGCCGTTTCTGTTGACCCATAGAATCTCCCCGTCATGATCCAGGTGTACGATTTGAGGCGTGCCCCAGCTGTCGGCCCAGATGCCCCGCTCATTGACCTCCAGTTGGGAAGGTCCTCTGCTGGTCAATAGAAGGCGGCCCTCCTCGTCGCTGAATGACAGGGAAAAGAATTCGGTAACGTCGAATTCGTTGATTACCTCGCCGCTGCTTTTGTCCCACAGCTCGATGGTGGAATAAGGCACCGATCCGCGACCCCAGTGGGCGGCGTACACCACCTGCTTCCATGGCGCGATGTCCATCACACGATCTTCCCGATTGGCGGCGAACCCATTGATGCCGAACGATTGATCCCGCGTCCAAGATCTCCGGGTGCGATCAATTTTCATCTTGTAGAGACCGCCGCGGAATCCGCGCCAGTGAGTCGTCCAGAACACCTCTTCATCCACATCGTCGAAACGCAGGCCTGACGTGGTGCGGGCGTCGGCAAAGTCCAACACGTCGTCGTTGTAGTCCCAGCGCTCCCAGCCCGAAGGGTTGATCAGGTAGTCCGTGCCTAGAAATCCGCGAATGACATCTCCGGCTTTGTGCCGGCCCCAGACCTCCGCCGGGCGATCGTACTCCTGAATCCAGATCTCTGGTGGATCATGACGGGTATCGATGATGTTGCGGCCGAATCCGGTGCGGGCGCTGGGTCCGGCGAGGACCGCCTTGTCGAGATTGTTGATGGCGATCAGGTCAAACTCGAAATCGCCGGTGGGCACCGCTTCGCCCTGCCAGTCGCGCCCCTCCCAGGTGATGGTGTTGGAGCCGCGCTGGAAATCGCGCCCCTCACTGATCGACACCAGCTTGGGTTGGGGCGCCAGATGGAGCCAGGCCAATCCCGGCCCGGTCTCGCCGCTCTCCCGGCCCATCTTATAGACGGCCAGCCAAACCGTTGCCCGCTGGCTGACGTTGAACGGAATGCGCAATAGGGCGTTGCCGTCCCACTGCGCGTCACTCACCTGAATGCGCAGAGCACGGAATTCTCCGGACCGCTCGGGAAGATCGTAGACCCCGTCGAAAACCGGTAGCGGCGGGTAGGTTTGGGCACGGATTTCGAGGACGCCTAGGAGGATTACGGCGACCAGCGTTTGGCACAATATCGACATGGCAACCTCGCTGTGGCACGCGCATCGGCGGTAGAATGCACGGCGCGGGGCATCTGATGGGAAGCTACTTTTTCGCAGGACGACGGTCAAGAAAAGTTGATCGCCGAATACCCTTCTCTTTACCCTCTCATATACCTGGCTTTTAATAGACGTATGGGCTGGATGTCTCTCGTTGTCGTATTGGGCGCCTTCATTCAAGCCGCATTGGTCCCTAGTGTTCACGGCGATCAGATCGAGGAGCCAGCGTTTGGCCTTCGCCAGATACCGCCCTCGAGGCTGGCATTGAGGATGCCTACGCGACTCTATGCCAATTACGCCCACCGTCGTTACGTCAATTACACTGACCACACCGCTCCGTACGCCGATCATCCCAGCGTGTATTTCGGTGCCTTGGGGAATCAGCTTATTACGGGATACGAGATCTTCTCCTGGAGGGAACAACGCGGCTTCGGTGGCCAGTACGGCAGCGCCATCTTCAAGGACATCAATGTATTTCGACCCATTTTCGAGCACCTGATCGTGGGGCGCGACGGCTACGGAGACTGGGGATACAGCATGATGGTCGGAGACGACATGATCGCGCACCTGTCACCGCTCACCCTGTCGCAAGTCACCTTCAACGGTGCGCGCCTGGACGCCCACCTGCCCCGGCTCCAATTCAGCCTGATGGCCTCGCGCTACGAGCGTCCCTGGCATTGGGTCGAGGGCAGCAACATCGAAGAATGGATGGAAGAACGCGTCCACTCAGCTGACGCCAGCACGATGCTTCTGGGAAGTCGTGTGCAAACACAGGTAGGCGCCGCGCGCCTGGGGCTCAACGGGGCGAACCTGCACATCTTTCACAGCACCGGATCCGGTAACTCGCTGAAGGGAGTCATTCGCCCCGATTTTCCTCGCCTCGACTGGCTCGGCCTGCGTTTCTCCGACGATTCCCCCATCGATGGTCGTGGCGGCGCGGTGGTCCAGGAGGTAAAGCTATTCATCAACGGGGAGGAACGTAGTGACATTGTCGGGAACGTGATCAAACACAACAGCCTGGTCAAAACCTCCATCGGCTCGGTTTCCACGCGCACCGGCGAATTCCAGTCATTGAGTTACCGCGGGCGTTCCGGCCTCTCGTTCTTCGCCGATTATCTCTACCGCATCCAGCACGAGCAAGGCGTCGATGTGAGCGAGTTCGCCAACGTCGACCTGCTGGTGAATACGTTTATCATGCCCCCGCCGAACACGGTGTTGAAAGCCGATGGTGAGGATTGGGTCATTGTGTTCTACGATCTTCGCCAGATCCCGGTCATCAAATCGGCGGAGTTCGAAGTCTTGCTAGCCAACGATTATCGCGCCGATGTGTTCTTTCTCAATAAAATCAACGATCGCGCCGACAACGAGGCGCGGCGGTGGAGGACCAGCACCTGGCTCAATCGGCTGCGTTCCCCCGGGAACGTGCAGGATCTCAGCAATCTGCGGCGGGTGAGGTTCACCTTTGGCGAAGAGACCAGCTTGTTCACCTACAGCGCCGACCTCGAGCTGGATCTTCCCGGATTCGAGCTGAACGCGGAGTACGCCCGGTCGTCAAAGTTTCTGCGTTATCCCTCTTTCGATGGCGATGAGCCGGCGTTCAGACAGTCGTCCCACCAGGGAGAACATGGATCGGCCTATTTCGTCAACGCCAACCGCTGGTTCGACCGCGGTCTCGTGGGCGCCGAGCTGTTTTCCATCAATCCCGACTTCAAGACCTCGTTGATCGGCCACCGGGAGTCGCGAGCGGCCGGCGAGCTGTTCGGGGTCAACCGCGCTAACGCCTACGGCGTCAGTTTCATTCAGGACAACGACGATGGCGATCACCTGGCCGATGGCGGCCCCCGACCGATCTCACAGCCAGCGCTGGGCGGCGACATCGACGGCGTTTTCCCGAATCAGGATGAGGACAACGACGGAATTCCGGACACCAACAGGAACTTCAACGGAACCCCCGACTGGGACGAGCCGTTTTTCATGTTCCACGCCGACCCGAACGAATACGCCTACGGTCTCGACCGCAACAACAACGACGAACCGGACCACCGCGAAGACGACAGTCAGAGCGATCTACCTTACGATGCCGACCAGCGTGGTTATCATCTATTCGGCCAGCTCAATCTGACGACACAGTGGTCCGTCGGATTCGGCCGTTACCGAGCGCGTCAAGTGGCAAGCAGGGGGCGCAACCGCGTTACATACGGTTTATTGAACTACCGGCGGCGCTCGGTGAGGGGACCGCTGCGCCATATCTTCTTCGAGAACCAGCTCCGGCGCGTCAAGGACGACATCCAGGACCCGTACGTTTCGAACAACCAGCGTCCGACCATCGGCCTCTACTTCGATCACCGCGGATATGAAGCGGTGCGCGGCTCGATTCAGCAGGCTTTGATATTCAGGGGCGCCAACACGCGTACCGATTTCCTGTTGTATCAGAACAGCTTCGTAAACGAATCGTACCTGGAAGCAGATCTGCGACCGCTTCCCGGCCTGGAGCTCAATCAGAAGTTTCGCCTGCGCTTGAACTGGCAGGCCGAAGGGATCTCTGCTGGGGGTCTCTCTCAGCGACAGCGACGTTTGGACTACTGGACGATCATCGGTCGCGGCAACTACGTGTGGCAGTGGGGCCGCATCAAGATACAACCAAAACTCAAACTCATGCTTCTGCGCCTGGTGGACCAGGATGCAGACCGCGTGGCCGGCGGCGGATATGCTTCCCGTCGGCTCATCTCGGAGTACCGGATCATTCCGATCCTCCTGGCCTCGTATCCTGTGCTCCCGCGCACCGAGCTGAAACTCGGCCTGCAGGGGTTTGGACCGCTCCCCTACCAGGTTCGGGATCAGGTGGACAAATCCCAGAGCTTTGAAGAGCGCGTCGGTTTCGCAACGGCGACCAATCGCTCGCTCTATTTCGGTTACGATCTATACACTACGATCGGCTTCCAACGCAACAGACGACGTTTTGACGATCCTCTTCGTAGAAGCTCCGACAGCGACAACCTTTCGTTCTTTGTGCGCGCCCTGATCGGGTTTACCGAGTACGGCCGGGTCATCTAGTTGCAGGCCGTGAACAGTAAACTCGGGCACATCCGTTTCCGTCTGCTCCTCGGCGCCACATCCATGTTGCTTGTCCTGGCACCTGCATTCGGCTCTGACCTGATCGCGGACCGTCGATCGGGCTCGGCGAGGTCGCCCCCACCAACCTGCTCCTGCGCTCCAAAACGCCCCAATACGTCAACTACGCCCACCAGCACTTCGTCAACTATCCCAACCATGCCCCCCCTTACGCGGACCATCCTCGGGCCTATTTCGGCGCCATGGGCAATCATCTCGTCGACGGGTACGAGCTTTTTTCCTGGACCGAAAACCGCGGTTTCGACGAGGAGTACGGCAGTGCCCTCTTCAAGGACATCAATGTCTTTCGACCCATCTTCGATCACGCGCTGGTAGGGCGGGACGGGTACGGTGACTGGGGTTACAGCCTCATCGTGGCTGATGACATGATCGCCCGCTGCTGGGTTCCCGCTTCGAACGGCCCTGGCATTGGACCGAGATACCAGCTCCATGGATGGTGGAAGATGTGCATTTAGCCGACACCAGCACGATGATGCTCGGCGCCAGAGCCCAGACACAGGTTGGCGCCCTGAAACTGGGACTGAACGGTGCCAACCTGCACGTTTACCAGAGCACCCAGCCGGGCAATTCTCTCAAGGGAATTATTCGGCCAACCTATCCCCGCATCGGCTGGCTCGGGGTGCGGTTTTCCGACGATTCGCCGGTAGACGGCAAGGGAGGAGCCGTCGTTCAGGACCTGAGAATCATCGTCAACGGCGTGGAGCGGCCCGACATCACCAATCATCTCATAAGGCACAATAGCCTGGTGAAGACCGCCGTGGGCTCCATTTCCAGCGCCACCGGAAACTTCCGTCCGTTGAGCTACCGCGGCCGTTCCGGTCTTTCGTTCTACGCCGACTACCTGTATCGGATCCAGCACGAGCAAGGGATCGACGTCAGCGCCAACGCCAACGTCGAGCTGTTGGAGAACACCTTCGTCATGCATCCGCGAGGATCGGTTCTGCAGGCCGATGGGGAAGACTGGGTCATCGCCCTCTACGATCTGCGGGAGGTGCCGGTTGTCGAGGAGATCGAGATCGAGACATTGGTGGCGAACGATTATCGGATCGACGTCTTCTTCCTGACGGTTATCTCGGAGCGGGCGAAGGACGAGGCTCGGCGCTGGTCCACCAGCTCGTGGATCAATCGCCTGCGCGCGCCGGGGAACATTCAGGACCTGAGCAATCTCGAACGGGTGCGTTTCAGCTTTGGCGAAACCACGGGTCTGTTCGCCTACAGTGCTGACGCCGAGCTCAAGCTGCGAAACCTGGAGATCAAGGCGGAATATGCGCGCTCAGCTCAATTCTCGCGCTATCCCTCCTACGACGGAGATACTTCCGTGTTCCGCAAGGCTCCCCACTCGGTGGAACACGGTTGCGCATACTACGTCAACGCTACTAGAAGCTTCAAAAGCGGGGTGCTCGGTGCAGTGCTGTTCGCCCTCAACCCGGAGTACAAGACTCGCATGTTCAGTCGTCGCGACGGGGTGAGTCGCAACGAATACGTCGGCGTCGGCCGCAGCGGCATGTTCACCATCGACCTGGTGGAAGACAACGACGACGGGGATCAGATGTCGGAGAACGGACACCGGCCGATCGGCACTCCGTCGAACGGTGGCGACCTCAATGGGGTTTTCCTGAACCAGGACGTGGACAACGACGGAATACCCGATACCAACAGGAACTTCAACGGCACCCCCGACTGGGACGAACCCTTCTTCATGTTCGATGCCGATCCGAACGAGTACGCCTACGGACTGGATCGGAACAACAACGACGAGCCGGACCAGCGCGAGGATGACGGTGACGCGGACTACCCCTATGACGCCGACCAGCGCGGTTTTCACCTGTTTGGCCAGCTTGAGCCGACTAAACGCTGGTCTGTCGGTTTAGGTCGCTACCAGGCACGACAAATCGCCGGACCCGGCCGCAACCAGGCGGTCTACGGCCTGGTGACCTACCGACGCCGTGGCCAACGGCCAGGTTCGGCGTTTGTTTTTCGAGAACAATCTGCGCCGCGTGAAAGACAACATCCAGGATCCGTACGTCTCCAGCACTCAGCGACCGACGCTAGGTCTGTATTTCGATTACCGGGGTTACGAAGCGGTGCGTGGCGCCATCCAGCAAGCCCTCATCTTTCAGGGCGCCCGCACGCAGACCGATTTCCTGCTGTATCAGAACAGCATCGTGAACGAGACCACCCTGGAGGCCGACCTCTGGCCTCTACCGGACCTGGAGCTGACCCAGAAATTTCGCGTCCGCCTGAACTGGCAAAAGGAGTCGAATTTGCCCGGTGGCATTTCACAAAACCGGCGCCGCCTCGACTACTGGACCGTAATCATTCGCGGAACCTACACCTGGCACTGGAGACGGCTTTTGGTCCGTCCCCGGCTTAAGCTGATGTTATTGCGCCTGGTGGACCAGGATGCCGACCGCCTGCCCGGCGGAGGGTACGCCTCGCGGCGGTTGATCTCCGAGTACCGGGTGATTCCGATCCTGCTGATCTCCTACCCGATCATGCCGCGCACCGATCTGAAACTCGGTCTGCAAGGATTTGGTCCTGTGCCATACCGGGTAAAGGACCAGGTGGATAAAGCCAGAAGTTTTGAGCAGCGGATCGGTTTTTTCACCGCGACCAATAGCTCGCTCTACTTCGGCTACGATCATGCCTGCATAAAGCCAGAAGTTTTGAGCAGCGGATCGGTTTTTTCACCGCGACCAATAGCTCGCTCTACTTCGGCTACGATCTGCATACGACGATCGGTTTGGAGCGCAACAGACAAACCTTCGACGATCCGTTCAGGCAGAGCTCCAACATCGACACCTGGGCGTTCTTCATGCGGGCGCTGATCGGATTCACGGAATACGGCAGGGTCATATAGAATCGACCTTCTGCGAAAGCAACCGCCGCGACGGTCACATCTGCAGCGTGATGTTCCCCGTTTGTCCGGTGAACGAATCAATGATCAACCATCCCACGGTGCAAAGGCAGTGTCCGGTGATGAGACCGAGGAAGAACGGTTGGGTGCGACGGTAGGCGGCCGCCCCACCGTATCTCAACACCAGCCTGCACAACCACCAGCTCGTTCCGCAGAACGGGATCGGTTCCGGAGATCTGGCCCAGGACATTCCAGGCAGATCGCTCCTCCCAATCCATTCTTCCGTAGAGACTGACTGGAGCTTCCGCCTCGCGAAGCTCCTGACGCAATGCGATACCGCTGGCCCGATCGATCCAGTATCTAGACAAATCGAGCGGCACGTCGATGTATTTGTCGTTCGCCTGCAACCAGGTGCTGGTCTCGGGCGCGACAAATACCACCGCCCGCGCACCCAGGGCACGGGCATGCAACCAGCGATCCTCGCTGTTGAACTCCATGAGGACGATGCGCCCCTCCATCTCCTTGCCGTCGAAATCGGTCCAGTCGCCGTTCCCGCCGTAGATCATCGGCGCATGAACGCCTTCCGGAGGCACCGTAGGCGTGCGCACCAGGTTCGGCCACAGGCCGTAGAGCGGAATCTCCTCGTCCCCCACCCGCAGTCGCCCCCCCTTGTCCACCGGAATGGTTATCGGAAACGCCTCGCGCCGAACCCGCCCCAACGCCATTGTTCGAAATTCCGCCTCTATGAACGCAGCGGCGCTGTCGCAGCCGGGATACCCAGCGAGGCGCGAGCCGAACGAACTGAATCGACGAATGGTCTCCTCCAGCCGCGAGAGATCGCCGACGGACAAATGACCAGGTTGCGGAGATATCGTGGAAGGCGCGATCTCTGGCTCAGCCGCCACCTGCAAGCAAGAGAGCATCACGCAAGCAGCGAGGATACCGCTTGTGACACTCACCATCCGTGCACCGAGTGGCCGACAGGGAACCAGATCAGATCGACACACAAGGAGACCGCAACACCGGTCACGTATCCAACTCCCAAACCGTAAAAGAAGGGTTTGCCCGCTACGAACGCGTTGACGCCTCCGTAGCGCAGCAGAATCGCCTTCACCACCAGAACGAGAAACAAGCTGAACCAGTAGATTCGGGTACCAAGACTGTTTTGCAGGGCAATGCCAATGGGATGGAAAGGAAACCAGTGAAAACGACTGCGCATGAACGCCAGGACTGCGGCCTCGAAGAACCCCCACAGCCAGGCTCCCCATGCGGCCAGACCGGAAGCCCTGGGATTGTCCAGCAGCTTCACCATCTCGTCGTATATCTGGTGACCCGCAGTGTAGAGATGGAGCGAACCGCCTTCATTGTACGCCAGTGAGATGGTGTTTCCGGCAGCAATCAGGAATCCGAAAACGAAGGTCGCCAGTATCAACGCCGGAACCCAGACCGGTTGACGTCCCACCGAAAACAAATGCAGGTGATGGGTGATCGCCGTCCAGGTCTGCACGCGTCCACCACCAAAGAAAGCAGGGCTCGAGAAGATCTTGAACGCCACCAGACTACGCGATGAAAGATGGCTCGAGCCGATCAAATTCTCGACGAACAACGTGCCCTTCTCGAAACGCGGGAAGGCGGGGCCAAAGCCAGTGGCGGCGATCAGTTTTACGGTGACGAAATATGCGAGTGCGATCAAGGCGAAGGCCAGGATCGCAACACCGACGCTCATGCCGATGTTGACGCCCCAGCCGATAACGAACAAACCGGACAATCCCATGCCGGCGACCGCGAACCGGTAACGGATCACATCCTCCTTCGCGTCGCCTCCGTTCCGCACCAGCCTCCATACCCGGCGCAGATGCCCGCGAGCCATCCAGATGGACCAGAAAGCCACTAGAAAAAGCGCGCCGTTGGCTTCAAGCGAGAGGATATCCCAGGCCTTGAGCTCCTGACCTTCCTCGCCCAGGGCAGCCCCGAACCGGCGCATAAACCCGTACTTCGACATATGGATCAGGTGGAAGAGAATCAGACTGCCTAGGATATCTAAGGGGCATAGATAGGTGAATGCCATAACCAGCGGTTGAATCCGGATCGTAACCGAGTGGAACTCCCCCAGTCCGAGGCTGTAACGTTCCAGATAGATCGAGGCAGCGGTCATTCCCGGCGTGAAGTAGGTCACCATGTTGTAGAGATAGACCACGAAGACAGCTGTAAAGCCGATCCAGAACAGGCGAGAACGAAAGAGCTCCGGCATCCTCCCCTTGCCGTCGAAACCCTCGGTCAGATCGCGCGGCATCTGCGCCAGCGGAAAGGTCAGCTTCTCGCGATCCTCCCACTGCTTCTGAAATACCATTATCAGGCAGAAGCCGAAGACAACCATCGCCACCGACACGGTGAGCCATTGGGTGATCGGACGGATCCAACCGTCCCACGGAATGGACATTCCCTCTGGCATGCCGAGCCAGAGCAGCTCGGTAACCCGCTGCGAGGTGTCCGGCAGCACGTGCCAGGGAATGTAGTCGTAAAGCAGGTCTGCCCAGCGGTTCTCGGGGGTCGCGTAATACGCGGGACCCGCCACGGTGCTCGTCCAGTAGGTGACCCAGCCCAGCTGCGGCATGGTGCCCACCACCCAGAGCATGGCGAAGATCGCCAGCAACTCTCCCTGGCGCAGGGCCACGAACGGCCACAACCGTTTGAGCAAGGTATTTAGAAAGAGCCACAACACGAATGGCATGAACGCCACGATGGGGTACTGGGACTTGACGAAGCTGCCCGACTTCATGCCCTGGCCTACCTGGATGATGAAGTAGAGAATCCCGGCGCATGTGATCAGGCCCAACAGAAAGGCGCGCAGCGTAATCGAGCGATTCGGGTCCGTGTCGCTGTTCAAACCCGCCTCATAGTAGAACGCCCCACTCGGTGAAGCCGAACGCACGGACGAGGACGTTGAGGTGGTACGCGTCCGGGTCGATCAACTTCAAATAGGGCAGTTTGAATTGCGGCCAAATCTCCCATTGATCCAAACGCAGGGTGTAGTGCATCCGGCTCATCGATACTAAAATCGAGGCGTCGACGGAGCTATGTGTCGTCCGCCTCGAAAACCTCCGAAGTTCTCATAGAATCGGGGATTGTCGCGGAAAGTATCCGTAAAACGGAGTGTCCAGCCACAGCGAGGTGCCCGCGAAGCAAGGCCCATTCATTGACTTGCTGCGTATTCGATATAATCTAACTTTTCAGGCGCAAACACGACATGAGAAAAAGGGTCAAGGCCAGTAGCTCGTGAAATGGCACGCGCCTTACGGACTGGAACCCGGTGACTTCACCGACACCCGTTCTATGCCGCTGCTGAAGTAAGCTGTAACCTGCTCAACACCTTCAAAAGGCGCGAATCAGACATGGGAAACACCTACTTATTTCTAGACTGGGTTCACGTGGACAAGGGACGCATGGAAGTGACCCTCGATGCCGATCGACTGTCGAAGGCGGGCAAGGAGTTTGTCGAGAGGTACGAGCGCGAGTGGGACATCTATCGCGACTTTTCCGGTCACGGGATGAAACGCCTAAGGATTCCCTTCGGCGTCCAGATCGCGGTGGAAAAGGCCACGAAGTCGGCGCCTTGGCTGGAACCTGATCAGCCGTGGGAGGACTCGATCAATTGGCTTACCGTAATCGAGGAAGATGGCAAGTTTCGGTGCTGGTACTTGGTGAAATTCCCCAAGGAAGACGCGGCTGATGCGACGCGTGTGATGGCCGGCGAGCAGGAGATGGACTTCGGTGGCGGCGCGTTGTGTTATGCCGAAAGCGAAGACGGTTTACATTGGGTCAAACCTTCACTCGGGATCTTCACCTTCGGCGGAGCGAAAACCAACAACATAGTGTCGCCCTATGGCGGTTCTTCCGCCGTATTCCGGGACGATTCGGGTCCTGCCGACGAACGCTACAAGGCGTTCCACTGGGACAGATTGCACGACGTTCCTGAGGATACCGACCCTCAATTCAAATACGGCTTGTACGGCTGTGTTTCCCCCGACGGGTATCACTGGACGCGACTACCCGAGCCGCTCCTGCGAGATTTCCATGACACCCATAACGTCGGTTGCTGGGATCCGACCTTGAAGAAGTACGTCGCCTTCGTTCGAGGCAAATTGAACGGCAGAGCGATAAGCCGCAGCGAGACGGATGATTTTCGCCAATGGCCCGCCGCCCAGGTCGTTGTCTGTCCCACGCCGATGGACTCGCCAGCAGACGACTACTACACCAACGGGTTTACCTGGTACCCCGACGACCCCTCTGTCAAGTTCCTGTTTTCAGCCATCTATCATCACGACAGCGATCTGGTGGACACCCGGCTGGCAACCAGTCCGGACGGCAGGTTGTTCAACTGGGTCTCTTATGATCCGATCGTGGAGCCAGGCAGGTTGGGGGAATGGGACAGCGGCGCGGTCTACATGTGTCCCAACCTCGTCCGTTTGCCGGACGGCACTCTGGCGATGCCGTACCGAGGAGAGGGCGAGACCCACAACGAGAGCTTCGGGCAATTCTACGAAGACATTGAATCCCCGGCGCGGTTCGCCTGGGCTATGTGGGAGGAGGGTCGGCTGGCCGGCATCGAAGCCGCGAGCCAGGGCGAGTTCTTCACTCAACGGGTTACGTACGAGGGCGGTCATATCGAGATCAATGCCCGCACCAAACAGGTGGGCAGCGTAGAAGTGGAGCTGTGGGAAGCGGTGGACCGCCGCGGCAGTAAGCCGGTGGAGGGATTCACCTTCGACGATCACGTTCCGATTCGCGGCGACGAGATCTGGACGCGCTGCCGTTGGAAGGGCAAGGAGAATCTTTCCGAACTGGAGGGCAAGGACCTGCAGCTGCGCATTCGGCTAGCGTCACGCAGACTCGATAGACACCTCATTGACGCGAAGCCTACCACCCGTGCACGACGTGGCCGACAGGGAACCAGATTAGATCGACGCAAAGGGAAGCGACGACACCGGCGACGTATGCTACTCCCAAACCGTAGAAGAAAGGCTTGCCGGCCACGAATGCCTGGACTCCACCATAGCGCAACAGAATCGCCTTTACGACCAGAATCAGCGCCAAGCTGACCCAGTAGAATTGGGTGCCGATGCTGTTTTGCAGGGCCAATCCGATCGGATGGAGCGGAAACCAATGGAAACGACTGCGCATGAACGCAAGGATACCCGCTTCGAAAAAGCCCCACAACCAAACTCCCCACTTTGCCATATCTGATGACTTGGGATTCTCCAGAAGTCTCACCATGTGGTCGTACACACCTTGTCCGTGGGTATGGAGGTGAAGTGTCCCTCCGTCGTTGTACGCCAGTGATATGGTATTGCCGACAGCTACCAGAAACCCGAACACAAAGGTCGCCAGAATCGCCAGCGGCACCCACACGGGCTGCCGGCGCAGAGAGAACAATCGCAAGTAGTGTGTAATAGTCGTCCAGGTTTGGATACGGCCACCACCAAAAAAAGCGGGGCTGGAGAACAGTTCGAAGGCCACCAACCCCCGCGGCGAAAGGTGGCTCGAGCCGATCAAATCCTCGACGATCAGGGTGCCTTTTTCGTAACGCGGAAAAGCGGGTCCAAAACCGGTGGCGGCGATCAGCTTCACCGTCACAAAATAGGATAGGGCGATAAGGCCAAATGCCAGGCTCGCCGTCGAAATGCTCATTCCCAGATTGACACCCCAGGCGATCGTGAACAGTGCCGAAAGCAGCATTCCCGCAAGGGCGAGCCGATAGCGAATGACCTCATGCTTTTCACCACTCCCCGTTCTCACCAGATGCCAGACCTGGCTTAGGTGCCCGCGGGCGATCCAGATCGACCACACTGCCACCAGGAGAAGAGCGCCGTTCGCTTCCAACGACAGAATCTCCCACGGTGGGAGCTCCTGACCAGCCTCTCCAAGCGCGACGCCGAATCGTTGCATGAAGCCGTATTTGAGCATGTGGATCAAATAGAACAGGATCAGGCTGGCGAGGATGTCTAGCGGGCACAGGTAGGTAAAAGCCATCACCAGCGGCACGACCCGGAATGACACCGAGTGGTACTCCCCCAACTCCAGGATGTAGCGCTTCCAGTAGATGGTGGCCGGCGTCATACCGGGCGTGAAATAGGTGATGATGTTGTAGCAGAAAACTGAGAAAACCACGGCGAAACCGATCCAGAACAGCCGCGATCGGAACAACTCCGGCATGCGTCCTGATCCATCGAATCCTTCTGTCAAATCCCGCGGCATCTGGGCCAGGGGGAAGGCCAGTTTCTCCACGTGCTCCCACTGCTTCTGGAACAGAACCATCAGACAGAATCCGAACACAACCATCGCCACCGAAACCGCCAGCCACTGTCCCACCGGACGGTACCACCCGTCCCACGGAATAGCCATACCTTCGGGAAGCCCGAGCCAGAGCCGCTCGGTCACCCTCTGTGACGCATCGGGGAGCACGTGCCAGGGAAGGTACTGCAGGAGAAGTTCTGCGTATCGATTCTCCGGCGTAGAATGAAAGGCGGGGTGCGCTAGGGTGCTGGTCCAGTAGGTGGCCCAACCCAATTGCGGCATCGTCCCCACCACCCACAGCATGGCAAAGATCGCCAGCAGCTCTCCCTGGCGCAGCGCTACGAAGGGCCACAACCGTTTGAGCAAGGTATTGAGAAAGAGCCATAACACGAATGGCATGAACGCCACGATGGGGTACTGGGACTTGACGAAGTTGCCCGACTTCAAGCCCTGGCCCACCTGGATGATGAAGTAGAGAATCCCGGCGCAGGTGATCAGACCCAGCAGAAAAGCGCGCAGCGTAATCGAGCGATTTTGGCTCAATGGTGCGTCGCTGTTCAAACGCACCTCAAAGGAGCGCCCCGTATTCGGTAAACCCGATGAGAGAGCGGACGAAGATGTTGAGACGATCGAATTCCTCGTCGCGGCGAAAGGTGTCGTCGAACTCTCGTTGATCGCGGCCCATGCCCACGATCGTGTAGAGGTCGTAGCCGAAGTATCGGGATCGGTTACTGAGGGTGAGCGTGGCGGTGCGGCGCTCCAGACTCTCCCGCGAGCGGACCGAATCCTTCAGGCGATACGGCAGTGGTCCAATCCCCTGGATTCCGAGGCGCAAGCTGGTGCGCTCGAGCAGCGCGTATCGCAGGCGAACGATAGGTATGAGGTGATATTCGGAGCGCAGGTCGCGGCTGCTGTAGCCGCCGTTCGGTCGGCGGTCCGCATCCCGGTCGATCAGCTTCAGAAAGAGCAGCTTGAATTGCGGAGAAATCTCCAAGCGACCGAAATGCAGGGAGTACTGCAGCCGGCTTACGGAGGTGCCGAAGTTCAGGCGCCGGCGACGCTGGGTAGAGCCGCCAGACAGCTCGCCACCTTTCTGCCAGTTCAGCTGCAAACGCCATTTCTGAGTCAAGTAAAACGACGGCAGCGGCTCGAACACACCTTCGAGGTAGGTATCGTTCACGAAGCTTTTCTGGAAGGCCAGCGGATCGTCCTGTTCGATGCTTCCGAAGTTGGAGAATACGGTCACTTCGAGCCCGCCGTTACCGGCTATGATTCTGCCCCGGTTCGGGGTTTCATCCACCACGACATATGGATCCTCGATGGTATCCTCCATCATTCTGATGTGATTCTCGAAGAATAGTCGGCGCAGGCGGGTGACCCCGTCGCGTCGGTAGTTGAGCAACCCGTAGGTGGCATGGTTTCGCCCGCTACCCGCAATCTCCTCCACCCGTTGCCGCCCGGCTCCAACGCTCCAGTGTCGGCTCAGGTCGAGTTGTGCAAACAGGTGAAGACCGCGCTGGTCCGGATCGTACGGATAATCCACCTCGCGGTCGTCCTCGCGCACGTCCGGTTCGGTATTGTTGTTGCGGTCGAGGCCGTAGACGTATTCGTTCGGCTCGACGTAGAACATGAGAAACGGTTCGTCATAATCCGGAATCGCGTTGAAGTTGCGGTTGGTGTCGGGCCAGCCATCCTGGTCCTCATCCTGGCCCGGGAAAACCCCTGTGGCATCCACGGAGACCGCATTGCGGCCGGCGGAAATGTTGTGCCCTATCGGGGCGTCTGGAAACCTGTCCCCGTCTTCGTTGTCCTGAACCAACTGCCAGATAGCGGTCTGGTTGGTAAGGCCGGACAGATCTCCCGAATCGTAGGATCGGTCGACCGCAAGATAGCTGCGCACCTCGGTAGCATATCGGGGATGGTGAGCGAAGTACTCACCACCCAATCGCATCCGTCCGAACCAGCGCGTGGCATTGACATAGTATGCGGCATCGTTGC
This sequence comes from Candidatus Latescibacterota bacterium, assembly GCA_965217095.1. GTDB lineage: Bacteria > Latescibacterota > UBA2968 > UBA8231 > UBA8231 > CAYNZV01. Next base: position 2,733,255 of record OZ244235.1, read on the forward strand.
GGTTGAAGCGCGGGCTGTCCCGAAAGCGCAGCTCTCGTTCCACGTGGCCGGGAAAACGGCCGTATAGTGAGGAGCGCGCGTACTCGCCGAAAACCTGGAAGCCTGCCCGCTGCAGACTGGCGTCGGATCCGTAGACGAATAGTGCCGTGTTCTCTCCGATGTGGAAACGGACCCGTCCCAAATTCGTCATGTCCTGCACGTTCTCGCGCGCCCTCAGCACGTTCTCGTAGTAGTTGCCGCGGAATTGAGATTCGAGGTTGCGACCCCGGGCGCTGATCTCGAAGACGGTGGCAACGTCGATGCGGTAGTCGTTGCCGATGACCGCATCCACCTCGACCGATTCGACCGAGAGCTCGCCGGTTAGGTCGAACAGATAGGCCAGCTGCTGTTCGCCGTCGGCTCGGAGAATCTCGTCGGTGGACTGCACTACGAACGCCTGCAGCAGACCGGGCAAGTTGACGTTGCCGCTGACATCCACTCCCGCCTCATGCCGCAGACGGTACATGTAATCCGCGTATAGTGGAATCTCGCGTCCGCGGTAAAAGGTCAGTCCCGAAACGCCGGAGATGGGGCGCGCCGTATTGTAGACGGTCGGGCTGAATTCTCCCGTGGACTGAGAGATACGCCCCACCTGCGTGCGTGTGCCTTCCACATGTTTGACCACCCCTACCAGGAGATCCGGGCGAGGTACGCCGTCGACCAGGAGGTTGAGCTCCTGAACTACCGGTCCCCCCTGGCCGTCTCGGGGAGAGTCGTCCGCCACCCGTACCACGATCCAATCCACCAGCGGTGTGTTAGGACGCACGACCCCTTTCAAACTATTGCCCGGATGGTTGCTCTGGTAGAGATGCATGTTGACGGCGTTTAACCCCAGCCGCAATGCGCCGACAGACAGCTCCACACGACTGCCCAGAAGCATCGTATTGCTTTCGGAAAAGGTGGCACCCTCCAGGCTCCACGGCGCCACGAGACCGCTGGTGGGTTGCCGCTCGAGACGGGAAGCCAGCGCCGTGAGTTTCATCCTCGACCGCTGGAGGTCGAAGCGCAATCCGTTGAAGTCGACTTTGGAGAGGGTCAAGGCGTGAACCGGGCAATCAGACCATCCCCGACAATGGCGGCGAAACCCCAATCTCCGTAGCCATCGCGGCCGATCATGGCGTGATCGAAGACCGGCCTCCAGGTGTTCATCTCTTTGAACATACGACTGCCATACGGTTGACCCGGCTGCCTCGTCTCGTGCCAGTTGTAGATCTCGAACCCGGTGATCAGGTGATTGCCCAGCGAACCGAAATATGCCTGAGGATGATCGGTATAGGGGGCGCTGTGATCCGGATAGTTACGATAAGGGCGCAGGGCGAAGTTGCGGTAGCTGGGCAGTTGCCGTTGCAGGAGTGGGTTGCGCGTTGATACTTGCTGCAGATCCGGATAGTCGACGGCCTCGCTGGCGTAGTCAATTGCCGGTGCCAGTAGCAGCAGGAAGAGTATGCTATCGCGCATCAGATCTCCGTTTGGGGCACTCTGTTGAAATATGAACAAGATTGGCGCGAAAACAATGGAACCATTGGCCAAAACCCGTTCTGGATCACAGAGAGGCGGATGTTATATTCCGTCTGTTCTGAAAATCCCTAAGCCAACGGGAGGTCACGATGGAGACGCGCTACCCTCAGGCGCTGCTGGTCAGTTGCGAGATTCCCTGGAATGACAACGAAGAGCTCCTGGAGGACGTCTTTCGCAGCGAGGTCAGGGCGACACTCAGTAAAGGTTTCAATCACCTGTACATTTTTGGCACGGCCGGTGAAGGATATGCTGTAACCCTGTCGCAGTTCAAACAGATCGTGGAGATCTTTCACGAGGAGGTGGACAAACCGGACGTACAGCCGATGGTTGGCATCATTGGCATGTCCACGGGCCAGGTGGTAGAGCGGATTGCTTTTGCCCGCGACCTGGGAATCCGCACGTTTCAAATTGCACTGACCCCGTGGGGCGAACTGGATGACGAGGAGTACATGATCTATTTCCAAGACGTTTGCGGCAGTTTTACCTACTGCCGCTTCATCCACTACAACCTGCCGCGAGGCCGACGGCTGTTACGGGGGGAAGATTACCGGCGCCTGGCCGATGCCATTCCGAATCTCGCCGGCACCAAGAACTGTCGCTCGGACATCGGCGACGTGGCAAACCTCGCCACCAATGCGCCCGAGTTGCAGCACTTTTACGGGGAGTTGGGATTTCCCATCGGCTGCCTCTACGGTGAATGTTCCCTCCTAAGCTCCTACGGTGGCCTCTTCCCGAGCAAAACCAAAGAGTTCTTTCGGTACGGCGTCGACAAGAACTGGGACAAGCTGTTTCCGATGCTGGCGGAGTACGAACGGGTGATGACTGACTTCGACGTGCCGACGCTTGCCCGTGAGGGTATCGACGGCTGTTACGACAAGATGATCGTGCGCGGCAGCGGCATCGACATGCCGCTGCGCCTGCTGTCGCCGTACAAGTGCTTCGACATGGAGGTGTACGAAGCGGTCATGAAGAATATGCGGGACCGCTACCCGGAGTGGCTTACCTAGCATTGCGTGGTGAACAGCGCTTTGTCGCGAGCCCGAGGATTTGCGGCCGCGAAATCCGGCCGCAACGCTAGTGGCCTATTACCAGAACTGTTGCGCCCAGTGCTCCATGCGCTGGTCTTCATTGCGCATCCGCCAGCGCAACAGTTTCTGACAATAGGTTGCCACGGTGGCTGTGTGACTGTCCCTGGCTGCCAGATTCTCTAGCTCCCCTGGATCGGCTGCTAGGTCGAATAACAGTGGGGGCATCTCCTCATCGGCGAACTGCACGTATTTGTACGCCCGATCGCGCACCACCCAAGCCATCTGTTTATCCGGATCGGCATCCCTGTCTACCCGCAGTACCCCCTGCCGGTAATCGTATTCGTGGAAGACTTCAGTTTTCGCAACGTATTGCTCTCCGCGAACCGCTGGCAGCAGACTTCGCCCCTGCACCACATCGGGAATCTCGGTACCGGTCCACTGGAGAATGGTGGGAGCGACATCGACGGATTCCACCAAGGGATCCAGGTGCTGGCCGCGGGTACCGTCGGCCGCGGGTGAGGGATCTCGAACCAGACACGGAATGTGCAGGGCGCCGTCGTAGAAATGACCCTTGCCCGTCAGGTAATGGTCACCAAGATATTCCCCATGGTCCGAGGTAAACACGATCAAGCTATCTTCCCACTGGCCCGAATCCTTTAAGGCCTGGAAGAGCAACCCGAGATTTTCGTCCACCTCGCTGATCATGCCGTAGTAGGCGGCGGCGTACTCGTGCCGATGGCGCTCGTTGGTCAGGTCGGGCTCACTCAGATGGTCCCAATGAAACTGCCAGTAGGGGTGCGGTGTTTCGATCTCCCGCGGGCGGCGGGCGGCAGCCGGAAAATCGGCCTCCATATACATGCTATGGTACGGGTCGCAGCAGACGTTGGGCGGGTGGGGTTTGATGTAGTTGAGGCTCAGCGCCCACCCTCGAGCATCTCCTCGTTCCCCGCGCTGTCTTACGTATTCGATCGCCGTTTCGGTCAGGTAACGGCACTCGCTGTCTTCCTTCTTGTACTTTGCCGGAAAATAGGAGTCCAGATGCTCGCCTGGCCCTTCGGCGGGCACGTCCGGGAGGTGGATCGCCTTGTGGCTGAGCAACTCCTCCGCATACCCCTTCTGCCGCAGCGACTCGAAATATTCGAGGCTGTCGTATTCGTGATAAAGCACCCGTTCGATGCCGGGTAAGACATTGGCATAGTTCAAGGAACGCGTGCGAAAATCGTCATCCGGCAGGACCGACGGATCGATTGCATAGTCGTTGTAGCCGATGAGCCCCGGATCGTAGCCAGCGTTGCGCAGCACGAATCCTAGATTCTCCTCGGCGTTTACCAACGGCGTGCAGTTGTGAGCCGAACGCGTTGAACACATGTAGCGACCGGTATAGATACACATGCGACTGGGGCCGCACGGCGCCGTTTGATTGAAGCAGGAGGTAAAGCGCGTGCCTTCAGCCGCCAATCTGTCCAGGTTCGGTGTTTGAATCACCTTGTTGCCGGCGCTCCCCAAACAGTCTGCGCGCCACTGATCGGCGATGATGAGAAGCACGTTCTTCGGTTTGGCCATCGGGTCGAGTCTCGCTGGAATGGTGGGAATAGACGAATTGTTGAATTATACTAAGTCGTATGCGCGACTTCCAATTGCAGATCGAAGATGACCTCTAAAGCTGACCTCGTACGCCAGTGGAGTGCGCGCGCCCGACAGGCCCTGCCGGCCGACTCCGGTCGCATCGAGATCCTGCAGCGTGCCATCCAGGGTGCGGCGGCGAACGAATTCGCTGCCGAAAACCTGCCAGAAGCGCCGCGGCCCCTGATCGTGCGGACCCTTCCAACCGAAACACTAACGCAAAAACACGCGCGCTGGACCCTCGATCTGGAATCGCGAGTTGGACGACACGATCTGACCTGGGGCGAGCCGCATGGACCTTCGGCGGATTGGACCCGGGGTGCGATGTTGGGGAACGGTGATATGGGCGTGGCGGTTCACGGTTATCCAGACAACCTGTCGATGGTGTTCGGCAAGACCGACTTGTGGGACCGACGAGATCCCGGTCGCGGATTCCTGCCCCAGTGTACGTTCGCAGAGTTGCGTCGGTGTTATGAGTCGCAAGATGAGGAAGAATACGAGAGGTTGGCCGCCACCTTGCCCACCTATCCGTTACCCTGCTTTATGCCAGCAGGCGTGCTGCGATTGCGAGTCGCCGAAGCTGCCATCAACGCCCGTTGTTCCCAACACCATAGTCTTTACCGCGCAACCAGCGAAACCTCTTTCTTGCCCGCCGGCCAATACCAGCAAGGTCAACGGGCTCGAGGCGCACCGACCAACATCCGCGCTTTGGTATCCCAGCCGCACGACGTCTTACTCACCCGCCTGACACCCGGCGTCTATCCACTGGGACCGGTGGGAATCGAATACGCCCGCAAGCCCCGAGCCTGACGTGCCGGCGCCGGAGGTTTCCGTCACAGATTCCACCCTTTTGCTTCGTTATCGTTTGCCTGCCGGCGATTCCTACGTGGTGGGAATTCGGAGCAACCACGAGCTGACCTGGCAGCAGGCCGGCCACCGCTTCCTTGGGGACATCGATCGGCCAGACGGCGAACTGGTCCTCTATTCCACGGTTGTCACCGAGCTCGACGCACCAGACCCGGTGGACCTGGCCCGCGCCAGATTGCGAGCCGCAGCCGACGACGGTGCGGACGAAGTGGAAAAACGCCATGCTGAATGGTGGAGGTTTTACTGGAACCGGGGTTACGTGGCCATCGACGATGACGATGCAGAGCGAGGCTGGTACCGGGCCCTGTACATCTGCGGGTCATGTCTGCGTGCCGGTAAACACTCTCCTGGTCTGCAAGGAGCCTGGATCAAGGAGCACCAACCGGCCTGGCGTGCTGACTACCACGCCAACCTCAATATCCAGGCGACCTACTGGAGCTGCTTCACCGCCAACCGGCTCGACCTGGTGGAGCCATTGCTGGCGTTCTATCTGAATATCCTACCCCGGTGCCAGCGCGACACCCGGGAGTTCTTCGAGATGGAAGGGTCGTACTTGCCGCACTCCTGCGACGTCTTCGGAAACCCCACCGGCAACGCGACGGTCCTCCCCCTCCTCGCCTCCATGAGTCCGGCATGCTGGCTGGCGTCCCTGTTCTGGGACTACTACGAGTACAGCGGTGACCTGGATTATCTGCAGGAATGGGGATATCCGCTGCTGCGAGAGGTTACCCGGTTCACGGAAGACTATCTCTCATTCGACGACGACCACGCGATGATCGCCCCGTCCATCTGCTGGGAGGTAAACACCGGCAGTCTCGAGGGCTGGGGCGTGAATTCTCAGTACGACCTGGCGGCGGTGCGACGACTGTGGCAGGTCGTGCTCCAGGCAGCGGAGATTCTGGGCAACGACCCATCCGACCGCGGGCGCTGGACGCGACGTCTGGCGCGGTTGCCCGATTTCCCGGTCGATGTCGAAACAAACGCATGGAAAGCATTTGAGGACAAACCTCCCCTGTTCAAGAAGGCCCATGGGCCGTGGTTGACCTGTCCCGTCTTTCCATTCGAACAGGCGAGTTTGTACCACGGATCGCGACAGTGGTACGAAAGGGCCGTCGCCGCCGCGCACCAAGAGCGCGAACACGGGATCTCACTCTACGATATGGAGCGCGACTGGTGCGGTTATTTCACCGCCAATGCCGTTCGATTGGGATTGCCCGAGGAGGCTCAGCGATTGGCGCGAATCGCGGCGGAACCGACCCTTGGCTTTCGTCGCAGCTGGGAGAACCCGAAGTTTATGGTAGATCACGCACCGGGAATGGGCCGCGCCCTCAACGACATGTTGCTGCTGAGTCTGGGAGGCACCATTCACCTCTTTCCCGGCGTACCCCGTGACGTGACTGCTCGCTTCCACTCGCTGCGCTCCGCCGGCGCCTTTCTGATTACATCCGAGAAAAGGGGATCGGAAATCCCGTACGCGGTTATATACAGCTTGGCCGGGCAGCACCTCCGCATCGCCTCGCCGTTCGGCGAGGGCGAGCCACTGCCGGTCAGGTTGCGCTGTCTGGACAACGACGAGGTGGTATTCGAGGCGACGGTCTCTCGGTTCTCAAGGCAGGACGCCGAAACGGTGGACCTGGCGGCAGACCAGAGCGGCAGATGGACCCTGGAGACCCCAACGAAGGCGGGGGCCACTTATATATTGGAACGATCCGATCGGCCCGTAGAGACGGTGGAAACGGAAGCGATAGACTGACCGGTTCTGCGGGGCCGACGCCAACTATTTCTCACGGCGCGAATTCTTCCGCCGCCGCTTCAAGAAAACCGCATATCCAACTGCACCGCGTCCAGTACCAGCTCCGCGACCACGGATTCATTGCGCTCTTCGAGAACAACCTCGACCTCGTTGTTCCCGGCCCGCACCATATCCTGCGCGATCGATTCTTCAAGCCAGCAGCCGGAAGGTTCCGCCCCCAGCTTCGCGGAGGGCTCGAGACCGGTCAGGGGGTTGCCATTGAGTGTAATACGAAGCTCGTCGTTGGCGGTGAGCTCCCACAGGTGGAACCGGACGTTAAGCGATCTGCTCGATGAGGGGTCTTCGCCAACCTGAAAGTGGAGCTTTACCGGCGTGCCCTGCTTCACCGTCTTTCTCCGTTTGTCTTCTCTGGTGGCAAAGCTCGATTCACCCCCGAACTGTTCAACGCCAAACAGCTTGTCCTTGCCTGCCATGGTTTCCGGGGTACCGATCTCGTTCCAGATCTCCGGGCCGGCGAAGAAGCCGTTGAAGGTGTAGATGCCGTCGGCGCCCGCATGGTGCAGGTTTGCCGCAGCTGCGCGCCAGGCTGGCAGGGTACCCTCCCATTCGTTGATGGAGACCGAAAAATTCATCTCCTCCTTGCGGATCGCTCTGCAGCCACTCATCGAAGGTTCCATACCGCTCGTTTGATTGGGCGAGGTACGCCCAATGGTTCCAGAACCCCCAGCCCAGGCACGGGTAGACCGGCACGTCATGTCTATGCCCGAGCTCCACGGCGCCAACGAACGATTCGGTCATCACCGATTCGTTGCCTCCACCCGGGATAAATAGATCGAGCAAACCGTCCTCCAGCCAGGTCTCCAGATCGAGCCCGATGAAACGGGCATAATCGGCGGTATACGGGGTGCGTGCCGCCACCAGCAACGGCCGTCCTCGCTGGCTCGAGACGTCGTCGGACAGACGTCGAACGCGACGCACCAGGTCGGTCATCATCGCCACGTGCTCGTCCTCGACCGGTTGCCTCTCGCGCGACTCGCGGAAATAGGGATGGTGCCGAAAGAAGTCCAGCTCCATACCTTCCACGTCATAGTTTCTTGCCACCTCCTCGATGGTGGCGAAGATATGATCTCGCACCTCGGGAATAGCGAAATCCAAACCGGTCCACTGCCGTTTTGCCGCGTCGTCGTCGTCCCAGTCCTCGATCGTTCCAAACATGTATTCCGGGTGTTCTTGCTTGAACGGAGCCAGACCGTAGGTCCAACGGCGCGTACCTGGCGGATAGGCGTCGTGCACGTCGTTCATGCGCAGTGACCAGAATGCTTCCATGCTGTTTTCGTGGCTGAAATCGGCTTGTACCTGCAGACTGTCCCGGCCGTACTGCTCTACCAATGCCTTGGGAATGCCCTTGTCGTAGAATCCGCCAAGCTTGGTCTGGTGTGAGAAGGTTTGTCCCGCCATGCAGCTGGCGTACCAGTTACTGTCCACCTGCGTTCCTACCAGCGGACCGATGCGGGCGTTTATGAAATCATCGAGCAGCTCGCCTTCGCCACGCACCAGCAGCTCCTCCTCCTGGTCGTGACGACTCTCGGCCTGTATGACGTCGTCGCCGTCGTTGTTGTAGATGATGCGCCGCTGGCGCCAGCGCGCTTGCTGCCTCGATTCGCTCATGTCAACTCCTCGTCAAGATCCCGCATACACCTCGGGATTTACACAGAGGGGCAGGCGCTCGCCGTTCAACCCTGCTAAGAGATTGCGGGCGGCGGTCATGGAAACCTTCAGCCGGGTTCCTTCGGTGTCCGTTCCCAGATGTGGACTCAGCACTACGTTCTCCAGCCTGAGAATCGGATCGTCCGCCGGGATCGGCTCTACCTCCATCACATCCAGGGCCGCACCCATGATCCCTCCGTTGGTCAACGCATTGCAGAGCGCCTGTTGATCAACCACGGGGCCCCGGGAGCTGTTTACCAGAATGGCCGTCTCCTTCATCCTGCCGAGCTCATCGGCACCGATCATATGGCGCGTGTCATCGGTAAGGCGGACGTGAAGACTGACAAAATCAGATTGCTCCAGTAGAGTTGCCAGATCTCCAGACCACTCAACCCCGAGCTCCTGCTCGAGCTCTGGCTTCCGCTGGCGAGAATGGTAGATCACCTTCATGTCGAAACCCTTGGCACGCTTCGCCATCTCGGAGCCGATCTGTCCCAGGCCGACTATTCCCAAGGTGCTTTCGTGCACCTCCTGCCCCACCAGATCCATGGTGGAAAGGTCGTGCTCCCAATTTCCGGCGCGGGTCCACCGGTCGATCTCTGCGATGCGACGAGCTCCGGCCAGAAGCAAGGCCATCGCCATGTCTGCGGTGCCTTTGCTGGCAGCCCCGGGTGTATTACCCACAGGAATGCCCTTGCTGGTCGCTGTCTCGATATCGACGCACTCGGTGCCGCTGCCGACGATGGAGACAACCTTCATGTCTGGGGACGATTCCAACAGAGCAGCATCCACCGTGTTGAATACCTGGATCATCAACCCGCTGGCGTCGATACATTCCTTCTTCAATATATCCTGCGGCACCGGCGTCCATTCGGGCCAGTATGCTACTTCGGTGGTTTCGGCGAGCAGCTCCCGGACCTCCGGCTGAAGTGGACAGCTCAGATACACCTTCGGTTTCGACATCGCATCTCCTCGTACGGTTTCTCAGTCAGCGGCGGGCGACCCGGCCGAACCCTTGTGGGTCACGGCGGCGCGCCGACACAGTCAGCTAATCGGTTTTGCGGCCATAGTGCGCGCTGTCGCGGAAACGCTCCACTGAAAAGAACTCCTCGGGATGGTACTGCGGATCGCTCCGTTGGCCCAGAATCCGCTCCACAATCGTGTGGCCGGCGTTGAACGAGACAGCAGAGCCGGCACCAGCGAACCCACCGATCATGTACAATCCGTGATCGTCCAGTAAACCGATGATTGGAAATTTGTCGGGAGTCGTTGAGGTGGTTCCGGTCCATTCGTTGGTGACCCGCAGCGGTTCCGGCGTCCAGTTCTCCCCGAAGGCAGCCGCCCTGTATAACGTGATGAAACGCGAAGGACTGTTCATGCCCGCCTGATCCTGGCGGATCGGCGTGTGGTCGGACCCGAAAACCATGCCGCCCGCCGCGACTCGGGTGTACCAGCCCAGGGGACCACTGATCCCCACCTGCGATGTCAATGTCGGGGGTCCGCCGCTGGCATGCATCCCCTGCTCTTTGTGGGGCGTAACCAGGTCGGGAATGTTTCTGGTGAAGTCGGCGAATAGCGAGCAGGTGTGCGACTCAGTCGCGTTGACGACGTTACGGGCGCGTATAGATCCGCGGTCGGTCTTCACCACGTAACCCTCCCCATCCCGTTCAACCGCAGTTACGGTGGTCCGGGTGAAGAGTTCGACACTGGGTTTTTCGATCGCCTTCTGCAGCAATCCCCAAACCCACTTTGCCGGGTGCCAGGTGGCGCTTCCAACGGATTCGGCTCCGGTCAGTTCGGTGGACGCGCCGCAACGGCTGGCGATCTCCTCCGGCGAGCGTCGAACCCAATCGGAGTGATCGAGGCGATCTCCCATCTGCAGAGAGGCTTCCAGCTTCTCGTGCGTGACGTCGTCTGCGAAAAACACCCATCCCCGCTGCTCGTAATCACAGTTTATCCCCTCTTCCGCCAGGGTCCGTTTGATCATCTCGTGACTGGCCTGGACCGCGTCGACGTAGACCGCCACGAAGTCTGTCGCCCGCTGCTTCCGTTCGGTCTCCGACAGCTCAGGAAATTTCTGCGACATGTAATTGAAAACTGGATCGTGAACGTAATAGCCGTGGTAGTTTCCCCCCGCCCTAACCACGATGCCGCCGTTGCGGCCAGCGGCGCCGCTCGCCGCTTCGTTCCGCTCCAGGACTACCAGCGGTTGCGACCCGTGTTTCGACCAGTGGTAGGCCACCGAAGCACCACCGAAACCGGCACCAACCACAACAACCTCGGCGGTCTCGGGAAGCTTCGCCTGGGCATTCGATTCCCAGGGGTGGTTTTCCAGCGGATTCGGAGCGGTTAGCCAGTACGGCGTAGTGGACAGCTCCTTATCGAGACTGATCAAGTGCATTGCCTCGGGGATCTCGCGCCACATCACATCGAACGCCCAGGCCAGCAGCTTGAGAAAGCGGCGCGGCAGGCCAACTCCTGCAAACCGGGTGTTCATCAACTGCCGAGCAGAGGAAACGTCTCGGCCCCGAAGGCAGAGCAGAAGACCCACCAGCACTCTCACACGGCGAAGAAACCCCGGATTGACATTGCCCGTTCTCATCCTGTCAGCCATGTCTTTACCACGCTCCATTTTTGCCGTCCTGTTTCGAGCTTCAGCTCGTTTGAGCCCCCCGCAGCCCGATAGGCGACACGCGCCCACCGTCTGGGGAAGGAGGGACCAGCGTTGTGAATGAGCAATTGTCCAGGCGCTATCAGGCTCAAAGCGGACCGCACATCACCCGAACTGCGCAGCGCCGGCACGAAGAACCGCGAACACCAGCTCTCGTCGTCGTCCACCTTGAACCGATCAAAATCAATGGCGGTCCGCAGCGCCTCCTTGAAGAAAACACGTGCTAACAAACACCACAACCCGACGTCGCCGAGACCGACGAGATGAACGGATCCTACATCGGTCCGACTCTTGAGATACGCCAGGGAAGTGACGATGTCCTGCACACGGCGGGCCGCACAGGTCTGATTGTAGGTCGTCACGAAGGCGCCGCCATCTTCGCTGGGCGCCGGCGCTGACTCGCCCGTCAGAAATGGATCGATGGTGAGCACACAGATCCCCGCTCTCAGCAGATCCGCGATCTCCTTCCTCGGACGGCCCTTCGCATCAACCAGTGCTGCTTTCCCCTCAGGGTGAACCACCAATGCCGCCCGCGCCCGTTTGCCGCGCCCCAAGGGCTCGTAAAGAATCGCCGGCACGCGCTCGCCCGATTCCCTGCGTCCTAGAAGCTTGCGTTGCACTGTATAAGTTTTGCCGCGTTCTCGCCCCATCTCCCTGATGAACAGGTCGTCTGGCGGCGGACAACAGACCCCAAGAGCGTGGCTCAATCCCGGTTTCGCCCAGGCTCTAAACCTCCGCAGCGTCGACGGGCGGCCTGCGTCCAGGACGGGCCGCAGGCGATGCGACCGGCGTATGAGCGAATCGATCACCCCGCTCTCGTCCAGTAACCCCTCCGGTTTTGATCGCCTGCTGAAGACCCGGAGATCTTCATTTGTCTCGACGTTAAATCCCTGTTCCCGGACCCTTCCCTTCCGCTTCAGGAACCAGCTGTTGAAGAAACCGTAAACCGCCTCCCTGCTTTCGCGGTTGTAATTGTGGGGTGCGTCAACGATCGTGGCGCTGACCCGGTCCTCTGCCCCATAGAGACGATAGATCTCGCGAATCGCCGGGTATTCCACTTCCATGGTGTGGGCGGTCCAGTCGCCACTCGCCGCCACCAGCAGGAGGGGTTTGGGCGCCATCGTGGCGGCAATCTCGACGTTGTTGATGTCGAGGCGCAGATGGCCCTGATTCTCGCAGACACATCCTCCCTGGAAGTCGGCTGCAACCATTGCGGCCGGCGCCGCGGCGGCTACCCTGTCGTCAACAGCAGCCAGGAGGAAGGTTTGACTGCCTCCCCCCGAAGCGCCGGTGCAGCCGATCCGGTTTTTGTCCACACCTGGGAGGGAACCGAGAAAGTCGAGAGCCCGAATGCTGTTCCATAGCTGCAGTCCGAGAAGCCCAATGCCCCAGAGCGATCCGCGGGGTCCGGCGATGTCCCGGTGCCTGATCTGATCGCTGTCGTTGTAGCCGACCATGTCGTAGGAGAAAGCCACGTAGCCTTGGCGCGCGAGGTTGATGCAGCGACCAGGCACCGAACCCGCTTCCGAATCCTCCAATCGCCCCCGCTTCCAATGACCATGAGGACACAGAACACCAGGGGCAAGCCCGCCGCGAAGCGGACGGTAGAGGTTTCCGCATACCAGGAGCCCGGGAAAACTCTCAAAGTACACCTTCTCGACGGAGTACCCGTCCCTTTCCGCGGGTTCAAAGAGTCGGGCGTTGAGTCTTGTCCGTTGAGGCAGTGGCCAGAGTCCGGAGGTGACCAGGATGTGCTCGCGGATCTGAGCCGCCCTGGATTCCCAGAGCTCTTTGCTCCCATACGAGCGCGAGGTCCAAGGTGACCTTGTATGGCGCACCTCCGCTAGACGCTCATCCAGCAGCGATGCTTCAGGTTGCAACACGGTGGTGGCAGGGTTCGTCACGATCACACGAAAGCTCTGAATCGAGCTAGCGCCAGTGAATGTTGTAGATCTCGCCGTGCTCGTATTCCAATCGCAAACTCACAGCGTTGTAGGTGTAGTGCTCGGTTGAAGCCCCTTCCCAGGCAAGCTCGTGATCCACGCGATCGCCGGAAACAGCCGTCGATCGTCCCTTGGAAAAACCTTCGATGGGGACCCCAAACGGATCGCAGAGTTCGGCGCGAAGCCATCCGTCGATCCTGGCATCGATGCAGAGCTGAGTGCCACCCATCACGAAAGGTCGGGTCCACAGCATGGCGATGCCGTCGCCGCGGGAACGCAACCCGAGAAATCGGTTCCTGGGAAACCTCGCAGCGCAGATGTAAGAAGATCGGTCGGCGGCCGGCTCGTTGCGGCCTTCGTTGTGACGAAGCGGGCTTGCCGAATAAAGCAGGAGCCAGTTGTCGCCATCGTCCAAGAGACGATTCGGGGCGTGTAACATGCCGCGCTCGTGAGGTTCCTCCCGCGGCACCCAGGGGGTCCGAACCGGCCGTTCCCACCGGCGTCCATCGCGGCTGAAGCACAGCTCGATATCCATGGTCTGGTCGTGCACCGGGTAGCTGCCCATCATGCCGATACGCCAATCGTCCTGGCGGTGGACAGCCAAATAATAGAACTGCTGGTCCGGGCGGTCCTGATCATCAGGAGTTATCAGCAATTCAGCGTCCGACCACAACAAACCGTCGACGCTGGTACGGCGAGAGATCGATCGCAACATGAACGGCGCGTTGTCGTGTTCCGCCCGCCGCCAGCTTCCCTCGGCATTGCACATGGGCCACGGCGCGTAGAACTCGAAGTGCCCGCTATCGGGGTCGCGAAAGACATACGCCGCATCGTTGGCCCGCATGCGTTTGAAGAGCAACAGCTCCTCTACTGTGCTGATCGCCAACATGCGCCCCCACTTTGCCTCCTTGGAGCCGGGTACGAAGTTCTCCAGCGCCTTGGTGTCAGGACCGCTGGCGCTCTCGTCTACGGGGGGCGGCACGCCGGCCGTCCAAATCCAGGAGCCCAGCTCGATAGGGTGGTAAATTACGGGCTGCTCGAAATCGGGCACCTCCCAGTTCAGGCCGTCGGCGCTAACAGCCACCGTATAGCGCAGGTACGGTCGATTGTTGACCCAGAAATACATGCGCCAGCTCGAATCATCCAGTTGAAAAACCTGTGGCTGCCCGTATCTGTTCACTCCGGTTGGGAGACCTTGAATCGCCAGCAGGTTGCAATCCTTCCCTTCAAATTCCTCCTGCCCGAGAGGAGGTTTTTCCCACTGCAAGCCATCTGCAGATTCGGCCACAGCGATGCGCATCGTGGACGAGGTGGAAACCGTGTAATAGAGTCGCCACGCTCCAGACTGGAGCGGCACCATGGAGCTGGCGAAACTCATCACCCGCTGACCATCGGACGGTTGATCCGGCTTGAGAACGATACCCAGCTTGTCGACGGGACCGGGCACCTTGTCGATACCCTGCATGCTGTGGACAGATTGGTCGTCAAAGAAGTGTATCACGTTCCGTTCCCCTCAAAAAAAAACCAGAGCAACTCTGCTCTGGACGGATGTGGAGTCTATCGGTGGATTGAGACTCGTAACCCCCAATATCCAAACAGCTCTATCTCCGCGCTCTCGCGACTGTCAAACGCGAGGTTACAGGGGGCGTCCGTATTCGGTAAATCCAACCAAGGTTCTGATGAAGAACCCCATCGTGTCGAAACTGTCCGCCGCCCGGGCCGGATCACCGTACTTTCTACGATTCTTGGATAGGCCGACGAGGGTGTAGAGATCGTATCCGAAATAGCGGGAGCGATTGATCAAGTTCAAAAATGCATTGCGTTCCTTATAACTTCGCGATTCACGAACGTTATCTTTGACGCGGTAGGCCAGCGGGCCGAAACCCTGAAATCCCGCCTGCAATTTGGTCCGCTTCATTATTGGCAGCTCCAGGCGAACAATCGGGATAGACCGGGTCTCGTGGCGCAACACTCGACTCGAATATCCTCCGCCCGGCTTGCGATCCGCATCTTGATCCTCGAAACGAAGCAGTAAAAACTTGTATTGGGGCATGATTCGCAAACCACGGAAGTCCCAACTGTTTTCGATCTTGCTCACCCATGTCCAGAGATCCAGCCTGCGGTCCCGTTGCCTGAATCCAAAGATTGTTTCCCGTTCCTGCTGCCAGTTTATCCGAAGTCGGACCTTCTGTTCAATCAAAAGGGTAGACCGGGGGTTCAGCTTTCCCTCCAGCGCGGTTTCATTGACGTAGCTGTCCTGATATGAAAGTGGATCGGAGGCAACACGAATCGTAAAGATGGGAATACCCGACTCACCGGTTGGTGCGCGCTCGAAGCCGCGATAGCCGAATATCAACCCACGCCCCGGGGTTTCATCAAGGAAGGTATATTCATCGGCGACGGTATCCTCGACCCGGCGGAAGTTGTTCTCGAAGAAAATCCGTTTAAGGCTAAAGATCCCTCGCCGCGTATAGTTGAACAGCATATACGTGGAACGATTCTCGCCGTTTCCGGCGACCTGCTCAACTGAGTAACGGCCGATCGCCGCCGACCAGTTGCGCGTAAGACCCACCTGGCTGAAGATGTGTATGCCGCCTTGGTCCTTGTCGTACGGATAATCGAAGTCGAAGTCATCCTCGCGAGCATCAGGTTCATCGTTGTTATTTCGGTCGAGGCCGTAAACGTACTCGATCGGCTCGACGTCGTACATGAGAAACGGTTCCTCGTAGTCCGGTGTGCCGTTTCCATTTCTATTGGTGTCGGGAAAGCCATCGGCGTCGTCGTCTTGCCCGGGAAACACGCCATCGACATCAAAATCGCGTCGATCGTTGGGCAATCCTTGAAGATTGCCGATCCTGAAGTCGGGGTACCGATCGCCGTCGTCGTTGTCCTCTACCAGATCCCAGTAGACCGTACTGTTCGCAAGACCAGCGAGGTTGGTTTCCGTGAGCCCGAGCTCGAACGGCACGAAGGTGCGCAAGGTCGTGTTGAAATCCGGATTCATCCTGAAATATTCGGCACCGAATTTCAAGCGACCGAACCAGCGGGTCGCGTTGACAAAGTAGGCGGTGCCGTGGTCCACCGACACTTTGCCCTCGTCGTAAATCTTGGCACCGTTGTCTTGCGCTGGAAATGTGGAGTAAAGGGAGGAACGGGCAAGCTCACCATTGACCTCTAGTCCGGCCAGGTTGAAGGTCATGTCGGCGCTGTAGGTGAAAAGCGCCGTGTGTTCACCAATTGGAATACGGATGCGCTTCAGATTGGAAAGGTCCTGCACGTTGTCCCGGGCCCGGGCCATCGTCTTGTAGAAGGTGCTCTTGAATGCCGCCGCTTTGTTTCGCGCGCGTTCGTTCGGTCGGTCGAGGATGGCCACTTCTACGTGGTAGTCATTTGCAATCAGCGCTTCCACTTCGACCGACTCGGCATGGGGCTCATTTGTAATCTCCCACATGTAAACCAGGACCTCTTCGCCGTCTGCCCTCAACGGCAGGTCCGGGTTCTCCAATTTGAAGTCCCTCAATAGACCGGGAAGATCGGACTCCCCGGAGACGTCGATACCGGCCTCGTGGTCGGCCAGCAGCAGATAATCGGCATAGAGTGGGATCTCGCGGCGCCCGCGGTAGTAGTTTGGCTGAGACTGGTAATACCCCTTGAAGGTGTTGTACACGGTGCGGGAAAAATTTCCCGACGATCTGGAGATCGTGCCGAGTTGCGTGGAGATTCCCTTTACATGACGGATAACCAGCGGCCTTATATCAGGCCGGCGCTCGCCGTCCACCACCAGAGCCGCCTCCTGCACCACGGGTCCGCCCATTCCGTCCTCCGGCGAATCGTCCGCGAAGCGCACCACAACCCAGTTTATGAGCTCCATGGTAGGCCGTAGCCTGCCTTTCAAACCGTTTCCAGGCTGCGTACTCTGGAACACGTGAATGTTGGCACCGTTCAATCCGAGATTGAGGTTGCCGATGTTGGTCTCCAGGCGCGACCCCAGCAGGAGGGTACTGTCGTCCGCAAAGTGCTCGTCATCAATCGCCCACACCGGGATCGACTCCACATATGATTTGGGACGTTCAATGCGCGAGGCCATGGCCGTCGCCCTCAGCCGGGAAGAGCCCAAATCCAACCGGATGCCGTTGAAGCTGACCATGGACATGGTGAGCGGACTCAACCTCGCTTGAAGAGCGTCTCCGACCCACAAGCTGTACCCCCACCCTCCATACCCGTCCTTGGCCATCGCCATGCTGTCGAAGACGGTAACCCACGGTTGCCGATCCTGGAAAATGCTGCTCCCGTACTGTTGCCCGGCCGTGCGGTGCTCCTCCCATCCCCATAAATCGTAGCCGGTAATCAGATAGTTCCCCATCGAGCCGTAGAAAGCCGTCGGATGGTCCGCGTAGGGCGGGCTGTGATCGGGATAGTTGGAGAAGTTCTTGAAGCTGTAGTTGGTGTAGGTAGGACGCTCCTGCTTCAGGAACGAGCGCCTCGACTCAACCTCTGCGAGGCCAATCCGTGATTCCTGAGCGACGGCGGACGCAAAAAGAATGGGGGTGCACAATAGGCAAAGTGCACCCCCAAGAACAAACCGTTTGAACACGTGATTATTTTGCCGCGGGTACCCTGAACTCGAACGGGTATGTGACCGTTACCGGTACCACGCGAATTTGAGCAACAGCTGCCACACCAGCACCAGCACCACCGCCAAGACCCGGACCGTCGATAGAGACAGCCGCCGAAGCTTGTTGGCGTGCCGCCTGCAGCCCGGCTATGTCGATTGGTCGCAAGGACCAACGGAGCACGTCGCCGCGAATACACTGGGAGACCTCGTCGTTATCGACAGTGGATTCAGTTACCCGAGCCTCGGAGATTGCGCCGCCAACCTCGATGGTAAAGTTCACCACAACCCGGCCCTCTTGAGCTTCACCTTTGTCGAAGTATGAGGTAAAGCAGCGGTTCAAGCCGGCAAGACGCTGACGTGCTACCGCCTGAATCGCGCTGACACTGCGGGTGCGGTCATCCGGAAGATTACCCAAAACCCGACTTGGGCCGGACTCGGTGACCATCAGCTGCTCCACTTCCACTGCCGGTCCTATCAACGTTGCTACTTCCGACTTTTCGATATTGTGTTTGAAAGTAAACGTCAGATCCTCGCTGTCGATCGAGTTGTTAAAAGCACCAAACCGGAAGGTGAAGTCACTTAAGGTCAGAGTCACCGTCGCGGTCTCTTGTTCGACGGGATCAAAAACGATGAATCCGCCGTAGTTCTCGCCCTTGAATACCGGCTGCTCTTCCTCGTAGTTGTACGACCTGACGGCGCCCATGCGCAACTCGAAGCGATAGAATTCGTTGCCACTCTGACCGCGACGTGAGCGATAGTAATTCTCGAAGTTGTTCTGATCGGCGGCCGCTGAGATGCCGTAGGATTGCAGGTACTGGCCGCGATTCGTCTCCAGGGTCACTTCGCTTGGATCCAACATAACCTTGGGGTAGGTGCGATTGTAGATCGTCACCTTGAACACCGAGAAACGATTGGGCGTGAAACCGAGTCGTGGATCAACCCAATTCCCGTAGGTGTAAGCGTTGGTGGAGTATTTGCCGCGCGTCGATTCGTCCGGAAACATCTGATTGAGCTCATCGTCCGTCATGGGCTTGACCTCGATGCGCAATCCCGGAATCTCGTACGAGATGGTTCCGTCTTCGCTGGGCACATACTGGGCTTCCTCGCGCGCAGCCGCTTGACCCTCGGTTGGTGTTAGAATCGCCTGGTATTTGATCGCCGGCGGAAAGAGAAAACATCCGGCAATCCCGAACAAAACCACGCCAGGTATCAGCAGCCCGAGCCAACGCTTTGTGGCCTTTGAGATCATAGTGTTGGTCCTCACTGTGTAGTCTCCTTGAAGAAGTCGATCTGTTGCTGTGCGATGGAGCCCTGCTGCGTCAAGGCGAAGACCACGAGGTTGATCCCTATTTGCAGCTGCGGTTCGTTGCGGAACTCCTTCTCCCATGCGATCCCGTAGGCCTTGTTGGAGAAAACCACTACCAGTCGGTCACCCAGGAAGATGCCTTCCAGGTACGGGACCTCAGGCCGAAAATCGCGCTGAAAGTCGATGCGATCCTCGCTCCTTTGCGGCGGTGGGCCATCGTCAAAGTCGAAGAAACTGTGGTAGATGGGATGATCGTTGGGCAGCACCCGGAAGCGGGCGTCGCGTCCCAGGGCCTGCTTCAACATCTGGCGCAAAGAGGCCTCTGCCGGGCTGTACTCGATGTCCGGAGTACCATTCTCTACGAGGGCAAAACCGCCGTTACGCAGATACGAGCCCAGATTTTCCACTTCGCGCTCAGTCGGAACGAACGCCTCACCAACCACTATATAGACAAACGGCGTGCGGTAGATATCTCGAGAATCGAGGAAAAGGTGGTCGTCCACTTCCGCGCGTATCTGCGTGTAATTGTTGATCGCCTCGACCAACTCGAAGATGGCGCGTTGTGTGTGTGGTTTCCAGTCATTACCCCATGCTAGAGACAAATACACAAAGCCGGTGATATTCTGCTTGTCCGTCGGATCCTGAATAACCAGCCCTTTGTATTTGCCGATGTCCAACGCATCCAGATCCAGGAACTCTTCCTGCATGCTTATCCTTTTTTCAGGATCCTTCGGGCTCGTAATCGCAACACGCTGGATATCGGGCTGCACGACCTCAAGGCCCAGATCGGCCCCGGTATCGACGCCGAAACGGAAGGTCTTGATCTTTCCGATGAGATCTGGACGCCGAATTTGTGGCCGCCGTGTTATCTCAGGTTTGGCCGCTGTAACCTGCCGGGTCATCTTGCGCTTGGGTATCTTGCGTTTCTCAAACTCGAAAGGTTTCGTCATGCGTGGCTTGCGGACCACCAAGTGCATTATAGGAGGTTTGGGTGCTTTCTTAACCCGATCTTGGGTTGCCAAATAAATCACCGGAATTCCGGTGATTATGAATGCACCAATCAGCCCCCAATAGGTAAACCTGCGCAGACGGGCTAGGAGTTCAGCCGGCTTTAGAAAATCGGCCGGACCCCGAAAACGACGCGTTATGTTGTCAAGACGCTCAGTCAAGGTTAACTCCTGCTATTTCAGTTTTACAACCGGGTGCTCACAATCCAGTTCTTGTGCATCTGGGCGAACCGATACGCTTCTTCGCGCTGGCCGTCTTCTTCGCTGAATCTTTCCAGCACCTGGTCGTAGACTGCCACCGCTTTCTTCCACTCACCCAGGCTTTCGTAACAAACACCCATGTTGCTTAATGCGCCGATGGCGCTTTCGGTTTTCGGATACTTTTGGGCAATCTCCGTAAAGCTACCGATAGCCTCCCGAAATTTGGTTTTGTCGTCGGTCTCCAACGCGGACGCGAAAACCGCCTCTGCGTCGGCGTATTCGGTGTAAGCAACAACCTCGTTCAAGTCATCCAGTAGCGCCGGCACGCGGGTGGCCACGTCGCTGCTCGGGAATCGTCGAGCCACCTCTTCGTAGGCTCGAATCGCATCCTTGTACTTCTCCTCGTTATAGAGAAAATCACCTACTGTGAACTGCGCGTTGGGAGCCAGCGGGCTCTTCGGATAATCGACCGCCATCTTATCGAAAGCAACCATGGCATCGCTGTCGCGCTCGAGATTCAAAAGTGCCCAAGCCAAGTTATATGAGGCGTCGTCAGCGAGATCGGCGTCCGGAGCTGTCTCCAGCAGCGTCTCGTAATACCCCAGGGCGCCCTCGAACTGGCCCAGATTGTAACGGGCCTCACCGGCGCGGAACAACGCGTCTGGGGCCAACTCGCTATCTGGGTAACCCTCTGCCAAATCGCCAAAAGTTTCGGCTGCGCCTTCGAAGCGGGTCAGATTAAACAACGCGTAACCCATGTAATACAGTCCGTAAGGACGATTGGGATGGCGGGGGAACCCCTCGAGGTAAGTCGTAAACACGTCAACCGTCTCGACCAGGTCTTCCCTTTCAAAGAGGACCTGACCAAGAGCGAAGTTCATATCCCCCGAGTAGTAGGAATTGGGATACCGTGCAACGGCCTCTTTGTAGGTCGCAATCAGTGAATTGATATCGTTGCGCTGGTTGTAGGTGTCTCCCAACAGGAAGTAGGCTTTTTCCTTCAGGAAGTACGGCAGTTCAGTCTTCTCGTCAGGAAAATCCATAGCGATGATGTCTCGGCAGATCTCCTCGACCTTCGCGAAGTTCTCAAGACTGTAATAGAGCTCGGAGAGAACAATCATGTTCTCGACGCGCTCAAGGGGATCGCTGGAGCTCTGCACCAGCGCGGTGTAGTCCTCGATGGCCTCCCGTTCCCGGCCCATTTCAAGGTTGGCCAGTCCTATCATGCGACGCGCCGACTTGACGAGGTCCTCGTTGTCGCTTTGGAGCAGGGGTTCCAGATCGGCAACCGCTTCGGCGTACCGCTTCAGCTTGAGCAGACACACTCCACGGCCGTATGTGGCACCGCTCCTGACTTCGTCCTCATCGGTGAGGGATGACGCTTGAGCGAGCGCGTCGACGGCTTGCCCGAACTCCTCGATCTCGATCAGGGTGCGTCCCTTCATGTAATGAAAACGGGCACGCTCTCTCGCATCCGTAGTACTCTTCAAACCCTTGTCGAGCGCCGCGAGGGCAGCTTCGAAATCTTGCGCTTCCGACAGCAGCCGGCTGGCTTCAAGCATCGCTTTAGGCAGGAGCCCAGATTCTGAATCTATCTCTTGGAAGATGCCGATTGCGGTATCGATTCTGCCGAGATCGCGATGACAGAGTGCCATCTCGAATTGTGCCGCGTGGCGCTCGCGAGCCTCTGGGAAATCGGCGAGAATCTTTTCGTACGCCGAGAGAGCGCCTGCGAACTCGCCGTCTTGGTAAAGGATTCGCGCTTTCTGCAGAAGCGAACTCCGAACGTAATCGGGAATCACGTTTTCCTTTACGATGAGACTGTAGATCTTCAGGGCTTCATCCGTACCCCCTGCGACGTCCATCAAACCCAACATCTGGTAGCACAAAGCGACATTGAATTTGGTAGCTGCCAGAGCGATTTCTGCCTCCGGATAACTGGTTTCGATGGTGTGATAGCCGTCGATGGACCGCTCATATTCGATCTTGGCGCTGTCAACCCGCGAGGCTTCTCGATGGCGATCAGCGAGCTCGAAATGGGCCCGCGCGACCTTGTATTGCGCCCAGGATGCCGAAAGACCGGCAGCAGAAGCAACGTCGGCGTAGGCGTCAAGATACAGTTTGTATTCGGCGATGGCGTTGGGAAAATCTTCCGTTTTGTAGTAGTGCTCGGCGAGCAACGACTGCATACCGGCTTGGAAGTAGCGACTGTTGCTGCTGTCGATCGCCCGGTGATAGGTGGCCACTGCGCCTTCGTAGTCGCCATTCTGGTAATACATGTCGGCGAGCCGGATATACGCCTCAGACACCAGACGCTGCTCTTGGGAGAAAGCGATAATCACCTTCTCGAACGCCGTGAGTGCTTCGTCGATATTGCCGAGCTTCGAGTAGCTGTCGCCGATCTTGATCTGGGCTTTGGCCGCCAGCTCTATCGCCGTTTCGTCTACCAGCCCCGCCAGCTTCTCACGGCGCATGCGCAGAAGCTGCCGTTCGGTCATCTGCTCGACTCCCTGTCGGTCGACTACGTCGCGATACCAGGGAATGGCTTCTTCGTAATTCTCTTGCCGGTAATAGGCCTCGGCAATCTGGAAAAGGCTACGATCTGCTTGGAAGCCTTTTGGAAAATGCCGAATGAGGCGTTGGTAGACTTCGATGCATTCGGGATAACGCTCGGTGTCGAAGTAGGCCCAGCCAACGTTGTAGAGAACGTTTACCAACCACGGACTGTTGGGATAACGGTCCTCGAAGACCTGGCCTTCCTTTCCGACACCGTCGAAGTCGCCGCTTTCGTACAGCGTGCTAACGAGACGGTTGCGCGCGAGCGCCCTCAACTTGGGTGTCGAAGAAGTGGATTCAGAGCGTCTGAAAAAGTCGGAAGCTTTGAGGAACTCTTCGTTGGCAGCGGCGCCTAGTTCCTCTTTGAGCTTCGGCTCTCTCGCGCGCCGCGACTTGAACTGCGTTTCCTCTCCCTGCTTGAAATATGAGTTGCCTGTCTGGTAGAGGGCGATCTCTTTGATCGGGGCCAGGATTTCACCTATCTCTTCGGTGATCTCCTCGGTAGCAAGCCAGGAACTCTCGATGCCGTTGATCTCTTCGAACGTCTCGATGGCCTGCTCGTAATCTTCCGAAGCGTAGAACTTTTGTCCTTGCTTGAAGGAGGCACGGACCTCCTCCGGCGTCGGCACCATTCGGGAGGTTGCAATGAGGCCGGCGAGGGCCGCGATAATCAGAATTGTAGCCATGTCCTCTACACTCGATGGGTTAGCTTACAGTACCGGTTCCAGGCCAACGATGATATTGAGAAAGAATTCTTCGAAATTGATGTCCTGCACCGCGCGGTCGCGGTTTTCCATGTCTCTTTGGCTGATGCGGTATCCCGCCGTCAACACCTGGTCGTAACCGGCGTATTCGAAACGATTGATCATCATGAGGAGGAGATCCTTCGTGTCGTAGCTCTGGTTCTTGTCGATGCGATTCTTGTAGAGCGCCGGCAGACCTGGAAAACCTTGGATACCTATGCGAAGCCAACTGTTCTCGGTGAATTGGTATCGGCCCACAAGCATGGGATACGAAAATATCTCCTCCAGCTGGTGTACCCTCGACTCATCGTCGGAGCGCTTGCGAAACATGAACTTGTAGCGCGGCGCGATCTGAAACTCACCAATGTGCCAGTTGTAATCAGCCCGGATTACGGAGGTCCACTTGGAGATCTTGTTCGAAGGCAGCATGCGGGCGCCCTGCTGATCGTTGAACTCGTACTGCACGTTGGCGTCCGCAAAGAAATTGTCGACTCCCACATACGAGAACTCGACGAACGTCGTATTGACCCAGCTATTCTGCATTAGCAGCCGGTCCTCGGCAAAAACCGCGATAGTGCTTCGAGGCGTGAAGATGTCGAAGTTGGCAATATCGCCGTAGCGCGACACGTCGTCTGGAATGTCGTCCTTTACGCGCTTGAGAAAGTCGATGATTCGGAGCTGTCCAATGGCGGGGTACTTGGAGATGAACTCAGCTTTCACGTAGTTGACTTTGCTGCGCATGCCGCCGCGAATTGCCGCCATATCGTAACGGCCGACGTTCAGCTCGAGCCGCGATTGTGGCCGCAACCGCAGGAACGCGTGGTATCCCTTGCGGTTCAGATCGTACGGATAGTCGGGCTTGGCGTCATCTTCACGATAATCGATGACTCCGTTGTTATTCAGATCCTCGCCGTATTCAAAATCATCCGGGTCGACGTCATACAGCAGGAACGGCTCAAAATAGTCCGGAACGCTGTTGAAGTTGCGGTTGGTATCGGGGGTGCCGTCCAGATCCTTGTCCAAACCAGGGAAAACCCCGTTACGATCCGTAAAGCTGCGCAAGAAAAAGTCGTCCGGGAATGGGTCCTTGTCGTCGTTGTCGTCGACAGAATTCAGGTCCAACGTAAAGTTGAGGCCGGTTTTCGCGGTGCCAAGGTCGCCGGCATATGGCCCTGGAGGATCGGTATACCGAGACAGGCTCCGGTCATTGGAAGACAGCTGGGTCGTGTACTCCGGATCTAAACGGAACCATTCGCCACCGACGGCAGCGGTCGGCGATAACTCCCGCTCGGCGTTGACGAGCCAGGCGCTGCCACCCCGGTCATGACGATTACCGGTGGGACAGTCGTCGCATAGAGGTTTGGCGCCGGGATACTGCAGGTAATTAAAGCTGTGCGCCCACTCGCTCTTGAACTGGAACCCTTTCACGGCCGTCTTGAGCTCGACACCCGTGATCGTTACGCCCGTTTGCCGGCCGTAATCGAAACGCACCCTGCGAATGTCCGATCCGGGCGAGCTGCGGCCATTTGACCCAGCAACCGTATTGAAGTAGGTGGACTCGTTTCGAGCCCGGGGATCGTCGCGGCGCGCATCGAACGATAACGCGTAAATTTCAGCAATGCTGATGGTGTAGTTGCCACTCACCAGGGCTTCGAACGACGCCTCTTCGATGTCGTTTTCTTCCTGAGGAATCGGGAACCAATAAAGCACATACTCCTTGGCATCCGCTTGAAAAAACTCTGGAAACGGCGGATCGAAGGTATCAATTGTCTTCACGCCGTTGCGTGCTTGAATCGCCTCGATGTAGGGCGGAATGGATCCGGGACCGCGCGGAAAACTGCGATCGCCGTTCGGATAATCAAGATCGAAGACCTCTCTATGGTGCTTGGTCACGAACGGCTGCAGATCGTCACGACGCTCACCGTTGATCATCATGTGCATCTCGTAAACACGTGCACCTTCTCCATCGCGTATGGAGCTGTCGTCCACCCGAACGACGAGATAGTCGATCACGTTGTTTATTTTGGGCAGTCTGCCCTTCATGCCGTTCCAATTAGGTCGGGCGGATGCATCGATTCGAAAGAGATTTACGTAGGAGGCCGCGGCTTCGATGGTGTTGAACTTACCGCGCCAATGCCCACCCAACAGATAGGCCGCAGCCGCCGTTGTCCCGAGTGCGGCCACGTCCGCCTGTCGAAACAGCGGCCGATCCATTCGCGAAGAAACCACGGTAAAAGCCTGTGTCTCGTTGGCCAAGTCCCAGCGGATCCCGTTTAATGCCGCAAGATCGAGATACAACGGGGAAAAGTGGGTGCGGATTCGATCACCGATAATGAACCTCGTGTGCCAGGCGTTGTAGCTATCATCGGCAACCATGAGGCGGTTTACATAACTGTCGTAGTTTGCGGGCTTGAGATGGTTGCTACCTTCGAAGAGGGCACTCACCGGATTCTTCTCCAACCGGCGCGTTTCTTGCATCCGATATACCTCGACGCCGTTGACGAGGAACTGCCCGAACTCGTCATATACCGGATTCGCCGTTCGGGTCAGCACGTTCCGTGGCCAGGGTCTGTACCCTTCGATCCCGTAGTTGTCATAGGTCAACAGTCCGGGACGATACAGTAAAAGGCGCGAACCGGTCGTATGAGGATCGACTAGCTTGGGCGCGCCCTCGCCCCAGGCGGCAAGCGCCAGACCGAGCAGCGAACCAAACGCAATAATAGTTGATCTCAGCATGGGTTCAGTTCGTCCTTACTTGGAGGAAGAATTCCGAGGTTTCGACCTTGCCGATCGACTTCGAACCGACATTGTCGATAAACGACTTCCGGAAGCCCAGGTTCATACTGACCTCGTATCCGATATAGCTGCTGTTGTTCTGAAAGGCAAAGATGTAGTGCCATGCATCGAAGTCTTGAAAAGAAGCGGCATCGTTGCGGAATCGATGTTTGAAAAACGGCAGGCCCTGAAGACCGGCCCGCAGAACCGTTTTCTCAGTGAGGGTGTAATCAGCGCGAACAATCGGTGCAAAGGTCGTCTCGTCAGCTATCGTGCCGTCGAAAATGGCGGAGTCCTCGCGACGATAGCTGAACTTGGCCATCGGAGTGACGACAAGACTGGTAATGGGCTCCCAGGCGTAATCGATGCGATTCACCACCGCCAGCGACCAGTCGGTTCCTTTCTGCTGCGTCTCACCATCTCGGAAGGTCTCTTCGAGTCGACGGTTGCGGTCGTAACGCCACGTCGTATTGACGTTCATATTCTGGACACCGAGATATTTCAGTTTTATGAAACTCAAGCTTGCCCAGCTATTGCGGTAGCTTAGACCATCACTCTGCAGCCGAATCTCGTAGTTGCCCTGAACCAGCGGGTTGGACACATACTGGTAAAGCGGATCGGCGATGTCGTCCTGAACGCGTTTGGTGCGATGATGCACGTCGAGATTCAAGTCCCACATCAGGGGCCGATGGTATTCAAGTTTGGCATAGACGGCTTTGTTCGACCCGGCACCGGCTATCTGATCCACATCGTGACCACCAAAGGTGAGTCGCAAATCCCTATGAGGGTTGTAGCTGACAAACAGGTGCTGTCCCTCGCTGTCCCGCTCGTACGGATAATCTGGTTTGTTGTCGTTCTCGCGGGTATCTACGACACCGTTGTTGTTGAAATCGTCGCCGTAGACAAAGGCCTCTGACTCCACATAGTACATCAGAAAAGGCTCTTGGTAATCCGGAATCAGATTGTCGTTCACGTTTGTGTCGATTATGCCGTCGCCGTTATCGTCAAGTCCCGGGAACACACCGAAACCGATATCTCGCAGTGACGCCGGGTCGAGATTGAAACGCGACTCCGGAGTGGACAACGTGATATCGTCCTGGAAAACGAGGCTGAGGGGATCTTCGTGCTCCCAGCTGTCGGGCCACGGATCCAGATCGTCGTTGTCATCGATGAGCTGAAACTCGGCAAGACCGAGTCTGCGGCCGTCGTCCCAGAATGAGAAGGACGTCTGATAGTCGGGTGGCACCCTGAAGACTTCCACATTAAAGTCGAACTTGCCAAACCTTCGTTTGCCGAGGGCAGAATACGACTGGGCATCCAGCGTGCGCCGTTTGCCTTCGTTGGAAGGCAGAGGAAATAGCGTTTGGTGGTTGCTGATGCTGTAGTCGCCACGGAATTCAAACCCGAACAGGTTCACATCGGTCTGAGCCCCGTACATCTCCAAACCCGTGGGGAAACCGTAGTCAAACTCGACCCACTTCAGGTTTGTCTCATCCTTGGTATTTCCGTTTGCACGGGCGACGTTGCGAAAATCGTTCCACGTCCGTCCGCGGATTCCGGTCCAGGTGATAGCGGCGCCGATATCGATGGCGTAGTCATTGGCGGCAAGAACCCGAAAGGACACGTCTTCCGCTTCTTCTGGAATTGGAAATCTATAGAGCAGCACATCGGTACCGCTGGCTTCCAGTACTTCGGTGCTGCCGTCGAGATTGATCCCGTCGTCGAAGAAGTTGCCGCTCAGCAAAAACAGCGTGGCCAGATTCTCATTGCTGCCGTTCGCCATAACCCGTGGCAACCAGGACTGACGCTCGCGTGCGTGAGTCACGTCCTCGAACCGCAGGCGATCGGAGATAAACCTCTTGTTCTTTCCTTCGGCCACGGCGTCCGGCATCTTGCGGACCTCCGGAACGATATCTGTACGCAATTCCCCGTTGACGTATATCTCGACCATGTGAACTCGAGCGCCGTTCCCATCTTCGGGAGAGTCATCGGTGAAGGTCACGAATATGAACTCAGGTCGGTTCAGATTCGTGGGGAATACACCCTTGCGAAACGATCCGTTCCCGCGCTTTACCAGCGTGTCCGTGAGGTGCGTGTTGACGTAGGAAGCGCCGAAACGAACGACGCTACCGAGTTGAGTCTCCCAGTGCCCCCCGTACAGGTAGGTCACAAAGTCGAGCGGACGACTCAACTCAAATACTCGCAGAGGTTCAGAGATTCTCGAAGCGGCGACGGAAAAGCGATTCCGGCGAGAGTCTGCATCCCAGCGGATGCCGTTCAATCGCAAAACCCCGAGCATCATCGGATTGTAATTCGCCTCTACTGCGCGGCCGACGGTCACAGCCGTTCCCCATCCCTCGTAGGTGTCGTTGGCAACGACCAGGTTCTGGAACAGATCGCGATACAGACCGTCCTTGAAAATGGTGCTGCCCCCAAACGGACTGAGGGTGCGAAACTCTTCCGTGCTGTACAGAGGAATTCCGTTCAGCAGGGTGGTGCCGAACGGATCGTAGGTACGCTGCTCCTCGTCGATGGCGAGGGTTCCCCTCGTAGTTCGCAAATCCACATCGCGAAATCCGGGCGAAGTGCCCCGGGCATAGTTTTCATATGCCTCGTTTTGCCACAGCGGGTAATATTCGCGACTTATGAATTGTCCATCACTGCGGCCCGGAAAACAGATCAACGCCAGCAGTAAGGCGGCGCCAGTTCTGACTGCAAGTCGCGTGGGCTCTCTCATCATGACTATCTCTCCCGCAGGCTGCTCAATAGGCCACGGCTACCGGCCGCACCCTGGTTTCGTCGCCCCGATCGAAGCGGGCCTTTACGCGCACTAGATAAATACCGGGTGGCACCGTGTTACCTTCATCATCCTTGCCGTTCCAGTAACCAGGTGCCTGGGTCACTCTGTTTGCCGCTGGTGGCCGCAGATACTGTCCACCGATAAGCTTCGGCTTGATCGACCTGACCACGCGGCCGCTCAGATCCAGAATGCTGATGTCGATGGTTTGCGGCTCGCTCACCCGCGCCAGCGTGAATTCGACCACCGTACCATCGTTGTTTCTGTCGCCGTTGGGACTGAACACCGACGGGTTTACATCAACCTCGCTCAGCAGGGGGCCCGTTACGTCCGTAGCGCGCACGCTCCACGAGCGCCCCGCCGACGTATTCTCCGCGCCGTTCAAAACATCATCGGAGTCGGCGGCGAAGAGCTGGGTCCCGAAGTGAAACTCATTGGTGAGCAGACGCGCCGTGAACTGCAGCGTGAGTTGGCCATCTGCATTCCATGGCGAAGAAAAGGTCAGCTCGATACCCTCGCTGCTTATGATCGGCTCCCCCGACAGAGAGACGCCGTCGGGAAGCGTAGTTACGATATCCCGTGCAAGGCTCGGCGTGCTAACGATAAGTCGATTGACGCCGGCATCCGCGCTGCCAAAATCCAGATCAAGGGTGTAGACGAAGCTCGTATCGCGGCCCAACACCGCGTCGTTCGGAGTAACCCATGAAAGAGCCTCCGACACGGGGAAGGTATCCGTGAACCCGATGATTAGGCTATCGAGTCGCGGTGGAGAATCTTCGAACTCGGAGGTCATGTTGACGCGGTATTGGAGCAGATTCCTCGGTTCGGGCACTACCAATTCGGCAACGGCTTCGGTGATCTCCTCACTCCAATCACTCCAAGAATTTTCGTTGTCCTGGTCTGCACTTCTAAACTGAAGCGAAATCGTCGAACCTTCAGGAGTTGCGCCCACCCATCGAACCTGACCGAAATTCTTGGGGCCTGCCTGCCCGAGATCCAGCGCCGCGGAGACAAATGCACCGGAAGGAACGGCACCTTCGCCGAATACTTGAATCTCAGCAACCCGCGAGCGGCGCAACGGGTGGACCTGCGAGATTCGAACTCGGACGAATCGCACGAAGAGTGGATCCAACTCGACGGCGGTGCGCTCGAACACTTCGATATTGCTCAGGGCTCCCATCTCGGTCCACTGAAACCCGTCATTGCTCACCTCGACCGCATAACCGCGAACGGAATTCGATTCGAAGTCCTCCGCGTTGTCACCTCGAGTTAAAACCCTAACCTCGGTGACCAGCCTGGGTGTAAGCAAGTCGACAGTGGCGGCGGTGTTCACGCCGTCTGTATTAATGTTCCAGTCCGAGGTGGGATCGCCGTCGAAAACATCGGGTCGATTCGACGACGGCTTGTTGAGGGCCAGATTCTCGCCGTCGACATTTCGCAAGGTGATGCCGAGCTCAGATCTCCCAATATCGATGTCGCCAGGGAAACCCGCGACGATTTCGGAATTCAAGGTATCGGTCCAATTACTGCTCGCGGCCGCGATCGCCGCCCGGTCGAGATTGCCACCCTGGACAGGCGCCCAATCCTCGTCCTCACTCACATCAGCGGTGGTCCAAGCCGTTCCTGACTGTCCGACGTCGGTCCAGCGCCACACCTCGTTGAGGCCGCTGGTATTTGAAGTCCAGACACCGTCAGCCGACTGAACCTCGATGATCAATCCACTTCCGAAGCCGTCTCCACCGTTGTTGACCTGAACAGCAATGTCGTTAGCACCGCTGCCGAGATTGACCGAGTAATCGTCCATGGTTGTCCAGTCGGAATCGGAACCGGCATTGGACCCATTGAAGAAAACCTGGTAATCGTCGACGGCGGTTATGCTCAACGTCGCGCTTCCGGATGCCGGCGGAGTGAAGGTGAAGCGATAGTAGAGCGTGCGCTCCCACTGATTTACCGGCCATTCTTCCGCGCCCACGGCAGCGAGACACAGCAGTGTCGCGGCCAACGCGACTGATAGTATGCGCCCTCTGGTCTCCATATATCCTTCCTTCATTGCCATCAATTGTTCAGTATGCGACCGCCACCGGTCTGACTCGTACCTCTTCCTCGCGCTCGAGAACTGCCCTTACGCGAACGAGGTATATCCCGGGGGGAACCGTGTTGCCTTCGTCGTCTTTGCCATTCCAGAAACCTGGTTCGTCCATCGCCAAGCCCCGCGGTGGCCTGAGATACTGCCCGCTGGTCAATAGACCGCCATCCAGGTCCCGTATTAACCGACCACTGAGATCCAAGATGCTGATTTGGACATTTTGGGGTTCGCTCACACGGGAAAGCGTGAACTCGACCACGGTATCATCATTGTTCGTGTCGCCATTTGGCGAAAATACCGAAGGGTTAACCTTTATGCCGCTAAGAAGAGGTCCCTGAACTTCGCCTGCTCTGACCGTCCACGATCGGTTTAGGCGGGTGTCCTCTTCGCTGTGGATGGGCTCCTCGGAGTTGGGGCCGAACAGCCTCGTGGAGAATGTGAACGCGTGACTCAAGAGCCGGGCGTCGAATTGCATGGTAAGCTGACCGTCTGTGTCCCAGGTGCCGTCAACGGTGACTTCGATTTTGTTTCCGAACAGCACCGGTTCCGACAATTGGACACCTGCGGGCGCTGTAACAGCCACCTCTGTCGGCAAGCTAGGCACGTCAATCTCAATCCGTCCCACGCCCGTATCGCCGGCGTCGAAGTCGAGATCCAGGGTGTAGGTAAAGGTGGTATCTCGGCCCAGTACCGCGAGATTGGGTTCCACTGAGGCCATGGAGTTCGACACGGGGAAGGTATCTGTAAATTCGAACTTCAAACTGTCCAGACGGGGTGTCACCAAGTCCGATTCTGTTGCCAAATTTACGCGATACTGCACGAATTGTCGTGGTTCGGGAACATCAAGCTCGGAAACGGTATCTGACACCGCAGAACTCCACGGACTCCACGCATCCGGCGTTGCTGCACTCCGAAATTGCAGTGTCAAGGTGGTTCCCTCGGGAACTTCACCCCACCATTGCACCTGACCAAAATTCTTTCGTGCGGCGCGCCCGAGATCATGGGCAGGCGAGGTATAACTTCCGCTAAGCGCATGACCCTGACCGAGGATCTGAATCTCAGCGATTACAGCGCGAGTAAGGGGAAGCACCTGGGCGATAACGACACGAACGAAACGTGTGGAGATCGGCTCAAAGAACAGTGCCGTACGCTCGAACTGATCCGGCTGGTCGATGTTCTGAATCACCGCAACCTCGGTCCACAGAAATCCGTCATTGCTGACTTGAACGGCATACCCCTTTACGGAGTTTTCAGCATAGTCTTCAGCCCCTTCGCCCTCCGTCAGGACACGCACGCCGGTCACTAACCGGCGCTGGGCGAGGTCTACGCTCGCACCGTCGTTTAGTTGTTGATCGTTGATGTTCCACGCGGTGTTAGCGCGACCATCAAAGGCCTCCGCCCTGCCTCGCGCCAACTGGCCAAGAGCGAGATTTTGGCCAAAAACGTTGCGCAACGTCAATCCTCCGGTAGAATCGGCGGCATCGATGTTGCCATCATAGCCAGCCACTACCTCTGCGTTCAGACTGTCGGTCCGGCCGACGACCATGCTGGTGTCGAGGTTGCCAATTTGCACCCGTTCCCACTCGTCCAACTTCAACAACTCGAACGAATCCTCGACCAGCCAGTCATCACCTTCTTGCTCGACCCCTGTCCAAGCCCATAGCTCGTGCAGACCGGCGCTCGTACTGATCCAGACATTCTCCTCGCTCACCAATTCCATGAGCAGGCCAGTGCCCCGGCGGTCTCCCCGATTGCGGACGACAAATCCGAAATCATTGCGTCTTCGCCCCAAGGTAACCTGATACTCCTCCATGGTAGTCCAGTCGGTGTCGCGTCCCAACGATTCGCCGTTGAGAAACAGTTCATACTCGTCTACCGAAGTTATCCTGAGGACAGCGGGAGTATCTCCGCTGCAACAATTGACCGTGTATCGGTAGTACACCGTGTTTTCCCACTGATCGATCACAATCTCGTCAGCCTGGGCTCTCTGTATCGCAACCAGAGCGAGAGCCGTGAAGATCAACGCAACAAAATGTCTGTTACCCATTCTATATCACCTACCGGCGTCGATGTAAGGATGCGTGCGGCCTACGGTTACAGCTTGCGTACTCGGGTTGACCACGAGCTTCTCGTATTTGCCAAACGGCTTCCAACGTCTGGCCTCATTCTCCCACTCCCAATCGAGGGATTCGGGAGGCACGATACCAAGGATTTGGAAGGCCTCGTCTTGATCGAACGGATCCATCTCTTTCAAGGTGTAGGTAACGTAGGTCGACCTGCCGTCCTTTAATATAATGAATATCCAGGTCCCTTCGATATACTTCCATTGGATGGTGCTCATATCGGCAGTCTTTTGGATGAAGACGTCGGCCTCGCCGAAGTGTTCTTCCAACTGGACCTGGGTCCGACCTAAGGTATAGCTGAGATCAAGGTCGGTTTTGGAGGTGCCGCGGGCGGTAGAAGGAAAGATTGCAAATAACAACGCGAGCACCAGCGCCGTTCGAAAACAACGGTGGTGAAGCGACTCTGGAAATTTTCTCATCAAGGCCACGCCAGCTTCCGTATGCTCAATCATAACGCGCTTATTAACAACCATTTATGCGACCTGCGAAAATGGATGTTCGCACGTGGGTTCAGATGTACGCGGATACCTGTGGGGCTTTATCACGGATAGAGTGCTAAGATACTCAGCCTTTGTCAAGGATTTTGTTCCCCGTGTAGATATTTCCACCTGATTTTCGCTCCGAAGTATTCGCTCTGAAGACCGCACTTGTCAAGCATATATTTGTGGTTGACCATGGTCCTAAGGGAGTTTATACTCTACGGCGCTTTGTGGAATATTGGTGGGCGCGAGCGGAGCAAGGCTGTTTTTCTCGAGCGATGGACGAAAAATCCTTGGGTTCTGCAGCGCCTTTTGTTAAATTGTCGACGATAATTTTGACGGTGAGTTTGGACCTTTTCATCCAAGAAGGAGTGGCTGCATGGAAACTCTAATGTCTGGCGGTATTTTGATGATTCCCCTTGGGATATGCGCGCTCTTGGGGCTCGCCTTCATCATTGAGCGGTTCGTAGTGCTCGGGAAGGTGCCGGACGACGACACCGCTCAGGCCGAGTTTGAAGCGGCCGAACGCATTCTTCTCAACGAAGGAGAAGTTGCTGCAGCGCAGCATTGCAACGCGGGCGAAGGACCGCTCAACTTCGTTTTCGCTTCGCTGCTGAAGCGCTTCGACACGCTGATGATTGAGCTTCGCGAATTCAAGGATACCAACGAACGGCTGGCGCAGATGGCCGAGAAGGCTGGCGCTGGCAGTCTGGGAAATTTCATGATCCAACAGAAAGAGCTGTCGGACATGAAAGAGGAGTTGGTCCTCGAAACCGAAGAGGCCGGGAAATCGTATCTGGGCAAATCGCTGGTGCTGTTAAACACCATCGGCAATATAGCACCACTGCTGGGCTTGCTTGGAACGATCCTCGGTATGATCACCGCTTTCGAAGCTATCGCAGTCGCAGGAACAGGTGATCCGAAGGTCGTCGCGGGAGGCATTTCTCAGGCGCTCGTAACCACTGCTACCGGTCTTTCCATAGCTATTCCCGCCATCGTTGCGTACCGCTATTTCGCGCGGCGCGCCGACGGCCTGCGGGGTCGGCTCGAAGTGTATGGCCATGCATTCGCGAATGCCTTGCTGGTCGCCGGCCAAAGTCAGATGGATCGCTCTGAGGCAAGCTGATGTCGCTCCTGCATCGTCGAACACGGGAGAATTTCGGCGGGGAAGAGGGCAATGACCTCACCCCGCTGATCGACTGTGTTTTCCTGCTTCTCATATTCTTCATGGTCACCACAGTCTTTCTGCACGCCAAAGGTCTGGACGTGGATTTGCCCGCGCAGAGCGAGGCGACCGAGCAGGAAAAGAAGAAGGACATCAACATCCACGTGGCCCAGGACGGCAAGATCCAGATCGGCGGCGAGGATGTAAGTCCCCCGGAACTGGTGGGACGATTGAAAAAAGCGATGGTCGACGCGAACAACGAGAACATCATCATCCAAGCCAATCCGGATTGTGCTCAGAAGTATGTTGTTCTCATTGTTGACGCTGCCAAGGAAGCAAACGTCGTCGGAATTGCGTTTGCCAAAGAGCAGGAAGGCGGAGGTGCCCTGTAATGGCAAGGCGGACATCCCTCGAAACGGAGAGCACCGGACTCGACCTCACGCCGATGATCGACTGTGTGTTCCTGTTGATCATATTCTTTATGGTTACTACGGTGTTCAAGGAGCCGCACAGCCTGCAGGTTGAGCTGCCCGAGGCAAGACAGGCGGTAATCGTCGAGGAAAAGAAGCTGGTCGCAAGCATCGATAAATCGGGTCAGATGGAGATCAATCGACACCTGGTCACGCTTGCTGAGCTTCACGGCGTTCTCTCGCAACAGAAGCAGGACACTCGCAGTATGACGCTGATCATCCGCACGGACAAAGAGACCAGGCATGGACCAGTGCTGGAAACCATGGAGATTGCCAAGAGACTCCGGATCGAAAAGGTGGTCTTGCAGTCAGAGGAGTTGAAGGAGTAGGTCTCACAGGTTCAGCGGTTTCGTATTCAACGGGCGTTTCGTTTCGCGAAATGCCCGTTTTTTTGTTCTGACTACCTTGCCAATAATCGACCCTCCGGTGCGGTTTAGCCACATTCAGGCGAAATTTTTTTAGAAATACTGAAAAAGATTAAAGCCTCAAGGAAATCTGCCGATAGATGGAGTAGGAGAAAAATGTCCATGACCTGGAACCTCGCGTTCGTTGCCCTGATCCTCGGGGTATGGTCCACGGAAATAGCCGCTCAGACGGTTCAGTTAAGCGAACGAAACTCTGGCAGCAGGACCGTAAACGCCCGGATCGGAGAAACGATTGAGATAGCCGTCCATGCCCGGTTCGGTCGATTTTCGGCATCTGGCGTCTCGTTGTATATAGGATTCCCTCTCAGCTCTTTCGAGGTCGTTCACAGCGGGATCCAAAGCACTGGCGAGGTTGCGCCGTTTAAGCCGGGAGAGCTCTTTCAGGATGCCGCGGTCGTGGCGAATCAGGTGATTTCGACCAATCCCGGTCTTCCGCACAACATGGAAATTATCCAGTACGTGGCCGTAAGCGGCCCCGGGAGAAATCGCGCCCGTACCGGATCCGGCACCCTCGCCACGTTCACACTTCGGTGCATAGGCGCGATCAGCGAAGGTAAAATAAATGTCTTCAGCAATCCGGTGTTCGAGTCACGTCTTATATCAGCTACGGACAATTCAGAACGGCCTTTTGTGATTGGAGAAAACTTGATCGTCGATGTAGGTCGCGTGACGGCTGTAGAGCAAAGCAGTTCCTGGGCCCTGATCAAGAAAGCCCTGACCAAAGAAGATGGACTCCATTAGCGATCCCACATCCTTGATCGTGGAACAGGCTGCCGCTCTCAGCCGCGCGCGCATTGACAACGAGTTATCGGTAACAGCCGTCAAGAGGGCGCTCGACCAGCAGAAGCGCCAGGCGTTCGACCTGTTCGACGCCGTCGATGCAAACATCTACGACGGCACCGGCGCCCACCGAAGTCGTGGTTCGGTGGGCGCCCATTTGAATCTCGCGCTTTGAGCTGGAATCGCCAGCTCATCACACACACGAATTCTACCTATCCCCGCCACGATCCCCAACCATCGTAACACATCCTTGACACGACGTGACTGAAGAAGCATCGTCGCGGTCCAAACCGAGCGATCTTGTTCACCACTTCCATAGCGGATTCCGTGTTACCAAAAAGCCTCAGTTCGGTCGCCTCGTCGCTGGGGGTTGAACACATCGCCCTGGAGTTCGACCTGGCCTCGCGGGCAGAGTCGATTCTCCGCACAATCCTACCTTCGGGGAGCTGGGTTGTGGCCGCCGACCGCACTACGTCTGCGGTTGCGGCGACGGCGATTCACCGGAGTCTCGGCAGCAATGTGGAAACGTTTCTCATCGCGGATGCTGCCGGTGGAAACGACGCGCCGGTAGCGGATCAAACGCAGGTTGACCGGCTGGAAGAGCGCATTCGAGCGGCCGGAGCAACCGCCGTCGTTGCAGTCGGGAGCGGAACGGTCAACGACGTGGCCAAGCTGGCTTCATTCAACACCGCCATTCCATACGCGGTGATAGCCACGGCGCCGTCGATGAATGGATATACTTCGTCCGTAACCTCACTGGTACATGAGGGGTGCAAGGTCTCCAGGTCCTGCCGGCCCCCGATAGCCTGCCTCGCCGATCCGGAGGTTTTAACCGCAGCTCCCGAGAGGATGATCGCCGCAGGGTTCGCTGACCTTATGTCTCGTCCGGCAAGCCAAGCCGACTGCCGGCTCGCCCATATGGTCACTGGGGCCCCGCATGCTACTGAAGCGGACGGTTTGATTGCCACAAGCTGGCGCCATTTGGAAGGAATCGAGTCGGGCCTCGCTAACCGTAACAGCTCCGCGGTCTGCGAGCTGTTTACCGCCCTGTGCATTTCGGGGTTGGCAATGACGGTGGTCGCGTCATCGGCACCCTTGAGTGGCGCTGAACATCTCATCAGTCATCTTCTGGACATGAAAAATCTTCACGGCGGAAATCGCAGGGAACTCCATGGATGCCAGGTAGGAGTTGGCACC
Source organism: Candidatus Latescibacterota bacterium (assembly GCA_965217095.1). Taxonomy (GTDB): domain Bacteria; phylum Latescibacterota; class UBA2968; order UBA8231; family UBA8231; genus CAYNZV01. The sequence continues at coordinate 2,771,129 of OZ244235.1, forward strand.
CTCGCCACCCTGGAGCTATATCGGCGATTTCTGGCTTTCAGCATCGATGAGCTCGATATCGAACGCTGCATCCTTGCCCGGCCGACCGGTGCAGACTATGTCCAGGCGGCCAGACGGCGCCTCGGACCCATCGCGGACCGGATCTCTGCGTGTGCTGAGGTGATGAACGATTCCAGCGAGCGGTTGCGAGATAGGCTTGGAAAGATTAAGCGGCATTGGCCAGAGATCGCCGAACAGTTGCGCAAACAATTGCCGTCCGCTCGCCAAATTCGTGGTCGGCTGGAAGCTGCGAAATGTCCTGTTTCCTTTGGCGACATCGGGGTGAGCCACACTCTCGCGCGGCACGCTCTGCTGCACAGTAAGGACATTAGGGAGCGGTACACAGTACTGCACTTCGCCTCTGATGTTGGCCGGCTGGAAGCGTGGACTGATTCAATTTTGTCAAGAAATAGGTAACACTTTTTTGCCTAATGCCCGCGACCCCATCGGCTGATGTGGCCTCAATTGGCTATATTAAATGTTCGTCCACAGCGATACGCCTCAGCTATTCTGATTACCGCAGACCTCAATTCATGAACGACCTGGGGAAAGCCGACCGATCCGAACTGGTTGCCGAGATTGCCCAGTTGCGGGAACGTCTCCACACGAGCGAAACCCACGAACTGTCAATCTCCGAGGCAAAGTATCGAGCATTGGTCGAGGGCAGCTCGGATTTCATCTATGTCTTGGACAAGGACGGCAGATTCACCTTTGCCAACCGAGAAGTGGAAAACCTCCTGGGATACGAATCGGGGGAGATCGTCGGCCGTCATTTCTCAGAAGTTCTTCATCCCGACGATATCGGCAGCATCGGCCGGGCATTTCACGAGAGGCGCACCGGCGAGCGCGCGACGAAGCGGCTGGAAGTCCGCCTCCGATCCTCCGGGGGAGACACTCGCGACGTCGAACTGGACATTCGCCATTTCGCACTCAGCGCCAGCGGTATTTACCAGGGCGAGGACTTTGTTGGTACCCACGGAGTCGCCCGGGACATCACCGAACGCAAGTACCTGGCGCGCAAAAACCAGGCACTTCATCGGGTCCGGGAAGCAATATGGAGCATGGTTCACGCCGACGACATTCTGAAGGTACTGGAGGCGATCCGAGCCGGTCTAGAGACAATCGAAGTGCCGTTCTCTAATTGTGGTGTCCAGGTTCTCGATATGGGCGAGCCGCCGATGATGCATTCCTATAGCTCGTTCGGTGCCGACACGATCACCAAGCGTGGAGAGTGGATGATCGCAGATGTGGAGAGCCTGGCCGGATCGGTCTCTGATATCTGGCAGCGGGGGAAACCGATCTATTTTCCCGATCTGGACAAGGAAGTGAACGAGCATGAGCGACAGCGGCTCACCGAGCTTCACGGACCCGCCCGCGCCCTCCTCGAGATTCCGTTCTCGCACGGTGTGCTGACCGTAAACAGCGCACTTCCCGATCCGTTCTCCGAGCGGGATCTCGAGTTTGCCAACGAGCTGGCAGAGGCAATTTCGGACGGCTTCAGGCGGGTGGAGGATCTTCAGCAGCTGGCACTCTCGGAGAAGCGGTATCGCACCCTTGTTGAAACGCCGAACTTCATCGTCATGCTGCTGGATCCCGACGGTAACTACCTCTATGTCAGCCCACAGATCGAGGATTGGTTGGGTTATTCGGCAGAGGAGTTTTACGGCGACCCGATGTTGCGGCAACGAATCGTACACGGGGATGACATCGCCGCGCTCGAGGAGTTCTTACAGTACCGGAAGAAACCGATCGTGCGCGACCTGGAATATCGCGGCGCAATCGATCCGGGGAATTGCAGTGGGCATCCTCTTCGTTGTTTCCGATCTTCGAAACGCCCGAGGACGAACTCGTCAACAGGGTGGGCATGATCCAAATGGTTGTTCAGGACATTACCGAGCGCAAGCTGGGAGAACAACGGATTCAGGCGTCGCTTTCGGAAAAGGAAGTCTTGGGGGTATCCATTTAACCGGAGTTACCATATGTTCAGTGCATGGCGTATCCTCGCGCTGGCAAGCACTACCCGGGCTCGGTTGGCGAGTTTCAAGCCTGGTTTCGAACCGATGCGGACTGCCTGGACTACCTCGAATGGCTGCGGTGGCCCGACGGCTTCGTCTGTCCGAGTTGCGGCCACGAAGGCGGTTGGCGCTTGGGCGATGGCCGCTTCATGTGTCCGGCGTGTTCGACACGCAGTTCGGTGACGGCCGGTACGATCTTCGATCGGACGCGGACACCCTTGACGATATGGTACACCGCCTGCTGGCTGTTCGCCACCGGTAAAGACGGGATCTCGGCGTTGAGCTTGAAGCGAGTACTGGAGATCAGCTCCTACCAGACTGCCTGGGCCATGCTGCACCGCCTGCGGTCGGTGTTGGTACGTCCCGGTCGGGATCTGCTGAGCGGGACGGTACAGGTGGACGAGACCTACATCGGCGGCGCCGAGCCTGGGCTGGCCGGTGGCCGCGCTAGGGGCAAGAAGGTGCTGACCGGTATCGCAGTTGAGGTTCATGAGCCGAGAGGATTGGGGCGGTGCCGCATGTCGCCACTGGCCGATGCCTCTGCCGAGACCTTGCACGCGTTCGTGATGGATCACGTCGAGCCGGGCTCGACGATCATCACCGACGGGTGGCCCGCTTATCAGGGACTGGCTCAGCTCGGCTACGAGCACGATCGGCGCAGCCAGGGCGCGGCCCGCGCTCGGGGCGATGATCCCAACAAGCTGTTGCCCGCCGTGCACCGCGTTGTCTCACTGGCCAAGCGGTGGCTGCTGGGAACGCATCAAGGGGCCGCCGACAGTACCCACATGAGCCACTACCTCAACGAGTTCGTGTTCCGCTTCAATCGCCGCCGCTCCCGCAGCCGCGGCATGGTGTTTTATCGCGTGCTCGAGCTGGCCGTGGCCCACGAGCCGATGCGTTTCCAGGATCTCATTGCCAGCCGACGGCCGAGGAAGCTGCCCCCCGAGCCGCCCAAACGGCGAGGGCATCCCACGAGCCTGGAACGCCCAGGGGCAAACCGGCCGTGGCGGTCGGCGGCCGAACACTGATGGGGGTCGCGACGCACTCCGGTTAAATGGATACCCCCAAAGGAAGTCTTACTTAAGGAGATCCACCATCGGGTAAAAAACAATCTCCAAATTATTTCCAGCTTGCTGCACCTGCAGTCTCAGGAATTGAGCGACGCCAAATCGACTGACGTGTTCAGCGACAGCCAACACCGAATCGAATCCATGTCCCTCATTCACGAGGAGCTCTATAAATCAGGCGATCTTGCCCGGGTCGATTTCGCACAATACATGAGCAACCTGACGGAGAATCTGTTCGAATCCTACGGAGTTGTGGCGGATCAAGTCTCCCTCGGCATCGACGTGGACTCCCCTCCTCTCGACATCGACAAAGCGATCCCCCTTGGTCTCATCGTCAACGAACTGGTTTCCAATTCCCTGAAATACGCCTTCCCCGATTCGGGAAAGGGTACTATTGCCATCTCGCTAAGCCGGTCCGAATCAGGTGGGTTAATTTTGAAGGTCGGTGATGATGGCATCGGCATCCAAGGTGAAATAGACTTCGGCAACGTGCAAACCTTGGGTCTGAGGCTGGTGAATACCTTGGTGGGTCAGCTAAAGGGGACGGTGGAGCTGAATCGCGAGGGCGGCACAGAGTTCGTCATCAGGTACTGAGGCCGATGCGAACATCGCCCAAGTCTCGGTGACTGTTTGAAAGCGGGGAGTCGATTGTTAACGGGTTACTAGCCGAGCAAGTAGGTGGCCAGAACCAGAAGATTGACGAGCATGGGAAGAAAGACGCAGAGAGATAAGCCCACCGCCCAATCTGATTTTGTTTGCGTGTCCATGCCCAGTCGACCTGTCGCGATTCGGGGAATCTGCACAGTGAGTACATCGGCATGTTCGCAAAATTCTATACTGGCCCCGTTGCTACTGGTCGTCGCGGGTCGGTAATCCACTCACTCCAAGATCCCGCGTACAAACGCGCACCCTGGAAACCTGCCACCGCCAGTGCCAGCAGGTTATGCGCGGCCGTAACTCCAGAACCACAATAGAAGACAGCTTGCTCGGGTTCGACCGCCCCCATCATTTCCTCGAAACGAGACCTCAGTGTTGCCGCCGGTAGCAGACGGCCGCTAGGGTCGAGATTCGCCGTGAAAGGGGCGTTGATGGCGCCAGGAATGTGCCCCGCCACCGGATCGATCGGCTCTGATTCGCCGCGGAAACGCTCGGCCGTACGCGAGTCGACCAGCATCCATCCGCTTTTTGGGTGAATCTCCACCACCCCGGCACAATCTGCCAGCATGGAGGAATCCGGATTTGTCTGGTAGTTGCGCGGCTGCCGCCGCCCCGGCTCGTCCGTCGCTGAGCCCCCCATCTCCACCCATGCCGCCCAGCCTCCATCGAGAACGGACACGCGCCGATGGCCCACCCAGCGCAACATCCACCAGAGACGGGCGGCGATCGACGAATCGCAGTCGTCGTATATGACGACATATACATTGGGATCGATTCCCCATTTTCCCAACGTGGCGGCGAACGTCTCGGGCGAGGGCAAGGGGTGGCGGCCGGTCTCGCCGGCAACCACCGGCCCGGAAAGATCGTCTTCGAGGTGCGCGTAGAGTGCATTCGGAATATGGGAAAGGGCGTATTCGCGGTGTCCGAGTTCCGTGTCATTCAGGGCGAAGCGACAATCCAGAATACACCACTCGGATTCTTCCAGATGACGCGCCAGCTCGGTCGCGACGATGAGAGGCGAAGGCTCGCTCACAGGTCAGTCGTCGACGCGTTCGAAAAGGGAAGGCGTCGACGATTCGATTTCGCGTCGCAGCTGCGGATCTAGCATGCTGCCACACAATGACTCGCACCCGGATAGCTGCTCGCTGGACAGATTGATCGCACCGCTCAGATTGGCGCCCATGAGATCGGCGCCGCTCAGATTCGCCTCGTGCAGCTTCGCGCCTTGTAGGTCGGCATCGGCAAGCGTCGCCGACCAAAGGTCCGCCGCCTCCAGGTTTGACCGCAGCATTTTTGCTTGCCTCAGTCCGCCATGCGCAGGTTCGCGCCGCTGAGGTCTGCCTCGCTGAGATCGGCCTCCAGTAGGTTGGCACCGACGAATTTGGCCTCGCGTGCGTCGGCCCCCCATAAACTGGCACCCCACAGGTCGGCACCCCACAGGTCGGCGTTCTGCAGTCGCGCTCCGACAAGGGTTGCCTTCTGAAGCTTTGCCCCTTGCAGGTCGGCAAGCCAAAGATTCGCTTCCTGGAGATTCGCCCCCAGCAGATCCGCCCCCCACAGATTTGTTCCCTGAAGATCAGAGCCGGCCAGATTGGCTCCAAGTAGATCCGCTCGTTGTAGGCGAGCTTCAAGCAGGTTGGCACCCAGCAAGTCGGCTCCCTGGAGCTTGGCATTGCGTAGATCTGCCTCCAGCAAATCGGCGCCGCGCAGGTCGCTTCCCGCCAACTCGGCTCGAGCGCCACTCTCGCCGTCGCTGATCATCCAGACCCGATGGGCCTCCAGTATCTTCTGAAGATCGCTTTTCTTGATAGCTCGAACCCCACCTCTTCGGGGACGGGTCGCTAGCGCCGGCTCGCCCTGGTGAACAAATAGATGAGCCCCGCGAGGCCAAACAGATAGAGGGCTTTAGTCTCAAATAGGTACAGCGCCCCCAGTCCGAGAATCACGGCCATGATCCACATATCCCTCGAGCTCATGGTGCGCTCCTTTCGCGACGACTGTGTCTCATGATACCTTATAGACTCGGACCAATCAAGAGTTGCTGCCCGGACGGCGGAATCCGTTTCTTTGGGACGGCCATCGCACACCGGGGAAGCCGCAGGGAGAAAGCGTGAGCGATCTACCAGAAGCGGGATCTCGAGAAAAGTGGGGCCGACGGTACCGGGAACAGATCTTTGATTCCCGCATCAAGCCGAATCCATTTCTGAAAGCCCAGGTCGACGCGGCGAGGCCTGGCAGGGCCCTGTGCCTTGCCGCCGGAAATGGCCGCAATGCGGTTTTTCTGGCCGCGCGGGGCTTCGAGGTTGATGCGATCGACATCCCATAAGGAAGCGGTTATCCGGCTTGTTGCCGAGAGGGAAGATGATTGATCGCACTAGCGACGCTTGACGAAGCCGCGCCTCGACGATACCATTTCGAAAACGGTATTCCAACCATCATTTCGAAGGACTACTGAGAGGCACCGATGAAGATTCTCATTATCGATGATGAAAAGAGCGTTACCGACTTCTTCTCGAACCTTGCTCAGGTTCGCGGCTATGGAGACATCGATACGGCGGCTTCCGGCGAAGAGGCGCTCGCGTTCGTCATCAAGAACAGCTACGACCTGATTACGTTGGACATTCGCATGCCCGGGGTGAGCGGTCTGGAGATTATCGCCATGCTGCGTAACATGTGTCCGCACGCAATAATTGCCATCGTATCCGGTTTCATACCGGACGAGGTCTCCGACGAAGTGGCAGGTTGTGTGGATGTCATGATTCCCAAACCGGTAAGTCTGGAGACTTTTCATCAGCTCCTCGATGGCGCCGAGCAAATACTCTCCACCATTGAGAACATTCGATTGTTAGGATCGGTCCCCACGGTCGTACGCTGATTCGTAGTCGACGCCGATTCATCGACTCTGTCCACATAAAGCCCACGAGCAACATGAACGATACGCTCGAAATTGAAGAGGCGAAACAGTCCGTCGTGGCTGCCGGCAACCTGCTGGAAATCGACACCCTGCCGCCGGACAAAAGCAAGATCGACAGTGGCGATCGCAACGCCATCGTTCGTTGCGATATCCCAGGAGGTATTACGCTTCAAGGCAGCGGTTCGCTTATCGTCGAAGGGTCGGTAAGGGGAACCGATGGCAATGGCTGTCGCATTTCCGTGCTTGGGGATGCCCTCGTGGACGGATCCGTAGAACATTCACAAATCAATGCCGCAACCATTCGTGTTGGCGGCACGTCCCGGCATTCAGAATTGATTGCGTGCAACGACATCATGCTCGGCGAACACCTTTTGGAATCGCGCTGTATCGTAGGAGATTTTCGCGACCAGAACCAGCGCATCGATGAGTTGAAGAGAACCATTTCCAACGTGGGCGAAGACCTGGAGAACCTGGAGCGCCAGATCAAACAGCAGGAACGGCGGGTCGGAAAGGCGTGCAAAACGACCCGCTCGCCGCTCAACTTCAACATCGCGCGCGTAGTCCAGCACGCAAAGGATCGAGTGAGTGTCGACCTTACGTCGTTTGCGGAATCGCTCGGAGAATCTTCGGACGAGAAGTTCGAACTTGCGCTAAATGAATTCTTCGCCAAAGGCATCGTTGGAATTCTCGTAAGGACGAACAGTCAGTACGTCAGCGATAACCTGTCCCGGGAGAAGGTGTTCCTGCAGTTGCTCAAGGGTTTGAGGGAACTCTTCGTCACCGTCGGTAAACGGGACCGCGCCCAGGCATTCCTCGCGAGCGCTGGCCCGGAGCTGGATCAGATATTGGAGACCCTGAGCGATCGCAGTCAGAGAATCTCCGTTGGCGGCGAGATCGAACCCGGGAGCGTGCTGCAATTCCTAATGCATACCGTAAAACGTCACCAGAGCGGGGAAATCGAAATCGAAGAAAACGCAGCCAGCGCCGAGGTAGAATCCTCGGGCTCCCAGCTGGAGGCGCAGCTGCTGTCCGGAAAAGGTGAGAAGTCGACGCAGTGCGTGAGTAAGACGGATCTCAATCACGCGGTTTTCAGCCTCGACGGCGACGCCGTTCGTTGGTCGCCCATACAGAGTAACAGTTAGTCCCTGGCACAGCGAAAACCGATGGAATCATCGCTCCAGTCGGGCGCGATACCGTAGCGATAGGAGGAACGGAGAAAAGCCGCCTCCGTCCCCCAGGCGCCCCCTTTAATCGTTCGAAACGTGCCGCTGTCCGGTCCCCTGGGGTTGCGCTCCGGACTCCTGCTGTAATACGAGCTGTCGTACCAATCCGAGACCCACTCCCAGACATTGCCCGCCATGTCGAAGGCTCCATACGGCGAGACCCCACCTGCGTAGTGTCCAACTTCTATCGGTTGACTGAACAACCCCTTGTAGTTCGCTCGCTCCCGACTGATACCCCCACCCCAGGGGTAGCTCCGCCCGTCGGTGCCCCGCGCGCCCTTCTCCCACTCGGCTTCGCTGGGAAGGCGCCCTCCTGACCAGTCGCAGTAGGCGCGCGCTCCCTCCCACGTCACCTCGACAATCGGACGCTGGCCCACGGTGACAGATTTGAGCTCGTACCGTTTCCCGGTCCGCACGATCTGTAGATCGCTATCGTCGACCGCCAGAAGCAAGCTATCTGACTGTGTCGCCGGACGGGAATTGATAAACGCCAGATACTGACCGTTGGTAACCTCGTGCTTGTCCAGATGAAAACCGTCCAAATGTACTACGTGTGCTGGGCTTTCGTCCTTTTCTCCATCGTCGAGACCCATGGTAAACGGCCCTTCCGGAATGAACACCGAAAGGTGCTCGGTCCCGGCTGGAGTTATAACATTCTTTTCCGGAACGTTGGCCCCCCGTGCAGCACTATTTGTCAGCAGTGCCAGGACGAGGAGCAGATAGAGGTTCAATTCAGGTTTCCCTCGCGTGCCATTGTCCGATAGTCCTGCGATTGAATCCCGTGCTTGCGCATGAGCCGCTGGAAAGTGGACCGATGCATGCCCGCCCGTCCCGATGCCCGCGACACATTACCGCGGTGCTCCCGCAAGAGTTCGATCAGGTACTCCTTTTCGAAAGGCACTAGGTAGGCCTGTTTCGACTGCAGATACGGCAAACGGGTATCGACCGTTTGGAGCCCTCGTTCGGTATGGAGCATTGCAGCTGGAAAGTCGTCAGGCTGAATGACATCCTCTTCGCTCAGGAAAAAAGCGCGCTCGATGACATTCTGCAACTCGCGAACGTTTCCAGGCCAGTCATGCATCTGCAAGATCTCGATTGCCTCCCTGGATACGCCGCTCAGCTGTCGCTCGTGGGTCGAATTGAGTTGCTTCAAGAAGTGCTGCACGAGCAAGGGTATGTCGGGAATACGGTCGCGGAGCGGAGGAAGTGATATGGTAATGACGTTCAACCGGTAATAGAGATCCTTGCGGAAACGGCCGTCGCTCACGGCTTGTTCCAGATTCTCGTTCGTCGCCGAAATTACGCGAATGTCGATGTCCATATAAGAGGAACCGCCAACCCGCCTGATCTGACGTTCTTGCAGAACCCTCAGCAGTTTTACTTGCAGCTCGAGACTGAGGGTCGAAATTTCGTCCAGAAATACCGTGCCGCCTTGGGCCGACTCCAAGAGACCGAGCTTGCGCGTGTAAGCCCCAGTAAACGCGCCGCGCTCGTGACCGAACAACTCGCTCTCCAGTAAGTGCTCTGGAAATGTGCCGCAGGTAACGGGAAGAAACGGCCGTTCCCGCCGCGGACTGTTGCGGTGCAAGCTGCGGGCGATCAATTCCTTTCCTGTTCCGGTTTCTCCTTCGATGACCACGGTCGAGTCGCTGTCAGCAACCTTGTTGACGAGATCCATCACCCGCTCCATGACGTGGCTTTTTCCCACAACCCCCTCGAATCCCGGGCGAAAACGCAACGCTTCCCGCAGCACGAAATTCTCTTCGGCTAGCCGCTTCTGGGCCAGCGCACGATCGACGACTATCAACAGCTGCTCGGGGGTGAACGGTTTCGGCAGGTAGTCGAATGCTCCCTCCCTGACAGCCTCTACGGCCGTGGCAATGGTCGGAAAAGCGGTGATCATGACCGCCAGCGCCTTGCTGTCCACCGACCGAATCTCGCGCAAAAGATCAAGACCGTTCATGCCGGGCATCTTCAGATCGAGCAGAACCAGGTCGACGGTTTCCTGCTGTACCGCGGTAATCCCAAGTCGGGGATCTTCCCGGAGTAGGACATCATAGCCATAATAAACGAGGGTCTCCGCGCACGCGTCGAGCATCGCCGGATCATCGTCGATAACGAGAACGCGGCCCTTCTTCATGATCCAGTATCCTCATCAATTGGGAGTCGAATCGTAAAAGATGTCCCCACCTCGCTGTTACTTTCGACTCCGATGTGTCCTCCGAGTTTCTCGATTATACCGAAGCTCACCGACAATCCGAGACCAGTGCCTTTTCCGACTTCCTTGGTGGTAAAAAAGGGGTCGAAAATCCGGCTCATGTGCTCCTGGGGGATTCCGTAACCGGAGTCAGTGACGGCGAAGACCACACAGCCGGCGCGAGTATCCAAGAGAGTGGCGACCTCTAGCCGGCCCCCATGTGGCATCGCGTCGACCGCATTGCTCAGCAGGTTGATCACCACCTGCTCCAGGTCCGTCGGATCGGCCAGCACTTTCGGCAGGTCCGGATCAAGGGAAACGGAGAGTTCGATCTTCTGTGAATTAAGTGCCAGTTCGGAGAGGATGAGTGCGGTCTCAATGGTTTTGTTGAGATCGATCTCCACCGGAGTACCCTGATCTTGCCGCGAAAAACTGAGCAAGCTCTCTGTGATTCGGGCGATGCGATCGATCTGCTGGACGGCCACGTCGAGGCTCGACACCGTTTTTAGCGAGAGCTTCTCGCTGTCGGCGATGGACAGCAGAAACTTCAGCTTCATCAACAGCACTCCCGTAGGATTGTTGATTTCGTGCGCGACTCCCGCAGCCAAGTTGCCCAGTGAGGCCATTTTTTCAGAGTGGATCAGTTGGGCCTGGGTAATCTTGAGCTCACGCGTCCGCTCATCGACCATGTCTTCCAATCGCTCGGTGTAGGCTTCTTTTGCTTTTTGTAGTTCGCGCTGTACCCGTTTGCTTTCCGATATGTCGAGAACCACTGCCAGAGTGCCTTCGAAGCTGCCGTCGCGCGCCGTCAGCGGCGACGCCGACACCAAAGCAGAGATGCTGCTGCGGTTCTTGCGATACAGCTGGGTCTCGTAGTGATTGCAGACCCCGCGCTGGCGTTGTTCGGTGAGTTGCTGAAAACGGAAAAACTCCGTGGGACCAGTTAGATTCGACAGATTCACCCCAAGAAGCTCGCCATCGGAATAACCAAGCATTCGGGCAAACGCCGGGTTCGCATAAATGATATTCTCGTCGACGTCAGTGATACTGATGCCGGCAAATGCTGTTTCTGCCACAGCCCTGTAACGCTCCTCACTTTTGCGCAGGGCTTCTTCGATGCCCGGCGACTCCGCCTCCAACTCAGCTACCCGCTTCCTCAAATACGAGAGTTCGGCTAGCGACTCCTCGGTTCCGGTATTCCCTTGATGAACAACAGTTGGCATCTCTCACCTCGCTGGCTGGGGCTTTTTGGGTAAGATATAAAAACCGGGAGCTTGGACAAAAGTTTGACCCGCTGTTGAGCCGGTCAGAGAAATGCCGCGGTCTGTTAGGCGAGTAGAGTGGGATCGGGCGAAAGCAGCAAACCGCGAACGGCGCCGGGCGAGCGTCAGCCAGGGTTGGCTGTGGAGAAATCTTCTACAAAAAATTCGACGAGTGTACCGAGGGACCTGCGGATTTCGTCGTCCAACAGGCCGATCGAAGACATGTTCACAAGGCCTGTATCCCAGGTTGATGAAGATGTGGTGACAGTTGGCTCTCTCGAGAGGGTTACGTTCTGGTGCAATTCCAGGGTTATCGAATAAGCGGCTAGCTGATCGCGGGCGACATTGGCGATGGTAACGTTCACGTACACATAGGGCGTGCCAGGCGTATCGATCCACTCTTCCGCCGAGAGGACTGGGATGCCAGCGATGCGGAGCACCAGCTTTAGATCCTCCTCCAACTGATATTCCAACAAACCGGGCGCCTCCTGCTCAAACGAGATCTCTTCGATCACCAGGTAGATCCCCTGTAGATTCTGCAGCACCTTCTGCCTTTTGCCGACAACCGATAACTCTGATTTCATAATCTCTTCCAGGAGGGGCCGTCTCATTTCGCCGACCGAGCGCCGAACCCCCCAGTTAGCTTTAGGCGACAACTTGGCCGCCGACAAACTCATCCACTCGCTTCTTGAGGTCGCTCAGCTTGAACGGCTTCGCCATACACTCGTCGGCACCACATTCTCGAGCGCGCTTGAAGTTCTCACCCTCGGTGTACCCCGTGAGGACGAGAATACCGATATGACTGGTGGTCGGATTGGACTTGATCATCTTGCACACGTTGAAACCATCAACCTGCGGCATATGAAGATCGAGAATAAGCAGGTCGGGTTTGAACCTTTCGACGTAGATACCCGCTTCGAATCCATCCGTAGCGGACTCGACCTCGTAACTTGGCAGCTTAGCAAAGAAGTTCGAGATCAACTGGACGATCTCGGGCTCGTCATCCACGACCAGGAGCTTCGTCGCAACCGCGTCTTGCCCGTAAGGAGGCATGGCGTGCTGGCGCAGGAAAACCCTGAAATCCTCCGCTTTGATTCGCCGATGGCGACCGGGAGTGGAAAACGAGTTTAGTTTCCCTGCCCGAATCCAGTTGGCGACCGTTTCGTAGGAAACGTGACAGTGGGCTGCGACATCTCCGGTTGTGAGGATCTCTTTGTTTGCCATGATCGTGCTTCTCGGCTGGCATCTGTAAAAATTTCGGAATTTACCAAAAAACGCTATTTCTCAAGCGCTGTCAAAGATTTTTCGGCGAATTTATATAACTTATTGTTTAATATACACATACTTGGATTTATCGAGGTGCTTGACAGGGCCGACGAGGTGCGGATATTTGCACATGGCAACCCCGGTTCAATGCGACACTATTTGGGGGCGAAGGTGGTGACTAGCTGATGGCGAAAATTCGGAACACCGGATGTTGGACTGCGGTGTTGTGTACAACCGTTGCATTTGCCTCCTGCGGCATGCTCGGCGATGGCGGCGATGATGCACCGGTGGGCGGCCAAATCAGAGCGCAGGCGGAGCAGTTGAAGTCCCAGGCGGAACAGATGCAGAAAGTGGCGGTTCGGCTGAAAAAAATGGCAGACGAAAAGAAAAAGGAAGCCGATACGATCCAGCGAGAAGCGGACAACCTGCGCAAGGAAGCAGGCAAGCTCCGCGAACAGGCGGAAGCCGCGCGACAGCAAGCCACCCAACTAAGGAACCAGGCGGGCCAAATGAGCAGGCAGGCTGACAAATTCAAATAGAGTCGGCGGACCGTCGCGAATATTTCGCGCCGGTCAGTTCGAGTCGATTTGTGAAAGGCACTCAGAATGACAACAGCAAAACGAGTGGGTTCGATCGCAGCTCGGCTGCAAGAGCAACCGTACAAAAAACGGGTTTGCCGAGTCGAGCAGTACCCGTCATTCGCCGGGAGGCCGGAGGACCGGACGCCAGACCACATTATTCGGGAGTATGTGGATCTCATTCACGAGGCAGGTGTGGAAGCCCACATATGCCAGTCGACTCACAATCGCGGTACGCCGATGTTCCCGTCCAAGATGCTGCCGCCCCACCCGGACCACGAAGCTTTCACCCTGCCGAAATTTCTCGAGGCTGCGCATGAGAAGGGTATCGTCGTGCTCTCGTATTATGCCATCATGTACAACAAACCGCTGCGTCAGCTGCATCCGGAATGGATGATGGAATTTATCGACTTCGGGCGGCCTGCTCCGGAGAACGAGGGGTGGCCTTGTTTCAATTCCCCCCATCGGGATTGGCTGGGAGACTACCTCATCGACATCATGGATCACCTGGATCTGGACGGGTTCTATTTCGACGACACCAATTGGGGATCGCACGAGGGCCGGCCCTTCTACCCGAGCTGCATATGCAAGTACTGCGAGGAAATCTTTCGCAAAGACACGGGCTTGAAGATTCCACGCAAAGTCGATTTCGACAACCCGGACTTTCGCCATTTCGTCAACTGGCGCTACGAAAGATTATTCGACTTTAACCGACACGTTTTCAAGCGGGTCAAAGAGAAGTACCCGGACATCATCCTGGACTATCACTATTACGCCCGTCCCACTACGGATTGGGTCGACGGACATCACCTGAATCCGGTAAATTTTGGCGACGACGGCGAACATTACTTCATCGAGACCCACCGAACGGTGCGAGAAACCGGATTCACTGCCAAGGTCGCGCGCTCCATGGGATCTCCGTTCTGCGTGTGGCGAAATCCCGTACAAGAGTTACCAGAGTGCACTTCGGCCTACGCGCCGTATCAGGAACCCCACACCCCCTCCATCCATGGTCTTCAGGGCATCATCAACGGCGGGGCCGCAGTGTTTGGAAGCTTCGGGGGGTCGATCCATCTGCACAAAGAAGCGATGAAGTCCGTCTTTTCCGAGATGAAGAAGCGGGTGGAATTCATGCAGGGTGAAACAGTCAAGTACGTTGGCTTACACTATTCGCAGCAGAGCCGTGATTTCCGACCGACCGAGTTGCCGAAAAACATGGCCCTGACGGAGAACTCCTACATCTCCCAGAAGAACGTGAACGGCACCTATGAAATTCTGAATCGCTCTCATCATCTGGTGGATATGGTTCTGGACCAACAGTTGAACCTCGCGCATCTGAAGCAGTACCCGGTTCTCATGTTGACGAACAGCTGCCTCTCTGACGCCCAGTGCGACGAGATTCGCCAATACGTTCGCGGTGGCGGCACGTTGCTTGCGAATCACGAGAGCTCGCTGCGAGATGAGTTCGGACAAGCGCGCGGCAACTTTGCGCTGGCCGATCTTTTTGGGGTGGATTTTGCCGGACCGATTGGAGACGACACCCCCCATGGCATCGTCTATGTACCGCACGATGCCGGCTTGAAATCCGCCTTCGAGCACGTCATCTGCTTTGCGGCCTGCGAGTCCGCCGTCAAGGTCAGGGGGGATGCCAATACCGAGGTTCTCTGCACGCGCTCCAACCTTGGCACCGAGCTTCCCTTGGGCGATTTCGACGCCAACTCCGAATACGACTCCGGCGAGCCGGCCGTTACGACGAACCGGGTCGGCGAGGGACAGGTGATATACATCAACAGTGATGTGGGAGACGGATACATGCACAACCCATTTCCGCTCCTTCAGCGTTTTGTTTCGCTGCTGGTGCAACGCGCCGAAGCCCCCGTCGAGGTGACCGCCCCCGAGGCGATCGAGGTGACCGCCGCTCTGCGAGGCCCAAAGGAGCTGATGGTGCATTTACTGAACGACCCGACACCGCTCGTGCCCATGCATATGACGGAGAAGCACGAGGGCATGAATACCCACCTCTATTTGAGGGAGCTGAATCCGATTTACAACGTCGAGGTGCGCTTCAACGGATTTGAGGTCGAGTCGGCTCGCCTTCCCCTCTCAGGTCTCGATCTGGAGGTTAAGGGATCCATCGTGGTGGTACCCAAGGTCGAATTGCACGAGGTGGTACTCGCCCAGCTCTCCTAAGGGACTGGACCCTGGTGGACCATGCTTACCGATGATCAAGTAGGTTTCTTCAAGGCATACGGGTTCCTCGTATTTAGAAACTTGCTGACGGAACGGGAGATGGCGCAGATTGGCAACGAGGCCGAGAGCGCTGCAACCAAGATCTACGGCGATCAGCCGACTCGACACCTTTCAGCGCTTCCCTGCTGGAAGATCCTCGATTTTATGCCATCGCTACTGAGGTTTTTGACGAATCGCTCGTCGGCGTCAACACGGACATGCTCTTCTGGCAGGGAGATACCGGGTGGCATCGCGACCTGGACGTTCCCGGCAACACCGGTCTGAAGATCATCTATTATCTGGATCCGTTGCAGGCGGAGAACGGCGCCCTCCGCGTCGTGCCAGGGTAAATGGGTACCGCTCTTGGGCGACTCGACACCCATATCGATTTTAACCCCACGAAACACCGGGTGGCAGGTGGACGTTCCCGGCAACACCGGTCTGAAGATCATCTATTATCTGGATCCGTTGCAGGCGGAGAACGGCGCCCTCCGCGTCGTGCCAGGCAGCCATATCGAACCCCACGAAACACAGGTGCCCGAGGTCGAGCCACTGATTCTGGCCCCATGCGATACAGCTTATCAGGAGAAGGTCCGCGGACTGACGGTAAACCCGGGCGATAAGATGCATCCCAGCGTGGTTGTGGAAACCGCACCAGGGGACGTCATCGCCTTCGAGATGCCGCTTTTGCACTCGAGCTTTGGCGGCGCTTCAGGCCGGCAGGCTCGGGGCCACGGTATACTGGTACCCCTCTCCTACCGAGGCGCAAGCGGAAGCTCGCCGCCAGGAGGTCCGCGCCATACGCAGCAACCACAAGAGGATGTTCGAGTTTCCGTTGGATGAGCCGTACTGCCATCCGGATTGGATCGCCGGCGCCAACGGGAATCCGGTCCGTTCTCGTTGGGTGGAATATCTCAAGGAGCTGGAGTGGATCCCCACCACGGGGTGAGGGTCACTCAGCAGACGTCATCGATCGAGGTTCAGGTGGTTTTGATGAGCTTTTGCATCGAGCGCAGCTCCCGCGGAGGCTCCATCGACCTGCCGTACTCGCTCCAGGCAACCTCGGCAACGTAAATGTCGCCTCTGGAGTCGACCGCGATTCCATGGGGTGCGTAGAAGCGACCCGGTTCATCCCCGTAGGACTCGTCGCTCAACCGGGCTTTCACCGTGCCTGTGCCATCCAGCACCGTCACTCTTGGACCCAGCTTCGTGCCCGTGGAGTTCGGCTTTATGCCGGCGAAGTACTCACCCACGTAGAATAGCGGGTCTGGACCTTCTCCCATACAGATACATGCCGCCCTGGACGAGTTGATCCACTGGGCTTCGTAGTTCCCATTGCGGTCGAACACCTGGATACGGTGATTTTCGCGGTCGGCGACATAGACCCATCCCTCGGCATCGACGACGATGTCGTGCACCACATTGAGATATCCCGGATCGGTACCCGACTCTCCCCAAGAGAGGATATACCTGCCGTCAGGGGAAAATTTGTGAACTCGTGCGTTGCTGTAGCCGTCGGCGACGTAGATGTCGCCATTGCGCGGATCGATGCCTACCTGGCATGGCCGATTGAACGGTTCGCCGCTCATCAAGCCGGACGGGTGTTTTGCTTTCAGATCGAGCAGCAGCTCCCCTTCGGGGGTGTGTTTGGTGATCTTGTGCGCCCCGACGTCGATACAATACACGGATCCGTCGGGACCGATATGCACGCCATGAGGCACATCGAACATGCCCTCGCCCCAGCTATCGACAATTTCGCCGGCGGAGTCGAAGATGATCATCGGCACGGTACCGCGGTTGAAAACGTACACCCGGTCATCGCTGTCGACAGCGACCGATGTGGCTTCACGGTAGGTCCATTCCTCGGGGATGTTCCCCCAGTCGGTGCCCGATAACTCGTACTGAAAGTCTCCCGTACCCAGCGTAACCATCTTTCCTCCGTTTCTAATTTGACGCAGAATCCGGCTTCTGCTGATCCCAGGGAGCAGCCTGCTCGAAAGCGGCAGCGGCGCGCAGCACGATTTCGTCTTCGCGCCACCGACCCACGATCTGGAGCCCCACCGGTAACCCGTCCCGGTCGAATCCCACGGGAACCGTGGCGGCGGGCTGCCCAGTTATGTTAAAGGGATACGTAAACTTGGTCCATCCAAGATAACTCGTGGGATCCCCGTTCAAGGTCGGCGGGTAGTCCGCCCCCGCTTCGAAGGCGGTGATGGGAAGGGTTGGTGTGAGCACGACATGGAACATCTCCATGATGGCACGCCAACCATCGTAATAGCCATTGCGACGCTGGAAAGCCGACGCAAGCTGAGGTGCCGAGTAGGAAGCCCCTTCCTCGATCACCTCGAGCAAACCAGGATCGAGCTGGGTGCGCACATCATCCAGATCCTTGAGATGAACGCCGGCAAAAGCCGATGCCCAGATTACAGAAAGTATCTCGTCGTACGGATCCTCGAGTCCCGGGTCGAACGCTTCGACGGAGCAACCCAACTCTTCGAAACGCTGCACCGCGCGGCTGCAGAGGTTCTCCACGTCCGGCGCAACCGGCACATACCCCAAGTCGAGAGACCAGCCGACTTTCAAACCTTCGATCCCGCCCTCCGCTGCGTTGGCGAAGTCGATCTCGTTGGTGAGGGTGGTACGGTCTCTGGGATCGGGTCCTGCCAAAACCGTCATCATCAACGCCGCATCCCCGACCGTACGCGTAATCGGGCCCATATGAGACAGCACTTCGACGGCGCTGGGTGGATACTGAGGTACTCGGCCCCAGGAGGGTTTGAATCCGAAGGCGCCGCTGAAACCCGCGGGAATGCGGATCGACCCGGCGCCGTCGGACCCCTGTGCCAGGGGCCCCATACCGGTCACCACCGCTGCGGCGGCACCACCGCTGGAACCACCGGCAGTGCGACCCGTTTTCCAGGGATTGTGAGTAGGCCCCGAAACCCGATTGCCCGAGTCCCCCTTCCAACCCGCAGCCGGGGTATTGGTTTTACCCAGGAGCACACCGCCCGCTTCCTTTAGACGCTCCGCGACAGGAGCATCTTCTTCGGGTATCCAATCCTTGTACAGCAGGGAACCCCGAGTGGTGCGAATACCTTTGGTCGGGGTGAGATCCTTCAGGGAGTATGGAATACCGGCCAGCGGCGGTGCGGCATGGTCGCCGCGGTAAAGAGCTTCCGCGGCGCGCGCCTGATCCAACGCCAGGTCGGCCGTCACGGTCACGAAAGCGTTAATATGCGGATCGACCCGATCGATTTGCTGTAACGTTGCCTTCGCGACCTCGACCGGCGATAGATCTCCGCGTTCAAAGAGGCGGCGAAGCTCCACTGCTGAGATATACTCCAGACCCAACTGCTTCACCTCATGGGATGATTGCAACAGCGCGCACTGGGGACCCGTCGCCACCCTCGATGGGCAGCGGTAGACCATAGAACGTGAATTCGATCCCTTCTGGCAACTGATCCAGATTGACCAGATCGGTATAGGTCAGTATCTGCCGATCCAGTAACGAGCGCTCCAACTCCGCTGGAAGATCGCCGGCAACGAAGGGAGGGACTGCCTCGGCAATACGGTCGGAGTCCTCCGCTGCCGGTGCTTCGACGAATATCAAGCCCACTCTCGGTGGCAACAGCTGATGTGGTCGCACTGCTTGTGCCGGCCCGAAAAATCGCTCCAGGGGGATATCGTCGAGGGCACGTCCATCCGGATGCATGTGGGCGAAGGCATCGACGTGGGTACCGGTATGAGATCCCAGGGAAATTCGGCGCACCAGTCCGTTCTCGGATTCTGCAGCTCCAAGGGTCTGGATTTTGACCTCAGGATCCCCGGGGAAAACAGGCATGCCCTCATAGATGGGACGGGACAGATCGATGATTTTCATCCTACGGGTCCAGGAAACCGTCGCTTCAACCGCCCTTGCAACAGGTCGGTATCGAACGATCTGGTGAAATCGCATGCGACGAATTTTCGTGTTAATATCGAATGAGCCGGCCACATCGTAAATAGGCGTACCGCTGCCGGCGGTGCGATTGACCGCGAGCGTCAATTGCATAGCTTCCGATCTTTCGAATTAGCCCATTCAAATAGGAGGAATATATGACTGCTAACAGTGGGGGAATTACACCCCACGTGGGACCCGTTTCCCAGGCTAGGGCTCACGGCAGAGGACCTGGCATCTGGCTGGCCGGTGATCCCGAAGAGCTCAAACCATGGATGCCGTTTTCGACCGGAATCGTAACCAACACGGTAGTGCAGAATGATCTGGTGAAGAAATACGGCCCGCTCACCGAACTGATCAAGCGCTACCTCGACATCACAGATAAGCCTGTCGTCGTGGAAATCGATGGCCACACGACCGAGGAGCTGCTGGAGGTTGGGCGGGTTTTTACCGACATGTCAAAGCAGATAATTCTCAAGATCCCGTGTACGGTTCATAGCCTAGCGGCCTTCAGGGCGTTAGAGGCGGAAGGGGTGGAAACCTATTGCACAACCGTTTTCTCGCTTCCTCAGGCCGCTGCCGTGGCGCAGGCGGGTGTCAGGCATGTTCTGCCATTTTGCGAGCCGGTCAAAGCCGCCGGCGGCGACCCGACCAAGCTGGTTCGGGAATGCGCCCAGATGTTCGCCGGATGGGAGAATCGCCCGTACATCACCGCGGCGTTGATACGCTCGGTGGACACCGCCCATGCCGCTCTGCGCGATGGCGCCGACGGGATCATCATCTTTTGGACGGTTTTGCAGGACATGATGCAACACACGCTCACCGATCAATGGAACCAGACCTTCATGGATCAGTGGGTGCAAATGCACGAGGACGGAAAGTTGAACGATCTGCCGGTGAAGCTTTCGCATTGAAGATGCAGAACCTGGCCACGACGCGGATGATGGGATCCGTGTGGATTTCGATCCTCCTTCTGAGTGTTGTGGGACTCCACGCCGGCGAAGGGGTCGGGCTGAGCAATCTCTTCTCCCTGGACCTGCGTCCTGTTGCCACCTCGGTCGCAGAAACCGCAGAGTTCGCCGTTACCCGGGGGTCACGTTTGTCGAAACCCTATCCCAACCCGTTCAACAGTTCGGCTACCCTCAGTTACCAGATTTTCGCGGGCTTCGAGCGCCGCGTGGAGATCTCTATCTTTGGCGTGGATGGGCAACGCGTGCGACGATTGCACTCAGGCGGCCTGAGCACCGGCATCCACGAGATTCACTGGGACGGCCGAAGTGACGCCGGACGAAGCGCTGGTTCGGGGGTCTATTTCGCCGTGATCACTTCGCTGGCAGGTGTCGAAACACGCAAGCTCGTGTTTCTACGATAACACTTGACCTTCATTAAACCGATTTCCAGACAACATATATGACGTTTGCTCAGAACCTGTTCGCGGTCGGGGGCGCCGTGTTGGCCATCGCTCAAGTCGCAAACGCAGATCCTCTGGTTGAGAATGTGATGGCGCTGCCAGGACCCGACAGTCGTCAAGTGGAAATCACCTACGATGTTACAGATGAAGACAGCGATACACTCTACCTCTCGGTCGAGATATCCGCCGATGGCGGAAACAGCTTCGATCTGCCGGCCTATGCGTTTTCAGGCGACGTGGGACTGGTGAATCCGGGACGTGGAAAACGGATAGTCTGGGCCGTCACGGCGGATGTCGGCGAGGCCCAAGGCGATCGATTTCAAGCGAAAATCACCGCGAGCGATGAACCGCCGGGGATGGTGCTGGTCCCGGAGGGGAGCTTCCCCATGGGTTCGTTGTCCGGCGATCGGGACGAACAGCCGGTACATGAGGTATTCCTCGATGCGTTCCTGATCGACTAAAACCTGGTGACCAGCGGTCAGTTTCAGACGTTTCTGCATGCCACCGGAAGAAGCCAGCCGACATTTTTCGAGTTCGGCGATAGTAGCGGGAAGCTACCTGCCGTGGACATAAACTGGTTCGACGCCAGGGACTATTGTCAGTGGTTGGACAAACGACTACCCACGGAAGCAGAATGGGAAAAGGCGGCTCGGGGGACGGATGGACGCACCTACCCCTGGGGGGAGGAGATCGACCATAGCAAGGCTAACTATGGGGGTGGACCCGGACGGACGACGGAGGTTGGGTCGTACGAAGAGGGAATCTCCCCGTACGGAGCTTACGACATGGCCGGAAATGTCTGGCAATGGTTGTCGGACTGGTACGACGGCGGGTACTACGCCGTCAGCCCGGAGGAGGGCAACCCGCAGGGGCCGGACAGCGGCACCTTTCACGTGCTCCGTGGTGGTTCCTGGGGCTCCAATCCGTACAGTGTTCGATCCACCTACCGCATCAGAAACGAACCCACGATCACGGGCAGCTTTATCGGGTTTCGCTGTGTCCGCAACACCGAGTGAACAGCGTCGCCGGGCAAGGCTATTTCAGCGAATACCCCTTCACCGAGTCCTTGCGACGAACTACAAGTAGATCGTCCGCTACTCTGGTGAATTCCCCCTTTCACGTCCTTGTCCTCCCATAGTGCCTTCCCGGTCTCGCCGTCCAGCCCCACAAAGCCCTTGCACGCGTATACGATGTTATCCGTGGAACCGAAGAAGGCGGGATCAAAGAGCAGATTAGCCTGATTGGGATCGTACTTCCACTTGTACGCCCAGGACAGCTTGCCGTCCTTGTTTACTCGTATGATCTGTTTCTCGCCAAACACGATGAAGTGGCTGCCGCGGTATTCGGGCCGCAGAATGCGGCGAGGATCCGACCAGGTGGTTGTCACGGTGTTGGAGGTAACACCGTAGAAGGTGCTCTTCTCCATCTTAACGGCCCAGGCCTTGTCACCCGTGATCTTGCCCGCTTTACCATCCTTGTCGATGTCGAACTTCCACTTGTAGCTACCATCGGCTAGTGAGAGCGCGTAGAGAATCCTGCCGTCACAGCCGTAAAGCACGCCTTCGTCGATGGTCGCCGACAGGGCGAGGGTCGGGGGTCGACCTTGAAGTCGGTAGTGGACCACAGCATCGCACCCGAACCTGCATCGACGGCAGCGAACCCGTACGGCTTCCGGCCGAAGGAGTTGGTTTTGATCTTGCCTTTCTCGAGGTTCGAGCTCACAACCATCTTGCCGATCTGGCAGAACAGCTTCCCATCCGAATGGGTTATGTCCGTCACGAGACCGGGGGTTTCGAGCTGCCACAGAACATCTCCACTGGACTTGTCGACGGCGTTGAGGGTAGCGAATCCGGCAGCCACAAGCGTTTTGCCCAGATCGATCACACCCGGATATCCGTCGTTGGGATCGTGAAGCGGACCAACCCCCAATCCACCGTATCCTTTGCCCTTCGCGTCCAGAATCTGAAACTTGGCCTGGTAGTTCACCTGTCCGGTTTGCGTATTGATACTGAGCAAACCCTGCGATTCCTCCCGTTCCAGGGTTACCGGATCTCCCGAAACAAGAGACTTGCTCAGGAAGATCAGATTGTCACCATCGACGATCGGCTCTTCGAACCAGATCCCGATGTCCATTCCTCCCCTGCTACTGGCTTCGTGGTTGAACGCCTTGTTGACGAAGACCGAAGCCAACTGGGAGTAGCCGATCATCTGCGACCAATTAATGGCGCCCGACTGCACATCAAAGCTGTACATCTTGAGCCAGGTACCGGCATCTTTGCCAAACTTGTCGGAACGCAAGGTGACGATAAGGACGCTGTCTGAAGTCGGCCCGGGACGCAGCCAGCGCACCGAACCTTCTACGGACTCCTCCGGAGTTTCCCACAGTTTCTGACCGTTGTCTGCGTCGAAGGCGATCAACCGCTTGTTGAAGCCGAAGAAAACGTAGGTCTTGCCGCCGATCTCGAACCTCTGGAAGGAGCTGGCTTCCTCCACCTTACCGGCGATCGAGATGGTCTCTTTCGCCGACTCCAGGTCTACGAGGGCGATTCGTTTGTCGAAGAAGAACATCAGCTGGTTCTCGAGGAGGACCACCGGATCGACCTTCTTGTTGTATTTGTCCTTGATGCTCAGCAGCGTCTCCCCGGTCCTGGCGTCAACCAAGACGGGGCCGTCCTTGGCCAGAAAGAGAAAGCGGTCCCCCAGATCGAAAAACCACTGCAAGCCGCGCTTGTTCGCTAGGTCGGAGCTGGGTTTTAGGGGTATCCACCATTGCTCCGTACCGCTCTCGACGTCCAACAGGGTGAAATTGTTTTTGATTTGGAAGAGATAGCCGTGGTCGGTCCACCAGCGCCGAGCGACATCCTTGAACTTGAGCTTCGACAGCTCCGTCGACCAGTCGACCTTGCCGGTCTCGACGTCCAAGCGGGCCACCCCCTTCTTGGTTGAGTAAAGCAGGTACTTCTCATCGACCAACAGGTTGTATTTTCCATCGAAATCCGCTAGCTCCTTATGGCTCCACTTCTGCTCGCCGGTATAAGCGTCGAAAAGATGAAATCCCTTCTTGGCGCGGAACCAGACATATTTCTCTTGCAACGTGTCGAAGTAGCCGTCATTTTTCGGGTCTTTGAAGTTGAACTCATATAGCTGGTTGGCATCTTCCGCCGCCACGGGCGGAGTTCCGATCAGCGCGACCAAAATAACAGCAGACAGAATGCGGGTGAGCGTTCTCATGTCATCCCTCCGATGATTGTCACCTTTGGCAGGCGTTAACCGCGGCACGCAGCGGACCACACTCCCAGGTGAATATGGTCCAATACGATATGACTAGCACTGACCGAGGACAAGATGGAAATCAATGCGAAAAATCTGTTTTTTCCGATACCGTTTCCCGAACCAGCGTGCACCGGCGGACGATGATGCCGGGTTGAATTTGGTATCCTATAGCGAATTCGTTATACACCGCACCCAGACACAATTGGAGTAGCCCAAATGCTATCAACCCGCAGAGCCCTACTACTGCTCGTGTTTCTCGTTTTGGCCAACTGTGGCGACAGCAACAATAAGAACCCTCTATCGTCTGGGGATCGGGCATCACCTGACGACAAGGTGTTGCGTGGCGACTACAGCATAGATTCGCAAGCAACCATCAATGACCTGACGGCAGAAGGTGGCGAGTCCTTCCTGATCACCGGAAATCTGACGATCAGAATACGGATTTGACGGAACTGTCCGGATTGGAAGGGCTCACCGGTGTAGGTGGTGATCTGTTGATCAGCGACAACACCTCTCTTTTGAGCTTGCGCGGCCTGGAAAACCTCGAGACGGTAACCGGATTTCTCGACTTCGGCACCAATGCCAACCTGCGCGACCTCGATGGGTTGAGCAAACTGCGAAGCGTCGGTTCGTTCCTGATAGTCGGTTTCAATTCTTCGATGACGGAAATCGACGGTTTGGCGAATCTGTCACACGTGGGCACGGTTGGTATCCAGATTATCCTCAATCCCGTCCTGGCCAATGTGGACGGCCTCAGTGGAATCGCCGCGGTCGGCGATCTGTCCATTTGGCAGAATCCTTCCCTGATCAATGTGGACGGCCTGCGCAATCTTGAAAGAATCACATGGTGGGAGCTGGACATCCGGGAAAACCAGTTGCTGGCTCACCTAGATGGTCTTTCCAAACTCGAATACGTCGAACGTCACCTGCGCATCACCGACAATCCTGTGCTGCGCAATTTGACCGGGTTGTCGAAACTTACCCACGTTGGCGAGACCATTCAGATCAGCAACAATGCCGCTCTAGATTCCATCGTCGTTCAAGAGTTCGTGAACCGGTTGGTGGAAAGCGGTTTCGAAGGGGAGGTGGTTGCCGACGAGTGAGTCCGGCCAGTATTGACAATCAGCGGCTTGTGAATCGAGAACATTGCGATCATTACGCGTGACTTCAATCACATCGCCCGGGAACAGTTCTTTCTACTGTTTAGCATGGAAGGGATACAGGGCACCGCTCGTAAACCAGGCTACCTCGTCACAGGAGATACCCAAATGGGTTTCGCAATGGGCTACCGCGCCAGCAGAATTTCGATCTTCACGATCGCGATCCAGCTATTGTTCCTCTGCATCGGTTCGTCATTCGTAACGGCCCAGTCGGACGCTCCGTCCGCCCGGATCGTAACCAAACCGAGAACCGCGGCCAATGACCAATTCGGCGTCGCCGCAGTCGCATTCGGTGAAAACTTCCTCGTAGGCGCCAGCGGTGACGATACTGGGGCCCGAGATGCCGGCGCCCTCTTCCTCGTGAACGGGGCGACAGGGCGTATCATGCGAACGATCTCGAATCCCGACCCCAGAGCAAGTGACCGCTTCGGCTCTGTCATAGCTGCCGCAGGTCAGGTGATCGTCGTCGGAGTACCCAACAAGGATGCCGCCCGTGCCGCAGATGCCGGCGCCGTTTACATCTACGGCGAGCAGCTAGAAAGGCCGCTCGTCATCCAAAATCCCACGCCAGCCGTGCGCGACAATTTTGGCTTCTCCGTGGCTGCCGGGCCGGGGACTATTCTGGTAGGCGCCCCGCGCGATGACCCTGATGGAACGAGAGACGCCGGCGTCGCTTACCTATTCAACCGGGAGTCGGGTGACCTGGTCCGCAGACTACAGGCTCCCGCGCTTGGATCCGCGTCAAGGGGCAACGAAGGTGTGACGAGGGCGGGCGACCAATTCGGCGCTTCTGTTGCTTTGTTGGGCGACCTCGCCGTTGTCAGCGCTCCGCGCGCGGATGCAGGAGGTAGGGATGCAGGCGCCGTGTACGTCTTCTCAACAGAGTCGGGCGCACTGCTGCACACGCTGCAGAGGAGGGAACCAGCTGTAGCCGACTTTTTCGGCACATCCGTCGCCGCTGACGGCGAAAACGTCGTAATTGGCGCTCCTGGAGTAGATCGGGAGAACGTGAGAGACGCGGGAGCAGCCTACGTCTTCAATGCAAAAAATGGCGAGTTCATAAGAGCGCTGCACAAGCCGGAACCGGTAGCTCGCGATCAGTTTGGCGCCGTTGTCGCGGCCGCCGGACCGCTGGCCTTCGTAGGCGCACCGTTCGGTGACCTCGGCAGGGTCCGGGATGCAGGTTTCGCAGGCGTGTTCGATACCAACACAGGCGAAGCGAGGGGTATCTTCCAAAAACCGCAACCGACCACCAGCGACCAGCTGGGCAGAGCGATCGCCGCCGGGCGCGCTGGCATCCTGATCGGGGTTCCGCTGGACGATTCCAGCGCCCGGAATGGCGGTGCCGCGTATCTATTTGCGGTCGATAGAGCCAAAGATGAAGAGACCGCCGCTGACGGAGACCGTGGTGAAGGGGATGGTACCGTTTCCGGGCGAGACGACCCCCAGGAGGGAGACCGTCCAGCCGACGGAGACGAGGAAGAGAAGGCAGCAGAGACCGGTGAGAACGGTGATCGACCCTCAGACGGGCAACGACCCAGTGACGGAGACGGCACCGTAGCTGACAGAGATGATCAGCAACCCATGGATCGGGAGCGTCCGACGGACGGCGACGACCGGGAGCGACCCGATACCGATGCAGCCTTTGACAGAAACGCGAGCAGAACGCTGGCGATGCCACAGGCACGGGGCCTCGTCGGGGGTACGATACCCATTCCAGTCGTGCTCAACCTCGCGCCACGGCTCGTAGCCGCTTCCTTCGATATCGCTTACGACGGCACCAAGCTCAGGGTCGCAGAAGACGCGGTTCACCGGCTCCCGGTTACCGGCGACATGCTGCTCCAGGTGGATTCCCAACCCGGCAAGTTGGCCATAGGCCTGGCCGGCCCGCGACCCCTTACTGGAGTGCGCGAAGCAATTCTGGTAGTCATTCCGTTCAAGATAAATGAAGACCCAAACGCCACAGCTACGGGCGACGTCGTTGCGTTGGAATTCACTGAGGCGAGTCTTCTGTTCGACGCCGGCGAAATCGTTACCGTAACACCGAAAACCCAGAATGGCCGCATAGAAATTGTTGCCATCGACGTGATTCCGGGCGACGTGGACCAGGACGGGCAGCTGACCATGGCTGACGTGGTTGCCATCCTTCGCCTATCAACGGGAAGAGTGGATGTGACGCCTTTCGTGAAGGCTATAGCTGACGTCAACAAGGACGGACGGATCGGCGTCGCGGACGCCCTTGCGGTAATGGAGGAGATAGTGCGCGCAAAAGCAATCCCGCAGAGCCCGGTTTTCGGAACGGTTGCGATCGACATACCTCAGGTCGAGGCAACTGCGGGCCATCGGTTCGCTTTTCCGGTTGATTTCTCTAATGGAGATTCGGTGCGCGGAGTTGATCTACTGTTGCGCTACAACCCGCAGACCATGCGCTTGCTCGAGGTCTCGCCGGCAACAGAAGAGGGAACCGTTGTCGCCGACCACTCATTGCCCGGGATCATTCGATTGGCAGGTGTCAATCCGGGCGGTTTCGAGGAGTTCGTGAAGATCGACTTCGAACCTGTCGAATCGGGCACTCACCAACTTCATGTTGAAGAAGCCCATCTGTTTGCGGGAAGCGAAACCATCATTACGCTCAGCTCTCTACGGGAAACCTCCTTGCCCGATGCCTTCCAGCTGCTGGCCAACTTTCCCAATCCATTCAATCCGGAAACCACCATCAGGTATTCCGTCGCCCGACCGTCAATGGTCCGAGTTTCGGTTTACAACCTGGCAGGCCAATTGGTGGAAACGTTGGCGGCGCAGCCTCAGCGAGCCGGCATGCACCAAGTCACCTGGCAACCCGTGGACAGACGTCGGGCATCTATTTCCTGGTTGTCGACACCGGTGGCTCTCAGCGATCGACGAAAATGATGTTGTTGAAATAGCCGCCTCGCGAATCATGATGGACGAACAGGCCTCCTCGAATAGCCTTCCCGACGGGTCGACGAGCTTCGCTCAGCGGATGAGCCGTCCGCCTTCGATCGGCAGGGCGTGCCCGTTGATGTTGTAAGAAGCCCCGTCCGAACAGAGCCATACGACCGCATTGGCCACTTCTTCCACGGTGCACAGACGGCCCATTGGGTGCATCCCCAGAATGAATTTCTCGCGCTCTGGGTTATCCCTGGTTACCGGGTCGGTGAGTGGGGTCTCCGTCCATCCGGGACAGACCGCATTCACCCGCAGACCGTGAGCAGCGTATTCCATCGCCGCCGCCCGCGTAAGCCCAATGACCCCATGTTTACTGGCGTAGTAGGCGGCACCCATCGGGCCGCCGCACAATCCGGCCACCGAGGACATGTTTACGATCGCTCCACCCCCGTTCGTCAGAATTGCCGGCACCTCGCATTTCATGCAGAGGAAGGTTCCTTTGAGGTTGACCTCCAGGACCTGATCGAAGGTCGCTTCCTCGTAGTCGGCCACGGGTACGAACATGGTGCCCCCGATCCCGGCGTTGTTGAAGGCACAATCCAGTCGTCCGAATCTCTCGACGGCCCTATGCACCATGTTCTGCGCGTCCGACAACTTGGTAACATCTGTCGAGACGAATTCGACTTCGCCTCCCGCTTCGCGGATCTGCGACGCTGTTGCCTCGCTGCCGGTCGGGTCGAGATCAGCGATGACGACCCTGCTTCCCGCCTTGGCGAAAGCCACGGCCGCGGCTCTGCCCATTCCGGATGCACCTCCGGTAACGAGAGCGACTTTATCCTGGAGCGGTACGGTCATTGGAATCGAGAGATCATGAGTGATCGACCGACGAAATCATAACAAAAGGTTCGTCTCAAAGAGAAAATGAAAACAAGGTAGTGCGGTACATCTCGATTCGTACCGCCATGGTATCCGAGAGGCGGGCGATGTCATCCTTGCCTTTCCAGGTGACGACCTTGTCGATCTCGTTGCCATCCATGGTGTCGCAATCGGCGAAACCGTACCCTTCTAGCGCATCGATCTGGGGATGGGTCATCGGTCCGATCAGCGGGATCAGCTCGGCCCTGATCCAGCCTCCCATCTCGCAGCGGTAGTTGAGTCTAAGCTGTCTCGGAGGTTCGTTGGGGTCGGCAACCGGAGGGGAACGATCGAACGGTGGTACCTCGATGCTGTCGGGGCAATCCTCGGGGCGCCGGTAGCGGTCCTGGCGCAAGGTAAAGCTGCCCAGCTGCCGAGCTCTGATCCCTGCCAGCCGGTCCCGCTCCCAGGTGGCGTAACGGATGATGCCCTGTTGATAGATATCGTCTGTGGTTTCCCCAACCCCCTCGACATGCCTTTTCAACCGCCCCGAGTAGGCAATGGCGTAACGACCATCCGGCAGCTCGATAAGATCAGGAGCCACGTAGATGCAGCCGGAATCGGGACTACCTTCGGGGCCGTTGCGGATGATCGGCCGGGTCCGGTTCGGGCGATCCCACTGCAGACCGTCGTGGCTGACCGCCAGCTGAATGTCGATCAAACCAGTATCCTGATGAAAGATGGAGACGAACATGGCGTGCAGATCGTTCCGCCCCGGGTAGCGGGTATAGCTGTGGTTGTAGAACGAATCCTCCGGGGGGTCGGCGGAATCGATCTGCAGGACCACCTGCTCAGGTGTAAAGGTGCGGAAATCATCGCTGTAGGAGATTCCGACACAACGTCTGCCCGCAAGGTGGAAACGCAGGTATCCGACATATTTGCCCGCCTCTTCATCGTAGTAGATGATGTTGTCACCATCCACCCACTCCGGTAGGAATGGTTCGTCCAGCTCCTTGAAATGAATGCCATCCGCCGAGACATTGCCCGCCAGGAATCCTTTCAGTTGCACCCACTTGTCCCGGTAGGTCATGCGCGTCGCGGGAGATTCCTGGAGGTCGAAGCTGTCCACCTCGTCGACATCACCTCCTTCGGCGATCAACGCCTTGGCTTTCTCGCTGGCACCTTCGTACGGGACGAAGTTTCCCTCGCTGTCCCGCTCGGCCTCGTATAGGCCGCCCCTCATGTTGATCAGCTTGAAACGCTCTTCGGGGGGCGCTGACGGATCCTCGAAATAATGCTCGCCGCTGCCGGCGATGATGTTGTTTTTGGTTGACCCCTCGAACTCTACCGCCCCGAATTCGGGCTTGCTCCAGTTGAAACCATCGGTGCTCTCGGCGATGAGGTGCCAGTCGTCAGCACGGTAATGCAGTCGATAGCCTTCCTTCCAGTGGTAAACGCGCCAGAGATGGCTGATGCCAGTGCGTTCCCAGGGCTGATCCGGGGCGATGATGCGGTCCGTCTTTTCGCCCGGCTGCACTTCGATCTCGATTCCCCGCGGCACGTCCCAGACCACCGGTACGCCGGTGTCTTCGTTCATATATCCGGCGTGAACGTAGAACCAATCCAGGAGCGGTCCGGAGGTCGGCCGGGGTTTCTTCCCCGGGTCAGCGGTCATGCTGCGGTTGATTGTTGCTGATGAAGCGCTAGCCACTAGTTGTCCCCCTTATCGTTTTCCAACCGGGATTTTTGCCATTG
The DNA here is from genome assembly GCA_965217095.1 of Candidatus Latescibacterota bacterium. Classification (GTDB taxonomy): domain Bacteria; phylum Latescibacterota; class UBA2968; order UBA8231; family UBA8231; genus CAYNZV01. The sequence continues at coordinate 2,801,874 of OZ244235.1, forward strand.
GTAGTCCACATCGCCATCGTAGAAAGCTCCCGGTTTCTCGACCGCCCATCCCTGTTTGCGAATCAACCAGTTGTCGGGATCCAGCGCGGTCCCCTTTTTCAACTCGGCGAGCGCCGCATCCTTTTCACCCTTGTCGAGGCAGGCAACGGCCTTCTGCAGGTGCTCGTCCGCCCGTCGTTCGCGGGCGCTGAGCTGTATCCGTGAGCTACCGCATTCAGATACTTCTTCCCATTCCGCGGGACGCGATCCACTGGCGAGCCAGGCGGTCAGCTCTTCGCGTAAATCAGCATCGTTGATATCGATTTTTTCCACCGGGCGCACTAACATCCCCTCGGCGTCAACCAGGATTCCAACAGGTACGAATTTGACCCCATAGAGCTTTCCGATCTCGTTGTGCCGGTCGATCAATGTGGGAAACGTGACCCCTGCTATCTCCAGCCAAGGTGTCACGACCTCCTCGCCCTGGGCGTCTTGCGCGATCGAGACTAGGTGGCAGCGATCGCCTTGCTCGTTGTAGAATGACTGCCATCCAGGCAGCTGCCCTCTGCAACCTCACCACGACGCCCACATGAAAAAGATGGTGGGCTTGCCGAGGAAATCTTCCGGGCACAGCAGGCGGCCGGTGCCGATCTCGGGCAGCGAGAAGGCGGGTGGTTTCGTGCCGACTCGGATCTGATCGGCAACACGTTTTTCAGTCATCGGTCCCTCCGGAATATCCAGCGAATTCGATGTGCACCTCGTCCAGCGGTACGCGACCGCTGGGAAGACAGGAGCGGTCTACCTCGTACTCCTTCTCTGCTCGTTGCCGGTGCAGATCCCCTTTTAATGGCTCGAGAGCTACGACATCCAGTGGGTGAAGGATCAGGATGATGTCGCAGTTCAGATTTTCTAATACAGGTCCGATGTTTCCCCCAGCCGTAGGCCTCGGTGGCATCGTGGCGGGCTCCCAGACACTTCCACTGGTCATCGTCCGCCTCGAGGCTAATCGTCTGCTCCGTCCAAACGCTCGAGACCGCGGCTGATGGCCGCCCCATCTACGAATTCCAACCGGCGAGGACCGGTGGCATCCCAACCCAGCCAGCCCGTCGGCGAAGGTCTCTAGGTAACACTGTGTACTCACGTTGATCACCGCGCCGCATACCGCGACGTGACTGTTGCCCTCGAGAAATTGTCCCTTCGCCTCACTCAGAAAAGCATCGTCGCTAAGCCAGGCTCAAGCTAACCAGTTCGTGAGGCCCGACCACCGGAACCGATACTGCCGATCCGCTGTTTTCCACAGTCAGCTTCTGTTTGGTCAAAGGCGCAGTCGCTTTCTTCACTGTGAAGCCGTTGAACCTCAACATCACATTGTGCACCGGGGCCACTTCTTCCAGATAGAAGTAAGATCGGTGATTCGCGGCCGATACCGACCAAGGCAGCATTGGAAGCGGGTTGTTCAACAGGTGCACGCTGACCTCCTTCTCGCCGCGCCAGGTAGCGCTCAACTCGATCACCCGGGGGCCATCAACCTCGATGGGTGCGGCTGTTGTTTCCAGCAGACTTGCCACGAACGTTTTCAGTTGCGGCAACGGATTCAGATCGTATCCGGAACCGACATCGCCGCAGATGTATATCGCTTTTCCCTTGCCGTAATTGTTGACGGTAACCGCCGGTTCCCCCGAATCGAACTCCATGCCGGCGTAGAAATCCTGCAGCGGCGGTCCTTCCTCCCAGTTCAGACTGCTCTTGGTGCACAGTACCTCGGCCGAACCGCCAGCGGTCACTTCCACGATTGAACTAGGTGCGCCGAAGCAGATGACCCTGCCGAAACGCTGGCGCATCTCGTCGGACTGCGGAACGTAGATGTTGCTTTCGTCGGTGCGGGCAGTGCGAGCGTAGAGTTTCATCTGACTCGTCTTCTTGGACTCGTCGACCTCGGTAGGCTCCGCCGACTCGTCTTTGTAGGTGACACCGAAAAGATCGGCCAACTGAAAGTCGTCCTGCAGTTGGCCAAGCTCGTCGCACAACGAAGTCTGATGCGTGGCGACCACCGTGCCGCCATCGTTGGCGAAGGCCCGAATGGCATCCGCCTCTACGCTCGATAGGCAAACGCTGTTCGAAAGAAACAGGACAGTGTATTGCGACAGTGTTTTCTTATCCGTCAGGCGGCGATCGAAGAGATAATCCATGAGCACATGGGAGCGACTCATCATCTCGTGACTGCCGCGCAGCTGCCGCCACCAGAGATCCGGTTCGTGGCGGTAAGGTGGCGCGAAATCTCGCGTCTGCTGCGATACGTGCAGCGCGAGGTACTTGACCGTTTCTTCCCCGATATGATCGCGCAACCTGACGAGCTCGCTGAATACCGACTTAAGCGTATCCCCGTGAATGGAGTGGTCGCCGGCATCGAGGCAGGTGGTGACCGATCCGCCGCCGTGGGCGACGGCATTGAGACCATAGATTAGGGGAATATGAGGCTCGGGATACGGAGCACTGTGCGAGATGCACTCCACAAGCGTCTGTGTTGCCCACAGCCAGATCCCAAAGGTCTTCTCTCCCAGCGCCTGACAGATCTTGGTGGGTATCCCCGAGCCCAAATTGTCGAGACCGGCCTCCACGAACTGATAGCTGCCCACATCCATCGGATTGAGTGGATGCGCCGTCATCCAACCAGTGTCCGGAGTGCCGTATGGACGACAGTAATAGTTCCAATCGACGATAGCGTCCGGGTGACGCTCGTGCAGCTTGGTCGAGAAGTGCGCCATGGCGTCGACGAATTTGTCATAGCGCCAGTTGACGTAACGCCTGAAATCCACCGAATCCATGTCGACCTTCTGCTGCAACTCGAGCCCGGTCTCTTCCCGAAGCTGCTGGCGACAATAGTCGCAATGACACCCCCCAACTCGACGCTGCCCTGCGTCGGAATGGGTGCCCCAGTTCATGTCGTCGAAGTAGACGCCGTCGAAATCCAGATGGTCGAACCCCTCGCTCAGTAATTCGGGGAGCCAATCGCGGAACGGCGAGTTCCAGCATGACCACCCTTCGTCCCACACCTCTTCGCCGCCATCGTCCAGCATCTTGATCGCCCACTCCGGATGGATGTCTTTCAACTGGTGGTTGAATATGAAGGGGTAATAGGTCAGAACGATTATGCCGCGCTCGTGGGCGAGATCGAGGAAACGGGGAATCGCCTCCAGATCCAGATTGTCGGGCGGCGTTAGGATCTTGGATGGAAACATGGGGGTGCCTCGGCTGGCATAACAGGTGATTGACCACACCTCTGTGCCGGCATCGGCGATCGCATCGACCTCTTCTTCCATGGAAGCGTAAGGCCGCGATTTGTCCCTCTTTCCGGTGATCTCGTCCATTTGGAGGCTGGTGGGATAGTGCTCGATGCGACAGACGCGTTTGTCGTAGGGAAGCTCTTTCAGGCGCTGGGCGGTGGATCCGACGCGTTTTGCCATGACTCGGCCTTTCTGTGGGGTCGTCCTCGTGTTTTGACTGCGCTCTGGGTAACAGCTTGAATTCGGGATAATATACCATCTATAAGGGCCACTACCAGGAGGTTATCGATCGCTTGGCTGACATGGATCGGATAGAGGCGCTCACCTTCGACGTCTTCGGTACGGTCGTCGATTGGCGCAGCTCGATTTCGCGGCAGGAAGCCGAAGTCGGGGCTCGCCTAATGGAAGCTCGTCGACGAGATACACCGCGAGCGACTGGATCTTCTGCTCGACGACTGCGGCATGGCCAAGAGGTTTTCGGAGGCAGAGAAGCGGGACCTGAACCGAGCATGGCACCGACTGCATCCGTGGTCGGAGGCGGCGGAGGGACTTTCCCGTTTGAAATCGAAATTCGTTGTGGCCGCGCTATCCAATGGCAACATCAGCTTGTTGACCAACACGGCGAAATTTGGCGGCTTGCCGTGGGACTGTGTATTGTCTTCCGAGCTCGCGGGCTGCTACAAACCTGACCATCGGGTCTACCGACGTGCGGCTGAATTGCTCGGGTTGCCGTGCAACAAGGTGCTCATGGTAGCAGCTCATGCTGCAGATCTTCGCGGCGCAAAAGGAGCTGGACTTGCGACCGCACTCGCAGCAAGTCCAGATGAGTTTGGGCCGGGGAGAGCGCGGGATGTGGCCCCCAATCCGGAGTTTGACCTCTTCGCGCAGGATTTCAACCACCTGTCTAAGATTCTGGGTTGTTGAGAACCGGTGGGATATATACCCTAATCCGCACGGAAGCTGCCGGCGTGTCCGGCCCAATCGACGCTGGCATCAATACGGGTCGTCGACGTCGATGCCTATAATGCTTCCACCCTGGGGTTGCTCAAAACCTATATCGACGAACTCGTGCCGAGAATCGACGAAGCGAAAATGAAAGGAAAATAACCCTTGATCGTCGTCAGTAGCATCAACGGCAAACTCGGATTACCGGCGGCGATGAAGGTAATGAAAGAAGGCGGCACCTGTAGACGCCGTCGAAACCGGCACTCGCCTGGCTCGCTGGACGCCGCGTCAACCCCAAGGACCATAGCGTCGGGCTGGGAGGTCTTCCCAACGTCCTCGGCGAGGTGCGGCTGGATGCCGCCATTATGGATGGCAAGACCCTGCGTGCCGGCGCCGTGGGGTCCGTGCGCAGCTACATTCACGTAATCTCTCTGGCACGTAAAGTCATGGACGAGAGCCCCCATGTCTTTCTTGTCGGTGATGGGGCCGAGCGTTTTGCGCAGGAAGTCGCGCAGGAATCGGCCGACCTGCTTACACCGGCAGCCACGGTTCGATGGCGGGAAGGGTTGTCGAAACGTTTTCCGGAGCTGGACGCGGCGGAACTTGGCGACCATTCCGACCTCACCGGCCTCGTCCGCGGCCTCAACGAACCTATGGCCGGGTGGGAACCAGACGAACCCCATGGAACGGTGAATTTCCTAGCCCAGGATCGCGACGGCAACCTGGCGTCGGCCGTCAGCACCAGCGGTTGGCCATGGGGTTATCCGGGCAGGTTGGGTGATTCGCCCGTCGTTTGCGCCGGTTCTTATGCTGACAACCGTTGGGGGGCGGCGGCATCGACGGGAACGGGCGAGGTGGTGCTGCGCACGGCCGGAGCCCGGAGCATTGTTTTATATATGAAGATGGGAATGGATCTCGAAGGAGCCCTGAAAGAGGCGCTGTTAGACCTGCGCGATCTCGACGATCCTTACACAGACCACATCGCCATGATCGCGTTGGATCGCACCGGGCATCATGCAGGATACGCCCACCGACCGGACGAACGCTACGCAGTGATGGGTGCCGAGATGGAAGCTCCCGAGGAGATTCCCATACCGGCACCGGGCTGAGCTCACCGTTCCTCCCGAGATCCTCGTTATCCTCTACCCGTCCATCCCACCATCTGATAGCAATCAGGCTTCAAACCACTATGCCAGCCCAATCCGGTAAGCATGCACAATCTGTACGCCATAGTTGTGGTCTGCGCCTCCATCGTTATTGTCGGCACGCTGACTTTTCTGCTGAAGTGGCTGGAGCGCCAGCAGCCCTTTCCAAGGCATCTTCCGTTCCGTCGGTGGATTCTCCCGCTCTTGCTGGTTCTGATTTCGTTTCTCGATGGTACGTTGCGACACGAGTTCCGTTTGCCGGGGCCTCCAGGCGCGGTGCTGGGCGCACTCAACGCTTTTGTGATTGTCCGTGGGTTCGTGCGACGGACGATCTGGCTGTCGACCTTGCAAGCCGTTGCGATCTGGTGCGCCTGGGCGCTCGGATGGACCGCAGCCCATGGGGGCGTCGACGACAACGTATTGCCGGGATGGTTCGGCGTCGTTGCGCTAGTTTGTGTCGCTACCACATGTGGTCTGGTAGCCGGGGCGAAAGCTGAGATGCGAAAGCGAGCTGAACGGGCCAAGGAAAACTCCGGAGACGAAGCAAGCGACTGATCTGATCTGGTGCGCGTTGTCCAGGCGTTGGATGAGTGGTCACAGCAACGGGCCGAACTCGGTGAAACCGATCAACGCTCGAACAAAGAACGCGAACCCATCGACATTATTGAGCTTCCTCTCAGGCGCGTCGAACTTCACCGCATCCTTTCGAATCCGCCGATCGTGTTGTAATATCGGATTGATGTCGATCTCGTAGCGCAAGGTTTGCCCCCCGGCGGCGATCAGCGAGACGCAGCACCATGAGCTTGAACTTGGGTTGGACACTTAGCCGGTCCCAGCGCCAGGTGTAATCGGCCCTACTGACCCAGGTCCGGTAATCCAGCACTCGATCGCCCCCCCACCCGGTTGTTGACAACCGTTGGCCCTGCTGCCAATTCAACCGCAGCCGCGCCTTCTGCACCAGATTCAAGGTGGACCATGGGCGCAGCCAAAGTTCCAGATTGGTCTCATTGACGTAGCTGTCCTGATATTCCAGAGGATCCTCGCGCAGCCGGCTGAGAAAGGTGTTGCCGCCGCCACCACGGAAAGCTCGGTCCTCCAGAAAAACCATGTAGTCATCCCGGATATCATCCTGAACACGTCGCACGCCGCTTTCAAAGAACAGCTGACGCTGGCGGCGTACCCCCTGTCGTTGATAGGTGAGGAGGGTGTAGCTGGTTTCGTTGCGGCCGTCCCCCCCCGCGATCTGCTCGCTGACGTAATGACCCGCAGCCAGCGCCCAGTAGCGTGTCGAATCGAGCTGACCGAAGAGGTGATACCCTCGCTGATCGGGGTCGTAAGGATAATCCACCATAGGGTGAAGCGTCTCTTCGGTATTTGCTCATCGCGGATCTGTTTGGTGCAGGTGTGGCGCTAGTCCCCATTTCTGTCGTACACTCAATGTCAATCCAAGAGAGCCAAAAGCAAGCGAACCTCCATCTTAAGTCAAGCGATGATCCTACGACAAGCGACCGCGAAAGACCTGGATAGAATCTATCAAATCACCTTCGACGCCTTCGGACCGTACTGCGCTGCCGAAGCCATAAAAAAGCGGTATGGAATCGGCGGCGGAATCGCGGATAAGGCAAAGTCAGTGCGAGGCTTCTGCGAGCAACATTTGAATCGGGTGCTGGTGGCTGAGGAAGGGGGGCAGGTGGTGGGTTACTATAGCTCGATCCCCCACGAGGAGTACGGGATTCAGCAGCTGGCTGCCAACGCGGTCGATCCGGCCTATCAGGGCCGCGGTATCGGCACGCGCATGGCCCGCCATGTTGTTCGCGAACTGATCGAGAAGGAATCCCAGGAGATCCTTTTTGTTGCTACCCTGGTTCACGACAAGCCGGCGCGCAAGGTCTACGAGAACGTCGGATTCACCGAGGTCTATCGGCAGGTTTCTCTTTCGAATTGGCAACATCTATTGGATCCAGGGAGATTGGAGGAACGTGCGACTACGGATTCGGTCGCGCCCGACATAAAATTCAGGCCAGCCCGGCCGCCGGATATGGAGCACATCCTTGAGATCGTGGTTCAAGATTCCCATGCCAGCGTCTGTCCCCAACGATTGATGGAAGAAAGATTCGGAACGTTGGCTGGAAAGACCTGGAGACAGCGGCGCATGGAGCAAGTCCAGTACCAGTGGACGTCCTCCGAAATCTTCGTTGCCGAAGGCTCCAAAGGACCCGCAGGGTATGCCTCCCTGGCTTCTGCCGCCGGCTCTGAATTCTGTCGTGTGACTTACCCCTGCGTCGATCCCGAGGAGGACTTGACCGGATTGCGCGACCAACTCCTGGCTTACGTGTTGAGAAAGGCACAAACACAGGAGTCGGTCCGCATCATCGACCTCGAAGTTTCAGCCGATGATGAGGAAGCTGTAGAGAGCTGTAAAAGAGTTGGCTTCAAAGAGTTCAGCTGCGGTATCGGCTTCGCAATGCGCTGCACGAGCGCGATTTATTCCTGACAGCGGTTCCGGCTATTTCCTGTGGACCAACGATTCCGTCGAAGTAACCCCTTCTTCTGGACCCAAGCGAACCCGGTGTGGTGCCTTTCTTTCCTACTGGGAAGAAAGTGCTCATCAAAAGGAAGAATCTTCCGATAAATGGGGCATAGGAAGCAGTATTGGCCGGCTTTCCCCTGAGCCATCTGCTTCGACAATACACTCACAGAGATGGGCGACCTAACTCCTGCCCCCACAATATTAAGGAGAAACCGCGACTATGGAGGGTCAACTCAGGACCGAGAAGACTGCCGCATCAACAACCCCATTGATGTATACAGGCCCTGCTCACCACGAGGCGGAGACGCTGACTTCGCAGCTGCTACCCGCGAATTTGGACTCCGCCGCAACGAATCATTTCGAGATTCCCAGCACAGTTACCGCGGCCCTTTCTCAGCCACGCCGCACGCGCAAACGAGCACCGCGCCCGCAGTCTCGCCGGCTGCCGGTTGGAAGCGAGCAACGCCGCGCCGCCTTCCGCGTAGACGTTATCCTGGCGGCAATGGCAGAATGGTCAGCTGACTGTCGAACAGCTCTGAAAAAACCGGCCGTTGTTCAGAATCTGAGCGGTGAGGGTGCCAACATTCTCGTGAGCGAACTTCCAGCTCGAGATCGAATTACCTTGTCGCTTATACCACCTGAGGGATTTGTGGTGGAGCGACTCCAGCAAGGATTGAAGAAAGACGAGTTGAGTGTATCTAGCCGCTGGGTTCCCGCCGAAACGGACGTATGGCAGCGCGACCAACTTCGTTATCAACTGGGCCCGATTGAAGCCCGCGTCGTGCGTGCCAGTCTCCCCGAGAATTCTGCCCCCGACGATTCGTATAAGAGGTTGTCGCTGGAATTCCTCGAACCACATGAAGGTTGCTTCCGACTGGTTCGATATGTGGAGAGAAGGCCCGTCCATGGAAAGGCTCATACTCTGACATAATGGATACCGACGAGTAGAGGATTTGCCATCCTTGCAGCGGCTGTGCTTCTAAGAGCGTGGCCTTTCAAGCCTCAGTTTCTCTGTAATTGGCCCGTTGGTTCACTCCGTTTTCATGCGCCCACTCAAGCAGGGGCCGAGCCGGATTGATGAGGTCGTGATAGCCATCGGCGCCCAGAAGCTGCTTGTCGATGTCGCTCAACTCCATCAGCCAGGGAGCATTTGTATCGAGCAGGTCCAGATTGATGTCCGGCCGCATCCAGCGATAGGCATACCCATATATGATCACCTTGGAAACACGCCTGCTGAGGTTGGGGGCCGCCGAATGGAAGGTGCGATTCTCGAAGAGGATCGCATCGCCGGCGTTGAGGACCGGATCGACTTTTTCTTTCGGGTCGCACTCGCCTGGGGGGATGCAGAGGGCACGCTGACTCCGGTTGGTGGACCGCGCCAAAAGGGTCATGCCTGAGTCCGGCTTGTGGAAGTCGGTGAGGCAGTAGCAAACCTTTATGCCGACGCGAGGCAAGCCGGCGTGTCCGAGATCCTCCTGAATGCCGATGTCTCGATGCCATCCCCTGTCTTGCGGCGCCGTGGCTGGATCCTGCGGTTTCTTGTAGATGAGCGAAGCTGTGTGGAGATGGATCTGAGGCGTCAATAGTTGTACAACCAGAGGGACCGTGCGAGAATAAGAGATCAGAGCGCTGAACGGCGCGTGGTGCACGATTTCTTTGCGACGCGAGCGATAGTATTCACCCTCGGTGTGGAGAAATTCGGTCATCAGCGGGTCGCCGGCCTCGATCAGTTCGTCAACGGTGTCCGTATCGATGACGTCCGGCACCACGAGGAAACCGTTTTCGTCAAAGGATGCGCGTTGTTCTCCAGTGATTTTTACGAAATCCATGTCATTTCTCCTTTACGACCCACTAGTAACGATCGACACGAAATTTTGCCACCCCATTCAGCTCGAATCCCAACCCCGTGAGGCACCTCGAACTGCCCGTTTTCATCGAGCTGAGGTTGCGAATCCAGTAGTTCCGAGATAACCGGCGAGTCCGGGTACGCCATCCTCAAAATGCCGGAGCGCACCGAGCTAGGCTGCACTACGTCAACCCTGGCCACGGTCCATTATCTCTTCGAATTCGAAGCGCGTGGAAAACCCCCAGTCCCCTACCGCAATGCGGGTGTCCACAGTGTCAGCCAGTCGGGCGTAACCATCGAGATTATCCGCCGGCGGCGGACCTCGATCGAGGTCCGCGAAACCGAAACGCCGGTCGAGAATCGCCGCCAAATGACGAGGGTTACGTCCATCTGTCCACGGACCCGGACATGGCGTATCGGATTGTCTGGGATTGCATGAACGAACATCGCCTGGACGGAGATTAGCGGAGCCACGAAACACGGAAGGTGTCAAGCGACATAACCGAGGCGAAACAGGGCGACTTGGGTCATCTGCATCAATCACAACCTGGATCACGTCTTTCAGTTCCGGCGCGCGTGCCCGCTCAGGACGCAACCCCCCAACTGAAGCAAACGTTACGATGTTTCGTTTGTAAAGTATCACCTTTCCCCCTATACTAGCCTGAATTATTCATAAAAATGCGGTGAGCCTCTGTACAACTGGTTGTTTTGCCCTACGTTAGGGTTACCCACAAACAACAACCAATCAAGAGGGCCACCGCAGATGGAAACTTCGCAGATCGCGCTATCGTTTGCAAACATCTCGGGCAAAAAGATCGAAGCTGATTTTGACGGTGGCATGACCACCAGTGATGGGGGCGCCCTGCTTCTGCGACCAGCGGAAGCCCGCACCGGGATCGTCGACATCAAAGCTATATCGACCATACGTATACTGACCTCATCCGGCAGCGCGTATTCCAGATCGCCTGTGGCTACGAGGACGCCAATGACAGTGACGACCTGCGTTGCGATCCGGGTCTGAAAACCGCGTGCGACCGTCTGCCTCTGACGGGAGACGATTTGGCCAGTCAACCAACCATGTCTCGTTTGGAAAACAGTGTCAGCCGCTCGGATCTGTATCGCATCGGGCTCGCTTTGCTGGAAATATTCATCGAGTCTTACGACCAGCCGCCCAAGAAGCTCACCATCGACATCGACGACACGGACGATCCGGCACACGGCGCCCAGCAACTCACGTTGTTCCATGCCTACTATGACGAGTATTGCTACCTTCCGGTCCATCTCTACGAAGGGGAGTCGGGCAAATTGATCACGACGCTGCTGCGACCCGGTCGTAGAATGCGAGGCCGAGAGGCGGTAGCCATCCTCAAACGCGTGTTGGATCATTTGATCATGGTGTGGCCGAAGACGAAGATCACCTTACGAGGCGACTCACACTTCAGCACCCCTGAGGTGCACGACCTGTGCGACGGATACGGTATTGATTTCATTCTGGGACAGGCGATCAACAACAAGCTCAAGGCACTCGGCGAACCGCTGATGGAGCTGGTGGCGGCGCTGGCCGAGCAGAGCGATGAACCGGTGCGGCTTTTTGACCGCTTCGAGTATCAGGCCAAGAGCTGGCCCCGACCGCGCCAGATTATCTACAAGGCCGAGATCACACAAGGCAAAGCCAACCCGCGCTTCGTGGTGACCAATATCCGCAACCGCACTCCCGAGTTTCTGTATGAGGAGATCTACTGCGCTCGTGGGCGGTCGGAAGGCTTCATCAAGAATCACAAGACCTACCTGCAGTCCGACCGCACCTCCTGCCACCGCTTCTCGGCCAACCAATTTCGCCTCTTCCTGCACAGCGCGGCCTACGTGCTGCTGCACACGATCCAACAGATTGGCATGCGCGGCACCCAATGGACGACGTCCAACTTTAACACGATCCAACTCCGGGTGCTCAAAATCGGCGCCCGCGTGCGGGAGCAAGCCACCAAGGTCCGTTTTCACTTTCCGACGTCATACCCGCTCAAGGATCTGATGCGCACCGTCGTCCTCAACCTCGACACCTCATGATGCTTTGCGATGTCCCACTACATCCACGCACACGATCCACCAAGGGACCCGACTGTCCCAATGACATCCAAAAGAGGCTCAGATCTCCCAGACAACACCTCGACGACCGACAGCACTCGATCAACCCGCTACCAAAACGTCCAGCCATTGACCAGCGCACCGAATTCGTTCGCTTGGTGCGGATTCATGAATTATTCAGGCTAGTAATATTGTTGGTCGGCGCCCAATCTCAACCCTCTCTCCACCGCCACCTAGCCTCCTCAAGGACGTCCTCCATACATCGTCGACCTGCCCTTGGCCGAAGTCGAGAACCTCGAACGCCGCAAACCGCTCTTGTGCACCCTCATCGACGACATGACCACAATCCGCCAGGATGGACGTGGATCTCTTGCGGTTCTTGACTGCAGGATGCAGCACGGCACCATGCGCCGCTACGGACGAGCCGTTGGCTGAACCGAACAGGTACCGGAAATTCGTTCGTCGCGTCGGGGGGGGCGGCGTTGCCTCAACCGTCGTCAACATGCGGAACGTCGTGCTTCTACCCTTCCTGACGAAAGGTCTCGGCATTGAGGCCTACGGCGCCTGGGTACAGGTGCTGGCGATGGTCGAACTCGGGACGCACATGGCAACGCTGTCCCTCTCGGCGGCACTCACGCGGTTCTGCGGCGCCGTCGTCGCATCCCGCCCCGCCGCTGTGGGCCTGTGGACCTCGATGCTGTTCTGCCTGGCCGCTGGTGGAGCCGTTGCGTCGCTCGGATACACGTTCGCGGAGACTCTTTCCATCCACCTTTTGCACACATCGGATTTCGCACCGCTGTTTCGCCTTGCCGCTGTCCTCGTACCCGTGTCCGCTTGCGAACGCCTTCTCCTGTCTTTCTTCCAAGCCCGGTTGCAGATCCTGCGGCATTCAGTGAGCCACATCCTCGAGACAGTGGCATACGTATCCCTGTCCATCCTCCTGGTCAAGCTAGGGTTCGGGGCACCAGACTTGCTCCTCGCGCTTCTTGCGATCCGAGTCGCCGTGCTCCTGGTAGCTACGGTGATGGCCCACCGCAGTGTGCACCTGGCGTCCCCCAGCCTCACCGTCCTACGGGGCTACTTGCGGTTCAGCCTGCCGCTGGTGATGGTGAGTATCCTGATCTGGATTACGGGGTTGTCCGATCGCTACGTGATCGGCTATTTCCACGGAGCCGCACCTGTAGGTGGCTACGCCGTGGCTTACACCCTCGGCATGGTCTGCACCCTCCTGTTCGCACCGGCCTTCACGATCCTCACCCCAACACTCGTCGCGCTTTGGGAGCAGCGCGACCTGGACAGCCTCAACGGCCACCTATGGCACACGGTTCGCTACGCCGTGGCGATCTCGATCCCAGCGGTTGTCGGACTGACCGTGCTCGCCAGACCGATCGTCGACGTGGTTTCGTCAGCGGACTACTACGTCGGGGGTTTTACGGTGGGGCTCGTCGCCACGGGTCTCCTACTCTGGATGCTAGCGGCGATGTCGGAAACACTGCTCAATATCATGCAGTTGACGGGAGTTATCGCCCTCATCTACGGGCTCGCAACCGTCCTCAACCTGGGCCTCAACTTCGCCCTGGTACCGCGCTTCGGCGTCCTTGGAGCGGCCATCGCGACTTTTGCAGCCTACTTGCTCATGCTGTTCGGCATGAGCCACAGCGCACGGCGACAAGGACTGTCGGTTCCGGTCGACTGGCCGCTCGTCATCAAGTGTTGCCTGGCAGCCGCGGCAATGGCAGCCATCCTTCTTATGTTCGATGTGCGGGGTATCTTCTTGCTCGTTGTAGCCATTGGACTCAGCGTTATCGTTTATGCCAGCATCCTCCTGTTACTGCGCGCGTTCGACCGAAGCGAGTGGCACTTCTGGAGGAGCATTCTTGCTGGCAGCGAAGGAAAACACGGGAAGCAATAGCGTGACCAGCGGGCTCGGCCGGCTCCGCGACCGGTCCTTTCCCCGGCGCTACCCGCACGTATGCGAGGCGTTGGAGCAGTTTACCGCGGGTTCCCGTGTCTGCCTGGAGATTGGGTGCGGGGGCAAGCAGTACGGAGAGCACATCGACGGCCGCCATGTAGGACTCGACCTGCAGCGAGGACTACTTTACGCCGGGGTCGGGGCCGATGTCATTGGCAGCGCCATCCACATGCCGGTGCGCTCGGAATCCATTGACACCGTCGTGATGGTGGCGACGTTGCTGTTCATGGACGAGTGGGAGAGGCCTATCGAGCAATCGGCTCGCATTCTGCGTCGGGGCGGCCGCCTCGTCATATTCGACTACAAGCCGCGAACCGCAATCCGCCTGGGTTACCCGGGCCGCTTTACGCCTCAGTCGCTTTGCGCAAAGATGGAGTCTTGTGGATTGTTGACTCGGATGCACAATGGGTTCCTGCCCATCCATGCGGTTGGCCCCCTGCGCATTCGCTGGGTGAGGCGACTTGCGAGTTGTGTTCTCAACGGTACCAGCAGTTGGATCGTGGCCACCGGGTGCAAACCATGAAGCGATCCCCGGTCTACTTCGACCACAACGCGGGAGTCCCAGTCGGACGTGACGCACTTCCCAGGGGGGAGGGAGGTGTCATTCAGTTCACCCACCGGCATGAGGTGGAAGGAGACGCAGGACATGCGTGGGACGGTATTTACAGCGGCCGATGGGAGGGTCAACAGAAACGCCTCGCCGAAGAGGTCGCCTCGGCCGAATCCCGGTGGCAGCGTGTGTGTCACCTCCCTTATTACCGGCAACTCAGCCTCATCGCCGAGGGCAATGAGGCAGGCCGCCGCGCACTAGAGATCGGCTGTGGAACAGCAGAAACGGCGTTCCTGCTGTCGACGATATTCAGCTGGGATGTCTACGGTATCGACGTGTCCGCAAGCGCAGTCAGCGTTGCCAGGGAGCGCTTCTTGCAAGGCGGCCTCGACCCGGACCGTCTCAGCATCTCCGAGATCGAGGAGCTGCCCTTCGACGACGGCACCTTCGATCTCGTTTTCGGTAAGACCGTATTCGAGCACTTCGAAGACCCGGATGTCGCTGCCGCCGAGATCTCCCGCGTGACTGTCCGTGGGGGCCACGTCGTTCTCGACGTGCCGAATGCGCGCAATGCCTATTGGACCTTCGCTTCGGAAAAGTCCCGGGGCCACACACATCTCACTAACGTTTACACGACCGAAGCACTTGGTGCGTACTTCGAGCGCCAGGGGTTCCGTATCGCCGAGCGTTGGGGCGAAGGGATTCTCTACACGACACCCTATATCCTCGTGTCGACGGCGAAGAGGGCCCTATGTCGGTCATCGGCGCAGGGAGACATCAAAGAGCCAGTTCGAGAAAATCGGTCCTCTCTTAGCCTGAATTATTCATAAAAATGCGGTGAGCCTCTGTACAACTGGTTGTTTTGCCCTACGTTAGGGTTACCCACAAACAACAACCAATCAAGAGGGCCACCGCAGATGGAAACTTCGCAGATCGCGCTATCGTTTGCAAACATCTCGGGCAAAAAGATCGAAGCTGATTTTGACGGTGGCATGACCACCAGTGATGGGGGCGCCCTGCTTCTGCGACCAGCGGAAGCCCGCACCGGGATCGTCGACCGAATCGTGGCGGCGATGTCGGATCGTCGACATCAAAGTTATATCGACCATACGTATACTGACCTCATCCGGCAGCGCGTATTCCAGATCGCCTGTGGCTACGAGGACGCCAATGACAGTGACGACCTGCGTTGCGATCCGGGTCTGAAAACCGCGTGCGACCGTCTGCCTCTGACGGGAGACGATTTGGCCAGTCAACCAACCATGTCTCGTTTGGAAAACAGTGTCAGCCGCTCGGATCTGTATCGCATCGGGCTCGCTTTGCTGGAAATATTCATCGAGTCTTACGACCAGCCGCCCAAGAAGCTCACCATCGACATCGACGACACGGACGATCCGGCACACGGCGCCCAGCAACTCACGTTGTTCCATGCCTACTATGACGAGTATTGCTACCTTCCGGTCCATCTCTACGAAGGGGAGTCGGGCAAATTGATCACGACGCTGCTGCGACCCGGTCGTAGAATGCGAGGCCGAGAGGCGGTAGCCATCCTCAAACGCGTGTTGGATCATTTGATCATGGTGTGGCCGAAGACGAAGATCACCTTACGAGGCGACTCGCACTTCAGCACCCCTGAGGTGCACGACCTGTGCGACGGATACGGTATTGATTTCATTCTGGGACAGGCGATCAACAACAAGCTCAAGGCACTCGGCGAACCGCTGATGGAGCTGGTGGCGGCGCTGGCCGAGCAGAGCGATGAACCGGTGCGGCTTTTTGACCGCTTCGAGTATCAGGCCAAGAGCTGGCCCCGACCGCGCCAGATTATCTACAAGGCCGAGATCACACAAGGCAAAGCCAACCCGCGCTTCGTGGTGACCAATATCCGCAACCGCACTCCCGAGTTTCTGTATGAGGAGATCTACTGCGCTCGTGGGCGGTCGGAAGGCTTCATCAAGAATCACAAGACCTACCTGCAGTCCGACCGCACCTCCTGCCACCGCTTCTCGGCCAACCAATTTCGCCTCTTCCTGCACAGCGCGGCCTACGTGCTGCTGCACACGATCCAACAGATTGGCATGCGCGGCACCCAATGGACGACGTCCAACTTTAACACGATCCAACTCCGGGTGCTCAAAATCGGCGCCCGCGTGCGGGAGCAAGCCACCAAGGTCCGTTTTCACTTTCCGACGTCATACCCGCTCAAGGATCTGATGCGCACCGTCGTCCTCAACCTCGACACCTCATGATGCTTTGCGATGTCCCACTACATCCACGCACACGATCCACCAAGGGACCCGACTGTCCCAATGACATCCAAAAGAGGCTCAGATCTCCCAGACAACACCTCGACGACCGACAGCACTCGATCAACCCGCTACCAAAACGTCCAGCCATTGACCAGCGCACCGAATTCGTTCGCTTGGTGCGGATTCATGAATTATTCAGGCTAGATAGACACGGGAAACTAACAAAGATTGATGCTACCGAAACTATAAACTACCATTCCTCGATAGCACGGGAAGCCCCACGTTGACCGAGGAGAGGTGTCATGAGTCTTTCACTGATAGATCCAAAAAAACACAGACAGCTATTCCTGGACGACTACGCCGTGGAGAAAAAGATCGGTGTAAAGCAGACCCTGAATCCTCCGACAAAGTGCGGTCCCGTTCTCAAACCCAACCGCTCAATCGGAGAGACCTCTATTCAGAGCCGCAGCGCTCCCCAATGGAACCCTGAAAAGGGCGTCTGGGAATGGTGGTATTTCGGAAACCACATCTACTACGCCACATCCACCGATTTGGAACACTGGGATACCCCTTCCCTGGGGCTGTACGAATGGAACGGCTCCAAGGACAACAACATCGCCAACGACCCCGAGGGAGATCAGGACAAGCGCCTCTATCACATCATACGTGATGAAACCGACCCGGACCCGCAGCGCCGCTACAAGGGGCTGTTCAGCGCGTCCGACAGGTACCTGGGCACCTCCCCGGATGGATTCAACTGGACCATGCTGGATGTGCCACCGATCCCCAGCAGCGATGAATCCCATTTCACCTTCGACGAGATCAGTGGACAGTATATCGCCATGGTAAAACAGGGCACCGAGTGGGGCCGCTCGGTCTTCCTCGCCACGAGTACAGACTTCGACCATTTCACCGATCCCGAGCTGGTTTTCCACACGGACAAGATCGATTGGGAGAATCGCAAGACACGCGTGCGAGAGATCATCGAAAACCCGGCGTATATAACACCGCCTACCGTGGATGACCTGGACTATCTACACACGAGAGAGATCGACGGTGTCACCCCCGCCGAAAGTTATCATATGGCGGTGATGCCGTACGAGGGATTCTATATCGGTTTCGTTTTGATCTTCAATGTGTTCGGTGCCAACCCTCCACCCCACATGAATCACAGCCGCATCAACCAGATTGAGATGACAGTCTCTCGCGACCTGCGACACTGGGAACGGGTAGCCGACCGGGAGGTTTTCATCGGGATCGAACCGTGGGATGGGGTGCGATACAACACCAGTCAGGTAGCCATGGCAGGACGCCCCATCGTTGGCGAAAACGGTGAGATATTCATCTATCACATGGCTTCGCGCATTCCGAGCGGCAAAGAGCTCTACGCGACGCACAACCGCAATAAGGAGCTCTTCAGACTTCGAGTTGACCCGGAGGTCTACAATGACCAGAGCGCCCTGTGCCTGGCCAAGCTTCCCATGGACCGGTTCGCCTGCCTCGAGGCCGAGGAAGCGGGAACCATTGTTACGAAGCCTTTTGTGATGAAAGGCGAGCATCTCTACATAAATGCCGAGGCAAATTGGGGCGAGATTTATGCCGAGATCCTGGATGCCGAGACCATGAAACCGTTCCCCGGTTTCTGGGTTCCGGCTCACCTGCCGCCACCGCTGACAGGAGATCACCTGCGAGCCAAGATCGAGTGGCAGCCCGAGCACGATTTGGTATTCGACAAGCCGGTGCGCATCCGGTTCTATCTGTATCAAGCCAGACTCTATTCGTTTTGGCTGGAATAGTGTTTGCCTACGAAGCAGACAAAGAGAATCGACGATGTTGACAAACAGATGGTTGGCCTGGGTCGTAATACCCGCAGTCCGGGGCGGATTTTCCCCTCCCAATATCTGCCGTTCACATGGTGATGTGTTATGAGTCTTTCACTGATAGACCCCAAATCTGCTTGACGAGATCGTCGAGGCCGGATTACCTTGTAGCCGAATACAAATAGCTAGATCGATGGTTGAGGTGTCCATCAAGGCATCGTCTTGATGGGAGAATAGGGAAGGCAGTGAAACTCTGCCGCGGCCCCGCCACTGTAACCGGTCTACGGATTGACCCGTAGCGCTGCCGACAAACACCCACTGATCTGTTTAGATCGGGAAGGGGTCGGCGACAAACACCGGAAGCCAGGAGACCTGCCTTAACCGGAGGTGACGAAACCTTCGACGGAAAGGTGGTCAACCTGTGGGTTATTCCGGGACCCGCTCTCCTTCGAGGGCGGGTTTTTTCGTACCCGCCCTCCTCCTAGGCCTGTTTCTGGAGATTCTCCAAGTTACACCGGTGTTTGCAGCGAGCATCAGTGGTCGCGTCTTCGAGAGGAGTACCGGCGTCTCGAGGCGTCTCGATCAACCCGCTACCAAAACGTCCTGGTGCCGTGGTGCGCCTGGATTCTTCAACAACGGCGGCCATGACCTTAACCACTCTAAGCGATTCCACCGGATTTTTTTCATTCGACGGTCTCGCTCTAGGTGATTGGATGCTGTCGGCGGAAATGATTGGGTATCGTTTGTTGCGCCGTACCATATCCCTGCGCCATGGGCTTGAGGTTGTTGATGTGCCGTTGGAATCCCAGCCGCTGCGCATGGAACCGATGGTCGTGTGGGCTCGACGCGACGGTGAAAGTCGGCACACGCCCGCTTATGTAGAAACCATACCCGTAGAGATCCTGCATGCTCCGGGAGCGGATCTAGCACAAGCGCTGGATGCAGCAACAAACGTCAATGTCCGGCGCTACGGCGGGCTCGGCAGCTTCAGTACGCTTTCGATTCGCGGATCGACGGCCGAGCAGGTCCAGGTCTACCTGGACGGTGTTCCCCTCAATCAAGCGCTCGGCGGCGGCGTCAACCTGGGTAACCTGCCGCTTTCGGGGGTCGAGAGCGTTCATATCTACCGGGGTGCGACGCCGGCGCGATTCGGTGGCAACAGCCTGGGCGGCGTCGTGCACATCCGCACGGCCTCGCTGTCTCACGCCAACCGAGCTCATGTTCGAGCACAGTCTGGTTCCTTCGGCACCCAACAAGTGGGTATGTCCGTGTCCGGCCCTTGGAAACGGTGGGAGTACCTGGCCTTGTCAGAGTTCAATACTAGCGAGAACAACTTTCGTTTTTGGGACGACAACGGCACCCAGTACAACCTGGATGACGACGGTTGGGCTCGCCGCGTAAACAGCGATTTTCACTCTTTCCGCGGACTGGTCAAACTGGGCAGAGGTTTCGGTGAAAAACGGCTGCAGGTCCACAACACCTTTGACCTCAGCTACTCGGGGATATCGGGCACCGGAATTCATCAAGCCAGGCATAGCCGGTTGGATTCATGGCGCAATCTTTCGGAGGCGAACTTCCACGGCCCCTGGGCGGGCGGATTCGGAGGATATGCGCTAAGGGGATATTACTCGGTGACAACGAACGAGTACAAAGATCTTCACGGTGAAGTTGGCTTCGGCGCGCAACACGACCGCAATACCACTCTCGGCGCCGGTATTCGGGGCGAAGTGCATGCGGTCGTTCCAGAGCGCGGTCTCGTTACCCTGTTTGCGGCGGGTCATTCCGAGGACTTCGAGCCGGAGAATCTCCTCCAGGAAAATGGACCGTCCATTCATGCCCGGCGGTATCGTGGGTCGCTGGGGGCGGAGATGGAGTCGCTCCCCCTGATGCAGCGATTCACGCTGACCGCCGGCGGTCAGGTCGAGCGACTGGATGACCGTCTCCTGACCCGGCAAGGCTTTCTGGCCAGCGCGTTTGAATCGGGCCGACACAGCACAGAATCAATCTGGGGTTTTCGGCTGGGGACGACCATGGAGCTGAGCAAATCGCTGTTCCTGAAGGCGCACCGCGGCAACTACCAGCGTCCCCCAAGCTTTTTCGAACTGTTTGGTGATCGCGGCTCCGTGGTGGGCGATCCAGATCTGGTCATTGAGGAGGGAGACAAATGGGATCTGGGGCTGGACGCTCGAAATCTGTTCGGAGGCGCTGTGCAGCGAGCAGAGGTGGTGTACTACAAGAACGCCGTCAAGAACCTGATCCGCTTCGTGCAGAGCACACAGCAGGTCTCCGAGCCCCACAACATCGACGAAACACGTCTCAGCGGACTGGAGACGCGATTCAATCTTAGCGTCTCCCTGGTGAGGATCGGAGGCAGCTACGTCTACCAGCGGTCCCAGAACCGCGGCCCCCTTGCCTACGAGAGGGGCAACGATCTTCCCAATGACCCGCGGCATCGATTCGGTCTGCAGTTGAGCGCGGGCAAATCGGGCAACGGTCTGCGCTATGCGTTCGATCGCGAAAGCAGGAACTTTCTCGACCGCGCCAATCTGAATCCGATTCCGGCCCGCACGGTCCACACGGTGGGGTTCGATCTTCTCGTCACCGCAGGGGCGGGTCTGTCCGTGGAGGTGCGCAATCTGGGCAACAACCAGGTCGCCGATGTCTGGGGTTACCCTCTCCCCGGTCGATCCTACTTCATCTCCGCACGTTTCGAGCGCCGTTTCGAACGATGAAAACTGATCACCGTCACAACGACCTGGAAACCATGCCTAACCTACAACTCATGGACCTATCGCGATGAACCAGATAACTCTTGTTACCGGAGGATGCCGATCAGGCAAAAGCACCCACGCCCGACTGTGTGCCGCGGAAACCGATAGCGACGTCGTATTTATAGCTACCTGTCCAAGGCTTGACGATGAGATGGTCCTCCGCATCGAAAAACACCGGGAGGAACGCCGGCCGTTGGGTTGGCGCACCGTTGAGGAGGAGATCGATCTCGCCGGTGCTTTCGCCTCCTGCGACGATGGTGATACGATCCTTGTCGATTGCCTTACGCTTTGGATGAACAATCTGTTGCACGCCCGACAGGCGGACAACCCTTTGACCGAGGATGACGTGGAAGCAGCCTGTCGGGTACTATTGAAGAGCTGCAGGGATCGATCGGGCAAGGTCGTATTGGTAACGAACGAGGTAGGGCTGGGCGTTGCTCCCGACAACGAACTCGCGCGTCTCTACCGCGATCTGGTCGGTCGCTGCAACCAGGTTGTCGCCAAAGAAGCGGACCGAGTGATATTGATGGTCAGCGGTCTCCCTCTAGCGTTGAAATAGGAGATGGGAATATGAAGGTTTTCGATGCTACCCTTGAACGCATCGAAACACAGGACCCGAAATGGCGCAGTCTGGCCGTACAGCGTCTGGAGCAACTCACCATGCCGAGGTGGGCATTGGGCAGACTGATGGATCTCAGCGTCGATCTTGCCGGCATGACCCGGTCGCTGAAGCCCGCTGTCGAGCGGCGTCTCATGGTCGTGATGGCAGGTGATCACGGCGTCGCGGAACAGGGGGTGAGCCAGTATCCGCAGGAGGTTACCGTTCAAATGGTGCACAATTTTGTGCACCAGGGTGCCGGCATTAACGCTTTGGCGAAGGTAGCTAAGGCGGATGTGCTCGTCGCCGACCTGGGTGTGAAAGGTGACCTGACGGAAATAAAGCGGAGTGGCTCGGTGCTCGACCACCGCATCGGCGCTGGCACGGCAGACATTTCAACGGGTCCTGCCATGACCAGAAACGATGCGGTACGATCACTGGAAGCCGGGATTCAGATCGCCACCGAGAGGCTGGTGGACTTTGATCTGGTCGGTACCGGCGATATGGGCATAGGCAATACGACACCAAGCGCCGCCATCGCTGCCCGAATTACTGGCAGTTCGGTCCGGGACGTTACGGGCAAGGGAACGGGCATCGATGAGGAGCGCCATGGACACAAAGTCGAAATCGTGGAGCGGGCCCTGCGTGTCAATCAGGTCGATCCCAGGGATGGGATAGACGTCCTGGCCAAACTTGGTGGGTTCGAGATTGGTGGCATCGCCGGGTTGATTCTCGGGGCGTCCGCGCAACGCAAACCGGTAATCGTGGATGGTTTCATCTCTACGGCGGCGGCTCTGATCGCCTGGACTCTCTCTCCAACAGCGGCCGATTATATCGTTCTGGCGCATTGCAGTGCCGAACGAGGCCACCAGGCAATGTGCAATTTTCTGGGAAAGCAGCCCTTGCTCGACCTCGGTATGCGGTTGGGCGAAGGCACGGGCGCCGCCCTTGCCATGCCGCTGGTGGAAGGTGCCGCGCGTTTGCTCGCGGAAGTGAAGACGTTTGAGGAAGCCGCGGTCTCTCAGGCACCAACCGATCCTTAGAGCGCCAGCTCCAGCAGTCGCGCCGGCCATACGGTGGCAGGCCATCCCGACCACAGGCGCGAGGCCGCAACTAATCCCAACAGTGTGACGATTTCGGCGACTTCGCTCATGGCGCCACAAGTATCTCCGGTTAAACCGCCCAGGCTCCGCCGAAAGAGGCATCCGAGAAAGTGGGTAACGGAGGCCACGAGCAACAAGATCAGCACTCCGTAGGGGAAAATTAAGACGGCGCTCAACGCCAGCGCCGAGATCGTAGCGATTAGAAAATCGCGCCCGCGGATCAGCTTGTGGAGATCAATGTCGGGGCCATTTCTGCGTGCCGCAGGGAACCAGAAGATACCGTATACGGCAGCCCAGCGTCCCCAGACCGGCGCCATCGCCGCTCCCATCCACCACCAAAAATCGAGGCTGAACAGTGCCAGAACCTTGAAGGCCAAGACCAATATCAGACCGACCGCCCCCAGAGCTCCAATGCGGCTGTCGCGCATGATCTCGAGTTTGCGTTCTCGTGGGTGACCGGAAAACATGCCATCACACGTATCGGCGACGCCGTCCAGATGTAACCCCAGGCTGACAAAGGTCCACGTCGACACGACGACGAGAGAGGCCAACAGAGGACCCCAAATTATCTGGGCGATAGCCCCAGCGCCGACACCAAAAACGCCGATGATCAGTCCTGCGACAGGGAATGCCGCAAACCCTCGTCCCATGGACTGCTCATCTGGAGCCGGCAAGCCAACCAGAGGAATACAAGTGAGGAAACGCAGGGCTTCGCCCAGGGGACGCAAAGGTCCCCAATAGTTTTTCGACTTCAGATCTGGCATCTCCCGTTTTTGAGGACTTGCCTGACTCAGCGGCACGAGGCGAGCATACGATCGCGGTCGGCGACGGCTACGCGGTACTGGGGAGTCTCACGCTATCCTTCCACCTTCCAATTACAATCGTCCTTTCTTGATATCGGCGACGATAGAGATAAGGACGTCAACGGCAGCTTTAATGAAGCGCTCCCCCTTTTCGGCCGACCCGAAGGTCGGATCACCATAGATTCCTCTGTCGGTTGACTCGTGCATATTCCTAAAACGTCTTACCTGATCAACATACTCCGACTCCATAGGATGGCCGTCCTTTTGAAATCTGTCGCTGTTGACAAGATCGGGATGGATGGCCAGCATCACCGACGTTTCCATCTCACCGCCGTGCCCCCAGCCGTGGGGCCCCGCCTCCCTTATCTCCGCTACCTCATCGAAGGTAAACCAGGAAGTCCCATACACTTTCGCCTCAGGGCATTGTTCTAGAGTCCTTTGCAGAGCGACCTGCATGTCCGGTACGTTGCCGCCGTGGCCGTTGACGATCAAGATTCGGTCAAAATCGGCGCTTACCATGCTTGTTACCGTTTCGATGATGAGGTTGATGTGGGTCTCCGATTTCGCCGTTATACTACCCTTAAACCTCATGTGGTGGGGTGAGTAACCGAGCCACTGCGTGGGGAGACATAAGATTTCGTCCGTGATCTCTTCGTCGAGGCGGTCTACCACCCCTGTGACCTCAGCTGTATCAGTGATGAAGGGCAGATGGGGTCCGTGCTGCTCCAAAGACGCTATGGGGTAGACTACCACCGTTTCTCTCGATACCTCCTCCAGATCGGGCCAATTGAGATGGGCAAGCTTCATGGTCACGCTCCTTTTCCCATAGGTAGCGAAGTATTTCCCTGTACCTTATACCTATTCTGAAGGCCACCTGTTGTCGCCTCAGTGACGGTGGATTAGTCAGGTTTCCAACCGCCGGCCACAGCATACACGGCTGCTAGCCCCATGCCTGGGAAAACCCCACAGAAGAAACCGCGCTGCAGGATACGGTAGAGTCCCGACACATCACCGTGCGCGCCATCGCCATCGGTGGGATCACTATCGCCGCTATCTTCTACGGGATCGACATCGCTGTCAAGTCGCAGCTTCCCCTCGTGGTCATCGGCGCCTTCATGCTGTGGATATTCGTCAACATCGGTCTCAAGATGCTCGTGCCTGCCGTCGCGCTCACGCGTCACAAAAGCTAGCCTACCAACTTTGGTACCACTGTCGCATCGTGAGCTCCGCTGGCTTGTGGGGGCACCCCCAGCATCTCGGTAATTCGGATGCCATTTCCAGAAATAAATCCCGGCGAAAAACTCCTTTTCCCAGAGTGCTCTGCAAAACGCCTCGTAACAGTTCGCTTGCGTCTGTAGACCTTCCTCAAGAGTTGCTTCAATGTTGCTGATTTGCCATTCCCAGGGCCGCACTGCCGCATCGATCGTGCTGTGGTAGCCGATCTCGGTGATGATGACCGGCTTCTGAAGCGCGTGGCCGTAGGCGATGTCGAACATCAACAGGGCCAACGCCACTGCGACAGCCTCGTTGATTAGATCATTGACAAACTGCCAACGAAAAGGCCATCCCTCGCTGTACCGAGATTAGCCACAAGCGTCCGATGACTCGGAGGTGGCGTCGGATGCTACCCACCGTAGGCACCATAGCGGCCAGGACCACTGCAACCAATGCCATAAAGCTCATGACACCTGTTCATCGTCCCTTTCAACAGTGCGATTGGTCCGGGCCTTACGCTTTTCCGATTCCTCGTCAAGTCCCTTCATTTCCGTTTGCAGCCTTTTGATCTTCTTTTGCAGCTTTTTCTTTTTGGCCTCTAACTGCTGCTTGTTGCTTTCGGCTACTTTCGTTTTTGCCCCTGCTACTTTATACCTGCCCAATACTTCCCTTTTCAACTGGTCGACTTGCGAAATCTGATGCTTCATGCGACCGATCAACTGGCCGCCCATGATCTTGGCCGCGACCACCAGCGCCATCATCAACAGCGCTGCCATCATGGCGATAATTTCGAGTGTCATGGTGTCCCTCCGGAGTCAGCTCAACATATTGAACCTGAGCGCACGAAGAAAGGAATTGCGAAACTCATGAGTGCGATCGCGGCTTCAACTCTTATCTGTTCGCGCCTTTTTGTCCGCATTTGTCGATTTGGATCCCCGTTGTAATATTCGCTTGGCTAATAGTAATCGGATCCGCTTCCCAATACGGTGAGCGCGGTCACATTGTTAAATGGAATGAGCAGTTCCACCCGTTGCCGGGATATTCCCGGGACGACTGTGTGCCGTTGGCAGAGGACGGGTTCAGGCAGGCGGTAGGGTTGAAGAACAAGGACGTCCTGCCGGATGGGCTCTTTCGGTTGCAGGTGAACTACGGTGGCGGTTTGCGGCCGGAGGATGCGAAGATCTACGCGTTGTATGTTGCAGGGGACGGCTAGATGAGCAAATGCTTAGAAGTGAGCAAGTCACGTCTCCCAGAAATCCTTGTAATGTTTTTGATAAAATAGGAGCACCCGCCCTCTCATTCGAACCAGTAGGAGTAGTAGTACGCGGAAGATATGAAGGGGTAGGAACAGAGGCGAATACAGAGAGGTCAGGATGTTCGATTACACCTGGTTATACGCCATTCATATCAAAATACTTAGCAAACAATTAGATGGCGATCTTTTCCTGGATTCTCGTCAAGGACTCGCGCCACCTGCACGAAATCCAGCCCAGAGGTCAGGTTTATGGCAATCGCGGCGCCCAGAACGCTATTCGTTCGACTGCTGTTGGTGCCGGTAGGCATCGGGATCGATTCCCAACTCCTTGATTTTCTGCTGGAGCGCTTGTCGCTTCATGGCAATCGCGGCGCCCAGAACGCTATTCGTTCGACTGCTGTTGGTGCCGGTAGGCATCGGGATCGATTCCCAACTCCTTGATTTTCTGCTGGAGCGCTTGTCGCTTCATGCCGACGGCCGACGCGGCGCGGCTGATGTTCCCGCCATGGTGTTCAAGCACAGCGCTGATGAACGTGGTCTCGAAGGACTGCACAGCCTCGTGTTTCGCTTCCTGAAACGGGATGCCTTCCCGCCGACGGCCGACGCGGCGCGGCTGATGTTCCCGCCATGGTGTTCAAGCACAGCGCTGATGAACGTGGTCTCGAAGGACTGCACAGCCTCGTGTTTCGCTTCCTGAAACGGGATGCCTTCCCGCCACACGCGCGGTCCAGCCTCTTCGCGCTCGGGTCCAGTGCGGACTTCCTGCGGCAGCAGGTCCACGTTCAAATCAGATCCATCCGCAAAGATGACGGCTCGCTCGACTACATTCATGAGCTGGCGGACATTCCCGGGCCACGAATGCTCGACCAGGAGCCTCATCACTACGGGTGGAACTTCTGAGACGTCTTTTGTGTGCTGCCGATTGAACCGGTCGAGAAACTGGTAGGCAAGAGAAGGGATATCCTCACGCCGATGCCGTAGCGGAGGTAGCACAATATCCACGACCTGGAGGCGGTAGTAAAGATCCTCCCGGAATCGTCCGGCGATGATATCCGCTGGCAGATCTCTGTTCGTCGCGCTGATGAGGCGGACGTCGACCGTCATGGTCTCGTTGCCGCCGAGCCGTTCAAAGGTCCGCTCTTGGAGAACGCGGAGGAGTTTGGCCTGCGTTTCGAGACTCATGTCGCCGATCTCATCCAAAAACAGGGTACCCTTGTGGGCGAGCTCAAACTTCCCGGCTCGGCGGTCAGTCGCCCCGGTGAAGGCCCCTTTTTCGTGCCCGAACATCTCGCTTTCGATGAGGTCGGTGGGTAAAGCAGCAGCGCTCATGGCCACAAACGAGTGCTCCTCGCGTCCGCTCTGTGCGTGAATGGTCCTGGCGACAAGTTCCTTGCCGGTGCCATTTTCTCCGCCGATGAGTACCGTCGCATCCGTCGCGGCTACCTTTCCGATCAGGTCATACACGACTTGCATCGCTTTGCTCTGGCCGCTCAACATCCCGAACCCCGAACGCTGCTCGAGTTCGGTGCGCAGGGCCAGGTTCTCACTTCTCAACCGGACGGTCTCCAAAGCGTTATCGACAATGCATCTCAGCTCATCCACCTCGTAGGGCTTGCCGAGATAGTCGTAGGCACCGGTTTTCATCGCGTCGACCGCGATTCGTTCCGATCCATGGGCCGTGATCATAATGACCGGGGTTAGGTTGGTCCTCTCGCCAAGAACCTTCAGCAACTCGATGCCATCCATTTTCGGCATCTGGAGGTCGCAAATCACCAGGTCGGGGTCCGACTGCTCGATCGCCGCAAGTGCGGCGACCCCGTCTTCCGCTTCGACAATCTTGCAGTCTAGTGGATTGAGAGCCCGCTTGAGAGCGTGCCGGGCCGCCGTCTCGTCATCCACAATCAGGATTCGTGGTCTCACCCGTCTCCTCCGGGGAGTCGAACAAAAAACATCGCGCCGCGTCCGTTCTCGACACCGCTTTTCACCTCGACAGTTCCCTCCATACGTTCAGCAGCGCGCTTGACGGTGGCAAGGCCCAGTCCCGTCCCCGATGCCTTGGTCGTGTAAAACGGCTCAAAGATGTGGGACCGTACCTCCTCGACAACGCCCGGGCCCGAGTCCACCACGGCAATTTCCACCCAATGCCCGCTCCCAACATCGCGACCGCTGTGTGATGGAAGATGGCGCCGACCGGTTATGGAAACCAGCCCATGCTCATCTGCTTCCGTCGCCTCGATGCCGTTGAGGATCAAATTGAAGAGGATCTCCTTGAGGGCTTCGCGGTCCCCCCAAACCGCGAGATCCTCATCTGCCTCCGCCTGAATCTCAACCTTGCGCCGCTCTGCTTCGTGGGCAAGGATGAGAACCACATCATCCAGGACCTCTTTCAGTGGTACGGATCGGAACGTGTCCTCGGCTTCGGGCTTGGCAAATTTGAGCAAGCGGTCCACAACGCGCGACAGCCGATCGACCTCACTCAGAACAATGGTGAGATCCTCAGCCGCGGTTCGGTTATCCTCCAGGTCTTCGCGCAGCACGGCTGTAATGGTCTTGATCGAACTGAGTGGATTCTTGACCTCGTGAGCGATGCTTGCAGAGAGGAGACCAAGAGAGGAAAGGCGCTCTGCCTCGAACATCCGGCGTTCCATGGCCAGTCTCGACTCGACGAGACGGGCGTTCTCGTCAGCCAGGGCAATCTGGTTGCAAAGGGTGTCGAGTAGTTCCCGCTCTTCCGCTGAAAAAGGTACTCTGCGTTTCTTCTCACCCAGGCTGAGAAAGCCGGTTACCTGATCTCCTCGCAGCACAGGGATACAAAGTTGTACTCCCTGGGCGACAAGCGGGGTCACGAAACGCCAGCGATGGAGTTCGCCCGTATCCAGAGGGCGCCGGTAGGTCGATAACCATTCGACCACCTGCTCGATAAGGGAGCTGTCTTCTTGCCCGAGTCGCAGGGGGATGTCTGGTGAAGGAAGTCCAGTCAGCCCCCGACTCCCGGTAACCCTGACATTTTGGATCGATCCGTCTTCTCGATCAAACAACGTCAGTGACACCACATGGACCTTCAACGCCTCGCCGATTGCGTCTACGAGGTCTTTCAATCGCTGTTCGAACGCGAGCGGGACGTTCAGTGTATGACTCAGTTCCCCCAAAAGATGTTGGTATTCGTATCGCGCCTTGAAGAAGAGGCGGCTAATGAACCGCTGCAACCGGTTCTTAACCGGTTGGAAGAGAAAGACGAGCAAGGTAAGGAGGGTGGCTTCGATAACCACTGGCCTGAATCCACCGCCGATATGCTGGAATTGTTCGGCGATGCGGCGAATGCCGAGCAGGTACACGGTGAGGACAATGCCCGTTAAAGCGGAATAGAAGAGTGCTGGATTGACGACAATTCTGAAGAAACTGTAGCGGTAGGCAAAGTATGCGAAGATGAAAGCGGGAACGATCGGCGAAAGAAAGAGGACTAGGGAGAGTATCTGATCCAGGTGAATCAGCCCAATACTCTGTATCGAATTGAGAAGACCCACGAGGACGGCTATGCCGATCAGTGCGATTGCCATAAGACGGTAGAACCGGCGGTGAACCTCCATTTCGTAGCGGCTTGCCAGACGCAGGCAGAGGTACGCTGAACCTACGTGGGCGAAAATTAGATAGAGGCTAAAGCCGAAAAACCTCAGCGGCGCTTGAGCATACAACTCTGCCAATACGAAAGCGGAAAATCCAGGGAGGAGGATGACTGCAATGAGATAGCGTCGGATCCAGTATACCGCTGTTGGGGGTATCCATTTAACCGGAGTGCGTCGCGACCCCCATCAGTGTTCGGCCGCCGACCGCCACGGCCGGTTTGCCCCTGGGCGTTCCAGGCTCGTGGGATGCCCTCGCCGTTTGGGCGGCTCGGGGGGCAGCTTCCTCGGCCGTCGGCTGGCAATGAGATCCTGGAAACGCATCGGCTCGTGGGCCACGGCCAGCTCGAGCACGCGATAAAACACCATGCCGCGGCTGCGGGAGCGGCGGCGATTGAAGCGGAACACGAACTCGTTGAGGTAGTGGCTCATGTGGGTACTGTCGGCGGCCCCTTGATGCGTTCCCAGCAGCCACCGCTTGGCCAGTGAGACAACGCGGTGCACGGCGGGCAACAGCTTTTGTTGGGATCATCGCCCCGAGCGCGGGCCGCGCCCTGGCTGCGCCGATCGTGCTCGTAGCCGAGCTGAGCCAGTCCCTGATAAGCGGGCCACCCGTCGGTGATGATCGTCGAGCCCGGCTCGACGTGATCCATCACGAACGCGTGCAAGGTCTCGGCAGAGGCATCGGCCAGTGGCGACATGCGGCACCGCCCCAATCCTCTCGGCTCATGAACCTCAACTGCGATACCGGTCAGCACCTTCTTGCCCCTAGCGCGGCCACCGGCCAGCCCAGGCTCGGCGCCGCCGATGTAGGTCTCGTCCACCTGTACCGTCCCGCTCAGCAGATCCCGACCGGGACGTACCAACACCGACCGCAGGCGGTGCAGCATGGCCCAGGCAGTCTGGTAGGAGCTGATCTCCAGTACTCGCTTCAAGCTCAACGCCGAGATCCCGTCTTTACCGGTGGCGAACAGCCAGCAGGCGGTGTACCATATCGTCAAGGGTGTCCGCGTCCGATCGAAGATCGTACCGGCCGTCACCGAACTGCGTGTCGAACACGCCGGACACATGAAGCGGCCATCGCCCAAGCGCCAACCGCCTTCGTGGCCGCAACTCGGACAGACGAAGCCGTCGGGCCACCGCAGCCATTCGAGGTAGTCCAGGCAGTCCGCATCGGTTCGAAACCAGGCTTGAAACTCGCCAACCGAGCCCGGGTAGTGCTTGCCAGCGCGAGGATACGCCATGCACTGAACATATGGTAACTCCGGTTAAATGGATACCCCCAAGGCAAGCAATAGCTCTTTCGGGGGCCATGACACCAAAACGGACAGCTCAGTTTATTCATCCCGGTCGGGCCGTCTCTGCTCCGACTGCGGCAAACCTGTGTCCACGTGCTCGTGCAAGACGAGGCAACAGAGGCGTGCGGCGAAGGATGGCATCGTGCGCGTCGGTCGCGAGACCAAGGGCCGGAAAGGCAAGGGGGTTACCATCGTAACCGGCTTGCAGCTGTCGGGCGATCAGCTGGAAAAGCTGGCAAAGGAGCTGAAGGCGAAATGCGGCGCAGGCGGCACCTTGAAGCAAGATATTATCGAGATTCAGGGCGATCACCGGGGCGCGATCGTGGCCCTGCTACAAGAGAAAGGGTTTGTAGCGAAGCGTGCGGGTGGATGATGGCAGCGACCCGAGATGTCGAAAACGCAGACCGCAAGTAAGAGCCATAGTGTGGAACATGTGGACGAGCCGTTCGCGATGTATTACAACGGCACGGCTGGTTGCGATTCCCCCGCGGACCGTGGTTCGCGGGCAAACGTCGAGTTGTACGACTCGAGCGCGACTCCACCCAGGCGTTCGCCGATTAGCCTGAATTGGCTACGTCGGCAATCCCAACCCTGGGACCGTTCTACCTGCTCGAGATAGTCACAGAAATGCAGCCGCATCAGGTCTTCGAATTCTTCGTTGGAAAGGTCTATGTGGTCACCTGAAAGCCGATCTGTGATCAGGTAGCGGTCCTGGTATTTGTCGGCCAGGTCAAAGAAGCTGTTGCGATCCATGGCGCAATTGGCATAAGCCAGCAGCTCGGCCCGATCGCCGATCAGTTCGCGCAGCTCCTGGCGTCGGTCCAGTGGCAGGGTGAAATCCTGAAACCCTTCGGTGCCGTAGATCGAATGGAACATGGCGGCGCGGCACATCTCGTCATCTACTTCCCATGATTGCATGTACTTGTACACGCCAACAGCGTGAGCAAGGTATGTTGTTCGCGAATGCGGAATCTTCGCAGCGCCGAGGTGGGCGATATACTCCGTCATAGTTTTCATAGGTAGGGTCATTATAGGCTCCATGTTCGCCGGATCAACAGGCGCGCTGCTGGGGTCGATTTCCACATTTCAATATACCTAGTGCCCTCTTGCCCGTATATGTAATTATCGGATACTCATACGTCCACAGCAAACCCCTCAACCTTGTGGTAATACATGAAACATAAAAAACGGCCGGCTAAGCTCAATCTCCTCAAAC
This sequence comes from Candidatus Latescibacterota bacterium, assembly GCA_965217095.1. GTDB lineage: Bacteria > Latescibacterota > UBA2968 > UBA8231 > UBA8231 > CAYNZV01. The sequence goes on from OZ244235.1 coordinate 2,834,155, forward strand.
CCGATGATGTCGATTCGGAATTGTGGCAGATGCTTGCCGCGGCGCGGGCGGGTCAACGGAGCAAGGTGGCCACCCTGCATGCCGCCGACCCTTCGTTGATGCATCGGGAATTCTGGTACACGCGGCCCTTGTATTTTTCCGTGCGCGAGGGGCATTTGTCCTTGGTACAGCTGCTGCTCGACAACGGCGATGACTCTACGTGGATCCGCTACGGACACGAGGACCTGACGACGGTGGCGTTGGACCGTGGCCACGTCAAGGTTGCGGAGTTGCTAAGATCGGATCGACTGAAACACAACGTCGACCGCGCTCAGGCGATCCACGAAGCAGCGGCAAAGGGCGACCTGGCCAAAGTTGAGAGGGAGCTCGCGGCTGACTCGAGCCTAGTCAACGCGGGAGACGACGAGGGGTGGAAGCCACTGCATCATGCCGTCGACAACGGACACTTCGAGGTTGTCGGGTTGCTGATCGATCGCGGCGCAGAAGTAGACGCGATACAGAAGGGCGGCAGCGAGAACTGGTATCGCGCTCGGGGCCAGCGACCGGTGGACATCGCACGGCGCAACAAGAACGAGCTGATGATCGGATTTCTGTTGGCCCGCGGGGCGGAGTACACCCTCGATATGGCGGTGGCAGCGGGGGATGCAGCCGCCGTCAGGCAGCTGTCGAAGTTGAAGAGAAACCGGCAAAAGTTCGGCGGAAGAGCACTCGCAAGGGCGGTGGATGCCGGCGATGCAAAGCTGGTAAGGATGCTTTTGGGTTCGGGTGTCAGCCCGACGCAACCGATGTCAGATGCGCCACGCGGTTCGGCCTTATGGAAGGCGGCGCAGCACGGGCATCTGGATATCGCCGAGATGCTATTGGAAGCCGGCGCTGACCCCAACGGCTGGATCGAGTCGGGTGGTGCCCCCATACACCAGGCTAAAGACGACGCCATGAAAGCGTTGATGTATCGCTACGGCGGTGAATCGAAGGACGCGGCTGACTTCGTCCTCGACGACAACGTGGACGCGCTGGCGGTGTTGATAGATCGCGATCCGCAGGCTGTTTCGACCGCCGGGTGCGGATCGGTTTACACCTATGTGGTCTCATTCGGGAAGGTGCACATGCTAGATCTATTGCTGGCGCGGGGAATCCCGGTGCCGCCGGTGGTCACCGCCTGCCGGACCTATCTTTGGGGCCGGCCCGAGCTGACCCGCCGTCTGCTGGAGGCCGGGATGGATCCAAATCTGCCCAACTGGCAGTGGGTAACGCCGTTGCACAATATCGCCGAGATCAATCCGATGTATAGACACCGGGAGCACCACAAAGGCTCGCGAAAAAAGGAGCGCGACAATCGGGCGACGCTGGTCGATTTGTTCCTGGAGTTTGGGGCCGAGATCGATGCAGTCGACGAGGAGTACCGTTCCACCCCCCTCGGTTGGGCCGCACGCCAGGGGCAGGAAGATGTGGTCACGTTGCTGTTGAGTAGAGGTGCAAACCCCAACGGCGGCGAACCTTGGGCACGACCGCTGGCGTGGGCGGAACGGCGCGGCCACGCCAGGATAGCTCGTCGGCTGCAAAAAGGTGGTGCGAAGTGAGTGGAAAGATGGCCCCTGCCTTGGGATGCGGTCAGCGTTTGCACGCCCAATGGTCTGCCTGCTCCATGCAGCATTGCCGCGCTCAATGCCGGCGCCCACGTAATCGTCGAAAAACCGATGGCTATGAACGCGCGCGAGGCGCAAAGGATGGTGGAGGCCGCGAAGCGGAACCGGCGCAAGCTGGTCATAGGTTTCCAGTATCGCTACGATCCAAGTGATGATCAGATAAACCCTGGAGATCGACCTCTTCCCGAGTGCGGCTTGACCACCTACGATGCGAACCTGGCCCTCAACAATGATGTCGACCAGATTCGGGCACTTGGAGCCCTACTGGGACCTGTAGGTAGATTCCCGATGCCACGGGTTCGACGAACGCGGAGTACGGTTCATTTGAACACCTTGAATACCTTGGGGCCTCCGCCATCGGCGCGAACGCAACCGTTGAGGAGTTCGCTGGGTGAAGCGCAGAATAGCCGGTTGGTGCGCCCAACGGTGCAGAGGTATTTCCGGCCCGTCTGCAACTCCTCGGTGCCCTCCGCCTCGGCCTTCTTCTTCGCGGCGGCGTGCACGCGGCTGGGAGTGTACTCCCGCATCTGGAACAGATCCACAAAGCTGCCATCCTCGAAACCATCAACGGGCAATAACTGGCCGTTTTGATCCACCCTGACGTAGAATTCGCGCAAATTCTGATTCTCGGAGACCTTTTCGAGACTGACAACCGACAAGGGGGCGGATGGCTTCTCCTGATGGCGTCGGTTCTGGCCTTCGAACACCAAGCTTCCCACGAGCACGTCGCGCAACATCGTCCTGACTTTGCCCATTACATCGTCGGGTTGGTGAACTGGCGACAGCATGTTCCACACCTCGGGTGCCAGATACTTGTAGGCGGCGTCGAAGACATCCCCGAAACCGCTGGCCGTCAGCTTCTCCGCCGGAATTTCAGAGGGGGGCTCGGTCGGGGGCTCCATGTCTTCGAATTCCAAGGGTGTGCCGGCTAACGCTTCTTTCAGCCCCTCAAGGGTTTTGGTATACCTTTCGGTGTGGAGGCCGACCATGTATTCCCGGCATACACCTATAAGCTGCTCCACGAACTTCTCCGCAAGAAACTGCGCGAACATCGTCTGGGTGTCCGAATCTGCTTTCTGCCGGCCAAGGCCCAGGAGATTCTCGTCGTCTATCTGGTCGGTGATGGACCGCAGCGCCTCCTCGTAATATTTCGTAGCTGCTTCCGGTGAATACTCGTCGGGGTGTTCGTGCGAAAAGTTGTAGTTGGTTCTCAGGGCTTCGAGGCGAACCAGGGTTACCGCGGCGTGGTCCAAAATTTTTTTCAGTGCTCCAAGCACCCGGTCTCCCGCTTCAAAATTCTTGTTGCCTTTGGCGACATTGTTTATGAACGAAGTCACATCGATGGTGAAGTTGCGGCCCTTCGCAATTTTCTGATCCTGTCCGTGGAGCAATTGACCGACGGAATGATACTGGGCAATCTTCTTGATTGCGCTGTAGGCTTTGTTGCTTCCCGTACTCGAGGTGGCAATGGTCCGGGCCATGGCGCGCAGATTCTGAAAGTCCTTGCCTGGTTCAAAATAGACTCTCCATATTTCCTGCTCGGCTGCTTCGATAGATGACAACAGCCTGGCAATTTCGTGTACCCGATCGCTGAGCTCCGGCAGGCTCGTTTCTTGCGATTCTGCAATGTCGGAAGCCGAGACCTCGACCCCAGAGTCAACGTCGCTGGTTTCGATAAAACCGCTGCGGTCTCCGGTTTTCTTGCCGCGACCTTGCTCGCTCTTGATAATAGCCGAGGTTCGTTCCGACGGGCCCATTCCGGGCGTCGGGTCCGGCGCCGGCCCGCCACCACCGGACCCGCCAAGTTCCGTTACGGCAGGTCCGCCTACCGAGCTCGGGCGGCTAGTGGGTTTTCGGGCTTTACCTGCGTTTCGAGCGACCTCCACTTTCTTTGCGATCACCTTCGCTTCTTCCATGGAGGGAATTATAGCTGCCATCGGTTTGAAAAATCCCACGGCCTTCAAGCGGTGTTCGAGAAGAGCGGCAGATGTGTCGGCCAACTCGTCCGTCCCCACCTCGGACTCAGCTTTGTAGATCTTTTGTAGGGCGTGTTTGAATTTCGTCAGGAATTCATCGAATCGGTCTTCTTCGTCTTCCTCATCGTCCTCTTCATCATCCTCTTCCGCAACCGTGCTTTGTTCTTCGTCTGCATCTTCAGTCTGCTCGTGGTCACCGTCCGGATCGTCGTCAGCAGCTCCCGCGCCGGAATCCGAACCATTTAGACAATCCCTGACCGCATTGGCGTAACTCGGTTCGCCCATTGACTTCAACCCCAGGCCGATGATCTGCTCGATGCTTCCGCGCTTGTCGATCACTGGCTTGAGCACTCCGCTCAAGGTGATGTTTTCACCGGGCAACACTTTTGCAACGAGAACCGCCGAACATATGGAGGTGAGAAAACGCTCTACGAAAACTTTTGTGTGTTCTTCGGGAAACCCCTCGACCACCAGGTTTTTGTAGAATCGCAAGAGCAAACTCTTGATCTTGCTCTCGGGTAATCGTTCATCCTTAAGGGAATGTAGAAACGCGGCGGCGTGCAGAATCCCTGGAACCTCTTCCTTGAAGTCGAGGAGATTCAGATCGAGCCTGGCGGCCCGCATCTGCAGAATGTAGGCGACTTCCGGCAGCTTGTGTGTGGCGATGAAGAGCGGATGACAGATTTCCTCCCACACCTCAACGGCATCTGAGGGATCCACTCCCAGGACTCTACACCACTTCCTCCAGGTGCGGGCGGAAATGTGACTCTGACTCTGAAGCCTTGAAAGGCCGTCGGATTCTGTTTTTGACATCAGAACTGCCGCGTAGATCGGATATGATAGCGCCTAGTTCAACTCCAGGATTTCGCGTACGATTTTGGCCATCTTAGGGATCTGAACGGGCTTCGATATAATTTCCTGTACCCCGACCAGCCGTTCCTCGTCCGGCATGTATCCAGTTACGACAATCATCTTGACATCCGGATCAATGATCTGCAATTCAGCCTGCATATCATAGCCTGTCATTTCGGGCATGTTCAGATCGAGAATGACCAGGTCAGTCCGACTCTGATTGCATTTGAACACTTCGAGACCCTCGCGCCCATCGCATGCCTCCAAAACAACTAACCCTTCATTTTCCAGGACAGTCCTCAGCAGTTGGCGCACCAAGGCCTCGTCATCTACAACCAGGACCGCCGGCGATTCCATGTCGCTCATATTTCGTCCTTGTGGAGAATTGTCTCGCTGGTCATTTGGGCAACCAACTCACTGTAATGTCCGTAGATGCCACGTGCCTGGAACTCCTGGTAGAATATAGGCAGGATCGCTGCCATACTACCATATATAAAGGAGGGAGACGCTCGAGTTGTGCCTCGGTTGACTTAACGAGCCATTCCCGCGATAACGATCACGGATAAGGGCTGGCGAGCTCGGCGTCGAGAAGATTTCTGGACGACGTAACGATCAATCCTTCCCTCGGTTCTTCGATGCCTTCGAGGCGTCCGGGCCCTTGGTTGTGAAATTCCAAGTCGACGACAAACTCGTCGGCGGCCGTCTGCCCTGGCAGGGCGCGGATAAGCCGATAGTTGTAGAGCCGGCCTTTGCGGGGAACGAGCGGTCGGTCGAGGGTGGCGCCGTCGCCGTGGTAAGCGGCCGATCCCAGCTCCAGAGCGTCGGCGAAAAGGTCGCTCCTCAGCTGTTGTTTGAGCTCGCGCACGGTCCAACCGGCGCGTGGGCGGCAGCCCGTTCGTAAAATTCACACTCTTTCCGGGATTTCAAAGAGATGATCTGCACGTAATGGGTCCATCCCAATTTTGGAATTGATTCCAATTTTGGCATGCTGCGGCGAAAGCGCACGATGAGGTAAAGTCTTGATGGATATAAACTTAGGTAATTTGACAGGTGGTTGAACAGGCCTTCGCAGTTGTGACCGCAACGCTGGTCAGGGTGGGCCGGCCGAGAATCTAATGATATATTGCCGGCTGCTGCCAATGCTATCTTTCGAGCGAAAGGACGACACCCGTGAAACACCTGTTCATCGACGACCACGAGCTGGAAGCGATCGACAACCTGGCGCGCAAGCTGCACCAGCCGCAGAAGTTTCGCGGCAACGCGGTGCTGCGTCCCGAACACCGCTGGGAGAACTGTTCCATCCAGATTCGCACGACACCGGCGTGGGACGAGGAAGAGAGGTTGTTCAAGGTGGTGTACATGGCCTCGGCAGAGGGCGACGATCCGAACGTCATCCTCGATCCAACCGGGGCGCCTAAGGGAGGGGAGAGTTTCTTCTGCCTGGCTACCTCGGAGGACGGGGTCAACTGGGAGAAACCGACGCTGGGGTTGTACGACTACCAGGGTTTGCACTGGACCGGACGGCCGCTGGGCAAGGAGAACAACATCCTGAGCACGGAAGGCAAGCTGCTTCTGGCGCCGATCTACGACCCGCTGGATGCGGATCCGGGGCGGCGCTACAAGGGCATGGGGTGGTGGCCAGGCATCAACGGTTTGACGCCGGCGGTCTCGCCCGACTGCATCGAATGGACCCCGCTCATGCATACGAACGTTCCGAGCTCGGACGAGGCCCACCTCACGCACTTGCGAGATGAGAAGCTGTTCGTGGCGATGGTAAAACACAAAGATCCCCAGGGGCGGGCGCCGTACGGGCGCAGCTTCTGTTTGAGCACGAGTCCCGATCTGGAGGACTGGACGGAGCTGGAGCTGGCATTCCACGCCGACCAGCAGGATCAGGAGAATGGGAACGAGCGCATTGCCCGGTTCATCGAGGATCCGGAATACCTGAGCCCGGTCTACAACCGCCCCGAGGAATACCGCACCGATGTCTACAACTTTCCGGCGTTCAAATACGAAGGCATGTATCTCGCTTTACCGGTGATGCACCACTGGATCGGCAAACACCCGCCGATGTACGAGAACGTGGACAGCCGCAAGTCGATCGAGCTGGCCAGCAGCCGCGACCTGCGAAACTGGGACCGGGTGGCCAACCGGGCGCCGTTTATGGAGCTTTCCAAGATCGGCGACGGCAGCGCCTACGACCTGAGTCAGAATGTGATGACGAACGGACCGATCGTGCGCAACAACGAGCTGTGGTTCTACTACCTGGCTTGTCGCCACCGCTCGCTGTCCATCGCCGACACTCTGAACCGCGAGTATCTGGACAGCACCGCGGCCTGCATGGCGAGATTGAGGATGGATGGATTCGTGTCGTTGAAGGGGGGCATTGAATGGGGATCGGTGCTGACCAAGCCGATGGAGGTCGACGGCGATCAGCTACATGTCAACGTCGATTCCTGGCGCGGCAAGGTGAAAGCGGAGGTTCTGGACGCTTCCGACGGTTCGACAATCGCAGGGTTTGGTGCCGACGACTGCGTGCCCGCGATCGAGGACAACATCGATCACGTCGTCAGCTGGAAAGAAAAAGCGGATCTTTCAGAGCTGCGCGGTCGCACGGTGAAGCTGCGGTTTTCGCTGTGGAACGGAGAGTTCTACTCTTACTGGTTCGAGTGATCCCTCTCTTGGCCCGCGGTGGATGCAAAGAGTTTTCAGTAGAGTCTTCCCTTGGGATCGTGCAGCGAAGGTTTTGATGCCTTGCCTTTCTCTCTCTTTTTCAATTGCTGGCGGTAGCGAAGCGGCATTTCCTTGCGGCGCCAGCGCAGAAAATTACGCTCTTGTTCGTCGCGGTTAGCTGCCGTAGCGGGGGCCGGGATCTCAATGGTCCCAAACAGCAGTTTCGTTTTCTCCCGAGACTGGGCGACGATCTTGCCTTTGCTGATGATGAGGGTGCGTCCCACGTTCGCTTCCACCACCGGAACCCCGTTCTCCCAAGCTCGCGCCAACACCGTCTCATCCTGCTTCTTGGAGCAATCGCCGAAGGAAGGTATCAGCAGGTAGCGAGCCCCGTCGAGCACGGGGAGGCGGGCGATGTCGGCGTTCCAGCGGTCGTTGCAGATCAGGAAACCGCAACGTCCGAACGGGGTTTTGACCGAACGACTCTTCTTGCCCAGTCGATTGAACCACCACGATGGGTGGCTGCCCTCAGCCAGCTGCATCTTGTGGTATTTACCGCACAGGGTGCCGTTATGGTCGATGAATACGGCACAGTTGTAAACGTTGCGACCGATGCGTTCGGCGCATCCGAACGCCAGGCAGATCCCCAGTTCCCGAGCCAGGTCGCGAAAACGTCCGATCTCGGGCCCTCGCATCTGAACGGCTACGTCGTTCATCCGCTGCAGCGGGACCTCGCCATTGAGGAGTTCGGTCACCACGTATCCTTCCAAAATCCCTTCCGGACCAAGAGCCAGCTGAGTGCCTCCCTTGGCGGTTCTGCGGAACATCTGCTCGAGCCGGTCGCAGTTAGCCTCCAACGCGAATTTCTTCGGCACAAACGAAATGGCTGCTACTTTCAATGTCTGAAACATGCGTCGACACTCCCGCAGTTTGAGATAAAACGGTCTTTAGCTTTCGCCTTTGCAAAGGTAGCAAATCGGGCAGTCAAAAACAGCACCCAGGTCTGGTTTGGCACCGGTGGCTGGTCTATCTTTATCGCGGATGGACAGAGGTGAGGAAGCGGCCATGGTTTTCAACTCAGGTGGCAGATTATGGAACTGAACTTCAGCATCAGTCTTTGGAACTACATACACTACTTCCCGCTGAAGAAGGGGGGAACCAACTTCGCCTTTGACAACGGATTGGATGGCCTCGCTGCTGTAGTCGACCACGTGGCCGGCCAGGGATTTGGCGTCGAGCCCTGGGGCAAATGGACCAGCTGGGAATGGACCTCGCCGGCGCGGGAGGGATTGATATCCGAACAGATCGATCTTTACGACCCGGACAACCATCAGCGTCTCAGTGCGATTCTTGGGAGTGTGCGTTCAAGCTGGCACACGGGCAACGAAGACACGGTCGAGGAGTATCAGCGCCAGATCGATACCGTGGCCGCCACCGACAGTCAGGTGCTTGTGGTGCATGCCGGCAATCTGTTTCTGTCGGGGCTCGATCCGGACTACGGTTTCGCGCGCGAGGTGCTGCAGTGTGCCGATGCCAAGAACGTGACCATTGCCCTGGAGAATGCTTCGGAGGGTGAGGCTGATGAAGATCCGTCCCTGTGGAATCTCGAGATCTTGAGGCGCGCCCTGGACGCCCTGCCCGACCTGAAGGTATGTCTGGACACCACCCACACCCAGAAGTACCGAAGACATCCTCTGCGTGAGTACATCGACGCCCTCAAGGAGCGCTTGTGTCACCTGCACATCAGCGATGCATTTGCGCCTGACGAGCCCTTCGCCCGCATGCATACCACACCCGGTCACGGGAGCATCCCGGAAGACGACTGGCAATATCTGCTGGAGACGCTCGATGAAATCAATTTTCGAGGTGACGCTGTGCTGGAGATCATTCCGTCAAGTCCGTTAAAGATCGCTCAGGAGACGCGTAGGTTTCTTGGGCAAATGGTGCCGGCGTGACCGCCTACCAATAGATAGCGAGGGAACGCAACAATGAACGCAGTGGAGTTTGGCGTGACCCCGGGGGAACGCCAGCTATTTCTGGATGACTTCGGCGTCCAAGCGATTGACGATCTCGAGCGTACGATGCATGCGCCGGCAAAGAAGGGGGCGGTGTTGCGAGCCGACTGGACGGTAGAGGAGGACGCCACCCCGCAGATTCGTAGCGCGCCCCAATATGATGCTGAGGCGAAGCTGTTCAAGCTCTGGGTACGCGGCAGGCGCGAAAGCCCGGACGGGCTGCATTGGCGGCGAGCATTGCCGGACGCCAATACCGATCACGGCGAGGTCGTCTACGATGGGGACGATCCTGATCCCAACCGGCGTTTCAAGGCGTTCTATCCCAACCGGCGGCATGTTTCCGCCGACGGCATTTCCTGGATGCAGCTACCCGGAGATCCGGTGGAGAGCCAGGACGAACACAATTTTTCCTTCGATCGGCGGGACCGGGTCTTCATCGCCACGGTAAAGCAGAGTGGCCCCTACGGCCGCTCCGTATTTCTATCCACGAGCGAAGATTTCGCGAATTGGACAAAGCCGGAGCTGACTTTTTCCACGGACGACAAGGACCAGGAACTGGGGCGCGCCAACATCGAGGCGCGGCGTGCCGACTCCACGTTGCAGCAACCGGGGTCCTACGATCCGGAGGTGTACAACGTCGACGTGTACAACATGGGCGTCTATCGCTACGAGAGCGTGTATATCGGTCATCCTGCCATGTATCACGCCGCCGCTCCGCATCCTAACCCGACCTACCCCAACACCGACGGTTTTCACCTGGTCGAGCTAGTATGCAGTCGCGATTTGAAGAGCTGGCAGCGGCTCGGGAATCGCCAACCCTTCATCGGACCCTCCCCTTTGCGAACCGGAGCCTACGACCGACAGCAGATCATCGGCCCCTCCGACGTGGTTGTCCGCGACGACGAGCTGTGGATCTATTACACCGGGCTTAAATATCGCGGTACCTACGATTGGATCGGCAACTATCCTGACGGCGAGATGAAACAGCTACCTGGTTACGAACCCGATAGGGGGGCAATCTGTCTGGCGGTGTTGCGGCGTGATGGGTTTATCTCGCTTGATGCGGGAGCTGATGGTGGTTCGGTCGAGACGAAGCTGTTTGCGGTTCCGTTCGGTGGGTTGCACGTAAACGTGGATGCCCACGGCGGAGAGCTCGTCGTGGAGGCGCTGGATGAGAAGGGGGCCGTGCTGGCTACGTCTGTACCGATCGCCGGGGATCTGCCCAATGTCAAGGTCGAGTGGCGCGAGGCGGATGGGTCTTCCCTAACAGGCAGAGACGTGAGTTTGTTTTTCAACCTGCATAACGCCGAGCTTTTCTCCTACTGGTTCGAATGAGAGCGGGCGCAAAGCGCCACTCACCCATGGGTAGATTGGTGTTTACTTACCGCCGCCTTGTCATCGCTTTCACAATCAACGGTATCGTTCTTCTTTGGTTGAGGTTTGATTCCCGAAGCCCTTTTGATATAGACGAAGCGAAAATCGCGACGCTCATGGATCGGATTCGCGATGTTGTTAGTAGTTTTCCTCAGGTATCAGCTTCCGTTGGAATCGGTTGTGATCTTCGTCGCCGGTTTTATCGCCTTGTCTTTGATGGGCATACTGTGGCATCCCGTTAGAGGCATATTCGCGGCAATGCCAGCAGCACTTGCGTTTGTTTCGGCGTTTTCCTTGATCGTGCATGGCGAATTTCGAATAGCAGATCGAAATCGTATTTTCGAGAAAATTGCCTCATTGAGTCGTCGAGTTCTGTAAACTCACGCAGGAAGGAGAAGCTTTGACCGTAGAGGACAGCATCGCTCGTTTGAAGAGAGAAGGATGGTGCCTGGTGGACGACGTGATCCCAGAAGATGGCGTGCCCGCCATACTTGAGAGTCTGGACAACACCGAAATGCCCCAAGATACCTTCGGCGACGGGCAGCCGGGGCCAGGGAAGAAGATCCGTTCGGTGATCAACCACACCCAGACCTTCGCGCCGTTCCTTGCCGACGAGCGAGTTCTTGGCCCCTGCGAAGCGCTTCTCGGTCCCCACACACGGATCCTGGAGACCCTCTACAGTTCCGATATCTGCACCGACCGCGGTCGCTGGCACGCCGATTGGCCCTTCGCCCAGGACGACACCATACCGGGACGCCTGCCGGCGCCTTATCCGGACGTGGTCATGGAGATTACCACCCTCTGGATGCTGGTGCCATTCACTATTGAGAATGGCGGTACGCTGCTCATCCCCGGTACCCACAAGGAATCGAACAACCCGACGGGGGACTACTACGGCGTCGCTCCCTTCGAATCGCACCCGGATGAATTGCAGGTCGAAGGCTCCGCGGGTAGCGTGCTTATGTTCGACGCCCGCCTGTGGCATGCACGACCACTCAACCATTCTGGTGTCCTGCGACCGATGCTTAGGGTGCTCTACGTGCCCTGGTGGATAAACTTGGATGTGTTCAAGGAGGGTTCGCTGGATCGTCTTCGCCTAGTGGAAGAGCAGGGGCTGGAATGGCCGATCGTCGATCTAGTTCCGCGGGATGTTTATGCGAAGCTGCCGGAAGCTGCAAAAGCGTTATTCGGACATTGGGTCGGGAGTTAGCCAGGGTTGCAGCGGACAGGCTGCGGCCTTCGAAATGATTGTGGAACAAGCAAGAGTTAATTCGATGAAGGCGACGGATCGATTCAAGAAGGCCCGGGACAAGGGGTGTGCTTTTCTACTGAAGCAGCTGGGAGCAAACGGCGAATTTCCCGCCGGCCGGCCCCAATTGGATGAGTATTACAAGGCGCTGACCGCTTTTCAAGTCTGTGGCCATAACGACGCGGCCAACCAGCTATGCCGTTGGATTCGAGCTGAGGGCATGACCGCTGATGGTGATTTCCGGCCGCGCGGCGAATCGGCATCCGGACATGCGTATGCGTACTTCAACGCTTGGGTAATTCTTGGGGCTTACCGGTTGGGGCAGCTGGATATCTCCCAGAGGGGCGTCAACTTCCTGTCAGGGTTTCACGACGGGCAGACGGGGGGCTTCTACTCCAGCCCTGAAAAGCGTGAAGCGGAGACCGAACAAGACCTGATGGTGGTCAGCATGTGTGGGCTGGCCTTTCTCTATGCGGGTCGAGCGGAAATCGCGTACAGAGTTGGCGCCTGGCTGAAAACCCTCATGGAGGCACAACCCGAATTTCCTCAGCGTTTGTATACCGTCTACAGTCGGGCCCACGGTCTACACACCGTTCCCGAACCCGGAAAGGAACTGCGCTATCTGGTGGTTGCAGACGCGCGCAAGGATCAAGCCTTCTTCAATCCCGGCATCGCGGCTGGTTTTCTATGCCGCCTGTTCCAGACCACCGGGGAAAAGGAATGGCTGGAATTGGCGATGACCTACATGGCTTTTGCCGAGGTCGCCAGTGATGAGCTGTTTCATCTGATCCGTGCAGGGAAGGTCGGTTGGGCAGCGTCTCTACTTTTCAGCCTGACGGGAGAAGAGAAATACCGGGAGATGGCGTTCAGAATCGGAAACAATCTCGAGGCACTCCAGGCAGAGCAAGGGTACTGGTCCGGCGTTGGCCAAACGGCGCCGAACAACGACTCAACCGCGGAGAGGGTGGTCTGGATGGACGAGATCGCCCAAGTGGCACGTATGTAATCCAGACGCAAAACGCGGAGTGAAGAGGCTCCATGGCCGCGACAAAGGCCGTACGCGCTGAACAGCGACAGCTTGTGCCGGCGGCGCTGGCGCTCTTTCTGTGCTCTTGGATCTCGGTCATCGGCGCTCAGGAAAGCCGCGTTGGACAGATTGAACGGGCGCGCCCCTTTCTGCGCTGGGACCGTCCAGGGTACCGGAACTATGCGCTGGTCCACTCCAGAATTACCCGAACTATTACGCTCCCCACGATGACACCCCGCAAGGTTTTTGTCGGTCCCCTGGGCAACGAGTTGATCGCGGGGCACGACCTCTACGCGTGGCGGGAAACCCGCACGCCAGGGCAGAGGTACGGCATCTCGATCTTCAAACCCAATCTGATGTACAACCGGGCGTGGAACAGGCGGACGGCGAGGGGGGCGCGGTGGTACAGGGTGTGGTGCTGTACGTGAATGGCGCAGCGCGCCGCGATCTGCGTCCCACCGTCGTGCGCCATCGGGCTGGTGTTGGTCCCCAGGTCGGTTCGGTCTCCGCGGCCACGGGTCGATTCCGCGGCGTGGATTACCGGCTGTTCAGCGGCAACCGTCTCTACTATCGCGGCCGCAACGATGTGCTGAGCTTATTCGTACGGGGTCTGATCGGGTTTACTGAGTTCGGGCAGCCGATATAGACCTCTCTTGAGCAAGGGCCGGCGGTTAGCGTCGGCGACAACAAGGAACGGACTTCTGTGAGTGCGACCCAAATAGAACCCACAACGAACCGGCAGCTTTTCCTCGACGATCATGTCGTGTGGAGGACTCACGGAATTCAGCGCTCGCTGCACCAACCGGAGCGCTGCGGGCCGGTTATCCGTCCCGACCAGGCCCTTGGCATCAACGGCACCCAGACCTTCTCGGTGCCGCAGTGGAATTCGGAGCGCGATCTGTGGGAATGGTGGTACTGGGCGCATGGGCCGGCAGGGGGGTCCCCCTGCCTTTACGTCACCTCGGAAGATGGGGTTCACTGGGAGAGCCCGTCCCTGGGAATCCACCAATGGCGCGGTAGCACCGACAACAACGTCGCGCAACCACCCGGTGGAGAGACCCTCTACCACGTCATCCGTGACGAGCAGGAGGACAACATAGACTGGCGTTACAAGGCGCTCTTCAGCGGCGGTCCACGGCAACCGGCGGTTTCGCCGGACGGTCTGAACTGGACCATGCTGGACGTGCCTCCCATTCCCAGTCAGGACACCTCTCACTTCACGTTCGACGAAACCAGCGGTCAGTATGTCGCTACGGTTAAACACGGTACCCGCTGGGGCCGCTCGGTGTGGCTCAGCACGTGCACCGAGTTCGGACAATTCAGCAAGCCGGAGCTGATTCTTTCCACCGATGAGGTAGATTGGGAGAATTGCCGTCAGCGGGTGCGGAAGATCGTCGACGACCCGGCGTACCTCACACCGTTTATCGTCGACGGCGAGGATTACATCGCCGAGTTCTACATGATGCCAATCTTGCCTTATGAAGGGATCTATATCGGTTTTCCGCGGATCTTCAATCCGTTCGGCGCCCAGCCTCCTCCTCACATGAATTTCACCCGCATCACCCAGACCGAGCTGACGGTCTCCCGTGACCTGCACCATTGGGACCGGGTCGCCGACCGTGCCCTGTTCCAACCCGTGCAGCCGTGGGATGGGGTGAACTACGATACCAACCAGGTGGCGGTCTGCGGCCGGCCGGTGGTCCGCGTGGACGAGATCTGGATCTATTACAACGCCCATCGCCTGCCAGGCGGTCTGGATGAATATCAAATGCACAACGGCAACCGCGAGCTGTTTCGATTGAATGTCGATCCGGAGCTGGTCAACGACACCAGCGCAATCTGTCTCGCCAAATTGCGTCGAGACGGCTTCGTGTCGATGGATGCGGAAGGGGTGGGTTGGGTCATCACCAATCCGTTTTTCTGGTCCGGCGAGGAGCTTTACGTAAACGCCGATGCTCGCTGGGGCGAGATCCACGCCGAGATCATGGATCCGGAAAAGCTGCCGGAGGACCTCTGCGGATCGGTGGGCCCGGATACCTTCGACGCCATGCCCGGCTTCGTCGGTTACCGCGGGCAAACCGTGCCGATGACGGGCGACCATCTGCGTCACCGTTTGAGCTGGAAGGACAACGCCAAGCCGCCCACCGACCGACCGGTGCAGATTCGTTTTATTATGCGGCAGGCACGGCTTTACTCGTTCTGGCTGGAGTGACCGGTCGTCAACGCCATGAAACGTCTTGCCCGCCCCACGCGTCCAATAGACCCGACATACCCTGTCACTCCTTCGTGCTCGCCCCCCGGTCAAGCACCCTCATACCGTCACTTCTAGCGAGGTAGATTTCTAATGAGTAATCGGTTAACACACAAACATATGGTGCTGGCTGCGGCCGCTATCGCGGTCCTCTTACTGATGGTCGCGGGCAACCAAGGCATCGCTCAGAACAGCGAAACAGCCCCCATGAGCTTCTTCATTACCAGCCAGGGTCCCGGCAACGGCGCTGACCTGGGTGGACTGTCGGGCGCCGACGCTTTTTGCCAAACACTCGCTGGTTCGGTAGGTGCGGGAGACCGAGCCTGGCGTGCCTACTTGAGCACGGCACAGCGTTCCGGAGTCGAGGGGTTCAACGCGCGCGATCGCATCGGCACCGGACCCTGGTTCAACGCCGCAGGTGTGAAGGTTGCGGGCGACGTTGAGGAACTGCACGGTGAAAATAATCTTTCGAAGGCAACGGCTCTCGATGAACGAGGCGAAACGGTGAACGGCCGCGGCGACAGTCCCAACCGCCACGATATCCTCACCGGATCGCAACTGGACGGTACCGCTTTCCCAGAAGGGGAAGAGCTTACCTGTGACGACTGGACGAGCAGCGGTTCGGGAACCGCCCAGCTGGGACATCACGATCGCCAGGGCGGTGGCACCAACCCGACTTCGTGGAATTCGGCACACAGCTCCAGAGGTTGCAGCCAGAGCGCGCTGCGTGGCACAGGAGGCGACGGACTTTTCTATTGCTTCGCGCTGAACGTGCCGACCGACGTCGAAGAAACCTCCTGGGGGGGATTCAAGCGGCTTCTAAAATGAATCTTCTAGTGCCCTGTCGCAGACTGGTGACCACCATCACCATTGCCCTTACCGCGCTCGGATGCGACTCCGACGAGGCGAAGTCGAGGCTTCCGACGCAGACCGCGGATGATGCGGAGATCTTCGTACCTACGTTTGAGGAGTACCCGGTGCCGGCCGGTTCGCGTCCTCACGATGTCGCTCCGGGAGCCGGCGGCATTGTTTGGTACACCGCCCAAAGGCAGGCGGCGCTGGGTCGTCTCGATCCCGCCACGGGAGAAACAAGACACATTGCCCTTGGTGCCGGGGCCGCTCCCCACGGGGTGATCGTAGGACCCGATGATCTGGCCTGGGTCACGGACAGCGGTTTGAATGCCATCGTCAGCGTCCATCAAATCACGGAAGAGGTTCGAATCTTTCCCCTGCCTGAAGGATCGAGCAGAGCCAATCTGAACACCGCAACCTTCGACCTTGATGGTGTTCTGTGGTTCACCGGTCAAAACGGCATCTACGGTCGGCTGGATCCGCAGGTTGGCGAAGTCGAGGTGTTCCCCTCTCCCAGAGGTCGAGGCCCTTACGGCATCGCAACCACGCCGGATGGCTCGGTCTATTTCGCTTCGCTCGCTGGAAGTTACATCGGCCACATTTCGTTGCAGACCGCAGAGGTGGCCGTACTCGAACCGCCCACCGGCGGCCAGGGCGCGCGACGGGTCTGGTCCGACTCGAGTGGCCGGATCTGGGTAAGTGAGTGGAACGGCGGTCAGCTTGCGCTCTACGATCCCAATACCGGGGCATGGAAGGAGTGGCGCTTGCCGGGTGAGCAACCGCGTCCGTACGCTGTCTATGTCGACGACACCGATAAGGTGTGGCTGAGCGATTTCGGCGCCAATGCGCTGGTCCGCTTCGATCCCACGACTGAAACGTTTGAGGTGTTTGAGCTTCCCAGCGCCCGTGCGAACGTCCGACAGATTCTCGGACGCCCCGGAGAGGTGTGGGGCGCCGAATCGGGCACCGACAAACTCGTTGTGATTCGAACGCGGTAAGTTGCCGCGTTATTCGCCTGCGCTCCTAGCCGTTCATATATTCCCCGAACCAAAGCGTCGACCAGCTTGAACGAAAGGACATGCGGGATGAGTGCGTCAACCGAGGCCGATCTCTACGTCTCTACCAGCGGCAACAACGAATGGTCGGGAACACTTCCGGAGCCCAATTCAGACGGTACCGACGGCCCCCTGGCCACGCTGGAACGAGCGCGGGAGGAGCTCTACTTGCGCAAGGAGGCGGGAAAGCTTTCGGGTCCCGTTACCGTGCTCCTGCGTGGCGGGCGTTATCCCATCAAGAAGACGATCAAGTTCACGCCGGCGGACTCCTGGCCGACCACCTACCGCGCCTACCCCGGTGAGCAGCCGATCCTGGACGGGGGCACGCGGATCGAAGGCTGGCGTGTAGAAAAGCGGAACGGCATCGAGATGTGGGTAACCGAAGTCGCCGATGTGGCCGGCGGTCGCTCCTACTTTCACCAGCTTTTCGTCAACGGTAAACGCCGGCGTCGTCCGCGGCTGCCCAAGGAGGGGCGTTACACCGTCAAAGCCGTGCCGGCCACCCATTCCTTCGCGCCGGAGTACTGGGGGGCGGAGGGCAACTTCTACTGCAACGACGGTGAGATCCAGGTGTGGGAGAACCTAACCGATGTGGACGTAGTAGCGATGCACCGGTGGGTGGAAGAACGCTTGCCGATCTCCTCGTTCGATCCCAAAACCAACCTGGTGGAGTCGTCGCGCTATTGCATTTTCCCGCTGGATCCGGGAGACGCCGCCGACGGCCAGGCGCCCAAGTTCTATGTGGACAATATAAAGGAAGCGCTGAGCGAGCCGGGGGAGTGGTACCTCGATCGGCCCACGGGTGAGCTCTATTACATCCCGCTGCCGGGTGAAACCCTGGAGTCGGCGGAGATTTTTGCCCCCGAGATCGAGCAGCTGATTCGGCTGGAGGGTGATCCGGAGAACCAGCAGTACGTGGAGCAGCTGCATTTCGTCGGTCTGGGTTTCGAGCACACCGAATGGAGCCTGCCTCCGGGGGGAGGCGAACGCTGGGTTCCCCACTATCAGGCCGAGCTGGATTACGGCAGTGCGCCGCAGGGGGCGTGTCATGTTCCGGGTGCCATCTCCTTTTCGGGAGCGCGCTACTGCAGCATTGAGCAATGCACCATCCAGAACATCGGCTGGTACGGCATCGAGCTCACGGCCGGGAGCCAGGGTAACTACATCGTCGGCAACACCGTGCTCGACCTGGGCGCCGGCGGCCTCAAAGCCGAGTCTCGCGGGTATCCCAACTCAGAAGTGCCGCTGGAGAGACACACCGGGGCCAATCGAATTACCGACAATCACCTTGGTGACGGCGGCCATGTCTTTCACGCCGCGCTTGGCGTGCATTGCATGGAGTGTTTCGGCACGGTGATCGCCCACAACCATATCCACGATTTCTTCTACAGCGGCATCAACTGCGGCTGGAGCTGGGGGTACGGGGTGCACATCGCCAAGGACAACCTGATCGAGAAGAACCACATCCACGACATCGGGCATGCACTGCTCAGCGACATGGGTGCCATCTACATGCTGGGGGTGCAGCCCGGCACCGTCGTGCGCGGCAATGTGGTCCACGACGTGGAGAAGTCGGCGTACGGCGGGTGGGGCATCTACCTGGACGAGGGCAGCTCCCACATGATCATCGAGAACAACGTCAGCTACAACTGCAGCAGTCAGGCGTTCGTGCAGCACTACGGCCGCGAGAACATCGTGCGCAACAATATCTTCGCCTTGGGGCGCGAAGGGCAGGTGCGACTCGGACGGGGTGAGGATCACAACGCGTTTACCTTCGAGCGCAACGTGGTGATCACCAACGGTCAACCGTGCTACACCGGTGGACGACGCTGGATGGTGGAGAAGAAGGCGATCAGCACCGATCTCAATCTGTTCTGGGACGTGTCGGGCACGCCGCTGTTGTGTGGCAGTGCCCCCCACGGATTGAAGCAGAACGAGTACGACCTCAAGGGTTGGCAGGGGCTGGGGTACGACATCCATTCGGTGATCGCCGATCCCAAGTGCCGCGACATCGAGAAGTACGATTTCATGCTGGAAGAGGATTCTCCGGCCTGGGCTCTGGGTTTCAAACCTATTGACGTTTCGGATGTGGGACCCCGCGCCAGGAAGGACCGCTGAGAGCAAGATGATAGTCGATCCGATCACGGGGTATCCGACTACCGGCCCGCTGCTGGACTGGTGGTACGTGCACGCCGGTTACATGGGGTTTGAGGACGGGGAGTCCAGAACCTGGGATGCTCCGTCAGGCATCGAGATCGAGGTTCAGGCAGCGGACACGTCGGATCCTTTGATCTTGCCCGACCAACCCTGGGAGCGGGACGGTCACGGCGCGGTGGGTTCGTTCTATGAAAAGAACGGCACCTACATCATGTATTACCGGGCAAACCCCGGTGGACTCTGTCGCGCCGAAAGCAAGGATGGAATCAACTGGACCAAGCCAGAACTGGGGGCGGTGGAGTTCGAGGGGTCGAAAGCAAACAACATCGCCAGCACCAGCCACGGCCGGGTCTTTGAGGATTCGTCGGCGCCGCCGGAGGAACGCTTCAAAGCGATCGGCGGCTACGGTGGCATGTACGCCCGCGACCGGGACCAGGATGGCAACCTGGTGGAGGTGAAAGCGGCCAGGGAGGCCACCGGGAGTATTGGCAACACCCCCGACTCGGTGGTTACCGACATCCTGAGGCAACAAGAGACGCTGGTGGAGAAATATCCGGGTCCGTGGGGACAGCTGAAGTCATTTCTCACCGGAGCCGTTTCACCAGACGGTCTCAACTGGACCGAGCTGGAAAAACCGTTGCTGGAGGAGTTCGTGGATGGCGACAACATCGTCTTCTACGATGAGCACCTTGGCAAATACGTCGGATACCTGCGCTACCACATGGCCGGCCGCCGTTGCGTTGGACGTTCGGTCAGCGACGATTTCCGCACCTTCAGTCCGGAGCAGCTGATGGTGTTGAGCGATCCCCTGGACCCGCCGGACGTGTCGTTCTACAACCACGCCTACACGCGCTACCCCGGCCGCGACGACCTGCACCTGATGCTGCTGTCGCGCTTCGCTCAGTCCGTGCCTACCATCGATATCCAGCTGGCCGTGAGCCACGACGGGCTCCACTGGTGCCGGCCCGATCGCACCAACCACCTGATCGACACCTACTCGGAGGGTTTCGGTCAGGGCGCCATGTTGTTCTGCGGACCCGGGCTCCTGGAGTTTCCAGACGGTCGTTACGGCGCCGTTTATTTCGGCAACGCCCGCAGGGATACAAACCGCACCGACTTCGAGGAGTTCCCCATTCGGCTGGCATCGTGGCCGAAGGATCGGCTGGGCGGGATCCGGGCGAAAGGGCACGGTAGTTTTACCCTGCGCCAGGAACAGTATCGCGCCCCAGAGGATTGCCCGGACTGCATCGCGGCGCCGATCCACGACAAATTTCCGCCCCTTGCCGATCCGAACGAAGCGCCGCGACAGCTCAGGCTCAACTACAAGACCGAAGCCGGCGGATGGATCAAAGCCGAGCTGATCACCCACATCGGACCCAAACCTCACAACTCGGGCTCGCTGCCCGCCATCGACGGGTACTGCTTCGACGACTGCGATCCGCTCCAGGGGGATCAGCTCGACGGAGTGGTCACCTGGCAGGGGAAGGACAACGTAGCGCGCCTGTCGGATACGCTGACGATCCGCATCGAGATGCACAGAGCGATACTGTTTTCATTCAGCTTGTAAACCCGTGACCTAAACAGGAGAATTGCCATCATGCCAAAGTCGGGAGAAAAACCGTCCGCCCACCTCTACCCCGAGGGAGGACCTGGACGACAGCTAAAAGGACGTCTGAAAAACGGTGAGGTACTGGTGGGGGGCGTCATTGCCGAGTACACACGACCGCTCATTGTTCGCTACTACCAGCAGGCGGGCTTCGATTTCATCTTCATCGAGAACGAGCACATGTTCTTCGATCCATCCCATCTGGTGGATACGGTGCAGTCGGCCCGCGACAACGGGTTACCGGTTATGGCGAAACCCCCAACGCTGGAACGGGGTGAATTGGCCAAGATGATGGAGGCCGGCATCGTCGGAATCCAGCTGCCGCGCACCGAAACTCGGGAAGATATCGAAACACTGGTAGACTGGACCAAATACACTCCGCAGGGAAATCGGGCGCTAGCCTCTGGGTACGGCAACAGCGACTACGTGCGCATAACCGACAAGCGGGCTTGGATGGATGCGCAGAACGAGGAGCTGACCATCGTAGCACAGATCGAGACCCGCAAGGGATACGAACATGCGGAAGAGATCATCTCCGCCGACGGCGTCGATATGTGTTACGTAGGTCCCGGAGATTTTTCGGTCGAGATGGGTCAACCAGGTAACGCCGAACATCCGGATGTGCGCGGTCCGATGGAGGAGATCCTCGAGATCTGCAAATCACACAACGTACCTTTCGGTACGACAGCGGCGAACAACGAGGCCGCGGCGCGGTGGATAGAAAAAGGGACGGTCTTCTTCGAAACTCCGGACGAGCGTGTCCTACTTATCGAAGGTGCTACCCAAATCGTAGAGGATTTCCGCAAGATGCTCGCCTAGTAGCTATTTGGGATAGGCAAACGTGCTGCGTGGCGCCTGCAGTCGCGTGGCCGCCTAACGAACGGCGACGACAGCTCTCTCACTTCAAGGGGTAACGCCAAACGGATGGCAGCTAGATTCCGAATCCCCAAAGGTCGGCGCCAGCTGTTCATCGACGGGCACGGCGTGAGATCGATGGAGAACCTCACCCAAGTTCTGCACCAGCCTTCGAAAAAAGGCGCGGTCTTGCGACCCGACCTAGGCGAGCACGCGATGCAGACCCGCTCTGCTCCCCATTGGGATCCGGAACGGGAGGAGTTTCGTCTCCTGGCACAGATGTTTTGGTACCGGAGCCCGGACGGACTTCACTGGACGAAGGTGATAGAAGAGCTTCAGCCCGAGGATGCCAGAGCCGAGTTCCACGCGCTGCGCGACGACGCCGATCCAGATCCGCAAAGACGCTACAAAGGACTCACCAGCCATGTGTTCAACGTGGACACGGGAAAGCGGGTCGTGGATTCGTCGGAGCGGGTCGACCCGCAGGGGAAACCGTGGCCGGGAACCAACTTCGAACGCAACCTGGACTTCCTGGTGTCGGAAGACGGTTTCAGCTGGAAGCGATTGGATGCCGCCGTTTCCGGCTTCGACGAACACAACTTGAGCTACGATCCGGTGGACGGGCAGTACCTGTTGAGCTTCAAGAAGACCGGCACCTACGGCCGTGCCCACATGATCAGCACCAGCACCGATTTTCAGCACTGGAGCGATCCGGTGATGGCGATCCAGGCGGACGATCTGGATCAGGAGCTGGGGCGGCTGCACATCGAAGAGTTCCTCAAATCCTCCAACGCCGATTACCTCCGGCCCTTTCCAAACACACCCGACTGGCACTGGCAGAACGTCGATATCTACAATGCCGGGGTATTTCGCTACGAAGGTATTTTCCTCGCCCTGCCCGCCCTCTATTACGCCAGGGGCGCCCGTTGGTCCAGCCATACCCTGCGCTTCACCCTGATCGAGCTCTGGAGCAGCCGGGATCTACATCGATGGGACAGGGTCGCGAACCGGCAAGCCTTCATTCCCTGGTCGCCGGGAAACTCTGGCGCCTACGATTTGAGCAAAAATATGCCCCCGTCCTATCCGCTGGTTCGCGGAGACGAGCTGTGGTTCTACTATTCGGGGCGCAAGGAACAGTCGGTCTTTCCGGAACCGGATCCGGACGCGGCGGCGGTCTGCCTTGCGGTCCTGCGCCGGGATGGTTTCGTCTCGGTGGATGGGGGCGTCGACGAAGGTCATCTGCTTACGGAACCGTTCCCGCCGCTGACCGACACGCTGTGGATCAATGCCGATGCCGGCTGCGGCCAGCTGCGGATCGAGGCGCTAGACAGCAACGATGAGGTCGTGGCATCCGCTGGACCGATCGAGGGGGACCATCGGCGGTTGGAGATCGAGTGGACGAACGGACATCTGGTGGCCGACGGACCCCCGATCCAGCTTCGATTCTCGCTGCGGAAAGCGGCGCTCTATTCCTACTGGTTCGAATAAGAGCCGGGGTGTCCGCCAAGCTGGCCGTCGGAGCCGCCAACTGAGGACGTTGTCATGAAACCACCTTCTCCCGAATTGAGGGACGTGCACCACACGAAGGTCTGTTACAGCAAGCAGACCTACTGCGGCCACCCGAGTCAATCCGGTCTTCACAACTTCGGCAACGGCGAGATTGCCATGATGCACAATCACGCAATCTGCGCCTACGGCGACGAGGAGGATGTCTCCCACGGCTTCTATTTTCGCGAGGGTGCATTTTTGCTGCAGCGCTCCTTCGACCACGGCCAGACCTGGAAGCGGGAGGACGATCAGGTGGTCTGGGACAACGCGTGGTCAGCAGAAAAGAAGAAATCGATTCACGACGCGGCGCTGAAGGCCGGAGTCGAGCGCGAAAAGATCGACCTCAGCAGTCCAGATGCGATCACATTCTTCAAACGGTCGAAAACCGAGGGCCGGGATTCCCGCGGGAATGAGAATGTCGAGACCTTCGCATTTCGCTCGCCGGATCGGGGACACACCTGGGAGACGGTGCCCACCCGGATTCCTACGCCAAGCGGCTTCAGCTCGGTGCTGGTTGACGCTTATCCACCTGTCCAGTTTCCGGATGGCACTCAGGGGGTGATGGTCGATTTGGACCAGAGTCAGCTGGCCTTCTACGCCACAGACAACAACGGGCTGGCTTGGTACTACATTTCCATGGTGGCACAGGATGCGGACACGCAGTTCGGACGTTTTGCCTACCAACGTTTGCTGCGGCTGCCCAACGGCAGGTTGCAGTGTTACATGCTGCATCTGGCAGGCATGCGCAATCAGATCCTCGAGATGGCGTACTCTGACGACGGGGGAATCAGCTGGAGAGACCCGCAGCCGATCGTGAGGTGGGGGGAATCGCCCTGGGTGAACCTGTCCCGCGATCGTGTGTGGAACAGATCGATGTCCGGTCCTCTCTATCGATCCCCGTGGCCCCTTCTGCTGGCGGACGGTCGCATCGTAGTGATATTCGCTCGCCGGAAACCGCCCTACGGTATGGGGGTGATCGTGAGTGAAGACGAAGGAGCGACCTGGTCCGCCGAGGCGGTGATTCGGGCGGACGGCAGCGATTGGGACGTCGGCTACCCGGTGGCAACCCAGCTTGACGACGGTCGTATCTTTACGGCCTACTACTTCATGGAAAACGACGGCAACAAATTCGGCGGCACGCGGTTCATCGCCGGCAGCTTCTTCGGAGTTTAAACCGGAATTCACTTATGCCCCAAGCGTTTGACCTGCTCGACCCGGAGCGGGCACCTCGCGGTGTCGCCACCTTACTGAAGACCCCGTTCAAATCCGAGAATCGTTTGGACGAAGAGTCCTACCGACGCCAGGTCCGGCATGTGATCGACGCCGGCTCGGTCCTGTTGATACCCGGCATGGTAGGGAGTGAGACCTATTGTCTACCGCCTGAAGAGCGCGAGCGCTGTATCGAGATCTCCCTCGAGGAATCCGACGGTCGAGTGCCGGTTTGCGCCGCGGTAGGCGGCATCGGCATCTACGATGTGGCGAATGCCGCGGTGAAAGCGCAGGAGATGGGGGCGGACATGATTGCGGTGATTCCACCTCCCTGGATAGCGGGGGAGAGGGATGGTGCTGCATGTCTGGCGCAGGTCGCTCGTAGCGTCGAGCTGACGGTCATGATTCATTCAGCGTTCGGTGCTCCGGCATCGAAGATCTTCAGCGCTGAGACCATCGATCGACTGGTGCGGGAGGTGCCGAACATACGTTATGTGAAGGTGGAGGGACCGCGATGGGTCCAGCAGGCCACGGATATCAAAGAGAAGAGCGGCGACCGCCTCGTGCGTTTGATGAGCGCCCCCAACTTCGGGGAGGTCTATCGCGCCGGGTGCCGGCTCCTCATGATTGCCGCGCACATCATCGAACCGTTGGTCGCGCTCTTCGACGCGCTCGAAGCGGACGACGATGCAAGCGCCGGGCGCATCGAGGCGGATATAGCGCCATATTACGCCGTGGAAGGGTACGTACCGGGGGAGATATGCAACAAGACCGTAGCGCAGTGGCGCGGTATCTTCGCTGACGCGCTCCGCGGGACGCCGCAATTGTCCCCAAGCCCAGCCACCCTGCTCCCCCCCGAGGTTTTGATGCTCGCCCGATCGCTGGAGCCGCTGATGAAATATTTCACAGCCTATCCGTTGGAAGTGCCGGCAGACGTTGATGAGCAGCACGCGATTCAAACTGAGCGATCTGGCCGGAGTCGGTCATGGAACGAACCCAGATACTAAGTACCGAGCTCTTCGACTAGCTGCCGGCGCGCATCGCATTGCCGTCGGGCGCGCCGCACCCTTCCATCAGAGCACGGTGAACGGCCAGGTCGTGAGCGAATGAAAACTCCGGTTCCCGCTCGCGACGGATGCAGGTCGCAAGCTCGTCGAGCATGGTTGGCGCATCGGGAGTCGGTTGTAAGTCAAGGTGATTCCATCCGGCTTCGAGCCCCTCGCACGGCTCTTCCAGAAAAACATCCAGCTTGCCCTCGCCGTACGGCATGTTGATGGCGGTCCCCTTGGTGCCGTATACCTCTACTCTGCGCGTCTCGTCGACGATCACGTGCATGGCAGCGGTGTCGACGGTCGCCAGACAGCGCTCGTACTCGTGCACGACTACCGCGTTGTCTACATGTTGCCGACTTCCGTACTGGGCCGCCAGATGGGGCCGGACCGCTGTAGGTTCCCCGAGCAAGGCCACCATCAGGTCCAGATAATGTCCGGCCATCTCGAAATAGACGCCCCCTTTGAACATGTGAAAATCGGCGTCTAGCTTGGGATGCCATGCCCAGGGTTTCGACATGTGGGCGCGGAAATAGAAGATGTCCCCGAGGGCGCCGATCCGTACCAGGCGCACCAGCTCGCGTTGATCGGGGTGGAAACGGAATAGATAGGCCAGGTTCAGTACCAGATGCTTTTCGCGCGCCAAATCCTGGAGTGCCGCGAATTCGTCCAGGCGTCCGCCGGGCGGCTTTTCCAACAGTAAATGTTTCCCCGCCTCGAGCGCCCGCCGCGCATAGGCGGCGTTCTGGTTGACGTCCCCCTCCACTACCACGGCCTCGATGTCGCTTTCCAACAGGGCCTTAGCCGTGGGAAAGGCCTTCGTCTCGAATCCCGCAAAGTCGCGCGGCCAATCACTCAGGTTCTTGTCAACGAACTCCGGGTCCGGCTCATAGAATCCGACCATCTCGAACTTGTCGGGATTCTCGGACGCCACCCTGACGTGGGCACCGCGGTGACCGTGATGGGCCCCCAGCATGCCGAATTTCAGTTTCATTTCGTTTTCCTTTCTGTATTGACATCACTCGACTTGTGTTTCGAGTTAGGGTAAGTTCGCCATCTCATGACCCGAACACCAGACATCGAACCGAGAG
The DNA here is from genome assembly GCA_965217095.1 of Candidatus Latescibacterota bacterium. Lineage (GTDB taxonomy): Bacteria > Latescibacterota > UBA2968 > UBA8231 > UBA8231 > CAYNZV01. Next base: position 2,860,640 of record OZ244235.1, read on the forward strand.
CAGGCAAATGGTGTTACACATGTCCACGCGGCCGTCCCAGGTCGTCCTCGATCTCACGCCTGAGCACACCGACCTTGCCCATCTCTGGCTTCCGGAAATCGTGGAGATCGGCGACAGGGGTGAGATGTTGCCGTTTTCCCACAATACCGATCATCCTCTGGTCTGGGACCAGACCGACGATGCGCTGCTGACCTACAGCCTCGATCTGCCCGATCTGCTGTCGCTGTCAGCGCGCATTCGCGCCGAGACATCCGGTTTTGCGCTGGAAATGGAGATCGGCAATCTCACTTCCGAGGACTGGGGGGAGGTACAGGCCTGCGTCTGCCTGCAGCTGACCCTGGCTGTTTCTTTTCTGGATCTCGCCTGGCAGCGAACCTTTTGTTTCATCGAAAACAAGCTGGTGCGACTGTCGGAGATCGAAAAGATTGGGAAAGGCAAGCCTTGGTTTCTTTTCGCGATGCTCCCCGGACACGAGGCTCCGCTGCGCCACCGCGATCCCCATCGAGAGAATGCAAAGTGGCAATTCTCCGAGACGCCTCCGGATTGCGGGTTCATATGTGTGACTTCCGTGGATGCTTCGCGCACTGTGTGGATGGGTTGGGAAGAGGTACAATACCTGCAGAGTAATGTGATGCCGTCCTATGGCTGCATTCACGCGAATCCCTTTTTCGGGGATATCGGAGCTGGAGAGCGGGCACTGCGTCGGGGCCGTGTCGGCGTCGTCGAAGGTGGAGCGGAGGTCGCCCACGAAGCTTACCTGAGGGAGTTCAGTGGATAAGGAATGAGCTAACCGTGCGGGACTGTCATATCAACTGTCGCGGTCAGGTGACGAGGCAATTTGGAAATAGCCTGTGAAGGACATCCCCAAATCTCATGGGTAACGCCGGGGATGCAATTTGTGCAAAATCGCCCGACGGTCTACCCCGAACCCGTACTGGAACCGGCCACCGACGCGGATCGCGTGAGCACCTCCATCTACGGTTCCGTCCTGCGGGACAACGGGCTGTATCGCATGTGGTATCAGGCCGTTCCGGCCGACTGGGAGGGGGCGCCCCAGGGCTTTTGCGTCGGCTGCGTAGAGAGTGACGATGGTTTCGCGTGGCGCCGCCCGAAGTACGGCGCGCTCGAGGTCTGTGGATCAAAGCAGAACCACATCACCGATCTGCCGTTTCACTGCCCTTCCGTGTTTGTGGATTCCACGGCACCTGCATCGATGCGCTACCGCGCTTTCGGGTGGACCAAGCCGGATCCCAGTCTCGACGAATCCGTCAAGCGACGGGGATACTTTACGGCTCACTCCGGGGATGGAATCCACTGGAAGCTGGATACGGACGAACCGCTCTATGAGGGCCACGACGTCATTACCTCGGTCTGGAATCCGTTCACCGACAGCGCGCTGGTCGTTTCGAAACGCATCCAGTGGATCCGCGGGATCCCTCGTCGGGTCCACTGGACCTCGCAGTGGACGCGCCAGGCGTTCACCGAGCCGGAATCGGCGTTCGTTCCCGACGAGTTCGACGATGTGGTGGCGGTGGCGAACGGGTTCAACAGCGCCGACTACTATGGCATCGGACTCATGCCCACGCCCGGAGCTACCGTCGGTTTCCTCTGGCACTTCCGGCACCAGCTCCCGCTCAGCAGCGGCAACATTCAGTACGGCATCTTCGGCCGCATCGACATCAGCCTGATCTATCAGATCGGACACCGGGGCAAGTGGCAGCATTTTCCCGGCCGCGCCGACTGGCTGTCTACGGCTGACATGCCCGCATGGGGCGAGCATGGCCTCTGCACTGCGGCTTTTCCGCTGGAAGTGGGCGGCGAAACCCGGCTCTACGTCACCGGCTCGCCGCATCGTCACGGATCCTATCTGGACAGCTCCTGGAATCCCGACCCGCAGCGGACCGCCATGATGCGAGAGCGCGGCCATTCCATGATCGGCCTGGTGTCGTGGCCGACCAACCGCATCCTCGGATTTCAGTCCCCGTTGCTGGAAACAATGGAGCTGACGCCGGCCGCCCGCGCCAAACCCGATACCGCTTCGAATTCACCGCATCTGGTTCTAAACCTTGACACTGCTCGCAGCGGTGGCGTTCGCGTGGCGCTGGTGGATGAACGGGATGAAACGATCGCGGGTTACAGCTTCGAAGACTGCGAACCGGTTGTTGGCGATCAGCGGCAGGCGATCGTGCGGTGGAAGGGTGGGGGTCAGCTGCCTGCGAGGGGGTCCATCAAGGCGCACCTGGAGATTACCCGCGGCACCTTGTGGGCGTTCGAGTTTGTGACCTAGCAGGCCAATGGCACGCAGCCTCAATCCAAGCTTGATTTGGCGTCCCATCGCGTGTGACCCACATCCGTGCGGGCCCACAACGGTCGCTCGAGCGCAGGTTGTTACGCCTTGCGAAAATCCGGCACGTCGACTGGAGCTCCACCTTTTTCCAATGAAACCCCGCCGCAGATCCCGGGGGCCGTCATCTCCAGGCCGGTGTAGATGTCGAGAGGGGGGGTTTCATCGTTGATGATGGCATCGATGAAGGCGCGCACCTGCCAGTAGTCGCCGCCGGCATGACCGACGTGAATGCCCTCGGGCGGTGGGTTGTGCATCGGTTTCGGTAGGTGCTCTTCGAAATCCATTAGCGGGTGGAAGCGGGGTGGCTCCCCATGCACGTCGGCGAACCAGACTTGATGGAATTCGTCGACGACCCCTTCGCCCTCGCCATGGTTCTTGTGTTTGACGTTCCCGTCTACCGCCCAGATTGTGCGGCGGTTTCCTTCGTAGACCCCTTTTGTTCCCTGTAAGCTGAAATACTTGCGAACCGGTCCCGTAGGGAGCACATCGTTGCGGATCTTGATCAGCTTGCCGCTGGGGGTCTGACAGATCAGCAGGTTGCAGTCGTCGTTCACTAGCTCAGGTATGCTGCGGCGGCCCGATCCGAAGCAGGACACCGTCGCCACGCGCTCGCCAAACCAGTCCAGCACCGGACCCAACGCGTGGGTCGCGTAGGTGGGCCCTTTCCTGCTGGCCAGCCAACGGTGATGCCATGAAGGATTGCCGCCCGCGTCGTAGAGGACGTGCTTCATGTCGTGGACGTATTCGCCCTCGCTGAAGTGGATCTCGCCGAAGAAACCCTTGCGCACTAGCTCGCGAACGAGCACATGCTCGCGCATGTAGACGTAATTCTCGGCTAGCATGTAGGTGCGATCGGATTTCTTGACCGCTTCCAGGAGCTCCCAGCACTCCTCGATCGTGGTGGCAGCGGGAATTTCGCAGAGCACATGTTTGCCCGCGTTGAGGGCGGCCACCGTTTGCGGTACGTGGTCGGGCAACGGCGACCCGATGAAGATGATGTCGATGTCGCTGGCCAGGAGATCTTCGAATCGGGTGTAGACCTGGGGAATATCGTACCTGTCGGCGATGGGGCGCACGGTTTCCTCGTGGCGCGTGCAAAACGCCGCCACGTCCGTTTCGGGCATCACCCGGAAACATTGCAGCGCGCCTTCGCCGCGCTTGCCCACAAATCCGACCTTGAGTGGTGAGTTCATAAGAGGTTGTCTCCAAATTGTTCGAGGCTCGCCGGCAGTTTGCCGTCGGGCAGGTAGAAGTCCGTGCTCTCGGTGCACGTCGCGATTTCGGCTGTGAGATGCAGGACGGGATCAAAACGGCGCACACCAAGTATATAAAAGTTTGACCTTGCCGTCGGCAAAAAATAGCTTAGTCGAAAACCTGTGTTGATCCCTTTTGCCAATAGTGTGTCATGTTCAAGGTAGCGATCATCGGCCACACCGGCCGCGGAAATTACGGCCACTTTATGGACGGCGCGTTCGAGGGTGTCGACGAGACTACGGTCGTGGCACTGGCCGATCCCGATGGCGCGGGTCGCGCCAGCGCCCTCGAGCGCACCGGCGCCACAACCGGTTATGCCGACTACCGGGAGATGGTGGATAGGGAAAAGCCGGACATCGTTGTTGTCGCCACCCGGGAAGTCGGCGATCATCGCGATATCGTGCTCGACGTCGCTGAACGTGGTGCACACATCTATCTGGAAAAACCGGCGGCGGCAACCCCGGAAGAAGTGGTCCAGATGATCGCCGCTTGCGACCGAAACGGCTGCCTCCTGGTGCTCGCTCATCCCTGGCGCGGGCACCCACCTATTCAGCACACCGCTATTCCGCTGATTCGATCCGGCAAGATTGGGGAGCCCCGTTTGGCCCGGCTTTACGGCATGAATGGCTACGCCAAAGGAGGCAATCAGTACTTCCTGGATTTGTATCCCCACTTCTTCGACTTCCTCTGGCAGATCGCGGGGCCGCCGCTCTGGTGCCAGGCCCACATCACCAAGGATGGCCGCAGCGTGACGCCGGCCGATCTCTTCCAGGGCAGAGAGGGCATGGGATTGGTCGCGGGAAACGGAATCAAAGCGTATTACGCCTTCGACAACGGCTTCGCCGCAGATTTCGAATCCTACGAGGGAGACAGCCAGGATACCCCGTATCGAGTCGATCTCTTCGGAACGGAAGGTTCCCTATCTCTGCCGGGGCCGGTGTCCAACACCCCAGACATATTCTACCATCCACGCGCCAGTCCGCCGCCCTTCGGGGATGACCGGTGGGAGATCATCCCTGCTGATCCTCCCCCCGACGATCACAAATGGGTGCGCGCTCACCGTCGCATGGCCCGTTCCATGGTCGCTATGCTGAAAGGGGAAACCCCGGAATTCGAGCTCGCTCAGGGCGAGAATGCCCTGCTCTACACCGAAATGGCGATGATGGCCCACGCCGCCCACATCTCCGGGGCTCGAGTGACGCTGCCGCTCCCGGATGGAAAGAATCCGTTCGACAGTTGGACGGAATGATGTCTGTCGAAAGGATCGCCACCTCACTTCATCAGCCAGAGACCAGCTTGTGTATCGGGTAGGCATCGTCGGACTCGGCGGGATCTCCCGCGTGCACGCCCGGGCGGTCGTGGATTCGCGGAGAACCGCCCTTTGCGCGGCATCCGACGTAGTGCCGGAGGCCGTAGATCGCTTTGTCGGGGAGTTCGAGCTCAAACGCGGCTACCCAGACCTTGAAGCGATGCTCCGATCTGAAGATCTGGACATCGCCATCGTCTGCACCTGGGGTCCGCAGCATGCCGAAGTCAGCAAGCGGATCGCCTGTTCGGGGTCCGTTAGGGCGATTCTATGCGAGAAGCCGATCGCTCAGACGGCGGCGGAGAGCCGGTCGATGTTCGACACCGCGCGCGAACACAATGTCATCTTGGCGGAAGCGCTGAAATCCCTGCATCACCCGATGCACCTGAAAGCGAGCACACTTCTAGATGCAGGCGCTATCGGCCAGCTGACCGGCATCAGAGGCGTTTTTACCAGCGCTCGACCGCTTGAGCGGTGCGCGCCGAGCGCCAGCTGGCGGTACAACCGCGACAAAGGGGGTGGCATCGTGTATGATCTGGGCTGTTACCTGCTGCACCACGCCCGCCGTTTCGCCGGGGGGGATGCCGAGCAAGTGTTTGCCACTGCCACCTACGGCGACGAGGTGGAGTTCCACGTGTCGGCGCTTTTGAATTTCTCCGATGATGTGGCGGCCCAGCTCACCTTCAGCTGGCGGCAGTTCCCCTCGCAGTATGTGGAGATAGTGGGCGACGAAGGGGAGATGCGGATCGACCCGGCGTTCAACAACGAAAACCAGCAGACCTGCCTCCAGCTGCAGACGCAGGATCGTAGTGAAAACTTCGAGTTTCCGGCAGTGGATCCGTTCGTGCTGCAGCTCGAGCACCTCTGCGATTGCCTCGACAACGGCACGCCACACCGGATAACGCCGGAGGATAGCATTGGCAACATGATGACGATCGACGCGATCCACGAGTCGACGAAAAAGGGGCAGGCTGTACTGGTGGCCTGACCCTGTCGGAGTGCCATCGATGAACCGTTGGGTTAATTACATCCTTACTGGGCGCGACGTCATCGCCACCCGTCGGCGGCGTCTGATCAGAGACGGAGCTCGATCCCGATGCCATTGGCTCGTGCTCTGGTGTGTGTTCGGTGGTCTGTTACTGCCCGGCGCTACTTACGCAAGCGTGGACAGGGCTTTTTTTCCGCCCGAGACCACGGATCTTCGGCTGGCTCTGCGCTACCCCCGCCCTGGGTACGAGAATTACGCGATCAATCACTACGAGAATTACCCTGACCACAGCTGGAACACGCGCGTCCGTGGCCCCCTGATTGGCATAGCTCACGGCGTCGACCGGCCCAAGGCGTTCCTCGATCTCATGGGGAACCATGTCATCACGGGCCACGACCTGTATACCTGGGTCGAGCGGCGACAACCGGAGCAGCGCTTCGGCAGCGCGCTGTTTAAGGACTGGCCGGCGTTCCAGCCGCTCTTCACCAGTGTGGCGGTGGCCAACGACGGGTACGGCGACTGGGGATATCACATCATGGCGGGAGACGGCCTGATCGCGCGGTTATCGCCTTTGACCCTGTCCAAAACTGATCTATACGGGTTTCGGTTTGATTTGTCTACGCCTCTTTTGAAACTAACAGGTGTCGGATCGCGTATCGCTCGCCCCAACCGCGAGGCCTCCTACAATGCGGACGGCGGAGAAATAGACGTCAATCACTCCACCATGCTGCTGGGTGGGCGCGCTCAGCTGGATATCGATCGGCTTTCGGTGGGCATCAACGGCGCTAACCTGCATTCCTACAACAGCACCGAGACCAACAACTCGATAAAGGGCCGACTGCGACAAGACCAGCCCACCTACTCTTTTCTGGCGGTGCGTTTTTCGGACGATGCTCCTCAAGATGGCAGGCCCGGTGCGGCAATACAGAGCGTGCTGCTGGTGATCAACGGGGAGTCAAGGTCCGACCTACAACCCGGCATCTTTCGCACGCGGTCAGGAACGCGACCCCAGGTCGGACGCACCCTGTCGACCGGACGATTCATCGCTTCGGCCTACACCAGCATAACGGGACCGACCGTCTATTACCGGGATCAGGAGCTGCCGCTGTTCGCGGATTTTCTCTATCGGCTGGATCATGAAGCGGGAGTGGATGTATCCGATCTGGTTCGTCTGGAAGGGATGCTGGAGGAAATTCAGCTGGTGTCACCAGAGGGAATTCAGCACGCCGACGATGGTGAGCAACTCGTCTACTTCTACGATCTTCGGAACGAACCGTACATAGAATCTGTTGCAGTCGAGGCGGTGGTGGGCAACGACTACCTGGTGGAATGGGCCGGGATCAATCTCAACGAGACCAACGACACGGCGCCCCGCTATGAAGATCGATATCAGGCATCGTTCTATCGCACCGCGTTGCGCGCCAAAGGAAGAGTGCAGGATCTGTCCAACCTGGCGCGCCGGCGGTTCGAGGTGGCGGAAAACACGGCGATCTTCACCTACAGTGGCGATCTGCAGCTGACCTTGCCGTGGCTGGACATCAACGGCGAGTACGCGAGGTCAGCGCTCTACTCCCGTTATCCGGCCCGCACGCAGGAGCAGTCCCTGGTGAACGAAGGCCCCCGCTTCGACCTGCGAGGCAGCGCTTATTTTCTCAACGGGATCAGGCGATTCGAACGCGGCATGCTGGGTTTCGAAGCTTTTTCCATGAACCCAGGTTTTACCACCGACATGCCCACTTACCTCAAGAAGGACCACGGGTATCGCACCAGCCGTGGGCAGGACCCGCTGTGGCTGATGACCAACGATACCGTGATCTGGAGTCTTGTGCAGGACAACGAAGATGGTGATCGCTGGCCCGACTTCTTCGTCGGCAATATCTTGGGCAGTGGGGGTGAAACCGCCGACCGGGACGGGGTGTTCCCCGGTCAGGACGAGGACAACGATGGATTGGTAGAAACCGATCGCAACTTCAACGACATCCCCGACTACGAAGAGACCTTCTTGCTCTTCAATGTGGAGCCGAACGAGTACGTCTACGGTCTCGACCGCAATAACAACGATGAGCCGGACCATCGCGAGGACGATTGGGAATCGGACTATCCGTACGATTCCGATCAGCGCGGCTACCACCTCTTTGGGCAGCTAAATCTCACGCCAAGCTGGTCTGTTGGGACGGGACGGTACGGCGTCAGGGGACTGGCTAGCGGTGGCCACAATCGCTCGTCGTACGCCCTGTTTGCCTACCGATGGCAGGGGCGGGACCGCGTGCGGCAGCTATTCTTCGAGAACAACCTGCGCCGTGTGGAAGATGATATCGCCGACAACCACATTCAGTTCAACCGCGGTAGACGCGAGCGTGACGATCCGCTGCACTATCAGAGCAGCAACGTAAACGAAACCTATCTCGAAGGTGATTTCCGCCCCTTCTCGCAGCTTCGCCTGGTACAGAGGCTACGAGTCCGATTCAACTGGCAGCGTGGCGGTCAACTGCCGTCCGGACAGTTTCAGCGCCAGAGACGACTGGACTTCACCGCCTACACCAGCCGTCTGGATTACACCTGGAACCGGGGCAGGTTCAGCCTTGTCCCACAGTTCAAGTTCCTGTATATGCGTCTGCGTGACAGTGAAATCGATCGAGACCTGCTGTCGGAACAGCGGATCGTACCGATTCTGAAGATGAGTTATGCGGTCGTTTCGAGAACCACCTTACAGCTGGGAATCCAGGGGTGGGGTCCGTTACCATACCGCATCGAAAATAGGGCGCAATCCCGCGAGAGCCTCAAGCAGCGCACGCTGGTGTTCACTACCACCAATCGGACTCGTTACCTGGGATACGACTTGATTACGATTGTGGGGTTCAGCAAGGACAGGTTGATTTTCGACGATCCGGCACAGCGTTTCCGTGCGCGCAACTCGCTTCAGTTTTTCGTTCGCAACGTCCTTGGCTTCACCGAGTTTGGACGCTTGCTGTGAACTATTGTACGGATAGGCACAAATCGCCCTAGTGGGTTTCAGGGCGCCGGCCCGTTCCCGGCGCGATGCGGACGATCTGATTGGCGGCAAAATCTCCGAATTCTTCCTCCGAGCCGTCCGGCCATCGCACCACCACGCCGAGAATCTCTGTTTCCCGACCCAGTCCAAAGTGGACCCGGGGGTCGTTAGCGGCGAGATAGCTGTAGGCTGATCGGACCTCGCGCATTTTTCGGATCGATCCCATGCCTGCGGTCACCCGCGCTCCTTCGGCGGGGTTGCCGACACGGGTTACCACCTCGAACATGATCCAGTTGCCCCGGTTGGGAGCCCGGTTGTGCAGCAGATGTGCCCGCGCGTCTCGATTGACCACCAGCAGATCCATGCCGCCGTCGTTGTCAATGTCGCCGAAGGCCGCGCCCCGGCTGGTAGCGGCGAGCAGTTCGGCGGTCCCACCCCGGGGGAGGACCTCTTCGAAGCGAGGTCCTGGCTGCCCTTTGAAGAGAACATTCGGCTCGGCATACGGATCGTCGTTGTAGCGCTTGGGGTTATTCTTGAAGATGCGTCCGTTTGCCGAGTAGAGATCGAGCCGTCCATCATTGTCGAAATCCACCATGCCCGCACCGAACCGGGTAAACAGGGTGTTTTGAAGCGCTAGGCCGACCGTTGCGGTCATATCCGAGAAATACGAGCCTGCGTTCCGATAGTAGGAGTCGGTCTCCGTCTCCAGGTTGACCACATGCAGATCGAGGGTGCCGTTGTCGTCCAGATCGGCGACGTTCACCCCCATGCAGGCTTTCGGGCCACCGCTGTCGTCCACCGCGCATCCCCGGAGAACCGCTTGATCGGCGAAGGTCCCGTCTCCCTGATTCATCCATAGCTGGTTCTTGCTTCCGTCGTTCGCCACGAAGATATCCGGGTGTCCGTCGTTGTCGAAATCCGCACAGACCACCCCCAACCCGGCGCCATAGGCGGTATGCAAGCCGGACAGCTCCGACACGTCCCGGAAGCGGCCTTCGCCGTCGTTGAGATACAGCAGGTCGGCCACCGGTGTCTTGTAGTTGACCGGGCCGCAATAGTCCGGCTCTCCAAGGGAGGATACGCACTCCTGGTCGGTCTCCACCGACCAGTCGAGATAATTCGCCACGAAGAGATCCAGATCGCCGTCCCTATCGAAGTCGTGGAACGCGGAGCTGGCGCCCCAGCTGTCGTCGTCCACACCGAACGCCGCCGATACGTCGCGAAAGCGGAAACCTTCCTCATTCTTGAGCAGAAGATTGGGGCCGTAGTTGGTGACGTAAAGATCGCTCAATCCATCCCCATCCACGTCGCCGGCGCTGACTCCCATTCCGTACCCGGTATGGCCACTGCCGCTGCCATCGGTCACGTCGGTGAACATGCCCGTGCCGTCGTTGCTGAAGAGGCGATTCCCGCCTCTGCGGGTCGCATCCGCTATAACCCCGGCCTGCACAAGATAGGCGTCGAGGTCGCCGTCGTTCTCCATATCGAACAATCCGACCCCTCCGGCCATGATCTCCGGGAGCAGGTACCGCTCTCTGAATCCGGAGTCGAGGCTGAATGAGATACCCCGTTCCTCGGCGACCTCATGGAACCATGGTCTCTGGGCATCGACGGGTGAGTGAGTCGGTGTTTCGGGTGCCTGGTTTTTGCGGTCGCCGTCACATCCAGGTCCGAGAAGAGCCAGCAACAGGACGCCGATAAGAGGTAGAAACCAGACGATGGGTTTACCTTCCCGCACTGTCGAGGCCGCCACCTAGTGCGCCCTTTGCCGGCGAATCGTCTGCACGCGCTCCAATTGGGATAACGCCTGCTGCAGCGGACGGCAACTCTCAGGCAGCGCAGGCATCGACGATCTGTCGTAGCTCGGGACGCTCTGACAACCACAGATCGTTTACCTCGTCGGGGTCGAGGTACTCGTTGCCGCCAAGGTCCCTGCCTCTGGCGAGGTATACCTGCTGGCCACTGAAACGGGTCGATCTCACGGTTGTGGGCATGTAGCGCATCTGATAGCCGCAGCGGCGCATCTTGCCGTCCGTGGCGTCGGACCCGTGAATCAAGTAGGCGTCGTGCAGGCTGCAGTGATTCGGTTCCAGCACGCAGTCCACCGCCGTCGATTCATCGAACAGATCCTCCCGGATCGTCTTTTTCAAGAGGGTGTGACCCAGATCCTTCACCTGCTCGTGCTCTCGGTCGCGCTCGCGATGGGAACCCGGTATCACCCGCATGCACCCGTTTTCGGGCGTCGAGGGATCGATGGCCAACCATACCGTGACCACCTCGATCCGATTCTCCGCCATCGGTTTCCAGTAGGAGCCGTCCTCGTGCCACGGAACTCGTTTGCCGGCTGGCGCCAGCTTGTTTAGACACGAGGTGGCGAACAGGGCGATGTCGGGGCCGATCAGGGGCTCCACCAGATCGAGCACCTCGTCTGCGAGGAACCACTCGTTCATTTTCGGGTCGACGAAGTTGGCCCGGTCGATGCCTTCGACTGGATGCCCGTTGAGCTCCTCCCACAGCTGCAGGTGCCACTCGAAGCGCTCCTGGAAAGCGGCGAACTTCACGGGCGAGAATAGCGGCTCCTCGACGATGAGGAATCCGTGATCCATAAAGGTTTGAATCTGGAGGGTGTTGAGACGGCTGGGCATCTGCGGAAACTCCTCGATCAACGACTCTAGCGCGGCAGAGAAATCTGTGGGGAGAAGATAGTCAGGACTTGGAAGTTTTTCCAGGGCCGGGAGATACGCTCCATACATCGGGCTGGCCTTCCATCGTAGGATTCCGTACCGTGTTCGCCGAGGGTATGATGAGTGATCGATCAGATTCGTGCGCGCCGGTGGAACGCCTGGTCGAGGTGTTGGGAGACCGGCTCGACTTCTCCGGCGGCGACCGTTCCTTCAGCCCGTTTTACTCCGACGTCGGTCTGGGCGTGAATGACCAGGGCGGTATCGCCTGCCTCTTCCTGCACTACAACCGTCGCATGACCATCTTTCTGGAGCCGTTTCTCACCATGCCGGCACCGGTGGAACAACACCGGAATACTGCGATCGGCATACGGCAGACGTTCCGCGAGGGAGAGGCGCAGATTGCTTATTGCGGCCACAACACCTTCATCGTGGACTGCACGGGCCTGTCCACGCTCGAGTTCGATCCCTCCGTCCACGAAGGGTTCACCGAACGGCGCTGCCGGCAGGCAGAGAGCGGAATCGCCATCATCGACGGGTACTTGCCCACCTTGGATCCACGGGACCACGATGAACGATTCCCAGTTGTCATCGGACTGCGGGTCATCAAGGGCGCGATGGCATCGCCCCCGACGCCCGATGCCGTGAAAGTCCTGGCCGATGATGAAAGCCGGGTAGCCATACTCTTTTCCATACGCATGCTCGAGGTAGGGCACGACGAGATCATCTCCCGCCTGCGAGGAGGGAGCAATTCGGCAGAAGAGGCGAGGCAGCGCACCTTAACTTGGTGGGCCGGGGCCACAGGTAGATTCGATATCCGCGCTGCCGCCGATGGGGAAGCGACCGTGCTGGCCCGGGCGATATACACCCTTCTGGGTAACAGCGCTGCCTGTCCGGGGCTCTTGCAGGGTCGGATCTCCGGTTTCCCCAGTAGAGGGACCTACCCCTGCGCCTACTTGTGGGACAGTTGTTTTCAGAGCCTCGGCCTGGCGCTGTTTAACGAAAGATTGGCGGAGGATAGTTTGCTCGTCTTCGCGGACAATCTGCGGACCGACGGCAAGCTGCATGCCTTTATATGTTCAACCTGGGTCCACCCCGGTCAGTCGCAACCACCCTTGCTGGGTTGGGCAGCTCGCCAACTCGTTCAAGAATCCGGCAACAAGAAGCTGGCGGCCCGGCTGTTACCCGCGTTGAGGCGCAACACTGACTGGTGGCTTGCTCAACGCATGACCCGTTTCGGTCTGCCTGCCGCGGCCAATGGTATGGAGGTGGGATGGGACGACACCCCGCGATTCGACCAGGGTCCCATCATCGCCTGCGACCTGAACAGCTATCTGCTTTTGCAGATGCGGATCTGCGCCGACTTCGCCAGTTTGGGTGGCGACGAGACCACAGCGGTGGCGCTGAATGCCCAAGCCGATGACTACGCAGGTCGTATGGTGGAGGTGCTGTACGACGAAGAATCGGGGCTTTTCCTGGACATCGAGGTGGAGACGGGTGAGCCCGTGCGTATCAAAACCCCCGCCTGCTTCCTGCCGCTGCTGGCCGGAGTACCGTTGGCGGAGGAGCGGAAGCGGTGGGCGATCGAGGAGTACCTGCTGAACCCCGACCACTTCTTCGGTGCCGTCCCGTTTCCGGTGGTCGCCTACGATGAACCGACCTATGGCGCGGACAAGTGGTGGCGGGGACCCACCTGGATAAACGTGGCCTACTTGATGATCGGGGTGTTGGACAAGCTGAAGTACTTGGACGAGGCGTACGCTGCCCGCGAACGCTTGTACGCAATCTTGATCGCCGATGGCGATTTGAGGGAACACTTTGATTCGCAGACCGGAACCGGCCTCGGGGCGTACGAGTACGGCTTCACGGCGGCGATCTGTCTCCGCCTGCACGCGGAACTACGCGATCGCGAAATCTCTCTGGGTTGACTCCGAGCCGGGGATTCAGATGCCGGCCGTTACCAGGAATCGACGCCCGCGAGCAGCCCTCTGTCCGCCGGTATCATCCCACGCCCCTGGGTCCCGCCGCGGTGTGACCTGCGGTAGGGAACCAGATCAGGTCGACCAAGACGGACGAGGCTACCCCAACAATGTAGCCGACCCCCAAGCCGTAGAAAAACGGCTTGCCCGCCACATAGGCGGCAACTCCGCCGTAGCGCAGCAAGGTGGCTTTGATGGCCCAGACTACCGCCAGATTGATCCAATATAGATCCAGCCAGAACGATTCCTGAAAGGCAAGACCTACCGGGTGCAGGGAGAACCAGTGATACCGACTGCGCAGGTAGGTCATTCCCGCGGCCTGCAACCATCCAAAGAGGAATACGCCGATCTTCTGCCAGTCCATAACCGTGCGATTATTGAGCATGTAGACCAACGGGTCGAAGAAGCGGGCGGTCATCCACCATTCGAACCTGATACTGGGGCCTCCCCCCCGGTAGGTGGATTCGACGCGGGCGGCAACGGTGACGACAAACACGAGGGCGAAGACTCCAAGGGCTGTCAGGGCGACGGCCCGCGGCTGATGCCGCAACGAGAACAGGCGTAGATAATGGGTGAGCGCCGGCCAGGCGGGGATCAGATTGCCGCCGAAGAAGCCCGGGCTGGTGAACAGATGGAAACCCGCGAGCCCGCGAGCTGTGATGGGGGCGGTGCCCATGAGGTCGACAACGAAGGGGGCGCCCTTTACGAAGGGGCGATAAGGCGCCAGGTACGCAAAGCCGCAGGCGGCGATTAGTTTGGTAGTCGCGAAGAAGGTAAGGGACATGAGTAGAAACGATCCCAGCGCCAGCACCAAACTCATGCCTAAACTCATGGCCCACCCAACCACGTATACCGCCGAGACCAGGAGCCCCACCCAGGCAAACCGATAACGCCGACGGAGATGGATGTCGTCCCGTGCCCTAAAAGCCATCTGCAAGGTCTCTCGCAGGTGGCTGCGGGCGATCCAGATCGCCCACAAGGCGATGAACATCAATGCGCCGTAGTTCTCCATGAAGAGCAGTCGCTCACCGCCGATCTGCTGGCCTTCGGCTCCGAATGAGATCCCGGTGCGAGTCAGCATTCCCGCCTTGAAGAGACTCATAATGCGGAAGAGAATCAGGCTGCCGAGGATGTCCATCGGGCAGAGATAGGTCACCGCCATCACCAGGGGCATATAGCGGATGTTGATCCGGTAGATCCAATCGCTCACCTCGAAACGAAAGATCTCGGTGTTGAACGGGAGAATCGTGGCCGCAGTGAAATAGGTGGAGATGTTGTAGAGAATCGGCACAAATACCACTCCGAAACCGATCCAGAACAGTTTCGTTCGAAACAGGTCGGGCAGGCGGCGGCGTCCATCCATACCCCTCAGAAGGTCGAGCGGCAGCTGCGCCAGCGGGAAGGCCAGCTTTTCGCGGTCCTGCCACTGCGTCTGAAAGAGAACGAACAGGCAGTACCCGAAGACTACCATAGCCAGGGAAACAGCCAGCCATTGCAGGGTTATCCCGATCCATCCGTCCCAGGGCACCGGGGCGCCGTCCGGCAAGCCGAGCCAGAAGCTGTCCAACACGCGAGCACTGGCGGGAGTGAGGACATGCCATGGCAGGTAGTCGAAGAAGTGCTCGACGTACAGGTTCTCTGGAGAGGCAAAATGAGTGGGTGAGGCGACCATCAAAGACCACCGTCCCAACCAGTGGGGCAGGGTGCCCACAATCCAGAGCATGGAAAGGATCGTCAGCAGCTCTCCGGTCTTGAGGGTTTGAGAGGGCCAGATCCGCGAGATGCCCACGTTCACAAAGATCCAGAGGACGAACGGCATCAGAGCCAACAGCGGCAGCTGCGAGTGTACGAAGTGTCCCACCCCCGATTGCCCGGAGACGTAGATGAGGTAGAGCACCGCGCCCAGCGTGGTGGCCAAGCCCAGAACCACGCCGCGTAGGGTGATCAGCGGGAACGCATCCCTATTGGAATCAGGTTCGGTAACCGGCAAGAAGTCTTGGCAGGGCGGGAGAAACGATATGGCCTGCGAGGTGGGTCCATGAGAAGAAAACCCATGCACAACTGCGAGAGTGTATCACATGTTCGATGGGATCACAAGCATCAGGTGGCGATAGACCCCAGCCAGATCCCTACCAGGTCGGTGCCCGCAGAAGGAGGTCAGTTCGGACCTTGCCCGGCGTGTTGATTGTGGAGCGCGGAGAAACGGCGTATCGTCTGGTGGGTGTGGGGTAGGGAGAGGGGGACGGGCCGTCCAAACTTCCAGATCAACCGTGATCTCCGACCTTCGTTGCCACCAGACCTACTCGAAAATCGCGCCCAGACTCCCCAGGTAACCTGGCGCGCAATCGCGATCGGTGCGGTTTCTTTCGCCGCCGTCGTGCATGTGCTGCATCTTTCGGTCAGCTCCCAGCTGCCGTTGATGGTGCTGATCTCTTTCGCGTTCTGGCTGTTCCTCAATCCACTGATCAAGATCTTCGCTCCGAAAGCGGCCCTGAGCCGGGGCGAGCTGTTGACGATTTTTATCACCGGCTGGGTTGCCGGCGTCATGCCGGCCAACGGGTGGATGTGGGACGTCGTAAAAGTGGCGGCAGTGCCCACCCACGCGGCCAGGCCGGAAAACCAGTGGTCCGAGCTGCTCTTCGATATTCTGCCATGGCACATATTCGCCGATACCTCATCGCGGGTCATCGGCGGCTTCTGGTTCGGGTTGGATCAGGGTGAATCCATTCCCTGGTCAGGGTGGGTTGAAGCGGTCGGGCAATGGCTTGGGGTATCCATGGGGGTGCTGGTGTTCGGTTATTGCATCTTCGTGCTGTTTCATCACCAGTGGGTCGAGGTCGAAAAGCTGACCTACCCGCTGGCGCAGATGCCTCTCGACCTGACCGCCGGGTGCGACGACGCGCATCGCGTGCCCAAGCTGTTTCGGTCCTGGTTGTTCTGGTTTGGGGTTGCGCTCGTATTCCTGCCGGCGGTCTACAATACGTTGGGGTATTTCGTGGCCGGACTGCCGAAGACCAAGATCTTCTTCCAGCAGATCCAGATAGATCTAGGCGATCACTTTTCTCGTGGGCTCTCGGTCCGATTGCTGCCATTGGTTCTTGCCGTCGCCTACCTCTGTCCGCTGGATATCCTCGCGAGCCTGATCCTGTTCTACTGGCTGACGCTGCCCAAGGAAATTGTGATGAGCCGCACCGGATTCACCCTCGGATCCGGAGACACCTTGATGGGCCCGGAGCAGATTCTTTTTCTGGAGGCGTATGGCGCGACCGTCTTCGTCGCCCTCTGGTCCATATGGCTTGCACGGTCCCACCTGCGAAGCATATTCGATCGGGTCCTCCATGGTGGCGGGAACGCACAAGAGGTGAGGATCTACCGTTGGGCGGTGTTGGGCGCGGTGATATCCGCGTCTTACGTCATTGGCTGGATCATGTCGACAGGCGCGAGCCTGCTGCTGGCAGCGGGCCTGCTGCTGCTATTTACACTGGTCCATTTCGTCACCGTAAAGCTGATGGCGGCAACCGGATTCGCCTATCTCATCCCGAACAATAAGTATCTGAAAGGGGATCTATTTGTCGAACACCTGGTCGGCACCAGAATCCTGTCGAACCGTTCCATCGTCGCCTTCAAGACCTTTACGAGCAATGCCTTTTTCGGTTCAGGGGGGCGCATTCCCGGATGGCCGGCGATCATTCATCAGTTTCGCATCTTCTCGCTTGCTGGCAACCCGGTCAAGGTCACTGCGGCAATCTTCATTGCCTTCGCCGTAGGTTTTCTCTCCATCGCGGCCACCAGCATTCATTCATCTTACGGCGGTATGCGCTACGGCCTCAGCGGGAACGACCTGATGTTTGACGGCATGGTGCGCCTGATCAACAATCCGACCGCTCCAGACTTGGGCAAGTGGGTAGTTTGGTCGGTCGGTTTTCTGGAAGCGGCCGGGCTGGCCTGGATGCGGACCCGATTCCACTGGTTCACGCTCCACCCCGTCGGGCTGGCCTTTCAGCAGTCCATGGGCGAGCGCATGTACTGGTTCAGCTTGCTTGTCGTATGGATAATAAAAGTCACTCTGCTGCGCTACGGGGGAGTGCGCACCTACCTGGCCTGGAAGCCGCTGTTTTACGGGATGACAGTGGGGTACGTGCTGGGGGTCATCGTGGCCAGGGGCGCGGACCGAATCTGGTTCCCCGCCGCATCCCACTGGTTGCACCGATGGTAAACGACATCATTTCCCTGCCGGCGCGGCATTGGCCGTACCCACACGAAGCGTGCTGATGGCTACACCCAACGGCAAGATGCTTCGTCATATCTTCGTCGAGGATGCCGCACAGTGGTTCCACCATCTTTTCATATCCAAAGATGGACCTGACAATATCCGCGTCGAAGAAGCGAGAAGGCGCGTTCTGGACACCTTCGTCGAACCACTATTGTCGACTGCGTGGAAGGCGTTACCTACCGCATCTGCCAAGGCAACCATTACCTCTTCTACGACAGCAAGGTCGCGCAGTGCCTCGGCGACACCGTCGAGCTGCTAGATCGGTACCCTTTCGCACACCGCAGCAAACAGATCTACTCCGCCGAAGGTCCTCGCGGCTTGTGGAACACCGCAGAGAATTTTCGCCGTTTCCGCGAAGTGGGGTGGGACCCTCATGAAGGGGATTATAAACAATACTTGACGGGAACTGGGGAATTACTTTGATTGTAGGATGGATTGGAAAGGTCCTGTCGCGGCAACGTTGTTCGCCGCCATCGTCTTGTGCAGCGGATTCTGGACGGAACCGATGTTCCCGTTAGGCGATGACAGATGGGGCATTCTCGCTGGCATCGCTCTATTGGGCATCGTAGCCATCTACGCGCCGGTAATTTTCCGTTATATACGGAGAAGGCGATCTCGGACTCGCCAACCGGAGGGGCCTTTGCCAGTAGACTATATGACGGCATGCGTAATCGCGGGCCGCTACATCGATCCCGATGAAACCATGGCAGCGAGCAAACTTATAGCCGTGCGCGCGCAAATTCTCGCAAGGTTTGACAAAGTGGTTGGTGCGCGGATCGGAGATCAGTACAACGGCCAGCTTCTACACCAGTGGTTCCAGAAAAATGCCGCGCGTAGTCTCGTCGTGCATCAAGACGAAATCACCTAAGTCAGTCTTTGCGATCACAAATGAGGTAGCGAATACATGAATACACAAGATGGGCAGGCTACAACGGGGCGTCGCCTAAACCCTCCATCTGTTTCTTCAATCCCTCAAGCTCTTCAACGATGGTTCGATAAGTATGAAGAGCAGTATCCGGAGGAAATGCGAGCTCTACTGTGTGATTTTCTCCGTGGGGATCGACGACGGTATAGGTCACTGTCGTCACGTTCTCTCCCGATTCCAGTTCATAAAAGCACTCGACTCTGGCTTTTGAGGGAAGAAAGCGAAAAGATGCCATTGGTTTTCTCCGCTGGTGATGAAGGGAATCACAATTGAAGCTTGACGCGCAGATACTCCATGCCCCGGTCGCCCTTGATGCGGTTGCAGGAGCCGCACAGGAGTTGCAGGTTGTCAATATGGTCCGTTCCTCCCTTGCGTCGGGAGATGATGTGATCAACCTCCAAGTGCCTCGCCTCGAAGTGCGCGGCGCACCCAGCGCAGTGGCCACCTTGATGCCCGTAGAGCGTCGGTCTGTGCGCCCGGTGCGGCGGGAGTTTGCCCAAGTCGGTGCGCTTTGGGAGGTCGGTGCGGTGCACGCCCTGGTAAAACAATCCGAGCTCATCGTGCATCCGGCGCTCGACCAGCTCGGCGGCCTTTTCGCTGATATCGATTCCTACCCATTGGCGCTCAAGCTTCTCCGCCGCAATGCACGCCGTCGCGCAGCCGCAGAAGGGGTCCAGAACTGTGTCGCTGGGATTGCTGCTGGCTTGGATGATGCGATCAAGAAGGGCCAACGGTTTCTGTGTGGGGTAGCCAACTCGTTCCTTGGACCATCCTCTGATGAAACTGATGTCGGTCCAATTGCTACCCACGGGTTTCCCCTTGCTTTCATCCAAGTACCGTTTGTACATCGGCACGTTGCCCGGACTTGTCTGCACAACCCGACCGTCCTCAATCAGCTGCTGCATCCGTTTTTCGGAATACCGCCAGTAACGGGTTACACCCATCACTTCGTACGAGGGGTTCCCTTTGGCGGCTCCTCCCGGCCCCAGCATGTTGTCAAGCTTGTACCGACGTCCGTCTGGGTCGCTATACCGATAAAACTTGTCTACGTAATCCCCTTCGAGGTCGACGTATGGCTGCCGAAATTGGGCATTGCCTCCGGCGTAAAACAACAGGTAGTCGTTCTGTCTGCCAAAGTGCCTTGTGCCTTGAGCTACATTCCCTTTTGCATCAGACCGCTTCCAGACAATCTCGTTTTTGAACGCCCTTCTGCCCCAGACAGCGTCCATGACGAGCTTGAGGTAGTGGCTCATCGTCGGGTCGCAGTGCAGGTAGATGCTCCCTGTGGGCTTCAGGATGCGCCGCATCTCCAGCAGCCGCGCGGCCATATAGGCGAGGTAGGACTTGTCACTGTCTGTCATGGCGGCCAGCAGGACGCGGTACAACGGCGCATGTTTGGCCTCGATCAGGTTGATCCACTCCGCATCCACGTCCGAGAGCGACCACGTGTCCTTAAACGCCGCACCCGCCGCTTCAGAGCCGATGGGCGCGGCATAGTTCGCCTTGCTGTTGAACGGCGGATCGAGATAAATCAGGTCAACGGACTCGGCGTTCATGCCACGAAGAATGGGCAGGTTGTCGCCCGTCCATATCGTTTGATTCGACCAATTGGGAGAAGATGTCATGCCGTACCGCCCCAAGCTTGACCCCGTCCGCGATCTTGCGGGCGCAACACCAGAGACACTGGCGCGCGCATTGCTCCGCTCATCGCGCCCCGGAAGAAATCCCGTTGTCCGCAACGAGGTTCCGGTGAAGAAGGTTCCGACCGACGAGGCGGGCGACGGTGTCGCACATCTGGTCGAGGGTGCCTGAGTCCCGGATGTTGTGCTTGCCAGCGAACTCGGAGACGTAGCGGTGAAGATGCTTCGGAGAAATCTTGTGGAAGGTTCCCTTGTGCGCCCGCTTGAGCATGGACCAGAAGCTCTCGATGCCGTTGGTGTGTGCTACGCCGCGCACGTACTCGGAAACAGAGTGCTTCACTGTCTCGTGGGGGGGTTCTCGATGCCCTCGTAGGCCGGTGCATCGTCGGTAAAGACTACGGCGTCAGGCTCCGCGTTGTCGGCCACGAATCCTTGCAGCGTTGCCTTGTCGGTGTCCTGCACAACCTTGGCACTTACTTGGTTGGTGGCGCGGTCCTTAGCCCCGACAACAGCCGTCATGTCCACCGGGCCGCGCCCGACCGCTTCCTTGCGCTCGGCATTCGACTTATTCCGGCGCTTGCCGCCAACATAGGTATCGTCGAACTCTACCGGGCCGCTAAACGGATCATCGTTATCGGCTGCCCAAGCTTCACGGATACGGTGCAGCATAAACCACGCCGTCGGTTGGCTCACGCCGATATCCCGGTGGAGCTTCATGCTCGAGACGCTTTTGAGGCTGGTCAGGCACAGGTATATGGCTATGGCCCACTTGCGCATCGGGACGTTCGAGCGTGCAATCGGCGTACCCGTGCGCACCGAAAAGTAAGATCGGCAGTCCGTGCACCAGTAGGGCATCGGCTTCGCGTTCGGAACTTCCCGCGTGCGCACGCCGCCGCACTTGCCGCAGTACCGCCCAGTGGGCCAAAGGACGCTCTCGAACCACGCGACAGCCGCCTCTTCGGTCTGGAACATGTCAATCATCTGAACGATGGTCAGTCCTTTGCGTTGGGCCTTGCCTGGTGCTTTGTGGGTCATTTTCTGTCTCCCCTCTTGATAGCAAAAATATAAGCCATGGAAGGCAGAATGTCAAGTAAACTTTATAATCCCCCTCATGAAGCTATCATCGAGCGTCTCCACGAGGCCGGCAAGAAGGCCTATATCAAGACCCGAATCAACGACACTCACGTGGGCGGCCATCGATTCTGGTTCGATTACGCGGGCTCCCGCGCCCGTGGCACGGACGACTTCTTCTCGCATCCCGAGCTGATGCTGGGTTACCTCGACCAGCGCGATGTCTCGGGCGGTTTCAGCCTGGCCAGCGATTTCGGCCTGGAGGAGGTGCGCACCCGCCGTCTCGCCGAAATCGAGGAGATTTGTGGCAGGTATGATCTGGACGGCCTCGAGATCAATTTTTGCCGCAGCTATCGCCTTTTCAAACGCAACGAAATAGACAAGGGCCGGGACCTGTTGACCGATTTCTTTCGGCAGATACGTCGCATTCTCGATCGGTTGGGCGAGGAGCGCGGCAGACGCCTTCAAGCCATAGTCCGTTTCCATGTAGGCTGTGGCACCGAGCGCCAGTATCAGGACATGGAGTATGAAGAGGGTGCGGACATCATCCGCTGGATGCGCGAGGAACTCGTGGACATAGTGGTTCCCACCGTGCCCGTAGCGGCCTCGGAAGGAGCCCGCTACATAGCGAAATATGTGGAGGCGGCACAGGGCCTGGCGTGTTCCGTCTTCGCGGGGACTCGCAATCCGAATCACGACGATCTCGCCCTTCGTCCCGTCACCAAAGAGATACTGCGGGCCCAAATATGCTCCTACGAGAGTGTCGGGGTTGACGGGGTCTACCACTGGTGGCCTCGCATCGACCCCGCCCACGCCAATTGGGAGCTCCTGAAAGAAATAGGCGATCCGCCAAAGCTGGCCGCGGGAGACAAACATCATGTCGCCTCCGAGAACCTGCCACTACCGCTCTCTGATGGCAGCAACACCGTGCCTTTTCTGGTGACCGACGATCTGCTCGATGCCGAAGCCAAAGGAGAACTCGGCGAGGTGCGCCTGCGCTTGCGTTTTCTGCATCTAAGACCCGGAGACGAGTTTGAATGCCAGGTCAACGGCGAGCCCGTGCCTCCGGAGGCCTTCAGAGCAGCTTTGTTTCCCGCCGAAGCGTATGTCTCCGGTCGTCTCGATGCGATCCTTTCGGGTGCGACCCTCCCCATTCGGGGGGACAACATGCTTACCATCTCGGTGAAGAAGAGGGATGCCGCTGCGGCGAAGGCACCGGACGATCGTCGACGCCTCGGCGAGTTGATCCTGAGAAATGTAGAACTGACGGTGCGCTACAGAGGACGAAGCCAACGGGGCTGACCATGGGTGCTGCAGACGATCGCTATCGCATGTTCGTTGCCGACAGTGGGCTGCAGTGGCAGGGACCGGCCTATCTGCCCACTGACTGCCCGCCGGAAGTGCGCGTCGAAATGGCGTGCGAGCGGATCTTGAACGACTTCGTCTATCCCTTTGTCAGCTCGGGTACGGATGCCCTGATATTCCGCGTCGATGCGGGCAATCAGTTTCTGTGTTACGACACCCGGGTGGGCGAGCCAGTAACAGCCATCCAAAGCCGCCTGGAGAACGACTATGGGTTGACACCGCGCAGCGCCGGCGGTCCGGAGTATGTCTCCTTCCCCCACGCGCTGGGCTGGTGGCGTCTGGCCGAGAATTTCAGGCTTTTCCAGGAGCACGGTTTCGATCCTTGGACGACCATCATCGAAGCGGCTCATCGGCAGGGGATCGAGGTTTTCCTGGAGCTGCAGATAAATCGCGCCGATCCGGCGATACATTACCTCGATGGCTCAGGAGTTCCAGGCAGCTGTTTCGCCCTCGAGCACAGCGAATATCTGCTCGGTTACGATTGCCATCGCACCGATCTCAGCGGGACGGAGTCAGAGGCGTACCGAGCGATGTATCAGAGCCCGGTCCCCGATGGCGATACCCACTCCAAGCCCGAAACCGCGTTCTGTCAGTGTCTGGATTTTGGGCGTACGGAGGTTCGTGAGTTGCGTCTGGCGACCATAGAGGAGGTCTGCCGGCGTTATGAGATCGACGGCCTCGAGATCAACTTCTGCTTCGATCCCCATTTCTTCAGGAAGGACCAGGTTGACGGCGCCCAGATCATGTCGGAGTTCATGTCCTCGGCAAAAGCCGCTATGGACAGCATCGGAAGTGAGCGTGGTCGTAGCATTCGGCTAATGGCGCGGTTTTTCGCTCACAAGGGTCTCGAGTTCTTGCGTCGGCAAGTTGGTCTCGATGTGACCCGCTGGATCGACGACAAGTCGGTGGATATTCTGGCGCCGGTCGGATCCACTACCGCGGTGGAGCATGTCAACGGAGTGGAGCAGTGTGTGGCAGCCGTCCGCGGTACCGACTGCCAGGTACTGGGCTGCTTCAGCGAAATTATGAGCGATCAGTTCACCCAGATACGTCCGAGCACAGAGATGCTGCAGGCTGCAAACTCGCTGTATCGCAGCGCTGGCGTCGACGGTCTTCACGTGTGGTGGCCCCGTCACCAGAGCGCATCGAGCGACTTCCAGCAGCCCGAAGACTACAGCCTGCTGCGCGACCTCAAGTCCAGTTCCTCATGTGCGAGGTTCGACAAACATTATCTGCTGTTCGATCAGCTGCCGCAACGGCTGGAAGAGGGAAACCAGTACGCTGTCGAGTTGAGGGTCGGGGATGATCTGGCATCGGCGTGCGCTCAGAAGACCATCGAGCAGATGATTCTCGTAATAGGCCTGCGCCATCTCACTTCCGACGATGACGTCGTTTTCAGTTGCAACGGCAAGACCATCCCTCCCGAGGATTTCATCGAACCGGACTTTCCTTTGATCTGGTACTGCGTCGGTCGCCTGGAGATATCGCTGCAGGAAGGCAGTTTGAAACAGGGAAGGAACGAAATTGGCATAGGCGTAAACCGCCACGTGCCCGATGCCGAAGGCATGACCCTCGATGCCGACGATCCGCGGCGTCCGGACCAGCTGATTTTTACGAACCTGGAGTTGATCATGAAATACCGCGAGGTGAAAGTGCCAGGAAGGTGAAGCTATGGGCGACAACAACGAATTCTCCGTCCCACGAGGACAGCGGCAGTTGTTCATCGACGACCACGGTGTCGCACAGCTGGAGGGGGTGACCCGTGTCTTGCACCAGCCGTCGAAGAAGGGTACGGTCATTCGGCCCGACTTCGCCAAGGGCGAAAGAGGCGTACAGACTCGAAGCACGCCCTATTGGGATACATCTGCTGAGCTGTTTCGGCTGCTGGCCGATTCGGTCTGGTACGAAAGCGTTGACGGCCTGCACTGGGGCCGCAGCGAGAAGCAGTTCGAGAGCGGCGATGATACGCCTGCGTATTGCGTTCTCTACAGCGAAACGGAGCCCGATCCCGCTCGCCGCTACAAAGGTTTCACCATGCACACCATCGACCCGGCGACGGGCAGGGTCGTGCGCGACGACTCCGAGATGGTCGATCCACAGGGCAAGCCGTGGCCGGGCAAGAAATTCGAGATGCTCCTCGATTTCGTCGTGTCGCCGAATGGGTATGATTGGCGACGACTAGACTGCTCCATTCCCAGCTTTGACGAGCAGAACCTCAGCTACGATCCCCTGGGCAAGCAGTACATCGTCTCCTTGAAGCGCAGCGGCACCTACGGTCGCTCCCATGCCATCACCACCAGTCCGGACTTCGAAAACTGGACCGATCCGGTACTGGCGATTCAGACGGACGATCTGGATCAGGAGCTGGGAAGGGTACACATCGAGGAGCTGCTGCAGACTGCCAACGCCGACTACCTTCGGCCCTTTCCCAACACCGTCGCATGGCATTGGCAGAACGTCGACATCTACAACGCCGGGGTCTTTCGCTACGAAGGCATTTTTCTCGCGCTGCCGGCGATCTACCACGCCCGCGGCGAGCGCTGGACGAGCCACGCCTTGCGCTTCACGCTGATTCAGATGTGGCACAGCCGCGATCTCTACAACTGGGAGCGTGCCGCCAACCGGCAGACCTTCATGCGCTGGTCACCACTGGGCAGCGGCGCCTACGACCTTACCAAGAACATGCCCCCGTCCTACCCGTTGGTGCGGGGGGACGAGCTGTGGTTTTACTACACGGGCGGCAAGGAGTACTCGGACTATCAGAACCCGGCTTCAGACCACTTCGCCGTTTGCCTGGCCGTCCTGCGACGCGACGGATTTATCTCGCTGGACGCTGGTGGGGAGCTGGGATCGGTAACCACGGAGCCGTTTTTATTGCCCGAGGGTGGCCTGTGGGTCAACGCGGACGCACGGCGCGGGCAGATTGGAGTCGAGGTACTGGAGGCCGAGGGTAAGGTGACCGCGGCGTCGGCACATTTGGAAGCGGATCATCGCCGCGTACAGGTGCAGTGGGTCGAAGGGGATTTCTCGGCAACCGCGGGCGCGCCAGTCCAGCTCCGCTTCTCGCTGCGGAACGCATCTCTGTATTCCTACTGGATCGAATAGAGCTAATCCAGCCGAAAGGTGGTCCGGCCATAAAGTGTGCTAGCTCAGGAAGGCGCTGTTAATGAAGTCTTTTTGTGCGCCTGGGCGATTACTACAGAGGGACACAAAGTGCTTTTGTCGCTGGCGCTGGGCAACAAAGAGAGTTACGACGCCTGGCTTGGCTTCCTTCGCGACCTGGTCCGTGCCGCTCACCGTCACCAGCGATGGCGCTCCTGGGCTGTTGCGTGCATCGACGAGGTGTGGCCGAAGAGCTGGCGCCTCCGCTGTTGGGTACACCGCATGCTCAACTTCAAAGCGAAGGTGTCCGATCATCTGTGGCCCGAAGTCAAAGCCCATCTGCAGGCCATTCGAGATGCCCCTACCCGCGAAGCCGGTGAAGCCACCGCCCGCGATGTGTTGAAACGCTTTCGCAAAGACTGTCCGAGTCTGCGCGCCGCCCTCAGCGACGACCTGGAGGCCTTGCTCAATCACCTATGCGTCCCCTGGCGCCACCGAAAACACGTAAGCATCACCAATCTCATTGAACGGAGTTTCGTCGAAGAGCGACGACGTACGAAAACCATACCTCGCTGCTTCACCGAAAAAAGCTGCTTGAAGCTCGTGCACGCGACGTTGATCCGCGCCGCCGACACCTGGCAGCGTATCGGTATTGCGGCGACCTAACAGGCCCAGCTTAACCTCCTCGGAGTTGAACATCGCGCCCGCTAACGAAATACGCGCCATAGCCTGATCGGAAGATTTTCACGCTGCGGCTACTTTTGCAGAACTCTCAGGACTTGACCTGCTCAAATGTCATATAAATTTAAAATTAGCATTAATGTCTTGCGTTATCGCATAATAATGTATTTATTCGCGTATCCTTCTCTAAAAAGCAAGGCAGTCATCCTCTTTGTTGTCGACGCGGCTAAAAATTTTCCAATGCCCCCCATTTGAGAACGTGAGGAGAATGACTCATCCCAGGTATGGAGCCCTCGTAGTTGC
The DNA here is from genome assembly GCA_965217095.1 of Candidatus Latescibacterota bacterium. Lineage (GTDB taxonomy): Bacteria > Latescibacterota > UBA2968 > UBA8231 > UBA8231 > CAYNZV01. The sequence continues at coordinate 2,887,547 of OZ244235.1, forward strand.
TTTGCTCTCGGTTGTCTGTGTGCCTTCGCAGATTTTGTCCGCTTCAGAAGGAGAAGCTACTGATACGGCGAGAATAGTGGAGTCCGCCGGGGAGGATACGAGAAACGCTCAGCGCTTGCTGAATGAAACGCAAAGTTCATTGAACGAACTAAGGGCGTCGTTGGTGGAAGAGAACGAGGATTCGGAAAGGATTGATCGCCTGAAATTCGGCGTGGGACTTGGATGGCGATGGATTCAGGGTCAAAAGATTGACAAAGGTATCGATGCAAGGATCGAATCACAGGATTCAACTCTGTCCATAAGCGTTGGTGGTCAACACAGGTTTGTGGTCTCTGGACGAATGATGGCATTTCCATTTGCGCAGTCCCAGGGTACTCGCTGGAGTTGGCATAACCTCGGATTTGTCGCAAATCTTGATCTTTTGGATCTCGGAAAATCTGTGGGAAACGAAAAAACTATGCTTGAAGGAGGGGGGATCGGCCTGGCGTATGAATTTGAGAATTCAGTATGGATTTCAATAACGCTCGAGAAACTAAATAGTCGGACTCCTCGAGATCATCTGCTAAAACCGATAACCAGGCAGATTCAATACGTTGGTCTTAGCCGTCGTCTTAAATCATGAAGTCGTGAAGGTGCTCGGTGATTGGTTTCGCAAACCGCAATAGGTCTTGGGCATGTGCACGACTTCAACAATTCAACAGGAGGACAAATGAAAGAGTTTATTAAGTTCAACGGAACACTGGTCATAGCGATTGTCATTTGGTCGCTCTGCGGTGCTATTCCGGCCAATTCCCAGGATGCCAAGGAAAGTGCAGAAGCAGCAAAAGAGCAAGCAGAGGAAGCACAAGAAAAGGCCGAGAAGGCAGAAGAAAAGGCCGAGAAAGCTACGGAAAATTCGGAATCTGCAAAAAAGGCAGCGGAAGAAGCGAAGGAGGCCAATGAGGAGACAAAGAAAACATTGGGTGACCTGATAGACAGGTTGGAAGGGCAGAGGTCGCTGAGAATCGGGCTGAGCACAGGATGGCGTTGGATCAAGGACGCGAAAGTAGATGGTCGGCTTGACCCGAGCATAAGCCCAACGGACTCACTCTTGTATATTCAGAATGGCGATAGAGGCAGTTTCGTCATATCCATGAACCTGATGTCTTTCCCTTGGTTGGAAACCAAACCAAAACGATGGTCAATGCGGAACATCGGTTTCGTCACAAACATCGATTTGGTGGAAGTTGCCGGAAGCGGTGAAAATGGAATTTTTAATTCGAGCGTCGACGGCGGTATCGGATTGGCGTATCAGTTTCACAATGACTTCTGGATTGCTGCAACTCTTGAAAAGTTTCAAAATCGGACACCTCGGAAACACTTGATCGACCGGAAGGGGAAAATGTGAAAGACGAAGGTCAGGTCGTGCTAGATTTGAAGCGTGGAGATAACAACCTGTTTCGGGATGACAACATAACCACAATCGGACTCAGCTTCGTGTTCAACCCTAGGTTTATCTTCGGAAACTTTGAGAATCCCGAGCAATAGGCCGTCTTGGGCAAAACTTGGTCACATGGGAACGGTTCTTTGATGCAGCCAACTGACCGACAACCTGTACAGTGATGGTAATTACCTGACAGTCGCCCCTGCTGGGCGTGGGTTTAGGCGGCCTTCGAGAAACTCGCCAAAAGCGAGGCTATGGCACGCGTGGTTTGAAGGATGGAAGGAAATGGTGACTCCCGATGCCTTCCTGATTCCACTGATTCCCGTGATAGGCAATCACGAGGTAGATGGAGGATACAGGAAAAAACCCAGAGACGCCCCATTCTTCTACCGCGTCTTCGCTCATAGACATAAGAGAAGCTACAACCTATGGGAGTTTGGCACCTACCTACGAATCATTACCCTCGACAGCAACCACACTCAAAAAGTACACGGGCGTCAGAAGTACTGGCTCGAGCGAACCCTGCAAACCAGCTCTGACTGCCCAAATTGCTCTGCGGTCTATCATGCCAGCCTACCCTTCATACCGGCAGTTCAATTACACACACAGCAGAGCGGTCCGAAGCCACTGGGTGCCGCTTTTCGAGAAATCCGGCATCCAGGTGTGCTTCGAGCACCACGACCACCGGTACAAGCGAGCGAGAGTCCTCGATAACAGGAAGAATGACAACGGCATCCTCTACTTCGGTGGTGGAGCCTGGGTCAAGCTCAGGAGCAAGACCAATAGATCACGATTGCTGGAGCGGACATCACAAGCCGAAACGTGATTCAGGTTACGTTGACTAAGACTAGGCGGTCCTTCAAGATTTCAGACTCGACAGTGGGTCGTCTGAGGTCTACTTTCTCAGTAAATAAAGACACTTACCAATCCAATTACGCATTCACTCAAATGGTGCTGCGACTGGCTCATGGAAGGCACACCAACGTGAACTGAGCACCTCTCAGGGTGGCCGATTCGTCGACTGAAACTACCCATTCTGGTGCATCTGCGGGTGGCCGCACGGAATCGTTGTCAAGTCGGACAAGACTATGCCGATCGGAATGTTCGAGTCGGGTTGATGCGCCTTTAAATTTACACACCGGAGCAGAATCATGCGAGGCAAACGTGACGTAAAGGACAGTGAGACGTCTGAAGATGGCGGGCGCGCGAAAGAGCGCCAACGTCAATACAGGGTATCTCGCGGGCTACCACCAATACCGGAGGAGTGTACCGAAAAACCAGGACTAAATTCTTCAGCGAAAGAGGACAATGAAGAGAACAGTGAAGAGGAAGGCGCGAATACCGCCACCACCCAGCCATAGGAAGAGACAGCAATGCGTCGAGAAAGCGAACCACGGAGACCTACCCCGCAAGGAGGGAAAGCACTAGCCCGCGTTCGGAATTTCCATGAACTCCGGGGTATTCAATCGCCAGACCTGACAACCACTCCAATCATCCGAGCCGCAGGTACACTATCTCAGCAACCGTTAAGCACTGAGCAACTTCCATACAGCCGTCGGGATTAACTGACGTTGCTTCGAGCCTTTGGGGTGAAGTCAGCTTTGCCTATTGCAGCTGCATCACCGTTAAGCAGCACGGCTGTGTCGGCAGCTCCCGTGACTTGGACGTTCCTCGGGCCGGATTCGATCCCCTCCGGCCAGACATATGGAGAGGGTGGGAACACAATAAACCAGCGGTTTCGGGTCGAATCTCTGGTGTTGCGATCCATCCAGCAAACCCTGATGAAATACTGGTGGCCGCAGCTGGCGTTCACCAGATGGCGGATCTACGTGGGCTCCCTTAACAGACGATCAGCCAACACTATGCATGGGGGCGATCGCGATTGCCCCTAGCGACCCGAATATCGTTTATGCGGGAACAGGCGAAGGAGATACACAGAGCCCTCTCGGAGTCGGCCTGCTACACTCCGGTGATGGTGGCAGAACATGGTCCCATCTGCCCTCACCGGAACTAGATCGGAATGCAATCTACGATATTGCGATCGATCCCCAGGACGCACAGATTCTGTACGTCGGCAGCGTTTACGGATTACATCGCAGCGACAGCGGCGGGGTTACTTGGGACAGCGTTTTTACGCTTCCTCCAGACAAGTCGTTGCCAGTATGGGACATCTCTATCAATCCAAATGCCCCTGATGAAGTGTACGCAGCCACGGCTGTCGGTTTGCTCACATCGACAAAGCGTGGCGTTACCGGTAGCTGGTCCTGGGTCGTGTTGCCGAATCAGCATGACCTCATTCGTTTAGAGGTCTTTCATGCCCCTTCCGATCCGGATGTCGTCTACGTTTTTGGCGCTCAGCGACCGAAAGCAAATGAGACCCCCGCTAATATTTCCAAGCTCTGGCGCAAAGACAAAGGCGCCGCCGGCTTCAATGATGAAACATTACCTTTCATGATCGAAAACGGGCAGGCTTGGTACGACTGGTGCGGGGCAGCGCATCCGAGTGATGAAAATGTCATTTACCTGGGCTCCATCCATCTTTATAGGTGCCAGCGAGATCCCGCGGGTAGTTGGCAGGTAGAGAACATCGCCAGCAGAAAGAGTGGTGACTCGATCCATCCTGATCAACACTTCATTACTTTTGATCCGTCGGATCCAGACACGATGTATGTAGCAAATGATGGTGGATTGTTTGTGTCCCCAAACGGAGGAACTGATTGGAAACCTCTCAATACGGGTCTTGGAATAACTGAATTTGAGTACCTCGCGCAACATCCGCACAACACTGACTGGATACTGGGCGGCACGCAGGACAATGGCACTCTCAGCCGACGAGCCTCAACCGTATGGGATCAAGTGGCTCAAGGCGACGGCGGTGACTGCGGAGTTAACGATGCAGTTCCGGACACCTGTTACCACACATATTACCGGTTAGGAATGGAGCGTTCGCTGACTGGCGGTAAAGCAGATTCTTGGGAATGGGTTGGGCCAAATTCGTCAGCCGCATCCCTCTTCTATCCTCCGATGGAAGTGTCGGGTGACGTAGTTTGTCAGGCTGGCTCGAGTGTCCACGTGTCGTCCGATCGTGGAGATACATGGGTGGAGATTCCACTGCCTCAACCATCATCCACTTCGCAGTGGGCGACTTCAATCCTGATCATAGATGCCTCGCTAATCCTAGTCGGTACAAATATTGGGTATGTCCATGAATTGACATCAAGCGCCGGTATCTGGAGTCAGCCAACTTCGTCGAGTATCCCCCGTCCAGACGCCGTGATTTCTGATATCGCCGCCGATCCCAGTGATACAGATCGTATCTGGACGACGTCTTCGTTCACCACTGGTAAGCGAGTCTTCTTCTCAGATACCAAAGGCAAATCCTGGCACGACAAAACCGCCGGGATTCCAGATACCGCGCTGAATGCTGTGGTGGTTGATCCTGCCGATTCTGACACTATCTACATTGGCGCTGACAACGGCGTGTACAGAACGGCTAATGGTGGATCAACATGGGAAGATCTCAGCGGAAATCTACCAAACGCCATTGTCGGTGATCTGATATTCCATCAGAGTCGACTATTGCGTGCGGCCACCAGAAGCCGTGGTGTATGGGAAGTTGCAGTATGACTTGGGCGGAGCTTTCGTTCCAGTAGGCGTGGCGCCACGCTGAGAACTCGCGTGAGGAATGTGCCCTTTTTTTCTGGATCGAATAGGAGTCGCACGAGGCTGTAGTCGTAGCTGGCAGTATCTATACTGCGAACATCGGTTGCGCGACCAAATAGCTTCACTTGAACGTGAAGCGCGAGGGAATCTGGCCGATGTTCTGAACCCCAGCGAGTACCTCAGAGATATTATCATCAATACAGCCACTGAGGTCGTAAAGGATGAACTACAACGGGCGGCCGCCCCCGAAACCTCCACTTCGATCACGTGCGTGCTCAACCCATCGGCCACCAACACCTCGTCTATCGGCACGAAGCGGATCATCGAACTGATATCAACCGGCGCAAACGTGAGGTCGGTAGAATGGGTGAAGTTGCTGACCGACGCCGTGAGCGTGGCCACACACGGCGCAAGTGGCGCCTGTAAGATCGCCGCGGTCCGATCCCCGACAATCGACGCCATGACCCGACCGTCCGCGCCCGCGCCCGCCAGCGTGCCCCTGGTCGTCGTGTAAGCAACCTGCTGACTCCGAGGGATCTGTCGCTTAACACTACGCCGATCGAGATCTTAGACAGACTGTGGGCCACCAGTACATCCTCTATCGGCTCAGAGTTTATATATAAACTACCGCTTGTACTAGATCAATTGTCAGCACCCGCGTCGATGTGACGCGCTGTCCGGACGGTGGTGGTCGTATGAAGATCATCGCCGCCCTCACCGACCCACGTTCGATCCGCCGCTGTCTGCACGGTCTGGGCATGCCCGCGCGGGGCGCCACCCATCGCACCGGTGCGACCACATCTCCAACCGAAATTCGACTACGCCTGATTCTGTCACGGGTGCGCGGGTGAAGTGTACCTGTGCCGGCGTGACCCTAGCGTCTGCATCGCGTTCGGGAACCGAAATCCATCCCGCACTGCGCCGCTTCGACGCGTTTCCTGAGTCGCGTGCCGCCACGCCCGCCGACCGACCCAAAAAATCGCTCAGCCACAAACTCGCCTACCTTGCCGCTATTAGCGATCTCTTTAGGCGAAAAGAATCAAGCCTTCCTTTTCGCGATTCGGAGGATTTCTTCAACAGGCAATAATCTCATTTCGGTCTTCGAAGGAGACCGTCATACTGTCCCGGCCATGTTGAAGAAGCTGGCGCCAGAGTGACAGGTTGTAATGCGGGTGATCCCCTGAAGGAGTCACGAATCGCTAACGGTCATCCCGGGCCCAGTTCCTCGCTGTGTGTCTTTTCAGGCTGCCTGCCGCTCGTATGAGGCAGCGCAGGTGAAGTCGCTGATCGGTCCGGTTTCACCGATCAGGCGCGCCAGATTCTTGGCAGTGATGACGCCCCTCGTCGGAGTGGGTAGACTCGGATCTTTCTGGCGCAAGCGCCGCGGAAGCGAAATCAGGCGCTTTTCCAAGGTGGTCTTGCGTTGCTCGTGGAGCAGGAACTCCTCCCACAGTTGGCTGAGCTCGAGCTCAAGGAGATCAATGTATTCACGCGTGCGTTGATGGCGCGCGGAGGACGTGGCGTCTTCCCAGAGCCGGCCTAAAGAGCGCTGCCGGATACGCGGTGCGCGCCGCCGCATGGCCCTTTCGAAGCGGGTACGACCCGCACGGACGATGCGATAGGGGTTGCAGCGATACTTATCGATCAGGGCGCGACCCGAGGTGCTGTAGAGGAAGCTCTTGGTCGAGGAGAAGTCGCAAAACAGCTCCATGAGCACGCGGTGCAGTCGGCCGCGCACCGCAATGGTCGCCCGGGCTGCCCGTTCGTAAAGGACGCCGCATTTGCGCAGCGACTCATACTCTTCAGTCAGATCTCGGTGTCTGAGGACTTTGTTGAGCCGCGCCAGCGTGGGTACAAGCGGGTACGGGCCAATGGGGGAGCGGCGGGCGTCGATGATCAGTCGATTGCTGAGTTTGAGGAGGGATTGTCCAACAATCTCTACAAACTGTGGAATCGACTGTCGTCGGGCAGCTACTTTCCGCCGCCGGTGCGCCGGGTGGAGATCCCCAAGAGTGATGGCGGTACGCGGCCACTGGGTATTCCTACGGTTGCGGACCGGTGGCACAAGCGGTGGTCAAGCAACATTTGGAGCCGCTGCTGGAGCCATATTTCCAGGTAGACTCTTATGGGTATCGCCCGGGGAAGTCGGCGATCCAGGCGATAGACGTGGCGCGGCAGCGATGCTGGCGATACGACTGGGTGATGGATCTGGACATCCGCGCCTTCTTCGATACGCTGGCCCACGAGCTCCTGTTGCGGGCGGTGCGTAAACACACCGACTGCAAATGGGTGTTGCTCTATGTTGAGCGTTGGTTTCAGGCGCCCATGCAGGCGGAAGATGGGACGCTGCATCCTCGAGAGAAAGGCACGCCACAGGGGGGCGTAATCAGTCCCTTGCTGGCGAACCTCTATCTCCACTATGCGCTCGATCGGTGGATGGGACAGACCCGTCCACATATCCCTTTCGAGCGCTATGCCGATGACGTCATCTGTCATTGTCGCAGTGAAGAAGAAGCCCAGCATCTAGGTGAGCAGGTAGCCGACAGGCTGGCTGCGTGTGGTCTGGAACTAAATCGGCGGAAGACGAGGCTGGTCTACTGCCAAGATTCCAACCGGCGAGGTCAGTACCCCGAGATCAGCTTTGACTTTCTCGGATACACGTTTCGCCCGCGGAGCTCGAAGGGGCCGAGAGGTCCCTTCGTGAGTTTCAGCCCGGCGGTGAGTCGGTCGGCCTTGAAGACGATGCACCGTACCCTGCGCCAATGGCGTTTGCACCGGCGCACGGAAAAGAAGCTGAGCGACCTGGCTTACATGTTTAATCCTATCATGCGCGGCTGGCTTCACTACTACGGACAGTATTACCCGTCGGCCCTGTATCCGTTTCTCAACCACTTCAACCGGATCTTGGAGAAGTGGACGCGGCGGAAGTATAAATCCATGCGCCATGCGCCTCGCCAAGCCCGCAGGTGGCTTGGACGGGTCGCTCAACGCGACCCGCGGCTCTTTGCGCATTGGACCCTGCTTCGACCAGCGGCTGGACGATAAGAGCCGGATGAGCCGAGAGGCTCACGTCCATGCCGAGGCGGAAGCGGATCATGTTGTAAACTAATGACTGGTCTAAGTTTAGGTCATTTGAAAGGCGGATGAAGAAGCGCTCGCCGTAGGTCGATTTGCCTTCGTTGGCGAGCTGGTGGGCGTGGATGGCGTCGCCAATCTCCCAGTAGCTGAGGGCGAGGCGGCGGCCACGCGCCTGGGTGCCGAGATCCTTCTGGGCGACGATGACCTCGTCGATGCCGTCGATCAGGGCGTCGTAGGATTGGAAGGGCACGGCGGAGGCTTGCTCCTCTGGTTGAGGGACGCGTGAAGAAAAAGGGTAAGCGTTCAGTCCCGCACGGTGGGATCAATGGTTTGAGAAAGAACTGTTCTGTTTCGGCGTTCGCTGGTATCTTGGAATCGGTTGGTTGGTCCGCACGTTTCTACGGGTACTGGCGACGCCGTGAATCAAGCCCCTCCATCGATCTCGGACAGCGACTGGCGACGCACGCCACAGGCGGTGCAGGCGCTGGTGGTCAACTTGCTGGATGCCATGGAGCGAGTCGCGCACCTCGAGCAGGTAGTGGAGCAACAGGCCGCGAGGATCGCGTCGCTGGAAACGGAGTTGGCGCGCCGAAAAGGACGGGGCAGTGGCGGCGCCAGGGCATCGTCGTCGGAGTCGGCCTCTCAAGCCTCGCGTCGCTCCGGCAAGCGGCGATCTTCGGGTCGGTCGCCGGGAGGTCAGCCGGGTCACGAAGGCCACGGTCGCTCGTTGGTGTCGGTGGAGCAGGTGGACGAGTTGGTGCCGATCAAGCCGAGCACGTGCCGCCGATGCGGTCAGGCGTTGTGCGGCGACGATCCCCATCCGCTGCGTCACCAGGAGGTCGTGATACCTCCGGTGCGAGCCCAGGTCATCGAGTATCAGTTCCATACCTTGCGCTGCCGGCATTGCTACACTCTGACCGAAGCGCCCTGGCCGGAGGGTGTGTCGCGCCGGACCTTCGGGCCCAGTGTGCAGGCCTGGGTCGGTTTGCTGTCGGGCGCCTACCGCTTGAGCAAGCGCAACATCGTCGCGCTGCTGTCCGACGCCTTCGGCGTGCACCTGTGTCCGGGCACGGTCAGCCAGCTGGAACAAGAGGTGTCGGCGGCGATCGCCGAGCCCGTCGAAGCCGCGCGGGCTTACGTTCGCCAGCAGCCGACGGTCAACCTCGACGAGACCGGCTGGCGGGAGTGTCGCCTCCGGGCTTGGCTGTGGGTGGTGATCACAGCTGGGGTCTCGGTATTCGCCATTCGCCGGAGCCGCGGTCGGGAGGTCGTCGATGAGTTGCTCGGCGACGACAGCACCGCGATCGTCGGCTCCGATCGCTTCTCGGCCTACGGACATCTGCCAATGTCTCGCCGCCAAGTTTGTTGGGCCCATCTGCGGCGCACCTTTGAGGACTTCGTGGCGCGCGGCGGCGAGGCGGCCAGTGTCGGTCAGAAACTGCTGGAGTATACGGAGCAGCTGTTTACCTGGTGGCATCGAATCCGCGATGGCACCCTGCAACTGTCGAGCTTCCAGGTTTACGTCAGTCGCCATCTGCGCTTCCGGGTTCGTTTCGAACTCTGGTATGGGCAGCAGTTCGCCGACGCCAAGACGGCCGCAACCTGCGGCAATCTGCTCGCCATCGAGCCGGCCCTGTGGACCTTCGTGCGCAAGAACGGCGACGTCGAGCCCACGAACAACGCGGCCGAGCGCGGCCTTCGGCATGGAGTCCTGTGGCGCCTTACCAGCTTCGGCACCCACAGCCCCGACGGAAGCCGCTTCGTCGAACGGATGCTTACCGTGCGTGACACGCTGCGCCGACAGGAGCGCCACGTCCTCGACTATCTCACCACGGCTTGTTACGCCGCCCTCTACCACCAGCCAGCTCCTTCGCTTCTACCCCAAGACACCGCAGTGTCGCGGTAAGCCCACCGGTTTCCTCTCTCTCCTGGCCGCATCACCCAGGGACCTGAACGGTTACGAAAAAGGATACCAGGATATCCGTTATCAAGGTCCATTCATTATATAAAGTAACTATGGGGGGTGGTCGCCGGCGTTCCTTGGCGGTCGCACGGTGGTGGCCACGCCTGATTTGGGTGCTGAGCCTTCCCTTCGAGATCCGCTACCGGCTGGCCTGGGACGGCGAGTTGGTAAGCGCCGTGCTCGCCGTCTTCCTGCGGGTCGTCGAAGGATGGTATCGCCGCCGGGGTAAGCGCCGAAGTCAGGCTGACGGCCGCTCTGGCGCGGTGACCTTCGTGCAGCGCTTCGGCTGTGCCAACGACGCGGCCTGCTCGAGGAAGGCGCCACCGACAGCCTGTGGGAAAAAGAGCCCTTGCTAGCCACCCTGACCTCCGCGGCGGTAAACGGCCGGGTGGCCACCGGTGAGCGTGCCGGGCAACGGGTCCGGCGTCGCCTGATCGACCCGCAGCAGGGCGTCCGCGCCGGTCCCCTGTGCTTCGCCGCCCGCGGGTTCTCGCTGCATGCCGCTACCCGCATCGCCGCCGAGAACCGCAGCCGACTGGAACAACTGTGCCGCTACGTGATGCGCCCGCCCCTGGCCACAGGCCGTCTGCGCCCGCTCGACGCCGATACCCTGACCTACACCTTGAAAACCCCGTGGGCGGATGGCACCACCCACCTGGTCCTCTTCCCCCTCGAACTCATCGAGAAACTCGCCGCTTTGGTACCGCCACCGCGGCTCAATCTGATTCGCTATCACGGGGTGTTGGCACCCAACGCCGCCGACCGCGCCGCCATCGTGCCCGGGCGGCAAGCCGAAGCCGACGAGGCGACCTGTAGCGGCAGACATTCCGGGCAGGGTCAGACGCAAACCTATCGCCGCTCCTGGACCACCCTACTGGCACGGGTTTTTCGCATCGATGTGAGGCGCTGTCCGGACTGTGGTGGTCGTATGAAGATCATCGCCGCTCTCACCAACCCACGTTCGATCCGCCGCTATCTGCACGGTATGGGCTTGCCCGTGCGGGCGCCGCCCATCGCACCGGTGCGACCACATCTCCAACCGAAATTCGCCTACGCCTGAGTTTGTCACGGGCGCGTGGGTGAAGTGTACCTGTGCCGCCGTGACCCTAGCGTCTACATCCCGTTCAGGAACCGAAATCCACCCCGCACTGCGCCGCTTCGCCGCTTTTCCCGGGTTGTCGGCTGTCACGCCCGCCAAACGACCCAACAAATCGTCCAGGCACAAACTCGCCTACCTTGCCGTTACCGGCGATAATGCCATTTATTTGCCCTATCCTCACGCTATCGGCCAAGTGAAGATGTCGGGGCGTTGGCCGCGGTGCAACAGCGCTATGGCATTACAAAGCCCTATATTTATTATCTGGGCAATTTTCAACCCCATAAAAATGACCAGTCCCTGATCAAAGCCTATGCCCGACTCGAGCCCGAGCTGCGCGCGCGGTTTGTACTGGCGTTGGGAGGACGCGAAGATCGCTGGTGTCCAGAGCGCAAAGCGCTGGAGGCGCAATTGACCGAACGGGGACGCAGATGAGGGACGGGGTCGTGTTGATGATCAGCAATGATTTCCCGCCCGTCTCCGGGGGGCAATCGCGCTATCTGTACGACTTGTGGTCTTGTCTACCCTCCGAGGACGTGGTGGTGATGGCGCCGGCGATGGAGGGGGCCGCGGCCATCGACGCCGGGCTCGATTGCCGCGTCGTGCGCGTACCTCTGCGCCTGGAAGGGGGGCATTTTAGCAAGATCTTCAAGGCCCAACAGATCTTCGCCGCCACATGGAAGTTCTGCCGTCGGAATTCGGTTCGCGCGATTCACTGCGGCCAGATGTTTTCGACGGGTTTCGCCGGCTACTTGTGCCGGCTCTTATTGGGGATTCCGTATTGCGTCTATGCCTACGGTGCCGACCTGCTCGAGTTCGATGGCCGCATCGGCTGGGGGCAGATCCTCAGGCGCATCCTGCACGGAGCGGATAAAGTGGTTGCCATCAGCAAATTTACCCGTCAATGTCTGGTCGACAACGGAGTCGACGCACAGCGGATACAGCTGGTCTACCCCTCGATCGACCCTGCGCGCTTCACCGCGACGATTGACCGCGAGGAGGTCCGTGCGGCCTATGGTTGGAGCGGGAAACAGGTCGTGTTGAGCCTCGGGCGGCTGGTCGAGCGCAAGGGGCAGGACACGGTGATCCGGGCTTTGCGCAGTGTGGCTGAACAGATCCCCACCGTCCACTATGCCATCGGTGGCAGCGGGCCGCACCGCCAGGCCCTCGAAGAGCTGGCCCAAAGCGAGGGCCTCGCCGAGCGGGTGGAGTTTCTCGGCTTTGTCACCGAGGCCGAATTGGGTCGGTGTTATGCGGCGGCGGATCTCTTTTCGATGGTCAGCCGCGAGATCGGCGCGGGGGAGGTGGAGGGTTTCGGCATCGTCTATCTCGAAGCCAACGCCGCCGGGACTGCGGTCCTGGCCGGGCGATCGGGGGGGGTGGAGGACGCGGTGGCCGACGGGGAGAGCGGTTTGCTCGTCGACCCGGAAGACCCCGACGCGGTGACTGAGGCCATCGTCCATCTCTTGCGGGATGATGCGCTGCGCCGCCAACTGGGCGCGCAGGGGCAGGCGCGGGTGTGCGAGGAATTCGACCGCCGGCGTCAGGCGGCCAGGCTGTGGGAGAGTTGTGGATGGGCGAAAGCAAAATAAAGGTCCTGCACGCGATCACCCGGCTCGACCTGGAGGGGTCGGCAGAGAATACCTTGCTGACGGTTGCCGAGGCCGATGCCAGCCGCTACCAATCGGCGCTGATAACGGGTCCGACCGTCGGGGAACGCAGCCCGACCGAGGCCATCGCCAGGGAGCGCGGGGTCCACTTCGCCGTTGCGCCGCATCTGGTGCGCAATGTGAGCCCATTGGCCGATTTGCGCGCGGTGTGGGAATTGTGGCGGCTGATTCGCAAAGGCAACTACGATATCGTCCACACCCACATTTCAAAAGCGGGCTTGGTCGGTCGGCTCGCCGCCTGCCTGGCGCGGGTGCCGGTTGTGATCCACACGCCGCACGGCCATGTGTTCTACGGCTCGCTCTAATCTATCCGGAAGGTGGTCCCGGCGATGAATCGCACGAGCTCGGGCTCGGGAATCGGCCGGTCTCCTTCCTTCTCCGTCCACCAGTACGCGGTGAATATCCTGCCGTCGGCGAGTTCGGTGACCACCGGATACCCCAGATCCCAGCAGTAGGCGTCGCCGCGAACGACGAACTCTTCGCTCCAGGTTTCCCCCAGGTCATCGCTGACGACGCCGATGATTCCGCGGCATCCGCGATCCGCGGTGCGCCGGGCGAACAGAATCAGGATGCGCCCGTCGCGTAGAACCAGCGCCACCGGACAACGCTGCCGCGAGTTGTCCTTGATCCCTTCTTCATTTCGCGGAGCCGACTCCGCTCGCGGACCGGTGACAGGGCCGCAGAACGTGCCGGGCGTGGTGACGAACTCCGGATTCGACCAGGTCATGCCATCGTTGGTCGAGAAAGCGACGCACGGGGTTTCGAAATCGGGGGTCGCTCCCCAGTGTTGATGCATACAGGTCATCAAACGACCGTCGGGAAGCTTGTGCACCCCGGAGTAGTTGTATCCCGCCAACATGTCGCCGTCCAAGGGGGTAATGTCCGGGTTGATGCGGGCAACGTTACTGACGTATTCGAAGGTTACGCCGTTGTTGTAGCTGGCGTAATAGGCGCAGATGTTGCGCCGGTAGATGCCTCCCACGATGCCTAGAACCCCGTTGTCGAAACGCACGTGTCCCAGATTGACGCTCAGGTAGCCTGCACCTGGCGCCCAGCGTGGGGCGTCGATCAAGGTTGCTTCCTTTTCCCAGGTGCGACCCCGGTCCCGGCTGCGCACACAAAATGATGGATTGTGTTTCAGCTTTCCAAGGTGAAAGTTGAGCTCCTTGTTCGGCTGATTGGCCGATCCGCCAATGGGGAACTTCAGATACTCGCTGTGGCAGAAGTGGATGATGGAGTCCGCATCGCCCAGGTCGATCTTTTCCCGCTCGTCGATGTCTCGGGGGCGCAGCCAGTCAAGGGTCTCGTCGATGGTGCGGTCGTTGTTCCAGATCCATTGGCGTTCGCTCTCCGGCCAGGTTTCGCCGCCATCGAGGGAGCGGCTCAACATCACGCCGGATTCACCGCCCCACTTCTCGTGCACACCTCGAAAGGACCGCGGCCCGCCACTGTGCCTGTTGTATCCAGGCGGAAGATCGCCGGCGTAATCCATCGGCACGGCTAGATAGGCGACAGCGATCTCGCCGTCTCCGAAGTTCCAGATGCCTCCCCGATTCGGAGCGAACATGTAGAGATGGTCGTCATAGTGGACCTTGATGTGTTTTACGTCGCTGAGCACGATCGAGCGCACCCCGACGGTTCGTTTTGATTCCATGACTGGTTCTCCATCACGTTTTTCGAGGGAGGTTGAGTTCGAATCGCCGTCCAACCCCACAGCATAGAGAATGCTCGTTTCATTGTCGATAGGTAGCCTGACCAGGTGGGCGGCTGGCGCGACTCATTCGCCCAGGCTAGAGCCACCGAGCTTTCGTCGTCGCAGCATTCGCTCCGGCATTTACCCCTTCATATATTCCCACGCAGAACGACTGTTTTTGCGCGTGACCCGTCGCGTTTGCCCGATCGCCAAAAGTGAAGTCGTAGGACGCGCGTTAACTACACAACCGAACAAAGGGAAGGGAGACGATGGCAGACAACAAACTGGGCTACGACGATACGCCGCAGATACCGGGACTGAACTACAAGGTCCACGATACCCAACGTCCTCAACCTCCGGTGATCACTGCAGCGACGCCCAGCGTAGAAGAAGCGCCGGGCGCTCCGCCGTCCGACGCCACCGTGTTGTTTGACGGGGCCGATCTGTCGAGCTGGGTGAGGAGAGAAGGCGGAGACGCTAGCTGGCAGGTGGAGAACGGTTATATGGAGGTGATCCCCGGCAACGGAAGCATCCAGACCCGTGAGCACTTCGGCGACGGACAGTGGCATGTGGAGTGGGCGACACCCCAGGTGGTCAAAGGCGACAGCCAGGGCCGGGGAAACAGCGGCGTGTTTTTGATGGAGAAGTACGAGATACAGGTCCTCGACTCTTTCGATAACCCGACCTATGCCGACGGTGCCGCGGCCGCCATTTACGGTCAGCATCCGCCGCTGGTGAACGCCTGCCGCGAACCGGGACGCTGGCAAACCTACGATCTGGTCTGGATAGGTCCCCGTTTCAACGGGGGAAAGCTGGAGGGCCCTGCCCGTCTCACCTTGATACACAACGGCGCCGTGGTCCATCACGACCGCGAGCTTCTCGGTCCCACGAGCCATCGAAATGTTGTTGAATACGAAGAGCACGCCGAAACAGGTCCGCTGGAACTCCAAGACCATGGAGACCTGTTGCGTTACCGCAACATCTGGTTTCGCCAGCTCGGCAGCAACGAATGAGCGAAGTACGGGTACGGTTCGAGGATGTAGACGATGACGGCGACCGTGAGGTCGTGGTCGAGAACGACTGGCTGCGCGCCGTCTTGCGATTCCCCGAAAAGGTAGGCGAGGAGTATTACGGTCAGCGATTCACCTGGGGCGGTCGCCTGCAGTCGCTGATCTACCGGCCCACCGGGCGCGAGTACTTCATGAGCGAAATGATCGACCCGGAAAACGTGGCTCCCTTCGGTTTGCCCGACGAGCTGTTCGAGATGTTTCCGTTCGAAGGAGACGAGAGCCGACGCCTCAAGATGGGGGTCGGGGTTTTCGAGGGTGCGGAAGAGACCGCGACTCTAGAACCGTTGCCGTGGACTTGGCGACAGGAAAAGAAAGGTGATGAAACCACGGTTGCCTTCCGGCAAGAGGCAGAGAATCTGGGCGGCTACTCCTTCGTCTATGAAAAACGTTACCGCTTTCGAGATGACTCCGCCTGGTTCGCGTTCGACGTTGTGTGGGAGAACGGCAGCGAACGAACCTTCGAGTCGGACTGGGACATTCACTCCTTCCATCAAAGTGGCGAACCGCCCCGCTCCTCCTGGTTCGTGGCGCCCAAACGAACCTGGATCAGCTGCGGCAAAAGCCGCGTGCGCACCGTTGTAAAGGAAGCCAGCCCGATCTTCGCCACCCTCGACCTGAACAGCTACGTCGCCGACCGGATTCCGTGGGATCTGGACGGCCCCGCTTGGTGGTATGCCTTGGGCCCCGGAGACGGCGACGAATTCTATTTGCTTCACGGCCGGTTCGAGCCATTCCGCGGGCTGTTCTGGCACGCCTGGCGCGCCTTCACCCCGCAGGGAATCTGCCATATGAGCCTGCCACCGGGTGAGACCGCTGTTTGGGGGTTTGACGTTACCCTCGGTATGGGGGGAAGGAACTTCGTCGTCGTGGGCGAGGACTGTGGAATAACCGTCGATCGGGAGAAGGATCAGCAGGTTGTGGTACGGGTGCACTCAGCGCACCGCCGCATCGGAACGGTCAACCTGCATATGATGGCGCCTGATGGTGTCTTGCTGCACTCCAACCTCTTGGAGGGGCACTCAAGCCCCGGACAGCCGCTCGGTGCGCGCGTCGCGTTGCCGCCGGGTCACGATTATGTGAAGCTAGCGGTATCGTATCTGGAGCACGATCGGGTGATGTTGCAAACGGAAGAGATCGTTCCCTGCGAGTCCCAGCGTCCCACCGCTCACCTGCCTTTCGAAGGCGGCGGTCGTCGCGTGTTCGCCATCAGTGATCCGAATGTCGAAGATCACGAGGTCGACTACCTTCATTTCTGCTCCCATGCCCTCCAGTGCGGATTCCATGCAGAGTGGAGCGAGGCCGGTCCGGCGATGCCCGATACCCTGGAAGGTTTGGCTGTGGTTTGCATCGTGGGTGATGGGTGGCCCCGAGAACGGATCGACGAGCTTGCTGCCTGGACGCGGGATGGGGGCGGGTTGCTGCTGTGCGCACCGTTTGGAGACCTGGCTCAGGCTCTGGGTTCTCTGTCGCCCCTGGTGCCCGACGGAGACGGAAGGTTACAAGTATGCGATCCGCCGCTGGGATTGAGTCAGGCAACCGCGCACCCGACCACCGATTCCTTGTTGATGGGTCCCGGCGAGCGCCTCAAGATCGCCAGATGGACCCCGGCTAAAGCCACGGCTCAGGCGCAAGTAACGCTGTCGTTCACCGATGAGCATGAACACCCGGCAGTGGCGCTGCTAGAGGTGGGGAAGGGGCGCGTAATCGCCGTGGCCTCGCGGCCAGCCTGGGGTGAGGGAAGTCACGCCGTCATCTGGGATGGGTGGGGACAGTATACCCGGGCTTTTTGGGGAGGTCTCATGGGTTGGGCATCGAGATGCTGGTAACCGAGCTGAAACCGAGCGAGGTCGCACGTTTTCGCACCTTCGGTTTTCTGCAAAGACCACGGTTGTTCACGGCTACGGAGATGTCAGAGGTCATGGCGGCGGCTAACGCCCTGGGGGACACAGATCTGACGCCGGAGTCGGAGATCGGTGACCGCCGGCTGAGTCATTTTGTCGAGCGCCTTCCCGTGCTGTCGGAGCTGGTGTGCGATGACCGCATCTACAAGGCCGCCGAAACGCTCCTCGGCCCCGATTTCATTTGGATCGGATCGGAGGGCAACGAGACCTACTACAGCGAGCTGCACTGGCACCCTGACCGAAAGTACTACCGGCCCGAAGAGAAACACAACATCCCGTTTCGACAGCTGAAGATGATGATCTACATGGAGCCGGTAACCCGGGAAACCGGATGCATGCGTGTGCTCCCTGGGTCGCACCGGTTACCCCTACACGAGGATCTCGGACCTCAGGAAGATCTGCGGGACCAGAAACCGTTCGGCTTGGACGGGAGGGAGGTGCCATTCGTCCCCCTGGAATCCGACCCTGGGGATGTGGCCCTGTTCGACCACTGTCTCTGGCACGGGATGTTCGGTGGCCGCCACGGCCGACGTTACATTGCCTTGAAGTTCGCCGCGCGACCGCAGCGGCCGGAAGATGTCGTGACCTTGAAGCAGTATGCGTTGGCGGCGTTCGATCCTCACGAAAACTTCCTCAATAGTTCGAATCCGCGACTGAGGGGCATGGTGGAGGGCCTGGCGGATCTGCCCTGAGGCGTGTTTGCCGCCCAGCTTCATTCAACCGCGCGCAAGTCACCACGGGAACACCTGATCTCTTGCAAGACAACAAACGAATCCTCGTAACGGGTGCGGCCGGCTTTATCGGATCGCACCTCTGCGAACGGCTCGTGGCCGCCGGCCACGATGTTCTGGGCGTCGACTGCAAGACCAACCATTACACTACTGCCCTAAAGGATCTGAACCTCGAGGATTTGCGTGCCGCAGGGGTACGCCTGGACTCGAGCGATCTGGCGGTGGATGATCTGAAGCACCTGATGGACGACGTGGAGTACGTCTTCCATCTGGCGGCGCAACCGGGGATCTCAGGTAGCACTTCCTTCGATTCCTACGTGCGGAATAATATTGTCGCAGCAAACCGGTTGCTCGAAGTCGCCTCTGAAGGCAAGAGTCTACAGGGCATGCTGAACACTTCCACCTCTTCGGTCTACGGCGCCGATGCCACCGGCGACGAGACCTCGGAGCCCCAGCCGACTTCGCACTACGGGGTGACCAAGCTCGCTGCCGAACAGCTGATGCTTGCGGCTTTTCGCGACCGGGAAGTGCCCTGCTGTTCGCTGAGACTTTTCTCTGTCTACGGACCCAGAGAGCGCCCGGAGAAACTCTACCCTAAGCTGGTCGGTGCTATCCTCGAAGATCGACCGTTCCCGCTGTTCGAGGGGAGCGAGAAGCATGTCCGCAGCTACACCTATGTGAGCGACATCGTCGACGGAATGGTTGCGGCCTTGAATAATTTCGATTCCTGCGTCGGTGAGGTGTTTAATATTGGCACCGATGTGGCCCACACCACCGGCGAAGGGATCGAGATTGTGGAAAAGCTCACCGGAAAATCGGCCCGCATCGATACACAACCCTGCCGCCCCGGGGATCAGACCCGCACCCAGGCGAACATATCCAAGGCCCGCCGCGTCCTGGGATACAATCCGACGATCTCTCTGGAAGATGGGCTGCGAGCCGTGGTGGAGTGGTACCAGTCACAGATTCAGGGCCGGATCAATCTCTGGCCCGCACCGTAAGGAGGAGGAACGAAATGCGCAGAGTTATGGTCCGCTACAAGGTGAAAGCCGACAGGGCGGCTGAGAACAGGCAGTTAATAGAGAAGGTGTTCGAGGAGTTGAAGGCAGCGGCGCCGGCCGGCGTTCGTTATGCATCGTTTGTCCTCGAGGACGGAGTGAGCTTTGTGCATATCGCCTCGATAGAAACAACGGACGGCTCGAATCCGCTGGGCAATTTGGCGGCGTTTGGCGCCTTCCAGAAAGCAATCGAAGAGCGGTGCGAGGTTCAGCCTGAGGTGTCCGACCTGGAGGAGATCGGCTCCTACGGGCTTTTCGGCAGCTGAGCCGACTGCAGAAAAGTTCTGAGGCCAGGGACGGCCTGATGTGTGGGGGCTCTACTTCGGCGGCAGTGAGGAGACGAACTTGGCTGCTTGATCGATCCACCTCTTCAGTTTTTTCTGGTCGGTATGTATGCCTTTGGTGAGGTAAACCATGCTCCTGATCGGCTTGCCGGTGAAGTCCATCTCCCAATATCTGATTCCTCCAGAGCGGCTGCAGCGCCCTCGTTACCCAACCGCAAAACGACCTTGTCGTCGCTGATGCCACAACACATGTGGCCGTTCAACATAAAAGCGATACCGCCAAACATCTTTCGTTCGTCCGTCTTCTTGCGTGCAAGCGCTTTGCGCACGCGGGTCGCAATTTTCTCGTCGTAAGCCATCTTCAATACTTCCTACACGGTGTTTTTCAGCACGGGGCCCTGTGGCGTCGGCGTCAACGACAGCGAGCGTTCTGTCAATCAGCCGGTACGATGTCGATGTAGGCCAGGGCACATCCCGGCTTGGCGGTTTTGTTGAACTGCAAGACCTTGAGCTTGACCTCTACCGTTCCTGTCTGGTCGACGTGGACCTTCCCCAGATTTGAGGCGATCTCAGGATAATACTGCGCTGTTGGCATCTGTAGCTTCTCGTCGGCGCGCAATACACGGATCAAGCGGTCACCGCCAATGGTCAGCTCCACGCGGTGTCCCATACTGTGACCCTGGGTGTACCGCAGGGTGCCGGTAACGAGGCGTACGAGGTACTTCCCAGGCTTGAAAACCTTCATTCGCCAACTCATCCAGTTCGCCTTGTTGTGCCAGTTTTCGACCACACCGCTGTGGCTCAGGGCGAGGCGGCGACCCTTCCGGGGCAGATGGAGCCGGGCCATGCTCGGCAATAGTCTCACGGTGCCGTCTGGTTGTTGCAGGGGGGCGGGGTCGACCTTCGGAGCTCCGGCAAGCTCCAACGCAATCACCGAGACATAGGGGTTCGGTTTCTTGGTCGGCAGCTCGATGGAAAGAACGTCTTGCCGTTTTGAGCGGGTTTGTGCGAACGCGAGAGAAGTGCTGCGCTGCGACAGCAGGTAAGCGCGAAGAACCTCGGTGCGCAGGCCGAACAGGGTAAAGCGACCTCCCTTCCAGGTGGTGAACAGTAGAAACAGCTTGTTGCCCTTGCGGGTAACAGCCCCCCAGCTGAACGAGTAGGGAAACGGACTCGCGTCGGTCCCGTAGATCGCCTCGCCATATATCCGCATCCAGGCACCAATTGCCTGAAGTCGCTTTGCACTGGGTTGAGGAATCAAGCCCGAGGCTGTGGGCCCGACGTTTAGCAGATAGTTTACACCCTTGCCGGCGAGCTCGGCGAGCAACGCCAGCAGTGTTTTGGCCGATTTCCAGTTGCGATCGTCGGTCTTGAAAGCCCAGGTGTCGTTCATGGTTGCCGGCGTCTCCCAAAAACCGTCGAGGCGTCCCTGTGGGATCTGGTTGTCTCCCAAACTGCCGTAGTCGCCGACGTCGTGGCCCACTCGTCCGCTGACGATGCAGCTCGGCTGCAGACTTCGCACCAACTGACGCAGACCGAGGCTGTCGGTGCGACCGATGGAATAGGGGGTGTCGAACCAGATTAGGCCGATAGGGCCGTACTGGGTGAGCAGCTCGCGGACCTGCGGTTTGCATTTTTCCTCCAGGTAGCGGGAAAACCGCTGCTCCTTCGCGTCAAAATCCCAGTCGTTGCCAAAGCCGTCGGGATGGTGCCAGTCCTGGTCCTGCGAATAATAGAAACAGAGCCGGATGCTCGCCTTCTTGTATGCGTCGGCAAGTTCCGCCATGGGATCGCGTCCAAAAGGAGTGGCATTGATGATATCGTATTCGCTGCACGGCGAGTCGAAGAGCGCGAAACCGTCGTGATGTTTGGCGGTGATCACCAGGTACTTCATGCCTGCCGTCACCGCCAGCTGGACCCAGGCTTCCGCGTCGAAACGGACCGGATTGAACCGGGGGGCGAGTTTTTCGTACTCGCTGACCGGGATGCGAGCTCGATGCATGATCCATTCGCCGATGCCGTCGATCTCCCGCCCCTTCCAGCGTCCCGCCGGCACCGCGTAGATTCCCCAGTGAATGAACATGCCGAAGCGGGCTTCGTTCCACCACGCCACCCGTGCCCGGTCCGCGGCGCTCTTCAACCTGCGTCCGCCGGTGGCGGATCTATTCGCTTTCTCCGCTTTAGCCATAGCACCTATTACCTATATTGTCTGGTGCCCTTTTACAAGCCTACTTCCGATACAGGGCACTAGTGCCTCAGAATTAAGAGCCGTCTCGTCCGTTCAGCAATCACCGGAAGGGAAATAATCGTGTTCGTTTCAGTCGCCCCGCGATCGCTGCCCCTTGTGCTCTACCCACCGAAACAGATGTCCGTGCTGCAGATCTCAGTGGACGCCTTTCCGTCGCAGATATTTCGTCTTTGGATCTCGGAAAACGTGGGAGCCACCGGAGGTCAAATCTACAACCAGGCACAGGCCGGTCCCCAAGAGTGGATCGCCGAGGATAACGGCAACAGCTTGAGGTCGCGCCAGGTGGACGGTGAGGCTCTGCAGCTCGATGCAGTTGTGCAGGTCGAAGAGGATCACCTGGTGCTGCGGTATGATCTTTTTAACACAGGTGACCAGGTCCTCGAAGAGGTTAGGGTCGGTACCTGCTACCAGCTGGCGGAGGCCAGCAACTTCCGCGATCAGGTGGGGGACCGAACCTATGCGTGGGCGGGGGGACGCCTGGCCAACGTCGCGGCGGAGGGCATTCCGGCTGAGTGTCACGATCACCACGAACCCGAAAAGTCCTCGTTCCTGAAGATGCCCGATCCCGAAAGAGGTAGGGCGGTAATCGGCGTGGAGGCTACCTCGAGAGGTTCCACGGCGATGGCCTGGGAGACCCACAACGAGTACAGCGGGAACACAGATCCGGCGCTGAACTGCCTCCATGGTGGGCCGGTAGCGCCCAGGCTGGAACCGGGGGAGAGGAAGTCGCTCCACGGTTGGCTGGGGTGGTCGACCGGCCCGGTCGCCGAACTGTGCGAGCGTGCACTCGAGGCCGTGAAAGCGGCGGGCACGTGAGCGGTATCCGCATTGGGGTCAACCAGTTCAGCTTTCATCGTTATTACGGAGAGATTCTCAGGCGCGAGACCGATCCGCAGGAGCGTTGGGATCTGAACGCGTTTCTCGATAAGGTCGAACCCCTCGACCTGGACGCGATCTCGTTGCAGACCATCTACCTCCAGAAGGCGGAGATCTGCGATCTGCGCGCGGCCAGCGCGGGTTTTCGCGAGACCATCCTCGAGTGGGGCCATCCGGATGGGTTGCAGATGGGAAAGTCCGAGGCAGCTGAGGCGGACGCGCTGCAATGGATTCGCCGGGCGCAAGAGCTGGAAATGGACCTCATGCGAATTGTGGCCGGTTACCCTTCCTATCGCGGACAGGAGCCGGTCGCGGATCAGATTAGACGGCTTACTCCAGTGCTGCAACGACTCTGCGACCGAGCGGCCGAGACGCGGCTCGATCTCGCGCTGGAGAATCATGCCGATTTCACACCTTTAGAGTTGAAGCAGCTAATCGAAGCGGTCGGAAGGGAGAACCTCGGCGCTGCCTTCGACACCGGTAACTGTGTTAGGCTTGGGGTCGAGCTCCTGGGAGGCGCCCGGACTATCGCGCCGTACACGAGCATGGTGCACCTGAAGGACATCGTGCAGCTGCCCGAATCCGTCGGCGATCCTCTTGCGGTGTGGCCATCGGCGGTCTTCGGCCAGGGGACGACCGATGTGGCTGGGGCCCTCGACATTCTGACTGCCGTTGATTTCGCCGGCCCGGTGTTAGTGGAGCTGTCGGCACTTTATCCGTTCGGTGGCGACGAAGGTGAGGCGGTGGCCGCATGTGTAGATTGGCTGCGCAGATACGTGGCGACTTATGGCCGAGATTGATCTCGATTTCACACCGGCCGTTCCGGTGTTCGATGCGAATATGGTTCTTGGGCGACGGCACAACCGTCGCTTTCCGTTCGACACGGCTCCAGAGCTGATCGGCGAAATGGATCGATTGAACGTCGATCGAGCCCTGGTCTATACCCCGCACGCGGTCAGCTACGATACGCGGGAAGGCAACGACTACTTGCTCCAGTTGATCGACGGCGAGTCGAGACTGGTGCCCCAGTTCGTCTGTAATCCGTCGGTGGACGATCTTCAGGATTTCGAGCACTGCTTGCGGTCTCACCGGATTCGCTCTATTCGCATGCTGCCCGCGGTTCATGGATATCCGTTCCGCGACTGGGTGGTCGGACCATGGCTGGATTGGGCGGCCAGCAACGGCATTCCGGTCTGGTTGCCGATAAACTTCGGCATTCCCGCAGGTCGCTCGGAGCTCGACGCCAATCAGCTCGACCCCGAAGCGGTCCACGACACGCTGGCGGCGTTCCCCAAGTTGCAAGCGGTCCTCTGCGAGACCCAGATCCGTCACATCACCTGGGTTCTGCCGCTGATGCGAAGTCTTCCCAACCTGGCGGTGGAGCTCTCGCGTCACGCCATCACCGACGGAGTCCAGATGTTCATCTCTGCCGTTGGTGTTGAGCGCATTCTGTTCGGCTCGCGCTTTCCCGATTCGCCGTTGGGCGCCCATCTTTATCATCTGTTCAATTGTGGTCTCGAGCCGGAGCCGTTGCGCCTGATATGCAGCGGCAATCTCGAGCGACTGCTGGCACTGGAGACGTAATCGATGCAGACGCCGGTTATCGACTTCCACAATCATGTGGGGCGCCACGGTCGGTTGTTCATGGACGACGATCCGGAGCGCTTTGTCGGGTTTATGGATCAGGCGGGGGTCGATCGGGCATGTATGTTCAATGTCTGGTACGGAGACGCCCGCCACGGCAACGACATGACGGCAAGGTTCGTTGCCACCTATCCAGACCGTTTTGTCGGTGCATGCTTCGTCAATCCCCATTACCCGGAAGAGATCGTCCCCGAACTGGACCGTTGTTTCATAGATCTTGGCATGAAGTACATCAAGCTGTATCCTGCCTATCTCGGTCGTCCTATCGATGACCCGGCGTACGATACCGTGTTCGAGTGGGCCGATCCCCGCGGCATGGTGATCATGAGCCACCACGATCGTTGGCCGGAACCTCGACGTTACATCGGCTTGTCACAGCGATATCCAAACATCAAATGGGTCGTCGCCCACGGAGGCAACGGTCCGTTCGGCCAGGAAGAGGCCGTGGCCGCCTCCCAGGCGTCTTCCAACATCTACCTGGAGACTTCCACTTCGTTCGGCGACGGGCGCACGATCGAGTTCCTGGTGAATGGGGCGGGAGAAGACCGCGTGCTCTTCGGTTCGGACATGCCCGAGCAAGACGTTCGTTACCAGCTAGGCAGGGTGATCACGGCAGAGATCTCGGAGGAGGCGAAACGAAAAGTGCTTGGATTGAACGCGATGCGACTGCTTAACCTGGGAGATTGAGTTAGCCTGAATTATTCATAAAAATGCGGTGAGCCTCTGTACAACTGGTTGTTTTGCCCTACGTTAGGGTTACCCACAAACAACAACCAATCAAGAGGGCCACCGCAGATGGAAACTTCGCAGATCGCGCTATCGTTTGCAAACATCTCGGGCAAAAAGATCGAAGCTGATTTTGACGGTGGCATGACCACCAGTGATGGGGGCGCCCTGCTTCTGCGACAAGCGGAAGCCCGCACCGGGATCGTCGACCGAATCGTGGCGGCGATGTCGGATCGTCGACATCAAAGCTATATCGACCATACGTATACTGACCTCATCCGGCAGCGCGTATTCCAGATCGCCTGTGGCTACGAGGACGCCAATGACAGTGACGACCTGCGTTGCGATCCGGGTCTGAAAACCGCGTGCGACCGTCTGCCTCTGACGGGAGACGATTTGGCCAGTCAACCAACCATGTCTCGTTTGGAAAACAGTGTCAGCCGCTCGGATCTGTATCGCATCGGGCTCGCTTTGCTGGAAATATTCATCGAGTCTTACGACCAGCCGCCCAAGAAGCTCACCATCGACATCGACGACACGGACGATCCGGCACACGGCGCCCAGCAACTCACGTTGTTCCATGCCTACTATGACGAGTATTGCTACCTTCCGGTCCATCTCTACGAAGGGGAGTCGGGCAAATTGATCACGACGCTGCTGCGACCCGGTCGTAGAATGCGAGGCCGAGAGGCGGTAGCCATCCTCAAACGCGTGTTGGATCATTTGATCATGGTGTGGCCGAAGACGAAGATCACCTTACGAGGCGACTCACACTTCAGCACCCCTGAGGTGCACGACCTGTGCGACGGATACGGTATTGATTTCATTCTGGGACAGGCGATCAACAACAAGCTCAAGGCACTCGGCGAACCGCTGATGGAGCTGGTGGCGGCGCTGGCCGAGCAGAGCGATGAACCGGTGCGGCTTTTTGACCGCTTCGAGTATCAGGCCAAGAGCTGGCCCCGACCGCGCCAGATTATCTACAAGGCCGAGATCACACAAGGCAAAGCCAACCCGCGCTTCGTGGTGACCAATATCCGCAACCGCACTCCCGAGTTTCTGTATGAGGAGATCTACTGCGCTCGTGGGCGGTCGGAAGGCTTCATCAAGAATCACAAGACCTACCTGCAGTCCGACCGCACCTCCTGCCACCGCTTCTCGGCCAACCAATTTCGCCTCTTCCTGCACAGCGCGGCCTACGTGCTGCTGCACACGATCCAACAGATTGGCATGCGCGGCACCCAATGGACGACGTCCAACTTTAACACGATCCAACTCCGGGTGCTCAAAATCGGCGCCCGCGTGCGGGAGCAAGCCACCAAGGTCCGTTTTCACTTTCCGACGTCATACCCGCTCAAGGATCTGATGCGCACCGTCGTCCTCAACCTCGACACCTCATGATGCTTTGCGATGTCCCACTACATCCACGCACACGATCCACCAAGGGACCCGACTGTCCCAATGACATCCAAAAGAGGCTCAGATCTCCCAGACAACACCTCGACGACCGACAGCACTCGATCAACCCGCTACCAAAACGTCCAGCCATTGACCAGCGCACCGAATTCGTTCGCTTGGTGCGGATTCATGAATTATTCAGGCTAAGTCGAAGGTTTTGCAGGGATTTGTAAATTTCGCGAATTCTCATCAGAGTTTTATACGACCTATATGGGTCAAGGAATGGTTGTTGTCTCCAGCGGAGGAGTGCGGCGAACGAAGATTTTCGAAGCAATGGTGAATTCTCTTCTGCGGTTTTGTTTCTGCGTCGTGGCGCTGAGCTTGGCGGGATGTTCCGGCGATAAGGGCATGTCCGCCAACGGAGGCGCGGAGGCGCCGGTCTCGCTCTGTTCCGCTAACCCCGGCTCCATTTGCACCTGGGCCGGCACCGGAAGTCCGGGCTGGGAAGGCGACAGCCAGCCTCTGCTGCTGTCCAAATTCTACTGGCCGGTGGATGTCACGGTGACTCCCACAGGGGACACCTACGTGCTGGACTGGAACAACCACCGCGTGCGCAAGGTAATGGCCGACGAGACGCTGCTAACTGTCATCGGATCCGATTTCGTAGGCGACGGCCCCTACGACGAATCGGATCAAGTGGCTCCGGGCGCGTTGGGAACAACCGTGTTATTGAATCACCCGACCCAGCTGCTGCCGCTGCCCGACGGCACGCTGCTGCTTACGGCCTGGCATAATCACAAGCTGCGCACCTTCGATCCGGCGACCGGTTTGGTGATGGTTATCTGCGGGGCCGGTGCCGGATTCGAGGGGGACGGCGGTAAGGCGCGGGAGGCGCTCCTGAGCCAACCCAGCCAGACGGTTCTCGGTCCTGACGGGGGGCTCTACATCCTCGACCAGCGAAATCAGCGGATCCGCAGAATTGCGGTTGACGGCACCATCTCCACCGTTGTGGGTACTGGCGAACCCGGTTTTTCCGGAGACGGAAGCCCGCCCCTGCAAGCACAATTGCAGCTTCCCGCGGGGAGCAACCCCCAGCCCGCGGGGTCGCTGGCGTTTGGACCTGCTGGCAGGCTCTACATCTCCGACAGCCTCAACAACCGCATCCGCGTCGTAGATTTCGACGGCGACCGCATCGACACCTTTGCGGGAACGGGTGAACGAGGGTTTTCCGGAGACGGCGGATCGGCGTTGTCCGCCGCGTTCGACAATCCCCGCGATCTGCTGTTCACTCGCGACGGCCGGCTTCTGATAGCCGACGAGCTCAATCACCGCATTCGTGCCATCGATCTCGACACCGGGATCATTACCACCGTCGCGGGTAACGGAGTGGCCGGATTTTCGGGGGACGGACGACCCGCCGTCTCAGCATCTCTCAACCGGCCGGCCGGCATCGCGGAGGACGCCATGGGACGTCTGATCATTGCCGATACCTACAACCATCGCGTACGCCGAGTGAATCCATAGGAGCACCCATGCCGCGTTTCAAAACACATATAATTCGAGGAATCGCCGTCGCGGCGCTGGCCGGCTTCGCAGGCACAGGCTGTGACAGCTCACCGTCCGGCCCCGCGGACGGCGGTGCGCCGTACTCCGAGATCCGCACCCTCGTGGGGACCGGCATCTCCGGACTGGGGCCTGAGGGCCTGGCACCTGAGATGACGGAATTGTATCTGCCTCAGGATGTGACCTATGGGCCGGACAACCGGCTCTACATCCTCGATTGGAACAATCACCGGGTTCGCGTCGTAGATGGTGGGGTCGTGCGCACCCTGATCGGCACGGGCGAGCTGGGGGATGCCCTGGAGGGCGTGGCACTGCAGGTCGGGCTGAACCACCCGACGAACATCTCGTTCGACCCGAGGGGCCGGTTGATTATGGCCGCGTGGCACAACTCGAAGGTAATGCGGTACGATTTCGGCACCCGTTCGTTGGAACGGATCGTAGGGACAGGGGCGCGCTCGTTCCTCGGAGACGGGGGTCTGGCCACCGACGCGGCGCTGGATCTGCCCAGTTCCACCGCCTTCGATCGCGCCGGACGTATGTTCATTTCCGACCAGGCCAACCAGCGCATTCGCATGGTGGACCTGAACGGAATCATCACTACCATCGCGGGCAACGGTAAGCCGGGGTTCGCGGGCGAAGAAGAGCCGGCCTATATGGCGCAGCTTTTCTCCCCCACCGGGCAATCCGCGCCACCTACGAGCAAAATCACGTCCGACGCGGATGGCAACATCTTCATCGCCGACACCATGAACAATCGGATTCGGCGAATCGACGCGGTGACCGGCATTATATCAACCGTCGCCGGGTTCACCGAGCGAGACCCGGATCTTCAGGGCGGTGACATCGAGATCGAGAGCCACATCCTCAACTCCAGGGGCGTCGGCTTCGAAGGTGATGGGGTGCCGGCAACCGAGGCGATATTGGGCTGGCCGTGCGATGTAGCAGTCGGGGCTGAGGGGCGGTTGTTTATCGCCGATACCTTCAACCACTGCGTGCGAATGGTCGATCTGGACGGCATCATCCGCACGCTGGTCGGGCAGTGCGGCGAGATAGGTTACGGTGGCGACGGAGGTCATCCTCTGGAAGCGTTGTTGAATCGACCCTATGGTCTGGATGTAGACCGGCGAGGGAACCTCTACATCGCCGATACCCACAACAACCGGATCCGGGTTGTGCGCAAGTGACACCGAAGCGCCCGGTCCTCCTGTTGGCGGCAATCTGCCTGACTCTCACCCAATGCAGCGACGATAAAGCTACCGGCTCCAGCGGACCGGAACCGTTCTATCCAACCGACTTCTCCGCCTCCTACATCCAGGTGCGGGACTGTCGCTTCAGCAGCGCCCACGACGGCCACAACATCGTCGTGTTCGCCGATGCGGAGAACGCCGGCGCCTACGTCGACGGCGCCTATCCGCTACCGGTTGGATCGGTTCTCGTGAAGGTGCTTCACGCCGATCCCGGTTGCTCCGAGATCGCCGGTTTCGTCAGCATGAGAAAGGGCGAGGCGCAGACAGCGCCGTTGTCGGGAGATTGGAGCTGGCAGGAGCTGGATATCAGAGGCAAGGTTATGCGCGAGGGACAGCTGCCTTCGTGTCTGGGCTGTCACACCGGTTGCACCGAAGGACGCGACTTCACCTGTACCGAACCCTAGTCCGGACCGAGTATCGCTTCTCCCTCGTACCCCCGGGCGATCAGACTGTCGACGAACGCTTGCACCCGCTCTTGTGAGAGCAACGGGTTTCGATCGATGGTCAACGGCCCGCCGACGACCTCGAGTCCTTGAAGCCCATCGAGGGAGGTCAATCCGTCGTTGAACCAGACGATCAGATCGGCGTCGACAGTGGACAAGCCCTCCAGTCCCTGCAAGTCGCTTATGAGCGGGTTGGCGCCAACCTCCAGGTATCCCTCGATCCGCTCCAATCGCTGCAATCCGGTGAGGCCTTCGAGCAGAGGATGCGCAATGAGGTCGACGCTGCCGCGGACCCGCGTCAAGTTACCCAGATGATTGAGGCTGGTCAGCGTCTCATTGAAAATCAGTGAAAGACCGCCCCCGACGAACCGGAGGCTGTCCAGGCCCTGGAGGCTTGCCAGCACCGGATTGTCGGTGACGATCAATCCCTCGATGACGTGCAGGCTCTTGTTGGAAGGGTTTTCCAGCGGGGAAACACGAATCCCCGTGTCCATCAGGCTATCGCCGACGCTGACCAGGCCTTCGAGCCCGCCCAGGGAGGTCAGTCTGGTGTTGAACCGAATCTCCAGACTTCGACCGATTCCGGTCAAGGTTTCGAGACCGGATAGATCCTCCACCTTTGAACCGAAGATGAGCAACGATCCACCGATGGTGTAGGCCTCCCCGCCCCTCTGGCGCAGCTCGTCGATATCGCGGGTGTTCAGGATTTCGTAGTCGCCGGCCAGCAGGGTGGGCGCTTTCGAACCGACGCTCTTGTCGCCGCAGGCACCCAGCGGCAAGGTCGCAAGGAGGGCAAGCAGAAAGGCGCGCATCACCCCGCCACGAGCTCTTCCTTGAACATGTGGGCAACCTCTGCGAAGACGCTGGCGGTTCGATCGATGTCGGCGCCGGAATGCACCGCCGAGACGATGGCCCCCGGCCAGCCGGCGAAATCGACCCCGCGTGCGATCAAGCCCTGCCGCAGTGCGGCGGTGATCTCCGGAGGGCGGCGTCTAAGATCGAGGTAGTCTACCTGTCCGGCATAGATATCCTCGCGCGACAGGTCCATGTCGTCACCGTTGGTGAAGATGTGGACCCCGGAGAACTCGCCATACACGACCCAGTTGAGGCCCGCTGACTGAATGATATCGCTCAATGCGTCGCGCAGCTGTTGGGCGGTCGCGCTAGCGCGACCGGTCATGTCCTCAGAGTCGATCAGTTGCAGGGCCGCCAGTCCGGCGCTGGCGGAAAAGGGATTGGCGTTGAAGGTGCCATAATGCGAAACGAGGTTCTGGCGGTTCCACTCCGGGTCCGGATTGGTGTTCATCACTTCCAGGATGTCGGAGCGACCCACCACGGCACCCCCCGGATATCCCCCTGCCATGATTTTGGCCAGCAGCGACAGATCCGGGGTGACCCCGTACAGCTCCTGAGCACCTCCGGGGGCAACCCGGAAGCCGGTAACCACCTCATCGAAGATGAGCAGCAGCCGGTACTGCTCGGTCAAACGCCGCAGCTGGTGCAGAAACTCGCCGGAGGTCGGCACGGTACCAAAGGTTCCACCAGTGGGTTCGAGGATCGCGGCGGCGATATCGTCGTCGTTCGCCAGGTGGCGCTCCAGGGCATCTAGGTCGTTGGGCGGACAGACCACCACGTTCTCCATGGTTTCGCCGGTGATGCCCGCCGGCACCGAACCGTCGAGATGGGTGGTGGCTGCCCAGGCCACCTGGTCGTGCCAGCCGTGAAAATGGCCGGCGAAGCGCAGGATCTTCGATTTGCCGGTGGCCGCCCTGGAAATGCGAAAAGCCAGGTGGCTCGCTTCGGTGCCGGAACTGGTGAAACGCACCTTCTCGGCGCAGGGCACCATCTTGACGATCTGCTCCGCCCACCTCAGCTCCATCTCGTTGGAGGAGCCGAACTGAGTGCCTTTGGCAGCTTGTTCGGTTACCGCTTCAACTACCGCCGGGTGGCAGTGGCCCAGCAGCAGAGCACCGTGGCCGCCGTAAAAGTCTATGTACTCGTTTCCATCCACATCCCATTTGTGCGAGCCTGAGGCGCGGTCGATACACAAAGGGTACGGTGCGAAGATTCTAGAATCGTGGGTTATGCCGCTGGGGAACACCGCTTTCGCGCGTGGCCACAGAGCTTTCGATCCAGGTGTTTTGGAAACGTATTCCGCTTCAAATTGAGACTGCATGTTCGAGTCCTCTCGGGTTCGTCTATGGAAACGAGATATCGGCCTCGAAAAAAGTATTGACGCGAAGAACCGGAGTCCAGATGCTGTAAGCTCATCACCCATGGAGGAAGCCATGCCGAAGCTCAGTCAGACGGACATACTGGAAGCGCTCAAGGGATTCGATACCCCTACCATCACCAACGTCGTTGCCACCTACCCCAAGAATCCCCTCTGCCTCGGTCTCTACAACCCGTGGACCGAGAGCTGGTACACCGATCAGAGCATCCGCTGCATCTATCCGGAACTGGGCCGGCTCACGGGTTATGCGGTGACCTGCGTCTTTGGGATGCCCGACCCGAGCTTTTCGCGCTTGACCTTTATGGATGTCATAGACGCACTGGACGCGTCAGAGAAACCTACCATCCTGGTCCTGCAGCAGAAGTTTCCGCCGGAGTTGCAGGGCAAGGTGGGCCTTGCCGGTGGCAACATGACCACAGCCATGAAAGCGATGGGTTGCGTTGGCGTGGTCTCGAACGGGCCCTCCAGGGATATCGACGAGATCCGACCGATGAAATTCCAGTATCTGCTCACCGGGCTGACGCCCGGCCATGGAGATTTTGCGGTGCATGCGGTCAATGTTCCCGTTTCGGTTGCCGGCATGGATGTAGCGCCTGGAGAGATCGTTCACATGGACGAGAACGGCGCCTGTAAATTTCCAGCCGAACATTTGGCGGCGGTGCTAGACAACTGCAAGAAGATGCAGAAGATGGAGGAAGAGAGAATGGGCGCCGCGGCCAAAGCGACGTCCGCGGCCGAGATACGGGCTATATTCGGTGGGCAATCGTACGGAGCCAAAGCCGACAAGAAAAACAAGAAATAACCCGGTGTGCTGTTGCAGCACACTAGCGCCGCTCGAGAATGAGCAGCAGGTCGTGCATGATCGGCGGCGGCGCCAGCATCCACTCTCCATGGGCGTCGGGCGTCACGCGCCCCAACTCATACTCGCGCCCGTTTTCCGTGCTGACAAAGCGGGCTTCGTAGTTGTCGTGTTCGATCCCGAGAATGGTAGGGCGCGGCCCCTGGGGATGCAGCGGCACGGGCAGGTAGACGACGCGACACTCCTGCGGTATGCCCGCCGCCACGGGGCGTAGGAGATTGTCGACGCCCTCCGCATCCCGAACCCACTCCAGATGAGGCGTAAACCGGTGCCACGGCAGCTGGCGCAGGATCCGGCTGCCCAGCGCAACCTGGTTTCCCCCCGGCAGCTGGTATGCCTCCTCCCACGGGGTGTCCCCCCAGGAAGCGCCGTGCGGAGAGGGCCCGAACGGCTCCTCCCGTCGATTGATCTGCCACATGCCGTTGGCACCGTAGGTAAACCCGGCGGCACCCAGCAGCATGCTGCTCCAGAACGAGAACCGCTGCACATCGGCGAGATGCCCCCCCTTGATCCCTTCGTAATTCCCTTCCGCGTTGACGATGGCAAGCGGTGGCGAGCGCCGCACGGACTCGTCGAGAATGCGCATCTGATCGCCCAGGTACTCGTGTCCCCGATGACTCAGCTGCAGCATCCCGAAGTCGAGCAGCTCCGGATCTTCGATCTGCTCGCGGGAATCGCGCAGGGAGGCCGGATGAATGGTCAACAGGCGCCGGTACGGATCGATCTCGCGCACATAGCGGGCGAGCTCGGTCCACCCCCGCAGCTGACGGGCCCGATCCTCGTCCGGGGTCTTGGTCAGGTAGTAGATCTGCTGCCCCTCACCGGCTAGACACCAGACAACCGGATACGCGCCCCAGCGCGCCACCAGGTTCCGCCAGTGCTGTTTCATCCGCTGCTCGCCCATGAGCGAGTAGAACCAGCCCCAGCAGGCGACGATGCACGGCACCAGACCACAGCGCACGAGCCATTGAATACGCAGGTCGGCGGCATCGAAGTAGGCGGGGTTGATCTGTTCGTACTGCGGGTCCCAGGGAAATCCGGCTTCGTTGGCGCCCCGGGGATCGAATGCGAGCATGTCGGGGTAGAGGCCGGCGATGATCTGTATTACGGTGAACCCTTTTTGTTTGCGGTCGGCGGCGAGCAGCTGAATATCGTCGGGCCAGGACCAACGGTGGCACAGTCCCATCCACCAGGTGTCGCCGAGCCAGAAGAAGGGGGTGCCGTCTTCGTGTTTGAATCGCGCTGGTTCGCCGCCGAGGGAAAGTGGCCCTCTCGAAAGCAGCTGGTTTTCACCCCCATAGGGACCCGCTTCCAGGCTTCCCTCGTCGCCATTCAGCTCCTGGTTTTCGGCGTCAGTACACACACTGCGATAGGTGTACGATCCGGTCTCGGGAGGCGCGAAACGCACTCGCCAATGGTGATCGCCGGCCCAAAAGGCGGGGACGCGGTATTCGGTTCCGCTTTCGTGGGTAAAATGCACGTCCAACTCGAGCGCGTTGAACGGATCTTCATACTGTTTATGTGAGTCGATACCCCACTCACACGCCATCCTGTGGGTTGCGCGATCGGGTCTGGTCATTTGCGTCCTCCGCCGAGTTTCTTGACGGTGCGTTTACCTGCGGTCAGGTCTGCACTGATCGGAGGCAACAGTACACAAGGAAACGGGCGCCGGCAATCGACTGGAACGGCCGGACGTCAACGACAAAATGAGACCCAGTCGCTACATTCAAGTGCGCCCTTTCAAGCGCCCCCGAATAGCCTCTCTAACCTTCAACGACTGACGATAAGATTGAATACTCGCGCCCGCACATGGTTGTCATTGGCGGCGGACCCGCAGGTCTCACGGCGGGCTTGGAGTACTGCAAGAGTGATGGAGAATGCACCGTGTTGGAATCCGACCCCCACTACGTGGGTGGTCTGGCGCGGACGGTGGAGCACAACGGTGCGCGGTTTGACCTGGGCGGCCACCGTTTCTTCTCGAAGAATCAGGAAATCGTCGACTGGTGGAAGGAGGTGCTGCCACCGGCGGATTTCATCGAAGTGGAGCGCCACAGCCGGATCTTTTATGGCGGCAAATTCTTCGAATATCCCTTGCGGCCGCTCAATGCGCTGATCAACCTCGGCGTGCTGGATTCCTTCCTTTGTGTCCTTACCTACCTGTATCGCAGTCTGAATCCTATCCAGCCTGAAGTATCCTTCAGAGACTGGGTCACCAACCGGTTCGGCGATCGCCTCTTTCGGATCTTTTTCAGGAGCTACACCGAAAAGGTTTGGGGCATGCGATGCGAGGAGATCTCGGCGGACTGGGCCGCTCAGCGCATCAAGGGCCTGTCGTTGAGAATCGCCATCATGAACTCGCTGGGTTTCGGCGGCGGTAGCCGGGGCGGAGGAAAGGTCGTCAAAACACTTACCGACCGATTCCTCTATCCCCGCAAAGGTCCGGGCATGATGTGGGAAACGGTGGCGCGCCGGATCGAATCCTACGGCAGCAAGGTGTTGTTGGATCGCACGGTCATGTCGGTGGTGACCGAGGGCCAGCGCGCGGTTCGTGTCGTTTGCCAAGACAGCTCCGGCAATCGACACGAACACGCCTGCGGGGCGCTGATCAGCTCGATGCCGCTGCGAGAATTCGTTTGCAACTTCGACCCAGAAGCGCCACCGGAACTGATCGAGGAAGTGGAAAAACTACGCTATCGCGACTTCCTACTGGTCGCCCTCATTGTGAAGGGAACCGAGATATTTCCCGACAACTGGATCTATATTCACGATCCTGAAGTCAAAGCGGGCCGGGTACAGAACTACGGGAACTGGTCGGCAGACATGGTTCCCGAGGGCGCCTTCTCCGTGCTCGGAGTGGAGTATTTCTGCGACCTGGAGGATGATCTATGGAACGAGAGCGACGATTCGCTCCAGAGCCTGGCGGTCAAGGAGCTGACGCGCCTGGGTTTGCTTGGAGGTGACAACGTTGTGGATAGCGCTGTGGTTCGGACGGAAAAAGCGTATCCGGTGTACGACGAGCATTACAAATCGGTGGTTGAGAAGGTCCGTGGCTGGCTTGACGGTTTCGAGAACATCTGGACCGTGGGGCGCAACGGGATGCACCACTACAACAACCAGGACCACTCCATGATGACCGCCCTGCTGGCCACCCGCAACTGCCTGGGGCAGAGCGACGATGATCCGTGGCTGGTGAACACCGACGCCGAGTACCTGGAGGAGCGTCGGGTTCCTTCCCCCCTCTCGTAGTTACCTTGCCATGCCAGGAAACCTGTTTGCAGGCTGGCGCGAACGCGAGACGGTGCTGGCCGCCTTCTTCCTGGTGATCCTCACGACCCTGGCGCTGCGCCCGGAGATCAGAGGTTTTGACGGCGGCGGCAACTACGCCTACCTCATGTCCCTGTTGCAGGAAGGCGATCTCGATTTTCACGACGATTACCTCCTCTTAGATACCTTTCGGGAAACCCAGTACCGGATGGTCACCCTTCCCCGCTCGGAAATAACGGGACGGTTAAGCAATCAGTTTGGATTCGGCGCCGCCCTGTTTTGGGCGCCGACGGTAATCGCGGTGCACCTCGCCTCGGGCTCCTCGGCGCCTGGTGCTCTGCTCAGTTTCCCGTACGCCTGGGCGGTGGCTTTTTCGTCCGCGCTGTGGACCAGCCTGGGTCTCTTGCTGCTGTTTCGCCGCCTCAAACGCGATTTTGGACCGGCAACCTCGGCGCACGCCACTGCGGGAATCCTGCTGGCAACGCCGCTGATTTTTTACGGCTGGCTACACGGCTCCATGTCCCACGGCGTCAGTTTTTTTATCGCCGTCGTTTTTCTCTTGCAGCTGGAGCGCACGGCCGGCTCCGCCAGCGCCAAGCATATCTTTGGCTTGGGTTTGCTCGGAGGTCTGCTTTTCGTCACCCGTTATCAAGACGTCGTCTGGGTGGCGGCAGTGGGTGGCGTTGGGATCTGGAATTTCGCCGGCGAGCGCCATTTTCGCATCCAGGGTCGAGCCGTGATATGGTTCGGTCTCGGTGCGGCGGTGACGCTCGCGCCACAGTTAGCCATTTGGAACTACCTCTACGGCAGCTGGCTGAGCGGTCCGACCCCGAGCATGGAGGGACTTGAATGGGTCCCCACACACCTGCTCCATGTCTTCTTCAGCGAGCGCGGCGGGTTCGTTGCCTGGCACCCGATTCTGTTGCTGGGGTTGGCCGGGCTCATCGCCTATCGCAACTCTCCCTCCAAACCGCTATGGACCGCGGCGATTTTGGGACTATCGTTGCAGATCTACTTGATCAGCTCGTGGTCCGGTTGGTGGGGTGGAGCCTCGTTCGGCAATCGGTTCTTCATCTCGTCTTACCCGTGGCTCGCGTTGGGTCTTGCTGCCAGCCTGCGCAGGATCGGCCGGAAATGGCCACGGTCTCCTACCCTCGTGGTCGTTCTGCTTTCCCTCTGGAACGGCGGTCTTATCGTGCAATACGGCTTGCAGCTCGTGCCTCGCTCCGGTGCCGTTTCGTGGATAGTGGTTTTGACCAACCAGTTCAGCGCGGTGCCCACCTGGCTGCTGGAGCGCATCGGGCTCTGACGCCTCGCTGTCGCCAGCGGTCCAGGTTGGGTTCAGACTCAACGAGCCAGATCCACCTGAAGACCCAAGTGGTGACGAACCGGATCGCCGGATTGAAGCCGGTATCGCAGCATTAACTGCAGGCCTCTCCAGGTGAACCCGGTTCGCACGTAGATCCTCCATCCATTTCCGTAAAGCGGTCGTATGCTGTAAGATCCGGGTAGATCGTATTCGTATTCGTAGATCCGCGCCGCATAGGCATCGGTGCGAAAGCGGCTGAGATGGACCGCACCACGCAAGTGCCGCCAGCGATGGCGCCACAGGACAGACGCCAGCCCGCCCCGATCCGAGTTCGATCCTCCGTTTTGCCGGCCTTCGACACGCAGCTTCGCGCCCCGAAGGTGGAGGTCGAGACGGAGACGCCGTGTGTGATCCCGCTGCCTTCCTGCAGTGCTCCACCTGCGGCGTTCATTCGTTTGCATGCGAACCTCGAAGCGCGCCTGGCGTCCCACCCGTGTTTCCACCTCGCCAGACCAGCGCAGCGTCTCGCTCGGCAGCGGACTGGAGTACTCGGCCTGTGGTTTTCGATGCTGGTCCAGAGCGAGCCGCCACTTGAATCTCCCGTTTCCACCGGTCCACTCACCACCCGCGCCGGTTTCGTTGTTGTTGGCGCTCGTGGTGCGACCGAACGGGTTGGCAAAACCTGCGCGGTGCTGCCTCCACCCTCCGGCGACACGCCCGTGCGGCAGACGCAGACGCAGAACGATCGCAGTGCCCATCCTGGACGAGCCGTCGACAGCCACCGCGGTAACAAGCTCCAGCTGCTGCCGTTTGAGCAATAGATCCACCGACCCCCTGCGCGCGCGCTGACCATGGAACGCCGCCCCCTTGCGCCCCTGGCGGCGCAGGTCGAGTGGTTGATCGAAACGAATATCCTGGCCCACAAGACCAACTGACAACCCGCGGACGGCGCAGCGCAGACGAGCCCCGAATACGCGCAGTCCCAGCCGGTTCTGCCCCATCCTTTCGGCGTTGCTAACGTGAATACCGCTGGAAGGCAACGAGGTGACGGTGCCGGTTTCGTCTACTCGCGCGTCGCGACGCCCCCGGCCCCCAACCAATGCCCAGCTCAAGAATCCGGCGCGGCCGCGAACCCCCAGTCCGCGAAAGGCCTCGTTCTCACCGCTGGAACGGTAGCCGAGCCTACGATGATCCGGGCTGGGTCGCCAGTCGCGGGTTCCGTTCCGGCTGGTGCGACTGAAGAGGAGACCCTGACCGAAACCGGGGCGCAGGTCGCCGGCTACGACTTCGATCGGTCGCGCCGGACTCGACCAGCGAAGGTAGAAAGCGACGAAATCGTTCCAGCTGCGCTCGCC
The DNA here is from genome assembly GCA_965217095.1 of Candidatus Latescibacterota bacterium. GTDB lineage: Bacteria > Latescibacterota > UBA2968 > UBA8231 > UBA8231 > CAYNZV01. The sequence goes on from OZ244235.1 coordinate 2,926,342, forward strand.
GGGATCGCGCTCCACCAGGAAGAAGGCCTCCCGACCATCTTCGTCGCGCACTTCGAGACGCTGGTAGACCCGCGTCCCCGCCGTGGTTGGCGACACGCTCTGCAGGCGCAAGCGGTAGGTCGTTCGGGTCGGGGCGGCACGGTCGGCCGCTTCGGATTCGAGTATCGGGACAGCCGAGTCGTCTGGAAATACGGCCGGTTGCGAGAGCGTAGGAACGGTCACCGTGAGAGCGCCCGCTACCAGGTGGTGGAACCTCGACATTCGGGCTTGAAACGCAACAACCGTTCCAGGCACTGGCGGCTATCCGCCTGACAGATTCCCCCCTGCGGAACAACCCAACGCCGTGCCGGGTGGCTTGGCAGCCAGTCCTCACCGAGGTACCGAGGAAACCTTCATGTAACCCTAGCGCAACACGGACGATGCTTGAGCTCGAAGGAGCGCGTACTATCTTTGCTTGACTCTGAATGCATCAACCGGGGATACGAAATGAAATACGGAACCTGTAACGAATACTTCGAGGGGTGGACGATTGAGGCGGTGTTTGAATATTGCGCCGAGATCGGCTTCGATGGTGTCGAGATCGCGCCCTACACCCTGGCCGAATCGGTGGACGAGATCAGCTCGGCCAGACGGGAGGAGATTCGCCGGGCTGCTGCCGACTCGGGAGTCGAGGTCATCGGGCTCCACTGGCTCCTGATCAGCCCGAAAGGGCTGTACATGAACCACCCGGACGACGAACTGCGCAACAAGACCCGCGACTACTTTCGCTCCCTGGTCTCGTTCTGCGGAGATCTGGGCGGATCGGTGATGATCTTCGGCTCGCCGCAGCAACGCAACGTGCAGCAGGGGTGGGATTACCAAGAGACCTGGGACCGGACCCGATCTGTTTTCGAGGATTGCCTCGCACTGGCGGAGGAAAACGGGGTATACCTCTGCATCGAGCCGCTGAGCAAGGACCAGACGAATATGGTGACAACGGCGGAAGAGGCGCGGAAGCTGGTGAGCGAGATCGATCACCCGCACTTCCAGGCGATGGTGGACGTGCGCAGCGGCTCCACTGAAGAGATCCCGGTTTCACGCCTGCTGGAAGAAACGGTCGACCAGCTCTACCACGTGCATCTCAACGATGCCAATGGCCGCGGTCCCGGGTTTGGCGATACGGACTTTGCGGAGATCCTGCGAACCTTGAAGGAATTAGACTATCAGCGCTACGCGTCGGTGGAGGTATTCGACTTCAAACCCGACGCGCGAACGATCGCGGCGACCAGTCTCGCCTATTGCCGGGGCATAGAAGCCGCACTGGGCAGATAGTGTCTGCGTATTCGCTTTGCAGGCGAAGGGCCGTCATGTTGTCGATGGCAAGACGAGTAAGCGGTTTCTATGGTGGGGTCTCGCCGTCACCGCCCTCTTCCGGCGGCTCTTCATTCTTGCGAACGATATTCCAGACCATCTCATCGAAGCGTTGTTTGTCCTGTTCCTCTTTCTGCTGCACCTCGCGGAACATGGCGACCAGCAGGCGGGCGAGTCGCTCCGGGTCTTTCTCCCCCAACTGCTTCATCTGTTTCATTTCCGCGATGGAACGCTGAAGCCTGGTTCGGGGGGTTCCCTGGGATTGGCTGTCCGCGGTAGCGTCCTTCTTGCCGCCCTTGGATTTGCTCCGCTTCTTGCCCTTCTTGTCCCCGAAAATGCGGGTCAGCAGCGGCTTCCTCTTCTTGCGAGGGCTCATGGCAAGACGGATTCGGCGGGCAACGCTACTTCCAGATCCTCCAGGGGAATTTTTGTTTCGCGCAGCTTGCGATAATCTTTTTGCAGACTTTTGGACATCTGTTCTGCCAGGCGGAGCAGAATCTTGCAACCGAGCTGGGGATTCGTTACAAGGATGTCCATGAGGTCGGGCTTGAAAAACCCGATGAGTTCGCTGGTCTCGGCCGCCACGATCGAGGATGTTCGTGGCGTGCTGTCCAGAAGTGCGAATTCGCCCAGCAGCTCGTGGAGACCAAGCTTGGCAATGACCGTGCTTACCTGGTTGATATCCTGACGAACGATGTGCACGGATCCACTGCGGATAAGATAGAATCCGGACTGTTGCACCCCCCGCTTGATCACAGTTTCGCCCGGGTTGAAGTGGCGCAAATGAACGATGCGGGCGAGTAGCTGTAATTCTTTGCTGCTTAGAAGATTAAAAACGGGTATGCGAGACAACGTCGCGTCCAGGGTCTCCCCTCGAGCAATCTCGGGGCGGAAGATGTTTGTCCACTCCGGATCAGGGGAGTAGGACTGTTGTTCGTCGTTCGCGTCAGCCATTTCGGCTAATTCTACAAAGATCCCCAGGCAGGGGCAACGCATTTGTGCATTTCCCGGTTTGGCAGGATATTTTCAAAAATTTATTCTGAATCTCCATAAGAGGAGCGAGCATGGAAGGCCGCGTGCAGGACCGGGCGGACGTTGGCATCGTCGCGTTCATGATCTACCCAGAAATTGGTGGTGGGAGCGGGGCACTCGGAGATATCTACGAATACCTGGCATCTCTCGACTACTTCCAGCTTTTGGAAATCACCCACATCGAGGATGAAGCGGTTCGCGCCAAATGCAAGCAGACCGTCGCAGCTGCGGGCAAATCGGTGGCGTTTGGCGCCCATCCAGCGATTCTGATGAACAAGCTCGACCTGGGCCATGGGGATGCGGGGGAACGGCAGAAAGCGGTCGATGCGGTCAAGGGAGCGATCGATGAGGCGTATGGATGGGGTGCGGCCGGCTTGGCGTTTTTGTCCGGACTCGACCCCGGAGCCAGCGAGCGCTCCCGGGCGATCGGGCACACTGTGGACTCGGTCTTGCAGCTGTGCGACCATGCCGCGGACCAGGGCGACATGCCCCTCCTGCTGGAGGCGTTCGATCGCGCACCGTACGCCAAGAACTGTCTGTTGGGACCCAGCGAAGAGGTGGCCGAGTTCGCCCTGCAGGTGCGCAAGACACATCCCAGCTTCGGGGTGCTGGTGGATCAGGCGCATATGACGCTCCTGGAAGAGCGCACCGAAGATTGTCTCGGCATCCTGCGGGAGTTCCTCGTCCACGCCCATGTCGGCAATTGCGTGATCTCTCATCCGGATCACGAGGCGTATGGCGACAACCATCCGCGATTCGGTATCCCGGAAGGCGAGAACGGGCTCGATGAGTTGGCCGAGTTCCTCGCTGGCCTGGCTTCGATCGGATATTTCGCCGGTGACAAGAAAGGGTTGTCATTCGAGCTGAAACCGTGCAGCGGCGAAACGGCAGAGGAGATCATCTCCGAGTCCACTTCGCTGCTGGATGCGGCTTGGACCCAAGCTTGATCCCCTGACCATGGAGGAACGCCAGTTTGGATTGTGGGAGAGCCCGCTGAACCCTCGGGAGCTCGCCCGCACCGCCCGCTTTCGCGATCTGGCCTGGGACACCGATGGTCGCACCCTGGTCTGGCTCGAGGAACGGGGTCAGGGTGGAATGATCATCTGCCAGCAGGGCACCGACGCCCCGCGCACCCTCAATGCGACCCAGCCGAGCCGCGCTCAAGTGGGTTACGGTGGCGGTGAATTCGCGGTTTCTCGAAACCGGCTGTTTTTCGTGGGGGCTGAGGGGCGGATCTGGCGCCGGGAGCTTGCCGGCGGCGACGTTCATGCGCTCACCCCCGCCTTCGGACATGCGGCGGCACCCTGCCCATCGCCCGAAGGCAGCTGGCTTGCCTACGTACACACGGCGGAAGATCGAGACTGCATAGCCCTGGTCGACGCGGCGGGATCGGCATGGCCTTCGCGTCTGGCCGGCGGTGCCGATTTCTACATGCAGCCCGCCTGGCACCCCCGCGGCAAAACCCTGGCGTGGATCGAGTGGGACCATCCCCAAATGCCGTGGGACGGAACCCGGCTGATGCTGGGAGATCTGCGTTTTCCCAAAGGCACGACCCCGGCGTTGACGATAGCGAGGACGATCGCCGGCGATGCCACGACCTCCCTTTTCCAGCCCCTCTTCTCCCCCGATGGCAACACCCTCGCCTACGCTTCCGACGCCCGGGGCTGGAGCAACATCTGGCTCTACGACTTGAAAGACGACCGTCACTCCTGCCTGACGGAGGACGAGCGCGATGTAGGCCGGCCGGCCTGGATCCAGGGCATGCGCGCCATGAGCTTTTCTGCCGATGGCAAGCGGCTCTATTTCACCCGATCCGAAGCGGGTTGCCGCCGCGCGTACTTCTGTGACCTCGCCACCCGGGAGGTCTTGGAGGTGGCCGAGCTGGCAGAGTACTCGTTCGTCGAGCAGCTGACCGCCGCTTCTCGCGGGCGCTCTCTCGCCTGCATCGCCTCCTCCAGCACCATACCGCCGAGAATCGTGCGGGTCGAACCGCCGGCGCTGAGGATCAGCAGCCGCTCCAGCTCCGAGACCATCCCCGGGGAAGAGCTGGCCCAGCCGCAACCGCTGTGTTGGAAAGCACCCGACGGGTCCGAGGTCCACGGTCTTTATTATGCCCCTGTAAGCACCCGCTTTGCCGGTCGCGGCGCGCCCCCGGCCATTGTCTCCGTCCACGGCGGCCCCACGGCCCAAGCCGAGTGCGGATTCGAACCCCGCATCCAGTTCTTTGCCACGAGAGGGTACGCCGTATTCGACATTAATTACCGGGGCAGCACCGGTTTCGGGCGAGCGTATGTGCAGCTGCTGCGGGGAAACTGGGGTATCTATGACGTGGAGGATTGTTTCGGGGGCGGCCAGCACCTGGTAGACTCCGGGTTGGCCAATGAATCGCAGCTGATCATCATGGGTGGCAGCGCCGGGGGATACACCACCTTGAAAGCGTTGACGGAACGTCCCGGATTCTTCCGTGCCGGCATCTGCTCTTACGGAATTTGCAATCTGTTCAGCCTGGCGGCCGAAACCCACAAGTTTGAAGCCCACTACACCGACTCGCTCATCGGTCCGCTTCCGGAGTCGAGTGAGCTGTTCCGCGAGCGCTCCCCTATCTTTGCTATCGAGAAGATCGCCGACCCCCTAATCGTATTCCAGGGAGCAGAGGACCGGGTGGTGCCCAAGGAGCAGGCCGAAGAGCTCGTGGTTTCCCTCGCCCGCCGCAACGTACCCCACGAATACCATCTATTCGATGGCGAAGGGCACGGCTGGAAAAAACCGGAGACGATCGAAGCCTACTACCGCGCCATGGAATCGTTCTTGAGGCGCCACGTCATATTTAATTGACCGGCGGGATTTGAAGTTGCAATACGAGACAGTCATCGGCATGGAGGTTCACGTCGAGCCGGAAACCAAGTCGAAGATGTTCTGCCGGTGCAGCGCGAATCACTTTCTCGTCGAGGCCAACCGACATATATGTCCCGTGTGCACCGCCCAACCAGGATCACTGCCGGTGATCAACGAACGGGCTATGGAACTTACCGTGATGACCGGTATGGCCCTGAACTGCCAGATCCAACCGCGGAATATTTTCGCCCGCAAGAATTACGTCTATCCCGACCTTCCAAAGGGGTACCAGATCTCCCAGTACGAGGAACCTCTGTGCACCGACGGATCGCTTGCGATCCGCATCGACGGGGAAGAAAAAGAAATCGGCATCGTGCGGGTTCATCTGGAGGAGGATGCGGGGAAGCTGGTTCACCGGGATGGAGCCAGCCTGGTGGACTACAATAGAGCCGGCGTTCCCTTGATGGAGATCGTCTCCGACTCGACGCTACGCTCGGCCGAGGAGGCGTACGCCTATCTGATCAAGATCCGCCAGCTCGTCCGCTACCTGGGGGCTTCCAGCGGAGATATGGAAAAGGGAGCAATGCGGTGCGAAGCCAATATTTCGGTTCGGCCCGAAGGTTCCGGCGCATACGGAACCAAGGTGGAGGTCAAGAACCTGAACTCCTTCCGCTCGGTGCGCAACGCTATCACCTACGAGACGGAACGGCAGATCCGGGTCCTGGAAGCAGGTGGGAAGGTGAGCCAGGTAACCGCGGGTTGGGATGAAACCGCGGGGCTTACCCGAGAGCAGCGCAGCAAAGAAACCTCCGAAGATTACCGTTATTTTCCCGAGCCGGATCTGCTGCGCGTGGAGCTCGAATCCGCCTGGATCGAGCGGCTGCGGAACGCGATGCCCGAGCTTCCCGATGCCAAGACCAGTCGCTTCGCCGCCGACTACGACCTGGGCGCTCAGGAGATCGAAGTCCTGGTGGATGACCGCCATGTGGCCGACTACTTCGAAGAGGTCCTGCGGCACGATGGCGCCGAGCCGAAGCAGGTGAGCAACTGGGTGGCCGGGGAGGTATTCCGTCGACTCAACGAGAACGATCTGGAGATTCAGTCGATGAAGCTGACGCCCCCGATGCTGGCTGAGTTGATCGCGCTGGTCAGTAGGGGTACGATCAATCAGAATGCTGCCAAAGAGGTGTTCGGAATTCTTTGGGAGCATGGAGGCTCGCCCGCCGAGATCGTGCGCCGGCAGGGTTTGGAGCAGGTTTCCGATTCGGGTGAGCTAGAAGGGGTGGTAGCCACGATCATCGGCGAGAATCCGGACGTGGTCGAGAAGATCAAAGGCGGAAACGACAAGGCTATGAATGCCCTCATGGGGCAGGTGATGAAAGCGACCCGGGGCAAAGCTTCGCCGCCCATCGTGACCGAGCTACTGAAGAAACAGCTGGGTGTATGAGCCCTCGCCACCGATATCCCAGCCTGCTGCGTTGTGCTCACTCGCCATATCCATCGATATGGCTCGATCGCGCGTCTAGCGGGCCGGGCGCCTCAGCGCCGAAATTTTACAAGGCCAGTTATTGAGCGGACTAGCGAATAAGAACGGCCCGGCGGGTCAGGGGGATGCCGCTCACCGTCAATCGCATGAGATAAACACCGCTAGCCAATTTCCGGCCTCGTTGATCTTCCCCATCCCACACCTCCTGGTGAACCCCCGCGCCTAGATTTCCAACCGCAAGCGTTCGCACCCGTTTGCCCAGGATATCGAAAACCTCCAGGGCAACCACGGACGGTGCGGCGAGATCGAATCGTATTGCCGTCTGTGCGTTGAACGGGTTGGGGAATGGAGTCCCCATGGAGTGACGCAGGGGTGTGGCCGCCTTGGGCTCGTTTATCGCCGTCAGGTCGGGCTCCGAATCCAGAAACGGCGAAAAGTCTACCCGCCCACTGAACAGATCAGCAATCTCGGTGCTGTCAGCGGTGCCCCAGAAGTTCCCGGCGGCCACCAGCGGCAGTGAGGTGCGGTTGGCGATCGCAAGCTGATTGTCGAGGAAGCTGTTCCGGGTTACCAGCGCAGGTACCGCGTCGCCTGTGACCTCCACCGCGGTCAGATTGTTGGTAAACCGATTGCCATAGAGTGAGGGAGTGGAGTTGACGGAGCTGAGCCCGAGCGCCGAGTTCTCGAACCGGCTGCCGCGCACCATAACCCCTTCGACATCGGTCATCTCGATGCCTGAGTTGTTGATGAATTCCCCCATCTCGATCAGTCCAGTGGAACCGGGGCCGATGACCAGCCCGGGGCCGATATTGTCGGCGAAACTCGTGGTCCAGACCTCGAGGGGAGAACCGCTGACCATGGCGCCCGTACCCAGGTTGCGCTCGATCGCCGCGTCCTCGAACACCAGTATTTCGAGCCCCGCCGCCTGCAGACCCGACCGGCGGTTGGCACTGATCTCGGTGGAATGCAATTCCAACCGCCCTTGCCATTGGGTGAGATCCAGCCCGTGCAGCGGATTGCTGGTCACGGTGCTGTTCCACAATTCGATGTGCTGACCGCGGCCACCCACTGCCGTCAAACCTGAGCGCGGGTCGTTGGCATCGAGGAGCCCGTTCTGTTCAATCCGGCTGTTGATCGCCTCCAGGGAACAGTTGCCGATGAAGATCCCTTCCTGCCCATTTCCGGCGACCTCGGAATTGTTAAGCAACAGGGTGCCGCTGCCCTCGACGTAAATCGCCTGCAGTGGATGCCGGGTAATCGAGGTGCGGTTCAGTTCGACGGTGCCATTGACGGTGAGACGCATGCCGTAACCGGCGCTGGTCGACAGCCGGCTGTCTTGAAGTACCAGGGTGCCTCCCGCTCCCACCTCGCCGCCGATGGTTACCACACCCTGCTCGGCGTTCAGGTGACGGGCTATCAGCTCGGAGCCGTCCTTCAGATGTACCCCATACCACAATGAGTCCCGCCGTCCCGACGCCAGGGTAAAGGTCGCCGGCTGAGCCATACTTGCGTCCACCTCCAGCCGGCCCTCCACCAGCAGTTCCGTCAGCTCGGGGAACTGTCCGCTGCGGCCCATATCCACAGAGCTGAACCCGAGCCGGCTGCCCGCCTCCACCACTAGCTCCGCCCCCGGAGGAATCACTAGGTCGAAGGGCATGTTTCTGCGGCCTGACCATCGGGTGGTTCCCTGGGGAAGGTGCGAGCGCACGAGATCGAACGCCGCGTTTTCCAGCACGGCGCTCGTCTCGTCGAATGCCTGTCCGTTGAGCAGGAAGATACCTTGCCAATCGGCGGCACCCGGTTCAGCAGCAGCCGACAGAAAACGCACGGGATTCCCGGCAGCCGGCAGCAGCAGCTGGCCGTAGGCGATGAGCTCGCAGCGCTCGGGCGAGAATCCCGTCCGCCGACTATCGCTGCTGGCAAAACGCACCGTGGTGCCCGGACTCAAAGACAGCCTCGCGCCGGGTTCGATCACGAGATCGCCATCCAGCACCACCTCCCCGGACCAGGTCGTATCTCTGTAGACATGTCCTGGCAGGGGCTGGCGCACCACGTCTGCCACCAGGCTCGAACCCTGTAAGCGAATGTTCTCCACCACAATTCCCAGCGGCAGATCGCGGGTAAAACCGGTGTGAGCACCAATCGCCGGATTGGTATCGAACGCCAGGCGGGTCCGCGCCACCCCATCGAACGGATCGGTTGCATCACCTTGGTTGCCGTTGCGCGCCTCGGCGTAAGATGCGTCGCGGGACCAGAAGTCCAGATTGTCCCGGCCGGCCCGCGGATCTGGCAGTGATCCCGGGAAACCGCGATCGCTGTAGAGACCATCCGCGCAGACCAGGTCGACCTGCTTGTGACGCTCCTCGTCGTTGTCCGCCTGATCGTCCGCGTGCCAGATCAGCAGCCCAGTTCCCGGCACATTGCGGTTGTAGTATGAATTCGAGGCTTGGCGATTCTCCAGCAACAGGTACTCGTCGTACCCGATCGGTATCTTGTAGACCGCGCCGCCAGCATCGATATCTTCGATGACCAGACCAGGACGACTCGTGCCGATCTCCACCACTTCGACCCAACCCAGCTGGGCGAGAGACCAGGCCGAGAAGGCGTTGGGACCATCCTCGATTCCCCATCCCAAGGTGCCGAGACCCATCAGTCCCCATTTCCCGATGCCGGCGCTGTCCTGCTCGGGATCAAGCTCGTCGCCCATGGAGACGGCTGACTGATCGAACAGGTCGGGCAAGCCGAGCACGTGGCCGAATTCGTGAGACATGGTGGATGCGGTGACCGAGAAGGTATGACCGCGTTGGGTGGTTCCACCGAAACCGCTGAAACGACTGCGAATCCGTATCCGTCCACCAGCGGCGGCAGCATCGTCGCTGATGAAATCGGTATCCAGCCCCAGGGAGGCGAAACCGGTCGCGCTCGAGATGAAGAAATTCTGCGGCACGGTCAGCAGATTGACAAAAACCACGTCCACGTAGCCGTCATCGTCCCCTGAATTCGGTACCCCATCGACACCGTCGTTGTCGAAAAGCCCGAGGTCGACATCGGGGTCCGCCTGCTCCAGGATTTCAAGGTTGAACTGGCCGAAGCGACCCTGTACACCCGGGCGGTCGGCAACGTAGTCGGAATCCGGCCGCAGCGAGCTGTAGCGCTTGGGCACCACCGATCCACGGACCAGTAGACGGCCACGGGAAGCCTCGTCGTAGAAATGGGCGAAACTGCCCGGCAGTCCGGGATTAAAGAGGTCGGCTGCCCATGTCGGCGCCGAATCGTCGCCGGCTGCTTCCCCCTGGAACTTGGCGAACACAACCAGCGCGTTCAGGGTACCCGAGGATTGGGCCAGGGGTTTCGCCGACGGCGGCGAGGTCCCGGCGCACACAAACTCATCAGCGCGGCCAACGTTGGAATGAGCGATCAGGAAAGCAAGAATTACTAGTGCACTGGTCAATAGAAAGCCTTGAGATTTCGGCTTCGAGGCGCCCGGACCGCAAGGCGCGCGATCGAGCCATATTGGTGGATATGGCGAGTGAGCGCAATGTAGCGGGCCGGGATGCATCGGTGGCGAAATACAAGGATGGTTGTTGAACAGTGCACTGGGAAGGTGTAGCGGGATACAACGGACGGAGAAACCTGGAACAAATGCGGTCGGCCCTTAGCCGGTCAGGTCGAATTTTACCTGGGCAGCGGGCGCCCTGAACCAGGCGTTGGAGCGCACATCTCCGCCATTGGCCAGCATGAAACGAGCTTTGCCATCTATCTCGCGCAACTGACTTCGAGCTCTTGAAATTCGTGCCTGCAGAACCCCCAGGGAAGTCCTTCCCGAAGGGCCGGTCCCCAGCGATGCTGTGAGTGAGCTGCTGTCGCGGGCGGAGCCGCGAAGCATATCCATGAGCTGCCGACCAGCAGGAGGGGGTTCGACCAGCAGCGATGGAGAGCTCGTGTCAGACACCGGACTCGAGGTCGCCCTGAGCGGGGCGATTCCCAGGCCGTTGCCGAGCCGTTGAGGGCCCAATCCGACCGGCTTGGACTGATTGCGCAGGCGCGACTCAACCGGCGCGTAAGCATCCTGGCCGGCCGCCGCCATTGGCAGGGGCATCTGTTATCTCCTTGGGGTGATACCTATTTGAATATAATCGGGTAGGACCAAATATCCAAAAAACCGGGACGTCGGTGTTTCGCGCGTGCTGCCTTGTTAAATAACTGGCTAATACACCACTGGGGGCGCCCCGTTGCGGCAGTCGGCGATGAACTCACGGGTTTCGATCTCGTACACCAAAAAGGGATCATCCAGGCTGAGGTATTTCTCATCTTCGACGTAAATCGAGTCCCAATCGATCACGTAGCGGGCTTTCTGACCGGTGAGCTCGCGCATCACCACTGATCGCGCCTTGGCCCTGGTGTCTTGCGGCGGCGTGACCAGGGCCATGTTCACCTTGTCGTCGTCGACCACGCGTTTGGTCATGCCGCGGCGCCTCAGATCAAAGTAGAGACCCCTGTCCATATTGAGGTTGTGGTATTCCAGATCGAGGCTCTGGATAGCCGGGTCGTTCCACTCCAGGTCCTCAGAACGCATAAAGGACTCCAGCAGCCACTTCTTGGTTACCCAGTCCACCCGGTCGATGAGGCTCATGGGGTCAAAATCGAGGCCGTCGATTACGAAGCGCCATTCGTCCATGACCCAGTCGCCCTCGGGGTCCTTGCCGCGTAGATAGCGCTCGGCCAAATCCAGATAGGTGCGCTGGATTTCGGTGGCGGTCGTGTAGCTGCCGTCCTCCAGTTGCACCTCCCAGCGGAAACTGAGATCGCGAGAGATGTCGCGAATGGCCTGGACCGGATCCAACAGCGATAAGGGTGGGACCACCCGCTCTTCGATCAACCGCAGAATCAGCGCTGTCGTCCCAACCTTCAGCGCCGTGGCGTACTCGGACATGTTCGAGTCACCAACCAGAAGGTGCAGACGGCGGTAGAGCCCCCAATCAGCCAGCGGCTCGTCACGGGTGTTTATGATCGCGCGACTGAACTGGATCCACTGATAGATCTCGGTTACGATGTGGTCGGCGCGCTGAGAAAGCTGATACGCGACCCCCTCCTCCTCGCTACCGCCGTATTCGAAGATGTCCGTGTGACAACCGACGCGGCCCGAGCCCGCGAAAATCTGTCGCGTAACGAAAAACGGCAGCATGGCGGGCAACAATACCTGGGAAAATGGCACGTCGCGGCGCACCAGATAGTTTTCGTGGCAACCGAAGGTGGCGCCGGTGTAATGATCGATGTTGTTCTTGAAGAAGGAGGCGGTTTCGGCGAGACCGAGTTGCTCGAGCGCCCGCTGAAGGATGATTTCGCCGGCCCGATCGGCCGCTACCAGATCGAACAATCCCTGACATTCGGGCGTGGCGTATTCGACGTGCCCCATGTCGATGTAGATCCTCCCGCCGTTGAACAGAAATCCTCCATTCCCGGGGGGTTCGTCCCTGCCACGGTAGTGAATGTCAACGATTCCCAGTCCTTCGCGGTAGAAGATGCAGTCCTTCGCCTTGACCGAGATGAAGTCCGGGCTCAAGAACGGGTCCGCATCGGGCGGTAAACAGCCGAATTCAACTTCGATTCCGAAGATGCGGTCGTCCATCTCGCGCGCTACCGATACGGCGCCAGGGCGGCGTCGATTTCTTCGTTGGACAAAAGTGTGAACTTGCTTTTTCCCGGCCGGGTGCGGTCGAGAACCGCCACCTCTACGCGTTGGGATTGCAGCGTTTCGTTCAAACAGGTTTCAACCGCCGCTCTGTCCGGAAGGCTCGATGTTTCGCTTTCGAGATTGAGGCGGCCGGCAGCCCATGCCTGCAGACCCGCATCCAACGCCTGTGACTGCGATCGCTGGGCAGTAGCTCCGTTGCCGAGGGATTCCAATATGGCGGTCACGCTGGCGTCGGATCCGGCGACCGCCGCCTCCTGTTCGTGGCCGAGAAACGATCCATCCGCGTCGATGACGAAAAACCTATCGCGGCCGGTCTGGGGATCCAGCTCCGCCATGAGCACGCGGGCGGTAAATGGGGAGCGGAAGATCTCGTCGAAGGCAGCTTTGATTAGCGGCCCGATGCCGAAACTGACCAGCCGCTGAAGCGAGACGTCCTTGGCCGAGAAATTGAACGCCTCCAGATGGGCAATGTCGATGACCGCCTTGCGCAGCTTTTCGATATCCGCGGGATGGCCGATGGCCGCAAAGCTCAAGTCGTTGTACACCTCGAACAGCTTGCGCGGCCCGGGTGTAGTGGTCAGCAGCAGGATCCCGCGCTCGTAAGAAAGGCCGACCACCGGACTGGCGCCCCGCAGCTGATCGTCCAGATATTCGCGGCGATTCTGTATCGCTTCGACCCAGCGGTAGGGTTCTTCAAGCATGATCTCTCGGCGTGCTCGACCGTGTACTGGTCGACGGAAAACCTTGCGATTTAGGCGTCGAGGCACCCGGCCGGCAAGGCGCCGAGCGAGACCCGGGCATGGATGCTGAGGTGATTCCCATCAGAGTGCGCCCGAGGTCAGCTTTGAGGCTGGAGTTCGGAGTGATACAGGGATTCGAGAACGTCGTCGGCAACGGTCTCGATGCCGGCGGCGGTGATGCGCCGCACCTGCGGAAAGATGCGGGCTCGGGTGTTCAGTCCGCCGGTGGCCGTGTCGAACTCCGCGGCGGTTTCCAGCATCTTCAATACCAGTTCCAGAGACGCGGCTTCGTCCATCTCCGCCAGACGCTCTTGCCAGCGGTTGTGATGGTAAAGGGCGCCGCGAATGATGGGGGATCCGGACCCGGTGGTGCAAAAATCTACCGATTCGAACTGCGCCCCGAGCACATCGTAAAAGAAGATCTTGCCTTGGCTTTCGTCAGCGTCGAACGCGGCGAAAATGGGAATCACGGCGCCGATACCCTGCAGCGCCAGAGATAGATTGTCACGCAGCAAACGGGACAGGATGCGCAGCTTGCCATCGAGGCTTAGAACCTGAAGCTGACTACGGCGATAATGTTGAAAGGAGATTTCGAGGAGACGCGCCATTTCGTAGGCGATTGCCGGCGACCCGGCAAGCGCCATCACCGCATCGTCGTCGATGGACAGGACCTTGTCGGCCCGGTCATAGACCACGGTATTGCCCATGGTGGCTCTGCGATCGCCGGCAATGAGGACTCCCTCACGATATCTGATCGCCAGGATCGTCGTGCCTTCAGTGGTGGCGAACTCGGTTCCGTGGGGCCCCGCGGGAACTGGATCGAGGGGAAGATGTCCTTGCTCTTTCAGCAGAGACAGAAAGTCGCAGCTCTCCACGCTACTGACCGGTTCGCTGTCGATACCGTCTGGCCTGGTTCGGATCCACTCGCCGCATACGGCGCAGGATGTCATCGGTTTGCGGGCGTTCGACCTTGGGCCGGCGGGGACCGTCGTCCTGATCGGCGTCGTCACCACCACCAAGTGGTTTCGTCGGCCGCGGAGCGCGATCCCGTAACTCTATGTTTTTGTCTATCATAGCGCCCTCCTATCTGGTTAATCGGCACGCTCGAGTTTGGACCTTAACGCCTCGACGCTGTCAACCTGGTCCAAAGTCTCATTATAATAAGCCGCCGTTTCGGCATCCACGCAATCTTTCAGATCGAGCACCCAGCGACCGGCGTCCAGGTCGAATTCGATGCTGTCCCAGTTCAGGGCGGCGATCTTTTCCGCGAATCGGGCGAGGCAGACACCTCGAAAATAAGCCCGGGTGCCCCGCGGTGGTTCCACGGCCGCCCGCAGGATACGCCCTTCCTCCGTGAGGCGAACGACCTCTCCCTGTTGTTCTAGCATGAGGAAGAGGCCTTCTTCAGGATCGATATTGTGGTACTCCAGGTCCTGGCTTTGCAGCCAGGCCCGGTGATCCGGGTTCCCCCAGTCCAGACCCTCTGCCTCGACGAAGGCGTCGAGAAGCCATTTCTTGGTCACCCAGTCACAGCGGCCGATCAGCAGTGCCGGATCGGTCCCGAGGTCGTCCAGCACCTGCCGCCATTGAGCCAGGACCCAATCGGTCTCCTCGTCCCTGCCGGCGAAGCAGGAACGCGCCGCTTGCTGGAAGGTCTGCTGAATCTCCAGGGCGGTGGTGAAAGAGCGGTCGGCACGCTGCACCGGCCAAGCCCTCGAGAGGTCGCGGGAGATCGCCTTGTGCGCCCCGATCGGATCCGCCAGATCGTAAGACGGCAGCCTTCCACTCTCCAACAGCTCCAGAACGAGCCCCATCGTTCCCACCTTCAGAGCGGTGATGTACTCGGACATGTTGGCATCCCCGGTGATCATGTGCAGCCGGCGGAAACGGTTGCGGTCGGCATGGGGTTCGTCGCGGGTATTTACCAGTGGGCGTCGATGCATGGTGTCGACGCTGGCGATCGTCTCGAAGAAATCGGCGCGCTGGGACAGCTGGTAGGGCGGCAGCACGCCGCCGCTGGCGTTTTCGACGCCCACCTTGCCGGCGCCGGCGAAGATCGGCCGGGTAACCACGAACGGCAGCAAACCGTCGATGACCTGTTGAAAGGGGGTTTCCCGTCCGATTAGATAGTTTTCGTGACAACCGTAGCTATGTCCCTCGAAGTCGGTGTTGTTCTTGTAGAGCCGGACCACTCCCTCATCCCGGGTTGCGGTGCGCTGTTTGGCACACCCGTTCAGGATCTGTTCGCCGGCGCGGTCGTAGGTGGCCAGATCGATCAGCGAGAGGCATTCGGGGGTCGAATATTCGGGGTGAGTGTGATCGTTGTAGAGCCGCGCCCCGTTGCGAATAATGAGGTCGCTCTTGAGCTCCTTCAGCGGAATCTGCCGTTTCCGATCCCGCTGCAGATGGACGGTCTCGTCCACCTCGAACCCGCGCATGTCCTGGCGCGGATTTTCGCGGGCGTAGTCCCAGCGGGCGACGAATTCCTCATGGAGGAAACAGCGGATCAGCTCCATGGACTCCACCACCACGTCCATCTCCTCCACGTCATCCACCTGGATGCCGTATTCGGTTTCCAGCCCCACCAGTCGGTTCATAAAACGCTCAGAACTCAGATGACCTTGCTGGCTGTGGTGTCCGCTGTCTTTTCCTGGGATCGTACGGGCAGGACCCGTACCACGTTGTCCGGATCGTAGTCGAGTAGCTTGAGCCAGTCCTCGACCGTGTCCGTGGGGGGGAACACTTCGCTCTCGCGGAATTCGGAACGCACCGCCTGGATGAGATACTCGCGGCGCAAGCCGGCGTCTGCGTCCTCGCTGGCGATCGCGCGTTTTACCGCGGTTTCCTTCGCGCGCTGCACCATCGAATCGATGATGGCGCCGCTCGAGAGATCGCAGAAGTGCAGGACCTCCACCCGACCGCTGCGCAGCGTGACCTCGAGCAACTTGGTCTCGTCATCCCGCGCGAAGAAGTGATCGACTGTCGCGTCGATTAACCCCTGGCGGGCCGCCTCGGGGTTCTTGTAAGCGTTCGACTCCTCGCGATCGAGAGGTAAGTTGGGCGTGAGGTAGATTTCAAAAATCGCCCTTGACGCCTCCCTGTCCGGACGCTCCACCTTGATCTTGCGGTCGATACGGCCCGGCCGCAGAATGGCCGGATCGATCAGGTCGTGGCGGTTGGACGCGAGAATGATCACGACATCGTGGAGCGACTCGATGCCGTCCATTTCGGTGCAGAACATGGGCACGACGGTGTTGGCGATGTGGTGTGACCTCATGGAGCGCCGGGTTCCTAGAATCGACTCCGCCTCGTCGATGAATACGAAGGGTAGAAACCCCTCCTTGCGCTTCTCCCGAGCCTGGGAGAAGATCTCCCGCACCATGCGTTCGGTTTCTCCGAGCCACATGTTGAGAATCTCGGGGCCTTTGATGTGCATGAAATACTCTTTCACATCCACACCTTCTTCCTCGCGGATGTGGCGCACCAGATTGTAGGCGGTCGCTTTGCCGATGAGGGTCTTGCCGCAGCCAGGGGGGCCGTATAGCAAAAACCCCTTCGGGGTGGAGTATTGGAAGCGCTCGAACAGCTCCGGATGCAGCGCCGGCAGCTCGATGGTATCACGGATCGCCTGAATCGCCTCTTCCTGACCGCCGATGCTGGACCAGTCCATGACCGGCACATTCTCGAGGAAATATTCCTTGCCGTCGCCGGCGGGAATCCGTTCGAGGGCCACCTTGAATCCGGGATCCACGCGGACCTCGTCTCCCTTCTTGAGTTCCGTTTCGGCCAGGGAAGCCGAGCGTTCCACCACCAGATCTTGGGAGCCGTGTTCCTGCGTAAGACGCAGTCGTCCGTCGTCGAAGAGATCGCCGATCTTGGCGATCGGGCCGGCGGGATTAAAACCGAGAACGCCGACGACGGCGTACGCTTCGTTGATCAGGATTCGCGTCCCCACCTCCAGATCGGCGAGGTCCACCCGCGGATCGATGTTGGCGTAATACTCGGAGCCGCCCACGAAAACGGTGGCGATTTCGTCTCGCGGCGAACCCAGGTATATACCGACGCGGTTGGAAGGGGAGGTCACCTTTTCCAGCGCCGCTTCCAGCTCCACGAGGCTGCGACGGGCTTCCTGAAAGGTGATCTCGCGCTCCATGAGTTGGCGCCGCAACCCGTACAACAGGGGGCGGGCCGGATCCTTCTCCGGGGCCAGCGAAAGAAGCTTGTCCACCAACCGCAACGGTTCGGCGTCGAATTCCTCCTGCAGGTTGTCCTCTTCCTCGTACGCCCGGTAGTCGTCGTACTCCTCGAACTCTTCGTCGGAATCGGGTTGTAGGTCGTCTCTTTCCATAGTGTCGTAGCGTTAAAGGATGACGTCTCCCAAGTGGCTATAGCGAACGCGGCCAGGCAGACGCCAGATAAACTTCCCCACCATCTTGGGCACAGAGGTCAGCCCCTCATAGTCGGGTGTGCAGTCGTTCCTATTGAAGCGGGTGCATTTGTCTGGTCTTATAGACCAATAGACGTTCATCGCTTTGCCCTTGACCAGTCCATTGGGAACGGGACCGAAAACGCGACTGTCGAGGCTGTTGTCGCGGTTGTCTCCCATCATGAAATAGTGGTCTTCCGGCACGACGATTGGGCCGTAGCTGCTCATACCCCCTCTGACGAATTTTGCGCCCGGTGGATCGGGAAACCGCTCGCCGTTGATGTAGAGTTCCTTGCCGACGACCTCGACCCGTTGCCCCCCGACGGCAACGCACCGCTTGATCAGGTCTTTGTCCTCCTCGATGGGGGACCTGAAAATGACGATATCTCCGGGACCCGGGTTGCGCAGCGCAGGCAAACGAAACAGGGTGATATTAGTTCCGATGATGTCGATCGGTGCTCCAAATACGAATTTATTTGCCAACAGGTAGTCGCCAATGTAGAGGGTATCCTCCATGGAACCGGACGGAATAAAAAAGGCCTGAACGACGGTGGTACGGATGAGCAGCGCCAGGCCGACGGCGATGAGAATCGAGGAGAGGTACTCGCGGACGCCGGTTTTCCGCAGCCGACCGCTTGATTTGTCGAGGTTGGCCTCCTCGTCCCGCGATTCCTCGGCCAGCGGTTTCTTATCGCGAATTCTCGTTTTTTTCTTCTTCGAAATAGTAGCCACCCGCTGGTTCGGTTCAGGTGTGTGTTGGATCTGGTTTCGGTGAGGCCTAAATATACGGGAAATCCTACCTTATGTGAAATCTTTCCAGAAGGTGGAATCGCTGCGACACGCCATGTATTCCGCGCCTCCAGGCCACCTTTTTCGGGCCCGATTCGAAAGCTCCGAAAATGCAACTAAATGCTTGTGGTTTTTAAACATCCTTCATATAATAACGCACAATTTTCGACCTCTTTACGCACCCAAAATCTAACCATGAAAGTAACCTTTTGGGGGGTTCGCGGCTCCTATCCGGTAGCGGCAGACTACTGCGTGCGGTATGGCGGTAACACCCCTTGCCTCGAAGTCGAGACCGACGGCACGACCCTGTTGATCGATGCCGGCACCGGAATCTACGCCGCGGGCAAATCCCTCCAGAGTCGAAAAATTTCCACCATACACCTGTTGGTCAGTCACACCCACTGGGATCACATCCAGGGGTTCCCCCATTTCGTTCCCCTGCTAGACGCCTCGGTGGAGATCTACGTTTACGCATTGAAACGCAGGCAGAAAAGCCTGAAAGAGATCTTCTTCACTCAGCAAGAGACCCCCTTTTTTCCGCTACACCTGGATCAGATCAAAGCCCGGCTGGAGTTCATTGAGCTCACCGATGGAGAAACCATCCAGGTCGACTCCGCCCGCATAACCTGTAAACGCCTGAATCACCCGGGGGTTGCAGGCGGTTATCGGGTCGAGAACGGCAACTCGGTCTTCTCTTACGTTTCCGACGCCGACCTCTACACCGACTCTCTCCTGGGTGACGACATGCCGGTGGATGAACCGGGAAAATCGTCGCGAATCGAGGAGCTACGTCGCGGAGCACGTGATCTATCTCACAGTTCTGATCTCATGGTATGCGATACTTATTTCCTTACCGATGAGTATCGCTCGGATTTTGGCCACAGCACCCCAGAAGACGCGCTGCGTCTTGGCGTCGAATCCGCCGCCAAGCGAGTTGCTTTGTTTCACTACCGGCCCGATCGCAGCGATGACTCGATTGACGAGATCCTCGCCCGATACAAAGGCAAGGCTCCCAATCAGCTGGACCTGGTTGCGGCGATGGAAGGGCTGGAAGTGAACCTGTGAAAGAGAACCGACAGTGAAGATAAGGTTGTGGGGTACGCGGGGTTCGATACCTACCCCATCCTCTCTTCATGGCGTTTACGGGGGCAATACGCCCTGCGTCTTAATCGAGTTGGATCCGACATCCATCCTGATCCTCGACGGCGGTACGGGATTGCCCGCCCTGGGCGACGCTCTGATCGATTCCCCATTTGGCGATGGTGGCGGCGTTGGTCACATCCTGGTCAGCCACACCCATTGGGCCCACATACAAGGTTTGCCCTTCTTCAAGCCGTTCCTGATTGCGGGCAACCGCTTCACGCTTTGGGGCAAGGGCTGCGCTGGACGTTCGATCGGCGAATTGCTGCGGGCCCAGATGACCGCTGTCTATTGTCCGGTCCCGGATTTCTTCGAGGACGACACAGGCGCAGAGGTCGGTGTGGAGGAGATGCGGTCGGGATCGATGCAGATCGGGGACGTTGCGGTGGAGTCGCGCGAGCTCAACCACGCCGCCGGTACGGTTTGTCTGGGATTCAGAATCGAGAGTGGAGGTGTCTCCATCGCCTACCTCCCCGACGTTGAATATCTGGAGGACGACCACCGGAAGCCTGCCCTGGCCCTGGCCCATCAGGCGGATCTCCTGCTCCACGACGCCCATTTCAGCAGCGCGGAGTACGAAGCCCATCGAGGTTGGGGACATTCTTCCGATCAGCATGCAGTGGAGATTGCCCGGGAAGCGGATGTCGGCCGCCTGTTATTGTTCCATCACCACCCCAACCGTGCCGATGCCGATATCGACGAAATCGTTGGTCGCTATCGCTCGGAAAGCTTCCAGGTTGAGGCCGCCAGAGAGGGCTTTGAGCTAACCTTTAACGGCTCTGTCTGACTCATGTCACTCGGAAGCGTGAGGTATGTCACCGTAGCTGGCTGCCTGGCGGCTCTGTCCTGCGGGGCGCCGTCCAGAGACACCGAGTTTGAGGCCTCCAACACAGTTGGTCGCTACCTGGAAGCCGTGAAACCCCTACTTCAGGATCTGCGCGTGCTCGACCGGCAGATCGAGGACGCGGTGCCCGCCGACAACGTGGAAAGCCATGTCATCGTGCCGCTCATCGAAGAACGGTTTCTCCCTCAGCTGACGCAGCTGCATGAGCGGGCGCAACAGCTTCCGACAACGGCAAAGCTACTCGCCACCAACAGCAAGCTTCTTGCCTATCTCGAACTCAGGATGAGGGCGTACGACCTGGCCCTGGAGGGTGCCAAACAGAACCGACCAGAGCTGTTCGCCTCGTTCTACCAGAAACAGGTGGAAGCAGATTCTGCCGCCCGTGTTTTCGAAACCTCTCTGCGACAGGTGCAGGACAGCCTGCACTAGTGTCGTGTCTCGGGAATAAGCTGACAAAATTCGGTCGCCGAGACGCCTGGTTTGCAAGGCGCCCGAGCGAGTCGTACTGGTGGAGTACGACGAGGGCGGGCAACGCTGCGAACCAGGATGGATCGGGGGCAGAATGTTAGCGTATTTCTGAGACGCGACACTAGGTTATAGCTTCGATTCAGCGCGGACGACGAGCAGCGCATTGGCTACGGGACGTTCGCCGGTAGGATCGGAGGGTCGATTCGCCACCTCTCCGTTGACCACCACCGTCGTCGCACCCCCACCATCGAGATTGAGGGCTTGGTGCGCGTTCGATCGGGAGCTGGTGAATTCGGCGAGCCGATGGCGCAGGAAATCAGCCAGTTCCTCCAGACTCATTCCCACGCTATACCCCGGCTGACGCCCGTCGACGGTCACCAGAAACAGGGTGCGCCCGGACCTGGAGTAGGCGACGGCGGTCCGCGGATGCCGCGCCGTAGCGAAGGTTTGATCCAGATGTTCTGCGACGTATTCGATGGAGACCGCACCATCGCGGATGATTCTCGGGCCTCCACCGATCGCCTCGCCCAATCTCTCGTCGGCGGGAGGCAGATTGCAAAACAATCGGATGGTATCTCCGGGGGCCATGATCTCGCCGATGGCGTGATCGGCGCCGGCTGCGAGCAACCATGGCCCGGATTCCAGACGGAGGGGCCAGCCCTTCCTACGCACCTGCGTAACGCGTAGCGCGAGGGTGTCGTTGATCGGCGACCCTGGTGCGGTCTGCTGCAGCTGGAAGCCGAGCTCGGCGCGCACCGAATCCTGCCAGGCCTTGCCAAAACGATTGTAGAGGGTCAATCCGTTAGCTGCCGGCTCGCGGTTCAATCCGGAAATAGGAACGACCTCACCACGAGGTGTTATCAGACCCGCCCGCAGCTTGAAGACGGCGACCAGCGGTTCTCCGGCGGCGCTCAAGGTCAGGGCCGAGGAAAAGCGGTGGGGCTCCTGCAGCAGCTCCCCTCGCCGTATTTGCAGCCCGAGAGGCCGGCCCCGTTTATAGAAATAATCGCCGTTGACTCCGGCAATCGCCGTTTCGGCCATGCTGCTGGTTCTTTGAAAGCCGCCCTGCCGCTGGTCGGCCTTTGCCGTCTGCAGGCGAATGTCCTCGCGCAGCGCCCGTTGCAGGTCGACTTCGATGACGTGAATCCACCACGGTCCGGCGAGCAGATGGATCTCGTGGTGATCTACGCCTGGAGCGAGGTGTTCCGTCTGTATGGTGGAACCCCCCGGACTACAGGATGTATACCAGAGTACGCTCAGCAGCAGAATGAGTATGATGCGAAACATGTGCCGTCAGCGGACGAGAAGCAGCCGCCGGCTGATGCGTTCCCGGGTGCCCCTGAGGGTGGCGATGTAGAGACCGGATGTCACTTCTCGTCCGGAACCATCACGCCCGTCCCAGATAACCTGGTGAATCCCGCGCTGGCGCCACCCCGATTCCAGGTGGCGGACCCGCTGCCCGAGGGTGTTAAATATCACCAGCCGAATCTGTTGTTCGCGCGGCAATTGATACTCGAGGACCAGTTGGGCATTGAATGGATTTGGATACACGTTGAGGCCGAAGCTCAGTGGCAGCTGTTCCCGCGCCAGCGATTTGGCGGCAGGTTCCATGTCGGCGAAGAGAACGAAAACGTCGTCCAACGATACCTGTCCGTCACCGTTCAGGTCGTAGATCTGTATCCCTGGCAGTGAGTCGGTTCCGAGGTTGTCCATCAGCATAAGGAAGTCATCGAAATCCACGCGGCCGTCCGCATCAAAATCGCCGGCAAACATCACCGGGACGGAGACGCGGGCGTCCTGAGCAAGATCGTCGGCGCGGCCCTGTGACGAGCGGTAGACGGCCCGTGGGACCCGAATCTCGATCTCACCACTTGCGCCGGGGCGTAGCCGAAATCGCAATCGACCCAGCTCGCCCCCGCCGCTGACCCCGCGGGGAGCTGAAACGCCGGGTTGAGAAAACCCGAATTCGAGGCGGTCGGGTCCCGACTGCTGGTGAATCACCAGCGGTGTGCCCTCGTCTGCGAAGAGTCCGTTCGGAGGCCAGCGCACCCCGAGAAACTCTACTTGGTCGAGCGGCAACGCGAGCTCGATCACCATGCCCACGAGCCGATACGCATTGGCAAGGGTCATAACGACCTCGAACTCGGATCCAGGAGCTACCGACTGTCCCTGCCACTCGAGGGAGAGTTGGGAACCGGGATGGCTGCGACCCTGTAGATTGATACGCAGGCTTTCCGTGGCGGGACCCTCCGTAGTCAGGGTCAATTCACCGCTGACATCACCCAGGCGCAGGGGTCGAAACTCGACATCGACCGACCCACCCACACCCGGTTTTAGACGTGACGGGAAACCGGTGACCCGGTACTGAGTGCTGTTGGTGCGGACGTACCGGATCGCAATAGTTGCGGAACTCTCATTGGATATCCCAAACGAAAGCTCGCTGACCTGGCCCAGCGCCGTCGCGGCAAACAGCAGAGGTCCTGCCGGCAGCGCCAGGAAGGAGCTCAATCCCCTGCCGGCGTAATCGACGTGAACCTCGCGATGCTTCGGGTCGTTGGTGCCCAGAAAAAGCTCACCTGCCAGCGCACCGTGAGCCTGGGGCCGATAGGTGAGCTCCACCGACCGGGTTTCGCCCGGCGGTATCTGCAGATGACTCGGGGATACCCTCAGCTCGCGCTCCCCGGTCAGGATCTGGGTGATCCACAGATCCACTTCCCCTTCGTTTTGCAGCTCGAGTTTCTGGCGCTCGGTATCCCCAACCTTCACCGCACCGAGTTGAATCGATTCAGGAAGTCCTGCGATCTGCGGAATCCCGCCGAACCCGTTGAGCTCGACCGTCTGTATCGGATGATCCGGGTCATTGCTCGAGATCAGCAGCTGGCTGGTGTGGGCGCGACGCTGCTCGGGCGACCAGCTGATGTCGACGGTCAGAGAGGATCCAGGAGGAATCTCGGGGTACTCGGCGGCCGCGGTTCGGAAGCCATGGTCGTTTTCCAGCTGCAGTCGTACAAACAAACCCGCTTCCCCATCGTTGTGCAGCACCAGGGATCGCCGCGCGCTGGATCCGAGGAGCACCGTGCCGAACTCGACGTGTGGAGTCACCCTCAAAAGGGGGGCGATTCCCTCCGCGAGCAGCGGCACCGATAACAAGACCTGGCCTTCGGCGTCGGAGAATTCCACGTAGCTGGTGTTAACCCCTTTGACCCAGGGAGCGAGCTCGGCGGTGACGGAGCGATGTTCCCCCGCGGCGAGCGCCAGGCGCTCGGAATCGATGCGAACCCCAGGACCAGGCAGAAGCGTCAACTCCACACCTCGGTCTCCATCATTGCGAAGGATGAGAGAAGCGGTGATGGGATTGCCCAGTTGCACGCGGCCGAAATCGACCTGGCTGGGCCAGCTCGCTACCGCCGGCTGCGGTGGCGATAGGAGCAACAGGCGGCCGCCGCGGGCGTTGCCCTCCAGGACCAGGAGCCCACCGTTCGGGGCCGGACTGATATCGAGGACGTTTTCCGCAAATCCCGCGGCGAAGAGAGACATCTCTCCGCTTTCCGCAATCTGGTAGATGCGGCCGTTCGCGGTGGCGGCAAAGAGTCCGTTTTCGTAGGCCAGCGCCATTGGCTCGCTTTCGAAGCGGGCGACTGCTCGCGCCTCTAATCCCAGTATTTCGCCGTCACCATCCTCATCCGTCAACCGCCACAGGCTCCGGGATCGGCTCAGAACGGCGTAGAGACTGCCGCCGGGTGTCGCCTGGATCTTTGCGGTCCCAGGCTCGATGCGCGCAAAGATCCACGCCGCGATCTCGTCCTCGGCAACCCTCGTAACCTCGCCGCGGACGTGGTGGACGAAAAGATCGGTGCCGAGGTTGCCTCCCTGTCCTCGGGTGATCGCATCGGCGCCGGCGAAGGAGAGAGGCACGGGCTGATACAGGGGATTCAACTCGCCATCCGGGCGAATATTGGTCAGCGGCTGCGTCCAGTCGATGAAGGAAGCGGCGCCCACAATCAGACCGGAACTGGCGGAGGTGCTGCTGTATCTCGGGACAAGGAATTCGGCGAACTCGTGGCGCCGGCCCCCGTCCTGCATCCATTCGATGCCGCGAGCGTGGGTTATGTATATGCGCGCTTCGTCCGGATGATACACCACCTCGAGTAGTTTCGGAACCGGCAGCGCAGCAAGGGTGCGGACCGCATAACCTTGCGGAACAGTGACACGTTCGCGGGCTGGTTCTACCAGGCGATCGACCCTGATGCGTTTGATCTCGTTGCGGCCCGCTTCGGCCACCAGCAGCGCGCCGTCCGCATCCAGGAAAAGACTTGCGGGACGGACGAACCCCGAAGCCAGCACCCGCAGAATCCCCTCTCGATCCGCATGCAGCAGCCGATGATTTTCGGTGTCAGAGATAAACACCCCGCCGGAGCCATCCGGCGCGAAACCAAGTGGCCGGCCCAGTTCGGCTGCGTCGGCGAGGCTGCCATCCTGCGCCGCACCGCGCGATCCGTTTCCGGCTACAACCGATAGGAACCCATCCTCGCCCATGCGGAATATCCGATTGGCTTCGCCGTCGGCGATCAGCAAGCGGCCGCGGCGATCGATCTTCACCTCTACCGGCCTCAAGAGGGCCGTGCCCAGCGCCGGTCCACCCGCGTCCAAAGGAAAGGTCGAGCCGTTCCCGGCAACCGTCCGCACCCAGCCGTCGGCGTCCAATCTGCGAATGCGCCCGTTACCGGCATCGGCGATGTAGAGGCGGTCGGCGTCATCGAAGACAAGCCCGGTAGGCTGGTTCAACGCTGCCTCCAATCCCGGACCTCCGTCGCCGGCATACCCAGGCAAACCGGTTCCGGCGACCGATTCGATCCTGCCATCAGCATCGAGCCGGCGAACCCGGTGATTGCCTTCGTCGGCGATGTGCAGCCGGCCCTGGGAATCGAAGGCGAGACCCGACGGTCTGTAGAGCTGTGCGTTTGCCGCCGGTCCCCCGTCGCCACCCGATCCGGGCACGCCGGTGCCGGCGACCGCCTCGATCGTGCCATCGGCGCGTTTCACCCGCACCATATGGTTCTGCCGATCGGCGACATACAGCTGCCCTTTCGCGTCTACGGCGATGGACACGGGCTCGAAAAGTGAAGCATTGAGCGCATCGCCGCCGTCGCCGGCAGCACGGATGCGACCGTTTCCCGCGACCGTCTCCAATGCGGAATTCTGCCAGCGATACACCCGTCGTCGGGTATAGTCGGCGACTAGGATGCCGCCCCCGGTTTCCACGGCAAGAGCCGCCGGCTCCGCGTTGTCGGGCAGAGTCACTTCGGTGAGCACCATACCGTCGGCACGCAAACGCAGAATACGGGGCAACAGCACGTCTGCGATCAACAGCTCACCGGAAACATCCATGGCCACCGCCGAGGGCCGAATGCTGGCATGCCAGGCAAGTATGATGTTCTCCCAGCGTAGTTCCTGACCAGAGCCCACCTCGGTGGTTATGATGCCGTCGAGGCCGACCTTACGGACCCGCCCGTTGCCGAAATCGGCTATGTACACTGTGCCATCGGTGCCAACGCAGACATCGCGCGGGTCGGCCAGTTTCGCATCTGTCGCCGGGCCACCATCGCCACTGAATCCGCGCTCGCCATCGCCCGCAAACGCAGCGACCTCACCGGCGGGATCGATCTGCCAGATCATGTTGTTGCCGCGATCGGCAACGTAGAGGGCTCCAGTCTGCGAGATGCCAATGCTGGCAGGGGAAAAACGGTGGGGGCGCTGGGCGATGACGGGGTGATCCTCGCCGACCAGGGTGACGAGGCGGCCGTCCAGCTCGATGCGGCGCACGGAGTGATTCCCCAGATCGACGAAGTGGAGCCGGCCACTCGTATCGACATCTAAACCCGCGGGAACGGAAACGCTGCTTTCGAGAGCCGATAACCCTTCTCCGTTGAACCCGTAGGACCCGTTGCCAGCAATGGTTTCCAGGATATCGAGATTTGACACGGAGCGGATCAGATTGAATTGCTCGTCGGCGATGTAGGTGGCTCCGGCCGGACCGGCGGCCACACCCAGCGGCAGAATGCTCGCCGCCCGGGCCGACCCGCCGGTACCGGTGCCTCCGCCAGCCACCGTTTCGGGAGATCCGATCTCGAACAGATCCGAGGCGCTGACCTCCGAGCTGGAGACCGCGAGGATCAGCAGTAATGTCGCAACAGTACGCATCATAAATTTCGTCGGCCTCAGACCAAATAATTTGAGCCCTAGGTAATCCCGGCTGTACCTACAGCTGCCACTATAGCTGTCACTATAATTGAATACGGTTTGGACGCTTTTTTCAAGTAAATACCGCCGCTTGCAGCCGGGTCGCGGCCCGCGTACAATAGGTGCCGCCAACTCGCGTCTCACCCCAACCACAACCAAAAAGTCATGCCCAAGAAGAAGATCCATCTCGTTTGTAACGCTCATCTCGATCCGGTCTGGTTGTGGCACTGGGAGGATGGTCTGACCGAAGCGATCTCGACCTTTCGCATCGCCGCTGATTTCTGTGAGTCGCATCGTGGTTTTGTCTTCAACCACAACGAAGCCTTGCTCTACCGTTGGATCGAGCAGCACGATCCGCCCCTGTTTGACCGCATACGGGCTCTTGTTGCCGCGGGTCGCTGGCACATTTCAGGAGGCGCCTACCTGCAGCCCGACGTCAACAATCCCCACGGCGAGAGCCACATTCGACAGTTCCTGCTCGGCTTGAGCTATTTCAAGGAGAAGTTCGGAGCCAGGCCGCGAACCGCGTACAACTTCGATCCGTTTGGACACGCGGAAGGGTACGTGCAGATCCTCAACGGCTGCGGCATGAACTCCTACATCTTTTGCCGGCCCGATTACGGCACCCACGACCTGCCACTGGGCGCCTTCCGCTGGCGTGACCGCTCCGGCGCGGAGATCGTCACCCGCCGCAGCGACGATCACTACCTGAGCAACTCCGGGATACGCAATATCCTCGATCAGTGGCTGCCGCATTACGAGCCCGAACCGGAGACGATGATACTGTGGGGCGTGGGTAACCACGGTGGCGGGGTTTCGCGGGAGGAGTACGTCGATCTTCAGCGTTACATGAAGGAACATCCGGAGTATCAGTGGTTGCACTCTACCCCGGAGCAGTTCTTTACGGAAGTTCGCAAGAGGAAGGCGAAATTGCCAATCGTCAGTGGCGAAATCGAGCACAGCTTCCCCGGTTGCTACACCTCGATGAGCCGCGTCAAACGCGCTCACCGCGCAGCCGAGAGCCTGATGCGCGGCACGGAAAACCTCTGCGCCCTGGCGTGGTGGCATGGGTTGGCACCCTACCCGGCCACCGACCTCGCTGTGGCCTGGAGAGATATCCTGTTCTGCGAGTTCCACGACATACTTCCCGGTTCGGGTGTCCCCGCCGCCGAGAAAGATACCCTGATGATGATGGGTCATGCCCAGGAGAAACTGCGGCGGACACGACTCGAAACCATGCTGCAGATTCTCAAGCTTGAGACCAAAGCCGGAGAAGGCGAGGTACCTGTATTCATCGCCAATCCCCACGGCTTCCGGATAAAAACAGTCGTCGAGTTCGAATACAACCTGGCCCAGAGCTTCAACGCGGCGGGCGACATCATCCTGCGCAGAAACGGCAAGAGATATCCGTTCCAGGTGGTCAAAGCCGAGAACAACATTGGTCGCCAGTGGCGCACCCGCCTGGCGGTGCAGGTCGACCTCGCCGCCTGGGAAATTCTGCGGCTAGACGCCAGCTATCGCGTCGTCAAACGGCTGCCCAAACCGCGGCGGCCGCAGCCGACCCACCGGGCTCTGCGTCTTCAATCCGGAAAACTGACGATTCAGATCAATCCCAAAAGCGGATTGGTCGACCACGTAGGGATTGGCACGCGAAAGTCGCTGGTTAAACGCGGCGCTTTTCGACCCGTTCTGTTCAACGACCTCGATCACAGCTGGACCTGCGGCGATCCGGACCAGATCGACAACATCGAACCCCGAGGGGTCTGGTCCGAGGCGCCGGCCTGGACCAAACCTGCCGCACGTTTTCGTCTGGCCACGGCGAAGGAGGCGGCGGAGATCTCACCTCTGGCCACCGACAAATGGCTGGGAAGCCGGACCACCGCCGCGCTTCCTCTGCGCATTGTCGAAGAGGGCCCCATCTGCACGGTAATCGAGGCGATGTTCGTCTGCGGTCCTTCTGTGGTCGTGCGCAACTACGTGTTCGGTAAGAAGGAGGGTTCCTTCGAGATCAGAGACCGGGCCCTGTTCAACCACAAGGACCAGATGCTGAAGCTCGACATACCGCTGGGATTCGCGCCGAGCGAATCGATGTCCGAAGCACCGTACAGCGCCGTTCGACGCAAGCCGACGCGACGCTACGAGGAACATACGAACCAACGTTGGGTGGTGGCGCGGGGGGCCGATGGCTATGTCGCCGCGCTTAGCACGGGAAGCTGCGCCCACAATCTGACCCATAGCCATCTTTGCCTGAACGTCTTGCGCTCCCCGGCGTACGCATCCATGCGTATCACCCCGGGAGATGTCTGGGGCGACCACCGGTTCTTGCCCCGGCACGATCAGGGCGAGCACGAGGTCGGCTTCCAGTTCCTCTTCGGCCGCCGTTTCGTAGAGAACGAGGTATCCCAGGCGGCGACCGCGTTCAATGCAGCCCCCTACTATCAGGTATTCTATCCCGACAGCCGCACCCGGCGCGCGGCGGCAGTGCGCAACCTGGCGCGCACTGTGGAGCTCGACCGCAGCAACGTGCAGATCACCGCATTGAAGAAGGCCGAACAAGGCAATGGTTTGATCGTCCGCCTGCAGGAGGTGGACGGACGCGCTGGGGAGGTCGGGGTCAAGCTGTTTGGCTTCCGCAAGAAGATCAAGGTGGCGGTCGGCGCCTACGAGTTGAAAACCTTGCGTTTCGCCAGGAGTCGCGGCAAGCTTACCTGCCGAGAAGTGAATCTTGTAGAGAATCTGTAACCACGAAAGGATCCGCCCATGCCACCCACGCAGCCGATCATCGTCGTAGAGTCCGGCTCCTCCTCCTTCGAGGTGGAAGAGGCGGTGCTTTTCCCGTTCGACGATTACAGCATCCCCTTCCGCAAAGATGTACTGTTGGACCTCATTCCCGGCAGCCGCAAACCCCACGACTATCGCGAGGGGGCGAGTTATGACCCGGATCATCCAGGAAGGCCTGTGTTAGAGGTGGGCGGTGATGACGACTGCGACAGCATGGAGATCGTCTTTCCCACCATGTTGGAAGTTGAAGGAGAATACCGGATGTGGTACTACGCGCGCGGCCACAGGGACCCGCGCGCCGAACCCCCGTACTGGGGTGGCGGCGATCCGGTAGATCCCGCGCGCAGACTCGCCTATGCCACCAGCAAGGATGGCGTCAACTGGGAGAAGCCGAAGCTGGGTTTGGTGGAATACAACGGCAACAAGGAAAACAACCTGGTGGATGTGGCGGGCGGCAATGGCTGGTACGTGGCCTACGACCCGGACGACTCGGATTCCTCCCGACGGTTCAAGATGATCTCCATAGGCGAGCTGATGCGGCTGCAGGTGCACTTTAGCGCGGACGGCGTGAGCTGGACCAAAGGAAAGGTGGTTGGCCATGGGGTCGAACCGGCGCCCCCGATCAAGTTCCAGGGTTGCTGGTACCTGAATGGACAGGGAGGGCCCGGTCCGTTCAACAAGACCATTCCCCATCCGGTGGACCGAGCCGCCAAACGCGAGATGGTCACCTGGGCGAGCTACGATTTCGAGACCTGGACCCAGGCAGCGGTACCGAGCTTTCGCCGCGATCCCGCTCCGCCGATGCCTATTCCCGATTTCGAATGGCACCGGGGCGAGCAGGTGCATCAGGGGGCCGCGCTATGGAACCGGGGCAACGTGATCATCGGCATCTACGGCATGTACCACAACGACAGCAACGATCGGCTGTACGCCACGATGGATCTGGGGCTTCTGGTGAGCCAGGACGCGATGCACTATCGTGAACCCGTTCCCGATTTCAAGATCGTGCCCTGTTTCGAGGAGTCCCCGTTGCTGAATCCCGGACTAGGCGCCGGGTCGAAGATCATGCAATGCGCCTCCGCGAATATCGGCGAGCGTACCTTTCATTTCTATTCCACCTGGGAATATCCCCCCCGCGGGATGGTCAGAGTCGCCACCTGGCCGCGGGACCGTCTCGGTTTCTTCTCCGCCGTTTCCAGGCCCGTTTTCCAAGGGCAGGGGTACAAAGACATCGCGGTCGAACCCCACGTTGTCTCCTGCCCCCTGCGCACCCAAAAGGAAAATGCCGGAGTTTACCTGAACACCGACGGTCTGGGGGAGTACAGCCAGATGCGTGTCGATCTTCTCGACCTGGAATTCCGCCCCATTCCCGGTTACTCCGGCGACGATTGTATCCTCGTCAGTGAGGATGGGCTGCGACAGCGGGTTATGTGGAAGCAAGGTGATAGCATCAGTCACTTCGATCACCCGGTGCGAGTGCGGGTCAATTGGAACGGAGTCCGGCCGGAAGACGCCAGGCTCTACGCCGTTTATGTTGCCTGATTGCCCGGCCGCATACCGATCCCGTCGATGGGAGGCAGATAGATGAGCGCCGGCGATGGCATGAGCTACGCCCCGCGCGCTAAACCAAAACCGGTGTGTGCGAAAGGTGAGTTTCGTTGTGCCGCGATCGGTTTGGACCATGGGCATATCAATGGCATGTGTGGTGGTCTCGAGGATGCGGGCGCCGCAATCGTTGCGGTCTACGATCCCGACCCCGCCAAAATCGACGAATTCCGCCAGGGGTTTCCGGCGGCCCGCACGGTCTCATCGGAGCGAGAGATATTTGATGACGAGTCGATTCAGATGGTGGCCAGCGCGGCGGTAACCTCTCAGCGGGGCCCGCTAGGCCTCCGAGTCATGGACCACGGGAAACATTACTTCAGCGACAAGGCGCCGTTCACGACGCTGCAACAGCTGGCGGACGCCCGCGATAAAGTGGCCGCTACGGGATTGATCTGGGCCGTGTGTTACAGCGAACGCCTGCAGAACGAAGCGGCGGTGTTTGCCGGCCAGCTGATCGAAGCGGGAGCCATCGGTCGCGTGCTCCAGGTACTCGGCACCGGACCCCACAGACTGAAATCCGACACCCGACCTCCCTGGTTTTTCGAACGGGAGAAATACGGCGGCATCCTTTGCGACATCGGCAGCCATCAGGCGGAACAGTTCCTGTTTTACGCCGGCGCCGAAAGCGCGCGTGTGGTGCACAGTCAAATCGCGAACTACAACAACCCCGATTATCCGGAGCTGGAGGATTTCGGCGACGCCAACCTCGTTGCCGACAATGGAGCGACCTGCTACTTCCGCGTCGACTGGTTCACCCCGGATGGCCTCGGAGCCTGGGGAGATGGGCGCACCTTCGTCCTCGGCACCGAAGGATATATCGAGATGCGCAAGTACCTCGACGTAGCTCGTGATCCGGAGGGCAATCAAGTCTTCCTGGTCAATGGGGAGTCCGAGCAGCACCTCCCGGTTACCGGCAAGGTTGGATTCCCCTACTTCGGCCAGTTGATTCTCGATTGTCTCGACGGGACCGAGAACGCGATGACCCAGCAACACACCTTCATGGCCGCCCAGCTTTGTCTGGAAGCGCAGGAACAGGCGCAGCGGATCGTCTGAACATGAACAGTTCAGAATTCGACCTCCTGCTAAAGCGGGCCATGGTTAAGATACCTCCACGGATACGGGAGGCGATGAAGAACGTCGCCATCGTCGTAGACGAATGGCCGGACCCGGATTTGGTGGAGGAAGCGACGGGCGAGCGCGGAGAGCTTCTCTACGGATTGTTTACCGGAATCCCGATCGCCGAACGCTCCGTTCACGTTTCCGGCGAGCTGCCCGACGTGATCCATCTGTTTCGCCGTCCCCTCGAAGAAGACTTTCCGGATCCGGACGATCTCGCCCGCGAGATCGAAATCACCCTGGTGCACGAGATCGCCCATTTCATGGGTTTCGACGACGAGACACTCGAAGCATACGGCTACGGCTGAGCGGGACATGGGCCGCAACCAGAGAACGCCGTTTCTCGTTGATGGCAGTCGGTTCGGCACCTACTTTTTGCCGATTGCATTGCAGGGCAACATCATCCGAGGAGGAAGATCATGAAAAGGTCTCTGATCGCCGTCGCAGCGGTTTTCATTCTGTGGGAGGTTCTGGATTTCATCCTGCACAACCAGATACTCATGTCAACTTACGAAGAGACGGCGTCACTCTGGCGTCCGATGGAAGAGATGATGAGCAAGATGTGGATTATGCACATGGTCGTGCTGGTTTCGGCCGCCGTGTTCGTATACATCTACGTCCGTTTCTTCGCCGAAAAGAACATGGGATCGGCTATTAAATACGGTATCGTCTACGGCATCGCGACGGGTATGGGCATGGGATACGGCATGTACACCGTAATGCCGATACCGTATACCCTGGCCGTGGGTTGGTTCTGGGGTGCCGTGGTGGAATCGACCCTGGCGGGAGTTGTGCTCGGTGCCATCGCCAAAGATGAGGTGGACCGAACCGAAACGCAGGCTGGATCCTGAGATTCCAGCTCTTTGAAACGCGCCGCAAAAGTTCGGGACCGAGTCATGACGATGCGCGGCGCCGATATCCTGGTTGAGACGCTTGTCGACGCGGGAATCCCCTACCTGTTCACCCTGTCCGGCAATCAAATTCTTCCGGTTTTCGACGCCACCATCGGCCGCGACATCGAGCTCGTGCACACCCGACACGAAGCCACCGCCGTACACATGGCGGACGGGTGGGGCCGCCTGACGGAACAGCCCGGGGTTGCGCTGCTGACCGCGGGGCCGGGGCACTGCAACGGGGTGTCGGCGCTCTATACCGCACGCATGGCCGAGTCTCCCCTGCTGTTGTTGAGCGGCAGCAGTCCCGCTTCCAAGGCCGGCCTCGGGGTTTTTCAGGACATCGATCAGGTCGGAATAGCTGCTCCGCTGTGCAAAGCAGCCTGGGAGGTTGCGGACGCCGGCAACGTCGGTAACGATGCTCGCCGAGCTCTGGAGATCTGCCGCTCGGGAAGACCGGGCCCTGTACATCTAAGCCTTCCCCAAGACCTGTTGGAAACCTCGGTCACACCGGCAACTTCGACGTCCAGCGAGGTGGGAAATGGGCATGGTGTCGAACCAAAGCAGATCGACCAGATACTCGACGCGCTGTGCACCGCCCAGCGGCCGCTCATTCTCTGCGGCCCGGCCATGTCCAGAAACGAAAGATGGCGGGAAGTCTGCGCCTTCTCACAGTTGACGTCCGTACCTGCCGTGCCGATGGAGAGTCCCCGCGGCATCAACGATCCCTGGCTCCGGGGGGCGACGAACTGCCTCGACAGGGCAGACGCGGTGCTTCTTCTCGGCAAACGATTTGACTTCACGCTCGGCACGACGGCGGCTCCGGTCTTCGACCCGACCTGCAAGCTGATGCAGATAGATGCGGAAAGCAGCGAGCTGAGGCGCCACGAATCAATGGTCGGGAGTTTCCGGGCTGACCCGGTTACCGCCGTCAAGGCGCTCGCGGCCAACTGCGACGGTAGAACATGGAATGGCAAGGGGTGGAGGGAGCAAATCGAAGCAGAGCGTGCCCGGGTTCCGGACTCCTGGACAACTCTGAGTTCGAACCTCGAGCTGCCGATGCATCCGCTGGCCATATGCGAAGCTCTGGGCGGGGTTCTGGACGACAACGCGGTCGTCGTGAGTGACGGGGGCGAGGTTGGACAGTGGATGCAGACAGGTCTGGACCCCAAGCACCGATTGATCAACGGGCCGTCGGGTTCGATTGGCAGCTCCATCGGGCTGGGCATGGCGGCCCAGCTCGCCCACCCGGAAAAGCGCGTGTTCGTTTTTTGCGGCGACGGCACGGCGGGATACCATCTCTTAGATCTGGACACCGCGCTGCGTCACCAGCTGCCCCTGGTAGTCATCGTCTGCAACGACAGCGGCTGGAATGCCGAGCTCCAGCTGCAGATCAAACAGTACGGCGCCGACCGCGTAGTCGGGTGTGACCTTCTCGGCACGCGGTACGACAGGGTTGCGGCGGCCCTGGGCGGATACGGGGAGTTCGTTCAGCACCCGGACGAATTGAGTCCCGCTCTCGAACGAGCGCTGGACTCCGGCTTGCCCGCATGCATCAACGTTGCGATCGAAGCCGCGGCCGCACCTACCTTTCGTTGAGTCGATGCCGGCTTGCGGCCGGCACAAATCAGATCAGTTGAGTAATTGACAGGAGAAGATAATGGCAGGTTCGGAGTTGGAACTGATCATCGCCGATAAGGCGAACACGCCAGGCCCGTATTCCCATGCGGTTATCCACGGCGACACGGCTTACGTCTCTTCCCAGACCGGCATGCCGCCGGAGGGAGAAGCGCCGGGATCGGTCGGGCTGCAGACCACGCGGGCGTTCGACAGCATTCGAGAGATTCTTTCAGCCGCGGGCACCGAGTTGTCGCAGGTGGTCAAAGTCAATGTCTACCTTGCCGACATGGACGCCTTCAGTGAGATGAACGAGGCCTATCTCCAAGCCTTCGGCGATCACCGTCCGGCGCGGACGACCATCCACATCAACGAATACCCCGGAGGATACAAGGTCGCCTTCGACGTCATCGCCGCGGTGTCCTGAGCGTGACGGAAGCCCATTCCTACATCGATAGCCGACGCGAGCCTTGGTTGCAAGAGCTCTTCGACCTCATCGCGCAGCCGAGCATCAGCACGACGGGCGAAGGAATGGCCGAAAGCGTTACGCTGCTCTCACAGCTGCTGGAGTCATCCGGTCTCGAGGTGCAGCGGTTCGATAGTCCGGGCGAGCCCTTCCTGTTTGCTGAAAGGACGTCGCCATCCGCCCAACGCACCGTGCTGGTCTACGGGCATTACGACGTGCAGCCCCCCGACCCCATCGAACGGTGGACATCCCCCCCTTTTCGCCCCACGGTCCGCGATGGCAAGATTTACGCTCGCGGAGCCGGCGACAACAAAGGACAGCTCTATGCCCAGGTAAAAGGAGTCCAGGCGGTTCTCGAGTGCCTCGGTGAGCTTCCGGTCAACGTCAAGTTCCTCTTGGAGGGAGAGGAGGAGGTAGGCAGCCCGAACATCGGCGCGTTTGTCCGCGAACACCTCGATCTGCTGGCCTGCGATCTGGTCTACTGCTCCGATGGCCATCACTCCTACGGCGATCGACCGGAGGTCGTGTTCGGCGTGCGCGGCATATTCTACGTGGAGCTCACCGCCCGCGGTCCCAGCGTCGACATGCACTCGGGAAATTTTGGCGGCCTGGTGGACAGCCCCAACGAGCGGTTGGCTCGGCTCGTGACCCTGTTGAAAGACGAAACAAATCACGTCCTGATTCCGGGGTTCTACGACCGGGTCGCAAGCCCGACGGAGCAGGACCTGCGAGCGTTCGAGGCGCTGCCGCTGACCGAAGCGCAGGTGATGAATGACCTCGGTACGGGCAGTATCGCCGGCGATCCGAATATCCACTTTCTGGTAAAGCGCGTGCTACAACCTACCTTGAACGTGAATGGCTTCGGCCGCGGGTACACGGGCGAGGGCATGAAAACGATCATCCCGAGCTCGGCGACGATGAAGATCGACATGCGGCTGGTAGAACATCAGACACCCGAGGAGATACAGCATCTCCTCGAACGGTATTTGGCGGAGATCGGAGGGGACGACCTGGAGATGAAGGTCTACGGCCGCATGCCTCCCTGGCGCACGCCAATTGACCACCCAGCCTCTCGACCGGTGCTGCGGGCGGTGGAAGCGGGATTTGGAGCGCCGCCGTTTCTCGTACCGGGGGTCGGCGGCAGTCTACCCATGGCCTGGTTCAAGCAGATCCCAGGAGCTGCAATCTTTCTGGTGCCGTACGCGCAGCACGACGAGCGCAACCACTCCCCCGACGAGTCGTTTGCCGTTGAGAACTACTTCGCGGGAATCCGCACGATGGCGAATCTGGTGGTGGAAATGGCGCAGGAGACCGAAGAGTGATCGACGGAGTAGAGGTGATCGACTTCCACGGTCACGTCAATCGCAACGATCGCTTGCGTATGCTTGCCGACGCCACGAAGGTCACCCATGCGATGGATGTCGCCGGCATCGACCGGGCATGCGTCTTTCACACCGGTCGTTTGGACGGCAGCGGCAACGAGCTGGCGGCGCGATACGCCGAGGCGAACCCGAGCCGATTTATTCCGTTTGCCTTTGCCTCCCCCATTCGCGGAATGAAAGCGGTAAAGCAGCTGGAAAGGGCGGTGGACAAGCTGTTTTGTGTGGCGATCAAGCTGTATCCACCGCGTGCGCCGTGGCCTCTCAACGACAGCCACTGGTTCGACATCTACCGGTTTGCGGATGAGCGGAACCTGGCGGTCATCTTCCACACCGGATCAGAAGCGCATGCGCGCCCAAGATTCCTCGGGGAGATAGCCCCGCGCTTTCCCCGCGCCAATTTTGTTGCCGGTCATTCGGGCAACATCGCTCCGGAAAGGCGTGATGCCATCATCGCCGCCAACAACAACCCGAACATCTTTCTCGAAACCTGCTCCACCTTCCGCACGCCGGGTGCGATCGAGGAGCTGGTGGAAGGAGCCGGCGCCGATCGAGTGCTATTCGGTTCGGATCAGCCGCTCATGGATCCGCGACCACAACTCGGCAAGATTCTCACCGCCGCCATACCCGATGCCGCTAAACGACAGGTACTGGGCGCCAACGCTCGCCGGCTCCTGCGCGTGTAAAGGAAACCCTGTGCAAGCTGAATCACTGCGCCCCGACGCCGCCCGCACCGCGGCAGCGTCCGACATCTATCGGCGCCAGTTCGAACCAGGCCCGATGAAACTGGAACCGGAGCTGAGCGCGCACCTGGGCACCGATCCCTACGTCAAATACGAGATCTTCAATCCTGTGAAATCGTTCAAGCTTCGGGGTGCCCTTTATTTGGTAGACACCCTTGTCAACGAAGGCGGGGCTAAGGGATTTGTTACCGTTTCCACCGGCAACCATGGGGCGGCCATGGCGTTTGTCTGCAGCAAATATGGCGTGCCGCTCACGATTGGAGTGCCGCGCGACTGCGATGCCAGCAAGGTGGCTTTGATCGAGGAGCATGGCCCTGAGCTGATATTCCACGGCAGCGATTACGAGGAGACGCTGGAGCATATCTTGGCTCGGGAGCTTGCGCCGGGGCACCGCTTCGTGCACGACGGGGTCTCCCCGGAAATCAACGCCGGCACCTCCACGATCGGACTGGAGATAGCGGAGCAGCTTCCGGATGTCGAGGTGGTTCTTGTTCCCGTCGGCGGCGGGGCACTGGTCGGCGGTCTGGGCACCGCGTTGAAAGACCGCGTGAAAGGGGTTGAGCTGATAGGAGTACAGGCTGAGCGAGCCCCGTCCATGTATCGTTCCTTCATGGCCGACAAGCAGGTGGACTCCGGTCTTTGCGACACCTTCGCCTCCGGCATCGCGGTAGGCGCCGCTGCCCCCGACGCGTTGCGATTGCTGCAGGAGGTAGTTGATCAGATGCTCTTGGTGAGCGAGGCCGAGATGAAACAGGCGATGCGATTGTTTTTCGAAACCACAGGGCACCTGCCTGAAGGGGCTGGTGCGGCGGCGTTGGCCGGCGCGCTGCAGCTTGGGAATAAGCTGGCGGGGCGCAAGGTCTGCCTCCTCGTGTCGGGAGCCAACGTGGACGAAAAATTGCGCACCGAAGTTTTAGGAGAGTCTACAACGCCATGAGGATCGCGGTCGTTGGTGCTGGCATATTCGGGCTTGCCACCAGCCTCGAACTACGGGCTCGCGAACATACAGTCTGCCTCTTCGAGCAGGGCAGCGTACCCAACCCCCATGCCAGCTCGACCGACCACAGCAAGACAATTCGTCGGGACGGCTACGGCCGTGTATCTGAGTATGTCGAGCTGGTGGAGCGCTCTGCATTGCAATGGGAACGCTGGCACGAGCAGATTGGCGAGATCTACTTTCGCGTGGGCAAGCTGCACGTGACCCGGCACTTTGAACCGGAGACCCTGTCCTATATGTCCTGGGAACGCTTCAAGGATGAGCCGCTGGGCAGCCGCATGTTGTCGCGGCGCGAAGCGGAGGATCGTTTCCCCCAGTTTGCCTATTACGACGAAGACGTCATCATTCACGATGCCTGGAGCGGATACGTGCGCAGCGGGGTTGCGCTCGCCGGTTTGGCCAGCATTGCGCAGGAAGAGGGGGTGCAGATCCTGCCCGACACCACGGTGCTGGAGATTGTCGAGGATTTCACGTCGGTCCGGATTCAGCATGGCGGCGGTAACAGTGGCTTCGACATGGCCGTGGTCTGCGGCGGCCCATGGGTGGGGCGCCTTATTCCCGCCTTGGCCGAACACCTGTCGATTACCCGCCAGGAGATGGCGTTCTTCAAACCGAGCGATCCCGAGAGCTTTAGACGTGAGGTAACTCCGATATGGTCCTTCGACCCCTACCAGGATGGTTGGTACGGGTTTCCTTTGCTGCACGAGGGGTTTGTAAAGGTGGCGATGGAAAAACGGGTACACGAGGTGGATGCGGACGTAGAGCGGATCGCGACGCCCGCTTTCCTCGCGGAAGCCAGCCGCATGGTCGACGCAAGGGTACCCGGTCTGGCAGAGGGAGAGCTCGTCGGCAGCCGCTGTTGCCTCTACACCAACACCCCCGACCACGACTTCATTATCGACCGCGCTCCTAGATACCAGCACACCGTGGTCGCCGGCGGCGGCAGTGGACATGGATTCAAGTTTGGTGGATCGATCGGTCCGTTGGTTGCAGATGTAGTTGAAGACCGGGAAAACCCCCTCGGAAAGATCTTTCGGATCGGAGAACGACTCAACGCCTGATGTTTCTAGAGAGCAACGATCGTCTCATCTTTCTCGGCGACAGCTTGACCCAACGCACCGGTCTGCTGACCAGCACGAATCCGGCGGCGCGTTACGGCCACGCCTATCTCGGAAGCTACGTCACCATCCTGGTCAAGCGGCTGCTGGTGCACTACCCGCACCTGGTGCTTCAGACGTTTAACGCCGGAGTCGGAGGCATCATGCTTCCCCACTTGCTACAGAGTTTGCCCGGCTACCTCGAGCAGTTCAAACCGACGCGGGCGGTGCTGTTCATGGGGCAAAACGACGCCAAGAAATTCAAAGCAGATGAGTTCGAAACGAACCTGAGGCAGGTTCTGGATATATTGCGCGACGCAGAGGTATCGGTGCTGCAGCTCTCGACCACGCCTCACCCCGGCGAAGATCAGAAGAACCGGATGTTGGCGACCTACGATCGAACTATCGATCGGCTGTGCGACGAGCTCGGCAATCGCTTCGTGGACGTGAAGACGCCGTTCGACAAGCTGCTGGAATACAACGCCGGCGCCGATCGACCGGTCCAACTGTTTTCTGATGGGTGCCACATGTCAGAGCTGGGAAACCAGCTACTGGCCGATCTGGTGTTCGCCGCCCTGACCAGCTAGTACGCCCGTTGAGTTAGGTAAGGCTGCCGAGCCACGCAGCTTTCAAGGCGCCTGAGCGAGCCTGTACTGGAAGTACGGCGAGCGAAGGTAACGCCGCAAGCTGCGATGGATCGGCGGCCGCCTGGACGCTGAGCTTCGGGGCCTCCATATTCCTCCACACCATGACATCCCCCAGTGAAAAACTTGCGAACAGGGTTGCCATCATCACCGGCGCCGCCGGAGATATGGGAGCGGCGATCGCGCAGCAGCTGTTGACCGCAGGCGCATCCGTTCTGCTCGCGGATATCGATGCCGACGGCGCCAGGGCCGCCGCCGCGGGCATGGAGGGGGAAACCTCCAGGGTTTC
Organism: Candidatus Latescibacterota bacterium; assembly: GCA_965217095.1. Lineage (GTDB taxonomy): Bacteria > Latescibacterota > UBA2968 > UBA8231 > UBA8231 > CAYNZV01. Next base: position 2,967,014 of record OZ244235.1, read on the forward strand.
CAGCTTCGGCGCCGATGCAACCTCTGAGGAAGAAGCGAACGCGATGATCGCTGCCGCCGTCGACCGTTTCGGCAGCGTCGATATCCTGGTCAACAACGCCGGCGTGCTGCGGCCAACAAGAATCGAAGAGATTTCGGTGGAGGAATGGGAGCTCGTGGTAGACGGCAACCTCAAGAGCACGTTCGTCTGCTCCCGCGCTGTACTCCCCATCATGAAAAGCCAGGGATACGGCCGTATCGTCAACATGTCTTCGTCTGCCGGACGCAGCGTGAGCACCCTTGGAGGCGCCCATTACACCGCGGCCAAGGCGGGGATCCTTGGGTTTACGCGGGCCCTGGCCAAGGAGATGGCCGCCTTTGGAATCACCTCGAATTCCATTTGTCCCGGGTTGATCGACACCGGCATGGTCGGTGCGAATTGTACCCCAGAGCGCGTTAGGGCGTACGAGCAAAGCTTCCCCATCTCTCGCCTTGGCGCTCCGCAGGAGGTGGCACAGCTGGTGCTTTTTCTGGTCGCCGATGCCGACTACATTACCGGAGCCGCCGTCGACATCAACGGCGGCGACCTCATGATATGATTTCCTGCAAAGCGGTGACGCGCCGATCGGATGACCCATGAAGAAGATGCCCGCCCTGGTAAAACGGAAACCTGAGGTCGGCCTCTGGCTCGAGGAGGTGCCGGTCCCTGAAACCGGCATCAACGACGTGCTCATCCAGGTCGAGAAGACCTCCATCTGCGGCTCGGACGTGCACATCTACAACTGGGACCACTGGGCCCAGCAGACGATTCCGGTCCCCATGGTAATCGGTCACGAGTTCGTGGGTCGGGTGGCGGAGATCGGCGCCAACGTACACGATTTCAAGGAGGGCAATCTGGTGAGCGGCGAGGGTCATATCGTCTGCGGCCGCTGCCGCAACTGCCTGGCGGGCCGCCGGCATCTGTGCGCCAACACCAGCGGGGTGGGGGTCAACAGAGACGGCGCCTTTGCGAAGTACCTGAGCATACCGGTCACCAACGTTTGGTACTGCGACCCCAGTATTCCAACGGACATCCTTTCCTGCTTCGATCCGCTGGGCAATGCCACTCACACCGCCCTCTCCTTCGATCTGCTCGGCGAAGACGTGCTCATTACGGGGGCAGGACCGATCGGGATCATGGCAACCGCGATCGTGCGGCACGCCGGCGCCCGTTTTGTGGTGGTCACCGACGTCAATCCGTACCGGCTCGAGCTGGCGCAAAAGATGGGCGCAACCCGAGCCGTGGATGTGAGCAAGGAGAAGCTCCAGGATGTGGTGGGCGAGCTCGGCATGAAGGAGGGATTCGATGTGGGCTTGGAGATGTCGGGCAATGAGTCGGCGTTCAAGGATATGCTGAACACCATGTGCCATGGCGGCAAGATCGCGTTGCTGGGCATACCCGAAGACGACATGTCCATTGATTGGAACCAGGTGATCTTCAATGGATTGCACATCAAGGGCATCTACGGGCGCGAGATGTACGAAACGTGGTACAAGATGACGAGCATGCTGCAGACGGGATTGGATATCTCGGCCGTCATCACCCACCGCTTCGGCTTCGAATCGTTTCAGGAGGGTTTCGATCTGATGCGGTCGGGTCAGTCCGGCAAGGTCGTGTTGAGCTGGGACCGGGCCTAGCAGCCCGTGGTGAAAGGCGCTTTGAACAGCGAGGCCGAGGAATTGCGGCCGAGATCAAGGCGTGCGAGTGAGCCGCATCAGAAAGATGCGGCGATCGAGCACAACGCAGAGGTCGGCTCCAAGACCCGGCCGCAGCCCGAATGGCCTTTTGCCACTGGCTGCTAGATGCAAATTGAATCAGGAGTGACTCATGCTTGAACGGGTGAAATCACAGTTGACGGACGTTCTCGGCGAGATTCAGGAGAGTGGGCTCTACAAGACCGAGCGCGTGATGACGTCGCACCAACGAGCGCGCATCGAAGTTCAAGGTGGGCAGTCGGTGCTCAACATGTGCGCCAACAACTACCTGGGCTTAGCAGATCACCCCGAAATCGTGGCCGCCGCCAAAGAGGGGCTCGATCGCTGGGGATACGGGTTGTCTTCCGTGCGTTTCATTTGCGGTACTCAAGAGGTGCACAAGGAGCTAGAGCAGCACCTGTCCGCCTTCCTCGGCACCGAGGACACGATCCTCTACACCTCCTGCTTCGACGCCAACGGCGGGCTTTTCGAAACCCTGCTGGGCGAAGAAGACGCCGTCATTAGCGACGAGCTCAACCACGCCAGCATCATCGACGGAATTCGCCTATGCAAAGCGAAACGGCTGCGCTACAAGAACAGCAATATGTCCGATCTGGAGCACAAGCTGGAAGAAGCCGCCAGCTGTCGCAACCGGCTCATCGCCACCGACGGCGTTTTTTCCATGGACGGATTCATCGCCAAGCTGGACGAGATCTGTGACCTGGCGGACAAACATGACGCTCTGGTGATGGTCGACGACTCCCACGCGGTGGGATTCATGGGTCCGAGCGGACGCGGCACTCACGAATACTGCGACGTCATGGAGCGAATCGACCTGATAACCGGCACGTTGGGAAAAGCGCTCGGTGGCGCCAGCGGCGGTTACAGCAGCGGCCGGCAGCCGATCATCGACCTCTTGCGGCAGCGGTCGCGCCCCTACCTCTTTTCCAACACGGTCGCCCCCAGTATCGTCGCTGCCTCGATAAAAGCGCTGGAGCTTATCCGGTCGTCCGGCGATCTGCGCGAAAAGTTGCACCAGAATACCCGACATTTTCGCGAGCGGATCGCCCAGATTGGCTTCGAGATCAAACCGAGCAGCCATCCGATCGTGCCGATCATGCTCGGTGACGCCGCTCTGTCGCAACAGATATCGGCACGGTTGCTGGAGCTAGGGGTCTACGTCATTGGTTTCTTTTACCCTGTGGTGCCACAGGGGCAGGCGCGCATTCGCGTGCAGATCTCCGCCGCCCACACCCGTGACGACCTGGATTTTGCACTGGAGCAGTTCGCTGCCGTCCACGCCGAATTCATGACCTAAGAAACCCGCATTGGAATCCTCTCCGCAACAGCTTCCCGGCCTCAACCCGATGGTTCGCTTCGGCATGGGGCTGTTCCTCGCCTCCCTGAGCATCCTGTTCATCGGCGGCGTAGTCGGCTACCTGATCATTCGGGCACAGATCCACGTCGCTGAGCCAGCTGAGGAGATCGCGCTGCCCAGCGGCCTGTGGGTCTCCACCGCGGTGCTGCTCGTCTCCGGCTGGACGATCCATCAGGCCAACCGCCATGCGCGCAACAACGAGACTGCTTGGTTGCGGCGCTATTTGGGAGCCACCTTCGTGTTGAGCGTTCTCTTTGTCGGCATTCAGACCCCGTCCCTCGTGGCGTTCCTCGGCATCCACAGGGCATCCCTCGCCCAACACTCGTTTAACCTCTACGGCATCAGCTTCGCCATGATCGGCATCCACGCCGCCCATGTGCTGGGGGGTATGCTGCCCCTGGGATGGCTGTTTGCCAGCGCCTGGCGTGGCGGCATCGGTCGCCACCTCCAGCCCGCCATACACTTGTGCGCCATCTACTGGCACTTCCTCGACGTGGTTTGGGTCGCTCTCTTCTCCCTGCTGCTGCTCACCCTTTGAGCCGCGACCTCCCCAACCCATTGCCTCGCCGCCGCTAGCGCGGTATATTCCTGCAACAAGATTGGTATCCGTTAGGGGTGGCTCGTTAAGAGCCTGAGAGAACAACCCTTCGAACCTGAACTGGATCATACCAGCGTAGGGAAAACGGAATCCGCAACAAGCGTTGTTCGTGGAGCCGTTTTCTCTCAGCCGAGGAATCGGCTTTTTTGATGGAGCATCGAATGCACACGCTCATCACCTTTCTGCTTGTTGCCGTATTCGTTGAGACGGCCGACGCCCAGCACACCCTCTCCGGCCGCGTCGTCGATGCCCGTAGCGGCCAACCCCTGGAAGGGGTGAACGTCCGCATCGAGGACACCGGCTATGGTGCCATCTCTGATGCCAACGGCGAGTACCTGATCGAGAATCTCACCCCGGGAGACTACCAGCTCAGCGCCAGCCGTATCGGATACCTGCCGGAAAAACGAATCGATGTTTCGCACCTCTCGACCCCGGTCGACATAAGCCTTACTCCCACCGTCTTGCAAACGAAGACGGTGACGGTGCTGGCGACCAGGGCACGGGAGCGCGAGACCCCCGTCGCCTTCACCAACATCGATCGCGGCCACATAGAGCGCACGCTGACGACGGCAGACGTACCGACTATGCTGAGCGAAGTCCCCAATGTGCACACCTGGTCTCTGGCGGGAAACGGCATCGGCTACTCCTATCTGAGCATACGCGGTTTCCAACAGGAACGAATCGCGGTGATGATCAACGGCGTGCCGCTGAACGATCCAGAGACCCATCAGGTGTACTGGGTCAACATGCCCGACCTGATGGAATCGGTGGAGGACATCCAGGTACAGCGGGGAGTCGGCAGCTCGGTGTACGGTGCCTCCGCAATCGGCGGATCGGTAAACCTGGTCACCGGCACTTTCAATCAGGTCGCGGGGATTTCCGTCTCCAGCGTTTTGGGCAGCTACGATACGAGAAAATTTTCTGCTGAGTTCAATTCGGGATGGGTGCGTGAGCGCTACCAGATGTACGCACGTCTATCCCGGGTCACGAGCGATGGCTACCGGGACCAATCCTGGTCCGATCTCCGGTCGTACTATTTTGGCGCCGTTCGTCACGGCCGCAACAGCACCTTGCGCTTCGATTTCTTCGGTGGTAACGAAAAGACCCACTTCGCTTTCTTCGGCGCCACGAAGGAGCAGCTGGCAGCGAATCGGCGCGCCAATCCTTTCAGCCCTTACGAAGAGGCGAAGGACGATTTCACCCAACCGCACTATCAGGTGAGCCACACCTGGCAAGCGGCGGACCATCTCCTGCTCACCAACACCCTGTATTACATCAAGGGCGACGGTTTCTTCAAGGATCAGGACTTCGGCAACCCCGACCACGTTCGCCTGGACCACCTCGATATCTCGCACTACGGATGGTTGCCACGAGTGGCCTGGGATCATCAGGGAGGCACCTTGACCACAGGGGGCGAGCTGCGGACCAATTCCACCCGCCATTGGGGGGAGGTCTTGGGATCTGGGACGGTCGCCGGGGCCGAAGAGGGCTCAGTGCGTTCGCCCCGGCTGTATGATTACGACGCCGACAAAATCACCGCCAGCTTGTTCGCCAAAGAGGTATACCGCGTCAACGAGCGGCTGAGCCTTAACGGCGATCTAAGTCTGTTGGGCCACTTCTTCGAGATCGGCGACGACCGCGTCGTGGCGGCGGAACAGATCGACAATTTCGACTATTTCTTCTTCATGCCCCGCGTCGGAGCCAACTACAATCTGACCGATGAGATTAACCTGTTCGGCGGCTTTTCGATGGGTCGCCGTGAGCCCGCGCTGACCAACATCTTCGATCCCGCTTTCTTTTTTGGCGACCCGGATCGGCGCCAGGGATTCCTGAAATACGACTCGACGACGAACTCGGTAAGCGATCCACGACTGGACGCGGAGAAGCTGAACAACTGGGAGCTCGGTGCGGGATACGTAAAACCGTGGCTTCTGGCCAAAGCTAACCTCTACCGCATGGACTTCGACGACGAGATCGTCGCCACCGGTACCGTGCTCAACACCGGTGGTTTCGAACACCGAAATGCCGGGCGTTCCACCCATCAGGGTATCGAGCTGTCCGCCACCGTCAGACCGACCGAGCGCATAACCGTCAGCGGCGATGCAGCATTCAGCGACAACACCCTCGAGCGCTTTTCGGACCGCAGCCTTGAGGGAAACGAAATCCCTAACTTTCCCAACCGTCTTGCCAACCTGCGGGTCTCCTACGACGCTCGCGGGTTCTGGATTTCAGCCCGCCTGCGCCACGTAGGCGGCTATTATTTCGACCTGCAGAACAGTGCGGGCAACGAGGTGGACGCCTATTCGACTGTAAACCTGAGGACCTCGTACCGTCTTCAGCACCGGCTGGACGCCCGGGTCATCGAGCCCAGCTTCGAAATCAACAACCTGTTGAATGCCAAGTACGAAAGCTGGGGCGGTCTCTTCTTCGGGACCCCGACCTGGATCCCGGCGGCAGGACGCAACTTCCTGTTCTCTATTCGGGTCAGCCTGTGAGCCGGCCAACCGCCCTCATCCTCGGCAACGGCCCTCCTCCGTCGAAGCAGTTGTTCCTGGACCTGGCTAGCGAGAATACCCTGCTGTTGTGCGCCGACGGAGGTGCGAATCACGCGCTAGCCTGCGGTCGCATCCCCGATTATGTCGTGGGGGATCTCGATTCGGTGAAGGCGGAGGTCAAGGAGCGCGTTTCTCCGGACCGCCTGATTCGCATCGATGCCGACGACACCGGAACCGACATGCAGAAGGTTCTGAACCACGCTCTCGAGCTGAAGACAGCAACCGCCGTGCTCACCGGCGTGACCGGCGGCCGGTCAGACCACACCTTGTGGAACCTGGGGTTGCTCAAGACCTATGCTGACCTGTTGGAGTTGCGCATTGTGGACGACTACAACGAAATTCGGCTTATTCCAGGGGTAATCCGCTTCTCCGCCCGGGTCGGGCTCAAGCTCTCGTTGGCGCCGCTCTCTGCCACAGTGGAAGGTGTAACCACCCGCGGGCTCAAGTTTCCGCTGTGTTCGGAAGCTCTCGGCCATGGCGTTCGCGACGGCATATCGAACGAGGTGATCGCCGACCCGGTGGAGATTGTGGTGGACGAGGGAGACCTGCTGCTCTGTATCCAGCGGGAGGAGGGCGATGGCGAGATCCTCCTCAGTAACTAGCGGAAGTACAGGCACGGAACTACGGTATCAATCAACGAGCGTATGTCGAAAGAGAAGCAGTATCAGGTCGTAAAAGTCATCCAGAAGCTGGAGCTCTTCAAGGGACTGGCCGCCGAGCAGGTCCAACGCCTGCTCCCGATCTGCCACTTTAAGGATTTCGAGACTGGCGATGAGGTCTACGCGGCGGGCAGCCAGAGCCGTGAGATGCTGATTCTTCTTACCGGAGGCATCAACGTGGTCGGCAATACCGGAGAGCTGCTAGCCGAGATCTCGCCTGGTGCCTCGGTCGGGGAGATGGGGGTTTTCACCGGCGAGCCGCGTTCGGCCGACATCGTCGCCGCTGAAAATTCCAGAGGGATCGCCATTACCAAAGCGGAGCTGGGAAAGCTGCTGGATATGAATCCAGATCTCTACATCAAGCTGCTGAACAACCTGGTGACGATTCTCAGCAGCCGGTTGGTGAATGCGAATCGCCTCAACGATAAGAATATGAGTACCATCCTCAAGATGCAGGACGAGCTGGTGCGCGCCACCGGCAAAACCATGCGAGAGTTAGAGGAATCCGGATGAAGATCGGGAATGCCTCGGTCACCAAGGTTTAGGGTGACATCCCCTGTCTCGAGCTCACGGCAGGAAAGCGCGGGTGTTTTCCAGCTTCTCCGGGAGGTAGGTGGAGATCACGTGGTTCAGATTGTGCACGGCGAACGCCTGTTGCTCGGCACGGTAACCCGATTCCTTCAACTTCAGTAGCGCCTGCTGCCATTTCTTGTAGTGCTGTACGAACGGGTCGTTCTTGATGGCGTCGTCGATCCTTTTTATGTCTACGTCGGTCATCTTGTGGGTGGGCAGCCCATAGGATTCGATATCGTCGGGGGTCACGCCCAGAAACCGGGCTTTGGGCACGCAAAAGAACTCGTTGATGTGGGCGGCGTTCCCAGAGCCCACCTTGAGGGTCCGGTAGATGTTGCAGATGCCGTACGGATCGCAGTCCACAAAGGCGTACACCGGAATATCCAGATCATCCGACAACCTGCGGATGAAGCGGCGAGTAGCGCGAGTGGGCACGCCCCCCATGGAAACGAGGATACAATCGGCGGTGCGCCAGTAGTTGTGTTTGACTAGCCGCTGGAACATACCCGCCGTTTCGATCGCCAGAACGAATTTGGCGTCCGAGCGAAAACGCAGATCCTCCACCGAAATCGGAATCGAATACGCCCCGGAGCCGAATTTGGTGCAATCGATCTCCAACTCCTCGCCGGTGTCGCGGTCGCTGTCGATGACGACCAGGTTACCGGCCACCTCCCCACCTTTCTCTTCCGGGACAAAACCCAGCTGTTCCCGGTTCACGAGAAAGAGCGCCTCCACATCGTCCAACACCGTATCCGACTCGCCCTGCTCCGCGAAACGAATCTCCTCGTCCCAGCCCTTAGCGACGTAATACGCTTCGCGTTTGGTGGCGATGTCGTCGGTCTCGATCAGCATCTTTGAGAGCACGATCATCTTCAACGACTGGGCGAAGGTTTTCACGGTGGAAACGGCGAGGGTGCGTTCCTTCGTCTTGCGTCCCATCTCGAAGTAACCCGCCCGCGGGTCGAACCGCACGTTGCTCAAAGCCCGCAGCGGAAACTTCATGGCCGGCTTCTGGCGTTTGAGAATCTTGTCGCGGATCCGTTTGCCTTCCCTCTCCAGCTGTTTTACCAGTTTGCTCACGACCGGCTCCTTTCCAACAGATCACGCAGGTTGCTTTCTACGGTCTTGCGTCGGCGATCGCTGTCGCCGTTCAATTCCTGCAACGCGTCGGCGATATGTCCGATGTATTGCTGGATGTAGGATTTCTTCCGCGCCGCCTCCGCGTCCCTCTTGGCCCGGCCGATAAAATCGCTCACCTTGCGGCCGCACTCCTGCAGACCCAACCGGATCTCCCGCACCAGTTCGGGATAGTGCGCCACCGCCTCCTTGCTTTCCGAGGTGAACGGCACCCAAACCGACCCGACATGCACGATGATGATCAACGGTCCGGTGGGAAGCGCACCGGAACTCTGACTCATCCGGTAGTTGCGCCAGTCCACATCCAACACGCTCTTGGTGATGACACAGGCCGCCTGCTGGTAGAGCAACGGCACGCGGTTGGCGAAACGCATCAAGGTGACCGCCCCTTCAGGGTCGATATCGCCACCGTACGCCATCGCCACCTCTACCTGGAACGGATTGCCGCGATAGACCGCGGGCGACCGGGCGACGCTGGCGTAGAGCTCGGCCTCCACGCTCTGTTTCAAGCTGCGCTCCAATAGCTCTTCACCGATCGGAACGATGCAGTTGGTGGGTGGTTTCATCAACTTGGTTTCGTTGATCGCCTTGAACAGGCGATCACTCTCTTCGCGCGCGATGCTCTTTGGTCGGGCGTTCGGCTTTAGCTGCGCCCGTTCGCAGATCTCCTTGGCCGCCCGGCTGGACACCCGCGAGAACTCCTGGGTGAGAAAGGCCTGCACGGAGCGCTGTTTGGATCCCTGCATCATCTTCATCAACATGCCCAGCTCGACCCCGTGGGGATGAGGTTTCACCTCCACTGGCTCCGGAGGAAGCTCGGTGGCGCTGTTCTCGTACTCGACCTCGCGACCGTCTGGCGACCGGTAGGTCAGACTCAAGTGGGGATTGGCCAGAGAGGTCTGTCGCAGGTACTCGTCCACCGACTGCCGTCCGCGCAGATATCGCGCTTCCATCTCGATCTCCACCTCTGTCCCCCGCGACACCTCCCAGTCCTCCTCCAAATCCCTGACGATGGTCGGTTTGTTGCGCGACGTGTCGATCTGGATCTCGTAGAGATGTGCGGTCTTGCCCGGGCCGGTGCGTGAAATGATTCGAGTCGGTTTGCCGGTCGTGAGCTGTCCGTACATGCTGGCGGCCGAGATACCGATGCCCTGCTGTCCGCGCGACATCTTCAAGCGGTGGAACTTCGAGCCGTAGAGTAGCTTGCCGAAGATGTTGGGGATCTGATTCTTGACGATGCCAGGACCGTTATCCCGCACCCGCATCACATAGCGGTCCTCGGAGATCTGCTCGATCGCCACCACGATTTCGGGGAGAATGCCCGCTTCTTCGCAGGCGTCCAGACTGTTGTCCACCGCCTCCTTGACTCCGGTGAGCAGCGCGCGGCGAGGATTGTCGAACCCCAACAGGTGGCGGTTGCGGCTGAAGAATTCGGAGATGGAGATCTCGCGCTGCTGCGTCGCCATGGTCTGGGCGTCCGCCCGGCCATTTGACGATGCCGCAGGTTTTTTGGCTGCGCCCGTGGTCGATCGTTTGGTCTTGGAAACCTTGGTGGTCTTGCTCTTTGCCATCTACACCTCGAGAATCGCTGCGCTCCGGAGTCGAGCATCTACACTTAAATAACGTCGTCGGGACGCGTCTAACGCAAGGATATATCAGGAAACAGCAAGCTGCTTCGGTTTCGGTTCGAAGACCAAGACGTCCATGGGACAGACGGTGACGCAAACTCCGCAACCGATGCACGAGCTGTTGCTGTTGTTCAAGGTCTCCTGCTTCATGGCGAATGACATCACGTCTATGCCCACGAGGCAGTTCCGCGAACACTCGTAGCACGAGATACATTTGTCGTTCGATTGGATGTGGTAGCGGCTGACGCTAAACCTCACGTAGATCTTCGACATGATGTCCATGAGTTTGGCCAATGGGCACCAGTAGCGGCACCAGACCTTGCCGCCGAGAAAGGGATAAAGCGTAACCGGAAGAATACCGATGAGCCACACGTCGACCGAGATGCGGTAGACGGCCATGGAGAGGTCCGCCGTTCCGCCGGAAAAGAGCCCCCACAGATCCCGCGACAGCATCACGATCGTTACGAGCGTGGCGAACACCAAGATCGCCAGGTTCATCTTCTCCCAGCGTATGGCGGTCTTGCCTTTCGGTGCCAGGTGGCGCCAGCGATCGCCGAAGGTCTCGGCGAGACCACCGCACCCGCATATCCAGGAGCAGTAGCGCTTGCCGTTGAACAGCACGAACACCGGGATGATTCCGAAGGTCAGCAGTACGCCCCATATCACCCAGATCTGGTGAGGATTGTAGAAGAAGGTGTAGAAGAAGAGGGGCCAGGCGTAGACGATGCCGTAGCTGCGCCACGACTGGTCGGCGAACGCCGGATCGTTCGCCAGCTCCCCCACCCACTGGTAGTTCACCGCCCACTGGAAGAGAAACTCGGGAATGACGAAGAAGAACAGCCATTGAAATCCCAGCAGGCTGACGAAGCGCCAGATCTGAAATCGGTCCTTGCGGTCCAGGCCCCAGCGTTTCAGCGCCTGCACGCCGAATGCCGTCATCAACACCGTGTAGATGACGGTGTACCAAAAGCTCCACGGACGATCGAGGAACGAAAGGGCGGCGTACCCCCAGTTCTTGAACGGCCAGAACTCTTCGCCGGTGCCCACCTTGATGCCGTAGATGGCATACCAGACCATGAACGAGATTCCCAGCCATGCCCAGCGATCGCCGCCGCGACCGAGTTGGATCAACGCGCCCACCGCCGCCAGGGCCACGGCACCGCCCGCCCACGAGAGCGATCCCTGATCGAGGCTCGGCCATCCGGTTTGTCCGCCGAAGATCCACAGGCCGGCCAGCGCCACCAGCGAAAGCAGGAAGCTGCGCGACAGCGAGCCGCTCCACTCGTTCTCCAGCTTGATGCCGAGGGTTTTCAAGAAGCGGACCGGAACCTCCGAGCCAACCAGCACGAAAGCGTGCTGCAGGGGAATCGCCTCCTGTTCGCCTGCCTCACCTAGCGACAGCACCGCCTTGTCGGATTCGAAGCGCTGTACGTTCGAGCTGAACAGAACGCGGATCTTGCCCGCCGCCACCGCTTCGTCCAGCATCTGCCGATTGTCTTTGAACAAACGGGAGAACTCGGGGCTGCGATAAGACAGCACGACCCTGTTTTGCGTGGACAGGGTTAGGGCCGCTTCGATCGCGCTGTTGCCACCACCCACAACCAGGATGTCTTCGTCCTTGTACGCCTTCGGACTGTAAAGCCGGTGATAGACATGTTCCTGCTCCTCGCCTTCGACACCCAGCTTTCGCGGATTCCCCCGCTGACCGGTAGCCAGCACGATCCAGCGGGCTCGGTAGGTCTGCTTCGGTGTCGTTGCCTCGAACAGACCGTCGTTTTTGGCGACCGCGGTCAGCGGCTCTTCTACCCGCACGTCCAGCTGGTTCTCCTCAACGATCTGATTCCAGCGCTCGATCAGGTCTTCCTTTTGAGCGCCGTCCAGCCACAGCTTGCCTTTCGGTGGCGTTTTGTCGGGCTCGGCGTAGACCCACTTCCCTTCGGGGAAGTTCTCGATGGTGTTGGCGATCTTCGCTTTCTCCAGCAGCACGCAGGAGAGTCCTTTGTCCTTGGCGGCAAGGGTCGCGTTGAGACCGGCGGCGCCCGCGCCCACCACCAGCACATCCAACCGATCCTCGCCTGCAGCGGAGGCCGGAGGCTTGAGGGAGGAGATGTGCTCGATGACGTTGTAACCCTGCTCCATCGCCAGCTTGATCACCGGAGCCCCGGCGAGATCCCCCACCACGAACAGCCCGGGTATATTGCTTTCATTGTGGGAGGAGAGCTGCGGGCGCCGGTTGGGCCCGTCGGCGGAAGCGAACAGATTCTCTTCAAACCAGGTCTGCACGGATTTAAACATTCTTCACTCCCTCGTCCTCAGTCCGACCCGGTCTACATCGGAATCGGTGGCTGGTTCCATGGCTGCGCCGCATTCGTTGCAGCGGCGCGCAGTCGGATGATTGCGCCCGCCGCATTTGGGGCACTCGTTGGGCGCAACCGTGTTCGGAATCTTGCCCAGGCGGGGAGGCAGGATCACCTCCTGGGTCGTCGCCCGTGCCAGCACGAGAACCACGGCCACGACATTGGCGATCAAACCTGCGACGAACCAGGTCAACGGCGACAGCCCTTTGCGCAGCGCGACGCCGGTGCAGACCGCCGCTCCCACCAGACCGAGCAGCACCCACACCCCCAATAGCAACCATTCGTTACCTATGCGTTGGGCAGAACCCTCATCGAACAGCGCGCCGCGTACCTCCAGATGTTTGAAGTAGCGGTCGGGGTCCCGCAGGAAGGTCTTGACGTGGGCGCCGCTGATGGCGATGGGGCGCCCGCGGTAGTAGAAAGCGAGACCGTTCTTAGCGCCGAGTTCCGTTCCGCAGACGAGGCAACTCTCGCCGGGCTCCAAATCCCGCTTCTTCAATTGGGACTCGTCGACCTCCGCGGCAAATATGGAGACCGTGAGCAGTAACACCCCGAAAACGTTCGCGCAGAGCCTCGCGCAAGCAGATGTTGTATTGGCTGTGTTCATCTTCTCACCATTTGTTTGATTCTAGTGCGCAGGCCGGGCGACTCGGCGCCTTCATTTCACAAGCCTACTTCCGACAAAGGGCACTAGGTTATCGGCAGCGCCACCGATACGGTAGTGCCGCTGCCGACCTCGCTTTCGATATCGATGGATCCATTGTGACTCTGCACTATGTTGTAAGCGGTTGAGAGCCCGGACGCCAGCTTGACCCGCGTGCCGCCGGCGCTGAAACCGAAATCGAAGATGCGATCCAGTTTTTCGCGGGGAATCCCAGACCCCGTATCCGAGATCCTGACCACCACCTTGTTACTCTCGCTCCAACTGCGGATCCGTATGGTGCCCGAAGTCTCGATCGCTTGGGCGGAATTCTTCAGTAAACTAATAAAAACCTGATTCAGTTGGCCTGGGTAACACTTTATCGCCGGCAGATCGCCGAACTCGGTCTCCACGGAGACGCGGCCCCGGAACTCGTGCTCCATCAAGGTGAGACTACTCTCGATACCCTCGGTGATGTCTACCTGCTGGCGCTCCGCTTCGTCCAGGCGCGCGAAATTCTTGAGGCTACCCACAAGGGTCGTTATGCGCGTGCTCGCGGTGGCGATGTTTGTGGTATTGGTTCCCAAAAGCTCAATGGCCTGGCGGAACGAGCGGTCATCGCGAAGCTCCCCGACGGAGGCCGCCGCCTCGACCGCCGACCCCACACGCTGCAAACAGCGCTGCGAGACGTCGGCCGAACTGGTAACGGTGCCGATCGGACTGTTGATTTCGTGGGCGACCCCCGCAACCAGGTCGCCCAACGCCGCCATTTTCTCGCGCATCACCAGCTGTTCTTGGCTTTCCCGAAGCTGCTGCATCGCCTGCTCCAGATCGCGGTTCTTCGCCTGCACCGTTTCGTGTTGAGCCCGCAGCTCCTCCGCCTGCTGTCGCGTTCGTTCTCTGGTTTCCTGCAACGAGCGAGTCATTTGATCGAAGGAATTTCCGAGACTGCCGATCTCGTCACCGCGATCCATATCCACCCGCGTCTCCAGATGGCCGGCGGCTACCTGCTCTGCCGCCCGCTCCAGATTCTGCACCGGCACCGTGATGAGCCGCACGAGAGCCACAGCCACCAGGGCGGAGACCAACAGGGTCAGGACGAGCAGGGTCAGGTTGAACCTGCGAGCAGCGTGAAACGCGTACTCGGCCCGCGCGCCAGCCTCGTAGGAATCCGTCTTGTTCACGTCCACCAGCCCTTCCAGATCGCGGCCGAAATCCTCGAAGACGCGACGTCCCTCTCCCACCAACAGGTCGACACCTCCGCGGTTGTCCTCTTGCGCCGCCATCTGCACGAGCTCGTAGGAAAGATCCAGATAGCGCTCCCACTTGGGCTCGAAGTTCTGTTCGTACAACTCCCGTTCGCGTTCGGAGTAGAGATCGCGCATCTCCGAAGCCCGCTTCAACCGCTCGTAGCGATCGCGGTCGTCATCGATACGCTCCAACAAAGCGAGCATGGCGGCGGCTTGCTCCCGTTTTCGCTCCGGATCCCGCGTCAACGCGTACTGCAGCTGGGCAGTGCGCAGATTGGACGTGCTGAGACTGATATCGGAAACGGCGATGGCGCGGGGCAGGCGATTGGAGGTCACTTCATCGATTTCGCTCTCAATGGTCTTCATTTTGCGCAGGGAGTAGAAGTTCCCCAACGCCAATATGGCGAAGATCAGACCCAGTCCGATGCTCTGCTTGGTCGCCAGTTTGGCGTCTCGAAATCTCATGCGCAGACCCACCTCTCGGGAGAATCGTTCAGACGACCCGCTCGTTGCCGCCGTCTATCGGAACCTGTGCTCCGGTGGTTTTGGCGAACAGCGGTCCGGCCATGGCGCAGGCCATTACCGCCACATCGCGCGAGGTCACCTCTTTGTGCAACAGATTGTTGGTCTTGTACTCCTCCACCGTCATGCCGTAGTGCGCCGCTCGGCTCTGCAGCAGCTCTTCGGTCCACAGGGCGGTGTCGAAGACCGCATTGGGATGGAGAATGTTCACGCGGATACCCTGATCCGCGAATTCGAGGGCGGCCACGCGAGCCAGCTGGGTGAGGCCGGCTTTGGCGACCGAATACGCCGCGGCGCCGGGGCCAGGTGCCGGGACATTCTTGGAGGCGATGATCACCACGGCCGGATCCAGACCCAGTTCGAGGTACGGAACCGCGGCGGTGAGCAACGCCCGATTGCTGGACAGATTCACCGACAGGCTGCGTTCCCAGTTCTCCGTTGTGAGGTCGGCGATGCGTTGACTGGATGGAAAGAGCCCGGCATTGCAGACGAGAATGTCCAGCCCCCCGAAGCGGCGGACCGTCGCCGCGACACAGCGTTCGAGCTGATCGTGCCGGGTGACGTCGCAGACCTGCCCGAAAACTTCCTCCTGGTCGAAGCGAGCAGCGATGTCCTCGCGGATGTCCAGCGCCGACACCACCGCGCCCTGTTCGCACAACGATTGGGCGCAGGCGCGGCCTATGCCGCTGGCGGCGCCGGTCACCAGCGCCACGCGACCCTGAAGGGGTAGGGGTTCGGGTTGGAGTTTCGCTTTAGCCAGCTGCAGATCCCAGTACTCCACGTCGAAGACCGAGCTCTGCGGCAACGCGCGCCAACCGCCCAATCCTTCGGCCCACTCGATGGTCTGCATGGTGTGCGCCGCGATATCGCCGATCACCCTGTTCTCCTTCAGAGTGCGGCCGAGAGAAACCATACCCTGGCTTGACCAAAGTGCCCAGCGTGGCGCCGGATCGAGGGCGGTCAGCCCACCCGGATTATGCCTCTGGAAGTACGCCAGATACCCCTCGGCATACTGTTTCACGCACTCCTCCACGTCGCCGTCCACCACCACCGGGGTACCCTTGCTGCGGGAAGCATGATCCGGCGTCTGTGGTCCACGCGAGGCAATCTCTTTTACATCCGCGCGCTGAACGAACCCAAGGTTCTGCGGATTCTGCTGCAGGTTGGCCAGCACGGGACAGCCGCGAGCCCTGGAGGTAGCTCCCCGCAGCCGTGCCAGCTCCAGCAGATCCAACTCGACTTCGGCGCCGGCCGAGTCGATGCCGGTCTTCTTCGTTGCCCCCGCATGAACGTACTCTTCAGCCCGATGCACCACCGCGATCATCTTCTCGTAGGACTCCCGGGCGCTGTCGGCGAAGGTGAAGATGCCATGGTTCAGAAGGATCATACATTCGAGCCGCTGCCAGTCGACCTCGCGACTGAGCTCGTAGACCTTCCGTGCCAACTTGAAACCGGGCATGACGTACGGCACGACGAGGATGTGGTCGCCGAGCAGATCGCGAATCCGTTCTTCGCCGTCGGCTGTATTGGTAATGGCGAGAATCGCATCGGCGTGGGTGTGATCGACGAACTTGAACGGAATCAACCCGTGCAGAATCGCTTCCACCGACGGATTGGGCGCCGACGGATCGATCATCGCCGCGCGCTGACCTCTCACCATCTCGACGTCGGACAGAACCTCGAGCTCGGCCATGCGCAGAAGCACATCCAACTTCACCGGAGCGAAACCGGCGGGTTCGATCGTTTCCAGATCCCAGCCACTTCCCTTTATATAGATCACCTCTTCCCGATCGCCGAAGAGGTTGGTCGCCTGATCCTTGACGGAAGTGTTACCACCACCATGCAGAACCAGACTCGAGTCACGCCCCAACAGCCTGGAGCTGTAGACCCGTTGACTCAGCGCGCCGGCACCGAACCCGGCAGCTTCTTGCTCATTCCACAGGGACTTCAATATTCAACCTCGGCCGATGTAGTCCTGCGTGGTGGGCAGTACGATCGCCTCGAGAAAATTGATGTGGGGCGGCATCGCGGCCATCTGGACGGCGACCTCCGCCAGCTCCGCAGCCGTCATCATCGGCTCGTCGTCGCTGGCCTTATCGCTGTTCATGCGACGTTCCACCATCGTGTTGCCCGGATGCAGGGCACTGACGACGATACCGTGAGCCCGGCCCTCCAGGGCCGTAGCCTGCGTCAGACCCCATACCCCATGTTTGGCGCTGGTGTAGGGCGAACTCTGGTCTCGCGTCCGCTGAGCGGAGATGCTGCCAATGTTGATTATGCGTCCACCCCCTTTCGGTTTCATGATGCGAAACGCCTCACGGGTGCAAAGGAACGGACCCGTCAGACAAGCACCGATAACCCGGTTCCACTCCTCCAGCGAAACATCCTCTACCGGACCGCCATCGAAAGCGCCGGCATTGTTGATGAGGATATCGACGGTGCCGAAACATTCCAGAATCTGGGCATAGAGCGCCTTGACCTGCTCCTCGTCGGAGATATCCGCGGGAACTCCGAGCACCTGGTTACCATCGCGAGAAAGCTCGACCGCTGCCGTCTTCAACAACCTTTTATCGCGGGCGGCGATCACCACCTTCGCCCCCTCCCGCGCCAGTCCCGCGGCGATCGCTTTGCCGATACCCCGATTGCCTCCGGTTACCAACGCTACTTTGTCATCCAGCTTGCCCATTTGTTCTCCTTTGATGCTTGCAGCATTCTCAGATTGTAAAATTGACCTTCGGTGCAGCAACCGGAGATCCTCAGTTTACCTCCAGGAGCCGAATATCCGCCGGCTCCAATCGCAGGTTGAACCGTCCGTCCGGCGACGCCATCTCTTTGCCTGCTGTGTGGTCGCGCAGATGCCGGGTGTTCAGTTTCAGAGATACCTCTCGCTCTTCAGACGTTCGCATATTCACCAAAAGAAGGTGGGTCGTGCCCGTGCTGTCGCCGAAGAACCCAAGCTCGATGTCGTCCTCGTCCAGCGCCGCTACCAGGTCCTCTTTCGGCAGCGCCCGCGCCGAATACCCGCCGCGGAAATAGAGCGGGGCCAGTTCCCGTCCGATCTTGCCCAGCCGAAGGTTCAGCTCTCGCGCCGCTTTGTAGGCAGGGGTGGGTTCCCCGCTGCGATTCACGAGACCTTCGTAGTGGCGGGTCTGGACCACCTCTCCGGCGCCGTCGAGCACCTTCTCTGTACCCGAGCTATAAAGGAAATAGATGATGCCGGAAGCCCCCCGCGCCAGCGCCGCGCCCGCCTGTACCGCCAGCTCCGCGCCGGTCGGCTTGCGATAGTACTCTTCTGATACACCGGCGTGTTCGCGCTCCTCCGCGTGCGCTTGAAGAATGGCATGCCAGCGAGCGTTGCGACCCTTCAGGTGACTAGCCACCCCGCTGTATCCTGTCACCAGCTCGCGGAGCTTCTGCCGCAGCTTCTTCCCGGTCTGCGGCATGGTACCGCGGAATATATAATGTTCCTGCTGGAACAGATTGGCCGGACCGGCCGCGGAAAAAAAAGCGTTCAGAAATCGGTTTTTTGAGGGGAAACTTTCGAGACGGCCCACGGTGAACGCGGGCCGGCCGGGATCCTCCTGGCGCAGCACATCCACCGTCTGGCCTAGGGCCGGATAATACGAATCGCGGTAATCCTCGTGCCCTATGAGGTAGCCGGCAAACCCGGATTCCGGCCCCCATTGCTCTTTCAGGGCGCGCACTCGGGCGCGCACGTCGCTCTCGAAGCTGGCTCCGACCTTCGCCCGGGTGGTCCAGTTGCGCAGCTTCTCGTAGGGTGAGAACCCTTTGGGTTCGTAATAGACCGGCATGGATAGACCGTTCCGCGTGCAGAACTCCATCGCCAGCTCCTCAGCCGTCGAGCCGCCAACCGAAGCCCGCTGTAACCACTCCACTTGGTTGATGCCCAGCGCCAACAGGCGATCCTGATCGGTCGCGTCGAAGCGAAACTCGTCGAGACCGGCCGGCAGCCAGACCCCAATCGTCAACGGCCCCTGGGCAACCCCCCGCGCCTGGAAGCTTTCGACCTCGGGAGGACCACCGATGCCGCATCCGCCGGCGGCGGCGAATACCAGCATCAGGGACCACAAGCGCCGCCTTGGTCTACGCAGCATCGGTCTATCTGAGTTTGGGATTGTTGGCGTGGCGGGTTTCATCGCGACGGGTCTTCTTCTCCATGGCGCGAGCGAAGGCGTCCTGGAGATCGACTCCCGTCTGATTGGCGAGGCAGATAAGCACAAACAGAACATCCGCCATCTCCATGCCCAGATCCGCCGTTTCCTCGCCGGCCTTGAAGCTCTGGTCACCGAATTGTCGGGCCATCAAACGCGCCAGCTCGCCGACCTCCTCGGTGAGCACCGCCATGTTGGTCAGCTCGGAGAAATAGCGCACGCCGACAGTGCGAATCCAGCTGTCGACTTGCTTCTGGTAATCAGCGAGGGTAGGGGCAGTCATCGGATTCTGAAAATGCTCTCGCCAGACGGAGCAGTCAAGAATCCAGAATGCGACGTTACGTGCGTAAGTGTATGTAGACTTGGAGTTTCGAGCGGTCTGTAAGCGACTTACAAGCGCTGCATCGTGGCGCCAAGGGCTCCCAGACGCTCTTCGAGAAAAGCGTGACCGCGATCCAGCTGGTAGAGGTTGTGGATGCTGGTGGTTCCCTCCGCGGCGAGACCCGCCAAGACGCAGGCCACACCGGCGCGAATATCCAGCGCTTTGACCCGCGTTCCCGTGAGTTTCGCCGGACCGTGCACGATGACCAGGCGGTCCTTTTCCGGAGAGAGGCGAGCACCGAAAGCGCGCAAGCTCTTCACATGCCCCAGCCGGTCCTCGAACACCGTCTCGCGGATGAAGCTGTCCCCGTCTGCCACACAGGCCAGTGCCATGATGCCGGGCTGCAGATCGGTCGGGAACCCGGGATAATAGGTCGTTACCACGTTGATCGGCGAAAGCTTCTTGGGAGCTCGAATTCGGGTGGACTCACAGTTCTCCTTGGTGGAGACCCCCATCTGCTGGAGCTTGGCTTCAAAAACCCGCAGGTGAGTACAGCCAACGCCGCGAAGACGAACATCACCGGCGGTGATGGCGCTGGCCATCATCAACATGCCGGCATCGAGGCGATCGTGCATCACCGTGTGCTCGGCACCGCGCAGCTTCTTGACTCCGGTTATCCGTACAGTGCGGGTTCCGGCTCCCTCCACCTTGGCTCCCATCTTGGTTAGCAGCTCAACGAAGTCGACAATCTCCGGGTCGGAAGCGGCATTCTCGATCAGGGACTCGCCCCGCGCCAAACTCGCCGCCATGATCATGTTTTCCACGCCGGTGTGACTGGGTACATCACAGTACAAGAACGATCCCTTCAGTGCCTCGGCACTCATGGAGAAACCGCCTCCCGGCGTGCCGCACACCTTGGCGCCCAAACGAGCGAACCCGCGCTCGTGGTAATCCCAGGGCCGGTGACCGATGCTGCACCCACCTACCTCCTTGATGGCGGCCTCGCGAAACCGACTCAACAAGGGACCGACAAACAGGATAGAGGCGCGGAAGCGACTGCTCAACTCGTCCGGCAGATCGGTTCGAGTCACGGTTGTGGCATCGATTACGACGACCTCTTCTTCGGGGGTGTACTGCACCTTGGCACCCAACCGCCTCAACATCTCTATACCCACCAACACATCCTTTACCGGAGGTACACGATGCAGTACGGTCTCCCCCTTCTCGGCCAGCAGCGAAGCGGCCAGCATCGGCAGCACGGCGTTCTTCGATCCCTGAACCGTGACCTCGCCGTGCAGACGGGTGCCACCGTCGATATGCAGCATTTCCTCGGATGCCATCAAGTATCCTGGTTTTTCAGTGTGGAAAAGGGGTGTTGCGGGTAAAACGTGGGTGCGCTGGGTTCCGGGGCGTGTCGAATGTACTAGAGCACCCCTCGATCGTCAAACGAAAAAGCGTGTAAGAGGTTGAAGACTTGACAGATACCGGCTCTTCTCTATATTGGCCGGCAGTGAATATCTAACGCTTACGTTACCGTGAAGGAGATGTCATGGCAGACGCACCGACCATCGTAGCTTACCTGAAACCCGTGTGCGGTTGGAGCAACAGCGTTCGTGAGGCTCTGGGCAAATACGGCTTGCAATACGAGGACAAGGACATCATCAACGTGCCCGAGAATTACGCCGAGATGGTGCAGAAGAGCGGCCAGCCCTTGTCGCCTTGCGTTGAGGTCAACGGTCAGATGCTGGCCGATGTAGATGGCAACGAGGTTGAATCCTGGTTGCTGGAAAACGGCGTCGTCGAGTCCGTCTCCGCGTAAATCAGGAATCAAGTATAGAACAGAGTTCCTGGCGAACCCGTTCCGTTATGTTGGGTTGCTCGTGATTGAGCGGCCCCTCCGCGAACGGTCGAATCAAGGTGAGCGCCCCCAGCGGGCGATTGTCCGCGCCACTGAACAGTAACACGTAGATATACCCGACGTTTCCCGAATCCGCCCCTGCCAGTAGGTGTTTCTGCAGATGCGCTGGCAGGGCGCTCTGTGTACCCCCATCAATCTGCCCCATTACCAATAGAGACGATTCCTGCGCGAACGCCTGGGCGGCCAGCGAGTCCGCCTCCATCTGCGTCAAGCGCTTGCCGTAGATGTCTCCCGACTCCAGCTGTTGTTTCAAGGTGTTGGCCGCAGCGCTTTCCGTGGACAGGACTTCCTTGAGGTGGAGATTGCCGTCGTCGTCCACCGCTTCATAGATCGTGGTGTGCGCGGCGTCGATCTCGATCAGCAGTTCCATCGCCTTGGCGACGGCGTCATGTTTCGGCAATTCGCGCAGCATGGAGACGATGTGTTCGGGAATCTCCATCGGTTCGGGCATCTTGAACGGTATGATAGAAACGGCCATTGTAACTCGCTTGACTTTGGTCAGGGGGGTCTATAAAATTGGAAGTTTAATGGTGGCTCTTTAGCTCAGTAGGTAGAGCAGGGGACTGAAAATCCCTGTGTCCGCGGTTCGATTCCGCGAGGAGCCACCATTTTTTCTTTCGCTTACTTGAATGTATGCAGGCGCTTACTCCGTGCAAGTGACGACTGCCAGTTGCACATAGATCGTTGAAGGATATTTTGCAGACTCCCTAGCCCCCTATCAAATCAAATACACTCACTACCCTGTGGGGCAGATTCTCTCGGTCAGAATGAACATCTCTCTTTTCGACCTCAAGACTATTCAGAACCATTGTTCTCAATGGTGATCTCTCCTTCATAACCATTAGCGACCAACCTATCTGCAAGAGTCTGAGCTGCGCCCGTTGGAAGCGAAGTATTGCCGGTTATGGTCAGGTCCTTCGCTAATCGGAAGAGGTTTGCCAACCCATCGAGATCGCCAAGAGCAGCGTTGTCGCGAACAGTCAGATCTTCCCCGATGAACCCGAGGTTTTCCAGCCCGTTCAGGTTGAGCAACGCATCATTCCGGCTGATGAATACGTCCTTGGACACTGAAGAGAGATTGTTCAATCCGACAGTTGAAGCCAGCACGGGGTTCCGTTCAATCCGCAGACCGCCGGCATTGGTGAGATTGTTCAATCCCTCCAAGGTTTGAAGAGCGTTGTTGGAGGCGATGTGCAAGCGTCCTTCAACGATGGCAACGTTCAAACCGCCTAAGCTGGCCAGTGCGCTATTGTCGGTGATCAGAAAATCCTGCTGTATTCGGCTAAGACCTCTGAGACCCGACAAACTGGTCAATAACCCATTCACGCGCACGGCTACAGACGCTCCAACCTCCCGAAGACTTCCCAGATGCTCGATATCAAGGAGATTGCTGTTCTGGACTATCCTTAGAGCCCCCCCTACACAGCTCAGGTTGTCCAATCCTGCCAGACTCTCCAATGCGGGGCTTCGTTGGACTTCAAGATCCCCACGGACCTGCAACAGGCTTTCCAGGCCCTCCAAGGTCTTCAGTGATCGATTGGGCGTCGCGTTACCCGTGGCCCAACCTATAAGCAGATCTCCGCCCACAGCGGCAAGCTGGTTGAGACCATCCAGATGCTCCAGGTTGTCGTTTTGCGATATTCGGACGGTGCCTCCTACATGTGTGAGGGATTCGAGTCCTTCTAAGTTTGTCGTTGCAACCCGTGTGATGCTTACATCCCCGCCTACCTTTTTGAGGCCGTTCAGGCCCGCGAATGACTCGAGCGCGGGCAAGTGTGAAAACCCGAGCCCCCCGGCCACCTCTTGAAGGCTGTCCAGACCCGAGAAATTCACGAGGCTCCTCATACCCACACTTAGGTCGGACCCGACATTGCCCAAGAGTACGGTGCCCTTAGCTCTCTTTATGTGCCTCAACGCTTGCAGGTCACGTAGTGCAGGACACGTATTGACGAAAATATCTCCACCGACATCGGCGAGGCTGTTCATTCCCTCAGTTGTAGCCAAAGACGGATTCCGACTTATGCTCAGATCTCCGCTCACGTTTCTCAGGTCCTGTAATCCATCCAAATTCATTAGGCTACGATGCCCGCCGATATACAGTGTGCCGCCTACATCTGTCAGATTTTCCAAGCCGTGCAGACTCGTGAGGAAGTCGATCGGTTGACCGAATTTGCCTATCAACAAGTCGCCACCCACTCGGATCAGATTGCTCAAGCCTTCCAGCGATGTAAACGCCGGTTCTTGCAAGATCAGCGAGCCCGAAATCTGAAATGCCCGCCCGCCTTGCTCTATCAGTTCATCAAGGTCTTCTTGGCTTTCTATTACGAAATCACCCTCCAATGTCCTGATGTCACCACTAACTGGATCAAAAGGATTCTCTCTTGGGGCATCATGACACGAGTAAAGAGTCAGACTGAGGAGTAAGAGACCAACTCTGGGACAGGATATCATCCTCAGTTACTCTGCCCCGTTATTTTCAATAGTGATCTCACCCTCATATCCCAAAGCAAGAAGACCATCAGCGAAGGATTGAGCAGCATCAGGAGGCAACGAAGCGTTCCCGGTAATCGTCAGATCCTTCACCAGACGACTCAAATTTCTCAGCCCGTCCAAATTTGAGAGAGTAGAATTGTCTCGAATCACGAGATCTTCGCCGATTCCCAGGAGACCTTCCAGGCCATCCGTATTCAACAGGTCGTTGTTCCCGCTGATGAATACATCCTTGGCCACAGTGGAAAGCCGATTCAATCCAGACAATTGTGCCAAGGCTGGATTTTTCTCGATCCTCAGATCCGCAGCACTCGTAAGGGCATGAAGCCCTTCAAGGTTTGTAAGCAGAGGATTTGAGGCGATATGAAGACGGCCTTCCACCACGGATACGTTGTCCAGCCCTACCAAGGTGGTCAGCGCATCTGAGGTGGAAATCCGCAAGTTTCCTTGGATGCGACCAAGGCCCTCTAAGCCCGCAAGACTGGCAAGATTGCTGTTGCTCTGTATGGCAACCGATCCAGAGACATTGCGGAGCTGGCCGAATGCTTCGATGCTTACCAGAGTTCTGTTGCTGGCAAGCACCAGATCGCCATTGACACTTTCCAGCTTCTCCAGCCCTTCAAGACTTGCAAGGTTGGTATTGTTCTCAATTGTAATACCCCCACCAACCCGGATTACATTTTCGAGCCCATCCAGATTTGTGAGATCGAGACAGCGATCGATGATCAGATCGCCACCGATCTCCGTTAAGCTCGTCAATCGAAGATCCGCAAGTCGTAGTTGTCGGTCGATATGTAGCGTTCCTTGCAGTTCAGCTAGTTTATTCAGTCCACTCAGAGTTTCGAGGGCATCGTTTCTAGTAATGAGCACATCTCCACCGATAGCAACTAAGTTTTGAAAACCTTGCAGGCTTGTCAGCTTTTGAATGCCGCTCAAAATTAGATCACCACGAACCATGGTAAGGTTGCTTAGGCCATTCAAATCGGTGATCGCATCATTGCCATCTAGGATTAGTCTTCCGCCGATTTCCCTCAGACCATTCAAACCCTCCGTCGTTGCAACACTGAAAGTGATGTCTAGGTCTCTTCCGACAATTGTAAGTTTTTCCAAGCCTTTGAAGCTAGTTAGTTTTAAAACCCTAAACACCGTAAGATCGCCGCCGATCTCTGTGAGATTTCGTAGCCCTTCGAGATTCTCCAACTCCTCGCTACCCGCCAACCGGTCGCCGATAGCCAGGTTACCCCCAATTCTGACCAGTCCTTCCAGTCCATCCAAAGTGGGCGCTTCAAATTTATTCAGCACCAGGTTGCCAGTGATCTCGAATCCCCTTCCCCCTCCTGCAATCAACGCATCCATCTCTTCTTGCGTCGTGATTGCGTAGTTCCCCTCCAACACCTTCAGCTTACCGGATTCTGGATCAAAAGGATTGCCCCTTGGGGCATCGTGACAGGACAGCATTATACTAACCAATGCCACCGCGCCGAGGCGTGTTCCTTTTAGGATGAGTTGATACATGGAGAAGACTTTAGAAGCTCTTGGTTAGGCGAAACCCAAACCCATCCATCGTACTCTTGAACGATAGTCCATCACTCGGTCGAGTAATGTTCGGTCCCTGAAACAGCGTATCCATGACATTGAACATCCAGGCTGCCCCCAATATGCCCAGAGCTACATCGGCTTGATCAGACTGGCGGGAATACTCGTCGTGCAGGTCCTCAAAATCAGCACCAGGTCGAGCCTTGTCGTAGTCATCCTTAGCTGTCTGATAGGAGCTTTCCTCAGTGACCGCATAGATGGCCGCCACTGCGGTAACGCCAAGCATGACGTAACTGCGGCCCTTGTAGCCTTGGTACCGCTGTCCCCAACCAGGAAGGACTACGGATCGCAGTATTGCTCCCTTTCTGGAGGTACGTGACAGTTGAGCTTCTCTCGCTCTCATTTCTTCCTGGCGCACCTCCAGCAAAGCCTGTCCGAAGTAACGCACTGCTTCATCAGGTGTCTCACCTCCCTGAATGGTAAGCGCGTCCATATCGAAGGCGGGGTCATCACGGACGATCTGTTTGTAGACCTCTACGGCTTCATCGGGCCGACCCAACAGGATGTAGCCCAACGCCACAAACTTTCGGGCGCGTGACTGTTCCCGTAGCTCCATGTTTTCGTCTTCCAGGAGCTTGTTCATCACACCGATGGACTGTTCCCACTCACCCGTGTAGAACTGCGCGATGGCCTGTTCCAGTGTGTCCTCTTCGGCAAGGACAGGACTGACAGTCATCAACGCAATGACGCCCGCGACAATTAACGTCTTCATGGTTGCTTCCTTTTTGGTTTATTCAGAGCCGTTTCCTTCAATGGTGATCTCGCCAGAATATCCACCTGCGACCAGACGGTCTGCTAACGCTTGGGCAGCAGAAGTAGGCAGTGAAGGATTATCTCGGATGGACAAGCTCTCTCTAAGTCTCGCGAGATTTGCTAACCCATCTAAGCTGTTCAAAGTGTTGTTGTCACGAATGGTCAGATTTTCACCGATACTGAGTAACCCCGACAAACCGTTGAGATTGACCAATAAGGGGTTGAATCGAAAGAAGACTTCACCCTCCACTCTGGAAATGTTCTCGATGCCATCGATATCTGGCAAAGACGGGTTGTCGAAAAGCACTAAGTCCCCTCCGATTTGAGTTAGCCCCGCCTAATCCCACCAAGTTTTGCAGGGCGCCGTTTCTATTCAAGCGCAGATGCTGTCCAAGGTCTCTGAGGCTATTTAATCCTTCAAGACTTACTAATTGGTCATTGTTGTCAATCCGAAAGTCCTCGCCCACGCTGATCAAATTCTCCAACCCCCTTAGGTTCGGCAGTGCCGTGCCTTGAAATTTCAAATCCTTACCTACGATGTTCAGGTTTTCCAGCCCCTCCAAACTTGTGAGATTGCGGGTGCCTTGAAACAATAGACTGCCACCTACAGTCGTCAGGCTGTTTATGCCCTTCATTCTGACTAGACCATCTCTTTCGAGCGTGAAATTCCCTCCGATGGAAGTCAGTCTATCCAACCCTTCCATGTCGCGCTGAAGAGGCCCGCCACCGCTCATGTTTCCGCCGACAACAATCAAGTTATGTAGCCCTTTGAAGGGGACAGCGTGGAATTGGAAATGTCTTCCGATTGCGACAAGACTTCCCATGCCATCATAACTCTGCGCCTCAATTAGCAGTGCATTAAAGTCGCGTCCAACGCTTATTAGATTGTCAAGGCCCCGAAGACTTTGCAGTGGACTCAGTATGATTCCGTGCGGCTCAACTAACAGTAGATCTCGTCCGATTTTCGTCAGTCCGTTCAACCCCTCCAAGGCCATCAAGACACCGTTTTGCCACACTTGAAGGTCTCTGCCTACCTCGGTCAGATTGTTTAAACCCTCCAAGCTTTCCAACGAATCATTGCTGGTAATCAGAAGATCCACACCAATCGACGTAAGGCTATTCAAACCATTCAGAGTCTTGAGCGAAGATTCTTGAATCAGCAGCGACCCGCTTATTTCAAATGAACCACCACCTCGATCAATCAGTGCTTCCAGATCTTCCTGTGTATGGAGTTCTACGTCGCCTTCGATAATGCGACGATCTGCAACTGCGGGGTCTGAAGGATTATGACGAGGAGCGTCGTGACATGAATAGAGCAGGAGGCCGAGAAACATTACAGCCCATCTTGCGCTGATTCCCAAGCAGCTGTTCATATCCATCAGCCGTTACTCCGCGGCATTGTCTTCAATGGTGATCTCGCCTTCGTAGCCACCGACAACGAGACGATCTGCCAATGCCTGTGCTGCATTCGCTGGAAGCGAACTATTTCCAGTTATCATCAACCTCTGCGCCAGTTGAACGAGATTCGCCAAGCCGTCGAGATTCCCAAGGGAAACATTGTTGCGAATGATGAGGTCTTCCAAAACAGTCCCGAGATTTTCCAGACCATCCACATTCAACAAGGATTCGTTACTGCCGATAAAGACATCCTTCCCAACGGTGTTCAAACTGTTTAGTCCCGTTAGCGAGGTTAATGATGCATTCTTTTCAATGCGTAGTTCATTTGCACTGATCAGGCCATCCAACCCTTGCATGGTAGAGAGCATCGGATTTGAACCAATCGTCACTCGACCGTCGACCACAGCGAGATTGTTCAGTCCCTCAAGACTCTCCAGGGCGTCAAGGAAGGATATATTGAGGTTTCGCGGTAGACGTGTGATGCTGTTTAAACCTGACAGGTTGGACAGCGCAGGATTGAGTTGGATAGAAAGGCTCCCGCCCACAGTCACAAGCTGACTCAGTCCACCGAGGCTGGTCAATTCACGATTGTCGATTATTCGGACCTCATCGGCGACCTGGGTTAGATTCTGCAAGCCGGAGAGACTCTGCAGCGCCCCGTTCTTGTTTATTTCCAGGTATCCAGCGACGCTTGATAGATTATCCAAACCACCGAGGTCGGTCAGCTTGTCATTATTCTCAATGCGTACATATCCTCCGACCTCGGTGACGTTATGTAATCCTGCCAGACTTTCCAGATTTGGAAGTCCGGCCATAGACAGATACCCATCAACCTCTTTGAGGTTTCTGAGGGCGGCAATACTTTTCAGGTTCTGGAGACCGTTCACCTGGAGGAATCCTCTCACCACAGCAAGATTGTTCAGGCCGTCCAGGGTTCGCAAAGATAGGGCTGAGGCGCCGGAGAATATCTCGAGACCCCCAACAGAAGTCAGATTGTTCAAACCTTCGAGATTCGGAATAAACTTTTCTAGGATAGTAAATACGCCCCCCACGTTGCTGAGCCGCTCAAGTCCGCGCATACTCGACAGCCCGTTGTGGCCTACCCATAAATCGCCTTCTACTGTGGTTAGATTGTTGAGGCCGTGGAGGGTGGTTAGGGCGACATTACCTTGGATATGGAGCGTGCCCCTTACACTTGTGAGATTGTTCAAGCCGATCAGATTTTGCAGGGAAAGATTTGGTTCACCTCGAGCACCAAGACGTCCAATGTCCAGATCTCCGTGAACGCGGACGAGGTTTTCCAAGCCCTCCAGAGTCTTAAGTGGTGAACCGTTCACCACCAGGTCCCCATTAATCTCAAACGCCTCTCCACCTTCAGCGGCAAGGGCATCAAGATCCTCCTGAGTTTCAATCCTGTAATCACCCTCCAGTATCTTCAGCTGTCCTGATTCTGGATCAAACGGATTCTCTCTTGGCGCATCATGACATCCACTGATCGCCAAGGCCAACATCCCCACCAACAGCAGCATAGTCTGTATTATGCGATTCATAACAGGATTCTCCGTTGAGAGATCTGAATAATACCATGCAAAGCGGGGGCCAACAACAAAAAAGCGTCCAGAGACAGACGCTAAATAATTGGAACGAAATTAGTTACGGAGAAGGAATCGGGTTACGAACGGCGAGGAATTGCTACTGAGATTGTCCGCAATACTGGATTTGGCGTCCGATATCCCGTACGAGAGGGCTACTTGGAGACTGGAAATTTGGTCTTGGCTTATCCCTGTCGGATAGGTCGAAGCCAGAGATTCATTATCATTCTAGGGTCCCCATATTCTACTCAAATCCAAAACACCTACCCCCGTTTGGGGGGAAGGATCCGGTGTCCATATGGTGACCACGGTGCGATTCCGCGAGGAGCCGGTTTCCTCTTCGGGATCGATCACGACTATTTCTCCCGCATGCGGCAGCAGCGCACATAGGTCACGTGCTCTTCGGTGACGTAGAAGACCACTACGATCGTACCATCAGACAACTGCGTCACCGACGGTGTGCCCCAGGTGAAAAAGTGATACGAATCGAACACGTCCTCGACCAGGTCCCGTTTTTTCGACAACACCGGAGCGCTGCGCACGGCCGCCGGTTCGATCCCCCACAATTCGACGTGGTCCGCTTCGCCGAAGCGAGCGCCACCATCGTCCGATAGCATCGCTCTTACCCCCATGGGTGAGCGACGGTGATTGGTGACGGCGATGACGCGGCCGCTGAGAAGACCCAACACGTCCGTCACCTGGCCCCAAAAACCGGCATCTCGGGGTTCCGTCCAGCTATCGCCGCCGTCTGATGACCAAGCCGTATGCACGTTCAGGCCGGAATCCGTTTTCGTGTCATGGGTCCAGTAGGCGGCGAGGAGCCGGCCATCGGCCAGGCCGGTGATACGAAGATCGAAGTAGTAGTGACCCTCGCGCGGTCCCTGTACCCGACGCCAGGCATCCCAGGTGTGTCCGCCGTCGGTCGAACGGCTGATCAGAGCGCTCCACTCGGGAGGATCGGCGGTGTCGTCGCCGAACTCCGAGGCCGATACGATCGAGCCGTCCGGCAGCGTAACTAGGTTGCCGCCGACTCCGATGGTGCCCAGCGAGCCGGATTCGACCGTGCTGGGCTGCGACCAGGTTAGGCCACCATCGTCCGAGCGCCACACGTGCTGGCCGGAGGGGTAACGACACCAGGCCAACACAATGCCGTCGGCGGTCACGCCGACTCCGGGTAGGCGCCAACCTTGTTGAACCTGCGGCGGTTCCGGCAATGCGACTGCAGGAGTCCAACTCTCCCCGCCGTCATCGGAGCGATGAATCTTTACCACTCCGTCGTCACTTTCTCTCGCCGATCCATGACGGCACATACACAACAGGGTGTTGTCCGGCAGGGCCTGGACCGAGGGAAAGGCGACGTACTCATTGATGTGACTGGGTCGCTCGTTGCGGTAGACCGTGCTGTGTCCGAGAACTTCCAATTCCGCCATTTCGATCAAACCTCCCGAAAAGGTGATGGCCCAATCAGGGCCGAGTGAAACAACGTCCTATCCCTAATAACAGCCGCAAGGGTAGTCGCCTGACTCTAGCCCTCGTAGTGAACATGCAACTGTACTGCGTTCAGGACGAGGGGTGTCTGCATGGATTCATCCCGTTTCTTCACCATGAGCTCAACCCTGTTCTCCCCTCTCTTGACCTGAGCAGAACGTAGCAGGCATTCCAGCCATTGTCCTCCCGTGGTCGCCTCGGTGGGGCCGGCGGGTCTGAGGTTATCGAGGGGCCTGTTGTTGAGCGTTACCCCCACGTCGTCATTCTCTGCTAGATCCCAGAGGTGGAGGCGAAATCTCAACTCGGCGGCATTGCCAGACTCCACATCCTCGCCCACCTGAAAGTGCAGGCTGACCGGTTCTCCTTGCTGCAGCTCCAGCTCGCGCACGTCTTTGAAGCTGGAGTCTCCAGCGAACTGCTCCACCCCGAATATCTTGTCTTTGTTTGCCATCGTCTCAGGATCTCCGATCTCTCGCCATCTATCGATATCGGTGCTGTGAAAACCATTGAATATGTAAATCCCGTCTGCGCCTGCATTCCACAGATTCATCGCTGCGCCACGCCATGTCGCCGCTGTTCCTTCCCACGAATTGAACGTCACGATCCAATTCGGCTTCTCGATGTCCTTCGGGTGTCCACCGTACAGGGTTTTCACCCACGATTCATAGGTCCGGTGTTCTCCCGCTCCCAGTCCGAGAAAAACCCAGTGACACAGAAAATCAGCCCAATCGATACAGGGATACACCGGCACATCGTATTTGTGCCCCAGATCCACGATCACTTTGAACGACTCGGTCATTTTCGACTCGGTACCGCCACCAGGTATCAGTATGTCAATGAGATCCTCTGCGAGCCACTCCGCCAGGTCCAGGCCAATGAATCGCGCGTCTTCAACCGTAAACGGCGTGCGCGCTGCCAGCAGCAGGGGACGTCCTCTTTGTTGTCCCACTTCGTCGGCCACACTCCTGACTCGACGTACCAGGTCGGTCATGGCCGCCAGGTGCTGCTCCTCTACTGGAAGTCCATCCCGAGTGGGTGCGAAATACGGAGGGGATCGGAAGAAGTCCAGCTCCACGCCGTCAACGTCGTAGTTCTGGGCCACTTCCTGAATCAACGAGAATATGTGCTCCCGCACCTCCGGATAACTGAAATCGAGAGAAGACCAGGTGTGTCTTGGTCCCTCTGGATACTTCTCCCAGTCGGCCGGCTCACCCATTAGATATTCCGGATGCTCCCGCTTGAAGAGAGCCAGAGCATGGTCGTGCTGATGGCGGTAACCCATGGGATACGAATCATGGTCGTCATTCATGCGCAGCGACCAGAAGGCCTCCATGCCGTGCTCGTGAGAGAAGTCCACCTGGGTCTGCAGGTTGTCCCGCCCGTAGGTGTCAATGAGCTCCTGGGCAACCCCCTTTCCGTAGAACCCGCCTAATTTCGTGTCGTGTGAGAAGGCGATCCCGCCCCTGCAGGTGCAATACAAGTTGCTGTCCACCTGTGTGCCGACCAGCGGTGCACTGCGCGCATTGAGAAAGTCATCAATTAACTCACCTTCGCTGCGAACGAGCATTTGCCATTTGATGTCATGGCGATGTTCGACTCCTGTCCGCGCCTCTATCACGTCCTGTCCGTCGTTGTTGTAAACAATCCGCCGCTTGCGCCACCGTGCGGCTTTCCTCTTCTCGTCCATTTGGCTACTCCTTGGTATTCCCCATATCAGAATCGGTTGGGTTTAGATCAAACCCGATGTTTTGAGAATAATAAATGGCCGTCCACTGTCTAATAACAACTTCTGACCTTGGAAAGCGGGTTTCAACGTCGCGTGGGCATTGCCGCTGTCATACCTTTAAGGCGCGGTTTGTTTTCGAAGCCGTAGAGAGGACGTTTCAATGACTGACGATCTGGATCCCAGACGGCATCTGGAGATCGAGGGCTCCTACAACATCCGGGACCTGGGTGGGTACGCGACCCTGAACGGACGCCGTACCCGCTGGGGCCGGCTGTTGCGCTCCGGCTCCTTGCATCGTCTCCAAGATGCAGCCCAGGAGGCGCTGTTGGAGTACGGTCTGTGCACGGTGATCGATTTGAGGACGAGCAAAGAGCTACAAACCCGCCCCAACCCTTTCTTCAGCTCGGAGAAGGTGGCCTACTACCATCAGAACATGGAGGGTGATGCGGGCTTGCGAGAAACGGAAAACATACCCGATGCGCTCGAAGTGGTGGAGCGGAAACGGCGGACCTACCTCGCCATCCTCGACGAATGCAGATCTCAAGTGTGCGCAACCCTATCTCTTCTCAGTCTTTCCGAAACCTTGCCGGCGCTCTTTCACTGTGCGGCCGGGCGCGACCGGACCGGCATTATTGCCGCGTTGGTGCTGGGAATTTGCGCGGTGCCCGCGGCAACCATTGCCGAGGATTACGGCCTCACCGCGCGTTTTCTGATCGACGAGCACCTAGAGCAGAACCCCGAGATCTCTGCCGACGAATTTACGTGGCAGGAATACCAACGGCGGAGCTGTCCTCCGGAAACCATGCTCGGCGTGCTCCAAGCCCTGGAGGAGCGTTACGACGGGGTCGAAGGGTATGTGCGCGATATCGGCCTCAGCGAATCCCAGATCGAGAGCATTCGAGAGGCGATGATGGAGTAGCGCTTAGGAGCCACCCAGGCGCGATGACGGCGCCTGGCACTCAGCTGTTGTTGATGCCCATGGCGTGCTCCCGCTTGCCAATCAAGCCAGATCCGGCTACGCAGAAGGCCTGTTAACCTACTTCTAAAATGATCTAAGTTTATATATTTAAATAAGTTACCATATAATTCTCTGTCGCTCGCCCCAGGCCAATAGTGGAATCTATTCCACTATTGGCGTGAGCCCATTTGGTTCAGATCATCCGTCCGAATCGCAGACGGCCCGAGTTATATGAACAGGCCGCGCCCACGCCGGGTGGATATCGCTTGCGCAGCAGCCTTGCAAGTCGCCGGTTCGCGCCAGCCCCAACCTCCTACCTATATTCTACCAAATGTATAGAGCGAGAAACTGTCTATGGCGAACCGATACAGTGACTGGTTGAAGCAGGCGGATGCCGACCTTGCCCACGCCCGGAATTCCATGGAGTCGCGCAGCTTCGAGTGGAGCTGCTTCGCGTCGCACCAAGCCGCCGAAAAGGGGGTTAAGGCCCTGTTCCTCAGGTTGGGAAGAGACTCCTGGGGACATACCGTTATCGTATTGTTGGGGAACCTGCCTGAGGAGATTGCACCCTCCGACGATATTCTCGATCGGGCGCGGTTGCTGGACCGCCATTACATACCGACCCGATACCCCAACGGATTCGACTCCGGTGCACCGACGGACTTTTACCGGGAAGTAGATGCGCGCGAAGCTATCCAGAGCGCGGAGGTGATCCTTGAGTTCTGTCGTGATCAGATCGATCGACAGAAAAGCCATTGAGCAAGCCGTAACCGAGTATGCGCACCGGTTGACGGCCGAGAACCCCGAGATCGAGCGGATCTACTGGTTCGGGTCGTGGATCACCGGCATGCCAACTCCTGGAAGTGACGTGGACCTCGGTCTCGTGGTGTCCGGATCCAGCAAACCCAGGCACGAGCGCACTCCCGAATATTTACCGGTCGGATTTCCGGTTGGAGTGGACCTGTCTGTATACACTCGGTCCGAATTCGCCCGGTTGGCGGAAGAGTCGCCATCCTGGCACGCGACCATCGTGGGAGGTCGGGAGCTTTTCCGGGAGCGCGGTGTTTAACCACGCCGACACTGCCCACAGACGACTCGATACGGGCTTCGAGCAGATAAGAACTGCCACTGCATGATCGCTTCCCCCGATTCTTCAGCGCTCGAGCATTCTAGAATTTAACGGATACGCTGAAATTGTAGACACGCCGACCAAGAGACCTCCGCACTTCCACAGGCTCTCCTCTAAATGACGGAAAATACGAATATCCTACAACATTGTGCTGGTCAAACATGTTTGCTACTTCTTGATGCAGATGCATAGTCTTCCCAGCAATATCGATTGCCTGAGTCATTCCGATGTCAAACCTGAGATACGGCCGATCCCTTCTACTATTTCTTTTTCCCTCGACCAATACTGGATCCCCAATCTGGGATTTCGCTAACACCTGAGGAGTATGCGGAAAACCAGAGCCATACAGCATCCGAATGTGAAATCTAGAATACAGCAGATTTCTCAATCGGAGAAATTCCAAATACATTCGATCCTCTAGATACACTGAAACCGTATGCCGCTGGTCAACCGGTCGCGGAATGTTCCTCCTGCTATCCCCTTTGATGTCCTCTCTGGCAACTAGGTAGCTGTAGCTTGCAATGCCAATTAGGCTGTCTAGCTGACCACGCGTCTTTGTGTTAATTCCGTAAGCAAATCCATCTGAGTCGTTCTTTCCTGAGTAAACAATTCGTAAGTCATCGATCTGGTACGAAATCAATTCCGACTGATCTCGATAAAAAACTTCTGTGGTCCAGTTGAGCGAGTTCTTGAGCTCATAGTTAACTCCTACTCCAAATTGGTCAGACTTTTGGGACTTTAGTCTAGGACGCGCAACAGAATCAACGACGTACTCTTTGTAAAACGGTGGCTGTGCATGCCGCCCCGCCGACAAGGTAAATGCCAAACCCGCATTTGCCTTCAGACGAATGTTCAGACGAGGAAGGAACAGCCTCTCATCCGTTGTACCGAATCGCACAACTCGAATTCCGGAGAGCATAGACGCACTACCAGTCTCCCACTTGCTCTGAAAATAGAGAAACGTATCAACATCACCGCGATCTATGGTGAAATTCGTAGATTCATCGAGAAATGTGCCTCGGTCATAAGACACTTTCTGCATTGAGACCATCTTCCCACTTAATCCGGAATGTTTTGCGCCTGCACCAACCTTTAAATCGACAATCTCGAAGTCACGTGTACCTGCCAATCCACCTTCGATTTTCGCGAGCCTTAGTCCGCTATCGTGCCTCTCCAAGCTCCTAATGCTATCAGGCTTAATGGAATACTCAACATCGGTGTCCTCCCTCTCATTTGA
This sequence comes from Candidatus Latescibacterota bacterium, assembly GCA_965217095.1. Taxonomy (GTDB): domain Bacteria; phylum Latescibacterota; class UBA2968; order UBA8231; family UBA8231; genus CAYNZV01. Next base: position 3,002,802 of record OZ244235.1, read on the forward strand.
CCGAGAAAAGTTGACGTGTGCCTTTATCGCCCCGATCGGCGCTAAGTGTGTCCAAGACATTGCCACTACGTCACCTTCGTACTTGAACCTCTCGGTTCCACTGCCAGATCCAGCGAATTCATCGCACACTCTCAAATGTCGAAGAACCGAACAATTGTACCTAAGTCGAATCTTCTTCGGCTTCATTTTGAAATCGCTGGTAAATGTTGCCGCAAACACATCAATTCGGTCATATGCAGAGATCTTGAATCTGGCTTGCGTCTGCCAATCCCAAAATGTCGGAACGAATTCACCGGTGACTTGCAGTCCGCGAGTGTAGCGCTCCAGATTAGAATATCTTGCTCCAGTACTAAAGCTTACCCAGTTTCTGACCGGACCCCGAACGACGATGCTCTGAGTGCTCCCAGACAGCTCTAAGTCTCCTTCTATATTCTTTGAATCTATCTTGTAACTCGCTTCCACCATGCTACTGAGTTTGTCTCCAAATTCTGACCGGACCCCGAGCGAAAGACATCGATCGGAACGCTTCCACCATGCTACTGAGTTTGTCTCCAAATTCAGGAGCGAAAGACATCGATCGGAACGTCATACTATCAATCATGGCCGGGTTCAACATTGAGAAAGACTCTGCCAGACCTCGTCTCAGCTGTAAGGGCCGGTCGATTTCAACACCGTTTATGTACACAAGATTTTGGTCGTAGTTCCCGCCTTGCACGTTGTATGCACCGCTGAAGTCGTTGCCCGAAGTAATTCCGGGAAGCACTTTCAGGAAGCGCAGCGGATCTTCAGTCGGACTGGGATATCGACTCAGTTCCACAGTTGAAATCTGCGTTTTCCCTTGCTCGGTTTCACTTGTCCCTGCACGGATGACCACTTCCGGCAACTGAATTGACATGGGCTCAAGCATTACCTGAATCTCAGAACCGAAGGTATCGATGTGACTGCTCACGGTGCGAGTTTGATAACCGATATGGAAAAACGTCAGGGACACTTGGCCCGGTACAACATCAAAGTACACTTTCCCGCTTGCGTCAGTTGCAGATGTATGAGTCGAGTCGGATGTGGCTATGAATACGTCTTCTATGGGCGCGCTTGTAATAGAATCCACAACCGTAACTGTTAGCTCTGCCGCAACAGCCGTACCAATCCAACAGTGAAATGTCGCAACGCAAGTCACCACGTGAGCGAGAAGATTCCGCATCATTCCTGTCGCTTCCGAACCTTCAGCGGCCACAGAACTCCTTACTTTCTGAACCATGAGACGTATGGCGGGGATACGAAATCGCGCTCCGAAACCAAGTTTCTTGCCTCAATTCCGTCTCGTGCGGTTGAGTCGGTCGTCCTCGCGAGAAACTCGCTAAGTGAGCGTTGGGTCCAGGAGACGAGTGAGAACCTCTTGCCCGTAAGATCTCACCTGCCGATCTCTGGAACACCTAAGCCTCGACAGATCTTTCGCGCCAGAGTGTTCGGAACTTCTGTGTGGCGGGGTATAGCTTCGACCAATCCATTCTCGGGGTTGGTCCAGATTGAGTGGGAGCGGCCTTCGCGTTTTAAATCGCATCCGTAGCGGCGAAGATGCCGCAAGAGCGCAGAGCGCTTCACTCGACGACCACGATCTCGCGCTCGGCATCTGCTGGAACGCCGCGAAGCCCATCTTCCCGTCGATCCTCCAAGATGAGCGCGATCGCATCCTGAAGACTCTGCAATGCTTCATCCTTGGTTTTCCCTTGACCATTGGCGCCAGGGATTTCGGGACAATAAGCAATGATCCATTCTTCCTCGCGCTCAATTATTGCGGTAAATTCGTTCCTCATTTCAGTCCTTCCTTCATTAACTCATGACGCCGCTGCAAAATTCACTAACGTTGGGATAGAAACCTTTTGCTGAACTTCTAAGGCTCCTAAATGTTACGAAAAAACGAGTTCGCCCCCGGAATTTCGACCCGCGACATCGAGGCTGCCTTCACCGACGAGAACAGCGTGTGCCTTTTGGCTCGCACCGTCACATCCACCCCTTGCAGCATCAAAAGCCGCGCGCTCTCGGGCACTTCGCGGTCGTAACAGATCATAATGCCACCGCGAAAGGCGCCCGTCGCCGTTTCAAAATCCCATGCAGGAAACGCCGAGCCGTTGCGCCAACCGCCCGTCGTCTCATAACGGTTTATATGCACCTTGGCATCTCTCGAGGGCCAGTCGCTTTGCCACGACAACGATGCGTTCGGCAACTGTTTGCGGTTCGACTACCCCGTGAAGGTGCCCGCCAGGCACATGTTCAACCGCAAAACCGCGTTCAGCCGCCTCTTGCGACGCAACCTCGTAGGCACAGAGAAGTGAATGTAACCCGCCGGTACTCGGTCCCAGCCTTCAGGGACGGGAATTGGCTCCTCGAAGTAAGCTAGTGGAAGCTCTGTCTCAATCTGTTCGCGCATCGTGTCATCTCCCCACCATCGCGACCAGGGAGGCAACCGCCCGCCCGTCGCCAAGGATCGGAGGTGGGAAAGAAAGGGTTCGTCAACTGATAGTTCGCCCGAGAGAGGCGGCAATATAGCATCTACGAACACGTGACTTGAAGTCCGATCTTGCAGGGCTTCCCCTATGACAGGCAGTAGCGCCCCTGCTCCACTATGACCTACCAACACGAGTGACTCTCTACAATCCAATAGAGAGGATGTAACACGGTCTACCGCATAACGCCACCTCGGCGCGTCGGCTTCTCCGATGCCAAGGAGCGATGGAACCGTTACAGATCCTCCCGACTCGATTATCCGTTCAGCTACGGGAGTCCACGTAGCTGGACCAACAAGTGGGCTATGGACGAGGACGTAGCGCATTTGAAGGATGTCTCCGGCGCCAGAGGTTCGGGAGATCGTGATACAATGGAAGTTACAACCCGGGATGAACACTAGCACGCGGAAACCAACGTCCATTTCCGAACGCTGTCTGTCCGACAATGGACATCTGGCTTTCGACACGCGTCTGTAACCTACTGTTTTTCCTTTTCTTATTCATGGCATCGATCTTGCCTATGGTCACCTCGCTATGACAATGGATCGGCCACTCACGAAAAAGCAGATTCGGAAGAGGCGCGTCGGCAACGCTTTGAAGATTGTCATCTGTGGGCTGGCTGCCTTGCGTTGCCGCCTCCGACTTTGCCCGTGCCACCGCCTCAGAACTGATGTCTGAGGCAGCAACGTCGTATCCTTGCTGTGCCAGCCCGATCGCCCGGATACCAATTCCACATGAACAGTCCAGGAGTTTGCGCCCGTCAGTTTTCGATTGATCGCGAATTAGTCGATCTAGTGCGCTTGATTGGCGTTCAATCGCTGCTTCCCAGTCTACGTAGATGTGATGGTAATCCTCGGCCAGGTCATCGTAGAACCGCTCGACTGATTCGTTCAAATTTGGACTATTCTTTCCCTCTTTCAGCGTCCTTCGATCCACTCGTCGTAAGGCCACAGTTTTAGGTGCAACAGTGTCTCTCCATCGACTGGATAAAAAAACCGAACATCCTTTGATGTGCTTCGCAGATCTCAACCTCGACTTTCCGTTCCAGCGCTTTGGAGAAAAGCGTCTTCAGACCTGGTAAAAGACCTTCGTGAAACCTCTGAACCACCTGGAGATTGTTCCCCACGGCATCGATAAATCCCCGGTCCTTGGAAGGTCGCTGGCTCTTCAAATTCTCTCGTGTCATGTTGATCAACTCCTTCTTTAGTCGTTTGCGGGCGCTGTGTCGCAGTTCTTCAGTGGCATCCAAGGTGACCAGCTCCACCCTCTTTCGGCGGGTTAATCGATCACAGAACTTGGAGCATTCTCGAAATTCGCCGATATCTATCACTAAACAGACTTGACGAATCTCGGTATCCCGCTACTTTTGGGAACCATAATGACTAATCACAAGAATCGCGCGCTCAATAATTCGAACTCAACAAACAACGATAATAGTCCCATGGCCCTATTGCGCGTGCTCTGACGACCGACTATCACCGGAAACCGAAGTTTACCCGTCGCGAGCATGCCTCGCGGCGGGTTTTTTTATGTACGAAGGGAGGTAATCATGCACAAGTATCGCACCCACACCTGTGGCGAACTAAGGAAGAATCACACAGGTCAGAGTGTTCGGTTAAGCGGATGGATACACCGCAAAAGGGATCATGGCGGTGTGCTCTTCCTGGATCTTCGCGATCACTACGGCATTACGCAGCTGGTGTTTTCCCCCAATGAGGCGTGCAGTGGGGAGGCGGGTCGATTGGGGCGCGAATCGGTGATCACGGTGACCGGTGAGGTCATCTGGAGAACCTCCGCCAACGTCAATCTGAGCATGCCGACCGGGGAGGTTGAATTGATAGTCACTGACCTGACCGTGCACTCGGAGGCGGATCCGCTGCCGTTTCCCGTGGCGGAAGAGCCATTCCTGGGCGAGAGTACTCGGCTCCAGTACCGATTCCTCGATTTGCGTCGACATGGCTTGCATCGACGAATTCAGCTCAGATCCGAAGTCATCTCGGTCATCAGGCGGCGGATGGGCGAGATGGGTTTTTCCGAGTTTCAGACCCCGATTCTCACCAGCAGCTCTCCGGAAGGTGCCCGCGACTATCTTGTACCGAGCCGGCTGTATCCCGGCCAATTCTACGCCCTCCCGCAAGCTCCACAGCAATTCAAGCAACTTTTAATGGTCTCTGGATTCGATCGATACTTTCAAATTGCACCCTGCTTCCGCGACGAGGATGCCCGTGCGGATCGCTCACCGGGAGAATTCTATCAGCTCGACCTGGAGATGGCATTCGTCGAACAGGAAGACGTATTCGAGGTCATCGAGCAGCTCTTTCACGATCTCTTTGGTAAATTCAGCGATTGGCAGGTTACATCGCCTCCCTTCCCGCGCATCTCGCATGCAGATGCCATGTTGCGTTATGGCAGTGACAAGCCGGATCTGCGCTTCGGCCTCGAAATTCGGGATGTCTCGGCACTGTTCGCGGCGTCAGACTTCCGATTGTTCAGAAAGGTGGTCGAGGAAGGCGGTGTCGTTCGAGCCGTTTGCGTCTCCGACCTCGAAAGTCAACCCCGATCGTTCTTCGACCACCTCCAGACGTTTGTCAAAGACAACGGAGGTAAAGGGTTGGCGTATCTGCTGCGTGGCTTGCGGGGCGCACAGGGTCCAATCGCCGCTGCGTTGGAACTGGATCTAATAGAGCAGATCGTTCAAGTGACCGATGCAGCTCCGGGTTCGGCAATCTTCTTCCTCGCGGGACCCGAAAAACAGACCGCTGTATTGGCTGGCCGGCTGCGCCTTCGCCTTGCCGATATTCTCCATTTGCGACAGGACCGCGCCTACGAGTTCTGCTGGATCGTAGACTTCCCGATGTATGAATGGGACGACGAAAGGAGCTGCCTATCGTTTTCTCACAACCCGTTCTCCATGCCACAGGGCGGCATGAAGGCGTTGGAGTCTCAAGCGCCACTTGGGATCAAGGCGTTTCAATACGACATCGTGTGCAATGGACTCGAACTATCAAGTGGCGCCATTCGCAATCACCGACCGGACATCATGTACAAAGCGTTTGAATTGGCCGGATATTCAGCCGACGAAGTGGATCGCAGGTTTGGCGGCTTGATCCGTGCCTTCAGATTTAGAGCTCCGCCTCACGGCGGCATTGCGCCGGGCATCGATCGCATCGTGATGTTGTTGGCCGACGAGCCCAACATTCGCGAGGTCATTGCGTTCCCGATGAACCAGAACGCGCAGGATCTTCTCATGGGCGCTCCGGGAACGGTTACGCCGGATCAATTGCGGGACCTTCATATTGTCACGACTTGATCGCGCTCGTTGCTGAGCGTGACTCCATCATTCCCGTTCACAACAATGGAGGCTCACACGGCAGTTAACATGATCGGTCGACCTTCCGTAATGACGACCGTGTGTTCATAGTGGGCAGACAAGGATCCGTCGGAAGTCTTTACCGTCCATCCATCCCGATCCTCGAATATTCCTCCCGGACGTTCAGCGATTAAGGGCTCGATCGTGATTACAAGCCCATGCTCGAGAGGTTCCGAATCCAGCGGGTTGTAGGTGTTGGCGACGATGGGATCCTCGTGGATAACGCGGCCAACACCATGTCCCGTAAGTTCACCGATCACGGCAAATCCCTTTCGCTTCACCTCTTTCTCGACCGCTTTGCCGATGCAATTCATCGGTTCTCCGGAACGAGCGACGGCAACTGCTCTTCTGAAGGCCGAGCGGGCACACTTGCACAGTCTGGCAGCCTCTCTGGAGCATGGAGGGATAGGTAAGGTGATCGCAGCCGGCGATATAGCCATTCAACTCAGCGGTAACGTCCAGGCTCACAATGTCCCCCTGCTCCAGTATGCGGTCGCCAGGAACACCATGCACGACTTCGTCATTCACGCTGATCAAATTGGCTCCCGGAAAACCATAGATCAGCCTGGGCGCGGACCTTGCCCCGTGTCGCTTGAGAATCTGCTCGCCAATCGAATCCACGGTTGCGGTTGTTATGCCGGGACGCAACACATCAGCCATTGCCTTCAGTGTGGCTGCCACGACCCTTCCCACCCGCGCAAGCCCGTCAAAGTCTTCAGGAGATTCTATAGACATCGAACTGCTCCTATGGGAATGCAATCAACTGCGATTAGAGTTTACTCTAACGGACACATCTTACGTCTTGCCGACAGCGCCATACCCGTTTTTAGGCCTTCCTTCCTTCATCGTAGTCATAGAAGTCGAAAAGTGTCTGAATTTCCTCGCGATCTCCCAACCCAATGCCTTCCTTTTCCCGCTGCACAAGCTCGCTGTCATCATCTCGCCAGCCACGCTTCTCCATGAACAGATTCCAGATAAATACGTCTTCGTCATTTGGCCTCGGCCCATGGGCGTAACACCACTCCAGGATTTCGAGAGTACCTCTACCCTCAGCCACGAGTTTCGTTATATCTTTATAGTCAACGTTCAAGAACCGGCAACACCTACCATCGAAGCCTTTACCCAGATATTCGTGGTACGGTTCGGGCAAATTTCCGCTCTGCATTAGCCTCGCTTTACTGCACATCCTCGCAAAGTAAACCAGTCGCTCGACCTTCGTGTAGCCGCTGGCCGGAACACCTGCGCTCATTGCTTAGCACCCAACACACGTTCGACCATCAGGTGATTCCGTCTAGATTTCTCTTGGCCCTGGATCGCTCGTCCCGCCTCGAGGAAACCTTTGCAGGCCATCAGGGATTTTCGACCAGGGGACGCTCATTTCGGTCCAAATCTCCCGAGTTGGTTGCAGATCGTCAGAATGGTCTAGGGTGCCCGCCTTGATGAACACATTATCAGGGTATCGTGTGAATAGTTGCGAACCGCAATTCGGGCAGAACTCACGTATCTTGGTGTGGCCTTCGTCGTTCGTGGATTCGTAACCTCTGGTTTTACCCTTCAAATGGAAACTGCTAGCTGGTACTTTTACACCAACGTTGAAGGCGCTACCCGTCGCTCTCCTGCAATCATCGCAGTGGCAGTAGGTCACGGCCAGAGCATCTGAATCGCTTTCAAATGTGACCAAACCACAAAGGCAACGACCTGTCAACGCCATAGCTTCCTTCCCTTTTCATGATGGGATTTCACCGATGCTGGATTCAGCGGTTGTCACTTTGATTTGAGAATAGTGTTCAGAAATGACAGTGCCAAGCAAAAAATATGTTTTCCCCAATGTCCTCGGGGTAGATCCGTCGATGCAGTAACCAGGAGGCCCGTCCAGACTGGGTCACAGCCTCCCCACGATTCCTCCGATGACACTTTGACATTGTTCATCGGGAAACGTTTGTTTGCCTTGATGGACACGTCGTTCGTCTTCCCCCTTACAAATGCCTGGACCGAGGTTTTGGTCTCAGGTCCCGCACGCACCAGCCATCTTCGCTCGCTTGTGTGGACGGTACTCTGTTGTCTCGCTATGCCGGCACAGGCTTCCGGTGTTGATTCCTTCGCAGATGCAGCTGAAAAGCGTGTGGTGAGCGCCCTGCGGGTGGAGGAACCGATTTTGATCGATGGCGACCTGGCAGAAGAATCGTGGCATCTTGCCGAGCGCGCCCGAGATTTCTATCGCGTTGAGCGAACTAGAGGCGTACTGGCGGAATTGCGCACAGAAGCCATGGTCCTCTACGACGATACCTACCTTTATGTCGGTTTCAGATGCTTTGAACCGGACATGAACCTGCTGCGCGAAACACGTACACGGCGCGATTCCAGAATCTGGCACGACGACGCGGTTGAGGTCGTACTCGACACCTACGACGACGGAACAAAAGCTACGCGAGCGGCTCTCTACGTTATGGGGTGGCATCAATACCGGCCGTTTCGGCTTCATCGTGGTAGGCCGCACAGGCAAACAGCGTGATGATGGCATCTTGTTTGACCGGGAGGTGCTCAAACCTTCAAGGTGCCACGTACAGCTCTACCTGGAACAATGTCCTACTGTTCAGCAGGTTGGCCAAGCGCCAAGACCGAAGTATTCGACAACTCCTCGTTGTTGCGAATGCGACCCTACTTGAGAAAGTGACACTCAACTTTCGGGGAGACAGGACTCATTGGCGCGGCCACCGAAAAACCTGGCTCGTGAGGTTTAACGGGAACTACCAGTTCACTAGAAGGATGGGCAGTCGGCTTTATGTCGAACGCGTCGACGAGCGGCTGGAAGAGGTGGTGAATTACAATTTCAACTGGGTCTTCGACTACGAATTTACGCGGGAGAGTCACTTTTACCTGGTCTTCGTGCGCGATCAGGAGGATCGTCGGGCTGTGTTTACGAAGTTAGCGTACCTCTTCGACTCGAATGACCTACGTTGGAGGCATCATGTGCAGTGATTTTCAGTTGCTTGAGATTGAAGTCGAAGCGACATACTGCTTGGACGACAGTGGATGTTTCTCAGATGACGAAGCAACTCGCTTCTTCATAGGGCAGACAAGATGCGCGAACCTCAGCAGATTTCGGAACGACCAGCCGCATGAGCTGATTGTGGAGCTTGAGGCGGTTGTCGAGAGAGAGCCGGTCGTATCCGATCTGCGCGCTGGGCTCACGTACCTCGAAGAGTACAAGCGGATATTGTCCAAATGGGGGCCAATGGAACGCGTGAAGAATGGGCTGGGGTACCGATACCCTCAGAAGCTACAGCGTTTCCCTGATGTGGTTAGAGTTGGCCATGACAACGTGCATCTTGGCACCGAGAGTTTTTCCTGGCTCTTGGAGGAAATCAACGATTGTCAGCCCTGCATAGCAGTAGTGGAAGATGGCAAGTTCGTGTCGGTATGCCACACCGTAAGAATTTCTTCGAAAGCCCATGTAGCGGGAGTTGATACACTTGATGGTTACAGGAGAAAGGGATACGCGACGGCCGTCGCTGTAGAGTGGGGAATCGCCGTCCGTGAACTCGGTTCTATGCCTATATACAGTACGGCGTTGGACAACATTGCCTCGCAGGGCGTTGCTGCCAAAGCAGGACTTGTGCTCTACAATGCCGATCACCGTTTCATGTAGCGACGATACCACGGTGCTGGTCGGGTCAGTGCACTGTCACCTGACCTCCCCTCGCCACAGCCTTTGCATCTCATCATTGGACCCTAGCAGGTCATCCAGCGTACCTACGGCATCAACTCGCCCGTCTTTCAGAACCATGATTTGGTCTGCCCGGCGGAGTGCCGAGCGCCGATGAGAGACCACCAGACAGGTCACATGATCCCGTCGTGCATCAAGCCGCTCCCACAAGGTCTGCTCCGTGACCACGTCCAACGCACTGGACAAATCATCAAAGACTACGAGTTCGGTATTGCGGACGAACATACGCGCTGCGGCCGCTCGTTGAATCTGCCCGCCGGAGAGCCTGACTCCACGTGGCCCCACAATTGTCTCTAGACCGCGCTCGAACCCACTCACATCCTGCTCCATGACCGACGCCCGGATGGCATCATGTAAATGCGAATCTTCCCCACCCGTCACACCTGACGGATTGTTCAATCCCATCAGAATGTTGTCGCGTAGTGACTCGCTATAGAGACGTGGGACCTGAGGTGTATACGAACACTGTGGCGGTTTGAAGAAGGTGGCCGGATCCGTCACTAAGCGATCGTTCCAGTAGATCTCTCCTTCACTGGAAGGGAGCAAACCCATCAGCGCTCGCAAGAATGTCGTCTTCCCCGCCCCGACGCGACCAGTCACGATCAGTAATGAGCCACGTGAGAGTGACAGGTCGATCGCTTCAACGCCACGCCCAGAATTCGGGAAACGAAAGGTTAGGCCTCGTACTGTCAGAGTCTGCAAAGCTTCTTCGGGTCGCATTGAGAGCTGCTCAAGCGGGGGTGGCTCATGGCGCATATAGATAGGGCGATCCGGCAGCAGGCCGGTTTGTAAATCCTCCCCAGCCAGCGCTTCCAATCGCGTTAGAGACACTGCTTGAGTCTTATAATCCCCAACGAAGGAGCCACAGTTGCTGAAAAAGTCGTTGATCCACCAAATGTAGTACATGAATAAAGCAAAATCCCCCACCGTAAACGTCTCGTCGCGGATTCCGTTTCCTGCCAATATTAGAATGAACCCGATTCCTAACAACGTCAGTTGCGGACTGGTATCCTCGGAGAGGACGTCGTAGAATTGCTCGCGCAATTCAGCGCGGCGGCGGCGGTCATTGATCTGGCGAAAGTGCTGGACTATGTCTCTCTCGGCGCCGGCTACTTTGACCGCCTGGACAGCGCCCAAAATCTCACCCAAAAAACCTTTCACGGCATCACGGGCACGAGCGCTGACTTCGTAGGCCAGCAGCAAACGCGCCCAGGCAAAACGCGTCAGCACCAAACCGAATAACCCAGGCAGGACCGCAATCAGGGTCATGGTCATGTTGATGCGGGCCATGATGACAATGGCTGCCACAGCAAAGAGAAACTTGCCCAGCATGTGCGGTATCCACATCGGAAAATCTTTTACTTCACCTACATCGCCGGCGAAACGGCTGATCGCCTCGCCTGTTGAGATGGGCAATGCAAGGGCACCGGGGCGCCGCAAGACACTCGCCATTAGGTTGAGCTGGAGCAAAGCTCGTAAGGGGCCTTGAAACAGGATGTCGCCTATCTGCATGCCAAGGTTGGCCAAGACGCGACCTACCTCGGCGGCAACGAACAATGCCAACAGAATCCATACACTTGTGGTGGCGTTAACAGCGACCGGTGTTTCCCCCGTCAGGGTGTCGAAAATACGTTGCTCGAGCAATCCGGGGACCAGGTAGAGCAAGCAAAACAGGCTCCAGCAGACGGTATGTCCCATGAAAGGCCAGGGCTTTTTGCGAACCAACTCCCACGCGAAACGCAGCGTTGACATACTCGGCCTGGTCCGGCCCGGTTCCCGAGTTGCATCTTGCGATGTCATTTTTCCATCTCTATGCCGGTTTGCAGCAGCTGATAGAAGTGAGAATCACTGTCTGCTGCCAGAGTTTGACGCGATCCGTATTCGGCCATTCGGCCCTCGTCCAGAATCAGAATCTTGTCAGCTCGGTGAACTGTACTCATGCGGTGAGCAATGATGATGCCCGTTCGGTTGTGGAGTAGGCGGACGGTTGCACGTTCCAAGAGGGCCTCGGTAGCTGGATCCAGACGAGATGAGGCCTCATCCATTATTACCAGTCCCGGATTCTTCAAGAAAACCCGGACAAGAGCCAAGAGTTGGGCTTCGCCCGCAGAGAGCCCACTGCCGCCTGCCTGGAGAAGGGTGTCTAGTCCCTCCGGTTGTGCTGTAAACCATGTCCACAACCCAAGCTCGCGCAGCACATGAAGGATTCTCGCATCGTCCACCCTGCGACTGAAGAGGACAATGTTTTCCCGCAACGTCGCTTGAAAGAGTTGGACTTCCTGGGTAACCAGGCCAACGCGGCTGCGCAGATCGCTCAGGCTCATTGTCCGAATATCCGTCTCGTTCAGGCGGATACTCCCTGTATCCGGATCGTACAGACGGAACAACAGGCGGGTCAACGTTGTTTTTCCACTCCCGGTCCTTCCCAATAGTCCCAGGATCTCTCTTCCCTGCAGATTGAAGGAAATATTCTCCAGGACTTTCGATCCATTTTTGGGCGCCGCTTCATCCACTCCTGTTTCCGGGTAACAAAACGAAACGTCCTCGAATTTGATCCTCGGTGGTCGCCCGTCCTGCGATTCATAATCCATGGATTGAGTATCGATTTCAGCGAAACCAAGAGCCTCCCCCTGTGCATCTTTCACAGTTGGCATCAAAGCGAAGAGATCTGTGATGCGTCGGATGCTGGCCTTAGCTTGCTGAAGACTGCTCACCTGACCGCGAATCTGCTCCAGAGGGTCGCGTATCATAGCGAGGTAATGAATGATGAGGTAGACGCCACCTATCGTCATTTTGTTATTCAGAAATAGATGGATACCGAAGCCAAATCCAAGCGCCATAGCCAGGACGAACAACATATGAGTCAAGGAGAATGTTAACGCGCCAAACACGCGCGCCTTGTACTGGGTCAGGAAGGAACGGTGCTGCCACACTGCCATGCCCCGCATTACTTGGCCCTCTCCGCCATTGGCGCGAATATCCTCACGACCGGCTAGACGCTCTTCCAGGAATCCGTTTAGTCCAGCCGATATCTCGCGCGTGGCGCTCCACAGCCGAACGGTTCTATTATGGACGGCCTGGAGGATAGTCAGCAAGAGCACGGCGTATAGTGTTCCAGCTAGCCCCATCCGCCAGTCTTCTCGAAATAGCAAGAAGATGACTCCAACAATGAGCAGACCGTTCGCCAATACTCGCAGCACCAGCTGAGAAAAGAGACCGGCCAGTTCGCCCACATCACCGTCCACGCGCTCGATTAGCTCTCCAGGAGTGTGGGCGTTGTGGAACCCCATATCTAGCCGCAAGCAATGCGCGGCGAGATCTTCCCGAAGGGCATTTGTCGCCGTCCAACCAACGTTTTGGCCAACATAGGTCGTGGCCAGGGACGCGCCTGTTTGAATCAGACCAAAGGCGACAAAGAGCGCGGCCGCGACCATTAAGTAGCGTGACACTACGCCTGATTGCGCCGTATCCAGCACGTAGCGGATAATTTGCGGATTGACCAACTGCAAGCCGATCGTGAGCAATAGCAGCGCTGCCAGCAACAGCACACGCAACCACTGCAGGCGCAGGTAGGTCTTCAGCAATGAGAAAATGTCTCGAAAAGAAATTGACATGGTTTCAGTTTGAAAGCTCATCGGAGATTAGCGGCGTGTCGTAGGACACTCTCCACATAGCCACTTTAAACCTTCAAGAGCTTGTGACATTCCAGATCGTCGAACGCGGTCATCGCCTCCCTGATTGCCCGGAGTTGAGTCATTGCCTCACGGCTATCTATTCGGCGAGCGACATATTCAATTTCGCGTTTCTGCTTCAAGTAGCTCTTGTATCGTATTCGGTCTAGATCCCCGTATTCGATGGCCGCGCGGATCGCGCAGCCTCTTTCGCGAATGTGTACACAGTTTCTAAATTGGCACTGGAGCGCGAGCTCTTCGATATCTGCGAATGTTTGTTCCAGACCTTCTTCGTTTGCCCAAATCTGCACATCGCGCATACCCGGGGTATCGATTACCATGCCTCCGTTGGGAAGAAATAGAATCTCTGACCAGGTGGTCGTATGTCGACCGCGGTGGTCTTCTTCTCGGCTTTCCTGAGTTGCTAGCTGATTTGGCTCGATCATAGCGTTGATCAGGCTATCCTCCATCTCAGGCCCCACATCTACTCGGGATGGGCCATCGGTAATCAGATTGATTTTGTTTACTCGCCCCATCAGCACATCATGAATGGAATGGGCCAGTTGATCGTGCCCGGCTCGCGTTGTTTGGCTTCGAGCGCGGTCATGTAGTCGTCCAGAACACCCTCGACTAGTGGAAATGCCATAGCGGCCTCGCTCCGATTTGCTTCGCACTTCGCCCAGGTCTTGTTCAAAACTTTTTTTGCCAACCATCCGGCGGGATGGTTTTGTATTTTGCGAGGACGCATAGCGAGTATCACTTCGCGGACCAGACCCGGGTCTTCCCCCACCAGAATCTCGAGTTCGATGTTCGGACTGCGCTGGCCCGCGCGGTTGAGACTGTAGGCTGCTCGCTTGCCGTCTTTGGTTTTCCACATTACCCCGCTGATACCCTCAATCGCCCACTCGCTCATCAAGCTGTTTCGAGGCCAGCTAAAATCAACGTCGTGCCATTCACGCTCGTCGCATTCAAGGAGCCACTGCAGATCCTGGTCTCGGACTGGCCATGCTTCCATTTCCAATGCTGGCTGAGGTAGCTTGTCCTGATCGACGACCGTTTGGGCGAAGCCGAAACATGGCCGGTATCCGTGGCGAGGGTAGTACTCCGGATGACCGTTCAGGCAGACGAGTTGACAGCCTCGCTGTCCAGCTCGCTCGTGTCCGTGATTCAGGATCATGCCGGCAATTCCCTTACCCTGGTACTCCGGCACAACACCTACCGGGGCGACGGCAAGTGCGGAAATCGTCGAACCCATAAACCGCATGTTGAATGGGATGAACGCTGCGTAACCGACGATTGTGTGGCCATCGGAGGCGCAGATCGATAAGGATGTGTCAAACTCAGGCTGTCTCTGGCGCAACATTCTGACCAGGTTTGGAACATCCATGTCACCGAATGACCGGCTCAAAACGGCATCGATCGCGTCATGGTCATCGGGTCCTTCACTGTGGATGCAGATGTTCTCTGCTGTCATTGTTGGGGCCTATTCTCTTCAGCTGTTCTTGGTGGTGGCAGCTATTAACCACGATACATCTCATGCCGCACAGCTCGCTAGACTGGTAGCCACGTGCCATGACGGTCGTAGACTGCCCGTGGAACAAGACGGCGTGTTATTAGGCTATGTCGGTTTTGGAAAACGGAAGGGGTCAGCGAGGAGGCGCAAAGGCCTATTCGCCCCCGAGACGGGGGTCGCTACGTAAGGAAGGTCGAGCGATTCTGTGTGCTTAGGTGAGCCTGGATCCAGCCTTACCGAAAACTCAGAATCGAGTGCCGCCCGCGACGTCCTTCAGATGTGGGCTCGAAACAAACATCAATGCCTCCCTGGGCAAGAGGACCGTGTATATGCTAGGAGCAATAAAGTTCCTGTAGGTGGACAGTGTCAAGACTAATCCTGACGAAATTGTCGCCAGGGAGTGCCAGCGAAGGGCGCGCAAAGTAGCTAGCCTAAATCTTCTTGCGATTTTCGGCGCTTTAGACGACTGCGATAATAAGGGGTTTGAATACTGTTTTCCCGGCAGATTCTGGCAAAACTTCGCGGGTCGATTCCCAGTGCAATCGCTGCATCCTTGTTGCTGGCGTAGATCCTCGCAGCTCTGCGAACAGACTCTATGTCAGTCTTGATCATGGCGACTCCAAACTTTTGACACCAAGAACAAAAAACGCCCACCTATCCCCCTACCCTGCCTAATGACAAGGGGATAAGCAGGCGCCGCGAGGACTGGTATGGCGTTTATTCCTGCTGGAGCTAAGCGCTCCTATATATTGTTTTTTCGACCGCCAGTCTGATCCTAAAATCGGAACTCAGCTGAAAATGTCAACCGCTACGACCGACCGATTTGACGTCATGCGCACTTCCCTTTGTCGTTGTGGAAATTACTAGCCTGAATTATTCATAAAAATGCGGTGATTCTCTGTACAACTGGTTGTTTTTCCCTATGTTAGGGTTAGCCACAAACAACAACCAATCAAGAGGACCACCGCAGATGGAAACTTCGCAGATTACGCTGTCGTTTGCAAACATCTCGGGCAAGATGATCGAAGCTGATTTTGACGGTGGCACGACCACCAGCGATGGGGGCGCCCTGCTTCTGCGACAGGCGGAAGCCCGCACCGGGATCGTCGACCGAATCGTGGCGGCGATGTCGGATCGGCGACATCAAAGCTATATCGACCATACGTATACTGACCTCATCCGGCAGCGCGTATTCCAGATCGCCTGTGGGTACGAGGACGCCAATGACAGTGACGACCTGCGTTGCGATCCGGGTCTGAAAACCGCGTGCGACCGTCTGCCCCTGACAGGAGACGATTTGGCCAGTCAACCGACCATGTCTCGTTTGGAAAACAGTGTCAGCCGCTCGGATCTGTATCGCATCGGGCTCGCGGTGCTGGAAATATTCATTGAGTCTTACGACCAGCCGCCCAAGAAGCTGACTATAGACATCGACGACACGGACGATCCGACGCACGGCGCCCAGCAACTGACGTTGTTCCATGCCTACTATGACGAGTATTGCTATCTGCCGGTCCATCTCTACGAAGGGGAGTCGGGCAAGTTGATCACGACCCTGCTGCGACCCGGTCGTAGAATGCGAGGCCGAGAGGCGGCAGCCATCCTCAAACGCGTGTTGGATCATTTGATCATGGTGTGGCCGAAGACGAAGATCACCTTACGAGGCGACTCGCACTTCAGCACCCCTGAGGTGCACGACCTGTGCGACGGATACGGTATTGATTTCATTCTGGGACAGGCGATCAACAACAAGCTCAAAGCCCTCGGCGAACCGCTGATGGAGCTGACGGCGGCGCTGGCCGAGCAGAGCGATGAACCGGTGCGGCTTTTTGACCGCTTCGAGTATCAGGCCAAGAGCTGGCCCCGACCGCGCCAGATTATCTACAAGGCCGAGATCACGCAGCGCAAAGCCAACCCGCGCTTCGTGGTGACCAATATCCGCAACCGCACCCCCGAGTTTCTATATGAGAAGGTCTACTGCGCTCGCGGACGGTCGGAAGGCTTCATCAAGAATCACAAGACCTACTTGCAGTCCGACCGCACCTCCTGCCACCGATTCTCGGCCAACCAATTTCGCCTCTTCCTGCACAGCGCGGCCTACGTGCTGCTGCACACAATCCAACAGATTGGCATGCGCGGCACTCAATGGACGACGTCTAACTTTGACACGATCCAACTCCGCGTGCTCAAAGTCGGCGCCCGAGTGCGGGAGCAAGCCACCAAGGTCCGTTTTCACTTTCCGACATCGTACCCGCTCAAGGATCTGATGCGGACCGTCGTCCTCAACCTCGATACCTCATAATGCTTTGCGATGTCGCCCACCACAGCCACGCACACGCTCCACTAAGGGGCCCGACTGTCCCAATGACATCCAAACGAGGCTCAGATCTCCAGAGACAACACCTCGACGACCGACAGCACTCGATCAACCCGCTACCAAAACGTCCAGCCATTGACCAGCGCATCGAATTCGTCCGCTTGGTCGGATTCATGAATAATTCAGGCTAGGTAGGGTTCGTACTATGTTGAGAGACGAATTAACGTCGGACCTAGCCCGCCCCATCTAACGTTGCAAACGATTCTGGCATACTCCCTACTAGCAGGCTGTCCTCCGCATGGCTTCTTCCGCTGGTCCTGATCATCTGGAGCTTGTCGATTGCCTCTGTCGATTCGACTGCAATGAACTCGTTTCGTGGATCTTCGGAAGGCCCGTGAACGCGTTGCTCGATAGAACTCGAGGTTTCAATGATCAAAACGGCGGCAATCGCCGCTGCAGCACCCAGCACAGCCTGATAAGCTGGAACGGGTCGTCGCAGAAGTTGTAGCCCCGGAGCGGCGAAACTCCGTTTCCGCAAGGTATCCCTGAGTCGTCCCTGAATGGCCGGGTCCGGTTCCAGTTCTTCAGGAAAAGTCTCTTCCAGTTCAGAGCGGACTCTTGTCAGGAAGCGCTTGTAGGCGCGGCACGGCTGACATGGTTCAAGGTGTTGATACAGCTCACCCTCTGCGCTTCCAACCGAATCAGAGATGCCCTTGAACAACCACTCTTTAACGTCCCGGCATGAGATGCTGTCTATCGGTTTTACCATTACTCTATCGCTCCTTCAACTTCGCTTGGATTAAACACCTTCAGATTCTCGGCTAACAATTGGCACGTATAGTGGAGTCGCGACTTAATCGTTCCGACTGGGCAGTCGAGCAGGGCGCTAATTTCCCGAATCGTGAACTTTTCCTGAAAGCGCAATAAGAAGGTGCTGCGTTTGGCCTCGTCCAGGAGAACCAGCTCGTTGAAAAGGGACTCGATGAACATTCTCTGGTCCACCTCCTCCCCTGCGCCGTGTGTCCTCTCCAGGGCAATGGCGTCGACATTTGTGGCAACAGTATGTTGTCTGACATCCCGGCGCCGGCGCTCGTTGCAGCAGATGTTGTGAGCGACGGCGAAGATCCAAATGGAAAATTTCCGAGTCGTATCGACCGAAGCGCTCTTTTCGATAAGCCGCAAAAACACCTCCTGCAAACAGTCCTGTGTCTGTTCTCTGTCCTGGCCTAACATGCGATGAAGATAGCGCAGCACGCGCCAGCTGTAGCGTTGATAAAGCTCGTCGAAGGCTGCGATGTCTTTGTGGCCAACCCGCTTTGCCAACTCCTCGTCGGAAAGTTGGGGAATTCCCTCTGCTGAACTCATCAACTACTGATCGATCCGCAGTTCGATTTCCTTCAGAAAGTCTTCATGGCTGCTCTTGCGTGCGACCTCGAGCGCAAGGCCACTCCAATAGTTAGCCCTTTTCATCTCCTCTGAGGTCTGGTAGTGCTCGAACAACGTGACAAACGAGACGGCATAATTTGTGTTGAGGCGAAACACCTCTGGTATCGTCGAGATGTGATTCTCGCTGTACCAGTCGTGCCGAAGGTAGTCCAATCTGAAGCGGCCTTCCACATTTCTCCTGAGCAGAGCAATATTGTCCGCGCGGTCCTCGCTGTAGAGTGAAGCGAGGCCGGTTACGTAGAGCATGTCATTGATTCTTTCCTTGTACCGGGACGCGACCGTCAAGGCGACGTAGATCGGAACATCCGGCTGACTCTGGGTAACGGCTTCACAAAGAGCTTCGAGAAAGTCGGCATCATTCGCCGGCAAGGCCTTCGTGTCTATTTCAACTCCTTTTGCGCTCAGTTCACCGCTCAAGTAGGAACGATACTTCTTGCTTAGATAGACGTTTAGCACCAAAACATCCTCACGAATTCCTTTAAGCCGTTGCAGCATCCAGGCTGGGTAAGTGTCGTTGTCACCGTTGGTGATGAGGATCGCGTTCTGGTCAGTGGACATCAGCATGTTGTAGTTGTAATCGATCAAAGCCGAGTGAATGCCCTCGGTTCGATACATCTCCCGCCATGCCGATCGGGCGCGTTCGCGATCCCCAAGCTGTTCGAAATTGCCAGCAAGGTCTTGGTACAGGTCGGCACACTCTGGTTGTGCCGAGCCTAGCCGCGTGGCGCGGGCGAACAGATCATTTAGTTCCTGCTTATCCGTGTTCCAGGAACACTGCCTGACCTCCAGGTAGAGATATTCATGGCTCTCAGACACAACCTTTCCCATCTCCTCAAGGATTCTGTCGAGGATTTGCTCTCTTTCAGGGGAATCCCTACGCCACATGGAATATTGGGTCGCCATGTAATAGTTGCGCCATGACGCAGCATCCTCAGGCTGTCGTTCGACTTCTTGTTTCCAGAGCCGTGCCTGTTCAGCATACCACTCCTGCGACATCTGCTGCCCCTGCGGATCAAATGAACGTACTCCGGTTGGGCGGAGTGAACCGAAGAGGATGAAAACACACTGATGCAGATCAACGCAGCCAAAAAGCGCGTAGAATTCATGGTGAACACCTGTTTCAATGGTGGAGGTTGTATGCCACCCTTGTATACACCCGAGGCGTCGAAAGGTTCAAACAAATGTGAGATTAGCGGATGGATTCGAGAACGGGCGAGGGCTGATCGGATCTCGTGTTAGAAATGTAGATTGACAATGGGTAGCAAGCGTGCCCAAAACGGGTTGTTTCCGGCATAGTTGAGCACCCCAATCTGCACGCCATGCAAATTGCGCGTAAAATTCAGACCGCCGATAGCCACCCCCGTGAATTGGTTCGTGCGCTTCTTGAATCTGCGCTCGTGAATGCCGATGCCGTTGAACGCGCCTATCGTGATACCCCTCACTTCATCGGCAGCGACGAGCACACCGCCTATAGCAACTCCATCGATTCGGTCCCCGGCCTCCGTTCGGATTAGGCTCACCGCAATTCCTGAAACCCGCTCTCCGGCGCCGGCGGTTAGGCCTCCAAGAAGAACACCTCTTGCCTTCTCGCCTGCGCCCGCAGCGAAAAGGCCAATACCCAGACCCGTCATCTCTTCACCCGCGCCTGCTGCGATTCCCCCGATGGCGATCCCCTCCATAGTCTCTCCAGCGCCAGCGCCGACGCCGCCGATGACGATGCCACGAGCTCGCTCCCCGGCTCCCGCTCCTAGCAAGCCAAAAGCGAAGCCGATCAGCTCCTCTCCGGCACCGGCCACAAGTCCACCCAATGCCAGTCCTGTAAGATTCTCTCCAGCCCCGGCTCCAAGCAGACCAAACGACAACCCCGTCAGGTCTTCACCGGCTCCAGCTCCTAACCCACCGAGGGCAATACCGGTGAGGTTCTGATGTGCACCCACGCCGAGCACCCCTAGTGCCACGCCGTTGAGATCCCTCGCCTCAGGACCGACCATACCAATGGCGATCCCGTTGAGCGTCGCAGTTGGATTCTCGCCGGCCTTCCAGAGCGTGATATTAACCCCGTTGACTTCCTCGACGCGGTCGTCGCGCCAGTTCAGGCGCAGACCGTTATGCCGTTTGGAGTTCCCTAG
Source organism: Candidatus Latescibacterota bacterium (assembly GCA_965217095.1). Lineage (GTDB taxonomy): Bacteria > Latescibacterota > UBA2968 > UBA8231 > UBA8231 > CAYNZV01. The sequence continues at coordinate 3,023,479 of OZ244235.1, forward strand.
ACTCAAGCCATACCCGCCCGGTGCAAGATCTAAAGAAGAGGCCCCCCATGCATTTACGCTCGTTGACAGGATCAATCCGACTATCAGAAGGCGATTTTTCATTTGCACGCCAACCTCGATTGGGCGCTCACTATCGCACGACTTTTCGCGCTGCAACCGCGAGCCATACGGGCAAGGCAGCCCTCGGATTTGCATGCCAGTCCTGCAGAGTGTTATCGACGGCGTCGTAGTAGGCGGCCCCCTGCCAAAATCGCGTGTCGCTGGCCGGACGCTCCAAGAGCTTAACCAGCATGAGTCCCGCCGCGGCCATCGGATTTAGCAGATCGGCCAAGGTCCAGTTGAATTCATAGGATTCGCGCGGCTGAAACGGCCTGTGTCCCAACAACGCTTTTCCACTTCAATCGGGCTCACCCGCTCCTTCCACGGTCGCTGAAACGGGTGAACATCAAAGAATATGTAGTGCCCACCGGGTACTAGAATTCGAGCGACCTCAGCGTAGATCGATTCGAGATCTGAGATCCACACGAAAAAGCCGTTCGTAGAGCATACGAGATCGAAACTCGAATCGCCCAACGGTTCCAGATGGGCTGCGTCCGCTCGAACGAATGAGACTGACAGACCAAGTTGCTCGGCTCTCCGCGACCCCATCGCGAGTCGCTCCTCAGATATATCCGTCGATGTAACCTGGGCACCCAAACCCGCGAGCGCGAACGTCGCCATGTTGTCACCGCTACCTATTACGCAGGCCTGTTTGCCTTCCAGCCCTCCGGCAAATTCCTGAATCAGCTCCAGCGCTCCACCTTCAAACGCCAGATCAGGCTCCAGGTGGCATCGCTGCCACCGCCCCTCCCGATTGCTTCGTTCCTCCCAAATGGCGACGTGATCGTTCCAGAGACGGCGGTTGGCCTCGTGTCTTCGGTGCATAGCAGTACCTGTCAAGCCTCAATGTTCGTCAGGAGGTTGTAAATCTGCGTACCATCGCGCGCAGATCGTCCAACAAGGTGTAGAAGAGAGGTACAATGATCAACGTCAAAATCTTGGAGGCAAGCAATCCACCCATGATCGTCCGGCCCATAGAGGCATACTGCCAGCCGAAGACCTTTGCATTGCCGACGGCCAGTTGCGATTTGTCCGCCTCTTCCATCCGCTCCTTGGCACCGGAGCGACTCCAGATTGGAGCCGTCAAAGACCGTGTAGTTTCGGCTTGACATCCTCACCTAATCGTACATACTGTATATGTACAGTAATAACGATTTCACTATGCTCCTGAACATCACTGATCTGTCTAACGAGCCGCTCCAGGCTCAGATCGTCCGCCAGGTACGCGCACGGATCCTTTCGGGCGAGCTCAATGTGGGTGAGCCCCTCCCGTCTATCCGAGGGCTGGCCAAACAGCTGCAGGTCAGTGTGATCACGATTCAGCGTGCCTACGAGTCTCTCGAGCAAGAAGGCATGATTGTCTCCCGAGGGCTCGCGGGCGAAGGTGAGGAACCGAAGAGCGAAAGAAATCCATGGTCTCCGGGGCTGTCAGTTGCAGACGCTGTGGCTATTTCGACGGTTATCCCCGGGGTCAAAGCGGTGAGTCCAGAGGTTGTCATCGAAACGCACGCGATTCGGGAGGGTTTGCGACGTTCCGCCAGACTGATCGGCGTAGGAAAGGACTACTTCGATCATCCTGACTATCAGTTGGCGCAAGGTCGATTCTTTTCAGACAGGCATCTGGAGAGAGCTGCTCCTGTGGCTCTCATTGGGAACCGCGTGAAAACTCGATTCTTTACCAAGGAGGATGCCCTTGGGAGCAGAATCAAATGCGGCCGGTTGTGGCTAACCGTAGTGGGCGTGTTTAAGGAACGCTCGGTTTCCGAAAGGAGCATCGAATCCTTAGGAATACGAGACTACAATTACGACATCTATACACCCATCAAGACGGTACTGCTGCGTTATGAGGATCGTGCCAGGGTGACCATAACAGAGGTCCAATCAGCCAACAGTCCCAGGAGAGGCGCGTCGCCCCACAAAGCGAAGGCGGAAAACTATCACCAACTGGATCAACTCACCGTTCGCGTCAGCTCCTCCGAAATGGTTCACTCGGTGTCTGACGTGATCAATCGGATGCTGAAGCGCCGCCACAACGGGGTTGTTGACTTCGAGCTCATCATACCAGAGCAGTTGTTGCAGCAAGAGCGCCGCACCCAATCAATATTCAATATGGTACTGACGGCTATTGCCTCTATATCGCTGGTCGTTGGGGGCATAGGAATTATGAACATCATGCTCGCCTCTGTCCTCGAGCGGACCGGGGAGATCGGAATCCGACGTTCGGTCGGGGCAACTCAACGTGACGTCGCGCTGCAATTTCTAATCGAAGCCATAACGATCAGTTTCATCGGTGGAATGCTCGGAATCGGACTTGGGTTTCTTATCAGCTTTGGTATTGAGAAGAGTACAGGGATTCAGACCATCGTCTCGCTGTTTTCGGTCGGTTTGGCTTTTCTGATCTCCGTCAGTGTCGGCCTGGCCTTCGGACTCCTGCCGGCAAAGAGGGCCGCAGGTTTTCACCCCGTGGAGGCACTGCGGTACGAGTAAGATTCGCGATTCGAAGCAACGGCTCCGTCAACGTTTCCTCACTGAGTTGGAAGGCCTCCTCCTCGCGCTGTGATCCAGACAAAAGACCTATACAAGATCTACCAAACGGGTACCACCCAGGTGGGCGCCCTCAAGGGAATCGATCTGGCCATTGATGCCAACGAGTTCGTCTCGATCATGGGTCCCTCCGGATCTGGGAAGTCGACCCTGATGTGTATTATCGGTTGTCTGGACGTGCCGACGTCGGGAAGCTACAAACTCAATGGCCAGCTGGTCAGTTCGATGGAGGATATCGAATTAGCATCGGTTCGCAATCAGGAGATCGGCTTTGTCTTTCAGACGTTTCACCTGTTGCCGCGCCTAAATGCCCTCGACAACGTCGGTCTTCCACTTGTATACAGCGGTCTCGCTCGGAGAGTTCGACGGACCAAAGCGGAAGCTGTGCTCGAAGCCGTGGGGTTGACCGATCGCATGGATCACCGACCGAACGAACTGTCCGGAGGACAGAGACAGCGTGTAGCCATTGCCCGAGCGCTTGTCAATGAACCTTCTATAATTCTGGCCGATGAGCCCACTGGGGCTCTCGATACGAAAACAGGTGAGGAAATCATGGACCTGTTCAATCGCCTCCATGAGCTTGGAAATACGATCGTCGTGGTGACGCACGAGGAACACATCGCACAGCACAGTCGCCGCATCGTCCGCTTCCGTGATGGCCTGATCGAAAGTGATCTCGAAAATTCGCCACGCGCAGTTTAGGACTACCTAAAGTCCCAGAGACCGGTAAACGATCCTTCCGCTCACCTCGTTCGCTTTGCGAGTAATTTCGGCCATCGCACATGCAGGCAGAGCCCTAAGGATGCCGATTAGAAGGTCCTGCTTATCCGCGCGGAGACCCGCCAATCGTCCGCGCTCAGGGGTCGCGCGACATAGAGACGCAGGCACCCGTGCGGTAACCCAACTGGCTGAGGTAGGCAAGGGTCCACTGCACCTGTGATCGAGCCATCGCCAGTTCGGCCGCGGAAGGCTCCTGCGGGCGCTGCAGATGAATCCAGGCGAACAAACCTATTGCTACCGCCATTCCACCAGCGAGCAACGGCCTTCGACGAGGCATGCGCCACTCGTGAAGGATTGGCCAGCGCGGCCCGGCAAGTGCGAAGGCTGACCGTCAGCAAAGCCGCGAGCTACCTCCGCCCAAAAGGCGGAATGCTGGTTGAATCAAATAGGTACGCCAGTTTTGTAAACATGGCTCGGCGATTCTCTTGGTCTCTCACAAAGACCAGGAAGAAGTGACTCTCTGGCGTAAACTCGTAGTCGAAGACCCAGTTGAAGTTGTAGTCCACTTCGTCTTCCAGGCGCTCGTCGATGCCTTCGAGATACACCCGGGTTCCGATCTTGCGCGTGAATTGATAATTCCCGTTGATTCTCGCGAACCAGGTTTTGCGGTGGCCGTGCCAGTGTACTCGCCCTCCGAAGAAATCGAGTGTTATCTTCTCGAACAGGTTCGCGTTCGCTGACACGTCGGATTGTCGAATGGCGCTATTCTGACGTCGGCCGAACTTGCTGAACACCACGAAGTTACTCCAGGTTGAGCTGTAGCTCGCCTGCAAATTAAGCTCTCTCCGACCGAACAAGGCATCGTCGTCGCGTTGCTTGCCGATGCGCCCAACGGCTGTGAGATCGACACGCCCAATCTCCAAACTTCCGTGGAGGTTGGTGTAGCGCTCTCGGAGCTTCTTCTCCTCGTTGGTCTGGTGAAAATACCTGCTGCTCAGGCGATACGACTTCAGCGTGCTCTCCTCCGGATACTCGTGTCTGTAGCCAACCTGGCCGGTCCACTTCCTGTAGGCTTCGTCCTCAAGGCCAGTCTCGTTGGGCCGGAATCCGTTCTGGATTTCCTCCAGCGATGCGTCCCCGAACCACCCTCGTTCGTGCGTCCATCGCGTCGATGTGTGGTACGCCCAGTGCGCATCCCCTTCCACGTGATTCACTACATATTGCAGTTGCGTCGACCAGTCTCGCCGCAAGGAGAGTCTGCTGTTCATGGAAAGCAAGTTGACATCGCGATCCGCCTGGTGCTTTTGAATCCCCATTAATCCTACCACGGCGCGATCACCAAGATCGCGGTTGACCCTGATATTTAGCAGGTTCGCACGTCGTTTGCGACCGTCGTCATAGCGATCGACAATGCGGCCGTAGCTATTGAGCAGAGCATAGTTGTAGTTTCCGTACTTTCCAGCCGACTTCGCCCCGAAATCTATCTCCTGAACACGGCGGCTGTAGAACAGATTCAAGGGCAGGGAAAAGAGATCGGCGTCTTCCCGAAAAAACGGTCGGCGTTCCGGTAAGGATAACTCTCGGTCGCTGGTGACATCGATCTGAGTGGGGTCGCTCTCCAGCTGCGAGAAGTCGGGGTTCATCGTGATGTTGGCCGAAAACGTCGTCGAAGGGAACAGCAAATCGATACCCAAATCGCGGTCATCCGGTAGCTCTTCCAGCGCACGGTAGGTCATATATGGCAATACACCCACCTTTCTCTCGCCCGAAGCATCCGCCAGGTGCAAGCCATGCAGGTCGCCAAACTCTGAGATCCTACCAAAATCACCGCCCGTATCCGACCAGGAGTATGCTTCGCCATCGAGTGGATGTGCTCGCCAAAAGTTGATGCCCCACCTGGTGTTCTCCGCGTCGAACCGCAGCTCATCGAACGGAATCGCGAACTCCACAGTCCACGAATCTTCGTGTTTCATGACCTGTGCACTCCACTGGGCATCCCATGTGAATGTGAATACGGATTCGTTACTCACATGTTGATCCATCTGTGTGCCGAGCGTGTTTACGCCAAATATGTAGCCGTTGCGGTTGTCGTCGTAGGTGTCCAGCACAATCTCCACGGCATCATCGTGCCACACACGTGTGTCTCGACGAGTAAGGGTCTCCCGCAACCGTGACATATCTTGCTCAAAACACCGAAAACCGACATAGATGTTGCTATCGTCGTAAAGCACCATCGCTTCCGTTCGCATTTCGGCCGGCACGCCTCGCGTGCGTTCAGCGCGATAAAAGCTGTCGGCACGTTCTGCCAGCTTCCACGAAGCCTCGGCAAGGTCGCCGTCGATTGAGATGTGTTCCTCGACGCGCAAAGCACTGACTGCCCGTGAGTCACCAAGAGTTTCGTTTGCGCTCCACCCCATCGACGAGGCCCCGAACAAGACGCAGCACGAAAAGACCCACATATCGGGCCGCAACCGGCCAGAATTGTGCAAATGAGGATTGGAAACGGAATCTCTGTGTATGTGTTTTTTATTTGTCAACGAAGCTTCTTTGACGAAACAAGTCTTGCGTAATCTTTCAGGAGCGGTGCTCCAGGTCGCGAGTTGCTTGGCATCTACGAAAGGGGTCAGCGACTCAGTGAAATCAGATGCCGGTCAATGAACAATGTCAAGAATTCGCCTTCGAGGCACGATCGATTTTGCATCCGGTGAACTGATTATTGGCCATGCATGGGAGTCGATCATGCATGCCGATAGCTGACACGCTGCATACCCTCAGAAGGCTTCTAGTGCTCGAGTTGCCGGCGGGCGAACTACGGAGCAGTTAGGCGAAATAAAATGGAGCCGATCACTCAATGTTAGATGACGTGGGTCGTCTAGTCTAGCCCGCGGGTACCAATCCAACCGGTCTCGGAAACATCGATGATGACTCCATCTGGTCCCACGTACTTGACCTCTACGTTGGCATGGCGGGGACCATCCTTGTCCAGACCGAGGGCTTGGTTTATCTCCTCCTTGGGACTGGAGTGAGCCTCTTCCAGCTTCTTGGTTACCTCCTCAATGCTCTCCACCTCGAACCCGATATGGTGGATGCCGCTGTAGTTCTGACCGTACTCGGAGCCAGCAGCCTGATCGTTCTTAAAGTCAAGGATAGCCATGTTGATATGGCCATCGCTGAGGTAATAGCCCGATGCATTGGGGCTATCCACCTTGGCAATTTCCTTCAGGCCAAGGACCTCAACATAAAACTTAGCGGTCTTGTCAGCGTCCTGGGTCGCAATGGCGATGTGTTTTATCCGTGCCATTCTAATCGTCTCCCTTCAAAGTCGGTGTGAGGATATATTTCTGAACAATGGGCTTCACTAGTCGCATCGTGCTCCTTCCGTCCACGGACATCACATAAATCTCGACATTGCCGTCACGGTTTGAAGTGAACACTATCGGCAACCCCGACCCTTCCAATGCGCTTTGCGTAACGATTTCGGGATAAACAAAACGCCCTGCGATGTTTGCAGGGCGTTTACCGAAGCGGCGATTATCCCGTGATATCAGACGTGACCCCACTCCTGCTACAGCGCGGCCACAAACTCCTCGACGGTGATCCCGGCATGCCGAAGGATAGCACGGAGTGTTCCTTTCGCGACTGCGCGATGATCGGGAACAGTGATCCTTCGCCAGGGGGCCGCGAGCTGTCTCAGGACGATGTGACTACCACGCTGCCGGTCAACTTCATAGCCGAATCGCTCGAATGATTTGACAACCTGCCGCCCAGAGACAACGGCAGTTTGCCCAAATATCGACCTCGACGATTTCTTCGCTAATTGGTGGCGGAACCGGCTCGCCTCGTTCTTCGAGGCTTTCAATGTAAAGGGAGATGGCCTCTCGGACATTTGTGAGCGCCTCCTCTCTTGAGGCGCCCTGAGAAACGCATCCAGGTAAAGCAGGAACCTCTGCGACAAACATGCCATCTTCATCCATTTCCACGACAACTCGGTACTTCATTGCGGCTCCTTGCGCTCTGGGTTTGTCCGCAATCTACACGAAAGTCGTCACAAAGTCATGTCTGACCGTCGCCGTGGAGCAACATGATTCTTAGGCCTATCCCCAGGTTAGTAGAGTTCCCTGTCTATCGGATCTCTTGCAGGCCATTGAACAAGCAGTAGTGCTGCTCAACGCCCATTGCCTGCATCCAGGCGCGCACCTCTAGAGTCTGCCATTTACCAGATCCCTTCCCGTTGCCGCTATCGTTGTCCCAGAGCCACAGCGGTGTGGGCCAGATGCAGCGTCGGGCCGCGGCGGCCTCGTAGAACGCTCTCTCGACGCCATTCTGGCCGTGATGGGCCATCTGGACGTAGCCGGACTCGAGACGATTTCCGTACGGCCCCGCCAGGAGCTTGCGTCCGGCTTCCACTCCCAAATCGGCGGGAAGGAGGATAGACCTGGTCTCATCCCGCACTCGCATCACCACACTCGAATTGTTGATCGCGTTAACGGTGATCTCCGGGTTCTTGATGCCCAGCACCTCGAAGTGAACACCATCGAAAGCCAGCTCCTGGCCGAGTTCCAGCTCTGTCACCCCCAGCCCCGCAGCGGCCAACGCCGCATTGAGTTGGACGGTGGTCTCCGCCTCCTCCTTCTCATGGGCTTCGACCCACGCCGTAGTGTTCAGTGAGCCATAGAACTGGTCTATCTGTAGATCTCCAGACGTTTTGAGGATCTCGGTCAGCGCATCGACGTGGTCGCGGTGCTGGTGTGTGATGAACCAGGCGGTGACTCGGTTACCAAGAGCGGCGAGAAAGCCCTTCAGATACCCGGCATCCTCAGTATAGCCTCCATCGATGGCGATAACATCGCCATGCACTGTTCGCAGGACGTAGCTGTTCATCTGGCTGCCCGTCTGAGACGGCAGTTGCCAGAGCGTGAAAGTCTCCACTTAAAAACTCCTTTTGGTGGTCATGCCACCCATTCCTGGTCTAACCTTCCGAGATACAGTAGAGGTATTTCTCGCCGCGCAGAAACAACTGGGCACCGACGAGCGCTGCCGATGCGCTGAAGATGTCGTCGAGCCAGTTGGTTGCCAACACTTGGGGGCTGTCCTCATCGCTTATGACGAGTGTCGTGCCGTCCCGGTCGGTGACGTAGACGCGCCCCTCTGCGCCGACTGGTGAAGCGAAAACGTGGCGCAGGCCCTGCAGTCGCAGCGGCCCGGGTCGATCCTCTCCGGTTTGGGCGCTGACCCGGGTCAGGATGCCCTGGAAGTGGCGAATGAAATACAGGGAGTCTCCGTAGAGCATTGGCGAGGGCACGTACGGCGCCCCCTGAACGCGGGTCCATACGACCCGCTTGGTACCGGTGATGTCACCTTCGGCGCCGTGGAAGCGAATCGCCAGCATGGACTGCTTGTCGTAACTGCTGCCCGCAAAGACGATCCCGTTTCCGGCCACGGGCGAAGCCACAACATTTTCCACCGACAACCCCCCGCATTCCCAAATGAGGCTGCCCGTCGCCAGGTCGTAGCCTCTCACGTCCCTCGAGCCGCTGATGATTACCTGGGGTGTCCCGCCGTCTTCGACGACGATCGGCGTCGTCCACGACGAGCCCCGATCGCGGGCGACCTTCCAGCGCTCCTCGCCGGTAAGCTTGTCTAGAGCGACTACGAACGACTGGTCTTCGTGGTCCCAATTGATGACCAGCGTATCGTCGTAAAGCGCCGGTGAGCTACCCTCGCCATGTCCATGCAGCGTGTCCATCCGCCCGAGGTCCCTCTCCCACATTAGGTCGCCATCCACGGTCATACCGTAAAGGCCGTACGAGCCGAAGAAGGCAAACAGGTACTCACCGTCGGTCACTGGAGAGTTGGACGCGAGGCTGGCTGTGTGATGTCCCCCGGCGTGTGGGAGATCCTCTCGCACCGTCCGTTCCCAGAGGATCTTTCCGTCGCTGCGGTTGATAGCCATCACCACGAACTTGTGGCGCTGCGTGATGGGCTCTTCGTTGTGGGCATTGCGGGCACCGCTGTAGGTGGCTTTTACCGTTTCTCCGTAGGGAACGGCAGTCGTGACGAAGACGCGCTCGCCCCAGATGACAGGACTTGAGTGTCCCTTGCCTGGCAGAGCGATCTTCCACCTAATGCTCTGGCTCTCACTCCATTCTACGGGCGGATCGGCGTGCGGCGCGACGCCGGTGCCGAGGGGGCCACGCCACTGCGGCCAATAGAGGTCGGAATCGGCGTCGGCACCGCTGAATCCCAACGCCATCAGACAGGAGACTGCCAGGATGCAGGCAAGTCGCTCGTGCATGGCCTCTGGGACCGCCCCGACTGACAACGTTACCCCAGCCGGAACACGCTGCAGGCGATGTGGCGACTGCCGCCAAAATTGTTCCCGTCGTCTTGCATATAATAGTACGCAGTGAAGATGCGCCCATCATCCAGTTCGGTGGCCACCGCATACCCCAGATCCGCGTCGCTGGCATCGGCGCGAATGACCGCCTCGGCGGACCACGTGGTGCCATCGTCTTCGCTGACGATCAGCCCCATCCCGAACGGCGGGTGGCGTCGGCCGAAGATCACCACGATCCGGCCATCGCGCAGGCGCAGGGGCCAGGGCGAGCGGTAACGCACCCCCTTGCGAAGCGCCTCTGACCAGGCGTGGTCTCGTGTCAGCGAGGCCCACGGCGACTGGCCCCAGGTCACTAGTGGCTGCGGTTCGCTCCAGCTATAACCTCCGTCATCGGAGTAATTCATCGCCAGGGCGTGGCGGATGCCGCCGATCTGGTTGACGTAGCACTGCAAGCGGCCACTAGGCAACAGCACCAGATTCGCGTAGCCTGGCCGGCCGCGAAGAGTGGGATCGTTGGCCACTTCCGCCAGGTAGGTCCAGGACAGGCCGTTGTCATCGGAGCCGTACAACCCTATGATCGCCCCCACATAGTCGCTGTCTCCGCCGGTGTTGCGATTGTCTAGCCAGGCTGGCATCACCGCCGTGCCGTCGGACAGCACCGTTAGCGGCGCACTGTCAATCGAGGCAAAGGTGAAGCCCGGCGGTGGCGACACCCGCGTGGGTACGATTTCCCAGGTATGGCCGCGGTCGCTGGAGCGGAAGGCGAAGCGTTCCAGCGTTGGCTCCCTATCGTCGGTGGGACTGATCGCGTGTCGGCCGAAGTAGACCAGCGAATCGGAACTGGTGAGGTCGAACGCCTCGCGGTCCACCTGCGGCGTATCTGCGTGTTGCAGGACCCCCAACCGCTCGGCCAAAGGGCGCGAGAGTGATCCCAGACGACCACCTCGTTCTCCGGCAGCCACGTCTCTCCTGAGTCATAGGACCGCTGGAGCAAGACGCTGGAGCGGCCCATATAGTGGCCGAACCCGTGGGAGATGTTGTCGCGACTCTGATACGTCGCTGGGGAGTGAAAATGGGCTACCACTAGCTCACCGTTACCAAAGTTGCGAAAGGGCAACTGCCGTGGATGCCCGCAGTAGCGATCCTGGCTATAGCACAGCTTGCTGTGGTGGACATCTGCCAGAGATGGTGCGATGCGTGCCGTCATACAGCCTCCTTATTGCACGACCCGTCCTCTGCCTGACTAATGAGCCGCCTGAGCTGGGCGAAGTTCGTGCGCATCGCTTCGACCCGCGAGCCGCTGGGCGGCTGGAAATGCGTCGCCACTGCCAAGATTGCCTCGGAGCGGTGCTCGCGGAGTTGGCGAAGGATGGTCAGGTAGTCCACATCACCCTGCCCGAGGGCACAGTATTCGAAGTCCAACTGCTGGCCGTCAATGACGTGCAGGTCCTTCAGATGCAGCCCGTGTAGATAGGGCCGCACATTGGCAAAGCCAGCCGTCGCCACATCCGCTTCGCCACAGTTGAAGTTGTCGGCTGGCGCCCACAGCGCCTTAATCCGCGGGGATCCCAAACGCTCGGCCAAGCGGCGGAAGTTGCCGGTCGTATTCGTGTACTGCCATGGCTCCAGGAACAGGGCCACGTCCACGTCGAACCGCTCGGCCTGCTCCAGCACCAGGGAAAACGCTTTGACCAGCTTCTCCATGTCGACCTCGGCTATCACACCACCGCGCGTCACCCAGCGCATCGGCCAGGTAGGTTTGCCGGCGGAGTATTCACCCGGCCAAGCGAACGTGAAGGCAAGGACCGTGCCCACCCCCAGCCGGGCGGCGATCTGCATCGAGCGGGTGAGCTTGGCGAAGTCCTGGCGGAAGACGGGTTGGTCTTCCATCGTCTCCAGGTCGAGATCGGTGAGGTGGAGTTGCTTGAAGGGACTGCCTGCCCGCACCAGATGGAGCTTTAGGCCGTGCCGGGCGACGCGGGCAGCCATCTGATCCACCTCGGCATCGCTCATCTCGGCCATCGAGGGTTCCTCACCCCCACCGCCGAACCACACGTACTCGGCACCGATGTCCTTGGCGGTAGCAAGGGCTTCCTCAAAGGGCAAGCCGAGCTCAGACAGAAACATGCTCAGTTTGAATCGGTAGTCACTCATTGGCCTGTCTTCCCCTCGTGGGCAGCGAGGAGACCCTCAATCCGAAGCGGGTGCGTACTGCGGCACGCGCGGCGCGCGCGTACGCCGGATCAACCGCAGCCGGCAGTCCTGGAGGGGCAGGGATACCCGCGCCTGCACCAGGTCCTCGACGAGCCGCAGGGTGTTACTGGCCGGCGTGTACTCTAAGGGGGGCGCGGCCACCAGTTCAGCTTGGAGACCGCGGTGGTGCCGCACCGCGGTTGGCGCATCCACCAGCTTCACTCCTTCGCTCTGGCGGCGCCACACCAGAAAGTCAACACCAAGATAGGTGGCTCTGATAAGACCTTGCTCGCAGTTGGCCTCATACTCCCGGCCCTGAGGCCCACTCATGAGGTAGACGATCACCCCATTCGCGAACCCAAACATGCCCTCCGCCACGGGGTCCTCGCGCACTTCATCACCCACAATGATCCGATCGCCTTCTGGCAGATACCCCTGTACCCAGGTCGCTGGCTCATCGCCGTTGAGGTGCTGCATCAGCTCAAAGTGGTGGCTGGAGGCGTTGAACAGGGCGTTACTGCTGTAAATCACCAGGGTCTGGAGCGCGCCCATGTCGGCCGAGGCTATCACCTCACGCATCTTGATGAAGCCGGGGTGCCAGCGCCGGTTGGTGCCCATGTTGAAGATCACCCCGTGGCGCTCTACGGTCGCCACCATTGCGTCGGCCTCCGGGAGAGAGGCGCACATTGGCTTCTCGCAATACAGCGCTTTCACGCCGTGCTCGGCGGCGAAGATGGCGATCTCCGCGCGCTGTTCCGGCTGGGTGGCGACACTGAGGATGTCCGGTTGCTCCTTGGCGAGCATTTCGCGGTAGTCGGTGTACAGGTGCTCCTCTCCCACGCCGTAACGCTGCCCGAACTCCGCCAGTACATCCGGCCGCAGATCAACCCCAGCTACCAAGTCAGTCCGGTCACAGGCTTCGTAGCCGGCGGCATGGGAGTGGGGCGCGATGCGGCCAGGCAAACCAACGAACTCGTTGTCAATGAACGCGCCCATGCGGCTGCACCCGACTAGGGCGGCTCGGTATGTCTCACTCATTATCTACCATTCCTCTTCGCGGCAGGACAGCGCTACGCAAATCCTCTAGGCAGGCGCTTACTCAACACCGGACGCCCGTCTCAAGCAGGCACCAACTTACGGCTTAAGATTCGCACCGAACGCGCAGCTGTGCCGTGTCCAGAACAATCGGCGACGAGGCGGACTCGCCCCGTTGATTCACCGCCACTTCGAGCTGATTCTCACCTCGATTGATCTGCTTGGCGTCTAGATTGCCCTGCAACCACTGACCTTCCTCCGGGTTTCGGTCCGGGTCGGCCGGCTCCAGCCCATCGACAGATGCCCCGTTTAGTCTCACGGTGAGGTCGTCACCTGGAACCCAGTCCCACAGATGCAGATTGAATTCGATGCTGCGCGCACCTGCGGATCCCACATCCTCGCCCACCTGAAAACCCACTGACACAGGGAGTGTTACCTCCGGGATGGCGGCGAAGCTATTGGGGCCTTCAAAACGCTCGATTCCGTAAAGCTTGTCTTTTCCCGCCATGGTGGCCGGTTCGCCGATCTCGCCCCACCATTGCGGCTCTCCGAAAGCGGGATTGAAGAGGTAGAGCCCATCGGCGCCGGCGTTGAACAGATTCGAGGCGGCGCCCCGCCAGGCGGCGAAGGCGCCCTCCCACGCGTTGAACACGAGGATAAACGACGGTCTGCCAACGCGATCGGGCTGTCCCCCGTAGAGCGTTTCGAGCCATTTGTCGTACTGCCTGATTTTACCATCGCTCGAGTCGAGAAACACCCAGCGACCCCAGGGTGACCACGAGATGCAAGGATAGACCGGAATCTCGTACTTGTGTCCCAGGGCGATGATGTCGGTGTAGGAATCGCAAAAGACCGACTCCATATTGCCACCGGGGCTGAACTGGTCGATCAGTCCTTCCTTGAGCCACTTCTCCAGGTCGACACCGACGTGCATACAATCCTCCACGCCGAACGGCGTGTGCGCCGCCAGCAGCAGCGGACGGCCGCGGCGGCTGGCAACGTCGTCCGCCATGCGCCGAATACGGCGCAGCAGATCGTTCATAAGCTCCACGTGTTCGGGTACGACGGGATCGCCATCCATCGACTCGCGGAAGAAGGGCCAATACTTGAAGAACTCCATGCCGATGAGATCCACGTCGTAGTTCTGCGCCACCTCCTCGATGATGGCGAAGATGTGGTCGCGCGCCTGGGGAATGGCGAAATCCAATCGCGTCCATCCAGACCGCGGGTTGTGCTGCCCGTATTTCTCCCAATCGCCCTCCTTGCCCATCATGCATTGCGGATTATCTCGCTTGAACTTGGCCAGACCGTAGTTGTACCGGCGCGAACCCATGGGAAAAGAATCGTGGAAGTCGTTCATGCGTATGCACCAGGCGGCTTCCATGCCATGCTCGCGGCTGAAGTCCAGCTGGATCTCAAGAGGGTCGCGGCCGTACTCTTCGATCAGCTCCAGGGGAACGCCTTTGCCGTAGAAACCGCCCAGCTTGGTGTGATGCGAAAAGGTGAGACCGCCCATGGAGGTGGCGAACCAGTTGCTGTCTACCTGCGAGCCGATGAGTGGCGTGCTGCGGGCATCGAGAAAATCCTGGAGCGTATCTCCCGTCCGGCGCACCATGAGCGCTTCGGCGACGTCGTGTTCGTGCTCCACGCCTTCTTGGCGCGCTTCCATGACGTCGTCGCCATCGTTGTTGTAAATGATCCGGCGTTGCCGCCAGCGTGCTCTCTCTCGTTCCGCATTCATCATGATGGCATCTTCGCGTTATGACTAAGGAGGCGCGGATTGTTTGCCGAATGACATCTCAAAGACTATCCCCGTGCAGGCTCATCCCTTTTTTCCCGTTCCTGCCGTACGAGCTCGGGCAGGTGGCCTTCGTTTTCAATGACTTGCCGCAGGTGGCGCATACGTTCTGACGGACCGGTCTCGCGCATGGCATCGGAGTGCATCCTGTCGTTCAAGTATCGCGCATGAAAGCCGATGCGTTGCTTCAAGGATTCGAGCTCTGATTCGGTCTCGCAGTGGTCGCAGAGATTCATCGTGAACATCCTGCGCCTTGTGTTTCCTCCAAACGAAGCATGCTTCAGGTTGTGATTGAAGACGATGATATCACCGGGTTCCGGTTCAACGGCAACGGCCGGTAGATCGCGACCGTCCATACCAAACACTGCCTCGCTTTGTCCCCGGTATTCCTGAAGCCGGTTCGCAAAGGCATCATCTACGCAATGACTGCCAGGAATCACGCGGATGCAGCCCGTTTCTCTGGTGAGAGAATCGAGATAGAAAGCGATCTTGATATAGTGGACCTCAGGGTTCCATCCATCCGAATGCCACGGCGTATCACCGACGTAGAAGTGGCCGTCGCCGGCGAGGTAATTGAAATCCTCGCCGAGCAAGCTGGCGGCGAGGCCATGAATGGCAGGATGCTCGAGCAGCGTGCACAGCTTCGCGCTCTGATCGATGAAAGGCACGATGGAGGTTCTCTGGGTGCCGTCATGTGGGACAAGGTCGCCGCCTTCCCCCATCCTTCGATCAAAGACCTCCTCGAATTCTTCAATAATCCAATCGATGCAGTCCCTTACCAGGCCCGGCAGATGCAGGAATCCAAACGTATTGTAATACTTGATCTGTTGTTCCGTGAGTATCATGGTCGCTCTTGTGTCTGCGTTACGCTGCTCGATGCAAATACCGACGGTTATCACGATGGAGGACTGCGCGCAGGCTTATTCCCAATCGAAAAAGATGCTCACCCACCCCGCTGTACCGGCGCGAATCTTACGGTAGAGATCGTTGGCCTCTTCCGGTTTGGCCACGTGGCTGATAAAAGGATCCACCTGGAGGTCTCCGGAGGCGATGAGTCTCATGATCGCTTTGCGGTTGCGCTGGCGGGTCCAGGGCCAGTAGGGATGGGGGTTGTTTTCCAGGCCCTGCCCATAGATACCCCGGATATCCAGTTCCCGGCAGAGCAGTTCAACCTGAAGGCCGATCTCTACGGTTCCCGGCGGGCTTCCCACCAGAATCACCTTGGCCCGGTCCCCGGCGGCTTTCATGCAGGGCACCAGGACTTCGGGGTCACGGGTCGCATGAAAAACACAACGGGCGCCGCCGTCGGTGATCTCGCGAACCGCCTCGACCGCATCCTCCTTTGAAGCATCAATCGTGTGGGTTGCGCCGCTTACCTCACTTAAGCGCAAGCGCTCTGCATCCAGATCGACTGCAACAATCGGATAGCCTCCAGAAAGCCGGCAAAGGGCCGTCACCAGCTGCCCGACCACCCCCTGTCCGAAAATGGCGACCGGCTCGTCGATCTGAAGCTGCGCGCGTCGCACGCCGTGGAGGGAGACATCGCCCAGCACCGCAAAAGCGGCTTGTTCATCGGTGATATCGTATTCAATGGGTTGAATCGACGCGTGGAGCTCGGAACTCGACGCCTGGCCGGTGAGCCAGTGGGACCCGTGGTTTCCAAAGGCAAGCACTCTGTCGCCCGGCTTCAAATCGTCCACCCCGGAACCGACGGAAAGAACGCGCCCCGGCGTCGTGTATCCCATCGAACGCCCCCCGCCGGCGCCCGCCGCCTCCACCATCACATTCTTCTCACTACCCGCGCTAATCTGACTTCGATGCACACGAATCAGCACCTGCCCCGAGCCCGGTGCGGAAACCTCGAAGGCCTCGAGCTCTACCCGGTCCCCCTCGACGAGCACGAGCCTTCTTCCTGTCTCTGTCACCGATCTTCACCATATATAGGGGCTGTGTTTGGATTCCCGCTGCGCATCCGCCGCCACCAGCGGACGAGCCCGAACCCAGTACCACGGCTCTCGTGAAGCTCATCGACGCGCCGCTCCCAATCTCGAGGCAGAGAATCCAAATGCGGGGGAATCTCCGCCAAGTCGGTCATGAGTGCGTCTAGATCCAACAGCGGAAGCTGCAGTTGTTGCGGCAGGTCGCCCGCGATAATCTCGGAATTGAGCTGCCGTATCGTCGCTTGGGCCTGCTCCAGAATATTCTTGTACTCCAAGATGAAATGCTCGCGCCTTCGGTTGCAATCGGTTATGAGCTTCGCCAACAGCCGACCCGTTTCCACAACTATATAGGTCTGCGGATCCCCAGACTCGATCTGCCAATGTTCCCCAAGCCAGTGGTTGACACCTACAACCCTCTCGAGATCGGAACGCTTGCCGAATTGGCCGACAAAACTGGACGCCGCCGCTTCGAGCTGGGACCGGAGCGACTCCAGATGTCTCATCTCCCGCTCTCTGAGTTCGACGGCCGTTTGGCCGAGGACCTCGACCTCCCGCCTCTTCCGCAGTTGGTCGGGGACAAGCCCGTTGTCGCTAAGCAGTTGATTGGCCACTCTGTGCTCCGCATCCACCTGGAAATATGTATCGAGATTCAAAGGTTTACCCTTGCCGGGAAGCTGCTCGAGATCTCCGGCTGCGTCACCCAACAGGTCGTCCGGGGTGCGCAGTTCCGGCGAGCCGTTCGATCTGCGCAGCGGGCTTTTGTTTTTGTCTAACATGGTCTTCTTCCTTTCACCGGTAGGCGCCGATTGGTAGACACCTCACGACTTCGGAGTCGAGCGCAACCAGAACCATATCTGAAGATACTAAGGACTGTGGTGCCGGTCACCCGCATCTACAAGCCGAAAACACTGTGATTGTCCATGCCCTGTTAAGGCGAAGACCGATATTACTACTTGCCCGCACACACAAAAAGGCGCTATATATTTCCTATAAACCCCATCACCCAGGAGCCATTATGCTCACCCGGGATCAAATCGACTTCTACCGAGAAAACGGCTACCTCGCCCTCTCGAGTATCTTCACTCCTGACGAAATGGCTGAAGCCAATAACATCGTTGACGATTTCATTGAAAAAAGCCGCACAGTCACGGAGAGCTCAGGACATTACGACCTCGAACCCGACCACACCCCCGAACATCCACGGGTCCGCCGCCTCGGCAACCCCGCCGCCTACCATCCCCTCTTCGACGCCCTGATGCGTTCCGACCGCATACTGGACCGCCTCGTCCCCCTCATCGGCCCCAACATCCGCGCCCAGGGCAACAAGATTAACATCAAACCCGGCGGCGGCGGCACCCCTGTGGAATGGCACCAGGACTTTGCCCATCATCCTCAAACCAACAGCGATCTCTGCGCCATCGGCATCGCCCTCGAAGACATGACGAAGGAAAGCGGCTGTATGATGGTAATCCCCGGTTCCCATGCGGGACCCGTTCTCGATCATCACCAGAGCGGCTTTTTCATCGGCGGCATCAGTCCTCGGCGAGACGGCATTGACCTCTCCACGGCGGTTCCCCTCGAACTTAAGGCCGGCGACATCTCGATCCATCACACCCGAACACTGCATGGTTCGGCCGCCAACAACTCGACCAGCTCCCGCAGGCTCCTGATCTACGAGTATGCCGCTGCGGACGCATGGTCCCTCCCCGGTGCCAAAGACTTAGACGCCCTCAGCGCAAACGTTCTCCGGGGGGAACCGACGCAGGATGTCCGTCTCGAATCGATGACGCTTCGTATGCGTCACCCCGGAGACCCCCGATCGGGCCGCGGCATCTTTGAGCTCCAGGGCCTCCTCGAAGACAAGGTCTTTACCGAGTAACCAGCCCGAGAACTGGCGCTTTATTGGTGGCGTGGGACGGGGAGCAGGCTGACCGTCTGCCAGAGATCATCGAGAACGCCCATGCCAACGGTGTAGATGATATCCGCGCGCTGACGCGTCAGCAGGTGTTCGACCGAGAACCCGCCCTTGGGCCAGGCGTCGCCGCCGGCGTTCTCGTTCCCGGTGAGTCGATCATCTTTGATCGCAGGGTTCAAGCACTGTTCGGCGCGAGTCAGGCTCTCGATCAGGTAGTCGTCGAAGAAGACCTGCTTGCTGGATCCAATCTCTATCGCGTTGTCTTCTGTTTTTCGCCTCGGGGATCGCCTAGCAGCTAATCCGCTTCGCGAAGCGGCTGTGCCCAGTGTTCCATGCGCTGATCTTCGTTGCACATGCGCCAGCGCAACAGCTTGTGGCAGCAGCTCAGCTCGATGTCGGCATACTCTGCCAGTCCTGCCACGTTTTTCAGCTCGTCGGGATCGGATCTCAGATCGAAGAGGATGGGCGGAAACTCCGGATCGGCGAAATAGATGTATTTGAACTTCCGGTCTCGCACGACCCAGAGAATGTGGAGGTCCGGATCCGGATTCTCTCCGGCCCAACGGCGGCCCCGGTAGTCGAACTCGTAATGAATATCCTCGCGGGGTTCATACTCCGGGTCATTGCGCAGCAACCCCAAAAGACTGCGTCCCTGAAAGCGATCGGGAATCTGCTCGCCCAGGGCTTCCATCAGTGTTGGAGCGGAATCGATCGACTCCACGAAATGGGGCAGAATCTGGCCACGGGTGACATCCGCTTCGGGCGACGGATCTTTGATGATATACGGGATGCGCATGCCACCGTCGAAAAACTGGCCCTTTGACAACAGATAGTGATCACCCAGATGCTCACCGTGGTCCGATGAGAAAATGATCAACGTATCATCCCACTGCCCGCTCTCCTCGAGGGCCTCGAACAGCAGGCCCAGGTTTTCGTCTACCTCGGTTATCATGCCGTAGTAGCAGGCCCGGTACTCCTGCAGGTGCAGCTCATCCTGCAGATGCTCTGGAACCAGGTTGCGCAGATACGGATGGGTCGGATTCAGCTCTTCCTCTGAGCGCGCCGCCGGCGGCATGTCCCCCGGATCGTACATGTCGCAGTAGGGCTCGCAGCAGATATTCGGTGGGTGCGGTTTGTTGTAGTTGAGACTCAGCACCCATCCCTTGTCTCCGGGGGCCGGCTTGCGGTCGCGTACGTAGTCGATCGCCCGCTCGGTTACGTAGCGGCACTCGCTGTGCTCTTTGCGGTAGCGAGCCGGGAAATGCTGCGGCAGATGCTCGCCTGGTCCGCCCTCGGGCACGTTCGGCGAGTGAATGGCTTCGTTGTTCAGCAGCTCCTTGGGGTAGCCCTGCTCACCGAGCCATTGGAAGTACTCTGGACTGTCCTTCACGTGGTAATGCACCCGTTCGAACCCAGGCAGGCAGTTCTCCTGATTCAAACTGGTCAGTCGGTCATCACCCTCGGGCAACACAGCCGGATCGATGGTATAGGTATTGTAGCCGATGAGTCCCGGATCGTAACCGGCCTCCCTGAGGATGAAAGCGAAGTTGTCCTCGGCGTCCAGCAGAGGGGTCCCGTTGTGTACGACCCGCGTCGAACACAGATACCTGCTCGTATAGATGCACATCCTGCTGGGACCGCATGGGGCCGTTTGGTTGAAGCAGTGTGTGAAGGAGACACCCTCGGAGGCAAGCCGGTCCAGGTTGGGGGTCTGAATCACGTCGTTGCCCAGGTGTCTCAGACAGTCGGAGCGAAACTGGTCGGCCAGAATCAGGAGTACATTCATCGCGTCACGGAATAAGAGACAAATGGGGGTATCCATTTAACCGGAGTTACCATATGTTCAGTGCATGGCGTATTCTCGCGCTGGCAAGCACTACCCGGGCTCGGTTGGCGAGTTTCAAGCCTGGTTTCGAACCGATGCGGACTGCCTGGACTACCTCGAATGGCTGCGGTGGCCCGACGGCTTCGTCTGTCCGAGTTGCGGCCACGAAGGCGGTTGGCGCTTGGGCGATGGCCGCTTCATGTGTCCGGCGTGTTCGACACGCAGTTCGGTGACGGCCGGTACGATCTTCGATCGGACGCGGACACCCTTGACGATATGGTACACCGCCTGCTGGCTGTTCGCCACCGGTAAAGACGGGATCTCGGCGTTGAGCTTGAAGCGAGTACTGGAGATCAGCTCCTACCAGACTGCCTGGGCCATGCTGCACCGCCTGCGGTCGGTGTTGGTACGTCCCGGTCGGGATCTGCTGAGCGGGACGGTACAGGTGGACGAGACCTACATCGGCGGCGCCGAGCCTGGGCTGGCCGGTGGCCGCGCTAGGGGCAAGAAGGTGCTGACCGGTATCGCAGTTGAGGTTCATGAGCCGAGAGGATTGGGGCGGTGCCGCATGTCGCCACTGGCCGATGCCTCTGCCGAGACCTTGCACGCGTTCGTGATGGATCACGTCGAGCCGGGCTCGACGATCATCACCGACGGGTGGCCCGCTTATCAGGGACTGGCTCAGCTCGGCTACGAGCACGATCGGCGCAGCCAGGGCGCGGCCCGCGCTCGGGGCGATGATCCCAACAAGCTGTTGCCCGCCGTGCACCGCGTTGTCTCACTGGCCAAGCGGTGGCTGCTGGGAACGCATCAAGGGGCCGCCGACAGTACCCACATGAGCCACTACCTCAACGAGTTCGTGTTCCGCTTCAATCGCCGCCGCTCCCGCAGCCGCGGCATGGTGTTTTATCGCGTGCTCGAGCTGGCCGTGGCCCACGAGCCGATGCGTTTCCAGGATCTCATTGCCAGCCGACGGCCGAGGAAGCTGCCCCCCGAGCCGCCCAAACGGCGAGGGCATCCCACGAGCCTGGAACGCCCAGGGGCAAACCGGCCGTGGCGGTCGGCGGCCGAACACTGATGGGGGTCGCGACGCACTCCGGTTAAATGGATACCCCCAAGAGACAAAATAGCAGTGGCTGCGGCAGTACCCACCGGATGCACGCAGTTAAAGAACATACACATCCCGCCGACCCTGTCTTGCCCCGCATCGGACCACAATGCCGCGCGTCGGTCCGACCTCAAGGGGATCTCGCCCAATTCCGCCCGCGCACGAAAGTGGGGCCGCCTGGAGGTTCTTCGACCGGCTCCACGTGGCCGTCCGTATAACGGTAGTAGCAAGGGATCGTCCGTGCCGGGATTCGCTCCCATTCGTGGGGTGGGTAAACCTGCGGCTGTTGGCCGGTTTTAGCCACCCAGAATGCAGTTGATACGCTGTGGAAGAACAAGGCATCTCCAAGCAGGTTCGGCACGTCGAATGCGACCGTACGGCAGTCGTCGGCGACCACATCGCTCAGCGAGCGTTCCAGGTCGCCGGCGGCAAGCCAATCGCGGTTTCGCAGATGGAGCGTCGAAACCAGGACCAGGGCGAAACAGATAACGCCTGTTCTGATTATTCGCCTGAAGCGGCAGTTGTTGTGCAGGTAGATCAGAATATGCCCTATGGCCATGGAGTAACCGGGCACTGCTAGGTAAGCGAGACGACGCGGACGCTCGCCCAGAACCAGGAGTGGCAGCAGAGAAAGGAGAATCCACAAGAGCGGCATTCCCAGGCCGGCAGATGGGCGCTCACCGTTCTTTCTGGCTTGCCACATATAGGCTGCGAGCAACAATACGGTCAGGATCAACAACGGCGGGAATACCTCGAATAAATTCGCTCCGATCTGTCCGGGGTTGTAGTAGACGATCCTGCCACCGATCGCGCTGCCGCCGGCCAGCAGGTAGAGGTAGTAAGCCCCGTTGGTCAGCACCGACCCCAGACTCGCTTCCAGGCCGTAATAACCAGTGGCGAGTTGCAATACGCCGAACCGCCAATACAGATAGAATCCCGTACAGAGGCCAAGGGCCAACGGAACTCGCCAATCCCAATGGCGAAGTGGAACGTAGCAGGTGTGCCAACCTGCCCACACCAAGAGAACAATCGGAAAATTCTCGTAAAACCCCTGGCCCAGCACGAAAGCAACCACGATGCCGACGACTGGTCCGCCTCGTAGCGCCAGGTAAAGGGCCGTCAGGCCGCACAATCCCGATATTAGGCTCATTTGTCCGGAGATCCAACTCACGCTCTCGGTGTTGAGCGGGTGCAAGACAAACAGCGCGGCCGCGATCAGGCCGATCCGGCGTTCGCTCCATAGCAGGCACAAGCGATAGACGCAGCATGCAGCGGCGAGGTGCGCGGCGAAGGAGACCAGGTGATACGGCAGGGAAGACAAGCCGAACAGGCGGTATTGAAGGGCGTAGGACCATTCGGCGGCGGGCCGGAAGAAACCCCCGGGCCAGGAGTGGAAAAGCGCGCTGGTAAAGTCCAGATGGGCGCCGGAGATCAGGGAGATATCGTCCTTGACGAAGAAAGCTTGGCCGGCGGGCCAGTAAGCCACTGCTGCCAGTGCCAGGATTCCGAGAGCCACACCTTTCATGGTTTGAAAAGCGGCATCAATTGATTGCCGTCCCAGAGATAGACCCTGGACATTGCTGCGTGGGAACCCATATCTACGGTCAGCGCGTGTACTTGCCCTTGCGGGTTCAGTGCCTCGACGCGGATCGTTGCCGCACCTTTGGAATAGGTATAGCCCGGTTCCCGCCGGCTGCGGCTGGCGATAATCTCCAGGGATTCGAGCCGGATGAACTCTTGCGGCAGCGTCAGGCGGAGCGAGAAGGTGGACCCATCGATGCGGGTGATTTTGACCCGATCCGCCCGCTGGACCTTGCAGACATTGGCTAATCCTACGACCTGCCTTCGGTGTCCGGCCAGCGCGACGGCACCGCGTAGCGCCGAGTCGCCGACAAAGAGGGGAACATCGCTCCATTCAGCCGGCAGGTTGGCCAGATAGTAGGTATCCGATTCCGGCATGGCGACCAAGGCTTCGGTCAGCTGGCTGCAGAGGACCCGCGCGTGGCGCCAGCGCTGCTGGTGGTCCAGAGAATAGATGACCGAGAGACTAAGGAATGTAGCCAGCCCCCATTTCCTGATCCCCGCCGCCCGCGCTCCGGCGCTCCAGTCGCACCAGACCCCGATCAGCAGCGCGGCGGCGACCGAGGTCAGGTAGGTGTTCCACGGAGAATACAGTGTAACCACGGGCAGCATGGTAATTCCCAACCAGAAAACGCTGAACCAGTGTCCGGGCTTGATCGCATGCCGGTTAGTCCATCCGAAACTCAGCACTGCGAGCAAACCGGCGCCGGCGACCAGCGCCAAGAGGTCGGGATGGGCACGGAAGAAAGGTTTCAAACCCTCCAGGCCCCAGGGTGCGAAACACTTGCTCGCATACGTCGCCGCGGTGATTGCGATGCGCAGCGGATCCAGGTGGGCGTGCAGCGGGCTGTGGGGCAGTTGGCCGAAGTGGATGAGCCGAAAGAGAAGATACGCGGCCAATGCCAGGCCGTAGGGCAGACAACTCTTGAACCACCGCACGAACGAAAGCCGGCGTTCATCCCGTAGCGCGATCGCCTCCCAGAGGCATACCAACAGAGGCAGCGACAATGCCAGCTCCTTGGTCAGCGCCGCCAGCAGAAAGAACGCCACCGAAAGCGCCAGATGAGAACGCGAGCCTGACCGGCCTTGCAGGTAGAAGCTGATCGAAGCCAGGTAGAGCAGCGCGCAGAGCAGACCGGTCAAAGCGGCAACCATCAGCACGCCGAAGATGTGACCGGGCAGGAAGAGAAACGTCAAGGCCGCCCAGAGGCCCGAACGCGACGACCCGAAAACCTGCAGGGCCAGCCGGCGGACCAAGAGCGCGCAGCCCGTGTGCAGTCCCAAGTTTACCAGTTGGAAACCCAGCGGCGTCGATCCCCACAGAGCGTACTCCACCTTCCACAACAAAGCAGTCAGGGGCCGGTAATAACCGAAGGATTCGGTGTAGAACCAGCGCCAGATCTGATCGAAGGGTGGCGTTCCCCAGGTCAACAGGTGATCGAAATCGTCGGACAGGAAGGACGGACCGCCCATCCCGGGAACCCAGAGGAGTGCGGCGAGCACGACGAGCGGAACCTCGCTGCGTGGGTCCTTCAGGCGGGCGATCAGGTTGCGCTTAAACGCTGACACGCTGTCCATTCCCGGTTGGGCGGTTGCACCTTATTGCCCTATTCTAACAGCGAGCAGCTGATCCTTGTGCATCGGCAGTATCGAGACCAGAAATGATGGATCGTCTTCGAGAAGCGCCTTGAAGTCGCGGACGTCCTCCCGTTCCCAGTAGCCTTCGGGACCACCGTCAAAGAAAATCAGACATCCTGGCTTAATCCGTGTGCGAAGCTCGGCAAAGGCGGACGCAAACTTGGGCACGCCGTAATCGACGAGAACGAAGTCGACACCGTGCGGCAGGGAGGTGACGAAGTCGACCCCGTCGGATGTTGCGAGCGTAACGCGATGGATAAGGCCTGCCGCTTCGAGGTTACCAGTCGCAAATGCGGTCTTCTCGGGCATCACGTCCACCGAATGAACCTGGCCCCCAGTCTGCTCGGCGGCGGCGGCAAGGTGAATGGTGGAGTACCCGTGAGAGGTGCCGAACTCCACGATGGTCCTGGCCCCTTGCTGCAGAATCAGCAGATAGAGCAGCTGTGCAACCGAAGGATCGAGCGCCTTGAGGCTGAGAGCTTCGCGTATTCCGTTTTGGCGCTCGTGGTAGTCACGGAGCTTGAGATCCTCTAAGATCTCGTTCTGGGCAGCGCTGAAAACTGAGTGAAACTTCACCTGAACCTGGTTCCAGAGTGATCGGCCTTCTGAAAGGCATGAAGAACGGTGTCCAATTGCCTTGCTAGGTACGGGGATGTCTTTCCCACTCGGCTCACGGATTTCAGCAGCGGGAAGGTCCTTCCATTCCAGCCTCCGGTTCCGTCGTTCACATGCCGTCCCAGGATGACCCCATTTTTTCCGATGTATGATCTGAGCCGGCCGAGACCTTCCGCGACCACTGTTTCTGGTAGGGGTTTCTCTCGGCGTTTCGACCATTCCACGAGATAAGCCAACCCGCGCAATATGTCGTATTCGAAGAAACGTGGAAATAGAGGTTTTAACCATTCGTTGTTGATGACTTCCCGATCCAGCTTCGAACAGACCAGACGATGCTCGATGAGATATCGCGCCCCCTCATCCAGAAACCTGGATTCGGCGTCGGTGAACGGTCGAGAAGTGAAATACAGAATCGCTTCGAGCGGCGGCAGGGTTGAAACCATCGAGCTCTTCCGGGAACCGCCATAGGCCGATGGATCACAGTTTAAACCGCCATCGGGAAGTTGGTGCTGGAGAAACCAGTTTCGCATCCACGGGAGCTCGGTATCTACATCGCAGCCACACTCCGAGAGTACCCTGTAAAATACCCCCAGCTCGCAGTGGCAGCAGTCCATCTTTTGCCTGTCGCTGTCCGTTTGCGATGCATCGGCGCCGGAAATCACAAACCTTGGCCAGGTGCCATTCTTGAGGAGTTCCATCGCCCCATGGGCGGTCGATTTGGGTATTCGTTGGGCCTCGCCCATCTCGCACAGCACCGCCATGTGCCACCACGGCCCGTTCCACTTGCGCCTGCTCCTCCGATCCGGGACTGAAAAGAGAGCGGCCGAGGCGAGAAGCTCGGTTGAAAGCTCGATCGATGGAATCAGTTTTGTCACGCTTTCAGCTTCCTGATATTGAGAGCACTCGGAATTCGAATATTATAAGGAATATTGCTGGCCTTGTGGACCATCTTCGCAGGGCAGTCCTAGGCACAAACAGAAAGGGATCCCATGAGACGGGCCATAGTGAGCGGAATGGTAGCGATATTCTGCCAGACTGCAGCCGCCGAGCCACCCGCTGGCATGGTGCTGTACTACCAATCGGGCGGTGAGGTCTATCTGCTGCTGGCAGACCACGCCGGGAACGACAGGGGATGGGCGGGGTTTGGAGGCGGTGGGCGCGAAGGCGAAACGATCGACGAGACCGCCGCGCACAAAGCTGAGGAAGAATCGCGCGGATATTTCAAACGCGCCGATCTGCTGCAAAGAATCAAGGGACAGAAGCCGGTCATGGATGGCGCCTTTGCCGCTTACTTCGCCGAGGTTCCGTTTGTGCCCGCGCCCAGGGTGATGAACCATACCCCTCCCGAAGCCAACGAGACCTATCTCGAGCGAAGCGCCTTCGCCTGGATTCCGTACTCCACGATCGAGGATTACCTGAAGGAAGAGATCGATCGAGCCAAGAAATACCCGGTTGATGCCTCGTTCCTGCCTGCGGGCTCGAAGACGCCCTGGTTCTGGCCGATATGGTTGGGCAACATGCGCAAGGCGTACACCTCTAACGCCCTCCCGTGGAACCAGAAATAGGCGACGGTTGGCTCAAGCCAGCCTCCAGGTCGTGACGGTGAATCCGAGCCAGACCAATGCGAGACCAACCGTTACGTGTAATCCGACGTTCGCCACGGCCGGTAGGTATTCGGCGTCTCGCATCAACGCGATCGTTTCGTAGCCAAAGGTAGAGAAGGTTGTAAAACCACCGAGTATGCCGATGAAAACAAAGGTCCGCAGCTCAGGACCGAGGAGTTGTCGAGACTCGGAGATCCCTGCCAAAACCCCGATCGCGAGGCAACCCACGAGGTTGACGGCGAGGGTGCCGTAGGGAAAGGCGGCGAGCGGGAATCCGCGCTGCACGAGACCTCCGAGCACGTAGCGGGCGAGAGCTCCCAGAAAACCCCCGGAACCGACCATCGCCGCGTAGGTGAGCGCCAGCTTCAAGTTTATATCCATTCTACGCGGTCAGCCGGCACGTGACGAGCCGATCTCCCGTCCAAATTCGACTTCTCATATCGAACCTTTCCGAATGTTAACAGCGGGGAGCGAGTGCCCAGTATCGGAAAGTAGGCTCGTGAAATGAAGGCGCCGAGTCGCCCGGTCTGCAAGGCACGCGATCGAGGCGTATTGGTGAAATACGCCGAGTGAGCGTAACGCAGCAGAGCGGGATGAATCGGCAAACTAATACAGGCATATTTTCGATACAGGGCACTAGCTACATTGCCGACTGGCCGCCGTCAGCAACCAGGCACGACCCTGTTACGAACGATGCATCGTCGGAAGCGAGGAACAGGACACATGCCGCGATCTCCCGTGGCACCGCCGTCCGTTTCAGCATGAGGGGCCGGCTGAACTCCTCTTTGAACGCATCGTCGGATTTCCCCGCCGCCGCAGCCCGCTGCTGATGAAACGGCGTGTAGGTCGGTCCTGGGCATACGGCGTTGACGCGGATGCCGTCGTTCGCATGGGCTCGAGCCATTCCTCGGGTCAATCCTGCGACCGCCGACTTGGTGGTGTCGTACTGAACCGTGTTGATCCCGGCTATGATCGCGTTGTTGGACGCAATGTTTACGATGCTTCCGTTGCCGGTAGCGCACAGAAAGGGAATGGCCGCTTTGGCACAGAAGGCGTAGCTCTTGACGTTCACCGCGAGGATCTTGTCCCAGCTTTCCTCGCTCGCCTCGACGACCGTCTGATAGAGTCGCATGGCGACATTGTTCACCAGGATATGGAGCTGACCAAAGTGATCCGCCGCACTTTCGACAAAAGCCGTGGCTTCGGCTTCCCGGTCCATGTGAGCGTGCACAAAAAGAACGTCTCCGCCGTTCCCCTTGATTTCTTCTTCGATAGCGGTACCACGTTCGCCATCGCGATCGGCGAAAGCCACGCGCGCGCCCTCTTCTACGAAAAGTCGCACTGTGGCTTCCCCGATGCCGGATGCCCCACCGGTGATCGCCGCTACCTTGCCGCTCAGCCGGCTCATTGTTTTCCGCTTTCCAACCGGCACTGCCCCAAACTCGGGTAAGGTGGCCGCACGCTCACCGCTGCGCGTCCTCAGTCGGAAACTCCGCAGGCATGGTAATCTCGATGACTTCGAAATCCTCGGAGAATTCGAGCACCTCGTGTTTGATGTTGGGGGACTGGTACCAGCTGTCCCCCGCTTCGAAGCGGACCACTCCATCATCTTCGAACTCCACCCGCGTCCAGCCGTTCAGCACGTAGTTCATCTGGAACTCGAGGTCGTGGGTGTGATATCCTCCTGGGCCGCTGCTGGATTCGGTCGCGCGAATAACGTGTGCGAGGACCTTGCCCTTGGTGGCTTCCACGATGCCTAGATCCCGGTACTCAAAGTAGGTCCGCAGACCGGTCTTCCATTCAGCTGATTTGTGAAATGATTTGGTGGTCATTGGAATGAACCTCCTGGTTTGGTTTTTTCTTCGTTTTCATGGAGAACCTAAACCATCGGGACCGACACGGACAAACGCTTCAGCTCCTCATAGTGACCGAGCGCAGTTCTCGATGGTCTCGAGAGTCAATTCTTCGAGCGAGCGAAGCACGACAGTTGCCTTCGAGAAGTCATTGTTAAGGGTTTGAGCAGTTGGAACCGCGATGCTCGACATGCCGGCAGAATCGGCCGCAAGAATCCCTTTTTGCGCATCTTCCACGACAACGCATTCGCCTGGTGAAACTCCGAGGGCGGTTGCCACCCCAAGGAAGACGTCGGGGAACGGTTTCAATCGCTTGACGCTCTCTTTCGTCGCAATGTGTTCAAACTTCCCCTCGATTCCAAGGGTTTCCAACACCGCGTATGCCGCATCACGATACGACGACGTTGCCAGGGCAATCCTCATTTTTCTCCGCAATAAATCGAGGGCGGCGATCGCTCCAGGCATCGGTTCCGCGCTCGACCGAACCAGCTGATCATACCGCTTCACCTTCTTGGCGCGGACCTCGTCTGCGGAGAGTGGCAACTCCCGAGCGGCGAGATATTCGACAATGCCTTTCCCGTCGCGAATCCAATGATCGTCGTAATGCTGATCGGGAAGCGCGTATCCCAACTCTCCGCACGCCTCTTGGTAAGCCCTGCGGTGGAGCTTCTCGGTGTCAGCGAGGAGGCCGTCTAGATCGAATATGATCGTGCTGATCATCACCCGCCGGCGCGGAGCTCGACGTCCACCGCGGTTGATTCATCGGCGCGTTCTGAGGGCACCTCCTTCTTCAGCAGGCTGCCTGGGCTGGCGGCTCGATGTGTGACCAAGCCGTCGTAGTGGGTACCAGGAATGACACGCATGCAACCGTTCTCCGCATCAGCGTCATCGAGGGCGAGCCAGAGGGTCAAGACCTCCATCGGCTCGAGAGGCCAGTAAGCCGAATCCTGATGCCACGCAACGGCATGGCCGTCTCGGGCCGGTTTGCACAGCAGATGACTGGAAAAGAGGGCCAAGTCGGGGCCAAGAACCGACTCGACGATATTCAGCAGCCGCCAATGGGTCGCCAGCTTCATGAAGTAGCTGTCGTAGGTGTGCACAAAATTGATTTTTTCCGGGCGCGTCTCATCGTTCGTGTATTCGACCAGCGCCCAGTCCACCTGGGATCGGGCTTCGCCTAGTTCTTCGTCGGACAAGACTTTGCCGCAGACAAAATACCCCATGTCACGCAGCTGTCGGCTCTCCTCGGGCGTTAGCCGGGCACGAAGATGCTCGGTTGGTTCATCAGAGCGTCGCATATTTGCCCGCGAGCGTCAGCCGGAACGCGACCATCTCCTCACCGTTGCGAACCAGTAGGATGTCGCCGACGATCACCGGGTGGTTCCACGTCTTTCCCTCGATTGCCGGATATCGTGCAAGCTCCATAAATCGGTCGGGGGTCGCCGCCACGAGCGCCAGTTCGCCCCTTTCGGACAGCACCAGCAACACGTCCTGGTCGGGCAATAGAATGAGCTGGCCGAAGCCATAGCGTCCGCCCTTCCACTTGCGTTTACCGTCTTCGACGTCGACACATGCCATAATACTGCGGTCGAACCCAAAGACATGTCCCTTGTGAACCACGAAGTCATTGAAGTAGGGCTTCAACCCCATCGAGGTCCAACGTTCATCGACGGTCCATCCACCGGCTCCCTGCGCAACGGTGATCCGGCGCAGGCCGGTTCCGCCGAGGGTATATACGCGGCCGTCGCTGAGAGTCGGGGTCCCGCGCGGGCCAGCGCCGGCGTTTGCCTCCCAGAACCGAGCCGCGTCGCGATGTCTCCACACCGGCTCACCGGTGGTCAAGTTGTAACAGGCGACGACCTCTTGGTCGCCTCGTTGTTCCTGGGTATAGAAGAGATCGCCGCGAACCGCGAACGACGACCAGCCCGGTCCCAGTGCCCGGCGCCAAAGCTCGACTGGCGGCGAGGCGGACCAGTCGGTCGCGACGCGTATCCCGGGCACAATGCTGTCGTGATCGGGTCCGCGAAAGCCGGACCAACTTGTGCCTGTCGCCGCTACTGCGGAAGCCGCTGGGAGCGCCGTAAGCTCGTCGCCGCCTTTCGCCAAGAGCCGCTCCTCGGGAGTGTCCGTCCACCGCCACGCAAAATCCTGATCGAGCTCGCCAGTAAAACCGCCGGTCCGGACGAGAGTCCATCCGCCGCACGCGAGTAGCATAGTAGCGACCATCGCAACGCGCCGAGGCCGGTCGGGTAAGTTGCGAGTGGCCACCGCCCAGACGACAAAAGGGAGGCTGAGGACCGGAATGGCGTAGATGATGAACATCATGCCCATCATCGCCGTCGCAATCGACTCGTGGACGATCTGCGAGGTCACGACCAGCGCGACGACCATGAGGACAACGGCGCCCAGACGATCGGACCGCGACGCCCGGCTGAAGAATGCCCACCAAACGACGATGGCCAGCCCACAAACGAGTCCGCTAATCACGGCGAATGGAATAGCCTCAGGCTCGACGATGGGCACACCAAACCTGATCACCCACTGCAGGATCACGGCGACCACACCAGGCCACAACCGGAGTGAGTATTGTCCAGTTGGTTCGTCAGTTTGAACGTTTGTCATATCTTGCCCTCCTGAAGGCCCAATTCGCCCAGCCACGGGCAGTTCGAGTTGGCTCACTTTGGTTTCGGGTACCCCAACACCGCGATGGCTTCGGCGATTTCGTCCAGGATAGCCGGATCATCGATCGTCGCCGGCATTTTGTAATCTACCCCATCGGCGATCTTCTTCACAGTCCCGCGCAAGGTCTTGCCCGAGCGCGTTTTGGGTAGCCGCTTCACCACGGCCGCCTTCTTGAAGGATGCGACGGGACCAATCTTCTCCCGCACCATCTGGATCAGCTCCTGGATAATCTCGTCGTGGGCGCGCTCCACTCCCGCCTTGAGTACGATCGTTCCGAGCGGAACCTCACCTTTTATCTCATCCGCTACACCCAGGACGGCGCACTCTGCAACGTCTGGGTGGGAGGCGAGCACTTCCTCCATCGCCCCGGTGGATAACCGATGCCCGGCCACGTTGATGATGTCGTCCGTCCGGCTCATGATCCATAGGTAGCCGTCTTCATCCTTGTAACCTGCATCCGCTGTCGTATAGAACCCGGGAAAGGCATTCAAGTAAGCTTCCTGGTACCCGATATCGTTGTTCCACAGGGTAGGCAAGCACCCGGGCGGCAACGGCAGCTTGATCGCAATACTGCCTATTTGATCGGCCGCCACCTCCTTGGCGGACTCATCCAATACCCGCACGTCAAAACCGGGGACAGGTTTCGTGCAGGAGCCGGGCTTGATCGCTCGGAAGGCCGTCGGCGCCGTGAACATGACGTTTACCCCATGCTCGGAGATGACCCGCCAGAAGGCGCCCGGGTCGGGCGTGCCAACAGGTTTGCCTTCGTACAGAATGCTAGTGCAACCCTTGAACAACGGCGCGTAAACGATATACGAGTGACCGACGACCCATCCCACATCCGATGCGGCCCAATATACCTCGCCGGCATCAATGCCGTAGATATTTCCCATGCTCCATTTCAGAGCGACCAGATGCCCCCGTTGTCGCGCACGACCCCTTTGGGGATGCCCGTCGTGCCGGAGGTATAAAGAATGTATAGGGGATCGGTTGCAGCGACCGGCACGCAATCAACCGGTTTCGCACCCGCCATTAGTTCAGACCAGTCCAGATCGCGACCGGCTACCATGGACGCCGCTGATTGAGGACGCTGGAGAATGATAGTTCGCCCCGGCTTTGCCGCGGCCATCTCGATCGCCTGATCGAGCAGAGGTTTGTAGGCTATCACCCGCTCCCCCTCGATTCCGCACGAGGCGGAAACGATCAGTTTCGGTTTGGCATCATCAATGCGGGTGGCCAGCTCGTTTGCAGCGAAACCTCCGAAGACCACAGAGTGGATCGCGCCGATACGGGCGCAGGCGAGCATGGCAATGACCGCCTCTGGCACCATGGGCATGTAGATGAGCACTCGGTCACCCTTCTGCGCACCGTGGTTGGCGAGCACCCCGGCAAAGCGGGCCACCTGATCCAACAACTCGCGAAATGCAAAAGTCTTGATCGTGTCGGTGACAGGGCTGTCGTAGACGAGTGCCAGTTGATCGGCGCGCCCGTTGGCCACATGCAGATCGAGCGCATTGTAACAGCTATTGACCAGGCCGCCTTTGAACCACTGAAAGAAGGGCGGCCGTGAATCATCGAAAACTGTGTCCCACTTCTTGTACCAGTGGACCTCTTCGGCGACTTCGGCCCAATAGCCTTCCGGGTCGTCAAGCGACCGTGCATAGAGTTGTTCGTACTTACCGGGCATGGTTTACGAGTCTAACTGCAAACGCAGAACAGCGCTATGGAAACACTTTTAGTGCCTCGTCGTCATCGACGAGGAATGGAAGGTACTTTCCAGCTACGATCCATGCGACACCAAATGCTCCAAGAGCAATGGCTTCGGCCCAGTAGGTGAGCCTGAGTTCGTCAGTCGTCTCGCTCGGGAGAATCAGTTTGGCGACGACCATCCCCAACATGCAGCCAACCATGATCCATCCGCACAAGAAATACACTTTTCCACGTCGACCTTTCTTACCAGCTACTCGCTTCGTGTTTCTTCGAAACGGCACCAGACAGAAGAACGCCAGACCCGAGAACAATAGGGCTGCCGCGACGTAGTGAGCGATCGATGTCGTTGTAGTCCCGCATTCGTCACAGGATGTCGGAAGAAACGCAACGCAGATAGCTGCCAGCGCTGCGGTCTTGCTGACTCGGCCTTCCAATGGCGAATGGCCGTTGTAAGCCAATAGAAACGCCGCGACAACACACAATATTCCTACGAAGGCATCTCGGGCTTCGGTATGATACGACGCGCTAATTGATGTGAGCGGACTACTCGATATAAGGCTAGCCGCAAACGGCAGGGATAATGCAAACAACCCCATAAGTAGCCTCAATGCTCGGTAGTCACATACCATTTGTCTTGATGTGTCTCCCACTCAAACCCCGGTAGTCGGCGAATGCGAGGGCGTCAGCGTCCCGCTTACACATGCTGGTCAACGAGGATCGGATTGCCGTCTGGGTCAACGGCGATAAAACTGGCCGGTCCCGTGGTGGCCCCATCAGCCTCGGCTATCAGTTGCACGCCTTCCGCCTTCAGTTGGCGCTGAAGCTCGCGCACGTCGGTAAAGCTGTCGAGCAAGCCGGCGTTGCTGTCCCAGCCCGGATTGAAGGTCAACGTGTTCTTCTCGAACATGCCCTGAAAAAGACCGATAGCGTGCTCGCCGTTCTTCATGATCAGCCAGTTTTGGGAGGCCTCTCCGGCGAAAACCGTGAAGCCAAACTTCTCGTAAAATGTTTTCGAAGCCTGAAGATCCTTGACAGCCAGGCTGATCGAGAACGTGCCGAGTTCCATCCCTTGCTCCTTTGGAAAGAGATTCGAAAGATTCAAACAGCTTCGACGACCTCATCACCGCGCGTCCTAATGTCTCGCGTACGCAAGATTCTTCGAGGATCCTCTTCCTATTTTCGCTAGAGCGCGCGTCCGAACTCGGTGAAGCCGATCAGCGCCCGCGCGAAAACGGACCAGGCATTAAACTCGCCGGTTAGGTGGGGAACCTGTATGGGCAGCAGATCATAACGGTCGGACTGTATGCCGCCCAGGTCGGTACTGTTCCGTTGGAAAACATCGTCGAACTCCCTTTGGTCGCGGGTGAAGCCGACAATGGTATACAGATCGTAGCCAAAGTAGGACGAGCGGTTGATCACGTTGACGAATGCGGTGCGGCGCTCAAAACTCTGGCGTTCCCGCACCTTGTCTTTGAAGCGATAGGGCAAAGGTCCGATCCCCTGAAATCCCACTTGCATCAAGGTTCGGCTCATTACGGGATACTCAAGACGTAATATCGGAATCGCACTAAGTTCCGACGTGAGCGCACGGCTCTCGTAGGTCCCGTCGGCCTGGCGGTCGGCATCCTGATCCACCAGGCGAAAGAGCATGAACTTGAACTGCGGCTTCACATTGAATTTGCCCCAGTTCCAGGTGTAGTCCGCGCGGCTGACCACTGTCTGCAAATCCAAACGACGCTCGCGCTGTTCCTCCCCACCTGTCAACGTGCTCCCCTGTTGCCAGCTGAAGCGCAGCCGCAGCTTCTGCGCCAGATACAGGGTGGACCAGGGATTCAACACGCCTTCAAGGTAGGTCTCGTTGACGTAACTGTTCCGGTAGAACAGGGGATCTTCGCGCGTCTGATTGAAGAAACCGATACTGCTGATCTCCAGGGAGCCGTCTCCGGCTCCCACGGATGCTACGCGGGGTCTTTCCGACAACTCGTTGAACGGATCGGGGATATCGTCTTTGACCCTGCGGAGATGATTCTCGAAGAAGATCCGCCGCACCCGCGAAACTCCCTCGCGCTGGTAGTTCAACAACGCGTAGGTGGATTTGTTGCGCCCGGAACCGGCCACTTCCTCGACCTCGTGGCGACCTGCACCCATCGACCAGAACCGGGTCAGATCTAGGTGGCCAAAGAAGTGAATACCGCGTTGATCGAGATCATATGGAAGATCTATCTCCCAATCGTCCTCGCGCAGATCCACTTCGTTGTTGTTGTTGCGATCGAGACCGTAGGCATATTTGTTCGGTTCTACGGAGTACATCAGGAACGGCTCTTCGAAGTCGGGCAGATTGTTGAAGTTGCGATTCGTATCCGGGATGCCGTCGTTGTCCTCGTCGTGGCCTGGGAAGGTTCCATTGGGGTCGACGTGCTCCTGATCGCGGCCGGCGGCGATGTTGTGCCCCAGAGGCGCATCGACGAAGCGGCCGCGATCGTCGTTGTCCTGCACTAGCCGCCAGTAGACCGTTTGATTCGTGAGTCCCGCCAGATCGCCGTGGTCGTAGACGTCCTGACGCATCAGATAGCTGCGTATCTCGGTGGTATAGTTCGGATTCATGGAGAAGTATTCCGCCCCCACCCGACCGCGACCGAACCAGCGCAAAATCCGCAGGTTGTAGGCGGCGGCGCGCGTCGCGAAGCGTGGCGCCTCGTCGAATCGACGCTCTCCCTGCACATGGGCGGGGTAGCGGGAGTACAGCGACGAGCGCGCGTACTCGCCGTTGATTTCCAGACCTGCCAGGTTGAACGCGGCATCCACACCGTAGACGAACAGCGCGGTATCCTCGCCGATCTTGAAGCGCACCCTCCTGAGATTCGACACATCCTGAATGTTGCCTTTGGCGCGCAGGGCGGTTCGGTAATAGGTGGTCTTTGGGGGTATCCATTTAACCGGAGTGCGTCGCGACCCCCATCAGTGTTCGGCCGCCGACCGCCACGGCCGGTTTGCCCCTGGGCGTTCCAGGCTCGTGGGATGCCCTCGCCGTTTGGGCGGCTCGGGGGGCAGCTTCCTCGGCCGTCGGCTGGCAATGAGATCCTGGAAACGCATCGGCTCGTGGGCCACGGCCAGCTCGAGCACGCGATAAAACACCATGCCGCGGCTGCGGGAGCGGCGGCGATTGAAGCGGAACACGAACTCGTTGAGGTAGTGGCTCATGTGGGTACTGTCGGCGGCCCCTTGATGCGTTCCCAGCAGCCACCGTTTGGCCAGTGAGACAACGCGGTGCACGGCGGGCAACAGCTTGTTGGGATCATCGCCCCGAGCGCGGGCCGCGCCCTGGCTGCGCCGATCGTGCTCGTAGCCGAGCTGAGCCAGTCCCTGATAAGCGGGCCACCCGTCGGTGATGATCGTCGAGCCCGGCTCGACGTGATCCATCACGAACGCGTGCAAGGTCTCGGCAGAGGCATCGGCCAGTGGCGACATGCGGCACCGCCCCAATCCTCTCGGCTCATGAACCTCAACTGCGATACCGGTCAGCACCTTCTTGCCCCTAGCGCGGCCACCGGCCAGCCCAGGCTCGGCGCCGCCGATGTAGGTCTCGTCCACCTGTACCGTCCCGCTCAGCAGATCCCGACCGGGACGTACCAACACCGACCGCAGGCGGTGCAGCATGGCCCAGGCAGTCTGGTAGGAGCTGATCTCCAGTACTCGCTTCAAGCTCAACGCCGAGATCCCGTCTTTACCGGTGGCGAACAGCCAGCAGGCGGTGTACCATATCGTCAAGGGTGTCCGCGTCCGATCGAAGATCGTACCGGCCGTCACCGAACTGCGTGTCGAACACGCCGGACACATGAAGCGGCCATCGCCCAAGCGCCAACCGCCTTCGTGGCCGCAACTCGGACAGACGAAGCCGTCGGGCCACCGCAGCCATTCGAGGTAGTCCAGGCAGTCCGCATCGGTTCGAAACCAGGCTTGAAACTCGCCAACCGAGCCCGGGTAGTGCTTGCCAGCGCGAGGATACGCCATGCACTGAACATATGGTAACTCCGGTTAAATGGATACCCCCAGGTGGTCTTATACTGCGTTTGCACGTTGCGGGCGCGCGCGTTGTCTTCCCACAGGGTTGCCACCGCCACGTGGTAGTCATTGCCCATGAGAGTTTCGACCGCGAGGGATCGGACCTCGGGTTCCTGCGAGACGTCGAACAGGTAGATCAGTACCTCCTCCCCGTCGGCGCTCAAGATGGCGTCCGGAGATTCAACCACGAAACTCGCCAGCAGCCCCGCTAGGTTAGTATCCCCGGCCACGTCTATGCCGCTCTCGTGCGAAAAACGGTAGATATAGTCGGCGAAGAGGGGCATCTCCCGGTCCCGGTAAAAGGCGGAACCGGCGACACCGGAAATCGGCCTGGGTCGGTTGTACGGCGCCGCGCGGAATTCGCCGGTCGACTGGGAGATCCTCCCGACCTGGGTGGAGATGCCCGACCGATGCCGCAGTACCTGCGGTCGGATTTCCGGCCGCGCCTGGCCATTGACGATGAGCTGCATCTCCTGGACCACCGGGCCCCCGCGGCCGTCGGAGGGCGAATCGTCGGCAATGCGCAGCAGGATCAGGTCAATCAGCGGTTGGTTGGGCCGTACTCTACCTTTGAGGCCGTTGACCAGCTGCGTGCTCTGGTAGAGGTGCATATTGACACCGTTCAAACCCAACCCCAGGGCTCCAATCTGCGCCTCGGCCCGGCTGCCGAGCAGCATGATGTTGTCATCGCCAAAAAAGCTTCCGTCGACGATCCAGGCGGCTCCGGATGAGGTCCGCGTGGTAGCCTGACGCTCCAGGCGAGACGCCACCGTTGTAATCTTCAGATTGGGTCTGGAATAATCGACCCGCAGGCCGTTGAGATTGACCTTGGCCAGGGTCATCGGCGTGAAGTAGGCCATCACGCCATCCCCAAGGATGGCGCTGTAGCCCCATTGGCCATAGCCGTCGCTGCCCACCATCACCTGGTCGAAGACCGGGCGAAAGGTGTTCATGTGTTTGAACATGACGCTGCCGTACTGCTGTCCAGGCATCCGTGTCTCGCGCCAGTTGTAGACCTCGTATCCGGTGATGAGGTGACTGCCAAAGGAACTGTAGAAAGTCCGCGGTTGGTCGGTGTAAGGTGTACTGTGGTTAGGATAGTTTGTGAAGTTGGTGTAGGCGTAGTTGCGGTAGGCAGAAAGCTGGCGCTGCAGGAAGGGGTACGATGGCTCCACCTCACGGAACACCAGGCGCCGTGGGGTTTCTTGCCCTGCTGCCGCACTCCAAGATGTGATCACCAGCAGTAGGAAAAGGAAGGATGCTCGTCTCACGACTCGCGCCTTCGATTTGCCGGCGTCCTTGACTGGGCTGCCATCGAAGACGGCTCGACCGGCGTCGGCAACTGGGGAACGTACTGGTACTTGGGATCGATCAGCAGGAGCGGCCGGTCTTGTAACGCCCAGGCAACAGCCCCGTAAGACAAATCAGCGCCAGATGGGCACCGGCCTGCAGCAGCCCCTTGAAATCGCTGCGCCGGTGGAAGGCCTGCAAGATTTCGCGGTCAACCGGTGTTCGGTACCAGAGAATCGATTGCGGTTGCGATTCTGCGGTCACGGGCATGGCCTCGTCTATTGAGCGACAATCGGGCCGCAGGGGTAGTGCCCCCGCGGGTGAACACCGCCAGAAAGATTGGTTCCAGACGCGCGTTCCGCAAGGGTATTCGCCCCCTGTTTAGCGGGCGGTACTCTCCGGATTCCCCGCCTCCCACACCCGATCGATCAAACCCCCTTTGGCTGTGTATCCTCGCAAATCCTGATTCTCCATCGCTGCAGGCAGCGCCCACAGAATCATATTCTGATAGTAGTCCGTGCCGAACGCCCGCTTCCCTGAATCCCCGTGCACGATGTTCGGCAGGTCCCACCCGTGCCCCTGCCGCAACACCAGGTTTTCCCAGTGGCGGCGAATCAGATCGAGGCCGATTCGCGATCGCCGGCGTAGATGTAGTTCATTCCAAGGAGAACCACCTCGGGCGGGAACATCGCGTAGACCCCATACTCGGCCACCTTGGTATCTGCGGCGAGTGGGCTTCCGTCGGGACGCGAAAAGTTGGCGGCGCCGATCTCGGGTGTCAGCCCGACGTTGCAGCGCTTGATGGTCTCCAGCGTGGTTTTGACGCGGTCGGCCTCTAGGGCGCCACCGACTCCGTGGTAGAAATTGGCCCACTCCCCATCGAGCTGGTAGGCCATGATGTCGTCCGACTTTTTTCCGCTGTCAGGCACGAGGAAATTCAGGTAGTAGCTTCCGGTCCACAGCTCATCTTCCATTGCCCGTGTTCCATCTTCGAGCCACTGCGCGCACTTGCTGGAGTACTGACCGTCCCCCATGGCCTGGGCCATGCGCTGCATGATCTTCAACTGCGATAGCCGCATGACGCCGATGTGAGCAACCATGCCGACCCATTCGCCGGCCTCAAACCATTCCATGCCGCCTATCTCCGGCATGCTGATCACGCCACCGTGATTTTTGTTGAGGTTCATAGTGAAGCTGTTGCACGCCTTCACTGACTCGTAAAATTCGGCGAGAAAATCGTCGTCTCCGGTTCGTTGCCATTGGCGGTCCACCATGTCCACGTAACAGGTCCCGTTGAGGGATACCTGCCAGTAGTACTCCGGCGTGGCCATGTCGGGCAAATCCCCGATCTTGCCGATGGCAAACGGTATCTCGCCGTCTTCCAGCTGATATTGCTTGAAGAGTCTCAAGGTGGATGCTGACAGCTCCGGATAAAAGAAGACGATGGGATGGTTGCCGTACCAGTCGCACGGGTTGCACGACATATGGGGACATCCCCGCGGGCTCTCATTGAGGGCGAAGGCGCCGAAAGGATGGGCCCAGTCACCCAACGGCGGACGGGGTTGGAACCAGTGACTGTCTTCGGCGATCAGCGCCAGGTTGTTGACCAGCGAATCGCGCAGCCACACGGGGTAGCTGTCCTCGGCGTAGATAACCTCCTGCCAGGCAAGTACCCGTTGCAGCAGACTGCGATGCTCTGCGCACACCCGGCGTGCGACGTCGACGGCGCTGCCGTACCGCGTGGCGTAGATCTGGTAGTAGTAGTTGGTGTCACCGCCCCACGAATCCGCCATCCACCGCTGGCGCAGGAAACCGTCTTCGACCCGATCGACCCCGTCCCACGTTTTTTTGGCGCCCTCCACTTCCGGGGCGTACCAGGCGAGGACAAATCGCACCACCTTTTCCTCACCAGGCTTGAGATCGAAGCTGACGGCGGCCGCACAGCTGGCATCTTCGTGGATCCGCGCACCGTTCACTTCGCGGTAGGCCGGTTGTGGCAGGGAGACCGCAAACGACTTCCAAGCCTCGGCGTCTCCACCCAGACCCGCGCCAAAGCGGACCTCTTCGCTGCCGATGACGCCGAGTACGTAGTTGACGCCGGCCGCTGACGAAACGATGAGACCAGTTAACTCCTCGTGCATAACGCCGCGCGTGAATTCCGCCGACCGCGCTTCGTCTCGGTCGGGACCGGGGAAGTTGAATACTAGGGTTCCGCTACAGGCGTGTTCAGCCCGCAGGTGTACCTCGAATACGGCGGCGGGAATGTTGGAAGCGGCAGCGTTCCCGGGAATCAGCGGCGCCCATGACCGCATGCCTACAGACACGGGAGCGGACGTATCGAATTCCATATCGGCAACCGGATAATGGCCCAGTAGTCGATATCCCGGGCTGCCTCAACGCCGTCGAGATCTACACGCGTAACGAAATGTTGGGGTATCTCCTTGCCGTGCATCTCGGCGGCCAGCAGGTCGGTGCACCAGGGCATCTCACCCCCGACGATCATCTCCTCGGTCGCCATCACCCAGGTCTTGCCACCCGACGAAAGACAGAGAATCGGCTCCAGAGTTGGCAGCTTGCGGGGGCCGCGGCGATCCCACCCACCCATCTCCTCCGAGCTGGGATTGAAGATGCTGCTGAATCCCCAGACCCCGCGGGGATCTATATCGACACATCCTGTGCTGATGCCACCCAACGGCACCCCGCAACACGGAGACTGGTCGGCGCGGAAGATCGCGCCACACACCGGCTGCGAAAATCCCTCCGACGGGAACTGACGCCACTCGCGGCTGGGCAGGCCTGACGAAAACAGACGCGCAGGATCAAACATCAAGGGTTTCCTATTGTCTACCTATTTCAACCGGGTAAGCGGACGGGTAGCGACGAAACTTCCGGATTTCATGCGGTAGAAGTACACTCCGCTGGCCATTGCCCGGCCGGGCTTCGCCGGTCAGGTTGGACAGGATCGAGGGGAGCACAGGCAGCAGTGAGCCGGCGCCAACCATTCCGGCCAGCCGCAGCACCAGCCCAAGCCGCTTCCTGGAATGTGTCGTCGCATCAGGCATCATAGTCTCATTACCTCAACCACCAGTGCAGCACATTGGTCATATCCTCCTCGTAGGCATGGGATGCCTGAATGAGCAACCGTTCAGGCGTGGCGGCCTCCGGATCGCTTACAAGGAGGTTGTTGGAGTAGCCACCCCAGCCTGCTTCTGGCTTGCGCAGATAGCGGCCGTCGTCCCAGTTCACGCCATCGCGCGAGACGTATAGAACGAAATGGTTCCGCCCCACCCCTTTGTTGCCGCTGCGCCCGTGCAGGACGAAGCCGTCCTTGAACCCAGCCAACTGCGGATTTCGTATCTGCTTCGGCATGAATGCAGTTTTCACGGCGCTCCATGTGCGACCCCCATCGTGACTGATCACGTAATCGAGATTCTCTTCATCATTAATATTGTAGACGTAAACGATCAGACTGCCATCGGACAGCACGGCCATGGTCCCGTAGCCACGTCCCTCGATGTCGAACGGAAGGACACTGCGTCGGGCAAAGGTGCGACCATTGTCCAGGCTGACATAGAGGCCGTAGTGGTGTTCAGGTAAGCTTCCATACCATGTATTCTCAGTGTCATTGCAAAGTTCCAACACGAAAATGCAGCCGTCGCTAAGCATCGCGTCCCAAATGCGTGCAGGCTGATCGCCCATCGATGTTGCAGCACCCCAGGTAAAACCGAAATCGGTGCTGCGCAGGCAAGTCGGAACTGCCAGCGGCTTCCATGCCTTACCCTTGCACTCGAGATTGAACAGGATGATGGCTCCATCGTCGGCTCGCAGGGCCTTTTCACACATAACCGAATGCCCAGCACCCTTTTCATAAATTTCTTTTGAGTATTCCAAGGCGGAGGGCTCACCCCAGGTAGATCCGCCGTCCTCCGAGCGCCTGTACTCCATCCACCCATCGCCACTGTGGCCTTTGTGGAAATCGGAACAGTTGGCATAAAATGCCAGGATCTTACCCGGCGCGTATTCGACTAGCGCGTGGCCCAAGTGGCCGCTGCGCTCAGCCTTGGCATGATTCACGAACAGGATACCCTGATTTGGTGGATTCGGTGGTTCGATTACAAACCAATCCACATCCCTATCGCCGCAATTCACTGCGGGTTCCCTTTCGCAAAAGCAATAGTGCGATCTTCAGCGTTCAACTCTGTCTGTCGCCTAACGCTCAGCCTCAGCTAGCGATATTGGCATTCAAGCGCTAATCGATCGTTCCGCGGCCCGCTGGTGACTCGGCGCGGCGGAAGCATTGCACGTATATCGCGGGCAACAGCCCGAGCAGCACGATGCCCTGCAGAACGAGAAACAACGGATCCGTGCTCAGACGGTGTAGGAACGCCAGCGTGGCGACTATGAAAATGCGCGCAACAATCGTGGTCAGGTAGTAGCTGTAGTCACGGCGGCGGACGAATGTGTAGACTATCGTCGAGAGGACCAACATGAACATTCCGACAACGCGGGGCATCACATCGCCATACTCACCGGTTGAGAGAAGGAGGGATAGGGCGACTCTCGGCTCGAACAGTAACCCGATGCCGCCAACGCCAAGGTAGGCGGCCAGATAGATTAACGTCCAACGCTTCATGTGCTCCTCCATGAGAGACAGACGAGTCTACATCGACCTCAATTCGTAGATGCGAATGCTTACGATAAACGGATTGCTTTGGGCAAGTTTCTCCGCGTCTTCAAGACTCTCCGCCTCGATGATGTTGTAGCCAGTAATGGATTCCGTATCCCATGGCAGATCCCTGGCTCCACTTTTCGATATCTCTCGACCGCCACTGAACCCACCCTGGTCGACTTGCTTGTCGGAGATCGATTCAAACCAGGCCATCCAGGCCTTCATGATTTCCGGCGTGGGTTCTTCAAATCCGAAATGTAGATACATAAACTTTTTCACTTCTCTCTCCTTGTCCATGGGTAGTCTCAGGTTCCCGGCGGGTTGTTTCTGGCACCGCTGGAAGCACCGGTGCGTAGGCCAGGGCTACCGTAAGTTACGACCTGCGAGCTGTCAAAACTGGATCGAGGGGAAGCCTACCCAACGCTCACCGAAACGAAGGTCTAATCTAGTTTGTACGACATCAGGATTGCCAGTGAATCTGGCGAGCGACTCCCCTGACTGATGATTCAGCCAACAATAGGCTTTCTCGCCCTCATGCAGAGGAAGACTGGCTGCTTGCTTAGCTGCTCGTACTCCTCAGGGTGAACCTTCGCACAGTCCCCAATGGGTACCGGCTCGAGAAGGTCCTCGAGCACGAATCCCGCTGCTCGTAGGGCGCGATGTATATCACTCAGTGGACGCCGGTAGGACGGCAGCTCCACCCCAAACGCTGTCAGCCATGGGGAGATTGCCTCAACGCTGAGGTACTCATCGCCTCGTTTTGAGTAGTCACTGAAGGGATGGACCATCGAGAAAGCGAGTACGCCGTCTGGCTTTAGAAGTCGATGGAACTCCGAGAAGACGGGATCAAGAACTGGCACATGATCGAGCACGAGGGCAGACAGAACGACCTCGAAGGAGCCCGACTCGAGGAAGCCAATTGGCTCCCGTAAGTCGTGCTGATGGACTGGAATCGTTCCATTCAACTTCGAATTCGTGAGTGCAACCATTTTTGCGCTTGCATCTAGGGCAACCACTTGAGCCCCACGGCCAACCAGAATCTCGGCGTAGGCCCCACCACAGCCTGCATCCAGGACACAGAGCCCCGCAACATCAGGGAGCAGAGAGAGCATCGCTGGACGCTCATAGTAGGCGTTGTGCGCACTTGATTTGACATGTTCGGCGAAACGTTCCGCGATCTTGTCGTATACTGCGATCGCAGCGGCGGACACGTCGTCATCACCGATCATGGACACTCCCCTGGCGCGGCCAGCGCGACATGCGTGGCCTGGCGTGACGCTGCATTAGGTATTTCGGGCAAGTCAGCCTCGTACTTGGCACTCGCCTCGGCGTCCTTTGTCGCCCCGGAACCATGATATCCGAATCCCAGGTTGCGCCGCTGCCCCGGTTCTCCGGGTCGGCTCAATCGCGTTGTTAGCAGGTTCTCATGGGTCGCGTGACAGAATACGTTGAGCGAACAGTTCCTCGAATCTCGTCCGGTCCACGTCTCGCACAACCTCTGCGTTCGGGAGACCCGGTACCGGCAACGTGGACGGTGGATCGTTGTTCTCGTGCGACACGGTGACTCGCATCGGTTCCAGTTGTCGGATGAGAGATGGATCAAAGGCAACGGCAACAGCCAAAGGATCGTGCAGGACCGGCTCCGCCCGCGTATTGCCGCCGAGCCGCCCGATCTGCCACGCCCGCATCAAATCC
The DNA here is from genome assembly GCA_965217095.1 of Candidatus Latescibacterota bacterium. Taxonomy (GTDB): domain Bacteria; phylum Latescibacterota; class UBA2968; order UBA8231; family UBA8231; genus CAYNZV01. The sequence goes on from OZ244235.1 coordinate 3,068,392, forward strand.
CAGACGAGCTTGGTCTGCTCACCCCCGGTTGTGACGAGATCCTCATGTCGCCCCGCAGCGTAACGGCACTGCGCCGTTACGTCCAGCGGGACCAACAGCTTCGGGACCGGCAGATCCAGGACGAAAGCAGCAGCGGCCGGATCGCAGAGAACATTGGATTCCGGCCCCGGCGGCGAAATCTTGCCGCCCATGAGCACGAGCCGTCCAACCGCATCCGACAAGCTCGGCGCCTTATCGAAAGCGCGTGCAATGTTGGTCCAACACCCGATCCCGATGATGGTGAGAGCCTCGCTGCAGTTTCGGACAGTTTCAACAATTACTTCGGTCGCTGTAAGGTCAGACGGCGGTACCGGGTCTTCAACAGAGACGAGAACGGCTTGGTTGATGTCTTTGCAGAATGTCGGCGACCCGTCGAACTGGAGCTTTTCGCCGGGTACGACCGCGACATCCTCGCGACCGAACGTACGAAGCATCTTTGCGGCGATACGCGCACGCATGGCGGGATCCGTGTTGACCGTCGTTACCGCACGCAGATCCACTTCCGGACTGTTGAGCGCGAAAGCCAGGGCGAGAACGTCATCAATGTCCCCGCCGATGTCGGTATCGATTATCGCTGGCACCTTTGTTTTCACGGCTTCCTCCCGACCGGCTAGCGCTCGGGCTGACGCGTTTGGCATGGAGCGCGCAGCTCGCGGGGAATACCAAGCCGCTGTTCAGCCCATTGTTCGCACATGCTTCTCCGCACTGTCAGCCAGAATACAGCTCCGGTCTCCTATCCTTCAAGTGAGCCGAATCTCGTGCTCTCACCTCATCAACTTGCGACAGGTCGATCTCGGCAAGGGAAAAACTAGCGTTGCCGTGGGCATCGTTGCAGATGATTTCCCCGGTCGGATCGGTGAGCAAGGACTGCAGAGGATGCGTGAATGCAATGAAAATCTCGCTCTCGTAGGACCGCGTCTGCATCATTCGCAAATTCTTCTCATCGTGCATGCCGGCGGTTGGGTTGAAGATGACCCTGGCGCCTTTCAGTGCAAGTGAGCGGACCGTCTCGGGCCACCTCCGATCGGCGCAAATCAGGACGCCGAAGGGACCAAAGTCAGAATCGAAAACGGCAATCTCTTGTCCAGGAACAAATTTTCTGTCGTGCCCCTGACAGTGGGTCTTGTCATAGGCGCCAACCAGCTTGCCATCACGGCCAAGGAGTACGGCCGTGTTGTAGACTCCTTGGGCGGACAACCTGCTGCATCCCAAAACAACCCAGGCCGTGTTAGCGCGTGCCCAGCTCGACAAACTATCTACGTAGGGGTTGTTCAAAGGATCGATAGCATATTCTCCGAGATTGTCAGCGGTCACCGAGGCTTCGGTTACCGCATAGCCATCCAGGGAGCACTCCGGGGTGACGACTACATCGACAGTCTCCCTCGCCATGCTCTTCAGAACAGACATCAACTTTGCGTGGTTACCGTCAAGATTGCACTTGTCTGCGACAATCCTGATTTGCGCTATTCGTATTTTCATGTTCATTCTTTCGGCGAACGCAGGGATGACCCGCGCGCGAGCGGACTCAATGTCGGTGCAGTTCCACCGATCCATACCGACGAACCAATGATCCGACTAGCTGGACCAGAGTTGGCCTCTGGTTCGTCCCCCGGCGTTTTCTCAGCCGCTATCAAGCCCGGCGCCTCGACCATTTACTCAGTAATTCTTGCTTGTCTGGTGTTTTGACCGCCAAGTTTCCTATCCGCGAACACCAAGACGGCCAGAGCCAACAATTCGACCGCGGTGGGTGGTACCGACGCAGGGTCAAACCCATCAACTGCAAAGCTGAGTATCCTGCCGAACGCCACAACACCCATCAAGAGGGCTGCTGCTAGGAACCAGGTGGTGTTTTTCTTCCAGATGCCCATTTGCATCATCAACCCACTGCCTATGAGTATTCCCGGAAACATGCTGCGCAAGCTATTCAAGCCAGTCAACCCCAGGGGATCCATACCCCATTTCTCAATCATGCTCGTCGGATCAAACATCGTCTTCAGTCCCAAAACAAACAGGGGTATTGACAGTAGTCCTATAAAGATCTTGATGCCTTTATTCATGAGTTCTCACCTGCCTGGTTGAGCGACGCAATCGCTCGAATCCGACTCTCGGCCTGAAAGAGCTACTTCCTTTCCTCTGACGGCCGACCGGTAGATCGCATCTATCACTTGCATTACGGTCAGACCCTGCTCAGCTGTGCAGATCGAAGGTTCACCATTCAACACGCAGTCGAGGAAACTGCCCATCGGAGTGCGAGATAAGGGTGTCGCTTAGCGACGGTCCTTGATTGGACATCTGTCGCAGGATGCCCCCACATTCGAGAAAGCCGCACTCCGTTCCCATGAGCAGCGTGCTCATTTCCGGAGCATCCAGCGGGAGATAGGACAGGTAACTGGACTGTAGAATCAGTGAAGCCCCTCCTTCAAATCGGATGAGACATGCAGAAAGATCCTCGATCGTACATGCCTTCTTGATCCGTTCGGATTCGGCCTTTGCCAAGTAGTCGTAGGCCACGCCGCTGACGGATAGGACCTCGGGAAAGTCCATTAGCCAGAGCGTCTGGTCCAGTCGGTGAATCCCGATGTCCATCAGGGGTCCACCTCCCGAGAGCTTCCTGTCGGTGAACCAGTTGCCGAACGTCCATGTCCACAGCCTTCTGTGCCACTGTGTCTGTGCGTGGTAAATAGTGCCCAGTTCGCCCCTTTCTACCCTTCTCTTGACGTGCTGTGCCCAAGGATCGAAGCGCTGATTGAAGCCAAACATGAGCACCCCTTCGGCCTTTCTAGCTGTCGTGGCGATGTTTTCCGCTCCTGAGACATCAGATGCAGGGGGCTTTTCGCAATATACATTCTTTCCAGCTTCCAACAGCGCAACGGAAATGGGAGCGTGCGTTGCATTTGTGGTCGCTACCACGGCCGCTTCGAATTTCGTTCTTGAGGAAAGAAGGGCTTCGACGTCGGAGAAAATCGCCGAAACGTTGAAATCTGCGGCTGCTTGTGTGGCCGTTTCGCTGTTAGCGTCGCAAACGGCGACGATCTCGCCCCGACCGTCATCGAGAATCCTGGCCGCATTGGCATGGCCCATCGAACCCGCACCCACTATGGCGAATCTCACGGACATCATATCCCTCTTTCTTGCAGGTGAATTCGAACGAAAGCACCACCTGCGGGTGGCACGACATCAACCGCAGCGATATAGGTAACCTCGGAGGACGCTCGGTTTGACTAGAGAGCCTCTACGACCAGCCGCCCAAGAAGTGGACCCACGAACTCCTGTCCGTGCGACCAGCGGAAGCCCGCTCGCGCGCGATTTCAGCCATCACCTCTTCGGAAAGGTCGCCCTGCTGCTGTGCCGCGAACATCGCTCTGAACATCGCTTCGACCTTCAAGGCAGGCGAGAAGACGTAACGTAGTCGTCCCTGGGTCTCGCCCACGCTCTTGAACGCATGGACAGTACCCCGCGGGACGAACGCGACATCGCCTGGCTCCATTCGGTGCAGGACCCCTGCGACCTCGACATCGAAACGCCCTTCAAGAAAGAAGAAGGTTTCATCCTGCCCTTTGTGAATGTGACGGCCGGGGCCTATACCTGGCTCGACGATGTCCTCGAAGACGGCGTGTGATCCCTTTGTCTGGGTGCCTGACAGAAGGACCTTCAGTGTGATGGCTCCCGGGAACACCAGGGTCTCAGCGCCAGCATAGCTTGTGTGGACTGGGTTCATCTTTATCTCCTCGAGAAGCCTAGCTGTTGTCTACGTGAGGATCAGCAGAGGGCTAGCTGTTGTCTACGTGAGGATCAGCAGAGGGCCTATTGCAAAACCTAGCTCAACAGCCATTCAAACTGTTGTCTCCTCGTCGCGGGATTTGGGACCTCGATCGCTTGGTAATCTGCCCCGGAAAGATGGTCGAACTGAGTAGCTCTTGGCGCTTTTGTGGGGTTGAAAAATAGCTCCTATTTGCCGAAGACCGATTTCAACCCGTCTGTCTACCAAATCGAATAACCCGAGAGCTCTTTGATGAGAATGCTCACGAGTATTCCTAAAAAGAAGGTATAAACGTGCTTGCACCTTTCCCAATGAGAGCTCGCTGAAATAGCCTCTTCGAATTTGTCTTTTAGATATCGCGCAGAGGATTCCATGGCCTCGTCAAATGCGCTGTTAAGATCACAGCCGCTCACCGCCAGTGACGATGGACCTGGCTTTTTGAATACCATTCTTGCGCCGTTATCAACGCACTTTATCGAATCCTCCAAAGTGCCCTTTCGTGTTAAGGAAACAACCGGTGATTTTGTCGAAACGCACTTTCGAAGGAGTTCGATACCTCCATCAATTCCCTGACCAATACCTTCCAAGAAAGATTTGAACTCGCGCGTATGGCCTTCCAATTGTTGATATTTGGCATTCATTTCATCTCGCTGCGCCGAACTATTGACTACGCCGTCACCAGGGAAGTATAGGTCAAGCACCCAAAGATCTGGCCTCGCTTTGCCGCTCTTCACGAGTTTATCTGCGCATTGGCTGTAACCCAATCCAGTTACAACATGAAAGTACGGGCCAAGAGCTTTTTCAAAACGTCTCAATTCTCTTTCGTCATCGTCGACGAATGCAACGGTTTTCACATCCAACCTCCTCTTAGTTCTGATATGGATAACGGTCTTGTCAGGTGGTCAGCAATTGCTTTCATATGGTGTCATCATTCCCCAGTTCTCGACGCACTAGTCGTGTTCCCTCGACCAGGGCGACAAGCTTGGCATAGGCCACATCCCTGTCCAAATACTTCAGACCGCAGTCGGGTGCCGGCAGCAGCCGCTCGGGCGACGTGTGCTGGATCGCCCCACGTATGCGCTCTGCCACCACCTCAGGCTTCTCGATCTCGTTGGTCCCCAAGTCGATGACGCCATAGATGAATGTCTTGTTGGGAAGGTCAGCCAGGATGCTTGGATCGAGACGTGGCTGTGCCCCTTCGATGGAGATCTGCTGCACGTCTGTGTCGCGCAAGGCTGAGAGCATCGTGTAGTGGGGCTTGCCGGCCTTCTCCTGCACGAAGTGGCCGTAACCACAGCAGATGTGGATGGCCTTCGTTGCCTGGACGCCGTCGAGCGCCGCATTGAAGGCGTCGATCCCGTACTCGAGCGCCTGCTCGGTCCGAGCTTCCATGTAGGGCTCGTCGAGCTGGATCACGTCTGCGCCGGCCGCTGCCAGATCGTGCATCTCCTCGTTCACGGCACGTGCCACATCCATCGCCAGCCGGCGAGGGTCACCATAATGATCATCCTGCGCCTGTTGCGTCATGGTGAAGGGACCGGGTAGCGTGATCTTGATCGGTCGACTGGTGTGCCGGCGTAGAAACTCGACGTCCCGAACGGCAACCGGGCAGCGCCGACCCACCGGACCTACAATCAGGGGCACGGGAACCTCGCGTCCGGTCCGATCCATGGCCTTGCCGGGAGGATCAATAGATACGCCTTCTAGCGTCGTGGCGAAGTAGCTGGAGTAACTCTCACGCCGCTGCTCCCCGTCGGTGATGATGTCGATGCCGGCCCGTTGCTGGTCATGAATGGCCAGGATTGTCGCATCGTTTTGGGCTTCGGCCAGGAATTCCTCCGAAATGCGCCACCAGCCCCAGTCACGCACGCGCGGCGGGAGATGATCGCGGAGATAGTCGCGCTTCACGAGCCACCCCGGCTGTGGGTAGCTCCCAACTACAGTGGTCAGCAATGCTCCTTCCATCCGAGTTTCTCCTTCAGTCGGTCGATTGTGTCCTGCTGTTGCACGATCATGGTAACACCCGCGACGATCACTGCGATGCGAACCAGATTCTCGAATTCCATATCATGCCTCATGCGAGAAGAATACCTACGGCTCGGTTCCTATCCTGGGGCACCTGGTCAGTCTAACTAGTGATTATGCTGCATGAGCACCCGGATAACCTGTAATAGCCGCGTAGATGCCGGTATAACTCATTCGTGGCCGCAGTCCTTGTAAGATACCATCCGAGGCGCAGGAAATACTTGAAAACAAAAAGGTTACGGCCAACCACAGTGAATTATGCTGTGCATAACAGGTGACACTTATGGATAGTGTACATCGCAGGTCTATCAAGAAGTTCGAAAGAGCCCGGCCGAAGTCAATCGGGACTCATCCTCCGAAGCTGCTCGACCGGGTCCGCAATGAAGGATCACGCGCCCACAATTCCTACTTGACCAATAGCTGCTATTCCCCCATCATCGGTTTACTCCCGCGGTGCCTTCATCGCGAAAGAAGATCGCCGACACCCTCGCACCATGAATTTACTCTGTAAGACTGGACCACTCTGGGGGAGGCATTCCATATGATCTCGCTTGGCATCCAGACTCAAGCTCATCAAGAATTGCACGAGATTACGGCTGAGGTCGAAGCGGTGGTCACGCGTAGCGGCGTCGACAGCGGCCATGCCATTGTTTACGTACCCCATACGACGGCGGGTATCACGATCAACGAGAACGCCGATCCGACGGTTCGTCGCGATCTGCTCTCCGACATGGAGCGCCTGGTACCGTGGGTGCAACCTTACTACCAACACAACGAAGGCAATTCCGCTGCCCACACGCGCGCCAGCATCATGGGTCACAGCGTAACTGCGATCGTCGAGAAGAGTGCTCTACTGTTGGGGCGCTGGCAAGGCATCTATTTGTGCGAGTTTGACGGCCCACGCGCCCGCCTGGTTCACGTCCACGTCGTCGGTGACGCGTAGGACCGCCACCCCTGCGCCTTCTTGCGCAACCATATATATTTGAATCTCTGCTCAGCACTTCTATCTTTGGAAGGTCCATTACCTCCAGAAGGTATTCTCGTTGATCTGTGATGGCATACTCTTGAAACGCTTCGCCGGTTTGATACTAGCTGCTGCAACCTTCTCCATTGCGGGCGAAGCTCTGGCGTCGGCCAAGGTGGGGGAACCCGCCCCCGATTTCGAGCTCCAGCGATTGACGGGAGGTACGGTTACCCTGAGCGAGTTCAAAGGCAAGGTGGTCCTGCTGAACTTCCTCGGCTACAACTGACCTTTCTGTCGTGCGGCGGCGCCGGACGTTGAAGCTGTGCATCAAGAATTCAAGAACGAGCCGTTCATCACCCTCGGTCTCGACGTCTGGGACGGTAGCCCTTCCCAGGTGCAACGCCAGTTTATCGAACGCACCAAAACCACCTATCCGCTGCTCCTGCACGCCAGCAATGTCGGACGACCTACGGCCTGGGTCGTACTAACTATGTAGTCGTAGGCCATGACGGAGTGGTGCGCTACATCACCACTCAGACGTTTGCCCCGCCGATCATATGCCAGGCCATCAGCACGTCCCTAAAAGCCCTCGTCGAGTCGCAGATGAGCGCCAACGGGGACGACACCTCCGTCGGCGAACAGGAATCCCGGCCCGAAAGCTTCGCGCTGTTCGCCAACTACCCCAACCCTTTCAATGCCGAAACCACCATCGGTTTCCGCCTCGGCGCAGAAACCGATCTCTCCTTGCACATCTTCGATGCCGCCGGTCGGTTTGTGCGCCGAATCACCGCCGGTCGATTCGGGACCGGCAACTTCGAATTGATCTGGGATGGACGCGACGACGGAGGCAATCCGGTTTCTTCCGGTGTCTATTTCTATCGTTTGAACGCGCCCGGCCATCGCGCCACGCGTTCGATGGTCCTTCTGCGTTAGCGCTCCACGGCGAGTCCCATGCCAGCTCAAGAGTTCCGTGCCGGCGCCGCAACGACCGACATAACTCCCGATCGACCCCTTCCGAACTACAACAACAGCCTCTGCCAGCGTGACGCCAGTGCCAGCCCGCTCTGTTGCCAGGCGGTTGTATTCGACGACGGAGATTCGGCGGGGGCCATCGTCTCGATAGATGTAACCTTCGTTGATCGACCGCTGCTCTTGGCCATCAGGGATAAGTGCCAGCAGACAACCGGTGTTGCTAGCTCCAACATCTTGGTTGGCGCCACTCACACCCACGCGGCGCCGGCATCTTGCCCTTCCTTTCTCAGCGGCGCCCTTCCCGATCCTGCGTTCGTGGACGTCCTGATTGATCGGGTGGCCGTGACCGTAAAGACGGCGCATGACCAAATGCGCCCCGCGCTGATACGGCCGGCGACCTGCCCTGCGCCAGGTTGCGAGAGAAACCGTAGACTGCTGCGTCCCAGCGGAGGGGTGGTAATGTTAGGTGCCGACAATGCGGATGACAGCTATCCGCCCACTGGTCCGATCGACCGGCAGATGCAGCTGCTGGCATTCACCAGTACCGATGGCACACCTCTCGCAATTGTCGTCAACTACGCCTGCCACAACAACTGCGTCAGTGGTATGTATCACGCCGACATCGGTGGCCGTATCGGAGACGCCCTTCGCGAGCTCTACGGTGAGGATCTTGTCACGCCGTTTTTGGAAGCTCCCTGCGCCGACACTATCTGGCAAGGACCCCCCGGTGGACCCGACCGTGGCGATGACCTCGCTAGATTGATTGCTGACGCGGTGACCACGAAAATTCATGCGGCTTTAGGGGCAGCTCAACTTGCGTCGGTCCACAGGGTGGTGAGTCGATCCACCTTGCAGGACTACCCCGACCGGCCCTGGGCAGATTCCACCTTCTGCAGAGACGACTGCCGTGGCTCATCGGAAGAGATGCGGGCGCAACAGCGGCGGCGATACGATCCGGAAGAGGCTGCCGTAATCGCCAGTGGCGAGACGACCTGCACCATCGAGCTGACGGGAATCTCCTTTGGGGATGTTGCTATCGTAACCAATCCCGCGGAGCTCTTCGTCTAATTCGGCATCGAGATCAAGGACCGATCGCCGTTCGCAGTAACCCTGGTGTCAGAGCTGACCAACGGATATTGCGGGTATGTGGGTCCGGAAAGCGCCTTCGATCAGGGAGGGTATGAGGTCCAAAGGACGGTCCACACCTGCCGCCTCTCGAAGGAGAGCGGGCGGCGCATGACCGATGCTTCCCTGGAACTGCTTACAGCACTGCGCGACTCGTAGCTTTCTTGTGTGATGGCAGTGGCTCGGTAGGCTTTCGCACGACCCGCTCGCCCCTTCGTTGATACAGCCGTCCTCCATTCGTATTATACGCGCATTCCGATTCGTGTCTGCGCTGACCATCTAGACAGCATCTCCGAAGGAGCAACTGTGACCGCAATGTCGAACGAAAAACTCATGCAATTGGGGCGCGAGCTCATCGAGGCGGGTGTTCAGGTTGCCAAGCTTGGCCTCGTGCCGCTCACACATGGAAATCTGAGCATTAGAGATCCAGAGAGCGGTCACATCCTGGTGACACCGCACGACTACTCCTACGAGCAGATAGCGATCGAAGACCTGGTGACTACGGACCTGGAAGGCAATATAGTCCACGGTAAACGCAAAACCTCCTACGAAACGCAGGTACACCTCGCGGTCTACGAGAAGCGGCCCGAGGTCCAAGCGATCGTGCACGTCGAGCCGATCTACGCCAACGTTTTTGGCGTGTTGCATATGCCGATAGCCCCAGTACTTCAGAACGCCCTGCTCGATGTGGGCGGTGAAGTCCCTATCATGCCGTATTTGCCCAGTGGATCTCGAGAGTTTGGCTACCAGATGCTCAAGGTTATGGAGGGGAGGAACGCAGTAGTATGGGCGAATCATGGAATGCTGACCGTGGGAAAGTCCATGGCAGAAGCGATGCACTGCACCGTTGTGGTAGAGATGGCCGCGCAGGTCTATCACTTGGCGCTGCAGCATGGGAAACCTCATACGATTCCGGAAGAATTCCACGGCATGTTGGTCGGCTAGCGCACAGCTGATCGCCGGACGCGCATGAGCCTCCTGGGACTCGATATCGGTACCACTGGGTGTAAGGCAATCGCCTTCGACGAAGAAGGACACCCACTGGCCAGTGCGTATCGCGAATACCCACTGCTGAGTCCGCGACCGGGTTTCTTCGAACTGGATCCGAACGCGGTCTGGTCGCATCTGTGCGATTGCATCCGCGAAGTCAACACGAACATCCCCGCCAATCCGGTAAAAGCCCTGGCGATATCAGCCCAGGGGGAAGCCGTCATTCCGGTCAGCGAAACATCGGAGGTGCTGGCGAACAGCCCGGTGACCGCCGACAACCGCGCCCTCGAGCAAGCAGACCAGCTGCGCGAGCGTTTGGGCGCGGAGAAGATCTACGCCATCAGCGGACAACCGCTCCACGGTCAGTTCTCCATCCCCAAGATCGCTTGGTGGAAGGAGCATGAACCCGCTCTCTATCAACGCACCTGGAAGTTTCTCTGCTACGGCGATTTCGCCTTGAAGCGGCTGGGATTGGAGCCGGTCATCGACTATTCAATGGCGGCGCGCACGCTCGGTTTCGATATCCGCTCGTTGAGCTGGTCGGGGGACCTGTTGGGCGCCGCAGGCGTCGACGTCGACAAACTGCCCACGGTCCGACCCAGCGGCTCCATGGTCGGGGAGATCTCGGAAGCGATAGCCGCGGATCTTGGTTTGTCGACTGGAGTACAGGTGGTCGTGGGCGGCCACGACCAACCATGCGGGGCCCTGGGCGCGGGGGTGCTGGGTCGCGGTGAGGCGATGTATGCCATCGGCACCACCGAATCGATCGCGGCAGTGGTCAAGGAACCGACATCGCGGCTGGAGCAAGACAACGTCCCCTGCTATCCCCACGTGGTCCCCGAGATGTTTGCCGCGCTGACCGGCAACCAGACCGGGGGCCGGCTCTTGCGCTGGTACCGCGATCAGCTGGGTGCCGATGAGAGGGCGGTGGCGCAGCGCGAGCAACGGGATGTCTACGACGTTATCGTTGAACAGGCCAGGGACGAACCGAGCGGACTGATGATATTGCCGCACTTCGCCGGCAGCGGCTCGCTGCAGAACGATCCCAACTCCAAAGGGGCGATCCTCGGATTGACCTTCGACACCCGCCGGCAGGATCTGGTGAAAGCAATTCTCGAAGGTATCACGTTTGAACAGGCGCTCAGCATCGAGCAGCTGCGGACGGCCGGCATCGAAGTCGACGAGCTGCGAGCGATCGGTGGGGGGGCGCGATCACCGAAGTGGCTGCAGATGAAAGCGGACATTGTGGGAACGCCGATCACAGCCATTGCTGTTAACGATGCCGCCAGCCTCGGCGCCGCACTGCTCGCGGGCTGGGGAACCGGGATCTACACATCTTTGCAGGAAGCGGTTGGGCGTACCGTTTCGACCAGCGCGCGCTATGAGCCGGACGAGAAACGCAGCGCCCATTACCGGGATCAACTCGACGTGTATAGGCAGCTATACCCGACGCTGAGGGAGCTGCACTCAGCGATTTGATGGTCTTATAGAATCAAGAGGAGGTGATCAGCATGCCAAATCCAGGAGTCGTGCTCGAACGAGTCGGATCGACGGCAGAGAGGCTGCGCCAGCTGCCGTACGAGAAGAGGGTGTGCAAGACCGAAGCCTACCCCGCGGTCTCCCGGCCTGACAAAGAGTATACCGGACTGTCCGTAGCGGAGTTCGCCGAATGGGCCGCCGACGTGGGCCTGGAGGCGACGGTTCTCAATGGAGAGATCGATCGCGGCACTCCTCGCTACCGCTCCAAGATCTTACCGTACCGCGACGATGTGGACGAGGACCGGATGCCCGGCTACATCAAAGCCCTGCACGAAAAAGGGATCATCGTCATCTCGTATTATCCGCTCATCTTCTGCAAACCGCTGGTGCCCCTGCATCCCGAGTGGCTGATGCATTTCCTCTTCGACGACCGCCCGTTTATAGAGAACCAGGGCTGGTTCTGCCTCAACTCTCCCTTTAGGGACTGGGTCTCCGACTATTTGATCGAGTGGCTCGACAACCTGGACCTGGACGGCTTCTACTTCGACGACACCAATATCGGCTCCCACCAGGGAGGGCGGGAGTACCCCGGTTGTTGCTGCGAGGTCTGCACCAAGCTCCTGCGGGACGAAACCGGCCTGCGGATGCCGCGGGAGGTGGACTTCGGCTCGCTCGATTTCCGCCGTTGGATCAGGTGGCGCTACGAAAAGACCAAAGAAGCAGTAAAGTATATCCTCGGTCGCATTCGCGAAGCCCATCCCGATTGCATCTTGGAGTTCAACTACTATACCCGGCCGGACACCTCATGGGTGCGGGGCCATCCGATCGACATGTTCGGCTTCGCGGATATTCCGGCGTATGCCTTTACCGAGATGAGCCGCTCGAGCCGCGACACCGGGTACGTTTCCAAGATCAACCGGGGCAAGGGAACCTTTCACTCTTTGCTGCGCCATGGACAGCAAAGCATGCCCGGGATCGCATCCGGGCTGACAGTTTACCCGGAGCGCTGGATCTTCACCCAGCATATACTGGGCGCCATCGCCAACGGGGGCAGCGCCTTCTCCAACTACACCTCGCCCTATCTCCAGGACGATATGATCCGTTTCGGCTTCGCCGAAGCCAAGAAGCGACGAGAGTACGTCGCCGGCGATACGGTTAAATACGCCGCCGTCCACTATTCTACCCTGAACCGCGACTTTCGTTCCGCAGAGCTCTACAAGAACATCGGCAAGGAGGGAGGGTACACCCTAAAGGATATCTACGGCCTCTACGACATGCTGGGCCGCTCCCACATCCTGCTGGATTTTCTGCACGACAAGCAGTTGGGGGACGACACCCTGTTAGATTACCCTCTCCTGGTGCTCTCCAACAGCGCCTGCATAGCGGATGCGCAGGTGGAGAACATCCGCCGCTACGTGGAACAGGGGGGCACCCTCATCGCGACCCATCAAACTTCTACCATGGATGAGCTGGGTCAACGCCGGGGCAACTTCGCGCTGGCAGAGGTTCTCGGTCTCGATCACACCGGACCACACCAGACCGGTCCCGGAGACGGCGTTGTCTACGTACCCCAGGGCGAGTTGGCCGCGGAGACAGGATATCAACTGCTGCCGTTTTACGGCATCGAGTCCACCATCGAAATCAGACCCGACGCCGACATCGAGGTCCTGTGCACCCGCAGCAGCCTGCAGGGAGATACCCTGCCCGAGTTCAATCCGAAGATGGAGTACGACACGGGCGAACCCACCGTGACCGTCAACCGCTTCGGCAAGGGTTCGGCGTATTACTTCACCGGCGACATCGGGCGCGCCTACGTCGAGGTTCCCTATCCACCATTGATGCATCTGCTGGCCAACATCGTGGGGCGGACACCGTCACCGATCCAAGTGGACGCACCCCAGGCGATCGAGGTGACCGCCGCCATCCGTCCTTCCGGCGAGCTGATGATTCATCTGCTCAACAACCCGTCGCCACCCTATCCTCCGCAGATCGATGGCGGCGATATCTACCGCTATTTCTTCACCCAGGAGATCGTCCCAATCCACGACATCCATATCGTCCTCAACGGATTCAAAGCGAAAGCGGCCAGGCTCCCGTTGCAGGATTCTGCGCTGGAGATGACGAGAACGCCACAGGAGATCGTCGTGCCCAGGGTAGAGCTCCACGAAGTGGTGCTGGTTGACCTGGAGGATTGATTCGGCGGCAGCAAAAGCCGGATGGAGCTAACTGTCAGTCGAAGAAATCCTGGTCTTCTTCCTTCAGGAACTCCCGCGCCTTCTCGTTGAAGGTGACGCCGAGGCCGGGGGCATCCCAGACGTCTATGAAGCTGTCGGCGACGATCGGATCCGGTAGGCCGTCGACGATGTCGTACCACCACTCCGGATTGCCAGTGGGGTACTCGAAGGCGATGTAGTTGGGCGGCAGTGCCGCGGACATATGTACCAAAGCGGCAAGGCCGATGAGGCCGTCTCCGGTGCCGTGGGGCGCCATCAGAATCCCGTGCAGGTCGGCGTATTCGGCGACCCATTTCAGTTCGGCGATACCGCCTATATCGCACGGGTCGGGTCCGAGGACATTCACCGCCTGTCGTTCGATCAGCTCCTTGAAGTTCTCCCTCAGGTAGATTTGCTCCCCAGTGTGGATCGGCGTGGAGGTGGCGATAGTCACATCGCGATAGACATCGGCGTTCACGTACGGGACATAGTCGCCGGTCAGCGCATCCTCGATCCACATCAGATTGAAGCGCTCGCACTCCTTCGCCAGACGCAGCAGGTCGACCGGGGTCATTCCGGGTCCCGCGTCGAGGGCGAGTCCCACCTCATCCCCACATACCTCTTTCATCGCTTCGATGCAGGCGATCAAGTGATTGAAACCCTTCGGGGTCAGCACCCCGCGATGGGGATGGCGGTGATCGGTCTGCACCTGCCCGTAGTGAAACCCGGGCACCGAAGCCGCCATAGAACCGTGGAAGGCTACTGCCTGTTTGATGATGCTGAAGCCTTCAGGCGACGCCTTCATCCGGCGCATGTTTTCGGCGTAGTCCTCCGGCTCGTGTCCCGCCATTTCGAAACGGACGGCGCCGTTGTAAACCTGCACCCTGTCCCGCACCTTGCCGCCGAGCAGCTTGTATACCGGCACGCCCGCCGCCTTGCCGGCGATGTCCCAGAGCGCGATTTCGATGGCACTCACGGCGCTGCCCCACGGGTTGAATGCACCTCGCCGACGGATCGCAGTCATGACCCGCTCCACATCGGTGGGATCCTTGCCGAGGATCATGTCGCTGTAGAACAGGACGTGGGGTTTCAAGTAGCGTTTGGCGTGCTCAGCCTGCCCGTACCCGTCGATTCCTTCGTCGGTGGTGATGCGAACGACGGGATTGCTGCCGATGATGGCACATTTGAGATCGGTAATCTTCACTTCGATTCTCCATTCTAAGGAGCACACCGGGCGCGGCCGGGCGCGACCATTCGCGATCGCGCAGTATGCCGTGTAGTATAAATTTGCTAACTTGGTAACACCAGTATACTAACCGCTGGCCGCCAAAATGGTCGGCCAGCAAGACGTAACCCGAGTTCGAGATATACCATGGTTTATCGACTCAAGCTCGCCCTTTTTGGTGCCCTTGTGGTGTTCGGAAGTGCCGGAGCCCAGCGGGACTTCTCCCAGGTTCAGATCGAGCCGATCGAGGTTGCAGACGGGATCTACATGCTGCAGGGCCGGGGAGGCAACATCGGCCTGTCAATTGGCGAGGACGGCGCGTTGATCATCGACGATCAGTTTGCGCCGCTGGCGGCCAAGATCCAGGCGGTTGTCCAAAAGCTCGGCGGCTCAGCTCCGGCGTTTATCCTCAACACCCATCACCACGGCGACCACACTGGCGGAAACGCGATCTTTGGCGATCGCGGTGTGATCGTGGCGCACGAGAACGTTCGCCTCCGGCTGCTGGAACGAAGGGTGAATGACCAGCCCCTGCCCCGGTCTGCTTTCCCAGAGATCACCTATCGACAGGGCCTTTCGGTTCACTTCAACCAAGACGAGCTCCGGGTGGTGCATTTCCCGCAAGCCCACACCGACGGGGACGGCGTTGTCTTCTTCACCAAATCGAAAGTCGTTCATATGGGTGACCTCTTTTTCAACGGCCGCTTTCCGTACATCGACCTGGGATCGGGCGGATCCGTGGCTGGGTACACCGATGCGGTGCGCGCCCTCGAGCAACAGATACCCGCCGACGCCCGGATCATTCCGGGTCACGGCGACTTGGCCACACATGACGATCTCAAGAGATTTCTGAGAATGCTCGAGGAATCTACGGCGCTGGTGCGCGCCGGAATAGAAGCTGCAAAATCGTTGAAGCAGATCCAGAACGATGGAGTTCCTGACGAATGGTCAGGTTGGGGTCAGGGTTTCATCGATGACGACCGGTGGCTGTCCATCGTCTACGAGAGTTTGAACTAGAAACGGTTCGGGAAGACGGATGAGCACGGAAAAACAGAGTATGGCCGCATCAGACCAGACGCCCCCCGGCCACCGGAGCCGGCACCGGCAGGACACGGCGGGCGGGCCCATCCTGGAACGCCGGACCGACGACCTCTACCTCACCCTGGTAGAAAACTCGGTCGTGGGTTTGGGTCTCTACATCCCTGGAGAGCCTCTCGTATTCTGCAACCAGCGCCTCGCCGACATCACCGGGCACGAGATGGAGGAGGTGGTAAGTCCCGATTTCGATGTCATGCAGCTCTTCAAGGAAGAGGACAGGGCGGTGATAGGGGACAATATCCGCAGGAGGATAGCTGGCGCAGATATCCCACCGTTCGAAGTAACACTCGTCAGGAAAGACAAGAAGCTCCGCGTGGTGGAGGTGAACAACGTGCCGGTGATGTATGGGGATAAACACGGCATCCAGGTGCAGTTGATCGACATTACCGACCGCAAGCAGGCCGAAGAGAAGCTGAAGAAGCAGGCCGCGGAGCTCCAGGAAGTGAATGAGACCCTCGAGGAGAAGAGCCGGCTTCTGGGTGCACTGCAGGCCATCGGTGACATGGCGGCGGCGTCCCTCAATCTCGACCAGGTGCTGGACAGCCTGGCTCAACAAATCGTGAAGGCGGGTATCTTTCGCAGCCTCATGGTTGCCCTCGTGGATGAGGCTACGCATAGTATCGAGGTCGTGCGCAGCTTCATCTGCCAATACGAGGATGGTCGAGTCGTACCTGGTACGGTCGTGAGCACATCAGCGGGCGTGATCGGGCTGCGGTACGACCTCAATGACGCCAACATTACCCCGCTGACGGCGCGCACCGGAGAGCTGCAGGTCCTCGACGGTTGGAATGAGCGCTTCGACGCGAGTGTCGACCACCGCAAGGACCTCGACAGCAAGGTGTCCTATTTCATTCCGGTCAAGAAAGACGACCGGGTTCTGGCAGTGCTTGCCACCGCCAGCCCTCGGGAGCAGAAGGAGGAGACCCTGCAGCGAATCGATGTGATGCGTCCCCTGTTGGGGCAGGTGGCCATCTCCATCGATCACGCCCGCCTCTTCAAGGAGGCGCAAGATCACGCGCGGGAGTGGGTCCGCATGGAGCGCGTGCGCGCTATCGGAGAGATGGCCGAGGGCATCGCTCACAACTTCAACAACATGTTGACCGCGATCCTGGGGCACGCCGAGCTGTCCAAGCTGCACCACCTGGATCCGATGGCAGAGGACGAAATCGATCTGGTTATATCCGCCACCCTGCGCGCTAGCGAGCTGGTGAAGCGCCTGCGTGGATCCGCGCGTCGAGAGGATCGCAGCCATCTGTATCCGGTGACCCTCAATGAGATCGTGGTACAGGCCGTGGAAGGCACGCGGCCTATGTGGAAGGACCGTTCTGAAGCTGAGGGCATTGCGATCAGCGTGGATATGCAGCTGGAGGAGGTTCCCGCCATAGGCGGCACCGAGTCCGAAATCTTCGACATGCTGACCAATCTCCTTCTGAACGCCGTCGATGCCATGCCCGAAGGTGGCAGCATCACCATTGTCACCAGATCGACCGATGGTGGTGTCCAGCTCACCATTGGCGATACGGGCGTCGGACTGGATGAGGAGACGCAAAGACGGATCTTCGAGCCGCTATTCACCACCAAAAGCAGTGTGGGCAGCGGATTGGGATTGACCACGGTTCAAGATACCCTGAACCGATGGGGTGGCAGTATCAGGGTCCGGAGCTCACCGGGTCAAGGCGCTGAGTTCGAAATTTTCCTTCCGATGTGGAAGGAGTCTGCTGTCACCGAGGATCGCCCGGAGCCGCCCGGGGAGATTGATCGCTCTGCACGGGCCCGGATTCTCGTCGTCGACGATGAGCCGGCCGTGTGCAAGATTATCTCGAGCTTCCTGTCGAACCATCACGAGGTGGCAACGTTTCTAGACCCTCGCGAGGCCCAAGCTCAGTTCGAACCGGGATGTTGGGATGTAGCGGTGATTGACTTGGGAATGCCTGGAGTCCCGGGAGACGAGTTGGCGCGCACCTTGAAACAGATCGATCCGCACCTTGTCACCGTGCTGTCCACCGGATGGGGCATAACGGCCGACGATCCCCGCCTGCGTGAGTTCGACTGGCGTCTGGAGAAACCTTTCCGCAAGGCCGAGGTCGAGGACGTCATCTTTCAAGCCCTCGAAGGACGTTAGGGAAAGCCGCTCAGGCGACCTGGGGAGCCTGTCTGGCGGCGAGTTTCTTCGCGTAGCTCGAAAGAACCACGTAACGCGATCCCAATAGCGGAAGACCCTGCCGTACCACGAGCAAAAAATTCCCCTCGTGACCGTCTCTGATCTCTTCCACCTGTCCGACGATTCGATCGCTGCTGCAGGTGAATGCCACCGTGTCTCCGGGCTGGAATACATCCATCGCCCACCTCCTTGCGGTTGGGCCGGTGTCGGCCTTGGGCGTCATGGAATGCAATGCCCGTGCCACGCGGATCCGCAGGGCGAGCGTCCGCAGCGTCCCGCCGGAATGGATTCTCGTACTTGCGCCAGATGGATTCGAGCGCCGTGGTAGCTATTACCGCCAGGTGCTATCCCCTTTCGTACACCTCGCTAAAACGCACCTCACCGGTTTCCGTTTCGTGGACTAGGGTCAAAGTGCCGTTCTGCAGGGAATAACGCCATACGCGTATCACCTCCTGCCCGTCGACGATCAAGGTCTCTTGCAGAATGCCTTTGGTATCGACCGTCCACCGTCGCGTGTCCTCGGTGACAACCCCGTCAAGCATCCGGGTAATCGTCATTCTGCCATCGGCGTCGAAGATGAGCCGCGGTTGAATGCGCTCGATGCTCTCGGCGCTCAGCTCGTTGGACGAAACCAGAATCCACAATCCAACAAGCTCGGTCCCCGGAGCCATCGGGTTATCATCGTCGCCGCACCCGCTCCATAACGCGGCTGCAAAGAGCAGCCCCCAGCTAACACGACTTCTCGTTTTCGTTGTCAAACTGTACGACCTTCTATGCGATTCATGTAGATCCCAACAGCCCCGTTCGTCAAAGGGTCTCGAGCCGCTGCCACCCCGTGCCCTCATGCTGGGCGGGGAAGAGATCGGGATGGAGAATCTCAGCAAGAATCTCGGCCGACTCCACCAACCGCGGGCCGGGGCGATTGAAATACTGATTGCCGTCGGTCACGAACACACTTCCGGTGCGGACTGCCTCCAGCTCATACCACTCCGAACGCTGAGTCAGTGAGCGCATTTCTCGCCGGCAGGTTTCCATGTCGAATCCGCAGGGCAAAAGGAGAATGATCTCGGGGTCGTTTCCGGCCAGGGCCTGCCACTCCAACCAGGGAGAATGTTTGCCTGCCTCGCCGAAGAGGCTGCTGCCGCCGGCGAGCTCAACCAATTCGGGCATCCAGTTTCCCGCTGCCATGAGTGGATCGAACCACTCGATGCAGCCGACGCGCGGCCGGCGGAAGTGGTCGCCAACCGTCGTGGAGATGCGGTCGAGCCTGAGCTTCAGTTGCGTAACGAGATCGCGACCCCGATCCGAGATACCCAGCGCCGCAGCAACCGTGGAAATATCGCTCCAAAGATCCTCCAGCCGTCTGGGCTCGAGAGCGACGATCGCGGGTTTTGAATGCAGCAGATTGCAAGCCGCCTCCTCGACCTCCTTGAGGCTTACCGCGCACACCTCGCACTGGGACTGGGTTACCAGCAAGTCGGGTGACAGCTCGTCAAGCAGGTCGGCGTCGACGCGGTATACCGAAACCGCTTCCTGCAGAATCGCCTTTACCCGCTGGTCGATTTCATAGCTGGTGCCGTCAGGATCGAACTTGGGTCCGGTACAGACCGGAAGCTGGCGCACGGACTCTGGAAAATCGCACTCGTGTGAGCGACCGACGAGGTTTCCCTCACAGCCGAGGGCGCAAACGATTTCAGTGCTGCTGGGAAGCAGCGATACGATGCGTTGCATTTCTACCTGGGGACCGGGTTATGGAGCGACGCGATCAATCGATGGACTCCCAGTTCGACAGCTTGTCGCGGTACGCATCGGAGAGCAGATCACTTCCGTTCTGGATCCGGTCCAGATATTCGGTCGACGGCTGCAGTCCGCCTTTCACCTTGTCCGGTTGGGCAATATAGACAACGGCCGTTTCCTGGCGTCCGTCGCAGGCAACGACCATCTCGCGTCGAGTGTACTGGTCTGGGTAACCCTCGTAGACATCGAGCTTCACCAGATCCTCAGCTTCAATCTCATACAGCACACCTTCGACCCGGTTGGCTTGATCCGGCACAATATTGGCGAAACCCTCGCGCGGGTTCCGCGCGGCCTGTTTGCTGAACTCCATACACCACCCATCCAGAACGGCGGCCACTCGTTTCGAGAAGCGGACACCGCGTTCCTTCATCTGCTCGGCTCCCATGTTGGATCCGAATGCGAAGTACCTCAATGCGCCTCCAGTGGTCGGGCGACTGGCGTCGAAGTGTCCTGTCGAAGGGCGACAGCACCCGATTCAGATTTCAGTAGCCTTCAGGCGGTATCAGAAGTATAGTATGGTCGAATCCGTCCATCAAAACATGGAGGTCTATCATGAACTACGGAAAGCTCGCTGCCGCGGCAATCGGGGGTGGCTTAGTCATGTTCCTTCTGGGGGGGCTCTGGCACATGTCGATCATGGGTACCTTCTACGACGAAAACAGCGTAGCGGCTCCCCTGCCTGAAGCAAAAATGCAGTTCATCGTTCTCGGCTACCTGATTCTCGGACTTCTGATGGCCTACATCTTTCCCAAGGGCTACGGAGGGGGCGGTGCGGTTTGCGAGGGTTTGCGTTTCGGCGCAGTCATTGGGCTCCTATGGGTGCTGCCCCACGCTGTTGTATTGCACGGCGTCGAGTTTGGAGCTATGGGCAAGCTTATCCTGGTGGATGCCGTCTGGCATATGGTCGAGCAGGGAATCGGCGGCATTGCCATCGCGGCGATGCTGCGCGGCAAGACGGAAACAGTCAGCGCTGCCACAGCATAGACGATGGAACAGCAACGATCGATTGGAGACGAAAGTTAGATGAGCAACGAATGGAAGGATGGACGCGGTTATTTTCCTGGAGATTGGGTTAGACCGAGGAAAAACACCGGCAACTGGCGGCCGCTGGTCGATCTCACCGAGGTGTTTCCGGGGCATCGTGCCGTCGACCGGAGCGGTGCCTTCGAGCTTTACGATGCGCCGATTGGTGTTCGCCTAGCGATAGAGGAAGCAGACAAATCGGATCCCCTCGAGTTCGATGGCGATCTCGAAGGTCTGAGCAATACCGTACGGGTTTGGAAAGCGGACGATGGCTACCAATTGCTCTACTATCAGGGAAGACACGTCGCCTACGCCGTTAGTGAAGATGGATACAAGTGGACTCGCCCTTCATTGGGCGTCATCGAGAAGAACGGATCCAAAGATAACAATCTGGTCACGGAGGTAGGGGGCGATATGCTCAAGGCGGTATGCGAGGATCCAACCGCTCCTCCGGAAGAACGGTTCAAAGGCATGGGTTGCGAGGGGGGTTTGATCAACTCGGAAACCGGCGAGGTCGCCAACGAAGGCGAGGAGGTCGACGATGAGGATATCTCGAAGTGGTGGGCAGATCAGGAGTACCTGGGACCGGCGTACAAAGGTCCCAGACTGATTCTCAAGGGCCGGGTGATCGGGTGGACCTCACCCGACCGCATCCACTGGAAACGCTCGGACAAGATTCTGGCGAATTTTCCGATGGATGGGGGTCTCTCACTGCGATACGACGAACGGTCCGGCTACTATTATGCCTACTGTCGTATTCAAGGGGTGCCCCAGGAACAGTTCGAGCTTGTGGGTAGCGGCGTTTCGGAGGACGGTATCTTCCACCGGGCGATTGGTCTGACCCGAACCAAGGATTTTTGGAATTGGCCCGCTCCCAAACTCCTCATCTTTCCCGACGGGCAGGACGATCCGGACCTCTCCTTCTATGGCGGCGACTACTTTCCCTATCCAGGTGGGGATGATCTTCATTGCATGTTGGTGCAGGCCTACCATCACGCCACGGACCATATGGACAGCCAGCTCGCCGTCAGTCGCGATGGCCTGATTTGGCAACGCCCCGAACGCAAGCCGATTATTCCAGTGGGCGGTCCGGGAACGGCAGATTCGGCGATGGCCCAACCATGGGGCAGCGGCATCGTGGAGCTACCCGACGGCTCCTGGGGATCGCTTTACGGCGCCAACCCGACGCTGCACAATGAGCCAGATAGTGAGGCCGAAGGTTCACGGGCCATACAGTGGGCTCGCTGGGGCCCACATAGATTCTGCGGGTTGGAGACGAAAGTCGAAGGTCGCTTTACCATTCCGACCGTAACGCGAACGGCAGACCAGCTGCGGCTCAATTACCGCTGCCGACCCGGTGGGTGGATCAAGGTCGAGATTCTGCGTCTGATCCCCTCGCGGATTCACCCGGATGTGGATCCGGTTGCCGGGATGACCTTCGATGAATGCGACATCCTAAAGGGAGATACGGTCGATCGGGTAGTCACCTGGAACGGCAAGAGCGACCTGTCGGAGATTGGTGACATGGTTGCAATCCGTATAAGGATGTTTCAGGCCAAGGTTTTCGCTTATCACGTCTAGAATGATCACTGCACTTGGCGCATCCTTAACCAAGGGCTGATCCGGCAAACCCCGTCAGGCGGCACGGTAACCGTTGGGATTGTCGCGCTGCCAGCGCCACGCGTCGGCGCACATCTGGTTCAAGCTGTGGTCGGCGCGCCATCCCAGCTGCGTATTCGCCTTCGATACGTCGGCGTAGCTGACGGCCACATCCCCCGGACGGCGTTCTACGATCCGATGCGGAACGGAATGCCCTACCGCCTCCCCAAACGCGTTGAGCACTTCGAGAACACTGTGGCCGCGGCCGGTGCCCAGATTGAAGACCTCCAGACCAATGCCAGCACCTAAAGCTTCCAGGGCTTTGATATGGCCCCGTGCCAGATCGACCACGTGGATGAAGTCGCGAACACCCGTGCCATCCGGTGTCGGGTAATCTCCTCCGTAGACCGACAACTCGGACAGTCTGCCGACGGCAACTTGGGTCACATAGGGGAACAGGTTGTTGGGTATGCCGCGGGGATCCTCTCCGATGCGGCCGCTGGGGTGGGCACCCACCGGATTGAAATAGCGCAGCAAGGCGATGTTCCAGCTGGGCGCCACCACCTGGAGATCGCGCAGGATGTTCTCGATCACGAGTTTGGAGTGACCGTATGGATTGGCTGGGGACAAGGGGGAGTCTTCTGTGATGGGCACGGAAGGAGGGTCGCCGTAAACCGTGGCCGAGGAGCTGAAGACTAGGGTGTCGACCCCACACTCCAGCATCGTCTCACAGAGTACGAGCGTGGAGGTAATGTTGTTGTGGTAATAGCGCAACGGATCGGCGACCGACTCCGCGACCGCCTTGAGCCCGGCGAAATGAATGACGGCCTCAGGTTTGCAGTCGTCGAAAACGCGCTTGAGGGCTGCCCGATCGAGCAGGTCTACTTCACGGAAAACTGGGCTCTTACCGGTAATCTGCTGAACCCGTAAGAGCGATTCTTGGTCGCTGTTCACCAGGTTGTCGACGACGAAGACGTCGAAACCCGACTGTAGAAGCTCGACACATGTGTGGGAGCCGATATACCCGGCTCCACCAGTGACCAGCACTCTCAAAACAGAACGTATTCTTCCGCCGGCCTCTGCCTAGCCGGCTGCTTCCCCGTACGCGTTTTGCTTCCCCTGTAAAGCGGAGTGAACCCGATCGGGATTCATGGGAAGCTCCTGCATGCGCTGGCCCGTCGCCTGATAGATGGCGTTGGCAACGGCGGCCATGGGAGGCACCAGCGGCACTTCACCGACTCCGCGGATGCCGTGGGGGCTACCCGGATTGGGCACCTCAACCAGGACCGTTTCAATCAGCGGTAGATCGAGCGTCGTGGGCATGCGGTAGTCCAGGAAGGTGGGATTGGCCATCGCGCCATCTTCATTGTAGAAATACCCTTCGCTGAGCGCCCAACCGATCCCCTGCACCACACCACCTTGAATCTGGCCTTCGACGTAGCTGGGGTGAATCGCCTTGCCCACGTCCTGCACCGCCGTGTAACGCAGGATCGTCACCTTGCCAGTCTCCGTATCGACCTCGACGTCGACGATATGGGTAGCGAAGGCGTTGCCGGCTCCGGAAGCATTTATAGCCCCACAACCCTCGATGGGACCGCCGGTGGCGCCCTGTTCCGCAGCGACATCTTTGAAGGTGAGTTTCTTACTGGAGTCCGACTTGGAGACGAAGGTGCCGTCGGTAAATTCTACCTCGCCCTCATCCAATTCCATCTGTTTGGCGGCACGGATGCACATCCGTTCTTTGATGTCCTCGGCGGCGAGGAAACATGCGTACCCCGTTGCATAGCAGACCCGGCTGCCGCCCGTCCCATCGGTATAGGCGATGGAGTCGGTGTCGGCAACCATCGGGTTTACCTCCGCGGCGGTCAGACCGAGCGTCTCGGCGACGATCATCGCCATGGAGGCGCGACTGCCGCCAATATCGGGAGAGCCCTCAATAAGGTTGACCGTGCCGTTGGGATTGACGCTCAACGTCGCCGCCGATTGTCCACCGCCGTTGAACCAGAATCCGGACGCGACCCCACGCCCCCGGTTCGGACCGCTGGGAACCGGACTCTTGTAGTGGTCGGAGTTCATAGCGGCTTGGGTGGTCTCGATGCAGCCGATGTCCGTATAGACGGTGCCGTCGGCACGGCGCGTGCCTTTGTGAGCGGCGTTCTTCTTCCTCATCTCCAGCGGATCTTTGCCCAGTTTCTCAGCCAGCTCGTCGATGACGGATTCGGAGGCATAAGCGGCGTTGGGCGCCCCGGGAGCGCGATAGGCCGCCGACCTGGGTTTGTTGTTGACCACGTCGTAAGCGTCGATGCGCACGTTGGCGATGTTGTACGGACCGAACATACACGAAGCGCCGGCACCGACAGCCGAACCCGGATAGGCCCCGGCTTCATACGCCAGGTACGCATCGGCGGCGACGATGGTACCGTCCTTCGTGCCCCCCATCTTGACCTTGATATACGAGCCGGGCGCCGGTCCGCTGGCTTCAAACACTTCTGATCGCGACATCACCATCTTAACCGGGTGTCCCGTCTTGCGCGACATGACCGCTGCCGCCGGCTCCATGTATATGGAGAACTTGCCGCCGAAACCGCCGCCGATTTCGCAGGGAATCACCTTCACCTTCGATACCGGGACCTGCAATACCTCCGCGACCTGAGCGCGGATGTCGAAGGAACCCTGAGTGCTGACCCAAACGGTGACACTGCCATCGTCACGCCAGTGCACCGTGGTGTTGTGTGGTTCGATGTAGCCCTGGTGAATCGTTGCGGTGTGGAACTCGCGTTCGACGACAACATCCGCTTCGGCAAATCCCTTGTCGATGTCTCCCATCTCGCTGCGATTGTGAGAGGCGACATTGCTGTGTTTCCCGGTGTCCTCCCCCAACGATTTGGTGGTGCGGGTCTCGTCCAGCAGTGGGGCGTCGTCCTTCATCGCTTCCAGCACGTCGACGACAGGGGGCAGCGGTTCGTACACGACTTCGATCAGGTCGAGCGCCTCCTCGGCGATATGCGGGTTGGTGGCAGCCACCGCTGCCACGGCATGGCCTTTGTAGAGCACCTTGTCGGAGGCCAGCGAATTCTTGGCGAGCTCGCGGATGTTGACGATCGACTCCCCAACCGTCGACAGCTTGTCCACCGTCTCCACCAGGTCGTCCGCCGTGGCCACGGCGCGCACGCCTTCCAGCTCTAGCGCTTTTGAGGTATCGATGGAGACGATGCGGGCATGGGCGTGGGGGCTGCGCAGAACCTTCCCGAAAAGTAACCCGGGTATACGCACATCGGCGCCATAGATGGCTCTACCCGTAATCTTGTCGAGACCATCATGACGGACAGGACGGGTACCGATGACATTGTATTTGCCATCAGAAGTAAAATCTGGATAGGTGAGACGAGGACCGGCCATAGTTTCTCTCTTGCTTGGGATGATCAATGTCGGCTGACGTCGAGGCACGACGCATCCGCAGGTGATCTACACAGTTTGGATCTACACGGTTTCGCGCTGTTCGAAAATCGTGGCCATCTCCATGCGCAGCGACATTTCCGCCATCTCCGCATCGGGTGGACGGGGACCGGCTTGGCCCGCGGCATCGAGCACCAGCGGCAGAACATTCAGATCGGACACCGTATTGATGAACACGTCGCCCATGTTGAAGACGAAATCCACCGCCCGCTGAATATCCTCCGGCTCCTCCAGCGGCTCGTACCATGGGTCGCGGGTGCGCTCGCGCTCCCCCCACGGACGGCGGGCGATCGACTTGATGATCTGCACGGCTACCTGACGCTCGACGCATAGCTCGACCAACCGCTGCACATCATCATCATACTCGCTGTCTTGCGCCAGCACATAATTGTAAGGGAACAGAACCGAGTCGAACGGAAATCGCTCGAGACTCTTTGTATGCATTTTGGGGGTTACGAGTCCATGTCCGGTCACGCCGATGAAACGCACTCGGCCATTGTCGCGCGCCTGTACCAGGGCTTCCAGCGCGCCGCCGGGACCCATCGCCGTCTCCCAATCTTCTTCGCCGGTGAGGCCGTGCATCTGGATCAGGTCGATCTGCTCTGTCTGTAGTTGCTCAAAAGAAGTGGCGAGCTCCTTCTCCGCACCTTCCCGGGTGCGCTCGCCGGTCTTCGTGGCGAGGAAGAATTTGTCCCGGTGCTCCCCCATCCAGGTGCCGATGAGGGTCTCGGAATTCCCACCGCCGTAACCGCGCGCGGTGTCGATATGGTTGACCCCGTGCTCGAACAACATCGCCAGTGCACGCTCAGCCGCCTCTGGGCCTGAATCCTTCTTGAAAGCAGCGCCCCTAAAGAGGGTTCGGGTGCTCTCGTTGCCCGTCCTGCCAAATGGTAGTTTCGGTAACATGGCTGCATCTCCCTGCCTGGTCGGCAACATTCGAGCTCACTGCTGTACTGACGTAGAATATAGAAAGGAGGCGTAGGCGGAGCGAATCGGGTGCGCGGCCATGACGCAAAACGGGTGCCCTCACCTGAAGTGAAGGCACCCGTTGAATTCGCTTTCCGCCGAATGATGATGCTGTCGGTTATTTCGGCTGTGGCACGATGCGGATGTACGGCAGCGGCGTCTTCCAGCCATCCGGATAGGTCTTCTTGGCATCCTCGTCCGAGACCGCCGGAACGATGATCACATCGTCACCCTGCTGCCAGTTGACCGGCGTGGCCACCTTCTTTTCCGCGGTGAGCTGGCAGGAATCCAGCAGGCGCAGGATCTCCGCGAAGTTGCGGCCGGTGCTCATCGGATAGGTCAACGACGCTTTGATCTTCTTGTCGGGACCAATGAGGAAAACCGAACGAGCCGTGGCGTTGTCCATCGGCGTGCGGCCTTGGGAGCTGTCGCCAGCATCGGCGGGAAGCATATCAAAGGCTTTGACTACCTTCAGCTCGGGATCGCCGACCAGCGGGTAATTGACCGCATGACCCTGGGAAGATTCGATATCCTTCGACCATTTCTGATGGTCGCTGACGCCATCGACGCTTATGCCCAGAACCTTGCAATTGCGTTTGGCGAACTCGGGTTTCAACCCGGCCATGGCGCCTAGCTCAGTGGTGCAGACGGGCGTGAAATCCTTCGGGTGCGAAAATAGAATCGCCCAGCCGTCGCCGATCCAGTCGTGAAAGGTGATCGTACCTTCAGTAGTCTCGGCGGTGAAGTTGGGGGCTTCGTCGTTGATTCTCAGTGCCATGGGGATCTCCTTGGGGTAGGAAAAGATTCAGATAAAAGGAAGTGAGGGGGCACCCCTCACCTGTCAATTCTCTTTGATAATATGATGAACGAGGGGAATCCGAACAAGCAAGTCCATCAAAACGCAGTAGAATTGCGAACCCCGCGACATTGATAGATAAGTTCCCGTTACGCAGCTCACTGCTCCAGGTTACTCGAGATATCGACTTCACCATCGAAACCAGCGACGACCAATCGTCGACAAACCGGTGATGCTCGTCAGTCTCGATGGCCCGGTCAGGGTTTGGTGTTGCTAATTCGATTCGTCGAACGAGAGGTGTTCGACTTCGATAGTGTATTGGATCACCTTCAGCTCGTGGTCCGGGTTATCGGACGCGGTCACCTCGACTGGCCTTCCCCGGGCGTGGATGCTACCCACAACTGTGGATTTGTCCCGGGCCAGCAGGCGCAGCGACAACGACCTGTCGAGCGCGTCTCCTCCGCCTCCGGTTTTGAGAGCCTTGTCGGCCCACTCCTGTAGTTTTATAGCACCAGGGCCGACCTGCACGTCGAAAGTCCAGTCGTCCAATCGATCAAACGACCAGGCGTACTCCATGTCTGGCTCATCTCCCCTGGTTGCTTCCTCGACTACCCAAAACACCGCTCCGGGCGCTACGCGCACGACGCCTGGGACCTCTTGATATATGCCTACCACCTCCAGCTTGAAATACTTTGAGAAGATCAATTGGTCTGATTGTGTTTGTGCAGCCTCCGCACTGGCCACAAGAGCTTCGAAAAATGAGTTCAACAGGTCCATCGCCTCGGGCGCAAAATACTCCTTGGGGTTTGGCTCGGCGCTGGATACCTCCAACCGACCCGGCTTCAGGGTCAATTCGTGCTTCAGAATCTCGCCAGCATCGGCCGCCACCCTAGGCGGCACGTAGGCAACGGGAACGCAATTCGAATAGAGGTAGGTCTTCACGACGGACTCGTCTTTGGCCAGTTCGGTGATTGCAACATCAACGGGGCCTCCGGACTCCTCGATCCATTCCATCACCAGATGCTGAATCACGTGACTGTCCGAAGTAAAAAAAGACTCCAACGTCAGGTTGGTGATGTAGTTGTGACCCATGGTGGACTCGTTGTGCTGGCTGCTGCCTGAGCTGGCTTCAGCTGTCTCAGCATGCAGATCTCCTCCTGAGACGCTTACAATGGGGATGAATTGACCGTTGATTTCTACCTTGAACGCCTTCCCGACAACCTCCTGGTCCACATCACCACCGCCGAAGAAAGAGCCGCCGCCGCCATCAGACGAGTGATCGCGATCATCCACAGCGACATCGTCAGAATCCCCTTCATCCTGCGGCGGCTCCCCTTCAACCTCAATCTCCAGGTCCAGCTCGTAGACCTCACCGTCGCCGTCGATCAGTTCGACGCGATACAGACCGGGAGAAGCTCCGTCATCGGCCCTCGCCCAGGCACCGCGCCTGTCTGCAGCTGCTCTTGGTGACATCCCGACGGCCATTCCTTCAGTATTGTCACCAGCCTCATCGTCTAGCAGGCGAATCTCCTCGAAAAGACCGAGACCGGGACCTCTCAATTCGAAATCCACCTGCTGGCTATCGAGCGCAAGTTCGATTCGTTCCGGTCGTACATCCGGAGCTGCAAGCTCGAAGACGAGCAATGTCAACCCTAGTTGGGTCCGCCCGCTTTGCCCGTAGACGAGTTCAACCGAGTATTCGCCCGGCTCGGCATCGTTGGTGCGGATGGAGGCGTTTCGGCGCTGACCCCTTGCCCGACCCATACGAATGACGATGCCATCCGTGTCTCCGTCGGCGTCGGCCACAACTCGAATCGCCGTGAACGACCCCACATCCGGGCCCTGCATGGAGAAGGACTCGCGCCCTCCGTCGATCGGAATGTTGATGTGCGGCCTGTTGACCTCGGGCACGGATGGAGCTTCGAAACCTTCGACAATCACTGCGAGATCGAGGGTGACGACCTCACCTTGCATATCCACAAGCTCCACAGAATACGAGCCGGGTGTCGCACCAGTGGTGCGAATCGATGCATTGCGGCGTTCACCCCGGGCCCTTCCCATGGCAATCCTGATACCATCGGTATCATCATCTGTGTCAGAAACGATGCGGATCGTCGTGAACAATCGGAGATCGGTGCCAAACATGGAGAAGGACACCTTGGCGCCCGAGGCGGCGACGGTGAGCTCCACTGGTTCGACCTCTGGTGTTTCTACGGCGGTGACCGTACCGGCCCCACCGAGAGCCATGAAAATCGCAACTGCGAGACAAGGCAAAATCCTGCTGTACCCGGACCGTTCCATATCTTCCTCCCTAGAATGGAATGTGCTCCCCTTACGAAAATAGGAGCGCGTGATGGCTCAATATAGCAATGTGAGGGAAAATACGGAGTGATCGCGCTCACAAGCGGGGCCGGGACGCTACCGATGGTGCGTCAGCAGGAAGCTCGAGCGAGGGTTTGCGCTGAAGAAACTACCAAGACAGGTTTGAAGCAACTCAATCCTCCTGGATAACCAGGTCGGCAAAGAGGAAGAAATCCTGGTGGTTGACGCGGCCATCGCCATCCAGATCGAAACGCGGCTCGGCCGGCGGCACACGGCGACCAAACTGATCCGCAAACAGCAGGAAATCGTCGGCGTCGACACTGCCATCGGCGTTGAAATCAGCGGGGTTAATGAATGTCACATCCGCGGCCGTTATGTTTGCCGAGGCGTAGACAATATTGCGATCGAGCCCGATCCAGTCGTCACGATGCCACGTCACCCGGCTCACGGACAGCTCGGTCCGACCCGAGAATCCGTCGTCCACCTGGAATGAGAGGGTCCCCAGAACCCCGTTCCCCTTTGCCAGACTCTCACCACCTAGCCTGAATAATTCATGAATCCGCACCAAGCGAACGAATTCGGTGCGCTGGTCAATGGCTGGACGTTTTGGTAGCGGGTTGATCGAGTGCTGTCGGTCGTCGAGGTGTTGTCTGGGAGATCTGAGCCTCTTTTGGATGTCATTGGGACAGTCGGGTCCCTTGGTGGATCGTGTGCGTGGATGTAGTGGGACATCGCAAAGCATCATGAGGTGTCGAGGTTGAGGACGACGGTGCGCATCAGATCCTTGAGCGGGTATGACGTCGGAAAGTGAAAACGGACCTTGGTGGCTTGCTCCCGCACGCGGGCGCCGATTTTGAGCACCCGGAGTTGGATCGTGTTAAAGTTGGACGTCGTCCATTGGGTGCCGCGCATGCCAATCTGTTGGATCGTGTGCAGCAGCACGTAGGCCGCGCTGTGCAGGAAGAGGCGAAATTGGTTGGCCGAGAAGCGGTGGCAGGAGGTGCGGTCGGACTGCAGGTAGGTCTTGTGATTCTTGATGAAGCCTTCCGACCGCCCACGAGCGCAGTAGATCTCCTCATACAGAAACTCGGGAGTGCGGTTGCGGATATTGGTCACCACGAAGCGCGGGTTGGCTTTGCCTTGTGTGATCTCGGCCTTGTAGATAATCTGGCGCGGTCGGGGCCAGCTCTTGGCCTGATACTCGAAGCGGTCAAAAAGCCGCACCGGTTCATCGCTCTGCTCGGCCAGCGCCGCCACCAGCTCCATCAGCGGTTCGCCGAGTGCCTTGAGCTTGTTGTTGATCGCCTGTCCCAGAATGAAATCAATACCGTATCCGTCGCACAGGTCGTGCACCTCAGGGGTGCTGAAGTGTGAGTCGCCTCGTAAGGTGATCTTCGTCTTCGGCCACACCATGATCAAATGATCCAACACGCGTTTGAGGATGGCTACCGCCTCTCGGCCTCGCATTCTACGACCGGGTCGCAGCAGCGTCGTGATCAATTTGCCCGACTCCCCTTCGTAGAGATGGACCGGAAGGTAGCAATACTCGTCATAGTAGGCATGGAACAACGTGAGTTGCTGGGCGCCGTGTGCCGGATCGTCCGTGTCGTCGATGTCGATGGTGAGCTTCTTGGGCGGCTGGTCGTAAGACTCGATGAATATTTCCAGCAAAGCGAGCCCGATGCGATACAGATCCGAGCGGCTGACACTGTTTTCCAAACGAGACATGGTTGGTTGACTGGCCAAATCGTCTCCCGTCAGAGGCAGACGGTCGCACGCGGTTTTCAGACCCGGATCGCAACGCAGGTCGTCACTGTCATTGGCGTCCACGTAGCCACAGGCGATCTGGAATACGCGCTGCCGGATGAGGTCAGTATACGTATGGTCGATATAGCTTTGATGTCGACGATCCGACATCGCCGCCACGATTCGGTCGACGATCCCGGTGCGGGCTTCCGCTGGTCGCAGAAGCAGGGCGCCCCCATCACTGGTGGTCATGCCACCGTCAAAATCAGCTTCGATCTTTTTGCCCGAGATGTTTGCAAACGATAGCGCGATCTGCGAAGTTTCCATCTGCGGTGGCCCTCTTGATTGGTTGTTGTTTGTGGGTAACCCTAACGTAGGGCAAAACAACCAGTTGTACAGAGGCTCACCGCATTTTTATGAATAATTCAGGCTAGTGCATCACCACCGGCTTCCACATAACCCTCGCCCACACGTTCGAGCGGCGTAATCCGGCGGAGGAAGGAACCCTGAGCAAAGCTTCCTTCTACGTACGATAACTCGTCCGGGTCGTAGTCGATACGTACGCTCCAGCCTGAAACCTGCGGCACGTCCTTGGCATGGAGCTGAAGCACGTACACCGAACCGGGAATGGCACCCCCGATGAGGTTCTGTTGCTGATTCCCCTGGTCCGGATTGAAGTCTATGCTGACCTGTCCTTTTTCAGGTTCGCGCCCTAGTCCTCGCAGCGGGATATCCAGCTGCCCAAGCTCACTCGTCAACGTTAGCAGTCCCTCCGCAGGTTCGATTGTGACAGGTACGAAGCGGACGCGCATGACTCGTTCTTCGCCGCCCGGCAAGGTCAATTCACTGGGCTCGACGCCAAAGGGCGTGTCGTCGGGCAGATGACCGACGACATCCAGCGGCAGGTTTCCCGGATTGCTCAGGTTCAGATGCTTCCAGCGGGTGTCGCCAATCACCGCCGGCAGAAAAGCAATTTCGTCGTTGTCTGCAACCAGTCGGCGCCAGACACTTCGTCCGACGACGGGTACTTCCGCCGGCCCCAATTTCGTAGCGCTGGTCAGCAACGCTTGCTGCAGGTCGGCGCGGTCGGCAGTGGCGGTAAAACGCACACTAATGTCGACGCGCTCCCCAGGTTCTAGAGTTTGCGGAAATTCGGGACTGGAAATGTTCAGATTGGAGGAGGTACTCGAAAACGGAGCGAGGTCTAGTGCGACCGGTGCCTGGTTGACCAGTGCGAACGTTCTGTCCGCGGTCTCTCCAGCCGGCACGTCCCCAAAGTCCACCAAGCTCGGCTCGGGCAAAAGCATCGGCACCGGGGAATCGGCGACGTTTATGTCGATGCGAAGCCGGCTGGTCCCGCCTTGACCGTCATCGTAGACAGCAGCCAACGGATAGGATCCGGCCTGGTCATAGAGGGGCAGCCACTTGAGCATGGTGCCGTCGAGCGTCGCCCCGGTGGGAAGTCCGGTCACCGTCGTCTGGATTGTTGCGCCTTCCGGATCAGTCGCGGCCAGGTCTAGTACGAGCAGCTCCCCCTCCTTTATATGGGGACTCTCGATCGACGGGATGATCGGACCGTCGTTGAGCGACCGCACCGCGAAACGCAGCCAGGTACTGCCGAGCTGCGCTCCGGCGCCATCGGCGACGCTGAATCGCAAGCTGTCGCGCTTCGTTTCCCCGCCATCGTGCACGTACCGTACTCGCGATGCGTCGATGTCCGCCTGGGAAAAGCTGTTGCGGTCCAGGCGTCCGTGAAACGGACCCTCGTGCACCGAGAAAGTAAGCTTTCTCGCAACGGTATCGCCGTCCAGGATCCGCAGATATCCGTTGCTGACGACTACCGTTCCTCCTTCATCTACCTGGACCTCCCGCAGGACATCGAGGGCCGGCGTGTCGTTGACCGCGTCGATCTCGATTTGGAAGGCAGTATTGGCGGTGGCCAGACCCGGTGTGCCGCTGACCGTAAAAAAGAAATGGTCAGTGAAAAACTCGGAACCACCGTGCGCGTAGCTGATACGGCCGTTGTCGATGTCGTCTTGAGTGAAGGTGCCTCCCGCTCCGATGGTAGCGCCGCCCTTGGTGAGCCTGCCCGTCACAGGGACGACCTGCACGGAGTAGACGATCTGTCCGGTCGTGCTGGAGGCATCGGCGAAGCTGAGCACATTTGTGGATAGCGGTACCGAACCGTTCTCCGACAAACGCACCCCCCTGTTGTTGGTCGGCAAAGGGGGTGCAACCACTTTGGCGGCCGTGGCATTGCTCACCGCGGTGTTGCTGCCCGACATACTCGAACCGGCGGTAGCCGTCACCTCGGTGTCCCCATCCAGTGACAGCGAGAAGGTCGCGCCATCAACCAAACCGGTGGTGTCGCTGTAATAACCCCGAATCTTGTAGGTCTCGTTGGCAGCGTCCGCGATCGAGATTGACAGGCCGGAGAAGGTGATGGTGTTGGTACTGGAGCTGTAGGTGCCGTTGACGTTGCTGGCGTCGGGACCGTTGAGCAGCCAGGCCACCTGGGAGAATGCGCCGGTACCGGAGGTATTGACGACCAGCTTCGATACGATCAACGCCAGTCCATCACCGCCGGCCCCATCGGTGAGCTTGAAGTCAAATAGGTCGACCGCTTCGGCTTGAGTATCGACGGCGGAGGTGAGGCTGATGGCACTGCTCTCGTCGAGGGTGGCGCTGGCGGTGAGGGTGCCGTCTTTGTTGCCCGAGTTGAGGTAAGCGCGGTTCACTTGGGCGTTATTGCCCATGGCCAGGTCCAGATCGCCATCTCCATCCACATCCACGATCGACACCGAAATGGTCGAATTCGTCGGCGTGTCGACGTCGCTTCCCGACGCGAAGGTGCCGTCGCCGTCGCTTAGATACACCCGGTTAACTTGACCCTGATTGCCCGCGACGAAATCGAGGTCTCCATCTCCATCCAGATCTCCCAGTTCTCCGCCCCGGGTTGAATTCGTGGGCGCGGCAATATTGTTGCCCGTGTCGAACGTGCCATCTCCGCCTCCCAGATACGCTCGGTTTTCTTGACCAAAGTTTCCAGCGACCATATCCAGATCACCATCTCCATCCAAATCTCCCAACATGATGGCGAGCGTCGTATTCATGGGAGTGGCAATATCGCTGCCCGACGCAAAGGTGCCGTTGCCATTGTTTAGATACACCCGGTTCCGCTCATCTCTGTTGGCGGCGGCAATATCCAGATCGCCGTCCCCATCCAAGTCCCCGAATGCGACCGCAAACGTT
Source organism: Candidatus Latescibacterota bacterium (assembly GCA_965217095.1). GTDB lineage: Bacteria > Latescibacterota > UBA2968 > UBA8231 > UBA8231 > CAYNZV01. The sequence goes on from OZ244235.1 coordinate 3,103,400, forward strand.
TTTTTGGTCGGCGTATCCACATCGCTGCCCGTAGCGAAGGTCCCTGATCCGGTCCCCAGGTACACACGATTCACCTGGCTGTAGTTGCCGGCGATGAAGTCCAGATCACCGTCCCCATCTATGTCTCCCAGCGTCCCGAAATTGGTCGTGTTCGTCGGCGTATCGATATTGTTCCCCGAAGCGAATGCCCCGGATCCGCTGCCGAGATACACCCGATTCACCTGGTTCCGGTTGGCAACGGCCAGATCCAGGTCGCCGTCTCCATCGAGATCGCCCATTGACACGGCATGGGTGAAATTGGTTGGCGTATCCACATTGCTGGCAGCGCCAAGGCTACCGTCGCCGTTGTTCAAATACACCTTGTTCAACTCGTTGTAATTACCTTCGACCAGATCCAGATCGCCGTCGCCATCGAGATCGCCCAGCGGCATGGAGAAGGTGGCATTCGTCGCGGCATCAATGTTGGCCGTATTGAGGTTGAACACGGTCGGCCCCTTGAGCACCGTTCCGCGAAACTGAACAACCCGAGGCGGTTGCATCGCATCACCACTGGTGCTCTTCAACCCCGCGGTCAGCGAAACATCTACGACCTCGCCCGGCAGCAGTTCCTTGGTCGGATCGAAGGTGCCGTCCCCGTCCCCTAAATACACGACATTCTGCGCCGCGTTGTTGCCGACAAATAGATCCAGATCGCCATCCCCGTCCGCATCGCCAAGTGCCAGGGCTCGAGTATTGTCGGTACCGGTGCCGAAATTGTGACTGGTCGTATCGAAGGACCCGTCTCCGTCTCCCATGTACACAACGTTTTGCAACGTGTAGGTTCCGCCAACCAGGTCGAGGTCGCCGTCGCCGTCCAGATCGCCGAGCAGTATCTGAACCGTTTTGTCAATGCCGGTACCGTAGTTGGTGTTCGTCGTGTCGAAGGTACCGTCTCCGTCTCCGAAGTAGACGCGATTCTGGCTGTTGTATTCAGCCGACGCTGCGTCCAGATCGCCGTCCCCGTCCCCGTCGCCAAACTGCACCGTCCATGTTTGCCCGCCCCCTGGGCCAAAATTGTTGCCGGCCGTAGCAAACGTCCCGTCCCCATCGCCCAGATACACGACATTCTGCCCAGTGTGGTTACCGACCGCCAGGTCCAGATCGCCGTCTCCGTCCACATCGCCTGCAACAACCTCGAAGGTCCCATCACTGCCCGTCCCAAAGTTTTGGGATGCGTTGCTGAACACCGCCGGCCCACCGCTGGTTGCCGCCATAAACTGAAACACTTTCGCCGCCGACAACGCCTGCGCGCTCCCATTCTGCAAGCCCGTCGTCAAGGTCACGCTCAACAGCTCTCCCGGTGCGAAGTTAGCTCCGGGATTGAGGGTCAGGGTCGTCGTGCCGCCGCCGGTGTAGGTAGCGTCCTTGTGGGTGCTGGCGGTGCCTCCGGTTGAATGTTTGCCGATGAAACCTCCGTGCAGCACAAAGGTCGAGCTCGACACGGTGCCCGAAGCGATCGCCTGGGAAAAGGTAGCCGTGATGTTGCTGCCGACTGCGATGTTGTGTTTAGCGTTGGCCGGCGAGGAGGAGCTGAAGGACGGTTGGGCACTCACCTCGGTAGCCCACAGCTGCGCCAACAGGTAGGCAACAACCAGGGCCCGGCCTACCGAAGAAACGAGGGAGGCGAGAAAGGTCCGATCCCGCCGATACGGCTTCAGGTAGCGGCGTATCCGCTTACGCAGGCCGCAGCGTCGGCCGCTGCAGTGCAGCCGCGCCGCCAGCTGAATCGCGGTCATGACGTTGAACTTGGCGTGTGCTTCGACGAGGATGTCGACCTCGGGCCCCACGGCGGCGCGCACGGCCGCCACCCGGTCCTCGGCGAGCTGTGCCTCGGCCAGCGAGATCTTGTAATAGTTTTCCTGGCCGAACGGATCGAACTTCATCGCCGTGTATCCCATATCCACAACCGCTCTGGCCTCCTCAGCGTTCTGCTCCGGCGTACCAGGGTTGGTGTACCAGCCGTTGGCATAAACCCTGATCCTCTGCCGTTGAGCCCCACCCAGAAGCTGATAGACCGGGCTTCCATGAATCTTACCCTTGAGATCCCACAGGGCGATATCGATGCCCGACAGGGCGCTGGCAGCCAGCCGTCCGCCCCGTGAATGGGGGTCGTGATAGAGGGTGGGCCAGTGCCGTTCGTGGTCCAAGGGGTCCTGCCCCACCAGATACTCTTCGACGAAACGCTGCACCAGTTGCAGAACCTTGTCGTCGTCCTCCATAGCACTCGCGTCACCCAAGCCAAAGAGTGCTGAATCGTCGGTGTTGAGCTTCACGACCAGCCAGTTGCGTGTTGCGTTGTGGTGACGGGCGGAGAATCGGCGAAACTCGACGCCGGAGATTGAAGGCATATGCTCGTTTTTCCCGGGTTATAGAGGCGGCATTACAGCGCGCGACGTCGTTGAGAGATAAGGATTGTCAGTGGCTAGTCAAGCCGAATTGGAATCAAGTGGACGCTCGGGATCGGGCGCTCTACATTGGCTGTCGCGTCGATCTCGCAAAGACGGATGAACCCATGCTCCGCTGCGAAAACCTGTTGGCCTGTATGCTGTCGTCACCGCCATCACGTGCATCGAAGCGAAACCGTTGGATCCCATAATCCTCACCGTCAATGATGCCACTGGAAGGGCGCGCCTGCAGGAACCGGCCTGCTCCGGCGTTCCGTTCGCCCAGGGAAGCTTGCCGCGGAATCAGCCGATGTACGTCCGGATCCCCGGTGGCGACGCCATATCGACGCAGACCAGAGTGTTGGGCACCTTGCCCGACACGACAGTGGCGCACCACCCAATGTCCCGCTAAGAATCGACAATCAACCAAATCTACTAGTCGTCGACACCGGCTCTGCGATTGGAGATACCCGAAAACGACCTGACGTTGCTGGGATCGGTATGGCTTTAAAAGCAAGCAATTGCCGCCGCCGCGGCTGAATCTGGTGCGCTATCATGTTGTTCTCCCTCGGTGCACTAAGCGTCGCGGGTGATGCCATCCATCGGGTCGGCGGTCGAGGCAACTGCTTCTCGACGGTTCGCAGATTCCGCGTACTCTTCTCCTACCATCGCTCGCCTCCCTGAAGTCAGGCATAATAAGGCGCCGTCATCGATAGTCCCGGATATTGTGACGTCTTCGTCGAGGCTTGCCACCCTCTCCCGATTCGAGCTTATTGAGGAGCAACCCAAGGCCTGTCGGTCGCAACGAATAACGAGGAGAGAACGAGCCATGGCCAAGAGACAGATCACCTACGCGCAGGCAAGAGAACGTATGAGCCCAGGCGATGTAATTGCATTTGGCGGCAGAGGGCTCGTGTCTGAGACCATCCAATTCGCTACGAATTCGCGTGTTTCGCACGTCGGGATAGTCATGAAGACGCGAGTGACTACCTATGACACCTCCAAGTATTTCAACCAGGTCATCGAATCTGTGACGGAGGGTGTCACCATCTTCAGGTGCAGCGAACGCTTTGCAGCCTACGATGGAGAAGTCTGGTGGCTACCGATCAAAAAGGACATCCGGAACGACCGTTTCGACCAGGAGGCGTTCTTCAACTTCCTCTTAGCCTCGAAGGGGAAGAAGTACGACAAAACCCAGTCGGTCAAAGCAGGCTTGGATGCCCTGGACGAATTGCCCTTTGGAGTTCTGGGGCCGTCCTACAACAAGGAGGATTTCGACCGGTTTTTCTGTTCCGAGCTGGTTGCCGCCGCATTGGGAGAAGCGGGGGTTGTCTCAAAGACGATCAATGCCTCCGAAGTGACTCCCATCGACCTGTGTCGATGGGATATCTACAGAGACACCTATTACCAGCTCAAGGGGGACAAAGAGGTTGGCATTGGCCGATACAGCAAGATGGACCCGGAGTTGTGGGTTTGACCACTGCTGGAATCCTGCTCAACACGTGCCGATGTCGAGAACGACCTCGTCATTGACTGGTTCGCGCCGACGATCAGCCTGGAGCCTGCCTGGAAAGGATGGTCACAACAACATTGCTTGCTGCAGGCCACTCGACGAACTGCCGCCCGCCGTCACGTCCACTACCACGCAGGTGATGTCATCCGTCTGCTCTTGCGTGCCTCTGAAACGCGCAGCCTCCTCGAGGATTTCGTCGATGACAGCGGAAGCCGGTTGCCGGTTGCGGCAGGCGTTCAGAACAAGAGTGGAAAGGCGTTCGTACCCCAACTGTTCGCCATCGTCGTTCTCCGTTTCGCTAAGCCCATCGGAGTAGAGCACTAGCCTGTCTCCCACGTCAAGATGCGACGTGGCGACGGGAAAAACAGCAGCCGCACGAACGCCAAGCGGGTATGCATCGAGCTCGATGTCCACCAGCTCGCTCGTGGCTGACCTGAAATGGTATGCGTATGGGCAACCCGCATTGCACACGCGAAACGATCTTGAAGGGATGTCCACCTCGATCATCTCGAAACAGACGAAGCTACGGTCCGTGCGCGTCCTGTGGAGAGTGGCGTTCAACGACGAAAACGCTTCTTCGAGTGAGCGATACTGCTGACATTGAGCTTCGAGCAGGCCGCTGAACCTCACCACGGGGATAGCCGCTTCCATGGCATGGCCGGTAACATCAGCCAGGCACACACCGACCTTGTTTCCGAGCTCGAAGTAATAAAAGAGATCGCCGCCTACGTGCGTCGCCGGATGGCAGCGGCCGTAAACCACAATCCCGCTGGTGCTCAGCTGATCCGTTGGCATCGAGCTCATCTGCAGCTCGTGAGCTATATTCAACTCCTGCTCGAGAGCGGATTTTTCCAGCGCGACCGCGCGTTCTCGCAGGGCAGCCTCGCGGGCCGAGGACTCATGTCTCTCCTTCTCGTGACGGAGCAGATTGACGCGATCGACCAATCCCAGCGAGAACATGACCACCCCGAACCCGACCCCGGCCTGGGTCACATGGATCATGGAAGATCCCCCGGAGAAGACCTGGATGTCGACGAGGTTCATCAGGAGACCCGACATGGCGGGAACCAGCCATCCGATCAGGAAGAAGCGCGCAGGTCGGAATCCCCGTAGCCAGCAGACGGCGCCGGAGAGGAGCAAGATCAGAAGACTGGCAATGGACAACCGGGCCAGGGGCCTGAAAAGGCCGGGATACCCCAGCAACCCCAGAGCAATAATGGCAGTCCAGGCGAGAATCATCACCCACAACAAAAGGTGCATGGTGCGGGCGTTCTCGGCCGTGAGCAAGAAGAACTGGATGAACCTGGCCATCGATATGTATAGGAGGCCTAGCAAGACCAGATCCGGCAGGTTCCAACCGAAGGCGAGATCTGGCCAGAGGTACTCGGCGGCGAGACCGTTTTGGAACGCAAAGAGCAGGGCGGTGACCAGCAAGAAGGAGACGTAGTAGAGGTAGGAGATATCGCGAAGAGGGATGAACATGAAGGCGTGGTACACCGCCATCACGAGAATCAACCCGTAGAAAACCCCCAGGGCAATCGTCGCCAGGCGATCGTGCTGCACGAAATCGGCTCGGTCCCACACGGTGATCGGGAACGCCAGTACTCCTCTATCCGCATAGGCGAAGCGCATGTAGAATACGCTGCGAACACCGTGCTCGAGTGGAAGCCCGAAGAGGTAATTGCGATGGGGAGTTTCCCGGTCGGTAAACGGCAGCAGGCTCCCCGAGGTCTTGACCTGCCACTCCCCCGGGGTAGAGGTCGGAATGTAGAGCTCGATGGTTTCGTGATAGGTGAGGGCTACCTCGAGTAGCCAGTCCGGCTGGCTGCGGGAGGTGCTGTCGACGGCGGCAAATCGTACCCAGGCCGAGCGATCGGTCCCGAGCCGGGGATAATCGGATGGACTCGCCGTGAACTGCGTATCGAACGAAGAATGCGAGACCCGATCGATTCCGACCGGAGACTCGGTGTCGTTGAGGATCTCGAGATGCACTCCGACTGGATAACGCCCTTCCCCGTCGCGAAGCACCAAAAGACCGGGGGAAGCGACGCTCTCGGCGATTGCCGCAAGCAAGATCAGCATTGCTGATCCGACCCTGTTCAGCTGCGCTTGGCTGACGATCGGTTTGGTTCTATTATTTGACCTCATCAAGGAGATATCGACGATGGCACAGGGTCGGAACAGCACGGACAACGTCCTCGGCAAGCTCGAAAAGATAGTCCGAAAGGTCGGCGAAACCCAGTTTCTGGGAGCCAACAACGGCAACGTCATACCGTTTCCTCATTTTAGCAGGGCGTTGGTTCACATCTTCAGCCATTTTCAAGGTGTGCAGCGTCACGGTAAATACCTGCTGGTTTCCGCCGGGCACAAATCTCAATCGTCACAAGGGTCCTGCTTGATCTTGATAGAGATGGGCTCGCGTACGAGGCCCGCATGGAGTGTGCCCAGCTACTTCGATCGCCATTCGCCATTCAGTTCCAAACGACCGCATCCCGACGATCGAATCCTCGCGATTGCCACCATCGATCGTCTAAAATGGCACGGGGGAGGGTGTCAGATGATGGGTACGACAATGGCCGTTCCCATATACGGTGGCGGGCGCGGCTCGGAGGTCAGGTTCTACGACTTCAAGAACCTGTTTTCGATGCTCGGGGCAGGTCCCCAGAAACAGGCGGACATCGAACGGGCGATAAAAAGCGCTCCCTTCACCAAGATTGAGCTCAAGAGGCCAAAGGTGAAAGCCGTAGCCTTGTCGTGTCTCCCGAACAATACACCCGTGGCAGTGCTGTGGGACGACAAGGACCTGCTCTTCGACCACGAAACCAACGCTGGAGCGTGGAAACACGCGGGCACTATAGACGCCTCAGATATCAAGGGGTTCGACCATCTCGACCCCATTAGGGGAAGACTCCGCCGGGATTACCAGAATCTCAACCTGTTTCTCGACACAACTGCTGGAGCGAAGCGGATGTTTTACCTGATCGGGTTTCACAACACGTCTCTTCTCAACGCCGGAGACAACCGGATAGATGTTTTCAAGTTCGCGGCCAACCTCGACCCTTCGCGGGACGTTTCCGATGCCGATCCCGAGGCGAATTCCCAAGGAATCCGGCGCGTTCTGCGTCTGCAGATGTCGAACGCCGGGGAACAGCGACAGCAGTACAACTTCAACGCCGGAGCTGGCGCCTATCTCGCCAGGGGTGGTGATCTTTCCGTCTATTCGACGCCGCATTGGCTGCGGCAGTGGGGTACGAGATTCAACTTCGTCGAATACGCACCTAACCTGAATTATTCATAAAAATGCGGTGAGCCTCTGTACAACTGGTTGTTTTGCCCTACGTTAGGGTTACCCACAAACAACAACCAATCAAGAGGGCCACCGCAGATGGAAACTTCGCAGATCGCGCTATCGTTTGCAAACATCTCGGGCAAAAAGATCGAAGCTGATTTTGACGGTGGCATGACCACCAGTGATGGGGGCGCCCTGCTTCTGCGACCAGCGGAAGCCCGCACCGGGATCGTCGACCGAATCGTGGCGGCGATGTCGGATCGTCGACATCAAAGCTATATCGACCATACGTATACTGACCTCATCCGGCAGCGCGTATTCCAGATCGCCTGTGGCTACGAGGACGCCAATGACAGTGACGACCTGCGTTGCGATCCGGGTCTGAAAACCGCGTGCGACCGTCTGCCTCTGACGGGAGACGATTTGGCCAGTCAACCAACCATGTCTCGTTTGGAAAACAGTGTCAGCCGCTCGGATCTGTATCGCATCGGGCTCGCTTTGCTGGAAATATTCATCGAGTCTTACGACCAGCCGCCCAAGAAGCTCACCATCGACATCGACGACACGGACGATCCGGCACACGGCGCCCAGCAACTCACGTTGTTCCATGCCTACTATGACGAGTATTGCTACCTTCCGGTCCATCTCTACGAAGGGGAGTCGGGCAAATTGATCACGACGCTGCTGCGACCCGGTCGTAGAATGCGAGGCCGAGAGGCGGTAGCCATCCTCAAACGCGTGTTGGATCATTTGATCATGGTGTGGCCGAAGACGAAGATCACCTTACGAGGCGACTCACACTTCAGCACCCCTGAGGTGCACGACCTGTGCGACGGATACGGTATTGATTTCATTCTGGGACAGGCGATCAACAACAAGCTCAAGGCACTCGGCGAACCGCTGATGGAGCTGGTGGCGGCGCTGGCCGAGCAGAGCGATGAACCGGTGCGGCTTTTTGACCGCTTCGAGTATCAGGCCAAGAGCTGGCCCCGACCGCGCCAGATTATCTACAAGGCCGAGATCACACAAGGCAAAGCCAACCCGCGCTTCGTGGTGACCAATATCCGCAACCGCACTCCCGAGTTTCTGTATGAGGAGATCTACTGCGCTCGTGGGCGGTCGGAAGGCTTCATCAAGAATCACAAGACCTACCTGCAGTCCGACCGCACCTCCTGCCACCGCTTCTCGGCCAACCAATTTCGCCTCTTCCTGCACAGCGCGGCCTACGTGCTGCTGCACACGATCCAACAGATTGGCATGCGCGGCACCCAATGGACGACGTCCAACTTTAACACGATCCAACTCCGGGTGCTCAAAATCGGCGCCCGCGTGCGGGAGCAAGCCACCAAGGTCCGTTTTCACTTTCCGACGTCATACCCGCTCAAGGATCTGATGCGCACCGTCGTCCTCAACCTCGACACCTCATGATGCTTTGCGATGTCCCACTACATCCACGCACACGATCCACCAAGGGACCCGACTGTCCCAATGACATCCAAAAGAGGCTCAGATCTCCCAGACAACACCTCGACGACCGACAGCACTCGATCAACCCGCTACCAAAACGTCCAGCCATTGACCAGCGCACCGAATTCGTTCGCTTGGTGCGGATTCATGAATTATTCAGGCTAAATGAGGGAGACGGAGGCTATGACACAAATCGAAGAAATCACCGAGGACTTTCGCAGGGAAATCCGCGACATGAAGAAAGGGCTTTGGGGCGGCTCGGAAATCACTCGGCTAAGGTCAGTTGGCTCGGACAAGCGACTGGTAGCCGAAGGCGACTCCTGGTTCGACTACAAGCTCGGAAAAGACATCCTGGACTGGCTGATCGACCGGCACGGCTACAAGATCGCCAAGGTAGTCGATGGAGGCGACAGCCTGGTGAACATGACCTACGGCAGCGATTTCGATCGATCCAGCTGGACACCGAAACGGCCCCAGCTCGAAAAGACCGTAAAGAAAGTCCGAAGGCATCAGCCCAGGGCCGTGTTGTTCTCAGGCGGGGGCAACGACCTCAGCGGCGGACACGACGACCGGAATCTCGACATGCTGTTGAATCACAAGTCGGCAACCAGCAGTTCGCGTCCTGCGCTGCGAAAGGGTCACCTCAAGAATCTCATGGCGTACATGCGAGGGCAGTTCGCGTTCTTCACCGACGCCATAACACAAGTTGCTCCGAACACGAAGGTCGTCGCTCACGGCTACGGATACGTAATTCCGAGCGGCGACCGCGTCGTGAAGTCGGTTGGACCCTGGCTGCGGCCGGCTTTTACGCGAAACCGGTACAATCAAACCGAAGCCCGGAAGATCATGAAAGAGATCATCGACGTGTTCAACGATATGCTCAGGGATCTGGCGAGGAACGACAGCCGCTTCGTTTATATCGATCTGCGAGGTGTCATCGGAGACCACGATTGGGCGAACGAGCTGCATCCCACGCGGGCGATGTTTGGGACCATCGCAACAAAGTTCCACGATGTGATCCGCAACCTCTAGAGCGATCCGCGTAGTTTCGCTACCGGCCCCCGCTAGAAAGAAACGCCGAGCTCGGCATAGGCGAGCCGGCCGACCCTCGGCGCCCCGACGAAGGCGCGAAATTTTTCGTTCAGGGCATTGTCTACATTAACGATGAGGGAGAGATTCTCGCCGAACGGCAAATCGTAGCCGGCGCTTAGATCCACCACGGTATACGACTCTACTTTCCCTTCGTACACGCCAGACTTCATCGGGAACGAGCCGTTGTACCTGAGCTTCGCACCGAGGCGCAGATTTCGCTCCGGCAAACGATACAGGCCCCCGACGCGTGCCTTGTGTTTGGGCGCGTTGAGGGCTACATCGGCGACGCCTCCCAGGCTGCCGAAGAAGTTGTCGTCGACGAAGGAATAGGTTCCCGTAACGTTCCATCTGTCGCTGGGGTAGTACCCGGCACTCACGTCGATTCCGTGGATCGTGACGTCGCCGAAGTTTCGGTAGGTGAGGATCACCGCGTGCGGATCGTACGCCTGCTTTGGTGAAATCGTACCAAAGGGAATGCGAGCTGCACCAAGCGCGAAGGCGGATGTCAGTTCGTCTGCACCGGAGCCGTTCTCCTCACCGCCGATAAGACCCGGTGCGTTCAGGCCGTCCAGCGTTTGCAAGCCCGCGGCGAGGGCTGCGTTGTTAGCTACAGCCGCCTCCACTACAGGCCCAAGGCTCTCGGTGACGCTGCTGGGATCGAGAAAAACGTTCGGCGTTTCGACCGCAAGCAAACCGGAAAAGTCCTCCGTCTTAGTGCGGTACGCGTCCACCCCCACAACGATATTGCCGTTCACGATGCCTTTGTAGCCGATCTCGAACGTCTGGGTGATGGTAGGCTTGGTCAGTTTGACGTCGACGACGTCCGTTAGTGCCACCGGATCGAAAGGACTCGGATCGCCGGCCTGAGCTCTCTCCAGGTTGAGTCTGTGCGTGCTGTTTCTCAAGCCGCCCAGCTGTTCGGGGATGACTGAGGGCAAAGCCTGGGTCAGCTGACCGACCGTGCTCCGGGCCGTCTCCGCGTCCATGCCCTGCAACACAAGGAGCCCGACAAATTGGTCCGCCTGGGCCAGTACTGCCGCCCTGCCCGCACCCCACATCACGTTCGTGAAGAGCGGATCGTGCATGTCGATGTAAGCGTCGGCGGGCAGTCCTGCCAGCGCGTGGAACGGAGAGCGGAATTTTGGCAATCCGGTGGCCTCGCTACGCACAAAGGTCATGCCCTCGTTGTCCTCGCGGTAGGTGCCTTGCGCGGTTACGTTGATTGGACCCACTCCGAATTGCGATATGCCGTAAGGATCGCGCTGGGCGACTCTGTCCAGGTACAGGTTGTTTGTCGAAGGTGTGTTGAAGGCGCGGTTGTAGGTGAGCCTGAGCGTCTGGCTTTGTCGGGGTTTGTAGAGCAGGGCCGCCCGCGGTGACAGGACCGAATCGTCGACCCGGTTGTGGTCGTCGAACCGCAGGGCGAGAACCAGATCGAGCTGCTCCGTGAGGTCCGTCTCGCTCTGCACATACACCCCGAACTCGTTTATATCGTCGTCGTTTTCGTTCTGCCCGTTTATCGTGCCGTCGGTGTCCGGTCTCGTAAAAAGGGCATCGAACCCGTAGGTCAGACGTTCTCTGTCGCCGAGCGAAGTGGAATGCCGAACCTGGAATACGTCGAGGCTCGATTTGTCGACAATCTTGTCACCGGGCGCCAGCAGAAAGGTATCTCCCGCATGGCTCCAATTATGGAAATACTGGGCGAAGAGATCGTCATAGGTGAACCGCGCCTGAACGTAGTTGTAGGACCAGTCGCTCACCTGGGCGGCACCGAGCCCCGTCAATTCGATGTGGTCACTCTTGTTGTACCCGTACGTGAGCACGGCTGCCATATCCTCGTCCGGTTCGTAGTCGAGCCTTGCTTCGAGGCTCTGTCGCTCGAGGTCAAAGTCTCGCGGCTTCAACCTTCGAAGTGCCGGATTAGCCACCTCCTCCGATTCCTTCAAGCGCGCCGCCTCCTCCACCGGATCCGTGAACTTCCAATCGGTGCCGACGTAGTACTAGCCGACACCTTGTAACCCAGTTTGGAGGTTATTGCGCCGGCCTGGCGAACAGACCCCTTGCGCAGGCTTCTTTCGCCGAAACCGATGCTCGCGTCGGTCCCCGCAGAAGCCAGAGGTGAGCGCGTGATCACGTGCATGACGCCGTTGGCGCTGTTCGGGCCGTAGAGCGCGGAGCCCGGTCCCAGGACGACTTCGATTCTCTCGATATCGTCGTTTGTAACCGGGATGAAGTTGTGGGCGTTGAGCCGCAGAGAGGGCACGTGCGCGATGCGATTGTCGGTAAGTGTCAGCAGGGTGCCCGAGAAGACATTGTTGAATCCCCTGGCGACGACGTTGTTGGTTACCAGTCCGGTCTGGGCAAAGTCGACCCCGGGGAGATCCTTCACGTGGTCGGATACCGTAACCACCGGATTGTCACGAATTTCCGAGGCATCGACCACCGATACGGACGCCGGTGCGTCGAGTGCTTTCTCCGGTGTTCGTGAGGCGGAGACGATGTTCTGCTCCAGATAGATGACGGCCATGTCGAGGATGAAATCGACTGTGTGGCTACCACCAGCCTCGATCGCCACATCTTCCCGTGTCGCCTTCCGGTAGCCGATGTAGGTGACTTCAACCTGGTAGGTGCCGGGGGGGATCGCCGTGACGACGTAATCACCATTGGCACCGGCATAAGCCCCCATCGGCGCCGGCAACGATAGACCACGGAGGACCACGTTGGCTCCATACATGGGCTCCCCGGCGATATCAGTCACCTGTCCCTTCAACTCTCCGGTGCTTTGGCCGTGAGCGGAGCACATCGCTGCGAGGCAGCCGAAAACGGCGAGCGCGAGGATCCTTAGAGACATGCCAACCTCTCCGTGTTTCGTATATAAGTTTGAAACCAAACCGCCTCTTCCGCGATTTCCGATGATTCTCCGGAAGATCGCGCCGGACCGGTTGCGCCTAATATAGCACAAAGCCCTTTGCCCGAGCTCAATTTTTCGCTCGGGACGCCGGAACAATCGTCGCGACCCCGACTGGGCCGGCACGCGGCTAGACCTCAAGCCGCACGAACGTTTGCTATCACGTATTCGGCCCGAATCACGTGTCATTAGGGTCCCCTGATCGCTTCAGTAAACCTAATGACATTGACCGCGGAGGAAGTCACAGCGCGCTACAACAACGGCTGACTACACCTTCGATTCGTCCAGCTCCACACACACAACTTCGTGGAGGTCCACCCTGGGAACGACGACGGTGGCCGGATCCCCCGAAATCTGCAACTCTGCATCCTGCAATGGGAGCCGCGCCGACAGCGGCCGCAGCTCGTTGAAGCGGATACAGATATCATGGATCGGGTTGACTTCGAACGGAGCATGGAAGAGCCCCTGGTTTGCGTCGTAGTCCTCGCGGGTGCCTTCGATCTTCCAGGGAACAAGCGGTAGGGGATTGTTCAACAGGTGGATCATGAGTTCTCCGGTCGGACGGTAGGCGGCCGTCATTTCGATCACCTCGGGCGCTTCAATCTCTAAAGGGGCCGGCGCGCGGCCGACTAGGTGCTTAACGAACCGCCGCAAGTGGGGATAGGGGCTGTTCATATAGGCGCTGCCGACATCGCCGGCGATGTAGATCGCCTGCCCTTTTCCGAAGGAGTGGACCGTGACCGCCGGCTCCGCGGAATCGTATTCCATTCTCGGGTGGAAATGACCCAAGAACTCGGTATCGTCGGCGCTGCTGCGAGTGCACAGAACCTCGGATTCTGAGGTCGCTACTATGGACGACTCCTGGGCATAAAAACAGATGACGTGCCCGAATCTGCGCCCTATCTCGTCGTCGTGGGGCACGTAGATGATCGCATGGTCCTCTTCCTCCCCGCCGGGTCCCTGGTACTCGACCCCGAGAACATCAGCCAGAGCGAAACTGCCACGCGCCTGACCCCATTCGTCCAGCAGCGAGGTCTGATGGGTGGCGATCAGGGTGCCTCCCGCTTCGACGAAGCGGCGTATGGCGTCGCAGTGGGCATCGCTGAGACAGGCGCTGTTGGAGAGAAAGAGGATGCCGTATTCCGCAAGGTTCTCAAACGCGAGATGCTCATCTAGCACCATGTCGAATACTACATGTGAACGATTGAGCATCTCATAAGCCCCGTACTGATCGACCTGTCCTATCTGATGGAAATGGACCTGGTTGGTATTCTTGGGGATTTCCGAAGGACGGAAGTCACGGTTCATCTGCGAGTAGTGCAGAGCGACATGTTTCAAGGTCTCACCCTCCACGTACGGGGCCCGCTCCTTGTAGTCGGAGAATACACGTATCGACGCTTCCTTCTGCAGCAGAGTATTCTGTCCCAAGGGTCCACCACATGGAGCACCCCCGTTGATCATTGCCCCGAAGCCGGAGATCGCGGCCGCATATATTTCCGGATAAGGAGGACAACCAAAACCTCTTAGCACCTGGGCGACATTGCGAAAGATGCCGAACGGGGTGCCGGTTGCGCGCAATGCTTTGGCCACGAAGCCAGGTTCGCGCAGCGAGCGGAAGGTCTCCACAAAGAAATAACCTCCCACTTCTTCCAGTCTCAGCGAACCGAGGGGATGGCCGTCGGACCAATCGTTCTGCGGGCGGATATAGGAGTTGAGGTCGAGGATGGCATCGGGATGTTTTGCACGGATGGCGCTGAACAGATGATGCATGAAGTCGATCATCTTTTCGTACCGCCAGTTGATGAAGCGGCGAAACGTCATCGAATCGAAGTCCACTTTGCGCGGGATCTCCTCGCCGGTCTCCATTCGGAAGAGCTCCTCGCAGTAGGAGCAGCAGCATGAGGGTGTCCAGGGGCGATCCTCATGGGTGCCGTAGTTGGTGTCGTCGAAGTAGAGCCCGTCGATATCCAGGTTGTCCATCCATTCGATGAGGTACTGGGGCAGCCATTCACGATAGGGTGAATTGAAGCAGAACCAACCCAGGTTCTCGGGCTCGGGGCGGCCGTCGTCGAGGAACTTCATCAGCCACTCGGGATGCAGCGGTTTCAACGGTTTGGTATAGATGATCGGATAATAGGAGAGCACGACGATGCCGCGCTGGTGGGCTAGCTCGAGGAAGCGCGGCAGACGGTCATGGGCCACATCGGCGTGGGGTTCGATCATCTTTGAGGGGAAGCGCGGCGTGCCGCGGTTTATCTCGCCATCGACGATCTGCACCTCCATGCCCATCTCGTCGATAAGGTCGACCCACTCCTCTACGGACGGCCCCTCGTAGGTGTTGCGCCAAGAGACGCAGCTAGGGTAGGTTTCTATGCGGCACATCCGTTCCTCGTACGGCTTCTCTGCCAGCCGCTGAGCCGTGGTACCTACGCGCCTCAATTTTCAGCTCCCTGTGCTCATGACGGGGTCACCTCCTGGAGATTCGATTCGATGGATGTCGCGACTGATACCACCGTAAGCGCACGCTCAAGCCTCGTCCGCCGGCACGCCCCCCACGGTGCCGGGTTCCAAGCCCATCGATTCGTGTTGCTTGCGCGCCACCTCTACATGTCGCCGATGGGCTTCCTCATCCAGGCGGCAGCTCACGCCGCGAATCACCATAGCAAAGGCGCGGCGGGACCGAGTTGGCGAACGATTGGGATCGGCGCGGTGGATGACTTCGCAGTGGTGTGCGGCGACATCCCCGGGCTCCATTTTGACCGCCACCTCCAGCGACTCGTCCTCGGGCCCGTAGTCAGTGATGCCCTGCGAGAAACCGAGGACGCTGGTGACTGCGTGGGGCCGCCGGCCGCGACGGTGGGATCCCCTGACGTAACGCAGGCAGCCGTTCTCCTCATCCACCGGATCCAGTGCCAGCCAGACGGAGACGGTATTGGGCGGTTGCAGATTGAAATAATAGTTGTCTTGATGGGGGGGAGTTGGATGCGCTATACCAGGTGGCTTGTTGAACCACTCCGGCGCCGTGGGGTCGACAGGTTCGTCCAGCAGTGCTTCGGCCAGGGAGATCCAACGCGAATTCTGGCGGTAACCGTCAAAGAAAGGGTCCTTGCCCATGTTCTGCATCTGTTTCAGGGTCTCTGGCCGGCTCCTGTCCTCATAGAACGCATCGGAGTCCGGCAGGGTCCGGACCACCTCGCGAATATAGCGATCGAGCTGCCCGGTCAACTCGGTCATGTCATCACCCATCACAAACTTCGGAACCACGACGAAACCATCGCGGTCGAAATCGGTTTTGTGTGCCGCAAAGTCCATGGCGGTCCTTGCTAAACGACTCGATAGCCAAAAATCTTGGCGCTGCATAAGCGGAACCGGAGTTGAATCTCTTTCCCACGTAGTTCGTCGAGACTCTCTTTGCCTTTCCACCGACACTGCGCCCAGATCTCGTCGCCACGAAACGGAACGTTTTCTTCGAACGTAAAGCCGTTTACCGGTTTGCTCACGTAGCGGTCCACGGCTTCCCACACCTCCACCTCTACGCTTCCCGCGCGGGTCGTGCGCGCGTTGATCTCGATCTGGTTGCCATCGTGTGTGACCCGTTGGGTGAAGAACTCCCCTTGGCCCGAGGATTCGATCCCGGCCAGTCTTCCCTCCTGCCACTTCGCCCATGCGAACTTTGTTCCGGATTCTACGTCGTTGTAGAACCGATTGAAACTCTCGTTGTGGCTCTTCCCCATTCCCCGGTAAGGCATCCCCAGGGAGCCGTCCGGCAAACGCACCAGATTGGGGCACAGGTACATACCGCCGTCGTCCCAGGCCCCGGGTTTGCCAGTGTCGACGATCGGCTCATACGAGACCCAGTTGAAGAGGCGGCCGTCGGGGCTGGTGGCCAACCTCGTGTCCACCAGATCGCTGTCGTGGTGGTAGATTGTAGAGAATAGGAATTTGACGGAAGGATCGTCCGGGTACCAGGTAAAACCATTGGTGTAATAGTCGTCCGCGGAGGAATCCATCGGGGTGGGACA
The DNA here is from genome assembly GCA_965217095.1 of Candidatus Latescibacterota bacterium. Taxonomy (GTDB): domain Bacteria; phylum Latescibacterota; class UBA2968; order UBA8231; family UBA8231; genus CAYNZV01. Next base: position 3,120,114 of record OZ244235.1, read on the forward strand.
GATGACCACTTCGGAATCCGGCCACTGTCGAAAATCATCGGTCTCCGCGCGGCCGATGGCGCGTCCGTTCTGATGGCGACGAACAAAGGCGACGTACTTCTTCAGCATTGGATCCCAACAGCCGATGTTGTGGGTGTCGTGGAAATAGCGCAGCAGCGGATCCGGCAGGCGCTTCCAGTTGTACCCGTCGGGGGAGACACAACCATACAAGCCATACTTCAGATGGGGTTCGGCATCGTCTGGAACGTCGTGTAGGCGATCCCAATCGAACATCTTGTAGCGCTCTTCAGGCGGACATGCATCGTCGCGGAAGACGTTGGATGAATCGCCATAGAAAGAGACGATGTTGTTTTCCTTCGATCCTGCAAAGGTGAAAAGGCCAAGAGAGGGTTTCTCCCAAAGAGTGCCGTCCTTGCTCTCACAATAACACAGAGCGGTGCCGCCCAGTTCCATCCCCCGTTCGCCGTCCATCACTTGGGTCGCTTCCACGTGTTCCTTGGGCAGCGGAGCCGTGTACCAACATCGATACTTGCCGTCCTCCGGAATCACGGTGACCCAGTGGAGATCGTCCTCCCATGGCTGATCAGGTTCGAGCCAGGGCTCTGATTTCGTCGCTTTCTCGACGGCGATGCGGACCCCGAATGGAATCCTGAGCCGCTTCATCCCGTGCCCGGATAAGTCGCGATAAATCCCCCACTCGCGCTCGTACTGCTCTATGAACGCTTTACCTTCATCCGACAATCGATCGGCATCCAGGGTCACCTCCATGCGTCCCTTGTCCACATGGACCCAGTCAACAAAGAGGTAGGTGTTTTCCATTCGGGTATCCTCCTTGACCGGCTACTCGGTACGTGAAGTCACTTCCAGCAAATGGAAACCGAACTGGGTCTGAACGGGGCCCTGAACGGTGCCCACGTCGGCGCTGAAAACGACTTTGTCGAACTCCGGCACCATCTGCCCGGGTCCGAACTCACCGAGACCACCACCTTCCTTGCCGGAGGGGCACTCCGAGTGTTCGGCAGCGAGCGCAGCGAAATCCGCACCCCCCTCGAGCTGTTCCTTGAGCTGACTGCATTCCTCTTCGGTTTTGACCAGGATGTGGCGAGCTGCGGCGGTGGGCATCGATAATTCCTTTCAGGGAGGTTGTCTGAGAATAGACGCCGTGCGGGGTGCGACTATAGAGAGGTGATATAGGTCATTTGTGAGGCGGAGGTCAAGCGAAACTCAATATTGAAATCGATGAGGAACGGCTTCTCGAATCGATCATTGAGTTAGGCGTTAAGGTGCGGCGAAGAGTGTGTTTCTGCAGCCTGTTACCTGCACGGTCTCGGAGTAATGGTTCACCGAGATCCCGTCAGTAATCGGAGTTGGCCGGTTGACGACGAACTCGACCCAGTCCGTCGTGTTGAACGCCGCAAAAGCGAGCCAGAGTGCTTCGGCGGAGCACTCCACGGGCGTTGAGAAATCGGCAAATATCACAGGTCCCGTATCGGTCTGGTAGAAGTGGTGCCGCTCGCTGACGTTGATGGTTGTCACCGGATAGTCGATAACGATTCCATGCCCTTGGGAGGTGTACTCGGTTCGCGCGACCACGGGCGTTCCCGCATCTACCGCCTCCACCACCGCATCCGGGGTTGACAGCTCGTCGACGTTCCTTCGATGCAACAGAAAGTGGTACTTCCAGAACGAAGAAGTCGGGATGACCTGCCGCTCTGGCTGTGGCCCCAGCGACGGCGGATCGAGCATGACGCCCCGCTCGTTTTTGTCCCAGCTCTTGATGATGATCGAGTCCGCATCTGACATGATGATGCGGAAGTCGGCATTGGGCTGCGTAAAAATACCCAGTTCCATGTCGGCCCCCACCCTTTCCGTCTTGCACGCCTCCGACAGGTAATAATCGTTCGTGTTGCCGCTCTGGTCCGTGAGGCGCAAGTGGCAATCGATGCGTATCCGGGAGCGGTTATGCACGTTCTGCCGCAGATCGGAAACCATCTTGGGAGGATGCGCCTCGAAATCTGATTCGAAGAAGATGAACGATCTATCGAAGTCCAGCATCTATGCTTGCCCTTTACTCCATTCCTAGTACTCTGTCCGTGATTGCGTTTCGATGGCCATCTCTTATTGGAGGAACCGCTACAGGTCCACCTGTTTGAACTGCGGCAACCACTTCCGATTCCTGCTGAACATCTCCTTGACCATCTTGCGGATTTCTGCCAGCGACAGCTTCGCTGCCGTCAACGGATCGTGAGCGATGGCCTGGTACACCAGTTCTGCGTCGCCCTGGAGACACCCTTCCACCGCCATCATCTCTATTTGGGCGCTCAGATTCGTCAGCATGGCGCAGGCCGGCGGCAGGCTGCCGACCCGAATTGGCTCGAACCCTTTGCGGCTGGCGACCACAGGAACCTCGACGCAGGCACCGTTGGGAAGGTTGTCGACGAGGCCATCGTTGGCGACGTTGCCATTGAATTCGAAAATCTCGCCGCTGAGGAAGGCGTTTACAATCGACGCGGCGTATTCATGGCCGCGCTCCAGCGACACCTCATCTTGCGCCAGCCAATCCTTGACCGAACGCGGCCAGGTCTTCTCTCGTTTGCGGTATTCGTTCAGAACGTACGCGTAGCGGCCGGGATTCCATCCGCTACCTTTGGTGCAGTACTGGCGTATCAAATCCGGTCGCTTGCGGAACCACCAGTTGTACTCGGAATTGTGACCGCTGGACTCGGTGACGTAACTTCCAAGGGCCAAAAACATCTCGTTGCGGACCTGCTCATGGTTATACACCTCCTTGTTCGTTGACACGACCTTCTTCAGCCTCGGGTACAGGTCGCGGCCGCGGTGTTCCAGCTTCAGGTACCACGCCATGTGGTTGATCCCGGCGCATTGGTAGTCCATCTGCCCAGGTTTGAGACCGAGCCAGCCTTCGAGCATCTTGGCTGTCCCCTGCACCGAGTGGCACAGGCCGGTCAGTTGAATATCGGTCTCGCGCTGCATGACGTGGCAGAGCATAGCCATCGGGTTGGTATAGTTGAGCATGATGGCGCGTGGGCAAAGCTTCTCCATGTCATGGGCGATGGCCAACATCTCAGGAATCGTGCGCAGGGCGCGGAAGATCCCACTGGGTCCGCGGGTATCGCCCACGTTGGTGTCGATGCCGTACTTCTTCGGAATCAGGATGTCGTGTTGCCAGACGCTCGTGGCCCCACGCAGGATGGTCACGCAGACGGCGTCCGCTTTTGGTAGAGCATCGCGACGTTCGGTGGTCGCCGTAACGGTGGCGCCATACTCCCCCTGATCGATCAGTTTTTGGCAGGCTCGACGGGCGAAATTGAGCCGCTGCCTGTTGATGTCGACCAGGGCAATCTCAGCGTTTTGCAACGACGCAAAGGTAAGCAGATCGCGAACCAGGTTTCTGGTAAACCCGAAGCTACCTGCCCCTATGAAGACGACCTTCGGCATATTGTCATTCCTTAATGTTGGGATATTGATCAACCAAACAGGTGCCATCCAAATCCGATCGGTTCCATGCGTGGCACATCGAGCGGATAGCGGCAAGTGGAGCTATTCCAGCTCCGCTGAATCCTCCTCAAGCAGCGGCCGATACCGTATTCCTTCGGGGGTACTGTAGAACACGGAGGCACCAAGATCGTCGGCAACAAGATTGTTCTGCTCGCCGATGACGATTTCCACGTTGGCGAATACCTTCTCGGTCACTTTAACGCGACGTTTCTCGAATCCTTGGGCGTTCTGTTGCTCCAGCTCTTCGAACATTCTCAGCGGCTCACGCCGGGACATCAAGAGCTCGTTCAGCTTTTCGACCATTTCGATAACCGGCTTCCGCCGATTCTTGGGAGTCCTCCTGATCAGATCCTTAATCTGGCCTGAGTCGACCTTCTGTAGCCCTAGAGTGCGAAGTATCCTCAGGATGTGACCGTTACAAGCGTCGATGGTTTCGCGGAATCTCCTCATCTTCGCCGAGGTTTGGGGGTCCAGACATATCCCGACCAATGTCTGATCTGTCGAAGTGGACCCGAGATGTCGGGCTTCGATCTCCAGCGCTGCTCGAACATCCCCCCCTATGATGCTGCCACCTCTCGCCCCACCCCCCTGCTCGACCACGATCCTGCGGCCGGCCTGGACATGGGCGTTGAAGATGTAACTGCCTACGAGGACATCGCGTTTGGCGACGACCGAGCTGTTTTGGATGAACTTGGTGACCACGTCGCCAAACGAAATAACCTTCGTGGTGTCGCCGACGATACTCTGGGCCACGAGTACATCCCCCTTGGCGTTTACGTATGCGCCTGCTTCGATGGCACCTCCAATGGTCACACTGCCGCCCGCCTCTACCGTGAAACCCGAACACACGGAACCGCTGATCTGAACTTCCTCGGGAGCGTGAATGTTGCCCACTTCGTAATCCACGTCGCCCTTTACCGAAAATATCTGACTGACCGTTATCGTCGAGCCATCGAACGAGATATTTCCGTCGCATTCGGCAACGAACTCCGAAACCTCACCCTTGGATTCCGACCTCACGTTCTCACCAGCGACAAACTCTTTCGTGGTCCCGTCAGTGGTAGATATTTCCGCGCCAGTGACATCCGTACCCGGGGTTCCTGCGGTCGCTGGAACAACCTGACCCAGAGATTGACCGGTGGTAACGCCGATAGCGGAGTTGCGCTCCCTCAGGTCGACTGATCCGTCCTTGCGGAATTTGCCCGATCTCTTCTCCAGATCGACGGTGAAATCGACGTGGGTATCTTGCCCGGGTTTCGGTGGCGTCCCTTTCGCCACCAACACGGTGGAAGGAGCTTCGGGAAGAGTGCGACAAATCCCTTCAAGAGCCGTGTCGAGGATCCCCGCCTTGACGCTCGCGGCCTCCAGCATCTGCATCAGCCAGTCGGTCTGCAGCGGCGGCGGAACTTGCGCTTCTGGGAGGAAAACGAGAGACGCCTCCATCTTGTCTTCCGAGATTCGCAGCGGCGATAAGACGGAGATCTCGTCTTTCAGTATTCGCAGATAGCCGAGGGTCTCGGAAGTGATAACTCCTTCGGATTCGGAGACGTTTGCGCCGGGTTTCAATTCTGCTCTAACACCTTCGAGCATGGTCGCCTGACCGAAAATGTCCGAGCCAGGTTCCCCGTTCCCTGGTGGGAACAGCCTGGCCACCTCCGTCCCCGACGCGACGAGCAAGGTGAGCAGATTGTCTGGCGGCGCCTCGTCGGATCCGGCTATAGCAGCCGGCAACTCAGCGTGGGACAACGACACGTCTTGGGGAAGCTTGTCGAGACACGGGTACTCGACGCGACCATCCTCCCCCGGGTTCGGCGGTTTTCCTTCGGCGATTGGGAAATCCCCCCGTATGACTCCGAAAGGTGCCTTGGCGGCGCGGGCGGCCAACTGCTGAACGAGCTTGTCGTTTAATCCGTACTTGATGTGGTACTGCTGCGCCAGTGCGTCTTTCAGATCGTCGAAGCCGATTTCCTTGTCACCGGCGAAAGATACCGCCTTTAGCGTGGCTCGGTTTCCGTCGCTTGATATCTCGAGATCGATCCAGGCGGCGCCTGCGCTGCCAAAGGTTTGTCGTTGACTACCCTCGACCGGCCCATCTGCCGGGGCAGCGGACGGCGCTTCCGCTGGCGCTTCCGCCGTCCCACCAGCGTCCTTCTCCACCGCATCCAGATACGCTTCATCTATGGACACTGAACTGGAAGGATGCCGCCGCGGCTTCCTGGAACTGCGATCCCTTCTCGGCATTCGCGCCTATCTAGTCCGTAGTTTTGTTTCGCCTGCTTCGCCGCGCCTCTCTATCAATCGGCCCGATCCCGCAGTTCTGACATTTCTTGAAACACCTTATCTAGGTGCCCTTTCCAGTCATCCACATCCTGATGAATAAGGGCGTCATGGATAGCGACCGCCGCAGGGAGCGCGAGCCGCGACATGGTCTGCAATTCGTCATCCGAAATGGCGCCGTCCGTTCGGGGATTGTCGAATTCGATCACGCCAATCAGCTCGCCCTCCCGTTGCACGGGCACCATACCGAACTGAAACCCCTCCTTTTCGTCGTCGATGCGCACCTCAACCATGGATTCTGGCACGAGACTTATAGTCGTTTCCAGCGCACCAGAGAATCGCAGTTGACCAACCTCCCGGGCAGGCACGCGGATCATAGGTGCGGTCACGCCTATGGCGGCCGCCGGCCTCATTTCACCGTCCTCCAGCAAGAGGATGAGGGCGCGGTCGAACCTCAACACCTCCACCATTATGTCCAGAAGGACGTCGAGGGTTTCGCGCAAGGTATGGATGGTCAAGACGTGCTGGGCGATCCGGTCCCTCGCTTCCAGCTCCTTCAAGCGCTCCCGCAACTCTCTCGTTCTCTCTACAATCTTGCGCTCAAGCTCGGTGTTGAGTCCTTCGAGCTCATCATTTTTTTCCTGCAATTCGCTCGTCAACTGGCGATTCTGTTCCTCGAGATCGAACCGTGTCAACGCCTCGCGAATCGTCATTTTTAGTTGCTGATCATCCCACGGTTTTGAAAGATAGCGATTGATCTTGCCGGCCCCGAGGGCGGCGATCGCCTCCTCTTCGTCCGTGGAACTGGTCAGCAGGATGCGGATCGTGTCCGGCGAAATAGTTGCGGCTTCCTCGAGGAAATCTGCCCCCAGTATCTCCGGCATGCTTTCGTCGACGATAGCCAGGGAAATCGATCGATCTCGTAACAAGCTGAAACCGGCCTTCGCATTCGAGGCAGTGGCAACATCGAACTCCTCGCGCTGCAGCAAATCGGCAAACTGCTGAACTATCGTTTCGTCGTCGTCGACGAATAAAACTGTGTGATCGGCAGCCATGCTCGCTACACCTGTCTATTTAGGGGAATTCTCGTCTCGTACGGTACTGTGCCGCTGCGGACTGCTCGCCGGGAGCGTCAACCTCAAATAAACACTGGTTGGCGAGGCAGGACCAGTGTTTCTCCTGGGATCCGGCCGATGGACTACGTCTCGATGCCGAGCCCTTCGAGCATCTCCTGCCGCAATTTGCGGCGATCCACCTTGTGACTGGCGCTGACGGGCATCTGGTCAACGAAACGGATGTGCTGTGGAATCTTGAAGCTGGCGATACGGTCCCGGCAATAGGCAAGGACCTCCGAAGCAGAGAAACTTGCCCCCGGCTTCCGCTGGATCACGGCAGCCGGGACCTCACCAAGGCGTTCGTCCGGGATTCCGAATACCTCGGCGGCCTCGACCTCGGGATGCCGGCGCAAAAACAGGCTCACCTCTTCGGGCACTACGTTTTCTCCTCCTACCCGCAACCGTTCCTGTACTCGCCCCACGTAGGTGAGATAACCCTCGCGGTCCAATCGTCCGAGATCGCCCGTATGGTACCAGCCATTGGTATCGAAAGCCGGAGGGACGTCTGGTCCCGGATCATGGTACCCTTTCATCATTGCCCAGCCACGAACGAGGATCTCGCCCTCCTTTTCAGTACCCAAACCTATGCCCGTTTCGGGATCGACGATCTGGACCTCCATGCCGTCTAGGGGTTTACCCATTTTGCCCCAGCGCACCTCGGGGGGATCGTCAGGGTACGAGAGGCTCACGACGCCGGTTGCTTCGGTGAAGCCGTAGTTGTTGACGTATTCGTGCGGACCTATGACGCGTTCGAGCTTCTCAAACACATCGGTGTTCAGGCTCGAGGAAAGTCCGGTCCGCAGTTTGGAAAGGTCGTACTCAATCGTCCCCTCCTCGGCAACCGCGAGCTGATCCATCACCAGAGTGGGGAATGAGCGCTCGACCGTAATCCCCTCCTCGGACATGGTTCTTAAGGTCTCCCGGGCATCGAATCGGAAGTGGGTGAAGAGCGGACCGCCGACGGCGACGGCGAGCCACCACCCGCTGAACAGCCCGGCAGCATGCGAGAGAGGCATGGCGGTGTAGAAACGATCGTCCGCTCTCAGTTTTAGACGTTCCGCAAGTGCGATCGGTTTGCGGGCGCATGAGGCGTGCTTGAGCAGCACCCCTTTCGGTGTGGCGATGCTCCCGCTGGTATACATGAGGATACAGGTATCATCGGGTTGAACGGATTTTTCTGCCTGCTCGGTGGGTCCGGCGGGAAGGTCTTTGCCGCCTTCAAGGAATGACCAAAAGGAGCAGAAAGGCTCGGCCGGCGTGGCCGCGACGGTAAGAATACGCTTCAGGGAGGGAATATAGGAGGTGCTGCATTCCCCGTTTGGGCGGGGCTTCAAGTCGGGAGCTAACTGCCGCAGCAGTCCCGGGTAATCGGTCTCCAAGAAGATCGCGGGGCACACCAGCATGGCCATCTTGGAGTGTGGCAGCAGGAAGCTGAGATCGTCTTGCTTGAAGCGGGTGTTGAGCGGAATAGCTACGGCTCCAACACGGGAGACCGCCAACAGACCAAGGATGTATTCGACGCCGTTTGGAAGCCAGAGGCCGACTCGGTCACCGGATTCGAGCCCGGCTTTTAGCAAAGACCTCGCGAGGCGGCCGCTCGTTTCCCAAAGTTCTTCGTAGGTGTAAGGTTTGCCGTCGGCTGATAACGCCAGTGCACGCGGGGCGCGATCGCAAACCTTCTGAAAGAACCGATGGAAGCTTTGATCCTCGGGCTGAAACATCAAGGTGCCTGCCTCGCCGCATCCAATCGCTCGAAGCAATGCTCCGCCGTCCGCCACGGATCGTAGCCGTCCGAATTCCAAATCTGGGCGCTGACCTCAACCGTAATCGGAATGCGCAACCCCGAAGCATACATCTGTCGCAGATAGTCCCCGAGCTGGAGCTGGTCATCGCCAGGCAATGCGAAGACCACCTGGCCGTCGACCGTCCGCCCATCCTTGATATGAGCGTGGACGGCGTATTCCGCGTTGAGGTCCAGGGCATGCTGCAGATCGATGTCGCAAACCAGAAAATGGCTGTAATCGAAGTTGAGTCTCAGGTTGGGATGATCTACCGTCTCCACCAGCCACCGGGCTTTCTCGGGTGTATTCATCTCCTGACCGACATGCGCTTCGGCCGCCAGAATCACGTTGTGCTCGGCAGCAATCTCCACGTACGGCCGCAGTCTGGCGGCGATCGATTCGCGTGAGGCCTCCCAGCTGCGCGCCTGCGCGCCGAGGGTGGTGGTGACGACCGCGGCGTGGTCCAGCCAACAGAGATCGCGAGCAAGCCCGCAGGTCGCTTCCAGTAGCGCCCTCTTCTCGGCGGGATCTTCGTCGAAGGCGCACAGATGGATGAGATTCATTACGACAGGCGGCGGAAAGCCAGCAGCCTGAAATGATTCCATCAATCGCTTGCGGTGGTCTTCACCAAACCGATCCGGCGCGGTGGGCCAGTCATCGCCGCAGTTGATCTCAAGACCTTCGTAACCGATGGCGCCAACCCGCCCAACAACCTCGAACGGATCCACCGACTGCAACCCATAGGTGCTGTAGGCTATCTGGAGCTGCGTCAATCTTCGAGCCAATAGGAATAGAGAGAGCCCGCTGAAAGTTTGAAGCGCAGGCTCACCTCCCCGCCCCGATGTTCGTTCAGGTGAACGTTCTCCCACTCAAGCGCGCCGCCCAGCTGATCACCTCGGAGCGGCAGCGATGTTGCCAGGACATCACCGTTCGCGTTTAGCAGGTCGCAGTGCAACTCCCCCCCTGGACCCAGTTCGGTGTTCACGAGGATCTTGTTCCCCTGCATTTCAAACGGCTCGGTCTGCACCGACCCCTCTTTGTCACCGGCATCGAGGGAAACGAACCCGTCCCGTCGCAACACCGCCAGCATAATGGCACAGTCGCCATCCTCCAGCCAATCGGCGCGCTCCTCGGCGGACAGGGTCGACGGATCCCGCGGCGTGCCATCGCTGAAACGGTCGTGAAACGGCACCCGTCGCTTCATGCCGTTGTAATAGAACCGAACCTCATCGCCGTGTACGACCCCCTGATTAAAAAACCCGAGCTGGAGCCTATCGTAGTTCCCTACCATTCCCTCGTCGAGGCGCGAAGTCTCCAGAAACGGCTGCCGATCTCCCAATCGTTCCCAATGTTTTAGATCGCGACTGGAGGCCAGTTGGATCGTGTTGAAACCGTCCGTATTGACCCGCTCCGGCAGGCCCTGCCCGGTTGGGTAAAACACCGTCGCTAGCCCGATGTAGATCCCCTCGTACGGGAATACCCCGAAATTGTAGCACTCCGCCTGCCAGGTAGCGATGTGGTTCTTGCCGTCCGGCGGTCTCCAGCCGATCGCCGGATCAGGATCCACATACATCGGTTTGGCCAACGCCTGATCGCCCAGCCGGCGTCGAATCACGTCGAGGGCCATCTCCTGGTCTCTCTCGGTGTCCATGCCGAATATGAAAGCCGGCTCCGACCAATGCTCGAAGTCGTCACTGATCGTGACGTCGTAGGCGCGGCCGACAGCCGTCGGATTGGGGATTGAACGTGGCCGTTTGAGCAGACCAAGAAACCGGCGCCGAGAACGATCGTAGGTAAGAGTGCCGGCATCGCCCGAACGCAGCGCCAGCGGATCCACATCCAGCTTGCGCCAGTGGGCACAGTCGGGACTCACCACCGGGATCCGGCCTTTCTGCACGGTGAGAAATCCCTTGAAACGTCGGGTCTCGTCGGCATCGTCCGGATCGTAGACGACATGCCAAATCCGTTTGTTGTCTGGGGTCGGGAACAGGTTGTTGTCGGTCGAACCGTCAAACTCCACTTGTCCCAGGGCAGGTTTCTCCCATACCAGGCCGTCCGCGGACACAGCGAGAGCGTATCGCTTTACTTTCTTGTCGCGGATCTCGTAGAGAAGCTTGTACTGATTCTCCGCATCGATCCACATGGGCGCGGAGGCGGAGTGTACGCCCTGACCGTCCGAAGGCCGGTCGGCGGTCAGCACCGGGCCATGCTTCACCGGGCGGTGCATCGAACGTTCGAGGTTCTCTATCCGGGCGATGCCGACGTCGTCTACAAGAAGCTGCCGCTGGCCACACGGGGCCTGGAATTTGCCCAAATTTTGCTCCGTTCTAATTGCTGACCGACACCGGCACTAGTACAGCCAAGTCATGCGGAACGTGCTCACTTCTCCAGTTTCACCGCTTTGATCTTGTTGTTGTAACGATCGCTGATCAGCAGGATATCGGGTCCGTAGAAGCAGATTCCCTGGGGCGCATTCAATCGACAGGTCCGAGCGCTGCCGTCCCCGGTGTCGCCTCCTTCGGGTCCGCCCGCTACGGTCTCCAGTGTACCGTCGCTGCGAATCCGCCGCACGCAGTTGTTCCCGGTGTCGGAGAAGTAAACCTGTCCTTCGGCCGATATCGCCACGCCGTACGGCACATTCAACCGGGCCGCTGTGGCAGCGGAGCCGTCCGGAGAGTATCCCGATTCACCGGTGCCAGCCAAGGTACTGATGATCCTGTTGGAATCGACCTTGCGCACCACATGGCACTTGGCATCAGCGAAATACATGCTGCCCGCCTGGTCGAAGCAAATCGACTGGGGACCGCCGATGCGCGCCGATCTGGCGTCCCCTCCATCCCCACTGTAGCCCACCGTGCCGTTGCCGGCGACGGTTTCGATCAGACCGCTGGCACGGTCCACCCGGCGAATGCGCCCGACGCCCGCATCCCCTATATAGATGTTGTCGTCGGCGTCGTGGGCGACCGACTCCACCGCCATGAGGCAGGCGCAGTTGGCGGGACCGCCGTCCCCTTTGTCCCACAGGAAGACGGCACCGGCGATGCCGCGAATAGTGCCGTCCTCTTCGATCCGGCGGACGTGACCGTGGCGCGTATCGGCGATCACCACGCGGCCGCACGAGTCGACCGACACGTCGTACGGATTGCCCAGGTAGGCATTGGTGGCGGGGCCGCCGTCGCCCCCGTACGCCCGGGCGCCGTTCCCGGCTACGGTCTCGATGATCCCGGTCTCCGGGTCGATGCAGCGTATCCGCTGGTTCCAGGTGTCGGCGATGTAGATCTTGCCATCGGGCGCCACGCTCAACCCACCTGGACCGCACAGAAATGCGTGGTTAGCGGTTTCCCCGTCGTGAACGCCGGTCCCGCCCAGTGCGGTGGTCACGATGCCGGTCTCGCCGTCGCAACGACGCAGGCGGCCAGAGCAGTCACCCCAGAACACGGTGCCGTCGGGATCGGCCCAGATACCGGCCTCGCATGAGTTGCAATGGGTTTCCGAGCCGTGCAATCCCTCCTCACCGAATCCGGGAACACCGGTTCCCACCAAGGTGGTCACGATGCCGGATGCGGCATCCACTTTGCGGACACGGAATCCGTACTTTTCTCCCACGTACAGGTTGTCGTGCGCATCGAAACAAATGGCGTCCGGCATCAGGGTGCTGGCTTCAACCGCTGGGCTACCGTCACCGTTGGAGGCGCGCTGTCCGTTTCCCAGCACCGTCGACATCAAACCGGTCTGAACCTCGATCTTACGGACGCGGTCGTTGGAGTTGTCGCATACGTAAAGATCGCCCTTCGAATCGAAAGCCAGGTGTTCGGGGTGACGGAAGCTGGCTTCCGCCGCTGGTCCTCCATCTCCGTGGTACCCCATCAGGCTCAAGCCAGGCCCGGAATGGGGCCGGCTCGCACCCTGTTCCGAAGGGTAGTGGCGAGCAATCTGTCCGTAGACGGTCTCGATGATGCCGGTTTTGGCATCCACCCGGCGGATGTTGTTCATCCACTCGCTGGACAGATAGAGGTTTCCATCTCTGTCGATAGCTACACCGCAGGTACAGTCGAGCTCCGCCTCCACGGCCGGTCCCCCGTCACCACCTCGCCCCCGCCGGCCGCTGCCGGCGACGCGGGTGATAATCCCGGTCTCCACGTCGATGCGACGGATGGTGTCGTTGCCCAAATCTGATAGGTACAGGTTGCCCTTGGCATCCTGGTTGAGATCGTGGGGGTGGTAGAATCGGGCTTCCAGGGCCGGCCCACCATCACCGGAGTTTCCCGGTACGCCGTCGCCGGCGAAGCGGTGCAGAATGCCCTCGGCATCGATGCGCCAGATGCTGTGGGCGTAGTAATCGATGACGATGAGATCCCCATCCGGCCGGCGAACGACACCGAGTGGCCATCCCGCATCCGCATCTCGGGCGCGGATGCCATCGCGGATGGAGACGCCGGCGACGGTAGTTAGTTCGCCGGGAGAAAGGTCTGCCAGCTTGCGTTTGATACTCATGTCAGATCTGTTGCACGGCTCCTTCGAAGTAGCGACGGAAGCTCTCGGGTTCGTACATTAGCGAGCTCTGCAGCTCCATAGAGGGTAACCGGTACGGATTAGACTCCCTTGTAATGTATCGCACGGCGATGGGCGGCCCGCCGTCCGCGTCGTTCGGCTCGTCGGAACCGACGTACTCAGCGTAACGAATCGTCTGCCCGTCTACCTCATAGTCGGTAGGCGACTGGCGCTGGGCCGTTGCTACCCGCCGTATCCAAAGGCGGCCGAACCGGTAGCGCTTCATCACCTCCTGCTCGGCACTGCTGCTGCAGGAGGTGCCGGTAAAGGCGAAGTCTCTCATCGGTCTTCCCAGCTCCCGTTGAAGCGTCTCGTTACACTGATCCAATTCGGCGGCGATCTTCTCGCCGGAGGGATCTTCGATATGTAGCTCCGATAGATTCGGATGGGTGACGGTGTGGGCCCCGAGATGCCACCCGTTGGCGATTAACTCCCGGACCTCGTCCCAGGTCATAGTGGTCCGCTCCGAGTCCGCCGGCATCGGACCAGAGTTGAGCTCATCCGTTGGACCGGTGTTGACAAACAGATTGCCCTTGAAACCATAGCGATCGAGCACCTTCTGCACATCTGTAAACACCGATCTCTCGGGGTGGTCCACATCGAACATGAACGGTCGAGGTGGTAGTTCGCCCTTCCCACTGCGCCAGAGATCCAGCTGATCGTAGTTGATGGACTCGAATCCAAGCTCCGCCACAATAGACATCAAACCATCCAGATAATCTACCGACAGCGGATAGTTTTCCCCTTCGCGAATGCCATGGCACATGGTGATGGGTATGCGCATTGCGTCCTCCTTCAGTGAATCGAGTCACCGGAACCGAACGTGCGCTCCGTTTCTCGGCGCAGAGTCGCCGCAGTACTTAACTCGTCGATTTCCACATCCTTCCAGGCGACCTGTTCGCCGGCCCCGACATTCCGCCTCAAGCGGACATCGTGGGAAAGCCCGAGCGGCAACAACCCTTCCTTTAGTGATATCTCGGCTGGCACCTGTTTGCCCCAGACGCAGTAGCCCCCTTCCCCGTCAAGCATTTCACCCGATTTGAGATCGCGTTTGGCAGTGGCCACGATATCGGACTTGAATCCACGCGGAGCTCCGGTGGGTTCCCCACGCAGCGCCGCGGAGGCCACCGATATTCCCAGCTCCAACCCGATCATGTGGGTGGGGCGATAGAGGGCTGCGTACTGGCGGGAAGCATCCGGGAGCATCCGGTATTCCTCGAAGCAGTTGCGGACGTATTCGTTGTCGGCTTCCACCACGACGTAGGTGCCCATCATCAGGTCATTCTCCACCGGCGTCATGTCCCGGTTCAACGCGGACACGACCTCCGTCGTGCCGGCGTGGCTCAGCGTGCCGCCCGAGGATTTCGGCTTGCAGACCTCCGCCAGGGCAGTGCAGGATGAGGGTGGAAACGCCAGTCCGTCCGGCTGCGGCGTCAACCCGGTGGCGTTGCAGACCGCGCTCATCTCGATCGCCGACTTGCTGCCGTCGATGAAGCTGTTGAACATCTTCGGATTCATGCCGCCCCGTTCGGCGGTAGCGCGGTCGAAGTGGAAGTTGTCCCACACGGTGTCGGGGGTGGATTGATGAAAGGTGGGATGGTAGCGCGTGCCTTTTCCGGCACATACGACCTGAAAGCCACAGCTGCGCGCCCAGTCCACGTGCTCGCAGATGAGGGCAGGTTGATCTCCCCAGGCGAGGCTGTAGACCAGGCCTGCTTGTTGCGCCCTCGCCGCCAACACGGGTCCGGCCAACACGTCAGCCTCCACATTCACCATAACGATGTGACAGCCGGCGGCGATCGCGCCAAGACAGTGGTCGATACCCACAGCCGGATTTCCGGTCGCTTCGATCACCACCTCCAAACCCGGCGCGGCTAGAAGCGCGCCCGAATCGTCGGTAATGCAGGTGCCGCCCGAATCGACGGCCGCTGTGATAGATGCGGGTGCAATCTGCTCCTCCGACCAACCGGTGCGCAGGCAATTGGCTCGCGCGCGTTCCACATCGAGATCGGCGATCCCCACCAGGTGTATCCCCGTCATTAAACGGGCTTGGGCGATAAACATGGTGCCGAATTTACCAGCGCCGATGAGCCCGACCCGCACCGGGTTGCCCCCTTCTGCACGAGCCGCCAGCAGGGTGTAGAGATTCATACCTTCCCCATTCCCTAAGAATCGCCGCGGCGAATTCTATTCATGGTGAGAAACCGGCGGCATATCGGCGCGTAGCAAAACCATGTTCCGTGTGTGATCGGGGTCACAAAGGATTTCTCGGATCGGCCGATAACTAATAGTAGACGATCAAACGTCGCAAAATACGCCGACCCGAAGACCACTCTAACTTATCCCGCTTCGCGTGTCGGCGTTTTTTGTGCCCAATTCTACACATCTGACCGCCACCCGTCTACCGACCTCTCCCCGGCATCGACGAAACCCCGCCAAATTGTTTGATTCTTCGCGCCGCATGCCTATCGAACACGAGTCAACTACGCCGCATACGCTCACATCAAAGAGCTGAGAGAATGATAGAAAAACAATTCGAAAACGGATGTGCATGGGTGGACGGCGAGTACATGCCCTTCACCGAAGCCAAGGTGCCCATCATCGACATGGGTTTTCTCCGATCCGACGTCACCTACGACGTGGTCGCCGTCTGGAAAGGCAAATTCTTCCGTCTGGACGACCATTTCGCCCGCTTCGAGGCGAGCTGGAAGTCGCTGCACATGAATCCCAAGATGTCGCCTGGTGAGATGCAGGATATTCTCGTTCAGTGCGTGCGCAACACCGGCATTCGCGACGCTTATGTAGCTATGATTCTTACCCGGGGGGTGGCGCTTCCGGGAGTGCGGGATCCCCGCCTCATGGAGAACCGGTATTACGCCTACGCCGTGCCGTACGTGTGGCTGGTAAAACCGGAGGCGCAGGAGACGACCGGGATACATCTGGTGATCTCCAATCAGTCTTTTCGCATTCCCCCGTCTTCGGTCGACCCCACCATCAAGAATTTCCACTGGGGGGATATGGTCCGGGGTCTGTTCGAGGCGTACGAGCGGGGCGGCGAGTCGGTGCTGCTCACCGATCCGCAGGGAATCGTGACCGAGGGCCCCGGGTTCAATCTCTTCGTCTGGCACCAGGGCAAGCTCCGAACACCGGCATCCGGCGTTCTTCACGGAATTACGCGGCGAACTGTCCTGGAGCTGGCCGCGGAACAAGGGCTGGAGACCGTCACCACAGACATTCACCGGGACCAGCTTTTCGATGCCGAAGAGCTGTTTAT
Organism: Candidatus Latescibacterota bacterium; assembly: GCA_965217095.1. Lineage (GTDB taxonomy): Bacteria > Latescibacterota > UBA2968 > UBA8231 > UBA8231 > CAYNZV01. The sequence goes on from OZ244235.1 coordinate 3,136,631, forward strand.
CACCAGCACCGCCGGCGGCGTCATGCCCGTGACCAAGCTGGATGGGAAGCCGGTCACCAGCGGCAAGCCGGGCGAATTGTCCCTGCAGCTAAGGCGGCGGTACTGGGATGCCCACGAAGAGGACCGCTGGTCCACCCAGGTGATCTACGACGATTGAAGTGTGCCATGGAATATCAGAACTACATCAACGGCGAATGGGTCGGTTCCTCCGACGGACAGACCTTCATCGAGTTCTTCACCGAAGTGGCGTTCATCAACTACGCGTAAGTAAGCAAGGGCTGTCAGGCGTTCTGGCCTTTTCGACACCTCGTAATCGGCAAACAGGAAGATCCCTGTTCGTAACAGCCGCGCGAGAACTGCCAAGTCAACGGCTCCCGAACGGGTTCGCACGTGACAACATCCCGTCGCTGGGGGGCCCTGTTGGACGAGTGGGAGATTTTCCCGGACCTGACCGAGCCGATTCGGCAACGCGAACACGTCGGTGCGAAATCTGAGAAAACGCGGCGACTCTGATTGCGTTGGCCAACTGTCTGAGCAAGTGCTTCAGTTCCTTTCCGCGCATGATCGACCTCCCCTTCCAGTACCGCGAGACCCACTTTAAGCCCGTTGACAGCCCGTTGACGAAGAGGAGCTTCTCTCCACCCGCTCGCCGGCCTCTTCCTGCAGATCGCGGATGCTTTGGAAGAGCAGAGCGCGAAGCTTTCGTTGTCGAAGGAGGAACGCGAAACGGGCGAATACACTCCAGCGACCGAGGAGACCGTGGTGGCAACCGCTCTGGAAACGAGCGGGCAGGATTCTCAGGGGTTCATGGAATCGTTAATCGCGTAGAAACCGGAGATCCTGCCACTGGCAGAACGTTACGACGTCCCTCCAAAGCCTTGCAGTGAATCCTCTTATCACGGACTGGTCAGCGGTCCCTTTCAGAGTACTCGAGCGAAAAACAACCCACCTTGACAGGGTTGAACCGAATCTGCTTCGACAATGCTAACTCCCGCCAGCTTCCGAGCTGTCACGAAGCGGACAGTTGTTACATCAGTTGGCTGCGGTTTTTCGCCGAATAGTCTTGTGCTGTGACCAGAATCGGAACAACAATGATCTGCACTTACAATGTCTCGTATGATTTTTTTCATAAAAAATGCTTGACAGCCGTTCAATTGTGCTTTAGGAATAACACTACAGTGGCAGGGAAATGGAGATAGTTTCGTCATAAATTGCATGGACGCCATACCCTTAACACAGTTTGAAGCGCTGCTTCCTGTGTCGGCGTCTCGACGTCCATTTTGACCGCGGCTGCGCTTCAAGAAGACACACCGCACCTCTATTGTGGGAGCACCCGACATGCCCAATCCCCGTCTCCTCCGGCACCTAGTACACCCATATTTGGTCTCGTACAGGGTCCCGACCGGAACGGGGCCGCGGTGCGCATGGCCGAAACGGCGTCCACTATCTCTGCTAAGGGGCCGTAAGGCAGACCGTGAACTGAGTACTGGGCGGTTCAAGTCTGTAGGTGAGAGCTCACAAATCGAGAAGACAAAGGGGGTTGTCATGTACACTTGTCCATCGCTCCGGCTACTGCTCATCGCTGCGTTGTTGGGCGCCTTGTCCGGGTGTCTTCACCGCGCCCCAACGGCTACGGCAACCATTGTCAACGTAATCCCCAATGGATTGTCCGGCGAAACCAATCAGGACAGCGAACCGAACGTCGCGGTCAACCCCTCCAATCCCCAACAGATCGCCGCGTCAGCCTTCACCCCGAATCCGACAGGCGCGGGCAACGCGCCGATTTTTGTATCTACTGACGGCGGCTTTACCTGGGCGTTGAACCCAATTGTGCAGTCCAATGTCATGACTGGCGACATCAGCCTGCGCTTCACACGCACAACCAACAACCTATACGCCGGGATACTGCGCCGCCCGGGTGGACTACGGATGAGTATTCAGTCCACCGGCAACTTCGCTGGTGCCGCGCTGATGAACGTCCAGGTGGACCGCATGCCGAATTTGGCAGGACGGGGTCCGGATCAGCCTTATGTCCAGGCCACAGATGTAGGCGGGAGAGACCGGGTTTACGTTGGTAACAATGACCTTTTGGTGATGCCCCAAACCGCCAGCGTTGAGCAAACAGTGGACAGCGTAGCAACATGGACGACCCAGCGTGTGGAGACACGCGTGACCCAAGGGCAGAATTTGCCGCCCGTACGGCCTGCGGTCGGCACGGATAACGTGATATACGCTGCTTACATCGCCCGCCGCATGGGCGGTGATGAAGTGGTTGTTGTCCGCGATGACAATGGTGCGATCGGAGCCAATCCGTACCGCAGTCTTGTCGGCGTTGATGGCAATTCCGGCGCCCGCGTTGTGACTGGCATTAACGTGCCGTTCGAGAACTTCGCCCATGCGAACTTCGGGCAGGAACCGTCGATTCCATGCTTGCGATTGTCACATCGGCTCGACGATTGGCAGAGCGTTACGGCCCGGAAGGGTGGGCGATTCTGAAGCCGGAGCTGTATCTGCTGGAAAAGGCCAGGGGCCTCGGCAGTGCCCGAGTCGGTCTGTTCCTTTTGGACGACGCAGAGTCGATGCAATCTCGTGGATTGGTTCCGACGCCCATCCATTCGCCCGAGTCCGTACGTTGGACGCTCCAACGCATAAGTGCGGCCAGCCGCCCCGACGCTTTCCTGCTGGTGGGCAATGATTCAGTTATTCCCTTCTTCCGTTACCCGAACCCGGCATACAGCTCGTACGATCCGGATCCAACCGTGGACACCGATATGCCGTACGGCGAGCTCTCGGGGCCAGCGTCCAACTCCTGGCTGTCAGGAATTCACAGCGAGGCGGTGCCGGTGGGGCGTTTGCCTGATGATGATCCTCCCGACTTAGAAGGTTTCATCGAATTGCTGCATCGATTCGTGGAACCACGGGAGACAGGATTGCACGAAGAAACTTTTGCCGTCGTGAACAAACCGTGGGAAGACCGATCCCAAAACATACTCGCGGATACGATGCCATCATTGCACACAAGTCCTTCCTGGACTGGAAACAATAGCGACTGGCAGCGACAGAGCGCGCGGCTGCTATTCTTCAACCTGCACGGCTTTGCCGGCCAACCAATGTGGCAAGGATTCGGCAACCGGTGGGTCGACAGTCTGCGTCCCCGACAGGTGTCTCGACAGGCGGCCAACGGGCGCATCGTGTTCGCGACGAACTGCTACGGTGCTGAAATACGCGGGCGCCGCTCGGCCAGGAATTGCGTAGCGCTCTCCTTTCTGCGCGAAGGAGCGAGGGCATTTGTCGGCGCGACGGGACAGGCGTACGGAAGCTACCTAGGCGCCCGCTCCGCCGGTCTCGAAAATGCCGACCTTCTGGCCAGAAATCTCGTCTCGCAGTTGAGGAAGGGAGAGAGGGTGGGCCGCGCCCTTGCGCGTGCCCGCTCCAGCTTCGTCGAAGAAACAGCCCGAAACGGTTTGAATATGTTCGATCAAAAGACTGCGTTACAGTTCATCCTATTAGGCAATCCTCTGGCCGTCCTCTAGGAGGGAACATGAAACCTAGCTACTACGCGCTGATAGCCTTGGTACTGAGTTTGTCAACTAGCTCCCGGGCGGAGAGGCAACCTACACTGATTTTCGATGCTGAGGAAAGAAAGTTCAGCTGGTACGACGGGGGTGGGAAGAGGCACAAGGCCATCGACAATGGCGTTTACAACACCGTTATCTTCGAGGCGCATCAGAGCATTGACGTGCGTATTCACAACGCACGTTTCGGCAGCCTCTATCGCGTCCAGGTGCTCGACAACCCGGTCGAGGAGATCGGCGCAATCCGAGGTCTGGAAGAAGCTGTTCCGCTGCTTCGGCTGGCCTTCCCCACCGATCTCGTACTTCCCGAAATCAAAGGTGGGCTGCACCTGCGGCCGGGGTTGAGCGACTCCCTTCGAGCAATGCTCGAACGGCTCGACTCGCTACAGGATGTGGAGGATTTGAAGCTCGAGATAGCGCGCGAGGCAGATCGATTGACCAAGGACATCGACGCTCTTGCTGCGCGGATCGATGCCTATCGAAGAAAGACCGAGCGCCTTTCTGGCCTGGATGGCCGTGCCTCGACCAACCCGCTAGGAGAGCTGCGGGCGGCCATGGACGCCTTGCGGGCGGAGATAAGCGCAGAATTGCGGCCAGCGGAGTCAATGTACGAGAACGAAAAGGCGTTTGTCGAATTCGTGCAAAGAAGCAATCGACTGATCCGCGAGGTCAATAGCGTCGAGCAGCACATAAAGACGGCCACCACAGCTTTCACCGGATCTATCCAGACGCAAAGCGATAAGCTACGGTTGGATCTCGCCGATATGCGCGCCAGGCTGATCGCCTACCGTTTGAAGGTGGACCGGATGCAAGCCACGGTCCCCCTGGTCGAGGGATTGCTGGAATACCGAACAGGTTTGAAGGTCGAAGCGGACTTGATCGAGCGGGGCATCGAACATTTGCGCGACTCATTGGACATTGAAACCATCGAGGTACTTAAGGCGAGTCTCGACGTGAAGGCGGCTGAAGCCGCTTTGAAGGCGGAAATCGAAAAAAGCAAGCTAGAGAAGGCGCCCAAAAACGAGGCGGAGATCGACGCAGCCCGAAAAGTTCTGGGGCAAGCAAAGGCGAAACTCGCACCTAGCCTGAATTATTCATGAATCCGCACCAAGCGGACGAATTCGATGCGCTGGTCAATGGCTGGACGTTTTGGTAGCGGGTTGATCGAGTGCTGTCGGTCGTCGAGGTGTTGTCTCTGGAGATCTGAGCCTCGTTTGGATGTCATTGGGACAGTCGGGCCCCTTAGTGGAGCGTGTGCGTGGCTGTGGTGGGCGACATCGCAAAGCATTATGAGGTATCGAGGTTGAGGACGACGGTCCGCATCAGATCCTTGAGCGGGTACGATGTCGGAAAGTGAAAACGGACCTTGGTGGCTTGCTCCCGCACTCGGGCGCCGACTTTGAGCACGCGGAGTTGGATCGTGTCAAAGTTAGACGTCGTCCATTGAGTGCCGCGCATGCCAATCTGTTGGATTGTGTGCAGCAGCACGTAGGCCGCGCTGTGCAGGAAGAGGCGAAATTGGTTGGCCGAGAATCGGTGGCAGGAGGTGCGGTCGGACTGCAAGTAGGTCTTGTGATTCTTGATGAAGCCTTCCGACCGTCCGCGAGCGCAGTAGACCTTCTCATATAGAAACTCGGGGGTGCGGTTGCGGATATTGGTCACCACGAAGCGCGGGTTGGCTTTGCGCTGCGTGATCTCGGCCTTGTAGATAATCTGGCGCGGTCGGGGCCAGCTCTTGGCCTGATACTCGAAGCGGTCAAAAAGCCGCACCGGTTCATCGCTCTGCTCGGCCAGCGCCGCCGTCAGCTCCATCAGCGGTTCGCCGAGGGCTTTGAGCTTGTTGTTGATCGCCTGTCCCAGAATGAAATCAATACCGTATCCGTCGCACAGGTCGTGCACCTCAGGGGTGCTGAAGTGCGAGTCGCCTCGTAAGGTGATCTTCGTCTTCGGCCACACCATGATCAAATGATCCAACACGCGTTTGAGGATGGCTGCCGCCTCTCGGCCTCGCATTCTACGACCGGGTCGCAGCAGGGTCGTGATCAACTTGCCCGACTCCCCTTCGTAGAGATGGACCGGCAGATAGCAATACTCGTCATAGTAGGCATGGAACAACGTCAGTTGCTGTGCGCCGTGCGTCGGATCGTCCGTGTCGTCGATGTCTATAGTCAGCTTCTTGGGCGGCTGGTCGTAAGACTCAATGAATATTTCCAGCACCGCGAGCCCGATGCGATACAGATCCGAGCGGCTGACACTGTTTTCCAAACGAGACATGGTCGGTTGACTGGCCAAATCGTCTCCTGTCAGGGGCAGACGGTCGCACGCGGTTTTCAGACCCGGATCGCAACGCAGGTCGTCACTGTCATTGGCGTCCTCGTACCCACAGGCGATCTGGAATACGCGCTGCCGGATGAGGTCAGTATACGTATGGTCGATATAGCTTTGATGTCGCCGATCCGACATCGCCGCCACGATTCGGTCGACGATCCCGGTGCGGGCTTCCGCCTGTCGCAGAAGCAGGGCGCCCCCATCGCTGGTGGTCGTGCCACCGTCAAAATCAGCTTCGATCATCTTGCCCGAGATGTTTGCAAACGACAGCGTAATCTGCGAAGTTTCCATCTGCGGTGGTCCTCTTGATTGGTTGTTGTTTGTGGCTAACCCTAACATAGGGAAAAACAACCAGTTGTACAGAGAATCACCGCATTTTTATGAATAATTCAGGCTAGAACGGCAGAAGAAGAAAGGCTCAAGAAGAAGATAGAGCTTCAGAGAGTCAGGCTTGCCGAGGTCGAGGAGAAGAGCTCGGCCATCAACGGCACGGCGATCTCGGTGCCGATTTTGGAACTCTACAAGGATCTCAAGGCAGATTTCGGTGAGCTCAGTGAAACAGACCTATTGCGGCACATTACGTCGGACCATCAGGTGTTTCGCAAAGAGGTTGAAGTCGACGACATCGACACCGCTTTGGATTCACTCGATTCCGCTTACTTCGACGGCTTTCGTCACAAAGCTGAGATTCAAGAAGGAGTTGTTCAGATTCTGGAAGAAGGCCTCCACGTGGTAAACGATACCCTGGACCACCGACGCATCCGCGTCCGCGCCGCGCTTGATTCGCTACTCAACAGCCTGTTCGAGCTCCACAAAAAATCCAGCATCGATCACAACGTCACCACCGTAGGCCCCTGGGACGATCATCGACAACTCGACGTGGTGGTGTACACGCAAGAGACCTTCTCCAGGCCCGATCGAGGGTCCTCCCAGGAGGTCGGCCTGTCCGCAGGATTCGGTCGCGTGGCCGAAACCGAGCCGTCCGACTTCGAATTCGTAGCCCGGCAACCTGTTCAGATCCATCGAACCTATCGATACAGCTTCACGGGAGGTCTATTCCTGGGCAACCTGAAGCGAAGAAGTTTTGATCTGGAGCCGAGCAATACGAACGCCGACGTGATGGTGCTGAGGGAAAAGGAGGGGGACAGCAAGAAGCTGGACTACACATTGGCGTTCACAATCTTCCCTTGCGGCAAACTCGACAGTTATCCCGGGTCCTCTCCTCAGATAGGGCTCACGGCGGCGGTACCCCTGAACGACCCCACCAAAGGCTTCTACACGGGTGTCGGGATAGAGATACCCGCAGGTCTGCAGATTGTTGGCGGCGCTCACTTTGGTCGCCGAAAACGGCCGGCTGAGGGCATAACCCTCGACCAACCGTTGCCTACTGTCCCCAGAAAGCTGACGGTGAACAGATGGGAGACCGGAGGGTTCGTTGGTATCAGCCTTCGACTTGACCTGTTCACAAGGCTGTTGGGCCGGGCCGTTGAGAATCCTCCTCCCGGCGATGACCCGCCTGAGAACGGCGTTGACCCGGATGATCCGGACGATCCAGACACCCCCGGAGTTGGGGCGGAGGTGCCGGATGCCGCGCCAGCCGGGGGTGGGGGGAATCTTCCGACGGTGAGCAACGAGGTCAACGTCGAGCTGAGCGTCACCAACGAGCTGGTGAGCGGGTCGGGCGAGCGGTCAGCCAAAAGCGAGCTGGAGAAAGAAATTTCGGTGGTCGAACAACCTGCGGGGACAGGTTCGACAGGCGCCGCAGAGGGCTCGGACGCCGGTGCATCCACCGGTACCCCGGACAACGCGGGTGAGAAAGAACCAGGCGCCGGTGAAGAGGAAGCGCCCAAACCAGAGACCGAAGACGCGGGGGCGAGCTCGACGGAATAGGATGCGGATGCTCGCCCGCCGCTCGTTACCGGAGAACCTCGCGCTGGTCAGCAGATAGGGTTTCGTTCCATTTTTCCGGGTAGTGAGCCCAGTCGTCCGCGGCGACATTCGATTCCCTGGCTTTTCTGGCCGTGTCCTTGATGCCGTACCGCAGGATGACCACCCAACCCGATCTTCCGGTTGCCGCGGCAAAGCGCCAAGGGTCAGTGCCTCCGGCATGACCAGCACGTCTCCCGCCTCTGGCGTCACGTTCACGATCGGTGGCGGTAGCTCATCCGCGGTCTCAAAGGAGTCGGCCCCGAAGAAACCCTCTTCCCGCTGGCAATTGCTCTTGTGGGAGCCCGGAACAAATAACACGCCCCCATCACCGGGGGAAGACATCCGTGAAGTAGACGAAGACTGCGAAGTTATGGCTCCGCAGCTTGCCGTCTTCATGGATGCATAATGCTTAAAATAACCCATCTCACAATAGGTTCATCAATTTGGCTTCAGAGGAGTTAGGAATATGAACAGGATTTTAAGGAGTCGCCCAATTTTGTCGATGCTTGGGCTCCTGTTTGCGTGTACACCACCGAAGCTCACAGTAGAAGGAGAGCGCCCTGATGTAGATCGCCCTTGGACTGAAACGGATCAGCGGGCGCTCGACGAGCTTGCCGAAACATGGGATAGCCAAACGCCTCCATCGCCAACGGAAATCCAGAAATCAGCGATGCCAACGGCTGTCGCGGCCGACGTCTCTACGTCCCTGCTCGAGATCTACGTATTCAATATTGGCCAAGCCGATGCCATGCTGTTGATTGGACCCGCTCCTGGGCGAAGGACTCTACTGATCGACCTCGGAGAACCGACGAGAGGCTCTGTGCGCCCTCCGAGTCTTACGTCGAGTGCCATGCACGTTTACCAACGGATACAGGAGCTCACCGCACGTACGCATGTCGACTATTTTCTCTTGAGTCACTACCACAGTGATCATGCCGGTTACGGTGCCGGCTCGCAGGACGGGTGGGGCACGGGCATAATTGGCTTGCTCTCTGACTTTTCTGTGCCGTTCTCGGTGGGAGAATTTATCCACGTTCAACGCCGGGGTGCAGAATTCATGAAGGATCCGAACCAGCGCGGTGTTCACAAAACAATCATGCGTCGCATGCCTTTGTGGATACAGCGCGACCGTGTTTCGGAATCTGGGCCACCCCGATTCGGCACTGATCAAATTGATCTGGGAGTAGGCGTGACTGTAGAAATTTTGGCCGCCGCTGGAGCGGTGCCAAACGGAACGTCGGCATTTACGCGCGCGGAGGTTGCAGACGCTGACTATTCGGATACGCCGGGCAATGAGAACGATCTATCCATAGCGCTAGAGATCTCCGCAGGTGAATTTGAGCTGTTCACCGCCGGAGATCTGAATGGTACTAACAACGTGCAACAAGACTCCCTATACGTACTTCGTCCGTGGGGCGAAATCTATACAAATGTAGAGCGTCATATGGTTTCCTACTGGAAGGAGATCGGACGCGAAAACGACGTAGAGATCTACCGAGCCAATCACCACGGATCTGGCTATTCGACAACCGCCCGGCTTCTAGACGCGTTGGATCCCGAATTCATCTTGTACTCCACCGGTGCCGACCATGGACATCCGAGCAACACCATCGTTCGGCGTGGCGCAACGACGGCGCGTCAGTTTGCCACTACCTGGGTGAAGGACATCACCACTTTTCAGAGTTCGAGAGGAGAGAGGATTGGAGAAATCGAGATCATTGTTGCGTCGGGTGGGTCAAGCTACACGATCAACGGCGAGCTAAACAGCGCTTTCTCCGATTCGGAGGAAAACAACGGTGAGGATGAAGGTGCTGAGGACCGGTGAAGATCGTTGCAGTTTTACAGTTGGAGAGCACCTCGACAACGGCGCGCACAATGACTCGGAGTCGCTTGAAACAAATCCCTCTTAGCCGGATATAGCAAACGAGGAGCGACATTAATGGCAAAGAAAAAAGGTAGCCGCAGCGAGAAACCGACGACTCTCTATCGCCAGCCAACGGGGGATCGAGAGGACAACCCAAGTCGCCGGTTTAGCGAGCTGAGCGAAGATCGGGAGTTTAGTTCCGAAGAATTCGTCAATACCGCGAGGGCTCGTCACGATGCCATGGCGTGCTCGCGAACGATGGCACCGGTGGTGGAGACGGCTCTCACACCCGCAACTCCCGGGTTGAACAACTGGGTGGAACTTGGACCCACTGGCATCCCCAATGGCCAAACCTACGGCAGTTCTCGCGTAATCGTCACCGGCCGGGTTACTGAGATTCGTCCAGCATCCGACGAATTCGCTCATTCTCTACGTTGCTGCGGCGCGTGGAGGCATCTGGAAATCCATCGACGGCGGCGTAACGTGGGCACCTAAATCGGATCACGAGGAGTCTCTGGCCATTGGCGCCCTGGCCATTTCGAAGTCAAACCCACAGACGCTATATGCCGGCACAGGTGAGGGAGACATCTATTTCTATCGACTCAAACATCCCCTTTCAAGCGTGAATGCTGCCTATGAAGGACTTGGCATCTTGAAGTCGACGGACGGTGGAGAAACTTGGACATTGCAAGGGTCTGCGGACTTTACCGGCGCCTGCTTCTACCACATCTCGATCGATCCGACGAACGGATCCATCGCGTTCGCGGCGAGCAATCAAGGCCTCTATCGCACCAATAATGGCGGGATAGATTGGGCACTTCAGGAAGGTGGCCTGCCCAAGATCACATCGTCGATAATCGCATGTTCGGATGTCATCGTTCATCCAGCGGATCCAGATATCGCCTACTGCGCCTTCTGGGGCAAAGGAATATACAAGACCACGAACGCTACCAAGGTTAAGCCAACGTGGACTAAACTTGCGGGCGGATTGCCCTCGACGAATATAAGACGTATCGCGCTGGCGATTTCACCCACGTCGCCAAAAAACGTTTACGCCCTCGTTGCCAGCTCTTCGGATGGATTGCGAGGTTTTTATACATCGGATAACGATGGTAAGGACTGGAAATCAGTAGGAGCTGCAACCGGCATCGTATCAGTTTTTGGAGCTTTTACACTCAACATCAGCGTCGATATCTCGAGTCCGGACGTTGTCTACTTGTCGGGAGTTGAACTGTACAAGGCAGTACGCACGTTTGGCAAGTGGTCGGTGACCAACATCGGCAACGACATTCACCCCGATAACCATGCTCTCGCCGGTCATCCCACCGACCACCTCACTATCTACGCTGGAAATGACGGGGGGATATACAAGTCAACAGATGGTGGAAAAACTTGGGACGACAGCATCAACGAAGGGATCAATATCACACAGTTCGAGTTTATCAATCAGCATCCGACATCGGATGCAATGGTGATCGGTGGAACTCAGGACAACGGCACCGAGATGTATCGCAACCACCCCGCGTTTTATCATTCGGCTGATGGAGACGGCGGCGCCGCAGGCGTGGACGCCTCCGATCCGAAAAATGTCATTCATACTTTCTATTCTGCGTCTCCTCGACGCTCAACGGAAGGAGGCAAATTCGGGAGTTATTCGCCAATCTCCCACGGGTTGGTGGGGAATTCACTTTTTTATCCACCTTTCACCTACGACCACTCCAACTCTGAAAATCTCGCCTTCGGTACGGACCTCATTAATTTGGATGACCTGCAGGGACTGGGCGGATGGAAGACCACGGTAGCGTTGCCCGGCTCACAAGGCCGCGTCTCCGCGGTCCATTATCCGAACTCAAAGCTCATTTACGCTGGCACCAGCTCGGGTAACGTCTATAGACTCGTGAAGTCAGGGACATCCTGGACGGCTGAAGCAATCCACGACGCGCCGTTGCCGTCTCGTTGGATCTGGGATGTCTCGACATTACCGGGCGATACCGATACGGTTATTGTGGTAATGGCTGGTTACGGCACTTCCCACGTTTGGCGGGGAACAAACAGCGGAACCTCAGTCTATGCTTGGACGGATATCAGCGGCAAAGCGCCAAAAAATGTGCCCGATGTACCAGCTAACCTGAATTATTCATGAATCCGCACCAAGCGGACGAATTCGATGCGCTGGTCAATGGCTGGACGTTTTGGTAGCGGGTTGATCGAGTGCTGTCGGTCGTCGAGGTGTTGTCTCTGGAGATCTGAGCCTCGTTTGGATGTCATTGGGACAGTCGGGCCCCTTAGTGGAGCGTGTGCGTGGCTGTGGTGGGCGACATCGCAAAGCATTATGAGGTATCGAGGTTGAGGACGACGGTCCGCATCAGATCCTTGAGCGGGTACGATGTCGGAAAGTGAAAACGGACCTTGGTGGCTTGCTCCCGCACTCGGGCGCCGACTTTGAGCACGCGGAGTTGGATCGTGTCAAAGTTAGACGTCGTCCATTGAGTGCCGCGCATGCCAATCTGTTGGATTGTGTGCAGCAGCACGTAGGCCGCGCTGTGCAGGAAGAGGCGAAATTGGTTGGCCGAGAATCGGTGGCAGGAGGTGCGGTCGGACTGCAAGTAGGTCTTGTGATTCTTGATGAAGCCTTCCGACCGTCCGCGAGCGCAGTAGACCTTCTCATATAGAAACTCGGGGGTGCGGTTGCGGATATTGGTCACCACGAAGCGCGGGTTGGCTTTGCGCTGCGTGATCTCGGCCTTGTAGATAATCTGGCGCGGTCGGGGCCAGCTCTTGGCCTGATACTCGAAGCGGTCAAAAAGCCGCACCGGTTCATCGCTCTGCTCGGCCAGCGCCGCCGTCAGCTCCATCAGCGGTTCGCCGAGGGCTTTGAGCTTGTTGTTGATCGCCTGTCCCAGAATGAAATCAATACCGTATCCGTCGCACAGGTCGTGCACCTCAGGGGTGCTGAAGTGCGAGTCGCCTCGTAAGGTGATCTTCGTCTTCGGCCACACCATGATCAAATGATCCAACACGCGTTTGAGGATGGCTGCCGCCTCTCGGCCTCGCATTCTACGACCGGGTCGCAGCAGGGTCGTGATCAACTTGCCCGACTCCCCTTCGTAGAGATGGACCGGCAGATAGCAATACTCGTCATAGTAGGCATGGAACAACGTCAGTTGCTGTGCGCCGTGCGTCGGATCGTCCGTGTCGTCGATGTCTATAGTCAGCTTCTTGGGCGGCTGGTCGTAAGACTCAATGAATATTTCCAGCACCGCGAGCCCGATGCGATACAGATCCGAGCGGCTGACACTGTTTTCCAAACGAGACATGGTCGGTTGACTGGCCAAATCGTCTCCTGTCAGGGGCAGACGGTCGCACGCGGTTTTCAGACCCGGATCGCAACGCAGGTCGTCACTGTCATTGGCGTCCTCGTACCCACAGGCGATCTGGAATACGCGCTGCCGGATGAGGTCAGTATACGTATGGTCGATATAGCTTTGATGTCGCCGATCCGACATCGCCGCCACGATTCGGTCGACGATCCCGGTGCGGGCTTCCGCCTGTCGCAGAAGCAGGGCGCCCCCATCGCTGGTGGTCGTGCCACCGTCAAAATCAGCTTCGATCATCTTGCCCGAGATGTTTGCAAACGACAGCGTAATCTGCGAAGTTTCCATCTGCGGTGGTCCTCTTGATTGGTTGTTGTTTGTGGCTAACCCTAACATAGGGAAAAACAACCAGTTGTACAGAGAATCACCGCATTTTTATGAATAATTCAGGCTAACTCATTGTCGATTGACCCGGACAATCCAACCCACTACTACGTTGGGACCGACATAGGAGTTTTTCGCACGACGAACGCAGGTGCGAGTTGGGAACAGTTCAGCGACGGCTTACCGAATACGGCCGTATTCGACCTCCGACTACACTCACCCACGCGATTGCTGCGTGCTGCTACCCACGGCAGGGGTTTGTGGGAAAGGAAACTCGACGCGACGGCTCAACCGAACGTAGACCTCTTCCTGCGTGATCATCTAATGGCAACGGCCCGAATTCTGCCCTCGCCGTCGCCGGTTACTGCTGTATTCGAAGATCCGCTTCGCCAAGTTACTTTGGGCGACAGCCTGTGGTGGTGGCAGTGTGCCGACGCGAAGATTGACTCACCTAGTCCGGTTACGCACGGATACCAATTTCCGACTGATACGGTTGACTACTTCACATTCGAAAGTAAGCTCAAAAATGAGAATGCCAGACCCGGCGAGTTGAACCGCGTATATGTCCAGGTGCAAAACCGCGGCATCAACCCGGCCAGAAACGTCACAGTCAAGGTTGTCTACTCGGATGGCAGCCTGGGGTTACCTCATCTTCCGAGAGATTTCTGGACCGCGTTTCCCGACGACGGGAATGCGACGATCTGGAAGCCGATTGGTCCACACAAAGTGATTTCTTCGCTCTCGCCAAAACGACCCGAGGTACTGGAGTGGGATTGGGTACCGTCGCGGGTGGTCAACTTCTCCTGTCTATTGATCGTTGTCGACTGTCCAGATGACCCCATTCCCGCAGTCAACAAGGTCCTCAACGTAGCGACGCTTGTATCGATAGAGAAACGAATAGGTTTGAAAAACACCCACATTTTGACTGCTTCCGCGCCCAGGGAATGGTTCACTATCAATGTTCATGGGAAGTCACGAGAAGGCGATGATCTGCACTTCGGAAAAATGCCGACCGGTTGGTCGCTGGGTATGTTGATGCCCGAACGAATCGGGCAAGGATTCGAATTGGAAGGATTTGAAAAAACCACGTTAAACCAAGCGGCACTCAAGGCGCTGGAGCGTTACCTTGGAAGAGCGGCATCCCAATTCGAGTTACGTAACTACCATACCATGAAAACCCCCCAACGGGGCGCTGTATTGCGGAAAGTGCCGAAGTCCCGTCGGAGTTTTCCGTTACATGTCGTTTTCCAGCGGCGCTCCACGGCCCAATCGGGCTCATTCCATATGGTTCAACGGACCGCCGAGAAAGTCGTAGGGGGTGGCACAATAGTGCTTCAGCGATGACAGTCTTAGCTAGCCATTTTGGTCACATCTACCACGACACAGGTGATGTCGTCCGTCTGCTCGTGAGCTTCCCGGAACCCTTTGGTTTCTGCACTGACACGCAACACCACCTAGGTAGCTTAGCTGCCTACCATGCGCCAAACCCAACAAGGGAGATAAGCAATGTCCCTATTTTCAATCAGAGGTGGACGGTGGCGCCTTCCTGCTCTCGTACTGGGAGCCAGCGCCATCTTTTGGTTTCTCAACGCCGGTATTGCGAAGCTCACTCGCCGAGCGTCAAGCCGTTTGCAAGGACTTGCCCCGGCAAAGCCAAGGAGTACATTCGCCACGCCTTCGTCAACACGACCCCGGACACGGTGATGATCCTTGTCGAAATTGACAACGGCTGCGACCTATATGCTCGCGTGCAATCGCTGACCACTGACAACACTGTTCTTGCCGCATTCAATGCCAACGGGAACTCGCAGAAGAGCGGAACCATCGACGTCGCGCCCGGCGGAACTATTCGCTTCACATACGAGGGAAACCCAAAGAGCGAAAGGTCGAGTTCTGGGTTACCGTGCCCTGAGCAAAAGCTCAACTTTTTGGGTCCGAGTTAATGTGATTGCTATGCAAGTTTTCCAGTGTCAGCGAGGTGATGCTTCAGCTAAACTGATAGGTCGGCAATCGCCCGTTCCCTCAGCGCTTTCATGTAGGCGATGCTGTAGGCGGTGCCACATCCTCACCCCCAGTCATCACCGGGATGTGATCGGGGATCAACACCCCATCGAAACCAACCTCCCCAAGGGTCTTCATCACTTCGTACATATCCATGTAGCCGTCGTCCACGAAGGTTTCCACGAAGCGGGGCAGCGGTTGGCTGACGTTGCGGAAGTGCACCTTGAAGATCTGGTTGCGTTCTCCAAAGTAGCGAATCGTGTCCAGGACGTTCATTCCCATGGCGTCGCCGCCCTCCAGCCAACAGCCGATGCAGAGACAAAGTCCGACGTTGGGGCTGTCGGCGATCTCCACCGCCCGTTTGTACCCCTCGAAGCTACTGAAGATCGGCCGTGGGACAATTCACCCTTGAAATCGGTACTTTCGCCCCAGGCTTCATCCAGGCGACTCAGGTCGAAGGTCCTGCCAACCGCACCGCCGCGGGTTAGCTCGTAAGGGGTGCTCCAAACGCTGTTTGCCATGTGGGCATAGGTAGTGCAGGGGATGCCAGCGGCGGCAAGATTGCGCAGGTGCTGTTTGTACTCCTCCACCTTGGCATCGCGATTTTCGAGATTCAACACGATGGCGTCGATGCAGTGAACGCTGCGGCTGCCGAACACCGCCAGGGTGATTCCGTTCCTGCGAAAGAGGTTGCTGCAGTGCCGGTAATACTCCACCGGGACGTTCAATCCCTGAGCCCATCCGACTGCGTACTCCACACCCATCTGCCGGTTGAAAGCGAATTCCTCGTCGCTCGGCTCCGCCGACATCTGCGCGGCGATCTTCAGTCCCGATCCGTTACGACTTTCATTGTTGCCTGCCATAGCTTCTCCTGGTGCGTCCCTTCAATCGTTACGTGGTTGGCGCGACAATCGCGTTCGACGCTCAACCTGATTCGTCTTGTTGCAAGACTCGACGGGTATTATGATAAAGCTTCCGCATACTGCTTCAAGTCATCCCAAACCTCGGAAAAGACCATGAATACCGACAGCCGTTCCGTCCACGACGAAGCGATCGTCATCGACGCCCTGAACGTGAGCAACTTCGATAGCGAAACGGTGTTCGAATGCCTGCAGGCCGGCGGGATCACGGCGATCAGCGCCACGCTGGCGACCTGGGAGAATTTCCACCAGGGCATGGCTCAGGTCACCGCATGGCTCCGTCGGTTCCGCGAACGCTCCGACCTCCATCGCGTGCTCAGCGTCGCCGACATCCACCACGCCAAGAAGGCGGGCAAAACCGGGATCGTTCTCAGCTTCCAGAACGCCTCGCCCATCGAGAACGACCTCGACCGGCTGGCGTTGTTCCAAGCCCTGGGTGTGCTGATCATCCAGTTCACCTATCACGAGCGCAACCTGCTTGGAAATGGCTGCATGGAGCGCAACGACGACGGGGTGAGCAACTTTGGTGTCGACGCCATCAAGGAGATGAACGACCTGGGGATCTTGATCGATCTCTCCCACTGCGGCGACCGCACCACGCTGGAGGTGATCGAGCATTCGGAAAAGCCGGTGGCGATCACCCACGCCAACGCCCGCAGTTTTTTTGATCACCCCCGCAACAAGACCGACGACGCGATCAAACTGCTGGCTGAACGTGGCGGGGTCATCGGCGCCTGCGCTTTTACCAGATTCCTGCCGAAAAAGTCGGAGTCGACGGTTGACGATTTTGTCGACTCCGTCGACGATCTGGTGCAGCGGGTGGGAATAGATCAGGTGGGCCTCGGCACCGACGCCACCCAGGACCAGGAGCTCCCTTTCTGGCACTTCATCGCCGGGCAACAGGGCACCAAGTTTCCATCCACCTTCTCCGACCCGTCCATGCGTTACACCGAGGAATCCTTTCAGCCCAAAGGGATGGAGACGCCGGCAGAATGGCCGAACCTTACGGCTTCCCTACTGAAAAGGGGTTATTCCGCAGAGGATACGACGAAGCTGCTGGGTGGAAATTGGCTGCGGCTCTTCGAGAAGGTTTGGTCTGAGTAGGATTACGGTTTAGCGGCGTCCTGGCCGCGCCAGTGCGGCTGAACATCCAGATCGAGCTTTTTCCAATAGTACTTCAGCGGATCATCCTGCGGCCAATCGGCATAGATCTCCTCCCAGCTCAACCAGCGCATATGCGGCAGAAAGGTGTGTTCGTCCACCGGTTGACTGGCGGGTTGATTGCGAAAGCTCGTAGATATCCGAATGCGATTTTCGGTCTCGTTGTCGCGCGCCTGGTGAATCGTGAGGCTGCTGAAGGGGATTATAAACAATACTTGACGGGAACTGGGGAATTACTTTGATTGTAGGATGGATTGGAAAGGTCCTGTCGCGGCAACGTTGTTCGCCGCCATCGTCTTGTGCAGCGGATTCTGGACGGAACCGATGTTCCCGTTAGGCGATGACAGATGGGGCATTCTCGCTGGCATCGCTCTATTGGGCATCGTAGCCATCTACGCGCCGGTAATTTTCCGTTATATACGGAGAAGGCGATCTCGGACTCGCCAACCGGAGGGGCCTTTGCCAGTAGACTATATGACGGCATGCGTAATCGCGGGCCGCTACATCGATCCCGATGAAACCATGGCAGCGAGCAAACTTATAGCCGTGCGCGCGCAAATTCTCGCAAGGTTTGACAAAGTGGTTGGTGCGCGGATCGGAGATCAGTACAACGGCCAGCTTCTACACCAGTGGTTCCAGAAAAATGCCGCGCGTAGTCTCGTCGTGCATCAAGACGAAATCACCTAAGTCAGTCTTTGCGATCACAAATGAGGTAGCGAATACATGAATACACAAGATGGGCAGGCTACAACGGGGCGTCGCCTAAACCCTCCATCTGTTTCTTCAATCCCTCAAGCTCTTCAACGATGGTTCGATAAGTATGAAGAGCAGTATCCGGAGGAAATGCGAGCTCTACTGTGTGATTTTCTCCGTGGGGATCGACGACGGTATAGGTCACTGTCGTCACGTTCTCTCCCGATTCCAGTTCATAAAAGCACTCGACTCTGGCTTTTGAGGGAAGAAAGCGAAAAGATGCCATTGGTTTTCTCCGCTGGTGATGAAGGGAATCACAATTGAAGCTTGACGCGCAGATACTCCATGCCCCGGTCGCCCTTGATGCGGTTGCAGGAGCCGCACAGGAGTTGCAGGTTGTCAATATGGTCCGTTCCTCCCTTGCGTCGGGAGATGATGTGATCAACCTCCAAGTGCCTCGCCTCGAAGTGCGCGGCGCACCCAGCGCAGTGGCCACCTTGATGCCCGTAGAGCGTCGGTCTGTGCGCCCGGTGCGGCGGGAGTTTGCCCAAGTCGGTGCGCTTTGGGAGGTCGGTGCGGTGCACGCCCTGGTAAAACAATCCGAGCTCATCGTGCATCCGGCGCTCGACCAGCTCGGCGGCCTTTTCGCTGATATCGATTCCTACCCATTGGCGCTCAAGCTTCTCCGCCGCAATGCACGCCGTCGCGCAGCCGCAGAAGGGGTCCAGAACTGTGTCGCTGGGATTGCTGCTGGCTTGGATGATGCGATCAAGAAGGGCCAACGGTTTCTGTGTGGGGTAGCCAACTCGTTCCTTGGACCATCCTCTGATGAAACTGATGTCGGTCCAATTGCTACCCACGGGTTTCCCCTTGCTTTCATCCAAGTACCGTTTGTACATCGGCACGTTGCCCGGACTTGTCTGCACAACCCGACCGTCCTCAATCAGCTGCTGCATCCGTTTTTCGGAATACCGCCAGTAACGGGTTACACCCATCACTTCGTACGAGGGGTTCCCTTTGGCGGCTCCTCCCGGCCCCAGCATGTTGTCAAGCTTGTACCGACGTCCGTCTGGGTCGCTATACCGATAAAACTTGTCTACGTAATCCCCTTCGAGGTCGACGTATGGCTGCCGAAATTGGGCATTGCCTCCGGCGTAAAACAACAGGTAGTCGTTCTGTCTGCCAAAGTGCCTTGTGCCTTGAGCTACATTCCCTTTTGCATCAGACCGCTTCCAGACAATCTCGTTTTTGAACGCCCTTCTGCCCCAGACAGCGTCCATGACGAGCTTGAGGTAGTGGCTCATCGTCGGGTCGCAGTGCAGGTAGATGCTCCCTGTGGGCTTCAGGATGCGCCGCATCTCCAGCAGCCGCGCGGCCATATAGGCGAGGTAGGACTTGTCACTGTCTGTCATGGCGGCCAGCAGGACGCGGTACAACGGCGCATGTTTGGCCTCGATCAGGTTGATCCACTCCGCATCCACGTCCGAGAGCGACCACGTGTCCTTAAACGCCGCACCCGCCGCTTCAGAGCCGATGGGCGCGGCATAGTTCGCCTTGCTGTTGAACGGCGGATCGAGATAAATCAGGTCAACGGACTCGGCGTTCATGCCACGAAGAATGGGCAGGTTGTCGCCCGTCCATATCGTTTGATTCGACCAATTGGGAGAAGATGTCATGCCGTACCGCCCCAAGCTTGACCCCGTCCGCGATCTTGCGGGCGCAACACCAGAGACACTGGCGCGCGCATTGCTCCGCTCATCGCGCCCCGGAAGAAATCCCGTTGTCCGCAACGAGGTTCCGGTGAAGAAGGTTCCGACCGACGAGGCGGGCGACGGTGTCGCACATCTGGTCGAGGGTGCCTGAGTCCCGGATGTTGTGCTTGCCAGCGAACTCGGAGACGTAGCGGTGAAGATGCTTCGGAGAAATCTTGTGGAAGGTTCCCTTGTGCGCCCGCTTGAGCATGGACCAGAAGCTCTCGATGCCGTTGGTGTGTGCTACGCCGCGCACGTACTCGGAAACAGAGTGCTTCACTGTCTCGTGGGGGGGTTCTCGATGCCCTCGTAGGCCGGTGCATCGTCGGTAAAGACTACGGCGTCAGGCTCCGCGTTGTCGGCCACGAATCCTTGCAGCGTTGCCTTGTCGGTGTCCTGCACAACCTTGGCACTTACTTGGTTGGTGGCGCGGTCCTTAGCCCCGACAACAGCCGTCATGTCCACCGGGCCGCGCCCGACCGCTTCCTTGCGCTCGGCATTCGACTTATTCCGGCGCTTGCCGCCAACATAGGTATCGTCGAACTCTACCGGGCCGCTAAACGGATCATCGTTATCGGCTGCCCAAGCTTCACGGATACGGTGCAGCATAAACCACGCCGTCGGTTGGCTCACGCCGATATCCCGGTGGAGCTTCATGCTCGAGACGCTTTTGAGGCTGGTCAGGCACAGGTATATGGCTATGGCCCACTTGCGCATCGGGACGTTCGAGCGTGCAATCGGCGTACCCGTGCGCACCGAAAAGTAAGATCGGCAGTCCGTGCACCAGTAGGGCATCGGCTTCGCGTTCGGAACTTCCCGCGTGCGCACGCCGCCGCACTTGCCGCAGTACCGCCCAGTGGGCCAAAGGACGCTCTCGAACCACGCGACAGCCGCCTCTTCGGTCTGGAACATGTCAATCATCTGAACGATGGTCAGTCCTTTGCGTTGGGCCTTGCCTGGTGCTTTGTGGGTCATTTTCTGTCTCCCCTCTTGATAGCAAAAATATAAGCCATGGAAGGCAGAATGTCAAGTAAACTTTATAATCCCCCTGTTGAACATAATGAGGTCACCGCATTCCATGGGGCTCCAAGCCCATTCGGCTTCCGCATCGACCTCGCAGGTCATCATCGTCATCTCGTGGTCTAGCAGCCCTGCCGCCCGGTTGGAGCCCACGACGAATCCCAACCCGCCTCCAAGCTCTTCACCGCAATCCCCGATCGGGGTCCACACCGTCCAGGTATTCTCGCTGCCCCGGACCGGAAAGAAATCCTGGTGTGGGGCTGTCGTGAGCTTGCGATCACCTGGAAAAACGGTGTGGCAGATATGTCGTGGGTGAACCAGAATCGTCTCACCGAAGAGTTGATCCAAGACCTGCAGAATGATCGGATGCTGCCCGAAGGCGTGAAAGCTTCTGAGTTTCTGCACGTCATTGTAGAACAGCTTGAATTCCGGACTCGGGTCGTTTTCTAAGACGCCGGCGCGAGCGATCCCCTCTTCCGCCTTCGTTCCCTGTGCCAGAAACTCGTGACGTTCGGCAACCTGTAATACCTCGCGGCGCACCAGCTGAATATCCTCGGGAGGAAGCAGCGCTCGAAAACAGAGGTACCCCCGTTCGGCGGCGGCCTCACGCAGCGCCTCCGGTCGACCCAGAAGATCGGTGCAATCGATGTAATCCGAGACGTTGTTCATGGTCGTCGTGCTCATGATCCAGCCTCCGCCTATTCCTACCTTGCGAAGCGGGCGCTTCGTCTCTATAACTTCATGTCGAGTTCGACTCCGAGCTTCTTCCCCCATTCCACCACCTGCCGGCAGGTCTCTTCCTCGATGTAGATGCCGTCGGCTTCCCGTTGCCGCTTCACCTTCTGCTCGATCTCGCCGGGAAGGAGGATCTCGTCCACTCCGGGGGCCGGCGGTGAGGATTTCACGTGTTCGATGAAGGTCTTGGCACTCTGGAAATAGACGTCCAGGGGCATGAACTGCTCGACGTCGAGCAGGACCAGCAAGACACCGTTGGCCAGGCGACCCTCGACACTGACACAGCCGGTTCCACTGAGAACACCCCCGAGCAACTCTAACGCCACGTTCAACCCGTACCCCTTGTGGCCGGCGGTCGTTCCTCCGAGAGGCAGAATACTGCCGTACGGAGCCTCGTAGAGCACCGTCGGATCGGTGGTGGGATTGCCTTCGGCATCCTGAAGCCAACCGTCCGGAGTTTGCTCCCCACGATTCCGCTTGAGGCGAACCTTGCCTTCCGCGACCACCGTTGTGGTCATGTCGATCACCACCGGATCCCCCCCAGGCGCGGGTATGCCGATCGCCAGCGGATCGGTGGCCAGACGCGATTCGGTGCCACCCCAGGGTGCCATGCGGTACGCCGGAATCCCCACGGCGTTTACGAACAGCAGTGCCACCATGCCGTCGCGGGCGCAACGGTCGGCATAACTGCCGACGCGACCTATGTGGTTGGCTCCACGCACGGCAACAGCGGCGAGCCCGCTCTTTGCCGCTTTTTCCAACCCCACTTCCACAGCGCGTGTCATCGTCACCTGTCCGAAACCCCAGTTCCCGTCGACCACGGCGGTAATCGGATTTTCCTGCGGGATCGTTATTTCGGCGTCCGGTACCAGATTTCCATCGTCGACGGCCTGTAGGTATTGGGGGAGTCGAATGACTCCGTGTGAATCGTGGCCAGTCTGATTGGCTTCGGTAAGAAGCTGAGCGACGACCCGGGCGTTTTCTGGTGGAGCGTCGGCGGCCCGCAACGCGATGGTGGTGGCGTCTATCAGCTCGTCTGCGGAAAACTGGGGCATTGAACACTCCTTCTGGGGCGAGAAAGCTTGACTGTATAGTCGGAAAAGGGCTTCGTATTCGCACCGATTCAGTGCGCTTTTACGTCCACACGAACGATTAAACTTGCCCATCCTATCGCTATTTGCAAATGAGCAGCCCCGCTGTGAGTAACCGGCTTCCCGCCAAGGAGATTGGCGCGGTCATTGATTCCGCCCGGCTGGTTGAGACGGCCAGATCTTTGATCGAGGTTCCTAGTCCGACCTTGAGTGCCGGACCGGCCGCCGATCGCCTCGAGTCGATCCTGCGGCAGGACGGTTTCGAGGTGCAACGTCCGGTGGCGAACTGGCCCGAGTCGCCCGCTGTGGTTGCGCGTCTAGAGTCGGGGAAACCAGGGAAAATCATGCAGTTCGACGGCCATCTCGACACGGTGCATCTGCCGTTCGTGCCTCCTCGGGAAGATCGAGGGAATCTCTACGGATCGGGAGCGGCCGACATGAAAGGTGGCCTCGCCGCGTGCGTGGAAGCGATGCGAGTCCTGCGCGACCTCGACTGTCTGCCGGCCGGAGGCGTATTGCTGACCGCCCACGATCATCACGAAGGTCCCTGGGGCGATCGCCGCCAGGTCGTCGCGCTGATCGAGGAGGGCTACACCGGGGACGCCGTTCTGTTTCCCGAATACCTGTCGACACATCTGCCTATCGCCGGCCGCGGCATGGCGATTCTCGAATTCACGGTTAGCCGCGATGGCGATCCGGTACACGAGGTCCTGCGGCCGGATCGATTACCCGACGTTCTTGGGGCCGGGGTGGAACTGGCCCGGAGACTAGGAGAGCTGGGAGCGGAAGTGGCGAAGCGCTCGCACCCGTATTCCGGTCATGACTCCCTGTTTCTGGGATCGATCGACTGCGGCGAGATCTACAATCAAGCCGCCACCGAGTGTCACCTCAAAGGGACGCGCCGCTGGGTCGAGCCCGGAGACGCGGTTATGGCAAAAGCTGAGATCGATGAAATTCTCCGCGAGGTCGCCGCTAACACCAAAACCTATATGGAGGTGGACTTCAGCACTCGCGGCGACGCCTTCCAGGTGGAGCCAGAGAGCCCTTTCATTCATGCCTTTCAGGATGCTCACCGTACGGTTTGCGGCCAGGCACTCCCCCTTGCGGGCAAGCCGTTTGTAGACGACGGCAACACCTATTCCGAACTCGCCGGAATTCCCGTATTGACCCACGGCCCCGCCAGCACCGGCGCTCATACCGTTTTCGAATGCGTGCCGATCGATGAGCTGGTGCGCGCGGCGCAGGTATTTGCGTTGACGGCGGTAGGCTTTTGCACTCCCGACGCAGGGTAGGGGCTCCCAGAAGATGAGCTTAGACTCCCGCCGGATTTCCCTGCTGCGAAACACCTTTCTCGACTACCAGCCCACCGAACGATTTCTGCAGCAACCCTTGATCATCGATAGGGCCGAAGGGTTATACTACTGGGACATCGAGCAAAAACGGTACTTCGACGGTATCGGCGGGATCTTTGTGGCCATCCTCGGACACGGACACCCTCGGGTCATTGACGCCCTGCAACAACAGGCGTCGAGGCTCAGTTTTGCACCGCCGATGCACGGCATCAGCGACGTCGCCCTCGATTTCATCGAGAAACTCGGGTCGGTAACGCCTCCGGGACTCAACTTCGTGAAAACCTACAGCGGCGGTTCGGAGGCGATGGAATCGGCGTTGAAATTCACCCGGCAGTATTTCAAGCAGACCGGATGTCCCGGCAAGTACAAATTCATCAGCCGCTACCAGGGATACCACGGGGGCACCATGGGCGCCATGGCTGCCAGCGGCACCGGAGCTCGCAAAGCTCCGTTCGAGCCCCAGATGAGTGGGTTCCTGAAGGTCTTCCCCCCGACCCACTATCGCGATCGCTTCGACAGCTGGGAGGAGTGCAACCGGTTTGCGGCCGAGATCGTCGAAGATGTAATCATCGGCGAGGACCCGAATACGGTGGCCGGAATGATTCTCGAGCCGATCGGACTGACCGGCGGTGTAATCACACCTACACCGGAGTACTTCCGGATCCTGAGAGAGATCTGCGACCGCCACAATGTCGTCCTGATCTTCGACGAGATCATCAACGGTTTCGGGCGCACCGGTTCAATGTTCGCGGCCCAGACCTTCGAGACTACTCCCGACATCATCTGTTGCGGCAAGGCGATCTCCAATGGATCTATCCCTTTGGCCGCCATGATCGCTCACGAGCGTATGGCGAAGGCGTTCGAGGGGGGGGCCGAAGACAGCTTGAATTTCGCTCATGGGCACACCTACGCCAACAATCCGATGGGCTGTGCGGTCGGCGCCGCGGTCGTCGACGAACTGGTGGAGAACCGTTTACCGCACAAAGCTCGCGGGCTGGGCGACTACCTGGTCGGCAAGCTCGAGGCATTGCGACACCTGGGCGTAGTCGGCGAGGTGCGCGGACGCGGCATGCTGCTCGGCGTGGATCTCATCAAGGACGGAGATCGGTCGTTACCCTTTCCGGAATTGGGTTCGACCTTGAAGCAGACAGCCCTGCGCAACGGCCTGATCATGCGCATCGATCCGACCTGGTTCGCCGTCGGTCCGGCGCTCGTCGCCGGCGAAGCGGAGATCGACGAGCTTGCGGATCTGATCGAGAAGAGCTTGAGGGATGCCTTGAGCGAGTTAAGAAGCTGAGCGCATACGCCTTCGATGAACCTGGCAATCATTCCGGCGGAACACCGTATCCTCCTCATACCGCAGCTAAAAGCACCGACTTCGTTGAACTTCGCCATTATCCTGCTTCTGGTTTCGATCGCGGCATCTGGCTGTGATTCAAGTTCGAAAAAGCCAGAGCCGCCAGACTTGGGAAACAACCCGGAGCCGGTTGTAGCCGTTCATCCCGTGGTCGGGACGTGGCGGACCTCCGGCACCCACGAGCGCTTGGGTGAGGTGGAGATCGTGATGACTCTGGAGGCCGACGGCATTCTGCGCATGGTGATCGAGCTCCCCAGCGGGGGAAACGTGAGTTTTCCCGGCTCCTGGGAGGTCGAAGACCAGTCGCTGGTGCTGCGTGGGGCCTTCTTCGCTGACGAGATGAGCGAAGTGAGTTGGGCCCTTAGCGGGAGCGGTTCGTTGATCTTGACCGATTCGACCGGGTCGACACAGGACTGGTCGCCGGTGGAGCCGTAACCTGCAGTGTATGGTGAGGTGAAACCTAAAACCTGAGATCTACACGCCCAGACCCGGGAACACCGTTGTTTTTCCGCCGCGACTTTAGCAGACACCGGGGCTGCTCGACAGCGCCTTTGGGAAAATGCGCAAAACACCGCTGATACTGTTTTCAAGCCTGGCACTTTGGGCCATCGCCTTGGGATGCGGCTCCTCCGCTGAGGACCAGGGACCGCCCAAGAAGAGGATCTACATTCGCTGCGCCCTGCTCAACGAGGTTTGGACCCCTCCGCCATGGCACCATCGCAACGACGGTCACTGGCCCACCTGGTGGTTCGTCTACGACCGGTTGGTCGAGAACAACCTCGACTTCGAAGCCGAGTATCCGAACCTGGCCCACAGTTGGGACATCTCCGAGGATCGTCTGCATTACACCTTCCACCTGCGCGACGACGTCCGCTGGCACGACGGCAAACCTTTTACCGCATACGATGTTGAAACCACCTTTCTCTGCGGCATGGATCGATATCTACCGGCCGCCGGGTACAGGGCCCAATTCCTCGCTGTCGAAGGCACCCCCGCGTACCGGGCCCACACGGCGAAGGGAATACGCGGATTGAAGGTGATCGACGATCACACCATCCAATTCAATCTGGCACAGCCCGCCCCCTTCTTCATGTGGGCCATCGGCAACCTCACCATACTGCCCAAACACCAGCTCGAGATCGCCGGTGAGAGCAGCAAGGTGGAAGGTCTCAAGACATGGCGCGACCCCGGCGCCGCCGGCACCAGACCGTTCAAGCTGGTTGAGACGGCGCCGTTCCAGTTCGTTCGTCTGGAGAAATACGATGACTACCACCTCGGCACCCCACTGATCGACGAGGTGATCATCCACGACAAGGATATCGCGCTGTCCGCCAGCAACTTTGAGCTGGACCTGGCTGCCAGTGCCACTCCCGAGCAAGCGGCCGAGATCAAGGCTATGCCCCACATGACCATCGAACCCGGCCGCAGCATACACTTGACGTCCATGCAGGTGAACGTCTCAGACCCAGCGTTGTCGGACCGCCGGGTTCGTCGCGCTCTGATGCACGCCATCGACCGCAAGACGATCGCGGAAACCACCTTCGGAGCATACGCCAACGTAACGGTGCCTCACGGCGTGGTGCCACACATCAGCTGGCGCAACATGAACCTGCGACCGATCGATTACGATCCCGAACGGGCCAGGGCACTGTTGGCCGACGCGAACTTCGACATGCAGACCGAGCTCATGATCAACCTGCGGGATATCGACATGGCCGGGATCCGCCTGGATATCGCCACCATCGTGCAGGGATATTGGACGCAAGTCGGACTCAATGCCAAGGTGGAGGCGGTCGAGGGGGCGATCATGAGCGAGCGCACGCTCAAGGGGGAGTACATGCTGTACGTAGGGGGCACCGGGTCCGTGGTTCCAACGACGTTGCTGCGTTTCCGTACGGGCAGTCCAAGTCCTACGGCGTTTGGCTATTCCAATCCGTGGGTGGACGCCACCATTGCTCAGATCGACACGACCTTCGATCACGAAGCGCTGCGTTTGCTATATGACCAGTTGCAGGAGTACGTTTGGGAGGATGTGGCGGTGATGCCGATTTTGAATACTATTCCGCTGCAGGTAAAGAGCAAACGCTTGAAAACCGGACCGATCAGCCCCAACAACAACAACCCCATCGGTACCTGGTGGCATCTTTGGGATGTGGTGGAATAGTCGATGACCGAAGGTTCACGCTCGCTGGAAACCTGGAACTCATGAAGGAATTTCTCATTCGCCGCAGCATCTCGATGATCCCCACCCTGTTGGGGATAACCATCATCGTGTTTGCTTTCCTCGAATGGGCTCCCGGCGATGCGGCCACGGCTATCCTCGGCAGTCGCGTGCAACAGGGCGAGGTAGAGTTTTCCCAGGAAGAGCTGGACAGGTTGCGTCATGAGCTCGGTCTCGACCGCCCGGCACCCGTGCGTTATCTGGAATGGCTTGTCGGACTTGCCGAAGGAGATCTGGGTACCAGCCTCGCGACTCGTCGGCCGGTATCCGATCTGATCAGTTTGCGTATGGGCCCCACCCTGGAGCTGATGATCACGGCTTTCCTGCTTTCGTCGGTTCTGGGCATCGCGCTGGGAGCGGTCTCGGCACTGCGAAAGTATTCGGCGACGGATCATATCCTGACCGTCGCCGGTATGCTGGGGATCTCCACGCCCACCTTCTACATCGGGCTGCTGGCGTTGTTCGTCTTCAGCATTCAGCTGGGCATCTTTCCCCTGGGTGGCAGGGTATCGCCCGGCGCGACGGATTTCGTGTCGCGATTGCACCATCTGGTCCTGCCCGCCCTCATTCTAGGCCTCGATCTGACCGCCGCACTGATGCGGTTTGCACGCTCCAGCTTGCTGGAGGTGTTGAAGAGCGATTACATAACCACCGCCCGCAGCAAGGGATTACCCGGACCCCGGGTAGTCCTGGTCCACGCGTTTCGCAATGCCCTCATTCCGATGATCGTTATCCTGGGTTTGCGCTTACCTATCCTCATTGGCGGTTCTGTGGTTATCGAAACCGTTTTCGACTGGCCGGGCATGGGATCCTTCTACATAGCCGGAGTGCGAGGCCGCGACTACCCAATCATTATGACGGTGACGCTGCTTTCGGCGTTCGCCGTGCTAGCCGCCAGCATCCTGGTTGACGTGCTCACCGCCGCCGCCGACCCGCGGGTGCGGCTGGATGCGAAGAGGGACAGCTGATGGCCTCTGATATTCAAAGGATAGTCGAGGTCATGCCGGAGGAGCCACGGCAACACAATCGCTTCCTGCGCCGCCTCACGCGGCACCGGCTGGGCACAGGCGCCTTGCTGATATTCACTCTGATCATAACCAGCGTCGTCTTTGCACCGCTGATCGCTCCTCAAGATCCCAACCAGATCAGCCTCAAGCTCAGGAACTCTCCTCCCGATGGCGCCCACTGGTTAGGCACCGACCATCTCGGCAGGGACATCTTCGCCCGCCTGCTCTACGGGGGGCGCGCCTCCCTGTCGGTAGGTGTGGCGGGTATTTCCATCGCCGTTTCCATCGGCGTCATACTGGGTACCATCTCCGGCTTCCTGGGCGGCAAGGTGGATGCTGCCTTGTTGAAATTGTCCGAAGTCGTAATGAGTTTCCCGGGGTTCATCATAATCCTCACGTTGGTGAGCCTTCTCGGCCCCAGTCTGTTTACCGTGATGGCGGTCTTGGGGTTCATACAATGGACCGGGATATATCGTATCGTGCGCAATCAGCTGCTCTCGTTGCGAGAACGGGAGTTCGTCCTTGCCGCCCAGGCGCTTGGCGCCGGTTGGCCGGCAATGGCCTTCAGACACCTCCTGCCCAACGCCATGGCACCGGTGATCGTAGGCGCCACCCTCGGCATCGCCGCCATGATCTTGACCGAGGCCGGCCTCAGCTTCCTGGGGGTCGGCGTGCAGGTACCCAAACCTTCGTGGGGCAACATGCTGGCGTCGGCCCAAAGTCTCGCCGCGTTGCGCAAGTACTGGTGGACATGGGTCCCACCCGGGTTCGCCATAACCCTGGCCGTACTCTGTATCAATTTCATCGGTGACGCCCTCCGGGACGCTCTCGACCCGCGCCAGATGATTTGAGCCCGTCTCTAAGCCAAGTTGACCTTCAGGCCTGCCTGCCGGATGTCACCTCGACCCTTGCTTTTCCTGAACTCACCGAAGCGGTAACGATCTACAGGGATAAGTGGGGCATCCCCCACATCTCCGCCGCCAACGAGCCGGATCTCTTCTGCGCCCAGGGATTCGCCGCCGCCCAGGACCGCTTGTGGCACATGGACGCCGACCGCCATCAGGCATTGGGCCGGTGGTCGGAGTTTGTCGGTAGCTCAGGCCTGGAACGGGATCGTTTGTTGCGCGCTGCCGGCATGGGTCGCACCGCCAAGCTCGATCTCCAGGTGTGCGGTGACAAGGCACGGCAGATGGCGGACGCCTACACCGCCGGCGTGAACGCCTTCATCCGCACCACCGCAACCCTGCCAATCGAATACCGGCTGCTGGCAACCGAACCGGAGCCGTGGGAGAGCTGGCACTGCCTGGCGGTGTACAAGATTCGCAATTCCCTCATCGGCAGCTTCGAGCCGAAGCTCTTTCGCACCCGCCTGGCGGCTATGGGCCAAGCCAGGGAGCTGGCGACCATCTTGCCTGGATATCCAGCTGGCCACCTGCTCACCGCACCACCAGGGGCAGAGTATGATGGCGTGCGCGAAGAGGGTCTCGACGAGCTCAGCCGGGCTGCCGGCGAGGTCAACTGGCTGCGCGAAACTGATGTTGGCTCCAACGCCTGGTCGATCTCGGGCAAACTGACCAGGTCGGGCCTGCCGCTGGTTTGTGGCGACTCCCATCGCGGCCTGGACGTGCCTTCCGTCTATTACCAGGTGCACTTGTCCTGCCCCGAGCTGCAGGTGATTGGCAGCTCCTTGCCCGGGGTTCCGGGGGCACTGCATTTCTGTCACAACGAACGCGTCGCCTGGGGCATGACCTACGGTTCCGCCGACACGCAGGACCTGTACGTAGAGCGCTTTCGCGAGACCGCTGGTGGACGGGAGTATGAGTTCGAGGAGACCTGGCGACCGGCACAGGTCCTGCGGGAGGTCATTGGTGTTTACGACGACGCAGATGAAGACGTGGAGGTCACGATCACCCACCACGGACCGGTGATCGCCGGTCGACCCCGGGACGGCTGGGGTATCTCCATCAGCGATCCCGGCCTCAAGGAGGGTACGCCCTGGCTGGATGCAGCCCTCGAGCTGATGAAAGCTGACAGCGTGAAGACCCTGGAAGAGGCGTTTGGCAACTGGACCGACCGCGTCAACAATTACGCCGTGGCCGACGTGGATGGTAATTTCGGCTATCTGCACGAGGGCAAGATTCCGATCCGCGGGGTGGCCAACGGCTGGCGTGCGGTACCCGGGTGGGACGGGGACTACGAGTGGCAAGGATACATTCCCCAGGCCGAGCTACCGCGGGCGATCAATCCCGAATGCGGTTACGCCGTCACCTGCAACCAGCGGGTAGCGGGCAGCGAGTATCCGTATTACGTGGGTCTGATCTTCGCTTTCGAATTCCGCGCCCGGCGCATCCAGTCACATTTGCTGTCGCTTCGTGACGGGGGCGGTGACATCGATGCCATGGGACAGATCCATGCCGATTCGCTGTCGATACCGGCCGAGGTCTTGACTCGCGTGTTGTTGCGCTGCGAGCCTTTGGACGAGGCCTCTGTGCAGGCGTTGAATCTCCTCCGCGACTGGGACCTGCGTTTGCGCCGCGACCAGGTGGCTCCCGCCATCTACGCCGTGGTTCAGGGTAAGATGATCCGGTGGTTGGCGACTGAGCTCTTCGGTGAAACGGGCGCTTTGCTGCTCTCGGACGAACCTGGAGCAGATGTGCATCTGCGCCAGCTCGCCCTGCAGATGCACCTGGCCATGGAGAAAGACGATCGCGGGCTGCTGCCCGCTGATTCCACCTGGGAGTCGCTGGCGGGGCAGGCACTGAAGGAAGCGGTTGTTTACCTGGCAGAGCGATTGGGAGCGGAGATGTCGAGCTGGCGCTGGGGCCAGCTGCACCGAACCGATCCTCGCCACCCGCTGTCGGCTCGTTTCGCCGATGCAGCGAAGCTGCTGGATCCGCCCGGACTGGCCGTACACGGAGGGGGCGATACACCGCTGGCGGGCAGCTACCCGATGAACGGCGGTGGGGATACCCCGCTGTCCGGCGGGACCGTCGCAGACGGCGATTTCACCGCTACCGGGATGTCGGTCAATCGCTATATCCATGACCCATCAGACTGGACCAGATCGCTGTGGATCGTGCCCCTGGGTGCCTCTGGTCACCCCGGGAGTCCGCACTACACCGATCAGGCGGAGACGTGGGCGAACGTCGAGTATATTCCACAGCTTTGGGACTGGAAACAGATTGCCGCCGAAGCGGAAACAAGACAGGAGCTGCGGCCTCAGCCTACCGTGTGAGTTCCTCGTGCAACCGCCGAGCGACGATCTCCTCTTCCCCTTCCTGTAGTGTTACCATAGCCACGTAGAGTTCGTCCCGATAGCCGCCGGCACCAATATAGATCGGAGGATCCCCGGCGATGAGCGCCTCCCGCACTGCCGGACCGGCTGGACCCTGCCAGTCGCGCTCGAAATAAACCACCGGTTGAGGACCCTGTCGCGGCGGATTCTCCTCTTCCACCTTCACGGACAGCCCATCGATGTCTCTGACGGCATCGGCGATCCTCTCCGCCATCTTGCGCCAGCGCTGCCAACGCGCCCGGTGATCGAGCCTGGAAAACCTTTCCAGCGCCGCCAGCAGGCCTATGATCTCCTCCTTGCCCACCTTCGCCGGCCGACCCACCCCCGGCATCGGCGACATGTTCAACCGGGCAGCTTCAATCAGGTCGGCGCGACCGCATAGAATTCCGGTCGACTGCGGACCCTCCAACCCCTTGCCGCCGCTGTAGGTCACCAGATCGGCCCCCTCCTCGATGTACCGGGTCAGGTTCTCCGGCGGCGGTATCATGCCCGAACCGTCGACAATCACCGGCAGTTCGCGGCGATGGGCCACCTCCACCAGCTCTCTTAGTGGCAGATCCCCATGACGCCAGTTTCGCATGATGTAGGCGATGGCCGCGGTCCGTTCGGTTATGGCATCTTCCAGCTCCCACGTCTTGCACTCCCGGGGGGATCCCCACTCCACCAATCGCGCACCGGCGCTGCGGTAGGAGCGATCGTATTCCATATGGTGGGTTCGCGGCAACAGGATTTCGTTCCTCATGCCGCTGGAATTTGGAAGGCGGGACACCCTTGCCGGGTCGGCGCCAGTCATGCATGCGGCTGCCTGCAGCTGCATGCCGGCACAGGCGCTAGCAACGACCAGTCCGGCCTCGGCGCCGGTATGACGGGCCACCTCCTTGCCCGCCGCCAAATTGAGCTCGTGCACGTTCAGATAGCAGTTGGCAGCCGCTGACATCGCTTGGATCACCTCCGACGGCATGATGCTACCCCCCATAAAGCTCACCCAGCTGTAACCGTTTATCACTGGCTTCACACCGAGCCGCTCGAAACATTCCGGTAGGTTGAGCTGTTCTCCCATGGAGCCTTTTCCTGTTGTATTGCGATTGGCTGCGGCCGTGGACCGAGCGAGGAGAAATGATATATTTTCACACCCCGCACTGCAACGCAACCATGAGGAAAACCCGGTGATCAAACTCGGCTGCAACGCCATGCACAAGCTCGGCACCCCGGGCACCTACACCGAAGTAGAAACTCTGGTCGATCTCATTCACGAGCTGCGGTTCGACTTCGTGGATTTTCAGCTCTATCGCGGATTTCCATCCAGAGAAACCGAGTTCCTGCTACATTTGAAACAGAAGTGCCACGGCTACGGTCTGCCCGTCGGTTTTGTAGCGCCCGAGGGAGGATTCCTGGGCTCGACGACTACTCCGGGGGGAGCGGTTGTAGGCGTACCGCTGTCGGCGGAAGAGCTGCGCGCCACCATCGCCGGCGCCAAGAATGCAGTGGACGTGGCCGTGCTCATGGGGGCCCCACTGATTCGCATCTTCGGCGGGGGTGTTCCCGACCAATCTGAAGACCGCGATCGACTTTGGCAGATCGTCGTATCCAGTTTCCAGGAGGTGGCGGACTACGCCGAAGACAAAGGGGTGTTTATCGGTCTGCACAATCACGCACCGGCCGTACCCCCGACCGGCGATGACATACTCTACCTTTTGCAGGCGGTGGATCGCCCGAATTTTACCTTTATACTGGACACAGGTCAGTGGTGGGGTTCGCCAGGCACCAATAGAGAGGCGATCGGCGACCCCGACATCGACTTCTACGCCTACATGATTCAGACAGCGCCATATGCCACCTACGTGCGCGCCAAACTCTACAGAATCGACAGCGGAGAGGAGCGGGTAATCGACTACCGCCGCATCATGCCGATCATCCGCGACGTCGGCTTCAACGGCAACATGTCGATTGTTTTCGAGGACCGGGGAAACGACTGCAGCTACGAGGAATGCTTGCGATTGGGGTCCCGCTATCTGCGAGGTTTGCTCACCGAGTTCCGGATGTGATTTGAGCGGTCTGGAACGCGAACACTTCGACGAAAGGCAGGACAGATGGAAAACGGACAACTGCCACCCACCAACGCCGACGGCGCGCCGATCGTACCGATGACAGCAGCACAGAAATATCTGTTCGATCTGAAGGGATGGATCTGCCTCCCTTCCCTCCTTACGGCCGAGGAGCTCGAGCCGATTCTGGAGCATCAATGGAAATTTCTGAAGGACCCGGAGTCTCTTCCCGCAGCAGAAAGGAATTCGGTGGGCGGTCCGTCGCAGGTTCTCCTGGATCATCCGGTGATCGTCGGTGTCCTCAACGAGGTCGTCTCGTTCCCGGGATTGGCCGACGAAGACTGCTACGGTTTTCGCTTCGAGCGGACGCGCACGGATCATCGCCCCTATGGGCACGAAAATTTCCGCGTCCACGGCGGCGGCGGTTATTTCAATTTCTGCGGCAACTCGCACCTGTATCAGATGCTTCCCGGCAAAATCCACGCCGGCCTTACCCGGGTCGTCTGGGAGTTGAACGAAGTGCGGTCGGGTGACGGTACCCATCTCATTTCGGGCAGCCACAAAACCGCTTTTGAAAGGGCGGACGAACTCTGCGGTCCTGACAGTGACTTGTGGGAGACCTACGCCTGCCCCCCAGGCTCGGTACTGATCTTCACCGAGGCGATCTGTCATACAGGTGTCACCTGGACCAACAAGGACTGGGACCGGCTGAGCCTCTTCCATCTATACAACACCGTCAACTGCCGTTGGGGAGGACACACGGTTCCTCCCGAAGTGATCGCCTCGATGCCGGAGAAACGCCAGAGTCTGTTTCGGGGTGTGTTTGTTTCCCACGGCCCCAATGGAATGCGGTCCAACCTCAAATACGATCCGGAGAACTACGCCGTCTAGTAGCGGCCGACTCATAGGGTAGGCACTATGAACCAGGAGCTGAGTAAGCAGGCGCTGCGATCAACGGTCCCGCTCTTTGATCAGCACGTACTGTGGTCCTACGGAACGGGGAACGTGGGATTCGGTGACGGTGAACTGGCGGGCCCACACACCGCTGCCGAGAATCCGCTGAATCCGGACGAAATCGTCGTCTCCGAGCAGTTCGGCTGTGATGTCCTGGTGATCAGTCGATCCACTGGAGAAGCCCGCGTCCTCCGCGGCGAGCGCGGCGTAGCCGGCACCGGCGACCTCCAGGAGGCTACCCACTCCGCCTATGTTCTCACCTCGGGGCCTTATCGCGGCCACGTCTTAGCCTCCGAATGGCTGGGGGACCACCGGGTCATGATCCTGGACCTCGATAGCGGTGAGATCCTCTGGTGCTGCGACAAGATGCAGGCCCCTCTCGAGGCGGTCCAGTGGGACGAGGAGCACATCATGGTCTCCGATCAACCCCGCGGCATCTACAAGATCCGCATGGCTGACCAGGAGATCGTCTGGCATTACGATACCGTTCCGCATCCGCATGGCCATCCGTTCTACCTGCAGCGGTTGTTCGATTTCAACGATTCCTACGGGGGCGACCTGCTGGCCGGATTCTGGGGAGGGAATCGGGTCATCCAGGAGATCGATACCGCAACGAGCGAGGTAAAATGGTCGTATGGCGACGCCGGAGACCGGGGCAACGTGGCCAACGGGACCGGCGGTGATCTCTACGACCGCCTCGGCTGCCCGGTGCGGGCCCTCAGGTACGGTAGCAACGAGCACGGCGGCGGGATGACCGTTATCGTCGACGAGCGCGCCCGCATTTTCTGCGTCAACCAGGACAAGGAACTGATCTGGGATCTAGGCGGCGCCAGCGGTGAGGGTCTGCTGAACGCCTCGGCGAATGTCGTTCTGCCCACCTATATCCACATCACGAGACGCGGCACCTTCCTGGTTACCGATTGGGGTCGCAACATGATCTACGAGATGAACCCGTTCTGTATCCCGGAGCGGCGCGAGAAAGAAGGTTACCTCTTTCATGAATGCGCAACGAGTAACGATTTCGTCGAAGGAGCAACGATGGAGTCCCGGGGCTACCGAGACAAGAACCTCCAGGTCTACAACAAAAGCTCGAGTGGAGATCTGTGCTGGCGCCTGCTCGGTTCCCACAATGCCAAAGACTGGCAGAGCGTGCACGAAGAGAGCCACCTCGATGCCGGCGAAGGAACCCATTCGCTCATCAGTGGCGCCTGGAACTATCTAAAGGCCGAGGCCAAGTCCGCAGAACCTGGGATACCCGCCAAAATAAGCGCTTTTCTCACCATGCAGCGTTAGCAACTGCCACTTAGGTTGCCTGGACGAATGCGCCCTCGACCGGTCTTGCGTTCCAAGCCGTTCCTACTGTGTATGGCCTTGACCGCGCTGTGGGTTCAAACGGCAGGAGCAGCGTCACAGCGACCCTTAAAAAGGGAGGAGATCACCCCACAGCGGCTGATGATCCGGCGGGACGCCATCAGCTACCAGAACTACGCCATCAACCACTTCGTCAACTATGCCAACCACACCAGACCTATCGTCCTCGCGCTGCGGGACAACTACCATCCTCGGGAGTTCTACGGTCCCCTCGGCAACGAGCTACTGACCGGCTTCGAGTTCCTCAATTGGCAGGAACTGCGCCAACCGGGATTGAGCTGTGAGGACCGGCGCGGCGCCGTCTGCGGCAGCAACTACATTCAGCGGGATGGCGGCGTCATCGCGGCCAACGATGGCTACGGCGACTGGGGCTACCGGGCACTGGCTGGTTCACCCGGGCACCTCCACCTTTCCCCGCTCACCATCTCGCGGGCGAACACGGGCGGACTGAGAATCGATCTGCTGACGCCGAAGGCGCAATTTACTGGGTTCGCACGACGCTGGGGACACTGGAGGGGAGGCTCGCTGCTGTTGCTGGCCAATCGGGCGCAAACCGAGATAGGCGGGCTGAAGCTCGCGCTCAATTGGGTTAACTACCACAGATATATCAGCACCCTGCCCGGAAACAGCCTCAAAGGCCGCCTCGACCGGGAAATCGAGATAGCCGATTGGATCATCGTGCGGGTGAGGGACGATTCCCCCGATGATGGTCGCTCCGGGCCTATGGTCCAGGATCTGCAGCTCATTGTCAATGGCGAGAAGCGGCCGGACCTGGTTCCGTATGTCATTCGCCACCGCGCCGCCGAGGCGACCCAGATCGGCTACGTTTCGGCGGAAACCGGACGCTTCCGACCGACGCGTTATATCGACGGAGCTCACAACCCCCTGCATGCCGACTATCTCTACCGTATTGCCCACGAGCGTGGTGAGGATGTAAGTGATCGCACCAACCTGCCCGGGTTGCTCAAGGACTTTCCCCTGGTTTCAAGCGTCGAAGCCATGCAGTTCGATCGTGACGAGCAGGTGGTCTACATCTTCGACTTGTCGGCGGAACCGAACGTTATCTCCACCGCAGTGGAAGCCCTGGCTGCCAACGACTACGAATTCAGCTGGTCCACGATAAACACGATCAACGAGCGCAATCCAAACTATGTGCAGCGTTACAACGCCCGGAGCTACTATCGCGTCCGCCGAGCCCGGGGGGATGTCCAGGACGGCTCTAATCTCCGGCGCGTGTCTTTTCAGATCGGAGAGTTCACCGGCAATTTCTATTACAGCGGCGAGATGAGCCTGGTCATGCTGGGCTTCGAAATGCACGCAGAGTACGCCCGCTCTTCTCAGAATTTCCGTTACCCTGCCCATGTCGGACGGGAGAAGACCCTCGACGACTCGCCGCGGTTCTCGAGGCCGGGAGATGCCTACTTTGTGAACCTGGTACGCTGGTTCGGGCGCGGGCGTTCCGGAGCGGAGCTCTTCAAGATTCACCCCAACTTCAGCAGCTTGGTAGAGGACAACGACGATGGGGACAGCCGCCCGGACGTCTCAGACAACGATGGGGTCTATCTGGGCCAGGACGTCGACCGCGACGGCTATCCCGACACCAACCGGGACGGCGACGCGTTGCCCGACTACATCGAACCGTTCCTCATGTTCGACGTGGAGCCCAGCGAATTCTCTTACGGCCTCGACCGCAACAACAACGACGAACCTGACTTTCGCGAAGACGACTGGGAGCCGGATTACCCCTACAATCGGGATGAACGTGGGTTTCATCTATTTGGTCAGCTGGATCTCAGTCGCCACTGGTCGCTGGCCATCGGACGCTACCAGGCGGAGGAAATGGCGGGTGCCGGCAGCAGCGACACAGATTATGCGCTGCTCACGTATCGGCGCGAGGGCGTTGATCGCCTGCAAACCCTCTTCTTCGAGAACAATCTCAGGCGAGTGAAGGATGACATCCCGGATCGCTACAACGTCATCGCCGAAGAGCGCCGCTTCAGCTCGATATATCGGAGATACTCGGTGCACACGGCGATGACCTACGGTTCTAGAGGTTTTCGCCCGAAGAGTCGCAAGGATCCCTTATCCTACCGGGACAGCTACGTAAACGAGAGTTACCTGGAAGCGCGACTGCAACCGTTGCACGGCTTGAATCTGGTGCAGAAGCTGCGGCTGCGGATGAACTGGCAACGCCCGGGGTTGCTGCCAGGCGGATTTCGCGCGCGAGAAGGCCGGCTGGACTACTGGACCTCGGTTCACACCGTCGATTACACCTGGCGCCGCGGACGGTTCACCGTGCAGCCGAAATTCAAATTCCTGGCGTTGAGATCAGTGGACCAGCGCACGGATCAGCGAATTCGGTCGGAATACGATACCCTGCCGATCCTGCAGGCGAGTTTCCAGCTGATGCCGAAGACCTTTCTTCGCATCGGTCTGCAGGGATGGGGTCCCCTTCCCTACCGCTTCGATGACCGGGCCCGCAAACTGGAGAGCTTCGAACGCCGTACGGCCATCTCATCGATGACCATGCGCTCGACCTACTTCGGTTATGACCTGATCACCATCGTCGGTCTCGAAAAAGACCGTCTCACCTATCATTCTCCGGCTCGGATATCCGAGAATTTCGACACCGTAGCCTTTTTTGTGCGTGCCCTGGTCGGATTTACCGAATACGGCCGGCTGATCTAGCGCCTCCCGGTCTGCAAGCCGGCCGCACCTGATTTCGGAGTAAGCCAATGAAAATCAGCGAAGTCGAAACAATCTGCCTGCGCCTGCCCTACGAACAGCGCATCCGCAAAGCCTTCCACCATTTTGACATGCCCGAGGAACATACGCTCTACAAATTTCACACCGACAGCGGCCTGGTCGGTCTGGGCGAAAATCCGGGTGGGGCCTGCGAGCAGTCCCTCCTGGAACCTTATCTGGGCACCAGCCCTTTCGACCACCTCATGGACACCGGGCGCTTCCACCTGGACATGGCCTGCTACGACCTGGCCGGCAAACACCTGGGGCTGCCGGCCTGGAAGCTGATGGGCCAGCAGGTACGGCAGTGGGTCAACATGGGTTGGTGGATGCCCTGCATGTCGCCGGAGGACTCAGCCGCCGAAGTCCGAATTGCGGCCGAGCGCGGCTACCGTGGCCTCAAATGCAAGGCCAGAGCCTTTTACGATGTGGTCGAGCAGGCGGAGGCCATGCAGGAAGCGGCCCCCCCCCGACTTCAGAGTGGAATTCGACTTCAATGGCGCGCTGATCAACGTCGAAAAAGCCCTGCCGATCCTGCGCCGACTGGAGAAAATCCCGGTGGTCAAAGGCGTGGAGGAGCCGATCTTCGCCTACGATGTCCAGGGCTGGCGCCGCCTGCGCCAGGAGATCCGCATCCCTTTCTACTTGCACGGAGCGGAGACGGTGTTGGACGGACCTGTGCGCGAGCCCTCCGGTACCTGGCTAGGACTGCGCGCGGGGGATTTCGACGGCGCCCTGTGCAGCGCCCACCCCGTCCGCAATGCCCTGGCCGCTTCCTGGGCTTTCGCCGCGGCCAACACCCCCATTCTGCTGCAGTACGTCGGCACCGGCATCACCGCCGCCTTCGCTTGCCAGTTGGGGGCGGTGATGCACACCGCCACCCTGCCCGGAGTGACCGGCAGCCATGCCTACGAGGACGATCTCATCACCGCGCCGCTGCAGATGCAACGCGGTTTCATGAAGGTGCCCGAAGCCCCCGGCCTGGGGGTGGAACTGGACGAAGATGCAGTGCAACGCTACCGCGACACCCCCGAACCGGAGTGGCCACGCCACTTTTCCGTGGTCGACCTTCCCGGCGGGCTGGAACACTACTATCGCGACCTGCAGCAGGCCGAAAGGTTAATGAAGCAGGGGGTCGACGAAGCTTTCGCACCCGGGATCCGTCTGCGCGAGCGGGAGGACGACGGCAGCGCGGAATTCGACCGCATCTGGAAGAAACTCCAGCAGGAGGACTGGCCCATCTGGGACTGAAAGATCTGCCACCGCCCAGCGCCGCGTTTGGATCGTGAGATCTTTTGATGTTAGGTGAACAAAACCGCGTTATCGGCGGGCTTGTCAGGGAGCGAGCACTAGCCCGATCCGTAACAGTTAACCAAGGAGTGCAAAATGCCAAGACCTAAATACGAAGCCCGCAAAGATTGGTGCAGGGGCTATTACGAACACCCGGGGCTGGAGGTCCAGGTAGGGGACACCCAGATCCTCATCCCGTCGCACCGGATGGGATACCTGTGCAAGCTGGCCAATGGCGAGCTTGTGACCGGCACCTACATAGGCTGTGCAGAACACGGTGAAGAGTGGGCAGCTTATGCGGCAGCCGCCCCTAGCTGGAGGCGCTCTCAGGACGGCGGGAAATCCTGGGCTGACACGCCGGCCTGGCCCACCTACAACGGATGTCAGTTGCCGGATGGTGAGATTGTCCATTTGGGATGCGGCCAACTCGAGGAGACCGGTACACCAGGTGTGTACACGACCGGGCTCGGTCGCTCGACAGACAACGGCTACACGCACCAGTCGGAGACAGCCACCCTAGTGGATGTGCCCGAGCTCGCCAAGGGGAAGGATGGATTCGGCAAGAACCATCTGGTGGGGTGCGTGGATCATGCAGTGGTCAGGCTCGAAGATGGCAGCCTGCTGGCCGCCATGTACGGCAAGTTCACGACCGACGTGAAGTATCGCACCTTCGTGGTGAAATCTGTCGATCGGGGCAAGACCTGGCATTATCTCTCGAGCGTGGCCTTCGACCTGACCGCCGGGAACGAGCACAGGGCAGAAAGCTTCTGCGAGCCCGACCTGCTGCTACTGCCCGGCGGAGAAATTCTCTGTTTCATGCGCACGGGCGGGACCTACAATTCGACCTTTTCGCCGCTTTACCTGAGCCGCTCGATAGACGGGGGCAAGAGCTGGAGTCACGCCGACCCCATCGCCGACCGCGGCGTCTGGCCCAATGCCTGCCTGATGGCCAACGGCGTCATCGCCGTGACCTGTGGGCGGACTGGAGACTGGCTGGCCTTCAGCCTCGACCAGGGGCACACGTGGATTGGACACTTCTGCTTCTACCGCGGACCCCAGGCCTACGACGGCTGCAACTACGACTGGGTTGAGGAAGTAGCGCCAGACACCCTGCTGGTTGCCTACGCGCGGACGGAAGTCAATGATTGCGGCCAGAGTGAGATCCTGGGCACTTACATGGAGGTGAAGCGCACCTAATGACCTCGGAGGGGACATTCGAAACCGATGAAGATTAGCTGTGCCGCAAATGATTGAAATCGCTGAACGCTGTGAACGGAATGTCCACTTGCCCACGTGCGTGATAGGAGGGTAGATGAGCCAAGGACTCGAATCCGAGCAGGTTGAGAAGTTCCACAGAGACGGATATTTGATCGTTCGCGACTTGCTCCCACCGGAAGCGCTTCAACCCATAGTCGCTGAACTCGAACGAAGGGTCGACGAGTCAACCAACGAAGCCGTGACCCAGGGGATCGTCCCTGCGACCGACACCTATCCCGAGGCGCCATTCGAAACACGTCTGGCTCTGGTGTCACACACCTGTTCGGACCGCACCTGGCTGTGGAATCAGTTTCACACTAAGGAACACAAGACCGCAGGAATGTTCACCCTCCGGACGTGGCCCGCCCTGCTCGATGTAGCGGAATCGTTGATCGGCCCGGAGATTCTGGCGCATCCGCAAACCGTTCTGCGCGGGAAGCTACCGGACCATGCGGAAGGAGTCGTTCCGTGGCATCAGGATCTGGCCTACCTGGTTCCTGAAGACGCGGGGGACACACTGGTGGTGAATTTCTGGATTCCCCTGGTAAAGGCCACGGCGGAAAATGGCTGTATGCAGGTGTTGCGAGGGTCCCACCGCGCCGGTCTGCTTCCGCATGACCACCGAGAAACTTCCTATATTGGTGTTGCCGAGGCCGATTTGCCCGATGGCGATGTAGTGACGTGTGAAGTGGACGAGGGCGATGTGTTGTTGACCATGGAAAGACTGTTGCATCGCTCTATTCCCAACAAATCCAGCACCGTTAGATGGAGTGTCGATTCACGCTACTGTGGTATCGGCCTGCCGACAGGCCGTCCGCACATTATCGGATTTGTGGCTCGCAGCCATGAAAAGCCAGAGAGTGTCGCCCGTTCTCACGACGATTGGATCAAGCTCCTTACCGATGCAGGTATCGATTGGAGAGCGTAGGAGAATGATAAAGGCGGCGTAAAGTGTCGCGAAGAGCGCAGTGAAGATCTGCAGGGCTCGGCGAGTGACCGGGGCCGACATTGCAGATGAAAATGGCAAAGTGAGGAGGTAAGAATGAACGTCGGAAAATTCCTAATGCCGCTGCACCCGCCGGAGAAGGACCGCACCCAGTGCTTCGACGAGGACACCGAATGTATCATTCTCGCCGACGAGTTGGGGTACAGCGAGGCTTGGATCGGCCAGCATCATTCGGCAGCCTGGGAGCCGATCCCGTCGAACGACGTGTTCATAGCCCACATGATATCACAGACGAAGCAAATCCGTTTGGGTACGGGCGTGACGATCGTCCCGCAGCATCATCCGGTCAATGTCGCCGTGAGGCTCGCCTATCTAGACCACCTGTCGCATGGACGCATCAACGTCGGTTTTGGCCAGGGCGGTATAAAGACCGACTGGAGTATGTTCGGTCTGCCCGATCCCAGGGAGCAGGGATTGATGACGCTCGAGGCGATCGATATGGTCCTCAAGCTCTGGGACGCCGAGGCCCCGTTCGACTTGAAGGGCAACTACTGGCATATCGGAATCGAAAAGAAGGTTCCACACCTGGCCTTCGGAGAACTGCTCAAACCGTTCCAGAAGCCGCATCCACCCATCGCCATGAGCATCGTCAAGGCGGAGTCTATGGCCGCGCGTACGGC
Organism: Candidatus Latescibacterota bacterium; assembly: GCA_965217095.1. Lineage (GTDB taxonomy): Bacteria > Latescibacterota > UBA2968 > UBA8231 > UBA8231 > CAYNZV01. The sequence goes on from OZ244235.1 coordinate 3,179,914, forward strand.
CGGCAAGCGGGGGTTCATTCCCATCAGCATCAACATGGCACCCCATCATAAGGTGAAGCGGCAGTGGGAGCTCTACTGCGATGGCGCGGCCGAAGGGGGACAACCGGACCCGGACCGCAAGAACTGGCGCATCTCCCGCAGCATCTACGTTGGTGAGTCGAACGCCGAAGCGCGGGAGCACTGCCTCGGAGGCGCCTTTGCCAGGTCACTCCTTTACCTCAGGGACATAGCCATCGATGCCGGCATAGGGGACCTGTCGAAGAAGGATGACAACATGCCAGACGCCGCAGTCGACGCGGAGTACTTCATCGACGAGATCGCCGTCGTTGGTGATGCAGAAACGGTTACGGAGAAGCTTCAAGCGCTATACGACGAGACCGGAGGCTTCGGCACCGTACTGCAGATCGCACACGACTGGGACGACAAGGCAAAGATGCGGAAGTCGATGGAGAGACTGGCGAACGACGTAGTGCCTCGACTGCCGTAAAGGGCGGCCAGGTCTCTTGGTGGCGGAGTTCCGAAAATTCGACACCATGTTCTTCTTCGAGCGAACCCCGGTCGGATCCACCGACGACGCCCGGTCATCTAGCGGCGGCGATCCCCCAGAACCACGACGCGGCGAATCAACAGACGTAGATCGTCGAACAGGGTGTAGAAGAGGGGCACGATTATGAGGGTCAGCACCATAGACACCAGCATGCCGCCGATAATCGTGCAGCCCAGTGGCGCGTACTGCCAACCAAAGACCTTCGCATTCCCCACCGCCATCGGTATCAATCCGCAAACGGTGGTGAAGGTGGTCATCAGGATCGGCCTGAAGCGATGGCGGCCGGCCTCGATGAGCGCCTCGTGTCGATCCATACCCTCCGCGCGCAGCCGATTGGTCAGGTCCACCATGACGATGGCGTTGTTGACCACCACCCCGATCAAAAGGACCATGCCAATCTGGGAGAGCATATCCATTGGGCTGCCGGTCAGATAGAGCGTCCAGTAGACCCCCAGAAACGCGAACGGGACGGCGACAATGACCGAGAGCGGCAGCAGCAGGGATTCGAACAACATGCCCATCAACAAGAACACGCAAGTAATCGCCAAGATGATGGCGAAGCGCTGGGACTCGTCCGCTTCTTCCATGCGCTCGTAGCGCGCCCCCTTGTCCCATGTATACCCCCGCGGCATCTCGAACCCCTTCATCGCCTCGTCGACCTGTTCGAACAGTTTCTTGGCATCCTCTTTCTTGGCGACCGCGGTCACCTGTACTGTGGTTTTCCGGTCCAAGCGAGCGATGCGGCTCATGCCGCGGGTCTGAGAGATCGACGCCAGCGCCTCCAATGGAATCTCCTTGCCACCTCCCGTGCGGAAGGCGAATTCCCGCAAGCTTCGGATGTTCTGCCGGTCGTCCTCCGACAGAAGCACGCGCAGATCCATATCCACCCCCTCTTCGGAGCGAAACCCGGTGACGTCCGAACCACGGAAGGCGTAGCTGATATCCCTTAGAATTTCCCTGGGTTCGAACCCGTATTTGCGAACCTGATCCTGGTTCAGGCGAACCTGGAGTTCCGCAGGGCCGACGTCGATTTCGGTGAACACCTCGAGAAGGCCGGGAATCTCTTCCAGCCGGCGCTTCACCTCCATCGCCAAGACCGCCAGAATCTTGGTGTCTTTGCCGTGCAGGTCGACGTTGACCGAAGGGCGATCTTCGCTCTTTTCCCGGTTCACCCTCATGTAATAACCGGCGGGCAGCCGCAAGCGCTTCTTCAGATCCTCGCCGACCTCCGTAGGCGTCAGATGCGGCTTTTGCTTCAGACCCAACCAGATGGACAGGTCGTTGAACGCGACCTGGTACCACTCGATCCGCTTGGGAGGGTTGAATACCACCATAACACGCGCGCTGCTGTTATTGTACCACCCCCGAGTGGTCCACACATTGTACTCTTCTTTGTGGTTCATGACGGTGTCTTCGACGGCCTTGAACCATTCCAGGGCCTGCTCCCGGGACTGGCCGGAAGGCATATTGAACCACAGGGAGATGTCGCGTTGGTACCCCGGAACCTTGTCCATCTTCTCCAGGCCCTCCATCGGAATCCAGATACTCGCCAGCGCCAGCGCCGCGACGATGGAGGTGTCCACCCGGTGGTGCAGCACCCAGTTCAAACTCGGGACGTATCGCCGCCGCAACCGTGCCAGGAGTCCTACTTCCGTCGATGCCGCTCCCCGCAGCCGCATGACCGCAAGCGGTATGATGACCAGCGCGATGACCAGGGAAGCCGCAAGGCCCACGATCACCGGCATGCCGAGACGCAGCATCCAGAAAGGCCAGATGTTCGTCGTCGCTCATAAGGATCAACGGCAGGAAGACCACGATGGTCGTCAGGGTGGCCATGGTCACCGCCAGCGCCACCTCGCTCGCCCCTTCCACGGAAGCGGCCCGCGGCGCCACACCCTGACGACGCTTGCGGTAGATGTTCTCGACGATGACGATGGCGTTGTCGACCACCAGACCGAGGCTGAGCATCAACCCCATCATGGTGGCGAGATTGAGCGACCAATCGAGGAAGTAGAGCACGACGATGACCGAGAGGATCGACAGGGGGATGGCCATGGTGATTACGAGGGTCATGCTGACCGTCCGCAGGAACAGGAAGAGGACGATGGCGGCGAACAAACCGCCCCACAGGCCGGATGACTTCAGGTTGTCGATCGCTTCGGTGACCCGGGCGCCCAGATCGTCGAGAACCTTTATGTTGGCGCCGCGGAGCTCCGGGCGGCCGCTGACCTCATCCAGGGCAGCGAGTATGGCCCGGGAAACCTCTACCATGTTGGCCCCGGCCTCGCGCCAGATCACCACGTACAGCGCCTCTTTCCGGTCGAGCCGCGAGGAGCGCCAGTTTTTCTGCTCCAGCTTGACCGTAGCCAGATCCTCGAGCTTCAGATTGAGATCCCAGTCGACCGTAGTTGTCTGCACTTTGTCGATAGAATTGAGCACTTCCACGGAGCGCACGTACAGCTTGCGCCCACCGTCGCGCACGAAGCCGCTGGGCATCGCCAGGTTCAGGTCCTGCATGCTGCGGACCAGCTCCGGAGCCTCCACCCCGTGACGCCGCATTCGCTCCAGGTCCATCTGCACCTGAACCTCCCTGTGGCCGGCGCCCCAGATCTCCACCTGGGCCACGCCGTCGACGCGCAGCAGGTACGGCTTGAGGAACTTATCCAGCAGGTCGAAGGGTCGCTCTATGCCTTCCGGAAACGCCGCGCTGGTCCAGACCAGGGGATTGTCATCGGGGTCCCATCGACGCACCCAGAACTTCCGGCTGATTTCTGGGAGCTCTGGCGCCACCCGATGCAAACGCTCCCAGAGGTCGCCGTAGGCCTGGGTCATGTCGGTCCCGGGAAGAAAACGGATCGAGGTCCAGACCCCGTCGGTGAAGCTGCCGGTCCAGATGCGTTCAACCCGCGGAAGGGTGGACAGTGCCTCTTCGATCCGGCGGGTGATCGTGCGCTCGACGTCGGTGGGGTTCGCGTTTTGGTACGGGGTCCAGAAACCGAGCCATTTGCCCTCGAATCCTCCCGGCCACATGCTCACCGAGATTCGGGTGTAGGCGATGAATCCCACCACCAGCAAGGCGAAAAGCGCCATGATCACCGAGGTGGGGCGCTCGACCGAAAGTCGGGGTAGGAGGGATTCGCGAAGTGCCTTCATGTGCCACTGAAACGAGGTCTCGGGGAATGCCCCATAAACACGAAACGAACGGTGGGAATGAACAGTGCCAAGCCCGAGCGCAACGGTGCGTTGCGGGCTACCGCTCTTCGACTTCGGCGACGATTTCGAAGGTATGTTCGAGTTTGACGACGTCGCCAGCAGAGGTGAGGTACAACAAGCTGGCAACACAGGTGGGGAACGCCTCGGGGGAATGAGGATTATTGCGTCGAAGAAGAAAGGTTATCGGGTGGTCTTCTGCTCCAGCGGGCAATGACACCCGCCGGCCCTTTGACCGATCCACGGACCAACGGGCATTGGGAAGTTGCCATTCGAAAAAGGCGACAAGGTCTTGATCGGACAGGTTGTTGACGCGGAGGACGACCTCGTAGCCATTGTCCTTTCGTTTGAGGTCGTCAAACGCGATCTCCTTCTCCTCAAAAAATCGCCGATGGAGGTTGTAGATCCGGCTGTTGTCCTCGGGAGAAACGATGTCGGGCGGCAGCACCGATCCCGCCTTTACGACGGCAATGCGAAAGGTGTTGTCGCGCACGGTAACCAGCAACATGTGATGCATATTTCCTGCTTCGAGGGGAAACGGGGTACTCAGTTTCGTCGCGCTCATCGTCATCATGTATGGAATGCCATCTCGCTCCCGGTAGTGTAAGTGATGCCTGTGTCCGTAGATCACGGCGCTCACCCCGTGTTCCACAAACAGCTTGTGCAGCTCTTCCTCGTTCTTGAGCGAATAGATCGGACGGTGGAAAAAGACGAATATGTGGTCCTGCATACGCGCAACACCAAGATCTCTCTTTAACCAATCCAGTTGCTCTCCGGTAATCTCGCTTCCATCGCGATCGTCGGTGTTCAAGATGATGAAATGCGCGTTGCGGTAATCGAAGGAGTAGTAGGTGTCGCCCCAGACCTCTTTGTAGATCTTTTCGCCGCCGGGTTTGTGACTGGCATCGAGGACGTCGTGATTCCCGGGAATCGGGTAGAACGGAATCTCGCCGAGAGGAGCGATCTGGGCGTGGAACCGCTGCCATTGTTCGCGAAACTCGTCCAGATCCTCGACGTAGCCGCTGATCATGTCACCTACCTGAATGACGAACGCCGGATAGAGATGTACGATCTCGTCGATCACCCGGTTGAAGACATTTGGAAGATGAAACTGGCTGTCGCCGAGCACCACGAAGGTGAACTCGTGATCAGGCTCGCGTGGGGGTTCGACTGCATCCGCTGGAAGAGAGCTGGCAACGAGTATTGCGAGGACGCCGAGGCGGGGCAGGATAGAGAGGTTGGGCATGAAACCTTTAGAGTCTTGAGGGATCGGCAACGTTGACGGATGATGTCGCCGTCCCGCAGCCGCGGGGATGGGTAGGCTGATGCTAACTCAAATAGGAACTGGGCGACAGTACTGAACAGGACCCGCGGCAACCTCTGCCGCGATCAGGTCTTTGAAAGCGTGCTGCAGACGCCCGAATACTGCTCGCTCGCCTCTGCCGATGCGCCGGCCCTGAACCTCCGCCACCGGAATGAGCTCGGCTCCGGTACCAGAGAGGAAACACTCGTCCGCGTTGTAAAGGTCGTAGGGGGTGAGGCTCTCTTCCCTACGGGGTATGGCGGGACTGTCGGCTAGCTCGAAGACAACCTGACGAGTGATGCCGTCAAGCACTCCGTCGGACAACGGAGGCGTCAGTAGACGGTTGGCAACGACGATAAAAACGTTGTCCGCCGTACCTTCCACCACCATGCCGGCACGATTGAGCATGATGGCCTCGTCCGCCCCGGCATGATTGGCTTCGATGCGGGCCAGAATCTGGTTCAAATAGTTCAGCGACTTGATGCGCGGATCGATTTCGTCAGCGCCGAGCCTGCGGGTGGCTGCAATAACGACCCGGGCACCGTTTCGATGCACCTCCTGGCCAGCCAATTCGAGATTGTCCGCAAGAATAAACACCGTTCCCATGGCGCAGGACCGCGGATCGACGCCCAGCGAGCCGATACCCCGTGTCGCGACCAGTCGGAGGTAGCCATCTCGTTCTCCCGCCGCAGCGGCCGTCACGCCTACAGCGCTGGCCAGCTCTGCCCGCGAATACCGTATGTCAAGCGCGAGGGCCCGGGCAGACCGCTCGAGTCGTCGCAGGTGTGCGTCGAGGCGGAATGGAACCTCGTCATAGAAACGGATCCCCTCGAAGACTCCGTCACCATAGAGCAGCCCATGATCGAAGACCGAAACCGAGGCTGTATTCGGATCGACGAGTGAGCCGTTCAGCCAGCACGCTTTCACGACGCCGGCTCCACCGCTTGAAACACGTCACGCAGTATTCCGTAGTCGGCACCGAAGGTGCGCTTGAGATCGTTGTCCATGGTCGCCGTGACCTTGGTGATATAGACATCGTGACGCACGAAGTCTTCAGCAACGAAGACAAACGCCCGATTTCGGCTCCAGGCCGCCTCCACGCGGCCGTCGTCGAAGTAGGTGGCGATGACAACGTAGCGTTGGTCGACCACGAGGGTAAGCCCACACCCGCCTCGCTCCCGCCGGATCGTCTCTTCCACGGGGTGGTGAAAGGTTGCACCCAAGCGTCTAGCAGGCGATCCGTAGTGCACCAATGCAAGACGGACACCCCGCTGTTCAGCAGCTTGCAGCTCATCGTAAAAGGTGTCGAACTCGGTTTGCCACAGGGATGCCAGCACGGTTGCTTCAGCCTCCCGAATCAGCTGGTGTGTCTTGTCCTAGACCGCATCTTGTCCCTCTAGTTGCCAGATGAAGTCCGCTTCCATGCCGTTGCTGGCGGCCTTCAGAAGAGGCTCAAGCACGTTCGTCTGGCGCGCCACTTCCTCGCGTTTGATGGAGATAAAGTCCTCGGCGCCGATGGCGATATAACGCTGCCCGCCACCGGCGGCAACCGGCTCGATCAGTTTCTTGTCTACCAGGCGGTTGGCGGTTTCGTAGATTTTCGAGCTCGGGATGCCGGACACCTTGGCAAGCTCGTACCCCGTCGCCGGTTGACAGCTCAGGAGGGACAGATATGCTCCGGATTCGTATTCAGTCAATCCCAACCGTATGAGCAGCTCTTTTGCTTGAGTATTAACTACCATAGTAGTCAATATGTTGAAGCGAGCCACAAAGTCAACAACCGGCCACATCAGAATTTTCTTTGAACCCCTCCGTTGCGTCCGGTGTCATGTGCAGTAGGGAGGTTGATTGGACACTGACCATGACCTCATGGAGCGCGTTCGAAGCCAGGACGAAAAGGCGTTCGAAGAGCTCCATCAACGCTATTCCGCCGATCTAGTTCGCCATCTGCAAAGGATGGTGCGCGATCGAGGTGCGGCTGAAGACCTGCTTCAGGAGCTGTTTTTACTGGTCTGGTCACGCGCCGACCAGTGGAGCGGTTCAACACTGCCTTCCTGGCTCTACCGCATAGCCACCAATCTCGCGCTCAATCATATCCGCACCGTGCGCCGCCGTCGACTGCAGCCGCTCGAAACTCCCGCGCTCGATCTTCAAGAGGAAGAAAGCGACATCCCGGCGTGGTTGGTCGATGCGGCTGCGCTTGGCGCGGACACGCTGCTCGAACGAAAGGAGGTACGCGATCGATTGCAGGATCTCGTGGACAACCTGCCCGAGGATAAACGAGAAGTAATGCGTTTGATCTACGACGCCCAGATGGAGGTGAAGGAGGTCGCCCGGGAGCTGGGCATACCTCAAGGAACTGTAAAATCGCGCTTACACTACGGCCGCAGAGAGATCGGCCGCAGGTGGAAAGCCCTCGGCATAGACTGGGAGGAATTCGAATGAGGCTGAGCTACGGAGCGCCCTGGCACAAGACATCGTGGGACCGGTTCATCCAGGAGTTGCTGCCGCAACTGCTGAGCGAGCGGATTCCGCTTGTGGGATACCATACCGAAACAGCCGGACATCATAGGTGCCGGGTCAAGGTGGTTCTGCGCGGAAAGGACTGCGAGGTGGTGGTGGAACATGACGATGTGCCTGAACCAAATGACGAGGGGGTCTTCGAGATGGAGGGTCGGCGTCTTGTAGTATCTCCGCAAGCCACCGAGGACGATCTCGATCAAGCTGAGATTCGTTGTGTGGGCGAACAGTTGTTCCACTTTGTGGAGCAGCGCCTGGGAGGCGCACCGCAAGAGATGCAATGGGAGGAAACCCTTGCGGCCGCATGGGTACCGATCACCGACTGGGTTCGCGAATTCCTCCAGCAGCACGGTGAGGAACTGGTCGAAATAAACTGGTTATCTCGGCAAGTACATCTGCGCCGGGTGAGGATTCCTGAGCGCAAGAAGGTCTTCACCCCCGGTCACTTCGGCCGCACCTGCCCCTTCGAAACCCCCGAAGGGCCCAACGTCGGACGTATCCTCACCATCGCACAGGGGGCAGAGATTCGGGACAGTCGCCTGGAAATAGTGGAGAACACGCCGGCGGCAAACCTGGGTTTGTCCGCCTCCGCGATTCCGTTTCTCGAACACAGTGACGGGAATCGGCTCCTGATGGGGGCCAATATGATGCGCCAGTGGACCCCCCAGGCGCAACCAGAGCCGGCTCTGGTCCAGACCGGGGCCGAGCCGGATATCCCGGAATTCTGGTGCGGCCGGAACCTGCTGACCGCCTTTATCTCGTGGGACGGGTACACCTTCGAAGATGCCATTGTGCTCAGCGAATCTGCGGCATCCCGGTTCCAGGATCCCCATCCCATCGAGGTTGGTGACAAGATTTCCAACCGGCACGGCTCGAAGGGTGTGGTCTCGTGCATCCTCCCGGATGCAGAGATGCCGCACCTAACAGGAGTACCCATCGACCTGATCTACAGCGTCTGCGGCCTGGTATCCCGCATGAACTTTGGGGTTGTACGCGAAGCCTTGATGGGTCGCATCGCGAAGACCGAAGGCAAACCCGCGATCGTGCCTCCGTTTCAAGCGCCGAGCGAGGAGGAGCTCCGCCAGCGCATGACCACAGCGGGAATTACTGGCGACGGCATGGAAACCCTGACTGTGAACGGCAATAGACTACAGCGCCCGAGCACCGCGGGATGGGTATACTGGGGCCGCACCAACCACGATGTGCGCGGCAAGATACATGCTTCGGTTGGAGAGGGCCGGCCGCAAACGCTTGGCGCCAACGAATATGGTGTGTTGGCGAACATCGGCGCGTTCGAGACTGCGTCCGAGCTCTTCAACACCTGCGCCGCAGGGCGCGTCGGTTCCGAGACGCTAGCGGAGGAGGTGAGCAAGGGAGAGATACGACAGGCAAGCCCGCCGGCGCCGTCGTTCGGAAGACTCGTCGAGCGCCTGGAGATCGCGGGCATCAACGCAGCCCTCGAGCTAGAGAGTCTGCGGTTGACCTTCCAGTCGCCACCGAACCCCTGCTTGCAGCTTGCGCTTCCCGTTCCCCATCCATGGTTCCGCCAACACCGTTTGAAGAAGGTCGGGCAACTTGAGGAGCTGCCGGAATACGCCGAGCTGGAGTCGGCCAATTCTCGCCTTCAACAGATGGTCGACAGCAACGCCCCCAAGGGTTTGATAGAAAACGCGCAGACGCACCTCGAAGAGATGCTCGGCGCCTATCTGAATGCGGTCGTCAAACCCCAGGATTTGCTTCCCAGCGCCCGTGTCCTGTTCAGCGGACGAACCGTTACTGCGCCGGGACCTGAACTGAACTACGATCAGATCGGCCTCCCCGAAGAGATCTGCTGGACCCTGTTCGGCCCGCTACTCGCTCGCGAGACCGGATCCTCGACCGCACCTCCCAGTCAGGCTCTCGAAAAATCCCTCGACGAGCTCCTGGCGCGCTCGTGGGTCACGGTCTACTGCGGATGGGTGATCTCCCCGGTCTCCTCGTTTCTGGCGTTTCGACCCGTTCGATGTCGGGGACGGGCACTGCGCCTGCCTCCGCTTGCCTGCGAGTTGATGAACGCCGATTTCGACGGCGACCAGATGGCGGTTTTTCTCCCAATCACCAAAGCCGGTCAGGAGGAGGCGGAGCAGCGCTTGTCCATTCGCACCGTAGTTGAGCGGAATCCCGAATTGATCGGCTCCCTGCCGCGCATGGATGCCGTTGTAGGGCTGGCCAGCTTGAGTATGACACCGGAGGGCCACGCGGAGATCGAGAAGCTCGCCGGCATGGAAATCGCGAAGAGTGCCGATTTCATCGGTCGACGGCCGCTTGTCGATGCGCTGCGCCAGATGGCCGAGCGCAAAGGCGTGGAGGAGGCCCTGACCACAGCTGAACGCCTGATGCGGCGGGGGTTCGAAGAGGCTAAAACCCTCGGTCTGTCGATGAATCCCTTTGTCGGCACGAGCCTGGATCTTCCGTCGCCACCGGAGGAGGACGACCCGGACCAATGGGAGTCCTACACCGATGAAGCGTTGCATTGGTTGGCAAGGCAGGAGGAAGTCGACGACGATGAATTCGGACCGCTGAACATGCTTTGTAAGAGCGGTGCGAGGGGTAACACGATGCAGCTTCTGCAACTGGTCGGCGCGAATATCGCGACGACCGACATCAATGGCAGGACCGTGCCCACGCGACACGGTTGGCGGCAGGGGTTGGAACCACACGAGGTATTTGCCCGCGTGGTGGGAGCGCGACGGGGCCTTGCCGAGGTGATGGGAGAGATGATTGAGTTGGAGCGAACGGGTGAACGAGCGCTGCCTTCCGGTTGCGGCCTGCTGCCGCGAGCACGGCGCGCGAACTGCCCCGGAGTCGTCTTCGCACGCGCCGCCGACAAACGCGAATCCGATCTCCTGCTGGACGCCTACAGCCGTCAGTTTGTTGGACTGCCTCCGAATGCTTGATAGATTCCTCTACTCGCGAAGCTGCGAGAATAATCCTGCGCTAGGTGATTTTACAGGGCGAGGCAATGAAACCGGTACGACTTGGATTTATCGGTCTGGGACAGATCCCTACCCTGGCTCATCTGCCGGCGTTGGCGCCGTTGGCAGAGAGGGACGAGGTGGTCCTCCAGTCCTTTTGCGACCTCGACGAGGCCCTGCTCGACCAACAGGTCAAGACCTACAAACCGCGGACAGCCTACAGCAACCATCGCGAAATGCTGGACCGAGAGGAGCTAGACGCTCTCTATTTATGTATCCCACCGACCGCCCACACCGACGAGCTGTTGATCGCCGCCGACAAGGGCTTAGCCGTTTTCGTGGAGAAGCCGCAAAGCCTGGAGATGTCCAGGGCACTGGAGTACAACCAGGCCGTGCAGAAAGCTGGCATCATCACCCAGGTCGGTTTCGTCAATCGCTACGAGCCGGCGGCGCAGTTTGCACGGGAGCTCTTAAAGGAGCGACGGGTGCGCCACGCCCTGATCCACGCGATCTACAATGGCAAACCGCAGCGCTACTGGACCAGCCGCTACGAACTCTGTGGCGGATCCTTTGTCGAAAATACCATCCACCGCATAGATCTGCTGCGCTATCTGACCGGCGCCGACTTCGAGGCGATCTCGGCGTTCTACGTGCCTCGCCAGACGGGCGAAGGTCCCGAACCGATGAACCTGCCCCATGTCTACAACGTGAACTACCGCTTGACCGACGGCATCACGGCAAATGCGACGACCTCTCGCGTGATGCTGGAAGCCGGCGCTTCATCGCGCCAGCTGCTGGTTGTTGGCGACGACTGCCTGATCGAGTGGGGCCGCGGAAAGATCGTGGAGAACGGTGAGACCGTTTGGGAGGCCGACCGGACCGAGACTGCGTTTGACTTGCAGGCCAGGGCGTTCGTCGCCGCGATTCGGAGCGGGGACCCGGGGAAAACCCTCAGCCCCTACGGGGATGGAATCAACTCCCTGGCCGCTGTTTTAGGGGCGAATCTATCGGCGGAGCGGGGGGGTGAGCTGGTGCAGGTGGCGGATCTGGTCAGCGGCCGCGTCGGCTATCGGGTTCCCTCCGACGCTCCGAGCTTCGCTTAACCGACGGCGCAATTCGACCGGTCCGCAAGCTCGATGTACCCCAACCGAACGGTGATCCGGCTGCCCTGCTTGAGGTCGTTCATCATCACCTGATGGACCGAAGGCTGATAGCGTGACTCGATCAGGATTCGGGCTTTGTCTTCGGTAATATCCTCGGCCCCATCATCGGTCACGTGCCTAAAACCGAGACCATTCATGGGAGCGCTGCGTTTTCTGAAATTTGAAGATTTTCTTGCGACTGTAACTCTGGATCGGTAGATTGGAGGATGTGCATAACTACACTCCATTGTGTGTATGTGCATTTGGCGCATCGGTGAGTTTGGCGACTTTGGCGATGCGCCTTTTTTTTATTTATCCAGCTGCGTCAGCCCTCTCTTGACCGGCGTCCTCGGTTATCTCGCTGTCAACGCGCATGTTGATCTGATGCATTAGAGAGGCAATCTGGCTAGTGCTTAGTGGACGGGCGCGGTCAATTGTGCGCCGAATCCCGTGCCATTCCTTTTCCGAATACAAACTCAGGATCTTCTGAGCCGCATCTTCGTCGGAAGGCCAGACTGCAGTGGGCAGTATATCGTAGAAGCTCAGCTCACTATGGTTCATGACAGAGCCCGAACGCACCTTTCGCCCCGCTGAGCGCCGATATCGAATCGCAACGTAGGTGTGCCACTGCCGTGGCATTATTGCCCGGAATCGCATCAGCTCTTCCCAAGAATCGGCCGCGCAGCCGCCATCCAAACAGCGACACAGTTGCTCGAGCGCCAGCTCCGAAAAGATCCTGGTATTGCTGTCCACATCGGGTTGGCGCCAGCGTCGAATCCACTCGACGAAGAAATCGGGGTAGTTCCTGGCAATCCGGGCGTGCCCCTCCTCCCAGCACCCATAACGCTCCGCCTCGATGTACCCTCCTACGAAAGGCGTATTCGTGTTTCCGCACATCGTGAAATCCAGCAGCTGCCCCAGGAGACTGTGCATATGCGCGAACCCATTGATCCCAACTATTTGGACTTCCGAGACCGCTATCGCCTTCCACAGGGACCCGGGCATCAGGGGCGCGCCCACGGAAAGATCTCGAATCGAGGCATTCTTGAAATCGACGTTGAAAGCAGATGATCCGTACGCGTCAACGTCGTGCAATGTGGCATCTTGAAAAGAGGTCGAGTGAAACTGCGCCTTTCGCAAGGAGGTTCCCCGCAGCGACGCCCCGCAGAATGATGCATTGAAGAGCTGGGCTCCGCGCATGAAGGCGTCCTTGAGATTGGCATCATCGAAGCAGGCGTTGGTCAACTGGGTATGCGCCAAACGGGCGCCTGCCAGATCCGCCCCTTTCAAGTTGGCACCCGACAGGTCCTCACCGTTCCAGTCCACACCCCTCAGATTCTGACCGGAGAAATCGGCCCCACGCAAATCCTCTCGTCTGCCATTGGAATTGGGCAGCTTGATGCGCGTCAAACGGTGTTTGCGCTCGAGCACCAGCCCATCCTTCTTCAGGTCCCGCAGCGCGTTGTCGACGGTTCGGGGAGAGATACCAACAGCAGACGCCATCTCCGGCACAGACTTGGAGATGACCCCGAACGCTTGAGGCGCATGGGCCTGTTTCACCAAGTAATCGTAGATTTTGGAGGCGTTTTTTCCCATCTTATATTTGCGCGAATTCACGCACATAAAATGTAGACAAGAGCAACAGCCGGATCAAGTAAAAACTGTGCGATTGGGACAAAGGAATACAGGAAAATTCGGTGCCGAACAGCACTGCGGGAGATTAACTGGGGAGGGGATTTCCCCCTCTGCCGCAACGGGGCGCTACGGGCCCGCTCCCGGGCATGCTCTGTATGAGTCACGCAACTTTTTTATTATCAATATGATAGAGCCGTTTTCATGTGATCCAGTAGGAGAACAGCTGCGCATCCCGCGCTGCCAGACGTAGGGTGACCTCCCGGTTACGGACGGTCGCCGGGTCGCCCTGCCGCCATTGAAATGCTGCGTTTGGAAGGTCGCCCGAGAGCGATTCAGAGGTGCACAGTACCGCACCATTCGCTGCGAGCAATTCCGCTCTAACCTCCCCGACCGGCGCCTTCATGTTGAGACACAGGCATTCCCCAGCGAATCGAAACGGCTCGGTAACCAGTACGCCCTCTTCGGCGCCGGCGTCCAGCGACACGAATCCGTCCCGGCGGATCACCGCCAGGCAGGTACCACACATCTCCTGGTCCACCCCTCGCTTCGGTTCCGGTCCGCCGTACTGTCTGCCACCGTTGTAGTAGAGCCAGAGTTCATCGCCTCGCGCCAGAGGAAACGAAGGTGGGGTCACCGAGGTGAGATCGAGGTCGCCTCCTCCCATCGGTGAGAGGTCGATGAACGGGTTCCTTTCCGGGGGGCGCGCCCACTCTCGCAGATCGCGACTCCAGGCCAGCTGCACCGGGTGAAAACCGGTCCAGTCCCCGTCGCGTTGGAATATGGTTCGCATCTCCTCCGAGAGTTCCCAGTTGGCGAAGTCGGGCCAGCTCCCGCTTACCTTGCCAGTCTGGCAATACATCATCGGGAAACCGAGATACGCGTTCTCATAGCGAAATACCGACATGTTGTAGATGTCGACGTTGTAGAACGGCGGAAAATCGAAATAGGGAGACGCGAGATTCGGGTCGGCGAAGCGTTCCCGTATCCGCTCGCGACCCATCAGCTGATCCACCTCATCGGCATGGAACATCAGCTCCGGTTCAGTCCAGGTGTCGAAATCCTCGCTGGTGGAGAGCCAGACGGACCGGCCGTGGGGTCCGGCATGTTTGACGGTCGCGATAAACAGCCTGTTAATCGGGTCGAAGGAGAAGTTGTGCTCGTCCTGGCTGGGCACGGTCGGCAGATCCAGGGTCTTCCAGGTGTCTCCGTCTGGCGATACCGCCCGATAGCCCGGCGAGAACGCTTTGTATCTCCGTTCTGGGTCGGGGTCACCGTCGTCGTAAACCACCAGCGCCGGACCCGAATACGGTGCGACGATGCTCCAGTTGAGACCGTCCGTGCTCTCTCGCACCGAACCGCCGCCCCAGAAGCGGAACCGTTCCTTCTCGGGATCCCAGATCGGAGCTGAACGGATCTGGAGCAACGGGGGATCGATGCCGAGAACGGGACGGATAACGGCTCCCTTCTTCGTGGGAAGATGTGTCGTGCGCGCAAGATTCTCGATCCGTTGAATCCCGTGGTCGTCTAGAAACAGCTGACGATCCCCATTCCCAGGGTCGAATTGCAGTTCGTACATGGTGAATCTTTCCAGGTTTGTCCGGTGGTGGGCGCGTCGACGTCCGCGTGTGTCGATGTCATCGAATCTCCGCGCGCGCCTTCACTCACTCTACGCCAATTTCATATCCGTGCGTTTCACCGTCTCCTTGAGCGCTTCGAGGAAACGGTCTATGTCGGCAAAGGTGGCGTAGAAATGGGTCGATACGCGAAAACAGCTGTGTCCGTAGGCGCTGGTATTTACGACTTCGATCTGCAGCTCTTCCCAAAGATGGCGACACGCCTTTTCGGCGTCGACACCTTCGACGAAGAAACTGGTGATGAAACCCGACATCTGTTCGTCCCACGGAACGGTCAGGTGTGCTCCGCGTATCTCGCTCAAAACCCTTTCCTTCAAATACCGGGCCAGCGCCAGACAGTAGGGCCGGATGCGGTCCTTCCACCCGATGTGCAGTTGAAAATCGAGAGCGGTCTCCAACGCCGCAGCGTGGGTCCAATCGCTGACACCGGGCACCTCAAAACGGTCGGCGTCGGTCGACTCCTTCAACCGGTAGCCGAGCAGAGGCGGCTCCATGTCGCAGCAGTGGCGCTCGGCGACGTACGCCATGCCAACCCCTTTCGGCGCCAGTAGCCACTTGTGGCAGCTGGATCCGTAGAAATCACAGTCCCAGTCGTCCAGGTCGAGCGGTATCATACCGATTGCATGGGCACCGTCTACGACTGCTACCGCACCCTTCTCGTGCGCCAGCTCGGTCAAGCTTCGGACCGGTACTACCAGGCCGGTGGTGAAATAGACATGGCTGAACAACACCACCGCTGTTGCCGAAGTAATGCCGTCGGCAAAGGCATCGACGATTTCGTCCGGCTTGGCTGGCATCATGGGCAGCTCGACGAAACGAAGGGCCAGACCATGCCGCCGGGCCGTCACCTCCCAGATGTTGCGCGTAGAGGAGTATTCGTGGTTGCTCATCAAGATCTCCCCACCCTCCTCGAACTGAAGACCCCGAGCCGGTATGTTCATGGCCATGGTGGTATTGAGCACTAATGCGATCCGCTCCGGTCGCGCACCGACGAAGCTGGCCAGTTTCTCACGCGAACGCTCTCGGGCTTCGGCGAGCGGACCGCTGTTTCGATGGTGTAGTGGATCTTCTTCGAGCTTCCGCAGTAGCTCGGCAACGCGCTCGATGGTGGGTCGCGCCGCTGGACCGATGGTGCCACCCTGCAAGTAGGTGATGTCGTCCCGGAGGTAGAACTCCTTGCGCACGTCCTGCCAGAATGCCGCGTCGCCGGGGGAAAGGGGATGTCGCATAGAGGCGAGAAGTAAGGACAGCGACAATCCGGGTCAACATCCGCGGGCTGTCTTGAGCGGATCCCGTCAAACGGGTAAGCTACCGTTGCCTGAGGGATCAAGGGCGATTGCGCCCGGCAGCAACCGAACCTGGAAAATGAGATCGTGAAAAATAAGCTGTTCCAGCTGGAAACCGTGCTACTGCTGATACCGCTGGCCGTGGCCGCCGCGCAGATCCACCGTTCGCAGTTTTCTGATCTGACCAGCTGGCGTGGCGGCGGATTCGGCATGTACAGCGATTCTCACCCACGGCATAGCCGCTTCGTGTGGGTGACCGGTACGGTCAACGGAAACCGGGCCGCCGCCCGGCTCTACCCACCGGACGATCGCATCTACGATCGCAATCAACGGGAGACGGATCTGCAGCTCTCCCTGCGGCGCCTGCGCGACAACGCATACGAAAGCCGAGACTGGCCCGCGGGTGCCGATCTCGCCGATCTGACGGCGGCATATCGACAGCTGTTGGAACACCATGGGGGCGAAGGGTCTGTTGCCGGGCTTCTTCCGACCGCGAATCTGGAGTTGCAGGTCGTGGAGATCCTGATATCCGAGGATCTACGCACCTTGCGCTGCCACGGGGTTGCTCGGCGGCCACTATGATACGTCTGCGCCACATTTTCGATTGGGAACGAGTAAACGCCGGCATCGCAGCGCGCGCCGGCATCTGGGCTTACCTGGTTGTTCTGGTCGCGACCCATGGCGACATCACCGATCCGGCAAGATTCGGCGTCGCCTTCCTGAGTCTGTTCGCCATCGTCGTGCCGGCGGTGACGCGGTGGCCGGCCTACTGGCTCGCCGTCACCCTTCTTCTTGCAGCCGATCTCCTCTACAGCTACGCCCACACTGCCAATCACTATTACCTGACGATCTACACCCTGGCCATCCTGACCCTGGAGACGTATCGCAGAGCACGTGGCTATGAGCTTGCTTTCAACCTGTCCCGGGCGTTGCTGATCGTCGTGTTCGGTCTCGCCATCCTGCAAAAAGCGATCTCGCCCTATTTCCTCAGTGGCCGCTTGATGGCGGACTACATTCTAACCGGCGGGTCCCTTTACTGGCCGCTTGCCTGGATCTACGCCGGACACGATGGCGCGATGCAGACGTTTGAGCATCAGTTCGATCTGATATCCAGTGATCCGGCGCTGGTCGGCACGCAACTACCGATCGAGATTCCAATGGCCGGCTTTGCTCTGTTGGTTCGGGGAGCCGCCGTTTCAATACTGCTGTTCGAAATCGGTCTGTTCCTCGCCCTCGCGTGGCACCGCGCGTTCAAACACCGCCTGATGCCGCTCTTCATGCTGCTTTTTCTGTGGGGCACCTTTTTCGTGCGTCCGGAGTTCTCGTTTTTCGCACTTCTCGGCATACTGTTCATGTGTGCCCGTCCCGATCTGAACCTTCGCTGGACGGGGGTGTTCGTCTTTTCGATCGTCCTGTTCCTGGCACTGGAGGTCAGCGAGCTGACGTTTTGATCTGCGCGTCAGCTTAGCGAGATTGTAACACGCCGCCACCGAAAATCGCCTGTATCCTCTAGCCTGAATAATTCATGAATCCGCACCAAGCGAACGAATTCGGTGCGCTGGTCAATGGCTGGACGTTTTGGTAGCGGGTTGATCGAGTGCTGTCGGTCGTCGAGGTGTTGTCTGGGAGATCTGAGCCTCTTTTGGATGTCATTGGGACAGTCGGGTCCCTTGGTGGATCGTGTGCGTGGATGTAGTGGGACATCGCAAAGCATCATGAGGTGTCGAGGTTGAGGACGACGGTGCGCATCAGATCCTTGAGCGGGTATGACGTCGGAAAGTGAAAACGGACCTTGGTGGCTTGCTCCCGCACGCGGGCGCCGATTTTGAGCACCCGGAGTTGGATCGTGTTAAAGTTGGACGTCGTCCATTGGGTGCCGCGCATGCCAATCTGTTGGATCGTGTGCAGCAGCACGTAGGCCGCGCTGTGCAGGAAGAGGCGAAATTGGTTGGCCGAGAAGCGGTGGCAGGAGGTGCGGTCGGACTGCAGGTAGGTCTTGTGATTCTTGATGAAGCCTTCCGACCGCCCACGAGCGCAGTAGATCTCCTCATACAGAAACTCGGGAGTGCGGTTGCGGATATTGGTCACCACGAAGCGCGGGTTGGCTTTGCCTTGTGTGATCTCGGCCTTGTAGATAATCTGGCGCGGTCGGGGCCAGCTCTTGGCCTGATACTCGAAGCGGTCAAAAAGCCGCACCGGTTCATCGCTCTGCTCGGCCAGCGCCGCCACCAGCTCCATCAGCGGTTCGCCGAGTGCCTTGAGCTTGTTGTTGATCGCCTGTCCCAGAATGAAATCAATACCGTATCCGTCGCACAGGTCGTGCACCTCAGGGGTGCTGAAGTGTGAGTCGCCTCGTAAGGTGATCTTCGTCTTCGGCCACACCATGATCAAATGATCCAACACGCGTTTGAGGATGGCTACCGCCTCTCGGCCTCGCATTCTACGACCGGGTCGCAGCAGCGTCGTGATCAATTTGCCCGACTCCCCTTCGTAGAGATGGACCGGAAGGTAGCAATACTCGTCATAGTAGGCATGGAACAACGTGAGTTGCTGGGCGCCGTGTGCCGGATCGTCCGTGTCGTCGATGTCGATGGTGAGCTTCTTGGGCGGCTGGTCGTAAGACTCGATGAATATTTCCAGCAAAGCGAGCCCGATGCGATACAGATCCGAGCGGCTGACACTGTTTTCCAAACGAGACATGGTTGGTTGACTGGCCAAATCGTCTCCCGTCAGAGGCAGACGGTCGCACGCGGTTTTCAGACCCGGATCGCAACGCAGGTCGTCACTGTCATTGGCGTCCTCGTAGCCACAGGCGATCTGGAATACGCGCTGCCGGATGAGGTCAGTATACGTATGGTCGATATAACTTTGATGTCGACGATCCGACATCGCCGCCACGATTCGGTCGACGATCCCGGTGCGGGCTTCCGCTGGTCGCAGAAGCAGGGCGCCCCCATCACTGGTGGTCATGCCACCGTCAAAATCAGCTTCGATCTTTTTGCCCGAGATGTTTGCAAACGATAGCGCGATCTGCGAAGTTTCCATCTGCGGTGGCCCTCTTGATTGGTTGTTGTTTGTGGGTAACCCTAACGTAGGGCAAAACAACCAGTTGTACAGAGGCTCACCGCATTTTTATGAATAATTCAGGCTAAATCTCTGGCACGAGCATGTTCGATCGTCACCTGCTACCCCCCGCTCTCTTCGAGTTCGTCGTTATCAGCGACACCCACTACATCTTGAATCCGGAACCGTACGCCGTTGAGTTCAGCTCGGTGCGAGAGTGGCCCGCTCGGGTTGAGCGCGCCCTGGAACAAGCGGCGGCACTGGGAGCGGAATTTGCGGTGCACCTCGGGGACCTGACCGAGGAGAATCCCGCCAAGCCGGAACATCCGCAAGCCCGCACGAACGCGCTGGAACAGATCCGCAAAAGTGGCCTTCAACCTAAACACGTGCCCGGAAACATGGACATAGGAGACAAACCGGATGCCACGATGTTCGCCGACTGGGTGTCCCAGGAAACGCTGGATAGCTACCACCGGCAGGTCGGACCCTCCTGGTACAGCTTCGATCGTCACGGCGTCCATTTCGTCGTGGTAAACAGCCAGATCATGAACGGGGATTTGCCGGCGGCCGCCGAGCAGACCTCGTGGATCGAAACCGACCTGGATGAGAATCGCAGAAAACGAGTCGTTCTCTTCATGCACCTCCCGCCGTTTTTTGTGGACCGCAACGAACCCGACCGCGGATTCTACAACAGCCTGGATGAGCCGGCTCGTGGATGGTTGCTCGGGCAGTTGGAAACCTATGGAGTGGAATTGGTTTTTTGCGGCCACACGCACTTCCGCGTCTTCAACCGCTTGGGCGCTACCCAGTTTCGAGTCTGCGCTTCCACCACCACCTCGAGGGCAGGGTTCTACGAAGCGTTTTCCGTTTCTCCTCCCGAGGAGCAGGGACGGAACGACCGGGCAAAGCTAGGCTTCTACCTGGTCAGGGTGCGTGAGACGGATTGCTCCATCCACTTCATCCGCACGGAACTCTCGGAAACGGATCACTCCACACCGAAAAAGCGACTGCTGACGTTGACTTCGAAGGAGTTGGCATCGCCGGTCGGTGCCTATCTGCGTCGGCCCCTGGCGCACCTGGATGAAGGCGCAGTTGCGTGGCCCAGCGCCTTGCGCCAACGGGTACGGGACGATCATCCCTTTCTAGCCTGCACGGAAGCGGGGATAGGGCATGTACGGATTCCCGCGGCGGATCTGACCAGTCCACTGCAACGGGAACGACTGCGGCTGCTGCGCGAGGAAGGGGTAGGCATCTCCGCGTTCTGGCTGTGGCGGGAGGAATTGCCGCTGCGCCAACTGGCACAACCGCATATTCAGATGTTGGATGCCATCGAGGTGCAGATAACGGGTGATTTGTGGCCCAGCGAGCAATGTATGGGCGCGTTGAGGGAGTGCCGCGAATCCCTCGGCAAGGAAGTCGTCCTGGCCCCTTACCTCGCACGGGAGGTGAATCCCGCCAAGTACCATCCGCGGGCGCGCATCGGGTATCGACCCGAGGAGCTGCCGCGCCTGGACGAGCACCTGCGAACCCATCAGAGCAGCCTGGATCGAGCGCTGTGTCACCTGGATGACAGCGGCGACCCCCTTCAAGCGGTCGGGGCCATCGCTCGATCGTTGCCGTTGCACCACGTGAGGGGATTCGACATGGTCGTCGAGTTGCCGGGTACCGACGAGCAGGCGCACGCCGATCGGACCGCAGCGGCGATTTTTGCCACGGCGCTGAGTCCCGCGTTGCGCGTCTTCCTGTCCCCGTTCGTGGACCTCGACCGCAGCAATGATGTAAGCCACGGACTCCTGGACCGTCTAGCGAACCCGCGGCCGGCGTATCACGTAACGTGCTGCTTGAACAGTCTCCTGTTCGCAACAACGGATGGGTCGGCGGAATTCTCAGGGAACGGTCGTTTTAGCGTCGCCGCATCGGGAGACTATCGGTGGGCCAGCGCCGGCAGTGTGTCCGCGTCGTGGGTGTTGATTATCGCCACCAGTAACGTGAAGCCGGGGCATCGTCGTCAGTTGAATCCGGACGATCTCAAGCGCGGGCTGTTCTCGGTTGAGGAAACGGCGGATCTCTTCGACCTCGCACAGTCGCAGAGCCAAGCGGACCTGCCGCTTTTCAACCTGGAGTCCGCGCTGGCCGAATCGCCAGGTCCCTGGCTGGTGCGACAGCGGCAAAACCCCCACTAGTGCCCTGTTCAATAACTGCCTTGTAAATTGTGCTGAGGCGCCCGGCCCGCAATGCGCCTTCGACGATCTCGAGGGGGGCATCTGCCAATCCGACCAGGTACGCGAACAAGCGTTTGGTCTGGGGCATCGGATTCCGTTCGTAACCGCTGCCGATATCGGCAGCGATGTAGATAGCGCGCCCTTTGCCAACATGGTTCACCGTTATGGTGGGGATCCCAGAGTCCTGGTTTTTGGTTGGATTGTAATTGTAGAGGGGTGGATTCTTGGTCCACGTCAACGTGCTTTTGGTGCAGAGGACGCCGGTGCCGGTTCGGGCGTTGATTCTCGACTGGGGCGCCCCAAAAGCGATGAGCTCACCGCACGCTTTACGTATCCCCTCGTCATGGGGAAGATAGGTGGCGCATTCGGAGCGCTCGACGATACGACCGAACCAGTTCTTTTCCCACATCGCATCCTGCTCGTCCGCCTCTCCCTGCTCGACGGCATCCGGTCCTTCGTAGTCGACGCCGAGGATATCGTCAAGCTGCAGGCTCTCACGCTTTTCCCCCAGCTCGTCCAGCAGGGAGGATTCGTGTGTCGCCACCAGGGTTCCACCGTCCTCCACGTAGCGGCGAATATCGTCCGCCTGTGCGCTAGTCAGACAGCTGCTGTTGGGCAGCACCAGAACCGGATAATCGGCGATGGTCTGATAGGTCAGCTCGCCGTCGAAGACGTAATCGATCAAACACTGGGAACGGCTCAGCATCTGATGGTACCCTTTGATCCCCCGCCAGAAATCGTCCGGCACATCCGCATAACCGAAATCACGTGTTTGTTGGGAGAAATGCATTGCCACATGTTTCACCGAGTCCCGCTCAACGTAGGGCTGCAGCTTTTTCATCTCGTCGTTGACGTATTTCGCCGCATCCGTGTAAAGGGAATGTTCGCCCCCACTGGTGATCTGAATGGCGCAGTTTATGTAGGCGCCGCCATGAGCGACGGCCGTCAATCCACACAGGGCGGACGAGTACGGCTCGGGGTACGGGGCGCTCTGGGAAGCTCCTTCAGGAAACGACTGACTCTGGAACTGCAGCACCCCGAAGGAGGTGCCGTGTGCGTGGCACAGCTTGGCCGGCACCGACCATCCGAGGTTGTCGAGCCCCGCTTCGACGAAGAGGTAACCGTCGAGATCGATCCGGTTCATAGGATGAGCCGACTTCCAGCCGATGTCGGGCGCACCGTACGGACGGCCGTAGTAGTTCACATCGACGATGGCGTAAGGATGTTTCTGGTGGATCTTCTTGTTCACGTGTCGCACCCCTACGCAGAACTTTTCGTAGCGCCAGTTTACGTAGCGCTTGAATTCCAAATTCCTCATGTCGACCCGGGTCGGCAGATCCTTGCCTGTCTCTTCGAGGTAGAGTTCTCGACAGTACTTGCAGGTGCATCCTCCTGTTCGTCGTTGTCCTTCGTCGGAATGGGATCCCCAGTTCATGTCGTCGAAGTAAAGACCATCCAGATCCAGGCAGTCGAGCAGCTCGACCATGTAATCTCCAAGCCAGTCGCGATATGGGGAGTTCCAGCAGAACCAACCTTCGTTCCAAACCTCCTCACCCCCGTCATCCAACATGCCGATCATCCAGTCGGGATGTTTCTCCATGAGCGGTTTGGTGAAAATGAACGGGTAGTAGGAGAGCAGGATTATGCCCTTCTCGTGGGCAAGATCGATAAATTTGGAGGTGGATTCGAAATCCACATCCTCGGGGGGATCGACCATCTTGGAGCGAAACAGTGGCCATCCGCGGTCCCGCTGGCCGCCGATCACCCAAACGTCCACACCGATGGCCGCCATCGTTTCGATCTCCTCCTCCATGGAGACTCCTGCCACCCGCGCCTCGTCTCGCTGCTCCTGAGTGCGATGTATCGACGGCAGGCAGTTGGGGTAGCGTTCCAGGCGGCAAACACGGGCTTCGTACGGTTTTTCCTTCAGTCTTTGTTCGGTAGAACCGACGCCGGGCATGGTATTGTCCTTTCGTTCGGGAGTGCAACAGCCTATCAAGAGGGCTCTGACATTGTCAAGTTCAGCGACCGCCGTTGACCGGCAAAGTCATCGGATTAGTTTACCGTGCCCGCAAACGTCGGGGTCCCGGCGCTCTCGAACACCACGAAGGAGCAGGTTTTGACAAAACACCGCGTAGCTGTCATTGGCTGTCGCAACATCGGCATTGCCCACGCCGAAGGCCTGGTTGGTATGGACAATGCCGATCTGGTCGCCGGCTGCGATCTATCCGATCAGCTGCTGACCGAATTCAAGGAGCATTGGAAAGAGACCTGGCCGGACTTGGCTCTCTACAAGGATCACCGGGAGATGCTCGCCAAAGAGAAGCTGGACTTCGTCACGGTGGCGACCTCCGATCACGCCCATGCCGACCTGGTGGTTAACGCCGCCCATGCCGGCGTCAAGGGAATCCTCTGTGAAAAACCGCTGGCGACCACCGTTGCCGACTGCGAGCGTATGCTGGAGGCGTGTGCGCGGAACAACACGGTGCTGTCGGTGGACCATACGCGACGGTTTATGCCCTACTGGCACCGGATCAAGGAAATCGTCGACGACGGCGCCATCGGCCCGGTGCAGAATGTAGTGGGTATCCTCAACGGCGAACGCGCCATGCTCTTCCGCAACGGAACCCATATTATCGACCTCATGTGCTGGTTCGCGGACGCCGATCCGGAGTGGGTTTTCGGGGAGCTGGAAGCAGGGTACGAGGATTACACCGAGTACCGCGGTGACGGAGGGCATGTGCCAGCCAGCGAGCCAGGTGCCCACGCATACATCCACTTCTCGAACGGCGTTCGAGGCGTTTACATCGGGGGCCCGAAAACAACCCCGCCCCCGAAGGTTCGGGTCGAGGTTGTGGGGACCGACGGGTACCTCACCGTAAACGCAACCATCGCGGGCACCCGGTGCACTTTGACCAAGGATGAGCAGACATCACTTCTGGAGTTAGGGGAAGAGGGGGCGGGTCCCGGCATCGGCCTCAGCGTGCAGGACGTCATTCATGCCGTCGACGAGGGCCGTGCTCCGCTCTGCCCCGGAAGCGTTGCGAAGAAGGTTGTCGACGTGATGCTCGGTATTCTCGAATCCCAGCGGCTGGGCAACGTCAGGGTTGATCTCCCATTGGGCTCATGAGCGCCTCTTTTCTCATTTCGCCAATGAAAACAGTGTCTTACGACAATTGCGACGCTCCTCGAGCCGGTTCGAGTCAAAAGCATTACACCTAAAGCGGATAGGACTTTGCACGTGTGCATGTTCTTCCTTATACTTACGGTCTCGCTAGTCCTCGACTGGGAGTTGTAGCCGAAGCGTATTCGGAGTCAATAGCAGGAGAGTTAGATGTCGAACTTCAGCGTCCAGGTGCGCGACCACGAACCGTTTGAGAAATCGTTGCGGCGGTTTTCGGTGCAAACCAGAAAGTCCGGAATCCTCAAGGATCTCAAGCGTAAACGGTTCTACACCAAACCCTCAGTACAGAAAAAGATCGATCTCCAAAAGAGCATTCGGCGCCAGAAGAAGGCCGAAAGGCTCGCCAATATGACCCACGCCGAAAAGAGGAAGCTGGCGCAGAATCGGCGTGGCCGGACAGGTCCCGGCGGAGGTCCCAGCCGAGGCCCCGGTGGTCGCTAGGTAGGTTTTTTAGCTTCCACCGACTTTTGCCCTCGTTTTGCCATCATCGACAACACCAACCCACATTTTTGTTGGCAGTCCCCTTCCTTCGTTCTGTGTATCGCCCGATTCCAGCACGCGTGGAATTGAACTGTTCAACTTGACCACCCGTAATCGGAGAAGGGAGATTCACTCATGGCTGATCGCGTAACCGGAACCGTAAAATGGTTCAATGATACGAAAGGCTATGGATTCATCGAGCGCGAAGGAGGCGACGACGTCTTCGTGCATCACAGCGTGATTCAGAGCGAGGGTTTCCGCACCTTGCGCGAAGGTCAGACGGTGGAATTCGAGGTCGTGCAAGGTCAAAAAGGTCCAGCCGCCGAGAATCTGACTGCCACATAGTTCGCGAGTCGCGTTTCGAAGTGAGGGTGGTGCCGATGGGCGCCGCCCTTTTTTTGTTCGCCCCACCTGGTTCAGTGGTTACCAGTGGTGCATGGAATGACCTTCTGTTGGAAACCATATGAGATCGACGGCAACGGATAGAATTATGCCGGAAACGTAGCCGATCGCGATACCGTAGAAGAGCGGTTTTCCGCGTCTGAACCCGCTGGCCCCCCCCATTCTCAGGATTGTCAATTTCACGATCCAGACCAGTAATAGACTGAACCAGTACAACCGCGTGCCGAAGGTGGTCTGAAAAACGAGGCCTATCGGGTGCACCGGAAACCAGTGGAAGCGACTGCGGGCGAGGGCTAAAACCGCTGCTTCCACCCACCCCAAACCCCAAACCAACCATTTCCCGGCGGCGGATGTTCTTGGGTTGTTCACCAGTTCAACCATCTGCTCGAATACCTGATTCGCCTTGCCTCCCATAAACACCGATCCCCCGTCGCCGTACGCCAACTGTATGGTCGCCGTGGACGCAACCAGAAAGCCGGTGGGGAAGGCCAGAAGCACCATCAGGGTTGTTCGCGCCGGTTGCTTGTTTAAGGAAAATATTCGAAATAGATGGGGAATAGCCGGCCACGCTGGTGTCCGAAACGTACCGAAGAACGCCTTGCTGGTCATGACCTTGTAGGCAATGAGCTGTCGATGCGAGAGGCGGGCCGAGCCGATCAGGTCCAGCACGAACATGTCTCCCTTCAAGTAGGTTCTGTTCGGCAGCAGATAGGCGAATCCGGTTGCTGCTACCAGCTTTGCGGTTACGAAGTAGGTGAGGGTCATCAGCAACAGACTACCCAGGGCAAGCGGGAAACCCATCCCCAGGCCCATGCTCCAGACGACGATATACCCCGCCGACAATACCAGCCCCACGACGATCAGCCGGTAAGTCGTCGTTTGACGCACATCCTGCCCCCCGTGCCAGACCAGCTGCCCTACCCAACCCAGGTGCGAGCGGGCAAGCCATATGGACCAGAGTCCGACGAATGCCAGCGCACCGTAGCTTTCCATGTGGAGAATCTCCGAAACCGGCATCGGTTGACCCTCTGTGCCTACAGTCACGCCCAACCGAGTCATCGTCCATGCCTTCAGGGTTCCTATCAGATGGAAAACCACGAGGCTGCCGAGGATGTCCACGGGGCACAGATAGGTGAGTCCGAGAATCAGCGGCAGGATGCGAACGGTCAGGGACAAATCGCTGGTGAATTCAATCCGATATGCCTCCCAGTAGATCCCCAGCGGTAGCAAGCCCGGACTGAAATAGGTGGCGATGTTGTAGAGTATCGGCAGGAAAACGATGAAGAAGCCGATCCACAATCGGCCCGATCGGAAGATCGGCGGGATGCGTTCACCCGTCGCGAACCCACGGGTCAGGTCCAGAGGAAGTTGGGCGATCGGGAAGGCGAGTTTTTCAGCCTCGCTCCAATGCTTGTGAAACAGGGCGAACAGACAATACCCGAACATGACCATCGCCGTCGATACGCCAAGCCATTGAGCGATGGCCGGATACCAGGCTTCCCACGGTATCTCCATGCCTTGTGGCAGCCCGAACCAGAAGGGATCGATGACCCGGGTTGAGGTTTTGGCAAACACATGCCAAGGAAGGACATCGAAGAACACCTCGCTCCAGTTGTTTTCCGCGGAAGCGAAATAACTCGGCGCCGCCATGATCGATGTCCAGTAGGTCATCCAACCGAGTTGCGGCACCGTTCCAACGACCCACAACATGCAGAAGATGGTGAGGAGCTCGCCCTGCTTGAGCGCGATTCGTGGCGCCACGATTCTGAGGAAGAGATTGAGAAACAGCCAGACCACGAACGGCATGAAGGCGGCCATGGGAAACAGGGAGTGCACGTAGCTGCCCACCCGGTATCCCTGGCCGATGTGTATCAGGTAGAGGAAGGTGACAGCGACGGACAGCGTGCCCAGCGCGAGGGCCTTCAAGGTGATGACGGGGGTATCCCCCGTCGATCCAGCTTCGACGTCGCGCACCGTCTCGGCGTCTTTGTTCACATCGTCAAACATGGGGTGAAATTGTCATGCAATTTGAGCGCATGGGGCGCGAAGATACACCTTTGCGCAGGTGGTCTCAAAAACTTATTATTGGGCGCACCGCTGCCCAGATTATGCAAACCTCCTCCGACAAACACACGATCCTCATCGTAGACGATGAAGAATCCGTGCGTTTGCTTTTGCGCAAAATCCTGGAACGGGCTGGATATTCGATTCTCGAAGCCGAGGACGGGCGTCAAGGAGTGGAGATCTACAAACAGAACGTAGAATTGATCGATGTGTTGCTGCTTGATCTCACGATGCCGGCGATGTCCGGTTACGATATGCTCGCCGAGATTCAGATAGTCGACCCCGACGTTAAAGCCATTGTCGTAACCGGATACCACCCTGAGCAGGAACGTCTGGTCGGAGTTGCGGATATCATCCGCAAGCCGATCCAATTCAGCGCCATTTGTGATGCCATCGAACGCGCGCTTGAAGATTGACCACACGCGCTGGGCGCAGTAATCCCTCGCGGCTGCAAGCGCGTCAGGTGGGGAGCAACCGTTGTAAAATAGCGTGTGCGACCTCCATCGACTTCACCGCTTCATCCAGATTGGCGGCGGGCAGGTCGATCTTTTTGCCATCCCGAATGCACTCGATGAAATAGCGATCTTCCAGCCTTGTTCCAGCCAAATCATCCCCCGCAGCGATGTCGACGCGCTCGCCGTCGCGCAACACGTAGGCGTCTTCCTCCATGTAAGCTGACACATCCCGGCCGTGGATTTCATAACGCTCCAGCCGGGGAGTTCCGGTCATGTTGAATATCAGATGGCCTATACAGCCGTTTTCAAAGTAGACCAGGCCGCCGAATACATCCTTGAACTTGTGATACGCCCGGCGGCACGCCCCATGAATCTCAGCTACTTCCGAACCTGCCAGGAATCGCATCAGGTCGATGGAGTGAATCGGCGTTTCCCACAGGAAATTGTCCATGAGCTCGTCCGGCCAACGTCCCAGCTGCTCCATACGCGTCATGCTCTTGTGAAAGGTGCAAACCAGCTGAACGATGGGACCCCGTTCACGGACCATGTCTGCAGTCTGGGTGGTCTGCGGTTCGAAGCGGCGGTTGAACCCGACCATTCCCTGGGCCCCCGTCCGAGCGCCCGCGTCCCGTAGAGCCTGGGTCTCTTTCAAGCTGATGCCCGGGGGTTTCTCCATGAAGGTGTTGACCCCCGCCTCTAGGCAAGGAAGTGCGGCTATCGCGTTGATATGCGCAGGAGTCGTGACGAACGCCGCGTCGAGATCCTCATTTTCCAGCATGGTTTCGATCTTGTCGTACCTACCGGCGGCTCCGTAATCATCGGCGAACTTGGTGCGCAGCGGTTCGACGGGGTCGCATACCGCCACCAACTCCACCCCTTCCATCTTCACTACAGTGTCCATATGTTGGCGGCCCTTACCGCCTGCTCCTATGTGTCCGACCCTGATCTTCGACATGGCTATGCTCCCATACAGATGGGGACTACCATCTGGTTAAAGGTTCGATGTCAGGCGCGCTCGTGGGCGCCTGCTCGTCGTTGCGGTACGGGGTCAACAGCACCCCGATCGTAGTGTTCGTCTCCGGCTCGAGATTCAACGCCAGCTTGCGGATGTGGGGCTGCTGTTTTTGCGGCTCTGGCGGATTGCAGCTTTCTAGCTGGAATTCCCCGTCAGCCGGCTCTAACAGCCTCACCTGGAGGTGGGCGTCGTCCAACGTCAGGATCGCCGTCGATCCGTGCAGCTCAATCTCTGCATCGGTGAGCATGGCCCAGGCCACATCCGTCTTCTTTTCGAGGGCAATCTCATCCTGGACCAGGACCGCCTTGCGATCTAGCATGGCGACGCCGCGCATTACGCCTCGCGTAGATGGATACGCCTCCGACAGATTGGCGACGGCGAATGCCTTTGACGGCGTCGACTGATAGCGAACGATCGGCGCTCGGGAGTTCGGGTTTTGATAGGCCTTGTCGATCACCAGGGTGTTGTGGCTTGCGGTGCCGAGCCGGTAGATCTCCCATCGCTCCTTCACCTGTCCGGTCTGCAGCAGGAAGTCGCGGATCTCGTACTCCTCCATGCCCAGCTCCAACGCCCAGCGTTTCCCCAGAGCGTCCAACACGAAACACCCCAGATCCATGTGTCCGTGGCTCACCGCTCCTTCACCCCCTTTGAAACCGACGAACAACGCTTCTTCTTCGTGCCACGAGCTGCGGAAGAAGGCGACCTCGATCTTGCGGAACAGGACATCGAGGGGAAAGTCCGGCGGATCCTCTTGCCCCCCCTCGAACCAGATCAAATCCTGGGCAACGGCGCCCTCGTTCCGCGGTTTGCCGCGATGGTCGATGTGGTCGTCGTCGATCCACTGGCGCTGATGCCAGAAGTACTCCGGCTTGTCGAAGCTGCGACCGAGCCAGAACATCTCCGGAGTGCCGCCGGCGCTGTCTTCGCAGTCAGAGTAATTGAAGGTGCGACCCAGGGGACCGATGTATTGGACCCGGTAATCCCCCGCGTTCCGGAAGCCGGGAAGATCGATCAGTCCGAAGTCATCACCGAGGGCGATCTTCAATGACTGAATCAAATAGACCAGGTAACGGGTGCCGTAATGCCAGTACATGGGGCCCTCGTCCCAACCGCCGTCGGGGGAATAGGTCTCCATCGCCCGGCGCAAGGAGGCTAATCCACGCGACAGGATATGCTCGGCATAGCCTGGCTCCTCATCGGCGAGTGCCAGGGCACCCATGCCCAACCCGCCGTTGCACACCTGGTTCCAGTTTGTCCCGCGAGTAGCGAAGTGGTGTTCCTCCCGGTACGCCTGAATCCCTTCCTTCAACCCCTTGTCGACGATGGCGGTGCGCAACTGAGCGCGATCCGCGTCATCCATAAAGGTGTAAAGCCAGTCGTAGCCGATGGCAGCGGCATGGGTCATCTCCGCGGTATCGAGGAAATGGGACGGATTCCAGTCGGGAAAGGCGGCGATCGACCGCAGCTCCTCGACGGCGCGGCGCGCAAAACGCTCCTCCCCTTCCAGACGGTAAAGCGTCGTCAGGGTGTAGATGCGGTCGGCGACCATCCTGCTGATCGGCAGCAGCACCCAGACCTCGTCGAGACTGCGATCGGCGAGACCACCCCGTCCTTCCAACTTGTGCTCAGCCGGCGGTTGCTCCAACAATTGCAACCCCGCCTGGTAGAGACGATTGCGCAACCTGCGAGCATCCTCGTACTGCTCGATATTGGCACGGACGCGGTCGAAATCCTCGTCCAATGCCAGCAGGCGCGGGTGTCCCGCTCTCAGGTTTTCGAACATCTAACCTGAATTATTCATGAATCCGCACCAAGCGAACGAATTCGATGCGCTGGTCAATGGCTGGACGTTTTGGTAGCGGGTTGATCGAGTGCTGTCGGTCGTCGAGGTGTTGTCTCTGGAGATCTGAGCCTCGTTTGGATGTCATTGGGACAGTCGGGCCCCTTAGTGGAGCGTGTGCGTGGCTGTGGTGGGCGACATCGCAAAGCATTATGAGGTATCGAGGTTGAGGACGACGGTCCGCATCAGATCCTTGAGCGGGTACGATGTCGGAAAGTGAAAACGGACCTTGGTGGCTTGCTCCCGCACTCGGGCGCCGACTTTGAGCACGCGGAGTTGGATCGTGTTAAAGTTGGACGTCGTCCATTGAGTGCCGCGCATGCCAATCTGTTGGATTGTGTGCAGCAGCACGTAGGCCGCGCTGTGCAGGAAGAGGCGAAATTGGTTGGCCGAGAATCGGTGGCAGGAGGTGCGGTCGGACTGCAAGTAGGTCTTGTGATTCTTGATGAAGCCTTCCGACCGTCCGCGAGCGCAGTAGACCTTCTCATATAGAAACTCGGGGGTGCGGTTGCGGATATTGGTCACCACGAAGCGCGGGTTGGCTTTGCGCTGCGTGATCTCGGCCTTGTAGATAATCTGGCGCGGTCGGGGCCAGCTCTTGGCCTGATACTCGAAGCGGTCAAAAAGCCGCACCGGTTCATCGCTCTGCTCGGCCAGCGCCGCCACCAGCTCCATCAGCGGTTCGCCGAGGGCTTTGAGCTTGTTGTTGAGCGCCTGTCCCAGAATGAAATCAATACCGTATCCGTCGCACAGGTCGTGCACCTCAGGGGTGCTGAAGTGCGAGTCGCCTCGTAAGGTGATCTTCGTCTTCGGCCACACCATGATCAAATGATCCAACACGCGTTTGAGGATGGCTGCCGCCTCTCGGCCTCGCATTCTACGACCGGGTCGCAGCAGGGTCGTGATCAACTTGCCCGACTCCCCTTCGTAGAGATGGACCGGCAGATAGCAATACTCGTCATAGTAGGCATGGAACAACGTCAGTTGCTGTGCGCCGTGCGTCGGATCGTCCGTGTCGTCGATGTCTATAGTCAGCTTCTTGGGCGGCTGGTCGTAAGACTCAATGAATATTTCCAGCACCGCGAGCCCGATGCGATACAGATCCGAGCGGCTGACACTGTTTTCCAAACGAGACATGGTCGGTTGACTGGCCAAATCGTCTCCTGTCAGGGGCAGACGGTCGCACGCGGTTTTCAGACCCGGATCGCAACGCAGGTCGTCACTGTCATTGGCGTCCTCGTAGCCACAGGCGATCTGGAATACGCGCTGCCGGATGAGGTCAGTATACGTATGGTCGATATAGCTTTGATGTCGACGATCCCGGTGCGGGCTTCCGCTTGTCGCAGAAGCAGGGCGCCCCCATCACTGGTGGTCATGCCACCGTCAAAATCAGCTTCGATCTTTTTGCCCGAGATGTTTGCAAACGATAGCGCGATCTGCGAAGTTTCCATCTGCGGTGGCCCTCTTGATTGGTTGTTGTTTGTGGGTAACCCTAACGTAGGGCAAAACAACCAATTTTACAGAGGCTCACCGCATTTTTATGAATAATTCAGGTTAGGATGGGTGCCGGAGGTTCCGAAATGTTGAGAATCACCACGATCAATAGGAATTTAGTAAATAATTAATAGATCGGGTAATTGATTCGGGAAAGCGAGAGAGGCACGATTACGTTCTGGCGGCCAAGGGCGCAGACATTGATGTGAACCCGAAGGTGGCGCCCGGCTCACTCGTGCGGAAGAACCACGAGCCCTATGAAAGGGTCCGTCACCGCACCAGGGTCAGGCTCACGGTGCGTGTCCGGTCGCCCGTTATGAGTTCGCAGAAATAGGCCCCACTGCCGACAGGTCGTGCCGCGTCGTCGGTTCCGTCCCAGCCGATGTCGTATGCGCCGACGGCCTGCACGGCGTGGACCAGCTCTCTGACTCGTCGGCCGAGGCTGTCGAATACCTGCAGCTGGACGTGGCTTGCCCTGGACAGGGAGTAGGAGATGCGGGTCTGGCCGTTGAAGGGGTTGGGTGCACTGCGCAGATCGTCGGATGCCGCCGCCCGCCCGTTCTGTTCGGACACGAGTGTCTGCGCGCCTTCTACCGATACCAGGGTCGTCACCGCACCATCGGCTGTCAGGCGCCGGACGCGTGGACCGCGCCAGCCGACGTCTTCCCGAAACCAGCTCTCCAGGATGTAGAGGGCGTCATGGTAGACGGCCACTCCCATCGGTGACCAGGGCGCCTGAGCGTGATAGAGCTCGGTCACTTCGCCGTCGGTTGCGAGTTTGAGAAGGCGGCGGTTGCCGTTGTAGGCCAGGTAGACGGAGCCGTCCCGGCCGACGTCGAAGTTCCAGATCGAGTTGAACCTTCCGTCTTCGAAGATGGGGTCATCCGCAGGCACGGTGAGCAGGTCGGTCGACAGTGTCGTCACCCGGCCGTCGGGACGGACCCGACGCAGGGCGTCCTCCTCCATTATGTAGATCGAACCGTCCGGTCCCCAGGCGAGGGCGGTGATGTTGCCCAGGCCGGAGACCAGGACATCCACCTTTCCGTCCGGTGTACGCCTGCGGATGCTACCCTGGCCAGGAAAGTAGATCGTGCCCGAGGAGTCGAGCAGCACATGCTCTCCCCGGAATTCGTCGGCGTCCAGGGTCGGGGCGACGAGAATGGTGCTGACCCCTTCAGGTGAGAGCTTCCAGAAGCTGTTGCCCCGTTGACCGCGGTAGAACTCGGTCTCGTAGTAGAGGTTGTCGGCGGCATCGACGAACAAGTGATGGGTCCACACGTCGGAGACAGCCGTTGTCGCTCCGCGCCCTGGTGACCACTTCCAGATCTTCAGGTTCTCGATATCCGGAAAGTAGATCTCACCGGCCGAGTTGAGGGCGATGCCCCATCCCGGATGGGCGGACGCCTGCGAAGCGACGAGGAGAAAGACGAGTGAGTGGCGAATCAGGCGGAGCATGCCCATTCTGAGACTCCGGCTGAAAATGACGGTGACTATAAGCGGGAATGGGGGTATCCATTTAACCGGAGTGCGTCGCGACCCCCATCAGTGTTCGGCCGCCGACCGCCACGGCCGGTTTGCCCCTGGGCGTTCCAGGCTCGTGGGATGCCCTCGCCGTTTGGGCGGCTCGGGGGGCAGCTTCCTCGGCCGTCGGCTGGCAATGAGATCCTGGAAACGCATCGGCTCGTGGGCCACGGCCAGCTCGAGCACGCGATAAAACACCATGCCGCGGCTGCGGGAGCGGCGGCGATTGAAGCGGAACACGAACTCGTTGAGGTAGTGGCTCATGTGGGTACTGTCGGCGGCCCCTTGATGCGTTCCCAGCAGCCACCGCTTGGCCAGTGAGACAACGCGGTGCACGGCGGGCAACAGCTTGTTGGGATCATCGCCCCGAGCGCGGGCCGCGCCCTGGCTGCGCCGATCGTGCTCGTAGCCGAGCTGAGCCAGTCCCTGATAAGCGGGCCACCCGTCGGTGATGATCGTCGAGCCCGGCTCGACGTGATCCATCACGAACGCGTGCAAGGTCTCGGCAGAGGCATCGGCCAGTGGCGACATGCGGCACCGCCCCAATCCTCTCGGCTCATGAACCTCAACTGCGATACCGGTCAGCACCTTCTTGCCCCTAGCGCGGCCACCGGCCAGCCCAGGCTCGGCGCCGCCGATGTAGGTCTCGTCCACCTGTACCGTCCCGCTCAGCAGATCCCGACCGGGACGTACCAACACCGACCGCAGGCGGTGCAGCATGGCCCAGGCAGTCTGGTAGGAGCTGATCTCCAGTACTCGCTTCAAGCTCAACGCCGAGATCCCGTCTTTACCGGTGGCGAACAGCCAGCAGGCGGTGTACCATATCGTCAAGGGTGTCCGCGTCCGATCGAAGATCGTACCGGCCGTCACCGAACTGCGTGTCGAACACGCCGGACACATGAAGCGGCCATCGCCCAAGCGCCAACCGCCTTCGTGGCCGCAACTCGGACAGACGAAGCCGTCGGGCCACCGCAGCCATTCGAGGTAGTCCAGGCAGTCCGCATCGGTTCGAAACCAGGCTTGAAACTCGCCTACCGAGCCCGGGTAGTGCTTGCCAGCGCGAGGATACGCCATGCACTGAACATATGGTAACTCCGGTTAAATGGATACCCCCATAGCGGGAATATGGAAACGAGAGATCTAAGAGAACCAATTCCCCGAACAATGAGCCACGTAGCTTTGGAACTCAACTAGGTAGGTCGGAGTTATTCCACCAGATGTCGCACGACGGACTTCACCATTGCCCAGGACAATGCCTCAACGGCGGTGTCCACTGCGGCACGAACAAAGCTGTCCGGATCGCCCGGATGAGTTATCTCGCCTTCTGGTGCGTCGTCCCCGGCACTCCAAGTTCCTTCCGGGTCGCCTAGTTCCACCCCGTTTGACGCCCCGTCTCCGTCCGAATCCAGGGCCGCCAGTTCAGGACCCCAGAACACTTCCCTGCCATTGGAAGTCACCAGCGCTTCGACAGCTAAACCGAAAGAATTCCGCGGAGTGCCGCCCCTCCTCCCCTCGGTGTGGCATATATTACATGAGACGCCTAGCGCGATGGCGTTGGGCACCATCCGCATGCGAAATAGACGTGCATCCACTTGGACCGCGGTGCCCACCGAAGCTATCACTAGGGCAACGGGCACCAGCCTACTGATCACATGATTCATTGCTCGCAACCTTCTTTATAATAGGTCAGAATACGTCAGTCCGGGCAGCCAGGATGAGCAGAGAGATTTTCTTCGGTGTGTACCATGTCATGGGGAAGATCCTCCACGGTATCAACGGTGCTCGTCTCATCTTTGGACCCGAGGGGGAACCGAGATGTTTAACCGGGTAAACGGCAACTCTTGTTCCAATATGCGATGCAATAGAGTTGGGGCGGCGACATGTAGGATCTTGCAGGCAGGATCTGGCCAAGAAGCGCTCCTTTCGATCGCCTCGTTCATCAAGCACCTCGCCTACGCCGACGAACGAGAATTTCGTTAACACGATCATGAAGATTGCATCCGGTGAAGAGGTCCGTGAGTTCTATGAGTCGAGCGCAGATTCGTATAACTCGATGATGGACACAGAAATCGATCTGCCGATGTATGCTACCGCTCTCAGCGGTTTAGCAGAACGCATTGCCGCTCTCAATGGTGCCGTGCTAGATTCTTCTTGTGGATCTGGACACATGCTTGAGAGACTCAAGGAGTACACGCCCGGACGAACACTTCTTGGAATTGATCTCTGTCCACGAATGGTGGCCATTTCCCGGAGACGTTTGGGTTCTTCGGCAACGGTTGTTGAAGGCGACATGAGAAGCCTGTCGCACGTGGCTGGTGGTACGTGCGCCACCGTTCTCAGCTATTTCGCTCTCCATCATGTCGACTTGACGGCCCTGCATGCATGTTTTGTCGAGTGGTACCGCGTGCTAACGCCGGAGGGGCAACTTCTCGTCGCTACATGGGAGGGAGAAGGAGACATCGATTACGGTAGCGAGACTGACATCGTGGCTATGAGATACCAGTCGGACGAGGTTACTAACGCGGCGAGTGGAGCGGGGTTCAGGATTGATACGTGCTCTGTGGGAGAAGTCGAGGGGATGGAAATGGCTGCCGTGTATTTGGCTGCTACCAAGTGAGATGCGACCTCAAGACACAGGTTGACGTAGAGGCTATGGCCGCTCGTGCAGCCACTGTAGCAAAGCCTGATTTGTGTTTCGATTTAGCGGAACGAAATCCCACCCCCCGTAACACTAGGTTTGCCGGCTACGGCGCTTTCGCACCTTGAGGCGATGGAAAACGGCGAGATGATTCTGGAGATCTCGGGAAAGGCTAGAGACGCCACGTTCGGCTTGGTGACGACGGAGAAGGGGCAGCGGTTGCTCGAGCGAGTCAATGCGTGCGGCCCGACTTTCTTGGTCAGTCGAATGAGGCCCAGGCTCATTAGCGCCACGATGAACATCGTGACCGCTGACACCCCAAAAGTACCGGCCCCAACAGACGCGTACAATAGCCCGCCGGTTACCAAGCCGGTTATGCTGGCGAGGCTGCCAAGGCTGCCGGCCAATCCCTGCACGTATCCCTGGTATTGCTCACCGGCTTGGTTGGAAAGGATCGATTGATAGCACGGCCACATCAAACCGTTGCCGAGGGCAAAGAGCACGGCGGCGGCGTACGCCAGCGATCGGTCGGGAATGGTCAGGAGCAGAAAACAGAAGCCCAGCAAGATGCTTCCTACAATCACCAGGGTCGCGTTGGAGAAACGTGCTGTCATCCACTTGAGCACTGGACCCTGGACGATCGCCATCATCAGACTGAGGCTTGAAAGATAGATCCCCAGCTCTGTGACCGGCCACTTCAAACCGGCTGAGGCGTGCACGGGGAAGGCGGTATAAAAGAAATTGAATCCGAGAAAGATGGCGAAGTAAACCAACAGCAGAAACGGGATACCGGGGATGGCGAGTAGATGTTTTAGCGCGTGCTTGTCAGCCGGCGGTTGAAAACAATCCTTGAGCTCCTGCCCAAATACCTTCTCAATACGATCCTCGTCGTGCTTCTCGATTTCACAGGGGCGCACGTCGGGCAGGTAAAGGAATATTGTCACCAGGGCGGCGGTTGAGATCAGAATCGCCGCCAGGACGGGTAGGGTTTCCTGCAGGGCGGTGGCGCTCAAAAGACCAGCCAGTACCGGTCCCAGTACAAATCCGAAATTGGCTGCAATCGACATCTTGCCATAGTTCCGGCTTTTCTCTTCCTTCGTCGAAATGTCCGCCAAATAGGCGTTGGCCACCGATATATTGCCACCGGTCAGGCCGTCTAACGCGCGCGCAAGAAAGAGCACGGTGATCGGCAAGGTCAGGATGGTCGTGCCGGTCCACTCACTGTCGAATTGCACCAATACTTCAACGGGCATATACAAGCCCAGCAGGAAGACCCCCCAGGAGAGCAATGTGCCCAGTTGGCTGAGAAGCAGGATGCGCTTGCGTCCGTATTTGTCGGACCACTTGCCCAGTATGGGGGCGCCGATGAACTGAAACGCCGGGTATGTAGCGCCGAGCAGGCCGTATACGAATGAATTGCCTTGAAAGCGCTCGACGATGAAGACCAGAAAGGGCAGAATGATACTGAAGCCGAGCGTACCGACGAAGTGGACGCTTAGGAGCGGAGTGAGATAGCGGTTCTGGCTCATGAATAAGAAAGGAGTTGCCGACGGCGGCCTTTTGTCAAGCGGAGTTTCGCGACAGATCATGCATTATCTGACAGGTTTCTGCCGAGCGGTGACTGCCACGGCGACTACCGATGGGCGGCCGTTGACACCCGATGACGAAGTACGCGTGCTAGCATAAAATCGCGCTGGTGCCCAACCTCAATCAAATCAACAGGTAAGGACCCAAATGGAATGGCTGAGAATACCGGTTGCGCGATCAGTCAGTAGGACTTAGTGCTGGTTTGATCGTGAGTTTACCAATGTGCTTCAGCATGTCTCGCGGGCACGGTTTGCTCGTTACGCCCAACTTTGGAGCAGTCATCAACGGCCTCTGTCCCGACGAACTATTGGTAGAGAAGAAAACCTGGTGCGACTAGGTTGTCGTACTCGGCGAACGATTGACTGAACTCGACGGTACGGAATAAGCGGAGAAAGTTCACACGCGAGAACTCGCCCGACGCCGGGGGCGGGTGGTATATCGGATCCCACCGAAGCTCGCATTCCAACGACCAGAAATCGTCTCCCACATAAGTCGCCGTCTTCGCTTCCGCGTCCCATTTGAAATCACGATCCCTGCCCTTGCTGTAGTCGGTCCTCAAGTCAACCGTCGCCCCCTGGCTGTTGACAATGATTTGGGAGATCGTTTTCGTGTCCCGGTTGCGATCGAAGCGGAAGTAGATCCGATCTTGGCGAGGTCTAGGCCCCTCATCCTCATGGGGCAGCACCACCAGGCTCTCCGGATGGGCGTCGGCACAGTGCACGCCCCAATAGAGCGCCGTTGCGGAATACCCCATCAGCACGCGGGTTTCAACACGTGGTGGCAACGTCGTGAGCCCGCGGCCCGATTGGACATAGAACGAATCTATTGGTGCCGCGTCCTCCCAGGCCTCATCGTCCAAGCGGCCGTCGATGGTCGGAAGCGATTCGAGCCTGGGAACATCCACCAGCAGGCGATGGTCTCTCAAAATCTCGATTCCGCGATCGCGCTCGAGGTAGTCCAGATAAAACGTTCCCTGGTAGTATCTGGCCTGTTTGCTGTTAGGTGCATATGCCACCAAGGCTGCGAAAAGGGAGTCGGCTTTCGAAAGGTTGGCTTTGAGCGCCGCTTCCCGCGCCTTCTCTGCCGATCGAGCCACGTACTCTTCCACCAGGTATAGGGCGGCCGTGCGAACCTCCTCGTCTTCTGAAAGTGCCCTTTCACCTGCGAGCCGTCGCAACGTTTGGGTCTGCTCGTCGCTCAGCTTGCCCATAGCATCGCCGAAAGAGAGCAGCGCCGGGGCTTGCACCAGTGGAGAGGGATCGGAAATGGCCCGGAGAAAGAGGTCGAAAAACTCGGATCGCAAGTGAAATCCGAGCTCCTCGGCGATGCGTCCACGCACCACAGGCTCGGGATCGTTCAGTAAATGTTTCTCGAGCACGGCGGCGATCCGCTCGTCGGCGGTTCGCATCGTAAAACTCACCAGAATTTCCGCCACTTCAGCACGGATTTTCGTCTCTCGATCCGATGCCAGCGCTTGAATAAGGGGCTCAACGGCTCTTTCTGAGGACAGGACAAGTTCGTGTTTTGCTGCGGCTTGCTCATCGGGCGCGCCGCCGAGCTCCACAATACTGTCTTCTATCGATGACCCACAGCTGGCAAAGCAGAAGACCGTCGCTATGATCGGAACTCTCCTCGACCTGATCGGGACTGCTATCCAAGCTCTCCGGGGCCTGAGCGGTGTGGTTGTTCAGCGAATGGGCTTCAGCATACCGAGCCCAACTTTTGGGCGATGTTTTCGGTGGCGATATGGACCGGTTTGCGCGTTGGCGAGCTGCTGGTGATGCAGTGGCAGTACCTCGACCTCGAGCAAGGGGCCTATAGTGTTGAACGCAATTTCGACCAGCGGAGAAACCTGACGACACCCAAGACCAAGACCTCAAACAACACGATTCAACTCAGCTCCTACGTCTGTGAGATACTGGAAAAGCACAGAGCAGAGCAGGCGGCATTCCGGCTCCGGCTTCCCGAATGGGTGGATATGGACCTGATATTCCCTAGCCGCGCCGAACGCAAGGACAAGGCCCCTAGCAAACCCACGCCTACAGCACCATACACAGCGCAATCGCAAGGGCGGCGCAGATCGCCGGCATCGGCCCAGTTCGGCCTCACGACCTGCGGCATACGTGCGCCTCACTGCTGATCTCGCAGAACGTGAACATCAAGCAGATCAGCCGGCAGATGCGCCACGCCAATACCTCCATCACCTGGGACACCTGCGGGCATCTATATCCGGAAGATCAAACGGCCGTGGCGGAGGCAATGGACAAGCTGTTTGAAGTGGGAAATTAGGCGGTTTTCGGGAATTTCTTTAGATATTTAATAGATCGACGCGGAAGGATCTTGCGTAGATCTTGTAAAATCAAGGACTTGCAGGCTTCGCCTTACAGTTAGTATAAAACTCATCGTTCGACTTACCAATTCATTCCATATTCGCTTCGATCTCCACCAGACCTTCGAACCCGCCGGCCGCGAGTCGGCCGGCGAAGGCGCGGGCGTTCTCCGTCGACAGGCTCGGGTTTTCGGTGATGCGCAGGATCCTTCCGACGCTACTCAAATTTCCTAAACCATCCAGGTCTGCCAGCGAAGGATTGCCGACTATGAGTAGATCGCGCCCAATGCTGGACAGTCGTTCGGCGCCCACCAATACCTCGAGCGACTCATTGCCGGCGATACGCAGGTTTTCACCGATCGAAACCAGGGCGGAGAGTCCTTCAAGGGAAGCCAGGGTTCTGTTCTCGTCGATAAACAGGCTCTCTTCGATGGTTTCGAGGTGCTCGAGCCCCAGGAGGTTTTCGAGAGTGCCGTTTCGCGCCAGGAAGAAATCCTCTCCCAAGTGGACGAGTCCGCTCAGCGCGCCAAGGGATCGCAGACCCGGGTGGTCCTGCAGACGCAGGTCACCAGTGATCACCGTTAGGCTTTCAAGGCCTTCCAAGGTAGCAAGAGAGCTGTTGCCGCTGAGCCTGAGGTCTCCG
This sequence comes from Candidatus Latescibacterota bacterium, assembly GCA_965217095.1. Taxonomy (GTDB): domain Bacteria; phylum Latescibacterota; class UBA2968; order UBA8231; family UBA8231; genus CAYNZV01. The sequence continues at coordinate 3,221,082 of OZ244235.1, forward strand.
GGAAGGGACGTGAAAGCCGGGAACCCCACCAGATTGGCCAGGGACGCATTGTCGACGATTCCGATATCGGATCCAAGGGCCGTCAAGCGATCCAATCCGTCAAGTGCGCGCAGCTTCTGGTTGCCGCTGATCCACAGCTGACCGTGCACCGCGGTGAGATTACTCAGAGCCGCTAGAGAAAGGAGTGCGGGATTGCCGGAGACCAGCAGATCGTCGGCGACGCCGGCAAGATTGCCAATGCCGTCCAGCGACTCCAGGATGTCGTTGTTGGCGATGCTCATGCTGCCGCGAATCGTCGTGATCGACTCGAATCCCTCGAGTGAGGTAAGCCGACTGTTCCCATCGACGATCACGTTGTGGCCAATCTCGCTCAACGCTCGAAGCGGCTGAAGCGTGGCCAGACGAGCATTACCGTCGATGAATAGGGATCCGCCGATGGCTACCAGGTTTCTCAATCCTTCCAGCCAGGTCAGGTTTTCGTTCTGCAGCAGAACGAGGTTGCCGCCGATCCCTTCCAGATGGGACAGGCTGTCCAGCGCCAGCAGCTGTTCGTTGTTCGATAGATTCAATTCGCCATGAATCGTCGTCAGTCGCTGCAGACCGTCCACGCTCCGCAGCGATCGGTTCAAGCTGAATCTGACCTTGCCGCCGGCACTCCGACTCTCACCAACCTGCTGGAGACTGCGCAAACCGGCCAGGGAGACCAGCTGATCGTTGTTCTCGACCAGGAGGTCGAACCCGATGCTGGTGAGCTTTTGTAGCCCCTCGAGATTCACCAACCCCGGATTGTTTCTAAGAATGAGACTGCCACCCACCGTTTCCAGCTTCTCCAGAAACCCGAGATCGGTGAGGTCCGAGCTCTCGATCAGCAGATCGCCTTCGATGGTGGAGCGCGACCGCAGCGCCCGCAGGTCCGCAATTGATCTAACGATCGCGTCGCCGGACGAAGACTGCGGGTTGCCATCGTCACCGCAGGAGTAACCGAGACAGCATGTCAACAGGCCAATGTGCCATCTCATGGGCGATGGGCGCGCAGAAACTTGCGGTCGGTGAAAGTCTTGAGAAAAGCGACGATCGCGCTCTGTTCCTCGGCGGTCAGGGTGTGGCGCCGCGCTCTGATCAGCGGATCCGTCTTCGCGGTTCGGTGGAATCCGTCGCTGTAGAATTGGAGTACCTCTTCCAGGGTCTGGAAGCGGCCGTCATGCATGTACGGCGCGGTGAATTCCACGTTGCGCAGGGAAGGGGATTTGAACTTGCCAAGATCGAAGCTGTTGCCGGTTATGGCCGCCAGTCCCGAGTCGGCCGGCACCTCATCCAGCCCATTGTTGTGGAACTGATTGTCGGTCAAAAGGACGGTGCCGTGGCAGTGAAAACAGTCGCCCGTCTCGTTGTTGAAGAGCTCGAATCCCCGCTCCTCCTCCTCGGTGTAGTTGTCTTTGCCGTTCAGGAAATCGTCGAAACCTGACTCGCTGGAAACCAAGGTGCGTTCGAACTGCGCGATCGCTTTCACTACCCGATCGCGGGTGATCTCGCCGTCGCCGAACGAGGCGGCAAAGAGAATCGGGTAGTCAGGGTGCCGGCCTAGTTTTTCTTCCACATGGTCCCAGGTTTCGCCCATCTCTACTTGGTTGGCGACCGGCTGCAGCGCTTGCGCTTCGAGACTCTCCGCCCGCCCGTCCCAGAACAGCGCCGACATCCACCCGGCGTTGACGATATGCATCGAGTTTCTGCCGGTAACGCCGCCGACGCCTTCGCTGAATTGGTCGTTGTCCGTGAACGAAGCGTTTGGCAGGTGGCAGCTGCCGCAGGCCTTGGTGCTATCGATGGAGAGTATAGGATCGAAGAACAGCTTCTTTCCCAGATCCACTCCCTCGACGGTCATCGGGTTGTCCGCGGGGATAGCCATGGGCGGGAAGTGGTCAGGCCTTATCATATCCAACGGCGTCGGAGTCGAGGACGGCTCGCCCCCCATTCCGCTTTTCTTGCCGTCACACGCGAGCAGAACTGCGCACAAAAATATTATGGCCCCGCACAATCCAGTCATAGAATCGGATCATTCGTGGTCTTCGTCATGAGCATCGTGAATGTCGTCCAGGACGAAGACATTGCCGCCGTTCTCCTGCAACACCAACTGGGCGTCGGCTTTGTCCATGATGCCCTCTCGACCGACGAAGTCGTAGACATTGGGGCCGGAGAACCACTGGTTGATATTCATGACTACATCGATCTGCCACTCGGCGCCGTCTAGGCCCAGGGCGAGGGGCAATCTGATCGGCACCGAGGCAGTGTGCCGAACACGTTTTCGGTGCCTTTGATGCCGAAGGTGAAAAGGAGTGCGGCATAGTTGCCGGCGGCGACCTTATCGGTAGCTGTTGCCGGCGTCATTGGTGTAGCTACCGGTGTTCAATTCCAGGCCCACGCCGTCGACCTCGTGTTCGAGGTGCACCGCAACGCTTCCAGGGTCGCCGTTGTCGTCGCTACAGCCAAGGAGCCCGAAGCTCAGTCCGATGAGGACGATTCCTATATGGGCCGGCGGCAATTTCACGAGGTACGGTAATTCCTTTCCCGATTAATATAACGGATATCAGTGATAAAGTGGGATGTGGTATCCGAGACCAACGAGTAGATTGCCGTCGGCGGTAACCTGAACCTGGTTGACGTCCTGGTGCACGGGGTGCTGGTAGTACCAGTGTACCGTCAGGTTTTGAAATGCTCCGATTTCCATCCCCGGGCTGAGCAGAATCTCGGTTCCACCGGTTGCGTCGGTAAGCTCTCCGGTGCGTCCAGGCCGGTGGTGATCACTCCAGTGGCCGACAATTTGACCGAGTAGCTTGACCCTGCCAGAGATTGGGAGATGAACGCCCAGATGGGCAAGGCGTTCCGCTCCGAAGTGAAAACCTTTGCGGCCGTCGGAGTTGAGCTGCAGGGCGACGCTGGCTCGAACCAGCGGGTCTTCTTGGGCCCAACCCACCGGTGAGGGCAGGCGATGGCTTAACGCGGCGCCCGCCAGCAGTCCGTACGCCCCTCTACCCGGCTGCAAGGTAGGCTCGGCACGCTGCCCCTCTGCGTTTTTCACGGCCGTGGACCCTGTGGGCAGGCGCAAACCCAACGTGAGCCCCAATCGAGGGCTGTGGAACCCGGGAAGAGGCGATTGCCACGCGCCTGCGACGGCGAGATCTCCCACCCTGGTGAAGTCCCATTGTTCCCTTGTCCGGTCCAACGGGTCTTCTTGATTGACGACTCCGCGGCGTCCCGCCTTGGCCGTCGGACCAAATCCAGCCCGCAACTCGCGGCTTTGATCCTCGCTGTCGTGTTGATGTCCCCCAGCGGACAGATGACTATGGCGCCGGTCCACAACAGGTAGTTCGGCTTGGAACGACCATACATCACCGAACCGGTACTGCAGCAAGAAGCGGGTGTTGCGGTTAAGGGTTTCCATTTCATCGTGGTCGGGTCGGGAGATCTCCCCGAACCCGACCTTCTTCATTCCGAATCGGGATTGGTCCTGGTCTATGCGTTCAAAAACGATCTGCAGGTCTATTCCAGGTTGGACCGTCCTCTTCGTTCCGTTCCCTGACCCAAGGTCGGCAAGATCAAGCGGGCAGCTCGATGTGCCGCAGCTTGCTTCCGCGGGGCGTGCCTGGGGCGTTGCCAGGCTGCCGACAACCGCGGTGAAGAGAGCTGCGAGTCGGAAGGGCATCATGCGATTTTCCTATTTGTTATGGCGCGATGGCGCGCGCGAGTTTGTCAGATGTGGAACGTCTGAGATTCGGCTAACGCTTCGCGCTGCTTCATACTATAATCCGGCTTGACAGTCCGGCAGCGGGCTATCAGTATTCCGAACGCAAAAGCTACACTATAACCTTAAAACCTAAGAGCAGACGCATCGAGAAATCCACATGCCCAGCACCCTGGATGAGCTGAAACGCGGATTCGCCCAACCTCCGGCCGAGTATGGCCCCATCGATTGTTGGTGGTGGGAAGCGGCTCGTCTGGACAAAGAGAAGATGCGGTGGCAGCTGGAAGAGCTCAAAGACAAGGGTGTCGCCGGCACCTGGTATTACCCGCGCTACATCGGCGAGGAGGATCTGGCCTGCCGGCCCCGTTACTGGACGGAGGAATGGTGGGACCTGACTGAATTCGCCGTCGAAGAGCACGAGCGCCTCGGGCTGGCCTACTGGTTCAGCGATTGGACAGCCCACGAATTCATCCAGGACAAGCTGCGGTCGGAATCAGGTTCGCGACCTGAATTCGTCGGCAGACGCCTCGTTTTCCGCCAGGAGGAAGCGACGGGTCCGGGTCCGCTCACCCTGAAGATCGACTCGGGAGAGGTGGTGCTCGACGCGGCGGCCTTCCGCACTGCTCGGGGGTGTCTCGACTATGCCACCCGGGTAGACCTGACCGCGGACCTGCACGACGGCGAACTGCATTGGAGGGCCGCGTCATCCGGATGGATCGTCACCATGGTCTGTGCCCAACCATTCGATCTGGACTACATCAACCCCGAGCTGACGGCGCGGTGGATCGAGATCCTTCTGGGTACCTACAAATCCCGCATGGGGCGCCATATGGGCGATACGATCAAGGCGTTTGGAACCGACGAATGGCGTTTCATGCAGGGCAACATTCTGTATTCATCCGCGCTGATACAGCGATTTCAGTCTGAAAAGAGATACGATCCATCTGCCTACCTGGTGGGGCTCTTTCGCGACATCGGCCAGCCGACGGACAAGATCCGCTGCGAGTATTACGAGGTGATGTGTTCCGAGATTGCGGAGAAATTCTACCGCCCGTTCGCGGCGTGGCTGGAAGATCGCGACATGCTGTTCACCGAATTCTGCCCGCGCGGAAAGACGGAGAACCTCCTGGAGCAGACCCATCACTACGGCGATTTCTTTCGTTACATGGGGAGCTACCACATCCCTGGCAACGAGGAGCGCTGCCTCAAGGGCGATCGGGTGCGCAAGTTCCAGGCGAAGCTGGCCAGCTCGATCGCCCACGTGAGCGGCCGCAGCCGGGTAGGGTTGTGCGCCTACTGGGGGTCGGGCTGGGGGCACACCCCCCAGGAGAATCTGGCGTGGACCAACGAGAACTACGCCTACGGCATCAACCTCTACAATCGCCACGGCGTGCTCTACAGCACGATGGCCGGGTGGTATGAGTGGGTGCCGCCGGCGGTGCATTTCCGCCAACCTTACTGGAAGTACTGGCGCACCTTCACCGAGTATGTGAGCCGGCTCAGCTACCTGCTGAGTCAGGGCACTCATCGAGCCGATGTGGCACTGCTCTACCCGCTGGCAACGCTGCATGCCAACTGGGAGGACCGCTGGGACTTCAACGAAACGGCGGAGCGCTTCAGCAAGGCGATGTACCAGGTCGCCAAGGCGGTCTACCGCAGTGGCATCGATCTGGATTTCGTGGACGACACCTCGCTGGATAACGCTCGTGTTGCCGGCGACAGACTGGTAATCGCCCAGATGCCGTTTCGCGCCGTTCTGCTGCCTCCCATGACCACCGTTCGATTGCGAACCATGCGCTTGATAGCCGAGTTCCACCGCGCCGGCGGCACGGTCGTATGCTTCGGATGTCTGCCCACGGCCTCCGATGAGGGCGGCCGTGGCGATCCGGCGTTAACGGAGCTGCTGCAAGAGCTCTTCGGCCTCTCCTCCAGTCTGGGTGTGGAAAAAACGCTGGAACGGGAACGTGTGATGTTTGCGCCAACCGACTTGGAGGCGATCCCGGCCATGCTGACGCGATCGATTACCCGGGACTTGATCGCGTCTCAACCTAATGTCTTCCACACACACCAGATCGTGAACGGGCTCGATCTCTATTACATCTACAACCATAGCGGCAATCTCCGTCGCATCGAGCTGGATATGGACGCGGCCGGCGTGCCCCTGCGCTTCGATGCCGGTAGCGGAAGGGTGGAAGAGGTCCACCGATTCGAGATCTCGTCGGACCGGACTCGCGTGACCCTCGACATGCAGGCCTACGAAGGCGTTCCGCTGGTCATCGACGCCGACGGTGATCGCGCCCAGGTGGTGGAGGATAACCTGGGTGCCGTGGACGGGGTGCAAGAGATGGGCGACTCGGTTCGCGTTGCGGCGACCGCTGCGGACGGGGGACGGAAACGGGTGCGGCTGCGACACCAGGGCCGCGAATATGCAGGAGAGCTCGAGGTGGCGGCACCTCCCGCGGCCATCGAGTTGGATGGAGCGTGGGATTTTCGTCTGCAACCGACGATGAACAATCGCTGGGGCGACTTTCGGTATCCCGCCGCCGATCGCGACATCGGGGCAGAGGTACGACGGTTGCGCTACCGCGAAGAAGGCGAGATACCCGGAGAAGAGCTCGGCTGGCACGAAGCTGCCCACGACGACGGCGACTGGAGGCTGGTGACCTACACCCATGGGCCGTACTGGTCGACTCTCGGCCCCATCCCCGCAGCCGACGACAGCCCGGAAACCGCGGCGAGGTTCCAGGGAGACCACCGGCTTGAAACGGATCTCGAGGTTGCCGGCCTCACCTACCGATGGGAATCCTACCGCTTCTCCAAGAGGTTCGGGTTCGAGAACCGGAAATCCTCCGAGGTAACCGCCACCGAGCTTGGGAGCTTGATGGGCGTGCAACCTCATTTCCTGCAGTTTCCGGCCATCGACGAGGCGGTCGCCGCAGCACCCGATTTCGAGGCGACGCTGGCAGCACCCGAATTCCGGACCCCAAACACCCCGGAATCCGCCTTTTCAGGCCAGCGCTATGTGCGCTATTTCCATACGTCTATAATTGTTCACCGGGAAGGTCAGTACACCTTCGATTTCGGCGGACAAGCCGCCCTGCCGCGGAAGGCCTGGGTCGATGGGGACGAACTGATCTCGAGAGATTCTAGCATGGCGGCCGCGAGGTGTGTTGTTTCACTTGGCACTGGCGCACACACGGTGCTGTTGCGAGTGGAGGTGGATGCGACCCAAAAGCTGGAAACCTATGCTTTTTTCTACCTCGGCGAGCCTCCCGAACACGATTCTCTCGTTCCGCAGCTGCAATGGTTCGACGCAAACGCGCCCGACTACGAAGCGAGAACCTCCGGGCAACCAAACGTGGGTTGGTTTCGATTCGACGCGCCGCCGGGCCTGCGGGAGATCCGACTCAATTGCGATGCGGAAGAGGTCGAAGCCTGGGCCAACGGCATTCCCCTGGATGTTGAAGGGGACCGGGCCCGACCGCGCCAGATCATCGAAGATCGTTCGGAGATCGCGCTCCGTGTCCGCCACCGGAGAGGGGCGTGCGAAGGGGCCGCATTCGTGGAGCCGATCGCGTTCGAATGCGGGGAAGGTAGGATTCCGGCGGGCGACTGGTGTGATCATGGGTTGGCGGAGTACTCCGGCGGTGCGGTCTACCGTCGCACGGTTCGACTGGATCCAACGCACCTGTCTAGTGCGGTCTTGCTCGACCTGGGGACGGTGGCGGCGACCACGGCTGTGCAGGTGAACGGCCGCGACGCGGGAGTGCGTATGGCGCTGCCTTTTCGCTTCGACATTACCGATCTGGTGCGACCAGGAGAGAACGAGATCGGGGTAACGATCGTCAACACCCTTGCCAATCATATGAGTTCCTATCCCACGAACTTCATCTACGAGGGACAGCTGGTCTCTGGTTTGATCGGTCCAGCCCGGCTCGAATTCCATGCGCAGTTCGAGATGGACGCGGTGGTCGTTTGACACGCTCCCACGGCTGGCGATAATTTGGGGTGACTGTAGGATGTTTATATGACAACAACGACCAGCGTCGAAGCGGATCTCGGCGATCGCCTCAAGCGGCTCAACGAGATCGGAGTTGCATTGAGCGCCGAGCGGGACCTCACCGTTCTGTTGGAGCGCATCCTTTATGAAGCCCGGCGTTTCACCCATGCCGACGCTGGCACCCTTTTCTTGGTCGAGGACGATCATCTGAACTTCGAGATCGCCCAGAATGACACCCTCCACAGCTTTATGGTCGGGCGTAGCGCCGGCAACCACGTGCCCCCCGTTCCCATCAACAAAGGGAGCGTTTCGGGGTATGCGGCCGTCACTGGCGAGATCCTCAATATCGAGGATGTGTATACCGAAACCGCACATAGCTTCGAAGGTCCCAAGCAGTACGACCGGCTCAGCGGATACCATACGACGTCCATGCTCGGGGTGCCCATGAAGGATCACGAAGGTGAGATCATCGGCGTCCTTCAGTTGATCAATGCTACCGATACCGCAACCGGCGAGGTGACCGCTTTCACGTTGGCCGATGAAGAGTTGATCCAGTCGCTTGCGTCCCAGGCGGCCGTGGCCATTGAAAACGTTCACCTCATCGGTGAGATGGAGAAGCTGTTTGAATCGTTTGTCCAGGTGATGGCAACGGCTATCGACGAGCGCTCGCCGTACACTGGCGGTCACATCAAGCGGGTGGCCGAGATGACGATGGTAGTGGCTAGAGCGGTTAACAGGTGCAACGCGGGAACCCTTGCCAGGGTCAGGTTCAACGAAGACGAGATGAACGAGCTCAGAATCGCCGCCTGGATGCACGATATTGGCAAGATTACCACCCCTGAATGGGTGGTCGACAAACCTACTAAGTTGACGACGATTTACGATCGCATCGACCTGCTGCGCGCCCGTTTCGCGTTAGTCAGAGCTTCCATCGAAAACGAGCATTTGCGACAGAAGCTGGGGTTTCTTGAGGACGGGAAGAGCGTTCCCGATGATTTCGAGAGCTCCTACTCCGAACATATTTCCCAGGTCGACGAGGTCTTGGGATTTCTCGAGCGGGCGAACACCCCTGGAGAGTTCATGCAAGACGAGGACCTGGAACGGTTGCGGGAGATCGGGAGTCTCAGTTATAGCCTGGGCGGCGATTCGCGACCGTATCTCAGCCCTGACGAAATGGAGAATCTGTCCATCCGCAAGGGCAGCCTGACCGACGCCGAGCGACAGAAGATCAACGATCACGCCGAGATGAGCATTCGCATGCTCGAGCAGATCCCGTTTACCCGAAACCTGCAGCAAGTCACGCCCATCGCCGGGGCCCATCACGAAAAGCTGAATGGCACCGGCTATCCTCGCGGCCTCAAGGCAGACGAGATCAATATTCAAGCGCGCATTCTGGCGCTGGTGGATATCTTCGAATCACTGAGCGCGGATGATCGACCCTACCGGTCGCGGCCCATGCCTCGTGAGCTGGTGTTGAAAATCCTCCAGGAGGAGGTGGATGCCAACCATATCGATGGAGACCTCTTCGAGCTCTTCCTGAAGGAGGAGTTATATCTCGAGCTGGATAAGATCAAAGCGGAAATGGCGCGAGATCGGGAGGAGGTGCCGCACGGCGACTAAACGTCAGGTCGAATCCCCAACCCATTTTCAGCCGCTCTCTCGATTCGGGAGCGGTTTTTTTTTCGGCCCCTTACGACACGCCACCTGTTGCGGGATCGTTATCGCCGCGAGCCTTTCTGCCGTGTTTCTAGCAGCTCCGCAAACGACGTCCGCGTCCTGCGTGCAACGCCCGCGATGGCCCCAGCGCGGGGAGATTTCGGTGCAGGGCGCCTGCGACGCGCTAGTGATTTTCGCCCGCTTCCAGGGAGAGGCCGCGAGCGCAACAGCGCCCCCGTTTGCCGCTGAGATCTTCGATTCGCAACGCCCGGGCAGCCTCAGCCATTTCTACACCGAAATGTCCCATGGTCAGTTCGCGCTAACCGGCCAGGCTCTGGAACGCTGGTACGCTTCCGACAACAACGCCCAGTTCTACATAGCGGACATCGGGCCCCAGGATTCCTTTGGTCTGTTTGCAGCCGAGATTCTACGCAAGGTAGACAACGACATCGATTTCGGTCTGTTCGACAACGACGGGAAAGATGGCATTCCCAACTCCGGCGATGACGATGGTTTCGTAGATATGATTTTCATGTCCATGCTGACGGTTCCGCAAGGGTTCTTGATCGGCACCGCAACCGGTGTCGCACGGCTGGGTCTGCGGGAGAACTTCACCACCGTGGACCCATCCAGTCGCGGAGGATCGATCAAGATTCGCAGCGATACTCATTCGAAGGGGCCCGCCGGGGTGTTGCTGCGCGGCCACACCTTCGAGGTGGCCGTGGGTAGCATGGCACATGAGTTCGGCCATTTCCTCGGATTGCCCGATCTTTTCAACACCCGTTTTGCGCAAGCAGGAGGAGAGATCGATCCGGAGCAGGATTCGGGGGGAATCGGCTACTGGGGGTTGATGGCTCACGGAACCCGTGGCTGGGGTGAAGCCGGCGGCCCAAATCCATTCAGCGCCTGGAGTCTGGAACAGCTTGGGTGGATCGGCGCGAACAACAGCGACCTGGAGGTTGTCGAGAGCGACCGGTTCGATGTGGAGTTCGGGGATGTGAACGCCGGCGGCAAGGTCAGGAAGATCGCGATACCTGGTTCCGAGGAATATTTCCTCGTCGAGCATCGAGGACGGGAGACGAGCTACTACGAGCGGGGTCTACCCGCCAGCGGATTGCTCGTGTGGCATGTCGATCCTTCACAGCTAGACAACGACGACGAACGGGCAAAGGTCCTCGACCTGGTTTCCGCAGACGGATTGTACACGGACGCCGGGTTTCCCCTAGGAACCGAAACCGCGCCACGGACCGGTTTCGACAATCTCGATTTCTGGGCCAATGACGATGATTACCAACGTACCCGGGGCGGAAACCTTGGTGACGCCGGTGATCCGTTCGATGGCGTTACCACGACCGAATTTTCCGTCCTCTCCAATCCCGCCGCCCCTTCAGGGCTTGCCATCGCCAACATCCGGCGATCCTCCGACGGCATGATCGCCGACATTCTGCTGGACGATTCACGCCGCGCCGGGGTCGTGCTCGGCACCGAGGAATGGCAAGGATCCATTCATGTCGTTGCCGACGTAATCGTCCGGAGCGGAGGCCGGCTGGTGATCACCGGGGGAACGACGCTGATGTTTGCGGCAGACCGGCTTGCCGGCGGCCTCGATCCGGAGCGCACCGAGCTTGTGGTCGAAGGCACCCTCCTGCTCAACCCCACCGGCAGCGATGCGGTCTTGTTGACCTCGGCTAGCGACAATCCGGCGACGGGCGATTGGTACGGGATATACCTGGGTCCGCAGAGTCGCCTGTCGGGGCGTTTCACTACCATCGAATATCCTCAAGTCGGACTGCGCTCCGGAACCCTCGAAGGAACCTATCGCGTGGAAGCCCTTGCCATACGGGAGGCTGGTCGAGGTATCAGAGTGGAAGACCTCGTGGGTCAGATGGAGCTGATCGATTTGGATGTGCGGGATTGCCGGCAGACCGGAGTGGAGGTCAAGGGTCGCGGGTCATTGAGCCTGCCGTCGGCGGCTTTGGTGAACAACGGCGGCGCAGGTCTTGTAAGGTCGGGTGGAGAGCTCGTATTTACCCGCGGGGAGCTGACCGGGAACGGTCTTGCCGTTGCGGAAGCCGCCAACATGGATCTGAGGCTCGGTAGCTTCGGTCGAGTTACCAGCAGCACGTTCCGCCAGGGTATCGGGATACGATTGTCCGAATCCCAAGAGGTGCTCATCCGCGACAACAGTTTCTCCGATCAACAAGTGGGGATAACCTCGAGCAACTCGCGGCCGCAGATTCTCAGCAACCGATTCACCCGCAACGGGCTCGCCATAGAACTCTCCGGCGATACCGTGCCGGTGAGGCTGGAGCTGAACACGGTTCACGATTCCGATCGTTTGCTGGAAAACCACGCCACCGTCGAGGTTAGGGCCATCAACAACTGGTGGGGTACCAGCGACTCACGATCGATAGCCGGGCGTATTCTCGGGGCAGTGGCGTGGCAGCCATTCTTGAACTTCGATCCGCGCAATCCGGTGGATTTCGGGCTGGCTCAGAGTTATCCCAATCCCTTCAACAGCAGCGTTGTCATAGAATACACCGTCGGTCTGGACGATTCCGTGGTGGAAGAGGAAAACGAAGTACTGGTCGAGGTGCGCAACACCGCCGGCGCCCTCGTGCGCCGATTGGTGCGGGAAACCGCTTTCCCAGGGGTCTACAGCATCACGTGGGACGGCTGCGATGAGGCGGGAATGCAGGTCGGGACCGGGGTTTACTACTACTGGTTACGAATCGGCTCGACCGTCGCCTTTCGAAAAATGATGGTTCTGCGCTAAGTATATAGAAGGAAAGATTTTCCGCTGTACGCGCGTTTTCCCGTTGGGACAGATCGAGACATCCACCATGGATCGTGGTGTTCGAGTCGAACTACCAATATGTAGACATGTCGAGGGTCTGCCTGCGCTCGAGCAGATTTCGGGCGGCAGCAGCGGAAGCTTGCTTAACATCCATATTTTACTAAAGATAAGGGTGCTCCAACCGATTTAACTACAAGGAATGGCCTTCAATTTGCTAAAATGCAGTTTCGGCGCATTCCGGGTGCGGCAGTTACTCGGCGCCACGAATTACCCCAGGAAGGAAGCAGTCGAGCACTGAGGACATAACCATGATAAAAAGAAAACTGGCGCTGATTTCTGTACTTCTGCTGCTGGCCACAGATAGCCAAGCGGGGGAGGGACTGATCACCAAGGTCCGCGGTTTCAACTTGACGGTCGACAAAGGTGCCGAAGACGGGCTCACCGTCGGCATGAAGGTCGACATCATCCGACCCCCGACAGAGGCCGTGATTCATCCGGTTACGGGAGAGAATCTGGGAGCGCCCGAGATCAATCTGGGTGTCGGCGAGATCACCAAAACCTCTGGCAGAGCCTCGAATGTGAATCTGGCGCAGCGGCCTCTCATGGCTGTGCGTCCGGGAGATCTGGTCCGTTTCACGACTCCTGAAGAAGAGATGATCATGGAACAGGAAAACGCCATGGTCAGCCAGGAAAAGGCGCAAGGTGAGCGCCGGGCCCTGCGCGGCAATATCTCCGGTCTCACTAAGAAAATTAAAGCTACACAGCGACGCATCAGCGGCCTAGAAGCCATCCTCAAGCGGCTCGATCGCACGCAGAAGGGATTTATCACTCAACTTCAGTTGGCCCACAAGGACATCACCCTGATGAAAGAGGACATCGACGACATCAAAGAGTCGATTTCCCTGATGGGCGCCATCCCGGTGGATGAGCCGGGGGAGGCCGGAGGAGCCAGCTTCGACCTTCAAAACGAAGAGAATCTAACTGCGCTCAAGGATGTGGTTCGGGATATGATCGACGATCTACGCGCCGAAATCCCCGTTCAAGCTATGGAGCCGGAGGCGGAGATCGACCTGGGCGAAGAAGAAGATCTCGATCTGGAAGAAGAGTTGGAGGAGGACGACGACGAGGACGACGAGGACTTTGAGGTCGAAGAAGAAGACGATATCATCGTAGAAGAGACATCGTGACACAAGGAATCGAAAACGCGTTAGATACGCCGGACCGAGGTGCCGTCATGCTCAAGACGTTTTTCTGGCTTTGTCTGGCCATCGCCCTGATCTGCCAGACCGCCGAGGCGAAGATGGCGCAGAAGGGAGTCATCATCCGAGTGGTCGAAGGGCTGGTCTACATCGACCAGGGACAACGGGATGGCGTGATGGAGGGAGATCTTTTCGACATCATTTCTCACGAGGTGCTCTCCCATCCGTTAACGGGCGACACATTGGCGGTAACACCCAAAAGCGTTGGAGCTCTACGCGTGCGCCAGGTGCTCCCGAAGATGTCCATTGCACAGGTTATGCAGCTCAACTCAGGCTTCGACCCCATGTTGATGGAGATTGCCCGGGTTCAGACTCCCGAACGCCTTATGGAGATCGAGATGCTGGCCAAACGCAGCATGTTTGCAAGCATGGGGATTTCTAGGAGAATGGCGTTTATTCCCGGCCTCTATCAGATGAAGATGGGGGACAAGCGCAAGGGGTGGACGTTGCTGGCTCTGGATGGTGCCGCCCTGGTGGCAGGTATCGGCTACCGCATGAACAGCAACGACTGGAAGGATCGCTATGATCGGCTGCCAGCCGGAACCCTGCAAAGCGATTTCGATTTCTACTTCAACGAAGCGAACGATCGGCGCAAGAGAGGGAATCGATTTCTGTGGCTGGCCGGCGCCGTCTACGCCTACAACTGGGTCGACGTCCTGTGGATGGGCAATGGGGGCATGAGCTACAAGAGATCTCAGAAATCGACCATTGATCTGGGGCTCGGTTTCGGCCGCGAGGGCAACGCGATGCTGCAGTTGTCGAGTCGATTCTAAGCTAACGAAGATGTCCAAGCATTTCTCGTTTCTTCTTCTATCCCTCTGGCTCGCGGCGTGCGGTGAGTTCGATCGCGACAATCCGGTCGATCCTATCGTCAGCGGCGGCGTGGATCTCAGGGAGCTTCTCGTGGGCACCTGGAGCCGCGAAGATACTGAAAAGAACGAATTGTACTTCTTTACCGGTGACGGGCGGGTCGAGCTGCGTGACTACACCTCGACTGCAGAGGGGGCCATCGACCGCAACGCATCGTTTCCACCCACGAGAGTGCGCACCTTTTCGGGCTCCTATTCGCTGGTGGGCAACGTGCTGCGAATCACCTTCACCCTCGCCTCATCCAGCGATCCCGACGAGCGCCTGAGTCTCCCATCCAGCGACAAGGTCGTGGAGATATCCATATCGGGCACGCACCTGGTGCTGAAGGAGCGGGACGGCGACCGCCAGTACACCCGCATGAGCTGAGTTACCACGGCAGTCTGCCCGAAAATTCAGCTCCATTCAACCGCTTGCCCCGAGTACCCCCAACCTTATATTCCGTTTTCAACCCCTTTGCAGGTGAACGGACCTCTCTTTGGGCATAGCCGTCATCGATTTCGGTGGGCAATACGCCCATCTGATCGCCAACCGCATCCGCCGACTCAAGGTGTTTGCGGAGATTTATCCTCCCACGTCTACACCAGCTGACCTTGCCGCCGCCGACGGGTTGATCCTGTCGGGCGGTCCCTCCAGCGTCTACGCTCAGGACCAACCTGAGTACAACTCCCATATCCTACGACTCGAAAAGCCGATTCTGGGTCTTTGCTACGGCCACCAGCTCCTGTGCCAGGAGTTTGGCGGGGTCGTCTCCCCGGGGGACCCCATGGAGTTCGGCGCCGCCCATCTGCAGGTGGGGCAGGCGGCCGGCGTACTCGCTGGATTGTCCGCGGAAGAGCCGGTCTGGATGAGTCACAGGGATGCGGTCACCGCCCTGCCCACCGATTTCGAAATCCTCGCAAGCACTAGCGACTGCCCGGTGGCAGCCATGGGCGATCTTCAACGGAACATTTATGGTTTGCAGTTTCATCCCGAGGTGAGCCACACCGCGGCGGGGATGGAAGTCCTCGACAACTTTCTGGAGATATGCGGCAGCCGGCGCGACTGGACCATGGAGCATTACATCGAAGAGGTGATGGGCCGGATCGAGAAACAATGCGCCGGTCGCAAGGTGTTCCTCCTGGTCAGCGGCGGCGTCGATTCCACCGTCTCATTCCTGCTGTTGAATCGAGCGCTGGGCGAAGAGCGGGTCCTGGGATTGCACATCGACAACGGTTTCATGCGCAAGAACGAAACGACGCTGGTGCGGCGCCTCATGAATGAATCCGGATTCCGCAATCTCGAGGTGGTGGATGCCGGCGCGAGCTTCCTGGATGCCGTAGCGCGTGTCGTCGAGCCGGAGGAGAAACGCCGCCTCATCGGCGAGGAATTCCTGCACGTTCGCGATCGCGCGTTGAAGGAAATGAAGCTCGATCCGAACGAATGGCTCCTGGGTCAGGGGACCCTCTACACCGACACCATAGAGTCGGGCGGTACTGAAAACTCGGCGGTCATCAAGACCCATCACAACCGCGTCGACCTCATCGAGCAGCTGCTGGCCGAAGGCAAGGTTGTCGAGCCTCTGGATCAGCTCTACAAGGATGAAGTCCGCGAGCTTGGAGAGAAACTCGGATTGCCGCACCACCTGGTCTGGCGCCATCCGTTCCCGGGGCCTGGCCTCGGAGTGCGGGCCCTGTGCAGCGAGGGGAGCCCGGGAAGCAATGGAATCGCCGACGGGTTGCCGGCGCTGCAGGCGATCGGCGCGCGTTTCGCGCACCTGGAGATCGGCATCCTGCCGCTGCAGAGTGTCGGAGTACAGGGAGACAGCCGGACCTACGCTCACCCGGCGGTGATTTCGGGGCGCGCCGATTGGGATCAGCTGGAGGAGTTATCTACCGAGTTGACAAACGAGATTCCACAAATTAACAGAGTAGTGTATCTGCTGGGGCCGCAGGTGCGACCAAAACAGCGGATAAAACCGGCCTTCTTGAGTCGCGATCGCCTGGACCTTCTACGCGAAGCGGATGCCATCGCCATGGATGCCCTCGAACGCCACGGACTCATGACCGAGGTTACCCAGATGCCGACGGTTCTAGTGCCGCTTTCGTCTAACGGGGTCAACGAGAGCGTCGTGTTGCGACCCATCTCCACCGACGACTTCATGACCGCCCGGTTCAGTCGCCTTCCAACCAACTTCGTCGACGACGTCACCGCCAGGCTCCTGGAGCTGGAGGGTATCGAGGCGGTCTTCTACGACGTCACCCACAAACCTCCCGGCACCGTGGAGTGGGAATAGATCACCTGATCAAGGTGTATTTACTCTTGCCCCGGCGGATGACCAGATACTTGCCGTGCAAACCCTCCGCCTTGCGCATCGCTCGATCCAGCTCGGTGCAACGCTCTCCATTCACGTAGATCGCCCCATTCTTGATGTCCTCCCGCGCTTGCCGTTTGGAGGAAGACACCTTCGCCGTTACCAGTAGATCCACGAGATTCAACTCTTCGTCCTGCATCGAGTAGGAAGGGACGTCGTTGAAACCCTCTTGGATCTCTGCTTCCGCAAGCTCCTGAATGTTCCCGTAGAACAGAGCTTGGGAGATCTTCTCCGCGGTCTTGGCTGCATCTTTGCCGTGCACCGTCGCGGTCACTTCGGCGGCCAGGCGGCGCTGGGCTTCGCGCTTTTCCGGTTGGGAACGGGTCACGTCCTCGATCTCGCCGATCTCTTTCCGGTTCAGGAAGGTGAATAAACGCAGGTAGCTCAGGGCGCTCTTGTCATCGCTGTTGACCCAGAACTGGTAGAATTGGTACGGGGAGGTTTTCTCGGCATCCATCCACACCGCACCGCGCTCGCTCTTGCCGAACTTGCCGCCATCCGCTTTGGTCACCAGAGGGTTCGTAAGACCGAATGCTTTCTTCGACGTGGCGCGCCGAATCAGATCCGAGCCCGCTGTGATGTTGCCCCATTGGTCCGACCCGCCGATCTGCAGCTCGCATTGGTGATCCTGCAACAGGCGGAGGAAGTCGTACGCCTGCAGGGTCATGTAACTGAACTCGGTGTAGGAGATTCCGTCCGCGAGGCGAGAAGCGACCGAATCCTTGGCGAGCATGTACGGAATGGGGAAATGTTTCCCGACATCGCGAAAGAAATCGATCGCCTTTATTTCTCCCAGCCAGTCGTGATTGTTGACCATCTTTGCCGGATTCGTGGCGACCTCGAAGTCCAGAATCGGCTCCACCTGACGGCGAATCTTATCCGTCCAGGCGGCGACCGTCTCTTCGGTGTTGAGACCGCGCTCTTCCGAGTGGCCGCTGGGGTCACCAATTAGACCGGTGCCCCCGCCCACGAGCGCGATGGGGGAGTGGCCCGCCAGCTGAAACCGGCGCAAAACCAGGATCGGCAGCAGATTGCCGATGGTGAGACTGTCCGCCGTCGGATCGAATCCGCTGTAGAGGGTAATCGGGCCCGACTTCAGCCGCTGGGGCAATCCATCTGTGGATTGGTACAGCAACCCGCGCCACTGTAGATCTTCAAGAATGTCCATGGTGCTCTCCGTTTAGAACAAAAAAAACCCCCGTAGCATCGGGGGTTTAAACAGATCGTCGCGAAACACGTCGGTGATGTTACCCCCCGTACTGTTTTTCAAGACGATAATAATAGGATTTCAGTGCCATATTCCTTTGTCCGTGAATGCAAACGGAATATAGGCGGGAGCGAGACGACCGGCAAGCCGTCGCGCCTTCTATGGGTGCGCCCGCTTTCCCGTTCGCCTTCAGGATACCTCTCATTCCATGTCCGTCTCTTCGTTTCCCTTGAACAGGGTGAACGTGCCACCCTGCGGATCGGACACGACCGCGAAGCGGCCTACCGCGATGTCGGTTGGAGGCACACACACTTTGCCGCCGAGCTCGGTGACCTTCGCGGCCCCGCCGTCGACGTCATCGCAGCCGAGATAGACCATCCAGTGCGCAGGCACCTCGGCAGGTCATTGGTCGTTCATGGTGATCACGCCGCCGTTGCCGCGGTCGCCCACTTTGCAGACGTAGTAAGTGCCCATCTCGCCCAGGTCCATTTCTTCCCAGGTCCAGCCGAGGAGATCGCCGTAGAAACTACGGGCCTTGTCCGGGTCGCGGGTTGCCAGTTCGTTCCAGGTGAGTGCGCCGTGCTCATTGAAGACTGTGGCGCCCTCGTGCTCCTTCGGCTGCCACAAGGATACGACCGCTCCGGTGGGGTCCTGGATGACGCTCATACAGCCGGCGTCCATCACGTCCATAACCGGCATCAAAACCGTGCCGCCCAGTTCGGAGGCGCGGGCGGTTGCAGCGTCGGCATCCTCGACCAGGACGTAGGAATTCCACACCGGAGGCATGCCCTCGCGTTCGGGCGGTTGGGCGCCCATGCCGGCGACGTCCACGTCACCTTTGGAAAACATGGTATAAAAGCCGTACTCGCCGGCTGGTTTGTCTTCGTGGTTCCACCCGAAGAGGTAGCCGTAGAATTTTTTCGCGGACTCCACGTCCGGAGTCATTAGATCGCACCAGCAAAACATCGTGGGTTTCATTTCGACTGATGGCATTCGGGACCTCCTTCTTGGGGTGATTGGGGTGATTGGGGTGATTGGGGTGATACTCAGGAAGGATCAAAGATCGGTGAAACCGAGTCAAGTTACATTTTAGGGTCAATTCCGGGGCTATTTCTGGCGCTGGAACGGCCTCCAACGGGAAAGCTGCCGGTGCGTCATTGCGCCCTGTGATCGCTGCCCTATTTTTCGAAGCGAGGGCGATTAGCTCAGTTGGTCAGAGCACCTGCCTTACAAGCAGGGGGTCGCTGGTTCGAGCCCGGCATCGCCCACCAATTAATTAATCCTAAAGTATACAAAGGCTTGCGGGGATTTCCTCGTAAGCCTTTGTGGTATTTCAGAGCGCCTGCTCTCGTGCTGGAAGTTCTGTCTACAGGCGTGCGCGCTCCCTGACGTCTGTATGACCTAAGATCAGCAGCATCCAAGGGTTGCAGCCCGTGGACCTTTGGGATTCTGTCGATGAGGCGTTTTCTCACCGAATCAAATACCGTTCGACTTGCGCTACATTTTGCGTTACATGGATTAACTCTGGCAAGTACACCTCATGGACAAAGGAACCTGGGCACCGGAGCCTCGCAGTGGGACGTGTCTCGCGGCAAGCACGCGGTTTTAAGTGCCTAGGGATGAAAGCTGAGCTGGCTTCCTTGTAGCCAGTTGGCTACATTCGTGTATGCTTGAGATTCGCAAGACCGAGGTGTTCTCGAGATGGCTCGACGGTCTGCGTGACATTCGTGCAAGGGCGCACGTTCAAGCCCGGATCGAACGGCTCGCGATGGGCAATCCTGGGGATGTGAAGCCGGTTGGAGAGGGCGTTTCAGAGTTGCGGATCGATCACGGGCCCGGCTATCGAGTGTACTACACGAAACGCGGGCGCGAGGTCATCCTCCTCCTTGCGGGTGGCGAAAGAGCACGCAGAACCGCGATATCGAGACGGCCCTCCGTCTCAAACGAAATCTGTAGGAGCAAACGATGGCAAAGACCACAACGTCGCGTTACGATGTCGCCGAGCACCTCCGAACTCCCGAGGAGATGGCGGCGTACCTAGAAGCCTGCCTCGAGGAGGCGGACGGCGATGCTGCGTTCATCGCCAAGGCGCTGGGCGATATTGCCCGTGCCAGAGGCATGTCGCAAGTCGCGAGAGATGCTGGTTTGTCCAGGGAGAGCCTGTACAAGGCGCTTTCCGGAGAGCGGACGCCAGGCTTCGACACCATTTTAAAAGTGGTCGACGCGCTGGGGCTGAAGCTGCACGCAGAAGCCGCGGACAGCTCAGTATGAATGTTCGACTCTGATCGCAAAGCGCTCGCCGCTCAGATCGCGCGCGAGGAAGCACGACTAACAGAGATAGCGGTCGAACAAGCCGCGTCTAGGCAGCGCCTGGACACGCTGAGGGCACAGCTGGAAACGCCGCGCCAGCCCGCCGTTGTCGCAACACCTACGCCACAAACCAACGCGGAGAAGGTCGCGCTTTTCAGGTCTCTGTTCAGGGGTCGCACCGACGTCTTTCCCAAGTACTGGCAGAACCCGAAGAAGGAAACCGTCGGATACGCCCCCGCGTGCGCCAACGAATGGGTCCGCGGGGTCTGCGAGAAACCTCGCGTCAAATGCGGCGAGTGTCCCAACCAGGCCTTCATCGCTGTAACGGACCGAGTCATCAGCGATCATCTCAGTGGTCGTCACACCGCAGGTGTGTATCCGCTGTTGGAAGACGAGACCTGCTGGTTCCTCGCGCTCGACTTCGACAAAGCGGATTGGGAAACAGACGTTGCTGTCTTCGGCGATACATGCCAGCAGTTCGGTCTAACTCCCGCCGTAGAGCGTTCGCGATCTGGTAACGGCGTACATGTGTGGTTCTTCTTCTCATCCGCGGTTCCTGCGGGCGCAGCACGTAACATGGGCTGTTACTTGATAACAGAAACGATGACGCGCCGGGACAAGCTCCCCATGAGCTCCTATGACCGTCTATTCCCGAACCAAGACACGATGCCGCGAGGCGGGTTCGGCAACCTTATCGCCTTGCCGCTGCAGTATGCGCCCAGGCAAGAGGGCAATACCGTGTTCGTCGATGAATCATTGACGCCGTACGCGGACCAGTGGGTTTACCTGGCAGGCCTTCCCCGGGTCGCTCCATCACGGGTGACCGAGCTGGCACGTGAGGCCGTGACAAGCGGCCAGGTCACTGGTGCTCGCATCGTAGACACAACCGAGGAGGCTTCAGCCGAGCTCACGCCGGTGCGGCCTTCACGACGGGCAACGGACACCATCGACGGTCCGCTTCCGTCGCACGTCCGCGTTCTCCTGGCGGCACAACTCCTCATGGACAAGGAGGGAATGCCACCCTCGCTGATTCATCAGATCAAGCGCCTGGCCACCTTCGAGAACCCGGAGTTCCACAAGAAACAAGCGATGCGCCTCTCAACTGCCCTCATACCGCGAGTGATCTGCTGTGCCGAGGATGCAGCGAATGGCATCGGCCTGCCACGCGGTTGTCTTCCGGAACTTGAGGAGTTGATGGCCGAGCACGGTATCGAGATCGAAATCGACGATCGTCGATTTCAAGGCGAGCCAGTCGTCGTAGACTTCCACGGGGAGCTGACTGGCGTTCAACAGGAAGCAGTCCAGGCATTACTCGCTCACGACATCGGAGTGTTCGTCGCTCCACCTGGGACCGGGAAGACCGTCGTGGGAACCCATCTGGTGGCCAGACGCGCCCGCTCGACATTGATCCTAGTTCACCGCACACAGCTTTTGGATCAGTGGCGCACGCAGCTGTCAGTATTCCTCGATCTGAAACCGGGAGACATCGGACAGATAGGTGGCGGCAAGCGCAAGGTTATGGGGGATCTCGACGTCGCGATGTTGCAGAGCCTTGCACGTCGCGACGAGGTGGAGAACCTCGTATCAGGGTACGGACATGTGATTGTGGACGAGTGCCATCACGTACCCGCTGTCTCCTTCGAGAAGGTGATGCGGAAAGTGCGCGCTCGGTACATCACGGGACTCACCGCGACACCTCAGCGGCGGGACGGACACCAACCGATCCTGCACTTCCAACTTGGTCCGGTTCGCTTCTCGGTCGATCCCAAGAGCCAGATTGCACTGCGACGCTTCGAACATCGTCTCGCTGTCAGGCAAACCCGTTTCCGATTGCAGGACGGATCATCAGACCCAGGGATCCAGGTGATCTACGCCCAGCTGGCGAAAGACCGATCGCGCAACGAGATGATCCTGGACGATGTGATCGGCGCACTCGAAGCTGGTAGATCGCCGATCCTGCTGACGGAACGCAGAGACCATCTCGATTACTTCGCCGACCAACTGGGCAGTGTTGCTCGTCACCTCGTGGTCCTCAGAGGAGGGATGGGTGTCAGGCAACGACGCGAGGTCGCGGATCAGCTCAAGGCCATCCCGGAAGACGAGGAGCGGCTCGTCCTGGCCACCGGCCGTTTCATCGGCGAGGGCTTCGATGATGCCCGGCTCGATACGCTTTTTCTTTCGATGCCGATCTCATGGAAAGGCACCCTCGTGCAGTACGCTGGACGCCTGCATCGACAGCACGCGATCAAGTCTGAGGTTCGCATCTTCGACTACGTGGACGGTGAGGTGCCGATGCTCGCCAGGATGTTCGAGAAACGCCTCAAGGGTTACCGGTCCATGGGATACGAACTCGATAGCTCGACGGGGCAGGAAAGCTCGCGCGGTAACGACTACGTCGTGGAGTACGACCAGGAGGTGCTGCGTGGTCTCGACGATGAGCCCTTCTGACCGTTGAGATTTGCAATGCCAAAGAGACCCAAGCGCAGCTCCAGAAGCGGACGACGACTCCGGCTACCGAAAGATGAGCTGGAGACATTGGTCGAAGAGGCAACGATCGATGCCTACGGCGTGGAGGAGCAAGTCACGAGCTTCTACACCGTACTGGATGAACACCTTGCGCTGCCGTTGGGTACCGTCGTGCTCGGAGTGGACGTCACGGTCGAGAAGCTGGACCTCACCGATCGCAGCGACGACATCGTCGTGGTCTGTCGGCGTGGACGCGAGCGTCAGAGGTTGCCGATCCTGGATCTGCCGCTGCCAGATCCTCCACCTGAGGGATGGAAGTGGATCGAGGCGTACCGGCACTGGGCCCGCGGGTGGCGGGAGGAGTGATGGCGATCCTGAGTCATTCGTGGCGATTGGGATATTGCGGCAGTTACACTGCGCCATCATCTTGATAGCGGCAGTGGACCGGTAGTGCAAAGAGGATGCGAATGCCGACAATTCTCCTGATCTCGGGATGGAGGCTGTTCTTTTACGCGAATGAGGGAAATGAGCCCCCACATGTCCACTGCAGGAGAGCGAACACGGAGTGCAAATACTGGCTCATGAGAGAGACGTTCGAGATTGTCGAAGCCTACGGATACGGCATGACGCCTCGAGACCGCCGGGAAATCAGGAGGATCATCTTTCAACACTTCGAGTACATTGAAGAGCAGTGGGATGAGTTTCACAGGAGACGCCAACTATGACCAAACACCACGAGGTACGAGATATCCGGTTTGAGGATGACACGATGTTGGCAACGATCGACGGTGAGGAGCGAAGCTTCAAGCTGAGCGAGATCTCACGCGTGCTACTGAACGCCACAGAGGAAGAAAGGAACAGTCACGAGATCTCGCCCTCGTGCTACGGCATCCAATGGCCTGTGCTGGACGAAGACCTGTCGATAGATGGACTGTTGGGGATTGTCCATGAACCGAGAGAATTCGAGGTTAAGAGACCATCTCAGCCCTAACCAAATGTCGGCATCTCTCGGTCTGCCTTAGACATAAGAGTCGATTGCGTGCCATGACGTGTCATTTGCTTGCGTTACATTTCGCGTTACGCACTCGTAAGTTGTTGTTTTTATAGGAAGGAACGCCTGCCTTACAAGCAGGGGGTCGCTGGTTCGAGCCCAGCATCGCCCACCATCCAAAAAAGGCCCTCGATGTAGGTATTTTCGAGTTCAGACGAATCAGATTATCGAGTACGTCCCTGACCCTTAACTGCAGGAACGTACCCGCCTAACCTCATCCTAACAACGTCCCCGCCGTTGCCGCTTCCAGTAGCGCCTCATCGTCTAGCTGAGCGCCCTTCAACGTAGCACCAAGCCATTTAACCCCCCTGAGTTTGGCTCCGCGGAAATCGGTTCCGATCAGCTGAGCACCTGACAGATCGGCCTCCCGAAAATCTGCTCCTCTACAGTCCGCATTCGTGAAATCTGTCTGGGTTAGGTTGCAGTTACTCACATCTGCCTTTTGCAACTGTGCTTCTGCGAATTCAGAAAAGGAGAGTTGGCTGTCGGAGAGTTGTGCGCCCTCCAGATTGGCCATGGTGAAGTTGGCCCCGAAGGAATTCACCAAGCCCCTCATGTCTGCACCGTCGAGCCGGGCACGGTCAAAAGAAGCGCAGAATATCGTGGCTTGGCGCAGGTTAGCACCCAGGAGCTTCGTTTCAACACATTTTGCCTGACATAGATTGCTGCCACTAGCATCGATGCCCTCAAGCGCGAGTTGGGAGAAGTCCATGTGAAACGCCTGGAAGGGAAGGCGAAGGCGAATCTGGTTGACGCCGCGTTCTGCAACCACCCCCAGTGTTTCGAGCTTCCCGAGGGAATGGCGCAATGAGCGTTCTGAGATTCCAAGAGACTTAGCAATTGCAGCACGCGACCCATGTATTAGTCCCGAGGGTTGAACGATCTGCAGCAGATCCAGGAACGTCTGACGCAGGTTGCCGACAAGCGGCTCTTGTAAATCTGACGGCATGGGTATCTTGTCCGACTATCGCGTCATGTGCAAGTTGATTGGGACAGGAGATCTCACGATGGGAGCACTTACGAACAAGAGGACCGACAAATTTCCTGCCGGTCCGGTTTTGGTCTGTGGTAGGACTGACAAATTTCCTGCCGGTCTGATTCCGAGGCGCGCAAGTTTTTTTCGCTCATTCCGCGTACCGAGACTCCAAACGGCCCTCATCAACCGAAATTGTCATCCCGCCGAGTAGGCGATCGAGTACTATCTGGCGTGCTTGGGGCTGGAAACGCTCCCTGATCTTGGCGAGGGCCGAACAGACCGAGATCTCTTCAGACCCGGCGGTTGTGACGAGGTAGATTTGGCGCTCTTTCATGGCAACCAGGGCGGCTGCCAGCGCCATTTTAGGGCAGGAGAATATTCTTGCAACTGAATATGCAGATCAGTACATTGGTAACCGTACATACTTCACTCCAAGAGTGATTTATGTGCTCTCTGGGCGCATCGTCCTGTCCGCCAAGACTTAGCGATGCGCCTTTTTTTTGCGCTATCCTGCTGCGTCTGAGTAGTTTCGACTCTTCTTATGTCGAAGCTGCCTCGAGTCTCCGGATTCGAAAATCTTGTTGGCAAGCTCAGGCGCGGTAAATGCCGGTAGGTACCCAAGGGTTCCCGAGATGCTCTCGCCATCGGCTTTGCTCAGGAAGTCCGGTATTCCCTGGAACTTCCTCTGGGCTCGTGTGCTCCAATAGGCGTCGATGCACCCACCCAAACGGTCCATTTCGTCTGCGTCGTTATCCAAGAGATCGCTGACGGACTTCGATTCGCCAGCCGCCTTTGTGGCCTGCATCTGGATATAGAGGCTCCACGTCCTCGGAAGTCCTTCAAAGTGGCTCAACTCGCCCCAAAAATGCTCGTCATCGCCACCTGAGAGATTGTACCAAGTTCGGGCGATCGTTAGCTCCATCCAGCACTGTAAGAGACCATCAACTTCAATGTCACCTGACCGCCAATTTCGGATCCAACGGACGAAACTCTTTGGAAAATGCAGAGCAACCTGGCATACGATATCTGGCCAGCACTTGTACAGTTTGGAAGCGCACCGACTAGCAATCATCTCGGCGCAGGGATCGCCATTCATTGCCATGTAGGCTTGTCGCGACGCGAGGAAATGAATATTCGCCAGTCCTTTTATCCCAGCAATTTGATCGTTTGATATTATCGCATTTTCCCACGGCATTTGATGCTGGAGTGGGGTGCCGACATGCATGTCCTCAATGACCGTGTCAGTGAAATCACATGATTGAAACGAACTCCCAAACGCGTCAACATTTGCAATTGTGGCATCGGTGAAGTCGGTTCCAAAGGCTTGTACTCCGCGTAGAATCGCTCCGTCCAGCTTGGCGCCTCTGAGGTCTGCGTTTATCAACCTCGCTCCGCGCAAATTGGCGCCACGTAAATCTGTATCACAGAGATTTGCGCGATAGAAATCGCCGCCCTGCATGTTTCTATCCCGCAGGTCCTGCCCGGAAAGGTCGGCGCACTTGAAATCCAATTCGCCACGATCAGGCATTTGGATTCGAGTCATCCTGTGCTTTCGCTCGATGACCCGGCCCCTCTTTTTAAGATTGCCTAGGGCCCGATCAATGGTCCTTGGGCTCTTGCCAGTTCGACTTGCCATCTCCGGTGCACTGAGTGAGATGACCCCGGTCGTGGATTGAGCCTCACCAACAAGAAATTCGTAGAGTTCCTCAGAGGTACGATCTGATTTGCCCATGATAGCCCTTTTGGCGTTAATTCACGTCAAAATATAATACGCATAACGAAATATTGGATCAAGTGATATATTCTTGGAACCGAGCGAGTCCGGGCCGCAGTTTCGTCCCCTAATTTGCCAAACCGTGTAGAATCATGGAGTTAGAATGGATGACGTACGCCGATAGGAAGTCAGGAGTTGCTAGCCGCATCCTTGGATAGTTGTAGGAGGTTGTAAATGGGTTAGTTTGGTTGAAACGTTGAAAAATTCGGTAAATGGAGGTCGTCATGCTACGGGTCTTGAGTATCGGCTGCATTCTGATTTTCTCTGCAACAGCGTCAGAAGCTCAACTGAAAAAAGAGTCTCTGATGTTTCAAGACTTGCTGAACGGCGAAATTGGGCAATTCGACCGGGACGACTCGGTAATTACACAAGAAGGTGATACGCTGACGCGCGATGATCGGGCAGCTATCGATGAGGAAGCGAAACGACTATCGCAGGAGGTTGGAAGTCATCTCGCCGCAGCCAAAGCATTGCTCGATTCGCTGAGGGAGGTTGAGTCGAAGTCGTTGAAGATCAGAAACTTGGAGTCGCTCGTAGGCCCGGGTAGGAGGATCAACGTTTCCTCTGTAATGCAACAAATGGGCGAAGACAAGCTTCGATTAGAGAGGCTGGCTGACAGTGCTGCGCATTTGGAAGAGGCTATTCGCAAGCTGGAGACGGGGGATCTGGGGTTGTTGCATGCGAGGCGTGCGTTGCCTGGGCTCCCAGAAAGGAAATAGAGCCATGTACACAGCAGAAGAAATAAAAGAGCGACGATCGATTTTCACCCTCGTGTTCCATGGATATCAGCCCGTTGCCGAAAGAGCTCTGGCCGAGCTGGCGCGCAACGGCATCGAGCAGATCGAACTGTTGGAAAGCCCGGACCAGTTCGACATGACCGACGGTCGTTCGATGGGATGGATCCATGAGGTGTGCCGCGCGCAGGGAATTCGAATCGCGGCGTACCATTGCTGGAAGACCCACTTCAACGATGTCGACACGGAGGCGGCGCGCGTCCAGCGGGTCGACCGCTGCCGTGCCCAGATCGATACGATGCTCGAAGTGGGCGGACGGTTATGGGGCTCCCACGCCGCCGAGCCGGTACCGGTCATGGCGCAATCGTTCGAGGAGTTGGCGCGACACACGGAAGGCACGGACGCGGTCATAGCGGTGGAGAACTTCAAGACCAATACACCGGGTGCCTGTCGCGTCGAGGAGCGGGTTCAGTTTCTCGATGAGATCGACCTGCCCTTTGTTGGCATGATCCTCGATGTGGGCCACGTGCTGGACCGCGACGGTGTCAATCCGATGACCGTTCCCGGCGGACCGACGCGGGTGTTGGAATTGTGTGGTCACCGACTGCGCCACGTGCATCTACATGGCTACAAGGAGAACAGGGATCATTTTCCCCCGCTGACTGAAGGCGATCAGATCCAATGGGGCGAACTCTTCGAAGGGCTGCACCGCATCGGTTACGCGGGCATCTTCAACTTCGAGCCCGGCGGCATTCCCGGGCACCAGGATTCCATCGAGCGCACCGGACGCGCGCCGGCGGCGATCGCGAATCTGGTGTCTGCCGCATAACTTCCAAAGAGAGAGGCAGCAGATCGACCTTGTATTAGCGCGTGAAAGGCGGCGAGAAGCCTTGAACATTTTCGTAGTGGCCGCCGGGGCCCCACGATTCGTTGCGACACGGGGTTGAAATCCCCAAAGCCGGATTAACATACATAACGTGATTCGGCCTATGGAAAATTTCTATAGGCTCGCGACGGTCGGCGACGGTTTATTTGGAAGCCGGGTAGCATGCCACGGCGTCCGCCGGGAAAACCCGAGTTGAGAGACTGGCTGATAGTGCGGCTCATTTGGAGGAGGCCATTCGGAAGCTGGACGCGGGGGATCTAGGTTTGTTGCATGGTAGGCGTGCGGAGCGGTGAAACCCGCCAAAGGGGACACAGTATTGATGCCCGGACAGAAGCGATTGACGATCAGAGGAGCTGCTTTCGCGCTGCTCAATTCTTGGTGAACACGGGCAGTGCCGCCTACGGCCATTTGGAACGTGGCCACGTAGCCCTTCCCGGTGGGCCCTGCCGGGCCGAGGTGAGGACGGAGGTGGGTTGGGACATGGGAGGACGCCTAGCTTGCTCGGGATAGCTACAATAGGGTTAATTCTTATGGTGATAAGGCTCTCTGCCCAGGGAGGCCGAGTCGCCAGGACGCGCGATAGGAGACATCGGTACCCGGTTGAGCACAAGCGAAATGTCGAGCACTGAGGAGGGATTTGGGTTGGACTGCGAGAGCTGCCGTTGACCAGGAAGCTCAGTAGAGTGGACGGAAACCTGTCCGGCAACCTCGTGGGGGTCGACTTGTTTGCAGGTGCGGGGGGTATGTCGCTAGGCGCGAGTATCGCAGGAATCCGCGTGTCGTTAGCCATCGAACGAGATTCGCTCGCCAGGGATCGGCGGATCAGGCGTGCTCCAGGTAGGCGGCGTACAAGTAGGCGTCGCCCCATAGCCGACCTTCCCAGGTTACCCTCAAACGGACCGCGTCCGTCAGACCGCTCAGCCGATCGGCGTTCCGCCACGTCACGTCCTGGTGCAATCCGGATTCGACCAACGACACACAGGCGTCTCCCGAATAGCCGTCGATAGGTCTTAGCTGAAGATCCAGCACCTCCACTCGTAGCTGTGCTTCAGCCGACAGACCATCGGCGTTCAAAAACACACGCGTTGGTTTGCCGCCCAAGCGAACGGGACAGGAGATGAAGTGCGGTGAGGTCTGCTCGAACGTGATCCCCACCGCTGCCAAATCGGCATCCTTCCCCAGGTGCTGTTTTGGATCGGGCACCACTTCGAAGTATCCGAGGCGGTCTCGGGGCCAGCGGGCGACACAGACGAATCCACCGCGCCAGGGCGCGTACCAGAACAGGGTCTCGTCCCCCATGTTCTCGAAACCCTGCCCCTGCTCGAGACAAGGCTGGGGATGGGCATTGACCGGGTCGCGGTAGTCGACCTCGTAGGCGGCAACCAGCTGGAAGTCCGGGATCGGCTCCGCGAACTGCAGGCCGTCGTTACTGACCACGAGCCCCAGATCCATGGAGACGAAGGAGCGGTCGTTGCTCTCCCCGTGCCAGGCCCCGTACACGCCAATCACCACGTTGCCTCTGTTCCACAAGCTCGCACCGAGATGCACCTGTTCCCCCGCATGAGGGCCGGGCAACTGTTTGTAGGGCGGGACGTCGCGCCGCAACCCCACGGCCACCGCCTCGGTCCAGTGGTCGAAGTCGTAGGACATGTAGGTCACCTGCGCCCGTTTCGAACCGACGTTGCCACCCTGGCCATTCATGTAATAGCAGCCGTTGAACTTCATCAGGCCGCCCGGCTCGATGGCATTGTGTTTGAGGATTGGATTGTGCGGTGACTCGGTCCAGGTCAAGCCGTCGGGGCTGAAGGCGGCGATGTTGTGAAAGGGATGGATCTCGTTGATGAACTTGAATCGGCGTTTCGGGTCCGGATCTTCCGGATCGTACAGCACCAGCAGGGCACCGATCGACTCGCGGTGAGGGCTGTCGAACCGCACCAGGTTGTTCCGCTTGTTGCCGTTGAATTCCACCATGCCCAGCTCTGGCTTTTCCCAGTGGAGTCCGTCCTGACTGACGGCATAGCAGATGTGAGGGCCCCGTTTTTCTCCATTCTCCTCGCCTACCCCGATGTACCACATCCGCAGCTCATCGCCGATGCGGATAACCGTACCGTAGAAGCTTATGTCAAGGTGATCCGGGGCCTCGGGGCCGCCTGGCTCCAACACCTTCGGATGCGGTTTGTACGGATTGATCGCTGCTACCAGTCCCGGCTGCAGACGATAACGGAGTGGTACGGAGCGACTGTCGAAGGGAAAGAGAACTGCTTCTTCCAGATCGAGAGGGGGTCCTCCGTTTTCAAGGATCATCGTTGTTCTCCCATCTCGTTCCGCGCTGCCCGCGAGCATCGTCGCTGACTGTGAGGGATCGATCACGAACGGTCGTAAGCAGCGAACCATTTTCAGATCAGTGATTTTTCGTTGGGCTTGCGAGGAATTATAAAAAACGTTGCCGGTACTCGGGTCAAGGAAATCACTGCGCTTCACCACCAGTGCTCTGCTGCGCGAGGACGCCGAGTTCCGTAGCTTTTAGATACTGGGGGCGGGTATGAGGCAGTACGGCGAGCGCCGGATTGTCAAAGCATGGCTACAGCCCGCTATCTGACAGCCAAAGCGCCCGGACCGTGAGGGATTTCAATGCTCAGCACCGTTGACGTACCCGAAGCACTCGAAAAGCAGTACGAGAATAACAAGAAGCTGGCGCGGGAGATCGCTGGGGCACTCTACGGTGGGGTAGAACGCCGGCTGAATGCCGAAGTCGATCTGCTGTCAGTCGACGATCTCGCCTACGTGTATCTCCGCGGGCCTGCCTATTTCAAGTTCTATCACACCGACAGGCTGCTGCGCATGTTCTCGGAAGGAGACATCGTCCCGGTGGGGCCACGTTACCCTGAAAAGTACGCGAAGATCATATGTGATTTCGCGGCTGATGTCATCTTCTTCTCGCTGGCCAAGACGCTGGCAAGCCGGATCGTCGAGTTGAATAAGCGGGTCGTAGAGGCCGATTAGCTGCGGCCGGCCCGCTATCAGGGCGGCGGAGTTCGCTCGGCGAGTTCCGACGCCCACTTGAAACCGGTTTCCGGAAAATCCCGGGGGAACCAGTCGTACGGCACCAGCTCCACGTATCCCGAAAAACCGATTTCCTTCAGGACAGCCATGATCGCAGCCCAGTCTACGATGTCGCCACCACTTCCGGGGACGCATTGGTGACCGACCGGATAGTAGTCATTCATACCTTTAAAGCGGACGTGCCGGATATGGTCGCGAAAGTCCCTGATGGCGCGACAGGGGTCGTCCATGAGAATAGCCAGATTGGCACAATCGAGGTTTATCTTCAGTCGCTCTGAACCGACGTGGTGACGCAGCAGAGCGAAACCGTTGGCGGTGTCGATCAGCTGATTCTCGTGGTTGTGCATGAGCAGATCCACGCCAGCTTGCTCGGCCCGATAGCAGAGTGGTTTCAAAACCTGGATCATCGCCTGCCACCCGGGCCGTTCTCCATCCTTAAAGGAACCGGGCAGAAAACGGACGCCTAACGCACCGACGTCCGCCGCCAGTTCGATGGCCGAAGAGTAGAAACGTTCGGTGTCACCGCTGGCAATGCCGGCGACGAAATTGCCGACGTGCCACGGATTGAGAATGCTGAACGCCATGTTGCGGTCGTTGGCGTAATTAACCAGAGACCGTCGCTGGCTGTCCCCCATAGCCTCAGGGTCCAGATGTCCCCCCGGCCCACAGATGGGTCCGCAAGCCTGATATCCGATGACGGCGAGTTGATCGATCGTCTCTTCGAGCGTGAGCCATTCCAGTACGTTGGTCATAAAGCTGAATTTCATCGATCGATCTCCTGTGACAGCGACTGCTCCAACAATAGGATGAATCCAACCCGTTCACAATCGACCTGAACGTTTGTCGCACTGCCTAAGCACCAAAAACTTGGAATTGCAACCATAGTTCAGTGCCATAACGTCTCTTGTTCCGCATTGCTTACCAAATAGTACTCGCTTGTGGCTATTCCATTTCGTATTTTCCCGGCAAGAGCGTATAGCAGCAATGTATTCGACGTACGGGTCGAGTCGGTATTCATGCTAGATCATACAGGAGGAAGCGGCAATGCATCAAATTCCAAGGCCTCTCATTATTACAGCACTCATAGTGATCGTTGTCTGGGCAATTGGCAGTAATTTTTACAAGAGCGTGCCCGCTGGCCACGTAGCGGTGGCCACACTGTTCGGGAGTGTGAAAGCGGAGCCTTATGAGGCAGGGCTGCATATTCCCGTAAATCCGCTCTACGCCTGGCATCTTTACGATGTGCGTCAAAAGACCCATTTGGAGCAGGCTCGCGTCCCCAGCCAGGACCAGCTACAGACCAAGATTGATGTCAGCGTGCAGTACCGTCTCATCCGCAAAGATGCCCCGCGCACCCTGAAGGAGACCGGCACTGCACAAGATGTCCTCAAGGTGCACATCGTGCCAAAGCTGCGATCACTAATACGTGAGCAAGGTAAGGCAGTCAAACGAGCCGAGGACTTCTTTCTTGAGGAATCTCAGGTCACCTTGCAGACGGCTCTGCTGGAAGGATTGCGCGATTACCTGGGTCCGAAAGGCATCGACGTGGGGGCTGTGCTTCTTCGCGATATTGCCCTGCCCCCATTTATTACAAAAGCGATCGAGGCGAAGAAGGAGCGCGAGCAGGAGGTTGAGAAGCAAAAGGCTGAGCTAGAGCGATTTCGTACAGAACAACAACAGAAGGTAGCTGCGGCCCAGGCGGAACGGGCTGCCGCGGAAGAGCAGGCCGCCCAGCGCCGCGTACTGGCAGATGTTCAGGCTTATGAAATTGAGAAAATAAACGCGGCGATCGGCAAGAATCCCAATTACGTCAAGCTACAGGCGCTGGAAGCCCTTAAGGCCATCTCCAAAGACCCTGCGGCCAAGGTGTATTTCATCGACGGTGACAGCCCCATGCCGCTGCCGCTGATGCATCTTGGTGATTCAAAATAGAGTCGGACGCTTAACACCGTCCGTGCCGTTGTTCATTTTGGGCTTCCTGACCATTTTTGACCCGAACTGCTCGAGGAATCCGTGGTTTCGATTGTACAGCTTTCCCACCCCTCTTTTGGCCGTCGTGTCGCACGCGTCGAGTCCGACGCGCTCCAAGTGCTCCAAACAGCGAGCACGCTCGGGTTGGTCGAAGCTGCTCTCGAATCCAGTGAAGCGTTGACAGACGTCGTTTCATCGTGCGTGTCCACCCAGAGCATCGACTACGGGACGGTTTACGCAGGGTCGAGCGAGTGGACCTTGCTCCCACCTTTCGACCACCCCGATGAGCCCAATCGCTGCGTTGTCAGTGGCACGGGCCTGACGCATAAGGCGAGTGCTGCGAACCGGCAGGCCATGCACGAGGCACAGAGCGGGGACGAGGAATCCCTTACCGACAGCATGCGCATGTTCCAGTGGGGCCTGGAGGGCGGACAACCCGCTGCTGGGAGGATTGGAACACAACCGGAATGGTTTTACAAAGGGCTGGGGACTATCGTCAGTGCCCACGGTGAGGAACTCGAGGTCCCATCCTTCGCCGACGACGGCGGTGAAGAACCCGAAATTGCGGGATGTTATATGATCGACGACGACGGCTCACCACGCCGCGTCGGATTCGTCCAGGGCAACGAGTTCGCCGATCACGTCATGGAGAAGAAAAACTATCTGTATCTCGCACCCTCAAAGCTCAGGGACTGCGCGATTGGCCCCGAGCTCATTCTCGACGCGGAATTCGAGTCGATCTCGGGAACGGTTTCGATCGAGCGTAGTGGCGAGACGATCTGGTCGCAAAACATCGCAAGCGGGAACGCAAACACCTGTCACAGCCTCGCCAACATGGAGCATCATCACTTCAAGTACGCGAGCCATCGCCGACCGGGCGATCTTCATATCCACTTCTATGGAGCGGACGCGTTCAGCTTCGGTGCAGGTGTTGCGCTCGAGGATGGAGATGTCATGGTCGTCGCGTGGGAGGGGTTTGGTAGGCCGCTGCGCAATCCGCTTCGTTGTCTCTCAGAAACAGATAGGCCCATCCGAGTTCATCAGGTATGAGCGGGAGAGACGATCGCTGGAGGGACTGCCTCCCAGTGACAGAGCCCTAGAGACAGTCCCTTCAACAGTAGATAGAACTACGCCGCAAGTCTCTTCGTTCGATTGAGCCGACGGGAAATTTGAGCTAGCGAGAGCCCTTCGTTGACCCGAAGATCATGAATCAGGTGCTTGAGCAGAATTACCTCTGCTGCGTCAAACAGATCTTTGTTGCCGACACAATCTGCCACTTTAAGCAGGCCTTTGGACTTGTACTGGCGCATTTGAGGAACGGATTTTCCGAAAAGGCTGGCCGCTTCCTCAATGCTGACAAGGTTGAGCGATATGACTGCCATCAATAAAGACCTCCATGTCTAAATCGTAGGCAGGGGTTGCGTGGGTGTACCTACTATATCGGGGGCTGCGGGGGAATCTTAAAAAAAACCTTCGGATTCGTTTTCGTTGCGACTATCGTTAGCCCGGCCCGTTAAGCAGGGGCTTGCGAGTTCTTTTCGCAGGCTCTTGTTTCGTTGTTCTGCTTTCGCGGAATGGAAAAAGCTCGCTATTATCCGTCACTGGACTCACTCATGACAGATCAAGAAATCAAGGAATCCTTCGAACGCGATGGGTACGCCGTGGTGATAGGCATCATCGAACATGGGGAATTGGATCCCATCCGCAACTTCATCAAGGCCAGGATCGATGAGTATGCCCGCGAACAGCACACCAAGGGCAAGCTCTCGTCCCTCTATGAGGACGAGTCCTTCGAGCGCCGTTATGCCGCCATCTGCGAGGAGCAGGATATTTCACCTCGCAACTGGTCCTTCGGCTCCTTCGGCCGCGAATTCTACGACCTCTACAACCTCTCGGGCATACGTCACGTCGTCAGCCTCCTCCTTGGACCTGAGGTCTCGCATCTCGGCGTTGCAGCCTTGAGGACAAAACTTCCGGGAAGCGTGGTAACTTCGTTTCCCTGGCATCAGGACAGTCAATACATCGACCAGACAACGATTGGAAAAAAGGAAAAACACACCGAGCATCTGCGGATGATCACGGTGTGGGTGCCTTTGGTTGAGGCTACGGTCGAAAACGGCTGTTGTTGGATTATTCCCGGCAGTTACCGCTGGGGATTGTTGGATGGAGCTCGGGGCGAAGATTCAAACATTCGAATGGAGGAAGACGCAGAAGCCCGCGGCACTCCGGTTCCGGTCCCGCTCAAGCCGGGAGGCGCCCTGTTCATGTCGAACCTCTGCGTCCACACGAGCAAACCCAACGCCACCAAGGCATGCCGCTGGAGCATCGACTTCCGCTACTTTCCCACACCGGACCGGGCGGCCCTGACCCCGGAGCAACGCAAGGGGGCCGAATTCGTGCAAAGCAGGTATATGAAGAGCTCCCAGGCTCCGCTCATCGTGCTCACCGAGGGACACAAACCGACCTGGGAGGAATGGGAAGCCGAGGTTCTCAAGTAGCGACCTCCAAGCGAGAGTTGATCGACGAACCCGACCGACGTTCCCGACATAACCTACCGAACGTATACCTGCACAGCGTCCACGACCAGGGGCGTGTTCATCGCGGCATCTCTCTTACTCACCATCAGTTCAACTTTATTCTCACCTCTGTTTACCTGCTCAGGATTTAGCTGACATTCCAACCACTGCCCCGACGTCGATGTCTGGGAATGACCATCCGGCTTCAGGTCATCGAGGGTGCCACCGTTGAGCTTCACTTCGATCTCGTCATCTCCTGAAGCGTCCCACAGGTGTAGACGAAAGCGCAACTCGGAGAGACTTCCCGCGGTTACATCCTCACCTATCTGAAAGTGTGCACTGACCGGCTCTCCCGGTATCAGCTCTATCTCTGCCAGTTCCGAAGGGTTGGACGGGTCAGGGAACCGGTCCACGCCGAACACCTTGGCCTTGTTGGCGAGCGTTTTGGGATCACCGATCTCTCGCCATCGGTCGAAAGGGGTACTGTGAAAGCCGTTGAATACATAGATCCCGTCGGCACCGGCGTTCCACGCATTCATTGCGGCACCACGCCACGCGCCGGTGGTCCCTTTCCACGAATTCCACGCCACGATATAACACGGCTTGTCGACGTCATTCGGGTGACCGCCGTAGAAGGTTTTCACCCACGAATTGAGGGTTCGGTGTTCGCCCGCTCCCAGATCGAGAAAAGACCAGTAGCGCCAGAAAGGCCACCCGACACAAGGATACACCGGCACTTCGAACCTGTGCCCGAGCTCCACGACCTCCTTGAGCGGCGCGGTCATTATCCGTTCGAGGAGGCGGCCCGCTATGAGCAGATCGATGAGGTCTTCCGCGAGCCATTGCTCCACGTCCAGGCCAACGAATCGCGCTTCCGTGAGTGCAAAAGGCGTGCGCGCCGCCAGCAGTAGGGGACGCCCTCGTTCCTGTTCCACCTCATCGGCCATTTTCCGGATTTGCCGCACCAGGTCGGTCATCATCTCCAGGTGGTCCGGATCCACGGGATTCCCATCCGTGGTGGGCGGAAAGAATCGGGGATGCCGAAGGAAGTCCAACTCGATACCATCGACATCGTATCCCTGGCACACCTCCTCGATCAGCGAGAATATGTGCTCACGAACCTCAGGGTAGGTGAAATCGAGAGAGCTCCACCAGTGTCGCGGTCCATCGGGGTATTTGTACCAATCATCTGCCTCTCCCAACAGATAGTGCGGATTCTCGGTTTTGAAGGGCGCCTGACCACAGTAATGGCTGCGGTAATCCTGCGGATGGGAGTCATGGGTGTCGTTCATGCGCAATGACCAGAAGATCTCCAGGTTGTTTTCGTGCGCGTAGTCCACCTGAATCTGGAGATTGTCACGCCCATAGGTGTCGAGGAGCTCTTGTGAAATCCCCTTACCGAAATACCCGCCTAGTTTCGTGTCGTGGGTGAACAGGACGCCGGCCGTACAGGTTGAATACCAGATGCTGTCAACCTGGGTGCCCACCAGCGATGTGGTACGCGCTGCGAGAAAATCATCGATCAGCTCGCCGCCGCTCCGCTCCATAAGTTGCCAGTGGCCCTCATGGCGATTTTGCACCTCCTTCACGTCGTCGCCGTCGTTGTTGTAGATGATCCGCCGCTGACGCCAGCGTGCTGCTTTCCTGTTCTCGTTCATGTGGGTTTTCTCCCGTGATCTTGATCCGCAGCCGGCTGCTGTGCCCGGCGCCGAGTCCGCCCAAGGTCTTGCTCAGGACCGTCACTATATCAGGTGTATTAAACGGGAAGTG
Organism: Candidatus Latescibacterota bacterium; assembly: GCA_965217095.1. Taxonomy (GTDB): domain Bacteria; phylum Latescibacterota; class UBA2968; order UBA8231; family UBA8231; genus CAYNZV01. The sequence goes on from OZ244235.1 coordinate 3,258,477, forward strand.
TTACGACATATCCCAGGACGGGCAGCTTAGCGCACGCTTATCCGCCGCAGGACTACATCGTTGTACATGCGCCCCTGCAGTGCAAAGTACACGAACTCCATGTCCTGCTCGATGCAGAACTCATTGACCGCCTCGACGACTCCGTACTTCGAAAGCCCCGAGGACTCGAAGTAGATATAGTCGTTGAGCGCCAATAATCCCTCGGCTTTCAACTTCGGAAGCGCGGCCTCGAGGTCAGTTCTAGTGCCTTCGTAGGAATGATCCCCGTCGATGTAGAGCCAATCGAAGTAGTAGTCCGGCATCGATCGGATCACTTCTGGAGAATTACCAAGGTGAACTTCGACCTGGCCATTGTCGATTTTCTCTGCGAACGTCTTGCGAGCGCCCCGAACAAAATCGGCGTTTATGTCGATCAAATGGAGCTTCTTCGGTGCTGTCACATCGGCAATCTTCTGGGAGTATTCGCAGTGCAAAATGCCGACTTCAGCACAGGTAGCCCGCTTGGGCATGTGCTCGAGCATCACCTCCCGATCGGCAAGCATCCGGCAGTTTTGAAGATGCCTGTCGCCTAGGGCCTTCGCGGGAGGCCAGAGCGCTCGTCGTTGTTCGACCGTGAGAGTCTCGTAGGAGCCTCGCCCTGAAACTCTCCTGACAATTCTCTTCAACCGATGTAGGTTCGCTTGGAACATGGCTCGCTGTCCCCTCCCTGCTCTTCAAAGCTATAACGCAGAACGAGTCCGCGCATCTTCATCAGCTCTGCCCTCGATTTGGGTGCGGAGCCGTTGAACACCTTCCACGTCGAAATACTGCCACCAGATCCGCTCGTCACCTGCGGCCTGCCACTGGCGCAACTGGGCTCCGGACAGTTTCACCCGCTTGTGGTCGTCGCTCAGCCACATCCAGACGCGGATGGTGAACTCGACGGCAGCAACGGGCCAGCTGGAAAACAGGGTTTCGACCTTGGCGCGATCGCTTTCGTCAAACGCTTCCATCGTGGCGTTGACACTCTTGGTCACCCTCTCTCGATGGACCGGATCCGAACCCTGTTGTCTACGCAGGGCCGCAGCCATTACCTCCAGCGGCGCGTCTGCCGTCCGTTTACCTTCTTCTTCTCCCACCCGCGGTAGGATGTAGTTGTTGCGGAATCTATCCAGGTTCTCCGGCGAGCGTTCCTCTCTGCCGGTGAACAGGGCGAGGGCATAGACCGCTGCCGATTCTTTGGCGATGAAGGCGACACTTGGCAGCGAGAACTGCCCCATGTATTCCATTAGGCGAGCGCGTTCGTCGGAGCTAAAAACTTTCAGCACCTGGTCGGCGCTGCGCCGGAATAGATCCTTCCATACCGCTTCGTCGGTCGCCTGGTCGAGGTACTCAACCAGTGCTGCTTCATAGACACTGTTGCTCATGTCGATCTCCCAGCTATTCGGTCCAGTAAGAGTAGAATCGAGATTGCCGGACTCGGAATCGTAGCGCCACGGAACGTCCGTTGAGGCTCTCCCATGAGCTGCCCTGCCAACTGAATTCGCCGCGGATCAGATCTCCGCTGAGAGGTCCGGAGACGGCCACCGCCGTCCCGCTTTCGTCTACCACCTCGACGGCCAACTCACCCTGGGCTGCATCAACGTTGGCGCACAGACACCGCCCGGTTGCCTGGCAGGATTGGGTGACCAGCACGCCCTCCTCTGTGCCCGCGTCCAGCGAGATGAAACCGTCCCGCCGCAGTACCGCCAGACAGATGGCGCTCTGGTCTGGATCCTTCCTGAAACCGGGAGGAAAATCGTCGCGGTACTTCAATCCGGAGTAGTAGAACCAGAGCTCGTCGTTCTGCACCAGGGGCGCCGAGGGCCCGATGATCTGGGTCAGATCGTAGGCACCCGATTCGGTGGCGGAGGGTCCAATGAAGGGTCGCCGCTGGCCCAACCGCTGCCAATGAGTGAGGTCGCGACTGCACACCAGCTGCACCAGGTGGAACCCTGCCCGGTTGCGGCCATCGGGACTGGGAGCCACAGCGTGGAACATGGCGGGCGTGCCGATGTAGAGACCCTCATAGGCAAAGGCACCCATGTTGTACACGTCCACATTGTAGGCCGCCGGCTCATCGGCATGACGCGGCAGCAGAGCCTGGTCCGCAAAGCGGTCGCGAATGTGCTCTTGTCCCAACAGCTGATCCACATCGTCGGCGTGGAAGACGAGCTGCGGTTCGCTCCAGGTGGCGAAGTCGGCACTGGTGCACAGCCAGACGGAGCGGCCGTACGGACCGCGCAGCTTGAAGGTCATCAGGAACTGATGTCCCTGCGGGTCAAAGGAGATGTTGTACTCATCGGAGGTCTTAATCGCGGGCGGCTCATTCATCTGCCACGCGGATCCGTCTCGGGACGAGGCAAACCCCACATTGGGCAGCGCCGTTTTGAAGGGCCGTTCCGAATCGGTCGGGTCGCGCACCACGAGCCGGATTTCGCGCGGACCGGATTCGGTGTCAACTCGACAGCGCTGCCTTTGCTGTTCGCCGTCGTACGGACAAACCCAGTGCAGGCCGTCTTTGCTCTCCCAGTATCCCCGTTCCCTGCCGATGAGCCAAAGCTTGTAGACATTCTCGACGGGATCCCAGATGGGTGCGTTCCGCGTTTCCAGGCTTCCGCTCAACCCGCCGTTCTCCACCGGCCGGATTACCGCGCCCTTCTTGTCAGGTCGGTGCATCGTTCGCGTCAAATGCTCCTTGTTCGCGACCCCACAGTCGTCCACAAAGAGCTGCCGCTCGCCGGCAGGCACGGAAAAGGTGTCCTGCTTACTCATCAGTTGGGTGCGATCTCAACGGCTCTACATCTCGTGAATCTTGCGAGGTATGTACGGCTTCGGCTCCTCCGACGGCTGCACCAAGGTTTTCCCGTCGTCTTCGATGAGCGGCCTGCTGCTCATATAGGGTGGCTCGAGAACGGCTCGCTGCACATCGGTCAATTCGTTGGTCCATTCCGGCAGCTTGTGTTTGCCGTAATTGTTCGGATCCCACTGCATGTGCCTGGGGCAATAGCGATAAAGCAGTGAACGCCGATCGTGGTCGGCCGTCCACGGCAGGGCACCGTGGATAGTGGCTTCCATGAAGATAACCAGGTCGCCCGCCTTGCAGGCCACGTTGTAGACACACTCCTTGTCTTCGTTGTAGAGCATGATGTCTTCGGGACATTTGAAATTGGCTTTGTGGCTGCCGGAAATCACGGTGATGCCCCCTTCCCCCGGATTAATATCGGCGAGCTGATACTGGAAAACGGTCAAACCCGTACGGAACTGACCGTTGGCAAAAACAAAATTCTGGGCGTTGTCGAGTACGCGGTTGGTGTTGCCGTGAAGGCCGTGTCCGCCCTTGCCCTTGCGGGCCATGATGCAGCCAGGGCGGTGGTCCAGCTTCCAGCCGCGTCCGAAGATTGTATTCAGATAGGGGACCGCCTTGGGGTGGGCTAACAGGTCGCGGAAAGGCTGGCACCAGGGTTGCGGCCATTCAAGCATTCCCCCGCGACCGTGGTTGGACGCTTTGCCGGCCATGCCTCCTCCGTAGCGGCTCGGACCGGTCCAGTCGGCCTCCGTAAACGCCGGCACGACGGCGTCGAACGCGTCGTTCATCGCCTTTACTTCGGTGGGTGTGAGGATCTGCTTTACGACGAGGAAACCCTGCAGATCGAAGAGAAACTTCTCGCGATCGCTCATTTCTAACATGTACACAATCCTTTGAAAAAGAAGCCAATATTAATACTCGGACAGGGAATTCTCTGAAATTTCGCAGAATATAGCGCAATGCGCAGGGTCGGGACAGTTGGTAGCGAGGTTGAATGGTATCTCGCGGCGCGACGCGAACCCTCGTGATCGTGTGTGCCACCTGTACGCTGCGCCGGTGGGAAGCATCGATCACAGTCACGCGGTTCTCGAAAATCCTTCTGGCCGGTCCAGTCGCCAAACATCCGTCATGGCATCATTCTTGATAGTCGTTCATCCAAAGCCGGCGAGCCGCACTTTCCCCCGAGGAACAGGCCTTCCTCGAGCCGGTAGAGCAGGAACTCAGACTACGAGGCTACAGCCCCTCCACCCAGAAGTCCTATCGCAATCATCTGCTGCGATTCCTCCGATTCCTGCAACAGGATCCGCGCCAGGTGGAGGAGTTGGAGATTCGCCAATACCTCCTTCATTTGATCGACGAGAAGCAGGTCTCCCGGGCGTACCTCAATCAAGTCGTCAGCGCGATCAAATTTTATTACCTCCGGGTTCTGCGCCGCCCCACCGCTGTGGGGGAGATCCACCGTCCGCGTCGTGAGAGCAGGTTGCCCATCGTCCTGAGTCGGGACGAGGTGATCCGGATATTCAACGCATTGAGAAACCCGAAACACCGAGCCTTGCTGATGCTGGCTTACTCGGCCGGTTTGCGGGTCAGCGAAGTTGTGCGATTGAAAGTGGAGGATCTGGACAACGACCGGGGCCTGATGCGGATCTATCGCGCAAAGGGTCGCAAGGATCGCTACGTTCCCTTATCCGAAGTTGCACTGGAAGCGGTACGCCTATACTGGAAGTGTTTTCGTCCTGAGCTTTGGCTGTTTCCCGGGGCGCGCCAAGGCAAGCACCTGACCACGCGCAGCGTACAGAAGGTGCTGAACAACGCAGTGCGGGAAGCAGGCATATCGAAACACGTCACCGTACATACCCTGCGGCACAGCTACGCAACCCATCTACTGGAGGATGGCACCGACCTGCGTTATGTGCAGGAGTTGTTGGGGCATCGAAGACCGGAGACAACGATGGTCTACACGCACGTCATGCAGATGGATATTCGGCGCATTCGCTCGCAAGAAACGACCATTGACATTGATACGACAGTAATCGGATATTTGCGTATCCACTCTGTCAAAACCTGCCAGGAAACATCGTGTCAATCCAGGGTTCGAAGAAAGCCATCGAGCGATATTTGACAACCTTCGAAAGACTCGGTTCTCGCGACAACCTCTCAAACCCTTCTCGCCCCAACATGCATTTTCGATGCCTGATGGATCGGAAATTGCCGTCAACATCCGTTTTACGGGATACTCAACAACAGGAACTGCATAAACATGAACCCGGAGTGCTGGTCTGAGAGATCAGAACCAAACTTCAGATACAACCTGTTAACCGCAAGCGGGAAAGCTAAGGACTCGGATTCAGATCCGGTAACCCGTCTTACTAACGCCGCTGCTTGAGGGGGTATAATGGTTGTTGACTGGCGCCAGCGCATGTTTGAAGCGGCGACGGCAGAGGTTGACAAGTTTGTCGACTGTCAGCCCGACTTCGCCCTCGACGCGGAACAGCCATCGCGTGTTGACGTCCAGCGGAACGGAGGAGGTACGAACTTCGTACTATGGGGCCGCCAAAGGAATGAGCATGTTGTCTTTAAGTACTACCACCCAGAATGGGGAACCCCCCGATGGCGCAACGAGAGAGCCTGCTTGCAGCATTTCTCTGCCACTGGACTGGTTCCACGTGTGCATGCTGTTGTCCCTGAGACCCTAATAGTCATGTCATTGTTGCCAGGCGAGCTCATGGGTGGTGAGTTACCTGGGCTCGACGAGAACGGGGTAGCGCGTCTGGGTCGAGAGCTTGGCAGAGCTGTGGGGCGGATGGTATCGGTTCCCCTTCCCGTGGATGGCGAGGGATACTCCATCGTGCGTGACTACGAACTCTTGCCGTGGAATACAGACTTGTGCGAGGCGGTTCGCTTTTTCGTGAATCTGTGCCGGAGCGACCAAGAACTGAGCCCCACAGGTACTAGTCCCTTCTATGATGAATCACTGTCGTTGGTCGAAAGCCAAATTCCCTGCATCTCTGATCAATTGCAGGTGGTCTTTCACGAGGATCTACACTGTCTCGCTTTTCAAGGCAGCCTTTCGGGGGTAATTGATCTCGAGATGGCAAGACTTGGTACAGATCTTATGCAGTTGGAGCGCGTCTTCCGATGGTGTTTGCCAAGAGGGTTGCATTGGGCGGACGTGCTGGAGGGCTATCAGACGGAAACTGGAAAGACGCTTAAGAGTAGCGACTATGTCTTCATGCTTGCGATGGCGCTTTTCTACTTTCATATCCGGATAGTAAGGTGGGGCGAACCCGACGGGAAAGCTGACTATGTTAGTCAGTTCTTGCCCGAACTGCGTGAAGCGGCCTTAATGTACGCTGATTACGTGGATTTGAATTCATACCTGCCACACCTACACTAGTCGCATCGGCATTATGTAGGTGACCGCCAGCGGTTAACACGTCCGTGCCCGGCTTCGGGCTACGCCCTTCGCGCAACCGCATTCGCGGTTCGGGCACGGCGAGAACGTTAGATGAAACCCGAAAGAGTATAGCCTAGCGAATTCCTCTTATGGGATGCGATTTCGTTGATGCTCGCACGTTCATAGGGAGAATCGTCCAAGTCCGGGTAGATCGCCCCCTTGGGACGAAACATCCGAAGGCTGGCTTTTTTTATCCGGTCAATTACGGTTTTCTGCCGAACGTTCCTGCCCCAGACGGAGAAGACATGGATGCCTACGTCCTGGGTGTGTTTAAGCCGTTGGATACTTTCACCGGCCACTGTATAGCAGTGATTCACCGTGCTGACGATGACAAGCTGAACGTCGTACCTGAGGGCAAGTCATACTCCGACGACCAAATCCTTTCGTTGACGGAGTTTCAAGAGCGTTTTTTCGATCCGGTAATAACCCGGGAAGCCATCTCTTCCTGACAATGGAATCTATATGGGCATCATCTAACACAGCAATTCCCGGTGTGCCGTGGTAAGGTGCACATCTTCAGTGGGTGCGAATCCCACCCGGCAAGGGTCGCTCCAGTCGGTAGCAATCGGAGCAGCGGTGGAGGCGACGAAGCCGCTGAAGCCTCCGGTGTAGAGGGTCGCCTTGGGCGACTTGGCAAGCACACAGGCCGTAACGTGAGTAAACGCTGAGCAGGCCTCGAAAAGTGTAATGCGGAAGCCGACCTGCCCGTGAATCAGGGAAGGCCGCTGTCGTTGGAGAAGAGAGCGATGTATGCATCCAACGATTCCGCCGGGGTAGTGGCGACGGCAGGTGTGTAAGAGGGGATGTGGCGCAACACGGGAAGCCTCATCTGGTGGAAGCAGCGTGTGCTTCCAACCGGTAACCCGCGAGGGCTAGACCGGGCTGGATGAGGTGGCGGAGAGGTCCGTAGTACCGAAGAAGCCGGGTAATGCCGGTGGAGGGAAGGGACCTTAGTTCAAGGACAACGTCCCAAGGAGCGAGAGCCGGGAGATTGACATGGGTCTAGAAACTCCGGATGCGGTTAAGAAACTCCAGCAGGCGTTGCATGTTAAAGCGAAGGAGTCGCCGAGCTTTCGTTTTTACACGTTGTATGACAAGGTGTATCGCGCGGATGTGCTGTTGCACGCCTATCGCTGTAGCAAAGCCAAGGGCGGCACTTCAGGGGTAGACGGCCAGACTTTCGCGGACATCGAATCATACGGAGTGGAGCGTTGGTTAAGCGAACTGGGGGAAGCGCTGAGGAAGAAGGCGTACCGTCCCCAGGCGATCCGTCGGGTGTATATTCCTAAGCCCGACGGCACGCAGCGCCCCTTAGGCATAGGCACGGTGCGGGATCGCGTGGCACAGACGGCGGGGATGTTGGTATTGGGCCCTATTTTCGAGGCCGACCTCCCGTCTGAGCAATACGCGTATCGCCCGGGTCGCAATGCCCTGGACGCGGTGCGTGCGGTGCACGCCCTACTCACCTCGGGCCATACGGAGGTGGTAGATGCCGATTTGAGCGGGTATTTCGACACCATTCCCCATGCGGAGCTGATGACATCGGTGGCCCGTCGCATTAGCGACAAACACCTGCTGCATCTGATCAAGATGTGGCTGGTGGCTGCGGTGGAGGAACGCGATAAGCGGGGAAGGATCCGTCGAACGACCCAGAGTAAGGATCGGCGTTGCGGCATACCGCAGGGATCGCCGGTGTCGCCGCTGTTGGCCAACCTGTATATGCGCCGATTCATACTGGGTTGGAAGCGGCGAGGACACGAGCGGCAGTGGGCGGCTCATATCGTCAACTACGCCGACGATTATGTGATCTGCTGTCGGGGTATCGCGTCGGAAGCTCGACGGGCGATGGCAGTTTTGATCGCGCGGCTGAAATTGACGGTGAATAAGAGCAAGACGCAATGCTGCTCGCTGCCTGACGAGACGTTTGATTTCCTGGGATACACCGTCGGTCGCTGCTACTCTCCCAAGACGGGGAGGGCTTACATTGGTACGCGACCGTCGAAGCAGTCAATTCGACGGTTGTTTAAGGATATCAGTGAGCAGACGCAGCGGTGCTGGTTTGGAGCGGATCCGCAGGAGGTAGTAAACCACCTAAATGAAATGATAACGGGGTGGGCGGACTATTTCTGTTTGGGGCCGGTCAGTAAGACCTACACGTTGGTGGATCGCTACGCGCGGTATCGGCTGCGTCAGTGGTTATGTGGCAAGCATCACCGATCGGGGCAGGGTTGGACACGCTACTCTGATGAATATCTCGATCACACGCTGGGCTTAGCCCGGCTGCAGGTGCGTACCCGTGACCTTCCGTGGGCGAACACATGAATCCTTGTCCGAAAGCCGGATGCGGGAGATCCGCACGTCCGGTTTGAGGCGGCGGGGAACTGGAAACGTAGCGATGGGAGCCGGACTGAGGGCCATGGCGAAAGCCATGGATTACCCACCGGACCCTAATGCTGGCGCGCCAGTCCTCGACCCTACCGGGCGTTCAGCGGTGCTGTCAGTTAGGATGGGCAGCTGGAGGTCACTGATCTGCTGCACCCAATGCTGCAGTAGAGACGCTGCCTTCGCATCCTGCGTCGAGGCCTTTGCAGGGACGATGATGGTGTAGTCACTGGCACCGTAGCTGGCCAGGGTAACCGGCGCAGCTGCCTTGTCGGTTGGCTGCAGCGAATTGTTCCAGGTTGCCGCCGCAGCAGAGACGGTGCCGTTCTCACCGACCGGAGGGGCCGATCTGCCTGGCGCTGTTTCTGTGCTTTCGCCCATTGCTGTCGATGCTCCTAGGTTTGGGACGTCGACCCCTACAGAGATCCGGCCGACGAGTACTGCTACTGTCCAGGCCGAGATAACGGCTTCCTGCCATACGCTCATGCCCGATTCTCGAGAAACGGAAAGGTGCCGATGTCGCACCCCAACAGAACTACCTCATCGTGAGATACCGTGAAACGCATTTCGGCTTCACATGGCGGTGGAAAACAGCCTGGCGCGGGCCATGTGGATGCGGATGGAAAGATGCCTTCCCCGCAGCGTAGAGAGATCGCTCTTCCCTTTCCAGGTAGCCACGGCAGACACCTCGTCGCCGCTCAAGACATCAGCCGCATCGAGGCCAAATCCTTCAATTGCCTTGACGGGTGCTGCCGGCGTTGAAGGCGGCTCCACCAGCTCCACCTTGATCCAGCCCCCCTCTTTCTCGGTCTGGAAGTTAATTCGAAGCTCCTGGCCCTGGCACTCCCGCTCCACCAGGGTCACCCGTCCTTCCGCCCGGGCCTCTAGCGCCACCAAGCGGTCCCGCTTCCATCGAGCCCACCGCCATTCCGGCTTCTTGCGGGCATCGTAGCGGTTGCCCCAATCGTGCAGATCGAAGCTGCCGTGCATCATGAGGCCCCACTCGTCGTCCGCAAGGTGTACCAGATCGGGGAAGGCGAAGACCATGCCGTAGCTGTCGCCCTCAGCCTCTCGCGTAATTACCGGACGACGTTCCGGCCGGCTCCACAGCTGGCCGTCACGACTCGTGGCTAGCTGAACGTCGGTGGTGGACGCCGAGCGGTGATAGATGCCCGGGAAGATCAGGTGTCGGCCACTTCCCGGGCAACGACAGTAGGCGGAGCTGTAGACGTCGTCGTCCGGGGGATCCTGGGGATCCATGAAGAAGACCGGCCGCGTTGCAGACCAATTGCCAAATTCGGTCCCCTCGGTGCGGCGGATGCAGCGACGGCGATCCATGTGCCCGCGGAGGTATCCGAGATAGGTCTCTGTGTCCGGATCGAAGCTGGCGATATTCTGGCTGTCGAGCCCCGACCTTCCCACGTTCAGTAACGGCTCGTCGAGGAATTTCCAGCGGCATCCGTCCGGGGAAACGGCTCCGCGCAACAATCCGTGGAAGTAAAACTCCTCTGATTTTTGTTCCCGCGTAAGGCCCGCCTCATCCATCTGCCGCCGTATCTCCCATTTCTCCTCTCTCAACACCTTCGGAATGATGCGGCCTTTGTGGTAGACGGTTGCATCGCGGGCCAGAGCCTTGAATCGCTCCTCCGCGGGGGCCGAGGGATCGACAAAAACGGATTGCAACTCGAACTCTTTCATGGAGAACAACAGATTGTTTTTCCTGGACCCTCCGTACTCCTGCAATCCCAATTCCGGCCGCTGCCATTCGAAACCGTCGGTGCTTTCGGCATACGCCATGTAGGTGAGGTCCCCTTCATCCGCGCCGCAGCTGTGATACCAGAGCTTCAGCAGGCCGCCATCCTCAACGACACAACTCGGAGAAACGCTTCCCTCCTCCCAGGGATGTTCCGCGCGAATGAAAACCTCGGACTTCTCGGCCTGCTGCACCCTCAGGCTTACGCCCATTGGCGGATCTTGGCCCCAGGCTTGGTTGTTTTCGTCTATTCCGGTCTGACCGGCCCAGACACCGTACCAATCGAGGAACGGTTGTGGGACCAGCTCAATCGATGTCATATCGTTTCCTTTTTTTGCGCCAACGTACCAGAGATAAATACATACCAGTTACGGAACGGACAAGGTTCGGTCGGGAGGTCGCGAAATCGCTCCAATGGTAGGATTCTGCTATCTTGTGGTTTCGTTATAAGAGCTGAACAGGGAGATCAAGATTGACGACAGCTAACCTGAGTCGGGGCAAGCTGCTCTGGTCCGGGGAACATTGGATCAACTACATCCGACCAGCTGACAGCGAGTCGAACACCGGCATGGTCAGCCTCTATCACAGTTATTACAGTCCGGCTGGCCGCGGCACGGTGGCGTACGTAGACATACCCGACGACCCGGCGGGAACCGAATCCTCCGGGTTTACCGCCGTGTGCACCGATAACCGCGAATATGCGCAGTTCATCGACGCCGAGATGATCCGCGATAATCCATACCTGAAGAAGAGTCCCTGGCTCCGAAAACTCGCTACCCGCGACGCACAGTTCACACTCAGCGGCGACATACAACGAGAACCCTCTTGGACCATTGACGCCGGCGCCAACCGAATCGTTGCCACCTGGTCGAATCTGAATTCTTTGGTTGGGCCGCCGACGATTCATCCGCAGATCATCTTCACGATCTTGCTGTTCGCCGAGCAAGCGAGTATAGACCTGGACGGGAACCGGGTGCCCGGAGCGCCGTATCCCAATGAGGCGTGGTCCCCAAGCCTGGGGAAAGCGCACAGCTCATGTGTCTTCGCCCTGGCGGAAACGATGGTCGAAGCCGAATAGTCGAGTCAATTCATTTCGTGCTCACATAAGGAAACAGGAAAGATGCCAGCAGAAACGAACTCCATCGCCGAACCGAGCTACAGGTGGCCGCCGCGCATCGTCTTCAATACCGACGGCTGCCTGGTTTTCAAGTACCTCTGTCGCCGGAACCCGGCGGACGTTACGGAGATGATGGTCCCGCTGGGCGACACCTGCGTCGACGTGGTCTCCGTGCTGGTGGGGGTGAACGATGATGTGTCCTGGCGCGGCAGCGCCCATGGAGAACTGTGGGGTGAAACCATGGGGAACGACATCGGGAAGGTTCTACCCGATGGCGATCTAAACGGCTCACCCGCAGCGGACGCGATTATCGGATCTTCCGACCTGCTGCAGATGAACTTGAAAGCGATGGTGGATGACGGTCACGATGTCTTCCAGCTGTTTGTGGATCGCGCGCGAGAAGTGGGTTTGGGGATTTTCGCTTCTTTTCGCATGAACGATGCCCACTGCAATATGGAGCACCGGATGGCCGACGCTCGTCGCTCGGCCACGAAGGTGGACCACCTGGACTGGCTCATCGGTTCGCCGCCAGCCGGTACGGCCGGCTACGCCCAGGATTTCAACTTCTGCTGGCAGTGGGACTGGGCTCGCGAAGAGGTTCAGGCCCGTTTTCTGGGACTCTTCGACGACACCCTCACCCGTTACGATGTGGACGGGATGGAGCTGGATTTCTGCCGTACCCCGCCGTTCTTCAAACCCCATCAGGCTTTCAAGCATGTAGAGACCATGACCGCGTTCATCCGCGAAGCGCGTCAGGTGGGGGCCAAACATGCCAAACGGCGCGGTCGAGAGGTCAAGCTCTCGTGTAGGGTGCCGTCCAGTCTCGACGCCTCACTGGAGATCGGCCTCGATGTCGAAACCTGGATTCGCGACGGGCTCTTCGAGCTTGTCGCCATCTCCTCATCAGGTGGATTGAGACCCCACAACGACGTGGCGCGGGCGGTGGCCGCCGCCGCATCGAGCGGCACTCTGGTCTTTGTCGGTTCGGGTGGGACCTACCCCGCGTCCCCGCAGAACGGCTACGAAGACGGACATCCGTCGCTTCGCCACGCGATTGCCCACAATGCCTATCTAGAGGGGGCGGCCGGAGTGCATCTCTTCAACCACGATTACGCCAATCACAGAGCCCAACCCGTGGCGGAGGACGACACCAGCGACATGGAGGTCCGCGAGTATCCCCCTATCTATCAGGGACGAATCGGGCCGTTTGCTTCCGATCGGTATACAAGCGCCGACCTGCAGACGATGCGCAATCTTGCAGATCCGGAAGCGCTCGGGTCGCTGGATCGCTGCTATCAGCTCGCCACGGCAGGTTATCTAGGAGACCATGCGCACCAGATCCCTCGCAAACTCACGCTCGCCGGCCGCGGCGCCGGTCCGGAACATGCCATGCGGCTCCAGGTGGAAGATGACGTTGAGGGTGGACTCGCCAGCGGTCGCATCAGAAAGACCGAGCTGCGACTTCGTCTCACAGAGTACCAGGAGAATATCGATCGTATCGTCTGCGCGGTGAACGGGCGGCGACTGAGTCTGCAGGGGACGGGCCGAATCCGCAACTCCAAAGGGGAGGAATGGATCGTCGTGCATGATCCCCCCATTCGCCGGGGTGCGAATACCGTGCTCGTGATCATGGACGGTGAGGAATCGCCGCGCGGCTGGGAGCATAACTCTCCTGGCGTCGGCAAGGGCTGGCCGACGCTACACCAGTGCGAGCTCTTGATTCGCTGCGAAGCGGATGACTGACCAGGTTCCGGGCTAACGGCGCAATACCGAACGCTGTCTGGGACCAGCCGGTGGAGGTAGACTGAGCATATCAAGCGGCTTGCTAGCTTAGACGAGGGCTAGGTTCTTTGTCGAATGTCATTCCGTCTTCACACCTGGCTGGTCCTCGGAGCAGTCCTGGTGGCTTTGTTGCTGCGTCTGTCGCGAATCGATGCCAGCCTGGGCCACGACGAGGCGTACACCGTTGAGGCTTTCTCGAGCCAACCCGTTTCGCGTCTGATCACGGCTTACGCCGAACCCAACAACCACATTTTCCACTCCCTGCTGGTGCGCCTGGTGGTGAACCAGCTGGGAAAAGAGAACTGGATGGTGCGGCTGCCGGCGCTGTTAGCCGGTCTGGCAGCCGTGCCGGTGGTCTATCTCCTGGGCCGCGCGCTCTTCGCCGAACCGGCGGTAGGCACCCTGGCGGCGTGGCTCCTGGCCGTGTTGCCTATGCACATTTCCCACTCGCAGGCAGCCCGCGGCTACTCTCTGCTCGTTCTGACGACCGCCCTGTCGACACTCTTTTTGTGTCGGGCTAGGAAAAACAACCGACTTGTCGATTGGACGGGCTTCGCGCTCTCCGGTTTCCTGGCAGCGTGGACTCTCCCCAGTGGCGTTTTGCACCTGATTTCACTGTTGGCGTGGGCGCGTGTTTCCGATGGCGGGAAGCTGCGTCGTTCTCTGTTCCTCGCCGGAGGGTCGTCACTGATCTTGATCGCCCTCGCCTATCTGCCGTTGCGCGACGAGTTGGCTCACGCCAGCGCACGATGGGGAATCGATACCTGGGAAGATCCACTATCGGTGCCGCGTATCATGTCGGGGATATTCCTTCAGTATGTCGGTGGGTGGACCGGTCTCGTTCCGGCCGTGGGAGCGGTCGTGGGGATCGCCATCATGGTGCGACGTCGATACGAGGCACGATTCTATTTGGGATTGGCGTGGACTGTCCCTTTCCTGGCGGCATTGATTACCGGTGTGGGCACACAACCTCGCGCGTTTGCCTACCTCGTCACCGGATTGGTCCTTGCGGCCGCACTCGGCGCCATGCGGTTGGTGCCGCCGACCCGATGGCGTTTCGCGGCTGGAATCGTTCTGATTGCCGGCCACGCCTGGTCGGCGACATCGCTCTCCTCGCGCAGCACGGAAGATCCGTACGCCGAACTTGCAACCTACCTGCAGAGCTACGATGGGGCCGGTGAGCTGGTGGTTACCCCCTTTATCATGGATGTACGGATATGGGCCCAGGCTCGCGACCCGTTGGCCCAAAGGCTCGCTCAAGTCCTGGTTTCGGGACGGCTCGAGCAATTACTCTTCGTTACCGACAAAAACGACCCGCGTTTCGCTTTGGAGAGCTACCTGCTGAAAACACCCGTGGGTGCCGTGCCGTTCCCACTGCCCACCGACCGGTTCAGTTCTGTGTTTGAGAGCGGCACGCTCCAGTTACAGGCGTTGAGGAGCCAAGGCGAGCGGCTCTTCGCACAAACTGCTGAAGGCTGGAAGCTGGGAGCTAATACTCATGGCGCCGGCGCCTATCTGGAAGCTGGGCCACCAGCGTTGGGCATCCAACCCGGCCTGCGGGTCGTAAACCGGACCGGTGAACGGGTGCAGGTTTATTCCGCAATTCCCTTCTCAACGACCGGCGAAGGGCTGTTGGTGTTGGTCGGCGCGCGAACGAAGCGCGATTCGTATATATCGCTCTACGAACAACACCCGGATGGTTCGCAGCAGCGGCCCCACCTCTTCCGCATAGCTGTCGGCCCGGCGGCTGCGCAGGGCACCGATGGAGGTATCTGGTTTCTCGAAGCGCTTCTGCTTCCGTCCCAGCCACAGGTTCGATACGGAGTTTATATGCTTTGCCCGGAAGCGAAGGAGTTGGCTTTCGCCGACGTGGCCTGTTACTTCCTGCCTTTCGCAGTTCCTTAGCAGGACGCCCGCACACCGTACCCACCATCGTTTTTGATACCATCTCGCTCTCCGATTCGGCACCGGTGCAACGATCCGCGTGCAATAATTGCGCACAAGCCCACATCCACAACATTTTGTATCTATCCTCCGCGCAAACGTCTCCACAAAAACTCAATATTTACAACCTCTTGAGTAAAAGTATTCGAAACTGGCACACAATTTGCGTAACACCAATATGCAGAGTTCAGACTCTGCTCCCGAGTAGATTTTCGATCGATCAGTTGTAAGCCAACCCCGGCAAGGATTTCGATAATTCCGCCGGGACGGCAAATTCTCACAACTCGTTGCGGTCGAACACAAAAGCAAAATCTGCACGCGACCAGAAGACACTAGAAACGGTCGTGCAGAATTTGCATCAAGTAGGATGAGGTTATCATGGCTGTCAAGGAACTCATGGAGCGTCAGGATATCACCCTGCGCATGTATTTCGAGGATATCTCCGACTCTACGCCGCTTTCGCGCGAGCGGGAGCGAGAACTGTCGACGCTCATCAAAGCCGGTGACCACGATGCCCGGCAGGAGCTCGTAGAGGCGAATCTGCGCTTTGTGATCGATGTGGCAAAGGGGTACCAGAATCGCGGTTTGGATATGGGCGAGCTGATCAGCCTGGGGAACATGGGTCTGATGATTGCGGCCGAGCGTTTCGACGGGGACAAGGGGTACAAGTTCATCTCCTACGCCGTGTGGTGGATCAAGCAGTCGATCCTGCAAGGAATCGCAGATCATGGGCGCACCGTACGTCTGCCGCTGAACAAACTCAGCCTGTTGAACGACATCTCCAAGGCTGCCAAACGGCTTGGACAGGGTCGCGAAAGCGAGCCGAAGGTCGAGGAGATCGCCGACGAGCTGGACATGCCGGCCCACGAGATCCTCGACGCCATGCTCAGCGGGCGCCCGGCGCGATCTTTGGATGACAGCTTCGACGACGGCGATGATCGCACGTTGCTCAGTGTGCTGTCCGACACCAAGCAGGAGGGGCCGGATACGGCCCTCTCCAAGCGGGATGTAACCGATGAGGTTGCTGCTGCGCTCGAATACCTGGATGATCGTGAGCGCTATATTCTTCGACTCTACTTCGGCTTGGATGGCAACGAGCCGATGACACTGGAGGAGATCGGTTCGGTCATGGGGCTCACTCGCGAACGCGTGCGGCAACTGAAGGAACGAGCTTTTCTTAAGCTGCGCCATCCCGAGACCGGAGGAACGCTGCGGTCCTTGATTGACGAGGTCGAGGTATACTAAAAGTAAGGTAGCAGAGTTAGTATTACGAAGGGGGAAAGGCCTGGTCGTCGATCAGGCCTTTTTCTATTGGGGTACGACGTGGGCTTCTTCAGACGTTCAACGCAAATGCATCGGGAACCTACGGTGACGGAAGCGTCATTTGTTTGTAGCTTCGATGTGGTCGACCGCCAAAACGCTGTCTTGGGCGCACCCATAGCTCAATTGGATAGAGCACCTGACTTCGGATCAGGGGGTTGCGGGTTCGAGTCCTGCTGGGTGCGCCAATATTAACAACAACTTAGGGGTGATCACTTCGCGTGGTCGCCCTTTTTGTTTTGGTCACTGTACACGTATTGTGACACAGATTTCGACTTACCCCCAAAATCGGTCGATTCTGGCCCCTATATAAAGGAGAGAGATGACCAAGCGGCAGCGACGCATTGTCGTGTTCTTCCTGCGTTTCGCTCGATCCCGTGGCAGGTGGCCTACGATACGTGAGGCCGGCGAGAGCTTTAAGATCTCGTCCACTAACGGCGTTAGGGCGCACTTCACGGCGCTTCGAAAGAAGGGTGTGATGTTCAAGACGGGAACCGGAACCCATGGCGTGGTGGGCTACAAGTTCCAGCTGGTAAAGGAGGACCCATGCTAACCCGCCTGTTCAAGCTGTTCCGTCGCCGCAAACGCAAACGCCGAGAGCCCATGCCCTCGATTTATCAGGAGATTCCGGCGGTCGAGGCAGAACCGGTCCCCACTTTGCACACCTCCGCTGCCGGCATCGCCTTCCTGAAGCAATGGGAGGGCGTGCGCCACGAAGCCTACCGGGACGCGATCGATCTGCTCACCATCGGCGTTGGGCACCTGCTGACCAGGGACGAACTCTTTTCCGGTAAGCTCTTTCTGCCAGGTCGCGAGGTGCGCTGGCGTAACACGCTGAATGAGGGAGAGATCGAGGCTCTGCTGAGGATGGACCTGTTCGGCCCGGAGGATACCTTGCGCGAGAAAGTGCCGACGTTGAACCAGCCGCAATTCGACGCCCTTGTCAGCTTCACGTTCAACGTTGGGCAGCAAGCGTTTCGGGATTCAACGCTGTTGAAGAAGCTGCAGGCAGGCGATATCGAGGGCGCTGCGGCCGAGTTTCCCCGGTGGAAGTATGCCGGCGGGAAAGTGCTACGAGGGCTGGAGCGGAGACGGGAAGCGGAACGGGAGATGTTTCTGGCGTGACGTTTCTTGAAGCGATTTTGGTGTGTCGCCGATATAGTACATATAGCATCCGACCTTGAATGTTCTAGTTGACACTCAGCATCCGCTCTCGTATACTCAGGATCAGAACACGGCTCGTGCAAGGGCTCTAACCTGTTGTACCCGCGAGGCTTAGGATGGCCCAGCCTAAAAAGGCAAAGACTAAGAAACAGAAGGAACAGCAGTCTCCTGACTTAGCCCCTGTGCGGATGCCGCACGGTTGCCCGGTTGTTTTTGGTGATAGGGTGCATTTGGCTCGCAGGGGCGATCAAATGGTGTTGTCCTTCATACAAACAATCCCCGACTTTGAGAAAGATCCGCCGGAATCAATAGGACAAGTCAGCGCAATGGCAGAAGTGCCTCTTGGCGTGGCGACTCAAGTTGGCGTGTTGTTGCTCAAGCAGATCATCACTGCGGGCGGCCTTGACGACGAGAGCTATAAAAACATGGCAAAAGACCTTGGGGCCCTCACGACCATGCTTGAGAAGAGGATTGCCGAACAGGAAAAGTCGAGCGACAAGAAAAATGGCAAGTAAAGATAAAGTAATAGGGCTATCGGATCGGGAGGCGATCACAGAAGCGTTGGCGCACTACGCTCCCGCTCTTGTCCCAGCAATTGCTGGGATGACAGTCGTCGAAAAGGCAGGAGAAATTACGTTGTTTGGCGCATTGGTGGCAGAACCAGAGCACCCTTGGGAGGACGATCTTGCAGCCCCATCCCCTCAATACACCGGACAGGTCGTTTCGTACCTCCAGCAACTCTCTACCCGGATTGATGCCCTAACGGTCGAGGTTCAAGGCATGCGCGAAGACATTAAGAACCAAAATGATCAGCTGGACTCAGTTGTCGATGAATTCAGCGAGGAAATGAAACAGCTCGACAAGAAAATGGAAGAGGCCGAAAACGACCTGAAGAAAAACACTGAGTCGATGAAGAAAATTGTCAAACGCAAGAAACCGAAACGGAATCGCGAGTTCGAAAAGCTAGCGAAAGACCTTGGCGTTGACACCAGGACAAGCTAGGCAACTATTTTCCTTTGTCGGGAAGAATAAGCGCGACATTATATTGCTTCGTATCGCTGCTAACAGGCAGCGGGAAGCACTGGAACGGCTAGAGCAGGATATGGGAGAATACGAAGCTCGTAAGGATATTTTGGAGACAGTCATAGTAGCGCTTGGAAGACAACTGAAGACCCATTCACATTAGCTGAAGCACAAGCCTCGAACCGCCCCACTCCACCTCGTACCCGTACCCTGCACAATTGAACCCGCCTCACCAGCTTAGTACCTTCTCGGCATGCCCTCCAAACGCGAAATCCAGGAAAAGCTCGACGCTGGCCGCCGGCGTATGGTCCGGCAGATATACGTCAACTGGGCCGAGAAGGAGCTGGGAGCGGAGTTTGCCAGCGAGGAGCACGAGGACCGGTTCGTCCGGTTCGTAAAGACGCTGATCGACCACGGCAGCATGACGCTGCACGTGTACGAGGGTAAGGATCTGAGCTGTCGAATCGACATTACGGAGAAGGGCAAGCGGGAACTCGAGATATTCCACGCGGCGATGAATTGAAGGCATCCGCCAGCCGATATACAGAGTAAGCCTTGCCCGGAACTCAAGGCCGATCGCCCCCGCTATTGCACCAAAGAGATAGCGGGGGCTTTTTGTTGACAGGGTTTCACCGCTGACCGCATCGTCAGCTTCCCATGAAGCTGTACGACGAGCCCATAGAAGTGGTCATGGCCAGCGACAATTGGCCGATGCGGGTGTGCTGGCGCGGCCAGTGGCACGATGTGGCCAAAATCCAGGACTGCTGGAAAGTGCGCGGGCACCACTGGTACAAAGAGGAAACCCGGTGGTACTACCAGCTACTGACCAAAGATGAAATCATTATGGAGGTTTGCTTGAGCGATTTGGACGACGCGTGGACGCTGGTTAGAACGATCGGTTGACCTCGTTCCCCTGAAAGAGAGGTGGAAAGTGTCCAAGGGAAATGGCCGCAGACCATATCACGGGTCAGACGCAGTTTTTGATGGACAGCTGAAAGGTGCCACGGGTGAGACTGACTACTTTTACTTCTTTTGCCCCGAGTGCCCGGACGATCATATTTTGAGAATACTTGAGTACAAAGTACATGAAGAAATGCCCAAAAATCCGTACGACGAGGAGTGTAAGAGCCATGCGGTGCGTGGCTTCACTTTGGCCTTCAAATTACACTGCGAGAACTGCGGGTACAAAGATTTCGTGAAGGTTTCGAATATCGGATGGTAAAGCGGCACTCATGCAGAAATTCTAGCGAAATGACGCGAAAGCCGGCGGCCAGATTAGCCGCCTCAGGCTTACACTCCCGTGTACTCACCTGAGAAGGACGCGGTTGTCTCCACGAATCATTGTAGACGAGCACAGACAGTCGCTGTCCCCATCCGCTTGACCGATTTTTCCGACCCTCCTACTTTCCGCCACATGGGTAGATTCTGTTGTGCCGACGATCGAAGTACTTTCTTTTACGCTGCAAAATACATCAAGGCCACCCAACACTTTCTACTTGTAGCGCTCACTTGTCTCGGATGTGGTGACGAAGGCTCATCCATGGACCCTGCGAGACACCTTACTGTTCTCGCGAACACGTTCACAACTTCTGTTCGGTTCCCCGAATACTCTGCAGTGATAAAGCACGGCAGTCCCTTTGGGATAGTCTCGCTTGAGATGAGTGGACAGCCCGGAAACTTCGTCCATCCGAAGCTGCCCCTTGCCGATTGGGAGTGGTTCAGATATGACGAAGATGGGCCCACAAATGTCAAGAAACAGATAAAGCTGATCCAGCCAGCATGGAATATTCCCACCATTGCGGAATCCTCTGAGCAGGTTGAAGTTACTTTTTCTCGACCCGACGTCCTGTTGCCGGGTATCTCTCTCAAAGTGAAATACACCTTTGCTGCAGCCGGATTCGATGTTCTGTATGAGATTGAAAACGGCACTGCGGCCCCGCTGCCTCAGCCCTATGTAATGATCGGGTTTCCGGGCTTTGCCAATCAGCGGTGGGTCTCTGCTGTGGCATCTAGCAACGAGATGCGTTCTGTGACTGAACCGTTCGGCAACTTCTGGGAAGAAGCCCAGAATAGTCCACTTTCTGAGTACACTCTTATCGAGGAAGGTCCGCTTCGAGAGCTGTCCAGACCCTTGAAAGCATTGGTAGCTATCTC
This sequence comes from Candidatus Latescibacterota bacterium, assembly GCA_965217095.1. Lineage (GTDB taxonomy): Bacteria > Latescibacterota > UBA2968 > UBA8231 > UBA8231 > CAYNZV01. The sequence goes on from OZ244235.1 coordinate 3,279,400, forward strand.
AGCATTCGGTTCGACGTATCTACTTCAATCATCGTACATACATAGTGGCGAAATACGGGATGTCAGATCCGCTCACGTGAACAAGAATTCTTATCTAACAAGCCACCTGTATATCAACCTCAATGACATTGCTTCAGGAATGAGCTCGAGCACATTGATCCGCTACACCCTTACACGCACCTGAAGCTCGGAGGGAACGAACATGAAACAGCACCTCCTCTCATACCTCGTACTGGCGATCTCCTTGTCCGCGTGTGGCGGCACAACCCAGATCCAGCCAGATGTTTCCAGAGGGCCCAATTTCCTAGCCAATCCGAGAGTCCTTTTTGACGCCGCGATAGCTGCGACAGACTCTATGGGCTGGCAAGTGGTTGGATCTGATTCTGAGCAAGGCACCATAGAGGCAAGGTCTCGAGACGAGGGACCTGAGTCACCGTCCTTTCACATTTCGTTTTCCAGGCTCAGTACCGGGCTACTTCAATTGAAGATCGACGGTCCCAACATTCAGAACGACGAGATAGTGTCTGAATTCGCGTGGCACATGCGTCGCAGCATGCGGAGCAGGGAACTAAAGTAACCTGACCGCCCTGCCCTCACTCCACCTCGTACCTGAACCCGTTCAGCACCACCTCGATTCGACCCGACCAACCTAGTATTTCCCACAATTGAGCCCGCCTCGCCGGCTTCCTACCTTCCCGGCATGCCCTCCAAGCGCGAAGCCTACGAAAACCTGCCCCCTGAACACCAGCGAAACTTCCGCGTGATAGGCATCGGGCGGGCAGCACGCAAGTCTCACTAGGAGAATCCATGTGGAATGGTGGAACTCACTAGCGGCCGTTTCCAAGTTCAACAATTGGATGCAGCTCGCCCTCGTGATTTTCGGTATCCTCACTGCGATAGCAGTGACACTCACATGGGTGTCGGGAAATAGGGCAACAAGACTTCAAAGTGAAAAGGATCTCGTCGAACAGAGGCGGCTTGAGAATGCTGAAAAGGCGGCCGAAACGCTTCGAGTGGAATTGGAACAAGCTTCTGAGAAGCTACGCAAAACCCAAGAAAAAAGAATTGGAGCAAGTTGCAACCCACCAAGCGGGCCGGAACCTTACCCCAGAGGAAGAGAGCATATTCGTCGCGTTTCTCTCAAAGTTCGATGGCGCAAACATTGACCTCGTCAGCCTAAACGGCGACGGTGAAGCCTATTTATTCGCGAGTCAAATCAACAGTGCCCTTATTAAGGCAGGTTTGTCCACAGCCGGCGTATCGCAAGCCACATTCACGGGATTGCCTGTCGGGGTGATAATCGTCGTTGGAAACGATCCACCGAAATCTGCTGCGATTTTGCAGAAAGCATTCAGGGAAATAGGAGTACAGGCCGACGGGCAAGTTAATAGTGAGCAAGGTCGCATGGTCAAATTGATTGTTGGTCGTCAGCCGTAGAAGGGGGGCAGCGGCCTGCCCTCGCTCACTCCACCTCGTACCGAAACCCGTTCAGCACCACCTCAATCGACTCATCGTACAAACTCTCGCCCCGGATCTCCAGCGGCAGCAGTCTGATTCCGCCTGGTCCTGCATTTTCTGATCCATCTTCCCGCACGAAGTAGAACCCGCTATCTCTCATCCACCACGGCCCATTGAACCATATCCGCCGGTCTCCATTGAGGCTGTCGACGAACGCGTAGGTCCCGTCCTCCAGCTTCCAGGTCACGGACCACTGCTTGGTCGTGTACCGTAGCGTGTGGCCGGCGAGGCGGTCCTGGATGGCGTTGTCTGTCTTGGACGCAGCGAGAGGGTCATGTGCGGTAGGCGAGTCACCGCAGGCAACCAGGAGAACCAGCAGGAATAGGAGTCTCACGGCATCACTTCTGCGACATGATACCCTGGAGGTACCCGGTGAGCGTGGAAAGCAGCTTATTGGTCTCCTGCTGCTCGCGGACCATCTCGTCCATCTTGCCTTCCAGAACGTCCATGCGGCTGTTGCTGCCGTTGCTATTGCCGCGATTACCCAGAAGGCGCAGCAGCAGGAGCGTGCCGCCGATTCCGCCAATGGCGCCGCCGCCGCCAGTGAGAATGCTGGCGAGGTCGCTGGTTGCTTGTACAGCGCTGGGATCGGCCACTACAGCCTACTTTGCTGCTAATGCAGCCTCAACAGCTGCATCTATTTTGGCTTGCAAATCTGCATCTGCTGCTACCTTTGCGGCATCAGCTGTTGTCTTGGCTACTGCTGCTGCTTCAATCTGAAGTTGATCCTCTTCTGCTTGCCTTACGGCGCGGGTCTTATAGGCTGGGTCGTTACCTTCTCCGTCGTATGACGATTGCCACCGCTTTACCTTGGCTGCCAGCGCTTTCTCCTCGTCGATCCTCGTAAAACTGGTAGCATGTGCCCACCATGCGTCTGGGTCTACGACCACATGGGCCAATACGGCCCGTTCGTTGCCTGTCAAGTCTCTCATGATATTAGGCATCCCGAAAAGAGAGTAAGAGTCGCGTTTATATCAATGTCTTTGGGGGTATCCATTTAACCGGAGTGCGTCGCGACCCCCATCAGTGTTCGGCCGCCGACCGCCACGGCCGGTTTGCCCCTGGGCGTTCCAGGCTCGTGGGATGCCCTCGCCGTTTGGGCGGCTCGGGGGGCAGCTTCCTCGGCCGTCGGCTGGCAATGAGATCCTGGAAACGCATCGGCTCGTGGGCCACGGCCAGCTCGAGCACGCGATAAAACACCATGCCGCGGCTGCGGGAGCGGCGGCGATTGAAGCGGAACACGAACTCGTTGAGGTAGTGGCTCATGTGGGTACTGTCGGCGGCCCCTTGATGCGTTCCCAGCAGCCACCGCTTGGCCAGTGAGACAACGCGGTGCACGGCGGGCAACAGCTTGTTGGGATCATCGCCCCGAGCGCGGGCCGCGCCCTGGCTGCGCCGATCGTGCTCGTAGCCGAGCTGAGCCAGTCCCTGATAAGCGGGCCACCCGTCGGTGATGATCGTCGAGCCCGGCTCGACGTGATCCATCACGAACGCGTGCAAGGTCTCGGCAGAGGCATCGGCCAGTGGCGACATGCGGCACCGCCCCAATCCTCTCGGCTCATGAACCTCAACTGCGATACCGGTCAGCACCTTCTTGCCCCTAGCGCGGCCACCGGCCAGCCCAGGCTCGGCGCCGCCGATGTAGGTCTCGTCCACCTGTACCGTCCCGCTCAGCAGATCCCGACCGGGACGTACCAACACCGACCGCAGGCGGTGCGGCATGGCCCAGGCAGTCTGGTAGGAGCTGATCTCCAGTACTCGCTTCAAGCTCAACGCCGAGATCCCGTCTTTACCGGTGGCGAACAGCCAGCAGGCGGTGTACCATATCGTCAAGGGTGTCCGCGTCCGATCGAAGATCGTACCGGCCGTCACCGAACTGCGTGTCGAACACGCCGGACACATGAAGCGGCCATCGCCCAAGCGCCAACCGCCTTCGTGGCCGCAACTCGGACAGACGAAGCCGTCGGGCCACCGCAGCCATTCGAGGTAGTCCAGGCAGTCCGCATCGGTTCGAAACCAGGCTTGAAACTCGCCAACCGAGCCCGGGTAGTGCTTGCCAGCGCGAGGATACGCCATGCACTGAACATATGGTAACTCCGGTTAAATGGATATCCCCATCAATGTCTTTACTGCCACCAGCCACCAAGAAAGTCACTGTAGCGGTGTCAGCAGCGTCCATGTCAACACCAATCACAGATCCACTTCTCGTTGCGTCCGTCCATGTTTGATTGACGTTATCTTGCCACAGTCGATATGTGCGGTTGCTTGTGACAATAGCTAAGGTACAGGCAGTTTTGGTTTCGGCATTTCCGCCAAACTGCACAAAAGCTGAAAATGCGTATCTACCCGTAACGGAGGCAGTAAAGGTATCGGAAGCAAAGTCTGCACCCTGATCGAATACTTCAGTATTAAACGAAACCGTGTAGTTCGTGCCGTCCCCAGTGACGTTGTTTTGCGCGGCGTTCTCATAAGCACTGAAACAAGGACTATTGGCCGCTCGAATAGAAGAGGCTGGAATAAGTAATTGTTGCCCGGAGTCTCCGATGCTGTCCGTGTAGACATTGGCAAAACGCTTCGGCGTGGACGTCTCGCCAATGTCTCTGGTGGAATCTGCGTCGGGAGTGATCGTCAGGTGATCAGCGGTCGGGCTCGACGTGGGGATATCGTGCTCAACGGCGATGTTGGTTTGCAGGTACTCTGCGTTGGCGACGAGATTGTCGTAGTCGGTCTCCTTCGTCGCATCGCCGACTGAAACCCCAAGGCTCGCGCTCCATGCCATCGCTCTACTCCTCTATTTCGCGCCGCAGATGCGTCATAATCTCCAGCTCACGATGGCGAGTTCGGAACCTGGCACGATCAGCCAAAATCTTGGCCCGGCGAGACTGAGCCTCGGCCAGTTTCAGGGCCGCTGCCGACAGTTCGCCCGCCTTCTTTTCTGCCCTCTCGAGGATGATTTTCGCCTCAGCTTCGTGCATCTCACCCATCTCCAAGTCTTCCTGGCGAGCAAACCATAGTTCGCCCACACGTCGGCGGATTTCCAGGACTTCAAACGCAGTCTGAACGTCGGCGTCGGCGTATGGAACAATATCGTCGAGATGGACATCCTGGGACCGGAACTCGATCTCAATTACCGAGGGGCGCTCAACCGCTTTTCGCTGCGAATTCGTCATGGGGCACTCCTCTTCAGAACCAAATGCTGACAGCGGAATCAGAATCTCCGGGGTCCGCTTCGCCGTTGGCATCGCACCAGTATCCGGCTGCCAGTCGTTGCGCTACCGAGGAATTCGTGTACGTCGGATGTGTGCTCTCACGCCAACGTCCGGGAGACAGATTGAGAATGTTCCATGCCCGCACCACCGCCTTCATCGATCCGAAATCCAGGGTTAAGTCTCGCACCTGGAATGGAGTCCCACTGAAGCTATCGCTCAATACCTCCGAACCGGACACAAACTCACGCCGCTACAAACCCAGCAGGAATTCGGCTGCACTCGGCTTGCAGCACGTATTGGAGAACTGAGAACCGACTACGGCATGGACATCCGCAAGAAAATGGTGAAAACCATATCGGGGAAACGATTCGCTGAGTACTACCTGCAGGTTTGGGACCAGAAAGGGCAAGGCGTCTTACTGTGACAGCTGCACTTCAACAACACGACGAGTTGATGTTCGAAGAGTTCGACTACGAGGCGGAGTTCGATATCCAGATCCGCGAGGACGCCGAGAAGCACATGCGCTGCTATCGCTACTGGACGGGCGAAGCCGACGAGATCAACCGGGTCTGCGAGGCCGAGATCCAGCGCATAGAGGCGTATCGGGAGCGAGAGCTATCCAAGATCGACAACCGCCTGTCGTGGCACCTGGGCGGGCTGGTCGCCTACCTGAAGGCGCAGGGCAAGAAGACGCTGAAGATGATCCACGGTACGATTCGCCGGACGGCGGGTCGCGAGAAGATCGGGATCGAGAACGAAGAGCAGTTCATGGCCTGGATCATAGAGAACAACTGGCAAGATCTCCTGACCAAGGTCACGGTGGCGAAGTCGGAGGTCCTGAAGTTCATCAAGGACCAAGGCGAGATCCCGGACGGTGTGAATCTAGTTCGCGGCGAGGACAGCTATAGCATCAAGGCGGCAGAATGACCGCAGCTCTCATGACCACCAAGTCCAACGGCGTTCAGCGCCAGCTCTACACATGTGACGCGCCCGGCAAGCGGACTCAGAGAGGAAAGGCCGGCATAATTCGCTGTGAGGCGGCCGACTGCAAGGAGCTGGTCCACTTCACCAGCACGGACGGATTCTGTCTGCAATGCTGGACCCGGGCGAAGACGGAGCCTGTGCGCCGCAAGGCGACGAGGCGCAGATGATCCAGCGCCACAAACCGCTCAAGCGCTCCATGAAGCCCATAAAGAGGTCTCCGCTCAAAAGGAAGGCCAGGAAGCCGCCAACGGCAGGCGAGCGGCGTTACATGAAAGCGGTCGCCGCGCTCGGCTGCATCGTCTGTCGGCTGTATGAGGGCGCCTACAGCATCGCCGGCATTCACTGCAGCGTTCGACCAAAAAACAGCCAGACGTGACGAACAGCAATGGATAATCCGCTGGATGGAGCAGCAGCCTCGGTTGGGTCGCGCAGCCACGAGACTACTCGTGGCGCTTAGGGAATCCGGGCGCTATGTCGAGTAGCGGAGTACCCACCGTATGAGCAAGGCACCGTGGGTTGTGATTGACGCAACCACCGATCCTGCTACTGGCCACTGCACTCGGTGTGATGAGCGCCTGAACCTAAAAATGCCCATCTCGGTAGACGTTTTGGTCAGCGCATGAGCGCCTTCGTGGCGCTTCATGAAGATTGCGAAGGAGACTGAGGGATGAGCGAAAAAAATCCCTGCCGAGACAGAGCTATTCTCGACAGGGACATCCATCCGTGGAATTTTGGACCCGTAGGGTCCACTACATAGATCGACAACGGGAAAGTGAGCTTGAGGAGGAGAAATGCCAGTTGCGGAATACTACACATCACCACAAGAATGGCGTCGGCGCGCAAAGGTTCGGCGCGCTTTGCATCGATATTTCAGGAGTCGCGGCATTCCTGAACATCGCTTATCGGAGATGGTGCTGCGATGGACAAGACGAAAAGGCTGGCGTGAACCAATTTTGCCAGACTAATGACTGAATCCGTACGCCGCCCCCTGCTCAGGTATAAAGAAAGTGGTGGTGAGGGTGCGCCTCAATAGTCCTCCTCCTCATAGGCGATCGCGCCCTCACGCACTGGTGCGCTACAATGAGTTACCTTTCTCGCCCCCATTCCGGAATAAACCGATGCCTTGATTTCGGTCATGAAATCCAGTTCGACAGCAAAGTTGTCAGGACGCGGCGTTAGAGGAGTGAAATCGTCGTGTCCAAACGTCAGATAAAGTAAGCTGTGAGGAGGCTCGCCCGTAACGGGTTTGCCAGAAGCATCAAGCACTTGGGATCTACGAACAGCATGGATCAATCCTATGCAAGATAACTTGCGCATTTCTTCGTCCAGGATGGCTTTGGACCAACGGTAAGGAGAAATAGAAGTGTGAATGGTCAACCGATTTGCTGGGGGGTAGTAAACAAGCGTTACGAAAGCTCCGCCGTCGATTTCAGTGAGCAGGGCTTTCTGGGTTTGATCAAGATGCTTTTGAATGTCGTTCTGAAGATGGTATCCCCCCCAATCCCACATGGTGACTGGATTGCTCATAAGATACTCAACAGCTCGGCTTGGTTCAGCTTGAGACGTAGAAACGATCAAGACTACCGCGAGCAAGACTCCCATTGGGGACCTCCTTTTGAGGCAATGGTAGACCCACAGTGAGTGAGGATCAAGGAGAGACACTTCCAGTTGCAGACAAGATCGATGCGAAAGGAGCCTGACATGGAAGCAACGAGACCTGCGGCTCGGCGCCAAATACTCATGGACGAAGCGCAAGCCGCACATTTCGTCAACCTCTCTCCGCGAACACTCGAGAGTTGCCGGCGGAAAAAGAAGGGTCCTCCATACGTCAAATTTGGTCATGAGGTTAGGTATAAAGAGGAAGATCTGGAGGCCTGGATCAACGATCTCCGCATACTTCCCGAAACCGGGTAATGCCGACAAAGCGCGGCAAGAAGTGGTACACCGATGTCGTCTACAAATACGTCGACGTGGAGGGGGTTCTGCGCCATCGAAGGATACGGCGCCCGATCAGCCGGAAGAAGGAAGACGCCGTGGCTGCTGAGGTTCAGATTCGGACTCAGATCGCGGCCGGGACCTTCAATCCAAACCCGCCCAAGCCCAAGGTCGCTTCTCCCAAGTTCGCAGTGTTTGCCCTGGAGGAGTTTCTGCAGTGGAGCGCGACCAACCACAGTCCCGCCCACCATACCGAGCAGGAGCGGATGCTTCTAGATCACATCATTCCCTTCTTCGGCGAGGAGATCTGCCTGGATGAGATCACCACCAAGCATATCGAGACCTATCAGCGCCAGCGGAAAGGGCAGAAATACCAACACCGGCACTGGAAGCGGGCCAAACGGACCACAGCAGCCACGGTCAATCGCGAGCTCTCCTGTATCAAAAGCGTGCTCAAACGAGCGGTGCGCTGGGGAATCCTGAAGACCTCCCCGGCAAGCGGCATTCCAGCCCTGAAGGAGACGCCGAATCCGCCGGAGCTGCTGTCGGCATATGAGGTCGTTCACCTGATATCGCTGATCGATATCAATGTCAGGGCTGCAGTAGGGATCGGTGTGTATGCTGGGCTGCGGAAAATGGAGATCCTGCGCCTGGAGTGGACCAACGTCAATCTGAAAGAGGGGGTAATCGCGGCCGTGTCACGAGAAGGTCGGAGGAATAAGAGCAACCAGGACCGCCGCATCCCGATCGCCCCGGAACTGAAGAAACTCCTGGAGGAGCACCCGAGAGAGCCCGTGAGCAAATACGTGTTTCCGAAAGCAGGCAATCCGCAAGAGCATCGGGTGGAATTCCGTTCCGCGCTCTACGTGGCCGCCAGAGAGGCCGGAATCGAGAAGATCACCATCCACCAGCTCCGCCACCGCCTTCTGCTCACACGCCTTGATGAAAGGCGTAGATCCTCGTACAGTACGATCCTGGATGGGGCACCGAGATCTGAGCACGACCCTGCGTTACGCCCACACCTCTCCAGACCACGAGCAGGAGGCAATTAAGCGGCTATCCTACGGGACGGAGAAAATTAGATTGTACACGCATTGTGTCACGTTTTCTCCCATTCCACACCCATGTCCCACGAGCTCGATCCCTAAGAACCAGACAGAGGCACTGCACACCAGAGTAGTATATAATGTAAAGGACATGACTTCGGATCAGGGGGTTGCGGGTTCGAGTCCTGCTGGGTGCGCCAGATCTTAAACATATTAAAAATAGGCACTTGTAATTCTTTCTTGATGGGAAAGCAAGTGCCTTTTTCTATTCTGTTCCTGTCTCGGTGTCCATATGGTACCCAGAATGAAGCATGACGCAGTTGATGCATTCGCCGCGGTGGCGATAGACCAGACGTTATTTGCCAGATCTTGACCCGAATCAAGCGCTTACATTATTGTTCTGTCTAGAACATCACTTGCGAAAGTAAAGCAATGGATACCTGTCTCTAATCGGTGAATGTGAACATGGAGATTGGAGGTGAGCTCATAATGTGGCGATCGTTCCATAGATATTGGAGCTTCTTATTGCTGGTATGGGCCACGGCAGGTGCAGAGCAAGCGTCTCGTCTGGCGATTCCCGAAGTGGGGCAGCACCGGCCTTTTCTGCGCTACGAGCGGCCATCCTACAGGAACTTTGCCTTTGATCCCTTCACCAACTACGAGGCTCACAGCTGGGGTCTGCGTGAGGCCGGGATTGCAACCCGGCAAAGTACGAGGGAGACTGCGCGGGCGCAGGCCTTGTGGAGCCCTCTGGGGGATTACCTCGCGACCGGGTACGATCTGTTCACCTGGATCGAGCGGCGCCAGCCGGAACAGCGCTGGGGTAGCGAGCTCTCCAAAGACTGGGCGAGTTGGTCGGATGAGTTCAACAATGTGGTGGTGGCGAGCGACGGCTACGGGGGCTGGGGCTACAGCGCCATCGTCGGCGACGGCTTGATCGCCCGCCTCACGCCGCTGACCCTGTCGATGACGGATTTCAATGGCCTGCGGCTGGACGTGTCTCTGCCCCGCGTGAAGTTCACCGCTCTGGGCTCGCGCATTGCCCGGCCGAATAGAGAGTCGTACCTGAGCTCCGAAAATGCCGCAGAGGTCGAAGTCAACCATTCCACCTTGCTTGCAGGCGGCCGCGCCCAGGCTGATTTAGGCGCGTTGCGCCTGGGTCTAAATGGAGTGAACCTGCACGCCTACAATAGCACGCAGCCGGGCAACAGTACGAAGGGCCGGCTGCGGCGGGATCAGCCGCTGTACGAGTGGCTCATCGTGCGCATTTCGGATGACGCGCCCGCCGACGGGCGGGGTGGGGCCGTGGTCCAGGAGGTGCGGCTCATCCTCAATGGCCAGGCGCGGCCCGATCTGCTGCCGCAGGTAGTCCGGCAGCAGGCCGGCGCCTCATCCCAGGTAGGGCGCACGCTCTCATCGGGTGCCTTCGTTCCGGTCTTCTACAACAGTATCGGCGGACCTCCCCAGTATTACCGGGGGCAGGAGATCCCACTCTATGCGGACTATCTCTACCGCCTGGCGCACGAAAGGGGTGAAGACGTGAGCAAGGATGCCCACGTGGAGGGATTGCTGGCGAATTTTGCGCTGGAAGACCCGGGGGGGGTCCTGCACGCCGATAGGGAGGAGCAATTGGTCTACCTCTTCGATCTGGGGCCGGAACCCCACGTCGAGTCGGTGGAGGTGGAAGCGCTTTTGGGCAATGACTACCGGGTGGAGTGGTCCGGCTTGCGCTTGAGCAAGGGCGGCGCGACCGCCTCCAAAGTCGAGCAGCGGTTTCAAGGCACCTTCTACCGCACCGTCCTGCGCGCCCGGGGCAGCGTCGAGGATAGGTCGAATCTCAGGCGGGTGCGCTTCAAAGTGGGCGAAAACACGGCGATTTTCACCTACAGTGCGGACGTGCATCTGGCGCTGAAAGGCCTGGAGGTCAGCGGCGAGTATGCGCGCTCGGCGGTATATGGGCGCTATCCGGCCCACTTAGAGAGGCAATCCTTGTTCGATGCAAGTCCACGCTTTGCGAATCGGGGCTCGGCCTACTTTGTCAATGCGGTCCGCTGGTTCGAGCGCGGCCAGATGGGGGCGGAGTACTTTTCCATGAACCCGGACTTTACGACCGAGATGCAGACCTATCTGCCCAAGGATTTCGGGTACTCATCGAGCCGCGGCTACAGCCCTTTCGCCGGGTTGGCCAAGGATACCATCATCTGGCGGTTGGTGCAGGACAACGAGGACGGGGACCGCTGGAAGGATATCATCCTGGGCAATGTCCTGGGCAGTCCATGGTCATATGATCGTCGCGCGGAGAGAGGTAATGACGGGGATGGAGTTTTCCCGGGGCAGGACGAAGACAAAGACGGGATTGTGGATACTGACCGCAACTTCAATGGCATCCCCGACTACGAAGAGCTCTTTCTGATGTACGAGGTGGAGCCCCCTGAATACGTCTACGGCCTGGACCGCAACCACAACGACGAGCCCGACCATCGCGAGGACGATTGGTTCCCGGACCACCCCTACGATGCGGACCAGCGCGGCTACCACCTCTTCGGGCAGGTGGATCTGAGCCGGCACGGGTCGGTGGGGGTGGGACGCTACGCGGTCAAGGGACTGGCCAGCGGCGGGCGCAACCGCTCGACCTATGCCCTCTTGAACTACCGCCGGGAGGACGTCGCACGGGTCCGCCGGCTCTTCTTCGAGAACAACTTCCGCCGGGTAGAGGACGATATCCCTGACGAATTCAACGAATTCAGTAGAGCCATTGCATTGGAGCTGGTGGATGCTGTTTCTAGTAGAAATAATGGAGTAGTGCAAAATGTTGTTTTCGACATCAGCCGGCATCAGGATCTGTTGTTTTACCAGGACAGCTATGTCAACGAGACCTACCTGGAGGGGGCGTTCCGACCCTGGTCGACGCTGAATTGGGTGCAGAAGCTGCGCTTGCGGGTCAACTGGCAGCAGGGAGGCCGATTGGCCAATGACAGCTTCCAGCGCCAGCGCCGGCTGGACTTTTGGGCGGTGACCAGCCGAGTGGATTATACCTGGCAGTGGGGCAAGCTGCGCGTGGTGCCCCAATTCAAGTTTTTGCTCTTGCGCCTGCAGGACCAGGAGGCCGACTTGGCCCTGCGCTCCGAGTACCGGATGATCCCGATCCTCAAACTGAGGTATCCGCTGATGAGCCGGACGACGCTGCAAGTGGGGGCACAGGGCTGGGGGCCGCTGCCCTATCGGCTCAAAGACCGGACCGAAAAGCGCAACAGTCTTGAGCAGCGTACCGCGGTTGTCTCGCTGACCAACCGCTCGCGCTATTTCGGTTATGACATGTATACGATCATCGGCTTCAGTCGAGAAGAGCTGGACTTCGACGAGCGTTTTCAGCGCTTCAGAAACTTTGATAGGTGGACGCTTTTCGTGCGCAATCTGATCGGCTTTGGCGAATTTGGACGGTTGTTGTAGGCACAGAAAATGGTCTGAGTATAGCTGTCGAGCTATTTTTGTAGTTTTAGGCACACCCACGGCGCCAATCCCCTACCCTGTCGGGAACTCCCACGTTTCGTTGACCTGCCCGCTCACCAACCGCCACCTGGCCGAATCAGCCGTAGGCCAGAATCCCTCATGTGACTTCGTGAATAATTTAAATTTTAGAAGCGCGTTAAGGAGATACACATATGGCAGAACCACTCATATCCTCTGAAGTTATCGAGGATCTGCGTCAGATTGACAGCGCAACGGTTGCCAATGCAATCGAGCATTTCAATCTACGTGATCCAGTCACTGGATATGCCTCCTGGGAGTTGCCATGCCAATTTCCCAAACTGGCACCCATGGTCGGATACGCTATAACCTGTACGGCGGACACCACAACTGCTGGTGATAATCGCCCCATGCGGCTCCATGAACTACTGGATATTATCCACGATGCACCAAAGCCCGTTGTTTTGGTCGCACAGTACGTGGGACCAGACCGCCAACGCACTTGCCTGATCGGTGATATGTTTGCGGCCACCCTGCAAAAGCTTGGTGCGGTTGGCATGGTCACAGAGTTGGGAGGGCGTGATTTTCGGGGTGTTGAAGAGCGGGCGCCAGGCTTTCAACTTTTTTGTCCAGGTTCAGTGGTATCTCACGGATATGGCGTCTATCATGATTTCAACCTGACAGTATCGGTCTGCGGCCTGACAGTCCAACCCGGCGATCTGCTTCACGGCGATGCCAACGGGATTGTTCATGTGCCCATTGAAATCGCTGAGGATGTGGTAGCACAGAGCAAACGCGTGCTGGAGGAAGAGGCAGCATTCTTTGACTTTCTGCACAGTGATGCCTATAGCTACGAAGGGTTGAAGCAACGTATGGGACGGAAAGATTAGATCGATATCAACCAAAGGACACACAAGTTGCCAGTTTATGCCAGCAACCTAGAGGAAACTGCTAATGGCTCTAAAATATTCGATCATTATAGACACGCTGGCGACATTCGGTCTCAACATATGGGATAACCCGGGCGAAGTATTTGAGCGGGTGGCGCATGCAGGCTACGATGGCGTAGATATTACTGCTGAACCAGACCGGATTGAATTGGAACGCTATCGTGAAGTCACAGATATAGCCCGAGCCGCAGGATTAGAAGTGGCCGCATTGCTGGGGGCTTGGGCTACTTGGCACGCAGGTGAAGCCAGAGATCTGGGTTCACCGGATGATGCAGTCAAACGCCATGCCATCGACTATGCCAAGAAGTGTACGAATTTGGCTGTAGAGTTGAATGTGGGGGTCTATGAGATCTGCTGTGCGCCCGCTGTACCCCAATATCCAGCTCACGAAACGCCTCTGAACATCGTTCGCGAAAACTTTGTCAAGTCGGCCCGCGAAATCAGTCAGCACGCGGCCAGGCAGGGCGTGAGCGTAGCGATGGAGCCGATCAATCGCTTTGAGGGCTATGCAGGCTTTATGAACAGCGTGGTGGATGCCGTGAGTGTGGCAGAAGAGGTCGGTGAAGACAACCTCGGAGTGATGGTAGACTTTTTCCATGCCAATATGGAAGATGTCTCCGTCCCCAGCGCGATTCGTCGGGCAGGACCAAGGCTTATGCTCATCCATCTGGCTGACAGCAACCGTCAGATGCCGGGTACCGGCCATGTTGATTTCACCCAAGTGATCCGAGAACTCGATGAAATTGACTTTGACGGCTATCTCTCTCTGGATTGCGTCCCAGCCAGACCCGATACCAAGACTTATTTGGAGGGCTCCATTGGCTACATGAAACAATTGGAGCAGGCCGTTGCGGTAGAGCAGCAGTTGGCTGGGATAAGCTAACGAGGACCGTTGGATACGCTGTAGCGTCTACATCCCGTTCAGGAACCGAAATCCATCCCGCACGGCGCCGCTTCGACGCGTTTCCTGAGTCGCCGGTCGCCACGCCCGCCAAACGATCCCGTATCTGGCGCTGGTGAGGTTTCGCTTCAGAGTTTCCGCGCGACCGCAAATCTGGTGAATTCCACCAGGCGCGGCTTGGCCTTTTACTTAGCTCGGCCCAACTTCCGTCCACCCTAAACCCCAGTCGCCATCCAAACGGCATTGGGCTTCTTTGATACCCCAAGCGCTAAGTCATCGTCGAAGTCGTCAGCATCTTGATAGGTACCGAATAAGCGATCCCAGAAAGTAAAATAGCCACCGAAGCTGGCATTATAGACACTGGGATGGTTGGCGTGATGCAGGCGGTGGAATCTGGGGGTGACCATGACCCATTCGAGCCATTTCATTCTGAAGCGTATATTGGCGTGCATCCAATGATCGGCTAGGACGGTGACCGCGATAATGTAAATGAAAATCCAGTTGGGCAGGAAGAACCACGCTAGTAGGATGCTACTGAAATTTCGAATGACATTGTCAAGAAAGCTCGCACGCACACCTGAGAACCAATACAGTTGCTCGATGCTGTGATGCCACACATGCATGCGCCAGCACAGGCGGGTGTGTAGTAGGCGATGTAACCAGTAGTAGATCAGATCGCTTACGAGGAACAACATCACAATTCGATAAACCAGTGAATAGTCGACAATATAGCTGTCGATTACAAAATGTTTTAATCCCGCCAAAAGTTCAAAGCTGCCGAGAACAGAGTAAGTAAACATCACAATTGGGACGACTAGCAAATCTTTAAATTTGCTCAGTAGGTGGACCGTGAAGAACGCGACTAAATCGTTTTTAATGCAACCCTTGAAGTCTATTTCTTGGAAAGGGAAAAAGTACTCGGCAAAAGTGAATACTGAACCACTTATAAAGAATAACAGCAGAAAATAATTTCCGTGACTGAGTACTCCTTCGATGGCGGCAAACAAAAGGTAGCCGACGATTAGTAACGAGGTGATGTACAGAGCGGCCTGGTACAAGTGATGTTGTTGAATCCTCTCGACAGGGGCCCTGAGCGCGCCAAACAGGGCCATACGCTCTGAAATACCTCGAATGAGAAAGAGCGCGAACAAAAGATAGAAAACATGGGTGCTGGTCGTGTTCATGAAACCTGCGGGCTGAAACCTAAACGGCAAAGTTGGCAAGACTTATACTCGCTTAGATAAGATGAAGGGAACAGTTCATTAAGTCCGGGGAATAAGCGCTGAGGGTCAACGCAGGTTTGCTTTTCAGCCCCGGGATGTGTTCAGAGAATTTCAGACAACTAGGTAACCTTATCAAGGACAATTAGTCCGAAATCTTGCGCATACTGGCGCTTGTACCGTGGCAGCAGCACGCAGGCTCGCTGGTGAGGAACCTCCGCCCCCGCTTACCTCAAGACTTTGATAGCGCAGGTACCCGCGATGGAGGAACGAACCGAATGTGCTTAGCGTAAGACTACGGGGGAAGCTCGAAATCTAAACTAGCCTCGCCTTGGGAATCTGCGATCTTCATACCCACAACCCCAAAATTAGTGGGCACAAGACCAGTCACGAACTGAGACGAAAATCGTGTCAGTGTTGGCGGCACCAAGCTCGCCATAAAAACTACAGTTGTTCCTGGCGTCGCGTTGGTGGTTTTCAAATATACAGTACTCCCAGAGCGTGGTACTGTTAGGTTATCATTGACTGTTAATCTGAGAGGATTTCCGCCAGCATTCGCGCCACCAATTTGAGTATAGTTCAGTTGTATACGCTGCCGCCACCGCAGTGTAGTTTGGCCTCGTGAGAACACCAAGATACCTACTTACAAACCTGGATACGTGCGGGACACTATTGGTAGCGGAAAAAGCGCGAAATCCGCAGATCGAAATCGATATTGCTGGAGTTGAATTAGGTTATTAGACTAGCTGGTGCAAGAGACGTATCCTTATACTACACATTTGGATACGAAACGGCGCTGAAATAGACTTCGGATCAGGGGTTGAGGGTTCGAGTCCTTCTGGGTGCGCTAGCCCTCTGTCCAACTGCAACGGTCGCAGCCATACCATGACCGCCGGCAACCACCTCATATCCGTAAAAATCATCGAGCTTCAACCTCATGGGGAAGTAGTCGCTGTCTTTCTCAAAGGGCCAGAGCCGCGAGTAGTCCCGATCCTGATTGGAGCCTCCGAAGCACAATCGCTGCACCTGGCCATACAGGGCAAACAACCCGAGCATTCCGGAGTCTACGATATCATGGAATCGGTTATGGGAAAGAGAAGCGCCGCGGTGCGCCAGCTGGTGATCCACACGCTGCGCGAAAACACCTTTTTCGCCTATCTCAGTATCGAGCACGGAGCACAACCCCTGTTGATCGACTGTCGTCCCAGCGACGGTATGGTTATGGCCAAACGAGGAAACGCACCGATCTTCATCACCCCGGAGGTTCTCGAAGCGGCGGGCGTCGATTTCGAGGGTAGGTAAGCGCCCGGGCACCGACCTGACGATCCTCACTGTGGTCACTCCGCATCAGATCAGAAACACAGAAGCCGGACGCGCCACAGGGGCGCGCCCGGCTAAAACCAATAGACGAAAATCCCTACACGGGACTCACGTCCACCAGTCCAGGTGGTAAACCACCCGGCTGCTATCAGGTGATCCACCTCCCTGTGGTTGATGTACTACTCAATGGACCACCTCCTTTCGGTATGCGCCGGATACTTGTTGCAGCCCGATGTCGTTGCGGTTGTTAATCTGCGACCAGGTCGCAGAGTTTCTGCGTACATCCGGCCACTAATATAATCAGTCGGCCGGCACCAAGGCAAATAGTTCGACTGGATGCGGACCGAGGGCCCACCGGCCCACCGACTAGATAGGCCGGCCGTATTCGGTGAATCCAACCAGCGCGCGCACAAAAAAGGACATGCTGTCGAAATTGCGCCGGTCCTGAAAATTGGTGTCGAAATCCCGTTGGTCTTTGTGGACACCGATGATCGTGACCAGCTCGTAGCCTAAGTACCCGGTGCGATTGGTTATGGTCAAAAACGCGGTTCGTTGTTCGAAGCTCTCGCGCCTGGCTGTGCCGTCTCGACGGCGGTACGGAATCGGGCCGAAGCCCTGCACACCCGCCCGCGCCGAGGTGCGTTCAAGCAGCTGATACTCCAGCCGCAGGATAGGAATGGAGCGATACTCGGAGATCAGATCCACGTCGCGCTCGCGGTCCACCAAACGCAGCAGCATGAGCTTGTATTGGGGGATGAGGCTGAGCCTTCCCCAGCGTTTGGTAAACTCCAGCCTACTGACCCAAGCGTAGAGGTCCAGCCGACGCTTCACTTGAAAGGTGTCGTTGTAGAGCCAGCCGCCCTGCTGCCAGTTGAACCGCGCCCGCAGTTTCTGGCGCAGCTTCAGGGTGGACCACGGATTGAGGTTCAGGTCCGCGTAGGACTCGTTGACGTAACTGTCCTCATAGTGCAGCACGTCCGCGACAAACTCACTGGTGTAAAAAGGTTGATACTCGCGGGCCTCCGGCAACGGGTTCACACCGCGGAAGCCAAAGACCCATTCGCGTATGGGGGTGTCGTCAAGCACCCGATACTCGTCGGCGATATCGTCCTGCACCCGACGGAGGTTGTTCTCGGCGAAGAACAGGCGGCGGTCGCCCACGCCGCGGATGTCCAGGGTCAGCAAAACGTACGAGGTGCGATTGCGGCCGGGTCCGGCAATCTCGTTTACCGAGTAGTGGCCAGCGCCGAACGAGAGTCTTGGCGTCAGATCGTACTGGGCAAAAAGGTGGTAGCCCCGCTGATCGGGATCGTAGGGATAGTCCACCTGGCCGTCGTCTTCGCGGATATCCGGTTCGTCGTTGTTGTTGCGATCGAGACCATAGACATAGGCGTTGGGCTCCACGTCGTACATCAGAAAGGGTTCTTCGTAGTCGGGAAAGATGTCGCCATCCCGATTGACGTCCGAGAACCCGTCGTTGTCTTCGTCCTGGTTGAGAAACACGCCGTCTAGGTCCCAGGACTTGTCGTCGTTGTGGAAGCCCACGAGATTGCCGTAGCGTCGATCAGGAAAACGATCACCGTCGTCGTTGTCCTCCACCAAATCCCAATAGATCGTCTCGTTCGACAAGCCCATGAGATGGGTGTGTCGAAAGTTCTGCTTGACCAGGTAGCTCCGGAATGTGGTGGTGAATTCGGGATTGATGGAGAACGCCTCCGCACCGAGGCGGCCGCGCTCAAACCAGTGCGTCGCGTTGAGGTAGAAGGCGTCATCCTTCTGGGCAAAGCGCGGGCTCGCGTCAAAGTCGGAGGCACCCTTCAGGTGCGCAGGATAGCGCGCATACAACTTCGAGCGCGCGTACTCGCCATTGATTTCCAGACCGGGCAACGTCAGGTCGAGATCGGCGCTGTAGGTAAAGATGCCCGTGTCTTCGCCCACATGAAAAGACACTCGCTTCAGGTTGGTCATATCCTGCACGTTATCACGAGCGCGAACCACGGTCTTGTAGAAGGTGGCGGAATACCGGGAATGATAGGTCTTGCCTCTCGGATTCACCTCGTAGAGGGTGGCCACGTCCGCCCGGAAGTCGTTGCCCAGCAAGACCTCGATCTCCACCGACTCCACCACTGGATCTTCCGACAAATCGTAGAGAAAGGCGATCTCCTTGTCGCCGTCGGCGGCCAGCGGTCCGCTCGGCGATTCGATCTGGAAGCCAGACAGCAGACCCTTGAGGTTGGAGATCGAGCTGACATCCTCGCCCTTCTCGTGGTCCCGGCGCACGAAGTAATCGGAATATAGAGGTAGGTCGTTCCGTCCCCGGTAGTAGAGCTGATGCCCTTGAAAGCGAGTGTAGTCCGTGTTGCGAAAGCCGCCCGTCGCTGAGGAAATCGTGCCCACCTGGGGCCGTATTCCGGCCGGGTTGCTCACCACCAGAGGCACGATGTCGGGGCGCGACGAGCCGTTGACGATGAGTCTCACATCCTGAATGTGAGCTCCGGCAATCCCGTCCCTGGGCGAATCGTCCGAAAAACGCACGACCACCCAGTCCATCAGCGGCTGGTCAGGGCGCAGGCGCCCCTTGAGACTGTTCCCCGACTGCGTGCTCTGGTACACGTGGGAATTGGACAGGTTGAAGCCCAGAGTGCCGACCCCTAGATCCGCCTGCAACCGCCCGCCGAGCAACAGGGTCGAGTCGTCGGCGAAGTGGGTGTACTCCACGGCCCAAACATTGGCCAACTCCTGGTAGCTGTGGGGCCGCTCGATCCTCGAGGCCAATGCCGTTGCTTTGAGATAGCGGGTCGACAGATCGAAGCGCAAACCGTTGAAATCGGTCATAGACAGGACCAGAGGCGACAGGCGGGCGATCAGATGGTCGCCGACGATGAAACTGAAACCCCAGTCACGGTAGCCGTCCCGGAAGACAGCTACCGCATGATAGACCTTTTCCCACTGCAAATTATACATGATGTTGGGTTTGAATATGCCGCTGCCGTACTGCTGTCCCGGGGTGCGCACCTCCTCCCACTTGTAGAGATCGTAGCCCGTGGTCAGATAGTCGCCCATGGGACCGAAGTAGGTCCGCCGCGAGTCTTCGTAAGGCACCGTATGATCCGGGTAGTTACTGAAGTTCTGGTAGGCGAAGTTGCGGTATTTCGGTCGCTCCCAGCGCAGATGCGGCCGCGTGGCATGGAGCTCAGAGGTGCCCGCAGCGCGCTGCTCTTGAGCCGACAGCGATACCCAGGACAGGATCCCGATCACAAAAACGGCGCCCAGTTGCCGGATTGACTCGCGCATGGCTCGCCTCAAGTCAGCTACCTCCGACCGCTACCCTGCGGGCCGACCACCCCTCTTCAAACAGGGTTACGACCTTGAAAGAGAGCTCTTCGGGATACTGTAGAGGTCCGGAGGTTCCCACGCTCGTAACCAGGCTGATGCCATGCCAGCGCGCATCGATGTCTTGGTGCCAGTGACCGCTGAGAACACACGAGACCTCATACTTCCTGAATAGATCGATAAGGTCGCTCCTGTTGGACATATTCCAATAGGTGTCCTCTTCCTGCGGATGACAATTAAACAACGGCCAGTGCATGACGACGAAACGGTGCCTGCAGTCCGATGGTACCTGAGACAACTGGCTCGCCAAATAATCCCGCTCCTTCTCGGCGTAGTCATCGCCGAACTCCCCCCTAAGCCACCAGGCATTGATACCAACCAGGAACGCGTTTCTATGGGAGAGCGAGAAGCGGACCGGGAGTCCGCGCTCAACGTACTTCCAACGCTGCGCCGGATCGCCTTGCTCATGATTTCCAACCACCCCGTAGTAAGGCACGGTCAAGCCAGACAACGAATCCTGCAGCGCATCAAGCTGTGAGTCTGTATGCTCGTCGCCGGGGTTCTCTATCTGATCGCCGCCGAACACAACGAAGTCGACCCCACTCTCGTTTACGTAGGCGATGGCGCGATCCAGACGCTTTTTGTCAGACCCGGGTTCATGCAAGCCCGAGGCCCTGTCCATTCCGATTTGAGGATCGGTGATGAACGCGAAACTGAAGACCCCGTCGCCCACAATCTGCCCTTCCTACTCGAAGGGGTCGAAGAAGGTGAGGTCAGTGCCGAAATTGTCCATAGCTACAACTTCGTCGCCACGGAAGCGAGCGCGGGTCTCGGTATCGCGAAAGGTCAGCGTCATCTCGTGCTCCGGCAAATCGAAGTCGAAGGCAATCCATTGGTCGACCTCCGGTTCCGCACAGACCATATAGTCTTCAGAGAAGTGGGTTGTGCCCACCGGTCCAGACACCTTCATCCCATCGCGCTCCACCCAGGGCGGAATTCGCACGTGCAGCGCGCCGGGCTGTTTGATCCTCACCTCCAACCTGGAATGGGTGTAGGGAGACCGGACCTGGATGTCCGTCGTCTCGTGATCGAACAGCAGGTTCA
This sequence comes from Candidatus Latescibacterota bacterium, assembly GCA_965217095.1. Classification (GTDB taxonomy): domain Bacteria; phylum Latescibacterota; class UBA2968; order UBA8231; family UBA8231; genus CAYNZV01. The sequence goes on from OZ244235.1 coordinate 3,300,388, forward strand.
CCCAGTGCCCCGCCTCATCGAACCGTGTGACCTCCCGATAGGCCTCGCACAAGGAGCCGACCACTCCACCCACAATGTCCTGGTGAAAGCCGATGCGAGCGTTGTCGGTCTCCCAAATGCCGGCGGGCTCGTGGCCGTACTGAGCCGGAAACCCCCAGGCGCCGCGAATTCTCTGGGCAAAATTCGTCGCGGCGTCCACTCCATCCGGGTTATCCGCTTCGACGATGAAGGAGACGTCCCTGAGCTGAGAGGGGAGCAGATGGCTACGCAGTATGCGCTCGGCGTCGGCGTAGTAACTGGTATGTCCCCAGCGGCTTAAAATCAGCGCAGTCTCCACGATGTCACCCGTGTTGTTGCCTTCGCCCCTGTCAGGGTAGTTGTCCAACAGGCTTGTCACTTCGATACTCCAGCCGATCTGGTCACGCATTTCCCACAGCCCGTTGTCGTAGAAGGCCTTCACGCAAGCAATCAGTCCGGCGTCGCGGGTAAGGTCCGCCAACTGGGCGAGCGACGACATCACAGACGTGGTGGAGTGGGCGTGATTGCCGAAGCGTGCCGTCGAAAAGGCGCCGTCCTCCCAGTAACAGTCGCGAATAGCCTTTTCCTTCAATACCTCCGCGAGTTGGAGGGCCGGCTCGTGACCCGTAACCTGGTAGAGCTTGACCAGCGGGCCAATGGCGCGGGCAAGACGCTGAATGAAGGAGTGGGTCTCGTCAATGCGCTCGATCGTCAGCGGCAGCTCTTTTTCGATTCGCTCGTAGTCCCAATGCTCGTTGGGGACCCAGTAGTCGAATATGATTTGAATGCTGGCTTCGGCGAGCTCCCGGGCTCGATCGGACCCACGATACTTGGTCAAGGCGTATAGGGCATGGAAACCCTCGCGGATACTGTGGTCCCCGAGCTCGATGGGCGTGCCCTTGCCACCCGTGTACCTGCCGATTCGCTCAAGGGGTAAAGCAACTTGAGAGTAGGAGAAGAAAGCCGCCCTTGTGTGTTTCTCGATGCAATCCTCGTCGATCTCGATACCGGCCGCATCTTCAGCGTTGAGCAGGGCGTTCAGGTGACGTCCCGGGTGATGAGCCTCATGGCCTGGTCTAAACAGAGCCTCGGCCTGGGGTCGGGCTTGGGCAGCGCCGTAAGGGATATCGGCATCGTCGGCGTTAAATGAGTTGCACATGGTGTGACACCCGAGCCGGATTGCGTCGCGGATGTCGGTGGTGTTGACGTCTTTTAGCTTAGTCATGGATGTTGGGCCCCAAAAGGAAAAGTCAACCCCCTTCGAAAACAGAGAGTTGCACTACGTTCAAAGTGGTCGGGGTGCCGGGATTCGAACCCGCCCTGAGAATCAGGACAAGCCAACACCCCCAAGGTGATCGTCAATACCCGCAGGCTCTACTCAGCCGGTACGCCGACCTCCGTCGCAAGGTCGGTGAGCACCTTCCAGACGTCGTCGGGAACGGGAATACCGTCACGCCTGGCCTCTCGCGAGCGGCTCTCCAGGTCTCCGGGGACGAGGACTTCCTTGAAACCGGGTGCCGGCGGCACGGCCCTCATGCGGCGCTCCAAATCGTCCACTCGGGTGGTGAAGTCGCCCAGAGGCTGGAAGACATCGGCCTTGACGACGACTATGGTTATACCCTGGTGGCGGTTGTATAAGCCGCCGCGATGAATCTCAGCATAGGAGTCTGAGCCGGTGAGGATCCGACCGAGGGTCTCCACCGCCAGCATGATGGCGTAACCCTTGTGCCCGCCAAAGGGCAGGTGCCCGCCGCCGTTGAAGAACTCGTCGGGGTTGGTCGTGGGATTGCCGTCCTTGTCAACGATGTTGCCCGAGGGAAGCTTCTCGCCCCTGTCCCTGGCCTGCACGACCTTGGAACCGCTGACGCCGGTGGTGGCGAAGTCCAGAATCATCGGCACCTCATCACCTGCCGGGAAGCCCATGGACAGCGGATTGGTGTGCAATATGGGCTTGAGCCCGCCGTAGGGCATGGTCGTTTGCTGGTCCTCGGAGTAGCCGCCGGCCCAGACCATGGAGACCATACCCTCAGCCGCGGCCATCTCGGAGTACTCGCCCAGGCGGCCGATATGACCGCAGCGCACGATACCTACCACCGACACCCCCTGCTTCCCGGTCTTTTGAATCGCCAGCTTCATGGCGTACTTGGCGGCCACGAAGCCGAAGGTCCAGTTGCCTGTGACAAGCGCAGTGGCGGTTGTCTCGCTAACAATTTCCGGCACGGCAGTCGGCACCAAGTAGCCATCCCGGATGTCGCGCACGTATCCCGCAAGGTGCCAGACGCCGTGAGGGTCGACACCGGCCAGGTGCGATGAGACCAGGGCTTCAGCTACACGGCTGGCGTTTGCCTCGGTGGCGCCGACGGCTAAGAGGATGTTGGTGACCAGGCTGTGAAGTTCCTGTGGAGTCTTTGTCGGCATTACTGTTTGTCCTTCTGTATTCGCGCTCGTTTTCTGTAACGGACGCTATTCATGCGCTTTGACTTTGCCCTGCCCTGTGAGTGCGCCCGATCACTAGGATCGCCACGGCCAGGGGCTGATCGGTAGACGCTGCGAACGCTCATCCACCAGATGCTCCCTTCCTCATGCTGCGTTGATTGCCACCCAATCTCGTACAACGCCCCTTGTGTAAGTAGAATAGAGAATAGCTCCCCATTTCGATTGTTCCCAGGAAATTCTTGGGGGTGTCCCCTAGCGCTGACACAGATAGTCGCTTCGGTCCTTAAGCAAAGGTTCTTAAAGGGTCTCTGCACAGCCAGCCGCAAGTCCTCGTAATTATTAGTTGATTTCCTCTTGAGATGGCATATCATAAAAGTATACGTTTAAGATATATTGAAGGAGGGCCAAAATGGCACGCGCAGCGATCTATTACCGTGTATCAACCGTGGATCAGTCTGTAAATGGCCAGATCTCCGAGTTGCGGGAGTATGCAGACAAGAGGGGATTCGAGGTAGCCGGCGAATACGTGGACCATCGCTCGGGAGCCGCAAGAGAGAGACCGGAGCTGGTCCGCATGATGGGCGACGTTCGACAGCGCAAGGCCGACATCGTTTTGGTATGGGCTTTCGACCGCTTCGCCCGCTCGACCTCACATCTCGTGTCCACCTTGGAGGAGCTCCAGAGTCTCGGTGCGGACTTCATCTCCTACAAGCAGCAGGTCGATACTTCCACGGCAACAGGCAAGCTCATATTTACGGTGCTGGCCGCAATCGCGGAGTTTGAGCGCGAGATGATTCGGGAGCGAGTAAAAACTGGCATGGCTAATGCGAAGAGGGCCGGGACCAAATCTGGAAATCCCATCGGGAGGCCCCGGATTAGCGCTGCAAAGCAGTCGCGGATTAGGGCGATGCGAAAAGAGGGGGTGAGCTATGCCAGTATTTCCAAGCAGCTTGGCTTGGCAAAGTCCGTCGTATTTCGGTATTCAAAGTCCGGTTGAAGGGACAGGATGGAATGCCGTGCATTCCTGAGCAGCAGGTGAATAGGACTAACGCGCAGTCCTTCCGCTTTTGCCTGAAATACGGAGACGCAGATGAGTAAGGAGGTGGTCCAGCTAACAGCCACCGATTTCGACGAGGGCATGGCTTTTCTCAACGCTGTCTTTGGTGAGGAAAGGCCTCACGACTTCCACGCCATGCTGCCATCAATCTATCAACCCACGGAAGAGTTGATGGCGTGCAACCACGCGGTGCGCGTGAACGGAGAGATTCGCGCCATCGTCGGTCTCTTTCCGATGTACTGGCAGGTGGGTGAGACTGTGCTCAAGGTCGGCGGCATCGGTGGTGTGTCGACGCATTCGGCGCATCGGGACAAAGGGTACATGACGCTGCTCATGAACCACTGCGTGCAGCACATGAAGGCGCAAGGCTTCCATCTGTCGTACCTCAGTGGTCAGCGTCAGCGTTACGGCTACTCCGGGTACGAAACGTGCGGCCAGAGGTTTTTGGTGTCCGTCGAGAAGCAGAACATCCGACATGTTTTCGACACGCCGTCTAGCCTGTCCTTCGAAGCGATTGCCGTTGATGACGCGGAGCGTATCGCGGCTGGGTGGAGGCTGACGCCGAACACCGTAGCACAAATTTTGAGTTGTCGGCGGTGAACTACGAGCTGGTTCGTCGCATTGCGGCACTGGGAGAAAGCCAAAGTGTGCACGAGGCCGACAACTGGCAAATCTTCGACTGGGTGGCGAGCTCGTCGACGGCGAGGCGTTGATCGGGATCGAGGAGCACGGCACGTTGAGGGTTCGAGTGGTGGGAGGCGAACCACAGGTGGAGAGAGTTGGCTATGTATCGACTCGGGCATGGCGTCCGTTCACGGCCATGCGGGTGTTCTTCGGGCCCTTGCCTCCGTGCGCGGTCACCCGCGCTTTCCCACGAGGCAGCGGTGCTGCAAGCCTGGTGTCCGCTGCCGCTTTCCTGGTCAACGCAGGACGGGGTGTAGGATCTCTCGTCGAGCGAAAGAAAGGCAGCGACAAGGAGGGTTTACGTTATTATTGTAATTTTTGTAAAGATTGAGACATTTTTTTGAACCACTAAACTAGCTGAATTGATTTTGTCAAAACTCTTAAATCTTGATGATCGACTGCGACTCCCCTACTCCATCGCTACGGGTATCCCCAAAGGTGGTGACGCGGAGATCGAGGGGTACCTGCGATCGCTGCGAGTCCAGGGTTTCTGCGTCGTCGAGAGGGTGATCCCTGAGGGCGAAATCAGCACGGTGCGCGAGAGCGTGTACCGGGGGCGCCGGCTGTTGCAGCAGGACCGCGAGGCGGAGCGGAGCAAACGCATAGAGCTGGAACGCCGCAGAAATCCCGACTTCCAGCCTGGCAGCGGCCCCGTGCGGTCGCCGATGGCGCCCCACGCCGAGCTCTGCGACATCGCGCGGAACGAGACCTTCGCCGAGCACCTCGTGGAGCCGCGCGTGCTCCGGGTAGCCAAGGCGATGCTCGATACGCACGTCCGCATTTTGCAGACGCAGGTCACCGCGTCCGCCAAGTCGTCGAAGCCGACGGGGGAGGCGTTCTCCGAGGAGCAACTGCTGCGTCGCCGCTGGCATTCCGACTGGCCGCATGATCTGGCTGCGTACCGGACGACCGGTGAGGAGTGGAATCTCGCCGGTGCGGTCGCCCAGCCATTCCCCGATGTCTGCATGGCGCTGACCGCGATTTGGTACCTCGGTCCGGAGGAGGTGACCCCGTATAACGGCGGCACGTGGGTTGTTCCGGGGTCGCACAAAGACCCGCGCAACCCGCGCGGCCCCGATGACGGGATCGACGAACGAGCGCCGATCCCGGGCGAGTTCCAAATCTCGGCGCCCGCGGGCTCGGTCTTTATGCAGGACACGCGGCTCTGGCACTCGCGCGCTGCCAACCAGAGCGAGCACGAGCGCACGACGGTTGTGTGCCGTTACGCGCCGTGGTGGCTGTCGGGTAACGAGTTCGTCAACGTGCACTCGGGCGGCCACGCGCTCAGGACGTACGTGCCGCGGGAGGTGTACTCAAGGTTTTCCCCGGAGCTGAAGCTGCTGTACCGGCACATCGCCGAAGGCGAGGAGGACGTCCTGCAGCCCGAGAACCAGCACAAGGCGGCCCGCTCCCGGTTCGTCGACCAGCCGGAGCTGCGCGAGCCGGATCGCTTCGGCGACAACAGCCACGTGGTCGCCGGCGCGATGAGCATGGAGGAATGGGAGAGCAGCCGCGCCACGAGCAAGCGTTGATTGAAAGGCTAGCCGCCCTGATCCCGCCTTTTTGATTTCCCAAGCGTTGAGTGAATGCCGCTGATGGCTGCGGCCATCCACAGACACAAATTCGTCAAAAAATCAAAACCGCGCGTAGCATCAATCCAACCAGCACATATCCGGCTTAGGTGCACCTACAACAGCAATATCCAGATCCATCCCCTTCGACAACCTCTCCCTCTCCGCCTCATCACTCGCGCAGTGAACAATCGCTCCATTCTGCAGCAGTAGATCCGTAATCCTTCTCCTGAGAAAGTAGTCCTCCAGCAACACCCCGATCCTACAGTTCTTGAGTTCCATGGGCTGTTCCTCCTTTTGGCAGGAGGGGCAACAAAGTCTGTGCGACAAAAGGAGAAAGCTCTAAGGGAAATGACTACGAGGACTTGTGCCTTCAGGGCGAATCTGGGACTGTGTAGTGTAGGTATCGGGGTTGTCGTGCAGCGGTGATATTCGTCGTGTGGAGCCAATAAAAAAAGGTGCCGATGTACGACGCAACAATTGTCATGGTTCGGATCTTTGGACAGGCCCACCTGAATCCCGGCAGGGGGACCGCATCTAACCTGAATTATTCATAAAAATGCGGTGAGCCTCTGTACAACTGGTTGTTTTGCCCTACGTTAGGGTTACCCACAAACAACAACCAATCAAGAGGGCCACCGCAGATGGAAACTTCGCAGATCGCGCTATCGTTTGCAAACATCTCGGGCAAAAAGATCGAAGCTGATTTTGACGGTGGCATGACCACCAGTGATGGGGGCGCCCTGCTTCTGCGACCAGCGGAAGCCCGCACCGGGATCGTCGACCGAATCGTGGCGGCGATGTCGGATCGTCGACATCAAAGCTATATCGACCATACGTATACTGACCTCATCCGGCAGCGCGTATTCCAGATCGCCTGTGGCTACGAGGACGCCAATGACAGTGACGACCTGCGTTGCGATCCGGGTCTGAAAACCGCGTGCGACCGTCTGCCTCTGACGGGAGACGATTTGGCCAGTCAACCAACCATGTCTCGTTTGGAAAACAGTGTCAGCCGCTCGGATCTGTATCGCATCGGGCTCGCTTTGCTGGAAATATTCATCGAGTCTTACGACCAGCCGCCCAAGAAGCTCACCATCGACATCGACGACACGGACGATCCGGCACACGGCGCCCAGCAACTCACGTTGTTCCATGCCTACTATGACGAGTATTGCTACCTTCCGGTCCATCTCTACGAAGGGGAGTCGGGCAAATTGATCACGACGCTGCTGCGACCCGGTCGTAGAATGCGAGGCCGAGAGGCGGTAGCCATCCTCAAACGCGTGTTGGATCATTTGATCATGGTGTGGCCGAAGACGAAGATCACCTTACGAGGCGACTCACACTTCAGCACCCCTGAGGTGCACGACCTGTGCGACGGATACGGTATTGATTTCATTCTGGGACAGGCGATCAACAACAAGCTCAAGGCACTCGGCGAACCGCTGATGGAGCTGGTGGCGGCGCTGGCCGAGCAGAGCGATGAACCGGTGCGGCTTTTTGACCGCTTCGAGTATCAGGCCAAGAGCTGGCCCCGACCGCGCCAGATTATCTACAAGGCCGAGATCACACAAGGCAAAGCCAACCCGCGCTTCGTGGTGACCAATATCCGCAACCGCACTCCCGAGTTTCTGTATGAGGAGATCTACTGCGCTCGTGGGCGGTCGGAAGGCTTCATCAAGAATCACAAGACCTACCTGCAGTCCGACCGCACCTCCTGCCACCGCTTCTCGGCCAACCAATTTCGCCTCTTCCTGCACAGCGCGGCCTACGTGCTGCTGCACACGATCCAACAGATTGGCATGCGCGGCACCCAATGGACGACGTCCAACTTTAACACGATCCAACTCCGGGTGCTCAAAATCGGCGCCCGCGTGCGGGAGCAAGCCACCAAGGTCCGTTTTCACTTTCCGACGTCATACCCGCTCAAGGATCTGATGCGCACCGTCGTCCTCAACCTCGACACCTCATGATGCTTTGCGATGTCCCACTACATCCACGCACACGATCCACCAAGGGACCCGACTGTCCCAATGACATCCAAAAGAGGCTCAGATCTCCCAGACAACACCTCGACGACCGACAGCACTCGATCAACCCGCTACCAAAACGTCCAGCCATTGACCAGCGCACCGAATTCGTTCGCTTGGTGCGGATTCATGAATTATTCAGGATAGATACGTTATTGCGATCGCCACTCCCAGCTCCTTGGCCAGGTCGGCAAAGCGCACAACGAACGCATCGTCCGTCTCGATGGCGCGACGTTTCCATTCTTCAAGTAGATCGGGATATCGAGGACGGCAGGGATCATAATCGCGATCCCAGACCTCATCATGATACGCCGTGTAGCCGATATTCCACATCTCCGGGAACACGACAATATCGGCTCCCATTGAGGCCGCCTTCTTACAGAGCTCAACTCCTTTGGTCAGGTTGGCTTGTTGGTCAAATTCGTAGGACTTCATCTGCAGTAAAGCAACCGTAATCGTGGCCAATTCGTCTTTCCTCTTCTAATTGGTCTACTCGGGTGCGAACTCTCGCACCCACACAGCATATCTGTCATGATCAGGACCCATCACAGATCGATAGAGCGAATTGCCAGCTGTGGCGAAACCAGCAACACAGAGAATCGTCGCCCCCATCCGCCATGCCCTATTGCAGGATTCAATAAGAACGGCTGTGGCAAGACCCATCCGCTGGTGGGCGGGAACAGCCGCAACTGGTTGGACGTATCCACTGCGCGATACGTCCAACCATACGGTGCAGGCGAACAGATCGACCCATCAGAGGCGGTTGCCACTAGATCTAGATCTCGTCTGTATAGTTGGGCGACTACCTTGTTTACAAATGATCCTCAATGACCTCCCGGAGGGTTTCGGCCAGATCGGCTGCGTGCGATGTTCCGGATGTTTCCAATTTGGGCACCAGCCACTCGAGGTACCAATCCAGATACGAAACAAGAACAGACGGGACCTCTTCCGATGTTTTGGGATAACATCTCCACCAGGCCTCGACAATTTCGGCGGGGAATCTCGACTCTGCGCGACGCGGACCTTCGTTCCAGATACCGAGAGTTACCGAGGCAACCCACAGGAGTCGATCCCGCATCCACGCCAGCTCATCAAAGGCCGTAATAATCTCACCCCGAAGGTAGTAGCCATGAATCTTGATACAGAGAATAGGCAGTGTAGTCACCAAGTTCTCGAACTCAGCTCGAAAGTCGCTGGGCTGAAATACATGGCTACTGGCTGCCTCAATGATCATTTGGGCGCCGTCGCTCCGACTGAACAGAACCTCGGAAAACCCGTTCTTCCAATTGCCCCTTGCTTGATCCTCAGACCGGATGTCGAACTCGGCCATTATCCATGGTCGAAAGTACGCGATAAAAGCTATCTGGTTTACGAGTGACCGATATCGGTGCACCGGATCACCCATCTCTTCAAGACGGCTCACTAGCTGATCGTCGATGATCGATCGAGTTGTGTCGTCTCCTCTGTGCGTGATGAGCAGGTCAATATCTGACGAAACATCTGCCGTACCACGTGCGAGAGATCCTTTGAGTAGCACTGCCTCTACATGCTCTATACCCTTTATGACGTTAGCCGCACGAACAGCCAGCTGACGATGGGTCTTGGTCAACGAGCGGTGCGCAAGAAACTCTGCGATCTCCCTTGCAGTTATCGCCATACGCGGCCCCCCGTCAACCCGAAGCCGGGCTCCGGAGGTTTTGATGGGCCGCTGCGCGCGCGAGTGTGTGCCGAGCTATTTTCATCATTCAAATGTGCCGACTGCGATTTTGTAATAGAACGGATCAGCAAAACCTATTTTCTCTGCGACGGCGCTCGAAGGCTTGTTACTCTCCCAGCAATCCCAGTACGGACTCAACCCCGAAACCTGGGCTTGTTCGGCTACCTGACCCCCCACGATGGTAGCGATGCCTCGGCCTTGATAGGCCCCGACCGTCTCAATGCCCATTCCACAATGCTTTTCGCTGACGTATTCTGATGTGCACCAGCAAACAATTGAAGACCCATTGAGCATCACGAAACCAAACCCTCGATCGAGGAACGTGTGTATTGACGCCCAGCCACCACGAATCTCGTCGGTTAGCAAGTCAAGGTGATCAACTTCGCTGTCAAAGAGTTTGTCATCGATTAGCCTCAGCATGAACCCATTCGGAATATCGGGACCATGGCGCGAAGATCTGTCGGACAGCGAACAGTAGATCCTCCGTTCGAGGTCTAGCTGGAGTGGACCAAAAAGCGCTTCGATTGTCGTTCGCCAATTGGCCGGCGAATAGTGAAGCTTGAAGAAAGCAATTCCGCGCCACTCGCATTCAGGCGCGATCTCAGTCCTGAAGACCTCTGCAAGATGTGTGTTGGTCTCATCGTTGTCGGCCGCTCCGGAGAGATGAATATTCCGTCCCTCGTTGGCCAGCACGGTCTTCGGACTGCCAGGGTCGTCCACCCATACTCTTGCAGGTGTCAGACCAGCGATGATGCTATTCCCAACAAGCCGGAATATCGGAGTATCGAGGAGAGGCAGGATCGCTGTAATATTCTCATTAGTGAGCGGCTGCATCATCCGGTTGGCCTCCTTCCGGTAGGGCTGTTAGCCGTCGAGTTATCGCAATATGAGCATTTTTCGAGTTTGGGTTTGTTTGCCGGCTTGCAGCCTGTAGAGGTACAATCCGCTACTGATTTCAACACCCGAGGCATCCTTGCCATCCCAACGCAGTTCGTGGACGCCTGCCTGCATAGTTCCCACCAGCAGATTGACCAACTCCTGGCCTAAAATGCTGTATACGGTCAATTCAGTATCGTGCTCATCTGGTAACTCGAACCGAATCACGGTCTCGCTGTTAAAGGGATTGGGATAATTCTGCTCCAACGAGAAGCTGGATGGACGTGCTCCTCCTTGGGAGCCGATTGCTGTCAGTGGGCCGACCAACATCTCATCGTCGGGTCCCCACGTCGGTGCCAGATCCTCCGCGGGGTTGTTGGTCAAGTTGGTAAGGCCGCTGCCATCGACTTTAACGATGTAGATATCGGGGTCTCCGTTGCGATCGGAATCAAACGCGATTCGTTGTCCGTCCGGCGCCCAGTCGAAGCGAAGCTCGTCAGCAGCATGAGCGGTCAGATTTAGCAGCCCTGTCCCATCTGGATTTATCACGTAGATGTCACTGCTTCTGGGCGCCTGCGTGGTCAATGAAAAAGCAATCCTACTTCCATCGGGAGACCATCTGGGCCCGTAAGCATCACCACTCAGGTCCGTCAACTGCACCAGGTTGCTTCCGTTCGGATCGACCGTGAAGAGTTGCATATGGCCCGTGGCGAGCATACCGGAGAACACAATGCGGTTCCCGTCCGGCGACCACCATTCCCCCCAGCCTCCGCCCTCACCTGACACCTTTGCGAGATTGGTTCCGTCTCCATTCATGACAAAGACGTCGAACCCACTCAAGCGCTCCCGGTTGGAGCTGAACAGTATCTTGGATCCGTCAGGTGACCACTTCGGCGCCTGGTTGAAGAAATCGTCATCGGTCAACAGTTCTACGATGCCCCCATGTTCGTCAAATATGGCCACATCATCCAAACGGCCGTTTTCCGTCAGTGTGCTGCGGAGAATTCGCACACCCTGCGGTGTCTCCTGATGTATGTTGTATGGATCGGCAACGCGCATGAACTGAGCGCTTTCCTCGTATGAGATCGCTAAAACGTCGCTACCATCCTCCTTCATCACGTAAGGGGCGTACCGTTCACCGTCCCGATCTGACAAGAACCGAATGCTGAAATCAGACTGGCTAACGCAAGGTTGCGCCCCTATCAAAACGAGAGTCAGTATCGATACCAAGCGTCTCATGACAACCTCCTACAGGTTGGTAGTTGGTAGCGATCGCTGCCTTCCAGGGACCGCAAGATTGCTCCGGTCTGCAACCGGGTGGTGGGAAAGACAGTGAAATCCTCCTTCGGCGAGAGGTCGGCATGTTCGCTTTCGTCTGTCGGTTGGAGATCCCTCAACATGTCACTCCGAGGCTCCCACGTGTTGCCGGAGCTCAAATCCGTTCCCCTCAGAATCTTTGAAACAGCCAACCCTCGGTGCGTGGCCGCTGGCTTCGCGTAGCTCTATGAGGCGTCCTCCAAGGGCCTCTATGTCCGCCTGAACCGATTCTATGTCATCGACTTCAAGATTGAGTCCCGCATTGGGCAAAGGGCCGTCATCGCCGGCAGGCAAGCTGTGCAGCGCCAACACGATAGAATCGAGATCTAGCGTCGTCCAGCCCTCTGACTCGAACGCAGTCTTGACCTGGAAAGACTTCGCATAGAATTCCTTCGCACGATCCATGTCGTACACATAATGAATTACCATCGGGTTCTTACACCTCATGGTGCCCCTCCTGGGTTGAAGGTGATGCGTCATTACTGTGCACGGTCTCGTCATAGCCAGAGGCTACGTACCCGTGCGGGAACTCGATCTGCCTCATTGGTATCGATGTTATGGCAGGGCAATTCCACGTGTTGGCGTCGGCGGGTGTGTCCGGTTTGGACCCGAATGCTCTGGGCAACGTCAGGCGGTTTGCAACAACTGACGTAATGCCTCCAAACTTTCCAACGCCTTCTCCCGGGGCCGTACCTCAATGCAGTAGTCGACGATGCTGGCCTTGCTCAAGCGGGGCAGGAAATTCATGAAGTCTATGAAACCTGTCCCGATGACTCGGTGCTGTCGGGGAGGCTCCGATCGAAAGTCATGTAAGTGAACCTGCCTAACGTGATCCAGGTTGTCCTCCAACGAGTTTGACTATCGCTACTCAAGATCAATCTCATAGTGGTCAGTCACCTTATCACGGCTGTGTAATTGTCGGAGTTGGTCTTCAATCCAATCTCGTCCGAATCCATCGCTGGCCCCACGAAAACGATCGATTATCCAATTTCGAGCGGGATGTTTCACCTTGTGCAATTGGTCGACAACGGCTTCTCGATCGTAGTCTACTTGCCTGAATTGTATCGTATGTGAAGCGGGGTCCGAATCGATCACTACGTAACTGGCTCGAAGATCGGGTGGCATTGGATTGCTAACGGCACCAACATTTATTGCTCGTATACCGTTGACCAAGACGTCGAGCGTACGATGGTGGTGCCCGCCAAGGACCACGTCAGCACTACACCCGGCCAGCACAAAGCCGATTTCCTCATTGCTCATCCCAACTTTGATTCCAAGCCCGTCGTCACGACCGGGCGCAGCATGAACACCCAATACGATAGTCTCATCAGGTAGGTGGGTCTCAACCTCGACGGGCAATTTCGTCAACCAATCAAGCCAACCGCCACTGGTCACAGCCCCCTGGGTCCAGGCGAAGGTTCCGGCGCATTCAACCAAAGCGGTCAACTTGGATGAATCTTGAGCTGCTTCCTCCATCGTTGGCGGGGGTCGATCACCAGCGAACACATACCGATCGGTGTTCCCACGGATTACTTTCACGTTCGGCAACTCAGTCACTCGCTCGAGAACACCAACGGGATCCGGACCGAGAGCCACAAGATCGCCGAGGATCCAATACTCGTCGATGTGACCAAAGCCCTTGATGTCCTCCAGTACCGCATCTAGGGCTATTGTGTTACCGTGAATATCAGAAAACACTGCTAATTTCATGGCTCACTCATTCCGCGTTTTCAATTAACCCATTAAAACCGCACCGCGCCGATTCGCGTTCGATCGGCCGCTGTTAGTGTTGTGGAGTGGGTGGCAAGGTACTAATCGCGCTCCCACCAGCTGGGGTTCATGCCAGGAGCTTCGCCGGGCATATTGGGCGGTTTGTTGCCACCCTCGTAGATCCAGATGCGGGCGCTGCGATCGCTCATGAAGTTGCGTACGGCCGGAGGGAGTTTTGGGCCACTTCGTCCGGGTTCCACGGTTCCACATCGCCGGCTGGGCCTGCCCAGGTTGGCCGGTAGGAGAGTTGGAGCGCCTCCCGCGCGTAGGTGCCCACATTCGGGTAGTTGCCGTGGAAGATATAGTTGTTGAACAACGCCGCAGAGCCAGCTTTGCACGTTACCATGACTTCCTCGGGGTGTTTCTCGTAGCGCAAGTACGGGTTGGCCTCGTTGTGGAAGCTCAGATGCGACCGGGGCGCCACGCGGAAAGGTGAAACTTCGGGTATCAGATCGTCCAAGTAGTAGAGGATACGGATCAGTGTCGGACAGGTGTATTCCGCGCCGAAGATCCCGGACCCCCAGGGCTGGCCGTCACAGTGCAGACTGATGCCCGGGTGCCCGGGCTCGGAGCGCGAGTAGTCGTAGGACATCAAGACCAGCTCGTCGCCGCACAGGATCTTGAGGAACTCGATCATCGGGGGGTATGCAACCAACTCAGTGACGGCCCCACCGGCGAACTGGATGCTTTGCCTACCTCGCTGATGCACGCTGTAGTCCACGTGGTCGGTTTCGAATTGCGCGGTCTGTTCTTTGAGGCGTGCAATGTGGTCGGCGGGGAGTAGATCGGGTAGAACGAGGTAGCCTTCGACCTCGAGTTGCTGAATCCGCTGCCCGAGCGTGAGTTGGCTCCAGTCGCGGTCGTCTATGCGCGGGCCGCCAACCGCCGGTCGGGACGAAGAAGATGTGTCTGACATGCTCGATCTCCTGCTAAAGTATGTTCTTCAAGCCCTGAAACTGCCGTGAAAGTCCACGGGCCCCTTCCTTGTCTATCCATAGGGTATATCTCATTGGCTACGTGGGGGCAACCCCACCAAAACTCATTGCTCGCGAAGAATGACTACGGTCCTGGTACTCATCCTATGCGGACAACCAGCTTCCCTTTAGCCTGATTCGATTCCATGTATTCATGGGCTTCCACGACCTCACTGAATTCGAAGACGCGGTCGATATTCACTTCAGCCTTTCCTTCCTCCAGTTCCCTCAAATATCGATGGAATGCCTCTTCGTCCAAATCGTCTGCTCCGCCGGTGTAAACGGTGAGGCGCACCGTGTGCGGTATTTCGTCCATCGGTGCGAAGCGCTCAAATTGCCAACTGTTTCCCAAGATGCCGGTCATGCATACCACCCCTCCTGCGCGGCAGGCATGCATGGAGTCCTTCAGTGTATTGGTGCCCACTAATTCAAGAACATAATCGACGCCTTCTGGAAATCGTTTCCGAACCTCTGCCGCAATGTGGCCGTCATCGATGAACACCTCATCGACCCCACTAGCCCGCAAGGCTTGATCTTTGGCTGGATTCCGCGTTGTGGCGCAGACAAGCAGGTCCTGCGACTTAGCCAACCGCGTAGCCATCATACCGATAGACGAAGTACCGCCCCGGATCAACAATATGCCTTTGGATTTGACGTCGAGGCCATACTTCAACGAACCCCATGTGGTCTGGAACATCTCGGGCAGGGCACCCAAAACGTGCCACTCCAGTTCGGTTTCCACCGGGATAACGGATGAGGCTGGAACAGATATGAATTCCGCGTAAGAGCCATCGAAGTCACGCCCCATTCCCCCCATGAGAGCCACGACTTTTTGTCCGGTTCGAAAATCAATGTCGGGGGCCGCGACCACGAGTCCAGCACACTCTATTCCTAAAACCCTTGGAAATTTGAGAGCCACGACTTTTTGTCCGGTTCGAAAATCAATGTCGGGGGCCGCGACCACGAGTCCAGCACACTCTATTCCTAAAACCCTTGGAAATTTGACAGAGGGTGAGTGTCCCTGTCTGGTAAACATTTCCGATCGATTTAGTCCGAATGCCTTCACTTCGATCTTCACCCAACCATTTTCAGTTGTGGGCTCCGATAAATCTGTGAGTTCCAATACTTCTGGTGCACCAGCGCGACGCACCACGTATGCTCTCATAACTAACCTCTGGGTATTCGACTTAATGATTAAAAAAGAAACTACGTTTGTTCGCGTAACGTTCAGACGGGCTTTGACTCACTCTTCGGCGGACAACGGCAAGGTACGGAGCGTCAAGCTCGCCCTGCTGTTGGAGCCCTTCTCAATCCACGAATCCGAGTCTCTTCATTCTTTCGTATGGCATGAAGTCGAAGGCTGCGTGATCTCCGCCAAGGACAAGACCAACAATTTCGCGCTCCAGCTTTTCTGCCTCCTGGTGTCTTGCCGTATTCGTCATAACAACGAGACCTTTAGACTCATCCTTCGACCATATGATGAGGTTCGTATGCTGCCCTCGACCGTGGTGCCAATACCACGGTCTGCCTTTCCCGCCAGATTCAATCCCCCACCCAAGTCCCCATGAGATCGTGTCGCTCAAGGATATTTGAGGTTGAATCATCGTGTCCACCACACGTTGAATCTCAGGGCGTGATGGATCCATCAACTCACAGAGGAATACTGCCAGATCCAACGCTGTGGTATAGAGACTTGCGGCGGCGTTTGCGTACGAGTGGATTTCCATTCTCTTGGCCAGGTCGAAGGGCATATTCCGATCATCGTGACCAAACGCAAAGTCACGTTCATAGCCTGCTCGCCAGATGAAACTCGAGTGTCTCATGGCCCACGGGGTAAACAACTCCTGTTCCGCGTAGATGTGAAACGGCAGATGCGTGATAGCTTCGACGACGCGCTGCAACCAAAAGTATCCCTCGCCCGAATAGAGGTAGCGCTCACCCGGCTCGGCTGAAAGGACGCATCCGGCAGGAAAGATATCTCCCCCCCGCAGTCGTTCTGTAAGGTCTGGAAGCCAGTTGGGCAGCCCTGAAGTGTGACTCAGAATCTGCCTGGGCGTGATTGAATCCATATCTGGTTGGCTCTTGTCCAGGTAGTGTCCGATGCTGACGTCAAGGTCCAGTTCGTCCTGATTGCAAAGACCCAACGCCAAACAAGCCGAAACCGGCTTACTCACCGAAGCCGCGGGAAAAATCGAGTTGTCTGCGATCGGCTCGCCAGTCTCCGTGTTCCTAGAACCGAATCCGTTCGCCCACAAGACTTGACCATTTTCAACGAGAGCCAACCCAAGGCCTGGAATACCCGAATCGAGCAGTAAAACGCCAATCTTGTGCTCAAGTTCAGCGATCATACGATCTCCGGAGCAGAATCAGTCCCCGTTTCAACCCCAATGCGCGTACCGTGGACGAGAAATGTTTTCACGTAAGCGTTCCCTAAGCCATACTGCTGGTCATCGTTCATTCACACGCGGGAGCCATTCGGAATACCTGGTAAGCTAGCTATCTCGGAATTCACTTCGAAGCCCGACTCGATCGTTGGTTCTTTCGATATGATGTTCAGATCGATGTCACGTTGGACAACCAGGCCAAACGTGACTGAACCTACCAGAGACGGGCGCCCACAGCGTGACCATCTCTCGAGGAGATCCAACTTCTCGATCACCTCAAAGGCGCGCTGGGTCCTCTCTGCGGCCCTGCGAAGAATTTGATCCATGTAGGCTCCAACGGCCACCGCAGGTCCTCATCAAGTGAAGGAGCAGCGCGACGGCAAGAAAATTGTTTTTTACGAGCCAAATCTCGAGTTTTTTCATTTCTGAGGCAAAGATTTTCACATAAAGTGGGGGCCTTATTGGTGAAGGCCTTCCTAAGGAAAAAATGTTGCCGTGGAGGAGTTAAGTTTTCTTGTCGATCGGGCGCGAGAAGGAGAGGTCGATGCCTTCAATGAGTTTGTGTGCCGGTCTCGTTCTCAATCCGTAGACACCAAGCACGCTCTCCCGCTGCACTGCGTCCCTTGGTTTGCTCGTTTTCAGCAGATCCGTTTGATCGCCGCTGCAATCTCATTGATAGAGTATGTAACCGGTTGCCCTCAGACGGTCGTATCGAAGAAACGCTTGACTATGCTCGACGTCCCGGAACAAGCGCAGGAATTGTATGCCCGAGATCTCACCGGGAACCGGTACGGAGTGGTATGTCGGGTCCCAGCGCAGCTCGAATTCGACAGACCAGAAGTCGTCGCCCACAAAGGTCGCTGCCGTCCCATCGGCGTCCCAGGTATAATCGTGGCGGTTGCCCTCGCTGAAGTTGTCCCAGCGGTCCCTAACGGCTCCCTTGGCGTCTACGGAGATGCTGGCCCATATCGTCTTGTCCAGATCCCGATCGAAAACAAACGTGATTCTGTCGCCCCGCGGCACGTCCAATCTGTCTTTCATGGGCGGGATCAACAAGCTTTCGGGGTGGGCGTCAAAACAGCGCGCACCCCAGTAAAACGTTGTGTCTGTGTACCCCATAAAGGCGCGGGTCTTGACCCGTGGCAACAGCGTGGCGAAGGATTCCGAAAGTGTAAAGAACGAATCGATGCGGCCCGCACTCTGCCAAATCGGGTCGTCCAATCGGCCGTCGATCTCCGGCGCCGACGCGAACCTGGGAACACCTATCAGCAGCCTCTTTTCCTTCAATAGTTGTATACCGCGCTCGCGCTCGCCGTTTTCCAAATAGAACGTTCCCAAGTAGTAATTCGCTTGTCTACTCGTTGGCGCATAGGCCACGGCGACGTTGTAGATGGAATCAGCCACCGACAGGTCAGCGCCAAGTGCTGCCTTTCGTGCTTCCTTTGCCCAAAGGCGAACAAATTCTTCCACGAGATACTGGGCGGCGTCTCGCACCGACCGATCCTCCGCTTCCGCGCTCTTGCTGGCGAAACGCCGAAGGGCCTCGGTCTGTTCGTCGTTGAGCCGGTTCAGCTTGTCTCCCAGAGCTAGTAGGATGGGGGCTTGAACCAGTGGCGAAGGATCAGACATTGCTTGCAAGAAAAGGTCAACGTGCTCGGGGCGCAGCCTGACTCCAAGCCCTTCGGCAATGCGTCCCCGCACCGACGGATCGGGATCCATCAACAGGTGTCTTTGTAATACGCCAGCGATTCGCTCGTCTTCCGATCTTGCCATTATGGCCACAAGGACCGCAGCTACCTCTGCGCGGCGTCTTGCCGCATCTTGCGATTCCAACGCTGCAATTAGTTGCTCAACAGGTGTGTCCGAGCCCAAAATTAGCTCGTGCCTTGCCTGAGCGCGCTCGTCCGGAGCACCACCAAGTTTCTCAATGTTTTCATCTACCGAGGGCCCACAGGCGACAAGGCACAACAATGTGGCGACGAGGCACGTGAAGCGGCAATGACTCGTCGATCGGTGGGAGTCAAGCAACTTGCATGCAACGACCGGACCCATCGAGCCACAAGCTTTTCCGGCACGGCTACTAGCAGTCCCGATACGTCGCGCTGGCATCGCGAGCACTCTCAAAGCTCCCCACAGTCGATATCGATCATGTCCATTGTATGCCGAGATCCTAGGGCGCGACCGTGATGACGACCTTGCCAACGTGCTTCGCCTCCCCAAAGCGCTGAACAGCCTGTGGCACGTCGCTCAACTGGTAGGGCCCATCGATCACACATTCGAGTCCGTTTGTTTCGAACAGGTCGTTCACGTACCCCAGGTCCTTGTTTGGTTTCAGGGCAACGATTCGAACGTGCTTCCCGCTGACCCTGGAAATGAGCGGCCCCATGCAAAAGGCTTGGAGCAAGCGTGGCAGACGACCGCCGACGGTCACGTAGCGGCCGCCGGGCTTGAGTGAGCGCAGGTACCTGAACGGCGAGCGATTGGTCTTGGTATCCAGAATCAAGTCGTAACGCTGCTTGTTCCGAGTGAAGTCTTCCCGCTGGTAGTCGATGACGTGGTCGAACCCCATCGATCCAAGCGTGTCCAGCTTGAGCGCGTTGTCGACCCCGGTCACCTCGGCCCCGTACTGTTTGGCGATTTGCACACCGATGGTTCCAACCCCGCCGCCGGCGCCATTGATCAGAACTCTTTCGCCCTGTCGAATTTGCCCAACGTCGACCAGGCTTTGCAGCGCCAGCATGGCGGCATGGGGAAGGGCCGCTGCCTGTTGGAACGTCATGCCCGGCGGCTTGCGGACCAAGGCGTCTTCGCGCACACACACGTAGTCGGCGAACCCCCCAAACCCCGCCTCGGATATGTCGCCATATACGTGATCTCCTGGCTGAAACTTCGTTGCGCCGTTGCCGGTAGCCTCGACAATTCCGGCAACCTCCGCCCCGAGCACGGCAACCTTGGGGCTCACCAGACCGAACAGCAGCCGATAGATGTACGGCCTGCCACGAACGAAACACCAGTCCCAGTCATTCACGGCCGTAGCGCGGACCTTGACCAGAACCTCATCGTCCCCGGGCTCGGGTTTCGCCATTTCCTCGAGCTGAAGCACGTCTGGAGATCCGTAGCGTGTGAGAATAATCGCTTTCATAGAGTGGCGGACGCACGATTATCGGCGCAATCGAGCGAAGACCAGCAAGCTTCCCGACTTAAGATGGCCGACAGCGACCGCCTTGGCGGAGGCATTGGGTATATCCCGTCAAACAATAAATGAACTACTCCGAGAGCGACGCGCCATTTCGCCGATCATGGCCTTAAAACTCGCCCGTCTGTTTGGGAACTCTCCTGAATTCTGGATGAAACAGGTGACCCCCGTAAAACCTCCAAGTTGTCATCGGCTCCGAGTTCTGCCTGAAACCGCGCTGTCAGTTGTTGTGATGCTCGCTCTCATGGCTTGGGAGCACAAATCGCAATGTAGCATTGGCGGTCTGAATCACCCATTGATCCGGTCGCATATCGTCAGGATCTGTTGCCACATCAATCTGATAGTCCGAAAGTCCTGGAGTCCCAACTCTCGCCCATTTGTCTATCAGAGCTACAAAATCTGCGGCGAATCTCGAATCTCCCCGCCAGTGAATAGCGGGGCACTCGGAATCTAGTGAAACAATTGAATGTGATTCCTTGTGGTAAACACTCGGTACATTTCTTGACGAACTATAATTGTGGTCAACCAGGCTACGGAGCTCGATACCTTCTAAATGGGCAAAAAGAAGAAAATCGACGTTGGCCCTAGTCGCGATCGTGATCTCTTGCGGGGCTTGTGTCAAAAGACGTGCTAGTTCCGCATCAGAGGGCTGCAGCGGATCTGCGATGTCAGTCCAATATTCTCCTTGCAATGTGTTGAAACCAGACCAACCCACGAACGAACCTGCCAAACCGGCACTACTCTTTCGCAATCGTAAGAGCGGATCGCCGACGGCGCCCACTTTGAACGGCATAAGGAGTACACCGCCGTCCGCCAATTGTTCGTGCCATGCCGGTGGAATGTCGGGTGACCCTACCGTTACTATGATCCGGTCGAAAGGACTCCGGTCCGCCCAGCCGAAGCCACCATCGCCGCTCGCGAGACGCACCTCAGTGTAACCCGCTGCGCGCAGATGGCGGCGAGCAGCGTCGACAAGATCGGCTTGAAGATCAATTGAGTGCACAAATTCGTCGTTGCCAACCCGGAAAGCCATGAGGGCGGCGTTCCAACCGCTGCCCGTACCGATCTCAAGCACGCGCATCCCCGGTTCTAACGTTAGGGAACTGAGCATCTGCATTACGAGAGCCGGCTGCGACGCAGCACTGTGATTTGGGGGTTTTCGACACATGAGGCCACGGTCGGAGTAGATGGCTTGGAGATCTATGCAAGAGACATTCGTGGAATCCACGATCACCGGTTCCGTGGCCTCGATCGTTTCGTAGTACTGGTCAATGAATAGATGTCGCGGCACAGAGACGACCGCGTCGTGGAGCCACGCTGCGCTGAGACATCCAGCTTTGCCAAGACTATCTCGAAAGCAACTCAGATAATGTTCGACGTTAGGCGTTTCCATAACCGTCAAGAAGCCATACTCTCAAGTTGCTGAAATAGATCATCAATAATATTGACCGACACTAGGTCTGGGGTCGCTTTCCAGTCAATCTCGCGTGAAACATACCACTTGGCTTGCAAGGGCGCATGCCTACCGCGGTGGCTCCTTGAAGTTCATCGAAACCTCCGTCTCCGAGACAGCAATGGCTTGTCTCCAATGTCGGCCAACCATGCGGACGGCCGCGCTACTGGTACGGCACCGGTATTCCGTCCCCATGCCACGGAAAGGCATAGGTGGGACGATGCGCGAAGCGGCGCATGCTCATGTCCAACCGAACGGACGTACCCGGTGGGAGCTGGACGGCGAGGTACTTCGCATCCACGGGGACGGTCTGACCCGCATGGGTCAATTCGACAAAATGGTGTTCTGCGAAAGCCCCAGCTTGCACGATCAGGTTTCGCGTCTCACTGGTATTCAGGTTCACCAGGTGAACGCCGGCACCTTTGGCGTCCAGCTTGTCGACGAGTGCGGTCACGCCGGGTGGCACCCCGGGTCTCGCGCGGTCTGAATCGAAGTAGCGCACGGTCGCGCGCAAGAGCCCGCCGGTGTACACCGAATGGGGTGCGCCCATCATGACCTGCGTCAACCCCTTGGTGTAAACCGGATTGGGGGAGCTGGGGTTGTCCGCGATCAGGGTCTGCGCATCGCGGGTTTCGTTTTGTATCGTCTCGACGGCGGTCTGAGCATTTTGATACTCGGCTTGGAGGATCTTTTCAGGCCAGTTCTGGTTCTTGCCGTCGTAGTACTGGAAGCGGGCAAGTTCGGTGTCACCACAGTTCTTTTCTCCGGTGACCGGCACGTGATTCCAATCGCGCTCTTTGTCGATCTCCCTTTTCCGGGTTATGAGGTCGTAGTCTTCGGCGGCCATGGAGATGTGGTAGAGGTGGGTCAGTTCCTGTAGGCGGAACAGCTCCATTCTCCCCTGGTCGGGATCCGGATGGCCCATGTAGTACTCCCAGCCATCGGGGCCATAGCGGGCCGGTGGGGTGAGGTGGCCATCCTCACGGATGGTGGCGTTTTCCATGAGGACCTTGATCTGCGAGCGCAGTAGCTCCAGATAGCCAAAGTCGCCTGTGAGCAGGATGTCGCATTCCGCGGCGATGGTCAGCGAGCTGAACATGATGCCGTAACCTACAAAGCTGTTCGAGCCGTAGAGCCCGCCCCACCACTGGCCCTGGCGGTTCTCGCCGATCTGGCCGGTGGGTCCGACGTTGTCGGGCAGGATGCCGTTGTTGCGTTGGATGCGTTCCATCCAACCTTCCGTGTAGTCGAGCACCCACTGTTTGTACTTGTCCTCGCCGGTGTAGAGGTAGGCGTTGGTTACGAGGGCGGTGGCACCCAGGCTGTGGGCCGCGTCCCCGTTGAGCACGATTTGGTCGAACAGCGTGCGGATCTCGTCCCGACGCTGAGGGTCTTCGAACCAGTCCGGCTCCAGATTCCTGACCACGGGATCGAGGGAAGCCCGCACCCCGTACCAGCGGTACACCTCCCCGATGCTGGGTATCCCCCCTTGAAGCCACTTGGCCACATCCTCCACCAGGGCGTGACGCATCGGGCCGACGCTGGTCTGTATAGGGCTGCGGAAAATCTTGTATTGGGGATCGTAGTTGGGGGCTTCGGGGTCTTCGTCGATAAACATGGCGGCGAAGCGTTTGGCGCGACGCACGTTCTCCGAGATGGTGGGATCGGCCAGGCCGAAATGGTAAAACGCCATATTCCCTTCGCCCTGGTGGTGCCATTCGTTGGAACCGGGAGCAGCCTGGTTGTAATACTCATTGTGGATCTGTTGACTGAAGCGGGGATGGACCCTGCTGACGATGTCGTCGGCGTGGAAACGGGTGGTCGCGTTCCACGACTGCAGTGCCAGGTCGAGCACCTGGCTGTCGGCGCCCATGGCGTAGAACAAGCCCCAGTTGTAGACGCGTTCGTAGAGGTCGTCCACGTCGTCGGCGAAATAGAAGGCTCCACCCTTCTCGGCGTACTTGTCCACCATCGACGGAACGGCTTCTTCCATGAGCCTCATCAACCG
Organism: Candidatus Latescibacterota bacterium; assembly: GCA_965217095.1. Classification (GTDB taxonomy): domain Bacteria; phylum Latescibacterota; class UBA2968; order UBA8231; family UBA8231; genus CAYNZV01. Next base: position 3,323,882 of record OZ244235.1, read on the forward strand.
GTATTCCAGGAGCGCCCATCCAGGGGGCGGCGAAACCTGCGTCGCTTTGACCTCGACCAATCCGGGAATCGTCACCGGTTTTGAAGAGGAGTTTCCACTAGCCATTTTGCCTCCGATTCACAGTTTTGTCGTACAATCTCTGATCAATCGTGTTTCTTGGGAATGGCTGTGCCAGGTGTCGCCTCGCAGACTCATGCTACGCACTTCGTGGATGGCCGCCTGCCTAGGTCCCACCACCAAATCCACCATCTCTTGACCAACATGACTCCCGGCGGTAGATTCACAACCATATGGTTGTGGATAAGAATATTACATTCGCCGCATTGTCGGATCCGACCCGGCGCGAAATCATATCCCGGCTCGTAGATGGCCCAGCCTCCGTTTCGCAGCTTGTCGAACCCTTCGACATGTCGCAGCAGGCCGTCTCCAAGCACATCGCCGTACTCAGGAATGCGGGCCTCGTGCGGCAAGAGCGTGAAGGTCGTATCAACTGGTGCCGGCTGGAGCCCAGACCGCTGGAGGACGCGCTGGCCTGGCTTGAAGAGCATCGATCGCTCTGGGACGGCCGACTCGATCGACTCGAAAAACATTTGCACGGAAAGGGCGTACGGGCGCCAAGAAACCGTACATCCAATGACTGAAGCCAATATAGTTCTCGAAACTCGGCGCGATCTCGAAGCGACGCCACAAGAGGTCTTCGATGCACTGACTCAGCCCGAATGCGTGAGGGATTGGTGGTGCCCCGAGGGATACTGCGCTCAGAAGGTCGAGATCGATCTGCGACCCGGCGGAATGTATCGCATCGAAATGCGGTCGGAGTCCGATTCCGATGTGGTCAAGGTTCGTGGAGAATACAAGGAGATTTCACCTCCGAACCGACTGGTGTTCACTCACATGTTTGAGGCAGGTTCCGGACCACTCATTGAAGCTCGACTCGTCAACCACGAGACTCTCGTGACGGTAGAGCTGAGACAAGGTGAGGCTGCGACCGAACTGATTCTCAAACAGGAGCAGCTGCCCGGACCGTTGGCATTGAAGATGTTGCGTGGCGGTTGGGGCGGCATGCTCAAGAAGCTCGAGCGAGTCACTCATTCAGCATAGAAAGGAACAAACAATGGCGAAGTTGTACGACAGCAATTTTCAGACGATCGAATACGACGAGGCGGATTCTCTGCTGACCCTGATCTGGAAGCCGGGCACCAAAGCGATGAACTATCCCCAATTCCAGGGCGCCCTGTTCGTCTTCGCGGGATACGCTCAGCAAAAGAATCCACAGAACGCCCTCATAGACGGGGCCAATTTTTACTTCGAGGATATTCCGGAAGCGATGTGGGGGTGGCGCAGCGAATTCATCACGCCGCTCTACGGCGCGGCCGGTATCACCAAATTCGGTTTTCTTCTGGACTCTGACTCACCGATTCCGGAGCATGATGGACAGAGTGCACCAGGCGAAACCTTCCCAACTCGCTGGTTTCACACTAGTGATGGCGCACTTGAATGGTTCAGGAGTTAGCTGCTCAGAGAGGGTCGAGAGGACTCCACGCAGGCGCTGCGATGCCGATATATACGTATATATGTGACATCCTATCGGATGAGTTGTGGCGTGCGTGGGATATTCGTACATCTCTTCGGTTAGAAGCCCATGTTATTCCTACGCGATTCTCCAAGGCTCTTGAGAATACAATTCTGGCGATTAGCCGTTCTATGTTCCTTGGGATGTGCAGGGGTGATAACGCTGCCGTCCGTGGAGGAAGTCCATGAATACGATGTCGATGGCTATCCCATGGTCATCGATAGGAACAATGCCAAACTGCTTCAAACTCACGACAGTCAAAGCCGTCTTCTTAGGTACCTGCCGAAAGGAGCTACAGTCAGGGCGCTTGCCGAAGCGGGGTCTAAGGGGAAGGTCGCGTACTACAAGGTGCGTACCCGTGGTGGAACGATAGGCTGGTTTAAGCGATGGGACTTGGATTCAATAACTGAGGATGAAGCCGAGTTACTCATATTGCGTGACCAGCAGGCTTTTGAGCAGTCGCTCCAGGATAGCATGTTCAGTGCTGCCCGTGGACATATCAAAGCGCAAGGCATTCATCGGCTATCTCACGTAGAGGCAATTCAGTGCACCAATGAAATTGTCCCTGAGGCCTCCGGCAGCAGCATAGACTTTGGTGTCCAGGCGCTGATGGTTGGAAGCATTCTTGGGTATGACAAGTATCAAGTTGAAATGACAGTGAGTGTACTTATCCACCTGAATCGCGACTCCTTGTCGCATTCTGTGGTGGAAGTCAACAGAGTCACGGTGACACAGGACAAGAAGGTCGAAGGTCTAACGCCAACCCAGCAGATTCAATTGCTGAAGGTTGTCGCGCCCATGCTGGGCATCTTACTGCCCTAACAGGCAAAAATCCCGACGGGTTCTATTTTGGCACGAGGAGGTGTCACCCAAGCAACCGTCGAAACTCATCCGCAGTTTGGTCCCCTATCGCGAACTATCCGACGGCAATAAACGTCAAATCTTGGGGCGAGATAAAGAAGAGTCGTCGTTAGTCACGCCCATGGGACGCGACACTTTTCATGCATGTCACGTTATTGCCGGTTCGCCCGCGAAGCGGTTGCCGAAGGCCAAGGCTGCGCTGCAGCGCCAACCGCGCTGTCAAGCGACGGCGCAATTCAGGCTCCAACCAGGCCGGGCAACTCGCCCAAATCGTTAAGAATCGCCTCCGGTTCAAAATTTCCAAACTCTTCGACGGTCGTGACGCCGGACAAAACCGCGACAAAAGGCACACTGGCGCGTCTCGCGGTTTCAGCGTCAGTGACGCTATCGCCAACGTAAAGGACTTCCGAGGGTGAACAGCCTACTCTTTGGACAGCCAAAAGTAGCCCTTCTGGGTGGGGTTTGTGGTCGACCACGTCTTCGCCACCCACAACGATGTCGAATGATTCAGCTAGTCCTTCACGGTGCAAAATTTCGTCGATTCGTCGCCGAAATTTTGTGGAAACGATGCCCAAGAAAGTTCACTTGAAATCAATAAGTCGACCACTCTCGGTACCTCCTCATAGAGCACGGTCAAATCAGCCACGACTTGATCAGCTCGAACGGCAAACAGACGAAGGAACTCATCTGTGTGAAACCAGTGAGACACGTCGACTAGCGTCCGAAAAGACTCGGACAGCGGCAAACCTATTGTTCTTCGGATTGCATCCTCAGCTGCCATTTCCACACCCAGATTCTGAAGAGCATAGCGAAAACTCTCAATGACTCCAGCGGATGAGTCCGCCAGCGTATAGTCGAAATCGAACAGAACAGCTTTTCGATTCATTGGGAATGTTTGGTTGGAGATTCTAGATCTTCTTTACGACTTAGTCTAAGGGTCTCAAACAATACAGCCAAAACAACAATCAACCCCCCGACGATTTCTCTTCGAGTTGGTACTGCAGATAAGAGAATCAGCGCAAATATCACTCCGTATATCACTTCGAGCACAATGGTTAGTCCAACAATCTTCCCTGATAGGTACCTTTGGCTCCTGATAAATAGAATCCTCGCAAAGCCGGTGAAAATTACCCCCAGGACGACCAGCAGGATCAGGTTCCCAGATCCACTGACTTGAAAAACAAAACCCAGTGGAGCGCCAAGAGACCCGCAATTACCAGAAACGTGACCAGGTCACTCCTACTCTGAATTCGGGAATGATCCTTGATCCGCTTGGCAATCGCAAGAAGTACTATGGCCGCAAGAAAGGTTCTCCAGAAAACGATTTCGTGAGCTTCGAGGTTTATCGCTTTGCCAAGCAAACCGGTGAACCCGTACATGAATGCGGCAATGTTGAGCTCGACAAGAGCCCTGGATCTGATATTCAAGGTTTACTCAGTAAGCGCAGTTCACGACTCCCTGGAGCGGTGTCGGAAGCCCAGCGCCGATGGCGGGCAGTGTGAATTGCTGTGACGTTTGAGCTTGCACGTCACGTAGGCGTGCTGTGCCCCTTCTCATATGAAGCCCAAACCTCTCTCATGTCCGTGCTGTTCTGAAGCAGCGACTGAAGGGTCCCCTGGGCAGCTACTCTCCCATCCAACATCAATAGGACCTGATCGGCTTGTTCTAGTGTTTCGCGCCGATGAGTGACGATGATGCTCGTTGAATTCCGATCGAAAAACCGCTGCCAGAAGATTGTCTGCGTATCGATGTCAAGACCGCTCGAGATGTCGTCGATAAGGTTCAGCTCAACGCCGCGAACGAACATTCTGGCAGCAGCGGCGCGCAACGCTTGGCCACCGGATAACTTGACTCCGCGAGGCCCAACCAACGTATCGAGCCCCTGGTCCAGCGTATCGATGTCCCGCTCCAGTGCCGCCGCCCGAACGGCAGCGTCAACTGAGTGCGATTCGGCCGCAAGGCCTTTGCGGGAACCGCATTTCTGCTGGCAATTACTCTGACGGCACCAACGCCGCGATACGGGTCACCAGCGCTTCCATGTCCAGGCGGCCATCCCGGTTGGTCTGAACGGCGATGGTGGTGCCCGTTGGCACATAGTGGGTAACGTGGGTAGGGTAACCCGGCCACAAGCCGCCGTTGCCGAACGACTTGCCGTCATCGTACACAAACAAACCGAAGCCATAGTGGGATCCGGGTGTCTCCGGGTTGCGCCAACCAGCATCCAACATCTGGGCGAAGCTCTCGGGCTCGACGATGCGGCCTTCGGCGAGTGCGGCGAAAAACTGCACCAGCATCGTCGGATTGGTGATGAGCCCGCCGCCAGTCCACTCGGAGGTCGGATCGAACTTCATCCTACCGTCCTTTTTCAGGTTGCGTGCGCCACGGATGTAGCCGGGGGTGATGTTAGGAAGAATCGACTGGTTAGCCGGATGCACCTCATCTAGGTCTTGCGGGGTAAGGATGCGCTTTTCCAACAGGTCGTAATAGGTGCGGCCCGACGCTGCCTCGATCAGCCGCCCCAGCACCAGATACCCCGCATCTGTGTAGCTGTAGCCCTCGCCCACGGGGAACGGCGGCTCCCCGTCAAGCACGAAGCCTATCAGTTCCTCGGGCTCGAACTGTATGCTACCCCTACGCAGCGCGCGCCAAACGGAGGCAAGCTGATAGCGCACGGTGCCAGAGTAATCCGTGATGCCAGCGGTGTGCGCGCAGAGGTGGCGCACACGTATCTCGTCCGTGTTGGGCAACCTGTTGTACCAAGGCGTATCACCAAGCCACTTCGACGCCGGGTCATCGAGCGACAGCGTGCCATCTTCCACCAGTAACATGGTTAGCGCGGCAACGAAGGTCTTCCCAGTGCTGCCGCCCGGCATGCCGATGGTGTCGTTGAGCGGGATGTTCGCCTCAACATCGGCGAGCCCCACCGCGGCGCGTACTATACGGTCGTCGGCCAGCCGCACAGCCGCGCGAACCCCGGGCATCTTCATTTCACTGCGGGCGTCTTCCAGTAGCGCGGTGAGCGCCGCTTGGTCGATGCCAAAAGCGTTAGGGCACCATGCAATTACGGCGATCGGTAACCACTTCAACATATCTATGCGCCGGGCGGCGATTGCGTCATTGAGTGTTTCCCCATGGTTTGTCCCCTCCTTACTGGTCGCGTATCTCAAGTGCTGATCGTCGCGGGAACCGTACGCTAGTAGCCGGACTCCGAAAAGCGTGGCAGGAACCAGAAGATTAGGCAGTGCGATCGAGTTACGAACGTCAGCAATGGGTCGAAAGCTACGCGAATCTTGGGCGATGTTGCCTTGCCGCCTAACTATTACTTATGTGGAAGTACTCAACTTGCGCCAAACCCGGCACGCGGGTTGCCCACTCCCGGCGATGCATACCGACTGTCATGAGCATAGGCAGGTCATTCTGTCCTTACGCTGAGGAATCGAATACGAAGCAGCAAAAGAGCGCGATCAACACCCAGGAGGCGGTCGTATCGATCTGCAGTTCGTCGGCAGCGTACTCTACTTCCTTCGTCAATTTCAACAGCCAATTCCAGCCGAAGCCTGTTATTAGCTCGCGCAACATGGTGGGCGGCAGACCCTGGATCCAAACGTGCAGCAGGACACCCAACACGCAATCTAACAACAACCCCGCGGCAAAGAGAATCCTGTACGGACGCGACAGCAAGTCCACCTGCGCTCCGACAAAGAGCAATCCCATCATGACATGTGCCTGGGAACAAACATGCATGAGGCCAAACTTTTCGGGAGCACCGTGGACGGCAATCCCGAGAACGAAACCAACGGCAGCCAAGCAAGCAATGAAGAAACCTTCCTCCGACGGGCGGCTCATGAGACAATCACGCTTCAACAGGAACAGGACGATGAAGAGAGATCCCAGCGTCCCGACTGCGAAAAAGAGATTCGTCTGGTAAAGGAGGAACACGTAGTCTCTGAGAAAACCCGTCGAGCTGGTCTGATCGAGGGCGGATATGTCGACTCCGGACAGGAAATGAGGTAAAACAGTGTAGGCGACGTTCTTGAGAATCTTGGCTATGTTCTCAAAAGAATCGTACTCGCTGGCAGCGATGACAGTCGAATTCGACAGGAACGTCATCGACGTGCCATATGCCCAAAGGGACCAGCCCAGCCAGGTCATGAAGAGCAAAAAGCTGACAGAGATGGACCAGGCAAATGCTTTCCAGCGCTTCTCTCTTCTCCAAAGGAGATACACCCCGTAATGGCCGGCGAAAATCAGAAAGAAAGGTCCGGCTGAATAGTGGGTTAGGAGGGCAAGAGTCAGTAAAACCCAGGCGAAGGTGAACGTCAAAAGCTGACGCTCTCTCCAACCTTTTAAGTAGAAATACAGTGCCGCCAGGATGAAGAAGACCGTCAGCAACTTCGTCCAGGTATATGTTGTGTTCTGCACGAACATCGGATTACAGGTCAGAATAACCGCGAACGGTACGGTCAGCCCGCGAGCTCCAGGGCACAGCATCCTGGCCAGTAGTAACATGGGCAATACCACGAGGGTGTTCAGTTGCGAATACACCAACTGGAAGACGGGAAATCGATCTCCCGCAATAGCAAAGAAAGGGCTGATGATGAGATTCATCAGCGGCGGACGGGACGGCAGATTGGCGAACGCGCTGGTGGCAAGTTGGTCAGAAAAGAACCGGCTTCTTTCATAATGCTCGATCCAATCGCCTGTCCATGCTGCTCCGGAGAAACATTGTATTAGGGTCGTGAGCAGCAGGATCCAAAGATTCGTTAACAACCAGAGGTAGAGACTCTCCCTTGCGTTTGAATCGCGGAAGACCTCCAGAACGTCGCGAATCCGCCACGTGGTGACCAAAAGGCAAAGTGCAAGCAGGACATGAAAAATCCATTGCGGCAGACCCAATATGTACACCGCAAATGAGATCAGATAGAAAGCCAGAATCGACAAACAGATCCCTACCGTAAGCTTCTCGTCCTTGCGCAAACTCAGCCGCTTCAGAAGGGGCAGAGACGGCAGCATGATCAGCACTAGGAAGAGCGGGTAGACGACGAGTGCTTGCAGCTGCATGGGACGTGTATCCGCCTTGTTGTTGGTTACAAAGGTTCCGGAGCCGCCGAGCGGCTGCAATATTTTGGCGAGTTTTGCCCGCCTGAGCAGTGGGTTGGAATACCGTGGTTTGCCGTTTGCGCCCTCGAATTCAATGCGAAACTGGTAGGCCGTCCCGGCCTGCCGGGAGATCCACCGTGAGGAGGCCAACCTGTCCTAGCGCCGCCCAACTGCTATTGCGTCAGCCTCGCCGCGTTCCGCCGCGCTTCCTCTGCCGCTCCGATATCTCCAAACTCCTCGTGGATCTCCGCCGACAACAGATAGAGTCTCCGGGTTGGCTGCGTCTTCAGACCTAGATTGCAGACCTCAAGGGCGCGTGCGGGTTCTCCTTGCATGTGCAGGGCTGCTGCCGCGATGTGCAGGAATTCGCTACTGGAAGGCATGCGAAGGGCCACGCTCATGGCTGCCTCTGCCGAACTGGCGTACTGTCCGGAATTGTAAAGCGCCCGTGCCAGATCCTTCGAGCTTCCGAGCCGCTCGGGGTCGAAAGAGAGCGCTCGTTCGAAAGCCCAAGCCGCTCGTTCGTGTCGCTCCAGCTTGCCGAACCGAACCCCAAGATTGTGGTAGACTACCCCCATCGTATAGACGAAACGACCTCGATCCTGCGCTGTTTCTTCAAGCTCAGCTGACAGGACCTCTCCAAGGCTTCGAACTGCGGGATCTTGACTCGAGTATTGCGTGGCCGCGAGCATCGCTCTCAAAATGAGATTTTCGGGGAAGGCCTCCAACGCCTCGCGCAGCCCCGCGGCGTATTCAGCCCCCGAACGGAGGTTCGCGCCAACCATGCGAACGTAGGCCGTCTCCCCCGGGATCACGGCCTTGCCCCCGTCCAAAGCCCGCCGCAACAGCATGGCCGCCTGGCTGTCCTGTCCAGCATTGTAGTAGAAACGACCCGAACGATACAGGGAAATAAACTCCGCCTGCTTCAATGAGGCGTAGCTCGACGCCAATATCAGGGCCATCGACGCCGCAAACAGTGCTCTCCCCGCTGCTGCCCGCGGCAGCCGCCGGCACCCGAGCTGCAGTAACCAGGCCAACAACATCGACGAGCCCGCCGACGCCAGATAGAGGTACCGGGATATCCCCGTGTGCACCAGTGCAGCCGGCACGAACAATAGCAGCGAAAAGATGGTCAATACTGGCCAGATTCCGGCCGAATGCGACCTCTTCCAGGCCAGCCAGCTCATTACTGCCAGGCTGCCGGCTCCCAGCCACAGCTCCCAGGTTTGGCGTTCGTGAACCGGTACGGGCAACCAGTGCGCGGTGCTGAGGAGCCTGCCGGCCAGCCAGCAGAGGGTTGTTACCAGTTGCTGCAGCATGGCCGATGCATCGCCGTGCTCGGCGTCGATGGCCGACCAGGTCGTCGTGTATTTCGCCGTGAGGCCGAGAAGTAGAGCGCCGGCAACGACCGACGTCGCAAGCAGTGGCAACGTGTGGCGAACCGGTCTTCCGCGCTGCTCGCCGACGGTCTGGGAGAGGTAGAAACATACCGGTACGGCCGCAACAGCCGCCAGATGGGACATGAGCCCCAGTACGAGGGAAAGGTGGGCAGCGATGGCCCAACGGGTCTTGCTCGATCTCAAATGTTCCCGGTGCGCCACGACGGCGGCCAGCAACCACAAGAGGGCCAGCGCGTAATCCATGGCCGAGATCCAGTGGACCGCACTGAAATGCGCCGTGTTGGTCAGGAAAAGGAGGCCACCGGCAAACGCGACCTCGGTGTTCGCGTGAAGCCGGGCGGCGGCCGCGGCCAGCAGAAGGCTTGCCGCCGTGTGCAAAACGACCACGAGCAGGTGAAACGCGCCGCGGTCCTGGCCCCAGACCAAGTGCGCGAGCCATTTGACCAGTTCCGCGAGCGGCCTGCCGGAGCCCAGCTCTTTTTCTTCCGGGGGGCGAAAGAAGTAGGAGAAGTCGGCGCTGGTTGCCACATTGTCGCGAAACATGCTGTCGTCGTCGACACCCAGGGGATGATGGCGCAAGTCCCCGAACAGGACGAACGAAAGGGCAACCACGAGCACTGTGTAGACCGACCATGCCCGCCAATCTGCCGAAATGGGAAAAAGTGAGGTCACGGCCCGGCCGTTCCGGAATATCAGAGGTCGTCAGTGGAGGTCAATCGTAAAAACCAATATCCCGTGCACGAGAAGGGCCAACGCCGCATTCTCCGGCAAATTAGATTCAAAACTCATTCTCTGTTTCCCCCGTTCTACGTCTTATATCGTTCTCGCCGTGCCCGAACCGCGAATGCGGTTGCGCGAAGGCGCCCAGCGCCGAAGCCGGGCTGAGAAAGTTCAATACCATAAACTTTCGCATTGAAGTGCTCTGTCATAACTCATTCTGCAGACCGCGAGCTGGGGTTCACATAGCGGTGGCAACACCGCGCAGCATGATCGGGTGCCGTGAACACACGTTGCGGTACCCGTTTTCAGTTCTGGGACGGCAGAGAGTTCACGGCTTTCTGTCGTCCCAGCTTCACACGGAGCTTACGCGCGATGAGTGGTATGTCGATGTTGCATCCCTCCCGGTTTCCGCGGCATTTCCCACACTTGGAACGGCGGCAAATCTCGCCAGGCAGCTAGGCGGATTGTGAGCAGGAGATCGTCGAACAGGAAACCTGCGGAGTTTAGTGAACAGTCACAAGCCAAATCCGGGCAGTCTAGGATTCTCTCCAGAGGTCCACTCCTGCGACGCTGAGGTGATCCAGCAACGGTCCTATGAGCTGAAGGACTCCTCGGAAAAGTGCATGTACAGTCCCCAACTGAGTATGAATAGGCTCGCGATAGCACTCAATTCGAACCCATTGGACATCACAACACCCTCAAGCCTTTCCGGAAGAAGTGCGAAATAGCGTATCACCGGGGCGATTAACACGAAGCCGGAAACGCGAAGAGCGGCCATAAACTCCATGATCGCAAACACGACCACCACAGCGGAAATTCCGTAACACGCGCCTAACAGTGTTGAGCCCTTTAGGCTGTTGCGAGCCAGCCTCTCGGATCGATGGCGGCGAAGCACTGTATCTGTGAAATTTGGGGATATGAATTCGAACGAGTGCGAACGTAGCACCGTCTCCAGCTGCCGCTCCGCCTTCAGGTGGATGCTGCACGATGCACAGGTCCTGAGATGACGCATAAGTGACTCCTTCTTGGCCGAAGACACCATTCCGCTAACAAGATCTTCGATCTGTTTCTGATAGTCTTCGCAATTGGTCATCTCAAGTACCCCTCATCCAAGAAACGCTCTCGTAACCGTTTCTTAGCCCGGTGTAGATAGGTCTTAACAGTACCGATCGGAATATCCATCACCTTTGCTACCTCTTCGTATTTGGTGCTATGGGTATAGTACAGCGCCAGGACCTGCCGGTAATGATCCGGCAAATCCTCGATCCATCGATTGACCGCGTCACAGGTTTCTAGCTCGGCCTCCTGGGCCGCAGACGTAGTTTGAGTCAAAATCTCCGCCATCTCGTCATCATAAGAAGCAGCAATGCCATTCCGCTTGCGTCTCTCCCGCTCCTTCAGACACACTCTGTAGGCAATTCGATAGATCCATGTGGACAATGCCGAGTCACCCCGGAATTGTGCGAGACCGCGAAATACACGGAGGAAAATCTCCTGGGAAATATCTTCGACTTCGTCGCTACGACCAACAAGCCTAAAAACAAGGGTCGCAACTCCCAACTTGTATTCATCGACGAGTTGCCTGAATGCCCCTTCATCTCCTGTCAGACACCGCGCGACAATATCGTTGTCATCGGTGTGTCCGCTTTCGGCATTTTGCTCCATACGAATATAGTGCCGCCAGTCAGCTGAAATGTTTCAGCAAGAGCTTGGCATCAAATTTGAAACAATTCTGGACGCCCCGACACTAATCGTGACAGCAGCTTCAACCAACAACCTGATCAAGGAGTTTCCTGATGAAGAATATTGTAGGACTTCTTGCGATGGTCCTCGTGCTTCTGGGATCATCCAGCGCCTTTGCTGAGGATTCATGGGATCAGAACGAACTGGGTGTAATATTCGTCGCTTTCGGAGTCCCGATGACATTGAGCGTTTCCTTCTTCGTATATCTGACTCTCCGGTCCTATCAAACGAGGCGGGTCCAAATTGCGGCCATTGAACATGGCTTACCTATACCGCAAGGCCAACCATCAGATTCGCGGAAACCAGGGTTTGTTCTGATTGCTCTAGGACTGGGATTTGGTATTGCAACCTATGTTGCACTAGAAGACGAACAGGCGATTCGCGTAAGCATTTTCGGCCTGATCCCCATGCTTATCGGAGCTGGCCTGCTTCTATACCATCATGTGGCCAATCGGGACCAAGACCAACAGAAAGACGAAGATGGAGGTCCTCCACGTGTTAGAGAACAGCCTTAATGGGAACAGACGGTCGCTTCTGACCCGCTGGTTAGATGCTCGCTGATCCCATGCGCCAATGTAACTCATTCGCCAAAAGATGGAACGGAGGGATCATGTTTACGGCTGGTCGGCAATGCCAAACGGTGTTCCGGATGTGAAAAACCCCAGTTCTCCGCGTCTCGTGTCATTACAATCTCCATTCCATGCTTTAGGTAGAGCGAGATTGCAGGATTATTACCTGCTTTTGCAAGCGTCCATGCTTCTGGGCCAATACTGTCCATTGCGTCCCTCAGGAGTTGCGTACCAACACCCTGCCCTTGATGCTTCGGATCTACGTAGAGCCACGGGAGGAATCCGCCCTCACGCCAGGCGACAAATCCAACAATCCGATTCTCCAGACATGCTACCAGCGATGTATTTCGAGCCAGGAACTTTTCTAGGTCCTCTTCCTCTGACATCGGCCGAAAGGCCTTTGGATTAGCGCCGGAAATTTCAAGCTCTTGCAGGGCGGCAAGTGAGTATACCTGACAGACATCAGGCCAATCGTCCGGGTCAAATGCCCGGATGTTCGGGCACGTAGTGCTTGGTGTAAACAGTGAATCGACAATATTGTGAACGGCTGACGATACTTCCAGCGTTCCTTCGCTTTCAGATTTGAGAAAGTCTCGCAGAGACAAAAATCTGACTTCAGAGATTTCATTTGGGTCAAAGTCGAACGGGCCATTTGAATGGGCTTTGAAAATCGCAGAAAACTCGGACTCGTTTTTGTACCGATATAAAAACTTGCCCAGAAACTCTACTGTAATGTCAACGCCCAATTCTTCTTTGACTTCGCGGATGGCTGTTTGCTCGTAGCTCTCGCCGCTGTTTACATGACCACTAGCTGACGTAATCCATGCACCCGGATTCACATCTTTTGTAAGGCTTCGCTTCTGCCAGAGAAGTTGATCCGTGTCATTGAATATCAAGACAAAAGCTGCTCGATGAATAAGAACTGGATCTGAGTTACACTCCTTGCGCGTGGCACGGCCAATGACTGTGTCAGTAGTGTCCACGATGTCGAAGATCTCATTGAGATCATCTGTCGTACGCAAGGATGAACCTCTGTTATCCGCCATAGGGCCGGGCGAGTCCTTCATCGAGGAGTTGCCGGTTCAGGAAAACACCCTCGGAGAGCACTTCCGCGGGATCGTCCGAGCCGGGCAGGTAAAAGAGGTCGGTCAGGTAGCGGCCGTAGAGGTCACGGCTGATGGTGCTGATGACGACGAAGTCGACGGGCGCGAGCATTTCCTCCACATACGCGCGGGCTTGCCGGCCCATGGTGCTGTAGAGCTCCGGGCAATCGATGCCGCGCAAGCGCAGTCGCTCGGTGCGCCACGTGTGGAAACCTTGGTCGATGCGGGCGAGCAGGGTGTCGCCGTCGATGATACGCTCGGGGATGGCTTTGACGGTGTAGAGTTTACGGCCGCGCGCGGAGTTGCCAACAAAACGGTACTCCGCGGCGTTGCGTTTCTTAGTGCAGGTGACGATCATTCCTGCCTGCGGTGAAACGCCCTCGAGTCTTCCGGGCCACTGGCTGTAGAATCCCAAATCGACGACATAGTCAGCCGCGGCAGTCTGGCCGGGCAGGGCGCGGACCAGACGATAGGTGTAGAGCTGGCCTTTTCGGGGCTTGAGGGGGCGGACTGCGGCGGCGGATGGACGGTAAGCGACCGAGCCCAGCTGTTGGGCGGCGCTGTAGAGGTCGTTTCTGATCTGGTGTTTGAGTTCCTTCACGTTCCAACCTTCGTGGCGGGCTGCGCGTAGGTAGAATTCGCGCTGGTTTTGCGTTTTCAGCGAGATGAGCTGGATGTAATGGGTCCAGGTCAATAGTGGAATCGATTCCACTATTGGCATGCTCCGGCGAAAGCGAAGCATCAGGTAAACATTTGTTCTTTCAAGGTTTAGGTCTTTGGAGACGCGTTTGATGAGGCCTTCGCCGTAGGCAGTTTTTCCCTGATTGGCAAGCAGATGGGTGTGGAGGACGTCGCCGATCTCCCAGTTGCGGCGGGCGATGCGCCGGCCCCGCGACTGGCTGCTGAGATCCTTTCCGGCGGAGATGATTTCGCCTATTCCTTCTATTAGTGCAGCGTAGGTGTCGAATGGCATGAATCCTCCGAGGGGTATAATTTCGAGACTTTGACCGGCGCGTCTAACCACAAAGAAAGCAAAGGATGACTCATGGGGATACTGGACAAATTTTCGTTAAATGGTCGCGTCGCCCTGGTCTCGGGCGGGGCGGGACCTCTGTTCGGCAGCAGTATTTCGGAAGCGTTGGCAGAAGCGGGGGCGACGCTGATTACGGCGTCGCGATCTCTGGAACGCAACGAGGCGTTCGCGGAGGGGTTGAAGAGTCAGGGGTATGACGCCCACGCAATGGAGATGGATATCACCGAGCTGGAATCGATCGAGGCGTTAGGGGCCGGTGTGACGGAGCGTTTCGGGCGTCTGGACATCCTGGTCAACAGCGCGCTGGCGATCAAGGGCGGCAGTTTCGAGGAGCGGACGCCGGAGTCGTGGGCGTTCGGCGCCAAGGGAAACATGGTAGGTCTGTTTGCGATGTGTAAGGCGTTTGTCCCGGGCATGGTGGCGCAGGGTGGGGGATCGATTATCAACATCTCCAGCATCTACGGTGTGGTGGCGAACGACCCGACCTTGTACGAAGGGACCGATATGCGACAGCCACCGGATTACACCTTCGTCAAGGCGGGCATGATCAACTTCACTCGGTACATCGCCAACTATTATGGGAAGAAAGGGGTGCGGGCGAACTGCATCTGTCCGGGGGGTACGACTGTGGCGATCCGGCACCTTTTGTGGAGAACTACACGAAACGGGTTCCGGTGGGACGGTTGTTGGACAACGAGGATCTCAAAGGGGCGGTGGTGTTTCTGGCTTCGGATGCGTCGTCCTACGTCACCGGGCACACGCTGATGGTGGACGGTGGCTGGACGACCCTTTAGGGGCGGGCGGCGTTTTCTGGCCCCGGCGGATCTGCAACGCTGTTCGTTGACATCAGGGGGCTTATAGTGCTGCATTTACAGGTGTTTCGCATCCCTTTTTACGTCCGCCGTCATCGGATAACATGGCAAAGTCTAAGATACTAATCGTCGAAGGTGTCGAGGTCCGTGGCAGGGCCCTGGACATGATTCTGGGCCAGATCGGCGAATTCGACACCGTTCTGGTCTCGAGCGTCACCGACGCCTTGATGAAGATCAAAGCGGAACCGTTCGATCTGGTGCTCGCCAACACCGAGGTCAGTAAACCCGGCGACGGCCTCAAACTGGCCCAGATCATTCTGCTGCGCAACGTCGTAGCCAAACCCCCTTTGGTGATCATGGTCACCAAAGAGAAGGACCAGGAGCTGGTGCGCAAGTGTCGGCAGATCGGCGTAGTGGATTACATCGTTTACCCCTACGACCCGGTCAATCTATTGAAGCGAGTGTCAGACTCCTTCGGCCAACACAAGGGCATGACGAAGGAGCAGGCCCGTCGGTCGATTGCGGCGACGCTGAAGAAAATCATCGATCTGCCCACTATCTCCAAGGTTCAAGAGCGGATTACAGATCTTCTCGCCAGCGATCGATCTTCTGCCGCTGATGTCGCCCGGGTTATGGAGATCGATCAGTCTATCACTGCCAAAATGCTGCGCCTAGCGAACTCTGCCGTTTTCGGGTTCAATCGCCATGTCACCTCCGTAAAGGACGCTGTTGCCCTTATCGGTTTCGAGCAGGTCACCGATCTTGTGACCGCGGTATCCACATTCGAGGCGCTTGGGCGCGTGGAAGAATCGCCCCACTTCAATCGCCTCGCGTTCTGGGAGCATTCGATAGGCTGCGGTTCCATTGCAAGGGTCATTGGGGAGAAGCTCAAGGTCGACCCCGAGCGCGCATTTGTCGCCGGATTGCTCCACGATATCGGCAAAGTGGTGCTTGACGGCTATTTTCCCGAATTCTTCGGACAGGCCCTGCAAATGGCAGCTAAAGAAGGTATTTCGATCTACGAGGCCGAGACAAAGATGATCCCGATAAACCACGAGATGGTGGGTGGCTACCTCGCCCGTCAGTGGAAGCTGCCCGAGCCGATCGCTGACGTCATCGGTGCTCACCACACCCTTAAACCGCAAAAGTCCATGAATATGCGGCTTGTGGTCTTGGTCCACGTGGTCGACACGCAGTGTCGTGCCCTCGGCTGCGGCAACGCCGGCGACGACGTCGTGAGCGAGCTAGCCAACAACTTGCTCACCCGATTGGCAATCACTCGGGCCGACCTCGAGGCATGGAAGCCAGACATGCAGAAGGCCATAAAGAACGCGCAGGGACTTCTGGAGTTGGCCGATTGAAGATAAACCGAAGCAGACCCTCATGAGCGAAGAAGCACGGGCTGAACTGGCACCTACCGGAGTCCTGCGCGCCGGCATCAACCTGTCCAACTTCCTGCTGGTCACGGGGGAAAGCTCTGGTGGCGAGCCTGAGGGGGTCTCCCCGGACATCGCCCGCGCCGTGGGCGATCGCCTGGGCGTCGAGGTGGAATACGTGGTGTTCGACACCCCGGCGCAACTGGCGGACGCGGCGGTGGAAGATGTGTGGGATATCGGCAACCTTGGCGCCGAACCGGAGCGCGCCAAGACGATCGCATTCACCGCCGCCTACGCAGAGATAGAAGCGACCTATCTGGTGCCGGCCGGCTCATCGATCCAAGCTGTCGACGAGGTGGACCGCGAGGGGGTGCGCATCGCCGTTTACGGGCGCGGCGCCTACGGGTTGTGGCTGAGCGAGAACCTCAAGCAGGCGGAGCTGGTCAAGGCGGAGGGTCTCGACGAATCTTTCGACCTCTTCGTCAAAGAGGAGTTGGATGCCCTGGCGGGTCTGCGGCCCCGCCTTACCACGGATGTGCAGAAGCTGCCTGGCGCGCGGGTTCTCGAAGGCCAATTCACGGCCGTGCAACAGGCGATCGGTACCAAGCCGGAGCGAACGGCCGGCGCCGCGTTTCTGCGCGGGTTTGTCGAGGAAGCCAAAGCCAGCGGACTGGTGGCGGAGCTCATCGAAAAACACGGTGTAACAGGCAAGCTGACGGTGGCGCCGGCGGCCTGAGCGTCTGCAGCTGAGGACAACATGACGGTACTGAGCGAAGCCGATCACAGTTTTTTCAAGGAGAACGGGTACATCCTGCGGACGGATCTGCTCTCGGAGGAGGATCTCGCTCGATTCATCCACCTCTTCGACCGGGACCGCTCGGAGCACCACTACCGATGGCATCCCTACTCCTATCATCAACGGGCCAATTACGATGTGCTGGTTACCTCACCGGAGTTCGACGAGGCGGTTCGACACACCAAGGTCTTTGCCGCCATCGGAGAGCTCATGGGTGGCAAGACCTGCTTCGGCGAGTTCGGTGCCCGCTACATGGACGAATATGAAGGTGAGCTCCACCGCGGCTGGCACCGGGATCGTCCTCATTGGCCCGAGCACGCCTACCGCATGGATTACATCCAGTTCATGCTCTACCTGACTGATGTCGGGCCGGATACGCACTGCTTCTCGATTTCGCCCGAGTCGATTGCCGACCCGGTCCTCAAGGAAAAGGAAGACCAGCTGGCAAGAGGGGGAATCGTCGACATCGAAGGGCCCGCGGGTTCCGTTTGCCTGTTCAATGTTGCCGTGCTGCACACGGCGACGACCCGCAAGACGACTAAAGAGCGCAAGACGCTGCAGATTTATTACGGTCATCGAGATCGCGCCCCGCTGGCCAACGACTCGGTGATTCCGCCCCGCTTTTGGAAACACGATCCCGACCCCGAGACGCGGGCGTTTTACGGCAATCTCAACGAGGTCACGAGAATCTACATGAAGTCGTTCGGGGTCGAAGAGACGACGGCGTCGTAACGAGCGCAAGACCGTAGCGTGGCTGAAAGGAAACCATGATCGAGCACATCGTGTTGTTGAAGCTCAAGGAAGGGGTCACGCCCGAGCAGACGCAGGCGGTTCTGGAGGGTTTGCAGGCGTTAATGGGAAAGCTGCCCGGCATCGTTTCCGTTACTGGCGGGGACAACATGAGCCCGGAAGGGAAGTCACGCGATTTCAGCTGGGGGTTCACCATCAGGTTCGAGGACGTAGCGGCACGGGACGCTTACTTGCCGCATCCCGATCACAAGGCGGTAAGCGCAAGCACGATCCGTCCGATCGCGGATGACGTGCTGGTGTTCGACTACAGTACTTAACAACTGTGGCCCCGTTGGGCCGCAAAAAAAGGAGCGGATGAACTATGAACATAATCCTGATCGGCTGTGAGTTTGCGGGCAAGACGACACTGGCCGCGGATATCGTGGACTGGTTCGAGGAGAACATGGGGTACAGCAGCCATTTTCACGACCACTTCACGATTCCTTCTACGAGCTGACCGACGACGCGGGTGCCAGCTACAAAGCGGCCCATCCCCAGGTCAAGGAGATGTTCCAACGCTTCCTGATGTCTTACCACACATCGGAGGGGTTTTACAGCGCTCCCGATCACCATCTAATGGGGTTCCACATCGAAGAAGCGGTCTACGCACCGCTCTACTACGGCTACGGCGGCCCGGATTCGGGCTCCCCCATGCGTTCTCCGGAGGGGCAACGGACCGAGATGGCACGACACACAGAGGAAGAGATCCTCAAACATGCGCCGAATACGATTTTGGTGCTGATGAAAGCAACGCCAGAGGTGATCAGGGAACGGATGGCGGCTAACATCTTCCCTGACGCCGAGACCCTCGCCCAACAAAAGTTGTCCAAGATCTTCGGAGAGCCCACCCGAGGTGTCGTGCTCGAGAAAGACGTGGAACATGTGCTCGCGCGCTTCGAAGAGGAGTGCGAGGCAAGCCTGATCAAGAACAAGCTGGTGCTCGACACGACCGCTGCCACCGTCGAGGAGACCATGGCGGAGTTCCTAGAAGGCTCAATGCCGCTCATGACAGACGCAGACAAAGCCCGCTTTTCCGAACATGGAAGTGGGTGAAGGCGCGGCGGAAACGAGATGAAGCAACGGGTTCTGGGGAGGACCGGTGTGGCCCGTCGGGCCGAAAAAAAAGGAGCGGATAGACTATGAACATACTCTTGATTGGCTGTGAGTTTGCGGGCAAGACGACGTTGGCTGCCGAGATTGTGGACTGGTGCGAAGAGAATCTGGGTGGCAGCAGTCATTTCCATGACCACTTCACGATTCCCTCGACGGAGCTGACCGATGAAGCTGGCGCCAGCTACGCGGCGACCCATCCTCAGGTGAAGGAGATGTTCCAGCGCTTCCTGATCTCCTATCACGCGTCAGAGGGGTTTTTCAGCTATCCCGATCACAACCTCATGGGTTACCACATCGAGGAAGCGGTCTACGCGCCGCTCTATTACGGCTACGGCGGCCCGGACTCGGGCTCCCCCATGCGCAGCCCCGAGGGGCAACGGACGGAGATGGCACGACACACGGAGGACGAGATTCTCCGGCACGCGCCCAACATGGTTCTGGTGTTGATGAAAGCGACACCGGAGGTGATCAGGGAGCGCATGGCGGCCAACTTCTACCCGGACGCCGAAACCGTCGAGCGCCAGAAGATGTCGAAGCTCTTCGGAGAGCCCACCCGGGGTGTGGTGCTGGAGAAAGACGTGGAACATGTGCTGGCGCGCTTCGAAGATGAGTTCGAGGCGAGCCTGATGAAGAACAAGCTGGTGCTCGACACGACTACTGCCACCGTCGAGGAGACCATGGCGGAGTTCCTAGAAGGCTCAATGCCGTTCATGACAGACGCGGACAAGGTCCGCCTCGCTGCACAGGGAAAATCCTGAGGGCACGAGAGTGTGAGATGAAGCAACGGGTTCTGGGGAGGACCGGTTTGAAGGTGAGCGAGCTCAACCTTGGGGCGGCTTTTGTCAGCAAGGGAGAACAAGGCGCCGACGGTGCCACCGCGACGGTGCGCCGGGCGCTCGAGCTGGGCATGAACCTGGCCGACACCTCCGCCGACTACGGCGACAGCGAAGAGGTGCTCGGCCGGGCGCTGCACGAGATCGGCGAGCCTTGCATCGTCTCCACCAAGCTGGGGCCGCCATCGGGCTGGGCCGACTTCGATCCGAAAGACAAGGACCAGCTGCGACGGATAGTGGAACGTAGCCTCAAGAATCTGCACCGCGACGTCATCGACATCATGATGATCCACGAGCCGGATCGCCCAAGACAGTTCGATTGGTACGACGATGACATCTCCTTTCAAGGTCCGGTGGTGGAGCTGCTCAACGAGCTCAAGGGAGAGGGAGTGATCAAATACACCGGCATCGGAGGCACAGCGATCTACGAACTGACACGCTTGGTGGCTACCGGTGCGTACGACGTGGTGCTGACCGGCTTCAACTCCAGCCCTCTCTGGCGCGACTCGTTGACTACGGTGATTCCGGAAGCGAACAAACAGAACATGGGTGTGTTCATGGCGTCTCCGACACAGCAGGGGTGGCTTGTTAAGAAATACCCGCAGGTCTACGACGGGGCGCGCTGGCTCAGTCCGCAGCGGCGGGAACAGCTAAAAGCGCTCTACGACTTCGTGGACGAGATCGGCATCGAGCTGCCGGTGTTGTGTCTGCGCTGGGCATTGGCGGTGGAAGGGGTTTCCACGGTGTTGACCGGACCGCGGAACATCGCCCAGCTGGAACAGAATTACTCCGCGACCGAAGAGGGGCCATTGCCGGACGATGTTGCGAAACGTCTGGATGAGATCTACGAGATGGTACCGTATCGACCGTTCGAGGAGCCGGCGCCGGCCTGTTTCGAACGGGAGTACTGGGGTCAGGGGCCGTTGCGGTAACGCGGTTGAACGACAACCCGATTCACAGGGGGAAGCCCTGGACGGGTAACCCGAACATCCGCACTTGGAGCAGAGACCATGACCGATCAGAGCTGGTTCTCCCGCGACCGCTTCGGACTCTTCATCCACTGGGGTCTCTACGCCCTGCCGGCTCGCCATGAGTGGGTGAAACAGCGGGAGGAGATTCCCGACGAACAGTATGACCCGTACTTCAAGTTCTTCGATCCGGATCTCTACGACCCCCGGCTTTGGGCCAAGGCGGCCGCCGGCGCCGGCATGAAGTACTTCGTGGTCACTACCAAACACCACGAGGGGTTTTGTCTGTGGGACTCTCAGCTAACCGACTACAAAGCTACCAACACCCCCGCCGCACGCGATCTCATCGGGCCGATGATCGACGCCTTTCGCGACGCTCAGCTGCGGGTGGGATTCTACCACTCGCTCATCGACTGGCACCATTCGGACTTCGTCATCGATGACATGCACTCCATGCGCAATCATCCGGATCGAGAGAAGCTCAACAAAAGCCGGCAGCAGCATCGTTACATCGAATATCTGCACGGGCAGGCGCGGGAGCTCTTGAGTCAGTTCGGTACGATCGACGTGATGTTCTACGACTTCAGCTATCCGGCGAGCGACCAGCGTTGGGGGACGGAAGGCTGGCAGGGGAAAGGGAGGGAGGAGTGGGAGAGCGAGGAGCTGATCCGACTGACGCGGGAGCTGCAGCCGAATATCGTCGTCAACGACAGGCTCGACCTCAACGATGTGGAAGGTGGTTGGGACTACCGGACCCCCGAGCAGTTCATGCCGCGGGAGTGGGTGACGATCGATGGCAAGCAGGTGCCGTGGGAAACCTGCCAGACCTTTTCCGGCTCCTGGGGGTACCACCGGGATGAATCGAGCTGGAAGAGTGTGGAGCAACTGGTGCGCATGCTGGTGGAGGTGGTGAGCAAAGGCGGGAACCTGCTGTTGAATGTCGGACCCACGGGACGAGGCGAGTTCGACGCGCGTGCCCTCGAGCGGCTGTCCGGCATGGGCGAGTGGATGTTACGCCACGGTCGTTCCATTTATGGATGCACCCAGGCGCCGGCGGAATTTGTCGGCTCACCCCAATGCTGCCTTACCTACGATCCGGAGCGCCGGCGGATCTATGCCCATGTCTTCAACTGGCCGTTCGAACGGCTACACTTGGATGGTTTCGCCGGCAAGGTAGAATACGCGCAGCTGTTGAACGACGCTTCGGAGATTCAAATGACTGCAGATCCCGGGCACTACCGCGCCGGCACGGTGGGGGATCGCCAGACCCTGACGTTGAAGATTCCGGTGCGGCAACCCGATATCACGGTACCGGTGATCGAGCTCTTCCTCAAGTCCTAACCTTTTCATAGCTGCGAAAGGCCTCCCGTGAAGACAGTCAGCGTTTCAACATCCGACTCCCGCCCCGTTCCCGAGTGGGCTGTGAGCCAGCGCCACCTTATCGACGTCATGAACACGGCGGCTCCCAACTTTCAGGAGCGTTACACCCGCGAGGACGGCACCCTGATCTGGCGTGACGAATTCGGGGGTATGGACGGTTCGGACGACGGTTACGAGAGTTTCTACAACTGGCCTTTGTTCTACGCCCTCGGCGGCCGCGCCGACATGGAGGAGCGCAGTCGTTTCCTGTGGGATGCCGTCACCCGGCAGTTTACCGCCTACGGACTGGTGCATCGGGAGTTCGACGGGTATTACGATTGGATGCACCACGGGGAGTCGTATCTCTACTTCTACTTCTTTGGCTTGGCCGACGCCAACCGCCAGTTAGAGCGGGCGCGCAACTTCGCAAATATGTACACCGGGGCCGATCCGGACGCACCCAACTGGGATGCGGAAAAACGGATGATCCGCTCGCCCATCAACGGCAGCCGCGGTCCGCACTTCAAATACACCTGGGATGACTGGTCCACCTGTCGCTGGGATCTGGCCCAATACCAGGTGCCGTTCGATGATCTCGACGTTCCGACGGAGATGCGCGAGTTTCGCGGCGAAATCGTTCCCATCGCCGACTGGAAGGAGGACCGGGTCTACGAGGTGATCCTTGAAGCGCTGAACGAACGCCAGATGCACGGCGACGTGCCACTCAACCTGGCGGGCACGAGCCTGGTGACCAACGCCTACATCTACACCGGCGAGGAGGGTTACCGGAAGTGGGTGTTGGATTACCTGGAAGCCTGGGCCGAACGCATCGAAGCCAACGACGGCCTCTGTCCCGACAATGTGGGTCACAGCGGCGCGATCGGAGAAACGCTGGATGGAAAATGGTATGGGGGGTATTACGGTTGGAGCTGGCCCCACGGATTCATGAACATCATCGAATCTCTGAATATCGCTGCGATGAACGCGGTGCTGATGACCGGCGACATGAGCTACCTGGAGATTCCCCGAGGCCAGTTGCGGAGGATGTTAGACCTCGGCCGCGTCGAAGACGGGCGTTTGCTGATGCCGCATCGGCACAGCGACCGGGGTTGGACCGGTTACAGTCCGGTGAAGCCGCGGTTTCTGGTGCCCCTCTGGTATGTCTCCCAGGACGAGCAAGACCTGACGCTGATCGAGGGACTTCCAGATTGCAGCACTCACTGGCCGATTCTCGACGGGGACGGCGACGCTTTCCACAACGGCCCGTGGTACAGCTATCTCCGCGGCAGGAACTCGGAGTACCCGGGGCAGCTGTTGCAGGCGCAGCTGGATGAGGTGAATGAGCGAATCGAGCTGCCCGACGAAGGAGAGCCGAGCACCTGGAACGTGCACCACTGGCAGCGGCGCAATCCGGTGTGCACGACGGCGCTGGTGCAGATGACCACCGGAGGACCGGACCCGATCTACCACGGCGGTCTGTTACATACTCGTTTGCGCTATTACGATCCTCAAGCGGGACGGCCCGGCTTGCCGGAACAAACGGCGGCGCTGGTCAGTGCGATCGAAGCGGACAAGGTAACCGTGGAGCTGGTGAATCTGGATGCAGGGGAACCGCGGCGGATTCAGCTACAGGCCGGGGCGTTTGCCGAGCACGAGTTCACCGAGGTAAGAGAAGCGGGCACCGACCAGGTGCATCAGATCGATGGATCTCACGTCGAGATCGAACTGGCGGCCGGAGGTCAGGGCAGGTTCGAGATCGGAATGCGCCGCTACTGCAACCGGCCTACCTACGCGCAGCCGTAAGACACCTTCTCTGCAAACCCCGCGGGAGCCGGCCGCTTGGCGCAGTTCCGGCGGACGAAAAATGAATATCACGCCGGCCCCACATCGCGCAGATCAACCCCCTGAATTTCCAGCGCCTCCAGCAGACTGTTCGGTTCGACGCGGAAATCCAGACCGTCGGCGTCCTTGAAGCGAACCTCCGTCACGGCTCCGTTCGCTTCGAATCCCTGATCCCGCATCTCTTTCAACGCGTCGTGCGCCCAGCTTTCGTTCGCGGCGGCCCAGTAGACGTTCTTGTCCACCTCCCTGAGACCCTGCGCTTTTTCCAGTTTCACGAACGACAGGTTCTCGCCTGCCGAGTTCAGGAACACGTTCCGGTGGATCGACGAGTGGTCGCAGGGGTCCCCGCCGCACGACCAGGCACCCGATCAGCGGCGCCTGAAAGTCGATGAACAGGTTGTCTTCCACCGTATTGTCATGTTTCAGCACAAACCCCGCGTAGGTGCAGTGCCGCACGACGTTGTGATGCCAGCGGCTGCCCCGGGTCCAATCGTCGGTACGCAACGCGCCGTGATGATCGCGGAACACCACGTGGTGGACGTAGTTGAAACAGACCTCGTTGCCGATGCCGCACCCCGAAACGTAGATGGCGTTGCCGTCCTCCATCGACTCGCAGGTGTGGTGCAGCTCGTTGTGCGAAACGCGATTGTGGCGGGCATGCAGGAAAGGGAAAACGTCTTCCCAGGGTACCTCCTGGGGATTGTCGCCGAAACTCCCCGTCTCATCATGTCTGATGGTGCGGCCGTTTTCGCGATAGTCGGGCATAGCGAAATATGGCGGGCGCACACCAATGACTGCGAGGCCGGTGTAGGGGATATGGTGAATGAGATTGTGGGCGATCTCGTTCTCGCCGCTCGGCCACACCACGATACCCAGGCTGTGCCAGAGGATCTCGGCGCAGTGGTGAACGGTGTTGTTGATGACCCGGTTCTGTTTGTTGACGTCGAGGGTGCCCGGACCGTAACCGCACAGCAGTATCCCGGTGCCGCCCAGATGTTCCAAGGTGTTGCCGTCGATGCGGTTGTGTTTGGCGTGGCGATCGAGACGGATGCCGCCCGCGGATGAGGCGGTGAAGCGGCAGCCTTCCACTACGATGCGCTCGGCACCACGCAGGCGCACCAGGGCGTTGTCCTTGTCCCACATGTCCCAATCGTGCTGCACGCCGGCGTCGGTCGATGTCAGGGTTTCGCGGGCGCCGTGCAGGAAGGTGATGCCTTCGAGATTCAGATACTGGGGGAAGCGTTGGTTCGCTTCATCACCTTCGATGCGGATGAGCTCGGTCAACGCGGGGTAGGAGATGTCGTCCCCCGGCTCGCCGTCGGTTGGCCACAGGTAGATGCGCCTGGCGACACTGTCGTAGACCCACTCACCCGGCTGGTCCAGAACCTCCAGGTAGTTCTCCAACCAGCAGGGCCGGTTCTCCGTGCCTTCCAGGTGGGTGATTTCGCAGGTCATGGGGTAGGTGGCGGGCACCGTGGTAGCGGCGCGCCCGGACGACCGATCGACTTCGGTGAAGGTGAGGAAGTTGCAGATCCATCCGTACCGAGGGCGCACGAACAACTCCACGTCTGCCAGGTTGTTCCAGGTTCCGATCATCTCCGGAGGCAGATAGACAACATCCGGTCGAACGTCTGGCAGGTTGGGATAGCGATTCAATTCAGGCGGGCTTTGGTCCGGTTCCTGGGTCGGATTGAAGTTGCGGGAGCGTGCCCGCGGCAGCCGCTGGAGATTCTTGTAAAGAGTTGTAACGCGAGGTGCGGACTCGGGAAGATCGGCAACCCACAGCTTCCCCGCCGCCGGTGCCGCGAGATTGGGCGGGTCTTCTTTCAGCTGTTGCCATCCCGGAAGCGGGACTCCGGAACCGACAACGACATTCTCCCCATCACCGTGCCAAACGACGGGATGCATATCCGTGCCACTGTCGTCAGGACCGAGCACCAGGGTCTCCGTCAGCCGGTGGTAACCCTCGTGCAGCACGACCTTTACGGCCACGCCGTCTTTGGGCATCGAGCGCGCTAGATCACGGGCGGCGGCCAGTGAAGCAAGAGGACTTGCGTTCTCACCCTCGCAACCATCGGTTCCTGTCGGCGATACGTGGATTTCAACTGTGGCGTTGTTCATGAGTGCCTCTGATTTTGAGAGTGTCGAGGAGTTTGACTAGCGCGCCCAGTCCGAATGACCTTCGCATCAGCTCGCCACCGGATCGCCCCTCGCTCATTCTCGCCCGCCTTCCCGGCGGGCTCCGAGGCATTACTCCCTACGCCACAATCCTGCGGCTTCGAGAGTAATAAATCCGCTCCAGGCAACCCGGCGCCGGCCCGGTGCGATCTTGCGATACTACGAACCGTCAAACCTACCAAGCCATATTCTGTTAGGATTTTGACCTTGGGAAGTTCAGGCAAGCGCGTTGATGGTTTGTGAATACGAGCGGATAGAGAGCCAGGACGTCCAAGCGGATACATTCAAATAAAAAGACTCAATCGCCGTCCGGCACTGTCCGCCCTACGCCATGGTCTCCAGCATCTCCAACGTCACCTGGGATCGCAGCGGTTCACCGGATTCCCAGCGCTCGAACTCGGCAATTACGTAGTCTGCCTGGCGTTTGATTTGACCCGGCGATATGGGGGCTCAGGTAGATGTTGGGCAACGAGAAGAGCGGCGAGTCCTCCAGGGGTGGCATGGGGTAGGTTGAGACGATCCGGATCCTCGTTGAAGAAGGCCCCGGTTTTCACAATGTGTCACGCACAGGCGGGATTAGATTCGGTCCAGCGGTTGTAGGTGGGGTCGTCCTGCAGAGCCAGGCGGTCGCGGGCATCACGCCACATGGCGTGCCAAGCATCCGGATCGCGCAACTCCGTTTCCGGATTGGAACGGCTGCGCGCCACGAACCCGGGAAACTCGCTGCGTCCGGTTGGTTGTCCCGTAGGACTGTAGCGCAGATCGAAACTCCAGCGGATCTGGT
Organism: Candidatus Latescibacterota bacterium; assembly: GCA_965217095.1. GTDB lineage: Bacteria > Latescibacterota > UBA2968 > UBA8231 > UBA8231 > CAYNZV01. The sequence goes on from OZ244235.1 coordinate 3,350,834, forward strand.
CGCTGGTATTGGCGAGGGAACCGTGGCAGGTCCAGCGACTCATGAAGAGCACGTCACCCGCTTCCATCGGAACGGGGATGGTTTTCTCTGCGGCAAAGAGTCGGGTCGGAATCTCGTAACCGCCAGTGGCGACAGGGCAATGTTGTTGCAGATGATCCCGATGGCTTCCCGGTACCAGTTTGATACAGCCATGCTCTTCTCTGGATGGGGTAAGCGGCAACCAGACGGTCAACATCTCGGTGTCGTCCGCTTCGGGTAGTACGACCCCCCCATCCTGATGCCATCGAGTCGCTTTGATCAGATCGTTCGGCTGCATCTCCGCCACCAGATGTTCGGGAGGTTTGATGCGCACGTGCTGCACCGGGTTGGAGTAGATCTCGGGTCCAATGAAGCTTTCGGCGGCGTCCAACAGCTTCTCGTTGCGCAAGAGCCAGAAGACCGCCGGGCCGGCCCAGAACGGGGTATTCGGTTCAATCATCTTCTGTGGCAAGCTTATGTCCAGGTGCTGCGCCGTCTGACGACCCGTTTCCACGTAGATTCGCGAGAGGCGCTCGCCAAACGGCAGCTCGGCGTAGGTAGAACTGATCTCGCCTCGCGCGAAGAAATCAGCGGCCAGCTCGTCAAGCAGTTCGCTGTACTCCTCCTCGACCGGTTGCAGATCCTCGTCGAAATCCAGCAGACCCTCGACGACGAGATACCCGTCTCGCTCGAACTCTTCCACCTGCTCATGGCTCAAACTTGCCACCGAATTCCTCCTTGGATCTCGATTTCGTGCCTAAGCAATATCGGGCAAGACGCCCTGGCCTGCAATGCGCCAGCCGCCCGTCCTGTCACAGCCCGGGATAGGTCCGTAGGGCGCCTGCCTACGCCGACTTCGCTCACGCTTGGTCCACACAGCGCGTCTGAGTAGTCTCTAACTACCCACGCGGTAAATGTGCTCGACAAGCTCCATGCTCTTGACCGCATCGGCAAAGTGAGTCAGTGGTTGCCGCCCTTCCTTAACGCAGTCGATGAAATGCCGATCTTCGTGCCAGAATCCCATCCAATTCACGGAAGTGTCGTCACCAGACACTCCTTCCTTCGTCCCAAATTCCTTCGAGTCGTACACCTCGTGGGTTCCATCACCTGTTTTAATGTAGGATTGGGTGGCAGCATCCACATAGGCGGAGACGTCCTTACCGTCGACCTCTGCCCGAAAAACGCCCACGCAGCTCACATAGCTGAAGTTCAGGATGCCGACCGCCCCTGTGCTGAACGACACCAGGGCGGTAAACTCGTTGGGAAAAGGCCCAGGCATGTAGCGCGTGCGGACCTGGGCAGCGACGTCCTCGACCTCGCCCCCACACAGGAAGCGCAGGTTGTCGACGGCGTGGATCCCGTCCACCGTCAGGGGATCAATCACTCCCCCGTAGACCCCGGAGGGTTTGCCATGCGGTCGGTTAGGGCCGCCCTTGAGGAAGCTGACCGATGCCCGATGGATCGGCCCCCGCTCTTCGACCCTCTGCTTGAGTGCCGTCAAAGCCGGAATATGGCGGCGTTGAAATCCCACCGCTGTGAGGCAGGCATGCTCCTTGGCCCAATAGGCGAGCATGTGGGCTTGCTTAGCGTTCATCCCCAGCGGTTTTTCGACAAATAGGTGCCGGCCCTGCTGCAGCACGGTAGCGGCCGGCGCAAAGAGATTCTGCGGTGGCATGATGACATACACAACCTGCGGATCGACCTCGGCCAGCATTTCCTCGTAATCGGTAAAGACCTGCGGGATACTGAATCGCTCGGCGGTTTCCTTGGCTTTGTCGACCACCAGGTCGCACGTGGCCACCAGCTCCACATCGGGCAAGCTGGCCAGGCAAGGATAGTGAATGCTATTGGCCAGATCGCCCGCCCCGACAAATCCCACTCGAACTTTGTCTCCCATGATCTGCTTCTCTCTTCCGTTTTGTAGTTCGTTCGAAAACCCCCTTCGTCAAGCGGGCGGCAACGCAGGGCGCGCGGGGTTGTCGAGTTCAGACAGCCGCCCCCTGTTCCAGCATCAACCTGCGGCGGTCGCCTCGAACTGGGGCTCAGGCTGGCCCACGGCGTTCTCGCCCTTCAACAGCAACGGCTCGGCGCTTCTCCACAACCCGCTACCGTCGGGCTTCAATAGCGGCTCGGCCGAGTATTGCGCCAGATAACTCCGGCGCATGCGCGACGTGCTGTTGGAGCCGCTGGAGTGGAAGTTCACGCTACTGAAGACGACGATGCTACCCACCGGCACGATCGCCGCCACCCCCGGATCGTCTCCGAAGTAACCGATCAGATCGTTCGAACCCTCCTCCTTGATGTGTTTTACGAAGGAGCGGATACCGATGCGGGTGAACGGCATCACCCGCACCGTTCCGTTCTCTTCCGACATGTCGTCCAGCGCGCACCAGCAGCTGAGGTACGGTTTGTGATCCGGATAAGCGACGTAGCCCGAGTCCTGGTGCCAGCTGAATTTCATGCCGATGTCGGCGCCTTTGATCACGTACTGCTCGTTGAAGAGATACGCATTTTCTCCCAGCGTGGCACGACAGATCTCGGCCATCAGGTCGCTGAACAGAAAATCGTTCAGCTCCGGCACTGTCTCGTGCATTCGGGACCTGAAGTAGCGCTTGTTCCTGTGATTGAGGCGGTTGCTGTCGGTGCCCAGCTCGTCCATCTCGGCGTCGGCCAGGTCGATCGCCATCTGGCATTTGCCCCGCAGCATCTCCAGGAAGTGGTCGGGGATCACCTTTTCGAGGAAGAAATAGCCATCCTCGACGTATTGCCGTTTCTGTTGCTCGCTTATTAAAGCCATTTCGTCCTCATTCTACGTCATGTCTGCGAAGCCAGTACCTGGCGTGCCGCCCGGTGGGCTCGCGCACTGGGACATGGTTCCCATGCCGAACTCATGCCGTCAGCTTGCTGCTCCGAAGATCACCGGATTGATCTCGGGGTCGTCGATGTACGTGAGCAAGCCTTCACCCGGTTCAATCTTGGGGTGGCTGTTGTTCGTCCGCAGGTGAATGGCAAGGCTGCGCCGCGCTTGGGATGATGTGTTGCGGTCGCTGCCGTGAAAGATCATCCAGTCATGCAGGCTCATGGCACCGGCGGGCATCAGAGCGGGTTGCTCCTCCCAGGACGAATCCGGGGGCCGTTGAATCGCCTCGTTGTCCAGTTTCTGGCTGAAGAAATCGCTGCCTTCTACCGCGCCCCAGCGGTGACTGCCGCGAACGAAGGTCATCGGTCCCGAATCCTCGTTCACGTCGGATAGGGCAACCCAGGCGGTGAGCAGCTCGCTGCCCGCCTCCCACGTTTTGTTCCAATAGTAGTTGTCTTGATGCCAGCCAATCTTCGCCAGCGCGGTTGGATCATCTGCCGGGGCCGGCGGTTTGTAGAGGAATTGAACCCACCAGGTCTGCACCATGGAGGCGCCGGTGGCCGCCGCCGCCCAGCGACCGATCTCGGTGGAGCCGACTACCTCGCGGATGGCTTGATTAGCCAGCTGGGGCACCTCGATCTTGCACAGGATATTCGGATCGTCCCCCGGATTCCAGGGCGATTCACGCGGCGGTTGGCCGGTGTCGTACTCGCCGGCGCGAATCATGTCCATGCCAATGCTGGCGCGTCGCACCAGACTGGTATCGAGGACCGGTTCATCGAAGATGAAATAGCCGTCGCGCTCGTACTGCTGGTTCCTTGGGGTCACCTCCTAGCTCGGGAAGGGCAGATTATAACGCAGCGCCAGGCTGCCTTCAAGCGTAGGAGAGATGCTGAGGGCTTAGCCTTCGCCGAGCTCCACCACCAGAATCTCACCTTCGAAGCCGGCCGCATTGAGTTGCTCTACGAGCGCATCCGCGAGGCTGGTGCGCAGTAGGGGATTGGCGGCGATTCTAAGGTTGCCACCAACGCCCTGGAGGTTTGCCAACCCGGCAATCGAGGTGAGCACCTCATTGCCGATGATATCCAGGTGACCGCCGATCGTCCGCAACTCCTCCAGGCCCGTCAACGTGGTCAGATCCTTGTTGCCCCCTATCACCACAACAGCTCCGGACGGAGCGAAAATGACGAGGTTCCCAACAATCAGGTCGCCGTCAATGCTGCGCAGGTTGCCCAGTCCGTCCAAGCTGGTCAGACGCTCGTTCTCATTTACGAACAGGCCGCCTTCTATTGCGGTCAAATTCTCAAACCCGTGGAGATCGACCAGGTCGTCGTTGCCTATGATGATAATGCCGTCGCCAGTACGTTCGAGCCTTCCCAAAGGCCCGAGCGTTGTCAATAACACGTTCTCGCGAATCGCCAGGGTATCGCCGATCTCTGAAAGATTCTCCAGGCCGTCGAGATCGCGCAGCTGTCGATTGGAGCTTATGTCGAGGGTTCCGCGTACCGAGTCCAGCGACGAGAGCCCGCGCAAACTTTGAAGAACTTTGTTTTGACGCAGGTATATGTTGCCACCGACGTTTTCGAGGTTTTCGAGTCCCGCCAGATCCACCATGGTGCCGGTACCGCTGATATCCAGGTCGCCTCCGATCGATCGAAGGTTGCTGAACAGCTCCATATTGATTGGCGCGCCGGAACCGCTGATCTCCAGGTTTCCCTGAAGGGCGGTGCGTTGTCCCAGTGCTCCCAGGTCGGTAAGGGCCGGCGCAAATCGCAGCACGATGTCACCCATAAATGTCTCCAACAACCGGTCCGGTCCTCTCAAGCTTTGCAGCCGCTCGTTGGTGCTGATACTGAACTCACCTTCCACACTCCGCAGATTGCTCAAACCTTCGAGGTTCTTCAGCACCGGGTTGAAGGCGACGATGACGCTGCCGCCTACCTCCTCCAGACCATCCAGCCCGTCGAGATTTTCCAGCTTGTCGGCGCGCAGGATGACAATGCCGTCGCCGACCATGCGCAGATTTTCCAGGCCGGCAAGGGCGGTCAAGGCTCGATCTTCGTTGACGGTCAATCTGCCCCCCAGCACCTCGACGTTTTCGAGGCCTCTGAGATCGGTGAGGGCATTGTTCTTGGTAATGTTGAGGGTTCCACCGATGCGGCGCAGATGGCGCATCTCGCCCATACTGGTCAAGGCGAAATTATCGACTATAGCAAAGCTGCCCCCGATGGTGGCGACATGGTTCAGGAAACTCAGGTCCACTTCGCCGGAGGTGGGTCGAACCGAGATGCTGCCGGCGAAGTCAGCCGGTATGTTGCGCAGCAAGTCGGTATCCAGGCCCTCGAGGATTTCCACGAAGAGGTCCCCGGTCAGGGTTGTAAGGGCGGTATCCAAACCGCGTAAGGACTGCAGGGCCCGATTGGAGGAGATATTGATACCGCCGCCGACAAAACGCAGGCCTTGCATCGGGTCCACGGACGTGACCTTCGCATTGCCGATGATGCGCAGGCTGCCGCCCACCGTGGTCAGGTTGGAGATGCCTTCCAGGGATTGCAGCCGCTCGTTGAAAAAGAAATCCAGATTGCCGCCTACGCTGGTCAACCCGGTCAGCTGATGAAGATTGACCATCCTTGAACGAATGAATCTCAGATTGTCGGTAATTCCGAACCGCCGCCCGCCCGCCCTGGCCAACAGGTCATCCAGCTCGCTCCCGCCTTCTATGCGAAAATCGCCCTCGAACAATACCTCAGCTACAGGAGCAATGGCGAACTCGAGATTCCCCCCGCGGTTCGCATCGACGCGAAGCTGCCGGAACACCAGCAGCTGATCGACGCGGATCTCAACGGTGTAGAGAGCATTCGGATTCGGTGTGGTCTGCGTCGCCTTTGCGGCTACCGGGTGCTGTCCAAGCGCTCCGCGGGCACCATCCAGCAGGATCATCTTGCGCACCGAGGCGCCGTCTTCCGTCTGCATCCGCACCAGGTAGAGGCCGGCGCCGACGCCGGCACCTGCGTCGTTGGTGCCATCCCAGACAGCGGTGAAGCTGCCCGCGGGTTGGAGTCGATCTACCAATCTGCGCACCGACTGCCCCAGGACGTTGTAGACCACCAGCCTGACTCGAGATCTGGCGCGCAGCTGGTACGGAATGATCGTCGACGGATTGAACGGGTTGGGATAGTTGGGCAGCAAAACAGAAGTTGACGGCAGAGCCGATGATTGGTCGACGACGTCTGTGGCAACACCGATGGCAATCTGAAACACCCCGCGGGCGTCGGTCACGGCGGAGTAGGAACGGGTGTCGTCGCTCGGGTCTTCAAAGGTGACCTGTGCGGCAGCTACCGGGGCACCTCTATCATCCAACACGCGGCCGGTCACACCCGAGCTAATCGCCGGTACGGCGATGACGACGAGTGCGCACGCGAGTGCCAGGTTTCGCAGGTCCATAGTTTCGCCTTGGAAGAAGCGGAGCCGTATATACCGATATTAGAGTGCAATTACATAAAATTCGTTGCGGTGGGCAAAAAAACAACAATTGGCTACCAGTCTACCACAGAGCCGTCGTCGTTTGAATACGACTCTGAGTTCCGCCAATCGTGGTCGATTTTGTCTTCCATCGCGTCTTCATCGAGCTCGGGTCCCACGGCCTCCCGCAACGTCGCGAAATGGCCGATCGCCCGGTCCACGAAGGATGATTTTCACGATTCTACCCGACGTTGGCCCATTTTTCGTAGATTCTCATCCGTCCCCGAGTATGACCTGCTGAAAACGGCAGCGCACGAGCGCGTGGAAATTAGACCACAAACCTCACCGGGGTAAAGCCAGGAGGAATGCATGACCCGACTCAACAGATTTCAGATCGTTCTCGGTGCCCTCGTCGTCGTCGTGGTAGGTGGGGTAATCGCGAGCTTCTACACCGACTTTCTCTGGTTCGAGAGCCTGAAGCGACAGGGCGTCTTCTGGACCATCGTCAAAGCGCGCTGGTCGGCCGCGTTTGTCTTCGGCATACCGGCAGCTCTGCTGGTCGGTCTGAACCTGTGGCTGGCGGAGCGTTTTACCCGCCAGGCGCTGCTGGCCGGCACCTTCTTCCGCGACGAAAACGCGGAGGGGGAAACGGTGCCTCCGTCTCGCATCGGGTATCTAGTGGTAGGAGCGGTCGTCGTCCTGTTGCTGGGGAACATCGGCGCTTCACAGTGGCCGTTGCTGCTGCGATATTTCAACGATCAACCGTTCAACCTGACGGATCCGATTTTCTCCCGGGACGTCGGGTTCTACGTCTTTGCGTTGCCGTTTTATCGATTCCTGGCCAACTACCTGCTCGGCAGTCTCATTCTCGCCGGCATCATCGTTGGGCTGATCTACCTGGCCGGCGGCTCCATTCGGGTGCAGGAACGCATACAGATGCTGCCCAAGGCCCTGGCCCATCTCTCGGTGCTGTTCGGCCTCTTTCTACTGGATGTCGCCTGGATATATCGACTGAAGATATACGGGCTGCTTTACTCGGAGGGCGACGTGGTATTCGGGGCCAGTTACGCCGACATCGTGGTCGAGATCTGGGTCTACTGGCTGCTGGTGCTCGTCTTCATCGCGGCGGCCGGGTTTCAGTTCGCCAACATTCGCGCCCTCGGCAAGCGCTTTCCCATGATCGGTCTTGCCGCGTTAGCGATTGGAGTTGCCATCGTCAGCTGGCTGCCAGCGGCGGTGATTCAGAAGCTGGTCGTGCAACCCAGTGAGCTGGCCCGTGAAACCCCCTACCTGGAATACAACATCGCCGCAACCCGCAATGCCTTCGGTTTGGATGACATCGAGGAAAAACCGTTCGAAGCCTCCGAGGATCTGAGCCGCGCCGACGTGGAGGCGAATCCGCTGACCATCCGCAACGTGCCGATCTGGGACGAGCGCCCGCTGGTGCAGACCTATCAACAAGTGCAGGAGATCAGACCGTATTACGTCTTTGCCGGCGTCGACGTCGATCGCTACCGGATAGAGGGGGTCTACCGCCAGGTCATGCTGTCGGCGCGCGAGATGGACACCGAGCGGCTGCCGTCCCAGGCCCGCAACTGGGTGAATGAACGGCTCCAGTACACCCATGGGTACGGGGTCGCTTTGAGTCCGGTGGACCACGTTACGCCGGAGGGTTTGCCGGCACTGATGGTAAAGGACATCCCACCGGTGTTTCCGAAAGGTCTGGAGATCGAGCGTCCGGAGCTCTACTACGGGGAAGGGGAGATGGGGTACGTGGTGGTCAATACTTCCATGCAGGAATTCGATTATCCGAAAGGAGATGAGAACAAGTTCTCCACCTACGAGGGTGCCGGGGGCGTGGAGATGGGTGGATTTTTCGGTCGCCTGACCTTCGCCATTCGCTTCCGGGATATCAACCTGCTGCTGAGCAACTACATCGAACCCCAAAGCCGGATCATCCTACGACGTCAGGTGCATGACCGCGCGGAGGCGATCGCACCGTACCTGCAGTACGATTCCGATCCGTACCTGGTCATCTCCGAGGGACGCCTCTTCTGGATTCTCGATGCCTACACGACTACCGACATGTATCCGTACGCCACTCGTGGGGGACGGAACTACATCAACTATATCCGCAATTCGGTGAAGGTGGTGATGGATGCGTACGATGGCACCTTGACCTACTACCGGATGGATGTGGACGACCCGATCATCGCCGCCTATGACGAGATGTTTCCGGGTCTGTTCGTGCCGGTGGCGACGATGCCTGCGGATCTGAAAGCGCATCTGCGCTACCCGAAGGATATGTTCAAACTGCAGGCGACTCTCTACCGCAGCTACCACATGCAGGACGTGCGTCTGTTCTACAACCAGGAGGATCTGTGGGAGATTCCGAACGAGATCTACAGCGATCATGCGCAGATGATCCAGCCGTATTACATCATCGTAAAGCTGCCCGGTGAAGAGCGCGAAGAGTTCCTGCTGATGGCGCCGTTCACCCCGGCGAGAAAGGACAACATGATCGCCTGGATGGCAGCTCGGTGCGACGGCGACAGCTACGGGGATCTGCTGGTTTACCGCTTGCCCAAGGACCGCATGATCTTCGGCCCCATGCAGCTGGAGGCACGCATCGATCAGCAGCCGGAGATCTCGAGCCAGCTGACCCTGTGGGGGCAGAAGGGTTCGGAGGTGATCCGCGGAAACCTGCTGGTGATCCCGATCGAGAGTTCATTCATGTACGTGGAGCCGATCTATCTGCAGGCGCGCCAGGAGATAGAAGCGCCGGCCTATCAGGGTGGAGGCGGTGCTCCCGATCCCACGGAGCAATGGCGGCAACCGCCGCGGCGTGAGATTCGCTCGGCGGCCATTCCAGAGCTGAAGCAGGTAATCGTCGCGTTCGGCGGTCGCGTCATTATGCGCGATACCTTCCGCCAGGCGCTGGCTGACCTGTTCGAAATGGACGAATCGAGCGTGGGCCGCACCGAGGAGATCTCAGGAGCTTTGTCCCGCGAAACACGGGGGACTGGAGCTCGCTCCGCCGCGGCGATGGCGACCGAGGCGGAAAACCAGTACCGCCGCGTACAGGCGGCGATGAAGGACTGGGACTGGGCTGAGGCGGGTGAGGGGATGCAGGCGCTGGAGGAAACACTTGCCGAATTGCGCTCGGAGTTGAACGACACCACCGATCAAACGAGAAACGAGGGAATGTAGTTTAGGAGCGTATCCGAGTATCCCATTTGGGTTCGAGGGTGTCGTTGTCGCCGCTGTTTGCGTTGCGTTTTTCTCTCTGAATTCGCCGATTCAGTTCGCTCACGCGCCTTGGCAACAACAATGATGCACCCCAGCTTACCGAATACTCGGTTACGCTCCTCCGTCGTCCCGCAGAATCCGCAGCAGCGACTGCAGATACCCGACGCAGTAGGTAGAGCTGAGCAGTCCTTCCTCCTCGTTCAAGTCCCCTTCGACGCGGGCCGCATGGGAAGGCAGAACATAACCGTCGAAGTTCACCTCTCGCAGCAGGCGAAGGATGCTGAGGAAGTCCAGCTGGCCTTCCTCGAAGAAACACTCGTTGAACTTCTCACGCGTTCCCTGCACCGCCTGCAGGTGGACGTAACAGATCTTACCGCGCTCGCCGAAATACCTTATCCCTTTTTCCGCCACACCAGGTCCCATAAGGCCCCAGTTCCCCAGGCAAAACGTCAAACCGAAGTGGGGACTAGCGGCGATCTCCACCGCCCGCTGAAATCCTTCGAAGGTGCCGAACAGCCGCGGAATGCCGCCGAACTTCGGCACCGGTGGATCGTCCGGATGTAGTGACAAGGTGACCCCGGCTTCTTCCGCCACCGGGATGATCGCCTTGATGAAGTATTCGAAGTTCGCCCAGATCTCCTCTTCGGTGTATTCCCGGTCGCGAAAGAGAATGTCTTTGTTCGCCTTTTCCAGATCGAAGGATCGAACGGTGGCCCCGCCGCGGATTCGCGTCGAGTGAGAGGTACCAAACACAGGATTGGTGCCTACCGCATTCGGTGCCACCATCCAATGGAATCCGAAGTGGGGAACACCCGCCTGGCCCATGACCCTAAGGCAGCCGGCGATATGCTCGATCTTCTCGTCCCGTTCCGCTTTACCCAGGATGATCGGGTCGTAGTACTGCGCCTGGTTGCCCAGGTTTTCCAGCGTAAACAGCTCCAGACCGGCGTCGTTGTAGAGAGCCCGCAGATTGACCAGCTCCAGGTAATCGATGACATCCCGGCCGTCGGGAGGTCTGATGCCCCAGAACAACGCTCCGCTCACCCCGAGCTGTCGGATTAACCTCAGATACGTATTGTCCACTTTGCCCCAAAGACCGATCTGCATGGAACGCTCCTTGACTCCTAAATTCGAGAAATGGAAGGACGCGGAGAATGGACGAACGTCCGCGAAATTGCTTCGTCGACGCTGCAATATACACCGCCGGCTCATTCCTTGCCCCTGCCCTGCGCCGGGCGTATACTTGCGCCCGATTCGGACGACCATTCGGAGCAGTGAGGGATCTTTGAGCGTTCCCGATCCCAACGGCTTCGACGGTCCCGTTTTCGTTCAGCGTCGGGGCGCTGAGGATTGGTCGGAAGTACCCCTTACCCACGACGGCGGTGTGGGGCGTGGCATCGGGGTTGCCGACCTGGCGCAGGGTCTGATTTCCGGAAGGCCGCATCGCGTCAGCGGCGCCCTTGCCTGTCACGTGCTGGATGTGATGCAGGCATTCGAAGAATCGTCTGACATGGGCAGCCATGTCGAGATCGCCACCACCTGCGAACGTCCCGAGGCTTTACCCATGGGGTTGCTCCCGGGCACCCTGGACGAATAATCCCTTCAGTCAGCCGTGCGTGCCTTACAGCTTGATAAACCCAAACATTTCCTACGCGTCGAGATCGACGAGCCCGGATCGCCTGCTGCTGGCGAAGCGCTGGTGCGCTCCCATCGCATGGGTGTGTGCGGCACGGATGTGAGCAGTTATCTCGGCAAGTTTCCCTTCTTCGATTACCCCCGTATTCCCGGTCACGAGCTCGGTGTCGAGGTGCTGGAGATCGGTGCCGGCGTCGACCACATTCAGGTCGGGGACCGCTGCAGTGTCGAACCGTACATGAACTGCGGGAGCTGCTACCCGTGCCGCAACGGCGCCACCAACTGTTGCACCACCCTCAGTGTAATCGGCGTCATGAGCGACGGCGGTTTGTGCGACCGCATTCGCATAAGGGCGGACAAACTGCACCCGGGGAATTCCCTGTCTTTTGAACAGCTGGCGTTGGTGGAGACCTTGGCCATTGGCTGTCACGCCAACGATCGTGGCGCTCCGACCGCTGGTGAACAGGTGCTTATCATTGGCGCCGGTCCCATCGGCATGGCGACCCTCGAGTTCGCCCGGATAAGGGGATCCGAACCGGCGCTCATGGACCGGGTCGAATCCCGACTGGACTTCTGCCGCGACACCTACGGCATCGAGAACACGATTCTCTTTACGGGAGATGGTAGCGAGCTGGAGCAGATGCGCGACCTCACCAGAGGCGACATGTTTCCCGTGGTGATGGACGCGACCGGGAACAAGGATTCCATGTCGGCCGCGCTGGAGTACGTGGCTCACACTGGGACCTTGGTTTTCGTCGGCCTCACCGCGGAGGAGATCAGCTTCAAACAGCCGGCCATGCACCGGGCGGAGCTAACCCTGAGGGCGACCCGCAACGCGGTTCCGGAGAACTTCACCCGCATCATCGGCCTCATCGAGGCCGGCGCGATTCAAACCGATCCGTGGATTACCCATCGCACCGGCTTTGATCAGGTCGCGGCCGACTTCGAAACCTTTACGAAGCCGGAGAGCGGTGTGATCAAAGCGATCATCGAGGTGTCGTAACTGTGTCGGGCAAGTTCGAAACGCTGGGGCTGAGCCCCAGCTTCGGATTCGGGGATCGACTGGGCAGCGCGACCTCCGGTCACGTGGTGGCGATGAACCGAGCGGGCTCGGGCATCGCTCCGATCTTCGCGCAGCAATCGATACGCGAGATGCAGCGCACCGGTCGCTCGGCCCAGGATGTCATCGACGACGCGGTGCGGGGCGCCCAGGACTGGAGTGGTCCGATGGGGGCCGATGCAGACCACCTCAAAACCGCCGAAGACGTGGAGGTAACGACGGCGGCGGGGTACACCTTTTTCACCCTCGATCCGTCGGACAAGGTGGATCAGCAGACCGACCGATACGACGAACAGACCTTGCGAAGCAAGTTCGAGACATGCCGTGACCACGCGCCCTGGTACGACTCGTATGTGGGTCGGAAGATTCGTCTGCAGGACGATTCCAGCGTCGAGCTTAGCGAAGAGGCCTGCATGCGGGCAGCGGTAAAGTACGGCGAGGCGATCGAGCTGGCGCTGGAGCTAGGCAAGCAGGTTCGGAAGCTGCACGAAAGCTCCGGCGGCCCATTCGAGCTCGAGCTGTCGGTGGACGAGACGGATGAACCGACCACAGCCGCAGAACATTACATAATCGCCGACCGCTGTTTCTCTGAAGGCATGCCGTTGGTCAGCCTGGCGCCCCGATTCGTCGGGGACTTCGAAAAAGGAGTGGATTTCAAGGGGAACGTGGCGGAGTTGGAACGCTCGTTGCAACGACACGCCGCAGTTGCTCGCACGCTGGGTCCCTATAAATTGAGCCTGCATTCCGGATCGGATAAGCTCTCCGCCTACGGACCGTTGGCGCGGGCCACAGGCGGCTGCTTTCATATCAAGACCGCCGGCACCAGCTACATGGAAGCGTTGCGGGTGGCTGCGCACTGTGAGCCCTCGTTATTCAGTCGTATCGTCGGTTTCTCGCGGGCGCGATTCGAGATCGACCGGGCGACCTATCATCTCTCGGCCCGACTTGAAGACGCGCCGGCACCAGGTGACGCCACGGACGCCGAACTGCAGCGTGAATATCTGGAGTATTGGAACGAGGTGCCCGAGGGTGAAGGTTTTACCAAGCCCGGGCGCCAGATACTACATTGCACATTTGGCTCGGTGCTCACCGACGACGAGCTCGGACCTCTCGTCCGCGGTTGTCTGCATGAGCATCCCGAGATCTACCGCGAATTCCTGGACGATCACTTTGGTCGCCACCTGGAAGCGTTCCGAGTCGCACTCTGAAAGGTGAACATACCATGAATTATCACGTCTACATATCCAACTCCGGCAGCGAGTTCTTCTCCAAGTTCATTCTAGAAGAGGGCAAGTTGACCAGAGAAGACGATATCGCGCTCGACGATTGTCCCGGCGCTGTCGCCACTACGGCCGATGGCGGTTTACTGTTTGTCTGTCTGCGTTCACCAAAGCAGCTGGAGAGCTTCCGGGTAGATCGGAAAAGCGGCAGCCTTTCCTCCATCGGCAAGGTCGATGTCGAGGACGGGCCGCCTTACCTGAAGACCGACAATACCGATCGGTATCTGCTTTCGGCCTGCTATCGCGCCGGCCTCGTCACGGTGCACCGGATCGCAGACGACGGCTCGCTGAGCGCCGAACCGCTGCAGCGCATCGAAACGGAGGAGCACGCCCACAGCATCCAGACCGACCGTGCCAACCGGTTCGCCTTCGTGCCGCACACCAATCCGGCCAACGCCATCTATCAGTTTCGCCTTGACGAATCGACCGGGGCACTATCTGCCAACGATCCTGCCAAGATTCAACCGGCAACGGCGGAAGGTCCGCGCCACTTCGCCTTCCATCCCAGCAAGGAGATCCTCTACTCGGTCAACGAAAACGGCTGCACCGTCAGCGCCCATCATTTCGATCCTGCCGCAGGAACCCTGGAATCGTTCCAGGTGATCTCCACCCACCCGGAGGGATTCACCGGCGAGAACCAATCCACCGCGGAAATCCGGGTTACCCAGGACGGAAGGCACCTCTACGCCTCTAATCGAGGTCACGACAGCCTGGCCATATACAGCATCAACGACGACGGCACGCTCGCAGTGGTCGGGCATCAACCCACCGAAGCGATCCCCCGATTCTTCGCTATCGATCCCACCGGAGATTTCATTCTCGCGGTGGGATCGGATTCCGGCCGCCTCGCCAGTTACCGGATCGATCACGAAAGCGGCAACCTGCAACCCCTGGAAACCCACAAGGTGGGAGAATCGCCGCTGTGGATCCAGTTCGTGGAAGCGGACTAATTCACGTGTCGTGGCCGGTCGAGCTGTTCTGGTGGAAGGGTCCGCGTGCAGGTCCGAACTCGGCGGGCGATGAATCCGAACGCCAGACCGACGACCAATCCCGTGAGAACCACCGTAGTCATCGCAGCTTCTCCCTTCTCCAGAGCGGATACAGAAAGCGGCCTGCCAGACTTCTCGGAAACAGTTCCATATCTGCGAACCCGAGTCGGCTTGGCTGCTCTTCAACCACGGACCGGTACGCGGTGCCAAAGAGCCAGTCCCACACGCTGAAAACAATACCGTAGTTTTGGCCTGCTTTGCCGTGCAACACAACTTCGTGATGCCAGACGTGAAAGCGCGGTGAGTTGATGACATACCCCAAGGGACCCCAACCAATTTTCAGGTTGGAGTGATTGAGATGCCCAATAAGCGTGCCAACTATTGCGACCCACAGGATCACCTTGCCGTCGATACCCAACACTACAAGCGGCAAATAGGTGAGTCCTTTGTAGATGACGATTTCCATCCAGTGAAATCGCATGTTTCCGATCCAGTCAAGTTCCTCGATGCTGTGGTGCAGTTTATGGAATTCCCACATCCAGGTCACTCGGTGCAATACGTTGTGCACGCACCATTCCAGAAAATCCTTCAATTCCAGAAAGACGACAAACTGCGCCCACAAGGGGCTCTCCATCAGCAGTTGAAGAGACTCGGGCGACGGTAACTGCCACGCACCTGTCAATTGTCTGCCCTGCTGAAGTAACCAGCCGACGAGGAAAGCCAGGAGTACGCCGGCATAGTGACCGTTGAAAACAAGCCAGAAAAAATCCTGCCCGATCTGGTCTCTAAACGCCCCCTGCCGCGGACGCCATGGTGAGATTCGCTCTAGTATCCAGCAGAAGATCGATATGGCCAAAAGCCAGAAAAAATAATGACACGTATCCCATATGATGTTCAGCATGGCAAACCGCCCATTGAAATATCCGTTGAACCGCTACCCCGCGCCGGTGCGCTGGACGCCACGGGCAGCGGGGCACTACGGGTGTCGGAGCCACTACGCATGGTCTGCCTATATGTTACTAAAATGCATGGGTGAAATCCCGCGGGTCACGGTCGCTCCCGAACTGCGGAAGAACGGCGCCGATGAGCATAAAACTACATTGTGGAAGCGGTGGAACGAAGTCGCTGGGTTCACTACGTTAGGCGCGGGCATTCTTGTTCACCTGCGCACCGCTACGGCGAGAGGAGCCGAGATGCGATTGTTTCGAATAAGCCTCGCTGGCGCAATGCTGTTTCTGTGCAACTCTATCCGCGCCGACGACACCATAAGTTTCAAGGTACGGATCCAGCCCCGCGCCGACCTCGGTGACTTCTCCTCCGGCGCGCGGGAAGATTACCGAACACAACTCGACTTCTATATGCGCCGCAGCCGATTGGAGCTCCTCGGCCGGCCCGTCGAGGGGGTTTATTACATTCTGGCGGTCTCGGGCGATCGATGGGGCCAGCGCGGCGCTTCGGGTGGCGGTGATGTCGCCTACGCGTTCGTCAACTACCGGCTCGGGCCCTCTGCCGAGCTGCGCGCCGGGCTCGTAAAACTACCCTATTCCCGCGGTGCCCTGGTTTCCAGCTCACGCATCCTGCTCATCGAACGCACGCGATCCGTTGCGAATGCCGCGTCTGCCTTCGGCCATTACATAACGCCGCATCTGACTCTCCACGGTAGATTGAGAAACGAATCTGTGGGCTATTACGTGGCGGTTATGGACGGCCTGCAACCGGGCGATGCTGATCGGTTCACGCGGGCGTCGGTTTCCTCGAGTGAGAATTCCGGGATGGTCGCCAGGCTGGAGTTCTCACCGGATGGCTGGCTCGAAGGGCGCGAGAGTGATTCGCACCTCGGTGTCGGCCGCCACCTCACCGTGGGGCTAAACGGCGCTTTTCAGAACGGGATCGAGTTCGGTGGGGTAGGCGAAGACAGGCTTGTGTATGGGGTTGATTTCTCATTCCATCGGGGCGGACTCACATTCCAGACCGAATATCTCCAGGTCGATCGCGACGGACCCAATGATTTCTCACCGGCGGGATGGTATGTGCAGATCGGCAACTACGTTTCAAGTCTCAAGCTGGAGCCGGCGGGCAGGTTCGAGCGTTTCGACTCCGACCTTCCCGGGGGTGGCGATGTCGTCACCGTCTACACCGGCGGTCTCAACTGGTACCGCAATGGTCACGACCTCAAGTTCATGGCCAACATCGTCCACACCCGGTTTGAGCGCCGCGTGCGAGAGCTCGACGACGCGTCTTCGCGGACACTACTCCAGCTTCACAGCCAGCTCTACTTCTGATCTCGGACTATTCGGTTGACGGGCGGTGCTGAATCCACAAGCTCGCAATGGTGGAGACAAGAGCCGAAGCTACTACCAGAGACAGCACCCGCATGAATCCATTCATCTCATCCGCAACACCATACAGCATGGGCAGCGCACTCGACCCTGCAATGCTGCCGATGTAGCGAGAGGTCGAGAACATGCCCGAGGCGGACCCCGATTGCTCCCGCCGCACCGCTTCGAGCACGGCTGTCTGCAAGCCCGCCTGTGACAGACCGAGCCCAACTCCGGCTATTCCCAGCCCCATCAAAAGCACCCACAGATCGTTCGAACCACCCAGTAGTCCAAGAACTGCCATGCCAACGGTCAGTAGAAACAAACCAATGGTGGTCGGCCAGCGACGGCCCCAGCGATCGGCGAGCCAACCTCCAAACGGTGCGCATACCACCGATGGCACCCACAAGGCGGAGAGTACGAGGCCTATCTGAGGACTCGACCAATCGGGCAGTCGGCCAGCAACAGCGGAATGGCCAGGAAGGCCGTGTACATGGCCAGGTTGCTGAGTGCAACCCCCGCGTTGGCGGCGGCAAAGGTGACATTGCGAAAGAATCGCGGCTGAAAAATCGGATCATCGTGGCGCGCTTCACGGCGCAGGAAATGCGCGACCAACAACACGAGTAACCCGGCAATCCCCCATGTCACGATCGTGGACTGGGTTGGTGCCGCGCCAGTCATCAGTGCGGCCGCGCCTGACAGGATGACGAGAAGCTGCAAGGCGCCGATCAAATCGAACGGCGGATGACGTTTCTCGCCAGGGAGACCAGGGAGCGCGCGGAACGCAACGATCAGCGCCGGCAAGATGACGAAGACGTTTACGTAGAACACCGAAGGCCAGCCGAAGAGTCGGATCAGGACCCCCCCGAGCGGAGGTCCGGCGGCGGCACCGAGGACAATCGCTGACCCCAGCAAACCGATGCGACTGGCCCGGCGCTCGGCAGGAACCACCTCCCGCAGAAGTGCCATGCCATTCGGCATCACGATAGCACCCGCGATGGCCTGTTGAATGCGAAAGATCATCAGCTCTGAGAAGCTAGAAGCGGTACCGGCGGCCAGCGAAGCCAGCGCAAAATAAATCAGGCCACCAATAATCAGCGGTCGTCGACCGAAACGGTCCCCCAGCTTTCCGCCAACGGGTTGCAAAGCTGCCATGGTGATCAAGTAGGCGATCACCAACCAGCTCCCCGACTCCAGGTCAATGCTAAACTCCCCCATGATTACCGGGAGAGCCACACCTATCATGGTCGAGTTCAGCGGCGCCAGCACCGTAGCCAGCGCCACTGTAATCAGAATTGCCGTCTCGTTCCTTGGCGCCCCCAGGTCGGGTACGCCATGGCGCTCGCTCTCAGTCGACAATGCGGACGAGGCCGGCGTCGCCGTCCACTTCGACCGTCTGGCCGTCGCTGATCATACTCGAGCCCACGGCTGTGCCGACGACGGCCGGAATGCGATACTCCCGCGCCACCACAGCGCAGTGGCTGAGGATGCCGCCGGTATCGGTGACGATAGCCGCTGCGGTAGCGAATAACGGCGTCCACGGCGCCGCCGTCGTCTCCGCCACCAGTACGTCCCCGAGCTTGAGCTTGTCGGCGTCGTCCAGCGAGCGAATGACCCTCGCCGTTCCCCGAACTTTCCCCGGAGACCCGGCGTGTCCTTTCAGAGTATCCGCTTCATCAGCCGGCTCCGGTGGCAGCCCGAAGAACTTGCCGAAGGCCATCGCGATCAAACTGGGGGGAGGGGGGCCGTAGTCCGTGCCCATGAACAGGGGCGGACTCAGTGCTCCGAAATGCTTCAGTTCTTGCTTCCGTGCGGCGACGAGAGCAGTGTGGTCAGGTGCTGGCGAGGCCGCTGCCGCCGCAGAAATTTCAGCCATGTTCAGGAAGAAGACGTCCATCGACGCTGCGATAATGCCCGCGGTCGTCAGCCGTTGACCGAGTTCCATAACGACCTGCCGCACGCGATAACAAGCGTTGAAATCGATCCAGAAACCGTGATCTTCCGTCAGCACGATAGCGGCCGAAGCTGCGGTGAGCAGGGTTTCGAATTCGTCTCGAACATTCGCCGGATAACCCTGCAGCTGCCCCCTGGCGGCAGCGATGGCGCTGTCTCGCTCGGCGGCCCGTTCTCGCAGCTGCGTTTCGGGGTCATCCTTTTGTTCCATGTAGTCCTTCAGGTTCACGATCACCGGACTGGGGTCCTCGATCCAGCTGGTGTGACAGATGCCCCACATCGATCCACGTTGCCCGTAGGCCGCAAGAAAATCGTCCAATTCCTTCAGGAATTTCCGTCCTGCGTCCGATTCCCCAAGCGCCTTTGTCACCTCCCCCGCGTCGCGCTCTGCGACGACTGGTCGCACCACTTCGTCACCCGCGGCCTTACGACTCAGTCGCGACAGCGCCCGGCCTAACTCGAGCGACTTGTTGTCGAACCCCTCCAGCAGCTTCTGCGAACCGAAGCTCCCCTCCTCCGAAAACAGGTCGTGATGCAACTCATCGAACAATGCTAGCCTGAATAATTCATGAATCCGCACCAAGCGAACGAATTCGGTGCGCTGGTCAATGGCTGGACGTTTTGGTAGCGGGTTGATCGAGTGCTGTCGGTCGTCGAGGTGTTGTCTGGGAGATCTGAGCCTCTTTTGGATGTCATTGGGACAGTCGGGTCCCTTGGTGGATCGTGTGCGTGGATGTAGTGGGACATCGCAAAGCATCATGAGGTGTCGAGGTTGAGGACGACGGTGCGCATCAGATCCTTGAGCGGGTATGACGTCGGAAAGTGAAAACGGACCTTGGTGGCTTGCTCCCGCACGCGGGCGCCGATTTTGAGCACCCGGAGTTGGATCGTGTTAAAGTTGGACGTCGTCCATTGGGTGCCGCGCATGCCAATCTGTTGGATCGTGTGCAGCAGCACGTAGGCCGCGCTGTGCAGGAAGAGGCGAAATTGGTTGGCCGAGAAGCGGTGGCAGGAGGTGCGGTCGGACTGCAGGTAGGTCTTGTGATTCTTGATGAAGCCTTCCGACCGCCCACGAGCGCAGTAGATCTCCTCATACAGAAACTCGGGAGTGCGGTTGCGGATATTGGTCACCACGAAGCGCGGGTTGGCTTTGCCTTGTGTGATCTCGGCCTTGTAGATAATCTGGCGCGGTCGGGGCCAGCTCTTGGCCTGATACTCGAAGCGGTCAAAAAGCCGCACCGGTTCATCGCTCTGCTCGGCCAGCGCCGCCACCAGCTCCATCAGCGGTTCGCCGAGTGCCTTGAGCTTGTTGTTGATCGCCTGTCCCAGAATGAAATCAATACCGTATCCGTCGCACAGGTCGTGCACCTCAGGGGTGCTGAAGTGTGAGTCGCCTCGTAAGGTGATCTTCGTCTTCGGCCACACCATGATCAAATGATCCAACACGCGTTTGAGGATGGCTACCGCCTCTCGGCCTCGCATTCTACGACCGGGTCGCAGCAGCGTCGTGATCAATTTGCCCGACTCCCCTTCGTAGAGATGGACCGGAAGGTAGCAATACTCGTCATAGTAGGCATGGAACAACGTGAGTTGCTGGGCGCCGTGTGCCGGATCGTCCGTGTCGTCGATGTCGATGGTGAGCTTCTTGGGCGGCTGGTCGTAAGACTCGATGAATATTTCCAGCAAAGCGAGCCCGATGCGATACAGATCCGAGCGGCTGACACTGTTTTCCAAACGAGACATGGTTGGTTGACTGGCCAAATCGTCTCCCGTCAGAGGCAGACGGTCGCACGCGGTTTTCAGACCCGGATCGCAACGCAGGTCGTCACTGTCATTGGCGTACTCGTAGCCACAGGCGATCTGGAATACGCGCTGCCGGATGAGGTCAGTATACGTATGGTCGATATAGCTTTGATGTCGACGATCCCGGTGCGGGCTTCCGCTTGTCGCAGAAGCAGGGCGCCCCCATCACTGGTGGTCATGCCACCGTCAAAATCAGCTTCGATCTTTTTGCCCGAGATGTTTGCAAACGATAGCGCGATCTGCGAAGTTTCCATCTGCGGTGGCCCTCTTGATTGGTTGTTGTTTGTGGGTAACCCTAACGTAGGGCAAAACAACCAGTTGTACAGAGGCTCACCGCATTTTTATGAATAATTCAGGCTAGAGCCACGTAGACGGGAATTACGGTCTGAAAGTGAATCTCGAACACACGCATGGACTCTTCCCACACGCTTTCGAAATGGGTGACCAGCTCAGGGGTGGATGCCTGGGCAAGATCGAAGCTGTCCCATTTGTCGATCAGGCCCTTGATCTCGGGCAGCCACTCCTGGTCCCACCGCTCCTGCAACCGGTGCACGGAAGCCATCACGATCTCGTCCGATTTCTTCCCCTGTTCCGCCATTTTTTCATGAGGCACGGATGGAAAGACGCCGAAGTACACCCAATAGTTGAAAACCTTGACGACGGCCTGGACAGGCATCTCGTAGTGGACCATCGCCAGATGCAGACCGTGCATGAAGCGCGTCCAGAATTCACTCTCCAACGGCGGCATGGCGTCCGGGAAGTGCATCTTGTCGAGTTGCCACGGGATCTTCTGCTCGTCCGGCGACGACCACTCGACCGGAAAGTCCTTTTGTAGTGGAAGGGTTACGGGTTCGGGTGGATGTCCAGGTTCAGCCATGATCGGTCCTTTCTCTGGATGCGTTTTTCTCAGGTTTGATCCGGTTCGATAAGTGTCGTTGGGGGTATCCATTTAACCGGAGTTACCATATGTTCAGTGCATGGCGTATCCTCGCGCTGGCAAGCACTACCCGGGCTCGGTTGGCGAGTTTCAAGCCTGGTTTCGAACCGATGCGGACTGCCTGGACTACCTCGAATGGCTGCGGTGGCCCGACGGCTTCGTCTGTCCGAGTTGCGGCCACGAAGGCGGTTGGCGCTTGGGCGATGGCCGCTTCATGTGTCCGGCGTGTTCGACACGCAGTTCGGTGACGGCCGGTACGATCTTCGATCGGACGCGGACACCCTTGACGATATGGTACACCGCCTGCTGGCTGTTCGCCACCGGTAAAGACGGGATCTCGGCGTTGAGCTTGAAGCGAGTACTGGAGATCAGCTCCTACCAGACTGCCTGGGCCATGCTGCACCGCCTGCGGTCGGTGTTGGTACGTCCCGGTCGGGATCTGCTGAGCGGGACGGTACAGGTGGACGAGACCTACATCGGCGGCGCCGAGCCTGGGCTGGCCGGTGGCCGCGCTAGGGGCAAGAAGGTGCTGACCGGTATCGCAGTTGAGGTTCATGAGCCGAGAGGATTGGGGCGGTGCCGCATGTCGCCACTGGCCGATGCCTCTGCCGAGACCTTGCACGCGTTCGTGATGGATCACGTCGAGCCGGGCTCGACGATCATCACCGACGGGTGGCCCGCTTATCAGGGACTGGCTCAGCTCGGCTACGAGCACGATCGGCGCAGCCAGGGCGCGGCCCGCGCTCGGGGCGATGATCCCAACAAGCTGTTGCCCGCCGTGCACCGCGTTGTCTCACTGGCCAAGCGGTGGCTGCTGGGAACGCATCAAGGGGCCGCCGACAGTACCCACATGAGCCACTACCTCAACGAGTTCGTGTTCCGCTTCAATCGCCGCCGCTCCCGCAGCCGCGGCATGGTGTTTTATCGCGTGCTCGAGCTGGCCGTGGCCCACGAGCCGATGCGTTTCCAGGATCTCATTGCCAGCCGACGGCCGAGGAAGCTGCCCCCCGAGCCGCCCAAACGGCGAGGGCATCCCACGAGCCTGGAACGCCCAGGGGCAAACCGGCCGTGGCGGTCGGCGGCCGAACACTGATGGGGGTCGCGACGCACTCCGGTTAAATGGATACCCCCAAGTGTCGTTATCAATCGACATTGCAACAGGTAGAGCTCGTCTCCCTTGAAGGCGCTCTCTACATCGACGGGCCAGCCCATTTTCTCCTCGAGACCAATGGCCAGTTTCGCCATGGAAACCGCTTGCTCTTCGGAGATCGTCGGCTGCGAGCGCATGAACCTCGGAACGGCTACTTCCTTCGTGCCACCCGGGACCGTTACCGTCATACAATCCTTTTCCGCTATGCGAGATTCCGTTACCGAAAGATCCTGTTTGCTGACGACAAACGTGTCCGGGCTGACCGTTCCTCCTACTATGCTTTCTCCCAATCCCCAGCTGGAGTTGATAACGACTTCCTCTTGATTGTGGGTGACCGGATTGGCACTGAAGATTACGGCCGCCGAATCCGCGGGCACGAGTTGCTGCACAAGGACGGCCATTTCGATGTCTTCAGACAAGAGTCCATAGCGTTCCCTGTACTCCATCACTTGATCGGAGCGCGTCGACTTCCAGCAGCGCACCACGGCATCGGCGATCGCCTCGGTGCCCTCCAGGTTCAGGTAGGTCTCATACTGACCGGCAAAAGAAGCGAAGCGACCGTCTTCGTCGATGGCGGAAGAACGTACCGCAACGCTGGGTCGATCTGCGTCGCAACGCAGGGCCATCTCGGCGTACAATTCAGCTAGCTGGCGTAGAAGCTCCGGCGGTATTTCTTCCGCATCGCCAGCTTCGCGATTAGCCCACTGCCGAAATGCCGCGGTCGTCAGGCAGAATCCGGGGGGGACACGATGTTCCGCCGCCAGCCGGCTCAGATTGGCAACCTTGCCGCCAACAGAAGAGACATCCTGACATTCTGCCTGATCGAGCCAAATAATCTGCGCCATGTGGTGCCAGACCTAGTTCGAGATCCCGGGTATTGCAGGAAGAATAAAGGAACTTTCAGGCGAGGACCGCAAACATGCGGTATTGACGGCCAATTTGGAGCCACCGTCGACGCGAACGGTTTTCTCGGTAATAGATTACGTGGGAGAGGAACCTACTGTGTTAGGTCGAATAGGTAACGAGACCGTCACCTGGGTACCCTTGCCGACCTCGCTCTCGATGTGGATTTCGCCCTGGTGGTCCTGGATAATTCGGTAGTCAGCTGTCAAACCGAATCCCATCTTCGTACGCTGGCCGGAGGCGCGGAAATCGAAATCGAAGATGCGCTCCAATTGGTCCGCGGGGATTCCCCTTCCGGTGTCGCTGATGCGCACGGAGGCTCGGGCATCCCTCAAGCTCGTACGGATCGTTATGTCTCCGGTATCCTCTATTGCCTCGATGGCATTCTTTAGCAAGTGCATAAATACCTGGTTTAGCTGGCCAGGTGAGCAAGCAACCGGTTGCATTTCCCCGTACTCCTTATGCAGGACAATCTGCTCCCCCAGCTGGCTCCCCAGCAAGGTCAGCACGCTGTCCAGTCCCTCACAAAGATCGACGACCTGAAATTCCGCCTCATCCAAGCGGGCGAAATTCCGCAGGCTGTCGACGATACCGGTTGTGCGTTCGATTCCCTCGGCCACAATCCTGTTGGCATCGGACATGATCTTGAGCACCGGTTGGATGGCGCGGTTGTCGTCGTAGGCGTTGGGATAATCTGTTTTCAACGCCTGGCTCAGTTTTTCCGTGGCCCGGACCAGCGTGTCGTGCATGCTCTTAGCGGCCCCCAGAGGCGTGTTCATCTCGTGTGCCACGCCCGAGACCAGGTCACCAAGTGACGCCATCTTCTCCTGCATGACCAGCTGGTTCTGCGTTTCCCTGAGCAGGCGCAGGTTTTCTTCCAGAGCCTGGTTCTGTTCTTCTAGGCGCTGGAAGTCGAGATAGCGGAGATAACCCAGCGACAAGGCTTCCGTCAGTTCGCGGGTGATAATCAGATAATCATTCTCCAGCGCAATCACGCGAAAACCGACGATGCCGTACTTGAAGGGGACATAGATGTGGATCCCGTCTTGTGTTTCAGCATTGTCCAGCGGCATCGGCTGGTCCAGTCCAAACAGGTTGCCCAGTTCCTCCGTTCTCGCCGCGACATCCGCTGCGGTGACCGGGGTGGACAGGACCTCGCCTCGCCGCCACGCCGAGATTATTTTCTCATCTCTGGGACCAGACGACGTGGTCACTCCCACGGCTATCTTATGATTTGATTCGACCAGCGAGGGAGAAGTCCATGAGATGCCGTATCTGCGGGGATTCGGGAGGGTATAGTAGGATATGCCAATACGGGCATCGTCCCCTTCTTCTTCCACAACGCGAATGTTGAGCCTGTTGATCTCGATCCCCAGCCCCACCATCTCCTGCAACATCATACCCATGATTTTCACAAGATCGCTGCTTTGACCCATAGCCATAGCCTCGGCCCGTATCCGCTCTACAGCAAGCCGGCGCTTGACCGCGTACACATCGCTTATCGGCGCGACCTGACGCAGCACTTCAAGCTCGGAAGCAAGCTGCTCTTTGGTTTTATCAGCGTCGTTCAAGACGGGACTCCTTGTGCCTGGCCCAGCATCCACGTGGGATTGCTGAGGCGTAGGAGGTCTTCAAACTTAACTCACGGATTTCCGCCAAATGTGACGTAGTCGTCCAGGTCGAGTAAGTCGAACCATGTGGCGATGTCTTCGCGTAGCGTACTCGCCTCGTCTTTCTGAAGTTCATTATAGTATTCGCGTGTTTCGTAGTCGGCGGGCGCTCGCACTTCATGGTAGGAGGACCACTGCGCGATCTCCCACGGCGCACGTTGGTGCGGGGCATTGGCTTCAACCCACTCAAGGATTTTGGAATCCCCGTTACCTGCGACGAGTTCCTCTCTCAACTGATCCGGGTCAATCCCGGTATAGCTGAGGAAGTGTTGGTCCATGGGACAGGCGTAATGGTAGGCCCCGTTCTGTTCAGCTATTGTCGCTCGCCCCTTGTCCAGCATGCGCGGCAGGATGACGTACCCACCCAGGCGCACGCGCGGGCTGCGAGGAGGTCGCTGCGTCAGGTCGGGGGCCATGATGCCTTTATCCGAGTCGTTCGTGTTTCGAGACTTGCTCATCGTCTTCTCCATGTGTGGTAGCTTGTTTGTTCTTGAACCACAAGCAGGCTGCAATCTGGTGCGATAACATAATACCCGTGCCGTTGGTAGGGCAATTTGACCATGCTGAGGCGATGTGCGAAATTGCAATCCTCCATCTCGAACCGCTTCGCGTACACACGGAATCCGAGGTCTAATGAGCGCGATCGTACCAGAAAATCTATGCAAAGCCAAGCTGGCTGACGGCAGTTTCGTTCTCGGAACGATGCTCGTCCACACGCGACAACCAGTGGTTATGAACATCCTCGCTCAAGCCGGCTACGACTTCGTAATCATCGATAACGAACACGGGGTCTTCACCAACGAGACGATCTCCGATCTGTCCGTGGCTGCGCGCAACGCCGAGGTCACGCCGATGGTGCGGATTACCGACGGCACCTACACGCAGGTCGCCCAGGCCCTGGACGGCGGCGTGCAAGGCATCATGTTGCCGCGGGTCTACACCGTGGAGCAGGTGGAGAAGGTGGCCAACATTATGAAGTACCCGCCGGTGGGAGGGCGGGGATGTGCCACCGGCCGTGCCAGCAACGATTTTCAACGCGCCGACGTTGGAGAATTCATGGAAGGCATGAATCGCGAAAGCATGCTGATCGTGCAGGTCGAAACCGCTGAGATCCTGGAGCACCTCGACGAGGTTGCCGCCATTCCGGCGGTGGACGTCCTGTTCGTCGGTCCGAACGATCTCTCGATCGCTTTCGGAGTGGCGGGGCAAGTCAAGGACTCCCGCGTGACCGATGCGTGTGAGAAAGTCGTCGAAACCTGCGTGAACCACGGAAAGTCGCCGGCGCTGCAGGTCAACGCCGCCGAAGATCTGACCGGCTGGCGCGACCGCGGTATGCAGATGCTCAGCGCTGGCAGCGAAATGGGATTCTTGGGGGCCGGCGCTCGTCTCTTCTCGACGCCGCTGAAAGCTTAGGCTTAAAACGTAAAAAGCAAGACAAGCGCTGCGGGACACTAACCAGAACTGAGCGGAGGCTAGAAAGATGCGACCTATCTTCGTTGGTATCGAATACGCCGGTAAAACGACCCTGATCAAGCAGCTGGAGCAGTATTACCACCGCCGCGGCCTTTCGACCCACAACGACGATCACTTCACCATACCGGACAAACACCTGAGCCCCGAATCGAGCAAGCTGATGGTCGGGTTTCCGGCGGATGTGAAGGAACGTATGCAGCGCATGCAGATCCACTACCACATAGAGATCATCAAGAAGTTCGAGTACCCGATGGTGGCCGGGTGGCACATCGAGGAGGCGATCTACTCCAAGTTCTACGGCAACGATCCCGAGCATCCGTATTACCCCACCTACATCTACGACTTCCAGCGGCTCTACGAGTCGGCCGTGATCGAAGCCCACCTGCCGGACGTAGTGTTGATCCATGTCACTGCCAGCGACGAAGAGGTCCGTCGCCGTATGAAAGCGGATCCCCACGAGTTTCAGGTCATCCGTGAGGGGGATATCGGTGCCATCAAAGAGCGGTTCGACGAAGAGGTCGCAAAATCCTTGTTCACACATCAGCACCGCAAGGTTGATCTAGATACCACGGGAAAGACGCCGGCGCAGTCCTTGGACGAGCTCCTGCTGGCCACCGAACGCATGATCACTACGGCGGAGCTGGCCATGCGTTGTATGACCTTCCCCGACAACGAGTACCAGGTGCGGTACGAAGGCGGCGTCCGCAAGATGATTCCGAAATAGCGCGCGAGGGTTCGCCTGCCGTCCCTCTCAGTCCTTTCGCCTCTTCCCGAAGGACACATTGATGTCGTACGAAACACTCTTCTACAATTCCCGTTGGTGGATCACCTTGAAGGGAAGACTGTTGGCGGGCTACAACGCTAACCACCTGCGCCCTTACGTCTTTCCGTTCTACAGCCCCAATGGGGCGCTGGTCTTGCAGGAGTCGCCCCCGGATCACCCTCACCATCAGGGCATTTGCGTGGGATTGGAAGTCGACGGCCACGATATCTGGAACGCCGGTTCGGGCGGCAAAGCCAGACATCGTCAGGAGATGCAACCGGCTCTCAAAGAGGTAAAGCCGGAGGTCGATACTGACGGCGTCTCGCTTACCCACTCCGTCGAATGGCAAACCGAAGGAGGTGACTTGCTGTTATCGGAAGAGCGGCAGATCCGCTTCAGCGGCAACGGCTCGTTGAATCTCGCTACCTGGCATTCCACGTTCACCGCCGTTGGCACGACGACTCTAGGTCAAACCAAGGAATCGGGAATCGGTGTTCGGGTGCCGCCCCATTGGGAGACCAAATGGGGCGGAGAAATTCGCAACGCGGACGGTCAGACCGGAGAAGAGAACACATTCGACAAAATGTCATCCTGGGTGAATGTGCAGGGTACTGCTCTTGGGCCTGAAAAAGCGGGGGTCGTTCTGCGCCCGCTGCCGCAGTCGGAAGCCTGCCCCTGGTTCACCCGCGACTACGGCCCCCAACTCTACAATCCACTGCGTCACCACCCGCTCGAACTCAACGACGGTGAGAGTTTCAGCTGGCATCTGCAGGTAGCCGCCTACGACGGCGACCGTTCGATCGCCGATATCGAAACTCTTCTAGCTCTGACGCCCTTGAACTGAATACAGAAAAGAGATCAGACACATGAGCGATCTGCAGCTGGTCGAGGAAGACCTGCGGTTCAAATTCTACTATAAAGGCCAGTTCGGTCTGGCGTACAACAAGGGATTCAAGGATCTCGGCGATTTCTATCTGTCGCGGCCTAACTTCTTCCCGGTGTATTCACCCAGCGGTCGACCGGTTACCACCAACTGCGCCTACCGTTACAACCACCACAAATCGATCTTCATCGGGCATGCTAAGGTCAACGGTATCAACTTCTTCCACGACAACAACCACGTCCGCGACGATCTGGGAGATGTGCTGCTTCAGAGTCACCAGAGCAATACCACTGGGTCAAGAATCGAGCTCAAGACCAAGAACGACTGGACTACCAAGGCCGGCGAGCTCTTACTCAAAGAGGACCGCGACATCTCCTGGACCCCAGGTGACCAGGTACACGTGTTGGACATTTCCAGCAGTCTCGTTTCACAGATCGGCGATATCGTCTTCGAAAAAGACACTCACTCTTACATAGGTATTCGCGTTGCCGACAGCATGGATGCAGAGGACGGGGGGCGGGTGGTGAATTCGAAGGGCCAGGTGAATGAAGAAGAAGCGATGGGCGAGTCCGCCGACTGGCTCGACTACAGCGGTACCGTTGTGGACAAATCGGTTGGCGTTACCCTGATGCCCCACGCCGACAATCCCCCGTCATCTCTCTTCGTGCGCAACTACGGCACCATTCTGTCGAACTTTACCTACAGCGTTTCGTATACCCTGAAGGCTGGAGAGATCCTGGCGCAGCGGTTTAGAATCCTGGTTCACGAAGGCACGGCGGACGACGTGGACATCGACAGCTACCTTCAGAGAGACTAGGCTGAAATC
Organism: Candidatus Latescibacterota bacterium; assembly: GCA_965217095.1. Taxonomy (GTDB): domain Bacteria; phylum Latescibacterota; class UBA2968; order UBA8231; family UBA8231; genus CAYNZV01. The sequence continues at coordinate 3,380,066 of OZ244235.1, forward strand.
GGCAGGAAGGAGATAGTCGTGAAAAAAGCACTTGAACGACTAGAGCGGAGCGCAAGACTCCAACCAGTATGGCTACTATGTGTCTGGGGTTCTGCCTTAGCGCTCGAGGTAACCGGTGTCGTGCTAAAGGAGATCCCGGTGTTCGGACCGGTGACCCGCAAAGTCAGCGTCGAGGGAGCGTCGATCCGTTTCACCAGCGAAGGCAATCCCGGCGAGTTCTATTCCGACAGCACCGGCGCCGAAGGCCGGTTTCGTATCGACCTCGACGAGCAGGATACCGCAGTCGAAAGCGAGAACAACGCCAAACCTATTGCGTTCCAGCTAAACCAAAACTATCCCAATCCGTTTAATCCCGGCACTGTCATATCGTACCAGCTCCCGCGTGCGGTCAGAGCCGAGGTTGTCATCTACAACAGCATCGGGCAACAGATTCGCAGTCTGGTGGACGACTACCAGGAATTGGGCAGTCACGCGGTGATATGGGATGGACGTGACGATCAAGGACGGTCGCTTGCCTCGGGTGTCTACATCTATCGGTTAACGGCAGGATCGTTCTCCGAAGCAAAGAAGATGGTGTTGATCGACGGTCCCAACTCCTCGCTTTCCAGCTTGCCGTTGATCATGGGCAATGGCGGAGGAAGATCGGCGGCCAACAAGGTTCTGAGCAAACTGGCTAACGTCGATCTCATCGAGGGCATCCCCCTGTCACAGGCAGCCCGCAAACTGGCGCAGCTGCGAAGCTTTGTGGTCTCCATCGACGCCTACAAACAGGTACCGTTCGAACAAGCCGGCGTCGTTGTGCTACAAGACACCGCGCTCACCTTCCTGATGGATGAGGATAAACGCGAAGGTGTGATCTTTCTGAAAGAGGGACAACGACAACTCTTTCTGGACGATTACAACATCGAAGAGATGTCCGGCCTCACTCGCACGATGCACCAACCGCAAAAAAAGGGGGCTGTAATTCGTCCGAACTGGCTTGAGGGTGAGACCAGCCTGCAGACGCGCAGTGCTCCCTTCTGGGATCCGCTAGAGGAGGTGTACAAGCTCTGGCTGATTGACGGCACCTACCGAACCAGCCCCGACGGTCTGCATTGGGTGCCGGCCCCGGAAGGTGATACCGGGGTCAGTGAGGTGTTCTTCGATCCCCTGGACCCGGATCCGGAACGGCGTTACAAGTCGTTCCATCCCAAGCGGCTAGCGGTTTCGCCGGACGGCCGCAACTGGACCGTTTTGCCAGCCCGTTTTCCAAACGCCTCCGACGAGTGGAATTTCTCCCTCGATCTTGAGAATCGCATCTACGTCGCGACCATCAAGATGGGAGGACCATATGGACGGGCTGTATATCTGACGACGAGCCAGTCGTTCGACAACTGGAGCACGCCGGAGCTGATATTCCACGCCGACGCGCTCGACCAGGAGCTGGGGCGCGACAATATCGAGGAGCGTTTCGCCGATGAAAGTCTGCTCACGCCGCCCTGGAACGATCCCAGTGTATACAATGTGGACAGCTATAACATGGGTGTATTTCGCTACGAATCGGTCTACCTCGGAACGCCGGCAATGTTTCATGCCGTGGGTCCGGTTCCGAACTACCCGAACACCGACGGTTTCCACCTGATTCAACTTGCACTCAGTCGCGACTTGAAAACCTGGACCCGGCTGGGGGATCGCCAGCCGTTCATCGGTCCATCGAAACGAGACTCCGGTGCTTACGACCTAACCCAGCTCGTCGGACCTTCGCGGGCCATCCTGCGCGGAGATGAGTTGTGGTTCTATTACACCGGCATAAAATACCGGGGCGCAGGTTTGATTTACGTTGGCACCTTCCCCAGCGGCGAGTGGATTCACCGGCCCGGTTTCGATGTCGACACCGGCGCCATCTGTTTGGCAGTGTTGCGCCGCGATGGTTTCATTTCGCTGGACGCCGGGGATACGGAAGCTGTTCTGCTAACGAAACCGCTGGTCTGGCGCGGTTCCAGCCTTTGGGTCAACGTGAGCACCCAGGCCGGCGATGTCCGCGTTGAGGTTTTGGATGAAAACGGTGACCTGCTGCGGGAGGGATTGTCGAGTGCCCGCTCGATGCCGGTGGTGCGCGACGGGGTCCGCCTTCCCGTCGTCTGGCAAGACGAACACGATCTTGCCGACTTAGGTCAAAAACTGGTGCGGTTGCGCTTTTTCGTGAGAGACGCCGAGCTATATTCCTTCTGGACCGAGCAATAGGGAGCTATATCAAGCGTGTTGTGCGACGGGATTGAGCAGGCAGTCCATCGGGTTGGCGTGACCCACGGCTTATGCCTCGGTCTCCGAGGAGTAACATACGTAGAGTCGATTCTCTGCTTCGAGAGTCAGCTTTTCCGAATAGTGATACACCTGTAGATCGTTCGCCGCTGGTTCATCAGGCGGGGCGGCAGAAGTAGATGTTTCGATCACGAAATCAACGAAATGCGGGGCGTTGAAAGCCGCAAAGGCTAGCTGGAGACCGTCCACCAGGCGCTCCTGTTCTCTCGACAGATCCGGTAGAACAATCGGGCCGGTGTCCACCTGATAGATCTCGGCATACTGCTGATGTTTCTCATCCTGGCGATACCTGCCGATCTCGCGGCAGGTGTTCATGGTCTTTACCGGATATTCAATTATGGCGCATAGCTGCGTTTCACTATTGCGAATCTCGGTTTGTGCCACGATGGGCAGCATCTCTCGCGTCGCTTCCAGAATCGCATGTTGTCCATCAAGCAGGGTGCAGGTCGTTCCCTCCATCAGGTGATATCGCGGGCCGTCCCACATATTTTCGGTCTTCAGTACCGACTTGTAATTCTGGTTGAGCCATGCCCGGCGGCGAAAGTAGATCCCGAATTCGGTGCCAAACACCGGCATGAAATCGTAGTTGTCGTCAATAAACAGATCGCTTTCTCCAAAGGTGTTCTCGCTCTTGCACGAAGCGCACTGCACGTACTCTTCGGTGGCGCCGGATTTTTCATCGACAATACGCGTGCGCGATTCCACCCAGAAACGAACCTCGTTTCCGGGGGCCGTGCCAATCAAGAACGAGCGTCCGTAATCAAGTGGGTTCATTGGGAGTGCCTCCTACCAACCCATAGCGTAAGCGATGCGGCGCCTTGACGTAGCACCGCCGGATATCATGCCACTCTCTACGTCGATGTGGATTCCCATCGCCTTTCCCGCTGACCAGCCATCCGCCACGTCCACCTCGTGTCCCCGCTTTTCAAGCTCGGAGATGGTGTCGGCCGCGATCCGGTCCTCTGCAACTATTCTTCCGGGATACGCCTGTCGTGGATAGAACGAGGACGGGAAGTGGGTCGAGTAGACAGCGGGCGCATCCAGTGCCTCCTGAATATCCATGCCGAACACGGCGAAATTCAGGAAGAACTCCAATGTTACTTGGTCCTGCGTGTCGCCGCCTGGCGTGCCGAACGCCAGGTAAGGTTCGCCGTTGCGGGTGGCGATACTGGGGGTCAGCGTTGCCCGCGGCCGCTTCCGGGGCTCGAGTGCGTTCGGACGCTCGGGGTTCAGGTAAAACATCTGCCCCCGCGTGCCGATGGGAAAGCCGAGTCCCTTGATCACCGGCGACGAACCGAGCCAGCCGCCACTGGGCGTTGCTGCCACCATGTTGCCTTCGGCGTCGATGGCGTCCAGGTGCGTGGTGTCGCTGACGTGGGCGTGACCCAGCCCTAAGTCGCGCACATCTCGGGCCTCCACGTTCAGTGCGCGCCGATTGTTCTCAGCGACATCGCCAATCGCGTACTCCGGAATCCCATTTCCCACATCGCCCGGCCGCATTTCGGAAGATGCGTTGGTGCCGACCAGCTTTCGGCTCTCCTCATTATAGGATGCGCTGAGCAGTGTATCGAACGGCACCTGGTCGAAGAGAGGGTCGCCGTAATACGCTTCGCGATCGGCAAAGGCGAGCTTGGCGCATTCGATATAGGTGTGGATGTAGTCGGCGGAGTTGTGACCCATAGCTCCCAGATCGAACCCGTCGAGCAGTGCCAGCTGCTGCAGGAAGACGGGCCCCTGGGTCCAGCCGGAGCACTTGTGGACCTCCAGACCGGCATAGTTGTAGCTCACCGGTTCCTCCACGGTGGCATGCCATTCGGACATATCCTCGGCGCTGAGCAATCCGGTGTGCGCTGAACCACTGGCATCTTCCACCGGAGTGTTGCTGATGTACTCGAGGATCTTGTCAGCAATCTCGCCTTTGTAAAAGACATCCCGCGCTGCCTCGATGCTCGCAACGCGCCCCGTACCGCACGCCGCCTCACCGGCGCACATCTTCTTGAGACTGTCGGCCCAATCCGGATTGCGGACCAGGCTGCCAACGTCACCGACCTTGCCTCCCGGGCAATAGATCTCACCCGTTGTCGGGTAGAGCTCGGTGAATTTCTTCAGACCGTTCGACAGACTTGAGCGCAACCCGTCGTAGAGGGCGTAGCCGTTTTCGGCCAGCTCGATAGCAGGTTGCAGCACCTGTGAGAAAGTGAGCTTGCCGTAACGCGCCACCGCCGTCGCCCAGGTGTCCACCGGCGCGGGAACGCAGGCCGGCAGGTAACCGTCGCCGGGCACCAGATCGATGCCGTGTTCGCGGCACCAGTCTATGGTGAACGCCTGCGGCGACCACCCCATGCCGCTTACCGCCACGGTCTTCTTTTCCTTAGCGACGTAGATCAAGGTCGGGACGTCGCCGCCGATCCCGTTCGATTGCGGCTCCAGGATGTTGAGGCAAAAGGACATGGCTGCCGCTGCGTCAATGGCATTGCCACCCTGTTCCATGATGCGGAAGTCCGCTGCCGCGGCCAGGTAATGACCCGCGGCGACGACGCCGCGGCGACCCCGGATGACCGGGCGCAACGAATAGTTGGGCAAAATCACCTCCGTTTCGTTTCAATTAGGCTGTCAAAGCGAAAAACTCGGGACTAACACCCTCGTCCGACCACTAAAGGCAGCACCAGCAACAATAAACTCGACGCTGCCGGACGCGGTCCAGCGCGCCGATCTCCGTTGGTCGTCAGCCCGGTTACCATGGGTTCGGCGATGCGCCTGACTCCCGTCCGCATTCGCCTCTCATTCTTGAAGGCACAGGTCGCCAGCGCCTAGGTACCTGAAAGGCTCTCCTGCTCGAACCGGCATGATCAATCTTGTTCACTGGCAGTAAACCGTCATAGGTCTAATCACCCTCGAAGTGCTGGCCAAAGCCTATGAGATGTCCGTCCGGATCGCGGATTCCGAACTCCTTCATGTCGTATTCATCTTGTATGCACGGCTCATAATCTATGATCGCGCCGTTGTTTTTGTATTCGGCAAATAGGGTGTCAGCGTCGTTGATCCAGATGTAAGCATCCCAATATCCCGACTGGTCGCGGCTGGTTGTCACTTCGGAACCTTGCTCGGCTTCCTTGATCATGAACGTGAATCCGTCCCGCGAAGGCATGGCGAAGGTGGGGGGTTCGCCCCAAAGCGGGGGCATGTCGAACCCGAGCACCTTGTGATAGTACTCCAGGATTCCACCAGATTTCGTACCACAAAGTACGGTGCGGTGCCTCTGAACTGTTTCATTCCTTCTTGGACCATCACTCTTCTCCTTGTTTGCCATAATGTTGCGTTGCAAGCCGGGCTACGCTGTTACCTCAACACCCTCCCAGAACGAAAACCGGTTTTGATCTCACTGGCCGCCAGCTTCGGACCCAGTAGCAGGCCGTCCGCATTACCACTATACTGTAATAGCTCGCTGTTCCTTTCCAGGGGCAAACAGACGCTGTCCTGCTCGCCGTGATACTGTCTAACCATCCATGCGCAGCTTGACCCATTTAACGATAACGCGGTTTTTTCACCAACATGGCCAAGATAATCAAACCAGCATTGTGCACCGCGAAAAACCGAGACCTTGCAGAACGGCGAGAGAACTGATGGTTCCGCGTTTTAGGACTCGAACGGCTTCGGGGGGGTTCTGTCTTCTCCTTGTCGTACTATCATTCGTATACTTCCACGAAATCGCTGATCATCCTCTCCAAGGGCACGACGAAGAGACATTCCGCGACAATGTGGCTATTAGTGAAAATTTCAGCTACTTGCTCAATCCGCGGGCAGAAAGAGAGCTGGCATCGGGAAGACCAGTTGCCGAGCTGGTCAAGTGGGTGGGATTCTTGATCGTCGGTAACGACGCGAGTTGGTTTCACGTCCTCGTGGTCATGAGTCATGCCACTGTGGCTTTGCTTGTCGCACTCATGGCGATCCGATTGGGGATGGATCAGGTATCGGGTTATTTGGGCGGGATTCTTTTTCTCATTAACAGTGCCCACTTCGAAGTAGTCTATTGGATCTCTGCAATCGACTATTCGATTGCCTTGATATTCGGTATCCTGGCAATTCTTTGTTTCCAACGATTTCATCTCAATCGCAGATCCTCCTGGCTATTGGTCTTTTACTTGGCTATGGCTGGTGGTGTGCTTGCCCATCCATCGGTCGGGGCAGTTTGGTTTTTTTGTTTTTACCTGCACTGGATCAGGGAACGGAACATGAAAACGACGTTGAAACTTATGGTTCCCTTGGCATTGCTACTGCTGATATCTCTCGTCCTGGCGATAAGTCTCACGCGTCAGGAGACGAGCACTTGGGATGCTCTCCATGCTTACACGAGTCAAGACGCTCTCTCCCTTATAATCGGATGTCTGCGAATGTTTTTGTGGTTCGCTGGAAGATTATTGACAACCGCTCACTGGATTCTGGTTACGCCCTATGAATTGAGCGAATGGGAGTTTCTCGTTGGCGCGGCAACTGTTGCCGGCCTCATTTTCTTGATTGTGAACGGCACTTTTCCTGGAGCCTTGTGGTCGGTTTGGATAGTTGCGACTCTGCTACCCTTCGTGGCGTTGACCGAACCAGTGATCTATGCGTCAACAGTGGGTCCTGCTAGATATTTATACCTGTCAACTGTTGGTGCGTCGTTGTTGCTTGCTTGGTTTATCAGGTTGGCGAGTATTCGTCTCGCTAGGAAGAGGCAGATTTGGGGGTTGGTCTTTTTCGGTACCGTCTTGCTCGGCATAATGTCCTCAAGTTATGGGGCGTTGAAGAAGTGTGAGGCCTTGTCCTTCTATGCTTCAGGACGGACGTATATCGCGGACGCCGACGATACCGCTGGTATCGTCTGGCTAAAGCGTTCAATCGCCCAGGGACGTGACATCATTCCCCTCCGAGACGCCTACTACAGGCTGTGCAACATGCTGATAGCGAACGGATCTGAGGTCGAGCCATTCTTGACGGAGGCGAGAATGGAATTTCCGCGGGACAGTGCTTTTGATGCCGTACACTATGCACTGGAGTCGTTGCATCCGGCGCCCGATAGAAGGCAGCTAGGCATGGAAATCATGAAACACGCGTATCAAGTCAGATCGGAATTTCAGACGGAAGATCGGAAGGCTTTCAATGCGATGATCTCGGCGATTTACCACAACATCGGAAATGGCATGATGTTCCGGAATCTTCGGAGTCACGCCGTCGAAGCATATCAGATGTCGCTGCTGTTTGATTCGACGCGTACACAGACTGCAAAAGCCCTGTCCGCTGCACTGGAAGAAAAACAGGTCTTGAATGGACCGAACGCGATTAAGGAGTACCGCGGCAAAGCATTCTAACGCAAGTAGACGCTCGATCGACACGGCCCGCGATAACCGTCAGCGCCAGATTTTTTTAGTATAGTACCTCCATGGACAAGCAACTAATAGACATTCTCTGGGTGACGGTCAGCGCCAGCCTCGTATTTCTGATGCAGGGCGGATTCCTGCGTCTGGAAACGGGGTTGACCCGCAGCAAGAACAACATCAACGTCGCCGTCAAGAACCTCGCGGACCTGGGCATCTCGATTGTGCTCTACTGGGCATTCGGATACGGGCTCATGTGGGGGGTGTCGAACGCTGGATGGTTCGGCTTGACTGATTCGTTCCCGGATGTTGGTCGCGGCGGAGCTTGGTCCGCGGTCTTCATACTGTTCGGCGCCCTGTTTTGCGGAACTGCGGTGACGATCATCTCCGGCGCCGTCGCCGAGCGTCTGCGGTTTATGAGCTACCTGCTCATAGCTGCCGTCGTGGCCGGCATTGTGTATCCGATCTACGGCCACTGGGCATGGAACGGAGTAGATGTGGGATCGCCTACCGGCTGGTTAGGAATGAGGGGCTTCGTCGATTTCGCTGGTTCGACCGTCGTTCACAGTCTAGGCGGATGGTGCGCGCTTGCCCTTCTCCTCGTCATCGGTCCGCGGCACGGCCGGTTTCCCCAGGACGGCCCACCTCGCAAGATCCCGGGAGCCAATCTGCCTGTTGCAACCTTGGGTGTAATTCTATTGTGGATGGGCTGGTTCGGCTTCAACGGTGGCAGTACGCTCGCCATGAACGACCAGGTACCAAAGGTCATCGCCAATACCGTATTCGCCGGCGCAGCGGGTATGACGGCAGCGCTCGGTGTAGGTCTGCTGACGCGCGGTCGGGCCGACGTCGATCTTGTGCTCAACGGTTCTCTGGCAGGTCTTGTAGCTATTACCGCCAGCGCCTTCGCCGTGACGACGGTGTCGGCCGTGGCTATCGGCATCATCGGCGGCGTCGTGATGGTTGCGGTGGAGAATTTGCTGCAGCGCCTGCGGATTGACGATGCCGTGGGCGCCGTCCCCGTCCACCTTGGAGCGGGTATCTGAGGTACGTTCGCAGTAGCCATTTTCGGGGAGGCTGACCTGCTGGGAACCGGACTCGGCTTTTGGGCCCAACTGTCCGCACAAGCCTACGGGATTGCGGCCTGCTTCCTCTGGGCTTTCGGCGCAACCTACATCCTGTTCTATGTGATCAATCGCCATGTACCACTCAGGGTGACTGCTGAAGAAGAGGAGGTTGGGCTCAACATTTCAGAGCACGGCGCCACCACAGATCTTCTCGAGCTCTTCAGGGTAATGGAGCACCAGTCCAAGTCAGGCGAGCTGAGCCATAGGGCGCCGGTGGAGCCGTTCACCGAGGTCGGCCAGATCGCCCAGCGTTACAACCTCGTAATGGCGGCGTTGGAAAGGGCGACGACGCGGACCGAGGCCATCGTGAAAACGGCTATGGACGGCATTGTCACTTGTGCGAAAGAGTCTCTTGACATAATCACCTTGAATCCAGCCGCGGAAGCGATGTTCGGGTACGGTAAGGACGAGCTTGCTCGGCAGCCCTTGACACGTTTGCTCGGCGGCGAGGTAAGCTCAGACGAATCTTATGTTAAACGCCTGGCCTCCGAGCGAACCTATCGGGAGTTGATAGGACAGCGCGCCGACGGCACCACGTTTCCGATGGAAGCGATGGTGACGGAGGCGTCGTCAGGTCAGGAGGAGGGGGTATACGTCGGCACCTTCCGCGATATTACGGAACGCAAGCAGATCGAGGACAATTTGCAACGGGCAATGCTGGAGGCTGAGGCTGCCAATCGTGCGAAGAGTGAATTTCTCGCCAATATGAGCCACGAGCTAAGGACTCCGATGAACGCCATTCTTGGCTATGCCCAGATACTCGGTGGGGATGTGGAACTCACGGACAGACAACGCAAGGCGATATACACCATAGGTGACAGCGGTCAGCACCTGCTAAAATTGATCAACAAGGTCCTCGACATCTCGAAGATCGAAGCGGGCCGCGAGGAGCTTCATCCCGTCGATTTCGATCTAAGGCTCATGCTATCGGGGCTGGAGTCGATGTTCGCCATGCAGTGCGGTCAAAAGAACCTTGTATGGAGATTCATAGAGGACGTTGCCATCTCCCACGTGCATGGCGACGAGGGGAAGCTGCGACAGGTACTAATCAATCTGCTTAGCAACGCCGTCAAATTCACCTCCGCCGGGGAGGTGATGCTACGGGCAGGGTCCGGCGACGATAGTTCCTACACTTTTGAGGTAGCCGACAACGGTCCGGGCATTCCACAGGAAGATGAGGCCACCATATTTGATCCCTTCCAGCAAACAGGGGAAGGTGTGCAGTGGGTGGCACTGGGCTTGGCCTGGCTATATCGCAGCGTCACGTTGAAATCATGGGTGGCGAGCTCGAGCTAGAGTCAAGGCCGGGTGAAGGTGCCCGGTTTTCGTTCACCCTGCGTCTGCCCGCAGCCATGACCCGAGTCCCCACCCTCCCGAAAGGGAAGGACTGGTCGAGCGTGAAGCATCTTGCTCCCGGGACATCGGTGCGTGCGTTGATTGTCGACGACGTGGCTACCAACCGCGATGTCCTCGGGTATCTGTTGCGAGATATTGGGGTCGCTGTGGAGGAGGCCGAAAACGGTGAGCAGGGGTTGGAACGCGTGCGGGAGGCGATGCCCGACATCATCTTGCTCGACATCCGCATGCCCGTACTGGATGGTCCGGCAATGCTCGAGCGGTTGACCGCTACCTATGGTGCAAACGCCACAAAGGTGGTAGCGGTAACCGCATCCGTCTTTGTGCACCAGACGAAGCAATTTCTGGAAATGGGATTCTCACGCTTGATTGGGAAACCGGTGAGAGCGGAGGAGATATTCGAATGCCTGGCTGAAGAGTTGGGTGTGGAGTACGACTATGATGTGACTGTTGCGGCGCCGGAGTCCGATCCTCGTGACTGGGAGGGTATCGATCTGCCAAGCGCCCTGTACGACGATCTGCTCGAAGCCGCCAGGGCGCAAATCGTTACCGATTTACGCAAACATTTTAGCCGACTCGAAGGGCTCGGCAGTGAAGGAAGGAGTCTGGCGGCGCACCTGCGAACGCTGGCACTCCGATACGACATGGACGCCATCCGGAAGACACTCGAAACCTTGAAGTGATGCGACCCTTGGAAAGTGAAACACGATGGTAACGCCGAGCACAGATTTGACGGGTAGCTTCATTCTGGTCGTTGACGACGTTCCAGCCAATCTCGATGTGCTCATAGAGATTCTTGAAGAGGAAGGATTCCGCATATCGGTGGCCACTTCAGGGGAGAGGGCGTTGCGGGTTGTCTCCCAAACAAGACCGGATCTCATATTGTTGGACGTGATGATGCCCGGCATTGACGGATACGAGACTTGCCGCATGCTCAAAGCACATGAGAAGACGGCGGGGATCCCGGTCATCTTCCTTACGGCACGAGACGACCCGCAGGCGATCAGACATGGTTTCGAGGCCGGGGGCGCAGATTACGTGACAAAACCCTTCAATAAGGAGGAGTTGGGGGTATCCATTTAACCGGAGTTACCATATGTTCAGTGCATGGCGTATCCTCGCGCTGGCAAGCACTACCCGGGCTCGGTTGGCGAGTTTCAAGCCTGGTTTCGAACCGATGCGGACTGCCTGGACTACCTCGAATGGCTGCGGTGGCCCGACGGCTTCGTCTGTCCGAGTTGCGGCCACGAAGGCGGTTGGCGCTTGGGCGATGGCCGCTTCATGTGTCCGGCGTGTTCGACACGCAGTTCGGTGACGGCCGGTACGATCTTCGATCGGACGCGGACACCCTTGACGATATGGTACACCGCCTGCTGGCTGTTCGCCACCGGTAAAGACGGGATCTCGGCGTTGAGCTTGAAGCGAGTACTGGAGATCAGCTCCTACCAGACTGCCTGGGCCATGCTGCACCGCCTGCGGTCGGTGTTGGTACGTCCCGGTCGGGATCTGCTGAGCGGGACGGTACAGGTGGACGAGACCTACATCGGCGGCGCCGAGCCTGGGCTGGCCGGTGGCCGCGCTAGGGGCAAGAAGGTGCTGACCGGTATCGCAGTTGAGGTTCATGAGCCGAGAGGATTGGGGCGGTGCCGCATGTCGCCACTGGCCGATGCCTCTGCCGAGACCTTGCACGCGTTCGTGATGGATCACGTCGAGCCGGGCTCGACGATCATCACCGACGGGTGGCCCGCTTATCAGGGACTGGCTCAGCTCGGCTACGAGCATGATCGGCGCAGCCAGGGCGCGGCCCGCGCTCGGGGCGATGATCCCAACAAGCTGTTGCCCGCCGTGCACCGCGTTGTCTCACTGGCCAAGCGGTGGCTGCTGGGAACGCATCAAGGGGCCGCCGACAGTACCCACATGAGCCACTACCTCAACGAGTTCGTGTTCCGCTTCAATCGCCGCCGCTCCCGCAGCCGCGGCATGGTGTTTTATCGCGTGCTCGAGCTGGCCGTGGCCCACGAGCCGATGCGTTTCCAGGATCTCATTGCCAGCCGACGGCCGAGGAAGCTGCCCCCCGAGCCGCCCAAACGGCGAGGGCATCCCACGAGCCTGGAACGCCCAGGGGCAAACCGGCCGTGGCGGTCGGCGGCCGAACACTGATGGGGGTCGCGACGCACTCCGGTTAAATGGATACCCCCAAAGGAGGAGTTATTGGCGCGCATTCGCATGTCTCTGGAAAGGGCGGTTTTGTCGCGCGACCTCGATGCCCTACGCGAGAAGTTACGACTCAAGGAGGACTAGCCGGCGCCTCCGGCTAGTCCTGGCAGTGGCACGCATTACCCTCTCGATCGTGCTCGTTCTCCTTTTCGCTGGAACTCCCATCCGGGCTCACAACGGCTCGACTGCGCTTGCGTATCCAGTGCCTGCTGTCGATATCGACGGAGACCTCTCCGACTGGCCGGCGTCGCTTCCTTCCTACCGGCTCAACTCTGTTAGCGCAACCTCGCTCGAGGACTCAGCCGATTTTCAGGGCCAGTTCCGCATCGGGTACAATAGTGTTCATAACGCATTGTTTGTAAGCCTTGAGATCGAGGATGATGTGACTGTTCTCGATCTGCCAAATGCGCGCGTCCGCATGAGGGATAGCGGTGGATTCGCTCTGCTGCCAGTCCATTCGGCTGCGCCTGCTGAACATTTCGGTGTTTGGGACGATTCCACACGGCCTTTCATGGGATTTCCCACCAAGCAAGTTGAGAAACGGTTTGTGCAATGCGCGGTTCGAAGAGAAGAAGGTCGCCACTCCTACGAATGGAAGCTGGATGTAGCTGGCCTCGACATGGGCCAGATCGAACCGAACAAGGTCTGGTCACTTGCCGTCGTCGTAGTCGATGCAGATGGAGACCAGCGAGATTCCGTTTCCTTCATCAGTTGGGGAAAAGCGTCGGAGGGTTACGGGTACAGCTTGGTCGGAGATATCTTGTTGGTGCCGAAAACCGAGCCATTCGGAACGATTGAAGGGCAGGTCGCCTGGACGGACGACGAGGGTGAGGCACCGCCGCGGCAGGTGCGCATCGTATCGGAAGCCGACTCATCCTTTCACATCCGGACAGTCACGGACCGCAACGGCTGTTTCATGGCTGCGCTGCCGGCCGGTTCGTACGCAGTAGCTGTTGAAGATTTCAGGATGGCACATGGGCTGCCCATATCGGCTCGAGTACAGGCTGGACAGACAGTGTCGCTCGGAGTGCACGAAGCCGCGCGCATCATCCCATCCACCTACCATAGAGAGCCAGCAGATCTGCAGAGCGTACATCGCGGTGTCTGCTGGGAAGCAGGGGGCAACGATCTTACGGAATACCACATGGTGCCGCTGGTGCAAAGCGGCGTCGAGTGGATCTCGCAAACTACCTTTGGTTGGCAGTCCAAACACAATTCTCCGGAAATCAGGCCCAACCGGAGTGGTGGAGGGGAGAGTGATCGCGGTATTGCCGATGTGAGCCGGTTGGCGAAGAGGTTCGGCATTCGCACCATGCTCAAGCCGCACATCTGGTTGGGTCGAGGCGCCTGGCGCGGTGACATTGCCATGGACAGCGAAGAGGATTGGCAAGAATGGTTTAGTCAGTACCGGAGCTTCATACTTCGGTACGCGCGACTCGCCGATCGCGAGGGCATCGAAGTCCTGTGCATCGGCACCGAGCTGCGTCGCGCGGCAGTAGAGCGGGAGGCGGACTGGCGCAAGCTCATCGCCGAGATCCGTGCTGTGTACAACGGAAAGCTCATCTATGCGGCCAATTGGTACAAAGAGTTCGAGGAGGTCGCCTTCTGGGACGAGCTGGACTACATCGGCATCCAGGCGTATTTCCCCCTTGTTGAGAAAGAACGATTCGATGTCTCTAAGTGGACTGGCGGAGAGCGCATCTCCTCGGTTGAAGACCTGAGCCGTGGATGGGACAAGCACGTGGAAGCCATCGCGCGGATCCACGAGAAGTTTCGGAAACCGGTCATCATCACTGAGATCGGCTACCACAGCACGATCGATGCGGCAGTGCAGCCCTGGGAATGGAAGATCAGTGACCTAGACGCAACTTTTGAGGAAGGATTGCGAACCCAGACGAACTGCTATGAGGCTTTTCTAAAGGTATTTTGGGGAAGAGAATTTTTCGCCGGCGTCTATTTCTGGAAGTGGCATCCGTACCATCACGATGCAGGCGGGTCGCAGGACCGGGACTATACACCTCAGAACAAGCCGGCGGAGCTGGTGATGCGACGATGGTACCAGCGGTTTGTTGATTAAAAAGCGTTGTCGTTTATTGCACCGATGTTCAGTGCAACTATACGGTCGTCCAAGATGATCGTGCTCGAGGAAGGAGACCGCACGTGACACCGGATGCTTTGGTACACGCACTGACCGAAGAGGAGCGAATTCACTTCGAGGAACAGGGCCACCTCTACATAGAAAACGCACTCACCGACGATCAGGTGGAAGGTTTGAAATCTGCCGTCGACAGACTCAACCGGAGTGCCATCGACGCCGGTACCACAGAAAAAGGCAAACCGTGGGGCAAAGCCGACATAATCGGGCAGGACGACGCCTTTCTCGACCTCGTGGACAACCCCAGAGTTCTTCCCAAAGTCTGGGGCATCCTGGGGTGGAACATCTATCTGTATCATTCGCATCTGCACATCAAACCCCCAGCTGCTCCTGACGCGGAAGAGGGAGAAGGCTGGATGGAGTTCCATCAGGACAGCGGCCGTGTCAACCTCGAGCAGCGGACGTTTCCGCAAGCCCGCCTCTCCCTCAAGGTCGCCTACCATTTGACAGACGTCTCGGAACCAGGACGCGGCAACTTCTACATCATTCCGGGCAGTCACCTATCCCCGGACATCCCGATCTCCTCCGAAATCGGCCGAGACCCCGCAGAGGCGCCGTCCGAGGGTGTCCCTGAAAATGCCGTTCCCGTCTGCGCCGAACCCGGAACCGCGGTCCTGTTCGATCGCCGGCTGTGGCACGGCCGCAGCGCCAACCACTCCCAACTCACGCGCAAGGCGCTGTTCTTCGGATACGGCTACCGCTGGATCCGGCCGAAGGATCCGATCACCGTGGATCACATCATGGATCGTCTCGACCCGATTCAGCGCCAGCTCCTAGGTGCACAATCAAGCCCAAACGGTGTTTACGTCCCCAAGGATGAGGATGTCCCGCTGCGCTCGTGGTTGGTGGAGCAGCTCGGTGAGGAGGCTGTTGTGGAAATGGATCGGGTGACGGGGTAGTCATGCGACGAATAATGCCGGTATGGACGATCTTCGTATTTCTCGCGCCTGAAGGGGATAGCCATGCACAGTCGATCGAAGAACAGATCGAAGCCGAAATTTCGCGTCTGCGGCCGCTGATGGATACCACCCGGGCCGGCTCCAAAGCGGTTCGCAACTTTACGAAATCGGCTTTCGTGAACATGCAGAAAACCGATGAGTACTTGAAAGCCGGCTCGCTCTATTTGAGCCTTGCCCGCATGGGAGCGGCGCGTCATGGCGAACAGGCTGCCGTCTACATGCAAAACGCAGAGAAACGCACTGCGGGCAAAGGGGTTGAAGGGTTCAGGGAGGAGACCGATGCGCTGCAATCGATATTGGAGAATCAGGAAAGGGCTTTCGAGGATGTGCCGCGGAGCGAGGTTCCTGCTATCGTAGAAGCGTACATCGAAAAGAGTCGATCCGAAGCCTGGAAGCATTACTACCTGAGGCAACACATGGGCGCAAAGGGTCTGTACATGTTCGGGGCAAGCAAGGCCTCGATGGATCTGGCTCTTTTTACCCTCGGTTTCAGGTTTGGGCAGATCAAGCCGCCGCCAAGCCTGGCGCCGCTCGAAGAGTCTTTGTCTCCGTTCGAGGCGAGGGTGGTTGAAGCGTATGTAGATCCGGAGTTCGGCGTGGAAGAAAAGAAGGTAAGATACAACAATTTCCTGCTAGCCAATGTGTCCATAAAAGAAGCACGGAAACTCGACAAGAAGCGATATCTCTTTGCCGCGTTGCTAGCGTACCTTGAAGCGCGCAAGCTGTTCGCCATGATTGAGCAGCCGGAACCGGAGTCGGAAACTCTGGCCAAGCTGTTGGAGCGAAACGTCGCCCTGGCCGACGAGCTGGCTGCAGCAGAAATCGATCACAGTCTGGGATTATACCTCCTGGAAACCGCTCGGGACGAGGGCCAACGCGCCGCGGAAGATTCGACGGCCGGCCGCAAGGCGGTCGTCATCATGGAGGTCGTGTTGCCACATTATCTCGAACTTACAGAGGGAGCAAACTGATGAGACGGACGACTGCGATTTTTCTGTCGCTAAGTGCCGTGTTGATGCCTCCGGTGTTATCAGCCTCTCCGGGGTTGGACAAGGAGGTCACCATAACCCTCATCCGCTGGACCGGCTTGTGAAGTCTCTCCGACCCGGCAAGTTTGCTGATCAAGGATGTTATCAAGGATTACGGCGAACAGGTTCGAATGGTGACCGAGGACATGGGAGAATCGGACATCGCCAACCGTTACGGCGTCAAGAGTTACCCGGCCGTTTTCGTAAACGAAGCGTTGATCGCACAGCCTAAGGATTTCTATTTCTACAAGGCCGGTGGGGGTGAAGACACGGGCAAGTATACGCCGTGGGAGGAGCCGGGACGCCACGCTAAATTCCAGGAGGAGCTCCGGCGCAGATGATCGAGATTGCGTTGAAGGGAGATCGTCTACCCGAAGGTGTAACGGTCGCGGACGATCAGCTAACTAAGATGCCCGAGTTTTCGGTGAAGAATTTGGAGGGCGAGACGGTCACGTCCAGCGATCTGAAAGGCAAGATCGCGATCGTCGAATTCTGGGCTACCTGGTGTCCCCCGTGCCGAGTGACCATGCAACGCCTGGGCGCATTGACGCAGCAGTATGGCGACGACGTGCAGGTCGTGGCCATCGCGGTCGAATCCAGGGAAGAAGACGTCAGGAAGTTTGTAAAAGAGCTGGACCACCCAGTGCCCACGGTCCTGGGCACCGACGATCTGGTTGTGGCATTCGGGAATCTGGGTATGGTGCCGACGTTGTACATTTTCGACCGAAATGGCAAGACCGCTGCGGTCTTCTACGGTGCCCCGGACGATCTTCACGACAAGATCAATGAGTCGGTGGCCGTGCTTCGTTAGTAAGTGAGATCGGCGGTGGCGAAATGGCGCTGCAGCCGGCGATAGAGGACGAAGTGTGTCGCCAGCGCGACGGCGACAACCGCCAAAATCTGGCCGGCTTGCGAAAAGTGCGGGGCCAACCCCGCCCAGTGCATGCTGACGTAGGCTATCAATGCTGCAAGGCCCACCTGGGACACGATCATCGCGGCTTTCTGCAACGTGACGCTACGGAGAGACAGCAATTGCGGCAGGTAACACACTGCGATTATCTGCACCAGAGGCGTTGTAGAGCGCGAATCTGGGTGTATGGTGCCGACGTTGTACATTTTCGACCGAAATAGATAGAGCGCCGCCAGGGGATAGATGACGGGCGGAACGACGGACCAGACCAGTGTTTTGCCAAGGGCCAGGGAACACAGAAGGATTGCCACATAGAATGCGATAAGGATCAGAGAAACGTAACGCGCATTGGAGCGCGTACAGTACCAAAACCTGATCCGTGATTGCCGAAAGCGGGACAACGGATAGAGAAAATTGGGACGCAGGTCAGCGAGGCGGTCTCGGCTTGCTCAGCCTGCCCAACGACGGGGCCATCAAGAACCCTTGGTAGGCTCGTCCGGCCAATATCTGGCCAGAATTGCTTCTGCCTCGGCAACGTGCAACCCGCGGGTTATCATGGTTCGAAGATCGCCGGCTACCCCGCTCTTTTCTGCTTCAGCTACCCCGAAGTCTCGCAGAATCCGGCGATAGGTCGTGAAGGCGTTCGCTGGCTGACCAGC
Source organism: Candidatus Latescibacterota bacterium (assembly GCA_965217095.1). GTDB lineage: Bacteria > Latescibacterota > UBA2968 > UBA8231 > UBA8231 > CAYNZV01. The sequence continues at coordinate 3,398,132 of OZ244235.1, forward strand.
TCCAAGATAAAGCCGGCTCAGCGTCAAATAGGTGTCAATTTGTTCGGAACCCAGGCGGTCAGCCATCTGAAAGGCCTGCAACGCACCTGCCCGGTCACCCTGCTCCAGTTCTAGCCCTCCCAGGTTGTGATAGAACAGTGCTTGATCGGGCTGTAGTCGAATAGCGTGTCTGTAGGCCTGTTCCGCATCGGTCAAGCGGCCCGAGGCTCGCAGGGCAGTTCCGTAGTCCACCTAAATACCTGGATTCCCCGGATCCAACTGAATGGCGCGTCCGAAGGAGGCAATCGCCTGATCGAGGCTGCCGCTCTTATGATAGATTAGACCTAGCTCGTAGTGTATCTCCGCCGTAGGCTTTATTTCCAGCGCTCGTTCCACAGCCTGAATTGCACCGCGCCTGTTCCCCGTCGCGTCGTACGCGTGGGCCAGTCTTTCGTAGGTCTTATACAGCCGCTCCAGGCCCAGTGTCGACTTGGCGCCGCTGAGATAGCCGGAACTCAGCCGCTTGCTTGTACGCTTGGTCTGCCAGCTCTGGTTGCTGATTGCTTGCATAGATGTTTCCGGCGAGATAGTGATTGTTAAAACTGATCGGGTTGAACCTGAGACATTGTTGCAAAGCCGAGATCGCGCTTTCCGGCTCCCCTGCTCTGAAGTACGCATCACCAAGCTCGAGATACTTGGAGGGATCCCTTGGTCTGATTCTCGTATCCGAGAGGCGCCGATCCAGTTCAGAGGGACGACGATATTTTTCGAAGTCGATCAGGTGTTCGTATTTACCCCAATTCATGCGCCATATCTCAAGCCATCGCTTTGGATCCCACAGGTCGCCCTGGGTGATGTGGCAGAGCTTGTCGTAGAAAACCGCCAGATTTTCGTCGGCAATCAGATTCTTGCCGTGAATGTGGGATTCGATGTAACCTTCCGGCATGATGCGGCTGAAATGGCCGGGCCCCCACTCCGGATCCTCTCGCGCCGGCAACCGCGCTAACAGTGGCTCCACCAAAGCGATAGCATCGATAGTGTGCATCTGCGGTCCCCCGTAGAAACAGGCATATCCAACGTTCATCCAGGTCGTTACAACGGTGATCTCCTCGCGTGTCACTGGCGCAACCAGGAATCCTTCAGCAGCACCGTAGCGTCCGCTCTTCTTGACGGTAATCGACCGCGAATTTCTGTTTGCTTCCCTGCCTCGAGCGGCGTACCAGTGGTCGGGGAATTCTTCTTCTCCAGCCCGTTCCAACGCCTTCAAGAGCCCCGCGTTCTGGTAGTAAATTCCGCGCTCATCATTGACACCCCGCATTCCGTTTAGATCGTTGCGCCCTAGGCCATAGTCCGACCCACTGAGCAAGGGAGGATAGGGGCAGGCGAATCCTAGCAGGAGTACGGCTGTGAATGCAATACATCGGCGCCGTGTGGAATCGAGGCGGAGGTTGTAGGCAATGATGACCGTTGCGACAAAGAAGGGCGCGGCCAGAAACCGTCCACTCATAAAGTCCCCTCCAACCCTGACGACGTAGAGTAGATAGAGCAAAATTCCTAGCGCTGCGGGTATCTGCCACCTAGTTTTCATTACCAAGGGCACGGCGATTCCAATGAGCGCCGTGACCAGGGTAAGGGGATCTCGCTGGATGGAATCGAGCAGGTAGTGGAGTCCCTGCACGGCCAACTCGAAGACCGGAATTCCCGTATTTAGTTTGGCGTAGGCGGTGTTTGGAAAGAGGAATCCGTAATAGAAGAGAGAGAACATCTCCCACAGAATCAGTGGCGTAAATCCTGCCATAGAAAGGCAACATGCCTTCAGATTCCTCGTCTTCCATGCTGCGTACACCAGCGGTGGGGCAAAGAAGAGGATCGTATCCATCCTGTTGAGCGTGCCCAACGCTGCTAACAGGGACATCCAGAAGAGAGTTTTCTGATCGATGTTCCCACGCAGATAGATGGCCAGGAAGAGAACTAGGATCGCATGGGTGAGTGGATTCTCCAGTCCCGACGTTGAGAAGTCGATGAACGCCCGGGAAGAAAGAAGCAGGGCAACTCCTAGCCTGAATTATTCATAAAAATGCGGTGAGCCTCTGTACAACTGGTTGTTTTGCCCTACGTTAGGGTTACCCACAAACAACAACCAATCAAGAGGGCCACCGCAGATGGAAACTTCGCAGATCGCGCTATCGTTTGCAAACATCTCGGGCAAAAAGATCGAAGCTGATTTTGACGGTGGCATGACCACCAGTGATGGGGGCGCCCTGCTTCTGCGACCAGCGGAAGCCCGCACCGGGATCGTCGACCGAATCGTGGCGGCGATGTCGGATCGTCGACATCAAAGCTATATCGACCATACGTATACTGACCTCATCCGGCAGCGCGTATTCCAGATCGCCTGTGGCTACGAGGACGCCAATGACAGTGACGACCTGCGTTGCGATCCGGGTCTGAAAACCGCGTGCGACCGTTTGCCTCTGACGGGAGACGATTTGGCCAGTCAACCAACCATGTCTCGTTTGGAAAACAGTGTCAGCCGCTCGGATCTGTATCGCATCGGGCTCGCTTTGCTGGAAATATTCATCGAGTCTTACGACCAGCCGCCCAAGAAGCTCACCATCGACATCGACGACACGGACGATCCGGCACACGGCGCCCAGCAACTCACGTTGTTCCATGCCTACTATGACGAGTATTGCTACCTTCCGGTCCATCTCTACGAAGGGGAGTCGGGCAAATTGATCACGACGCTGCTGCGACCCGGTCGTAGAATGCGAGGCCGAGAGGCGGCAGCCATCCTCAAACGCGTGTTGGATCATTTGATCATGGTGTGGCCGAAGACGAAGATCACCTTACGAGGCGACTCACACTTCAGCACCCCTGAGGTGCACGACCTGTGCGACGGATACGGTATTGATTTCATTCTGGGACAGGCGATCAACAACAAGCTCAAGGCACTCGGCGAACCGCTGATGGAGCTGGTGGCGGCGCTGGCCGAGCAGAGCGATGAACCGGTGCGGCTTTTTGACCGCTTCGAGTATCAGGCCAAGAGCTGGCCCCGACCGCGCCAGATTATCTACAAGGCCGAGATCACACAAGGCAAAGCCAACCCGCGCTTCGTGGTGACCAATATCCGCAACCGCTCTCCCGAGTTTCTGTATGAGGAGATCTACTGCGCTCGTGGGCGGTCGGAAGGCTTCATCAAGAATCACAAGACCTACCTGCAGTCCGACCGCACCTCCTGCCACCGCTTCTCGGCCAACCAATTTCGCCTCTTCCTGCACAGCGCGGCCTACGTGCTGCTGCACACGATCCAACAGATTGGCATGCGCGGCACCCAATGGACGACGTCCAACTTTAACACGATCCAACTCCGGGTGCTCAAAATCGGCGCCCGCGTGCGGGAGCAAGCCACCAAGGTCCGTTTTCACTTTCCGACGTCATACCCGCTCAAGGATCTGATGCGCACCGTCGTCCTCAACCTCGACACCTCATGATGCTTTGCGATGTCCCACTACATCCACGCACACGATCCACCAAGGGACCCGACTGTCCCAATGACATCCAAAAGAGGCTCAGATCTCCCAGACAACACCTCGACGACCGACAGCACTCGATCAACCCGCTACCAAAACGTCCAGCCATTGACCAGCGCACCGAATTCGTTCGCTTGGTGCGGATTCATGAATTATTCAGGCTAGTAGTGCGGACCAGCGGGTCGCAGCAATCTGGTGGATCAGCAGTACGACGGCGAGAAGGGAAATTCCAACAGAAATCAATATGGCGGTATAGAATATTTCGTGGCTGAAAAGATAGAAGAAAGAAACCAGGAACATCCACAGTGGATTTGTGAATCCCTGAACGCGTTCTGTTGTGTTCCAGGTTAGGCCGTACCCATTGACGAAGTTGTCGACAGTTCGAAAGGTGATAAATGCATCCTCGGCTAACCAGGCCGTGCGGAGCAGTACAATGAGAAATACGATTGCTGCAGCCGCAGTGGGGAGGACGTCTCTTCTGCCAGTCAGGGGCAGCCAAAGTCGTTGCATATTGCAAAATTGGAGGGGCGTGCGAATAAAACTCGAATACTCAGGCGATGAGGAACCTGTCAGCGGCTACGCCTACGCGCAGAGGCTTTATAATCGCGTCGGCCGCCAGGGATAGGTCATCTTGCTGTTATTCAGAGCTGACCAAAACACCCCCAAAGACAGGGGCGACACAGTCCATCTCCACAAGGACAAACCCGGCATCAATCTACGAAGATGACTTCGGTAGTCCAACTCGTGGAAGCTTGGCCACCTCACGACCTACGTCAACGGCGAAGCCGTCGGCAAGCTCCGTGCCGGTACCCGTGCGGTAGTGGGCGCTGAGCCTGCCGCAAGAGTCCGGTACCGCTTGATCTGGGATCGAAAACTGGTCTGTTTTGGGGGGACGCCCTGCTTGACCCGTATACCGATAACGCGGATTATTTCACCTAACATGAAAAATTCCCGATGCTGTCGGCGTGTATCGTAGTTAGCTGTCGCATCAGTTTCCCACAGGACTGAGTATGCCTGAAGCAAAGCCAGCATTGATCCATCGCGATCCAACCCACGACTATCCCGTTATCGTCCGCGGTGAGGGCATTTATCTTTTTGATGACGCGGGCAAACGCTACATCGATGGCAGTGCGGGAGCGACGAACGTCATCTTGGGCCACGGCAGCCGTCGCATCGCCACCGCCATGGCAGAGCAGGCTGAGAAACTCGCTTATGTCTTTTCGGCGCAATTCGCCAATCCACCAGCGCTTGAGCTGGCCGCTCGAATCGCATCGATAACACCGGGCGACTTGAACCATGTGTACTTTGTCTCGGGCGGCTCGGAAGGGAACGAAAGCGCTCTCAAGATGGTCCGGCAGTATCATCATCAGCGCGGAAACTCCGACAAGCGGCAGGTCATTGCCCGCTGGCGCAGCTATCATGGCGCGACGCTCGGTGCGCTGTCGCTCACGGGCATTCCCTGGCTTCGGCAGGACTTTGATTCGTGGCTGCTGCCCTTCCCCCATATCGCCACCTGCTACCCCTATCGATGCGCCTTCGAGGGCTGCGAAGGCAAATGCAATCTGGCATGTGCCGATGACCTGGAGAAGACGATCCTCGAAACTGGTCCGGAAAACGTCGCGGCGTTCATTGCGGAACCGGTAGGCATGGCTGGGGTAGCAGCTTCCGTGCCGCCACTCGACTACTACTCGCGCATCCGCGCAATATGCGACCGGTACGACGTCCTGTTTATCGTCGATGAGGTCATCAGCGGGTTTGGCAGAACCGGCAAGTTTTTCGCTATCGAGCACTGGGACGTCCTACCGGACATGATTGTCTTCGGGAAAGGGGCCAGTAGTGGTTACTGTCCTCTCGGTGGTGTGATTCTCAGAGACAAGATACGCGAGGCGCTGACGGAAACCGGCAAAGCCTTTCCTCACATATTCACGTACGTAAACAATCCCGTTGCCGCTCGTGCCGGACTCGAGGTGCTTGATATCATGGAAGAAGAAAACATGATCGCACACGTTGCTGAAATCGGCGACTACCTGTTTGAACGCGCTCAAGAGCTGACGAAACATCCGATTGTTGGGGAAATGCGAGGAAAGGGACTACTGTTCGGTGTAGAGTTGGTCAAAGACCGGACAAGGATGCGATGTTTGAACATGAGCTCTTTGTGATCGGAGTTACTTTGTTTTCAATCGCAATTACGCTTAGCGGCATGGCGATGGTTGTGCAGCGACGAATGATATGGGGTGTAGGGTTGGTGTTTGGTCTGGTGGGGGTCTGCGTTATCGCTTTGGGTATCTTCAAGATGTTTTCATAGCCACGGAGGGGGTACTCGCTCCCCCTGGAGCACGTCGTGATCATTGGTTTGGCCGACGAGACAGCGTCGCTGAATTCAACGCCGTGCCGCAGACAATCGAAACCGTGATACTCTTGACCCCACCAGCGATAATCCGGTATTGGGGGTATCCATTTAACCGGAGTGCGTCGCGACCCCCATCAGTGTTCGGCCGCCGACCGCCACGGCCGGTTTGCCCCTGGGCGTTCCAGGCTCGTGGGATGCCCTCGCCGTTTGGGCGGCTCGGGGGGCAGCTTCCTCGGCCGTCGGCTGGCAATGAGATCCTGGAAACGCATCGGCTCGTGGGCCACGGCCAGCTCGAGCACGCGATAAAACACCATGCCGCGGCTGCGGGAGCGGCGGCGATTGAAGCGGAACACGAACTCGTTGAGGTAGTGGCTCATGTGGGTACTGTCGGCGGCCCCTTGATGCGTTCCCAGCAGCCACCGCTTGGCCAGTGAGACAACGCGGTGCACGGCGGGCAACAGCTTGTTGGGATCATCGCCCCGAGCGCGGGCCGCGCCCTGGCTGCGCCGATCGTGCTCGTAGCCGAGCTGAGCCAGTCCCTGATAAGCGGGCCACCCGTCGGTGATGATCGTCGAGCCCGGCTCGACGTGATCCATCACGAACGCGTGCAAGGTCTCGGCAGAGGCATCGGCCAGTGGCGACATGCGGCACCGCCCCAATCCTCTCGGCTCATGAACCTCAACTGCGATACCGGTCAGCACCTTCTTGCCCCTAGCGCGGCCACCGGCCAGCCCAGGCTCGGCGCCGCCGATGTAGGTCTCGTCCACCTGTACCGTCCCGCTCAGCAGATCCCGACCGGGACGTACCAACACCGACCGCAGGCGGTGCAGCATGGCCCAGGCAGTCTGGTAGGAGCTGATCTCCAGTACTCGCTTCAAGCTCAACGCCGAGATCCCGTCTTTACCGGTGGCGAACAGCCAGCAGGCGGTGTACCATATCGTCAAGGGTGTCCGCGTCCGATCGAAGATCGTACCGGCCGTCACCGAACTGCGTGTCGAACACGCCGGACACATGAAGCGGCCATCGCCCAAGCGCCAACCGCCTTCGTGGCCGCAACTCGGACAGACGAAGCCGTCGGGCCACCGCAGCCATTCGAGGTAGTCCAGGCAGTCCGCATCGGTTCGAAACCAGGCTTGAAACTCGCCAACCGAGCCCGGGTAGTGCTTGCCAGCGCGAGGATACGCCATGCACTGAACATATGGTAACTCCGGTTAAATGGATACCCCCAATCCGGTTTATTCACCGAGACATTTCAGCATCACCGTTCCAGTAGTGCAGCGGAAGATCTGGGCCTTACATCTGCTCCGTGTGAACCTTGGGAGGAACCGTGCGAATCGAACAGTGGTGGAGGCGCTGGGGCCTTTTACTGGCCTTGGCGTTGGTCGGCAGCGCGGAGGCCAGCGATACGTCACTCAACGAGGTGGATCGATCGCAGCCGTTTCTGCGTTGGCAAAGGCCAGGCTACAGCAACTATGCGATAACCTACTACGAGAATTACCTCAACCACACTCGCCCTTACGGGGATACTCCCCAAGCTCGGTTCGACCCCCTCGGCAACCATCTCATTACCGGCTATGATCTGTATGACTGGAACGAAATCCGCCGTGAGGGGCTGAGGTTCGGTAGTTCAATTTTCAAGGAACCAGGTCAATGGGCTGGTGTGTTCGACCACGTGGTGGCAGGTAAAGATGGTTACGGCGACTGGGGTTATCATCTCATCGTCGGCGATGCACTGCACGCGCGCTTCACGCCGCTGACTCTCTCGAAGGTAAACTTCAACGGCATGCGCTTCGATCTGGCCACCCCGTACCTGCAATTCACTGCTCTCGCTTCGCGGGTGGAACGACCGACAGACTCAGTGAACGGCACCTACTTCACCGAGACGTTTCGACCCTCGATCCACTATGCGGATGATTCCACCTTGCTCTTGGGTAGTCGGGCGCAAACGGATCTCGGCGCCTTGCGGCTGGGTCTGAACGGGGCGAATCAGCACGTCTACCAGAGCACCGCCACCGGAAATAGCCTCAAGGGCAGGTTGAAGCCAGACCAGCCGACGATGGACTGGATTCTCGTGCGTTTCAGAGACGATTCACCCGACGATGGCATCGGCGGGGCGGTGGTGCAGGATCTTCAGCTGGTGATCAATGGTGAGGTGCGTCCCGATCTCGTGCCCCAGGCGATCAGCCATGTGGGCGAACCCCCGATTCAAGTCGGATTTGTCTCGGCGATCAGCGGCAGCTTCACGCCCCTGCCCTACAACCAGTTCACCGCTTCTTCCGGGGGGACTCCCGTCCTCAACGATTTTTACTACCGCAATCGCGATTTTCCGCTGTTCGCGGACTACCTCGCGCGCCTGGCTCACGAGGCGGGCATCGACGTCGGTAGACAGGCCAATCGGGTCTCGAGTCTCTATATACAGTGGAATCACCGCAGCGGATGCTGCAAGCAGATGGCGAAAAACAGGTCGTATTTCTATTCGACATGTCCGCGGAACCTGAGGTCCAGTCCGTCGCCGTGGAGGTTTTGTTGGCGAACGATTACCTGGAGGACGTGGCCATGCTGTACACCAAATCCCGGTCGGACAACTTCGCGGACCGCTACTCCGGCACCTTCTACCACATCGTGCGGCGTTCCAAGGGTAATGTTCAGGATCTCTCAAATCTGCGGCGGGTACGTTTCAATGTCGGGGAAAACACCGGTCACTTCGTCTACAGCGCCGACGCCAGTCTCACGCTTGCGGGTCTTGAGATCTCGGCCGAATACGCGCGCTCTAGCGTTTATTCCCGCTACCCGGCCCGCATCGACGGACAGGCAGCCTTCGACCGAGCCCCGCGTTTCACCGATCGAGGTGCGGCCTACTTCCTCAACGCCGTTCGACGTTTTGGCCACGGGCTGGTCGGCGCCGAGCTGTTTTCTATCAGTCCACATTACCAGACCGAGATGCGCTCTTTTCTGCCACTCGAAATCAGCCACGAACAGGGCCATTTAGACGGGTTGCTCAACGACTACATGTACTGGCAGCTGGTGGATGACAACGAGGATGGGGATCGCTATCCGGACATCAAATACGGCAACGCCCCAGGCGTCCCCGGGGACGGCGTCGGCACCGATGTCGATGGGGTTTGGGTGAATCAGGACACCGACAACGATGGCGCCCCTGACACCAATCGCAATCTCAACCGGCTGCCGGACTACGAAGAGCCGTTTCTGATGTTCGATGTGGATCCCAACACCTACGTGTATGGGTTGGACCACAACAACAATGACGAGCCAGACATCCGCGAAGACGATGGGGAAGTCGACTACCCCTATGAGTACGACGAGCGCGGTTACCACCTGTTCGGCCAGATGAATCTGACGCGACACTGGTCCGCGGCGGCCGGCCGCTACGACATAAATGAAATCGCAGGAAGCGGGCACAACCTCTCGACCTACGGGCAAGTAAGCTACCGGCGCCGGGGGGAGGGGGGACTCAGAAGTCTGTTTTTCGAGAGTAGCGTGCGCAGGGTGCAGGACGACATCGCCGATGAGATCGTGGTGTTCGATAATGACACGGGATCGCCGGAGCACCTGGCACTCGACTTCCTGCCCGATCAACTGTTCTACCGGGACAGTACCGTGAGCGATACCTACCTGGAAGGCCGCATTACTCCTTGGTCGTCCGTCGAGTTCGTGCAGAAACTGCGGGGGCGTTTCAATTGGCAAAAGGGCGGCAAGCTACGCGGCAGCCTCTTCCAGCGCCAGCGCCGGATCGATTTTTGGACCTCGGCCAGTCGTATCCAGTATGTATGGCGCTGGGGCGAACTGATGATTACCCCACAGTACAAACTGTTGCTGCTGCGTCTGGTGGATAGGGACCGCGACGTACGCTTGGAATCGGAGCTGCGATCGATCCCCATTCTCCGTATCGAATATCCGCTTCTCTCGCGGACAAACCTGCGGTTCGGATTCCAGGGAGTGGGCCCCATACCGTATCGCCGTCGGGACGATACCTCGAGGCGCAACAGCTTTGAACAGCGCACGGCATTCGCTTCACTGACCAACAGCTCGCGTTACTTTGGTTACGACCTCATGACCATCGTGGGTTTTAACGCTGAAAAGATTGATTACGACTCGCCGTTTCTTGACGACCGCGATGTCTACACGCGCACCTTCTTCGTGAGAATGCTCGTAGGTTTTACTGAATTTGGACGACCTATCTAGGCTGAGTCGGTTGTAGCACTATTGCGGGCCGATCTTGAAGAAGCTCCCCGCAATGTGGCGCACGATCTGCACTTCCTCGATGGGCTGTTCCTGTTCCTTGGCGCAGAACCAGTAGGCCACGAAGATGCGACCGTCCGGCAGTTCAGTGGGCATCTGGTAGCCGAGGTCATAGCTGTAACCATCGCCGCGCACGACAAACTCTTCACTCCAGGTCGTGCCCAGATCCTCGCTCACCACGCCAAGGATACCGCGGTTGCCCAGGTTTGGGGTACGGCGCGCAAAAAGAATGAGGATGCGACCGTCCCGCAATACCAGGGCCGAGGGGCAGCGCCATTTGTTAGCCCGAGCCACATCGTTCAACGGGCGCTCAGCCTCGGGATCGCTCATGTTGCCGAAACGGTTTCCAGGGCTGCTCACGAAGTGGGGCTGTGACCAGGTCATACCGTCGTCCTCCGAAAAAGCAACGCAGGGCATTTCAGGGGGGACTTTGTACATGCAGGCCATCAGGCGCCCGTCGGGCAAGCGATGCACACCGGGGTAGGTGTAGCCGACATTTTCGTCTCCCGGTGCCGAACGGGTGAGGTGGCTGCTGACGCGAACCACGTCGCTGCAGTACTCCCACGAGATGCCGTTGTCATAGCTGACGTAGTAACAGAGCACGTGTCGCCAGTAGACAGCGCCGATAATGCCGAGGACCCCGTTGTCGAAACGCACGTGACCAAGGTTCGCTCCCATGAACCCACCGTCGGGGGCCCAGGACGGGTTGTCGATCACCGTCGCATGACTTTCCCATGTCCGCCCGCGGTCCTTGCTGCGCAAGCTGAAGGTCGGCAAATGCTGCCGGCGTCCCAGGTCAAAGCTGGTCGCGTCGCGACCGACGCCGCCAATGGGCGGCTTTAGGTAGGTCCCCGGACAGAAGTGGACGATGGAATCGGGAGCGCCCATGTCGATCTCTTCGCGCTCCGCCCGATCCCGGGGCCGCAACCAGTCCAGAATCTCGTCGGTGGTGCGATCGTTATTCCAAATCCATTGGCGCTGGTCATCTGGCCAGGTTTCTCCGTTGTCGAAGGAGCGGCTGATGATGCAGCCCGACTCATCTCCCCAGCGCTCGTGATGATTCCACATGCTCCGGGGGCCGCCGCAGTGTCGCGACCAGTTTTTATTCGGGCCATCCCTCATGATGCTGTAGTCCATGGGTACCGCCAGATAGGCGACTGCGATCTCGCCATCACCGAAATTCCATATGCCGCCCCTGTTGGTTGCGTAGAGATACATCTGCTCGTCGCGGTGGACGATGATGTGGCGGAGCTCTTCGAGCTCCACCTTTCGTACTCCCACGGATCGTTTCGATAGATATTCTGCCATGTCCTGTCCTCCTTCTTATGCTCTCATCCGGTGCGCTGGCGTCACACCCCAACACACGCTCTTAGCTTCTCCAGGCCCTCCGCCGCCGTTGCCTCCGGGCCGCGCGCCCAGTATCCCTCATTGAACAGCTCGAGCGATAGGTACCCGTCGTACCCGATCGCATCCAGATTCGACACGATCTGCTTCCAATCGGCTATTCCGTCGCCGGGGTACACGCGATCGGAATCAGTCACCACATCGCGGCCAGGCGTACGTGGATAGTCGTTCACGTGCACCAAACCCAAAACCCCAGGACCGAAATGTTCGAAGCCGTGGTGGTGACCGCTTCCTTTCCACATATGGAACACGTCCGCCAGAATCTGCACGCCAGGTCGCCCGCACTCCGACGCCACGAAAAGCGCTTCTCCAGTGGTCCCGAGCGTTTGTGCAATACCCCAGTACTCGATCAGCGGCGTTACGCCATATCTGTTCGCGAGGTCGACGACGGCAGCAAATCGTGCCGGCACTTCCTTCAGATCCACCTTCCTCTCGTGAATGCCGAAGGGCGGCGCGGCAAGCAATCGGCAATCGAGGGCCCGCGCCAGCTGAAGACAACGCTCCATCTCGGCCAATCCTTGTGCGCGTCGATCGTCTTCCGGGACCGCCCACTCGGGAAAAGCGATCAAGTTGACGATGTGAAGGCTGCGGGATGCCGCCCGGTCCTTTACCGCCAGGAGATCGCCACCTTTCAACACCCAGTCGTCGAGCTCCTGTACCCAGGGCTCGATGCCTTCGTATCCGGCATCCGCCGCGATGTCGATGGCGTCGAGAACCGTCGCGCCATCACTCCGAATCGTGCTGGTGTTCAGGCAATACTTGAACCGCCCCATTCAAGTAACTTCTCCACGCGTAACCTCGTCGTGCGGCGTCGCAGACATTATGAAGCCGTCTCTTCCACGATCGCGCGCGTTTCCTCTAGGCTGTTGGCGTACCCTTGTCTGACCACAAGCAGATCCGTGCCGCAGTTTAACCACCGCACGCCCCTCTTTACGACCTCGACCATCGCCTCCCCCGGATTCACTGCGGTGCCCATAACCTTGTCATTCGCTCGGCAGGCCGCGCCCACACGGTCGAATGCCGCCAGTACCGGTTTGTGCAAGTGAGGGGGGCCGGGTTCGCGGATCGTGTTGTAACCGTGAGACAGGTCCCCCGGCCCGACGAACAGCAGATCGATGCCCTCGACGGCGGCGATCGCTTCCACGTCTTCCACCCCTTCAGGGTCTTCGATCATCACGCCCAGTAAGGTCTGCTCGTTCGCCCTGTCCATGTATTCGCCTACTCCCTGGGTGCCGAACCCCGAATCGCGGCCGCCCCCAACCCCACGAAGTCCCTGCGGCTGAAATTTCGCCATTCTGACGAAGGCGCGAGCTTCGTCGACACTGCGGCAATGTGGCCAGATCAAGCCGGCAGCACCCAGCTCCAGCGGTTTGATGACTTGATTGTAGGGCCCGTGCGGTATGCGCACGAAGACGTCGAGATCGACAGTGCGCGCGGCGAGTATCATCGTCGACAGCCGCTCGAGGTCGATGTCTGAGTGCTCCATGCAGATCCACAGACAACGGTAACCGGCTTTTGCGATCAACTCGACAACTACTGGGTTGAATACGCGGTTGATTTCCGGGACGTACGCCGTCTCCCCGTTCGCCAGGGAGGTTTTGGTTCTGTTGATCGTGTACCGTTCTGACATGCTAGACCTCAGCCGGTTGGGTTTCGACCTTGACGCGCGATGTGCTCGCGGCGAGGCCTACAGTCTGAACGCGAAAAGTGTCGCTTTGTACATCTCGATGCGGATCGTCAATGAATCCGAAAGCCGGGCCACGTTGTCCTTGCCCTTCCAGGTGACAACGCGGTCCACCTCGTCCCCCTGGAGGACGTCGCAGTCGTCGAAGCTATAACCCTCGATTGCACCGAGGGAACCGGACAGGTGTGGTTTCGGTCCGATATGGGTGATGAGCTCTACTTTGACGAAGCCACCGGTTTCGGTCTTGTAGTTGAGGCGCAGTTGTCTTGGCGCCTCGTTCGGGTCGGCCAGTGGCGGAAAGCGATTGTGTATCGGTGCGGGGATGGAGTCAGGGCAGTCGGGCGGCGAGCGATAGAGGTCCTGTCGCAGGGTCAGTCTTCCGTCCCCTTTGGCACGGATGCCCGCGAGGCGATCCTTCTCCCACAAGGCGTAGCGTACGGGCAGATGCTCGTTGGGATTGTCGTGCAGGTACTCGCGGGCCGTGCCCCAGTAGGTGGCCGCGTAGCGTCCGTCCGGCATCTCCAACAGACCGGGTCCCACATACAGCATGCTACCGTAGCCGGCTCCCTCCGAGTAGTTGTCCAGGAGGTGATTGGTGCGGTCGGGCCTCTCCCAATCGATGCCGTCGTGGCTGACCGCGAGCTGAATGTCCTTCGTCGCCGCCGACTGCACGTAGCGCGACAGGAACATCAGGTGGAGATCGTTGCGGCCAGGGTAGCGAGTGTAACCGTGATTGTAGAAGGAGACGTCGGGCGGGTCGAGGGCATCAGGCATCACCGCGAGCTGCTCCGGAGTGAAGGTGCGGAAGTCGTCGCTTTCGGTGCGGCCGGCGCAGCGTCTGCCGGCCACATGAAAACGGAGGTAGCCAACGTATTTTCCGAGCACCTCGTCGTAGAAAACGACCTTGTCTCCATCGACGAACTCCTCGAGTAGTGGCTCCTTCAGATCTGTCCAGTTGAGGCCGTCGGGTGAGACGGCACCCGTCATGAAGGCTTTCAAGGTTCCCCACTGGCCCTCGAACTCCCCTCTCTTCCACTCCTGAAGGTGCAGTTGGGTTCGAATTTCTGGGTCACCCAAGCGAGCGACCGCATCCTTATCGAAGTTGACCTCGATGTAATTGCCATCGGTGTCCCGCTCGCGAGCGTAGAAACCGGACTTGCTTCCGATTGCCTTGAAACGCTCTTCCGGTGGCGCCGAGGAATCCTCGAAGACGTGTGCGTATTTAGTGGTGATTATGTTGTTCCTCGTCGACCCCTCGAATTCGACGGCGCCAAGCTCCGGTTTGGTCCAGTTGTAGCCATCTTCGCTCTCCGCCCTGCATAGACCTGCCGGCGTGTAGTAGTGGATGACATATCTGTCATCCTTGGCATAGAAGGAGGTGACCCCGCCGCCCCCTTCTTGTTCCCAAGGTCGGTCGCGCGGCAGGATCGGGTCGCTCCTTTCGGCTGGCTGCGCCTCGATCTCGACTCCCATCGGCACATCCCACGATTTGGAAATGCCGTCCTTGAATCCCATGTAACCGGCGTGAACGTACCACCAGTCGAGCAGCGGTCCCGTCGTCGGATTTCCAGTCGTCGGATCTGTTACCATCACGCTTCTCCTCTCACGTAGCGCCTGACGTGTCGACAGTGTCCCCCGTTTCCTCCTGCCAATCGCGGATTCGCGCGGTCAGATCTCGTATTAGAGATCGGTATTGGGGATTTCGCGCCAGGTTTCGGGTTTCGATCGGGTCTTCCAGAAGATTGTAGAGCTCATGCTCTCCAAGCGGACTGCAGTTGAACTTCCAGCCGTCCGGCGTGACGATGGAGCGCACTGAATCATTGAAGCTTGCCTCCGCGTCTGCGATCGAAACGGTTCCTTTCATGGCTTTCGGAATAAACTCCATTGGTATCTCCCCCCGCCACTCGACGAACACATCCTGGTCGTGAGACGGCGTGCCACTCTGTCGAATCAAGGGCTGCAAGCTCTTTCCCTGCAGGTGATCGGGGATCTGCTGATCCATCAGGTCCAGCACCGTGGGCATGAGATCCACGTGCCCAACGGGTCCTTTGACCCGCTTGCCAGTCTCCCCAGGAAGGCGAATCATAAGCGGCACCCGCACAGATTCCTCGAACATGAGCCCTTTGCCACGCAGTCGATGGCTGCCCATCATCTCGCCATGATCGGAAGTGAAAACGACGATCGTGTTGTCGGCCAAGCCGCACTCCTTCAGTGTCTCCAGGATCGTGCCGACGTGGGTGTCGACCAGGCTGCATAAACCCCAGTACCTGGCAGTCAGCTGACGCCAATCTTGCTCGGTCTTGAGGGGGACGCCCCCAAACCCCTCCTCCTCGTAGATGTGGTAAAGCACCCGCGTCTTGAGTGCCTGTTCCTCGGTCGGCACGTTCGCGAAGTTGGGAGGCAGCGTGATCTGCGCCGGGCCGTACTGATTGTCGCGGGGGCCAAAGTACGGCTGATGGGGCTCGAAGATGCTCACGTAAAGGATGAACGGCCGCGCCTGATTCTCGCGGATGAAACGCGACGCCTCACGCGCAAGGAACGCGGGTTTGCCATACTCCTCGGGCAAGCGGGCGCAAAACCCGGAAGTGAACGCCCGAAACCCATCCGTGGCCACATGGTCCGGTTCAAAACCGTGGTCCACCGCGAACTGGTGATAGGTGCAGTGTTGAAACGAATCCCTGCCCTGTGTATAGACCGGGCGATGTTCGTGGTCCTCGATACTCACCCAGTCGTCAAACCCGTGCTGGGGAAAAACGTCGTCCCCCACGTGCCATTTACCGTAATGGCCACAGATGTAATCACCTTTCTCTATCATCTCCGGCAGGCAGGGTGTGTCCTTCGAAAGGGGATTGAAGAGGTTGCCGGTAGTGACCCCATTCGTGTGGGGGTACAACCCGGTCAAAATCGTGGACCGCGAGGGTTGGCACACCGGTTGAGAGACGTAGGCTTGCTCAAAGACCACGCTCTCCTCAGCCAGCCTGTTCAGGCTCGGCATCTGGATCAGGTCGTTGCCGTATGCAGCCAGCGAGTCAGGCCGCTGTTGGTCGGTGTAGATAAACAGAAGGTTTGGCTGCGCCACAGTAGAGCTCCACTTCCGGCAGATGCCTCGGTGCCAATACTTCTACCACAAACTCACCGTCCGTCATCATACAGGCATAGGTCCCACGGGTCAACGTCCAAGCTGCACCACCAGTCATGACCGCGAGCAGCCGAGCCGTTCACGATCCCGTTTGACCCGACTGACGTAACGCGGTTTCTTCCGTGTTTCACAAAAACACAAGGGGGTGGGAGAAAAACCAGATGAGTGAGAGCAGGAAAGCAGCGCGCTGGCGCAAGCGACGGATTATCTACAACAATGACGGTGACGACGTGGTGGAGGTGAAAAATCGCCATGACGCGCACTGGCAAGTGACGAGGCGGAGCGGGGGCGAGCTGATCGACGATTTCCTCAAAGCGCGCACCACGTCGCTGCTGGACACTCAGGTTGACAGCATCTGGTATTCTACCTGTGCGGGCGGCATCGGGTTCGCGCACCAAACGAAACTAGGTGGGTATTGTGAAAAAGGGATTTCACGGGAGCTCGTCGACACCTACGGCCGCGACCATCTGCAGATTCAGCTAGACTTCGGCCACAAGAACAACCTGGAAGTCTTCTGGTCATTGCGCATCAACGACACCCACGACGCCCATCCCGAGAATTACCGCACCAGGTATTATGGTCTCGCTCCCATCAAGCGGGACCATCCTGAGAATCTGTTGGGACAGCAAGGCGATTGGGAGAAGTATCCTGAGGGAGCACGCCGACAGTGGACTTCTCTCGACTTCAGCGTTGCAGAGGTTCGGGAGCACATATTCTCACTGGTTGAGGAGGTATGTCAGGGATATGACGTGGACGGCGTCGAGCTGGACTTCCTTCGGGACCCCAAATTTTTCGCGCCTACTGTAGATGGGAAACCGGTAGAGCCGCAACATCTGGAGATGATGACCGACCTGGTGCGGCGGATAAAGGACATGACCGCAGAAGTGGAACGAGAACGCGGACGTCCCTTACTGTTGGCGGCGCGCACCCCTCATGCAGTTGCCGACGCCCGCTTCGTTGGCCTGGATCTGGAGCAGTGGCTCGCAGAGGACCTCATCGACGTGCTGATCCCCGCTGGGCCCCACGAGCGCATATCGGAGTCGCTGCGGGAGGTGGTGGCGCTAGGTCATAAGTTCGAGGTGCCGGTGTATCCTTGTATCGCCTGGCCATTCTGGCACTACTGGGCCTTTCTCGACTTGGGATCGGGTGAGCACCGGTCCTGGGGTTCGTGGGTGAAAACCCTTTACGGAGGTCACCCGAACGACATGGACAAGCAGTGTTATATCGTCGCTTTGAATTCGTGGGAAGGATCTGCGGCCGCGTGGCGTGGTGCCGCGACGAATGCGTGGAAAGCTGGTGCAGACGGGATCTATGTCTTCAACGCCTTTCACAGCACACCATTCGAAAGATGGCGAGAGATCGGTGATCCCCAAACGCTGGCCAACCTGGACAAGATGTTCGGCGCAATTCGGTTCTCTGGCGAGTCTAATATTTCAGAGACAGGAGAGCACCAACTGAAAAGAGGAGAGCGCGTCCGCGCGCATTTTCAGATTGGTGAGGATGTGACCTCGGGAAACGTTTCCGAGTTGCGCTTTCGTCTTCACCTGTGGGACCTTGCGAACGATGACGACATAGACGTGAAACTCAACGGCGGCTCCCTCGATGATCTAAAGCGGGAAGGCTCTGCTCGGGCATTGACGTCGGGGCAATGGTTGGAATGCCGGCTAAATCCCGAACAGGTCAAGAAAGGGGAGAACGAGGTGGAGCTGACGGTGCGCCAGCGGGATGCAGCGATGAGCACGCCCCTAGTCGTGGATTCCGTGCAGCTGCACGTTCAGTACGACGGTTAGTCAGGATACTCCTGGCCCGGATGCGAAGGCTCGAGTTCCATGCCGCCATCGACGCAAATCACCTGGCCGGTGACAAAGTCCGACAGGTCGGTGGCGAGGAATTCGACGATCTTGGCGCAGTCCTCAGTCTGCACGATCCGCCCCATTGGAATCTGGGCGACCAATTCGTCTTCAATCTGGCCCAATCCTCTCATCCAATTCACCGTTCGGACGTAACCTGGCGCGATGGCGTTGACGTTGACACGATATGGAGCCAATTCCAACGCGAGCGAGCGGGTCAGCGCCATGACACCGGCTTTCGCCGCGCAATACGGCGCCAGGGCCGGCATCAACGGGCGCATCCCGGCGATTGAGGCTACGTTGATGATCTTGCCCCGGCGGCGCTCACGCATGTGTGGCGCAAAGGCACGACAGCACAGAAACGTGGATCGCAGGTTTTTGGCCATTACAGCCTCCCAAACCTCCGTCGAGCACGTCGTGGCACTCTGGCTCCCTGACCCTCCGCCGGCGTTGTTGATCAGAATATCAACCTGCGGAAAAGCGGCAAGTATCTCTTTCCGCATCTCCTCCACAGCTTGCTCGGAGGTCACGTCGGCGGCGATGCCCAGGCTGCGGCGACCCAACTCGCGGATCTCATCCACGACCGTCGCTGCCGACAGCGCTTCATCGACCTCGGCAGCGGAGTCAAGATCAATGTCGTTGATCACAACGTCAGCGCCGAGTTTTGCCAAACGGAGAGCGTAGGCTCTTCCCAAACCGCGCGCTGCTCCAGTAACCACGGCGATCTGGCCTTCTAAACGAGGGGGGAAATACTCCGATGGCCCTGGCATGCTGTCCTCCTTTTACGACGAAAGCTGTCGAATACACTCGCATAGCAAGGGTATGAAGTCACGAATCTCCTGCAGCGACGGCAAGCCGAACGCCAGTCGAAGGCTGGGAACGTCTGTATTGCGCACGTGGAAGCCGGAACCGGGGGCGTAGCGCACATTGCGAGCCGCCGTCGATCGACATGGTCCGGAAACGTCAACCAGATAAACAGCCCGCCTCGGGGGCGCGACCAAGTGCAGGTATCGCCTAAACCGCGCTCGAGCTCGGCGAACACGGCGTCGCGTTTCTCCTTCAACGCCGCGTTGGTTTGCGCGCAGTGTTCCCACAGGTTATCGCGGAAGAACTGGGCCAGGATCGACGACGCCAGCAGACTGTTGCCGCCGTCGTAACGCCGATCTAGAATCCGCGACAGCAACGGCCCTCGCGCCACGAGGTAACCCGTCCGCACGCCGGGCCCGAGGATTTTCGATAGCGAGCAGATATACACCTGGTTCGGACTGTCGTCCAACCCGTAGAGCGCCGGCTCCTTATCACCCTCGTAATGCACGTCGCCGTAGCAGTTGTCTTCGACGACGATACAGTCAAACTGGTGTGCCACGTCGATGAGCTCTAGCCGCCGTTCCCGCGGCATGACCGATCCGGTCGGGTTCTGGTAGCTAGCCAGGGTGTAGATGAAGCGCGGTGGCGTGCCCTGGTCGTGCAGTCGGCGCTGTCTGCAGTTGGTCGACGCGCATACCGTGCTGGTCCAGCGACACGCCGACCAGCTCGATGCCCAGTCGGCGATAAGCTCCGATCGTGCCACTGTAGGTCAGCTCTTCGGTGACGACGATGTCGCCCTTGCCTTTCATCAACGCTTCAGCGATCAAGGTTACCGCCTGCATGGAACCGTTGGTCAGCGCAATCTGCTCGGGCGATACGTCGATCCCTTCACGGTCCGATTCGCGCTCGGCCATGACTTCGCGCAGGCCTTGGTGCCCGAGATCGCCGGGGTAGCGCACGAAGGCCTGACCGACATCGGGGATCGCAGTCGCCGCGGCTCTCGCCAACGCCTCCACCGGAAAGGTCTCGGGGTTGGTGCAGCCACTGGCGAATTCGAACTCGCGCATGTTCTGTGCCTACCTCCTGGTTGTTTTGCGAAAGAAAGGCTAACACTGCGGTCCTCGCGCAGCAACGTCGCCGAAGATCGGCGTCTACCTACCCCATGATGGATCGCCAAAAGCTAGCTCTTGTGAATAGTATCGTGACTACAGCAGCGTCCATCAAATCATCCAATCGGCTTTCTTTGCGCTGCTTGCTGCTAGTAATATATTGGCGATGCTGGCGGCCCGCGTCTGTCACTCGTGTCGCCAGGAGGTAGGCTTCGAAGGAGGTGATCATGTGTAGGAAAACACTACTGCTCCTAATCTGGTTCGTTGCATCCTCGCAGCTGTATCGGGCTTCCAGCGTTGCGGGCAGTGACTCCGGGCCGCAAAAGACCCCCTCTGAATGGTCGCAGTGGCGCGGTCCGCACCGCGACGGCAATTCCCGCGAAACAGGGCTTCTCAAGCGCTGGCCAAAGGAGGGCCCGGAGGTTCTCTGGCGAATTCCGTTCGGTAGCGGATTCTCCGGCATCTCCATCTCCGGGGGCCGCGGCTATACGATGCTGGCCGATAGTACCGCCGAGTTCGTGGTATGTATCGACGCTTCCAGCGGTGAGGAGAAATGGCGTGTTCGCGCCGACAGCACCTTTGTCGAAGAGTACGGCCACGGTCCGCGATCGACACCGACGGTAGACGGGGATCTGTTGTTTGCGCTTTCCTCGTATGGGAAGCTGTACGCCTTGAATGCCGCGTCGGGTGAAAAGCTGTGGCAACACGACTTCGTCGAGGAGTTCGGGAGCACCGTACCACGGTGGGGTTTTTCCACTTCGCCTCTTATAGAGGGCGACCAGCTCCTCGTGGAGGTGGGTGGTGAAGGTGAAAAGTCGATTGTCTCGTTCGCAAGAGATACCGGGGAGGTGCGGTGGACAACACACACCGATAAGGCGGCTTTGGGGGTATCCATTTAACCGGAGTGCGTCGCGACCCCCATCAGTGTTCGGCCGCCGACCGCCACGGCCGGTTTGCCCCTGGGCGTTCCAGGCTCGTGGGATGCCCTCGCCGTTTGGGCGGCTCGGGGGGCAGCTTCCTCGGCCGTCGGCTGGCAATGAGATCCTGGAAACGCATCGGCTCGTGGGCCACGGCCAGCTCGAGCACGCGATAAAACACCATGCCGCGGCTGCGGGAGCGGCGGCGATTGAAGCGGAACACGAACTCGTTGAGGTAGTGGCTCATGTGGGTACTGTCGGCGGCCCCTTGATGCGTTCCCAGCAGCCACCGCTTGGCCAGTGAGACAACGCGGTGCACGGCGGGCAACAGCTTGTTGGGATCATCGCCCCGAGCGCGGGCCGCGCCCTGGCTGCGCCGATCGTGCTCGTAGCCGAGCTGAGCCAGTCCCTGATAAGCGGGCCACCCGTCGGTGATGATCGTCGAGCCCGGCTCGACGTGATCCATCACGAACGCGTGCAAGGTCTCGGCAGAGGCATCGGCCAGTGGCGACATGCGGCACCGCCCCAATCCTCTCGGCTCATGAACCTCAACTGCGATACCGGTCAGCACCTTCTTGCCCCTAGCGCGGCCACCGGCCAGCCCAGGCTCGGCGCCGCCGATGTAGGTCTCGTCCACCTGTACCGTCCCGCTCAGCAGATCCCGACCGGGACGTACCAACACCGACCGCAGGCGGTGCGGCATGGCCCAGGCAGTCTGGTAGGAGCTGATCTCCAGTACTCGCTTCAAGCTCAACGCCGAGATCCCGTCTTTACCGGTGGCGAACAGCCAGCAGGCGGTGTACCATATCGTCAAGGGTGTCCGCGTCCGATCGAAGATCGTACCGGCCGTCACCGAACTGCGTGTCGAACACGCCGGACACATGAAGCGGCCATCGCCCAAGCGCCAACCGCCTTCGTGGCCGCAACTCGGACAGACGAAGCCGTCGGGCCACCGCAGCCATTCGAGGTAGTCCAGGCAGTCCGCATCGGTTCGAAACCAGGCTTGAAACTCGCCAACCGAGCCCGGGTAGTGCTTGCCAGCGCGAGGATACGCCATGCACTGAACATATGGTAACTCCGGTTAAATGGATACCCCCAAGGCGGCTTATTCGTCTCCCATATCGATTTCCTCCAAAGGCCATCGACAAATAATCTTTCTCACCTCGGAGAATATAGTCTCCGTGTCACCGAGGGATGGTCGGGTGTTCTGGACCTATCCCTGGCTGGTTCACCACGGTATTGCCGTTCCCACACCGATCTACGTTCCCGATGACAAGCTATTCGTCTCTTCCTCCTACGATTACGGAGGAGCGCTGCTTCAGATCAAGGCGATTGGTGACGGACTTGCCGTAGAACAGCGTTGGAAAAATCGCGTGATGGAGAATCACTACAGCTCATCGGTACTGGACGGAGAATACATCTACGGCTTCGACGACTCGATTCTAAAGTGTATCCAGGCCAGTACGGGGGTTCAACAGTGGGCGACCCGAGGCCCCGGCAAGGGTTCGTTGATCGTCGCCGACGGCCATTTGATCGTGCTCGGCGGCGAGGGCAAGCTCGCATTGGCGGAAGCCACGTCCGAAGAATACAGGGAAATAGCGAGTGTGCAGCTACTCGACGACAAATGCTGGACCGCTCCTACCCTATCCGGCGGCAGGCTGTATATCCGGAACCACAAGGAGATGGTCTGCCTGAACGTGATGGGAGGAAAGCCATGAAAAAGGAGGCGCAAATGAAACTGCGGCTAAAAGTCTTGTTGCTGAGCAGCGTTTGCGGAGCCTTCGTCTGGGCACAGAACGCCGCCGAAGGGAGTACCTCGGCGGAGGTCGTCCTGGAAGGCGACTATAAGGTTGGTTCTCAAGAGGATTTCGACCGGCTGATAGCGGCGAGCGGCGGCCTTCCGTTCCGGATTAGCGGCAACCTGGTAATAGATCATTCTCCTCTCACTACACTGGCAGGTTTGGAGAACCTGATGAGCGTCGGAAACTTTCTGTTTATCGAGAGCAATCCCGCTCTGACCAGCCTGGGGCACTGAGCAACGTAAAAAGCATTGTGGGACTGAATGTTCGGACGAATGATTCTCTGACCAACCTGGAAGGCCTGAATAATCTCGCAAGAGTCGAAAGATTCATGCAGATCGAGGGCAATCCCGTGCTGAAAAGTGTGGCGGCGTTGAGTAACCTCAAGGAGGTCGTGGGACACCTGCATATCGTCGACAATCTCGCTCTCACCAGCCTGGCGGCTTTGAGGAACCTCGAAAGCGTCGGGAGCATGGCTATTGGCTGGATCGGTGTGAGCACCCTGGAAGGCCTGAACAACCTCACCAGCGTCGAGAGACGTCTGGAAATCGACAACAACACCGCTTTGACCAGTGTGACAGCACTTAGTAATCTCAAAAGTGTCGGCGGGAGGCTGGTCATATCCTCCAACGCGTCTCTCGCGAACCTCGATGGGCTGGATAAGCTCGAAAAGGTCGGGGGAAACCTGGATGTCTTCGGCAATGGGTCCCTGGTCAACGTGAGGGCTCTGAGCAGACTAGATAGCGTCGGCGGCAATCTCGTTTTCAACTTCAACGGCGCGCTGACGAGTCTGGAAGGATTTGACGGTCTCAACTTGGTCGGCGGGAACCTGTCCGTTGAAAACATTGGTGCTCTGACGAACCTGGAAGGGTTGAATAGTCTCGAAAGCATCGCCGGAGACCTGGTCATCAAGTTCAATAGGTCTTTAACCAGCCTGGAAGCATTAGCAAAACTCCAAAGAATCGAAGGTCGACTGGATATTCAGAACAATGCAGCACTGAGTACCCTTGACGGCCTAGAAAACCTCAACGGAATTGCCGGGAGCTTGAACATCAGCTGGAATGGGTCTCTGGCCAATCTGGAAGGGTTGGACAACCTCAAAACGGTAGGCCGGGACGTGACAATCAGTAATAACCCGGCTCTGCCAACAAGCTCATCTCAAGCCCTTGCGGACAGGATGATTGCCGGCGGCTCCGAGGTCACGATCAGAGGGAACAAACCCTAGCGGGAGCAGACATGGAGATCACGGATGTAGAGATCCTGCCGATCGATCAGTATTTGTTTCTACGCCTACACACCGATGCAGGTGTCACCGGGTTGGGCGAGTCCGGGGCGTGGGGTTATCTCGAAGCGTCGGCCGCCGTGATGGAGAGTTACAAGGCGTATCTGATCGGGAAAGATCCCCTTTTGATCGAGCACCATTGGCAAAACCTCTACCGGTGCACACACTTCCGTGGTGCAGCAATCATGGGAGCTATCAGTGCGATCGATATCGCGCTGTGGGATATCGCAGGTAAGCACTTCGATGTTCCCGTGTATCAACTGCTGGGCGGGAAAGTCCGCGACAAGGCGCGCGTCTACTGCCACGTTATGGACAACACGAAGGAGAAGCTGATTCAGGGGTGCATCGACGCAAAGGCACAGGGCTTTACCGCCATCGGGCACCTGACGCCGTTTCTGGATGAGTCGAGTGATGAGCCTTATTACATGTCGCATTCCGACAAGATAAAGGACGCGACCCAAACGGTCGCCGCCTATCGCGATGCCGTCGGGGATGAGGTCGACCTCTGTATCGAGATCCACCGACGTTTGGAACCGGCAGAAGCGATCGTCCTCGGCCGCGCGATCGAACCATATCGTCCGTTCTTCTTCGAGGACCCTATTCGTCCCGACAACTTCGATGCGATGGCGGAAGTCGCGCGGAAGATCAATATCCCAATCGCGACGGGCGAGCGACTGCACACGATATACGAATTTCAGATGCTGCTGACGCGGAACGCCGTCCAGTATGTCCGGCCGGATGTGTGCATGTGCGGTGGAATCACGCATAGCAAGAAGATCGCAGCGCTGGCCGAAGCGCATCACGTCGGCGTCGTCCCACACAACCCTTTGAGTCCTGTCAGCACGGCCGCTTGCATTCAGATTGCGGCGAGCGTGCCGAACTTTGCGCTCCAGGAATATCCGATCGGCGAAGGAGTACCGCCGAAATCGGAAATCGTGAAAGGAGTGCTGGAGTGCGAGGATGGCTTTATCACGATTCCGGATCGACCCGGTATCGGTGTCGAGCTCGCCGATGATGCAGCGGAGAAGTATCCGTTCAAGGGGCGCCCTCAGAACACGCGTCTCCACATAGACGGTTCAGTCGTCGATCAGTAGCCCATCAAGACCGTCTTTGACGCCTTTCATTGCCGGGACTCTGTCTCATTTTCCTCCACCCACGCCTTGAACTCCTGCTGCAAACGCTCCTGATAGGCGCGCGCGGCCGCCGGGGTCTCGACGGGAGGTGGTCCCGAGTGAAGACCGTAATGTATCATGGACAGCCCGGCGTCTACGGTAAGATGCTGTCCGGTCACAAAGCGGGCTTCCTCCGAAGCCAGGAACAGTGCCGCGTGCGCAATGGCTGTTGGATCGACCGAAACCGGCATGGGCAGGTGGCGCAATTCGCGGCCGAAACGCTCTTCGAATTCGGGCAGGTACTCTTCTCCGAGCCGGTCGACTACCTCCCACACCTGGCCGCCCACCCCTCCGGGGCAGATGGCATTGACGCGGATTTTGTGCGGCCACAACTCCACGGCCATCGTGCGCACGGCTCCCAGTAAAGCGGCTTTGGCAGCGCTGTAGGCCGGGGATTGCACACCCAGTAAAGCCTGCACGGAGGAGGTGCAGACGATCTCGCCCTCGCCGGCTTTTTTCATCTCGGGTAGGCAGTGGTGCGCCCCTTCGAGCAAGGCCAACAGGTTGACCGCCAGAACCTGCTCCGTCCCTGCCCGGTCGAACTCCTGTATGGTGCCGCCACTGCCCGCGTTGGCATTGCTCAGGTAGATGTCCACCTTGCCGTAGGTTTGGGCGGTAAACGCGACCGCGTGACGCACCCCTGCGGAGGTGCTTATGTCGGCGTGGACGTAACGCGCCTCGCCTCCGGATTTTTGAATCAGCGCGACGGTTTCCGCACCACCCTCGTCGTTGATGTCGTTTACCACCACCTGAGCCCCCTCCCCGGCAAAGATGCGGGCCATCGAACGGCCGATGTTGCTGCCGCTCCCGGTGATCAAAGCTACCTTTTTCTCCAGGCGCATATCTTGTCCTCCGCGCAAACGGGAAGGACCGATAAAGGGGTTCACCGGTAATCGCGTCAAGGTGCGGCATGCCAGATGAGCGCCCGGCGCAATCGGGTTGCCGTTCTATTTTTTACACAGACGACAGAATCTACTGCAGCGACCTCGGGATTTTCGTATATCTCACAGATATGCCACCAGCAAGTTCAACGAGGCCGGGAGCTTTCAGTCGGAATCGCAACCCAGTTAATCTTGGAGGAGATAGGTCATATGTTTAACGAACTGTCAACGCTGCGAAACGGTCGAACCGGACGGTATTCTTCGTGGGACAAGACCGGCAGGAATAACGATCATTGGCGCCTTGAACCGGGTGAATCCAGAATCCTTGCAGACATCAAGGGACCCGGCGCCATCACCCACATCTGGATGACCCAGCCGAATCACTATAGGGAGTGCCTGCTCAAGATTACCTGGGACAGCGGGAAGAAACCAAGCGTCGTCGTTCCTCTGGGAGACTTCTTCTGCCTTGGGCATGGTATCGTCAACAGTTTCCAATCGTTGCTGTTCACGGCGTCGACCTCACGCAACAACGAGTTTAATCAGGGTTGCGCGCTCAACTGTTACGCGCGCATGCCGTTCAACGAGCGTGCCGTTGTCGAGCTCATCAATGAGAGCAGTGAGACTCATATGCAGTTCTTCTATGTCGACTACGAGAGTTATGCCGAGCCCGAACCCCAAGCCGGGTACTTTCACGCAGAGTTCCGCCGAACCAATCCGTTCGGTGGCTGGGGACACGAGGTACGGGTCGGCGCCCCCGAGGCCGACATTGCCAACAAAGGCGAACTGGCCTGGGACAACAATTACGTCATCCTGCAGACCAAGGGCAGAGGGCATTACCTCGGCTGCAACCTTTCGGTCACCGATTTCCTGGGAAGATGGTGGGGCGAGGGAGACGACATGATCTGGGTCGATGGGTACAAATGGCCCCCGGACCTGCACGGAACCGGGAGCGAAGACTATCTCAATCAAGCATGGGGCATGCAACCCAACGCTTTTCTGCGCAACGGCTCGTCCATCCATGAGAAAAACACCAATGGTTACCAGACCAGCTACGTGCTGCACATCGAAAACCCCGTCCGCTTCGAAAGAGAGATCAAGGTCACCATAGAGCACGGTCACGGAAACCATCTGGCCAACGAGATGTCGTCGGTAGCCTATTGGTACGCAGAACGACCCAGTGGCGTAGTTGCTCCGCCGACCGTTGGCAAACGCCTCCCCGTGCTACGGGATAACCAGGGCGGTTGGTTGTATGACAAGAAAAATCAATGTCCTGGCAAGAAGATCACTCCCAACGCCGAGATGAAGAAGATGAAAGCAAGATGGGCGAAGAAGAATGGATGAACAGCCGGTTCAGCATGCAACGGACACGCACCCGCGATCAGAGCCTACCAAGCAAACGGAATTCGGTGCCTCAATAGGCCGCGTGTGGTTTCATTGATCGAGGGGTACGAGGTTGTCTCGAATAAAGGCGCGGTGGCTGCCTCGCCGGCCGAAGCCGCGCGGATTGGCGCGCGCATTCTGGAACAGGGCGGCAATGCCATGGATGCGACGACAGCCGCGTCTCTGGCTTGTTGTATGCAGGCTCCCCACAAAAACGGTGTGGGTGGGTACATGTCCTCGGCCGTCGTGGTCGACGGATCCAATGGTCGCACGTGGTCGGTGGACGCCAGCGGCAAAGCCCCGGCGGCAGCACACGAGTCAATGTACGAGATCCTTCCCCGTCGTTCGGATCCGGTCGGCATCAACGAGGACGAATACGGTTGCAGTGTGCGTGACGACGCCAACGTCCACGGTCCCCTCTCCGTTGCCGTCCCTGGCCAGATGGCCGCCATGGGAATCCTATGGGAGCGTTGGGGGCGCCAGCCGTGGGAACAGATTGTGGCACCCTCGCAAACGCTGTTGGAAGATGGCTTTCCGTACGGCGAGGAGCTGGCTGATTGCACTGCCGAATTCGAAGAGCCGCTGCGCCGGTATGAACCTACCGTGCGCCATATCATGCCCAACGGACAATTGCCCCGGGCCGACGATATCTGGCACCGCCCCGATATGGAAAAAACACTTCAGCGGCTGGCAAGCGCCGGGTGGCGGGATTTCTACGACGGTGCGTTGGGGCGTGAAAT
This sequence comes from Candidatus Latescibacterota bacterium, assembly GCA_965217095.1. Taxonomy (GTDB): domain Bacteria; phylum Latescibacterota; class UBA2968; order UBA8231; family UBA8231; genus CAYNZV01. Next base: position 3,426,418 of record OZ244235.1, read on the forward strand.
CGCCGATGCCGTCCAGGCTGCGGGTGGCATTGTGAGTCGTGAGGATATGGCATCCTACGCCGCCGATGTTGGAGAGCCTTACCTGGGAACCTACCGCGAGGCACAGGTCTATGGCCCTGTCCTCACCCATGGCTCTCTTACGCCGCTACAGATGTTGCAGATGCTGGATTGCTTCGACCCGGTTGATTGCGACCAGGTGGTTTACTGGCACCGGTTGGCCGAAGTGGCCAAGCTGGCCTGGCGCGACCGTTTGCATTATCTGGCCGACCCCGACTTCGCCGAAGTACCCATCGAACGACTCCTCAGCCCCGAATACGCCCGCGGTCGCGTCGAATCGCTGCTACAGTTTCCCGACAATGTGGATCGGTCGAACCTGGGGATCTCCGGGAAAGCGCATACCCAGACGCTTCACGTTTCCGCGGCCGACGTTGAGGGAAACGTGGTCTCCATGACCATCACGCAAGGCGGAGAGTTCGGGTCTTGTTTCACCGTGCCTGGAACCGGGATTATACTTGGCCACGGGATGTGCCGACTCGATCCGAATCCGGGTCTGGCAAATTCGGTGGCGGCGGGAAAGCGGCCGCTAAACAACGGCTGTCCTCTGCTGGTCCGCACCGCCGACCGGGATGTGGCTATCGGCGTCCCGGGTGGCCGCCGTATCGTCTGCGTCTCCACCATGATGGCGCAACAGCTGGTTGATTTCGAGGCTACGTCGCTACAGGTTGCCCGCTCGCCCCGCCTGCACGTGGTGACGGAGGAGCCAGTGGAAATCCTCGACACCATGGATCGTGGCATCGTCGCAGGGATGCGGGAATTGGGTCACGACATCGAGGTGGTGGACTGGATCTGTGGCAATGCGCACGGTGCCGAGTGTCTGAAGAAGGAGGGCAAGGTGCGCGCTGGAGGAAACGGCTGGGCAGCCGGCGTGGGATAACACGCCTCAGGAGCTAGATCGGCGATCGATCTGCACAAGCAGTGCAGCAGCATCCTCGATTCTGGCGTATAAACATTGACAGCGAGTCCATCCTGCCTAACATTGGCCGCCAACAACCGCCCTTGCCTCCATTCACTCCACCGCTGCAGCGATGATACGTCCCCTGGGCACCCAACTCGTCGGGAGTTATACCAAACCGAACTGGTTGATTCGCCACCAACGCGTAACCACTCCTTACGATGACGGTTTCTGGAGGCCAGAGAGTGACGTGCTTGCCGAGGCTCAAGACGATGCCACGTTGCTGGCCATCGCCGATCAGGAGCGCGCCGGTCTGGACGTGGTGACAGACGGCGAACAGCGCCGGCAGCGGTTCGACGCCTATTTCTTTAGTAGGTTCGACGGATTGGACACCAAACGGCTCGGCGCATGGTCGATGAAAGGGAGGGATATGAGCTTTGTGGCTCTCGACCCGGAAATCGAGAAACGGCTAAAAAGAGCGGAGGCGCCGAGGGTCGTCGGTGAAGTGTCGTGTCCCGAGCCGATAACCTTAGCAGACCTCCGCTTTCTCAAACGTCATGCCAGCCGTCGGACGAAAATGACGGTAATCGGACCTCTTACCACCGCCTGCAGACTGGCCAACGAATTTTATGCCGACGAAGCCGCACTAGGAATGGCGGTTGCCAGCGCGATTAACGGCGAGCTCCTGGCGCTCCAAGAGGAAGGCGTCGATCTTATTCAGTTGGATGAACCGGACTTCCACTTTCGTCACGATCAGGCGGTTGCTTGGGGTGCCCGGGTTTTAGATCGCACGCTTGCCGGAATCGAGACGACGACTGCTGTGCACATTTGCTACGGCTATGCCACCATAGACGCGAAGAAAGTCGATCCCAACTACGGTCGAGCGTTGGAGGCGATTGCCGCCTCTCGCGCCGATCAGATCTGCCTTGAGTACGAGCAACCCGGACACGAACCGGAAATCTTGCGCCATTGTGGCGACAAAACAGTCATTGTCGGCCTGCTCGACTTGAGTTCAACCGAGATCGAGGAGCCAAGCTATATTGCCGGCCGCATCCGCGACATCCTCGAGCTGATTCCACCTGAACGATTGAACCTGGCCCCGGATTGCGGGATGTGGTTCCTTCCTCGCGACGTTGCCTACAGCAAGCTCTGTTCTCTGGTCGCCGGGGCCGACCTGGTGCGTCGCGAGCTCGGTTCATGAAAGGGCTGTCGACGGTGTTAGCTCGCGGCTCGCGGGGTAGGGGATCAAGATCCCGAGCATGGTATTCCGGAGAAAGTCCGGCAGATCTGGACTTTCTACGTCAACTCGAGGCCAGCGAATCGGAGGCGCACGTGTTGTACGCGCTGGAGGATGGCAGGCATTACGGTTCGTATTCCGAGGTTATGGAGGGTATCCTCGAAAAGGTGGAGACGTTGCAACGAGATTCGGAACGGTCGCTGTTGTGGAGTTCGGAAGAGGCCATGCGAACCTTGTTGGAAGCGATGGTCGATTTCGCAACCTCACAGGAGGACCGACTCCAGGTTCTCCGGCAAACGGGAGGGTTTCGATTCGAGCAGGGCATCACCGCAGAAGAGATGCAAGGTAAGGTGAGCGAGGTGTTTGGCGACCTCTCGCCCCGCGGTGATCGGGTTGCATTCGACGCTGCTATAACCCGGCTCGAGGCGGTCTGGGCTCCAGAGCAAGGAAGCCTTCTCGAGAAAATCATTGCCCACCCCAATCAGATAGCCAGGCTTCTTGCCGAACGACTGAGCCCTTCGACCGCCCGCTACCTGGGCATCATCGGTCATACCTTCCAACGTGTGCGTCGTACCGATCTGGAGCCGTTGGCAGTTTCGCAAACCGTCGCGTACGTCCGCGGCTCTGAGATTCACCTGATCGTCGGGGTGAGAGAGGTGCTGGACGATTGGGAGTTAAAGAGAGAGGCCGGGAATGAAAGCGAGCGTTTCTCCTTGCTGGAAACCTTATTGCTGCACGAGGTCGTAGAAATCCTCCTGCGCGAGAATATGCCGAGGATCGATCCGCTATCATCGCATGTAATCGCTTCGACTCTCGAACGCAATCTTAGCGAAGAAGAACTGCCGCTAGCGGTGGAAGATTTTTTTGACAGCTGGATCCCGCCCACGACCAAGCGAGAAAGACGTTCCATCGTGGAAGCGGTCGAAGCGGAAAGCCGACGAGGCGACCGACGCCAAGAGGAGCGCGCGGCTTGGCTCGCGGACCGAGAAGACCCCCCCTCCGAGATGGAGGAAAATGTTCTGGTGGTGGATAATTCTACAATGATGCGACACACGATCTGCAAGATCGTCAAGGAGTTGGGGTATGGCGCATTGGAGGCCGAAGACGGGAAACAGGCGTTTGACCTGGCCAAGCGGCACAACCTTGGATTGATCATTCTGGATCTGCTGGCGCCTGAGATGGATGGGATCGAGATGCTCAAGAAGCTGCGCGCTGATAAGAAGCTTGCCAACCTGGACGTGATCGTCTTAACTGCCGTGGCGAACGAGGAGATCATTCGTGAAACGCAGGAACTGGGGGTTAAGGACTTCCTGCTCAAACCCTTGGTGGCGGATGAGGCAAAAAAGAGGATACAGAAATATCTCACGGAGGGAGCAAAATGAGTTCGTCGTGGGCGGCGCTTTCGCAAAGATGACCGAGGTAGCAGTAGTGAGCATGTTATCTAGACCTTTCACTATCGAGCTCTACGATGCCCCTTACTGACGACCAAATCCAACGGTTTGAGGTAGAAGGATACCTGGTATTACCGGACCTCCTGCCCCTGGAAGCTTCCGCACCACTGAGGCAAGAGCTGGCTGACATCGTCGAATTCGAAGCACGCCGAGCCTACGCTGCTGACAAGGTTCCCGAAACCTTTTCCGAATTCAACTTTGACAAGCGTTTGGTCAAACTCTGCGAATCGGTGGAGGATCCGGAGGAATTGAAAGAAGCGGTCACAGGGGGCAAACGACTGAAAACCGAAGCCGTCTTCAAACTGTGGACTCATCCGATCCTGGTCGATGTGATAGAGCAATTGGTTGGGCCGGAGATCCTCGCCCACCCCCAGTTCGCCGTGCGCTCGAAGATGGCCTTCCAAGCCCGACTCCCCGAGATTGCGGACGACATCTTTCACCAGGACAGTGGGTTTCTCCTGGAAGAATCGGACTCTACTCGCATGGTAAACTGCTGGATGCCGCTGATTGATGTGACGCAGGACATGGGGGCCATTCAGTTTGTGCGCGGCAGTCACAAATGGGGTACCCTGAAGCGGGGGAATTCCGCGACAGTAAGCGCCGATCACTACTCACCCGAAGACGTGGTGAGCTGTCCGGTCGGCCTGGGTGGCGCTCTACTGTATCACAAGGAAACGGCGCACCGAAGTGTGACCAACACCACCGACAAGGCGCGGTGGAGCATCGACGTCCGCTTTAGCGATCTGACCGCGCCCTCGGGCCGAGCGGTTAGAGGATTCGTGGCGCGCAGCCGAGCTCATCCGGAGACGGTGGCAAAACACTACTACCGCGACTGGGCGCGTTATTTTGACAACGAAGAGACCTCGGTCGAACACCGCCCCAGGCCACCAGTAAAACTTTAGAAATAGGTGCCGCAGAACTGGAGTCCCATGCCGGTTCTGCCCGACTCGACTGGAGACCCACGACATGTCGACCGCTGAGACCCACCACTCCGGGCAAGCAGACCTACCTGCAGAGAAATTCGAACGAGACGGTTTCTTCATTCCGCCAGACCCGGTCATCCCGAAGGAGCTGGTAGGCCGGGCTGTCACCCACATGGACGCGGTGATGAACTGCGAATACGAAACCGGCGTTGCGCCTAGCCGGAAATGGAATCCGGGTGATGATGAGCGCGTAATCCGCAAGATCGATCAACCCCATATCTGCGACCGTACCATCATGGAGCTGTTTACCTATCCAGCCATCGGCCAATGGGCGGCGCGCTTGACCGGAGCTACGATGATTCAGCTTTGGGCATCGCAGCTATTGTACAAACCGCCGGGAGGAGATGTGTCAGGCAGTGTTGGGTGGCACCAGGACAAGCAGTACTGGACGTATTGGCAGGAGGGTGAGGTTTTTACGGCGTGGATAGCTCTGAGCGAGGTGACTGAACAGAGTGGAGCGATGCGGTTTGTGCGCGGCTCCCACTCCTGGGGCGGGGTCATCGAAGGTGGCGACTTTTACGGATCAGACCACCAAGCGCAGCGCGAGACGATCCCCGTTCCACAGGGAAAAGTGTGGGAGGAAGTTCCGGTAGTGCTGCCACCCGGCGGCGTCAGCTTTCACCATCGGCATACCTTTCACGGCAGCGGACCCAATCAGGCTTCCTGGCCCCGCCGCAGCTTTGCTCTTCATCTCCGCACGGAAAACACGGCGTCCATGCCAGGTATCGAAAAGGACGTTTATACAATGAATCTGGACGATCCCGACGTCTGCCCCATTTTGTATCAATCAGTCGATTCCTAGCGTTTATTCTCATCCAGTTCGTTGCCCGAGTTACAGATAGTAGCGGAACGTTTCTGGGATTCGAATCATTCGATTGGTCCCGCAGGCGTATCTAGAGAAAGGTAGGCACAGGATGTCGCGATTGCGGATAGCTGAAGTCGGCACCGGACCCAAAGGCCACCAGCACCTCAGTATCTTGCACGGTTTCGAGGAGGTAGAACTGGTTGCGGTTTGCGATCCGTCCGCAGAGGCGCGGAATGCGGTGGGTGAAGAGTTCAACATATCAAAACGTTACGCCAACCTGGAGGAGCTGCTCGACGGCGAACAGCTGGACGCCGTCTTTGCGGCCACGCCGCCCCAACTCAATGCCCCGGTTGCCCAGACGTGCGTGGAACGCGGCCTCCACACCTTCTTGGAGAAACCGCCCGGGTTGAACGCAAGCGAAACCATCGCTTTGCGGGATGCGGTGAAAAAGGCCGGCGTGAAAGCGATGGTGGGCCTCAATCGCCGTTTCCATCCCATGATTGTCAAAGCCAAGGAAATGGTTGAGGAACGGGGACCGATCGTGCAGCTGGTGGGTGAGTTCCACAAGAGCATGACGATGCTGGCCAACTCAAGGCACTCCTCCAGGCCGGAGGTCATGGACAATTGGCTGGTCAGCAACGATATCCACGCGGTAGACATCGTGCGTCACCTCGCCGGAGCTGACGTCGCCGAAGTCCACAGCTTCGCCCGGCGAGCCTTTTCCGAATACCGCGACCTCCACGCAGCCCTCGTCATTTTCGAGAACGACTGCGTTGCAAACTACGCCTTCAATTACACCACCGGTTACCGGTTGGAGCGCTACGAGATTCATGGCCGCGATATCTCGGTTTTTCTCGAAGGCGTTAACAAGGGGACTATATACCGTGACGGCAAGATCAGCGAAATGCTATCTACGGATACCAGCGGTACTGAAGAAGAGCTGCGTTATTTCGTCGACTGTCTGCTTGAGGATCGTCCGGTGGAGTCGCCGGCAGCCAATCTGGACGAGGCCGTCAAGAGCGTGGAACTGGTCGACGCGATTCGGGCGGGCTTCAGGGAAACTTGATCGAATGCTCAGCATGCCTGCCAGGTCGTTCCGCATGGACATTCGATAGGCTTCCATGAGTGTATTCGACATCATCGCGCTGCTGATTACACTGGCGGCGCTGTTCAGCTACCTGAACTATCGATTCGTCAAATTGCCGACGACGATCGGGCTGATGTGCATTGCCTTGTTGCTGTCGCTACTGCTCATTGTGCTGGGGCGTTTCGGTGTCGGTACAGAGGCGTGGGCGACGAAGCTGCTAGCGCAGATCGATTTCAACAAGACACTGATGCAGGGCATGCTCAGCTATCTGTTGTTTGCCGGCGCTATGCACGTGAACCTCGAGGACCTCAAGCAGCAGAAGTTCGTCGTCGGCGTCCTCGCTACGGCCGGGGTAGTCGGCTCGATGTTCATCGTCGGAACACTCGCCTACTTTGCTTTCGACCTCTTAGGGTTCAGCCTGCCGTATATTTACTGTTTGCTGTTCGGCGCTCTCATATCGCCAACCGATCCGGTTGCTGTGATTGGGATCCTCAAGAGCGTCGGCGCGCCGAAGAGTCTGGAGACAAAGATCGCCGGCGAGTCGTTGTTCAACGATGGCATCGGCGGCGGCGTGTTTCTGGCTTTGCTCGAGCTGGTCGGCGAGGATGCACATTTCAGCTTCGGGAACCTGGCCCATCTGTTTTTGCAGGAGGCGATCGGCGGGCTGGTGTTCGGTCTGTTCACGGGCTGGATCACCTATCGCATGCTCGGCCGGGTCGATAACTATCAAGTAGAGATCTTGCTGACCCTGGCCCTGGTGACGGGCGGTTACGCCGGGGCGATGGCGCTGCATCTCTCAGCGCCGATCACCGTTGTCGTCGCCGGCCTGATGATCGGCAACCACGGGCGCTCGTTCGCGATGTCGGATACGACCAAGGAGCACCTCGACACCTTTTGGGAGCTGGTCGATGAATGTCTGAACGCCGTGTTATTTGTGCTCATCGGACTAGAGCTTCTGGTGCTGACTTTCAACGGTCGGATTTTATTAGCCGGGTTGTTGGCGATTCCGATCGTCCTACTGGGGCGTTTTCTGTGCGTCGGCGGCGCCGTGACTCTGCTGAAACTGCGCCGCGAATTCACGCCGAACGCCATCACGATACTTACGTGGGCGGGGTTACGCGGCGGCATCTCCGTGGCGCTGGCCCTGTCGCTCCCGGTCGGGAAGGCCAGGGATCTGATTCTGGCGGTGACGTACGTCATCGTCGTGTTCTCGATCCTGGTACAAGGGCTGACAATCAAACCGTTGATCGCCAAATCGCTCCCCGCTGGCCCCGCGCCCGCTTCCCGCCATTGAGTCGCGCCTGGCACCGGTCCTGACGGACATGCGGTTCTTCAAGCCGGACCTGTTCCTTGGTCAGGACGTGTTTCACGAGTTGCGCCTTTTCGCGGCGATGTTTTAGGCTACTGCGGCGTCGGAGCGTGGTGGCGCAAAACGAGGTGTGCCTCCTCGGGCAGCTTGTCCCATACCTCGCGCGGAATATCCATCCTTCTGTCGGAACGCGAGAAACGACGATTGTACATCACCGCCAGCATCGTACGCACATTCTCTGTCCGGTTGGGCATGCCCCGGTGCCACATGCGCATATCGCGCACCGCCAGCGCACCCACCGGCATGGCCATGCGTTTCGACGGCTTGCCGGCGGCCAGGGCATCGAAGTTGTTTTCGCCGCCCGGACAGGAACCGCTGTAGAGATGTGTTCCCGGCCACAGTTCGGTGGCGCCGGTTTCTTCAGTGAAGTCCACCAGCGGGATGTTGACCACCAGCGAACAGACCGGCAGGGGATGGGGAAAATCCTCGAACAGGGGATTCGAGTCTCGGTGCACGCGCTGAGTGCCAGACCCCGGCCAAGAGTTGTTCGTATTGTAGAATGAAAGAAAGAAATCTTCGCTCAGAGCCCCTTCCACCACCTGCAGGACCGACGGATTTGCGACGATCCGCGGATCAATTAACGGCATCCCCAGAGAGGCGGCATGCCGCTGATGCCGTGGCCGATTCTGGCGGGGTCAAGCACCTTCTCATTCTCTTCGATGAAGCGTTTCAGCACCGGAATGCAGGCAATGCGGATCTCCTCTGCCAGGCTCTTCGGAACCACGTCCTCCAAAACGACGTAGCCGTCGGTGCGCAGCGTTTCCAGCGCCTGCGCTAGCCGCTCCTTACCCAGCTTGCCCTGCCTGTGCTCCCGCGTTGAGAGTTTCATCTTGAATAGAGCACTATGCCACATCGTCTCGACGCTGGTCAGATTCAAACCTACGCTTAGTGTATATTCCATTCAGCTTGGCGTGGTGCAGTCATGAAAACTTCGCCGAATACATCGCGAATCCACCCGCGGACCTGATTCAGAGCAAGTACAAAGTGATCGCACTTGAGCAGCACTCAAGGATTGGCTATCAGGCGTTTCGCAACGAATGGAGGCGTGATGAGCGGCGATAATTCAGCGCAGCCTCAATCGGCAGGAAAAAGGGGTAGGTTGACGCGCTGGGCAAAACGTGCCTTCTACGGTGTGACAGGTCTGATAACCTTACTGCTGGTGTTAGGATTGGGTTATCAAATCACTGCTACCATCATTGATGAAGGGAATTACCCACCGATTGGAGATCTAATTGATGTCGGTGGCCACCGACTGCATGCGAAGGTGGTGGGTGCGGGAAACGTAACCGTTGTGTTTGATTCGGGTTTGGGCAACGGTCTTCTCACGTGGACCCAGATTGAACCTGAAGTCGCGAAGTTTGCGCGTGTCTTCAGTTATGATCGTGCCGGACTTGGCTGGAGCGAGACCGGACCTAAACCTCGTACGAGTCTGCAAATAGCAAGTGAGTTACATGAGCTTCTCACCAGAGGAGGAATCAGTGATCCCTACGTTTTAGCCGGCCACTCCTATGGTGGCATAAATATGCAGGTTTTTTCCAGCAAATTTCCTGATCAGATAGCGGGAATGATACTGGTCGACTCCTCACATGAAGATCAACTTGAGAAGATTCCACCACCGCCCGCCGCCGCAAAGTTCATTTTTCAAGCAATTCTTCTATCGGCACCCTTTGGCGTTCCACGTCTCATTTCGAGTGGTTCGGTACTTTCTCGCACCGAGAGAGAAATGGATCTGGCTGTAACCATGCGAACAAGGCATTTGTACACGGCGTTGGACGAACGCTCTGCCTTCGAAACCAGTTTGAAAGAAGCGCGTGAATTCAGTTTTTCCTTCGGTGAAAAACCTTTGATAGTACTAACCTGAATAATTCATGAATCCGCACCAAGCGAACGAATTCGGTGCGCTGGTCAATGGCTGGACGTTTTGGTAGCGGGTTGATCGAGTGCTGTCGGTCGTCGAGGTGTTGTCTGGGAGATCTGAGCCTCTTTTGGATGTCATTGGGACAGTCGGGTCCCTTGGTGGATCGTGTGCGTGGATGTAGTGGGACATCGCAAAGCATCGTGAGGTGTCGAGGTTGAGGACGACGGTGCGCATCAGATCCTTGAGCGGGTATGACGTCGGAAAGTGAAAACGGACCTTGGTGGCTTGCTCCCGCACGCGGGCGCCGATTTTGAGCACCCGGAGTTGGATCGTGTTAAAGTTGGACGTCGTCCATTGGGTGCCGCGCATGCCAATCTGTTGGATCGTGTGCAGCAGCACGTAGGCCGCGCTGTGCAGGAAGAGGCGAAATTGGTTGGCCGAGAAGCGGTGGCAGGAGGTGCGGTCGGACTGCAGGTAGGTCTTGTGATTCTTGATGAAGCCTTCCGACCGCCCACGAGCGCAGTAGATCTCCTCATACAGAAACTCGGGAGTGCGGTTGCGGATATTGGTCACCACGAAGCGCGGGTTGGCTTTGCCTTGTGTGATCTCGGCCTTGTAGATAATCTGGCGCGGTCGGGGCCAGCTCTTGGCCTGATACTCGAAGCGGTCAAAAAGCCGCACCGGTTCATCGCTCTGCTCGGCCAGCGCCGCCACCAGCTCCATCAGCGGTTCGCCGAGTGCCTTGAGCTTGTTGTTGATCGCCTGTCCCAGAATGAAATCAATACCGTATCCGTCGCACAGGTCGTGCACCTCAGGGGTGCTGAAGTGTGAGTCGCCTCGTAAGGTGATCTTCGTCTTCGGCCACACCATGATCAAATGATCCAACACGCGTTTGAGGATGGCTACCGCCTCTCGGCCTCGCATTCTACGACCGGGTCGCAGCAGCGTCGTGATCAATTTGCCCGACTCCCCTTCGTAGAGATGGACCGGAAGGTAGCAATACTCGTCATAGTAGGCATGGAACAACGTGAGTTGCTGGGCGCCGTGTGCCGGATCGTCCGTGTCGTCGATGTCGATGGTGAGCTTCTTGGGCGGCTGGTCGTAAGACTCGATGAATATTTCCAGCAAAGCGAGCCCGATGCGATACAGATCCGAGCGGCTGACACTGTTTTCCAAACGAGACATGGTTGGTTGACTGGCCAAATCGTCTCCCGTCAGAGGCAGACGGTCGCACGCGGTTTTCAGACCCGGATCGCAACGCAGGTCGTCACTGTCATTGGCGTCCTCGTAGCCACAGGCGATCTGGAATACGCGCTGCCGGATGAGGTCAGTATACGTATGGTCGATATAGCTTTGATGTCGACGATCCCGGTGCGGGCTTCCGCTTGTCGCAGAAGCAGGGCGCCCCCATCACTGGTGGTCATGCCACCGTCAAAATCAGCTTCGATCTTTTTGCCCGAGATGTTTGCAAACGATAGCGCGATCTGCGAAGTTTCCATCTGCGGTGGCCCTCTTGATTGGTTGTTGTTTGTGGGTAACCCTAACGTAGGGCAAAACAACCAGTTGTACAGAGGCTCACCGCATTTTTATGAATAATTCAGGTTAGCTGGCCATTAGGGCGTGAAAACGATAGCTAGCGGAAACATAAAGGACGTCTATTGCTTTGATTCCTTACTCCCGCTTCTGTAAACAAGGCTGCGGCAGTCGAATGGTTGAGCATAGCGCTTCTGGGCCGAGGGGGGGGCGCGCTAGTGAGAAGGAGACAGAGAACAATGGACTTTATCGACCGCCGTACGCTGGTTTGCCGGCACAATCCCGTACTGCTGAGCTTCGAACCCGCCTCGCCGCTGTCCGTAGGAAACGGCGAGTTCGCCTTTACGGCCGATAGCACCGGTCTTCAGAGCTTCCCCGAACTCTACGACTCCAGCGTTAAACTCAGCACGCAGTCCCATCTAAAGGGCTCTGCCGAACGCTCTTACTGCGGCGTGCCGCTCTGCACGCAGTCCCAGTGGGGCTGGCACACTTTTCCCTTGCCTGAAGGATTGAGTATCTCCGATTTCCAAATGGAGCTCTTCGACGTGCATGGGCGCAAAGTGGGGTATCCCACAAACGAAAAAGGTCAGGAGGAACTCTACAGTTGGCTGCGCCAGAATCCCCACCGCCTGAACCTAGGCCGTCTCGGCCTGCGGCTGCGGGGGCGGAGCGATGGGCGCCTGCTTACACCCAGGGACTTTACAGACATCGTCCAGACGCTCGATTTGTGGACGGGAATCCTTGACAGCCGGTTCTGCGTGGAAGGCGAACGCGTGGTCGTGGCGACCTGCTGTCACCCGCAGATTGATATGGTAGCGGCAGGGATCAACTCGAGGCTCGTCGAACGCGGGCAATTGGAGATCGAATTGGCGTTTCCCTATGGCTCGCCCCACAAGGATATGGTCACCGCGGACTGGTCCAGCCCGGAGCGCCACAAGACCTTTATCCTCGGACGCACTGGCGACACCGTGGATCTGCAGCGACAGCTGGATCAAGATCAGTATTTCGTCCGCTTCGCCTGGAGGGGGGAGGCGGATTTTGAACAACAGGGAGCGCATTCTTTTGTTCTGCGGCCGGATAAATCCGCCGGACGTTTCGAGTTTCAAGTTGCTTTCTCTGCCACAAGAATGGCCGACGCCATACCCGCCCCAAAGCAGACGTTTTCAGCGAGCATTGAACACTGGGAGCGGTTCTGGTCCACCGGCGGCGCCGTTGCAGTGGAAGGCAGCCGCGATAAGCGCGCCCCAGAGTTGGAGCGGCGCATCGTACTGTCGCAATACCTCGCAGCGATTCAGTGTTCGGGTTCACTGCCACCGCAGGAAACAGGGCTGACCTGCAATAGCTGGCACGGCAAGTTTCATCTGGAAATGGCCTGGTGGCATGGGGTCCACTTTGTCCTATGGGACCGCGCTCACCTCTTTGAAAGGTGTATGCCCTGGTATAAGGAGATCCTGCCGAAAGCGCGTGAGTGGGCGCAGTATCAGGGCTATGCGGGTGCGCGCTGGCCCAAGATGGTCGGGCCAGAGGGCCGCGACAGTCCTTCCGTTATCGGCCCACTCCTGATTTGGCAACAACCCCACCCCATCGTTTTTGCCGAACTGTTCTATCGAGAGCACCCCGATCGTGAAACTCTGGAAAACTATCTGGAGATCGTCTCCGCCACGGCCGAGTTCATGGTGTCTTACGCCATTCTAAATCCAGTGACGGGGTACTACGACCTGGGCCCACCAGTCATTCCCATGCAGGAGAATCACCCTCCAAGAGAGACCTGGAATCCCACCTATGAGCTGGAGTACTGGGCTTTTGGCCTCGAACTGGCGCAGCAATGGCGCGAGAGGCTGGGCTTGGAGCGCGACTCAGAATGGGAAAAGGTAAGAACAAATCTGGCACCACTGCCGGTGAAAAACGGTCTGTATCTGGCGCACGAAAACTGCCCGCAGACGTACACCGAAAGGAACTGGGACCATGCCGTGATGCTCAACGCGCTGGGCGTCATACCCGGCCCGCGGGTGGATCACGAGACCATGCGTCGCACTCTGAAGAAGGTTGCGGATGTATGGCAGTGGGAGCGCAACTGGGGCACGGACTTCTTCACAGCGGCCATGACCGCAGCGCGAGTAGGCGAACCCCAACTGGCAGTTGATTTTTTGATGATGGAAACACCCAGGAACACCTATCTGGCCAACGGCCACAATGCAGGATGGCAATATCCGGTGTACCTGCCCGGGAATAACGGACTCCTGACTGCGGTGGCGTTGATGGCGGCAGGCTGGCAGGGACGACCAGAGGCGCACGCACCTGGCTTCCCCTCGGATGGGTCGTGGACAGTGCGCTGGGAAGGATTGCGCGCCCGGCTCTAGATGAGGCGAAATAATACGGATGACGACCTAAGAGTGATGATCGACGACTCTTCGCCGATCATCACTCTTCGCGCTCTGGTCTTGGGTGTACTGACCATCGCTGTCGTGTTCTACTACGTTGTCCATATAGGACAGGGTATGCGCGTGGGGAGTTATGTGAAGTCACAGTTCCCCATGACGGTATGGATTCCGTTCGTGCTGTGGTTGTTGGTCAATGCAGCGCTCAAACGATTGTTTCCCCGCCTGGTTCTACGCCAAGGTGAAATACTGACTATTTTCACGATGCTCTGGGTGGTGGGCACGATCCCTCAGGACGGGTGGATCAATTACTGGATAAGCGTACTGACGACGGCTAGCTATTTTGCCTCTCCGGAGAACCAGTGGGCCGAGACAATATTCGATTTTCTGCCCTGGAACCTGTTTCCGCCTACGGCACCGGAAGTGATCGATGCCTTCTGGTTGGGTCTCCCCGAAGGAGCGGGCACACCTTGGATTAGATGGCTGGGCGTGATCAATCAGTGGCTGCTCGTGTCAGTGGCGATGGTGGTGGTTGGATTCTGTCTGATGGTTCTCTTTCAACGGCATTGGGTTGAAGGGGAGAAGTTGACCTTCCCATTGGCGCAGATGCCGCTGGATTTGACGCAGGGGCTAGAGGGGTCGCGGCGGATACCGGATATTTTTAGCTCACGTCTGTTCCAGATCGGGGTTGCACTAGTTCTTGTTCCTACCTTCTACAATATCGGGACCTATTTTGCACCGGGGTTGCCGACTGTAGATCTCTATTTCAGGCACTACAACCTCCAGATCGAACCAGGCCTGCCGCTTACGATATGGTTCAGGGTGATGCCGCTGGTACTGGCCGTGGCCTATCTGTGTCCTCTGGATATCCTGAGCAGCCTAATCTTCTTCTACTGGATCTCCCTAGTCAAAGAGTGGGCGATGTGGAGGGTGGGATTCACTGTGGGGGACGAGGGCCAACAGATCAGTGGTGCGGAGATTCTCTACATGGAGAGCTACGGTGCTCTGCTTTTCGTGGCGTTGTGGTCGATCTGGTTGGCGCGACGGCACCTGCGAAACGTCTGGCATCAGGTACGCACTGGGGAAGGCGAAAAGGGCGAGATACTCCACTACCGCTTGGCCCTTATCGGCTTGGTTTTGTCAGCAGCCTACGTGATCAACTGGTCCGTGGATTTAGGAATGAGCCTGACGTTAGCTCTTGGAACATTCGTACTGATGACACTGGTGTACTTTGTCACAGTCAAGCTGATAGCGGCTACGGGTTTTGCATATCTCTTTCCCAACATACCGCATGTCAAGGGCGAGAGTTTCATCGTCGAGTTGGTCGGTTCGATTCACCTGTCTCAGCAGAACCTGGTTGCCTTCAAAATGTTTACCAGCCACGCATTTTTTGGAACCTTCCGCATACCAGCGTGGCCGGCTATCCCCCATCACCTGCGGGTATTCTCTCTGCGGCACCAGCCCGGGTTGGTGACGGCGACGGTGTTGATCGCGTTTCCGGTGGGCTTTTTGGTGGCCGTGGGAGCGACTATTGAGATGGCCTATGACAGCGGGGCATCGGTTGTCCTATCGTCGGAGCCACGGTTCTTCAATGGCATGGTCCGTCTGTTGAATGAACCTACTGTTCCGGATTTGGGAAAGTGGGCTGTCTGGCTCTGGGGCTTTTTCGAGGCGGCGGGGATCGCCTTTTTACGAGCGCGCTTTCACTGGTTTCCATTCCATCCCATAGGTCTGGCCTTCCAGCATACTTTTGGTACCTGGCTCTACTGGTTCAGTCTGCTTCTAGTTTGCATTGTCAAGTTAAGCCTGCTGCGCTATGGCGGAGTGCGGGCTTATCAGGCAACGAAGCCTCTTTTCTACGGGCTCGCCATAGGGTATGTGGTTGGGGTGATGCTTTCGGTGGTCGCGGATCTGATATGGTTTCCGGAAGCTGCTCATTTTCTGCATCGGTGGTAGATGAATTACCCTTGGGGTGCAAGTTTTTTGTGGGGCAGCTTACTTCACCATTGGCACTTTCCAGTATCCGGTTAGTTGCAGCCAACAATTATCGTTTGCTTCGAGATGACGTACTCAGCGCCTGATTATCTCATCAACCTTTCTCGCAGATCGGCATTCTTGAATTCTATGGTTGCGTCGGCTTCCAATCGGGTAACAGTAGGGAATCCTCAATAGAAAGCGCTCGATTCGGCATGGCAGAAAATCAAGAAGAGCACCCTCAAAAAGGTGCTCCGGTAGATCTGCGCACGGAATATTTGGAATCTCCGATTGGACTCGAAGTACGGCGGCCGGTGCTTTCCTGGCGATTGCCCTGGACAACACGCGGGGCCGCACAAACGGGCTTCCGCGTCGTGGCCGCGTCCTCTTTTGCCCTGCTAGAGCAGAGCGGGCCTTATGTCTGGGACTCCGGCAGAGTTGCTTCAGGCAATACATCAGCCGGTTACGCAGGCCCTGGGATCTCCAGCGGGGACCGTCTCTATTTCAAGGTTCAGGCATGGGATGAGACGGGAAAGCCCACTGCATGGAGCCAGACGGCATTCTTTGAAATGGGTTTGCTGCATGCCGGCGAATGGAAAGGTCCTTGGATGGCCGCACCTGGCATTCTGGCACCTCTGTTTCGCTCTACTTTCAATCTTGCAGACCCGAAAGACGTAATTGCGCACGCGCGGCTCTACATTTCAGGGCTTGGCTATTTCGAAGCGCGGCTCAACGGGGGAAAGCTCGGCACACAAGTGCTGGCACCGGAGTATTCGGACTACACGCAGCAAATCTATTACCTCACGTTTGACGTAGAACCTCACCTGCGCCAAGGGGAAAACGTTCTTGGCCTTATTCTGGGACGCGGCTGGTTCGAGCACTTTGAATACGGCCAGTCTCAGTTTCGCTGCCAACTGCAGATTGCCCGTCGCGACGGCTCTACACAAATCATTGCCGCGCGTCCTGACGAGTGGCGGATGGCCACCGGCCCCTGGCTCGAGTGCGACATCTACAATGGCGAAAGTTACGACGCGCGCCTGGAAAAGGAGGGCTGGGACTGGCCTGGCTACGACGAGAGAGGCGAATGGAGCAGGGTCAAAGCCGCCCGCAAGCAGGCGCCGGGGAAACTGGTTGGCTTGCGTACTCAACCTATCAGCGTAACCCAGGATCTGGAGCCCGTGGCAGTGAATGAAGCTAGGTCGGGTACCATTGTTCTGGATTTCGGCCAAAATATGGCGGGCTGGGTGAAACTGCGCCTGAGCGGAAGATCCGGCACCGTCGTCCGCATGCGCTTTGCCGAGTGGCGCGGTGACGATGGCACCGTGGATCAGGAAAACCTAGAGGGAGCCCGGGCCACTGATCATTACACCCTTAAGGGCTCCGGAATCGAGACCTGGGAACCACGGTTTACCTACCATGGATTTCGCTATGTTCAGCTCGATGGACTACCCGCACTTCCCGAAGAGTGGTCTGCCAGCGCCCGCTGCGTGCATTCCGACGTTCCGCGCCGCGGTCGCTTTGTCTGCTCGGACGAGCGTCTTACTCGACTCAGCCTCAACGTCGACTGGACCCTGCGCAGCAATATGATGAGCATCTTTACGGATTGTCCGCAGCGCGATGAACGCCAAGGATGGCTAGGTGACGGGCATCTTGTGGCGGAAACGGTATTCCATCACTTCAATCCAGGTGCTTTTTACCGCAAATGGCTGGAAGACATTCGCGGGACCCAGGACGAAGAAGGTCGACGCTGGTCCCCTACCGCACCGGTTTGGGTATTGGACGGAGACAATGCCACCGGCGGCAAAGTTGGTTATTTCAGCAAGCCGGAACGCGTGACGCAAGAAGATGTTGTATGGACGGCGGCAGGGACGTTGATCCCCTGGTATCTCTATATGTACAATAACGATGTCCGCGTTATTGAAGAGCATTTGCCGGTTATTGCAAAACACATCGACTTTATCATGTCCCAACCGCACGCTCCGCTCGTTCCTTTCAACAGATTTGGAGATTGGATGTACGTGGATTTTGCCGACCCTAAGGGTCCCACCGATAGGGTCCTACTTTCCACTGCCATCTTTCTCGAGCAGGTGAATTGCGCGGTCGGCATGGCGGCGGCGCTTCAGCGCTTGCCTTTGCAGGCAAAACTGGAGAAGTATGGGGCAGAAATATCAAGAGCCTTGCGCACTCGGTTCTACCAATCGGAGCACCACACGTTTGGCAGCCAGACGGCTGATGCGCTTGCGCTCACGGTTGGATTTGTGCCCCAGACAGAACGGCAAAGCGTTGTCGATCATCTCGTCGAAGATATCCGGGAAAACCATTCGGGCCACCTCGCTGCGGGGATCGTCGGCACGAGATTCCTGTTGGAAGCGCTCTCTCGCGAAGGTCGTTTCGACGTGGCCTATCGCATCGTCACCGCAGAAGGATTTCCAGGCTGGATGGAGATGTTGAAGAACGGCGCCACCACCATTACGGAACGCTGGCACTACAAAGGCCATGTGGACAATTCCCACAACCATGCAGCATTCGGTGTTGTGAGCGCCTGGATGTTCCGCTGGATCGGTGGGGTGCGAATCGATCCTGACTTTCCCGGGTACGGACATTTCACGGTGGCACCGGAAACACCGGCAGATCTGGATTTCGCCAGGGTCGAGCTCGATACAGTTCGCGGCCCACTCGTCGCCGGCTGGGAGCAGACCGAGATGGGGTTCACTCTCGATCTGCAAGTCCCTCCGACTGCTCTGGCTACGGTTGTCTTTCCGGGCAGTGAACGTGCGGATGTAGTGCTGCTCGAGAGCGACAAACCCTGTGCTGCGACGGATTTCTTGACACCGAAGGATCCCGATCCAGACAACGGAAGGAAGAGGGTCAGCGTCAAAAGCGGGGAGTATCATTTTTCGGTGGTTAATCACAGCCCTCAGATTCGTCCGACATAAGCGCTGCCCAAATTACGGTGAGCTCAACATGTTCTGAATCCGCGCCAATCCGGTCAAACGGGTATCTATTCGTGATCGAGAGCTTGCCGTGAAGTGCCATCCAACTGCGCTTCACGAAACATGATATCAGGATCCCCTTTCCTTTTTCGTCGGGATGGGTGGGCGGTTGCTTTCGCGCCGTATCGGGGCCGTGGCCTCCTCCGCTCCGGTCACCGTCCCCGCAGGCACATGCTGCTATCAAAGCGGCAGCAAAACAGGCTTCCCAGCGGACGGCTCGACATTGCAGCTCTTCAGATTAGCGGTGCGCCGTCGGGCCGGCGCTGTCGCGGCCGGTCGTGGGTTGCCCGCCAGCAGATCGGCCGCCGTCCAACCGAGCCTGCCGTGGCGAATCACGCCATACCGCACGCGAGCTTCGTCGGCGTACGGTCCGCAGGCCATCTGTCTCCAGCCAGATCCGCATCAGGATGCGCTTTGCGCCCCTCGTCGGCGATCGGCTCGTGCGAAGCGCGCCCATGAAGACCGTGTAGTTGTTGCAGATGGCGATATCGCCTTCGTGCAGCGGAATTACCTTCTCCGAAGTCATGCGGATGGCATCCAGCTTGAAGTCTCGATCAAGCATGGAAAGCCCTACATAATGGTCACATCAGATGGTGCAGAGAAACCCAATAAGGGGAGGCAGGTGTTCTCTAGCTGCGCGGTGACGCAGCGGTGACATAATAGATCGGCAACGAACGGAACAGACCTTTACCGATCGAATCGGACAGGGGCTCTGCCTGATCAACACCCCTTCCACAAGCGAGAGCAGATAATAGACTTATCCTTAAGAAACAGACACTTGCTTTGACGTACCGATCCTAGTCCTATATGATTTGGGAGCAGGGGGTCCCGGGTTCGAATCCCGGCACCCCGACCAATATAAGCCCTTGCAAGGCATCCACTTGCAAGGGCTTTTCTTTTACCCTCTCTGACGCGCGCCATCAGTTTCGATTCCGGGCGTCTCTATATCAACGTCGACGCCTCGGCCGGTGAGGTGGAGGTGGAGGTTTTCCACGAGAGAGGTCGCGAGGTTCTGCCAGAGTGGTCTCGAGAGGGCTCGAGCCTGGTGCGTGGCGATCACCTCCAGGCGGAGGTCACTTGGCAAGGCCACGAAGGAATCCGCGAATTGAAGGGGACACCCGTCCGCTTCCGCTTTCATCTGCGGAACGCCCAGCTGTATTCCCTCTGGGTGGATGATTGACCGAAGCGCGGTTACAGAAACATCAATCTTAGTCCTTAATAAGCGACGACCAAAGTACCCTTGCTCCATTCCTCCGCAGTAGATCCGTAATGCTTCTCCTGAGCAAGTAATCCTCCAGCAGCACCCCGATTCTACAGTTCTTGAGTTCCATTTTGTGGCCTCCTTTTGGCGGAAGGTAGGAACAAACGCTGTACCATCGAAATCTCTCTCGAAGAGGCGGCCAATGCTGAGGAGAAGTGCGTAGTGCGCGTGTCGGAGTTGTGGCGTGATGGTGATATTCGTACCGTGCAGGTAAAATCGAGGAGAACGTTCAATGAGCCGAGTCGTTATCAGATGCATTGTATTCTCCGCGCTGCTCCACCCTCTTTTGGCATCGGAGCAAAGCACCCAATCCGAGGGCAGCCCGACCTATGTGGTATCTCGTGTAATCGACGGTGATACCGTCGAGCTCCTTATGAGCGGTTCAAGGGTAAAAGTCCGACTTATCGGCGTGACCAGCATTCTGAGGTTATTCATAAGAAGCAAGGAGAGCCAACATGAAGCGCAGTACGGATCGCATTCTGACTACCCACGTCGGCAGCTTGGCACGGCCTGACCAGCATTCTGAGGTTATTCATAAGAAGCAAGGAGAGCCAACATGAAGCGCAGTACGGATCGCATTCTGACTACCCACGTCGGCAGCTTGGCACGGCCTAAGGACCTGCTTGATCTGATGCAGGCCAAAGTCAACGGCGAGCCGTACGACCACGATGTCTATGCCCAGCGGATCCCGACCGCCGTGGCCGAGATCGTCCGCAAACAGGCCGAGAGCGGCATCGACATTGTGACCGACGGCGAGCAGGGGAAGCTTGGTTTCTCCGCCTACGTGAGTGAGCGGTTGAGCGGTTATGAAGCGCGGCCGGGCGCTATCGACTCCGCTGAATTCGCGGAGGAGTTGGCCGCTTTTCCGGAGTATTACGAGCGCTACTTCGGCGCGGCCATGCATGGGGGTGCGGTCGCGCGCGTAGACCCTGTAGTGTGCATCGGACCCGTCAGCTATAAGGGGATCGATGCCCTGAAACGGGACATCGAAAACCTCAAAGCCGCGGTGCAGGACGTGGAGGCGGAGGAAGTCTTCATGCCCGCCGTGGCACCGGGCGGCGTGGGCGGGAACGAATACTACCCGACGGCAGAGGAGTACCTATACGCGGTCGGCGAGGCCATGCGCACGGAGTACCGCGCGATCGTCGACGCCGGCTTCATCTTGCAGATCGACGATCCGTGGCTCACCGTGGTCCATGGCGACGGTTCTTTGAGCGCCGCCGAGCGGTTGAAGAAGATCGAGATGTTTGTCGAGGTGCTCAACCACAGCCTGCGGGATATTCCCCCGGAGAAGGTGCGCCTGCATACTTGCTACGGGATCAACGAAGGGCCGCGCATTCACGACGCGTCGCTGCAGGACATCGTGGGGATCATGCTGAACGTGAACGCGGGCGCCTATTCGTTCGAGGCCGCCAACCCGCGTCACGAGCACGAGTACCACGTCTGGGAAGATGTGAAGCTGCCGGAGGGCAAGTTGATCATCCCGGGGATGGTCGCACACGCCAACAATATTGTCGAACACCCCGAACTCATCTGCGAGCGCATCCTCCGCTACGCCAGGCTGGTGGGCCGGGAGAACGTGATCGCCGGGACCGATTGCGGCTTTTCCACCGGCCACCTACACCCCGGAGGTTCATCCGACAGTCGTATGGGCTAAATTCCAGGCCATGGCCGAAGGCGCACGGCGGGCAACGGAGCAGCTCTGGCGGTGAGACTCTAGCCGCCACGCCACCCTTTCCGTTCGCTCATTTAATCAGGAGCGTAGCTATAAGTGAACCAGTTGCTGACCTTAGGGCGAGGAGGCAGAGATGCGCATTGGCACCTACAACGTCTATGGTTTTAGAGGGTACCCGAAAGAGGAGTCGGCGAAGAGAATCGGCCCTGCAGGCAGTGACGACAACGCCGCGCACTACACACGAGTGTTGGCCGAACTGTCGTGTGACATCCTGGGACTGCAAGAGGGTGTGTTCGCAGGTGACATGAAGAAGATTGCGCGCCCAATTCAATGCTACCTGGCGACGTTCCCGTCGCCGACCGCTTGCCCAGGGCACGTGGTGTCACGCTATCCGATCCTCGAGTCGCGTGTATTCAGTCACTTCGATCCAACCGAATCGTTTCCGCCATTCAGCCGTACCGCTGGTGCCGCCCTGCTCGAGGTCGGCGAGGCTGACGCCACGCTCTGGTTTGTGGTCCTCCATCTATATCACAGGACCAGAGAAATACGCGATCGTGAGGCAGATATCCTGCGCGACCGTCTGAACGATCTGCTTCAGACTACCGACAAAGCCGTAGTCCTTGGCGATTTCAATTGCGAGGTCGATGAGAGAGTTCATCAGCACTTACGGGAAATGACGTTCGTCAACGCCATGGAGAGCGCGGGCGGCGGGCTCCAGGTTACCATAGACACCGTCGGTACCACCAACCGGCGTGCCATTGACCACATATACGTCAGTCCAAGCCTCGCTCCACGTCTCAAACGCGCCGAGGTCGTCCGCAGCGACGGCTTTCGTCATAACGGTCCCTAGGTCGACGGTGTGTGGGTCCATTCGGACCACCTGCCGGTTGTCGCCGAACTCGATTGGCCGTGAGCGACAATATCGGGATGGAACGGGTTTCGGTATTTTTCTACGTTGGCTGTTCGGCTCTGTCTGCAAGCCTGATGTAGCTCAACAAATTGAAATGCTTGACAGCAACCGGGAACACCTTGGAGGGACTCCACGAATATGAACGCTGAAGACGTACGACGAATCGGTGTTATCGGCGCAGGCCTCATGGGCCACGGCGTCGCTCTGCAATTTGCGATTGGCGGCTACGATGTTGCGGTGGTCGACACCACCGACGACAATCTCCGGCGGGCCATGGACAACGTCCGGAACTCTCTCGATGTGCTGGCGGAGCTGGGGCTTGTTGACCAGCAAACGGCAGCGTCGGCGCCCGACCGCATCCACACCAGTACCTCCCTCGCCAACGCGGTTGCCGACGTGGACTTTCTGGTGGAGGCCGTGTTCGAGGACCTGCCGCTCAAGCAGAGCGTCTTCACTGACCTCGACCGCTTCGCCCCGGAGCACGCCGTCTTGACCAGCAACACGTCGTCCTTCATGACCAGCCAGCTCGCGCCATCAACGAATCGACCGGACAAAGTCGTCGTTGCGAACTGGTGGAATCCGCCCTACTTGCTGCCCCTCATTGAGGTCGTCCGTGGGCCGGAAACCAGCGACATGACCATCAACATCACGACAGGGGTGTTTTCCAAGCTGGGCAAGCAGCCCGTCGTGCTCCAGAAGGAGTCGCTGGGGTTCATCGGCAACCGGATGCAGTTCGCCCTCCTGCGCGAGGCACTGTCCATCGTGCAGCAGGGGATTGCGACAGCTGAAGATGTGGACACGGTGGTCAAGACCAGCTTCGGGAGACGGCTCGCGGTGGCGGGCCCCCTGGAGGTCTTCGACATCGCGGGCTGGGACACGATTTCGGCGATCATCGACCAACTCTTTCCCGACCTGGAGACTGGAAGAGAGACCCCGGGGCTGGTGAGCAAGATGGTCGAGCGAGGAAACCTCGGCATAAAGTCGGGACAGGGGTTCTACGAATGGAACGACGAAAAGGTGGCAGCACTCCGTCGGCGCATCGCGCGCGCCCTGGCAAGCATCGATCAGTTTCCGGGCTAGTGCCGGGCAAGCCTTTTACCCTTACAACCGAACCCTCTTTCTCAAGGGCCAAATCCTTACCCACAAGTCTGCGGCGCCTTGTGGCATGCGGCTCCCGCCCGCCGATGAATCAGCGGGCGCCGTCTTCTGTAGCTCGGCGACTTTATCGCCGAGCAAAAAGATGTGGGTAACGATTAGTTCTCAAGGGAGGGAAAGCCAGAACATAAGGAAGAAACCATGATACAGCGATTACACCACACAGGATTCGTTGTGCGGGACCGAGCCACGGCCGTCGCCTTCTACCACGACATCGTTGGCCTCAACGTCATCAGCGAGTACGAGCGCATCGGCCCGGAAATTGACCAGGTCGTCGGGTACGAGGATGCCCACCTGAAGTTGGCCCTACTCGACCTGGGGGGTGGCCACATCCTGGAGCTCATTGAGTACGTCAATCCGCCGTCAGACGAGTGTCCGACCGAGGAGCGCAATGTGCTTGGGGCGGCGCACCTGGCGTTCGAGGTGGAAGACATCTCAGCGACGTTCGCAAAAATGTCAGCGGGCGGCGCGAAGAGCATGAATCCGCCTGCCCAGATCGCCCCGGGCCGGATCGCCTGCTACCTCCAGGACCCGGACGGTAACTGGCTGGAGTTGATGGAGCTCAACGAATAAGGAGTCGGGCGGGACAAGCTGAAGTTCAAGGCGTTGACATCATCTCACGTATCGATGCCGAGAAGTCCATTTGCTCACGCCGATAAATCGGGATTCAAAGCAATCTGCTCATCTGCATATTTCTAAGGTCTCTTGCGGTCAGTAGATCAACGAAATCATAACCTCGTGCACGATTATCGGGCTGGCCGTCGCCGCGAGGTCCGCATTGCGCCAAATCGAAAGCTCGTTGCGCCCGATCGAACCCGAGGTAAAGGACCATCCTCCATTACCCATATGAAACTTGAAAACCGCTTTCCAAAGGTGCAATAAGATGTTATTAGACAAATATAATAACGATCGTTTCTGGCCGATGAACATGGGTCATCCAGAGGGTGAAAGCATGAGAATGGGTTTTGATGGTGGAATCAAGCTAGAATTTCATGGGGCAAAGGTGACCTCTGACGGTGGTCTTTTAGCGTATCGTGAACTTGATGATGCGCTGGGATTATTCGATGCCGTGTCGACTGCTTTATCGGACCAACGTACCGGCCGTAACATCCAACATGCGATGCCGACCCTGTTGCGCCAATCCATCTACAGCCGTCTTGCGGGGTATGAAGATGTCAATGACGCCGAGCGTCTCTCGGTTGATCCCGTGCTGCGCGCGATTACCGGGAAAAAGGCGCCCAACAAACAGGCCGCCAGCGTCGTTCTGCTTCAACCAGTGGGGTGATTGTGAAGGCGTACTGCTCCCCCCCGGCAATGTTTACAGCGCTGACCGCTGGAAAGAACTTCTGGATTCAGTCGTTCAGCGGTACGCGAGCGAGAATATCAGGAAATACTTTCGTGGCGATGCGGCCTTCGCCAAACCAGAGATTTATGAATACCTGGAGGGGAACGGCCTCTTGTATGCCATCCGGATGCCTGCCAACGAGTTCCTCCATGAGCAAATACGACCCCTGCTGACTCGACTGGTGGGCCGACCACCCGAAAAGCCGATAATCTGCTGGACCGAGTTCAGCTATCAGGCCGGCAGTTGGGATCGACCGCGGCGTGTGGTTGCCTAGGTTGAATGGCACCAAGGAGAGCTATTTCCAAGGGTGGGATTTATCGTGACCAACATGAGTGCGAAGCCAGAAGGCGTGGTTCACTTCGACCATGGCCGCGGTACCGCCGAGCAGTGGATTAAGGAAGGTAAATATGCTTTGCACTGGACGCGGCTCTCCTGCAAGCGTTTCGTCTCCAATCAGGTGCGGCTGGGGCTGTTTGTGCTGGCCTATAACCTGGGTAATTTCCTTCGCCGGTTGGTTCTGCCGAGGAAAATAAAACACTGGTCTCTTCGCAGTCTGCTGGTAAAGCTGATCAAGATCGGCGCGAAGGTGGTCAGGAACAATAGATATACCACGTTTCAGATGGCCGCGGTAGCGATAGACCAGACGTTATTTGCCGAGATCTTGGCCCGAATCAAGCGCTTACATTATTGTTCTGTCTAGAACATCACTTTCCAAAGTAAAGCAATGGATACCTGTCTCTAATCGGTGCATGTGAACATGGAGATCGTGATAATTCGGAAGAACAAGGCCGTTCTTGATGCCGAAATTTGTCCGTGGAGCAAAGTGGACGTCCATTTCTTATTCTCAAAGAGAATCTCGTTCAATCCAACCCCCAACTGATTTTGATATGGGGAATACCAGTTGTTAAGGCTAGCAGCTACGTCGGGATGATCAGGGCCGAGTAGCTTCTCGTTTATCCTGGCCCCCGCGCTAATCGTAGCGCGACCCTACTCATGGTGGGGTTCGTAGCCGCGCTGCCCCACTATTTTGTGCAAGGCAAGAGTGGAAAAGTCATTATCGAAGGAAAGTGAGAGATCGCATCGAGAATTCACCCTCGAGTTGATCGACGCGACGCTGCAAACCCACCCGCCGGCCCTGCCGGAGCCACCGGAGCGGCGGCTGGCGCTGCTGCTTCTGGACCACTTGCTGCATGAGGAACCGGCGCCCGGAAGGCCGGTGATTCAAGCCTTCCACCACCGCCGCACGGCCGACGCGGCCGCCGACATCGCCGCTACCGTCGTCAGCTCGGGCGCTGCAGTGTGGAAATTCTACGATCATGCCTTCGTCGTGCGCACGCCGGAGGTGACCCTCGGGTTCGACCTGACCCGCGGACACCTCGTGGGCGACCGCCGCTCGGATGACGTGCTCGACCGGATTTCCGACGCCTGCGACGTGCTGTTCATCAGCCATTTCCACGATGATCATGCCGATGCGCACGTGGCGGCCCGGTTCCTGGACCAGAACAAACCGGTAGTCGCGCCGCCCCAGGTGCTCAGCGAGCAGCCGTTCCACGAGCGCATCACGCACCTGCCGCGCGAACCCCACCTGCTCCACGAACTGCCCGTGCGCGGCGGGGAAGTGCTCCTGCGCGTCGCCGCCAACCCCGGCCACCAGGGAGCGAATACCGAGAACAATCACCACGTGGTGATCGCCCCGGGCGGGTTCACCGCGGTCCACACCGGCGACCAGGGGGACTGCGATGACCTCGACTGGCTGGACAGCGCCCACGACCACTACCAGGTCGATCTGCTGCTCCCACATTGCTGGGTGCCCGACTTGCAGCGGCTCGTGGCCGCCTATGCGCCGCGCTTCATCGTGCCCGGCCACGAGCGCGGCGAATACGAGTCGGTCTACGCACGGTTGAACGAGCTGAGCCATGATGTCACTCACCGCGAACCGTATTGGCTCTCCTACAAGCGATTGACGACGCATCTCGACAAAATGCTGGTGATGACCTGGGGCGAGCGCTTCGACGCAGACAGCGGCTCGCAGTGACTCGCCGCGAACCCGGTACTACTCCCCGAAAGAGGTAGGCGAGCAGCTTGTCCGCCTCGCGCCAATCGGGCACGAGCATTTGCGCCTGTACTTCCCTTCGTACTCAACTACCGAGCTGTAGACCCCGACCCGCTTGTTTTCCCAGGGTCTCTCCGGCCGCAACACGACCTCTTCCTTGCGCGGAGGATTGACCGTCAGGTGGGGGGCGCGTAACGCGGGTCAGTGGCCGGGACCAGGGTGCCGCCAGCCACTCTTGAAGAAGACGTACCGCGGTCCTGGAAAAGGGCAAAGTCCGTCCACGGCCATGGGAAACGACCCCGAAGCGTTGGCGCGGATCTATTTCAGGCGCCTGAACGCCGCTCTTTGGTCAGGCGCTCAATACGGGCAGGCGCACCTCGCCCGCAGCCAATCAGACGTTCCAATTGCGGTTGAGGATTCTGGGGTCGTGACGCCGGGATCTTCCGGTCGCGTCTAGTTACTCGTAGCGGAACTTCGTTACTCGACCAACGCCTTGCGAAGATACGCGATCTGCGTTCCGGTGACGCCGCCCCCGGTAAGATATGATTCTATCCCGCCGTACTTTTCGTCTATGTAATCAAGAAAAGCTCTCATGTTTTCAGCCATGGTTCTACGGCGCTGAAGATCCGTCGGATCTCGAAGGTAGAGGTCGCTAAGCGTGTAATCCTCTATTATAGCTTCGTTGGCTACACCGACGACGCCTAAAACCAACATAGTCATAGTACCTGTCCGATCCTTTCCCCCGCGACAATGCACCAGCGCAGGAAGTGCGCCAGCCGAACCCAATAACGATACAATTTCGCAATGCTGCTGCTGCCGGCGATCGAGCACAGTTGTGTACGAGTGCATGAAGCTCTCACGATCCGTCCAATGTGCCTGCGTCGCATGAAGCTCCGGCTCCAGTTCTTCATCGATAATCATCTTATGATGGTATGTCACCCTTTCAGATTCGGCGAAGACGTTTGGTTCCTCCCGGAGTTCCCTGTTGAGCCGCAAATCGATTACCGTGCGAAGTCCGTACTCAATGAGCATTGCTTGCGATGCAGGCGAAACACGGTGCAAGGTGTCGGACCGGTAGAACCTGCGCCATCGCGTGACTCCACCGTCTATGGTTGGATAGCCGCCTACATCCCTCGTGTTTCGCGTACCGTCCAGCGGTAAATACCGTCGTTCGTCATAGTGCTTCGTAATAGTTTTCGCCGTTTGTTCAAGGATCATGCGATCCTTTAGAAGCCGTACGTGTTCGAGTACGCTGACGTCCTTTCTATCGCGAAGCTTCTCGTATATCTCTGCGACTATGTTGACTTGCTCTCGCATAATGACATTGAGTTTCTCTAAACCAGGTTCTTCAGCAGGTGTCATTTTTTCGAGCGCCGCGACGTGTCCGCCGGCATAAAACCGCACGACTTCCGCGGTAAGCTCCCCATCCGAAAGCATAACCTGCAAAAAACTCTGCCGATCATCCCAAATCGGGTTCTTATAGCCGTAATAAACCAGTTTCCCGTCGTTGCCAATCAAGCCTTCCAACGTGCAGCCTGTTGATCCGGCGTTGGCCATCAGTTTTCCGTCTACCGTACGCACGAATGGGATATGTATATTGCCAGCGACCGTTAGAGAAACTCCGTCCTCCATGAAATCTTTCGCAAAATCTTCGGGAGACGGCACTAGAGGACGGTCTGTCCAGATTTCACCCGACGCTAACCGATGACTATGGAGTAGACGAATTGTGTATCCGCGCCAGGTCGCGTCGATTACGTACGGCTTATCCAGCAGGTATTTCAAGTGGTTTTCGGTAAGCGCCTGCCGTATACCTTCAAAGGAGCTGATAGGAAACGTTCCGTCCGTCGGCTCGAGAAACGCCACATTGTCGTCATTATTCCCCGCGGCGAAATAGTCACCTGCGTGCTCCATCACCCACTCGAGCGATTCTATTGGTTCTGGTCCATTGCCGAATACATCTCCGTTGAACATCACCTGGGTTGTTGCTCGCCTATCGCCGATGAGTTTCTCGATTTCTCTAAGGGGTGATAGAAACGCGTGTATGTCACTAACGATTATGATTTTCTCTATTGATTCAGGTATCTCGAGCTTCTTTTTCAGTGGGCGGTTTAGATTCATGCCGGTAACTATCCTCACATTTACATTAACATAGGGTTAGTGAAATATTTGTGAATGTCGGTCCCGTACTTGCGTAGAAATGCCCACGGCGAATCGCCTGAAGCAGATCCACTTCGGTCAAAGCCTGCGCTCGTACCGTAACAAAGCCCTTTCCCTCGCTTATCGGATCAGACCGCCAGTGGCCATCGTCAACCGCCAACCCCAAGAGGCGTATCTTGTGCGCGGATAATTCGTCCCACAACGTACTCGAGTTGCCCACTTCAGCGGAGTTCTCGCAGAACGAGTTGAATACTTCGATACCTGCAAGACCCCGAAGAACCGCGACATCCTGGAATTTGTGCCCATCCCGATAAAAGGAGAGGGTGAATAAACGGCATTACATACTCTTAGGGCAACAAAGAGGGCTTCTCTTTCGGATATTCGGAGGTGTCGACAAAGACCCTCAAAGACGTGAGCACCACGTCTGCATCTGAAAGGAGAAGCCCGTGATGAAATCTACCAAACTGACTCCGAAGGTCCAACTGGATCAGACCCTTGATATCTGTGTCGATGTCAGCAAGAGCAAGCTCAATGTCTACTTCGAGTTGGGCGATCAGGCTTTCGATGACGAACGGCCCAATACGATCCGGCAAATCGAGAAGAAACTTCGCGCCTGTCGGCGTCTAGCGACCGAGCATGGCTTCAAAACTCTTCGTGTTATCTGTGAGCCCTCCGGCGGTTACCAGGACAAGCTGTTGAATACAGCGCGTCGGCTCGGCCATCTCACAGCGTACGTCAACGGAGAGGCGGTAGCCAAGTTTCGTGTCGTTGAGACCAATGATGGCGGCAAGACGGATCTCAAAGATCCGCACATCATCAATACGCTGGCGCGGCTCAACAAAGTCCTCAGACACGGAGATCTGCCTGAAGAGTATCAGCTGCTACGCAAATGCGGCGTCCTCTACGAGCGGGCAGACCGGGCACTCATGGCCGTGCGCGGCCGACTAGCCATGACCGCGGTCATGCGACACTTCCTGCGGAAGCTTCACGGCTGGTACCGTTCCGGACAAGCATTCGATGCCCAACGCCACTTCACCTCTGCTGCCCCATCCGAGCGGCAGGCTGCCTGAAAAGATACACATCGAGGAACTGGGCCGGAGATGACCGTTAGCGATTCGTGACTCCTTCAGGAGATCACCCGCATTACAACCTGTCACTCTGGCCCCAGCTTCTTCAACATGGCCGGAACAGTATGACGGTCTCCTTCGAAGACCGAAATGAGATTATTGCCAGTTGAAGAAATCCTCCGAATGTCCGAATGAAAGAGAAAGCCTTGACTCGATTCGACTAAAGAGATCGTTAGTTGCGGCAAGCCAGCGGATTGGGGACCACATGAAGCGGGTGCTTATCGCGCCGTTGTTGTTGGCGACAGTGGAATGGGAAATCGCAAGTCTAAAGCGGGATCAGGGCGGCTAGCCTTTCAATCAACGCTTGCTCCTGGCGCGGCTGCTCTCCCATTCCTCCACGCTCATCGCGCCGGCGACCACGTGGCTGTTGTCGCCGATGCGACCCGGCTCGCGCAGCGCCGGCTGGTCGACGAACCGGGAGCGGGCCGCCTTGTGCTGGTTCTCGGGCTGCAGGACGTCCTCCTCGCCTTCGGCGATGTGCCGGTACAGCAGCTTCAGCTCCGGGGAAAACCTTGAGTACACCTCCCGCGGCACGTACTCCTGAGCGTGTGGCCGCCCGAGTGCAGGTCGCCGAACTCGTTACCCGACAGCCACCACGGCGCGTAACGGCACACAACCGCCGTGCGCTCATGCTCGCTCTGGTTGACAGCGCGCGAGTGCCATTGCATCGCGTCATACGATTGACACGCGACCAATGAAATAATTAATTGTTGTGAAAACGTGAAATGCAACGAGCGGCGTTTTTTTCCGGACTCGCGTCCTTAGGAAAGGAGTGCCAACGGTGGACTTTTCTCATTTGCTTCGGGTGTGCTTGCCACGTCGGTCGTTGTGCGCCCTGGTTCTTGCAACAACAGCCTGGGCCCCAAGTGGGGAGGCGCAGGAGTACCCCTGGAAACATGTAAACGACGCCCAGTCGGCGCGGCCATTGCTGCGTTGGGAGCGGCCCACCTACTCGAACTACGCGCACCAGCATTTCGCCAACTACCAAAACCACTCCGCCCCCTACGAAGATTCGCCGCAGGCGTTCTACGGATCGATGGGAAATTATCTCATTTCGGGGTATTCGTTGTACGAATGGAGAGAGGAACGCACTCCTGGTCCCGCATGGACCAGTACCATTTTCAAACATTCCGACAGGGGCTCAGGCCCCTGGGTGACCGCTTTCGACAACATGGTCATGGCCCGGGACGGCTACGGTGGCTGGGGCTACTCCCTGGTCGCCGGGGACGGGCTGATAGCGCGTTTCTCACCATTGGTGCTGTCCATGGTCGACCTGAACGGGGTGCGCATGGATGTGGCGGTTCCGAATCTGCGTTTTACCGGTATCGCGTCGCGCATCGAACGCCCCAAGATCTACCTCGAGAGCCCGGAGAAATGGGCGTTCGAGAAGTTCCACCTCGCCGACGATTCCACCCTCTTGCTGGGGGGGCGCGCCCTGTTCGACCTGAGCCGTCTACAGCTGGGTTTCAGTGGCGCCAACATTCATATCTATCGCAGCACCGAACCGGGCAACAGCCTCAAGGGTCGATTGCGCCCGGGACAGCCCGCGATCGAATGGCTGCTGGTCCGGTTCTCCGATGACTCCCCTGAGGACGGTATCGCGGGGGCGCTGGTGCAGGAAGTACAACTGGTGGTGAACGGGGAGGCGCGCCCCGACCTGGTGCCCCGCGTCATGTCTCATCAGGAAGGAATAACACCGCAGGTGGGTCGTTTTGCTTCCGCCACAGGCCGTTTTCAGCCGATCGACTACACCAACACCGGCGGTTCCAAACTCTTCTACCGCGGACGCCGGGATCTACCCCTCTTCTCGGACTATCTCTACCGCCTCGACCACGACGCCGACATCGACATAAGCGATGTCGCCAACATACCCGGACTGTTGAGCGGAATCTCCGTACTCCGACCAGGCGACATCGTGCGCGCCGACGGTGACGATCAGGTGATCTACCTCTTCGACATGACCGGGGAACAGACGATAGAGTCGGTGAAGGTGGAGGCCCTGGTCGGCAACGACTTCCGAGTCGACGTGGCGCACCTGAACACCGTCAATACCCGTGGTCGCACCTACCATCAGCAGTTCCAGAGCACCTTCTATCGCACCGTAGCGCGGTCGAAGGGGAACGTACAGGATGTAGGCAATCTGAAACGGCGGCGGTTCGCCGTGAGCGAGGACACGGGCCTCTTCACTTACGGCACCGATCTCCGCCTGGCGCTGCCCGGTATGGAGGTGACTGCGGAGTACGCCGGCTCAGCCCGGTATGGTCGCTATCCCGCACTCATGGAAGGGGAGAACGACTTTCGCGCCGGACCGCGTTCGGTGGAGCAGGGCTCGGCCTTCTTCGTCAACGCCAGCCACTGGTTGTCCCGCGGCCGGATCGGGGGCGAGTACTTCCGCATCGGTCCGAGCTTCCGCACTGAGATGCGCAACTACCTAAGCGAGTTCGGCCTCGAAAGTACCAACCTGCAGCATATTACCAACAGGACCGTCTACTGGGACCTGGTGCAAGACAACGACGATGGCGATCGTTTCCCCGACAAGCGGGCGGGCAATCTCGCCGGGTTTCCCAACGATGCGTCCCAGCAACGAGACAATCGAGGCTCTAACCGAGACGACGACGATCTGAATGGCGTCACCCTGGGTCAGGACGCCGACAACGACGGCTTTCCCGACGTCAACCGGAACGGCGACCTGGTTCCCGATTTCGAAGAGCCGTTCCTCATGTACGAGGTGGAGCCGAACAAGTATGTCTACGGCCCGGATCGGAACAACAACAACGAGCCAGACCTACGGGAGGACGATAACGATCCAGATTATCCGTACGACCTCGATAACAAAGGGTTCCACCTCTTCGGGCAGGTGGATCTGAGTCGGCACTGGTCACTCGCCGTGGGACACTACGACGTGGAGCAGATCGCCGGCGCCGGCCGCAACCGATCCACTTATTCGCTGCTCACCTACCAGCGGTTGGGTAGGAATTGGCTGCCCCAACTGCTCTTCGAAAATAATCTCCGGCGCGTGCGGGACGATATTCCGGACGAATACCTCGCCCTGGATGTGCTTCCGCAGCGGACATTCGATTATTACTCTGGAGGACTCAGGGCGGAACGCGGCGGAGGTGTCGGCAGGCTGCTGGACGGCCCCCCGATCTTCGGAACTCGCTTCGTGCCCGACCTGGTGGAATACCAGGACAGCTTCGTGAACGAGATGTACCTGGAAGCCCGTGTGATGCCGGTACCGGGGTTGAACCTGCACCAGAAGATGCGCTGGCGCTTGAATTGGCAGCAAGGTGGGCAGTTGCGCCCGGGTATTTTCCAGCTCGAGCGCCGGGTCGATCTGTGGACTTGGGTGAGCCGGATCGACTACCCCCTGCAGCTGGGACGCGCGACCGTCATACCCCAGTACAAATACATGCTCTTCCGGCTGCACGACCAGGAAAGGGACCGGGGCATCGAGTTCGAGACCCGATCTATTCCGATCCTGCGCGTCGAATATCCCTTCTTGCCCCGCACCGTCCTCCGGGCCGGCTTCCAGGGAGTCGGTCCGTTGCCGTACCGATCAAAGGACCGCCTCGCCGGCCGGAACAGTTTCGAGCAGCGGACCGCCTTCCTGACCGCGACGAACCGGTCGAAATACTTCGGCTACGACCTGGTCACTGTCGTCGGTCTCAATAGAGACCGACGCACCTTCGACGACCCGGCTCAGGAGCTCAACGAGTTCGATGTCTGGTCCTTCTTCGTTCGTGGGTTTATCGGATTTACCGAATACGGCCGGCCGATATAGAGTTTGTCCGGCGTTCCAAGCTGCGGCCGACGAGGAAACCTGTAACGGCCGACATGCCGGGCAGGGCCAAACGTCTACCTATCGCCGCTCCTGGGCTACCCTACTGGCGCGCGTCTTTCACGGATTGTTCGTCGACGCCGAAGCGTGCTAGCGGTCCATGCTCGCTGTAGTCGATCCGTATGTCCGGCTCGAGCAGGATCGACGATGGGCCCCGTAGCAGTTCGCGCCCGCAGGGCATGGGCCCATCGACCAAACTCTCGCCGTCGATCTTGAGGGTCTCGCCTACCCCTGTACCAATAAATAAGATTTTCACCGTATGATCCCTCTTAGGATCAGCTGCAACTGGCGACCGGGGCCTCTACGCCATGCCGGCGCGCCGAAAAGAATACGCATATTGCCGCCGGCACGCCCAAGAGCACGTCTCGACAAGGTCCGGTCTTCGCTCGATACTATCGATAGCATGGCTTCATTCTTCTCTCAATCCAGGATCTCTACGGCAAACCTATGCGACCAGTGGACATGACATCGGGAGACGGCCGACCGGGGCGGCACCTCCCACTCGATGGCAACTACAACACACGTGATCTCGGTGGATATGCGACCACCGACGGCCGCACCACCAACTGGGGTAAATATTTGAGGTCGGACACATTGGCCGATCTGAGCCCCCAGTCGAGGGATACGCTCATCGACTATGGTGTGCGCAGCGTCATCGACCTGCGGCGCAGCGCCGATCTCCAGTTCAAACCCAGCGTTTTCATCGGCTGCGACGCAGTCGCCTACTATCATCAGAACATGGTAGGTGACGTCGACCTGGAGGAAGGCGAGAAGGCGATCGAAATCGAAGACGCGGCCGCACTCAGAGGCCGCCGCTACTGCCTGATCCTCGAACAGCGCAAACACATCCTCCACCAGATCATGTCCATACTCGCGCGGGCAGACGGGCTTCCGGCAATCGTTCACTGTAACGCCGGCAAGGACAGGGCGGGAATCGTCGCGGCGTTTGTCCTGGACATTTCAGGAGTGCCAAGAGAGACGATCGTCGAGGATTATGCCCTGACCGCGCGTTACCTGATCGCGCTTCACTTCGAGCAAAAGCCGGACGTGTCTCCGGAAGAGTACACCTGGAAAGATTACCAGGGCGAAGCCTGTAACCCCGCGACAATGGAATTGACCCTCGATTACCTGGACGAGCGCTACGGAGGGGTAACAGGTTATCTAAGAGACGTAGGAGTGACCGAGAAACAGCTCGATGCCATCAGGAGCGCGATGACTGGATGAAATACGCAGGAGAAATGGTGGAGGCCGCGACAGCGCCG
This sequence comes from Candidatus Latescibacterota bacterium, assembly GCA_965217095.1. Lineage (GTDB taxonomy): Bacteria > Latescibacterota > UBA2968 > UBA8231 > UBA8231 > CAYNZV01. Next base: position 3,461,821 of record OZ244235.1, read on the forward strand.
ACCTGTCGTCCCTGAAGGGGCGCAACATCTGCCTCTGCCTGGAACTGTTCCGGGCGCGGATATTCTCGACGCTGATGTAAGAGGTCCGCCCGTCGGAGAAATATCATGATTATCGACACGCACATCCATATCTACGATCCTTCTCGACCCGAAGGTGTACCCTATCCCGATCCGGACAACAAACTCCTGTATCGCACTGTACTGCCCGCGCACGCCAAGGCTCAAGCCATGCCCGCAGGTGTTACCGGCACAGTTATCGTAGAAGCCACTGATTGGCTGGAGGACAACAAGTGGGTGCTGGATCTGGCAGCCGACGAACCGTTTATCGTGGGTCTGGTGGGCCGTATAGACCCGTGCACCCCTGATTTTGCGGAGAATGTGGCGCGTTTTGCGGAGCATCCGTTGTTCAAGGGTATCCGTTTCCGAGGCAAGCGATATTTCGATGATATCGATCGTGGCAGTTTTATGGCGGATATGGAGACACTGGCAAACCATAATCTTGCCCTCGACACGGGGTTCAATAAAGAGGATGCCAATGGACTGTTTACGCTGCTCGAACGCCTACCCGAACTACGCGTCATGATCGATCACATCGCCGGGGTGTCGGTTGACGGCAATAAGCCGGACCATCAGTGGATTGAGCATATGCGTCAGGCGGCGACTCACCCACAGGTTTGGCTGAAAGTCTCGGCCCTTATGGAGAACAGCACTACTCAGCCGGCGCCTGCAGATGTGGCCTATTATTCGCCGACGCTGGACGCTCTCTGGGATATCTACGGTGAAGACCATCTGGCGTACGGCAGCAACTGGCCGGTCTGCGAAAGGTCTGGAACGTATGCACAGGGTATGGATATCGTCCGGAGGTATTTTTCCGGAAAAAGCGAAGAAGCCCGGGAGAAGTTTTTCTGGAAGAATTCTCAGCTCGTGTACAGGTGGGAAAAGCGATGAGTGAATATCCAATGGACTACCGACCAACGTCTCGAAGGCTTTGTCCGCGCTGCAGCGTGAATCGATTCTGGATGGAGCCGATGGGCTTCGCCACGTTGCCCAACATCAAGGAAAACCGACTACCTCGGGTCCTACGGCAGGAGCGCGATCCGCACTCCAAAGCTGGAGGCCTTTGCCCTCGGGGGGAGCATCTCAACGATCACGGGGTTGAACGAGGCCATGGCACCCTGTGGCACATCAATCTCCGGGTTCCGCTGCTGATGCGGTTCCCCAAGCGGATCGAACCCGGCACCACGGTTGCCGAACTGACTCGCCAGATCGACGTCCTGCCCACCATCCTCGACTATTGCGGCCTGCCCATGCCCTAGGACCTGGAAGGCATGTCCCTGCGCGGCCTGATCGCCCCATATTGCGCCAAGCGCTCGCAATGCGTCAGTTTGTGCCCTAGATAAGAAATCCAGCAGCCGCGCCATTCGATGCCAGGGTCACAGCGACCTGCTTCTCGCGCCTGCGCAAATCACCTTATTCAGGAAGACCATACTATGCCGGCTTTGCGATCCATCGGTACCGATAACCAGCTGTTTGGGGTATCCATTTAACCGGAGTGCGTCGCGACCCCCATCAGTGTTCGGCCGCCGACCGCCACGGCCGGTTTGCCCCTGGGCGTTCCAGGCTCGTGGGATGCCCTCGCCGTTTGGGCGGCTCGGGGGGCAGCTTCCTCGGCCGTCGGCTGGCAATGAGATCCTGGAAACGCATCGGCTCGTGGGCCACGGCCAGCTCGAGCACGCGATAAAACACCATGCCGCGGCTGCGGGAGCGGCGGCGATTGAAGCGGAACACGAACTCGTTGAGGTAGTGGCTCATGTGGGTACTGTCGGCGGCCCCTTGATGCGTTCCCAGCAGCCACCGCTTGGCCAGTGAGACAACGCGGTGCACGGCGGGCAACAGCTTGTTGGGATCATCGCCCCGAGCGCGGGCCGCGCCCTGGCTGCGCCGATCGTGCTCGTAGCCGAGCTGAGCCAGTCCCTGATAAGCGGGCCACCCGTCGGTGATGATCGTCGAGCCCGGCTCGACGTGATCCATCACGAACGCGTGCAAGGTCTCGGCAGAGGCATCGGCCAGTGGCGACATGCGGCACCGCCCCAATCCTCTCGGCTCATGAACCTCAACTGCGATACCGGTCAGCACCTTCTTGCCCCTAGCGCGGCCACCGGCCAGCCCAGGCTCGGCGCCGCCGATGTAGGTCTCGTCCACCTGTACCGTCCCGCTCAGCAGATCCCGACCGGGACGTACCAACACCGACCGCAGGCGGTGCAGCATGGCCCAGGCAGTCTGGTAGGAGCTGATCTCCAGTACTCGCTTCAAGCTCAACGCCGAGATCCCGTCTTTACCGGTGGCGAACAGCCAGGCGGCGGTCTCTACAATTCCGCGGCCATCAAGTACGGCAATGCCGCGGACAGCTATTTTATTTTCCCGTCGGCGTACCACCACACTAGCGACACCCTCGACATTCACCTGGCCACCAGTCGGGACGGCATCCACTTTGACCGCTGGACCGAGCCCTTCGTCCGGCTGGGGGCTTCGGGTCAATTCGACTCGAAGGGGATGTACATGGGCGCCGGGCTGATTGCGGCGGGCGACGAGATCTACCTCTACTACAACGGCACCGGCGGCCGCCACGACATCGACGTCGACGTCGAACGCGTCGCCGAACAGAAATCGGGGATCGGCCGCCTGCCGCTGCGTCGGGACGGCTTCGCGTCCCAGGATGCGGGCCCCGATGAAAGCTGGTTGACGACCGTGCCCTTCGTCCTGGAGGGCGAGCGGCTGCAGGTGAACATGGACGCCAGTTCCCGCGGCTGGCTGAAGGTGGAGATGCTCGACGCAACCGGCCACGCGCTGTGGGGTTTTGAAGAGTCTGTGGCCGACCGGCTGATGTTCAACGATCTGGCCCAGACTGCGACCTGGAAGGGGAGCCCGGACCTTTCTGCCCTGCGGGGACGATCCGTGCGGCTGCGCTTCGTCGGGCAATCGGCCAGGCTATATTCCTTCCGGTTTGAGGGCGATTGAGAAGCTGTCTGGGAATCTCTTGTACGCCCCTAGCGCGAGCGAAAAGACGGCGGACAATAGTGGCCTGTGAGGTTTTATCCGAGAAGGTTGTCGCGGTGGGATGAAGCGTCACGTTTCCTGAAAGGCTTGGCAACCGGGGACAAAGCTGTTGATGGAGACTACAAATGGACACTAACCGGTCTTTTCAACTTGGTTATTCCGATGCCACCTGGGGAGATATGCCGGGTTTAGAAGAGGCCTTGAGCGCCATCGCTGCGGCCGGCTGGGAGGGAGTGGAGATCCGCAATGCCTCTATCGACTGGCTGGGGACTCCGCGACGGCTGCGCAACCTGATCGATAAACATGACCTGATCCCGGTCTCCATGTTTGGCAGTCTGAGCCTGGGCGGTGATTCGAGCCAGGTCCTCGAGGCACAACGTCGCCGTCTCGAATATGCCGCCGAGGTAGGGTGCCAAGCCTTCTGTGTCACTGGCGCTCAGCGTGTTCTGTATCGTTCGACCACCGATGACGAGTTCAAGCGGCTGGCTGAGATGGCGGAAGCGCTGGTCGTTCACGCAGCTCCCTCGGGTATAACCGTTGCCTACCTAAGAGATGGCGGCTATGGGCATCGCAGCACGATAGAGAGCGAACAAGACGAGGATCAGTTGTTGGGATACGCCCCACGCCTCTGTCTATGTCTGGACGTGGCCGTCTCAGCATTGAAGGGGGATGACCCGGTCGTGCAGCTCCGCAAATACCGCAACCGGCTTGCCGGTGTTCGCCTCAGAGACTGGGGTCGGGGAAAGTTCTGTTTGCTTGGAAAGGGCACGCTCGGGCTGGACTATGCACGGATTAGAGAGACACTGAACGACATAGACTACGACGGCTGGGTATCGTGCGAGCTGCCTGCCAATGCCGACATGGAAGGCAGCGAATCGTGCCACCTCAATCGTGAGTACCTGCGCTCGGTGGGGTACCGATAGACAGTCCGCAATGCAGCAGGAGGAGGGCCCGTGGACGATGACAACGGCCAGACCCAACGTGCTACTAATTTGCGACCAACGGACTCGCGATTCCCGTGTAAGACCAGCGGATACAGAACGTCTCTGCTCCTTTGCCGACTTGGAGTGGTTTGCCTCGACTGCAGACCCTTCCCTTGAGACCAGTGAAGATGCTGAGCTGATAGCTCAATTGATGGAACGGCTGCTTGACATCAATGGCGTTGTCGTAGCCGGTGGCGCACCCCGTATTACAGCCGACATTATCGACCGGGCTCCAGAGCTGCGCGTCATTGGAGACATGGGAGGAGACCGGTTTGCTGAGCGCATCGATCTGGACGCCGCGTGGCAGCGGGGCATTCGCACGGTGGACACCACCAACGCCACCTCTTATCCCGTCGCCGAGTGGGCCCTCGGGTTGATACTTATCTCGCTACGCAATGCCGGTGCTCACTTTCGTCGCATGATCGCTGGTAATACCACCCGCATGCCCTACGATGAAGACCCAGGTTACTGGCACGCCGAGTTGATGGGCAGGCGCGTGGGACTGATAGGATGCGGCCACATTGGCCGCAGGTTGATCAAGTTCCTGAGGCCTTTTGAGACCGCCACACGAGTGTATGACCCTTATCTCCCTCAAGGGATGGCGGAGGCGTTGGGCGTTCTGCAAACCTCCCTCGACAACGTCCTCTCGCAGTCCGAGGTGATCGTCTCGCTGGCGCCGCTGACCCCGAGGACGCACAGCATGATCGGCCAGCGGGAGCTGGACCTCATTCCGTCGGGTGCCGTGTTGGTGAACGTCTCCCGGGGCGCTATAATAGACCCTGATGCCCTCATCGCTCGACTGCGGCGCGGAGACGTCGTCGCGGCACTGGACGTTTTCGACCCCGAGCCGATACCCGCTGACAGCGAGATCCTTCAACTGCCAAATGTGTTTCTCACCCCGCACATTTCCGGAGCCACCGCTAGCAGTGTCTCCCGCATGTTCACATTGATGGTGGATGAGTTGGACCGCTTCTTCCACGGCCACCAGACCTATTTCGACCTGACCCCGCTGTCCCAGGCTAATCGCCAGGGCAAGACGCTTGACCACTAGTGGGCTGCTCATGGAGAATACAAAATGAGTGCACAACGGTCGTTCCCACTTGGTTATTCCGATATCACCTGGGCAGGGGCAACACATGACCTAGACAGGGTGTTCGGAATCATTGCCGGAGCTGGTTGGGAAGGCGTGGAAATTCACAACGCACCCCTCGACTGGCTGGGGACGCCCCGTCATCTGCGGTCACTTCTGGGCAAACACGGACTGGAGCTGGCATGCCTGTATGGTACCGGCGGCGAGGGGAGTGCGCAGCAGGTGCTGGAGCGGCAGAAGCGCCGCATCGAATACGGAGCCGAGGTGGGCTGCGCCGTTTACTGCTTTGGTGGCAACCGGCGTGCACCCCGCCGTTTGCCCACCGATGACGAATTCAAGCGCCTGGCAGAGAAGGCGGAAGCCCTCATTGACCACGCTACACCGTTGGCGATAACCGTTGCCTACCACGCCCATCCCGGCGCCACCGTGGAGAGCGAGGAAGACCACGATCGACTCCTGGCTTTCACCGAACGCCTCCAGTTATGCATAGACGTCTCCGTTGCTGCGTTGATGCAGGAGGACCCCGTTGCTCAGCTTCGCAAGTACCGCCACCGACTGGGTTACGTACATATGAAGGACTTGAAGAGGGACACCTTCTGCGGCATGGGACAGGGCACTGTCGGCCTGGACTTTGGCGCCATTCGGGAGGTTCTCAACGACATTGGGTATACGGGCTGGGTGGTGGGCGAGCTTTCCAGTTACTGGGCGGATACGGGCGACGCCGAGTCCTGCTATGCTAACCGGGAATATCTGCGCTCCGTTGGATACTGAGACCTACACTCCATTCTCAGGAGGAAGACAGTGGCACCACTGAGCCTGGCACAGGTCGGCTGCGGCGGCATGGGACTGCGCCATGTCTATGGCCTGATGGAGCTTAGAACGCAGGGATTCGACGTGTTTGATCTGGTGGCCCTTTGCGACAAGCAGCTCTCGGCGGTGGAACATGTGGCGTCCGAAGCAGAGAGGGTGCTGGGGAAGCGCCCCAAGACCTACACCGACTTCGATGAGATGCTGGAGAAAGAACCCGGTGTGGATGCGGTGGACGTTGTAACGGGCACCAGGTTTCATCACGTCTTTACCATCAAGGCCCTCGAGGCCGGCAAACACGTGGCGGTGCAGAAGCCAATGGCCCTCACGGTGAGGGCCTGCCGGAAGATGATAGAGACGGCAAAGCGGGCGGGTAAGATCTTATCCGTCTCCGAGACCTCGCGACGAGACCCCACCAACCGTTTGGTCAGGGCGCTGCTGGAATACAAGGTCCTTGGGGAGCCGCGGCTGGCAGTCAACATAGGTTTCAGCGGCACTCGTACCCTTGGGCACGGTGGGGGTGGCGCCTGGAGGCATATGAAGCTCAGGGGAGGCTACTTTGTGGAACACGGCGTGCATACCGCCGACCTGCTCCTGTACTACCTCGGCGATGTGAGCACTGTTTATGCCCAGACGGCGTTGTGGGAGAAGGCTAGGCACACGATCGACAGGCCCGCCCAGATGCTGGAGAAGGTGTACGGTCACCGAGTCAAAGAAGAGATAGACCAGGGCGAGACCGTCGAATGCACCGCTGAGGACACCGCACTGGCCATGCTGCAATTCAGCTCGGGGGCACTGGGTCAGTGGTCCGTGAGCATCGCTACGCCAGGCCAGCCGACTAGTGCGAGCGTCATCTACTGCAGCGAAGGCTCCATTGCTCTGCGCAATCCTGTCCAGGTAATCAGAGCCGGCGAGGAGCACTCCCTTTCAGATGAGGAGATACTGGCGCTGGTTCCCCACTATCAACTGGATGACCTTACTGCTCCATTCTTTCAAGGGGAGAGAAGACTCTCATCTCACAGACTGCCTTGGACGGAATCTGACCGGAAGCTTGCGGCCATGCAACGGCTGGACTTTGCACAAGCCATACTGGAGGACCGGGAGCCAGAGGTAACGGGTGAGACTGGGATGAAGGGCCTGGCCCTTTGCTACGCCGTCCTGGAGTCGGGGTATGTGGGCAAGCCGATCTCATTTGATGACGTGATGGAGGATAGAGTGAACGCCTACCAGGAAGAGATAAACCATGATGCGGAGTTGGCATGAATTTGAGTGAAACTCAAATGAGCTTTCCTTCTCAGCTCGCGGGCATCCCGCATTCTCTTCGAAATCCTATTGACGCAGGGAACGATCTACCCCACAGCAGAGACACGGTGGAGTGGCCGATGGAGGGCCTAGTCCTTCGGAAGGTGGTCCAGCAGCCAGATGCGCTCTTCGTCAGATAACGGACCACACCGTGCGCTCTCGACGTTCGATCGGACCCATTCGGGCTTGCGCATGGCCACGATAAGTCGGTCCACGTGCGGGCTGTACAGCGCGTAGCGGAGCATCAGATCCGCCACATGGGCTCGGAATCCCGCATCGCCGGCGCGGCCTTCAGCGTCCACGATGCGGTCCAGGGTCCACCCTCGGCCAAACGGCGAGCAGGCGATGTTCAACCACCCCAGCTTTCGGCAGGCTTCGAAGGCACCTGTGGCATCCCGGGCGACGCTGTGCGGTTGTACCTGGAAGTCGTACGGGTTGTCGTGTCCAAAGACCCTCCCTGCGTCGCTTCCAGGCATATGCTTGCCGAGCATCCGGATCCGTCCCTCTTCCTTCCACCGAGTGGCCACTGCCACCTGCTCCGGCTCGCGCTCCGGGCAGTCGCGCGTGGCACGCGGATGGACCACCACTGCGTCAACGCAGTCGCTCTGCAGGTCTTCCTGCATGATATTGAGGTGGTGCGGCTCCAGGGGTACCGGGTAATCGCACTCGTCCTCTGGACCAAAGATCCCGAAGTGGCTCCAGCAGGCGACCGTGGCCTCTTCTCGGCGTCCCAGGCTCGCAAGGGCGGCGCCCAGTGCAATCCGCTCCGGTTTGAAGGTGGTGTCGAACCAGCGGATCCCTTCGTCGAGGCACGCGGCCACGATCTCTATCACGACGCCGGCATCGGGGATGGGGTCGTTACCCAGTTGCTGGACAAATGAGTGGCCGCCGAGCATCAGGGGGAGTTCATCACGTTGTTTCATGGCGCAACCCTTTCGAATCTACGAAGCCTGAATCTACGGATCTCGAATCCGCGGCATCGACCTCCATTTACCCAATAGGTTTATCCGCCCAACGACGCGCATCAGCGGTGCGGCAGTTTTATCCGCGTCCGCTGGATGCGATGGTTGGAAGCTCATGGTCTTGTCCCGTGCCCCTAGAGAGCCTATCCCGCACTGCACGGCGCGCACCTCAATTCATCTGTCGCTCGAGCGAGCTGATCGAGACCGCTTCGCCAACACGTTCCGACTCATACGCGGCCATAATAATCGCCAGAGTATGAAGCGCGGCATCGAGGCCGTACGTCGGTTGTCGCCCACCCGCCACAGCGGTCGCGAACTCGTTCAACATTCCCACGTATGTATCGACAAAACTCAAGCGCCCCTCGGGTACGAAGTAAGGGGTCCATTCCTCTTTGCCGGCGTCGTGGTGCTCGATGACGTTCTGGTCGCCGATTCGGAGACTTCCCGCGCTGCCGTGCACTTCGACGACGGCCGGGCTGCCGCCGTGCACGGACCAGCCGATCTGCACAGAGGAGACGCCGCCGCCCTCATGGCTCAGTATGGTCAGGGCGAGATCATCGACTTCCCCGGCCTCAGTTGCGATGGCGCGAGCAACCACCCGCTCAACCGGTTGCCCCATGAACAGCTCACTCAGGTAAACACTGTGATAACCGGGATCGATCAGAGCGCCGCCGCCGCCGCGATTCAGTTTGACCCGCCAGTCCGGGTCGTACCCGGCTGCGCCCGGCCAGTGTCTGCCGCTGAAGAATGATTCGTAGCGAACCAGATAGGGGTTGCCAATCAGTCCGGACTTGATGGCCTGGCGGATTGCTGCGTGGTGAGGGAAACAGGTGTAGTTGTGTTGAATGCCGAAAACCACGCCGCTGTCGCGCACCGCCGCGGCGATCCGCGCGCCGGCGGCAACTGATGTGCAGAGAGGTTTTTCGGCCAGGATATGGCGTCCGGCCCGAGCACAGGCAATCGTCACCTCTTCATGCAGGAAATGCGGCAACGCCAGGTCGACGAAATCACAGTCGACAACGTCCAGCATGTTTCGGTAATCGATAAAGCGCTTCTCCTCGGGTACGCCGAGCGCCGCGCCGACGATCTCAAGGTTCTCAGCCACCGGATCGGACAAGGCAACAACCTTGATCCGATCCTGCGTCGCCCCGAAGCCCAGGACGTGTCCTACCTGAACCACCCGGCCACAACCGATAATCGCTGCCGTAAGCATGGGTCCTCTCACTTCTCCAACGACGTGGGTCAGCGGCGAGCGAAGCGAGTCCGCTGCACCCGCTTGTTAAGTGGCCGTCCGAATCCGTATGCCCTGTTTTCTCGTCGAAAACACTTACGAAATTCAAGGCCGTCCCAACCGCCCCCATAAATCTTGATAGGCTTTCTGGGCCACAAAGCTCGCCCAGTCCGGAAAGTAAAGGCCACAGTCGGCCAGCAGTTCTACGTCGTGCCTATTATCTTCGGTTACGATGGCCGGCGAATCCTGCCAGTATGCATCTGCCAACTCCTGCGACTTGGGATCTTTAACAACCGCCTCGTAGTTCGAAACTAGCCCGCAGTGAAGATTACCAGTGGTGGTCAAGATATGACATCGCACGAGTGCCCTGTCCTCGCAGTTCCACAATACTGCACGTCTCTCGGCAACATCCCGATGCGTGTTCAGGAAATAGCTGTTAACGCGAGATGGCATTTCAGGAAACCTCGGAGCGTGATTCACTGTGCCGTGGGATGACGACATACAGGGCAGGATCATACGCCCGCAGCTACCTATCGCGGCTCCTGGGCCACATTGTTGGCACGGGTTTTTCGCCCCGATGTGACAAGGTGTCCGGAATGCGGCGGCCCGATGAGGATCATCGCCGCCCTCACCGACCCAACGTCGATCCGCCGCTATCTGCACGGCATGGGCCTGCCAGCGCGAGCGCCGCCGATCGCACCCGCACGACCCCAACCGCAGACTGAATTCGACTACGCCTGGTCCTCTGCGGGCGAGGTATGTCTACAGGCTGCGCAAAAGCGGCGTTCAGGCGCCCGAAATAGATCTACGCCAGCGCTTCGGCACCGTTTCCCATAACCCCCTATCCATAAACTGCAAACGCCCCCGAAAAAAAACGCCGCACCAGAAGCACGGAACCCAGCTTGATTGTTGTCGAGTAAACTAGCTCATGGTGGCTACTCGTCAGCCAACTCCACCAGCACAACCTCCTCGATATGCACCTTTGGCACCAGAATCGTAGTCGGATCGTTCGTTACTTCCAACGGCCGGTTTTGAAAAGGAAGGGAAGCAGACTTTGCTTTGAAGTCGTTCAACTTGATGACGACATCATGCACAGGTAGCAATTCATCAATATGGAAGTACTTTTGTCTGTCTGCCCGTGAGGTCCTCCAGGGGACAAAGGGCAACGGATTGTTGAGGAGATGAATCATCAACTGGCCTGGCTTGCGGTTAAAAGCCGACAGCTCTATTACTCGCGGCGCCTCTAACTCTATAGATGGCTCGGCCATTCGTGCTAGATGAGAGATAAATCGCTTCAACTGTGGGAGAGGGCTACGGTTGTAACCATCTCCGATGTCTCCACAAACGTATATGGCTTTCCCTTTTCCGAAGGTGTTAGTAGCAACGGCAGGCAATCCTGAGTCGTAGTTTGCATAGGCATAGAACTCTGCAAGGGGCGGCCCATGTCCCTTCCACCTAAGGTTGCTTTTTGTGAAAAGGACTTCGGGTTCGTTGCCCCGCCTTGTAGAGATGCTCGATTGTTTTGCTCCGAAGGCGACAGCGTGACCAAATTCGTCTCTTAGAGCTTCGGATTGGGGTACGTAGATGTTACTTTCGGTGGGGTCGATTTCGCCAAATTTAGTGTCGATCTTTACTGGCTCTTGGACTTCAGAAGCTTGATAGTCAACGCCCAAAACGTCGGCCAGCCCGAAGTTATCTCTCTTCTGGCCGAGTTCATCACAGAGAGATGTCTCATGTGTGGCGATGAGACCCCCCCCCTCCGAGATGAACCGCCTTATTTCATCAACCTGACGGTCTGAGAGACAGGCACTATTGGAAAGAAAGAGAACCTTGTAAGGTGAGAGTTTCTCGTATGTGAGTTGCTGATCGAAGACGACTTCCGTGAGTATGTGAGATCGTTTAAGCATCTCGTGGCTTCCTCTGAGCAGGGTCCAGAAACCATCGGGATTATCATGGTACCGGAAGTCCCTCGTCTGCTGAGAAACGTGGAGGGCCAGGTGCTTGACCGATTCTCCACCCACATATGGCTGAAGCTTTTTCACTTCGGAGAATACAGATTTAAGCGCATCCCCATATATAGTATGGTCTCCTGCATCAAGACCGACCGTGTTGGATGCTCCTCCTTTGACGACGGCGGATAGGGCATGGATGGTGGCAGAGATAGGCACAGGATAAGGTACCGTCCCTACCTCGGGAGCACTCTGGTCTCCATGATAGAAGAACCCGAAGGTCGGGCCTGCCGCTCTCAGCAGCTTAGCTAGAAAGCTCGCTCCCAGATTTTCAATGCCTGCCTCCAGAAAGAAGTGGGTAGTATCTGGCAGTGGATTGAGCGGGTGGGCTGTTTGCCAGCCTGTGTCGTGTGTCTTGTGATATTGGCGTCCGTAATAGTATGGGCGTCCGTAGTAGTTCCAATCTATGATTACGTCGGGGTGTCTGGCATATATGCCCTTCGCCACATATTCAACACCCTCATTAAACTTTTCATAGCGCCAGTTGATATAACGTTTGAAGTCAAGGGAGGCCATATCTACCTTCGTGGGAAGCTCTTTACCGCTCTCTTTAAGATAGAGCTCCCGGCAATACGAACATATGCAACCGCCAGTTCGCCTCTGGTCGGCATCAGAGTGTGAACCCCAGTTCATATCGTCGAAGTAGATGCCATCGAAATCAAAGTAGTCGAGCATCTCGTTCAGGTATTTTGGTAGCCAGTCCCGATAGGGGGAGTTCCAGCAAAACCAGCCCTCGTTCCACACCTCCTCTCCACCATCGTCCAGCATCTGGATCATCCATTCAGGTTTTATTTTCAATAACTGTGTGGTGAAGATGAACGGATAGTAGGTCAGTACTAATATGCCCTTTTTGTGCGCCAGATTAAGGAACCTGGAGATGCGCTCCGGGTCTGCGTCTGGAGGTGTCTCCAGCATCTTGGAGGGCCATAGCGGTATGCCCCGGCTTCCTCTCTTGGTGGCGTGGACGACCCAAACCTCGGTGCCCGCATCGGCGATGGCGTTGATCTCCTCCTCCATAGTGGCACGTGCGACGGAGCTGCTACCGGCTGGAGGATTCAGACAGGTAGGATATTTCTCAATCCTGCAAACCCTCTTTTCGTAGGGGAGTTCACTTAGTCTTTGCGCTGTTGAACCTAGCCGCTCAGTCATGTTTTTTCTCCTTGTTCACTTGCCGTAATAATTAGATTTACCACCACGCCGACGGTGCCCTCGTCACTTTCACGATATCATGAATTATTAGTTTGTTAGTTTTTAATTTTTAATTTCAGGCAAAGAGCTCTTCCAACGCATTACGCATAACTCCTGCATCAACATCCTTACCCGACCAGTATTTCGCATTGATGCGGCCCTGATTAACCAGCATGCCCAGACCGTCGATAGTTTTACAACCGCGCTCAGCTGCGTCCTTAATAAAAGCTGTCTCGGGAGGATTCGGGATCACGTCGGAAACGATCATGCTATCTTTGAGGGAGTCCAATGCAAACGGAACCTTAGTAGTATCGGGATATAAGCCAATATTAGTGGCATTAATCACAATGTCAGTTTCGTCTGCTACCACATACTCCCCTTCGAGCTGCTGAAAACTTCCCTTAGCCGAAGTCTTCTCATTAATCAAATCCGCCAATTCCTGACCACTTGCCGCCGTGCGGTTTACTATCGTAATCGAAGCTGCACCTGTAAGCGCAAGCTCCACCGCAATAGCCCGTCCGGCACCACCCGCTCCAAGAATTACAATGTTTTTCCCTTTGATTTCAGTGATTTGACTTAAAGCTTCTACGTAGCCTTTCCCATCAGTGTTCTGGCCAATATACTTGCCATCCTGTTCAACCACACAGTTAACAGCTCCCATCACAGAGGCTGACTCACCCACTTCATCCAGAAGCGGTATAATGGACTGTTTATGAGGCATGGTGCAGTTAAAGCCTTTATAACCCATCGCCTTTACGCCGCTAAAAGCATCCTCAAGCTTATCTGCCGGAACTTCGGTTGAAATATAGCGACACTTCATACCATGATGCTTAAAAACCGCCTCCATCATAAATTCTGTCGGGTTCTCCCAAACAGGCATCCCGAAGTTTCCGATTAACATACTCTGACAATTTACTTTCTCACCCATAACTCTACCCCGTTTCTATTTTATGCAGATTTAGTTTTCTTCTGAAATATTTCGATCTCACCCTTTTTTATTTTGTCAGCTATGATCGCAAGAAGAATGACGAGACCAAGTACCACCTTTTGCGTATTGGAACTTATCGCCATCAAATTCATCCCGTTATTGATTACCTCAATAATCACACAGCCAATCAACGTTCCGATAATCTTGCCCTGTTCCTCCAATTAGACTGGTGCCGCCGACAACCACCGCTGCGATAACATTAAGCTCCCAGGTGTCGCCGAACTCTTCACTTCCTGAATTGAGCTCTGAAGTCATTACGATACCAGCGATACCAGCCATGATACCGGAAATAGTATAGACGATCATCAAAGTATAGGAAGAATAAATGGCATTATCGATACTCTCGCCGTGGGTCCGTGCTTCTGGTGCGGCGTTTTTTTTCGGGGGGCGTTTGCAGTTTATGGAGATGATCAGATAAGAAAGACAGATACCTGCTTTATAATAAGCGAGAAATCACAGGCGGCGCGCGCGCCGCAATCCCTTATTGTAAAATAAACTGTGATACATTGGGGCCAGCAAAATTGCTGACGATCGAATGCGCTGCCGGAGAAGAACCCTTTTTTAAAACAGAAGAAAGGCTATAGACTTCATTAGCCTTTATCTCGAGATCAAGGCAGTGATCATGTCCGAATTCAAATGTCGCCGCGGCCGGCGAGCCCTCAGATCAACCGGTCCAGCCAAGCTGGCTGACGCTTTTCCCCTCGTGGACCAGTTCGACGATGCTGGCGACCATCCTCGCCGGGTCTGAGCTCTGCCAGATGTTCCTGCCCAGGGCGATGCCGAGAGCACCGCAAGCCATCGCTTCGGCAATCATTTCCAGGATCTCGAGCTCAGTGTCCGCTTTCGGTCCCCCCGCGACGACGACCGGGACCGGGCAGCAGTCGACGAGCCGCTGGAAGGATTCGCGATCCCCTGTGTACGAGGATTTCACAATGTCCGCTCCCAGTTCCGCGCCGGCCCGAGCGGCTCGCACCACCGCTTCGGTGCCTATCTCCGAAAACATCTCTTCGGTCGGATACATCATCATCAGCAGCGGCAGACCCCAGCGTGAGCAGGATTCCACCACAGAGCCGGCTTGTTCCAGCATTCGCGTCTCCTGTTCCGAGCCGATGATGACCTGGATCGAAACCGCGTCGGCGCCCTGGCGCAGGGCCTGCTCCACGGTGGCTATCTGCGTGAGATCGAAGTCGTCGGTGATGGCGTTGGTCAACTGGAACACGGTTCCGCAGCGATTGACGTAACGTTCATACAGACTCGACGCCATACCGGCGTTGAAGGCGATGGCGTCCGCGCCTCCTTCGATGACCTTGTCAACGGTACCCGCGACATCATCCATGCCTTCGATCGGCCCCAGGATCACGCCGTGATCCATAGGCACCATCACCATATTGCCCGTGGCCGGATTCGCGATGCGGGACAACCGGACCTGCTTGCCGACGTCAACCATCGTTCTATGTGCCATTTGAGTCTCTCCGTTTGGTGCTTCTGCACTACAGGCGCGTGAACTGAAACTCATCGTGCCGCTCTTCCAAAAAAGCCTTCACTGTCGCCATCTCAGGAATTCCCGCTCGGCCCCCGAGCTTCGTGCACTTGATGGCTGCGACGGCAGCAGCGAACTCCACGATCCTGTCGATAGACCAGCCCGCCAGCAGGCCGCGGATGAAGCCTCCGTGAAAAACGTCGCCGGCCCCGGTCGTGTCTACGGTGTCGACTTGAAAGGCGGTGAAGCGGAACGGTCCCTCGACATCCAGGCCGACGCCGCCTTTTTCGCCCTGCGTAATGATGACGGTCTGCGGCCCCTTTTCCCGCAGTGATTCGACCGCCGGCGCGGCATCCTCGAAGCCGGTATGTTCGTGCGAAAAGGCCGTGGATGCGACGACAATGTCCGTGCAGCCGATCAGTTCGTCCGCGTCGTGACCGAGCGCTGAGACATCGGCGTCGAGCAGGACCGTCGTATTCGCCTGGCGGGCCCTTTTCGCGGCCGCCATGGCGGCCTCCGCTTCGGTGCCGTCGAGGTGCAGGATCCTCGCATCTTCGATGAGTTCTGGGGGTACCTCCTCGGCCGACAAAGCTGAGACAGTTGCCTCGCCAACCAGGATCGAGCGTTTTCCAGATTCCTTGTGGACCAATACGATGGCGGAAAGGGAGCGCTCGTCCGGTTCGATCAGGAGGTGGCTCGTATCGACGCCGAAGCGCTCGAAGTCGTGGCGAATCATCACCCCGATGAGATCATCGGACACGCGACCCAGATAGGCCGCCGAAGCGCCCAACCGCGCCGCCGTCGCCAGCGCTGTTGCGACCTCACCTCCGCCTTGCTGCAAGGAGTCGAGCAGGTCGAACTCTTCGTCGAGTTCAGGGAGCCGTGGAATGATGCCCAGAAAGTCGATGCAACAACAGCCGATGCCGACGACGTCGACCATAACCTAGAGTAGGAAGTGGGTCCCGGCGATGAAGCGCGTGCCGCCGAAATTATTGCCGTCGTCCTCCATGAAGTAGTAGGCTGCGAAGATTTTGCCGGGCTCGAGTTCGACCGCAACCGGGTAGGCAAGATCCGGGCCGGAAGCGTCGTCGCGAAGGATCTGTTCAGCGCTCCAGTAGCTCCGCCTCACCTCGTTGTACCCAGGGTAGTCCTCAGTATTGGAAGTATAGGAAGTATAGGAAGTATAGGAAGTATAGGAAGTATAGGAAGTATAGGAAGTATAGGAAGAATAGGAAGAATAAATGGCATTGCAAGACCCGCCGGCCAGCACTACTGTGGTCACCAATGTACTGTTCTCCGGCATGTTAGTAGAGGTCAAAGCGATAGCCTACAAGGAATGAGTAGCAGGCGAAATTTTCTCTCCGGGGACTGGGAAGTAACAAAATCATTCAGAGTGTGCTTGCAGGCAGAGGCTGGTAAGGCTTTTCTTTTATTGTTTTGTAGAACGCCCGAATAGGCCGCAGAGGAGGTGTATGATGGACAAAGCGAAGCGCCTTGAGCATCCCGAGACTCCGTTCCCCATAGGTGTCGAGTACTATAGAGCGCCCATCCCCAAGCAGGAGTGCTGGGACGAGGACTTTGCCCGGCTGCGTGCGGCCGGTTTTCGCGTTGTACGTAGCGCTTCCTACTGGAATTGGATGGAGCCTCGACCAGGCCAATATGAGCTGGAAGATTTTGACCAGCTGTTCGACTTGGCGGAGAAACATGGATTGTATGTATGGCTAGACATCATGCTAAGCACTCATGGTGCATGTCCGGAATGGTTGACGAGGGAGAATCCCGACATGCGTATTGTAAACTATCGGGGGGAACCAGCCCCTGATTATCGCGCTGGGGCGTTCCCTCAGGGCGGCATAAGACATTGCTATGACCACCCGGCCTGGCGTGAGTACGGGGGGGCTCTGCTACGCCATGTGGTGAACCGGTATAAAGACCGTCCTAACCTGCTCATCTGGGGGCTGTGGGATGGCGTCGCTCCAGCATCGTCCGGGCACTCGGAAAAATACCCTTGCTACTGCGACTGCACCGAAGCTAAATATAAGACCTGGCTGCGAGAGCGGTTCACGCTGGAGGAGCTGAACAGGCGGCTGCTCCGTCGATACCGCCGCTGGGAGGATGTGGAGCCGCCGCGATCCAATCAAGCCATAGTAGAGATGCTGCCCTACCGACAGTTCCACTATGAAAATCTAGTGGATCACCTAAAATGGATGGTAAACGAGGTGGAGCAGATAGACCCGAAACACGAGATGCGGGCACATTCACTCTCGAGACCCCGACCCTGGGATGAGCAATGCGCCTGCCATGTGGACAGTTGGGGCATGTCCATGAGCTCCAATGATCTGCTCACCTCTGAGGATCCTTATAAGATTACGGAGAGGGCCTTTGCTTTCGATTTTGCACGCAGCGTGGGGCGCAATGGGCGCTGGTGGAACGAGGAAATCTACGCCGGCATGAGTCCCGCCGGAGTGGGCTGGGAGACCAAGCAGTCCGACCCTCGGGAACTGACGATGTTGTTGTGGATGACCCTGGCCGGAGGAGCGGCGGGCGCTATGTTCTGGCAGTACCGACCCGAGTATCTGAGCTTCGAGTCGCCGGGCTTCAACCTGGTGGCCCTGGACGGTGAGCCGACTCCTCGCTTTGAGGGCGTGGCCCATACAATTCAGCAGATCGAGGGCCTTAAGGACCACTTGCCCCTGGAGTGCCCTAAGGCAGATGTAGCAATCGTTTATCACTCCCAGTCCCACGAAGTCTTTGGCTTCAGCGACCGGTCGCCGAAGCCATACGACGCAAGATACATGGCCGACCTGCGTGGGGTATATAGAACGTTGTGGACCCATGGCATACCCGCTGATGTGGTGACCCCTCGGATGGACTGGTCGGGCTACCGGTTGCTGTTTCTACCCAATGTGGCATTGATGACAGAGGAGATGCAGCAACGGATTATGCGTACGCTGAAGGATAGCCCTGAGACCCATCTGGTTGCGGAGGGTAGCTTTGGCATGTACTCCGGCGATGGACAGTCCAGCTACCACCCGCCCGAAGGGTTTGCACAGCACTTTGGCGTGCGTGTGGCGGACGTCAACCGCGTGACCGAACGTGACATCCAGCAAGGGCAGAACAGAATGGAGACTCCCTACAGCCCGGTCACCATTACGACACCGTGCGGATACGCGGTCCTTGAGCCAAGAGGTGGAACCAAGGCCATCGCATCCCTGGGTACCGACACCGTGGCAGTGCGAACGGAGGATGGACGCTTTACCTGGTACGGGTTGACCTTCTCCGCTGGATTTGGGGATGTGGGGCAGCCCACGCTGGTGCTGGGCCTGGCCAAGGAGTTTGGTGTTCAGCCGCCCGTGACTGTAGAAGGAGACAGGGTGGTGCCGGTGGTGAGACGCTCTCGGCAAGGTGGCTGTTTGCTGTTCCTGTTCAACGTCGAGGACAAAGAAGCTCAGGTGACACTATGTCCACGGTGGAAGACGAAGGAGGCGCAAGACTTGCTCAAGGGCTCCACGCTCTCTCTCACTGATGGTGCTTTTAGTCTTACAGTAGAGCCCTGGAGTGTGGATGTGATTCACTGTGCCGATGAATGATACATTAAAATAAGCCGGGACTTCCCAGAGGAGGTGTCAAGGATGTTCATGTTAGAGTTTGGTATCGGCCACAGGGGCTGTGGGTAAACGAGCTGTCAAGGGCCGTGCCCCATGTGCGGCTCATCTGCCCTGGAGGCTTCATCCTCGGCCCCGATTCGGCCGAAGAGATTCTTGTGCTGGACAAGCCGACGGACAGCGATGTCGAGTCGGTTCTTGATCACCTTCGAAACTCCAGCAGGATGATCTGATAGATCCGATCTGTCAGGCTTCCGTCGAAGGACGTGGCTTCAAGTCCTTCTCGCCCTAACATGCATTCCTCTCATCGGTGGTTCTTCACACACAGCCACATTGGTTCGATGTCGGATGGACCAGATTCACCGTCGACATCCTATGTACCGAATACTCAACAACCGGAACTGCATGAACATGAACCCGGAGTGCCCGTCTGAATAGTAGAAACACACTTCGGATACAACCTGTTAGGCGAAAAATATCAATCTGTTTTCAAAGGACTCTATAGACCAGTGTATTCCCTAAATCGATAGAGAAAATCATGACTGCCAATACCCGCATTGCCAAAGTCATAGAACAATCTGGCCAGGACGAAACTGCTGAAGTGATGGCGGAAATAACGGAAGCAGAGCTTACCCAACTAATTCGCAATGCCCTGAAACAGCCGGAGGCTGCCCTTGTCGACTCGCACTGCGAGCAGGTTCACGGTGGCGCTTCAGGTAGCAAAGTGTTCAAGCTCCTGGGGACGGCCAATACCGGACGCGAGACGGTAGCGTGGTCGTTCTTTCTAAAGATCCTGGACAGGGAAACCGACAGGCACCAATTAGGCGATGCCACCTGGGAACGTGAAGCCCTGCTCTATGAATCTGAACTGCTGAACGAAATTCCTGGTGGATTAAAAGTACCGTCCTGTTTCCACGTCGACCGCAAATCCGAGAATGAGATCTGGTTATGGATGGAGGATATGAGCGAATCCAGCTCTAATGAGGGCGGACAGGGGCATATGGCTAGGCCGATTTAATGGGGCCTATCTTACGGATCGCCCCTTACCGAACTATGACTGGCTGTTTCGCGAATACGAACGCATGCCCCAGCTTTGAAAAGACGTCGATGTACCCTCCGCCCTTGAACTCATTCGCACGTCCTTCGACCGCCCTTTGGTGCAACAGATGTATCCTCCAGGCGTCACTTCGGCCATTTCGAATCTTTGGCAGGAACGCGAGACCTGGCTTGCCAATTTATACGATCGGTTGCCTCAGACTTTTGGACACCTTGACGCGGCCCGGGTTAACCTGTTGTCTCGAGACCTGTCCGATGGTACGAACGAGATCGTTGCCATTGACTGGCAGCTATCGGGCATCGGCGCTATCGGGCAAGAGCTATCGCCAATGATTTTCATGTCAATTGCCATGGGCAACGTAGAGATTGATAAGATTCACGAACTGGAAAAAATCACATTCGAAGGCTACGTAGACGGTTTACACGATGCGGGATGGCAAGGCGATGTGCGAATACCCGGCTTCGCACCCTTCCTCGCGGAAACGCACGCGGGTTCGCTACGGACCTGCTGGCTAGGCTTTGGTCCGGTGGGAATTGAGCCAAAGCTCTCACCCACTGGGCAACATCAACCTATTTCATGACATTTGTCACTCCCAAGGTTTCGGATTTATCTTGGCACGAGCTTCGCGGTTCGGGCACGGCGAAATCGTTATCGGCAACGGTTCATTGAAGAGTTAATTTTCAGGAGGTTCATCATGACTAGTATCGTTGTAATTCTCAGTTTAACGATATCGTTTTCCTCGTGCTCCTTTTGGTCTGGCACAGTGGGAAATTCGACCCCTCGAAAGGATGATTTGGTGCTCATCCAAGCGGTGGACGCCGGCCAGTCGAGTTTGGTGGAAGCGGCTCTTAAAGCCGGCGCCAATCCCAACGCCGTGGACGTTGACGGTGAGTCAGCCCTGATCGTCGCGGTAGAAGACGGTCAGGTGGGTTTGGTGGAAGTGCTGCTTGAAGCCGGAGCGGATGTCAATGCCGTGGACGTTGACGGTGAGTCAGCCCTGATCGTCGCGGTAGAAGATGGTCAGACAGGTTTGGTGGAAGTGCTGCTTGAAGCCGGAGCGGATGTCAACGCCGTGGATGCGGACGGCGAACCTGCCTTGATCGTCGCGGTAGAAGATGATCAGGCGGGTTTAGTGGAAGTGCTGCTTGAAGCCGGGGCTGATGTAAATGCCATGGATGCAGATGGCGTATCCGCTTTGAATTTGGCAATCAAGAGCGGACAGACAAGAATAGCGAATGCTTTACGTTCAAAGGTGGAACATGAATGAAGTTTTTCGTCCGCAGCCGATAACAGCGCGTTTTGCGCTGCGTCGCTTCGCTCCTCGGCCTGCGGCAACGCCTCGCTGAGACGAGGCGTTCGCAAACCGGCATAACGTTGACCGAAATTGTTAATTGAGAAAATTGGTGTCTATAGGAGCAAGTGAATGTCTAAAACTACACGATCAGAATTTCACGATTTCAAGATTGTACTTGTTCGTCATGGACAGGCCAGTGGTGAAGAGAGGCCAGGAGAGTTAGGAGCACCCCTTACTTCTTTAGGAGAGAAACAAGCCGCTCGGGTAGCGAAACGGTTAGCCAAAGAACATTTTACCCACATATACACAAGCGATTTATCTAGGGCATATTACACAGGCCTTGCTATACGACATTTTCATCCAAGCACGCCTTTCACAGTCACGGCCTCCTTGCGGGAGATCCGTGGATTCATGAGCCAGCCAGGTCGTGCGCCCGGTGGAAAAGCAGTTCAGGAGGACCTCCGCAAGCGTCGTGCAGAAATAAAGGAATTTGCTCGTCAAATTCTTTCTGAACATACCTGGGATGATCAGATTCTCATTGCCGCCCATGGAAATCTGATTCGTTTCCTTGTATCTACTCTAGCCGGCGTCAATCCAAAGACGGCTGTTCTTTTTAAGATAAGCAACACCTCTATTAACGAGGTAATAATTCAAAATGGAAGGTTTTTGTGGCTTTATCGGACGAATGATGTACACCATCTGTTGCCACAGCAGATTACATAACATGCTCGAATGAATGGCAACGTAGTACAACGATGATAAAAAAGAGGAGCCACATGCGAATCGCCATCATCTCTGATATCCATGGAAATTTAGTGGCTTTGGAATCTGTCTTGAGCGATCTCAAAACAGAACACATTGATCACGTCGTGTGCCTGGGTGATATCGCCGCTGATGGCCCCCAGCCACGTGAGGTCATTGCCCAATTGAAAACTCTAAACAGTTCTGTCGTCATGGGCAACATGGATGCTTTGTTCCTGAATCCACCCCGGCGCAACGAGAAGGGTCATCGGTTCACCGCCGAGATTCAATTCTGGGGTGTCAGTCAGCTTTCACCTGACGATCTCGATTATCTGCGTACATTCCGAGCAACGGTCGAAATGCCTCTTGATGTTACCACAGGTCTTCTTTGCTATCACGGTTCCCCACAGTCTAATGAAGAAGGAATCTCTTCGACGACTCCTGACGAAGACCTCGAACGGATGCTGTTTGGCTATCACGCCACGGTATTGGCTGGAGGACATAAGCACACACAGATGGTTCGTCGTTATGGAGATATCACCCTTTTCAATCCAGGAAGTGTTGGTGCTCCTGTTCCACAGACAGATCAAGATCGCCATCCTGCATGGGCAGAATATGGGGTTATCGGTTGGGAGAAGAGTAGCCTTCGAATTGAGTTACGTCGTGTGCCCGTGGATGTCAACTTAGTGATACAAGCCGCGCTTGGCTGTAGCATGCCACACGCTGACTGGTGGATTCAAAAGCGGTATCCCATGCTGGCTTCCGGGGCGTAGCTGACGGGTGGATTCAAAAGTCGAACAATGAGGGGTTGAGGCCGGTATCAGCAGCAGCGTCGCGAATATTCGCGACGTCTTCTTTCGAACTGGCAGAGTTGACGATGTTCCCGAACACGGCAACGTCGCTGTAACCGGCGCTGGCGATGTGGGTACATGCCTGCGCAAAACCGAGCTCACTGTGCGGGCGGGTGGTACAACCGATACCAGGTCACGGATCATTCTCCTTTCCAGCGCCACGGCTGCGATTATGTCATGTCAGTGGTGGCAGAGGATACGGCAGCGGGGCGGTCGCTTCCACCATGTTAGCGCGATCGCTTGGAGACGCAGCGCGTTCATGTTTCGGGCAGCGCCACCTCGTCCTCGCACCCCTCCTGCCATACCCGGATGCGTGCCGCCAGCTCACGGACCCGCTCTCGGTGCTCGGGCCGATGGTACAGATTCTCCAGCTCGTGCGGGTCGGCGTTCAGATCGTAGAGCTCGCCCTGGTTCTTGCCGTAGAGATTGAGCTTCCAGCGCTCGGCGGAAACCACCGTTCGCAGCGGATGGACCATGCTGTTATTGGGCTCGGCTTCGCCGATGGATGCCGGCGGGTGCGGTTCGAGGTAGCTGACGCAAAGCGCGAACGGTGCGTCAGCGCTGGCACGGATATACTCCGCGGCCTAGTCCCCCAGGAATGAGGCCTTGGTAAACTCCTCCTCCATCGAGGCTTGGCGATGGCGCGAGAAAATGCGCTGGCCCTGCGCGGCTCAACAAAGTCCTCGGTCTCCTTCGAAGACCGAAATGAGATTATTGCGAGTTGAAGAAATCCTCCGAATGTCCGAATGAGAGAAAAAGCCTTGACTCGATTAGACCAAAGAGATCGGTAGTCGCGGCAAGCCAGCGGGTGCGTGAACTGGGCGATGTATCGGTTCGTTTGGCGGCTCGCGATCGTAGTCGAGCCAGATGGCATTGTCAGTAGGGAGGAGCTCGGCCAGCCCAGCCTCGGCGGACACGTTACGGCACGACCCGGCTTCGTTGCGGAGCAAGCCGTCCGGATCGCGGCCAAACACGTGGCCCGCGCTGACGAAGAGATCCGGGTCGCCGTCGTTGTCGTAGTCTCCGAACACCGAGCCGGCGCCCGCAATTCCCGTGGGCAGCGCTCCCGAGAGCAGGGCAGTGACGTCGGTGAAGCGCCCCGCAAGCGGGAAACGGTCGTTGAAACGTTGTGTTCGTCATCATATCGGGATTCGACTTTGACGGCTACCACCAGTGGATGCGGTGACCAGCACCCGGAAACCAGATCAGATCTACCACCGTGCCGGCGATGACGCCGACCATATATCCGATGCCCATGCCGTAAAAAAACGGTTTGCCGGCCAGGTACATCTTTACTCCCCCGAGACGTAGCAGGGTGATTTTCACCATCCACATCATGAAGAGGGTCGACCAGTAGACCCAGGTTCCGATGGTCATTTGGAACGCAAGTCCGATCGGATGGATCGGAAACCAGTGATACCGGGTGCGCAGCAAAACCAGAAAGGCCGATTCGAAGAATCCGATGAACCAGAGGGCCCATTTTTCCCAGTGGAATTCGATCGGGTTGTTCATCAGGTTGACGGCAACATTGTAATCTCGTGGCACTCGGTTACCCGAGAGGATGATCGCGCCTTCTGTGTAAGTCATATCCAACAGCGCCCAAAAAGCGACCAGAAAACCTCCAACGAAGGCGATCAGCACCGTGCCCATAACCCATGCTGGCTGTTTCCGAAAGGAAAAGATACGCAGATGGTGCGGCAGCGCCGGCCATGCCGGAATGAGGATGTGGCCGAAAAACGCATAGCTGGTAAAAACCTTGTAAGCGGCGAGATTGCGTGCCGACATGTAGGCGGATCCGATCATCTCCACCACCATAAACTCACCCTTGAGGTGAGGTCGGTTGGGCAACAGATAGGCGAAACCGGTGGCCGCTATCAACTTCACGGTGACGAAGTAGACGAGGGCCATAAGCAGGAAGGTGAGCGTCGCCGCTAACGGGTGTACTCCCATGAAGATCGCCCAGAAGATTACGTACGCCGCTGACACGAGCATGCCGACGAGGGCCAGGCGGTAACGAAACAGATCGGCGCGGTCCCCGGTGCCGCTCCTGACCTGTTTCCACACATCCTTGAGATGTCGACGCGCCAGCCAGATCGACCAGAGGGCGATAAAAATGACCGCACCGTAACTCTCGCCCTGCAGCACCTGAAACGATTCCGGAAAAGTGGGATTCACGCTGGAACCAGAAAAACCGAAGTCCGGCGCCCCGTGGCGCCGCATCAAGCCGTATTTGACCGAGCCCAGCACGTGGAAGAGCGCGATGCTGCCCATGATGTCCAAGGGACAGAGATAGACCACCGCCATTGCCACTGGCACCACCCGGAAGACCAGGCTGCCGTCCCCCCAGCTCAGGGCGTAGTGTTTCCACAGTATGTCCAGCACGGGCAGGCTGGGCATGAAATAGGTGGTGATCCGGTAACCCATGGGGATCAACACCAGAAAGAAACCGGTCCAGAACAGACTGGAGCGGAACAGGTCCGGCATCCGCCGAGGTCCATCGAGACCCTGGGTCAGGTCTAGCGGCAGCTGCGCCAGCGGAAACGTGAGCTTTTCGTGTCGTTCCCACTGACGCTGAAAGAGCAAAACGAGACAAAACCCGAACACAACCACGGCGGTGGTAGCGCCCAACCACTGGAAGAGCGGACCGATCCACTGCACCCACGGAATCTCCATGCCTTCGGGTCGGCCGTACCAATAGTTTACGACGACCTCCGGCGCGGTCGGTGCCAGCACATGCCAGGGCAGGAAATCGAAGATCGTTTCCCACTGATTCTCCGGGGAAGCGAAAACGGTGGGTGTGGTGAGGACCGAAGCCCAGATCTTGATCCAGGAGGGAATGACGCCGGCGACCCAGGTCATGGTGAATATGGTCAGGAGCTCGCCCCGATTCAGGGCAATGCGGGGCCATACCCGCTTGAGTATGACGTTGGCCACCAGCCACACGACAAACGGAATGAAGGCGGTGAGCGGGTACTGAGAATGAGTGAAGGCTCCGGAGCGTTGGCGCTCGGAAACCTGGATCGCGTAGAAGAACATCACCGCAATCGACAGCATCGAGAGAAGGACAGCGCGCCAACGAATTCGCGGCGGATCGGCAGTGGTTGACTCGTCCCTGGGACTCACGTCCGGCAAGTCCTGTTCGCCCCCCCGGGGGACCGCGTGTTCTTTCGGGTCGGTAGTTCGATTGGTGGTGTCGGAATCGCTCATGCAAGACTGAAAGAAGGGACGTGATTGGGGTCGGGCTCGTTTGAAGATGCCCTTTAGTTCGTTTCCGATCCAGCCCATCGAGTGCGGAGAGAATGACCTGTCTTCCAGGACCAACTCTTGACTCGCTCGGCTTAACTACCATCCTGCGCTACGATGATGCCCGTTCATTTTGATCGCTTCGATGTCTATCACGTCGCCATGCCACTGCTGTACCCGTGGCGGCGCTGAACGCCTCGCTTTCCGCCTACAAGGGGAATCAGTTCGCCAAAGCCGGCCTCGAGATCCTGTGGTGGACGCTACAGAGCAAGAAAACGGGGGAGCCCCTGCACCGCCTTCTTGGCGGTGAAACGCGGGAGTCGCAGGCAGGAGCGGACTTCGGCGTTCAGGATTCGTTCGATATGCTGCTTGGCAACATCCAAGAGGCGGTCGACCGAGGTTTTCCCAGAGTCAAGCTCCCGAGTCAGGTCTACATGTTCGCGTTTAGATGCAGTATCCCGCACTTAGCCTGAATAATTCATGAATCCGCACCAAGCGAACGAATTCGGTGCGCTGGTCAATGGCTGGACGTTTTGGTAGCGGGTTGATCGAGTGCTGTCGGTCGTCGAGGTGTTGTCTGGGAGATCTGAGCCTCTTTTGGATGTCATTGGGACAGTCGGGTCCCTTGGTGGATCGTGTGCGTGGATGTAGTGGGACATCGCAAAGCATCATGAGGTGTCGAGGTTGAGGACGACGGTGCGCATCAGATCCTTGAGCGGGTATGACGTCGGAAAGTGAAAACGGACCTTGGTGGCTTGCTCCCGCACGCGGGCGCCGATTTTGAGCACCCGGAGTTGGATCGTGTTAAAGTTGGACGTCGTCCATTGGGTGCCGCGCATGCCAATCTGTTGGATCGTGTGCAGCAGCACGTAGGCCGCGCTGTGCAGGAAGAGGCGAAATTGGTTGGCCGAGAAGCGGTGGCAGGAGGTGCGGTCGGACTGCAGGTAGGTCTTGTGATTCTTGATGAAGCCTTCCGACCGCCCACGAGCGCAGTAGATCTCCTCATACAGAAACTCGGGAGTGCGGTTGCGGATATTGGTCACCACGAAGCGCGGGTTGGCTTTGCCTTGTGTGATCTCGGCCTTGTAGATAATCTGGCGCGGTCGGGGCCAGCTCTTGGCCTGATACTCGAAGCGGTCAAAAAGCCGCACCGGTTCATCGCTCTGCTCGGCCAGCGCCGCCACCAGCTCCATCAGCGGTTCGCCGAGTGCCTTGAGCTTGTTGTTGATCGCCTGTCCCAGAATGAAATCAATACCGTATCCGTCGCACAGGTCGTGCACCTCAGGGGTGCTGAAGTGTGAGTCGCCTCGTAAGGTGATCTTCGTCTTCGGCCACACCATGATCAAATGATCCAACACGCGTTTGAGGATGGCTGCCGCCTCTCGGCCTCGCATTCTACGACCGGGTCGCAGCAGCGTCGTGATCAATTTGCCCGACTCCCCTTCGTAGAGATGGACCGGAAGGTAGCAATACTCGTCATAGTAGGCATGGAACAACGTCAGTTGCTGTGCGCCGTGTGCCGGATCGTCCGTGTCGTCGATGTCGATGGTGAGCTTCTTGGGCGGCTGGTCGTAAGACTCGATGAATATTTCCAGCAAAGCGAGCCCGATGCGATACAGATCCGAGCGGCTGACACTGTTTTCCAAACGAGACATGGTTGGTTGACTGGCCAAATCGTCTCCCGTCAGAGGCAGACGGTCGCACGCGGTTTTCAGACCCGGATCGCAACGCAGGTCGTCACTGTCATTGGCGTCCTCGTAGCCACAGGCGATCTGGAATACGCGCTGCCGGATGAGGTCAGTATACGTATGGTCGATATAGCTTTGATGTCGACGATCCCGGTGCGGGCTTCCGCTGGTCGCAGAAGCAGGGCGCCCCCATCACTGGTGGTCATGCCACCGTCAAAATCAGCTTCGATCTTTTTGCCCGAGATGTTTGCAAACGATAGCGCGATCTGCGAAGTTTCCATCTGCGGTGGCCCTCTTGATTGGTTGTTGTTTGTGGGTAACCCTAACGTAGGGCAAAACAACCAGTTGTACAGAGGCTCACCGCATTTTTATGAATAATTCAGGCTAGAAGCAACCTCGGGATTGCCACGGAATTCGATGACCCTGTTCGATCGTTGCGGAAATCGAGTCATGACCTACGCGAAGGTGCATACATGTGACTTCTCACTGGAGGCTGCCTGCTCACCAGGCGAAGGTTTTTACGTCGCCAACTTGGATACTCGGCATGGCGACGTAAAGATCGGGGCTATGATATGCTACGACATGGAGTTCCCCGAAAGCGCTCGGATCCTCATGCTGAAGGGCGCGGAGCTGATAATAGTTCCGACCTCGTGTGACATGAATGAAATCAGAACCTCGATTCTTCAAAGCAGGGCCATGGAGAACATGGTGGGGGTAGCCTTGGCAAACTACGTGGGGGAAGCGGGGAGACCAGGTCAGTCAGTCGCTTTCGACGGGATGGTTTATCTCAGAAACGGGAATCTAAGAGATCATGTGGTGGTCAAGTCAAAAGAAAACGAGGGTGTGTACCTGGCCAACTTCGACTTGGAAGCTATGCGAGAGTATCGGGAAAGCCAGACATGGGGCAATGCGTTCCGGAAACCGAGGAGGTACCATGACCTCATCTCAACCATGGTCAACCCGCCCTTTGTTAGGAAGGACGCTCGTCGATAGCTGTAAAACTGAGGGACGGGCCTGCGTGAAGACACGAAGGGAAGAGGAAGTACTGGCACTAATCCTCAGTTTCGCCCAAGCCGACGACCGCCACTACGTGGTAATTTGAAGCGCGGCTGGAAACCGCAGGTCATCCAGGCTCGGCTAGCATAGTAGGCGCGCAAGCAAGCTCAACTAACCTAATTCAAGGGATATGGGAGGCTCGCTGAACACATGTCCAGCGAGCTGAAGCTGACAGTTACCAAGAGCCGGTCGCTGTCAGCCCTTGATTGGCGAGCCCTGGTGGAGCTCTGCAATTGTTCATACGAAGAAGATCTCGAAGCACTGCTAGAAACGCACAGAGGGGGCACACACGTCATTGGTCGAATTGGTGAAGACCTTGTGAGTTACGCCATGTGGGTCCAACGTGCGCTGCAATGTCGAATTAACCCATTACTCAGCACTGCGTATGTTGAGGCCGTCGCTAGCCCGGACGACCTGGACATCAAGGGTAGCCTCTCGGCCGATTGGCGCGAGATGGAGCCGTGGTAGCGTAGATGACAGAAAATGAATCGACACGCCCGCCCAAGGCGAGCACGCCGATGACCGAGGAACAGATCATTGCTGCCACGGTCGGGGAAAGGCTCCCCTCGAACAGCACGATTCACCTGGCTCCGTACGATCCAGCGTGGCCGTCGCTATTCCTTCGATTAGAGCAGCAGATACGTGAAGCACTCGAAGATAAGACACGGCTTCTGGAGCATGTGGGATCGACATCGGTACCCAATTTGTCGGCAAAGCCGGTTATCGACATGCTACTTGCTGTGGAGGATTCAAGCGATGAGTCGTCGTACGTCAAACCATTGGAGAAAAAGGGATACACACTACGCGTCCGAGAACCGGATTGGTATGAGCACCGGCTGTTGAATCCACCGGATGTGCCTGGGCATCTGCACGTCTTCTCTGACGGGTGTGAAGAAATTGAGCAGATGCTGTTGTTCCGCGATCGGCTGCGGCAGCATGCTGAGGATAGGTTGCTCTACGAGGAGACCAAACGCGAACTTGCGGCTCGTACCTGGAGGTACACGCAGAACTATGCCGATGCCAAGTCCGAAGTCGTCCAGGAGATATTGACGCGCGCGCGCGCAAACTAAACTCGATAGCGCCAATCATAGTGTGCGATCCGCCAACGGTGAATTCGTCGATATGGTGGATGTTACCTTCCCTCCGTTTCCCGTTGATCCTCCAGCGCGGCCCAACGGTCATAGGCTACCGCCAGATCCGCCTGCACCTCCTGTAATCGGCCCATGAGAGCGCTCACGTCCGTGCCGTCTGTATAGCTGCCGGGATCGGACATCTTTGCGTGCAGCTGAGTGACTTCCTGTTCCCACGCATCGATGCGCCCTGGCAGCTCATCAAGCTCGCGTTTTTCGTTAAAGCCAAGCTTGCGCGCACGCGATTTTCCGGCCGGCTCCCCGCCCGGGGTCTGTGCCGCGCCGCGTTTGGGCTTAGCCGGGCTCGCAGTGGCCGGCACCGGCCGCTGACGCAGCCAATCGCTGTAGCCTCCCACGTACTCCCGTGCCCGGCCGGAACCGTCAAACACGATCGTGCTGGTCGCCACGTTGTCGAGAAACTCTCGGTCATGACTGACAATCAGCACGGTGCCGGTGAATTCCACCAGCATGGCTTCCAACACTTCCAGCGTTTCGGCGTCGAGGTCGTTCGTCGGTTCATCGAGGGCGAGCACGTTCGCCGGACGTGTGAACAGCCGAGCCAGCAACAAGCGGTTGCGCTCTCCTCCGGACAACACACCGACCTTGCACTGTGCCTGTTCCTTGGTAAACAGGAAATCCTGCAGGTAGGCGAATAGATGCCGCGTCTTACCGTTGACGTCCACTCGATCACTGCCATTGGCGACGCTGTCGAACACGGTTCATCATCGAGCTGGGCCCGCAGTTGGTCGAAGTAGGCCGCCTGAATGCGCAGGCCGTGTTTTACCGTGCCGCCGCCAGGCGCCAGCTCTCCGAGGAGCAACCGCAGCAGCGTCGTCTTGCCGGCGCCGTTGGGTCCGATGAAGCCGACCTTGTCGCCACGCATAATAGAGGTCGAGAACGGCTGCAGAACCACGTTGTCGCCATAGGCGAAGGACAGATCCTTCACCTCGATCACGCGACGGCTTGATACCTTGCCCTCCTGGATGGTAACCCGGGCTCCGCCAACGGCGGCTTGTCGTTGGCGGCGCTCCTCGCGCATCTGCAGGAGGGCGCGCACGCGACCCTCGTTGCGCGTGCGCCGCGCCTGAATGCCCTGACGAATCCAAACCTCTTCCTGCTTGAGCCGCTCATCGAATTGCCGGCCCTGCTTTTCCTCCGCCTCGAGCTGGGCTTCACGCCGACGCAGGAAAGTGGCATAGTCGCATGCCCAGTTTGATATCCTACCGCGATCGAGCTCGAGGATCCTTGTCGCCAGTTTGTGTATAAGGGCACGATCGTGGGTGATGAACAGCAGGCTGCCAAGGCGCTTCAACAGAAACGACTCGAGCCATTCGATCGCCTCGATATCCAGGTGGTTCGTCGGCTCGTCCAAGAGCAGCAGATCCGGCTCTGTTGCCAGTGCCCGCGCCAGTAGGGTGCGCCGCTTGAGCCCGACCGACAGGCTGGCGAAATCAGCCTCCGGCTCGAGTTTCATCTTTGACAGCACGATGTCGACGATAGGCGGACCAGAAGATCTTTCCGGAACCTCCGCTCCAACGATGTCGCGGATCGTTCCCGCCAGACCGGCTGGCACGACCTGCGACAGCAGGGCAATGCGGCTACCCGGCTGCCGGGTGATCTTGCCATCGTCGGCCCACAGGCTGCCTTCAATGATCTTCATCAGCGTCGACTTGCCGGCACCGTTACGTCCAAGTAGGCAGAGCCGCTCGCCGGACTCGATGTGCAGGCGCACGCCGTCCAGTAGAGGACGGGGGCCAAACGACAGGGCGATGTCGTTCAGGGACAGAAGAGCCATCGTGGGTTACGCCCCTTTACACCTTCTTTTGAGGTCTTTCCCATCTTTTGCCAAAAATGGGATTCCAGAAGGCGCATTGCCTCCAATGCGTTCAAGATTCCAACCGACCGCCATTATAATTAGCTTTATTGCCAGCAATTCTCTCCGTGCCAAGCATGCCATGTCGATGCCTGACTTCATCAAACCCATATCCATCGCCATCCCCGCCGGCGACTTCTTGATGGGCAGCGACCGGCACGGTAGCAACGAAAAGCCCGTTCGCCGCGTTTGGGTTGACGCGTTCGCGCTCTCCAAATACCCCGTCACTCGGCGCGATTACAGCCTCTTCACTGCAGCTACTTGCCGCGCGCCTCCGATCTTCTGGGACGAGCCGCAATTCCAACACCCTGACCAACCCGTTGTCGGCACCAACTGGTTTGACGCCGTAGCCTACTGCGAATGGTTGTCTACCGTGACCGCCAGGTGCTACCGGTTACCTACCGAAGCAGAGCGCGAAAAAGCGGCTCGAGGCGGTCTGGAAGGGACCGCCTATCCCTGGGGTGCTCATCTGCCTGCCGACCACCAGGGCGGACGCGACGCGCCGCTGCACTGTGTTGGTCTCGACGGTCCCAATGGCTACGGCCTCTACAACATGTCGGCCGGCGTGCATGAGTGGTGCTCCGACTTCTACGATAAAGCCTACTACACCTACTCCCCGGACCGCAACCCGTCGGGGCCGGCTTCGGGCAACCGGCGTGTCGGTCGCGGGGGTTCCTGGCGCCACCAGATCTGCTTCTCGCGCTGCGCCGCACGCTCGAGCCTGGCCCCCGACAAACAGTTCAGCGACTTCGGGTTTCGCTGCGCGCTGACCGAGGGATAGGCATGTATTGCAAAACGCTCTTGGAGGATGCCATCATAGAAAGGTAACATCATGAGTGAAACACCATTGGTTCGTCAACCGTTTCTGGACTGGTACGATATCTGGGCGGGTCAGGCCAAGGTCAATGAGAACAATGAGACCTGGCTGAAGGATCCACCTGTAGGGGTAAAGCTGTCGGTGCAGCAGGCACGCAGAGCGGATATTTTCTTCCGCTCTGAAAAGCCCTGGGAACAGGTGCGTATGGTCTATCCGTGCGTCCTGCTGGACAACGGCCTTTACCGGATGTAGTTCTGGACTTGGGGCGAGGGGGAGGCGAGGGCGCGCTTCAATGGCTATGCAGAAAGCAGGGACGGCTTTCACTGGGAACGTCCGGAGCTGGGCTTGGTAGAATACGAGGGCTCCAGTGCCAACAATCTGCTTTCGCGTCACGATTATTTCGAGATCAACTCCGTTTTCGCGGATCCCAATGGCGCGGCCGTCGAACGCTACAAAGCCATTGGCACCAAAACGGTATTCTATCGCGACGGCAAACCGGATGCGGAAATGGACTGGGAGAAATTTGGCGAGCTTCGCGCCAAGACCGGCCACACAGGCGATCCCACGGTCAACGCCATGAAGCTAGTGGAGGAGCAGTTCGGGGTCAGGCGGGACAATGTCGTGCAGGGAGCGGTTTCCGCCGACGGATTGCGGTGGCGCGTGTTAGACGAACCCCTGGTCAACGTCGGCAATAGCGTTCTCGACACCCAGAACGTCGCTACCTACGAGCCGGAAACCGGAGAGTACTCGGCTTATCTACGCGGCATGTTTCACAAAGAGAACGAATTCGGTTACGGCGCGCGGCGGTGCGTGCGCAAGACCGCTGGCAAGGAATTCGGCAATTGGTCAGCGCCCCGCTATGTCCTGGTGGCGGATCCGCAAGATCACGTCTCCGACGATATCTACACCTCCTGTTACTGCCCCTATCCTGGCGTGCCCGGATTGCACCTGATGTTTCCGTCCATATATCATCGGCTCGACTCCGAGCAGGACGTGCAGCTGGCAGTGAGCCGGGACGGTTGGCACTGGGTGCGGCCCGAGCGCAAAGCGATTATCAATCTCGAAAGCGATACCGGCCACTATTCCAGAATCCGCTCCGGTCCGAACCTCGTGCCGCTCAACGACGAGGAATGGGGGCTGCCACGACTGCCGCTACAGCCGTCATGATAACGGTCCGGCAGAGCTGCCTGAGGGCGAATTCCGTTGGGCGGTGTGGAAACGCGACCGCCTGGTGGCTCTGGAGGCGCCGATCGAGGGAAAGGCGACTACCATCGCGCGTATCTGCCAAGGCCGAGAACTGCGCCTGAACTTTCAGACGAACAGGGCGGGATGGATCAAGGTGGAGATCGTGACGCCGCCCACCGAACCGAATAAATCCATCGATGCGCTGGAAGGGTTCAGCCTGGCGGAGGCGGATGCCTTGTCTGGAGACGAGCTCGATCAGGTGGTGACGTGGAACGGGAAGAGCGATCTTTCTTCGTTGCGGGGAAAACAGCTGGCGCTGCGTCTGCACATGGCCCGGGCCAAGGTCTTTTCCGTCGCCATCTAGCTGCCGTTGGACGGTGCGTCTCGCTTGTATAAGGGAATCTCTAGATATGGATATACCTGACTCCCGCTCCCTGCCCGAGGTTATCGAAAACGTTGCCGAATTGGAAGAGCTTCTCTCCACTCCCACAACGGCGCTGGTGGAGGAGTTTGGCCGTTTGGAAGGTGATATACTGATTTTGGGTGTCGGTGGAAAGGTGGGACCGACTCTGGCCCGGATGGCCAAACGCGCCGCTCCGGAGAAACGCGTGATTGGTGTGGCGCGCTTTTCCGACCCCAAGATACAACAGCGGTTGGAAGAGTACGGAATAGAGACCATTGCGATCGATCTCCTGGACCGCAGCGCCGTACAGACTCTCCCACGCCTGGAAAATGTCGTCTATATGGCGGGGAAGAAATTTGGCACTGCCGGATCCGAGCCCGATACCTGGGCTATGAACGCCGTGGTCCCTGCACATGTTGGTGAAATTCTAAACAGAACGCGTTTTGTGGCCTTTTCCACCTTGTGTGTATATCCTTTTGCCGAGGTAGCTGGTCCCGGCAGTGCACCACACACCCATCCACCCGAACCCCTTGGCGAATACGCCAATTCGTGCGTGGCGCGCGAACGTATCTTTCAATATTACTCCAAGCAAAGCGACAGCCCCGGTCGGTTGGCGCGCTTGAACTATGCCATTGATTTGCGTTATGGCGTTCTTCACGATGTCGCTTTGAAGGTTCTAAATGAGCAACCCATTGATATCCGGACGGGCGTAGCCAATGTAATCTGGCAGGGGGATTCCACTGCTCAGATCCTGCGTTGTCTACACCATGGTACTGTCCCTGCAACCGCTATCAATATCGGCGCTGAAGAGCCGGCAGAAATCAGATACGTGGCCCGGCGTTTCGGAGAGGTATTTGGAATCGAGCCGATCTTTGAGGGCGAAGAGGCTGATATAGCCTGGCACAGCGATTCTACGGAAGCCAACGGACTGTTTGGTTCTCCCGCAGTCGATCTTGATACCATGATCCGCTGGAACGCCGACTGGATTCAGAAAGGTGGAGAATTGTATAACAAGCCAACGCATTACGAACAGCGCGAGGGCAAATTCTAGCCAGAATGTCGAAGACGTGTCGGCTATCTACGAGGAATTCAAACAAGCAGGCATCTCGGTCGGAAGATTCTTGATCAAACCTGGGGCAATCTCGAGTTCGCATTTGAGGATCCAGATGGAAACGCCCTTTGTATCGCACAGCACAAAGGTTAAGAACCCCGGTGGACTGAGCCTACCAACCTCGAGAGGCACTGACAGCGTTTTGAACCCCGCAGCAACCGGCCAAGGTGATGTCTTTCAGATCGTCCAACCTGGGATTTGAAGCCTCACATCTGGTAAGTTGTCAGCGTCTTGCCATCAATCTCATTTTGCGATATATTGACTAGGTGCACGTGATCTCGCGGAAAGCCCTGAGGGTGTTCTGGAATCAACATCCTGAAAGCAGAGGCCCCCTGGCTCGTTGGTTCAAAATCGTGCGGCAGACAGAGTTCAGCAATTTCAACGCGTTGCGCGACACGTTCCCTTCGGCTGACAAGGTCGGAGACCTGGTCGTGTTCAACATCGCCGGCAATAAATACCGTTTGATCGCCTCCATTCACTTCAACAGAGGCAAGGTATACGTACGCCACGTGCTCACACACAATGAATACGACCGCAGAGGATGGCAGGTATGAGTGTCATTGCACCACAACTTCGACGATCATGGAACAATATAAGCCCTTTGCTCCGGATTCAGAACGAGGAAGAATACGATAAGGCTGTCGAGCGACTCAACGGTCTTATTGATGAGGTCGGAACTGATGAAAAGCATCCGCTCTATTCTCTGCTCGATACCCTCGGAACCGTTGTGCATGCCTACGAGGAGAAACACCATGCAATGCCCAGGGCCAAGGCGCCCGACCTACTTCGGCTCCTCATGGAGGAGCACGGGCTGACGCAGTCGGACTTACCCGACGTTGGTTCCCAAGGTGTCGTCTCAGAGATCCTGGCGGGCAAACGCGACCTGAATGTCAGACACATTCGCGCTCTGTCGAAGCGATTCAAGGTCTCCCCCTCTGTGTTCATGTAGGCACCGGCGCGCAATTTAAAAGAGACAGTGCCGCCAACAACAACATTGTTACGCCGGTCCACGCCAGTAGACTGACGACACTATGAACGACTACCACGCCGCGAATAGAACTCGCTGGAATCTAGCGTCCCCCCAGTGGGCGAGAATGCATGATAGGCGGGGTACGTGGCGTATTGCCCATCAACAACCCGAAGCTGTCTTCCTCGAGCAAGAAATCGAACTGATTGGTTCCGTCCGCAACAAGGACGTTTGTGTTCTTGGAAGCGGCGATAATCTCGCGGTATTCGCGTTGGCAGGAATGGGCGCCCGTGTGACTTCAGTTGATATTTCAGTTGAACAGTTGGGGGTAGCTCGAAGGCGCTTCGAAGAAGCTTGGCTTGATTGTAAACTATGTTGAAGCCGACGTTTCAGACCTTGGCTGCCTGGAGAATTCAAGTTTCGATCTCGTTTATACCGGGGGTCATGTCGGAGTCTGGGTCTCAGACCTCCGGGCCTACTATCGCGAGGCGATTAGAATATTGCGCTCGAAGGGTCTTCTCCTGATCAACGAATACCACCCGTTCAGAAGGATTTGGAAAGATCTGGATACAGCCTTGGAGGTTCAGTACAGCTATTTCGACAATGAACCACGTAAGTACAACGCTTCGGATAATCTACTGGAAAAGTCACCAGGAGACGCAGTGCAGTATGAGTTCCACTGGACAGTTTCCCAGTATCTTAATGCAGTTATCGAGCAGGGCATAAATCTGGTAAGGTTTGAGGAGATCGGCGATGCGGCTGAAGGGTGGGAGTACGCTCCACTGCAAGGACTGCCTCAAATGCTGCTCTTAGCTGGCAGAAAACCCTGAAATTGCAAATTGACCTTGATCAACGTGGCCAGTCGCAATGGAAAAATCGATCGACAGGATTAGGAGATTAGTAGCTGACACCTGCTGACAACATGAACCAAGAGACAACTCTGGAACCGGATGAGATGCTCAATCTCGGCGAGATCAGTATTCTACATCCAGAGGAAACGTTTGCTTTGACTCCGGCCAGCCTCGTCGCGATCAGAGCGATCGCTGAGAACCAGAACATGCTGAGCGGTGTAGGCATTGACTGGGGTAGCGGTTCAGGATGTCTAGCCATCGTCGCAGCTAGAATCCCATCGGTAGTGGAAGTTTTTGGTTTGGAAATATCCCCAAGCAACGTGGAGATTGCTCAAGCTAATGCTCAGGAAAACTCAGTTGGGGACAAAGTTCGTTTCATGCTGGCAGACTCGTACCTACCTCATGCGCATCCGCACCGAACTGCACTCCACACACTTCGCGGTCAGGTAGATTTCGTGCTGTCAAACCCGCCTTCCAGCGAAGACGACGGGTTTGAGTACCGGCGAATTGTTTTGAGGGGCGCCAGGGAGTTCCTTCGAACCGGAGGGGTCGTTTTCCTCAGCATCTCCTACCAGTACGGGCTAGAGAGGATCGAACGTCTGACAACCGACGTAGTCGGATTTAGGTATGGTGGCGTCCTGGCAACGACCGATTGGGTTCCTTTTGACCTGTCCCGTCCTGACCTTATTCACTGCTTAGAGTTGTATGCTGACGAGGAACAAAGTGGCGGCCCGGAATATTCGTTCGCAGCCCTTGAAAATCCTCAGAACCCGCTGAATGCCCAAGGTGCGTTGGAGCGCTTCCGCCAAACCAGGAGAAACCCTTTCTCGAAATGGCAGACGCATCTGTTCGTACGGGAATCGGAGGCAAACACTCCGAAGTGCTGAACTAATGGTGGATGGACTTGCAGCCTCTGCAGGTTCTTGTTTGGCCGCATATCCAACGAAAACAGGCACAGAAACTCTCAAACAGACAAATCATGGGCGAAGAACTAGTAATTCCACTAGTAGCAATGTGATCGACAATTTGTCATAGTACACAATGTGACTATTCCTGCCCCAGCAACAGCGTGTAAAGATCGGCGAACTTCATCGGTCCAGAGTGTCCGCCGAACTTGCACCTGCACCCCTGCGACGGAAAAATGACAGCCCAAAACGACATCCTCATTGTGGAAGATCAGAAGAAGATTCGCACTATGTGTACGAGTGTTCTCGAGAACGCTGGTTTCCGCGTTCAATCTGCTGAAGATGGGGAACAGGCTCTTGCGAAGGTGCAGGACCAAAGATTCGATCTGGTGCTCACGGACATCAAAATGCCGGGGATATCAGGGGATCTCCTGATCGATCGTATCAAGAGTATTCAGCCGGATATGGCGTTTGTAATCATGACCGGACATCCGACCATGGAATTGGCTATTGAGGCAGTACACAAAGGGGTTGGAGAATTCCTGACCAAACCGTTCCGGATACACGAGTTGAAAAGCTCAATCGAATACGCACTGGCGGAGCGCGCCAAAGAAACGGAACGCGCGCAGCGAACATTTGCAGATTCCATATTGCGGATGGAAGAAGAGCTCGGCACTGCTTTCAACCTGCGAGCCGTTATCGACGGTTTGCTGGAACCTCCTGAACCTGAGCCCGCCGACCACTCTGCTTCAACGCCTGCGGAATCCGATTCGAATGATGCCAAAGCCCCCAAAAAGAGTGTGTCACCCGATCAGGAAAAACCCTTCATTGTCATAGTCTGCGAGGCGATACCCAAGGATCCAAATCTCTTGAAAACGGCAGATTCCTATCGCCACTTTCGGACCATTTATGCGGCTCAGAAGGTGTTGAATAGTCAACTGGAGGATTCGTCGGGTTCCGTCCGGGTGGAAATCGCTCTGGCCAACAACAGTGCTGACATTCCCAGACATGCGCGACGATTCTCGCGGCAGATATGCAGTATCATCTTCGGTCCAAACGTACCCAGCTTAAGCGAAGCTACCGTCCGGATGATGGCGAATTCAGGAGAAGACCGTCATATAGTTGTATGTCACAATTCAGACCAGACGAATTTTTCCTGGGACCATCTGATGCAGCTTTCGGAGAGGACTGGTATCAAGGGGTGTGAGGCCACGGCGGATGTCAAGGAGACAAGAAAATTCTGGTCCCAGATCTTTACGCAGGACCTAAAAGAAATCGTTACCACCAAGTCCAGGTTGAGTGAAGGTCAGTCCGCGCAGAGCGGGATGTTGTCGCCAGATGAGATCCGGCAGAAGCTAGAAAAGGATCATACCGCCATGGACCTCCTGCCGGGCTTTCCGCACGTGTGTCAACAGGTCTTGCAGGCGATCGATGAAGGTGCGCGATACACGGAGCTGGCGAAGATAATTCAACCCGACGGAGGTTTGCAGAGCTCCATCATCCGTACTTCAAATCTGGCACGTTATTCGGCAAGACAGCGCATCGAGACGCTGGAAAGTGCCCTTTCCATGATTGGAATGGAAGAAACACGAAAGATAATCATGGGAACCGCCATGAGCGAGCTCACACAAAAGGTTCAGCAGGCAGGATTCGACGTTCGACATTTTTTCATCCACAGTGCAAGTGTGGGCTACATGGCGCAGATCCTGAACCTAAATGTGGACGAGCCGTCTCCCAAGGAGCAGGAGATCATCCAGAGCCTTAAACTGCCGCCGTACACACTAGAGATTTTAAAACATTTTCAGTTGTGGAAAATGACGGCAGTACGGGCAGAATTTGACAGCTTCACCGGCGGTGTCTTGCACGATGTGGGAAAGCTGCTCAATACGATTATATACAAGGACATTTTTCCCCTTGTGTTGTACGAGATCGAACGAACGAAATGGCAAGGTGGGTTGCTTGCCAGTGAGCAAGCAGTCGTCGGCGATTTCCAGCATCCGGTCACTGGGGGTGCATTACTGGATCAATGGGAGATCTTCCCGGAGCTCATCGAGCCGATTCGCAATCATCACCGCATCGACTCGGAAGCCGAAGGTGAAACGGCGTTGATCGCTCTGGCCAATTGTTTGACGAAGGGGTTCAGTCCTTTCCCCCGAATGATCAACATTCCGTTTCAGCATCGGGAAACCCACCTCAAACCGATTGTGGACGAGGAGCTACTCAGTAACCCGTTGCCGACACTCTTCCAGCAGATTACAGATGCCTTTGAAAAAAACAGCGAGCAGCTCTCCGTATCTCAGAAGGAGCGCGACACGGGTGAGTATTCGACTGCCAATGTAGAGGCGTTGGTCGCGACGGCGCTAGAAACGAGCGAGCAGGACTCTCGGATGTTCATAGATGCGCAAGTCGACCAAAATCCTGAGCTGCTGGCACTTGGAGAACGATATGAGCTGCCAGCGGAACGGCTCGTGGCGGTAACACTCTTGCTCAAAAACTCGGTTGTGGATTTGGTCAACGGGCTGTTTCAAAGTACCCGAGCAAAGAAGCCGAAGTGATCTACGCGGGGGCGAATGGAGTGCTAGGTCGTGTAACGGCCGTGGACCGCCAGGCTAGGCACCTTGGCCTTCGTTTGTTTGAGTCGAATCAACGCCGTCATCAGCTTGATGGTCGCCACCTTTTCTCCGGCCGCCAGTCGGATCACGATTACATCCTTGAACCACGGACTGGCCAGACCGTCTCCAATGGAGATCCAGGTTTCTCCTCTATCTAGCGTCTCGTAGAGCTGCGGTCCGGTGACGAGGGAGATCCTTTAAGTGAACACCGCGTCACTGCCGATATCACTTTCTCCAACAATCTGCCCACCACCCCTGAAGTTTTCGCCTGAGCTCCCGATATACTTAGTATCAAATAGTATCACTGAGAATCGCCGACAACACTAGACAGGGAGGTCTACCTATGGCAAGGCAAAAGACAAAGTTCATCGGCATCGACGAGGCCGCAAGCCTGTTCGGCACCTCCACGCACAAGATCCTTGAGTACAAATCCAAGGGACTTTTGAAGGCTACTGACACCTCCGACACCAAAGATCTGTTCGATATGGCAGAAGTTGTCCTGTTGAAATACCTGATAAGAGAAATGCGGGTATCCGCAGGGTTTTCCATAGAACAGGTATCCCGCAGAATCGATCAAATGATGGGGCGCGTAGCTTAGATCCCAAGCAGCCTGATGCTAGGGGAGTGGGAAACGGAGAGACGATTCTGATCCTAAGACATGGACGTCCAATTGCGGAGGTAGCTCCTGTTCAGGACAAGGTTGACTCACAGCCCTCCTGGAACGTACGCTGGACGCGTTGCTCATTGCCAGCGCCATCGAGTGGGAGGCGGACCTGTTCGTTACCTCCGACAAGCAGCAGCTTGCGGCGGCGAAACGAGCGGGATTGAAGGCCGAGAAGGTGTAGGTGTACCGTGCTGCAAGTCGCCGCGTCCCTTCACACTTGGCGCCAGAACGGCTCGCGCCTGCGGATCGCATCGAGGATCGACTCCTCGAACGGCGGCAATTCGAAACCGAGGGGCTGCACGCCCCCGGAGCGCCAACCGATCCGCTGATGTACACGGCTGTCGCCGTAGTAGACGAGAAAGGTTAGCTGCACGAACGTCGCGAATGCGGCCGGCCGCTCCTGCTCGACCGCGCGCAAGGTGGTAGTCTGCTGCACCGCATCAAGAGTCGCGAAATCGCCTCCATCCAGCACCGTGGCCAGCTCAGCCTCGACGCTACCGAGGGCCTCGCCGAACCTGGCAATACTGTCAGCCGCCGTCACGACCCGCGACGCCAGCCCGAGCCCGCCAGCCCCGGGCAGATCATCCACCGGCGGCACTAGCCGATCGAGCACCGCTTCCAGCAGCCGCAAACGCGCTTGCATCCCTTCGTCTGCCATCAGCCCCTC
Organism: Candidatus Latescibacterota bacterium; assembly: GCA_965217095.1. Classification (GTDB taxonomy): domain Bacteria; phylum Latescibacterota; class UBA2968; order UBA8231; family UBA8231; genus CAYNZV01. Next base: position 3,503,638 of record OZ244235.1, read on the forward strand.
GAATCCGTGCGGTCGCGCGCGATGTAATCGGCCACCCATAACGCCAGCGCCTGAATCGTCGGTGTCGGATTGACCGCCCCCGAAGTCACGAACAGACTGCCATCCACCACGAACAGGTTATCGGCATCGTGGGACTGGCCATGCCGATCCACCACCGATCGCTCGGGATCGTCGCCCATGCGCGCCGTGCCCATCAAATGCCAGCCGCCGCCACGCAACAAGGGGTTGATCACCACCTGGGTCGCTCCGGCCTCACGCAGGACCCGGCTCGCGTTCGCGTTGCCGTGGTCCAGCATGCGGCGGGTGTTGGCCGACGCCGAATAGGTCACTCGTGGTGCCGGTAGGTCATCGCTGTCGGTCGCGGTAGCATCGAGGGTGACGCAGTTGCGTTCCTCCGGGAGGTCCTCGGTAATGGTCAGCATATAGCTCGAGCGGGCGAACCGCGCCGCGAACTCCTGGTGGTGGGAGTCGCCCCACGCCACCGGTGGCAGCGCCAGCCCCGCCGCCGTCCAGCCCGGTCCGGTGCTGCGGCACATCTGGAACGAATAACCACGCACGAAGTCGCGCTCAGGGTCGGTCTCGTAGAACTCCTGGCTGATGATGATGTTGCCGAGCGGACCTTTGTAGGTGGGCTCTCCATCGGGGAACAGACCGCACGCCACGCCGTATGGGTGGAACATCAGATTCTTGCCGACCAGGCCGCTGGAGTTGGCCAGTCCCTGGGGCTGGCGGTCAGATGCCGACATCAAGAGCAGCCGCGGGGTCCCAACTCCGTTGCAGGCCACCATCACCGCCCGCGCCGGCTGCTGGCGCCGGACCCCGTCGGCATCGATGTAACCGGCACCGGTAAGCCGGCCATCAGCGCCGCTGGTCAGCTCGAATACGCGGCAATGTGGCCGCACCTCAGCGCCCAGCTCGATCGCCCGCGGCCAATAGGTGATATCGGTGCTGGCTTTGGCGCCCCGCGAACAGCCCAAGCCGTTGGGACCGCAGTTGTTGCACTCCTGACGCCCGTCGTAGCCTACCGAGTTGATGTAGCTGTCGGAGGGCCACCAGTGCCAGCCGAGCCGCTCGAATGCCTCGGCCAGGCGAACGCCGTCCGGCCCTATCGGCAGCGGCGGCATCGGGCGTTCCGCGCGCGGCGGATTAGCCGGGTCGCCGTTCACTCCCGAACAGCCCATCATGCGGTCGTTGAGGTCGTAGTACGGCTCCAGGTCGGCGTAGGTCAGCGGCCAGTCGTCGGCGACGCCGTCCAGCGTTTTCACCTTGAAGTCGGAGGGATGAAACCGCGGCGTGTGCGCGGTCCAGTGAATGGTGCTGCCACCGACCGCATTGAACATCAGCGGCGAGACGTCCGAGTCCTCCTCGACGACCGGATAATCTTGCGGCAGCTGGCGGACGTTTGGATCGAAAGCCCAGTCGTTGTGCGCGCGCAGCTCCCAGTCAGAGCGGGACAGGGGAAACTCCTCGGGTTTATGCCAACCACCCTGCTCGAGACACACAACCCGGAAACCGGCCTCGGAGAGTCGCCAGGCAGCGGCTGCCCCGGATGCACCGGCGCCGATTACGAGAACGTCGACGACGTCGTTAGTGCCCATGGTGAAGTCTTATGCTCGGACATCGATTCAGCAATTTAGCCCTCCGTTTCGCCGCCGCCTATCGACACGTGCCCAAAGATCTTGAGGGTCTCTTCCTCAGATTGAGGCCGCAGGATGCTGCCCTCGGCAAACTCCTCGGCCTCCGGGTAGGCGGTTGCGCGCACCCGTCTCGCCGCATCCTCGAAATCATAGAGCGTGCACTTGAACTGGACATCCCCGTCTAGCAACAGCCAGTAGGCACCTCTGTCGCCATGATGCTTGCCGACGCTGCCGGCTGTCACCACCCGCACCTTCCCGACCATGCGGTCGGTCTGCATGTGCGTATGGCCACAGACCACGAGCTTGGCGCCGACGTTGTCGAATATCGGCCGCAATCGATCTTCCGAGGTCAATCGGGTGAATATGGTGGTGTCATCCTGTGGCGTGGCATGGCAAAACATCACTTCACCGAGTCCATTGGCCGTCAGCCTCACCGTTCGGTTCCAATTGAACAGCACTTCCTGATCGCCAGGTTCGAGTTGCTGCGCCACGGCTGCCGATCTTGCCGAGCACACACTCATCGAACGGCTCTGGCGGATATTCGTTGCGTTGACTGCCATTACCGGTCTGCGCATCTGTTATGCCTTTCTCTACCTGAGTCTGCCGAGGAGTTTCTGGTTCATAGGGGCTGCCGGTCTGGCGTTAGGAATCACCGCCTCGTACAAACTGGATCTGCTCCCTTATGTTTACATGTTCGTGCTGGTTGCCTTCGTCGATATCATTCGCCTGCTCGTAGTGGCCGCGAGTCGCAGGAAACGAGTACTACTTCGCATAGTCGGGAACAAAGAGTTGGTGTGGGCTATATTTGTCGGCCTGGCCGGTGGTATTCTTTTGATTACCTATCAGATACTGATGAATGTCGGTTTGGTAACGGCTGTTGCCGGCTTCGACTATCCCTACTTGTTCGGAATTCTGTTTTTCCTCGTTCCTGTGTCTGCCACCTATTTGTTCTTCGATTTCGCCCAAATCCACCGCAAGCTGGAACTGATGAACCTGCATCTGGAGAAACGCGTCGAGAGGCGCACCCAGGCGCTCGAGGTCGCCATGGAAACAGCCGCTGATGCCAACAAGGCCAAGTCGCGATTCCTCGCCAATGTCAGCCATGAGATTCGCACGCCGATGAACGCCATACTTGGATACGCCCAGGTGCTGCAGCGCAGCCACGAGCTGGCGCCAGATCATCGGGCCGCGGCGGAGACCATTCATAGCAGCGGCAATCACCTGTTGAACCTGCTCGACGACGTGCTCGAACTCTCCAAGATCGAGTCCGGGCGCCTCGAGCTCCACCCTTGGGACTTCGACCTAACCTTCTTGCTGGACAGTGTCGAGTCGATGATTGTCGCCCGTTGCAGCGAGAAGGGCTTGGGTTGGAGGCTGGAGTGGGCGGAGACGAAACCACTCTGGGTCCACGGTGACGAATCCAAGCTGGCGCAGGTCCTCATCAACCTGCTCAGCAATGCAGCTAGGTACACCCGCGAAGGTGAGATCGCTCTTGAAGCCTTGCGCATCGACCGCGATCGCTACCGCTTCACGGTAAAAGACACGGGGCCGGGAATCACAGATCGTGATCAACCCATGCTCTATGTTGCTTTCGAACAGGGCCCGGCGGGGATCGATCGCGGTGGCGCCGGGCTTGGCCTGGCCATAGCCCAGCGTTACGTCGAGCTCATGGGTGGTGAGCTGAACCTGGAGTAGGCAAGGGGAGCAGCTTCGCGTTTTCCGTGTCGCTGCCTGCGGGGCAAGAAGGAGAGGTGCGCGGCAGTGGCAAGACCTGGTCCGACGTAAAAAATCTGGCGCCCGGCTTCAGGGTTGACGCGCTCGTGGTCGACGACGATCAGCAGAGCAGCGCCATTCTCACTCACCTGTTGGATGAAATCGGCGCCGCAGTCGACAGCGTGCACAGTGGGCAGCTGGCATTGGCGCATCTTGGTCAAACGGTCCCAGACGTCGTCTTCTTAGATATCCACATGCCGGAGATGGACGGTCGTGAGACGCTGCGCCGTATCCGCGCGCGGCCTGAGTGGGCGGGGGTCCAAGTGGTGGCCGTCTCGGCGTCGGTTCTCGACTTTGAGCGCCGAGAAGCTTTGGCAGCCGGGTTTGACGCCTTCATTGGCAAGCCCTTCCGCTTCGAGCAAGTCTACGCGTGTCTGGCTGAGCTTCTCGACGTCGAGTACGTCCACGATGGCGAAGCTAAAAACACCGAGACAGCGGCGGCCATCGACTGGAGCAGCGTCGAGCTGTCCGCCGAGTTTTCCGAACGACTCAGGGAGGCCGTGACCTACCGCCGCGTCACGCAAATGGAATCCTGCTTCCAGGAAATGGAGCAATTGAGTCCCAGAGCCGGCCAGCTAGCCGCGCGCCTGCGGGCGTTGCGAAAACAGCACCGCATGGATGACATCCTCGAACTGTTGCAGGGACTGAGTATTGTCTGAAAACGCCGCCGACCTAAAGGGAGCACAGATTCTGTTGGTGGACGATGCGCCGGCAAACTTAGACCTGCTCTGTGCCTTACTCGAACCGGAAGGCTACGATCTGGCCCTGGCCACCGACGGCCCCATGGCCTTGAAGATCGCGTCGGGGACGCGGCCCGACCTGGTCTTGCTCGACGTCATGATGCCGCACATGGACGGATTTGAGGTCTGTCGTCGCTTCAAGCAGGATCCCAGACTCAGACACATTCAAGTCATTTTTATTACGGCACGCGACGCAGCCGAAGACATCATCGCCGGTTTTCGTGTCGGAGGCGTTGACTATATCACCAAGCCGTTCCGCGACGAAGAGGTGCTCGTTCGTGTGCGCACTCAGCTGCGCCTAAATCTGCTCCACCGCGAGCTCGAGTCGAAAAACCAGACCCTCGAAGAGCAGAACCGCAAGCTCGAGGCCCAGTACCGCGCTCTGGAGGAGGAGATCGAGGCACGTCAGAAACTGAAAGGCCAGCTGTCGATGTTATCGGAGCGCGATGCCGAGCGCTGGGGTCTGGATGGTTTCGTTGGCCAGAGTCCCACCTTCAAGGCGATCCTCGATGAGATCCGCCTCATGCAGGAAAACACCGCCCCGTCGGTCATCATCAGCGGCGAGAGCGGCACAGGCAAGGAGCTGGTCGCGCGCGCCATCCACTTCGGCGGCGAGCGCCGCCATGGACCCTTCATACCAGTCAACTGCGCTTCTATGCCCGCCGAGCTGGCCGAATCACTGCTTTTCGGCCACGTACGCGGAGCTTTTACGGGTGCTCAGTCCGATCGTAGCGGCTTTTTCGAGATGGCCGACGGGGGCACGCTGTTCCTTGACGAGTTGGGCGAGATGCCGCTGGAGTTGCAAGCCAAGCTGCTACGGGTGCTCGAGGACGGGCAAGTCTGGCCCGTCGGAGCGCGCGAGGGCATACAGGTCGCGGTACGCGTGCTGGCGGCAACCAATCTCGACCTCGTGGACCGCGTCGAAGCGAAGGCCTTCCGCCGGGATCTTTACTTCCGCCTCGCCCGCTTCACTGTGCAAATCCCTGCCCTGCGCGAGCGCAGCAAAGACATTCCCTTGCTGGCGTATCACTTCCTTCAGCTCTTTGCTTCGGAAATGGGCCGCGAGCCTCCCAGCCTTAGCCCGCGTGCGCTCGAGATGCTGCTAGCGCATCCCTACCCTGGTAACGTGCGCGAATTGAAGAACGTCGTAGAGCGTGCCGTTATCGAAAGCAGAGGCGGGGACGTCGAGCCGCGCCATTTGCATTTCATGTCCCTGGCAGCCGACGACGGGACGGCGCCCGCTGCCACCGGGCCCCTGGTGACGCTCGAAGAGAACGAGCGACGCCACATCCTGGCCGCAATGTGGGCGGCCGATTGGGTCATTCGGGGAGATGCGGGAGCGGCCAACATTCTTGGCATTCCGGAGTCGACCTTGCGCGGGAGGATGAAGCAGCTGGGCATCGACCGGCCCTAGGTCGCTTTCTGCCTGTGGCCTGCGCGTCCTGCTCTAACGTTGGTCCTCTGTATCATGAAGTCTCGACCGCGACGACGACAATCGTTTGATCGTCTTCCTGGGGGCCGCCCGCCGCTGAAGGACCGCACTTCACTTAGCACCCTTTCCAGCAACTGCTCCGACGACAGGTTTTCCTGGCAGCCCTGTTTAAGGGTTTAGTGATGTAGTCGGCGCCGCCAGCGTTGAAACCCGCGACAATATCTTCGGTCTGCTCGCGGGCCGTTATGAAAATCACCGGTATCTCGCGCGTCTTCGGCGGCGCCTTCAACTGCCGGCACACCTCCAATCCGCCCGGATCGGGGCATCATCACATCCAGCAGGATGAGATCCGGACCTATATGGTCGGCCAACCGCAGGGCGAGCGCTCCGCCGTCGGCCAGTGCTGTGTCGTAGCCGTCAGATTCGAGCAGCTCGCACAGCAGGTCGAGGTTAGCCTCCATGTCGTCGACCAGAAGGATCTTGCCGCCCTCAGATCTAATTCGCTTCTGTTCACTGCACCCCTCCACAAAACTGAGAACACGACAGCCGAGCGTCGAGAACATAGATTGCTCGACCCCGACGATCAAACGCGCGGCTGACGGCGCCAAGTGCGCGAGCAGCCGCGCATGTGCCATAACCGCCTACCTTCGTTACTTCCTGGCACATCACTCAAAACAGATTGAGAACAACCACTTGCGCACTCATATCTAGGTGGCTGTCGACGGTGGCACGTGGTTTGCGAGTTGCGATCGGCGTGGCTTGATCGTTGGCGGCTGCGAGATCAAACGTAAATGCCAACCGCGAGAACCCGCACAAGGAGGAGAGCCATGAAACCCGTACATGTCGCCCTTGGCAGTGCGATCCTCACTGCCGCCCTCGGCTGCGGTCCCCGAACTTTCGACCTGGCGCCGTCTTCGGCACAGAACGCTGTCAAAGACGCGCCGGAATGGATGATCGAGGTACCCCGGCACGACAACCACCTGGTGGCATCGGCAACAGCCACGTCCCGGGATTTCCAGGTCGCTATAGAAAAGGCGCGAACGCTTGCCGAAACGGATATCGCCCGACAGCTGGGTGCGCATGTATCTAGCCTGACCAGGCAGTTTCAGGAAGAAGCCGGCCTGGGGGCGGACTCCCAACTGCTGACCGAGTTCCTGTCCGTGACGAAGGCTGTCGTCGATGAGAATCTTGTCGGTGCTCGCGTCGCCGAGCGCAAGCTGATCACCGAGGGCAACATCTATCGTGCCTATGTGTTGATGCAGCTTCCCGTCGGCGATGCCAACCGGGCGCTGATGCAGAACCTGCGAGCGTCCAAAACGCTCTTCGTTCGGCTCCGTGCCACGCAGGCCTACGCCGACCTTGAAAACGAGCTGCGGCATTCCCGCACGACTGCTTCGGACTGAGATTTCCGTCATGACCCCGGTGCCGACCCTCAATCTCTTCTCTATGCGCGCGACTGCGTTGCGCCTGACCTTCGCAGTCTGTGCAATGCATGCGGCCGACGCGTCCGCCGACTCGCTGTCTCCCGCGTGGGTACGCGAGCGTCTGGATCCGGTGGGTTTCCTTGTCGGAATCGGGGCCGCGATCATGGCCAATCCGTCGACGAACACGTCACAGACAGCACACAACCGCGCGTTGACCCGCGCCCTCCACGACATTGCCACCCAACTCGGCGTGCACGTAACTGCGACAACGGCCATTCAGGTGCTCGAAGATGGGCTCGGCGTTCACGAAAACTTCGAGCGTGAGACCCACCTGTATTCCACTGCCGAGCTCGAAGGCGCGGAAATCGTCGATACCTGGGTCGGCAATGATACCTGTTGGGTTTACGCCCGCCTCGACAAGGTTGAGCTCGACCGGCGCCGGCGTGCTCGACTTGACAACTTGCGGAAACGCTACGACGAACTGATGGAGGACCTCCGCCACGCCACGCTTTCCCGAGCCCTGGCTAGCGGCATGAACGCCCTCGAGCTGATCGCGGCTCGGTCGGGCGCACCGCGGTTTGACGATGACGAGCAACTGATTCGGCGCCAGATGGTGTTGGCGGCACTGCGACGGCGACTCTCGAGCCTGCGGCTGCAGCCGCTGTCAACGGGCTTGCCAGCCGTGTCCGGCACTCAGCTGTCCGTTGCCGTCGAGGGTGCCTGCGCCGATGCGGCCAGCTTGTGCGCTCAAGGCCTTCCCGTGCGCTGGTCATTCGCCACCGGTAGCGGCGAGCTCACCCCGGTGACCTGGACCGACGATCACGGCCGCGCCAGCACGCGCATACGGCAACTCGACGCGTCGGCGGACGATCCGACGATCGTGGCCATCGTTGACCTCAATGCCTTCTCGCAAACGGCGCCGACATCACAAGTCAGTGCAGCCGAACACCTGCCGACGCCACGGACGGTGGTCGTCTTGTCGCGTCCTCGGATAACAGCGCAACTGAGGTGGGATATACGTCCCGCCATCGGAGGAGCTGCCGCCGACTTCCTCGCAGTTGCGGTGGCCGAGTTGGCACCGTGCGGCATAGATATAGTCACCGGCGAGGACGGCCACGTACAGCTGGAATTAAATGTGAGCGTGCGTCGCCGTCGAGCGCAGAGGTGAACACCTGTTTCGCGCTGGCGCTCCCGGTCTTAAGGGAGCTGGAACGACCGCCCAGGATGCCATGACATCGGCCTTCGAAGCGGCCGGAAGTCTGCTGCACGAAGCTGCGGGGGCGGCCCACCGTCGCCTGATCGCATGTCGTCTCTAACCCTGGCGGAACCCTGGCGGCAAGAGCTGCCGTGGCCTGCCAACATCAGGAGGATCACATTATGAAACGTTGGGGGCATCCATTTAACCGGAGTTACCATATGTTCAGTGCATGGCGTATCCTCGCGCTGGCAAGCACTACCCGGGCTCGGTTGGCGAGTTTCAAGCCTGGTTTCGAACCGATGCGGACTGCCTGGACTACCTCGAATGGCTGCGGTGGCCCGACGGCTTCGTCTGTCCGAGTTGCGGCCACGAAGGCGGTTGGCGCTTGGGCGATGGCCGCTTCATGTGTCCGGCGTGTTCGACACGCAGTTCGGTGACGGCCGGTACGATCTTCGATCGGACGCGGACACCCTTGACGATATGGTACACCGCCTGCTGGCTGTTCGCCACCGGTAAAGACGGGATCTCGGCGTTGAGCTTGAAGCGAGTACTGGAGATCAGCTCCTACCAGACTGCCTGGGCCATGCTGCACCGCCTGCGGTCGGTGTTGGTACGTCCCGGTCGGGATCTGCTGAGCGGGACGGTACAGGTGGACGAGACCTACATCGGCGGCGCCGAGCCTGGGCTGGCCGGTGGCCGCGCTAGGGGCAAGAAGGTGCTGACCGGTATCGCAGTTGAGGTTCATGAGCCGAGAGGATTGGGGCGGTGCCGCATGTCGCCACTGGCCGATGCCTCTGCCGAGACCTTGCACGCGTTCGTGATGGATCACGTCGAGCCGGGCTCGACGATCATCACCGACGGGTGGCCCGCTTATCAGGGACTGGCTCAGCTCGGCTACGAGCACGATCGGCGCAGCCAGGGCGCGGCCCGCGCTCGGGGCGATGATCCCAACAAGCTGTTGCCCGCCGTGCACCGCGTTGTCTCACTGGCCAAGCGGTGGCTGCTGGGAACGCATCAAGGGGCCGCCGACAGTACCCACATGAGCCACTACCTCAACGAGTTCGTGTTCCGCTTCAATCGCCGCCGCTCCCGCAGCCGCGGCATGGTGTTTTATCGCGTGCTCGAGCTGGCCGTGGCCCACGAGCCGATGCGTTTCCAGGATCTCATTGCCAGCCGACGGCCGAGGAAGCTGCCCCCCGAGCCGCCCAAACGGCGAGGGCATCCCACGAGCCTGGAACGCCCAGGGGCAAACCGGCCGTGGCGGTCGGCGGCCGAACACTGATGGGGGTCGCGACGCACTCCGGTTAAATGGATACCCCCAATGAAACGTTTAAACGTGCTGGTTTGCCTCGCGGTTTTGTCAGCCATCGTTGGTTCGACTCACCTCTATGCCGACGCCACTGGGCGCGCCGTGATGACTTCCGAACCACCTAGGGAACCACACAATCTCTTCCAGATGCCTACAGGTAGCGTCGTCAACTCGATGGACATGGAGGTCTCCGGGCGCGGCGTCCTTTTCACCGATGACGGGAAGCCCGCGGTCCTGGCCGTCCTTGGCCTGGGTGACATCGCGCAGATGGAGGTCGGCGGCCTTGCAATCGCCACCAGCATGCAAAAGAAAAACAAGCTCACGGCCGTGCCCAGCGCCGGGCTCAAAGTACATGTGCCGCTGGGTCGGTTCGCGCGCGGTGTAGCCGCTTCGTTTCAGAGGTCAGGCTCGCACACCTATGTCGTCGATGGCGTCAGTTGGGACGCCCGCGTCGGCGAGTTCCATACTGTCGCCACCTTCGCCAACCACGCAGCGGACGAGGTCGAATCGATGCGAGCCGGCTGGAATGGCGTCAAGATCCAAGCGCATTTGGGTGCAAAGTATGTCGATGCTCGATTGAAGAGTGAGGATGGCATCGGAGTAACAGAGCGCGAGGGCACCTTCTGGCGCCCAATCGCCGGGTTCGAGGTTTGGCGGGATGACGCGCGCGCACGGGTCATCGCCGAACTCAATTGGATAACAGAGTTCGACGATACCAATGGTGGCTCCATCGAACTGATCCGCGTCATCAACGGAGGAGTGCGGTTCTTCTTTTCCAAGCACGTGACCTTCGACATCGGCTTCCGCCAACAGGGCAACGACGACGGCATCGCTGAATCGGCGTTCAAACCAAGGCGACCTTTCATCTTCCAATCCACTCGCTCCGCGACCGTGTCGTGGGCAACTGACACCTCTGCAGCCGCCTTGCGATTCGGGAAGGAGGAGGATCTGGAAACAAGCCGACCGTGCATGCTGCTGGTGACGCTGTCAGCAGTTTTTCTCGGCGCCACTGTGCTATCCGCGAAGACCAGCGCCTTCTTGCGCCTCGACGGGGAGGAAAGTCTCATGGCCATTATAACCGAGCCGCTACTGGCTGTCCTGGCTGATGAGGCGGATCTTGAAATCGTCAATGGCGACGCCGCCGAGGGCGGCAAGCTCGTACTGACTTGCAGGGTGCGTCGCAGCGGCTATCGGATTACCGCTCGAATCGTAGACGCCGAAGACCGGAGCGTCATCACCCTACCATCGCTGACCGGGAGGGAGGACGAGATCTTTGAGGTCATCGACCAGCTCGGCCAGCGCCTGGCCGATGCAGTAAGCAGCGGGGATAGTGACAAACACAGGGTGGCAGTTCTCGACTTTGGCAATGATGCCGGCGCCGACAGCGAACCGCTTGCCAGCGGCCTGCCGGACATGCTGACAATGGTAATGCGACAGGGTTCGCAGTTGACACTACTCGAGCGCGGTGACATCAGACGCGAAGTTCAGCATTCACGGAGTCCTTCGCATCTGTCGGCGGATGCAGCAGCCGAGTTGAGCGGGTGGCTTGGCGCCGACGTTGCCGTTACGGGCATTCTTACAGATCTGCTCGACATACAGCTTGAGGTGACCAACGCCGAGGGCAAGCTGCTCGAAAGCGCTCGTCGAATCGGCCCCCGGACTGCGCTGGTCGACTTGATGGCCCGGCTCGCCTCGGACCTCGGCCCTGATCTGGATTCAGGAATCCCGGGCAACCGGATGGTCGCCATTCTCCCTTTCGCCAACCACGGCGAAGACCGCTTCGATGCGCTCGTTCGCGGACTGCCGGATATGCTCACAACAACCCTTGGGCAGGCGGCGAAGCTAACCGTCATCGAGCGCGTTCAGATCGACAACGCTCTGCGCAACTTCAATCTGGAAATGAGTGGTCCCATCGACTCTGAAACCGTGGTCCAGGTCGGCGCCTGGTTGGGCGCCGATGCTATCATCCTTGGCAGTTTTCTTCGATTCGGACGCGTGTTCCGACTTGATGCTCGCATGATCGACGCCAAGACGGGCGAAGTCATGATCGCGCAGAGTGCTCGTGGCGGAGAAGACGAGGTTCTCGCGATGGTCGACAGCTTGGGGCGGCAGTTGCAGCAACGCTTCGACGAGAAGGAGACAACTGACAACGTCGGCATGGGTAGCCTGCGCGTGGCCTTCCGCACGGTGAAGTCGGAAATGGGCGAGCGCCCTCTATACAACCACATCTGCAAGATGTATGTGGACGGTGACTTCGTTGGCTTGAGCCCGATCGTCGTCGATGTAGACAAGTGGACGACCCTGTTCGATAAGAATCTACGCCGCGGCCCCCACCGGGTGCAGATCGTACACGGCTACGTGCGGGACGGTGCCTGGGACGGCCCGATGCCGAAGCAACCGCGACAGTTCCATCCCACTGTCGAATCCGGCGGGATGACGACGGTCAAATACACATTCGATGTCGGGTGGTTCAGTGACAGCTACGTCTACGAACCCTAATGGTAGCGATCGGTTCGGGCGCGCGATGTAGTGATGATCTTTCGTGTGGCTTACCAATCTCCGCCAGTCCCTCCTTTTGGATTTTGTCAGTGGCGCCGCCTGCCAGAATCTCGGACCGCGGCAACACCGAAGTCGTCCAGTAACAATTGGCGGTCAGCGATCGGTAGGTCGAAACCCCGTTCGCCAGGTGTCACCGAAGCGTTCATGGGTTTCCAAACCGGAGCGAGGGAAACCGAGGGCCACACTCCGAGCGGCGGGACATCGATCCGCAGAGTTCCTGCTATATCTGGACGCTCAGCCGATGAGTCCGGATACGGCCCTGAACTTCTTCGATCGCCCAGTGAGTTGCCAGCACCTCGTTGTTGTCCAGGCGCAGGAGTGAGCCTTGACCGAATTTGAGGTTCTCCCCCATGGTCGAATATGCCGCCACTTTCATCGGGGGGGCGTTGCCCCAGATCCTGGCTTCCTTTACGACGCGCCAGCGGTCATCGGACAGGTCGACAATTCTCACATACAACCCGATATCCTCCCCTTCACGTTGACAGTGAATCGTTAGAAGGATGTCGTCTGCCCAGTGCATCAGGTCCGAGGCTTGTCCCCAGACGCCGGTGTCGATGGGTTCGGACCAGGTCGCTCCGCCATCGTGCGACACCGTGATGTGATTCGGCAGGTTCGTCCCCTTTACGTGATCCATCATCCACACCAAGGAGACGATGCGATCGTCCTGCATTTCGCACAGTCTTGGCTCCGAGGGCGCATAGCGTCCGGCCGGATCCTCGAAGAAGCTGGTCCGGTCGTCCCAGGTTTCGCCGTTGTCCTCGCTGCGAAACAGAGCTCCGACGGCGCCGCCTGGATTGCTGCCGTCCCACATGGGGAACAACGACCCGGCTCCCAGTAAAACCCCGCTGCGCAATTGAATCGCAGGTCCGGACTGTTCGATCAATTCGGTGCGTGTCCGGGGCATTACTCTTGGATGCGACCAGGTGTGCCCTTGATCGAGTACGTCAATTGCGGCCATGCCTGCCTCCTAGTTTGATCGTTTCTCCGAACACTATTAGTGACGCGGCGGGCTACCCGGACGTCGGGGTAGCACGTATTTCTGCATGTGGCCACCTTCGTCGCGCATAGGCGATCACCGGCAGGATCAAGGGCGCCAGTCCGAACGCCATCAACGCAACACCGTTTATCTGATAGAAAGCATCCGCGGTCTGCATCAAGCTCCAACCCGACCCAATCAGGTCGTCCGCCCAAAAGTAGATTACATAGGCCAGCAGGTTGAAACGCACCAGCCACACGATCAGAAAGACCGTCACCGCCAGTAGGACGAGGTTGAACCCGCCCCGAACGCCAAAGTGGTAGAGGTCCTCTGCGGATCCCACCGATCTCACTACCTGTACCGCGGCAATTCCAAAAATCAGCGCCCAACCTCGCTTCAGAGTCCGCTGCCAGATCAGGAAAACTCCCAGAAATGCGACTAGCGTTAGCACTCCACTGAAGGCGGCGCCTAGCCCATCCAGGAGGGGTAGATAGCCATTCAGATGCGGTGGAGATAGATGCTCGGGCCTCAGGTATTCAGACAACCACTGATATCGCAGGAAAAGTTGCAGCTTCTGCATACCGGCAACAGATAACATCAGAACGGCAGCCAGCAGCACGGTGTCGAGAAGGAGCCTAGACCTATCGGCGGGCAATCTCAGCAATCGAAGCCAGCCAGCAGGTTCCATCTCCTGTCTGTGCAGCTGCCGGAACAGTGCAAAAGCCAGAGCCGAGATTACCGCGGCGGCCAGTCCTAGAAACGCCACCTGCAGCAAAAGACCGACCGCCTGGAGACCTAAGAACGCCACCAGCGACTCACTCGTATCGTAGCCACGAAAGAATTCAGGGAGTTCGTTGATCCAAGCGATCAGCTGCAGTACTCCTGTCAAAACACCGATACGCACTGGGAGGCGCCAGGTAACCCCCCCCTTCCGCGAAACCCGGAGGAAGTAGATGCCCCCCAGGACCAGAGTGGCCGAAATGAGAACGACCAAGAATATGGCGGGAACTACGTCTTTTATATCGCGCTGTTGAAGCTTGCGAAGAAACTCTTCGGGGGCCTTGTACTCCCTGCGCACCTCGCCAATCTGCTCTCCCTGCAGGCGCGTTGTTGTGCGAAACTCGCCATCGGCAACCTTTCGATCAATCCGCTCCCAGACGAAGTGGTGGTCCATCCGTTGCTCGCGCTTCTCCGACCGCACCTCCAACACCTTGTACGTAGAGTGGTCGGCAACCTTGAGTCCGAATCAGTCCTCGACAAATCGCTGGACTCGTTTCTGGGCCGCCTCGGGTTCCAACTCGGGACCAGCGCGACTCTCGGCGATCTTGTGATTGAAAAGCACAACTTCACCCGAGGCGTTCACCCCCACCTCGATCTCCTCCTCTTCCTCGGGTTTGAACCAGCGCACGTGCCAGAGCCAGGGGTCGGACTCCCTAGATGCCAGGGTGTCGGCGCGGGCTACGGGGGCATGCCGCACCAGGTGCACATACTGGTCCGACCCCAGACTGCTTTCAAACCATGCCGTTCGACGAAAGCCTTGCAGGTCGATGCTGAGGTCGCGACAGAACTCCTCGGCGACTTCGACGGCGTTCGATCGCGAGACAGAAAGCTCGAGTGTTCGCTCCCCAAACTGGACGACCGGAAGCCCGACGAGCAGACCGACCCCAGCCAGCGCGAACAAGGCACCGATCACCCACTTGCGGTGGTCCACCAGGTAGGCCTCGTACCCTTTTCGCGCGTGAGCCGTCTCTTGCACCGTCTCGACGACAGATCGTGCCGGGGGGATCTCTTCGCCGGCCCCCTCGTCCATCTCCTCTTCCGCTTGCCGATAGCGCCCGGTCACGAGTCCGAACAGGGCCGGAATAGCAGGCACCAGAAGCGCGCCTACCACGATGGCACCCGAGACCTGGAAATAAAGGCTGGATGAATTCAGCATCGGATAAGCGCCCAAGAAGGCGTTGTAGACATAGTGAGAAACCACTGTCGTCCAGATGCCGAAGCGGAGAAACACAACCCCCAACAGGATTCCCACGAGAGAAAGTTCGATTCCACGAGTGTAGATCGGTTCCACAGGATAGTTCGAATGGAGGAACCCCCAAACGATCGCCGGAAGCAAGACCGCAATCCACCGCCGCCCGAGCCATTTTATCAACAGGGAGATGGCCAGCAGCCTGAAGAAAAACTCCTCCATGGTCGCGGCGACCAGACCTACTAGGAGTGGATAGATCCACGGGAGGACGGTGCTGAAGGTGTTGTCGTAGTCTGCGACAAGCGGAAGCCCGCACCGGGATAGGCGCGGCCGGAGCCCAGATGCCGAAGTAGCGTGAACCTATGATGTAAAACAGGGTCACGAATCCCAGCTGCGTGAACCCGAGACCGTAACCAACTAAGATCGAGCGCATGAAACCGCCCGAGAAGACCCGCTTGAGCTCAAGTTTACCGAACGGACTGCGCCGTCCAGCGAAAAGCACCTCCGCACCGATGGCGCCGCCCGAAGTGCCTGCGAGGCAGATGATACCTCCAGTGAAAGCGACTCCGATGAGCCCCATACCCAAGACGAATACAATGAAGGAGCTGTAGGTCTGGGTGGCGTCGTAGCCATAGCGGATCAAGGGTAGGGAGTTCACCTGCCCAACTGCAGACGCGATCAGCACCACCCCACCCACGATGAGCCCGGCTTTCCACTGGAGTGTTCCTTCTCGGTACTTTTGTACCAGCACTACTAGCATCATGGCACCAAGAACAAACCAGAAAACGGAGGCTACGCTGGTCAGCAGCTCTGCTCTGGAGCTCTGCTCTGGAGCGAACCTCTTTGTGGTGCCGGCTGAAGGTCTCGGGCACTTTGAGGTGCTCCTTGAAAGAGCCAACACGATCCCCCTGGATTACGACCTCGACCCGGTAGTGTCCGTCCTCTCCCGCCTCAAAACCCTTCTTCCGGTAGGTAATGTGTGATCGGTCCGAGCTTTGCGCTCTTCGCTTGAGCGTTCGATTGGTAAATAATCAGTCAGGTTAAGACCTAGTGTGTCCTGAAGAAATTGTTCCGCTATCGGCGCAGCTTGCTCTTGAGCCAGGGTTGCCCCTTCCGCTGATTCGAGTACCAGGTGTTGGAAGCCGACAATACGTCCACCCGGATCGAGACTGACCTGCAGTTCCTCCTTTTCCAGCGGTTTGAACCACCGCACCTTCCAAAACCAGATCGACAGCCATTCTCGCGCCAACCGATTGGTCTGTTCCAATCCCAACGTCTGCTCCAGGAAGATTTGCCCTTCGCCATCGTGGGAGAACACCTGAGCTGTCATGTATTCATCAGTCTGGTAACCCGCCTTTTCGACGTATTCCTGCGCGCGTTCAAACACCTCTTCTCGATTTAGTTTGAAATCGAGGGAAGCACTGGGGAATGCCACCTCCTGATAACGAATGCAAGCTCCCAGTCCAATGGCACCGAGAACAATGGATATTAAGATCCAAGCAAGATCATGTCGGCTCATAAGCCTCTACCCTAGTTGGGATTGCACACCTTAAACCGGACAGGCGTTCAAGTACCTTAGGATCCAGGTAGTGTGTTCCGCCATCCACCGTCAGACAAGCCCGCGGCGGCCGGATGCAAACGCGAGTACGGCGCCGCGTCGATGCAGGCCCGGACGGATTTGCGCAGATGCTCGTTGGCGGATCACCACCAGAAGTTAATTCAGAGCCAGAGCAGTGTCAGGCTCGGCGCGACCTGCCCTTGACGCAAGTTGCGTGGGGGGTTTCTTTGCGAACTTCCACCATTCATTCGGGACCTAATGTCTCCGGTCCTTCCTCGCAGCCAGCGACGGAATCTATGACAACCGGCATGCCATTGTCTCCGTACACAGTGCTAGACCTGACACGAGTGCGCGCCGGGCCAACCTGCGTCAGGCAGCTCGCGGACTGGGGCGCCGACGTCATCAAGATCGAGCCACCCCAGGACGGCGGCGAGGGGCCCGGTGGCGACTGGCACGGATTCGATTTTCAAAACCTCCACCGCAACAAGCGGTCGCTGACGCTCGATTTGAAGGCCCCTGAAGGGTTGGAGATCTTTCACCGTCTCGTCGAACGGGCCGACGTCGTTATCGAGAACTTTCGGCCCCAAGTGAAATATCGACTGGGCGCTGACTACGAGACGCTTGAGGGCATCAACCCGCAGATCATCCTTGGCAGCGTCTCAGGTTTCGGTCAGGATGGACCTTACGCGGACAGGCCGGGGTTCGATCAGGTGGCCCAGGGCATGGGCGGGTTGATGTCGATCACGGGAGAGCCCGGCGGCGGTCCGATGCGGGTCGGCATCCCGATCGCTGACTTGTGCGCCGGCATGTTCTGCGCCCAGGGGGTACTCCTGGCGCTGTTGGAGCGCGAGCGGTCCGGAAAAGGCCAGTGGGTGAAAACCTCGCTGCTGGAAGCCCAGATCCAGATGCTCGACTTCCAGGCGGCGCGATATTTAAAGGATGGTGAGGTCCCCGTGAGCGCCGGAAACGACCATCCAACCACCATTCCTACCGGGGTGTTCCCCACCGAAGACGGTCACATCAACATCGCCGTAGCTGGCCAGGAGATCTATGATCGCTTCTGCAATACGATTGGCGCCCCCGAGCTGATAGTCGACACGCGGTTCAAGACAGCCGCCCTGCGCTCAAAGAACCGCAAGGAGATCAACCGGGCGATTTCCACCATCACTTGCACCAGGCCGAGCCGACATTGGATCGAATTGCTAAACGAGGCCGGATGCCCGTGCGGTCCCATAAATTCGATGGACCAGGTGTTTGCCGACTCCCAGGTGCGCCATCTCGCAATGACGGCCCCCGTCGACCGTCCGCTCCTCGGCGAATTCGAGGTCGTCAACCAGGCCATCAAGCTCAGCCGCACTCCATCGTCGGTCCGCAACGCCACGCCGGAGAAGGGGGAGCACACCGACGCGATTCTGGCCGAGCTTGGATACGAGGCGGAGGTGATCCGCGAGCTTCACGCGCGCGGCATTATATAAGAAGCCCGTAGGAGAATCCCATCAAAACGATTCAGCTCGATACGGACCGCATGCTGGCGCATGTAGAGAACGGTGTAGGTTGGATCACGTTCAATCAGCCCGAAAAACGCAACGCTGTGTCCTTGGAGATGTGGCAGGCTATTCCAGAGATTGTCGCCGACTTCGCAGCCGACGATGCCGTGCGAGTGGTTGTCATGAGAGGGGCAGGCGACAAGGCGTTCGTGTCCGGTGCCGACATATCGGAGTTCGAGGAAAAACGCAGCACCAGCGACCAGATTGAGTTCTACGATCACGCGATGTCGGCTGCCAATGCGGCGCTCAGGTCGATCGCAAATCCTTTGATCGCCGTGGTTCGGGGGTTCTGCATTGGTGGTGGCCTGGGAATCGCGGTTACAGCCGATCTGCGCGTTTCTGCGGACGACGGACAGTTCGGTATCCCGGCAGCGCGACTCGGACTGGGCTACGGATTCCTCGGAATCAAAGCGCTGATGAACGTCGTTGGTCCGGCCTACGCCAAAGAGATTCTATTCACCGGGCGCCGCTTCGACGCGCAGGAAGCCAGGCAGATGGGCCTCGTGAACCGGGTTGTGCCGGCAGCCGAACTGGAATCGGCCGCGCGCCAGCTATCGGAGTCGATCGCCGCAAACGCCCCACTCACTTTGCTGGCCTCCAAGGCCGCCGTAAATGAAGGGACCCGAGATCCCCAGGACCGTGACCTGGCAAAGATCGAGAGCATGGTCGAACGGTGTTTCGCGAGTGAGGATTACGTTGAGGGTCGGAGGGCGTTCATGGAGAAGCGTGCACCCCGGTTCAAGGGGCGCTGAGGCGCGAACACCTGCCCCAACAACATCTAACTCGGAAAAACCGAAAATGGCAGAGAAACAATTGGCATATATCCGGCTGGGATTGCGCCAGCGCGGGGCCAGCACGAAACTCCGCATGCGGTGGGACCGTTCACCTTTGACCTGTGAGACGGTAACCAGGAGCTGCCGGTCGAAGAACAGGTCTACCATGCGAAGTACGCGAACAACGAGATCTACAACCTGGTCCCGATGCCATACGGGGCGCCGCCGCAGGAGTGGGCGTGCCTCTATCCGGGACCTGGCGACCTGCTCTTCGCCCCGGTCAACGCGCGCCTTACGGGTGGCTTTGCGGGTGGCAACACGCTCTCTGGGCAACCGCTGGAGCCCAACGCGGACGGGCTCATCCTCGACTTTGCGTTTTTCTACGAGCGAGGCAACAACCTGCTCAGTGCATACGGGATCGGGCCGAGCACCCTTTTCGCCACCGGGACCTCGTTCGATGAGCTTGAAGAATTGGCGGAGTCCTGCCGCGACGTCTGGTTTCGAGGCGCCGTCGGCGAGACCATGTTCATCGAACCCGCTTGAAGGAGTCCTAGCAAAATGATCGTGGATTGTCACGTCAATATCTTCGAGGACCGCCACCGCGACGACGACTACGATGATAAGCGCGCCCACATGCGGCCAGGATTCTCGGGAAACAAAGCGGACGCCGACACGCTCTGCGCGGCCATGGCTGAGGTCGATAAGGCCATCATCTTTACGCTGCGCTACGGCGATTCGGTGGGCATTGAAGGCGATGACGAGACGACCGCCGCCGCCGTGACCAAGTACCCTGGCAAGTTCGTGGGTTTCGCTTATGTCGACCCGCGCCGCCCTGACTGTATGGAATTGCTGCGCCATGCGCATAAGAATCTCGGACTCCGGGGGGTCAAGTTCGGCCCGATTTATAACGCGGTGGCGCTAGACGACCCAAGGCTGACGCCGGTTTACGAATACCTGGTCGAGAACGATCTGCCGCTTACCATGCATATGGGGACGACCTATACGCGGCCGTCTCCGGTCGATCTGGGCCGGCCTATCCATGTCGAACCGATTGCGCTGAAGTACCCCGAGTTGAAAATGATCATGGCCCACATGGGACATCCCTGGTACGAGGAGTGCATTGTCATCATCCGCAAGCAGCCCAACGTCTATGCCGAAATATCGGGCCTGTTCTACCGGCCGTGGCAGTTCTACAATATGCTGGTCTGCGCGCAGGAGTACTTGGTCACTCATAAGATCTTTTGGGGCACCGATTTCCCGGTAACCACGGTCGACGAATCGATCGCCGGGCTGCGCCATGCGAACCAGTTCGTCGATGGCACGGCGCTGCCGCGCGTGTCGGAGGAGACGATCGAACGCATCCTGTATTCGAACCCGTTCGAACACTGGTGGCACGGCGACCCGCCGGCGTAATGGCCGCAACCGTTGACCGTGAAGAGTTTCGCGCTACACGTTCCGTTGACCGCTGAGGAGAACGTTTCAGTGATGACCGATGCGCCGAACCGCAAGCGCCTCGGACTGATCGTACCGAGCGATCGACCCGGAATGAGTCCGGATGACCCCCCTTTTCTCGGGGAAACCGGGGAGTACGGCCGGTGGATCGAGGAGCACGGCATCGACGGCGTAGAGGTACTTTTCGAAGCCTCGTTCAGCACGGGCAGCCACGCACCCGACTCGGTCTGGCAGACCGGAGACCTGAAAGTTCTGGCCCCGCCCGCCCGCCGGCTCGCGGATGCAGGTTGTCATGCGCTGAGCTGGCCTTGCACCTGTGCCAGCTTCATCGGCGGTCTCGAATGGTCCCGCAATCAAGTCGCGGAGCTGACCCGGGCGACCGGGTTGCCGGCGACCAGCACCTCGCTCGCCATGCTCGCTGCCATCGAGACGCTGGACGCGGACACCGTTGACCTCCTGGGCCCGTACCCACCACCGGTGACTACCGCCTTCCAGCGATTTCTCAATGAAGCCGGGATAGAGGTCGCGGCCATGGTAGCTCTGGACTGCGCCGACGACGGCGTGTCCATCAAGCTGGATCTCCTGCGCGAGGCCAAGCGCTTTGACGATGGCTTGCCCGGCCGCAACCACCCTCTGGTGATTCCAGACACTGCTGTCTACTCACTCAATGTTGTTGAGAAGGTCGAAAGTGAACTTGGTCGTCCGGTGGTGGCGGCCAATCAGGCAACGGTGTGGCAAAGCCTGAAAATGCTCGACATCGATTGTCATACGACGGATGCCGGACTTTTGTTTCGCGATCCGACGTCGCCCGTGCCCAGTGATTCACAGGGATCGCTCTGACATAGATGGTCAAAACGCCTCACGAGGAGGTAGGATCGTGAAAAGAATAGGGTCCACCGCGCAAAGGCTGAAGGAGCTGCCCTACGAAAAAAGGGTGTGCCGAACCGAGTACCACACTAGGGTCGTGACGCCGCGATCGGGCGATAGCGCCGTTTCAGGCGCCACCATAGAGGAGGAGGTCAAGGGTTGGGTTGAGGCCGGCCTCGAGGTCTGGGTCATCAGTGGCGAAAGGGACAGAGGTACGCCCCTCTGGCCTTCCAAGATCATGGAAACGCCTCCCGATGCAGACCCGGATCGCATCTCTAGATTTCTTGACCTGTGCCACGAGAAAGGCATCATCGTCCTCAGCTACTATCCCTTCACCTTCACCAAGAAGTTGGTCGAAATCCATCCGGAGTGGATGATCCAGATGCTGGATGATGGCCTACCCGAGATCTGGAACGAGGGATGGTTCTGCGTCAACTCGCCGTACCGGGACTGGTTGCCCGAGTACCTCAACGAGATGTTTGACAACCTGGACTTTGACGGCATCTACTTCGATGACACCAACTGGGGCTCACATTCTGGTACCCAGCGGCTCACCGTGGGGTGTTGCTGCCAATATTGCCAGGAGCTCTACCTCAAGGAGACGGGGCAGCAACTGCCCAGCAAGGTGGACCTCGACTCCATGGACTTCAGGCGGTTCATGAACTGGCGCTACGACAAGTGGCTTGAAGGTATCGAACATGTCACGCAGAAGGTGCACACCAGGTATCCGGATGCCATCATTGACTGGTACAACTACGATGGTTGTGCGCGCCAGACCCCGGATATGTGCTGGACCATGGGCCACCCGCTGAATCCAGTAAACGGAAGCTCCTATTTCTTCTCCAGACTGGCCTCGATTGAGAGCCCGACCTTTGCCGCAAAACGGTTCAAAGCTGCCGCACCTACGTTCGGGTTCTGGATGTGCCAAAGGCCGATACTTCCCGAGTGCGAGTCCCTCAGTTCTCCCTATCCCGCCCCGTACTCGCAAATGGTCTGTGGGTTGACGACCGTCGCCCACGGAGGGGCAGCTATCGCTCCCTTTCTCAAGGCGGGCGAACACACCGCGTTTGGGGATGCCGCAAAGTCAATCTTCACCGAGCTGAAAAAGCTGCGGCCGTACGTCGGCGAGGAATCGGTCAAGTATCTCGCCCTGCACTTCTCACAGCAAACCAGGGACTTTGGCTACTACAAGGAGGCGGACAACTTTTGGCGGCAGATGCGAGGGAGCTGCGAGATGCTCACTCGGTCGCAGATCCTCACCGATATAGTCTTTGACCAGCAGTTGACCTACGAAAACCTCTCGTCCTACCAGATGCTGATGCTCTCCGATGCAAGATGTCTCGCGGATGAACAGGTGGAAGCAGTTGCCCGGTTTGTGTCCGAGGGGGGGACTCTCCTGGCGACGTATGAGACCTCCCTCTACGATGAACTTGGGCAGCGGCGAGAAAACTTGGCCCTGGCGGAGGTGCTGGGAGTGGACTATCGGAGTTCACCCGTGCTGCCCGAGGAGGATACGGGTGCTGTTGATCCGGCCACAGGCAACATCTACGTGCCCCAGGAGAAGAGGCTGCGCGATCAGTTTGGCTATATCGTGGCTTTTGCCGCGAAACAGACGGATGTATCCATCAGGCCAGACAGCCAGATAAAGACCCTGTTCACCAAAAGCAGCCTCCAGCACCAAGACGGCCGACCGCCTCTCGATAACTTCTATGCCTTTGGTGACTACGATTCCGGCTTGCCGGCGGTCACGGTGAATTCCTTCGGCAAGGGCAGTGCGATCTACGTATGTGGCGACGTGGGAGGCGGGTATGACCGCAATCCGCTGCCCCAGCTAAAGCAGTTTTTCGCCTACTTGGCAAGCATTGCCAAACCGCCGATCGAGGTGGAGGCGCCCAGCGTCATCGAGGTCACAGCCACCAAGCTCAGTCCCAAAGAGGTATCCATCCACCTGCTCAACAATCCCTGGCCGTTCATGCCGTGGGAGCCTGGACGGGAACACCAGGCAATCAGTCAGATGTTTGAGAGATGCCTGTTCGTAAAAGAGGTGGTGCCGGTACCCGACGTCGGCATCACCGTGAATGGTTTTGAGGTTAAGAGCGCCTCGCTGCCACTACATGGCAAGGCGCTGGAGGTCGTGGGCGAACCAGCGACGATCGAGCTGCCCAAAGTGGGAATCCAAGAGGTCGTCCTGTTAAAGCTGGCCTAGCTGCCTGGCAAATGTCATTGGTGGCGGGACACATGGTGGCCGCACGGTATGTAGGGCACCCTGCCGGCGCACGGCGACTCGATCCATTCATTCCCTACTCCGCAGCCTGTGCGCCGCGGGCTTCGCAGTACGCCTTTTCCAGCAGCACCGACGGTGATAGGGCGGTAACCCCGGTGAAGTGTGCGATCTGCTGCCGGCACGAGAAGCCCGACGCCGCTACGCAGCCATCGTCGTCGAGCTTGCGCACGGCCGGTAGCAGTCGCAGCTCGCCCACGGCTCGCGAAATTTCGTAGTGCTCATACCCGAAGCCTCCCGCCATTCCGCAGCAACCGCTGTCCAGCAGCGTCACCTCGCAATCGGGGATCTTCGAGAGTAGCTGCTCCGCGGCATCGGTGCCCACCAGCGCCTTCTGGTGGCAGTGACCGTGCAGAAGGATGCGCCGCGCCGTCGCCGAAGGCAGATTGCTGCGCGCCTCACTGTCCCGGTTGAGGACGCTCTCCGCCCACTGCTCGAAGGTCACGCAGGCCGCCGCCACCTCTTCCGCCTCGTTCTTGGCGGCCCCGCGCTGCAGGTGCAGATGGTCGTCAACCACCGCGGAGTAACAGCTGGGCTCGCAGAAAACAATCGGCAAGCCTTGCCGTGCGAGCGGCAGTAGCGCCTGCGTCGTCGTCGCTGCCTGCTGTGCTGCCCGGTCGAGCATCCCCTTCGAAATCGCCGGCCGGCCGCAACAGACCCGCGGTGCGATGACAACTTCATTCTGCCACCGCTTTGCCAACCGCACGGCGGCTATCAAGGTCTCGGGTTCGTAGTAATTGGAGAAGGTGTCGACAAACACGGCCACGTCGCCTCCCCTCTCGACCTCTTGTTGCCTTTTCCACCAGTCTTCGAACGTGCGCCGGGCAAATCGCGGCAGCGGCCGTCTGGGATCCAGACCCAGCCATTTCTCATTCAAACTCTTCGTCGTGCCGCTCGACATCAGCCAGTTCGATAGCGGCGCCAACCGGCTCCCCCAGTGGGCGATTCGGTCGCTCTGAGCCAGCCATTGGGCACCGCGCGAGGCGCCGTGCCGCTTCCAGTACTGGTGCAGGAACTCGCTTTTCAGTCGCGCCATATCGACTCCGGTAGGGCATTCGCTCTTGCACGCTTTGCATTCGAGGCACAGATCGAGCACCGGCAGCAGCGCCGCGTACGTCAGCTCGGTCTGCGGCAGTTGCCCCGTCATGGCCAGCCGCAGCGCATTTGCCCGGCCCCGGGTCGAAGCGGTTTCGTCTCCGGTTGCCATATAGGAGGGACACATCGTCCCGGTCAGCCGTTTGCGGCAGGCGCCCACGCCACTGCACTGCTCCGCTGCTTCCACCATGCCGCCAAAGTCCGCGAAGTCGAACGCCGTCTGCGGCTCTTGCGGTTGGTTTGCTGCGCCGAATCTCAGGTTCGCCGTCAGCGGGGGTGCGTGTACGATCTTTCCCGGGTTCAGCAGACCGGCCGGGTCGAACGTGGCCTTCAATTGGCAGAACGCCTCATACAGGATCGGACCGAACATCTTCTCCTGGAAAGGCGCCCGCACCAATCCATCACCGTGCTCACCCGAAAGCGCCCCGCCGAATTCCAACACCAGGTCAGCCACGTCGTTGGCGATGCCTTCGAACCTCGCCACGCCCTCCGCCGTCTTCATGTTGACCACGGGCCGGATGTGCAGCAGTCCCACCGACGCGTGGGCGTAGAAACCGGCCTCGGTTTCGTACTTCCGGAGTATATCTTGAAACCGGGCGATATAATCGTGCAGGTGTTCCGGCGCTACCGCGGCGTCTTCCACGAAAGAAATCGACTTGGCGTCGCCGCGGTGCGACATCGACAGCCCCAGCGCCGCGCGCCGCAGCGCCCAGATCCGCTCCTGCGCGGGTTTGTCTGCGGCTCGGTATACGTGGTGTCCCAGCCCCTTGGCCTGCAACGACTCGACGAGGGCATCGATACGTCCGGGCAGCTCGGTTTCACCTTCGCCGAAAAATTCGACGATCAGTACGGCTCCCGGGTCACCCTCGATGAAATCGCGCAGCGGCTCGAACTCGGTGCGTCCCTGTGTCGTGTGGAAAATGAAGCGGTCGATGAGCTCGATGGCCGAGGGATTGTGCTCGAGAATCACGGGGGTAGCGGCCATCGCCTCGAGCAGGTCGTCGAACTGCACGGTACATACGGCGCGCGCCTTGGGCAGCGGCGCCAATCGCAGCGTTGCCGCCACCGTCAACCCGAGCGTGCCCTCGGAACCGACGAGTATCCGCGCCATATTGAACCGCTCCGGCGAGACGAACTCGTCGAGGTTGTAACCACCAACCCGGCGCAGGATCTGCGGATAGTGCCGTTGAATCTCTTCCGCATGGGCCGAAGCGAGGTCGCGCACAATGCGGTAACACGCCCCCTCGCGATTGGTCCGGGCTGAGCGCTCCTCGAGCTCGCTGTCGGAGAGCCGGCGCATCTGCACCAGACTGGCATCCGCCAGCACCACCGACAGCTCTTCGACAAAATCGATCGTCTTGCCGTATACGATCGAACGGGTCCCCGAGGAGTTGTTGGCCAGCATGCCGCCGATCGTCGCCCGGTTCGACGTCGACAGGTCCAGCGGCAGCTGCAGACCGTGGGGTTTGAGCTCGGCATTGAGCTCGTCCAACACGATCCCCGGCTCTACCCGCACCACCTGGTTTTCGACGTCCAGGTCGAGCACTCGATTCATATGTTTCGCAAAATCGAGCTGCAGCCCGGCGCCGATCGCCTGTCCGGCCTGGGACGTTCCGCCCCCGCGCGCCGTGATCGATGCGCCGTGTCTTTCACACAACTTTACCGCCTGCACCACGTCTTCGGCGGTCTTCGGCATCACCACCCCCAGCGGCATGATCTGGTAAACGCTGGCATCGGTGCAATGCATGGCGCGGTAGACGGGGTCGAAGCGTACCTCTCCTGCGATCCGGGACTCTAGATCCTGCCGCAGCTCGTCGACCTGCAACGGACTGAGCTGGTCGCGCCCGTCGGGCGACGAGGCGCTTTTCGTCAACAGGCGTCCGCTCGCCTCAGCCATTACCGTCAGCGAGGTAGGCCAATGCTTCCGCCAGGCCTCGCTCATCGTGTGGAATACGCGTCAGCCGCAACCCCATCGCCACCCCGCTCAGGGTTCCGGCCAGCATCAGCTCGTTGAAGGCGCCCAGGTGTCCGATGCGAAAGACTTTGCCCTGAAGCTTTCCAAGCCCGGTACCTAGCGACATGTCGAAGCGTTCGAGGATTGCCCGCCGCAGGTCATCTGCGTCGTGCCCTTCGGGTGTCAGTACTGCAGTCAGGGTCGGCGAGTACTCCTCCCGTCTTCGGGCGAGCAGCTCGAGTCCCCATCCCGTTACCGCTCGTCGCGTCGCTTCCGCGAGGCGTCGGTGTCGCCGGTACACCGCGCTCAAACTCTCTTCCAGGAGCATGGTCAGCGCCTCGTCGAGACCAAACAGCAAGGTGGTGGCTGGAGTGTAGGGAAAGAATCCGCGCTCATTGGCCTCCCGGATCGGCTCCCAGTCCCAATAGGAGCGCGGCATTCGAGCGCCCTTGCTCGCGGCAAGCGCTTTGGAACTCAGGGCGTTGAACCCCAAACCCGGAGGCAACATCAGCCCCTTCTGCGATCCTGCCACGGTCACGTCCACGCCCCATTCGTCGTGGCGGTACTCAACCGCCCCCAGTGACGAGATCGCGTCCACGATCAACAGCGCCGAGTGGTTCGCCGCATCCATAGCCTGTCGGACGGCCGCCACATCACTCGTTGTGCCCGTCGATGTTTCGTTGTGCAGCATCGCGACCGCTTTGATCGCGTGATCCGCATCTTCGCGCAACCGTGTCTCTACCAGGTCCGCGTCCACCCCCATGCCCCAATCTCCTGGCGCGAGCTCTACCACAAGCCCGAGCTGGCTCGCCAGCTTGCTCCACTGCACGGCGAAGTGCCCGGTCTCGAACATCAACACCTTGTCCCCCGGCGCCAGGGTGTTGACGAGAGCCGCTTCCCATGCGCCCGTGCCCGACGACGAGTAGCCGATCACCGGTCCTTGCGTGGCGAACACCTGGGCAAGTCGCTCGAGAATCGACAACGTCAATTGCGCGAACTCCGGACCTCGATGGTCGATGACCGAACGAGCCATCGCAAGTTGCACGCGCTCGGGCACATTCGTCGGCCCGGGTATCTGCAGGAAGTGGCGCCCTGTATTCATTGCTCTGTTCGGTTACCGGTCGGATCTGGAGAATAGGTGTCGCGCCACGTCTTGGAAGCCTGAGATTTCGATGGCGAAGTGGTAACGCGCGGGAATATATGAAGGGCGAGGACCACGGGCGAATACCGATTGGTTTGACACCCGAGGCTCGGTGCGTCCGCCGGATACGACTATTATGTCCTCCATGAGGCCGTTTGGGGATCCGTAGACACAACGGTCGATGTTATGAGCTACCGGGTCGTTTTTCGTGCGGGCCGTGGTGGGTTTTACCGAGGATAGTCGGCTATATTGATACGGCGTCACCTTAAGTAGTCGGATTGGGAAAGGCAAGTTCATGAAAGTTAGCGATAGTCTGCAGCCAGTTTTGGACTATCACCAGGTCACGAAGCACTCCTTCCATCACTATGCCCCGGGTCCAGGGTATATGGACTGGGCTACTCAGCCGAATCCATTTCGCCGGTTTGCGGGCGCGCCGTTCCAGCCGTTGCAGAAGATCCCGCCAACAGATGAACCGCTGTACGATGAGGCATTCGTACCGGGTCGAATACCCACCGTGGCCGTAAACCAGCTGAGCATTTCCCAGTTGTTCTATGACAGCCTGGCGATATCGGCTTGGAAAAGTACCGGCGAGAGCAGTTGGGCACTTCGGGTCAATCCCTCAAGCGGCAATTTGCACCCGACAGAGGGCTACCTGATTTGCGGACCCATCGAGAACCTCTGCACCAGCCCCATTGTTGGCCACTATGCTCCGAAGGAACACGGCTTGGAGATTCGAACGCAGTTTTCGTTGGAGTTGTGGCAAAGCTTGTCTGCGAGATTCCCAGAGAACGTCTTCTTCATTGGCCTGACATCGATTCACTGGCGCGAGGCTTGGAAGTACGGGAAGCGCGCTTTTCGTTACTGCCAGCATGACGCTGGTCACGCCATCGGTGCTATCGCCATCGGTGCGGCGGCGATGGGCTGGCGGACGAGGATCCTGGAGGATTTGGGTTACGATGAGTTAGGGCTGCTCATGGGCACATTTCAAGAGCATGATGCCGAACGAGAAGAACCTGATGTGCTGTTGGCCATAACTCCGTCGCAGGAAGACATTGAGGAGTCAGGTCTTCCGATTGATCGTGTGCGGAACTTCGAGTCGCTAGACTGGCAAGGCCAACCCAATCGACTGAGTACGTCCCAGGTTGATTGGGGCATGGACGAGATTGCAAAAGCTACCAGGAATCGGCACGGCTCCAGTCGGTCTGAGGATTTCCACAATCCACCGCACCCACGCTCTCCGTCAATTCGTCCAGTCTCCCTGCGTAGAATGGTTCGCCAGCGTCGCAGCGCGGTCTCCATGGACGGAGAAACGCACATGTCCCGGGACACCTTCTATCGCATCCTTCAAAAGACTGTGGCGGTCCCGGCCAACATACCTTTCAACGTGTTCCCGTGGAGGCCGCGCATACACCTGGCCATCTTTGTTCACCGCGTGGATGATCTGGCTCCGGGACTATACTTCTTGCTGCGCGACCCTGCACAGCGAAGGGCCCTGGAAACAGCCTTGACTCAGGATTTCGAATGGCGTCGCCCTATCGGATGTCCGGAATATCTGGAGTTGTTCTGTCTCGTTGAAGGTGATGTGCAAAATGCCGCCCGGCAGATCTCCTGCGGGCAGGACATTGCAAGCGATGGTTGTTTCAGCCTCGGAATGATTGCTGACTATGCGGAATCACTGAAACAACACGGTCCCTGGTTTTATCCGCGACTCTTTTGGGAAGCCGGCGCCATCGGCCAGGTGCTCTATTTGGAAGCTGAAGCCGCCGGCATCAGAAGCACTGGCATCGGATGTTACTTCGACGACCCCATGCACGAAATCCTCGGTCTCAAGGACCAAAAATATCAGGACCTTTACCACTTCACGATCGGCGAACCCGTTGAGGACGCCCGGCTAACCACCCTCCCGTCCTACCCGGATGAGAGTCCGGATTGAAGATCAGGTCGACTCGACGATAGACCCCCGTTTCGGCGAACGATGTCCCATCGGCGTAGGGCGCATCGTGGGTAATCTCGACTTCAACGACGGGCATGGGTTACCCGTCGGCCAAAGCTTCCCTTACGCCTGCAGCAATTTTGTCCCGGTTCGGAAATACGTGGTCTTCAAGACGGGGACTATACGGAATCGGTACAGGGAGGGCACAGATGCGCTTCACCGGCGCTTTCATCCTCGCGAACGTCTCGCGATGCTCGGTGACCACGGCGCTAATCTCAGCCGACGCGCCGGCGGTCGGACAGGCTTCGTCGGCAATGACGAGCCGGCCGGTTTTTCGCACGGAGGCACGAATGGCAGCGTGATCGAGGGGGACGAGTGTGCGCGGATCGATCACTTCGACGGAAACGCCCTCGCGCTCGAGGGTCTCGGCGGCGGCGAGCGCCTCGTGCACGAGCCAGGCCAGGGCAACCACCGTGACATCGCTACCCTCGCGTTTCGTGTCGGCCTTGCCCAATGGTACGGTGTAGTCTTCTTCGGGCACCTCGCCTTCAAGGCTCATGAGCCGAGAGGACTCGAACGAGATGACAGGGTTGTCGTCGCGGATCACCGACTTGAGCAGCCCCTTCATGTCGTAGGGCGTTGAAGGCAACACCATCTTGAGGCCCGCCAGGTTCATGAACATCGAGTAAGGACTCTGGGAGTGTTGCGCGGCAAGCTGCATACCGCCGCCGACGGAAGTGCGAAATGCGATGGGAAACTTCGCCTGGCCGCCAAACATGTAATGGATTTTGGACGCCTGGTTCACGATCTGGTCCATGGCAACGAAAGAAAACGTTACCATGCTCCAGTTGACGATCGGTCGATAGCCCGACCCCGCCGCGCCAATGGCGAGGCCGGTGAAAGCGCCTTCGGCGATGGGTGTGGCACGCACCCGCTCGGGGCCGAACTCATCGACAAGAGCCGTCGGGGCATCGGTAGCGAGGTGAAACGTCGTGGGATCGCGTCTCATCTCCTCGACGAGTGCTTCCATTCCTGCTTGAGCGTATGAGATTCTTCGCATGGCGGGGTTGCCCCTAGTCATCTAATCTGCAAACACGTCTTCTACAGCCGTTTCCGGCTCGGGAAACGGGCTGTCTTCGGCAAATTCGACCGCGCCTTCGATCGCCGCAAGGATTTCGCCATCCATCTCTTGCCACCCTTCCTCGTTCAGAATCCCCTGCGCCATCAGATCGTCGGTAAGGCGTTTGATCGGTTCCTTCTGCAGCCACGATTCGATCTCTTCTTGCGGACGTCGATCCGCTTGTCCTGGTCTTTCGGTATGCATGCGCAAGCGGTAGGTCTTGCATTCGATGAGGGTGGGGCCTTCACCGGCTCGCGCCCGGTTTACCGCGGCCGTGGCGACTTCATAGATGGCCAGTACATCGTTCCCGTCCACGACCTCCCCCGGGATGCCGTAGCCGGCCGCTCGCGCCGCCACGTCGCCAAGGGCGAGGGTGTCTGCAGCGGCGGTATTGGAGGCCCAGAGGTTGTTCTCGCAGACGTAAAGCATCGGAAGCTTCCACGTCGCGGCGATGTTGATCGACTCGTGGAAGGGTCCGGCGTTCGAAGCCCCGTCCCCAAAGAAGGATACCGCAACACGCCCCTTGCCTTCGAGTTGGGCTGCCAGAGCAGCACCGGTTACGATGGGAATGCCACCGGCGACGATGCCGTTCGCCCCCAGCATGCCGATGCTGAAATCGGCGATGTGCATGGAGCCCCCTTTGCCTTTGCAATAACCGGTTTGTTTGCCGTAGAGCTCGGCCATCATCCTCTTCAAATCAGCGCCCTTGGCAATACAATGCCCATGACCGCGGTGGGTGCTGATGATCTGATCGTCCTCGTTCAGGGCAGCGCACACTCCCACGGCGACGGCTTCTTCGCCGATGTAGCAATGGACAACGCCAAAAATGGCGCCTGACCGATAGTCATCGGACGCGCGCTCCTCGAAGCGACGGATCGTCTGCATCGAGCGCAGCATCTCAAGCTGTTCCTCAGCTGTGGGTGCCATTCTTACCGTTCCTCATGATGCGGGCCGGCTGGCGGGCTTGCGCCGCGGTCGCGGCCCGGGTTCACATGCCGAATCAAGGGTCCGGGGGTGCATACAGGGCGAGCTCACTGGCGACGTCGTAGGTGAGCTGTGCAAGTTCCTGGTCCGACTCGCCGCGACGCGGAGTGATCACCTCGAAGGTCCAGAAGCCGCGGTAGCCGACATCCAGTAGTGCCTGTCGGATCGCCTTCCAGTCAAGATCGCCCTGGGTCGGGGCCCAGTGATTGTCCTGCGGATCCTCGCCATCGACATCCTGCAGGTGTGTTCCCCACAGTCGCTCGCCGGCGGTGAGGATCTCTGCCACTGGATCATTGCCTTTCGTCCAGGCATGCCCGGTATCGATTACGAGCCCTACTGCCGCTTCGGGATACGGCTCCACGAGAGCTCGCAGTTCGGTCATCGTCAGAAACGGGTAGTGGCAGTGATAAGGCAGATTTTCCAGCAACATCCGCACCCCTGTCGTGTTTGCGACCGGCACCAGTTCATCGAGTGATCGGCGGGTTGCATCGGTCATGATCTGCGTGAGCTCGGGACGTCCCTCGTTCTCGACGAAATTCGGATTGGGCACCGGGTGAATGACCATGCCGGCGGCGCCAAGTTCGCCGGAAAGACGCAGATAGTTGCTCAACACGCCGACCTTTTCGGTACGCCACTCCTCGTCCGGAGCACCCAGCACGTTTTCCCGCATAGGTCCGTGCACCGTACCGACCGACAGCCCACATTGGCGCACGTGCTTGCGCAACCGCTCCAACTCCGGACCTGTTTGAATCGTACCGAGGTGCTCATCGCTGGAAATCTCCACGTGAGTGTACCCGGCCGCAGCCGCGGCCGTAAGTGCCGCTTCAAGAGTGCGGTTCCTGAACCCCACCGTACCGTAGCTGATTTGCATTTGGATCTCCATTGTAGCTTCGTTTCAGACCGCCACCGAAAACAGCTCCGCCCGCGCCATCGTAAAC
This sequence comes from Candidatus Latescibacterota bacterium, assembly GCA_965217095.1. Taxonomy (GTDB): domain Bacteria; phylum Latescibacterota; class UBA2968; order UBA8231; family UBA8231; genus CAYNZV01. The sequence continues at coordinate 3,536,298 of OZ244235.1, forward strand.
CGCACGCAGACCTCGCGACCCGCAAACTTCGACAGATCGCTTCTTCCCTTCCAGCTCACCACCCTCGAAAGCTCGTCCCCCTCCAGAACATCGCAGTCCTCCGTGCCAAAACCCTCCAGCTCCGCCGGTGGCACACGACCTCCTCCCGTTTGCGGCTTCTCCACCAGGGCTGCGCGCATCCAACCCCCGATACGCGTACGGTAGTTGAGGCGCAGCTCGACGCCGGCGCAGTCCCGCTCTGTCGTCGTGAACCCGCCTTCATCCGGCGCCTCCAAAGCCATCAGGCGATCCGGCTCCCACAATGCCCAGCGGTACTCCGATTTCAGCCGCTCCTCAGCGGAGAGATGACGACCACCCCCGTCATGTCGCTGATACACGGCGTGACACATCACCCCCCAGTCGTCTCCCACCGGCACCAGATTCGGACAGGCGTAGATAGCGCCGTATTCCTCATCGTCGGCCTCTCGCGTAATGATCGGTTGGCGCACCGGCCGCTCCCAGAGCCAGCCGTCGATGCTGGTGGCCAGCTGCACATCCAACGTCGACGAAAGACGGTGATAGATGGTGGGGAACATCAAATGGCGACGGCTGCCGGGAGATCGGCAATAGCAATTGGTGTAGAGATCCTCGTCCACCGCGTCCTGCCCATCGATGGTCATCACGTACCGCGGCGCATGCCAATTGCCAAAAGCCGGACCTCCCGTTCGGGTCACCGAACGCCGCCTTTCGTACCCGCCACGCAGAAAGGCCAGATACTCGCCGGTGTCTTCGTCAAAGGCGGCGATGTTCTGGGTGTCGAGCGGTTTGCCTACCACCAGCAACGGTTCCTCTTTCCGTGTCCAGCGCAACCCCTCGGGAGAGACTGCGCCGAAGAGGATCTCCTCCCCCTTCTGGCGCTCGATCGCTTTGTAACGCTCCGCCGGTTCCGCGGTGGGATCGCGGAAGAGGGAGTGAATCATGAAATAATCGCTGCCGAACAGCGCGTTGTTCGCCGTCGATCCGTCGAGCTCGTAGAGGCCAAGCTCGGGGAATTCCCAGTTGTACCCATCGTCGCTTTCGGCGTAGCGGGTAGGGTTTTCCGGTGGTCTCTTCTCGAAATACCACATCCGGTAGCGGCCGTCTTCGAGAAGTATGGTCAGGTGGCTCAGGATGCTTCGCTCCCACGGCCTGGGCGGCCGCAGGATGACCTCCGACTTGCGCGCCTGTTGCAGGCGCAGGCGAATACCCCGGGGCGGGTCCTGGAGAAAAGCACGCCCAGACTCGTCGCTCCCCGCCTGGCCGGGCCAGACGCCCATCCAGTTGAGGAACGGTTGGGGGATCGGTGTGGTACGCATATAGGGCTTCCTTTTAATAGGCGTAGATCATTTGGCTTTGACTCATCGATGTCAAGGGGCACGCCTGCGGGTATCTTGACGGCGAAGATGTAGTAGCTGTGTTTCGTGACCACCAGGAATCAGGAAGATCGACTATGCCCACCATTCAGCACACCATTCTCCGACCCTTAGGGTACGCCCTTTTTCAAGCCGCCGGACTTCCAGAGGACCAGGCCCGTATCGCGATGGACCACCTCGTGGATGCCAACCTTACGGGACACGATTCTCACGGCATCCTCCGGATTCCCGCCTACGCCCGCGAAGTCCATTCGGGAAGCATAAAACCCGCAGGCAACCACAAGATAGTTCGCGAAACCCCCGCTTCTTTGACCATCGATGCCAACAAAAGCTTCGGTATCGTGCTCTGCAACCAGGCCATGCAGTGGGCCGTTGACCGCGCCCAGCAACACACTTTTGGTGCCGTGGCCGTCCACCACACCAGCCACATTGGCCGGCTCGGCGACTTTCCCCCCATGGCCGCCGAGCAGGGTTGCCTTGGCCTGCTGATGCTCAACGGAGGCAGCCGTTGGGTTGCCCCCTTTGGAGGTACCGGGCGTCGTCTTCCTCCCAATCCGATCGCCTTCAGTGCACCCGCGCCCGGCGGCCGTACGATGACCCTCGACATGACCACTAGCATGGTCGCCGGCGGCAAGATCCTGGTCTTGAACGCCCGAGGTCAGCAAGTCCCCGAAGGCTGGATGGTGGACGAACAGGGAAACCCGACCACCGATCCCCAGCTGTGGGTAGATGAGAAAGCCGCGGTACTTCCCCTCGGCAGCCCCCTGTTCGGCCACAAAGGTTACGGTCTGGCGATGATGGTCGACGCCATTGCCGGCGGCCTTTCCTGGGCAGGCTGCAGCGCCGAGGAACCCACCCGGGGCGGCAGCGGCTACATCGCCATGGCCATCAAGATCGAATCGTTCGTTGACCTGGAAGAATACAAGAAAGAAATCGGCACCCTCATCGACTGGGCGAAGTCTTCGCCAAAAATGCCCGGCTTCGACAAGATCTACTACCCAGGCGAGATCGAAGACGAAACCCGTAAGCAGCGCGAAGTCGACGGGATCTATGTCGAAGACGCGACCTGGAATGCAATTTGCGAGGTTGCAAATGAGCTGGGCGTTTCATCGCCGGACGTCGAAGGCTCTTGAAAGGACGAAAGGCGACACCTTCGAGCAGCAGATGAACGACTACGAATTCAAAATGGGAGTCTTGCTCGCCGATACAGCTCTGCCCTTTGAGGAGGCCGTCGGCATCGCCCAGGAGCTAGGTGCTCGATTTGTGGAATATTCGGTGCCGGAGGACAAGCTCACCGATGAACACGCAGATTACCGCAAGCGCATTCTGGACGATGCCGGCCTGCATACGCACGCGGTCGGGTGCTCTCCCCCCAACCCGTTCAAGAAACTTCACATAGACGAGGTCGAGCTCGCCGAGCTTGGTGCCTACCCGGAATTTAAACGCGACCTGGACAACATTCGCCGCAGCATGGCGTTTGCGAAGATCGTCGAAGCGCCCCAGGTGCAGTGCTCCGGATTTGCCTGGCCGGGCGAGTTTCGTACGGGGAAACGTCCCGGTCCTACCTGGTCGAAACGCTATGCCGCTGGGGGCGGTTTCATTCCGCCGGCGGAACTGGAGAAGATCGTCCAAGCTTTTCGTTGGGTCGCCGATCTCGCCGACGAGCACGACATCGACGTCTTGCTTAGCGTCCACCCGTGGGAGTATGTGAACACGAGCCGTCATTACCTCGAGATTGTCGAGCAGATTGACTCGACCCGTTTCAAAGCCAAGTGGTGTCCGGGAGATGCGATCCTCTCAGGCGAGTTCGATACCGTGACGACCGGATTCGAAAACCTGAAGCCTTATCTGACCAGCCTGCACCTGAAGGACACCCGCACCATAGATGGTCCGTCGTGCAAGTTCGAGTGGTGCGAGCTTGGCACCGGCGATCCCGACTATGCCGCGCTCTTCCGCTCGTTTGCCCGCGATCGAACGGATGTGGTCATCGCCGCGGCCTCTCACTACGAGCCGCCGGGCGGGAAGCCTGCGGACGGCCTGCGGATCAATTACCAAAAGGCGCTGGTGCTGGCGGAACAGGCGGTGGCTTCTGCCTAGCGCCCACGGAAAGACGTCGCCAAGATGGAGAACGTAAAATACTCGGACCTGCTGCCTCGTGAGTTTCGCCAGCGGCTGGCGGCAAAGCCTGTAGCCTACCTGCCGCTGGGCACCCTCGAATGGCACGGGAGCACCTGCCTCTCGGTTCCGATGCCATCCAGAGCGAAGGACTGATGCTCGAGTGCGCCCGGCGTTTCGGGGGCATCGTCATGCCACCCATTCACCTGGGACCGGATCGGGCATGGGATCGCGGCGAGGGCGAGGTGCTCTACGGCATGAATGGAAGAGCCAGATAGATCACGCTTCGCACAACGAGACCTCACTGGTGCTGCATTGCCGCGAGGGATCTGACCGATCTGAGCCAGCTGCCTTCCGATCGTACCGTGTGGCCCCAGGGACTGGCCGGCGAGGATCCGCGCGACGCGACCAGCGAATACGGCAAGGAGTGTATGGAGGGTGCGGTGAGAATCGTTGGTCGGCTCATTGAGGAAAGCGGCATTTAGAAACCGATGCGAAGGGAATGCCCCGAGGGGTAGACGCCGTCGAAACCTTGTTTCAGGTCAGGGTTTCAGCCAAATCGAGCCGATTACCGTCACCCAGGTGAGAACGAAAAGACCCGTTACCCGCCACTGGAGCTGGTCGAAACGGGAGTTTATTTGGTCGATTCGAGCATCGATCTGGTCAAAACGGGAGTTCGTTTGGTCGATTCGTGCGGTGTGGTCGAAGCCGGATCTGGTTTCCAACCGGAGTTGCCGCAGGTCGTCCTCCACCCTTGTGAGACGGGCATCGACTTGCTGGAATACGTCGCGTGTGGTGAGTTCTTCAGGCATGACAAACCCTTGTGAATAATAACCAGAGCGGGTGGCAAGGGCTACTCTCCGCAACGGTCATGCCAACCAGACCACTCGAGACCGACCACGATAAGTGACTGTCGTTTGCGGCGTCGACCACACGATCGTGTGAAGGTGAGGTAACGGTGCGACTCTTGAGCAAAGTCACCGCGTCGATAGCCGCCGCTCAGGCGACAATATCATACCGGTCCAACGTCACCTCGCCGAGCAGCGGTTGATCGGTGAGATATCGCTCGATCTCTTCGACCGCAAACAGACCTTCCCTTCGCCGCGTCTCCTCCGTCGGACCCGCTACATGCGGCGTAATGAAAATATTCGGACACTGCCAGACATCATGGTTCAGCGGTAGCGGTTCCGGAGTCGTAACATCCGTGTAGACCTGGATTTCGTCTCTAAACGCCCGACCGAAGAGGGCATCCTGGTCCGTGCAGGCAGAACGCGCCGTGTTCACGAATACTGCACCTTTCGCAATTAGCACTTTTGGCCTTGACAATCAACTCCTTATTTGTTATCTTAAGTATAATAAAAACAAACAAATAAGGGGTGGAGCATGAACTTGATAACCGTGACAGAGAGATTCCCGACACAAGAATCCTGCATTGCTCATTTGGAGCGGATTCGCTTCGGCGATGAGCCGTTTTGTCCCTTGTGCGGTACGGTCGGGGAGTGCGCCCGCAAAAAGCAGGGGAATAGAGTCGGGCGCTGGAACTGTCACGCCTGCAAATCCAGCTTCAATGTCTTGTCAAAGACGATGTTTCAGGGGACGCACCTGCCGTTGCAAAAATGGTTCTGCGCCATCGCCCTGATCGTCAACGCCAAGAAAAGCCTGTCCAGTTGCCAGCTCGGGCGTGATTTGAACATGAATCAGCGGTCCGCCTGGTACATGCAACAACGCATTCGAGCTGAAATGGCTACCAAGCAGGGGAGAATCAGATTAACTGGCCTTATCGAAGCCGACGAGACCTACGTCGGCGGACGCCCCAGGAAGCGCAATAAGCGCGATGACGACAAGCCCAACCTTCAGAGGACGCGGAACGCGCAAGACCGCCGTTATCGGCGCTGTGGAGCGCTCAGGGAAGGTTGTGGCCGAAGTCGCCGATGATCTCTCTGGTAAGGGCGTGCTCGCCTTTATCAAGCGCACCATCGATCCTGACGCCTCGACGCTGGTCACGGACGAATACGGGGCCTATAGCGCGGTGCGGCGGATCATGGATCACTGTGTGATTCAGCACTCCAAGCGTTATGTCGATGGCGAGGTACACACCAACACGATAGAGGGCGTATGGTCCCTGCTCAAGCGGGCATGGTATGGTTCGCATCACCACTACACGAGACAATACACGCCGCTTTACGTGGCCGAGGCTTGTTTCAAGTACAACCACCGCAAGGACGATAACGCCTTCGGCTCTTTTATCAGGGGGTGTTTTGCATAAAAGGAGATTTCCTCATGACTGCTGTTACGACGACTCAACCGCCTTCCGAAGAGCTTGAAGCTCTGCTAGAATCTGCTGTTCGACAGGAGGATCGACCTGAAGCACGGATCGGGCAAATGACTCAAGATCTTCTTTTGGAAATGCAGCGCACAGAGGCAGCGCATCACCCCTCTTCTTCTCGGGATCGTCACGGTCCTGAAGAACAACTGCAAGCCAAGCTGGTTCATCTTGGATTACAGCAACTTCAAGCTTACTGTTCATGTAAACCCCACCAAATTCTTTCTGAATTTCTTTTGTGGTGGAGAAAGACCTACAATCTTTCTTCCTCATAAGATCCCGAAGACGGGAAAGTTCGACTTCTTTGGACATGATGCGCTCCTTTTGATTTGATGCGAAAGGCTATTCCGATGACTGCTGCTTCGATTCCTGACGCAAAGCGCGAACTTCAGCAAGTATTTTCTGTTGAATCGGTTCCCCAAGAAAGTGTAGAACAGACTCTGCAAGGCGTACGAGCTCTTGCTTCTTTAATCGAAAGAGAAGCACCCGCTGAAGCTCTTTGTGCTCGTAATGTACAAACCCCAGGACGCTTCCATTCGGAGCTTCTGTCCATAGAAGGTCGCTACACTCGAAACAGCTTGCACCTGCTTCACAAAGTGCTTCGATGGTGGGAAAGTCGGCACGACGGGACGCCTCACTACACGGGTCCCGATCCCGATCTTGGAAAAGTTCATTGACAAGGTTTTCTATGCGCTGTGAGTCCTGGTCCATTTGCCGCTCCTATCGGTTCGCCGGCTGCCATATCCAAAACACTAAAGAAAGGAATTATTTTGGTTGAACTGAAAAAAGCGGATTTATCGGTAGATGACTTGTGGTTTTGGGGCACCGTGTTCTCGCCACACGAAGTGCCGGACGTAATTCCTGACAAATTCGAGCGTGATTGGGATGGAGTTTCGGGGAAAACTGGTGCTGAAATATTTGCAATGAAGCCACGCCGGTCTTCAAGAGAGACTTAGCGTTCCAATCTCTGAATGGTGTTCCACACAAGTCTTGCGTCTCGTGCATCGTCAACCGCACGGTGGCTTTGACGTTGTTTTAAGGTGCCGCCATTGGCCCATTTGACAGCCTCTTCGAGTTTTGCCCATTTGGAAAACCCACGATGAGTACTATAGGCCTCCATGACGCAGTAGAATGTTGTTTTTTGGCAGACTGAACTTGGTAAAAATGATAACTCAAATCGAGCATTGTAGATGGCAACGTCATTGCCATGAATGATATCGCTGAATTTGTCTCTGACCTGTGAAAATGAGGGGGCATATTTGACTGCATCAGGGGAGATGTGGTTTACTCTTTCAGCATCAGGCCATGAGGTGGCTTGATCGGGTTTTATGAGCTGATCCATGAGGACATTGTTGTTGTTATCGATAATGCCAATTTCAAGAATTTCATCTTCGCCGCCTTTATTCAAACCAGTGGTTTCTAAGTCAAGAAATAGGATGCCCATAAGTCGCCTTGGGGGTATCCATTTAACCGGAGTGCGTCGCGACCCCCATCAGTGTTCGGCCGCCGACCGCCACGGCCGGTTTGCCCCTGGGCGTTCCAGGCTCGTGGGATGCCCTCGCCGTTTGGGCGGCTCGGGGGGCAGCTTCCTCGGCCGTCGGCTGGCAATGAGATCCTGGAAACGCATCGGCTCGTGGGCCACGGCCAGCTCGAGCACGCGATAAAACACCATGCCGCGGCTGCGGGAGCGGCGGCGATTGAAGCGGAACACGAACTCGTTGAGGTAGTGGCTCATGTGGGTACTGTCGGCGGCCCCTTGATGCGTTCCCAGCAGCCACCGTTTGGCCAGTGAGACAACGCGGTGCACGGCGGGCAACAGCTTGTTGGGATCATCGCCCCGAGCGCGGGCCGCGCCCTGGCTGCGCCGATCGTGCTCGTAGCCGAGCTGAGCCAGTCCCTGATAAGCGGGCCACCCGTCGGTGATGATCGTCGAGCCCGGCTCGACGTGATCCATCACGAACGCGTGCAAGGTCTCGGCAGAGGCATCGGCCAGTGGCGACATGCGGCACCGCCCCAATCCTCTCGGCTCATGAACCTCAACTGCGATACCGGTCAGCACCTTCTTGCCCCTAGCGCGGCCACCGGCCAGCCCAGGCTCGGCGCCGCCGATGTAGGTCTCGTCCACCTGTACCGTCCCGCTCAGCAGATCCCGACCGGGACGTACCAACACCGACCGCAGGCGGTGCGGCATGGCCCAGGCAGTCTGGTAGGAGCTGATCTCCAGTACTCGCTTCAAGCTCAACGCCGAGATCCCGTCTTTACCGGTGGCGAACAGCCAGCAGGCGGTGTACCATATCGTCAAGGGTGTCCGCGTCCGATCGAAGATCGTACCGGCCGTCACCGAACTGCGTGTCGAACACGCCGGACACATGAAGCGGCCATCGCCCAAGCGCCAACCGCCTTCGTGGCCGCAACTCGGACAGACGAAGCCGTCGGGCCACCGCAGCCATTCGAGGTAGTCCAGGCAGTCCGCATCGGTTCGAAACCAGGCTTGAAACTCGCCAACCGAGCCCGGGTAGTGCTTGCCAGCGCGAGGATACGCCATGCACTGAACATATGGTAACTCCGGTTAAATGGATTCCCCCAAGTCGCCTTTTGTTGAGAGTGATGTCGAGTCGTTGGCATCAATAATAACAACAGGTTTAGTGAAAATCAAGTCCTTAAGTGCTAATTGCGGCACCTTTTCTGAGCAACCCGACCCGACGGGCGTCAATGAGACCTTCGGTTTCCTCCGTCACCGGAGTGTGCAGTGAAACCACATCGCTCTGGACGAGCAGTGCATCGAGGTTCTTGATCAAATCGACGCCGAGGGCTCTCGCCTTCGCAGCATCCCAATAGGGGTCGTAAGCGACCATCCGGCAACCAAAAGGTTTTAGAAGGGGCGGCATGCGTTTGCCCACTTGAGAAAGACCAATCAGGCCCACTGTGCGGGTGGTCAAATCGTGACATTCCCAACCGTGCCAGCCCTGGCTTCTCAATGACCCATAGGATTCTCCATTTGCATACGCAATGGACCTTGCAAACGACTGGCGCAAGGCTAGAATGATCATCCCCACCGCAAGTTCCGCCACGGATACGGCGATTGCGACCGTTGCGGAGGAGACTCGGACCCCACCCTGCAGAAGAGATTTCGAAGCAATTCTATGCATTGCCCCCCCCGCATGGGCGATGAGCATGGGTGATTCACGCGGTTCCCAAAAATCTTCTTTCAACATCCAACTGCCACGACCCATCAACATGGCGTCTGCCAATCTGAGATCATTGCGTAAGGATGGATCATCGTAATTGTCTCTTTCATGCCAAAGAAGCTCGCCGAGTTTTTTCAGCCGCTCGAAATCTTCATCGAGAAAAGATCTTTCCCGAGTTGTCTGGTTCAGGTTGATGATGATCTTTCTCATCTTGGTCAGAATAGATTGCCGAAGGACAACAGGAATACGTTATCCTCCGGTGAGACCGCGTAGTCGGCTCGAAGGCTGAACTGAGAGTTCCAAGTTGCGCGGTAGCCGATGCCCGCGCTCGGGTGCAGTCCTAGCGGATTGAGCACGCCCGTGAAGCGCGAAGCCACGCGCCCCGCATCGACGAAAAGCATGCCAAGCGTCTCGAAGTGTTGACCCCGCCATTCCACGCTCTTGAAGGTGCGCCGCAGCTCGCCGGAGAACAGCATCCTCTTCTGATTGGCGAAGCGCCGCGATTTGTACCCCCGCATGAACGATCCCCCACCAACCTCAACACCGCGAATGGATCCACCGACTTCGGTCAGCTCGTAGAAGGGCGCCTCGTCACCGAGACTCTCGAAGACGGCGCGAGACACGAAGACGTAATCGCTGGAGTCTGAGGGCCAGGGCGGTCTCCAGTAGTGCGTGTTGATGAGCGTGATCCTCGGGAAGGCGTAGTCCGCCCCCAGCAACCCCCCAGCCATCTGAAAGGAGGCTTCGCTCAGCAGTCCGGCCGTTGGCATCTCCTGATCGTCGCGCGAGTCGTACATCGCGCCCACGAGGAGGAAGTTAGCCCAGCCACCGCTCCGACCCAGTATCTCGCTGTCCGTCAGGTTGAAGACGTAGTAGGCCTCGGCCTTCTCCTCATCGATGCGGCTGGGCACGCTGCGGTTGAACCGGAACCCGCCGAAGATGACCAGCGGCTCGAGCTCGGCGAACTCCAGGTCGAAGGCGGATAGCTGCTGCTCGAGGAGGTAGCGATAATAGTCCGGTTCCCGATCGGTTCTTTCGTCGCTGATATCGGCCTCGTTCCCGATGCCGAAGAAGCTGGCGCCCGTGTTCTTGAGGTCGCGCGTGAAAATGCGCGCGTTGACCGGGAAGCCAAACGGTGTCGGGAAATCCAGGCGCATGTGATGGTTGCGCTTGCCCTTGGTCGTCAGATACCACTGCACGTTGGCCCGGTACACGTAGGGCTCACGCCCGTAGTTGGCGACTTCCAGCCACCCACCATAGTGCAGGCCGCTCGAAGGCGTGAAGAAGGCGATCGGGAGGCCGGTGGCTCCGTACGGCACGCCATCGATGTCGAAGGTGCGGCGTCGGCTCAGGCGCTCGTAGCCCTTCTTGGCCCTGTCGCGAGCATCTCGGGCAGCCTGCTCGAGGCTCTCGGTGGAGTCTGCGGCCACTGCTATCGACGGCGGCATCGAGAGCAGCAGGCAGACGGTCAGCGCAATCGGGTAACTGGGTCGCATGTCTCATTCCCGCGTGAGATCACGAGTCACTGTCCATAGCTGCGGACGTAGAAATTTGTCGCGCTCCGTCACAGCCCCAATATGACCGATTTATGTCGATTAGGCACGCTCACATATGTCAACAAAGTGCCCCATACACCATATTCGCAAACACCTGCTGAATTTTGATAAAGCTGTTCGCGTGCTCCGGCACCTGGATCGCCTCCTTACCCGTCACCGCATGCTGCCACGTACTCGTCAAAAACACCAGCGCCAGATCGTACTCCGGATCCACCAATAGCCGCGATCCGTAGGCGCCACCGTGAAAGTACGCCCGCGGACTCATCAGGTCGCCGCCGAAGAAGAACGCTTCCCCGCGGACCATCCACCCCAGCGCCTTGCTGAGGTACATGTAGCGGTCCGCACGCGTTTGCCGCTCGGGCGTATCCGACGAGGCGAACTGGCGTTCCACCATGCGCTCCACCGAGGCCGGCGACAGCACCCGGGTGCCCCCATAGCTGCCCTTGTTCAGCATCATCTGCGCAAACACCGCCAGATTCATCGCACTGGAACAACCGCGACCGCCCCCCGTGATGTAGTTGAAATGCGGGTGGTCCTCCATTTCCCCGTCCCACGGGTCCTCATGAGCCCGCAAATCCCGATCGAACAGCGGCAGCGCATGCGCGCGCCACGCCCGGGGCGAATCAAACTCATCCCGGGCTCGAAAATGGGTTTGCGTCATGCCCAGAGAACCAAACAGCTCGTCACCCAGCTCAGCCAGCTCCTTGCCGCTCACCCGCCGCACGAGCTCGGCTATCACCTCGAAACCGAGCGTGGAATAGCTCGATCGCGTGCCCGGCTCGAACACCAGAGGCTGGTCATAGATCCTCCCCAAAAGCTCTTCCGTCGACGTCGGATGCGGACCATCGATGAGATCGCCCATACCCGCCGAATGGGACAACAGGTGGCGCGTCGTAACCCGGCCCTTGCCGGCCTTGCCGAACTCGGGAATGTACTCGGCCACCGGGATGTCCAGAGAGAGGTTCCCCATCTCCACCTGGCGCATCACCACCGAGCCGCACAACGGTTTGGTGACTGAGGCAACTTCGAAGATGGTGTCGTCCGTTAGCTCAAAGCCTTCGGCGGCTATTTGTGAGTGTAGGTAGCGGTCGTGAAGCACGATCTTGGAGCCGCGTACAACGAGGACTTCGATCAAGGGTATGGCACCGATATCTACGATCTTGCGGACGTGCTCGGCAGCGGCTTCGAGCCGACCCGCGGACATGCCAGCCGCTTCGGGTTGTGAAGTTTCGAGTGTCATTTACAGAGTCTCTTCCATGGCATCGATCGTGATCGAATTCCTGTCGCTCAGGTGTGTCAAAAGCTAAGTAAATAGATTTCCAACGCATCGTTACCCGATGGCTGGGAAGCCGTCTCACTCATAGTTCATCGAGCGGACTGTGCAGATCAGGGGCCATGGTCTGCAATACGTGCGTATAGATCATCGTAGTCTCCACGCTCTTGTGACCAAGCAGCTCCTGGATGCGCCGGATATCGGCTCCCTTCATCAACAGGTGGGTGGCAAACGAATGTCGAAGCGAGTGCACGCTAGCTGGCTTGGCGACGCCGGCTCGAGACACGGCTGACTTCATCGCTTTCTGGACCGTTGAGGTCGCCACATGCCATCGACGGATCACACCATCCTCGCTGCGGCTGAGCCTTTCGGAGGGAAATACGAACTGCCACGCCCACTCACGGCACGCGTTCGGATACTTCCTCGCCAGTCCAGTTGGCAGCGGGGCTTCCCCAGCGCCGGCTGCCAAGTCCTGCTCGTGCTGTTTCTTCACGATCGCGAGATGTCTTTTTAGGCCTGCAATCAGACGTATAGGCAGGAAGGTCATGCGATCCATGTCACCTTTACCTGCACGCACCGCCAGCGTACTTACGGCAAAGTCGATGTCCTTAACACGCAGGGTCACGACCTCGCCCACTCTCAAACCTGCACCGTAAATCAGCTCGAGCATGAGCCGTGGATTTCCATGGACGTGACCCAGAATCTCCTTCGTCTCCTCAGGCGACAGCACTACTGGCAACTTGCGGCCGCGTCTCGCCCGCACCGTGCTCGCCATATCCCCTAGTTCGATCTGCAGCACGTTACGGCAGAGGAAGAGCAGAGCGTTGAACGCCTGGTTCTGGGTCGAGGCCGCCACCTTCCGGCGGGTGGCCAGATAGCTCAGATAGGCTGTCACATCCTCAGTGCAGAGCGCCTTGTTCTCTGCATTCGCATACCGTAGAAAACGCCCACCCCAGATACGTGCGATGGGTTCGCGGCGAGTAGTGTCGCAGCTCCAGCAGTCGCCCCATTTCCGCCAGGACTCGACTCGGCTCGGCCGATTCGATATCTGCATGCTGGGAGAGTGACACTCTCGATTCGTCCGGGTTACAGAACTGGCCGCAATAGATCGTAACCGCGTCTGCTGCTTGCCTGAGCTGCCAACTCTCGATCTTTCCATCACCCAGATCATCGAGGAAAACGTGCAATGTGTCTTGCCAGCCTTCACGCGGCCGCGTCGCCCGCAGTCGAAGAAAACGCTCGACCCACCCAACGACGAATCGTATACGATGCTCTGGTGCCAGCCGTCTTTCCCGCACCCAGTCCTGGAAGGCTGCCAGATCTTTCTCACCTGCAGTTTGCAAGTGCTTCTCCTACCATGGAGTTGTCCCCCCTACCGTTGTTGCTTATCTGGCTATCTAGCTTTCCGCATAAGTGGATAACATCGAGCCAATCCGGCTTGCAGCTGGCTCCCGCGGGACACTCCTCGACCGCGCTATCCCGAATTCACGAAAAGCGGGTGAATAACCGGATATTGCACCTTGACGCGGTCTATTCCCGCTGGTTTCCTTATGTGCAAGAAGGAGTTAGCAATTGCTTGCCGGGTTGCGCCAATGCATATGGGTCAGCAAGTGACGTGCCCGGCTGGCGTGAGAAGAGTACTTCCTGATAAGTAATAGTTGGGCAACAAAGGAGACGAATGTGAAGTGTCTCAATTACCATCATGTGGGAGTTTGGGCCGACGATGCCGATGAGATGATCTCCTTTTTCATCGATGTCCTCGGATTCCGCCGGTTGACCCAAAGCGGTCCAGTTTTTCTCCAGCTGGGAGATGGGGATCTCTTTGAGATACTGAGCAGGGAGGAATTGCCATCGCGGCCAGACATGCCTGCTCACATGCCAGGCGAAGGCGTTGCGGGCGTTCCGCATATCTGCCTTCGCGTCGAAGACTTGCCGGCCTGGGAGGAGGAGCTTCGGTCTCTCGGATACCTGATTCATCTTTCCACCTCACCCAAGTACCATAGTGGAGAGTTGGGCTCCGCAAGAGCCCTTTGGTTTTCAGGTCCGAGCGATGTCGACTTCGAGCTGTTTGAGTTTGAGGAGGAAGTCCCCCTGAACGAGCTACCCCACGAGTGATCTAACTCTTTTACGAGGTCTGTTCCGCAGCCGCAGGAGGGACAACCCAGACTTATGAACGACCATCTCCGATTCGGAGTGATCGGCACGAGCTTGATGAACGCCTTTCATATGAAGGCAATCAACAGTCATCCGCAGGCTGAGGTGCGGGCGATCTGCGGACGTGACGCTGATAAAGCCCGCAAAGTGGCTCAGGAGCAGGGAGTACCCAACGTACACGGCGATTTTAAGGAGCTGATAGAGAGGGACGACCTGGACGCCATCGTCGTGGGTACCCCCGATTATCTGCATTGCGAGATGGTTGTGAGTGCGGCCGAGGCCGGTTTGCACGTTGTGTGCGAGAAGCCACTGGCGCAAAGCCTCGATCAAGCGTTTGAAATGCTGCAAGCCACCGATTCATCGGGATGCAACAGCATGACGTTCTTCACTTATTGCTGGCTACCTCACTATAGACGCCTAAAGGAGTTGTTGAGCGAAGGCTTTGTGGGTCGGATATTGTCGGCGGAGTTCCGGTACTTAACGCCCGGGGTGCCGAACAAACCGGTGTACACCTGGCATTTCGACCCCAGGCAAGGCACTGGCATACTTGGCGGCTTCGGCTCTCACCTCATTTATCTGGCGCTTTGGTTGGTGGACGAGGTCGAAGGAATAAGCGCCATGTCAACGGTGCACTTTGACCGGCTCGGCGAGGCTGGAAGTGAAGTGGTGCAACTCGACGACACAGTCTTCATGACGCTCCGCCACAATGGAGGTGCGATCGGGTCACTGCACGTTTCTTATAGTGCTGCGCCCTCGGGACAGGAGCAGTTGCTGTCTATTCACGGGGATGCGGGCACCTTGGAAGCGTCGATGGATCCCGAAGGACTTACCCTTCGAGGCGGAAAAGCGGGAGAACCTCTGACGGTCATTGCCGGTCCCGACGAGATGTGGAATGGTGTGGACCTGTCGCAGGATTCGCTAGGGCGTGTTGTGGAGTACTTCACAATTCACCCAATAGGCATCCGGAGGTTCATCGACGATACACTCTCGCAGACGTCATCCGTTCCAAGCTTGCGAGATGGCGTTCGAGTGCAAGCTGTTATGGAAGCGGCAAGGAACTCGTCGCGATCAGGCAGGTACGAGGAAGTCGCCGTCGTTCCAACCTGAAGCACTGCTTGGCAGAGCTGAGACGTCCTCTTTAGCACGTAAGGGATTGAGTGATGCCCAACATAGGATGGACCGGACGGCTTCGCCGCAGGTCATCCCTGCGTTATCGAACAATGTCACTGTTGATTCTGACACTAACGTGAGACGCCACAGAAACTCGGCAAGATAGAGTCCCGTGCCTGGCAGTCACTTTCCAATAGTCAATTCAACGCTCTCAGATCAGGAACTCGCCAAGCGAGTTCTCAGCAGATATGCGGTCGACCGCCCGGTCCGCTGTCAATTCTTGCAGGTCGGTGTGAATGACACCTACGAGGTCCTGTCAGATTCTGATCGCTTTTACTTGCGAGTCTATCGGAGGGGTTGGCGCACCAAGCCAGAGATCGAGGCTGAGATGGCAATGCTCACCTTCCTGGCCGAGCGCGATCAGCCAGTTTCGCGACCAATCCGCAGACGTGACGGTGCCTTCCTGACCCGACTCGCTGCACCAGAAGGCGTACGATACGCGGCGCTCTTTACCGAGGCATTGAGGGAGGAAACGGACTTCAGCATCGAGAGGTGGCACCAGTTTGGAGCTCTGACGGCCCAACTGCACGACAGCCTGGATGGCATGCCGGTGGACTGCCGTCGCTTCCACCTAGACATTGCCCATCTGCTCGAGGAGCCGCTTCAGGTCATCCGGCCGTATTTCGAAGATTCCGCGTCCGACCTGACCTATCTGGAGCAGGTCGGCGCTGGTCTCAGGCAACTCATCGAGGCGTGCCTACCGTTGACGAGGCCCTACTATGGGTGCATTCACGGCGACATCACCAATGTCCATAGCGACCGACACGGCAGGATGGTCCTGTTCGATTTCGATTGCTACGGATATGGCTGGCGCGCGTACGAGGTTACTGTTGTCTTGTGGTTACTGGAGTGGACCGCGTACGGACACGGTTTGAAGAGAGGATGGGTTCAGCGACGATGGCGTGCGTTTCAGACCGGTTACAGTCACGTTCGCGAGATCTCTGCCAGTGAACAAGCCGCCATCACTTGGTTTGTTCCGCTTAGACACATTTGGGTCATGGCATTGCAGGCAAGTACGATAGGCTTCCGCGGACGAAGCAGTGTCAACTTTGACCAAGGCGTTGCCTTCATTCGCAGGTGGGTCAACAGACACCGACTCCACGGCTTCCTTAAATGCGACGATCGGGATCGATAACATGACATTCACCAGACTCGCTTCGCTCGCAGGTGATGTCTGCGTTATCACCTCGTTCCAAGGCGCCGGCTGCCACAGAACCTTGGATGGACTCTGGCCAGAGAAGTCGACCAACGGGGTTGCCTTCCCAGTTACTTCCTGACGATCCTTTAGAGGGGGCGAACCCATTGCTCCCAGGAAGGAGTCAACGGCATGAACATCTGGCATGCCGCAAGTGTCGGTTTCCTTGTACTCTCCATTCTCGCTGGATATCGGGCTGTGCACATTCGACAGGAGAGCGACATGAAAGGTCTCAAGGATCTGATCCTGCCGCTCTTGGAGAGGAATCCAAATTCGCTGACCAACGAGGAAATTGAGCAAGTCCGGGGTCACTGGGCTGATGCATTCGAGGAGTCAAAGCCCGATCTGGTTCTCGACTACCAAGAGCGTGAGATTGACGCAAAGCGAGATCTCCGACAGAAGACAGCGTTGGCCGACCGTATCTATGGTGCGTTCGTCTCTACTATCTCTGACATTGCTCAAGAGTACACCGATGAGTCGATGGAACTCGACTTCCCGCCATTCGGTGGCCTGCCTGCCGACCACTGGAGGGCGACAATTACCTTCACCGATCGAGAGCGGCAGGAGATCTACGTCTTCCTAGCGCGCACCCAACAAGGTGAGTTTCCTCAGTTGAGATTTCGTGTCACGTCTGGCGAGAGTTCGACCTATCTCTATCTAAAGCCAGATTTTGACTCAAAAGGAATCATGCTCGAAGTAGTCGGCTCAGCACCGCACGACCTACCTACTGTGCCTGCGTCAGTCGACTTCTCGGATGAGAGTGGCATCCGCGATCTGGCGAGATCTGTCATGCAGTATCAGCTCGCCCGTGTCGCCGCCGCCGATCAATAGATGATCGCCAGTTGATAACGCGGTGGCGCATTCAAAGCGCCGAATATTAGCGGCGATGAACTCTAAACACAGCCCGTGATCAGAGTGAATGGGCTCGAGATTGATGGGTCGTGATAACATGTGTTGGAGCAACGACGGACTAACGGTGGTGCCGAGTTGACGGTGATTCGCCTTTCCCATTCGGTTGATTCAAAGCAATCGGTGAATCTGTCCGCGGCTCAACACTGCGTTAGACGGCGGGGAAATGAGGAAGGACATGCGTAACGGCAACTGACTAATCTGAAACAGCGAACTGATGATTGATTTCGCAGGCCCGGGATGCGATACAGACGAAATCCGTGAGAAGCTCAGTCAAATTCGCCGAGTGCACGATCAGGGTATGATGGAACTGACTGAACATCCACAACCTTAGCATAAAATTTCCCAGGGAACACATATGAATGCTCGAGACGTCTATCGTTGGTCGGTCTCACTTATACCAGGGGTACCGCTGGTTGCGCTCATCATTTTGTCGCTCTTCTCGAAAGAGCAGATCATCATCGGTGTTGATAGCCTGGATACCACTCAACAAGCAGCGCTTGCCGTGGTGATTGCGACAATAGGTTACATCTTGCGTTTCTGCATGCGTTCTCTAGGCTTCGCAACAAATGGCCGCGAGCTATAATCAGAAGGTGTGGAAATAGACAGACGGCGATCCTGCCCTTCCTTTGTAATAGCCAATTACAAACGCCGGGGCTATCCCGGCAGGAAGAGGAGAATCGCCATGCCACAACCTAAGCCGAGCACGACGGAGATGTCCATGCCCACGTTCGAGACGCTGGAAGAGTGGACGCGCTCGCAGATTCAGTCGCTGATGCAGTCGGTTCTGGATGAAGAAGTCACCCATGCGCTGGGACGGTCGAGGTACGAGCGACAGGCACCGTTGGACGCACCCGGCGGCTACCGCAATGGGTACGGGAAGCGGCGGCGCCTGTCTTTAACCTCGGGCACGATCGAGGTGAAACGCCCTCGGGTGCGGGGTCTGGAAGAGCGATTTGAGAGTGCGGTACTGCCGCTGTTCACCCGGCGCACCCAAGAAATAGGTCAGCTGCTGCCAGAGCTCTACCTGCACGGTTTGTCCCAAGGCGACTTCGAGCTGGCGCTGCGCGGCCTGCTGGGCAAGGGAGCGCCTTTGTCGGCGTCCTCGATCGCTCGTTTGCGTGAGAAGTGGATCGTCGAATACAACGCCTGGCGCCACCGACGGCTGGACGACCGCGAACTCGTCTACGCCTGGGCGGACGGGATCGTGCGCCACGAGGCGCCAGAGAACCGGGTGGGATGCAAGGACCCACCAACGGGCTGTCGCAGCAGCCCGTTGAAGCTGGAGGCAGCCTGACTCTGGGAGCGCAGGGGAAGGTGGAAGCAGCCTCGACAACGACAGAGTGGAGTGGCACCTCCAGACACTCCACGTCTGGCAAGCAAGACGGAATGGTGTAACCCGAAGTGAACCAGTGATGGAACCCCCTTTAGCGGCCCGCCAACCCAAACCTGGTGGATAAGGGTTGGTACGCAACGCACGTGGTCGGATATATGACCGACTGCGACTCTGGGGAGGTGTGATACCCACCGAAGCAGAGGCCTTGGAGAATGCCTGCGGCGTACCCAAGGCGAAGTTGCAGGGGAAAAGCTGGGCACCTCCCCCGTCAAACGGTTCATGGTGAACGTGGGAACCGAGCCGAGTCCGACCGTTATCGGGGCAGCGCGCTGTCCGCTGTGGGGCTTGGCAAGGGACGGAGCCTCTGTAGTAGTCCGCGAGCGGGAAAGCCGCTTACATGGCGAAGGGAGGCAGCAAGTTGCGCAGTGGGGTACTGGAAAAACAGGAGGACGCCGGTGAATGCCAGCGCTTCGTGGCCCGAGGCAGAACAAGCCGGTAATCGAGTACTGGAAATCCAGACCAAACTGCACCGTTGGGCTGTAACTCTGCGGTCACACGGCACCTTGTGGAGAGCCGGATGCGTGGTAACGCGCACGTCCGGTTCGGAGGGCGGGCCGGAGAAACCCACATCACGCGTGTGGCGCAGGGCGCTCCGGTCCGACCCTACTACGTCAAAGCCGGTCTCGAGAAACAAAAAGCCGCTCTCCTGGTGGTCATCGGCGCGATGAGCGACGGACGTAAGGAAGTCCTGACGATTGTCCCGGGCTATCGCGAATCGAAGGAGTCGTGGACGGGCGTACTGCGCGATTTGCGTGACCGCGGACTGAGCGCGGCGAAGTTGTTGGTGGCGGATGGGCACCTGGGTATCTGGGCGGCACTGGCGGCGATCTGGCCGGAGACGGCGGAACAGCGGTGCTGGAATCACCGCCTCCTGAACGTGCTGGATAAGCTGCCAAAACGCGTGCAGGCCGAAGCGCGGCACCTGCTGACACAGATCCCCTACGCGCCCACCCGTCAGGAAGCGACGAAACGCCGCGATCAATTCGCCAAACGGTTTCGCCGCGAGTGTCCAGACGCCGTCGATATCCTCGAGCGCGATTGGGACCGTATGGTGACATTCTACGACTTTCCCGAGGCCCACTGGCAACACCTGCGAACCACCAACGTCGTCGAAAGTCCCTTCGCTTCGGTACGGTTGCGAACCAATGCGGCCAAACGATACAGGAAGGTGGCCAATGCCACCGCCCTCATTTGGCGGGTCCTGATGGTGGCCGAGAAACGATTCCGGCGACTCAATGCACCGCATCTCATGGCTGACGTCTACGCCGGGGAGTGCTACGAAAACGGATCACCCATCGCGCAAAGGAAGAAGATCGCCGCCTGAGTCGTTTACACACCATTTGACCTTAGCTCATGGCCGCCACATGTTTCCGTTTGTTAACTGTGATAACTCATCTAGCGAACCCCGGTGTACTCACAGAGCATTTCGCGTGACTCACGCTAACAATTGCCTACAAGCACTGAAAGAGTACTTCCCAAATTCCGGTACGAATTTCGAGTCTTACAATGATTTTCAGTTGGCACAGTACGAGGTGCTCCATGAGCTAAAGGACACTATTGCTCCTCGCGTGGATAGCCAATGGCAGAGTTTGGCTCTGCTGCAGTCATTGGGGACAATGTGGATTGTATCGATTTTCATCATTCTGGCCGCAACGTGGGGCGGCTTGCCATCTTTCGCGAGTGATCCAGTCTTGACGCACGACGTTTCCACAGTGTGGTTGTTGGCTACGATAGCGTGCCTGCATCTAATGACGGGATTAGCCTATCGGTATCGCAACCAGGCTCTAGCTCGGGATGTAGTGCTTGGTTTTCTCTTGTCGACAGGCTTTAGGATGAGTGAGCAGTATGGTAAGCCGTTGACAACACCCACTGAAGAGACGCGATAACAATGTCTTTGGGGGTATCCATTTAACCGGAGTGCGTCGCGACCCCCATCAGTGTTCGGCCGCCGACCGCCACGGCCAGCTCGAGCACGCGATAAAACACCATGCCGCGGCTGCGGGAGCGGCGGCGATTGAAGCGGAACACGAACTCGTTGAGGTAGTGGCTCATGTGGGTACTGTCGGCGGCCCCTTGATGCGTTCCCAGCAGCCACCGTTTGGCCAGTGAGACAACGCGGTGCACGGCGGGCAACAGCTTGTTGGGATCATCGCCCCGAGCGCGGGCCGCGCCCTGGCTGCGCCGATCGTGCTCGTAGCCGAGCTGAGCCAGTCCCTGATAAGCGGGCCACCCGTCGGTGATGATCGTCGAGCCCGGCTCGACGTGATCCATCACGAACGCGTGCAAGGTCTCGGCAGAGGCATCGGCCAGTGGCGACATGCGGCACCGCCCCAATCCTCTCGGCTCATGAACCTCAACTGCGATACCGGTCAGCACCTTCTTGCCCCTAGCGCGGCCACCGGCCAGCCCAGGCTCGGCGCCGCCGATGTAGGTCTCGTCCACCTGTACCGTCCCGCTCAGCAGATCCCGACCGGGACGTACCAACACCGACCGCAGGCGGTGCAGCATGGCCCAGGCAGTCTGGTAGGAGCTGATCTCCAGTACTCGCTTCAAGCTCAACGCCGAGATCCCGTCTTTACCGGTGGCGAACAGCCAGCAGGCGGTGTACCATATCGTCAAGGGTGTCCGCGTCCGATCGAAGATCGTACCGGCCGTCACCGAACTGCGTGTCGAACACGCCGGACACATGAAGCGGCCATCGCCCAAGCGCCAACCGCCTTCGTGGCCGCAACTCGGACAGACGAAGCCGTCGGGCCACCGCAGCCATTCGAGGTAGTCCAGGCAGTCCGCATCGGTTCGAAACCAGGCTTGAAACTCGCCAACCGAGCCCGGGTAGTGCTTGCCAGCGCGAGGATACGCCATGCACTGAACATATGGTAACTCCGGTTAAATGGATATCCCCAAAGACGGGCATATACGTCACGTGTCAGCAGAGCCGATAGCGTAATTTCTACTGCCACCTGCCGAAATCCAACCGAAGAAAGAAGCACCATGCAGCTATCGGCATTTCAGATCGAGCGCTTTCAAAACGAGGGATACTTGCTGGTAGAGGGCGCACTCGCAGATGCCGACGTGAATCCGGTCATCCACGAGTATGAGGAATATGTGGGGAGATTGGCAGAGCGCTTGTTGGACGAAGGAAAGATTCGTTCGCTGCACGCCGATTCATCATTCGATACGCGATTGGCTAAAATCTGCGAAGAGCATCCGCAGGCGGTGGGGCAAATCAACGATCTATTCGATCTGTACCATGCTCGGGGACGGCGCACATTCGAGTTTCTCCGCAACGAAAACCTCATGGATCTGGTGGAGGGGTTGGTGGGTCCGGAAATCATCTGCAGCCCGATTCAGCACCTGCGGCCGAAACTGCCAAGCCGATTGGTCGCGGGCCATCACTCGGGTGCCTCCCACGTAGCAGCCTGGCACCAGGACGCCGGCGTTACCATGGACGACGCCGATCCACACTTCATCCTCACTGTCTGGATCGCTCTGACCAGAGCAGCCCGCGAGAACGGTTGTCTGCAGATCATCCCGCGAACGCAAGAGGGTGGGCTGCTCAACCACGAGACGGTTCCGGGGCTCGGAACCCGTATTCGCGCAGCGGAATTGCCGGAGATTGAGCCGGTCGAACTGCCAATGGCGAAAGGGAGTCTGGCGCTGATTCACAAAAATATACCTCACCGTTCGACACCAAATCAATCGGACGGCATCCGTTGGAGCATGGACCTGCGCTATCAGAAGACGGGCACCTCCACCGGGAGAACCGCCTACCCTGACTTCGTCGTACGCAGTCGGTCCAATCCCACATCGGTGTTAATCGACCATGGAAAGTGGACCAGGATGTGGGTGGAAGCCCTCGGGGCCGAGTCGAGTGGTTCGGCCGACAGGCACCATCGCTGGGAAACGGTGACCGCGGAGCAGGGTTAACCTCAGGATGCCTCGAAGTCCATGTCCAACGCCGCTCGCAGTGAATTCGCACAGACTTCATCCATACAATTGCCATCCTGTAATGACGTCGAGCTGCCCAAATCAGCCGGCCTCGAATTGCGCCGGGCGCAAGACGCTGACCTAAACTTCGCCTGACGAGCAGCGTACAGATCGGAGACGGCGTAGCACACTACTGGTACGGCACTGGTATCTCGCCCCCGTGCCATGGAAAAGCATAGGTGGGGCGGTGGGCAAAGCGGCGCATGCCCACATCCAGCCGGATCGATGCAGCGGGTGGCAGTTGGACCGCGAAGTACTTCGACTCCACGGGGACGGTCCGATCCCCATAGGTCAGTTCGACAAACTGGTGTTCGGCAAAGGCCCCGGCCTGCACGATCAGGTTGCGCGTCTCACTGGCATTCAGGTTGACCAGATGCACACCTGCACCTTCGGCTTCCTGTTTGTCGACCAGAGCGACCACATCGCGCGGCAAACCGGGCCGGCCGCGGTCTGAGTCGAAGTAGCGCACCGTCGCACGCAGCAGCCCTCCGGTGTACACCGACTGCGGCGCGCCCATCATCACCTGCGTCAAACCCTTGGTGTAAACCGGGGCGGGCGGACCGTCGTTGTCCGCGATCAGAGCATGGGCATCGCGGGTTTCGTTTTGTATCGACTCGAAGGCAGTCTGGGCATTCTGGTACTCGGCCTGCAGGATCTTCTCGGGCCAGTCGGGGTTCTTGCCGTCGTAGTACTGGAAGCGGGCCAGTTCGGTGTCGCCGTAGCTCTTTTCTCCGAGGACCGGCACGTGATTCCAATCGCGCTCTTTGTCGGTCTCGCGTATTCTGGCGATGAGATCGTAATCTTCCGAAGCCAAGGAGGCATGGTAGAGGTGGGCCAGCTCCTGCATGCGGAACGGCACGAACCTGCCCTTCTCACGATCGAAATTCTCCATAGCGTACTCCCAGCCATCCGGTCCATAGCGGGCCGGCAGCAGGAGTTGGCCGTCTTCGCGAGTGATGGCGTTGTCCATCAGGATCCTGATCTGCGAGCGCAGCAATTCCAGATAGCCGAAGTCGCCGGAAAGCAGGAGGGCGCATTCGGCGGCAATAGTGAGCGAGCAGAACATGATGTAGTTGCCGACAAAGCTGTTCCAGCCGTAGAGCCCGCCCCACCACTGGCCCTGACGGTTTTCGCCGATCTGGCCGGTGGGTCCGACGTTGTCGGGCATGATGCCGTCGTTGCGTCGCATGCGCTCCAACCACCCTTCGGTGTAGTTCAGGACCCACTGTTTGTATTTGTCCTCGCCGGTGTAGAGGTAGGCGTTGGTAATGAGGGCGGTGGCGCCCAGGCTATTGGGAATGTCTCCCTTGAGGACGACTTCGTCGAACAGCTTCAGGATCTGATCGCGGCGCTCAGGCTTCTCGTGCCATTCCGGCTCCAGGTCCTTGAGCAGCGGATAGAGCGTGGCCCGCACACCGTAGTAGTGATTATTCCCTCCACCGTGAAGCCACCCGAGCGCATCTTCGACATTGGCGTGGCGCAGGGGACCGACGCTCGATTGTATGGGGGAGCGGAAGATGTTGTGCTGCGGATCGTAATTGGGGGCATCGGGATCCTCGTCCATGTACAGGGCCGCAAATCGCCTCGCGCGCCGCACGTTTTCCGAAATGGTGGGATCGGCCAGCCCGAAATGGTAGAACGCCATGTTGGCCTCGCCTTTGTGGTACCACTCACTGCCGCCGGGCGTGGCCAGGTTAAAGTATTCATTGCGGATCTGCGCCCTGAAGTTCGGGTGGATGCGGCTGACGATATCGTCTGCGAAGAAACGGGTGGTTGCATGCCATTGCTGCAGCGCCAGATCGAGCACCTGTCTGCCTGCCCCCATGGCGTAGAACAGGCTCCAGTTGTACGCCATTTCGTAGATATCGTCCACATGGTCGGCATAGTAGAAGGCACCTCCCTTTTCAGCATATTTGTCGACCATGGGAGGAACCGATTCCTCCATGAGTTTCATCAACTGGTGTTCCAGGAGCGCCCATCTGGGAGGCGGCGAAACCTGTGTCGCTTTGACCTCAACCAATCCGGGGACCGTCACCGGTTTTGCACAAGAAGCAGCCATTTTAATGTCTCCAATTCAGAGTGCGAGATCGCCAATAAACGAGTACTCATAACGGGTGCTGCCGGCAAGGTCGGTACGGCCCCACATTTCAAATGGCTGCAGTGGCGATAGACCAGACGTTATTTGCCGAGATCTTGTCTCGAATCAAACGCTTGCGTTATTCTCCTGTCTAGAACGTTAATTTTTCTACAGCAAAGGCATATCCTGCGCGAACCGTCAGACCGTACGCAGTAGCAGGCGCAACACGAGGTCAGGCTAGCTGGCAATCTCAGACTCACCAGAAGAGGACGGTGGATAATGGACCGCTTTCGGCTTTCTCCGCAACAGAAATCCTTCTTCGAAACCTTCGGTTTTATCACCCTGCCCGGCCTGATGCGCGACAGCGTCGGCGAAATCATCGATGCCTTCGAGCAAGTCTGGACGCGTCGGCCCGGTAACAACGGCGAATGGCACTCCGGCGACCAGCGCTCGTCGATTATACCGTTTATCGACCAGCACGAGCACCTGTGCACGCTACTGGAAGACCCGCGGATCGAAGGACTCGTGGAAGGCCTGGTTGGCGAGGGCTTCAACTATGTCGGCTCGGACGGCAATTTCTTCGTCGGCGAGACGCCATGGCATTCGGACCGCTGGATCAGCGAGGTGAGATTCGTGAAAGTCGCCTTCTACCTCGACTCGGTAAAGCGGGATTCCGGTTGCCTGCGTCTGATTCCGGGAAGCCACCGACTCGAAGATACCTATTCGTCGCAGCTACACGAGGCGATCAAGCAGTCGCCCGAAGAGTGGGGGGTAGAAGGGCCTGACCTACCGTCGCTGGCGGTAGAAACCGAGCCGGGCGACGTCGTGGTCTTCATTCACAGCCTCAAGCACGCGTCCTTCGGCGGCGGCACCCGACGTCGCATGTTCACGATCAACTGCTGCGAACGCGTTCCCGACGAGCACATTAGCATACTGAAGGATTGTATCACTGCTCACGTTCGATACGGCATCGACAGCATGTATGACGAAATCATGCTGGCCACGGCCGGGCCGCGGCGACAGACTCATCTCGAGCAGGTGCTGGCGCACCAGGGACACATGCCCGAAGAGCTGGTGAAATTCAGGGCGAACTCGTAGTGCCGATGGCTACCTTACTTGCTCTGCAGTCACAACACTTAGCGAATTCCCCAAGGAAATGAAGCTCGACAGGCGCCGGACGCCTGACGAAGGGAAGGCACGCAATGAGACAAGAGGATTACGATTTCTTCAGGAACAACGGCTACCTGTCGTTGGGAAAGATTCTGAGCGACGATGAGGTGACCCGCTTTACGGAACTTTTCGACCAGGAACGACGGGACCGGTCCGATTTCTGGAAGGATACCGGCATCTGGCAAACCATTTACGGCGACGCGCTCCTTACAACGCCCGAGTTTAATGACATAGTTCGCCACCCGAGGGTCATGGAGGCGCTCCAGGCCTTGATGGGCGACGAACTCTGTTTCTCGGAAATCATCCTGCGGCACATGGGGCCGTACGCAGGTGAGTCGATTCCCGGGCTAACCTCGTGGGAAGGGCCGGTAGGGCACCGCTGGCATCGCGACGGCGGGGAACGGTTCATGTGGCCGGAACATCCGCTGCGCATCGGCCTGATCATGCTGATAGTCTACCTGGCTGACGTAGACGCTACAACCCACAGCCTCGCCGTTTCGCCCGAATCGGTCGATCAGGAAATCCTGGACAAGGAAGCTCAGCTCGAGCGCGGCGGGATTCGCGAACTCTACGGGTCCGCCGGTACGGCGACACTGCTCAACGTGTCGGTTCTGCACTCCGTTTCCGTGCGTCCAACGCAGTCCGAACGCAAATCCGTACAGATCTCTTACGGCCATCGCCACCGCGGGGACCTCGAGGGTTCGAGCTCATCCATGATCCCCGCATCTCTATGGCGGGACCATCCCGACGGGGAAGCGCGCCGATTCTACGGCGTTCTCACGGGCAGAACCCGAGAATATCTGCAGCGCACAGCCGCGAGAGATCTTCCGGTGAACGAGGCCCTGGAGATTCTGGCAGACATTAACAAAAGGTGAAGCGTGCTACGACGAGGCCATCGTTATCGACGAAGGAGGAAAGACAATGGGACTTAAAGTCTACGACTTCAGAAGAGAAGAGGACCTGAACAACTTTCTGGTTACGCCGCAGATCCGCTCCCGTTTGATGCGCCTCGCTCCCGGACCAGGAGGTGGCGGATACCACAGTCACGATCTGGGTCACGAGATCTTCATAGTGCTTCAGGGTCGCTGTCTGTTCGAAATCGGCGGCGAGGAGGCCGAGGTGGGGCCCGGCCAGATGATCGTTGCCCTCGCTCATGAGTCGCACACCCTCCGCGCTGTGGGAGATGAGGAGGTGATCATGTATCTCTCCGTAACCCCGCACATCTATCCCACCCACACCGGCAGAGATTCCGATGGCGAGCGCCATGCTCCCCACTTTCCGCCTCCCCACCACTTCAATGTCACCACCGACATGGAGACTCCCTTGGAGGAGATGGTAGACCATTTTGCAGAATTGGCCCGAGCCACAGCCTCGGCGGCCGCAGCTGGTGTGCAGCAGGCAGAAGAGCTCAAGAAGAACCTCGGCGATAGCGCGGCCGAGGGCGCCGCACGCGAGCACCTGATGGATGAAATCTACAGCACCTTCAATGCCGTTTATGAGATGGGTGGCGTCTGGAACGATCTCGCGCTGCGGGTCGCGGACGACCGCTCATAAGAGGTGAGAATCATGACCGATACATACCGGGTCGGTATCATAGGCTGCGGCACGATGGGACGTTCCCACCTGCGCGCTTACGCCGAGAACCCCGCCACGGACGTCGTCGCTGCGATGGACGTCAATCAAGAGCCGCTGAATGGATTCGTTGAGGAGTTTTCGGTTCCCGCCGCGTACACCGACTATCACCAGATGCTGGCGGAACAGGATCTGGATGTCGTCAGCATTACCACCTGGCAGTGCGCCCACAAGGAACCCACCGTCGCGGCTGCCGAAGCGGGTGTCAAAGCAATCCTGTGCGAAAAACCGGTGGCGGCCTCTCTGGGCGAGGCCGACGACATGATTGCCGCCTGTGACGCCCACCAGGTCAAGTTGGTGATAGGCCACATGAACCGCTTCTGTCCCACCCTCAATGAGGTGCGCCGGCTCGTGGCCGACGGCGCCATCGGCCAGCCGCTGCTCGTCTACCACCGCGCCCGACCAGTCTCCGGACTGCTGAACTCAGGCACCCATGCGATCGATTCCTGGCGCTATTCACTGTCGGACCCCGAAACCTTGTGGGTCATCGCCCAGACGGCGCGTTTCACCGATCGGTGGGAACGCCGCAGCTACTGCGAGGACCTTTGCGCTGGAATCGTTTGTTTCGCCGGCGGCATCCGTGGCGTCTACGAGCAGGACTTGCCCGAGCCGGGCATGATGCTGCCCCCGGCCCCTGCGGTGGCTGGCAATCCCGGTTGGGCAACCAGCCGCGACCTCAGCGGCGTCACTGGCAGTGACGGGAAGATCGCGCTGCGCCCGGATGGTCACGTCCTGCTGCACCAGGACCACCGCAGCGGTTGGCAGGAGATCACCCCAGAACCGTTGCAGACCGACCAGCTCAAGGAGTTGATCCACTGGATGGAGGGCAGCGTCGCCGAGCACCGCAGCACGGGCCACCAGGCGCGGTACACGATGGAGATCATGATGGCGATCTACGAATCCCTGCGCATAAAGAACTTGGTTGCCATGCCCCTCCGGACACGCCAAAGTCCCCTCGATATGATGGTAGAAGACGGCACCTTGCCCGTGATACAGGAAGGAGCCTATGACTTGCGAGCCCCCTTTCCCGGACAGAGCTGGTCGCGCTAGGCTCTATTCGCCCCACCGCCGACCCATTGCGGACGAGTGCACCTTCAGGCCACTGCTTTCCATGTGGGACGAAACCATTTAGCTGTAGAAGCGATCTAATGGTGTATCATTCTCGTACGGGTGCGCGAATGGTCACACGCCCCCGTACTAAATAATCTCTCCTATCTACTGTCTCACCTGGTGTTGGAGTATGCCCCGATCCATCTATTCATGGCTACCGATTCTCGGTCTGGTGTGGCCGAACGCTTCGCAAGGTGAGCTGCGGAAGGGCGATCCTGCGCCTGATTTTACGCTGCAGCAGTTGGGCGGAGGCCTGGTGTCCCTGAGCGACTTCAGGGGCAAAGTGGTCTTGATAGACATCTTTGGCTACGCCTGACACTTCTGTATCGCGGAGGCCGCGAAGATTGAAAAGATCTGGAAGGAATACGAAAACCGACCTTTCATCACCATTGGCGTCGATGTCTGGGATGGATCCCCCCGGCAGGTAGAATTCGAGTTTCGCAGGACAACGTTCGTAACCTTCCCGCTACTGATGAAGGCGAGGTCGCTGATAAGATTGTACGGGCTGCAACAAACCAATTTTGTGGTCGTCGACCACGAGGGGTTTATCCGCTTTCGCTCCACCGGTCTGTCGGATCAAGCGGACGTGAAGGGTATCACGGCAGCTATCGAAAAAGCGTTGTCAGACCTTGCGGTTGCACAGGGCCAGATAGAGGATCCTACAACGAATGTGACAGAAGAATGGGAAGCACTGCCGGATGGTTTTGTCCTGGAGGCAATTTCCCCAATCCGTTCAATGCAGGTACAACCATTCGCTTCGACCTGGCTGAGAGCGGGCCGGCGTCCCTGCGGATCTACGACATACGTGGACACCAGGTACGCGAATTTTTGGGACATTTCAGGTCGACCGGGGTGCACACGGTGAGCTGGGACGGACGAGATGAAGAGGGGAAGAACCTGGCGTCTGGGATCTATTTGTATCGCCTGCAATCGGGCGCGCAGGTGTCTACGCGAAAGATGCTGCTCTTACGTTAAGCCCTTGCCCATTCAGAAACCCTGTGATCGTCTGCTGAGCCTTCCGCAACTGGTCCTTGAGAGGCTCGAATATTTCGGCAAACTCGAGGGAGAAAGGGTCTAAGTATTTCGAGACAAATTCTTGATAACTGCTTTGATCTGATAGATCGAGATTCAATAGCATTACGCAGGCATCGGGATGCGGGTAACGATCTGCTCGAATCTCCAGCGGGATGTTCATGTCCAAAACTGGTTGCTGGTTTGCCTGGACATTAACGGCGTCACGAACAGACCTGACGAGATCCTTGATGCCTTCGTACTCCACTTGGTCAGTTCCTTCCGAAAGCCTGAACGACTGGCACGGGGCAAGTGGATCGTTTTCTGTTCGCTTTTTCAGCTCGCAGGACGCAGCATCCTCGCAGTACTGACAGAATTGCATATGGAGAAGAAAACGGTTTGTTCGGGAGGATGGAAGATCAATTCGTGGCTGAATCTGACTCTCTCGCTAACCGTCCGTTAGACAGGCGTTAGATGTCTAATAGAAAAGCCACTTAGGTGTTTCTGTGCCAATGCACCTAAGTGGCCTATTCTATTGAGCTTATAATGGTGGGCGATACTGGACTTGAACCAGTGACCTCCTGCATGTCAAGCAGGCACTCTAACCACCTGAGCTAATCGCCCACTCCACATCTTTTCCTGTGCCGGGATTCAAATATAGTTTAGGAGACCTACCTCATCAAGATTCGCCCGACCGTGAAGATATCGATCGTAGCTTTTCAAAAACGCAAAAACGCGGACTATCAAGCAGCGGAAGCGGAGTACATCAAACGACGCAGGCAAAGGCCGGGGCGCTAGAAATAGCTCAGGAATTTATCCCAGAGTCCCATGCGTGCCACGCTCTTCGCAGCGACCACATCCACCTCGACGAGCAGGCTGTCGCTCAGGGATACGGTCAAGCTGCCCAGTTTCTCGCCTGCCTCCACCGGGGCTGGACGTAGGCCGGAAAGGTTGATCTGCCGGCGGATCTGTTTTTGTTGGGCCCTACTCAGGACCGCAACGGCGGCGGACCCTGTGCGTGTCTTGACTTCGGGTTCCATCCCCCAATCCAGGGCCACCGTCCCCATACTCTCCCCTTCGTGAACGATCGGGACACGCGAAAAGTTGTTGAACCCCCAGCTCAACAGCCGGCGCGTTTCGGCATCGCGAATCTTTTCGCTGCGGCATCCAAGGATGACAGATATCAGCCGCATGTCGCCCCGTTTGGCCGTGGCGACGAGACAGGACCCGGCGCGTTTCGTGTATCCGGTCTTTATGCCGTCCAGCCCGCGAAAGCGCCCCAGAAGCTTGTTGGTGTTGTAGAGCATGAACCTGCCGTCGCGAAACGGCTTGTATCTGACCGCAGACCAGATCAGAATCTCCGGGTGGGCCAACAACCCCTGGGTGATGCGCGCCAGGTCGTGGGCGGTTGTTCGATTGCCGCTCTGTTTAGGAGTGTCGTCGAGTCCATGGACGTTGACGCACCGCGTTCCGGTCAGCTTCAGATCATCGCCCCGTTGGTTCATCATATCGACGAACCCCTTGACGGAGCCGCCTATGTGCTCTGCCACGGCGACGCACGCGTCGTTGGCGGAAGGGATGGAAATTGCCTCCATCATTTCGTTGAGGGAAAACGCCTCGCCCTCCTTTAGAAATACTTGAGAACCGCCCATGCGGCTGGCGCGTGCTGACACCTTCACCGGTTCCTCGAGGGAGAATTTTCCGGATTTGACCAGGTCCATGACGACCAGCTGCAACAGGAGCTTCTGCGTACTGGCGGGAGAACGAGGTGCGTCGGCGTGATATCCAAAGAGCACGGCGCCGGTTCCCGCTTCCACGAGAACGGCCGTGGCGAAGGCTGGATCGGCACCCGGGTCGAAGGTCTGTGCTGGGGATGGCAGCGCCGCCGCCGCCAGTCCACAACAGATACCTATCCACAGCGGGCTGTTACACAAGAGTCTGGATTTAGATCGATGAGCGGTGAAGGGATTCAAGAATCTATTCGGCGGCCAACCACAGAGCATTTCATGAGACGCAGGCGCGTCCTCTTTCGACCCATCTTCCGCGGTACGTGCAGTGCGGAATTAGTTTACCGACACATCGTCGGGTATGAACGACATGGGGCGGTGTTTGCCTCCAAGACCGTATACAGCCTGCTGCCAGACCTTGTCGGGATGCGGCTCAAGCACCAGCTCAACATCGCCGGGACATACGTGCCACGCCCCACGCGCGATTTCGTCTTCCAGCTGCCCCTGATTCCATCCGGCATATCCCAGGTAAAAACGCAGAACGGGGCGTGCCACGTCCATTACTGCGGTATGAGCCCGGATCGTGTCCAGGTCGCCACCCAGATATAATCCCTGGCAAACCTCGGTGGGTTGGGCGCCGTCTTTGCCGGAATGATCCAACCGGTGGAGAAAAACCAACGTGCCCGGCTCCACAGGTCCCCCTTGGAAGAACATGCTGCCCAGCTCGTGCGGCGTTGGGTCCGGAGCGCCGGCGTTACAGGTGTACTGAATCAGCTCCTCGCTGGAGTATAGATTGATCCGTTCCCCAAGCGGTCGATTTACCACCACACCGACGGTGCCCTCGTCATTGTGTTTCAACAACAATACGACGGTTCGCTTGAAACTCGGCGCCTCGAGATTCAGCGAGGCTATGAGAAAGGTCCCGGCTTCCAGGACCGTGGAAACGGCCAAACTATCTCCTTTTTGCGACAGGTAACCATATGATAAAAAAAACGGTTCACCGGTGTCAATCGGGGGCAATCTAGGGGTAAATTCGGTACGGTTCACAGAGGGATCGAAACCGATCACAGTCAGTCTGCCATTTCTGCGCGAGCTGGGACACCTTTATTCCGGCATCGATATCGGCGCGGACCTGATCGGTGCCCATCAGGCGGTCAAAGTTGTGGATCCCTCGCGGCGGCAGATGCCACTGGAATTCCTGCGGCCACAGCTGCTTTATAACGACCAGTAGGTTTAGTCCTGTCCTGACAGGACAGAAGGTGCTGCGGTCGATCACGTGCAGCTGCGCACCGTGGCACTCCAGCCCCACATGTATTCCAAACTCCGGTCGAAAATGCACCTGACGCCACTTGAGCCCTGGTAGTTCGAGCTCGCGCAGCCGCTCCACAAGGCGATTGGATTCCACATAAGGCCCCCCCACCTGTTCGAACGGCTTAGAGGTGCCGCGTCCTTCGGACAAGTTGGTGCCTTCGAACAGACACATCCCCGGATACACTACGGCCGTGTCCGGCGTCGGCATGTTGGGAGAGGGCGGTACCCAAATCAAACCACACTCCTCCCAATACCGCTCCCGTTTCCACCCCGCCATCTCGACCACATGCAACCTGGCGCCGATCTCGAACTCTTGATTGAAAAGGCGGGCGGTTTCGCCGATCGTGAGACCGTGACGAATAGGTATCGGGTAGCGACCTACGAACGAGGCAAACGCGGGATCGAGCAGATTGCCCTCTACCCTTTCACCACCTAGCGGATTGGGCCGGTCGAGCACGACAAAGGGCAGGTCGATGCCGGCGCACACCTCCATGCAATAGCTCATGGTATATAGATAGGTGTAGAATCGTGATCCCACGTCTTGAATGTCGAACAGCAGGAGGTCCAGCTGTCGCAGTGCCGCTTCCGTCGGTCGTCGATCGCCGTCGTAGAGGCTGTGTACGGGAAGGCCGGTCTCCGGGTCCGCGTCGTTGGCAACACGTTCTCCGTCGGGAGCGCTGGCACGCAACCCATGCTCCGGTCCAAACAACAAACAAAGCTCCACTCCTCTGGCCCGATGCAACAGGGCCGCGGAGCTCTCCAGATCGCCATTTACCCCAGAGCTGTTGGTGACCAGGGCTACCCGCTTGCCTTCCACCAGGTGGAATGCCTCCGACAGCAGACGGTCGATCCCCAGAGTTACTGCGGATCGGCTCATGCCGGGGGACGCTGGATATGGGATTCGTCCCGACGCTCGACACGGCGCAGTACAAACGCTGCTCCGCCCAGCAGGCTGGCGATGATGCCGGCGACGTACCCCAACAGGGACATGGCGGTTGCGACCTCCGGCGACACTCCGACGCTGCCAAAAAGCCGTACCAGCGAATTCTCGCGCACGCCAAGGCCGCCGATAGAGATCGGCAGGGCCGCGACGATGGCAGCGACCGGTTGGAAACAGACGAAGTAAAGCAATCCGGCGTCCAAACCCACGGCGAGCCCCGCAGACCAGTAGACGAGTATGCGGCAAAACTGAACCCCAAGCGAGATCCCCAGGACGGCTGCCAG
Source organism: Candidatus Latescibacterota bacterium (assembly GCA_965217095.1). GTDB lineage: Bacteria > Latescibacterota > UBA2968 > UBA8231 > UBA8231 > CAYNZV01. Next base: position 3,570,217 of record OZ244235.1, read on the forward strand.
CAGTGGCACCTGGTGCCGATAGACAACGATGCTGCTGCGCAGGTCACCCAGGAGCGAACCTAGGCGCCGTGGCAGGAACGCCGCTCCCATGGATTCCAGGCGGATGCCGATGCGGCGGCTGAGTCCCATAACGAGGAGAACCACCAGCCCTATCCAAACCGGCACGAGCATTGACAGCAGGCCGGCGACGGGTATTTCCGCTGCCATCAGGATGGCAACGAGCGCCAGGCTGCAGGTCGAAAACAGACCGACGAAGCGATCGGTGAGGGTAGCCGCCATGCCGCCACTAGTGGCGCCGGTCAGGCGGCGAATATCGTATATACGGAGCGCGTCGCCACCGATGTTTCCCAAGAGAACGTTGTTGAAGAAAACGCCGACGAAGTAGAAGACCATCGCCTGCCAGAACGATATTTGAATCGATTGAGCTCGAAGCAGAAGATACCATTGAAACGAACCCAAGAGGTTGCTCAGGACGAAGAAACAGACCGCTGCGGCAAACGGCCACAATACCGTCTGCGCGAAAACATCCCCCAACCTGGACACGTCCACCTGATAGGCCAGGTAACCAAGCAGACCGGCGCTGATGAATAGCTTCAAGCCGGTGTTAATCAGCTTTTTCATGGCTTGGACGGTTCGCTCATTAGCGCGGATGCCACGCGGACACCCCTGAAGTAATACTGAAAGAGGATGCTGCCGCGGAAGAGTCCGTCCCGATTGCGGCGCGAGGTTGGAGCTGCGGACGTCCGGCCGCGGCGCCGCCGCGACCGCAGGTTGAACGGATGTATGAGAATCCACAACACGGCCGTCAGCGGTGCCAGGACGTGTTTCCATTCCCGCTTCGCCAGATATCCCAGGGCGGCCATGGCCTCCAACGGGAGGCGGAACGGGAAGACCCACCACAACGAGCGCAGATCCATGTTGATGCAGATCATCGCCAGGTTGTTTCGGTGCTTGAGGTAGACGCGGCGAAAACTCTCGGGTGGCAGCGACCATGCCGAGTAGTGGAATACCGTGGACGAAGGGACCGCCATGATGCGGTAGCCGGCATCGCGCAGGCGCCAACAGAGATCTATCTCCTCCATGTGCATGAAGTAGTCCAGATCCAGATAACCCACCTTGTCCAGCGCCTCCAGACGGATAAACATGGCGGAGCCGCAGGCCCAAAACAGGGGCACGGCACGGTCGTACTGCCCTGCGTCTCGCTCCTGATGGAACAGCAGGCGTCCGCGACAGAAAGGATAACCCAGCCGATCCAAATAACCGCCCGCCGCGCCTCCGTCATCGAAGGTGTCGGCGTTGGTCGCCGACAGCAGCTTGGGCTGGCAGACGGCGATACTTGGGTCCGCTTCAGCTGCGTCCACCATGGGTGATAACCACCCTGCGGTCACGCGGGTATCGTCGTTGAGTAGGACCGCAAATCGGGTGTCCGCCGCTCTCAACCCCCGGTTGCACGAAGCGCTGAATCCCAAATTGCGGTCGTTGCGCAGTATCTTGACCTGGGGGAAGGCAGACCGTGCCTGCTGAACGCTGGGCGCATCGGGTCCATCGTCGACAACGATGACCGTTACGTTCACGTCGCTATGGTCAAAAACGGAGGCGAGACAAGACTCGAGGGTTGCGGAGCGGTAATGGGGAATTACGACGGTGACCGAATCATTCACGGTCGAACTGCGGAGCTTTCCGCGGGTGCCGTTCGGTTTTGCAGCGCGTTCTGCAGGACCTGCTCCGCTTCCACCAGCTTCTGTACGTCTCCGTAGCGGCTGCGGTAATCGGTCAAAAGCTTCAGTCCGCCGGCCGCGTCACCCTGGGCCTGCAAGGTAGCGGCGAGTTCGAAATAGGCGTCCCATCTTTGAGGCTCCCTGGCGATTGCCGCGCGGTAGAGTCCTTCCGCCCGATCGATCGCAGAATACGGTGCGTTCAACAGAATGCTGCCGATGGTAGTGATGTTGTCGTAGGAAGCCACGTCACTCTCACCGTAGTTCTCGACCAACTCGAGGCCGGCGTTCTCGATGTACTCGGCTGCCATCTCCACCTGGTTGACATTGGCCAGGTATTCGCCGGCGGAGTAGAAGGTTTCCCAACCGAACGGCAAACGCTCGCGCGCCCAGTTCATCAGACGAACCATCTCCTCCCCTTTGCCCTCTTGCTGGTAGAGCTCGGCGAGCTGCAGAACGCAGGCGCGATAATTGCCCAGAAGCCGCGCCGTATTCAAGTCCTGGAAGACGTTGGCGTCGGTCAAGTTCCTAAACCGGTACACCTGGAACAGGTTGTGCTCGAGTCGTTCCATGTCGGGGCCAAGGTCGCGCTCCTGGACCAATCTCAAGGTCATGCCGCTCATGCGCAGATACGGGTCGAGGCCAAGGCGATTGCTGCCGGCCACTGTTATGGCGAAGTGAACGGGCCGTTGCCCCTCGTTCCACTTCAACAGGCCGATGATCATCACGTCCTGTATACGCATCAGATCGTGCCCGGTTTGGGGTTTGTACTCCACGTCGAACCCCGCATCTTGCAACGTCTTGTGCACCTGTGAGATGACAGGTTCCTGCCAGGCTCTCTTGTAGAGATCCACGAGCTGAGTGTCGGTCAGCACCGAATCGATATAGCTGTCGGGTAGGCTTATGGCCACCTTCGGGTCCCGATCGCGAAGCTGCTTGATGTACCATCCGGTATTCAACAGGCTCAGATTGATGACCCGAACATCCTTGCGAATGCCTTCCACCTCCTGCAGGTACCATAGTGGAAAGGTGTCGTTGTCGCCGTTGGTGAACAACAAGCTGTTCTGATCGCACGACTGAAGAATGTTGTACCCGTAGTCGAACGCCACGTGATCGCCGGTGCGGTCTTCCACATGATAGAGCCGCGCGCCGATTCCGACGGGTATCAGGAGTCCGAAAAGGGAGATCCCCACCAACACCCTGGCGGGCATGGCGATTTGCCGCCGCAATGAATCGACGATACCGGCCCAGCCAATGCCCATCCAGATTGCGAAGGCGTAGAACATGCCGCCGAAGACATAGTGCCGCTCACGGGGTTGGGGATCCTTCATGTTGAGATACAGAGACAAGCCGAATCCCATAATTATGAAAAGCGCCTGAATGGACAGGAAGCGGCGCCAGTCATGTCGAAGATGCCAGATCATCCCGCCGAGACCCAGCAGGTAGGGCACCAGTGACACGCTCACGATGTCCTTGCTCTGCTCGGTCGCCTTTCTGAATTCGATAGCGCGTTCCAGCAGTGGGAACGGAAACTGCTGGAAGAAGTACTTCATCTGCAGATACCAGAACTGGTACAATCGGGTAGCGTTTGCCTTGAACATGCCCAGGAGCTGACTATCGGTGCCGTACTGTTCACGGTTCAGGAATTTCATGAAGGCGTCCCAGGTTTCCGGGTCATTCTCGTCGATGACCGGGTTCAGCCCCGAGCGCACATAGAGGGAAGCGTAGGTCGAGTAGCCAATGGCAAAGAGAACGACGACGCCGATGAGTAGCCAGAAGGATCGGCGTTCGCGATTGTAGAGATGGTAGAGCAGGCCGGCCAACGCCACTAGGGTCAACACGTTGCTTCCGGTGCCCGGACCGGCGACGGCGAGCAGCAGCATCCCCCACAATCCCAACCCGATGAGCAGTACCGTCAGATGGCGCAGCTTCTCGTCGGCGAACCAGGCCAGAATCAGGATCGACGGGATGGTGAGCAGGCAAAGCAGGTGAATGCCGCCCCCCAGCCCGAACAGGTAGGCGATCAGAAAAAGCCAGCGGTCGTTGGTCGATCCGTGCTGGGTGCCTTCCCAGTAGACGATCAGCCAGATGCCTAGGGTGACGAAGAGGACCGAATAGCCGTAGACTTCAGCTTCGGTGGCGTTGAACCAGTAGGTGTATGAGCAGGCCAGCGACAGGGCAGCTACAGCGCCACCTAGAATACTGCTGACTTCGCGGGCGTCGTCGAAGGCCACCAACGACTGACCGCCCAAGGCGCGACGAATCAGGGCAACGGTGGTGAGATAGGCACACCAGACGCCGAGTGCTGAAGCGACCACCGACATCAGGACTACGCGCCAGGCTATGTCTCCAAACGGCAGGAATGTGAAGGCGCGACCCAACAATATGTAGAGTGGGGAACCGGGTGGGTGAGGGACGCCGAGGGTATAGGCGGAGGCGATGAATTCGCCGGTGTCCCAGAAAGTCAATCCCGGCGCCATCGTCTTCAGGTAAAGCGCGAGCGTCGCGAGAAATACGCAGAGACCCACTTGGTTGGCGGGTTTTGAGAGGTTCATAAGCCTTGTTGGATGGGTGTCGTGCGGTTCCTAAGAACGCCGGACGTCATTCCCGGGTAACCAGATAAAGGTAACAAAACTTCCATCTACTGGATACACGGGACGACTAGTGCCCTGTGTAGTTCGAGGGTGCCCCAGGTACTGGGGTCATTGCTGCGGTCTTCGTCGCCGTTGCACGTCCATGACTGACGCCCCTTCTCGGTATCGTGCAGAATATAGTTGAACCCGATACGTCGGAATTCCCGCGGTTGGAACCCGTTTAAACCCGCGGCGGGAATCTTGATTTCCATTTGACAGCTTCTCTTGAGACGCCGTAGTCCGATCTCGATCGCGTCTTCAGGGCAAGGGGGGGATTGCTCCCTTGCACCGTCGATGTGGGTCTGTCTCCCGATCGGCTTTTTGCCATCCGACCCGCGGCCGCCGGGCAGGAAGTAGAACCGGTGACAGTACCTGTTGGCACGATGGCTGTCCTTCAGGTCCCGAGTGTCGATCCACAGCTCCAGGCAGTCCCCTTTCTTGGGTTCCTTCGGTTTGATCTTGTAGGTGGTTTTGCGACTGATCTCGAAACCGAAGTAAAGGCCGGAGTCGTCCCAACTGGCGAACAGATTGGCAAATTGGGTCTCATCTTCGACGCCCATCAAATCTGGCAGCATCTCCTCCGCGGACCAATCCCGTAGATTCCCATCGATTTTTGGTGGTTCGGCACGGTGTAGGCATAAAAACGCGAAGTCGAAGAAGCTGCGGCGCGGGACGTTGGGCTCAAACATGGCGGCCCACAAGAGAATCCCGGATGGTTTGCCCGGTCACGTGGAAACCGCCGCCAAGGTCCGTCTGAGCACCCGGCCGGTGTGGGATTGGGAGACAGATGCGACCGCCTTCGGCGTTCCGATTGCCACAATCTTTCCGCCTTCGTCTCCTCCTTCGGGTCCGAGATCGATGATATGATCGGCATTCTTGATGACATCCATGTTGTGTTCCACCACCAACACGGTATTTCCCGAAGCGACCAGACGGTGGATGACATGCAGCAACTTTTGAATGTCGGCGCAGTGCAGCCCGGTGGTGGGCTCGTCGAGGATATAGAAGGTGTTTCCGGTACTGGGACGAGCCAGCTCGGTAGCCAATTTCAGCCGCTGGGCCTCGCCGCCGGAGAAGGTGGTCGAGGACTGTCCAAGGGACATGTATCCCAGGCCCACGTCCTCCATCGTCTGCAATTTCTTGGAGATGTTGGGGACATTGTCGAACAGACCCACCGCCTGATCTACGGTCATTTCGAGCACGTCGGCGATGGAACGGCCCTTGAACTGAATCTCGAGGATCTCGGCCGTAAACCGTTTGCCCTGACAATGATCGCACCGAATCCAGACGTCGGGCAGAAAATGCATTTCGATACAGCGCCAGCCCAACCCTTCGCACGATTCGCAACGGCCGCCGGGCCGGTTGAAGCTGAAGCGCCCCGGGGAGAACCCGCGCACCTTGGCATCGGGCAGCTGGGAGTAGAGCTGGCGGATGAGGCTGAATACCCCCATGACGGTCGCCGGCGTGCTGCGTGGCGAGTGGCCGATGGGGCTCTGGTCGATGTCGATGATCTTGTCGACCTTCTCGATTCCCGACAGCTTGTCGTACTCGCCCTGCTCGCACCGGGTTCCCTGGATCTTGCTGGCCAGCGCGTTGTGCAAGGTGTCCTGCACCAGCGAGCTCTTGCCCGAACCGGAAACGCCGGTTACGCAGATGAACGACTCGAGGGGAAATTCCACATCGATATTCTTGAGATTGTTCTGCCGCGCTCCCTTGAGTTTCAACGATCCTGTTTTTTTTCGGCGCTTGCGAGCGGGAAGGTCGATCTGCAGCAGGCCACGAAGATACGCACCGGTCTTCGACGCCCGGCTGCGTTTCACCCTGTCGGGCGTTCCGCACGCCACCAGCTCTCCGCCGCTTCGTCCCGCACCCGGACCCAGGTCGGCGATAAAATCGGCGCGCTCGAGGGTATCCCGGTCGTGTTCCACCAGAACCAGGGTGTTTCCCAGCTCCTTCAAATCGTTGAGTGCGTCCAGCAGCCGGTGGGTATCCCGGGCGTGTAGCCCGATGGTCGGTTCGTCGAGCAGGTAGAGAACGCCGGTCAGTCCCGAGCCAATCTGACTTGCCAGCCGGATTCGTTGCGCCTCACCCCCAGACAGGGTGGCGGCGCGACGTTCCAGACTTATGTAACCCAGCCCGACCCGATCGAGAAACTGCAGGCGTTGGCGGATCTCCAGCAAAAGCTCGCCGGCCATCTCCTCTTCTCGAGGGCTCAGCCGCAGCTGCACGAAGAACCGCAGGCATTCACTCACGGGGCGCCGGGTCAAATCCACCATCGTCGAATCGCGGATGCGCACGTGGCGACTCTCCAACTTGAGTCGGCTGCCTTCGCACGCCGAGCACGGCACCTCGCGCAGCATCTTCTTGTACTGCTTCGAAGTCCGAATAAACTCGTCGATCGGATGCAGCAGCCCCCGATAGGCAACTTGGAGTCCGTCGTCCATCGACCGCTTGCGGTGGGGGTCGCCGTAGAGCAGAGCGCGCACCGCGTCGGCACTCAAACGCGCTACCGGGGTATCGATATCGAACCCGAGTTGCTCTCCGGCAGCTTCCAGCAAACGTGCGAAAGCGGAGTCCTCAAGCTCTCCCCAGGCGGCCACCGCGCCGGCGCGCACGCTCAATTTTCGGTTTCGAAACACCAGGTCTCGATCAAATCCCTCGTCTACCCCGAGCCCTTCGCAGACCTGGCACATACCCTCGTTGTGGTTGAAGGAGAATCGCCGCGGGTTGAGCGGATCGAAGCTGCGTCCGCAGTGGGGGCAGGAAAAGCTCTTGCTGAAGCGGGATTCCTCGTTGTCTTCGGCTGACATCACGACGATCTCGCCGCCCGAAAGTTCTACGGAACGCTCCACCGCCTCGTTCAGACGACCCCGATCCCGCACTCGAGCGTTTAACCGATCCACTACCAGCTCGACTCGATGCCGGTGCCGTCGTTCCAGCTCGATATCCTCCGCCAGGTCGCGAATCTTGCCACCGATTCGAACCCGGGCGAAACCGTCGTGGCGCGCGCGCTGCAACAAGGTCTCATACCCCTCGTTCCTTGCCGGCTCGATAGGCGCCAGGATCAGAATGCGGCGGTCCTCGTACGACTGCAGGATGCGATCGACGATCTGCTGCGGCGTCTGGGTGCCGGCCGCAACGTTGCAACTGGGGCAGTACTGGACCCCGATGTTGGCGAACAGCGCGCGCAGGTAGTCGTAGACCTCGGTGACCGTGCCGACGGTCGAACGCGGATTCTTGCTCGGACTCTTTTGCTCTATCGCGATAGCCGGAGAGAGACCCGTGACCTTCTCCACCTTCGGCTTCTGCATCTGATCCAGGAATTGGCGGGCGTAGGCCGAAAGTGACTCGACATAGCGACGCTGGCCTTCAGCGTAGATGGTATCGAATGCGAGGGAGGACTTGCCCGATCCGCTGACGCCGGACACCACGGTCATCTTGTCGCGGGGAATACGCAGGTCTATACCCCGGAGGTTGTGCATCCGGGCGCCGACTACCTCGATATGTTCGATGGGACGGCCATTGAGCTGCTTCCGCCGTCGCGAGGGCTTCACGGTGGCGGTCCCTTTCTTGGACAGCACCCTCTTCAAGGCCTGCCCGGTATGGGAGGTTCGACTCGCCGCCAGAACCTCTGGAGTGCCCTCGGCGACGATCAGACCACCTGCCGCCCCACCTTCCGGACCCATGTCGATGACATAGTCGGCGGTCTTGATCACCTCCAGATTGTGTTCGACCACCACTACCGAATTGCCCTGACCGGTGAAGGTGTGCAGTATGCGCAGCAGCTTGTCCACGTCCGCGAAATGCAAACCGGTCGTCGGCTCGTCGAGGATGTACACGGTGCGGCCGGTGCCGCGTCTGCAAAGCTCCTTCGCCAGCTTGACCCGCTGCGCTTCGCCGCCCGATAGGGTGGGGGCAGGCTGGCCGAGTTTTATGTATCCCAGACCCACATCGTGCAGGGTTTTTAAGATTCGATGTATGTGGGGAAGATTCTCGAAGAAGGAGAGCGCTTCCTCCACCTCCATCTCGAGGACGTCAGCGATCGACTTTTCCTTGAATTTGATTGCCAGGGTCTCGCGGTTAAACCGCCGGCCGTCACAGACTTCACAGATGATCCACACGTCGGAGAGGAATTCCATCTCCACCAAGTGCGCCCCGCTGCCTTCGCAGGCGTCGCAGCGCCCGCCCTTCACGTTAAAGCTGAAACGCCCTTGCCGATACCCGCGCACCTTGGCATCGGCCACCTGGGCGAAGAGCTGCCGGATAGGGGTCCAGACATTGGAGTAGGTCGCCGGATTCGACCTGGGGGTGCGCCCGATCGGCTTCTGGTCGATGCGAATGACCTTGTCCAGCTCTTCGACGCCGCGCAGGCTGTCATGGGACCCGGGCTCCAGCTGGGCTCGATGCAGCTTGCGGTCCAGCGCCTTGAACAGAATGTCGTTTACCAGGGAGCTCTTGCCCGAGCCGGATACACCGGTGATGCAGGTGAAAAGGCCCAACGGTATGCGCGCGGTGATGTTCTTCAGGTTGTTGTGCCGGGCGCCGACCACCTCGAGCCAGTGGCCGTTTTGTTGACGCCGTTTCTCGGGAACAGCGATCTGACAGGACCCGGCAAGATATTGGCCGGTGAGCGAGCCGCTAAAGCTCTCCACCTCTTTCGGTGCGCCGCTTATCACCAGCTTGCCGCCGCGCTCGCCTGCTCCTGGGCCGAAGTCACAGACCAGATCCGCCTGACGAATCGTGTCCTCGTCGTGCTCCACCACCACCACCGTATTGCCGATACTGCGCAACCTCTTGAGGGTGTTCAGCAAACGCTCGTTGTCGCGATGGTGCAGGCCGATCGATGGCTCATCCAGTACGTAGAGCACGCCCACCAGGCCCGAGCCGATCTGGCTAGCCAGACGAATCCGTTGGGCTTCGCCACCGGACAGGGTGTGGGCGCCGCGACCCAGGGTCAGGTACCCCAGTCCGATGTCGACGAGGAGCTGCAGGCGTCCGCGGATCTCCTGCAGGGCGTCTTCGGCGATGAGCTGTTCGGTCTCGCCCAGATTCGTATGGTCGAAGAAGGCGCGAGCGTCCTCGATGGCCCAGGAGGTGAGCTCGTGCAACCGGGTGTCTTCGAAGGTGACCGCCAGTGCCTCCTGACGCAGCCGGCCGCCATGGCACTGGACACAAACCTGCGTACCCATGTACTGCTCCAACCCTCGACGTGCCCGCTCGGAGCCGGAGTGGAAGCGGTCCTCCAGGTGTTTGAGCACACCTTCGTACTTGTCCCTGTGGGACCAACTGTAGCCGCGCACGTTGGTGTAGGTGAACTCGAGCTTGTCGTCGCCCATGCCATGAAGAAAACTCTCCTTCTGTTTTTGGGAGAGTTTGCTCCAGGGAGTCTTGAGATCGAATCCCAGATGTTTTGCGGCCCCTTCGTAGAGATGAAGTCGCCAGCGGTTGCGGCGGATGTCTCCGAGCGGCTCGATCGCGCCCTGCGAGATAGACTTTTTTGCGTCCGGCACCAAAAGCTGCTCGCTCATCTGCACTTGGGTGCCGAGACCACCACACCCGGAGCACATGCCCTGGGGGTTGTTGAAGGAGAACATCTGGGGGGTGAGCTCGCGATACGAAACCCCGCAGCTGCGGCAGGCGAAATCGGCACTGAGCAGCCAGTCATCTTCGTCGTCGCGGGCGACGATCAGTTGTCCCTCCCCCATCTGCAGCGCACTGTCGACTGCTTCGGCGAGCCGCGCATCGACCTCGCCGCGCAGCACCAGCCTGTCAACCACAACGTCGATGTTGTGGCGGCTGTAACGGTCAAGCTGGGGAGCTTCCTCCAGCTGGTAGATATGCCCGTCGACACGGATGCGCAGAAAGCCGGATCGTTGCAGATCATCGAAGAGCTCGCTGTACTCTCCCTTGCGCTGCTCGACTACTGGGGCCAGGATCTGCACTCGGGATCCCTTCCCCAGCGCACCGATCTGGACGCCGATCTGGTCGCGGTTCTGGGCGCCGATCATTTTGCCGCATTGAACGCAGTGGGGTCTGCCCACGCGCGCGTAGAGGACGCGAAGGTAGTCGTAGATCTCAGTGATGGTGCCGACGGTGGACCGCGGGTTGTGACCGCCGGTTTTCTGCGCGATCGAGATGGTCGGCGCGAGCCCGGATATGTGGTCCACGTCCGGTTTTTCCATCTGTCCGAGGAATTGCCGGGCGAAGGCGGACAGGGAAGCGACGTAGCGCCGCTGGCCTTCGGCGTAGAGGGTGTCGAACGCCATCGAGGATTTCCCCGAGCCGCTAACGCCGGTGAAACAGATCAGCTGATTTTTAGGAAGTTCGAGATCGACGTTCTTGAGGTTGTGAACGCGGGCGCCGCGGACCAGGATATTGCGGGATTCCATACCTCTATTGTCTGCAGCCGGAGAGAGAAAGGATCGAATATACTGTACTGATGTGCAGGTGTCAACGGATGCGAGGCACCCTTAATTATCGGTGCGGACTACAGCTTCTCCGCCGTTGATCCCGGAGCCGTCCTTCCCGGGCCGAGAAGAATCAAATGACAGAGATACGAACATTCGTGGCGGTTTTGCTGGCGCCGGAGGTGCGATCCTCTCTGATCGAGTTCAGCACCAGGCTCGCCCGGACCCTGCCGCCCGATCTGGTACGGTGGTCGGCCGAACACCAGCTGCATCTGACGTTACGATTTTTGGGCAAAACGATCCCGTCGGCGGTTCCCAAGATTGGCGAAGCGATGGCGGAGGCAGTATCGCGATGCAGTCGCTTCGAGGCGACACTGGGGGACCTGGGTTATTTCCCGAATCGGCGTCGCCCCAAAGTAGTATGGGTGGGCTTGCTCGATTCCGGAGGTCTCGCCGGTCTCAGAGAACGACTGGATGTTTCCCTGCTAACAATCGGGTGGCCACGCGAAGATCGTCCATTTCACCCTCATCTTACCCTGGGCAGAGTGCGAAGCAGGCTCACCGTTCCGAATGAAGCGATCTGGAAGGAGCCGTCGCTGGCAGTTACCATTCCGATAGAATCGATTCACCTGATGCAGAGTACTCTCAAACCCGGCGGAGCCGAATACGCGGAATTGCACCGCGTCGATCTGGACCGGTCTTAGTGTGCTGTCGCAGAAATCTGTCAACATACTGCCGCCGATCCATCGCGGTTCGCCGCGTTGACTTCGCTCGCCGTACTCCACCAGTACGGCTCGCTCAGCCGCCTTGCGAACCGCGCGCCTCGACGGCCGAATTTTGTCAACTTATCTCTGCGACAGCACACTAGGCGTGTTCCGGCCTGAAGATTCCGAAGGAGCTGGTATAGCCGTGCATGTAGGTGGATCCGCCGACCTGGCCAATCTCGCCGGCGCAGAAGAATCCGCCAACCGGAAGGGTGCCGATCTTATTGGAGAACGCGTCGGAGTCGTGGTTCGGTTGGCCAAACAGGTAAGCTCCGCGACCCGTACAGCTGAACAGCAAAGCGCCCGCAGGGTCGGTCGCGGGTTTGTTGCTCTGATAGTTGCCGAGCATGACGTGTAGATCTTCCGTGGCAGCCTCGGAGTGACGCAGATGGAACTGCACCGTCTGCCCGTTGCGAATCGACTCGTCCACCCCGATGGTGCCGCGCTCCTGATCGATGTTGATGACGTGCCGGATCAGAAAGTCCCCCTGCTCCAACGGACTTTTGAATTCAGTGGTCGCGATGCCGATGTGCAGAGCGGTGCGAATCAGATCCTGCTCATCGGGGGGTTGTGAACGGAAGAGCTCCATCAGCACCTCCAGGGCGGAGCGGTCATCCAGTTGCACCAGGTTGTTGCGGTCGCATTCGGTGACTGAGAGGGGCTCTCCGATGGGACGGCAACCCTGGGCGACCACCGTATCGAGGGCCACGTTGCCGCTGAAGGCGGCCCCCACGAGACCCGAGGCATGGTGGGCATCGTCGACAAACAGCAGGTTTCCCTCGCTCACTGAAGAGGCCAGACCACCGATCTTGGCGCTGTTGCCATAGGCGAAGTCCAGACCCATCAAGAGCGGCTGGGGGTAGAGCGAGCGCGGATCGCCGAGCAGCACGAAGTGCGGCGTCGGCTCCTGGGGAACGCCCAGAACCCGAACCCATTCGTCGGGGCCGTCATCCGGGCTGGGCAGGTCGTCGCCTTCGATATGGAAGGTGGTCACCTCGGCATCGGGCAGCAGCGCGGCGGTCATGGACACCGCTGGCCGGCCGGTGACCTGATGTTCGATCTCCTGGCCGCCGCCGATGACCCCCATCGCCGTACAACCCACGAAAGCGCGCGGCTTCAGGAGATCCTGGACGAGGCCGGGAATTTTGCCGTAGCTTTCCTGGAATCCTTGCGAGACGAAGGCGATGAGAAAAACGGGCGGCGCCCCGTCGAGTTTCTGTTGGATGTCGTCTCCCAGTTCCCGAATCGCGTCGTCTAGATTGTCGCTGGAAGAAACTGAAGAAGCCCATTGCATTTGACGAGTACCTCCGAATGAGAACGCAAGTTACAACAACGGAAAAGCCGCGTCTATCGGCTGCGGTTTCACAACCAGGGCGAGGAGTATCTCATGAGTGACTTCACAGACAAAGTGGTCGTAGTGACAGGGGGCGGTTTGGGCATCGGAAGGGCAATCTGCCGGGGGTTTTCCGCCGCCGGCGCGAAGGTAATCTGTGCCGATATCAACGACGAAGTGGGGAAAGCACTGGAGAAGGAATCGCCGGGAACCGGCAAGATCCGTTACCAGCAGGCCGACGTGGCGACCAACGAAGGCTGTCAGGCGGTGGTGGCTGCCGCTGGAACCGACGGGATCGATGTCCTCTGCAACAACGTCGGCATCGCGCCGTTAGACACCTATCTGCCGGCTCACGAGCTGCCGATCGAAGCCTGGGACAAGATCATGGATGTGAATCTCAAGAGTTACTTCTTGATGACCCGGCTCTGTATTCCGGAGATCCTCAAACGCGGCGGCGGAGCGATTATCAACACCGCCAGCGTTCAGGGTCTGCAGTCGATGAAAGGGGTGTCTGCCTACGCCGCCAGCAAAGGCGGTATTCTTTCCCTCACCCGGCAGCTGGCTTTGGAGTACGCCGAGCAGAACATTCGGGTGCTGGCGGTGAACCCCGGAACCATCGATACCGCGATGGTCGCCCAGGCGTTCGACGTCATGGAAGGGGAACCGGAGGAGATCAAGAAGGACCTGGGCCAGTGCCACCCGATGAAGCGGATCGGGCAGCCGGAAGAGATCGCCAAGGTCGTGCTCTTTCTGGCCAGCGACGAAGCTTCGTTCATGACCGGCGAAAACGTATGCGTCGATGGTGGGATGATGGCGCTCGGAGCTTGGCACGGGGAGTGAGCGCTGCGGCCGGATCTTGCACCCAATATCTGCGTGAGGCCGAATCATTTGATTCGGCCCTCGTCAGTGAGGTGCTCGATCGCCGCATCTCTCTGATGCGTCTCACTCGCACGCCTTGATCTTGGCCGCAATTCCTCGGCCTCGCGGTCCAAAGCGCTTTTCACCAAGGGGTGTCAGGGTTCGCCGTCCCCGTCTCTGCCGAAGGCGCCCAGAGGTTTTGCCTGCGGTACCTCGTGGGCAAAGCTGTTGATGAATGCTTCCGGCATCAAGGCCAACGGCCGACCATTGTGATCGACCCGAAACCTTAGAAAATCCACGAACATGGCGGCCTCGGATCGCACCAGGCTGGGGGTGAAGAAATTGGGGTCCAGGAGCGGCTGACGTGGGTATTCGACAAGCTCCACATCCGTCTCCGCGGGGATGCCGGCCTTTGCTTCGGCGATGCGGATCGCCCGATTCAAACCCCCAAGTTCGTCCACGAGGCCGTGTTCCAGCGCGCGTTTGCCCGACCACACGCGACCTTGCGCAGATTCCTCGACCTTCTCGGTGCTGAGCCCACGACCCTTTGCCACCTTGTCGACGAAGTCCCGGTAGAGGCTCCGCATCACCCGTTCCATGGTCTCTTTCTCGCCCCTATCGAGATTGCGATCCGGCAAGGTCAAACCCAGCAAGGGAAGAGTGGCGCCGAACGGCAGGTCGGCGTGGGCACCCACCTTAACGTGGTCGGTGGTCAAACCCAATCTCTGTTTGAACTCCAGGTCATAGATCCACCCACCGATGATGCCGATAGAGCCGGTGGCGGTGTTCGGTGCCGCGACGATGGAGTCCGCATTCATCGACAGCCAGTACCCGCCCGATGCGGCCACCGATCCCTGGGACACGATCACCGGCTTCTTCTCCCGGCATCTGCTCACAGCCGAGGCGACCAGGTCGGACGCCAAACCGTCACCGCCCGGTGAATCCACGCGCAATACGACCGCATCGATGTTCTTGTCATCCTTGATCGACTCCAGCTCTTTGGCCAAGGTGCGGGCTCGAATGCCGCTGTCCATGGCGCAGATACCGAGGGCGTACACCACGGCGACGCGCGGGTGAGCGCCCCAATCCGTATCGTGTATCGGCTCGTAGCTGCGGGCTACGGACCCTTTGCCTCCCTCCAGCTCCCGAACCACCGCTTCCAGGTCATCCCATCGGCCCAGGCTGTCCACGAGGCCGCTGCTCAGGGCATCCTCGGCGAGGAAGATCGTGGTTTCGTCGACCAGGCGATCGAATTCTGACGGCTGAAGACTGCGCTCGGCGCCTATCTCGCCGCGCACCAGCTCATAAAAATCCTCAATCAGCACGGTCCATTGCTCCCGATCGGCATCGGACATCTCGCGGCGGCTCAGGGCTTCCATAGCCGACTTGTATTTGAAGAACCGCCACTCATCGAATCCCAGCCCCAGCTTTTCCAAGCTGCCGGCGAAATAGGTTTGCCCGGCGACAAAACCTTCCAGCGACAGCATGCCGACGGGGTCCATGTAGATGCGATCGGCGACCGAGGCCAGGTGATAACCGACGAGGTTGGTCCGGTCGATATAGACGATGACACGCTTGCCGCCGGCTTTGAACTCCCTGAGCGCTTCGCGCAGTTCCCACGACATGGCAAACGAGATGCGCAGCCCTGACAGGTTTAGAGCGAGACCTTGAATCGAGTTGTCGGTGCGTGAGCGGTCGATCAGCTGCAACAGGTCGAGAAGGGTCTGCGATCGATCGAACAAGGGGAATCGTCGATGAACCGTCGGGGTGTCGAACAGGAGCTCCAGGTATTTCGGGTCCCGTTGCCGGTATCGAGTCAAGGCCGATGCCCGTCGCGGACCGATGCGGGTGGAGTAGGTGTTGAATTCCCGCCGATCCCCATCCAGTCGCGATTGGGTATTAAACGCGGAGCGGCTGAAACCAAGCTCGATACCCAGGCTGACGGTGCGGTTGTCGAAAAACCTTCCGGTGAGCAAGACGCCGTCCGCCATCTCGAGGCTGGCGCCGCCACTCCAGTACTCGTCGCCGCCCCCTTGTTTGTTGGCGCTGGCGGCCTCGGCGAACAGAGTGAGCCGCCGCCCGAACGCGGGACGAAGCGCCAGATCGGCCACCCCTTCCCGCGCACCGTCGAGGGTGGAAACGACTGTGATTCCGAGGGAAACCCGTCGGGATGGGCGCAACAAGGTGCCGATCGAAATCCGGTTCTGCCTGCCGTTGCGGCGGGCGCTGCCACTGGACCATCCGTACGCGACGCCGAAACTCCCGGAGCGCTCGCCGCCGGCAACAGCAAGGTTGTAGTCGGTCAAGTCTCGCCCTGGAAGGCGGCGGTGCACCATGCCCAACCCTAGATGTGGAAAACCGGTGAAGAGGCCCCACTGGTTGCTGCCTTGCCGTTTAACCCGGCGGTCGGACCAGACGAAGACGGTTTCGGGACCCGGGATATGACCGGCCAGGGCCGGGTTCAAATACCCGTGCAAACCTGTGGCGCTGCTCGCCGGCGAGGTCAGGAGGAACTCAGACCTGGACGCGTACGGTTCGAACGCAGCCTGGGTCTCAGCGGCCTCGGGTCGGATCGCGCAAAACGCCAGACTGATGAGGAGACACCGTCCCGTTCGATCGCGGTCAAGGCGGGTCTTCAGGTTCATGATTCAGCGCTGCTCCTCAAAAAAACTCAGATCGCCGATCCCCTCCCGCAATATCTCCACCCGGTTGTTTACCAGAGACACGACGCTGGATGGCTGCACCGGAAGGACCCCGCTTTCCAAAATCAGATCCACGCGACTGCCAAGGGTTTCTACCAGATCCCGTGGATCGGTCAGGACGTCCTCGCCGGTATGATTGGCGCTGGTGCTGATGATCGGGTTACCCAGTTCCCGAACAAGAGCAAGGGTCAAGGGATGATCCGGAACCCGAATACCCACCGTCTTCTGTTTGGTCTGGAGTATCCGGGGTGTTTCCTTGGTCGCCGGCAATACGAAGGTGTATGCGCCGGGAAGAAACCGCTTCAGGATGCGATAGCTGAACTTACTGACGTGGGCGTAACGGCTGATGTTTACCAGGTCCGAACAAACAAACGACATCGGTTTCTTTTTGTCCCGCCCTTTTATGCGGCGGACTCTCTCGATACCTTCTTTCATGGTGATGTCGCACCCCAATCCGTAGATGGTATCGGTCGGGTAGACGACGACGCCACCCCCGCGAAGTATCTCGACCGCTTTCTTGAGGTGCCGACCCCTGAGATGATCAGGATCGACGCTCAGCACTTCCGCCATATCGCTCTCCGTACTCCCTGCGATCAAGTTGTGTCGCCATGTGGGCCGGGATATCTTTCACCACCCAAAATATCGTTTCACACAAACTGGACAACCGGACGCTCCGGCATCCGCCACACGAACTGCCCTCACAATGAGTCACACCGTCATCGGCACGGCCGGACATATCGACCACGGCAAAACGCTGATCGTCAAGGGCCTCACCGGTGTCGACACCGATCGCGCGCCCCAGGAGAGAGCCCGGGGAATAACCATCGAGCTCGGTTTCGCTTTTTTCGGAGACGAGGCCACCATCATTGATGTTCCGGGTCATGAGCGTTTTGTCAAGACCATGGTAGCCGGGGTGAGCACGATCGACATCGGCCTGTTTGTCATCGCCGCCGACGACGGCGTCATGCCTCAGTCTCGCGAGCATCTGGACATTCTCGATCTGATGGGTGTGACCCGGGGCGTCATCGCCCTGAACAAAGTGGACCTGGTGGAAGAGGACTGGCTCGACCTGGTGGAAGAGGAGATCCGCGATCTGGTCAGCGGTACCGGGATGCAAGAGGCGCAGATCATACGCGTGTCTGCGCTCACCGGGGACGGCATCGATCAACTCGGGGATCACTTGCGGAGGATGATCAAGGAGACGAGAGAACGGCAGGATCCGGGGCCGTTCCGGCTGCCCGTGGATCGCACCTTCGTTGTCAAAGGATTCGGTCTGGTCAGCACCGGGACCGTTCTCTCGGGCAGTTTGCGCGAAGGGGAGATGGTCGAGATGCTGCCCTCATGCCGCCAGATACGCGTACGCGGCATACAACAGCATGGAGAGCTGGTCGAGGCGGTCTCAACCGGAGACCGGGCGGCAATCAATCTACCCGGCCTGGAGCAAAGTGAGATACAGCGTGGAGACAGCCTCGCCACTCCCGATTTCCTGCAACCCACACATATGCTGGACGTCACCTTGAAACTGTTGTCATCCAGTGCCCGCGAACTGGTACAGCGCGCGCGGGTGCGACTCCACATCGGCACCGCCGAGATCCTCGCCCGCGTGGTGCTGCTCGAGCGCCAGGTGCTGGAGAAGGGAGACGAAGCGCTGGCGCAGCTGCGGCTCGAGTCACCGGTAGTTGCCGCCTGGGGAGACCGCTTTGTCATCCGCCGCTACTCGCCGCCGGTAACCATAGGCGGCGGTCAAGTGTTGGAATCCCATCCGCGCAAACGCAAAGGTGCTGACGACGCGTTAGAAGCGCAGAGGCAGTCGTTGAAGACCGGCGATCTCACCGGTGCGGTGGAGGCCAAGCTGCGCCTGGTGACCGACGATTTCTCCAGCGTAACCGAGCTGGCAGGAGGTTGCGGTCGCGGCATCGACGAGATGACCGCGATTCTGCACCAATTAGAGTCGAACGGCTATGCAGTTACCTGCGAAGTCGAACATCGGATCAGCGCCATTCACACCGTTCATTGGGAAGCATTGACCGCCGCCGTCTACGCCGGGCTTCAGGCGTACCATGCCGACAACCCGTTGAAGCAAGGTCTGCGTCGCCAGGAGCTTCGCAGTCTGACCGCGCGCTACGTTCGCCAGGAGCTGTTCGACCGCGTACTGGACCACCTGGCCGCCAGCGGACGGATCGCGCTCGATGGCTCGGTCGTGAGGACAAGGGACCACGGTATCCGTTTTTCGCCCGACGAGGAAGAGCTGAAGAAGCGGATCGAGACCGAGCTCGAGCGGGCTACACCCGCCGCCATGCCGGATGCAACCTCCTTTGCACGACAGCTCAAGGCTGACGAGAAGGAAGTTCTAAACGTGTTGAACGCGTTGCAGAGTCTGGGCACCGTGGCAGCTCTCGAGGGCGGCCTGCTGGCGCACCGTTCGTTGGTCGACTCGGTACGCCAGGAGCTCTTGGCTCACCTGCAGATACACCGAGAGGTGACGGTGGCGACATTCCGCGACTTGATCAGCAGCAACCGGAAATCGGCCATGGCTTTCCTGAGTCTTTTCGATCGCGAAGGGACCACCGAGCGCCAGGGCGACGTGCGTGTACTGAGAAGCTGACGGCTAGGCGGTTGCCGGCCTGTTTTTGCCGCATTACCTTGTGTCCGCGACACACCAGATAGTTCGAAAGTCAACCTCAGTGGCAGGAGAAAAATGATGGCAGCCAAGAAAAAGCAGCCCGTCAAACCGGTGATTCGACACATGGCCAGTCTGGGTTCGCAGGGCATTGAGTACGGCGACAAAATGGACAAGAAGACCGTCGTGCAGAAGCTGGGTCGGATCAAGAAAGCGGGATTCGACGGCTTTACCGGTCGGATCCCCTTTATCACGCCTGAGATTGCGCAGAACTCCGGGTTGATCTTCGTGGCCACGTCGGACATCGGCGGCGCCGGAGAGATCAGGTCCAAATTTCGAGCGATCAAGGAAGCGGGTGCGCGCTGCGTCAACGTTCAGATGCTGAACCACGACACCCCGACCAAACGCGCCGTTGCCGTCGCGCGACGGGTGATGGAGATCGCCGATGATCTGGAGATGGACGTATCTCTGGGTCAGGGAGCGTGATCGCGCCGCAGTAGCCTGACTATCTCGGCGTGTTCGTTCTCCGCTGCCAACCGGAGAGCGGTGGATCCGTTTCTGTAGCGCGCTTCCCGGCGGGCGCCGGCCGCCAACAATTGAGCGACCACCTCCACGTGTCCCTGGTAGGCCGCGGCCATCAGGGCGGTCGCTTGCTTTTTGTTCTGCGGATTCGGATCGGCTCCGGCTGCGAGCAGAGTCCGCACGATCTCGCCGTATCCGTCCAACGCTGCCCACATCAACGCGGTGCTGCCCTCTTCGTCGGTCAGATTCAGCTTCGCCCCGGCGCCTACCAGAGTGCGGGCAACGTCGAGGTGACCGTTTTCCGCAGCCAGGATCAACGCCGTCGATCCGTCCTTGTAGCGTGCGTTCAGGTCGGCCCCGGAATCCTTGAGCACTGCGACCATCTCCGCGTTTCCACGATACGCGGCGGCCACCAGCGCCGAGACTCCCTCTCCGTCGACGACGTTCACATCGATTCCACCATCGAGCAGCGATCCCACCAGCTGCAGGTCTCCTTGCCGGGCCGCGTCCAGAAACGGCGCACTGCGCTCGTCGGTGAATCGAGGTTCCTCCTCCTCCTCGCCGAACTGCCCACATCCAACCAGGACGAAGCAGAGCACACTCGAAAGGATCAGTGCCGGTAGTCGGGAGCTGTCGCGTGGGGGTAATCTGGCTGGGTCCATACGAGTCATAAAGACCGGGCGCAGCGGAATCCGATGTGGTCGGAGGACGCGTGGGGACCAGCGCCCGTTCTTGCCGTGGTGGTGACGAACTTGATGTTGTCTCGCCAGGAGCCGCCACGGAGCACGCGCCCAAGGCCTGATGACGGCCCCTTCGGATTGTCGCCTTCTTCCAGCTCGTAGTAGTTCTTGGAATAAAAATCGGCGACCCATTCTTGCACGTTGCCGGACATGTCGTGCACGCCGAACGGCGAAATGCCGCGTGGATAATGACCGACCCTTGTGGTGGCTATGTGAATTCGAGCGCCCCGCATGCTGTTGGCATTCTTGCTGCTGAAGACTTCGCCCCACGGATAAAGGCGTGCATCCGATCCTCGTGCCGCCTTCTCCCATTCGGCTTCGGTGGGAAGACGAAACCCCGCCCAACGACAGTATGCACGGGCGCCGTGCCAGGTCACTTCCGTGACCGGATGAAACTCGAGGTCGAGTCGGCGTCGAGACGACTTGAGCTCAAACCGATAGTTTACGTACCGGAACGGAGACTGGATATCGCGAATGTCCACCAGATCGTTCCCTTTTTCGTCCTTGTGTTTTCCCACGACCAACAGGAAGCTGAGATACTTCTCGTTGTTGACCTCGTACTTGTCGATATAGAACGAATCCACGAACACCGCATGCTTCGGGGCTTCGTTGACATCCCCGTTGTAGGTGCCCATCTCGAATTCGCCGGCGGGAATCAGCAGCATTTCGTGCCGATCTCCGGTGGGATTCTCGACGGTGAGATCGACTCTGGCGACCAGGGGGTCGACCTCGGTCGGCACCGCAATCTTGGGGCTGCAGCAGCACAGCGGAGCGCAAAGGAGCCACGATCTGGAGGCTAACCAGATTACAACACGCGTGTGTATCAAGGGTTGGCTTCCCGGTAGATTTCGGCATTCCTCTGGGCCATGGCCCCCGGTTGAGTCAAAGCGAACATCACCAGGTTTACGCCCATCTTCAGATGGGGTTCATTGCGAAATTCCCGTTCCCATGCGCGGCCGAGAGCCTTATTGGAGAAGACGGCGGCAAGCCGACCGTTGAGGAATATGCCTTCGAAAAAGGAGACCTCATCGGCGCTCACCGCCGGAGATTCGAACTGCAGCGGCGGCAGAATGGAAACCTCGACTACCGCCGGATCCAAATTCGGCGCCGAATGCGGGGGACCGTCGTCAAAGTCGAAGAAGCTGTGATAGATTCCGTGCCTATTGGGCAGGATCCGAAAACGCGCCTTGCTGCCCAGGGTCTTCTTCATCATATCTCGCAGTGATGCTTCTGCCTGGCTGTACTCCCGACGTAACTGGATGTTCTCGAGAAAAAGAAATCCTCCGTTCCACAGGTAATACTTCAGATTGGCTAGCTCCTGTCGTGTCGGAGTGAACGCGCGGTCGACGCCAATATAGATGAATGGGTACGAATGCAGGTCATCTGAATCGAGAAAGAGATGTCCATCGATCTCGGCGCGCACCTTCGTAAATTTATTGATCGCCTCAGCTAGTTCAATGATGCTTCGCGGAGCGGCCGGCCTGAAGTCCCTGCCGTAGATCAGAGTCAGGTGAACGAATCCGGAAACGTTCCGACGCGACATGACGCCGGAACGATCGGCATAAAGGCCTGCGCACCCGTTCATCATCAGCGAAAGGGCGGCCAAAGCGATCGCAAAGAAACGGGTGATGGCCAAACGCATTCTTGTCGCACTCCTCCCGGTACCTGGTTGCTTCGCAAGCAATCTAAAAAATACGGGATAGTTGGCAACGAGTCGGAGCCGAGAGCGGGATGAGGCAGCTACCGTCTCGCACCCCTCTTCAACAACAACCCGGTCACCTCGTCGCGGTCATTCTCGCTGGCGGCGTCCAGCGCCGTGGCTCCGTTGGAGTCGACGGCGTTCAAGTCAGCACCAGCTTTCAACAGCAAACGAACGATCCCCGCGTGTCCCTCCTCGGCGGCTAACATAAGAGGGCGTTCGTCGTATCGGTTCTTGACGTCGGGGTCCAGTCCTCGGCGCAGAAAAAAATCCACGATCTCCGTCTTGCCCCGGACCGCGGCCAACATGAATGCCGTCATAGATTCCGCATCCCTCGTATGGAGATCGGCGCCGGCATCGAGCAGCATCCTCACGGCTTCCACGTGTCCGGCTCGGGCAGCTGCCATCAACGGGGTGAACTGTCCGTCCATCGGGTTGTTCGAATCTGCCCCCGCAGCCAGTAACAGTCGCAGGATCTCGAGGTGACCGCGGCTGGCGGCGATGATGAGGCTGGTGGCGCTGTCCCTGGATCGCGCCTCGGTATGGGCGCCGGCATCCAACAGCGCCCGGGCAATGGTTGTATTGCCCCTGTCCGCAGACCAGGCCAACGCCGTCGTGCTATCGGCGAAGAAAGCATTGGGGTCGGCGCCGCCTCGGAGCAAGACGACGGCTACCTCGGAAAACCCGCGGTCCGCTGCGGCCATGAGCGCCGTTGCATCGTCGGCCATGGCAAGATTGGGATCGGCGCCTATCTCCAAAAGGACATTCACCACTCCCGGATGATTCCGAATCGAAGCGGTCATGAGTGGGGTATCCCCCCCTCGGGAACGAACGTTCGGCTGGGCGCCGGCGGCCAACAGGCGGCGCACAATCGTTGCATAACCCCAGTCAGCCGCCAGGTGAAGTGCGGTCCTGCCGCCCTCGTATTCTTCATGGGGGTCGGCCGCATACTCTAGCAGAGTCGCGACGATGGCGGGCGCGTTCTGCTCAACGGCGGCGCGAAGTGCGGTGCTGCCTGCCCGCCCACTTCTGTTCGCATCGGCACCGCTCTCCAGCAGCGCCTCGACCACGGCCCGATTGCGTTTGGCGACGGCGAGGTTCAACAGCGGAACGCCATTCTGGTCAACGGTGTTCGGATTCGCACCGTCGCCGAGAAGCGTTTGGGTCTCTGCGAGCAGATTCTGCTTTACGGCCGCAACCAGGCCTGCATTCTTGTTTTCCTCTTTGGAAACGTAGTCGTAGGTTGCCACCGAAACGACGAGTAGCACGAGGGCGCTTAGGATTGCTGAAATCGTAACTCTCACGGGTTCCGCGTTATCGCGACGAGCCGATGGAGCTGAGCATGGAGCCGACGACCACCATCGCGGCTCCGACGAAACTCGCGGTGTTGAGAGACTCCGCCTGGAATCGGTCCGGCGCCAGCTGAGCCAGGATCAACATCGCCGATATGGTGAACAGGGGTGCCGTCGCCGTGACCACACTGACCCGCGATGTCTCCAGATGTCTCATGGATGTGGAGTAGGCCATGAACGAGATCAAAGTGCTCACGGCACACGCGACGAGCAGGGCAAGGTCGGTCCCTTGCAGCTGCAGGAGATCCATGGGTTGAGACACTGGAACGAAGAAAAGAGATCCCGCGGCAAACAGCGGGAACATGATCGCGGTTGAAGAGACGGCGGTGAGCAGGAGTTTCTGGCACAGGGCAAAGGCGGCGAAACCCAGCGCTGCGCCCATTAGAAGCAGGATTCCTATCGTGAGATCGTTTACCCCTCCGAAGAGTTCCTCGAATCGTTGATTGAAGAACAGCGCCATTCCCGTCGCCAGGATGAAGAACCCGGTCCAGCGCCGGCGGCCGAACGGCTCTTTGAAGAACAACAAGCTGCCGAAGAGCACGCAGGCGGGAGAGAGCTGAATGACGATCTGGGTGGTGCTGGGAGAGAGGAAATGGAGAGAGAGGATGTAGGTGATGTAGCTGCTGCCCAGGCCGACGGCGGCAACGGCCATGACCAGCAGCGACTTCCCGCGGAGTTGCGTCGCGGCGTGGAAATCGCCCGGACGCAAACATCCGAGCAGGAGGGCGGAGATGATAAAACGAAACCAGGTAATGGTGAACGGATCGGTGACGGTCAGCAGCCCCTTGAGAGCAATCGGGAGCGTGCCCCACCCGAAGGCGGTCACCAGCGCCAGCCCGATGCCAAGTGTGCGGCGGCCGGTGGGGACGTGCTGCTTCAATCGTTCGGTGGCTTCATCGAGCTAGAGACGGTCGCCCAGCAAAGGCGGATCTTGCCACGGCCTACCAGCCCTTGTCGGCAAACGACCGGCCCCCGGTGTACAACGCATCCATGATCGCCTGGTCCGTCCACATCTCTTTATGCGTGACGAGGGGCTGACAGCGCCCGAGCACGCAGTCGACGAAGTGGTGAACCTCCCGCTCCATGCGCACCCTGGTGTCCTTGAACGAAGCAGCGAGCCCGGGTGCGACCTCCTCCGTTTTGTCGACGAAAGCGCCGGCTTCCCAGCTGTGAAGCTCTAACGGCACCATGGATGCCCGGCCGCGGGTCCCCCACACCTCCACCCCTGTCCCGTTGGTGGCGGACATCCAGACACTCTCGGTCGCAAGGGTAGTGCCGTCATCGAAACGGGCTAAGCCCGAGACCAACAGGTCGATGTCGCATTCGCCGCGAATATGCTCAAGCTCCTCGGGCAGGGAGTCGAACTCGTCGAAATGGGCGCTCGACACGCCGTCCACGGACACCAGATTTGGGCATCCCAGAAACCAGACCGCCAGATCCAGGGGATGGACACCGGTGCTGGCCAGAGCCCCGCCTCCCGAGACCGAGCGTTTGTAATGGGGGGCGTAGCTGGGAATGCCTGGTGAGTGTGCCCAGGCTCGGGCAAACAACGGCTTACCGATACCGCCGTCGTCGATGAATTTATGCACTACGCGGGCGTCGTCGCGGAAGCGGTAGTTGTATCCCACCATGAGCAACGTCCCTGATTTCTCGGCAGCCTCCAACATCGCTTCGGCGTCCGCGAGGTTCGGTGCCATCGGTTTGGCTGCCAGCACCGGAAGTCCCGCCTCCAGCGCAGCAATGGTCATGGGGGGACGTGCTCCGGCGAGGGTGCCGGCAATAACCATGTCCAGCGAACCGTCCGCGATCATCTTGTGATAGTCGTCGTAGATTCGCGGCCGCGAATCCTCCGGAATATCACCAAAGAACTCCTCACTCAGCTGTCGTGCGCGACCTAGGTCGAGGTCGCAGAGAGCGGTGATCTCGGCGTCTGGACAGCTGGCGATGTAGGGCAGCCAGGATGAGCTCGCCCAATGACCACAACCGATCTGACCGACGCGAACTGGAACATTACTGCTCATGGGGACCTTTCTCTGGAAAACGGCAACGTGGATAATGAGCGGGAGAATATAGCCGGCCCGCGAGTGACCATCAAGAATCGACGGATGCCGCCGGCGCTTCCCTCTTGAGTAATGAAAACATCAGACAATCGCGCCAACCGGTACGACCCGGTTCGTACTCCCGCAAGAGCCCTTCTTCTCGAAAGCCGGCACGTCTTACCACCGCCGCCGCGGTGTGGTTCTGTGGGTGGCAGCTGGCCTGTATCCGGTGCAGGTTCAAGCTGCCAAATCCAAAGCGGACAACCCTTTCTACCGCTTCGGTCGCGATTCCCATTCCCTGTTTGTGTCTCGACAACCAGTAGCCGATCTCGGCGCGGGACTCGCGCTCGAAATCGTAGAGAGAGCACGACCCTATCACCTCCGCCTCATCTTTTAGGGTAAGGGCCCACCACAAAAGGCGCCGCTCTTGGTACCAGGTGTGAATCAGATCGATATGTTGGCGGGCTTCTTCCACTGACTGATGCTGCAGATCCCAGAACCGGTCTCCACTTAGGGTCGCAAAGTGAGTGAATAAGGTCGGAGCGTCCGCGGTTTCAACCCGGCGCAACACCAGGCGATCCGATTCGAGCTTGGGAAAGGAGGCGAACGCCTCTTGGAAGCTCAACGGAATAGACTCTGGAGAGGTCAGCTTTCAGCGCCCAGGCGTCCCCGTGAGAGAGAGCCTGGAGGGCGGCACGTTGTCAGAAAGGCAGAAGATCGCCGTCGCCGTCGAATTCCATATCCGCCGGTCCGCCCAGAGCCGTCAGATCGTCGCGTCTATCGACCTCCGGTCCGTATACCTCGGAAACGAGGATCTCGACGACCTCAAGGGTGTTCTTAATACGCACGACCTTGGCATCCTTGGGTGCCACCAGACCGACCGATTTCAATGCCACATCCAGGATCTTCTGGTCGGAGTCGAGATAGATCGGTATCGCTCCCGACGGGGGGTGACCGCCGGTGAGCACGTTGATATAGGTCATCTCGAGGTCCAGTTTGTCCACCAGCTTCTTGTGGGTAAACTCCGCCATGCCAAGTCCCGCGGCGTTGCCGTGGGTTTCCTCGGTGAGATCGCGGACGTAGATCCGCATGATCTTGGGGAATTCCTTCTCAGCGGCGCGGTGGTCGAGAAACTTGCGGCCGATCACGTTGCTATCCATTCCGGAGCCGCTGATATTCTTGCCCATTTCGTCAACGATCAGCAAGTCTGCCCGGTCGAACGGCAGGCGGGGCATCCATTTCTTGGCGAGGATCAGGAGTTCCTTCTCGCCTTCGGCGAAGTTTTCCGGAGCCACGGCCCGCACCAGCGCGGTGCGGTCATGCTGGTTTTCCACGATGCCGAGCCCGAAGAGGACGCCGCATTGGTCGATGACCGTCTGGGCTACCGCGCGAACGATGCGATCGAAGCTGTACTGAACGATCGCCCGGTGGTAAATCTCCGCGCCTTTATGTTTGCCGAGACCGATCAACATCATCTTGTGCAAGCCGCTCTCGATCTCTCCGACAAACGTCGTGTGGGGTTTGACGCGCCCAACAACGACGACATGGTCGGCTTCGTAGGCATGTTTGTCGAAGTAGACGGGGACTCCATCTTCAATGATCCCCACTTGCACCGTTTCCATCGAGGCGCGAATGGGGGCGCCCGCGTACTCCTCCGTCACACCGTACTCCTCAATGATCTTACGTTGATTCTCGGCGATGCCGGCACCGTGACTTCCCATGGCCGGCACGAGAAAGGGTTCCAGCTGGAGCGCTTTCAACTCCTCCACGATAGCCTTGGTGATCAAGGCGATATTGGCGACGCCCCTGCTCCCCACGGTCACCGCCACCGACTGCCCGGGCGTCACCTTTCCCGCAAGATTCAAACCTTTGATTTCGGCCCGCACCGCTGCCGGGATGTCGTCGACATCCGGTGCCTCGAACTCTTGGCGGACGCGGATCATTTTCGGATATGACATGGAAGTTTCTCCTGTGTGAAAGCTGAGCCTAATGATCGGAACTGGCCGGACCCGAGTCCAGGGGTAACTCCTCGTCCGGCGGAGGATTATCGAACAGTTCCAGGTGCTCGATCATTACCTCGGTGCGCAGGTCGGACTCCAACTGGGCTCTGAACAGCGTTTTCGCACGCGTCAGCTGGCTAACCACCAACTCCTTGGCCGCGACCAGATTCGCGGCTTCCAGGCTGGCACCCTCGAAATTCGCTCCGGCCAGGACCGATTCGTAGAAATCGGCACCCCTGAGATTCGCCTCGCTGAAGTTGGCTCCGCTCAGATTGGTATCGGCGAAACCGGCACCACTGAAGGTTGCCTTCGAAATGTTCGCTTCCTGCAGCTCGGCTTGGCTGAAGTTCGCGCCCTTGCCGATGGCACCACTTAGATCCGCCCCGCTCAAGTTCGCTTTGTACGCCTCCACCATGCTGAGATCGGCGCCGCCAAGGTCGGCCCCCCGCAGATTCGCTTTCTGCAGATTGGCGCCGTGTAGATTGGCTGAGCGCAGTTGGGCATCCTCAAGGTTGACGCGCCGCAGATCCGCCCAGCGCAGATCCGCCTGGCGGAAATCGACGCCGCTGAAATCGCTGCGAGAGAGATGGGCGCCCTGAAGGTCGAGGCGCCTTCCTTCTGCTCCCTCCGACTCGAGCCATTGGTGATGCCGGTCGAGCGTCGCTTTTAAGTCCTTTATGCGCACGCGATTCAGTCAGATGATTGGGAGGGGATTATCAGCCCGTGGCAAAAATCCATTGGGGCTGCGGCCGGCTATTGCAGCCGATCTCCTGCGTTGCGCTCGATCGCCGCATCTCTCTGATGCGTCTCACTCGCACGCCTTGATCTCGTCTGTAATTGCACGGCCTCGC
This sequence comes from Candidatus Latescibacterota bacterium, assembly GCA_965217095.1. Taxonomy (GTDB): domain Bacteria; phylum Latescibacterota; class UBA2968; order UBA8231; family UBA8231; genus CAYNZV01. The sequence continues at coordinate 3,598,452 of OZ244235.1, forward strand.
CATCCAAGCTAGAGGGCGTTTTTGTAGAGCTGCCGGATACCGGCTTCGTCTATCTTTCGCGGGTTGACCGCGATGTTGACGCTCCGCATGGTGTCTTTCGCCATGGAGGTTATAGCCGTCGATTTCACGCCGACCTGGGAGAGGCGATCGGGAATATCGAGGTCGCGATTCAAATCGAGGATGGCATCGACAGCCGCGCTGGCAGCCTCGTGTTCGGTCAGGCCGTCGGTGTCGGCTCCGAGGGCGTCGGCAATCTGGGCGAACTTCCCAAGCCTCGAAGTCAGATTGTACTCGCACACGAAAGGCAGCAGGATGGCGTTCGCCATGCCGTGATGGACATCGAAGTGGCCACCCACCGGGTGGGACATAGCGTGTACAATGCCGAGACGGGTTTGCGAGAAGGCGAAGGCAGCCATGGTGCTGGCGTTGAGCATGTTCTGAGTCGCTTCCAGTTCGTGGTCATTGGCGCATGCCAGACGCAGATTCTCTCCAACCAGCTCGATCGCCCCGAGCGCCATCGCCTCCGTAATCGGAGTCGCCATCAAGTTGATGTACGACTCGAGGGCATGCGTCAGGGCGTCCATTCCGGTTGGACCGCCGACGCCGGAAGGCAATGCTACGGCCAGCTCCGCGTCCAGAATGCCGACCGGTGGAACGATCTTGCCGCTAGCCACCGCATCCTTTCTTTTCGTCCGGAGATTCGAGACGACGGCGAACGGAGTGACCTCGCTGCCCGTGCCGTAGGTGGTAGGTACACAAACCAGATGGGGCAGAGGTTTTTCTACTTTGCGTGGGACCACGTAGGATTCAATGCGGCCGCCGTTGCTTGCCACCACCCCGATCATCTTCGCCACATCCATAGAACTTCCGCCTCCAAGCCCGATGAGTCCGTCGCATTTCTCGGCGGCGTAGAGGTCGTGTCCCGCGCGCACGCAACGCGCTGGAGGGTTGCCGACAACCTGGTCATAAATCACGTACTCGATCTTGCCCCGTTTTAGGTGACCGCAGACGTGATCGACGATACCGGCGGCATTGAGGCCCGAATCAGTCACTACCAGGCAGCGTTTACTCGGAACCAGGTCGGGCAGCCGCGCCACCGAGCCGGGTCCGTAGACCAGGTGTGTCGGGGCGCGCCAGTCAAAATTCGTTTCGAGTGGCATGGGCTATCGTCGAAGGTGTCAGGTCGAGAGTCTAGGGTATAGCGTCTAGAAAAGTAGGGATGCGCGACTTTTTGTGTCAAGCTGGATTGCGCGCAAATCAACTGAAAATAGTAGCTTGCGGCACGGAGCAAGGAAATCCATGCGATTTTCACAGCTCCAGGTAATTCCATACCTCGTGGAGGCTAAAAACAGTGGATTCAGACACAACCTGGCTGTGCCCGTGCTCTAGATGGATGTAACGAATTCCCGCCGCCGCGCTGGCGCTGCGATCGTAGAGACCGTCTCCAACAAAAACGGTGGTTTCCGAACGCAGTCCGAGTTTTGCCAATGCCAGCAAAAGCAGATCGGGTGCCGGCTTCAGCGGCGCGTCCTCGCGACTCAGAAGCAGATCGAACTGCAAAGCGAACTTTTCCACGATGAAAAACATCGCTTTGTGATTGCTGTTGGTGATCAAGCCGAGTTTCAATGGTATCTGACGCAGGCCATCCAGGAGCTCCTCCGCTCCCGGATTGAGCATCGACGCCGCCGCGGCTTCCAGCTCGACCTTTTCAATGGCGGCGTTGGCGTGGTTGCGTTGGTCGGGCGCGAGGTTTTCCACATGCTCCATTATCCCGGTCCCCTCGGGCACGCCGATCTCCGTGCGCAGCGCTTTGAAGTCGATGTGGGGGCGCGTGATGGTGCCGTCCATGTCGAACAGTACGCCTTCGGTCATGTCACTCCGCGAACAGACGGGTGATTTCGTCGACCGCGAAAACCGGAAGTTCCCGCAGCTCACCCGCTCGCCGCAACATGACCCCGAACTCCTGCTCGCGAACGATTCCAATCCGATCCGCTCTGATGCCTGCCTCTTCCAGCGCCCCGAGAATAGGGGCAGCTGAGTCGGGTTCACAGCCGATCAGCAGCGCGCCTGACGAAATGATACCCAACGGGTCCAGGTCAAACTCCGCACACAGGCGTTTCGAGTCCTCCGCAACGAAGAGTGCCGCGGCGTCGATCTCCATGCCAACCTCCGATGCCTGTGCCAGCTCGATCAATCCGGTCGCCACACCGCCTTCGGTAGGGTCGTGCATCGCCGACACGTTTCCCGCAGAGGTTGCTGTTTGTGCGTCGACTACCACGCTGATCCCCGGGGTCTCCAGGTAGGCCTCGCAACGAGCCAGCACATCTGCCTCGTGCCCGCGAGCGAGGAGGTCGTCCCGTTTCTCTTGCGCGATCAATGCCGTTGCTTCGATAGCCAGGCCCTTGGTCAGGAGCAAGACATGTCCAGGTCGCAGGCCGGAGGAGCGGATCAGATGGTGCGGCTCCATCTCGCCCAGCATCTGTCCGACGACGATCGGCCGATCCAGGCCATGGGTGATTTCGGTATGACCGCCACAGACAACGATATCGAGATCCTTGGCGGCGTCGTCGATCGCCGAAAAAATGGCCTCGGCCAAAGCGCCGTTGTCAGCATTGTCCGGCAGCAGGACGGTGGCCATAAAGAAGCGGGGCAAAGCGCCCATGGCGGCGATGTCGTTGGCATTTACATGTACCGCATACCAGCCGATACGATCGGTGGCAAAAGTGATCGGATCCGTCTTGGCAACCAGATAGCGATCCCCCATGTCTATCACTGCGGCATCTTCACCCACCCGGGGAGGCACGACGAGGCGTTCATGTTTGCCGGTAAACCTCGATATCAGCCGGCGTAGCTCGTCGTGCGGCAGCTTGCCCGGGGGATGACGCAGCGACGTCACGCTCCACCCCGAAAGAAATGACAAATCGCTCGCACCAGTTCCGGCACGGTGCTCTCCCGGGGTTGAACAGCCACCTCGAATCCCAGGTCGCGGACGGCGCGACTGGTGGTGGGTCCAATGGTGGCGATGGAGGTCTTGCCCAACAGCTCGCGGCTTTCGGCTCCGCCTAGCACCGAACCGAAGTTTGTTACGCTCGATGGGCTGGCGAATACCACCAGATCGAGATCGTCCTCGGTCAAACACGAGGGCAGAGCGGAACGCTCGTACTGGGGGACCACGTTTTCGTAGGTGCTTACCTGATCCACGTCCGCCTCCCGCAGGGCGAGCTCATCGGCCAACAGGGGGCGTCCGATAGAGGAACCTGGAAGCAGGAACTTCAGGCCGGCGACCTCGACATCGGCAAACGCCCGCACCAGACCTTCCTGGGACTGTTCCGCCGGAATCAGATCGGCGACGATCCCGAATGCGGTCAAACTCTCGGCCGTCGAATGGCCGACGGCGGCGACCCGCACGCCCCCTAGCGCCCGGGCATCCAGCTCGAGCGTGCGCAAGCGGCCCGTGAAATATTCTACCGCATTGGGACTGGTGAAGATCACCCAATCGAATCGGTCGAGAGTCCGGACACGGCGATCCACCTCATCCCACCGCTCCGGAGCGCGGATCTCTAACAGCGGAAGGGAGTGGACCTCGGCGGCTTCGGTCTCCAGCAGGAGCCGCAGACCGCCGGCTTGTTCGCGGCTGCGGGTGACGAGAATGCGGCGCCCGAACAGGGGTTTGTTTTCAAACCAGTTGAGCTGATCGCGCAGGGTAACGACCTCGCCTATGACGATTATTGCGGGGGACTGCAATCCTCGTTCCCTTGCCTTCTCGGCAAGATTCTCCAGCGTCGCCACCACCGTTTGCTGGCGCGGCCAGGTACCCCATTCGATCACCGATGCCGGCGTGTGCGCCGACCTGCCGTGCTGCAAAAGAACCTCGGCGACCTCGCCGATCCTCCGAGCCCCCATAAAGATGATCAGGGTGCACTGCAGCTTGGCCAGCCGTGCCCAGTCCACCGCCGGAATAGGCTTGGCGGGATCTTCGTGCCCCGTTACGAGTACGGCTGTGGAGGTGATGCCCCGGTGAGTCAGGGGAATGCCGGCATAGGCCAGCGCCCCGGAGGCGGCGGAGACCCCGGATACGACTTCGAAGGGAATGCCTTCGTCGTGCAGCCGCGCACCCTCCTCGCTGCCGCGCCCGAATATGTAGGGATCGCCTCCTTTGAGACGGACCACCTTCCTGCCGGCTCGGGCATGTTGAACCAGAAGCTCATTGATCTCCTCCTGGGAGGGTCCCTTTCTGCGTCCTCGTTTGCCCACGAATAGCTTTTCACAGCTCTCGCCGGCAAGCTCGAGAAGCCGCTCATCCAGAATCTCATCGTAGAGAATGAGATCTGCGTGGGCGAGGTGGTGTGCTCCTTTAACCGAAATCAAACCGGGATCGCCGGGACCGGCCCCCACGAGGTAGACGTGACCCGGTTCGGGCAGGGGCGTATTCATCGCTGCGAGCTCCGCTCGAGGATCTCGGCGGCGCCCTGGGCTTGCAGTTTCTCGGCAACGATCTTGCCGAGATCCGCGGCATCGCCGGCAGTGCGTGCCTCCGCCCGGACGAGGCGGCTGCCATCTACCTCCCCAACCAATCCAGTCAGCAAAAGCTCCGCCCCGGAGATCCTGCCCCATGCCGCGATCGGCGCCTGGCAGCCCCCCCCGAGATGTCGGAGACAACTGCGCTCCGCGGAGACCGCAGCAAAGCTGTCAGCATCCTGGATGGCCGCTGCCAGCGACGTCTGTGGATCGTCGCGTCTCATCTGCAGCGCCAGAGCACCTTGACCGACCGCCGGCAGCATCTGGTCCACCTCGAGGTAGCTGCTGATGGCGGATTTCCAGTTGAGCCGGTGCAGGCCTGCCGCGGCGAGAACCAGCGCGTCACAATCGCCGTTCTCCATCTTGGAAATGCGGGTGTCGATGTTGCCGCGTATATCGACGAAGGAGAGATCCGGGCGCAGGGCTAGCAGCTGAGCTTGACGGCGCAAACTGCCAGTGCCCAGGCGAGCGCCCTGGGGCAGGGTAACGAACGCACAGCCGACGAGAACATCCCGCGCATCTTCGCGCGCGGGTATGCCGGCAATAGTGAGGTCCTCGTGAAGACGCGCAGGAAGATCTTTGAGGCTGTGGACCGCCAGATCAATGCGTCCATCCAACAGCGCCTGTTCCAATTCGGCGGTAAACACACCTTGCCCGCCGAACGAGCGCAGCGACCCCGCGGTGCGATCGCCATGGGTTTCCACGATCTGCAGGTCGACTTCCAGACCCGGAGAATGCTCTTGCAGCTGCCTCCGTGCCCAGTTGCTCTGAGTGAGCGCGAGCTTGCTGCCACGGGTTCCCAGCGTCAAATGTTCGGACATGGATAAAGGCTGGTCGGAATCAGTGCGGAGAAGCGAACAGGGTTCGTCGGCCAGATCGAGGATCAATAATAGCCAATCAACCGATCGCTTACCAAGCACCCGCATATGAAAAGGGTCCAACGCAGATTTGCGTCGGACCCCGATCATCGCTCGGTTTGAAGTCCCGTCCATCGCCAGCTATTGCTTAGAAGCTGCGACCGAATACGAGGAAGGTGGTCTCTGCCTCCGGGTTCAAAATGTAGGAAGCCATATAGGCGCCCTTGGTGACGTTCAGCCCTATTGCAACAATCATTGGATCGGCATCGACGGTGTAGACCTCATTGCCGGCGCCAACCGACAGACCAACGGTCATGTCGTCCTCGGACATGAGCTCGTAACCGCCCTCGAGGTAGAACGAATTATCCGGGTCGCCCGAGAAGTTGAACGCTCCCATGACACTCAAGGCTCCCATTTCATAGGCGGCCGAGATCTCCAAGAGATGCACCTCGTCGCCGTCGCTGAAACTGAAAAAGTCCGATTCCTGGGCGGTTGGGAAGAAATAGTCGGTAAGCGTCACCGAAAGCGGTCCCGAAGAATAGGTGGCATAAAGATCGTTCTCGTTGGCGCCGCCGGCGGAGATCGCCCACGAAGACCAGGCGCCTATCTCGATGGCTCCCATGGTGTAGGAAATAAACGGCTGCACTGAGGCGGAGTTGCCAAAATCGGTGCCGCGCCATACGTAGCGGCTCACCACGTCCGCACCCATGCCAACCTCGGCGTTCACGGCTGGGACAGCCGTGGTAAGGGCTGCTACCAAACCAAGTACTTTGATAATCTGCTTGTTCAAAAGGTTCCTCCTTGAGGTAAAGATGTCTGGGCACCAACGGGCCCGGTTGTTGGGTGATCCTAAAGAGCGCTGTCGCCAGACTCGCCGGTGCGGATGCGCACCGCGTTTTCGATGGGAACGACGAAGACCTTGCCGTCACCGACCTTGCCCGTCTTGGCAGCCGCGGCGATGGCTTCGATCGCCCGGTCGCGATCGGCGTCACTGACGGCTATTTCCACCTTGATCTTGGGGACGAAGTCAACGCTGTACTCCGCTCCCCTGTAAACCTCTCGGTGACCGTGCTGCCGACCAAAGCCGCGCACTTCGATTACCGACATCCCGGCGATATCGATTTTACCCAGGGCGTCCTGCACCGGCTCCAAGGCGGCAGGACGCAAAAAGGCTTCAATTTTGTACATCATCAATCTCCTGACCGATCAGTTGTGGATGGGATGAAAGTCTGCGTACGAAGGCTGGCCGTGCTCACCGATATCCAGTCCCTCTTCTTCCTCCTCCGCGCTTACGCGGATGCCCGCCGTAGCTTTGACGATTGCGATCAAGATCGCGGAAGCCACGAACGCGAAAATGGCGTAGGAGAGGGTTCCGATGATCTGGGTGCCGACGGTGTGAGCCGCGTTAGTGCTGAAGATACCGACGGCGACCGTTCCCCATATTCCGCAGATGCCGTGCACCGAGATTGCACCCACAGGGTCGTCGATCTTGATGCGATCGATGAAAACGATGGCGAACACGACGATGCACCCGGCGATCAAACCGATAAGAATAGCCCCGATCCAGGTGACCGAGTCGGCGCCGGCGGTAATGCCCACGAGGCCGGCCAGAATGCCGTTCAATGCCATGGTGATATCTGGCTTCTTGAGGTAGATCATCGAGAGAAACATGGAGCCGAGGCAGCCTGCGGCGGCAGCGAGCGAGGTGGTGACGAATACCAGGGAGAGCGCTGCTGGCTCGGCGCTCAACACCGAGCCGCCGTTGAACCCGAACCATCCGAGCCAGAGCAAGAAGACGCCGATCGTCGCCAGCGGCATGCTGTGGCCGAGAATAGGTCGCACCTCGCCCGAGGCGGTGTACTTGCCGGCCCGCGGTCCGAGAAACACCACACAGGCCAGGGCGGAGAATCCGCCGAAGGCATGTACGATGCTAGAACCGGCGAAATCGTAGAACCCCATCTGGTGGAGCCAGCCGCCGCCCCATTTCCAGGATCCGGCGATCGGGTAGAAGAAGGCCACAAGGATGGTGGCGTAGAACATGAAGCTGGGCAGCTTGACGCGCTCGGCAACGGCGCCGGAAACGATGGTTGCCGCGGTGGCGGCGAACATGGCCTGGAAGATGAAATCAGTCCAATAGGTGTAGTTCGCGTAGGCCGAAGTCAGGTTGGCCACGTCTCCGCTAAAACCGAGAGAGCCCTTGATGGAGATGTAGCCGTTGAAATCACCCGGATACATGGTGTTGAATCCGGTCAACGCGTAGGTGATCAAGCCGACCGAGATGATGAAGAGATTCTTGAAGAGGATGTTCACCGTGTTCTTTTGGCGAGTCAGGCCCGACTCCAAGGTGGCAAACCCCAGGTGCATGATAAAAACCAGGGCGGCGGCAATGAGTATCCACAAGTTGTCGACGACAAACTTGGGATAGACCAGGGGAGTGTTTTGAAACTCCTCCACGGTCTTGAAATCAGCACCGAAAGCCCCGCCCACCGCAGCGAGCAGGAAGATCGGTGTCAAGAATTTGAGCATGGCTCCCTCCTATGGAAGATTTTGGAAATGGGCGGTCAGCACCTCCCCCGAAAGTGCCGAGCCCGAGCGGACGCTTCAAAGCGGTTGTCGGTAGCAAGCCCAATGCCAAGCTCTAAACGACATTCTATCGGACTCGATTAATGGTTGTTTATTATAGATTTAAGAAGTTTAGAAGGAGATAGGCGACACGAGGCACGCAGACAGTATTTTAAACAAAAATGTCTTTAAATGGATAAACTACAACATTTTTGTCGAAAACCAGGTTGCGATCCGAGGGACCAATCCCGGTTTGGTACAGCTACTTCTTGAACTGCGTGGAGTCGATGTCCAATTTGCGGGTTCGGTAGGCGAGGATTCGTTGGGTGGTGCCGATCATTCGCGCCGCCTTGGCCATATTGCCGCGGGCGTTTTTCAGCGCTTCTATCAGAATCTCCTTCTCGTAGGAGTTCATCAGGGCCTCGAAGGAGCCGGATACAGGAGTGCCGGTTGCTAACGCCGTCTGCAGCGACGGAGGCAGGTGGTGCCCGTGTACGACCCCGTCAGAACTCAGGATGACTGCGCGTTCAACGCAATTTTCCAGCTCACGCACATTACCCGGCCAATGGTAACTCATCAGCATGTCAATGGCGGGGGTGGACATTCGCTTGAGATCCTTGCCGTGCTGGCGGGCGTATTTCTCGAGGAAGCTGTCGGCAAGCAGCAGGATGTCGGACTTCCGCTCGCGAAGCGGGGGCAGAAAGATGGGAAAGACGTTAAGTCGGTAAAAAAGATCCTCGCGGAAACGGCCGTTGGCGACCGCCGTCTCAAGGTCTACGTGGGTCGCCGCAATGACCCTGACATCCACCGACACTGGTTTGGTGCCACCCAGTCGTTCCACCTCTTGAGACTGCAGGACTCTCAACAACTTTATCTGGATGGATGGGCTGAGCTCGCCGATTTCATCGAGGAAAAGTGTGCCCTCGTGCGCACGCTCGAAGCGACCCTCTTTGCTGGCGGATGCGCCGGTAAACGCACCTTTCTCGTGTCCGAATAGCTCGCTTTCGACGAGGCTCTCCGGAAGGGCTGCCAGGTGTACCTTGACGAACGGTTTGTTCGCTCGAAGGCTGTTGAAGTGCAGGGAGTCCGTAATCATCTCCTTGCCCGTACCGCTCTCGCCCCGGAGAAGCACGGTTGCCGAGCTCGGCGCCACTTGACCTACCAGCTCGCCCACCTCCTGCATCGGGCGGGAGTTGCCGACGATATTGGCAGGGTGGAACCGCTCGCGAAGCTTGTCCTGTAAGCGTTTGTTCTCGTTGACGAGGCGGCTGCGTTCCTGGCGCGCCGCTTTGCGGGCAGCCACCGACTGACCAATCATGGTCGCCACTATCGTCAAGAAGCGGACGTTCTCTTGTAGCAGCTGGTCGTCCCTGTACGGGGTGTCGACGCTCAAGGTGCCGTTTGCCCTTTTCTGCACGACTACCGGAACGCATACGAACGATGTTTGAGACTTGCGCGTCCGCTTTCGCGCCCCGGTGCGATCCAGAAACAGGGGCTCGCTACTGATCCGGGGTACGATCACCGGCTTGCCGGATTCCACCACCTTGCCGGTAATGCCCTCGCCCATCTTGTAGCGGCCGCGTTCGATCTCCGTGCGCGACAGACCGTACGCCACGTCGATTGATATATCCTCCCCCTCCCGCCCGACCAGACTTACGGTGCCGAGCGACATGTCCATGCGATCGCACAGGAGTTTCAGACATCCGCGCAAGGCTTCCTCCAAATCGGAGCTCGCGCCAAGGGTCTGCCCCATCTCGTGCAACACCTCAACCTGTCTCTGGGCGTTTTCTACATTGGCAACGGTCATATTCGTCGTTTCCTTCGCAGCGCTGTTACCCGATGTGCTGGCCTAACAATTTGGTTGCTCGTTTTAATAAAGTAACAAATATGTCATATATATGCATGAAATCTTCATTTTTGTCCAATAGTGACTCCTAGTGAAGCCCGGGTTTGATGATTCGGCGATCCTCGGTGTGCACCAAATCGTCGAAATCTGCAACCGGTCGACACCAACAGGGAGGGTGTTGGTGTCGTTCAGGGCGTTGTCAACCGTGGGCTAACCTGTTCCCGCGACCTTGGCAGCGAGGTTTGACAGCCGAACTCCAGCGGGATATCATACCTTCGTGGAGGACCTCGAATCAGATAAATCCGCTGAGACTGGGGAAGAGCAGGATCTGACCCCGCTCATCCAGGCCTGGGATTTCAATCCCGACTCGAACGTCAGGAAGATCAAGGGGGCCGACGGCGTTCAGAAAGTCCAGGTGCGCGTGGACCAAGGTGCTTTCCAGGGCATCTTGCAGCTAAGCCTCGACGGCCGACCCGACGGCAAGAAACCTCACGGCCACGACTTCGCGCTGGATTATTATTGTGGTCTTCTCGACGAGTATCGCCGCGAGAATCGGGACGAAGCCGGTTTTTCACTGGACAGCGACGCCTGTCAGGAGCTTTTCGAAGAAGGCGCGCGAGTCTATGGCCGTTACGCCTTTCTGTTGCAGATCAAGGATTACGACAGGGTGGTCCGGGACACGGAACGCAACATGGAGCTGTTTCGCTTCGTCAATACCCATGGCGATGGGGAAGAAGACCGGCTCAATCTGGAGAAGTGGTGGCCCTACATACTGCGCATCAACGCTACCGCTCGCTCAATGGTGGAGCAGGGCCGCGGCGACTTCGACCGCGCCTTGGAGATCGTCGCGGAAGCGCGAGAGCAGATCGACGAACTGGGGGAGGTGGATGCCGAAGAGTTCTTCGTGGAGCGGAAGCGCTCTAACGAAGCGTTGGACGAATTGGAGGAATCGCTGAGATCCGAGCGGCCGCTGAGTCGCACCGAAAAGTTGGAGCAGGAGCTGCAAGACGCGGTCGACCAGGAAGAGTTCGAGCGCGCCGCTTCGATCCGCGACAAGTTGAACGAACTGCGAGATATCAATTGAACCCGGGTTTCTGGTCTACCGTCGTTTGACCAGGGTAATCGTCGTCCCGTCCCTTCCAGACTGCAGATCCACCTCATCCATCAGCTGCCGCATCAACTCCAGCCCCCAGCCCCGCTTCTTGTTGCCGTCCCGGCGCCGCTGGTTCAGATCCTCGCGGACCGACACGATGTCGAACCCGTGGCCGCGGTCGGATACCTTGACTATGAGCTCGTTCTCCCCGGCTTCCAAATCAATCTGCAGCCGTCGATCCTTGGCTTGGCTGTGTTCGAAAGCGTTGATACACGCCTCGATCAACGCCAGCTTGACTTCCTCTACCTTGTCCTCGGCAAGATTCATAAAAGCGCCCACGGCCTCTGCGGTTTGACTGGCGGTGAGCTCCATCTGTGGAAGCATCGGAATACTCAGGTCGACCCGGGCGGCTTGGGTGTGGGGTACGACCGTAGGTACGGCAATCGGCTCCGCCTGCGGGGTCCCGGGCCGTCCGAGGAGTTCGTACACCTCGATCGGCTCTCGGGTTCCCTTGAACAGCTGCGGCCCCAGGTAACCGAATTCGAATTCGTCCTGCAGTTCGTTCTGAACGATCGAGCTGACGAGGATCTCGCCCGACCGCGCTTTGTCGCACAGCCTGGCCGCAAGATTTACATCCGGACCGGTCACCGTGTACTCCATACGTCGCAACGAACCGATGTTGCCGGCGACGACTGAGCCGCGGCTGATGCCGATACTGATGCCCCAGTTCTGTTGATTCTCCTCGCTGAAGCGCCGCATCTCCGAGCGGATGGCCAAGGCGCTGCGCACTGCTCGTTTGCTGTCGTCGTCGAAGGTTACCGGTACCCCATACAAGGCCAGGAAACCGTCTCCCATATACTTGTCCAACGTGCCGTTATAATCGAAGACGATGTCCACCAGGCGGGTAAAACAGTCGTTGAGAAGATCTACCATTTCTTCGGGGCCGATCTGCCCCAACAGCTCGGTTGAGCCCACCAGGTCGACAAACAACATCGTCGCCACACGCTGTTCCCCACCAAGCGCCGGCTGGCTGTCGGCCGACAGCAAGAGGTCCACGACCTGGTCGCTGGCGTACTGCTTGAACATGCTCTGAATTCGTGTCTGTGGGGTGAGGTCTTCGAGGGCCACGACGACTCCCTGAACCTTATCGGCCTCGTTCAGTAGCGGCGTCACATGGGCGTTCAGACTCAACGAGTCCGTCGCGCCCTGTTCGTTTTCGACGCGTCGCTCGCGGCCATCGCCTAGAGACGAACTCACCGCCTGGGCGATGCGCTCACAGCCGTAGAGCTCGAAGAACTTCACCGACGAGCGACCGACGAAGTCTTCCTCATCCGAGAATATGCGCAACGCTGCCGGGTTCACCCGAACGATCTTCCCGTCAAGGTCGGTCGATACCAGCCCGTCGGCGATGCTGCCGAGGATGCTCTGGTTGAGATTCTTCTCTTCCACCATGTTGCGGTAGAGGCGAGCGTTCGCCAGGGCGCTCCCCGCCTGTTGCGCCATCAGGTCGAGCAGGTGCCCGTCGCCTTCGGTAAAGCTCTGAATACCGGAGCGACTCTCCTTATCCACAACGCCAATGAATCCCAAATTGGAAACTGGAACGACCAGCATGAACTGGATCTCCAGCTCGTCGAGGAGATCTTCGGGACCGAAAAACGAGGGTAGGCTGCGAGTCATCGCCAGCTGCAGCTCATCGTGCACTGACCCAACGCTGAGGAGCACGATCTGTTCCGGCGACAGATTGGTATGTCGTGCGAGTGCTAGTCGATTTCCAGTTTCTTCTTTTAGAAACAGAAATCCACCGCGGGCATCCACCATCCCCACGGCGAGAAGCATGGACTCGCCCATTACCTCTTCTACCTGCAGCGAAGCGGCCAGCGCCAAACCCGCCTGATGCAGTGTTTCCAGCTGGACGATTTTCTGGTTGAGCTGGAAGGTGGTCGCTTCCAGCCGACGGGCTAGGTCTTCAGGACTCTGGTCATGTGAATCGGAGGGTGTAGGTAGGGACATCGCCAGACTCTGCCATCGGTGAGTACCCAACTAGCAGACAGGGCCGGGATCTGTCAATCGGAGTTTGGATGGGGCGACGGATCGTTAGAACTAGAGGTCCCCGCTAGGTGCACTAGCAGGTCATCCAGGAGTGATTCCGCTTCGGTTGCGACCAGCAGTATCTCCCGGTGTTCGGGGCGCAGGAACCCCTCGTGCAGTGCGTGATCCAGAAACGACAGGAGATGGTTGAAGTAACCACTTGAATTGAGCAGCGCGATCGGCTTGTCGTGGAACCCTAGCTGGTTCCAGGCGACGACCTCGAACAGCTCTTCCAGAGTGCCAAAACCTCCTGGAAGAGCGACAAAGGCATCTGCCCGCTGCGCCATTGTCGCCTTGCGGTCGTGCATATTGTCGACAACCACCAGCTCTTGCAGCTCTCGGTGGCCGAGTTCCTTGTCCTCGAGGGCTTGTGGTATGACCCCCACGACCCGGGCTCCACTCTCAAGCGCAGCATCGGCGAGGAAACCCATAAGGCCGACATTGCCGCCACCGTAGACCAACCCGAGGCCGCGCCGTCCGATAGCGGTGCCTAGGTCGATCGCTGCGTCCTGGTAGGTCGAGCGGGTGCCTGACTTCGATCCGCAGTAGACGCAGATGTTTGCCGAGCACAGCTGCACTTCAGCCAGATTCGCGACCGTCCACCAGGCAGGCGAGCGCTTCGTATCTGGAAGGATGACGCAGTTTGCCCAGAGCGCGCTCCTTCAGCTGGCGAATGCGCTCGCGGGTGAGGCTCATCATGCCTCCGATTTCTTCCAAGGTCAGTGCTTCGTGCCCGTCCAGGCCGAAATACAGCTTTATGATGCGAAACTCCCTCTCGTCCAGATTGCAGAGGATGCTTTCCAGATGCTTGCGAGCCGAGTCGGAGAGCAGTCCTTGATCCGGCGCTTCTTGACGCGAATCGGCCAGCATGTTCATCAGGCTGCGTTCGTCGTCCTCTTCAAACGACTCGTCTAGTGAGCGAACGGAACGGGCGCTGAGAACCGTATCCCTCACTTCTTTGGGAGCCACCTCGAGGACGGCGGCAATCTCTTCGATGTCTGGTTCGGCCTCGCGACCCTGTCCCAACTGACGGGATACGCGAGAGATATCCTTCAAGAGGCTAAGCTTGTTGAGCGGCAGTCTGACCGTGCGGGCATGATCGGCGATGGTCTGCAGGATCGACTGTTTGATCCACCATACGGCATAGGAGATGAACTTGTATCCCTTGGTGCCGTCGAAACGGTCGGCGGCGGTCATCAAACCCACGTTGCCGGCGCTGATCAGGTCGGCCAGGGACAGCCCGCGATTCTGATAGTTCTTGGCCACGTCGATGACGAATCGAAGGTTCGCGTGCACCAACTCTTCTCGGGCTTCCATGTCCCCCTCGGTAATCCGGGCGGACAACTCTACCTCCCGTTCACGGGAAAGCGGGGTCGAGCTGGAGATGTCTTCGAAGTACATGCGAAGCGTGCTATCCTCGTCGTTGAGAGCCTCTTGAATCGCATAAGCCATCTGCTTTTAGCCTTTCTGTGGGAGACTTGGGGAAACCATGTTGCCGTTCGAAAAGACCTTGATGATGTCGTTGGAAGTAGTGGCATTCCGCAGTTGCTCGATTACCGCAGGGCAATCCAGCGCCGATGCCAGCGCGCCGAGAATAGAAAGATAGGAATCGACGGCGTCCGCCGGTACCGCCACCAGGACGATCGTCTGGACCTCGCTGCAGTCTTCCGCGGAGGGATAGGAGATCGGCTCGGGGGCCAGACCAACTGCAATTCCCAAACGCGTGACGGCGGTGTTGCGGGCGTGGGGCAACGCTATGCCTTCGCCGATCACGGTACTTTGCAGGTCGTCGCGCTCCAGCACGGCCTGCAGGAATCTGAGACTGTCCGCAACCGCACCCTCATGGTATAGCCGATCCACCAGCTCCTTGATGGCTCCAATCTTCGTATCCGCCTTGAGCCTGGGAACGAAGACCACCTTGTCGACAAGGCGCGAAATCTCAGCAAGACCCGTTTCTGCACAATTTGCACTATTTAACGGCAGCGCGGACGCAAGACGGCGAGAGTTTTCCATTATCGCCTCAAACTCGAGCGGCTCCTGCCAAAGATCACCGAATGCAAATTTTGCGGCGATTGGTGCATACTCGCTTCCGAGCGAATTATCTGGCCCGCAAAAGCCGGGCGGCGACTCTTGGGTGTATCGATAAGGAAGTAGCTGGGGAACAATAGGTTAGAAATCGTAGGTGCCGTCGACATCGATGGCCTTCGAACGAGTCAATTCCAATAGCTCGAGAACGGGGCAAAAAAAATGCCACCATGCCCTGCGTCGCCGTTACTGGCTGATAATAAAGGAATTAGGAAAGGGGTCGGCAGAACTCGGTCGACGGTACGACGCCCCTATCGGTGTTGGTCTGCAGATTTTGCAGATCGGAACGTGTCCGAGCCCATTGGAGCAGCAATGACGCCCACTCACCTGTTTAGGCGGACACTCCTAGCGAATGCCGTACTTCTTCAATTTGTACTGAAGGGCGCGGACGCTGATGCCAAGAACGGCAGCCGCCTGCCGCCGATTGGAGGTGATTCTGCCGAGGGTCTCTCTGATCAATTCCGCCTCGACCTCCTCGATAGAGGCGCCCAGCTCGATGCTTATCCGAGTAGTGCCCCCATCGACAGCGGCGAGCGCTTTGGGCAGGTATTCCGGCTTGATGGCGCCCCCAGGGGCAGTGACCACCAGTCTCTGAATCAAGTTTCGGAGCTCCCGGACATTGCCAGGCCACGCGTGATTGATCAACAAGGGCATCGTTTCCGCAGCGATGCTCTTGCGCCCTTGGTTGTGGGCGCGACAGGATTCCTCCAGGAAAATCTCTGCCAACAGCGGTATGTCCTCCCGGCGCTCGCGCAGCGGTGGGATGTCTATCGGCACAACCTCCAACCGGTAGTAGAGGTCTTCCCGAAACTGACCAGTCTTCACCGCCTCCATCAGGTCGCGGTTGGTCGCCGCGATAATCCGCACATCCGCCATGTGCACCTTCGGGTCACCCACCGGCTGGAATTCTCCCGCTTCGAGAACCCGCAGCAGCTCTACCTGATTCTTCAGCGGCACCTCTCCGATCTCGTCCAGGAACAGGGTGCCCGATTCGGCCAATGTAAAACGACCGGGTTTGTCGGCGTGGGCCCCGGTAAAGGCTCCGCGAACGTGACCGAAGATCTCGCTGGCGAACAGCTCCTCGGTAAATCCGCCACAGTTCACGGCGACGAACGTCTGTTCGTTCCGGCGGCTGCGCTCGTGGATCGCGCGCGCGATGAGTTCCTTTCCGACCCCGGTTTCCCCCCGCAGCAGGACGGGGACATCCGACATGGCTACCTGTTTCACCGTCTTGATCGCCTCCTGCATCGTCGAGCTTCGCCGCACGATTCGGCGGAAGCTGTCCTGGGTCGTCAGGCGGTTCTGCAGGCTCCGGTTCTGCTGCAGCAATTCTAGGTTTTCCAAGGCGCGATCGACCAGGAGTCGAAGGTGGTCGATTTCGACGGGTTTGGTGATGAAGTCGAAGGCTCCCAGCTTCATGGCCTCCACCGCGGTGTTGACGTTGCCGTGAGCCGTCAGCAGGATGCTCTGGGTGTCGGGGAATTCGTCGCAAATCTCTTCCAGGAGATCCATGCCACTCAAACCCGGCATGCGCAAGTCGAGAACCACCAGGTGGTAGTTAGTCGTCCGCAACAGGTCTCGCGCCTGCAACCCGTCGGCCGCAAGATCGATCTGGAAATGCGGCTGCTGAAGCGCCTCCTGCAAACCCTCGCGGATAAACAATTCGTCGTCAGCTATGAGAATGCGGATTTTTCGTCGGGGCATGGTTAGCGAACGGCTGGCAATCGCATCGCGACCGTGGTGCCTTCGCCCACCTGGCTTTCCAGTTCGAGGGTCCCGCCGTGGTGGTGCACGATGCGCTGGGCAATGGAGAGGCCCAGGCCGGTTCCCTCATCTTGCGTAGTATAGTAATACTCAAATATGTGCTCCATATCCTCCGTAGCGATACCGCAGCCGTTGTCTGCGACCTCGAAGATCACTGAACCCGATTCCGTCTTTGTATAGAGCAGCACGCGGGCGTTGGACGAAACCGCTTGGAACGCATTGATGATCACGTTCAGCAACGCCTGGCTCAGCTGATTCTCATCGATGAGCACGGGGGGCAACGAGGTTCCCAGGTCGGCGGCGAGGTCGATCCCCTGCTCCCGCGCTTCCGGCGCTACCAGATCGACCACCCGAGTTAGAAGATCGTTCGGCGACACCTTGAGCAGATGAAGCGTCGGCGGCCTAGAAAACCGGAGGAAGTTCTGCACGATGCCCTCCAGGCGCTTCATCTCGGTACGGGCGATGTGCAATCTGCGCACCGATTTCTCGCTCACGGCCTCTCCGAGAGCGGCCACATCTTCCTGCAAGAGCTGAAGCTGAATGTCGATCGCCCCGAGCGGGTTGCCCACCTCGTGGGCAACCGATGCCGCGAGGCGTCCCAGCGCGCTCATCTTTTCAACCTGCCAGATCTCCCGCTCCGCACGTTTCAGGTCCGATACGTCTTTGAGGATCACCATGGTTCCACGGAGGTTCGAATCTTCGTCCTCGAGTTGCGTCGCTGTGAGTCGCAGCCACCGGGTACGTCCGTCGTCGTCACAGAACTGGAGATCTTCGTCGGTTAGTGGCTCACCGGCTAGTGCGCGCAGAAAAGCGCCGTGCAAGGGGACTCCGGGTTCGACGAGATCCTCGAGCTTTGATCTGGACGGGGCGGGCCGGCTCAACAATGCTGCCAGTGCCGGATTGGCGACTTGGATCAGGCCTTTGCGGTCGAACACGACCACGCCTTCGGTCAGACTTTCCACGATGCGGCGAGGGTAGTCTGTGGCTTCTATTCGGGCGCCGAGCTTTGGTTCCGACATATTGACAGGCAGACCTCCGCAGGTAGCTTCTTCGCCGTTCTTCTACACACCCTCGAGTACCCTTCGCTTCGATGAGGGCGAACGTGCGAATGGACACGGTCGATAACATAGCCGAGCGCAAGCGGCGCATCCAGGAGATGTTCAATGGTATCGCGCGACGCTACGACCTGCTGAATCATCTGCTGAGCGCCGGCATAGATCTCTACTGGCGTCGACGGGCACTGTCGCAAACCCGGAAAGGTCCATCCGTGGAGGTCCTCGACCTGGCCACCGGTACGGGTGACTTCGCCCTGGCGGCGAGCCGACTGAAACCGCGGCGCGTGGTTGGCATCGATGTGGCGGTGCAAATGCTCAAGATCGCTCAGGGCAAAATCGATGCTGGTGCCGCGATTCGCCTGATGGCAGGTGACGCAGAAAGACTTCCCTTTGCCGACGATTCGTTCGATCTGGTAACGGTTGCCTTCGGGGTGCGAAATTTCGGCTACATTCCCACCGGACTAAGCGAAGCGTGGCGCGTCCTCCGAACCGGCGGCGAACTCCTGATTCTGGATTTTGCCGATCCGCAGACGCCGATATTCAAACAGCTCTACACCTTCTACTTTAAGCGGGTCCTTCCGCTAGTCGGAGGCATCATCTCCGGGAATCGGCCCGCCTATTCCTATCTGCCGCGATCGGTCGGCGAGTTTCCGCAGGGGCAGGCCTTTCTCGATCTCCTCGACGCCGCCGGTTTCCGGGAGAACCTCGCCACTCGTCTCACCTTCGGCGTAGCGTATATCTACCAGGGTCTCAAAACGACTGTCGACGTTGACTAAACCCCGGGGCTTGGATACCTTCGTGCGGTGTTTTGCGAAGAGCAAATATCGGCTTCCGGGCTGAATGAAACCTATCGCAAAGTTGAAGACGGCGCCCGCTTGTCTGAGGATGACGGGCGTTTGTTGTACGCGTGTGATGATCTTCCGACGTTGGGATTTCTAGCCAACATCGTGCGCGAACGAAAGAATCGCGATTACACCTACTTCGTTCGCAACCAGCATATCAACTACACCAACGTCTGCAACAAGCTCTGCCGGTTCTGCTCGTTCTACGTCAAGCCGCGCGCCGACGGCGGGTACGTTCTCTCTCCCGAACAGATACAAGAGCGACTTGAGGGGTATGGGGACATGCCGATCACCGAAATCCACATGGTGGGGGGCGTCAATCCCAAACTTCCCTATTCCTACTATCTGGAGGTTCTGCGCGCCATGAAGGAAGCGCGTCCCGACGCGCACTTGAAGGCCTTCACCATGATCGAGATTGCGCAGATCCAACGGGTTGCCAAGAAACCGTTGGAAGAAGTGCTGCTCGATATGAAAGAGGCCGGATTGGAAAGTCTGCCCGGCGGCGGCGCCGAGGTGTTCAGTGATCGCGTGCAAAGCGACCTCTTTTGGACCAAGAGCGATTCGGAAGAGTGGCTGCGCACGGCGGCGGCGGCGCACAAGGTCGGATTGCCCTCCAACGCGACGATGCTGTACGGTCACATCGAGAACACGGAAGAGAAGGTGTACCACCTTTGCCGCTTGCGCGAGGTGCAGGACGTGACCGGAGGTTTTCTTGCCTACATACCGCTTTCGTTTCATCCCGAGCGGACGGAGTTGGATGACCTGCCGGGGCCTACCGGGATGCAGGACTTGAAGGAGATCGCCGTCGGGCGACTCATGCTGGACAACTTTCCGCACATCAAGACCTTCTGGATCATGAACACCATCGAGATCTCGCAGATCGCGTTGTGGTACGGTGCCGACGACATCGACGGAACCGTCATGGACTACGAGATCACCCGTCGCACCGTCGAGGAGACGCGGCAACAGCTATCACGCGACGAATTGCTGGACAGGATCAGGGAAGCGGGTCGCCGGCCGCTGGAACGGGACAGTCTCTACAACGTCGTCGGGGAGCCGGAAAGCCTGGAGGGAGCTGCGGCATGACGGCGGGTCCGAGCGGATTCAGCCGTGCGGCAAAGAAGGTCTACGCCTCCGAGCGTCTGGATCAGGAGGACGGGATAGCCCTCCTTCGACATTCGAACCTGGCCGAACTGGGCATGCTCGCCGATCATGTTCGCCGCGCCAAACACCCGCATCCCGTCGTGACCTACAACGTCGGACGCAACATTAACTATACGAATGTCTGCTGGGTGAAGTGCGATTTCTGTGCGTTCTACCGCGCCCCAAACGGAACGGGCGGTTACGTCTTGTCGAAGGAGGAGATCTTCTCCAAGATCGACGAGCTAGTAGCGTTTGGCGATGACGAGCCCAAGTCGTGCGAGATACTGATGCAGGGGGGGCTCAATCCCAAGTTGAGGCTGGACTACTACGAGGATCTCCTGGGGGAGATACGCGATCGTTTCCCGATGGTACAGCTGCACTGCCTCTCCGCCACCGAGATTCTCTACATCGCACATCTTTCACGACTTTCGATTGAAGAGACGGTATCTCGTCTGCAGGCTGCCGGCCTGGATTCGATTCCCGGCGCCGGCGCCGAGATCCTCTCCGACCAGGTGCGGGATATTATCGGGTTCCGCAAAGATCGCACGTCCGAATGGCTCGAGGTTCACCGAGTCGCTCACCGTTTGCGCATGCGCACGACGGCGA
Source organism: Candidatus Latescibacterota bacterium (assembly GCA_965217095.1). Classification (GTDB taxonomy): domain Bacteria; phylum Latescibacterota; class UBA2968; order UBA8231; family UBA8231; genus CAYNZV01. The sequence continues at coordinate 3,618,911 of OZ244235.1, forward strand.
CGATGATGTACGGCCACGTGGAAACGATCGAACAGCGATTGGAGCATCTGCAGTTACTCCGGGACTTGCAGGACGAGACCGGCGGATTCACGGCGTTCATCACCTGGAACTTCCAGCCGGACGAGACGGCGCTGGGGGGGGACGAGGCCCGCTGGCACGGTTTCAAAGCGACCGGGTTCGACCATCTGCGTACAGTAGCCGTCAGCAGGCTGTTTCTCGACAACATCGACAGCCTCCAGGCTTCGTGGGTAACCCAAGGCCCCAAGGTCGCGCAGGTGAGCCTGCGCTACGGCGTCAACGATTTCGGCAGCACCATGATGGAGGAAAATGTCGTCAGTGCCGCCGGAACGAGCCACACCAACGAGATGGACCTGGAGGCGATGGAGCGGTTGATTCGCGAAGCCGGATATGAGCCGCGCCGGCGCAATACCCGATATGAACAGGTGGAGACCCGCCCCCGGATTGCCCCCAAGCAAGCGGTAGCATCGTGAGCGTTCGACTGGGCGCGGTTTCCTATCTGAATTCACAGCCGATCGTGCTGCCCCTCGAGACGGAGCGCCAGTTTGAGGTCGCGTACTCGGTGCCGGCGCAGTGCGCGAGAGATCTTGAAGCGGGCAAGGTGGATGTCGGCCTCATTCCTTCCATCGAATACGCTCGTGGCTCCGATCCCTACAGGATAGTGCCGGATGTAGCGATTGCCAGCCACGGTCCGGTTCTCACGGTACGTTTGTTCTGGAAGGGGGACTTCGGCCGGATCGGGCGGATTGCGCTCGATCTGAGCTCGAGAACATCGGTCGCACTGCTGCAGATCCTCTTGGCCGAACGTCACAACATGGTGCCGGCGTGGGTAGACATGGAGCCGGACCTCGACGCCATGCTGGGACAAGCTGACGCAGCTCTTATTATCGGCGATCCCGTTTTCGGACATCTGGCAGACGACCTCAACTTCATGGATCTGGGAGCGGAATGGTCGGAATGGACCGCACTGCCCTTCGTCTACGCGTTCTGGGCCGGGCGTCCCGAAGCGTTACAAGCGGAGGAGGTAGCGGCGCTGGTTCGGGCACGCGCTGAGGGCGCGGCGTCAATTCCGCAGATAGCCGCCGATTTCGCGCGACGACGGGGCGGCGAAGCTGAGGTGTATGAACAGTATCTCACCGAGAACATCCACTTCGCCTTCGGAGATCGGGAGAAGGAGGGGTTGCAGCTCTTTTTGCGATTGGCGTACCAACACGATCTCATTCCCGCTCGCACCGAAGTTCAGTTTTTTCAAGTCGCCGCAGTCCCCGCCCACATATAGCAGTCCGTGGTGAAAGGTGTTTTGAGCAGCAAGACTCGGCCGCAGTTCCAATGGCCTTTTGCCAGGGGTTGTTAGAGTACCCCATGGCGATTTTCAGCGCGGCGCTGGTCTACGGCCGCATGATCAAGTTCTCCCATTCAGTGTTCGCTTTGCCTTTCGCCCTCAGCGGCGCCGTGCTCGCCGCGCGGGAGGCAGGGATCGCAGCAACGCAGATTCTCTGGATCGTGATCGCCATGGTGGGCGCCCGCAGCGCCGCCATGGGATTCAACCGGCTGGCGGACCGCGGCGCCGATGGCGCCAACCCCCGGACCAAAAACCGGGAACTGCCCCGCGGCGCGGTTTCGGTTCGGGCCGTGACTCTGTTCGTATTGCTTTCAGCGGCGGTTTTGATGGTTGCCGCCTATCAGCTCAATCCGCTCTGTTTCTATCTAGCGCCGCCGGTTTTAGGGGTTCTGCTTTTCTACTCCTACACCAAACGATTCACCTGGATGTCCCACCTCTTCCTCGGGCTCTGCCTGGGTGGAGCCCCGCTCGGCGCATGGATTGCCGTAACTGGAAGGTTCGATTTGCCTCCGGTCGTTCTGGGGCTCGCGGTGCTGAATTGGGTGGCCGGTTTTGACATCCTGTACGCCTGCCAGGATCGTGAATTCGACCGCGGCCACGGATTGCATTCGATTCCGGCGCGCTTTGGCCTCTCCACGTCCCTGAATATAGCCCGGTTCCTTCATCTCGCGTCGGTGCTCTTGCTGGTCTGGGTAGGCCTCCTACTGGAGCTCCACCTGGTCTATTTTCTCGGCGTGGTTTGTGTCGCAGCGCTGTTGATCTACGAACATATCATCGTCAAGCCTGCGGATCTGTCCCGTCTGGGTATGGCTTTCCTGACCATGAACAGCGCGGTTAGCGTCGTCTATTTCTGTTTTACCCTCGCCGACCTGTTGTTACTAGGCAGTCCCGGCACCCTGTTCCACTACTGATTCTACCTTCGATCGGATTTCTAAACGATGAACGCCAACGATTCAGCTTCGGTCACCTTCGCGGACGTCCTCGACTCGGACGACGCAGGGATATACCAGGTTCGCACCACCGCTCCAGGTCCGGAGGGGCGCTTGCCGCTCACCGAGCAGCAGGTGCTGGAATCTCCCAGCGGACACATCTTCGCCTACAGCCAGAACGCCGGCATGGGATGGAGCCCGGAACAGCTGGGGCGGGATGAGTACCTCATCCTCAGCACCTTGGGCGGGATGCGGGCTCCGGACGGGCGGCCGATTGCGTTGGGTTACCACACCGGTCACTGGGAGGTGGGAATCCTGGTGGAGGAGGCGGCGCGGGAGATCAAGCGGATTGGGTGTATCCCGTACTCGGTCTACTGCTCCGATCCTTGCGACGGGCGTTCCCAGGGCACCACCGGAATGTTCGACAGTCTGCCTTACCGCAACGACGCGGCCACCGTGCTCAGGCGTCTGGTGCGTTCCCTGCCGACGCGCAAGGGGGTGATGGGAGTGGGCACCTGCGACAAGGGGCTGCCAGCGGTGCTGTTGGCCCTGGCCGGTAGCCCAGATCTTCCTGTCATCGTAGTACCTGGCGGGGTCACCCTGCCGCCACAGGTCGGTGAGGACGCTGGAAAAATCCAGAGCGTCGGCATGAGACTGGCGCACGGCGAGATTACCATCGACGAGATCAACGATCTCGGCTGTCGGGCTTGCTCCACCCCGGGTGGGGGATGCCAGTTCCTCGGCACTGCGGCCACCTCGCAGGTGGTAGCGGAGGCGCTGGGTCTGGCGTTGCCCCACGGTGCCCTGGCGCCTTCGGGGCAGCCCGTCTGGAGAGATCTGGCGATCCGCTCGGCGCGCGCCCTGGTGGCGATGGAGCGTGAAGGCATCACCTCGGCCGACGTCGTGACCGCGAGCTCTCTGCGCAACGCCATGGTGGTTCACGCCGCTTTCGGGGGCTCGACCAATCTCCTGCTACACATTCCGGCCATCGCCTTCGCCGCCGGCCGGCCGCGGCCGACGGTCCAGGAATGGGACGAACTGAATCGACAGGTACCGAGGTTGGTGGAAGTGATGCCCAACGGGCCGCACACCACTATCCGCGCCTATTTGGCGGGGGGCGTTCCCGAAGTGATGCTGCACCTCCGCGACCTGGAGTTGCTGGATCTCGACGCGCTCACGGTCAGTGGCAAATCGGTGGGCGATAACCTGGCCTGGTGGGAGGGTTCCGAGCGGCGGACACGGTTTCGGGAGCTGCTCGTGGAAAGCGACGGGGTCGAGCCGGACGAGGTCATCCTCAGCCCCGCTCAGGCACGGGCGAAAGGGATCACCAGCACCATCTGCTTTCCCCTGGGCAATATCGCTCCGGAAGGTTCCATCGTGAAGAGCACCGGGATCGACCCCTCGGTGGTGGACACGGACGGGGTCTTTCGCCATCGCGGCAAAGCGAAGGTATTCGTGCGTGAGCGCGACGCCATCGCGGCGCTCAAGAATCACCAGATCGAGGCGGGGGACGTTATGGTGCTGTTGAGCTGCGGCCCCATGGGTACCGGGATGGAGGAGATCGCCCAGGTTACCCTGGCTTTGAAATACGTCGACTTCGGCAAACAGGTTGCCGTATTGACGGACGCTCGTTTTTCGGGCATCTCGACCGGGGCCTGCATCGGCCACATAGGACCCGAGGCACTGGCGGGAGGTCCGGTGGGCAAGCTGGTGGATGGCGATCTTATCGAGATCATCATCGATCGCACCAACCTCAAGGGTCAGATCGACTTTGTTGGCACGGAAGAGCGGCCCCTGGATCGGGAGGAAGCTGCCGCCGAGCTTGCGCAGCGTCCGTTTCGCCCGGACCTCGCGGCTGAAGAAGAGCTGCCCGACGATACCCGGCTGTGGGCGGAATTGCAGAGAGTCGGCGGGGGAACCTGGGGTGGTTGTGTCTACGATGTGGATGAAATCATCGAGACTTTGAGGGCGGGCCAACGGGCCCTGAGCACCTCCCAGCAATGAGCACCGCCAAGAAGGTCGTCGTGGCAGTAACCGGGGCCAGCGGCGCATTGTACGCCGGTCGCTTGCTGCGTGCTCTCCTTGGCGCCGGTCACCATGTGGATCTCATCCTCTCCAAATACGGTCGTTACCTCTTGGTCGAGGAGCTTGGATTTCGGCCAGAACGAGAATCGGTGTCCGAATTCCTCGCCCGGCTCTATGGCGATCAGGTGAACAGCGGTGAATTGCAGGAGTTCAGTTTCAGCGACCTCAGCTGCCCGATCGCCAGCGGTTCGGTTGGCAGTGACGGCATGGTTGTGGTGCCCTGTTCGGTCAAGACGCTCTCTAGCATTGCCAACGGCTCCGCTGCCAATCTCATCGAGCGCGGGGCGGACGTGGCGCTCAAGGAACGTCGTCCCCTGATCCTTGTGGTGCGCGAAACCCCATTGAATTTAATTCAATTGCGAAACATGGTGAGCGTAGCGGAGGCGGGTGGTATCCTGTTGCCGGCGATGCCCGCTTTTTATCAGCAGCCGACAACCTTTGATGATCTTGGCGATTTTATGGCGGGGCGGGTATTGAACCTGTTGGGAATCGACCACGACCTCTTTCCCGCGTGGTCAGGACCATCACAGAACAAAAAAGGATCCGAGGGCTCCATCTGAGTGAGGAGAAACAGACAGATAAATGGGGGAGAACCCAGCCCTCGGATCGCTTTTCGGCGACCTCTTTCAAGGTCGCGGGAAGCGCTTTCGCAAGGGCTGTGCCAGGGTCAGAGACAGTTGTCCGAGTGACTATATAAGTTATTTATTTACAATATCTTAATTTCTTTATTTTTTTCGCAAAAACCATGTGTTACCACGTGTTTTTTTGTGAGAACAAACCGCTCATATGGAGGGTGCGATCGAACCGGCCACAAGATCTGGACGACCGGTTTTTCGAACCTGTGAAGGTTGAGTTCGACAGCGGAAATTACTGCTGGCATTAGGAGAAAAAACTTCCGGAATCTGCTACTCTTCGCCGGTTTGTCGACCGCAATCCCAGATCCACACCGGCCATCCGTGCCTCAACAGGAAAACTGTTCCAGCCTTTTGTGGGGGCTCTAGGAGCGTATCCGAGTATCCCATTTGGGCTGCAGGTGCGTCATTGCTGCCGCTGTCTGCGTTGCGCTTCTCTCTCTGAATTCTCCAATTCAGATCGCTCACGCGCCTTGCCATCGACAACAATGACGCCCCCTCGTCTGTCAAAGCGAATACCCGGACACGCTCCTAGCGATCCCTGCGGATAGACTGCTCCTTTGAGTACCAGTGTGACAGCACCTTCTCGGCAGGTTTGCCGTGAGGGGTGAATCCCCCATTCCGCCTGCCGCCCCGCTCCAGGTCGCTGAACCACTTCCACCAGTAGATACCGTGCAGCCAGGGCTGCGACCAGAAGGTCGAGAACACAGCTTCGTAACATGCTTTCTGCGCGTTGAGATCGACGATATCCGCACTTCGGCTCCACTCCCAGGGTCTAACGCTGGTGCCACGGACGCTGCGAAACCCGATCTCGGTGAAAATGACCGGTTTCCCGGTCTGCTGATAGATCGCTGCGATCTGTCCTGCTACCTCTTCAGCGCCACGTCTCAACTCTTCTGCGGAGGGCCGCTCCAGTTCGCTGATCGGGAAGAAGGCATTGATCCCCATGTAATCCAGGTCATCCCAAAATCGGATCTGGTCGTATTCATGCCACCAATTCGCCGCGTACACCAGCGGACCGTCAAACTCCTGCCGCGTCTCCCGGATAATCCTGCGCCAGTCCGCTTCCCGCGTCCTGGCAGGGGTTCCCAATTCGGTGCCGATGCAGAAGAGTTCGACTTCCTCGTCGGCAGCCAAGCGGGCATAATGCAGAATGAATCGTTCGTACTGATCGAACCAGCGCTTCCATTCCGCCTCGCTCTCCATCTCGATCTCTCCCCTCCATTTTCCACCGGCGCGGTCGATGAGCCAGATATGCGGTTTCAACATCACCTTGAGACCGAGACGATGGGCTTGGCGAATGGCGTGGCGCAAATGCGCATCGGGAGGATCGTCCCGACGATGGATGCCGGAGCTGTTGAAGCGGCGCTGGTAGCCGAACGGATTCAGGGCGATCCATTCCGCCTTTACTGATCGCCGCAGGTACGCCAGGGAAGCGCGCGAGCGCCCGGAGAGGAGGTCGCTCTGAGGACGATACAGGTGAGTGTAGGTGACGCCCTTTTGCCAGCTGTTTTCAATCGACGCAGTGCTGTTGAGCCGGCCGGGGACGGCAGCTGTCGTCGTCAGGGACAGGAGCAGAACGGCGGGGAGCGCTTTTCGTCTCAGAAGGGATGCCCTCGGATGCAGTTCAATGGGTTGGTGAACGACAGATCAAGTGATTCGATGCAGGTCGGGCCGCATGAGTTCCTTCGGCAGCATCGGCTCGAGGGTCGAGTCGGCGCCACGATGTCCCCTGCAGATGGTCCAGGGCCCGAATCCGCACATGAACTCTCCGATATCAGGTAGTTTGACCGGACGCACCGGCACACCGCGAAAGACATTCTGGACCTCGGGCCACGTGAGCTCGAGGCGGGGCTGGGGAATCTTGTCTCCCCACATGGTTACCGCCTGTTGGGTCAGGTAGAAATGGCCTTTGTGGTTCCGGGCGACGTGCATACCGCCGCGCACGTGGAAGGGGAATCGCTCTTTGGACAACAACGAAGATTCCGGTTGCAACCACAGATACCTGCCGTCCATGTTGAACTGCAGACCCGACGGCTGCGGCAGTTCCAACCGCCACTGATCGTTTATGAGCTGGCGAGCGCTCGCAACGGCCGGATTCGGCTCGGAGGCTTCGGGACTCCAGGTCGAATCCTGGTTCAGCGCCGGCTCCCAGTAGGTATCGGCGGTTTTTCCGATACGAGCGACAAACGCGCCTTCCGTATCGTGGTGATGGGGCCACACGCGCACGCAGCGTCGAAATTCAGGCGGAAATCTGCTGGCGATCAAAGGCGGCAGCGGTGCTGCCTCGATTCCTTCCACCTTTAACAACTGCCACTTATCCGCAAACCTGCGGCACAACCCCACGAGGACTTCTTCGTTCTCTTCCAACGAAAGGGAGCAGGTAGAGTAGACGAGTGTGCCTCCCGGCCGCAGCATGTGGAAAGCGGCCCGCACCAGTCCGGTCTGCTGTTGTGCGATCCGTTTGGCATCCTCCACCGACCAGTACCGCAGCATGCTGCTATCCTTGCGGAATATGCCGTCGCAGCTACACGGGGCATCGAGCAGAACACGGTCGAAGAAGTTGTGAAAATATCGCGCCATCAATGCCCCCTCGAGCTGGGTAACGATGGTGTTGGCGACGCCGAGGCGTTGGAGGTTACCGACTAGGCCGTGAATCCGCTTGCGGCGCGGCTCATTGGCGATCAACAGTCCGCTATTCTCCATGTGGGCGGCGATTTGCGTCGTTTTGCCGCCGGGGGACGCGGCCAGGTCCAGTACTCGCTCGCCAGGCAGCGGGTTCAGCGCCTCGACCGCCAGGGTTGCCGCTTTTGCCTGGACATAAATGGCGCCAAGAGCGTATTCCAGGGTATGGCCAAGAGGCGGTGCCCCATCGATGACCATGGAATCGGCACACCAGGGGGCGCTGTGGCCGTGCTCTCCAAGCGCCGTTCGCAAGAGCGGAGCCTGCGGCGCCAAGCCGTTAACGCGCAGGTTCGGAGGTGGAGCGGAAAACGCGCTGCTCTGAAACTCGGTACGGTCCTGCGGATCCGGCAGCAACCGGCCCAGGTGCCCGAGCAGCAGTTCCAGGCGCTCGTCCACGACTGCCGAGGGGCACGATTCTTTGCGCATTGTTCGTCCAATCCATTAATTGGTTGCTAACCTCAAGTCTATCACCTGCTTATCTCCGCGACAAGAAATATGGATCGTGCCGTCGCTTTTGTTGTGAGCGACCTCCACCTGGGTTCCGAGTTCTTCTTCCACGACAGATTCATAGATTGGCTCGACTCCCTTCCTCCCGACGCCAGCCTGGTGTTGAACGGGGATACGATCGACGATCCCGACGAGGAGCTGGAGCCAGCGCACAAAGCCGTACTCGACCGACTCGCCCAGGAATCCAAGCGCCGCGAGGTGATCTGGATCTACGGCAATCACGATGCCGATTTCGCCCTGGAAAATCCCGTTCAGGTCCGGTTCGTGCACCACTGGGAAATGGAAGGCAGGTTACTCGTTCTACACGGAGATTCGCTCGATCAGGTCATGCCGCGACACCGCTATTTCAAACGAGTGTTCAAATTCATGCATAGAATCCTCGTAATCTTCGGATTCCCCAAGGTCCACGTGGCTCAATTCGCCAAGAAGTGGGGATTCCTGTATCGGGTCCTGAACGAGCACGTCATGAGAAACGCGTTGCGCGCCGCCCGCGACCGGGGGTTCGGCGCCGTCGCCTGCGGCCACACCCACGCCCCCATGCAGGTAGAGCAGGAGGGGCATACCTATTTCAATACCGGGGCATGGACCGAAGAGCCTCTGCACTATCTCGCCGTCGGCCCCGCCGACATCGGCCTTCTCGTCTACAATGGGGACAGCACCTAACGCTCGGCGCGCTGTTCTGCTAGGCGTCGTCTGGCTCCTAGTGAATGGCGGCGCCCATGGTGACGAGCTGCTCTGGCCGCTGCCATTGAAGCCCGCCCTTTCCTCGACCTTCGGAGAATCCCGCTCTACCGCTTTCCACATGGGCATCGACCTTAAGACCTGGGGAAAAACCGGATTCGAGGTGCGCGCTCCCGGCGACGGGTACGTGATGCGCCTGCGAGTTTCGCCATGGGGATACGGTAGGGCGCTGTATCTGAAGCTGTCGGATGGGCGGATCCTCGTCTTCGCCCACCTCTCCGAGTTTGAACCTAGGCTCGCCAAAAGGGTTGAACGGGCACAAGTGGAAGAGGAACGTTACAGCGTTGATATCTGGCTCGAAGCGGACGAACTGGTGGTACGTCGCGGCGATCTCATCGCTCGAACCGGGGACAGCGGTGCCGGCCCGCCCCATCTTCACCTGGAATTGCGCGACGAGCACAACGTCGCTCTGAACCCGCTCGAGAACGGCTTCCGGGTTCCCGACACCGTCGCCCCTACGATGATCGGTATTGCTTTCATCCCGATAGACTCGGAAAGCACGGTCAACGGCGGCCACCGATCTCTAACTGTGGTTCTGCGATGGAACGCGACGAGAGGCCAATTTGAGAGCGACCAGATCCCTTCCGTGTTCGGGCGCATCGGCATCGCAATTCTCGAATATGACCGCATGGACGCCACCTCAAACAAGCTCGCCTCGCACCAATTGAAGTTGATAGTGGATGGCATAGAGCGCTTCGCCTGCCGATACAACCGAGTTTCGTATGCCGAACAGCACCAGATCTTCCTCGACCGAACCGCGCTGCGCCTGGAGAGAGGGACACGCAATTTCTCCAATCTCTTTCTGCGTTCGGGAAACCGGCTGAAATTTTATGACCGTGCCGCCGACCGGGGGTTGCTGCATTGCGGTGTGGGGCCGAACGCCCTGGCGAAAGGAGACCATACGCTGAGCGCCATCGTAGAGGATATCTCGGGCAACGCCAGCCAAGCGCGCTTGAGATTCCGCGTCAACTCCGCTCCCGACATCCTGACCACGAGCAGGGTCGAAGGTGATGGCGCCAGCAGCATCGAGGTGGAGCTGGGTGACGACGATGACAGCCAGTTGCACCTCACCCTTAGTCATTCGGAGAATGGTCGGACGTGGTCCCAGGTTTCCCAGGAGAGAGTGCCGCTGGGATTGAGCTCCCTGCCGCTTCCAACAAGGAGCGGGATATTCCGCTTGGTAGCTGCCGACGATCAGGGTGGCGAAGCGATGGCCACGATCGCGACCCCCGCGGCTTCCCAGGCGTCTTCACCCAAGGTCTCATTAACCTCGTCTTCCTATGCCGGCGGTGTCGATCTGACCATCCGTACGTCCCAGATACTTGCAGAACAGCCGCGTGTGATCGTGGATGTGCGCGGGCGAGTGTTCGAGACGGTGATACGCCAGCAGGATCTCCTAACCTATCGGAGTCAGGTGCCGCTGGAATTCGCGTCGGCCCCGGCAACCGCCACGGTGCGCGTCACCGCAATCGCCCGCGACGGAGATCGTGCCACGGTGTCAGCCGAATTCAATCTTCAAGCCCTTGAACCTTCGACGGCGGGGCAACTGCGGTTCGCCAACGCTCTGCTGACCGTGCCGCAAGCGGCGGTTTACGAACGATTCATCCCCCAGGTTGCCACCTTTCACCCGGTCTCCGATGGCGAACTCGTCGATTCCGGGATCGGTTACGTTTTCGAGCCTGAGGGGATCAGCTTCGACCGCAAGGTGAACCTGCAAATCAGTTACCCTTCTTCGGTGGTCGAGCCCGGCAAACTGGGGATCTATCGCGAGGTGTCCGAGGGGCGGTGGGCGATGATCGGAAATCAGCTAAACCCGGAGGCTGGTACGATAGGCTGCGATATTCGCAGGTTCTCCCGCTTTGCCCTGCTGGCGGATCTGACTCCGCCGACCATTCTGGAGGTTCATCCGGCCGATGGAGCGACGGTCCGGGCGCGAAAGCCACATCTGTGGTTTCGTTTCAACGAGGAAGGATCGGGAATCGCCGAGGAGATTGATGTGGAGATCAGGCTCGATGGCCGGCGAGTAATCAGCGAGCTAGACCCCGATGCCAGCACCGTGGGTTACCTGGTGCGGCAGAATCTGTCGGTTGGGAAGCACTACCTGTCGGTGCGGATCGTCGACGCGTCCGGGAATGCGTCCTCTGCCGCAACGGAGTTCGCGGTGGAGTAACGGCCAAGTAACGTGCTTCTTAGGCCACCGGGTTGAAATGCCCGCCCAGCGCCTTCTTGAGATAGGCAAACGCCTCGTCCGGGGTATCACAGCGTACGAACAGTTCCGATCCCCTCGGCTGATCGTTCCCCAACGAGCCAACGCTTCGAAATTCAAAACCTCGTTCCAATACTCGGAGCCGTAGAGCACCACGGGCATCTTTCGCACTTTGCCCGTCTGGATGAGGGTCAGCACCTCGGCCAGCTCATCCAGCGTTCCATACCCTCCCGGGAACACCACCACGGCACACGCCAGGTTCACGAACCAGAGCTTCCGCATGAAGAAATAATGGAATTCAAGATTCAGCTCGTCGGTGATGTAGGCGTTGGAGTCCTGTTCGTGGGGGAGGCTGATGTTGAGACCGACGGAGCGGGCGCCCGCTTCTGTGGCGCCGCGATTCGCCGCCTCCATGATGCCAGGTCCTCCGCCGGAGCAGAGCACGAAGGGCGGTCCTCCCGCTGTCTTCATTTCCAGCGACCATCCGGCCATCAGACGGGCAAGGGTCCGAGCTTCCTCGTAATAGTGGCCGAGCTTTACGCCCATTTCCAGGGGCGCAAGCTCAGTCGGATCCATCTCCTCCCTCTGAGCGTCAGCCAACGCCCGTTGCGCATCCTCCAACGAAAGCGCTTGGGCTGAGCCAAAAAACACGATGATGTCGTCGATGCTCTCCCGCCCAAACCGGGCTTCCGGCTCCATGTACTCCGCCAGGATGCGAAGCGTGCGGGCATTGACACTGGTGAGGAAATCCAGGTCCCTGTAGGCTTTTGTGGGCACGATCGAATTCAGCGCAGTTCGGGGGTGGCCAGCAGATCGGATGCCAGTTGTTTGATCGCCAAGCCAGCGCTGCTCTCTGGCGCCACATCCTCGATGTACTCGCCTTCGTCGGAACACTGGCGCAGACGGGGATCCAGCGGGACCTCTCCACGGAAAGGAATGCCAAACGATGTCGCCGTTTCGCGTCCACCGCCACGGCCAAATATCCGGGTCTCACTGCCGCAGTTCGTACAGGTGAAGCTGCTCATGTTCTCTACCAGTCCCAGCACCGGGATCTCGCTCTGACGAAACATCTGGACACCGCGCCTCACGTCTGAAAGGGCGATCTCCGAAGGCGTCGTGACGATTAGGGCGCCGTCCAGCGGCGCGGTTTGGGTCAGGGTGATCTGCACATCTCCCGTTCCGGGAGGCAGGTCGAGAAGCAGCAGGTCCAGTTCCCCCCATTCCACGTTGAACAAGAATTGGCTGATCATCTTGGCGAGCATCGGACCGCGCCAGATCACCGGCGAGCCGGGATCCATCAGTAACCCCATCGACATAACCTTGATCCCATGACCAACCACCGGAACGATTCGGTTGGAGTCAGGATCCGCCTGGGGTTTTTCCCTCGCGCCCAGTATTCCCGGTATGCTCGGACCATAGATGTCTGTATCCATCAGTCCTATGCGGTTGCCGGCTCGCGCCATGGCGATCGCAAGGTTGGCACACAGTGTGGATTTGCCAACGCCCCCCTTGCCGCTTGAAACAGCAAGCATGTGAGCTATGCCCGGTATCGGAGCGCGTTCGGTAACGGCGTTTTGGCTCATTAGTTGGTGCTGGAAACGTGGAACCAGAAAGGTGCGTCTAATCCAGCAGGTTCGGTTCCTGCTGCTTCAACGTGGAGAGCATTCAATGTAGGGAAGTTTGGGGTCCTTCGTAAGGTTGACAGAGGTTGCCATGATCTGGTTGACAAACCAGGATAGATGCCATATTATAGCCCAACTTACCCCGGTCAAAACGGCGTAAGCGAGTTATTTTAAGGAAGTTAAGTAGAATGATGAACGAAGATATCGGCACGATTCTGAAAGGATGGAAATTCACGCCGGGAGACCTGGGAGTTCGCAAGATCACCGGATTGGACGGCAAGAGCAAGATCCAGATTCGCATGGACCTGGGTCTGATGCAGTTGGAGTGGAATGGCCGACCCGACGCCGACCGGCCAGAGGGATTCTCGACCTTGCTGGAATATTATCAGGACCGGCGGAAAGTAGGGGCGCCAAGCTCAAGCTTCATCCTCTCGCGCGCGGATTGCTGGGCTTTAGCCCAGGAAGCTATGCAGTACTATTGGCGCCGCATCAGCTTCTTCGAATTGAAAGAGTATAAAAACGCCGAAGAGGATGCGATGCACAACATCAGTATCCTCGACATGTGTCTCGAATACGCCGAACACGACGAAGATCGGCAAGTGGCCGAGCAATACCGGCCGTTCGTCACGGCTCATTGCGTCCAAGCCCGAGCACTAGCAGAATTTCGACGGCGCCCTGGAGGAGATTCAACAAGGAATCAAGGATATCGAAGATTTTCTATCCGGACTAGAAAACTTCGAGGACCTGGAGGAATGCCAGGAGTTGCAGTTTCTGCGCGAGTGGGAACGGGAGATCGAAAGCACTCGTCCCCTCAGCGTCGAGGAACAGCTGAATGCCGATCTCCAGGCAGCCGTCGAAGAAGAGAAGTTCGAGCTTGCAGCATCGTTGCGAGATCGATTGCGCGCGTTGCATTCGAATCCAGCGCCCAATCAAGGCGAGATGTAAGCCTGAGTCGCCCCTCGACACCCACCTTGCCCGCCTGAAACTCGCCCCCGCATTGGTCCGCCCACTCTTTCTGTATCTCGCGATGGTCTCCGTTATGACGGTGACCTCCTGCGCCCATTTCGATCTCTCGGGAACACCCAAGGTAGAGGTCGTGGATCTGGTGTTCGGTCGACCCGTAGTGGGAGAGAACCGGCTGAATTTGACGATTCAGAGCAAGAATCAGGACCCCATGATGGTTTTGCTGGAAGGTGTCTCGCCACAGGACGTTCGCTTCCGCTCTGAACGCGACCTCCGAATGCCAGATTCTGGCGGCGGACGGTTCGAACTCCTCTACAGCGTCACCACCCCCGGGTTGCACCGCGCCCATCTCCGTATCTACGACCTGAGCAGCGCCAAGATCGTATATCAGTCGGATGAAATTCAGGTCGGGGTTCTGCCAGTCTGGGAGTTTACCCAGGATCGCTCCTACTACACCTCTGAAGCGGCGATTCGATTTCGTTCGAGGCTTAATCGTACCGACGATGCCGTCATCAGCGTCAACGTCGAGCTAGATAATGGCGACAGTACGATCGTTGGGCAGGAACTGCTGGGGCAGCAGCGGGAGCTCGAAGGATCTATTGCGACGGCTGGGTTGGCCGTCGGCGAATATACCCTGGCTGCCCGGGTGCAGCTAGAAAGTGGAATCAGGGATTCGGTCTTCCTGAAGGTGAGAAAGCTGCCGCCGGCGTCTAACGAGGTGAAGCTCGATCTCTTTACGAAGTCTCTGATACGGAATGGGGATCCGTTCTTCCCCATAGGCATCTACTGGCTCAGACAAGAGACGCTCGCGGAAGTCAAAAAGCTGCGGTTCAATTCAGGCGACTACTACTACAAGCTCGACGATGCGGCCGTTGCGGACCTGATGGACACGGCAACGGAGGAAGGGGTCGCCATCCTGTTGGAGCTCAGCGACCACATCCGCAACCTGGAAGTTCCCGATACCACGGCCATCTACAACAAGGTTATGCGCTACCGGAACCACCCCGCCCTGTTGGCATGGTACCTGGTGGACGAGCCGGCGGATGCCGGGGTCAAACCGACCGACACCATGCAGATCTATCAGCGCATCCGACAGCTGGATCCGTATCATCCGGTTTCCCTCGTCAATAACCGTCCACACACCTTTGCAGACTACATCGGTTCCAGCGACGTCGTCGCCATCGATCCGTATCCGGTGCCGACCTATCCCATATCTCGCGTGTCTGAGTACGCCAAGCAAGCTAGCTGGGTCAGCATGACCCAAAAACCGGTGTGGCTGGTCGCCCAGGCCTTTGGGGGAGTTGAGCATTGGCCCCGCGCGCCTACATCCGCCGAGCTGAGAAACATGGTGTACCAAGGATTGGTGCAGGGTGCGCGGGGTATCTTTTTCTATCGCTACTGCGGCGCGGATGAGCGCCACATCCAACCCAGCCCATTGTGGCGGGAGGTGCGGAGGTTGGCGGAAGTGCTAGAAACCCTGTCCCCCATCCTCGTCGCGGAGGATCGATCCTTCGCTGCGACGCGAGTGGGTGGCAACGGCAAGCTGCAGATCATGATCAGAGAAGCGGATCATGAATATTATCTGTTTGCAGTCAATCCCACCCGCGGAGTTCGCCAGGCCGAGTACGATATCGAAGGTTTGATGCCGATCACCGGAATAGAGGTTGTTGCCGGTCCTCAATCCCTTTCGGTAGTCACCGATGGCCGGCTCCACCTCGAGCTGGGACCCCTTGGGGCAGGTGTCTACCGGCTCCTCGTCGCTGGAGTGTAAATTTTACTTGACGATATACATTATTACCCCGAAATTGCTCAGCCCTGTATCCGGGCACTTGGCAGCGAAAAGGGTGTAAACAGGGGACGTTATGGCCAAAAAGGTTGCGCTGAATAAGAGAGACCGGGACAAGGTCAAGAAGAAGCTGCTGGAGCGCCGAGCCGAGCTCCTAAACGACCTGGACGGCACCGAGACCGAGATCGACGGTCTTCAGGATGCCAAGGCTGACGATCTCGATCGCGCCGTCGAAGCCGGAGCGATGGAGCTACTGGTAACCCTGGGAGACACCGAGCGTCGGGAGCTGGAGGAAATTACCCTCGCCCTGGAAAAGCTCGACAGCGGCACCTACGGAAAATGCGAAGCCTGCCTGGAGACGACGTTGAATCTGTGTGAGACCTGCCCGTTCATTGCCAAACCAAGACTGGAGGCGCTGCCAACCGCAAGGCTGTGCGTCGCCTGCCAGGAAGCGGAGGAGATGAATCAGATCCCTTCGTATACGCGGCTGCGTCCCCGCAGAATGATATTCGGCGAAGACCTGGACGAGTACACCCATCCTCTGATGGATTCCAACGACGACAAATAGGTCAGGCGTCTGCGCCTAGGGCGCCAACTCGCTCAGCTCCGCCATCGACGCCACCCTCAGATCCACCAGTTGCCGGCGATAGCTCACGATCGCGTCCAGCTTTTCGATGCGGGATTGAGTGAGCTCCCCCTGGGCGTCGAGCAGATCCTGGCTTTGTATCAATCCCAGTTCGAAACGACTCTGCTCCACCTCGTAGGTACGTTCGGCGACCTCGAGCGCCGCCTGCCGCAGATCGATCTGGCGTTCCGCCTGCGCCAGGTTGCGCACCGCGTTCCTGATTTCGCGGATAATCTCCCGCTTCCTCAGGGAGGTGGCGATCCGGCTCTTCTCCAGGTCCACCTGCGCCTGGTTGACGGAACCCCGCTTGGATCCGCCATCGAGAATAGGCATCGTGACGTCGATGCCTACACTCCAGAGGTTGCGCTCGAGATTGCTGCTGATATCCCCGACTTCTGAGCCCCTTCCGCGAACGCCTACGTTTGCGTTCAAGGTGGCCACCGGTCCGCTGTCCCGCTTTCGCTCCCGCAAGCCTAGCTGACTTATCTCCTCCTGAACCTCGGCCTGGCGAAGATCGGTTCTTCGCCGCAAACCCAGTTCCAACGCCCGTTCCGCATCGATAGGAAACCGGTGCGATTCCACTTCACTGACGACTTCCAGGGGTTCATCCATCTCCATGCCAAGAACCTCGCGCAGCAGATCCCGTCGGCGCTCGATTTCGGTCTCCGCCTGATCGAAATCGGCTTTCGCGCGCAGGAGAGCCACCTGCCATCGCAGCGCCTCCACCTCGGCTATGAGGCCGACCTCGAACTTGCGTTTAGCGAGCTCCAGCGACGCCTCGGATTGCTCCAGACTTTGCTGCTCGATCTCCAGCTGGCGGATGCTGCGTACCAGATCGTAGTAAGCGCTGACCACCTGCTGCTCCAGGCTCAGCAGCTGACGCTGGTAGGTGTAGCCGGCGCCGTCGAGATTGAGCCGGGCACGCTCGAGGGCGAATTCCTCTCGCGCCCGGGTAAAGATTTCATGGCGGTAGCCGACCCTCAAGTCGCCGGAAAAGTCGAGAAAATCGGCGCGGCGATTCGAGGAGAAATCTCGGCGTTCGGCGTTGGATGTGAGACTGAATTCACCTAGATGGAGAACCCGCTGGCTGACCGTGAGCTGGCCCCCGTACTGAAAATCGGTGTCCTCAGCCCGGACGCGCTGGAGCAGTGCGACGTTTTCCTGGGTGTCTCGAGTCTCCCGAAAACTGGGAACCCGAAGGTTGGCGTCGGCCTGGAGCTCGAACGGAGAGCGGGCGGCAAGGAGCTGAGCGCGACTCCGCTCCAGATCCTGAAGATCGCTTTTTCTCCTGAGGTTCCTTTCGTGGGCGATACCCAGGCACTGCTCGAGGGTGAGCTTTTCCTGGGCTGTCGCAGGGAGCGCCAGCACTAGTGCCGGCACTGCCGTTTTTAACCAGGAAGCTATTCGTGGGTGCGATAGGGAGTTCATAAGCCTTGTCCGATTCCTTGAGGGGCGGAAAGCGGGTTTCGTATTATCTTACTTCAGGCACTAGTCTAGAGTACCGCGTGAACAGTATCAAGCCAGATTTGTCGGAGAATCCCTGAAATGGCTTCATTTCTCGTCACTGGTGGCGCCGGTTTCGTCGGCTCGCACCTGGTGGAAGAGTTGTTACGTCGCGGGGAGCAAGTGCGCATTCTCGACAATTTCTCTACCTCCAAGCGGGAGAACATCGGGACATTCCAGGACAATGTGGAGCTTATCGAAGGTGATATCCGGAGTTCCCACACCGTCCGCGAGGCGGTCGCCGGCATCGATATCATTTTTCACCAAGGTGCTCTGCCTTCGGTGGCGCGCTCCGTCAAAGACCCCTTGACCACCAACGAAATAAACGTCGCCGGCACCTTGAATGTTCTCGACGCCGCGCGGGATGCAGGGGTCAAGCGGGTCGTATTCGCCTCCTCCTCGTCGGTGTATGGCGCCAACGAGGAGATTCCCAAGCGGGAAGAGATGCTGCCGATGCCGATCTCACCCTACGGTGTTTCGAAGCTTACCGGGGAAAAGTACTGCGAGGTTTTTTCACACATATACGGACTCGAGACCGTGGCGCTGCGTTACTTCAATGTCTTCGGACCGCGCCAGGATCCCCAGTCATCATACGCCGCATTTATTCCGCGGTTCATCGTCGGCATCGCCGAGGCAAAAGAGTTAACCATCAACGGCGATGGCAATCAATCTCGCGACTTCACCTTCGTAAGCAATGTGGTCGATGCCAATCTGCGCGCAGCGCATGCCGAGGATGTGAGCGGCCAGGTGTTCAACATTGCCTGTGGATCCAGCCTCACTGTCAACGAGGTTGTGCACATTGTACGCGAAATCCTGGGAACCGAGGGCCGTGTGAAACATGGTCCGCCAGCCCCGGGGGACGTGGCACACTCACTGGCCGACATTACACGCGCGCGAGAAAAACTCGGATATGAACCCCTGGTGCCTGCCGATGAGGGCTTGCGAAGAGCCGTTCAGTGGTTCAGGAAGGAAGCTTGAGAATCGCATTGCACCAAGCGCTGATCAAGAAAATAGAAGCGAAGGAGGCCCACGTTGCCATAATAGGATTAGGCTACGTGGGGCTTCCCCTGGCCGTCGAATTTGCCAGCGCCGGGCTTAAGACCACCGGCATCGATCTCAACGAGGAAAAGGTGGCGTTGGTACGTCGTGGAACCTCCTACCTCGCCGACGTCACCGACGAAGAAGTGGGAGCGGCCGTCAACTCCGGAGCCCTGAACGCTACGACCGATTTCGGGGCGCTCGCCACAGTGGACTGCGTATGTATTTGTGTTCCCACCCCGCTGGGAAAGACCAAAGATCCAGATATCTCTTATATAGTCGCGGCCAGCGATGAGATCGCACGTTATTTCCACCCAGGCTTGCTCGTTGTCCTGGAGAGCACCACCTACCCCGGCACCACCGAGGAATTGATTCTACCGCGATTGGATGCCGACGGGGCGACCGTCGGTAAGGATTTCTTCTTAGCTTTTTCGCCCGAGCGCGTGGACCCGGGCAACACAGTCTGGAAGACGAGAAACACACCGAAGGTGATCGGCGGCATGACGCCGGCCTGCACCAAGGCAGCGGTTGCGCTTTACCGCAACGCCGTCGATACGCTAGTCCCTGTATCCTCTCCCGCGGCCGCGGAAATGGTGAAGTTGCTGGAGAACACCTTCCGTGCCGTGAACATCGGCCTGGTAAACGAGATCGCGTTGATCTGTGACCGCCTCGAGTTGAATGTCTGGGAGATTATTGACGCCGCGGCTACCAAACCGTTCGGCTACATGAAATTTACCCCAGGACCGGGTTTGGGAGGACACTGCATTCCCATCGATCCGTTGTATCTGTCATGGAAGATGCGCGGCATGAACTACGAAGCGCGGTTCATCGATCTTGCCGACAAGGTGAACGCCGAGATGCCGCATCACGTAGCCCGTAAGGTGATGGACGCACTGAACGACGAGGGCAAAGCGCTGAAAGGGGCGCGGATTCTGGTGTTGGGTGTGGCTTACAAAGCCGGAACTGACGACGTGCGTGAAAGCCCAGCGGTGAATATTATCGAACTCTTGCGCCGGAAGGGTGCGGAGGTAAGCTATCACGATCCCCATGTGACAGTTCTACGGCTGGAATCGGGCGAGGAGCTCGCGTCCGTCGATCTCTCGAAGGAGAACCTCGACGGCGCCGACTGCGTGGTGCTGGTTACCAATCACGACGAATTCAAGGCCGGTGAGCTGGTAAACAGCGTGCGCCTCATCGTCGACACGCGCAACGCGCTGGGTGCGGTCGCGGGCTCGGCAAGAGTCGTAGGGCTCTAATTCGACAGTGCCAACGCAAGTGTCTCGCAATCATACGAATTCCAACCTGGCTTGATCAAGCGAGTGATAGCGGATCGAACAGCGAAATGCGGGTAGAAGACCTCACCGTCAAGATCTTCGCCGATGGTGCCGATCGGGACAGCATGCTCGAGATGTACGCCAGCCCGCTGATCAAAGGGTTCACCACCAACCCGACGCTGATGCGCAAGGCGGGGATCTCCGACTACAAGGCGTTCGCGAAAGATATCGTCAGCGAGATCCCTGACCGGCCTATCTCCTTCGAGGTTTTCTCCGACGAATTCGACGAGATGAGGCGCCAGGCCGAAGATATCGCCGGCTGGGGCGACAACGTCTACGTCAAGATTCCGGTTACAAACACCAGGGGCGAGACCAGTTATGGCTTGGTGAACGAGCTTTCACACGCGGGTGTGAAAGTCAACGTTACCGCCTTGATGTTGCAGGAACAGGTGCGTCGGGTGGGCGCGGCCGTCGCAGGTGGTGCGCCTGCATGTGTGTCGGTTTTCGCCGGCCGCATCGCCGACACCGGTTGCGATCCGGTGCCGGTCATGACTGACGCGGTGGAGATCTTGAAGTCGAGTCCGAACGCAGAGTTGATCTGGGCGAGCCCGAGGGAGCTGTTGAACATCTTCCAGGCAGACCAAGTGGGCTGCCACATTATTACCGCCACCAGTGATGTGTTGAAGAAGCTGCCTCTGATCGGCAAGGAGTTGGCCGAGTATTCGTTGGACACGGTGAAGATGTTCTACCAAGATGCCAGGGCGGCTGGGTACGAACTGTGACCTGTGCTGTCCACGAATCCACCGCCGCCAATCGAATCGAGTTGAGTTCGCGTGGAATACCCTGATAGATATCTGGCGAACGCCAAGAAGGTGATAGACCTTCTCGATCGAACCTCCATCGAGCGTTTGGTGCAGCTCGTAGTGGAAACGCGCCAGGGCGGCGGTAGACTGTTTATCCTCGGCGTCGGCGGGAGCGCCGGAAACGCCTCCCACGCGGTCAACGATTTTCGCAAGATTGCTGGAATGGAAGCGTACGCGCCGACGGACAACGTGTCCGAGTTGACCGCGCGCGTAAACGACGACGGCTGGAATACGGTGTTTGTTCGTTGGCTGGAAGGGAGCCGGCTGGCGAAAAAGGACCTCATCCTGGTTCTGTCCGTCGGCGGCGGGGACCTGGAAAGGAATGTGAGCGTCAACCTCGTGAGGGCTCTGCAGTACGCGCGGGAAGTCGATGCGCGGGTCTGCGGGATTGTCGGACGCGACGGGGGGTACACCGCCACAGTGGCCGACGCCTGCGTGATCGTTCCGACCGTGGACGATGCAATGGTAACACCTCTATCTGAGTCCTTTCAAGCGGTGGTGTGGCACCTGGTTGTGTCGCATCCGCAAGTGCAGGTGGGCGAAGTGGGAAGCTGAAGCCCGGCCTATCCAATGAGTGATTTGCTCGGAATAGCGTGTGTGGGGGCCGGTAACTGGGGAAAGAACCTGGTCAGGGCATTCCACGGTCTACCCGACGTGGATCTCAAGTTCATCTGCGACGCCGAAGCAAAAACCCGACATGACATGGAGCAAACGTATTCCGACACGACCGTCGTCGCCGACTACGAGCAGGTCTTAGCTGACCAAAGTGTGGAGGCGGTTGTGCTGGCCGTGCCGGCAATACAGCATTTCGAGGCGGCGAAACGAGCGCTGGAGGCCGGCAAACACGTCTTTGTGGAAAAGCCGATGACCCTGAATGTCCGCGACGCCCGGGAGCTGGTAGAGCTGGCCGAGAAGACCGGTCGGATCCTAATGGTGGGCCATCTCCTCGAGTATCACCCCGCTGTTCAGATGCTGAAGGAGCTGATTCAGAACGGAGAATTGGGAGACGTTTATTATCTCTATTCCCAGCGTGTGAACCTGGGCATAATCCGCCAGGACGAGAACGCGTTGTGGAGCTTCGCACCCCACGATGTTTCCACCGTGTTGTATTTGCTTGGCCAGGAGCCCGACTCAGTCAGCGCCCGCGGCGAGTGTTATCTCCAGAAAGGCATCGAAGATGTGGTTTTCGTGAATCTGCATTTCACCGATGGTAAGATGGCGCAGCTGCAACTCTCGTGGCTCGATCCGCACAAGATTCGCAAGCTAACTATCGTCGGCAGCCGCAAGATGGTCGTATTCGACGATGTAGAAAGCGCTGAGAAGGTTCGCATCTATGACAAGTCGGCCGAGCGCAGGGATTATGTGTCCTACGGTGATGCGATATCGCTGCGATTCGGAGATGTGGTGATACCGCATTTGGAGATGGCCGAGCCTTTGGTGCTGGAGTGCCGGCATTTTGTTGACTGCGTTGCGAAAGCCAAGGCCCCTAGAAGCGACGGTTGGGATGGGCTCCGTGTGGTGAGGGTGTTGGAGGCCGCGCAGTCGTCCCTATGCCGGAACGGTGAGCCGATAACAATGCGAGCCTTGTAGGGTACTGCTACCGTCAGAAATTGCAGGGGCAGGGGAAATGGGTCTGTTTCGCAAAAAGGGGTTTAGCTAGGCGAAAAAGACGATATATGTTACTATTTATAAACGACTTATGCCAACTTGCGCGCGCCCTCGCCGGCTACCGCAACCGTCTCGTGCATTTTTACCACGAGGTCGGGGACGAGGCGCTGTACGAATTGTGTTCGAAGAAGCTGGGCGATCTGGATCGGATCAGCGGAGCCTACCGCATTGGGTGGAAGGTCACCCAGAGAAGCTGGACGAGGCGCTGTAGTGGAGCGCCTGACGCAACAGTTGCAGGTGGTGTGAGTGGAAGAGAGTGAAGGAGATCGTCCTAATCTGAAATGAACTCCACCGACGAAAAGCGAATCGCCAAAGTCCTGAGTCGATTCGAGGGCGTACAGGCGGTCTACCTCTTCGGATCGGCGGCGCAAGAGCGGCAGCGGCCGGACAGCGATCTCGACCTGGCGGTCGTTCCGCGCGACGACGGCGTCCGCAAGTGCAAGCTGGATATGCTGCAAGAGCTGGCTCGTGCGGGTTTCGACGACGTGGACTTGGTGTTCATCGATGGCCGCGACGCAGTGCTGCGCTTCCATGCGGTTCGCCACAACCGGCTCCTGTACCGAACCCTTGACTTCGATCACCCAGGGTATTTTTCGCGCACCCTGCGCGAGTATTTCGATCTACAACCATATTTGAGCCTACATCAGGCAGCCTATCGCAAGAAGGTACTGGGTGGTTGACCGAGAGCTCCTCAAGCGGCGCCTAGATAGACTCGAGGAGTACCTGTCAATTCTGGAGCGTCTGCGCAGCTACAGCTATGAGGAGTTCATCTCCAACCCAGAGCGCTACGGAAGCGCCGAGCGCTTCCTGCAGTTGAGCATCGAACTGCTCAACGACCTGGGCAATCATGTGATCGCAGACGAGAGGCTGGGGGCAGTGGAGTCTGCGGGACGTTCCTCGCCTGCTGGCAAAGCATCGAATTCTCAGCGACGAGCCGCTGGTGGAGACCGTAGGCAGGCGGCACATGGTGGCAATAGAATAGAGGCCTGATGCGTTTTCACGAACTCGAAGAGCTGGGTGGTATCGAGTTGGTCTCCCGAGCGAACCAGGCCGCGGCTTTTGCCAAGATCTCGCGCTCGGTGCGCAGCTGCCGAATCTCCCGACGCAGTCGTCGCAGTTCGGTTTTCTCGTCACTGGTGAGGCCGTCGTCTCAAACCTTCGTCCAAACCAGCTTGGTACACCCGGTTGCGAATGGTCTGCGCAGAGGTTCGAATTCTTTCGCGAGTTCATCCGGGGTCCGGCCCGCTCTTACCATCTCGACCATCTGCTCGCGGAAGTCCGGCGGATACGGGTTACGAATTCTCGGCATGGGGACATCCTCCTTTCCACTCAAGTATTGAGGTGTCCACCAAATGGGGTCAACTCCAATGAATACGAAACTGCTTCATGCTGGGAGAATGGCGCCCACCCAACACATCAGGACTTCGCCTACTTGCCGCATACGAATTTCGATCTTCTGGCCATTCAATTTTATCTTGACGTGGATGGAACCTCAAGTTCTATGCGGGTGGTTCCTGGAAGCCATCTCTGGGGCCACTTAGCCATTGTCGCGATGTGGAGTTCGTCCATACCTGCTTGTACCAAGAGCTGATCGAGAAGATCGAAGCGAAGGAGGCCCAGGTTGCCATTATCGGATTGGGCTATGTGGGGCTTACATTGGCGGTTGAATTTGCCAGTGCCGGGCTCAAGACCATAGGCATCGATCTGAACGCCGAAAAGGTGGCGTTGGTAAGTCAGGGGACCTCCTACCTCTCTGAGCTCGATCTGCACAAGATTCGTAAGCTGACTATCGTAGGCAGCCGCAAGATGGTTGTATTCGACGATGTAGCGAGTTTTAAGATTCGTACCTACGACAAATCAGCTGAGCGCCGCGATTTTGTGTCGTACGGTGATGCCATATCACTGCGATTCGGCGACGTGGTGATTCCGTATTTGGAGATGGCCGAGCCTTTGGTGCTGGAGTGCCGGCACTTCGTCGGGAGTGTGCAGGAGGGTCGGGAACCTAGAAGTGGGGGACGCGACGGGTTGCGTGTGGTTCAGGTGTTGGAGGCGGCTCAGAGTTCGCTGGAGCAGGACGGCTCGCCAGTAGCCATCTGAGGAGCCCCCTCGACTGACATCAAGTGCACGCATCTAGGCAATTCTGGCAAACGCCGCAATCGATACACCTCTCCGGCAGCATCGCTTCTCCCAGGGCAGAACTTTCAATGATACATCACACACGTGCCTCTGTTGCCTCCCCGATATTCCACAAGCTGCGGTTCGTGGGGATGTCGCTGCTCGCCGGTGGATCGCTGTTCGCTTCTATTGGGCACTCTCTGTGGCACACGATCCGTCTAACAATCGTGGCAATTGGGTTCGTGTGGGTCTTTCGGCGGCTTGAGCGCGTCTCCAGCACCCAGCGCACTCTATTCCTTCTTGGTGTCTTACCTCTACTGTTCGTGTACCTTAGAGCAGAGTTCGTAGCCGAACTACCGCCATGGGTAATGGTCGTATGTGGGCCCACGCCACGGCGTTACTCATAGGAGCGCTCCTCAAGCCGACACACAGCTTTTGGCCCGAAATTCCCAGGGACAACGCTTTAATTGTCGGGATATCCTCTCTCGCAGCAGCGGTGTTCTTCACATTCGTTCGTTCACATGATTATCTTGTGGACGTTTCCTTCCTTGTTGGGATCATAGAGCTGATATTCCTGTTTTTCGCGATCTTTTTGTTTGCATGGTCTGCGCAACAAAAGGAGCTCCGAGTAGCATGCTGGTTGGGTGTTTCGTCGCTCGTCGCCTCTTCAGTTGTTGCCTGGTGCATCGTGGGCATGGCGTTTCATAAATCTTTCAAAGGCGAGAGCTACTTTGATGCAGGTCACTACGAGGAAGCAACCCGCGAAGTTCTTGCCCTCGGTAACCAGTTCAGATATTTGGAGTATGAACCGCTGACTCCAACCGGCTGGATCAGGAAGATTCGCGACAAAATCGAAGATACTGGCACGTTGCATCAATGGCTCACGCTCGCTCAATTGTCGATGGCCTTCAATGACCTGAACCAGGAAGCTGAAGCCTATCGGTCGGCACATCTTCTTGATCCAGCCAACGATTATTTGCGGGCCCAATACGCTCGATGCCTATTCGACCTTGGACACAGGACACAGGCCCTAAGCGAGATTGAAGGTATTCTGACCGAAGGTCCAAATTCTGAGTACGGCTACGTCTTCCAGGCGTTGGCCTACACTAGAGTGGGTGACCTGGAAAAGGCGAGAAGAGCTCTCGGTCGTGCCTGCGAAACGGGATGGTCAATCTGCCAAATCGGCGCTCTTGAAAACGGACAAAATCAGGTGATTCGCTATTCCATGTCCGACATCAGTCCATTTGGGAGCGAATCGGAGATTCGTAGCACGACTCTGTACCACGTCGTTCGGCTACTTGAGTCAGTCGGTATCTCAGTGTTGTATCCACCTATGCACATAGGGGCCACAAAATTTACTTCACCCGTAGATTTGGACCTTCTAAGCAGGTCAGTCGAGTACTCCAGGCAGGAGTTTCTTCGAGTTTCTGGTAGCAACGTTTCCAAGCATGGTCGTGGTTACAATCTTGCGGTCATTGACCCACAAATAGGCACAGTGACGGCTGTGGGCACGATACGTGGCTCGAGATTGGACAGAACAGAAAGCTTTCAGAGTTTATACGCAAAGTTCCCTCAGGCCACATCGTGGCCGGAACAATTAACGGTGAAGGATCTGCTTCGCTCCGAGCAGAAGGACGCGATGCGTTGAGAGAAGTAGGTGTCGAGCGATTCCCCGGTGACTGGTGGGCCCACGCCTTCGTGGGTATCAAGGGCGCGCCCGAGGGTTCGGCGCTCGAGGAAATAGGTGAGCGAACGATTGTGGCGCTTGGCGTGTTGGCAGGCAATATGCCATATGATCCGGCGGAGGACGAGATTGACCGGGCCGTGCTCCAGGCTGCCCAATCTTCCAAGGTAGGAATCGCGGTTTATATAGAAGGTCTCGGTTACGAAGCGAAAATTGTTGTAGGGCGCGCGCGCTCGTAACTGACCAAAGTCGGGGTTCACGCGCTACCCGCATTTATATTTTTGAATGGGAATGAACATACCTATCGTTAACAAAATTGACAATTTGAAGGGTCCATTTCACTCGGCAGAAATTCAGCAGTCGAAGGTCCGTTTATTGTGAAAAAGAGGTTAATGCTCAAACCTGTATTTGCCGCAATTGATGCATCCGTCTTGGTTGCGGTATTCCTGCTTTCTTACTGGTTGCGATTCCATCTCCCTTTGCTGCCCGAACGGCCCATTCCGAACGTCGAATTGTACATCCGATTCTCGATTGTCGTTGCGATTGTCGGTTTGGGGCTCCTTCACTCTTCCGGTTTGTATCGTCTGCGGACTCTCTCATTCCGATTAGAAGACTTTTTTGCGATTGTCAGGGCGGTTACGACGAGTTGTATGATTATCATGGCAACAAACTTCATTTTGCGCGGCTATCTTGCGAGAACCGAATTCGAGACCTATTCGCGGCTCATCATCGTGATTTCATGGTTGCTGAGCATAATATTCCTGACTACTTGGCGGAGCGGTGTGTCTCTCTTGTTTAGGCAGTTGCGCAAGAGAGGACGCGGTCTGACAAATGTTGTCATTGTTGGAACCGACCAAGTGGCAAGAGGTTTTCATCGCGCAATACAAGACAACGTGGAGATCGAATATCATCCCATCGGATTCGTTTGCAACGGGGCCGACGACACCCGGGAACAATCCTCCGACCTCCAGCTTTTAGGATCCGTGAGTGATCTGTCAGAGATTTTACGGAGGGAGCGGGTCAACGAAGTAGTACTTGCCAGCATGGATACTAATCGGGAAACGGTTGCTCAGCTAGTAAACATTTGCGAGAGAGCGGACGTCGCATTTAGCATGATACCAGGTTTTTTTGAAATCCTGACGCGACAAATGAGCGTGGATGAGGTGGCGGATATTCCAATCTTCCACCTGGAAGAGCGTATCTTCAGACGTTGGGGCAAGGTTGTCAAGCGGGGAACGGATGTCGTACTTTCACTGACGACTTTGATTTTCTTAGCGCCCGTGGTTGCCATTTTCGCTGCTTTGACTCGGATCGAATCTAAGGGGCCCGTATTCTATCGTCACGCCCGCGTCGGGAAAGGGGAGAAGGTGTTTTACATGATCAAGATTCGATCGATGTACGCTGATGCCGCACGAGGCGGTAAGTCACCGACAAACCTCAAGGCATCTATCCTGAATAATTCATGAATCCGCACCAAGCGAACGAATTCGGTGCGCTGGTCAATGGCTGGACGTTTTGGTAGCGGGTTGATCGAGTGCTGTCGGTCGTCGAGGTGTTGTCTGGGAGATCTGAGCCTCTTTTGGATGTCATTGGGACAGTCGGGTCCCTTGGTGGATCGTGTGCGTGGATGTAGTGGGACATCGCAAAGCATCATGAGGTGTCGAGGTTGAGGACGACGGTGCGCATCAGATCCTTGAGCGGGTATGACGTCGGAAAGTGAAAACGGACCTTGGTGGCTTGCTCCCGCACGCGGGCGCCGATTTTGAGCACCCGGAGTTGGATCGTGTTAAAGTTGGACGTCGTCCATTGGGTGCCGCGCATGCCAATCTGTTGGATCGTGTGCAGCAGCACGTAGGCCGCGCTGTGCAGGAAGAGGCGAAAT
Organism: Candidatus Latescibacterota bacterium; assembly: GCA_965217095.1. Classification (GTDB taxonomy): domain Bacteria; phylum Latescibacterota; class UBA2968; order UBA8231; family UBA8231; genus CAYNZV01. Next base: position 3,647,079 of record OZ244235.1, read on the forward strand.
TGGTTGGCCGAGAAGCGGTGGCAGGAGGTGCGGTCGGACTGCAGGTAGGTCTTGTGATTCTTGATGAAGCCTTCCGACCGCCCACGAGCGCAGTAGATCTCCTCATACAGAAACTCGGGAGTGCGGTTGCGGATATTGGTCACCACGAAGCGCGGGTTGGCTTTGCCTTGTGTGATCTCGGCCTTGTAGATAATCTGGCGCGGTCGGGGCCAGCTCTTGGCCTGATACTCGAAGCGGTCAAAAAGCCGCACCGGTTCATCGCTCTGCTCGGCCAGCGCCGCCACCAGCTCCATCAGCGGTTCGCCGAGTGCCTTGAGCTTGTTGTTGATCGCCTGTCCCAGAATGAAATCAATACCGTATCCGTCGCACAGGTCGTGCACCTCAGGGGTGCTGAAGTGTGAGTCGCCTCGTAAGGTGATCTTCGTCTTCGGCCACACCATGATCAAATGATCCAACACGCGTTTGAGGATGGCTACCGCCTCTCGGCCTCGCATTCTACGACCGGGTCGCAGCAGCGTCGTGATCAATTTGCCCGACTCCCCTTCGTAGAGATGGACCGGAAGGTAGCAATACTCGTCATAGTAGGCATGGAACAACGTGAGTTGCTGGGCGCCGTGTGCCGGATCGTCCGTGTCGTCGATGTCGATGGTGAGCTTCTTGGGCGGCTGGTCGTAAGACTCGATGAATATTTCCAGCAAAGCGAGCCCGATGCGATACAGATCCGAGCGGCTGACACTGTTTTCCAAACGAGACATGGTTGGTTGACTGGCCAAATCGTCTCCCGTCAGAGGCAGACGGTCGCACGCGGTTTTCAGACCCGGATCGCAACGCAGGTCGTCACTGTCATTGGCGTCCTCGTAGCCACAGGCGATCTGGAATACGCGCTGCCGGATGAGGTCAGTATACGTATGGTCGATATAGCTTTGATGTCGACGATCCGACATCGCCGCCACGATTCGGTCGACGATCCCGGTGCGGGCTTCCGCTGGTCGCAGAAGCAGGGCGCCCCCATCACTGGTGGTCATGCCACCGTCAAAATCAGCTTCGATCTTTTTGCCCGAGATGTTTGCAAACGATAGCGCGATCTGCGAAGTTTCCATCTGCGGTGGCCCTCTTGATTGGTTGTTGTTTGTGGGTAACCCTAACGTAGGGCAAAACAACCAGTTGTACAGAGGCTCACCGCATTTTTATGAATAATTCAGGCTAGTCCGAGGCGTCGTCGCACAACACCAGCAGCTCGCACTGCTCCAGGGTCGGCCAGTTCGCACTCACCCCTGATGCGGTGCGATGCCACCCGTTTGGAGAGTGGGTGCCCTCGAGCAGGACGAGAACCGTATTCTCACCGCTCCGCAGCGGTGGATCATCCACCACCAGCCACGAATTACCGGTTGAATTTTCGATGGATCGGGCCCCGTTCAAGTCGAACCGCGTTCCGTTTACCTCGCAAAAAATCCGATCGAGATTCTGCTCGTGCTCGCTGAGCTTGAGCCGCAACTCCGTTTTCCGGATGCGCCCGCTCGCCCGCCCTTCCTCAACATCCTCTTCCACGCATAATCTCAAGGCGTGAAGCGGGCCGGCACCCCGCCCTCGAAGCGAAATCTTGAACGGAATCTGCGCGGCGAAATCGCCGGGATACTTTACCGCGTTCAGATTGTAGCAGCGGTTCGATCCGGCGAGGCGTACCGGGTCTGCGAGATCCCGCAACAGCTGCAGGTCCTTGCGAGTGAAGCGGTCGGAGGCGTACAGCCCCATGCGTCCACTATAGAGAGGCGGGTATTCCACCTCGGGCACGTCGCAGTGGTCATCCGCGGCGACCGGCAGTGCGCGCTCGTGGCCGTAGTCGTAGTTGAACAGGTGCACACCGGCCGCCCCGTGGCGGTAGGCGTTGAGTGCAATTCCCCTTCTGACCGTTGGTTGCCCGGACTCGTACCCTTCCTGCGGTGAGGTGCGCCCAACCACTGAGGAACCCACGTAAATAAGGGTCCCGTTTTTCTCCGCGGCGGCTACCGCTCTGGCAACATCATTTTCAAGCTGCCAATGTCCCATGGAAGAGATCGCCGCGATATCCACGAACCCTTCGCGAATCCAGCATTCGGCGTCCAGGCCCTGTTCAGCGCAAGCATCCAGGCTGGAGGCCACCCGGCACATCAGCTTGATCTCTTTTCCTTTACGCTCGGTATGGCGTCGAACGATGTCAGCAGCCCCTTCCATGAACCGGTTCATGGTATCGATATGTTTGAACCCCTGGAAGCTCCTGAAGAAGGGGAAGTTGCGACAGAAATCCAGCTCCAATCCATCGACGTCGTACCGAGTTAGCACCTCGTCGAAACGACCGAGGAATCGATCGCGTACCTCGGCTTCAGCCCAGTTCCATTGCCAGCAGAAATTGAACCCCCGGCCATTGCCGTCGAGCTCCCCAGCCCCTATCAACAGGTCCTGGCGACTCAACGTCGTGGCGGAGCGGCGGCCGTCGGCCATGCGATGTTCGGTGTTGGCGTTGGCGGAGTTCATGCGAAACGAGGCGTAGATCCCCATGCCAAGTTCGCGAGCCCGGTCCACGTATTGTTGGTAGAGGTCGTGGCCGTCGTCGATCATAGCCCGCATGCCCATCTGCAGCAGGTCGCTGGGTTCGATGTGAATACCGATCGATGACCGGAGATTGCCGTCTTCCGTGACCAGATTGTCGATGCTTTCCCCCCACGTGTCACCCCAAACCTCGCCGTAGTCGCTGCCTCTCCAGCTGAGGTCGTCGTTAACCCCCACCAGGGCGCAGACTACGTCGACGCCGGTGCCGGCCAGCGGAACCATGAATTCAGTTACGTCCCCTGGATCGCGGCGGCGCAGGTATTTGAAGGCGTGGCACCCATCCGTATTGAAAAGGATGCGCGGGGGCCAGTGATAGGGCAAAGATTGTTCAGTCATTCAACGACCTTTCTGGATCTGGATTAGAAACTGGCGGAATCTTAGGCGCGTCCAACGACTCTGAGGCACAAGAGACGAATCTCGAAACGCCCTCCCCCTTTTCTTAATTCTCGACTACGAAGATAAAGGCGGAATATTGGTGATGGGTCAAGCGAACCAGTTTGTCAGAAAATTTTAAACGATTTCTTCTCCGACAAGGTCTAACCCGGTGCATGTTCGAGTGGCCTTTGATCGAAATGAGGGTAGGAAATTCCAAATGATCAGAAAAATGCACACGATCCCGCAGCTGACCCTGGCCCTGGGGATCGTCTTCGCTGGTCAAATTTTCGCGGGGGAAAACGCTGGAGCTATCTTCAGCCTGACAACTGAAGATCAGGTGGAAGTCGTGCCGGGGGAAACTGTAAGAGCTCAGATCGCCGCCTCCGGTCTGGTCGACGTGCGGCGGCTCGAGATCTACCTGGACGTGTCGCCAGCCAGCGCATTCGATCTCGCGGCAACTACATACGAGGTGCCCACCGCGTGGATCAATTCGGGCGACATAGGCTCTGGCACGGAACCGACGACGATAGACCGCCTCTTCAGCGCCGAGCTGAAGACGTCACCCGAATTCGGCAGGGCATCCGAGACCGTGATCACGGTCGAGAGGATTATCGTCAGCACCTTGGGTGGCGAGAGCGACGAGTTCGATGGCGACGACCTGAGAATGAGTATTGCGGTGCGTCCCATCCCGACCGCGGTGCAGGAGGGTGTCTTGCCGGCACCGATGACCTCCCTGGCCCAGAACTTCCCCAATCCGTTCAACGCCGAGACACAAATCCACATCGACCTGAACCGCGCCACGAGTGTCACATTGACGGTGTACGACGTGACCGGTCAGGCGGTGCGGACCCTGGTTTCCGGAACACTGATGGAGGCGGGCACCCACACCCTAGTCTGGGACGGCCGCAGCACAATGGGGAACATGGTTGGAAGCGGGGTCTACTTCTACGAGTTGCGAGCTGGAACCCGCTCCCTGGTAAAAAAGATGCTGCTGCTGCAATAAAGACATGGCCGTGATGAATACCCTCGGATCTAAAACTCTTTCCACCTTCCTTTCGTGTTGGTTCGCGATCTCTCTCTGTCTATGTGCGATGGCGTTTGCCCAAGAAGACGCGACACTCTTCTTGAGGGTCTCTCTTGGCGATGACAACCGTATACGATTTGAAGTGCCGTCAACAGAGGACCAGTACCACATCCTCTACCACCGCCGAGAGATCGGTGACCCAGATTCCGAGAGCCCCGTCGCCATGCACTTCGGTAGCGCGGGAAGCGCAATGTTGACCGAGCCGCTGGGAATTGGTCCACCCACGGGGCTGTATCGCGTGGAGTCATACCGGCGCGCCCAGCCCGGAGACATCGATGGTGACGGTCGGAGTGATGTGGAGGAGCTCGCCGACCTGACGGGGGCGTTGTCACCGCTCAATCCGGCGGACCCCATCGACTTCGTGAACGGCGTCGTTGCGATCGTGGATCGCCAGATGTTCCGAGACCTGTCTTACCAGGGGGTGGACGTCCTCATAGACACCCACCTGGAGGATCTCGAGTACGTGAAGTTCTATCTCCTGGATACGGAGAGCGACAACCCACAAGTCTACTTCATGAATACCGATACCCACCGGGCCCACAGAAGTTTCGCTACAGCTATCGGAATTCCGGGCGGGGGTGGCCGCGGTGGTCGTGGCCGAGGAGGTGGTCAACCAGGTGGCGGAGGTCAACCCGGTGGTCAGCAAGGTGGCGGTGTACAACCCGGCGGCGGTGCCCAGCCCGGTGGTCAACAAGGTGGTGGTGCTGGAGGCGGAAGCGAAAACGGAGGAGGAGCGACTCCAGGCCAAATGCGCGGCGAGATTATTTACCATCCCTTCCTCACCGCTCCGAATGGAAAAGGGGGAGTTTACCGGTTCGAGTTCGAACCGAACGATGCTTACTCCTTCGAAATCGTAGAGATGGCCTACGAGCTGCTGGCAGCCAACATGCCGGTTCTACGGAACAATCTCATGTATTATCCGATGCCGAATGCGGCGTTGCCGCGCTACCTGAACGAGAAGGCGCTCTACGACGTTTCGAGGGTGCCGATTCTGCTCGAAGAACAGATCTACGCCGATATCAGCTTCTTGCCATTGAATATAGCCGAAGGCTACGGCTTATTGCGGGTGATGGAGTTGGGCGAGCGCCCCAACTCGCGGGATATCGTCATCTACGAAGCCCTTCCCAACGAGATGCCGGGGGTGGGTGGTGTCATCTCAACCGTGCCGCAAACGCCACTCTCTCACGTCAATCTGCGTGCCGCTCAGGACAATATCCCCAACGCCTATGTAGAGGGGGCGCTGGACAATCGCGACATATCCTCGTTGATCGGCAGCTACGTCTATTTCAGAGTGAACGCGGACGGCTACGAGATCCGCGAAGCGACACTGGAGGAAGTGGAGGCACACTACGCCGACCGTCGGCCGGCCGAACCCCAGTTCGCCGAGCGCAACCTGTCGGTCATCGACTTTCACGCGCTCGACCAGATCGGCTTTGGGGATTCGAACGCCTTCGGTGTGAAGGCGGCGAATCTGGCTACTCTGCGCAGCTTCGGATTCGCCGAAGGCGTTGTTCCCAACGGATATGGTCTGCCGTTTTATTTCTACGATGAGTTTATGAAGCACAATGGCTTCTACGCAACGGCGGCGGAGATGTTGGCAGACTCTCGATTTCAGACCGACACCGACCTGCGCGACGAGGTTCTAGGTCGCTTTCGTGACAACATCAAGGACGGGACCATGCCGGACTGGATGATGGATGCCCTTACCGAGCTGCAGGCCTCGTTCCCAGAAGGGACCTCAATCCGCTGCAGGTCGAGTACGAACAACGAGGACTTGCCGGGCTTCAGTGGTGCTGGTCTCTACGATTCATATACGCAACATCCCGAGGAAGGACATCTCTCAAATTCGATCAAGCAAGTCTTCGCCAGTTTGTGGAACTTCCGTGCTTTCGAAGAGCGGGAATTCTTCCGCATCGACCATTTCTCGGCAGCGATGGGGGTACTGCTGCATCCCAATTTCAGCGACGAGCTCGCCAATGGCGTTGGGGTTACGGATGATCCTCTGTACCAGACCCGGGGTAACTACTATCGTAAGCGTTCAGTCCCGCACGGTGGGATCAATGGTTTGAGAAAGAACTGTTCTGTTTCGGCGTTCGCTGGTATCTTGGAATCGGTTGGTTGGTCCGCACGTTTCTACGGGTACTGGCGACGCCGTGAATCAAGCCCCTCCATCGATCTCGGACAGCGACTGGCGACGCACGCCACAGGCGGTGCAGGCGCTGGTGGTCAACTTGCTGGATGCCATGGAGCGAGTCGCGCACCTCGAGCAGGTAGTGGAGCAACAGGCCGCGAGGATCGCGTCGCTGGAAACGGAGTTGGCGCGCCGAAAAGGACGGGGCAGTGGCGGCGCCAGGGCATCGTCGTCGGAGTCGGCCTCTCAAGCCTCGCGTCGCTCCGGCAAGCGGCGATCTTCGGGTCGGTCGCCGGGAGGTCAGCCGGGTCACGAAGGCCACGGTCGCTCGTTGGTGTCGGTGGAGCAGGTGGACGAGTTGGTGCCGATCAAGCCGAGCACGTGCCGCCGATGCGGTCAGGCGTTGTGCGGCGACGATCCCCATCCGCTGCGTCACCAGGAGGTCGTGATACCTCCGGTGCGAGCCCAGGTCATCGAGTATCAGTTCCATACCTTGCGCTGCCGGCATTGCTACACTCTGACCGAAGCGCCCTGGCCGGAGGGTGTGTCGCGCCGGACCTTCGGGCCCAGTGTGCAGGCCTGGGTCGGTTTGCTGTCGGGCGCCTACCGCTTGAGCAAGCGCAACATCGTCGCGCTGCTGTCCGACGCCTTCGGCGTGCACCTGTGTCCGGGCACGGTCAGCCAGCTGGAACAAGAGGTGTCGGCGGCGATCGCCGAGCCCGTCGAAGCCGCGCGGGCTTACGTTCGCCAGCAGCCGACGGTCAACCTCGACGAGACCGGCTGGCGGGAGTGTCGCCTCCGGGCTTGGCTGTGGGTGGTGATCACAGCTGGGGTCTCGGTATTCGCCATTCGCCGGAGCCGCGGTCGGGAGGTCGTCGATGAGTTGCTCGGCGACGACAGCACCGCGATCGTCGGCTCCGATCGCTTCTCGGCCTACGGACATCTGCCAATGTCTCGCCGCCAAGTTTGTTGGGCCCATCTGCGGCGCACCTTTGAGGACTTCGTGGCGCGCGGCGGCGAGGCGGCCAGTGTCGGTCAGAAACTGCTGGAGTATACGGAGCAGCTGTTTACCTGGTGGCATCGAATCCGCGATGGCACCCTGCAACTGTCGAGCTTCCAGGTTTACGTCAGTCGCCATCTGCGCTTCCGGGTTCGTTTCGAACTCTGGTATGGGCAGCAGTTCGCCGACGCCAAGACGGCCGCAACCTGCGGCAATCTGCTCGCCATCGAGCCGGCCCTGTGGACCTTCGTGCGCAAGAACGGCGACGTCGAGCCCACGAACAACGCGGCCGAGCGCGGCCTTCGGCATGGAGTCCTGTGGCGCCTTACCAGCTTCGGCACCCACAGCCCCGACGGAAGCCGCTTCGTCGAACGGATGCTTACCGTGCGTGACACGCTGCGCCGACAGGAGCGCCACGTCCTCGACTATCTCACCACGGCTTGTTACGCCGCCCTCTACCACCAGCCAGCTCCTTCGCTTCTACCCCAAGACACCGCAGTGTCGCGGTAAGCCCACCGGTTTCCTCTCTCTCCTGGCCGCATCACCCAGGGACCTGAACGGTTACCTACTATCTCAACACGCAGCTTGGGGAAGATCTGGTTACCAATCCGGATGCACAGTCGATTCCGGAGGAGATCCTTTTGAACGCGAGGAACAGCAGCAGCTACACGATAGTGCGGCACTCGAACCAGATCGCCGACGGGGACCGCCTTATGGACGATCAATACCTGCAAGAAATCGGTCCAATGATGAGCACGATACACAGCAATTTCGCCCGTCTCTACGACGTAAACGCTCAAGACCAGTTTTCCATGGAAATAGAGTACAAGATCACTGCGGAAGGCAGCTTAGCGATCAAACAGGCCAGGCCCTGGGTCTACTGATGAGATCGTACCTGTGCAGCGCCACGCTCGAGAGCCAGGGAACACTATCGTATGAGCCTAACATTCTTCCTCCTGTCTATTTTGCTGTTGGGTTGCGGCAGCTCAACACCTACCGAACAGAAGACCACGTTTCCTCAACTGGAGTTGCTCTCCAGTCATAGACTGGAGATGGCCGAGCCGTCGGGACTGACGCTGGGCGCCGGGGGCGCGGTTTTGTGGGCAGTGGGCAACAGCCCCGAACGCATCTACAGGCTGACAATAGACGGGCAAGTGCTGGACACTCTGGTTTACGTCGGAGACGACCTAGAAGGAATCGCTTTCGATTCCCGAGATTCCACTTTGTGGGTCGTTGAGGAGGAGAGGCGCGAGGTTGTCCAGCTGGATAGGTCTGGCCAGGTTCTGAGGCGACATCGGATCGAACTTAGCGGACCGATAAATAATGGTCTGGAAGGTGTCGGCTTCGATGACCGAAACAGTCTCTACGTCCTGAACGAGAAAAATCCCGGCCTGTTCATTTCTCTGGACACCGATCTAACTATCAGCGATCAAACACCGCTGCACTTCGCCGATGATTATTCGGGCCTGGCGTACGATCGAAGGCGCGACAGTTTCTGGTTAACCAGCCATGAGGACTCGACCATGTACCTGTGGAGTTCGTCCACCGGGGTAAGGGGATCGCTCAAGACACCCTTCGCCAAAATGGAAGGGGTGGCCATCGATGAAAACTCAGAACGCCTGTATGTCGTCAGCGAGATAGACCACACCCTCCACATGTACGCTCTTCACAACGATCCGAACGGGCAATAGCCGTTCCGTAGACAGCGCCCTCGAGCCGTGCCACCCATCTGGCCTCCTCTGTGTTGAATATCTTTCCGAGCTTAGCGCTTTACCTCGCGCTCCGGTCTCGGGACTTCCGGCCACGAATCGGGAATTGTTCCGAGCCATGCCTCCAGCTCCGCGGCAAGTCGGTGTTGCGCAGTCGCCGATTCCGGATCATCGATAAGATTGCGCGTTTCTCCTGGATCCTCGGGCAGTTTATACAGCTCGTCGCCGCCTCCGATGGTCGACACATACTTCCAGTCAGGGGTGCGCCAGCCGCGTAACGGTTCCGGCGTTTCGCCCCAATTGGATGAGTGGAACTCCAGCGCCAGGCCGTCACGCACCGGTTCGTCGCCGCCTTCACATAGACTCCGAATATCCGTGCCCTGGATTTCACCAGGCGCCGTTCCGCCACACCAGCCGACGATGGTGGGAACCAGATCGACGTGCGAGACCAGGTGCTGCGTTCGGTGACCGGCAGCCAAACCACCGGGAGGCCGGACGAGCAAGGGTATGTTTACTAGCTCTTCGAACAGCGCCGACCCTTTGAACAGTAGCCCGTGGCTCCCCAGCATTTCACCGTGGTCCGAAGTGAAAATCAGCAGCGTGTCATCTAGCTGGTCGGTGTCGATGAGTGCTTCGAGGACCGTGCCTACCAGGTGGTCCACGTAACTCACGGCACCGCAGTAGCCGGCCCACATGCTGCGAAGGTCGGCGTCGGTGAACTCATCCGCTGAGTGTAATTGCCAGTCGTTCCGGTTGCGCAGAACGCGGGCGCCCGTGTCGCTCCTACAGGTTTCGGGCAATACCATATCGCCGGGATCGTACATGCCGTCGAACGGCCGTGGACAGGCGAACGGCGGGTGCGGTTCGTAGCAGGAGTAGACCAGGGCAAATGGCCGCTTTTCATTCGTTTGATTTCGAATAAAGGTCGCGGCCTGGGTGGCGTCCCGCATGGAGCGGTGAAAGGCCATGGGCAGCAACGAGCTGCCTACTCGTGTCCGCTGATCGTAGTCAGACTTGTCGATATCGTTCCCCTTCAGCTTGCCGCCCAACTCGACACCGATCTTGTCCGCAAATCTGAGCATGTCGTTCTGCTCCGGATGATCGACGTCGTAATCGTGGATGCCGGCCCGGGTGACGAAATCGGTGAAACCCCGGCGGTCGGCGCCAGTGCCCAGATGCCATTTCCCGGCGTAGGCGCAGGTGTAGTCGAGCGGTTTGAGGTGATCGGCCAGCACCTTGACGCCGGGAAACATGCCGATCTCGTTGGAGATGGGGCGTTCCTGGTAGTTAGCCACCATGCCGGTGGCGTGGGGGTAGAGGCCGGTGAGAATGGAAGACCGGGCCGGCGAGCACATGGGCGTTGTGCAGAAGGCTCGATCGAAACAGGAGGAGCTTTCCAGTAGCCACTCGAGGTGGGGCGTGCTGATGGGAAGGCGCCGGGTGCCGGGCATGGTATCGGCGCGCTGCTGGTCGCTGACGATCAGCACGACATTGGGTTTTTTACTGGAAGCGGGCACGGTGTTAGGCTATTCCGCGCCGCGAACCTCGAGCGCTATGGCAGCGACGGAGGAGAATCGATGTACCATCTAAAAAGGTGACGGTTTCGGTCATGGCGCGATGCTCGATTATTTGAGCCCTTTTCTTCTTTCCCAGTTACTGGCGACCGTATCTTTCGGATTGGGTCTCGCATCCTATCAGTTCAAAACCAGGCGCAAGATTCTCCTATGTATGGTCGCCAGCAATTTCTTCAACGCGTCGCACTTCTTCCTTCTGGCGAGGCCCGGACCCGCGGCGTTGTTGCTCGTCACCGGAATTCGCTACTCGGTGGCGACCGTCACCACCAACCGCAAGGTGATGGTCCTCTTCCTGCTGGTTACAATCGGTGTTTTTCTCGGCTCCGCTACGAACCTGCTGAGCCTGCTGCCTTGCATAGGCACGTTGATCACCACCTTTGGCAGTTTCCAAACCGACGATCGCAGACTTCGCCTCATTCTAATGGTGGGCAACGCCATGTGGACGGTGCACAACATTCTTGCCGGGACTCCCGTGGGCGCGATCATGGAAGGTTCGTTTCTAACCAGCAATATTGTAGGATACTGGCGTTATTACTATAACAAAGGCGGCGCGCAGCGGCTCGTGCGCGATGATGAGTAGCCTGCCCGCTCAGCACGGTCGCCCGCCGATAACCGTGGTGCGGTGCATGTAGCGGTCCTCTTCGTAATCCGCAACCGCGTAATGCATGGTGCAGCGGTTATCCCAGATCACAAGGTCCCCTCTTTTCCAGCGATGGCGAAAGACGAACTCGGGTTGGGTGCTGTGTCCGTAGAGAAACTCCAGGAGGAGTTGGCTCTCCGCTGGGTGCAACCCCACCAGGTGGGATGTGTTGCCCGGGTTGACGAAGAGGCATTTGCGCCCAGTTTCGTCGTGGGTGCGCACCACCGGATGCTCGCTGCTGTTCTGGCCTTCCAGGTCTTGCTGTTCAATGTTTTCATGCGTGAACCCGACCGCCGTGTTTACAGCGAAGTCGTGCCGGGCTTGTAGGCCACCCAGAAATCGCTGCATAGGTGCCGAAAGGCTTTCGAAGGCGCGGTACATATTGGCAAATAAGGTGTCGCCGCCTAGCGGCGGGACTTCGATAGCGTACAGCAGGGAAACCATAGCGGGCCGGGGCCGAAACGAAACGTCCGAATGCCAGTAGTTGCCAGCGCGGTCTCGGCCCTGCGGTTGACCGTCGACGATCTTGTTGGACGCTCTGAAAATCTGCGGATGGCCGGGTAGCAAATATTTGGTGACAGTATCCTGCAGCTGTTCGCGGTCGCCGAACAGCTCACCGAAGCGGCGACTGAAATCGATGTGCTCTTCCGGTGTCAGCTGCTGGTTGCGCAAAACGAGCACGCCGTCGTTTTCGCACAGGGCACGGCGAACCTCCGCGAAGCTTTCATCGCTCATGGACTTGGCGACATCTAGCCTGAATTATTCATAAAAATGCGGTGATTTTCTGTACAACTGGTTGTTTTTCCCTATGTTAGGGTTAGCCACAAACAACAACCAATCAAGAGGACCACCGCAGATGGAAACTTCGCAGATTACGCTGTCGTTTGCAAACATCTCGGGCAAGATGATCGAAGCTGATTTTGACGGTGGCACGACCACCAGCGATGGGGGCGCCCTGCTTCTGCGACAGGCGGAAGCCCGCACCGGGATCGTCGACCGAATCGTGGCGGCGATGTCGGATCGGCGACATCAAAGCTATATCGACCATACGTATACTGACCTCATCCGGCAGCGCGTATTCCAGATCGCCTGTGGGTACGAGGACGCCAATGACAGTGACGACCTGCGTTGCGATCCGGGTCTGAAAACCGCGTGCGACCGTCTGCCCCTGACAGGAGACGATTTGGCCAGTCAACCGACCATGTCTCGTTTGGAAAACAGTGTCAGCCGCTCGGATCTGTATCGCATCGGGCTCGCGGTGCTGGAAATATTCATTGAGTCTTACGACCAGCCGCCCAAGAAGCTGACTATAGACATCGACGACACGGACGATCCGACGCACGGCGCACAGCAACTGACGTTGTTCCATGCCTACTATGACGAGTATTGCTATCTGCCGGTCCATCTCTACGAAGGGGAGTCGGGCAAGTTGATCACGACCCTGCTGCGACCCGGTCGTAGAATGCGAGGCCGAGAGGCGGCAGCCATCCTCAAACGCGTGTTGGATCATTTGATCATGGTGTGGCCGAAGACGAAGATCACCTTACGAGGCGACTCGCACTTCAGCACCCCTGAGGTGCACGACCTGTGCGACGGATACGGTATTGATTTCATTCTGGGACAGGCGCTCAACAACAAGCTCAAAGCCCTCGGCGAACCGCTGATGGAGCTGACGGCGGCGCTGGCCGAGCAGAGCGATGAACCGGTGCGGCTTTTTGACCGCTTCGAGTATCAGGCCAAGAGCTGGCCCCGACCGCGCCAGATTATCTACAAGGCCGAGATCACGCAGCGCAAAGCCAACCCGCGCTTCGTGGTGACCAATATCCGCAACCGCACCCCCGAGTTTCTATATGAGAAGGTCTACTGCGCTCGCGGACGGTCGGAAGGCTTCATCAAGAATCACAAGACCTACTTGCAGTCCGACCGCACCTCCTGCCACCGATTCTCGGCCAACCAATTTCGCCTCTTCCTGCACAGCGCGGCCTACGTGCTGCTGCACACAATCCAACAGATTGGCATGCGCGGCACTCAATGGACGACGTCTAACTTTGACACGATCCAACTCCGCGTGCTCAAAGTCGGCGCCCGAGTGCGGGAGCAAGCCACCAAGGTCCGTTTTCACTTTCCGACATCGTACCCGCTCAAGGATCTGATGCGGACCGTCGTCCTCAACCTCGATACCTCATAATGCTTTGCGATGTCGCCCACCACAGCCACGCACACGCTCCACTAAGGGGCCCGACTGTCCCAATGACATCCAAACGAGGCTCAGATCTCCAGAGACAACACCTCGACGACCGACAGCACTCGATCAACCCGCTACCAAAACGTCCAGCCATTGACCAGCGCATCGAATTCGTCCGCTTGGTCGGATTCATGAATAATTCAGGCTAGATCGGTTATTTCTGCACCGAGCGCCGGACAGAGACGGTTGACGGTCAAAGTCATCGTTCAGCAGGGAAATTGACTCACATACAAAATATCACTATCGGTTCCTTCCATGATACATTTGAACAGACAAAATAACCCGGGATGGGTCAAGCAAATACGTTGCAAAGCAGGTTGATCGAGTGACAGACCGACTCGGCAGACTGGTCGATTCGAGCGGATTCCAGTACGGGGTCCTGGCCGTTATCGTGCTGGCGGCGACGTTGGTCGGCCTCGAAACCTCTCGGGATCTGGTGGGCCGTCACGGAGCGTTGCTGCATACGCTCGACGCGGTGATCCTCTGGATTTTCGCGGCGGAGGCGGTCCTCAAAATCGCCCGCCACGGCAAGCATGGGTATCGCTACTTCGGCGATCCCTGGAACGTGTTCGACTTCCTGATCGTCGTGGTCTGTTTTCTGCCGATCGGCGGCCAGTACGCGGCGGTGCTGCGTTTGGCGCGGGTCCTGCGGGCATTGCGACTGGTGACGGCGGTGCCGAGGCTGCAGTTGCTGGTCGGCTCGTTGCTGAAGTCGATCCCGTCACTGGTCTATGTTGGGCTGCTTCTGAATGTGCTTTTCTATATCTATGCGGTGCTGGGTGTCTTCATGTTCCGCGGCAACGATCCGGTCCACTTCCAGGATCTGACAACGGCGCTCCTGACCCTCTTCCGGGTGGTGACGCTGGAGGACTGGACCGACGTCATGTACATCCAGATGTACGGCAGCGATGCCTATCCGGGTTACGCCGACTTCGCCCAGGCCCATCTGCGCGAGGGTTCGCAGACATTTCCGGTGATCGGCCCGGTGTATTTTGTCTCCTTCGTCATGGTGGGCACGATGATTGTGCTCAATCTGTTCATCGGCGTGATCATCAACTCCATGGACGAAGCCCAGGCGGAACGGGAAGCGGAGGAACGCCGAAAACACCTGGAACGAGACGGTGAGATCAGTGTCGGCGACGAGATTCGTTTGATCGAGGAAGAGGTGGACAAGCTGTCCAGGCGATTGGGTGAATTGCGCCGGCGAGCCGACAGAAAAAAGAGCAGGGAGTGATGGATGTCGAGAAAACAAAGGAACAACTGGACGAGGTCGGATTCTGCCTTGTCGAAAGCGTCGTGCCAGTTGAAGAAGCCGAACGCATGGCGGCGCGCTATCTCGAGCTCCACGAGCAACATTTTGACAGCGATCAGAAATACCAATCGCTCCAGGGACTCATGAATCTCGACCAGCTGTGCTGGCCATGGTTGGCCTATCCGCCGCTGCTGGAGCTGGCGAGGGCTTGTCTCGGGGAGACCATTAGACTCGCAGAGGTTTGCTCGAAAGCTGTCTTGCCCGGATCAGACAGTGGCGGGGTGCACGCCGACGCGATGGGAATGCCTAACCCTCTGCCGCTGCAGATGTGGCTGCTCAACACCATGTGGATGCTCACCGATTTCACGGAGGAAAACGGCGGTACCCACGTGGTTCCGTTCAGTCATCGTCTTGCCAGCCATCCCACCGCGATGGCTCGCGAACATCTGGTCCCTATCCAAGGAAGCCGTGGTGACGTCCTGATGTGGCACAGCGGGCTGTGGCACGGGGCCGGTGCCAATCACTCCAATTCGCCGCGCATAGGGCTGAATTTCGGATACATCCCGTCCTGGATCAGCGGCGAGATCGACCATAGCTGGGTCCCGGTAGATCCAGATGTTTTCGCACAATTGCCACCCGTGCTCGCGGATCTCAATCGCCACCGCGTTGGAAAGAGCTGACTGGATCTGCGCGCGTGATCGACGGACTTGAAATCAGGCCCCTCGCGCCCGGAGATCCGGAGGTGATCTCCCGGGCGTTCGATCGAATGGGCTGGAAGAAATCGGTAGAGAAATACAAGAAGTATCTGCGCGAGCAGGAACTTGGTACGCGAGAGATACGTGTTGCTGAGCTTGCCGGCGGATTTGCGGGATATGTCACAGTTCGTTGGTGTTCCGAATATGCCTATTTCAAAGACAATGGCATTCCGGTCGTCGAAGATCTGAACGTCTTGTCTCAATTTCGGAGGCGGGGCATCGCCAGTGCCCTGGTAGATGAATGCGAGCGGATGATCGGAATGCGGTCTCCCGTGGCGGGAATTGGTGTGGGTCTACATCCAGGCTACAACGCGGCACAACGGATGTACGTATTGCGAGGGTACGTTCCCGACGCCCGGGGAGTCACCTACAAATATCGTTACGTAACCGAAGGGGAGACGTTGCCCTTTGACGACCACCTTGTCCTCTTCTTTACCAAGAAACTTTGATGCGGAGGGCACAAGAGAAATGAATCAACCTACTGAACGCAGGTTTGAGCGGCTTCGGCCAGCAGAAATCTGGCATAACATAGGGGAGTTCCCTTGCGTCTTCGTGCCGTCCGGTCCCCTGGAGTGGCACGGGTTGCAGAATCCGGTCGGTCTCGACGCGGTTAAGGCTCAAGCCCTGTGCCTTCGGGCAGCCGATATCTCAGGCGGACTGGTCTTCCCCCCGACCCACGTACATGCCCACACCGTTCCCTGGCCGCTAGGGATGCCGGCGGAACCGGATCTGGTGGAGGCGCAGACCCTGACGATCCTCCGTTACCTGGCAAGGAACGGAGCGCGGACAGTTGTCTGGCTCTCCGGCCATGGCGGTACCGAGGATTATCTGGCCATCCGCAGGGCTGCGTTGACGGCGACGGATGCTTCGGACTGTGTGATCTGGGCCGGCCTCGACGCCCATCTCATCGCCGACCTGGAAAAACCGATGGACCATGCGGCGGCGATTGAGACCTCCTTGTTGATCCACCTGGCGCCAGAGACCGTCGAGATAGCGGCGCTGGATCCTGATCCGAACGTGGCTCCACAAGGTGTCGGGGGCGATGATCCGCGCACTCACGCTTCCCCCGAGTTTGGTCGGGAGCGCGCGGACTTGCTGATCGACCGGATGGCAAGCCTGGCGATCCGGTTGGTCGCGCTCAGCGGCGGTGACCCTATCATGCGAAGCCGTCACCGCGAGTGTTTGGCGCAACAGGTCGAGCTGGACGGGATGATTGCCTACGCCCGCGCGCATTTGCCCGCAAACGACCAGCCAAGCAAGGAACCCGACGGCTGGTCCGAGCACCTGGAGGCGTTTCGCTGTGGTGAGTACGAGAAGGCGTATGCTGCGGGAGCGGCAGTTATCGCGCGGGTGCGCAGCCACGTGCGCCGTCCATGAGTCGGAATCGCTCGCAAAGCGGCGGCCTTTCCCAGTCGGCGTCACGTTCACTGCGCGGAGTCGCTGGTCAGCCGCAAAGGAACCTGTTAACCAACTCAGCAGAAATCAACAGTGACACTGACAGGATTGACAAATGACCATCCCGACTACTGACCCGATCGTTGTGGCTCCCACCAACATGCCGTTCCGCGACGATGAGTCCCTCGATCTGGATGCTCTCGCCCGCAATGTCGACAGATACTGCAGCACAGCGCTGTCCGGGTTCGTGGTTGGCAGTCACGCTGGCGAGGAGTTTCACCTTGGAGAGCATGAAAGGGTCGCCGCCGTCAAAGCGGTGGTCGAAGCTCACGCCGGACGACGGTTTGTCATAGCGGGCATCGATTCGTTTTCGCCAACAGATGCGGTCCGGCTGGCGAACAACTACGCAGAGGCCGGCGCAGATATGGTTCGCGTCCGTATTCCACCTGCCTCAAGGTTGAGCAATGTCGCTCCGATCCAGGAGTACTTCGAGCAGGTGACCTCAGGAAGTCCGGTTCCAGTGGTAGTCATTCACCAACCCAGGATCGTGATGAGTGTCGATGTGAGACCTGAGGAGTTGAAGGATATTACCTCGTTCGACAACGTGTTCGCCTACATCATGTCCCTGAACTACAGGCACGAGTGCCGAATGGCACAGTTCGTTGCCGACAAGGTGAAATTCTGGACCTGCAACGGCACTCTATTGATGCCTGGAGGCATGATCGGTGCGGTAGGGGCTTGCATGTTATTCGGGAGCTGGGGACCGCACATTGCCCGCGACATCATCAGCGCCTGTTTGGACGGTCGGTACGACGAAGCTCGCGCTCTGCAGGAGCGGATCAATCACCTCGATTACCTCGGGATCAATTGGGGTGTAGCCGTCCAGAACGCGGGGTTGAATCTGCTTGGCTACGAAGGCACGGTACCGCGGAAACCGAACCTCCCACTTACGGAGATCGAGATGGCCGAGTTGAAGGAAGCTCTGGTAGAGGCTGGGATCCTGAACGCCGACGGAACGCCGGCGCCGCAAATCTAAGCTAAGCGGTACACCCGTTCGGCGGTGCCGCCGAAGAGTGCCTTCTTGTCGTCGGGCGAGAAATCCGCTGCAACCAGCTTGAAGGCATTCCACAGCACCTGGTAGGACATGGACAGCTTGTCGACCGGGAAGTTGCTCTCGAACATACAACGCTCCGGTCCAAACGTCTCCATGGCGTGCAGGCAGTAGGGCCGGTAGGCGGCCGCAACCGCCTCCGAGCCGGGCGGACGATCCTGTTCGTGCCATCCGTTGCCCACATGTGGCATGCCGAGCCCACCGAGCTTCAGCACCACATTTCCACAGCTATTCAACTCGGTAATTCCCTCCTGCCACTGA
The DNA here is from genome assembly GCA_965217095.1 of Candidatus Latescibacterota bacterium. Lineage (GTDB taxonomy): Bacteria > Latescibacterota > UBA2968 > UBA8231 > UBA8231 > CAYNZV01. The sequence goes on from OZ244235.1 coordinate 3,665,197, forward strand.
GCGAAGAGTTCATCTTTACGGCCCGCATAGCGCCCGATGCCAACAGGGCCGCCCAGATGGTCCATGATTATCGAGGTTTCGGGGAAAGCACGCGCCAACTCCACCAGCTCGGAGAGCTGGGTGAAGAAAAGCCAGGCATCGAAGCTCATTCCCAGGGGCGCGAGTTTGGCGAAACCCTCACGGAATCTCTCGCCGCCGTAGACCTCCTGCCCATGGCCTGACCCACCGACCGCCTCATCTGCGTCCCAGCTTGCGGAGTGCCGAATGCCGCGAAACAGATCGGACTTCTGCAGGTGGGCTTGCAGCACCTCTTCCACGCCCGCCCCGATGCCGAGATCGGCATTTCCAACGATCGCCCCGACCCGAACCATATGATCTTCACTTTCGGCAGCTTCCGCCGCTAGGCCGGCGACGAACTCGGTTTCACCAAGCGGTCGCTGCTCCTCAGGGCCGTCCTGGTAATATTCAGCGTGGCACTCCAGGAACACGGTCTTCTCGACGCGATGACCGCTGCCGGTGTCGGACCACAGGTCGTCGAGCAGATAGGGTCCCCAGCGCGACTGTTTCCAGAAGTGGTGATGAGGATCGACGATACGCAGCTCCGGCTCGATGATCTCTTCCTCAAGCTGCGCCAGCCAGGATGGATCGTACGGCACTGAATTACTCCTTTCCTAACGATGTGCGACCCGCGCCAAACAGCTACTCCAGCCAGAACGAGTACAACCGTGCCTGCTTCATGATAAAACGTATCTGTACCGGGCGATCGGTGGGCGGCTGCGGGTCGCCTTTCCACGACATCGCGCGCCAAGTGTGATCGCCGGTCAGGGGCACGGTCTCACCCTTGTAGGACACGAAACCAGGAATCGCATCGAAGGTATCTGGACCTTGGTTGCCCCCGGAATCGGTAGGCAGGGTATCGGCATCGAGGATCTCGGCGTGGACCTCACCCCAGCGCGCATCGGCGTTGACGCGCAGCTTCTGCCCGTTCCACATGAACGGTTTGGTAATTACCCATCCGGTCCCCGCGGCGTCCAGGGATACAAACCGGTCCCGCTTCAGCTTGGCCAGGCACAGCCCGCTGGAATCCTGGAAGACCGCCGGATCGATGTTCAAACGAAAGAGTTCCTTGTTGCCGTTGAACTTGGCGAAGCGCTCACGGTCGGTGGGCAAACGGTGGCCGTTGTAATAGACCCAGATCTCGTCGTCGCGGACAATCGGTCGATCGTTAACAACGATCTGGTTGGTCCCGTAGTTCTTCCCGTCCCAGGGCTGTACGCCGAGGAAGACGGCGCGGTCGGCGACGCGCTTCCAGTTGCGCAGATCGCGGGAGACCGCCAGCTCGTTCTGGTTAATGCGGGTGAAATTCATGTGGGGCGGGGGAATAGCGCCAAAGGGATTGAAGATGAGTGGAAAACCGATATAGATGCCTTGGTACGGCATGATCGACATCTTGTAAGCTTCGGCGATGTAGTCCTCGTCATCGATAACGGGAGGGGTGATGTAGGCCGGGTTTTCGATGATCTCGCGCACCCGATCCCGGCGGTTCTCCCAGTCGATCTCGTCGGTGTGAAAAATCAGCTCGGGTTCGGTGAAATCGCCGAACTTCTTGGCCGTGCTCAGCCAGACCGACCTCCCCCATTTGGTCCCATGTTTCACGGTCAACACGTACTGTTCGCCGATATCGTCGTAGGTGAAACAGGAGGTGTCAGCGCTGGGAACCGGTGGCACATCGAGCAGCGTCCACTGGAAACCGTCCGGCGATACGGCGGGCTTGCGGCCGTTGCTGCCGAACAGCGCCTTGTAGCGTCGTTGCGGATCCGGGTCGGTATCGTCGCGGATGATGTGTTCCGGGCGCTCGGAACCGGGGGCGAGGGCGACGTTGTTCTTCTTGGATCCTCGCCACTCGTGCAGACCGAGCTCGGGATTCTCCCAATGCTCGCCGTCGGTGGAGGTACTGTAGAGCAGCACGCTGGGTGACCCGTCGAACTGGTGGGTGAAATACCACCATTCCCACAAATTCTTTTCCGAATTCCACTGGGGGACCGAACAGGTCTGGGTTCCGCTTTGTCCCAACGACTGGTCGGGACGAATGACGGCGCCGCAATCCTCCGGTTGGTGCAGGGAACGCTCGACACCCATCGTTTTTGCGACGGCGTGGTCGTCGAGGAACAGCTGGCGGTGACTTTTGGGGTCTATCAGTTCGTGATCCATATCTATTCCAACCAGAAGGAGTATAACCGTGCCTGATGCAGGTAGAAGCGGACCTTGACCGGCTTTTCAAATACCAGGTCGTGGTCCGGTTTCCATTCCATCTTGTGACGCCAGTGGTCGCCCTTGAGCGGCGTCGGCTCCTCCGCCGGCACCCAGAAGCCGGGAAATACCTTGTTGGTTTCCGCGTCCATGATGTCAGCGTAAACCTCACCCCATTTGGCGTCGACGTTTACGTAGAGATCCTCACCTTTCCATTCGAAGGGTTTGGTGACGATGGTGCCGGCGTCGTCGGCGTCGAGGGATACGAAACCGTCCGGCCGCAGCTTGGCGAGACAGATGGTGGTACTGTCTTTGAACACCTCTGGATCGACGTTGAGCCGGAACAGCTCGCGGCAGCCGCCGTATTGCTCGTATTGCTTCAGATTCGAAGGCATGCGGCTGGCAATGTGGTAGATCCAGATCTCTCCGTTCTCCTTCACGATCGGTTGGCCCGACATGCCCACCTGGCTGGTGTCCCAGCGCTTTCCGTCCCAGGGCTCGATGCCGATGAAGATCTCGCGGTTGGCCACCCGGCACCCGGTCCCAATGGTAGAGGTCGCGTGAGACAGTGAGCTCGAGCTGGTTGATGCGAGAGAAGTTCATGGCCGGCGGCGGCACGGCGCCGAGCGGATTGAGAATCAGCGGAAATCCGACATAAAGTCCTTCGTACGGCATCACCGCCATGTGGTAGGCCTCGGCGATGTAGTCCTCGTCATCGATGAACACCGGCTTGATATACGCCGGGTTATCCAACATCTCGCGCACCCGCTTGCGGCAATTCTCCCAATCCTGCTCATCGGTATTAAAGATGAGCTCGAGCTCGGAGTAGTGCTCGCCATCTTTGCTGGTGGAGAGGAATACGGACCGGCCCCACTCAGTGCTCTGCTTCACCATAGCGATGAACTGCTCGTTGTAGGGGTCGTAGGTGAACTGGGACTCGTCCTGGCTGGGGATTTGGGCAACGTTCGGGCGAGTCCAGTGAATGCCGTCCGCCGAGAGCCCGGGACATTGATTGTTATTGGTACCGTTGCTCAACATACCTTTGTAGCGTCGATTCGGATCGGGGTCGCGCTCGTCTCTCACCAGGTGCCGGGGAGATTCCTCGATGGGTGTACGATCCCAATGCTCTGCATCCTCGGAGGTGGCGTAGTCGGAGCCGAGCCACCATTCCCACAGCTTCTTCTCTGAGTTCCACTGGGGCGAGACTCGGCTCTGCAGGCCGTCTTCGCCTCTGGCAACGTCGGGCCAAACTATAGGACCACACTTATCGGGTTGATGCAGCTGCTGGCGCACGCCGATCTTGCTTTCCACGGCGCCGTCGTCCAGAAAGAGCTGTCGGTACTTCTTGGGGTCTATGAGGTCCATGGCCCGCTAGTTCTCCGCGTGAGAGAAATCTCTGAAACAACGATCGCTCCGGACCGAGATGTCCGGCTGCAAAGGATATTCTATATTGGTGCATCGGACAATCGAATAAGCGCAAAAAATTGGATGTGGAATCCGGAAAGATCAACGGCCATTCGATGGCTGACAGCACGAGAAAACGATAACTGGAGAAGAAACCTATGACTTGGAGAAGAAACCTATGACTGATCGCAAGCTGCGCATACTTACCGTATGTGCCCATCCCCACGATTTCACCTGGTTTTCGGGAACACTTGGGAAACATGTCGAACGGGGGGATGAAGCTACCCTCTGCGTCGTGACCCACGGGGGCAGCACCCATCGAGAAGACTGGATGGAGGAGCTGCGCAAGCCGGAATCCGAGCGCGATGCTTCCATCGTAAACGCCTCGGCCGACAAGTATATCAAACAGAAAGAGAAGGAACTGCGCGATGCGGCAGCCATCTTCGGAATCACCGACATACGCATGTTGAATTTCCCGGACAAACCGTTCCTCATCTCGGAGAATCCCGCGGTGATCGACCGCATCGCCGAGCTTATTGTCGAGGTGAGACCGCACATCATGCTTACGGAAAGCCCCTTCACCGACTGCGGAAGGCCCATGCGCTACCGTTCGGATCACACTGAAGTGGGCATCGCCGCTGCTGAGGCGAAGTTGCGCGCCGAGCTGCCCCGCCCCGGTTCCACGTGGCGTCCGCACCAGGTCGCCACGACCTTCTGGCCGGGTCAGGCGTTCGATCTGAGCCAGCTGGATCTGGTCGTGGAGCTGTCGGATGAGTGGTTCGAAAAGCGGGTGCAGGCGGAGGCGTGCTTCGAGACTCAAGGACACGACGAACAGTGGGCGCGCAACCGCATGCTGCTGGATTTGGGATCCATGGGAGCTCACGCGCGGACGGCGTACGGTGAAGGTTTCGTGCGCGAAAAGCTGGAATTGAACGATCATCTCCCGGTGTCCGAGCTGATGATCCGACAGACCGAGGTTGGGGACACGCAAAACGTGCGCAAGATGCTTCGGGTGGATGACGCGACGGTGGCCAGTTGAGGGAGTCGCTCGCCGCGGCGCAGATTCGTAAGGCTCCCTATTGAGCGTGGCGACCGCTCCCAGCCCACACCTCAAAGGGATTCTGTTGGCGCTTGCCGGGGTCGTGGTCATAAGCCCCGACGGCCTGTTGATACGTCTCATCTCCGTGGACCACTGGACCTTGCTGTTCTGGAGAGGGTTGCTGATCGCCACAGCTCTCTCGGCGGCACAGTTGGTGATGCGCGGCCGCGCCGTAGTCACGTCATTCACCGCTATTGGTCGCCTGGGTCTGGTTGCCTCGCTGATTCGCGGCGGCGGCATGGTATTCTTCGTCCTCGCGATCCGCCACACTACCGTCGCGAACACACTTATCATCCTCGGATTGTCCCCGCTTTGGGGCGCGGTATTGAGTCGACTTTTTCTGCGGGAAGCGGTCCCATTGCGTACCTGGATGGCTATTCCGGTGGCAATCGCCGGAATAGCGCTGACCGTTTCTGCGGAGTACGGCAGCGTGAAACCGGGGGATCTCTTTGCGCTGGCGGGATCGGTCTGCCTGGCCATCTACCTCACCCTCGTACGCCATGTGCGTCATCTAGACATGACGCCCAGCTTGACAATCAGCTCTTTCTTCGTGGCGCTGGCAGTCTTGCCTTTGACCACACCGGAGGCACTAGGACTGCGAGACGCCGCCCTTCTGGGGATCATGGGTTTGGTCGTGATGCCGATTTCGCTCGTCTGCTTCGTGATGGCACCGCGCTACATATTGGCGCCTGAAGTCAGTTTGATTTTTCTGCTGGAAATGATGCTGGGTCCGTATTGGGTATGGCTCGCTATTGGCGAGCAGCCTTCGGTGCTCGTCATGATGGGGGGAGGGGTGGTGATGGCAACCCTTGCAGTGCACACCGGTTTAGCCCTGAGAGAGTCGAGACGACAGCGCCTGTCCGTGTCGACCTCGCCAACCTGATGGACGAACATCCGACGCCAGCTACCGATGGACACCTGACAGAGCAAGAGCGCCACCGCGGTCAATCGCTGTTGATCGGTGCTTCGTCGTCCGCCCGCTTTGCCGGCCATCTCATCGCATCCACCGCGTCGTTGTTTCTGCTCGCGTTGGGGGCGACCCCGTTTCACCTGGGAGTTCTGGAAACCCTCTCCAACGGCAGCAGGCTGTTGCGGGTCGTCGGCGTACAGGTGATGCGGTCGACCACCAAAGCCCAGTTGATCTTCCACATGCGTCTGTTATCGGCGCCCGTCATTTTGGGTTTGGCGATGTTGGCGTACTTCGGACAGGTGGACTCCAGGTACATGTGGATCGCCATACTCACAATCGCCAGCCGTTTCGCCATGATTCAGATCGGAATGGCCGCCTGGTGGCCTCTGGTTCAGGACAACACCACACGGGCATCGTTGCCCATGTTTTTGGCGCGCCTGAGGATGGCGGGTCGCGGCGTCGAGCTCGTGCCTCCCCTGTTTGTCGGGTGGTATCTGGGATCGCAACCCGCTGTGGAGCGTTTCGGCTGGCTCTACGTCGCCGCATTTCTGGTCACGATGGTGTCGGCCTGGCTGGTGCGCCGGGTCAGGGAACTCCCATCCGAGCGGCCCACGGAAGGCCTGCGACACCGATTCTTTGCTGCGCTAAAGACTCGCGAGCTGCAGAGATACTGCCTTTTCAACGGCACCTTGAATCTGATCCACGCGGCATCGCTCCCTTTTTGGGTCGTGGTGTTCACCGAGCGTGGCATGCCGATCCTGTATTTCGTGTGGATGATCTCGGTCCGTTCGCTGGGTCACCTGGCAACACTGTATTTCTGGGGTCGACTGGTCCAGTCTCACGGTTCCCGAGCAGCCATTAACCTCGCACTCGGCGGCATGTTTGTTCTGGCGCCGTTCTGGCAGTTCTTGCCAAGCGGCAGCCTGAACCTGATTGTCGCGGCCGGATTTTTCTATTTCATGTGGGGCGCCTTCGAAGCGGGCTTACAGAGCGGCCAGACTCCAGTCATGATGGAGTCGGTTTCAACCGAATACCGTGCCGAGGGTTTCACGGTGTCGATGTTCTCCATTGCCTTGGGAGGCGGCCTCGGAGGACTTGCCGGCGGGTTGATATTCGAGCGCCTGAATGAGATACCATCCAACTCCCTGTCATGGGAACCCGAGCTGGTCTATCTTACCATTTCACACCTTTTGGCGGCGCTGTTATGGGCATTGAGTCGCAACCTCAAAGGTGTTCGGGAACAGTTGTCCGCACGGGAATTTGTACGCCACCGTCTGCTTGAGCGACAACGACCGGGTGACTGAGCCGGACTTAGCGTAGGATTTGACGATCTGAGGAGGAGACGAGCATGGCATCTGGTGCCAACACAGTACTTTTTGTTTCGCTAACCGCCGACGAGGCCATCAAACTGTACGATATCGACACTGAATCCGGCGCCCTCGATCTAAGGGCGACGAGCAACGCCCATGGACCGACCGGAGCACTTTTTCTTCACCCCGACATGGACAAACTGCTGCTGGCCCATGTGGGTTCGTCGACCCTGGCGAGCCTCAGCCTCGATCGCGCTTCGGGTGAAATGACATTGATCAACAAGGTGGACACGGGAATCGGGACACCCGCCCATCTGATAACCGATGGGGCAGGCCGCTTTCTGCTCACCGCTTTCTATGGCGGCGGCGGCGTAACTGTCCACCGGCTTGGCGACGACGGATCTATCGGCGAGCTCGTACAGCGGATCGACACCGGCATCAAGGCTCACTGCATTCAGTTGGACGCTTCCGAGCGCTTCGTCTTCGTGCCTCATGTCTGCCCGAATAACCAAACCAGCCAGTTTCGCTTCGACAACAAGAGCGGCCAACTTACGCCGAACGAACCGGCTGAGGTGGTGCCGCCCGACGACAACACAGGGCCGCGCCATCTCTGTTTCTCGAACGACGGCGACACGGTATACATCGTCAATGAGCAAGGGAACACAGCAACCGCGCATCGCTTCGACGAAGAGAGCGGCACGCTGACGATGTTCCAACACCTGGATACGCTGCCTGCTGGCGCTGACCGCAGCGGGCACACGGCCCACATCGAGATGCATCCAAACTCAAAGTGGGTCTACGCTTCCAATCGCGGACACGACAGTATCGTTGGGTTCAACGTCGATAGTGACGGATCACTGAGCCCGTTCGGTCATTTCTCCGTTCCGTCCAGTCCACGTTCGTTCAACGTCGAGCCGGGGGGACGTTTTCTTTATTGCGCCGGGGAGGCCGCCGGTCGTATGGTCATTTTCCGTGTCGATCCCGAATCTGGCAAGCTGGATCGGGCGGAGGAATTCGAGGTGGGAAAGAGTCCGTTCTGGGTGATGGCGGTCGAGCTTTAGACTACATCTCACTTGGGAGATTTTCTCGCATCGAGCATTCGCATCAATGTTCGCCGAATCCGCGTCGGGCTCAATCCCTGGTCGACCGCTTCCGCCACTGCGGGTTCCAGCTGAGCATACAGGCGGTCCAGGGCAATGCCCATCCTTTTCATTCGGGGAAGGCGATTGACGAAGAACCCTTTTCTCGGGATTGCCAGAATCAATTCTTCGCGACTCAGGGCGTCGAAGGCGCGAGTGACGGTGATAGTACTGATTTCGAGCTCATGGGCGAGTGAACGGATGGACGGCAAAGGGGTATTGGACTGCAGTACGCCGGAAAGGATCTGTGTGCGGATCTGCCTGACGATCTGGTCGACCAATGGCTGTTGAGAAGAGCGGTTCAGGTGCACTATCATCGGATTCACTCCTTGTATATGTTGGATATATACAGCATGTACAGGACCAAAACAACCACTCCACCTCCCGTGAGTCCAATCCACTCGAACCCCGATGACCCAAACGCAGTCAGTCCTGCATAATCTAACTACGGAACAACGCACTTCGTTCAAAGTCAACGGATTTATCACTGTCGAAGACGTCCTCACCGACGACGAAGTCGATGCCCTGGCCGGACGTGCCGATCTGATCGCCTCCGGCGAAGCCGAGCACATCCCCGAACGGTGTATTCAGCAGGAGCAGGTCTTTCGAAGGGGCGAACGCGAGGTCACCGACCAGGTACTATCGGTGCGCAAGCTCCACATGCTGGCGGTGCACGACGAAGTGATGTGGCAACATGCAACCAACCCCAAAATCGTCGACATCATCGCCGATTTACTCGGCACCGACGACATCAAGCTCTATAACGATCAGCTCTTTATGAAAGCGCCCGAGACGGGCACTGCACAGGGTTGGCATCAAGATTCGGGGTCATGGAGGGATATCTTCCCGATGGATCTGGTCTCCGCCTGGACTGCTATCGACGACGCCACTCTGGAGAACGGTTGCCTCAATTTCGCAGTGGGCACCCACCAATGGGGCATGCTCTCGAATCCGGCTCGAGGTGCGTTGGTCGACGAGCTGAATAGTGGGGATTGGCCGGTGGCACCGGCTCCCCTCAAACGCGGAAGCGTCAGCTTCCATCATAGCCTGACCCTGCATCAGAGCGGTGCCAACACCTCATCCAAACGCCGGCGTGGGTACGCCACTCACTACATGCGTGCTACCTCCGTCAAGGACGAAGCCGTAACCGACGCTCCAAAGGTTCCTCCCTTCAAGCAGGTGAGAGGACGATCGTTCCCGGGACGCGTCTAACCGAGTCGTTAAGAATCGCTTGCCCCGGCGCCGTCCTTTTCGTACCGTGTGATCGAGTTGCCGAAATATCTTCTTTTTTAACAGCAACTTACGGTCCGTAAGAATTCGACCTTGCTCGATGCAAGCCGTTCGAGCGCACCGCGGCCACTTGAGGGATAGTCGATGAATCACGCGCCCCGAATTTGCTGGATCTTCGGGCAGATTCTGATCGCCCTGCTGGTTTTTGCCCAAACTTCTGGCGCTCAGAAAGAGCGCACTCAGGGTGCCCCCGAAACGACCCGGCCGCGTCTGCAACTGCGCTGGGAGCGCCCTGCCTACCGCAGCTTCGCGCTCGATCCATACAGCAACTATCCGAATCACTCCGTCCCCTCGCGCGGTCTACGGACCGATGGGCAACTACCTGACCACGGGGTATGATCTCTATTCTTGGTCGGAGACGCGACAGCCTGGTCAGGGGTACGGCAGTGCCATCTTCAAGCCTGGCGCCCAGGGTACCCTCTGGAACAAGGTATACGATGCAACGGTAGTTGGAAGGGATGGGTACGGTGAGTGGGGCTACAGCATGATCGTAGCCAGGGCCACAACGAAACCTGGTCCCGCCGGCGCATGATCGTCGACCTGGGCAAGGTCGGTGGAGCGTGAAGACCAACTACGCGAAGGGGTACGTGCGCGAGCATCCAGAGCTGCTGACCTCACCGCCCGTTCCGCAACCGATGATCGAACAGGCCGAAGAAGGGGCGATGGAGCGCATTCGCCGCCGGAGTCACTGAAGTACCGACAAGGGCGCTCCGGCGCGCATACGTCGGAACGCACCGTAGAAAGAAGGTATTCGTGAAGTTCCTTTTCCTCGATGACTTCCACATCGAGCGCATCGACAACCTGGCACGCAAGATGCACCAGCTTAAGAAGTTTCCCGGCAACGCCGTGATCCGGCCGGAGTACCGCTGGGAGAACATGACCTGCCAGATCCGCAACACCCCGGTCTGGGATCCTGAGGAAGGTCTCTACAAAGTGATCTACGCCGGCAAGGCGGAGGTTCTCGAGCAGGAGCTGGAAGTCGACCAGACCGGCACCACGCCCATGACCATCGCAGTTTGTTACGCCACCTCCGAAGACGGCGTCAACTGGGAGAAGCCGTTCCTGGGCATCTACGACTATCCGGGGCTCAACTGGAACGGCACCCGCATCGGCACCGACAACAACATCATTCGCGATGGCGCCAGCCTGTTCACGGTGTACGACCCGAACGAAGACGATCCAAACCGTCGGTTCAAGGGAGTGATCTACCGCGACAAGGCGTTGCATCCAATCGCCTCGCCCGATCATATCCACTGGGAGGAGTTGGGGTACCCGCCCTGTCCCACCGCCGATCAGTCCCATTTCACCTACGACGCCGACAACGGCGTGTTCATCGCCACGGTAAAACACCGCGGCCCGTACGGGCGCTCCTGGTATATCACCACTAGCGACGACTTCCAGAACTGGAGCGAGCAGCTGCTGGTCTTTCACGCTGACCAGGTGGACCAGGAGAACGGCTTCGAGCGCTTGCAACGGTTCTTCGACGATGACGCCTACCTGACGCCGGTTTACAACCGCCCCGAGGAATGGCGCACCGACGTCTACAACCACCCGGTCTTTCCGTACGAGGGACTCTACATCGGCATGCCGGTGATGCATCACTGGTCCGGGAAACATCCGCCGCTCTACGAGAACGTGGACAGCCGCAAGTCGGTGGAGCTCACGGTTAGCCGCGACCTGATCAACTGGAAGCGGGTGGCGAACCGTGCGCCGTTTCAGGAGCAGTCGCCGGTGGAGGACGGCCGCAACTACGACACCGGGCAGATCCAGAACAGCAACGGACCGATCGTGCGCGGCGACAAGCTGTATTTCTATTACTCCGGCCTGCGGGCGCGGTCCGACACCATTGCCGATTCCATGAACCGGGGCGGCCTCGACGGGGGCGCCATCTGCGTGGCCCGTCTGCGTCTCGATGGTTTCGTTTCGCTCAAGGGGGGAATCGAGCTCGGAAGCGTGACGACCAAGCCGCTCGAGATCGACGGCCGCGAGTTGCGCGCCAACATCGACGCCTGGCGCGGTCAGGTGCGAGCCGAGATTGTCGACCCGGAAGAAGAGAAGCCGCTTCCGGGGTTCAGCCTCGACGACAGCATCCCGGCGTCAACGGATGATATCGACGTTGCTCTAGGCTGGAAAGAGCATGCCGATCTGTCGTCGCTTCAAGGTCGTTCCGTGCGTCTCCGCTTCACGCTCATTCGCGGCGAGATCTACGCGTTCTGGTTCGCCTAACGCCGTAGGCACAGGCACGTAATGATCGCGCCAAGTCGCCCGGCCAGCTGCATTCGACAGTACTGCGCTTGATGACGGCGAGGCCCAGGAACGACATCGAATCCAGTAAGCGCGACCAGCCCGCGATCACCCTACGCGGCTGGTTTCCGATGGCGGGGCATCACGCGCACGGTTGGCGATGCGAGGTCAGCTGGCCGGAAAGCGCAGGAAGGTCTGCGCGGTATTCCCCATGATGTCCGAGTGCTCTTCATCGCTCAGCTCGGGGAGCAATTCAGGGATGATCGTGGTCAAGGGTCCATAGCCAGGGTCCTCCTGGATCCAGGGAAAATCGGTCGCCCACATCAGGCGCTTCGAGCCATAGCTGCCCAGCAACCGGTCGTGCCAACGAGTTAGATCCCGGTATGGAAAATCCTCCTTGCTGAACGCGTACTGACCAGAGAGTTTGACCGCCACATTCTCGTACTTGGAGAATCGATAGGTCGTGTGAAACGCCGGATTGTAGTTCGGAGTCTCGATACGCGGCCGCCCCTTCTCGTCGCGGGAAGCCTGCCCTTCTCCAGGACATACTCCTAGATGATTGAGAACCACTCGCACCTTCGGGAACGCTTCCAGGAGATGAGGGACCAGGTGTACCTGGGTCGCCGGCGGATATAGCCAGATGACGAAGTCGTTGGCCGCCGCATGTTTCCAGATGCGATAGGTCTCCAACTCCTCTACAACCACGGGGCCGAACGGGTCCGTTGGGCCGCCGACAGCAAACAGCCGGAAACCGATCAGTCCTGGCGTTTCCGCCAGCCGGTCCATCAGTGCTTCAGGTTCCGATGAGGTCGGAGCGATGGCGGCGATGCCCCGAAAGCGCTGAGTGTGATTCTCTAGACAGTGGACCAGATAGGCGTGGTGCTCGAACTCGTTGCCACCGATCTGCACCAGCACCGCGCCGTCGATCTTATGGGAGTCCATGGCGGTGAGCAGTTTTTCCGCCGTTTCTTCCCGATCGCCGGGGCAGTAGCGGTCGGTGATGCGGGGGAACCGGCTCGACTCGCGAGCGAAGACGTGAACGTGAGCGTCGATGCGCGCCATCAAGCTTGCAGACAGAGAAACCGGCGCCGCTCCTCATGGGTACAGCGCTCCTCCAGAAACTTGAACGGACTCCGCTCGACGAGGTCATTTTCGGTCCGCTTGTGGTAGGTGATGATGATCGACTTCCTCGGGATCTCGCCGTCGTTGTCCAGAGCGGTATGCCAACCATAACAGTTGAACATGATCGCCATTCCCGCTGGGCCCGAAAACCGAGCGAGACCGGGCATCTCCTCCTGCCGGCGGGGATGTGCGGACGGTGCGTAGTCCGGCTTGTGGCTTCCGGAGATGTAGGCGAATTCTCCACCTCCATGGGCCATGTCGCTCAGGTATATCTGAGTTTTTATGTGCAACGGCCGACTGTGAGGGGTATCGGCATGCCAGCTGGTATAGCTCAGCGGCGAGGGAGAAACGATGCGTGGCCCGACGTCCTGTAGGATAGGCTCGCCGTCGCAGAACGCTTTGAGACAACCGTAGTAGCTGGAATGATCGGCGATCTCCAGAAAAGCATCGTCTTTCTTCAACGAATTTGGAAAATCATAGAACGAAGGAGCTGTTTCACCGGCGGCGACGCGAGCGAGCCAATCTGGCTTGCACTCCTCCGACCAGTGGTCGAAAGCATTCTGGAGCCTCTGCAGTAGTTCACCGGAAATTGCGTTCTCGAATACCAGATAACCATCCTCATCCCATTGTTTCCGCTGGGCTGCCGTCGGCTGTTTCATGTCGATCTCCAGTTTTCGTCGGTGCCAGGGAGATTTGCCCGAATCAGTTCTCCCGCGCCCTTCTCGCTACCGGCGTAGCGGCGTTGTGTAGCACCTGGATAGGCGTAGCCGTTGATCAGGATGCGTCGTGGTTGTTGCGACGTGTTTGGGTTGCTGCCGTGGATGGCGAAGGGATGCCATAGCAGCAGATCGCCCCGGTTAGGTAGCGGAGTAACCTGTCTCGACTCATCCACCTGGTCGGCCGACAGGCGCCCCGATTCGCTGTGTGGCAGGTGGCCTTTTCCAATGTTGGAAATGAAAGCGAGGGGACCCGACTCGGAACTCACCGGATCGACCGCAAGGCCGGTCTGCACGAAGCTGCCACGCCCATTGACATCGGTAAATAACCCTTTGTGGAAACCCCGATTTACACTGTCCTGGTGCCATCCGAACGCTACCTTCGTACCCGGCATCTTCAGGTGAGCCTGGTTGATGAGGTGGTTCATCTCAGCAGAATCGAGCAGCTGCGAAGCCGCACGTAACAATCGGGGGTGGCGGCCGTAATGCAACAGCACCGGAACGGCGCCGCCACACCACGCAACCTTGCGGATTTCGATCTCCTTCGCGTTCGCCATGCGCAGGTCGAAGTAAGAGCCGTCGTATTCGACGATGCCCTTGTCCGGATCGAACTCGGGAGATGCGGCGATTTCTTCGGCGATCTGCAGCAGACGATCGAAGCCGGCCGAAATCTCAGCCATCTCACATTCATCGAAGAACCTCTCGATCGTCGTAAAGCCGATGTCGAAGAATTCATCGATCTGTCGCTTGTTCAGCGCACTGTCCACGAGACCCGCCGTCGGAATTTCATTAGGTTAAGAGAGTATCAATAAGCCGGGTGGACTTCAACCGACGAGATTGCGACGTGTCTTCATTGTTGACGGGCGTGTCTCACCTACACGTGGATATGGCGAATCTACTCAGGGATGGTGAGCTGGAATCCCTCGTCCAGTTCGACATCGATTCGTTTTCCTCCATAAACAAGGATCGCGGCGTCGCGGTAGGCGACAGGGTATTGGAGATCCTCGAGAACCTCCTGAGTGCCGAGCTCAAATCGGCGTACAGGACGGGAGGAGATCAGTATGCTCTCCTTCAGGTTAACCGACAAAATACCTGGGACCTGTGCAACGAATTTCGTCTGCAGTGTGAACGAACTCTCGGTTTCGAGGTTACCGTGTCGGGAGGTGGTGTCGTCATCGATCCCGACTGCGTTCTGTCAACAGCGCAATCGGTCTACCTCCTCAGCGGCGCTGTCGCTGAGGTTCAGGCCACAGCCAAACACAGCGGCCGCAACTCCATTCTATGGCTGGAGGCCACTGATGCCGATCCAGAACCAGCGATTTCCGAGACCGCGCGCAAGCTCTTTCTCAATCTGGCGAAAATCAACGCCGCGGCGGCTCGAGAGATGGAAGTGGAATCCAGAATCGACGTACTGACTGGACTCTACAACCGGCGCGGGTTCGAAGACATTTTCGGGCGCGAAGTGGAGGTGTCTTCGCGAACCAACAATCCTCTGGCACTCATTTATTTGGATTCCGATTCTCTCAAGCAGATCAACGACCTGGATGGGCACGAGGCGGGGGATCGATTTATCGTGGACATGTCAACGGTCCTCCGATCTGTCGTGCGCCGGTCCGACTTTGTTTTCAGGTGGGGGGCCGACGAATTCGCCGTAGTCCTGGAACCGACGGAAGTCGATACGGCCGCTGTTTTGGCCGAACGTATCCGTGCTGAAGTTGCAGCTAAAACCAAAGGCACCGTATCAGTGGGAATCTACCATGGTATCCCTAAAAGCACGGAGGATGCGGTGCGCTTGGCAGACGAGGCAATGTACGCGGCCAAGAGAGCGGGCAAGAACAACGTTCGATCGATCGCAGATGACAGCGAGTCGGACGGACCTTGACCGAGACGTTTCAGAAAAAATGACAAGGATCGATCGCGATCATTTCGGCGATGCCGAAGCCGGTCCAGTCGAGCGTTTCACGCTTGAGAACACCCTCGGCTCAAGGGTTCGGATCATTGCCCTCGGTGCGACCATCACCGAGCTCCATGTGGCGGATCGCAACGGCATACTCGCCGATGTTATTCTGGGTTTTGATTCTGTCCAGGAATACGAGAAAAACGAACCATACATGGGTTGTACCGTGGGGAGGGTCGCAAACCGGATCGCCAATGCCTGTTTCACCCTCGACGGCACGCAGTATCAGCTAGCTCGCAATCTCGATCCCCACCACCTTCACGGGGGCGAGGTCGGATTTCATCAACGGATCTGGGAGGCCGAGATACTGGAGACGGGGCCGGCGGTCAGGTTCGCCTACGTTAGCCCGGACGGGGAGGAAAATTACCCGGGCAGACTGAACGTCCAGGTCGTCTACTCGCTAACGAATGCAAACGGACTGCGAATCGACTACGAAGCGAGCACCGACACGGCGACGCCCGTTAACCTCACCAATCACTCTTACTTCAACCTGGCCGGATCCGGAGCCGGGACCATCCTCGATCACGAAATCACCGTTTACTCAGACTACGTCACCGAGCGCGATCCAGATGGCGTACCTACCGGTCAGATCCTCGGGGTTGAAGGAACGCCCTTGGATTTCCGGTCACCCAGGCGGATGGGCGCAAGGATTGCCGAGCTCGAATGCGGTTACGACCACAACTACGTCTTCTCAAGCCGCAGTCGAGAGAGTCCCGTGTTGGTTGCGGAAGCGTTCGATCCTGCCAGCGGGCGCCAAATGGAGGTGTGGACGACGGAACCCGGAATGCAGCTGTATTCCGGAACCTTTTTGAACGGCTACGAAGGCAAATCGGGTACGGTGTACGATCAATTCAGCGGGTTCTGTTGCGAGACCCAGAATTTTCCGGACGCGGTTAACAAACCTCATTTTCCGAAGGTGATCCTGCGTTCCGGACAGACCTACCGGCAGACTACAGAGTACCGCTTCAAAACGGCATAGATGGATGGTATCGCCCGAGGTCGTGGGTCATCTCAGTCTCCCGCTGATCCAGCCTCAATTCGGAGGCCGTACTCAGTGGACGAATGCTGGATCCAATGGAACAGATAATCTGCGAAGCTGCGGCGCACGACCAGCTGGAAGCTTTGGACGTCGACATCATTGACCGCCGGAATCAACAACACACCCGTCTTGCCGACGTTGGTCTGGGCGCATTGTCCGGCGCCGAAGCTCCGCGGATGTAGGTCGAGGGTCGATCCCTTGGCCAGCAGATCGCGTACCCGAGGGCCGCTTAGCTGGATCGTTGTGTACCCGCCAGTCAGATCGGTAACGGCTACATGCCGGTCAGCCGTCGCCTGTATCAGTGCCGTCATTAGTCCGGTCTGCCGATCAGGCGGCGTGATCACCATCCATTCGTCCGGTCCCAACCAACACGCGGTCACGCCCGCTTGGGTCGGCTGCGCGGCCGCTGCGACGGTGTTGGGTTCTTCCGGCAGACCGAAACCAAGTACGTCGCTCGCGGCGTTCAAGAAGGTACGGTCACCGGGATCACCTCGAAGATTCAGGTAACCTGCGAAAGCACTCTCGACCAGCACACTTGCCTCTCTGGCACTTGCGCCGGGACCTGAGTTTGTGGCCAGAGCGGCAGCCAACGGGCTTTCCTGTGCCACTGGTTCAGACATTCTGACGCTCCCCATCGGGATCGTAGAACACCGGGTTGGAAACGCGTGCTCTCACGCTGTCGCCGCCGAAATCCTGGACGTAAACCTTATCGCCCATGCGACTATGGCCTCCCTTGACCAACCCCAGCGCAATCGATCTTTCCAGATTGGCGCTGTAGTAGGAAGAAGTGACATGACCCAGCATCGGTCGAGGCAGTGGCGCCTGCGGATCATCGACGATCTGGCCCCCCTCGGGTAGCACCGTTAGCGGATCCTCGGTGAGCAAACCGACAAACTGTTTGCGATCCGGTTGGGCGATGTAGGAGCGGGAAAGGGAGCGTTTTCCCAGAAAGTCCTTGTTCTTCGCCACCATACGGTCCATCCCCAGGTCGACGGGCGTCACCGAGCCGTCCGTGTCCTGACCGACGATGACGTATCCCTTCTCAGCACGCAGCACATGCATCGCTTCGGTGCCGAATGGGGTGATCTGGAACTCCTCGCCTGCGTCCATAACCGCTTCCCACACATGACGTCCCAGGTTAGCGTTCACATTGATTTCGTAGGTCAGCTCTCCGGTAAAGCTTATGCGAAAGATCCGCGCCGCGACGCCGGCAACGGTGCCGCCGCACACACTCATGAAAGGGAAACTTCCGTTGGATAAGTCCAGGTCGGAACAAAGCTTCTGTAGAATATTACGCGCATTCGGCCCGCAGATGGAGACGGTTGCCCAGTGATCCGTGACCGAGGTCAGAAACACCTTGAGATCGGGCCATTCGGTTTGCAACCAGAGCTCGAGCCACGACATGACGCGAGCAGCTCCGCCGGACGTAGTAAACATCAGATAGTGAGAGTCACCAAGTCTGGCCGTCACGCCATCATCGATGACCATGCCATTCTCGTCCAGCATCAAGCCGTAGCGGCAGCGTCCCATGGGCAGCTTCAGAAACGGATTCGTGTAGATCCGGTTCAGAAAACGAGATGCGTCCGGTCCCTGGATATCGATCTTGCCCAGGGTGGAGGCGTCGAGTATACCGGCGCTCGCTCGGGCCGCCCTGCACTCCCGATTGACCGCCTCTTCCATCGACTCGGCTCCGCGAGGAAAGTACCATGGCCGTTTCCACTGACCCACGTCCTCGAAAAGCGCGCCCTGCTCCACGTGCCACGAATGAATCGCCGTCTTTCGCACCGGATCGAACAGATCGCCCTGCTCGCCACCTGACATGGCTCCATAGGTTACCGGTGTGTACATCGGCCGGTAGGTTGTGGTGCCGACTGATCCGGGATCGGTCTTGCCGTAGTCTGCGAGCACCCCTATCCCGTTGACGTTTCCCAGCTTCCCCTGATCGGTGCCCATGCCCAGGGTCGTGTACCGCTTTACATGCTCGATCGATCGGTATCCTTCTCGCGCGGATATGAGAAGGTCGGCGGCGGTTACGTCCATCTGCAGATCGACGAACTGCTTCGGGGCTCGACTGACTGGTTTCGTACCGGGAACGACCCACAATGCTCGAATCGGATCGCCGGTGACAAGATCAGTGGCAGGCACGATTCCGGTCACGGAGCCGTCACCGAATCCCGCAAGCTGAGCAACGGCTGCGCCGGCCGCGAAACCTTCAGCGATGCAAGCGGCCGTCTCGAAGGTGCCGTTGCAAGCACCTGCGGAGCGCTCGGCCTGCACCGGATCTCCCGGCAGGAAACAGGCTTTTCCGCCGTCGTAGCGAGGTTTGCCTCTGGACTGCGCGTGGAGCTGCACGTTGGGGTTCCAACCCCCCGAAACCGCCAACAGGTCACATTGAATGCAGGTGGACTTGCCAGCCAGGGACTGTCCGTCGGCACCCAGGGCTCCGACACGAACAGCGCCAATCCTCTTCGTTCCGAGGACATCGAAGACGACGTGGCTATCCCGGACCTCTATCTCTCGTTCGCGGGCGGCCCCTGCAAGCACGCCGGCGGGACGTGGATCGACGATGGCTGCGATCTCGATCCCCGCTTCCTGAAGTTCGAACGCGACCGCGTAGGCACTGTCGTTGTTGGTGAATATCACCGCCCCCGAGCCCGGTAGCGCAGCGTACCGCTGCACATACTCGCCAACGGCCGCCGCCAGCATGACACCCGGCCGGTCGTTGTTGGAAAAGACGAAAGGCCGTTCGGTGGCGCCGCTTGCGAGCACCACCTGTTTTGCGCGCAGTCGCCACAGCCGTTGTCGGGTGCCGTTGCCGCCACCAGGCCTCAGGTGGTCGGTGCGGCGTTCCAGCGCCAGGAGGAAGTTGTGCTCGTAATAACCGGACCCCGTCGTGCGGGTCAAAATCTGTGCTTGTGGAAACGAGCGTAGCTCTCGAACAGTCGCGTCTACCCACGCGACCGCGGATTCCCCTTCAATCTGCTCCGAGCTGCCCAACAAGCTCCCACCCGGTTCCGCCCGCTCGTCCAGGAGAATGACCCGCGCGTCCGCCCGGGCCGCTTCCAGTGCCGCGCTCAAGCCGGCGGGACCGCCGCCCACGACCAGGACATCGCAATGGGCATTCATGTGATCATAGCTGTCCTGATCCGGACGGTCGGGAACGACTCCAAAACCGGCGGCCTTGCGAATCTGGTGTTCGTAAAAGCGCCACCATCCAGCTGGCCACATGAAGGTCTTGTAATAGAATCCGGGAGGCATGAAGCGGGCAAACCATCCGTGTACGGATCGCCAATCGAACTCCACGTTCGGTGATACATTCACGCTGCGTGCCGTCAGACCGTCATACAACTCCACCTCAGTGGCGATCAGGTTGGGCGAGCTTGCAGAGCCTTCACCTACCTGGACGATGGCGTTGGGGTCTTCGGAGCCGGCGGCGATGATACCACGGGGCCGGTGATACTTAACGCTGCGAGCGACCAGGTGGACTCCGTTGGCGATCAAGGCTGATGCCAAGGTATCTCCCTGAAACCCCATCAGCGTGCGGCCGTTGAACGAAAATCGAAGCGGTCTGCCGCGGTCGATGCGACCTCCACTGGCGCGCCTGAATCCCTGCTTCAATTCCTTTCCCTTGGAGGTTGTTCACCGACCTTGTAGACCGACTTGATCTGGTAGGTTACCGTGTCTCGTTCGACATTGAAATAACGCCGGCAGCCCGAGGCGTGGTTCCACTGTTCCAGGTGCCGACCGCGGCTATTGCGGCGGTAGAACAGGTAGTCGGCCCACTCCTCGTCGGAGAGGGTTTGCGGTTCCGCTGGCCGGGTGATGTGGGCTTCCCCGGAATACGTGAATTCGGATTCGTCGCGGGCCCCGCAGAAGGGACAATCTATCAGGAGCACTAAATCGGTTCCTTCTAATGAGCGACGCCGGCCGCGCCGTGCTCGTCGATGAGATGGCCGGTTGCGAAACGTTCCAAAGCGAACGGTTCGTTGAGAGGATGGGGTTCATCACGTGCGATGGTGTGAGCGAACACCCAGCCCGATCCCGGAGTCGACTTGAATCCACCGGTACCCCAGCCGCAGTTGAAGTAGAGTCCTTTTAGCGGCGTTGTGCCGATGATGGGGCAGGCGTCGGGGCAGGTGTCGACGGTGCCCCCCCATTGTCTGAGCATGCGCACCCTGCTGAAGGTTGGGAACATCTCGAGGATGGAACTGATGGCATGCTCCAACGTCGCGGGACTTCCGCGCTGGCCATACCCGTTGTATGAATCGACGCCGGCGCCGCACAGCAGCTCTCCACGGTCGGTCTGGCTGAGGTAGGCGTGCACCGCGTTCGACATGATAACCATGTCCAGAACCGGTTTGAGCGGCTCGGAAACCCAGGCTTGGAGCGGCCGGCTTTCCAGCGGGAGGCGAAGATCTGCCATGGAGGCGAGCACGCCGGAGTTCCCAGCCGTGACACACCCAATCTTCTTGGCGCCGATAAATCCGCGACTGGTTTCGACCCCGGTGACGGTTCCGTCTTCCCGTCGAAAACCGGTTACCTCGCAATTCTGGATGATGTCGATCCCAAGCGCATCGGCGGCACGGGCGAACCCCCAGGCGAGGGCATCGTGGCGAGCGGTGCCGCCCCTACGCTGGAGTGACGCCCCGAGAATCGGATAGCGCGCCGAAGGCGAGATGTCGATCGCCGGCACCATTTCCTTGATCTGTTGGGCGGTGACGAATTCGCTGTCGATACCGTTAAGATTATTGGCGTTTACCCGACGCCGGATATCGCGGATATCCTGCAGATTATGACCCAGGCTGAGCAAGCCGCGCTGACTGAACATCAGGTTGAAGTTCAGATTCTGCGTGAGGCCCTCCCAAAGCTTGAGGGAGAATTCGTAGAGGTGCGCAGCCTCGTCCCAGAGGTAATTGGAGCGTACAATTTCGGTGTTGCGTCCGGTGTTGCCACCTCCCACAAAACTCTTCTCTACCACCGCCACATTGGTTATCTGGTGCACACTTGCCAGATAATAGGCGGTGGCGAGGCCGTGACCGCCCCCGCCGACGATTACAACTTCGTAAGAAGATTTGGGTTCGGGACTGCGCCAGGCCTGCTGCCAGTTTTCGTGCCAGCTGAATGCGTTTCGGGCGAGGGCGAGAAAGGAGTATTTCTGCATGGGAGATGCTGCCGCCCGCGGTTTGGTGTAACCCGCGGAGACATGGCGTATACTATAGGCCACGGTCGGTATCTGATCCAGGACCGGAACGGAAAGGAGCAGAAACGCAATTTCGACAGTTGGGTAAGGATGGTCCTCGCATACCGGTGATCGGTCTCGGCGCCTGGCCTCTGGGAGACGGCATGGGCACACCAAGGTCAGCGGCGACTATTCCCGGACGGGCATCATAGCAGCCATGGAAAAACAGTCTCACCCAACTCGGCGTGGATTGCGTCGATCTCTACAGATACACGGATGGAACTCCAAGTACCCGATTGACAAGAGCATGGAGACCATGGCCCGTGGATGGCTGCCATAGGCGGACGCCGCTGTGGTCCCACGAGCACGGCATCCGACGATGGCGACGAGGTAGGTTCTCAAATCGCCGACAACGCTTCTTCGAGCGAGATCTCGCGGAACGATTGAGCCGGCAGACCATCCGATGTTAGTGCGCTTTCCCACAACGTCCGCCGCTGTGGGCTCTCGGACGGTTCGACCGATGCTAGCACCTTGCGGACCCAGTCTGCCAGTTCCGGTTTGCTGCAGATTACGGTCAGGTTCGAATCCGCCACGGTACCGTCGGTAGCATAGGCGTAGCAGCGATGGATGTTGCGACGGGCGCTTTCGAGGCCGACTGGTTCAATGGCCAACTCACTTGTGCGGTCTTCGGGAACGAGCAGAATGTTTACCGCCCGGTCGGTGATGGCAGCGGCGCGCTCGTTCTGGTCGCCGCCGATGAACACGTTCTTATGATGGGGCCACACATCGAACATACCGTAGTTGGCGACCGGCTCTTGCAACTGAAAGGTGAAGAAGTCAGGATAGGCGAAGAACTCCGCCTTCCTTTCGCGATACCTGTCGTAGAACGCGGTGACGTAGGCCATGATCAAGGTGGCGGCCCCAATGACACCGAAGCGATCGGGTGAAACGACGCCAACCCGTTCTGTAGATTCGAATTCCGTGAAGTAATCGGCATGGGGCAGCTGTCGGCCGTTATAGTTGAGGTTGAAATCGGTGCCCCTCAAGAAGCTGCTGTGCATTTAGTATTTGGCTTTCGGACGGAGAATCCCGCGCACGGCGCAGACTAGGATGTGTCCTGCCAGATAATAACCAGAGGACATGGCGACGGCCACTCTATGTTCGAACTTGCTCAACCGACGCGCCCGCCTCCACTGGTCGGGCACTGCAAGTCTTACCGGTATTTCCTATACTCTGTTCCTTCATTGCTGAACTCAGCGTTGCCTTGCCTCGGGAGGTCTGCATGTCCTGGCCCATCGAACACTTTCACTACATGCCCGGCTCATCCAGCTTCATCGAGATGATGCCAGGGGCCATGAAGGCGATGACCCAGTGCGCTGCACTGCAACCAGGTGAAAATGTGACCATCGCCTGCGACACCAATAAAATGCGGTTGGCTGAAGCCCTAGCCGCAGCTGCATACGCCGTTGGCGGCATTCCGACGATCGCAGCGTTTCCTCCAACCGGCGCTCACGGTGCCCAGGTTCCGGCGCCGGTAGTAGGCGCGTGCGCCCGTTGCGACGTCTTCTTCCTTCCTACGAGCTGGTCTATGACCCACACCGATGCGCGCACCGAGGCGACCAAGAACGGGGCCCGCGGTGCCACCATGTGCGAGGTGACGGAAGACTGCCTGTGCACCGGTGGCATTCTCGGAGACTACGAAGAGAACGATCGGCGCGGCCGTCAGCTCGGAGCGGTGATGGCCACCGGCAAGACGATTCGTATGACCTCGGCAAGCGGAACGGATCTTTCCGGCAAAATTTCCGATCGACCCGTGCAATACGAAACGGGCTTGTTCCGCGAACCAGGACAGTTCGGCGCGCTGCCCAACAGCGAGCTCAACATCTCGCCCATCGAAGGAACGACCGAGGGGGTGATAGTTGGCAATGTGCGCCTCATGGGATTCGGCATCCTGCGTGAGGAATCGATTACCGTCGAAGTGGAGAAGGGGGTGGTGACGCGGGCTACGGGAGGGGCGGCGGCAGATTATCTCAACACCACACTCAAATCGTTCGACGACGAATCCGCTTACAACCTCGCCGAGTTCGGTCTGGGTCTCAATCCAGCCAGCCGCGCTTACGCCACCAACCTGGAGGATCTGGGCAAACTCGGCTTCGGGCATCACGGCATTGGCAGCAACTACGCCATCGGCGGCAGCGTCAAAGCGCCGTGCCACATCGACGTCATCTACTCGGAGGCGACGGTGGAGATCGACGGCAAGGTTATTCTGGATCAGGGCGTGACCGCGGTGTAAGCAGTTCCCTTCAGAAGCATTCAGGAGGTCTGTTATGGCAAGAGTTGGACTCATCGGCGCTGGAGACATGGGTTTGGAGATGGCAAAAAACCTGTTGAGTGCCGGTCACGAGTTGTCGGTTTACGATCCCCGCACTGCACCGCTCAAGGAACTGGAGATGCTGGGGGCGAAGATCGCCACAGTGCCACGGGAAGTTGGAGAGCAGTCGGAATTTGCGTTTCTCATGGTGTTGACCGGAGAACAGGCCCTGGATGCTACCACAGGCAAGGACGGATTGTTCGAAGGTTTTCAAACGGATAGCACAGTCATCTGCACGGCGACCATCGGACAGCCGATCATGGCGGAGATCGCCGTGGCGGCAAAGGCGCGAAAGGTAAACGTGCTCGATTCGCCGGTGAGTGGCAGCACTCCAAGGGCAAAAGAAGGTACACTGACCCTGATGCCCTCGGGGGAGAAGGAGGTCTTCGATCAATGCCTGCCGATTCTGGAGGCTGTCGGCAAGGATATCATCTACGTAGGGCCGGAGCCGGGTTTGGGACAGACGGCGAAAACTGCGCTGCAGGTCCTGGTGGGAGCCACCTTTGCCGGGGCATGCGAAGCGCTCGTGCTCGGGGTCAAGGCCGGCATAGAGGCCGAATCGTTGTCTCAAGTCCTCTGCCCCAGTATCGCCGGCAGCTTATTGGTGGAGATAGTGACCGAAAACGTCATGAAGCGAAACTTCACCGCCGGCAGCAAGATCGCGACGACTTATAAGGACCTTGGGTTGGCCAACGACCTGGCCAAGCAACTCGGCGTTCCTATGTTCGTCACCGGCGCCGTCCATGAGCTGTTCCAGGCGGGTATCGCCATGAATCCGGATGAAGACAACCACACCATCATAAAGCTTCTGGAACAGGTGGCCGGGGTGGAAGTGAAGGGACGTTGACCTCGACCAGATTCCCTAGCAGCCGGTTTCTTCACCGAGGAGCAGCTGGCAGGCTGCCACGAGAATCCATCAACCGTATACAACCGAGCAAGTCTTTTCGACATTGGCAGTTTGAACTTCACTGGGAGATCGAGATGAGCAGGATCCGGGTATTAATGGCCGCGCTGACTTTGTTGCTGGTGCAAACGGCGGGAGCTTTGGATGGCCGACGCCAGGGTTTCTTCTACCAGGTCGGTATTGGCGGCGGAACGACATCTGCCGATCAGGAGTGGACCGTTCTTGACACGGACTTCGAACTGGACGACAGCGCCGGCGGTATAGCGCTCGATCTCAAAATCGGTTATGGGATAACCAGCAAACTCTTGCTCTCATACTCGATAAACGTGGGAAGCGCAGACCTTGAAACCATCGACGGGCAGATAACCGTTCCAAGAGCAAAGAAACGGCGTCGTTTGGGGCAGGGGGAGTTGGCTTAACCTACTTCGTTAAGGATGCCGCACCTTCGCTGTTCGTCGATTTGGCGATAGGTGTTTCCACCTGGGATGATGGAGATGGCAACGAATTCAGCGGTGGGGGTGCTTCCGTCGGCGCCGGGTACGAGTTCAAAAAGAACTGGACTGCCGAGGTAGACTATAGCTTCGGCAGTCCCAGTGACGACAAGTCGCTGTTCGGAGAGAAGGTTCTCGAAGCGGAGGTGACCGGCGCAAGCTTGGGGGTCACGATCAATCATATCTGGTACTGATTTCCGTCGACCAAGGATACCATGTGACCCGGCTTGCCGATGTAAACACCACTGACATTCGAGATGCGATCCGCCTCGGCTGCCAGGCTATGGGCAAGGGAGAGCCGGTGGAGTTGGAGGATCACAACGTCCGCGAAGGTTTCCACGCCCGGTTCAGGGGTGATGAGGTGGTCGCCATGGAGAATTTTGGCACGGACCTGACTTTCTTCGATCCCCTGGACTGATCTTGCAATACCGGATTCCCCAGCAAGTCTACCCCGAAGATCCAAGACTCAACCAGAGTGGAGACGATCGTCCCAATACCGGACTGCGAGAAGGCAACATTGCTCACAGCAAGGTCAACGACACCATCCGTAGCTGCGCGAAGACCGTGATCTTCGGACAGCAAACCCGTTTGCGGAACGGCGAGCTTCTGCCCGATCAAAAGCTGCCCCGTTTCCACGCCGGCCACGACCTGGTCAAGTTCTTTTATAGCGCCGTGCGTCAATTGCCGCCCTACCTGCTGGATGCCCTGCTGGAAAACAATGTCAGTGTCACCCTGGTCCAAGGCCCCTCGTTGCTGGTATTCCACGATTCCCGTGAGCACCAGTCATTCCACATGGGCCGCACCCGACGGACACTCTACATCCCCGAAAAGATATTGCGCGAGGCCGCCGACAAAGGGTACGACTACTGGGCGATCAGCGAGGTGCTCATCCAGGAATCGCTGCCGCTGCTCAACTACATTCTACTTTTGGAGACCATCTGCCGGATTCAAGAACACCTCAAGACCCATCTCACTATCGGGTATTACATCATCGCGGATACGCTCCGACGATTCAACCACCATCTGGACGACAACGACGATAAGGACGAGGACGAGTTTCGCATCTTCTATCGCTACTACGCGGATGCCCTCTACAGCTTGAAACCATCGGATCTTAAACGGGATCCATACCTCATAGTCGACGACATGATCGACGAAAAGCGCGAGCGTTTCTGGGCCCAACTCAAGCTGCATGACATCTGCGACGTCTACCGCTATCCTACGTACTTCGCCGTCGACAGGGACATCTGCCACGGCGCTGCGTTTCGATTGGCTCGAGAAATCTCGTTGCCTCTTGAACCGGAGACCATCGAAGACGTGATGCACGATCTTTGGGACGAGGGTCGTTTCAAGCTCAGTCGTTCGGTCAAGACCGAAGAACTGCTGGAGCAGCTGATCCGGATCGGCGCCGATGGGATTACTGCTTTCGTGGCAGTGGTCGCCGAAGAGATCGTCGGGGGTTACGCCTACGTTACGGCCAACCGCATGGATGGCCTCAACATATCAACGGGATTCAAACGCCTGCTGCAATCGTATTCAACCAGCCGCCGTGCAGATCTACCCGGTTGCCTGGGGTTTCACTACAAAACTCTGACGGAATATTTTATGGAGCAAAAGCGGTACGAATTCTTCGAGCAATTCAAGGAAATGGAGCCGCGCGCGCAAGAAGAGAACCTTGTGGAGATACGCCAGTTACTCTACCGCGTCATTGAAATGCGGCTGCGCCCATCTCAGGCTCCCGATTTCAAGCGCCGGGTCGAGCTTGCCGACAGTGCCCGGGTTCTTATCGACACTGGGGCGGGATTGGTCCGGAAGCCGAAGGAAAAACAGGCCACGATAGCAACCTGTGGTCTACTGGCAAAGCTCGATCGCCACCCGCTCTACCATACGCTATTGCTTCAACAGTTCCGCGAGCTGTCTGGAAATGACGCGGTGGTGCTGAAGGAGCATCTCGCCCCGGAAATCGAGCGACTTGCCGAGTACCTGCCGTCGTCCCTCCACGACTACAGCGCAGATCCACACGGTGTCACCTCGCGCTACCGGAAATTCGAAGAGGTGCGCCGATTCGATCCGAACAGCACGGAGCTGTTGGAACTCCTGGCGGCACTCTTCGTGCGACTCGATCGGGCGGAAAACTACGATGAGCTGGTCGAGCAAACCCGAACACTTGGGGAATACGCGGTTCCGGCGCTTCAGGAGGTTGTCGAGAATACCGATCTCTTTGGCGACAATCTCCGAGGGGGGATTCGCGACCAGTGCAAGGAACTGCTGGATGAGCTGTCCTCCCGGACGTCGACAGCTCAGGCGAACTAGCGTTGCTGATGCCGAGACGCTCGGCTATAGACTTCACGAATCACCTTTTCTTCTGTTGAAGTTTCTCGGGTTCGAAGGACCCCAGTACCTGTCGCGGATCTCCGCAGCTGCTTCGGCCTGGATGCCTCGAGCTATAAGATTGAGCAGGTCGTTGGCGGCGCCGACCTGCTCACCTTCGGGTGTGCCGTGGATCTCGACAGCTTTGGCATAGGTATTCTCGGCTAGTTCAACATCTCCCGCGGCGAGGTAGCTGAGGGCAAGGTTGAAATGGGCATGGCTGCTGGGGGCTGATTGCAGTACCTCGCGAAACTGACCAATGGCCCTTTCCAGATTCCCCGCTTCGAAGAACGACCAACCCAGGTTGACGCGGGCTTTTACATTGGCAGGGTCCGCCCTCAAGGCCTGGTCAAACGCGTTTACAGCTGCCTCTTGGTCGCTCTGCACCCAATATTCGATACCCAGTTGGACGTAAGCTTCTCCCAGCGCGCGACGGGTCGTCGCTCGCTTAGGTGCGAACTCCAATGCTTGCGTTAACGCACCTACGGCCCGATGCGGCTGATCGTGCCGGGAATATCCGACACCCATATTGTAATACGCGGCCGACAGATTGCGATCGAAATCTGTCGCGAAACCAGCCGTCTGTGCTCGTCGCGAGGTCGAGTCGATCCACGCCCTCCAGTGGGCACTATCAGGACTCGAAGTTTCCAGAAGATAAACCGCGCCGAGGGCCGTCAGCCACAAATTGTCGGGATAACGATCGGTGGCTTTCTGCAGGACAGGACCTGGGTCATCTCCTAAAATAGAGAAGCGCATAAGTCAACCTCGCGTAGGCGTCCGCCAGGGGAATCGTCGCCGCGCTATGGTCGATGGCGCGGCGCAGTTGCCGAGCGCCGAGGACATTGTCACTATTGCTGATATAACTGCGCCCCGATGTATGCAAGCCCAAAGCTTCTACCCGCTTCAGGCTCGCGAAACTCGACACCATGAGGGCGAAATAACACAAGATGATCGCAGGTTGAAAGAGCCGTCCGAGCTTCGAAAGAAAAAATCGCAAAACCCAAGCAAGCAGGACGGAGGTTCCGGCACTGGCGCCGTATAGATAGCGGGACGGTCCGGAGGGCAGGTCGAGCAGGATTCGCTCGTTGAGCAGCGAAAACGGCAACAGGCTCAGCAGCACCCACAGCGTCCAAAGGCGAAGTTTGTGGTTACCTCCACTGACCAAAGGAATCAACAACACGACCAGAAACCCAAAGCCGACGTACAACTCCCAGGGATGCCGGGCATAGAGGGTCATAGGCACCCAGTGAGCCGTGGTAACGAGTCGACTCAACAACCACAGCAGAACCCCGGCTGCCCCCCCGACGGTGGAACTCGAGCTCGCCGCCGAATCGCCGTACGACTCAATGGCCTGCCAGGTGCTGGTTTCGTCCGCCGCCCAAAGGAGTCCGAGCAATACTGCGGGTAAACTGACGGCTCCGCCCCACGCAAAAAGTCGAAGAGCCCCTCGAATGTCGGATCGCCGCTGCCAGTACCAAAATGCGGAAAGTGGCCACACTACGGCTGCAGACAGGTGCGCGAGCGTGCCAAGCGCAAGGAACGCCAGCCACGGGCCCCGCCACAACGGGCGATTCTCAAATGCCAGAATCCCGAACGAAATCAAGGAAGCCAGCGCCAACGACAGGGCCAGTGGGTAGTCCATCGCCGAGATGTACTGGATCGCCTGGAAGTGCCCGACGTTGACGAAAAAGAGCAAGGCTGCGCACCAGCTGAAGTCCCGACTTTCACCTAGCTGCCGAATCCAAAGGGCAAACAGCACCGTCGCCAATCCATGCAAGAACACTGACAGCAGGTGGAACCACTTCGGATCGTTCCCAAAGGCGAGAAAAGCAAGCCACTTCGTCAGCTCGGCAGTTGGCCTTCCTGATGGGACCTCCTTCTCCACGGAGAAGAAAAAAGTGAAATCCTCGCTTATGGCGATGTTGTCGCGAAACGTCTCCGCATCGTGGGTATCCAGGAGGTGGTCACTCAAGCTGCCGAAGTAGATCCACGCGCAGGCGGCAATGCGAACCATATAGAATATCCGTCTTTTTGTAGCGCACTGCGCATGGCTGTACCCCAGTAAGAATCCAAAAGATATCACCGCTTACTTGACGGTCCAATGCAGAACCGCGTTTATCGACCGTTGAGCATAGCTCCGTGTATTTGGCGACTCAGCGCCGCAATTTACCAGGCCAGTTATTGAACAGGGCACTAGGACATCTCATCTGGAGGGTATTATGGCTGAATCGGGAAAGGCGCAATTACCAGGCGCACCTTTTGGTCTCGAAGCTCGAGAGAATCCGGGGGAGTGGCAACCTCTCTTCGACTGGTTCGACGTCTACCCCGGCAACCGCTGGAAGGACCGCCACGACCAGTTCAGCCTGTTCGACTCCCCCTCCGGTATCCGGCTGACCGTAGAAGAGGCTGACGTTTCCGACGTGCTCTTCAGGGATGATGCCGACTGGGAAGGGGGCTTGCTGCCGCTCTACGTCTGGCAGGAGGACGGTCAGTACAGGATGCTCTATCGCGCCACCGGGGGGACGGCATACCGCTACAGCGAGAATGGCTACAAATGGACGCGGCCGGACATTGGCCGGATCGAATACAACGGATCGAAAAAGAACAACCTGGTGTGCGACCAATGCGTCGGACCGATCATGGAGGATCCCCAGGCGCCGCCCGCGGAGCGCTACAAGTCCTGGGTTGAAATCGCGGGTATGTTCGATCCCGACATTGGGGAAGAGCTGGACGTGGAAGAAGGCTTGAAGCGAATGGGGGATATGGAATATGCCGGCGACAGCTATACCGGCCCTCCCATGGTCATGCGTGCGTACGTGCGCGGTTTCACTTCGCCCGATCTCATGCACTGGACGCAGATCGAAAAACCGGTAGCCAACATGCCTTCCGACGGTACCGGCAGCTATCCGAACTTCGAACCGGAGACGGGAACCTACTTCGCCTACATACGCGTACACGGCTTGCCGGCGGAGGAGTTTCAGGCGCTTGCTCACAGTACGCCGGAGCTGGACTACACGCGTAGGTGCGTGGGATTGACCCGTACCAAAGATTTCTACAACTGGCCTCCTGCCAAGCTGGTGTTATACGCGGATGCCAACGACGGACCGCAGATTTCCTTCTACGGTGGCTTCTATTTTCCGTATCCGAAGCGCAAGGGAGTGCACTGCATGCTGGTTCATGTCTTCGACCAGATCAGCGGCCATGTAGACAACCAGATCGCCTTCAGTCGCGACGGCCTCATATGGAACCGGCCGGAACGAAGTGCCAGCATCAGAGTGGGACCCCCAGGGAGCGGACGCAACGGATGCGTGTATGCCCAGGGCGGACCGGTGGAGCTTCCGGACGGCCGCTGGGCGGTCTCAGTCACAGGTGGCACGAGCCTGCACAACGGCTTTTATCCGGGGATGAAGATGCCATGGGATGGTGAGCAGATTAACTGGGCGCGGTGGCAGCCCCACCGTCTGTGCGGCATCGAAGCCGAGAACGAAGGTCGTTTCACCGTGCCGACACAAAAACGGAGCCAGGACGCATTGCGCCTAAATTACCGCTGTGACAACGGCGGTTGGATAAAGGTGGAGTTGCGCAACAAGGTGCCATCGCGGAAATACCCCGACGGCGAAGGAACACCCGGACTGACGTTCGAGGATTGCGACTGGATCTACGGCGACGAGGGGGATAGGTTGGTGACCTGGAATGGCAAGAGCGATATATCGGCGGTCGGGGAAACGGTGACGATCCGCATTCGCATGTTTCGTGCCAAGGTGTTTGCTTACAAAATTTAGGGGCAGCGAGGTCGGCGGCCAGCTGCGCTCGTGTCCAGGCAGCCGGCGAGCCGTTCCGCGCTGTAGATGGCTCGCCTGCGAAATTCTTGTCGGATAGCCAACTCGCGGGGCACACGGGTTTCTTCGAGGTTGTAACGATCAGGCCCTCAGCGTGCGCACAGCCTTAGGATTCGCAGCGAACCCGCAACTGCACCGTGTCCAGAGCAACCGGCGACGACGCGGACTCACCCCTGTTTTTCACTGCCACTTCCAGCTGATTCTCGCCGCGTTTGACCTGCCTGCTATCCAGGTCAGCTTGCAACCACTGGCCCTCCGCCGGATTGCGGTCCGGGTCTGCCGGCTGCAGCCCATCGACCGACGCTCCGTTTAGTTTCACGGAGAGGTCGTCTCCTGCAACGTGGTCCCACAAATGCAGGCTGAAATCCAGGCTCTTGGCCCCTGCGGTGCCCACGTCCTCGCCCACAAAAAAGTTAGACGACAAGGGAGCATCCGGCTCGAGTGTTACCTCCTCGACAAAATCGAAGCTGTTGGCGCCTTCGAAGCGGTCGATGCCGTACAGGCGGTCTTTGCCTGCCATCGTCGCGACCTCGCCGATCTCCCGATACCACTGTGGCCGGCCGAGTGCGGGATTGAAGATATAGAGGCCGTCGGCGCCGGCATTGAACATGTTCATCGCCGCGCCGCGCCAGGCCGGGAACGTCCCCTCCCAGTCGTTGAACACGATGATATACGACGGTTTGCCGGTGCGATCAACCTGCCCCCCGTACAGGGTTTCGAGCCATTTGGAGTACTCCCGGAACTTGCCATCGCCATGCCCCAGGAACACCCAGCGATCCCAGAACGCCCACGAGATACAGGGATAGACCGGGATCTCGTACTTGTGCCCCAGGTCGATGATGTCGCTGTAGGAGTCGCGGAAGACCGACTCCTGACTGCCGCCGGGGCAGAACTGGTCGATCAGTCCCTCCTGGAGCCAGGTTTCCAGGTCGACGCCGACGCGGACACAATCCTCCAGGCTAAACGGGGTGTGGGCCGACAGCAGTAGCGGACGACCGCGGCGGCTGGCAACGTCGTCTGCCATGCGTCGGATGCGCCGCATCAAGTCGTTCATTATTTCCACATGTTCCGGCTCGACCGGATCTCCTTGTATCGACTCGCGGAAGAACGGCCAGTACTTGAAGAACTCCATGCCGATGAGGTCCACGTCGTAGTTCTCCGCCACCTCCTCGATGACACCGAAGATGTGGTTGCGCACCTCGGGCATGGCAAAGTCCAATCGCGTCCATTGTCCTTTCAGCTGGTGTTGGCCGTGCTCTCCCCAGTCGCCTTCCTTACCCATCATACACTCGGGATGCTCCTGTTTGAACGGCGCTA
The DNA here is from genome assembly GCA_965217095.1 of Candidatus Latescibacterota bacterium. Taxonomy (GTDB): domain Bacteria; phylum Latescibacterota; class UBA2968; order UBA8231; family UBA8231; genus CAYNZV01. Next base: position 3,698,148 of record OZ244235.1, read on the forward strand.
TCCCGTAGGTCCAGCGGCGGCTTCCAGGCGGAAAGGCGTCGTGGACATCGTTCATGCGCAGGCACCATGCTGCTTCCATGCCGTGCTCGTGACTGAAGTCAAGCTGGATCTGGAGGGTGTCGCGCCCGTACTTCTCCACCAGCTCCAGCGGGACCTCCTTACCGTAGAATCCGCCGAGCTTGGTGTGGTGCGAGAAGGTGAGGCCGGCCATGGCGCTGGCGAACCAGTTGCTGTCCACCTGCGAGCCGATCAGTGGCGTGCTGCGTGCATCGAGGAAGTCTTGAGCCAGGTCCCCCGTCTTGCGCACCATCAGCGCTTCGGCCACGTCGTGCTCGTGTTCCACGCCGGAGCGCGCTTCCAAAGCGTCATCGCCGTCGTTGTTGTAGATGATCCGGCGTTTGCGCCAGCGTGCTTTTTCCCGTGCTGCGTCCATTGCTATGGCTCCTTTGCTGCCGTTCAGGACGGCATCTCTAACTCTTTCGGGTTGATCACACACCACTTGTGTCGGCCGCTGCGTCCCGCCCCGTCCAGCATTTCCGGACTGGTTACAACGGTGCCGAATTCCAGCAGGGTCATGAAATCGGTATCCCCCTCCGGGGTACGAAAGATATTGTAATCTGCGACCGCTTCCTGTTGCGCCAAATCCGCCAGATCGCGCATGCGAAAACGTCGGGCCGCACTGTTGCCGATCGCCGCCAATCCCACGCGGCCGTTATCCTCCAGCATGCGACCCAGACGGTTGAAGTCGGGGCGGCGCGAGCCGTAATACCCGCCGGCACTCGGTTTCGGCTGGTAGTCGGTCATCGGCTGGTCATACACAGTGCCGTCCGCCCTTCGCACCTTCACCGACATGTCGATGGTATGGCGATACGGAACCTCGCACAGGAACTCAGCAAAGTGATGGCTGGTGGAGCTGGCGTAGGTCAAGCCCAGCATCACCACCTGCGTTCCCAATGCCAGCATTACACCGAATGCCGAGCGGGGATCGAAGGCAGAAAGAGATGGATCCACCTGCGTAATCACTTCGGCGCGAGGGCCAACGGCGGCGAAGCTGTGGCGGTAGGCGATGCTGCGCATTGCGTTGGGCCGGCGCCGGGCCGCTTCTGTAATGGCTCCCATTTCCGACGGATCGGTCGCCGGATCGATGATCGGGATCTCCTTCTCTTCGTGAGCGAAGGTGAAGGTCGGGACGACCAATGTTCCGCGGTCGCCCAAAATCTCGAGCAAAACATCGACAACCGTGTCGGCACCGCCCTCGATGCGACCAATGGTGCGCATAGCGGTATGCAGGAGAACGGTATTGCCCTCCTCCAGGCCGAGGCGACGGAAGCCGTGGGTGATTTCACCTCGTGTCCGTTCGTTTGCCATATCCGAAGTCCGTAGATTTTTGACGCCAGTGCCGATGACGGCGGAAGCTATCAAAGCAGTGAGGGGCCTGCAACTGCTGCAAAGACCTCTACTTGGAATCCGCAAAGGTGGATTGCTATTATCTTGCTTCAATCGCCCGGGGGATATTTTGGAAGCTTCGTATACCTTCGGGTCAGCCGAATGACCGAGTTCATCGCTAACAGGAGAGCAACAGTGAGCAAGAATGGCCCCACCCTTAAACCGTTCGTTGACTGGTATGAGATCTGGCCCGGGCAAGCCGGCAGGAAGAAGGATGATGACGGCAGCTGGCTGCAGGACCCTCCCGAGGGTGTCAGGCTCTCGATTCAGGAGGCGCGCCGGTCGGAGCCGATCGTGCGGGCCGAAAAACCGTGGGAGGTGGATTCGATCGTCTACCCCTGCGTGATCCACGAGAATGGTCGCTATCGCATGTGGCATTGGTCACAGACGAAGGAGGGGCGTTTCAACTGCTATCAGGAAAGCGACGATGGCATGCACTGGGAGAGGCCGGAGCTGGGATTGGTCGATTTTCGGGGTTCCAGCGCCAACAACCTGATCTCAAGCCACGAAGAGTTTGAGATAGATTCCGTCTTTGTCGACCCGACGGCCGGTCCGGAGGAACGTTACAAGGCGATCTGTCCTAAAACGATCTTCTTCCGCGATGGTGTTCTGGACCCCGAGATGGACTGGCCGAAGTTCCGCGAGCTCGGGCAGCAGACCGGCGCAGCAAGCGATCCTACACGCAACACAATGACCGAGGTCCGAGAACAATTCGGGGTCTGGCGGGACAATGTCGTTCTCGGCGCCGTCTCCGCGGATGGTCTGCGTTGGCGTCTTCTGGAGGAACCGCTGGTGAATGTCGGGAGCACCCCGCTGGACACGCAAAATGTCGCGGCATTCAATCCCGACACCGGTGAATACCTAGCGTTTCTTCGGGGATTTCCAGAGGAGCCGGAGTACGGTGTTCGCGGCCGCCGGGTATTGCGTCGCACCGGCGGCAAGGAGTTCGGCAACTGGCACGAGCCGCGGTTCGTGCTAGCGGCCGATCCGCAGGATCCGCCAACCGATGATATCTATACTCCGGCCTACTGCCGTTACCCGGGCGTGCCCGGACTCTACCTGATGTTCCCGTCGATCTACCACCGCCTCGATTCTGAGCTCGATGTGCAGCTGGCGATCAGCCGCGATGGCTGGAGCTGGGCTCGTCCCGAACGCCGGCCGATCATCACCCGGGAAACCGACGACGGCGAGTACGGAATGATCCACGCCGGCCCCAACCTGGTGCCCTTGAACGACGACGAGTGGGCGGTGGCGTATGACGGACGGTATGGCCGGCACGATCACGGAACTCCGGAAGCGCCGTGCGAGATTCGTTGGGCCATCTGGCAACGCAACCGGCTGGTCGCGCTTGAGGCACCGATCGAAGGGCGGGTGACCACCATGGGCCGGCCGTGCCACGGCAGTGAGCTGCGCATCAATTTTCGCACCAAACGAGCCGGTTGGGTAAAGGCGGAACTGGTTACGCCCCCAACCCTGCCAATCAGCGAGACCAAGGTGCTGGAGGGGTTCAGCGCAGCCGACATAGATACTCTGACCGGAGACGAGCTCGAGAGGGTGGTGACCTGGAAGGGGAAGAGTGATCTGTCTGCGCTGAAGGGCATGACGATCTCGGTGCGTCTGCAGATGGCGCGGGCCGAGGTGTTCTCTCTGGAGTTTTGAGGTTGAAGCATCTCTTTATCGACGATCACGAGATCCAGCAGGTCGACAACCTGGCGCGCACGCTGCACCCGCTCGAACACTTTCCAAACAATGTGGTGCTGCGTCCCGAGCACCGCTGGGAGAATGCGGGCATACAGCTGGGAACCGCACCGTTCTGGGACCGGTCCGATGCGAGGTTCAAGACGATCTACGTGGCTGATGGCGCGCCGGCGGACAGTGATGAAGCTGGGCGCCGCAGCTATTCCTGTTACGCAGAATCCGCTGACGGCATCAACTGGGAAAAACCGTTTCTCGGTTTGTGTGACTATCCCGAACCAACCTGGACCGGTAAGCCAATCGGCAGAGAGAACAACATCCTTCCGAGCCTCTCCGGCGTTTTGCGGGGTCCTGTGTACGACGCGGTGGATCGGGATGATCAGCGACGCTACAAGGGGTTCTTTCACGGCAGCAAGGGACTGCACCGGGTGATCTCCCCTGACTGTCTGCACTGGGAGGAGATGGATGGCGACCCGCTGCCCAGTCATGATGTAGCGCAGCTGACGCTGCAGGAGGACCCGCATCTGTTTATCGCCATGGCCAAACAAACCGGACCGTACGGCCGCTCCTACTGCCTCACCACGAGCGAGGACTTCATAGATTGGACCGACCAGGAGCTGGTGTTCCATGCCGACCAGATCGACCAGGAGAACGGCTTCGAACGCCTGCGTCGTTTCTACGACGATGACAGATACAAGACGCCTATCTATAACCGCCCTGAAGAGTGGCGCACCGACATCTACAACTTTCCCGTCATACCGTACGAAGGCCTCTACCTGGCGCTTCCGGTCATGCATCACTGGGCGGGGAAGAAACCACCCCTATACGAGAATGTGGAAAGTCGCAAGTCGTTGGAGCTGACGGTAAGTCGCGACCTGCGCCATTGGGAACGGGTGGCAAACCGGAAGCCGTTTCTGGAATTGTCGCCGATCGGAGACGGCGCCTACGATCTGGCACAGCTGGTCTCCACCGAGGGTTTCGTGCGCCGCAACGACGAGCTCTGGTTCTTTCTGAGCGGGCTCAAGCATCGGGCGCTCTCCGTGGCCGACGTCACGGCTGGAAAGCTGTTCGATAGCTCGGCGGTCTATGTGACCAAACTGCGGGTTGACGGATTCGTCGGGCTCAAGGGCGGTATCGAATGGGGATCGGTGGTAACGAAGCCGTTGGAGATTAGGACGCCAGAGCTGCGGATCAATGTCGATTCCTGGCGCGGAAAGGTGCGCGCTGAGGTGCTCGACGTAGAGGAGGACAGACCACTGCCAGGCTTCGCTGCAGAGGATTGTGTGGGCGCTACTGTTGACAACATCGACGAAGGGGTCCGCTGGAAAAGGAAGAACGACGTTGGAGAGTTGGTGGGACGTACGGTGCGGCTGCGATTCTCACTCTGGCAGGCTGAGCTTTACGGCTATTGGTTCGGATAATTCTACAGTGCTCCGGGTCGCCGCTGCTTCAGGCTGATTCCGACTCTGACTGGCCTCCCGGCCCTGAGGCAATTATCGTGCGGATGGACGACGTGGCCGGATGCGACTTGCGAACGTGTCCGATGTGAGCAAGTTTATTTCGCTGCAGCGGTGACGGTCGCCTGGGTGCAAGGTCGACTGCGGGTAACAAGTGAAAAAGGACGTGCTTAAGATGCTGGTAACAACAGTCGTAGGTAGCTATCCCCAACCCGACTGGCTGATCGATCGCGAGCGCTTGCAGAAGCGGCCGCCGCCGCGTGCGGTGGCCAAGGAACTCTGGCGCATTCCTGCAGAGTATCTGGAGGAAGCCCAGGACGACGCCACGCGGCTGGCCATTCACGACATGGAAGACGCCGGCATCGACATCATCACCGACGGCGAGGTGCGACGGGAGAGCTACTCCAACCGGTTTGCTAACGGTCTTTCCGGCATCGACGTGGACAACCCCGGAGTCTTCATCGAACGCAACGGCAGGGAAAACTCTGCCCCGCGTATTGTTGGACCAATCCGCCACAAAGGGGACGTGGAGGTGAGCGATGTGCAGTTCCTGCGCGCCACCGCGAACCGGAAGATCAAGATCACCATACCGGGCCCCTTCACCATGACTCAGCAGACTCAGGACGACCACTACGGCGACGAGAAGGCAATGGCGCTGGATTTCGCCGCCGCGGTCAACGTGGAGATCAAACATCTCTTCGCCGCTGGCGCCGACGTCGTTCAGCTGGACGAACCGTACCTGCAGGCGCGTTCGGAAAAAGCGAAGTAGTACGGCGTGGAGATGATCAATAAGGCTCTCGAGGGTGTCGACGGAACCACGGCGCTGCACATGTGCTTCGGATACGGCTTTTTCATCAAAGATAAACCCGCCGGTTACTCGTTCCTGGAAGAGTTGAACGACACTTCCGTGGATCAGCTTTCCATCGAAGCGGCGCAACCGGGGCTCGACATCTCCATCCTCAAAGCGATTCCGGAGAAAACTGTCATTCTCGGAGTCATCGACAACTCCGGCCTCGAAGTGGAATCAGCCGCGCTCGTTGCGGACCGGATCCGCGCGGCTCTCGAGCATGTTCCAGCCGAGCGGCTGATGCCGGCGCCCGACTGTGGCATGAAGTATCTGCCTAGAGAGACAGCGATGGCGAAACTCAGAGCGCTGGTCGCCGGCACGGAAATCGTGCGCGCGGAAATGGGTTGAAGCGTTTCTCATGACCTATCGCGCCGCTGTTATCGGCCTGGGCCGGATGGGCAGCACCTTTGACGACGAAGCCACCCATGGTGGGGCTCTCTTTTATCCGTACTGCCATGCGCCTACTTACGTAGCTGCGCCCAACGTGGATCTGGTGGCGGGTGCCGACCTGCATGACGAGCAACGGTCCATATTTGGCGAACGCTGGGGTTTGGCGCCAAAACACATCTATGCTGACTACCGGGAGATGCTGGACAAGGAAAACCTGGATCTCGTCAGCGTCTGCGTCACTGCCCGCCACCGATCGGAGATAGTGCAGCAGATTGCCCAATCCGGCGTGAAAGCGATCTGGGCGGAAAAACCGATCGCCTTCAGTCTGGGGGAGGCCGACGACATGATCGACACCTGCAAAAAGAACGGCGTGACGCTGGCTATCAACTGCGCCAGGCGGTACAACCCATTCTTCGCCGAGGCCCGCCGTATGGCCGTTGAAGGCGAACTCGGAAAATTGTTGCAGGTAACCGCGTATGCTCGTTGCGGATTGTCCCATAACGGCAGCCATGCCATCGACACTATCCGTTATCTGGCTGGTGGCGAGGTGCAGTGGGTCTTTGGCGAAATGGCATCCGATGAGGCAGCCGTGGGGGACGATGACCTCTCGGGCAATGGCTACCTTGCCTTTGACAACGGTGTGCGGGCTTACCTGCGGTCCACTGACACCGGCTGCGTAGACTGGGAATTCGACCTTATCGGCACCGAAGCCCGGGTTCGTTCGTTAAGCGCCGCACAGGAATTCGAGATACTCCGCAGAGTCCAGGGCGGTTCCAAGGGTCGGGGCCATGCCGGTACGATCGCCGTTTCCCTGGCCCATGCACTTGCAGGGCATGGGTTTGACTATCGTGGAAGACCTCATCGACGCCGCCGAAAACAACCGCCCACCCCTCTGCTCGGGCGAAGACGGCCGCGCCGCCCTAGAAGTGGCTATTGCCCTGCGCGAATCCCATCGCAAAGGCAACGTCCGGGTGGATCTGCCGATGGCGGATCGCACACTCAAGATTCTCTCCCAAGAAACGCCCGAAGACCACACTCCAGTCCGCATCCGTCAACTCCAGGCTGCTGAACGGGAGTAAGGGGGATCCCCTCAACGGGGGAATCGGTTCGAATCCGCTTTTCGGTCTGGCAAGGTGAGCTGTACGCCTACTGGTTTCCCGGCTAGGGTCTGCCGCTGATCAGAAAACAAGACAGGGCTGTAGAGTCATAGCGGTCCTCAGTCTTCGGCGAATCCAAAGAGCCACCGCTGCACTGAATCGGAGGCCAGCACCAGCGACCATCCGGTCTCGATCGCCCCCCACACACCTTCCTCCTCGATGTACAGACCGTAACGCTGGGCGCCCTCGTCATCCATCACGATCTCGTTTCCCTGAGCGAAGCGGAAAAGGGTGCCCCGTAGATCCCTCGCTTCGTCACACGCGCCCTTGTCCCGGTACACCGTCAGCTTTCCGAGCTCGAACTCCCATGCGAACGAACAGCTCCCGCAGGGCTCCACCGGCACGGCTCCAGTGATCTCGTAGGATAGCTCGCACGTGGCCCCCGTGCCGACGTCTCGCTCGAAGCGGATACGGCCGTCGCCGGTTTCCGTATCGATGGTGCCCGACCAGGAGCTGCGGTCGCCGCAACCCCAGCATTCGCACCCGGTGCAGGGGGGAGCCCCTTCCGGCCGGACGAAGAATCCTACCGAATCTACCGAAGCGGAGGCGAAGAGACCGATCCCGTTCTCGATGTTGAACAGGGGCCGCTGGAATCCCTGACCCGCTTCTCCCGCGCCCCGGTCTGCGTCGACGTTATCGGTGCGGACCAGGTCGAACCAATTCTGGTCGACGGCGAAGAGTTTGACCTTGTGTCGACCGGCGTAGAAGATGCCCTGCCATGGCAGGTAAAGGGCCGCTTCGTCCAATCTCAGGAGTGGTGAGGTCTCCAGGCGCTCGAGGTCTTCCACATCCTCGTCGCTGATCAGGTCACTGTCGAACAACAGCGGACTGGTGTTCTCCAGGTTCTGCACCCCGAACTGGTAGGAGGCGGCATCGCCGGCGAGCTGCAGCCGGACTTGCAGGGCGCCGACCGTATACTCAAGCTGGTTCTCGGGGGCATGGTAGACATCGTCGCCGATGTCGTCGAACAATCTCAGGCGCCGTAGTTCCTTCTCCAGGTCATCGTCCAGCAATACAAACTCGGAGATGCGCATGCGTGGTGGGGTCTGGGTTGTCGCACGGATCTCGGGGTGTCCTGTCGAGATGACAGACAACTCGTAGGTGGAGGCGGGGGCCACAGGCGGCGCCCCATCTGGAGGCAGATAGCGTCCCGGTGTCGACTGGTTGGGTAGATAGTCGAAAACTGCGTCCGCGGTCTGAATCGAGACCTCGGCTCCGCTCAACGCCGTCGCGGCCGCCAAGTAGGCCAAGCCAGGCGCCACCGTGATCCGCAGATCCACGTGGGGCAAGGGGGCGTCGACGATGAGGATGGCGTCGACGACCACAGTGTTGTCCTCGCTGGGGCCGAACAGGTCTTCTGCATCCCTGTCCGCCTTGAGGGGTCCGGGCGCGTCGCAAGCCAGCAGGGTTACGAGGGAGAAGAACAGTAAGAGTAATGCCCCCATCGCTCAGAACCTGAAGTCGATGCCGAAGGTGGGAAGGACCGGGAACATCCGGACCACGTTTGGTTTCTTGCTGGAATCCTCGGTGTCGTATTCGACAAACCATTCGTTGCGTCGGTTGTAGATGTTAAAGACCTGCACGTAGAACTCGGCGTTTACCCCGTCGCCAAACATCGTGAGCGTACGCCGCGCACCAACGTCCAGGCGGTGATAGGGCAGCAAGCGGGCCGTGTTACGCCGCGCCGCGAGCAGCCGGTCTACGGGCTGGTCGGAAGCCGGATTGCGCAGCGTATAGCGGGCACCGGCGGGGGTGAAGGCCTGGCCGGTGCCGTAGACAAGATTGGCGGTCAGAATCCACCCACCGCAGGTGGGACAGAGGGGGGCGAAACGATAGGTGGCAGTCAGCGAAAGATCGTGGCGGCGATCGTATTTCGGTGGAAAGGACTGGCCTGAATCGATCTCCGGGAACGTCCGCCGTGTCCTGCCGAGGGTGTAGCCCAACCAGCCGGTGAGGCGGCCGTTGCGTTTCTCAGCGAACAGCTCCAGGCCGGCGGCGTACCCCTCGCCTCCGGTCTTGAACACGTCTTCGGAGGTCTCCTGCTCCCTGTTCTCCTCCCGCTCTTCGTCGATGGCGACCAGATTCGCCAGGTCGGTGTAGTAGGTCTCGGCACTGAGCCGGTAAGTGTTGGAAGGCTCCCATTCGATACCCGCCACTGTCTGCCAGGAACGACCAGGTTCCACCGTCTCGTCGAGCGGGACCCAGCTATCGGCGGCGCTGAAACCCTCTGTCGACACCAGCTGCAGGTATTGCCGGTAGCTCCCGCCGGCGAGCTTGAGGCGCAGGCCCTCCTGCAGCAGGTGACTGATAGATATACGCGGATTCAGCGACAGGTGATCGCCCTCCTCGTAGTAGGTCCCGCGCAAACCGAGGCGGGCTTCCGTCAGCTGCGTGACTTGCCAATCATCCTGGAGATAGGCCGAGAGGAGGAACGGTTCGATGGACAGGTTGTCTCTGTACTGGTCGAACCGGAAGCCGTAGTCGAAGCGGAAGAAGGTGAGGTCGAGCCCCGTTCGCAGCGTATGATTGGTCGTGGCGTAGTAGTCCAGATCCCCCTTCAAGGTTATATCGCGCACGCGGTTGCGTATCGCGATCGGCGTATCGAAGATGTCCAGGGTGATGTCGCTCTGGTATTTCGAAAACATCGCGATGGCCCGTCCGAAGACGGCCGGAGAGAAGACGTGGGTCCAGCGGCCCGTCAGGGCCCGGTTGCCCCAGCGCGTATTGAAGGCGAGACTATCGGCCCCTTCGCTCACACTGACGTCGAGATCGTCGTCGCCCCCGTAAACACTGATCATCAGGTTGTCGTCGGGAGTGACCTGGGTATTCACCTTGCCGTTGACATCGTAGAAGTAATAACCGAGACCATCCAGGTTATCCGAAGCTCCTCTAATTGCCCGAAGAACCGGATCGATGTAGGTGCGGCGGCCCGCCACCATCCAGGATCCCCTGCCCAGTGGACCCTCGACCATGAGGCGACTGGAGATCAGGCTGACGCCGCCACTGGTGTTGAAGTCGCGGCGATTTCCATCGCGATTCTGCACGTCGAGGACAGCGCCCAGGTTGCCGCCGTACTGAGCGGGATAGGCGCCCTTGTAAAAGGTGACGTCTTTGATGGCGTCCGGATTGAAGGTGGAAAAGAATCCGAAGGCGTGGGACGGATTGTAGAGGCGCACCTGGTCGAGCCGAATGCCGGTCTGGTCGGGTCCACCCCCGCGCACGTAGAGCCCGCTGCTGAAATCCGACGCGGTCTGCACCCCGGGCAGTAACTGCAGACTGCGCAGCAGGTCGGGCTCCGCCATGGCCGGCATACGCTGCAGGGTCTGCATTTTGAGGGCGACGACACTCGGTTGCTGGCTCAGTTCGTTCTTAACAGGGTTCGCCTCCGCCTCAACAATAACCTCGCCCAGGATCAAGGTCTCCCGATCCAACTCGATGTCCAGGCGCAGGTCCTCGCCCACCGCCAACTCCAAGGTGTCACGGTAGGTGGTGTAGCCGATGTAGGACACGGCGACCACAGAAATCCCTGCCGGAATTCCTTTGATAGCGTAGTAGCCCTCGGTGTTGCTGAGCGCACCCATGTTCCGTCGCTCAAACCTCACGGCGACGGTGGCGTTTGGCAGGCTCTCGCCGTCGCTCCGATCGCGCACGAAACCGCTGACCGTGCTGACGCGACGCTGTGTGCCTGATCGCTTCGACGGAACAATGGCCAACTGTCCATCTTCGGTAATGTGCAGCTCCGTTCCCGTTCTACTCATCACATAGAGCAAGGCCTCCAACGCCCGTACGTCTTTCATTCTAACGGTGATCTTTTCGTCGACCGGAATGCGGCTGCGGTTATAGCTCAACGCGAAGTCACCCTTGTCGGCGATGTCTACAAGGGCCTGCTCCAGGGGCACATCGGTGAGATCGATGGAGATGACAGTGAGTACGGCCTGCGGCAGGTTGCGTCCACCGAGCTCGATGAGGGAAACGGAGTGTGCAGTTGAGGTATCGATCAAAGCGGCCATGGTGGCCGCCAGGACAAGCCAAGGTCTTGTCATCTTAAGGGAGCCAGATTCATTGCTCCCGCATCGAGATCATCGTCGTTTGTTCAGTCTTTCGACTTCAACCACACACATCGTCGGTGCGTTGATATTTCAGATCCGTAAGGGCGGAGATCAACTCCAGAACCCCCTCGACGGACTCAGTGTCGATATGCAGCGTAAGTTGCTCTGACGCAATAGCGGTATCTTCCAAGACAAATCGTACGTCGTACCAGCGTTCCAGCTGATACAGGATCTCGTTCAAGGGGACACTGTCGAAGAACGCTTCGCCATTCGTCCATCCAAGATGTTTCTCTATTTCCGTATAACGTGGTTCGGAGGGCAGGCCATCTTCTGGGAGCACACTCATCTCTCCCTTCTCGATCTCCACCTGCTGGTTAACGTTCCCATCCGCAGCGAACGAGACCTTCCCTTCCGCAACTGCGACCGTGACCCTGCGCTCGGTCTGCCACGCTCTCACATTGAACTGGGTTCCCAGAACGCGGATTCTCGCATTATCGGCGCACACGACAAACGGTTGGTCTTCACGGGAGGTCACCTCAAAATAACCTTCGCCGGATAACCGCACTTCACGCTCCTCTCCGTCGAACGCGGCCGGATACCCAAGTACGCTCCCGGCATCCAATCGAATCCGGGTGCCGTCGCTCAGAGTGAGCTCACGACGAGCACCACTTTCCACCGCCAGCTCCACCCATTCGATCTGTTTGTCGAACGGAAAAATCCCCGCTTCCTGGGCCCCGTAGTACGCCACCGAGGTGGCGATGAGAAAGACAGCGGCTGCCGCATAGCGACGGACAGGATGGGGTTGAAACCAATCGACGAAGCGGCCGGCTAGGCTGTCATGGCTGCGGGCTTGTCGAGGCCGCCGAGTTACTCCCGTCTTCTCGGCAATATCGCGCCACATTCCGTTCAGATCAGCAGCGGCCGACTGCGGTTCCCGCGTATTCCAAATGGTGTTCATGGTCGCAATGAGCCGTTGTTTCGCGGGGTCGGCAGCGATCAGCTCTTCCACTGCGGCCTTCTCTTCGGTCGAGCATTCACCCGATAGATAACGTGCGAATAACACGTCGGAAGTTTCGCTCATATCTCCTCCACTGTTCCTGAGTCTGCCAACCTTTCAGAACCTAACCGAAAGTCCTGCGCCCAGACCTCCGTTCTCTGGATTGAGAGTGGGACTCATGCTCATTCTGTAGCCAGCCGACTTGCCGTATTTGAACCTCACCGCGTCCCGCTTCCGCTCAATCGTTTTGATGCCGTCGATCCAGTCGTGAAGTATCTGGCCCACCAACAGACCCGCGCCAAGCACCACGAATGCTCCGCCCCCGCCTCCATCGGTTTTCCGCTCGAGTTTTCTCAGCTTGTAGGTGAAAACGCCACCTTCGTCCTCGATTGGGATCTTCTCGTAACGCCTGACCCTACCCCGCACTCCCGTCACGTCGACGATCTCGAAGTTCGTTTTCTCCCATGCGTTATCCCTCTTGTCCATCCTGGACGCTCCAAGGACTATGGACACTCCACCCAATACGGCGGCACCCACATGCATCCAGCCTTCTTTTTTTTCTCCCGCATAAAAATGCAGTGTTCCAGGGAGCGGCACGGACATCAGAATCAGGCCGACACCCAGCCGGCGATTGGCGTCTCTGTACTCCTCCAAGGTCATTTCCGCCGGAACCGGCCATATGGGGACTTCATTCAGGATCTCGTTGCCGCCATGGCTCTGTGCGGCTGAATTTTCGACCACGAAGATCGATGTTGCGAAGAGCAGGACTGCCAATACTCCGATGATTTTGTTCACGATAGCCTCCAGGATGAGGTGAAACGACGATCTTGGACAGGAATACGCCGATCGCACACCGGTAATACCCTTGAGTCAGAAGTTACCCTGACATCGATCACGAAAAAACCTCCATCGGCGGAATTGCGTGCAGCGACTTGGAACAGGGAGGGACCTCAGAGCAGATGGGCCAGTCGTTCTCGCAGGAATTTCAGGGCACGCCCCATCTGAGTTTCCACGGTTTTGATGGAAACGCCTTGAATCTCGGCGATCTCGGCGTAGGTCAGATGATCGAATCGGTTCATGGAAAAACAGATCCTCGTCTTTTCGGGTAGGGCTTCGACAGCTTGCTGAATCGCAGTGGAAAGCTCCTGTCCTTGCAACTCATCCTCTGGCGTATTTGGTCGGGGAAACTTCAGCGTCACCGTTTCCGCGCCGAGCCGCTCCACGTCGGCGTGCCTCAGGTGCTTCAGCGCCTGGTTCTTGGCGGCGGTGTACAAGTAGCTTTTCACGCTCTGGGTGGGATCTAGCCTGAATTATTCATAAAAATGCGGTGATTCTCTGTACAACTGGTTGTTTTTCCCTATGTTAGGGTTAGCCACAAACAACAACCAATCAAGAGGACCACCGCAGATGGAAACTTCGCAGATTACGCTGTCGTTTGCAAACATCTCGGGCAAGATGATCGAAGCTGATTTTGACGGTGGCACGACCACCAGCGATGGGGGCGCCCTGCTTCTGCGACAGGCGGAAGCCCGCACCGGGATCGTCGACCGAATCGTGGCGGCGATGTCGGATCGGCGACATCAAAGCTATATCGACCATACGTATACTGACCTCATCCGGCAGCGCGTATTCCAGATCGCCTGTGGGTACGAGGACGCCAATGACAGTGACGACCTGCGTTGCGATCCGGGTCTGAAAACCGCGTGCGACCGTCTGCCCCTGACAGGAGACGATTTGGCCAGTCAACCGACCATGTCTCGTTTGGAAAACAGTGTCAGCCGCTCGGATCTGTATCGCATCGGGCTCGCGGTGCTGGAAATATTCATTGAGTCTTACGACCAGCCGCCCAAGAAGCTGACTATAGACATCGACGACACGGACGATCCGACGCACGGCGCACAGCAACTGACGTTGTTCCATGCCTACTATGACGAGTATTGCTATCTGCCGGTCCATCTCTACGAAGGGGAGTCGGGCAAGTTGATCACGACCCTGCTGCGACCCGGTCGTAGAATGCGAGGCCGAGAGGCGGCAGCCATCCTCAAACGCGTGTTGGATCATTTGATCATGGTGTGGCCGAAGACGAAGATCACCTTACGAGGCGACTCGCACTTCAGCACCCCTGAGGTGCACGACCTGTGCGACGGATACGGTATTGATTTCATTCTGGGACAGGCGCTCAACAACAAGCTCAAAGCCCTCGGCGAACCGCTGATGGAGCTGACGGCGGCGCTGGCCGAGCAGAGCGATGAACCGGTGCGGCTTTTTGACCGCTTCGAGTATCAGGCCAAGAGCTGGCCCCGACCGCGCCAGATTATCTACAAGGCCGAGATCACGCAGCGCAAAGCCAACCCGCGCTTCGTGGTGACCAATATCCGCAACCGCACCCCCGAGTTTCTATATGAGAAGGTCTACTGCGCTCGCGGACGGTCGGAAGGCTTCATCAAGAATCACAAGACCTACTTGCAGTCCGACCGCACCTCCTGCCACCGATTCTCGGCCAACCAATTTCGCCTCTTCCTGCACAGCGCGGCCTACGTGCTGCTGCACACAATCCAACAGATTGGCATGCGCGGCACTCAATGGACGACGTCTAACTTTGACACGATCCAACTCCGCGTGCTCAAAGTCGGCGCCCGAGTGCGGGAGCAAGCCACCAAGGTCCGTTTTCACTTTCCGACATCGTACCCGCTCAAGGATCTGATGCGGACCGTCGTCCTCAACCTCGATACCTCATAATGCTTTGCGATGTCGCCCACCACAGCCACGCACACGCTCCACTAAGGGGCCCGACTGTCCCAATGACATCCAAACGAGGCTCAGATCTCCAGAGACAACACCTCGACGACCGACAGCACTCGATCAACCCGCTACCAAAACGTCCAGCCATTGACCAGCGCATCGAATTCGTCCGCTTGGTGCGGATTCATGAATAATTCAGGTTAGAACGCCGGAATGTTCAGCACCGCCCGCTCTTCCGGAGTCAGCGCCTTGATCTGCGAACATGTCATCCCCCAGCAATCCCCGCGCGACCTCGACCGGCTTCGGGTAGCGCAGCGCCAGTTCGTACAGGTGCGGATGCTTGCCCTGGGCGTTGAAGCACATGAGGAGGTTCTTGTTCTGCAGTCCGAATTTGGTGGCGATCTCCCGTTCCGCCTCGTACACCTCGTCGATGACCACCTTGGTGCGCTCGATCTCGGCAGCCGGCAGCACTTCGGGAATGATGGCGAATCCTTCGTCGGTGAGTTGCTGCAGGTACTTTTCCAGCTCAGGCATGGGCGATGACCTCCTATTCTAATCGCCCGACCCGAAGCGTCGGCCGAGAGGGGTCGCACGGGACGCCTCGCTCCGATGAGTCCGTGAGCAACGCTTATGCCAACGCAACGCGAAGGCCAAGACAGCGGTGCCGCAGATCGAGTGGGTCTTCATGAAAGTATAGGAAGAATAAACACCGTTATCGTTAATAGCGGCAAGGTAGGCGAGTTTGTGGCGGGCGATTTATTGGGTCGTTAGGCGGTCGGCGCCCAAGCGAAGCAGGCATTGCCGGATACACGTGACGGCACGCACGCCGTCGACTTGCACGGACTCGCGGGTACGGCAATCTTGTTGCCAGCGTTCACGATGCAAGAGAATCGAATGAGTCAGAAAGTCCACAACCTGTTCGAATAGGCCAAGTCATGGAATCTCGCACGCTCGGAAACACGGACCTGGAAGTTACGCGACTCGCATTCGGCGGCGCGCGGATCGGTATCGAAGATGTAACGGAGGAGCAAGTCGATGAGCTCTTGAACGGCTTCCTGGACGCCGGTGCGACTTTACTCGACACGGCGGCATGCTACGGCGAGTCGGAAGAACTGATCGGGAAATTCGTCAGTGGTCGACGGGATGAATTCGTCCTCGCCTCGAAGTGCGGCCACGTCACAGGAGACGCTACCGGCGAACCGTGGACGGCGGGTCTCATTCGAGAAAGCATCGACCGCTCACTCGTCCGGATGAAAACGGACCGGATCGACCTGATGCAACTGCACAGTTGTTCCGTCGACGTCCTGAAGGCAGGCGAGGCGGTAGAAGCCGTTCTCACAGCGAAGAAAGAGGGTAAGGTCCGTTACGTTGGTTACAGCGGTGACGGCGAGGATGCCCTCGAGGCGATTCGAATGGGCGTCTTCTCGACCCTTCAGACTTCCTATAACCTCGTCGACCAAAAAGCGCGATACGAGGTTCTTCCCGCAGCCATCGAAGCGGGAATGGGCGTCATCGCCAAACGACCGATCGCAAACGGCGCCATCGGGAAATCGGCGTCTCCGTACAGCTACGCCGACGCCTATTGGGACCGCTCCAAGCAGATCACCCTACCTGACGGCGCGCCGGAAGACGGAATCGAACTGGCGCTGCGCTTCACCCTCTCCAACGACGCAATCGACACCGCCATCGTGGGAACGACCAAGTTGGAAAACGCCAAAGCGAACATCGAAACGGCATCCGGCGGGCCGCTTCCCGAAGAGGTTGTCGAATCACTTCAGTCCCAGTTCGACGAACTCGGCACCGACTGGAATCAGCGGGGATGACAACGGGCACGAGCCGACTGCTTCAAATCCGCACATGGCGCATCGCAACCTGATCCGTGCAGATCCTACCCGACATCTACCTCCTCGACGGTTTCGCCTACGCAAACCACGCGAATTTCGATCTCGTGGTCGGGCCGGAAGGCAACGTCATAGTGGACGCGGGAACGCTCCCCGAAGAACTCGAACTTGCCGATGCACGCGCCGAGACCTGGGGCATCTCGCTCGACCAGGTAGGCGGGCTCCTGCTGACGCACAGCCATTACGATCACATCGGGAATGCCGCCGCGATTCGAGAGAGAGGTGCTACGGTCTTTGCGGGCCCGAGCGACGCGGAGGGCATCGAACTCTCCGACAATCGAACGGTCCCATACGCGGCGGGATTCGACCTACCGCCCTGCAAAGTCGATCGCGTGGTCTCGGACGGCGCGACCATCGACATCTGCGGACTGCGTTTCGACGTCATTCACGCGCCCGGTCACACGGACGGATGCATCATCTATCAGCTGGAGCACCGCGGAAGAATCGTCTGGTTCGTCGGCGACGTCGTAGTGTCGAAGGACACCGGATTCACTCCGGAGCTCGGATGGCAGGGAGGCGAGGACTGCGACAAACCGACGTATATTGCGTCGCTCAAAAAACTCGCGGCCATGGAGGTGGACTGCATTCTGGCAGGACACTACCAGCCATATCTCGAGCAGGGGAAACGGTTGGTCGGACGGGCGTATGTGAAGGCGCTGTGTGAGTGGCGATGATGGCGGGAGGGTTGTGCCCAAGGGAGCGGTCGTCCTAAGGATAGAGAACCTTGTCGGCAACAGCATCGACTCTGGTGGATCCAGCTCTCCATCTCCTGGCGAAGCTTGAGACTATGAAGATGGCATTCCTGGAGTGCGCTCACGTGGCTTCCCTCATTGCGCGATTGCTCCTAGTTCGTCGGTGATGAGCAGGATGTTCGGTCGCCTTGCCATGCGGTAAACTCCGTTCTCCTTCTGGCTAGCTAGCTTCTAATCGCTTCGTGGCTGATACGGATCGGATCTGTCTGCCGCTCAGCACGATGGCGATACAACAGCTTCACCGCTTCCGGCAATGCGTCATAGGTGTCCATCGGCACGATCGCGTTGTTTCTGCCGCCGAACTCGAGACCGAGCCACCACGGTGCATAGCGCGCGAGAACAGTCACACGGTGCCTTGGACTCGGGTTTGCGGCGTTCGAATGCCAGACCCGGCTGTCGATGATGGCCACGCTGCCCGCCGGACCGGAAATTTGGATCTCGCCTGGGATCGGTTTGTCGATCGGTATGTCGTCGTGCAACTCGACCGGGTTTCTCGGATCGAGGTGGCTGCGCGGATTGCGCGGATCGCGATGGCTGCGCGGCACAATCCACGTCCCGCCGCTGTCCGGCCCAAAGGGCGATAGGATCCACAGCGACGTCAGGCTCATCGTGACATCCGGAAACGGCATACGGACGGCGCCAGCCCGTTCCCGATCGGTCAGGTCGTGGGGGAAGTCGGTATGCCAGGCGCGATAGTCCCTGTTGGTGTCGTTCGGCGAGCGCGTCTTGAATTCAGTCTGTGAGATGCGGACGTGCGGGTCCAGCATCGCCTGCGCGATCCCCAGGACCCGCTCATCTGCAAAGTACGAGGCGAGCGTCGGCACGTACGCCACCACACTCCTACCTGGCTCCCCGTTCGGGCCTTGCTGCTTGGGGAGCGATCCACCCCAGGCCTCGTAGTCCGCGGTCGCCTGCCGGTGACCCGCCTCGACCTCGTCACGAATCACGTCGACCCTCTCCTCAGGGATGACGCGCTCGACGAGACACCAGCCCTCCATCCTCAAGTGCGACACATAGTCGTCGACGCGCATTTCATCCATTGTTCCCGCATGATGGTTTGTCGTCACTTTTATAAGTACGCAGCGGCTGACTACACGTTCGCTTCGGCCAGCTCCACATATACAACCTCGCGCAGCTTCACCTTTGGCACCACGACGGTGGTCGGATCTCCGGCGATCTCCAGATCGATCTCACGCAGCGGCAGACGCGCCGACTGATTCTCCGGGTGCGGCGGCGCCACCGAGTCGCCATCGCCCGAGACCCGGCTAGCTGCGGCACGCCCGGTCCCCGGCCTCTTCAGTATCCCAGTCCCTTCAGATACTCGCGCGTCTGGCCACTTCTCTTCGACTCGATGATCGGGTCGTCCCCAGGCAGGGGCTCGCCCGGACAGCACGTGACGCAGCGATCGAAGCCCTGTTCTGCCAGCGCCTTCAGAATACCAGGGAAGTCTATCTTGTCGCCCCGGCCCACATCGCACCACACCGGCAGGTAGTGGCCGTCCTCCCGCTGCGATGTTGAGGTGTAGTCCTGGAGGTGGATGTAGTTGAGCTGATCTCGAAAATCGGCGATGGACGCCAGCGGATCGTACCCCCACAGCTGCGAGTGGGCGACGTCGATACAGAGCTTGGCCTTGCGCAGGCAACTCATGTACAGTCGCCAGTGTTCAGTGGAATCCACCAGTTTGTTGGTATGGATGTGATAGCTCACCTCCAGACCGTATTGCGAAGCGTAGTCCGCCCAGGACTCGGCGCCCTCGGCTCCGGCCCTGATGTCGTCATCGCTTACGGGTCGTCCGTCGGGCTTGGGACCGCTCATGAACATGAAACAGTCGGCTTCGACCTCAGCGGCGTATTCCATGCTCCGCCGGTTCCTCTCCACGTGCTCCCACTCTGTGCTGTCCGGTGAGCCACTGGCGGTATACACGCACATCGGCATCCCCGCGTTCGCGCAGATCCGGCGCAGCCTCGCGGGCGAACCGAGCCAGTCGAGAGGCAGGCGGCCCTCCCAGCCATCCCACCCGGACGTCTTGAGCTCTTCCAAGGCGGCTTCGAGATCCGGCGCACGCCAGCGCAGAGTACTGTAGCACATCGTGAATGCCATGAACGACCTCCTCTCATCAGAGACGCCGTCGAGGACGAGACTACCCGATCAGGGCGGAGTAAGCCTCTCGACCCTGGCGGAACAGTTCCTTTACGTCCTCCCGCTGGCGATCGCTGTTGTAGCGACCGTAGCTGTCGATCCAGCCGAGAGACTCCTCGATACCTGCCAGAAAGTGACGGGCCGCATCCTCCCGTTCGGCCGGGACGACGCCGCAGTCGACGTAGACCGGGCTGCTGTGGGCGTAGATCGCGTGATCGAAGCTGTCTCGGGCGTCTCCCCACGCACGAAAGGCGATCCAGCCGTCCCGCTCGACGTGGAGCCGGTGCCGGGCTACGCCCTCACGTCTGCCCTCGGGCCACTGTTCGGCGTGGACGACGTTACCGTTGTGGATGAGTTCGACACGCTGCACGGGGTAATACGACTTGAACGATGCCTCGATGTCGAGATCGCCGGCCCCGCCGAGATCGACGGTCTGGCCCATCTCGTGATCGTTCACTCGCAAGTCGAGTGCGGGCCCATTTGTGATGAATGTGTTGCCGTTCTTCATCCCGGTGATCCAGGCCTCGTAGGAGAAGTCTTCCTTCGTGTTCACATACACACGGTTGTTCGAGCAGATGAACCAGTCAGTCCCGGTCGAGGCGGGAAGGTGGATGCCACAATTAAGGAGCTTGTACCAGATCTCGTACTCCGGGTCGGACCAGAATGCATCGAACAGATTGAACGCGTCGAGCTTCCCGAGCGCCGCCGCGATGGGGGCCTCCAGGCCCTTGCCGTTGTGGCACCAGATGACGATGCCTCCCTGGTCACGGGCTTCGTCGCAACAGAAGCAGAGCGGGGGGTAGTCGGGGTCGAACTGGGCAGTGAGAATATGGCCGCGACTGACCGGCTGGACCAGGTTTCGAAGGTTGAGAAACATGACGTGGCCATAGCCCATACCCCATGGCGAACTCTCACCGTAATGACGGTTCTCCTCCCCGATGTCGAGTACGTGATGCGCCGTCGTGAACTCGTTCATGACCCCGATGGGATACTTGTTACTCGCGTAGGGCAGCTGCCTCCGGTCCAGGATGCTGACGACGGTGACGTTGTATCCTTCGACACTGCAGTCGATGGCGAGTCGATCGTCCGGACGCGATTCCTTCTCGTCATAGTGGATGTGGGTGTTGCCGGGGTACCAGTTGGCCGCCTGAGGATGGTACCATCGCGTGAGCGGGATCTCGATGTCCTTGGCACCCTTGGCCGGTACGTCTACCGTGACTCGAAAGACCTCGTACTCGGTGCCGCGCTCAACGAGGATGTCCGTGCGTCCGCGCGGGACGTCCACGTCGAACTCCCCGTCGCTGAAGAAAAAGGGGGTCCCGGTCCCGCGCTTGACGATCGCATCGTTCGGACGGCAAAAAGTCCCTCGCGCAGAAAGAACGTGAACCTTCGCATTGATGAGGCCGCCCGTGGCGGCGTCGACGATGGTTCCGTGGAGGATGCCCATAACATGTCCTCTTCAGAGAGTTGCCAGTCTGGACCACCAGTGAACGTCCGCCAAAATACGAACCGAAGGAACATCCCACCAGACACAGGTGTCCGGAGCAAGATCTCGTTGTCGATCTGGGATTTGACAACCATTGGATAGGACCGATCCGGGGTATCACCGCTCCCCGGGCCGGCATGATCGTCACCGCCGAAAAAAGCAGAGGCGGGCGCGCCAATTCGTGCAGGAAACAATGGATCAGTGCGACCTCGTCGTCATCTGCACCGGACTGGACTAATGCTTACCCCCTAAGTATATTCAAGGTGTGAATCTTCCCGACGACATCAAAAAGCAGTTCGAACGCTGCGGCCGGCAGGGTGGCTTGGAGCGCGCCCATCGCATGACCCCTTCCGCTATGAAGGCGGTGGCACGTCGAGCGGCGACCGCCCGGTGGACGCGCGTGCGTTTTGGCGCCACCAATTTCGCCACGCTAGGACTTCCGGGCGGCGAGATCGTCGATGCCGGACT
Organism: Candidatus Latescibacterota bacterium; assembly: GCA_965217095.1. Lineage (GTDB taxonomy): Bacteria > Latescibacterota > UBA2968 > UBA8231 > UBA8231 > CAYNZV01. The sequence continues at coordinate 3,719,674 of OZ244235.1, forward strand.
GGCCGATCTGGCGGCGGGCGCGCTGACGGTGGAAAGCCTGCTGGTGTCGTTGGCGGCACCCCGACTGCGCCGGGAGGGTGTGCCATTGGGCGAAGTACACCGGGATCCCGAGGATCGTCTCTACGCGCTTCTCAGCGAATCGGCTGGTGAGCTGGCTCACGCGCGGTACACTGCTTGTCTGCGCCAGATCTCCTCCTTTGCAGACGCCTGTAGATTCGCTCGCCGGAGAAGCGGCTGACCTTGCGAACGAGCCTGGACCAGGATCGACTGCGGGCGCTGATGCGGGAATTGGCGCGTTCTGCTCGCGGCCCGGAGTCGTATCGGGTCTTTCTCGTCGGTGGAGGCACCGCGGTTCTAGAGGGCTGGCGAACGTCGACGATCGATGCCGACCTGCACAGCGACCAGGATGAGGTCTTTCGCGATATCCAGCAAATCAAAGAACGCCTTCAGTTGAACGTTGAATTCGCGCGGCCGGAGGATTTCGTGCCGCCCCTTGTCGGCAGCGATCAGCGGCACGTGTTCATAGAGACCCACGGCAACGTGAGCTTCTACCACTACGATCCATATGCCCAGATGCTCTCCAAGGTGGTCCGGGGGTTTGCCCGAGATATCCAGGATGCCGAGAGCTTCCTGGCCAGCGGCATGGTAGATGTGGACCGCTTCCGGTCCCTGGTGCGCGAGATACCCGAGGCGTCGTTCGCTCGATATCCCTCGCTCACGCGGGAAGCGGTGCACCAAGCTGTCGATCACCTTCTGTCACAGCGCCAATCAGATGCGAATGGGGAAAGCGGTGTGTGACAATACCAGACCGTGAGCGCCGAGCCGGGTCGGAAACGGGCGCCTCGCTCCGCGAAAAGGCGCGCTCTACACCGTCAAAGCCCTCTGCGAGCGCAAAGATGACCTCACGAACGCGTTTCAATCTATCCGAAAGGTCGTCCCTGCGATGAAGCGGACCAGCTCGGGCTCGGGAATCGGCTCGTCCCCTTCCTTCTCCGTCCACCAGTAGGCCGTGAGGATTCGTCCGTCAGGGAGCTCGGTGAGCACCGGATAACCCAGATCCCAACAGTAGGCGTCGCCGCGGACGACGAACTCCTCACTCCAGGTCTGGCCCAGGTCATCGCTGATGACGCCGATTATGCCGCGACAGCCTCGATCCGCCGTGCGTCGTGCGAACAGGACGACGATGCGCCCCTCGCGGGTGATCAGCGCTACCGGACATCGTTGCCGGGAGTTGTCCTTCATGCCCTCCTCGTTGCGCGGCGCCGATTCTGGGGGAGGGCCAGTGACCGGACCGGAGAACGTGCCCGGTGTGGTGACGAACTCCGGCGCCGACCAGGTCATGCCGTCGTTGGTGGAGAATGCGACGCAGGGTATTTCGAAGTCCGGCGTCGCCCCCCAGTGCTGATGCATGCAGACCATCAACCGCCCGTCGGGAAGCTTGTGCACTCCAGAGTAGTTGTAGCCCGCCATCATGTCGCCGTCGATGGGCGTGATATGCGGGCTGATGCGGGCGACGTCACTGACGTACTCAAAGCTGACACCGTTGTTGTAGCTGACATGATAGGCGCAGATGTTGCGCCGGTAGATCCCTCCGACGATGCCGAGGACTCCGTTGTCGAAGCGGACGTGGCCGAGGTTGGCCGACAGGAAGCCCCCGCCGGGCGCCCACCTGGGCGCGTCCAACAGCGTCGCGTGTTTCTCCCACGTGCGGCCGCGGTCTCTGCTGCGCACGCAGAACGACGGGTTGTGCTTCCGTTTGCCGAGGTGAAAATTGGCACTCTTGTTCGGCTGGTTTGGCCCCCCTCCGATCGGCCATTTCAGGTACACGCTGTGGCCGAAGTGGATGATCGAGTCCGTGTCACCCAGGTCGATTTCCTCGCGCTCGCCAAGGTCGCGGGGTCGCAGCCAGTCGAGCGTTTCGTCGATCGTCCGGTCGTTGTTCCAGATCCACTGGCGCTCGCTCTCATGCCAGGTCTCGCCCCAGTCGAGCGAGCGGCTCAGCATCACACCTGACTCCCTGCCCCACTTCTCGTGCGTGCCTCGAAAGGAACGAGGTCCACCGTCGTGGCGGTTGTACCCCGCCGGCAGATCGTCCGTGTAGTTCATCGGTACGGCGACGTAGGCGATGGCGATCTCGCCGTCACCGAAGTTCCAGATGCCGCCGCTGTTCGGGGCGAACACGTAGAGATGGTCGTCGTAGTGGATTTTTGTGTGCTTGACGTCGCTCAACTCGACCTGGCGAACGCCGACAGTACGTTTTGATTCCATCAGTCAACCCTTCTCCGATAGATTTGCAAGAGAAAGCGCCCCCAGGAATCCGACATGACAGCGCTGTCATCGGTTCGGCTGTCTTCGGCGGCCATCAACAGACCATCGACGAAATCGTGCTTGATCTGTGTTGCGTTGTCTCTCCAGTCCATCATGGCACATCGCCTCTCATTCCCGACGTCTCTGTCAGTTACTCATCTGCTTCCATCGACCCAGTCGCGAGCGACCTGACCTACAAGATAGGCTTCGGACAATCGTCTGTCTGCGTGATTGGTCATCAGATTCTTGGTAAAACCGACCGCCATTGCCCTGCTCGGATCCGCAAACCCGATCGAGCCGCCGAGACCGGGATGACCGAACGCCGAACCGGTGGAGCCGATGCGCACATCGCCACCCTCCTCCTCCACACCACCGAGCATGTATCCCAGGGCTTTGCTGTTGCGCACTTCCATCACTTCGTCGCGGGCATCCGTCTGCAGGGCGGTCGCCGCCGCCACGCGGTCCGCTGACAGAATGCGAACTCCCGCCAGCTCGCCGCCGGCGGCGAGCGCAGCATAGTGCCGTGCAATGGCGCGGGCGTTCATGATGCCGCCACTTCCCGGAATTGCCGCCCGCCGCACAGCGGGCAAATTCATTGTATCAGCCGTGGCGGTGTGCAGGGGCAGCGCCTGCTCGCGGAGACCGGAGCCCGCCTCGGGCGCCACATCGTCGACGAGTGTGGCGACCCGGTCCTCGACAGCTGGTGGGACTCCAAGATAGAAATCGCTGATGCCGAGGGGCTCGCAGAGTTCTTCGCGAGCAAACGCCGAGATCGACCGCCCGTCAACACGCCTGACGACCTCCCCGATGATCCAGCCGAATGTCAGCGCGTGATAGGCCGCCTTCACACCGGGTTCCCACAGTGGTTCGAGCTCGGCAATCGCCGCGCACATGCCGTCCCAGTCGCTGAGCGAATCGACAGCAGTGCCCGCAGGCAATTGGGGAATTCCCGCCGTGTGATTGAGCGCCTGCCGCACGGTGATCACTTCTTTGCCCCGGCAGCCGAACTCGGGCCAGTACTGCGCCACTGGCGTGTTGTAGTCGACCTGCTTGCGATCCGCCAGGATGTGGAGGCAAGTGGCGACAAACCCCTTGGTCGTCGACCATGAGGTGAACAGGGTATCGCCGTCGACGGTCCGTGCTCCCTCCCCCCTCTTCATGTCGCCTGCCCAGACGTCGGCCACGAGTTGACCCTCGACGTACACCGCTGCCTGCAGTCCCAGCTCGCGGCCGGACTTGACAAGCTCGTCGAGCAATCTCTGAAGTCCGTCTTGCAGTTCCGTCACAGGTGCTCGTCTAGATCGTCAAGCGCCTCCTGCGGGATGTCGATCTCCAGTGGCTCTATCTCGACCGGCCCAACTGACATACATTCCCCCGACACGGAAACACCGAACTTCTCGAACAACGTAGTCCCGTCTCTCCCCGTGGGCCAACTGGTGCACGTGTGCTGAACAATCCGTTACTCCACAACCCCGATGAGATCGACGTCGGGCTGGCCCGCGTCCTTGAGGGCCCCACGGACGAATTGGCGCGGGCGACGCGACCGGCCTTTCTCGCCAACGATCGCTCTCCGGTCCAATGGTCCGCTGAAGACTGGGTCCGCATGGCCGCGGAACGCCGCGATTTGCTCGATATGGCCTCTGTCTCAGCACAGTTTGATGCCGAGGCGTTTCTGCTCGATGGATACACCGTTTTTCGCGAGGTCATGACGGCGGACGCGATCGACGAGTGGACCACTGCGCTCAGACGCGGCCAGCAGCTCAACGACGCTCTGCTGACGGCCGACTGGAACATGATTGACTGGCTCGGCCTGGGACGTACGCCGCCGGAGAAATTCCTCACCAGCGCTGAGATCGAGGCCGCCCTCGGCGGCAGCCAGCAGACCCCGCGGTCGACGGATGAGGCCGGCGTTCAGACGCTGCGGCAACACAGTCTGTTCGCCGAATACTTCCCAGCCGGCCACATCCCGTTCCTGATGAACGTGCTGACCCATCCGCAGTTTCTCGAGTTGCAGCGGATGTGCTTGGGATCCGACGATATCTACTTCGATCATCATCAACTGTTGTCGCGACCAGGTGGCTACTCCGGCGGCCGTTGGCACAGTCATGGAATTGGCGGCGGACACGATGACTGCGGTAGCTCCACTGTGCCTGAATATCGCGCCCAGCCCAACCTCAACCTGACCCTCTGTTATCCGCGGGGTTTTGAAGCGCAGGGAGATGGCGGCCTGAAACTGGTTGCCGGCAGGCATCTTTTCCGCGACCCCAGTGGCTGCCGCGCCGCGACTGACGACGAGTTGCGGCGAGGATGGCTCAGAGATCGACTCCATCCGGTGACCTCCAAGCCACTGAAGATCGAGCATCTCGCTGTGCCACCGGGCTCGATCGTCTGCTGCCTTTCCCACGCCGCCCACGGTGTCGCCCCGAAAGCCCCGGGGCGGCAAACTCGCTGGTGCTCGCTGCTTTGTTACAGGAAAGCGGACGATAACACGGGCTATGTGCAGCCTCCGAGCGCCGTCCCACCCGTTTGGGCGATGAAAGCGCAGCGCGGCGAACTGCCGCCCGACCTCGCCCAGCTGCTGCGCCACAGCCACGACCGCGAACTCACGGGTGGACGAACCGACCACGATGACGCATGAATCTGACTGAACTGGGCTGAAGATCAGCTAGATACGCACAATCGCCGTCGGCTATTGCGTGTTGTCGGCAAAACACTTTGCCCAAAACCGCAAAAGAATGTCAATGGAAGGAGAGCCCAATTGGGAGGATACTTTAAACAGATAACCGACGAGCAGGCAGACCTGATCCGCAGCTCGGCGGTTTTTTTCATTGCTACCGCCGATCCGGAATTGCGCTCTGGACCCAAGAATGTCGGACCGATCAACCTCTCGCCGAAAGGGGCAACCCCCCTGCACATTATCACGCCCAACCGGGTTGCCTATCTCGACTACGCCGGGAGCGGCAACGAAACCGCCCGGCATGCCGAGGCCGGTGGGCCGGTGACGGTGATGGTTTGTTCCTTTGGCGAAGCGGATGTGGCTATCGTACGGCTCTATGGCACCACCCGGGTTGTCCCGTTCGAGGAATCACCGCTTTCGGAGCGGTTGTTCGAATCTCCCGCAGTGGATCTCAAGCTTCCGCCGCGGCAGGTGATCGAGGTCGACGTGGAGCAGACCCAGACGAGCTGTGGGTACGGAGTACCAATCATGTCGTTCGTGAGGGAACGCCGGGTCGCGGATCGCGGCCGCAGATTCAAAGACGCTGCGCAGTTCAAGTAGGGGTAACCGGTTTGCCTCGCTAAACGTCTTGATCGACGCCATCCGCTCGGTTGGTGCTGCAAACCCGCCGCCGCAAAGGAGTTTTATGTATGAGTCGCATTGATCGCGTGGAGATCGTCGATGTCCGGGTGCCCACCTCCGACACCCTGCTCGGCTCGGACCCCTTTCACAAGAAACCGAACTATTCGACGGTGCTCACCACCCTGACCACCAGCGATGGATTGGCGGGGACCTCGGTCAATTTCACCGCCGGCGCCGGCAACGATTGGATCGCCTACGGCGTCGCCGACCTGGCCCAATTGGTCGAAGGCCAGGATCTCGATGATTTTGCGGCCAACCCTGGCGCCTTTCACCGGCTCCTGGTCGACCATCACCAGCTGCGCTGGCTCGCCGACGGCGTGGCCCGCATGGCGATCGGCTCGGTGGTCAACGCGTTGTGGGATCTGTGGGCCAAAAGAGAAAACAAGCCGCTCTGGAAGCTGCTCGTTGATTTATCCCCGGAGCAGGTCGTCCAGAGCATCGATTGGCGCTACCTCCGCGAGGCGCTGAGCCCTGAGGAAGCGATGGACATACTGCGGCAGGGACAGGTTGGTCGCCGCGAACGGGAGCAACGGTTTGCCGGGCGCGGACCGAAGGCGTACTCCACCGCCGGCTGGCTGGGACTAACTGACGAGCAGATCGCCGCCACCATCACCGAAATGAAGTCCGTCGGTTTCGACTGTTTCAAGATGAAGGTGGGTCAGGACATCCAGCACGACCGCGAGCGCCTCGGATTCATTCGCTCCATAATCGGCGACGAGGCGCTGATGATGCTCGATGCCAACCAGGTCTGGGGCGTCGATGAGGCGATCGCCTACATGGAACAGCTGGCAGAGTTTCGACCCCATTGGATCGAGGAACCCACCGCCCGCGATGACGTATTGGGTTACTGCAGGATCGCCGAAGCCCTGGCGCCCCACGGCATCGGCGTGGCCTGCGGCGAGCAAGTCCCCTCCCCCGTCATCTTCAAACAGCTACTGCAACGCGGAGCGATCCACTTCTGCCAGATCGACGCCACGCGCCTAGGCGGTGTTAACGACGTGATCGCCGTCATCCTACTGGCTGCCAAATACAAAGTTCCGGTCTGCCCGCATGGCGGCGGGATCGGGCTGTGCAACATGATCTGTCATTATGCGTTGTGGGACCAGATCGCCGTGGCAGCTCATTCAGAGACCCAGATGGTGGAGTACCTCAACTTCCTTCAGGATGGAGTGTTTCTCCACCCGGTAGCGGTCGCGGACGGCGCCTATGTGACGCCCGCCCGTGCCGGATGGAGCCTGGAGATGTTTCCGGAGTTTATCGCAGATCACACCTATCCCGATGGCAAGATCTGGCGGGACCGACAGGCCTCCGGCGGCATCACCTTTCTGGCGTGAGCTGGCACTAATCTTCGACGAAGTGATTATAGAGGGGCTTGACCTCTTGCGGAAGACGCGCGAGCACGTCTCGCTTGATCGGAGTCTGGAGCGGCAGAATTGAATTTTTCCAGGTTCGTGACCGTTGTGGCCATTGCCTCTGCGCTCTCAGTATCCTCCGCCGCGAGTGCGAGCGAGGGGTGGTTGAAGGAGGTTGCAACGGAACATCCGTTTCTGCGCTCGGATCGTCGGGGATACGAGAACTTCGCACTCTCTCACTTTCAGAATTATCCCAACCACCACTTCCCCTACATCGATACACCCAGGCGCTTTTACGGTCCCATGGGAACCGAACTAATCACCGGATACGATCTCTTCCAGTGGCGCGAGACCCGAACACCTGGGCAGGAGTACGGGAGTTCCATTCAAAAGCCGAACGAGATGTACAGCCTGGCGTGGAACAAGGTCTACGATGCCACCGTGATTGGCCGCGACGGATACGGCGATTGGGGTTACAGTCTCATTGTCGGGGACAACATGATCGCGCGCCTGTCGCCCTTGACCCTATCGATGACCGATTTCAACGGTTTCCGTATGGACCTGGCAACGTATCGGTTGAAACTCACTGGAATGGCGTCACGCATCGAGCGGCCTCACGTCTTTCAAACCATCGCGCCAACCTGGGCGACCGGGAGGACCCAGTTTGCGGATGACTCCACACTGCTCTTGGGAGGGCGCCTGCAGGCGGATCTGGGTGCCGCCAAAGTGGGGATAAATCTGGCCAATTCACATGTTTACGGAAGTACTCAACCTGGCAACAGCATTAAAGGAGTGTTGCGCCCGGATCATCCGTTGATGGATTGGGTAATCGTGCGGTTCACCGACGACTCGCCGCTGGACGGCGCCGGGGGTGCCGTTGTGCAGGACGTCGTGTTGCACGTCAACGGCGAGGAACGCCCCGACCTGGTACCGTCTGTCATTCGCCACCAAGCGGGGGTGGGACCTCAGGTGGGCAATGTGTCCGCGGCCACCGGACGATTTCGCGCCGTTGACTACCGGCTGTTCAGCGGTCACCGTCTCTACTATCGCGGACGGGACGAAATCCCGCTGTATGCGGATTATTTCAATCGCATTGATCACGAGGAAGGGCTGGATGTGAGTAGCGCAGTTCGGCTGGACGGACTGCTAGAAAACCTCCACATGGAATCGCCGGATGCAACGCTGATTGCCGACGGCGGTGAGCAGTTGGTCTATCTCTTCGATCTCACGGGGGAATCGCGGGTAGAATCTGTCGAGCTGGAAGCGCTCCTGGCCAACGACTATCGGGTGGATGTGGCGCTGCTGGCCACCTCGAACGCCCGGGCGAAGAACTACTACTCGCGATACAGGTCGACGTTCTATCGCACTCGGCTGAGGTCTCGTGGCAATGTCGGAGATCGCAGCAATCTTCGCAGAGTGCGGTTCGATATTGGGGAAGACACCGGTCTGTTCATCTACAGCGCCGACGCCGCTCTCGACCTGCCCGGCCTCGAGATAATAGCTGAGTACGCCCGTTCCGCGCGCTTCGCCCGCTATCCGTCCCACATAGAGGGCATACCTGCCTTCAGCGAAAGTCCCAGATTCTCTGAACGCGGCGGTGCATACTACGCCAACGCCATCCACTGGTTCGAGAGCGGCCGGATTGGAGGCGAACTGTTTTCCATAGGACCCCAATTTACCAGCACGTTCCGCACCAACTTGAACGAGCCACCCCAAGGCAACCTCCGCGGCATGATGAACGAGACGATGTACTGGGATCTGGTGCAAGACAACGACGACGGCGATCGGTTCCCCGACCGGCGCGTGGGAGATATTGAAGGTTTTATCGCGGACGGAGAGGCGTTCGACCTGGATGGCGTATTCTTGGCGCAGGATGCCGACAATGATGGCTGGCCGGAGATCAACCGGGATGGCGACGGAATTCCAGATTTCGAGGAACCGTTCCTGATGTTCGACGTGGAGCCGAACATCTATGTCTATGGACTCGATCGGAACAACAACGACGAGCCGGACAAGCGGGAAGATGACGGCCAGGTCGACTACCCCTACGACCCCGATCAGCGCGGCTATCATCTGTTCGTTCGATTCGACCTCTTGCGAAATCTGTCACTGGCGGCGGGACGGTACGATGTCGATGAGGTGGCTGGCAGCGGCCGCAATCGCTCCACCTATGCGCTGCTCACCTACCAATCCAGGTCCCGCGAAGATGGACAGTGGCTGATGGTCGAGAACAACCTTCGCCGTGTGCAGGATGATATCCGCGACGACTACATCGTTGTGGACGCCAGGTCGGATCGAACTCGGTTTTTCGGCGAAGGCCGCTTGGCGCTACCCAATACCGACGAACGGCGGCTTCAGGACAAGCCGCCCATCTACTCCGGCGAATTCGTGCGCGATCTGAATTTTTACAAAGACAGTTACGTCAACGAAACCTATCTGCAAACCCGGTTCCGGGTCTGGCCGAAGCTGATTGTTCAGCAGGCGGTGAGGGCGCGTTTCAACTGGCAGCGCGGGGGAGAGCTCTACAACGGTCTATTCCAACGAAAACGGCGGCTGGATCTGTGGAGCTGGGTGAGCCGGATGGAACGCTCCGCTCATCTTGGAAAGCTGAAGCTTACCGCCCAGTACAAATTCATGGCGCTGCGACTTGTCGACCGCGAACGCGACGTGAAGGTACTTGCTGAACGGCGTTCCATTCCAATATTGCGCCTGGAGTATCCCTTGCTATCGCGCACTTCCGTGCGTTTGGGTATCCAGGGAATGGGAGCTGTACCGTATCGGTTTCGCGACGAGACAGCCGCGCGAAACAGTTTCGAGCAACGCACTATGTTTGCCACGATAACCAATCAGTCGAAGTACTTCGGATACGAACTCGTGACCATCGCCGGGTTCAGCAAGGATAGATTGGAGTTCGATTCCCGCCAGGACAGACGAGCTTCCGACGTGCTTACGGTTTTCGTGCGGGGGTTGATCGGGTTCACCGAATTCGGTCGACCGATCTAACGCTATCTGAAACCGGGCGGCCATCGCCATGATCAGCCCTCCTGAAATACAGATTCGCTTCATCATCTCTTGCCTGACCCCCATCGTCCCTGTTCCCTATGTGCCCTTATGCTATCTGATCGTCCCTCAGACTCGCAGCGCCCGTCAGCCGACGGTGAGCTGCGCCGGCGTCTCGGACACGGGAAAAGTGGCGCGCGTCAGGCTCTCAATCAGGTAGTCGTCGAAGAAGAGCTGCTTGCTGGATCCAATCTCTAGCATCGGCATAGTTTTTTTAGTCCTCAAATCGATTTAGATCACGCACTGGCTTGCTGGGACGGACCCTAGTCGCGCAGTGGCTGTGCCCAGCGCTCCATGCGTTGATCTTCGTTTTTCATGCGCCAGCGCAGCAGCTTGTGGCTGTAGCGCAACTCGGCGGCGGCGTAGTCTGGCCGGCCGGCCACATTCGTCAGCTCATCTGGATCGGTTGTCAAATCGAAGAGGATAGTCGGCATCTCCTCGTCGGCGAAGTAGACGTATTTGAACTCCCGGTCCCGCACCACCCAGAGAACATGGACATCTGGATCCGGATTCTCTCCCGCCCAGCGGCGGCCCCGGTAATCGAACTCGTAGTGGATCTCCTCGCGCGGCTCGTACTCCCGATCACCGCGCAATAGCCCGAGGAGACTGCGCCCCTGAAAGCGATCGGGAATCGGTTCACCCAGGGCCTCCATCAGCGTTGGGGCGGAGTCGATGGACTCGAGGAAGTGGGACATGACCTGGCCGCGGGTCGCATCGGCTTCGGGAGACGGATCCTTGATGATGTAGGGAATGCGCATGCCGCCGTCGTGAAACTGGCCCTTTGACATTATGTAGTGATCACCAAGATGCTCGCCGTGATCGGAGGAGAAGATGATCAGGGTGTCGTCCCATTGCCCACTCTCTTCTATTGCGTCAAACAGCAAGCCCAGGTTGTCGTCCACCTCGGTGATCATGCCGTAGTAGCAGGCGCGGTACTCTTGTAGATGCAACTCGTCCGTCAGAGCCTTATGCGCCAGCTTCCGCAGGTAGGGATGGGTCGGGGTCAGCTCTTCCTCTGATCGCGCCGCCGGGGGCATGTCGGCGGCGTCATACATGTCGCAATATGGCTCGCAGCAGATATTGGGCGGGTGCGGTTTGTTGTAGTTGAGACTCAAGACCCAGCCCTTGTCCGCGGGTGAGGCCGGTTTGCGCCCGCGGACGTACTCGATGGCCCGATCGGTTACGTAGCGGCATTCGCTGTGCTCTTTGCGGTACCGAGCCGGGAAATGCTGCGGCAGATGCTCGCCCGGCCCCTCCTCGGGCACGGCCGGCTCGTGAATGGCATCGTGGTTGAGCAGCTCCTGCGGATAGCTCTTCCCATCACCCAGCCATTGGAAGTATTCGTCGCTGTCCTTTTCGTGATTCAATATCCACTCGAACCCGGGCAGGCTGTTGTGGTAATCCAGGCTGTTGCGGCGGATATCTCCCTCGGGCAGGCAGGCCGGATCGATGGTGTAGCTGTTGTAGCCGATCAGTCCCGGGTCGTAGCCGGCTTCCCTGAGGAAGAAGGCGAAGTTGTCCTCGGCGTCCATCAGCGGGGTCCCGTTATGGACGACCCGCGTCGAACACAGGTAGCGGCTGGTATAGATGCACATGCGGCTGGGGCCACACGGGGCTGTCTGATTGAAACAGTGGGTGAAGGAGACCCCCTCAGAGGCAAGCCGGTCCAGATTGGGGGTCTTGATCACCTCGTTGCCGGCATGATGCAGACAATCGGAACGAAATTGATCGGCCAGAATCAGGAGTACGTTCATCGCTGCTTACCTGTTGCCGGGCTGCCGCTGTTCCAATGGTCTCCAGCGGGCATCCGAGAAAAAGGGATTGATCGAAGCGCGCAAATCGATGCGCTAGCTGCAGAAGCCGCCGTTAGTATGGGCCGAAGATCCCACCCTGTCGAGAGCTGGAAATAATCCGGGAAAAGCTCGAATTTCTGCGATGGAAAGCCCGCCCGCGGACCCACGACGCCCGTTGGCAGGACACCACGTGCGACTGCTCAAGCCGCTGAGAAAAAGGAGACTACGATGACGCTGACTGTAAAAACCATGACGAACTACATCCACGAACTGGGTGTGGCCAAACTCCCCCATTCGGGTACGACCTACATGGGCCACGTGGTCGGGGTGTACAACTACATAAAATCGTGGGAAGTAGATGAGGAGATGTGCCGTGCTGCCGTGTTTCATTCGATCTACGGTACTGAAGGGTTTCAGGATTTCACCCTCCCGCTGGATCGGCGCGAGGAACTGCGCGCGCTGATCGGACCCCAGGCTGAACTGATCGCCTATGCCAACTGTGCCATGGATCGCGCTTCGTTTTTTGCCCTGGTCGACAAACACCAGGACAGCTACCCGATCATTGATCGGCTTTCAGGCGAAACCCTGAACCTGTCCAACCAGGAATTCGAGGACCTGATGCGACTACATCTGTGTGACCATTTGGAACAGGTCGAGCGGTCAAGCACCTGGGACTACAATCGCGAGCAAGTCCGGATCATGGCTGAGCGACTGGGTGGAGCGGCGCTTGCCTCTTACCAGGAGACTTTCGCCCGCGAACCGCAATCAGCTTGACCTGACCCAGTGTGCGGGCCATCGACAGGGTGTCGCCGATTCACAGACCGGATAGTTCCTCCTGAAGCTCGGCCAGTCCCTCGTCGATGATTTGGACGAGTTCATCGATTTGAGGTCCGGTGATGATGAACGGCGTTGTTGCATTGCTAACGCCGGATTTCTCCCAGCGCGGCAATATCGCCAAAACGTATCTGCGTCAAGCCGGAAAAACAGCTAGCAGATGATCCTCCTCAACGCTCGAGCGGGGAAGTCCTATCACTTGAGAACTCAGCCCCGGATCGACCGCCGGTATCGGATTTGATCGACGATGAAGGTCGCGGCGACGATCAGGAGCATCAGGGGGAAGACGTAAAAAGCAGGGCGATCGAACTCGGCACCCATAGGGCGGTAGACGCCACCCGTCAGGGCACAGACCAGCAGGTACAGCGACGTGACCAGGACTCCGCACCCAGTCCACAGATTCAGGTCAACGGAGGCAGAGGAGGGCTCCATCCGAATTTCACCACCCCGCTGATCCTGGAAGAAAACAGTGCGCCATTTCTGCAAGTCCCACAGGACAAGGCCCGATGTGGCGGCGAACATGAACGACACAACCGTCGCCGTGGGGTAGACCTGCGTACTCCAGCAAAACACGAGAATGGTCGAAACAATGGGCAGAAGGATGAGCGCCCCCACCAGGGCAAAACGCTGAGACAGGAGCAGCAGGGCCGCCAGGAGTTGCATGACTCCAACGAACGAGTAGAAGGCGCCCGTGGCGTAGAAGGCGTGCAGAAATTCATGAAAGAGACCCGTGTTCTGCGGATCGGTAAAGGGCTGATATATCACCTTCTTCAGCCCCGCCGGCACAAAGGCAAAGGCGAGGCCGATGCGCAGAGTTACCACCAGCAGGTTTGCCCACCGCTTTTGTCTGGCTTGATGTAGCAGTCTCCCGAAGATCGCAAACATGACCGGCATTGTACGGACAGGCACCGCCAGGCGCCATCGTCCTGCGACGGCAGGTTTCTGGCAAAAAGCGCGTGTGACACGAAGTAGCATCTCGGCCCGGCGCCTGCTGTGGCTGACGATCCATTTCCTTTTTTCGCTGGACGCGGCCAGGGAACTGGCCCTTGAGCGCAACACCTCTCTGCAGCGTCAGGCCAAGAGCGCAGTTCGACAAACGACGCTGGAACCGGATCTAACAGCGTCAACTGATACTGACAGTCATCCCGAATCGCTTCGACGATGCTCCTGCTGTAGACTATCATCTCCCACGACTGTGCTGGACCATTTCAAAAAAGAAAGACGGTGATCGAAAGATGACTCACGATCTCGTTGAGAAGGGTGCTTTGTTCAGAGTTGGGATTATGAGTGTGGTGGTAGCGGCGCATGAGCGCGGCAGGTTGCTGAGGGTTGTGCGGTGTATCAGTTGACAGGGGTAACACATATGATCAGTGCGCAGGGACGTTTAGCTGTCCACCGCGTTCGCGGAGGCTCAGTCGCTCCCGGATTTCCTCACTCACGGAGCCTGCGATTTCATACTGCGGCCGCGTATTCGGGCAGCTGAACCCGAGGTGAATCGCCCGCCTGGGCGACGAAGAAAAGTTCGCCCGTCCACCATGCCAGACGTCTCCATGCAGTATGATCGTGGATCCCGCAGAACAAGTGGCATATATCTCTCCAGCAATATCCGCCTTGGGATCTGAGACCACGTCTAGCGGCCAGGGTCTTTTGTGCGAGCCAGGAACGAGGCGAGTTGCCCCGTGTTGGGCCTCTCGTAGAGATTCAGCTACTCTCTTGATCTGCGTAAAGACGAGTCGCGTAGCTGGCGAATCTGAGAATGTTGTCAACAAGCGTGCGACATATTGAAATTACCTCGCTCAGTCGCTCGCCCATTAGGCGCGTATAGGTCTCGTCCGACAGAGTCTCAATCTCCTCGTTGGTGAACAAGCCAAGCGATGCTACCACGAGTTGCACGTCAGTCGCAAAGCTAAAGTCCAAGGGGCTCTCAACATATTCGGTATTGAGGCTATCGCGACGATTGATTCCTCTCACAAGCGCCATAACGTCGTAGTGCCAATGCACGTCCCGGACGGGCTTCAAGAATTGCCGCCAATACTCCCTTTCAGCTCTGCCCTCTATCAGCGCTAACGTATCGTCAAGCAGAGGAGGGCGCAGCCTAGTGCGAAAGTCGGCAACCTCCGGATCGGTATCCGTCGCGAAGTTCTGCAGCAGTTTGGCTGCTTCGCGAAGGTGAGAAATAACCTGCTTCATTGAATAGAGTCGCCTATAACCCGTAACGGTGTCGTCGATTTCAGCGTCGTCCACAGATACGAGGCTCAGGTCGTTAAATATCGAACCAAATGCGACCACGTAGGCGCTCAATCTAGAGTCTTTCTTAAGTTCCATCCGGATGCTCCTCGTGCCTATCCTGATTAATTGTAGCACAGTAAAATATCAGGCAGATATTCTGTAGTACATATGCGCCCTTGCCAAAACCCTGAATCTCGTCGCCAGACCGCCGCTGGCGGCAGGCCGTCTCCACTCCATCGACGACGAGCGCCTTTCGTTTGCCCTGAAGACGCCGTGGTCCGACGGCACCATGCACCTTCCACGTGCTCGCGCTCGACCGTGTCTACGTTACTGGGGCTGACGGACAGCCCCAGTTCATTGCGGCCGGCCCCATCCGCGATGAAGACGTGCAGCAGATTGTGGAGAACACGGCCCGACGCGTCGCACGGTTGTGCCAGCGCCGTGGCTTGCTCGAGGAAGGCGGCACCGATGCCCTGTGAACGGCCCGCCCAGGCTGTGGGTACAAGCAAAAACCGCGGTTTTATGCCACACTCGTTGGTGACACCGACAGCGTGCGTGAACTTCGAACCGCCATAATACTGATATATTTCGTTGCCGACCCTCAACATGCCCACGCCCATATAGATCGAACCAGAGAGGGAAGTCCCGTCCAGTTCCAATCCGACGTACGGCTTCCTGTCCAGACGCTTCCAGTGGATGCCATCGCGAGAGGTCGCCATCTGAATTTCGACTAGATCGGAATCTATAGTCTGGGGATTGTCCGGCGAAGCGAAACCAGGCGGCGTTTTGATCCAGATCATAATTGTGAAGTCCTGCTCGTGGAGGTTGAGTTCGGGCGTCCGGCCGCAGTCGATGTAGCCGTTGCCGCCCAGCGCCAGAGCCCCCCCGAGACCCTGCGACCACCGAAAACTTCCCTTCAAGGAAGCTGTATTGCCGTTTCCTGAGAAATCCTGTGCCACCTCGCCCTCGCCCTCGTCGAACTTCCAGTAGACTGCCAGGGCCTCGTCCGACTCCAGGGCCGTAGCTTCCCCCTCGCCCTCTGCCGTAGCTCAGCACTGCTGCAGTGCTGAAGCGATTTCGCGGGCGAAGCCGAGGAGCAGCTCGTCTGTGCCGGGCGCGCCGATCAGTGAGAGCCCGACGGGAAGCCCTTCGACCGTGGTAAGCGGAAGGCTGATCTGCGGCGCTCCGATGGTACCAGCGATGCAGGTAAGAGCGAGGATGCGCGCTCTGTTGGCGTACCGCTCAGGTACGGGGAGGCCGACGGGAGGGGCCGGCATCGGAGTGGTTGGCAAGCAAACGACAGCGCCGTCTTCGAGCACCTCAGCCATCCGCTGTACGATTGCTTCGCGCTCGGCCTGGGCTTGCTCGACGTCGGCCTCGGAGACGGCCATGGCATCGGTGAAACGCCGGGCGACTTCGAAGCCGAAGCGCGGATCCACCCGCTCGATCCACTCCTGCGCAGACGCCAGGGACTGTCGTAGGGCAAGGATCGATTGCTGCCGCACCCACGCACCCAGACCCGCGTCGGACAGTTGCAACCCCTTCGTATCCGCAGCCATGGTCGCCACCTTCTCCGCCACGGGCAGCAACGCGGCAGCCACCTCTGCGTCGGCGGTCTCGAACGCATCCTCCGCGATCAAAACCAGGGCGGGACGGGCCGTTGTTACCCGGCTTTGCAGCAGAATCTCGCCGACGCGCGCGAATAGCGCAGCGTCGCGTGCGAACCAGCCCACCGTGTCGTAGTCGGGGGCGCTCCGCAACATGCCATCTATCGGAACGCGCCCATGGGTGGGACGCAAGCCAAAGATGCCGCAAAAGCTGGCAGGTATGCGCACCGAGCCGCCGGTATCCGAGCCCAGAGCGAAGTCTACCATCTCGCCGGCTACCGCGGCTGCCGAACCACTGGACGAGCCCCCCGGAACGCGCCCTGGAGCTCTCGGGTTCACCGGAGTGCCGTAATGGGCGTTCTCCCCGAAAAGTCCCCTGGTCAGTTCGTCGGTGTGGGTCTTTCCCACCATGGTCGCGCCCGCGTCGACCAGCACCTGAACTGCCCACGATGTGCGCGCAGCCTTCCCGTGGGTGGCCTTCCAGTCCGGATTGCCACCCCCAGTGACCTCCCCGGCCACGTCGAAGATGTCTTTCGCCGCGAAACTGAGACCGGACAGCGGTCCGGCCTCAGCACCCGTTAGGTATGCCTGCGTATCCTTGCAGAACGCGTTCAGACGGTCGTCCATCATATCGGGCATTCCCCTCAGTTTTCGGCGTAAACCGCCTCTCGCAGTCCCCTCACGTAACCCACGGCAAACAGCCGCGCCAAACGGTGTTCGTCATCATAGGCGTCGTCGCCCATCTTCGGGTAATGATCCGGTCGCAGCACACCCTCGTAACCCACTTCGCGATAGGCGCGCAGGCATTCCACGAGATCGGTCTGGCCATCGTCGTGAAAGGCCTCTTGGAAGTCGGAGGCGGTGCGGGAAGTTCGTAGCAGACGGCATGCTCCACCCCGCACTGTCGCGTCAACGTCCACTGCAAGCCCGGCTCGGGGGCAAGCAAACGGCAATCTTGATCATCACGCGCTCCCTATCTTTGCGTCAGATTCCTCGACGACCTCTCGGGTTCGTTAGGCAAGGTGTGTCCGTCGACCTCGCTCCGCAAGCGGCCACAATTCGGACGCCTAACGCGGGCCTTTCTGTTGTCTGCGACTCACGTGGAGTATCTTACCTCTCTCCGCGCCTCAGTCAGCGACTGTGTGGCGTCCGCACTGCCCAACTCAGGCTGTCACCAGAGGGATGATGCAAAACAGATATCGACTGTCCGTTCTCTGTGCTCTCGCGGACTGACAGATGACCGGCGGCCAGCTCCTCATCGAATGCCTCAAGGCCCAGGGCGTCCGCGCCGTCTTCGGGATGCCCGGCACCCAAAATCTGAACATATACGACGCTCTCGAACGCTTTGGCGACGGCGTCATCGATCACTATCTCGTGCGCCACGAGTACGCGGCGACTGTCATGGCTGACGGTTTCGCCAGGTCGACGGGCGATGTTGGCGTTGCCCTCACCGTGCCCGGCCCAGGTGCCAGCAACGCCTCTACCGGCATCCTCGAGGCCTATACGGACTGCGTCCCCGTCCTCCTGATAACCGGACAGAGTGACACCGCCCACAGCGGTCGAGATCAGGCCAAGATGTTCCATGGTCTCGATCAGATGAGGTTCTTCGATCCGATAACGAAATACTGCGCCGCAGCGAGTTCTGCAGCCGAAATCCCCATCCTCGTGGAAGAGGCCTTCCGGGCAATGCGCTCAGGCCGCCCGGGACCGGCAGTGCTCGAATTCCCACAGGACGTCATCGCGGCTGAGTGCAGGGAAAGAATTCCGGGATTGGTCCCCGCCGAAATTGTCGCTTCCCCCGATTCGGCAGCTGTCGACACGGCCCTGGCGACACTGGAGAAAGCGCAGATGCCCATCCTGTTCGCCGGGAACGCCGTAATCGCCGCCGGTGCCGGACCGGAACTGAGACGGCTCGCCGAAAAATTGGCGGCTCCAGTCATGGTAACCCGGCGCGGCAAGGGTGTAATCGACGAGGGCCATCCGCTCGCCCTGCGAGACGTCCGCGGCTATCTCGCCCAGCAGGCAGTCGAGGTGGCCGACTGCACGCTGGCGATCGGCTGCCGATTCACCTCCATCGATTCCGCCTCCTGGAGCCGTGACTTTCCCCGGCCCCTCATTCGGCTCGACCCGGAGCTCTCGGAAATCGGCCGAGAATACAAGTGTGATGTCGGCGTTGCGGGCAATCTCAGAGAATCCCTCACAGCCCTGACACAACAGGTGACGCCGCGGGAATCATCCTCCGCCTGGACGGCAGCGCTGACCAGGTTGCGAAAGCCTTTTGACTCGCAACTGCCCCTGCCCCTGCTGCCGCAGATTCGCCAGTGCCTGCCAGACGACGGCATCCTCGCCGTCGATGTTCACGGCATCGGCTACTCGACGTTTGCCGAGTATCCCGTGTCAGATCCGCAGACCTTCCTCTATCCATGCATCGGTGTGTCCCTCGGCTACGCCTTTCCCGCGGCGCTCGGGGCCAAGGTAGCCCATCCGGATCGGCCGGTCATCTGCTTCAGCGGCGACGGCGGGTTTCTCATGGGCAGTCCGGAACTGGCGACAGCCATGCGCTATGGCATCGACGTCGTCACGATCGTCGTCAATGACGGCGCTCTGTCGGCGATCAAGGGAGCGCAGCTCAAACAGTGTGATGGGCGCACGATCGATACGGAACTTCACAATCCGGACTTCGTCGAATTCGCCAGATCCTTCGGGGCTTACGCCGAGCGCATTGAAGACGTGACAAAATTCGAACCGGCCCTGATTCGAGCTCTCGACGCGGGACGTCCGGCCATGCTTGAAGTCTGCCTGGTGGCGCAGCAGACGGAGGTCATGAGCTGGGTCTCCTGGCTCAGAGACGATCTTCTGCGCCAGCCCGGTGAGATCTGAGTGAATCAACGCTGAGAGGAATTCGACCAGATGAAAATCACCAACCTTCGTCTTCGCCGGTTGTCCGGCACCATGGAAGTAGACGGACCGTTCTTCGAGGAGCGACTCGTCCGTCCGCTCGATATCTACCCGGACTTCCGCTCGCGCGGCCCGGGTGAGCAAACCGACGATCGCCACTTCCCCGTTAGCGAGACCTTCCTGCAGATCGAGACCGACGAGGGCGTCTCCGGAATCTGCGGCTCCGTCGGAAACGGCGTCGCATTTCACGTTTCGCAGCTGGCGTCACTGCTCATCGGCAAAGACCCTTTGGCCACCGAGTATCTCTGGGACGTAATGTTTCGCTCCTCGGTACATGGTCGCCAGGGTGAGCCGATGATGGGAATCTCGGTCATCGATAACGCCCTGTGGGATCTCAAGGGCAAATGGCTAGGACAGCCGGTATATCGTCTGCTCGGCGGTCCGACGCAAAAAACCATGCCCGCGTACGCCAGCATGCTCGGATATTCGGTCACCGACTTCGATCTCGTCCGCGAACGCGCCCAAGAGATGAAGTCCCGTGGCTACAAAGCGCAAAAGTGGTTCTTTCGGCACGGACCCATGTCCGGTCCGGAGGGACTCAAGCTCAACGTGCAGATGGTGAAAACGGTGCGCGAGGCGCTTGGCGATGAAGACGACATCATGCTCGACTGCTGGCAGTCGATGGATGTTAACTACGTGACGCGGCTGGCCGAGCAGATCGCCGAGTACCGCCCGCGCTGGCTGGAGGAGGTGGCGATGCCGGATCGGATCGACTCCTACCGCAAGATCCGCGAGAAGACGAACATCCCGATCGCCGGCGCCGAGCACGAGTACACCCGCTGGGGATTTAAACGTTTCCTGGACGCCGAGGCATTGGACATCATCCAGCCCGACCTCAATTGGTCCGGCGGCCTGTCGGAGGTGCTGAAGATTGCCGCCCTCGCCACCAGCTACGACGTCATCACCATCTGCCACCAGGGGGTATCGCCGGCCGGCATGGCGTTCTCATCGGTGCAGCCGCCCATCCACACGCCGTACGTGGAGATGCTGATCAAACATGCGGCCCTGAGCTATTTCTTCCTCAACGAAGGTCCGAAGTCCGCCGACGGCTTGCTTACTGTGAGTGACAACCAAGGCTTCGGATACGAGATCGACCCCGCGAAGATCGAAAGCGAAGAGGTGCTGACCTTCGACTGAGCCTTCGCTGCTGGCCAATCGCGACGTCTGGCCCCTGGGATTAGCCGGCGAGGACCCGCGACTCCAGCCGTGAACATGGCGAGGGTGTATGGAAGAGGCGATCGTTGGTCGGTGGCGAAAGGAATGTCCGAGGGATGGTACTTGCCTACGTCCAGCAACCACTTCAGCCATCCAGGAAGCATAGGAATATATAAAACGCGTATCGCTAATAGCGCGCGCTTTTTTCTGCCTTTGAAAGGACAGGTTCGATTCATTATTACCGAAGTGGAGGACATATGAACGAGACAACGCCAACCCCCCTGTGCAGGATCTGGCGGCAGGCGACCGCACCCAACGGCTGCGGGCGCGACGCCGGACTGTTGCTGCTGCGGGGCACCACTGGTCTGCTAATGTTAACCCAGCATGGTTGGGGCAAACTGCAAAGTTACTCCGATAAGGCCGACACCTGGGCCGATCCGATCGGGCTCGGGGGACCGACCAGCCTGGCTCTGGCCATCTTTGCCGAAGTCTTCTGTTCCCTTCTGGTTTCTATTGGGTTGACGACACGGCTGGCGGCAATCCCGCTGGTGATCACGATGCTGGTGGCGGCGGGCATCGTGCATTGGGATGATCCCTTCGGAAAGAAGGAGTTTGCCCTGCTCTTTCTGGTTCCCTTTCTGACCCTGATCCTCACCGGAGCGGGACGGTACTCTCTGGACGGCTGGCTGGCGAACCGAAGGCAGACATCGAAGGGACGCCCCGACTGAGCTCCCTCTGCCAGAGCACGGTCCCTTGCTGGGACCAACGATAGTGGCGTTGATTCGCCCAATCCTCAGGCTGGGACCGGAGGGTTGGCGACTCAAAGATGCGCTGCTGCCGCTGGAAGATACGGATGCCGACGCAGGTCGTACTCGCGTCGCTTACTCTGCGGCAGTCGCAGCCGCCTGAGCCTCGCCCCGTACCCGATCCAGCCCTCCGAAGTGCCGCTCCACCTGAGGTAGAACCTCGGCGGTGAACCGCTCGATGGTGCGCATGACGCCCTTTGCGGGGATCCCGCCGATCGACATGTGGCAACTCAGGTGGCTCGGCCGGAGCCGCTCTAGCTGCACAATCATGCGCTCCGCTACCTCGTTGGGACTGCCGATGTAAGTGGTCGGCAGCATGTCTTCCAATGTCATCTCATCCGCTGCCTCCTGCTCACGCAGCCACCCGTCATCGAGCTCCACGTAGTCACCACGCATCGCCGCCACCACTCTGCGGATGAAACGCACGTTGTCCGCCGCCTCGAATGCTTCATTGTGGTCGTCGGTTATGTGCACGTACTGTTGGAAAGCAAGTGGCATGGTCGCCGGGTCCAACCCGGCCGCACGGTACGCCTCTTCGACCCGGCCGCGATTCTCGATCGCGTTTTCCATGGGGATCGCGCCGGCTGTGTTCACGGAAACGTAGCCCTTGAGCGCCATGTGCTGCTGCGTCGCAGAATCACGCAGCAGTCCCGCGACATAGGTGTCCGGGTTCTTTTGCAGCGGCCGAACACTGAAATAGGTCTCCGGGATCTTAAGATACTTGCCGTCGTAGGAGAGCGGTACGGACTCGAAGAACTGCCCGACCACGTCCAGGTACTCGACAAAGCGATCGCGGGACTCGTCCAGATCGAGCCCGAACTTGTGGAACTCGTGTCGCTGATAACCGCAACCGAGGCCGACTACCAGGCGCCCGTCGCTGATCTGATCGAGCACAGCAAGGTCCTCGAGCATGCGCAGCGGTTCGTACAGGGGCGCGACGATCACCGCAGGGCCGAGCTTGATGCGCGAGGACTGGCCGGCCATGTAGGTTGCCATCGTCAGCGGCGAGGGGCACAGGCCGTAGTTCGAGAAATGATGCTCGGCGAACCAGGCTATCTCAAACCCGCATTCCTCGGCAAGCTGAACCTGCTCGCGCATGTCCGCATAAACCTCGCGGGGCGGCTTGTCCGGGCTGCGATTCGACATCAAGTTGAAGAGTCCGAGGTGCATGGCGGTCTCCCGGTGAAGCGGCTTGGCGGGGTCGGGCGGTCCCGACGTCGATCGGCACAGTCAAACCCCGCCGACTGATAGTAGCCTATGATTTGATTGTAGGGGCGTCAACACGTGGTTCGCATAGCAGGAGCACGAAGTCACCGTCGGCGATCGTGTCGGGAATCGAATCCAAATCCCACCGTCAGATGGCAGGCAACCCGTGCTCTTGCCTTACGTTGTTGATCGTCTCCTTGATCCCCCGTTCCATCGACCACTCGGGGCGATAGCCGATCTCCGCCTCCACGGGCCCGGTGTCCAGCTGAACGGGGTCTCCCGTAAAGCTGCCGGGCAGCAAAGTGATTGCGGCGCCGGGAATGATCTCCCTCACGTAGTCGGCGACCTCTTTCAGAGTGCGGGGATCCCCCATGATGGAAAAATTTCTCGTCTTTGTCCTGCGCACCTTGCTGGCCAGCAAGGTCGCTCTAGCCGGATCATCCACGTAGCTCCAGCCGATGAGGGCGTCGTCATAGGGAACTCGACCGGGCTTGCCCAGCGCCGGATTCAAGACGAGCTCCCGGACCACGGCCCCAAATACTCCCCGACGCTGGCCGACACCGTAGACCGTCTGATACCTGATCCCCGTGATATCCACGCCATAGTGATCAAAATAATAGTTCGATGCCGCTTCGCCGAAAGATTTGGTCGCCGCGTAGATATTCGATGGATCATGCATGGCATCGTTCGGAATGAACTTTTGAGGATACTTCTCGGGCGGGCCGAAGACGGAGTTCGAGCTCGACCATACCACCTTTTTCAGCCCGAGAATCCTGGCGGCTTCGAAAACGCAGATGGTCCCTTCACAGTTAACCTTGAGGGCCATGGGAGGGTTTGCATTCGCTTCCAGGGTCAGCAGAGAAGCCGTGTGAATGATCCTCTCGACACGGTGCTTCGTAAGCGTGCGGATGAGATGAGGCAGGTCAGTGACATCACCCTGGACGACAATGACCATGCTTTCTATTTCGTGGTCATTGAGAACCCGCTCCAGAAACGGTATGGCAGGTTGCCAGTCATACACGACCACTTGCTGGCCTTCGCGAACCAGGTCGCGAACGATGCGTGATCCAATGAGACCCGTGCCACCCGTAACCAGGTAAGTCATGACCGATTGCCCTTTCCCCGGGGTTCCCCGGACGAAATGGATTCGCGGGAGCAAGCCGAGCTATGTCGACGGTTGTTTTCGACGCGGGGGAAACGCCCTGTTGCTTCTCGGCACCTTCTCGGGGATGGTGCCCTACGGATTCTGCACACCGATCGCTCACTACATCGGTTCGAAGGCCGTCCTCGGCGTGGAAGCTGCTCGGATCACCACGAACTAGTGTCTGAAGCCGGCCTTTACCTGTACATCACTTTATTCCGCGATGGTTGCTAGCTAACCTGAATTATTCATAAAAATGCGGTGATTCTCTGTACAACTGGTTGTTTTTCCCTATGTTAGGGTTAGCCACAAACAACAACCAATCAAGAGGACCACCGCAGATGGAAACTTCGCAGATTACGCTGTCGTTTGCAAACATCTCGGGCAAGATGATCGAAGCTGATTTTGACGGTGGCACGACCACCAGCGATGGGGGCGCCCTGCTTCTGCGACAGGCGGAAGCCCGCACCGGGATCGTCGACCGAATCGTGGCGGCGATGTCGGATCGGCGACATCAAAGCTATATCGACCATACGTATACTGACCTCATCCGGCAGCGCGTATTCCAGATCGCCTGTGGGTACGAGGACGCCAATGACAGTGACGACCTGCGTTGCGATCCGGGTCTGAAAACCGCGTGCGACCGTCTGCCCCTGACAGGAGACGATTTGGCCAGTCAACCGACCATGTCTCGTTTGGAAAACAGTGTCAGCCGCTCGGATCTGTATCGCATCGGGCTCGCGGTGCTGGAAATATTCATTGAGTCTTACGACCAGCCGCCCAAGAAGCTGACTATAGACATCGACGACACGGACGATCCGACGCACGGCGCACAGCAACTGACGTTGTTCCATGCCTACTATGACGAGTATTGCTATCTGCCGGTCCATCTCTACGAAGGGGAGTCGGGCAAGTTGATCACGACCCTGCTGCGACCCGGTCGTAGAATGCGAGGCCGAGAGGCGGCAGCCATCCTCAAACGCGTGTTGGATCATTTGATCATGGTGTGGCCGAAGACGAAGATCACCTTACGAGGCGACTCGCACTTCAGCACCCCTGAGGTGCACGACCTGTGCGACGGATACGGTATTGATTTCATTCTGGGACAGGCGCTCAACAACAAGCTCAAAGCCCTCGGCGAACCGCTGATGGAGCTGACGGCGGCGCTGGCCGAGCAGAGCGATGAACCGGTGCGGCTTTTTGACCGCTTCGAGTATCAGGCCAAGAGCTGGCCCCGACCGCGCCAGATTATCTACAAGGCCGAGATCACGCAGCGCAAAGCCAACCCGCGCTTCGTGGTGACCAATATCCGCAACCGCACCCCCGAGTTTCTATATGAGAAGGTCTACTGCGCTCGCGGACGGTCGGAAGGCTTCATCAAGAATCACAAGACCTACTTGCAGTCCGACCGCACCTCCTGCCACCGATTCTCGGCCAACCAATTTCGCCTCTTCCTGCACAGCGCGGCCTACGTGCTGCTGCACACAATCCAACAGATTGGCATGCGCGGCACTCAATGGACGACGTCTAACTTTGACACGATCCAACTCCGCGTGCTCAAAGTCGGCGCCCGAGTGCGGGAGCAAGCCACCAAGGTCCGTTTTCACTTTCCGACATCGTACCCGCTCAAGGATCTGATGCGGACCGTCGTCCTCAACCTCGATACCTCATAATGCTTTGCGATGTCGCCCACCACAGCCACGCACACGCTCCACTAAGGGGCCCGACTGTCCCAATGACATCCAAACGAGGCTCAGATCTCCAGAGACAACACCTCGACGACCGACAGCACTCGATCAACCCGCTACCAAAACGTCCAGCCATTGACCAGCGCATCGAATTCGTCCGCTTGGTCGGATTCATGAATAATTCAGGCTAAAATGTTCATCCGCCGCGTGTAGGGCTCCCAGACCTTGCTGCATCCGCAACAATTCGCGCTGACGTGTGTTGAGCTGACCATACCACTCTGCGGGGAAGTCGTCGTGTGGATCGAGCTGGAACGTCAACATCGACTTTCTGTAGTGGGAGAAAACGGCATATCGGTTGTTCTTTGTTTCGTTGGCACCACCCGCGTGCCAGCACTGACCGTTGAAGACTAGCACACTGCCAGCTTTGCAAGTTGGTTGAAAAATGTGTTTAACCTCAAATCCTTCAGGTGGACCGTCGTGCCCACTCCTATGGGAACCGGGAACGATCCTCGTACCCCCGACTTCGGGACTGAAATCAACCAGGGGCCACACGGTATTCATCATCACCGGCGACACGGGATTGAGCATGTGTCCCGGGATATCGCTGTGAAAGTTTTGCAGACCATCGCCAGGCCTCACTATGCGTGCACTGAGGCTTCCAAGGATCAGAGACTTATCCAGGAAATGCTCGAGGATCGGCAAGATCACCGAGTGGTCAACGACCTGGAAGAACGCCGGGTCAAGCGTAGGCAGATTGCGAACGAGCAGCGAAGTGCCCCCACGGTTTTCGTACCCGTCCTCGCCCATCCGGTCTGCGCTGCGGATCAAAGCATCCTTCAGGGTCTCGATCTCTTCCGCAGTCAGTACATCGGGGACCAGAGTAAATCCGAAGACGTCGATTTCGTTGATAGCTTGTTCGTACGGGGTCATCATAGATCCAGTTACCCGTTTCCGAGGCTCCCGATGTCCGACAGGTAGACCTGCCGGCCGACGCCTCCGTGAGCGGAATCGATGGCGACATAACGACCGCTGGGGAGTGTCATCTTTTCCTTTGCGATGACCGACACCTCGTCGGTCTGATCCTTGAGCAGCCACCCACCGAGCTAGAAGGCTACGGCCGTTTCCTTCTGCCAACGACTGGGGCTCAAGCCCGGGGGATCACTGATCATGTTGGCCGGCTTGTTGGGGACGCCGTAGTCCCAATGCCGGGTACTGCGGTCCACGGAAAAACCGCCGGACGTTGTCCGGTAAATTCGCCAGATCAGCTTCATCCCACGGTTCCACTTCAGAAATTGGGCCGGCCCAGGCGGGACGGTAGGCTGCCGACAACATGGAGCGGGTATGTTTTCCAACGTTGGGGCCGGTGCCGTGAAAGGTGCGGTGATTGAGGAGGAGCGCCGAACCCGCGGTACATGGCACAATGACCTCTTCTGGATGAGACGTATAGCGCTTGTATGGATTGGCGTCGGCGTGCATACACAGGTGTGAGCGCGGCACGACCCGAAACGGCGAGACATCGAGGGTGAGGTCGTCCAGATAATAGAGCACACGAATGGTGAAGGGGCAGCTCCCGTTGGGGCCGAAGATGGTCGATCCGTATGGTTGGCCATCAGTGTGCAGACTGATGCCCGGCGTACCCGGTTCGGACCGATCGTACCCGGCGTATAAGAATACGATTTCCTCGCCGAATATTGCCTCCAAAAATTCGATGGTGGGCAGATGAGCAATTAGATCGGTTACCACTCCCCCTTTGAACTCG
This sequence comes from Candidatus Latescibacterota bacterium, assembly GCA_965217095.1. Classification (GTDB taxonomy): domain Bacteria; phylum Latescibacterota; class UBA2968; order UBA8231; family UBA8231; genus CAYNZV01. The sequence continues at coordinate 3,746,927 of OZ244235.1, forward strand.
ACGTTGTTGGCGCCCCGTTGAAATTCGCTGTAATCGCGGGGGACGGTCTCCCATTCTTCCGCCTGCTCCTTGATCAGCGCAATATGTTCGGGGGACAGCATATCCGGGATGATCAGATACCCGTCCAGCTCCACTTGTTGAATCCGTTCCCCCAAGGTCAGGCTCGACCAGTCTCTGTCATCGATCTTTCTGTCGTCCATGTTCTCATCTCCCTCGACCCGTAGCGGTGGAATTCGATAGTACGTATTTAAGCAAAATGCAGGCGCTCCTCAAACCCGAAACCGTCGACTGCCCGGTACACCTGAAGTGCGCGGGGGACATTTATCGAAAGTCACGTCCTCATGCTGGGCTGTGAGTCGAACCCCAGCAGCCGCTTCAAAGTCGGCGTCGCTCGCTCGACGACCTCCGGCTGCGCCAGTCTGAACTGGTCTTGTTGCGGCTTGATAAAAGAGCGGCAGAAAAACCCCAGCAGGATCATCCGCTCCCGCTCGGTGCGATTGGCGCCGCTGCCGTGCCAGGTTGCGCCATGGAAAACGACTATATCGCCCTTGTGGGCGCCGAGCTGGATCGCGTCGTCGTACGCCTTCTCCGGCTCGGGGCCACACCCGCGCTTGTAGCTGCCCGGCACCATCCATGTAGCCCCGTTCTTCGAGGTAAAGTCGTCGAGCACGAAGATCGTATTTGCCGTAAAAGGCGCGGAGGGGTTGTCAGGCAGTGGAGAGTCGAAATGCAACCGCCCGGCCGGCGACCCTGGCCCGATGAGATTGACGGTAAAGCTACTCAATATACAGTTGTCCCCCAGTAAGTGTTCCTGCAACTCCAGCACCCGCGGATGCTGGATCATCTCCTCGTAAATCCGTCCCTTGTTGACCAGATTCCATACCCGCTGCGACTTGCCGTCGAGATAGATCTCCCTCCCTCGTCCTTCCTCTGCGCGCCCGGACGCCCTTTCCTCTGCGATCAGCTCAGCCGAGCGATCTCGCAGCTCATTGGCTTGCTCCGGGGTCAGCGCTCCCTCGAGCACGACGTAGCCGTACTCCTCGAGATGGGCGATGGCTTCATCTCTGTCCATGGCGAGCCGTCTCCTTTCGTGGCGCGACGGATGTTCAATAACTGGTAGATGCTGAAAAGACTGAGCGATAATACTTCTCGAAACGCCCCACACCCAGCGTCTCGAATGACCCTTCTGAAATCTGGGAGGAAAATTGCAGTATTTCGGGTCCCGCGGGACCGCCAGGTTACGTGGGATCGGTTACGCATGTCATGGCATTCACCAATTGGGTGCCACCCGCGGCATGGGACCTTTCACTGGGATTCGAATATGACTTTTCCGCTCCTGCCTCCTGCAAACGTCTCGTAGGCCACGGCCGCCTTTCCAGGGGAAAGCGATGGGTTACGGCGCTTTCGAAAGAGAGCCCCTGCCCGTCGAGGAAGTCTATCATCTCCCAGGTCATCCACAGGGGAAGCACAAACGAACCCATCAGCGTCAACTGTTTGCTTTTCAACTGATTCGGATCCAAGAATCTGTGTGCGCTGCCGGAACCGACGAGCACACCTCTGCCTCTGCGGCCCAGACAGGCGCCAATATTGTCACGAGCCTCGAAACTTCCCGACGCTTCGAATGCTGCTGTCGCTCCCTTGCCGCCGGTGAAATCGCCTATGGCTTCGACCGGGTCCTCGCGGCGGGCGTTGACCGCGGCATCGGCTCCTACGTGCTTCGCCAGAGCAACGCGATCATCAACGATATCGACGCCCACGACTCTGCAGCCCTTTGCCTTCGCCAGCAAAACCCCGCTCAGTCCAACAGGACCCAATCCGAACACCGCCACTGTTTCGCCCGCTTTGACTTCGAGCTTCTGCATCGAGGAATACGCAGTTCCCCCAGGACAGGCGATGAACGCGCCATCGATGAAACTGAGAGAGTCTGGCAGCGGAACACAATTGCGTTCGTCGGCAATAATAAAATCGGCGTGCGACCCATGTACATGCGCCCCGTAGGCTCTGGTCTGGCTGCACCACATCAGATCTCCCGCGGCGCAATCCGCGCAACGGCCGCACCCCAGATAATGGTACACTGTCACCCTATCGCCTTCTTTGATGTCGCTTACGCCACTGCCCACGAGGTCCGCAGTTCCGCACGGTTCGTGGCCTGGGATCCTGCTGCCCCTCGCCCTCGCCTGCTCCTTGGTGATGGGATAAGCCCTCATGTCACTACCGCAGATACCCGTGGCCATCATCTTCACTCTCACTTGTCCGGGACCAGGAAGTGGATCGGGGAATTCGCGGACCTCACATTTGCGCTCGCCCAAAAGCACGACACCTTTCATGGTATGCATCTCCCTTTGCCTGAAAAGATACGGCTCAGTAGGCGAAGGTCCAGCATGAGCTTAATGCCAGCCGGACAGAGCGGCCCAGCCTGTTGTCATACTTATAGACAGGCGACTCGGCAGATACCGGTAGATCAGGGCAGCCACGCCGCCAGCCGCTCGCGCATGCTGCTGCGCTACGCCGGACTCAATATCCAGATGCGCCAGTCCGGCCAGTATCGAGGGCAATACAAGATCTCCAAGAAGGGCAGACCGCTGCTGCGCAAGATCCTCGGCCAGGTCATCTTTCCCCTAGTGCGCCGATCGGGTCTGTACGGTGACTACTACCGCCGCAAGCGTCTTGCCATGCCCGGACAGCCATGACCGCGATCATGCGACACTTCCTGCGGAAGCTTCATGGCCGGAACAGTATTACGGTCTCCTTCGAAGACCGTAATGAAATTATTGCCAGTTGAAGAAATCCTCCGAATGTCCGAATGAGAGAAAAAGCCTTGACTCGATTCGACTAAAGAGATCGCTAATAGCGGCAAGGTAGGCGAGTCTGTAACGGGGCGTTTTGTGGGGCCGTTTGGTGGGCGTGGCGGCCGGCGACCCGGGAAAAACGTCGAAGCGGCGCAGTGCGGGATGGATTTCGATTCCTGAACGGGATGTAGACGCTAGGGTCAACGCTAGGTACACTTCACCCACGTACCCGTGACAGAATCAGGCGTAGGCGAATTCCGCTTGGAGATGTCGTCCGGACACGGGCCAGTTTGCGCATGCCGAAGGAAATCGAATCATGTAGTTAAGTACGAGTACCTGAAAACTCTTTGTCTCGATCTTCTGCTTGCAGCCAAGGTTCCCGACGACGATGCCGCCATTGTCGCCGAACACCTTGCCACCAACCACCTTGTGGGTCACGATTCGCACGGCGTTTCCTTTTTGCCGCGATACCTCAAGATGTGGCGCCGGGACTACGTTGGTTGGGAACAACGAGTAATGGAGAAGGAGACCCCCGCACTTGCTATTGTCGACGGCAAAGGGGGTAACGGGATCGCCACTGTAACCCGGCTCACCGATCTCGCGGTGGAAAAGGCGCGGTTTAGTGGATTCGGATTGGTCGGACTGCGCAACGTTTCGCACGTAGGCCGGCTCGGGGATTACCCTCCTTGCATCGCCGCAAGGGAGATGATCGGCATAGTCTGGATGAACGGCGGCGGCTGTCTATTGGCGCCTTTCGGCAGCGCCGACCGTCGACTGCGCCCCGAACCCATGGCCTACGCCATACCACGGCGGGATGGGCCACCGTTCATGCTCGATATCTGCATGAGTGTGGTGGCCGGCGGCAAGATCGAGCAGAAGACCGTTCGCAATGAGCCGATACCGGATGGCTGGCTCATCGACCATGACGGCAACTACGTGAACGAAGGGACATTGTACGGAGATCCGGAGAGCAACGCGGTGATGCCTCTCGGTGGATTGCAGTTCGGCCACAAGGGGTACGGTCTGGCGATGATGGTCGAAATGATCGTCGGGTCGATTACCCGCGCAGGCTGCACCAAGGACGGACCCGGCGGTGGCGGTATCATGATTCTGGCCATTGACATCGCCCAGTTCAACGACCTGGAGACCCACTACCGGGAAGTGGAGGCCCTTGTTGACTGGGTCCATTCGTCGAGGCCCCTGCCGGGCTTCGAGAAGATCTACGCTCCGGGAGAGAAGGAAGAGGAGACCCGGCAACGACGGCTGAAGGACGGCATCGAAGTGCCCGATCAGACATGGAAGGAACTGTCCGCCACTGCCAAAGACCTGGGTGCAACGATGCCTCACGTATAACGCGGCACTGCACAACTCCACAAGATGAGGAGATTCAGATGGCATTCGAAAACCCAATTCTAGGCAACGGGTTGGATCACATCAGCCTGGAGGAGATCAAGGAGGGGCTGGGGCTGCCACCGTGGTCGCACGCGGTCGTGCGCACCGACCACATCGCCGGCACCGTCATCTACCAGGACAGCGGTGAGACAAGAAACGACTGGCACTGCCATAATTACGACGAGTGGTGGGTCGTGCTCGAAGGCGAAATCGACTGGGTCGTGGAGGGCCGAGACGAGCCGATTCAGGCCAAGGCGGGTGATTTCGTCTTCGTTCCCGCTTCGACCTTTCATCACATCTTTCCCAAAGGGGATGGCCCCACCGTTCGCGTCGGCATGGCTCTTCCAGGGACGGGTGGACACCTGCACGAGAAGCCCGAACGCAAAGCGCGGATCAGCATCGAGCAGTGACAGCGGCTACGGGCTGGCTTCCCGCGCGGTCCGACAACCCGGTTTTCGAATCGACGTCTGATGGGTCCCACCTGCTGCGCCCAGCATTATGAAATCATTCGGTTCGGGCGCTCGTCGGCGGGTTCAGGGCTGCTACTACCACACCGTCCATCCGCCATCAACAACCAGGTTATGACCTGTCACATACGCTGAGAGATCACTGGCCAGGTATGCAACAGCTCCTTTGAAATCCTCCTCGGTGGCCATACGACGCAGTGGCGTACGTGCCTTGTAGCGTTCGTGGAAGACGTCCATTTGGTTGCGCCACACGCCACCCGGCGATATGGCATTGACGCGCACGTCTGGTGCCATCTCCGTCGCCAGCCAGCGGGTTAACTGTAGCAATCCGCCTTTGCCGGCCGCGTAGGCAGCCGGAATGCTATCAGGGGTGTCTTCATACATGGGTACATGCGGTCCCACCATCCCATAGATCCGATTTTATGCCAAGGCCTCAGCACATGCCTGCACCAGCACAAATGGCGCCGTCAGGTTCACTTCTAAGGCCAGCCTCCAGGGTTCAGACCGTTGCTCCGGAAACGGGGCGGCCCATCCCTTCAGGCCTGATCCCACCAGCGCAGCGCAGTTGACCAGGATGTTCAACCGTCCGAAACGGTCGAGAACCTTCTCGGGTACCGACCGCACTGCCTGCTCATCCGCCAGATCAATGACCAGTGGCAGGGTCTCGACGCCGGAGTTGTGGTGAATCTGCCTGGCCACGGCGGTACAAGATTCGTGTGCCGTGTCTAGCACGACGATGGCAGCGCCCAACTCGGCCAGCGCCTCGCATATCGCAACCCCGATATGTCCTCCGCCACCGGTAATCAGGGCTACACGCCCTTGCAGATTCATCAGCTCCTGCAGTGATTTCATCCTACGTCACTTCACGGCGTAGCCGAGGCATTTCAGTGTCCCATACGCTTGAGCCCTGCATCCATGGTAAAGTCCGGGCTCTTCATGAAATTAAACGCCTCACGCTCGAGCTCTCGTATCTTCTCCACCTCGGCCGGCAGCTTGTCGGCGATCTCCAGCGGAACCGTGATCACGCCATTCACGTCGCCATGAATCAGATCGCCGGTCTCAACGTACATGCCGTCGACGACCACCGGCATGCCCCAGGTAACCCGTCGTGGGTTGCCGTGCGAGGCGGTGCTGCCCAGCGCGAAACACTGCATGCCCAGCGCTTTGACCTCGTTCACATCGCGCATAGCGCCGTCGGCCACCAGTCCCACCGCCCCTAGTTGCTGCATGAGGGTTGCCATATACTCACCAAACGGCGCGGCGTCCCCATGTCGTGGCCCGATATCCTGCTGGACCAGCACGACCGGATTGGGCGAGGCGTCAACCAGCTCTGCGAATTGCCTGAGTCCGCGGCCGACGCTCGGCGGACCGGGGCTGGTGGGGTCCGACTGCGAGGTAACGGCGTAGCCGACCATGACGCCCAGCTCAGGGAACATGCAGCGTATACGGTGGCCGGTGAAACCAGTGACAAGCTCTCGTACCTTAAATGCCTCGATGGCATTCGACAGAGTAGGGGTATCGATGCCGCGCAGCGTCTCGATGAGCTCGGGTGAAAGGGTCTTTTTCTTTGTCATGTTAATCACACCTCCTGATATGTCCTCTTCTGCACCGCGACCACCCGCTCCAGTTGGTTCAGATAGTTCACGGAACTCTCGAGAAGCGTTTCACGCAGCAGCTCCACGTTGAGCCTGGATGGTACAAACCCGATGGACAAGAAGCCCTGGTACCCAATTTCATCAAGCGTCCTGATGACCTCTATGAAATCAATATGCCCGGTGCCAGGCGCCTCGCGATTGCTGTCCGACACGTGTACGTTCATCAGCTTACTGCCCGCCATCCTGAGAGCGCCGCAGATGGAGGTGTCTTCGATGTTTGCATGAAAGAAGTCTACCAAAACGCCCAAGGCCTGGCCTGAGCCCTTCGACGAGCTCAGGACGTCGCTTGTCGAAGGATTGCTGGCATCGATTTCTCCAATGACGCTCATGGTGTCAGCAACGCTGTTCAAGAATCCTGGATGGCCCTCATACCGGTTGATGGGCTCGATGGCAATGGCGACGTTGCGAGCGGCGGCATATTCACACATCTCGCTGGCAGATTTGATGAAGTTCTGTCTGATGATCTCGAGTGGCACACTGGAGCGCGGATAGTCAGGGCGTAAGGGAGCCGCGCAGACCTCGAAGATCGGTGAGCCCAGGTTCGCCGTCAGGTCGATGCACTTTTGGGCGTAATCCAAGGCGTGTCTTCTCACCGCATTGTCGCTCGACGCCAGGTCTCTCTCTTCTCCGGCGTCCCAGCCGCCCCAAGACCCACCGAGCGTTGGTAGCTCCAGGCCGAGCGCGGCCGCAATGCTCGCTATTTCCCTGGCCAATGTCGGATCGATCCTGTCCGGCTGGCCCTTGAGTTCGATACCATTGTACCCCGCCTGCGCAATCGTCTCAAGCACCTCGCGCGGATTTTCCACGGCGTCGAACCCAGCCACTGCTAACGCACTGGCCTTCACCGAGTATTTCAAGGCCATTGCTGTTCCTCCCTTTGCGAAATCCTATACCTTCACGCCAACTGACGTGGCGGTAAAGTATAGGACAAATAAAGGCCGTTATCGATAGTGACGCCGGAGGGGTCCGTGCCGCTCTGGTGCGGCGTTTTCGGGGGCATTTACAGCGTATGGCTGGCTGGCCATGGCAAACGACCCCGAACCGCTGGCGCGAATCTATTTCGGGCGCGCGGGTGTCGTCGGAGACGACCATGTCCATACCCACGTTCGAAACGCTGGAACAGCGGACGCGCTGGCAGATTCAGTCGCTGATGCTGTTGGTTCTGGACGAAGAGGTCACCCACGCGGTGGGGCGGTTGCGCTACGAACGTCAGGCACCGGCCGGCCGTCGCCGGCAGCCACGCCCGCCCGGCGTCCGTGGCGGCGTCGCGATCGCCCACGGTGCATACTGGCACACGGTGCGGCCGAACAAGACCGCGCGCTCCTGCCTCCTGGGCATGTACATCCGTCCTTGTTTCATTGCCCAGGAAGACATGCGGGGGCAGCTGGCCGAGATCGAGGATCCGTCGGAGGAGGTCAAGCAGCTGTGGGGGCCTATCAGTACGAGCCTCGCAAATGTCCTGCCGTACTGAACCAAACAAAAAATAGTACACCTCTTGCCGCCGAACCGGGATTCTACTGTCAGAGGGCCTTCGATGACGGGAGAAAACACTGAAGAGCTGGAAGCCATATTCGCCCGCGCCCAGCAGGGTGACGTGGCGGCCTACGGACAGGTCGTGCGGCGTTTCCAGGACATGGCCGTGGGGTAACGCCGGGGCGGTGCTCGGCGATTTCCACCTGGCCGAGGATGCGGCCCAGGAAGCGTTCGTCGAGGCTTTCGCCGGGCTGGACAAGGTCTACGGCGCGGCGGCTTTCGCCCCGTGGCTTCGGCGGATCGTTTTCAAACAGTGCGACCGCACCTTGCGGCGCCGGCGCGAAGAGACGGGGGGAGCGGAAGTGGAGACCGCACCCGCAGCCGGCCCCGATCCACTGCAAGTGGTGGAGGCGGGGGACGCCTGGTCGCTGGCGCACGGCGCGTTGGCGCCGTTGCCCGAAGCGGAACGGACGGTGGCTCTGCTCTTCTACATCAACGATCATTCGCAGCGCGAAATCGGCGCTTTCCTGGGCCTGCCCGTGTCCACGGTTAAGAACCGGTTGCGCGCGGCGAGGAAGCGATTGAAAGCAGAGGTGACGGATATGCTGAGAAGGGATTTGCAAGCCAGACGGCCTTCGCAGAACGAAACGTTCAGTACCCAGGTCCAGGATTATCTGAACGCGCTCAGGATGTTGCACGAGAAATTGCTGCCCATGCTCGAGAAAACATTCGCCGAGGCCTCGGGCGGCGAGGTCGAGGTGGCGATCTCCGAGGTGGTACACACCCGGTTCAAGAGGTATATCAACTCGGCACCCGGCCCGCGCTGGATCTATTCGTTCAAGGTGCGCAAGACAGACGAGCGCAAGATGATGCTGGAGTATTCGGTGCCGCTGATCGACGGCCTGCTCCGCGCCAGCGATGGATGGGATTAGCTCGGGGAAGGCAGGGGGCACCCTGATCCCAGGTTGGATGTGACCCGGGCCCAGACCGACCTGCTGCACCGGGCCGATGGACCGATCAAGACCACTATTAAGAACATAGAGGCACTGTGGTCACCGGTGATGGGAGAGGAAATGACCCTCCACGATGGGCTCCTGGAGACCGAGCCCAGTATCGTTTGGGGGGATATGGGCTTCGACAAAGAGAGTGATCCGGAGCTGGTGCAGATCTCCCTCGACGTCAAAGGGGCCAGGTGCCAGGGCACGGTCCACCTGTGTTATCCCGTGTTTACCCTGGAGCCAGTGCTGCCTGGATTGGCGCCGGAGGAATGATGGCGAGCGCGCACGAGCCGCACCTGGGCGATCTCGCCTCGTTCCTGGCTCGCACAAAGGACCCTGGCCGCTAGACGTGGTCTCAGATCCCAAGGCGGATATTGCTGGAGAGATATATATGCCACTTGTCCTGCCGGATCCGCGATCATACTGCATGGAGACGTCAAGAGATGGCACTAGGCTTCCCTATGTCTTGGCAAATGTCGTGAATGATGCTCTAAAGAATGCTGTCCAATACTTCCGCACGTTGGATTTCTTCGCGCCAGGATTCTTCGGGTGAATCCACATCCCATCGGGCCCAGATGACAGCCAGAACCAACCCCCATTTGATCACGCGATCACGAGACATGTCCAGTTCTTCGGCCATGATCTCTACACGACGCACATCGAGTTTACCTTTGTCTCGTCCTTCACAGGATGCTTCGGGGTAGTTGGCCAAAAATGCACCAACTTCGTACCCGGGATCTCCAAAATAGCCTTTGGGGTCAACGGTGAGCCAGGGCTCGCGTTCTGCACTCAGAATGTTCCATTGATGGAGGTCGGCGTGGAGGACAACGGTTTCTGTGCTTGTGGTCATCAGTTCATCGTAGAGCGTCTCTGCACGCACGACCCACTTTTCGGGGAGTGGACCGGTGGTGCCATTGCATGTTTCGCGCAATCTGGTAAAGGCTTCGATTTCGTAAGCGGTCGGGCGAAAGTTGTGCTCTGGAGGTAGCGGTTGCCAGAACGCTCTTATCATACGAGCAGCAATCCGCGTATTTTCGTCGTCGTCAGGACATGCTGCCAGGGGGACACCGGGTCGGGCACATTCGAGCATGAGCGTGCCCGATTCACCGTCAAAATCGAGCAACTGGATGGTGCTATTTCCGTTACAAAGCTTCAGCGCATGACGCTCAGGTTCGGTGTTCTCTAATTTTTGAACGGGCGAGGGAATCTTGAGAATGACTTCCTGTCCGTCCGAACGTGTCGCCGGTGCAATGTAGCAATAGGACATTTCGGCATGCGCTTCTGTCATGGGTTCTTCGATGCGAAGGTCCCAGCGTTTCGCACACGAAGCGACGATGTCTGGCAACTGCTGGATCCATTCCGCCCATTCTTTGTTACGCGACAGGGTTTCAGGGATCTGTATGGGTATGGACATGAGTATCCCACCTCTCTTTTAAATTCATGACCTGTCGGTGTGACTCGGGGCTCATACGCCGTTTCGCCAAAGACTCGCGAATGAGTGGATCTAACAGAAGATTTTTTGTCAGCACGTAGTGCATGTCATCAACGGTCTCTCCCCGACGAACTATTGAAAGAGGAGGAAACCTCTTGCCTTCTTATTGTCATACCCGACAAACGGGTGACTCCACTCTATCGCGCGGAAAAGTCGGATGAAGTTCATACCGGAGATCTCGCCCGAAACCGGCGGCGGATGGTATATCGGATCCCACCGAAGCTCGTATTCGACGGACCAGAAGTCGTCTCCGACATAGGCCGCCGCTTTCGCATCCGCATCCCAGGTTTTGTCCCATTCCCAGTCCTCGTTGAAGTCGTTCCAGCTATCTCTTTGCAATCCCAAGGTGTTGACGAACATTTGAGCGACTTTCGTGTCCATATTACGATCGAGACGAAACATCATGTAGTCCTGTGACTTACCAGGAGCCTCATCTTCAAATGGCAACACTACCAGGCTTTCTGGATGGGCGTCGAAGCAGTGCGCGCCCCAATAGAGTGCAGTATCGGAATACCCCATGACGACGTGGGTCTGAACCTGGGATGGATTCGTCGTACGGGTACTCCCATGGACATAGAACGAATCAATTTTTGCCGCCCCTTCCCAGGCTTCATCACCCAACCGTCCGTCGATGGTTGGGGGCGATTCGAGTTTGGGTACATCGACTAGCAGTCGATGTGTCCTCAACATCTCAATTCCACGCTCGCGTTCCATGTAATCGAAGTAAAATTCTCCCTGGTAATATCTGGCCTGTTTGCTGGCCGGTGCATAAGCCACTGCCACGCCAAGAAGGGAGTCGGCTTCTGAAAGATTTGCTTTGAGAGCTGCCTCTCGCGCCTTCTTTGCCCACTGAGCGACGTACTCTTCGACCAGATATAGCGCGGCCTCGCGAGTATCCTTGTCTTCCGCCTTTGCTTTTTCGCTGGCAAGTTGTCGCAATCTCTGGGTCTGCTCCTCGCTCAACTTTTCCATCACGTTACTCAGAGAGAGCAGCGCGGGGGCCTGCACCAGTGGAGAGGAATCGGAAACGGCCTGGAGAAAGAGGTCAAAAAACTCGGATCGCAAGTGAAGTCCGAGCTCCTCGGCGATGCGTCCGCGCACCACAGGCTCGGGATCGTTCAGTAGATGTTTCTCGAGCACGGCTGCGATTCGTTCATCCCTCGATCTCACCATCAAGCCCACCAAAATATTGGCCACTTCGGCACGGACTTTCGTGTCATCGCGCATTTCCAGCGCCGCGATTAGCGGCTCAATGACATTTCGTGCCAAGACGAGTTCGTGTCTTGCTGCGGCTTGCTCTTCAGGTCCGCCGCCGAGTTTGTCTATACTGTCTCCTATCGATGACCCGCAAGCGACAAGGTAGAAGGCCGTTGCTATAATCGAGACTCGCCTCGCCGTGATCGGGACTGATAACTGGAATCGATTCTGGAGTGCCAGCGGAGCTGCTCCTTGGTTATTTAGACGTAGCTCCTGAAGAACGGAAGGTGTGAGAGCAATCGCCAGCATTTTTTCTTTGCTAGGTCTCCTCTTCCGGAGTCTCCTGCTGAAGCACCTCCAGCTCCCTCGCCATGTATGGGCTTGCCGCCGCGACGCGTTTCCTGAGTCGCCGGCCGCCGCGCCCGCCAAACGACCCAATAAATCGCCCGCCACAGACTCGCCTACCTTGCCGCTATTAGCGATAAACCATTTATAGAGGGCTTGGAACCAGTCTGTTTGACGCTGCATAACGATCCGCTGTTCACCGAAGGGCACGTAGCAGTCAAGGAGGTAACTCCGGTTAAATCACCGAAGGGCACAAAGTATCGTCAGCATAACGATCCGCGTAGCAGTCAGCATGCCAGGAATCCTGGAAGATAAGGTCGCTCTGGTAACAGGCTCAGGCTCTGGAATAGGCCGCGCTGCCGCTCTAGCTTTTGCTAGAGAAGGAGCTAAGGTCGTCGTGTCGGATGTGAATCCCAATGCCGGCGAGGAGACGCTGGGCAAGATTGAGGAAGCGGGTGGACATGCCACCTTTATCCACGTCGACGTGTCGAAGGCGACCGCGGTCGAGGAGATGGTCAACAAGGCCGTCGAGGTCTACGGCAAGCTCGACTGCGCCCACAACAACGCTGGCATTGAGGGTATCACTGTTCCTACCCACGAATACCCTGAGGAAGTCTGGGATCGCGTCATAGCCATCAATCTGAAAGCGGTATGGCTATGTATGAAGTACGAGATTCAACAGATGCTCGGGCGTGGAGGTGGCGCTATCGTCAACACCTCGTCTATAGCCGGCCTGGTTGGCACCAGCAGCGGCATATGCGCCTACATTGCCAGCAAACATGGTGTTGTCGGCATCACCAAGACCGCGGCGCTGGAGTATGCTCAACAAGGAATTCGCATCAACGCAGTTTGCCCAGGGCTCACTGATACACCAATGGCTGATCGATTGCTGGGCGGCGACCCACAGGCTGCCGCGCGGATTGCCGCCAACTATCCTCTAGGGCGTTTCGGGGCTCCAGAGGAGGTTGCCGAGGCCGTGATATGGCTGTGCTCGGACGCATCATCTTTTGTCACCGGACACGCCCTGTCTGTCGATGGAGGTTACGTAGCCCAGTAGCCGCATCTCGTGGCCGATTCGAATTCAGGTGTCTACCCGGTAGAGCGGTTCTATACCGTCGGCAATCCGGTCGAGATTCTCAGCCATACAGAGGCCTCGTTTACGGAAAGTGCCGTTCGTGCCCCCCGCGATGTGAGGCGTGATCAGCAAATTGGGTAGCTGAAAGGCCGGATGCTTCGGATCAGGCGGTTCCTCGGCAAATACATCCAGGGCGGCTCCCGCAATATTTCCATTCGTCAAGGCCTCGAACAATGCGCCTTGATCAACCAGCCCGCCGCGGGCCACATTGATGAAAAACGCATCCTGCTTCATCAACCCGATCCGACTCGCACTCATGATCTGTCGAGTAGTATCGTTGAGAGGCAGGTGCAGCGAGACCACATCACACTCGCTGATCACCTGGTCCAGGTTATCCGGATTGCCGGCGAAATCCGCAGGTATTTTCTCGAGCACTTCTTGTTTTATTGGGCTGCGATTGATGGCGTGAATTTCCATATCGAAAGAGCGGGCACGGCGGGCAAGTGCCTGGCCGCTGGCCCCGAAGCCGATTATGCCCAGCTTGAGTCCGGCAAGTTCCCGGCCCACCGGTTGCCACCATGCTTTCGAATTGAAAAAGTTATCCTGACCCTCATTGTAGCGACGCGCCAGCATCAGAATAAACATCATGGCGCATTCTCCCAGCGAGAGGCCGGTGGTAGCACCCGGACAGTTGCATGTGGGGATACCCTTGGCCTTCAAAGCCACCAGCGGAGCATGATCGAACCCCGTCTGGGCGACCTGCCAGAGTTTCAGATCCATGGCGGCCTCGACCATCTGCTCGGTGTTCTCTATCAACCCGTCATCGATCACCGCGTCCATCCCTTTGACTTGAGCGGTGGCGGGCTGTGACGGATCAAAAAACTGAACATCATGACGATCATGTATCGCCTTCTCAATGTACGGGCCCAAAGGGTAATAATGATCTTCTTTGTTGCGATCAGCCAGATAGAGAACGTTCATACGACCCATCGTCTCCTCCCTCTTTTTGAATCCCAGGTCTCCTCATGCTGTGCGATCAGAGCGGACATGACCTCCAATCCACAAGCTATTTCTCGAGGCTCACTAACTTACAAAAATGCATCTTGCCAGCACCCATTGACCGTTCTGTCGTCAGGAACGAAAGGTCCCCGCACTGCGGCGCCTCGACAGCCGCTCAACGAGTCGCCGAGCCGTAGCGCTGACGATAGGCGTCTAGCTTTGCCTTCAGCTTCGAGCTGTCCAGGACCGCGCGGTTGACGACGGAAACGGGCGCTTCACCGCGCCTGACGTCGAGAGCTGATTCTGCGCACAGCTCGCTGCCCAGACGAATCATTTCGTCGGTAATGCCGAGCGCGTGCGGCGTCAGGTTCACATTGTCCAGCGCCAGCAGAGGATCGTCCGGATCGATGGGCTCGGGATCCAGCGCGTCGAGGCCGGCCCCTCTGATCTGCTCTGCGGACAGGGCGCGGACCAGCGCCTGCTGATCGACGATCGCGCCGCGCGCGACATTGACCAGATAGGCCGATGGCTTCATCAGCCGCAGCTCCTCAGCGCCGATGAGATGTCGCGTTTCCTCGCCGAGGGGGCACAACACCACCACAAAGTCCGACTGCGACAGCAGGGCAGGCAAATCGACCCGCTCGATGTCGTACTGGCCCGCCGTGGCCTCATCCAGGTACGGATCGCAGACGAGATGGCGCATATCAAAAGGGCTGATGAGCGCGTAGAGATCCCGGCCGATGTTGCCAAAGCCCAGGTAACCGATCGTTTTGCCGCTCAACCCCGTCCCGACATTGGCTACGGTCGAACCCTCCCCCCACCGTCCATTGTAGACGAGCCTGGACTTAAAAAAAAGCCTTGTGCTCAGGGCCAGGATATGCGTCAGAGCTGCCGTGGCCATGGAACGACGGACACTACCGGGCGTCGTGGCCACAATGATACCGGCGTCGGTGCAGACATCCAGGTCAACAGTGTCGAAACCGGCGCCAAAGCGGACGATGGCGCTGCAACGTTCCACACCGGCCACACTTTCGCGGATGACGCGACGGCCGCCGGCCAGCACAACATCAAACTCGTCGAGGATCTTGGGGTCGACGGGCCCCGCGTCAACCGGGAATGGAGCGATTTCGACGCCGGGCGTACTTTCCAGCATCAGGCGCGCCGACTCGGTGGCCATGATGTTGTCGTAAACCCCATCGTCCGTGAGTCCGACGCGAAAGGCAACCCTTTGATCCATCTCAATTATAGCTTCGGCCATTCTATTTACCTCCTAATTTTCGCGCGGCCACAACACCTTGCTCGACCAAGAGAACTCCGATGATGCCGCCGGACCTCAAGTCCGAATTCGAGTCCAATGGATACCTAAAGGTTCCCCAGGCGCTGGAACCTGAGGATCTCTCGGTCCTGATCACATGTGCGGACCGGCTGCTCGACGAATTCTCGGGGAAGCTAAAATCGAATGGACAGTTGAAGTCGGACTACGGATCCGAGTCTTTCGACAGCCGAATCGTCTCCATCCTCCAGGAAAGTGGAGAACCGCAACCCCCCTGGACACCCTATTTCTTCGGTCCGGAACTCCATTCGATCGTCACCAGTCCACGCCTCTTGAATGTGCTTTCGCCTCTGGTGGGTCCAGAGATCCTGTTCAACGGAGGCTGTCAGCTGCGTTCCAAACCGCCCACGCGGTTTCATGACGAGCTGAGCAACGTGCCTTGGCATCAGGATACCCAGTACTATGGGGAGATCACGCAGCATCTGGACATCGTTACGGTTTGGATTCCCCTTGTGGACGTGGACGAATCGAACGGTTGCCTTTGGATCATCCCCGGCAGCCATCGGTGGGGATTACTAGATGGCGCCAGAGACCACGAGCAGAATATGAGGACACGAGAGAACGTGGAAAAACGCGGCGAACCAATCTCGATTCCGATGAAAACCCGGGACATCCTCCTGTTTCACAATCTCACATTTCACTCCTCCGGAGAAAACCATACCCAGAGGGCTCGATGGAATGTAGACATTCGGTTCATGGCAAACCCAGCCTGCCGAATCCTATCCGATGAGGAGAGGGAGGCGGAGAAATTCCTGGCGGAAAAAATGAGGAAGTCAAAAAAGCCGTCTCTTGTTGTGCAGGGAAAAGGCGCGGGTGTAAGCTGGGAGGACTGGCGGAAGAGTTACCCTGGTCGGCTTCAGACTCTGGGTGACTGACAGCTGTCTCCCATCTTCAGGCCGCGGATCGCCCACGGCTCCTGCTCGGCGGTCTGGTGCACATATCCTTGGAACAGTCGAAGTATAGGACAAACAAAGATCGTTATCGATAGTGACGCCGAGGGTCCGTTCCGTGGGGATTTTCGGGGTCACTCGAAGTATATGGGTGGCAGGCTGAGGGAAACGGGCCCGAAGCGCTAGCGGATCTATTTAGGGCGCCTTGAACGCCGCTTTTGTGGCGGCGCTTGAATTGGGTAGACACACTGCGCCCGCGGAAGGATCAGGCGTAGTCGAATTCAGTTTGCGGTTGGGGTCGCAGCCATTTGCGGTCAGGATTCAGCCGTGCCACCCTGGGCCCCCGGCGCTTCGGAGACCGTGGCGACCGGACCGGGAAATCCAAAGGGAACGTCGATGCGGCTCGGGTTGAAAACAGGCCAACTCTGCCCGCCGAGCACCTGAAACCGGTCATGCATTCCGCATAGCCAGTAGAACATCTCCGCGCTATCGACGTCGTTCTTCACCTTCTCTCCATATGCGTACGAACCTGACCCGTAGTTGGCGGTGGCAAAGTCGAAATCTGGCTCGATGATCCAGTCCCGCGTGGGCTCGGTCGTGCGCCAGTAGTAATACTTCAGCATGTTGCGCAGTCGGGTGCTGGTGGCGGTGCCTCGGCGATGCCAGATCGGATAGCAGCAGATGAAGATCGAGCCGGCGGGAGCGGTCGAGCTGAAGGCGGTGGCGATGTTGTCGAAGTTGGACATGTACCGGCGCTTCATACGGATATGATGAGATCCGGGCACCAGATCCGTGGGCCCCATCTCCGGCGTGGTGTCCTGCGGATAATAGAACACCTGCAGGCCCGGCAATTCATATCCGTGTTTGAAGTTTCCGTCGATGTGCCAGTCCCCCGGTTCAAAACAGTAGGGTCCTCGCACGCGGTGGTTGCTCATCAGCACGGGAAGGTGAAAGTCACTGCCCAGCAGGGCGCGAACGGCCCCGGCGGCCTCGGGATTGCAGATCACCTGCTTCACGAACCACTCTTCGCTTAAAATGCAGGAGGGCTCGATTTCCGGATGCTCATCGAGAAAGTCATACACGCGGCGATTGATCTCGTCTGGGACGACTGCCTCGAGCAACACAAATCCCTTCTGACAGAAATCGATTACCTGTGTGTCGGTGAGTGTGGGCGGGCAATCGTGCGTCCACTGCTTCATTTTATTGCCTCCATCTTTTCGAGAATGAACTCGGGGCCGATTCCGTAGGTGTTGTCAGGGTCCATCAGCAGAGCGGTGTTGGGGAAGGAAATGATCCGCCAGCCGTCCTTAATCGCGTCGGCGACGGTGCGATAGGGCCATTCCTCGTGGTTGCGAGAACCCGGTTGGGCTTCGCCGTTGATCACCAAGAGGTACCCACGCAGCGCGGAATTGATTCCGTTGTGAGACGTCTGAACGAAGAGCAGACTCTGTCGTTTCTCAGGACTGTCGTCGGGCACGGAGTCGATCACGGCTTGCAATCGTTCGGGGGTCAATTCTCCCCGCTTGAGCGCTTCCAGGCAGGCGTTCCACTCTTGCTTAAGATGCACGGCAGTGCCTCTGTCCGTTATTCTCGATTCCGTAGCCTAAGTTAAGTATAGGAAGAATAAACACCATTATCGATAGTGACGCCGAGGGTCCGTTCCGTGGGGATTTTCGGGGTCACTCGAAGTATATGGGTGGCAGGCTGAGGGAAACGGACCCGAAGCGCTAGCGGATCAATTGCCCACGGCTTGAAAAGCCGTCCCCCAGCATCCGTCAATCCACAGGAATCACCGGCGAAATAGACGTAGCGGCCGTCGGAGCAGCCGCCATCGCAACCGCTCGTGTCGAGTCCGCCGGTGCTGTCAGCATCGCTTTCCATCGGGCAACGTTCGGACATTCAATCTCCAAACCAGAAAGCGTAGAGCTCTGCATTCAACAAGCTGAATCGCACACGAATCGTTTTTCCTCTGAGCTCGGACAGATCTGCTCGAGTCTTCCAGCGAATCGATGTGCCGATCTGGTTCACGCGCAAGGAAACACACTCTTCCAGCGAGTAACCCGGAAGTGTACGGTTTTCCTCGGCGTCCAGCAGCTCGGCCGCAACGTGCCCTCGCCACGAGTTCACATTGAGATGCAGTCGGCTTCCATCCACTTCGATCTTCTTTGTCAACACGCTTCCCGGTTCGATGCCTCCTTTCAGTGAGCAGAATCCATCCAGCCTCAGTTTTGCCAGACAGATCGCGCTCGAATCCAAGTACTCGCGGGCAAAGGTCTGTGCCTGCGACGCGTTGCGGTACCGGTAACCGCCATAGTAAAACCAGAGCTCATCATTACGTACGACCGGCCGGTTGGCCGGCATCAACTCACCGGTGTCGTAGTCGCTGCCGTCGCCGTGGGGGGATTGCTCGAGGAACGGCTTCCTCCCCGCCACCCGCTCCCAGGTACGCAGATCTCTGCTGCAAACCAGCTCCACCGATTTGCGCCCGTCAGCGTTCTCGAAGAGTGGTGGCCGCATTCCCGATTGATGGAAAAGCACGGGCATCCCGATATACTGCCCTTCGTAGGGAAATACCGAAAGACTGTAGACGTCGGTCTTGTATTCTGCAGGCTGGTTTGTATGCGGACTCACGTAGGCAGGGTCGTCGAAAAACCGCGCGATGCGTTCAAAACCGTTTTCCTGATCCTGGTGATCGGCGCTGAAGATGAATTCAGGCTCACTCCACGTTACGAAATCTTCGCTGGTTGTCAGATAGACCGCTCTCCCGTAGGGACCGCGGCGCTTGACGGTTATGATGAACAGCTGCCTTTGCTCGTCGTAGGTGAACGACGAGGTGCCTCCACCTGGGACGCCCGGCGTATCGAGCCACTCCCAATTGAAGAGGTCGGGAGACACGGCGAATTTCTCCGTCTGCATGTGGGTGGAATCGGCATGTCGCTGCGCTTTGTATCTGCGATTGGGGTCGGGATCATGCGGGTCGAGAACCGCGGGCTTGCCGCCAGGAATGATGTTGTTCGCTCCGCCGATTCGTTTGCCGTTCCACGCCATCGCCTCGTACTCGTAGAGATCCAGGGTCGGCTTTTCCCAGATGACACCATCGGCCGATTCGGCGTAGCAGAAATAGCTGTGTATTCGCCGTGGACCGGTTACGCCTCTCATGAACAGGTCATCTGCGGTCCAGTCGACCGGCTCGGAGGCACAGCCGTACACCAGCTTGTACACCTGCTTCTCGGAGTCCCATATAGGGGCGTTGTTGAGGGTGGTTCCGTTGTTTTCCCAGCGATGCTCCGGTCGCAAAACGGCGCCATGTTTCCTGGGCTGGTGCAGAATCCGTGCCAGATTTTCTATCTGTTCTACGTTGTGGTCGTCAATGAACAGGTATTTCATGGCAGCACCTGCCCTGGATTACGCGCGCGGAATGTGCCTGGGCGGAAACAACCCGAGGTCAATATCCCCACTGTTCAACCGCGACTTTTCGCTTCCGCCAATTAGGCGGAACATGTTTTCAACCAATCAGAGCCAAGACGGACAATAAGCGATGAAGATATTCTTTCGCGCCACATCGTCAACGGAATACAAAATTCCCCATCTTTCTCGGATCTTGAGCAATTCTCCGTAGATGTCGCAGGCATAACCGACATGGCGGGGGTGATCGATTAACTCCGCGAAGACGGGATCGTCACCAAATTCTCCGGACCATAGAATTCTCCTTCTTCGTAGTTCGAGTCTGAGGCGATAAGTTCATCAATTGCATTTAAGTAATAATCAATCTCGTCCAGTCCAGTATTTCTTTTGTAAAGCCCAACGGAGCTTTGCGGTAAGTTGATTCAGACATAGCAAACTCCTTTCCTTGCGGACAGCATCGCCAGACCGTGCGGCTGCGGTTCTACCTGCGCAACACCGACCTGTACACGTTCTGGACCACGTGAGAACGACGCCAGTCCTACCGGGGCGTGAAAACGGCGTCGATGGCTCCCAGGAGCACTTTCAAAGACTCGGCTCGCCCCCCTGAAGGTTACGGGGGTGTTGTTGCAACCCGGGGCCCACCGGGTATGCGTGACCCCTTTGATGGTGCACCAGTACCAGATCAGGATCGTGCCGTCCGTCAGACAGACGCCGTTGGGACGGCCAAAGGCGATCTTCTCATTTTTGGATAGAAAGTGGTCATCCTTCGCCTTACCCACCGCGGTTTCCTTTCCGGCGCGGAAAATAGCAATTTCATGGTCCGTGTCGTAGGTGGCCTCATCGCAACCGAGAGCCAGATGGATGCCTTGCGGCTTGTGCCGGTAGTTATAGACCGCGGCGATTCGACCGTCGCTCAACCGGATCGGCGCACATACCTGTCCGCGCAGGTTCGTCGGCTGCGGTTTTGACCAGGTTCGACCGCCGTCGTTCGAACTAACCCAGTGGTTGTTGAGGTCGGCGTTGGCGTCTGTGTGGACCGTCCAGAGCATGGTGTAAAGACTGCCATCCTTCCGGAGCACCCCGAACTGATCGTGATACTCGACGACGCCATCCGGGTCCTGGGCGAGTATCGTGAATTCGCCGAATGACTTGCCGCCGTCAGCCGAAAACAAGAGGGCGGCTCCGTGGTGGTTCGGTCCGTTGTAATGGCATTTCGGGCTGTTGAGTTGGATTGGAAACAACCACCGGTCCGCCGACAACTGGATGAGGTTCCCCATCACGTGATGGGTGTACGCATCGATGGGCAGTGGCACCTCCACATATTGCGGTTCCGACCAGGACCTGCCGCGGTCCTCCGACCAGAAAATGACCGGGCCGGGTCTGGGCAAGCCGGGTTCGGGCTTCTCGAACTGGCGCGGGTTGTCGTGGCGCCAGAACCGACTGGCCCGGAGCAGGAATCGACCGTCCGCCACCTGGTAGACCTGGGCACTGTGATAGCTCCACGAGCGCGCTTCATCGCGCGTGTCCACCATACCCCCGCTGGTCCAATCCCTGCCGTTACTGGAGCGCAGAATCTCGATGCGGTGGTCCCTCGACCCCAATTCCGCGCCCACCTGCTGAGCGGCGATGAACGTGCCGTCATTCAACGGCGCAACGGTGGGAATAAACGAACCCGTCGCCGGATTGTGCGACAGCGCTCCTTCGTCCAGTATCGAAAACATATCTCCTCTCCACCATGCGCTCGAGGCGAGGACGCACCGCCGCATTCACCGCATCATACGACCGCAAGTCCATACGGCAACTCAGACAACAGCTCGCATCCGCCTTCAGTCACCAGCAGCGGAATCTCGGCCGAGAAGTGTCCGAGATCGTGACGACGGGTCGAGACCTCGAGGACGATCACCATGTTCTCGCGCAGAACCGTGGTGTCTTCCGGAATCAAGTTCGGCGGCTCGTGCACGTCCAGACCGATACCGTGACCGACGAAATCGAACACGAGATCGCAGCCGTGCTGCCTCATCCACCGGCTCCGAGTTCATACAAATCCGCTGCCACGGCCCCCGGCTTTACCGCGGCGATCATCTTCTCGTTCACCTGATCGAGTGCTTCGTGGATGCGCACCGCATCGTCCGGAGGCTCGCCCAGCGCGTAGACGCGGAACATGTCGCCGATGTAATCCCTGTGGATCGTGCCCACGTCCACCGACACCAGCTCCCCCCGATTCACCCTGGCGTCCGTCGGCGCCAGTACCGCCGCACCTGATTCGGCGCAGCAGACATGGATGATGTAACGGTCGGTGTACTCATCCACCAGCCCCCGATGGGCGATAGCAGCGATCTGCCGCGCCGTCAAACCCTGCACGAGCTGCTCCCGCAGCGCCAGATGTCCCCGTTCCGCTCCCCGAATCGCAACGCGCAGCCGTTCGATCTCTTCCGGGGTTTTGATCGTGCGCAGCTCGAGGAAATCGGCGTGGGCGTCGACGAACCTCGCCGCCGGTAGCCGGTCTTTCAACCTTCCCATCAGTGGCACCGAGATCTCTTCCATGTCGATGCCGATCGCCGCCGATTCCAGGCCGCACGCGCCGAGCGCCTCGGCGAGGCAGGCCACCGGATCTTCGCGCACCCTCAAGGGTACCGGTCGTCCCGACACCCGGTACTGCGGCCCCCAGAACATCCGCTCGTCGATCCAGCTGCCCTGAGCGACGATATCCCCTTCTTCACCCGGATAGGTGATCAGGAACGGGCTCAGATTCGGATCTTTGGGAACACCAGCAAACCGCACCAGCGGCGCGCCGTTTACCAGCGGGCCCGGGTAGTCGCGCCCGAAATGGGTAAAGTAGCCGGCGAGGTAGCCGAAGTTGACGTACCCGGAACCGACCAGGATGTCGATGCCGCGCGCTTCCATCAGCGACGCGGCGCGCTTGCCGTTGAACAGTTTGGTCATGGAATGTCGTCGTTCTGCTAGAAGTTGAGCGGCGCGCAGGCAGGCCTATACCATGTAGACAGCGGTGTATCGAACCCGCGTCGGTGCGATGATAGCGAAGCGCCGAGAGCGGGTCAAAGCCTGCTTTCGACCGGAACCGCAGGAGTCTATATTGATCCGCATAACTGAGCAAGCCGAATCCTGCTGCGGGGGGCGTCGCGTTTTATCAGGACTTTGCTTACGCGCCATGGACTGGCTGTGCACGATCACTGCCAACAAGGATAGTGGACTATGATCTCGAGGGCCGTCTACAAATGCCTTGGTTCCATCGTATTCGTCGCATCCCTTTCCGTCGCGCCCGCAACGGCTGACGAGGCGGCGTGGGAGAAGGTGCAGGACATTCTGGCCTCCACCAGCGGCGTCGTCATTCTGGACGGGACCGAGAGCGTAACGCAGCGCGCCGACGAGACCGACGCGCCCGCGTACGGGGGGCAACTGGTGCGCCATATCGGGACCGATCCGCCGACGCTGAATCCCTATACCTTCACTACCGTCATAGCTTGGTTGATTACGAAGTTGATTTTTGAACCGCTGCTCTACGCCGACAAGGAACCCCCGCACCGGTTGCGCGGCTGGCTGGCCAAGGAGTATCCGCAGGTCTCCGCCGACAAGCTGTCCTATCGCTTCGAACTGAGGCCGGAGGCCAGATTCTCCGACGGCCGGCCCGTGACCGCGCAGGACGTGCTGTTCAGCGCCAAAGCTCTGGTGAATCCACAGGTAATGGCGGCGGCTTCGCGCAACAGAGCGCTTTCCAACCTGCAGGACGTGAGGGTACACGGCGAACGCGGGATCGAGTTCCTGTTCGCCGAGCCCTTTTTTCTCAAGGACGTCAACCTCGGCCGTTTTTTCTTCGTTTTGCCCAAGCACTTTTACGACCCCGAGAACCTGCTCGATCCGGTGCCGCTCCGCAGCCTGCTCGACGGTTCCTGGGCGCAGGGCGAGCACGCCGATCGCGTCGAGCGCTTCGCCGAACAATTCAACCAGAACTTCAACCGCCGGACGCTGGGCTCGGGTAGCTATGTAATCGAGGACCCGGAGCGCGATATCGCGACGCAGCAGAAGGTCGTGCTCACGCGCAGCGCCGGCTACTGGGGTCGGGGCCTGGAGGGGTTGCCGCCGGCCGGGTACGTGGATCAGATCGTGTTCAAGGTCATTACCAATAGCGACGCGGCCTTCGTCGAATTGACCAACGGGAACCTGGATTACCGGGGCTTGCAGCCGTTGGAGTTCAAGGAAAAGAGCAACACGGCCAATTTCAATGCCCAGCATCTAAAGGCCGTATCGACCCGCGACGGCTTCCAATTCCTCATCTGGAACAACGACCATCCCATCTTCGGCGACGTTCGCGTGCGCAGGGCGATGACCCTGATGACCGACCGCCAGACGATGATCGAGCACCTGTTATTCGGTCTGGGCCACCCCGTGGTGGGGCCGATCAGCAAATTCCGCCCCGAGTACAATGCCGATCTCGTTCCCCATCCCTATGACCCCGACCGCGCCCTGGACCTGCTGGAGGAGGCCGGGTGGGAAGACCACGACGACGACGGTATCCTGGACAAGATGATCGACGGCGAGCGGGTGAATTTCGAGTTTGAGATCATATTGCTCGCTGGCGCGCCGCTGTTCAAGGACGTCGCGCTGACCCTGCAAAGCGAACTCTGGGATTTTGGCATCGCCTGCAGCCTGCGCGAACTGGACGCCAGCATTTTGATCCCGCGGTTGCACGAGGGGAATTTCGACGCCACGGTCATGGGATTGGTCTGGGGACAGCCCACCTCCCCCCGGATGTACACGCGCTGCTGCACTCGTCGCAAATTGGCGGCAAGGGTCTCAACGGCATGAGCTTTCGCAACGCCGAAGTCGACAGCCTGCTGGAAACCTATCGCCGCGAGTTCGACGTGGACAGACGCATCGCGCTCTATCATCGTCTGCAGGAAATTTTGTACGAGCAGCAGCCGCTGACTTTTTTGTGGCAGCCGCGCACAGTGATTGCCTTCAGCCGCCGGTTCCGCGGCGCGCGCTGGCACCTGGAGGGCGCCGATCTCAGGGAGTGGTGGTTGCCGGCGGACGAGCAGTCGCGCCAGTAACAAAGGAGAACGACCCTTATGCCAGACCTGAACCTCAGACCTTAACCCCTATGTTGAAGGAGAATTTCGATGCGACTCAAAGACAAGGTTGCCATAATAACCGGTGCGAGCGTTGGGATTGGCCAAAGCACGGCGCTGTTGTTCGCCCGCGAGGGCGCCAAGGTGGCCATCAACTCGCAGAGTGAGCGTGGCGCGGCAGTGGCCGAACAGATCAATGGCGCCGGCGGCCAGGCGATCTTTGTGCAGGGAAGCGTGGAGGAACCGGCCGATGCACAGCGGATCGTCGAAAGGACCGTGGAGGAATTCGGGCGGCTGGACATTCTGGTGAATAATGCCGGCGTTTTGATTCCGGGTACGGTGGACAACACCAGTCTCGAGGATTGGGAGCGGACCATGGCGGTCAATGTGCGCGGGGTTTTTTTGATGTCCAAGTTGGCCGTGCAGCAGATGCTGCGCCAGGGCGGCGGTGTGATCGTTCACAACGCTTCGGTCGCCGCCGTGAAGGGCTTAAAGGACCGCGCCTCCTATGCTGCGTCCAAAGGGGCTGTGGCGGCTTTGACCAAGGCGATGGCTGTCGACTATGTCGACAAGAAGATCCGCGTCAATTGCGTCAACCCGGGCACGACTTTGACGCCCTCGCTGCAGGATAGGATCAACGCGTTTGACGATCCCGAGGAGGCAAAGAAGATGTTTGTTTCACGCCAGCCGATGGGACGACTCGGAGAGCCCGAGGAGATCGCCGCCGGGATATTGTACCTGGCCAGTGACGAGGCTTCGTTTGTGACCGGGGTCGCCTTGAATATCGACGGAGGACTGACGAACTGAATATAGAATGCCAGAAGTGTCAGAGAAGTTTTGAGCCGATCCGTGATATGGTGGTTACCGGGTAATCGAGAACGACGCCGTAACCGTATACGACTGGGTGATACAAAAGCTTTGCGACTTTCAATGGCTAATCTTCACGTTTCAACTTTTTCAGTAGACTCTCCCGGTGTTCTTTGCCGAACTGCTCGGCGAAATCCGTGGTGCGCCCACGCTCATCGTAGTACTTATCCGCCTCGTTCGAACCCGTGAGGGGGCCGTAGAGATCGTACCGTCGTTCGCTGAAGCGGGTCCGGCCCGGTCCTCTGGGGGCGCTTTTGAAGTCGGCACGTTGTACGCTGACGCATTCCGACTCGTACTTCTCCAGGATCACGTCGCCGCTGGGGTCGATTATCACGGCGCTCCAGGTATTGGCTACCACGATCCAGCAGCAGTTGTCCTGGGCCCGCTGGATCAGCTTCCGCGTGTTGTTCTTGCCGCCCGAACCGTCCATGGGTATGATGACCGCATCTACATCTTGCACGCCATGCATATTGAAGTTGTCCTGCACCTCGCGGTCCTTGCAGATCAGAAATCCGATGCGCCCCAGGGCGGTGTCGAAAGGCTTGAGCTCGCGACCCGGGGTGATAAACGCCTCGCCACCGGAGTGTACCTTGCTGTGTTTAGCAATGATATCACCTTTAGGATCGAACATTGCACAGGTATTGTACAGATCCTCGCCGTCCAGCTCGAGAAACCCGAAAATCAGGTAGATGCCCAGCTCGCGACTCAGCTCTCCGCCGCGGATCAGGTAGGGACCGTCGGGCACGGTCTGGGCGCTCTGCACCATGCGTTCACGGCTGACCTCGGAGTCGGCGCCGCAGACATACCCGTCGAGCACCGACTCGGGCGCGATGACCAGGTGCGCCCGCCGCCGCGCCGCCTCGCGCACGTACGCTTCCATGCGTTCGAAGTTCTCCTCCAATAGCCACGGGGTGGCCTCCATAGTCACGATGCCGACGAGTATGTGACTTGCCATTTTTACCTCCAGGTCCAGGATAAGAGTAGTGGCGCCAACTGGAACATGATCTATGGTCGTATCTGACGCAGCGCGAGCGCGAAGCCGGGCACGGTCGTGTTATGCGTAGGCTACGAATGCCCCGAAAAACGCCCGCACCAGAGCGGCACGGAGCCTCGGCGTAAATATCGATAACGGTCTTTATTTGTCCTATACTTTGATGTCGTCAAAGACGCGCCTTCGAAGTTGGCATCAGTCAAATTTGCCCGGATTGGTGACACCCTCTCCATTTGGGCTTCAACGAAGCTTGCACGCTGCAGACTTGCCTCCATTAGCACAACACGGACCATCCTGGCCCATTTCATTTCCGCGCCTTCCAAATTGGCCTTGATCAGACTTGTGCTCCAGAGTCTCGCCGACGTTAGATTGGCATTCGTCAGATCAGCCTTTCGATTCGCGCCCTTCTGGAGAGCTTGGTGTTCGTCAGGCGGGCGCGGGACAAATTCGCCCCCTCAAGGTTCGCTTCGTTCATTGCCGCACGTTCGAGGTCAGCATAGGCCATATCTGCATTAGACAGATTTGCCCCCTCCAGATTCGCGCCCTTCAGATTCACAAAATTAAAGTCCGCACCTTCAAGATTGGCATTTGTTAGAATTATCCCCTCCAGATTCGTTCTTTCCCTTTTCTGACCCTCACGCCTCGGTTTTGAGAAGTTGGCCCCAGCCAAATCGCATCCGGATAAATCCCGGCCTGCTAAGACATCAAGGTCAGATACGTCGCACCTGTCGGTTACATCGGCATTGATGGTTCCATTGAATGTGTGGGCGGTACAACATTCGTCGAAATCCATGCCATTCATTTCACTGTAAGACGACACAGTGCCGAAGGCGATTGTAAAACCAGCCACTGTGGCAAGAATCGTGTTTTTCAAAATGAAGTCCCCTAAATCGTTGAATTTACCTTAGTCATTGTCAGCGATAGCACGTTGGTTACCGTGCGAAGTGATATTTTCTGTAAGTAAAACACTCATTCTTCCACTTCAGTCTCTTCCACAAAAACAAAAGTGTGCTCTTTGCCACCAAAATCAGCACATACTTGATAATAATCCGGAGAAGGGATCCATCGTCGATAGGAAAGACCAGCTCGAATTTTTATCGAGGTGATTAAGCTTGCTTTTACTTGTCCCATATAGGAAGAATTTGGCCATACAGTATGCCGTTGGAATAGACCCGTTTTTAATTCTCCCATCAAAGAACGGTGTTGTTCCGCGCGGTTTTTAGCATCCTGCTTTTCGGAGTGAATGGTTATAGCTCGCGCTGCTTCATTTTTATAACTGGCAGCATGTAAGCCAGACGAAACGGCAGAGATTATGCTGGAGATCTGGAAGTTCAATTCTATTTGTTCCAAAACCTCCAACGCTGAAAACACTTTGGAGTTTATTAGAAATGGAGTTTGTATTTTTGGCTTATTTAAACTCCTAAGGTCTGTTTGCCACCCGTCTAAATTGGCATCAATCAATAACACATCGTTCCAATCGGAGTCAGTTCCACCGCCACATGGGGTCTCCGGTGTTAGCTGTTGATTATAGAACGAATACAGACTGATGTTTTTCACATCTGCATCAAATCGAGTTCCAGAAGTGTTACGGACATAGACAGTCATCTCGAAGGTACGATCCTCTATGGATGCTATTATCGCCACTTGGGAGCTGTCGTCTATAGCGACCAGAACAGGTTTTCCAGATGACCAATAACTCTGCTCAGGGCTGTATTTTCCGTGAGGCACAAGGAAGGCAGGTAATAATTTCGCAGTCTGACACGAAACCGAGGACAAGAGTGCAATTGTGATAGGGAGCAACGATCGACTGCGCATTAGGATAGACTTCAAATCTGGGCCCTCCGAGCTTATCTAACGGTCAAGAGATGTTTGTACTTCGCAACGACAGGGCCCATATACTGAGTGCATTGTGGCGCAACACGGATTATTTAACAGTATTATATACTGAAAATTTGGGGTTAACCTGAGAAATCGTGTGTATACGACATACCCATTTCGTTTGCGATTCCGCTAATCGTTCTGTCCTTATTATTGTGTTATTATTTCCTGTAAATTTCAACGTATCAAATGCATTTGAGGAAGCCACAGCTCATAATAAATATATTAAGGCGGTTCGTGCAGTCATGAGTTCCTTGAGGGTGATGGTGTGGAAATGCTGAGAAACGTGTCAGAAGCAGAGATGTTATCGGTAAACCATTAAGCGCCTGGCGAATTGGCTATTTGCCGGGTGTTTTCATTTTACGAACTGAAACGCGAACAGTTTCACGTTTTTGAAGTAGATCTTTAACTTAATGGCGCGTCCCTCGAGGTTGCCGACGTCCGATTCGCCATTCCAGCTGACGACGTTGGCGAATCCGCTTTTGGTCAGCGAGTCCGCATCTTCGAAGCGATGCCCTTCGAGCGGGGTGTGATCGGCGGCCAGCAGCTCTACTTTGAGTTCAGGCAGGCCGGTGTTCCACCCTTGTCCGGCGATGCGCATATTTACCTGTAACCTGCAGCCTTCGAAAACGAAAGCTTTGGTTGTGACCTCAGCGTATTCGTGATGGCCAGCGTCGATAGAAACAAACCCGTCTAAAGGAACCACTGCGAGACCGATCCCAGAGCGGGGTCCGTCTTCGCCAAATTCTTCCAGGAGCACGTCCATCTGGCTCGCCGCGCGCCAGTTCTGGCCGCTGTAGAAGATGAAGATCTTGTCGTCGTGAACGATGGGTTGCTGCGCGTAGACGGTAACCGAGTCGAAATCTCCTTCGTCACCTGCCTGGATGAACGGTTCCCGGTAACGCCGATCGAAGTTTATGCCGTCGCGGCTGAACACCATCTGTGGCAGAATGGTGGTGTTGGTTTTACGAATATTCCACAGCATGCCAAGGTAGTAATCTTCATAGGTAGTAGCCCACATGCTGTAGAATTCCAGGTCGGGTGGATCCTTTTCGTCGGGAATCAGTATCGTTTCCGGTTCGCTCCAGGTGACCAGGTCCGGGCTTTCGGCGCGACCGATCAAACGTCGTGCCGGCGGACATACGAGAGGGCCGAACGTGACGTGTTTATTGATGCAGTTTTCCATGTAAGCGGCATAGACGCCCCGGATCGGATCCCAGCCCATCATGCCGGTGGGCCCCCACATAGCTTCCGGTATATCTATGACTGGATTTTTTTCGTGAGGCGTCCAGTTGAAGGCATCGCTTGAGTGGTAGAGATACCAGGCGAATCTGGTATTTGCGATGAGGTCTGGATCAGAAACGTCGCGGTCTTCGTTTTGGACGGTCTCGCTTTCGATAGTTACTCGTGCCATCGCTTTGAACCGTTTTGCTGAATCGGCTTCGTTGCGGTCGATGAATATACCGCCCTTAAATTGGAGCCAACCGTCTGGTCCCACGATATTGTTATCCTTGGATCCCTCGAACTCCACACGGCCCAAGTTCGGTTTTTCCCAATTATATCCATCTTTGGAGATGGCGTAACCGCGCCCCCTTGGGGTTTTCGAGGGTACCATCAGGCCGCTTTTTTTGCGTATGCGCTCGGTGCTGGAGAAGTGCCAATTGTCATACCAAAGCTTGAAGAGCTTGTCTACGTCATCGTATAGAACTGCCCCGTAGTGAAGCGAGTTGCCTTCCCAGGAACGGTCACGTCGAATCACCGGATTGTCGCGGTATTTGACGGCATGGTTCATAACAAAGGCGCCGTGCTTTACACTTTCTACCATGCCGTCATCGAGAAAGAGCTGCTTCTTGGTTCCTATGTGCGTCAAACCTGGTTTCCAGTCGGATCTTGCAGTCATTCGTGTTTCTCTCAAATTAAAGATGGCAAGATTTTGCCGTTAATATAAGGTTTTGTCGTTAATATAATGAACGGGTATTCCCCATATCAAAATCAGTTGGGGTTTAGATTGAACTCGATTCTCTTTGATAATAAGGAATGGTCGACCGCTATAAAACGACAGATAGCCCTCGGTTAACTCAGGTTAGCCGGGGGCTTTTTCATTGCCATGGTTACCGTCGAAGTATCCGCATGTATGTCGCTACAGATCTTACTTTATCCAGCTACATTCACCTGCTGTTCAGAAATATTGATCTGCACATTAACGCCCAGCAATTTCCTTATTTGCGCCAGCGCCTTACACGCTGATAGAAAGCACCCGTGGGCACGCTCCTGCCATTTCTGGTGGAAAGTGTGCTTCTCTAAGGCCACACCGAAGCTTAGACGCCAAATCGATACGAGTAGAGACTTCCAGCCGCATCGGTCTGGATATGCAAGCGCACTTTCTGACCCACAAAACGGGCTAAGTTGTTGCGTTCTGGACCCCAAGTAATTTCAAAGTCGGTCTGATCATCACGCACCAACCCATTGCAATCTTCAAAGGTGAATCCCTCGGGAACTTCTATATCACAGATGACGCGCACCCGCACATTGCCGAAATCGGGCGACTCGCTAAAGACACTGGCATTCAAAAAGAGCCTGGGGCCGTTCACGGGCACGGCCTCGGTCATCACGTCGCCTCCCTGGTTGCCGCAGCGCAGTGCCACGAAACCGTCCTTGCGCAGGGTGAGCAGACCGATGCCGCCGCGATTCACTCTATCGTTTCCATGCCATCGTTTACCCGAGTAAAGATGTAGAGCTTACCGTCCTTAAGTATGGGCCCGTTGGCCGCACAGGTAGCCCAACCATCGTCCCAGGAACCGGGCGTACCCACCGGGAGAAAGGATTCACGCCGCCCGACCCGCTTCCAGCAATCAAGTTCCCGTGCAGTTGTAAGCTCGGTGATGCCCTGATCCTGGTCAGTGAGAAACATCCAG
The DNA here is from genome assembly GCA_965217095.1 of Candidatus Latescibacterota bacterium. Classification (GTDB taxonomy): domain Bacteria; phylum Latescibacterota; class UBA2968; order UBA8231; family UBA8231; genus CAYNZV01. The sequence continues at coordinate 3,778,175 of OZ244235.1, forward strand.
ACGAACCCAAGGTACTGGTTGCCGTAGGCAAAGGGCACCATATCGTACATCTGGTCGCGGTCGGCATCGTAATCATCTGGCTTCAAGACCGTTTCCAGTGGAGACCAGGTTTCGAAGTCGTCGCTGGTTGAGATAGCGATCACGCGCCGGTACTTTTTCCATAAGAGAACGAAATGATCGTCAACGCAATTGTAACGGCGAGTAATCGCTAAGAAACGCTTTTTCGCGTAATCGTAGGTCAGAGCGCCGGCATCGCCGCCACGGGGAATGAGCAGCGGATCGTTCATTGTCCAGTTGAGTCCGTCCGGCGAGTATGCCGAATACATGCCATGGCGGTCGCTGATGGAACGCATATAGGTCTGGCGTTCCTCCGGTGTGTTGGTGTTGTCGGTCTTCGGCACGTCGCTCGGTCGCTGCTGATAACCTCCCATCTTGTAGCGTTTGGCAGGGTTCGGGTCCGAGATGTCCTTGACGATCCCCCAGGGATCTATGCCAAAACCGGAAGTCCCCTGGGGTGGATAGACTATGTTGGTAGCAGTGGACCCCTGCCACGCAACAATGCCCAGATCTGGTTTGTCCCAGAGGAGCCCGTCTGTAGAAGTAGCGTAACACATGAAGTGCGCGTTGTCGGTATGGTACCACATCTTGAAGAGGTTTTCCTCTGCGTCGTACAAAACCGAACCCCAAAGGGCCACTGAGTGTCCTTCCCAGGGGCGGTCGGTCCTCACGACGGGTTCCAGCTGTACGCGGGCGGGCTGCTGCACCTGCCGGGTAAATCCGGGATGGTCCTGGACCTCGGCATCATCCACAAAAAGGTGTAGGCCGGGGTCGTAGTGATTGTCCGTCATAGATTATCTCTTTCTGTTATTGATTAGTGGTGAGACCATGTTTCTACCTGGAGCCGAGTTTGGATGGGGTATGTATTAAAGTTGATTTTTGGTTCCACTTTCGACCAAAATAAGCGTTTTTACTGAACTTGCAGCCACCACGCCCAAAAGCTTCCGCACCTGAGCCAGCGCCTTACACGCTGATAGGAAACGCCCGTGGACACGATCATGACGACGTATGCGATAATCTCTGTGGGGAAGGAGAGTGCTCCGCAGTTTTGATTCATCCCCATCAGCTTCATACATAGCCAGCCAGCAGCAACAGATTCGATCGATCAGCACTCGTTCCAACGCTGAGGGCTGCGCTCTCAATGCGGAACCTCTTTGTCCCGCTTCACCAATTCTTTGATCTGATGCCGACGAGTATTTGACTTGCCATTTTTACCTCCAGGTCCAGGATAAGAGTAGTGGCGCCAACTGGAACATGATCTATGGTCGTATCTGACGCAGCGCGAGCGCGAAGCCGGGCACGGTCGTGTTATGCGTAGGCTACGAATGCCCCGAAAAACGCCCGCACCAGAGCGGCACGGAGCCTCGGCGTAAATATCGATAACGGTCTTTATTTGTCCTATACTTTCTGCCGCTCGTTTATGAAGCCGCAACAAGATCAGTTCAGGCTTTCGCGGCCGGAGGTCGTCGAGTGCGCGACGCCAATTTTGAAGCGGCTGCTGGGGTTCGACTCGCAGCCCAATATGAGGACATAACTGTTCAATCCACGTCGGGACGCTTGAAGTAGCGAACAAGATCACCAGCGGTTAGTTGTCAGCGCTATCCCCATAATTTTTGAGGAAATCAGGATCAAAATTTCACAGGCAACCACAGGGGAATGGAAAATGAGCCAGACACCATACCGAGTGGCCCCACCCGGCTTTATGGAGGAGCAGTGGCAGACCTTCGAAGAGGAGGGCATCGTCGTCATCGAGGACGCCCTGACCAACGACGAAGTGCGGCAATATATAGAAGCGATCGACCGGGTGGCGACCACCCTGCCCGAGTGCCGCGATGGCGCGTACTGCAACCCGGAAAACATCGTCGAGTTCGACCCGGTCTTCACCGGCCTGATCGACCACCCGCGCCACATCGGTTTCGCTTACGACCTGTACGGCGAATTGCTCAAGCTGCACCAGAGCCAGTTTTTTCTGCGTCCCCCCGGCGGCAATGAGTACAATTCCTGGCACCCCGACCCCCCCCTTGCCCTGCCCTACGGCACCTTCTCGCCCACATTGCCGCTGCAGATCAAAATCGGCTACTGGCTCACCGATTTACCACGCCAGAAGATGGGCAACCTGGTGGTTTTGCCCGGCAGTCACCGGCAGCAGTACCTGGATACCTACTACACCCACGAAAGCGCGCTCGGAGAGCGCGTCATGCGCTTGCAAAGAGGCGCCCTTACCGTCATGCATTCGAACATCTGGCACCGGGTAGAGCCCAACGAGAGCGAGGTAACGCGCAAGAACATCTTCGTCGCCTACTGTCCGGGCTGGGTTACGTCAACCGATCGCATACTTTCCGATCCCGAGTGGCTCGAAAACCTCAACCGCGAGCAGCGCATCATCATGCGCAGCTATGACCAGGCGTACCGTGCGAAGCCGCCGAATGAGGACTTTCCGCTCTTTCTGGATCGCGAAACCGGCTTGGACCGCGATCCCGACCTTTACCGCGAACACGTGGTCCTGAGCCGCCGCAAGCGCCTAACGGCGGCAGAAAAGCGTCTGGTCCAGGCGGCAGTGTAGAGTATGCGGCGGCATATAAGCGACGTTCAGGCGCCCGAAATAGATTCGCGCCAGCGATCGATCAGTTCGAGGTTGAGGAACAATCCATTGCGCAGTACGTTGGCGGGGTCGGTCGCGCCCGGCAGGTAGAACAGGTCGGTGAGACAACGGCCGTTGCAGACTGTACCTATGGCCTTTAACAGACTGTTGGTCTGGTTCATGGTGGCCCTCTCGGCGGGGGCCGGACCCGCCGCCGCCCAGCACTCGGTGGCGCGGCAGTGGAACGAAGCCCTGCTAGCGGCGATCCGGACCGATTTCGCCCGCCCCACGGTCCACGCCCGCAATCTCTTCCACATGAGCATCGCCCTGTACGACGCCTGGGCAGCGTACGGCGACGGCCCCGAACGGACGTATCTACTGGGCCGTACCGTGGACGGCTTCCGCGCCCCTTTCACCGGGGTCCCCCGCCCCGACGACGTCGAGGCCGCCCGCCATCGGTCCATGAGCTACGCCGCCTACCGCCTCATGGAGCACCGCTTCGCCAACTCGCCGGGCCTGTGGTCCACCTTGACGCGCATCGACAGGCTCATGGACTCGTTGGGCTACGACCCCGATTTCAACAGCACCGACTACGGCGGCGGCGAGCCGGCGGCCCTGGGCAATTATATCGCCCAGCAACTCATCGAATTCGGCCTCCAGGACGGCTCCAACGAACAGCTCGGATACCACAATCTGTTCTACACCCCCGTCAATCCACCCCTGCGACCGGACGAGCCGGGTAATCCCGATATCATCCACCCCAATTTTTGGCAGCCCCTCAGCCTGGAGGAATTCATTGACCAGTCGGGCATTGCCCAGCCCGCCGGGGCGCCCCCCTTCCTCAGCCCCGAATGGGGCGGGGTGACCCCCTTCGCCTTGACGGAGGACGACCTCACCCTGTACCAACGCGAGGAAAACGACTACAACGTGTACCACGACCCCGGCCCGCCGCCCCATATCGACACCCAACGCCCCGCCACCCGCCACCGCTCGGGGCTGGCACTGGCCTCGGCCGAATACCAGTGGGGCTTTGCCCTGGTGGCCGTTTGGTCGTCCCACCTCGACCCGGCCGACTACGCCCGCGTACTGGCCGAATTTTGGGCCGACGGCCCTGATTCGGAGACCCCGCCGGGCCACTGGTTCACCATTCTCAACTACGTCGGCGACCACCCCCTCTTCGAAAAGCGTTTCAAGGGAGCCGGCCCCATCCTGGACGATCTCGATTGGGACGTCAAGGCGTACTTCGCCCTGGGGGGAGCGGTGCACGATGCTGCTATCTCGGCCTGGGGCATCAAGGGCTGGTACGATTACGTCCGCCCCATTTCGGCCATCCGCTGGATGGCCGACACCGGCCAAAGCAGCGACCCGGTCCGACCGCGCTTCCACCCGGCCGGCATCCCGCTCATCGACGGCTATATCGAGCTGGTCGAGGCGGACGACCCGCTAGCCGGCGACGAGGGCGAGCACGTCAACAAAATCAAACTCAAGGCCTGGCGCGGCCCCACCTACATCACCAACCCCGACACCGATATGGCCCGCGTCGGCTGGATCCTGGCCGAAAACTGGTGGTCGTACCAGCGCCCCACCTTCGTCACCCCGCCGTTTGCCGGCTATATCTCGGGCCACTCGATGTTTTCGCGCGCCGCCGCCGAGGTCATGACCCTGCTCACCGGCGATCCCTTCTTCCCCGGCGGGATGGGCGAATTCCATGCCCCGCGCAGCGAATTCCTCGTCTTTGAGGAAGGCCCCTCCGTCGACGTGGTGCTGCAGTGGGCCACATACCGCGACGCCTCGGACCAGACCAGTCTCTCGCGCATCTGGGGCGGCATCCACCCGCCGGCCGACGATATTCCCGGCCGCCTGATCGGCCTGCGCATCGGCCGCGACGCGTTCGCCCTGGCCGAGGAACACTTCAGCGCGCCGCAGACGGCGGTGACGGAGGAAAAGGTCGATGAGGTGCCAGCAGATTTCGCCCTGGAGCAGAACTGGCCCAATCCCTTCAACGCCGGCACGGCCATCTCCTTTGCGCTACCCGCCCATGATGCCGTGGACCTGGCGGTGTACAACATATCGGGCCAGCGCGTGGTCACGCTGGTGCTGGGGGAGCGCCCGGCCGGGCGCTATCGGGTGGCTTGGGACGGCCGCGACGGCTTTGGCGCCGAACTGGCCAGCGGCGCCTATCTATACCGCCTGCGGGCAGGCGACCGGGTACACACGCGCAAACTGCTGCTGCTGCGATAGGGGCCAGGACCGACGCGAGGGTTCTCTGCTGGCCGCAGGCATCCCGACCGTATCGTTTGACGCCCGCATCATCTGAAGACGCGCTCAAGGCAGCACAGACTTTTTTGGAAACGTGTGATGCGTGAAGAACGTGAGCCAAATTGGAATAAGAAACCGAGCTGTTCGGAAAACGTCGGTTTCTGTGGTATCATCAGGAAGGGAGAAACTTAATGACTGAAGCGCAGAAAGAACTCATGGAAACGCTGACATCGGAACTACAGCGCGGCACCCTGACAGCAGACAGGTTACGCCAAGGAATCAGGGATATCGTGGGGGAAAACGGTCATCAACAGCAGGATGTCCTCTATCTACAGGCAAGCAGCACTTCACCTGGATCCGGGGTGGTCGGTATGCTGCAGATCGAGGACGGGGAGCTCTCCGAGGGGCCGCCTGATCCGGATAACTGGCCCTATAAAACAGTGCTGGACGCCGTCCGGGATGGCTGGCGGATCATCTCTTTCCCCAATATGGCGCTACTTACTGTGGACGAAAAGGAGTTTTATGGCCTCGGTTTTGAATTCATTCTGGAACGCTGGAGGTAAACTATGCGAATATCAGAACAGAAAACCTACGACTGTGAACCAACCATGACCGACAGTCAAATGCTGGAATTTTGCAAAAACGGGTATCTGATGCTTGAGGGCATCGTTCCCAATGAAGTTAATCGCACGACGATGGAATACTGCAACGAACACTCCGATATGGAGCCCAACGGCATTCTGCTGGAAGACTGGTTCGTCGAGAACGTGATCGTCAACCCGGCGGCCTCCGGCGCCGTGCGCTCGCTCTTAGGGGCTGATTTCCACCTGCCGATACTGATGAGCAATCATCGTGTGCAAGGTCCGATGCAGACTATCGGCGGTTGGCATGTGGACGGCAACTATCACTACACGCACGAACTCAATTTTCTGCAAGTTTTCTACTATCCCCAAGATACGCCCATTGAAATGGGGCCGACGCAGATTGTGCCAGGCTCACATCTCGTGCGCAACAGACACAGATTCATGGGACATCTAGGGAGCATCCGGGATGCAAAGCCCACAACTGCGCCCGCCGGCTCCATCTTCCTCACCATCTACCACATCTGGCACCGCCGTGGGCCCTCTACGGCTTCGGGCATCCGCAATATGCTCAAGTATTTCTACTGGCGCACCACGCCGCCAAAGCGGGACTGGGCCGTTGAGCCGGACTTCGATTTTGCCACGGCCCAATACGCCGGTCCCGCCTTTGGCTATGTAGAGAAGTTCCGCGACGCAATCAAGGTATCAGAGATGTTCTTGTGGCTCTGTGGACGCCACAAGTCGTTCCAAAATCTGGGCGGGCAAAGCTGGCCCCTGCCTGCGGATCGCACTGACCTCCCCTATGGTTTCCCCCCAGGGTTGCCGCAGCCCGGATCGGTTGAGTTGTAGGATCACTCAAATCTCTGATGTCCATCCTGATCATCGCCGCCCGCTATTGGCGATAATGCCACTTGGGGGTATCCATTTAACCGGAGTTACCATATGTTCAGTGCATGGCGTATCCTCGCGCTGGCAAGCACTACCCGGGCTCGGTTGGCGAGTTTCAAGCCTGGTTTCGAACCGATGCGGACTGCCTGGACTACCTCGAATGGCTGCGGTGGCCCGACGGCTTCGTCTGTCCGAGTTGCGGCCACGAAGGCGGTTGGCGCTTGGGCGATGGCCGCTTCATGTGTCCGGCGTGTTCGACACGCAGTTCGGTGACGGCCGGTACGATCTTCGATCGGACGCGGACACCCTTGACGATATGGTACACCGCCTGCTGGCTGTTCGCCACCGGTAAAGACGGGATCTCGGCGTTGAGCTTGAAGCGAGTACTGGAGATCAGCTCCTACCAGACTGCCTGGGCCATGCCGCACCGCCTGCGGTCGGTGTTGGTACGTCCCGGTCGGGATCTGCTGAGCGGGACGGTACAGGTGGACGAGACCTACATCGGCGGCGCCGAGCCTGGGCTGGCCGGTGGCCGCGCTAGGGGCAAGAAGGTGCTGACCGGTATCGCAGTTGAGGTTCATGAGCCGAGAGGATTGGGGCGGTGCCGCATGTCGCCACTGGCCGATGCCTCTGCCGAGACCTTGCACGCGTTCGTGATGGATCACGTCGAGCCGGGCTCGACGATCATCACCGACGGGTGGCCCGCTTATCAGGGACTGGCTCAGCTCGGCTACGAGCACGATCGGCGCAGCCAGGGCGCGGCCCGCGCTCGGGGCGATGATCCCAACAAGCTGTTGCCCGCCGTGCACCGCGTTGTCTCACTGGCCAAGCGGTGGCTGCTGGGAACGCATCAAGGGGCCGCCGACAGTACCCACATGAGCCACTACCTCAACGAGTTCGTGTTCCGCTTCAATCGCCGCCGCTCCCGCAGCCGCGGCATGGTGTTTTATCGCGTGCTCGAGCTGGCCGTGGCCCACGAGCCGATGCGTTTCCAGGATCTCATTGCCAGCCGACGCCGAGGAAGCTGCCCCCCGAGCCGCCCAAACGGCGAGGGCATCCCACGAGCCTGGAACGCCCAGGGGCAAACCGGCCGTGGCGGTCGGCGGCCGAACACTGATGGGGGTCGCGACGCACTCCGGTTAAATGGATACCCCCAATGCCACTTATTTGTCCTATCCTCCAAATTCAAACGACCTGAAAGGAGAACAGTGTGCCTGGAAAATTCATAACTGCTGCACGGGCTGAACGCGAACACCTCGACTGGGGGTCGCTCGGGTGGTTCAGCCGGCCCACTACAACGGAGGCAGAACAGCTAGTAGTCATCGAGGTAAACCTCCGGGACGGTGGTGGGCACAACTTCCACAAACATCCCCAACAGGGGGAAGTGATATACGTTATCGACGGGACGATTGAACAGTGGCTCAGAGATGAGAAGCATATGCTGAGTGCCGGCGACTCGGTGTTCATTCCCGCTGACGCGGTACACGCTTCGTTCAATACCTCTGGTAAGCCAGCCAAATTGCTTGCGATTCTCAGTCCATGCGTCGGCGAAGAAGGGTATCAGTTGGTAGATGTCGCCGACAGGGCACCGTGGAATAACCTGCGCACATGAAACAGGGAAACCCTTGCGCTCAAGTTGGCAGAAGGAGCGCGCTTGGTTCTCGCGAGCTGTGGTAAAACGGACTGGTAGTTAACGGTGGGCGCCAATACTCTTATCCTGGATCTGGAGGTCAAAATGGCAAGTCACATACTCGTCGGCATCGTGACCATGGAGGCGACCCCATGGCTATTGGAGGAGAACTTCGAACGCATGGAAGCGTACGTGCGCGAGGCGGCGCGGCGACGGGCGCACCTGGTCATCGCGCCCGAGTCGGTGCTCGACGGGTATGTCTGCGGCGCCGACTCCGAGGTCAGCCGTGAACGCATGGTGCAGATCGCCCAGACCATGCCCGACGGTCCCTACCTGATCCGCGGCGGAGAGCTGAGTCGCGAGCTGGGCATCTACCTGATTTTCGGGTTTCTCGAGCTGGACGGCGAGGATCTGTACAATACCTGTGCAATGTTCGATCCTAAAGGTGATATCATTGCTAAACACAGCAAGGTACACTCCGGTGGCGAGGCGTTTATCACCCCGGGTCGCGAGCTCAAGCCTTTCGACACCGCCCTGGGGCGCATCGGATTTCTGATCTGCAAGGACCGCGAGGTGCAGGACAACTTCAATATGCATGGCGTGCAGGATGTAGATGCGGTCATCATACCCATGGACGGTTCGGGCGGCAAGAACAACACGCGGAAGCTGATCCAGCGGGCCCAGGACAACTGCTGCTGGATCGTGGTAGCCAATACCTGGAGCGCCGTGATGATCGACCCCAGCGGCGACGTGATCCTGGAGAAGTACGAGTCGGAATGCGTCAGCGTGCAACGTGCCGACTTCAAAAGCGCCCCCAGAGGACCGGGCCGGACCCGCTTCAGCGAACGACGATATGATCTCTACGGCCCCCTCACGGGTTCGAACGAGACGGATAAGTACTACGATGAGCGTGGGCGCACCACGGATTTCGCCGAGCAGTTCGGCAAAGAACACCGAGAGAGTCTGCTAAAGAAATTGAAACGTGAGGATTAGCCAAGGGCCATGACTTGACTGAGGTCCCGGAATCCCGTTTTGTCATCGCGCTCCGTTGTTTAACCAATCAACCGGTAAAGGGAGGACACAGGTGCAGATCAGACCGAATCGAGTCAAACGCAAACTGGCAGCTGGCGAAGTCGCCTGCGTGGTCGGCGGCATCAGCTGGGCCGACGACATCGAAGCCTTCGGGCCCAACGACTTCGACGGGATATGGATCGAGGGGGAGCACGGTCCGGCCGATCCGGCCGACATGGGCGATCTGACCCGGGCCTGCGACATCTGGGGCATCACCTCGGTCGTGCGCGTCAACCGCAACGACCAGAACCTGATCTACCGGATCCTCGACCGCGGTGCGCAGGGCATCGTGGTGCCGCATGTCAACACCAAAGAAGAGGCCATCAACGTGGTGGAGGGAGGGAAGTTCGGGCCCATCGGCAAACGCGGGATGTACACCGGCCGGCAGGGCTTCGGCGTGGCCGACTACCCCAAGGTGGCCAACGACGAAACCCTGCTCATCGTCCTGATCGAGGACATCGTCGCGGTGGAAAACCTGGAGGAGATACTCACCGTCGATCACATCGACGCATTCATGGTGGCGCCTAACGACCTGGCGAGCTCGATGGGATACACCGGAGAGATGAATCACCCCAAAGCTGTGGCCGTCAAGGACAGGGCGCTGCGGACCATCGTCGATGCGGGACGAACGGCGGGTTCGCTGGCCTTCAATCACACCGCTGCAGACCTCGTGTCGCAGGGTGTCCGCCTGCTGCTCACGCCGGTCGCGCCATGGCTGGCAGAGGGAGCCGCCGATTTCCTCGCGAAGGCGCGGGTCTGAAGGCGGAGGACAGGTCATGCCCGACTCAAGCTCGGCGTTACCGCGGCAGGCAGCGACTTCCAGCTCAGGATTCGCACCGAATGCGCAGTTGCACCGTATCCAGAACGACTGGAGATGAGGCGGACCCACCGCGTTTCTTCACCGCCACTTCCAGCTGATTCTCACCTCGATTGATCTGCTTGGCCTCGAGATTGCCCTGCAACCACTGACCTTCCTCCGGGTTTCGGTCCGGGTCGGTCGGTTGCACCCCATCGACAGCTACGCCGTTGAGTTTCACCGAGAAGTCGTCACCGGGAACCCAATCCCACAGATGCAGGCTGAAATCGATGCTGCGTGCACCGGCAGATCCGACATCCTCGCCCACCTGAAAACCCGCGGACACGGGGAGGGTAACCTCCGGGACTTCGGTGAAGCTATTGGGGCCTGCAAAACGCTCGATTCCGTAGAGCTTGTCTTTGCCCGCCATGGTTGCCGGTTCGCCGATCTCGCGCCACCATTGCGGCTCGCCAAAGGCGGGATTGAAGAGGTAGAGCCCATCGGCGCCGGCGTTGAACAGATTCGAGACGGCACCGCGCCAGGCGGCGAGTGTGCCTTCCCACCCGTTGAACACAAGGATGAACGACGGTTTGCCGGCGCGTTCAGGCTGCCCCCCGTAGAGGGTCTCTATCCACGACCCGAACTGTCTGTATTTGCCATCGCTCAGTCCGAGAAAAGCCCAGCGATCCCAGAAGCCCCAGGACACACAGGGGTAGACCGGGACCTCGTACTTGTGTCCCAGGGCGATGATGTCGCTGTAGGAACTGCAAAACACCGATTCCAAGCTGCCGCCGGGCATGAGCTGGTCGATCAATCCCTCCGCCAGCCACGTTTCCAGGTCCACGCCAACGTGTATACAATCCGCCAGGCTGAATGGAGTATGGGCAGCCAGTAGCAGCGGGCGCCCGCGTCGGCTGGCAACGTCGTCCGCCATGCGCCGAATGCGGCGGAGAAGATCGTTCATTATCTCCACGTGTTCGGGTTCGACGGGATCTCCATCCCGCGACTCGCGGAAGAACGGCCAGTACTTGAAGAACTCCATGCCGATGAGGTCCACATCGTAGTTCTCCGCCACCTCTTCGATGATGCGGAAGATATGCTCGCGCACCTCCGGATTCGCGAAATCCAATCGCGTCCATTGTCCTTTCGGGTGGTGGTGGTGACCATACTTGTCCCAGTCGCCTTGCTCACCCATCATACAGTCGGGATGCTCCTGTTTGAACGGTGCTAGCCCGTAGGTCCAGCGGCGGCTTCCAGGTGGAAAGGCGTCGTGGATATCGTTCATGCGCAGGCACCAAGCTGCTTCCATGCCGTGCTCGTGGCTGAAGTCCAGCTGGATTTCAAGCGTATCGCGGCCATACTTCTCCACCAGTTCCAGCGGGATCTCCTTGCCGTAGAACCCGCCGAGTTTGGTGTGGTGGGAAAAGGTGAGACCCGCCATGCAACTGGCGAACCAGTTGCTGTCCACCTGCGAGCCGATCAGGGGCGTGCTGCGGGCATCGAGGAAATCCTGTACCAGATCTCCGCTGGCGCGCACCGCCAGGGCTTCGGAAACATCATACTCGTGCTCTACTCCGGAGCGCGCTTCGATCGCGTCGTCGCCGTCGTTGTTGTAAATGATCCGGCGGCGGCGCCAGCGTGCCTTTTCCCGTTCCGCGTCCATCATGATGGCATCTCCAGTTCATGCTTAATTGCCTGGTAGAAGTCAGGCCGACGCCAGACCGCAGCTGCGCTCCCATTCCTCCACGCTCATCGCCCCGGCGACCACGTGGCTGTTGTCGGCGATGCGACCCGGCTCGCGCAGCGCCGGCTGGTCGACGAACCGGGCGCGGGCTGCCTTGTGCTGGTTCTCGGGCTGAAGGACGTCCTCCTCGCCTTCGGCGATGTGCCGGTACAGCAGCTTCAGCTCCGGGGCAAACCTTGAGTACACCTCCCGTGGCACGTACGTCCTGAGCGTGTGGCCGCCCGAGTGCAGGTCGCCGAACTCGTTACCCGACAGCCACCACGGCGCGTAACGGCACACAACCGCCGCGCGCTCATGCTCGCTCTGGTTGACGGCGACCGAGTGCCAGATCCGCGTGTCCTGCATCAAGACCGAGCCCGCGGGCGCGGAGATTTGGAACTCGCCCGGGATCGGCGCTCGTTCGTCGATCCCGTCATCGGGGCCGCGCGGGTTGCGCGGGTCTTTGTGCGACCCCGGAACAACCCAAGTGCCGCCGTTATTCGGGGTCACCTCCTCCGGACCGAGGTACCAAATCGTGGACAGCGCCATGCAGACATCTGGGAATGGCTGGGCGATCACGCCGGCGAGATGCCACTCCTCACCACTCGTCCGGTACGCAGCCAGATCATGCGGCCAGTCGGAATGCCAGCGGCGACGCAGCAGCTGCTCCTCGGATATCGCCTCCCCAATCGGCTTCGGCGACTGGTTGACCTCCGTCTGCAAAATGCGGACGTGCGTATCGAGCATGGCCTTGGCCACCCGGAGCACGCGCGGCTCCACGAGGTACTCGGCGAAGGTCTCGTTCCGCGCGATGTCGCAGAGCTCGGCGTGGGGCGCCATCGGCGGCCGCACAACGCCGCTGCCAGGCTGGAAGTCGGGATTTCTGCGGCGTTCCAGCTCTATGCGTTTGCTCCGCTCCGCCTCGCGGTCCTGCAGCAGCAGCCGGCTCCCGCGGTGCGCGCTCTCGCGCACCGTGCTGACTCGGTCTTCGGGGATCACCCTCTCGACGACACAGAAACCCTGGACTCGCAGCGATTGCAGGTACCCCTCGATCTCCGCGTCACCACCTTTGGGGATACCCGTAGCGATGGAGTAGGGGAATCGCTGTCGATCATCAAGATTTAACCCTGTCATCTGAATTTCCTTTATCACGCCGCCGGCAAGCCCATACCTTGCAGACAGCGGCGGATCGAACGTGAATCGGTGAGAAACGTATCATAGCTTCTTCAGTATCTCAGCCACCTTGCTTTCGAACAGCGCCTGCCATTCCGGTGCAACCAGGCAGTCGGTGTCCTCTTGAGCTCTACCCCGGTTCTTCAGCTGTTCGACCGTGGGCGTGTAAAAGAGATACCCGTTGGTAACGCCGGCGACAAAGGTGTTTTTGTGGGGAGATCTCTTTTTGATATTGAGCCCTATCTCTACGGGAAGCTCGCCGGGGAACGTGACGAGCGCAAAATCTCCGGCCCGCAGCCCAACCACCTCCGCCTTGATCGTTCCCGTTTCGGAGGCCGCGTTCGACGCCTGTTTCTTCTTCAGCATAGCGATGTTTATCTGGATTTTCGTCAGCTCTTCCATGGTGTAGATACTTTCCAGGTAGTGATCTATGTTCCTCTTTTTATTGGCATCCAGTCGTACCAGATCGTCCCTCCCCATCATCTCTTCGTGCACATACCGATACGCGTAGTAGGATGGATACTCGGGGAAGAGTCTGTGTTTCACGAACAGGGTAAGGAACGTCTTGAAGTTGAGATTCGTGCCTTTCAGGAACCTCTCTCCCCTCGTAGTGGAAGAGGTCAGCGAGAGGGGTAACGTCTCCAGCAGCCTTCGCTGCTCCGTCTCCATCTCGTCGATGAGTTGGCTGAGGTCGGCCCGCGGCAGCTCGAGTGTCTCGTTAATCAGTTCGAGCCTCCCGTCTTCGCCGGTTTGGATCTTTCTCAGAGCTCTCAACGTGTTTAGACCCAGCCGGTTTCCCAGCGGCTCCGCGTCGCGGAGATAGTCGATGTCGTTCCCCTTGTAGAAGGCCGGATTGACATCAGCGCCACAACCCTGCGTAAACAAGGCAATGGTACCATCGCTCAGATTTTCCTCGATCACGCCGGAGGCAATGCCAGATATGTCAGCCGTGTTTGCTCCGCTGGGCACCTCCTGAATCGGATGGCAGGCAAAGTTGTAGACCACCGCCAGTGTCCGTCCATCCTCCCGATCGAGTCGCAGAATCCCGATTTCGGGATCGACCGGACCAACACCCACAACCTGGTCGTCTGGGGGAAGACAGTAGTTCTGGCGCACATCCGCCTCGCGGCCGTTCCTCAGTTTGACCCGCCGGTTCTCCATGATTCTGTCTTCATGACCTCTGCCCGTGCCGACGGAGACGGAAACCATCTTTCCCCAGGCCTCTTTCACTGCTTGAATCGTCCGTTGCTCGATATCGGTGCACACCTCGCCATGACAGTGGGTGGCGCTGATAAGCAGGTTCGCTGGCTCCAGGTTCAGCTCGGTCTCCAGTCGCGAACGCACATTGGGGAGGAAGTCGTCCTGAACGATGCCGAGCTCGGCGATCGTTACGACATCCACGGAGACAAGAACGGCTGTGGTCGCGCCGTCGGTCAGCACCAATGCTCTGGCGTACAGCGGGTCGTGGACAGGGCGTTCGCCGGTTGCGCTGATCTCCACCTTCGCGGCGCCCGCGCGAAGCAGGGCTGCATCTGACGTATTCATGGTTGTTTTCCTCGCGTTGATTTCGTTTCGATTCCCGACCTCCTTGGTGGGCCCGTCGAATCTCCATATCATCTCTACCTCCTGCAAGAGACGGGCGACACCGTAGGCCTGTCGGTGGGGAACTAGGTGCGCTGAGTAACTTACTTCAAACGACTTCCGGTTCGGCAGCTCGAGCAGAGGCGGATGGCACCAAGGCACAGTCTGAGAGGAGAATCGTCTTATGGTAACTGATCCGACTACGGGAAATCTGACGACAGGACCTCTACTCGACTGGTGGTATGTTCACGCCGGCTACGCCGGATTCAAGGATGGCATTTCGCGATCGTGGGATGTGCCCATGGGAATCGAGATCGAGGCACAGCCGGCGGAAAGGAGCGAGCCGATACTGCCGCCGGATCGACCCTGGGAGCAAGATGGAGCCGGCCCGGTCACCTCTTTCATCTTCAAGGATGGTCTGTACATCATCGATTACACGACACCCGCAGGTCTTTGCCGGGCGCAAAGCGAAGATGGCTACAACTGGACCAAACCTGAGTTTGGGGCGGTGGAGTTTGAGGGGTCGACGAAGAACAACATCGTGACCACCAGGTACGGGCGCATATTCGAAGATCCGTCGGCGCCACCGGAGGAGCGCTTCAAGGCGATCGGAGGCAAGGGCGGCTTCTACGCGCGCGAGAAGGATACCGATGGCAACTACGTGGAAGTGCAACTGGACAAGGAGGCGGTCGCCCGCATGGGCGGCCCGGAGAACCCGGACATTCAGGATCACATACACCTTCAGGAGTGGAACAGCGAGAAGTTCGAGGGCGAGTGGGGAACATTGAAATCCTTCATGATGGGTGCCGTCTCACCCGACGGGTTCAACTGGACATATCTAGAGAAACCGCTCCTCGAGGAGTTCGTCGACGGCGACAACATCGTTTTCTATGACGAGGTGCTCAGGCAGTACGTAGGTTACTGCCGCTTTCATATTGCCGGCCGGCGCTGCGCCGGCCGCTGCGTGAGCGACGACTTCCGCACCTTCACGCCGGAGCAGCTGGCCGTGATGAACGACGCCCTCGACCCGCCGGACGTCTCCTTCTACAATCACGCCTACACCCGCTATCCGGGGCGCAACGATCTGCACTTGATGTTCCTGTCGCGGTTCGCGCAGTCAGCAGGGACCAAGGACATACAGCTCGGGGTCAGCCACGACGGCATCAACTGGGAGCGGCCCGACCGCACCCACCACCTCATCGACAACTATGCGGATGGTGCCGGCTACGGAGCCGCGCTCGACGCCGGCCCCGGGCTGCTGGAAATGCCGGACGGACGCTACGCGATCACCTATTGGGGTACGGACCGCAAGGGTGCGCACGACAGTGCCCACGTGAATCTCCCCATTCGCTACGCCCTGTGGGAGAAGGATCGCATCGCGGGTATCCGCGCCAAAGCGGACGGAAGGCTGACCTTGCGCCAGGACCTCTACCGCTCACCCCCCGACTGCCCCGACGCCATCCCGGCGCCGATACACAATCGTTTTCCGCCGCTCGCCGACCCGAACGAGCCGCCGAGACAGTTGCGCCTGAACTACAAGACGGAGACCGGTGGTTTCATAAAGGTCGAGCTTATCACCCATGTCGGACCGAAACCACATCTGTCCGGTTCTCTCAGCGCAATGGAAGGGTACAGCTTCGCCGACTGCGACGTCCTGCAGGGAGACGAGCTGGACCGGGTTGTCACCTGGCGGGGCAACGACAACGTGGCGCGGTTGTCGGATTCGCTGGCGATTCGCATCGAGATGTACAAGGCGACCCTTTTCGCGTTCAGTCTATAGGCCTCGGCGGCTTGTAGTGAGAAGCCACGGCGATAACGACGTCCGTTCGATCGCGGGCAAGCGTGCGGAAGAGCGCGCGGTCGGCGGCGGCGGGTGCCAACACCCAAGGCGTTCCGTAGATTCAACTCGGGGTTTCAAGAGTGGGCTGAGGAGTGGGACACAAATTCCACGGCGGTGACTTAGACGACAATGGTATCAAGAGGAAGCACTGCCGGCGATAAGCCTCACGCCGGCCGGTCTGGGCGATACCTGGAGATCGTGGGCTTGGCGGCGGCCGTTTGCCTGGCGGCTTGCGGGCCTTCCGTCGAAGACCGAATCGACGAGCTCGGCGCCGGCCCCGACGAACGCGCCACGGCAAGGCACGAGCTCACCCTGGCTGCGGAGGAAGCGATCGAGCCCCTCATCGCGGCGTTGGAATCGCCAGACGGCGACAGCCAGCGCGACGAGGTTGCCGCCATCCTGGCCGGCATCATAGCGAGAGCGGGAAACGAACGCGTAGCTGACGTCCTCAAGAAACACCTGCTTGACGATCCTGATCCGGTGGTGCGGGGACGGATCGCCGAAGAGCTCGGAATGCGGATGCGCTCCGAATATTTTGATCCTTATTTGCAGGCGCTGTCCGATCCCTCGCCCCTGGTCCAAACCCCGGCCCTGCTCGCTTTGGAGACCGTGCTCGGTCGGTTGAACGATGAACAGATCGCAACCTTGCGCCGGCTCGCCGGCGAGCGCGCCGAGTCGCAGGATCGCTACGTGCGTGAAGCCGCGCTGTTCCTCGTGGAGGAGTTTGTCCGCCGTTGGGCAAAGGAAGCGCAAAAGGCTGCTCTCAAAGCCAACATCTCGTTGGCGGATTCCATCTACAACCGGGCGCTGGCGTACGCCCCTGCCAGCCGGCAGGCTAACTACTACATGGGCACGTTTTATTTGGAACACGGCGATCGCGACCGCGGGAAGCAGCTTTTGCGGGAGCACCGGCTGCTGATCGATGTTCCCAGATTCGCCGCGGCGCCACAGATCGACGGACGATTGGACGATCCGGTTTGGAGAAGCGCGGGGCGCATCGATTCGTTCTACACACACTCGGGATCTCTTGCCGCGCTGTTGCCACGGGTCGAAACCCACGTTTTGATGGGTTACACGGACACAGCGATTTACTGGGGGGCGCGCTGCTTCGACGCCCACCCCGAAAGCCTGCTGGTGTTGCCCATGGAAGACAAACTGGACAACGCGCGCGGCGACCGGATCTCGTTCACTTTTGATCGCGATCTGGACAAAATGGTACTTGCCGGCCTGTCAGTGAACCCCGAAGGAGCGGTAAGGGACCGCTGGAGCAACTTCAGCGAGGGCCACAGCCACGATTACAGCTGGGACGTCGACGGGGCGGCAGCGACCTTCGTTGGCGACGACTTCTGGTCCGTAGAATTCGAGTTGCGGTGGGACGACAAATACCACCCCCGGCCGGCGCCGGGTGAAGTCTCGGCGTTGAATTTCACCCGCTTGTTCCGAAATGACGAGTACAGTATGGCGTTCCTTCGGTACAACCGTCTATACGCGACCGGATACATCGCCTATCAATGAGATTGGCGGTGGCATGCCGCGGCCGGCGACCTGGGAGATACCAGATAATGGCTAAATATCTAGAGCCCCGACGGCACTTGGAGTTAGAAGGAGCCTATAACATCCGCGATATAGGTGGTTACGCCACTTCAGATGGACGACGAACACGTTGGAAAAGGTTTCTACGCGCCGACAACCTCAACACTCTGACACTCGGCTCTCAGGCTGCTCTCATCGAATACGGGGTGCGCACGGTCATTGATCTCAGATCCACCGCGGGCATCCAGAAAGAGCCAAACGTCTTCGCAAACTCATCTGTCGTTACCTACTACAACCACAATATGAATGGAGACGAGCCGCTTCCTGACATGGCAGACTTCCCCGAATTCAACGTGCCGTCAGACGGTTCCATGAAGTCCTACGCCAAGATATTAAAGTACAGGCGGCCTCAACTAATTGAGACCCTGGCGACTCTGGCATCCCCTGGAGTGCTGCCTGCGTTGGTCCACTGCTGGGCGGGGATGGGCCGCACAGGTGTGATAACCGCTCTGGTACTTGGGATAGTAGGTGTTCCAGCGGAGGCTATAGCCGAAGATTTTGCATTGAGTGCCTGCTTCTTCGTGAACCGCGATTCGGCAGGGCTCCCACCTCCACCTGGCATAACTCCTCGTGAGACGGTAGAGGAGTATCGGCAACACCATTGCCCTCCCGAAGGTATGCTCGAACTGCTTCAGCACTTTGAAGAACGATACGGTGGAGTAGAGGCATACGCCTTGGACGGGGGCCTCACCCAAGGGCAAGTAGACATGCTGCGCAGTGCCTTGATTGAATAGCTCTAAGCAAGACAAAATGATCATCAACCAGCCGGGAGAATAGCGGCCTAATTCTGGCGCGGGCCGGTTGAAATGGAGAGGTACGATGGAAATCAGTTCAGCTCCCGACGCACTCCCTCGGTGGACATCTCGAGAGATCGAGGATCGACTCGGAATCTCCGCTCTCAAGGTGGAGAAATCAGTGCTCGGAGCGAGAGAGATTGCAGCGATTCGCGAGGCGGGGATAGTTCGGATTGAGATATATTTACACCCCCTGCAGTGCGACTATCACGATCCCACTCATGTATCGGAGATCAAGGCTGAATGCCAGAAGCAAGGCGTTTCGATCGTTTCTGCGCATGGCCCCGGTCTTCCTTTTGGTTCAGAAGATGAAGAGGAGAGGAAGGCTGCGGTAAGGGAAGGCGTCATGGCGGCAAGGGCGGCAGAGGAGCTAGGTGCCGCTATTTATGCGGGACACTTTGATGTTGGCGAGCAGTCTAAGAAATCGGTCACCGAGATTTTGGGTCAACTGCACGGCTCATCTCTGACACTCACGTGTGAGAACCTGGTACCGAATCCTCAAATATCAGATTGCATCGCGTTCGTGGACAAGATAGATTCCGATCGCTTCGGTATCACGGTGGACATCGGTCATCAAAGGGACCCTGATGGCATCAATTCCTTCGTCAAGAAAGAAGTCGCCCGTCAGACTATGACCCAATGTGGCAAGCGCCTCTTTCATCTTCACCTGCACGATTTCACAGACACGGATCATAAGCCCGCTTGGGGGTATCCATTTAACCGGAGTGCGTCGCGACCCCCATCAGTGTTCGGCCGCCGACCGCCACGGCCGGTTTGCCCCTGGGCGTTCCAGGCTCGTGAGATGCCCTCGCCGTTTGGGCGGCTCGGGGGGCAGCTTCCTCGGCCGTCGGCTGGCAATGAGATCCTGGAAACGCATCGGCTCGTGGGCCACGGCCAGCTCGAGCACGCGATAAAACACCATGCCGCGGCTGCGGGAGCGGCGGCGATTGAAGCGGAACACGAACTCGTTGAGGTAGTGGCTCATGTGGGTACTGTCGGCGGCCCCTTGATGCGTTCCCAGCAGCCACCGCTTGGCCAGTGAGACAACGCGGTGCACGGCGGGCAACAGCTTGTTGGGATCATCTCCCCGAGCGCGGGCCGCGCCCTGGCTGCGCCGATCGTGCTCGTAGCCGAGCTGAGCCAGTCCCTGATAAGCGGGCCACCCGTCGGTGATGATCGTCGAGCCCGGCTCGACGTGATCCATCACGAACGCGTGCAAGGTCTCGGCAGAGGCATCGGCCAGTGGCGACATGCGGCACCGCCCCAATCCTCTCGGCTCATGAACCTCAACTGCGATACCGGTCAGCACCTTCTTGCCCCTAGCGCGGCCACCGGCCAGCCCAGGCTCGGCGCCGCCGATGTAGGTCTCGTCCACCTGTACCGTCCCGCTCAGCAGATCCCGACCGGGGACGTACCAACACCGACCGCAGGCGGTGCAGCATGGCCCAGGCAGTCTGGTAGGAGCTGATCTCCAGTACTCGCTTCAAGCTCAACGCCGAGATCCCGTCTTTACCGGTGGCGAACAGCCAGCAGGCGGTGTACCATATCGTCAAGGGTGTCCGCGTCCGATCGAAGATCGTACCGGCCGTCACCGAACTGCGTGTCGAACACGCCGGACACATGAAGCGGCCATCGCCCAAGCGCCAACCGCCTTCGTGGCCGCAACTCGGACAGACGAAGCCGTCGGGCCACCGCAGCCATTCGAGGTAGTCCAGGCAGTCCGCATCGGTTCGAAACCAGGCTTGAAACTCGCCTACCGAGCCCGGGTAGTGCTTGCCAGCGCGAGGATACGCCATGCACTGAACATATGGTAACTCCGGTTAAATGGATACCCCCAAAGCCCGCTTTTGATGGCAACATCGAGTGGGGAGAGGTTTTCGCTGCACTCAAAGACCTTGACTACAAGGGTGAACTCATGTTTGAAGTGAGCCACGCAACTGCGGAAGACGTGTTGCGCAAGACTGCGGCATTTCCGAAGACATTCGTGGAGCGTTACGACGGTCCATGATGTCCTCTCCCTGAACTCTACACCTACAGGTTCGCTTCGTGAACCAACGCTATTCGGCAGAATTCCCATCGCGTCGACTCCAGATCCGTCTGCCGTCCTTCATCAGGTCTTGGCGATGCAGTAGAGATGGGTCGCCGTTCGTATGAAGATCCGCGAATCGCTCACGGCGAGAGAAGAGAGGGTGTAGCTGCCATCCAGCTCGTTGGTGGCCACCATCTTGAATACAGGACCCGCTTCTAGCACCGTGGTGACGGCATTCTCGTTGGTGATGAAGAGCTTGCCGTCCGCCAGAATGGGTGAGGCACTGACCACACCTTGGGCGGTGCGTTCCGGTCCCCAGACCGCTTCACCGGTCTTGGCATCGAGACAGGTGGCGATGCCCAGGTCGTCCACCATGAAGAAGCGGCTGCCGTCGCTGACGGGTGTGGGAACGTCGGGGGCTGCCTTGCCCATAAATCGCCAGGCAATACGAGGTCGGTCGTCGTCGGCCCGGATGGCGAGCAGAGGTCGCTTGCGGGTAGGCGCGTAGATCATTCCGTCCACGACAACTGGTGAGCCGACGACGCGGTAATTGCCCTCCTTCTCCGGATTAAGACCGGCCATACGCCAGAGCTCTGCGCCGGAGTCAGGATCGTGACCGGTCACATAATCCGCGCCGGAGACGACAATCTCGCTCTTTCCGTTGCGGCGAAGAAGCGTCGGCGTGGTGTAGGCATCGGGCGATTCCCTGACGGCGTCCGTGGGTCGCTCCTGGTGCCACGTTACATCGCCACTAACCGCATCGAAGGCGACCGGGTACGAGGGATCGTCCGTCTTGTACCCGTGCAACACTTCGATGACCAGCTTGTTGTCGAACAACAATGGAGAAGCGGCGTACCCGAATATCAGACCAAAGGGGCCGTATAACTCCTGGAGATTCTTGCGCCAGAGCTGCTCGCCTTCCATGTCGAAGGCGCTCACCATGCCAGTGCCCGCTACCGCCCACACGTTTTTTCCGTCGGTGACTGGCGAAGGGGATGCAAGGTTGTGTTTTCGATGGTACTGATTCCCCCTGTCTAGCTCCCGCTGCCAAAGCACCGTGCCGGTCTCCTTGGCGATGCAGATGAGAAGCAGGGCAGGCCCACCGGCATCGCCGCCGCGCTTTGTCGGCTCCACCGCATCCGCTTCGGTTCCTGACGCGGATATCACGAAGATGCGGTCGCCCCAGACGATGGGCGTGCCGGCACCCCAGGAGGGCAAAGCGGTCTTCCAGACGATGTTCTCCGTCGGCCCCCAGTTCACGGGTAGCCCTTTGTCTGGACTTAGTCCGTTTCGGCTGGGACCGCGCCAGTTCGGCCAGTTCGACTCGGCGGCGATCTCGCTCAGGAAAGTGAAAGCCAGCAGCGTGGCACAACAGATGGTCACCTTCATTCCGGTTTCTCCCTTCAGGCTAGCACGCCGGTCGATCAGAACGAGCATCTGCTACTGGAGTATCGCTGGCAGCTCCGCTGCACTACTGCAGTTAAAATGGAACTGGGCTTGGAACTCTTTCTGCTTCGTTTGACCACGGATACTAACGACTCTGTCTGGCGCTGGGATCAAAGGATGGGGAAAATGTATTCAAGCAGCAATTGTCCCGATGGTCCTATCGTTCTTGCAACCTGAATGACCGATTTCGCGCTCTCGCAAATCTTCGCCGGAATCGCCTTCGCCTTCGGCCTGGCCTCGGTGCAGTTCAAGACGCGGCGCAGCATTCTGTCGTGCTTGATCGTCTCCGTGGCCTTCAACGGCGTCCACTTTTACTATCTCGGCCGCCCCGGAGCCAGCGCCCTGATGCTGCTGGTCGGCCTGCGCTACCTGGTCGCCCTCTTCACCACCGACCGCAAGGTCATGGTCCTCTTCCTCTTCGTCACCTGCGGCACCTTTGCGCTGACCTTCAAATCGCCGCTCAGCCTCCTGGCCCTGGCCGGCTCGCTGATCGGCACCTACGGCAGCTTCGAACCCGCCGGCCGCCAGGTTCGGCTCTATTTCTTGGGCGGCAACAGCTGCTGGCTGACCCACAATATCTTCGCCTGGACCCCGGTGGGCATCATCATGGAAGCCTCATTCCTCACCAGCAGCATCATAGGATATTGGCGCCACTACGGCTCTCCGTGCAAACGCGCGGCGTCCGAATCATAGGCGAAGAGCTCTCTTCCGCGTTCATCGCGCCGCTGGCGTTCTTGCCTCGGTCGACCGCGACACGGACCTTCTGGGCACGAATCTGGCTAGCCCATGGCCACCTGCTCGGCAAGCATCAATTTCAAGCCTACAGATCGATCAGCACGATCTCGTGCAAGCCAACCTCGGGGACGGTGATCTGCTTGCCGTCGGAGCTTGGTGTCAACGACTGGTCGCGCAGGGGCAACGACACCGACCCGGCCCTATAGTCGTTCAGGCGAATCACCACATTCTGCACCGGCAAGATTTCGTCGATGCAGAAATAGGGGGAACCCCGGGAGGTGTCCCAGGGAAGCATGGGAAACGGATTGTTCAACAGGTGAACCATCAGCTGTCCCGAATCGCGTCGGCAGGCGGTCACGTCGATCACCTGCGGCGCCTCTACTTCGATGGCCGGCTGTGTCGTCCGCGCCAACAGGTCGAGAAGCTGCCGGAGCTGTGGCAAAGGGCTGCGATAGAACCCCTGACCAAGGTCCCCACATATGTAGATCGCCGTGCCTTTTCCGAATAGGTGTCGGGTAAGGGCAGGTCGTCCGGAATCGAGATCGGGCCTGTCGAAGAACTCACCTGACAGCGGTCCCCTGGTGCCCTTCCGTTTCAATCCGCTCTTGGTAAAAAGAACCTCCGGCTCCGAAGCCGAACGCACAGAGATCTCGGTCTGCCCGGCCTCGAACGCGAGGAAATGTCCAAACATGGCCTTCAATTGTTCGGTCTGTGGCACGATGATGTTGGTCTCGCCAGAATCAGTCGTCCCATCCGGGGTTGCGCAGTCGACGCCCAGAACATCCGCCAGCCCGAAGTTGCTGCGCTTCTGCCCGAGTTCGTCGAATAGAGAGCTCTGGTAGGTGGCGATCAGGCAACCGCCGCGGTTGACGAACTCGCTGATCGCATCCACCTGGCCGTCGGATAGACACCCGCTGTTCGAAAGCATCAACACCTTATACCCACACAGAGTATCCAGTGTGAGGTGGTCGTCGAAGACCACCTCGGTGAGCAGCTGCGAACGTTTCAGCATCTCTTCACTGCCCCGGCACAACTTCCAGAATTCGTCGATGTCGGTGTAATACTGAAAGTCTCTGCCTTGCTGCGAGACATGGAGGGCGACATGTTTGACCGATTCTCCACTCACGTGCGGCCGCAGCTTCTTCGCCTCCGAGAAGATCGATTCCAACGCGTCGCCGTAATGGGTAAACGCACCCGCGTGCACACAGACCGTTACCGAAGCGCCGCCGCGGGCAACGGCAGACAGTGCCGCGACGGCGCCGGTGTGGGGTTCCGGATTCGGTGAAGGCCCAATACTTCCGGCACTTCTCGACGCATTGAAGAAGTACCCGAACGTGGGCCCGGCGGCGCGCAGCAGCTTGGCGGGAAAACTCATGCCGAGATTGTCCAACCCGGCCTCCATGAAGAAGTGGGTGGTGGTGGGCAGTGGATTCAGTGGATGGCTCGACATCCAACCGGTGTCCGGGCTGCCGTATGGCCGGCCGTAATAGTTCCAATCCAGGACTGCGTCCGGGTGTTTTGCGTAGACGCCTTTGGCCACGTGCTCCACACCGTCGTTGAATTTCCCGTAGCGCCAGGCGACATACCGGCGGAAATCCGCGTCTTCCATGTCGACTGTTGTTGGCAGCTCGCGACCGGTCTCGGCCAGGTACTGCTCCTTGCAGAAGGCGCACGTGCACCCACCCGTGCGGCGCTGCCCGGCATCGGAATGGGATCCGCAGTTCATATCGTCGAAGTAGACGCCGTCCAGATCGAAGTACTCAATCATCTCGTTGAGGTATTGCGGCAGCCAATCGCGGTACGGGGAGTTCCAGCACAGCCACCCCTCGTTCCAGACCTCTACGCCGCCATCGTCGAGCATTTGAATGCCCCACTCCGGATGCTGTCTGTGGATTGGCGTGGTGAAGATGAACGGGTAGTAGCTCAGAATGAGTATCCCCCGTTTGTGGGCCACCTCCACGAACTCCTTCAAGCGCTCCGCGTCCTCAGCCCACTCCTCCGGACGCGGAATCATCTTGGAGTCCCATAAGGGCCACGAACGGCCTTTCCCGACGCCTTCGGGGTTGTGGCGCATCGCCCCGATGCTCCAGACCTGGGTACCGGCATCGGCGATGGCGTCGACTTCCTGTTGAATAGTCGCGCGTGGCTCGTCGCGTACGTCGGGATTCAAACATTCCGGGTAGTGCTCAATGCGGCAGACGCGGTCTTCGTACGGGATTTCCCGCAAGAGCTCGGCGGTGTAACGCGATCGTGCCATGGTACCTCCTGGTTATTGCGTGCCGCCCTCACGGGCGCGAGTGCGTATCGATTCGAGCTCGGCGCTGGGATGGCCATTCTCGTCGTAGTGGTTGAGCTTGTCGGCCGGACCGACCAGTGGAGCATGGGCAAATAAATGGCATTACATACTCTTAGGGCAACAAAGAGGGCTTCTCTTTCGGATATTCGGAGGTGTCGACAAGACCCTCAAAGACGTGAGCACCACGTCTGCATCTGAAAGGAGAAGCCCGTGATGAAATCTACCAATATGACTCCGAAGGTCCAACTGGATCAAACCCTTGATATCTGTGTCGATGTCAGCAAGAGCAAGCTCAATGTCTACTTCGAGTTGGGCGATCAGGCTTTCGATGACGAACGGCCCAATACGATCCGGCAAATCGAGAAGAAACTTCGCGCCTGTCGGCGTCTAGCGACCGAGCATGGCTTCAAAACTCTTCGTGTTATCTGTGAGCCTTCTGGCGGTTACCAGGACAAGCTGTTGAATACAGCGCGTCGGCTCGGCCATCTCACAGCGTACGTCAACGGAGAGGCGGTCGCCAAGTTTCGTGTCGTCGAGACCAATGATGGCGGCAAGACGGATCTCAAAGATCCGCACATCATCAATACGCTGGCGTGGCTCAACAAAGTCCTCAGACACCGAGATCGGCCTGAAGAGTATCAGCTGCTACAGCAAATGCGGCGTCGTCTACGAGCGGGCAGACCGGGCGCTCATGGCCGTGCGCGGTCGACTCCACCGCGTGCTCATGGAGCTGTTTTGCGACTTCTCTTCTACCAAGAGCTTCCTCTACAGCACCTCGGGTCGCGCCCTGATCGACAAGTATCGCTGCAATCCCTATCGCATTGTCCGTGCGGGTCGTACCCGCTTCGAAAGGGCCATGCGGCGGCGCGCACCGCGTATCCGGCAGCGCTCTTTAGACCGGCTCTGGGAAGACGCCACGTCCTCCGCCCGCCATCAACGCACGCGTGAATACACTGATCGCCTTGAGCTCAAGCTCGGCCAGTTGTGGGAGGAATTCCTGCTCTACGAGCAACGCAAGGCGATCCTGGAAAAGCGCCTGATTTCGCTGCTGCGGCGCGTGCGCCAGAAGGATCCGGGCGTACCCACGCCGACCCCGGGCGTCATTAGCGCCAAGAATCTAGCTCGTCTCCTCGCCGAAACCGGAGCGCTCAGCGACTTCGCCAGCTGGCGCATGCTGCTGCGCAAGATCCTCGGCCAGGTCATCTTTCCCCTGGTGTGCCGATCGGGTCTGTACGGTGACTACTACCGCCGCAAGCGTCTTGCCATGCCCGGACAGAAAGCCATGACCGCGGTCATGCGACACTTCCTGCGGAAGCTTCACGGCTGGTACCGCTCCGGACAAGCATTCGATGCCCAACGCCACTTCACCGCTGCTGCCCCATCCGAGCGGCAGGCAGCCTGAAAAGATACACAGCGAGGAACTGGGCCGGAGATGACCGTCGCATTCGCTGCGGGTGTAGGCTTCTGTGTCTATTTCATTCTCAATAGGAGTGAGCGAATTCGTGCTCGCAAGGCGACACTGATCGCTGCTAGTTCGCTCCTCATCATCGCATCCGTCATCGTGCAGTATCAACTGCAGTGGGTACTCTATCCCGGTGTTCCCCATGAGTCCACTGTGCCCGTTCAGCTGACCGCGAACATTTCGATAAGACGACTGATTCCCTTCCTGCTTTCCATGGCACCAATCTACCTGACAGTGCGGTTTTTTTGGCCTCAAAAGAGAGTTTTCATCTGGGAGTTCGACATCTTTCATGCAGTGGTTTTTGCGGCGATCGCTTACTTCCCTTTGTGGGTGACTTTTGGAAAAATTGATGAAGTCAGGATATTCGCCCCTTTTTCCATTCCGATCGTCCACTACTCGGCGCTCTACCTGGTTCAACTCAGAAGATCCGATACGGAGTAGGCCAATTGCTCCGTTTGTACTGGGACGAATTCAAAAGAGAGTTTTCATCTGGGAGTCCGGCCAGGTCATAGGCTGGCATGCAGACACGGGATTAGTGTCAAGGTGGCTGACGGGATTAGTGAAGAAGGGTGGCTCTCCTGGAGTGACAAGCGCACTCAATGCGTGGTCTGGATCTCTTTTGCCGTTTACGCGCTCACCGTGATCCGGACAGCATGGGTCGCGGATGATGCCTTCATCACCTTCCGAACCGTCGACAACTTCGTCAATGGATTCGGCCTTACCTGGAACATTTCTGAGCGTGTGCAGGCGTACTCCAATCCGCTCTGGATGTTCCTCATGTCCGCGCTGTATTTCGTTACGCGCGAGGTTTTCTTCACATCCCTTCTGCTTTCTATTGCAGTCTCTCTGGTGGCCGTCGGTGTTCTCATTCGGAGGCTCTCTTCGTCACACACTGCTGCCCTGGTCGGTCTCTTCCTGTTGATAAACTCCAAAGCATTCGTAGACTACTCCACGTCGGGCCTCGAGAACCCCCTCACGCACCTTATCTTAGCTCTATTTCTTGCCATCTATCTGCGCGCGCGCAGCGGCGAAGCACGCCTCCTCTTTCTGTCGCTGATCGCAGCACTGGGCGCGATCAACAGAATGGATTCGATTCTGTTGTTCCTACCGTGTCTTGCTCTCGTCGCCTGGTCGATTAGAAACACGCGCGCGCTTGGTGCTGTCGTGATCGGGTTCATTCCCTTTGTGCTGTGGGAGCTTTTCTCCCTGCTCTACTACGGCTTTCTGTTTCCCAATACAGCTTACGCGAAGTTGAACACGGGGATTGCGGTGGCGGAAATACTACGGCAAGGGGTGTACTACCTGTTCGACTCCGCCACCGTTGACCCGCTGACACCCCTGACCCTCGCCATGGGCATTGTCCTCCCACTCGTGAAGAAGGACGTGCAGCGATCGCCGATCGCCGCAGGCGTCCTACTCTACGTGGCCTATGTCGTCTGGATCGGCGGCGATTTCATGAGTGGCCGTTTCTTGAGCGCACCCTTCTTCGCCCCCGTCGCATTAATTATCCTGGACAATCCCTTTCGCGGTCGAATGCTCGCGGCCGCCTCCGCAGTGATATTCGTCTTGGGCCTGGCGTCTCACTCTCATCCGCTGTTGAGCAGCTACAGTTCGCCGGAGCCTCACAGCGCGAACGGCATCAGCGACGAACGGCCCGCTTCCTATGAGACCGCAGGCCTGCTCCGGGCTTTGGCTGCCGAACCCGGCATCGAGTTCCCCAATCACGATTGGGCCATCGGGGCTCGTCAGACCCGCCCGGCAAGCAATCAGTACGGTGCCGCCGTCTGGGGCAACATCGGCTTCACCGGATTCTTTGTCGGCCCGAACATTCACGTCATCGATCCACGGGCGCTGAGCGATCCGCTGCTGGCGCGCCTGCCCGCATTCGAGGACCCCAACTGGGGGATCGGCCACTTCCGTCGCGTCATCCCCGAAGGGTACTTCGAGGGCCCTGCTGTACGGGGAAAACGTGATCGTGGACCAGAATCTGGCAGCCTACTTCGACAAACTGCACCTCATCACTCGCGGCGACCTGCTCGATCCCGAGCGGATTACTGCGATATGGGGTATGCACATCGGGAAGTACGACCACCTCGTCGATTGGAGAAGGTACCGACATCCCTCCCTGCTCGACCGCTACATCTCTGACGCCTACGAAGAGCCACACAACGTGGCCAAGCTGATGCAATTGGCCGATGAACACTTCAGGCAGGACAACAGCCAGAAGGGAGTATCCGCGCTCAAGGCGGCGCTGCTGTTGCAGAATTCGGTCCTCTTGGAGCGCACGCAGGAGGCGGGGTTTCCACGTGGGGAATGGGATCGCAACCTACAGCTGCACCTGCGGAATATCACAGTGTCCGAGTCGAGCGCGCAGTCGCTGGATGAGTACGACATTTTCATTCACTACACCTGGATCTACTCCTCCTTGAGAACGGCGAGGGAACGGGCGGATCGTGGCGACGTGGACGGAGTACGACAGATGCTGGCGGCCGCAATCACCCATGCCCGCACAGTGCTGAATATCCAGGCAGATGCGTCGATCTATCAGCTCCTCGGCACGGCGCTTCAGAGAAGCGGGCAACTCGACGAAGCGGCAGCTGCTCTGGGTCAGAGTATCTCCCTCGATAGCAATCAGCAGAGGTCGTATCAGACACACCTGTCGCTGGCTACCGTGCTGCAGCGAATGGGACGGCATGCTGAAGCTGCCAGCGCGCGGGAATCGGCAGCGCAGCTCAAGGTCACCGAAGCGTCGCGGTAGCGCTGCGGCTCGGTCACTCGCGTAACACCGCTAGGAAACAATCGATCGACCCTCCTCGGGCGCGTAAATCCAGCGCCCATCAGCCGGTGCACCCATTCGGCCCCTCAAACAAGCCTCAAGTTTCCCCAAGTTCCTATCGACAGCATGCCCCAAAAGGAGACTCTAGTTTCAAAGAAGCGCGCGAAACGGAGCTGGAGCCGGGAGAACCCCTGAGCACCCACTTCCACGTGGGCGAGGATTGCACTTCGGAAAACATCTCGGCGTTGCGATTCCGCCTGCACTTCTCCGGCCTGGTTATCGCGGTTGGATCGAGGATTACGCCTGCCTGACAGCTGTTCGCGTTCGGCGACGATATTCGCGTCGAGCTGGGCTGGCGGCCGACACCTCTTCGCTTGACCGCCCCTTGCGCGTTACCTGCCGCAACTTGCACTCGCCATCGGATTCAGTTCAGGTCTTGCAGCTGATAGCGCTTTGGCCATTATAGGGCACCATTGTCGTAAGTTACGGAGGCTCGCCGCGTCTGTTGCTTGGCGTTTTTTTGGGCGGGAGACGGGCGTGGCGATTCTGCACAAAAGGAGGAGCTCAATGGATGAGAAGAGGAGAGCCGCGCGCTGGCGCAAGCGTCGCATCATTTACAATAATGATGGAAACGACGTGAGAGAGGCGTGGACGGGAGTGGAACGTCGTCATGACGTCGAGGAGAAGCTGTTCGCGCGCAGCGGGGCTGAGCTGATCGATGACTTTCTCAATGCCCGCAGCAGGCCGCTGGTTGGGACACAGGTGGACAGTATCTCCTACTGCAGTTGTATGGCCGGCGTCACGTTCTCGCACCACACGAAATTGGGCGGGTTCTACGGAAAAGGAGTACCGCAAGAGCTCGTGGAGAAGTATGGACGCGATAATCTGGGGATTCAAACAGATTTCTGCCGCGAGAATGACATAGAGGTATTCTGGTCATTGCGCATGAACGACGCAGCCGATTCCTTTCCCGAGGGTTCGCGCAGATGGACATTCCCTCTGGATCACTTCAAGCGGGAACATCCGGAATATGTGATGGGCGACCCCGGGGACTGGGTTGAGGGAAAGGCACACAATAAATACTGGTCTTATCTCGACTTCAGTCTTCAACAGGTCCGGGAGCACATATTTTCGTTGATCCAGGAGGTCGCCCAGAACTACGACGTGGATGGGATAGAGATGGATTTCTTCAAGAGATTCCCTTATTTCCGCGAGACGCTAGAGTGGCTTCCCGTCGAGCAGCAACACCTGGACATTATGACAGACCTGGTGCGGCGATTGAGGAAGATGGCAGACGAAACAGGGCAGCAGAGAGGGCGTCCCGTGCTGCTAGCGGCACGCGTACCTTTCAATCTTCCAGATGCACGTTTCGTTGGGTTAGACCTGGAAAAATGGCTGCAGGAAGATCTTATCGACATTTTGATTGCAGGTGGTCGCTACGAGTCGGAGATGACGGAGTCGTTCAAGGAGATCGTGGACCTGGGGCACAAATACGATGTGCCGGTGTATCCCTGTATCGACTGGAGTTTCTGGAGCCATTGGGCTTTTCTCGATCTAGGAGCGGCAGAACACCGTAGATATGAGTCGTGGTTGAGCACCCTGTACGGCGGACAGCCTGCGCGTAGGAACAGGCCGTCTTATGCGGTGACGTTCAATTCGTGGGAAGGAACCATGGCGGCATGGCGTGCTGCGGCGACGAACCTGTTCAACGCCGGCGCGGACGGCATCTACACCTTCAACGCTTTCTTATCCAAGCACGACCTGTGGAGAGAGATCGGAGATCCCGCGACTATGGCTGGCAAGGACAAGGTATTCGGCGTGGACCGGTTCGGCGGTGACTCCAGCTTCAGTGACGTGTGCGAACTGGAGCTGAAGCAAGGAGCACCCGTCAGCGTCCACTTTCAAGTGGGTGAGGATGTGGGGTCTATCAATGCCGCCGAGTTGCGATTTCGTCTCCACCTCTGGGAGTTTGCAAGCAATGACGACATAGAAGTGAAACTCAACAATGAACCTCTCGATGACCTCAAGCCAGCCGGCCCGACGCAGACAGACTCGGCTGGGCAGTGGCTGGAATGCCAGTTAAGATCCTCTCAGGTCAATAGGGGGGAGAACACGGTTGAGCTAGTGGCGAGGAAACGGGATGAATCCATGCAGACACCCCTCGTCTTGGACGCGGTACAGCTACATGTTCACTACAAGGGCTAAACAGGTCTCGGTCGCATCTATCCCAATAAGGCAAATCGGGCGGTCACTCATCCAAATGTGAAGTATCACCCTCGCGAGCCAGAAGCCACGCTTTTCCATCCCATGCCAGTTCGGTCAGGCTGGCCAACTCGACGACAGCGTTACTTTCACTTCCGGTAAGACACGTGACGAAGCCCTGTACTGTGGCGCCATGTCCTACGATCACAACACTTCCTCGTTCTTCGCCCACCAGGCGCTCTACTACTCTGTTTGTCCGCGCGTTCACGTCCTGTCGATTCTCTGGATACACCGGCGCGACCGTCGAATCGTAGGTGCGATCCACCCGCGGGAAGCGTTCCTGCAACTGGGCCACGGGAAGTATCTCCGGAGCCGACGGAAACCAGTCCGGGCATAGCATCTCGCCGAGGCCGGACTCCACCCTGATCTGCGACTTCGTCACTTCGGCTATGCAGTCTGCTGTTTCCACCGCTCTGAGGTAGGGTGACGAGTAGATCCGAGTGATCTTGTCCGCTGCCAATCGTTGCGCCAATCGCATTGCCTGCGATCGGCCCTTCTCGGTCAAGCCAGGATCAAACGGTCTTGCCGCCGTACTCCGCCAGGCAGGATCTGTGTCTTCTCTCTCCCCATGCCTTACCACCAGCAACCTCTCCATTCTCACCCCCCTCCTCACCACCACGGCCTAGGAGCGGGTCCGAGTATTCGCTTTGACAGGCGAGGGGGCGTCATTGTTGTCGATGGCAAGGCGCGTGAGCGATCTGAATTGGGGAATTCGGAGAGAGAAGCGCAACGCAGACAGCGGGAGCAATGACGCCCCTGCAGCCCAAATGGGATACTCGGACACGCTCTTAGTCGACGAACTGAAACGCATACAGCTTGCATGCCCGCAGCTTGAAATGAAGCCTTACGGGGCGGCCGATGAGGGGTTCGACCGTATCTCTGTCTCGCCACCTCACTTTTGCCGCAACATGGTTCCGGTCGATACTGATCGCCTCGTCCAGCGAATAGCCCGGGATGGGATGGTTCCAGTCGTCTCGGATCTCCACCCACACTTCGCCCATAGCGGAGCAATCTACGTTGATTGTCAATTCGCTACCGGTAAAGGTTAGTAGGGGTGTAGTGAAATCTGCTCCGGTGTATTCCGCATCGGCAGACATGAATCCGTCCAGGCGCTGGACTACTCGACGAATGCCACTCGACCTCTGGGCTGCTTCGACTCCATGGGTAACCGGCGAGCCTACGTAGTATTGCCAGATCTCATCCCCTTTCCTGACCATGCCATGCATCATGTACACCTGTCCCCCGTCATGACTGCCCTCAATGCCCAGGCCGACGTATGGCTTTCTATCGGGCCGCGAGAAATCGATTCCATCGCGACTGACGGCCAGCTGGACATCTATCGGTCCGTCGTTGCGGTATCTTCCGCGTTCGTCCTTTCCCCGCGTCGTAGTATCGGATGTGTCACCCACCGGATAGTGCCTGTACGGGGTGGTAAACGAAAAATAGGCGTCCGCTGCCCAGGGATATTGGTGGACACCAGGCGTATACAGATCCGTATCCACCGGATCTGCTTCGTCACGGTCCAGCACGACCTGCATCTCATCCCCTACTCGTGCCCTCGAGTTCTCAGGTCCTCGCTCTGCTTTCGGGTTGTCCCTGAATGGCCAAGGTAGCACCATGGGATCATCGAATTCCGTTCTCGATACGGCACGCCCCTTCTGGTGCCAGCGCACATAAGCAACGTATTTCCGCAGCCTGGTATCGAATCCCACCTGATTGTGAGAATCGTGGTAGAACGGCAGGGCACCCGGATGATGGACGTTCCAACGCAGGCCATCGGCACTGGTACACAGGTAGAGCTCTTTGTATCCTCTTCCCCCTTCTTCTCTGGTTTTCTCTACCCAGCGTTTTTCGCTTTCCAGATACGCGTACGCGCTCCCTATGCATCCTTCTGTCTGTGACCACCGATCCGTTTTCTTCACCGATGATAGTGACTTGTACCGGTGTTCATCAGGACCATTGGGATCGATCATGACGAAAGGACTGGCACCCGGCATGACTATGTTGGTGTCTGCAATGCCCTCGAAAGAAAACAAGCCAAGGTTCGGCCGCTCCCAGTCTATCCCATTGGTGCTTTCCGCATAGCAGGTGCAGACTGCGTCTCCGGGTTTCTTGTTGCTCGCATCCACGCGATGCGCGAGATACCACATCTTGTAGATGCCCTCGTGCTCAACCATGTTTGAATAGGGAGATATCGTGCCTTCCCAGGGCTTTTCCGGAACAAACACCATATCGGCCTTTGTCGGTGGATTGACTCGCAGAGCGACACCTTGGCTCTTGGCAAACCATCTGCTGTCAATGAACAGCTGCTTTCGGTTTGTCAGTGCGATAGGCTCTACCATCTGATACCTTCCTCTATTGGCATAAAAACCAAAAACGGACCTAGTGCCGTGTCACGGAAGTAGGCTTGAGATTTGGGCGTCGAATCACCCGGCCTGCAAGGCGCTCGAGCGAGGCGTTTTGGTGGAATACACCGAGCGAGTGCAACGCGGAAGGACGGGATGAATCGGCGGCAAAATACAAGCAAAATTTTGTGACACGGCACTAGAAATCCTTTGGGCGAAGCGCTTGTAGCTGTTGTCGTCGAAGCGATTATGCTGCCTTCCAAGGCGCGTAGATCGGGAAAATCTGATACATTTCGGTCTTTGTCCAAGACTCTTTTGCACTCTCATTTGTCCTAAACTCTCTAGGAGAACAGAAAATGGGAAGCTCTGAGGTGCCGTATCAATGGACAGAGGAGGAGATTGAGGAACGGCTCGGCATATCAATGTGCGCTTTCCCGGCCCTTCCTCCCCACGGAGCCCGGGAGGTCGCGGCTATCCGCGAGGCCGGCATCTCGCGCATTGAAATCGATGGACTCTCCGGCTGCAATACGCCGACGCCCTCATTTGACTTCTGCGACCGCGCCCAAAGGGATGAGATCCTGGCGGAATGCAGAAAACAAGGGGTTGCTATTACCTCGGTCCATGCCCCTGGCAGCCCGGCACCCGGGTATGGCGGTGACTCTCCCGTCTATGATGCGGAAGACGCAGATCAAAGACAGGAAGCCGTACGTCAGGCAATCGTATACGCACGCTTGGCGGAGGAAATGGGAGCTTCCATTCTGGTGGCACATTTTGGCGTCAACGAGCGCTCTGAGAGAACGGTGACGGAAGTACTGGAGCAGCTCACCGACTCATCTCTGAAACTCACCGTCGAGAACGTGCCCAATGTCCCTGATCTGCGAGACTACGTGGCGTTGGTGGACAGGGTCGGTTCTGAGCAGTTTGGCATGACAGTAGACATTGGACATGCAAGGGACATCGAGGGCGTCAACCCTTTCACCAAGAGGGAAGTCGCCCGCAGGACCATGGCCCAATGTGGAAAGCGTTTGTTCCATCTTCATCTGCACGACTTCACCGATGGTGACCACATTGCGCCGTTCCTCGGCAGAATCGAATGGGAAGAGGTCTTTGGCGCGTTTGCGGACACAGCCTACGCGGGATCGTATATGTTTGAAGCGGGCCCTTTCCGAAAGAAATACATCAATGGCGATATTCCTCCGTCAGAGGTTTTGCGCCGGACCGCTGCGTTTCCCGCCACATTTGCCGAACGGTACGGCGCCCGCGAATAAACGACATCGCGTCCAGCTAGATCTCCCTCTGGTCTAAAGAGGAAAGTAGCTGACTTTCGGCGGTTCTTTCGACGTCGACTCCGCCGACTCGAACAGCTCGATCAGTCGGTCCTTGCCATCGCCAATCAAGGCATCTCCGTGGCCCGGACAGAGATTTAGGAAATCCAGATCCCTCAAGTGGGATAGCGTTGCCCTGGGTTGGGGATGACCATTTGGATGACCACCGAGGATCATGCCGCCCGGAGCCCACTTGGCTGTTGTGCCGAGACAGTCGCCTGCGAAGATGGTGCCGCCGTTCGTCTCTGAAAACAGCACCTGTTCCCCGCGCGTCAGACCGGGTGCGCCCACCGCCCTAATTCCGCCGGGGAGGACGTCTCCGTCGCCGTATGTCTCGAAGGCATCCAGATCCTCGATCATACACACATCCCTTTCCGGCACGAAGAGAGGTGCTCCGGTTCGTTTGGCGAACAAACGCGCGGATCGCTCGTGCCACCCGATGGAGATGATGACGGCCTTCACGTCTGTCGCCTCGTTGATCGGCCCGATGCCGGGCTCTATCGGATCGATGATCACACTGCCCTCATCTGTTTGCAGGAAGTAACACTCCAGCGACCAGATTTCCGGCCAGATAACCCGCCAGTGAAACAGGCCGGGCGCAAGCTCTTTCATGGTTCAGTTGCTCTGGATAACGGTGCGATGCCGCATGGAGCCAGCGTTGAATAGGGCGGGTCGCCGCAAATAGGCTTCCTCAGCGTTTGACGAATGGGTGGGTGCAGGCGACCGTCACCGGTTTGAAGGCGACAAACCCGGCCGCCTCATCTTCGAATACACCGGCCGATTCCAGGCCAGCGGAAATTGCCTCGACGATATCTTTTCCGATGACCAGCTCAGTCATCTCCCGCGCTGCCGATACCGGGGTGACGAGTCCATCCATGCGGGCGTGGCGCGCCTTGCTGATCGTCGCACCTCCGGCGCCCGCCGCCAACGCCACCCGCACCAGATCGCTGGCGCGGCCTTCGTTGCAGATGAGGGTCAAGCTGACGAGGTCGTACAGGTACTTGTTTCTCTTGGTGGGATCGTCGCCGCCCAGCGATCGTTTGCGCCAGTCGGTCGATCCGATCAACTTATCGACCGCGCCGATCAGCTGCTCAATGCTGGCGGAGTGCCGCTGACCACGAATGACCATGTTATTGACCACGCCCCCTGCGATGGGCGACTCGTAGATAATGCCGGAGCCGAAACGGTCCAACCTCGCGGTGTCGACCAGCGATCCAAGTATGTCGGTGGCTTCGTGATCCGAAGCAACGGCGTGCACCACATCCTTTCCGGCCGGCATGGCGACTCGGATCAGTCCCAACTTTTCTCGAAGCCCAGTGCCCTCGCCGGTGGTGACCTGCGGCATGGGGACCCCCAGGCCTAGCACCGCTTTGACGATCCTGTCAGCGCGACCCCGCTGCACCGTGCAGGTAAGGCTGGCCAGGTTCTCCTCGGTGACGATGTTCTCCGTCCCCACGACAGGGGTTAGCAGGTGCTCTTCCCAGGTAGATCCACGGCCTATCTCCACCTCCTCGTAGACGGCGCTGCCGTGGCCAGGAATGTTCAAGTCGCACGCGGCCACCAGTGCTTGCACGGCGGCTTTGGCATCGGCCAACGGGACGTAGAATAGGAGTTTGTCCGCTGGCTCCTCTTCCAGGACGATTCCGGCCCCGATGCCGAGGAACCCCGCCCGGCGCTTGAGAACGACCGCGCGGCTGGGTTGCAGATGATACTCTTGCACATCCAGCGCCTTTAAGGTCCCCAGCACCTTGCCGGTTACCGGATTGTAGGTAGTGCAGGTAATTTGTGCCGCTTCTACAGTTTCCATGACTGTCTCGTAAAACGGTGGGTCATGACGCCGATTCCACTTCTTCGCGTCGGCGACGAGTGACGTGGAGACCCACGAGGAGCACTGCAAGGATCGGACAGACCGAGGCGAGAGCGAGAATGCCGAAACCCTCGACGCTGCCCACTTGAGCGCTGATACCCAACCCCATGGCCAGCACCAGCGGGACCGTAACTGGCCCCGTCGTTACTCCGGCACTGTCCCACCCGATGTTAACAAAGTCCTCGCTGGAGATCACGGTAAGAACCATCAAAACAACGTACGGGGGCACCAGGATCCAGATCAGCGGCCAGTCGTATATGATCTTGGCGACCCCGAGAGCGATGCCGACGCCGACGCCGATGGCGACGGCCTGCATCAACAGCGTCTTGCGGAAGGTGCCCACGGTCAGGTCTTCCACCGTGGTGCCCAATGCGTTCAGCGCCGGTTCTGCCAGGGTCGCGCTATAACCCATCATGAACCCGAAAAGCACGACCACCAAAACGCCGAAAAATCCTTCAAACAGCGGCCCGCTTAGCGGCGTGAAGGAATAACGGCCGGTGCTACCGTCGTAGTTCTCGGGCGCGTAGGGTAGCACCTCATAGCCGTCTTCGGTTTTGCTCGTGAAAAACTCCTGCAGCTCCCCTCCTGGCGTGATCGCCCGCGAGACGATGCCCGGATCGAAATTGCGGATGACAGTCTTCTCCTGACCCATCTCCACAGCTTTGAAGGACGAAGGCAGATTGGTGCCGATCTCGCTGCCCAGGCGGGACAGGCCGAGCTCGATGCCGATGCTGAACAGCGACATCCCCATTACCGCCAGTACGAGACCCAGAACCATCTCGTCCGCTCGCCTGATTCTCTCGCGCAGGATGACCAGCAAAACTAGAATGAGGAACAGACTCAACGGGATGATCGCCTGTGCGGCCCCGAGGGTGTTCCGCATAAGCAGATCCTCTGTGTCGACCTGACCTTCCAGAGCATCGGTCAGCGCCCCGACCTTCTCGCGTACGCGCTCCTCGGAGCCGTAGACACGCAGACGTTGCTCGTGAGTGGCGCTGGTCAGCAGCCAGTGCTCGAACGCCAAGGTGGTGCCAAAGGTTGCCGTTTGTTCGGCTGCATCGCCAGCGAGTCTGGCGACTTCATCGTTCAGCGCATCTTTGTCGCCAAAGAAAGCAACCCGTCCCTGGGGACTGCCGTTGCGAAGCACATAACCCGTCAGCTCGTTCTTGTCGCTGAACAGCTGCAGCGCCTGATCGCGATTGCGGAGGCTCGAAAATTCGACATCACTCATGGGCAGCAGGGTGCCGGGTTGCAATAACAGACCGAGGCTGAGAACCGCAAGGATGGGAAAGGCGGAAGCCAGGGTCACCACGCCGAAACCGGCGGCGGTGCCGCCTTCGCCTTGAGAGGCGACACGGGAAATGCCAATACCCAGTGCCAGCACCAGGGGCACCGTTACCGGTCCGGTGGTCACGGCGCCGCAGTCCCAGGCCAACCCGGTGATATGGACCAGATTGGGATCGAAAAACGCCCAGATGGAGACCGATCCGATGACGGCATAGAGAACGAAGATGAACGGCTTCAGCGACCAGTGATAGAGAAAGCGCAGCATTCCGAACAGCACCGCTAAGCCGACGCCGCCACCCACGGCCCATACGAGGATCGCAGAATGTTTGTTCAGAAGCAGGAACAACAGCGGGGCATTCCACGCCTTCACCGAGAAACCCGCGGTTTTGAGCACGCCGATGGCCGGCTCCGCAAAGGTTGCGCCAAGGCCGACAATGAAGGCGAAGATCAGGATCACCGGCAGCACTGTTTTCTGCGGCAGCATGATCCCACAGATTTCGCCCAGGGGCATGAGACCGAGGAACAGCCCCTCCATGAAGAGCGCTAGTCCGAGGATTACCACGCCGATGCCCAGCGCCACCACGGTCGCATTAGCCACCGGTATGCCGAGTACGACCATCTGGAACAACACTAGGTAAGCGACGATCAGTGATATGCTGCGGATCTGCTCGACAATCTTGTTCCCGGCATACGGGCCTACCATTCGCACAGCCTGGCCGAACGGGATCTTTACTCGTTGTGGTGCTAGCTCGCGCCCCATACGCTGCTTTCGGTTTGGTGATCGCTGCTCGGCGCCGGGTGCGCCGGGTGCGTGTTTTCTCTATTTTGCCGGTTTTAACCTACGATTAATCACTAAATTTATCCAAATCTGTGTCAAATTACGAGCCTCCGGAGTCCAGTTTCTTTCCCGGTTCGATGACGAAATTGCTCAGCCTGATGACGAGCAGGTCGGGTTGATGGGCGATCACATGGCTGTCGGGCCGCTCCGAGGCGGCGGGTTTGCCGCTGCCCTTGTAACACGGGCCGCGAGTGAATATGACGTTGGCGCCGATGCCGAAATTGATCAGGGTGACAGTCTTTTTTCACTCGGGCGACCTCCTCGACAGCCAGCATTTTTTGGTTTATTGTCGATCGGTTGTTTTCGCAATCCCACAGATAAAGGACGAATCATGACAGACGAAGAACTCTACCTGTTCGATACTCTTGGATTCCTCAAAGTAGAGGCTATGATCGACAAGGCAACCACAGCCAAAGCGTTCGAGGCGACAGAGAAGATCGTCGAGAACTGCTCGCATCTATACAAGGATTCTGGATATGGTGACAAATATCCCGGCGCCTTCCTCTACGACAAGGTTCTGGAACGGATACCGAGATCTCCCAAGTTGTTGAAGTATGCATGTTAGCTCCTCAACAACATGCCGCGCCTCACCGGCGGCGGCTTGATGATCAACGGCGCCTCGCATACTGAACACGGCTTTCACGGCCAGAAGGAAATAAACTGGTACAGGGTCGAGAACGCACCAGGATTCTACTCCAGTTTTGAGACTCGATCTATCTTCTGCGATCTCTTTTTCATTGCCGTCTACTTCACAGACGTAGAGCCGGGCGACGGCGGCCTCGTCGTTCTTCCGGGCTCACACAAATCGACGTTCGTCTACCCCAAGAAGGACTCGGCCAAGGCGCTGGACAGCTTAGGCGCAGTCAACATTCCGGTAAAGGCGGGCGACGCCATCATCATGCCCCTCCGACTGCTGCACGCTGCCTTCAAGTGGGTGCCCGAAGACAGGGACAGAAGATGTATTTCTACACATTCGTACCGCAGGACACCTATCGCGGCGATATGGAGGCGGTGGCGACAGCGCGAGAGCATGGAATTGAACTGGATGAGGAGACGGTTGAACTGATGGAGATAAGGGAGAAGGGGCTGCAACCGAGTTTCAAGAAGATCGTCGAACAATTCGTGCCGGCCGAGTCATAGGGATCACGCAAGCGCCGACTTGACATCCATGCTGATTTTCGACGGCGACTACCCCATGGCCTATGGAGCCATGAACGGGATGTAGACGCTAAGGTCACAGCGGCACCGGTACACTTCACCCGCGCGATCAGCTATCTCTTGCGATAATCTAGGAGCGCTACTTTCTCGATTGCGTCAAGGAGAATCGACCGATCGAGTTACCGGCATGTAACGTGGAGGAAGCGATCAAAACCATGGAGCTGGCCGAGGCGATCCTCGCCGGATTGCGGGAAGACTGATGACTCTGATCGGTCTGGGCACGGCGGCACCCACAACGGAGCGGGTCGAAGCCGTTCAAGACATTGGCTCGACATCCTCCCAGGAACCGGAGGCGACCGAACAGTCCATCGCCGCGAAGACCTCCGCGACACGCAATGCGTCCTCGAAACTCGGCGCACCTTGTTCGCCGGCGATGACGCATCTGGCAAACTGGCACAACTCGATCACCTTCAAGTCCTCGTAGCTCATGCCCATAGCGGGCCCCGGGCTGAAGTTGGCGAAGAACGGATGGCCAGGATCACATTGGACCCTCACCGGACCATCCTGTTCGGGTGAGCCATCAGGCAGGAAAAGCTGCAGTTCGTTCATGCGCTCGAAATCCCAGGTGATCGTGCCGTTCTCACCGCTGATCTCGAATGCCATCTGGCACTTCGGACCGTTGATGACGCGACAAACCTCGAACGTACCCTGAGCCCCACATTCGAACTGGACGAGAGCACTGCCGTAATCTTCGTTGGTCACCGCGCCTTTGGGTCCGCCAGCCGCCACCGTGAAGTGCGTCCCTTCGCCCGGCGTCGGGAGTGGACGCTCCTCGATGAACGTGTGTTTGTTCGCCACCAGCCGCTCGATCGGTCCCGCCAGCATGTGCGCCATGTCCGCGACGTGGGACATCAGGTCGGCCACCGCCCCACCACCGGCGAGTTCGCGGTCGAAGCGCCAGGAGAGTACGCCGTTGGGATCGCGGGCATAGCCGATGAGGAAGCGACCGCGATAATGGGTGATGCGACCGAGCCGCCCCGACCGGATAAGCTCGAGCGCGTATTGGACGACAGGTGCCCAGCGATAGTTGTATCCAACACCGGTGATGATTCCGGCCTCTCGCGCTCGAGCGGCTATCGTCGCCGTCTGCGCTGGGCTGCAACCTACTGGTTTCTCACAGAAGATGTGTTTGCCTGCCGCTGCCGCCGCCAGGGCAATCTCTTGATGCAGCGCGTTCTGAGTCGTGATGTGTACGGCCGCCACCGCAGGATCGTCGATCACCGACCGCCAGTCGGTCGTGTATCGATCGAATCCACCGCGCGCGGCGGCGTCCCGGGCGCGGTGCTCCACGGTATCGGCACACGCGACGAAGTGTGGTTCGAGCGCAGCTTCCGGGAAGCGGTCGGGTATGAGGCGGTACGCACGGGCGTGAGCCGTGCCCATCCACCCCATGCCGATGATGCCGATTCCCAATTCAGCCATTACCGATCTCCCGAAGATATTCGCGTGTGCGCTGCCTGTCTGTTGCTATCGGCCAAGTGGATGTGCATCAGCCGACTGCCCGCCAGCCTCAACGCATCAGTGAACGCCGCATCTTCGATGTTGAGATGGAAGAAGCCGGCGAGCACACCCAGGT
The DNA here is from genome assembly GCA_965217095.1 of Candidatus Latescibacterota bacterium. Classification (GTDB taxonomy): domain Bacteria; phylum Latescibacterota; class UBA2968; order UBA8231; family UBA8231; genus CAYNZV01. Next base: position 3,820,204 of record OZ244235.1, read on the forward strand.
TTTTTGCACCGACGACGCTCATGGCTTCCATGATACTGTTTAAGAAGCCCGCATAGGGCCGAACCTGTTGACGGGCTCGATCGCCACCGAGACGTTTCTATCCGCGGCATATGCGACAATCTCTATGGCAGACTTCACAAAGTTGTGCCTGAGAATGTCGCGTGGCACACTTGAAATCGGGTACTCCGGTTGAACAGGACACGGGACAATTTCAAATAGGGGTGGTTCGTCAAAGCTGGCAGCCAGATCAATGCATTTTTTTGCATAGTTCACGGCATGGCTTCGTACTGCATCGTCGCTCGATGCCAGGTAACGTGCGGCACCCAACGGCATGATTTTGGTCAGGTTCTGAACACCGCGGACTCCCTGCGAAACAACAACGAGCACAGAAAAAAGGCAATCGCAGCGGTCACGATCAGCGAGAGATACACAATCCCAAGCGTCACGAAATCTGCGGTCCCGGCGACGATCGCTTTGATCGACAGGGAGACATTCATGATCGGCACCGCGGCCGTCGCGTAACTCAACCGAAGACCCGGGATCACGCCGATGTACAGCGGCACGAAAACGGCCATCATCATTGGCGCGAGCATGGTTTGTGCTTCCTTATACGACTTTGCGTAGATCCCGACCGCCAGCGTCGCGGCAGCGAACAGCATCGTGATCGGCAGCAGAAGGCACAGGACCATGATCACGACCTGTGGCTCCACGATACTCGCGATCGCCTGGTGAATGTCGGACGACCCCTTGACCATGAACCGGAACCCGGCATATAACCCGCCTATCGAAATACTCGCCGCAAACAAACCGCTCAGGAATACGACCAGGAGCTTCCCAAACAGTATCTGCATGCGCGACGCGGGAACGGTCAGCAACGTTTCCAGCGTACCGCGCTCCTTTTCTCCGGCCGTCAAGTCCGTCGCGGGATGGACGCAGCCGATCAGCGAGAACAGGATGAAGACATACGGGACGACCGCGCCCACGACGAACGCGAACCGCTCTTTGTCCGAGGCGAGATTGAACCGGTTGATCTCGACCGGGTTGAGCGCCAGGCGTGGGTCCATCCCAAGTGCCTGAATTCGCGCCTCGATGACCAGATCGCTGTACTTGTCGAGCAGCGTGGACAGACGCTGCCGCTCCTCCTTCCCCTTGTCCGTCTCCTTGTAGTAGAAGGATACACGACCCGGCAGACCCGCCTCCACGAGGCGATCGAAATTCGGGTCGAAATAGATGGCCGCATCCAGGCTGTCCGCTTCGATCATTGACCGCACCTCCCGCAGGTTCAGATCCTCCCGAATCTGAAATTCGCCTGCGGCCATCAGCAGGTTGCCCTTGGCCAGGATCATATCCCGAAACAGGTCCGCGTTTCCGTTCGTGATCATCGCGACATCCAGAGTGCGCTCCTGTGCCTTCTTCTTCTGCGCGGAGCCGACCGTGGTGATCGCAAAAGTCAGCACTGGGAACAGCAGCATCGGCGCCAGAATGTTGGTGATTATCGTTCGACGATCGCGCACGATGTCGAGGAGTTCCTTGCGGGCAAGTGTCAGAATCATGCCGGGGCCTCCTCCAGGTACCGGATGAATTCCTGTTCCGTCGAATCGCTCCGAGATGCGGCGCGGAAATCGTCGAACGATCCGTTGTAGCACAACTTGCCTCGATGGATGATCGCCAAATCATCGCTCAACAGGCTTACCTCACCCATGATGTGCGTCGAGAAAATGACCGTCTTCCCCGCATCGCGACATCGCCGGACCATGTCTACAATCGTCCGGGAAGTGAGCACATCCAGCCCCGCCGTCGGTTCGTCGAACACCAGCACTTGCGGGTCGTGAATCATCGTGCGGACGATCGACACCTTCTGCGTCATCCCCGTCGATAGCTTGCCGATCCGTTTGCTCATGAACTCGTTCATGTCCAACAGCGTCACCAGCTCGTCCAGATGACGCTCGAAATCACGTTTTGCCACGTGATGCACGTCGGCATAGAAGCGGATTACTTCCAAAGGCGTCAACCGGTCGTAGAGCTTCGTCGACCCTGTCAGAAAACCGATCTGCTTCCGAACATCGCCGGCCTGCCTGACCGAATCATACCCGCAGACCTCGATCGACCCCGATGTCGGATTCATCAGCGTGGCTATCATTCGCAGCACCGTCGTTTTTCCCGCTCCGTTCGGCCCCACGATCGTGAAGATTCGGCCGGGCTGGCAGTCCAAGTCGATCCCCGCCACCGCGTGAGCGACATCCCCCGCGTGGTCGCGCCCGATCTCCTTCCTCTGCTTCCGCGACAGTTTGAAAGTCTTCCAAAGATCTCTGACTTGAATCATACAACGATCTCTTTCTTGTCCGCAGACTGTTTCTCAGTCCTCAATTCTCGACGCCCTGTGTTCTCCCTCTTGATGGACCACCACCTCCGTCACACGACCGTCCTCATCCTCCACGAACACCAGCTCCGCATCCGCCGCCTGGGCGAAGAATCCGTCCTTCGTCGGAACCAATGGCATGCTCAGCTGGCCCTCCACGTGGACGGACAAAAGACCCTCCGAAAAGGTAACCGTCATCGCCTGATCGTTGGGGAGCTGATACCGTCCGACAAACCTCTCCAGAATTCCTTTGGAATCCACCCGGGTCCGCTTGGGCGGCCGTCGATAGTACTCCAGCTTCCTGGCCTCTTGCTTGTGCCCGAAGACCCGGACCGTCAACCCATCCACCTTCCCCTCCCCGTCCACATCGAATTCCAGAATCGACGGAGACATAGAGGAGAACAGCTCCGTGTCCGAGGCAGCCAGCAGCTCCGCTCGCAGGCCTTCGTTTAGGCTGACATAGAGCTTTCCTTCCTCCACTCGGATGTTCACGATCGAGTTCGGTCCAAACTCGTATTCGCCGGCGTACCGCTCGAGCTTTTCGAAAGGTACCTCAACCGCTGGCGGAAGGGGCTTCACCTCCTTGAAATCCGCGAGCTTCGACTGGGGATTGAGAATGTGGATCCCGATATCGTCGATGATCCCGCGAGCATTCGACAGGACCACGACCCCGCGACGCGCTTCCATGTCGAACGCGGCGAACGCCATGTTGCCGAAAGTGGCGCCGCTGTGCCAGATCAGCTCCCGGCCATGCCTCGAAAGGAGGTGCCAGCCAAGTCCGACTTCCAGCGTCGATGAAGACGTCTCCCGTCGATCCAGATGCGACATCTGCAGTGGAAACCACAGATCGCTCGACACCAGATCCATGTTCGCCGCGAGGAAGCGCAGCAGGTCCTCCGCTGTCGACCGCACACCGCCCGCCGCCGCCATCGTATCCCACACGAGCGGCGGGGTTTCGCCGTGATTCCAGTTGTGTGTGCCGGCCAGCCGCTCCTGCTGCTCTGCATTCAGAGTCACCCGCGTGTCGGACAGACCGAGCGGATGACACACCCGCTCCAACAGGAGCGCCTCGAAGTCGTTATCCGCGCGGTTGGCGAGGGCCTGGCCTAGAAGTCCGAACGCCAGGTTGGAGTAGTAGTAACGTTCGCCGATGTCAAGCGCCAGAGTCGTTGCTGACAGGAATTCATACATCTGATCCAGTGGAAATCGCTTGACCACGCCGCGTTCCGTTACCTGCAGATGGTCCGGCATCCGCGGCAGCCCGGAGCGATGCGTTGCCAGATCCAGCAGAGAGATCTCTCGCCCGGAGCGCGTCGGCAAGATCACCTCCGGCGGCAAGTGTAACGAAACGGGGTCACGCAAGGAGACCTCGCCCTTGTGAACCATGTCTGCCAGCACGATCGACGTGAACACCTTCGAAATCGACCCGATCTCGAAGATCGTTGATCCGTTGACAACGTCGGTCCCCCCTATGTGACGAGGGCCATAGCCGACGATCCTCGTGCCGGTGGAATCCACGATGCCCACGACGATACCCACACTCTGCTTGAACGTTTCGATGCGGGCTTTCAGGATCCGGAGAATCTCATCGTCGGACAGATCCGACGCCGCTGTCGGGTCGGGTAAGAACAAAACCGCAGCCGCCAGGAATGCCGCAATCTTTCTAGCCGTCATAGTTCGAACTCCTCTGGCTCAATCTACCAAAAAATGAAAACAGCGCAGACGAATCTCCATGGTCCGAGGTAGTTATCTACCTGCTGCATATTCTGTATATGTACAGCAGGTACATGACAGAATACGCACTAGTAGGTATGGCGACCGCATCGTCCGTTCGCGGGTGCTGCATAGTTGTACAACCACTTTAGCGCGGCAACCGGCTGAGGACCAGACCAGCCAAGGATTGACCGCTTTCGTCCCGTTTTCCGGTTGCCAGAACCCACGCCCGTCGCGGGGCATGCCGTCGGTTAGTTCCCGGTTTTCTATGGCGTTTGTCATGTCATGATTCCTTGATCTTAAAGCTCGTCCGGCGGCATCACCCGCTGTTCATCATCAGGTAAGAACCGTCGCCGACGAAGACGATCACGTCTCGTGACGGATCCGCCATGCGCGCGCCCCAACCGCCGGCGACTTCATACCCCATGCAGGAAAAGCCGAGTGCAGGAAAAGCCGAACTCGCAGCTATTCGAAGCCTCGCAGTCGAAGGTGCCCGGGGATTTCGTTTTCCAATTCATGCAGAGCTCACCCGGGAACCCACCGGCAGCCGTAAGAGCGAGATCGGTGTCGTCGCAGTTCCGGTTGACCGCCCCGATCACCTGGGCATAGCTGGGCGGCGTGACCTCGGTCGGTCCGGAATGCTCATCAATGGTTCCGTTCCATTCGGTTTAGAGGGATTTGGCTTGAGAAGTCCAGGCGTCGGGTCCCTTCCATCCTTCCAGCGCCGGCTCGAGGTCTTCGATGCAGGCCAGCGCGTCACCTACCACCGACACGGCGCGGTGTTTGTAGGCATCGTACCTCGCGGCGTTGAGCGCAATCAAACGCATCTGCTCGTTGCCGAACCCGGACCAGGATGACGTAGTGAAATCCTGGAGCCGGGTACCCACCGCCAGCACCACGTCCGCCTCCTGGGCGAGGGCGTTGGCAGAGCTCGAGCCGATCACTCCCAACGGACCGGCGTTCAAGGGATGTTCGTGAATCATCATCGAACGGCCGGCGATGGTCTCCACCACCGGCACATTGTGACGCTCAGCAAAGGCCGTCAGTTCGGCGACAGCTCCGGAGTAGAACACCCCACCTCCGGAAATGATCAGCGGTTTTTTCGCCCCGCGGAGAACCTGAGCCGCCGCCGCAATGCTGGCACGGTCTGGCCGCGGACGCAGGATCTGGTGTATCGTCTTCTCGAAGAAAGCTTCCGGGTAATCGAACGCCTCCCCCTGGATATCCTGGGGCAACGCGAAAAACGCCGGTCCGCAATCGGCGGGATCGAGCATCGTCGCCACCGCCTGCGGGAGCGAGGAGATCAGCTGCTCCGGGCGGTTGATGCGGTCCCAGTAGCGGGTGACCGCGTGAAAGGCATCGGTCACCGTCATGGTTGGGTTGTGAAAATTCTCCACCTGCTGCAGGACCGGATCAGGAAGACGATTGGCGAAGGTGTCTCCGGACAGGAGCAGTATGGGCAGCCTATTGGCGTGGGCGGTGGCTGCGGCCGTCAGCAGGTTCGTACATCCCGGTCCGATAGAGCTGGCGGCGGCCAGTGCCATCGATTGCTCGTTCTGGCCGCGCCAGGTGGGCATCTGCTCGCGCACGGCCGCCAGCGCTTCGCCAAGGCAGGTAACGTTGCCATGTCCGAAGATCGCAAAGACACCCGGAAACAACGGCTCCTCGTTGCCATCGATCAGAATTCGCTGGTTCACCAGGTAATGCACCAGCGCCTGCGCCATGGTCAGCATCACAGTTGAGTCCTCTCGTTTTGTGGGAAGGTGCAATCGGCCGTGGCGGCGTCTACACCCTGCTGTGCAAACGGCTGGGCAGTTCCCAGTCGTACGCCTCTCCACCGCTGTCCCTGTCGCCGACGCGGGACGACTGCTCGAACGCTTCTAGTTCGTTCTGAGAAACCTGGGCGACGGCCTACTTCAATGTGAACGCCCCCGGGTCCACCAGCGCCGACCTGAAGAGCCTGGGACATAGGATCTGTCGTTGGCCAATGTTCCCGCTCGACGAAGGGGTCGCGTTCAAACCGGTCGTGCAGTTATTCCCGGAGGTCGCGGGGCGATAGGCCTCAAGTTGACGCAGTTGACCGCCGTCCCAAGGAGAGTCAGCTGCTGACGCCAGTGGCCCGGTTCAACGCCGGCATCAGCTCGCTGGCGAAAAGGTCGAGGTTGTGCAGCCAGGCTGCTTTGTCGTCCCAGTCGAACCCCATCAGGACGAGGGTTCCAAAGCGGCCGCACTCGTCGATGAGAAGCAGGAGTCTGCGCAACACCTCGTCCACATCGCCGGCGATGATCTGCTCGGTGAGCCAGTAGTCCATATTGCAGTCTGCGTCGGGCATCTCCAGATCGCGCTTGAGGATCTGACGTCCTAGGCCCTTGTCCATCAAGGTAGCAATGTACTCGTAGTTCTTGCCCACCGAGTTGGACCGCGCCAGCCGTAGAGCTTCTTCGGTAGAATCCGCAAGAAAGATGGCACGTGAGACGCGCCAGTCGTTCCGGTCCGGTTCGAGGCCTGCTGCCGTCGCGGCGGTGGCATAGGTCTCCCAGTTGTCCGCCACCACATTGCCGGGGATCAGGGCGGCAGAGAAGGGTGCAAAACCGCGCTCGCCGGCCACTTTCAAGCTGTGGGAGTTGCGACTCATGCCCGGCAAGGCGATAGGGGGATGGGGTTGTTGCAGAGGTTTGTGAATGAACCCGATCTGGGTTTCCCGGTCGACGAACTGCTCGAGCGAGAACTGCCAGAATTCACCCTCGTGGTGATAAGGGGGATCCGAGGACCACAGATTGAGAATCACGTCGATCGCTTCAAGGGTCATGGCGCCCCCAAGCTTGGGGTCCAGTCCGTAAAGCTCCTGGTCGGCAGTAACGCTCCCCGGACCGAAACAAAGAATTTAACCGTCCCTTCGAGAGGTGGTCGAGAAATGCCAGCCGAGTGGCTACGTACGCCGGGTGGTGTTGGTTGAGACAGACCGGGGCTGGACCTAGCCTCGCCGAGCAACCTGCCGATGAAAACCTCTGGCACCACGATCGACTCGTACCTCATGGTGTGGTGCTCCCCGATCCAGAACTCGTCGAAGCCGAGCTCTTCCGCCAGAACGACCAGTTCGATGTCCTCGTCGAAACACCGGGATAGGGGTTTGTCCGGCGGGTGAAAAGGCATGATGAACATGCCGTAGTTGATAGGTTTCGGCTCTATGGAGGTCATGGTCGGTGTCACCTGATCGGCCAACATATTTAACTACCGCGTTGCGCGCAATCGCGATTGGCGGCAGAACGACATACCCGTGGTTCTTGCTATCGCGGCGTTTTTGACCAACCTTACAGCCCATCATGAGTGAACACGTGCACGCTCCCCTGCGCTCGCTCCAACTGGCGACGCAGGGGCCAGGTCACTACGTCCGCGGAGATTCAGAAGATCAGTTTATCTAGGCAGAATATCTCTCGCTTGGCCGGACCACGGCGTTGGATCCGCCTCTGGTCAAATGGCCGCGACATGACTCTGGAAGCTAAGCCGCTCGACACCATCGTCGGGTGCGGCACCCACCTCGAAGGCGTCATGAAGGTAGCAAACAACGCCAGCAGCGAGGGCGCGAGAGTCACGGCAATGAAGTGGTAGACCATCAACACGGCCAGCGCGGAAGAGACCAGCCACAAAGGCAGCCGACCACGCAAGTACTGAAGGCCGCCGTGAAGATAAAGCAACGTCCCAGGAAAAAGCAGGGCGTAGTTCTCCACATATCCACAAAAAAGCTGCAGATACCCTGGCGTCAGCAGGAACGCCAGAACGACCAGGCGTTGCATTCGATCCCGGCCGAGCCTGCGGACAGCCACAAAGGCCATGATCAGATAGAGGACTCCGGCCACATAGCTGTTAGTGCGATAGACAACCTCGGAAGAGCCGAAAGCGACAACCTTCAGATAAATTGCCCCAAACATCCACAGCGCAAGTGGTTCGTTTCCCGTCCTTGAGATCTGCTTGGCAAGTTCGCGCAGCACCAAGTCCCCATCACCCAATAGGTGCACAGCCGAGCGCAGACCGACAAATAACGCCAACCCAGCGCTCACCAGCAGCAGAAGCGACAACCAGATCCGCGGTCGGGACGACAGTTCGCCAACTTGCTTTGCGGCAGCCCCGTGAAAACCAAGTATTAGCAACGATCCACCCAGTACCAAGAACGCCACCTCCACCCAACGGGGAGAATAGGCCAACATGTCCAACCCCCACATCGGGACGATCTCCCAGCGCCCAAACAAAAGGTGGGAAAATAGGAAAATGAAGACGGCCGAAGTTAAACGGAGATCTGCAGCTATAGCGCGCAATGGCATCCTTGGGTCTGCATGTGCCTAGGTGCTGTTCCCAATTCTCTGTTCGGCGTTGTCAATGACGCTAGGTCGAGCCCCTTGGGGTCTGATGGGGTTATCCAGAAGTGCCTTACACACCCCGGCCCGTCGACATCGATCAGATTGTATTCCTCCCCCTCCTCGAGTGTGGCGCGGTTGGTGGTGCGATGTGATTCGTAGGCAGCCGGCAGTTGGACCAGCGGAAAGTTAGGATCTGAGACTGCCGAGTTCACGTTTCTTTCACCTCGCGTTTTCGCGTTTTGTTGTGCCCAACCGGTGTGCTTCGATGGGATTCACGTACTGAGCGAGATCGCCCAGCGCGACAACAGTGCAGTGATTCTTGTCGAGGTAGTTCATGTAGGCCTCAAATGCGTCGGGTTTGGTGTTGACCCACGGATGCTCAAGGGCGGGTACGCCATGAAATGTCAGAACGGAAATCTTGCCCCCCTTTGCCTGCTCGACCGCCCACACAAAATCATCGAACATCCAATCGGGGCCCGATGCCCCTGTCGTAGGGATAAGCAAGGGATGATGGACGGTCCGATCGTAGGCAGGACCGCGTCCACCTGCGGAATTGTAGGTGAACTCCGGCGCAACACCACGTCGCGCCAAATGCAATCCATGTTCTGCCAGCACTCTTGCCGCCGCTTCTCCGTGACTGTAGCCCGGATAACAGAACGTATTTGGCACGGAAATGCTGTATTCCTTGCAACGGCAGTCCATGTGCGCCAGGTCGGCGAACAATTCTTCCCGCGATTGATCGTTTACGTTCTTGTGATGGCGTGTGTGGTTGCCTATCTCAAAGCCTTCCTCATGGAGTTTCTGTACCTCCTCCCACGTCATGTAATGTTTCTTGTTCTTGAGGAAGTTCAAGCCTTCGGTGATGAAAAACGTCGCTTTGAAGCCATAGTCCTTTAGCAGCGGTGCCACAAAAGTTACGTCCGGCTTGTTGCCGTCGTCGAAGGTCAGGACCACAAGCTTGTCCGGGATGGGCTGAACCCCAAGCGCATCCTGGTTAACGCGATTTTTCATGATCGTATCATCGAGCTGGCTTTTTGTCTTTCGCAGCCACCTAGGTGGAATATACTATGTATATCCATGAAAGTAGAAGGAGCATGATAACCAAGGTGCAGAAATGGGGAATAGTCAGGACTGCGGCTTCCCAAGGGTATTCTCGAAGAAGCCCACATAGAGGTGGGAGAAGGTGGACGATGCCCGGCCGCACACTCGCACCGCAGACTGTTTCGGGAAAGGGGTGAATTCCATGCCAGGTCAGACTCTCACCATCGACGTGCAAGTCCACGCGTACGAACGGGATCGCCCCGAGCGCCCCTGGAGCGGATCCCTCGCTGGTCCGGAGGAAGTCACCGGCGACGACATGGTCGCGGCAATGGACGCGGTCGGCGTCGATGGGGCCATTCTGGTGTCGCCGTTCAGCATGTACCGGTACGACGCCAGCTACGCACTCGAGGTCTACGCAAAACACCCGAGCCGCTTTGGCCTGGTCAAGCCCTTCGATCCCGACGCGGAAACGGTCGCCGACGAGATCGCAGAATGGGCAGAGAAGCCCGGTGTCATCGGAGCCCGCCTCATGCTCGCAGCTGGATCACTCGAAGCGGACGACTCCGGTGTTCATCGAATTCTCACTGCCTGTGCGACCGCCGGTATTCCGTTGAACGTCCTCGCTTCGGGGAAGCTGCCGCTGCTGCTGGAGCTGGCTCGCCGCCATCCCGACACGCGGATCGTGGTCGATCACCTGGGTCTCCACCAGCCATTCGACCCGCCGGTGCCTCCCGACCCGTTTTCCGATCTGGCCAACGTGCTGGCGCTCGCCGAATGCGACAACGTGGCCATCAAGGTTTCCGGCGCCTGCACGCTGTCGCACGACTCCTTCCCCTACACCGACATCTGGGATCCCCTGCAGCGGATATTCGAGGCGTTCGGGTTCGACCGCTGCATGTGGGGTACGGACTGGACCCGAGCGGTGAACCTGTTGACCTATGAGCAGGGCGTCGAGGCGTTTCGGGTGACCGGGCAGCTGTCTGAATCGGAGCGCTCCGCCCTCATGGGCGAAAGCCTGGCGAGGATCTACGACTGGTCCCCCGCGACAGGAGGATAGACTAACCGAAAGTACTATGGCTGAAACAGGAAACGCACGACTACAAGATGCTCATCGTTGACGCGCATCCGCACATCTACTCACCAGACAGGGTGAAGTACCCGACGATTCCCGAGCCGTGGGATCCCGGAGAGCCGGCCGCGGTCGAGGACCTGAAACGCCGGATGGACGACGCTGGCGTTGCACGGGCAGTGTTTATCCAGACCGGCACCTTCTACGCCCACGACAACCGCTACGTCATGGACTCGGCAAGCGCCCATCGGGAATGGGCCACCGGTGTCGTCACGCTGAGTCCCGATGACCCTTCGCAGCTGGACGTGCTGGAGGACGCCGTTGCCAACTACGGCATTCGCGGCCTGCGCGGATCAGCAGATGCGATCGGGCGTATTTCCTCTCCGGGCGTTTATCGGCTGTGGACAAAAGCGCGTGACCTGGGAATTGTCGTCAACTGCATGGTCCTGGACGATCTCGACCGTGTGCCCGAAATCGAGAAGATCGCTGCGGATCTGGACGACCTGCTCATCGTCATCGACCACTGCTTCATGCTGAACACGCGCCACAACACCGAGCCGACCCTCGCCGCGTTGAAACGCCTGTCCGCCCGGCCGAACATCTACGCCAAGCTGACATCCGGCACTCACGGCTCGTATCGCGTCTATCCACATCCGGACATGCACGAGCCATTGAAGCGCGTCATCGAACATTTCGGTCCTGATCGATGCGTGTGGGGCTCCAATTTTCCCAACGCCCTGTGGTCCAAAGGCACCAGTTACGAACAGAACCTGACGTTGTTCACGGAGGAATTGGGCCTCTCGAAGGAAGAGCAGAACGCCATCCTCAGCGCCACCGCGTTGCGACTGTGGTTTCCGGAAGAGTCAGCGTAGCCACAGGGCATCGAGAACCTCGCCTCCGACTGGCTCCACACCAAGGCCGGCCTCAAGCCGATCCGCACGGAACCCTCCGCCTGTCGACGCTAGCGTCATGGTAAACACAAAGGAGAGTCATGGATATTCTCGAACGATATGTGGCTATCGATAACAAATGTGCTTGGCCGAACCTTACGCTCATGCCGGACGGCAGCATCCTTGCAGCCGTCTTCGGCGAGCCCTGTCATCTGTCGTGGGAAGGAGCAGGGGAATGCTGGCGCAGCCGAGACGGTGGCAAAACCTGGTCGTTCGTGAGCGTGCCCGTCCCCAATCAACCGCTCACAAACCGCGGCAATATGGCCGCAGGGCTGACACCGAGCGGCGCGTATGTAGTACTGTGCGGTGGCTGGAGCAACGTCTGTCCAAAGGGAGAGCGGCCGTCGATGCCGATACCCCCGGGCGTCCGCAGCATAATGCCGCCCATCGTCGCCCGATCCGAGGACGGCGGCAACAGCTGGACCCACGAAAGCCTCGAGTTTGCCCCGGAAACCAAAAATCTCTTCGCCTACGGCGATATCGTGACGCTACCTGGAAACCGTCTCGCTGCCGCATGTTACGTGCAAGGTGAAAACGGCAGCACTGCGTGGATCTACTTCAGCGACGATGACGGGCGAACATGGGAAGATGCCCGTGTGGTCGGCAACGACAGGTACAATGAGACGGCGCTGCTATCCCTTGGCGAAGGCAGGCTTCTTGCCGCCAGTCGTACCGAGATTACGGCAGAAACCGAGATCTTTGCCTCCGATGACGGTGGTCAATCTTGGACCTGTCGCGGTGCGGTGACACCGTCGAGGCACATGCCCGCACATCTCACCCAGTTGCAGGACGCGTCGATCCTGCTCACCTATGGGGTGCGCCTGCGGGGTATGCTTGGAGTTTACGCCAGCATCAGTCTCGACGAGGGCATCACCTGGGACGATCCGCGGGTGTTATTCAATACTGCCGCTTACCAGTCCGACTCGAGCTCCAGGGGGACGGACGGCGGTTATCCCTCGAGCGTGCAGTTGGCAGACGGCAGGATCCTCACCGCCTACTATTGCCAACGGATCTCCATGCATCAACGTTATCACATGGGAGTCGTACTCTGGCGAGATTGAGATCACTGCTCGCCCCCGCGCGGACATTCGGGCGGGCGTCATCGCCGCGGAGACCTCATGGCCCCCCGGGGCCGCCGCCCGGTCCAGCTCGCCGTTTCAGCTGGCCGCGCAGCGCCTCTCCCACTTGTAGTACATCACTGCCATTTCCCTGACCCGGTCCGGGTACTGATCGGCTAGGTTGTTCTCTTCGGTCCGGTCGGCATCCATATCGTACAACTCCCACAGCCCATCCGGGTCCGGCTCCCGATTCGCTGGTGGCTTGTTCGCCTCATCCCGGCGCCAAGGGTTGTACGGCACCCAGTAGTCGGGGGATACGAGTTTCCACTTGCCCGCTCTGACGGCGCGCCAGAGGCCATCCTGGTTCCAGAAGAGCGCCTCGTGACCCTCGCGCTGCTCACCCTTGAAGACCGGCAGCAGGCTTTTTCCCTCCAGAGACGCGACCTCGCGACCGTTGTGGGTGGATGGGTAATCAGCCCCGGTAACATCCGCACACGTGGCCATCACATCGATGAGGTGACCCATCTGGTGCGTGATCGCACCCCGCTGAGGAATCACCCGCGGCCAGTAGGCGATCAGCGGCGTGGCGATGCCGCCTTCGTGGTTCCAGCGTTTGAATTTGCGGAACGGCGTGTTGCTGAGATTGCCCCAGGGCAGGTTCGCCGAATGGTACGAATCCACCGTTCCGGGCGGGATGTCGGGCGTGCTCGTCCTGTCTTCATCGCTGGCGCCATTGTCTGACAAGACCAGCACGAGCGTGTTCTTTTCTTCTCCGAGCTCGCGGATCTTGGCCATGAGACGGCCGATGTTCTGATCGAGGCTGTCCACCATGGCCGCGTAGACGGCCATTTTCAAATCCCAAGCATCTTTGTCCTCGATCTCATCCCACGGCAACGCGTCTGGATCGCGCGCCGACAGCGCCCAGCGCTCCTCGATCAAGCCCATTTCGACCATTCGCTCCGTGGTCCCAGCCGACCTTGTATCTGCCCTGGTATTTGGCGATGTCCCGCGGCCGGGCGTGGAGCGGCCAGTGAGGAGCGGTGTACGCCATGTAGAGGAAAAAGGGATCCTCCCCCGGGCCGTATTCGTCCAGGTATTCGAGAGCGCGATCGGTAAAAGCGTCGGTGGTATAGTAGTCGGGGTCTTCGGGGGTATAAGGCTGGATGAGCTGGTCGTCGATGGCGAAGACCTCGTAGCCGTGTGCGGGCGTTTTTCTCGCGGGTTCCGGCTCGCCGGGCCGTCGCAAGCCCGGGTTGAAATAATTGCAGCCTCCTCCGGTGGGTCCGTAGTTGCGATCGAAACCGCGTTCGAAGGGTAATCCCCCGAGCTCCATCTGTAAGTGCCACTTCCCCGTCATCAGGGTGTGGTAGCCGGCCGTCTTGAGCATCTCGGCCATCGTTACGTGGCCCATGGATCTCTCTGCACCCTCGACCTGCTGGGAATACAACCCGGTCAGCAGCGAAGCTCTCGTAGCGCAACAAACGGCGTTGTTATAGAAGTTGGTGAAGCGCAAGCCGTTCGCGGCCAGCCGATCCACGTTCGGGGTGGCAATCTCGCCGCCGTAGCAACCCAGATCGGAATAACCCATGTCATCGGCGACGATGAGGACGATATTCGGTCTCGAGTCCATTACCCTGATTCTTCTTTAACCGCGGTTTCTGGCGCCAGCTGCTTAATCCGACAGCCGGCCAGGGCCGGTGCCCGATACAATACTGGATTGACCATGCTCGAACAAGCATCTGCTTTCGCGTACCTTTCTGCGTTCGTCATCTTGCGGAGACCAACAACATCGCCTTGAGTGTTTCCCATCGCCGCAGGGCATCGGCACCGAGATCCTTGAGCATGTGGAAGCGCTGGCAAGGGAACACGGCGCCGATTGTTGCGCTCCGATACAGCGTCGAGAACCTCGCCTCGGACCGGCTCCACACCAAGGCCGGCTTCAAACCGATCCGCACCGAATACCTGAAGGTGCTGAAACCTTACCCAGGAGAGAGCCACCCATGCTGAAACGCATCCACCACATCGAACTAATCGTTCTGGACCTGGAACGCCAGGTTGACCTTTTCAAACAGCTCGGTTTCGAGGAGCTGCGCCGCACGGACCACCACCAGGTGTCCGTCGAGATGAAACTGCCCGACGAGGCGATCATCTGGGAGCTGCACGAGCTCGAAAAGAACGAGGTCATCGGGCTCAACCACATCGGTTTTGAAGTGGATGACGCGCCGGCTGCATTCGAAGAGTTCAGCGCCAGGGGTGTGAAGTTCCAGAATACGCCATACCATCACGACGTTCCGGACATCGACGGCAAGACCTGGACCGTCGCCGACTTCCGCGATGCCAGCGGTTTCCGCTACCACATTCTCGATACGAAGGGTAGCGAGAAATAGTCACTCGAACGGACTTCTTTTCAGTCCACGGTTGTGCGGGTCCTCGCCGCGGACAAGATAGTACTCACGATCGAATTTGCTCTTGTCCCGATAGCTGGTGTAGTGGCGCGACTCCATCCCGTCCGCTTCGGCGCGCATGAAGTGCATGGTCATGGCCCGCCGCCATTGGTCGGACGAATTGGGCGTCGACCGGTGGGGTGAACAGGAATTGTGTGCCGCCGCCTGTCCGGCCTTGAACCGGTACCGGACCTCCCGCTCATCGGCATCCGGCGGCAGGGCGTCCGCATCGATGGCGAGCCCGAAGAAATCTCCCATATCCGAATGCGGCCGGAGACCCTGCGTGTGTTCTCCCGGTAGGACAGACATGGCGCCATTGGTCTCGTCGACGTCGTCGAAGGCGATCCACATATTGGCAACCGGGGCAAAGACCTTTTGCTGGTCCCAATACACCTGGTCCTGGTGCCACGGGATATGGCGACCGGTCCTGGGTTCCTTGATCAGCAGATCGGCATGCCACAGGACGAGATTCGGCCCCAGCCGGCGTTCCGCATAGTCCAGCACCTTCGGATCGCTGGCGATCTCCCACATCCATTCTTCTCCAAGCTGGTGCGGCGACATCATCTCGGTGCCGCCCAGTCCCTCCGCCAACTCGGAGTACATGCGGTCGGCGTGGGACCGTGCTTCGGCGGCAGCTTCGTCGGTCAGGAAACGGTCGAAGATGAAGTAGCCCTCGCGCTCGAAGAATTCGTGCTCTTCCGCGCCGTACCGGAAATCGTCGTGAATGATCTGCGTTGCTTTCATGCGGTGTGTCATGAGATCGTTTCCGTTTTGTTGGCCGCAGCAATGATCTGCGCGTGGATCCCTCAGATTGGAATAAGCCATCACACCCAAAATCAGTAGCCGCCGCCGTTTAGGTCGATCCGACCCTCGGGCCACGGGAACTCCGCCGGGTATATCATCACCTCTCCTACCCACCACGGATTTGCCTGGGGATCCTCCTCATTCTTTGAGTTCACGAATTCGTTGTCGACGATTCTCCCACCCAGTTTTTCATAAAAACCAGGTACCGGTGTTTGAAACACGGAAACCGGCCACTCCCCCTCGTCGACACGCCCGAATGCCGGGCGCATCACCCGGGCACCCAACCCCTCGCCGCGTCGGCTCTCAGCGACACAAACGGCACCAAGCCCCATCTGTTTCAACGAGCCTCCAGTCGTGAAGATCTCGCGTTCGAAGGTGAGTGCGTGGGCGACGGCCTGGTCATCCTCCCACAGGACAAAACGTTTGCTATTCGAATCCGCGGCTTCGTCTACGCGGGCGCGGTCCATGCACTCGGCTGCAATTTCATCTACGGTCTTGTCCTTGCTTGGCCAGACGCTCTCGGTGAGACTGACGATGGACCGCACCTGACTTGCGGTCAGCTCTTTTTCGGTGTGTTCCGACAGCATCATTGGATCAGTCGTCGGGATAGTTGGTGCATTTGGCGGTCAGGCGGCCGTCGATGAGCAGTTGAGGGCCTTGCCCAGAATGCGCTCGCTGGAGCGATAGCCCTGCGCCGTGTCGATCAAGGTGATACCCCGTTCGAAGGCGGTATGAACGGCGCGGATCGCCGTAGCTTTGTCGACCTCACCCATGCCGCCGGCTATGGGCCACGCCCCGAAGCCCAGCGCTGACACCTCGGGGCCGCTCTTACACAGCTGCCGCAGCTGCACGTGGAGCCTTTCTTAGTCGGCGAAGGTCCCGTCTTTGCGGCGGTGCAGCCAGACCGTATTGCCGTCAGGATCCGAGACACAGGCGAAGTGGCAGACGGGCGATTCGTTGAGGGGCGCAACCACCGGAACCCCTTTGGCCTCGAGCTCTTTCATCGCGTCTTCCAGGTCGTCCACGGAGAAGGCCACCGCAGCGCCGCCCGATTGGGCTTTGAGATTCGGGTCGAAAACCGTGGGATCGTTGATCGCGAATGTGGCGTTGCCGGCGCTGAACTCAGCCCACTTCATTTCCTCGTAGTAACCATGCATCTCCAGACCCAGGATGTCCCGGTAGAACTCGATCGATTTTTCGATATCGCTGGTCTGGTAATAGACGAAGTCGGTTCCGCGGATCTTCATGGTTTTCCTCCTGTCAGTTTAGTCTCTGCTGTCATGCAGCGTGTGGGCGAACTTCCTTTTCCAACCGTTGTGCCAAATTGTTCTTGGCTTTCAGCAGGTCATAGCGGGCCTGCAGGTTCAGCCAAAACTGCGCCTCCATTCCGAAGAAGCGGCCCAGCCGAAGAGCCGTGTCCGCGGTAATTGCCCGCTTTCCGTGAACAATCTCCCCTATGCGGCGCTGGGGTACGCTGATATCCTTCGCCAGGCGATACTGTGAAATCTCCATAGGTTTCAAGAACTCCTCGAGTAAAATCTCACCGGGATGTATAGGGCCGAAATCTCTCTTGCTCATAGCAGTCACCTAGGAATGGTAGTCGACGATCTCCACATCGAATACGTCACCGTTGCGCCAAACGAAACAGATTCGCCACTGGTCATTGATTCGGATACTGTACTGGCCTGCGCGATCACCCTTCAGTTTCTCGAGTCGGTTTGATGGCGGAATCCGAAGGGAATTGATCTGCGAAGCGGCGGAAATCATTTCAAGCTTCCTGGCGGCGATGCGCTGAATATCTCTGGGAAGGCGCCGTGAGTACGTTCCTTGAAATATTCTCTCTGCTTCGCGTGCCTTGAATGACCTGATCACAGAGTGATACTAACGTAGCTCGATAGTATTGTCAAACGATAGTATGTTTCCAGCCAGCGACTTCGCGCCGGTTGACCTCCCCATTCGAGTGTGCTTTCGACACGAAGTCGCAGGTAGGTATGGGTGACCGCTACTCCTACCAGGAAATCGCCACCATGACCCCATCTCCATCGTAGGAGGGATTCATAGGATGGCCGAACCCCTTTCCGTTGGAATAGTGGACATGGCGATAGGCGACGACGAGGTTGAGCCGCGCCGAGATCTGCATGTCGACTCCGAACCCGTACCTCGGGCTGAAATTCCAAACTGTTCCACGCGGCGGAAACTCCTCCGTTGTGAACAGGTTTCGGAACCTGCTCGGCAGCTCTGGAGGGAGACGAGAGTAGAAGGAGCCCCAGGGCGATCAGCGTCAGCGGCATCCGCTTGCTACTCACCTTGTCACAACCACCGTCGTACTCGGGCACAAAACTCTTCGTATTCACTCCCAAAAGCTGCTGAGAGGTAGCGCTCCTCACGGCGAACTACGAGGAGGGATAGCAAGGTTATCACGACCGGGAAGAAGACCACGGGCCAGATAGTGTTGACCAGGACGGAGACGCCAAGATAGAGCGCGGAAAGGGCAAGATACATCGGGTTTCGGCTGATTCGGTATGGGCCCCAGGTGACCAGACACGTCGCCGGGTGGTGAGGGATGATCGCCGTACGTTGTCGCCTGAAGGTAACGATCGCCCAGCCAGAGAGACCGCCCCAGACTCCGATCAGAAGCCATCCGACGATGACGCCGAAAACCCTCCACTGAGCATCAACCAGGTGCAGCGGTAGCCACTGGTGAAGCAGGATCCCTGCACCCAAGGGGAGCACGAAGAGCAGAGGCGGTGGAAAGCGCACCCCAGGGTGACGCGAAGAGTCGTCATCTTTTGGCAACTCATTCATGCACGCTGCCTCTCACCAGGATGCCACGGCCGCATCGCGCTCCAGCCTTCTACCTCCACTTCTCGAGAATGAAATCCCAGCCGAAACCGTAGGTTCGTTTCTCGTCGAGCAGTAGCGCCATCTCCGGAAACTTGATGATTCGCCAGCCGTCCTCGATCGCGTCCGCGACCGATTTGTAGGGCCAGTCCTCTTCACCGGGTGGATCGTGAAATTCACCCTCCTCGAACAGGCTCATGCCGATCACATCACTGGTGAGCGACGCTCGCCGGACCTGCAGATAGAGGATGCTCTGGCGTTTCGAGGTGTCGTCGGCCAGCTCTTCGATTCGCCGCAGATTTTCCTCGGTCAGCGAACCCTGCTTGAACGCCTCGATACAGAACTGGACCTGTTGTTGAATCGGATTTGCCATCAGCGCCCGGGCACGATGTTGTTGCACTGGGGACAGCTCTCATCCGATTCGTAATAGTAGACCGGAAGGTTATTGCTCCAGGCACGGCACTTCTCGTGCTCACCGCTCAGCCAGTAGAACATCTCCGCCGAGTCATCCATGGCGCGATGGGCGTCCCGCTGGTCGATGTTGAAATCGGTGCAGTGGTAGACGTGGGCCATTTCGAGCTCCGGGTCCGATATCCAGTCCCGCTGCGGTGCCACCGTTCGCGTGTACCAGTATTTGAGCAGATTGCGTCGTGCTTTCACCGTCGACTTACCGCGTCGATGCCAGACCGGGTAGGCGGTCAGGAAAATCGAGCCCGCTGGTGACGCCGAGGAGACGACCCCTTTGAAGTTGCGGTAGTGTTCCATGTGTGAAAAACCGCCGAACAGGAAGTGGGATCCCGGTAGAATTTCGGTGGGTCCAAGCTCTTTCGGCGTGTCTTGCGGATAGTAGAACACCTGCAGTGAGTCGAGCTCGGGACCGTAGTGCGAGGAACCGTCGCGATGCCACCCTTGTGCTTCGGCGAGCTCCTCGCCGAGGTGATTGAAGATGAAAGGCATCGTCAGTTTGAAGTTGCTGCCCAGGAGCGAGCGGACCGCCCCGGCCGCCTGCGGATTGAGTAGCACGTTGTCGACGAACCAGTCCTCCTCGAGCAGCTTTTCCGTCAGATCATCGTGCAGCAGAAATTCACAGGTGCGTTTGTTGATCTCGTCCGGCACTACCGCTTCTAGGACGATGTACCCCTCGCGGCAGAAGTTCATCACCTCTGAATCAGTGAGTGTCGGTTCGCAGTCGTGTGTTCTCATTTTCTCTTGCCCAATCTAAGGGAGTGGAACGGCTTCAATGCAATCGGCCCGTTGTCAGCGTGAATGGGGAAACTGGGCGGCAAGTTGAAGACTTTCAGCCATGGCTCGCAAAGCCTTGTCCAGGGTCCAGAGAGGACATGGCATCAGACGTGCGGAAGCAAGGAGGTGTATGGCATTCCAGCCGACCCCGCGCCCGTGGAGTTCCTCATCCTCGAGGAAACGGAGAGCTTCGTCGTCCTCCGCGACAGGAGCTGACGCCAGGGCTCCCAGGAGCCCGAGAATCTCATCCCGATTGTGCAGATTCCCACAGGACAATTCGCCAATGACCAACGGGTGGCAGGCGACACTTCCTTCTTCCAGCAATTCGACCAGCGCCGAATTGACCCGTCGAAAATGATCGACCCAAACGGAAGTATCAACCAGAACCATCAGGCGGCTGGACGCCGACGTTTGGTCTTGCGGAGCTGCTTTTCAGTCCCGCCTAGTTTGGCAAGACGGCGCGCGCTGGCCAGGGCGATGAGCGCTTCGAGACCCAGGCGAACCAGAGACGTCTTCTCCTTGACGCCGGTCAGCTTCGAGGCCCTTCCCAGGAGCTCGTCATCTATATTGAGTGTCGTTCTCATATGCATGAATATGCATATTTTGAGCATACAAGTCAAAGCTTCGATCAGCTTTCCGCGCAGTGTTGCTCCCAGATGTTATACATCCGGATCATCTCCCGCACCCGGTCGGGGTACTGGTCGGCGAGGTTGTGCTCCTCGGTGCGGTCGGCCTCCATATCGTATAGCTCCCAAGGGACATCCATATCGAGCGGCGGTATCTGTGCCTCGGCATCCCGGCGCCACGGCTTGTAGGCCACCGTATAGTCGGGGGAAACCAGCTTCCACTTGCCGGCGCGTACAGCGCGCCAGTCGCCATCCTGATTCCAGTAGATCGCCTCGTGACCGTCGCGCTGCTCACCCTGGAAGATCGGCAACAGGCTTTTGCCTTCTAGCGGAATGGTTGGACGACCCCCGTATCTGGAGGGATACTCGGCCCCGGCGACGTCGGCGCAGGTGGCCATCACGTCGATCAGGTGTCCCAGCTGAGAGGTGATCTCGCCACCCGAAATTACCTGCGGCCAGTAGGCAATCAGTGGGGTGGCGATCCCGCCTTCATGGTTCCAGCGTTTGAACTTGCGGAACGGCGTGTTGCTGAGATTCGCCCACGGCAGGTCGACCGAATGGTAAGAATCCAGCGGTCCGGGCGGAATGTCGGGGGTGCTGGTACGCTCCTCATCGCTGGCGCCGTTGTCCGACAGAAAGAGCACCAGGGTGTTCTCCTCTTCACCGAGCTCGCGGATTTTCGCGAGCAGCCGGCCGATGTTCTGATCCAGTCGGTCGACCATGGCGGCATAGACCGCCATCTTCAGATCCCAGGCATCCTTGTTTTCGATCTCGTCCCACGGCAGCGAGTCCGGATCCCGCGCCGACAGCCCCCAACGTTTGTCGAGCATGCGCGCCATGCGCTGCTCGCGGAGGGTGTCCCAGCCGACCTTGTACTTCCCACGGTATTTGGCGATGTCATCCGGCCGGGCCTGCAGCGGATAGTGCGGCGCCGTATAGGCCATATAAAGGAAGAAGGGGGTCTCTCCACCGCTCTGTTCATCCAGGTAATTCAAAGCGTTGTCGGTGAAGGCGTCGGTGGAGTAGAATTGTTTGTCGGGGGTGTAGGGTTGTACGAGCTTGTCGTCGATGGCAAAGGTTTCCAGGCCATGTTTCGGGCTCTTTCTCGAGGGCCGCGGTTCTCCCGGGCGTTGTTCACCGGGGTTGAAATAATTGCAGCCCCCGCCGGTGGGGCCGTAGTTGCGGTCGAAACCATGCTCGAACGGCAGTCCGGTGAGGTATTCTTGCAGATGCCACTTGCCGGCCATGGAGGTGCGGTAGCCGGCGGGCTTGAGCAGCTCGGCGATGGTGACGCTGCCGTGCGGTTTCTCCGGGGCAACCTGTTCGGCGTAGAGACCGGTCAGAAGGCAGGCCCTGGTGGCGCTGCAGATCGCGTTGTTGTGAAACTGGGTGAAGCGGAGGCCGTGGGCGGCGAGGCGATCGAGGTTGGGGGTGGCGATCTCACCGCCGTAGCAGCCCAGATCGGAGAAACCCATGTCGTCTGCTACTATGAGGACGATGTTCGGTTTCGAGTTCATTCCGCTGACGTTACCGCCTCAACTCTTGCGCTTCTATTAGTTTGATAATCCCGGCGTAGTCCAATTCGGCGTTGCCGGCCTCGACAAAGTCGCTATAGAGTTCGGCAGCCCTGGCGCCCATGGGCGTGCAAGCGCCGAAATGCTCGGCCGCGTTTTGACTGAGCAGCAGGTCCTTGAGCATCAGCGAGCTGCTGAAACCGGGGCGGTAGTTGTTATTCGCGGCCGAAATCGGGGACATCTCGGGAACCGGATGGTTGGTGTTGATCACCCAGCAGTTGCCGGAGGAGTTTTTGACGATCTCGTTGAAGGTTTTGGCGTCGAGCCCTAGCTTGTCGGCCAATCGAAACGCTTCGGCCACGGCGATCGTCGAGATGCCCAGGATCATGTTGTTGCAGATCTTGGCGGCCTGGCCTGCCCCGGCCGCTCCCACGTGTACGATGGAGCGACCCATCGCTTCGAGGATCGGTGTTGCTCGGCCGACGACACCCTCCTCGCCCCCGACCATGAATGTGAGCGTGGCCGCTTCGGCTCCCGCCACGCCGCCGGAGACTGGAGCGTCAACCATCGCCATGCCGGCAGCGATAGCCTCAGCGGACAGAACGCGCGCGGTGTTGACGTCGATGGTTGAGGACTCGATGAAGAGCGTATCTGTTGTGGCGCGTGCCAGCAGGCCTGTGGAACCGGATAACACTTCGGTGACGACATCGCCCGTGCGCAGCATGGTGATGACCACTTCGACGTCGCGGGCAACGCTGTCTTGAGTGGCGGGTTGGGCACCAGCCGCAACGAGTGTGTCGACAGCGGCTTCGGCTTTATCGTACACCTTGAGGTCATGTCCCGCCTTCAGGAGATTTCGACCCATAGGGCCGCCCATGACGCCGAGCCCGACCATGCCGATGGTTGCCATCTTCATCTCCTTCCGCCCGCGACGGGCTTATGGGACCGACGTTGAATCTTCAGCGAACTGATCATCCTGGGCCAGCCATTTGGAAAACCCCGCCATCTCGAAACATTCCATCAGACCTACCATGTCCCCTGTCAGTTCGGCGGTCGTACCCTTTTCCTGCAACTGCCGCATCAGATCGCCAACGGTTTTCGCGACCGTCAGCAGCGCGCTGACCGGAAATATCACCAACTTGAAACCGAGGCGCTCCAACTCGGACGCCGGAATCAAGGGAGACTTGCCCATCTCCACGAAGTTGTAGAGGAGGGGCAGGTCGAAGGTGCGTGTAACCCGCTCCGCTTCTTCTGCCGAGCGCAGCGCTTCCACAAAGAGCACATCCGCGCCGGCCTGGATGTACGCCTCGCAGCGGCGCATGGTGTCGTCCCAGCCGGTAACCGCCAGCGCGTCCGTGCGTACGATGATGGTGAAGTCGTCGTCGGTGCGGGCGTCGGTAGCAGCGCGGATCTTGCCCACCATCTCTTCCTGCGGAACCACACGCTTGTCGTCGAGGTGGCCGCAGCGCTTGGGGGATTCCTGATCTTCGATGTGGACAGCCGCCACTCCTGCATACTGGTACTCACGGATGGTACGCTGCACATTGAGGATACCACCGTAACCGGTGTCGGCATCGGCGATAACCGGAAGACCGACCGCGCCAACCAGGTCGGTGGCACTGGCGACCATCTCGCTCATGGTGGCCAAGCCCAAATCGGGGTAACCCAGACGCGCAACGGAAGTTCCGGCGCCGGTCATGTAGACGGCCGGGAACCTGGCTTGCTCAATGATCCTGGCGGTGAGGCAATCGTAGGCACCCGGTGCCACAATGATGCCGGGCTGGCTCAACAGCTGGCGGAATCTGGTGGTTGCTTTCATAGTGCGATTGCAGCCTGTTGGATTTGGAGCGTAGTCCAACTCGTCAGATTGGGTGTTCCCCAAGCAGGATTTCGGGACCAATATAGAAGGATGCCGAAAGGACTCCAACCGCATAGGGCGGAAGTTTACGCACCTCTTCTCGGAGCGTATCTTCGTCCTGTTTTGTAATCACGGCAACCTGAAGACCATCCGAAAGGGCACGGGCGATGGAAAGCGAAACGACCACCAAAGCCAACGTAAAAGAGGCGGTGCCGTTTTTCTCAGTTTCGAACATGGAAGAATCGCTGCGGTTTTACGTCGACGGTCTCGGCTTCGAGATGAAAGACAAATGGGTGGACGGTGGACAACTGCGTTGGTGCAGGCTTCGCAAGGGAAGCGTGAATCTGATGCTGCAGGAGTTCCCAACGGAAGGACACGATTCCTGGGTCCCTGAGGGCAAGGTGGGCGAGGGCGTCTCGATCTACTTCATGTGTGAAGACGCCCTGGAGATCTACCGTGACATCAGATCGCGAGGAATCGAAACCTCGAAACCCACTGTCAGCAACGGGTGTTGGCACACGTGTCTCTCCGATACCGACGGGTATCGCGTCCATTTCGAGAGCAACACCGATGAACGTGAGGATTTGGAATACGCGGGATAGGAAGCGCCGGCACCTCTACTACCCATCGAAGGCATGACCGCGTTTACCCGTCCCAGCGCTTGGGATCAATGGCCGGCGCGTCCGTTTTCATGCCCTTGGGTTTGTGGGACTGTTCCCACTGGAGGCCGGTCGTATTCGGACTCTGCAGAAAACGCCTGGCTTCCGGCCCGGCGGCGGCCACCAGGTCCGGGTCCCATTCCTCCATCGGATTGATCGGGCCCGCCCAGGCTGGGCGGTAGCCAAACTGCACGAGGGTCCGCTGGGAGGTTGCCCGGTTCGGATGGCTGCCGTGGAACAGGTTGATAGGAACTATCACTGCCGTCCCGGCTCCTGCACAAAGAGTGATCTCACCTGGATGCCACTTATAGCGCACGTACGGATTGGCCTCGGCGTGAAACGAGAGGTGCGATCGAGGCACCAGACGAAACGGGGCTCGCTCAGGTGTGAGGTCGTCGAGATAATAGAGGACGCGAAGCAGGCGCGGCGAACTGCCCTCGTAACCAAAGATCGAAGAGCCGAACGGTTGGCCGTCCGTATGCAATGAGATCGGCGGCGAACTCGACAGGGTGCGGGTGAAAAGTCCTTTGGTAAACACGATGTCGGTCCCCAAAAGAGCCTCCAGAAACTCGATTACGGGAGGGTGTGCGATCAGCTTCGCCACGCTCGGACTGCGCCACTGCGGTTCCAAGAAAAAGGTCTGCGCGTCGCTGTAATCTTTGGTTTGCATCGGCGCATCCGCCATCTCCGCTTTGATCTGCTCCATCAGCTGCGCATCGAGCACGTCGGGTAATACCGCGAAACCCTCGACTTCGAGATGGCGGATTCGTTGTCCCAGCGTGAATCTGCTGAAATCGGTTTCGTCGACATTCATGAAATCGATCTCTTGCTCCGGATCGATGTGCACGTTGGTTGCTTCCATGACCTTCTCCATGTATTGTAGGCGCACCTGAGCTATGCCGTGGTGCTGTCAAAGGGTACAACCATGTCGTCACCCCATCAAATAACCTATCCCGCCTTCCGCCAGAACGTCATGGGATTAAACGGCGCCGTGACCTCCGGCCATCCGCTCGCTTCGCAGGCTGGCATCCGCATTCTTCAGGCCGGCGGCAATGCGGTGGACGCCACCATCGCCACGGCGGCGGCATTGGGAGTGGTTGAGCTGCCCAGCTCCGGTGTCGGCGGCGACGGTTTTATCATGCTCTACGACCGGCAATCCCGAAAGGTCCACGGGATCAATGGGACCGGGCCGGCGCCGGCAGCGGCTACTCGTGACTTTTATGTCGAGCGCGGCGGCATTCCGATGAAGGGCAGCCTGAGCGTGTCGGTACCAGGATTGGTCGACGGTTGGATGATGGCGCATCGGCGCTTTGGTAAACTCGGCTTGCTTGAGGTGCTGACACCGGCGATCGAGCTCTGCGAGCAGGGGTTCCCTATCAGTCACAAGCTCTCCGCCACGCTGCACACCGAACACGAGCAGTTCTCCAGCGATCCGTACACCAGCGCCATCTTTGAGCCCGATGGCAGACCGCTCGATCCAGGTGAGCTACTTTTTCAACGCGACCTGGGACAAACCCTCAGAACCATCGCCGGTGGCGGCCGCGATGTTTTCTACCAAGGTGAGATCGCTCGCGAAATTGTTCGTTTCATGGAAGCGTACGACGGGCTGATTACCTACGACGACCTGTCCGGCTTCAACGCACGGTGGGACGAGCCGATCTACGTCGACTATTGCGGTCATCGGGTTTACGAGATGCCACCTAACTCCAGCGGTCATATCCTGCTGCAGGAGCTGAATCTCATCGAGCAGTTCGACATTCCTGCCATGGGCTGCCTGACCGCGGAAAGCGTGCACATCATGGTGGAGGCGAAGAAGCTCGCTTTCGCCGACCGCGAAACCCACATGGCCGACCCGGATTTCCGCGATGTGCCCATCGAACGCTTGCTGTCGAAAGAGTACGCCGCCAAGCGCGCCGCGTTGATCGATCCGACGCGTGCCAGCACCGAGGTAACCACCGGCATACCCGAGGCGAAGGAGGACACGACCTGCTTCACCGTTGCCGACGGCGAGGGGAACGTAGTCTGCATGTTGCAGAGCATTCAATCCAGCCTGGGGTCAAGCATGATCGCCGGCAATACCGGCATCCTGCTGAACAACCGCATGACCTACTGGCACCTGGACGAAGGTCATCCGAACTGTCTCGTTCCAGGAAGACGGGTACGTCACACCATGAATCCCGTCATCGCCATGAAGCTGGGCAAGCCCGTCATCATCTGTGGAACGCCCGGAGCCGACACGCAGGTGCAGACCAACCTGCAGCTGTTGACCCACGCGATCCACTTCGGCATGACGCCACAGGAGGCCGTGGAAGCGCCGCGCTGGCGCAACCAGCAAAACCCGATGGAATCAACGGTGCCTCACACCTGCGAGGATTCGCTGCAGCTGGAGGCACGCTTCGGCAACGAGGTGCGCAAAGGTCTGGAGAAACGGGGACATACACTGGAGATCCTGGGCGATTGGGGCGGCCCCGGAAACGCACAGTTCATCCGGCGCGAACCGGAGAGCGGCGCGCTGCTCGCAGGCGTCGATCCACGGCAGGATGGCTACGCGATCGCGTATTAGCAGATGCAAACGTTATTAGACGTGACCACGCGGCCGGCGCTTGACTCGGCCGCATAACAGGACAAATTCTGAGATATGGATACCTCATTTACCAACAGCAAAGAGCAGATTGCCATCGCTCCCCGGGACGAGACGGACTGGTCGAGCCTGACCCGCGCTGAGCAGATCCGCAACATCGAGCTGGAAGGGTATGTCGTCCTGCCCGACCTGCTCTCACCGGAGACGTTGGAGACGATCCGGGAGGAGCTGCGCCGGCTGCCCATGCGGAGCACCGACTACAGCCCGCACCAGCAGGGCTCCGGGAATGTTCAATGGACCGATTCGCCGACCGCCACCGACGTCATCGCCCACGCACCCATGATCCAGTTCTTAAAGGACCTCTTCGGCGATGAGGTGATCTGCACCTCCTGCGGCTACGGCTGCTCGGAGCCGGGTCATCCGGGTATCGCCATACACACCGACGCACAGCCGTACGGCTCCAAGATCTTCGGCTTGCAGTCGAGCTCGCCGGTGTTGGCGCGCGCCCTGTATTACCTCGACGACCAGACCCCGGACTGCTCGCCGTTCAAGGTTATACCCCGCTCCCATCTGTCGATGCATATTCACGGCAATCCGTACAACCGCTTTCTGAGCCATACCGAAGAAATGATGGTGTGTTGCAAGGCGGGCTCGGCGGTGGTGATCAACCAGAATGTGTTCCATGGCAATTTTCCGAATCACAGCGAGCGCGACCGGCGCATGCTGGCCATCGCGTACCGTCCAAACTGGGCCGGTCCTATCGGTGACGTCGAAGAAGACTGGGAGCCGGAGAAGGTGGCTACGCTTCCGGAGCACATAAAACCGTTCTTCCGCAGCCTCAATACGCGCAGCATCGATTTCGATGTGCCCAACCGTCCGGATGGCATGGCTCGGGATGCCGGCGGGATCGGTCCCAGCCGCTGGGGATCGTCCTAGCCTCCGCCTGAGACCAAACTGCCGCCCGTGGGATACGACGCCATTGTCATAGGTGGCGGCATTGTTGGTAGCGCCGCAGCCTATCATCTAACATCCAGTGGGGCGCAGACTCTATTGCTCGATCGCAAGGACGTCGGTCGGGCAACGGACGCTGGCGCCGGCATCCTCTCCGCGGCCACCGCCACTAGAGAATCGGATCGTTTCGACTTCGGGCTTCGCGCCTTCGATTATTTCCCAGGATTGATCGCGCGCTTGAACGCCGAACAAGACGGCGACACGGGCTACGCGGTCTGTGGCAAACTAATCGTCGCCATCAGCGAGGATGAAGAAGCGGCCTACCAACACGCCAGGTCGCTGATATTCGATCGCCAGCGAGAAACCGGTCGGCCGGATGCTACCCAGATGCGCGAGGTATCTGCGGCCGAAGCGAGTGCGCTTTTTCCACCGTTAGCACCCACCCTCGGTGCGATCCATTACACCGAGGGGACGCGGGTCGACGGCCGCTTGCTACACCGAGCGCTGCAAAAAGCGGCGCTGTCTCATGGACTCGCAGTGGAAGAAGCCTCCGTTGACGAGCTTGTCCGCGACGGCAACCGAATCACCGGCGTCATGGTCGAGACACGGAAGCTCGAGGCGAAAAACGTGATCATCGCCGGCGGCGCCTGGTCCAGCCAGTTCGGTCGTCAGCTCGGAATCCAGATTCCAGTGCATCCTCAACGTGGGCAGATCATCCACCTTGGACTGCCCGGCGTCGACACCTCCAACTGGGCGATCGTGAGCGGCTTTCGGGGTCATTACATGGTCCCCTGGGATGACAGCCGCGTCGTGGTCGGCGCCACCCGGGAAACTGGATCGGGCTTCGAGCCGCGGACGACGGCTGCCGGCGTCGAGGAGGTCTTGGACGAAGCCTGCCGCGTCGCGCCGGGACTCGAGGATGCCGAGATCCGCGAGATCCGCGTTGGGCTGAGACCCCTGGTGCCCGATGGCGTGCCCGTCCTCGGTCGCGTTCCTGGAATCGAAGGTATCCTCCTGGCGACAGGACATGGACCGTCGGGCTTGCAGCTGGGGCCGTACAGCGGCAAGCTCGTTGGCGACCTTGCCATGGGGCTCGACCTGGAAACGGACCTCGAGCCCTTCAGCATCTCACGGTTCGACGGCATCGCCTAGCGCTAAGCCGATACGGCCTGGACCTGAACTGGTTGTTTCCCCTCGATGGTTTGGTTTTAATCTGGCGGGTCAAGAGCGACTCGCCGGATTAGACTGAATCTCAACATCCCTGACTAACGGAGATCGAAATGGCTGACCAACGGCAGGAAATCCTCGAACGCGGCAGTTACTTTCCCGGCGACTGGGTGCGTCCACGGTACAACCCCGGCACCTGGATGGCGATGGTGGATGTGGCGGAGATCTTTACCGGCCACCGCAGCATGACCAGCGATGGTCGCTACGAGATGTTCGACGGGCCGCTCGGCGTGCAGTTGCGCATAGAAGCGGCAAACCAATCGGAAACTTTTCTGAAACCTGAAAGAGAGTGGGAAACCGGCTACTTCGGTCCGTCCCACATCTGGAACGAGGACGGACGCCTCCACATGTTCTACAGCGCTGGGGGCGACAGGTCCTGCTATGCGGTCAGCGATGACGGCTATAACTGGGAGCGGCCGGTGCTTGGCCACACCGAGTTCAACGGCTCCACCGAAAACAACATCCTCAAGACCCCGATACCAGGCAGCATCTTCGAAGATCCCTCGGCACCAGCGGCGGAACGCTACAAAATGCTGGAAGCCCAGGGCTACTGGAAGGATCGCGATACCGGCGAGGAGGTGGGTGGCAGCGAGGAGTTGGATGGCGGCGAGGCGGATACGTGCTGGCGCGCCGAACAGTATGAGGGTGCTGCGTACACCGGACGAAAGGTGGTTCTCAAAGGCCGCTTGATGGGCTGGTACTCGCCGGACCGCTTCACCTGGACCAAGATCGACGAACCTCTCGCCCACTATTCGGTGAACGGCGGCATCTGCCCAGGTTACGACGAGCACAACAACGACTACTTCGCTTTCATTCAGCCGCAGGGATGCGCCCCCGTCGAACCGCAAAGCCTGGGTACCAGCATCCCCGAAACGGAGGTGGTGCGCCGCGCGGTGGGGATAACCCGCACCAAAGACTTCCGGACATGGCCCGCGGCCAAACTATTGATCCATCCCGATGCCCAGGACCCATTGGACATTTCCTATTACGGCGCGTGTTATTTTGCCTATCCGGGCCGCCAGGATCTTCACGCCATGTTTCTTCCCGTGTTCCACCAGATCACCGACACCGTCGATACGCAGGTCGCCTTCAGCCGCGATGGCATCGTGTGGACGCGGCCGGAACGCCGGCCCATAATGAATTTGGGCGCGCACGGCAGCGGCGAGGAGGCGCAGATGCACATCTGGCGCAACGGCTTGGTAGAGCTTCCCGATGGTAACTGGGCGGTGCCCTACCAGGGCAACTCAAGGCTGCACACCGTGGATGGGGATGAAGAATACCAACGTGCTCTTTTCCCTGACGCACAACCCATCCAAAACCGTTGGGCGCGCTGGCGCCCCCACCGCCTGTGCGGAGTAGAGGCGGAAAACGAAGGATCCTTCACCATACCCACCGTGTTTCGCCGCGAAAACGAACTGCGCCTCAACTATCGCTGCGCCCCGGGAGGTTGGATCAAGATCGAGCTGCTGCCGTTGATCCCGACGATGATGTGCCCGGACGCCAACCCGCTCAAAGGCTACTCCTTCGAGGAGTGCGACCGCCTGGTGGGAGACGAAGAAGACCAGGTCGTCACCTGGAAAGGCAGTAGCGATATCACCGGGGTCGGCGAGATGGCGGCTATTCGGGTGCAGATGTTTCAGTCGAAGCTGTTCGCGTACCGGCTCTAGCAGTCTGCACGGGTCGTGGACCGCATTCCAGGAACTCGGATTCCTTGCTTTTTGCGCTGGATGGTCAAGAATCGTGTAGAACCGCTCCCAACTCTGCAGGATGGATCAAGACATCGGGAGTCCCTCGGGCAGATCCTGATTCTCGCCGAGAATCCACAGTGGCTGACAGAAAGCCCACTGAAGTAGCTCTGGTTGCTCGGCCGGCCAGCGGAGCTCGTTGCTCGCGCACTCGACGCGGACGTACCCCTCATCACCCACGACGCGATACTCCGCTGACGACGATTCTGCCTCCAGCAAGGTCGTTCCGCCCCGTCCGACGAACCGAACGCGCGACCCGTTCTCCGTTGCGACGCAGATCTTGCCATCCTCCAGCGTAAGCGACAACACCGAGACGCCGGTTGTAGCGTAAAAACATCCGCTGCGCAACGCCTGCAGCACATCCTCCCTGCTGAGCGCATCAGCCCAGACCTGAGACCAGGCCGAGAACGGCCCCGCACCACCATCGCGACCGTCCGTGTGCATATCGTCGTTGCCGAACCCCCAACAGCTGACCCCGGCGCTGAGGATGCCGTCCCAGAGTCGGCGAGCAAACCCGCGTTTGCCGGCGGGACTCTCCTGCCCCCCGTGACGCATGAGGTACCCGTTGACCACTTCGATGCCGTCGAATCGACGCCGTTCAGGGTGATCGAGGAAAAATTCCGGCTCGTCTTCCCATTCGTTCGGATGGGGCAGGTAGACCACGCCACCCGCTTCCTGCGTCACGGCGCGATAGTCAGTCGTTCCTCTGAACCTGGCGACGTCGCTTCCCGCAGTGTGGATGGGAAATCCGTTGACCACGATGTGGGGGCCGGTGAAGTGGTCCTCGAAACCGGGCAGCATCAGCAGCTTCCCTTCCCGGTCGATTTTCCAGTTATCGCCGACCCATGGCCGCGACTGCTCGGCGGCTGTCCGCGTGTAGTCGCGCAGGTAAGCCTCGCGGCCCGCATCTTCGTTGCACGGAAAGTGGGGTTTGGAGCCCTCGCCTCGGGGTCGGGCAAGGGACATGACCTGGCCGTCCAGGTTCCAGTCGTGAGCTCCGTCACCGTCTTGATCGCCGTAGGCGTCGTGGTCGGCGATGCAGAGAATCTGGTACCCCTCGGCGAAGTAGAGATCGGCGATCTCTTGCGGTAACAGTTTGCCATCGCTGTGGGTGCTATGGCAATGAAGGTTCGCTTTGAAGACAGGGGTGGAAGCTTCGTGGAAGGATCCAACAACAACTGCATCCGATGTGCCGGTGGTGATCTCGTGGCGTTCCAACTAGGCCTCCTTGCCGTAGAAAATCTTCGATCAGCGTTGGCGCACGAACTTTTGCAGCCGCTGATCGGTCTGCACCTCGCCGACGTATAGATCGCCGGCGCTGTCGGTCCAGATGCCGTGAGGACAGCCGAGAAATTCTCCCGGTTCGTCCAACCGCTCTCCCTTGCCCCAGCGACACAACAGGTCACCCTCGAGATTCAGGATACTGACCCGCTGATCGAGCTCGGCGATGTAGACGATGTCGTCCTCGTCGATGTGGATCGTATCGGGGCGATTGAGGTCGCCCCACTCCGTCAGGTACGCGCCTTCGGTATCGAAGATCTGCACGCGGCTGTTGGTGCGGTCGCAGACGAGGACGCGGTCGTTCCTGTCGACGCGAACACAATGAGGTAGATCGAATTCGCCCGGACCGTTGCCGGGACTGCCCCAGGATTTGATCAACTCTCCCGCCGCTGTGTACTTGTGGATGCGGGCGTTGTCGTAGCCATCGGAGACATACATGTCGCCGGCGGAATCGAAGGCGATGTCGGTGGGCAGGCGGAACGGCTCACCTTCGGCCCCCTGCGCTCCCGGCGTGCCAAGGGTGGAGACCAGGTTTCCGTCGGTATCGAGTTGCCGCATGCAGTGGGCTTCCCGTTCGACGCAGAATATCTGATCCCGTTCGTCGATGAGGATCCCGTGGGCATCGACGAGAATCTCCTCTGCCAACGAGTCGATGAAGTTGCCGTCCCTGTCGAGGCGCACGAGAGGATGCTCACTGCGATTGTAAACGTAGACGCGGTCTTTAGAGTCAACACCGACGGCGGCTACCCAACCGAGCCTCCAGTCTGCAGGGTACGAGCCCCAGCCCTCAGCGACTTCGTACACAAAATCTCCTGAACCCACGATCATAACATTTCTCCGAGCGGTTGAATTCTGGTTTTGCAGCGGCTTGGTCGGGCAGTCACGTCAAGGTATATTATTCTGCGAGGCCAATCCATGAGCGAAATTCCCGAACTCACTTCCCGCGAAGTACTCCAGCAGGTCGACCGTCGGCTCACCCTGATCGAAGAAGATCAGCGCCAGCTCCACAGCACGATGGAAAAGGGATTCGCGGAATTACGCGTCGAGCTAAAAGGCGACAATCTTCTATTACGACAGGAATTCAAGAACGAACTTGGTGCCACGAGACAAGAGTTTAAGAACGATATTGCTGGCACGAGACAGGAATTCGGCACGTTTCGCCAGGAGATGGACACACGCTTCCGCTGGCTATCTGGCATCGTCCTGGCCAGTTGGCTTTCCATCATGAGTGCCCTGTTGCTGAAATAATTCCCCTGTCGCGGGGGCGCAACTTCTCGTTTGGCCATACCTACGGCTCCCTCGCCGCCGTCTGAATCAAAGCGCGCATATAACCCAGATCGAAAGCATTGCCCTGGCGAAAACCGTCGTCGCCGACGATGCGCGGCCAGTGCGCCGGCGCCAGATGGGCATCGGAGCCGGCCTTGTTCAGGGCACGGACCACGGCGAGGAAATCGCAGTCGCCAAGGTCGAGAAACGCTTCTTGGAACTTGGGAACCGTCCCATTGACCGCCTGCACATGCCCCATGAAGATCTTCTCGCCACCGAGGCTGTTGATGGCGTGATCCAGATCGATGCCCATCGCCTGCCAGTTCCCCAGACACATATTGATTCCCCACACCGGGCTGTCGGCAATCTCCAGCGCCCGCAGGTGTCCTTCTAGGTTGTAGAACAACCGTGGCATGCCGCCCATGCTCTCCACCGGCGGATCGTCGGGATGCACCGCCATGCGCACACCGGCATCCTCACACACCGGCAGGATCTTCTTCACGAAGTACTCATAGTTGTCCCACATCTCCTCGCGACTGTATTCGCGCCCGCGAAACAAAGGCAGCGGCTCCAGCTTCTTCATGTCGATCGCCGAAAGCAGCGAACCGCCGCGACCGGGAACCTCGTAGGAGTGGCGCCAGGACGCGTTCACCATGGTCTCCGGATTGCACATCCAGTGATACGCCATCAGGGTGACCCCCGCCTTGCCCGCCAACCGAATGTTGTGGATCAGGTTCTCGATCTGTCGGTCGCGCAGCTCACCCCCCAGCCAGATATGCTCCATGGCGGACGCTTCCGCCTGGGGGGTTAGCTCGAGTGTTCCCAGCTCCATGCCTAGATCGCGGATCTCGTTCACCAGATTTACGATCCTGAGATAATCCCACTTCAGCCCCGGTTTTCTTCCCCCAACCTTGCCCCCCGGGGGGGTGATGGCAGGATCGTTGCAGCCGACGATTACTTTTTCTACGCCCAACTGCGCCAGATAGCGCAGGTGGGTCTTGTCCTTCATGATCGGCTCGAAGTGCGAGTATGCGCCCAGACAGACAGGCATTGGACTCTCCTTTTACCTTACATTATTTGGGTGTTGTTGGCCGATGCGATAATATGCGCAATTATCGCACAAAGCGTTTGTCCTTATTTTCTTTTTTCTGACCAACCTTATCACGGGGGCAACGATGGACTCGAGATATAGCGAGTATCTCCTGACGGCCGAGGAGTCGGAGCAATTCGAACGGGACGGTTTCTTTTTCGTCGAAAACGCATTGTCCGAGGATATGGTGGGCACCTTTATCACCGTCGTCGACCGCATCGATGGAGAGGAACGGCGGCGATTGCAGAGCGCCCCGGGCGACCGCTCCAGTGTCCGCGACTTCATCGGCAGAGACGACCACTTCCTGGAGTTGCTCGATTGGTACAAAACCTTTCCCAAGGTGTGGGGCATCCTCGGCTGGCACATCCAGCTGTACCACACCCACCTGAACGTCACGCCCGCTGTTTCAGGAAGTACCCTTGAAAGGGATGGTCTGGGATTGAATTGGCACCAGGACAGCGGCCGCATCAATCAGGACTGCGAAAGCAACCCCCGCCCGCGCGTCTCGCTCAAAGTGGGATTCTTTCTTACCGACATCACTGAATCAAACCGCGGCAATTTCTACATCGTACCCGGCAGCCACCTGCAAAACGACTTTCCGGGAGATGACCGCAATGGCCTTCTGGATGGCGCCATGCCAGTGTGCGTTCCCGCGGGGACCGCGGTTTTTTTCGATCGTCGCCTGTGGCATTCGGCAAGCAACAACTATTGGCATACGCCGCGACGGGTGCTCTTTTACGGCTACTCTTACCGCTGGTTGCGTCCGCGCGACAACATGACTGTCGATCACTACCTCGATCGCTGCGACCCGATTCGCAGACAACTCCTCGGCGTCAGCAATACGGGCGGTCTCGGGTATACCTCGCCCTCGGAGGAGGACGTTCCGCTGAAAGCGTGGCTCGAAGAACACCTGGGAGCGGAGGCAGTGATTCACTAACGGGGGTCCCCATGCGCGCAGAGCCCACCCCTTTGGGTCAGTCCTGTGGAATAAGGGGCAGTAGCAGGTGTGATGGGAATATTGAAGTGTGGTGGACCGACTGGTTCGCCCTTCTCATGTTGGCGTCCCGCGCCGGGTCTCCACCGGTGTTCAAGTTGCGGTCGAATCGCGGGAAGTTCGACGACGAAACCTCCAATCGGATTTGGTGACCTTTCCGGAAGCAGTTCCCCGTAACCCCAACCTCGATCTCGTACTCGTACACCTTTCCAGCTTCCAGGAGTTTGGGTTCGGAGAAGCTCTCTCGATAGCGCGCCCGCAAAATGCCGTCGCACAGGTTCATGGCATACCCGTCGGGCGAGACGTCAACGAGTTTGGCGGTCCAGTCCGAGTCGAGACCATCGGTGGCAGCGTAGAGCACCAGTTTGATCGGGCCGATGACCTCCACGTCGCTCGGCATCGGCTGGCTGGTGTAACATAAGACGTCGTTTCGCATCTCCACGGGACGCTGGTCGTAGGGGCCCCAGGGCACGATGTGCGGTGAGCAGCAGTTGTTGCCGCCCATTGTCGGGACCGGAAATTCTGGATCGTAGACGAAGGTGTCGGCGTTCTCGTTTCGTGGTAGGTCGGTTGAAAGAACACCGTCGCCGATGACCGTATTCGCCTTTCCGTTCGAGTGCAGGTACCACCGCTCCCATTTCGTCCGCGCCAGCGGCCATTCGTGTTCATCCTGCCACCTGTTGCTTCCCATGATGAAGAGACGGAGCGGCGGTTCATCTACGATGCCGTTGTCTATGTCCCGCATCCAGTAGTCGAACCACCGCATCTCTTCGGCCTCGAGATCAACCAGCGAGTTTGCCCCGAAATCCACGTCTCCAGTGCGTGGGGCCACGGACCCACGATGAGCCGGCTGCGCCGGGCGTTCTTGCTCCCACCTTCAAGGCGCATGCCGTTCAAGTTGGTGAAGGTTTGGTTGGGGTAGAGATCGTACCACCCACCCATGATGTATGCCGGGGCGAGCATGTCACCCCAACGCAGCTCGTCGTTGAACTCCTCCCAGTAGCTGTCATCGGTCGAATGGTCCATCCAGTCCTGCCAGAAGGCCAAGTCGCGACCCGCGCCCTTCGCTAAGTCACCCACGGGCAGCGTTCGAAACGCTTCCGTCCAGTTGTGAAAATCGATTGACTGGCCCGTTCGGCCGTTGGTGCGCATCCCCCATGTGGCTAGAACGTTCAGCTGAAAGGTCCCACCCGGCCATACGAGGCCGTTGTAATATTCTGCCGCCATTACGCGCGGGACCATGCAGGTCAGATGCGAACTTTGGAGTGGAGCGCTGGTCCACTGAACGCATCCTCCGTAAGAACTTCCGGACATCCCGATCTTGCCGTCGCTCCATTCCTGACGGCCGATCCACTCCTGGGTGTCGTAGCCATCTTCGGCCTCGCGGAATGGATAGTAGTCGCCATCGGAGTCCCAGCGTCCACGGCAATCCTGGATCACGCAGGCGTACCCGCAGTTGGCAAGCCGCCGGCCTTTCTCCACGCTCCCATCCATGTTGTTGCTGTACGGCGTGCGCATGAGAACTGTGGGAAAGGTGCCTCGCGTTTTCGGGAGATAGATGTCCGAAGAGAGCTCGACCCCGTCCCGAGCGGGAGTTTTGATATTCAGCTGCATCTCTACGGGGTAAGTTGCCATGTCGCCGATTGCTTATTTGCTGGGTGCGAGACAGGCCCGCCTGAATTCTTCCAAGCTGTCTACCAGGGGACAAGATTGGCCGTCCAACATGCGTTCGATCGCGGCATCGTCTTTGAAGCCGCTTCCCGTGACCAGACAGACCACCACAGCATCCCGATCCAGCTCCCGGCGGGCGCAGGCGTCCAGCACACCTGCCAGGGGGATTGCTCCTGCCGGCTCGGAAAAGATACCCTCCTCGCGTGCCATCCTGGCCTGTGCTGAATAGATCTCTTCGTCGCTGACTAGATATCCCGTCCCACCCGAGGCGCGACACGCTGCCAGGGTTTCATCCCCGTCGATGACGTTGGCAATTTGCAGCGCGCTGATGGTCGTGGCCCCCTCACTCGTCTGGGCCTGCTCCTTGCCCTCGCGCAGCGGTCCGGCAATGGTGTTGTTGCCCTGGGGCTGCACGCAGTTCACCGCCGCCGAACAACCCACACGCTCGAAACCGCGGGCCACCGCCAGGGACAATCCTCCGCCGGCAGTGGGCGAGAATACATGGTCGAGACCTGCGGACAGCTGCTCTGCCAGCTCGTAGCTGATGGTCTGCACCGCCTCCATGGCCAGTGGACAGTATTTGAACGCGCTGATTTCCTGCGCTGCCCCCATTTCTGCAGCTAGTGGTTCCAGCCCATCCATGATCTCGGTTGTAGCCACGGGATCAAAGCCAAAACCGCGAATGCGCAACAGGGTTGCTCCGTAGGCCAGCATCTGGCGCAACTTGCCTTCCGCCGCCTTTTCCAGGATAGCAACGTAACAACGAACGTCCACGGCCGCACTATAAGCGGCGAGCGCTGCACCGGCATTGCCGCTGGACACGCCGAGAACCGTGTTTTTGCCTTCGGCAAGCAGCTGGGATATGGCAAACGCGGTAAAGCGGTCTTTGTAGGAGCCGGTGGGATTGCTGCCTTCGAGCTTGAAATAAAGGTTTTTCAGCCCTGCCGCCGGCCCGATCCGTCGAGATCGAACCAGTGGCGTCTGGCTTTCGCCTAGGCTGATGCGGTGTTCGGCCGCAACGGGCGGCAGCATATCGGCGTATCTCCAGATACTCACTCAAACCCCCACGTCATTGAAAGATTAGATCCTGATTTGCAAAGCTTTGTCCGATGCTCACTGGCACCACAGAGAGTAGAGTTGCGTTTCACCGGAAAGCTGAACCCGTAAGCGTATCTCGCGTCCACCGGCAACCTCACCCAGTCTGCGTCCTTGCCAAGAAACCGCACCACGAAGCTGGTTGCCGTTAAAACCGTCGAACGCCTCCACATCGCCCCCTTCCAAACAGCTCCCGCTTTCCGCATCCAGCACCTCGACCCCCAGGGCGCCACCGCTGGCGTCTGCGTTCATCAAAAGCTCCGAGCCACGCGGCTTGAGCGGCGGCGTAACGAGCTCACCGTTCGCTCCCTCCGCCTCGAGAGATACGAAACCGTCGCGGCGCAGCTTGGCCAACGCCAGCGCGCTTTCTGCCTTGAAGTACGGGCGGTACTCTTCCGGGAACACCTCTTCGGGGCCACGGAAACGGGCGGCCATGTGGTAGATCCAGATTTCGTCGTCGCGCACGATAGGCGCGCCGCAGACTAGCACCTCTTGATTGCCCCACGCCTTGCCGTCCCAGGGCTCGATCCCCAGAAATACCTGCCGATCGCACAAGCGACGCCAGTGACGCAGATCGCGGCTGGCCACCAGCTCCACCTGGTTCAAGCCGGTGTAGTTCATGTGCGGGGGGGGGATGGCGCCGGCGGGATTGAAGATCAGCACGAATCCGATGTACTGACCTTCGTAGGGCAACACTGCCATGTGGTAGGTCTCGGCGATGTAGTCGATCTCATCCACCAGGGGCGGACTGACATAAGCCGGATCTTCCACCGCGCGCCGGATCCGCGGCAGCCGGTTGTCCCAATCAACCTGGTCGGCGTGCAGCACGCAGCCGTGGTCCTCCCAGGTCTCGAAGTCCTTGCTGGTAACCAGCCAGACCGACCGCCCCCAAACGGTACTGCGTTTCACCGTGGCGACAAACTGCTCACCGAAGGGATCGTAGCAAAAGTGGGACTCGCCGCTGCTGGGAATTTCGTCGATGTCGAGTACGGTCCACTGAAATCCGTCGGGAGAAACGGCGGCTTGCCGATTTTCGACCTTGAGCAGGGCTTTGTAGCGCCGCTGGGAATCGGGATCACGCTCGTCGCGGACGATGTGGTAGAGGGCACGGTTTCCCTGGTCCGGATCCATCACGATGTTGTTGTCCCTGGAGCCCTGCCATTCGTACAGACCCAACTGCGGTTGTTCCCAGTGTTCGCCATCCTCCGATACGGCGTAATGAGTGAGAACGAGGTACTGCCGTGCTTTCCGTACGGCTCGCAGCTCCAACTGCCCCAGTACCACCACTCCCAGAGATTTTTCTCCGGGTTCCACTGCGGAGAGCTGCGGCTTTGCAGCGCGATCTGGCCTGCGTCCGAGTTCGGAGTCATTACCGGTCCGTAGCGATCCGGCGGATGCAGGCGGCGCTTGAGGCCGCGGTTCTCGGCGATGAGAAAGTCATCGAGGAACAGCTGCCGGCGCTTGTCCAGCTCTAGCGGAATGTGGGAGCGATTCAGCATCTCGTAGACTCCGTGCACATACCGCTGGTGCAGCTGACGCCAGTCGGCACTGCTTGGCGGTCCGTGGTGGATCTCCTCCGGATAGAAGTCCCGGTTCTGGGTCGAGTAATGCAGCGCCAGGTACTTGAGGCTTTCGCCTTCCAGGTACGCCACCCGCTTCTTCATCTCGCTGTACACCCGTTTGTGCGTTTCCTTGTTCGCGTAGGAAGTCCACAACCCCCTGCTGAAGTTGATCAACCACGGTCTGATGCGCCCCCTTACGGCAAATGTGACAGCCGCGCCTCCAAAGCGGCTAGATGTTTCTGGAGGGCAGCGATCTGTTCTCGTTGCACCTCGGTCTGAGCTTCCTTCTTCTACACCTTCTCGTAGAGTCCTTAAATGGCTGCCAGCGCGATCCCTGGTGGATCAATCGTAAAAACCCTCGTGCCGCTTGCCCCTACTCCAAATACATGCAGGGTGGAGTTTCACGGATCGCCTAAAGACGTACTGGAGTTGCTCAGGCCGGTCCTCGTGTTCTCCAAAAAACTCGTTTAGCGGATGACGTAAATGAGTCGCTAAGACTTTGTCCATGCGTGCGCTACTCGACCTGCGTACGGTCCGCGACTTCGCAGTGGAATATTTCCTCGTCGGATGGGATACCCATCCTACGCAAACTGCCCGGCCCCAAGATAGCTTCTGCAGATACGACGCTGACTCGGAATCCAGCCTGCTCAATCCGATCGAGGAAGTCGCGGCCGTACAGGCGAACATGATCGTGTTGGCCATATAGCTTCTGCCGCTCCCTCGGATCGGTAACCGTCGGGTCTTCCTCCGTGGACCCTGTACTCCAGATAGGGACCTGAATCAAGCCCCATCCTCCCGGTCGAAGCACGCGCCGCAGTTCCCGCAATGCCAGCCGGTCGTCGCTAACGTGCTCCAGGACATGACTACAATGAACAATGTCGAAGGACCCATCGCGGAAGGGCAGCTGTAAAATGTCCGACTTCACATCAACGTAGCGGCTTAGTAGATCCGACGAGACACGACGCAAGTGTGGGAGGCGTGAGAACCTCTCCTCGAGGCCCATTTCGGGGGCGAAGTGTAGCATGGAAAAAGCACTAGAAGTGAGTTTCGTTTTCTCTTTGTAGTACAGCCAGTACAGCCTGTGCCTCTCCATCGACTCGCAGATTGGACACATGGCGTCCTGGCGGACCTTCAATCCCGTCCGTGGGGCAGGAAGCGGCTGACGTGCGAATCGCAGACGGGGCAGTAGAACCGTTTCCCTCTGTATTTCCATCGCTTGGCACTCCATTTGAGGCATCGGTACAACGGGAACAGGAGGCGCCGCGCAAGGCGATTGTCAAGAATCCCGAAGATCATCTCATGTTGGCGGTAGATCGTCCAGTTTTTTCAGGCACACGAAGAAAAGCCTGTCCGAATCTTCAAGAACAAAATCGAAAACCCAGGTCGATAATTCCATTTATGATAAGTAAAACAAAAGCCCAGTTCTTCAGCACAAGGACAAAGAAGATTCTTGACAAGGTATCGCCAAAGTGTCAACTGTTGATACCAACAGGCTAGCCACATCCCGCGCTTGCGGGCCATATTCTGCGTAGCTTTCGGGCTTATCGCACACCAACGACCCCGTGGCAGCTTCTCCGAATACGATGAGGAGGAGATCCGAAGGTTGCGAAAAGATTTGGAACAATTGACAGGCGAGTCGCAGACTGAGTAACACCCAGGCGATAGCCGAAGGGAATCCTTCGCCAACTTTGCGAAGATGCCAGATGCGTTCAAAGGGCCTGTGTCCGCACCGTCCCTCTTCTCTATCCGACTTGAGATGCGCTTTCAAGGACAGGTGTGTTGTCATGGCACTGGTTTCTTCTACCAGCCTCCTCGGTGCATGGTGTCGTCCCGACTGCCGCAGTGGCAGTTGGGTGAAGAACGGGTGAAAATGTTGCCCGACGAGACTTCGAATTGAGACTTATATAATCGGCATAAGTCTTTGTTTTGATTGGTGCCGAGGGCCGGGCTCGAACCGGCACGACCGATAACGGCCAACGGATTTTAAGTCCGTCGCGTCTACCAATTCCGCCACCCCGGCACGATCATCAAGATATAAAAATGGAGGCGACGCCCGGACTCGAACCGGGGAATAAGGGCTTTGCAGGCCCCTGCCTTACCACTTGGCCACGTCGCCTCGTGCAAAAATTGCCTCGATTTTAGCGGAACCGAAAATAGCCGGCGCCCTGAAACATGTCAATCCCGCCACGGTGTCCGAAGTATTCCAATTTCCTATATTAGAGACGTCCTACCTCCAGATCTCCCGCAGGTGAGAAGCCATGAAACAGTACCTCGATCTGGTCTCCAATATTCTCGAGAATGGCGCCGAGAAAACAGACCGCACCGGCGTCGGCACCCTGGCCGTATTCGGCCACCAAATGCGCTTCGATCTAGGGGATGGATTTCCTTGCGTGACCACCAAGAAACTGCACATGCGATCGATCATTCGCGAGTTGCTTTGGTTTTTGAGGGGCGACACCAACGTCGCCTACCTGCAGAAGAACAACGTCTCTATTTGGGACGAGTGGGCGGATGAAAACGGCGACTTGGGCCCGGTCTACGGCAAGCAGTGGCGCGCCTGGGAGGCCGCCGACGGCAACCAGATCGATCAGATCCAGCGCGTTATAGACCTGATCCGTTTCGACCCCGATTCACGCCGCATGCTGGTAAGCGCCTGGAACGTGGGTGAGCTAGACCTCATGGCGCTCACACCGTGTCACTGTCTCTTTCAATTCTTCGTCGCCAATGGACGGCTCAGCTGCCAGCTCTATCAACGCAGCTGCGACGTGGGTCTGGGCGTGCCGTTCAACGTCGCCAGCTACAGTCTGCTCACCATGATGATCGCCCAGGTGTGTGAGCTGAAACCGGGCGAGTTTGTATGGACCGGGGGCGATGCCCACATCTATCTAAACCACGTGGATGCTTTGCGGGTACAGCTGACCCGTGAACCTCGGGAGCTTCCCCGCATGGCGATCGCCGCCCGTGGCCAGGATATCTCTCACTTTCGCTACGACGATTTCAAGCTTCTTCAGTACGACCCCCATCCGCCCATATCGATGGAAATTGCCGTCTGAGCTCCTCGTCTGAAACCACCGTTGCGGTTCAGGGTGAGCTGGGTTCTTTCAGCGAGCTGGCAGCGTTCGAGTTCTTTTCGCCGGACGTTCCGATTATTCCCTGCGAGACCTTTGCAGATCTGTTTGAAGCGGTAGGCAACGGCCGCGCTGCTTACGGCATGGCTCCCGTGGAAAACTCTCTGGCCGGCAGCATCGACCCCGTTTGGGATCTGCTGGTTTCGCGCCGACCCTTCGTTGCAGGAGAGCTCTACCTGCGTATCGAGCACTGTCTCATTGGCCACCCGGGAACGGAGCTCGACGCCGTGCGCCGCATCTACTCCCACCAGCAGGCGTTAGCCCAGTGTCAGGAGTTCG
Organism: Candidatus Latescibacterota bacterium; assembly: GCA_965217095.1. Taxonomy (GTDB): domain Bacteria; phylum Latescibacterota; class UBA2968; order UBA8231; family UBA8231; genus CAYNZV01. Next base: position 3,863,607 of record OZ244235.1, read on the forward strand.
TTCAGGGTCTTGCTGGTGTTGTTGAAGAGGAGTTCTACGACACTGCCGGCGCGGTGAAAATGATCAAGGAGCGCGGTAACGCCGAGGACGCGGCCATCGCTTCAGCCCAGGCTGCGACTGACTACGAGATGCAGATTCTGGCGGCAAACATTCAGACAAATCACCAGAACTTCACCCGCTTCCTGGTTATCACCGATCGTGCTGTTGAAGCTGACGCGAAACCGTCGAAGTCGACGGTCGTGCTAAAGGCCGACCTCTCCACCGTCTCCGCGTCGAAGCTGTTGGCGACGCTGTCGCGAAATGGCATCGCCGTGAGCAAGCTCGAAACCCGCAAGTGTCTGGGCGAACCCTGGCGGTATCTCGTCTATCTGGATATTGAGGGGGATGTTGTGGAGGGTCCGATCGATGCCACCTTGGGGGAATTGAAATCGCTCGTCATGGATGTTCACGTGGTGGGCTCTTATCCCCCCGGAACGCAGAGCGAGGCGCGGTTGCACCGACAGTAGCAACCCGTGTTCGCGTTCAATCTTCAGTCACGTGGCGCACCCCGGGCGATTCGCTGTCGATACGCCAGACCCCTTTCGCACCATCCCCATCCAGATCGGCTCTCACGCTTATCTCGAAGCGGTTCCAACCCGCCTCCACCTCCCAGCGGTAACTTTCGATCCACTTCCAGTCCAACCCGGTCGCCGGATCGGTGGGATCAAAGAAGTGTTTGTGTTCCCGCCGATGCGCCAGCTCCAGCTCGCGGAGTTGCTCGAGGCCGGCCTCCAGTTGAATCTGGCGCCGCTCCGCCGTATCGATGCCGGAGTGGGTGACAACACCGGCGGCGATCAGGATAGTCAGCAAGACCAGCGTTTCCAGCCGGTTGTACCATCGACCGGACATCGCCATCTATCTCAACTCCATATCCACATCCGACTCCAAGGCACCCCGGCCCAGAACTACCGGCGGCGAATAACGACCGTAGGGCTCCGACATCCGGTACGGTTTGGTAAGACCGCCGTCGTGTTTGCCATTCCCGTTGGTGTCGACAAAGCTGTACAAGACATAGTCGCACGGCAACAGGCCGACGAGCTCGTAGTTGCCATCCGCCGCTGCGGTCGTGGGGTGAGTACGATCGTTTTTCTGACAAATAGCTTCGACCAAAACGTCGGCATCGGTCGAGTTTTCGCCGCTTGCGTCGGCGTCCGAGTTCACAACCACGACCTTGCCCGTGATGCCGCCGAGGTCGGTCTCTTCCAGCGCCGAAAAGTTGTAGGTGTAAACGCTGTCTCGCGAACTGAGCCCCACCAGGTCCGCCAATAGTTTGGGGTTCACCTCGAGGCGATGGGTTCCGACGGCCCATGGGGCTGCGGGAGAGAAACGGAACGAGGTGGCTGAGTCTCGCTCCCATCGGCCCTCGACGACCTCCGTGGAATCGGAGTCGTTCCAGAGGTCGGCGAGGTTGTCCACTTCGACAGCCTCATTCATGACAAGATGCAGTGGCTGATCACCGACCACCTGACCCGGGGACAGGAACGAGCGCACAACCTCCGGAGATTTCCTGTCCTCGCGGGCGCTGCCGCGGATCGGCTCATCCCATTCAAGTTCCCGGGAATAAACGTGCAGTTTGATGCGGTACGACTTTCCGGCCACTTGCGCTGAGGTTGCGAGGTACACCTTGCGACGATCTGTTGGCGAGTTGTAGATGGAGAGAATCTCCAGATCGGGCAAAACCACTTCCACATGTCTGGCTTCGACCTCGCCGGAGAAAATTAACAGAAGCCGGTTTCGGTCTAGTGCCTGTACCTTCTGGAGCTTCGTTTCCGTCCTCTCTACCTGGTACAAAAGGAGATCCCCCGCACGGGTTTCCCCATCTTCGCCGACGTCGAGGTCCCGCGAAGGCAAGGCGGCCTGCTCGGTTTGATCGAGCTCGTCGTTGCGATTGTCATCTTTGAATGCGACGATGCGGTAGATCCCCGCCGAGAGACGAAGAAATTCGTAACCGCCACCTTGCCCGCTCTGAGTGCGATAGGCAGGAGACGCCCGTCCGACTTCACCTTCAACGTTCTCGATGTCGTACGCCCAGATCATGACGCCGCTTACTGGCAGGTGATCCTTGAATACGAACCCGGAAACGCTTGCCTGATTCAACCGATCTCCAGTGCCGAAGGCAAAACTGTAGGACTCCGCCAGCGGGTTGTTGCGCAAGTCGCGCGCTCCGGTCCCGACGGTGACGACGTAGGTGCGATCTGCTTGAAGGGGGCGCTTGAATCGCAGGACCAGCTGTCGTCCACCGAAACCGGACCACTGGAACTCGATCGGGGATTCGGGAGATACGAAGATGGCCTCGACCGTACGCAGGCGATCCATGCGCTCGCTGAAAAGGATCTCGACCCGTGCGTCGAAGGCAACGCGAATGGCATCAGCGGCGGGCGCATGGGAGACGATGGTAGGAGCGGCCTCGTCCACGGGGCCGCCCGGGGGTTTGCCTACCTTGGCGCAGGCTCCCAGAAAGGCCAGGCCGATGTAGGCAAGGAGACGCATGCGTCAGAGCACATAACGGCTAAGGTCGTCGTCTTCGAGGACATCTTTAAGTTTTTTCACCACGTACGATTTGGTAATTCGCAGCGTCTTTTTGCGCGCGCCTGGTGCATCGAAGAGGATCTGATCCAGCAGTGTGGACATGACCGTGTGCAGCCGGCGGGCCCCGATGTTTTCCATTTGCAGATTTATCTCGAACGCAATGCGGGCGATCTCTCGCACCGCCGCCGCCTCGAAGGTCAGTCTAACCCCCTCCGTGGCCAGCAACGCGGTATACTGTTTGATCAAGGCATTCTTCGGTTTGTCCAGGATGCGGACGAAGTCCCCTTGCTCAAGCGCGTCGAGCTCGACTCGAATGGGAAAGCGGCCCTGAAGCTCGGGGATCATGTCGGAAGGTTTCGAGGTGTGAAAGGCGCCGGCTGCCACAAAGAGGATGTGGTCGGTCCGAACCATGCCGTATTTTGTAGCCACGTTGCAACCCTCGATGATCGGCAGCAGGTCCCGTTGCACCCCTTCCCTGGAAATGTCGGGGCCATTCTTGGCTGGCTCACCGGCGATCTTGTCGATCTCATCCAGAAAAACGATACCCGCGTTGGTAACCCGCTCGATCGCCTCGGCCACCACCTGGTCGCGATCGATCCGTTTTTGAGTTTCCTCCTGGGTCAGAAGATGCCGGGCGTCGGCCAATGAAACCTGCCGCTCCTTGCGTGCCGGGGGGGTCATCTCCGTCAGCATTTCCTGCAGGTTGATACTCATCTCTTCCAGGTTGCCCGCCGTCGAAAAAACCTCCACCATCGGGGTGCGATCCTTCGGCACCTCGATCTGTAAGGACTGTTGGTCCAGCTTTCCAGAGCGCAGCTGTCGCCGCAGCTGGTCCCGGCGGCGTTTCGCCTTTCCTTTGGTCGCGTCCGACAGCAGGTCCAACAATCGCCCCTCCACCTTTACTGTAACCTCGGCCTCCACCGCGTCCACATATTCGGCGCGCACCATGTTCACGCCCAGATCCACGAGGTCGCGAATGATCGATTCCACATCCCGACCTACGTAACCGACCTCCGTGAATTTCGAGGCCTCCACTTTGATAAACGGCGCGTTGGTGAGCCCAGCCAGTCGCCGGGCGATCTCCGTCTTCCCGACACCGGTTTGACCGATCATGATGATGTTGTTGGGTACGATCTCCGTGCGCATCTCCTCGCCGACGCGCTGCCGACGCCACCTGTTTCGCAGGGCGATGGCAACCGATCGTTTCGCTTTCTCCTGGCCGACGATGTATCGATCCAGCTCGGTGACGATCTGCTTTGGTGTCAGTTCCTTCATAGCTCGAGGATCTTGATCTGGCTGTTGGTATAGATGCAGAGATCCGCTGCCACCTTCAGCGAGCGGCGCACGATCTCAGAGGCGGTGAGTTTTGTCGCGTCCACGTACGCCCGCGCCGCGGCCACCGCGTACGGTCCGCCCGATCCGATGCCGAGGATATCGTCGTCCGGGGCGAGCAGATCGCCTTCACCCGAGATCAACAGGGAGCGCTTCTTGTCCATGGCGACGATCATCGCTTCCAGCCGTCGGAGATAGCGATCGGTACGCCATTCTCGCGCCAGCTCGTGGGCGGCACGCTCGAGATTTCCGTTGAACTCCTCCAGGCGCTGCTCGAGGAGATCCAGCAGGGTAAGGGCGTCGGAGGTGCCGCCGGCGAAACCGGTCAGGACAGAGTCATTGAACAGCTTGCGGATCTTCGACGTCTTGTGTTTCAGTACCACCTCGCCGTAGCTGACCTGGCCGTCGCCACCCATAACCACCTTGCCCCTCAACCGCAGACCAAGCACGGTCGTGCCGTGAATCGCATCTTTCTTCATCGGAGAATCCTCACGCCCTCGGATGGGCGTTGGCGTAGATTTCCTGCAGGCGGTCCGGATCGGGTCGAGCGTAGCGTTTCGTAGCTCCCAGCGTCCCGTGGCCCAGCAGTTCCTTCACCGACGTCAGATCGGCGCCGGCATCCAGCATGTGACGGGTGAAACTGTGGCGCAAAACCTGTGGGCTCAAGCCGTTGGCCTCCACCACCGCGCCCAGGTAGCGATTGACGATACGCTGCACGGTGCGTACGTGCAAGCGCTTGCCCGACGTATTCAGGAAGAGGGCACCAGCGTCCACCTGCGTGATCTCCAATCCCACTACGAGGTCGGTGCGCTGTAACAGGTAATGGCTCAGCGCTTTGTACGCTGGCTCGCCTACAGGCACGATGCGTTCGAACCGGTCCGTGCCGACGCGCACGGTACCTCCGCTCTCCTCCAGGGCCGACAGATTCAGTCCCACCAGCTCACGCAGCCGGATCCCGCCGCCGTAGAACATCTCCATGATCGCCCGGTCTCGCGCCCCGCGAAAATCGTCGCTGGGAGGGAGAAGGATCGCGCGCTCGAATTCCGCGAGTTTGATGGTGTTGGGCAGACTGAACGTCGTTTCCGGAGTCGGCAATCCCGCCGCCGGGTTGGCAGGCACGACCCCCTCGCGGCAAAGATACCGGAAGAGGGCACGAACGGCTGCCAATTTCCGCGCCTGCGTGGAGGTTTTGAGCCCGTTCGCCTGCAGCTCCGCCATGAACTCGCGAATCGTCTGGCGCTCCACGGACGCTACGGGAAGCCGGATGTCGGCTAGGCGCGGCAAGAGGTAGCGAGTGAACTGATGCAGATCGCAACGATACGCTGCCAGCGTATTGGCGGCAAAATTGCGGTCGGCGGCCAGGTAATCGAGAAAGCGGTCAGCCGCTTCTTCGATGCCCGATGAGGCAGTGAGCGTTGGGTGCATCCAGCGTGATCGCGGTATGGATCAAGGTGGCGTCAGGCCACCTGTTTTTCGGGTGCTTCGGGTGCTTCGGGCGCCTCGGAGGTTTCAGAACGGGTGTATTTGCAGATCCGGCAATGAAGCGACGACTGTTCGCCGCGGCTTGTGCGTTCGTAGAGGAGTGGCGCCTCGCATTGCGGACAGGTTTCGTCGACGGGTTTGTCCCAGCTGGCAAACTTGCAGTTGGGATAATTGTTGCAACCGTAGAACACCTTGCCGCGCCGAGATTGTTTCTCGACGATCTGCCCACCGCACTTGTCTTCGGGACAGCCGATACCCAGCAGGAACGGTTTGACCCCTTTGCATTCCGGATACCGGGTGCAGGCGATGAACCGACCGTAGCGGCCGGTCTTGACCACCATGGGAGCGCCGCATTCGTCGCAGATCTCGTCTGTGTCCGGCTGTTCCTGTTCCCCCTCCAGCGGTTTGGTATTCTTGCATTCGGGATAGCCGGGGCAGGCCAGGAAACGACCGTTGCGCCCCCACTTGATGACCATGTTCCGGCCGCACTCTTCACACACAATCGACGACTCTTCCTGCAGCGATTGTTTCAGTTCCCGTCGGCGTTCATTGGCATCTTTGAGAATATCCTTCCAGGAACCGTAGAACTCGCGCACCGAATCGACCCAGTCGGCTTTGCCGTCCTCGATCTGATCCAGCTTGTCCTCCATCTTCGCGGTAAACTCGACGTTGAATACCTCGGGAAACGTCTCCACCAGAAGTTTGTTCACGGTGTGGCCCCGCTCGGTGGCCATGAAGGCGCGGTTGTCGGTCTTCTCGACGTATTCGCGATCCTGAATCGTGGTGATGATCTGCGCATAGGTGGAGGGCCGACCGATGCCCTGAGCTTCGAGCTCCTTCACCAGCGACGCTTCGGTAAATCTGGGCGGCGGTTTGGTGAAGTGCTGCTCTGGGAACAGTTCTCCCAAGGTCAGCTTGTCCCCGTCGGCAATGTCAGATGGAAGCTTGCTGACGTTTTCCTCCTCCTCATCCTCCTTGTCCTTGCTCTCGGTGTAGAGCAGAGTAAAGCCGGGAAACTTCACCGAGCTTCCGTTGGCACGCAGCAGGTGATCGCCGGCGTCGATGTCGACGGATATCAGATCCATGACCTGCGGTTGCATCTGCGAAGCGACGAACCGCTTCCAAATCAGGTCGTAAACGCGGGCTTGATCGTTGGTGAGCAGCTCCCTGATGTTCTGTGGCTCAATCGCCACGGAGGTGGGACGAATCGCCTCGTGGGCGTCCTGAGCGCCGCGCTTGGCGCGGTATCTGTTTGCTTCTTTTGGCAGATATTCAGCGCCGTACTTCTCGTCGATCCGCGTGCGCACCTCGTCAATCGCATCGTCTGAAACGCGCGTCGAGTCGGTACGCATGTAGGTGATGAGGCCGCGCACCTCACCCTCCATCTCGATTCCCTCGTAGAGCTGCTGGGCCACCATGTCGGTGCGTTTGACCGAGAAGCGCAGACGACGGGCGCACTCCTGCTGCAGCGTGCTGGTGGTAAACGGAGGCGCCGGTTTGCGGCGTTGCTCCCGCTTTTTGACCGACTTTACCGAGTAGCTCGACTTGCCCAAGGCCGCCACCAGCCGGTTCGATTGCTCTTCGTTGCCGATCTCGACCTTCTCGCCACCCGCCTGCAACAGGCGAGCTTTGAAAAACTCGCCCTCGGTTTTAGAAAGCGTGGCATCGATCGACCAGTACTCCACCGGGTCGAAGGCGGATATCTCGCTGTCCCGTTCGCAGATGAGACGCAACGCTACCGACTGGACGCGGCCGGCGGAAAGCCCAGAGTGAATTACCTTCCACAGGAGCGGGCTGATCTCGTACCCCACCAATCGATCCAACACCCGCCGGGCCTGCTGAGCATTCACCTTCTCCAAGTCGAGCTCCTTCGACTTGTCGATGGATTCACGCACCGCTCGCGGTGTGATTTCGTTGAAGAGAATCCGGCGCAGATTGTCTTCTTTTTTGGCGATCGCCTGACCGACGTGCCAGGCTATAGCTTCTCCCTCGCGGTCTGGGTCAGTCGCCAGATAAATGGTGTCGGCGGTGCTGGCCACTTTACGCAACTCTGCCAGAACCTTGCCCTTGCCCCGTATGGTGACGTAGCGCGGTTTGAAGTTGTCATCCAGATCGATGCCCAGTTCCTTCGGTGGCAGATCGCGCACGTGACCCATGCACGATTTCACCACGAAATCCGAGCCGAGGATCTTGTTGATGGTTTTTGCTTTAGCCGGTGATTCAACTACGACCAGCGATTTACCCATGGTTATTTACCTCAGTTCTCCTACCGCTTATAGGTCGAATATTTGTATTTACCTAATATAGATATATGTAGCGCTGTCAATTCGGCCAATATAGGGAAGCCATTTCAGGTTCGCAACAAGGGTTCTTGACACCAGGTTCTCGGAACCGATCTTGAGCGACGCCATGATTCCGTCGAAAAACGCCAGAGAAATCGAGCTGATCCGGGGCAGCTGTCGCATCGTCGTCGAGGTGCAGCGGGCCCTAGAACAGGTTGTGGCACCAGGAGTTAGCACCGAGGAGTTGGATGCGCTGGCGGAGAAAACGATTCGCCAGCACGGAGCGATTCCGGCCTTCAAAGGATATCACGGCTTCCCGGCGTCGATCTGCGCCTCCATAAACTCCGAAACCGTTCACGGCGTTCCCGGTGCCCGCAGATTGAGCGATAAGGATGTGCTGAGCATCGACGTTGGCGTCCAAAAAGATGGGTTCTTCGGCGATTCCGCCTTCACGCTTGGTGTAGGGTCTGTCCAGCCGGCCCACGAAATACTCATCGACGCCACCCGCCGTTGTCTTCAGGCGGGCATCGCCGCAGCCCGGTCCGGCAACCGGGTCTCCGACATCTCACATGCTATTGAAAAACAGGCAGATGCCGACGGCCTGAAGCCGATTCGCGAGTTTGGAGGCCACGGTATCGGACGTGCCCTCCACGAAGATCCCAGCATTCTCAACCACGGCAAGCCGGGCCAAGGTCCCCTTCTGCGCCCCGGTTTGGTGGTGGCGATCGAACCTATCATGGTCCTGGGGGAACCGGAGCTCGAAACGGGCGCCGACGGTTGGACCGAGGTGACGTGCAGCGGCGACTACACGGCACATTTCGAGCATACGGTGGTCATCACCGAGGATGGGCCGGAGATCCTCACAGCGCAGACGGCGCGCTCGGAACCGATCCTGAGGAACTGACGGGCGCGACTCTCTCCTCCTGCACAGCGACTCGAACGCGGCGGTGAGGCACCCGTCCATCGGACACATGAACCGCCTACGAGATGTTGCATGAGGGTCACTTTTCTTGGCACGGGGACGTCGGTAGGAGTTCCGCGTATCGCGTGCCGGTGTCCCGTTTGTCGGTCCGACAACCCCAAGAACAAGCGGCTACGGTGCTCGATCCTCCTGGAATATGGCGACCATGTGGTCTTGGTGGATACCGGACCCGACCTTCGCACCCAAGCGTTGCGGTACGAAATCGACCGCGTCGATGCAGTGCTCCTTACCCACAGTCACGCCGATCACCTCCACGGCCTGGACGACATTCGCGGCTATTGCTTCTCGATGGAAGGACCGATGCCATGTTACGCCGACCGGACGACGATGGAGCGGATCAATCTGGTCTTCGGGTACGCCTTCGATTCGCCGTACAAACACTCCCTGCCCCAGCTGGATCTAAGGTTGATCGACGGCCCGTTCGAGCTGTTTGGAAGCGAGGTGGAACCGGTTGAAGTGCTGCATGGCCGTCTGCCCGTGCTGGGCTTTCGTATGGGCTCTTTTGCCTACGTCACCGACTGCAGCCATATCCCCGACGCGTCGCTTGAGCAACTTGCCGGATTGGATACCCTCGTCCTGGACGCCCTGCGTCACAAAGAGCATCCAACTCACTTTACGCTGCAGCAGGCCCTCGACGTGGTCGAAGATCTCCAGCCCCGCATGACCTACTTCACACATATGGCCCACGACCTAGATCACGACGCAACCAACCGAGCCCTGCCCGACCACGCGCAGCTGGCCTACGACGGACTCGTGCTCGAACTCTACCCGTCGAGACCCTACTGAGCCCTACGGCGAGTCACGAAAAAACGGCGCAACCTATAAAGGTCGCGCCGTAATTTCATCTCCGACTGATACCCTAGTAAGCAGTTAGTCTCGTATCATTTCGATGGCGGAGGGAGCTTGGCTGGCCAGCCGCACGACGCAGGGCGGGATGGATCGACGCCACAATCAGCACTTGGACCAACCGCAATGCTTACAGCTCAAACAACCGCTTTCGTGGATGGTGGTGGCACCGCACTCCGGACAGGTTCCAAGTAGCTTCGCATCCCCCCCTACAACCTCGCTCCCCGTTCGTTGGCCAAGGTCACGAGTCTCTACATACTCTCCCGTGCGCCGCTGTACGTAGCGCTCCAACGCCTTGCCGATGGCATCCGGGGTGGAGAGAATCAGCTCTCCGTTCTCCCAAACCGGCGTGGGCCCGGAAATGCCCTTGAGCTCAAGTATCACCTCCTGAGGATCGATTCCCGACCTCAGGACCAGAGATATGAGCCGACTGATCGCCTCGGACTGGGCAGCGGCATTGCCTCCTGCCTTGCCGATGGTGCTGAACACCTCGCACAGCCCCTTGTCATCTTCGTTGATCGTAACGTAGATGTTTCCCTCGCCAGTGCGCACCCGCTCTGTGACCCCTCGGGTTACCGCCGGGCGTTGGCGCGGGTGAAACCCTGCTCGCGGACGTTCCTCTGTCTCCTCCTGCGGCTCGGTGGCCTGCTCGGAAGCAGTGGCGTCAGACCGCAAGATACCTTCGCGGCTCCCCTCCCTGTACACCGTTACTCCCTTCAATCCTTCTTTGTATGCAGTGACGTAGATATTCGCGACGGTTTCTACGCTGGTATCTACCGGCAGGTTCAGGGTCGAGGAGATGCTGCTGTCGGTGTATTTCTGGATAATACCTTGCATTTTGACTCGAAAGAAAGGATCGATGCTGTGGGCCGTGACCACGTGCTCGGGCAGGTCTTCGTCGCCTCCGAACAATCTTTTCACCAACGGATGATACACCTTGTATTCGCGAAAGCTCTCGCCGTCGGCCTGTTTCACGCGCCGGGTATAGCTGGTGCAGAAGATCGGCTCGATGCCAGAGGTGGTTTCCGCCACGATCGACCCGGTGCCAACGGGCGGTACCGTGATCAGCGTGCTGTTGCGCAATCCGAATCTCTCGATCTTGTCCCGGATGCGGGTGGGCAGACTCTGGAAGAACTTGCTCTTGGAAATCCCCTCGAAATCAAACAGCGGGAACGGTTTCTTTTCTTGTGCGAGATCGATGGAGGTCTCGTAGGAGTTGTAGCAGATCGTTTGCATGATCTTCTCGACCGCATCCAGCGCCTCGTCCGAATCGTAGCGCAGACCCATCGCCAACAAAGCGTCCGCCAACCCGGTGATGCCTAGACCGACCCGCCGGTCTGACGCCACCGCATCCATGATCTTGGGCAGCGCGTGACGTTTCATGTTGTACTCGATCACGTTGTCGAGAAAACGGGTGGCGATGCGGGTGCTATCCGCCAAATCGTTGAGATTTAACGTACCATCGTCGCGGACGAACTTTACCAGGTTGAGATTGCCCAGATTACACGCCGTGTAAGAAGCCAGCGGCTGCTCGCCGCACGGATTGGTGCTGGTCAGAGGATTGGCATACTCCACGTTGTGATATTCGCGCATCGTGTCCCAGAAGATGATGCCGGGCTCGGCGCTGGCATGCGCATTGGTAATGATCTTGTTCCACAGCGCGCGCGCCTTGACGGTGCGGAATACCTCCCCCCCCCACTTGAGATCGAAGTCGCCGTCGCCGAGCACCGCCTCCATAAACTCGTGCGTGACGAGCACGCTAATATTGGCGTACTGCACCTTGGTGCGGGATGAATCGTTCTTAATGGTGATGAAATCCTCGATATCCGGATGATCTACTCGCAGTGTTAGCATCAGCGCGCCGCGACGGCCCGCCTGGGACACCGCATTCGTGCTCTCGCTCAACAGATTCATGAACGCCGTGCAGCCGGGAGATTGGTCTACCGTGGCGTTTACCGCAGCGCCCTTGGGCCGGAGAACCGACAGATCTGTGCCCACACCGCCACCAGTGCGATAGACCATGGCGGACTCGGAGATACAACGATAGATGCATTCGAGGCTGTCTTCTTCGATGGGAATGACGTAGCAATTGGACAGGGTCGGTTTGCGGCGGGCTTCTTCGCGGCCGGCGCCATGCATGACCCGCCCACCTGGGATGAACTTGAAATCCATCAGCAGCGAGAAGAAGCGGTCGTACCACAACTCGTTGTCCGTCTCCACCGAAGCCATGGCGCGCGCGATGCGATCCCACATCTGCAGCGGTCCGGTCTCGCCCGGAGCTAGATATTTGGATCGCAACACGTCGATCGCCAGCTCATTGTCCTGGTAATAAGTCTCAGCGTCGGCAGCCTTCTTAAGCAGGGCATCGTGCCCGTTGCGCTTGAGGCCGTTGTCCTCCAGCTGCGCCAGCAGATCCTCTAGGCGGTGGACGGCTTCCGGGGTCTCGGAGACGGTCGGCTTCTTCGGTCGATGTGACGGCATTATCCCTTCCTCTACAGCGAAAACTCCCCGTTTCGGTAGCCCTTGAAATAGCCCGGATACCGGCGGAAATCAGGGAAAACTTGGGTTTAGAACGATAAACGGGGAGTCGTGCGTGGTCAACCGGAAATACACAGTATCTCAAGCTGCAGGCAGCTTCAGCACACAATATCTTGTGTTGAAGCTCTCCAAAAATATCGGCCTGAGACGACCTTGTCAAGCGGTTTTTTTGGAAGCCTTGTTTTAGCTGTTTCCACGCTCGAAGAGGCTAGAGATCGTGGTTGAAGACGGAGGACGGCGGGACGGTAGACTCCGGTTGAACATGGTGCTTAATTTGCCAGCTGCTCCAGCTCGCGAACAAAATCGCTGCGGTCTTTGAACTGGCGATAAACCGAGGCGAAGCGCACGTACGCGACCTCGTTGAGACCACGTAGATGCTCCATCACCTGCTCGCCGATTTCGCTCGACGGGATCTCTTTTTCGTTCATGTTGCCTAGGGCCGTTTCGACGAGATCCACCAACTCTTCGATCTGGTCGATGGGAACGGTGGTTTTGTAACAAGCTAGCCGGATCTTCGCCAGCAATTTGCTGCGATCGAACGGTTCGCGACGGCCATCGGCTTTAATTACGGTGAGCGGAACGTTTTCGATGTATTCGTAGGTAGTGAAGCGGCGGTTGCAGTCGAGACATTCCCGACGCCGGCGAATCGCCATCCCTTCTCGGCAGGAACGCGAATCCACCACCTTGTCATCTTCGTGATTGCAAAATGGGCACCGCATGGAGGGACCTCCTGGTGACTGCCCTGAAACCGTCGGGCAGACGCGATGTGGCTAAACGGTCGTCCTGGGGAGGAGCATCGAGGCGGGGATCGTCCTGCGAACTACCTGCTTAGGATAATAAAAACAGCATGATATGGCAACTCTGCGGCGGGTGAACTAGTGCAGCTGGAAAGAAATGGGAAGGGTGACTTCGACGGAAACGGGGCGATCGTTCTGCATGGCAGGGGAAAAAACCCACTGCCATATCACGTCGGTTGCGGCTTGATGGAAAACCTCGGGTCCGGTCACCGCCAGCACCTTCTTGACCCGACCATCCTTTCCCAGGAGCACGCGAACGAAGACCTTGCCTTCGATATTCGCCTTGCGCGCGATCTCCGGATATTTTGGATTGACCGCCTTGATAGCTTTGGGCTGGGCTTCGGCCATCCACAAAGGCACCACCTCATCCTCTTCCTCCAGGTCGAGATCAGCCGTGTCGTCCAAGGGCGGCGGTGGTAGCAGCCCCTCCAGGTCGAGATCCAGATCTGTCGTCTCTATAGTGGCGTCTTCTGGAATATCCAGATCGTCGGAAGCCACAGGAACTACAGGGCGAGGCGGCGGCGGCGGCCGCCGTTGCTGTGCCGTTTCGGGAATCTGCTCCAGCTGAATGATGATCTGCTGCTGCGGTTTTGAATACGCCTTGAAGTCGAAACTCGGGAAAACCACAAACAGCATCGCGTGGAGCAAGACCGACACCCCCATCGAGGCCCACAACAGTTTTCGATACCCGAGCTTCAGATCCGCTTCCGGTTGTTTGCCGCGGATCATTTGTCCTCGCGTCCGGTGGCAAAATTGACGCGCAGCGCCTCTACCTTGCGAAGCTCCTGCAGCACGTCTGAAATCAAACCGAATTCCGCGGCTCCGTCTCCCTTTATGGAGACCACAACCCGCGGATTTACCGTGAGTTTTTCGTGTATGCGCCGACCCACCTGATCGAGCCCGATATTCTGATCATCGATGTTGATGACGCCGGTCGGTCCCACCCAGATGTTGGTCACGTCGCGCCGGCTCTCGAGCTTCTCGACCTTTTCCGCTGTGGGCAGTTCGACCGGAATACCGCGAAAACGAACGAAGACGGTCGAAACCATAAAGAAGACCAGCAACAGGAAAGATATGTCCGCCATCGATGCCGTGGGGATAGCGTTGGCAACTCGTGCCTTGCGTCGGAACCTCATTGCTTACTCTTCCGGATTGGCTATGGAGATGCGGGTGGCCCCGGCCAGCTTCAGCTCGTCGAGGACGTCGACGAACATACGATAGCTGGCGCCCCGTTCAGCTTTGAGGGAAATGATCAGCTTCTCGTTCTCGCTCAGGCGGCGCTCGATATCGGCCTTGAGGGCGCTAAACTCGATCGTGTTCAGGTTCTCGTTCTCGTAGTAGGCGATCTGGTCTCGGGCGTTGATCCAGACATTGCAGATGTTCTTCTTCCGCACCTCCTTGGTCTCGGCGACCGGAGGTAACTGCAACGACAGCCCTTTGTCCTGGTTCATGGTGGTCGTCACCAGAAAGAAAGCGATAAGCAGGAAGGCGATGTCCGCCATCGACGCTGTTGGAATTTCCGGTCCGACCCGCCGAACCCGTGGTCGCAGCATGGTTGCGCCTCAGCCGCTGCTCTTCGAGCCGGCGATATCCGCGAGAATATCTACCAGGGCGGCGGTGTGCTCCTGCATGTCCGAGATGATTCGGTCGATGCGCGAGGCGAACAGGTTGTGGAAGAACTGAATGATGATGCCAACGATGAGACCTGAAGCGGTGGTAATCAGCGCTTCGGAGATACCTCCTGCCACTTCGGCCGGAACCACATCGCCGCGCTGCTTGATCGCCTGAAACGCGTTGATCATTCCACTGACTGTACCCAGAAAACCAACCATGGGGGCGAGGTTGGCGACGGTGGACAACCACACCATGCCCCGCTCGAGGAACCCCATCTCCACGGCCCCCGAGTTTTCGATGGCCTTTTCCACGTGATCTATGCCGCGCTCCAGCCGCATCAAGCCCGCATGAATCACCGAAGCCACGGGTCCACGGGTTTCCGAGCAGAGCTTGGCGGCGCTGTCGGGGCCCTCGGAACGCAACGCGTTTTCGAGCTTGCCGAAGAAATCTTCCGCGTCAATGGCGGCGCGAGAGAGGGTTGTCCACCGCTCTATGGTCACGGCGACACCAAAAATCAACAGAATGAGTAGCGGCCACATAGCCCAGCCGCCGTCTTGAAAAAGCTGAATCATCGTTCCTCCTTCAGGTTTCCGTCAACCCGCTATTTCGATTCGGTATTCTCTTCGGCCTCGCCACCACCGAAGAACGCGCGCTTGAGTTTCTCCTCCTCGGTTTCGGGCGGACGTAGATTCCAGATTCGCTGCTGGGCGACCTGTTCCCATGACGGGTCTTTCTTGGCGATCTCGAACGCTGCTATCGCTTCATCCTCCGCTCCTTCCAGGGCGAGCAGGTCACCATTCAACAGTTGCAGCCGGGAGTGTTTCGGATCGATGCCTAGCCCACCGTTCAACAAACGGCGCACCGCGACCCGGTCCCCACGCGTGAGGCGCATCTCCGCCAATAGCGCCACGCTGTCCAGGTCCTTCGGGTTGGCCTGGACCATGCCCTCGAGACCGCGTTGCCGCAGATCGTGTCTACCTGCCGTTTTCGCCATGGTGGCAATGCGGTTGTAGTAGGCGTAGCCGCTCACCGTATCCACCTGCGCCAGGCGCAGCAGCGTTTCGGCGGCCGCGTCCATGTCCCCCATCCGCTCCTGCAGCCGCGCCATCGCATCCAGCGATTCTCGCCGATCGGCCGCTGCGACGCCGGACGTATCCGCAAGCAGCTCTTGTCGCCATTTCAGCGCCAGGGCCGCCTGACCCGACCCTTCGTAGAGCACGGAGATAATCTCTGCCAGTTCGGAATCACCGGGCAAGCCGACGGCGAGCTGGGTGTAATGTGCGAGTGCCCGCTCGGTGCGGTTCCGGCGGCGGTAGAGGTCGGCAAGCAGACGCCGGTTGGCGTTATCTGCCGGCCTCATAACGAGAACGCGTTCGAGGCACGACGCCGCCGCGTCGGCCTCGCCTTGTTCACTCAGGACCCGGAACAAAACCAGGTTTGCATTGACGTGGGTAGAATCGAGCCTCAACGCTTCGGCGAGGGACGCGCGTGCCGCAATCATATCGCGACTCTCGTAGAAGACCCGCCCCAGCCGGTAGTGGGCTCGCTGATCGTCGGGCTTGAACTCGAGAAATCGCCGGTAATAGTCGATGGCGGCGGGATAATCCTTTCGATCGCCGGCGGTCTTTGCCAGGAAACGGTATTTCCGAATGGAATCGGCGAGCGTTTCCTCTGCCGCTTCTGCCCTCCAAACAAAGACGCATGTAACCGCGATAGCAGCGGCATTCAACATGAGTCTTAAGAAAGTTTTTTGGGTGCGGAAACCGAGGTTTCTGGGCTGGGCAGGCATCGGCGAGTGCATTGGCCAAGAATATAGAACGGCGGAAAATCGGGTGTCAACGCAACGGCCTCTGTCTGTCACCACCAATCGTAGCCTCCGCCGGTTTCCCCGCGCAACGACAGCAGACCCCATAGAATCCGCGAGCCGAGCTCCCCAAAAATCAACGCAATCAGTGTTTTAGGGCTTGACATTCGATTATTTATTGGTATAATGAATTGACAGAGATTGACCTCCGCCAGCTGTCAGTAGGTTCTAGCATCATCTCATAAGCCCGACCGGGACATTACCCGGTCGGGCTCCATTCTTGCCATTTTGCGGCTCGAACCGCGAAACGGCTTAACATAGCAAGGAGATCACTCGCTATGTCAAATCTTCCATTTCAATATAGCCGTATCCGGTCCGCTAGAACATCCCTTGCCAAGTTTTTTTTCAAGGTTTCCCTGGCGATAGTTCCCGAGGGGCATTTTCTCCTCTGGGCCGATCAGCTCCAGGATGAAACGTGGTTGAGGATCAAAAAACGCCCTGGCTTTTGACTGTCCCTACTGGGAAACCAGGCAGAGATCATGATTATCCAATTGAATCATCCCCAAACGACCGTGCAGAAGACCGCGAAGGTAGGCTTTTCATGGACTTCACTCTTCTTCGGTTTCCTCGTGCCCTTGGTGCGTGGAGACATGAAATGGATGGCAATCCAACTCGTCGTAGTGACTCTCACTTTCGGGTTGGCCTACTTCGTTGTCCCTTTCGTCTACAATAAAATCTACATCCGGGAATTGCTGGAAAAGGGCTATACCCCCATTTCGGAAGAGGACCGGGACATTCTCGTCGCAAAGAATTTCCTTGTGGCCTCCGCGTTCGATGACGCCTAGCTGCGGATGTTTTTCCTACCACCCCGCTTTATCCACACTCATCAAGAGCGGCCTGGGCTGATACGAGGTTGTCTTTTGCAGCTTGATACTCTTGCTTGAGTACGTTGAGGTCTTCAAAGGAGGGGTAACTGATTGAGTTCAAATCGGAAAAACCAGGATCGGATTTTGATGAATTAGGACTCTTCAAATGCAAGGAAGGAGCTTCATTGGGAGTAAGCATTTTTACGACTTGCAACAGGGACTTTGACATTTCCACAGACACTTCATGCGTATTATGGCAATTTCTTCTTTCGCTTCCCGTGCCTCCCTAAAGGCACGGCCTACAATGGCGTCTTTCTCTTCTCGAGTCATTTCGTTGTCTCCTGTCCCAAAAAGTTCCGTATTATTACCTATGCAAAGCACCCGCTAATAAAAGAACCGAAGGCATTGTCGTCTTTCCGGTGGTTGTACTTGAAACAAGCCTCGGCCACGTAGAGCGGCGTGTAGTGTTTGGTGTAGTGGTGATGCGATCCATACCAGGCGCGCTTGAGCAGGGACCAGACGCCTTCTATCGTGTTGGTGTGAATCTCGCCATCGACATAGTGCTGAGAATGCTGAATCACGCAGTGATCCATGATCCTTCGCACCACGTTGTAGGCCCCGTATTCGTCCGTGACCAGCGTCGCGGCGTCAGGATCGATGGCGCGCTTGATAAAGGCGAGTACGCCCTTGCCGGAGAGATCGTCGGCGACTTCGGCCACAACCTTCCCTGAACGCTCCACAGCGCCGATAACAGCGGTCTTGCGCGTTCCTCGTCCTCTGGCGTTGGGCTTGTCGTCATCGCGCTTGTTGCGCTTCCTGGGGCGTCCGCCAACGTAGGTCTCGTCGGCTTCAATGAGGCCGCTTAACATGATTCTTCCCTGCTTGGTAGCCATTTCAGCCCGAATGCGCTGCTGCATGTACCAGGCGGCGCGCTGATTCAAATTCAAGTCACGACCAAGCTGGCAACTGGACAGGCTTTTCTTGGCGTTCACGATCAGGGCGATGGCGCAGAACCACTTCTGCAAGGGCAGGTGCGTTCCCTGAAACATCGTCTTGGACAAGACATTGAAGCTGGCCTTGCAAGCGTGACAGTTCCAGCGCCCGATTCTATTACCTTCCTTCTTGCGGGCGCACTCCCCGACCGTACCACACAAGGGGCAAAAGGGTTCATCACCGAAGCGAACCAGCTCCAAATGGGCGATGCAGGCATCCTGCGTCGGAAACCTCTCTGTCACGGTTATCAAGTTCATTCTCCGCTCCCTTATTGGTTGTTTTTCTTATACTTAAGATAACCAATAAGGGACTGAATGTCAAGCCCTAAAACACTGATTGCCAAAATCAAACCCATGAAGAACGGTCGTACCCGCTGGTAGGTGCCGGCGCCGCCGTAACGAACGACGATCATCTTGACACTCCAGCCCACCAGGGCAGAACCCCACAACAAGGTGCCGAGACCGGTTCCATATACGAATCCGGCCGGGTGGAACGGAAACCGCACGAAAACGAGACGCAGGAAAGAAAGAACAGCCACCACTGCCCCTCCGAAACCGATGGCCGCCAATCGGTCCCAATCGGTGCCGGCCGCACGGGTGCCGACCTCGGCGTAGAGATAATGGTAGTAGCGGCCCAGGCGCGCGACCGAACGCCCGCCCCCTTGTTGGTCCAAGGTAAAAAGTCCGTGTTCGTACACGACGCTCAATAGCGACCACATTCCTGCCACCAACCCCAAAACGACGCCAAGACCGAGAACGGTGACGACCCCCTGGCGTCCGGTTTTCAACACCGACGCCATCTTGAACCCCTCGAACTGCAGCATGGCGATGGCCCCGATTCCGGTGTAATTGAGAGCGGTCAGGAAAGCCAGCGCAACATATTCCGAGCGGCTGAACACTCCCGGTCCGGAGCCGGCGAAAAAGAAGAAGAGGTTCCCGGTCACGAAATAGATGGCGGTAACCGGCAGGCCGGTGTCAAGACGGAGACGCATCATACCGACCGTCGTCAGCAGCAGCAGCGAGAAATAGAGCGCACTCAACCAGGCTGGCAGGCCGGCGGCGACACCCCAACAGACCATCAGCGCAAACCCGCCGAGCAGGAGCCAGGCGCCTTTCCCCTCGCGCGCTGCCGCTGCACAGGCGTGGCGGGCGCGCCAGAGATAGATGACCGCGAGGGTCAGCAGCGCCCCTCGAGCTTGCGCCTGCAGATGGGGAAAGAAATTCGGCCACTCGCGCCACTGGGCGCCCAGACCGACGAAGGAGCCGTGGTCGTCGGCGCGCCCGATGAGCTCGGCATACAAGAGCTGCACGCGGCTGCCGAGGAAAAAGAACCAGGTGCTGAAGGAGACCTCCACCGACAGCAGATAGCTCAAGCCGACCAACAGCGGCGAGAAATAGAAGACGAAGCGGGATTCGAACGGAGCCATCGCCTTCCACGGATCGTCGATCAGAACGGAACGCAGATCGAAGTAATGTGCGATCTCACCTGGGACGAGGAAGAAATGGTTGATACCGTTGACTCCGAAGAGAATCACCGGCACCGAAACCCCGAGCCAGAATGCCCTGCCGCGGAGGAGTACGCCGCCGCGTTCGATCAGTTCCAGAGGGATCTCGGTCAGGGGAAAGCGCAGGTGTTCCTCCTCGATCCAGCGTCGATGCAGGAGCATCACCAGACCCAGAAAAGCCGCGAAGAGACCGGCAACCAGGACCGACCAGGCGAGAAGAGGAGCGATCCAGCTGTGCCAGGGTACGACGGCCGCCCCCTCGAAGAAACCATCGACGGCGAGCGAATCGGACGGGTCGGGCGTCATCCAGCTCGGGATATGCTTCAAGAAGGGGTGGAATCGCTGGCTCTCGTCGGCGTAGGAATACGGTCCGGTCACCAATCCCGCCAGCAGGTATTGGGCCCAACCGGTCGACGCCAGAGGCAGGGCGACGGCGAGCAACAGATAGAGGGCAAGAAGCTCACGGCGGTCGAAGCTTAACCACCGCCCCAGGATCGCCGACGCCAAAAGAACCAGGGACATGAGGAGAAGCGGGAGGGGCGGCAACGGACCCGTCGCTAAGGAAGGTCCTCCGTAGACAAGCTCGACCCGCTGCAGCAGCCAGGAGCCGCCAACGGTGGCGAAAAGGGCGAGGACCAGCACCCGCATGCTGAGGTATCGCATTGACTCACCGCATCAAAAAGGGAACTGGGCCACCGACCTGGTTATGAGAACGATCGCAACGGAAGCCATTCCGGTTATTCCGTTGCCGCAGGCGAAACCGGCCAAGAGTACAGGGGCGTACTGGCGCCATTTGATGTCGCCAAAGCGCCGGGCGAAATAATAGCGTCCCAGGCAAGCCCCCAGCATCTCGGGAATCAGCAGATGCGGCAGACCTTGCAGTCCGCGAACGAAACCGTAGACCAAAGAGACCGGCAACCCCCAACCCGCCAGCACCCACAAGCCGGCAAGGGTCCCACCAAATCCTCCCAGCACCCAGGGCAGTTTCACCACCTCGACGAATTCCAGGTTGCCACCGGCGGTAAAGGAAAACCACATGAACTGTCGCAACGCGAGCAAATGCCAGTACTTCTGCGCGTATGGAAAGGCTATGGACGGTATGGGTCCCATATCCCAAATCAGCGACCAGAACAATAAGCCACACCCCAGCGCCAGTGGCAGAATGAGCAGTTCTGCTTTGGCGATACTGGTGAATCTAGTTCCGGTGAGCTCGACCTCGCGGAACAGCTGCGCCCGGCGACCATGGTCGTCGTACGGAATGGGTGCGAACCAGATGTCGACCCCGCGATAGCCGCTCAATAGAAAGGCCCCTTCGCGAACCAAGGGAATGCCCACGGTTTGTCCGGTGAGCCCCGACATTCGAGCGTTGGCATAGGAGAGCAGGGGCGTCATGACAAAGGCGAACCCCAACAGAAAGACGAGGGGGAAGTGGTCGTCTTGCAATAGCCACAGACACATGGCTACGTAGCACGCAGCGGACCCGACATAGAGCAGAACCGCTATCCATATGGGAAAATCGCCGCGCCCTGGCGGGGTTTTCAACGCCTGGTGCCCACCGCCCCTGTACTCGTTCAACGCCCGAACGGCGTAGATGATACCAGTAATACCCACCGCCCCGCCCGTGCCGATGTAGACACTCATCCAGACATCCAGATCGTTGCTAAAGTGGGTGAGCACCGTGTCCATCCCGGGACTCCACCGCGGCAGATGACCCAGATGAAAGAGCAATGGATTCGCCAGCATCTGCACCAGGGAGGCCGCGAAACCACCCACGACTACCCAGAACGGCAACACGAATCCCACCAGGACCAGACCGAGATCGGTGGAGATGCCGATCGGCGTGGCCGGCAGTAGATGCTCCAGCTCCCGGGTCAGATCTATCCACGGAATGGGAAGAAGAACGATCGGCCGGCTGGCGATCAGACTGGTCAGCGCCGGCAACGCGATGAACAAGGCGCCAAACAGCAGGCCGATCCCCATGCCCACGGAGAAAACATGCCAGCGCCAGCTTTCGCGACCGGAACCGCTCTCCGCCAGGGCCGTGGCACCTTGTGCGGCGACCGGAGCTAGGGGAAAAGGCAACTTCTCCACGTCGGAGGTGAGGCGGAACAGCAGATAACCGAGCCCAAACCATTCGGCTCGCGCCAGCACCTGCCCCAGTACCAATAGCGCGATCGGCACCACCCAATCGCCATGGACAAACGTTCGCGCCGCCAGCGCCGCGGAATCAGCTCCGGGCACTACCCAGCTCGGGATCTGCGCGGCGATCCCGAGGGCCTGACCTACCTGGGACTGCACCAGATACTGATACCATATCAACCCACCCAGGGGTCCGCCGGCGAGCATGACACCACCGAGGACATGAGTCAGTCCGCCGGCGATGTAGTAGATCAAGTAGATCTCTTGTCGACGCAACGGTGTGAACGCGCGTCGCGCCATCTCAGCGAATAGGATGACCGTTACCCATTCCGCCGCCGCCCCCATGCTGGTACCGGCGATGAGCCCCATGTAAATGGCACCGGGCATCATCAGGAAGCCGATGAAAAGCCCGCCCAGGGCGGTGCGCCACGTCATGCCCTCCTCGAATTCTTGAGGAGGCTGCATCAGCTCCCGGTAGTCCTCGAAATCCTCAGTACGCTTCACGCCGGCCGGTCCATCTGGAGATATTGGGATCGGGTGGCGGGCGTCAGAGATCGCCACACCAGAAACTGTTTTCGCAGCTGATTCAGCAGCAGCTTGTTCGACCGCAGCCAGGCTGAGCGATCGCCGGAGCACCGTACGCTGACCGCCTCCAGGGCGAAGAATCGCGCGCCCACTTCGGCTATCGCATGCAGCTCGAACTCCTGAGACAGTCCCTGGTCGAAGGGGGCCAGCCACATGCGTGCCCGCAGGATCGGCACTGGATGGCGACCGGATGCGGATACGGTGCCGGATTCCAGTTCGGTTTCTTCGACATAGAAGAGGGCACCGATCGATTGTTCCGTATGTCCTTCGAGAAACTCCGAGACAAATACAACGAGACCCGCCGCCTCGTTTCGCGAAAGCGCGAACGGCATGGGCACAGACAGGGTATCTCCGTCCGCTTGGGGCAAGCGCCATGAGCGCTCGATGCCCGGCACGCATATGCGCGCGGCTTCACGAGCGGGATACAGGGTCGACAGCAGCACCACCGCCGCCACAGCGGCGGTGGTTGCCACCGCAGAGAGCGAGGAGTAGTTCACGGTGAGGCCGGGAAACATGCCGAAGAGCAAACCAAGCTTCGCTACGGACTGGCCCAGGAGATAACCCAGGGCGCTGCTGATTACGGCGTAAACAACGGCCTCGGCGAGGAAGAGTCCCGCCACGTGCATCGGCGCGAGTCCAACGGCGTTCAAGGTGCCGATATCGCCGATCCGTTCGTGGACCGAGCCCAGCATCGTGTTGAAGACGATCAGTGCCGCGACCAGAATTGGGACCCAGATACCCGGCCGACCGCTAAACGCCTGCACACCGGCGGTGTTTATGAGGTACCTAAAACCCCCGTTGATGGCGAACAGATTCAAGCTGATCTCTTGCGCCAGATCATGCGCCGCGCGGTTCCCGTTGCGCGTCGCAACAGCGACGGATGTTAGGCGCGATTTCTCCCCCCAACGCCTCACCACGTCGAACGGTAGAATCAGCACCCGCGCGCTTTCCAGGTGCGCAAACGCCGAGTGAATCTCCGACACGCCGCTGCCGATCGTCTTTTCGACCGGCTGGTGGGTTTCCTGGTCCAGGGGGGTGAGCGGTCCCCCGCCGATATCCCGCAGCTGATCAAAACTCGGGGGGTCGAAGAATCCGATCACTCTGAATTCCGCACCCAGAAAGCGAATCCATTCCTTGCCGACCGACCTGATGGTCAAACCCAGCTTGTCAGCCATCTCGGTGCTGAGGAGGCACACATCCACCTCTTCTTCGTAGAACCAGCGGCCGCCGACCAAGGTTTGGTCGACTGCTGTGATCAGCGGTTCATTTGGCATCAACCCCAGCGTCCCATTCACGCGCGCCGAGCGGACACCGGATTCCGCCGTTGCCGGCGCCACGTACCAGGCACGCGCCGCGGTGGACGCCGCACCGAAGCGCGACCGCAACAGCTCTAAGACCCGGTGTTCCAGCGTCTCCCATCCCGGGTTCCGGACCAGCAGGGCGTCTCCATGCTCGGCCGGTCCAATCCGCGTTTCGTTGTAACGCACCGCCTCGCGGATGGAGGTGAACGAAAGCATTGAAAAGGTCAACAGTACGAGGGTGAGGGAGGTCAGCGCGGTGCGCATCGGGCGGCGTCGCAGCTGACCTATTCCCATGAGGAGTGCGCGGAATAGCAGGCCCGTGCGGTCGGTGTCGACACGGTGAGCCGCCCGGCGGTTAACGGAAGAGCGCAGTTGCGCGTTCAATCGAGAAATCCCCATGATCGCCACCACCAGGCTCAAGGCGAGGATGACGAAGCCCAGAAGAATCACCAGCGGATAGATGCTCAACTCAAAAGCCGGATGTACGTACCGAAGTAGAAAGAAGACGATCAGGAAGATCCCGAGGGACCCGAGCACCTGGCCGCGAAGATGGGCACTTTCGAGAACGAGACGCTCTCCGAAATAGGCAACCGGCAGCAGCAGGAACAGGAAAAACAGGACCCCGTGGACGACGTCCAACGTCAGACTCTGTACGCCGTTGTATGTCCGCGAGGCATAGCTTCGGGCTCTGTTGGTCAATGCGAAATAGTTTCGTAGTGCCTCGACGACAGCGCCCCTCTGGCCTGCGTTAGAAGCGATTCGGTGGTGGCGTGGGTACTCTCCAGAAGCGGACTGTTGATGCCATGCCTGCGCAGATTCCTCAGCCGTGATGCGTTTAGCTCGTAGGTGTCCGTCGCGATCTGCAAACCGGTTTGATTGAGACGGGGATACCGCGCCGCTGCGAAACCGGAACCGGTCGGGCGCGTCCCGTTGCCGTTGAGCAGAAGTAGCGCTCGACCTATTCGGAACCGCCCGCCGGTCATGGTAAACTTGGCGGCGACACCTGGTGGCAAAAACGCAACGGCCACTTGCTCCACGCCACTGCCGGTGCTGTTGAAATATCCTCGCGTTGCGATTTCGTCCGGCGTTGCCGTGGTCGAGAAGCCGAAGTTCACCGGTCGTGCATCGGAATCGGCGTCCAAGATTTCCAGATGTTCCAGCGTTTTCATGCTGAGCGGATCGAACGTGTCGAACAGGGTGATCGGTTGACACCAGAACCCGACCAAGGGGGAGAGCTCCTTCTCCAGCTGGTCCATGCGGATCTCGTTGGGGTACTGCTGGACTCCGAACGGGCCGCGATCCAGTGCGAAGTTCAGCTCCCCCGTATGGTCGTCGGTGCGGAACATCTCCACCTGAATCGGTTTGAGGTACAGGGTGCGGGCTTCGACCCCTTCGAACGAGAAGCGGCCTTCCCCATCGCTCAGCGCCAGCGGATCCATGCGCACGCCCATAATGACATGATGTCGAGTGCGAACCCGCACGAGTGCGCCTTCTATTGGGAGGTTCGGGCTATATGCTTGGACCCCCCAAGTAAGCACTCGACCTTCTACGGTGCCGAAGGAATCCTTGCGCGGGTCGATCTGCGTTCCAGCGGTGGGATCGCTCAACAGCTCGATCAGGAGTGAGCCGAGGAAATTCGTCTGCTCTTCGAGCTGCTCCACATCGACCAGGTGCGGTAGATCCAACGGCGAGTCGAAAGCATTCCTAATGTCTCCGGCAGTGACAAAGGTCAAGCCCAAAAAGCCGGCGAGGTTTGCCACCGCACCCTGCACCGGAATCTGTTCTGGTACGGCTCCAAGCAGCACCCGTTCACGGAGCGGTTTTAGCTCGCCGCCCAGGATCAACCGGCCCTGGCGCCGTTCGCGTTCGTAATGGTGGGCGAAGCGCTCGATGGCTTCGTAGATGGGCGGCCGGATCTTGCGCACCCTGTAGGGTGATCCGGCTTGTATCAGACCGATCCTACTGCCATGGCTGCTGAGATCGAGGCCCACGTAATAAGCCAGCTCGAGGTCGTCGAACCCATCGCCGAGGGCGGACAATCCCCCGCGACGCACGGCGCCGACCAGATCGCGCATGCCCGCAAGGCTTTGAAAATGGCCTGGCGTGGCGGCGAGAATGACGGTGCGCGGCAGACGCTCGTCTTGCAGTAGCCTGGCGATCTCGAGCCATGCGGCCACCCCGGAAGCCTGTTCCGCGCCCGGAGAAATAGCCGGAATGGGGGAGATGGCGTCGTAATAGCAGCCCACCATCACCGCCTCGTGGCGCAGTTGCGGATCGGTGCCTGGAAGTACGGCGATCACCGTCGTCGCCGGGGTTTCCTGCCACGTCATCCTTCCCTGCAGCCGAGCCCGAGCAGCACCCTGTTTGGCCAGGTCTCGCAGTCGGATGGCCTCTTTTCCCGCCGCGTAGAATCGGGGCAGATCCGCGGGCGTGGTCAGAAACTTCAACGCCCCTTCCTTGCGGTGAGTGCGGGATGGCTGCAGGAAGATGACCGCCCGGGCGCCGAGATCGAAGACCGAGACCCAATTGGATCCACAGTTGTATTCGAGCACGAGAATCGCGTCGTCGATGGGCAAGCCGTCCAGCTCTCCCTGGCGGGCGTGACCGCCGTAGAGCAAGCGAGCTTCGATGCCGGTCGGCGGCAGGGTAGAGGTCCGGGCGATATTTGGCCAGACGTGGTAGAGCTGGATGCGGTTTGCCGTCCACTGACGATCCGCCGTGGAATCGTGTTTGCCGGAAGGAGATGCGAGCTCGAGATAAGCCCCTTGATCCACAGGCACCGGGACCGTAAAGCTGCGGCGACGGATGTCGATTATGCCGGCGGCGGCCAACTGGTTTTCCAAGTATTCGGCAGCCCACACAGCGCCGGGATATCCGGTGGTTCTAGAGCCGTGGGTGGAGAGGGACCGGATGTGATCGCCAAGCGACCCACCCCATACCGGCGGCACGAAAGCGGCGGCCACTAACCCTGCAATAGCCGCCAGAAGGAACCCCAACTCTTGACAGTTTGGCCTGCCAAAGGCGAAGTGCCAAAGGCGAAGTTTTTATTCGACTTACAGCTCATGCGAAGAAACCGCAGGCGTTTGGTGTCCTGTACAGTGTAGCAGTATCCTATGAAGCTTCTCAGTTCTGGAGAAAACCAACGCATTCAGCGCATCGTCGACGGCGACGAACTGGCTTATCAGTCGCTTATCCGCGACTACTACTCGCTGGCCTACAACCTGGCGTGCAAGATGCTCAACAATCGTCAGGATGCCGAGGAAGTGGTCCAGGATGCGTTTGTCAAGATTCGCGAGGCCCTGGACAGCTTCCGGGGCGACGCGTCGCTGAAAACGTGGATCCTGCGCATTGTCATGCGGCTGAGCCTGAACCGCCGCCGCGATCGCTCCCGCAGCTCGTGGAACCGCATGGGTCTTCACAAAATGGCAGCGGTGGGGGAGGAGGAAGCAGCCGATTCGCCGATGGTGCAGCAGAGCCCCGAGGCGGAGTTGATTTCGCGGGAGACAGGAGGGCGCGTTCTGGCATTGATCGATGAGCTACCCGAGCCGTTGCGTCAGGCGCTTGTTCTAAACAGCATTGACGAGTTGTCGTACGAAGAGATCGGCCGCATTTTGCGAATCCCGCTGGGAACTGTCAGCTCGCGCATCTACGCGGGCCGCAAAAAACTGGCTAAGAAACTGCAGGAACATGATCTACTCTAACGATTTTTGCGTTGGGTCGCGAGTTGAGGCGGAGCGATTGCTCACCCGAGGAGCACCCGGCAGCACACTTGCAAGGACACCCGGAGGGAATCGATGAAACTGCCGTGGCGAAGAGATGCGGATGGGCACAGAATCTCCGCTTATTTGGACGGCGAGCTAGACCAGACGGAAGAGCTCGAACTTGCGGATCGGTTGGTATTCGACCAGAACCTGCGAGAGAGAATGGCTGACGTCAGACAGGTGGACGCGATGGCGATCGCGGCCCTTTCCGTCGATCCAGTACCTGACCCAGCAGCGACAGCCGAGAGACTGGTAGCGGAGATCGACACGTCGCCGGTGACACCTTCGGCGTCGGCCCGCAACCTCAAACCTGCCCTTTACGCCTCCGTCGGCATTTTGCTCACGGTAGGAATCACCTTCGTCGGCTTGAGGCGACGGGGATTGGTTTGATCGGACGATTGCCATGAGCTGGTTCGAACGTATGAAGAAGGGATTCCAGACGCGGATCCGACGCGATTTGTCGGAGAGCATCTGGAGCAAATGTCCCGACTGTGGTCACGCCACCTACAACTACGCTCTGGAGCGCGGTTTTTGGATCTGTCCTGATTGCGGCCACCATATGCACATCGGGCACCAGGAGTACACCGAGATCCTGGTGGACGACGGCAGCTTCGCAGAACTCGATGCGGAGATAACCGCGGCGGATCCCCTCAAATTCAAAGACGACAAGCGTTACGTCGACAAGCTAAAGGCGAGCAGAAAAGCAAGCGAACTGAACGAGGCAATCTATACGGGGACCGCGCGGATCGGAGGGCACCCGGTCGCCCTGGGCGTAATGGACACCCGTTTTATCATGGGCAGCTTGGGGGGAGCAACCGGTGAAAAGATCGCCCGCTTGATCGACCGCGCCATCGCCGACCGTCGGACCCTGATTCTGATCTGCCAATCCGGCGGCGCACGAATGCAGGAAAGCGCGTATTCCCTGATGCAGATGGCGAAGGTGAGCGCCAAACTCAATCAGCTTTCGCAAGCGGGGCTTCTCTACATCGCCCTGCTGACCGATCCCACCTATGGAGGAGTCAGCGCCAGCTTCGGCATGCTCGGCGACCTGATCATCGCCGAGCCTCGTGCGCGTGTCGGTTTCGCCGGCCAATCGGTGATCAAACAGTTCCTGGCCACCGACGAACTGCCCAACGGATTCCAGATGGCGGAAACCGTACTGGAACACGGTTTCGTCGACTGCATTGTGTCTCGCGAGGAGATGGCCGCCACCTTGACGCGGTTGATCGCGATGCTTGCCCCCGCTGCAGACCTCCGCGCCCAAAAGGATTTTGAGACGGCGCTGGCGGTGTAGGCCCGCGTTCAAGAAAAAGGAAACTTCTCACTCTTTCGATCAAAAGACGTTGCGGTACTTCAATCCGAAGTAGCGCTGCTCCCTTGAGCTGCCGAAGTCTACCCTGACGACAAAATCGGAGTTCCAGTAAAGCCGCAAGCCCGCTCCCGCGGTTGCGTGAAATCCCGACAGACCGAACTGGTCCAGATTGCGCCACACCCTACCGGTGTCAAAAAACGATGCTACGTGCCACTCCAGGTACTGTTTCAAGACCCGGTAGGTTGAGATGTGGTAGCGGAACTCGGTGTTCGTAAAGAAGCGGACGTCGTCGGTAAATCTTTGCCGGTCAAACCCGCGGAGAGAATCGCTACCCCCCAGGCCCTTGATCCGTCGACTACCGCCGATCTGACCATAGGCGTAGAGCGGGACCGAACCATCCAGGGCCTCGAACACGGTCCGGTGTGCCAGGTTGACCCGGCTAGTGAGCCGTCTGTAACGGGCATCGGTGAAAGTGTAGCGCCGAAAATCGATGTCCTCGAAGCTGGGGTGGAGCGCCAGGAGAGAATTCTTGGAGGTTTCATACGACCATTCGTGAAACGTGCCAGAGCGCGCGATCACCACATCATCCCTGCTATCCCATTGCAAGGTGAAGCTCACGAATCCGGTCCACCCGTCTGTCACGTCGTCCGGGAACCCTTCGTCAACCAGGATGGATCGATCCCCGCGCGTGGCGACACTGGTGTTTTCCAACCCGAAACCGACCAACATGGAGACCGGACCTTCGATTTCGCGTAAGAGACTGAATATGAAACGCGGCGTTTCGAGGACATAATAGTAATAGTTCTCATCACGATATTCGGGATTGTCCTCGTCCTCGGTATACGCTTTCACGAATTTGCTGTTGTTGCCCAGACCGTAATATCGAGTGCGAATATCCTTTCGGGTACCGGCAAGAAGCCGCACGCCGAACCCGGTGCCTTTGATGCGCGGCACCTTTAGCCGCACCGAGTATCTGGCACCTCCTTCGTCGGAGCGCAATGTGTTGAAGGTGAGCTTGTAGCGATAGGGTCGGCGGCGATAATCCGACCACTGGACTCGGGCACCGTAATTCCATCCCGTGTTCGGACTGAAATAAACGATCGGAAGACCCGTGAAGCCGTACGGGATGCCATTGAGCGAGAACTGACGCCGTCGTCCGACCCAGCGCACCACTTCGACGGTCTGCTTGGTAGCGGTGTCATGGTTTCGTTGTAGCTGCTTTTCAGCCGCAGCTGACGCTGCCGTCGACGTCGAGTCATCGCTGGTTTCCTCGGACAAAATCATCGCCGGCCACAGCACCGCCAGCACCATGATCGAGATTGCGTTGCATCGCAAACGATCCATTGGGGGCATAACCGTAACTCAGCTATCCAGGGATGAGCGTTCGAAGCGGCTTGCCTCGGAGGGTTCCAAGGCTACATCCTGCTTCAAGCGGATAGGCGTAATGGAGACCTCGTTGCGCTCGAGGGCTGTGAGATCTCCGTCAGAACTCTCCGTGCGCTCGAGTCGCATGGGTCCGTGCCGAAATTTGTGTGTCGCCTCCGCAGCTTCGAAGAAAGGGCCGTAGGTGCACGCCTCGAGTCCGGTTACGCGACGCCGGCATCGAGGTCCGATATCGCGAGGCATATTTACGTTGAGGAAGGAGACGTCCGGCGGCAGCCCTGAACGCAGCAGTTCCTCGACGATCTCGAGCGTCACCTCTACCGCGCTGGCAATGCGATCGGAAAACGTCGGGCTCAAAGGGTCGCGCCGACGCCAGCGACCGTACTCGTCGGAATCGAGACCGAGGGAAAACGCCGCTGCGGGGACCCCGCTGAGGGCACATTCTGCCGCCGCGCCGACGGTACCGGAACTTACGAAGTAGGCCACTCCCGCGTTCGTGCCCATGTTGATTCCGGAAACGGCGAGCATGGGGCAGCTGTCGAAGAGATTGTGAATGGCAATGTTGGCGCAGTCGGCGGGATAACCCCCACTCACCGTCCAGATCGGAATACGGTCAATCTCCACCTGCTTTGCTTCGAGGGTTCCGGACCGTGACAACATCTTACTCGTCCAGCTGCGTTCTTCGTTTGGCACGACCGCGCGCACTGGTGCCATCGCGGACAATGCCCGCACCAGTGGAATCAAGGTTGGTGAATCCCGGCCATCGTCGTTGGTAACCAAGATCCATTGCTTTTTACTCGATGTGTCCGAGGTCACAGAATCAACTCACGTTTACGGATATTCTTAGGCTTGCCGCCTTCTGCGACCAGCCGGGCCGCATATAATAACAAAATATTAGCTGTCCACGAACACGCGATTTGATTATTTTTACTGAATGGATGACGTATCCGTTCTCCGAGAGCTGGAAAACCTGGCGGATGAGTTCGGCCTAGATATTCGTTACGAAACCATCGACGGGCGTGGTGGTTTGTGTCGTGTTGGAGATAGACGATGCCTCATCCTGAACAGATCCTCTTCACTGAGCGAACTCGTTCGGCGTCTCAGCCTGGCCCTGAGCCGCTTTCCCCTGGAAGATGTTTTCATCAACCCGCACGTAAGAGAGCTTCTGCAGGAGCGGGCGGGTCGGTCTCTCTTGAAGGTCTCGTAGCTCTTCAAGAAATCGAGACTGGCCTCTCTGTTGACAGAGAAGTCTCTGGTGCGCCTTGCGCCCCCTTTCGCCTGAGAACCGCGAAGGAACCAAAAAGCCGATGTTGCGCTCCTTGATCTCAATGGCGGCGTTTTGCCTGTTCGTCGCCCACCCCGCGGATGCTCTGCGGTTCTACGTCGACGGCACGCCGGCGGTCAACGATACCACATCGCCAGTCGGCGACGACCGCCGCAGCGTCCAGAGTGCGCAAGTTTCTTCGACGCCGCTCAAAACGATAACCCAGGCCCTGAAGCTGGCTAGTCTGATCTCAGAAGGTCGTCCGCATGTCATCGAGGTCGCACCAGGCACCTACTCTCCGAGTCGGGGCGAGACGTTTCCGCTAGTGGTGACCGATCCGAACGTCTTTATGGAAACTACGGGGTTGACCGTATTCGATGCCGAAGGCCTCACCAATCACGTCGAGATCACCGCCGCCACTTCGGATTTTCTCTTGAACGGGATCGACTTCGTAAACGGCTTATCTGACAGCGGCGGCGTCGTCCAAGCGGTATCCTGCTCATTGCGCGTGGTAAACTGCCGATTCTTCGACAACCGTGCGACCGCTGCAGGTCACGTGATCTACTCGCAAGACGGCCGGCTTCAATTTGCCAACAATGTCGTGCGCAATAACGGTGGGTTCGACGACACCACAGCCGTCATCGAGATTCATCACACCTTCGCCGACACCAGCCAAAGGGACCAGATCCGGAACAATACCTTCTACCGGAATTCTGCACCGGCGATTCAGTCGTCAGGAAATCGCACTGACATAAGCAACAACATCTTTCTCGATCCGGGCACTCCCGCACTGCGCGATCTTTCGACGACAGAAGATCCGCTGTTGCGCTACAATCTTTTTTGGGAAGCGAATGTACTCTACATCTCCGACAAGTCAGACACCGTACAGATCGCCAAGGCCTCGTTCGACACGTTACAGTTTTCCGAGGTCGGCATTTCCGTACCGTCCTTCGTAACAGTAGCCCCACCCGTCAAAACCCTGCTGGCGATAGTCGACACGGTTACCCTCGAAGAGTTGGGAGTTAGAGTACCAGCGTTTGTCACCAATGTTCCCGACACCCTCGCCACGGTGGATCAACCCTACAGCTACTCCATCACAGTGTCGGGCGACTCCAGCCAGTACGTATTTAAAGGGGTCACTCTGCCGTCGACCGTGTCGTCTCAGACCCTGGAGCAGAACCGGCGGATCGAATGGACCCCGACTCTCAATGACACCGGTCGGGCCCAGCTCAAGATCGAGATTACCACACCGGGAGGAGCCGTCGACACACTTGAGTATCCCGTGGCCGTTTTCACTGTGTCTAACTTTCCCGACACGACCGTCTTTATTCCGGTTTTGAACGATACGGGACGCACCATCGGGATGGCGACCGAAGACATCCGAATCGAGGTGCCGCATACGGCGGGGGAGAGCTACAACTTCAGGATTGAGGTGGAGGGCAACCGATCGGCCTACAACTTCAACCCGCTGATCCTGCCCGCGGGGGTCTCCAGCTCCGACGTGGACAATCTTGGGGAGATCAACTGGGCGACTACGCTTGCCGATACCGGAAGCAACCGGATTCAGGTGGAAATAATAGATCCCACCGGCAA
The DNA here is from genome assembly GCA_965217095.1 of Candidatus Latescibacterota bacterium. Taxonomy (GTDB): domain Bacteria; phylum Latescibacterota; class UBA2968; order UBA8231; family UBA8231; genus CAYNZV01. Next base: position 3,896,553 of record OZ244235.1, read on the forward strand.
TCTCGGTACTCTCGACTACAAGGTACGGGTGTTCTCGAGTTCCACGTTTCCCGATACCAGTCTGAAGGGAGATGTCATAACGGCTTCGGTTGTTCAAGACACAACCAGTGCCATCAATTCGCTGAACGCTTTGGTGCCCAGTTTCTCCTCCGCGGCAAGTGCGGGGGGCAACCTTTTTGCCAATCCGACCTTCCTCGACACCACCATCAACCGCTTCGAGTTGGTGGTGGGATCTCCGGCGAACGACGCTGGAAATCCCGTGGTTGCGCTTCAGGATGGGACCGTAAATCGGAACAACATTGGCAACGATGGCGGCCCTGCCCATGCCGGAGCGCCGACCCCCGGCAGTTTCTCCGAGCTAAAGATCACCACCTTGCCGGACAGCTTGGCTACGGAGAGCGTCGTCTACAACTTCGACGTGACCTTGGACCCCAGCACGAGCGTCAATCTGGTCGACCTGCTGCAGGGGCCGCCGACCATGGCCGCTGCATTCGGCCAGAAACCTCCGATCCAATGGACGCCAACCATTGCCGACACAGGCACGTTTCAGGTCGGAATCATCGTTTTCACCAACAGTGGTCAGGGACGGCAGTACTATCCGCTTCGCATTCGGCCGCTCAATGACAACCCGGCTATTGGCAGCAGTCCCGGACTGGCCGCTTTCGAGGATTCGCTCTATACCTACTCACTGGCGGCCACCGACGCCAATGCAGACACCCTTTCCTTCTCCCTCGTCGACGGTCCCCAGGCGATGACGGTGGACAGCACCAGCGGTTTGGTCCAATGGCTACCTGCCCAAGCCGACATTGGCTCGGTAGCCGTGACGGTGCGGGTTGATGATGGCAAGGGTGGATTCGCGCTGCAGCAGTTTACCCTTCAGGTTTCGAATACGAACGATCTCCCGCAGTTGACCAGCACACCCGACTCCGTTGCCGTCGAGGATGTTCCGTTTTCCTACGCCATTGCCGCCACCGATTCGGATCCGGCCGACACCTTGAGCTATAGCGTTACCGCGGGGCCAGCAACAGCTACCATCGATACTGCTGGCTTGTTCACCTGGACACCAATACAAGCAGACGTTGGAACGCAACAGTTCACCGTTCGCGTTGCCGATCAGAGCGGCGGCGCCGTGACCCAGACCTTTTCCGTTGCGGTGGCCGAAGTCGACGACCCGCCGGTCATCAGCTCGACACCCGACACCGTGGCCTCGGAAGATCTGTTATACACCTACGCCTTGTCGGCTCTCGATGAAGAGGGGGGCCAGCTTACCTTCGAGCTCACCGGACCTGCGGGCATGTCCATCGACACCACCGGCACCGTAGAATGGACCCCTGCCGCCGGCGACATAGGCAATCAGACCGTAGAGATCCAGATACGAGATCCCGGCGGTTTGCAGTCCACGCAAACCTTTCAACTGCAAGTGTTGGCCGTCAATGACCGACCCGTGATTGACCAGCGCAGTCCCGCCGACTCGTTACTGATTGCTACAACGGGCGTAGCCATTGCCTTCAGCGCCACCGTAGAGGACGAAGAGAACGACGCACTCATTCTCGCCTGGCTCGTTGACGGATCGGTCCAATCGGGAGCGACCGGGAGCGAGTTCTCCTACACGCCAAGCTCGGCCAACGTCGACACGGTTACGTTGCGGGCGACCGATTCCGCGGATACCACCACGACGTTCTGGATCGTCGACTCTCGGGAAATTCCACGTATCAGCGTTGCGACGGACACCATTGATTTTGGTGACGTAGGCCTTGGAGATACAACTCAGACTACCTTGACCGTCGGCAATACCGGTCGCGTCGCTCTTGAAATCAGCAATCTTTCCCTGGGCAATCTGCAGTTTGGCGCCAGCTTCGGTAGCGCTGTCGTCGGTGCGGGCGGGGAGACCTCTCTCGCGATCCTTTTCTCTCCTGCCGCCCGCGGGCCGATCCAGAGCCAAATCTCGTTTGCCACCAACGATCCAGATCGTGACAGCATTTCCATCCCCCTGCGTTCCCGGGGTGTAGTACCGACAGTTCTGGCGCTGGATCTCGATCCGACATCGGGGCCGCAGGCTCTGTCCGCAGCTGCGGTCTCACCCGGGGAGACGGTGTCAGTAGCGATATACGCCACCTCCAGCGTGCTATTGGTGAGCTACGATCTGCTGTTGCGCTACGACCCGGATATCCTTGCTCCAGAGAGCTTTTCCGTCAACGTTGCGGGTGAAAACAACCTGCTGGAAGTAATCGGGAACACAGTTACAGGAAGCAGCAGCTCACCGGACGGTACGAGCTTCAAGGTCTCCGCCACGACACAGGCTGGAGCGTCGGGGGTTTCAGATGCCGGTCTCTTGGGAATCGCCACGTTTCAGGTATCGTCCTCGGTGGTACCCACCGGACAGTCGACCTCCATCGAATTGGCGCAGGCGTTGCTGAAAAGCTCTGACCAAAGCGCGCCCGATACGATTGCCAACGCCGCCCAGGCTGAGGTAACCCTGCGTTCGGCGTTGCAGGGCGATTTCAACCTGGACGGAATCGTAAATTTCAACGACTTCTTCCTCTTCGCCGACCATTTCGGAACCACACCGGCGTCCGCGAATTGGGACCCAGTATACGATCTTAATCAATTGGGTAGTTCAACCAGCAGGGTCGACTTCGACGACTTCTTCCTCTTCGCGGATGGTTTTGGTGCCACTGGGAAACGCCTGCCCAAGGTGGAAGGTCCCCTGTCGCTGCGCTTGATGGCCAATCTCGAGAGTAGCGGCCCAGACAGGGTTGACATCGACCTGCTCTGGCAGGGACCGACCCCGCTACGTGGATTTGTGGTTGCGCTCGAATACGATCCGAGCGTGCTCGCCTTCCGGACCTACCGGCCCGCGTCAGACCGGGAAGCGCTTCCCTGGGTGCAGGAGGCGACCGGGCAGGTGCTGGTCGCTGTTGGGCTAAGCGCGAGCGTGGCGCCATTCGCCGGTGACGATCTCGGAAGCCTGGAGTTCGAGCGTTTGAAGCCGGAGGGCACTACCGTGAAAGCTCCGGGGGCCATAAGCTACAGCGGAGTAGGTTCGACAGCTCACGGCGCACCACCCGACCTGGCGATTGAGAAGCTGCCCAGTAGTTACCTGCTTTTCCCACCCTTCCCCAACCCGTTCAACCCCGAAACCGTGGTTAGGTTCTTCCTGCCCGAGCCGGGGCCCGGGTCGATCCGCGTGTTCGACCTCTTGGGCCGTAGGGTCAAGACCCTAGCAAATGGAGAGCTGACCGCCGGCTACCATCGTCTAAAGTGGTCGGGTCGAGATGACAGCGGCCGCGATGTTGGGGCCGGCGTTTACCTGATTCTGCTCGAGGTGAAAAACAATCGGCAGGTCCGGAAACTGATGCTTCTCAAGTAGCCGATCGTGTCGTCGTTGACACCGGCACGATCCACCCCTACCTTACTTGTTTCGCGAAATTTCAAGAGATACTCATGCCTAAGATTCGAACCCACAAAGCTTCGGCCAAACGGATCAAGAAACGCGGATCCGGTAGCCTCAAACGCCGCAACGCCTACTCGACCCACATATTGGGCAAGAAATCGACGAAGCGGAAACGTGGATCCCGTAGAAACGAACCGGTTGCACCAGCCGATCAGCATTTGGTAAGACGCGCCCTAAATCTGAAATAAGAATCGACCGTGCCCCGCGCTACAAATAGTGTCTCCTCTCGCCGACGTCGCAAAAAGGTCCTCAAGCTGGCCAAGGGGTACTGGGGGGCGCGCAGCCGCCTGTTTCGCACCGCCCAGGAGGCGATCGATCGCGCCCAGCGATACGCCTACCGCGACCGCCGTACACGCAAGAGAGACCTCCGCCGTCTCTGGATTACCAGAATCAACGCAGCGGCCCGCTTGAACGGTCTGTCATACAGCCAGCTCATCTACGGACTTGGTCGCGCCGGAGTCGAGATCAATCGCAAGATACTGGCCGACCTGGCCGTCCGCGACCCCGAAGCCTTTGCCGCCGTGGCGGCGGAGGCGAAGTCTCAGTTTTAAACAGTCCCCCCCGTAAAGCCCGACTCCATTGACCGTCATTTTTTCGCGGTCTACATTTCGACGATTCCGCCTACTGTTGTAGAATCAGGTACTTATGTTGGAAGAAATAGAGCAGCTGAAGGTCAATGCCTTGGCCGAAATCGAGGCCGCAACCGACCCGAGCGAAGTCGACGAGTTGCGCGTCCGACACCTGGGTCGCAGGAGCCCGCTGCGCGAAATCATGGGAAGGATTGGCGAACTTTCGCCGACGGAGCGCCCAGCGATTGGCAAGGCGAGCGGCGGCGCCCAAGCGGCTATCCAGGCCGCCTTGGAAGCGCAACTGCAAAAGGTTGAAGATACCGCTAGCGATGACCCGTTCGACGTGACATTGCCGGGGAGGCGACCTTTGGCCGGAAAGCTACATCCGCTTGGCCGTCTGACGGAGGAGTTGGTCGATATCTTCCGCCTCATGGGATTCAGCGTAGCGGACGGACCGGAGATTGAAGACGAATACCACAATTTCGATGCTCTCAATACCCCTGCGGATCATCCGGCGCGGGACCTCCACGACACCTTCTACCTGAAAAACGGCAAGCTGCTGAGAACCCACACGTCCACGGTCCAGATCCGGGTCATGGAAACGGTGCCACCGCCCGTAAAAGTGATTTCTCTAGGACGCTGTTACCGGCGTGACACGGTGGATGCCACTCACCATTTCACCTTTCACCAGATCGAAGGACTGAGTGTCGATGAAAACGTATCCATGGCGGACCTGAAAGGCACACTGGAGCAGATGGGTCGTCAGCTCCTCGGCCCATCGACGAAGGTTCGATTCAGACCCCATTTCTTCCCGTTCACCGAACCCAGCATCGAATACGATTTCTCCTGCTCCATCTGTGGCTCCTCCGGAGCGCGTTGCCGGGTTTGCAAAGGCACCGGTTGGATCGAGATCGGCGGTGCAGGTCTGGTGGATCCCGCCGTGTTCGAAGCAGTCGGGTACGATGCGGAGAGGTTCACCGGATTCGCCTTCGGCATGGGGCTCGAACGTATTGCAATGATTCGCCACGGCATAGATGACATCCGCCTTTTTCTCGAGAACGACCTGCGATTTACCCGTCGGTTCTGACCCCTAAGCGAGACCATGAAGATTACCTACAACTGGCTCGGGGAGTTCATAGACCTGCCTTGGGGTTGGGAAGAGCTCGTCGACCGCCTGACGATGTCGGGTTTGGAGATGGAATCGGCCATCGACCTGAGAGAGGGATTCGACGGAATCGTAGTCGGCAAGGTGCAGGCGGTAGAAAAACATCCCAATGCAGATCGCCTTCGAGTTTGTACGGTGGATGTCGGCGCTTCCCTCGAGACCATCGTCTGTGGCGCACCGAATGTGGAAAGCGGCCAATCGGTCGCCGTCTGTCTGCCCGGCCGTCGCTTACCGGATGGCACCTCCATCGACAAGGCGAAAATCCGCGGGGTGGAATCGTCGGGCATGATCTGCTCGGAGGTAGAACTGGGCATCGGCGAGGATGCCAGTGGCATTCTAGTGCTGACGTCCGCGGCGGAGGCCGGTCGACCGTTCGCCGAGCAAACCGGACGCGATGACATCCAGATCGATTTCGAGGTCACTCCCAACAGACCGGACTGTCTAAGTATCCTCGGAATCGCCCGGGAGGTCAGGGTGCTTACGGGGGCGGAACTTCGATACCCAGCTAGCATTTTGAAGGAAACCGGGCCGCCTGCGTCGGAAGCGGTAGCGATCCAGGTGCAAGATCCGGACCTGTGTCCCCGTTACTGCGCTCGCGTCATCCGCAACCTGCAGGTGGGGCCGTCGCCCGAATGGCTCCTGCGCCGCCTCGGTGCGGTCGGCTTGCGCCCCATTAATAACGTGGTAGACATCACCAACTACGTTCTGATGGAATTGGGCCATCCCCTGCATGCGTTCGATCTGCACAAGCTGGAGAATGAACAGGTGATCGTGCGTCGGGCGGGTACGGGCGAATCGGTCGAGACCCTGGACGGAGTCTCCCGCGAGCTGAATCCGGAGATACTGGTGATCGCGGATGGTCGCAAACCTATCGCCGTGGCCGGCATCATGGGAGGTCGGAATACGGAGGTGGGAGCCGAAACCGTGGATGTGTTGCTTGAAAGCGCCTACTTCGACGCCAAAACCGTGCGTCGCGGAAAGGCAACTCTGGGAATTCAATCGGAGGCCGCCATGCGGTTCGAGCGCGGCGCCGATTTTTGCGCGGCCCCCATTGCGCTGGACCGAGCCGCCGGCCTCGTGGCCGAGGTCTGTGGTGGAGAGGTGGCTCCGGGCATGATTGACGCTGCCGTCGGCGACTGCGAATCGGAGGAGATCCCTGCAAGGCTGTCGCGGATCAGGAAGCTGCTCAGCGTCGATTTCGAGGATTCGAGGATCGTTGAGATTCTTGAATTGCTCGGCTGCGAGGTCGAGCAGAAAGGGGACGATCTGTCGGTGATTGCGCCCTCTTTTCGGCCGGATTTGGAACGGGAGGTCGATCTCGTGGAGGAGGTGGGACGGATTTACGGCTACGAGAGCATCAAAGGAAGCACGGTCGTCAGCGCCCCAGTCGGCGTGTCGTTCGAATCCCGAATCGATGTCCAACGGGAAATCCGGAATCGCTTGAGCGGACTGGGTCTCGACGAGGTAGTCTCCAATTCGATTGTCGACGACACCGGGATGAAATTTTTCGGAGATGACGATGCCCGTCTCTGCCTGTCCAATCCACCTACCGAGAATCAACACATACTGCGGCCGACACTCCTTGGCAGCCTTCTCGAGGTGGCGCGACGGAATTTCAATCAACGGGCTTCTACGGTTGCCGTTTTTGAGGTGGGCGTGTGTTATCAAACGGGCGGTAATGCGGAGGCTGTCTCCGAGCACACTCGTCTTGCCGGCCTTTGGGCAGGGAACCCAAGCAGATCACCGTGGCGGAACGAGCATCGAGACGTCGATTTCCTGGACCTCAAGGGGATTTTGGAAGCTCTGCTGGCGGATCTGACACCGGAATTCCGCCCGGCGGAAGTCCCCTGGCTGCAACGAGGTTGTGCGGCGTCGATCGCCTTGAGCGGGGAACAGTTGGGATTCCTGGGCGCAGTGGAGCCCAACCTGTGCAGCGCCTTTGATCTGGAACGCAGGGTTTTTATCTTTGAGGTGGATTTCGATAAGCTGGCCGCAAGCTGGTCCCGTCCGAAAGCGGCCTACGATCCGTTGCCGAAGTTTCCCCCCATCGAGCGCGACCTGGCGGTGGTCGTGCCGAGACACATAGGTAGCGGTGAAGTGGAATCCCATATTCTGGGCAGTGCGCCCGAGCTCATAGAAGCGGTGGAACTCTTCGACGTGTATCGAGGGGACCAGATACCGCCCGACCGCAAGAGCCTGGCCTATGCCATACGGATGCGCTCGCGTGAGAGGACCCTCGAGGATTCCGATGCGGAGGCCATCGTCGAAGGGGCATTGAGACGGCTCGGAGAACGCATTGGAGCGGAACTCCGTTAACGGGAGTAATTCAGAAGACATGGCGGTAGACAGCAATTTCGAGCGACTCGAGCAGGAAGTGAATCGCCTCGTGGAAGTGTTGGAGCGGCTGCGCAACGAGAACGCGACAAAGAACGAGCAGATTCAATCGTTGTCGAGTCAGAACGAGGTGTTGAAATCGAATGTCGCTCAATTGGAAGCGGCTCAAACCGAAAGCGAGAACGCTGAGAAGGTCCGCGACGAGGTGAAATCGCGCATAGCTGGCATCCTGCAAAAGCTAGATGCCGTGGAACTCTGACGACCGCTGCGAAGGACATCGAAATGACTGACGGAACTCAAGTTACAGTAAGTGTGCTTGGAAAGAGCTACACGCTCGAATCGACTGGAGAACGCAACGCCGAGTACGTGCGTCAAGTGGCACAACTGGTAGACGACAAAGTTCGGACGATGGGACCTACCCAAACGTCCCCTGTGCAGACGGCGGTTCTTGCCGGCATGGAACTGGTCGACGAATTGCTGAAACTCCGAGCGGAGTACGACACCGCGGAATCGGACATTGCTCAGAGGACATCCAGACTGGCCTCTTCTCTGGGCAGCATCTTCAGAGAGACGTCAGTCACCGGCAAGCCTTCCAACTAATCGAACACCTGAAAGGAACGGCGTAATGTTGGGTCTTTTGGGCGAAATCGCCCTGGCGCTCACCATTTCGATCATCTTTTTTTTCGGCGGCTGGTTCGTCTGCACAAAGGTGCGACGACGAAAGATTGGTGACGCCCAGGATACCGCCCGCAGCATCATCGACGAAGCACACAAAGACGCGGAAGCGCTGAAGCAGACAGCCACCCTCGAAGCCCGTGACCAATGGCGTCGAGAGCGGGAACCTCTCGAGCGGGAGATCGAATCTTCGAAGCGTTCCTTGCGAGATCTGGAGGGGAAGCTCCTGGATCGGGAGCATCAACTGGATCGCAAGGTGGATCTTTTAGACGGTAAAGAGCGCCAGCTTGCCAAGACCGAAACGGAACTGGAAAAGCGAGGAGAAGATATCGAGGCTGAGGAAGCCCGCGTAGACGTGATGGTTCGGCAACAACAACAGCGACTGGAAGCTTTGGCGGGAATGAGCCGCGACGAAGCCCGACGTCGCTTGATCGAACGTCAAGAAGACCGAGCAAGGCAGTTGGCCGCTCGAAAAGTCAAAGAGATCAAGCACGAGGCCATTGCCAACGCCAATCGCGAAGCGAAGGAAATCATAACCCGATCGATACAGCGATTTGCCGGTGAACTGTCGGTGGAAAACAGCGTCTCTGCCGTGAACATCCCCGCTGACGAGATGAAGGGCCGAATCATCGGCAGGGATGGTCGCAACATTAGATCGTTTGAGATGATCACTGGCGTTGAGGTGATCGTAGATGATACGCCCGGGTTAGTTATGTTGTCCGGGTTCGATCCGCTGCGACGCAACATCGCCAAGAATACGCTGGAAAAGCTTATTCAGGACGGACGCATCCATCCCGGCAGGATTGAGGAGGTGTACGAAAAGGCGCGGGAAGACGTGGAAGAGCAGATTCGCGAGTCCGGATCCAAGGCGGCGTTCGATCTGGGCATCCACGATCTGGCCGAACCAATCCTCGATGTTCTCGGCAAACTACAGTTTAACAGCAGCTACGGACAGAATCTGCTTTCCCACAGTCAGGAGGTGTCGGTTCTCGCCGGTATGATGGCTGAGGCGTTGGAGCTGGATGTCCCGCTCGCCCGTCGGGCAGGGCTACTGCACGACATTGGCAAGGCGTTGAGTTTGGAGGTCGGAGGTGATCCCGTCCAATCCGGGGCCGCACTGGCGAGAAAGTGCGGAGAAAGCTCGGAGGTCGTCAACGTCATCGAGACGCACGCCACCGATACGCCGTTTCGGTCGGCCATATCCGTACTGGTTGCCGCCGCCAACGAGATCTCCGTAGACAGGCCCGGGGCTCGCAATGAAAAGATCGAGCAGTACACGAAGAGATTGCGCGCCGTTGAGGAAATAGCGACCGCGCAGCCGGGCGTGGAAAATGCTTTCGCGCTCCAGAATGGTAGGGAGATCCGAGTATTGGTCAACTCCGAACAAGTGGACGATGCCTATGCCGATCAGTTGGCGGACGACATCGTCGACAAGCTGGAGGAGGAGTTGGAGCAACCCGGCCAGATGAAGGTCTGCGTAATCCGCGAGGTGCGCGCCGTCCATTACGCCCGCTGAGTCGCCGTGAATATCCTCTTTGTCGCCGACGTCTTTGCAAAGGCGGGACGACGGGCGGCGGCCCATATCATCCCACGTTTGATCCGCGATCGGAACATCGATTTCTGCGTCGTCAATGGTGAGAACGCGGCCGGCGGCTTCGGCCTCACCGAGAATATTGTTCGCAAGTTCAAAAGCTACGGCGCCGACGTAATCACCACCGGCAATCACGTCTGGGATCGGAAGGATTTTCTTCCCGTGTTAAATCGGACGGAATTCCTCCTGCGACCCTGCAACTATCCCCGGGAAGTGGCGGGAAAGGGTACTGTCGTCGTCGCCTCCCGCAGTGATATTCCTATAGGCGTCATCAATCTTCAGGGCCGCACCCATTTGCCCAGCATTGACTGCCCCTTCCGGGCCGCTAGAGCGGCAGCCGAAATGCTGCGCCGCGAGACGCCTATCGTTCTCATCGATTTCCACGCGGAAGCAACGGCCGAGAAGGTCGCCCTGGGCTGGCATATGGACGGATTGGTTTCGGCCGTTATCGGGACGCACACCCATGTTCAGACCGCCGACGAGCGCATACTTCCCCGCGGCACCGCCTACCTTACCGATGCAGGCATGACAGGTCCGCACGATTCGGTGATCGGTGTCCGCTCGGAGATTGCAATCAGGAGGTTCCTCCTGCAAACGCCTATTCGTTTCAAGCCGGCTGAGGAGAATGCGAAGCTCTGCGGTGCAATCGTCGCGGTGAATGAGCACAGCGGGAAAGCGGAGCACATCGAGAGACTTCAGCTCGATGTAGAGTCAGGCAGTTCGCAGGCGGACGAAGAGGGGGATTGAATGCTCGAAGAATACGCTGACCTGAGTGCAAACGCGTCGTCCGACCGACGCCCACTTTCGGTCTCTGACCTGACGCTGCAGGTCAAGGATGTCCTGGAGGATGCTCTGCCCCCGTGCTGGGTGATGGGAGAGGTGTCGGAGTTTACCCACCATAGCTCGGGACATCGCTACTTCACCCTCGTCGACGATTCTTCGCAGCTGAGTTGCGTCATGTTCAAGTGGCAAGGACGCGGTGTTCGTTTCATACCCGAACGCGGAATGCAGATTCTCGTTCAAGGACATGTATCGGTCTACGAGCGGGGCGGCCGATATCAGTTTTACGTAACCCGGTTGCAGCCGGCGGGCGTAGGCGAACTTGCTCTAGCGTTCGAGCAGATGAAGAACCGTTTGGACGATGAGGGGCTCTTCGATCCCGAGCGCAAGCGGCCATTGCCTACCTTTCCCCGATCCGTGGGTGTAGTTACCTCGGCATCCGGGGCCGCGATTCGGGACATCCTTCAGGTTCTCGCTCGCCGCGCACCCGGTTTGCAGATTGTCTTAGCGCCGGCCCGGGTCCAGGGACCGGGCGCCGCCGAGGAGATCGCGAAGGCAATCCGGAATCTGAACGGCTACGGAGAGGTGGATATCTTGATTGTGGGACGGGGCGGAGGCTCGCCGGAAGATCTGTGGTGTTTTAATGAGGAAATAGTGGCCCGCGCCATCTATCGATCCGCCATACCCGTCATCTCGGCGGTCGGCCACGAGATAGACTATACCATCGCCGACTACGTCGCCGACTACCGCGCCGCCACCCCTTCGGCCGCCGCGGAAGTGGTCGCGGTCGAGCAAGCAGCGTTGACCAGGCGTGTCATCGAACTGCGCCGGCGACTTCGACAGACTATACAGCTGCTGCTGGCAAACATGACCCGGCGCATCCAGAGCATGCGGCCGGAACGTTTGTACTTGCGACTGCGCGATCGACTGCTGCAAGGCAACCTGATCGTCGACGACAGACGACACGCTTTGTTGAATGCGTTTGACTGGTACGCTCGCGGCAGAGTCGAAGCCCTGCGCGGTGCCATGGTTCGCCTCCACGATCTGAGTCCTCTCAGCGGGCTCGGGAGAGGATATTCGCTGTGCCATCGAGAAAATGGAAAACTGGTGCGCGACAGTGCCCAGCTTCAGATAGGCGACAGCATCAACGTGAGATTCCAGAAAGGCGGAGCCCGTTGTTTGGTAGAGGAGAAGACCGATGACGAAATCGAAAACGTTTGAGGAAGCGCTAGAGCAGTTGGAAGACAGCGTCGAGCGCTTGGAGTCGGGAGATCTAAAACTGGAGGATGCCCTGAGTGTATTCGAAGACGGAGTGTCTGCGTCACGACTCTGTAGCAAGTTGCTGGACCAGACCCGGAAGCGAGTCCAGGTGCTTGCCGCCGAAGAAGACGGTGAATTCACCCTTTCGTTTCTCGATGACGAGGAACCGGAAGATGAGCAGGAGTAGGGGCGGTATCGAGCCGACGCCATGCTGACCCGTCTCTTCATTAAGGATTTCGCGCTCATCCGGGAGCTGGAAATCGAGTTCTGTGCTGATCTGAACGTGCTCACCGGCGAGACGGGCGCCGGCAAATCGATCATACTAGGCGCGTTGAATTCACTCCTGGGCGGCGGCACACGGGCGGACATGGTGCGCGACGGCGCCGACCGCTGTTTGGTAGAAGGCCTGTTTGAATTCCCCGATGCCAGTCCGGTGTTGGAACTCGTCGCCGGGTCGGGATTCCCAGCGGATGACAACCAGCTGGCCTTGCGACGCGAGATTCTCAGTGGTGGCCGCTCTCGCGCGTTTGTGAACGGGCTCTCGATTCCGCTCAAGAAACTGCGGGAAATCGGGTCGTCGCTGGTAGACGTCCACGGGCAGCACGAGCATCAATCGCTGCTGCGGGTTGACCGGCACTCTGCCTACCTGGACGCGTTTGGTGGTTTAACGCCCCGAGCCGACGCGCTTGGTGACCTTTATCGCGAGTATAGCGCCACAAAGAGCGCCCTGGGAGAATTGCGCCATCAAAAGCTTCGGTATGAAGAGGCGAAGGAGCTCAGGGAGTTCCAGCTTGACGAGATCCGCACCCTCGATCCCAAAGCGGGAGAGGAGGTAGCCATCGAACAGGAACTCACTGTGCTCGAAAACGGGGAGCGCATACGTCAGGTCACGAGCCAACTGGCCGATGCCCTGTACCAGGCGGATGGATCGATTGTCGAGCAGATCGGGCGACTGCGCAGGGAGCTGGACCAGGTGGCAGCTATCGACCGCAACCTCGCCGCACCGACCGAACAGATCCAAGGATTGATCTACGGCACTGAGGAGCTTGCGGCCGATCTTTTGCGCTACTCGGAGAATTTGGATAGCGACCCCGAGCGCATGGCGCAACTGCGGGATCGACTCGATGCCTTGCGTCAGCTGGTCGGCAAGTACGGAGGATCGCTGGATAGCCTGATTGCGTTCGCGGCAGAGCTGGAAATGGGAGAGGCCAAATCGGTCGCGCTAGACGAAGAGATCGCTGCCACCGCCGCGACGCTGGATCGATTGGCAAAGCAGTACACCGCCGCTTGTCTTGATCTATCCGCCGCTCGCGTGCATGTCGCGGGGAATCTAGTATCGCAGGTGGAAGCCGGCTTGCGCACCCTGGGTGCCCCTAAAGCGGTGTTCGAGGTGCGGCTGGATACGCGGCCGGATCCGGAGGGTCTCGTTGAGAAAAACGGGGTCCGGGTGCACGCCGACGAGAACGGCCTTGAGCAGGTGGAGTTCTACCTGTCGGCGAACCCGGGAGAGACCCCCAAGCCGCTGGCCAACGTCGGGTCTGGCGGGGAGCTGTCTCGCATCATGCTCATTCTCAGGGAGCTGATCGCGACCGGGGACGGCGTGTCAACTCTGGTATTCGACGAGATTGACACCGGAATCTCGGGCCGCATGGCCGCCGCCGTAGGCAAGAAGCTGAAATCGCTCGCGGCGAGCCACCAGGTCGTGGTCATCACTCACCTGCCGCAGATAGCGAGTTTGGCGGATCACCACATGGCCGTACGCAAGCGACCGGAGAACGGCCGCATGGTGACTTCGGTCCAGGTGTTGGAAAACGAGGAGCGCACGGAGGAAATCGCCCAGCTGCTTGCTGGAGAGGAGATATCCGACTCGGCTCGCGAACACGCTCAAAGGATGTTGGGATAAGCGCCAGCCGTGTTGGCCAACGCGCTCAGCCTTCTACGCATCGCTCTCGCACCTTTCATTGTCCACTCCGTGCAGCACCCCTCCGAACAGATGGTTTGGTGGACGCTTGCACTCCTGGCGGTTGCGGCGCTCTCCGATCTGGCGGATGGATTCGTTGCCCGCAGGTTCGATCAGGTCAGCCGGACCGGTCGGATACTGGACCCCCTCGCCGACAAGATCTTCTCGGTATCGGTGGGGTTTGCGCTGGTCATTTGGCGCGAATTTCCCACCTGGCTATTAGTGACGCTTCTGGTGCGAGATCTGGGAATCGTGGTCGTCGGAGCCTTCCTGCTTGGAAGGCGCGATGTCGTGATTCCTGCCAATCGCATCGGCAAGAATACAACGGTGGCGTTGGTGTTGACCGCCGTCAGTTTTGTCGTGGACACCCCCGAACTGTTGCGGGACGCTTTGGTTGGGATTTCAGCCGTATTCCTGCTGCTGTCGAGCGCGAGTTACGTGTTGCTGCTACGCAAGATGCTGGGTGGAATGGCGTATCAAGCAGAGGAATCTGGCAGTGGAGAACCCAGGTAGCAGGTGCGAATCCCCGAGGCTAGTCGATGGCGGGCGGGATTGTTTCGAGTTCGGCGAGGCGTTCGGCGGCGTACTCCGAGTGGGGAAGATCAGAACCGAAAAGATCGATATAACGCTGCAAAACCTCGGCCTCACTCTCCTCGTTCTTCAGGCTGCGGTGGGCCATAGCCAGGTTCACGTAACACTCCGGCATCTGCGTGTTCAACTGCACCGCCTTCGACAGCACCTCGACCGCCTTGTCGAACTGTTCGCGCTGTTTATAGACCTGTCCAAGGTTGTTGTACGCCTCCACCAACGTCGAATCGCTGTCGATCGACTTTAGATAGCTCTCCTCAGCTTCATCCAACCGGCCGGTAACCTTGTAGATGAACCCGATGTTGTTGTACGCCTTGGCATCGTTGCTGCGAAAACGCACGGTCTGCATATAAGAGGCTAAGGCCGCTTCAGCATCGCCGTCCTGATACTGAATCTGCGCCAACTGGAAATGGGCATCGGGAAACGCATCGTGAAGGCGAATGCTGCGTTGGAAACAGACGCGCGCCGAGTCGGTCATGCCGAATTTCAGGTAGACTTCGCCGAGCCTGAAGTGAACGAGGGGCGAATCGATGTGATTCTCAAGCGAGGAATAGAGCGGTGCGGTTTCCTCCGCTAGTAGCGCCATCATCGGGTCGACGGGTTGCTCGTCGTCGCAACCGATCAGACCTATGCTGCAAGACAACGTCGCGAGGATCCCGAACTTCACGAAAGCCTTCGCCACAACACCCTCGCCGCAAAACGCCAGCCGTACATGGTGAATCTGTCGCGCCTCATCATAGGCCGCTGGAACTCCGTTGCCGTCAGTAAGGTTCTCCAGTTCAGAACCTTACTTAACGGAATGGCCGGGGCCTCCGCCTGGACGACGCCAAACATGTAGCCTCGGCTGACGGGAATCGGTTCGTTCAAGATGACTCGGTTAAATCCGATCTGCTTCGGCAGAACCGTTTCACTCTCGCCCGCAAGTTCGAGAAACTCGCGAGACGAGGCGTATTTAACGATAAGCAACTTTACCGGAGTCAGCCGATTCGCGTAAAACTCCCAGGCAAACACCTCGCCCTGGTTCGCCTCCGGCGGAAACCGCAAGGTGGTTTCGATGAAGGTGAGTCCGGCGTGGTCGATGAGCGAATCCGCCGCGGACAGATTGCCCCAGCCGACCGTGTCGACCTGGGCGTCCCCTTGCCAAAACCTTTCGCCCTCTTTGGCGATCGGGTGGTCGACGGTCTCGACGTTCTCCGCGGCGCAGCCAACGAGGAACGCTGCAAGAATAAGGAGGGCGCTCACGTTACTTCATTCGTCGTCAGGTTTTGAAGAGCCGTACTGGCGGCGGGCAGCCACCAGGTTCCGCGAGTGCCATTGGTGCCAGAACCTGCGGAAAAGGCGGTCGACTTCGACGAAGTCTACCTCTTCTTCCTTGAATTCCACCTGCCGCCGCAGGGTGCGGTTTCGATTCGTCCCATGCGGCAGGCGCATCAGCTTGAGCATCGACGCCTCAGTTGGGATGTATCCAACGACGCCAGTAGGCGTGCGCTTCCCGCTGGACGCGCAGCCTCGTGAATTTGTCCAACATCTCGATAATCTTCAGTCGCAATGCGAATTTGCGCAGATCGATCACCTGTGGAATCTCCTCAAAGGTTGAAACCGAAGTAATAGCGATACTTGTCTATCGAACCGTCATCAGCGAACTGATTTCGATCCAGCGGTCGAGCCACCTGGAAGAAAGCGAACATGGGGATGCGGTAAAACGTGAACATCTGCATGCGAACCTCACCGCCGATATCGCGAATAACATCGTCGCCGTCGAAATCGCCCAGCCTGAACTTGTCGAAGTTCCCCACGGCGCCCACCTCGGCAAACAGCCGACCATAGAGTTTCGCGAAGGTAAAGTTCATAAAGCGCAAATTCAGACGCGAGACCAGAGGGAAGGTGTATTCCACCTTTCCGTACATCAGCTTCGATCCCGATTGGGAGAAATACGGATACCCGCTCATCAAGTTGAGCCCGCCCAGGTAATAACGCAGAGGCCAGTAGAAGCGTCCTTCGAACAAACCTCCATCCGGTATGAATCCGGGTTTGAGCTTCACGTTTCGATACGCTCCCAACATCTGGAATCCAACGGCGTTACCGAAGGGAAGACCAATCCGCTCGCTGTACATGCCTACGTACTCGTTTACGCGGAACCGCTTTTTGGCCGGGCCGAATGCATCCAACGGAACGCCGTTGGTTGAGGTCTGCTGGGCAATTGAATCGGCCACCGTGGGCGCGCTGTAACGGTAGAGAAAAGAAAACTCCCGTCCCTGTCGATAGAAAGCCTGGTCTGCGGTCGGTTTCCAATTCTGATATGTCCAGCCGATGGAGATATCGTGGGCCGAAAAGAAGTCGAGCCCGTCGTAGAACGACTGGCTGCTGTTCGCATCCACTAACAGGGTATCCTGTTCCAGCGGGATATCATCAACCTGATCCGTTATATCCACGCCGTCCTGAACCACGAAGATCTGTTGCTGAACGCGAAACCGGCGCAGGTCCCAGTTCTCTCGATAATCGCGGCGGAAGTACTGAAACGACAGTCGCTGGCGACGGGTTAGAGGCACATCGATCCCCAGGGCAACCTGTTCGTAGGTGCTCTTGAACAGATCCTCGCGGCTGTCCAGCTCGTTCACGTACTGCCGCACATCGGGAATCAGCAGACTGCGCGTCGAATCCACCGGCGTGAATATCGTGGACACCGGAATGGTGTCGTTCGCCACCGTATTGCCCTTGATCAGATTGTCGATCTCGAGTCGGCGGTACATGGCGTAAAACGACGGATTGAAGGTGCGGTTGTTGCCCACCATCGGCCGCAAACTGCGCTGGGCGAACAGCACCAGGTCGGTATTGAAATCGGTGTCCTCACGAAGGTTTTTCCCCGCGGTGAGGCGAGCCACAAACTGCTGACCGCCGAACATCTCGCCCGTGGAAAACCAGGCGCCACCGCTGACCTGATTGAGTCCGAAGGTATCCCCCACGAAGGTGGGGCCGACGTTCAACAGGGGAATGAGACGATACGTCTTGCGGCCACCATAACGCTGAATCTCATACTCAGCCTGGAATGGATCAGACAACTCCGCGCCCTGGAAAATCGATTGAAAATCGCGCTGAGCGACGAACTCCAACGGCTGGGACCGCTGGTACTCCCCCAGCTCGAATTCGAAGAGGTCGTGATTGGAGGCGTGGTAGCTCGCGTACACGACCTTCCCGTCGGGGGACACCGTTGGCGTAAACGCCCCGCCCAGAACATTGGTCAGTTGCTCTACCTCACCGGTTTCCATGGTGTATCGATAGATGTTGAAGATCCCGGTCTGGTCGGATGAGTAGACGAATCCGCTGCCGTCGGTCAACCAGCTAGGGTCGCGCTCGTCGAACCGCGAAGCGACCATGGGTCGGAAACCCGAGGTATCGGGATCGGGAAAAGCTAGCGTATCCGGAAATACTTCCAGTGAATCCGTGCGGTCGACGGTGGTAAGACGAGCGCGACGTTTGGTCTTCTTGTCTGGCTTCGGCGGGCTATCAGCCCGTATCATGGCGATATCGCGATCCTCGCCGCGGAAGATCGAGAACAGGAGCCACTTGCCGTCGGGCGACCATTGCGGACCCCAGTACTGGGTTGCATCGTTGTTGTTGGTTAGGTATTTGAGTCCGGTGCCATCGCTATTGATCAAACCCAGATTATTGGTGCCGTCTTCGTTGCGTACGAAAACGATCTTCTCGCCGTCGGGAGAGAACTGAGGATCTTTAGCGCGGAGGTTGGCGCTGATGCGGCGCTCTCTCTTGTTCGACAGGTCGTAGACATAGAGATCGTTGAAACCTCCGTTGCTGCGCACGTAGACCAGCTCGTTGCCGTCGGGAGACCAGGAGCTCCGGGTGTGGACCCAGTCAGCCGCAAAGTCGCCAAACCGCTTGTTGCGCCTGACGGTCTGTTTCTTTCCGGTCTTGAGGTCGTAGATCTTCAGGAAGGTGATGGCATAATCCCAGTCCTCGCTGGACAGGTACGCGAGTTTCTTGCCATCAGGAGAAAACGCCGGATAATACTCGCGAATGCCTTCGTTTAACGGGCGCAGCGCCTTGCCCTCGAAAAAGGTGTTGCCGCGGACCTCTTCAGCCTGTTGACTGTACTGCTCCTTCAAGAAATCCTTCCAGTCGTCGTATAGCTGATCGGCAGAGATGCCGAGCACCGATCGAATCGCCGGATCGAAGCTGAGATGGCCGGTATGGTGGGTGAGCTCTTCGACCTTCTCCGGTCCGTACAGCTCGGAGATATAGGTCAGCAACGCGTACCCCTGGTTGTAGACCATCTCACCGTAGTTGGCTCCGGTTCGGTTCTGGACCGTGCCCATCTCTTCATAGGAAAGCAGGTCGTCCTCCAACACCGCCATGCGCAACAGCATGTCGCGATGGGTGTCCCAATCCTCGTAACCAAGCCGGTTGGTCGCGAATTGCGCTACTCCTTCCGACCACCACCGGGGCGCGTTCATGTGGTAAAGCGGTAACGAAAAACTGATGTCGGGGTTGGAGTCGAAGCGGGAAACGGACAACAGCGCAAATTGAAACGGCCATTTCTTGCGCGCCATGTTCAACGTCATGATGTGGGCCAATTCGTGGGTGAACACGTTCTTGATCCAATCGTGACTGCCGCGCAGATCGGAGTCCAGATGGGTAGCCCAGATAAAAATGGTGTTCGCGTAGTAGTCGGCGGAGCCGTTTCCAAACATATCGGAGCTGTCGATCACGATGACGTGAATCGGCGAAAACTCGTCATAGTAGTTGTAGGCGGCCGCAAGAGACGCGAAAACCTCCTCGGAGACATCTGCTACTCTGCGGGCCGTGCCGCTAGCGCCACCCATATAGTGAATGCGAAAATGGTCAGTGACGATCGTTTGAATCTGCGCTTCAGTCGACTCCGGTTGGAGCCACGGCGCAAGAACCAACAGGGCGAGGATTCCGCGCGACCGCATATTGGCGAATTTCAACGGGACTTCCTTTGTTAGGGGTAGGTGGAGCAAAGATACTTGGCTGCCAGAATGGTGTCAATCAGCTAACTAGTACACCTGTCAACGGGATAGGACGCGGTGGACGGAAGTATGTTCCATCGAATTGCCGGCCTCGAGACTGCCACCGCCGCGGCCCTCCGGCCCACGGGATTCCGGCTCATCGACGTTTGAGGGGAGAATCAAGACCGAATTGAACGACCCCTACATTCTTGCCGCTGCGGCGTTTGCCGTGACTCTGGGTTCGACCCCATTGGTGCGCCGGCTGGCGTGGAAACTGAACCTGCTCGATCGGCCGACAGACGGTCCTCATAAGTCGCACCTGGAAGTGATTCCGTACGGGGGTGGGGTCGCCATCGCGTGCGGATTGCTGGCTTCAGGGGTCGTCGTTCCCTTTGCCGAAGCCGTTGGTTCCGTGGTTGTCGCCGGCCTTTTCATCATGATCCTTGGTTTGGTGGACGATTGGCGCGGCAGCCCGCCGCTTATCCGGCTACTGCTGCAACTGCTCGTTGCCGCGGGCATCAGCTTCCTGGTCCCGGCGTGCAGATTCCCCCTCGCGGAGTCGATTCTGCCCGTTCAGGTGGCTGCCACGGCTCTGTTCATCACGGCGGTGACAAACGCGTTCAACTTCCTCGACAATATGGATGGCCTGGCCGCCGGATTGGGTTCAATTGTTCTTCTTTTCCTCGGGATCTATGCTGTGGAAATCGGCTACGATTCCCTCGCATCCTTGTGTGTGGGACTCGCCGCGGCGCTGGCAGGGTTCCTCGTCTTCAACTTTCCCCCCGCAAAAATCTTCATGGGTGATGCGGGTGGCCTGTTTATCGGGTTTGTCGTCGGCACTACCACCGTCGCCCTGATCCGGCAGGCCCACCTTGAACCGGCGATCGAGTTCGAGTTTCTGCACCTGACTCCGCTGCTAACCCTGACGGTGCCGTTCTACGACTTCGTCTCGGTGATCGCGATTCGGCTGTGGCATCGCAGTTTCCCCTGGATCGGCGATCACAACCACGTCAGCCATCGTCTGGTACGTTGTGGGACGTCCCGCCGAACCGCCGTTTTAACGATATACGGTTTCGCCGCTCTCACCTCCCTCCCGATTCTTTTCGTCGGAACCGATCCCTATTCCGCGCAGTGGATCCTGCTGGGGTTGGCCCCCGGGTTGGCGGTCTCGATCGCTGCGGTCGAAATCAGCTGCACACAGCTGCGCCGTCGATCTGGAGATATCCGCTCGGAAGGAGAAACGCAGTGAGATTGGGCGGCGGTTACGTCGATTCCACCTTCGAACCGGATCCGACGGTAGCCGCAGTATTAGAGGCCGCAGTTCCGGGAGCAGCTAGCGCGTTGCTAGTGGTGCTCGCAGGACCTCCGGCTGCGGGCAAGAGCGCGGTTGCCCATAGGTTGCTCGAGCTAGTGCCCAACAGCGTCACAATCGAGAAAGACGCCGCTGCGGCCGGGTTCATTATAGAGGCCAGCCGGGTAGCCTGTCGATCGGAAGAATCCGCCTATGGATCGGAGGAGTATTGGGCTCGGTTGCGCCCGCTGGAGTACGGCGGCGCCACCGCTCAAGCCTGCCAGAACCTCGTCGGGCGCCGCGTCGTGTTGCTCGTCGGGGGGTGGGGTCCCGAGCTGGCGGTGGAAGAACTGTGGCCACAACTGGCCACCAACATCGCGCCCGCGTCGATGCTCGTTGTCCATCTGAACGCCCCCGACCTGGAGATATGGCGCCAACGTTTGGCTTCCCGCGGCTCGCGATCAGACTCGCCCTGGTTCGAGAATTTCGCCCGCAAGACAACCGCATCGGTCGTGTGGTCCGGGGCGCGAGCAATCGATACGAACCGACCACTATCCCAGGTGGTCGAGGCCGTCATCGAGGCGATTGCCGATCTTCACGGCCGCTCCAATTCTTAGATCCCCGGCGGATCAGCCGTCAACTCGCAGTGCCGCCGAAAAGTTGTTGACATTCGATCCGTCATAAATAACTTATTTGGCTTCATTTTATAGCAATCTGGGCGTATTCGAAACAGGGAGTTCGGGTGGCGTTTTTCCACAGTTTGTTGGGATATTGCGCACTTCTGAGCATCGCGTGGGCGCTGGGTAATCGCTCGCGCGCGGTTCCCTGGCGAACCGTCGGGGTTGCCACTCTTCTGCAGCTAGCCGTGGCCGGAATCCTGCTCCAATCCGGGATTCGACAACCGATCTTTGCGGCGGTGGGGCGACTAGTGGCGCTGCTCAGAGAAACGGCTCTGAAAGCGAACGAATCCCTGCTCTTCGGCGGTGTCACGAACCCGCAGTTCACCCAGAAGTACGGTCCGGTCGTGGCGCTTGAGATTGCCGGCATCCTCATCTTCGTCGCTTCGTTGTCGAGGATACTGTATCACTACCGAATCCTGCCTTGGGTCATTTCTACTCTCAGCCGCTTTATGCACCGAACCCTAGGTATTTCGTCGGCGGAAAGCGTCGCCGTTGCCGGCAACGTGATTCTCGGCATGACCGAAGCCCCGCTGCTGGTACGACCTTTCGTCGAACGGCTGACCGAAAGTGAGTTGTTCTGTCTGATGGTCGCCGGCATGGCGACCATTGCGGGCACAGTGATGGTAATCTACTCCACCATCCTCTCTGCCGCCCATCCGGAAATCGCCGGACACCTGTTCACCGCCTCCCTCATCAGTGCCCCCGCCGCGATAGCGGTCGCGAAGCTGATGAAGCCGGAAAAAGAGCGACCGGCAACCGCAGAAACGACGGTCGATCTTCCCCGCGAAGACACGCGCAACGGCTTGGAAGCCGCTGCCCGCGGCGCATCGGAGGGTTTGCAGCTGGTGCTGAATATCGTGGCGATGCTAATCGCCTTTATAGGGCTCGTCGCGTTGGCCAATCACATCGTGGGATGGCTGGATCACCTCATCAACGGTGCCAGCGCTTGTGGTTGGAGCTTGCAAACGGCCGCCGGTTACCTCTTTCGGCCCGTGGTCTGGTTGATGGGCGTTCCGTGGCACGAGACCTTTGTGGTGGGACAGCTGATGGGTCTGAAAACCGTGCTGAATGAATTTGTCGCCTATCTGGAGCTGGCTGCCGTCATGCAGGGAGGACAGCCTCTCGAGGAACGGACCTTTATCATCACCTCATACGCGCTGTGCGGCTTTGCCAATTTCGGTTCGGTGGGCATCATGATCGGCGGCATTGGCGGAATCGCTCCTACACGGCGGACCGATCTGGCCCGGTTTGGCCTCCCCTCTCTGGTAGCGGGCACCCTGGCTACCATGCTCACCGGCTGTGCGATTGGATTTTTCCTCTGAATACGAAAAAAATGGCAAAAACCCGATTTCCGGGATCGTGCAACAGGGGTCAATCGTCTATATTATTAAGTATAATCGACCATATCTATACTGCGACACTGTGTTCAAAGGATGATTCAGTCTACTATGTCAAAGGAACGAAAAACCTCCTACCGCTCGCAATTTGACGGTCATCGTCGCCTGGCCGCCGCCGTGATACTACAAGCAGTCAAAGATTTCTGCGGTTCAGCCAGCGATCCGGAAAAAGAGGCCGCAGTCGAGTTTCTCGAGGGAGACATGTGGCCGTTTTCCGACGTGCTCGATCTTCCCACAGACGGCACCGCTCTGCGCGATTACATCAGGCAACTCCGCAAAATCGCACCGGAACCCAGCGGATAACCGTACGCGGGTCGACCCCTCCAGGCTGAGGAATCCCAGCCGCATTTTGCCCGCTGTGGGACTCTTGATCGAGGCACAAAAAAAGGTCCCAAGCACGCGCCTGAAACCGCTTTTCGGTGGAATGGTGCGCCCACTAGGACTCGAACCTAGGACCCGCTGATTAAGAGTCAGCCGCTCTACCAACTGAGCTATAGGCGCCCTTCCAAAGTGACGAGAAAGTAGCGGGGGGTATGGCGATTGTCAAGGAATGCAGCGGCACACGAGGTTGGTGGCGACACGCTGTCATTTGCTTGACATTTGGGAATGCGTAACGTAGAATAGCGGGCGGCGGCGGTTTCTTTCAAACTCCTCAAGAATATGGCGTTAGGTGTTGCAAAGCTGGAAAAGGCGTATCGCCGAAACCCACAGGCTCCTCTCTTTGCCCACCTGGCCGAGATTTACCTGAAAAAGGGGGATGTCCCGCGCGCGTTGACACTCTGTTTGTCGGGCTGCAAGCTATTTCCGGATTACCCAACTGGTCATTTGATTCTGAGCCGCTGCTACGAAGTCCAGGGGGATCTAGAAGATGCCCGAAAAGCGCTGCTCCGCGGGCTCCTTCTCGATCCGGTGAACCCCTCCGGCTTCGGACGCCTGGCGCGTTCATGTCGCCAGCTTGGCGATCTGCCGATGGCGCTGAAAAGCATGCAGAAAGCCGCCAACCTCGACGCTTTCAGCGAGACGGCACAAGAAGAGGTTGAGACACTTGAGGAAGAGTTGCGTAACCGCGGCGACGACAACGGTAGCGTTGTCGAGACCGTCAAAGAGGAAACCGTAACAACCCCGTTGGCGCCTGTATCGAACCCCGATCAGAATTCCGTGTTGGGTTCGACAAACGTCGCGGTTGAGATGGAGACACCCTCCCTTGTGGAGGAGGAGTCAGGCGCGGTTTCGCGGCCGGAAGGCCAATCTCAGAGCGATGAGCCGACGCGGGACGAGCCGTTCGCGCATGTTTTCGACGCACCCGATTCAGAAACGGCATCCAGCCAACCGGACGACGACCCGGCCAAATCGATGAAATCCGCCGACGAGATTCAAGACGACATCGACGCGTTCTTCGACACGATGGGTGCTGGATCGGCGGCTCCGCAAGAGACGGGCGCGCCAGACGCTGCCGACTCCTCGTCGGGTGAGGATCGTCAAGACTTGGATTTCGCCGGCACTACGGAACCACCTACGAGCCCGGAGGCGGTCGCGCAAGAATCACCTCCCGATCTAGTGTCGCTATCGCTGGAACCGACAGATTCCTCTTCATCCCCGCCGGATCCGGCAAGCTTGGAAGGTTCTGAAACGCTCGCAACTCTTATGGCCCCCACTGGTGCCGCAGACGAGAAACCTCCAGCGACGACGCCCGACGCAGATGCGCAATCACCCACCGATCTTTCTCCATCTTCCATTGATGACCCTGGGAACGATCTCCTCGCTCTCTCGGTGCCACCCGATGAAAACCTCGCATCGCCCACGCCGGAAGAGGAACAGATCGGCGGGGAAGATCGGGGAACCGATGAGCTCTCGGCTGCGGGACAGGGCGATCAGATGGTGGACAGTTTCATCACCCTCAGCGACGAGTCGTCTAGCGAGCTTCTCCCGTTGAGCACGGCATCGGAAGCGGTTGATTTACCGCCAGACCCCATGCTTTTTATTGATAACAACTCAACCCGGCCTCCCGAAAGCCGCGTCGCAGATCTCGACGGCACCGCTCCCGCCCCGGGCAGCCCGGCGGATGAAAGCGAGGATATAGTTCTCGAAGGGGAAGAGTCCGATGATAGTGAAATTGCCAGCTTGGCGCCCGGGGAAGATCGCGAGGTGACCCGCCTTTTTCAGGAGATAGATGAGCACGGATCCGAGCCATCGGACAGCGGCGGGCAGGAGACCTCGGGCGAACCGGCGCAAAACGAAGGCAGCATTGCCACCGCGACCCTTGCCGCGATCTACCTACACCAAGGGCTTGTCGAGCAAGCCATCCAAGTCTACAAACGGCTTCTCGAAGCGGAACCGGAGAACGCTGAATTCAGGCGCAAGATTCAAGAACTGAACGGATAGCGACGGAAATACCAAACGACGATGGCCGACACGACGGATTTTAGAAACGGTTACACACTAAAGATAGACGGCTCGCTTTTCTCGATCGTCGAATTCCAGCATGTCAAACCCGGCAAAGGGGTGGCGTTCGTACGCACGAAGCTGAAGAATCTACGATCCGGCTCCGTCATCGAGCGGACCTTTCGCTCTGGCGACAAGGTGGACGGGGTGCGCGTGGAGAAACGGGACATGCAGTACCTGTATGTCGAAGGTGATCTGTTCCATTTCATGGACAACGAGTCGTACGAGCAGCTGGCGGTGGAACGGGGTTTGATCGGCACCACTGCACAGTTGCTCAAGGAAAGTGATCATGCCTTTGTCCTGATGGCAGAAAGCAAGCCGATTGGCGTGGAACTCCCCAACTTCGTTCAGTTGGAGGTGGTTCATACGGAACCGGGCGTCAAGGGTGACACGGCCACAGGTGCGGTAAAGCCGGCCACGTTGGAGACAGGTGCGATCGTGAACGTTCCCTTGTTCGTCAACCAGGGCGACGTTCTGAAAGTGGATACGCGAACCGGCGAATACGTCGAGCGCAGCTGATGTCCCACCAGAGGAGCAGATGAGCGATACGAACATCCCAGAGAATCTCTCCTACACCGAGGAACACGAATGGGTCTCACAGGACAGCGAGATCTGTACGGTGGGGATCACCGATTACGCCCAATCCGAGCTTGGAGACATCGTTTTTGTCGAATTGCCGGAGGTGGGAGAATCCGTGAAGCAGGGCCAACCGTTCGGGACCATAGAAGCGGTCAAGACGGTCTCCGACCTCTTCGCACCGGTCTCCGGCGAAGTGGTGGAGATCAATCAAAGCCTGGAGGAGAGTGCCGAACAGATCAACAACGATCCGTATGCCGATGGGTGGATCATAAAGCTACGCATGGAAGACCAACGTGACCTGGCTCAGTTGCTGAGTCCCAAGGACTACGCGGACGTGCTTTCAAACGTCTGAAATCGGCACCCCTCACACCTGTATTCCGCGTCCGTTCCACCCTCCTTTTCCCTCTGCGAAACACCTTTTCAGCATCCCTGACACTCCTTGCCTTCGGACATTAAGTACTCTAATATATTTGGTTTATACCATGATGAAACCAACGCAACCTGCCCGAATTTCCGATGGTTCTGAGTAAGAGTGTACTGGTCCTAAACCAGAATTATGAGCCGATGAATGTCTGCAGCGCCCGTCGCGCCCTGGTCTTGATTCTGCGCGGCAAGGCGCATGCCGTGGAAGTGGCCGAGGAGATCATCCACACGGTTGCCCAGAACTTTCCGGTCCCCAGCGTCGTGCGCCTGGAACGTTATATCCACGCGCCCAGAAGAAGGGTGGTGCTCTCCAAAAGGAACATCCTGAGACGGGACAACTACCAATGCCAGTATTGCGGAACCCGAGAGAACAAGCTGACCATCGACCACGTTCTGCCACGAAAATCTGGTGGCCAGGCCAGTTGGGAAAACCTGGTTGCCGCCTGCGCTACGTGCAATAACAAGAAGGGTGAACGACGTCCTGATCAGGTAGGCATGATTCTCGGCCGTAAACCGAAGCGCCCCAACAACGTGAGTTTTATTCGAAATTTTATCGGTATTCACGACCAGCGGTGGAAACCGTATCTCTTCATCGACTGACTATGACCGACGTTGCGACGCCGCTCGAAGAGCGAGATCCATACGAGGTTAGACTCGAGGTGTTCGAAGGGCCCCTTGATCTCCTGCTGTATCTGATTCGCAAGGACGAGCTAGATGTCTACGATATTCCCATCGCCCACATAACCTCGCAATACCTCGGTTTTCTGGGGCAGATTCCCCAGTTGGATCTAGAGCAGGCGGGCGACTTCATCCTCATGGCGGCGACCCTCATGAAACTCAAGTCCCAGCTGTTGCTGCCACGGGATGAGATAGCCGGCGAGGAGGGGGAAGAGGACCCTCGCGAGGAACTGGTGCGCCGCCTGTTGGAATATCAGCAGTTCAAAGAGATCGCAGAGTGGCTCTACGGCCAACGTTCCACCCAACGGGATATCTTCCTGCGGCGGCAGACGTCCGAAGAGATCGACCAGGATCTCCAGCCAGTCTCGCTGTTCGATCTGCTGTCGGTGTACAAACACGTTCTGGATACGGTACCGGCCTCTCTTGTGCATCGCATCATCGAAGAGGAAGTTTCCATCGAGGCCTGTGTCGATCGCGTCCTGGCCGTGTTGGCGCAGCGATCACGGGTGAGCTTTTTCGAGCTGGTACAGGGAGGGGGGCGCGATACATTGATTGCGACCTTCGTCAGCATTCTGGAGTTACTGAAGGGACAGCGCATTCGCGTGCAACAGGCCCAGCCATTCGATGAGATCTGGATCGAACGACGGGAGGCGGAGCCGCAGGCTCACGAGGTGATTTGACGGAACCGGCAGAAGAGACGCCAGATATACGCGGCATTGGGGGAATCCATTTAACCGGAGTTACCATATGTTCAGTGCATGGCGTATCCTCGCGCTGGCAAGCACTACCCGGGCTCGGTTGGCGAGTTTCAAGCCTGGTTTCGAACCGATGCGGACTGCCTGGACTACCTCGAATGGCTGCGGTGGCCCGACGGCTTCGTCTGTCCGAGTTGCGGCCACGAAGGCGGTTGGCGCTTGGGCGATGGCCGCTTCATGTGTCCGGCGTGTTCGACACGCAGTTCGGTGACGGCCGGTACGATCTTCGATCGGACGCGGACACCCTTGACGATATGGTACACCGCCTGCTGGCTGTTCGCCACCGGTAAAGACGGGATCTCGGCGTTGAGCTTGAAGCGAGTACTGGAGATCAGCTCCTACCAGACTGCCTGGGCCATGCTGCACCGCCTGCGGTCGGTGTTGGTACGTCCCGGTCGGGATCTGCTGAGCGGGACGGTACAGGTGGACGAGACCTACATCGGCGGCGCCGAGCCTGGGCTGGCCGGTGGCCGCGCTAGGGGCAAGAAGGTGCTGACCGGTATCGCAGTTGAGGTTCATGAGCCGAGAGGATTGGGGCGGTGCCGCATGTCGCCACTGGCCGATGCCTCTGCCGAGACCTTGCACGCGTTCGTGATGGATCACGTCGAGCCGGGCTCGACGATCATCACCGACGGGTGGCCCGCTTATCAGGGACTGGCTCAGCTCGGCTACGAGCACGATCGGCGCAGCCAGGGCGCGGCCCGCGCTCGGGGCGATGATCCCAACAAGCTGTTGCCCGCCGTGCACCGCGTTGTCTCACTGGCCAAGCGGTGGCTGCTGGGAACGCATCAAGGGGCCGCCGACAGTACCCACATGAGCCACTACCTCAACGAGTTCGTGTTCCGCTTCAATCGCCGCCGCTCCCGCAGCCGCGGCATGGTGTTTTATCGCGTGCTCGAGCTGGCCGTGGCCCACGAGCCGATGCGTTTCCAGGATCTCATTGCCAGCCGACGGCCGAGGAAGCTGCCCCCCGAGCCGCCCAAACGGCGAGGGCATCCCACGAGCCTGGAACGCCCAGGGGCAAACCGGCCGTGGCGGTCGGCGGCCGAACACTGATGGGGGTCGCGACGCACTCCGGTTAAATGGATACCCCCATACGCGGCATTATCGAAGCCGTTTTGATGACGGCGGATTCTCCGGTGAGTCCGGGTCGGCTTGCGGATCTTCTGTCGGATGCCAATGGGCGCGACATCCGCGATGCCATCGACGAGCTCAAGGCCCAGTACGACGCAGCCGGTCATGCCTTTACCATCGTGGAGCTGGCGGGGGGGTTTCAGCTGGCAACGCGTCGGCAATTCGCGCCATGGATACGGAAGCTTCACCAAACCCGCACGTCGGTCCGACTTTCCCAGGCCGCGCTCGAAACCCTGGCCATCGTCGCGTTCAAGCAGCCTTTGACGAGGATCGAGGTGGACAACATTCGCGGAGTGGGCTGCGGTGGGGTGCTTCACACGCTGATGGAGCACAACCTGGTGCGTATAGTCGGTCGCTCTGAGGGCATCGGAAAACCGATGTTGTTCGGGACGACCCGTGAGTTCTTGTCGGTCTTCGGTTTGAAGAGTCTCGCCGATCTGCCCAAACCGAAGGAGCTCGAGGAGCTCATGGAAGAGGCAGGCGGCGTTAGAGGGATCGAGCACGATCCGCCGGATTCATCTGCGGAAGACGGCTACGATGCTCCGGAGAAGGAAGCGGACGTCGATGAGCCCATCTCCAAACTGGTTGATGAGGATGTCGAGGAAGATGCGGAAGGGGGCGGCGAAGCAGTAGGCGCGCCGGACGAACGCGAATCAGTGGGTTAACGGACCCGCGGCGAAACGACTATGCGACTGAATCGGTATCTCGCCCGCTCCGGGGTTGCTTCCCGTCGGCACTGCGACGATCTGATTCGGACCGGCGCCGTTTCTATCAACGGAACACCGGTTTGCGAACCCGGGCGCCGCGTGGACGTGGGAAGCGATCGGGTGGAGTGCCGAGGGAAGCCGGTTGAACTGCCGGCCAACCTGGAATACATAGCGCTCAACAAACCCGTATCCTACCTGGTCACCAGGCGGGATACCCGCGATCGGCGCACCGTGTATGAGTTGGTCGAGGAGCGGCATCCCGGTACCATAGCTGTCGGGCGACTGGATCGCGACACCACCGGGCTGCTCCTGCTTACCAACGACGGTGAGCTCGCCTACCGGCTGAGCCACCCGCGTTTCAAAGTGGAGAAACATTACCGCGTCCTGGTGCAGGGTTGCGTGAACGACGGCACCTTGGACCACCTGCGCCGGGGAGTAGAGCTGGAAGATGGCATCACCGCGCCAGCCCAGGTCGACGTCGCTAAACGGAACAGATTGGAAACGCGGTTGGAAATGGTTATTCGGGAGGGGCGCAAGCGCCAGATTAGACGCATGTGCGCCACTGTCGGGCACGAAGTGGTAGAATTGGAACGTCGCGCCGTAGGCACGTTACAACTTGGGGATCTTCCCTTGGGTTCCTGGCGCCACCTCGACGAAGGGGAGACGGTCCAACTGCTCAGCCTCGCCGGTTTGCCGCGCTGAATCCGGTTTGAAATCAGGCAACGCGAACGGGCAGGCACGCAAGCTCGTCATTGCGATCGATGGCGTCGTCGGTGCCGGTAAAAGCACGACGGCTCGACGGGTAGCCGACGAACTGGGTTACCGGCATTTGGATACCGGCGCCATGTACCGAGCCGTCACCTTGGCAGCGCTCCGCAACGGAGTCGTTGCTTCCGACGAGCAGGGCCTCGCCGACTTGCTCGCGGTATTGAAGATCGAGTTGGAGCCGCAGATCCTGGGCGGCCGAATCCGGCTCGACGGCGAGGATGTTAGCAACGAGATCCGCACGCCGGAGGTTTCCAGAGGCGTCGGTCCGTACGCAGATGTACCCCTGGTACGACGAGCGCTCATCTCGCAACAGCAAGCGATGGGCGCTGCCGGTGGTGTCGTCGCCGATGGTCGTGACATCGGTTATGTAGTTTTTCCCGATGCCGACCTGAAGGTATTGTTGACCGCCGAGCTCGGCACCCGTGCCGAGCGGCGCTACCAGGAGTTGACTAAAAAGGGGGTGAATACTTCCCAAGCGGAAGTAGAAGAAGATATCCGCATACGCGACCGCGCGGATTCGGATAGAGACTACGGCGCCGAAAGAGACGCCGAGAAAACTCGCGTGCTCGATACCACGTCGCTGACCATTGCAGAACAGGTCGCGCGCATCGTTTCGTGGGCGCGAGAATGTGTTTGAACGTCAGAGCCGCCTCGATGTTAGGACTGACGGTTGAGTCGGGAAGCGGCTTTGGTGGACTGCCCTCGTGCAGAGCAACGCCCAATTCGCAATCAAACTGAATTTCCCAAAGGATTTGTAATGACAGAAGAAAACCTAACCATGGTGGCCGAGAAGCCGGTATACGGCAATATCTCGATCGACGAGCTGGAGGAGTCCGAATACAGCGATGAACAGCGGGATGAGTTCATGGCGCTGTACGAGGAAAGCATCTCCGGCATCAAGGAGGGACAGATTGTCAAGGGCCGGGTTGCGGCAGTCAGTTCCAGCGAAGTGCTGGTGGACATCGGATTCAAATCGGAGGGTGCCATTCCCATCCGCGAGTTCAACGATCCCGAATCCATCGTGTTGGACCAGGAGATAGAGGTATTTCTGGAAGATGTCGAGGACCAGGAAGGCCAGATGATCCTCTCCAAACAGAAAGCCGACTTCATGAGGGTCTGGGACAACATAAAGGACGCTCATGACGCTGGATCGACCGTCATGGGAAAACTCATGCGCCGTATCAAAGGAGGTATCGTGGTCGATCTCTTCGGCGTCGACGCCTTTCTCCCTGGGTCGCAGATCGATACCCGGCAAGTGAAGAACTTCGATCAGTTCATCGGCAAGGAATTTTCGTTCAAGATCATCAAGCTCAACAAGGCCCGCCGCAACATCGTCGTCTCCCGCCGCGCCGTGTTGGAGGAAGAGCGGGCGAAACTCCGAGGCGAGATCATCAAGGAGCTGGAAGAGGGACAGGTACGCGAAGGCGTGGTAAAGAACATCACCGACTTTGGCGCCTTCATCGACCTGGGCGGCGTCGACGGATTGCTGCACATCACCGACATGTCTTGGGGCCGAGTCGGGCACCCTTCAGAGCTGGTGAATATCGGCGACCGCATCAAGGTCAAGGTGCTGAACTACGACCGCGAACGGGAGCGCATCTCTCTGGGCTTAAAACAACTGACTTCGCATCCCTGGGAAGCGATTGACGAGAAGTTCCCAGTTGACACCCTCACCCAGGGCAAGGTCGTCAGTATCACCGACTACGGCGCTTTCGTGGAGCTGGAGGAAGGCATTGAGGGATTGGTTCACATCTCCGAAATGTCCTGGACCCAACACGTGAGACATCCGTCCAAGCTGGTGAACATCGGTGACATGGTGGAAGTGGTTATTCTCAAGATCGATCAGGAAAACCACAAAATCTCACTGGGCATGAAGCAGACCGACCCCGATCCGTGGGAATCTCTGGACGCCCGTTACCCGGCCGGCGCCAAGCTGGAGGGAACCGTACGCAGCTTGACAAACTTCGGAGCCTTCGTCGAGATCGAGGACAATATCGACGGTCTCGTGCACATATCCGATATGTCGTGGACCCGCAGAATCCGGCAGGCCAGTGAGATGTTCAAGAAGGGCGATGTGATTCCCGTCGTGGTAACCGAGATCGACAAGAAGCGGCGGCGCATCTCCTTGAGCCACAAGGTTGCCTTCGAAAACCCGTGGTCGCGGCTTGCCGAGATCTATGCGGTGGGCACGGAGACCAAGGGTTCCGTTACGCGAATTCTCGAACGCGGCGTCGTGGTCTCCTTGGAAGAGGAAGTAGACGGCTTCGTCCCACTTTCTCAGTTAGCCATCGAGAATCTCCAAACCCCGCGCCAGAGCTTCGAGATCGATCAGGAGGTTCCCCTGAAGGTCATCGAAGTCGACGAGCAGCAGAAGAAAATCGTGCTCAGCGTGCGCGAATACCTCAAGGACAAGGATCGCGCCGAACACGAGGCGTACCTTGAAAATCATCCGATTCGAGAGGTTACCATCGAGGACCTTGTGGAAGATCAGGACGACGAAATGGAGAGCTGGGGAGATCCGACCCCGGAGGCTGGCGACGAGCCTGCAGCCGTGAGCACGGAAGAGGACCATAGCGCCTCCGATGAAGACGCCGATTCAGCTTCGGCCGAAGCTGAGTCGATCGAGTCCGAAGAGGAGTAATCCAGCGGCTAACAGCGGTGCTGCCTCACAGGCTGCCGCAGCCAGCGTAAGCTTCAGCCGGGGGTCATGTGGCCCCCGGCTTTTCTATTGCTCGGTCGTTTGCGCCTTTATGGCCTCCCTCTCCCGACTTATCTTAAGATCGCTTCGGTCAGTCCCGTGCGGACCTTAAGTTACCTCTGAAAGCTATCGTGCCCGCCCCAAAGATCACTCCGGCCATGGCCCAATACATGCAGTTCAAGCGTCAGCACAACGATGCCATACTGTTTTTCCGCATGGGCGACTTCTACGAGATGTTCTACGACGACGCGGTCGAGGCGTCCAACCTGCTGGGACTGACCCTCACCGCCCGCAACCACAGCAAGTCATCCGGTTCGGTGCCGCTTGCGGGCGTCCCGCACCATGCCGCTGATTCCTACCTAGCCAAGCTTGTCCGTCTGGGACGCAAGGTGGCCATCTGCGAACAGGTGGAGGACCCGAAGAAGGCGAAAGGCGTTGTCAAGCGCGACGTCGTGCAAGTGGTCTCTCCTGGCACGGTTTTATCCGACGCAGTGCTCGATCAACAACGCAACAATTTCCTCGTGAGCCTTCACTCGGGAGAAGAGCTG
This sequence comes from Candidatus Latescibacterota bacterium, assembly GCA_965217095.1. Taxonomy (GTDB): domain Bacteria; phylum Latescibacterota; class UBA2968; order UBA8231; family UBA8231; genus CAYNZV01. Next base: position 3,930,014 of record OZ244235.1, read on the forward strand.
ACAGGGCTCGCCACTATCGACCTGTCCACCGGCGATTTCACATTGAGCGAATCGGCCCCCGCGGACGTCTGGGGTGAGTTGGAGATTCTGGCGCCGGCGGAATTCTTGATCGGTGCCGGTGTAGACGAAGAGTGGGTTGAGAATATGCAGGTCATCCTTCCTGGCACCGCCGTAAGCCGCATCGATGACTGGCATTTCGAGTTCAATTCGGCCTACGAGTCGCTGACGACACAGCTGCAGGTCCGATCGCTAAAGGGGTACGATGCCGAGGATCTTCGGTCCGCCATCTGCGCCGGCGGGGCAGCGGTGGATTACCTGCGCGATAACCAACGTGGCGCCATTGCCCACATCAACCGCATCCAGCGCAAACGACCTGATGACTTCCTCATGTTGGACGCAACGGCACAACGGAACCTCGAGCTGCTGGCGAACCAGCACGACGGCAAGCGGGAGGGTTCCCTGCTGGAGGTGCTCGATCAGACCCGTACCCCTATGGGCGCGCGCCTCTTGCGTAAGTGGATTGTGGCACCGCTGCGCAATACCAGTGCCATAGTCGACCGACAGGACGCCATAGCCGGGTTGCTCGAAAACACGCAACATTGTGCAACCCTGCGGGAGGTCATGGGCGGCATCGGTGATCTGGAGCGGGTGATGGCGAGAATCTGTTGCCAGCGGGCCAACGCACGGGACTTGGTCGCCCTTGCCGTGTCCCTGCGGAAAGTGGAAGAGATCCGGTCTACCTTGGCCGCCCTGCAGGGGGGCTTGCTGGAAACCCTGCGGTCTAGCGGGCTTCCAGATGTTCATCCCCTCGTTTCCGAGTTGAGCGATGCACTGGTGGATGAACCACCACTCCACCTGTCGGACGGTGGTCTGATTCGCGATGGGTATAATGGGAAGCTGGATGAGCTGCGCCAGGCCAGTCGCGGCGGCAAGAAATGGATTGCCGACCAACAGACCCTCGAACGCCAGCGCACCGGAATATCCTCGCTCAAGATTGGTTACAATCAGGTCTTCGGATATTACCTGGAGGTCAGCAAGGCCAACCTCGATCGCGTACCCGAGGAATACGTCCGCAAGCAGACCCTGGCCAACGCTGAGCGCTACATTACCTCCGAGCTGAAAGAGTGCGAGGCCCGCGTGCTCGGGGCAGAGGAAAAGATCGCTCAGCTGGAAGGCGAGCTGTTTGTCGAGCTGCGTTCTCGGGCAGCCGAATGGGCTGAGCCCGTTCAGCGGGTGGCACGAACAGTGGCACAAATCGACGTGCTGCGCAGCCTAGCCGAGGTCGCACGTAGCAGCAACTATGTGCGGCCCGAGCTTAATTCAAGTACCGTGATCGAGATCGTGGGCGGTCGTCATCCAGTGGTCGAAAACCTCAGTCGCGACGGCCGTTTCGTGCCCAACGACGTACGGTTGGATGGTGACGGCGATCAGATCCTTCTGATCACTGGTCCCAACATGGCGGGAAAGAGTACGATCATCCGTCAAGTGGGCCTCATCGTGCTCATGGCCCAAATGGGAAGCTACGTTGCGGCAGAGCGCGCCCGAATTGGGGTCGTGGATCGGATATTTACCCGGGTGGGAGCGGCCGACAACCTCGCCCGCGGAGAAAGCACCTTCATGGTGGAAATGAACGAGGCTTCCAGCATACTCAACAACATCACTTCGCAAAGTCTCATTCTTATGGACGAGCTGGGAAGAGGAACCAGCACCTTCGACGGGTTGAGCATCGCGTGGGCCGTGGTGGAGTTCCTGCACGGTCGAGATCGGGTGAAACCTCGCACTCTGTTTGCGACCCATTACCACGAGCTCACTGAGCTGGAGAGTCAGCTGGAACGCGTCAAGAACGTCAACGTCATGGTGCGGGAAGAGGGAGACAACGTGGTGTTCCTTCACCGGTTGGAGGCGGGTCCTTGCGATCGCAGTTATGGAATTCATGTGGCGCGGATGGCCGGCATGCCCGATGCCGTCGTCGACCGGGCGCACGAGATCCTGAGCATTTTGGAGCGCGACCAGATCGACCGTGAGCGGCTATCTGGTGACACAAGCCCCGCCCTAGGCGATACCGCCGGCGAGAATCAGCTGCAGCTCTTCGCTGGGTCATCCACATCCGTTCTCGAGCGCGAGCTGCGCGAGCTCGATATAAACGGCACCTCTCCTCTCGAGGCACTGCTCAAGTTGAACGAGTGGAAAAAACTGCTGGAGGAAGGAGATCGCTGACAGGCGTACTCATGGCTTCAGCTGCCGATAGATTTTCAACGCTGCAGAAGGTAGGCATCTTTCTCATCGTCCTGGGTCAAGAGAAAGCGCGTGACATTCTCGATGGCGTCGATGTGGAGACATTGCAGCGACTCAATGCCACTATAGAGGAGTTGGGTGAGCTGACGGCCGAGGAGAAGGCCGCCGTCATGATCGAATTCGGCGACTTCTTCTACAAAGGGAAAGAGCTCCTGCCGATTTCAAAACTACCCGCGAAAAAGGGGGACAAACCTCGTCGCCGACCCGCGAAAGCGGCAGAAACGAAACCAAACAAATTACCCAAGACCAAGAAATCTCAGAAAGCCGGAAAACCGGCGTCCGCAGCAAACAAGGTAGATGCACTAGGGTCCGATGCGGCGAAAGCGGAGAGCGCATCCACTGCGACCAAGCACGACGAGGAAAAGATTGTCATTTCGGCGTTGAAGAAGCTGCGCGAGCGGGTCGATCCGAAGCAGATCGACTGGAGTAAGGCTGGGTACGACTTTGGGGAGGGGTTCAAGGGTCCGACGGAAGAAAGGCGTTAGCCGCGGCATTGGCCGCCTTGAACCTAGCGGCCGAACGGCAGTATTCCTAGGTCGCCCAACCGCCTGGCGATGAGTCGAGACATATGGATGAGGACTCCGGCGGCGGCAACTATCTCGCCCAATAGAATTACAGTTTCCACGATACCTCCCCTTCGCTAAGTCATACCTTATACCTTCCTTTGAGCAAAAGTCACTCCAAATTGCCATTGTCAACACAAGTCTATTAATTACATATAGTAACTAACAGATTCCCCGATATCCGATTGGGGCGACGTGGGACCATATTTCCGGGAGTCGGCAGGATTTCAAGGGGATGGACCGAGCGGGAAACGACGAAAACCTGATCTTCGGACGGCGTCCGGTGCTGCAAGCCCTGAAGGCAGATCAGCCGATTCAGCGGCTGTATTTTCAAAAAGGAATCCAGGGCGGGCCCGTCGACCAGTTGTTCGATCTGGTCAAAGAACGGCGCCTCCCTTTCGACCTCAAAGAGAGGGCTTTCCTGGATCAGCTGACGGCCTCGGGCAATCACCAGGGTGTGATAGCAGTTCGAGCCGCCGTCGCCTACGCCGATTACCCTACTCTGCTCGGTAAACTAGACCCTCACTCCGCATTTCTGGTAGCACTCGACCACGTTCAGGACCCACAGAACCTTGGCGCCATCATTCGCACATCCTGCGCCGTGGGCGCTGACGGTGTCATCGTGCCGAAGCGCGGTGCGGCCGGCCTCAGCGGGGGTGCCGCCAAGGCGGCAGCTGGAACCGCGGAAATCGTGCCGGTATGCCGGGTGGGTAATCTGGTTCAAGCGCTGCAGAAGGCGCAAAAAGCCGGTCTTTGGATCGTCGGTCTCGACTCGAGCGCGGATACTCCTTTCACAGAGGCGGATTACCGTCCGGGCTGCGCCATAGTAGTCGGCAGCGAAGGGACCGGCCTGCGCAAGCTCGTTCGCGAAAACTGCGATGTTCTCGTAACCATACCCACTACCGGTCACGTCGAATCACTCAATGCCTCTGTCGCCGGCGCTTTAGTGCTGTACGAGGCGTTTCGTCAACGTCGCCAGGGCCTGGCGTAGAAGATGGCGCGCCTGTGTATGGTTTGTTTGCTGTTCTGCATCACAGGCGCGAATGCCGACGACTCCCTTACCGACACTCTCCTAGTACAGCCCAATCTGGCGGAAGCCACGGCGCTTCTCGAATTGGAGAATAGCGCCAGGAAGGGTTTCGAGTACAGCGCCGATAGCTTTGTGGTATATGGTCAAAACGATTCCCTCTTTCTACACGGCACCGCCAAGGTGGTTCATAAGGGTGTCGAGCTCGGGGCGGCGGAGATGGTGTATCGGCGCCAAGCGGAGATGGTGGAGGCTCGCTCCAGCGCCGACAGCAGCGGTCTCCCCGTCGGCAAACCAACCCTCACGCGTGGCGAAGATACGCTCAGAGGATCGCGGATCATCTATTCTATGGAGTCCGAGCGCGCAACGATTGTCGACGGACGCATTCAACGGGACGACGCCTATTACGCCGGAAAAATAATCAACACACTCAGCTCCGAGGAGTTTCACGTCAATCGGGGTTCCTACACCACCTGCGACTATTCCGCACCGCACTTCGACTTCTACAGCCCGCAGATCAAGGTGTTGAGCGGCGACATGGCCATTGCCAAGTCGGTGTTCGTTCGCATCAAGGAGCAACCGGTATTTTGGATTCCGTTTTACGTCTTTTCGCTGCGAGAAAACAGGCAATCCGGGTTGCTTACGCCCAGCCTCGGTCGCCGTCCGATTCGCTTCGGCAGTAACGAGAAAGAGTGGGAGATTCGCAACTTGGGATATTATTTCGCGCCCAACGACTACATGGATATGACCGTGGCAGGAGACCTTCGAACGAGCTCCGGGTGGCTTACGAGCATGAACCTGGCCTATGCAGTGCGTTATTTGCTCAACGGCCAGTTCCAAACGAGACTGGAAAATCGCCACTCCGCGGGAGCGACGAAATGGAGCTGGTGGACCAGTCTCCGTCACAGCCAGGAGGTTGGTGAAAACGCTCAGTTGCGTGCCTCAGGAACCTTCCAAAGCAACAAGAATTTCGCCCGCAATAATAGCTTCAATTTGAACGACAGGCTGGACCGGACACTTAGATCGAATGCGAGCTTCAGCAAACGGTGGCGCGGTTCCGGGAACAGTCTCAGTATCAACGCCAGCCATACGGAGCGGCTGGACAGCGACCGCTTCGACACGGTGCTGCCGGAAGTGAGCTTCCGCAAAGCGCGGAAACCGATTTGGGACACACGGAATCCGAGCGTGAGACGAGGACCGCGGGCCTCGGTGACACCCTGGTATTCCCAGATCTTCTACGACGCCGGGGCGCGGATGAGAAACTCGCGATTCCGCCGCGGCAACAACGCGGAAACTGAAAGCCAAACCAGCGCCGATCTCAACCTCAACATCTCCGCGCAGCAGAAGCCGTTTTCGTGGCTGCAGATCGCGCCGAGACTGAGCGAATCCTGGTCCGATCGCGATGTTCGCGACGATTCCCTGACTTCCGTGCGCCGGGACCGGTTCGATGCGAGCGCCCGTATCACCCAGACCTTTTACGGAATGTTCTTTCCCCAGATCGGTCCGGTAACCACCTTTCGACACGTGGTAAAACCCAGCGTCGCTTTTCGCTACCAGGCCACCCACGCTGACACGGGAGGCGTACTCGGTCTCAATGGCCGCGGCAGCCCATGGAAGCAGAACCGTCCGATCGATTTCAGCCTGGACAATACATTTTGGGTCAAGTTGCAGCGCGGCGAGGAGGAGTCGAAAGTGCGGCTCGCCCAGCTCAATCTATCGATCTCCTACGATGTCGACCGCGACCAACGGCCGCTGTCGGAGCTGCGCTCAAGCTTGAGCGTGGCGGCCGGACGAACCCTGGATTCGAGATTGACCTTGCGCTCGGAGTTCTACGACGACCGCGACCGTTTGGATCTACAGAATCCCCGCCTGCGCCAGGTCGAGCTCCGGACCAGCTTTCGTGCGACCCGCAAACGAACCACGTCCGGCACCAAGACAGGACCTGGCCGAGGAACCGATTTCGCATCGCCGGCGACTGAGTCATACAACCCCCGAGCAAGCGCCTACGGCTCGCGAGATTCCTTCGGCTACGAACGCGGATTGCAAAGCGATGTCCGGCGACGCGATAACGCGACGCGTTTGCAGGTGAGTCATTACGTTTCGCGAACCCGAAGTGTCTCGAGGACCATCACGCGTTCGTGGATTCGGGTGTCCGCCAGCTGGAGCTGGTTGCAGCGCTGGCACTTGCAGTATTCGGTGAACTACAACCTGCACGATCCCAATCAACCCTTGTTCGCTGAAGAGCGCATCACCTCCGAGCTGCTGTCGATTCAGCGGAAGTTTCACGACTGGAGTGCTTCCTTCAACATCGAACCTAATCGATTCCGTCGCGATCGCACCTTCTATCTCAAAGCCCAGCTCAACGATATCCCGCAGATCAAGTTCGAGCGCGGCGACCGGCGCTTTTGAGGCACCTCCGACATGAGAATTCTGGTCCAGCGCGTTCGGTTCGGTCGCATCCATGTGGAGGATGAACCTCGCGGACAGATTGGCCACGGTCTGGTTCTGTTGGTGGGTCTCCACGTCAAGGACGACCAGCAGGCGGTGGCCTTCTGCGCCGATAAATGCGCCGATTTGCGTATCTTCGCCGACGACGTCGGCAAGATGAACAGATCCATTCTCGATGTGGAAGGAGAGATCGTCGCCGTGTCACAGTTCACCCTATATGGCGATTGCCGCAAAGGCCGCCGCCCGAGCTTTGCACAGGCCGCGCCCCCTGAGAAGGCTGAACCGTTGTACAACCTGTTCGTAGAGTTGCTACGGAACCGCGGAGTGAAGGTGGCGACCGGCGAATTCGGCGCCTCGATGCTGGTGGAAATCCACAACGACGGTCCCGTCACGCTGATTGTCGAGAGCCCACCTAAAAAAGGCGATGGCTGAACCCGTCAGAATCGTCCTCGCCTCTAACTCTCCCCGACGTAAGGAACTGCTGCGCCAAATCGGGGTGCCGTTCGAGCAAATCGCCAGTCCAGTGGCAGAGCCCCAGCCAGGAGGGTTCGGCCCGGACCGACACGTCGTTCATTCGGCGCGAGCGAAAGCTCGAGCGGTGCGCGATCTCTTGGAACGCGACGGAGCGACGGTGGGTCCAACCGTCGTCATTGGGGCGGATACGGTTGTGAGCGTCGACGGAGATATGCTCGGCAAACCGGCGGACGAGAATCAAAGTCGCCAAATGCTGCGACGACTTTCGGGCCGGGTGCATCAGGTCTACACGGGCGTGGTTGTCATACGTCCCGACTGCAGTGAATTGGCCGCCAGCGTGGTGACGGACGTTTCCATCAAGGCGTTATCGCCGCGGGAGGTGGAGAACTACGCGGCAAGCGGAGAGCCGCTGGACAAAGCAGGGGCATACGGTATCCAGGGTTTGGCTGCCCGTTTCGTTGAACGGGTGGAAGGATGTTATTATAATGTTGTCGGTTTACCCCTCTCCCGGCTCTGTGAAATGCTCGAAGAGGCCGGATACGAAATTCCTTGAATCGAATGATCGCCCCGTTCTGTATCCCATGGAAGGTATGCTGAAAGCCCCATGAGCGAGGAGATTGCTCAACATCTGAAACAAGCTCGGGAAGCCCGAGGCGAGCGCCTCACCGAGGCCTGCGAGAGAAGCGGTATAAGTCTGGCGATTCTACAGGGCCTCGAAGCGGCCCGTTTCGACGCGGTCGAGCCGATCTATATGCGCATGGGGCTGCGCTCCTACTCCGAGTATCTTGGGCTCGATACCACAGCGCTGTTGAAAGCGTTCGACAAGGATGTGGCAAGCAGGTTACCGGACGATCCGGTGCCTCCCCCTGTGCCCCGACCGCAGCAATCGAAAGGCGGACGAGCTTCATCGATGTCCGGCCGCCGCATAGTCGCCCTGGCGGTCCTTTTTCTAGCCCTCATCGCCGCGGCTTGGATATTGGTAACGGAATTGTCGGAAAATGGAGAGTTGCGGGATACCGAATCAGCTCAACCCAGTGCAGGCCTATCGGAAGATGCCGGCCCCGAGCAGGCCAGCATCTATGCGTCGACGGCTCTTCTTGCCGCAGCGGTTAGCGATATCCTCCCTGAACCAGATTCGGTCACGGCAGATGAAGAGAATGAGGGGCGCGATCCTGCTGGCACAGAAGAAGTTGAAACCTTGCGCCGGGATGATCTCACCGCGACGCAGAGCGCCGATACGCCCGCGTCGAATGGTGCCGACGAAAACGTGCCGCTCGGGCGGGAATACCGGGCGTTACAGGATGAGGTATCCGAATCGGGGAGTGCCCCGTCGCCCACGGACCTGACCGCGTCTCCGGAGGTGATGGCGGAGCCACCGCACGAATCCGCCCTCGTGCTTGAGGTCGAGGCCATCGACTCAACCTGGGTGCAAATCTCGTGGGATGGCAGGGATACCTTCCAGGGGATACTCGCACCCGGCTTGAAACGTCGTTGGGTCGCCCGCGAGAGGTTTCTGGTGCTCTCGGGCAGAGCCCATGGAGCGCGGTACTGGCTTCAGGGAAATCTTCTCGGCAACGGCCGCCTCGGGGATGCGACCAAGGTGTTGCGATTCCGCGCGGACAGCGAGGGCGTAACCCTTGTGGGGCCGGAATCGGAACCGCTGTCGCTTACGCCAGTGACCTCTAACGCGGCGGAACGATGACTCGAAGATATGTAGATGTATCTCTCCCGCCTCCGCTAGCCAGAGAACTTACCTACCACCTTCCCTCACATCTAGAGCCCGCGGTTCGACCGGGCAGCGTGGTTCTCGTTCCCGTTCATGGCCGTCTGCTCACCGGCATCGTGGTCGGCGAGGCGGAACTGGGTGGAGTGGACGACGCGAAGGTCAAGGAGATCTCGCAAGTGCTGGACAGTGACACCCTGCTGGATCCAAAGCTGGTGGACCTTTGTCGTTGGATCGCCGGTTACTATCTGGCACCTCTGGGATCGGCTTTGGCGGCGGCGATGCCACCCGGTATCCAGCTGGCATCGACTCGACTCGTGCATCTGCGTCAGGCCACAGCGGTCGCCGGCAGCGAAGACGCGGTCGATGAACGGGTACTTGGTGAGCTACGGGGGGAATCGCCGTTAAAGGTGACCACTCTGCAACGTCGATTGGGGCGTTCCGGCCTGGAAGGAGCATTGCGGCGGTTGCAGCGCGGCGGCCAGGTGGAGATCGTTCCGTTCCTCACGGCACCCCCTGTTCGCAACGAACGCTGCGTCAGATTGGCCAACGGAGAAAGCGCGGAAGCGGCCTTGAAAGAGTTGCCGGCGCGGGCGCATCGCAAAGCCGCTTTCTTGAGACACATGCTTCAATTCGAATCGGCGACGCGAAAATCCCTCGCGGAAAAGGGATTCAGCTCTGCGGTGGTGGCAGGCTTCGCCAAGATCGGGTTGGTGGAGAGTTTCGACCGCGAGGTATTGCGCGATCCGCTTTCCCACATCGATCCGGTGGAGGAGGACATTCCCCGGTTGAGTGCGGCGCAGGAAAATGCTCTGGAGGTGATAGGAGCCGCTGCTGACCGCGGCGAGTTCTTTCCAGCACTCCTGCACGGAGTAACGGGAAGCGGCAAAACCCTGGTCTATTCGCGCGCCGTGGCGCAGGTGCTGGAGCGGCGGAGAAGCGCCATCGTTCTCGTTCCTGAGATCGCTCTGGCCTGGCAGACCGTCCGGCGTTTCAAGGCGGAATTCGGCGACAGGGTTGCCGTGTTGCACAGCCAGCTGTCTCCAGGAGAGCGCTACGACACCTGGCGGCAGCTCCGACGGGGCGCGCAGTCGATCGTGATCGGTGCGCGCTCGGCCATATTCGCTCCGATGGTGGACCTGGGTATCATCATCGTCGACGAAGAGCACGACGGGTCCTACAAACAGGAAGATCTGGACGGGCGACAAGCGTTGCCGTACAACGGCAGGGATGTAGCACTGGTGCGGGGACGCAGGGAAGAAGCTGTGGTTCTTCTCGGCTCAGCCACTCCCAGCCTCGAGACGTTTCAGAATGCCCGCACCGGAAAGTACCATTATCTCAGCCTGCCCGAGCGCATCGACTCGCGGCCGCTGCCGCAGGTAAGTGTTGTCGACATGCACGGAGAGCCGTTTCAACGCAAGCGGCGAGCCATATTTTCCCGCGAGCTGCGACAGAAGATTCGCGCCCGGCTGGAGCGCGGGGAAAAGATCGTACTGCTTCAGAACCGGCGCGGTTTCTCTCCCATCCTCTTGTGCGCAACCTGTGGAGAAGCGGTTGAATGCAAGCGTTGCCGGGTGAGCCTCACCTATCACCGTCACGACGCCGGCGAAATGCGATGCCATTATTGCGACTTCCGCGGACCAATCCCCCCCGCGTGCGACCACTGTGCGGCTGCTGATCTGCAATTCGAGGGCATAGGAACGCAGCAGGTTGAGGAAGGTCTTTTGGAACAGTTTCCCGGGGTGCGCGTCATTCGTATGGATGTGGACAGTACCGCTGCAAAGGGCTCACACGATGAGCTCGTCGAAGCCTTTCGCCGGGGCGACGCAGACATCCTGTTGGGCACCCAGATGGTGGCCAAGGGACTGGATTTCCCAGAGGTCACCCTGGTCGGCGTCATCTCGGCGGACACCTCCATGCACATGCCCGACTTCCGCGCGGCGGAACGCAGCTTTCAGCTCCTCACTCAGGTAGCCGGCCGTTCGGGACGGGGCTCGATTCCGGGAGAGGTTGTCATTCAAACCCTGATGAGCGAATCACCGGTGTTGCAAGAAGCGGCCAACCAGGACTATGAAGCGTTTGCCGAGCGGGAGATGCGGATACGCAGCGAGGCGGGGTTTCCTCCTTTCGGCCGCTTGATCGTGTTTCTGTGGCGCGGACCGGATGAGAACGCGGTGTCGCGTGCTGCCGCCCGGGGAACATCCCAGCTGCACTCGGCGTTGGGCACCTCTGCACGAGTGTTGGGGCCGGCTACCGCGCCGTTGGCGCGGCTGCGGGATCAATTCCGCTGGCATGCGCTCCTGTGTGGCCCCGTTCCCAAAGTCACCCATGGCATAGCGCGCGCGGCGTTGCCCTCCATGCGTCAAATTGCACGGGACGAGAAGGTCGCGTTGAGTGTCAACGTCGATCCGTCGGGAATGATGTGAGGAAATGATCTACGCGACCCTTTTCTGTCTGATCGCCGTTTGGCTTTCGTCCCCTGTGCAAGCGCAGGATCAAGGCGGGGAGTGGTCTGCGTTCACCAGCATGCGCGAGATGAACGACGTGCTGGTCGATCGCCACCTCGTCTGGACTGCTACGACGGGCGGGGTCTTGCGATACAACCAGGAGAGTCGCACCTATACCCGTTTTACGCGGCTGGATGGTTTGGCTGGCAACCGGGTTTTGAGTCTGGCGCAGGACGTCAACGGGGACTTGTGGTTCGGTACCGACCATCAGGGATTGAGTCGGTTCCGCACGGCCGACGGGCGATTCGATCGGCCTTTCGGCGATTTCGTGGATCTGGCCATCAACGCCATCGTCATCCGCGACACCCGTATCTACATCGGAACAACGCGAGGCGTGAGCGTATTCTTGAGCGACCGCGAGGAAGTGAAGGAGTCCTATCGCCAGTTGGGAGATCTCACCAAGGACATTCCCGTGACCGCACTCGCCTTCCTTGGAGATACGCTGATTGTCGGAACCGAGCAAGGAGTAGCCTTCGCCGACCTGCGCCAGCCCAACCTGCAAGACCCTGAGAGCTGGAACGCTTTTCGCGGGGTCGGCAAAGTGCTGGACGTTATCGCATTGGGCGGCAAACTGTTCTTCGCGACGGAAGGAGGAGTCTTGAGATATGACCCTTCGCAAGAACGGCTGTTGCCGGAGTTGACCATGGCGGGATTAGTCCGGTTTGCGATTCTGGACGACGCTCTCGTACTCATCACTGAATCCGGCGCGATACATCAAAGAAGCAGTTCGGCCATTTGGATTCTGCGGACGGGAGCGGAAATCTCGGGTGTTCGGGGCGTTGCATATTCCGATACTGCCCTGTGGCTTGCAACTGCGGAAGGCCTCCATGTCGTGGGGGTAAACGCCCCACCTCCCTCACAAGAGCCCCCGGAAAACCGTTTTTACGACATGGATTTTTTGCCGGACGGCCAGCTGTGGATCGCCAGTGTTCCCAACGACTTCACGCGTCCCAAAGGGCTTTACCAATTCGACCCCTCTGACGTTAGTTGGACGATACACGACGATTCCAACGATCTACCGAGTCACTACTCGGGTCAGTGGAATGAGTTTGTGCCGCCCACAATCGTTGCATTGGAGACGGACGCAAACGGAAATCTTTGGGCTGGTACGTGGGGTCAAGGATTGGGGACTCGTCGAGCTGACGGCGACTGGGAGTGGCTAGATCAAAAAAATTCCGTGTTGCGGGGGGTCGGGGGCGGTGGGCCTTTTGTGGTGGTGGCGGATGTTCTGCTGGAGGGCGAGAATATGTTGTGGCTGACCAACGTGCTTGCTGGGCTTGCCGTAATGGACACCAACGATCCGACCAGGGGGATTCTGCATACCCAAAGTGAGTTGGGAGTACCCAGAGACATCGGCAAAATAGCCGTCGGTCTGGATGGGCTGAAATGGATCTCTCTTCCTCTCGACGGCTTCTTGCTATTCGACGATGGCGGCACCCCGTTTTCCAAGGGGGACGAAACGACCATTCGAATAAGCACAGTCGTGGAAGAGAGGCTCACCAGCGACAGGGTAAAAAATATCATGGTAGACAGCGGGGGCCAGGTGTGGTTGGCAACCGACAACGGGCTCAATGTCGTACGGGGCAGCTACGACCGCGGTAACCGGTCCTTCGAAGTCGAACGCTGGCGCATCTACGATCTCGATGATGGTTTACCCTCCAGCCAGATCAGCGCCTTCGTCGAAGACGATCTGGGAAACGTTTGGGTAGGGACCGAGGGCGGAATCGGGCAGATCACGGCTGGGGGCGAGGTGGCGTTCGCGCTGACCACCGAAAACAGTGGGCTGATCGACAACCGCATAAACTCGCTGCTCTTCGACCGAGACGCGGGCGAACTCTGGATAGGCACCTTTGACGGATTGAGCCGACTGAAGATCTCATTGGGAAGCGAGTCGGGAAGCGATGAGCTGATCGTATACCCGAACCCGCTGGTTTTGAGCTCGCGCAATGCGAGCTTGACATTCTCGGGTCTGCCTCTGGGTGCTGAGCTGCAGATCTTCGACTTGGGCGGGAACCTCATCTGGCGTCACCAGGGAACACCGGGCAAAGCCTCGGTGTCGTGGAGCGGCCAGAATCAGGCTGGTTTTCTGGTCGGCAGCGGTGTCTACCTTTTTGTCGCTCGCGACGAGACCGGCAATACGACATCGGGGAAATTCGCAGTCGTAAATGGCCGCAATTAAGATTGTTCTGATGCTAGCGCTCGCCGTGCAGAGCGGTCGAGCTGCGGCAACCGACGCGTCTGGCTTTACTATCGCGCGTCTGCAATACGACGGCGGCGGCGACTGGTACAGCGACCCATCTTCCCTGCCGAATCTGCTCGAATTCCTACGGCGTAACACCAACATCGAGGTAGCGACGGAGCTGGTGCGCGTTCGTATCATGGACGAGGAGTTGTTTTCCTATCCGTACCTCTATCTCACCGGTCACGGAAACATACGTTTCTCCTCCGAAGAAACCGTACGTCTGCGCCATTTTCTCGAAAGCGGAGGGTTTCTTCACGCCGATGACAACTACGGCATGGATGAGTCGTTCCGTCGGGAACTGAAGAAGCTGTTTCCCAAGAAAGAGCTCGTCGAACTGCCGCCCGACCACGAGATTTTCGGCTGTCATTTCGAATTTTCCGGAGGTTTGCCGAAGATTCACCAGCACGACGGCAAACGTCCTCAAGCGCTGGCGCTCTACGAGGCCAATCGAATCGTCGTTCTCTACACCTATGAGTCGGATCTTGGGGACGGTTGGGAAGATCCCGCGGTGCACGCCGACCCCGAGGAGAAACGGCGAGCGGCCCTGCGCATGGGCACCAACATCGTGGTTTGGGCGTTAACCCACTAGCATGAGCGACCCTGGGGAACTCTACGCCTCGCTGGAAACCCACCTGAAGCGGTTCCAGCGCAAGCTGTTGTTGTCGGACCTGGCTTACGTCTCTTTTGCGGGGCTTTTGGCAGCACTCGTCCTGGGCTGGTGCTGGGTCGCCCTGGAGGCCGCCCTCTACTTGGCTCCAGGAATGCGTGCGGCCGCGGGTGTCGGTGCCGCCTTGCTGAGCGCCGCGGCCCTTGTGGTTCTGCTGGGGAAACGAATACCGGTGCATCTAGGCGTCGAAAACGTGGCGCTCCTGATCGAGGAGCATTGTCCCCAGCTGCGGCAACGTTTGATCACCAGTCTGGAGCTCGGAAAAGACGACCACTCCGAAGTGCGTTTTTCCAGAGCGCTGTTCCTGGCAACCCTGCGGCGAACCGTCGGTGACTTGCGTGTCTTGGACCTGAGCCCCCTATTGCGAAGGCGCGACATTGCGAACGGAGCGTTGCGTGCGGGCGGCATCGCGCTGGTGGCCATCGGCTCCTTCGCAATATTCGACGAGACGTTGGGTGCCGCGGCGATTCGTTGCGCCCATCCACTCACCCAATTCGAGAGAACGCCCAGGACTCATATTTCCGTCGAAGCCAACGAGGGCGCGGTTGTCGCCGGAGAGAACTTCGCCATCCAGATTCGCTTCGCTGGCGATCTTCCTCACGCAGCTACGATACTGAGCCGCGAGGAAACCGCCTCCGAATACACCCGGCAACGACTCCTGGTCGGTGGTGTCGATTCCCTGAACTTTTCCTTTGAGTCCGTCAAGAGATCCTTCAGCTTCATGGTCGAGGCGAATGACGGTACGAGCGCGATCCACGAGGTCGAGGTAATCGATCCGCCCGTTACAGAAAAGATTCGCCTTCGCTATCAATACCCGGAGTACAGCGGACTGCCTGCCGCGGTCGAGGAAGAGACGGGTGATGTCCGGTGCCTTCGAGGCACCCGAGTGGCTGTCGATATATTTGCCAGCAAACCTCTGGCTGCCGCGAGTTTGGTGTTGAGCGATTCGATACGACTGCAGGCGGCGGTCACCGATGCCCGGGCGAGCACCGCATTTATCGTTGAATCTGCCGGAAGTTATGTCGTCGCCCTGCGCGACCGCGTCGGCGTCGCCAACAGGAATCCGATTCGCTATTCGATCCTCGCGGTCGACGACGCGTTTCCCCGGATCAGCATTACCGAACCTGGTGTGGACATGGACTTGCCCGACGACATGAGGGTGACGCTTGGCATTGAAGCTGTAGACGACTATGGCATCACGAAATTGACGCTGGTGCACAGGATAAATGAGCGTCCGTCTACCCGGTCACCGATGACGTTTGTTCCCGATTCCGACGTCCGCGTTCAGTGGGAGTGGGATCTGTCTACGTGGGACTTGCTACCCGAAGATAAAGTCCGTTACCACGTGGACGTTTTCGACAACGACGCCGTGGCGGGGCCCAAGAAAAGCTCGTCAAGCGAATTCTCGCTGCGGTTTCCTTCGATCCAAGAGCTGTTCGACGAGGTTCGAGATGCCCAGGAGGAAACGCTGGACCGTCTGGAGACGCTCGCCGAAGAGAGTTCCGAGACCGGCGAGTACCTCGAGGAACTCCGCCGGGAGCTGTTGAAGAAGGAAGAGATTAGTTGGGAGCAGGAGAGAGCGCTCGAGTCAACGCTGGCGGAAGAAACCGAGCGGGCACAAGCGATCGAGGAAATGGCCCGTGACATCGACGAAGCGATTACCGCAATGAAAGAGTCGGGGCTGGGCACAGAAGAGCTGCTGAAAAAGATGGCGGAGTTGCGCAGGTTGATGGAATCGGTCATAAGCCCGCAGATGCAAGAAGCACTTTCGGCGTTGCAGGATGCCGCGAAGAGCCAGGATCTTCCACAGCTAGCAGAGGCGCTGCGCAAATTCGCCGAAGACCACAAGCTGTTTGAGGAGCGACTGGATAGGTCCATATCGCTGCTCGAGCGGGTGCAGGTGGAGCAGCGACTGCAAGCCGCGGTCAAACGAGCCCAGGATCTGGAAAAGAGACAAGCCCAGATCAACGCAGGGATGGATTTGGATCTGGGCGATCCCAGACTGCCGCAACATGAAACGGCTCTGCAGCGGGACGCGGACGGGCTGCAAAACGAACTGTCGGAGCTTGGACAGCTAATGGACGAGTACAGCGAGAAGACCGCCGAGAATCTGGAACGCCAGTCGGCACTTATGGAACAGGAAAATCTCTCGGGCCGCATGAAAGAGGTGACGCAACTGCTGGAAGCACCGGCCAACACCAAAGCGCGCCAAAAGGGATCCGACCTCGAGCAGGATTTGGGCAAGCTGGCGCACAGCATGCAGCATATCCAGGGAGAGTATTCCGAAGAACAAAAAGGGCAGCTTACCCAGGCCATGCTCACCGCGATCCACGAATTGTTGCGATTGTCGGAACAACAGGAAATCATCGCCGGGGAAACCCGCATGGCGAGAGACGACGACAGCGTCGAGATTGCGGAAAATCAGTTCGCGCTCGCGCAGGGTACCGCTCTCGTGGTGGAAAAACTGGGAGCGGTATCCAGGCGGACCATGAGCCTGGGGTACGGATTATCCACCTCCCTGGGGTACGCCATGCACCATATGGGGCAGGCGACCGATCTGCTGGGTCGGCGGCACTTGCGTGGCACCGATGAGCAGCAGATAACGGCTATGGGTTATCTCAACGAGTCAATACTGCTCTTGCGTAAGAGCATGGAGAATCTGGCGGATGCCCGCATGCCGTCCGCGTTCGAGGAAGCGATGCAGAAGATGGCGGGCATGGCGGAACAGCAAAGTGACATCAATCAGGCGACCCAAGAAGCGTTTGGTCAGCAGGGCAAGGAAGCCGGCGATCGCGGCCGCGCCAATGCCAGCCACCGCCGCCGTATGGACAGGCTGGCGGCGGAACAACGAAGCATTTACGAAGCGTTGAAAGCACTTGAACGCTCCCTTCGCGGACACCGGGGCGCCGAGGAACGAACCCGCGCCATGGAGCGGGAAATGGAAACGGTGCTTCAGGACCTTCAGGGTCCTCGACTTCCAGAACGCACGTTAGATCTGCAGAACAACATTCTGCAAAGGATGCTCGATGCGAGTCGGTCAATCCACAACCGGGGGTACGAAAAACAGAGAAAGTCCGAAAGCGGGGGCGACTTCGAATATAGCGGGCCTCCGTCGTTGCCGTCGGACAAGGGGGAATCACAGGATCTGTTGCGAGAGGCGTTGAGAAATGCCCTTGCGGGTCCTTATCCGGAGGAGTACCGCCGTTTGATTCGCAACTATTACGAACGTGTGTATCAGGACGCGGTTTCGACGCCAGGATCGGACTAGTGAGAGCTGCGATTCTGATTCTGATCGGTTTCGGAGGGATTTTTTCCCCGTCCTCGTGGGCATCCGAAACCGCAGCGATTGGAGCGCGAATCGACAGCTTGCTGGTTGAAGGCAACTTGAAAGCGGCCGCGCGCGTCATTCAGAAGGAGCGCAAGGTTGCCGGCAACGACAGGTTGTTCGGTTGGAGACGCGCCGAACTCTACCTCGCCGCGGGAGACGTCGCAGATGCGGTGAAGGAGTACGCCAAATACCTGACGGAAAAACCCGAGCGCTACTCGGATCTCGAAGGACGATTGCGGCAACTGATCGACGAGCCCGAACGCGCTTCTCGCCTCCTGAGAGCGCTCGCCGCGGCTGCCGCAGCAGCCGACGACGGCTTACAACTGTCATTGTTGACCTCCTCCTGCGCACTCTTGGCCGGCAAACCCCAGTTGGGGTTCGATGCCCTCGCTCCGTTCGCCTCTGACCCACAGGTGTCGATCGTCGTTTTACAGTTCGCTCACAAATGCGAGGCCAAGGGTTATCTTGAAGTAGCCGTCGCTGCCTATGGACGGTACGCCGATCACAATCCGCATTCCCCACAGCACTACATCAGCCTCGTGCGTCAGGCCGACGTGGCTGCCAAACTAGGGGAACACGCCATGGCGGTGGAGCTTTACAGTCGATTGGCACGCGATTTCCCGGACAGACCGGAAGCGCTGGATGCGTTCTTGGTCCTGGGTCGCTTGCATCTTGGGGAGTTCAACCAACCGAAAACCGCTCAAACCCTGTTGCGCAAAGTCGTGAACGGATCTCCGGGCACGGCAAGGAGTCTACGTGCCACTTCCCTCATGGCCGAATGCGCCGTGCGGTTGGACGAGCTGAATCAAGCTCTTTCCCTTGTCGAAAACATCGAGACGGACCTACCGATTCCGTACGAATTGCGGCTGCAACGAGCCGAGATTCGATATTTTCAACACGATTTCGCGGCGGCGGCGGACACCTTGCAGCACCTTCTCTTGGAAGACCTGCAGGAGGAAATGGCCAACGACGCGCTGGCGCTTCTTCTCCTCGTTGACGGCCGGAAGAGCAATCGCCGTGCCCTCGAGGTGCTTGCTCGAGCCCAACTTCTCGAACGCCAGCAACGAACCGAGGAAGCGGCCGCGGCGTGGCATTGGCTCCAGCTCAAAGCCCCCTTATCGCTGCGACCCCTTAGCTTGTTGCTGCACGCGAACCACCGGATCGACTCGGGGGATGACGGAACAGCCTCGACGCTCTTGGACACCCTGGTGGCATCCTTTCCCGAGAGCCCATACGCCCTGGATGCGCAGCTGCGACGGGCAGGCATCTACCTGCGAGACGGGCAGCGCGTCCGTGCACTAAAGACCTTCGAAACGGCCGTGCTCGCTTTTCCACAGGATGCGCGCACTCCCGAGATTCGTTTGAAGATTCAACGGTTGAGAGCCGAACAAAACCGGAGCCCAGGATGAGACACATTCTGCTGGTAGCCACACTCGTCGGGTGGGCTGCCAACGTGTCCGCGGACCGGCTGCTCATTCCAATGGACCAATCACAGCGCAATCACCTCAAAGCGTACGGGGCCGCTTTTTGGGTTTTGGAACGAGGGGCTCTGGTCGAATGGCTGCTAAACTATCGCGGCGGCTCCTTTCTGCTGCAGGCCGATCAACTCATCGAACGGGAGGTGCAAATTCGTGGGGTCGGTGTTTCCCGCATCTCCGAAAGTAGAGCAGCAGCGATCTATGCAGAGGTCGATCGCGGCAACATGGAGGTCGTGCGGCTCGAAAAAGCGCCGAAAATCGCCATCTATACGCCGCCCAACTCCCAACCCTGGGACGACGCGGTGACCATGGCACTGGAGTATGCCCAGATCGACTACGAGAAGATTTGGGACGAGGAGGTATTGCAGGGAAAGCTGAGCGAGTTCGATTGGCTGCATCTACACCACGAAGACTTCACCGGTCAGTATGGAAAATTTTACCAAAGCGAGCGCCATCGACCCTGGTATCAAGAACAGCAGCGGCTGTACGAAGCATGGGCGCGCCGGCTCGGTTTCCAGAAAGTCTCTATGTTGAAGAAAGAGGTGGCTAGCACCATTCGCGCATACGTGGAGCAGGGTGGTTTTCTCTTTGCTATGTGCTCGGCTACCGACACCTTCGATATCGCCCTCTCCGCTAGCGGAACAGACATCGTTCACGAGGTCTACGATGGGGATCCCGCGGACGCCGATTCCCAGTCGCGGCTCGATTTCCACAACACCGTCGCCTTCGAAAACTTCCGCCTGATAGAAGATCCGTTTTATTACGAATTCTCGGACATAGACACGACGCCGACGCCGCTGTTGCAGACCCGCGGTGCCGAAGCCGACTATTTCACTCTGTTCGAGTTCTCCGCTAAACACGATCCGGTGCCAACCATGCTGACCCAATGTCACACCAACGTAGTAAATGGATTCGTTGGGCAAACCACTGATTTTAAGCGCCAGCTGATCAAGGACTCAGTGGTAATTCTTGCCGAAGTAGAAGGGTCGGACGCCGTGCGTTATATCCATGGCCAGGTAGGCCGCGGTACTTTTACCTTCTACGGCGGGCATGATCCCGAGGATTACCGCCACCACGTGGGCGAACCCCCGACACAGCTGACCCTGTTCCCCACTTCCCCGGGTTACCGGTTGATTCTCAACAACGTATTGTTTCCCGCAGCCAAGAAGAAGGAACGAAAAACATGACTGTCGACCGACGGCCAACCGCAGCTCGAGTCTGTCGACAGTCGCGACCAGGCCTGCGCACCGCAAAGCATTCCCACGTACCAGGAGCAAGGAACCCGTGAGTCAGACTACGAATCGGATCGACCAGAAAGATGACGTTGAGGCGGTGGAACGGCTCACTGGAATCAGCGAGAAACTCTATGCCGAGATCGGCAAGGTGGTCATTGGCCAGAGCGACATTGTCGAGCAGCTGTTTATCGCCCTGTTGGCCGGTGGTCATTGCCTTTTGGTCGGCGTTCCGGGTCTGGCGAAGACGACCCTGATCCAGACTCTGGCCAGAAGCCTGGATCTGAGCTTCGGCCGCATTCAGTTCACCCCTGACCTGATGCCGTCCGACATAACGGGCACGGAGGTCCTGGAGGAGGATGCCGACAGCCACCGCAAGCAGTTTCGCTTTGTTCGCGGTCCCATATTCGCCAACATCATCCTCGCCGACGAGATCAATCGGACCCCTCCCAAAACCCAGGCAGCGTTGCTGCAGGCGATGCAGGAACACGCCGTTACCGCAGGCGGCCATACCATGGGGTTGGAGGAACCCTTTTTTGTGTTGGCCACCCAAAATCCGATCGAGCAGGAAGGTACCTACCCGTTACCTGAGGCGCAGTTGGATCGTTTCATCTTCAACCTGTGGATGGACTATCCGGACGCGAGTGAAGAAGAGGAGATCGTGCGCGTCACTACTAGCTCCGGCGGCGGCGATGTTGGGCCCGTTTTGAGTGGAGCGGAGATCGTCGAGGTCCAACAGCTGGTGCGTCGGGTACCGGTAGCCGATCACGTGGTCAGCTTCGCCGTAAACCTGGTGCGCAGCACCCGCCCCGGTGATCCAGGCGCGCCGGACTACGTCCGCGAGCTGATCCACTGGGGAGCGGGTCCCCGCGCCTCTCAAAACCTCGTATTGACGGCGAAAGCCCGATCGATCTTACACGGACGCCACTCGGTCGCCACGGAAGACATCAAAGCCGTGGCATTGCCCGTTCTGCGCCATCGCCTGGTGGTCAATTTCCACGCCGAAGCGCAGAACGTAGGCGCCTCGGACCTCGTGCAGCGGCTTCTCGACAGCAACCCTTCCTGACTCGATGCGAGCGACAGCTTGGGAGCATCTGAAGTAACTTCGTACCTCGATCCGGAGGTCGCTTCCCGGTTGGGCCGCCTCGATCTCGTCGCGCGGCTGGTGGTGGAGGGATTCATCACCGGATTGCACCGCAGCCCGTACCACGGTTTCTCGGCGGAATTTTCTGAACACCGGCCGTACCTGCCAGGGGACCCGGCTCGCAACATCGATTGGAAAGCGTTTGGCAAAACCGACCGGCTGTACGTAAAACAGTTCGAAGAGGAAACGAATCTAAAAGCGTATCTCGTCCTCGACATGAGCGGCTCGATGGGGTTCCAATCGGGAGGCGCCATCAGCAAGTTCCGCTACGCTTCATCATTGGCGGCGGCGCTGGCCTACCTGATGTTGCGTCAACGCGATGCCATCGGGCTGCTGCTGTTCCACGAAGAGATCGAATCCTTCGTGCCCCCCCGTTCGGTCCATAGCCATCTGCACGTCCTGCTGAAGGAGATCGGCAACGCCAAACCGGCGGCTGACACCCGCATCGGCCCCGCCTTCGAAAATCTGGTCGAGCGCATTTCCCGCCGTGGGTTGATCGTAGTGTTTTCGGACCTTCTCGATGATCCGGCGCAGGTGCTTCAGGGTCTAAGACATTTTAGGCACCGAGGTCATGAGGTTATTTTGTTTCATGTGCTGGATCCCCGCGAGCGGGACCTGAGTTTTCGCGGCAGCACCCGGTTCGTCGATCTGGAGGATCCCGATAACTCCCTCTCGACCCAACCCTGGCACGTACAACACGAGTATCGCCAGCTCATGGATGAGATGATAGCTACCTATCGCCACGGCTGCGCCGAAGCCCGAATCGACTACGTGCTCCTGGACACCGCAACCCCGTTTGACGTCGCACTTACCCGTTATCTCGTGCGCAGAAATCGGATCGGCTGATCCACCGGCATTGGTCGCGCTGCAGATTTTGTTAGGTGTGCCGATAGCATTAAAGCGTGAATCTTGACTTTTTTGTACACATAGGATATTTTGGTACTCCCGAGTCGCTAGCCTTTTCCGCTAACCGACTCGGCTCTTTTGACTTAAAATCTTGACTTTTTGTCAAGATAATCGCCAGCTCACCGCAGACCTGGCGCTAACTGGGAGGTCGAGAAACCAGATGACGACGGCTGAAACCGGAATCGAAGAGCTCGCAACTCAGGAATATAAGTACGGTTTTGTAACCGACATCGAAGCGGACGAAGCTCCTCCGGGTCTGGATGAGGATATCGTTCGTTTCATCTCCGCCAAGAAGGACGAGCCCGAGTTCATGCTCGAATGGCGCCTCAAAGCCTACCGAAATTGGCAAAAGATGGACGACCCAACCCGACGCCAACCCAGCCGGCGGTGGGCCATGGTCGACTACCCGGAGATCGACTATCAGAGCATCATCTACTATTCCGCCCCAAAACAGAAGAAAGGGCCGGAAAGCCTGGATGACGTAGATCCGGAGCTGTTGGCGACTTACGAAAAGCTGGGCATACCGCTGGCGGAGCAGAAGATGTTGACGGGAGTGGCGGTGGATGCCGTGTTCGACAGCGTCTCGGTGGCCACGACCTTCAAAGAGAAACTCGGCGAGCTTGGCATCATCTTCTGTTCCTTCAGCGAGGCCGTGCAGAACCATCCCGATCTGGTCAAGAAGTACCTCGGATCCGTAGTACCCTACAACGATAATTTCTTTGCGGCCCTGAATTCAGCCGTGTTCAGCGACGGGTCGTTTGTATACATACCCAAGGGCGTTCGCTGTCCGATGGAGCTCTCAACCTACTTTCGCATCAACGCGGCAAACACCGGTCAGTTCGAACGCACGTTGATTGTTGCCGACGAGGACAGCTACGTCAGCTACCTCGAGGGTTGCACGGCGCCCATGCGTGACGAGAATCAGTTGCACGCAGCGGTGGTGGAGCTGGTCACGCTAGATCGAGCCCAGATCAAATACTCGACCGTGCAGAACTGGTACCCCGGCAATGCCGACGGCGTCGGTGGCATCTACAACTTTGTCACCAAACGCGGCGCCTGCCGCGGCGTCGATTCGAAGATCTCCTGGACCCAGGTTGAAACCGGATCCGCCATCACCTGGAAATACCCGAGCTGCATCCTGCAGGGAGACCGTTCTGTGGGCGAATTCTACTCCGTGGCCGTTTCGGCGCTGCGGCAGCAGGCGGATACCGGCACCAAGATGATTCACCTGGGCAAGGACACCCGGAGCACGGTTATATCCAAGGGGATATCCGCCGCGCGCGGCCAGAATACCTATAGAGGATGGGTCAACATACAGCGCAACGCGGCCAACGCCCGCAACTACACCCAATGCGACTCTATGTTGATTGGCGACCAGTGCGGAGCGCACACCTTTCCCTATATCGATGTCAAGAACACCTCTTCCCAGGTGGAGCACGAAGCCTCTACCTCGAAGATCGGTGAAGATCAAATCTTTTACTGCAATCAGCGTGGGCTGTCCACCGAGGACGCGGTATCTCTCATCGTGAACGGTTTCTGCAAAGAGGTGCTGGCCGAGCTTCCCATGGAATTCGCCGTGGAGGCGCAGAAGCTGCTGGGTATTAGCCTGGAGGGCAGCGTCGGTTAGATACGCGCGTGGCGAATCCGAAGGGCCGTGGGCCGCCGCGCACCAGGGCTGACAAGAAACGAGTCTGGCGGTAAAAAATGATGTGGAGACCATAGATGTTGAAGATCGAGAATCTGCACGCCTCTGTTGAAGGGAGCGAAATCCTGAGGGGCGTCGACCTGGCTGTTGGCCAGGGCGAGGTTCACGCCATCATGGGTCCGAATGGCTCGGGCAAGAGCACCCTGGCTCAAGTGTTGGCCGGCCATGAAGCGTACGAGGTGACCGCGGGGTCAGTAACCTACGAGGGGAACGACCTGTTGGAGATGGCTCCGGAGGAGAGGGCACGCGAGGGCCTGTTCCTCGCCTTCCAGTATCCGGTAGAGATACCCGGAGTCAATTCGACCTACTTCCTCCGCACTGGCCTTAATGAAATCCGCAAACACCGGGGGGAGGAAGAGGTCGACGCCCTGGATTTTCTGAGCCTCATTCGCGAAAAGCTCGAGTTAGTGGAGATGGATGAGAGCTTCTTGAAGCGCTCGGTCAACGACGGTTTTTCAGGGGGCGAGAAGAAACGGCACGAGATCCTGCAGATGGCCGTCCTCGAGCCCAGGCTTGCTATTCTGGACGAGACCGACTCCGGCCTCGACATCGATGCCTTGCGCGTCGTAGCGGATGGCGTCAACAGGTTGCACGACGAACACAAGAGCGTCGTTGTCGTGACTCACTACCAGCGGCTTCTGGAGTACATCGTACCCGATTTTGTCCACGTCTTGTCGGCGGGTCGTATCGTAAAGTCAGGCGGGAAAGAGCTGGCCCTGGAATTGGAGAAAAAGGGGTACGACTGGCTGCGGCAGGACGAAGTCGAGGTCGGGAACTAAGCCAATGGTTAGCTCACAAATCAAAAAGGCCGACCACGCCGGTCGTTACCGCCTTCTTTTTCAGGACGCCGCCAAGAGTTTGAACGGTGCGTCCACACCTCTTCTTGCCGGCACCCGGCAGGAGGCGATGGATCGATTCTTGGAGATGGGGTTTCCCACCACCCGAGACGAAGATTGGCGGTATACCCGCCTCGATCCACTCTGGAAAACGGAGTTCGAGCCGGCGCTGGAAATACCGTCTGACCTCGTTCCGGCTGCGGAGGTCAATTCCTGGTCCCCGTTTGACGCCGCCGGTATCCAGCTGGTTTTCATCAATGGTCATTATGCCGAAGGGTTGTCCTCTACCGATCTGGTGTCCGGAGATTGGTTGGTCTGCAGTTTGGCCCAGGCGTGTGAGAAACATCCAACTCTCGTCGAACCGCACCTGAACCACCATGTTTCGTTCAAGGAGCAGGCGTTTGTCGCTCTCAACACCGCTTTTGCGCAGGACGGAGCGTTTATTCGAATCGGAAAGGGCGGCAGCTCCGAACATCCGATTCATCTGCTCTTTCTCACCACCGACGTGGACGGAAAGGTGTTCTCGTCACCCAGAAACCTGATTGTTGCCGAGGCCGGCAGTCGCGCCCGTGTCGTGGAAAGCTACGTCGGTTGCGGCCAAAATCCGTCCTTGACCAACGTGGTCAGCGAGATCGCCGTGGAAGAAGGCGCAAATCTCGACCACTACAAGATCCAACGAGGCGGAAACGGCACGATTCACCTCGACACGATGCAGATGGTCGCGTCATCCAACGCCACCTTCAAATCGACGTGTATCACCGTCGGAGGACTACTCACACGTAATAACGTCGCCACCGTTCTCGACGGCGAGGAGATCGACTCAACCTTGAACGGCCTCTACCTCGTAGACGGCGAAGAACACATCGACAACCACACCCTCATAGAACACGCCCAACCGAACTGCGGCAGCCACGAATTTTACAAGGGTGTTTTGAGTGGATCCGCCACGGCCGCGTTCAGGGGACGTATTCTCGTCCGACGCCCGGCGCAGAAGACGGACGCCTATCAGTCCAATCAGAACCTGCTCCTTTCCGAGAAAGCCGAGGTCAATACGCGGCCGCAACTCGAGATCTATGCAGACGACGTGAAGTGCAGCCACGGGGCGACGGTCGGGCAGCTAGACGAAGACGCCATATTCTACCTGCGCTCTCGCGGCCTCGGACGGGAAATGGCAACTGATGTTTTGACCCAGGCGTTCGCCGGCGAGGTGGTTGACCGCATCGAGAACGAGCCGTTGCGAGATCTGGTATCGCGACTGGCCGCCGACAAGCTCGAGGCGGGTCGAAGCGCGAGGAGCTCCTCTTGAGTCAATCAACCCTCGACATCGGCACCGAATTCACGCAGCAAGAGTTGGCCTTGGATGTGGATCTCATTCGTCGCGATTTCCCCATCCTTCAAGAGCGGGTCCGGGACAAGCCTCTGGTCTATTTCGACAACGCCGCCACGACCCACAAACCCCAGGGCGTGCTTGCGGCCCTCGCCTCGTACTACGCGACCGAGAATTCCAACATACACCGCGGCGTACATCACCTGAGCCAGCGAGCGACGTTCTCCTTCGAGCGAGCACGGGGTCGGGTTCACATGTTCCTGAACACCAACGACGCCAGCGAAGTGATTTTTGTTCGGGGCACTACCGAGGCGATCAATCTGGTCGCTCAGAGTTACGGCCGCGCCAACGTCAACGCAGGTGATGAGATCGTAATTTCTCACATGGAGCACCATTCGAACATCGTTCCCTGGCAGCTTCTATGTGAGGAAAAGAATGCTCGACTTCGCGTTATTCCCGTGGACGACGAGGGCGAACTGGACATCGATGCCTTTGTGAGGCTGCTGAGCCACCGAACTCGAATCGTCGCTGTCACCCATGCCTCCAACGTGCTGGGAACGGTCAACCCCATACGCCAGATCGTCGAATCTGCACATGCCCACGGCGTTCCGGTATTTGTGGATGGGGCGCAGGCAGTGCCTCACATGCCGGTCGACGTTCAAGAGTTGGGGTGCGATTTCTACGCCTTCTCCGGACACAAATTCTTCGGGCCGACTGGTATTGGGGTGCTGTACGGAAAACACGCCCTGTTGGAGGCCATGCCCCCGTACGAGGCCGGTGGCTCAATGATCCAATCGGTGTCGTTCGACGGGACCACCTTCGCTCCACCTCCGACGCGATTCGAAGCGGGCACGCCAAACATAGCCGGTGCTATAGGTCTCGAGGCTGCCATCGACTATTTCGACACGGTAGGCGCCGAACAGATCCACCAACACGAAGTCGCGTTGCTGGACTACGCCATCGAGCAGCTGTCCGCTGTTGACGGGCTCAGGATGATCGGAAATGCACGACACAAGGTGGGCGTCATCTCCTTTGTGATGGAATCAGCCCATCCCCACGATATAGGAACCATCCTCGACACGGAAGGCGTTGCCATCCGCACGGGACACCACTGCGCCCAACCACTCATGGAGCGCTTCAACGTGGCGGCAACGGCACGAGCATCCCTCGCTTTCTACAACACCCATGAGGAGGTCGACGAACTGATCAAGGCATTGGGGAAACTCACGGAGGTGTTTTCGTAATGACCGAGCTGCGCGAACTCTATCAACAGATAATCCTAGACCACAACAAGAGTCCCCGGAACTTCGGAAAGCTGGAAGCCCCTACATCAGACCAGGAGGGATACAACCCTCTGTGCGGCGATCACCTTCACATATACCTCCATGTGGACGAAGACGGCCTCATTCAGGATATCTCCTTCGAGGGTTCGGGGTGCGCGATTTCGAAGGCCTCAGCCTCGCTGATGAGCACCATGGTGAAGGGAAAAACGGTCGAGGAAACCGAAACGCTTTCCCAGGATTTTCACAACTTGCTGACTGGAGATGCCGAATCCGACGTCGATATGGATAGCCTCGGTAAGTTGGCCGTCTTTGCGGGGGTCCGAGAATTCCCCATGAGGGTCAAATGCGCCACCCTGGCGTGGCATACGATGAAGGCCGCTCTCGCCGGTCAGGACAACCCCGTTTCCACCGAGTAAAGGAAAAAGAGAGGTGTTTAATGGATGACGCGAGTCCGGAAAATGAAGTCGAAGCGCGCGTAGTGGAAGTTCTGAAGACGTGTTACGATCCGGAGATCCCGGTAAACATCTACGAGCTGGGGCTGATCTACGACATCGAGGTGCAGGAAGACAACAACGTTCACATAAACATGACCTTGACTTCACCTGCCTGTCCGGTCGCCGGTACCCTGCCTCCGGAGATTCAAAACAAGGTCGCGGAGATACCCGAGATCAGTGATGCGAAGGTCGACGTGGTTTGGGACCCACCATGGACCGTAGACATGATGTCTGAGGCGGCCAAACTCGAATTGGGGATATTGTAGCCGTGAAACTCAGCTCGCTGGAAGAGTACGGTCTGCGCTGTCTACTTCAGCTTGCCCGTGCCGGCCTGCACGAATCGCTCACCATCGAAGAGATAAGCCATGCTGAAGGTGTTACCCCGCCAAACGTCGCCAAAATCATGCGCATTATGAGACGGGGCGGATTCGTGGAGAGTGTGCGCGGCCAAAACGGCGGGTACACCCTGGCGTTGACCCCGCAGGAGATCATCGTCGGCGATGTATTGGAGGTGTTGGGCGGGCGCTTGTACGATCCAAGCTTTTGCGAGCATTTCGTTGGCAGTGAAGATTCCTGCCTACACGAATCGAGCCATTGTTCCATCAGGTCGCTGTGGAATCGTGTGCAATCGGCAGTGGACGAAGTGCTGCGTCAGACGACACTGGCCGACCTGGCGCACGGTCCGTCTCAAATAGAAACAGCTAGCTCGCCCGGCACGATCGCTATCTCCGATGTAAGCTGAGCAAATCCAAACAATTTGAGCAACCATCCCTTCAGCTTTCTAGCTGAGGGTTTTTTTTTAAAGAATGATGCCATCGTAAAATCTCGTTGGTCACACACGTCGAACAATACTGTTACACCAATCAATTGAAATGAAATCACTGTTGTTGCATCTGCATTTCAGCTTGCCAGAAAAATTGAGTTTCGTTATTTTTGCAACTAAATGTAACGTATTGTTTTGCAGTTCGATGCAAAAGAATATGACCCACTAGCCAACCGAGGGAGGAGCTTAATGGCTAAGGCTAAACGCAAGAAGGCAGCGCCGAAGAAGAAGAAGAAAGCGGCTGCCAAGAAGAAGGCAGCGCCGAAGAGGAAAAAGGCGGCTGCCAAGAAGAAGAAAGCAGCGCCGAAGAAGAAGAAAGCTGCTGCCGAAGCGGAAGAAAGCAGCGCCGAAGAAGAAGAAAGCTGCTCCGAAGCGGAAAAAAGCAGCGCCGAAGAAGAAGAAAGCTGCTCCGAAGCGGAAAAAAGCTGCACAGAGGAAAGCCAGAAGGAGATAAACCCTTCTCAGGTTCCCGAAGCGGCGTCGGTCCTTGGATCGATGCCGCTTTTTTTATGGCAGATCCAGTGCGAGCGCCTTATCCTTCAGCGCTGAATATTTGACAGGCGCATATTCTGTAAGCTGGGCTTCCCGTAGATCGAAACCAAACGCGCGTTTGCTCAGAACAATGATCGGTGGGGCCTGAACTCGCTTGAAATAGTTTATCCGCAGCAAACGCTCTATCTGCTCTAGGTCCTCTATCCAACTCCGGACCGTTGGGAAATAGGTCCGGAACGCTTCGGCGTCGTTCCAACCGAGGTTCTCAAGCAAACAACCGTCGATGAACCAGGTAAGGAAGTCGACAGGGTGTTTTCGATATTCGATCATTTGACGAAGCACTGCGTCGTGGTACCCGTATTTGATGGGATCTCCGAGCCCTCGGGTCACATCCTGCTGCTCTGAGAGCTCGGCGCTGGGAACCGTGGTGCCGTCCAAGAGATTTCGGGGAATGAGATCGGATTTGAATACCTCGCTATTTAAGAATCTTGCAAGTTCGAGCACCTGCACCTTGTACAGGTCAGCTATCGGTGCAATGGCCCCGTTGACATCGCCGTACAGGGTGGCATACCCGAGCGCAATTTCGGTCTTGTTGCCGTTGTTGGTGAAAACCAATCCAAACTTGGCTGCAAGACCGGAAAGGACGTCGGCGCCTCGAATTCGGGCTTGAACATTCTCATCTACCAGCCGAGTGTATTCTCCGGTTTCACCGTGAAATCGTGCCCCCAGAATCGCCTCCGACAGGTGTTCGTACAGCTTTTGTATCGAAAACTCGAGGATTTCAACGCCGAGGTCAGCGCAGAGCTGGCGCGCGTTATCCCGGGTAATGGATGAGTTGAAACGGCTGGGCATATTTACGGTCAATACCCGTTCCGGCCCGAACGCCCCGACCAGCAAGGCCGCAACGGTACTTGAATCAACCCCACCACTTACTCCCACCAGATATTTTCCGTCGTTGCCGCGAAGGTGATCAAAATGACGCAACCCTGTGAGTATGCCGTCGTAGATCGCCCCCATTTCGCTCTGGTCGGGTGAAGCCCCCGCGTTGCCGGCGACCCATATCATCTCCTCCCGCCATGGTCGGGCCCGGCAGACGACACTGCCGTCGCCCGAATACGCGGTCGTATCGCCGTCGAAGACGATCACGTTCTTGCCGTTGTTCTGGGCACCCACCTGATTTACGTAAAAGAATGGAATGGGTGATTGTTTGAGCACCTCGGATACGACCCGATTCCGCTTGTCATTCTTTTTCCACGTCCAGGGTGATGCCGAGAGGTTGAACAGGGCGTTTGCCCCCTTTGCATGGTACATCTTGAGGGTATCGAGCACTTCGCAGTCGGCGCGGTAATCCTGGCACCAGATATCCTCGCATAGCTGGACCCCGAACGAAAAGGTCTCCCCGTTTTTCCGCACGATCTCGAACGGCACCATCCATTCGTCGATCGAACAACCCCGTTCGGCCGCCAACTTCCGCAAAGAGTAGAAATGGCGGTCGTCGTCGAAGAACCGATAGTTGGGATGCAGGGTCTTGGGTTGTATGCCGGGCGCGAACCCCTTCGGACCCAGGGGTCTCTCGAGAAATTTCATGTTACTGCAGACACAAACAGCGTTGTATTTCCTGATACGACCGTCTTCACCAATCTGAGCCACATCCGCGAAGACATTGCCGAACAGCACGGTTACCCCCTCGCTGGCGCGGCGAATTTCATCGCTGTACGCGGCAAAGTCTTCGACAACGGCATCTACCTCCCACAAATCACCGAGAATGTACCCCGAGATGCACAGTTCGGAGAAAACGATGATCTCGGCGCCTCCCTCGCGAGCCCGCTCAATAAAGCTCCGCATATTGGCGACGTTGAGGTCCGGTCGTGCGGGCAGAACCTCCATCTGCGCCAGGACGATCTGCGGTAGATCCTCGATTGTCACGAGCGACTCTTCTTTCGGCGTAAGACCCATTCGTTTCAGGAAACGACCCCTCAGCTGTTCGGTTCCAAAGATCGCGCTAAAATATAGCAAATAGGACCAGGGTGCGGCGCCCGCCCTGGTGGAGCCGGGCGCAGCCTGGTGTTATGTTAAAGGCTCGAATCCGGACAAAATTAGCCTCTCAACCCTTAATCATTCGAGGAAGACTCATGAAACGGCACCTCGTTTTCTTGTGTTTCGCAGGACTGTTGATTTATCCAGATTGGGCGGCAGCTGAGCTGAAGTTGGGGTACATAGACTCGGAAATGCTGAAGAAGAGTCTGCCCGAATTCAAACAGGCGCAGCGCCAGATGGACGGTCTGCGAGAGCAGTACGAGCGCGAAATGGGCGATCGCCAGAGTAAGCTCATCAAGATGCAAGAAGACTTCCGCAAGCAAGAGCTGCTCATGAGCGAAGCCAGAAAGACGGAACTACAGGCCGAATTCGAACAGCAGATGATGCAGTTAGAGGAATTCAGGGTCACGAAGTTTGGTCCCGAAGGCGAGCTGGTTCAGAAGAATTTCGAGCTATCGGCGCCCATATTTGAATGGGTCAACGAAATCCTTCAGGAGGTTGGAAGAGAGGGCACCTACGATTTCATCTTCGATGTTGGCCGGAACAGTGGGATCGTTTATGCCGCCGAGGGCAAATACGACCTGACCGAGGCCGTACTGGAACGTCTCGACGTGGCGAGAGAGAAAAAGCGGGAGGCAGGTGAAAAACAAAGCGAGACGGAGGACGAACCGGAAACGCAGGAGTAGGAGCTAGCTATCCGAGAACTTTTGCTATCTCCTCCAGCAACCTCTTCTCGAAATCTGCGGTCTTGCTCACGAAATTGGAAACCGCGAGGGGCCGGAGCTGCACCACCGTGTCGGATTTGATCTCGCCGGAGAGCACTACAATCGGGGTATCCAGTTGTAGGTTGCGGCGCAGCAGGCGAATGGCCTGCTCACCCCTAAAGTCTGGTAGATTCAGATCCATCAGGATGAGATCGAACCGGTTGGATTTCAACACTTCGATGGCCGATTTGATCAGTCCGGCCACCTCGACCCGGTGACCTTCCCTTTCGAGAAGATTTTTTACCATCGCCTGAATCATCTGGGAATCGTCGACGACCAGGACGGAGGTTTTTTTGGCGGGCTCCGGCGCGGCTTGGGACGGATCCTCCCCGCCGCCGAGAGCCATTTCGATGGTCATCTGCAGCTCCCGCTGCTTGAACGGCTTCAGCACGTAACCGCTGGGTCGCGTCAACTTGGCGCGCTCAAAATTGTAGTCGTCTGTGTGGCTGGTCACGTATTTGATCGGCACATCCGACCTTTGTCGAATCTGTTCCGCCGCCTCGACACCGTCGAGCGATCCCGCAAGGTGGATGTCCATCAGAACCAGGTCGGGGTTCAGCTCGAGTACTTTTTCGACCGCTTCCTCACCGGTCGTTGCGACGCTTGCCGCAGAATGCCCCATCTCCTCAACGGTCAAATGTAACAGGCTCGACACACTCGATTCGTCATCTACGATCAGGATTTGTTTCTGCGCCATATATGAACCTCTGAATACTGCTTGCTCAAGTTTAATAAATATATCGAAATGGCTGTAACCCTCAAGGATTAGTCGCCCTTCAACGAAGGTATCAGGGGGGATCGCAGCCCGCTCAGCGTCGCTGCAAAGACGGCAATGCTCCCCGTCGCAAAGACCGCCACCAAAGTTCCCCAGATGGACCCCCACGGAATCTGCGCCGCCCGATATGCTATATGCGGCGCCAACGCGATCGTGGCCGCGACAAGGCCACATGCGATGCCTGCCGCCAGCAGAAATGCAGATTCGCTAAAGAGTACGACGGTCAAACTGCGCACGTTGTATCCGCACGCCCGCAACACAGCCAACTCGGACCTTCTTTCGATAACGTTACGCCACAACACGACTCCCAATCCGATCGTTCCAAGAAGTAGCCCTAGGCCGCCCAGCAGTTGAAAGGTTCCCAGGTAGGTATTCTCCACCTCGCGGTATCGGGCCAGCCGGTCGCCTGCCGTGGCGATGTCGAATCCGTACTCGGACAGCGTATTCTCCAAAATCGCCGAAATCTGCTGGTCATGTTTTCCTGTGGTGTGCACCAGAAAGTAGTTGTGACCATTGAAACCAGGAAAGTTGCGCATGAACTGCTCTTCCGAGATCAATAGCTCACTCTGAAATAGAGAACCTTTCATAAGGCCGACGATGCGCAGCGTGATCTGCTCACCGAAGTGGTTCTTCACCTCAATCTCATCCCCGAGACCCATGTGAAGAATCCACTGAGCCGAATTGAAATCGGCGAAGGCGGGGACGACCCCCGGGATCTCCTCGTCCAGGAGCACCCAAGGGTTTTCCCCTGAGAATCGTTGCGGAAGCCCCTGAAACGAGAATCCCCCTCGCTGCACGAGACGGCTCGGAACCCCGAGAATGCGGGGTCGTTGGGGTCGGTAGAGGTTGAGACAGCTGATATCTTCGCCGGGCAAGCTCCGCAACGAAAAAACGGTGGCCCCTTCGAGATGTGTTTCGTCAGCAGGGTTGAAGCCGAGCTCGTAGCGCCCCACCGCCGAGTCGAGATCTCGCAACACCGGCACATCGGATTCGGCTACGAGACTGAAACCGCCGGCCCCACCATCGACTCTTTGCAACTCGTTTAAAGATGGACGGGTGGCGCGATTGGCCCCAACCGCTACCAGAATGAAACTGGCCGTACTGACCAGGGCGATGCAAAGCACGGCGCGGCCCGGTCGACGGCGGTTGTTGCGCAAGCCCATGCGAATCAACGAAACCCATCCTCGGGCGGAGAACGCTCCCGCGCTAGCGCCGCTTTTCAACCACCCGCTGAGCCCGGCCAATGCTGCCACGAGGACGAGAAGGCCGGTGACATAAAACATGCCGGCACTCTGCGCTCCGTCCATCGTCGTGCCCAGGATGGCGGTTGCCAATCCGGTCGCAAGGGCAATCAGGGAGACAAGAAGGGAAATCTTTGGGGATCTCGATCTTGACGCCGTGGTTGTGATCCCTTGCAACAGGGATGTTACGGACACGGTCCCCAGGCGCTTCACTGCCAGCACAACGGTCAGTACCGCCAGCAATACCGAGATCGCGAGCCCGATGGCCATGGTCGATGGCACGAGATGGACGGTGAGATACGGCGTCCCCACAGCAGCGACCCACCAGGTCCGCAGCCCTTCGAGCATCAACCACGCATACGCTATCGCCATTCCCAGCCCGACGATTCCGCCTGCCAGCGCCAAGTACCCGCCCTCCAAGCTGAAACGGCGACCCACAGCAGTACTGGTAAAGCCGACCGACCTTAGGTATCCCACCTCGGGCGCCCTTTTTTCTATGCCCAACCCGAACAACAACACCGCCAGCAGCATCGCCGACACGATCAGGAAGATGCTGAACCCGACAAAGAGACCGCTGAAGTCGGTCGCGCCGGACGCAGCCTCCAATCCCTGCTCTTTCAATGCCTGAAAAACCAGACCCGCCTCCCCGCCATCGATCCGGGACAGCAGTGCCTTTCCGAAGCGTTGGGCCGTTGCCTCTTGCCCTACGTTGTCCATCGTTCCGATCCAGAGCGAGGTGAGGTCGCCGAATCGACTGCGCCAGAGATTCTGACCGGCCCCTCTGGCGATGAACGCTTTGGGTGTAGCTTGGAAGACATCCCAATATTCCTCGTCGACTGCACGAATCGACTTTGTGTCCAAGGGGAATGGCGCCTCCCATGAAGCCATATTGTCATGTTCGCTCAATCCTGGAAACGGGGGTGTCAGAATTCTGCGAGCGGCGAATTCCCGTTGCGCGACAATCCCGCCAAGGTTGAAGTCTTTGGAGGCGGTGATCAGCTGGTCTCCGGGACCGGGAATAAAGTAGCTCACCGATATCCGCTCCCCCGCTTCGACCCCAAGATCGTTCGCCGCCCACGAGTTCAGTAGAATCTCGTCTGCGGCGAGGTCGGAGACGGTGGAGCCGTCCTCCAGATACAGGGACTGGAAACCGGACCCGGGTAGGGGTGGGTCCACGGCCGTAATCGTGGAGTACGGAACGACGCGATCTCTCCCCTCTATAGTCACGGCGAGATAGGTCAATATTGGAAGTGCGGGAACACCGATCTCCACGGCGGCCGCGCGCGCGGCTGCCGCCAGCTTGGCCTGGATCATGAAATGGCGACTCTCCAAGACGAAAAATCGTTCGTTCGACGACAGCGCCAGGCCGAGGTCTTGCAACTGCAAAATCCCATCCAGACCCTGCTGCAGCCGGGTGATGGAATCTGCAACTTCGCTCTCGGGAGCCGACGCCAGAAGCGCGTTTACCTCCCCTCGACGATCAACCGTTTTTTGCAGATCCTCGAGGCGCACGAAAGCGTTGTAAGGTTGGGATTGCTGGGCGAACAAACCGAAGCGACCAACATTTCGGTCGGACACAACCCCCACCAGTACTGCGCGCAACAGCCGGGTGTGCGGTGCGCGCGAGCCAAATACGAACTCCGGTGAGACGTCGGAGCTCCCGCCCACGGCCAGCAGAATGACATCCCCGATATCCACACCTAATTGCTGTTGAAGGGCGGCATTGATCACAAGGGGCGGAAAGGGATTGTGGGATGGGGTGCCGTTCGAATTGTCGAATAGCACGAGGAGTCGATGGCCGCTGCCAGGAAAGAGCCTGGCGAAGCTCGAATCGACGCCGCACACCTGAATCTTCGTAGCGCGCAGTCCCGTTAGGGGAACAGACGCGCTACCGCGCAACAGAATAGCGGAAACGAGGCGAAAGTTGGTTCGGTTCGCCAGATCGGAGGCAATGGTGGCACGGAAGAAACGATCGGCGACGAGGCCGTGATCGATGGTGCCCAGTCGTTCGAGTGCCAGGTCGCGCAAACTGCCACGTACCGAGTCCCCCACGATCAACGCCCCCGTCAATACGGCGGTGGTGATTGCGAATCCCAGCACCACGGCCATATGTAGAGGCCAGAAATACCTCAGGCTTCGGAGCAAACCCCGTTCACCAGATCAGCGCGGCGCTTGCAGCGAGCAGCAAGGGCGGCGCTGTGGGTAACAATGATCAGAATCGAGTCGGAGTGAAGCTCGAAAAGGAGCGCTGTCACTGCCGCAGCAGATTCACGATCCAGATTCCCTGTCGGTTCGTCGCACAGCAGAACCGAAGGCTCGTTGATCAATGCGCGCGCGACGGCGGCCCGCTGGCATTCGCCTCCGGACATCTCGCCGGGTCGATGATCGAGCCGGTGACCCAACTCGACGCGATCCAACAGCGACCGAGCCCGCTTCAGAGCGTCCCTGCCATTGCCGCGGTACGGCCACGTGGGGACGAGCACATTCTCCAGGAGCGAGTACTGAGGCAGCAGATGATGGGCTTGGAAAACGAAACCGATGTGTTGATTGCGGAAGCGGGCCAATTCTACCTCGCCCAGTTTGCCCGGGGCGGTACCATCGATGGCAACCGTACCGGACGAAGGAAAGTCCAAGGTTCCCAACAAGTGAAGGAGAGTGCTTTTCCCGGATCCGGATGGTCCGGTGATGGCCAGCGATTCGCCCTGACGCACGGATAGGTTTACACCGCGGAGTACCTCTACGTCGCCGAAGCTTTTGCAAAGATCGCGAGCCTCCACTGTTCCCGTCGTTTCAGTCACCGACCGCTCCCTCGATCTTATCCACAATGAAATTGGGTATCGCAACGGACTCGAGGCTGTTGTCTGCATGGCATATGCAGCACGCCACCTTGATGTGCCCCCGAGCGATGATGGTTTCGCCTCGGTTGATGATGAAACCGTAACTTATGGATTTTTCCCCCAGTCTTTCAACGGTCAGCTCAATCTCCAGCTCATCCTCGAAACGAGCGGGGCTGAGGTATTCGCAGTCGGCGGTCAGGCGCGGGAATCCGAGCTGCTTTCCCTCCCAATCCAGGGCAACGCTCAACCCGAGAGACCGGAGGAAGTCGTGTTCAGTGGCCTCCATGAATGCAAAAAAGCGAGCGAAGTGAACGATACCCGCCATGTCGGTGTCGGCGAACTCAACCGTTCGTCGAGTCCTGTGCTGCGAGGCCATGTTATCTACTCCTAGACCGAGCGGACGTGAACTTGGCCGGAGAAGCTGCCGAGGCGATCTCCTGCATCAGGAGCCAGGTTTGAAGTAGGTCACTAGAAACCCGCCGAAGGCGGCCAGTACGATGCCCAGCATGAACGGCCAGCGCACAACGGCGAATCCTCCCGGCGGCGGATGTAGGGCCGTCGCCACCACGGCGTTGACGATAGGGGCGCCTGCGAAGACGATGGACATCACGACAGTTGGAGTCCCCTTGGCGCCAAACGCCAAAAGCACACCCAGCGCTCCGATAGCACCGACAAACCCGGCCACCGTCGACCAGGTCGCACCGCGCGCCGGGAAATTCCACGAAGCGCCGTTCACGACGAGTACGACGAGTGAACCGATAACCGCAGTGATGAGGTACGCCACGCCCACAAACAGATACGCCTTGTACCTCCCGTTTATGGGATCGGCCATCGCGCCTTGCCCGATGTGGAGAAAAACCCCGTAAAGCCCCCAGGATAAAACCGTAATGAGCGCAAAGATCAACCAACTCATTTTCACTCCTTTGCAGTGTATCGTTTGTAGACGGCCAGGGTGTTGCGGGCCATCGTGGTGTCATCGAATCGTTCTCGCACTGCCCGCCTGCCCGAGCTGCCGAATTCGATTCTGCGTTCCGGGTGCTCGGCGAATTGCGCCAGGGCTTCTGCGAGGGCAACCGCAGAGTCTGGGTCTACCAGCACCCCACCACCGGTGGCGGCAACCAGTTCCGGGAATGCCCCATGCCGTGGCTCTACTACCGGGACCCCCGCGGCCAGCGACTCCAATACGAACAGCCCCTTTGGGTCAGCATAGGTGGTGGGCACGGATAGAACATCAAGTCGCTGCAGAAACGCAATCTTTTCCTCCCGCGTAACCTCCCCCTTGTAGATGACCGTATCCCCCAGACCCCGTTCCTGGACCCGACTCATCAGCTCCCGGAAATAAACTCGGTCGGTGGCGCCGAGATATCCAGCGATCGCCAGGGTCAAATTCTCTTTTCCGAGGCGATCGCTCAGGTGGAAGAACGCCTCGACTAGAAGATGCAGACCCTTCTCCGGGCAAATGCGCGCCAGATAGCCGATGTTAAAGGACCCGTCTCTCTCACAGGCCGGATCACTGTATCCGTGCAGCGCGATTCCTAGGTGCACGACATCCACTTGCTCCGGAGGCACTCTGAGCAGCGTGGCCATATAGTCGGAGTAATAGGCACAGGGCGCAACGAAGCCATCCGCATCTGCGGCGCGTTGACGCAAAAGCAGCAATACCTGGGATCTGTAAGGTTCGATGAGACTGTCTACGAACAGGTCCTCGCCCTGGAGGGCGCAGAGCACCGGCACCCCCAGCCGTTGTTTGAGCTCGCGGGCGAATCCGAGGAATAGGGAGTTGGGCAACTGCACCAGATCGGGTTTGAAATCGCGAGCCAACCAGTCTACCAGCTTGGTCAATTCCTTGCGTTGACGGCCTTGCTCCCCCTGCAGCACTGACACCGTGAGGGCGCCCAGGTCAGCGGCACTGGTAGAGGCGCTGAACCTGGATAGGCCGTTGAGCAAGCGGGGGCGATCGAGCAGGCGGTCGATCACCGCAGGCGTATGGCGGAAGAGCGCAGATTTCTGTTGTAGATATACGTTTATGCCGCCGAAGAACACCCGGTCGATGCTGACATCCTGCTCGTCGGTCCGCAGCGGGGTGTAGGTGGGAACCAGAACGACGTCATTCCCCAGCCTCTGCAGGGCGGCAGCCAGGGTATTGTCGTGAATGCAGCTGCCACAATACATGCCGGCGGCTCCGGCCGCGATGCAGGCGACCTTCATTTTCGATCCGGGTTGAAGAATCTCGCGATCTGCGCCGCTTCGGGGGGTCGGGTGAGCAGCGACCCGATGACCATGCTTGCCGTTGAAATCAGAAACATCGCCGCCACGGGCATCACCCGCGTCCCGAATACGGAGTAATCCGGGATCTGGCGGCTCGCCCAGAAGAAATAGATCCACGTGACCACCACGCTCACAACACTGGCCACCACGCCGTACTTGGTGCTACGCTTCCAAAAGAGAGCGGCGACCACAATCGGAAACAGGGCGGCGAACCCAGTGAAGGACCAGATCGCCATCTTGAAGATGCTGCGATCCACAACGAGGGAGAGAACGTAGGTCAGAGTGAGGATCAAGAATACGAACAGTCGACCACTGCGCACCTGCTGCCGTTCGCTCATGCTGTCGTGAAAACCGTAGTGGCGCACGATGTCCTGGGTGAACATGGTGCCCAGGGAAAGCACCTGCGAGTCAAGCGAAGACATGATGGCCGCGAACACGCCGGCGGCCAGCAAACCGGCGAGAATACCAGGCGCGTACAGGTCGATCATTCGGATCAGGATGCTGTTGGCTGCCGGACCTTGCAAACCTGGGAAATCGACCGAGCCCAAGATTCCCAATAGCACGCTGGGTATCCAGACGATCGCGATGCACAGAGGATAACAGATCACGGGCCAGCGAAAGGTGCGGGCGCTTTTCGCGGTCAGGCAATGCATGAACATGTGGGGAAACATGCCCACCGACAACGGTACGAAGGTGTAGGATAACATCTCGATCGGGGAAACGTGGCCACCGCGAACAAGCAGCTCCGGGTGCTGCCCCGCTACCCTCGACAGGGCGTGTTGCAACCCGCCCATCCGCTCGACAATCACAAAGAAGGCCACGGCGCCCAGAACCATGAATACCATCGTCTGAAACGCGTTGGCCCAGGCGGTGCCACGTAGTCCTCCGGAACATACGTACACCAAAACTACCAAACAGACGAGCAACCCCCCTGACCACTGCGGAATCTCGCCACCGGTAATCCGGTGTAAGGTGATACCGCCTCCCATCACTCCGATCAAGAGATACGGTATAACCATTGCCACCAAAACGACAAAGAGCAACAAACCCAGAGGATCGGATCCCCACCGCTGGCGGAAGTACTCTACCTGGGTCAAAAATCCGAATCGTTTCCCCAACGACCACAGACGTGTTCCAACGAAAAAAAACACCGTCGGAATGATCAACGCGGAGGAAGAGGCCATGAGGGCGAAGACACCGATGCCAACGTGGTAGGATTGTGCCGACGCCCCAAGAATGGCAAAAGCAGTCATGTTGGTGCCAAACAGCGACATCAACAGTAGAAAGGGACCGATGGTGCGGCTGGCCACGAAATAGTCTTCGCCGGTGCCACGGAAGAGTCTGTGGCTCAGCCCGCCGATGACGATAACCAACCCAAGGTATATGAGAATGACCGTTGTCGTCAGGGTTGGTCCTCCTCGGTTTCGGCCCCCTCCGGCCAGGCATGACCTACCAGAAGCCACATCATCAGGGCCGCAGCGACACAGAAACCGACATGGTAGAGCAGGCCGATGGGAAGAGTTAGGAGGATCCGATCGTCATGCCAGAACCACAGATCGTTGTGAAAAAGATAAAGGAGGAACAGAAGCAGGTACAACAGCGGGCGAACCCGAGCACTGGTCACGAGACCAATTCCACGCCGCACATCTCCCGCAGCGGTCCGAACACGACGGGCACCGCTTCGCTGAAGACGTTGCCGCTGAGAATGTCAACAATGCCCTGCTTGCAATGAGGGTACCGCTTCAAGAAACGGGAAAAGCTGAACTCTTTGGTGTAAAAGGCCTGTACGAGATTGCGCACTGCCCCCATCGCGCTCTCAACATCGTCGGCAAAGGTACCTAGGCGTTGCCCGCTTAGATCGTCCTCTTCGAATGCTTCGACGATGGCATCGGCCGCCCACTCTCCTGTTTTCAAAGCCAGGAATACCCCGGAAGAATAGATCGGATCCAGAAAACCATAAGCGTCCCCCACCAGCAGCCAACCTTCTCCAGCCAATTGTCGTGCGCGGTAGGAGAAGTCCTGGGTGACGCGGACGGGGAAGAGTTGCTCAGCT
Organism: Candidatus Latescibacterota bacterium; assembly: GCA_965217095.1. Lineage (GTDB taxonomy): Bacteria > Latescibacterota > UBA2968 > UBA8231 > UBA8231 > CAYNZV01. Next base: position 3,970,983 of record OZ244235.1, read on the forward strand.
CCTTCCATTCGAGTCAACAGAGGGCGGCAACGGGACAGCTCGTCGTCGAAGATCTGCTGCGCGCTTTCGCTGCGGTTTTGCAGCAGATAGTCCAAGGAGCCGACAACGCCGATGCTGGTGCAATCGTTCGCAAGCGGAATAGACCAAAACCATGAATCCTTGTTTTCGGTGAGCAGCACGAGGGTCGCACCTTCGTCGATGCCAGGATCGCGGGCGGCCCCGCGAACGTGGGTGAAAATCGAGGCTTTCTTGAGTTCCGGATCGACCATCTTCAAATCGAGTTTACGCGCCAGCAAAGCGCTTTGACCGCTGGCGTCGGCGACGATGCGCGAACGCGGGTTGCATACACGACCATCGCCCAATCTCACCTCCACGCCTTGGGCTCGATCGCCGTCGAAGAGAACCTTCTGCGCTGCGGCCCCGCGGACGACTTCAGCGCCGAGCTCGGCGGCGTTGTCGAGGAGCATCTGGTCGAACTCGCTGCGCAACACCTGCCAGGTGACGGAGCTCTCGTGGGGATCGTTCTCGGAAAAGTAGAACGGAGCCGATGCCTTGCCGCTGTGACCGTAGAACTGGACGCTGTGTTTTCGTGGAAAATGACTCGTTTGCAAACGCTCGAGCACCCCCAGTCGTTGAAAGGTCCAGTAAGTAGCCGGCATCAGGGACTCGCCGATCTTAAACGTCGGCTCCGATGCCCGCTCCAACAACAGAACCCGGTACCCCGAACTCGCTACCAGACCCGCCACCGTGCTTCCCGCTGGCCCACCTCCGATGACAATCAGGTCGTATAGAGTATCTTCCGTGAGGGTTGTCATGGGTTGTCGGTGACGCGGTGGTCGGTCACCCGTCGCGATTTCAACTCGAAACGAGGCAATGAGCCCGGTGAGACAGCGGTCACCTGCATGCGCAGGCCAAGCTTAAGCTGCAGGGCGTTGGAAATAGCAGACTCAATCTGCCGCGGCGGCTCGCCGTCCGCCTCGATCTGGATTCGAACCTCGTCCATGCTGCCGCGGCGGTAGACGTCCACGGCAAACTCGGTTATCGCGTCGAATTCACGAACAATATTCTCGATCGCGCTGGGAAAGAAAACGAGCCCGCGAACGATGAGCGCATCGTCCAAACGTCCCATGACTCCGCCTTCTATACGACGCAAGCTACGGCCGCAACCGCATGCTTGTGACGCGGCCAACTTGATGCGGTCGCCGGTACGGTAACGCAAGACGGGGCTCCCGGTGCGACCGAGATTGGTGATCACCAGCTCCCCGTCTTCGGAATTCCCACCAGTTTCCGGATCGATGACCTCTATCATAAACTCGTTCTCATTGAGATGTAGTCCGTCTTGCACCTCACACTCGTATCCCCAGGCCCCCACCTCGGTGGCACCGGCATGGTCGAAACAACGAGCACCCCAGGCCTCTTCGATGCGACGTTTCGTAGCGGGAAGGCTGGTCCCCGGCTCGCCGGCGTGGATGGTAGTGCGCACGGCCGACGCTCCCAGGTCCAGCCCGTTTGCGGACGCCACCTCCGCCAGGTGTAAGGCGTAGGTCGGCGTACAGACGAGCACAGTTGCGCCGTTGTCGATTATGGAGTGCAACCGTTGTTCGGTAGACATGCCGCCTCCGGAAATGGTGAGGCAGCCGATCGCCCGGGCACCCTCCAATGCACTCCAGAATCCGATAAAGGGACCAAAAGAAAACGCGAAGAACACCCGATCGCCCACACCGACGCCGGCCGCCCGGTAGACCGATGACCAGCATTCCGCCCACCAGGACCAGCTCTCCTCCGTGTCCAACCAGCGCAACGGTTGACCCATCGTGCCTGAAGTCTGGTGAATCCGAATGTAGTCTTCGACTGGAAACGTCAGGTTTGTACCGTACGGTGGATGGGCCTGCTGATCGGCGCTCAGTTCCTCGCGGGTAGTAAAGGAGAGACGACGATAGGCAGCCAGGTCGACGAGGTCGTCGGCGCTGCTGATACCCGCCTTCCTCAGCTTGGGGCTATAGAACCCGTTGCTTTCGAGAAGCGCAGCCACCAGCGTGCGCAATCGTTGCAGCTGTTGACTCTCCCGCTGGTCAACAGACAGCGTATCAGCTGGTTGAACTATAGCGCCCATTCCAGCTCGAACCCCAGAGTCATGGGGGGCGCCGGTATGACGGAAGTGTTGCCGAAACCCCGAGTCTCGAAATCGCGGTTGGTGAGATTCTTCAGATACATCCGGGTGCCTGCGTGGCTCAGGTTGAGGCGCAGTGCCAGGTCGAATAGGAGCCCATCGCGCATCTCGAAATCGTTGTCGGCCGCAATGAATTGGGTTCCTACGTAGCGGGCGCCGAGACTTACCTCCGCATAACGACCGAGGGTTCTCGTGGTCCACAGATTGAGCATATGCTCGGGCGCGAACGGAGCGGTATTCCCAGAACGGTCGAAGGTTTGGAACTGGACTCCCGTTGCGGTGAGAACCTGAGCGGTTTCGCGAAATTCGGTCAGCTCCGCGGAAGTGAACGCATAGGTCAGAAAGCCGTACCAACCCGGCGATATCTGTGCCGACAGATCAAGCTCCAGACCTCGAGAGCGTTGATCTCCAGTCTCCCGCAAAACGCCACGGTCGTCCGGTATCGCCAGGTTCGATTTCTTCAATTGATAAAAGGCCAACGTGCCGGTGATACGGCCATCGAAAGCGTTCAACTTCGAACCCACCTCTACTTGGGCGCTCTCCTCGGCCTTGCGTTTGCCCGCCACCTGACTTGAAGGCGGCGCAAACCCGAGACCAACATTGGTATAGACGGACCAATCGTTACGCGGTCGGTAGACAGCGCCGAGCATAGGACTTAAACGCCGGTAATCCCGATCCGTGTCGGTGTCGTCATCGCGGTAGTCCAGATAGTCGAAGCGACTGCCCACGAAAAGCTCGTATCGCTCATCCACACTGACATTGTGGACCAGATATGGGGCGATGGTCAGAGTGTGGGCATCAGCAGAGGTGAACTGGCCCGGAATAATCGCCCACGGCTTCGAGGCGGTTTCCACAGGATTGAACAGGTCGATGCTGGGAAGGGCTGCCACATCCAAGGCAAACTCGTCGGTCCATCGACTCACCTCGAAACCGGCCATGGTTTGGTGTTTCAAGCCCAATCTGGAAAAACCAATCACCGCTTCCAACTGGTTACCCATCATCCGCTGTCGGTCGTCGAGAATCAAAAGCGTGCGGAACAGGTCCAGGGAACCGCTGGCGTTCGGAAAAGCGCCGTTGAACAGAGTCCCTCTGGAAGGCCAGTCCAGATCGGTGTAATACAGCTTGTTGCGCAGCGTCAAATGACCGGTTATCCGATTGATATATTCGACCCGGGCCCTGTAGGTGTCTTGGTTTGAGCGGTCGAACGGCGATTGGTAGGACCTCCGGCGGGGCACGTCGGCGATCTCGGAACCGACGATGGGGAGCCCAGAGTCACTGGCGTAGTCACTGCGAAAGTACTCCAGATCGACGTGGAGATTCGCAGTATTGCTGAGACGCCACGAGAGCACCGGATTCACCCCGAAGGCGGAATTCTCCTTGTCCTGGCGGTAGTTGTCCGAATTTTGCCACAACAGATTGCCTCGAAAGGCGACCCCGGCCGGTTGGCTAGCCCATCCCAGATCGAGCTTCCCGCGGAACGATCGAAAACGGCCCGCGGCGGCATTGATGACGGCGAATCTGCCGAACAACGGCCGTTTTCGTACCAGATTGACCGCCCCCGACAGGGGATTGCTGCCGTAAACAAACGCCCCCGGGCCTTTGAGGACTTCCACCCGTTCGAGGTTGTAGGTGTTGTAGAAGCTCACCTCCGGTTCCTGCACCCCATCGGTAAGCACGAGCCCGCTCGACAGCGACTCGAACCCGCGGATGACAAAGAAATCGTGGGTGCCGAATCCGGTCTGTACGTTGACGCCACTGATGTTTTTCAGAGCGTCGCCCAGAACCACGGCGTCCTGACGCTTCAGCTGGACATCCGTCACGACACCCACACTGAGAGGAGTACGCTCCATTGGTAGAGGGATCTTGGTCCCGACGGAGCTTATGGTGGGCAACTCAAGACGACGATCGATGACGATGATTTCTTCCAGGGTGTACGAGAGGGAGTCTGGATTAGCCCACGCGTCGGTGGCTGCCAAACCCTGGAAAGAGATCGCACTCGCGAGAAAAAGCAGGATTGTTGTCAATTGTCCTCCGGATGTTGGCCATTCTGAGTAAGCTGAGCTTTGTGGAGCTGTATCGATAAAATTGATGCCCGCATCCAGAACGGCGTTGAGAAGCTTCTCGGCATGTCCGTCTGCTCGATCTGGATCCATGAGTTCTGGGATCGCGGTACCGTAGCCGAGATGGGTCACCTCGAGCCCGGTGCGACCCAATTTTCGGCGTGGAAGCGACATCGTTCCGGCTTCGTTTTTCGTGGCGTCGGGAGTAATATAGGTATTTATATAAAAAATAATCCGCCGGGGCAGGACAACTCCTGCATAAGTCCCTATTTTTTTGTAAGGGAGAAACCACGAAATGCCAGATGAAAAGATGAACAGATATTTCGACGATTGGCGAAAGCGGGAGGAGATCGCCGAATCGATGATTCCGATCATTGGGGGCCTATATCGTGACCATGGTGTGGTCACGACGTTGTACGGCCGGTCGCTTATCAACAAGTCGACTATCGATATCCTCAAGGCGCATCGCTTCACCCGGAAGATCCTCTCGGAGGAGCTCTCCATCCCCTCCACCAGGTCAGTTCTGGAGGCGATCTGCAAGCTGGAGCTGGCGCCAGCTCGAATCGACATCGGAAAATTGACCGCGAATTTCGTGGAAAACGGAAATGGCGCCGATGTCGACGCCTTCGTGAAGCGGGAACTGGCGGTCATAAAAACACTGGATACGGTAGGTGATCGACCGCAGGACGTCGTGCTCTTCGGATTCGGTCGCGTCGGCCGCATGATTGCCCGGATTCTCATCGAACGCAGTGGCGGCGGCGACAAATGGCGGTTGCGCGCCATTGTCGTACAGAAGCGCAAGAATGATAGCGTGCTCAAACGCGCCAGCCTGCTGCGGCGCGATTCGGTTCACGGCCAGTTTAACGGGACGATCACTGTCGACGAAGAGGAACAGGCGATCGTCGCCAATGGTAACATGATTCGCGTGTTATATGCGGATGGTCCCGAAAGCGTCGACTACACGAAGTATGGAATTTCCGACGCGATCGTTGTTGACAACAGCGGCGCGTGGCGCGACCGCAAGGGGCTCGGGCGGCATTTCTTGTGCGACGGTGTGGCCAAGGTCGTTCTCACAGCTCCCGGCAAGGGCGACGTGCCCAACATCGTTTACGGCGTCAACAACAACTGCATCAACGATGAAGAGAACATCATCTCCGCGGGCAGCTGCACCACCAACGCCATCGTTCCGGTGTTGAAAGCGATCCACGATCGCTTCGGCATCGAAAGTGGCCATATCGAGACCTGCCACTCTTATACGAACGACCAGAACCTCAACGACAATTTCCATCATTTCAGTCGTAGGGGAAGGGCGGCCCCCCTGAACATGGTCATTACCGAAACGGGAGCGGCGGAAGCGGTGGGAAAGGTATTGCCCGATTTGGATGGAAGGCTCACGGCGAACGCCATCAGGGTACCTACCCCGAACGTGTCTCTGGCGATCCTGAGCCTCAACCTGAACAGCACGGTCTCGGTCGATCAGGTCAACGGTTACCTGCGCGACATCTCGCTCGAGTCGCCCCTACAGGGGCAGATCGACTTCGTTAGCTCACCGGAGGTGGTTTCCACCGACTTTATAGGCAATATGAAAGCCGGCGTTGTCGATTCACTGGCTACTATCGTTCAGGGCAGACGCTGCAACATCTACGTCTGGTACGACAACGAGTTCGGCTACAGCGTTCAGGTCGTGCGCATCCTTCAGCATGTAGCGAACCTGGAGCTACCTTCCTTCCCTCGGGTTTAACCGCCGTTTCTCAGTCGGCCGAGCGTTTGTTCAACGCACCATTTCGAACCATGGGCAGGTTGGATAGGTTGGTGAAGAGATACCGGTTGTCGCCGAGCTGTATTCCGGTGTCTCCGAAAATCAGATCGACGGTGTAGATCCTGCTGCCATTGCTCACCAGATTCATGTCCTGGTAGTCGAAGTATTCACCATCCGTGAGCTCGAACACGTAGGTGCAGCTACGGCCGGTACACGCCTCTTTCCAGTACATCCCTTGCGCCCAGAACAGTGTGCTTTGAGAATCGGGCAGCCGCGATCCCGGGTGTGCCGTCAGAATCTCGGTGCGCACGGTGAGGTGGCCATCCTGGAAGGTCCAGAACCGAACGAGCTCTGCGTCAATGGGTTTGTACTCCATCGAGGGCAGCTGGGTGTCTTGGTAGCGGAACAGAACCTGCCCATCCAGTCGATCCTGCTGTGTGGTGGCCGTGGGGCTTTGTCCGCATGCAAACAGCGCAATAAAGAGAAGATGGGGGTATCCATTTAACCGGAGTGCGTCGCGACCCCCATCAGTGTTCGGCCGCCGACCGCCACGGCCGGTTTGCCCCTGGGCGTTCCAGGCTCGTGGGATGCCCTCGCCGTTTGGGCGGCTCGGGGGGCGGCTTCCTCGGCCGTCGGCTGGCAATGAGATCCTGGAAACGCATCGGCTCGTGGGCCACGGCCAGCTCGAGCACGCGATAAAACACCATGCCGCGGCTGCGGGAGCGGCGGCGATTGAAGCGGAACACGAACTCGTTGAGGTAGTGGCTCATGTGGGTACTGTCGGCGGCCCCTTGATGCGTTCCCAGCAGCCACCGCTTGGCCAGTGAGACAACGCGGTGCACGGCGGGCAACAGCTTGTTGGGATCATCGCCCCGAGCGCGGGCCGCGCCCTGGCTGCGCCGATCGTGCTCGTAGCCGAGCTGAGCCAGTCCCTGATAAGCGGGCCACCCGTCGGTGATGATCGTCGAGCCCGGCTCGACGTGATCCATCACGAACGCGTGCAAGGTCTCGGCAGAGGCATCGGCCAGTGGCGACATGCGGCACCGCCCCAATCCTCTCGGCTCATGAACCTCAACTGCGATACCGGTCAGCACCTTCTTGCCCCTAGCGCGGCCACCGGCCAGCCCAGGCTCGGCGCCGCCGATGTAGGTCTCGTCCACCTGTACCGTCCCGCTCAGCAGATCCCGACCGGGACGTACCAACACCGACCGCAGGCGGTGCAGCATGGCCCAGGCAGTCTGGTAGGAGCTGATCTCCAGTACTCGCTTCAAGCTCAACGCCGAGATCCCGTCTTTACCGGTGGCGAACAGCCAGCAGGCGGTGTACCATATCGTCAAGGGTGTCCGCGTCCGATCGAAGATCGTACCGGCCGTCACCGAACTGCGTGTCGAACACGCCGGACACATGAAGCGGCCATCGCCCAAGCGCCAACCGCCTTCGTGGCCGCAACTCGGACAGACGAAGCCGTCGGGCCACCGCAGCCATTCGAGGTAGTCCAGGCAGTCCGCATCGGTTCGAAACCAGGCTTGAAACTCGCCAACCGAGCCCGGGTAGTGCTTGCCAGCGCGAGGATACGCCATGCACTGAACATATGGTAACTCCGGTTAAATGGATACCCCCAAGAGAAGATATGTTGCAATTCGCATGGTGTGCTTCCTTTCGCCGGGCATCGAGACCGTTAACAAGCAGGAACGACCCTGAGGTCGATTCCGCGAGGTGGTTCGTCACCGATCGAATCAGGAAGCCCGGTTCCAGATGGCAATAAAAAAACCGGCCCGAAAAAGGCCGGTTGGAAGCATGCGCACGCATTGCGGGGTGGGGCTACAACTGTGCTCTATGGACCTCTCGATTGATCGGGTTGAATCTGCTGCGTTTCGACCAGTCTACAATCATAGATCTGATTGCCCTCCTACAGGTGCAGTCCTTGCGTGGCGACGATGGTGGTCGTTTACTGTCATTGCCGGCACTTGATACCGCTTAGTAGTATCTATCGACACGTTCTGAAAATCTCTTTAATCGTCCAGTTGATCAGGTGTAACGAGCGTTGCGGTATTTGAGATCGTAGAATTCTGGGAGCAGCTGATCCACCTGGAGCAATCCTTTTCGCGTTAGCTCGATCAGGTCGTGGTTGAAAACCAACAGCTGTTCCCCTTCGAGGCCCTGCAGCACCGGCAAGAAACGGGTGACGATGTCAACGCCGAACTTTTCTTGGAAGTAGGACGGACTCAGCCGGCCCACCTTCAATTGCAGGATGAACTCCCGTGTCAGCCGCTCGGCCGCATCGGTGACGAAACCACGTTCCAATGGAAGACGACCCTCCTGCAGCGCCTTCAAGTAGGGGTCCCACTCGGCTAGATTCTGAAAGTGTACCCCACCCACGTGAGAAAAGGAAGCCACACCGGTTCCGATCATGTCGCTGCTTTGCCATACCGCGTCCCGGTAGACGAATTCGCCGTTCCCTCCTGCCCGGGTCAAGGTGTAGGCACTGGATGCTTCGAATCCGGCTGCTTCAAACTGTTCCATGGCGTAAGCGTGCCAGGCGCGCTTGGTTTCCCAGTTGGCGAAGCTGTGGTCGGTACCGGAAGCGAGCTCTTTGGAGTATACGGTATTGTGCGGGAGCTCCATCTGGTAGATGGTTACGCTGTCCGGCTCCAAAGCAATGGTCCGGCTCACCGTCTCCTTCCAGCTCTCCCACGATTCGCCCACCATGCCGGCGATCAAGTCGACATTCAACTGTTCGAATTCGAGCTCGCGAATCCAAGGCATGACCTGGTAGATCTCGGGAGAACGATGGGCGCGGCCGTTGCTGGCGAGAATCTCGTCGTTCAGATTCTCGATGCCCAGGCTGAGGCGCGTAACCCCGATCTCCTTGATCGCTTTCAACTTTGCTTGGGTCAGCGTGCCCGGCTCACATTCGAAAGCCACTTCCCGCGCGCCCTCCCAGGAGATGCGCTGTTGCGCGCGGGCAACAAATTGCCGCAGGTGGCGGGCGCTTATATAGGAGGGGGTACCGCCACCAAAGTATATGAAGGTGAGGTCCCGTCCCTGTACGCCAGGAAGTTCAGCGTAGATCTCCAGCTCCCGTATCAATCCGTCGAGGTACTGTTCGATGTCGGAACTGTTTTTGTCCGTATACACGCGGAAATAACAAAAGCGGCACCGCATGCGACAGAAAGGGATGTGGATATAGAGCCCAAGCTGGGTTTCCGGAGCAGCCGGGGAGCTGTTTAGGACCTCGTAGGCATCGCCAACCCCTTCCTCCTTCCAGAACGAGTACGGCGGATAGTTGGAGACGAAGACACTCCCTATCTCGGTCTGGGCCCGCTCTTTACGTGTCGTTGCGGGGTCTGGATTGGTGGTCTGACTATTCAAGGTTGCTCTCCGAAGCAGTACAGGTTTCCGTTTTCGGCACCGATTACAAGCCGGTCCTCCGCCATGGATGGGGAGGCGACGATGCCCGCGCCAGTAGCGAAACGCCAACGCTCCTCTCCGGAAGATAGGTCGAGACCGAAAAGGGTGCCGCCGGCAGTACCGAAATAGACCCGCCCAGATGCGACCACCGGCGAAGAGTCGACTTTCGAACCCGCGGCAAAGCTCCACAGCAGTTGTCCTGTTGTCGGGTGCAGCGCACGCACGAATTTGTCACGGCCGGCAACGACGATGTGCTCGGGAAGCACCGCGGCCGAAGCGTAGAACGGAAACCGGTGGTCGATTTCTCGATACCTCCACGCCACCTCTCCTGATTCCAGATCGAGAGCAACAAACTCGTCGCCAAAGGTCCCCAGGTAGACGAACCTTCCCAACACTGCGGGGCTCGCCGCGGCGTAGGAACCCAAGGTGATCTGGTCCAGCTCGCCGCCAGTCTGGGTGTCTATTACGCGCAACAACCCGTCGCAGCCGGCGACCAGCACCTTACCGTCGACGACCGGACAGGAAGCGTGCACGTACCCTTCGGTCTCGAACCTCCACATCTCGTCTCCGGTTTCTCGGTTGATGCAGTAGAGCCGTTGGTCGTAAGACCCGAAGAACAATCGCTCGCCGCTGGCGACGGCAGACGAAACGATAGCGTCCTCCGCGGCAAAGGTCCACCGCTGCGATCCGTTCGCAGCGTTCAGACTGTGAAACCTGCCGGCCTCGTCACCAAAAAAGATCCCTCCTTCGTGTACCAGCGGCGAGGATTTGATGGCTGCAAGCGCCGAGTATTTCCACTTGAGTTTTCCCGAATTCAGGTCGACGGCGTAGAGCGTGCTGTCCATCGATCCTACGTAGACGACTTGGCCGAGAATGGCCGCCGTGGATTCGATCGGAGCTCGCGTGGAGAAGGTCCAGAGAAGCTGTGGTGTTGTCGGCAGGTTGGCCGCACTAACGCCCGACATCTGCGGGTCGCCGCGAAAGCTGGGCCAGCTATCGCGCGCGAAGCAAGGCGACAGCAGGACCAGTTGCCAGACGAAGATCCGCAGAAGCCGTCCGCCCATCAGAAAGCGGCCCTATAGAACTCGAGAAGGTCGGACAGCCCTGGTGCCCGCGGATTGAAACGGGCGGTCCACTGCTCGGCGGCGTCGGCGGCGAGGTCGGGTAGAATTTCCTCGGGCACCGGGATTTCTCGCAATTGTTGAGGCAATCCCGCCATGGCACGAACCACCGCCAGACGCTCTATCATCTCCTCGGCACCACCTCCCAACACTTCGTATTCCCGAAACATCTCTACGGCGTTGTGGCGTATAACATGTGGCAACATCAAGCCGACCGCAGCGCCGTGAGACACATCGTACCGCGCCGATAGCGGATTGGCGCAGGCGTGCGCGGCCCCAAGCATGGAGTGTTCGATGGCAACGCCCGCAAAATGAGCCCCCGTCAACATTGCCTGCCATGGTTCGGTATCCTCGGTTCCGGCAAGCACCGTCTCGTAGTTCCTGTCCAGCAGGCGCCAGGCCTCCGCCGCGAACATCTGCGACACCGGGTTGCGCCGCGTGCAGACGTAACTCTCCACAGCGTGGGCCATGGCATCCAAACCGGTGGCAGCCACAACCTCGCGGGGGGCGCTGGGTGCCAGAAGGGGGTCGAGAATGACCACGGCAAATTTCGCCTTGCTGTCGCCACACGCCATTTTGCGATGGGATTCGTCCTCGGCGATTACCGCGAACGATTGGGCTTCGCTGCCGGTGCCGGCGGTTGTTGGGATTCCGATCGCGGGCAGCATCGGCCTGGTCGCCCGGTTGATGCCCCGGTAATCCTCCATGCTACCGCCGTTGGTATGGATGAAATTGATCCCCTTGGCGCAGTCCATGGCACTGCCGCCACCGAGGCCGACGATGAGGTCGATGGCGCCGCATTGATGCGCAAAGTCGGCCCCGACCCGGACGTTGTTCGCCGTTGGGTTCTCTTCCACCTGATCGAAGATGTGGCATTCGTCGACTGACCCGGTGAGCAGGTCAAACGCCTGGGTGGTCAGACCGCAGCGGGTGATCCCCGGGTCGGAAACCAACAGAATCTGGCGGGCTCCAAATTGTTCAGGGAGGCTGCGGAGGTCGTCCAGGCGCCCGGCGCCAACCAGCACCTCCGGAGTGCACTGGAACTCAAACGAGGGCATCTTGCAGTGGCCCGGAGCTCCTGATCTGCAGCGCTCGTTGGTGGTACAGCAGTTCGAAGAGATTGCCCTCGTGGGGCTGGTCCCACTCTAGACGGTTGGTCCTGATCGGTCCGATGTTGAGACGATCGATGGTAGGAGTGGTGAGCAATTCGGCAACAAAATCCTGCTGATCGGACAGCGCCGTTACCACCAGGCTCGGCCCGATCAGGTTCAACAGCTCCGCCTGTGGCGCCTGGACCACACTTACAAACGGGAAGAGGAATTCGGTGTTGGCCAGCGGGTGCGAGCCATCTTCGCACCATACGACGGTTGGCAACAAAAAGCTGCAGCCGTCTAACTGGGTGAAACGCGGCCCCTGGCGATAGCGGGCAGTCAGGTCTTCCGCCCCGGGAATGCCCAACTGCGACTCGATCAACTGGTCGATGCCGCGCGCGACGTCCGGGTTGCTGAACGCGGCGATCTGGGCGCGATCGTCGGTGAGACCTCGGGCTTCGATCTTCGCCAGCCGGCGCCCCAACTCCTCGGCCAGCTCGCGCCCGTGAGCCGACGTCCACACGCCGGAGGCATTGATGCAGGAGCGGCCGCCGTTGTCGACTACGGAGTGTTCGATGAGATCAAGATAGTCGGACCACCGCGGTGCCTCGTCGGCGCCAAAGAGGATCTTGCTGCGTCCGGGACCGTGGATTTGAACCCCGGGTTCGGTGCGCCACGGCTCGACGGTGGCTCCACCTCCGAACAGGAGGGAGCGTCCACACTGCAGCAGAATCTCGGCCGCGCCGCTGTGATCGGTGGGATAGAAGCTGAACGCGGCCGCTGGACAGCCGGCAGCCATAAATGCCTGGGCGATCCGAAACGGCGTCCAGGGTTCCTCCGCGCCTGGTTTTAGAACCACCGGGACCTTGAGTGGAATGGAAGGCAACCACAGCGAGTGGACCCCGGGGGAATTGCTCGGCAGGACGCAACCGAGAGCCTGGGTCTGGCACAGATAGCTGAGGTTGCGACCGTTTGGATTGGTGCCGGCCCCGTCGTCGAGCACGGTCATATCCAGTCCACGGGTCAAACCATCAAGGACCTTCTCCATCAACGTCAAGACCGTGGAGATCTTCTCCATGTTGGCACGACAGAGAACGCGAGGCAGACCGGTGCTTGCCGAGGTCTGGGTGACATAATCGTCCGGCGTCTGGACCGAGTCCCCCAGCGGCAGCTCGCCCTCCATGAACAGGTTCGCCGCCCGGTGGCAGAGCTCCATCAACGCGCCGCTATCAAACTCGGCCAGCCGCTGCTTGTGAGTGGGGGCAGCCGCAAGATCGCGCGCGATCAATCCCCGGTTGGCCAGGCTGACCTCGGCCAGCGGCTCTCCCGATCGAATATCCCGCACGATGTTTTTCTTCAGGCTTTCGTACGGCGTGCCGGCGCGCAGGATAGGTAGGTGCAGCATTAGTAGACTCCCACCACCACCGACTGTTGCAGCTCGGACAGGAGCCGCAGGTCGCAGACCCCGTCCCATGGATACTGGACGGTCGGCTCTGCGCGCTCGGCCTCGTCCCGCTCCAGGAAGCGAGGCATGAAGAACTCCTTCGTCAGGGTGGTCAGCATGACCCGACCCGTTCCCCCGTACGCCACCACCTCATTCGGTGACTTGGGATCCACCAGCTCGATTACCGCCCGAGGCTGCGGCGGGTAGTAGGTGATCGCGTAGTCGTCTTCCGGATCGAACGGCTTGAAACAGGCCAATCCCATCAGGGTGTTGCCGTAGGTCGGGACGAAATCGATCCCGGGAACGAGCTCCTCGCGGGCAAAGCGGTGGAACTGGGCATCCATCTCGGTGCCGCCGCAGAAAATGCCGGTGATCCCCGCTTTGGCTAACGAGATCTTCGAAGCCAGTGCCTCTAACAATTTAGGCGTGGTGAAGAGACAGCCGACGTTGTCGTGTGCCCGCAACACCGTAAGAGCCTGATGAACGACGTGATCTTTGTATTCCTCCAGGTCGCGGTGTTTGCCCTGGGACACCATTCGGTTTACCCAGCGCGGATCCAGGTCGACCATGAAACAAATGCCGCCACGCAACTGTGCCAGGTGTTCCACCGCCAGGCGCAGCCGGCGAGGGCCGCTGGGACCGAGCATCAGCCAATCGCTGCCTGGCGGGAACCCATCCTCCGACAGTGACCCGCTGAATTGCTCGTAATCGATCTGGAAATCTCGGACGTTGATGCGGTACTTGGGCGTGCCTGTGGACCCACCGGTTTCGAACACATACACCGGGTCGTCTTTGTACGCCTTGGGTACCCAACGGCGCACCGGACCCCCGCGCAGCCACTCATCCTGGAAATGGCCCAGCTTGCTCAGGTCGCTGTAACCACCGATCTCGGTGAGCGGATCGAAGTCGAGCTCTTGCTTTCGCTGCAGCCAGAAGTCGCAACCGGTCTCGGCGCTGAAATGCCAGCGCACGATCTCGCGGACATGGGCGTCGAGCCGCTCGCGGGCGGCGTCGACGGCGCTGTCCGTCGGTCCCTTAGAATCTGCCATGTTTAAGAGAGTATGAGGTGTTCACTCGAGTCGCCGAGTCACTCAGCGGCTATCGCGAACAAGGTGTTGCGACTGGCGATGTACAACACCCCGTTTTTGGCGACGGGTGTGGTGTAGATGGAGCTTCCCATGTTTACTTCGTAGAGCAGCTCCTTCTTTTTGCCGGCGCGGAATACGGCTACGTCCCCGTCTTCATCCCCCACGTACAGCTTGCCGTCGGCAACCAGCACCGAACCCCAGATGGCGGCAAAGGTGTCATAGGACCAGTACTTCTCGCCGGTGGCGGCGTCTACGCAGTAGACGAATCCGGTGAGATCGGCGGTGTAGAGCAGTCCATCGCTGACGGCCACGGTCGACATGGTGCGATTGTATTCGTGGCCTCCGAGATGCCAGACAGCCCCGCTCGAGGTGATGTCTCCACTGCCGCGGGCGTCGATCGCCCACAGATGTCCGATCCCCTCTCCATGTTCGGGATCCTGGCCGACCCCGACATAAACGGTGTTGTCGTGAAATACCGGCGTAGAAATGATATTGTTCCGCGTGCCTCGTCCTCCCAACTCCCACCGGCTATCCTTCGGATTGCAGTCGAATTTCCAGATCAGCTTACCGGTTTTCGGTTCGAAGGAGTAGATCCATCCGTCCCCACCGGGAAAAATGACTTGCCCCTTTCCGTTAACCTCGCCGTAGGCCGGATTGGACCACTGGCCATGGAGAATGCCTTCACCGGGGTCGGCGTTCTCCCAAACCAGTTTGCCGGTATGTTTGTTGACCGCGATGAAGCTGGGCGCAAACGGGGAGGGGACATGCACGTGTCCCTCGTCGACCCCGTTGCTGGTGACGACGAAGATCAGGTCGCCGGCGCCGATGGGCGAACAGGTGGCGAGGTTATGCGGGAATACATCCAGCTCGGCGATCATGTCCAGCTTCCAGATGAGATCGGCATCCATGGCCGTAGTGTCCGCCTCATCCTGAATCCCGCCATCGTTTTCACCGTCGAGGAATCCCTCTGTGTCGGCGCTGACGACTTCACACCGGTTGGATATGTAATAGAGCCGGTCCCCCTCGATAAACGGGGTAGAGCAGATCCCCTGCTGGGGCCAGTCGTTGACCCTGCCAGCCGGCAGCTTAGTATGACTCGCCTGCCACAGAAAGGCACCGTCGGCTTCGTTGAAGGCGATCAGCACGCCCCGATCCCCTGTGTCCTTCGGAATACGTTTGGCTCCGTTGTTCGTGCCGACAAAAACCTTGCCGCCGATGATCAGAGGCCCGGCGTAGGTTTGGGAACCGAGCTCCGCGGTCCACTTGATGTTCTTACCGGATTCGGTGTCCCACGTGGCCGGTAGACCCTCCGCCTCTACTACCATGTTGCGACCGGGGGTAAAACCCCACATGGCGGTTTCGACGGGTTCGGCTTGCAGCTTTCCGGTAGTCAACGCAACGGCAATTAAGGCAGCAAAACGCATCATCTTCATTGAGATTCGTTCTCCCACACCTTCAGGTTGTCGTACTGAATGTCGGCGGCGGAATAGCCATAGATCCCCGGACTTCCCGATCGGTTCGGCAGCGGGTCCTCGGCCGTCAGCGTCCAGGATGCCGGTTCCGGATCGCCCCTTCGCCAGACCTTTCCCTGCACCAGCGCCCTGTCGTCCTCCACGTCGACGCGCATCTTGACGGTGTACCAGACGTCGGGGTCCCAGCTGAAGTCGATGGTTTTGGCCATGCGTAGATCGGAAGCCCACGAGCGAATCTGCAGACGCTGATGGTTGCCCATCATATCCAGCGTATAACGCTGATTGATTAATCCCATGTCGGGCCGCCGCCGTTTGTTCTTGGTGCCCAAAAGGTCTGCCTGGACAGTGTATCCGCTCATGATGGATGCGCCCAGGTAGACGTTGGAGCGATGTAACCCCCGAGCAGATGGGGGCTTGACGAGGATGCTGTTTCCTTCTTTAGTCGCCACCTTGAACTTGCTGCCGGCACCGATCCAATAGTGGGGATTCTTCCCCTCTGCCACGGCCTCGAAATCCTCTGTCCAGGGCAACTCCGGAACGGTGCGAACTCGAGCACTTGCTTCCAGACCTTCGAAGTTTGCCTTTACCGCGCCCGTTTGACCGCTGGCCTTGCCGTCGAGCTTGAGGCGACCTTTGTCGTTCTGCGATCCCGTTATGTTTTCGAGACTCCACGAGGCTGGAACCGTACCCAATGGATTCCCGTTGGCATCGAACGCGCGCGCTTCGAATTTCACCTTCTGTCCCGGGGACGTCAGTAATTCCGTCGGCACGACCTGCAGATGGGCAGCTTTTCCGACCTCGGGCGATGCCGGCGCGCCTGCCGATTTGGGGGTGGAAGAAATCTCCGTGCCGCTGCCGAGGCAGTAGAGCCCTTCCTCCGTACTGAAGTAGATGCGCCCGCGGTCGATAGCCGGCGAGCCGTAGATCTCTGCGGGCCGATTTTCCCCCGCGACCAAGATCCTATCGGCGTCCATTTTGGTCGCGGCAGCGGAGCCGACATCGATAATATGGAAGCCCCCGTTGACCTCGGTAGCATAGATCTTTCCGTCGGCCCACACCGGCGACCCCTTACCAACGGTTCCGAGGCTGTAGTCCCAACGCGAGGTGCCGGTTGCCGCATCGAGGCAGTGCAGATTGGCTGAATTGTCGACGACGAATAGATCGCCATCGTGCACGACAGGTGAGGTGTAACCGACGGCGCAACCGTCGTAGCGCCAGACCTCGTGCGTGGCGGTGACATCCCCGGATCCCGTGCCGTCGATGCAGACGACTCGGCCCATCGCCGTGGTGTCCAGATTCTCCTCGCTGTGAGCAGCATAGACCAGATTACCCTCCACCACCACCGACGAATTGATACCCCGCTGGCTGAGCTTGAACCCCCAGACCTTTTCGCCGGTGCTTGCTTTCATGGCATAGATGCCGCCGTCGGCATTTCCGCCAATGAGCAGCTGCTGACCATTGATGTAGGCGACCACCGGCACAGAGTAGGTGGTGTCCAGCGGTCGGCCACCCGGCGTGGAGGTCCACACGACATCGCCTGTTTTCTTGTCGAACGCGAAATACCGATGCCGGGGAACGGTGTGAGCACCCCAGCTGACATTCAGGAAGCTGATAATTACGAGATCGCCCACCACCACCGGGGAATGAACTCGACCCCCGTAGCCGGCGATACGACCGTACTCCTCAGTCAGCGAACGCGACCAAACGATACTGCCATCTCGATCGAAGCAGAAGAACAGGCCCTGAACCCCGTGGGCGTAGATGTAACCGGATTCCGGATCGCCTGTCGGGTTGGTCCAACCGACCCGATTAAACGGAATCGTGGTGTGAAACAGGTTGAAACGGTGCTCCCAAATCAGCTCACCCGTCTCGGCATCGAAACTGGCGACCCGTTCCTGCTCCGTTATATCTCGCCCTATCCGTCCCACGACATAAACCCGCCCATCCAAAACGACGGGTGTGGAACGGCCGATGAAGTCAGCGCGCCAGAGCAGATTCTTTCCGTCCGGGGACCACTCTGAGATGAGCCCGGTATCCTGGCCGACGCCGTTTTGGGACGGACCACGCCAGCTGGGCCAATCTCCTCGTGTCGGAGTGACCAGAAAAACGCTGAACAAGACGATCGTTTTTAATACCCTGCCGTACGACAACTGGTTTGCCATTCGCCGCAGTCCTTGCAAACTCGCCGAGTACTAAATATGACTTGGTCGAGTGATATATAATCTAGAGTGTACAGGATGACACACCTCGGATCAAACTTGCGGATCGGGTTTGAATCTGGGCACGGGCAAGTGAGGTCGCATGCCCGCGTGCACCGTCAACCCTTGAATCGGAATGGCTCGATTCCTCGAACCCCGGGACGGGTGGCAAACAGGCCGCCGGCGTGGGGTTCGCGTTCCCAATCGTCAGCGGACATGTCCTGGCTGGCGCTGGTGATGTAGAGAGTGTCGAGCTCGTTTCCAGCGAAGGCACAGGCGGTCACGCTCGACACCGGCAGATCGATCTGCTGCATGACGCTCCCAGCGCCTGGATCCCAGCGGCAGACTCTGGAACCGCCGTAGTGCGCGATCCAGAGCATACCCTCGGCGTCGATCACCATGCCGTCGGGCGCGCCTGTCGCTTTCGGGATCTCGAACAGAATCCTCTCGTTGTCGACGTCACCCGTATCCGTATCGAAGTCGTACGCCCGCACATCGAACCTGGGAGAGTCGATGTAGTACATCGTTCGGTGATCCAGGCTCCAGCAGATGCCGTTGGAGATGGTTATATCCGGAAACACCTTGTGCACGCTGAGGTCGGTATCCATCCGGTACAACCCGCCGGCTCCAGGAACCGGGTCGATCGCCATGGTGCCGGCCCAGAAACGTCCTGCCGGATCGCATTTTCCCTCGTTGAACCGGTTGTCGGGTATATCCGCTTCCGGGTCGGCGATCCGCTCGAGGGTTCGTGATTCCAGATCGTATGCGGCAAATCCGTGGTGTATGGCCAGCATCAAGCCGCCGGAGGCGCGCCGAACCACCGTTCCCACCGGTTGCCCGACATCGTGTTCCACATCGGCGCCGGTTGCAGGATCGTAGACATGCAATCTGTTGCCCATGATGTCGACCCAGTAGAGCACCTTGTTCTCACCATCCCAGATGGGACCTTCGCCGACCACCGCGTGGGCGTCAACCACGAGCTCTACCTCGCTCACGTTGGTTCTCCTTGTTTGATTCGTGTTGCAGAGCGAGTCCGCTCCCGCGTCGTCACTGAACGGTGCGACCGTAGGACGGGAATCCTACGTAGCTTCGAATGACGAATGCCATCCGATCGAATTCGCTGTTCCGCAGCAGCGGCTCGTCGAACTTCAGGTGATCCTTATAGATGCCCATGATCGTGTTGAGCTCGTAGCCGAAATAGGAAGAGACGTTGACCAGGTTGAGAAAACTGGTATACCGCTTCAAGCTGTTCCGTTTCTCGGTCTCGTCCTTCAGACGGTACGGCAGCGGACCAAACCCCTGCACGCCCGCCTGCAAGCGGGTTCGCCGCATGAGGGGGAGCTCTGCTCGGACGATAGGTACCAGGCGATACTCGGAGTTGAGGTGTCGATCGAAGGTGCGGTCGGTCTCGCGCAGGAGCAGGAACTTGAACTGGGGGGTCAGGGTCAATGGCCCAAAGAATCGTTTATACTCCACACTGCTGACCACGGTCCAGAGATTGAGCAATCGCTTGGGTTCGGCGAACCCGGAGGCAAAGTGATCGCCTCGCTGCCAATTCAGACGCAGCCGCAACTGCTGCGCCACCTTTAGCGAATATCCCAGCCGGAGCTCCGCCTCCAGATACGACTCGTTGACGTAGCTGTTCTTGTACTTGAGCGGGTCCTGCCGCGCTTCGCTGATGTTGGTGCGTCTGCCGTAGCCCGAGAGCCTGCTGCGCTGGGGCGGATCCACGACCGAGAGGTAGAGATCGGGCACGTCGTCGCGCACTCGCTGGGTGTTGTTCTCGAAATACAGCTTTCGCAGCACGCCGAGCCCGTCCCGGCGGTAGCCCAGAATGGCGTAGTTGGCCATGTTGCGCCGGTGCCCGGCAATCTGACGGGCGGCATAGCGACCTGCCGCCAGGGTCCAGTGTTTGGTCAGCTCCAGCTGACCAAACAGATGATTCCCTCCTTGATCGTAGTCGTACGGATAGTCCTCCTTCCAATCGTCTTCCCGTAGATCCGGCTCGTCGTTGTGGTTGCGATCCAGACCGTAGGTAAACTCGTTCGGCTCCACGTCGAACATGAGGAACGGCTCTTCGAAATCGGGTATACCGTCGAAGTCCCGATCGACGTCCGGAATCCCGTTCTGGTCCTGATCCTGGTTCGGAAACACCCCATCCAGATCGTACCCCACCAGCAGTATGTCGGGCCAGATATCCGCTTCATCGTTGTCTTCCACCAGCTTCCATTTCCACAGGCGATACTGGTAGGGAGTGGTTTGCAAGCTCGGGTCCTTGTACTGGCGCATCTCGGAAACGTATTCGGGATTGATGGCGAAGTACTCTCCCCCTATGAGTCCGCCATCGAACCAATGAGTGCCGTTGACGAAATAGGCGGCTCCGCGTTCGGCGAACCTGGGCGCTTTGTCGAACGTCGGCTCCCGATTCTCGTGCGTGGGGAAACGAAAGTGGCGCGCGGAGCGGGCGTACTCGGCGTTGATTTCCAGACCGGGAAGGCGGAAGCTCACGTCGGCGCCGTAGGAGAAGTGCGCCGTCTGCTCCCCCACCTTGAACCGCACGGTTTGAATATTGGAACCATCGCGCACGTTGCCCCGGGCCCGCTTTGCGTCGCGGAAAAAGGTGGCCCAGTAACGACTGGCGTAGGCGCGGGCCTTCGGGGCAACCTCGGAGATCGTGGTTACGGCGACGTGAAAATCATCCGCTACCAACGCTTCCACCGCCGCCGTTTGGACGGAAGGTTCGCCCGCGACCTCATAGAGGTAAACGAGCCTCGAGTCGCCGTCGGCGTGCAGCACCTGGTCCGCCGGCTCGACGGTGAAGGTCTGCAGCAATCCCTTCAGGTTGGTGAAACCGCTCACGTCGATGCCGCGCTCGTGGTCGATACGATAGAGATAGTCGGCGAAGAGCGGCATTTCGTCCTCGCCGTAAAACTGCCCGCTGACCCGCGCGTACGGGGTAGGTCGAAAGCTGTTGTCGAACAGGACGCGGCCCACCTGGGTCGGATCCGTACCCCTGTGTCGGATCACGATTGGTTCGATGTCGGGACGCGGCTCGCCGTCCAGAAAGAGGGTTACCTTTTGGATGGTTGCGCCCCCGCGGCCGTCTTCCGGTGAATCGTCTTTGAACTGGACCACGATCCAGTCCACCAGCGGTTGGAAGGAACGCAGCCGTCCGTGGATGCCGTTGCCGGGCCGGGTGCTCTGGAACTGATGCAGGTTGATCCAGCTCAACCCGAGTTGCAGAACTCCTAGCTGGGTTTGCAGGCGGTTGGCCAACATGAACGTAGAATTCTCGACCGGTATTCCGTGCACATGCTCGGCCCTCGCCGCGTGGGCGGTGGCCTGTATCCGCGGTGAGGCAAAATCGAGGCGAAAGCCACGGGAGTAGGTCCGCGACAGGATGAGCGGCGTAAAACGGAGCGCCCCGGTAAGCCCGATAATACCACTGTACCCCCAGTCGCCGGAGTAATCGCTGCCAGTCACCTGGCAAGTAGTGCAGGGCCAGTCGATGACGCTGCCGCACTGCTCTCCACGACGGCCGTCGCAGGTTTGACCCGGCATGCGGACCTCGCGCCAGGAGTACCAGTGATAGCCGACGATCTGTTCGTGTCCGAGGGAGCCGTAGAATGTCCGAGGCGCGTCTTCGTACGGGTGGGTGTGGTTAGGATAGTTCTCGTAGGTCTCGAAGGCGTAGTTGCGATACCCCGGTTGTGTTCGTTTGAGGAAATAATTCTGGGGTTCGGTCTCGGTTAAGGTCAGAGTGGGAGCGGCGCCGGCCGTAGTCGCGAAAACCAATATGCACAGCGCCTGTATCCGTAGCGCTGCGCTGATATTGAGCGACACAGCCGGCAACTTCTCGAACGACGTTTTCCCAATCATTGATCGTCTCCAGGCCAGTCGTCGGACCGGTATAAGCGGCAATACTTCGACCATTCTTATTGTTCGTTATTCGTCCAGTAGAACCTGCAGCTCGGGTGTTAACCGGGCACGAAGCGATTCGGGAAAGTGGACGCGGTAATTGGTCCTGCCGATCAGTTCCTTCAGGCGCGCCGCAGACGGATGATAGAACGACGTGAAAAAGACATAGCGAGGGTGCTGCGTCCTGTTGGGAGAAGCCGAGTGGTAACAGAGGGGGTTGAAAACGATGAGATCGCCGTCGTTGCCACAGATTTCGATGCCGTCGTCGTCTTCGATATCAGTGACTGCTGCCGTGTTGCTTTCAATCGGTTTTTGTCCCACCTCGCGTTCGGCGCGATCGCTGACTTCGAGAGACCGCGCGTGCGAGCCCGGTACTATCATCACAGCTGCTCCTCCTGCCTCGACGGTACTGCAGTAGTGCAGCATCTGGTAATAGACCTGCCGCGGTTTCGTATGGAAGTCTTCGCGGCAGAAGGCGGCGTCGATGTGCCACATTGGCGACGGATAAGGGGGCGGCGAAGGATCCGTACGCACGAAAACCTGCTCACGCATCCGCAGGTCCCGGGAACCGATCAGGGTCGAGGCCAGTTCGAGGGTTGTGCGGTTGCTCGCCAGGCGGGCCATGATCGCTCCGGGAATCGGATGTCTCAAGTCGTGTCTGGCGGCCCGGGCATCGGCGGAGTCTATGGGGCCAGCGATGCCGTCGATGTGGGCCCGAATCTCGGCTGTGGTTTCGCGGTCGAGATAGTCAGGGAAAACGGTGAACCCCTGACTCTCCAGTTCCGCCAACCGGGCATCGAGATACGGCAATGCGGATAGCAGGTTGTTGACCATGATCAATACTCTGGAATGGTTGATGCGGTCTCGCCAAAGAGTATGGCGAGACTATGGGTTCAACGAAAGTGTTTCACCCGCGAGATGTCATGATTGAATTCCGCCTTTCGCTTTCTCGAAACACCTTTCGGCCAGCATCCGATCCTTGTGATTGCTCCCCCAGAACAGGGCTAAACCGTTGCAGCAGAGCAAGTAAGGGTTTCGACTGAGGGGTTGTCCCAGCGCACGCTTGGCGCATATTCGGGGTAGGTTCTGCCGTCACCACGGACCTGGGTTTGATGATTTTCGGGCGATTCATCAAATTCGTGCAGTAGATTCGGCGCGGGAGAACGAGCACAGCCGGCCGGTACGAAGAGGAGACAGAGTCGATGTTTACGAAAATTCTGGGGGTTGCGGTGTTGGTGGTCGTCGCTCTTGTCGCTCTGAGCATCGCCGGTTTTATTCTGTCCATTATCTGGAAGATCGGCATGATTGTGCTGGTCATTGGCGTTGGCTATTTCGGATGGAAGCTGCTCAAGGATTGAAGCCGTACGGCCACCAAACAGCGAGGATGGGATCGTGATATGACTAGGAGAAACGGAAAAAAACTTGCCCGCGGAGTCGCCGTGGTCGGTGCCGGCATGTCGGCATTCGGCATGTACAAAGACAAAGACTCCAAGGATCTCTTTGCCGACGCCTATCGCGAGATGCTCGCCTCGGTGGACAAAGGCGTGGATCCGAACGAGATCGACGCCCTCTATCTGGGCAACTTCACCAACGATTTCTTCGTTCACCAGGCCCACTGGGGACCGATCATCTCGGATCTGATCGGGTTGATTCCGAAGCCGGTCACCAGGATCGAGGGCGCCTGCGCCTCCAGCTCACTGGCACTGCGCGAAGGCGTGCTCAGCATTGCCTCGGGCATCTACGACATGGTGCTGGTGGGCGGCCTCGAGGAGATGTCGAAACTCTCCACCGAGCAGGTGGCGGAAGGATTGGCACTGGCGGGCACCCCGTACGAGGGCGACGCCGGATTCACCTTTCCGGGAATCTTCGGTGCCATCGCGACGGCGTACTTCGCCCAGTACGGAGCCAACCGCGAACACTTGATGAATGTCACCATCAAGAGCCACGAGAATGCGCGACTGAACCCCAAGGCGCAGTTCAACCAATCCATCACTGAAATGATGGTGGCGAAGGCAGAGAAAGCGAAAGAGAAAGGCAAACCGGTACCCTCCTGGGGCGACGAGAAGGAGTTCCTCCGCGATCCGGCGGCCAATCCGATGGTCGCGTGGCCCATACATCTTTTCGACTGCTGCCCCATCAGCGACGGCGCCAGCTGTATGCTCTTGGTCGCCGAGGAACTGGCAACGCAGTTCAGCGACATCCCGATCCACGTCGCCGGCATCGGTCAGGGCAGCGGCCGCGGACTCCACGCCTGCGAAACGCTGACCTCCTTCGAAGCGACCCAACACGCGGCACAGGAAGCCTACGGCATGGCAGGCGTAACCGCCGACGACATCCAGTTTGCCGAGGTGCACGACTGTTTTTCGATGGCGGAGATTCTCCACATGGAGGATCTCGGATTCTGTGGACCGGGCGAAGGGTACAAAGCGGTGGAGGAGGGTCACTCCAAGCTGGACGGACCGAAACCGATCAACACCTCCGGCGGGCTCAAATGCAAGGGACATCCCGTGGGCGCCACCGGAATCGCGCAACTCTTCGAGGTCTGGACCCAGCTTCGTGGCGAGGCCGGCACGCGGCAAATCCCTAACGAGAACCTGCGCCTTGGCGCCGCGCACAACCTTGGGGGCACCGGAGGCACGAGCTCGGTAACCGTGCTAGAAAGAAGATAAGCCGTGACCGTGGAAAACCGGCCGCTTAGCGATATCTCCTACCGGCAATTTCTAGAGGAAGAACGCCTGATGGGATCGAAATGCGGCTCGTGCGGCCAGATCTACGCGTCACCGCGGCCGATCTGTATCCAGTGCCACAGCTCGCAGATGCAGTGGATTCCGCTGAGCGGAAACGGCACCTTGGCCGCCTTTACCTGCATTGCCATCGGTCCACCCTCCATGGCAGCGCTAGGGTACGGCCGCGACAATCCGTACTGCTCCGGTGTAGTTGCGTTGGAGGAAGGCGGTCGGGTAGATGCGCGCATCGAAGGCGTCGACGCGAGGAACCCGGAGTCCATTCTGGTAGGTTTGCCTATGAAGGTGAAGTTTCTTCGCGACGGTGAGGACGGCGGTGTTTGCCTCGCGTTCGAGCCGCGAGAAAACGGTTAATGGACAGTCCTTTAGCGGATGATTTTCCGGACCGACTGGCGTTTATTCGCCGGGAAGCTGTGGACGCGGTGACATCGGTCGAACGGGTCCTCCTGCCGTCAGGTGCCAATCAACTCCGATAGATAAACCCCTTCTTCGGCGATCTTCCGCTCCTCGTCTCCGGGACCAAAATCTTCCAGCGAAATGTACCCGGTGTATCCCACATCCTTGAGATCCTGGATGATCTGGGGGATGTCGGCTATACCTTCTCGAACGTCGCTAAAGTTCCATGCCCACTGCATCTTGCCGGTTTCGTCACGCTCGGTTTGAGCCGGTATGGCGTTGCCGATATGGCAGTGGGCAAGGTAGGGGCCGAGGAGCTCGAGTCCCATTCGAGTGTCTTCGATGCCCACCTTGATCATGTTAGGAACATCGAAGATGGCGCCGATGTGAGCAGGGTCCAGGTCTTTCAACAGTTCCAGGGTACGAGAACATGAGACGGCGATGGTGCCGGCGTGAATCTCGTATATGATCTTGACCCCGAATTCGCGAGCTGTCTCAACCAGGTTGGCAAACCCGGCGCGGGCGCTTAAGAATTGAGGTTGATAGGGCAGGGTGCGGTCGTGGCGCGGCGCCCCAACACGGATCATGGGCGGAGTGTTTTGATCAATGGCTACAGCACCTTCGAAAATCCTTTTGACGGTCTCTGTCTCTTCATAGGTGAAGTTGGGCGCCAGCGCGGCGACCGTGATGCCGCTTCGCTGCGAGGCTTCGCGGATTTGAGGGGCTCTTGCGACGACATTGTCGGGGCTGACGTCGGTGAGGTGGCGACCCCATGGCGACGGCGCCACGTTGGGATCGTCGGGGTTGTAGCGACACCGAAGCTCGATGCCTTCGTAGCCGTGCTCCGCCAGCTTGTCAAAGGATTGGTCCAGGTCCCAGCTGGGGAGCATGACCGAGGTAACGGAGAGTTTCATGATGGTTGTTCCTTTGTGGTGGCGTCAGTTACGCTGACTGCTGGATCTACTAACAAACAACGTCAACGCATCAATATCAAAGGCTGTTGAGGCGGATTTCGCTTCGCCAGACTCGCGACCTAGTCTTTGGCAACGGAGTCGCCCGAGTGGCAGCGAGAGTGCGGTTTCCCCACCTTTGAGGAATCGCGGGCCAGCATTGTTTCAGTAGCTGGCGCCTCAGCGCAATACATGACGTCTTGAGCCGTAATGATCTGCCTTTGTTAGGTCCGTGAAACTGTCTGCGAGAAAGATTGCGGGGAAGGTGCGTTCGCTGGTTTGGGACCACTTCGAGAAGGAGCGCGATCTACGTGTCTCCGCGGATGTTTGCACGGATGCGCTTAAGACCGTCTGTCTCACTTTGGGACCCTATCGGAATCTCACGACCCTAACGGCTTCGGTACTGTTCCTTCACCCGCGCTGTCAGGTTCTCAACCACGCGGGCGGGCGGGTATTCGGCGACGACCGTATTGATTTCCTCGCCGGATACAGCGAAGAGCGGTTTCAAACCTTCTTGCGCTACGCCCTGCACGCATGCACGAAGGGCCGGCGCGCAAGCCACGGCGGCTCGATCAAACACTCCCATGCCGTCGTCGAGCGCTCCGATATGGCCGATGCGATCGAGAGTATGGCGCCCAAGGAGCAGGTGACCTGCCTGCTGTGGAAGGAGTCGCTGCGCACCAGCAACCACATCCGGCGTTGTGGCGTCGACCTTGCTGAGGTACTGGCAAAAAACCAGGCACTGCGGTTCCTGATGCCGGTGCGCCATCCCCTGGACTGCGCGGTATCCAACATCAACCAAGGCCACGTTCGGCATTTCGACGGTCTGAACGCCGGGGCCGACACGGAAACGACGGTAGCCGCCATCCTCGATGAGTTCGTGTGGTTCCGGGATCTGCAGGTACGGCATCCCGAGCGTTTTTTCCACTATCTAGCCCACGACGAACCGCGCCAGGTGCTCACCCGATTGGCAGCTTTTCTGCACCTAGAAACACAACAGGAATGGCTCCAAGCCGGGACCGAGGCTTTCCAGGTGTCCTCCCGGTACGAGCACTCGACGGATCTTGTGCGTTTCTATCGGAGGTTGGTGGAGGAGAAGTTTGGGGACGATCCCAAGTTTGCGCAGGATCTCATGGGTTTCGTAACCAACGAAACGTAGATGACCGAACAAGAGCAGTTCCTGTTCGACCTGCGTGGTTATGTGGTGATCGAAAACGTGCTGACACCGGAGGAAGTGAGCGCTGGCAACACGGCGGTGGACCACCACCTCGACCTGGTGCAAAAGCGGGAACCGGGATTGGCGCAGGGCGGAAAACACTTGGTTGCCGCAACCGGTCGCGGGGAGCTGCGCCAGAATCCGCTGAGTTTCGAGCGACCGTGGTGTGAACCTTTCCGCCGGATGCTGACACATTCGAAAAGCGTCGATGTCTTTAACGAGGTACTGGGCGCGGGGTTCCGGCTCGATCACGGTCCGTCCCTAATCCAGATGGACAGCATCACCGAGGGGCATCGCCTGCATGGCGGCATGACCTTCGACCCCAGTCAATACCACGGTTTCAACCATGGGAAAATGCATTGCGGTCTCTGCGTGGCCGCCTGGCAGCTGACTGATGTAACGCCGGGGGACGGGGGATTCGCTTGCATTCCAGGTAGCCACAAGGCCAACTACCAACCGCCCGTGGCGGTGCTGAAGCTGGATGCTGACTGGGGCTGTGTCGAGCAGGTGGTGGCGGCAGCGGGGGCGGTAGTGATCTTCAACGAGGCGCTGGTTCACGGAACCCTTCCATGGCAACCCGCCGAACGTTTGCGCCGCTCCATCCTCTTCAAATTCTCTCCAGGCTTTATGTCCTGGGGCACCCCGCATGAAGGGTGTCCAATCGCCGACCCGACACCCGAGGAAATGGCGCTCTACGAACCGCCGCGACGGAAAGAGCGCACTACACTGGGGGAGAGTTAGACGCGCAGCCACTCCATCACCGTAGCGACTCGCCTCGATGAGCCTGGTTGCCATCTTGACCGAAGCCCATCTCGCAATTAGGTTCGGCCGCTTCTCGGCATCTCAATCACGAGTACGGCTATCGATTCCGCGGGGTCCAGAAGACTGGAAAGGTTTGATGGAGTGCACCTGGGAGCCTCCGGGCGTAGAAGAGGTAAGATCATGACCCATACCCTCGGTCTTCGTTACTCCGGCCTTTGTTCCGCGGGCCGCGTGCAGCGAGGCGATACGGAAAATCGCAGTTTGCCCTTGGATGTGGTGGCGGCGACCGGCGTCACCGGTCTGGAGCTCGTTCTACCGCTTGAGGCGACCGCGGAGGAAGTACTGAATCTGATCGAACCTCATGGCTTGTCTGTCGCCAGCGTCGAAACGAAAACCGATCTCGACGATAACCGCATCGGTGACACCCTGAAGATCGCGGCAACGAAAGCGGCCCTTGCCCGAGCGTTGGGAGCGAGTTACCTGTTTACCAGTGTCCACGGCGGCCAACTGCCAAGGCAAACCGTTTACGATCGGTTGCGGCAAGTGGGCGACGTCGTCGGAACACACGAGGTCTTCCTCGCCATGGAGACCCACCCCGATCTGTGCGAGAACGCGGCCAACATGCTCGAAACCATGGCTGGCGTCAGCCATCCGTATGTGGGCGTCAACTTCGACACCGCCAATCTCTACTACTACAATCGGGAGATGAACGGTCTGGCAGATCTCAAGCAGGTGGTTCAGCATGTGCGCGGTGTCCATTTCAAGGAAACCAACGGCGGTCTCAAAGACGCCAACTTTCCCGTTTTCGGAACGGGCATCGTCGACTTCGCCGGAGCAGAAGCTGTCCTGGAAGAGGCGGGATATGCCGGGCCGTACGTTATGGAGCTGGAAGGTTCGGTCTTCGACTACACCAAACACGACCAGCTGGAAGCTCAGGTTCGGTCCTGCGTCGATCACATTCGCACGGTATGCACCATCGTCTAGCCCCATCGATATGGATCTTCCGCTCGAAGAGATTGACCGCTACCGCGATGAAGGGTACCTGGTGTTCCCGGGCCTCATTCAGGGCGAGAAACTGGCCTATTTCAAACAGGTCCTCGACGAACTGGTTATCCGCGCAGGATCGATGGAAACCTCGCAGGGCGGTTTCAATCTGCAGCCAGACGTGGAGGGCCAACCGATTCCCGGGCGTTTGTGCAAAATCCAGGGCGTCTGCGTGGTCGAGCCCCGTCTCCTGGATCTAGCGTGTGCTGAGGTGATCGTCGATCGCGTCGCCGCTCTCATCGGACCCCGCCTGCACATGTTCGGGTCGAAGTTCTTTCCGATGCTTCCCCGCGGCGGGACATCGACGGGTTGGCATCAGGACAACCATTATTTCGGAACCGATTCCGACCAGATCGTAAGTTGTGGGATCTACCTCGAAGAGACCGACCGCCGTAACGGCTGTTTACAGCTCGTACCTGGCAGCCACCGGACCAGGGATCTTTTGGAGCACAACGCGGGACAGGCCACCTATGCGCACGGCGCGTGGGCCCAGGTGGACGAATCGACAGCGATTCACCTTGAATGTCCGGGCGGTACGGTCGTTCTGTTTTCGGCCAACACCCTGCACGGAGCTGCGACCAACAGCAGCAACCGATCCCGGTATAGCACGGCGTGGCACTATCTACCCGCCGACCTGAATCTCGAAAAATATCCGTTTGGCGAGTACGAGGACCGGCATCTGATTCGAGCCTAACCGGGCTTACTGCGCCTGGTAACCGTGCCTGGAAAATGCGGCACGCCCTCGATTGTGGCCGTGAGACCCGAAGGACATTGAAGGTTATGCTCACAGAAGAGAAACGCGAGCAATTGTTGCAGCTTTCGGCGCCGCTCGCCGTCGATGCCATGGATCGACTCGGCTTGCCTGAAGCCGTCCTGGATCCCGCCATCCGCCCGGTCGAACCCAACACGCGGATGGTCGGGACGGCGATCACCGTACTGTTTGTGTCCCAGCCTGATCGGGCGCGGGCCAATCTTGCGTGCTATTCCGAAGCGTTAGAGAACTCCTCCGGTCTCTTCTGCCCTATTATCACCCTGCAGGTGCCCCCCGAACATCACCATCGCGGGGTCTTCGGAGAAGGAGCGGCAACCACAGCCAGGCAGAACGGGTTCGTCGGAGCCCTGGTGGATGGTGCGGTACGGGATACCCATGACCTGCAGCGGATGCGATACCCCGTGTTCAGCCGGGCTGTATCGCCCGGTTATATCGTGGGGAAAGTAGAGGCCGCTACCCGGGATGAACCGGTGCGTATAGGCGGAGTCTTGGTCGGTCCCGGAGATGTCATTTTCGGGGACAACGACGGTGTGGTAGTGATCCCACCGAATAAGCTGGATGATATTCTCGACAGGGCTCAGGCGATTCGAGAGTGGGAGGAGAAGGTTCACCAATGGATGAAGCAGGGGTATTCAAGCGAAGAAGCGGTCAAACGGGCGGGCGAGATGCCTTGATTCGACCGAGTCGAATTGTCAGCTGGAGACGATAATGAGTGCGAACTACCGCGCCGGCGTGATCAGCGGCTCCGACGCCCGCCTAATCTTCGCCTTCCGCCAACTGATCGGTCAAGTATTGTTGGAGACGAACTTCAGGCCATCGTCGGTCAGGCGCCGGTAATAACACCCCACCCGCGTTTCGCCGTTGCCGTCTTCGGTATGGCAGGCTCCGGCACGTCGCCGACGCACCAGGTACAGCAGCGAGTTCTGCTCGCAGTTGACCCGGACCTCGTCCAGGTCGAGGAAGTCTCCCGATGTCGCCCCTTTGGTCCACAGCTCGTTGCGGGAAGTACTCCAGAAGGTGGCCACCTTGTTTTGGAGAGTGTACTCCAGCGCCTGCCGATTGGCGTACGCCACTAGCAGCACCTCTTTAGTCGTCACATCCTGAACGGCAACGGGCAGCAATTCCTGGCCGCAGGCAGCCACCTGTTGCAATTTCTCGAAGTCGAGGAGAAGCTTCTCGCCCTCCTCGAGGTCCTGGCTACTCACGGTTGATCGATCGCTCATCCACTACTCCTGGGTCGCCCATGCCGCCTCCTTGATCACCTCGGAAAGGGTCGGGTGGGCGTGCACCGATCGCGCCAGGTCTTCGGCGCTGGAAGCGAACTCGATCGCCAATGCTCCCTCGGCGATCAGGTGCGATGCCTGCGGGCCGACGATATGCATGCCCAGCAGGCGATCGGTGCTGGCGTCACTGATAATCTTCACGTGGCCCTCGATCATGTCCATACAGTGGGCGCGGGCATTCGCCCGAAAGAGGTGCTTCCCCGATTTGAACTCTACTCCAGTCGCGGCAGCCGCTTCCTCGGTCAACCCAACGGAGGCGAGCTCCGGGTGCGTATAGACGATACTGGGAATGGCGTTGTAATTCACATGACCCGCTTTCCCTGCCATGCGTTCCACCACCGCCACCGCTTCCTCCTCCGCCTTGTGTGCGAGCATGGGACCCGGGATCAGATCGCCGATGGCGAAGACCCCTTCAACGCTGGTCTGATACTCTTCATTCACCTTCACAAAACCTTTCTCGTCGGTCTCGACCCCCACTTCCTCCAAACCCAACCCAGCCGAGAACGGCCGTCGTCCCACAGCGACAAGCACGCAGTCGCATTCCTCTTCGGCGTCTCCATCCTCTCCGGCGACGGTCAGGTGCACCTTGCCGTTCTTCACTGCGGCGTGGCGGGCACTGCTTTTGAGGCGGAATTCCAGACCCTGCCGTTTCAAGAGCCGTTGCAGCAAGGTGCTCATCTCGCGGTCGGTACCGGGGAGAATGTGGTCCATGAACTCCACCACCAGAACCTGCGCGCCGAGCCGGTTCCATACCGAGCCCAGCTCGAGGCCGATGGCGCCCGCCCCTACAACAACCAAACGTTCGGGAACCGACGCGAAGGACAACGCCTCGGTAGAACTCAACACATGCTCGCCGTCGAAGGGCAGATCCGGCAGTTCGATCGGGATGCTGCCGGTGGCCAACAGAATACGCGCGCAGGAGAGCATCCGCGTGCCTTCCTGCGTCGCCACCTCAACCTGCCCGGCCCTGGAAATGCGCGCCGCACCGGAAACGAAATCCACCCCATGCTGGCCGAATAACCCACCGATCCCTTTGGTCATGGTCTGGACGATGGCTTCCTTGCGGCCCATCATCGCCCCCAGATCCAGATCGACGGCGCCAGCATGTATGCCGTGGTGATCGACCCCCGATTTCAGCTGATGATACAGCTCGCTGGATTCCAGCAGCGCCTTACTGGGAATGCACCCGACGTTCAAACAGGTGCCGCCGAGGAATTCCTTGTCGACACAGGCGACCCGCATGCCTAGCTTCGCGCCGCGAGCAGCTGCCACGTAACCCCCAGGCCCCGCTCCCACCACTACTAGATCGTAGACGTCGGATGCCATCAGATCTCCAGCATCATACGGCTGGGATCCTCCAGCAGCTCTTTCAAACGCACTAGAAAGCTCACGGACTGCTGCCCATCCACCAGCCGGTGATCGTAGGACAAGGCCACGTACATCATCGGCCGCACCTCGACCTCACCATCTACCGCCACAGGTCGCTGTTGAATGGTATGCATGCCCAGAATCCCGCACTGGGGGGCGTTGAGAATGGGGGTGGAAAGCAGCGATCCGAAGATGCCGCCGTTGGTAATCGTGAAGGTGCCCCCGCTGAGCTCGCTGATGCCGAGCTTGTTGTCCCGGGCGGCAGCTGCCAATCGTTTGATCTCGCTTTCGATCGAAGCCATCTGCAACTGGTCGGCATTGCGCAGTACCGGAACCACCAGCCCGCGCTCGGTGCTCACCGCGATCCCCAGGTGAACGAAGTCGTGATAAATGATGTCGGTCTCTTCAATGCTGGCGTTCACTTCGGGAAACGCCTTCAAAGCCTGCACTGCCGCCCGCGAAAAGAACGACATGAGACCCAGATTTACGCCGTGCACCGCGGCGAACCGCTCTTTGTGTCGGGCGCGAACGGCCATGACCTGCGTCATGTCCACCTCGTTGAAGGTGGTCAGCATGGCCGAGTTATGTTGCGCGGCAACCAGGTGCTCGGCGATCCGCTGACGGATCTTGGTCATCGGCACGCGGCGGGTACCGTCGCCATCGACAACCGCTTGCGGAGACGGCGGCGCGGAAACCGTAGACGGGGGCGGTGTGGCCGCTGGTTTTTCGGCAACGTCCGCTGTCTTCAGGTGATTGAGCACGTCCTCTTTTGTCAGGCGGCCGTCGCGGCCTGTTCCTTCGATCGTCAGCGGATCGAGGTGGTTCTCTTCCACAATCCGTCGCACGGCGGGGCTCAGGTCATCGATAGCCGCCGCGTCGCCAACGGGCCCTGAGGCAGATTTCCCGTCATCGGCGACCGCAGCGATAGCAGGACTGGCATTGGCTGTTGCCGCGGGTTGAGGTTCCGCCTCAGCGGTGGCGACCGAAGCGGACGCGTTCTTATCCGTCGGCGCCGGGGCAGGTTCCGCCCCTTCTTCGATCCGGGCGATAACCGCGCCCACTTCAAGGGTGTCGTCTACCGCACTCACCGGATGTAATACCCCCGCCGCCGGCGATGGCAGGTCGACGTTGGCTTTGTCCGTTTCCAGCACACACAGCGCTTCGTCTCGCTGCACGTATTCCCCCTCGGACTTCAGCCACTCCAACAGAATCACTTCGCTAATCGATTCCCCCATCTCGGGAATCGCCACATCTACGCTCATGGTTTACTCCTTACCTTGGGCCTGACGCAAACGCTCGCGTTTTACGTCTTCCAGAATTACTTCCTTCGATTCCAGCCGAAGAGCCTGCTCCACGATATCGGCTTGTTCCCGTTGATGCGCGGCGGATGCACCGACGGCTGGACTGGCCGCCTCATCACGGCCCACATAGGAGAGCGTTACGCCGTTGGGGAGAATCTCCTCCAGGTGCGTTCGCGCAAAATACCATGCACCCATGTTCTCGGCCTCCTCCTGCACCCAGACCAGCTCGCGCATGTTGGGATAGCTCTTCATTGCCGCGATCAGCTTTTCCTGGGGAAATGGATACAATTGCTCAAGTCGAGTAACGGCTATTCTACTATTCTGATCTCCCTTGTAATCGTCAATGATGTCGTAATAAATCTTGCCGGTGCAGAGCACCAGGCGGTAGACCTTATCGCGGTCGGTGACCTTTGAGTCTTCGATTACACATTGAAAACCGCCCTCTAAGAACTCGCCGATATCAGAGGTGCAGAGCTTATTCCTCAGAAGGCTCTTGGGCGTCATCAGGATGAGCGGTTTGCGAAAGTTCCGGTGCATCTGGCGTCGCAGGACGTGAAAGAGCTGCGCCGGTGAGGTTGGGTAACACACTTGCATGTTGTTCTTGGCGCACAGCTGCAGAAATCGTTCCAACCGGGCGCTGGAGTGCTCCGGGCCCATACCCTCGTACCCGTGAGGCAACAAGAGAACCAGGCCGTTCATTCGGTGCCACTTCGCTTCAGCTCCGCTGAGGTACTGATCGATGACCAGCTGGGCTCCGTTGACAAAATCGCCAAACTGGGCTTCCCACATGATCAGCCGGCGCGGATCGGCTGAGCTGATCCCGTATTCGAATCCGACGACGGCCAATTCCGACAACATCGTGTTCAGAACCTCGAAGGGACCCTGGGACTCCGCCAAATGAGACAGCGGCACATACTTCTCCCCGTTCTTGACGTCGTGCCAAACCGCATGCCGGTGCGCGAAGGTGCCACGTTGGCTGTCCTGGCCGGCAAGGCGAACTGGAATGCGCTCCATGAGCAAAGACCCCAGAGCCAGCATCTCGCCGCATCCCCAATCCACTGGAATCTTTCCTTCGACCATCTCCCTCCGCGCCGCCATGATCCGTTTTAGGGTGCGGTGAAGATTAAAACCCTCGGGAACTTCAGATGCTTTGGCGGCTATTTGCTCGGCTGTCGGTCGACTTATCGCCGTGTCGATGTCCCAGTCCTCGCCGGCCCAACTCAAACCCTGCCACGCGCCGCCGAAGACGTTGGTCCGGGGTTTCACCTTGAGGCGTTGAGCTTTTTCCTGACAACGTTCCAGTGTGTTGCGCACTTCGTTGCGCATGGCGTCGAACCCGTCCGGCGTGATCTTGCCTTCGTCCAACAGCTGCTGGCTGTAGATTTGACACACAGTCGGTTGTTTGGCCACCTGTTGGTACATCACCGGTTGGGTCAGGGTCGGATCGTCGGCTTCGTTGTGGCCGTAGCGCCGGTAGCACCACAGGTCAATCAACACATCCTCTTTGAAACACTGGCGAAACTCCATGGCCAGACGTGCCACGTGCACTACCGCCTCGGGATCGTCGGCGTTGACGTGGAAAACCGGTGCCTGTATCTGCCGGGCGACGTCGGTGGGATAGCGGGTGAATCGGCTTTCGGCCGGAGTGGCGGTGTAACCGAGCTGGTTGTTGAAGATCACGTGGATCGTTCCGCCGTTCGTATAACCTTCCAGTTGCGACAGGTTCAGGGTTTCGGCGACGATGCCCTGACCGGTAAAAGCAGCGTCACCGTGGATCTGGATTGGAATTACCCGGCTGCGCTCTTCGTCGTGTAGATAGTCTTGCTTGGCCTGCACCATGCCTTCGATCAGCGGATTAACCAGCTCCAGGTGACTGGGGTTGGGGCTGAGGGACAGGTGAACCCGGTGCCCGTTCTTGCTCACGTGGTCGTAGGAATACCCTTGATGGTATTTGACATCCCCCTCATCCTCGGCCCCTTCTCCATGCACCGCACCCTCAAACTCGCTCAGCATCACTTCGTACGGCTTGTGAAGAATGTGGACGAGCACGTTCAGGCGGCCGCGGTGCGCCATGCCGAGAACCATCTCTTCGAGGCCAAGATCGGCCCCAGTCTCTATCAGCGTGTCGAGCAATGGCAGAAGTGCCTCGCCCCCTTCGACCGAAAATCGTTTTTGACCGATGTAGCGCGTGTGCAGAAACTGCTCGTACTCCTCGGTTTCGATGAGTTGCCAGAGCAGCCGGTGTGATTGGATTTCGCTAAACGAAGAGCGGTTCAGAATCGGCTCGATCCGCTGGTGTAGCCAGGTAAGCTGATCGGTGTCTTCTACGGTCGCGAAATCGACGCCGATGCTGCCGCAATAGGTGGTGCGCAGTTTGTCCAGCAGATCGCGGAGGGTGCCATCGGTGTTGCCAAGGAAACCGGCGGAGCCAACCCCCTTGTCCAGATCTTCTTCGGTTAGCGTAAAAGCCGACAGCTCCAGCAATGCATGGTTCGTCTGGCTGTTTCCCAACGGATCCAACCGCGAGATCAGATGCCCGTGCTGGCGATACGCCTCTAGCAGGGCCAGTACTCCTTTATCCGTTCGCGGCCGTGAGGATCTGCGTTCGCGCACGGCTTGTTCCTGATCTCCCGCCTGGTCTGAGCGGAAGTAGCCGAACTCAAACCCCTTGAAGAAGGCCAGCCATTCGGCGTCGAGGGCGCTCGGATCCTTCTGGAACTGGTCGTAGAGTTGCTCGAGGAGCTCGGTGTTGTTGATGTTGGCATCGACGGAAGGCACTTCGAACCTCCGCTTAGAAGGGTATAACTTCGTGCAGGACACCCAGTTAATTATGGCGGTAAAGAAGATAGGCACGCGGTAACCAGGGACCAAATTTTCTTCTTCTTCAACCCTGCGCGTACGGTGGTTTACGGGCGGCTTGAGAGTGCGGTTGGCAACCTCTACATTTTTGAACAATGCTCATCTACAACGGCCTTCCGGCCCTGTCCGAGTTTCGGCGCCGTAACTTGCTGGCCGCGTGCCGCGCAGAGAGTCCGCAGATCAGCGACCTGAGAGCCTCTCACCTCGTCGTCGTTGAGCTGGAACGAGAGTTGACGGACGCCGAGCACGGCCTGTTGGAGCGCGTGCTTCAAGTGGAGAGCCCGGCGAACGGGTTTGGCGCCGCGGACATCTTCATCTCGCCCCGGCCGGGGACGATCTCTTCCTGGTCGAGCAAAGCCACCGACATTCTCCACAACTGCGGCCTGAAGGCGGTGACCCGTGTCGAGCGGGGCACAACCTACCACTTCACCGTCGAATCAGAGAGTACCGAAACCGCCCTCGAACCGATCCTGCCATTCTTGTTCGACCGCATGACCGAAGCCCGTGTCGATGCACCGAACCTGCTGTCGCAGCACGTAGAACCAAGAGCACTC
This sequence comes from Candidatus Latescibacterota bacterium, assembly GCA_965217095.1. Taxonomy (GTDB): domain Bacteria; phylum Latescibacterota; class UBA2968; order UBA8231; family UBA8231; genus CAYNZV01. The sequence continues at coordinate 4,007,964 of OZ244235.1, forward strand.
GCGACCATTCCCTTGATGCAGCAAGGCGATGCGGCGCTGGTAAACGCGAACGTAGAGATGGGGCTCGCCTTGACGGCGGAGGAGATCGACTACTTCAACGGTGCCTTCCGCGACATGGGACGAGATCCTACCGATGTCGAGCTCATGATGTTCTCGGTGGTGAATTCCGAACACTGCCGCCACAAGATCTTCAATGCTCGTTGGATCATCGATGGTACAGAGCTCGAGCCAACTCTGTTTGACATGATCCGCAACACCCACGCCCTGCATCCCCAGGGATGTGTAAAGGCGTATTCGGACAACGCCGGCGTCATCGAAGGATTTCCCGCGCCCGTTTTTCGACCCGGACCAGAAGACCGGTTCGCTTACGGCTATCGCGAACGCGACACCCATATCGTGCTCAAGGTGGAAACCCACAACCATCCGACGGCGATTTCGCCGTTTCCTGGCGCCTCTACCGGAGTTGGCGGAGAGATTCGGGATGAAGGGGCGACCGGTACCGGCGGTCAGTCGCAGGCGGGTCTGTGCGCCTTTTTCACCTCTCATCTGCGTGTTCCAGGATTCGAGCAACCGTGGGAAAACACGAAAATCGAGCTGCCGGCTCAATTGGCCTCCCCCCTCGCGATCATGACCGAAGGACCGATCGGAGGCGCCGCCTTTGGAAATGAGTTCGGTCGGCCCAATATCTGTGGCATCTTTCGCACCTTAGAAGAGGTAGTAGATGGCCGGTATCGCGGTTACCACAAGCCGATCATGGTGGCAGGAGGAGTTGGTCTCATTGATGCCGAACACGTAGAGAAGAAACCGCTGCGGGCGGGCGATCTGGTCATCCAGATCGGCGGGCCGGCGATGCTCATCGGTTTGGGGGGCGGCGCGGCTTCCAGCATGGACACCGGAACCAATGTGGAAGACTTGGACTTCGCCTCGGTGCAAAGGGACAACCCGGAGATGGAGCGCAGGTGCCAGGAACTGTTGAATCGCTGCATCGCTCTTGGGGCGGAGAATCCGATCCTCAGCATCCACGATGTGGGTGCCGGCGGGCTCTCCAACGCCTGTCCCGAGCTCGTCGCAGATACTGGCGCCGTGTTCCAGTTGAGAAAGATCGAGAATGCCGACCCCGGGATGAGCCCGATGGAGCTCTGGTGCAACGAAGCCCAGGAACGTTACGTCCTCGTCATCGGTCGCGGCCACGGAGACCGGTTCGCGGAGCTGGCCGCAAGGGAACGTTGCCCTTTCGCGGTAATCGGCCAGATCAGTGACGACGGCAAACTCAACCTGGAAGATTCGCAGTTCGAAAGCCGGCCGATCGACGACCTGCCTCTCAATGTCATCCTCGGCAAACCACCGCGACTGGTACGTGATGTCTCGCGCCGTCACCAAAACTTGATCCCGCTGAAGCGGTCCCACCTCAACCTCGAGGAGATCATCGACCGTGTTCTGCGTTTTCCGGCGGTGGCCTCCAAATCCTTTCTCATAACCATCGCCGACCGCACGGTGACCGGACTCATCGCCCGGGACCAGATGGTGGGGCCCTACCAGGTACCCGTTGCTGATGTGGCTGTCGCCGCCACCTCCTTCAAGACCTACACCGGCTCTGCCATGGCGATGGGGGAACGCACTCCGGTGGCATTGATCGACGCTCCGGCATCGGGTCGTCTGGCGATCGCGGAAGCGATCACCAACATCGCCGCCGCGCGCATCGGGCCGCTCGGCAACGTCAAGCTGTCCGCCAACTGGATGTGCGCCTGTGGTGAGGATGGTGAGGATGCACTGCTCTACGACACGGTCCGCGCCGTGGGTTTGGACTTCTGTCCCGATCTCGGCATTGCCATTCCCGTCGGCAAGGACAGTCTCTCCATGCGCACCGTGTGGCAGGACAGCCGCGGCCAGAGCCACCAGATGTCGGCGCCCCTTAGCCTTGTCATCTCGGCGTTTGCGCCGGTTGAGGATATTCGCCAGACCCTGACGCCGGCGCTGACGGCGGAGGGCGAGAGCCGGCTGATAGGGGTGGATCTTGGGCACGGCCGGAATCGCCTGGGTGGCTCGGTGTATGCCCAGGTCCACAACCAGCTGGGCGAGGAGTGCCCTGACGTAGACTCCGCAGAGCTCAAGCGACTCTACGACGCCGTGCAGGAGCTCATGGCCACGGATTTTCTGTTGGCGTATCACGACCGTTCCGATGGCGGCATCTTCGTAACCCTCGCCGAGATGGCGTTCGCGGGCGGATGCGGGGTGGAGGTGGACGTTGGCGTGCTCGGAGGAGACGTGCATGCGGCCTTGTTCGCGGAGGAAGTCGGTGTCGTCCTGCAATGTCGCAAGGGCGATCTTCCGGCAGTGATGGCTGTTTTCGAACGCCACGGCCTTGCGGCTGTGACCCACGACCTCGGGCACCCGACGGCCGCAACGATGTTGCGAATCAACTGCGATGGAGAGCAGTTGGTGAGCGTGCCAACGCGATCGCTGCAGCAAACCTGGTCGGAGCTCAGCTACCGGATGCAGTCGCTGCGGGACAACCCCGATTGCGCGCTTCAAGAGTTCGAATCCCTCGCTGACGACGAGGATATAGGCATGAGCTTCGAGGTTGGCTTCCAGGTGGACGGGGACGCCGTGCCGGCGAGATCCGATCGACCACGGATCGCCGTTCTGCGCGAACAAGGAGTCAACGGCCAGGTAGAAATGGCTGCGGCCTTCGACGCCGCCGGTTTCGACTCGATAGATGTCGCCATGACTGACCTGCTCACGGGTCGTGCCGCGCTTGAGAGCTTTCAGGGCCTCGTGGCATGCGGTGGTTTCAGCTACGGCGACGTGTTGGGCGCGGGGGCCGGTTGGGCGCGCACCATTCTGTTCAACGATACCCTTCGAACGCAGTTCCAGACCTTCTTCAGCGACCCGCACACGTTTAGCCTAGGGGTTTGCAACGGGTGCCAGATGCTGTCCCACCTCAAGGAGCTGATCCCAGGTTCCGACTCGTGGCCGCGTTTTCTGCGCAACCGTTCAGAGCAGTTTGAGGCGCGCTACGTCACCGTGGAGGTAGTGGAAAGCCCGTCGATATTGCTTGGCGACATGGCGGGCGCGCGACTGGGGATTCCCTGCGCCCACGGAGAAGGGCGGGCCGAGTTTGCTGATGCGGAGGCACAGCGGAAAGCCGAAGCCGCCGGATTGATCGCGCTACGTTACGTCGACAACCGGGGTGCTTCCACCGAGCGCTACCCGTGCAATCCGAACGGGTCTCCATGTGGGATGGCGGCACTCAGCTCTATCGACGGACGGGTGACGATCATGATGCCCCATCCGGAGCGGGTCTTCCGCAATGTGCAGCTGTCCTGGCGGCCACCGGATTGGTCGGGTGAATTCAGCCCGTGGCTGCGACTGTTCCAAAATGCCCTCCGCTTTGTCACCTGATCGTCAACTCCAACCCTGCACCCCGGCGCAGATCAGCAGCCGCCAAAGCCGCAGACGATGTCGTAGATGATCCGCGTCGCGAAGAGAAGGTTTGCCACCGAGGTGCGTTCGTCGTGACCGTGGACCAGTCGCATCTCCTCGAGCCCGGGTTGCTGCCGGTACGGCATAGGCGTCGGTCCCGCCGGCCATCAACGACGGAACCACCGGTGCCTCGGGATCATGCCGGGCCATTACATCCACTACGGTTTGGAACAGGCGCGATCCCGAACTCGCCTCCAGCGGCGGGCTGTACTGATCGATCTCGATCTCCACCTCGTCACCGATGTACGGGCGCAACTCGGCCACAAAGCTCTCCGTGGTCTGTCCCGGTGATATGCGACCGTCCACCCATGCGGTGGCCGTTGCCGGAATGACATTGATCTTGCTTCCCGCCTGGAGCATGGTGACCGACGCGGTATTGCGCAACAGCGCGCTTAGCTCCCCCTTGAATTCAGTGGGCAGTGTCAGTCGCTCGAACGCGGCGGCGCTGCGTTGCGGATCGGCCAGATCGCGCAGAGCGGTTGCCAGGTCAGCCTGTTGGCCGCGGGCGATCTCGTCCAGAAAACGGATCATCGTCGCCGATGGGTGAAGGGGCAGATCCATCTCGTGCAGCCGACCTATCGCTTTGCACAGATTTACCACCGCATTCTTGTTGTGCGGGATCGAGCCATGCCCCGGCTCGCCACGGGCGTGAACTCGCATGCGACAAATCCCCTTCTGACCCGTCTGGCAGGTATAAAACCGGCGGCCGCCCAGGCGCAGGTCGCTGCCACCTCCCTCGGTCAAAATGAACGGGGCATCGATCAGCTCGGGACGGTTGTCCAGTAGCCAACCCGGTCCGTGCTCTCCCTTGCCCGCTTCTTCGTCAGCCGTGGCCGCATACAGAACGTCCCGGTTTAACGCGATTCCTTCGCGCTTGAGCAACAACATCGCCATAAGCTCGGCGGCCACCATGTTCTTCATGTCCAGGGCTCCACGTCCCCAGATGAATCCATCGTCAAGCTCCCCGCCGAACGGAGGATGTGTCCATTTGTCCGGTTCGCAGGCGACCGCATCCAGATGCCCCAACAGCAAAAGCGGAGGCTGATCGCCGCCGCGTAACCGGGTAGTAATGTTGCCACGGCCAGGTTGTGATTCGGTGATTTCCATTTCGAATCCCTCGCGCTCCAGCACCGCGGACACGTACTGTGCCGCCGCGGTTTCGTTGCCGGGAGGATTGGTGGTATCGATGCGCAGCAGCATCTGCAGGTGGGTTGTTACCTCCGCTTCGACTTCGGTCCAGTCGATCATCGCAGGCCGGCCTCCAATTTGCCCGCGGCGGCGTGATGAGCTAGTCGGGTGGGTTCGGGAAGTCGGTAGCCGCCGCCGCATGCAAGCACGTGCTCCACCGCTTCGTCCAGCATGATCCGGTTCCCCACGGAGATGTAGATCGGCTTGACGTTCGTGCGCGTGCGCACCACCGCTCCGATCGTCTCGGAATGGTCCATGAGAGGCACGCGGCACCCACGCTCCGAACCCGGCTCGTCGTGGACGCCGCAAAGGCGCGATTTGGCGCAACCGATGGTGGCGAGGTCGAGCAGTAAACCCAGGTGGGCGGCGATGCCTATCCTCCGGGGGTGCGCAATTCCATGGCCATCCACCAGCATGAGGTCCGGCCGCCGTCTCAGCTTTCGGAAAGCTGCCAGCACGCCCGGACATTCGCGAAACGAGAGCAACCCGGGCACATACGGAAACTGAATGGCGCGTTCGTCGATCCGGATCTCCTCGACTTCCAGCTCAGGGTAGCCTAGAATCACCACGGCCGAAATCGCCCTGCCGTTCTTCACGGAGACGTCCACCCCTGCAACCCTTTGCACTGTGGTAGCCAACGGCGCGATCGTTACCCTGTCGCGAAGCCGTTTCTGGATCACGACGGCTTCCTTGGGAGTGAGATTCCAGCGGTGAAGATGTTTGGCTTTCACACGTAATCCAGGTGCGGAAGATGTGGACCAGTCGGCCGGGCGCTGACGGTTGAGAATCAACATGCACCCGGAGCAGGATTCCATCCAGTGGAAAATTACTTGAAAAGATCACATTCAACCGCTATCCTTCAACCACCCCTTCCCAATCCAGGAATTCCCGCTTTTTGATGTCTCAGGAACCGCCTATTCCCGTATCCGTTCCAGATTATCTGAGCTTCCTGAAACGGCGCGTCCTTGGAGACACGCTGGTTCACGAGCAGACCATTCCGCCGCACGAAGGCCGTCTGGTCGAAGGCAGAGATCGGCTTCCAGCCGCGGTCAATCGCGTCGTCGAGGCGGCGGGTGTGCGCTCTCTCTATTGCCACCAGGTCGAGGGCATCGAAAAGGTTCTGGCCGGCGAAAATGTGGTCATTTCCACACCCACGGCCAGTGGCAAGACGCTAGTTTACAACGCACCGATCGTCGCTTCCCTGCTCGAAGATCCGACCCGGCGCGCACTCTACATCTTCCCGCTGAAAGCGCTGGAACAGGATCAATTCGACGAGCTGAAGTCCCTTCTGCGGCGGCTCGACAGTAAGCTTCGCGTCGACATCTTCGATGGCGATACCCCGGCTCACGCCCGGCGCAAGATCAAGTCGGATCCACCTCACCTGTTGATCACCACGCCCGATATGCTGCATGCCGGCTTGCTCGCTTTTCACGAGCAATGGGCCGATTTCTTCAAAGCATTGCGATTCATCGTCATCGATGAGCTGCACACCTACAGCGGCATCTTCGGGTCGCATGTATTGCATCTGTTCAGACGTCTCAACCGGGTGTGCGCATCCTATGGCAGCCAGCCTCTGGTTATCACCAGCTCGGCCACCATCGGCAATCCGACCGAACTCGCTTCCAGCCTCTTCAACCGGAGGTTTCACGCCGTAGTGGAGAATGGCGCCCCCAGCGCTCGCCGGCATTTTCTTTTTCTCAACCCGACCGAAAGCGCCAACACCCTCGCTGCCAGTCTGTTGCGATTGAGCGTCACCCGCGACCTGCGAACCATCGTGTTCACCCGCGCTCGGGTCATCACCGAACTCATCTATCACTGGGTTACCCAATCCCGCAACGATCTTCGCGACGTGATAAGCTCCTACCGCGCCGGTTATCTGCCGGAGGAGCGGCGGCAGATCGAAGCCGCGCTTCTGGACGGTCGCCTCAAGGGTGTCGTCTCCACGTCGGCGCTAGAGCTGGGCATCGATATCGGGGGTTTGGATGTGTGTATACTGGTGGGCTACCCCGGATCGATCGTCAATAGCTGGCAACGGGCGGGACGGGTCGGCCGAGCCAGCAACGAATCGTTGATCGTGCTCATCGCGAGTCGAGACGCGCTGGATCAGTTCTTCATGCGACACCCGGAACATTTCTTCGGTCGCTCCTTCGAAGATGCGGTGGTAGACCCTTCCAACAAGTATGTCCTCAAGGGCCACCTTGCCTGCGCCGCGCGCGAGTTGCCGCTGAGCCTCGACGAGCCAGAGTATCAAATACCCGGATGGCGCGCGGCCATCGAGGAAATGGTAGAAGAAGGCGATCTGCTCGAAGGAGCCGAAGGAAACACCTGGTACGCCGCCCGCAAACAGCCGCATCGGCTGGTCAACATGCGCAGCGTCGGCGAATCGTGGACCATCTACAAAGCGGGCACCCGAAGCATCATCGGCACCGTCAGTGGCAGGCAGATCTACTCCGAGTGTTACGAAGGTGCGATCTATCTGCACCGCGGCAGGCAGTATCAGATCGGCGGACGGGATGCGAAGAAGAGGCACATCTATGCCAATGAGGTCGATGTTCCGTATTACACCCGGGCGCGCTCCAACAAGGAGACCGAGATCCTCGAGGAGCTGAAATCGAGACCGATGTTCGGTTACCTGGCGAAGATGGGGCGTCTCAAGGTGAGCTCGCAAGTGGTCGGGTTCGACAAGGTGAGGGTGAGCGATCAGGCGATTATCAGCAAACACGAGCTCGAAGCGCCGGTGGAGCATTTCGAAACCGTGGGCTTCTGGATCGAACTGGATGCTCGCTTCAAGAAGGAGCTCAAGCGCCATGGGTACCACCACATGGGCTCCATGCACGCTATCGAACACGCTATGAAATCCCTGTTTCCATTCTTCGCATTGAGTGAGCGCACCGACGTGGGGGGCATCTGTTACCCCCTTCATCCGCAGCTGCGCTTGGGCGCCATCTTCGTCTACGATTTCTACCCCGGCGGTATCGGCCTAGCCGAAAAAGGGTTTAGCAAGCTGGACGCGTTGCTCGAGATGACCTTCGATCTGGTTTCGACCTGCGACTGCGAGCTCGGGTGCCCATCCTGCATCCACTTCCCGTCATGTGGCGCCGGCAACGTTCCGTTGGACAAAGCCGGGAGCGTCCATTTGTTGGAGATTCTCAGCGGACGCCGCACCCACGAGTCGCCCCCATCCCCCGGAGACGAGCTCGACGATGAACCTCCTATCTTTGCCTCCTGGGAACAGGTAGAAAGCGATCTGCCGGTGGTCGAGGACACGGGGCCGCACCTGGTCGTCTTCGACCTGGAAACCCAACTGAGCGCCGCCGAAGTCGGCGGCTGGAACAAGACGTATTTGATGCGCATGTCGGTAGGCATCGTCTGGGACAGCCGTCTGGACGATTTCGTAATCTACCATGAAAAGGATGTCGATCGACTCATAGAGCATCTACAGCGCGCCGATCTGATTGTGGGATTCAACATCGTCGGCTTCGATTACAGCGTGCTGCGAGGATACACCAACTTCGATTTTCGCGAGCTCAACACCCTCGACATTATCAAAGACGTGCACGCCTACCTCAGGTATCGCGTGAGTCTCGACGCTCTGGCGACAGCGACGTTGAACAGCCCCAAAAGCGCCGACGGTTTGCAGGCACTGCAATGGTTCAAAGAGGGGCGGATGGACCTCATCGAGAAGTACTGCCGGCAGGACGTACAGGTAACCCACGATCTGTTTTTGTATGGCATCGAACACAACCACCTCCTTTTCGACCGCAAGGAAGAGGGGCGCATGCGTATCCAGGTCAACTGGAACCTGGAAGAGCTGGCCGCGCGCGAAAAGCCGGCGTCGAAACCGGCGGCGGTGTGGAAAGCCGCCCAACGAGCAACCTGAGGGAATCTCATGTGGTGGACAATCAGTGCGCCCGATGGGGGGACGTTCCAGGGTGTCCCCGAGCGGATTCAAAACGTCCTGTCCGCAGGACAGCGGAGAGGACGGAATTGCCTCGCAGCCCGGCAGGACGCCGGGCGAGAATGAGCGAGGGGATATCCGGGACCGGCCACCTCGAGACGCTCATGTCCATCAAGCTAGTGTTCTTCGACATGGAAGGCACCCTCTTCCACAAAGCCGTTCACGACGTCCGCGGCAACGTCGCTCCCAGCGCCTGGGGCCTGCTCGCAAAACAGCTGGGACCCGAGGGCGAGCACGAAGAATCGGTAACCGTAGACAAATGGAATGCCGGCCAGTACGCCGGCTACGTCGAGTGGATGGAAGAAACCATCCGCATCCACCAGAAGTACGGCGTCACCAAGACGTTGTTCGATTCGGTGATGGCCGGCATCGATTACCATTCTGGGGTAAAAGAGGTTTTCGAGGAGCTGCGCAGCCGCGGCGTGCGGACGGCGCTTATTTCAGGTGGATTCAAGGCGCAGGCGGACCGGGCGCTCGTCGATCTCAAGATCGACCACGCCTTCGCCGCCTGTGAATATTTCTGGGATGAAAACGGCGAGCTGCTTCATTGGAACCTATTGCCTTGCGACTACGAAGGTAAACTGGATTTCATGCGGTTGATCATGAAAGAGCACGGCCTCATCGCGAACGACTGCGCTTTCGTAGGGGATGGTCGCAACGATATACACCTTGCCCAGGCGGTCGGCCTCAGCATCGCTTTCAACGGAGCGGCGGAATTACAGGCGGTCTCCTCCCATGCCGTAAACCAGAGACCGGGCGAAGAGGACTTCAGAGCCCTGTTGCGATTGCTCTAGTCCGCCACCGACGCCCTCGATAAAACACAGCACGAAAGGATTCTGCTTTGCTCACGGAAACATCTCGCTACACCGATTTCCCCTCCCTTCGCGAACAGTCCTACCTCAACACGGCCGCTGAGGGCATACCACCACAGGTCGTCCTCGATGCGTTGGCCCAGTACGGCAAAGACAAGATGCTGGGTATGGATGGCCGGCCGTTGCACGAAAAGCAACGGCAACAGGCAAAGGAGCAGACAGCCGCAGCCTTCGGCCTGAGTCCCGAAGAGATCGGTATCTGTTCCTGCACCTCCGAAGCTTTCAACCTGGCGAACCTGGCGTTGGGACTGCAAAACGGCGACGAAGTCGTCATCTCCGATCTCGACTTCCCCGCCAGCGCAACCCCATGGCTGCAGCCAAGCTGTCCCGCGGACGTGCGGGTGTGGCGAGCGCAAGACGGTGCCCTGCTGCTGGAGGACCTGGGAAGCCTCGTGGGACCGCAGACCCGCCTGGTGACGGTGTCGCTGGTGAGTTTCTTCAACGGATTCCGCGTGTCGGTTCCCGAGATCGCCGATCTGGTTCACGCCCAATCGGCCGCTTTGCTTGCCATCGACGTCACGCAAGCCCTGGGAAGAGTACCCCTACAGCTGACAGGTGCCGACCTGATCGTCAGTTCCACCCACAAATGGATTCTCGCAACCCACGGCGGCGGACTGGTGGGCGTGCCAAAAGAGCGCACGAAGCAATGGACGGTGCCGGCGGGAGGTTGGTTTAATCTGGACGATCCGTTTCTGCGGGAAGACCGCCTCGACCGGGCTGTCAGCCTTCCTGGCGCCGACAGCTTTTCGGTCGGCATGCCGAACTATGGGGCCATATACTCTGCCAACGCCGCGCTGCGCTACATCCAATCCGTGGGCAGCGAGGCGATCGATGCCTATTGCAAACCGCTGGTCGAAGCTTGTTTGGAAGGAATCTCCCAACTGCCGGTTGAGCTGTTGACACCGCTTCAACCCGATGCTGTGGCAGGCATTCTGGCTTTTCGCCACCCGGATGCGGAGGAGATCAACGCAGCTTTGCACGACCAGGACATCCATATCATGAGCCACGCCGGTCGTCTTCGAATTGCCATCCATGGGTACAATACCATGGACGATATAGATAAGTTGCTCGGAGCGTTACGCAGGGCGATAGGTTGAGATTCTAGTTCGCCATCCCCAAGAGAGCGTCCAGCTTTCCTGCCCGGTCCAGATCGAACAGGGTGTCGTCGTCACCGACATGCTCGCCGTTGACGAAGATCTGTGGAACCTCGTATTCTCCTCCCGTCCGGTGGTACATTTCTCGGAAGCTTGGCGTGGAAGGTTTCCATCCCAGTATCATCCACACGTGAGTCTGCTCGTAGACAACCCCCTTGCGGCTCAGCAACCACTTCACTTTCCAACACCACAGACACATGGGAGACCAGTAGATCTGCACGTGGACCGGGTTCGCCTTCTGTTCAGGTGGCATGGCCAATCCGGCGAATCAGCGACCGTAGATGATGTTTTCCCGGCGAAACAATCGAGCTGTCACCGCGACGCACACAAACCCTATCACGAGTGAGGAAAATCCCGCCAGGATGAAAAAACCGAAACTCGCCGTTTCCCCTTGGAGGACCTTGGTCATCAGGGCTTGTTGGCCGAGCACGGGGATGGGATACATCCAGCTCTCGACGCTAGCCGCTTTGACCATGAAGGCGATCACGGGGATCATCGGTATCAGCATCAACAGGGACATGTAGGTCTGGGCCTCCTTGAAGGAACGTGCGAAGCTCGCAATGAGAACCTGAAGACCGGCGGCCAGCAATGCCATCGGCAGCGTGGCCGCCAGTACCCCGACCACTTCGAACGTTCCGAGGTTGAAACGTATTCCCAACTCCGGAAGCGGCACGAACCGCAAAGCGACGACCATGCCCCCCAACGTCAATGCGATGCCTGATGCAGAGAACAGGACGGCGGCCAGCCATTTGCCCAGTACGATCGCCAGGCGCGGCACCGGGTTCACCAGCAGGCTCTCCAGGGATTCCCGCTCCCGCTCCCCCGCGGTGGTGTCTATTGCAACGTTCATACCAGCCATGAAGGCGGCCATCAATACGTACATCGGGATAAACAGCAGGATCCGCGCCGAGAGTTTCTGGGCGCTGGCGATTTCAACCTCGTGCAGCGCGATGGGTCGCACGATCTGCGGACTTACCCCGCGCGCGATGAGTCGGAGCGTTGCTATGGTCTTCTCGTACGCCGCAACAGCTTCACGAACCTTTCGTTTCTCCGGGTCGCTCTCATCGTGGGAGCTGTCAACGATCATCTCCAATTCTACGGTTCGGCCGCGGGCGAATTTCTCGGCGAAATCGTCCGGTATAACCAGTACGTAGTCCACCTCGCGCTCACGCACGGCGAGATAGGGGTCGGCGGGACCCTCCACGGCGTGAATGTCTCTTTGCTGCAGCCAATCTATCAGAGCCGGGGCGTATTGGGCCCCCACCACCGGCACCTCCACGCTGCCGGGTTCGCGCCGCTTGTCGGCCATCAGGTCGAACATGAAGATGATCATAACTGGGATCATCAGCGGGAACATAAGTGTGGAAAAGACCGAGCGTCGATCGCGCAGGCCGTCGATCAGCTCCTTGCGCAGGACCACGAGAACGAAGTAAGTCAGGGAACTCATTCTATCGCTTCGTCGATTCCGGTGAGCACCACGAAGGCGTCCTCGAGGTTGCGGTGTCCAGTCTGCACCAGCAGTTCTTCCGGGGCCCCTTGGGCAGCGATGGTGCCGCTGGCCATGATCACGATGTTGTCGCAGAGAGTCGAGACTTCCTGCATGACGTGGCTGGAAAACAGCACACAGTGGCCCTCGTCCCGCAACCTGCGGATCAACCGTCGCAAGGTACGCGTACTCTGTACATCGAGACCGTTGGTGGGCTCGTCCAGCATCAGATTGTTCGGCCCGTGCACCAGCGCCCGGGCGAGAAAAACCTTCATGCGTTCCCCGTGGGAGAACCCCTGTGCCCGGCGGTCGGCGATTTCGTTCATCTCCAGAAGCTGGATCAGTTCCTCTATGCGTCCTTCCAGGTCGGAGCCGGTCAAACCGTGCAGTTTGCCGAAATAGCGTATGTGCTCGCGGGCCGTCAGCCGTTGGTACAAGCCCTGAGCATCCGGCAAAACCCCGATGCGAGACTGTGCCGACAGCGGGTCGCGACCAACATCGATGCCGTCGATGCGCATTTGACCTGCGTCCGGTTCGATGAGGCCGTAGAGCATGCGCAAGGTTGTGGTCTTGCCGGCGCCGTTAGGTCCCAGAAGCCCGATGACGGACCCATTCTCGGCACTGAAGCTGGCGCCATCTACCGCGGCGATCTCACCGAAGCGTTTTCGCAGCTGCTCGACTTCGATCATTGTTTTTCGCCGACGAGAGGTCCCGTCGCACTATTGAAGAACGGCATCCTGTGCAGCTGCTCGACGCAGGTCGCGTCCAGACTGTCAGCGCTGGCCGCATTGACGAACTCGAGCAGCAGATCGGGCACGCAGCCACTGGCCACCACGCCATGAGAGATCCCGGGCACCACGATGTGGCGCCCGTTGCTCAGATGCTCCGTTACGCGCTCGGCCCAGCGCGGAGGGGTGACAGGGTCGACATTACCGGAGAGCACCAACGTTGGGATCTCAGACACAATCGGCTCATGATAATCCGGAGTCAGCTCTCCCCGCGGCCAGTGTTCACAGACCTTGCGGAATCGTCCGACAATCGTGCCTTTCAGGAAACTCTCCGCGGGGGGAGCACCGTCGACATGCGGGAAATCCTCCGTACACAACACTGAGAGCAACAAACCGCCGCTGAGCTTCTCTTCAACCCCCTCAAAGGCGGAAGCCGTGGTGATCAAAGGTTGATAGTCGCCGGAGTGGGCGCGATCGATCAACAAGGGAAGGAGGGATGTCAACTCCGAGTTGTACAGGGTCGCGCGCACCAGCGCTGCGACTATTTCCCAGTGCATCACCAGGTCGGCTCTGCGGTCGGTAAACGGATCAGCCAGCGATACCTCTTCAGGATGTTCCTCCAAGCGACCGAGAAGCTCGTAAAACTTGGACTCTAAGCGGGGGAACGTATTGCTGCAGTTAGAGTCGCTCCGGCAGTCCTCGAACATCAGGTCCAGGGCTCGTTGAGTATCCCGACCCGTGTGCAAGAAGAAGAAAGGGTCGGCCGGGGCGACGCCGTCCAGCACAGTGGAGCGCACGCGCTCCCCGTGACGGCGCATGTATTCCAGCGCTGCTCTGGTACCGTAGGATCCTCCGTAGAGGTTAATCGTTTCATACCCCAGTGCATCACGCACTTCCTCCAGGTCGTCCATCGCTGTAGAGGTCGTGTACAACGTGAGATTGGCCTCGAGGCTATCGGCGCAAGCCTGAAGCTGTTCCAGGTCCGGCTCGAGCTCAAAGCGATCCTCGAAATCAAATTTGTCGAAGTTGCAGTCCAGGGGATTGGAGGATCCCGTACCGCGCTGGTCCACGAGAACGATATCGCGATCGCGGTTCAAGCGCCGAAACACTGGGCGAATCGCCTTGGCCAGCTCGGTGGCACCAACTCCGGGACCACCGGCGAGGAAGAATAGAGGATCCGGCTTGGCGTTGCTCTTCACCGCCGGCAACACCACGACGTTTAGATCGATGGTTCGACCTTCGCCTGCTGCCCGATCCTCATAAACCTCGACCTTGCCGCATTCGGCCGCGGCGATGCCCGTATCCTGCGCGCAATCGGTCAATTCAACATTGGGTTTTGGTGTCGAGACGGAGGGAGCCATGCAACCGACAACGACGACCATCACTACCGCTGCTCCCAGCGGAATCATCATCGACATGGTCGAACGCGGTGTAGGCAATTAGCTACTCCGTCCAGAAGGCGAAGAGATCCGCGTTGCGTAGCTGGAACCGCAGCCGCACGGTTTGACCGATCAGCTCAGATCTTCGGTGCCGGACCACCTCACAGGAAGGCGAATATCGTCTCTTTGGGGTATCCATTTAACCGGAGTTACCATATGTTCAGTGCATGGCGTATCCTCGCGCTGGCAAGCACTACCCGGGCTCGGTTGGCGAGTTTCAAGAACCGATGCGGACTGCCTGGACTACCTCCGCGTTGCGTAGCTGGAACCGCAGCCGCACGGTTTGACCGATCAGCTCGCTCAGATCTTCGGTGCCGGACCACCTCACAGGAAGGCGAATATCGTCTCTTACCACTGGGTCGGCATTCTGAAAACTCAAACCGGAACGCAGGAGATTGCCCTCGGCGTCCAGCAGCTCAGCTCGCAATTCGCCGCCATCGGCGTCGGCGTTCACCCAGAGTTTCGAGCCGCGCCAGACCAGGGGTTTGGTAAGCACCGTGCCGGGGTCATTCCCGGACTGCACGGAAAAGAAACCGTCCAGGCGCAACATCGAGACGTGAATGGCGGAGGCGCCGGTGGCACTGATACTGCGAAACTTGAGACCGGTGTAGTAGAAGAACAGCTCGTCTCCCATTTGGATAGGTCGGGACGGAGGTTCGATTTGCGCGGTGTCGAACACATCGTCGGCCACAGGCGAGATCGGCAGGAAATCGGGCCGCTGCTCATCTATGGCGTACTGCCAATCGCGCAAGTTGGGGCTCACCGCGAGGCCTGGCACCGAAAAAGCCGTCTCCCCAGGGCACCCTACTGCTGGTCCCAGAGGTACGGAACATGGTCGGCATGCCGACGTAGATGCCCTCGTACGGGAATACCGCCATGTTGTAGACCTGGGTATTGTACTGGTCCGGGTCGTTGACCAGCGGTTGGCGATAAGCGGGATCCGAGGTAAATCGCTGCAGCCATTCGGCGCCCAGGTCCTGGTCGCGGGCATCGGCGGCAAACATCAATACCGGGTCGGTCCACTCGATGAAATCCTTGCTGGTGGAGATATTGACGGCACGCTGTCGCAGTCCGAAACCGGAATCGTGCATCACCCGCAGGGTAAACACGAAGCGCCCGGTAAGCTCGTCGTAGATCAGAAACCCTTCCTCACCGGAGGGTATATGTTTGTCAGAGAGGAAGGTCCAGTCGATCCCGTCCGGCGACGCTGCTGGCCGCGGGTTGGTATCGCCGATGAGCGCCTTCCATCGCCGTTGCGGATCGGGGTCGCGCTCGTCGTACTGCACGTGGTAGAGGAACAGATCGTACGGCGACATCGGCGTCACCAGGTTGTTCTCTTTGGAACCGTTGAACTCGAAAGCGCCGACGATCGGCTTTTCCCAACGGAGGCCGTCGTCGGAAATCGCGAGGAACGTCCCGATCCCCTCAACACCGATCCCCCGTCCCCAATACCACATCTCCCAACGCCGTTTCTCCGGATTCCATAGAGGAGCGTCGCGAATCTGGATGTAGAGGTTCTCCCAGTCGAATTCCGAGCGGATGATCGGATTGCCTTCGTATTTAGTGGGTGTATGCTGCACCCGCTTTACGCCGGTCAACTCGTCGATGAGGTAGGCGTCGGCGAAGAGTTGCTTGCGCCCCTCGCGCAGATAGACCAAACCTTCTCGGCGATCGAGCATCACAGCAAAATCCAGCTGCGTGCTCGCTTCGATTGCTACCCCCCGCTCCTCGAAGGGGACGAGATCGAAGCGATCGATGAATATGGTATAGCTGCGGGAGGCTGCCTTTTTCGGTGCGGGAAGCGATCCCCCAACCACGGCGGCAACACCAGAAGCATCCCCTTCCGGCCCATCCACCAGAACCATCTTGCGCACCTGGTGTCGTTCTCCCGAGGTCAGACGGTAGAAGTAGACGCCGGCGGCGACATACGCTCCTGCATCATCAGTGCCGTTCCACCGCGCTGTGTGCGCACCTGACCGATGATCGGCATCCACCAGAGTGCGCACCCGTTGTCCAAGGCTGTTGTAGATCACAACCCTCGCGCGATCATCGTCAGGCAACTGGTACGGAATTAGGGTCGAAGGATTGAACGGATTCGGGTAGTTCTGCTGTAGGTGAAATTCGGCGGGCGTGACTCCGGCCGACTCACCCACGGCTGTGGGAATCGAAAGGTCGACGGAGAAGTGGCCGTCTTCGTCGGTCACCGTCTTGAAGATATGAATCGGCTCATCATCGCTGGTAATGGTAACGGCCGCGTTCGAGATCGCTCGCATCTGCGGAAAGCGGCCGGCCGTAACCGGGGTGGCAACGGTGCCGGACAGAATCTGCGCGTAGGTGGTATGGTTCAAACACCCGATGATCAGCGCAACAATCACTGACAAGATGTGTCTGTTCCTTCGTATTCCATTCTCCTTGGTATGCCGAGATGGCTGTCGTAGTGCCAAAGGTCTCGCCAGATAAAACTCTATGGAAGAACGTGAAGGATTTCAGGTCGAGTCCCCAGATTTCTCTTCGAAATCAAGTGACGCGGAATTCATGCAATAGCGTTGACCGGTCGGCTGCGGACCATCCGGAAAGAGATGCCCGAGATGGGCGTCGCACTTGCTGCAAAGCACCTCCGTGCGCGTCATCCCGTGGCTGCGGTCGGTGTTTTCCGCCAGGCAATCGTTGGCGATAGGCTTCCAGAAGCTGGGCCACCCGGTTCCGGACTCGAACTTGGCGTCGGAGGCGAACAGGGACTGGCCGCAGCAGACACAGGTGTAGGTGCCGGCCTGTTTGGAGTCGTGGTATTTCCCCGTAAACGGCCGCTCGGTACCCTTTTGGCGCGTGACGTGGTATTGCTCATCCGTCAGCTGCTGGCGCCATGCGGCTTCACTCTTCTCGATTTTATCACTCACGGTATCATGGATTCCTTCAGCTCACCAGCCGGCGGAATACGTCCTGCTTGGTGTCGCACTCCAAAAGGCGGTCCAGATCGCCGCTGTCGAGACCAGACTTGATCACTTCCATCGACTCTTTGGCCGCGACCACGGTTTCCTGGATGTCTTCGTCGGTGTGCGCCAGGGTGGAGATGAAACTCAAGCCGAAACAGCCCCGCTTGCACATCTCCTGCATGAACAGAGTCGATACCTTGGGTGCGAGAGACGGATCGGGAGGATCGAAGGTGATCGCCGGGTGCAGACCTGCGCACCGACCCTTCAAGCCCGACGCCTCGATCGCGCCGTTCAACGCATCGGTCACCTTCTTGTTGAGCTCAGCGAAGCGCTCTGTGGAGTTTCGCCGTTTGAGCTCGCGAATGGTAGTGACGGACGCGGCCAGGCCAACATTGTCGCTCCAGTAGGAGCTGGACAGGAACATGCGTGCGGCCGGTTCCATCGCCTCGCGGGAACCGACGATCGCTCCCATCGGATAGCCATTCGATATCGCTTTCGCCAACACCGTCATATCGGGAGTGACCCCAACGACCTCCTGAATACCACCCAACGAGATCCGCCAGCCGCAGGACACCTCGTCGAAGATCAGTATGACATCGTGCTCGCGCGCAAGTGCTTGAACGGCTTCGAGGTATCCGGGCTCGGGCAGCTTGGAGCGAGCCGGCTCCATCATGATGGCAGCCACCTCGCCATGGTTCTCTTTCAGCAGATTCTCCAGCATCTCCAGGTCACCGTAGACAAAAGGAATCGCCGTGCCGGCCAGTACCCGTGGGACACCGATCGGCTCGATGCCTGAGAATGGGAACTCACCGCTGTCGGGATCCACCAGGTAGTTCGCCGACTGGTACCAATCATGCCAGCCATGGTACCCACAGAAGAGAATCTTGTCTCGATTCTTGGTGCCGCGGGCGATGCGCACGGCGACGGCGCACGCCTCACCGCCACTCCTCGTGTACCGACACATCTCCGCGCTTGGGATAGTCTCCACCAGCAGTCTCGCCAGTTCCACTTCAAGGGGATTGTTCACCGAAAAGAGGCTGCCGCGGTCGATCTGTTCTTTTACCGCGGCATTCACGACCTCATCTGCGTGGCCGAGAATGACGGCGGTAAAACAGCTAAGCCAGTCGATGTATTCGTTGCCGTCCACATCGATAAAACGCGATCCTTTGGCGCGTTCGGCGTAGTTCGGACTGACGCCGCTGGCATACATGTAGGCTCGGCGGCCAATGAGCTGGGTGTGGCCTGGTATGAGCTCTCCGGCTTCCTTGTAGATCGCGGTCGAACGTGCTATCCCTTTGTACCCTGACAATGGTGACTCCTTGGTTTCAGGTTCGCGGATTCCGACAAGGGCTTCCTCTTTTATGTGACTTGCCGGCGAAACGGATCCTCTTTCGTGTCGCAGACCAATAGACTCGCCACATCGCCATTGTCGAGCCCCGCCTTGATCACCTGCAGTGCCTCGGTCGCCGCGCGGGCGGTTATCTGCAGATCCTCGTCGGTGTGGGCCATGTTCGCCTTGAACCCCATATGGCAGTGAATACCACGGCGCACCATCTCCTGTACAAAAAGGGTCGAGACCGCCGGCCCCAAGCTCGGATCGGGCAGCTCGAGCGAAATATTCACATTGACGTGCAGGCCCGTGCAGCTGCCCGACAGGCCGGCGGTGGCGATGGCTTCGTTCATTGCTGCACGCACCTTCTCTCCGTACTCCTCGAAGAACTGTTCGGAGTTTCTCCGCTTCAGTTCGCGAATGGTGGTAATAGCCGCCGTGAGACCTACATTGTCGCTCCAGTAAGAGCTTGATATGAACATGCGCGCCGCCGGCTCCATAACCTCCCTGCTGCCAACCACCGCCCCCATGGCGTAACCGTTTCCCATTGCCTTGGCCAGCGCCGTCATATCCGGGGTCACCCCAACCACCTCTTGAATGCCGGCGATTCTGTAGCGCCACCCGCACGAAACCTCGTCGAAGATCAGGAAGGCATCGTTCTTGTGGGTGATCTCTTTCACCGCCTCCAGGTAGCCCGGCTCAGGAAGCTCGGAACGGGCAGGCTCCATCATGACCGCGGCCACCTCGCCTTTGTTCTCCTCGAACAAGCGCTCCAACATCTCCAGGTTGCCATCGCTGAACGGAATCGCTGTTCCCGCCAACACCTTCGGGACTCCGGTCGGCTCGATTCCGGCGAAGGGGTACTCACCGCTCTCCGGATCGACTAGGTAGTTGGCCGATTGGTACCAGTCGTGCCAGCCGTGGTATCCACAAAACAGGATCTTGTCTTTGTTGGCGGTCCCGCGGGCTATGCGTACAGCCACGGCGCATGAGTCGCCGCCGCCTTTGGTGTAACGAACCATCTCGGCGCTGGGAATCGTGGCGATCAGCTCCTCCGCCAGCTCAACCTCGAGCGGATGGTTGACGGTGTAGAGGCTGCCACGGTCGATCTGCTCTTTGACGGCCGCATCCACGACCTCGTCCGCGTGCCCCAGGATGACGGCACCGACGCAGTTGATCCAGTCGATAAATTCATTGCCGTCCACATCCACAAATCGGGAACCCTTGGCACTCTGGGCATAGACCGGATTGACGCCGTTGGCAAATTGACTGGCGCGCCGGCTTATGAGCTGGGTCCAGCCGGGTATGATCTCACCGGCCCGTTTGTACAGCGCCATAGATTTCGATATATCGGGAAAATCTGACATCTCAGACTCCTTTCAGTTCAGTATCTCGCTGTAGATGGCGACCGCATTCTCGGTTTTGAGCTCTACCGGATTCTGGGTCAGCAGGCGATCGACACTCATGCCGATCTCCACCATCCGAGGAATGTCCTCCTTGCTCAATCCGGAAGATTCCAGCGACCCGAAGGGGGTGTGTCTTCGTCTGAGATCCTCGACCCAACTCGCCATCATCCGCGCCCCGTCTTCGCGGCTCTTGCCAGCTAGATCGAGGTCGGCGACACCCGCGGCGTAATAATATTTCTCCACGACCTCGGGCAGGTTGTGTCTCATGACCCCCGGAAGCAACAGCGCCACTGCCGCACCGTGGGGAACGGGACGTCCCTTCTCTTTCGAAACGTTCTCGATGCCGTACCCCAGTGCATGTCCTGCGCCGGTGTTTATGTGACTTAGAAGGAATCCGGCAAGCAGGCTGCAAAGCGCCATCTGATGTCGCGCATCGGGATCACCGGCACCGCGTTCGACGGCGCGCTCAAAATAGGGACACCCGGCCTTCAACGCCTCCCTCGCAACCGCATCCCCCAGGGGCGTGCTTTTCTTGGAAGCCGTGCATTCGAGGGCGTGACCGATGGCATCGAGTCCGGTTACCGCGGTCAACAGCGGCGGCATGGAGGCCGACAGTTGGGGATCGATGATGGCCACCCGTGGCCACTGTTTCTCGCTCATCACCCCCTTCTTGCCACCCTTACCGACGAATACAGCGCCGCGACTGACCTCGGCGCCGGTTCCCGCCGTGGTGGGAATGCCGATCAACGGCCATCTCGCGGGCTCGTCAAAAAGTTCGAATCCGAAGTAGTCGGTGACCGAGCCACCTGCGGTCGCGACGCACAATCCGGTCTTGGCGGTGTCCATGGTGCTGCCACCGCCCAGTGCGACGAAGGCGTCGCACTCGATGCCATTGGCATACGCGGCAAAACGGTCGACGCTTTCGATGGTGGGGTTCGGCACGATGTCGGTGTAGACGTCCACCAGTTCGACGCCCGCCCCAGCGAGAACCTCAGCCACGGACGCTTCCAGCGGCTTGATATCGGCGTCCCGGACCAGCACCACTCTGCTCGCATCGAGCCGGGCGCACTCGGCACCGAGCTCCGACAGGACCCCATCTCCGAAGAGAATGCGTCGGGTGTCGAACTGGAAGAAATCGGCAAGCTCGGTCAGCCGCTGCTCATTGGAGAAGTACTCCATGCCAGAGAAGATCTCTTGGTTTACCTGCAGGTTCGATCTTTTCAAATGCCGTTCTTCTTTCGCCAAATGTGGGTAGACAAGGTACTCATAATAGGAAGGGCAGCCAATACGCTGGACGGAGGTGCGCAAGGTGGCGGGCTCCAATTGTCGCCGGCCCGATTTTGGGATAGTTTCGTGCGCACGTTTCGCCCGTAGACAGAGAAACGAGGAGCAATTCCATGGCGCAGTTCGATCGACTGACCGTGCTCAACGCGATGGTCGACACCGGTCTCATTCCCGTGTTTTATAACCGCGATGCCCAGACCACCATCGCCATTGCCGAAGCGTGTGTCGCCGGCGGCGTGCGGGCAGTGGAGTTTACCAACCGCGGCGACCTCGCCCACAAAGTGTTCGCGGCAACCATGGAGCATTTCCGGTAGTGTCTCAGTTTGAAATTCGGCGCCGGTACGTTTTCGGCCGCCTCGGTTTTGGAGCCGCCGCCTCGACTAGATCCACCAACCAGTCCATATCGTGCAGGGTATCCGTCAAGCCGGCCTCCATCGCCGGCGTTACCCGCAGGCTCTTGTGAATACGACAGAAATTGTAGTAGGTTGTGTATAGGCTGACCATATGCAGGTGGTTCTCCAGCTTCTTTGAGAAGGCATTGGTCAGCCTGGTGAACCGTCTCATGCCCATCCGCATGCTCAGGTTGTGCCGCTCGACATGGGAAGTGCTGATGGCCGCCGAATCGGGCCTCCCACAAATCCTCACATGCCGAGTGTCAAGGCACTTGGCGGGGCTGTAGCGGCGCCGCTCCAACTCTTCCGGCTCGCCGTAGATCTTTACCAGCATGGCGTAGTCGATGGCTCCGCCGAAAGCAGACTCAACGGCTTCCAGGTAAACGCGATGGCCATCTGTGGTCAACTGGACGCGGTTCGCCAGCCGGTCTTTCAGGTCGTGCATGAACTCTAAGGCCGTCCAGGCGAATCGGTCGCCGATCTCGTACGAGATAATCAGCTTGGTGTCGGAATCCAGGGCCGTCCAGGTCCAGACATCGCCGGCGCCCTGCGGGGCCGCCTTCGCCCGCTCGACGTTCTTGTCCTTGGCGTAGCAGAAGGACCAGATTTCGTCGCACTGAATGCGCTTTGAGGGAACGTTGCGGACCGTGACATCATGGTAGGTGGCGCAGGCCCGGCCGGCGTCTACCAGAAGCTTCGTCACGGTGTTGATGGAAACGTTGTCCGTACGGCTGATGGACCGAAGGGAAGATCCTTCGACCAGCATCTTGAGAATCAGGATGCGCTGTTCTTTACCTAACCTGTTCATGCCCTATAAGATGGGGCAGAAAAGGCTATTTGTCAAGCATTATTTCACTATGAAATGAGCCAGACCAAGTTTTGCTCCCGTAAAATCTTTATTTTCTCCAACCCAATTTATACAAAGACGACAAAATAGCAATGACCATACTGCCAATTAACGAGCCTCCGGACTTTAGGTGTCCAGCCAACATTAATTCTTTGCCTATGTAACACAAAAAAACGGCAGATCCAATGGATAATATTGGGATAAGGAATGATAAAATTACTGCGGAATGGGTGGTTAAGGTTGACATTTTGATTCTGTGATCTCCAACCTTCTCCCACCGCTGAACCAATCGATTTGGAAATGTGGAATCTACTTCTCCATAAGCCTTGAGAGACACTGGATCAGGAATTGGACCTTGGTGGAACGCGATTGTTTCCTCTTTCTTTATTACCTCCTCTCTCTGTGTATTTTGCGATTCAATACCGTTTTTCTTAGCTGGTATGCGGGACGACCTGTTTTTCCTTCTCTTCATCCTCTTTAATTACCTGCGCAAAGGCAATTCGTAACTCTTCCATTACCTGTTGCCAGTCCTTTTGCAAGTCTTCCCAACTCAATTCAATATTAGGATCAAGCCCCTCAAAATTATAAATGTCTTCACATTTTTTCTTGATAATTTTGGCTTCTACTTTTACTCCGCTTATATACAGAGTCCTCTTTCTGGAGTCCACTTTATTACAGATTGCTTTCAAAATCCTGGATTGTGTCATGGGTTTTGAGTAATCACTCGCCAGCGGCGAAGATAGCTTGGCTTTATAATTCCGCGCGGAGGGTGCCAGTTCACGTAGAGGGACGATCCCACCGTGCAGACGCCGCCTTGCTAGCGATCTCGCTTCGTTTGCCAGGTGAGAGGCGGGCAGCCCGAGCTTTGCCGCCGACCTTGCCACCGGCTGCCCTGGCGGGTTGTCGGACCACCGGTTCAGATTCTTCGATCTCGCCAGTGGCGATCTTCATGACGTGGACGGCGCAACCTACCACGTCTGCGGGTCGCTTCTGTCCTTGGGGTCCTGTAGGCATGGAATGTCCCTCCAGGTTACGGTCCAGGTGCTCGTTGGCTATGAATATATCGCAGAATGAAGAGAATCGTCGAGCGGCGACAAGAGGCCGAAGAGATAATCGCAATTAGTATTTTACGGCTTGGTGGGCGGCTTGCCTCCGCCTGCCCCATGAAATAGATTGGGAGTACTGCAGTTCGATCATGCGTGCCCGTCCAGGTGGCGGTCCAGACGCTCGTTCAGACGATCAATTGCCCTTTCAACTCGGTCGAGGCGGCCGCCCAGGAGACGCCACAGGGCAATACCCACGGCGATCACCAGGCCGGGCGTGATGTACTGCTCGATCATACGTGCCTCCCTACTACAGCAGGTGCTTCCGTGGCCTGTTGAACGGTGTTTACCTATAATACGCTAATTTTAGAGTATTATCAAGGATCAAACTGAGACATCACCTAAACCATTTTAAGGAGGAAATGATGATTTGGAAGGATGCAGTCCGCAAGGCAATCCCAAATGCAGTCGATTCCAATGGTTATTTTACGAGGCAAGACCTTTTGGACAAAGAACTCGGAAATATGATTAGAGATACTGGGACTAAAGGCCAAACTCCTGACAAAACCATGGACCGAACGCTCCAAGATTTAAGAGATTTAGGCGAGGTTATCTTTTTGGATGATGACGGAACTTACAGGATCTCAAATAAATTCCATTCCATCAGGTCCTGATTTTTGGTGAATTTCAAACTGAGACACTACCGCATTTCCTGGGAAGCGACTCCGAGGTGATTTTGGGAGTGGGTTCGGTAGTTGATGCGCCCACGGCCGCCCTCTACATCGCCAACGGCGCCAACTTTGTAGTGGGTCCGTTGCTCAACCCGGATGTTGCCCGGTTGTGCAACCGCCGCAAGGTGGCTTACTCGCCCGGCTGCGGCAGCATGAGCGAGATCGCGCAGGCGGAGGAATTGGGAGTGGAGATCGTCAAACTCTTTCCCGGAGCCGAGGTGGGTGGTCCGGCCTTTGTGAAGGCGGCGCAAGGACCTTGCCCGTGGACCCGAATCATGCCCACCGGCGGCGTCGATGCCACTCGAGAAAGCATGAAGGCCTGGTTTAGGGCGGGTGTCTCCTGCGTCGGCGTAGGCTCGAAGCTTATCACGAAGGAGATCGTCGAAGCCGGCGATTATGCGATGCTGACCGAGAAAGTCAGGCAGCTAGTCGGGTGGATCCGAGAGATTCGCGCGGAGATAAAGCAGCCGTAAGGTTTGCACTATCCCGGAATGGAAAGCCCGCCACCGGATTCCGGCAGCGGGCTCTGCTTCCTACCTCGACCGTGAAAGCCGTTGGTACTAGTACTTGTAATGTTCCGGCTTGAACGGCCCTTTCGTCGAAATCCCCAGATAACTTGCCTGGTCTTTGCCTAATTTTTCGAGCTTGATCCCGAGTTTGTCCAGGTGTAACCGCGCCACCTGCTCGTCTAGTTTTTTTGGCAGACGGTGTACACCGACGTCGTAATTCTTGTTGAACAGCTCAATCTGCGCCAAT
The DNA here is from genome assembly GCA_965217095.1 of Candidatus Latescibacterota bacterium. Lineage (GTDB taxonomy): Bacteria > Latescibacterota > UBA2968 > UBA8231 > UBA8231 > CAYNZV01. The sequence goes on from OZ244235.1 coordinate 4,032,994, forward strand.
ACCTGATTGGCGAACGACATGGACATCACGAACGAGGGATGCCCGGTGGCGCAGCCAAGGTTCACCAGTCTACCCTCGGCCAGGAGGATGAGGCATCGACCGTCGGGGAAGGTGTATTTGTCCACCTGTGGTTTGACCTCTGACTTTTTTACCCCTTTCACGTTTCCCAAGGCCTCCACCTGAATCTCCACGTCGAAGTGGCCGATGTTACAGACGATCGCCCCGTCTTTCATTTTCTGCATGTGATCGACGGTGATGACATCTTTGCAGCCTGTGGTGGTGACGAAGATATCGCCTTCACGCACTGCCTGATTCATTGGCATCACCTCGATGCCTTCCATCGCCGCCTGCAGCGCACAAATCGGATCCACTTCGGTCACGATCACGCGAGCTCCGAACCCTTTCATCGACTGGACGCACCCCTTTCCCACATCTCCGTAACCCGCCACAACTGCGACCTTGCCAGCGGTCATGATGTCGGTGGCGCGTTTGATGCCATCCAGCAGCGATTCTCGACAGCCGTAGAGGTTGTCGAACTTCGATTTGGTGACGCTGTCATTGACGTTGATGGCGGGGATTTTCAAAGCTCCATCCTCGAGCATACGATACAGATTGTGCACCCCCGTGGTCGTTTCCTCCGACACGCCGCGGATCTCCGGGAGCAGATCGGGGTGTTTCTGGTGGACCCAACCGGTTAGATCGCCGCCGTCGTCGAGGATCATGTTGGGTCCTTCCCCTTTCGGCCACAACAACGTTTGGTCCGTGCACCACCAGTACTCCTTCTCCGACTCGCCCTTCCAGGCAAAAACGGGCACTCCCTCTTTGGCGATCGCCGCCGCTGCGTGATCCTGCGTCGAGAAGATGTTGCAGGAAGCCCAGCGCACCTTGGCCCCGAGGGCAATCAAGGTCTCGATCAGCACGGCCGTCTGGATCGTCATATGCAGCGACCCGGCAATCCGCGCACCCTTGAGCGGCTGCTTCTTTCCGTAGTCCCGGCGCAGGGCCATGAGTCCGGGCATCTCCTTTTCCGCCAGCAGGATCTCCTCGCGACCCCAATGGGCTTGGGCGATATCCGCTATCTTGTAGTCGGCTTTACCATTTCTCCCTGCCCGGGTTTTATGAGGAACGGAAGGGGCTGTTTTTGTTGCCATCGTTTTTGTCCTTTGAAGGTTATGAGTTTGAGCGCAGCCGCCTCTCCGACGACCTCGCTTTCGGCAATGTTGAATCGCAGTCGCTTGAGCCAGCCTGAAACCTCCTCTGGATGGAACCCCAGCCAGAGATCCGCCAGCTGCTCCCGCAAGCTTTCATCGGTATGTTGGTGAAGATCGACAATGGTGATCCAGCCGCCCGGCTTGAGCACCCGGTGGGCTTCCGCAAGGGCGGCGGCGGGTCGGGATAGATGGTGCAGGACCATACAAAGGACCACTGCGTCGACCTCCGCATCAGCCACTGGCAGCTGTTCCAGATCTCCCAGGCGGAAGTCGCACCGTTCATGCTGCCCACCGAGGGTTTCGCGCGCCAGCTCGAGCATGGTCGGAGAAGCGTCCACAGCGATCACCTGCCGCGCGCGCTGAACCAGCGCCGGCAGCAAGAGGCCGGACCCGGCGCCCATGTCCAAAATCGCGTCGCTTCGTTCCGGCAACAAAGATAGCGCAACTCCACGGTAATATTGGCCGTTCAGGCTGCGACGCTCGAGATCGGTCGCCTCGCTGATGTTATCGAAGAACTGTCGCGCCTGTTCCTTGCGGCGTTCGATGGCTCCCTCCAGTCGCTGGAGGTCCGTTTCGAACTCGGGCACCGTCCTTTCGTGGCGTTTGAGATGGGCTAGGGTGTCGCCCACTAGGCCGGCAGTATCCCGCTCTTTCCATTGATAATAGATCCAGGTCCCTTCTCGCCGGCTATTGATGAGCTCAGCGTCAGCCAGAATCTTCAGATGCCTGGAAATCCGACTTTGTCCCATCTGGAGAATATCCTGGAGCTCGTTTACGTTGAGCGCGGCCCGCGACAACAACCGCATGAGGCGCAGCCGGGTTTCATCGGCAAGCGCTTTGTAAAGCCGAAGAGAATCGGTCATAAGTCGATAAAATAGATAATGCATTGACAAATGTCAATATCAAGATATATTGATATATCGACACTTTTAGAAATTTCGGCAGTCGGACGCCGGCCCTTTTGCTGGCGCGTCGCCGCCGAAAAAGGGACCACCAGATTCGAGCTTGCTCGCTTAATAGGAGGGCTATCGTGAAGCCGTTGTCGGAACGATTGGAGGAATCCCTGCCGCTGGTGTATGACGGGGGATTTGGGGCCGGGCTGTTCGATCGGGGGGTTGAATTGACCAACAGCTCGCTGGCGAATCATCTGCATCCGACAACCGTCGTTGAGATTCATCGCGACTACATCGACGCCGGAGCCGAGGCCATAGGCACCAATACCTTCGTCGCCTCGGGATTACACCTCGAGATGGCGGGGAAGAACGAAAATGACGTCGAGCCGATCGTGTGCACGGCCATCGAGCACGCTCGGCTGGCCGTCGAGCAGAGCAAGAAGCAGGTCTACGTCGCCGGCTCCATCGGACCCTCCCCAGGCGCTATCGAAACCGACGCCGGGGATACCGTATTTGGCATTGCCAACGACAAGGCCCGCGCGGCGCATGAGAAGGTGGCAACAGTCATGGCAGACAACGGCGTCGATTTTTTTTGCGTTGAAACCCAGTTCTCGGCCAACGAAGCCGCCCTCATTGTCGACGTTTTACGGCAGTTCGCGCTGCCTATTGCGGTGAACCTGACCTATAAACACACCAAAAATCGTAAGACGGGAGAGATTGTCTACAAGACGGATTGGGGTCACGGACCCACCGATCTGGTCGAGATTCTAGGCCAAGGCGAGTGTGCCGAGGGGGTCGATCTGCTGGAATACGTCGACATACTGGGGACCAACTGCGGAGCCGAATCGACCCTGGTCGAACACACCGGAATGCCGTACGCAGTCCTGGCAACGATTCAGTTGCGGGAAGCGTTGGAGAGCCGTAGCATCGCCGGCAAGAGAATCATGGCGTACCCGAATGCCGGGGTAGCCCGACTGGACAAGGTGACGCGGCGCACCTACTACGCGCAAAGTCCCGAAGAGATGGCGGGGCACATTCCGGCGCTAGTGAAGGAAGGCGCGTTTGTTGTGGGGGGATGTTGCGGCACCGGCCCGGAGCATATCAGCGCGTTCTGCAGTGTTTTGACGACGCCCTGAGTCGACCCGGTGAGGTAGGACGGACCCGCCCAAACTTCACCGCATGCTGTCGCGAAGTTCCTGCACGGATTGGCGAATGACCGGCGTCAAAACCCGAGCCAACTCCACCAGCGGTCCGGTCTGCAGTCCAACCCCTTCGAGCAGTCCGGAGGGAAGGAACTGGGCCGCCGCCGCGACCAGATCGGCCCCCTCCTCTCCGGAGGCGAGCTGGACCACGGGGTTGAGGGAACCCTCGGGAAACGGTTGTGCAGCCGCTGCGACAAAATCGGCTATGGCGAGCAGGGAGCACATGTGGTCGTCGTCGGCATAGTCGTGGTGCTGGCTCACCGTCCTTTCCAACGCCTCACCCATGCCCCACGCTCTTGCCAGAAACTTACCCACAGTAGTGTGAACAACCTCACCGGCGACCTTCGCTTCCGCCGCCAGCATCGGTGATCGCCATGAATCAGCGCGCATCTCCTCCACCACCTGCGCAAAGATTCCTGGATAACTTACCGCCATCGCCACTTTGCCGATATCGTGCATCATGCCGACGACAAACGGATTCTCCCCCTCGTCCAACGCAAGGTGATCGCACAGCTCGAGCTGGCGCAGGAGTTCGACCACCTCCGCGCTCAGGTTCAGGGCAGCGAATTCCCGCTCTTGTTCGCGCGTGCGCTTGCCCTTGGAAAGTGGAAGACTGAGAATTCTTGCTCCCGTGGCGACGGATAGACTGTGGTGCCAGAAGGCCTCGACGTCGAACCCCTTCTCGCGCACCCGTTCGAATGACTGTTTCACCGCCTGGCACACCACCAACTCCTTTACGGTCCTCTTCCCCAGCAGCGTAACTGCCCGGCCCACATCGGTCACCTCCTCGTTGAAACCGTAAACGGGAGACCGGGTCCGCCGAATCATCATGGCACTGCCCGCAGGATCCTTGGCCACCACTTCGCCCCAGTCGCGAATATCACTCTCTGCATCATTGTCTAGAGTTTGAATCCGACGGAACAGATCGGGAAGCACGGGTAGGCTGACCATATTCTTGATGTCGATCTCGATCTTTTGCAGCGGATCTTCCCCCTCGGCAAGTTCACGGTTGGGGGTGTATATCTTCGCAACTACGAACTCCCGCAGAAGTCGTTCACAACTCTGGCCCGTCAATTCCTCCCGCTCGACGACGAATACCCCCAGGTCCTGGAGTCCGCTATGTACATCTGAGGGTAGGGCTTCGATGTCGTCGCAGACGAGGATGACCGTCACGTTCTGATTGTTGATGCTCGCCAGGCGGACCAGGGTGATGCCGCCGCCAATGGTTGGCGAAACCACGAGCATCTTGATGCGCTCTTGTAGTCTGCGCAGCTGCCGCGTGACGTTTCCAGTGTCCGAACTGAGCAGGTAGCCGAGGTCGATCTGGGAGTCGGCCGCATTGATGCGGCGGATGGCGTTTACTCCCAGGTCGAGGAATCGACGCACGGCAGCGAAGCGCTTCTCCATCAGTTGCTCCTGGGTTGTGGCCGCCTCGACGAACACGACCAACGGCCCTTTGCCCTCCTCCAGGCTGGAACCCGAACCCTCCACCATCAGATCGACGTCGAACTCGAGCCGGCGCGTGTCCAGCTCTCGGATCTTGTCTCGCAGTTGGTTGGGCGTGAACGGTTTGGCGAGATAGGTGTCGACACCGGCCTCGATGGCTTCGCGCACCTCCTGGGGCTCGTTGAACGCGCTCATCATGATCACCGGCAGGCGCTCGAGCCTTGGCGATTGTCGTAGCTGTCGCACAAGCTCTACCCCGTCCAATTCGGGCATGCGACGGTCAGTAAGCAACAGATCGAAGTCGTCTTGTTGAAGTTGCTCCCACGCCGCGGCACCATCCTCGGCAATCTTCGTATTCGCGTACCCCAGTGCCTTCAACATCTCACCGACCAGGGTCCGCATCCCTGCGCGGTCTTCCACTACGAGGATTCGCATACTACTCTCGGCGGCGCGATCGCAATACTAAAGAGCTTCAAGTCGCCTCCGTTACGCGGGCCAACGTCTGCCGCAACTGCTTTAACGTGACCGGTTTACCCAAAATCTCATCAACGCTTTGGGGATGGTCCACAATGGAATCGCTGAAGCCGGTTAGCAGGACAACCGGTTTGTCCGCTACGATACGTTTGATCGAGCTCGCCAGCTGAGTACCGCTCATTTCCGGCATCGCCTGGTCCACTATGACGACGTCGAAATGACCGGAGAGGAATTTTTGCAACCCCTCCCGCCCATCGTTGGCAAGCTCGATTTTGTGGCCGTCCGTTAGCAGAAATCCCTGCACGAGTTTGCAAAATCGAGGTTCATCATCAACCACCAGTACGCTCAAGATTCTACCCGCCTCGGTATCGTCGGCCTCGTCGGCCACGGACTCGTCACTCGTCTTCGCCGCCGGTATCGAGACCCGGACCGTGGTTCCGACGCCAATCTCGGAGGCGATGTCAATGCTGCCTTCGTGCCGGCGTACGATTCCGTGAACGAGTCCCAGTCCCAAACCTGTACCTTTTTCCCCTTTGGTAGTGTAGAACGGTTCCATGCAACGCCGGCGGGTTTCCTCGCCCATGCCTACACCAGTGTCGGAGACCGCGAGGCTTACAACGTCATCTGCCGCTGCAGTAGACACCGTGATGGTTCCGTTCTTCTCCATCGCGTCTACGGCGTTGAAAATCAGATTGGTCAACACTTCGCGTAGCTCGACTGCATTTCCCTGTACGCTAGAATCGTCTTCCAGCTCTGTTTTGACTTCGATGGTGAGTCCGCTGGCCCGCGCCTGTTCCGCCCATTTGGGACGGGTCAAAGACACGCCCTCACGTGCCACATCGCTCAGCACTACTGCACTGAACTCCTCACCACTGTCGCGGAAGCGATAGAAGGAGCGCAGCCGGCGCACAATCTCGGCGGCATCCTGGGCTGCGGTTTTGATCAGGTTGAGGTATTCGGTGGTCAGGGTGCGGTCGTCGAGCGTACTTGCATCCATCAGGAGCAGTTCGCTGTAACCCAGGACCATGGAGAGTTGATTGTTGAAATCGTGAGCTATGCCACTGGCCATTTGGCCAAGTGCGCTCAAGCGTTCCGTGCGAATGAGTTCGGAGTCGGAGCCAGCCGCTCTCGAGCTGCCGGGCATCAAGTACCTCGATCCGCGTAGGTCAGGATTCCTTCAAGGCCGCCACCAAATCCATGATCGCCTCCTTGCCACTGCCGAAGAACATCAAGGCGTTGTCGGCAGCAAAGAGTGGATTCGGTATACCGGCAAATCCGGGGCTCAAGCTGCGTTTAATGACCACCACGGTGCGCGCCTTGTCGACATCGAGAATGGGCATGCCGGCGATCGGACCGCCATCGTTTTCCCGCGCCACCGGGTTCACCACGTCGTTGGCACCGATCACCAACGCCAGGTCGGTCTGTGCGAAGGTGGAGTTTACCTCGCCCATCTCTTTCAGCCTCTCGTAGGGTACCTCAGCTTCAGCCAGGAGAACGTTCATATGTCCCGGCATGCGGCCGGCGACGGGGTGGATGGCGAAGTCTACTTCAATACCGCGGCTCTCCAGCAGATTGGCGAGGTCGCGGACGGCGTGCTGTGCCTGAGCAACCGCCATGCCGTATCCGGGGACGACCACCACGCGGCGCGCGGTTTCGCACAACATGGCGACCTCTTCGGCTGAGGTCGATTTCACTTTGCCGGCGTAGACATCCGCGCCCGGCGCCCCACCCCCACCACCCCCGACAGCGGCAAAGAACACATTGCCGATGGAACGGTTCATCGCCCAGCACATGATTTGGGTCAGAATCAAACCCGAGGCCCCGACCAGCGAACCAGCGATGATCAACACATTGTTGTCGAGCACGAAACCGGTTGATGCAGCTGCCAGACCCGAACAAGAGTTCAACAGGGCGATGACCACCGGCATGTCGGCTCCGCCAATAGCTATTACCAGCAGAATACCCAGGACCGAAGCGACGGCTGCCGTGATCCAGAACCAGTCACTGTTTGCGGGTTCCAGGACAAGGAGCACCGCCGTCGCGATGCTGGCCACGGCCAACAGTAGGTTCAAGACGTGGCGCCCTGGAAACACAAGCGGCGTTCCCGATATCAACTCCTGGAGCTTGGTAAAAGCAACCAAGCTCCCCCAGAACGTGATGGCGCCGATGATGCCTGAAGCAGCGGTGGCTACGGACACCTGGGTGGTAATCGTGGTGTCCATCGAGATCCTCTCAGCCAATGCGGCGCCGGCAACCAGAACCGAGGCCGCTCCACCAAATCCGTTGAACAGCGCAACCAGTTGCGGCATCGCCGTCATTTGGATCTTGAGAGCGAACAAGGCACCGATAGCACCGCCGACGACCAGCCCAACAAGGATCAGCTCGAACTCGAGGATCCTCGAATCGACAAGCGTGGCAATAACCGCCAGAAGCATGGCCAAGGCGCCGAGCAGATTCCCGCGAACCGCGGTCCGTGGATGGGTGAGTCCCTTGAGACCGAAGATGAAGAGTGCGGACGCCAAGAGATAGGCGGCGTTGATCAATGTCGAGCTCATGAAGCTCTGTTTCGCCCTTTGAACATGCCCAGCATTCGATGGGTGACCAGAAACCCGCCAACCACGTTCACGGTCGCGAATATGACAGCGGCGAGACCGAGCCAGGTGGTGAGCTCAGGCCGGTCGACCCCTGCGGCCAAGAGCGCACCTATCAGGGTGATACCGGAGATGGCGTTGGAGCCGGACATGAGGGGGGTGTGCAGGGTGGGCGGAATCTTAGTTATCACCTCGAAGCCCACTAATACGGCGAGGACGAAAATCGTCAATGTCGTCACGAAGGTTTCCATCATTCTCCCTCTGCTAACCGTGTTATCAGTGGGTGCACGATCTTGCCGCCGCGCGCAACAAGCGTTCCCGATGTTATCTCATCCTCGTCATCGAGAATCAGCTCTCCCTCCTTCAATAGATGCTGCACGAACGTGGATAGATTGTGGGCAAACATCTGGCTCGCGTGATTGGGAATGGTGGAAGGCAGATTGGTAGGACCCTGGACGATGATGCCGTGGTATATGATCCGTTCATCAGGTCGCGTCGATTCGCAGTTCCCCCCGCGCTCGGCCGCCAGGTCGACGACGACCGATCCCCGCGCCATGCGGCTCACGGTTTCGGCCGTGATCAACAGCGGCGCCGGCTTGCCTGGAACAGCGGCGGTGGTAATCACCACATCGCTCTCTGCAACAACCTCACCCAGGGCTGCCCGTTGGCGCTGGTAAAACTCCTCGTCTTGAGCCACGGCGTATCCCCCGGCGTCCTCGCTGTCGGCGGCGTCGAGGCCGAGATCCACGAAGCGAGCACCGAGACTCTCCACCTGTTCCCTCACTGCGGGCCGTAGATCGTAGGCTTGGACAACCGCGCCGAGACGGCGAGAGGTAGCGATCGCCTGAAGGCCGGCAACACCCGCCCCCACCACTAGGACCTTGGCGGGGGTCAGCGTGCCCGCGGCCGTCATCATCAACGGGAAGATGCGCGGCAATTCCGTGGCAGCCATAAGCACCGCCTTGTACCCGGCCAGAGTTGCCATGGCCGATAGCACATCCATGCTCTGTGCCCGGGTGATGCGCGGCATGAGTTCCAATGCCAAAAGAGTGACTCCGGTTTCCGCGAGCTCCCGAATCTCCCTCACTGCGGAGAGCGGTTCGCACATGCCGATCACCACCTGTTCGGCGCGCATGTGTTGCAGATCCTGGCGTCCGGCATCCGGATTGGCGCCGTAGGTCCGCACCTGCAGAATCATATCGGCTTGCGCGAAGAGTTCCGTTCGGGAAGCGGCCAGCGACGCACCCTTTTGCTGGTACGCTTCGTCTGGAAACCCGGCCCGTAGACCGGCATCTGCCTCCACCATAACATCTATCCCGGCCTCGGATAGGGAAGGCAGTGAGTCGGGTATGAGAGCTACTCGGAGTTCTCCGGAATAGGTCTCGGCGGGAATACCTGCAATCATCTAATGTTGGTCTTGTAGGAGTACGGTGAGGCGGAAACAACCAAGCTAGATAAGATAGGCAATGGTTTGTGAGTGACCACCCCGTAACGTGGCAGAGGTGGAGCCTGCCGGTGTACAAAAAAACCGCCACATCGCTGAGCGGTCGAAAGGAATAAACATTGAGGCACAAAAAAACGGCTGTGACGGAAAAGCTCTAGAATCCGTCACAGCCGCAGGCAGTTGTCCGGCGGCATTATTCCCTCCTCTTGGGGGTGCCTGTAACGGTCTATCAACCCACGTCCGCGGCCCTGTGTTACTCGGTAACAACCATTGCCTGCGCCATTCACCTCGTACGGGATGTGCATCCCAGGTCAGGTGAATCTTGCCTGACATTTCCTTGCGGGTCAATGTCACGCAGACTACAGCTGAACGGGCCCTTTCGGACGGCGACCGTTCGTGTGATAGCTTTGCGGCTACATCTTTATTCTACCGGATTGGCCGGCACGAGTCAAGCGGAAAACAGCGACTTTCGGCAAACGAACGGACCGCTTGGTCTTGCGGCTTGGATCGCCACCGAGCCTTGCAGTTACTTCATCCAGCGAGCGCGAGGTTTGCCATTTCCTCGGAACGGGTCGGGTCCCGGAGCTTGCTGAGCGCCCGCTCCTTGAGCTGGCGCACGCGCTCGCGAGTAAGGTCTAGCGAAACACCGATCTGCTCGAGAGTCAGCGGCTCTTCTCCAGTCAGACCATAGTAGGAGCTGATGATGTATCGCTCACGATCGTCGAGACAGTACAGCGTGGATTCTATCTGGTTGCAGACCTCTACGGTGGCGACGCCCGCGTCGGGAGCTGCTTGAGTCTTATCCACTAGAACGTCCATCAGGCTACGATCGTCTTCCTCTTCGAAGATTTCGTCTAGCGAGCAGACATCCCGCCCCGTGTGAATCGTATCCATCACATCCGCCGCCGACATATTCAGTTCCGCCGCAACCGCATCGATGTTGGGCGCACTTTCCTGCCCCTGTCCCAATCGGTTGGACACCTTGGCGATCTCGTTCAGCAGCGATATCCGATTGGTTGGCAGACGTACGGTGCGCGACTGTTCAGCCAGTGTCTGGAGTATCGACTGCCGAATCCACCAAACGGCGTAAGAGATGAATTTGAACCCCCTCGTCCCGTCAAATCGATCGGCCGCGGTTAGGAGCCCGAGGTTACCGGCGCTTATCAGTTCGGGAAAGCTTAGGCCTCTGCCTTGGTACCCCTTCGCTACGTCGACGACAAAACGCAGATTGGCGTCGGCCAGCTCATTTCGCGCTGCACCATCCCCCGCCTGGATTCTGGCCGAGAGCTCTACCTCGCGCTCGCGCGTAAGTGGTGTGGAGTTGACGATATCATCGAAATACAACCTGAGGGAATCCGCGTCATTCTTCGAATGCTCTGCCAAAGAAACCGTCCTGTGGGATGATGGTGGCGCCCGGCCGTGGCGCCGATGTTTAGTATTCACAACGTCCAACGGGCGGTAATGGTTCCGCAGGTCATTCTCGATGATTCTCCTCGGAGGAGGTTGGATCGATCACGTCACCCGCCCAGCAGAAAGCGGCCACGGTAGAAGGCAGACCCATGGTTCCGGCAGCGAGAGCCACAACCTGTTCAACCTCCTCAGCGGTTATGCCCAGTCCCAACGCCTTGCGCACGCTGGAGTGTACCGCCCCTTCGCGCATGGCGCCGATGGCGATACCGAGCTTCACCAGACGGCACGTGCGCTCGTCGAGAGGACCGTCGTGGCCGGCGGCGGCAATGGAGTTCCACGCTTCCCCGAGCTTCGGATAGCGGGCGACGAATCGCTCATACGCTTTGGGCGGTTTGGGTGCAGTCATGGGCGAAGACTCCTGTGGCGATGCGGTTAGCGTCTGGCGGTGGCTCGGATCGGCCCGTCCTCGCTACGGAATGGCTGGCGCGAGCAGAACCCGCTCACTTCTCGATCAAACTGTGGATGCTGGCCGCCGTGGCCGGCGACCATCCGGAGTGAACTTCAGCAATCCTTCCACTCCGATCGATTATATACGACACGGGAATGAATATTTCGTCGCCGGAGAAGAGGTGTGCAAAAATGCTCCGGTCAGTGGTGAAGATGGGATAGGTGATCTTCATTCGTTTTAGGAAACTGGGAATCCGGTCCCGTTGTTCGTCCATGTCGAGGCTGACTCCGAGCAGTTCGACGCCGGAATCCCGCAGCGACGATGCCAGTTTCTGCAGTTCGGGCATTTCTTCGCGGCAGGGTGCACAGTACGTCGCCCAGAGGTTGACCAGATACGTGCGGTCCGAGCGTCGAAAACTGTGGAAGGCGGTCTCGGTTCCCGATGCGTCGACCAGGGGAATATTGGGGAAAACGTCGCCGGGTCCTGATCTCAGTGCACGGAGTATCGGGTCTTCCTCCGGTTGCGGATCGGGGAGCCCAAACCGGTGCTCTTTCCGGGCGATGTAGTCCGATTCGCCTTCCACCAGCCGGATTGAAGATTGCGCCGGGATATTCGTCAGACGTTGTCGTTTGCCGGAGGGCCACTTGACATCGATCCACTCCGCCTCCTCATCCCCGCCCAGTCCAAACAGCAGGCGTGGATCGCTCTGTGAAACGAAGCCGCTCCCCCCCGCTTTGATCTTGGTCAGCACCCCTTGGGACGTCTTGACCCGCACTTCGGTACCGTAGGCGTCACGCCCGCTCTCCCGGCCGTCCAGGGAGACACGTAGAAACGCCCCATCCTGACCTACGTTGTTTCTGAAGAGGTGGTGTACCTGCCCCTGCAAGGTGGTGAGGAAGATGTCGTAATCCCCGTCATTGTCGAAGTCGGCGTAAGCAGCGCCCCGTCCATCCGTCACCGAATCCAGCCCTGACAGTCCGGAGATATCCACAAAACGCTTTCCCGAATCGTTGAGGTAGAGCTTGTCGCGCTCGAAACCACTGAACGAAAACCCCTCCTGAAAGATCTTGCCCATATGGTCGTTTTGGTAGAGGTCGTTGCCTGCGGTCTCCATGCCTACCGTGGACGCCAGCACGTGGCGCCAGAAGAGGCTTCAAGTGTCCTTCAAGGATTTGCCCGAGATGAATCCGTTGGGGGCATGGAGATCCTCCCAACCGTCGTTGTCCACGTCGATGAAACCACCCCCAAAAGCCCAACCGGCACCCAACCCCCCGACCTCCTGGCTCACGTCGGCGAACTGGCCCCCTCCAAGGTTCTTGAACAGGGTGTTGCCGGCGGCCAGCTTGAAAAGCACCTGGGTATCGCTCGGCTGATCGAGCTGCTGGGGAAACAACCGCTCGAGGATCCGTCGCCCGGCGGTGGAGGACATGTTGGTGATATGCAGATCGAGGCGACCGTCGTTGTCAAAATCTCCCATGGAAACACCCATCCCATTTCCCGGATCGAGCAACTTGCGTTCCGAGGCGGCATCGACGAAGCGGTTTCCCTGGTTGAGGAACAAGCCGTTTTCACCGAAATCATTGGCGACGTAGAGATCGGCTCGGCCATCATCGTTCAAGTCACCGAACTGAGCGGCGTAGCTCCAGCGACCGTCGGCAACCCCCCACGCAGCGCCGCGCTCTTGAAATCTGCCGTCGCCCTGGTTCACGAATAACAGGTTGGGCGTGCCGTTCGTCGCCCGCGCCCAGGAATCGGGCATGATGACGCCGTAGCGATTGTAGGAGGCGACGTAGATATCCGGCAGACCATCGGCGTTGACGTCGCCAGCGACCGCGCTGAACCCTTGGGCGGCATGGTCGATTCCCGCTTCGATAGAGATGTCGAAGAACTCCAGCGTGCCGTCCGGGACCAACCGGTTCTCGAACAGCATCTGAAAACCGGTGGCAGCCAGGAACAGATCGGTGTCGCCATCGTTGTCGAAGTCGAGAAAAAGCGGCGCCGTTGCCGTGGGTGTAATCTCCACGGCGGTTTCAGCTGCTAGCTCGCGGAAGGTGCCGTCCCCACTGTTTATGTAGAGAAAATTGCGTCCAACCCCGGTCGTGAAAACGTCCAGCAACCCGTCCCGGTCCACGTCGGCGACGGCAACCCCGTGGGCGACGAACATCTGGTTGCCGGGCTGGCCAAAACGGGGAACCGAATGGTACACGCCGGCGGGCGAACTGATCTCACTGAAGAGATCGACGCTCGCCGAGCTTAGGTGCAGCTCCTTTATCTGAAACAGATCGATTCGCCAAACCTCGTTGTCGTCGGCGACGGCTTCGATCTTGGCTTTGGCCTGCAACCAGACCCTGTGCCCTTCCTCGCTGCGACCGACCACGAAGAAAAATATCCGTGCGCGCGCTCGCTCGCTGTCGCCGCCGGCAACCGCCTCAAAATGGGCCTCTTTGACCTTGAACCGAACATCCTCGATGGAACTGAAGCGGTCGAGAAAACTCGACCACTCCCGCACAAACTCGGCTTTGTCTAACCCTGTTCGGAGCGGAAGCGCGGGCTCGTCGCGGATCCATTTGATCGCGCCGACCGGGGCTGCGGTTTTGGGAATGCTCGTGGCGCGAAGATCCTCGGAGAAATGAGTAGCCAAGCTGTCCAACTCGCGTTCGAGTAGGAATGTGGACAGACGGTGCAGCTGGTTGGCCAGGGATTCGGAAAGATCCTCGATCCGCTCCAACCGCCGGCGATCGACCGTGGTCGCCGCGCCCAAACGATCAACCCCAATCCAGGCGAGGGTCAGCACGGTCAAGACAAACGCCGCGATCACTCGTTTGCCAGGAGCTTTTTGGCTGAACGAACGCTCTGCGGCGCTACTCGTCACGCGGCAAATAGGGATTGGCATTCTGCGTCAGGAAAACCAGCAGGAGGGACCCGATAAAAATAGCGATCGCAACGCCTTGGTGGAGAGCGGCTATCGGGGGAGGAACGTGGTTGACCACCACGGCAATGCCCAAGGCCGCTTGCACCGCGATGAGCAGCAGAACTGCACCGCTGGAGACGCGCAGGACTTGCTCCGCACCCGGACTACGAAGGCGGGTCCACAGAACCACCGCCAGAACTAACGGAACCAGGGCGAACCAGCGATGCTGAAAATGCAAGGTAACGGGATTTTCAAACAGGTTCAGCCAACCGGGAGTCGAGGTTCCCATGCCCGACGGAATCCACTGCCCGAACATCTTTGGATAGGTGGCCGAGATAAATCCGGCCTTTAGACCCGAAACTAGGCCGCCGGCGGCGATCTGGATGCTAACCGCGATCCATAGTCCGAGGGCGACGCCTCGTGCAGACGGTCGGGCGATGTCGCATCGTCGCAGCGAATTTTCGAATGCCAGCCACAACACCGCCGCAAGCAGCACCAAAGCACATCCCAGGTGCACGACGAGGCGGTAATGACTCACCTGCGGTCGCCCCTCCAGTCCGCTCTTGACCATCAGCCAGCCAACCACACCCTGAACCGCAAACAAAAGCCCGATGCCGAGGTAAGCCCATATTCGATCTCTGGGGATCGCCCGCCGAAGGAGCAGAAGCACCAACGGCGCCACGTATGCCAGTCCGGTGATGCGGCCAAGCAGGCGGTGGGTGAACTCGCGGTAGTAGATCTCCCTGAACGCCGGTAGAGAAATCCCCTGGTTTATCTTTTCGTACTCGGGCGTTCTTCGATATTTGGTTAACTCTTCCTGCCACGCCGCCTCACCTAGCGGTGGTAGCACGCCCGTCACCACGTTCCACTCCACGATCGACAGTCCCGATCGTGTCAGCCGAACCCAACCACCGTAGACGATCATGAGGATGATCAGTGCACCTACCACGTAAAGCCACAGTGCCACCTTCTGATTAACCCAAGCGTGGGGTGGGGCTGAGACCCAGGATTGATCTACCGCCGGCATTGCGCGCCGAACCTCAAGTGGGGTTGGTGGACAACCGCAGCTTCATCCAGAATTTGAAGGGATCCCCCATGCCGGCGCCGCCGGACCGCGCACCACGGTCTCCGCCCCCCTGTCCGCGGCCACCGAAACCACCACCACGCCCGCCCAAACCGCCGCCTCCCCCACCGAATCCACGGCCGCCTCTCCCAATCCCACCACCGAAACCGCTCCCTTCCGGTCGCATTCGCGCCCGCTCAACCGTCTCGAAACCTACCCCAATCTCATCTCCCGGATAGACGCCCAGGGCATAGGGCGCGTGGGGTCCGTGAATAAGTGGTATGCGCAGCTCGTAGACCAGCCGTCCCGCGGAATAGTTGGCACGCAGGAGAAGATCGCCGGCAGCCGCTATCGGCATGCGGCGGCCGTACTCCTCACCGCGGCTGTAGATTTCCATCTCCCCTTTCTCCAGGGTCTCGTGGATCAACGCTGCCATCCGCTCGGCATCGGGTGCAGTGCGCTCCGTACCTCGCATACCTCTTTCCCGCCCCATGTTCATACCACGAACAGGGAAACGTACCCCCAGAACCTTGCCTTTCTTGCCTTCGGGATCGAACCACACGGTGAAACCCATGCGGATCATCTGCATCTGAAGCGTCCGGTCCATCGATCCCAGGACGAGATACAGATATTTCTGGTCGTTGAAGATTCCGAAGTCGACGTTCGCCCGTTCGATATTCAGCTTGGCGCCCTGCCAGTCGGCGTCCGCGCCGTCAATGACGATTTCCCGATCGAGCCATTTGCTGTCGACCTTGGCGCTACAGCCTATCGTGGCGACGAGCAACAAGGGAGCGGCGAGACGGAGCCAGCCAAGGCGTTTGCGGTTTGTCGGCGTCTGCACGGCGGTCTCCTCAGCGCAGCAACATCAGCTTGGAGCTACTCAGGCGTCCACGACCGCGTAACACTGCCACGTAGATGCCGCTGGCCACGCGGTCACCGTCATCGTCGGTCCCATCCCATTTGGCCGCGTAGCTGCCGGGCGATCGGAGATCGTTTACCAGAGCACGGACCGACTGTCCCATGACGTTGAGAACCTGCAATCTCACCTCAACGGGAGCCGGCTGCGACGGGTCGATGGTGTAGCGAATGAGGGTCTGGGCGTTGAACGGGTTGGGATAGCTCGGCAGCAGTGTAAACACTGACGGCAAAACCGCACTGACTTCGGCGATAGTGGTGGGGACGGGCGGATTGGCGATGGCGATGCCCCGCGGTGTGCCGGCCGCCGAGTACACCTCCAGAACTTCATCGCTTTGCGCGTCCAGCACGAAGATCTCATTGGACGCGGCGTTGGTCACAAAGATGCGGTCGCCTCTTGGCGAGATCGTGATGTCGCGGGGGTTGGATCCGATCTGGACGGTTTTGACGACCTCGTTTCGCCGCGCGTCCAGAACGATCAGGATCCCGTCCTCGTTGGCGGTGAGGTAGACCTTGCGCCCGTCCGGACTGGGTTCGACGGCAAACACCGCCGCCGCCGGCAGGGTCACCGTGGCGACGATCTCGTGTTCTGGAATCCCGATGATGGTCAGTTCACCGGCACTCAGGCTGGTGACGTACAACCGTGTACCATCAGGACTGAGGGCCAGAGAACGCGGTACGTCGGGAACGTCGATACGCTGCAGTTCCCGACCGGAGCCGTCGACGACAATAACCTGGGCACGTCCGATATCAGTGACATAGATGTTCGAGCCGGTCCCCGCTGCAGCGATTCCGTAGGGTCCACGTCCGATCTGATTCAACGACAGACCTCGGGCGGCGTGGGTCGCCACATCTATGGCGGTAATCGAAGCAGCGCCGGAGTTGGAGACGTAGATGGTACGACCGTCGCCGGAAAGCGACATGTCCAGCGGTTGCGAAGCGACGTCGATGCGATCCAACAGACGAAAGGTGCTGGTCTCCAACACCGCGATTTCGCTAGAGCCTAGGGTGGACACGAACAGCTTGCGTCCATCGCGGCTCAGCAGCACCTGGATCGGCTCGTCACCCACCTCGACCCGGGCCAGTTGGCGCTGGTTGCCCGTATCGATTATTTCGATCCGATCGTCATCTCGCAGAGCTACGAAAGCCAGCGGACTGCCGCTCAAGGCCACCACCTCGAAGTCGATGAAACCTTCCCCGTGAGGGAAGAATGTGGTCTTGCCCGCGCCGTCGGCCGCGCTAACCTGGTAGGAAATCTCGGTTCCGGTGGGTTGGCCGGGAATGGCCGATTCGTAGACCCCCTGGCCGATCGACTGCATCGCGATCTCCCGCAAGGAACCATTTCCGGCTCGGTACTTCATCAATACCTCGTCGGCATCTTCCACCTCTACCCGCACGATGTACGGCCCCTCGGTATCCGGGGTGTTGGAGGGATGTACCACCGACGCCAGAAAGGGAAATCCGGGGCGCCGGAATCCGGTGATGAATTCGACCTGGGACCGCCGCTGGCCGGGCATGACCACGATCGGCTGAGACAGATCCTTGTTGTCCACGTTGCCGAAATATTCGGTCGGGAACCCGGTACTGAAGTTCCGAAACACACCCCCGAAATTGGATTCGCTGATCGAACCTTCGATCGGTTCGATGCGCACTACATACTCACCGGGAGCGAGTCCGAAAACGGTAAACGCACCGCTGCCCGCGCCCGGCGTTGCACCGGTGACGCTGCCGATACGATCTCCGGTGGTGGTGTTCTCCGCCACTACGTGCACACCGAATTTGGGCGCACCCTCGATATCTGTCACCTCGCCGGAAATACTGCCGAAATCGAGCTGGGACGACCTGTCGGGATAGAGGAATCCGGCACCGGCACGGTCATCCGCTTCCAGTGTCGCCCCGGCTCCGCGCACCGGGCTGTAAAACGGAATCATGGTCGGGGTCGAGGCCGGCAGGTCATTCAGCGGCGTGTGATCGAGGCCCAGGAGATGTCCGATTTCGTGAATGGCGACATCCCCCAGGTCGATGGTGTTGTTGGAGCCATCGGTCGTGCCGAAGCGGAAATCGCGCCCGTTGAATACGATATCGACATCGGTTATTTCTCCGCTGCGCGGTTCCGTCTCGACGAAAGCGGCGGCGATGATCCCGGAACCCCGAGGCGCTTGTAGCCAGCGGTTTGATTCGTCGAAGATGACCAGATTGTTGCCATCGGTCTCCAACGGGACCAGAACAGAGGTCAGACCCTGGTCGGCGAAGCTGATATCGGCGATCGGTACTTCCTCCCACACCCGAAAGCTATCCCGCAAGATGCGGAACGCGGTTTCAGGAGGCAGATCGTCGGACCCCGCTTCGTGGATGACAAATGGGATGTCGCGGCCCGAATCCCAGGCTTGCCGTACCGGCCCGTTGGGGCCGTTCACCGTTTGCACGAGAAAAGCGTGAGCCAACTCTACCCGCGCGAATGCCGCGACGCAGATGATCGCTATGAGTGCAGCCGGCGATCTACGGGGCATCATGCGTCCCCATTTCACCCAGAATCGATCGTACCTGACGCAGAAATCCGTCGAGGCTCCGGTCGGCCAACAGCCCTTCATTCGAGGTTTTCTTGGCGACACCTCCGCCGGGAAACGAGATTCCGCTCAGATCCTGGAAAACCTGTGCCTGCTTCGAAAGACCGCGGCGTTCGACGCGGAACTTCCCCTGGGCCAGACCCAATGGCCAGGCACCGTAGTTGGGGTCTTCCTCGGTGAGGAATAAGACCACCTCTTCGCCGGGTACGAAGGTGGGCATGCCGGCCACGTGCAGCCGGCGACCGTTTGCCTGTCCGCCCGGCAGCCGCAAGACAACCTCTTCGGTCTGAGCGCCTTTCACCACCTCATGCACCGCGACCACAACGCGGGTGATGAGACCACCTCGTACGACCTCAGTGGCACTGCCGGTGCATCGACCAACGAATATGCGTTCGGCTTGCAAGGAGAGGGATTCCAGGTCATAGCGCCACACCGTCGTTCCAGAGACGACGCTGGCGGTCGTCAACAGGGCTACAAGGAAAGGAAGGAAGATGCGCATGTTGCTGTCTCGACTGGTTTGGGCATGGCGCTTGCGATTTGGCGCTCCTTTAGATGCCAATGCGTGCAAAGACGTTTAAGGCTGAATCGAGTTTCCACCAACTGCAACCCGTGGGGCGGCGAGAGACATGGTGGATTAGCCGGCGGTTGCCCCCTATCCTGTTTGGAATCAGATTCAATATACCATTTGCGGGCACCCGTGATAGCTTGGACCCTACCTTGTGCGCCTCGTAACCGGCGCGTACAGGCCAGCGACAAAGCGATAGGAAGTAATCCAGCGAGACGCAACCGGTGAAACCGGGATAGAAAGGCAAAAATACCATGAGAAGGCGAATTCGTGAGATCCTCAGCTGGTACGGCAGCGATAATCCCGGCACCTTGACCAACCTGGCGCGCATTCTTAACCACGGAAAGCTGGGAGGCAGCGGCCGTGTGGTCATTTTGCCCGTCGATCAGGGCGTCGAACACGGACCAGGTCGCAGCTTTGCTCCCAATCCGCCCGCCTATGATCCCCGGTATCACTTCGAATTCGCCATCGAGGCGGGCTTGAACGCCTACGCCGCACCCCTCGGCTTTCTGGAGGCCGGGGCCAGAGACTACGCCGGCGACCTACCGCTGATTCTGAAACTCAACAATCGGGAGAATCTGTTCGGTGAAAAGGACCCCAACATGTCCGTCACCGGCTCCATAGAGGCGGCATTGCGCTTGGGCTGCGTCGCCATCGGTTACACGGTCTATCCGGGATCTGCCTTTCGCACCGAGATGTATGAGAAATTGCAGGAGCTGGCTGAAGAGGCGAAATACAATGGGCTGGTAGTTGTGGTTTGGTCCTACCCCCGGGGCTCTGATCTCAGCAAGGAGGGCGAAACCGCGCTGGACGTGTCCGCCTATGCCGCCCAGATCGCGGCGCAGATGGGGGCCCATGTAATCAAGGTCAAACCGCCCGGCGCGAACATCGAGCAGGAGGACGCCCGCAAGGTCTACGAGAAAGCCGGCGTGCCGTCCGCAACCTTGGCACAGCGGGTGGAGCACGTAGTCCAGTCCGCCTTCAACGGGCGACGAGTGGTGATTTTCTCCGGAGGTCCCGCCAAAGGCGAAACGGAGATCTATGACGAGATCCGCGGCGTTCGCGACGGCGGCGGATTTGGCTCGATCATCGGACGCAATGCGTTTCAACGGGAGCGGACGGAAGCGCTGGAACTCCTGAAGAACGTCATCCAGATCTACGCCGGTAAGCAGTAGTGCGATGGCTCTGAGAACAGCGGCCGAGTTCAAAACCGGCCTCCAGGATGGTCGCGTCATTTTTTGCGGCGGTGAGCGTGTCGAAGATGTGACCCACCACCCCGACCTAGGTATCGCGGTAGATCACGTGGCGCTGGATTTCCGGCTGGCGGAGGATCCCGAGCACCTCGAGCTCATGACCTGGCAGGATCCCGACAGCGGAATCGCCTGCAGCCGCTATTTCAAGGTCCCTGGAAGCAGCGCCGACCTCTTGGACCGGCGCGAGATGATCGAACGTTCCACCCGGCTGGGAAGCGGCGTGGTGCTGCTCGTCAAGGAGATCGGATCGGACGCGCTGTTGGCGCTGGACCTGGTGGCGCGCCAGCTCGACCTCCAGTGTGGCACGGAATACACCGCGCGCGTCGGCACCTTTCACCGCCACTGCATGGAATCGGACCTGACCATGGCGGTCGCCCAAACCGACGTAAAGGGTGATCGCAGTCTCCTGCCCTCGCAGCAGGAACACCCCGACTATTTCGTGCACATCGTCGAGGAGCGGGCCGACGGCATCGTGGTGCGCGGGGCCAAGGCGCACACCACCTGCGCGCCCTACGTCGACGAGCTAATCGTTTTGCCCACACGCGCCCTTGGCAGCGACGATTCGGCCTACGCGGTGGCGTTCGCTGTTCCGCTCAATACGCCCGGGTTGAAACTGATTGCCAGTCCGCTTGGCGCCGACAACGAAGATACCTTCCACTATCCGGTGAGCTCGAAACACCGCATGGTGGACAGTCTCACGATCTTCGAAGACGTCTTCGTACCGTCCGAGCGGATCTTTCTCAAAGGAGAGTGGCAGTTTGCCGGAACTCTGGCGAACGCGTTTGTGGAATTCCACCGCTTCACTGCCGTCTCCTACAAACCGCCTTTGTGCGATCTGTTCATCGGCGCGGCCGCACTGTTGGCGGAATTCAACGGGATCGAACGCGCCAGCCACGTGCGCGAGAAGCTGACCAAGCTCATCACCTACGCCGAAACGGTCCGAGGATTGAGCCTGGCGGCCGCCCATGCATGCCGCATCTCCGACGCGGGCACGGCGGTCCCCAATGTCGTCTACACCAACCTGGCCAAGCATTATTTCGCCAGCAACTACCATCAGGCGGTGGCCTGGGTGCAGGATATCGCCGGAGGCCTGGTGGTTACGGGACCCTCCAGCGCAGATCTGCAGAATCCGGAAACGCGGCCGTACGTCGACCGATTTTTCGGCGGCAAGGCGGGCACCTCTGCCGAGATGCGACTGCGCGCCTTCAACCTGGTACGCGACCTGACCGCGTCCGCCTTTGGGGGGTACAACCAGCTCCTGGCGATCCACGCTGAAGGCTCGCTGGAAGCGCAGAAGATCACCATTCTCCGCGACTACGATGTAGAACGTTGTAAAGCCCTGGCGAAAGCGGCGATCGAAGAGGACTCCTAGGCTGTTCGCCAGTTGCCTGCTGATTACGGGTTATGGCCTCGGTAACACCCGCGATGGAAGCAGGAGTTAACCCCCTAAATCTGCTACTACTTCTTCCAGAATTGCGGTGACAACAAAACGATCACCGTAAAAATATCCAGGCGGCCGATCAGCATCAGGCAGGAGAGTACCCACTTCCCGAAAAAGGGAACCTGAGAATAGCCATCCGTGGGACCGACCGTTCCCAGGCCGGGTCCGATGTTGCCGAGGGTCGCGGCAACGGCGCCCATTGAGGTGGTAAAGTCCAATCCCATCGCTGCCATCACCAGCACCCCTACCGCAAAAAGACTCATGAAAAGGATCGAATAACCGACCACGTTCGTTACCACCTCCCGCGGAATCGCGGTCGAACCCAGACGTACTGGAACCACGGCATGGGGGTGCACCAGTCGAGTGACCTCGGTGAGAACGAACTTCAACAGCAAGTGCACCCGCATGATTTTCATGCCGCCGCAGGTCGATCCGGCACACCCTCCCACAAACATCAACAGGAACAGCAGCAGTTGTGAGCTCAGCGACCATTGTTCGTAGTCAGCGGTTGTGAAGCCGGTGGTGGTGAGAATCGAGACCACCTGGAACAGGCTCTTCTCCGCGGTCTCGACCAGACTCTGGTAGTTGTTGTAGTAGGTATCGAAGCCGATGAGCACGGTTACCACCACGGCAATACTCAGAAAGAGCCGGAACTCCCCGTTGCGGAGATGGGCGGTGAGGTCGCCGCGCAGGAAACGATAATGCAGAGAAAAGTTGGTACCGCCGAGAATCATAAAGAAGATGATGACGTAGCGCAGGAAGGCGCTGTCGAACGCCCCGACGCTGGCGTTCCGGGTAGAGAATCCGGCGGTGGCCGTGGTGCCGAAGGTATGGCAGAGGGCGTCGAACAAACTCATGCCGCCGCCGAGAAGGAGTCCCGTTTGCACGCTGGAGATCAACAGATAGACGCCGGACAGGATCTTGGCGGTTTCGGTGATTCGCGGCGTCAACTTGTCCACCACCGGTCCGGGGATCTCCGCCTTGAACAGCTGCATTCCACCGACACCGAGGAACGGTAGGATCGCCAGCGACAACACGATGATACCCATGCCCCCAATCCAGTGGGTGAGACTGCGCCAGAACAAAACGCCGCGGGGCAAGACCTCAATGTCGCCAAGAATGCTGGCGCCGGTGGTTGTAAATCCCGAAACCGTCTCGAAAAATGCGTCGGTAACCGAAGGTATGCTGTTCGAGAAGAGGTACGGCAGGGTGCCGAATGCAGAAAAGCAAAGCCAGGCGAGAGTCACTACGGCGAATCCTTCCTTGGGCCGCAGATCCTGATCCAATCGGGTCGAACGGAAGGCGAGAAGCCCGGCGACCAGGGTCACCCCGGCACTCCACAGAAAAGCGGGGTACTGGCCGTCGCCGTAATAGATGGAGAACGGTATCGGCAGTAGCATGGTCGCGGATAGGAAGACCAGCAAGAAGCCGATAATGTGGATAACTCCGCCGAAATACATAACACGCCACGCGGTCCGGATTCAGCTGCTGAAGAGTTTCTCCACTTGTTCCAACGCCTGAGGCAGGGTAAAAACCACCGCCTTGTCGCCGGTCTGAAGCTGGGTGGAGCCGGTCGGAATGATCAGTTGATCGTCGCGCAGCAAGGCGCCGATGATGCTGTGTTTGGGGATCTTTACGCCGCTCAACGGTTTGCGCGTAATCTTGCTGCCTTCAAGAACGCGGTACTCGATGCAGTGGGCGTCGATGCCCGGAAAGGAAGCCATGGAAACAACCTCCTGGTGGTGGATGTGGCGTTGTACGGCGTTGACCGTCAGTAGCTGTTTGCTTACCACCGCATCCATGCCAATAGTGGGCGTAATGGGGAGGTATTCGACCTTGTTCACCAGTGCAATCGTCCTGGCCACTTCCAAATGATGCGCCATGAGGGTGGCGATAATGTTGGTTTCGTCGTCCCCGGTAACCGCCACGAAGGCATCCATCTCGAGGATGCCCTCGCTGGCAAGCAGATCATAGTCCATGCCGTCGCCTTGAATGATCAGCGTTTCGGGCAGCCGGTCGGCGATCTCCCACGATTTTTCTACCTTGCTCTCGATCAGCTTGACGTTGACCCCGGGGGTGAGAGAGCTGGCCACGAACTGTCCGACCAAACCACCGCCGAGGATCATGACATTTTCGATCACCGTATCCTTCTTGCCGGCGGCGGTGACAAACGTTGCCAAGTAGCTGGGGTCGCACATGGCGTAGATCTGATCGCCGGCCACCAGAACGTCGGGTCCGCGTGGAATTAAGGTTTGTTGTTTCCGTTGGACCGCGACGATGCGCACAGGCGGATAGTTGTGCCGCACCCACAGCTCAGCCAGCGGCGTGTGCAGAAGTCTGGAATCCTCTTCGAGGCGAATACCCAGCAACTGTACCTTGCCGCCTTCGAACTCGGTAATATCAGTGGCGCTAGATTGGCGGATGAGGCGCACGATGGCGTCCGCGGTCTCGCGTTCCGGGTGGATGATCAGATCGGTGCCCAGCTCTTCAGCGGTGAGCGGGTAATCGGGAAGGGTGTATTCGGGATTGCGAACGCGCGCGATGGTGGAGGCCGCGCCCAGCCGCTTCGCCAGTCGACACGCGACAAGATTCGCTTCCTCGTTGGTGGTCATGGCAGCCACGACGTCGGTCTGAACGATATGGGCTTCGCGCAAGGTACGAACGCTGGTACCGTTGCCGGAGACGACCAGAACGTCGAGTTGTTCGCCGGCACGACGGGCACGGCGCGGGTCGATCTCGATCAAGGTGATATCGTGATCGTGCCGGGACAGCTGCTTGCACAGCTGGAAACCGATGGCGCCGGCGCCTATGATGAGAATGCGCATTTGCAGCTCTCGTCAGCTGATAGAACAGACAGTAGTCAGATCAGCCACTGCCGGCCCCCAGTTGTCGCCTCTGTCGGCATTGGGGACAGTACGGCATCCGGACGGTTGCGTCCAACCTGTGCTACCGCGAGCTTGAGCAAGCTCTCCCGGCGACGTCGACCTGGTCATTCTTCGTGGTCGTGATCCTCGACTTCGCCGTCGTGACCGGTGCGCAAATGAAGGAGGTATTGGATCAAGGCGTTGCGGTCTTCCGCGGGCAGATCATCGAAACTTCCCGCTCCTCGTTCCGTTCTGGTTCCCCACATGAAGCGGACTTTTTCCTGCAAGTCGTCGTCCGGAAGGGCGCTTGTGCGTAGGTCATGAGCCTGAGGATCCACCGGTTGGAATCCGTCTGCATCGAGAAACCCTTCGGGCCCGTGGCAGGATTGACAGGCAAGACCTGCGGGACTTTCGGCGCTGAACAGCGCCAGTCCCCTCCGAACGATTTCGGCGTCATCTAAAACAGTAAATCCTTCGGTCTGCTGCACGAATCCCAGCGAGAAGATCGAGGTTCCGTTTTCCTGCAGCGTGGTCTGGGCATCGGCGTTGCCCATTATACCACCGCGCCCGGCGAAGTCGTAAACATTGGGTTCCGCAAACCACTCATTGATGTCCATGACCACCTGTATGGCCCACTCACCCCCGTCGAGGTGTAGCGTGAGTGGCAGGTGTAGGTCGATAGAAAAATCGGCCCCTCCCGATGGTCCGGTGTGTACCAGGAAAGCACCCTCCTCGTCGCCGGCCGCAAAATTGCCTTCGAGCTTCATGTAGTGATACCCACCGCCAATGACATCGGGCCAGGCCATACCGTTGTAATCCCCCTTGTTCGGCAGCGCGCCGGTAAGGTTGTCCTCTCCCGTGATGCCGAACGTGAACGCCAGTGCGGTATAGTCGCCGGCCGGCACCTTCACCGCCGTGAACTTTTGCGTCGCGGGACGTGCCGCGTCGCGGTAATGCCGATCCTTGATCGGGACAGCGCCGCCGTCAGCATCTATCAGTCTGAAATCGCTAGTGATGTATGCAAGAGTCAGAACCTCGTAACGGTTGCCGGCGGCATTGGCGTAATCGTTGCTGTGCAGTGCGAGATCCTGGCCATCAACCACATGTTCCAATGAGACCGTGACTGTGCCGGCATCATCCTTGTCGTCGTCCCCACAGCTGTAGAGTGAGACCAGCAAAAGTGCGAGGACTGAAAGGATTGATCGATTCAAGGAAGGCATTCGCGCTCGATTAGAGCTCGAGTGGCCGCGCGGAGCGGATCGCCAAGGACGCCAGCGCTTTTGGCTCAATATCCTTTGGACTTGTCAATGACTGCCAGCAGCGGTTCGCCGGACCGATACCGTCGCAGGTTTTCGCAGAACAGATCTGTGGTTCGGCGATTTCTTTCCGGTGAGGCCCCGGCAGTGTGCGGGGTGATGACTACGTTTTCCATCTGCCATAGCGGGTGATCGTCGGGCAGCGGTTCCTGGGGCGTTACATCGAGACCTGCACCGCCGATCGATCCGGTTTCCAGGGCTTCGACCAGCGCGTGTTCGTCAACGATTTTTCCCCGGGTCACGTTAAGGAGCAGGGCGTGAGACTGCATGTGATTGAACGCCGAGAGGTCGAAGAAACCTTCGGTTTCCGCCGTCAGCGGTGCACAGATGGCAACAACGTCCGCTCGCTCCAACAGATGTTGGAGCCGGTCCATGCCCCAGCACGCTTCGACGCACGCGGGGAGATCCATCGATTCCGGGTCCACGGCAATGACGTTCATCCCGAACGCCGCTGCGCGAGTCGCCAACTCCCGTCCAGTACCACCGAGACCCACGATACCCATCACCCGACCGGGTAGCTCCCACGAGCGGTTGCGAATGGCCATCTTCACGGTCCAGTTGCGAGCGCGGATTGCAGTGCCGAGGCCGCGAGTAAGGGCTAGGAGAAGGGCCATGGCGTGCTCTGCGAGATGCACCCCCACGTTTCCCTTGGCGCTGGTGATGATAACGTCTGAGGCAACGCACTCCGGCGTCAGGGCGCCATCCACGCCGGCGGAAGGGAACTGGATCCAGCGCAGCTTCTTAGCGCGGCTGTAGAGATCGGGGTCGAAACCTCCGAAGACGATCTCTACCTGCTCAACAACCTCGGCTATCTGCTCCTGGCTTTGGCACGACAGGACCTCCACATCCGCGCCCACCGCGCCTATCTGGTCGATTAATTGCGCTTCCAGGTCAAACGTCAACAGGATCTTCATGGCCCGTCCGAATCGCCGCGTGACGGCGCGGATAAATTCTAGTGAGTGGCCTTGCTGAGTCCCCGCCGTTGAATCCGCACGATGGGAGAAAGTATTTGAGCAAGACGTGTATATTCGGTATTCATACAAGGCGAAATAACAGCTGAGACAAATGAAGTTAATTGCTGAGGATTTGCAATCGAGGAGCTGCGAGATGCTGACGAGCCCATTGAAGGTTTTTATCGTGATATTCTACGCTGCAGCAGTCTTGTTGGTGGGCGGAATCTCCAGCGTCGGAGCGCAACCGGTCATGGGAGAGGTGCCCCAGATGGTCACCGACCAGTTCTTGTCCGATGTGAAAGGGGTCAAGGTCGAAACCTGGGTCCAAGACCTCGAGGTTCCCTGGTCGCTGAAGTTCCTCCCCAACGGAGATGCCCTGGTTGCCGAGCGACCCGTCAGGATTCAGCGCATACCAAAAGGAATGGACCAGGCGGAGCTCTACGCCGAAATAGAGGTGGCTGCCACCGGCGACAACGGTCTGCTGGGCATGACACTGCATCCTGATTTCGACAATCAGCCCTTCGTCTATGCCATGCACGGTCATTACCCGACCGATGACAGTTTTTCGATGCGCGTCATTCGGTTACGTCACGAAGGCACGAAAGCTCGATTCGACCGGGTCATCATCGACGGGATTCCGGGTGATCCGATTCATATCGGCGGCAGGATCGCCTTTGGTCCGGACGGATTGCTTTATGTGGGCACCGGCGATCTTTGGAATCAGGAGGTGTCCCAGGATCTGAATTCGCTGGCCGGCAAAATCCTGCGCGTCACCCCCGAGGGGGAAATCCCCGACGACAACCCGTTCGCGGGCTCGCCGATCTATTCCTACGGTCATCGCGTCGTCCAGGGATTGACCTGGGACCCGGAAACCGGCGTCATGTTCAATTCGGAACACGGACCTTCCGGCGAATGGCCCGGGGTATTACACCGGGACGAAATCAATATCGTCGAAAAAGGGGGCAACTACGGTTGGGCGAAGGTGGTAGGCGCACCGCGGTTGGCCGCATACAAAGATCCGATCGCCATGTGGCGGCAAGAGTCCGTCCCGCCGGCCGGCATGACCTTCTTTCGGGGCGATCTCTTCGTGGCCACCTTGGGAAGCCAGGCCCTGGTACGCATTCGGTTCGAGGACCATAGCGAATACAAAGTGGCCGAGATTCAGCGTTGGTTCGGCCACAATCATAACTACGGACGCTACGGTCGGTTGCGCGATGTGACGGAAGGACCGGACGGCAACCTGTACGTGCTCACCAGCAATCGGGGCGGGCGCGCCGCGCTGCGCGCCAACGACGACAAGATCCTGCGGTTGATAATCGCAGCGCCAGAATAGCCCGGAACCGCCTGACCGTCATTTCAGTATGCCCGA
The DNA here is from genome assembly GCA_965217095.1 of Candidatus Latescibacterota bacterium. Taxonomy (GTDB): domain Bacteria; phylum Latescibacterota; class UBA2968; order UBA8231; family UBA8231; genus CAYNZV01. The sequence goes on from OZ244235.1 coordinate 4,061,330, forward strand.
CACATCGGCGATCCAGATGCTCGGTTCCGAATTTTTGTAGCTCAGATACAGGATTTTGCGGCCGTCCGGGGACCAGCGTGGCGATGCCTCCCCGAAATTGATCGCCAGCAACACCGACGGACTTCCCCCCGTCAACGGAACCGTGCAGACATCGTTTTGCCACACGTAGGTGATCCCGTCCCATCGGGAGACCAGTGCGGAGAATGACCGGCAGCGAGCCGTCTGGCTTCGCCGCCCGTGGCTGGAATAACCCAAAGATTCCACTCTTTGTCGGTCTGTCCTTCGACCGGCCGATCGGAAGCAAAGACGATCTGGCTGCCATCCGGGGACCAGGAGGGGTCCGTGTCGACTCCCGGCGAGGCAATCAGTGCACGATGGGATCCACCGTTCTCGGGCACGACCCAGATATCAACCTCCTCGTCCTCTGCGGATGCGATCGCCATCTGCTGGCTGTCGGGAGACCAGGTCATGGCCACGTCCGTGCCCGGTCCCACGCCCACTTGACGTGGATCGCCACCATTAGCCGGCACCGTCCAGTACTTGGCGATCTGCCCTTTCCGCACGAAGGCAATCGTCTTGCCATCGGGCGACCAGCTCACGTCCGTTTTACCCCTATCTAGCATGCCGCCTTGAGTCAACGCCCGCGCTTCGCTGCCATCCACCTTCACCCGCCACAGATCGGGTCCATCGACACCGAACTTGGCAAAAGCCACCTCATTGCCGTCAGGGGACCAGCTGGCCCCCTTGCCGGCAGTAATGTCCAGATCGCCGCCAATGGTGGCAGCCTCCCCTTCTTTCAAGTCGATCGCCAGCAATTCGTTCAGCTCGATGTGCCAGGTGAAGCTGATGCGACGGCCGTCCGGAGACCATGCGGGCCACACCTCATAGAATGGTGTATCGGTCAACTGAATCTCGACACTCCCGTCAACGGCCGAGATATATAGGTCCCGGACCCCGGTGAGGCTAGAGTTATATGCGATCCATTTGCCATCGGGCGACCAATCTGGTGAACCCGCACCGGGATGTTCGTTAAGCCGACGCGGAGCGCCTCCTGTCGCGGGAATAATCCACAGGTTATTGTCCTTTCTATCCTCTGCCGAACCCTTGAAAACGATCCATGCGCCATCGGGAGACCAGCTGGGGTTGTTGCTGGTCGCAAAACCGGTATCGAGGGTTCGCGTGGTCCGGGTGTCGATGTCGAGGATGCTGAGCACAGAACCTTCGCCTTTCTTAGCCTCGTAAATGATCTCCCGTCCGTCCGGCGACCAATCGAACTGACCCCTCATGACCGAATCTTCCGCCGTAGAAATCTGCCGCACGGTTTCCTCTGCCGGCCCGAAGGGATCTACCGAATACAGATTCCAATAGTCGTCCCGATTCGACATGAAGGTGAGCAGCTTGCCGTCCGGAGACCATTCGAGATAGCGGTCGTAATTCGGGTCGGTGGTGAGCTGCCTGGCGGAGCCTCCTGCCGCCGGTTTGATCCAGACATCGCGGCTGCCGCCCCGGGACGAAATAAAGGCGATCCATGCGCCATCGGGCGACCAGACTGCCGTTTCATCCCGTTCTGGAACGGTGGTATAGCGTACGATATCGACCGGCTCGCTCGGACGCGTGGCTGTCGGCAGTTCCTGCGCACCGTTTGCCGTTATCGCCACGAGAAAAACAAAAAAGATCGTCCATCTTTTCATGATAGCTCTCCGCATATCCGTTTACTTTTCCAGCAGGTCTCCCACATCGGCGATCCATACGTCGGGTTCCGCAGGTTTCCGCGCCAGATACATGATTCTCTGGCCGTCGGGAGACCAACGCGGTGAGGCATGTTCGTAGTTGATCGCCAGCAGCACCGTCGGCCAACCTCCCGACGCCGGAATGGTGCAGATATCGTTTTGCCACATGCAGGTGATCTGGGTCCCGTCGGGGGACCAATGGGGGGAATGCCCCTCGGCGAACCAGATAGCTTCACCGCCAGCAGCGGGCACGACCCAAAGATTCCTCGTACCTTCGGTTTGCCCTTCACGTGGTCGGTTGGAGGCGAAAACGATGTGGCTGCCGTCCGGCGACCAGTCGGGATCTGTGTCGACACCGGGAGCCTCGATCAGCAACCTGGGCGACCCTCCGTTCAGCGGCACAATCCAGATATCGACCTCGCCCTCGTTCCCGGTGGCTATGGCCATCTGCCGACCGTCCGGCGACCACGACATCGCCACATCGTTTCCGGCTCCCACTCCGATCTGCGTCGCGTTGCCACCGTCGGCCGGCACCAGCCAGATCTTCTTGTTCTCACCTTCTTGTGGGATAAATGCCACCGTCTTTCCGTCAGGCGACCAGCTCACATTACTACGGCCCGGATCCAGAAAGCCTCCTTGGGTCAGCGCTTTCTCCGTACTGCCATCGACCGCAACCCTCCAGAGATCGGCTCCTTGCGGCCCGAACCTCGCGATGGCGATCTCGTCGCCGTCCGGTGACCAGCTGGCCCCTTTCGCGGACACGATGTCGACATCACCCGCGATCACACCGGATTCGCCTTCTGCTGCTGTCATCGCCCATGGTGCGTCGATGGGTAGGTGCCAGGTGAAAATGATCCGCCGGCCGTCGGGTGCCCAGGCCGGATGGACCTCGACCGAGCCTGGCGTATCGGTAAGGTGAATCTCAGTGCCTCCTGCGACTGGTGCGATGTACAGGTCTCTCATTCCCGTTCTCGCCGAGTAATAAACGATCCACCTGCCGTCCGGCGACCAGTCTGGCATGAAGTCGGCACTGGTATGCTCGGTCAAGCGACGCAGGGGTCCTCCCGAGGAAGGAATGATCCACAGGTTGCTGTCACTTCTGCCGTTCTTGCCCGCACCCTTGAAGACGATCCACTTGCCATCCGGCGACCAGCTGGGGCTGTCGCTGTGAAGAAAGGGGGCTGCCAGCGTTCTCCGCCCATCGCCGTCCTCGGCAGCGACCTGGAGCTCCGTTTTCTCCCCGTTTTTGGCAGCGTAGACGATCTCGCGACCGTCGGGCGACCAACTGAACTGTCCTCCTTTGAGGGAATCGGCCAGGGTCGAAAACTGGCGCAGGGTTCCAGGTCCGCCGAACGGCTCGATTATCCACAGATCCCAGTGGTCGGTCCGCTCGGACATGAAGCCGATCCGTTTCCCATCGGGAGACCATTCGGGATAGCGGTCGTAGGCGGGATCGGTGGTGAGCTGCCTGGCGTCGCCTCCCGCCGCCGGTTTGATCCAGATATCCCTGCTGCCGCCACGGGTCGACACGAACGCGATCCACTTCTCGTCTGGCGACCAGACGGCGTCTTCATCGGCGTCCGGATGGGCCGTAAACTGGAAGAGATTCAACGGTGCGCTCGGGCGTATAGATGGCGGCAACTCTTCCCCTCGAGAAGGCGCTGCCGGCGCCAACGTGAGCGCTGCAACGAGGAAGGCCAGTCTTTTCATGATAGCTCTCCGCTTATTTCGATTCAGGTATGCGGCTTACGTCCACGTCAGCTCTTGCCCTCGATGTCGAGGGAGACGATCTCTTCCAGATTCCTCAGATACAGACGGCCATTCGCCAGGCTCGGCGCCGTCCAGCAACGCCCGCTCAGTACCTGGGCGCTGGTTATTTCCTTGTGAGCGTTTGGATTTGCTTCTACCAGCGCCAGCTTGCCGTCCTCGCTCAGCACCACGAGATGGCCGTCGACATAAATGAGGCTGCCCTTGCCGTATCCTCTCGCTTTCCATTTCACCCCGCCGGTTTTGGCGTCGATGCATGTCAAGATGGCATTGTCGAAGCCGTAGAGCATGCCCTGATGATATACCGAGCTGTTGAAGTGGTTCTTCATCTTCTTGGTGAACCACAATTCCTGGACGCCAAGTCCGGTATCGGCCTGGGTTATCTGCACCATGGCGCCCCCGATACTGTAAGAGGAGGACACAAAGACGCGATCGGGGGCTATGAAGACGGGCGTTGCCGGATTGATGCTGTTGGGCCACTCGTGGCGCCAGTTCGGCGCGCCGTTTGACGGGGACAGAGAAACCAGCGCCGCGCCGGTGAAGAACAGAATCTGTCGCTTGCCGACGGCGTCCACCGCGATCGGTGAAGAGTAGCCGATGGGGTCCGCGCCGCTGCCCCAGACGACCTCGCCGGAATCCTTGTCGAACGCCATCAACGATCGATCGTTCGAGCCCCCCGCTTCGATCAACACCAGATTGCCTTCGATCAGCGGGGAGGAGGTAAACCCCCATGTCGGCCGCTTGCTGCCGAATTCCATGCGCAGATTGCGCTTCCAGATGACGTTGCCCGTAGCCGCGTCCAGGGCGAACAGCTCACCGCTTGCTCCCATGGTGTACACCCGGTCTCCATCCACCGTCGGCGTGCAGCGCGGTCCGTTGCCGTGACTCTCGATGTATTTGGCGCCGCTGCGGACCTTCCAGATCTCGCTGCCGTCGACCGTGTTGAGACAGACGGCATACTCGTTGGTCCCTTTGGCGTACATGGTGTAGAGCCGCGAGCCGGAGATCGACATTCCCGAGAACCCCTCCGCCATTGTGGCCACTCGGTGCCGCCGTCCGCCGGCTGGGCATCGGCCGTTGGGGCACCGGACCAGAGGAGCCCCAGCACTAGAATTGCTGGCGCGCAGTAGAGAGTTATAGGTTTCATCGCCGAAATCTCCTTCTCGTTGCACTCGATAAGTGGAAATAGTGAGTGTCTAACCTCATTGTTGGCGGGTTGGCAAACACGAACAATCGTGTTTGGTGGCATGCGGCTGGCATCAGTTGTTCTCTTGCACCAGATCCTCAATCGCCCGGTGGACATCTGGAGGCAGAGGTCCCGCACTGGCCGCCTCGACATCCTGCTCGACCTCTTCCGGTGTTTGGCAGCCGAGCAGAGCGATCGTCACGGCCGGATCGGCCATGACATACCTCAGGGCCAGCGCCGGCAGCGAAAGGCCGGTATCACTCTGAATCTCGTAGAGCCGCTTGAGGGAAATCTTGAGCCCCGGTGTCATCCACTCGGGCGGCGAAACGAACCACTCGTCGTTGCGCTCGGCGAGCCTTCCCACACGGAGCACGCCTCCCAGGATCGTCGCCACCCCCTTCTTCTGGGCTAGGGGCAGCGCCTGCTGTTTCGCCTCCCGTTCCAACGGATTGTAGCTCATGGCCAGGAGATAGGTATCTACCTCTACCTGCTGCAAGACGCGAGCCGTTCCCGCGGAGGTGTTTCCGGTGATTCCGATCGCGTCGCAGCGGCCCTGATCCCGCGCCTCGGCAAGGACGCGCATCACCGGCGCATCGCTGAAGTTGTAGTCGACCCCATCCTGCACAGGATAATCATCACAGGGTTCGTCCGACCACCACAGGTGCCAGTCAGCTTCGTGTATCTGCAGGACATTCACGTGTTTTCGCTGCAGCAGCCGCAGGTTTTCGTCGAATTGCGCGCGAATGGCGTCGGCGGAGCGGAAGTGAGACGGAGTGAAAAAATGACCGAGCTTGGTCGCCAGCACATACTCCTCGTCGCGATCGCGCAGGGCGGCGCCGAGAATCGCCTGGGATACGCCTTTGCCGTAGTGGGGCGAGGTGTCGAAGTAGCGCACCCCCAGTTTGAGGGCTCGCTGGACGGTCTCCACGCCGGTGGCGAAGGACTGCACGTTGAGGGAGCCGCCTCCCAAACCGAACGTGGTGGTCGAGAGATCGGTGTTTCCCAGATTGGTGGTAGGTAGTGCGGTCATGATCTTAGGACTCCCAATAGCACCTCTTGAGCCATTTCGTAGGGCTCCCAGAAATCGCAATACTCGATCTGCAGCCTTGACCCATACGATACCATATTGGAATTGGTTGGGGAATGGTGATGCACGAGAAAAATCCCCTGAGCTGGGCTCTCATCAAATCGGACTCGGACTCGACAACACAGTTACATTAGATTCTTTGAGAAGCGTCACAACTAGCACATATTCTTAGGCTTGCGGAAATGAACGATGATCGAGATAGCAGGGACAAACCCTGGAAAACCGAAATCGTCATAGACGAACGGTTGGTCTCGGCTGCTCTAAGTTCAGACTTTCCCGAGCTCAAGGTTCAATCAATCTCATTTCTGGGAGAAGGCTGGAACAGCAGTGCTTTCCTGGTGAACGAAGATTTGGTATTTCGTTTTCCGAAGCGCAAGGATGTAGAGCAGAAGCTGGACAAGGAGCTGAAGCTTCTGCCCAGGCTCCAGGAGCAGCTACCCGTAGCCATCCCGCAGTTTGCGTTTGCAACACGATCCCCGGCCCGCTTTCCGTTTATTTACGCCGGTCATAAGAAGTTGGATGGCTGCTTCGGATGGAACACCTCTAACGAAGCGTTGCATCCGGAAGCTTTGGCGCGCTCAGTTGCGGAAACCTTGAGTGCGTTGCATCAGTTTCCTCGTGGCGAGGCGTTGGCTCTTGGATGTGAGGAGGAGTATGCTTCGCTCGACGAGACCTACTGTGCCGAATTGATGGAGGAGTTTGCCGGAATCGGGGATTGTCCGGTGTATGCTGAGTTTGAGCCGCAGCTGAAGAGCTACATCGACTCGGTTGTGCCCAGCACCCTCGGTGAACCACAGCAGCTGACGGTGGCACACACCGACCTTTTGCCAGATCACCTACTTCTGGAACCGCCGCTGAACAAGGTGTGTGGGATCATCGATTGGGGCGAAATAAAAATCGCGGATCCTGCTGAAGATTTCGCCGGATTCTATTACTGGTTGGGTCGGGATTTTGTGGAGGCGATTCTCGGGTATGACGACCGGCCCCTGGATTCGTCAATTCTAGATCGGGCTCGTTTGATAGCACTCAGAGTCGGCATCGGCGATGTGTGGTACGGCATCGATGCCAACCTGCCCAAGTATCTGAAAGTGGGGACGGATTGCCTCAATCATTGTTTGCGATAACGCTGTAAACACGGATGGGAGCTCGGTTTTGAGCGCCAGAGCTGACCTCGAGTACACATTGAAGGTGCTGCGGGAGATGATCCAGATTCCGAGCGAATCTGGCAGCGAAGCGGCCCTGGCCTCCTATTGCGCCGAAGAGCTAGAAGATCTGGGCATGGAGGTCGACGTGTGGGAAACCGACGAAAACCGGCTTCGTTCCCACTCGGCATGGAATCCCACTTCCTTGAGTTACAAAAACCGACCCAACGTTGCGGGCACTCTTCGGGGAACGGGCGGCGGCAGATCGATTCTGCTCAACGGTCATCTCGATGTGGTGAGCGTCGAATCAGCTGACTCGTGGAAGTTTGGTCCGTGGGATGCTGTGATCTCCAAAGACAGGGTCTACGGCCGCGGAGCCGTGGATATGAAAGGCGGCATCGCCGCCGCTATGGGAGCCGCCAAAGCCGTTCAGGCTGCCGATCTCGACATGGGCGGGGACCTGATCATCGAACTGGTCGTCGGCGAGGAAGACGCTATGGGCAACGCCGCTCTGGCCAGCATGGACCGTGGATACTCAGCCGACGGTTGTGTTTTTCTGGAACCGACGAGCCTGGCCCTTTGTCCTGCGTGCCGTGGGGGATTTCGCTGGCGCGTCGATGTCGTCGGCAAATCGGTCCATGGTACCCGTAAATGGCTCGGCGTCGATGCGATTGAAAAGGCGGTCTACATTTTGGAACAGATCCGCGGCCTGGAGCAGCCCCAGTGCCGCGAAACGGCCCATCCGCTGTTCGCCGACTTTCCGCTCGATATCTCGGTGACTCCGGATAGCATCCATGGCGGTGAATGGCAGGGCATGGTGTCCGGCAGCTGCGTGCTGCAAGGGTATTTCGAATACCTGCCCGGCGATAATCGCCAGTGGGAAGAGGAATTCATTCACTATATCGAGCTGCGTTCAGAAGCGGACGAGTGGCTCGTCAAACACGTGCCAGAAGTAGAGATCACCGAGCGGTTTCCCGCCTTCGAGACCGAGCCGCGCGACCCCTTTGTTGAGAACCTTCAGATGGCGTTCGAATCCCTGACGGGTGCCCCTGCGGTCATCCAGGGCTTCAACAGTGGTTGCGATGCCTACATTCGGTCGGTCTATGCCAAGTCGCCTACGGTGATTTTCGGCCCGGGCAGCCTGGACAACGCTCACTGCGTGGACGAATTCGTGCCGTTGCCGGAGGTGTTCGCCTGCGCCGACATTCTCGTGGATACGATCGTCGGGTGGTGCGGTCAAAGCTGCACGGAACACCCTGCGAACAAGGAAATGGCGCGATGAATTTTGCCCGCTCCAATGAACTGTTCCAGAAGTCGTTGAAAATACGTCGATTATCTGCTCTCCTTCGGGGCGTTGATTCTAGGTCATTCGGATCCGGACGTGCAGGCAGCTGTCGTGGAACAGGTGAGCCGGGGAGCGATGTTTGGCACCGCGTTCGAGCTCGAAGGCCAATTGGCCGAGCTCCTGGTAGAAATTATTCCGTGTGCAGAACAGGTGCGTTTTGCCAATACGGGATCTGATGCCATCGCTTCGGCCATCAGGCTTGCCCGCACCTACACCGGCAAAGACAAGATTCTCAAATTCGAGGGCCATTATCACGGTTCGCTGGATGTATTATACACCAGCTGCCGACCAACCCTCGACCAGGCCGGACAACGGCAGCGACCGAACAACGTGCCACATGCTGCGGGCATTCCAACTGCGGTCACCGAGCAGGTGATCGTAGTACCGTGGAATGACCAGGAAGCTGTTGCCCAGATCATTCGTGAGCACGAACATGAGCTGGCCGCCGTGATTGCGGAACCTATGGTCGTTAACCTCGGGTGCACCATGCCTGAGGCCGGCTTCCTCGATTTTCTTCGCCGGGAATCGCTACGATGCGGCGCGGTGCTGATCTTCGACGAGGTAGCAACCGGATTCCGCGTCGCCTTGGGAGGGGCTCAAGAGCGCTTCAGCGTCGTACCCGACCTGGCGGTATTCTCCAAAGCACTGGGAGAAGGATACCCGATCGCCGCTTTCGTCGGTAAAAAGCACATCATGGAGCTGATCTCCACCGGCAAGGCCAAACACAGCGGCACCTACAATGCCAACCCCATAGGCCTGGCCGCAGCGTATGCCGTTGTAGGCAAGCTCCGCGACGAACAAGACTCCATATACCCCCGGCTCTGCCAACTCTGTAACCAACTCACAGGGGGAATGGGCGAAATCGCCGCTCGCGCAGGGATCCCGATACTCGCCCAGGGTCTGGGTTCCATGTTTCAGATTTTTTTTACGGATCAAAAGCACTTCAAGGACTATCGCGATATCTTGCGCAGCGACTTGAGCTTGTTTGCCGACCTCAGGCGAGCGCTACTGGAGCGGGGAATTTTCGTGAATCCTGGCGGCCACGCAGCCTGGTTTGTTTCAAGCGCCCACACAGACGAGCATGTTGCAAGAACCCTCGAAGCATTCGATTCCGCGCTGAACATCCTCAAACCCCCATCCAATCGAAAACAGATCCCGCCCCTTGGAACTCGCGCCTCCCGTTAGGAAGGCGATCATTCCCGGGATTCTCAGACTGATCCAGTCGATCGCGGGCGTGGGTCGCGAGGATGTCCTCGGACATGGATAAGGGCTTCATCTTTGACATGGACGGTGTCATAATCGACAGCGAACCTCTGTATGTCCGCGTCGAGCAGGAGATGTTTCACGACCTTGGGCTCACCGTCGCCCCGAAGAAACATCTGGCTTTCACCGGCATACCCATCCAGGACATGTGGGATTCGTTGAAGACTGAATTCTCGCTGGATATAGACGCAGAACAACAGGCTGCCCTGGTGAACGAGCGCCTCATGGAAATCTTGCGCGTGCCCGCAAATGTGAAGGCAATCGAAGGCGTAGTGCCTCTTCTTCGAGAGTTGACCCGCCTGAACTTTCGGGTAGGTCTAGCTTCCTCTTCTCCCCGAGCACAGATCGATCTGATACTGGATTCGCTCGGAATATCTTCATTCTTTCTGCGCACTGTAAGCGGCGACGAGGTTCAAAACGGGAAACCGGCTCCTGACTGTTTTCTTCGATGTGTGACGGGATTAGGGGCAGATCCGCACAAGACGTTCGTATTGGAAGACTCTACCAACGGCGTGCTCGCGGCCCGGGCGGCCGGCTTGCGTGCGATCGGATTTGCCGATCCTGCGACCGCCGGTCAGGATCTGCGCCAGGCAGATCTCGTGGTTGACGAAATCACCGCTGATATCGCCCGCTACGCAGACAGGCTTGTGAGTGACCGTTGATGGATGCCCGCCGGCTGCCATTCGCATTGCATGGCTGGCCGTTGTAATTTTGATGACTCTACTTCCGTACCCATGGGCGAAGGCGGCACGTCGAGCAACCGAAAGAAGACCAAACCTGCCTCAACGGAGAGTATCTATGGCTGATTCCCGATCTACCTATCCTGACTTTACCAGCAATGGAAAGTACAAAGTCATTGGCACGCGCCCGGTCCGTCACGACGGCCTCGACAAGGTAACGGGTCGCGCTGTCTACGGTGCCGATGTCCGCATACCGGGGCTGTTGTACGGAAAGGTTCTGCGCAGCCCCCACCCTCACGCCCGCATCATCTCCATCGACACCACAAAAGCTATGCACCTGGAAGGTGTGCGCGCGGTGGCAACGGCGGATGACCTGGTGGAGACGGTGGATAAGCTTTCGACGGTCGGGGAGTCGATCGTCAACATCCGCGAGCTCGCCAAGAATTCTCTGGCTTCCGACAAGGTGCTCTACAAGGGCCACTCCGTTGCGGCGGTTGCCGCCACCAGCCCGCATATCGCCGAAGAAGCGCTCGACCTGATCGAGGTCGTGTACGAACCACTGCCCGCCGTTGTCGACGTGCTGGCTGCCATGAAGGATGATGCTCCCCTACTCGATGAGCAACGCACCACAAAATCGTTGGGGGAAGACACCGGAAAACACAGCAACGTCGCCTCCCACAACCGTACCGAGGCGGGGGACATCGACCAGGGGTTTGCCGATGCTGATGTCGTGGTGGAAAGGGAGTACCGCACCGCGACGATCCACCAAGGGTATATCGAGCCACACAACACCACCGTTCACTGGCGCGATGACGGCAGCGTCACAGTCTGGGTCAGTACCCAGGGCTCCTTCAATATCCGCGCCCAGGTTTCAGCGGTGCTGAAAGTGCCGGTGTCGAAGGTAAAGGTGATCCCCTGCGAAATCGGCGGTGGATTCGGCGGCAAATTCGCCATCTACATGGAACCGGCAGCAGCGGTCATGTCGCGCAAGACGGGACATCCGGTGAAGATGGTGATGTCGCGGTCAGAGGTGTTCGAAGGCAGCGGACCGGCGCCCGGTTCGTATATCAAGGTGAAGATGGGGGCAACCAAGGACGGTACGATCGTCGCCGCCGATGCTTATCTGGCGTATGAAGCCGGGGCGTATCCGGGCTCTGCCGTGGGCGCCGGCGCTGCATGTATGTTCAGCCCGTACAACATCGCCAACGTGCGTATCCACGCCTACGACGTGGTCAACAACAAACCCAGCTCTGCGGCTTATCGCGCCCCCGGAGCCCCAAACGCGGCCTATGCGTCCGAATCCGTCATCGACGAATTGGCGGAAAAGCTGGGCCTTGATCCTCTGGAACTGCGACAGAAGAACGCCTCCCATGAAGGCTCTCGGCGCGCCGACGGCACCGTCTTCAAGGAGATCGGCTGTATCGAGACCCTAGAGGCGGCGATGAATTCCGACCATTATCGCAGTCCCGTCCCCGGCGGTCCGCACAGGGGGAGGGGGGTCGCCTCCGGCTTCTGGTCCAACGCCGGCGGTCAGTCCGTCGCCACCCTGAGCGTCAATCCCAACGGCACGGTCAACCTGATTGAGGGGTCCCCCGATATCGGCGGCAGTCGTGCCTCTATGGCGATGATTGTCGCCGAAACCCTCGGCCTGACCGCACAAGATGTCAACCCGATGGTCGCCGACACCGACTCCATCGCCTATACCGACGGCACCGGCGGCAGCCGCGTTTGTTACGCAACGGGGTACGCCTGCTACCTCGGCGCCGAGGATATCAAGGAAAGGATGCGCCTCCGCGCAGCCAAGCAGATGGAGCTGGATGAGGGCGACGTCGAATTCGTTGACGGCAACTTTGTAAGCACGTCGAACTCGAGCAGGATGGTAACCTTCAAAGAGGTAGCGGCAGAGCAGGGCACCACCGGCGGTCCCATAGAAGGGTGCGGCGCCATCAGTGCGTCCGGCGCCGGAAATGCCTTTGCAACCCATATCGTCGATGTCGAGGTCGATCCGGACACCGGCAAGGTGAAGATCTTGCGTTACACCGCGGTACAGGATGTGGGCAAAGCGATCCACCCAAGTTATGTGGAAGGCCAGATTCAGGGCGGGGTCGTCCAGGGGATCGGCTGGGCGCTCACGGAAGGGTACTTCTACAATGAAGATGGCACGATGGCCAATGCGACCTTCCTGGACTATCGCATGCCCACAACGCTAGATCTACCGCTGATCGAAACCGTTCTTGTCGAGGTCTTCAATCCGGGAAGCCCTCATGGGATTCGCGGCGTCGGCGAAGTGCCGTTGGTGCCGCCGATGGCGGCCATCGCCAACGCCATCTATCAGGCCACGGGCCAGCGTATGAGGGAACTTCCCATGAATCCGCAACGCGTCGTGGCAGCAAGCCAGCTGAGCGAGTCGAACCTCCGAGACGCGGCTGGATAAGTACCACGACACCCGGACAAGCTCCTTCGCCATCACCTATACACGTACCACCCTCCAAGAAACTCACGGTATATCGCAACTTCGCGATATACCGTGAGCATTCCCGTTAGAAATAGATCAATTCTACAGCGCATCTAAAGCCTTAACATACTGTTATATATATTCTTACGCGATTATCTACGCTACTGGCACGGTTGTTGATTGGAGATGGACAGTGATAGACGCAGCTCCATCAAAATGAGCACGGAAAGGGAGACGACCAATGTCAAGAATATCTGTCTCGGGAATGATAGCGATCCTGGTCATGTCCTTGGCCAGTTGCGGCGGCAGCGAGGACAAATCACCCCTGGCATCTCCCACGCCGTCGACCCACTCCCCGCCTCACTTGGGCGGCGGGACCGGGATGGGTTCCGCAAACTTGCCCTCCCCGAGCGGACTCAATCCTTCGTTTGAGGGCAACTTCCTCGACGTAAACAGCTTTCCCCTCAATCTGATTCTGTCCGGCGGACCACCCAAGGATGGTATTCCCGCACTGACGAATCCGGCGTTTGCGGCGGACGCTACGTATTTATTCGACGAAGATCTGGTCCTGGGCGTGGTGATCAATGGCGTAGCCCGCGCCTACCCGCACAATATCGGTTGGTGGCACGAGATTGTGAACGACGAGATCGGCGGCGAGTTCATATCCGTGACGTTCTGCCCCCTCACCGGGACCGGATTGGTATTCGACGCCACCGACGAAACCGGCGAGCAGTTCGAACTCGGCGTCTCCGGCCTGCTCTTCAACACCAATCTGATCATGTATGATCGCCGCGACGGCACGACCCTTTATCCGCAAATGACGTTCACGGGCTTGCAGGGCTCCCGTGAAGGCCAGGCATTGAGCCTGCTACCGGTGGTGGAGACTACGTGGAGCACCTGGAAAAGACTACATCCAGATACGCAGGTGGTAGCCGAGGGTCCATACTCCGTTACCAGGTATGGCAGTTACCCCTATGGCAACTACCGCACCAACGACGGCCAGTTTCTCTTCCCTCTGACGCCCCCCCTGCAATCCTTCGTCGGCGCTAAGGATATGGTCCTGGGGGTGCGGCTGGACGGCGAAGCCAAGGCGTATCCGTTCGAGAAGATGGGGCAGCAGGCGATCATCAACGACCAGGTAGGAGGTGTGGACATCGCGGTGTTGTGGGATCGAGACAGCTCGCTCGCCATCCCGTACGCCCGCCAGGTGGGCGACCAAGTATTGAGCTTCGAGCTCCAGACCGACGACGGCTTTCCGTTCCTGTTGAGAGACCGGGAAACGCAAAGCGTGTGGAATGTGAACGGACAGGCCATCGAAGGTCCCTTGGAAGGCCAGCAGCTGACCCAGATCCCCGCTCACAATAGCATGTATTTCGCCTGGATAACCTTCTGGCAGAACAGCGAAGTCTGGGTTCCGTAGAGGTAGTTTCGCAGTCGACCGAAAAGCCACCTTATTGCCGCTTATCGGGTGGCTTTTCTAATAGCCACAAGGCAACCGGCCCACGCTATCGTCACGTCAGCCCGAGCGTTTCAATCGCCTGATGCAGGTCAGGCGGAAGCGGACCTTCCCCTGCTGCGATGAAGCTCTCTTCCAACTCCGCTGGGGTTGCAGCGCCGACCAAAATCGTCGTTACGCTCGCCTCTCGAGTGCCGTGGCCATAATCGTATCTCAGCTCTCTGGCGTTTCCCCGATGTTAGACAGGCGCTCTTTGGCCAGTTCGTAGGTCTCATGCGGCAGCGGCCCTGTTTGGGCTGTGGCCGCATTGGCATTGAGGTGATCCAGATCAGCGGTGCCCGCAATGGTGGTGTGACATGCTGGATGCGCCAGGGTGAAGCGCAGCACAAACTCGTAGCGGTTCATGCCTTCAGACAATTCCTCGAGCTGAGCATTGTCAAACTTGCCCCAGGTTTCCTCGCTGGCCAGATGACCCTTGGCGACACCCCCGCGGATAATAATGCCCGCTCCCAGTGCCGCGGCTTCGAGAATCATCTCCTCATGTTTTCTTGCCAGCGCTGAATACGGAATCTGAAAGGTGTCGAAAACGCCCATGCGGGCGAACGTCATCAGATCCGGTGCCATTGATGAAACACCTATGAAACGGGTCTTGCCCGCCTGCTGAATCTCCTGCAAAACCTCGACGAGTCCGCCTTTCTCGACATCTTCCACGGTTGGATTGTGCATCTGCAGCAGGTCCACCTGATCGGTTTTCATGCGCTCCAGGCTCTGATCGATGTTCCTGTGCAATCGATCTGCCGTCCATATGTGACGCGGCTCCCGTCTCACGTGGTCCGAGCCGACGTTGCAGCCGCATTTGGTCGCTAGGAAGAACTCATCGCGGCGCTGGCTGATGTAATTGCCGATGCGCTCCTCGCTGAAGCCGTAGTCTGGGGCCGTATCAATAAAGTTGATACCCGCATCAAGCACTCCGTTGAGTACTCGTTCGGCCTGATCCTCGGTAATCTCTTCTCTAGTACCACGCAGCTCCATGGCACCAAAGCCGAGCTGGGTTACTTCAAGGCCCGTGCGGCCAAGCGTTTTCTTCGGCAAATCCGTCATGTTTAACCTCCATTCACGTCACGGTGCGGTTTAGTTGTTCCACCAACCTCGGTCCTCACTAGCTAGGCACATTGCCCAGGCAATCGAGCGGCAGCTCGAAATCGATCTGTTCCGGGAAGTAACACTCGTGCGCGTCGCAGGCCTGGAATTGCAAACTGGCCTTCACGGCGAACGACTCTTTTCGATGGTTGCGAATAGGCGCCGTGACCAGAATGCGGCCATCGTAGATTGGGAGGGTCTCGCCGAGACCCTCCAGGTGAAGCAACTTTGGCTCCGGGTAAACAACCTTTCCAAAGTGGACATCCTCCATTTCCTGGAAGGTGAGCGTGGCCGGAACGTAGTTCTCCGGGAGCGGACGGCCATAGATATGACTTCCTTCCCGGACCTCGATCTCGGCATTGAAGGTTAGCACCTGGCCTGGACGCACGGTTTGCGCGGAGAGATAAGCGCTCGCCTCCACCCTTTCGGAGCTCATCTTCTGCACGACGCCGCGGCTGGCATCCTCGATCCGAAAGACGTCCCGGAGTATACGGGCGACCGCATCCCTGACGCCGTGGTTGGCATAGAAAAAGCGGTCGATCACCATGCCACGTTCGTCGGCCATGATAGTGCCGGGAAACGGGACCCCGTACCAGGCGTGATCCTCGGGGATGTGGGTGTTGAAAATCCCGAAACGGCGGATAACAGCGCTATCGGTATCGGCCAACAGCGGATATGAGATATTGTGCTTCTCTGCGAATTCGCCCAGGACCTCCGCCGTATCGTAACTGATGGCGCAGAGCCGGATGGCGTTCTTCTCGAATTCTGCTGAGTGTTCCTGCAGTTCGACCAACTGCGTTCGGCACGGGGGTCACCAGGAAGCGCTTCGATGAAACAGGATCAGAACCTTATGGGTCCCGTTCGGCTGGTAGCGAAACGGGTTGCCGAACTGATCGGGAAGAACGAATTCGGGAATCTGCTCGCCGATTTCGGGACCCTTGGCAAACTCTTCGCTGGTCGGATCGCCGGCATTTTTCAGCTCTGCCATTTCTCAGAAATCTCCTTCTGGCGATGTGAACGAGTCGCTTGGATTCCCTGGCTCAAACCGAAGAATCAAGCGTACTGCTCCGTCCTCTGGCTGACCGCTTTGCCCTTGCCCCTTACGGTGTCGTCGCGTTGCCAGGTCACCGCAGCTCGATAGATGTCACTCTCTTCGCCGACCGTCTTCTGAAGCTGTGCTGGCGTGAGCCACTCAACACGATTCCCGTTTTCGACAAGTAACTCTGCCAGGGATTCCTCGGGCGAGTAGCCGTAGACTCGACAAATCCCATCATCCTGCTCGACGTCTTCGATGTACGACATCCACGGGACCTCGATCCCGATCTGCTGCTGCGTGAGCGCTTGCAGCGACCCGATCCTTGCCCCAACGTCCCATCCGACACCTTCCTCTTCCTCCCAACCTTCTCCCCCGGGGAGCTCAACCCGACCGTTCTCAGCGTCGCTCAGTACGAGAAACCTCGACCGATCTCCCGCAGAATCCTCGATCAGTAGACTCGTTGAAGCGATGGGTTTGTCGAAACAGACCTTGAGCAACCGTTTGCCGGAATCGCCGAGCGCGTCAAGGGCCGCCGGATCGTACGGGTAGTAGCCTGCCGCTGGTGGCGCGTTTACCGCGCAGTACTTGTTGAAGATACCACACCGATCCTTGTCCGTCGTGCCTCCGGGCGCCTTGTGCCAGGTATGACCGTGCATCAGCAGCAGGTCCCCGGCCTTGAGTTCAGGGTCGACGAAATCAAGGAGCCGCTCTTCGTCGGGCCGGGTAACATCCCATATCGGACCAGTGGTATCCCATTCCGACAGCTGGTGCGATCCAGGCGACACGAGAAGCGGACCGTATTCGGCGTTGAAATCCGTGAGCGGGATGATCGCAAACAGCCAGTTCATCGAGGAGCCGACAGGTCGCCAGCGTTTGTAGTCGCAGTGAGCACCACCCCCCTTGTCCCCGGGACTGCGGAGGTAGGCGACGTACGCGGTGAGGTAGGCGGGTTGCCCGAGCAACGCTTCCACGGCATCGACAACAACTGGATGTTCCGCGATCGGCGCCAAACCCGGCTCGGCAATTCGGTTGCCGCTAATGGTGTATTTGCCGGGTTCAGGATAAGTGAGGGAAGACGGATATCCCATACGAGGGGCGTATTCCTCTACCTTGCGGCGGAGATCGTCGGCTTCCCCCGAAGAGATTACACTGCCGATGATCAGGCAACCCTCTTTTTGGTAATCCGCGCTCTGCTGATCGGTCAGGGCGCGGGTCGTCGTGGCCATGGTCTTGTCCTTGGTATTTATCGCGCCGAGGGCCTCATTTCTCGCTGGCAACTTCGAAGCGTTCGGATTCGGTCGGTTTGGACCACAGGTCGGGTGCTCCGCTCATGACGGCCTCGCGCTCCGGACTGGCTTTCCATGCGTCGTAGATCTCGTTGCTCTTCCACGTCACAAGGGTTGTGATCTTTGTCTGGTCAGTCAGAGAGTAAAGCGTTTCCCGGCTTATGAACCCAGGTGCTTTGCCCTGTGCCAAACCGTTTCGATCCAGGAGCTCCCTGGCTGCGTCAAGATGTTCCTTCTTCGCCCAATGGTGTGTTAGTACGCCGATCATCGATTTCCCCGTCTGCCGGCCACTCCCGAATTCGTCCGAGATTCGCTCATTCTCCGGCGGCCTTGACGCTGTAGGCGAACAGCAATTCCTGATCGCGTAGAAAGAGCGTCCCGTTGGCGACCACCGGGTGAGCCCAGATTCCACCATCAGGTTTTCGCAGCTTGGACATTGGCGTCAGCGCAAAGCGGCCGAACTCAGCGTATTTGTCCGGTAGAGCTTCGATCAGCGCCACATCTCCATCCTGCCCCAAACAGTACAAACGCCCGTCCGCATAGGTCAGCGAACCTTTGGTCGGTGCGCCCTCTTCTTCGTTCCAGATCAACTTGCCTGTGGCGAACTCCTGACAAGCCCATCCGACCTTGTCGGAATAGCCATAAACGTGATTGTCCAGAAGGACGACCCCGCCGTGGTGATTCTTCATCACTTTATTGGCGTAGACATTCGTCGGCTGTTGGTCGGGGCCGATCTCGACAACCTTGCAGCCGACGCCATACCCGGCGGTAACGTAGACTCGATTGTTCCGCGAGATCGGCGTTGGGGCTACGGCCACGGTGCCGGGGAACTCGGTGCGCCAAAGGAGCTTTCCAGATGCGGGTTCGATTCCGACAACGCTCTGCATGGTGAGTTGGACGTATTGGTGGGCACCTTGAATCAGCGGAGCAATCATGGAGGTGTATTGGGCCTCATCGGTGAATTCCTTGGACTGCCAGAGGAGCGCGCCTGATCTTGCATCCAGGGCGGCGATCGCACCGTTCGCTCCTCCCGGGGTGCAGAGTACCCTGCCGCCGTCGACCAGGATCGATTCCGTATAACCCCACCTTGGCACCGAACCTCCCAGCTCGGTGAGATTCTGCTGCCAAATCAGCGAGCCATCTGCAACCTTGAGGCATGCCAGGTTGCCACTTGCGCCCAGGACGTAAACGCGATTCTCATGCACCGTGGGCGTCGACCGCGGGCCGTTTCCCCAGTGGTTTTCGAACAAAGTGTCGATCCCCGTCGACCAGACCTCGGTACCTGTCTTGACGTCTACCGCTATGGCAAACTCGGCGTCGCCGCGGGAACCCATCGTGTACAGCCGGCCGTCGGCCACCGCGAAACTGGAATAACCGAGACCAGCGTCGCGGAAGACCCACTTGAGTTGGGGTCCACCTTCGGGCCAATGCTGGAGTAATCCCGTTTCGGCAGAAATGTTGGTGCGGTCGGGACCGCGCCATTGGGGCCAGTCCGTTCCCGCTGAGGGTTGGCAACCAACGACCCCGCCCAAAACGAGGAGGAAATAGATTTGATGTCTCATGGGGCTCACCTTTTGACCTTGTGGTTCTTTTGAATTCCAAACCCAATCTATTGAAAAACAGCCGCAACTGAAAAACCGGAATGGGCTTGCGGTCTCGGGGTTGCGCCCGTCAGCGAGAGGACCGCCGCCTGCGCGGGCGACTCGGCTGAACTCCTGTCGGAAGCAGTGCGTCTGCGTTATTATCTAAGACCGGAGGAAGAACCTGTTGAGCCCAAAACAATACATCTATGTAGTCTTCGCAGCCGTCACCGCGGCCGGGATCGTACTCTCTAGCTGCGGCACGGAGGGTGACGGTCGCCGCTTTCTCAGTGTCGGCACGGCCCCGCCCGGCGGCGCCTTCTTCGTCGTCGGTGGCGCCATTGCCCAAGTGGTCGGCACTCACTCAGCCAGCCGCCATTGGCACGTTTCGGCCGAGGCTACCAAAGGCACGCAAGAAAACATACGGCGGCTGGACCGCGGCGAGTTGCAGTTTGCCCTGGCGAACGCGGCCATCACCTTCTTTGCCGTGCGCGGCGAGGGGGCTTGGGGCGAGAAACAGGGCGTCAAAGCGGTGGCGACACTAGCGCCTAACGTCGCTCTTTTCATTGCCCCCGCTGCGGTCGAGATCGAACGCATCGCTGATCTCAAAGGCAAACGCGTGGTGGTGGGTCCCGCGGGAGCTGGCTTCGAATATTTTCTAGAGCCGATTCTTGCCGCCCACGGTGTCGCTTACAGCGACTTCACGCCGTTGCACAACACGCAGGCGGGCGCAGTCGACATGCTGGCGGATGGCTCTGCCAGCGCGGCTTTTCTGGGGGGTGCCGTGCCCACGGCCTCCGTCACCCAGGCATCAGCAAGTCAAAAAATTCACTTCGTGCCGTACGAGACCCAGGCTTTGGAGCAGCTGTTCGAGCGTTATCCGTTCTTTAACGGCGCGACGATCAAAGCCGGCACCTACCGCCGTCAGGCCGAGGACTTTCACGGTATGAATGTGGGCGCCATGCACCTAATCGCCGGTGCCGATCTGGACGAAGAGACCGTGTATCACTTCACCAAGACACTGTATGAGAATCGTGCCGAGGTGGTCAAACACCACCCGGCCGGCAAAGCAATCAACCCCAAGAATGTAGTTCGCGATACGGGCACCCCATTCCATCCGGGGGCCGAGCGTTATTATCGGGAGATCGGCATCTGGCCCCGGTAACTCGGGCGGCTGAACGGCGCATTTTCGGCGTCGGTGCGGCGCTGTTGTGTCTCTTCCTACTGGCCGAGGTAAATTACCCCCACCTCTCGCCCCAGAGTCAGTTGTCCCTTTTTGCGCTGCTCGGTCTGGTTCTGGTCTTTCTGAAATTTCCTTCTTCGCAGGCCTCTGGCACGGGCCGTTGGCGTTTTGTCGACGCCCTTCTGTGCCTAGTCACGATACTTTGCTTCGGCTACGTCTTCACCCAGGTGGAGCCGGCGTTAAGCATGTTGTGGTTAGACGGCGTAGCCTTGGGACACCGGGCCGGGGTGGAAAATTCACTCGATTTCTTGGTCGGCTTTGCGGGTCTGGTTTTAATTCTGGAAGCGGCACGACGAGCCGTAGGTCCGGCACTACCTGCCTTGGCTTTGGTCTTTGTCCTGTATGCGGCGACGGGGCCACTGTTGCCCGACTGGCTCTTCCCCCACCGCGGGTATTCCTGGCAGCGGATCGTCAGCCAGACCTTCCTGCACAGTCAGGGCGTGTTCGGCGTGCCCTTGCGGGTGATGTTCACCTACGTATTCCTCTTCGTGCTGTTCGGTGCCTTGCTGGAGAAAACCGGCGCCATCGGTTTCATCCTCGGTTTTGCCCGCCAATGGCTGGGAAAGAGCGCCGGTGGTCCGGCCAAAGTAGCGGTGGTAGGAAGCGGACTCATGGGCTCCCTGTCCGGCAGCGCCGTGGCCAACACGGCGACGACGGGCACCTTCACCATCCCGCTGATGCGCGCCGTCGGTTTTCGGCGCGAGATCGCCGCTGGTGTCGAAGCGGCCGCCAGCTCCGGCGGCGCGTTGGTTCCACCCATCATGGGAGCCGGGGCTTACATGATGCTCGAACTGGTAGACCCACCTGTTACCTACCTTCAAATCGTGCGAGCCGCATTCCTGCCCGCCGTGCTGTATTACCTGTCGTTGCTGCTTGTGGTTCACCTGCAAGCCCGGCGTCAGGGGTCCGGGGGTGAATCCCAAACGCACAAGACCTCCGGCGTTTGGCCCGGTATCGTTTTCGGCGGAGCCTTCGCGACGCTGTTGATCTTTCTGCTGTTGGGTTACACCCCGTTCCGCGCCGTGAGTTTGGGTCTGTTGACTACCGTGATTCTCGCCGGCTTCCGCCGCGGTACTCGAGTGGGCCCTCGGGGGATGGTGAAAGCAGCGGAGCGAGCGGCTCACAGCGGCGTCGCGTTGGTAGCGGCAGCCGCGTGTGTGGGAACCATCATCGGCGTCGTCACCCTGACCGGCATCGGGTCGAAACTGCCAGGCCTGTTGTTGCCGCTGGCCCAGGACAACCTTCCCGCGGCCTTGGTGTTGTTGATGGTATCGACCATCATCCTGGGTCTGGGGCTGCCTTCGGCTGTGTGTTATCTGTTGATGGCCACCTTCGTGGGGCCGCTGCTAACTGACCTGGGACCGATACCCCTGGCCGGGCACCTTTTCATCTTCTACTTCGGGATGATGTCCATGGTGACACCGCCGGTAGCGCTGGCGGCCTACACTGCCGCAGCCATCGCCGGCAGCCAGATTTTGAAGACCGGGATAGCCGCGTTTCGTTTTGCGTCGATCGGTTTTGCCCTGCCGTACGCTTTTGTGTTGCGACCCGAGCTTCTGATGCTGGCGCCCACCGGGGGGTCGGCTTCCTTTGGAGCCGTTCTGATCAATTTTGGGACCACTGCGATCGGTGTCGGAGCGTTAGCAGCCGCCGTTGTAGGGTATCTGCGCTCCCCGCTGGCGCCCGCACCCCGACTTTTGTTGGTAGCGGTGTCCGCCGTCTTCCTGTTCGTGGGACCGAACTTGAACAATCTTGGAATGTTTCTCGGGGCGACGACGGTGGGAGCGACCGCCTTGATCTTCAACCGTCGATTTCGAGTGGCGTAGCCGCCCCCGTCCTAGCCGGCGCAAACACCACAATGCCGATGAAATCGCCGGTAATTGACCGCCGCACATCGTTTGCTCGCGGGCACCGTCTTCCCCCCCGAGCTGGTTTGACCCATAGCCCGAAACAGATGAGGTTTTTCGGCGATCGTGTCGCACGGGGTCTGAATGTAATGCCATCGCAAGCCCCAACCGGGTGAAAATTGGCGAACGCCGTAGTTGTGGTCGACATGCAAAAGGGGTTCATGGCTTCGGGAGGCACCCTCTTTTGTGGGGACGCCGCCCGCTCCATCATCGACCCCATTCGCTCCCGCGTGGAGCAGGAGAGGTCGATAGGAGCGGCGATCTTTTTCACGCAGGACACGCACACCCGCGATGACAAAGAGTTCGAGATGTTCCCGCCTCATTGCATTACGGGCACCGAGGACCACGAAATCCTCGACGAGCTCAATGCCCTGGCAGCGGATGCGACGGTCATCCATAAACGGCGCTACAGCGCTCTGTTCGAGACCGACCTCGCCAAACGACTGGCGGCGCTGAACCCGGAGAAGGTCGTGGTGATGGGGGATTGCACCGACATCTGCGTGCTCCACACCGTCGCCGACCTGCGCAACCGGGACTACCCGGTGGAAGTGCCGGCCGATTGTGTGGCCAGCTTCGACCAGGAGCAGCACCGCTGGGCGCTGGATCATATGGAAAAGATACTCGGCGCCAAGATAACCAACTGGTGAATCCGGCATGGCGCCCGGCTCCGATCTCTTCGCACCCGACTCCGACACGCTGAGCGGCGGCAACTCCGATGTCTATTTTCGGCGCAGTCTCGATATCCTCGACCGAGAGCATCTGGATCCCGTCGCCACCATGGAGATCTTCGCCCGCCGCTCGGCTGTACTCTGCGGCATGCGGGAAACTCATGCCCTTTTGCGGCAAGTCCTTTCCGTCAAGTCGAAGGTCTGGAGCTTGCCTGAAGGCAGCGCTATCGAGAATCTGGAAGTGGTGTTGCGGATCTCCGGACACTATCGCGAGTTCGGCCTCTACGAAACAGCTATGCTGGGCATGTTGAGCAGTGGCACCGGTTGGGCCACCGCCGCCACTCACTGCGTCGAAGCGGCTTCAGGAATACCCATCATCTGTTTTGGCGCCCGCCACGTGCACCCGGATGTAAGCGCACGGATGGAATATGCCGCGATCGTCGGCGGCTGCGCCGGATGTGCCACGACATCTGGCGCCCTTTTGGTCGACGGCGAGCCGAGCGGCACCCTTCCCCACGCGTTGATTCTCGTCATGGGCGACACCCTCGTGGCGATGTCCGCCTTCGATCGCCATATGCCGCATGACATTCCACGCATCGCCCTGGTCGATACCTTTCGCGAGGAGGCGGAAGAGAGCGTGCGGGTCGCCCGAGCCATGGGTCAGAGATTGTGGGGGGTGCGCCTGGATACGCCGTCGGAACTGGGTGGGGTAACACCGGACCTGGTAGCCAAGGTACGCGGGCGGCTCGATCGGGACGGATTCCGGCAGGTCAAAATCGTCGTATCGGGGGGCATCGATCCCCAGCGCATCCGCATGTTCCGCGCGGCCGGCGCGCCGATCGATTCCTTCGGCATCGGCAGTGCCATCAGCGGCGCGCGGCCAATTGACTTCACGGCGGATATCAAAGAAGTGGATGGACGCCCAATTGCCAAGCGGGGGCGGAAGATGGGCGTCGCGGAAAATCCGCGATTGGCGTTGATGCCACGGGACTAAAGATTCGCGGGCCTAGTCCGAGTTGACCGTTCCTTCTTCCGATTGCCCGCCGCTCGGGGGTTTCTCCGCCGCACGCCTTCGGCGGGTCGGCTGCCCCCCCTCGAGTCGATCGATGAGCTGTTCAGCAGCGGCCAGGGTGGGAGCGGCATCTACCGACTGTTCGAACTGTTGCGCCGCAGCGGTGAATCGACTCGCATTCAGATGCCGCTCGCCCAGCTTGAAAGCACCTTCAGCGGCCGCGCTAGCTACCCCCGGGTCGACTCTTAGCAGGCTGCCGGCGGTGGCTTTTTAAATCAGGTCCCCGCCGGACCCCTGGGCCGTAACGATGGAGAAAATGGTCAGGGGTCGACCCCAGTACCAAGCGAGGTAGAAGAATCCCCACGAAAACACGGTAGCGAACAGCAACGGCAGGAACGCGTGTTTAAGGAATGTGAGGATTTCGACGGCAGAGAGGGTTACGCAGAGAGCTAAAAGTACGGTAGCGAATATGGCGAGGTTGCGCGCCAGTCCGTAGAAATCGACAGCAATGCGTTCTCGAATCGACATTGACGGCCCCAAGCCTAGCAGCGGGTGTTAGACCATCGCCCGCGAAACGCCAGGAGGTTGAGCAGGACGATTATTCCAATCCCAACAGTTTGCGGGCAAGACCCCATCCGCTGATCACCGCGAAAACAATAAGGATTCCCGACGACAGCACAGAGCCGATCAGCACCGGCGTCCGAGTCCGGTAAGAGCTCGGCAGCTTGAAGTTGAGGTAAAGGGCGACGAGCATAATCAGGGCAATGGCAAAATTTGCGAACAGAAAGCCAGCGATTTGGATAAGCGTGTTGAACGGAATGTTGAGCCAGACGAGAACCATGGTGGTGCTGAAGATGTAGAGGCACACGGTTTTCTTTATCCCAGCATATGACCAGGTGCGCTGCGGCCAGATAGACTGGAAGAATTCCTGCGTGACCCGCGCATAGATCTCTGGCAGAGCCTGCAGCGAGCCCCACAAAGCGGCAATCACGCACACATAATAAATCCACACCAGAGTCGGATGGATCGTGCGCCAGACGTGCGCCTGATTGGTCAACAAGCTCCAGCCTTCGAAACGACTCTGCAGTGGCATCAGCACAGCGGCACCGGAGAGCATGAATGCGGCCGTTACGATAAAGAGCACCACCGCCCCCATGCTGACGTCCCATCGCAGCGGGGCACAGAGTTGCCGCAACCGGCTCACGGAAGCGGCATCTTCGGGAAGATAGTCGATTTCGTCGCGGCTAAAGGCGTGGGTGCGGATTGTTTCGATCTCCTGGTGACCGCTGAGTCCCCATTTGTGCAGGCCGACCCAACCGGAATACACGACGTAGGCCATCACCGAACCGCCGACGTACCCGAAGGTGGTAGCCATGGTCAGCATGCGGTGCTTCACCGCGTCCTCCGGCGCCCATGAGGGAAACTCCGGGAAATGCCCGAAGCTCAAACTGCCAACCACTGCTTTCACGAAGTCGGGACGCACCATGACGGTACCGATGATAGTGCCGGTGACCAGAATAGCGCAGATCAGCAGCTGCTGTTTTTCGAGGCGCTCGTAGGAGAGCCTGAGACTCAACCCGAGGGCCAACGCGATAAAGGCGGAGGCGATCAGGTTTTCCCAGGCCGATTCTTCGAGGAGATCGGGCAGCGGTAAGACGTGATGAAAGAGATCCCCGCACGGTTTGGAAATCGCCACCCAACCCATGGGGGCTGCGAACATCTCCACCACGACAATGGTGATCAGCAGCCAACCCCTCGGACCGGGGAAACGGACGATCCGGTGGCCAATGAACTCACCGCTTATGGCGGTGTAGCGGCCGATCAGATAGGTGACGAATAGGCCCTTTACCAGACAGCTCAGCAGCACCAACCAGAGCAGATCGTATCCCGCCCAGGCGCCGGCGCGCACCACCACGATAGTTTCGCCGGCGCCGATGGCCACCGAAGCCACGATGGCCGCGGGCCCGAAGACGCCGAGCAGACCGAGCAGTTTGCGCAGCGACCACGGTTCGGAAAAGACACCTTCGAGCTGGGGAATTTCGAATTTTGTGAGTGCCATATGGATCCACTTTCAAAGATGGCCGAAGATAACACCGCTGCTGCCGATTAACAAAATGGGTGCCCCGCTCCCGAAATACGACATTCGGACAAATTTTTTCTGGCGGAGGTTGTAAAAAGTGCATCCGCAATTGGGTAGGTTGTAATTTGCGCCCATGGTGTCGTGGGGGGGGGCCTGTGCTATCTGGGCGGGGTGCGCCCGACGACGCTGTATTCTTGACCTCCTGCACCGGAGTTCGTACCGTGCCGGAGTCGATGTTCTTTTCCCACGCTTTTACAAAGGAGGCGAACCAGATGCCATCGTTATTGCTCGTGTCGAACATCCAAAGCACAGAGCGTCCGTCTCCCGGTACTCCTTAGGGTTCTATTCGCTTCAAATAGTCAGGGTCTGACGACCCGGCCGAATAGGTCTTTCCCTCGAGAGCCGCAGGCGGATTATGCCTGCGGTTTTTTGGTGGCCACACTTCACCGGAGGGGGATAGGCCTGTATGTACAACTCGGATTTCTGGGAAGTCCGTATTGATCCGAACGATTTAGCGCAGTTTCCCAACGAAGCGGGCGTATGGTTTCAAACACCTGATGACGCCCTGCACGAGCGACGACTCAAAGCCCGCCATACCCAGGTGATGCCGCGGCTGATGGAGCTCATCCGTCGGGATTTAACCGAAAAGCAGTTCGTGATTCTCGTCCTCTACTTCATGCACGGGAAAACACAGGAAGAGGTGGCGCAGATCATGGGCATTTCGCGAAGAACGGTCAGTCAACACCTCTTTGGGGTCTGTAGAAACGGCAAGAAAGTGGGCGGCGCCATACGCAAGATTCGCAAGCTGTGCCGTCGCCGGGGTATCGAACCGCGGTAGTACCGCTGAAGTGCATCCGTTGCAGTGTCAGGAGTCGGACGCTCTGTCCGATGCTGATCGATCGGTTCAATCGGCGCGGGAAACCGGAACCCCGTCGCCATGTCGAAAGGAGGTTTTGATGACTGCTATACTTTGGAGGTGTCGCGTCTGAGTTAACCGGACGACGAGCTTCCTGGGTGGTCTGCCTTGCGGCGGTTCATCCGTTAGAAACCGGGCGCACCAGCATGGTGCGTCCGGCTTTTTGTTATTCTTGACAGGTCCTTGCGTCCTCTGTACCTTGCGCGCTCGCCGTGGCGAAAAACGATGAAGTGTGCACTTATTGCTCCCGACGACGGGTTCCAAACCAGTTTCCTGGAGGGTGCGGCCGAGTTCAAAGAGCTGGGCCGTCTCGATTCGACCTACGCGGTCTTTCTGGGATACAACCTGGATGCTCTCCGCGATCGGTTCAGTCAGTTCACACGGGACCTGAACGCACTCGGCGAAGCATCCCGAGCTACCAGTGGCTGGTACGTGGATATCGTCCTTTGGCTGGTTGTCGGAAAAGAATACCTCGGCCAGGTTTCGTTGCGACCTGAGCTGAGCACCAACTACCTGGTTCAATTTGGAGGTCACATCGGCTACAGCATTCGTCCAACGATGCGACGCTGCGGGTTTGGCCAGCGGATTCTGGCGCTTGCCCTGGACCGGGCGCGCAATTTGGGATTGCACCGCGTGCTTGTAACCTGCGACTCTGACAACGTCGCTTCGCGAAAGATCATCGAGCGGAATGGAGGCACCTTCGAATACGCCATGCCTATGGACCCACATGCGTTCAGGGCGGAAGGTCGGCCCCTCAACGAAGGGGTAACAAAACTCAGGTACTGGATCGATCTGGTCCCGGTCGAGGTAGGGTAAACCCGCTCGCGGGTCTAATGGTTTCGTCCGACGGACTTGTCGAGCCGGATTACGCCGGCGGCAGCATCGTAAATCTGGCCTCCTCGCTGTTCGAGGGGTTCGGTATCGAACCACCCAGCGCACCCTGTGCAGACCGCTTCGGCCTGCGGGACCCGTTGTCCCGCGCCCGTGCCGTCGTGCTACTGGTCTGCGATGCGCTCGGCCTGCGTCAGCTGGAAACGGCGTTGCAGCGCGGGGCATTGCCTCGATTGCAGGCGCAAGCCGAAAGATCTCCGTACGGGATTCAACAGCTGACCTCAGTCTTCCCCGCCACGACGACGGTTGCGCTGCCTTCGCTGACCTCCGGATTCCCACCATCGAGACACGGAATCCTGGGCATGCGTCAGTGGCTTGACCGCTTCGACATCCTCTGCAACATGCTGCGCTTTCGCACTATCGAAACCGAGGCCCGCGATTTTGCAGAGGTAGATCTGCCGCCGGTGGAGACCGTGTTTCGGAGCTTGAGAACGGCGCACATTCCGTCGTATGTGGTCAGCCCTGCCGAGTACGAAGGCACCGCGTTCACGGGACTCATCAACAATGGAGCCACGTACCTGGGTTTCCGCACCCAGTCCGAGATGGGTCACCTGCTAGAGCAGTCACTGGCGGATGCTGGCGGAGATCGCAGTTTTCATTACCTCTATTGGCCCATGGTGGACACCGTAGCACACACCTACGGTCCGCTGTCGCCGCCATACTACCGGGAGCTGGATTTCGTCGACCTCATGGTCCAGCAGGTAGCGGTGTGCTGTGCCAATGCCGGCGCCACACTGATATTTACGGCTGACCACGGACAGGCACTCCTGGCGGAACAGCGCGCGGTGATCATCAACAGCGAGTGCGCTACGGCATTGAAGCGACCCCCGGGCGGCAACCGGCGAGCCTTGTATCTCTCAGAGAAGGAACTCGGGGAGATGCGCCACGAGCCTCTGCTCCAGCAAGAAGACCTGGTGTTAGTGGATACCGAGGATGCGATAAACCGAGGTTGGTTCGGTGGCCGCGAAGTCGCCAATCGTTCGGCGTTGGGCGACCTGATCGTGATGGCAATGGACGACCGGCAGTTGCTGTTCGACTACGGCGATGGGATCGGTACCTTCGCCGGTGCCCACGGCAGCTTGACCGAGGATGAGATGCTGGTGCCGCTGTTGGTTTTACCCTGATCAGGCGTGTGCGGCTTGCTGTCGCGGGTGATCCAGAACCTCAATATTGAGTAGATGCGCCGGGGTGCGACCCTCGAGGGCATCGCGAACCTGGCCGAAGGTGCGCAGGTCCAACCGCTGAATGGACTCCACGGCCACTCCGGCATTGTGATTGGTGCAGATGATCCGCGGATGGCCCTTGTGAATGGCCCGGGGCCCGTTTACCGGATCGTCGACGACATAATAAAAAAGGCAGTTCTCGTTGACAGCTCGGTTGGCCGCTTCGTCGTCCACCAGGGTGCCCCTCGAGGGATTGATCAAGGACGCGTGCGGTTTCATGGCGCTCAATTCGCGATAGGTGACAATAGTTTCGGCTCCCGCTGTGTGCAGCGAAACCGTGTCGCACTCCTCGAATAACCTCATCGGGTCGTCCACCGCCTCGGCTCCGAATTGGGCCGCCAATTCGGCGATGTCGGGCCGAATGTCATAGACCAGGAGACGGCCGTTCTCACCCAACAGAGGAACCGCCCGTTCGGCGACGGCTTGGCCGATGCGTCCGAAGCCATACAGGCCCAGCGTCGAAGCGGCCGCTTCGCGGGTTGGTAATAGCTCGATATTGCCCGCGTGCGCGTTGGCGTTGAGGGTGTAGACACGCTTGAGCGTCGCCATCCACTGGGCGATGGTGTATTCAGCGACGGTCACCATATGCTCGGGCGCGACGGTGACCATGACACCCTGTTCGGTGGCTACTTCGAGACTGGTTTTTTCGTACCCAACGCCCCAGCGCGCAATGATGCGCAGATCGGTTCCAGCCTCATAGAAGCTGCCATGGATCTGGTGGCTGTTGGCGATAACTGCAACTACACCGTCTGAGTGTTTGTCGGTAAGTTCCTCGTCGTAGTAGTCGATTTTGGCCAGCGTCGCCAGTGCGGCAATTCCTTTCGTTCTCGCCTCCGAAGAAAACTCGTCGTTGGAGAAGTTGGCTTGCGTCAGCAGAATCT
Source organism: Candidatus Latescibacterota bacterium (assembly GCA_965217095.1). Classification (GTDB taxonomy): domain Bacteria; phylum Latescibacterota; class UBA2968; order UBA8231; family UBA8231; genus CAYNZV01. Next base: position 4,091,304 of record OZ244235.1, read on the forward strand.
TACCCATGGTTCCTCGTCATCGTCCGTTGCTATGCGTTCGAGATGATTGGATGTCCCTGGTCGGAGGTTTGGCCGACGAAGAGATAGTGTGTTGTGGCTCCCAAGACGTCGGGATGTTCGCAATGCTTGCGATGAAATCTGATCCAGGCGTCGCGTCGGGAACCCTGGTTCAGTGGACGGATCTGCTCGTCGCCTAAAAGACCGAGCAAACCCTCGAGACTGCGCATACGCAGCGTGTGCACCCCACAGCGCTCCATCAACGCTTGCGCCTGCGAGGGCCAGCAAGTGAAAAAGTCGTAGGGCTGCTCAGCTCCGCCGCCATCGACTGCCGAAGAAGTGGGAGCAAGTCCGCGGTGATGCAGGTCGTCCATGAAGCGCTCGTTGGACAGCAGTTCTCCACCGTTCTTCAGCAACCTGGGGAATACCGAGAACGGGCTGATGAAGGTGGCGAACAGGTAGCCGCCGGGTTTGAGCAAACGAAAGGCCTGCTCGACCGCGCCCTGACGTTCTTCCGGTTCGAGCAGGTGATACAGTGGCCCCATGAGCAACACGGCATCGAAACGGTGCGCCTCGAGCCCATCGAGCTGAGTGGCACAACCGGTGCGGGTGAACAAGATCTTCGATGCTTCGCTGCCTGGAATCCGCTTGCGGAAGAGTTCCAGCGAACGCGGGGACAGGTCGACGAGACCGACTTGGCAGCGCCGATCACGCAGCAGGAACTCGGCATAACGACCGGGACCCGCACCGACGTCCAAGACCCTGGATTCCGGGGGTATGTACTCCGCCAAAAGCTCTTTGGCCAGAGCGAACTCCGCCTGCTCGCGCGGCGACTGCAGGAGTCGGTACTGCTCTGCTTCAGCGCCGCGATCGTATAGCTCGGCAATGAACGAACGGTCGGTCAGTGCGGGTGTCGACGACAGAAGCATGACGGATCAGCTTGCCCCCGGGGCGACCGCCAGAAGTTCGGGAGCATCGCTTTCGTAGGCAGCGAAATGCTCGTTGAATAGGCGAACGAGATCCGCGGCCTTGCGATCGTACGCCTGACCGTCTCTCCAGGTCGCCCGCGGCCGCAGAATTTGGGCGGGGACCTGCGGACAAGCTGTGGGAACATCCACCTTGAAAAGTGGATCCGGCTCAAAGGGGGCACCGGCCAACTCTCCGTCGAGAATGGCGCGTACGATGGCACGGGTATGCTGGATTGAAATGCGTTCGCCTTCGCGGTACGGTCCGCCGCTCCATCCGGTATTGACGAGCCAGCAGCTGGTCCGGTGTTGCCGCACCTTGACGCCGAGTTGGCGGGCATATCGGATCGGCGGCAGGACCATGAAGGGACCACCGAAGCAGGGCGAGAAGGTTGCCGTCGGTTCAGCCACTCCGCGCTCGGTGCCGGCCACCTTCGCCGTGTATCCCGAGAGGAAATGGTACATCGCCTGATCGGGTGTGAGCCTAGCCACTGGCGGCAGCACGCCAAAAGCGTCACAGGTCAGCATGATGAGGCAACTCGGGTGGCCGCCGCGACCGTCAGCACTGGCATGCGGAATGAAATCTATAGGATAGGACGCCCGCGTATTTTCGGTTATGCTGTCGTCATCCAGGTCGACGCGGTAGGATGAGGGATCCATGACCACATTCTCGAGCACCGTTCCGAACCGCTGGGTAGTGCTGAAGATCTCTGGTTCAGCCTCGGCGCTGAGCCTGATCACCTTGGCGTAGCAGCCACCCTCGAAGTTGAAGACGCCGTTGTCGCTCCAGCCGTGCTCGTCGTCACCGATTAGAACCCGGTCGGCGCTGGCGGACAGGGTCGTCTTGCCCGTGCCCGAAAGGCCGAAGAAAAGCGCCGTTTCACCCTCCTCGCTCATGTTCGCCGAGCAGTGCATGCTTAGAATGCCCGCCTGCGGCAACACGAAGTTGAGCACCGAGAAGATCGCCTTTTTCATCTCGCCGCCGTAGCTGGTGCCCCCGATCAAGATCAGTTTGCGCCCGAAATGAAGAACGATGAACGCCTCCGACCGGGTGCCATCGCTGGCGGGATCGGCGTTGCATCCCGGGGCGTACACGATGTGCCACTCTGGATCGAAACCCGAAAGCGGACCTCTTGGTTCCGCAGGAATGAACATGTTGCGCGCGAACAGGCTATGCCACGCCAGATCGGTTATAGCGCGCAGAGGAATGCGGAACTGAGGATCGGCGCCGGCGAAGCAGTCTTGGACAAAAACTTCACGACCCCGCAGGTAGGTTTTGAGTCGAGCCAGCAGCGATTCGAAATTCGACTCCTCGAACGGCAAGTTGGTCGTTCCCCATGCGACCTCTTCTGCGGATGAGGACTCTTTCACAATGAATCGATCCTTCGGCGAGCGCCCGGTGTATTTGCCCGTTTCCACCACGAGCGGCCCGTCGACCGCAAGCGCACCCTCCTCCCGCCGCACCGCCTGCACGTAGAGCTCGGACCGCTTCAGATTTGCATGCACCGCCGACACCTGGTCGAATCCGCAATAGCGGAGATCACTTGGACTGCCTTGTTCAGGCATGATTCCTCCGGTTTGCTGGCTCCGGCCGGCCACAGGCAGGTCGGTTGGGTGTGACCGTTGCCCAGGTGCCATATTGACAACAACACGCCGTTCTTATCTCATATCCTGCCATATTGGCACGATCCACCGATTTGCTCAACCCCATTCTACTGCTAGATAAAAAGTTCAACCATTTGTTTATATGTAATTTATGAAGGTGCCTTGCTGCGCTGGTACGGGCTTTGCAAAGGAACAAGGTGACGATGCGATAGGCATCACACATCACCATACAAACGGAGGCTGTTAAAATGTTGACCAAAACTTTTCTTCCCAGCGTCTTCAAAGGTGCCACTCGGAACCTGGACCCGTGGTCCGGATTCGGCGAGTTGGGTCGCGTTTTCGCTGACGATTGGCTCACCCCGATCGCAACCAATCCCCCACTCAATGTATCGAGCACCGATGAGGAGGCCGTCGTAACCGCTGATCTACCCGGATTCGAGCCTGCCGACGTCGAATTGTCGGTAGAGGGTACGATATTGAGACTGCGCGGCACCCGCGTAAAGGACGAATCCGACAAGGGTGAAACCTATTATCGACGCGAGCGCCCGAGTGGTTCATTCGAGCGTAGCGTGCGATTGCCGTTCGAGGTGGAAAACGGCAAGGTCGAAGCCAAGTTCAACAAAGGCGAGCTCACCATCACCTTGCCCCGAGCCGAAACCGATCGGCCGAAAAAGATAGAGGTCAAAGCGACCTAAGCAAGGATATGCACCCGGGGGCAGGATCGAGCCCGCGCTTGCTCACTCGCGCGATCCTGGGCTGACCCAAGGCGCACCAACGAAAAGGCGGGGCCACTGCGAAAGTGGTCCCGCCTTGCAGTACCCAGAGCCCTGTTTTAGTCGTCCCTGCCACCGAGAAAGCCCGCCCGCATAAGAAAGTAAAGTAGCTGAGCGATGCTGGCCGCCGCGGCCGCCACGTAGGTCATGGCGGCGGCGTTCAGCACCGAACCGACAGCCGCGTACTCCTGACCGCGGATGATGTTGTATTGTGACAGCAGCGACTTGGCACGGCTGGAAGCATTGAATTCCACCGGCAAGGTCACCAGCTGGAAAAGCACGATGAAGGCGAACAGCAGAATCCCCAACTGGATGAGTCCGAACATGTCCATGAAGAACCCGATCATCAACGCCCAGACGGCGAAGTTGCTGGCGAAGGTTGCCGGCTTGGCCAGCATCTGCCACAAGTTCATGATGGCGTAGCCGGAGGCGTGCTGGATGGCGTGTCCGGTTTCGTGGGCAGCGATGCCTGCGCTGGAGATCGAACGGCCGTTGTACACATCGGACGACAGCCGCAACACCTTTTCGGTGGGAGAGTAGTGATCGGATAGCCATCCACCCGTCTCCTCGACCGCGACATCGTTGATCCGGTTGGCGCGCAAGATTTGCCGGGCGATCTCGGCCCCGGTCTGACCCGAGCTCAAACTGTATTGGGCAAATTTCTTGTATCTGGACTTGACCATCCATTGGGCCCCGAGGGAGAAGATGAAAACCGGAGCCATGATGATCAGGTATTCCATGTCGAAGAACATCATCGGCAATTACTCCTTCTAGTCTGTTGCGAAATCTAACCTGCGGCTCAAGGTGTTAGCAACTCGCACCGACGGCATATTCCTTCGCTGCCTCGCCGTTAACTGGCTGCAAAATCTCCCAGTCGCACCGGCTGGCGACGTGCTCCCCACTGACCGGGGGGACCGTCAAAACGCCCGGCACAGAGGGTGCCGCACGACAAGCAGTGGCCGTCGTCGCCAAGTTCCCAGTCGCTGAGCACGTACCAGTCCCGACCCACAAGCTTGGTACCGCACCCGTGACAAACCGTCGCCCCTCCGTCCACATCGTGAACGTTGCCGGTATAGACGTAGCGCAACCCGTTGCGCAACGCCATTGCGCGGGCGCGCGTCAGCGTCTCGGGAGGCGTATGTCGATGCTGCCGCATTTTCCAGTCGGGGTGGAACGCGGTGAAATGAAGTGGGACATCCGGACCGAGGTGGTCCCCGACCCAGCCGGAAAGCTCGTCCAGCTCGCCGTCGGTATCGTTTTCGCCCGGTATGATAAGATTGGTGATCTCAAACCAGGTGTCGGTTTCCTGTTTCAAATAGACCAGTGTGTCCAAAACCGGTTGCAGCGCGCCACCACAAACCTGTCGGTAAAATCGATCGGTGAACCCCTTCAGATCCACATTCGCCGCATCCATATGACGGAAGAATTCCACCCGCGGTTCCGGGCAGATTTCGCCCGCGGTGACGGCGACGGTCTTGATGTTTTGCGCGCGACAGGCTGCCGCCACGTCGACGGCGTATTCGAGAAAGATGACGGGATCGTTGTAGGTAAAAGCGACACTCCGGCATCCCAGTTGGCGCGCCGCCGTGGCGATCGTTTCCGGGTCGGCCGTGTCAGCCAGGGTATCTACCTGCCGCGATTTGCTGATGTCCCAGTTCTGGCAGAATTTGCAGGTGAGGTTGCACCCCGCGGTTCCGAACGAGAGAACGGCGGTACCGGGCAGGAAATGGTTCAGCGGTTTTTTCTCGATGGGGTCGACGCAGAATCCGCTGGAGCGTCCGTAGGTCGTCAGCACGATCTGTTCACCCTCGCGAGCGCGCACGAAGCATAGCCCGCGTTGCCCATCCCGCAATCTGCAGAACCGAGGACACAGATCACACTGGAGCTTGCCGTCTCCAAGATCGTGCCAGTAACGCCCGGTTATATTGGCCATAGATGGACCTGCTTCGTTAAATGGCCAGCGCATTCGCCTGGTGCAGCCACATTAACGAATATAGGGATACGGCCTGGCAAACAAGGAGGATGGTCTTGGCGAGTACGAGAAGAGCGGCCGTAGCCGGCATGTTCTATCCCGCGGATCCCGAGGAGATCCGCCGCGCAGTGCAGGAATATCTCGGCGCGGGTGAAGAGACCGCCTCCAGTCTCAAGGCGCTCATCACCCCGCACGCCGGGTACATCTACTCGGGACCGATCGCCGGCACTGCTTTTGCCCAGATCCCGCCATGCGGCGAAGGCCGGCGCCGCGTGCCGATCCTGTGTCTGGGGCACCGCCTCGCGTTTGCCGGACTTGCCGCCCCCTCCGCGGACCGTTTCGAAACCCCGCTGGGCGAAGTGACGGTGGACTCAGCTCTGCTCGACAGCATCGCCGATCTTCCCCAGGTCCAGATCATCGATGAGGCACACACCCTCGAGCATGGGATAGAAGTGCAGCTGCCTTTTCTACAATACCTGCTTCCCTCCTTCTCGATCGCCCCACTCCTCGTGGGATCGGCGGAACCGGAGGAGGTGTGCGAAGTCCTCGATGCCGTCTGGGGTGGAGACGAAACCTTGATCGTGATCAGCTCGGACCTGAGCCATTACCACGACTACGCCACCGCCCAACGCTTCGATAGGGAAACCACCAGCGCCATCGAAGGATTGCGGGACACGGATATTCGTCCTGAGCAGGCGTGCGGCCACCTTGCCATCAGGGGCCTGCTGCAGTCAGCTCGCAAACACGGACTGACCGCCCGGACACTCGACCTGCGCAACTCCGGCGATACCGCCGGCCCCCGGGATCGTGTGGTGGGATACGGCGCCTACGCTTTTACGAGCTAGTTTGCAAACAACCAAACGGAAGCTGCTTGCGGTCGGTGTTGCCAGTTTGGGGGGATGTGTTGCGGCACACCAGCGAAGCCCAATGGCCGGGCATGACCGACGGATACGGCGTTGGCCTGCGCTACACCATCGGATTTCCACTGCGCTTCGACTTGGGAACCGACGATGGCTTCAAGAGCAAAAGGCATTACTTTTCTATCGGGCGGGCGTTTTGAGCCGGCCCAACATGCTTTTTGAGTAGCGGAGGAACGACCATGCAAAATCGCGGTTTTCGCAGCGGCATTACAACCCAGGGTCGGCGCATGGCAGGGGCTCGCGCCCTGTGGCGCGCGACTGGAATGAAGAAAGAAGATTTTCAGAAACCGATCATCGCCATCGCCAATTCGTTTACCCAGTTCGTACCCGGCCACGTGCATCTGCACCCGGTCGGTCAGAAGGTCAAAGAGGTGATCGACGCCAACGGCGGCTACGGCGTCGAGTTTAACACCATCGCGGTGGATGACGGCATCGCCATGGGTCATGATGGCATGCTCTACTCCCTGCCCAGTCGGGAGCTGATCGCCGACAGCGTCGAGTACATGGTGCAGGGGCACAAAGCCGACGCGCTGATCTGCATCTCCAATTGCGACAAGATCACACCCGGCATGCTGTTGGCAGCACTGCGCTTGAACATTCCGACGATTTTTGTCTCCGGTGGCCCGATGGAAGCCGGCAAGACCCAACTCTCGAGCGGTGCCGCCAAGCTGGACTTGATCGATTCGATGGTGGCGGCGGGAGATGAAAGCATTACCGACGAGGATGTGGAATCCATGGAGGAAGCCGCTTGCCCCACCTGCGGATCCTGTTCGGGCATGTTCACCGCCAACAGCATGAACTGTTTGAACGAAGCGATCGGGCTGGCGCTGGCCGGCAACGGCACCATTCTCGCCACCCACGTGTTGCGCTGGCAGCTGTTCGAAACGGCGGCCAAACGCATCGTCGAAATGGCGCGCGCTTATTATCTGGAGGGGGACAGCTCGGTATTGCCCCGCAGCATTGCCACTTTCGAGGCGTTCGAGAACGCCATCAGCCTCGACATCGCCATGGGCGGCTCCACCAATACGGTGTTGCACCTGCTCGCCATGGCGCGGGAGGCGGAGGTCGAGTTCGACATGTCCGACATCGACCGCCTCTCTCGCGAGGTGCCTTGCATCTGCAAACTGGCGCCGGCCACCAACCAGTTCCACATGGAGGACGTGGCGCGGGCCGGCGGCATACCTGCCATTCTGGGAGAGCTGCTTCGAGCCGGCAAATTGAATCCGGATACCCGCACCGTTTCGGGCGATTCCCTCGGCGAGATGCTTGCCCACAACGACTCGCGCGGCGACGGCGAACTTTTCGAGTTTGCGCGCAAACGCTCATTGGCCGCGCCCGGCAACGTCCGCACCAAAGTGGGATTCTCGCAGGAGAGCTATTTCGACGAGCCGGACACGGATGCAAAAGAAGGGTGCATTCGCGCGGTGGAGAACGCCTACTCGCAGGACGGAGGTTTGGCGGTGCTTTACGGAAACATCGCCGAAGATGGGTGTATCGTGAAAACCGCCGGCGTCGATGCCTCACTGCTGAAGTTCAGCGGACCGGCCAGGGTGTTTGAGTCACAGGAATCGGCCTGCGAAGGCATTCTGGGAGATCGAGTCCAGGCGGGCGACGTCGTCGTGATCCGCTACGAAGGACCCAAAGGCGGACCCGGGATGCAGGAGATGCTTTACCCCACGTCCTACATCAAAGCGAAACATCTGGGCAAGGACTGCGCGCTTATAACCGACGGACGATTCAGCGGCGGAACCAGCGGGCTGTCCATCGGCCACATGTCGCCAGAGGCGGCGGAGGGGGGCGCCGTGGCCCTAATCGAGGAAGGCGACATCATCGAGATCGACATCACCGAGCGACGTCTCGACGTGAAGCTGAGCGCAGAGGAGCTGCAGGAGCGGCGCCAGAGAATGGAAGCGTTGCACGAGGATGCCTACCGGCCGCTCAAACGCAAGCGCTACGTATCGCAAGCGTTGCAGGCGTATGCCGCGCTCACTACCAGCGCCGCTCAGGGTGCCGTCCGGGATGTGTCGCAGATCGTGAAGTAGGTGGCCCACCCGATTGAGGTTCTGAAGGTTTCGCGGATCCAGAAATTCGTTCGAGCGTCGATGCATTGGGGCCCAATTGACATCTGAAAGAAGGCCGGCTATATTCCACTAACATCTGGTAAAACAAAGTCTTGGGGGCGATATGGGTTCGACGGGAATGGCGAAGCCAAGATTGCGTGCCGAGGTCCCCGAAACCTCGTAAAACCTTGGGAAACTTTTAATTGCCAATAGCGATTACGCTTTGGCCGCCTAAGACTTCTTAGGTGGCCCGCCGGGGCCGATTGAGCCTGCGCGGCCGGTCCCGACGTCATCTTTAGCAGGCTAGTCTCGGTTCTTGTGTTCAGGGGGGCCGGGGCGAAATTTACTGGACTAGTTCCTCGAGGATCCTGTCAGTCGGAACCACAGGGGACGAGATTGAAGACTGACTACGCACGTAGGATATCTGGGTAGGATCATTTTCGGACGCGGGTTCAATTCCCGCCGCCTCCACCAATTTTAGTTCCAAGGAAGTCCAGGGAAGCCCGTAAGTCATTGATTTACGGGCTTGTTTGTGTTTTTAGTGGTCCAGTAGAGTCTAATGATATCCGTTGACATCCGGGGGTATGTGGGGGTATTTTTAGGGGTATATGGGGTTTGGAGGAAGGGCATACGCCCAAAGGGAAGGATCACAATGGCACATACAAAGGACAAGCTGACCGCAACCGCCGTGAAAGCTGCCCGTTATCAGGACTGCCCCACTAAACTATTCGACGGCGGCGGAATGTACCTGCATATCCAACAGGGCGGCAAATACTGGCGCCTAAAATACCGCTTCGCGGGCAAGGAAAAGCTCCTCGCTTTGGGCGTTTATCCGGAGGTAGGGTTGAAAGACGCCCGGAAGGGGCGCGACGAAGCCAGGGAGTTGCTATCCCGAGGCGTAGAACCGAATGCCCATCGACGGGCCATTCGAGCCACCGCTGTCCTCGGCGCTGCGGAGACCTTCGAGGCGTTGGCGCGAGAGTGGTGGGAGTCGGTTCACACCAAACAAGTGGAGCCGACCCATTCTAGCCGCAATCTCCGCCGATTGGAAATGCATGCCTTCCCAACGCTGGGTCGACGGCCGGTCGCCGACATTGCTCCGAGGGATCTATTGGAAACCCTTCGCCGCGTGGCCGAAACTGGGAAGGACGAAACAGCGCATCGGCTGTTGTCACTGTGTGGTAAGATCTTCCGTTACGGTGTAGCAACCGACCGAGCAGAGCGCGACATCACGGTCGATTTGCGGGACTCTTTACCCACTTCATCGGTTAGGCATCACGCTGCGATAGTTTCGCCCGAGGAGATCGGAGCACTGTTGCGGGCTATCGACGGTTACGGCGGCTATCCGGTTGCCCGCAGTGCATTGAAGCTTGCACCTCTGGTTTTCGTGAGGCCATGCGAACTGCGTCAGGCTGAGTGGAAAGACTTCGACTTGAACATGGCAGAGTGGGATTTTGCTCCCAGCAAGGGCGGGCAACCGCTGGTACTCCCCTTGGCTTGCCAAGCGATTGAAATATTAGTCGAAATGAAAAGCTTGAGCGGGCGAGGTCGATATGTGTTTCCGAGCATGCGAGGCAACAGCCGGCCCATGAGCGAGAATACCATCACTGGCGCTCTTCACACTTTGGGCTACAAGGGACTCATGACGGGCCATGGATTTCGGGCGATGGCCCGCACCGTGTTGGCGGAACGTTTGGACTTCGCTCCGGAGTATATCGAACAGCAGCTTGGCCACGCCGTTCGTGATCCTAATGGACGCGCCTACAATCGCACTACCTATCTTGAGCAACGGCGCGAGATGATACAGGCTTGGGCAGACTATCTGGACACCTTGCGGAAAGGAATTGCCGACCCGAAAGTTTAGCTTGTGCCCTTGAATCGCGTCAGAAAGTTGGTCGGGGTGCCGGGATTCGAACCCGTTCCGAGAATCCGGGCGATTCTAACACTTCAAATACATCTGGCTGCAAAACCCAGACAGATCAATGCGTTACGACTGATGGTAATGTAGCCGAAAAACAGTCGGCTGCATCCCAGAAACAGTCAAATGACACCTCGCTGCACGAAAAGTGTGCCATATATGTGCCACGAGATGCGGAGGATCTGGTGCGGATCGTAGAAGCCTGGGACAAACTGTCAGCCCAGGACAAAGAACGTATTTTGGCCATCATTCGAGTCGAAAGCGAGGGCTCGCCTAAGCGGCAGCAAGGCCGCCAAAACGCATGAGTACTGACTCTTTGTTACGTGTTTACATCTGGGTTTACGGCGACGGTGACAACCGCTCCTCCAACGCGGCCAAACGTACTTCTAAGGCGGTGATCTGTGCCTGCTGCACCTGGATCTGCGCCTCTGATATGCCCGTGGTCCAGCCCAATGGCGGCACAGCGAAAATCCCCTTTCGCGCACACCGGTTTTGGTTTCGCGCGCGGGGCGTAGCTCATGCCATCGCTGGCGTTCAACTATCTCCCTCCACCATCGGGATCGGTAAGCAACTGGGCAATCAGGCAACATAAACGGCGTAGAGCCTGGCGTCCTCCGGCCGGACGCCGTTCCAATTGACCCGTACCCGCACCGGGTGATCGAAGTGACCGATCGTATCACCTTTTTTCCACGCAACGCGCTGTCGCAGGCCGTCCTCGCTGACGAGGACACAGTCGTCTCCGGAGTAGCCCGGTACGGGACGGAATTCAAGGTCGAGAAGATCGACCCGGAGCTGGCTGTACTCCCCCAGGCCGTCGACGTTCACGAAGACTCCGGCATCTTCCTTGCCGGCGTGCACTGGACAAGAAATGGTGTGGGGCTCCACCGGGATGTCCTTGTAGCCCTGTCCCTGAAAAACCGGTCTCGATACGGCGGAGAAGAAACCGCGCCGGTCCCGGGGCCAGGTGGCAATGCGCACCATTCCGCGCCTAGGGTACTCCCACGTGGTGTAAAAATGCAGCGTGCGCTCGCCGATATTCGCCGTGGCGGCTTGCATAATCTTCGATCCGGCGCCCAGTCCGGGATTCAACAGAGGGAACTCCTCGAAGCAGGGCACGATCTTGAAGTCGGGGATCGGCTCGCGGTAATGCATCGCGTCGTGGCTCACCAACAACCCCAGATCCATCGTGGCGTAGAGGCGATCGTTGCTCTCATTGTGGTACATGCCGTAGATGCCGAGGATCACGTTGCCGCGGTTCCACAAGGCAGCGCCCTGGTGCACCTGTTCGCCCCGATGCCACTCGAAATCTGGAATTGCTCGTGGCGGCACGGGATCGCGCCGAAAGCTCGGCACCGCCGCCTGGGTCCACGTTTCGAAATCGTAGCTCGCCCAGGTGATCATCTCGCGTTTGGAAGCCCCGTCCACCGGACCGGCTTCCGGGGATCAGGTTTAACAGCACGTCCTTGCGGAAAGGGAGGCTGTAGTCGTCGAACGGAAACATTACTGCCTCTTCCACCTCGAAAGCGGTAGTCGTCGAAGGAGCCGGACTCTACGACGATGATCGGCTGCGCGGGTGCCATTGGGTGGATCCTTTCTAATATCCCTTGCGAGGGAGAATACGGTGAGAATCGGCGGCAGCGCTGTATAAGCGCCAACTTGTGAGGTCATCGCACTTCATGTATGACCGGAGGTCGGGGCATGGTGGAAAGATGGCTGTGGCGACTGCTGTCATAACGGGTTCTTCCGGATCTGCATTTACAGGTTTTCCACGAAATTCACTTCGCGACAGGAGAGCTGTCCGCGGTTTTTCGTCAACTTCAAGCTCTTTAACCCGTAGGCGCCAATCGTGGTTTTGATCCGCTTGCGAAACCCGTGAACCTTTACACCGACCTCCGTAGCGCGTCCTTCGACCTCCTGCAGGCGGACGATCAAACCGTTGCCTTGCTCGGATTTCTTCAACGCCGTGATCTGCACATTGCTGCAATCAAGCGTCAGTGAGCCAGCCAGGTTGCGCACTGACGCCAACCGCCGGGACCATCCGCAAACGTTTCGATGTAGGTTTTATTTGTCATGAAGCTACAGCGTCGCTACGCTTTGCGAATCGCGCTTCGACGGCGCACGACAGGTCGCTAAGCCAGACTCAAGCTAACCAGTTCGTGAGGTCCGACCACCGGAACCGTTACGGTCGATCCGTTGTTTCCCAGAGTCAGCTTCTGGCTCGTCAAAGGGGCCGTGGCCTTCTTCACCGCGAAGCCGTTGAATTTCAGCACGACATTGTGCACCGGGACCACTTCCTCCGGATAGAGGTGGGATCTGTGAGTCGAAGAAGATATCGACCAGGGTAGCACCGGAAGCGGGTTGTTCAGCAGGTGGACGCTGATCTCTTTCCCCCCGCACCAGGTAGCGCTCAACTCGATCACCCGGGGTCCATCGACCTCAATGGGTGCGGTGGCTGTCTCCAGCAAACTCGCAACAAACCTCCTCAGTTGCGGCAACGGATTCAGACCGTATCCGGAGCCGACGTCGCCGCATATATAGATCGCTTTTCCCTTGCCGTAGTCGTTGACGGTGACCGCCGGCTCCCCAGAATCGTACTCCATACCGGAGTAGAACTCCTTTAGCGGAGGACCGTTCTCTCAAGTCAGACTGCTCTTGGTGCACAGCACCTGTGCGGTGCTGCCGTTGGTCAGCGCGACCGTGGAATGAGGCCCGCCGAAGCAGATCACCCTTCCGAAACGCTGGCGCATCTTCTCGGACTGGGGAACGTAGATGTTGCTTTCGTTGGTACGGCGCGTACCGTCCCGGCCGTAAAGTCTCATCGGACTCGTGTCCTCGTCGAGCGCGCGCCCGGGCGCCTCCGTCGAAGCGCCTTTGTAACTTATGCCGAATAGATCGGCCAATTGAAAATCGCTTTGCTGTTGACCAAGCTCGTCGAACAATGAGGTTTGATGAGTGGCGACGACGGTGCCGCCGTTGTCAGCGAAGGATCGAATGGCATCTGCCTCTGCACTCGAAAGACAGGCGCTGTTCGCGAGAAGTAGAACACCGTACTGCGAAAGTTTTTTCTGATCCGTGAGATGGCGATCAAAGAGATAATCCGTCAGCACATGGGAGCGTATCATTAACTCGTGGCTACCGCGCAGCTGTCGCCACCAGAGATCCGGTTCGTCGCGGTAGGGCGGCGCAAAATCCCGCGTCTGCTGCGATACGTGCAGCGCGAGGTACTTGACCGTTTCCTCCCCGATATGATCGCGCAACCTTGCGAGCTCGCTCAATACCGACTTAAGCGTATCCCCGTGAATGGTGTGGTCGCCGGCATCGAGGCAGGTGGTGATCGATCCGCCGCCGTGAGCGACGGCATTGAGGCCATAAATGAGTGGAACATGAGCCTCGGGATAGGGGGCGTTGTGCGAGATGCACTCCACCAGGGTCTGGGTCGCCCAGAGCCAGATCCCGAAGCTCTTCTGGCCCAGCGCCTGACAGATCTTGGTGGGTATCCCCGATCCCAGATTGTCGAGACCGGCCTCCACGAACGGATAGCTGCCCACATCCATCGGATTGAGGGGATGCGCCGTCATCCAACCGGTGTCCGGAGTGCCGTATGGACGACAGTAATAGTTCCAATTGATGATAGCGTCCGGGTGGCGCTCGTGCAGCTTTGTCGAGAAGTGCGCTATGGCGTCGACGAATTTGTCATACCGCCAGTTGACGTAGCGCCTGAAATCCACACAGTTCATGTCGACCTTTTGCTGCAGCTCGAGCCCGGTTTCTTCCAGAAGCTGCCGGCGGCAATAGTCGCAATGACACCCCCCGACCCGGCGCTGACCGGCGTCGGAATGGGTACCCCAGTTCATGTCGTCGAAGAATATGCCGTCGAAATCCAGTTGATCGAGCGCCTCGCTCAGTAGCTCGGGGAGCCAATCGCGGAACGGCGAGTTCCAGCATGACCAGCCCTCGTCCCAGACCTCTTCTCCACCGTCGTCCAGCATCTTGATCGCCCACTCCGGATGAATGTCTTTCAGCTGGTGGTTGAAGATGAAGGGGTAATAGGTCAGAACTATTATGCCGCGCTCGTGGGCGAGCTCGAGGAAGCGCGGAAGCGCCTCCATGTCCAGATCCTCCAGCGGCTTTAAGATCTTCGAGCCATAGCGGGGTACGCCGCGGGTAAAGAAGCCGGTAATGGACCACACCTCGGTGCCGGCATCGGCGACTGCATCGACCTCTTCTTCCATGGAAGCGTACGGCCGGGACTCGTCCCGCTTGCCGGTGACTTTGTCTATGCTGAGGCTGGTGGGATAATGCACGATGCGACAGACGCGCTTGTCGTACGGAAGCTCTTTCAGACGCTGTCTAGTGGACCCGACACGTTTTGCCATGGTTCGATCTTTCTCGGGTGTTGTCGTGTTGACTTCGCTCGGGGTATCGCTCTGGCTAGTAGTGCGATCTGAGCTGCTTCAACTTAGTGCGCTGGGAGCGGAGTAATGTGACAGGTTTGGAACAGTTTCTTTCTCAAGCAAAATTCACCCACTGATCCCGTAAGGTTGTATTCGGCGCGGTCGATCAGGGAGCACACCTAGTCCCCGTCGGACCGGTGAAAACAAGGCTCAGGACTTCACGGATTCAGGTAAACGACAACCCTTGCTGGCTATCCGATATGGATATCCAGCAAGGGTATGAGGTCAGGGGCACTCATGGGACCCGGTTTCAGATCACGAAAACAGAGCATCCAAAGTGAAGCGCCCTTTCTATTCCGGCACTTATTTCAACAGGGTCATCGAACTCGTGGCCGCAAAATCACCGGCCTGCATCCGATAGAAATAGACACCACTGGAGGCCTGCTGGCCATCCTGGGTCATAGCATCCCAGGTGGTCTTGTAAGCACCGGCGGAGAGGTCCTTGTCCACCAGGCTACTGACCAACTGACCTGCCGTGTTATAAACATCAACCTTGACGAAACCATCGGTCGGAACGGAAAATTCGATCGTGGTCTCCGGGTTGAAGGGGTTGGGATAGGCCTCGCCCAGCGCGTAGCTGACCGGCGTTCCGGCATTCTCCACCGACGCGACCGCGGTCACGCCCGCACCCAGTCTGCCGCTGACCACATCGTAGGGTACATGGAAGAGCGTGCCCGCACCAAACTTCGAACCCTCGGGACAGCAATCAAACTCGTGCGTCACCAAGCCGAAGGAGCTGTCCCAGTACATGCCGTCCCACGGACCGCGCTGTCCGGCGTTGGGGCCGTTCAGTGGCGAGCCGCCCGTTTTCGAGCGGTTTCGGTCGATCAGCACCATGAATCCGGACGACCACGGGCGGAAGGGACCGAAGGTGGCCGGATCCACAGTAATCTTGAGAAGCCCGGTGCCATCGCGACCCACCGCTTCGTAATTGATAAACCCTGTGCTGTTGCGCGGACTGTAATAGGCCACATGGCCGCTGTAGTCGGCGTTGATGCGGATCTTGGAGTCAACCGCGGGGGTCATGCCGGTCTCCCTCGCTACCTCGTGGGTGATCCGATCACCGAATCCGTCGCCGTTTTCGTTGACCCAGAGGGTACGGCCGTCGTGGTCGACCTTGGCGATCATGTGGGTCCCATAACCGGTCACCCACACGCCGCTGTCGTCGATCGATAGCGAGGCCGGGCCACCGGCCCTCAAGATCTCATTGCCGTCTGCATCCACGCTAGTACTGGTGAACCATTCGGCCACGTCCAACTGCTTGACCACCTCGCCCGAGGCTTTGTCGAAGTACTCGATCGAGCTGGCGGGTACGTCGGCGGAGCTCCAGTTCGGATTTACCAGGAATTCCTTCCAGGGCTCCATCTGAAACATTCGGATCCCGTCAGCGGCGAAATCCGTTCTCGGCCCACTCCGTGGCCGCATCCCACGACCTGCCGGCGCGGTTGATGGTCATCTTAAAGATACCGGCCTTTTCGCCTTGACGATTGCTGGTGAAGAAGACCTGCGGATCGTCCGGGTCCACTTTCATGCCGCCCAAGGTTTGGGCACCCTCAAAATCCACGACGTTGGTGTAGTCCCAGCGCTCCCAGGCATTGGGATTTGCCAGATAGTTCGTGCCCAGGGTCCCGCGGATCACGTCGCCCATCTTGTGGCCGCCGTACGAGGGGGCGTCGCGGTCGTACTCGCCCACCCAGATTTCGTTGGTGCGTAGGTCGATGACATTGTCGGCAAAACCAGTGGAGCCGGGCGCGGAGGAAGGTTATGACTCCGGCCTCGGCAAAACCACCGATCCACAGCAACCACTTTCCAAAATTGGGCGTAATGGGGTTTTGCAGCAGGTGGACGATGCCGTCGAAGAACCAGGTGTGACGTTCACCCAGGTAGAGAGTCGCCCCCTCATCGTAGGAGAGATCGAGTATGGCCCACGCGGCGGTGACAAAACCTACGGGAAAGGCAACGAAAACCAGTGCAGCAACCCATCCCGGCTGCTTGCGGAAAGAGAAGATGCGAAAAAGGTGCCCCATGGCCGGCCATGCCGGGATAGTGAAGTGGCCGAAAAAGATGTGCAGCAACCCATGCGGGATAGTGAAGTGGCCGAAAAAGATGTAGCTGGTAAAGATCTTGAACGGCACCAGCCGCTGCGGCGAGATGTAGATCGAGCCCATCAGCTCGGTGAAAAACGACTCCCCCTTCATGTAGGGCCGGTCCGGGTAGATGTAGGCACAGCCGCTGGCCGCCAGCAGCTTGACCGTCATGAAATAGGCGATCACCATCAGTGTGAAGACCCCGACCGCCAATGGCACGCTTACTCCCATCTGGGCGGCGAAGAGGATAACGCAGCTGCCGGACAGCACCATGCCGATTGTTGCGACGCGGTAGGTGGCGACATCACTGGCTGGTCCTTCTCCCGTGCGCACCTGCACCCACACCTTTTTCAAGTGGCTGCGGGCGATCCAAAGCGACCAGAGGAAGAGGAAGACCAAGGCGCCGTGGCTCTCGGTCTTCAGGATCATCTGTCCTTCAGTGAAATTGTTCGAGGCGCTCACGCCGGAGAAACCCAGGTCGGGGGTGCCGAAGCGTTTCATGGCGGCCCCCTTGAACAAGGCGATCCAATGGAAGAGCACCATGCTGCCAAGAATGTCCACCGGGCACAGATAGATCACCATCAACATCAACGGCATGACGCGGACTTTGATGGAATCGGTGAACAGCCCGTCTCCGAATTGGAACCTGTAAATGGTCCAGAACAGATCGACAGAAGGCAGCCCGGGCGAGAAATAGGTGGCGATGTTGTAGAGTTGCGGTCCAAAGACAACACCGAATCCGATCCAGAACAGCCTGGTTCTGAACATCCGCGGAAGGCGGTGCGAGCCGTCGACTCCGGCGGTCAGATCCAACGGCATCTGGACCAGGGGATAAGTCAGCTTCTCCGCTTCCTGCCATTGCTTCTGGAACAGGATCATTAGGCAGAACCCGAACACCACCACCGCCATTGCCACCCCCAACCAGACCGCTATTATCCCGATCCACTCGCCCCAAGGGGTAGTCATGCCCTCCGGAAGGCCATACCAGAAGTGATTGATAACACGGGAGCTGGTCGGGGGGAAGAGATGCCACGGGAGGAAACCGAAAAAACTCTCAGCCCACTGATTTTCCAAGGTGGCAAACTGCCCGGGAGAGGACAGCAGAGAAGCCCACGGCCCGATCCAGGCAGGTATCGTGGCTACCACCCACGTCATGCCGAATATGGCCAGCATTTCTCCTCGCCGCAGCGCCAGTCGCGGGCTGATCGCTTTCAACAGGACATTGAGAAACAACCAGGCCACGAACGGCATGAACGCGGCCATCGGATACTGAGCCTGTACGTAGGTGCCCGAGCCTTGGCGCTGGGCGATCTGGATGACGTAGTAGAAGGTGGCCAGAATGGTCGCGAGACCGAGTACCAGTGCCCGCAGGGTGATACGTGAACCACCTCCCGGACCTACGTCGGGATTTGGTCGATTCATCGGCGCGGTGACCGCACGGCCTCACAAGCAGCAATACGCGAGTGCCGGTTCATGGGACTGGCAGCAGTTGGGCCATGAAAGGAGTGGATGAGACAGGTCCCCACCAGGTGCCGCGGACAGGGGGCCATCGCCGTGTGGAAGGGTGACGCAGTTTGTGCCATACGAACGCAATACGCGTAGCGATTTTCATTGGTTCGAAAACAACGGGCCTACCACCAATGCACCCTGTGGCCTGCAGTGGAAAACCAGATCATGTCGACAATGGTGGATAGCACCACGCCGATGACGTAACCGATACCCAGACCGAAGAAGAAAGGTTTACCCGCCAGATACTCCTTTACCCCACCATACCGCAAGAGGATCAGCTTCAACACCCAAGCTACGAAGAAATTGCTCCAATTTGGGATACTGCAGCTCGTGCAGAATGTTGTTGTCGAGCAGGCGGTCGTAGCCGAACCACCAGGTGGGCCAGTGGCCGTCATTGCGGTGATCATAAGGAGGTGGGGTCCAAACCTCGTTGAGCAGGCGGAGCCTTACCTGGATGCTTTTCTTGCGGGGACCGGAGGTTGCGATTTCCTGACGCGCGCAACCGGCCAAGAACGTAGCGAGCAGGAGGCTGGCCGCGATGAGCGGTCACACTCGGCCCACAAGCCGACCTCGAGTAGCGGAACGCTTTTTGGTTGCCAGTAAAAGGCGCTGGGCTAATATATGCGTTGCCGAACTTAAATTTCCGCCAGCGGGGTCCTGCATACAGTCAGGTCGGCCCCTCGTTCTTCCACCAGCGTAGCTCATTCGCCCCACTGGCGGCAACGACAGCCAGATCGAGCCGGCCATCTCCATCCAGATCTGCAACGATCGGTTGGGTAACGCCAACCCAGTTCTCCTTGAGGACTTGCATCTGCCACCGACCGCGAGGGTCGCCCTCATGTTTGAAAATGGCCAGCCGTCCATCGGTGACTGAGCTGGCGACCACTTCCATCTGACCGTCGCCGTCGATGTCCCCGGCCACTGCCTCGAAAGCTCCCGGGAAGTCGCCGATCAGATGTTTCTCCCACGGCGTGGCCTCGGCTGAACCGTCATTCTCATACCAGACGATCGATCCGGTGTGATCCTGCCTGTCGCAGAACGCCATTACTACATCGGTTTTTCCGTCACCGTCGACATCAGCGGGATGGCCTTGATACGGACCGCGTGCCTCGTCAATGACATACTTCTGCCACTTTAACCCGGTTTCATCGCCGCGGTTTCTATACCAGACCACCTGATTCCCGGTGCAGGCCGTGCCCAACAGGTCGATCCGCCCATCGCGGTCGAAATCGGCAGCACGGATGGCGCGGGTTTCCCCCATATCCTGGTCGATGAAATGGCGTTCCCATTTTCCGTTGCGGCGCTTGAACCAGCAGAACTGATTGCCGATGCGCCAGCCCGAGGCCGCCAGCTCCAGCTCCCCGTCGCCATCGAGGTCAGCCACGGTGACATCATACGCCCCGGGAAGCTCGCCTTCAGAGACATAGAAGTTTCGCCAGGACGATGCCTCCCGCGGATCGCCGTCGTATTCGAAGCAGATCAAACAACCGTTGATATTGTCGGCCGCGATGATTTCCCGTTTGCCGTCGCCGTCGAGATCGACAATGAGATGCCGCTCCAGCCATTCCCCGCCCCGCCGGTGGATTAGATGCCGGGTAAAGTTGCCGTTGCCGTCGTTCTCGAAAAGATTCAAGCCCGCATTGATATCCCCAACCACCAGATCCATGCTGCCAGTACCGGTGAAATCGGCGGCGGAGACGGCGTAGGAGTAAGTGAATCCGTCCTGTATCAGGTGTTCGGAAAAGCGTAGGAACTCGACCATCTCAGCAACAATGCTTTCAGGAGGAAGGGCGCGTGAATCTGTTGTTGCCGGTGGCGAAGTAGACATCCATCGGCTGGAAATAGAACTCTTCCCACCAGGGTGCCGAGAATCGTGTCTGCTCTGACGGCAAGCCGGAATGGTGAATTATGATCGTGGTGCCATCATCGTGGGGAAAGCCGATGCCGCCGTAATTCTGACCGGTTGCCAGCGACCACTCTATCCGCGACTCGCCAGTGCCACCCTCAGGCAGGGACACATGCCACCTCTGCACGATACGGTTGTAGGACCCTATCTCCACGTTGACGCCGGTGATCTGCCCGTCGAGGGTGCTGAACGGCCCGCCCTCTTTCGAGGTGATCTCGGCGGCGGCTCCGGTCATGTCAGAATGTTCCCGACTGTCCAGCCACGCTTCGAACAGGCGTTTGGGAGAGGCGCGCACCACGCGGCGGGTTTCGTATGCGGTGGTCATAGGTTGGATGTCCTCTCACTCCGGCGCAGTTCGGTTCTTTATGTCGATGCGGTCGTTGCGCTCGTTCACAATCTCCTTGATCGTTTCATAATGGGCCATCGCCGCCATCTCCAGGGTCTCGGGCGAAAGACGGGCGCGGATCTCTTCCGAGAATGGCTCGATTGAGCCGGCAACGTTGTATTGCAGGTTGTATTTGTCATGAAGCTACAGCGTCGCTGCGCTTTGCGAATCGCACTTCGACGGCGCACGAAAGGTCGCTAAGCCAAGCTCAAGCTAACCAGTTCGTGAGGTCCGACCAGCGGAACCGTCACTGTCGACCCGTTGTTTTCCACAGCCAGCTTCTGGCCCGTCAAAGGCGCGGTCGCCTTCTTCACCGCGATGCCGTTGAGCTTCAGCACCACATTGTGCACCGGGACCACTTCCTCCAGGTAGAAGTAGGATCTGGCATACCCGGCCGCTATCGACCAGGGCAGCAACGGAAGGGGGTTGTTAAGCAGGTGGACGCTGAGCTCCTTCTCGCCGCGCCAGGTAGCGCTCAGCTCGACCCGGGGGCCATCGAGCTCGATAGGTGCGGTGGTTGTTTCCAGCAGACTCGCCACAAACCTTTTCAGTTGCGGCAACGGATTCAGATCGTATCCGGAGCCGACATCGCCACAGATGTAGATCGCTCTTCCCTTACCGTAGTCGTTGACGGTGACCGCCGGCTCACTTGAATCATACTCCATCCCGGAGTGGAAGTCTTGCAGCGGCGGCCCGTTTTCCCAGGTTAGACTGCTCCTGGTGCACAGTACTTCCGCCGAGCTCCCGGGAGTCAGTTCAACGATGGAATTGGGACCGCCGAAGCAGATCACCCTTCCGAAGCGCTCGCGCATCTCGTCGGACTGGGGAACGTAGATGTTGCTTTGGTTGGTGCGGCTGGTGCGGCCGTGGACTACAATCTGATGCTCTTTGGTGGCGTCATCCATCTCGGTCGCCCCCGCCGGTTCGCCTTTATAGCTGACGCCGAATAGATCGGCCAGCTGAAAGTCGTCCTGCTGTTGGCCAAGCTCGTCGCACAACGAAGTCTGATGGGTAGCGACGACAGTGCCGCCTTCGGCGGCGAAGTTTCGAATGGCATCCGCCTCTGCGCTCGAAAGACAGGCGCTGTTCGAGAGAAACAGGACACGGTATTGCGACAGTTTTTTCTCGTCCGTCAGGTGGCGATCGAAGAGATAATCGGTGAGTACATGGGAGCGGCTCATCATCTCGTGACTGCCGCGCAGCTGCCGCCACCAGAGATCCGGTTCGTGGCGGTAAGGCGGGGCGAAGTCCCGTGTCTGTTGCGAGACGTGAAGACCGAGATACTTCACCGTTTCTTCCCCGACATGGTCGCGCAGTTTCACCAGCTCGCTGAACACCGACTTCAGTGTACCCCCATAAATCGAGTGGTCGCCCGGGTCCAGGGAGCAGGTGACCGAACCCCCGCCATGGGCGACGGCATTGAGGCCATAGATGAGCGCGACGTGGGGCTCGGGGTAGGGAGCGCTGAGCGAGGCGCATTCCAACAGGGTCTGCGTCGCCCGCACATGCATCCCGAAGGTCTTCTGGCCCAGCGCCTGGCAGATCTTGGTAGGTATACCCGAACCCAGATTGTCGAGATCGGCCTCCACGAACGGATAGCTGCCCACATCCATCGGATTGAGCGGATGCGCCGTCATCCAACCGGTGTCCGGAGTGTAGTGTTCGTATGGACGACAGTAATAGTTCCAATTGATGATAGCGTCCGGGTGGCGCTCGTGCAGCTTTGTCGAGAAGTGCGCTATAGCGTCGACGAATTTGTCATAGCACCAGTTGACGTAGCGCCTGAAATCCACCGAATCCATGTCGACCTTCTGCTGCAGCTCGAGCCCGGTTTCTTCCCGAAGCTGCTGGCGACAATAGTCGCAATGACACCCCCCGACCCGACGCTGACCGGCGTCGGAATGAGTGCCCCAGTTCATGTCGTCGAAGAATATGCCG
Organism: Candidatus Latescibacterota bacterium; assembly: GCA_965217095.1. Taxonomy (GTDB): domain Bacteria; phylum Latescibacterota; class UBA2968; order UBA8231; family UBA8231; genus CAYNZV01. The sequence continues at coordinate 4,113,793 of OZ244235.1, forward strand.
TCGAAATCCAGTTGATCGAGCGCCTCGCTCAGTAGCTCGGGGAGCCAATCGCGGAACGGCGAGTTCCAGCATGACCAGCCCTCGTCCCAGATCTCTTCTCCACCGTCGTCCAGCATCTTGATCGCCCACTCCGGATGAATGTCTTTCAGCTGGTGGTTGAAGATGAAAGGGTAATAGCCTGAATAATTCATGAATCCGCACCAAGCGAACGAATTCGGTGCGCTGGTCAATGGCTGGACGTTTTGGTAGCGGGTTGATCGAGTGCTGTCGGTCGTCGAGGTGTTGTCTGGGAGATCTGAGCCTCTTTTGGATGTCATTGGGACAGTCGGGTCCCTTGGTGGATCGTGTGCGTGGATGTAGTGGGACATCGCAAAGCATCATGAGGTGTCGAGGTTGAGGACGACGGTGCGCATCAGATCCTTGAGCGGGTATGACGTCGGAAAGTGAAAACGGACCTTGGTGGCTTGCTCCCGCACGCGGGCGCCGATTTTGAGCACCCGGAGTTGGATCGTGTTAAAGTTGGACGTCGTCCATTGGGTGCCGCGCATGCCAATCTGTTGGATCGTGTGCAGCAGCACGTAGGCCGCGCTGTGCAGGAAGAGGCGAAATTGGTTGGCCGAGAAGCGGTGGCAGGAGGTGCGGTCGGACTGCAGGTAGGTCTTGTGATTCTTGATGAAGCCTTCCGACCGCCCACGAGCGCAGTAGATCTCCTCATACAGAAACTCGGGAGTGCGGTTGCGGATATTGGTCACCACGAAGCGCGGGTTGGCTTTGCCTTGTGTGATCTCGGCCTTGTAGATAATCTGGCGCGGTCGGGGCCAGCTCTTGGCCTGATACTCGAAGCGGTCAAAAAGCCGCACCGGTTCATCGCTCTGCTCGGCCAGCGCCGCCACCAGCTCCATCAGCGGTTCGCCGAGTGCCTTGAGCTTGTTGTTGATCGCCTGTCCCAGAATGAAATCAATACCGTATCCGTCGCACAGGTCGTGCACCTCAGGGGTGCTGAAGTGTGAGTCGCCTCGTAAGGTGATCTTCGTCTTCGGCCACACCATGATCAAATGATCCAACACGCGTTTGAGGATGGCTACCGCCTCTCGGCCTCGCATTCTACGACCGGGTCGCAGCAGCGTCGTGATCAATTTGCCCGACTCCCCTTCGTAGAGATGGACCGGAAGGTAGCAATACTCGTCATAGTAGGCATGGAACAACGTGAGTTGCTGGGCGCCGTGTGCCGGATCGTCCGTGTCGTCGATGTCGATGGTGAGCTTCTTGGGCGGCTGGTCGTAAGACTCGATGAATATTTCCAGCAAAGCGAGCCCGATGCGATACAGATCCGAGCGGCTGACACTGTTTTCCAAACGAGACATGGTTGGTTGACTGGCCAAATCGTCTCCCGTCAGAGGCAAACGGTCGCACGCGGTTTTCAGACCCGGATCGCAACGCAGGTCGTCACTGTCATTGGCGTCCTCGTAGCCACAGGCGATCTGGAATACGCGCTGCCGGATGAGGTCAGTATACGTATGGTCGATATAGCTTTGATGTCGACGATCCCGGTGCGGGCTTCCGCTGGTCGCAGAAGCAGGGCGCCCCCATCACTGGTGGTCATGCCACCGTCAAAATCAGCTTCGATCTTTTTGCCCGAGATGTTTGCAAACGATAGCGCGATCTGCGAAGTTTCCATCTGCGGTGGCCCTCTTGATTGGTTGTTGTTTGTGGGTAACCCTAACGTAGGGCAAAACAACCAGTTGTACAGAGGCTCACCGCATTTTTATGAATAATTCAGGATAGGTCAGAACGATTATGCCCCGTTCGTGGGCGAGCTCGAGAAAGCGCGGAATCGCTTCCATATCCAGATTGTCAAGCGGGGTGAGAATCTTGGAGGGATAGCGGGGTACGCCACGGGTGACAAAACCGGTAATCGTCCACACCTCGGTGCCGGCATCGGCTATAGCATTGACCTCTTCTTCCATGGAAGCGTACGGCCGGGACTCGTCCCGCTTGCCGGTGACTTTGTCTATGCTGAGGCTGGTGGGATAATGCACGATGCGACAGACGCGCTTGTCGTACGGAAGCTCTTTCAGGCGCTGGGCCGTGGATCCGACGCGTTTTGGCATGGGTCGGCCTTCCAGGGTAGTTTTCGTGTTGACTCACTGGTAATCAGCGGCTAAACCTCGAGAAAAGTCTATCTCCGCCCATGGCCAAGGTCAAGCCGCCGCTGAGGCCTCGACCGCGGCAGCTGGATTATTCAATATAGAGCGCTCTCGCAGCTTCTCACCGTCTTCTCCCTCGCCAAGAGATATCAGAAAGGATCCACCCAATGTCACCTTCACAGCCGACCATCGTTGTAGCATCCGGCTCCTCCTCCTTCGAGGTGGAAGAGGCGCAAGAATTCCTGGATGTTGCGCTTATAGCGATGTACGGAAAGACATGGTCGCTGGAGGAGAACTTCCAGCGTGTGGAGCAGTACGTGCGACAAGGGGCAGCCAACGGGGCCAAGCTCGTCATAGCGCCGGAAACCGTGCTCGACGGATATATCTGCGGCAAAAAGGACCCGAAGGTCACCAAAGAGGATATGCTGGGTGCCGCCCAGTCGATTCCGGACGGGCCATATCTGCAGCGCGCGGCCAAACTCTGCCGCGAACTGAGCATCTATCTGGTGTTTGGCTTTCTCCACAAAGACGGCACCGAATTGTTCAACACCGTCGCCCTGTTCGATCCACAGGGTGCCATCATCGCCACACACAGCAAGGTGAATCCCGACAAGGCGGTTTCATCTCGACAAGGCGGAGGCGCACTTCAACCTGGGTGCCTTGTACGGCAATCTGGGACGCTACAAGGAGGCATCTGAGGCATTGGAACTGGCAGCCGAGGAGAACCCGAGCGGTCCGGACATCTACTACAACCTGGGCCTAGCCTACAGTCAAACGAACCAATTGTCCCTCGCAGCAACGGCCTTCGAGCGAGCGCTGGAACTGAGACCCGCTTCCGCCGAGACCGCGTACCGCCTTGGTCTTATCCTCATGACGCTGAATGAGCCCCAGAAAGCCCTGGCGGCGTTCCACGCCGCGCTTTCGGTCAGGCCTGCGCGAGCAGATGATCATCTTATGTCAGGGGGAGTCTACAGGTGGCTGGGACGCGTGGACGCTGCGAATTTGTACTTCTGGATGGGTACGGCATACAACTCCGAAGGCGACCACTCTCTGGCCGCCGACTTATACCGCAAATCGATCAACCTTGAGCCCGATCGCAGTCTGACGCACTACAAGCTCACTCTCTCCTACATCCTAATGCGCGAGATCGAAGCGGCGCGGCAGCAACTCCGGTCCCTTGCGACACTGGATCCTGATCTGGCAGAAAGAGCTGCTGGCCTTTTGAGCCATTGATCTCGCATCATATCCGGAATCGATCGAGTCGGATCATGCTGTTGTCGACTCCAAACGGGCGTTCGGATCGCCGAGGACGCTAGCCGTTTGGGCAACGCTGGCAATTCGCTTGCCGGAAAACGAACAGATGCGTAGAGTAGCCGGCACAATATCCGTAACGAAACAGGGAGAACGGCATCATGAAGACTGATCTCACTCAGACGATCTGCCTGGGCAACATCAAGGGGGGTGCGCGCGAAGCCTTCGTGGACCCGCTTCGGCCCGAGACCACGGCGCTCGTTATCGTGGACATGCAGGGATCGCCAGAGAGAGCGGAAACCGAGCCAATGCGCACGGCGCTGGCCAACTGCGTACGCCTGCTCGAGATGGCGCGCAGCATTCCCATCCCTGTCATTCACGTCCACCTTGGATGCTGGACGTACGACTCCCGGGAGCTCTCGCTGGACAAGAAGTACTACGATGCGCTCCGTCGTCGGAGGGGCAGCGGGCAGGTTGACCGACACATTAGCGCACCGGGGCGCCAGCCGCTGCCTGGGGTGGAGCCCCGGCCGGGTGAGATCGTGCAACAAAAGACCTCCGGCGGCGCCTTCGCCACCACGGGCCTGGCGGGCCTGTTGCACAATCTGGGTGTGCGCGACCTGGTGATGTGCGGTCAGCTTACGCACGGCTGTCTTGGCATGACGGCCATCGAAGCCGTCAACTGGAGCTACATCGTGACCTTGGTGGACGATGCCAGTGCCTCTCCTGGCTGCCACGAGGGTCACCTGGCGGTATTGAGGCTGTTCGATCAGTGCTGGGGCCGCGTGCGCTCGACCGACGAAGTGATCGCCGAACTGACCTCCCCGGTGCTGGCCGAAAACCGCGTCCGCAGGAAGACTAGCGAGTCAGCAACAATCTCCGCTTCGACAACTACGTCTGCAGCGCCACAGTGACCCGCTGATCAACTCCCGCAATAGGCCCAGTCGAGTGAGGCGGAAAGTGCCCGCCGCTTCCACCATTCCATCAGGGTGCAACTTCTATTATCAAACGGAGTTGCACTTGGTGGTTCTGCACCTCCCGCAACCTGTGGAACGCATATGTCCTAGGCAAGACGGTCCGCCGGAACCGCGTTATGTCGCCCAGGGTTGGGTCTCTGCCCTGACGGAGTGCCCGCTTTTTTGTGCCTCTTGTATCAGCAGGAATAGGTACCAATCCTGGCAGGCGTCTGCCAATGAGTACACCGGTGGACCGCCATCTAGGTAGGTGGCCATTCTGAGCAGACAATCACCGATGGCGATCTCCTCGTCTGACATAGCCGCAGGAGCCAGCGGATTTCGGTACACCCATTCGCCGTCGGCCTGGTACCCCTTGAGATAGTTTCCCTGCAGGTTGCCTTCCGGGCCGGCACTGTGACGGGTGAAGTCGACCTCGATGTGGGTTAAATCGTCGCGCAAATAACTGGCGTGATGGTCGATGAGTTCACCGCGTTCGCCACGAACCAGCACCCGCTGGTTGCGAATGAGCGATCCGTACTGCGCATCGTCGAAGTCGAAGACGCCGAAGCGGTCGCCGTAGTCGAACCAGGTGATGGTCTGGGTTGAATCGACGAGAGTGGCACCGTCTTCGGAATCAAGATAGTTGTTGAACTTCAGGAGCGGAGAAACGACGCTAGTCGCCGTGATAGTGGGGTTCTCAAACGACACCCCAAGAAACTTGCGCAGCAGGCCAAAACCGCGCTCGGCGGAGATCTGCGCCTGGGAGACGCGGCCGAGTTTGCCGGACTGCACGAACGCGAGGCGGGCGGCGTGATGGGGTTGCAGGAAATACTGGTTGGTGACTTGGATTTGCGCGCCCTGTTTGACGCGTGCTGTGAGCCCGGTCAGGTCGTCGAGAGTCTTACCGGGGTGGCGTTCGGAGAGGACCGGCACCTTGCGATCCGCCAGCTGGTGCACAACACCCGGGTTCACGGCCGAAGGCAGGCTGGTGAGGATGAAGAGCGGATTGGTGGCGATCGCATCGTCCAACGAGGGAACGAGCGTGACGCCGTATTGTCTGTGGAATTCCTCTTTCTTCTCGGGGGTCCGTGAGACGAGAGCGGTCACCTCGAAGCGGTCGGGACAAGCGGCGGCGGTGCGCAGGAAGAAGTGTGAACGCCAACCGGTGCCGACCATGGCGAACCTGATCATGGTTGTACTCCACTACCGTTCAAAGAGAAGACGGTGGCAAAATCAGTGCGCTGACAGACCTGTCAAGCCATCGAAAATCATGACCTTCGTGAAACGAAGGAGTTGTATTCTAGTTCTATGCTAACCTTAGGATTCGAGCCGAATGCGCAGCTGTACTGTGTCCAGTACAACTGGCGATGAGGCGGGCTCACCCCGTTTGTTCACCGCCACCTCCAGCTGGTTCTCCCCTCGATTGATCTGCTTGGCATCGAGATGGCCCTGCAGCCATTGATCCTCGGCCGGTTTGCGGTCCGGGTCGGCCGGTTTCAGCCCGTCGACAGCTGCCCCGTTGAGCCTCACGGAGAGGTCGTCACCAGCAACCCAGTCCCACAAGTGCAGACTGAAATCGATGCTGTGCGCGCCTAAAGATCCCACATCCTCACCCACCTGAAAACTCGCTGACGCGGGGAGTGTTACTTCCGGAGTTTCGGTAAAGCTATTGGGGCCTTCGAAACGGTCGATACCATAGAGTCTGTCTTTTCCCGCCATGGTCGCTACCTCACCGATCTCCCGCCACACGCGTGGCACGCCGAGCGCGGGATTGAAGAGGTAGAGTCCATCGGCTCCGGCGTTAAGCAGGTTCATGGCAACACCGCGCCAGGATGGAAATGAGCCCTCCCACGCGTTGAACAACGCGACATACTCCGGTTTGCCGATGCGGTCGGGCTGTCCCCCGTACAGGGTTTCGAGCCAATCTCCAAACTGCCTGCATTTGCCATCGCTCGAGGCCAGAAAAACCCAGCGATCCCAGAACGCCCACGTGATGCAAGGATAGACCGGGATCTCGTACTGGTGTCCCAGGGCGATGATGTCGGTGTAGGAATCGCGGAAGACCGACTCCATGTTGCCACCGGGAATCAACACGTCGATCAGTCCTTCCTTGAGCCAGGTTTCCAGATCCACGCCCACTTGTACACAATCCTCCAGCCTGAACGGCGTCTGCACCGCCAGTAACAGCGGGCGGCCGCGCCGGCTGGCAACATCGTCGGCCATGCGCCTAACGCGACGCAGGAGATCGTTCATCATTTCCGTATGTTCCGGCTCAACCGGATCGCCATCGAGCCCCTCGCGAAAGAACGGCCAGTACTTGAAGAACTCCATGCCGATGAGGTCCACGTCGTAGTTCTCCGCCACTTCCTCGATGACGTTGAACATGTGGTCCCGCACCTCCGCAAATGCGAAATCCAATCGCGTCCATGCATGCCGCAGATCCCATGCATGCCGCGGGCTACTCGTCTCGTATTTCTCCCAGTCCCCCTCCTGGCCCATCATGTATCCCGGGTTGTCTCGCTTGAACTTGGCCACGCCGTAGTTGTACCTGCGCGAGCCCGTGGGGAAGGAATCATGGACATCGTTCATGCGCAGGCACCAGGCAGCTTCCATACCGTGCTCGCGGCTGAAGTCCCGCTGAATCTCAAGGGCATCGCGCCCGTACTTCTCCACCAACTCCAGGGGAACTCCCTGGCCGTGGAATCCGCCGAGCTTGGTGTGGTGGGAAAAGGTGACGCCGGCCATGGCGCTGGCGAACCAGTTGCTGTCTATCTGCGAGCCGATCAGGGGCGTGCTGCGGGCGTCCAGGAAATCCTGCACCGTATCTCCCGTCTTGCGCACCATGAGAGACTCGGCAACATCGTGATCGTGCTCCACTCCGTCGGGGCGCGCTTCGATCACGTCGTCACCGTCGTTGTTGTAGATGAGTCGGCGTTTCCGCCAGCGTGCTTTCTCTCGTTCCGCGTTCATCATTATGGCTCCAGTTTAATAGGGATTGAGGCGGACTTGGTGGATGTTCCTCAGTCAACATCAGGCGTCCAGATACGGTTCTCTCGGGCTTCCAGAAAACCCTGGTTGGTAGGCCGTAGCTTCCAGATCTCTAGACGGCGGATCTTGATCGGCGGCGTATCCTGCCTGCGGCCGAAGAGGTAAGCTCTCATCTCGTTCCCGCCGTCTTGGTACGCCATGTACGCGCACAAGGCTGCCTGACGACCGTTGGCGAATACCTCTACCAGGTACTTGTCGATGAAGACGCGCAGCTCCAGGTCCTCCCCTTCCGGGAGGTCGGTCACCGCAAACGGCGCCTCGGTCTCGCCGACGCAGAGAGTACCGGTTTCGGGCCGAAGCATAATCTGCAGTCCCTCGTTGGCGTCATCGGCAAACAGCTGGATTCCGAAACGCTTGCGGTCGGCCTCAGCCCGGTCGACCGTTATCCGCGCCTCGAACGCGTCGCCGTTCAGGTCGGCGATCTTTGCGGACGCGCAATAACCTTCGGCGGGTGGCGTCAGCACCACGTCGTTCAAGACTATAGGGTCGTAGCGGAGCGACTCCAGCTCGCGCAATGGCGTGATCCGCAAAGTGCCGTCGTCGCGAAGGCTCAGCTCGCGCGGCAGCGACTGCACCATCTTCATGGTGATCTCCGGATCGAGGGTGCGTAACCAGGCCCACATCACGCGACGACCGTCCGGCGTGAGCACACTCTCGGGCGCAAAGAAGTCGCGATAGTAAGGTTTCGTCAGCGATTGGCCGGGGCGCCGCCAGTTCATGCGCCCGTGGATCTGCGGCACAAACTGCTCCGCCCCAGCATCCCAGTCGCCAATGTAATAACGGCAGCCGACGAAATGACTGATGCATAGAAGCATCCATTTGCCATCGAGCTGAAGGAAGTTGGCGCAGGAAATGTCCTCGCCGATGGCGACATCAGGCATGTCGTGTTTGAGGAACGGCCCCACGTAGGTCCAGTTGGCAAGGTCGGTGGACTTGCACAGCGGAACGTTTTCAGCCGCGGAATACGCGTAGTAGGTGTCACCGATGCGGAAGCAGTCGGGATCGCCGAGTAAACCAACATCCTTGTCGTCGGGACCACCCTTCGGCAGCACGGGGTACGGTATTTCCCAGCTACTGAGGTTATTGTCCCGCCCGATGGTGATATAGGAGTGCTCGGGCTCCGACAGGCCGCAGTAGATCGCGGCGGGTCGCCCTTCCTTGGTGAGGAATCCGGTGCCGCTGAACGTGCCGTGACCGGTAAAGGATGGCTGCAGCTTGGTGGGCTGCCATGACCAGTGCAACATGTCCGTGCTGGTCACGTGGACGAACGAGTAAGAAAACTCGCCCCGCCACGGGTGCCGGAGGATGTAATGGAGGTGGTAGGTGCCGTCCAGGCAGAAGGCAAGGTTGGGGTCGCCGGGCGCGCTGTCGCCGCCGGGATGCATCAAATGGTAGTTGAGCACCAGGTTGTCGGAGACGATCGTGTCGTCGGTTTGTTGCATCAGCGTTATCCTCAATAACGCACGGAGAGTTGAACGCTATCCAGCATCACCGACGTTTGCGCGGATTCGTCCCGGCGTTCCAAGCACAACGTGACCTGGTTCTCGCCCCTTCGAACTTGCTCCGGCTGCAGCCGGCACTCCAGCCAGCGTGAGGTTGATCCGGCTTGCTGCTCCTCGCCCGGCGCCAGATCGTTAAGCGCTGCACCGTTGAGTTTCACCGATAGATCGTCTTCTGCACTGAGGTCCCACAGGTGAAGACGAAAACGTAGCTCCGAGATGTCGCTCGAGCGCGGATCTTCCCCCACCTGAAAGTGCCGGCCGAGCGGTTCTCCCTGTGGGATCTCCACCTCGTGCGCCTGCCCGAAGCTCGAGTCGCCACTGAACGTATCGATCCCAAAGAGCTTGTCCTTGCCTACCATGGTTTCGGGATCGCCGATCTCCCGCCACACCTCGGGCTTGCCCAGGCCCGGATTGAAAACGTAGATGCCGTCGGCGCCGGCATTGAACAAATTCATGGCAGCGGCGCGCCATGCTGGCCTTGTACCTTCCCACTCATTGAGCACCGGGATGTAGGATGGTTTGCCCAGGCGGTCTAGTTGGCCACCGTACAGGGTTTCATACCACTCTCTGAGGGTCCTGTGCCTGCCCTTGGAGACTCCAAGGAAAGTCCAGTAATTCCAGAACGCCCAATCGATACAGGGATACACCGGCAGATCGTGCCGGTGGCCCAGTGCGACGATCTCCGCAAACGACTCGCTCATGCACGACTCGCTGCCGCCACCTGGAATCAGCAGATCGAGGAGGTCTTCCTCGAGCCATTGCTCCAGGTCTACGCCGATGAAGCGCGAATCCGCGATGTTAAACGGCGTTCGCGCCGCCACCAGGAAGGGGCGTCCTCGCTGCGCGCCCACTTCGTCGGCCAGTTTCCGGACTCGACGCACCAGATCGCTCATCATGTCCAGATGGTCCTGCTCCACCGGTTGCATCTCCAACGTCGGACGGAAATACGGGTAGTGGCGGAAGAAGTCCATCTCCATTCCGTCAACGTCGTAGTTGCGCGCCACTTCTGCGATGATCGAAAGGACGTGCTCCCGAACCTCGGGGAAACCAAAGTCGAGGGACGTCCAATGTCCGCTGTCGTCGGCGGACTCGCCCATGAGGAACTCCGGATGGTCGCGCTTGAACGACGACAGACCGTAGTTCCAGCGGCGCTCACCCGGCGGGGTGGCGTCGTGGCTGTCGTTCATACGCAGCGACCAGAACACCTCCATGTCGTGCTCGTGACTGAAGTCGGTGTGAATCTGCAGCGTGTCGCGCCCGTATTTTTCGACGAGTTCCAGCGGCATCTCCCTGCCATAGAAACCGCCCAATTTCGTCTGGTGCGAAAAAGTGAGTCCGGCCATACAGCTGCAGTACCAGTTGCTATCCACCTGCGACCCGATCAACGGCGTGTTGCGCGCATTGAGGAAATCATCGATGAGCTCACCTTCCGTGCGTACGGTGAGACCTTCAGCGGAGTCATGTTCGAGTTCCGCTCCTGTGCGCACGCAGACGGCATCGTCGCCATCGTTGTTGTAGATGATGCGGCGTTTGCGCCAGCGCGCTTGCTTTCTCGTTTCGTTCATCGGTTTCCTCACTCCTGCTTGGTGGGACCTGCTCCAGTAGATATATTTTTCGCACTAACAACCGCAACAATCTAACCAAACCGGCGCTGGACGTCGCCGGGAGGTGAAAACAGATGGCAGCGTACTCTACAGTCGACATCGCAAGCGTGCGGAATGCAGGCTCCGGCATCTTTGGGGCCGATGACATTCCGGTAGGTGAACAGACTTTCCAAGGGTTGCCTTTCTCTATCGGCGGATCTGGAGCGAGCAGGGACGCGTGCCTGCTCGCTGCTGGACCGGGCCACGGATCGGATCCTGCATCGATCGCTATCAGGCAAAGGGCGACCTATGTCATTTTCGCACACCGATTGCTGGAGTCGCGAATCTCGAAGGGGGGACCCATCGGTGAGGAAGTGGGCGAGTATGTCTTTCACCTCGGCGGCGGCGAATCCCACTCCGTGAAGTTGAGAGAGCGATTCGAGATCTGCACGGTGCCTTCCGATGGCGGCTCACCGTTTCTGGCTTTTCCCGACTTTGGCGACGCATTGCCGCCGCGCTGGGAAGGCCGCTGGTCCGATGCCGGGCGGCGCCAGATGGAGGTGGCGCGCGGGGCAGCGCGGTGGTTCGTGCTGTGGCCGTGGAAGAACCCCTCCCCCGACAAGCAGCTAGAGTCGGTCGAGATACGGCCGGGCGCGCGCGTGATGGCGATCGGTGGCATCACCCTGAGCAGCGTCGACGAGGATCCGATCTGCCGCGAAGGTCTGCGTGACGTGGTCATCACGCTGCCCAAGTCCGAGGACGCTGACAAGCCGTTCAATCTGGAGGTGGAGGTCGATCGCGGCGTGGCGACCTATCCCTATCCGCTCCCCGAGATGACGGCCGACGAATTCGTCAACGACGACTACAAAGGGTGGGGCGAACCTCAGAACGAAAAGAGCAGTCCATCGCAGGTGGAGATCGCCGCCTCGCCCTCGGCGACGGTGTCGGTCAAACAGTCCGGAGAAACACTGGGGGAGGTCAACTGGGGTGAGCTGCTGGAGAAAGGGAAAGCGGAGTCCGGATCCCGCGTCAGAGTTGAGGTCGTAGACGGCGGGCGCAACTGGGTGCACACGAAGGTGGTCGACGACAACACGGGGAAACCGGTGCCGTGCCGAGTTCATTTTCGCTCCCTCAGAGGCGTCGCCTATGCGCCACACGGCCATCATGCGCATGTGAACTCGAACAACGGCACCTGGCACTTCGACGTCGGCGGCGATATGCGGCTCGGGCAGGCGTCCTACGCCTACATCGACGGCACCTGCCAGGGATGGCTTCCCCGCGGGGAGGTGATTGTCGACGTGGCCCGTGGCTTCGAATATGAGCCGATCCGGCAGAAGCTCAGCATCGCCGATGGGCAGCGCGAGCTCGAGTTGAGGCTGAAGCGCTGGTGTCACATGGCCGAAGACGGTTGGTACAGCGGTGACTCACACGTGCATTTTCTGTCGGCACAAGGAAGCCACACCGAAGCCAACGGGGAGGACCTCAACGTCGTCAATATGCTACAGTCGCAGTGGGGCACCCTGTTCACGGACAAACAGGAGTTCACCGGTGGCCCCAGTGTCTCCGACGACGGCAAGAGCATTGTCTATGTCTCCCAGGAGAATCGCCAGCATTTCCTCGGGCACCTGATTCTGTGGGGTTTAAAGGAGCCGGTGATGCCGTGGTGCTCCGACGGCCCGAGCGAAGCGGAAATGGGCGGCACGCTCGAGGTGACGATGTCGGATTGGGCGGACCAGACCCACGCGCAGGGCGGCACCGTGGTTATTCCGCACCTGCCGAACCCAAACGGCGAGCCCGCGACCCTGATCGCCACGGGTCGCGCCGACGCCGTGGAGATGTTGCGCCACGCCGAGTTCAATCATCACGAGTACTACCGCTATTTGAACTGCGGCTACAAACTACCGCTGGTGGGCGGCACGGACAAAATGTCCAGCGACGTACCGGTGGGCATCTATCGCACCTACGCCAGACTCGGCGACGGGGAGGAGTTCAACTACGATACCTGGTGCAAGGCGGTAACCGCCGGCCGCACCGTGCACAGCGGCGGACCGATGCTCAAATTCTCCGTCGACGGAAACGAGATCGGGGACACGGTCACGCTAGCGGGAAACGGCGGCACGGTCGAAGTCGAGGCTGAAGCCGAATGCATTTTCCCGATTCACTGTCTGCAGGTCGTGCAGGAGGGACGCGTAGTAGCGGAAGCGACAGAGTCGGCGGGCGCGCGCAAGCTCAACCTGAAGGCCAAGGTGAAGGTCGCGGGCCATTCCTGGCTCGCCGCCCGGGTTGCGGGACCCCAGTACGAGTCGATTCCACACTACGATGGCTGGGGGCGTGGCATCTTCGCGCACACTTCGCCGGTCTACATCGCCTGCGGGGGCGAATGGTGGATGTTCGACCAGGAGACGGCGACCTATATGCTGACCCTCGTGGATGGCTGCATCGAGTACATCGGCAACACCAGCCGCCAGCACAAGGTGGGAACGGCAAACCATCACCACGGGGAGCCCGTTCATCAGGAGTATCTCGAGCGGCCGTTTCTACAGGCGCGGGAGGCGATCCACAAGCGTATGCACCGGTTGGGCGTGCCGCACTGATCGCTGCCTTCGGGTCGTGATCGAAGGTGTCTACAGCATCGTTAGACGTCGGGCTGTTCCCGGTCCGAATCGCCGGTGCTATCGTTGCGTCAGTCTAGTCGGCATGGCGGTTGGCGAGCCGGGGATCACATCGCCCTATCTCTACGGGCAGCTCACCTGGAAACGTGACCAGCGTAAAATCACCGACGCGCAGCCCCACCACCTCCGCCTCGATTGTTCCCGTCATGTCTGACGAGGCGTCAGGATCGATGGCGAGTCGAGTAATGGTGTTAGCTAATCAACCGGTTGACTTCATCGCGGAACTGGCGGACCAACTGCAGGATGGTCGCATCGTCCATGCCCACGTAATCATGGACCGACAGATTGCGCGCGTTCAAGAACTGATTCCACAGCTCGAGGTCGTCGATCACCTTGAGCTGAACGGCGAATCTCAAGGCGTCGCGCGGACTGTATGCTTCGAGGCCGGCGCGGTCCGCTTCGCGCTTGAGGAACTTCCACGCGTATTCGAAGGCACTCTCGAAGGTTTTGGCGAGCGCTGCCTGACGAAGCGCATTCTCCGGCTCGTTGTCGCATTCGTCCAAGGCTGCCTCAAGTAGTGTGAGCGCTTGCCGAAGCTTGTCATCATTCATACAGCTGCATTCCCGCTTTCTGAAGAAGGTCGCACCAAGCCGCATGCGAACCTGCCAGCAGCAGCAGATCCTCCGCCAATTCTTGGAGGAACGAGGCGTCCGCGTGGGTCAGGTCGACGAGTTGCGCCATCACCAGAGAATCCTCGTTCCATTCACTCACAAGGTCGAGCATGCGCGAGTAGACAGGAAACTCCAACGTGTCGACCTGGTAGACGCCGATATCGTAATCTGAGTATTCCTTTGCCGCGCCTCGGGCGCGCGACCCGAACAGGACCAGCGCTGCTTCCGGCGCAACCCGGAGCAAGCCTTCGATAAGGTCGGCGACCAACAGCCCAGGTACGTGCTTTCGTCGCCGGGACAGCGAAATGACCTCTGCAGGAGCGAGGTCGAGCGCCTCGAGGATCTGGGCAAGGGCACCTGGCAGTGTAGTCTTTCCTGACAAGTAGTTGCCCACCGTGTTTCGGTGCACGCCGACAGCATCGGCAAACTCTTTCACACCCGAGAAACCGCGGGAGCGAATCTCACGTCGCAGACGGATCCCGTCCAAGAGAAATTGTGACATGTGCATAATTTCCATAGGCATATGCCCACTGTCAATATGCATATTCACTGGGAGGGCAGCTGATTGCACACAGCCCGGCGCTATCAAACTTCATAGCTTGGCGATCGTACCGTCGCTCAGATTGTCCTCGATCACGCTGAAGGCAAAACCGCGGGCGGACGCTTACGGTTGTCTACAACTTCGCATGCCATCCGATTCAGGAGGTTCCCAATGGAGGAAACACGGCAGTTGCGCACGCACGTTTGGGAACCGTCCGTCAGCACCAGTGCTCTCGCATATAGAGGGTCATTGACGGGGCGTTCGCCGGTTTCGCTTATCTCTACTTTCGCGACGCCCGCGCGTAGCTGGTCTGGGCCTCACTCATTGTCGTCTCCTCGCGGTGATATCCCTCGAAGGAAGTGAAGCAAATAAAGACATGCGGTTAAAACGTTTTGCGCCGTAAACTGCGGGCGTCGCGCACCAAGGTGCCGCTGTGGTAGATGCCCTGGATGGCCCGGTCGCGCCAATGCTCCGAGGCATCGAAGAACTTCGCTTTAGTATTAACTTCGGTCACTAGAACCCCGGGGCGGGCGTTCTTCAGTTTCCCGGTGATGACGCCATCGGGGCGCGCGACGAAACTGCCCCAAGCACAGGGCGACTTTGAACTGTTGGGGGTGCTGATCCACATATAGTTGTTAGCCGCGTAAGACTGTATACTCGTCGGAACGATGATGCCCCAGATATTCAGACGCCGTAGCCTGGCCGCCGACATCCGCGCGTTGTGGAAGGAGTGAAACATCAATTCGACACCGCGTTTCTTGTACTGGCGATACAGCTCTCCGTAGCGGAAATCGTGGCAGATCTGAGCGCCACACCGCACTCCCCTGATCTCGAATACGCAGAAGTTCGAGCCGGGGCTGTAGTGTTGCAGATCGTTGGTAATGCCCCTGTGGGCTCCGACCAAGAACATCTTGTCGTAGCGCTCGACTAGACGGCCCTGGTCGTCGATGATGTAGAGGCTGTTGTGCGGCTTGTGGCGGCCGGACAGACGGTGTGCCGAGCCCACAACCACCCACAGTTTCAATTCCCCTGCCAGCTCTGCCACCTGCAGGTGGGCTTCCTGAAGTCGATCCCAGTCATAGCGCGCCATCGACTTGATGTCGACCCCGGCGTACCCGGGCAGAGCCGTCTCGGAAAAATGCGCCACGTGGGCGCCACGTCTTTTGGCCGATTTCATCTGCCGCAGCACGTAACCGAGATTGTGTTCGAGATTCGCTTCCAGGGGGAATTGGCACGTGGCCACCTTGAGTTTCATGCGCGTCCATTCTCCATTTCTTGGCGGGTGTTTTGGTCAAATAGACCGCGATATCTCTTATTGGTCAAGCAGTCCCTTGACCCAACTATCGATAAGGACGTTCATCCTCCCTGCGCTCGAAGCAGGTGCAAGCTCGCGACATCAGTAGTACAGTCGCTCGATTGCCCGCTCCACTGGTCTCTAGAAAGGCGAAGACTGGACCATGCAGACGATACGTGTTGCCGCCGTGAGCATGAACGGCGAATTCAGCAAGCAACAGCAGGTGCTGGAACGGATAGCCGATTTCTGCGAGCAGGCGGTGAGTGAGAACGCCGAGTTCGTCCTTTTTCCGGAGCTAATCGTGCACGGTCACTGCAGGCCGAACACCTGGGAACTTGCCGAGCCTGTACCCGATGGCCCGGGCACCGCTCGACTGGCGGAGTTTGCCAGGCAATTCCACCTTTTCCTATGCGTTGGCATGAGCGAGAAAGAAGCCGACATCGTGTACAACACGATGGTCCTCCTGGGACCTGATGGATACATCGGCAAACAGCGCAAACTGCACATGTCGCGCGACGAAACGACATTCTACAAGGGCGGTCGCGAGATATCGGTCTTCGACATCGGCAAATGCAAGATCGGCACCGTGATCTGCTACGACAACCAGTTCCCGGAGATCGCCCGCATCGCGGCTTTGAAGGGAGCGGATGTTATCCTGATGCCTCACGCTGCGCGCGAGGCGCGTTGGGACGACACCCCCGAATCAGAGGCAGCTGCACGTGAAAAGGTGTTCGATTTTTTCACCAGCAGTTATCGCATGCGCGCCCGCGAGAATGCCTGTTTCTGCGTCTTCGCCGATCAGGCGGGGCGGGCGGGCTATGTCGAATCCCTGCCGAGAGACCATTACAACCAGCCGCATCATCCCGGCGGAGCGCTCATCATCGGACCGGGCGGCGAGCTGCTGAGACACGCTCAGCTCGAGCGCATCCGCGATGAGATGATCGTCAATGACCTCGATGCGAGCCTGCTGTCGAAGGCTCGCAGCCACCCGAACTACACCTTGCGGACGCGCCGGCCGGAGCTCTTCGGAGAGCTCGTGCGCTAGCAGTTCTGGAGGCTCACCTCAGTCCAGCCTGAAGAACGTGCCGGCGATGTGCCGCACGACCTGGCTCTCCTCAACCGGCTCGTCCTGGTCCTTGGCGCCGAACCAGTAGGCGGTGAATATGCGGCCATCGTTGAGCTCGGTGAGCACCTGGTAGCCCATATCCCAGCCGTAGGCGTCGCCCCGCACGACGAACTCCTCGCTCCAGGTCTCTCCCAGATCCTCGCTCACTACGCCCATGATGCCGCGGTTGCCCAAGCTGGCGGTACGCCGCGCGAACAGAATGACGATGCGGCCGTCCCGAGTCACCAGGGCCGACGGGCACCGGCGTCGATTGGCACGAACCGGATCGCTCAGCGGACGCTCGGGCTCGGGATCGCGCATGTTGCCCCAGTGATTGCCCGGGCTGGTCACGAAGCGGGGTTGCGACCAGGTCATGCCGTCGTCCTCGGAAAAAGCGACACAAGGCATTTCCGGAGGATGTTTGTGCATGGAGACCATCAGCCGCCCGTCCGGCAGCCTGTGCACACCGGAGTAGTTGTAGCCGACACCTTCCTCTCCCGGCGCGGAATTGGTGAGGTGGCTGCTGACTCTGGCCACCTCGCTGCAGTACTCCCAGGATATGCCGTTGTCGTAGCTGACGTAAAAGCACTGGGCGTGGCGCCAGTAGATGGCACCGGTGATGCCGAGAACACCGTTGTCGAAGCGCACGTGTCCGAGGTTCGTTCCCAGGTACCCGCCGTCAGGGGCCCAGGATGGGTTGTCGATGAGGGTCGCATGCTTTTCCCACGTGCGTCCGCGATCCCTGCTGCGCAGGGAGAGCGTCGGCCGGTGTTGCCGGTGACCCAGGTCGAAGTGGTCGTCCTCTCGTCCGACGCTGCCGATGGGAGGTTTGAGATAGACCCCGTGGCAGAAGTGGATAATGGAGTCCGTCTCGCCCAGATCGATCTCTTCGCGCTCCGAACGGGGTCGCGGCCGCAGCCAATCGAGAATCTCATCGGTCGTGCGGTCGTTGTTCCAGATCCATTGACGCTCGTCCTCCCGCCACGTCTCACCGCTGTCGAACGAGCGGCTGATGACGGCTCCAGATTCACCCCCCCAGCGTTCGTGATGACCCCATGTGCTGCGGGGGCCGCCGCAGTGCCGCTTCCCTCCCTCCATGGCGTCGTAGCCCATGGGCACCGCCAGGTAAGCCACGGCGATCTCACCGTCACCGAAGTTCCAGATGCCGCCCCGATTGGTGGCATAGAGGTACATCTGCTCGTCTCGGTGAACGACAATGTGGCGATGGTCGCTGAGTTCGACTTTGCGTACGCCAACTGCTCTTCTGGATGCTGCCTGTTTGGCCATGGATGCTCTCCTCTTTGCGCGCGTGATAGCTCTGCCGGAAGTCTGGTTCTTCCAACTTAGGATTCGCACCGAACGCGCAGCTGCACCGTGTCCAGTACGACCGGAGATGAAGCGGACTCACCCCGTTTGTTCACCGCCACTTCCAGCTGATTCCCACCTCGACTGATCTGCCTGGCATCGAGAGTGCCCCGCAGCCACTGACCCGCGGACGGATTGCGGTCCGGGTCGGCCGGTTCCAGCCCGTCGACCGATGCCCCGTTGAGTCTCACGGAGAAGTCGTCACCAGCAACCCAGTCCCACAGATGCAAGCTGAATTCGATGCTCCGCGCCCCGGCAGATCCGACCTCCTCGCCCACCTGGAAACTCGCTGACGCGGGAAGTGTTACCTCGGAGATGGCGGTGAAGCTGTCGCGGCCTTCGAAACGGTCGATGCCGTAAAGCCTGTCTTTGCCCGCCATGGTTGCTACCTCACCGATCTCCCGCCACACACTCGGCTCGCCGAGCGCGGGATTGAAGAGGTAGAGCCCATCGGCGCCGGCGTTAAGCAGGTTCCTGGCAGCGCCGCGCCAGCCCGGCAATGAGTCCTCCCACGCGTTGAACATCGAGACATACTCGGGTTTGCCGATGCGATCCGACTGTCCGCCATAGAGCGTTTCCATCCAATCCTCGCACTTCCTGTATTTGCCTTCGCTCAACGCGAGAAAAACCCAGTACTCCCAAAACGACCACGACATGCAAGGATAGACCGGGATTTCGTACTGGTGTCCCAGGTCGATGATGTCGGTGTAGGAATCGCGCCAGACCGACTCCATATTGCCCCCCGGACTGAACTGGTCGATCAGTCCTTCCTTGAGCCAGGTTTCCAGATCCACGCCAACGTGGACACAATCCTTCAGGCTGAACGGGGTGTGGGCGGCCAGTAGCAGCGGGCGGCCGCGCCGGCTGGCAACGTCGTCGGCCATGCGCCGAATGCGGCGCAGGAGATCGTTCATGATCTCCACGTGTTCCGGTTCGACCGGATTTAAGTCGAGCGACTCGCGGAAGAACGGCCAGTACTTGAAAAACTCCATGCCGATTAGGTCCACGTCGTAGTTCTCCGCCACCTCCTCGATGATTTTGAAGATGTGCTCGCGCACCTCCGGAATGGCGAAGTCCAATCGCGTCCATGCACACCGCGGGCTGCCCCTCCCGTATTTCTCCCAATCGCCCTCTTGACCCATCATGTATCCCGGATTTTCGCGCTTGAACTTTGCCAGGCCGTAGGTATACCTTCGCGAACCCATGGGGAAGGAATCATGGACATCGTTCATGCGCAGGCACCAGGCGGCTTCCATGCCGTGCTCGCGGCTGAAGTCCAGCTGGATCTGGAGCGCGTCGCGGCCATACTTTTCTACCAGCTCTAGGGGAATGCCCTTGCCGTGGAATCCCCCCAGCTTCGTGTGATGGGAAAACCTGACGCCGGACATGGCGCTGGCGAACCAGTTGCTGTCTACCTGTGAACCGATCAGGGGCGTGCTGCGGGCGTCCAGGAAATCCTGCACGGTATTTCCAGTCCGGCGCACCGTGAGAGACTCGGCAACGTCGTGATCGTGCTCCACTCCATCGGGGCGCGCTTCGATTACGTCGTCGCCGTCGTTGTTGTATATGAGCCGCCGTTTTCGCCAGCGTGCTTTTTCTCGTTCCCCGTTCATCATCATGGCTCCAGTCTACTAGCCTGAATTATTCATAAAAATGCGGTGATTCTCTGTACAACTGGTTGTTTTTCCCTATGTTAGGGTTAGCCACAAACAACAACCAATCAAGAGGACCACCGCAGATGGAAACTTCGCAGATTACGCTGTCGTTTGCAAACATCTCGGGCAAGATGATCGAAGCTGATTTTGACGGTGGCACGACCACCAGCGATGGGGGCGCCCTGCTTCTGCGACAGGCGGAAGCCCGCACCGGGATCGTCGACCGAATCGTGGCGGCGATGTCGGATCGGCGACATCAAAGCTATATCGACCATACGTATACTGACCTCATCCGGCAGCGCGTATTCCAGATCGCCTGTGGGTACGAGGACGCCAATGACAGTGACGACCTGCGTTGCGATCCGGGTCTGAAAACCGCGTGCGACCGTCTGCCTCTGACAGGAGACGATTTGGCCAGTCAACCGACCATGTCTCGTTTGGAAAACAGTGTCAGCCGCTCGGATCTGTATCGCATCGGGCTCGCGGTGCTGGAAATATTCATTGAGTCTTACGACCAGCCGCCCAAGAAGCTGACTATAGACATCGACGACACGGACGATCCGACGCACGGCGCACAGCAACTGACGTTGTTCCATGCCTACTATGACGAGTATTGCTATCTGCCGGTCCATCTCTACGAAGGGGAGTCGGGCAAGTTGATCACGACCCTGCTGCGACCCGGTCGTAGAATGCGAGGCCGAGAGGCGGCAGCCATCCTCAAACGCGTGTTGGATCATTTGATCATGGTGTGGCCGAAGACGAAGATCACCTTACGAGGCGACTCGCACTTCAGCACCCCTGAGGTGCACGACCTGTGCGACGGATACGGTATTGATTTCATTCTGGGACAGGCGCTCAACAACAAGCTCAAAGCCCTCGGCGAACCGCTGATGGAGCTGACGGCGGCGCTGGCCGAGCAGAGCGATGAACCGGTGCGACTTTTTGACCGCTTCGAGTATCAGGCCAAGAGCTGGCCCCGACCGCGCCAGATTATCTACAAGGCCGAGATCACGCAGCGCAAAGCCAACCCGCGCTTCGTGGTGACCAATATCCGCAACCGCACCCCCGAGTTTCTATATGAGAAGGTCTACTGCGCTCGCGGACGGTCGGAAGGCTTCATCAAGAATCACAAGACCTACTTGCAGTCCGACCGCACCTCCTGCCACCGATTCTCGGCCAACCAATTTCGCCTCTTCCTGCACAGCGCGGCCTACGTGCTGCTGCACACAATCCAACAGATTGGCATGCGCGGCACTCAATGGACGACGTCTAACTTTGACACGATCCAACTCCGCGTGCTCAAAGTCGGCGCCCGAGTGCGGGAGCAAGCCACCAAGGTCCGTTTTCACTTTCCGACATCGTACCCGCTCAAGGATCTGATGCGGACCGTCGTCCTCAACCTCGATACCTCATAATGCTTTGCGATGTCGCCCACCACAGCCACGCACACGCTCCACTAAGGGGCCCGACTGTCCCAATGACATCCAAACGAGGCTCAGATCTCCAGAGACAACACCTCGACGACCGACAGCACTCGATCAACCCGCTACCAAAACGTCCAGCCATTGACCAGCGCATCGAATTCGTCCGCTTGGTGCGGATTCATGAATAATTCAGGCTAGGGTCGATCACGCACCTGCTTTCGCACCGCGCAACAGGCACGTCTTCAATCCGACACCTCCGACTCCACTTGGCGCACGAGCTCTTTGATGTTGGCTACATTCGTGCGCATCGCCTCCGTCCCCGAGCCGCTGGGGGGGTCGAAGTGAGTGGAGACTGATAGGTAGACGTCGAAGTTGTGGTCCCTCAGGTTGCGGAGGACGGTCAGGTAGTCCACGTCGCCCTCCCCGATCGGGCAGTAGTCGAACTCCAGCTTTAAACCCTCTTTGACGCGCAGGTCCTTGAGATGCACTCCGTAGATGTAGGGGCGCATGTTGGTGAAGCCGGCGGTGGCCACGTCCAGCTCGCCGCAGTTGGTGTTGTCCGCCGGACCCCACATCGCCTTGATTCGGCGCGAGCCCACACGTTCTGCTACGCGGCGAAAGTTCCCGGTCGTGTTGGTGTAGTTCCACGGCATCATCGACACCGCCACGTCGATCTCGTGGCGCTCCGCCATCTCGGCAACGATGGAAAAGGCTTTGGTGAGCTTGTCCATTTCGGTGTCGGCTATGATGCCTCCCCTCGTCATCCAGCGCATGGGCCAGGTAACCTTGTTTGGTATCTCTCCCGGCCACAGAAAGCTGAAGACGTTGACGGCGTCGAGACCGAGATAATTGCTAATCTCCATGGAGCGCTCGAGCTCGGCGATGTTTCTGCGGAAAGCCGGATGCTCCTCCATCGTGTCCAGGTCGAGATCCCACAGTTGAAGTTCCTTGAAGTGATTGTTCGGCAGCAGCAAGAACAGCTTCAGGCCGCGCTGCTTGATGGCGTCGGCCATCTCGTCTATCTCAGCGGTGCTCATCTCCATCAGAGGCTTGTCGCCCTTTAGATCGCCTCTGCGCAGATACCACAGGTACTCGACGCCGAGCTCGGCGGCGAAGTCCAGCGCCTCTTCGAAGGGAAGCCCGGGCTCCATGAGGTACATTGCAAGTTTGAAGCGGTGCGAGTTCACTGGGCAATCTCCTGTTCGGAGTGTGAGGACCGTGTGTCGGGCAGCCGAGCCGACCCTTCATTCGTCTTCGTCCGCCGCGGAACACCGCGCCGTTGACGTCGGCCGCGCAACCTCCAGAGCCAGTTGCTGATCCAAGGAATAGAAAAGATAAAGGAGGCCCTATTGCTAGTCGGGTCAAGCAGGGCGAGCGCAATGGGTCGCTCGCAATTGCTGTGAGCGGCTGCCGGATCAGTTTCGGTAGGAGCTGAGGTCTGATTGCGAGGGAACCGCGCCGCGACAGGTACTATCTGAGGAGGACCATCGATCGGGTCGCGCGGCGTCCTGGCGAGCTCAAGCGGTAGAAGTAGACACCCGAAGAAACCCGCCGCCCGTTGTCATCGCGGCCATCCCAGGTCACTTCGAACCGGCCCGCGGACCTGCGCTCCACCAGCAGCAAACGCACAGAGTGGCCTGCCGTATCGAAGATGCGCAGGGAGAGTTCGGATTCAATATCGAGGCTAACCCCGATGGAAGTGGCCGCATTGAACGGGTTGGGATAGTTGGCCAGAAGCGCGAAACGGTCGGGCAGGGATTGCCCTTCGCTGGCGGGGGTGTTGGGTCCACCGGCGATCATCTGGGACTCGGCGAGTACCTTGAGGGCGGCCTCTATAGCCCGGTGCACTTCCCGCGCACTGAAATCTTGAAGCGCGAAGTTGGAGAGGTAGCGGACGATGCCTTCGTGGTCCACGAGCACGTAGCTGGTGTGACCGAGGCCGAAGGCGCCCCCTACCTTGCTGGCGTTCAACAGCAGTGGGTAGCTGGTTCCGGTGCGTTCGAGAAACTGGCGCTCGACCTGGGTCGGACTGCCGTTCCATACGTCCAGGCCGAGGGTGATGAACTGCTCGGTCTTGTATGCCTGAAACACTGCTTCAACGTCCGGCGCCGCCGCACCACAGAAATGTCAGTCCTAGCCGAAAAAATTCAGCAGCACCACCTGGCCCCTCAACTCGCTCAGGGTTACGAGTCCGCCGTTTAGCTGTTCGAGCTCGAAGTCGGGGGCGGGATCGCCCACCTTTGGCCGTTCTGCAAGAGCGGTGCCAGCCGCCAGTGTGAAAGCAGTGAGAAAGAACCGCAGGATCATTTTGCACTTGCCGGTTCACGGACGGGATCTGGGGCGCACATCCACATCGCTGCTGTGCCTGAGACCATCCAAAGGAATAATTCCAAACTATAGATGATGGCAATGGGTGACTCGATTCGGGCTCCGGCGGCGTCCATTGGCTAACAATGAGGTGGGAAGAATTTTGCGACCCCTGTAGCCTCGCCCTGATTGACGTCAACGCAACAGACCGTTGGAAGTGTCACGCTACGACCGGACGAGCTCAAGCGGTGGAAGTTGACGCCCGAAGAAACCTGCCCGGGTTAGCGGAGATTCCATCTGCACCCGAGAATCACTGCGCCGATCCAGCCCATTGCACCCCGCGTGTAAACAAGGCCCGCATCCCCGGCACTTCAAACGTACCGGGACCATGCCCGAGCGCAGTGTAGAACACCCGACCTTCGCCATACGGTTTTACCCAGGCCACAGGATGGGAACGCTCTGCCCACTCGGCGGTGGCCAGGATGTGAATACGCGGATCCCAAGCCGACATATAGATCTCGTCCTCGACCTCGAAGTCGGCAATGCCCTGGGTCACTTGGTGCTCGCTGTCTTCTATGTGCACGGTAAAGCGCAGGCCAGGCGGA
Source organism: Candidatus Latescibacterota bacterium (assembly GCA_965217095.1). GTDB lineage: Bacteria > Latescibacterota > UBA2968 > UBA8231 > UBA8231 > CAYNZV01. The sequence goes on from OZ244235.1 coordinate 4,137,859, forward strand.
TGCCAATTTGCGTGGCCGCCCATCAAATCCACCGCCTGTCCACCGATCCACCAGGCGCTGCCGTGAACACCTACCAGACCGCCACCCCGGTCGACAAATCTGAACAAACCCTGTTCTAGTGCCGGCGGCAGGTCAGGCACTCGCTTGGCTGGCCCCTCTGGCTGGGCTTCCGACCTGGTGAATCCAGTTCCGAAGACGCACGCGTCAAACTCGTCCATCTGCGCCGAGGCCAAGATTTCTTTGTCCTCTTCAAGTCGTACATCCAGATCCGCTGCTCTCTTGAGGAAAGTGACGATAACAGCCGTGCATTTATCGAAACCATGATTTGGCCCCGAAAGGATCAATACCTTCATCGCTCGTGGCCTCCTTTCTCGTACTCACAAGATGTTGTAGTACTCGATCTCCGCTCGATAAAACTAACATTCTCGTCGAAGTAATGATCAGCAATCGCGCATCGTGAGCCACCCGGTGGCAACGCCGGGGCAGTGTTTAAATCGGCGTGTCACCGCAGATGGTCGTGCGATGCATGTGACGCGGTGCATCTCCGTAATCCCGGATCGCGTGGTGCATGGTGCAGCGATTGTCCCAGAACACCAGATCGTTGACCTGCCACCGATGACGGTAGATGAAGGCCGGTTGAGTTGCGTGCTGAAAGAGGTACTCCAACAAAGGCTGACTTTCTTCCTTGGCCATATCGACGAACCGACCCCATGGTCGGCGTGCCGTGTAACGGAGGTCCGAGTGCCAGTAAGTGCCGGCGTACGCCCGGCCTTTTCGTTTTCCGTCCTCCACGACATTGGAAATCACATAGACCTCCGGATGACCTTCCAGTAATGCACCGGATATCACGTGGGTTTCGAGGGAACCGAACAAGCTGCTGAACGCGATGTGTTGCTCAGCGGTCAGATGTTGGTCGCGGAAGATGAGAACTCCGTGCTCGGCCAGCGCCCGCCCCAGTTGTTCGACGGTTTCGGCGCTGGCATGAACCGAGGTATCAACGCCCAATACCTCCGCGCCCACTACCGGAGACGCCTTTTCGATCGCGATCGACATGGTCACATCTCATCCCGCGAACCAGAAGGCGTAGAGCTCCGCGTTCAAGATCGAGAAGCGGATGCGAACGGTTTTACCCGCCAGGTCGGCAACACCCTTCTTGTCTTTCCAGCGTAGCGGTTCGTTCACCTCGTCTACCGCTACCGGCAAACACTCCTCCATGGTGTACCCGGCAAGCGACCGGCCATCGCCGGCATCGAGCAGCTCGGCTCTGACGCTGCCGCGCCAGGCGTCCACGTTGATGTGCAGCTCACTTCCTACCACCTCGATGGGCACAGAGAGGACCGCACCGGGCTCGACGCCGCCCTTGAGCGAGCAGAATCCATCCAGCCGCAGCTTCGCCAGACAGATGGCGCCGCTGTCGAGATATTCCCGATTCCACGCCTGCTCTTGGGTAATGCCTCGATGCCGGTAGCCGCCATAATAGAACAAGAGCTCGTTGTCGCGTACGATCGGCCGGTTCGAAGGGCCCAGCTGCCCGAGGTCGTAGGCACTGCCGTCGCCAATGGGCGACTGCTCGATGAAGGGCACCCGGTCGGCCACCCGCTCCCAGTTGTGCAGATCGCGGCTGCAGACCAGCTCGAGAACCTTGCGCCCATCCACGTTCTCGTACATCGGGGGCCGGCTGCCGCACTGGTGGAACATCACAGGCGTCCCGATATATAGATCCTCGTACGGGAACACGGGCAGTTGATAGACGTCGGTCTTGTACTCTGTGGGCCGGTTCACCGTGGGCCGTAAATACCCGGAATCGTCATAGAACCGGGCGATGCGTTCCTTGCCGTTCTCCTGATCCAACTCGTCGGCGTGAAACACCATCTCTGCCTCGGTCCAATTCTCGAAGTCCTCACTGGTCGAAACGCACACCGCGCGGCCGAACGGGCCGCGGCGTTTCACCATGAGGATGAAGAGGCCCTTCTCCTCGTCGTAGGTCATGGAGGAGGTGCCTCCCTCGGGAATGGACGGCACGTCCAGCCATTCCCAGGTGAAACAGTCCGGTGAAACCGCGAACTTCCTCTTGTGCAGCCGCGTCCCGTCCGCATGATTTTGCGCCTTGTAGCGACGCTTTGGGTCCGGGTCGTTCGGATCGCGGACGGGGGCGGTGCTGTTGGGGATGATGTTGTTCTGCTTGCCGAACGGTTTCCCGTTGTAGTTCGTGCCCTCGTAGTCGAAGAGCTCGAGCAACGGTCTCTCCCAGTTGACCCCATCCTCTGAGGTGGCGTAGCAGAAGAAATTCTGTCCCCGGTTGGGGGCGCTTACGTTGGTCATCAGCAGATCGGCCGCGGTCAGATCCGCAGGTTCGGCGCCAGATCCATACACCAGTTTGTACACTTGCTCGTCTGGATCCCACATCGGCGCGGTCTGAATATGGACGCCGATGTTCTCCCACCGGCGAGCCGGCTGTAGAACCGCGCCCTGTTTCACCGGTTGATGCAGCGTCCGTGCGAGATTCTCCACCTCCGCGATATGATGGTCGTCGATAAACAGATACTTCATGGGGTCTCCTCCTTGTGTGTCGTAAAGAAATAACTTTCAATAGGCCGGCGAGCGATGCAAGGACTTTTTTACTGGAGGCTCAAGTGGCATACGATCTGTTGCTCAAAGGCGGACATCTAATCGATCCCCAGAACGACCTCGACGGGGCTCGCGACGTGGCCGTAGCGGATGGTCGCGTCGCCGCGGTCGATGTCGATATCCCGGTTGACCGCGCCGAGCGCGCCATCGATGTCGGCGGTTTGTATATCACGCCCGGGCTGGTCGACATCCATACCCACATGTACGCCACCGCGGGGAATCGCGATGCTTGGGCCGGCGACAACAGCATTCTCCCCGACGGATTCAGCTTTCGCGCGGGCGTCACCACCATGATGGACACCGGCAGCGCCGGTTGCCGCAACTTCGAGGACTTTCGGTTTCGCGTTCTCGACCGCTTCAAGACGCGGATGTTCGCCCTCGTGAATATCGTCGGTCTAGGAATGAATACCAATATCGTCGAGCAGAACCCGTACGACATGGATCCAGAGCAGACGGCAACCTTAGCACTCGAGAATGAAGACGTCGTGGTCGGGATCAAAACCGCGCATTACTGGGGCCCGGAATGGGTCTCGGTGGATCGCACCCTAGAGGCGGCGGATCGAGCCCACATGCCGTGTATGATCGACTTCGGCTATTTCCGTCGCGAACGGCCCTACTACAAGCTGATAACTGAGAAATTGCGCGACGGCGACATCAGCACTCACATGTATCGCGCTTCCGTGCCCTGGATGGATGAAAACGGAAAGGTTCTGAACTACCATCACCAGGCTCGCGAGCGCGGTATCCTCTTCGACGTCGGTCACGGCGCCGGCAGCTTCGTCTTTCGCAACGCGGTTCCAGCGGTGGCGCAGGGGTTCTATCCCGATTCGATCTCCACCGACCTCCACACCACCAGCATGAACGGCGAGATGATCGATATGGTCACCACGATGTCGAAATTCTTGGCCATGGGCATGTCGTTGGCGGATGTGGTTCGGCTATCGACCATCGGCGCTGCCCAGGTGATCCATCATCCCGAGCTGGGGCATCTTTCGGTTGGCGCCGTGGCCGACGTTGCGGTCCTCAAGCTGCTGTCGGGAACCTTCGGGTATGCGGATGTCAGCGGCGGCAAGCTGGAAGGCACCCAGCGCCTGACCTGCGAGATGACGCTGAAAGACGGAGAGATCGTCTTCGACTGGAACGCCCGCGCGGCGGTCGATTACCGCGAAATGGGCGACCGCTACGGGCTTGGCGATGTCGATCATATCGTAATACCTGAATCCTGAATTCGCATTCCGAAGGCGTTAGCGCTTTCTGAAAGGAAGAGAAATGGGAGCACTATCTGGAAAAACTGCTCTGGTAACAGGAGCATCCAAAGGAATCGACAGCGCCACGGCGATCGCCCTGGCCGAAGCGGGAGCGGATGTCGCCATCAACTACAGCCGCTCTGACGACGAAGCTGCGGCCGTTGCCGAATATTGCCGCAGCCACGGCGTGAACGTCCGTCTCGCACGGGCTGACATCGCCGACCAGGGGGAGGTCGATCGCATCGTGAGTGAGACGATCGACGAATTCGGCAAACTCGACATCGCCGTGTCCAATGCCGCGTACAGCGAGCGAGAGCTGTTCTATCGTGCCGACATGGAGGGATTCCGCCGGACCATCGACGTGAGCATGTGGGGTCCGTTCTATCTGGCGCGGGCAGCGGCGATTCACATGGTCGACCGTGGCCAGGGAGGCAACATTGTAGTGGTGAGCTCTCCTCACGCCAACATGGCCGTCCCCGGATCGACGGCGTACAACATGGCTAAGGCCGCCATCGATCATATGGCGCGCACCGCCGCGGTCGAGCTCTGCAGCCACCGGATACGCGTCAACATCATCCACCCGGGATGGATCGACACTCCGGGCGAGCGCAAATTCTTTTCGGAGGAAACCCTAGCTGAAGAAGGGGCGAAACTTCCCTGGGGCCGGCTCGGACGCCCGGACGAGATCGGACGCGGCGTCGTCTTCCTCTGCGACCCTGCCAACGAATACGTGACCGGAAGCACCCTCACCATCGACGGTGGTATTCAGCTACCGTTCAGCCAGATGTTCCGCTTGGAAAGCGCCGAGGCGCAAAGGAAAAAGTCAGAGGGGTAGCGCGGCGGCCGACTGGGCTCAGGTCACGGCCATGGTACGCAGGAAGCGATAATGAGAAATGACGGCGGCGGTTATCGTCCCATAGTTGACATACGAGACTGAAGACTCTTCGCAGGTTTGTCTGACGATTTTGCTTATCGCCGGGTAGTGAACATGGCAAACCTTCGGGAAGAGGTGGTGTTCGATCTGGAAATTCAATCCGCCGAGGTACCAGGTAGCCAGCCGGTTGGCGGTTGCGAAATTGGCGGTCGTCTCAACCTCGTGCACCGCCCACTCCTTCTCGACTTCGCGGCTGTCCGCATCGGGGTTGGGAAAACTGTTTTCTTCCAGCGCGTGAGCTAGCTGGAAAACCAGCGACAGCGTTAGCCCCTGGATCAGGTGTATGCCCACGAAAGCGATGACCACATACAAAGCCGGATGAAAAAGTAGCGGAATGGCGATCATATAACTGTAATAGACGACTTTGGACGAGATCAACACCCCCCAGTTGGTTGCCGATGTCTGAGGCATTCGGTAGTTGAAGATGCGGGAGGTGACTAGGCGCCGAAAATCGTTAATTGTAACCCAGGAAAGCGTGAGCAGGCCGTATAACAGGAAAGCGTAGAGATGCTGGTAGCGATGCCAGCGCCGTTTGTCCTGATTCGGACTCAAGCGCATTAAGCCCGAGGTGTGCAAATCCTCATCGGCCCCGTGAATGTTGGTGTAGGTGTGATGGAGAATGTTGTGTTTGTAACGCCAGACCCGGCTGTTGCCGCCTGCCAGATCCAGCGCAAACCCCGTGATTCTGTTGATCAGCTTGCTGCTAGAATAGCTGCCGTGGTTGCCGTCGTGCATGATGTTGAGCCCGACGAGGATAAATCCCTGGGCAAGGGCGAAAGCTGCGAGCACTGCGGTAAGCAGCGAATCGGCGAGAAAAACAAGCGCGACATAGGAGCCCGCCAGCCAAGCCAGTATAACGGCCGTTTTCACGTACAGGCGCCAGTTTCCGGTCGGCTTCAGGTTGTATTCTTGAAAATACTCCTCTACGCGACGGGAGACCACTCTCCTGAAATCGCCGCGCTCAGGAAATACAACCTTGTTCTCGGGCAGCAGACTAATGAGGTCCTCCTCTCAACGGCGGGCGCCCGTAGGCGTCGAACGCGCGACCGCACCCCGCCCACGACCGAACCGGCGCTTGGGCTTGGGTGGCGCTACGCCGGCACGTCTCGACGGTTTGTTACCGTGTAACGACGCGATGGCAGCAGAGTGGAACGGATGATCGGGATCGGCGTGCAAGGGACTCCGCGTCAGCTTCTCGATGCCACCGAGCAACGAGACCTCATCGGCGTTGCAGAGTGAGAGAGCAGTCCCCGCCGATCCTGCGCGAGCCGTGCGTCCGATCCGGTGAACGTAACTCTTGGGGTCGTCTGGCATCTCGTAGTTGATGACATGGGAGATGCCTTCGACGTCGATTCCCCGGGCCGCGATGTCGGTTGCTACAAGCACCTTGATACGCCCGCGATCGAAGGCGCTCAAAGCTCGCTGCCGGGCGGTTTGGCTCTTATTCGAATGAATCGCATCTGCCGTGATCCCGGCTTTCAGCAGCTGTTTCACCACCTTATTCGCCCGGTGTTTTGTGCGCGTGAATACAAGGGCTCGTCCGGTTGTGTCGCGGCTGAGAATCTCCGTGAGCAGCTGGCGCTTGTCGGTCTGTTCGACAAACATGACCTGCTGGGTAATCAAATTGGACACCGAGGCAGGCGGTGTCACGGCCACCATCGTAGGATTCTTGAGAATATCAGCGGAAAGCTTGGCAATTTCGGCCGACAGGGTGGCTGAAAACAACATGGTCTGCCGGTCGTTGGATAGCGTGGAAATAATACGACGCACGTCCGGGGCGAACCCCATATCAAGCATGCGATCGGCTTCGTCGAGTACCAGCTTTTTTACGCCGCCCAGATGTGCGTGACCCTGGCGCCATAAATCGAGCAGGCGGCCAGGCGTGGCGACAACGACGTCGGCGCGTTTTAATGCTTTGATCTGAGGCCCACAAGCGACACCCCCAAGTACGACGGCGGTGCGGAAAGACACATAGCGACCGTAGGTGCGAAAGCTCTCATCGATCTGCAAAGCCAGCTCTCGAGTAGGGGCGAGTACGAGGGCCCTGATCTGGCCGGAATCTTTGGGATTTTCCTTACCCAGCCACTGTAGGATCGGCAGCGAAAACGCCGCCGTTTTACCCGTTCCGGTTTGTGCCGTCGCCAGGAGGTCCTCACCGGCCAGGGCGGGCGGAATCGCCTCCTGCTGAATTGGGGTTGGGCGTTCGTATCCCTCCTCGACTAGGGCGCGGAGAAGGGCTTTGTTCAATGAGAGATTCTGAAACTGCATGTTGCTCCTGTCTTGAGGACCCGAGATTACGGCGACGTGCAAACGGCGAGGCCATCAAGACAAACCGAAATGCTAAATATGGACGCAGAGAATCGCGGTGAGATAAAAGGTAGGTGTTTTTCCAACTGCGCGTAACATAAGGGTTATGTTTTAGTTATGCAAGGCCACGCCCTTGAGGTTGGGTCGTGTCCTGGTTATCTAGGCTTGGGGGTATCCATTTAACCGGAGTGCGTCGCGACCCCCATCAGTGTTCGGCCGCCGACCGCCACGGCCGGTTTGCCCCTGGGCGTTCCAGGCTCGTGGGATGCCCTCGCCGTTTGGGCGGCTCGGGGGGCAGCTTCCTCGGCGTCGGCTGGCAATGAGATCCTGGAAACGCATCGGCTCGTGGGCCACGGCCAGCTCGAGCACGCGATAAAACACCATGCCGCGGCTGCGGGAGCGGCGGCGATTGAAGCGGAACACGAACTCGTTGAGGTAGTGGCTCATGTGGGTACTGTCGGCGGCCCCTTGATGCGTTCCCAGCAGCCACCGCTTGGCCAGTGAGACAACGCGGTGCACGGCGGGCAACAGCTTGTTGGGATCATCGCCCCGAGCGCGGGCCGCGCCCTGGCTGCGCCGATCGTGCTCGTAGCCGAGCTGAGCCAGTCCCTGATAAGCGGGCCACCCGTCGGTGATGATCGTCGAGCCCGGCTCGACGTGATCCATCACGAACGCGTGCAAGGTCTCGGCAGAGGCATCGGCCAGTGGCGACATGCGGCACCGCCCCAATCCTCTCGGCTCATGAACCTCAACTGCGATACCGGTCAGCACCTTCTTGCCCCTAGCGCGGCCACCGGCCAGCCCAGGCTCGGCGCCGCCGATGTAGGTCTCGTCCACCTGTACCGTCCCGCTCAGCAGATCCCGACCGGGACGTACCAACACCGACCGCAGGCGGTGCGGCATGGCCCAGGCAGTCTGGTAGGAGCTGATCTCCAGTACTCGCTTCAAGCTCAACGCCGAGATCCCGTCTTTACCGGTGGCGAACAGCCAGCAGGCGGTGTACCATATCGTCAAGGGTGTCCGCGTCCGATCGAAGATCGTACCGGCCGTCACCGAACTGCGTGTCGAACACGCCGGACACATGAAGCGCCCATCGCCCAAGCGCCAACCGCCTTCGTGGCCGCAACTCGGACAGACGAAGCCGTCGGGCCACCGCAGCCATTCGAGGTAGTCCAGGCAGTCCGCATCGGTTCGAAACCAGGCTTGAAACTCGCCAACCGAGCCCGGGTAGTGCTTGCCAGCGCGAGGATACGCCATGCACTGAACATATGGTAACTCCGGTTAAATGGATACCCCCAATCTAGGCTTATTCCTTTTTGAAGGGCTTCAACGATGCCGCGGCCACAATTCCCGGCACCTCCCCCCCCTGCAGAGCTGAGTCATGCCAAGTATAGAAGTACTCGATAGCGGTATTGTCGATCATACGGATTCGGCCTTTCCGACCTTGGTGCGGTTGGACGACGGCGACGTAATCTGCGGTTTCAGCCGGGGCGGTGGCGCCCATGTTTCCGGGGGCACCCACTGCTCACGGTCCGTCGATGACGGGCTTACGTGGACCTACCAGGGCGTCATTCTCGAGCCTCAGACCGAGCCGCTGCAGACCAATCATCTGCGACTCAGCCGCACCGGTGACGGGACCTTGCTCGCCTACGGCCAACGCGATCTAAAGGCGCAAAACGGTGATGACGTCAAGCAAGTGTCATGTGATCCGGTTTTGTGCCGCTCCGCTGACGGCGGTCGCAGCTGGTCGCCCCCGCAGGTGATTCCGTTCCAAATCCCGGGTCCGTACGAGATCTCCAATCCCATCGGCGTCACCGAGGACAACCGCTGGCTGGCACCCGCGGCTACCTTCCACGAAGGCAGGTACGGCGAGCGGGTCGTCCTGCACCAGTCCTCGGACCAGGGCGCGACCTGGCCGCTCATATATACCGTATTCGAGGATGTCAATGCAGCAGAGATCGGATATCTCGAGCAGAAGGTGATCGAATGTCAACCAGCTCACCTGCTGGCAACGGCATGGGTGCAGGATTATGAGCGCGACACCGATCTCACGAATCGGTACAGTATTTCAACGGATGGCGGGCGCAGCTGGGACGGACCTCATGAGACCGGTATTCAAGGCCAAACCATGACCCCGATCTGGCTGACGGAGGATCGTTTCCTCGTGCTGTACAACCGGCGTTTTGGCCAGCAGAGCGTGCAGATGTGTCTGGTGCGGGTCGCCGACGCCCGTTGGGACGTGGAGTTCGAAGCTACGATGTACGACGGGCGCAGCCAGTTGGAGCTGAGCGAAGAGGTCAGCAGCCAGGAGCAGATCGGCCTGATCCGCTTCGGCTTTCCCACAGCGCTGCGGCTCGACCGTGAGAATTTTCTGGCAACCCACTGGTGCGAAGAAGACGGTGTGTGTGCCATTCGTTGGACGCGGTTGCGTCTTTCCCTGGGAGCGTGAGCATGGACTGGACCAAAGAAGGTGGGGAAGCGGTTGATCGGCTCTGTCGCATGATCCGTGTAGACACCACCAACCCTCCGGGCAACGAGCTCGAACTGGCCCGCGCTCTGGCCATGGAGATACGGCAGGAAGGCCTCGACGCCGAGGTGTTGGAATCGGGGGAGAACCGGGGCAACCTGGCCGTTCGTCTGCGCGGGGATGGCAGTGAGCGGCCGATCCTTTTCTTGTCCCACCTCGATGTGGTGCCGGCCGAGCCAGACAAGTGGACCCAGCCACCGTTCGTTGGATCCGTTGCCGATGGGTACGTATGGGGGCGCGGGTCGATCGACTCCAAGCTGACCGGTGCCACGCAGCTGCAAGCTCTGCTGATGGCGCATCGCTTGAAGCTTCCGTTGAAACGAGATCTTGTATTGGTGGCGGCAGCCGATGAGGAGCAAAGCCGCGGGTTCGGCGTCGACTGGCTCGTGCAGAACCATCCGCGTTTGTTCGACGCGGAATATGGGATCAACGAAGGGGGTGGATTCGCGGTAGTGATCGACGGATCACCGGTGTACGGGTGCCAGGTAGGGGAGAAAGGGAGCGCGTCGGTTGATCTGGTGACCAGAGGGAAGCCTGGGCACGGCTCGGTTCCCCACGACGAGAATGCGATCGTTCACCTCGGGCCTGCCCTGGCGCGCCTGGGTGAACGGAAGTTGCCTCACCACCCGCCAGCCAGCGTGCGCGCATTCTTCGAGTATTCTGCACGCGCACAGTCCGACGAATCGGTGGCAGAACTGCTGCGAGCCGTGGTTGATCCCTCCAGCTGCGACGCGGCCCTAGCCGAACTTCCGGTGTTGGAGCGCGACCGGTTGATGTTCGACGCTATGGTCCGCAACACCTGCGCGCCAACCATGTTGGAGTCTGGTCTCAAACGGAATGTAATCCCATCGGAAGCCCGGGCTTGTTTGAGTGGGCGGCCCTTGCCCGGCACCGGTGAAGCGGAGTTTATGGCCGAATTGCGGGAAGTCGTGGGTCATACGGTGGAGCTGGACCTGACCGAACCGTTTCACACCGGCGTTGAATTCGATCACGAGACCCCCCTGTTTGGCGCCTTGACCACCGCAATGCAGGCATTCGAGCCGGGGGCCACCGTGGTGCCGTACATGCAGACGGGTGGAACGGACGCGCGCTACCTCACCGACTTCGATCTGCATATCTACGGGTTCATTCCCATGCGGCACGAACCGGGTCCGGGTTTTTTCGAGTTGTGCCACGGACACGATGAGCGTGTGTCCGTGAGCAACGTGACCCTCGCGGTTCAGGTGTTGTTCGAAGCCGTGCGTTTACTGAACGGGATGAGCCATTAGCGGGCGACATGCGACCATTTCTAGATTCGACGGACATCTCGGATCAGCCTTCCGAGCTGAACACGCGCATGCAGCGAGACGGCTACCTGTTCATTCGCGGGTTGTTGCCTCCGGACGCGCTGGAAAGCTTACGACTGCAGATGCTCGGCATCGCTCGTGACGCAGGATGGGTCGGTCGTGATTCTCCGCTGGAGAAAGGAGTCGCCAACCTCGACCGATTCTGTGTCGAGCCGGAACCGAAGTACATGCAGGTGTACGAGCACTTCTATCGCCTGGAGGAATTCCACGCTCTGCAGCATCACCCCAGGCTGCTCGGATTGGTGGAAAGAATGGTGGGAGAGCCGGTCATGCCCCACCCGCGCATCATCGGGCGCATCATTTTCCCCCAGAGGGAAGCGTATACCACGCCAGCGCATCAAGACTTCATCTCGGTGCAGGGGGCGGTCGACACATTTACTGCCTGGATTCCTCTGAGCGACGTACCGCCCGAACTGGGTGGTTTGCAGCTCGCTGCCGGTTCCCATCAAAGTGGGGTGTACGAATTTCGCCCGGCGTTGGGTGCAGGCGGCGTTGAAATAGTCGACCCGCTCGAGGGCCATTGGGTCAACTCGCCGTTCGAGCAGGGGGACGTGCTGCTGTTTCACAGCATGACCGCACACAAGGGTTTGCCCAATGCCACGAACATCCTGCGGTTGTCTTTGGATGCGCGTTTTCAGCGAATCGCCGATCCGATCGAACCCGGCTGCCTCGAACCCCACAGCCAGCCCAATACCTGGAAGGCGATCTACGCCGACTGGCGGTCAGCTCGCTACCAGTACTTCTGGAAGAAGTGGGATCTACAGACCGTGGAATTCGACGAATGCTACAATGAAAAGCGTGACAGGATGGCGCTTGAAATGGCGGCCAACGGCGATCAGCGCGCGCGCTCGGCGCTGCAACGAATGGCCGCACGGGACGACGACCTCGGAAAGCGCAACCGGGCGGAAGCGATGCTGGACCGGCTGGACGGCCAAGAGGGCAGCCCCACAGCCTGAGAGATTGAAAGAGACCCGGGCTAACCCCGCGTCTTAGCATGACCCGATTCTATTCGCCGCCTTCTACTCAGACAGGCGGCGCCGATTCCGAGCGCCGTACCGTTTGGCCGTTTCGCGTCGCCGTGTATAGCTGGTCGAACGCCGGGCTGCCATCGTCGACCATTACCTCAAGATTCGAGCCGGCTTCGCAAATCGGCATCCCGTCTCTGACATACGTGCCGTGTAGCACGGACTTGGAGGCACAACCATAGTACGTGACCTCGCCGCTGGCTCGAGAGTAGCGATAGAGATGTTTGGGGGGCTTCACGTCGTCGTGATCGACGGCGTATTTTTTAAGCGCCGTTTCGTCGACTTCGACGCCGAGACCTGGTTCCTCGGGCACGGGGTAATAACCGCCGCGCACCTGGATCGGCCGTTCGACCAGCTGGCTTTCCCAGATGTTCATGCTGGTGATTGATGGCCAGCGTGCGTGGGAGCAGACCGCAGCGACGTGCGCCGCCCAGGTGGTGGTGATGCCGGTGCCGACCATCTGCAACCAGAACGGCTTGTTGGCCACCTCACAGACCGTGGCCGCCTTCAACAGCTCTTTTGCGGGACCCCCTATAATAAAACCGTCCGTCACATCCTGGGTTATTGCCGTGGCAATAGGCGGATCGCCGATATGCATCGCGATGGGGCGGTTCAGCCGGCGGCGGATCTGTTGATTCCCAGCCACGTCTTTTTGCGGAATGGGCGTTTCGATCATCGCCACCTGCTCGTACTGCTCGAGGGACTTCAACAGCGGCAGCGCCTGCGCCGCCGTCACCAACGAGCCGTTGAAATCCAGATCCAGACGGAACTGAGGCGGAATAACCTCCAGGATCGCGCGGATTCCGGCGTGCAGATCGTACATGGTTCGGGTTTTTAGTTTCGCAATCAGTCCTAACCTGAATAATTCATGAATCCGCACCAAGCGAACGAATTCGGTGCGCTGGTCAATGGCTGGACGTTTTGGTAGCGGGTTGATCGAGTGCTGTCGGTCGTCGAGGTGTTGTCTGGGAGATCTGAGCCTCTTTTGGATGTCATTGGGACAGTCGGGTCCCTTGGTGGATCGTGTGCGTGGATGTAGTGGGACATCGCAAAGCATCATGAGGTGTCGAGGTTGAGGACGACGGTGCGCATCAGATCCTTGAGCGGGTATGACGTCGGAAAGTGAAAACGGACCTTGGTGGCTTGCTCCCGCACGCGGGCGCCGATTTTGAGCACCCGGAGTTGGATCGTGTTAAAGTTGGACGTCGTCCATTGGGTGCCGCGCATGCCAATCTGTTGGATCGTGTGCAGCAGCACGTAGGCCGCGCTGTGCAGGAAGAGGCGAAATTGGTTGGCCGAGAAGCGGTGGCAGGAGGTGCGGTCGGACTGCAGGTAGGTCTTGTGATTCTTGATGAAGCCTTCCGACCGCCCACGAGCGCAGTAGATCTCCTCATACAGAAACTCGGGAGAGCGGTTGCGGATATTGGTCACCACGAAGCGCGGGTTGGCTTTGCCTTGTGTGATCTCGGCCTTGTAGATAATCTGGCGCGGTCGGGGCCAGCTCTTGGCCTGATACTCGAAGCGGTCAAAAAGCCGCACCGGTTCATCGCTCTGCTCGGCCAGCGCCGCCACCAGCTCCATCAGCGGTTCGCCGAGTGCCTTGAGCTTGTTGTTGATCGCCTGTCCCAGAATGAAATCAATACCGTATCCGTCGCACAGGTCGTGCACCTCAGGGGTGCTGAAGTGTGAGTCGCCTCGTAAGGTGATCTTCGTCTTCGGCCACACCATGATCAAATGATCCAACACGCGTTTGAGGATGGCTACCGCCTCTCGGCCTCGCATTCTACGACCGGGTCGCAGCAGCGTCGTGATCAATTTGCCCGACTCCCCTTCGTAGAGATGGACCGGAAGGTAGCAATACTCGTCATAGTAGGCATGGAACAACGTGAGTTGCTGGGCGCCGTGTGCCGGATCGTCCGTGTCGTCGATGTCGATGGTGAGCTTCTTGGGCGGCTGGTCGTAAGACTCGATGAATATTTCCAGCAAAGCGAGCCCGATGCGATACAGATCCGAGCGGCTGACACTGTTTTCCAAACGAGACATGGTTGGTTGACTGGCCAAATCGTCTCCCGTCAGAGGCAGACGGTCGCACGCGGTTTTCAGACCCGGATCGCAACGCAGGTCGTCACTGTCATTGGCGTCCTCGTAGCCACAGGCGATCTGGAATACGCGCTGCCGGATGAGGTCAGTATACGTATGGTCGATATAGCTTTGATGTCGACGATCCCGGTGCGGGCTTCCGCTGGTCGCAGAAGCAGGGCGCCCCCATCACTGGTGGTCATGCCACCGTCAAAATCAGCTTCGATCTTTTTGCCCGAGATGTTTGCAAACGATAGCGCGATCTGCGAAGTTTCCATCTGCGGTGGCCCTCTTGATTGGTTGTTGTTTGTGGGTAACCCTAACGTAGGGCAAAACAACCAGTTGTACAGAGGCTCACCGCATTTTTATGAATAATTCAGGCTAAAACACTGCTTGCGTTTAGTTTTGCCGTGGTGTAACCGTGGGCGACCGCTTCCGCACACTGTTGCGCCCAGTCCGGGGCGGGCATGTCGATGGTCCACCAGGAGATCGGACACCAATCCCGCACTTTCGATCCCAACAGCCGATGAACAGGCACGTTGAGATTCTTTCCCACCGCGTCGAACAGGGCGATCTGCACGGCGTATCCCAGTTCGTCTTGCCACAGCAACGAAGCGGCCTCTCTCCCCACGATTCGGTCGGCGACATCCTCCGGTATGGCGCCCATGGCGTGTTTGACCGATTCCCCCCAGCCCACCACGCCGTTGTCCATAACCAGCCGGCACACATTAATAATCCGCCATTGAGGAATCCAGTACTGCAGGTGGTCGTTGGTGTGAGGCACGTCGAGCGTAGTGATCTCTACACGTTCGATTTTCATAGCGCATACTCCCTTGCGCGACGCTCAGATAGTGACCGAGAATAACCGCGCTCTGCATAGGTGGAACCGCAGCGAAACTTGCCGGCCTTTGAGCTCGGACAGGTCGGAGCTTCCGTTCCAGGTTACGACCCGTTCCAGTTCGTCGGCCTCGTCGAAGCCGAATCCGGCGAAAGGCTCCACCGGCTGCGGCGGGGTCACCGGTGGGTGAACGATCTCCACCCGCACCCAGCCCCCCGTTTCCGTTTCGTAGTTCAAACGCATCTCGCTGCCGTTACAGTCCCGTTGCACGGTGGTGAAGCGCGCTTCCGCCAGCGCCTCCAGCGCCACGAGGCGGTCCCGCTTCCACAGGGCCCGGCGAAATTCGTTTCTCGGGGCTTCATCGCCACCGTCTGCCGTGTAAGTCAGAAAATCGTGACGTTTGCTGGTCCCGGTGAACAGCAGTCCCCATTCCTCGTCGTTGAGGGCCACCAGATCGCGCCGCGCGTAGACCGACCCGTATTCGCCGCGCTGGATGATCGGCACGCGCTCGGGGCGGCTCCACAAGAAACCGTCGCGGCTGGTCGCCATCTGCACATCGACGGTGGAGGTGCAACGGTGATAGAACGGCAGGAACATCAGATGCAGATTCCCATGGGGGTGATGACAGTAAGCACAGCTGTAAACATCCACGTCGACGGGATCCTGCGGGTCGGGTTTAAAGACGAACTGCGGTTCCTCCCAACCCTGGTCGAATTTCTTGGACGTGCTGCGGCGTATGCACCGACGGCGCTCGGAATGCCCCCTGTGGTAAGCGACGTACTCCGCCTTCTCCTCGTCGTAGGTGGTGTAGTACTCCCCGTCGAGCGTCAATGAATCCAGATCTCGCAACGGCTTCTCGAGGGCGGTCCATCGCAGGCCGTCGGGCGAGACGGCGCCCTTGATGACCTGATGCATCTGCAGCTTTTCCTTGATTTGATCCGGCCCCATGCCCTCATGTTGCATCGCCGTTCGCATTTCGTAGTAGCGCTCTTTGGTTAGGTCGGGATCTGCCTTGCCGTCGGCGAAGATCATGCCGCCTGGCACCGTCGACTTGTAGCGTTCCTCTGGGGGTGCCGTTGGATCCTTGAACACACAGCGGAGCCAGAAATACTCGGTTGGGTGCAAGAGGTTGTTGGCCGTGGAACCGTTGTATTCGACCAGACCCAGCTCAGGCTTGCGCCACGTATATCCATCGGTGGTTTCGGCGTACGCCTGATAGCTGATTCCGTCTTCACCCTGGGTCTGATACCAAACCTTGAGTCTGCCGTCGTCGGGAAATGTGAAGCCCGGGATCATTCCTCCGGTCTCCCATGGATGTTCTGCTTCACTGAAGATCGGCTCAGACCAGCGGGCGGGTTGTATCTTCAGCTGCAGATCACCCAACGGCGGATCCTGGATCCAGCTGAGTCCATCTTGTCCAACACCACCATGTCCGGCCCAGATGCCGTACCAATCGACGAATGGCGTGGTCACAGGTTGTGTCTGGCTCATACTATGTCCTCGGAAATGGGCGTACTGGATGTGGTGGATTGAAGACGAGTTAGACGACGACTACACGGCCCAGTCCAACACCGCAGACATTTCAGATCCGCATCACGCCTTGTGCCAGAAGTGCTCGAGGCTGTGCTGCGGTTTCCAATTCAGGAGGCGTCGCGTTTTCTCGTTCGAGAACTTTTGGTGGGGCATATCGGTGGAGATGTTGAACGCCTCGCACCTTGAGGGAAGGGTGTTCAGATCCACGTCGAGCGCACAGCGAATCGCCTCCGCCGCATCCGCCCAGGTGACACTGAACGGTGCGTACTCCTCCATGAGGTCGTCGGGATCGAAAAAATTGTAGAACAGAAACCACATCAGGTAGATATCGTGATTCTCCGTGAATACGCGGCTCAACTCCAGTCCCAGTGATTTCGTAAACGGATACATGCCCAATCCGGGTTGGGACGGCACGTCCGGATGGATGTTGAAATCGAAGCGCTCATAGTGGTGTCCCTGGATGGTAAAATGGGCGCCGCTGCTGATGACGCGTCGAATCCCATGCCGCACCGCCGCCGCCATGATGTTGTAGGAGCCACGCACATTGACATCGAAGGCAATCTGTCGGTCGTCCCGCAGCACCGAAAGATTCACGATAGCGTCCATCCCGGCCGCGGCGTCCATGACCTGGTCCGGATCGCTCACGTCCACCTTCAGGAACTCGTGTTTCTTCTGCTCCTCATCGCCGACGAAACCGGTCGTGTGATGAAAGACCCCGTGGGGATCGGCGAGGTCGGTAAGGCGGAGATCGTAACGCCCGGAAAGGACCCGTAGCGCGTGTGGACCGAGCATGCCGTTGACTCCCAGGACAAGCACCTTCATATCAACCCGCCGTGCCAGGATTGAAATCCATGAGATCCCGGGCCGAACGGGTCGAGAAGCGGGCGTTCGGCACCGGGGATTGAACGTGGAACAACCCCCAACCCTTGGCCCCTGGCCCCGGCGGTCGTCCACCGGAGGTGCGCTCCCGGGTGATGTCCCAGGCCAGTCCCGACTCCACCGCCTGCACGGCGTCATTCAGATGCAATCCAGCCGTGCTGGGTGTTTCTTCGCTGCCGCGAAAGATCTCCCCGAGACGCAGGCATACAACGGTGATTCGGTTCTCGCGCACGAACTCCCGGCAGGTGAACTCGCCCAGGTGGTAGCACAACAGGTCGGTATCCGCGGTGGGGGTGGGCCTCCAGGTCTCGGTCACCTTGAGATCCTCCCCGTATTTGGCCATGAGCGCCAAGGTACTGAGAAACAGCACGCGAGGCACGTTTTCCTCGCTGGCGGCATACAGCAGGTTGTAAGCCCGGCGGGTAGCGTGATCCAGCTGCTGTTGAACGGACCGTGAGGGGTCGATCGCGCCACCGTGGACGATAGCATCCATGCCGCGGACCAGTTCGTTGGTGGTGTCGTCGTGACCTAGGTCGCAGCGCACGAAGTCGCCCTCTGCTTGTTGTTCTTCGGTGTCAGTGCAGCGAACCTCATGCTTGGCTCCGAGCTCTTGTGCTAGCTCTGCCTGCAGCTGCATGGCGACATTTGTAACCAGGACTTTCATTCGGCACTCTGGCGCTTACGCCATGACATCCACGTTGTTGCCCAGCCCCCGCTCCCTCGTGAGCTGTTGGCCTTCTTGTTCGTTTGTCCCATCAGCCTCTGAGACACGGTCGCTTTGGTTCGCGTTGGGTCGATTCGTTTCTGCAATCTCAGACCGGTCCGCCGTGTCAGCTCTCTGGCGGCGGCGTTCCGCCTCTCGCTGGCGATCCTCGGAGGTGGTGTGATCGACGTGATCTGTTACAGCACCCGCCATCCGCGCACTGGCAGCTCGCTCGGTTCCGGTGATTTCGGACACTGCTATCCTCCCGATCGTTGGTGGCTGGCCGTTCGGTCTCCGGTACTGGAGCTACAAACAGCATCGGATCGGGAAAATAAACTCCCGGACGCCGGTTGTAAATCGAAAAGGTGACGGACTTTATCGTTCCCATTTGCGTTGGGACATGAGTTGTGCATTCTATGGTAAAACCCCGTCCCGAACGACCCAACCCTTTCGAATGGAGATAGATCCATGCTGCTGCAGATCTACTTCGAGGTGGAACCCGACAGGACCTCCGAGTTTGAGAAGATGTACCAGGAAGCCTACCTCCCCGCCATGCAAAAACAAATCGGATACGAAGGATCCAGGCTGCTAAGGCTCTTTCCCGCACCTGTGACGGCGGAAATCAAGGCGGAAGAGACCCCGTTCAATTATCAGATGGAACTGGTCTTCGACACCGAGGAGAACCGACGCAAGTGGGCCGCCAGCGATGATCACCAAAAGGTCTGGCCCATGGCTCAAGATCTGGCCCAGCGGGTCGCCTGGCGCGGGTACGACGTGGCCGGAAGGGATCGCCTTGGTTGAGTGACCGAGCCTTGCGCTGGGGGGTGCTGAGTACCGCGCGCATCAACCAGCGCCTCATTCCGGCCATTCGCTCCGCTCGACGCGGCAAGCTGTGCGCTGTAGCCAGCCGCGACCACACCAGGGCGATGGAGTTCGCGAATCGCTGGGCTATCCCCCGGGCTTACGGGCGCTACCAGGAGCTGCTGGCGGATCCCGAGATCGACGTGGTGTACATTCCCCTTCCCAACCACCTGCACGAAGAATGGGCGATCAAGGCTGCCGAAGCGGGCAAGCACATCCTGTGCGAGAAACCATTGGCTTTGACGACGACCGAAGTCGACGCCATGACTGCAGCCGCCTGGCAGAATCGCGTCGTACTGCAGGAGGCCTTTGCATATCAATTCCATCCGCAAACCCACAAGGTCCGAGAGCTCGTGCAGGAAGGCACCCTCGGCCAGGTTCGCGCCATGCGCGCCGGCATCTCGTTCCCGCTGGACAACCCCGGCGACTACCGGTTGGATCCCGCCAAGGGGGGCGGCTCGCTGTGGGACATTGGCTGTTATGCGGTCAGTTCCTTTCGGTTCATCCTCGATGCAGAACCCACCGAGGTGATGGGATGGCAGCAGCTGGGAACCAGTGGTGTCGACGTGAGTTTCGCCGGCCATCTGAGATTTCCCCACGATGTTTTCGCACAATTTTTCTGCAGCATCGGTAGCGCCGCGCACGGCGAATTCTCCATCTTGGGCTCCGAAGGTTTCCTGCGCCTCGATCAACCCTGGTTGCACGATGTCGGCGAATCCGCCTCCATCTTAGTTGAGCGGGTCGGCAATGCCGGGAACAGGGAGGTCGTTTTCGAGGAGGTTGAGCCGTACCGTTGCCAGGTGGAGGGCATGGCGACTGCCGTGCTCGACGAAGCGCGGCCGACCGTTTCGCTGGCCAGTAGCCGCGGTAATGTGACCACGATCGAAACCTTGTTCGAATCTGCGCGCCGCGGAAGACCCGTTTCCTTGCCCTAGTTGGGAGACCGGGAGAAACCCGCTCGACGAGATGGCACCCGATTAGGCTAGAGCGCCGGCGTTTGATTGATTTTTTAGATCGTCCTGCCGGCTTGCGCATCTATAGAGGGAGCGGTCGCGCTTCCCGCCATTTTGAAGAAACGGTCTGACTATGCTCAATCGATCCGCTGTCCTGTTTGTTGGTCTCTGCGCCCTGACCACCGGGTTCCTGTCAGGTTGCAGGGACGATAACAATCCCACGTCAACGGCGCTGGAGAGCGACTTCTTCTTTCGCTCCCAAGAGGATGTGGACGAGTTTGCTGCCCGTGGATCGAACCTCCGGATTCAGGGGGGCGTGGTGGTGGAACGCGCCGTCGTCAGCCTGGAAGGTCTAGCGGGCATCGACGTGATCGAGGGGAGCCTGGATATCCGCCGAACCGCTTCCCTCACTGACCTTCGCGGCCTCGAGAATTTGGCCAGCGTCGGCGGTGCGCTGAGGATCAAAGAGAATGTCCGGCTGCAGAATCTGCACGGGTTGGGCCGTCTTGCCAGCGTGACTCGCAACCTGGAGATCAGAGACAACCCCGCTCTCCAGAACCTCGATGGCCTTGAAGGACTGCAGGCCGTTGGTGAGCAATTGATCATTGATACCAACGACTCGCTGTCGAGCATGGGCGCCCTGCGCAACCTCGAGTTTGTAAGTAGCCAGATTAACGTGAGGCTGAACCGATCGCTGCCTTCGCTGGACGGTCTGCAAGGATTGACCGAAGTCAACGCCAGCCTCAATCTGATCCTCAACCATTCGCTGGTCAGCCTAGAAGGCCTGGACAACGTCGTGGAGATCCGCGGCGACCTGGATCTGTTCTCGAATGTCTCCCTTACCAGCCTGGCCCATCTGGAGGCCCTGACGACGGTCGGCGGCAGTCTGAACATCGGGGAGAGTCGTTTGACCTCGCTCGAGGGCCTGGAGAGTCTCGCCACGGTGCGCGAGCTGAGGATTGCGGGCAACGAGGGTTTGACCTCCCTGCGCGGACTAGAGGTACTCAGCCTTATCTCCGACGGCCTGACCATTGCCGCGGACGCCACCTTGAGGGATTTGACCGGCATGCCCAGCATGCAATCGCTCGATGGAGGTTTGGCAATCGACCGCAACGAGGCCCTGACTTCGTTGCAGGGGTTGGAATTCATCACCGCCCTCGGAAAGTCGCTCACCCTGTTCGGCAACGATCAGCTCGATGATCTGCAAGGTTTGAGAAATCTCACCGCAGTCGGTGGTCTTGTCGCAATCAGGCGGAACCCCACGATGCAGTCGCTGGACGGGTTGGAGAATCTGGATCCATCCGCACGGACCTGGGCATCATCAACAATCCGGCCCTGGTCTCGTTGGACGGACTCAGGGGATTGCACATCGTCGGTGGCGACGTGGATGTAAGGGATAACGGGGCCCTCGTTACGCTTGCTGGCTTGGGATCGATCCGCACCCTCGAACACCTGACGATAACCGGTCACCCCCGATTGACCCGCTTGGCACCAATGGATCAGCTCACCCAGATCAGGGGGAACCTCACCGTTACGTTGAACGCCGTGTTGCCATCGTTGGCCGGCCTCAACCAGCTGGCGTCCGTGCAGGGATTTGTCGTCGTATCAGCCAACGAATCGCTAGCCTCGATGGACGGATTGGAAGGACTGACTTCGGTGGGCCGCTTCGTGACCATCAGCGGCAACAGATCTCTCGGATCATTGCAGGCATTGCATCAGATCGGAGCAATCGGGGACAAGGTGACTATTCGCGACAACCCGGCTCTTCCCCTGGCGGAGGTCGAGGCGTGGACCACGGTGTTGGCGGAACGTGGATTCGACGGACCGACGACCGTGGGGAACAACGGATCCTAACTCTGGTCTTTGACCCGGTCCCAGACACGATCCCATTCCTCCAGACTCAGCGTCCCCGACTCTTTCCCTTCCTCGTGCAGCACCATTTCAACCTGCCGAAAGCGGCGCTCGAACTTGCCGGAGGCGCGGCGCAGCGCGTCTTCTGGACACAGCTTGAGGAACCGACCGACGTTTACCATGGCAAACAATAGGTCACCAAACTCCTCCGCGACTTGACCCTCTCCGCCGGCGCGCCGGGCGTCGCGCAGCTCTTCCAGCTCTTCGGACACCTTCTCCAGCGGTCCTTCGATCTGATCCCAGTCGAACCCGACGCGGGAGGCCTTGCTCTGCAGACGTTCAGCGCGTAAAAGCGCCGGAAGCTGCTGTGGCACGCCATCAAGGCTTGAAGGCGGATGGGGGGTTTCGTTGCGTTCCTCCTTCTTGATCCGTTCCCAGTTGACCACCACCTCATCCGCGTCGTTTACCGCTGTGTCGGCGAAAACGTGGGGATGCCGGCGAATCAGCTTGTCGACGATGGCCTGGCATACCTGATCGATATCGAACGCCGCCTGCTCGCTGCCGATCTGGGCATGGAACACAACCTGGAGCAGGAGATCTCCCAACTCGTTGCACAGCTCTTCCTTGTCATTCTCATCGATGCGCTCGAGAACCTCGTATGCCTCCTCCAGCAGGTAGGGTTTGAGCGACTCGTGGGTCTGCTCGCGGTCCCACGGACAACCGCTGGCGGAACGCAGCTGGGCCATAACTCGAACGAGGGCATCAAACGGCGATTCGGCCATATCAGTCGGAGGGTTCTCCGTCGAGCTGGGTGTACTTGAGGTTCTTCCCCCGGGCACTCTCCACCGGGTAACGTTGGGCAGACACGGCCATCTTCTCGCTGAGGATTTCGGTGGCATCCAGATTCAGATTTCGACACATCAGCAAAACAAAATACAGAACATCGGCTAGCTCGTGGCCGATATCTCTTAGATAGGGCCCATCCTGCAGTTTTTCGGCTATTTCCTCGTTGCTGAGGAAGCGGAAATGCTCCAGTAGCTCTGCCGCCTCAATGCTCAGGCCGATGGCGAGATCTTTGGGGAAATGATACTGGTCCCAATCCCGTTCCTCAACGAAGTGGCGCACCATCGCCTTAAGATCGGCAACTGTGCTGGAAGTGTCGTTGGAACTAGGCATTGTCGGGGGTGGAACCGCGGAATGATCGCCCAATAAGGTGACGAGGTTCGCGCCTGTCAACCGGGCATCCGGGGCAGGGAACCTTTTAAACCCTGAGGGTTTGTACTGTACTACCTCAATTCAGGAGGCGGATGAGATCATGGGGCGCAAAATCGGAATCCGCAGTGGACGTCGAGGGAAGCGGCATCTCGTTGAAGGAGATCGCGTGCTGGCTCGGTATTTGGAGGATATTGCCGACTCGAGACCACTGAACTCTAGCCAGGAGGCAGATCTCGCCCGCAGGATTCGCGACGGAGACGAGTCGGCGCGCAATGCGCTCGTGGAGGCGAATCTGCGTTTTGTGGTTTCGGTGTCGAAGGATTACCAAAACCGGGGATTGACGCTCGCCGAACTCATAAGTGCCGGCAATGTCGGCCTTTTGGTGGCCGCGGAACGCTTCGACGAAACCCGCGGGTTCAAGTTCATCTCCTACGCCGTTTGGTGGATCAGGCAGTCCATTCTACAGGCCGTGATGGAGCAATTGACGGTCCGCTTGCCGGTCAACCGCCTCGATATGATGGCCAAGATCACCCGGGCACGGGAAGCCCTCCAGCAGGAAGGAAGCAGTGCCAACCTCGCCAACGTAGCGCAAGCGCTGGGGGCGACAGAAGAACGGGTGGAGCAGACCCTCATCGAGAGCCAACCGGTGCGATCCCTCGATGCAACCTTCGACGACGAGGAGGAGCGCTGTCTGCTGGATTCCCTGTGCGACGAGAACCAGCAGTCACCCGAAGAGCTGCTGCTGGAGTATTCGAAGCGTGCTGACATCGATTCGGTGTTGTCCGATCTGACCCAGCGCGAAGCCGAAATCATCCGCCTCTACTTCGGCCTCGGTTCCGAACCGCCCATGACCCTCGACCAGATTGGCGTCCGATTCAGGCTCACCCGGGAACGGGTGCGCCAGATAAAGGAAGCCGCGTTGAGCAAGATGCGGCACCCCAGGCTCTATGCCTCGTTGCGGGCCCACGCCGAGCCCTAGCCACGATCCCATTCGTGGGCCGGCTGTCCCCCACCCGCTCCCCCCAGCCCCGGGCACGATTGTTGCGTCCGGGCACGATTGTTGCGTGATGTTACTGGAATCGGTTGCACCCGTGGATTTGGTCAGAGGCAGATGGTGGCATCGGCCAGATTTTGGATGCAGAGGGAAAATTTCACCCGTTAAAGCACCCCACGATACAGCCGATAATCATAAGACAACCGCCTCCAAGGACTGCCGATGAGACCCGCGCCCGAGCCTACATTGACCGGAGAGCCCCGCACCGTCGGATTCAGCCTGCTACTATTTGTCATCAGCGGCCTGTGCTGCGGCG
Organism: Candidatus Latescibacterota bacterium; assembly: GCA_965217095.1. Lineage (GTDB taxonomy): Bacteria > Latescibacterota > UBA2968 > UBA8231 > UBA8231 > CAYNZV01. Next base: position 4,162,095 of record OZ244235.1, read on the forward strand.
TATTGCTTGGCTTGCTGGCCTCCTGATAGAAGTGGCCCTTTCCCGCTTTCGCTTGCCGTATTAGAAGGTCCACATCCCGGAAAAAGGCAGCCGTAGCAGCGGCCCGATTTTCCAGTTCCGCACGATTGCCTGACACGACATCAAACGGTTCTTGACGCCTGGAAAACGGCACAGTATATTGGCGTTTCGAGGCAGTAACGTTGTCCTGATTCAGATCTAATCACCGCCCCTTTCCTACAGCACTTCCCAGATTTTTCGGCCCGGGACATGCTCCCGAGCGCGAGCCGTTCATTGCAATTTAAAGGCTCGCGATTGACCCGAACGGGCAACATGGGCAAGACGATAGCCATTGCGAATCAGAAGGGCGGCGTCGGCAAGACCACCACCGCCGTCAATCTGGCCGCGTGCCTTGCAGCCTCCAGCCACAAGACGCTGCTGGTCGATTTCGATCCCCAGGCCAACAGCACCAGCGGTTGTGGTGCCAGTTTCGACAGCTTGGAAGGATCGATCTACGAAGTGTTGCTGGGCCAGGCATCACTGGAGTCGATCGTTTGTCCGGTCGAACCCGTTCCACTTCATCTGGTGCCCTCCCATATCCGACTGGCGGGTGCCGAGATAGAGATGGCGTCGGTGATCGGCCGCGAAAAGAAACTGGCCCGGGCGCTGGAGCCTTTGGTCGATCAGTACGATGTGATCGTCGTCGACTGCCCGCCGTCGTTGGGTTTGCTTACCGTCAACGCGTTGAGCGCGGCCGATTCGGTTATCATCCCGGTTCAATGCGAATACTTTGCCCTGGAAGGATTGGGGAAACTCCTTGGTACCGTTCGCCTAGTGCAACGCTACCTCAATCCGGCGCTGGAAATCGAAGGGGTCCTGCTGACGATGTACGACCAGCGTCTGCAGCTGTCGAGGCGGGTAGCCACCGAGGTGCGGTCCCACTTTGGCCCCAAGGTGTATCGGACTGCGATCAAGCGAAACGTCAGCCTCGCCGAAGCCCCCAGCTTCGGCAAACCGGTAATCCTGTACGATGCCATGTCGACGGGTGCTGAAAACTATACCCACCTGGCGGGGGAGGTCAGCGAGACCGCGTTGACGACGTTGGCTGAAACCACTTAAATTCCCCCGACGTTACGCGCCCAAGACACCTCATCCGCTCTTGCGCGATCGATCCAAACCCCTAGCTTAGCCAAAACACGATCAACTCCGGCTGTTTTCCAATTCCCTTGCCTCCGTTCGATGTCCGGCGCGCGGGGTAACTCCTAACCTAAGGAAGGCCAGATGCTGGAAATAACTCAGAAAGCGCTGCACAAGATAACGGAGCTGATCGCCCAGAGCTCGGAGCAGAATGAAAAGCTGGTCAAGGGACTACGGGTGGGAGCTGAAGCCCGTTCACCGCTCAAGGTTGACTTCCGGCTCGCGTTTATCGGCGACGGCCAGGAAGAGGCCGATGATGAGGTGATCCCCTTCCCCGGGTTTGAGGTCTATGTAGATCCGGAGAGCCTTCCTTATGTGGAGGACGCCACCGTTGATTTCGTAGACGGCCTCATGGGGTCCGGTTTCAAGGTGGAGCGCAAACACAAGACAATGCCGACCGCTTCCGGTCCCGTCGTCGAGCGCATTCAGCAGGTCCTTGAAGAGCAGATAAATCCGGCCGTCGCCAGCCATGGTGGTTCGGTAGCATTGATCGACGTCAAGGAGAATGTTGCGTATGTCGAGCTGGGCGGTGGCTGCCAGGGCTGCGGCATGGCCGACGTTACCTTGAAACAAGGGATAGAAACCGCCATCAAAGAAGCCGTCCCGGAAATCACGGCAGTACTCGATGTGACCGAGCACGCCGACGGCACCAATCCGTACTACCAGCCTTCCAAGTAAACCGACCGCGCTTCCCGCTGTGCAGCTCCGCGCGATGCCCCCCTCCGACCTGCGCGTTCTTCTTCTATCTACTTACGAACTGGGCCGACAGCCGTTCGGCATCGCCTCGCCCGCGGCCTGGCTGCGTCGGTCCGGATTTGCGGTCCAATGCCGCGACCTGGCCGTTGAACACCTAGAGGACGAGCTCCTCGGATCCGCCGATCTGGTCGCCTTTTTCCTTCCCATGCATACGGCGGCGAGGCTGGCCCTGCCGTTGATCGCCAGAGCGCGGGCGATCAATCAGGAGGTGTACCTGAGCTGCTACGGGTTGTATGCGCCCCCAAACGCGACCTACCTGCGCAGCCTGGGCGTCGAATCGGTACTGGGCGGCGAATTCGAGCAGGGCCTGCTCGACCTTTGTCATCGGGTTGCGGATGGAAAAACCGGTGGGAGCGAGATGCCGGCGATTTCCTTGGCGCGGCAACAGTTTCAGGTTCCCGATCGCCATGATCTTCCGGCGTTGTCGGAATACGGCCAGCTGCAATACCCGGATGGATCTCTGCTCGAGGTCGGGTACACCGAAGCCAGCCGGGGTTGCAAACATCGGTGCCGGCATTGTCCCGTTGTTCCCGTTTACGACGGCCGCTTCCGCATCGTGCAGCAAGAAGTGGTGTTGGCGGACATTCGCCAGCAGGTCGAGTGCGGCGCCCGTCACATCACCTTCGGCGATCCTGATTTCTTCAATGGCGTCGGCCACGCCATTCCGCTCGTCGAACAGTTGCACCGGGAGTTCGCGGAAATCACTTACGATGTAACGATCAAGGTGGAGCATTTGCTGAAACACCGGGACCGATTGCCCCACCTGCGGGCGACGGGTTGCGTTCTCATCACCTCCGCCATCGAGTCAACCAACGACCACGTTCTTCGTCTCTTGCGTAAGGGTCACACCCGCGAAGACTTCCTCCGCATTGCACGACTGTGCACCCAGGTGGGCGTCGGCCTCAACCCAACATTTGTCCCGTTTACGCCGTGGAGCGGCATGGCGGATTACCTCGATCTCTTGGCCACCGTCGTCGAGCTGGGCCTGGTGGAGCAGGTCGCGCCCGTGCAGCTGGCGATTCGTCTGCTGATTCCCGAGGGATCGGAGCTACTTGCCTGCGCCGAAACCCGAAACGCCATCGGCCCCTTCGACCCGGAGCAATTGAGCTACCGGTGGCAACACCCCGACCATCGTGTAGACGATCTCTACGGCTCGGTCTACAAGTCGGTGTGTGAAGGGGTGGAGCAGGAACGTTCGAGGGGCGAGATCTTCGCTGAACTTTGGAGGTTGGCGCACAAAATGGCAGAACGCCCGACCCCATTGCCCCGGGCGGTATTTGCCCCGCCGCCGGCTACGATACCCTTCATGACCGAACCGTGGTACTGCTGAGCGGAACCGCCTGCGGAGCCGGTGGCTTTGGTATAAATCAGTCAAATAGCGTGAATCGAAGGGGTCAGACTTTTGTTATTCGATCGTGATCGAGAGCTTTGCGTAGGCGGCGCGGAGTGTCTCCTCGACGGCGCCGGATGTAGCATCCCGTGCGAATATGAACCCGAGATAGCGGTCACTTCCACCGGCGTCCCCATCGCGATAGTCACAACCACCTCTTCCACCCCGGGCATCGAGCGAGCGGCATCCAACCCGTTGATCGCGCGCAGGACCCCGCGGCTGGGAACGGGCATCATCATGACCCCCGAAGCACCGCCTGTTCGGACAGGGCTGACCTCCTTGCCGAGAGCGTGTCTGAGCACCAGTTCCTCCAGAGAAATGTGAGCCCCGAAGCGCAGAGTGCGAGCGCACAGGCCGCCTATGGTGCGGGCTGCGATCTCCACGATCCAGACACCGTCGTCGTTGAAACGAAGCTCGGCGTGAATGGGTCCCTCGGTGAGGCCCAATGCGCGGGTCCCTTCGGCAGCTGCCGTCACCAGCTCCTGTTGCAATCGGGGCTCGAGGCGGGAGGGGGTCACGTACAAGGTCTCCGCGAAATACGGTCCTTCCAGCGGATCCGGTTTATCGAACAATGCCAGCGCCTGCAGCTCTCCGTGTGCGAGCAACGCCTCCAGAGCCACCTCCGTTCCCGGGATATACCCTTCCACCAGGATCTTGTCTGCATCTACTCCGGACCGATCGGCGACGGCGGGGTGTGCCAGAATGCTGCGAATCCGCTCGAACGCGGCAGCGAACTGCGCCTCGTCGTCGGCGCGTATCACCCCGCGGCTGGCAGCTAAGCGGATCGGTTTCAAGACGCACGGGAAACCCGGGACCTGGTCCGGCGCCGGACCGGCTTCCACGTCGCAGAGGACAAACGGCGGTGTTTGCAGGCCGCCTTCTCGAAACGCCCGCCGCATCAGGTGTTTGTTGCCGGCGGCGCGCACGGCGGCGGCGCTGTTACCCCGCAGGGAAAGGGTCTCACTCGCCCGGGCGGCCAATAGGGCGCTGTGATCGTCAACGCCGACTACCGCATCGAACGGCAAGGTCCGGGCGAATCGCTCGATCGTATCTACCGCCACGTCGAGATCTCCCAGGTCGACCGTGAGGGTCTTGTTCGCCACGACGTGATCCATAGCCTGAGGTTGTTCTGAAGCCACCACTACGTCGGCACCGAGCTCGTCGGCCGCTGCCAGAAACGGCGCCGCTTGATAGGTATGGGTGGGGAGGATCAGCAGGAGACGGGATCTCATTCCGCTGCGCCTTGAAGATGCTGAATGCCGAGCCGCTTGAGGCGGTCGTAAAGCGTCGATCGGCTCATTCCCAACGTCCGCGCCGTGGCAGCGATATTGCCGCTGCATTCCTGTAGCGCCTCCCGCAGCTGCCCCTTGTGGACCTCCACCGGTGACATGGGAGGCGGGCTTTCCTGTGGACCCGTTAGATGGACGATTTCGACAATCGTACCGGTACAGTTCAGAATCGCCCGTTTAATAGCGGCGCTCAACTCCCGTACGTTGTTCGCCCTCCAGGGGTTCCGCCGCATCCACGCCATCGCCTCGTCGGAGAAACGCTCAACGCCATGACGACCGTAGCGCGTTTTGTACCGTTGGAGGACGTCAACAGCCAGAAGCGGAATGTCCGAGGCCCGCTCGCGCAAGGGAGGAAGCGCAATCTCGTACTCCGCCAAGCGAAAGAACAGGTCCGGTCGGAACTGCTGTTCCAGCATGGCTGATTGCAGATTCAGGTTTGTCGCCGCCACGACTCTCAGGTCCAACCCGATCTCCTTTGATTCTCCCAATCTGCGAATCAGTTTCGATTCCAAGACCCGCAATAGCTTCGGCTGCATGGCCAGGGGCATCTCCCCTATCTCGTCCAGAAACAAGGTTCCGCCGTTGGCTTCAGCGAAACAGCCATCTCGTGCGGTGTGGGCGCCGGAGAAAGCGCCCTTGCTGTGACCGAAGAGCTCCGCTTCCACCAGCTGCTCGGGGATGGCGGCAGCGTTGATAGCAACGAACGGGCGATCGCATCGCGTTGGATCCGCGTCATGCAGAGCTCGCGCGATCAACTCCTTTCCGGTTCCGCTCTCTCCTGTTATGAGAACGTTTATGGGGATTCCGAGAACGCGCTTGAGGTTTTCAATCACCCCAGACAAGCCGCGATTGTATCCGATGATGTGAGAAAAATCGAACCCGCGAGGTATGGCAGCAGGTTTGTCTGATCCTTCAAGTCTGACGTTCAAAACCGTTCCGCTGTATCGGTGGGGGAAGTCGCCATTGCAATTATGGCTCGCGGAAGGACTCGGCTCAAGGACAAAACTTTACGTTTTCGAACACTTCTTACGCTGGCGCGACACAAAATCGCCTGCTTTCGGTACCGACTCGGTACGCCCCGGTACCGGTTTTTGTGGTTTGCTCCCGATCCCGCGCGTGCAGCTTCTTTCAAGGTCTGTGCCGATTCCTATCTACTAGCGTGTGTACAAATAAACTTGCCGAAGGTGAGACGGTCGGCGGCGGCGGGCGGGCACACATATTGCAACCGCGGCGAGGTGGACAGTTCGCAGGGTTGTTACCACCACTTCAAACCGATGGAGGTTTATCGTGAGCACCACGAGCCTGAAAGGAGAACCGAGCTTCCCCGCACCCGCTTCGACGTGGCGCCCAGCTCCACACGTTCACTCGAACTCTCCGGTTTCGCCCGATGCCAAAGTCATGATCACCCGCAATCCACTGATGCGGCGGTTGCTAGCTCAGCTCGATCAGATCGCTGGCGCCTCGGCGACGGTGCTCATCAGTGGCGAAAGTGGCACGGGCAAGGAGGTTCTCGCACGCGCCATCCACGATCGCAGCCCCCGACGCCGCGAGCCGTTTGTAAGCCTGAACTGTGCCTCACTCCCGGATGGCTTATTGGAAAGCGAGCTCTTCGGGCACGAGCGCGCGCCTTCACCGGAGCAATCAGGCAGCATGCTGGCCGCTTCGAGTTGGCCAACGATGGCACCCTGTTTCTCGACGAAATCGGCGTTGCCGACGCCCGCGTACAGCTGCGGCTTCTCCGCGTATTGCAGGAGCGGGAGTTCGAACGAGTTGGTGGCTCGCGCACCTTACGGGTGAATGTGCGGGTATTGGCCGCCACCAATGTCGATCTCACCGAGGAAGTCGAGGCGCGCCGCTTTCGCGCCGACCTCTACTATCGCCTAAACGTTCTTCCCCTCCACCTCCCGCCGCTACGGGAACGACCGGACGACATTCCGCTTCTGGTGGATCACTTCTTGAAGAGGGCGGCTGAACGAAACGGAAGGAGCCTGCCCGAAATCGAACCTGATCTGATGGGGCGACTTACCTCCTATGGTTGGCCTGGAAACATTCGCGAACTGGAGAACGCGGTGGAGCGGATGGTGGTTTGTTCCCGTCGGGGCTGCCTTACGGTCCGGGACCTTCCCCAAGAGCTCATGGATAGGGACGTGGCAGAAAACCCCAATGAGTTAAGCGCTTCGAGCTTTCGGGAAGCGAAAGAGATGTTCGAACGGCGCTATCTCTCCGCCGCCTTAAGACGGCATCACGGCGTTATAAGCCGCGTGGCGACCGACATTGGCATGTCTCGAAAGAATCTATATATGCGACTCGATACCCTCGACATCGATTACGAGCGGTTTCGCTCATGAGCCGCGCAGGGGAGTCAACGCCCCGGAGCTGAACCTGGTCATTTGCTCTTTGAGATAGGAGTACTGCTGACCCGATTCGCCTTCGATCTCCAGCGCCTGCCGCACGACGGCAATAGCGCGAGCGGTTTCTCCCTTGCGATAGAGCACCTCGGCGTAGGTGTCCAGGTAGACCACATTCTCCTCGTCCGCTTTAACCGTTTTCAGAGAAAGGTTCTGCGCCCTATCCAGCTCGATGCCCTCTTCCGCATAGGTCCATGCCAGGTTGTTTAACACCAGCAGATTGTCGCCATCCGCCTCGATAGCCCGTTCGTAGTAGGAGATCGCCTCGCGACGGAATCCGCCGCCGTAATACGACCGGGCGATATCTACGGCACTGCTGGAAGGCGTGTCGCTGGACCGCAGCACCCGCTCGAAATGCTCCGCCGCGGCGGCACCATCGCCGCGCTCGAGTTCGCACTCGCCCAATGACAACAACAACTGAACATTCTCCGGTTCGATCACCAGCGCCCGGCGCAGAACGGCAATCGCCTCGTCAACCTCCTCGTTTTTCAAATGGAACCGGCTCAATTGAACGTGGCCGAATACCTCTCCTGTGTCGTCTTCCGCCGCCGCCTGGAGTAGGAGAAACCCCTCTTCCTCTCTCCCAAGCTCAGTGTAGACCCAGCCCAGGCTGGCCTTCGCGGCAGCATCAGCGGGCTGGCGCTCGAGATGGCGTTTCAAGGTTTCCCCCGCCAGGTCATAGCGGCCCAATTCCACGGTTATCTGCCGCAGCGCTGGGTGTACCCGATGATGGTCAGATCCCGCTTCCAACGCCTTTTCCAGCTGTCCAAACGCCTCGTCGATCTTATTTAGTTGGACGCAGGCGAACGCGGAAATCAGAAATAACGAGCTACTGGGACCGGTCTCGCGAATGGCGCGTTTGGCTTCGGTCAAGGCGCGATCAAATCGTCTGTTCTTAAAATGAATCTCGGCCGACAGACGGTGATCGCCAGGCGCGCAGGGAAACTCGATCACGAAGATGCCGACCACAGCCAGGGAGAGAAGCAGGTTTCGCATTCAATACTCATGACGATAGGTGTAGATGTGCAGCAGGATACCGATGGCGATGAAGGTCGCCATCATGGAGGAACCACCGTAGCTCAGAAGGGGAAGGGGAAGACCGGTAACCGGCATTACGCCGATGGTCATGCCCACGTTCACGAAAACGTGAAAGGTTACCAGTGCGGCGATGCCGATGGCGATAAGACTATAGAAACGGTTTTGGGCCATGGCCCCGATCTGCAGCGCGCGCCCGATGAGCAAGAAGAACAGGGCCAGAACCCCCAGGGCCCCAAGGAATCCAAATTCTTCGCCGATGACCGAAAAAATAAAATCGGTATGAGCAGCGGGTAGAAACTCGTATTTGGTCTGCGTGCCTTCGAGAAAACCTTTTCCCGTAACCCCACCCGAGCCGATGGCGATTTTCGATTGAATAATGGTCCAGCCGGTGTTGAGCCGGTCACTTTCGGGGTCGAGAAACGTGAGAATTCTGGCTTTTTGGTAGTCGCGCAGAAAACTGGTCCACAGATAGACAGTGATCAGGCCGGCGGAGAGATTGACCGCCACCATCGACACAGTGACCCACAGCCGCGATAACAGCAGGTGAATCGCTGCGGAGCTGAGGATAATAAAAGCGGCGAAGACGAAAGGAGCCGCCGCCTGCCAGAGCGGCTCGAAAGAGAAAGCGACGCTGAGTATCGGCGATATGATGAAGAAGATGAAAAGGGTTCTCATCCCCGCCCAATAGAGCATGGGAAAGATGACGGCGCCGAAGGAGAGAGCGGTGCCCAGATCGGGCTGTCGCGCGATCAATGCCATGGGTACAAGCGCCAACAGCATAGCGCCGAGAAAACGCCGTACCCCGTTAACCTCTTCGGCGTTGGAGTCTCCCAGGTAACGGGCGAGGGCGATTATCGTGGCTATCTTGGCAAACTCCGAAGGTTGCAGGGTCAACATGTTGCCCGGCCCCAACCGGAGCCATCTGGCCGCAACCTCTCCCGAGCCCCACGCCAGGACCGCCAGCAAGCTCATCAGGCTTACGGCGTAGAGCACGTATGCAAGTCCGTAGAGCAGCTTGTTCGGCACATAAGCGAGAGCCACGGCTACCCCGATCGAAAAGACTGCAAATCCGGCCTGTCGTTGCCAGATGCCGTCGGAGAGCTGGCTGTGGAAAGAAACGCTGTAGATGGCAACGATTCCTACAACAGCGGTCAGCATCGCCGTTGCTAGCAACAGATAGTCTATTTCGCGACTGAGTTTCACGGTTCAATTCATGGAGACGGTAGGTCTACTGGTTCTCCGGTGGGGCTATCCGCCCCAGCATGAGATTCGAAATACGCCTCCATAGTTCGACGCGCGATGGGCCCGGCAACGGAACCGCCTCCTCCTCCTCCTTCCACGACTACGGCCACGGCAATCTCGGGTTTTTCGTACGGGGCGAAGGCAACAAACCAGGCGTCGTCGTTGTTGCGGTTGGGCACCTGTGCAGTGCCTGATTTTCCCGCTACCGGAATACCGTTGAGCCGAACTCGTGCCCCCGTGCCCTTTTTCCCGTAGACCACCCGCAGCATCGCGATCTTGGTGATCTCAAAGGTTGCGGGGGATATGCCTTCGATCCGCTGCCGTGGCAGGGGTCCCCCGGCGATGAAAGGGGTCACGAGGTAGCCCCCGTTGGCGAGAGCCGCCACGTAACGAGCCATTTGAATGGGAGTCGCCAGCATGGCGCCCTGGCCGATGACAAGATTCATGAGGTGCCCCTGGGTCCAACCCTCTTTTTCCCGATAATACTGTCGCGACGGCAATAGTCCCGTCTCCTCGACCGGATCGAGGTTGATTCCGCTTATCTGCCCGAATCCGAATCGCGCCGCGTAATCGCGCCAGGTCTTGATCGTGAGTATTTGGGCCAGATGCTGGAAGTAGATATTGCACGAGGCTTCGATGGCTTCGATCAGGTTGAGCTCTCCGTGTCCGTCCCGTTTGAAACAGCGGAACACCACGTCACCTACCGCGAGGGAGCCGGCACACGCTTCAAAGGTACTGAGGGTATCGGTTATTCCGGTCTCCAATGCCGCAACAGCAGCCACCATTTTCAACGTCGAACCTGGTGGATAGGTGCCCGAAATCGCCCGGTTGAGTAAGGGTTTGTTCTCGTGTTGCAGCAAGGTTGAGCGTTCCTCCTGCTCCTGGAAGGAAACGAACACATTCGGGTCGAAGGAGGGTTTGCTGGCCAACGCCAGCACGGCCCCCGTCTGCGGATCTAGGGCCACGACGCTGCCCCCCAGGGTGTCGGGTAGGGCGCGCTCGGCGGCCTGTTGGACGGCCATATCAATGGTCAGCCGTAACTCCCTGCCAGGTTGTGCCGGCTGTTCCCTTTCGGGAAACTCATTTCGCGTGCGACCCCGCGCATCTACTTCGATGTAGCGCACGCCATCGCTCCCGTGCAATGTATCTTCGTACACCTTCTCCACACCCGTCTTGCCGACGAAATCGCTGGCTACGTACGCCTTGTCGTGGTACTTCTGCAGCTCGTCTTCCTGGAGCTCCCCGACGTACCCCAGCAGATGGGCTGCCAGTGTTCGATGGGGATAGGAGCGCTGCGGCTCTACTTCGATACCGAGAGGCCAGTCTGCCCGCAGTCTCTCCTCGACGATGGATACGGTGCCAAAATCCACATCCCGTTTCAGACGCGGCGAGCGCCAGTGGCGGTTGAATGTGATCTTGCCGCCCCCAATCGCCTCTTGAAGTGCGGCAACCGCGTTCTTGTCGTTTTCGGCTGTCGAGGGAATCAGAAATATGGTGTAGGACGCCCGATTGCGGGCGAGGACCTCGCCATCCCGCGCTACCACCAAACCGCGCGGCGCCTTGATTCTTTTTTGCGCGATGCGATTCTCGTCGGACTCGCGAGCGTAATCCTCCGAGGTGGCGACTTGCAGGTAGAAAAGACGAAAGATCAGAATGGAAAACAGAAGAATCACCGCGGCTAGCAGGCCACGAATCCTTGAAGCCCCGCTATTCTGGGTCGATGCCTGCATAACTCAAGCGGGAATCAACCGGTGGCGCAGGAGTAACGCGTAGGCGACAGCCATACCCAACACCCCCGAATAGGCGGCACGACCGAGAGCGTAGCGCAGCCAAAAAAACGGCACCTCGACGAGAGGGAAGTCGCTGTACCCGACGTAGTATATCAGGTCGTGCAACAGGACCGCGGCAACGACGAAGACCACCTGGACCCGCAAATTGTCGACCACGATCCCGGACCGAATCAATCCGACCGCCAGCACCACGAGCACGTTCACTAGGGCGTTGAGACCGAGATTCTGGGGCAGATATGAGTCCTGCAGAAGGCCGACGAAAAACGCCAGCAGGATGGATTCTATCGGGTCGACGACCAGGGCGATCAGAACCAGGGTGACGACGACCAGGTCGGGGACGATATCCAGAATCTGCAGAGATTGCACCCACGTTGTCTGGAGCAGAAAGGCGAGAAGGAGCAGAAGGATTCGCCGCAGAGCGCTCAAACTCAATCAACCATCGTGGTGGAGGCACTCACCTCCAGCTTCATTCCGGCCAACAGGGTACTGTTCAGACTGATATTGTTGCGACGGGCGAGGTCCTTGGCCGGCAGTCCGAACCTTCGGGCGATGCCGTAGAGGGTGTCCCCTTTTACGACGGTGTAGAGGTCTGCATTGTTCGAACGGAGAGCCAATTTTTGGCCGGGGAAAATTACGTCCCCATCGAGATCGTTCCAGACTTTGAGCTCATGCAATCCGATTCCCAGCTTGGCCGCAATCCCCCACAGGGTTTCCCCACGACGTACAGTATAGGTCTCGCCCTCAGCGGGAGCACGGGATGTCAGCCTGGGATTGCGCGTTGGAACCGAGCGCAGAGAGAGACGTTGGCCGGGGAAAATCACGTCGCCGCGGATGTTGTTCAGCTTCCGCAGCTGTCTCACGTTGAGCCCGAAGCGGTGCGCGATGGTAGAGAGCGAGTCGCCAGGTTTCACCACGTACGAGGAGGAAGAAGCGCCAGATCCACTTCCCTGGAAAGCCGGGATATGCAATCTCTGACCCGGGAAGATGCGGTTAGGATTGCGCAGATTGTTGGCGTTCGCCACCACCCAGGGCTTGACCCCGAACTCCGACGCGATGGTGGAAATGTTATCGTTCGGACGTACGGTGTACTCGAACCACTCGACCTGCTTTTCGCGCGCGGGTAGCCGGCGATAGCAATCCAGAAATCCTCCAGCCGCACCGACGGGCACACGCAAATTGTACTTGCGCGAGGTGGTCTGTGGCGGCGTCGTGCCCCGACGCAGCTCGGGGTTCAGGTGCCGTAGCGTTGTGCGCGTCGACCCGGCGCATTTTGCAGCCGCCGTCAGACGCAGCGGATTGGGAAGTTCCACCTGCTCGAACGCCAGCGGCGAATCTCGTTGGAGCCCGGCGAATCCGAACAGTTCGGGCGCCTTTGAGATGATGGTAGCCGCCATGAACAGCGGTACGTAGTTCCGCGTTTCTCGAGGAAGTTTGAGTTTCCAGTAGTCTCTGGTACTCTGCTTCTTTACGGCGCGACGGACGCGATTGGGACCGCCATTGTAGGCGGCGATGGCCAGACGCCAATCGCCGAATTTCGCGTACAATCGTTTTAGGTGACGTGCCGCCGCCCGGGTCGACTTCATCGGGTCGCGGCGTTCGTCGATCCAGTGCGTACGGCTAAGACCCTCCAGACGGCCCGTTGACTCCATGAATTGCCACATGCCCGCAGCGTGGGCACGGGAATACGCCTTCGGGTTGAACCCACTTTCGATCATCGCCAGGTAGAGGAGATCCTTCGGCAAGCCTTCGGCCGCGAGAACCCGCACAATGAGATCGCGATATTTCCAGGACCGTCGATACCAGCTCATGTAGGTTTCGCGGCCTTTGGTTTGAAAGAAGCGGATGCTCGCTGCGACGCGAGCGTTGGCATCGATAGGCACGTCACAATGCCGACTCAACTGGTGAATCCGAACGAACGGACTCGCGTCCTTTGGAAGATTTTCCAGCTCCGCTTCCGAGATTCCTTCGAGCAACAAAATCAGAGGACTGTCAGGCGAGAAATGCTCCAGGTGCGGGACGAGGCTCAGATAGGCTTTCTCCACTTCGCGGCGCAGCCCATCAGCGGTTTGGTTGGCGTCGCGGTGGGCATCGTCTTCGGTATCGAACTGCCCCAACCGGTTGAAGGCGAGATCCAGTTCCCGCTGCGCGGCTGGAAACAGGGACGAATTGCGCGCTTCCGCAGCCCGCAGCAGGTGCCAACGAATGGCGCGAATCATCTGTTTGGCCGATTCGGGGGGAACGGATGTCGCAGCCAGAGAATCGATTGCCGCGGCGGAGGTTTCGAGAGATTTGGCGCCCTTGCCCACCAAAGCGCAGGAGGCCAGCGAGAACAACGCCGCGAAGGAAACCAACAGCAGACGCATCATGGCTCAGAGTTGGCCGGCACGAGAATCTCACCCCTGACTTTCAGAGCGTTGTTGTAGGGAAACCCTCGGTTTCGGATCCGCTCCGCCAGTAGCTGAGCCTCCGATTCGTCGCGGAAGTTTCCCAGTTGAACCTTGTAATAAGGTTCCTTGAAGGTGACGTCGATGTCGGCTCGCCGCAGGTCCCGCTTAGCACGCAACTTGAAACCTCGTGCCTTCTCGTGAACCAGAAACTGATTCAGAGAAACCCGCCAACCGAACTCTCGTACCATCTCCTTTACGGCCGGCGGGGGGGCGGCCGCGGCCTCCGGAGCAGCTTCGACCGGTGCTACCGAATTCTCTTCGGCATCGGGGTTGCCTGGTTCCCCAAGCTGAACGACGTAGGCCGACTGGAAGGCATCATCCAGAGCTACGATCCTAGCGCGCAACACCTCGGCTTCCATTTCCTCGGAATACGCGCCGGCGCGCACCAGGAATAGCTCTTTGTGGCGGTCGACCACAACCGGAACCTCCAAGGTTCGCTGTAGGGCCTGCGCCGAGGATTGCGCCGAAGACAAATTACTCAGGGCCATGATCTGAACGCGAAATACCGTGGCTTGCCGGGCATCGACACTATCCGGCGGCGGCGCAGCGGCGATCGCTTCAACCGACGGGGGCCGGAAGCGGGGTTGGATCAACAACAAATCTTCCCGCAGTGTTTCTGGATCGAACGTCTCTGCCACCGCGTGTATCAACGCTCCCGGGTCGGCCACCGAAATTCTGGCAACGGTGGCGGCGGTGCTGCAACCCAACAGGGCAACGGCGCCAAGCATAACTGTGAAGATGGTTTTAAAGGTCAAAGGTGACTGTCCCTCTGCGGTTTGCAGCCTATGACTCTTCCGCCCAGTTTCGGAGTTGAGGTCCAAAGGGAGGCCGTGCAACTCCCTTTTCCGAGATGATAGCGGAAATGAGCCCGTTTGGTGTCACGTCGAAGGCAGGGTTGTAGATCGCCACCCCTTCAGGTGCCGTCGCAACCCCGAATCCGTGGGACACTTCTTCGGCTTTGCGTTCTTCGATCGGTATCTGATCCCCGCATTCGAGTTCCATGTCCAAGGTCGAAATCGGGGCCGCCACGTAGAAGGGAATCCCGTGCTCCTTGGCGGCGATGGCCAATCCGTAGGTCCCGATCTTGTTGGCGACATCGCCATTGGCTGCTATGCGATCGGCTCCGACGATGACGCAGTCGATCTGTTCCTTCCGCATAACCGCAGCCGCCATGCTATCGCAGATCAAGGTGACCTCCACCCCGCTCTGGTCCAATTCCCAAGCCGTCAATCGCGCCCCTTGCAGGAGCGGTCTCGTTTCGTCGGCGAATACCTTGATTCTCTTGTTTTGCTCGGCCGCCGCATAGATGACTCCCAGTGCGGTGCCGTAGTCGGCCGTTGCCAGGCTACCGGCATTGCAGTGGGTTATCGCCGTCTGTCCGTTCTGCAATAGGGCGGCGCCGTGGTGACCCAGCTGCCGGCAAACGGCTCGATCTGCTTCGAAAATTTCGTGCGCCCGCGCCAGCAATTGCTCACAGATCTGATGATTGTCGGCGTCGGCGTTCTCTTCGAGAACCCGCCGCATCTGATTCAATGCCCAGAACAAGTTGACCGCAGTGGGGCGCGTCTCGGCAAGACGGTCCATCGAGCCGGCGACGTGGGTGCGGAATGCCGCCGGCTCAAGCTCGGCTCCTTCCCGAGCCCCAATCACAGCACCGTACGCAGCCGCGACACCGATGGCCGGAGCCCCTCGCACGCGAAGCTCGCAAATGGCTTCGGCGACGGTCTCCACGTCCTTGCACGAAAGGTAGGTGACTTCGCCAGGTAGACGGGTCTGGTCGAGGAGAACCAGGGCATCGTCTTCCCACTTGAGCGTTTGGATCGGCATCTAGCTTCGTGCGAACTCGAAACCCGGACGGGTCGCCGGTGCCGGATCCGGGGCAGTGCTAGATTCGAATTCGGTTCTTGGTGCGTCGCCCCAGAGGCGCTCGAGGGCGTAAAACTCTCGAATATCGCGCCGGAAAATGTGCACCGCGATGTCGACGTAATCCAAAAGCACCCAACGTCGCTCTTTCAAACCTTCGACATGCGGGGGTCGCTCGTTCTCACGTTTGAGCTCCCGCTCTACCTCTTCGGCCAGCGCCTTGACATGCTGTGGCGAGGTACCAGTGCACAAGAGGAAATAGTCGAGCAGGTCGGTTACCTCGCGCAAGTCCAGGAGAAGGATATCCATCCCTTTTTTCTCCTGGAGAGCAGCAACCATCCGCTGAATGTGCGGGTTCTCGATCGGTATCGGGATGACGTCGCTCACTTGCTGTGTTCGAGTAGTTTGAGTTCTTTGTGGTCGTGACCGATGATGACCGAAACGTCGGCCACACTGTACGCATCTACGACGATTTGTTGGGCGTAGTTAGGCACGCCCAGAATCATCGCGACCTGGAGAGCTTTGGACATGTCTCCGCGGCGATCCAGGACAATGGTTTCGAGGAAATTGAAACTTTCCGCATCACCTTCGTGGATTACGTCGATACCCAGATCACGGGCTTTTCTCGTAAGCCGTGCCGCGGCCTTGGGCGCCCCGCAACCGTTCAGGACCTCGACCCGGATAGGGCGTTCCAGCTGCGGTGTTTTGAGAGGTACCTCGCGGCGACCTGCTCCGCCCTCCAAATAACGCCAAGTAGAGCCGGCCACCAGGATTACGCCGGCAAGGCAACCCACCAGCCAAAGCGCCTTTCTCTGGACCGAACCCGCATTCAAGAGAAGGTCAACCGCCTCTTTTGTAAAGGATAGCAACGGCCAAACGGCGAAAGGTCCGGCCTTGGAGACGGAGAGACCTGTGGGAGACACTAAAAACATCGCCGGCGACAGCGAATCTCAAGCGGCAGGCGGGATCGTCGGGGAACTAATTAAATGAAGCGTAAATAAGCTGTTAAGTCAACTAAGGAGGGCTGTGCTGGCAACCGGGAGTGGCGGAAACCGCTGCGGAATCCCGATTTTAGACGAATGACAACCCGATGCGAAGAAAAAGGTAGGAAAAACTGGCGACGGTCAGCACTCGGGCAAGCAGGTCGGAAGAGGTTTGATGAGCCATTTGGTTCCGTTCGATAGTGAACAAATAAGTTACTGAACATTTGTATAATGGTGGACATTAAAGCAGCTGTCAAGCGGAAAACGCGACGGAAGGATCGTGAATGGAACAGATAACCGAGGAAGAGATTCTCAAGCACTTCGACATGGGCATGTTTCTCGAAGCCTGTCATCGCGGATTCACCCTTTTTGGAACCCGTGAGCTGACCAACCCGGCGCGTCGCGAATGGGTTGAAACCGACAAGTCGTTCCACCTGGTGATGGAGGCGGAATGGACGGACCGCTACAAAGCTCGCAAAACGATCGACGAGCAGTCGAATGTGAGCACCGGGCGGTTGGGCGAGCGGCGCGCGACGATAACGCTGATGGATCTGCAGGCGGAGCAGGTGATAGAGATGGGCGCGGACCTAGTTACGGATTTGCGCACCGGAGCAGCCGCGGCATTGGGGCTGCAGTACCTTCGGCCCCCGCTTTTGCGCCGCGTGGCTGTGATCGGCACCGGGCGGGTTGCTCTGCGCGCCGCCCTTGCCTGCGACGAGCTTCACCAGCTCGAAGCTATTGTGGTCACGAGCCGCAACCCCGAGAACCGAGAGCGTTTCGCCGCCGAAGCCAGCTCCGTCGTCAACGCTTCCATCGAGCTGGCACCTGACGTCGACCGCTGCATCGCCGATGCCGACGCCATCATCGCGGCAGTTCCGACACCACAGCCGGTTTTGTCGAAAGCGCACGTGGAGGGAAGAATGCTGGTTGCCATTGGGGGAGATTCGCGCACTCAGCAGCTTGCCCCGGACATCCTCAGCGACCAGGTCATTCTGCCGGATCATCTGCAACAGACCCTGAAGGCGGGCGAGTTTCGCCGCGCGCAAGAAGAGGGTCAGCTCGAGTCTGTTCGTTTTGCGCGAGATGAGAGCGGGACGGTCCTGAACATGGGCGACGCCGCCTGCGAGCGATTGGGTGCGGTGCGACCCCAGGTGGTCTATCTGACCGGCATTGCGGCCCTCGACCTGTGCGCGGCGGTGATGATCTACGAAGGGCTCAGAAAAGGGCGGAATATTTGAAGGTCATGATGTAGTCCTGCGTCCCCCTGCGTTTTGCTTTCGCGCGGCTGTCGTAGACATCCCAGCCGAACCCGAACAAGAAGCGGTCCTTGTAGAGGGACACAGCCAATCCCATAGATACGGCGATCGAATTGTCCGTGGACAAGGCTTCGAGGACATTGCCTATCGCCGTCAAATGCACACCCGAAACCGAAGGGTTTTCCGAGTTGTGCCAGCCAGCGAACGCCAAGCCGGGTAAGCCTATGAGGCGCTCGGTCTCGCCCTTCACCTTGTTGCCGTTCTTGTCGGTGTAATTCCGCGCCGGTCGAAGGGTTAGAAACGAAATCAGCGGTTTGGCCTCGAACTCCCACTTCCACCCACCGGCCTCCAGAACCTGAGATACCGTCTGCGGGGCCGCGCCCGGGTAACTGCTGGTGCTCACCTTGAGACGCGCCCGTTTGATGGCAGCTTCCTCCAGGCGCAGGCTCAATCCCTCCGCAAATACGGTTCCATGGCTCGATTCGTGGAGTTGGAGCTCGGTCCGTTTGGCGCTCCCCTTGGGATCGTAGTTGGCGTCGAGTTTGACCCATTCGATGTTCATCTTACGACCAACGAGGGAGCGACGAAGTGAATCGGTCATGACGATGCCCACGTCGATCTTGCTCGCATCGCGTGCGATCACCGGAGTGCGGTTCCATTCGACATCGAGAGTGTCCTTGCTCGTTTTCCGGGTCGCGGTCACTATGACGAGCTCCGCCAGGTCGATGTTTCCGAGAGCCCCTTTGCCTCTGATCGGAATCGGACGCGCTTTCTCTTTCAGGTCGTTGCTGATGAGTAATATCTTTCCCAGCCGGTTACCCAGCACCTGCGGAGCAAAATAGACCTGCACCCTGGTGGACTCACCGGGACGCAGTATGAAGGCACCCGGTTCGGCGTGTGCTTCCGGGGTGAGGGACCTGGCCTCTACCCGCGATTCGTAGTCACCGCTGTTGGTGGCGACGATGGTGCGGGCTTCGCGTTTGCCCAGTTCCACGTAGCCGAATTCCAAAGGGCCGGATGGATGCAGCTCGATTTCCGCGGCCACGCCGGTGCCGTTCAGCAGCACCTCCAGAGTTTCGGTCCCGTCTTCCCAGAACCCCTTCAGTTTGAGGATTTCCGACACCGTTCCCCGGTTGGAGGGACTGAAAGCGAGGTTGAGGGGCAGCGAACGCAAGCCGTTGGCGGGCAGAACGAATTTGTTGCTCTCGCTCACCTGGGTATAGGCCGCGAAAGCGTCACCGGTGGACTTCACTTCATCGACGGTGAAATCCACGTTTCCGATGTTTAGAATCTCAACAACCTGGCTACTGCTTTCACCGACGGCGATGCGGCCGAAATCGACGGTGGATGGATTCAGCCTTAGGAAGCGGCCCTCCCCCTGAAGCGGCAATCGACGAAGACCCGACTCGGTTTTCACGATCACGTCGGCGAAACGCTCGCCCAGCTCCCTGGGCGTGAAAACGATTTCGATCGCCGTGCTTTCTCCGGGCTGCAAGAGTACCGACGGTGATTCGATGGTGAATTCCGGGGCCGCGGTACCCTCCAGGTTCACCTGAACCGTGAATGGCAACCCACCTCGGTTCCACAACAGCAGGTTCTCCTTCTGCTGCTTGCCGAGACCTGCGCTGCCGAAATCGATGCGGCGAACGTTGAGGATCTCGATGATCGCAGGGCTCGTCTGCGCTTGCGCTTTCATCGGGATTACCGTCAGCGGCGAGGCGGGATCGTTGGTAGAAAGGTTGAGCTTGCCGGTAACCCTTCCACTCAAATCCGGCTCGAACACCACCTCGAGTTGTAGCTGCCCGCCCGGTGGGACGGGGCGCAGTGAGTCGGGGCTCCAAGCCGGCACGAATCCTCCGCCGACAACGGAGACCTGCGAAATCGTCAGGTTTGCCGAACCGCGATTGAGGATCGTTGCGCGGCGCACCTCGCGGCTGCCGACCAAAACCGTTCCGAAATCCAGACCCACGTCAGGCAGCGGCGAGTAGAGCGCTACCGGTGCTTGGCCTCCTCCTCGCAACTCCCATTCCATTCTTGCGGGAGTATGCTCGGTGGACAGCAGCACCAGGGATGTCCGATAGACTCCCGCTTTCTGCGGCGCAAACTCGAGCGCCAGTTCGACGATCTCCGCCGGTTTTAATACGGTACCCGGTTGCCGCGCAATGCGAAATCCGGTCGTTTTGTTGGTCAGGTAGAGACTGTCGATGGTCAGCGGAACAGTCGATGAATTCTCCAGTTGGATCGTTCGGCTGACCGTCTCACCCGCCGTCGCGGATCCGAAATCGAGGCCTTTTTGCGGTGAGGGTGAAAGCGCTAGGACCGGTTTGACCACCTCGACGCGAAGCGCCACGGCGTACTGCTCTGAGGTGAAAAGTTTTTTGACGGTAAGTCGAAGCCGACCTTCCCGAACACCCTCTACGGAGCCGTTGAACGTGATCTCTATTCTGCGTCCTGCCCCTCCCTGGAGATAGACAGTGTCGACATCTGTCGCGAATGACTCTCCCTGAAGGCTCAGTTCGATCTCGAGATCGTCGTCCGTCCGGTTGCCCAAGGTAACTACACCCGCGGCGCGTTGAGCGACCTTGATGATCCCAAGATCGAGTTCTTCGGGAATCGTGGTTAACGATTGCGCGCGCGCAGAGACGGCGAATAAAAGGCAGGAAAGGAAAACAATTACGACTGGCATGCTGTTAGAAGAACGATCAGTTGGGAGAACTAAAAAGAGCGACCAACTCACCAGAATGCCACGCGGATATTTGTCGAAGTTCCACATTTGGAAGTGGAAAAACTTCCAGAGGGGCATTCCTTCGTGAGTTCAGGTCACTCTTAGGTGCCAAGATACCGAAATTGAAAATGCGTGTCAAGAAATCGCGAAACCTAGCTAAACCACTGCATCTTCTGTATTTGCGGCTTCCGTTCGAAGCCGGGAAGCAGCGTTTTTCTCAGGTCTGTTGAGCTTCTGCTTCGACGGTTTCTACGAGGGTCAGGAGAAACCGCTCCAGATTCGGATCGCCAGCGGCCATGTAGAAATTGAACTTGCGACGCGTCCGATAATAGGGGGTCCGGCCTCGCCGCAGGAAGCAGGCGGCACCAGCCTCTTCGGCGATCAGGGAGGGGGGGCCGACATCGTGAACCTCCACCTGGCGCGTGAGGTAGGCGCAGAGTTCTCCTTCCGCCATAAGGGTGAGCACCAAAGCAGCCCCAATGGGATACTCCCGCGGGTCGAGACGGGGTTTCGCGCTTCGTTGATATTCCCGCGCTTTGGAGGAGATGAACGCCCGTTGGGTGACAGCAGTTCGCGGCAGTGTCAGCCGGCGCCGGCGCCGTGAACCCTGTTGAAGATAGGCGCCGGCCCCGCGAGTTGCGGTAAACAGCTTGTCTTCGGTAGGTCGTGCTACGATCGCCGCAACCATGACTCCTCTGTACGCCAGACCAAGCGAGATGTGGTAGGGGCCGTCGCCCTTTTGGAAATGCAACGTGCCGTCGATGGGATCAAGGATCAGCGCATAGTCGGTATCGCCTCCCGCGAACTTGCGTTTGAGAGGCGTATTCTCTTCGGCGATACATCTCACGTTGGGGAAATTCTGCAGGGCAACGCCGAGAATGATGTCCTGGACCGCGCCGTCGATGGCGGTGAACGCGGCGGACGCGGTTTGGGCCATCGTTCCAATAAGCGAGGTGTCGGTTCTCTTGCCCAGATTGGCGACGCGCCCGTAGAAGATCAGCGACGCTTCCGCACATTGGCGGACAACCGGAAGCATGGTGTCCACGAAGCGCTGCTGATCTACCGCGGCCATAATCAACTCCGGCGGCCCTGTAGGCTGGACGTCGTCCACCCTCGGCCGCAGAACGAAAAAAGCCCGGCTGTCAATCTGCGACCAGGCCTTTCACGGTATATCAAACACTTGCTCCCTGAATTTTATCCGGCCGCCTCAGGCATGGGGGCTGCGAAGCACGATGCCATGAAGCAGGTCTCCAAGCCGGTCATCGGCGCCGTAGATCGCCCTTCCGGTTACCTTGTCGACGCCATCGTGACGCACCGGTCGAGCTCCGATAACGCGGTATTTCCCACCGCTGGTGAAGTCGGGGTAGTCTCCGTACTTTGTCACCATTCGGATTGAGTTCCTTTGCCTTTCTTCTGAAAAAACCTCGGTTTAGAAGAATTTGAGCGTAGTGAACCTGGTCTTTCCTGTCAATTTGCAGGCCAGTGTAACGTGTTTCCGCGGGTGACCCAGGCATGTTCTCGTTTGAAACCCTATCGCTGTCCTCTGCGAACTCTCTTCGACTAAACCCAACCGCGGTACACCTGTGGGGTTGTCGGTTGTCGGAAGCGTTCGCTACGTACGACGGATTGGAGAGCTACCTTGATGACGACGAGATGGCGAGGGCCGATCGGTACCGTCGACCAGAGGACGCTACCCGCTACATCGCTGGACGCGGTCTGCTCAGGCTCATGCTTGGCAAGTACCTGGACCTGAGCCCCAAGCAACTGCACTTCGAGTATGGTGCGCAAGGGAAGCCATATTTGGAGCATGGCAACGGACTGCAGTTCAACCTTTCTCACGCCGGGGATCTTGCGATGTTAGCCTTTTCCCAAGGACGTGCCGTGGGCGTGGACATCGAGTCCCGCGAGCGCGGGATTCGCGGCGATGAGATCGCTTTTCGTTTCTTTACCGCTGCTGAGCAGTCAGAGCTGCAGGGTTTGCCGGCGAAGGATCGTCCGGCTGCATTCTTGCGTGGATGGACACGCAAGGAGGCTTTTATCAAAGCACGGGGTCAGAGCATTCTCCGGGAGCTCGGAAGATTCTCCGTCTCTTTGTTGCCGGGGGACCTAACGCCACTTCGTGAGGTGGAGGGCGATCACGGCGCATACACCCACTGGCGGATGCACACCGTCGAAACGGACAGTTTCGTGGCGGCCGTGTGCTGGGAAGGTACCGCAGATCTCAGCTGTCGGCAGCTGTTTAGCGGCCCTCTCTGAACGCCCCGTTACGGGGGCCTTTTTTCTTGACTTCCGCCTCTGGAACGCATATTGTACGGAGTGGATAAGATATTATTTTTACAGAACCTTATTCACAGGTTCACCGGTTTCGAAGTGAGTACCCGTCGAGGCGGTGAGTCGACCCCGAGAAGATGACAGAGGTATCGGCACAACAGGCCGGCATTGCCGCCAACGCGCTAGCCTCAGCTGCAGGCGATTCCACCAGGCGTAGACAGGCTCAAGGTCAGATGGAGAGTCTGGTCAGCCGCATGGAGTCCGTCGCCCAGCGTATCTCCGCCCGGAATATGAGCGCGAGTCAGCGTTCCGTTCTAGTCTCGCGTTTCAACGATTTGACCCGGCAGGTCAACCTGATGGACGGGATTGTCGCCGGGGAGGGGCAAGAAGTCCGGGGTCGTCGGGCCCTGCGCTTGGGAAGCGGACTGAGCCAGACGGCGGACAGCACCGCCACCCGGCAGCAGACGAGCCGCCGGCCCGCAGGCACTGCCCGCTCGACCAACAGCGGATTCAAACCTGCGTTGCTCGCACCAGAACGCGGTCCAGGCGCGGCCGACGACACGGCGATTACCGTCCAAACCGTGAAGAAAATCCGTGAGGGCATACAGCTCCAAGGGTTGGCGGTGATTGGCCAGCGACCGAGCGCGGGCGCCGTGTTCGACGTGCTCGCTTAAATCCTAAGGTAAAACCGACAGTTACATCGTTTCGAGAGGACCCGGCACTGGGTCCTTTTTTAGTGTACGCGGGTGTGAATAGCCCAGTCGGCCCGCCGATATCGTGAGGTATCGGTCGTTCAACTCTTATTTCGAGGTCCAGTGAAACACCGAATTCTTGCAGACGAACTCTTACCCGACGATATCCTGCAGCAATTGGATGCCTCGTATACCGCGATGTGTTGCTCCCCGAGCAGAGTGCCGATCTGGCGGCGTATGAGGCCTTGATAACCTACGGTCACCCTCCTATCGGCGGAGGGTTCATGGACCGGATGACCCAGCTGCGGTTGATCAGTAATTCTGGCGTGGGGGTGGACCATATAGACCTTGCAGCCGCCAAGGAACGCGGTCTTCCTGTAGGCTATACGCCGAATCTGATGAATGGTGCCGCAGCGGATATGACCTTCGCGCTGCTACTGGCGGCCGCGCGCAATGTGGTCGTCGGAGATCATTACGCCCGCGGCCCGGAGTATCTCCACCTTGACCCAAGAATCCTGATCGGCCAGGAGGTTCACGGATCGACCCTGGGCATTATCGGTCTGGGAAACATCGGTTACGAGGTCGCACGCCGTGCCCACGGATTCGACATGACCGTCCTCTATCACAACCGCCAAACGCGGGCCAGCGCCGAATCCGAACTGGGTGTGCGCTATGCGACGTTGCCCGAGTTGTTGTCCCAATCCGATTTCGTGGTTTTGACGGTGCCGCTGACGGAGGAGACGAGGCACCTGATATCGAAGGCGGAACTGGCGCAGATGAAAGCCTCCGCTATCTTGATCAATATCGCCCGCGGAGGGGTTGTGGATACGGACGCCCTGCTAGATGCCCTGCAAATCCGAAAGATCGCCGCTGCCGCGATAGACGTGACCGAGCCCAAACCGCTGCGGGTGCCACACGACTTGCCATGGGAAAAATGACCGTCGACAATCTCGAGGCCGGACTAGCGGGTCGAGAGCTGCTCCAACGGGCGATCTGAATCTTTTTAGTTGGCACCGCATCCCACCTAGTGGCCTGTCGCGAAAATAGCTTATGGAGTTCGGGCACTTAGGCGCCCGGCCCGCATGGCGCCTGAGCGAGCCGTACTGGTCGAGTACGGCGAGCGAAGGCAACGCCACCGTTCGGGATGGATCGGCGCCCGAAAACGCAATGTATGTTTGTGACAGGACACGGACATCACCACAGACAGGTTACGGACATGGTTGAATCAGCCCACTACAAGGTCATAATCGTTGGCTCCGGACCCGCCGGTCTCACCGCCGCACTCTATACTGCGCGCGCCGACCTGGCCCCGCTGGTACTGGAAGGCACACAGCCCGGCGGTCAATTGACCATCACCACCGACGTGGAAAACTACCCCGGCTTCCCGGAAGGGATCATGGGGCCGGAACTGATGGACAAGATGCGCGAGCAGGCTATCCGTTTCGGCGCCGAATCCCAGTACCAAACAGTAAGCGCCGTGGATCTGAGCGAACGACCTTACCGGGTTACCTCTGGAGCGAACCAATTCACCGGAGATACGGTTATCATCGCCACCGGAGCTTCGGCTCGTCTTTTGGGGTTGGAATCAGAAACGAAATTGATGGGACACGGTGTCTCTGCCTGCGCCACCTGCGATGGATTCTTCTTCCGCGATAAGGAGATCGTGGTAGTGGGCGGCGGCGACTCCGCCATGGAAGAAGCTACCTCCCTCACCAAGTTTGCTTCCAAGGTGAGCGTCGTTCACCGGCGGGACGAGTTTCGCGCCTCGAAGATCATGCTCAAACGGGCCCAGGAGAACGAGAAGATTGACCTGGTCACCAACGTCGTCGTGGAAGAGATCCTGCAACCGAACGGCGCGTTGACCGTGTCTGGGGTGCGGCTGCGCAACACGGCCACCGACGAAACCTGGGAGCATCCATGCGAGGGTGTCTTCATGGCGATCGGGCATACACCTAACACGGAGCTGTTTCACGAAATCCTGGATATGGATGACCAGGGTTATATCGTCACCAAGCCGGACAGCACGGCGACGAATGTCGACGGCGTCTTTGCCTGCGGCGATGCACAGGACCATGTCTACCGGCAAGCGGTGACGGCGGCGGGAACCGGCTGCATGGCGGCCATCGAAGCGGAACGCTACCTATCTCACTAGCCGGGCGTCGCGTCACCAGACTCGACCCCTAAGTCTTTGTAGAGCTCCGCAAACGCCCCGACGATGATATCGACGGTGTCTTCCGTGGGCGGCGCCGAGATGTGGTAGGTTGTCACCGCCGAACTCACCGACATGCCTCCCTGTTTCACCGTCTGAGCCGACGGCCAATAGGCCAACACCCCGTTGCAATAGCCGGCAAACAGAGTGACCATGGTGTCCGACAAGGCCTTTACTCCAAGTCCGATCTCCACGAAAGGCTCACCCGGCATACCGGCGAATACGAAATCGTCAATCCGATAGCCGACGATCTCGAAACTCAGGTGTTCGCTGGTAATGCCCGCCTCCGCCTTCTCGAGGACGGTCTTGGTCCAGCTCCGGGTCATTAGGGCCGGATAGGTCTGCCGCGTTGGCGCCCCCGAGCGTTCAAGATCCCGCAGTGCGTTCTCCGCCGTGTCAAATTGCGCCCTGGCTTCTGCCACCGTCGGCAGCGGTTGTAACGGCACCTCGACCTGCCGCTGCGCCACGCGAAAGAGATCATGACCCGGACCGTCCTGCAACTCCTTGTGATACAGGGCCAGAGCCGAAAGCGAAGCGCTAACCTCGCGCACCACTTCGTGAGGGCGCGTGTCGATCTCGAAAAACGCTTTGGCGGCAGCGGCTCCCACCTGCCCGCCCATGCGTTCCATTTCCGAGCTATCGTGTTGGAGGAACGACAGGGCCGCCTGATTGCCGGCGGCTCCGGTGAAATAGAGGCACGTTGCTCCCGTCGCAGCCTCCACGACCCGACGGGTCACTCCGGGAAAATCCTGACTGATTAGATACCACCGCTGACCCATCACCACCGGGTGGGCGGCGTACCCGGTCACCACCGCAATCGGATTTCCCTCCAGATCGTCTACTCGCAACACTTCTACGTTGTGATCGGTGGCACCATCCGGATTGCGCCCGACCAATACGCGACCATCGTCGTTCAGCTCCTCGCGATTGATGGCCACCGCGGCGCTGCTGCGGCCGCTGCCGATCCGCGCCGGCTGCACGCTGCGCTTCGCATCGGCGGCAGCGGCGGCCAGTTGTCCCTTGAGGTTTGCGATATAAAAATCAAGTGCGGCGCGTTCGCTGGCGTCGCCGCCGACATCGTGCACCCCTCCCAGATTCCCGCGCGAGGTACATGGACCGTTGTGGGTATGGGTGCATCCCACCGCCACCTGTGTCGAAGGAATGCCGACGGCGGCTCCGATCTCCTGCCGGATCTCCGCCACCAGTTCCATGTCGAAGCCGATCAGATCGCAGTCTACCAGAACAACCTTCGTCGTTTCATCAGCGAGTATTAGAATCGTTGCCAGCAGATTGGACTCGACACCCCGCGCACCTTCGATTCGGCTCATGATGCCCTGCATGCGAAATCCCGCGGGTGGAGATATGTCGATGCGCGCGATTCCTGCTTTCAGCATTGAACTCATCGGCCGTCTCCTTTCGCCCGTTTCAGCCTTCTATTCTCCAGACCGTCGATCCTTGCCGAATGCGGTCTCAACCATAACCGTCCCGCCGCTGCGCACAAGGGCTCCCATGCACCCCGGCCACGCCGATCTGACTGCGCGCGATCGATCCTGCAAGCTTGTCAACCGCTATGGGAGTACTTAAGCTTTCTTCCCATTTTCGGATCACGCCTTTCCAAACCTCATCCCGATGCAAAAAATCGTTCGCCTGCCGCAGGTCGAGCTGAACATGGAACGGGTCCAGGTTGTCCGCTGGCTGGTCGATGTCGGCGAGCTGGTGGCGATCGATCAGCCCGTCCTGGAAGTGGAAACACAAAAGGCGACCGTGGAGGTGCCCAGCATGGACGCAGGGTTCGTGCGTCTGAAATGCGTCAGCAACGCAGAAGAGATCGGGGAAGGCGCCGTCCTCTGCATTCTTACCGACAACCCTGAGGAACCGTTCGCGGAGCCGCGAGACTCTGCGCGCGCGGAGACTTCGTCAACGCCCTCGGCAACCGCAAACGGCGGCGCGACCGAGCCGGGCGCGAGACCCACGAAGATCGTGCCCGCCGCGCCGGCGGCACGACGGCTGGCCAAGGAACTCGGCATCGATTTGACTGCCGTGCCCGGCAGCGGTCCCGGAGGGCGGGTGACAGAAGCGGATGTGCGCGCCTTCGATCAAAACTGCGATGGCTGCGCAACCTAATGGAGATCGCGGAGATGAGAAGCCTGGCATTGGACCGCCGCGTTGTGGACGGCATGGAAGGCACCCCGATTTCTGGCAACTCTGCAGGAAGAAATCAACGGTTTTGAAGTTCCTCGAACATCAAAGTAAATCGATCCTGGCCCAGTTCGGACTGGAGTTCACCGAACCGGTGGTCGTGTCGACACCGGCCGCGGCGGCCGCGGCGGTGACGCGGTTGAACGCCAAAGCCGTGCTCAAAGCCCAGGTCCCCATGGGGGGACGGGGGAAAGCCGGGGCGGTCAAGATCGTTGAATCGGCAACCGCTGCTGAGACCGCTGCCGGCGAACTCCTAGCGATGCAGTTGGGCACGCTGTCTGTGCGCGAGGTGTCGGTGGAACCGTTTGTCTTTATCGAGCGGGAGCTCTACGCGGGTGTCACCTGAGACCTGGCCGTGACACGACCCGTGGCCCTGTTGAGCTCCAGCGGCGGCATCCACGTCGAGCAGGAAGCAACGGGGCCCATCGCCACCAGACACCTGGATCCATCGGTTGGACTGGCACCGTATCAAGGGCGTCAAATGGCCCTCGAGATCGGCTTGAGCGGGAGGATCATCGCACAAGTTGGCGCAACGATCTCACGCGTGTCCCAGGCGTTCCTGGCGTTGGATGCGGTAACGGCGGAGATCAATCCCCTGGTCGCAACCGCGGATGGGCAACTAATAGGCCTCGACGCGCGGTTGGAGATCGACGACGATGCGGGATACCGTCAGACGAAGACGGTAGAACGGTTCGGCGACGCGGGTACGGGGGCCGGCGATCGTCCCCCGACAGCGCTGGAAACCGCAGCGGCACGGATCGACGCCATTGACCACCGCGGCGGCGCCAGTCTGACCGTTTTCGATGCCGTATTGCGCCACGGAGGTCGTCCGGCCAACTATTGCGAGATCGGCGGGAATCCGACGGCGGAAAAGATCGCCGCCCTAACCACCCTCTTGTTTTCCAAGAAGGGAATCAGAAAACTCGGGGTGATCATGAATGTGGTGAACAACACCCGGGCAGACGTGATAGCGGAAGGTGTGGTCTCTGGCATTCGCGCGGCGGGGTTGGAGCCGAAGGAAGCTATTGCGGTATTTCGCGTGCCCGGGTCCTGGGAGCCGGAAGCCCAGAAAATCATGGCCGCGGCAGGAGTCGAAGCTCAGGGCCGAGAGGTTTCTCTCGATGGGGCCGCTCGACTCGCGGTCGAAAGGTCGGTTGCCGATGCCGCTTGACCCCGAGGCCGAGATCATGGTTCAGGGTATAACCGGTCGCGAAGCCAGCGGCATGGTAGAGGATATGCTGACCTACGGCAGCCGCATCGTCGCCGGAGTAACCCCGGGCAAAGGGGGCAGAAGGTTCATGGGCTTCCGGTATACGATACCGTCGCCGAGCTGATGGAGGATCACAACCCGTCGATCAACGTGATCTCCGTCCCGGCGCCAGCGGTTCTCGACGCGGCGTTGGAGGCGTTCTGTTTTCCCTTGGAGATCTGCCTGGTAATGTCGGAGCGGGTGCCCCGCCTCGACACCTGCAAGCTGGTAGCTGCCGCTGCGGAGGTCGGGTGTATCGTTATCGGTCCCAACTCGCTTGGGCTCATCCGGCCCGGTATCGCCAAACTGGGCACCGTGGGTGGCCGGCTCGATAACGTGCAGCGCTCCTACCGACCGGGAGAGGTCGCCGTGCTTTCCCGCAGCGGCGGCATGACGACCGAGATCGCCAGCTTCCTCACCAGCCGCGGCATCGGCCAGAGCATCGCCGTGGGCATTGGCGGCGATTCCATAGTGGGCGCCAATTTCCTGGAGTTGATCGAGCTGCTCGAAAGCGATGATCAGACCAATTCGGTCGTGATCTACGGCGAGCCCGGCGGCACCGCGGAGGAAGACCTGGCGACAAGACTTATTGAAAAGGGAAGCCGCCTGCGGGTAAACGCCTTTCTTTCCGGAAACTTCGTCGACGACCTGGAAGGGGTGCGATTCGGCCATGCCGCGGTCATCGTCGAAGACGGCCGCGGTTCGGTGGCGGGAAAAAAGGCGGCGTTGCGTGAGGCGGGGGTATTTGTGGCCGACGAGTTCGAAGACATAACTACGGGGCTTTGATATGAGCGACTTTTGGAAGACCTCCATATCTCGAGTGCAGCCGGGAGAGATTCTCGTTCGTGGGTATCCAATCGAGCAGCTGACGCAGCGCTGTTCGTTCGGCGATGTCGTCTACCTTCTATTGAAAGGCGAGCTGCCGGCCGGCGACGAGGGGAAGATGGTGGGCGCGTTGTTGGTCTCGTGCTGTGAGCACAGCCTCGCTTCACCCAGCGTCGACGCTACCCGATTCGTGGCTTCTTGCGGCGTTCCGTTGCAAACCGCCGTGGCTGCCGGGGTGAGCGCTATCGGCGATGTTCATGGGGGCGCGATGGAACCGTGCGCCGTGATTCTCAAGGAAGCCGTGGCCGCCGGCAAGGACGCGGATGAAGTCGTTAAGGAGTTCCGCGCGAGCGGGAGACGCATGCCCGGATATGGGCATCCCGTGCACCGGCAGCAGGACCCGCGGGTCGTCGCCTTGTTGGAACTGGCAGCGGAATGGAAGATATCCGGCGCGCACACGGCATTGGCGCAAGACCTTGAGCGCAGTCTGGAACGCGAGCTGGGTCGACGCCTTCCGATGAATGTCGACGGTATCATTGCCGCATTGCTCTGCGATATGGAGATCGATCCGGCGTTGGGCAAAACCTTCTTTATCGTCAGCCGTGCCGCCGGATATGCCGCTCACGCTCATGAACAGACCACCGCCGAGCGGCCCTTCAAGGCGCCGGGCATTGAAGAGATCACCTATACCGGACCCGAGAAAAGAGACGTTCCCTAAGTCAAAAGGGGAATCGAACCCGGAGGAAGCGACCAAGCCAAGGAGTAGCGATGAGTGCACGTGAGCTGACCATGGCCGAGGCCATCAACGAGGCAATTCGTCACGAGATGCGCCGCAATCCCGAGATCATGTTGCTCGGCCAGGACATCGGTGCCTACGGGGGAACCTTCGGGGTCTACCGCGGCATCTTCGACGAGTTCGGCGAGGACCGGGTCAAAGACGGCCCGCTGTGCGAGGCCGCCACCGTCGGGTTCGGCATAGGACTGGCGTTGAGCGGGATGCCTACCATCGTGGAAATTGAATTCTTCGACTTCATCACCCTCGCCTCCGACGCCCTGGTCAATCAGGCGGCAAAGATGCGGTACTTCTATGGGGGTCAGGTGAGTGTACCGCTCATCTTGCGGGCGCCGATCGTCAATCGCCTGAGTCTCGGTGCGCAGCATTCCCAGAGCCTGGAAGCCTGGATGATGCACATTCCCGGACTGCGTGTGGTTATTCCGTCCAACGGCGCCGACGCCAAGGGACTGCTGCTGACGGTGATGCGGGAAAACAACCCCACTCTATTCATCGAGAACGTCCGCCTCTACGCCGGCAAGGATGAGGTGCCCGAGACGGATGAGGCGATTCCGCTGGGAAAGCTGAAAGTGGCGCGGGAGGGCGATGACCTGTCGATCGCCTGTTACAGCGGCATGGTCAAACCGTGCCTCGAAGCGGCCTCGGCGTTGGAGCAAGAGGGAATCGGATGTGACGTGCTCGACCTGCGCACCCTATCTCCTCTCGATGCCGTCGGCATCTGCGAATCGGTGCGCAAGACGGGGCGCCTCGTGGTGGCCCATGAAGCGGTCAAAACCTGCGGACCGGGCGCGGAGATCGCACAGGTGGCGATGGAAGGTGCGTTCGATTACCTGCAGGCGCCTATTGCTCGAGTCGCCGCCAAGGACCTGCCAATACCGACGGGAGAGCTGCAGAGCGAGGTGTTCCCGGACGCGGATGATGTGGCGGCAGCGGCGCGGTCAGTGATGGCCTGATGACGAACGATAGGAAAGAGATGAGTGCGGACCTGAGTCTCGATACCCTGCTGGAGTGGTACGAGCAGATGTTGAACATCCGGTATTTCGAGGAGAACGCGGTCAGCAGTTTTCGCAAAGGATTGTTTGGCGGCAGCACCCATCCGCAGATCGCCCAGGAAGCCACGGCGGTCGGCGCTGCCGCGGCGCTTCAACCGACCGACCAGGTCTTGGCCACCTATCGCGGCCACGGTCACGCCATCTGTCGCGGCCTGTCGCTCGGCTCCATCATGGCGGAGCTGTTGTGCAAGAGCACCGGTTGCTGCGGTGGCCGTGGCGGTTCGATGCACCTGTGCGACACAGAGCGCGACTTCTGGGGCACCAACGCCATCGTCGCCGCTCACATACCCATCGCCGCCGGCATCGCCCTGGCCAACCAGCGGCGGAAAAACGGTCGAGTGGTGGTTGTTTTCTTCGGCGACGGAGCCACCTGCGAAGGCGCGTTCTTCGAGACCCTCAACATGGCCACCTTGTGGAAGGTGCCACTGGTGCTGGTCTGTGAGAACAACGGGTACGCCATCTCCGTCCCCACCTCCAAGGCACACTCGGTTGCGGAGATTGCGGATCGCGCGTTGGGATTCGGCTTGCCCGGAACCTCGGTGGACGGGAACGACCCGATCGCGGTCTACGAAGAGGTGGGCGCAGCGGCCGAGCGCGCCCGCAACGGCGAGGGGCCTTCGCTAGTTGAATGCCGCACAGTTCGCTGGGAAGCGACACAGCGCCATCTCGTCCGGCGCCTACGACAGCGAGGAGGAGGCGCGGAAATGGAAGACGGTGGACCCGATTCCCCGCTTCGAGAAGCTGCTTGTCGAGCGCGGCGCGCGAGAAGCGGTGTTCGAGGAGATCCGGCAGCGCGCCAAAATCAGAAACGATGGGGCTTTGCAGTTTGCCATCAATAGCCCGACACCTTTGCCGGAGACTGTTGGAGATTTCGTTTTCTCATGATCATCAAGAAAGTCCAGGCGATCCCGCTGGTGCGCCAGCTGGAAGACACCTTCAAGGGGGGCACCTACAAGATCACCTCGCGCAATACCATCGTCACCCGCATCGAGCTGAGTGACGGAACGGTGGGCGAGACGTTCGGCGGCGATGAGGTGGAATACCAGCGGGATGTCTGCCGCATCGTCAACGAGATCTACCAACCGTTGGTCGTGGGCGAGGACGTGCGAGATCTGGAAAAGCATTGGGAGCGCATGTGGTCGACCATCATCGACCTGGACAATCGCGGTATCCATACCCTTGATCTCGCGAAACACTGCTGTAAGACGCAGGCGATCGCCGCCGTCGACATGGCGCTTTGGGACGCCCTGGGCAAGAGCCTGAATCAGCCGGTTTACAAGATGTTAGGCGGGTACCGGGACCGGGTACCGGTTATCGCCATCGGCGGCTATTTCATGCAGGGAAAAACCCTCGCCGACCTCGAGACCGAGATCCGCCACTATCTCGACGAGGGCATTTATGGCATGAAGCTGAAGGTCGGATCCTTGAGCGTGGAGGAGGATGTCGAGCGCGCAAGGTGGGCGGTCCGAAGTTTCATTTGTGCGTGGATGCGAATCAAGCCTGGACGGTTCAAGATGCCATGGCCTTTGCACGCGGCGCAATCGACCTGGGATTGGCCTGGATGGAAGAGCCGGTACAATGGCAGGAGCAGATCGAAGGCAATGCCAGGGTCCGATCCGTAGGCATCCCGGTAAATGCAGGGCAGGGTGAGATCTCGCGCCACGGCTGCAGGGATCTGGTTGTGCGCGGCGCCGTCGATGTGCTGAACGTGGACGCCACCATCGCCGCAGGCGTCACCGAGTGGCGCCGCATCGCCGGCATGGCCCACTGCTTCGGCGTGGAGATGGCGCACCACGAGGAGCCCCAGGTCAGCCCGCACCTACTCGCTGGCGTATCGAACGGGATCTGCGTCGAGATCTTTCCGAACTACAACCGCAATCCCATGTGGTTCGACCTGCCAGCAGAGCGGCCCGAGATCGAAGATGGGTTCATGCGGCTGCCCGCGGGTCCGGGGTTTGGCCTGCCATTGTCTCAGGATATCATCGACAAGTACCGCGGCGACGAGTGACTAGTGCCCTGTTCAATAACTGGCCTTGTAAATTGCGGCGCTGAGGCGCCCGGCCCGCAAGGCGCGCGATCGAGCCATATTGGTGGATATGGCGAGTGAGCGCAACGTAGCGGACCGGGATGCATCGGCGGCGAAATACAAGGATGGTTGTTGAACAGGGCACTAGAGCAACGGCGCGACGGCATTCCGCATCTTGATCGATTCCGTCATGACATCGCATTTGTCCATCTCCAGCCAGGCGGGTTCGTGCTCGTATTCGAGCGTCAGATACCCCTTGTACGCGGCGTCTTTCAGCAGGCCCACCACCGCCGGGAAATCGATCTCTCCATCCTCCCAGCGAGCCTGGATCTGGGTGCTGGATCCCTGGCGCAGATGAAAGTGTCCGGCGAACGGCACCAAGGGGTCCACGTCTGCCATCTTGTATCCTTGCACCGTGAAGTGGGCATAGTCGAGGGCGAGGCGCAGATCGGGATTCTTCTGCATGAATTCCAGCACTTCCCGCGGATCCTCTAACAACCCCTCCACGTGCGGTTCGAAGGTGAGCGGGATCCCTGCCGCGGCTGCCACCGACGTCATCTCCGACAACACCTCCGCCGACAGGGACTTCGAGTCTTCATGGCTCATCCCTTCCTGGTCCACGCCGGGTAGAATGAGAAGTGATTTGATGCCGGCGGCGTTGCAGCAATCGAGAACCTTCTTGAAGGTCTCCATGTTGCGGTCGCGCACCGCTACATCCTTCGAGTTGATGGCGCGATCCGCGAAGTCCTCTCCGAAGAGGTAGAGAAGATTGCTCAGCTCGATTCCGGTCTCTTTGAAACGACGGGCTTGACCGGCCGGATCCTTTTCAATATCCGCCGGGTC
The DNA here is from genome assembly GCA_965217095.1 of Candidatus Latescibacterota bacterium. Taxonomy (GTDB): domain Bacteria; phylum Latescibacterota; class UBA2968; order UBA8231; family UBA8231; genus CAYNZV01. Next base: position 4,196,635 of record OZ244235.1, read on the forward strand.
GACCTGGGTGCCGGTTATAGCGAGCAGATCGATCGCCTCCACGCCAAGGGCGCGCCAGATGTTGGCCGACTCAACCAGGTTGGTACCCACAAAAGACCAGGCCGCTCCTGACAGTTTGATATCGCCCATCGCCTATTCCTTTCTATTGGTAGCGCAATCCACGCATAGTTCGCAGAAACCCCGTTTACTCTGCGGTGCCGGGCACCGCTGCGGTAGTGCTCAACAGACCCCCTTCCACATCCAGGGCGACGCCCGTGATAAAATCCGAAGCATCAGAGAGCAAGAACATGATTGCATTGACGATGTCCGCTTCGGTTGGGTTTCTGCCGAGGGGGATCTCGGACGCTGTTGCGGCGAGGATATCCTTCGGATTCTTGCCCGAAGAATCTTCTTTCCAGTCCAACACCGTCTTGCCCATCCCGGTAGTGGACACCCCCGCCGGGCATACGCAATTCACCGTAACCCCGTGAGGTGCCAATTCGCCGGCGATCGATTTGGTCAGTCCGACGACGCCGAACTTGGCCGCGGTGTACGCCGTGATGATCGGCCAACCGATCTTCGATGCGTCCGAGCCGATGTTGACGATGCGTCCTCTCCGGCCGCTCTCTCGCAACAACGGCGCGGCTGCCTGACAACAGAGAAATACACCCTTGAGATCGACGGCGATGACGCGATCCCAATTCTCCTCTTTGACCTCGTCAAGCGGGGCGAAATCTATCACGCCGGCTGAGTTCACCAACGAATCCAGCCCGCCAAATGCGCGACCACAGGCGGCCACCGCCTCCTGAACAGACGTTTTCGAAGTCACGTCCAGCTCCAAGGGGAGCACGTTGTCGCTCGCAAGCTCTGTTTTCGCTTTTTCCAGCTGGGCAGGATCGACGTCGCCGATGGCCACCTGCGCCCCTTCTTCCAACAGGGCTTTCGTGGTCGCCAGGCCGAAACCATTGGCTCCGCCGGTGACGAGGGTCTTTCGTGGTTTGGATGCAGACATTTTTCACTTCCTCTACTAGCGTCCGACTGCTCGGTATGTAACGATCAGTTCCGCTCAGTTATCGAAATAATATTTCTCGACCGCACTGTCCAGAATGGTAACGCCCAACCCCGGCGTTTTTCGCACCGCTATATATCCGTCTTGTTGAACCCATGGATCGGACACCAGCTCATGCTGCATCGGTGACTCGTGGGGTTTGAAGTCCATGGACGCCGCATGGGTGGAATTCGCCATTAGGTGGACGCTGGCTGCCGTGTTGAGCGCGCTGCTCCAGGTATGGGCACTCCATGCGAGATTCTCCGCTTCGATCAGCTTTACCACGTGCCGACAACCAGTGATTCCGTGACACCGACCCGGGTCCATCTGAATGACGTCGACACCTCCAGATTGAATGAGGCGTCGATAGCTCTCCACGTTCCACTCGTCTTCTCCGGTGCCGACGTTAGTGGCTACGGCGGCGCGCAGCCTGGCGTGCCCCTCCAGATCGCTGGGAAAAAGCGGTTGTTCGATCCATCGCAGAGCGTACGGCTCGAGATCCCGAAAACGTTGAATCGCCGTGGGCACGTCCCAGATGTTCCACACTCCGGGTGTATCCACCACCAGGTCGGACTCGTCGCCGATCAGGTCCCGCACCTTGCCGACGATCTCGATATCCTTTTTGCGGTCGAGGCCAAACACCGCTTCCGGCTTCATGCCCCACCCGGCTTTGACGATTTGGTAACCTTCATCCATCATGAAGCGGAACTCGTCGAGGGTCCAGTTGAAATCCTCCATATCGAAGATGATCGAAGCCATGGCAAGAACGCGATCATGGAGCTGACCACCCAGAAGGTTGCAGACCGGCAATTGGAGCAGCTTTCCCTTCAGATCCCAGAGGGCCATGTCCACCGCGCTCAGCGCGAAGGCCGCTATCCCCTCGGGACCGTACCACGAGATCCGTTCGAGCATCTTGTTCCACAGACGTTCGACCTCAAGCGCCGAGTCACCTACGAGCAAAGGCGCGTAACCCTGTTCGACGATGATCTTCGTCGCCAGGGAGGACTCGCGAAATTGCGATATACATTCGCCCCATCCGGTCGTACCGTCTTCGGCCTCCACCCGCGCCAGGGTTATGTAGCGCTCGATTCCTTTGTAGTGCGGCTCGGGGTACGCCAGCGGAAAAGCCTGAATGCTCTTGATTTTCATCGGGTTCGCTCCTGGTGATGAGTCTACTTCTTCGATCCTGGCCGGCAGTGGGGCAGGGAAAGATCCGCGACGGTCAAAAACCCGGCCTGGGCCTGCACAACTCTAGGGATGCAGCTGGCCAGCATGCCCGCCGTTCCCAACTGCGGATTGCAGCCAGGATCCAAACGCAAACGAACCGGATTCGACCCTTCGATGTCGATGGTGTCCTCTGCTTGCAGATCGAGCGACGGCAGATCCACGTGGGCCACAAACTCAGCTTCTATCCAGGGTCGCTCGTCAAGAAACCCGGTGACGCGTTGGGTAAAACCTGCGGTTTGCCCCTGCTCTATCTGCAATTGACTTCCGGATACGGCGCGAGCGGCGAGATGGGGATCGAACTGTTTCGTTATTCGTTTCAGATCATATCCCAAACAATTAGCCAACAGATTGAAGGTTTGCGGGAACCCGATATGCCCACGGACGGTACCGTTGGTTACACCCGCGCCGAACTCTTCCCCAGAATACCCCAAACCGAGGCGGCGCTGGACTGTCGCGCTGAAACCGGAGACATCGACCACACGGCGCAAAGATATCTTCTTCACATCCCAGCTGATGGCGCTGGCGGTCAGAAACAAAGCATCGAAGATGAACCCGGGATTTAGGCCGGCACCCAGGACACTCACGCCGCGTTGGCGCGCAGCGGCGTCGATTTCGTCGCTTAACTGTTTGTCGGTAGACCAGGGGAAAGCCGCTTCCTCAGCGGTGGTGATCACGTTCAGTCCGCACTCGATGCCGTGACGAATGTCGACGGCTACCTCGCCGAGAAATGAAGTGGTGGCGATGAGGAGAAGATCCGCGTCCTGGCCGAACACGTGATCGCGTTGCGCGCTGATCGGCACGCCCAGGGGTTCGGCACCGGCGTGGACTCCCAGATCCGTTCCGGTGTAGTCGGCGTTGCGCGTCAAGGCGCCGACGATCCGGATCTCCTCTCTGTCCTGCAGCAGGCGGGTGAGGTTTCTGACAACACCTCCGACACCCGAAAAGATGACCCGAGTCTCCGACATTTCAACCGCCGTGGTGTCCGGTTACCCTGGCGTATGGGTAGATGTCCCGATTCGATGTCATGTGAGCCCTGGTCACGTCGAATCTGCTTCAAGAATGCGATGTTCCTTCAGCCAGTCCGCCAGGGGGAGATTCTTGGCCCAGGTGCCTTCGGGATTGAACAGCGCCCGGCGAACCGGATCGCACCGATCGAGCAGATGATCGATGGTCATGGAGCCACGAGGTCGCACCCAACGGTAGCTGTAGCCGCAGAACAGTACCTTACGCGTCAGTTGGGACCGATTGGGGCTGGCGGCATGCCAGAGTCTGCGGTCAAAAATGACCGCCGAACCGGCGGGCAATTGGAGCGCCTGGGCGCCGTGCGGCTCGCCTCCCAGATCGTCGATGGTAAGGTCGTTGGTCAGATGACTGCCGGGAAGAACCATGAAATTCGCACACCCTAGTTCGGTGGTATCGGTCAGAAAAAATGCCACCTTGAGCGACAGACGCGGCCGCGGCTCGGTCTCCAGATCGGGATTGATTTCGGCACTGTCCTGATGCCAGTTCAATGGCGCTTCCGAATCCGGATCGTCGTCCGGCAACGGCGGAGTTACGGTCATCGCCGTGTAATAGAGCTGGACGTTCCAACCCAAAAGATCCCACACCTTTGGAAAGGTGCGCGGCCAATCGACCAATTCGAGGAAAATCTCATCTCTGCCGACAAAATCCACCTGTTGTACGCGGTCGTGTGGGTTGGAACCCGCTTTGGCGCGGTGCGCAACGTCGATCCGGTCGACGGCCGTCTCTAAGCGCGCTACAAATGCGGCCGGCACGGCCTCGGGCAATACGAGAAAACCCTCCGCTTCGAATCGACGGATCTCCTCCGTTGTAGCACGATGATTGAGGGACTCGAGATCCATCACCCTAACCCGCCGCTAGTCCCGCATATACTTCTCGTCCACGGCGAAAAAGCTCCGTTACATTCTGCCGCTGTTCATCGTTATTGTACCTGCCGATGGAATCGATCCAGGCGATGGATTCGTCGATGGAACCGAGGAAAAAGCATGCCGCTTCGGCGCGTTCGCTAGCGACCTTGCCACCTTCCATATAGATGGGGCTCGAATGGGCGTACAGGGCATGGCCAAAACTGTCCCGCGCGCGCCCCCACAGGCGAACCGCTACCCACCCGTCACTCTCTTGGTCGAATTGATGCCGCAACTGTCCTTCCCGTTGCCCCACTTCCCATTCCCAACCCTGCACGACAGTGCCATCCACCACCAGTTCCACCCGCTCAACCGGATAGTGAGAGCGAAAACCGGTTTCTATCTCCACGGTTTTCGTGCTACCGAGATCGATAGTATCTCCCATGGCGGCACCGTTGGCGCTGAGCTCGATCGCAGGTCCGTTGGTGATAAAGGTGCGACCAGCCTTCATGCCCGTGATCCAGTTTGCGTAGGAGAACTCCTCCTTGCTCTCCACGTAAACCCGGTTGTTGGAGCAGACGAACCAATCGGTGCCGGTGGAAGCGGGCAGCTTGAAGCCGCAGTTCAGGAGCTTGTACCATAGGCCGTACTCTGGGTCCATCCAGAACGGATCGAACAGATTGAACGCATCCAATTTGCCTAGCGCCGCCGCCACCGGCGCTTCCATTCCCCGGCCGTTGTGACACCAGATGACGATACCACCCTGATCGCGGGCCTCGTCGCAGCAGAAGCAGAGCGGGGGATAATCCGGGTCGAACTGCGCCGCCAGTATGTTTCCCCGCGAGACCGGCTGCACCAAGTTGCGGATGTTGAGGAACATGACATGTCCGTAGCCGAAATCCCACGGCGATTTTTCGCCGTAGTGTCGATTCTCCTCGCCGATGTCGAGCACGTGGTGGGCGGTGGTGAAATCGTTCATCACTCCGATTGGATATTTGTTGCTGGCGTACGGCAACTGGCGTCGGTCGAGCACGCTGACAACGGTCACGTTGTACCCCTCGACACTGCAGTCCACCGCCAGGCGATCGTCCGGGCGGGTTTCGTGTTCGTTGTAATGGATATGGGTGTTGCCTGGGTACCAGTTTTTCTCCTGCGGAAAATACCAGCGCTTCAGCGGAATCTCCACATCCACGGCGCCGTTGGCCGGCACCTCGACCACGAGCCGTTGGGGTTCGTATTCAGTGCCCCGCTCCACCAAAACCTCTGCCCTACCGCGGTCCGCTTTGACCTCGAATTCTCCCGAGGAAAAGAAGAAAGGAGTGCCCGAACCCTCTTTAAGGAGCGCTTCTTTCGGATGCGAAAAGACGCCGATCGATGTCAGTACGTGCACCTTGGCGTCGATCGGCTCGCCCGTTCCCGTGTCTACGATCGTTCCGTGAATCGTACCCATGTGTCCTCGATCTAGTGGTGCCCCGCCTCAGGGCCGTCAACGATGGACCCCACGGTCCGGTTCCACTGCGATTGGATTCCGCCGAACCACGGCTCATACGGTGGCGGAATTTCCGCTTTGGGGCAAGTGCGACAGCGGCTGTTTGTCGACGCGGATCGCGCACGTTATTTTCCTTTGTTGTTATGGAAGAACACCCAGGTCCCGATTCAGAGTCGGTTCGTCTGCACCTATTTACCGATCCCACCTGTCCGCTTTGCCGTCAGTTTCGGAAATGGATCGATCACCTCGATCGCGACGGGCTGATAGAGATCGTCGCTCTCGATGATCCACAGCTGCCTGCGCGTTTCCCCCAGCTCGACCCGGATAGAGCGAGCGAATTTCTGACGGTCTGCGACCGCTTGGGTCGCGTGCGCGAGGGGGTCGAAGCAATGCGGCAGCTTACCCGGCACTTGCCGGCACTCAGACGACTGCAGTGGGTCTATCGCCTTCCCGGCGTCACACCGACCTTGCGCGGCGTCTACCGCACGGCCCAGCGCCATCGCAAGAAACTGTGCCTCAGCTGCGGTGAGAAGTGGATGCCATCGCTCAAGTACAGCCGCCGCAAGAAGAATTCCCGGACCCGGCGATCTCGTTGAATCTCAACACGTGCGATCCGATCGTCGCGCTCGGACGAACTTGATCACGCATGTCCCGCCGGCTAGATTCCCCGGGCCGAAGTACAACCTCGACATCAGGTTATGATCAATATCGAAATCAAAGCACAGTGCACTGACCGCGAGCGGGCGGAAGAGAGTTTGACCGCACTGGGCGCCGGCCCCGCGGGCAAGTTCGATCAGAGAGACACCTATTTCAACGTGCCGGAAGGCCGCCTCAAGCTACGGCTCATCGGACCCGACGATGGCCACCTCATTTTCTATCGCCGAGAAGACGTCGCCGGTCCGAAACGCAGCGATTACGAGATCGCCTTTACCACCGATCCCGAGGCCCTGGGTCTCATGTTAGGCGAGGTGCTGGGTTCGTGGATAGAGGTCGAAAAAAGGCGGGAGGTCTGGCTGTGGGAGAACGTCCGTATCCACCTGGATGAGATAAAGGACCTGGGCACCTTCGTCGAGCTGGAGGCGGTCACCGACGAAAAAGGGGTTCCTGAGAGCCATCAACGCGTCGAAACCCTCATGCGCGCTCTGGAGATCCTGCCAGATCACCTCATCGCTTGTTCCTACGGCGACCTGCTGGCCCAAAAGCGGGGATAACACGCGGCTGGCGCAGGCCTCTAAGCCCGCTTGCCCTGCCGCAACGTAAACTTGCTTGTGCGCACGATTTACGCTTATATTGATGCATCATGGCCAGAGACGACGAACAAATCAAAGGCGTCCTCGTTCAAATCTTTGGGGACGAATACCAGATAGCCAGCGATGGCGACGACGTAGCCGACATTCAACGTGTTGCGTCATACGTCGACCAAAAGATGCGGGAGTTAGCGGGGAAACAAGGTGGATCCGTTTCCAAGGGCCGCCTCGCTGTCTGGACGGCCATGGAGATCGCCGCCGAATTGTTCAGCACGGCCCAAGAACGGAACATGCTCACCGCAAAGGCGCACGAAAACCTCGACCGCCTCACGAAGCTAGTCGAAGAACGCGCCGACATCTCCTCAGGATTGGGAAAACGGGAGACCGTGCCCGACGAGCAGTTGCTGCGCTCACCGTCGATTCGCCAGCGCGATCCGTCCCGCGTAGGGTGAAGTGCGTCGCCTACTCGCCGCTCTCGTCCTAATTGCCAATTGCAGCTGCGCCACCACTCCTAAATCGTCCGCGTAAATCCGGCGGGGGCCCTCGATCGACATCTAAGGGTTGAGGCTGCCTTCAAGGTGTGCCCCCCCGGGACAGGCCTGGCTGAGATCAAACGCAAGCGCATCGAACTCAAACACAACCTCGTCGCGCTGCTGAGCAGCACTTCCACGGTGCAGCTGGAAGATCCGCTCCGCGTCGAGAAATTACGTCAGGCGATCAAGGAGATGTCGAACGAGAAGGTGATGCGGAAGGGGCGCGTGGTCGACGTGCTCATAACCGCATTCGAGTTAGAATAGTACTTCTCGCCGGCCGTCTAGACCGCGCCGTTCAGAAAATCCTCCACCGCGTCACACAATGCCGTCGCTTCGGCGGCGTTGGCACTTTCCGCACATACCCTGATCACCGGTTCGGTGTTGGATGCCCGCAGATGAATCCACGGGCATGACAGTTGGCCGTTGAGATAGAGTTTGGTTCCATCCGCGACGGGATGCTCGTAGGCTTTTGGGTGGGTCTCTCGCAGCCACGAAATGGCTTGTTGCATATCAGCGGTACAGCTCAGCTTGCGTTTGCTCAGATGGTACCGCGGCAAAGCGCTGATCAGGGGTGATAACCCGGTACCTGCACGCGACATTGCTTCTAGGGTAAGCGCTATGCCCAAAGCGGCGTCGCGCCCGGGCACGACATCGGTGATGATGACACCGCCGTTTCCCTCGCCACCGACAATGGCTTGCAGCTCTATCATCGTTTCCGTCACGTGCACTTCGCCCACCGCCGTGAGAGTTACCGAACACCCCTGCGACTCAGCAACATCGCTGACAGTTTGCGAGGTGGACAACGTGGTTACGACAGGGCCCTGCCTCCGTGCCGTCACCGTCTGCACCGCCAGCGCCAAGGTATAGTCCTCCCCCACCGGCGTTCCATGCTCATCCACCAGCGCAACCCGGTCTCCATCGGGATCGACCGCGAATCCGGCGGCGGCCCCATTGGTGCATACCACCTCGCCGAGAGCATTCAGGTTCTCAGGCAACGGTTCCGGATCGCGGGCGAATTGTCCGTTGGGTTCGGCGTTGATCGAGTCGACACCCACCCCGAGCTCGTCAAACAGATCCGGGGCCAGAATGCTGCCCGCCCCATTGCAGTAGTCGATGGCGACTCTGAGCCCGGCACGGCGGATCCGTTCAACGTCAACCTGGTCAAGGACCCGTTCGATGTGGGCCCGATTGCACTCGCTTCGCGGGTAAGAGCAGGAGTCTCGGATTGCCGCTTCGCGAAAATCTTCTGCCTCGAAGATCTGCTCTACTTGCGCTCCCTGGGTTGCGTTCAAAAACACGCCGTCTCGACGGACCATCTTGAGTCCGTTCCACTCACCGGGGTTGTGGCTGGCAGTGACGATCAACGCGCCGTTGGCCTGCAGCTCACCCACCATCAACTTGGTGGTGGGCGTGGAGCAGATCCCCAGATCCACCACGACGCAACCGGTCTGCTGCAGCGCTGCCACACAGACGGCGCTGAACTCTGCTCCCGACGGCCGCGTGTCGCGCGCGACGAGGACCGTGCTTTGGGCGGACATCCAGGTGCCGAAAGCCCGCGCAAAACGAGCCACGATCTTCTCGGTAAGCGTGACTCCGACAATCCCGCGGATTCCGGAGATGCCGACGATGAGGGGTGCTGCGGACGCCATGTGTCAGCGATACTCCAGGGTAACCGGGTCCCCGACCTGAAGCCCTAGTTGGACGGCCGCGCTGCCCCGGTTGACGGAGATTTCGAGTCGGTCGGAACTGCCGAGCACGGCCAGGACAACGCCCGGTTCCGCATCACCGTAGGTGCAACTCAGTCCCGTCACCGTGCGGTTTCCGGCGCGGATCTCTACCGGCTGCGTCGTGTCTCTCAGGTTGGCCCGTGCAATGTTGGTGATCAGGTTGCCAAAACGATCCACGGAGACAATCTCCCCGCGGGTCAGATTGCCGTCTTGCACCAGTGGTGCGATGTCCAGACGAACCGGGTCGGCGATCGGTGAACCCACCTCTCGAGGGTCTAACCCCTGCGCTAGATGGGCGGCTATGGGAGCAAAGATGTCCCGGCCATGAAAGGTAGGGCTGACCGTATCCGAGATCAGCTCCGAAGCAGCAATTTCGAAAACCTCGCAGGTGGGATCTGATAACACAAAGTGAAACAGACCATTGTCCGGACCGACCCAAAGCACCTCGCAAGCGCGCAGGACCAGTCCGCGCCGCGCGCCCCCGACTCCGGGATCCACCACCGCCAGATGCACGGTGCCGGGAGGAAATTCGCGGGCGGCGTGCCACAGCGTGAAGGCCCCAGCCCGGATGTCACACGTTGGGATTGCATGGGTGAGATCGATGACGGCGGCCTGCGGATTGATCGCCAGGATCGCGCCTTTCATTGCGCCCACGTAGTGGTCGCGGTAACCGAAGTCGGATGTCAGCGTGACCAGGGGCATGAGCACCGGCGTTACTGGGACACACTGGAACCGGATTCCGCGTCAGCGGAGTCCTCCCCGCCTCCTTCTTCCGCGGTACCCTCCTCTGCGGCGCCTCCCTGCTCGTCACTGCCACCTTCACTCTCAGAGCCGTTTTGCCCGCCTTGGCCGGCTCCCTCCGAGCCGTTTTGGCTCCCGTTTTCCTCGGAATCTTCTGCCGGCTGCTGGTTGCCGCTTCCCGCCTCGTCCGAGGAACCCGATGTATCGTTGGTCGTCGTCAGTGCCAGGTCTATCGACACCGTGGTTGTGTCACCAGCGGTGATCGTAATGTTCTTCTGCTCACCGCGGAACAGCTCGTTTCCATCCAGATCGTAACCGACCAGCGACAAGGCGTACCCGCTACCGGGGGGAACGGTGCCAATGGTTCCGGTCGCCGGTCCCAACGGTGAGATGTTGAGCTCCTTGACCACCGAATCCATTTCCGCGCTCACCAGAATAGCTTCTACGCGATGAATAACGCTCAGGAGTATCTTCGACAGCGGTATGGTGAGAGATATAGTGGCATTCAAGGCCTCGGGGCGTACGGCGGGGTCCACGGGGTTGTCGCGCTCCAGTTCGCTGCAGCGAAAGAAGGCCATCCACGTAAACAGAGCCAGAGCACCAGCTGTTTTCCAGTTCATTCCCGTCATCCGCGGGTCAAATCTCATTCCGTATGGAGTCCTGTTTCAAATGTAATGGTAATCCCCATGCTCAACCACCGAGCTTGCTTGACTTCTGGGATGGGCGCCAGTAACCTTCGGTGGTGTCTGCTTTCCTGCTTCTCCTCGCTCTTTGCAGCTTCGTATCCTGTTCCCGCTTCAATGCCACCAAGAACACGGCCGCGGCCCGGTCGCCGACCCTGCAAGTTCGCTTCGAAAGCGAGTGTGCCTGCGCCCGCCTGTCATGGATTCGATCTCGAGATCCGGAGTTTCGGGTGTATGAAGTTCAATAGTATGTAGAGGATGAATGGACCTCCTTCGAATCTGCGGAATCGATTGACGACACCACCCTTCGCGCCGTCGAGCTCGACGCAAATCGCCCGTACCAGTACCGCGTTCTGACGCGAACCGAGAAGAAAGATATCCCCAGCAATCCGGTGCGCGGGCGGATCCATGGTTTCGCCAATGCATGGCCGGCGGCGCCTCCCAGCGTCAACTTTCTGCCCACTCGGCTCACCGTCGACGACGAGGGCGTCGTCCTGGTGGTGGGTGCTGGGACGGGGATGGTCCTGCGCTTTGACCGCGCGGGCAACCCATTAAACTCTCTGCGATTTGCGGACGCGCGGCTGGCATGCCTGGGTTTGGGTGCGCTGGATGGGCCCGCCCTGGCGCTGGACTCGAAACGCAACGTCTACGTCATCTACAACGTGCTGAAGAAAGGCACTACTCCTGAAGCTTTTTGGGCGAAATTCGACGCCGACGGATCGCTGGTCTGGAATCGTCCCCTCGTAGGGCTGTTTGCGCGCCATGTCGCCATTGATGGGAGCGATAACATCTTCATCGAGAGCCTCGGTCAAATCCGTCGCTATGATGCGCATGGGAAGCTCCTGTTTCAGGGGCTGCTCCCGCCGCCGATGGTCTCTCGCATGCAACTTTGGGATGGCAAGTTTGCCGTCCTCGTTCATTCTTTCGAAGAAAACTCGCAGGTGAAGTTGCAGCTTTACGAAGACCCGGTTAGATCGCCCGCGGAGAGCACGTTGACGCATGATCTTCCGGTCTCGGCAGCTGCTGACTTTTCTATGGAGCATGCGCATTCACGCATCTTTGTTGTGAATTCGAGCGCGGATCGCATTGAGGTTTTTCGCGACGGACAAACACACACCTGGTGGGGATCCAGCGGCAAAGGCAAAGGCGAGTTCGCGTTCTCAGGCAAGGCCGTCGTTATCGACAATCTTGAATCGGGCAGGTTGTTGGAAAGAGAGGTTGTCGCCGGTGGCATCGCGCGCGACGCGTCTGGTTCGGTGTACGTAGCCGACACCTTTAACAACCGCATTCAGAAGTTCTGGCCATGATCCGCTTCCTTCTCTTCTCCTTCGTTGACATTGGCAAGTACTATTCGTAGAATATCCAAGGTACGAATAATGTTTTGTAAGGCAGGTTTTTGGATTTTGTGGAGCAGGTATGGGTCGCTGAGAACAGTCCTTTCGTAGTGTCGTAGAGCGAGTGAGAATCAAGGGCTATTTCGAGTGACTCACTCGCTTTTTGTTTTCCATGAGCCACCGAGACTTGCCAGAACCCTTCGGACTGGAGAGATATGGCGAAGGAAGAATCGATCGAGGTTCAAGGCGTTGTTAAGGAGGCGTTGCCCAATGCCTACTTCAAGGTCGAAATGGAGAACGGCCACGAAATCCTGGCGCATCTGTCCGGCAAGATGCGCAAGTACTACATTCGCGTGCTGCCGGGCGATCAAGTGACCGTAGCTCTGTCTCCCTACGATCTGAGCCGCGGACGAATTACGTTTCGCAATCGCTAGTTTCCTTACGTCCGATTCGTATGACGCAGATTGCCGCCTCTCGCTGTCTGCCCCGCATTAGTACGAACCTCCAAACTCTTCAAGCGCTTAGAGCGCAGTCGCGGCCGAGCGCGCAGCATTTGCACATCACCCATAGACTCCCGATACCGAGTACCGACGATGCATGAATACAAAGCGTGGCCTTTCCAAGAGGCCCGAAAGATTATCGAACAACGCCCTCACCGCGACGACCGCCCGACCCTGTTTGAAACCGGCTTCGGACCCAGCGGACTCCCGCACATCGGCACGTTTGCGGAGGTTGCACGGACGACCTTCGTCCGCCAAGCCTACACCTATTTGACCGACGCCCCATCGCGGCTGGTCGCGTTTAGCGATGACATGGACGGCTTGCGCAAGGTGCCTCTGAATCTTCCCAACGCGGAGATGCTCGCCACTCACCTGGGCCTCCCGCTGCACGCCATCCCGGATCCGTTCGGAAAGTGCGACAGCTACAGCGCTTATATGAACGCTAAGCTGCAGGAGTTTCTCGATGCGTACGGCTTCGACTACGAGTTTCAGAGCTCGCGTGAAGCGTATGCCAGGGGCGATTTCGACGAAGGCCTTGCGATCCTTCTGCGCGAGGTCGAGAAGGTCAAGAATCTGATCCTTCCCACCTTGCGACAGGAAAACCGCGAGGATTGGTCGCCGTTCTTTCCGATCTGCCCGCAGTGCGGTTCGGTCTACGCCACCAGAGTTGTGGACTGTCATGTCGACCGGCAGAGCGTTGATTTCGTCTGTGACCGCCAGCTCGAGGGTGCATCCGGCTGTGGTGCCTCGGGAGAGCAGTCGATCCTCGGTGGTCAGGTCAAGGTAAACTGGAAGGTAGACTGGGCGTTGCGGTGGTACACCTATGAGGTGGACTACGAGATGTACGGTAAGGACTTGATCGAATCCGCAAAACTATCCGGCCGGATCGTACGGCTTATGGGCAAGGTGCCTCCCGTGGGATTGACCTACGAGCTCTTTCTCGACGAGGAGGGCCGCAAGATTTCCAAGAGCGTGGGTAGAGGTCTGACCGTGGACGCATGGGTCGAGTACGCGCCCATCGAATCTCTGTTGTATTACATCCTGCAAAACCCCAAGCGCGCGCGCCGGCTCTACTGGGATGTGGTGCCCAAGTGCGTGGACGACTACCTGGAAGCCTTGCGCCGCTTCGACCAGATCGACGCCAACGATCGCCCCGAGCAGGACATCTGGCACATCTTTGGTCCGGGCTCGACGGCACCCCGTTACGACGCGGCGGTTAATTTCAGTATGGTGAACAACCTGATCGCTGCCTTGGGATCGGACTCGTTCGAGTTGCTGCTCGACTATCTGGTGCGCTACGACGACCAGGCCCTGAAGTATCAGGATGTGGTGCGAGACCTGGTGGAGAAAGGGCTGAACTACTACCGGGATTTTGTACTCCCCAACAAGAAGTTCAGGCGTGCTACGTCCGATGAACGAAATCTCTTCGGCACGATGCGCGACCGCCTGGCCGACGTCGATGCCGAAGATGAAGAGACGCTGCAGGCCATCCCGTTTGAGGTCGCCCGCCACTCCGGCGTGGAGCCGAAGGAACTGTTTCGCTCGTTCTACGAAGTAATACTGGGACAAGAACGGGGTCCGCGATTCGGATCGTTCGTCAAGTTGGTCGGAAGAGAGCGGGTCTTGACGATGCTGGCGGAGCAATCAGACTGACCACCGCGGCGGCTCTCCTGACGGATTCGTGGAGACGGTCGTTCAGGGAAGCTGGATCGCGGGATTTTCTTGGTCCGCTCGGTACAGAAGCACGGTTTGGCCGAGGATCTGCACCAGATGAGAATCGGTTTCCCGCGCCAACACCGGTCCCACCTCCTTGCGATCCCTCGGGCAACCGCGCTCCAGCTTGATTTTGATCAGCTCGTGATTCGCGTAGGCGTCCTCGATAGATCGCAGCAGTTCCGGCGACACGCCCTCCTTACCCACGTTCACGGACGGTTTCAGGCGATTGCCCAAACCCCGCAGAAACCGCCGCTGTTTGCCGTTCAACTCATTCATTTCACCGTAAGATAGAGTTCCGGTTTCCAGACGTCGAGGAGGAACGGTTTTTGCCCGCCTCCGGTCATGACGTTTGCTCTCCTCCGTTTCAAACGCCGGCCAGCCGTGTGGTCGGGGGGCGCGTTTGCCCTCGGGATCCTGCTAGCCGATTGGCTGGCGTTGGACGTCATCGCCGTCTGGTTGGGAGCGGGTACGCTGTTTCTGCTGGGACTGAACCTTAATCCCAACTCCGGCTTTGGAGCCCTGGCACGGGACCTTACCCTCTTCTCGCTGATTCTTGCCTGTGGCGCTCTGCGTTACGAATCGGACACGTCTCTGTTACCCGCGCGTCACATCAGCCGGACCGGCCTCTTCGGCACCAAAGCATTGATCACGGGAACGATTCTCGAAGAACCCCAGCGCAGTAGCGACAGGACCCGTGTCCTGGTTGCGCTTGAAGAGGTGGAAAACGATAGCGCGCGGTTCTGGGTAAGTGGGCGCATCCTGGTCACGGTCAACGATCTCGAGATCGCGGCGGATTACGCCGATCGGATCGTTGTTTCAGGCCGTCTGCGCAGACCGGAACCGGCGCGGAATCCGGGCGCGTTCGACTATCGCCGTTTCCTGAGGATGCGCGACATATTCGCCACCGTAAGCGTGCGCAAACGGGAGCAAATCGTTCGGGTGGTAGGCCACCGGGGACATCCGCTGTACGAGTATCTGATCTTGCCGATTCGCGCCTCGGTTCGGCGCAGCATCGGACGCAATCTCACCGGAGCCCCGGGCGGGTTGTTGAGGGGCATGTTACTGGGTGAGAAACACCGTATCCCCGGCGAGGTGGGGGACGCGTTCAGAGGTACGGGGCTGGCACATGCACTGGTCATAAGCGGTCTGCACGTCGGGTTGGTTGCGGTGTTCTTCCTCACCGCCTTCAAGCTGTGCCGCATGTCCAGTCGCGCGACAACCGTAACGACGGTGGTTGTTCTGGCTCTCTACGCCTTTGTTACCGAACTACAACCTCCGGTGGTGCGCGCCGTTATCATGGTTAGTGTCGTTCTTCTCGGTCGCGCCCTGGCACGGCTCGGAGACATCTACAACTCGCTGGGCCTGGCCGCGCTGGTCATCCTGGCGGTTTGGCCCACAAGCTTGTTCACGTTGAGCTTTCAGCTGTCGTTCGGGGCCACCTTCTCCATTGTCGCGCTCTACGGTCCTCTCACCCACTGGATTCCGCAATCCTGGAAGGATGGCGATTGGGGAAAATGGGTTGTGGGGCCCGCGTGTGTATCACTGGCGGCTCAGCTGGGAACCGGACCGCTGATCGCCTACCACTTCCAACAGGTGGCACCGCTCTCGCTTCCCGCCAATCTGCTGGTGGTACCTATCCTGGGATTGGCAGTCGGCCTGGGTCTCTTGAGTGCGATCACCGGCTGGATTCTTCCTCTGCTAGCCACTGCCTTTAATGGCTGTAATTACCTGGTATTGACGTCCCTCATCGAGGTGGTCGGTGCGATCAGCGCCCTGCCCGGATCCTCGCTGACCTGTCCCAAGCCAGGCGTCGAGTTTCTGACCGTCAGCGTCGCCTGCGTTTTCCTGCTCGCCCACTGCGACAGCCGGCGGTGGGCGCGCCACGCGTTGATATACACCGTCTTGCTCTACGCCAACCTCTCGCTCTGGAGCTCGCAGCTACGCGAGAGTCGGCTGCAGATCACCTTCCTCGATGTGGGTCAGGGAGACGGAGCGTTCGTCGAGTTCCCCAACGGGCGCACGATGATCGTTGACGGGGGTATCCGCACCTCCCATTTCGACTACGGCGAGCGTGTGCTTGTGCCGTTTTTGCGCCACCGCAGCGTACGCCGTATCGACATGGTGGTTGCCTCCCACCCCCACAGCGACCACATCGGCGGCCTCGTTTACCTCCTGGAGAACGTGGAGGTGGACCATTTCATCGATTCCGGACAGGCTTATGACTCCTGGACCAGCGGGCGGCTGCGCGAACTGATACGCACCAAGAAGATCCATTATCACCGGGTAGCTGCGGGGGATTCGCTGGTTGGCCTTGGAGGAGTTGGAGCGCTCGTCCTGCACCCGACCTCCGCGTTCGTTAAGGCCACCGGCGAATCGCCCCACGATCTCAACAATGGTTCGGTGGTGCTGCGCTTGGAAGCGGGAGCGAACTCGGTTCTATTCACCGGTGACATCGAGGTCGAGTCCGACCCCGCCATGCTGGGGTGGGGAGAACGTTTGCAATCCACCATTCTAAAGGTCGCCCATCACGGATCGAAGACCTCTTCGAGACCGGCGTTCGTCGATGCCGTGAATCCACGAATCGCGATCATCTCCGTGGGATCGTTCAACAAGTTTGGACACCCTTCCCAAGAGGTATTGGCACGGTTGCGCGGTAGATGTCGCGTCTATCGCACCGACACCGACGGCGCGGTCACGACTCGACTGGACGAGTCGATCACGCTAGAAGCCATGATTGGAAACCGATTGCAAAGACCAAACAACGGTTATATTGCCAAGGTCTTGGGATTTATGTGAGGAAGGGACTGACCGACCCAAGGGCAAGCGGACTAATCTTTGGACTGGCGGCGCGCCTGTAGCGTGGCCGGATCGAAGACGGCAGGTTCCGCCGGGACAGCTGCTTCGCCGCCGGAGACGAGGCCGAGTGAGGGGGGCACCACGACACCCGCCGACACGATCATCTTTAGCGCCTCCTCCACGGTGAGGTCGGTGTCTCGAAGCTGGTCTGTGGGAACGATGAGCATAAAACCGGTAGTCGGGTTGGGTGCGGTGGGTACGAAGATGCTATGGGCCAGTTCGCGCCCGTCTTCCATAGGCACGTCGCCTGCCATGAACCCGAGCGTCCATACGGTTTTGCGCGGATACTCCAGTAGGACAACCTTCTTAAACCCCGCCTCCTCCGGTGAGGCCATAGTTTCCATCAGCTGATGAATCGGTGCGTAGATGGTACGCACCACGGGCAGCCTTTCCAGCGCTTCGCGAGCACTCTGCAGCAAACGCTTGCCAACGACGTTGGCGGCAACAGCACCGACACACCACAGAATGAGAAAGGTCAAAAGGACTCCCAGAAACGGTATATGAAAGTCCGGATCGCCCAACCACCGCGCGAACTGACGGATGACCGGGGTTGAAAAACTTTCGGCCAAGCGCAAAAGTTTTTCCAAAATCCATATGGTAATCCACAGCGGCGCGATGATCGTGACCCCTGCCATGATCGTCGTGCGCAGCTTGCCGATGCGGCTGCGGCGAGGTTTCTTGTCCTTGGGTGACCCCAGAGGGTCATCCAGTCCTTGGGTCGGAAGTGCCATGGTGTCTCCGGAAAAAATTAACGCCCCAATATCCCTGAGCCGGTAGGCAGTGTCAAGATTTCCCCATTGCCTGCGACTGGCCAAATCCGGTTCTTATCATCGGCCGGAGAGGTTTGTCCTGCACCGCGACCCCATCCCGATCTAGTCGACTGTTGGAGAGTGCTTTCAATGCCCGGTGAAGCAGTTCTGCTTCTGAGCGGTGGCATGGACTCGGCCACCTGCCTGTGGTGGATGGCCGCCGAGCGCCTGCTCCCCGTTTGCACGGTGAGTTTCGACTATGGTCAACGCCATGCCGTAGAGTTGCAATACGCCAAACGTTTGAGCGAGCGCGCTGGCGTAGGGTTTCACAAAGTCTTGTCGATGGACCTGCGCCCCATCGGTGGCAGCCCGCTCGTGGACCCGAATCTCGAGATGCCGCCCGCTCACGATCAACGGCAAGTCAACACGGTCGTGCCTTTGCGAAACATGCTTATGGTCACCCTCGCCGCCGCCTACGCTGAATCCCTGTCGGTGGATGAGATCTATATCGCACCCGTGCGCGACGACTACGAAAGCTACCGCGATTGTCGCCGAGTATTCTATGACAGCTTGGAAAGTAGTTTGAGCCTCGGGTCTACTATAGAGCGCTCGGTCAAACTTCATACGCCTTTTGTAGACAAAATGAAGACCGAGGTGGTTGAGATCGGCCTGCGCCTCGGGGTTCCTTACGAGCTCACCCACACCTGTTACGAAGGCCGGCGCCCGGCGTGCGGCATCTGCAATGCTTGCGTCGAACGGATCGCCGCGTTTAAAACAAACCAATCGGCGGATCCGCTCGAATACGAAATCGATATGACCTGGTCCCGATGAATGTCCTGGAAGAGATACCCCAGGCGCCTGCGGACCGATTGCCGCTTTGGCGCGACTCGGGGGCAACACTTCAAGTCAACGAAATCTTCTATTCGATAGAAGGGGAGGGGATGCGTGTTGGGCAACCCACCACCTTCGTGCGCCTAGCCAGATGCAATCTTCGATGCCGGTTCTGCGATACCGAGTTCGACTACTTTTCGGAGCGGAGCGTCGACGACATCGCCGCTGAGGTTGAGCGACATCCAGCCCCATGGGTCTGTCTTACGGGAGGCGAACCTCTTGGGCAGAATATCGCCGAGCTTTGCCGTGTCCTGGTGGACAAGGGGTACCGGATCCACATTGAGACCAACGGTACAATTGGTCCGGATCCCATGCTCTACAAGTGGATCGAGCACTGGACGGTGTCGCCCAAGTGTTTCCCGGTGGTCGACGGATTTCGCCGCATCGACGAACTGAAATACGTCGTTGGAAAGTCGTTCAAAGAAGAGCGGGTAGAGGAAAACCTTGCAGGGTGTATCTATCTGCAGCCGGAGTCGTCGAAAGCGGAATACCTGCAGAAGGCGTTGGACATTCTCAAGTGCCACCCGCAGTGGCGTCTGTCGAGCCGTGTACACAAAACTCTGGGGTTGCCCTGAGCATTGTCAGGTGGCCATGGTAAGGCCGTCGGCGTCCTGGCGAAATTCCTTGGAGCAGGTCCGACAGTTCAGCTCGGGCGCCGTCTCATCGTCGGGCAACAGCATGCCGCACTCGCACACCCACCCTTTCCGCCGTGCCGGCACGCCGTATACCACGGCGTAAGCCACGACGTCCCGGGTGACCACAGCACCGGCGCCCACGAAGGCGTAGGCGCCGATAGTAACCCCGCAGACGATGGTGGCGTTGGCACCCAGACTGGCCCCTTCACCGACGTGGGTCGCTTTGAACTCGTGTTTGCGCTCGATGCGGGCCCGCGGGTTGATCACGTTTGTGAATACCACAGAAGGACCGCAGAACACCCCGTCTTCCAGCACGACACCACTGTAGAGCGAAACGTTGTTCTGTATCTTGCAGTCGCGGCCGACGATGACCTGGCGATCGACGAAGACGTTCTGTCCCAGTATACAGTTGGCGCCGATGCGGGCCCCGGACATGACGTGGCTGAAATGCCAGATGCGTGTGCCTGCGCCGATCTCGCACGGTTGGTCGATACAGCTGCTTTCGTGGGCGAAGAACCCAGGGGCGTCGGTCATGTGCGCACAGGAATAGTCGGGGGGTGAATCGACCGTGGGAGGGGTTTGAATTGTTGCGAATATACACCTGGGCGAACGATCGAGCCACTTGTGAGTGTTCGCCTGCGCCTCTGATTGACATGCCTTGGGGGCCGGTTTAGACTATCGCTCTGCTTGAATCTCAATACGGTATTGAACCACCCCTCAGGAGGATTTCATGAAACTTGCAACCTATTATGCGAAAAAGACGGAAGCAGTCGGCGCCGTAGTCGACAACGACAGGATTGTGATCGACCTGGTGGCGGCGGATCGCGCGCTGGCGCGCAAGGAGAAACGCAAGCCTCATCCTTTTTTTACCGACATGATGACGCTGCTGGAGGCGGGCAGCAAGGGAATGAGCACGGCGAAGAAGGCGGCTAGCCTTGCCACGGAGAAACTGGGCTCACCGGCGAAAGCGGATGGCAAGACGAGCCACAACGTAAGTCGAGTAAAGTTGCGCGCTCCCGTACCCAACCCTAAAAAGGTCTTTTGCCTGGCGGGCAACTATCAGGACCACATCGAAGAAGGTGGGGGCAAGATGTCCGTGCAGGACAAAGAGACCCCTCGTGTATTTATGAAACCACCGACCACCACCGTCATAAATCCCGGTGATGCTATCTTGATCCCGCCGGTAGCTCGCTCCATCGATTGGGAAGGTGAGCTTTGTGTCGTGATGGGGCGCAAGGCCAAAGGCGTCAAGGCGAAGGATGCGCTTAGGTACGTGGCAGGTTACACCGTGATGAACGACGTATCCGAACGCGATCTGCTCATTCGCAAGCGGACTGAGAGCCGGCCGCAGGACAAATGGTTTGACTGGCTCAACGGAAAATGGCTGGACACCTTTGCTCCGCAGGGACCGTGGATTACCACAACCGATGATATTCGCGATCCCCAGACGCTAGACATCAGCACCTACATCAATGGGGAGCGGCGACAACACAACAACACCGGTCAGATGCTCTACCCGGTCAGAATGATCATCGAGTACATCTCCGCCATCATCACCCTCGAACCCGGCGACCTGATAAGTACGGGCACCATCTCCGGCGTCGGCGCCACCACTGGGGAGTTCATGAAACCCGGTCACACCGTCGAGATCGAGATTTCCAAGATCGGCGTCTTGCGCAATAAGGTAGCCAAAAGCAAGAAGTAGCCGACCGCTGGCTCAACCGGCGTGTACGCGGTGCGCCGACGGTTTCATGCCGGACATTCGGACGGGAAGTGACCACCGAGCCGGTGTGATCATCTTGGGCGAGAGGGAGTCTACTTGACTCCTTCCCGCCCTTTTTCTGGTAGACACTCGTGCAGAAACTCCGTCTGTTCTTGACCGCCCTATGTCATTTTTGCGTCGACAGCTATGCCACCCTGCTGGCGCCGATTCTGCCGCTGGTCAACGAACGCATGGGACTGAGTTTGGCCTACGCCGGCCTGCTCGGCACCATCGTTTCCCTGTGCAATCTCAGCCAGCCGTTGATGGGTTTGTGGGCCGACCGCATGTCGCGGCGATACCTCGTCCTTTCGGGGGCCTTGCTGACCGCCGTGTTCAGTCCGCTCATAGGAGTTGCTCCCAATTACACCGTGCTGCTCATCGTGCTCGCACTCGGAGGCTTGGGGGTTGCGGCCTTTCATCCACAGTCGTTTTCCCTGGCGGGAGATCTGAGCGGCAATCAACGTTCGTTCGGACTTTCCCTGTTTATTTTTGGGGGCACCATGGCGCTGGGCATCGTCCCGCTCTGGGTGCCGTATTACACCACAGTGTTTGGATTGGAAAGGTTGCCGTGGCTCAGCTTGCCTGGGATCGCGGCCGCCATTCTGGTTTTCCGCTTCGTGCCGCTAGAGAATCCAACGGTCAACAGGACCCGGAGCATTGGCCTGCGTGAGAGTCTGGGCCCCCAGGCGGTACCCCTCCTGTTGATCACTCTAGTTGTCATCACCAGGTCGGCGGCGGGAATGGGGTTCGGATTTTACCTGACCGTCCTGGCGCGGGAACGGGGTCTCTCCCTGGTGGAGGGCGGTGGCATGTTGGCGATCTACAACGTCGCGGGTGTCGTGGGCAGTTTGGCGGTAGGCTATCTCGCGGATCGTATTGAACCCAAACCGATGGTTTGGGGCGCGCTGCTGCTGGCCTGTCCCGCGTTGTACTACTTCGTCGACTCGACGGGATGGCTCAGTTACGTGCTGCTCTTTATCGGTGGCGGCCTAATCATGTCCTCGAATTCCGTGCTCGTTGCCGTCGCTCAGGAACTGGCTCCGCACAACTCCGGTTTGGCTTCCAGCCTGCCCCTCGGATTCAGCTGGGGCATTGCCAGCCTCAGCCTGCCGTTCGTCGGACATCTGGCCGACCAAATCGGTGTAGCGGAAACCCTGAAGTACGTCTCGCTGTTCACGTTGCCAGCCGGTATTCTCGCCCTGTGGCTGCCCAAGCGCCCTGGAAACAGCGCCACGGCGGCGGCGTAAAAAAATCCCCTGCCGAGTCGGACCCGGCAGGGGATGCCTTACCCCTAAGGAGGATTAGGAGACCTGGGACCAATACCTGGCCCACATTTTATTGATCGGCGCCGACCACAGAATGTTGAGAGAATTCTCCTGCGTAGACAGGGGGGGAGCACGAGCGACGGAGGTTAACCGGTGCTTCTGGCGAAGCTGGCGAAGGAATGTGAGGTGCCGCTGCGGCGACCGACATATTTCTCGAGCAGAAATTCGTATATCGACACGAAGTCTTCCCGCCCGTTGTCTCTGTTGTAGAAATAACAAAACGGGTTGGGATTCAGTTCCAGTATGCTGTATCCGTCCCTGCCGTCGATGAGGTCGATCGCATAGAACCCCAGATCGATCACCTCCGACACACGGCGCGTCAACTCTTTCATTGCATCCAGACGTTCTGGGTTCGTCAGCTTGACCGCGCGACCGGTGGTTTGGTGCAGGGGGTTTAAACAGCCCGGAGAAAGACCTTCGTCGCACCGCTTCTCGTACGCCAGCAAGAGTTCCCCCTGGCTGGCCACGATCCTGTACTCGGGGCCGCACACAAGAGACTGGATCAACAGGATGTTGTCGAGGTAACCGCTGTTCTCGAACAACATTCTCATCCTTGCTCGCAGCGACGCTCCGTCGCTTTCGAGAAAAACACCTTGAGACACGGAACTTAGATAACGTTTCACCAGCAGGGGGTAGGAAAACCGCGATTCTATATCATCTACCGCCTGGTCGACCGACTGATGATTCTTGTAACGGTCGAAACGATCGTCGGCAAAGGGATTGAAGACTTGCTCGGTCTTCGGTGTCGGCAGGCCAGACCGGGTGAACAGCTCGAATTGATACCCCTTGTCCTCCGCCAGGCGAGCGCTGACGTAGTCGTTGAACGGGTGTTTGTTGCGCAGAAAGTAGAGTGGTCGTTCGCGGGTCCTGACCATAAAGACGTTGTCGTTGTCGGATATGCGCTGGCATTCGAAACCGCTGCGCTGACTGGCCATGGCAATGCAAGTCAGGCTCTCCAACGGCACCTCTTCGCTGATGCCCTCGCGTTCCATAGGGAGATTGAAGAATTCCCGTGCCCGCGCGACCAGGTGCAACGAACCGGTGACGCAGAGAAAATGCTCCGGGCCGAGGCCATCGAGCGCTTGTCGCAACGCCTGCGTCCAGGTACCGACCTTTAGATGGTCCAACCCGGTCGGCACGGCCTCTTCCAACACGTCGACATCGTAGGCTTTGGGGTGATCGGACGAGGTGAGAATCACCTGGTCAGCCAACGGTTTTAGCGCCGCCATGATGCCCGCCGGGTCGTGCCCATCGTTGACTCCCACGACGAAGGTCCAGCGCGACGAAAGTGGGCTCAGGTCAGCGGCCAGAGCGCAGGCAGCGGCAGGGTTGTGAGCTCCGTCCAGCAAGACGCAGGGCCTGTCCTGAGCTTTCTCGAAGCGCCCCGGCCAGCGGTGGCCAGCTACCACCTGTTGGGCCTTGTCGTGGTTGAAGCGATCGGCCATCAACAGCCGGGCAGCGCTCACTGCCAGCGCGGCGTTCTCAAGGTAGTAACGGGGACGCCGGAAACCGCCCGTCGATGCAGCGTCCGAGGCGCCGATATCCTTTGGAAGCGCTTGCCATCGAAATCCCGTCTCCTCCGTCGCATCCCCCGGTAGGATGCAGGGATCGACCTTCGGGGAAATCTGCAGCTCTACCTTTTCACGCTCGCAGTAAACGCGGAGAAAAGCTAACACAATCGGGGCTTGCAGGGGTGTGGTTACCAAGGTGTGGCCCGGACGCGCGATCTTCACCTTGTCGGCCGCGATGCTCAGGAGATCTTCGCCCAGAACCTCCACGTGATCCAGGGCAACCGGCGTCAAGACGGCCAGCTCGGAGTCCCACGCGTTGGTGGCGTCGAAGCGGCCTCCGAGTCCCACCTCGAAAACGCCGTACTGCATCCCCGCTTTCCTGAAAAGGTGGGCTGCCAGCGCGGTCACCGCTTCGAATTTGCTGAAGGGCCCATGCCCTTCCGTTTCGAATTCTCGGGTTTGATCGTAGAAGAAACTCGTGGCTTCCGCCCACCTGTCGCGGTCTACTAGAGAACCTTGAAGTTGAATTCGTTCGCGGACGGTGTGCAGATGGGGTTGGGTGTACAACCCGACGGTGCACCCCGAAGCCTTCAGCATCGCCGCTACGAGGCTGGCCACCGTACCCTTGCCGTTAGAACCGCCCACGATCACGGAACAAAAGCTATCTTGCGGGTCCCCGAGGCGTCTCAACAACTGCCGCATACGCGGCAGGTACCCGTTGAGCGGTCCCAGCTGCGGACGACCCGTTTCCCAGTCGGGCAGGGTGTCGAGGTAGCGCCTGCTGTGGAAGTAGTCCATGCTGCTTACCCTCCCCGGGTATGCATCTCGCGGTGGGGATACTTCTTCAGCTGTTCGATCTGATAGAGCGCTTCCCGAGCGGAAGTGGAACGCCGCAGCTCGGCCCCGCGGTCTTGGCGTTTGTTCCAGGCCTTGCGAATGAGGTCTGCCAAACCTGCCTCTGCGCCCTCCTTTCGCAGAGCCGAACGCAGGTTGATTCCGTCTTGGGCGTAGAGACAGAGGTACCAGATACCGTCAGCAGTCAGGCGACTGCGGTCGCAGGCGCTACAGAACGGTTCGGTGACGGAGGCAATGACGCCGAACCGCTGCCCGTTGGGTAGCTCAAATCGACGGGCAGGCGCGTGACCCTGACTACCCTGCGTGCGGACTGGTCCAAATCGCTTATGGATACGCTCGACGATCTCCGCACTGCTTACCACCTGATCTGCGCTCCACCTTGTCGCTCCACCTACATCCATGTACTCGATGAACCGTATTTCCGCCCCGACCTGCTCGCCGAACTGCACTAGGTCAACAAGCTCGTCGTCGTTGAAACCACGCATCACCACCACGTTTATCTTGAGCCCCGTGAACCCCGCCGCCGCCGCTCCTTCGATCCCATTGAGTACCTTGGTCAGGTCGTCTCGTCGCGTGAGACGAGCAAACCGTTCAGGACGCAAGGAATCCAGACTGACCGTCACCCGGTCGAGCCCGGCGGTGCGCAGGCGTTCTGCCCAACGAGCCAGCTGGGTTCCGTTGGTGGTAAGCGCAATTTCGCGGATGGTGGGGATCTGTCGCAGACGGCCCACCAACTGGTCGAGATCGCCCCGAAGCAGGGGTTCGCCGCCGGTTATCCGCACTCTGGTAACGCCCAACCCGGCAAAGGTTCCCACAAGCGCTGTTATCTCGTCAAAGCTGAGGATATCGCCGGAAGGGAGCCAGGAATACTCGGGCTCCGGCATGCAGTAGGAACAGCGCAGGTCGCAACGGTCGATTACCGAGACCCGCAAGCTGTTCAACGGACGACCCAGTTCGTCTAGCAATTGTTCCGAGGACGGGGCGGACGCTTCAGTGGTCATGTGAGACACTTCTGCGCCGATTCGACGCCTGGGTAGAGTGGTTCGGGATCACGAGCGGTGGTTGAGCCAGGACGATCAGGAGAAACTCAGCGGTTGCGCAAAGCGCCCGATTCTGCGGCGATGAGGCGGGCGATCGAGTGTCATGAACGTGCCGTAAAGCCAGCATAAATATAGGGATTGGTCCAACTGGAGCAATCCCGGACCCTACTCCGATTCCTTGCAAGTGCCGTTAGCTCGGTTCATATTAATAGGTTTGTCCTGACCGCCGAGGGACTAAGGGGCCGGACCTCTCTAGATCCGGATCGGCGGCGGCGCTGGACCGGTGCATAACCCGACGGCGAGAATTATGAACGGCTCATGGCAAAATCAGGACTCAAAGGATGACGGAGTTGCGGCATATTCTCGAGACAGCCGATCGAGCCCGGAGCGGCGAGCGGTTGGTGATGGCCACCGTAGTGGAGACTTCGGGCTCCTTCTATCGCGCCCCTGGAGCGCGTATGGTGGTAGACGCACGGCAACAAACCATAGGCACCATGGGTGGGGGATGTCTTGAAGGCGATCTGTTGGCACATGCCCATGTGGTACGCGAAACGAGCCTGTCCCAGCTGCTAACCTACGATTCCACTTCCGACGACGACGTTCTGTGGGGCACTGGTCGAGGGTGTGCCGGGGTCACAAAGATATTGTTAGAAGCGCTACCCCAGGCTGGAGGCGTTGAATTTGTGGAGTTTCTCGAGTCCTGCGTGGCCTCGCGTGCATCGGGAGTTCTGGCGACCGCCTTCGAATGGGAGGATCGAGAAGCTGCGGCGATGCCGCAGCGATTGATCTTGAGAGAAGACGGTTCCATCGCGGACGACTTCCGCGACAGCGGGATGCGGGAGGTCGTGGAGTGGGAAGCAAGGAAGGAATGGGTACATCTCGCTTCCCGGCGGGCGCCGGCGCGATCCTATTCCCGCTCGTGCGATTACCCGGGCGGCCGCGTCCGTTTCTTGGTGGAGCCGGTGCAGCCGCCGACCCGGCTGGTGGTTTTTGGCGCCGATTCCCACATCGCACCCCTGGTGCGTTTCGCCGTTGAATTGGGATGGGACGTGGTAGTGGTGGACCATCGGCCATCACGCGCCCGGCCGGAGCGGTTTCCCGAGGCGAGCGCCGTGCTCCTGTCGACAGCGGATGAAACGGCGGATAAGGTCGCGCTGGACTGGCGATCGGTAGTGTTGGTCATGACCCATGACTATCTGAACGATCTTGCCCTTCTCCGGCATCTGGCGGCCGTAGACCTGGAGTACCTGGGCATCCTCGGACCTCCTGAGCGCACCGGTCGCCTGATGAGCGACTTGAAACGGGAAGGAGTGGACCTAAACGAGGAAGCGGCTCACCGGCTGTTCACTCCGGTCGGTTTGGACATCGGCGCCGAGACCTCCGAGGAGATCGGGCTGTCGATCATTGCCGAGATTCAGGCTTTTCTAACCGGACGGCAAGGCGGTCATTTGCGCAACCGCACTGGCTCCATTCATGAGCGCGAGCTGAACTGATGCACGAGTTGACCTTCGACATTCAGAACATCACCGCCGGTCAGGGACCTGCCCTCGCCATGGCCGGGATGGCTATTGTATTTGTCGCCCTGATGACGATCAGCCTGTTTATCCGCTGCTTGCCACGGACCCTGGAACTGGTCGGTCGCTTGCTGCCCGCGGTGGACGACGCGCATCAGGCCGCCGCGGCACCGGTTCCAGAGACGGTGGACCGCATCGCCGCAATCGGTTTCGCTCTACACCAGGAAACGGTTTCGTGAAGATTCTCCTGGACTTCTTCGGAACCACCGGTTTTGCCACCATGACGTGGGGCAATCTGCTGATGATCGCCATCGGCATTATTTTCGTTAGTCTCGCGATCATCAAGGACTACGAACCGCTTCTCCTGGTGCCGATCGGATTCGGCATGGTCGTCGGCAACATCAACTCGATCCCGAGCATGGCGCTGGGCGTTTACGACCAGGGCAGCGTTTTGAGTTACATCTACTTCGGTGTATCCCAGGGCATCTTCCCGCCGCTGATCTTCCTCGGCATCGGTGCCATGACCGATTTTTCCACGATGCTCGCCAATCCGAAGCTGGTTCTTCTGGGTGCAGCCGCACAGATTGGCATCTTTCTGACGCTTATTGGAGCACTGTACCTCGGCTTCACCCCGGCCGAGTCTGGCGCGATCGGAATCATCGGCGGTGCCGATGGGCCGACGGCGATCTTTCTGTCAGCTAAGCTGGCGCCCCATCTACTGGGTGCCATAGCGATCGCCGCCTATTCCTACATGGCGCTGGTGCCGGTGATCCAACCCCCGATCATGAAGCTGCTCACAACCCGGCAGGAGCGTCTCATCCAGATGAAGGCCCCACGGCGGGCAACACAGCGGGAGAAGATCATATTTCCGATCGTCGCGTTCCTCATAGCGGCACTGATCGCGCCGGGCTCGATCGCACTTGTGGGCATGTTGTTTTTCGGCAATCTGTTGAAGGAGAGCGGAGTGACAGAACGCCTCGCAGCTACCGCCCGCACCGCCATGGTCGACATCGTCACCATCCTGCTTGGTTTTTCCGTTGGGGCCAGCACCCAGGCACAGACTTTCCTGAAACCACAATCCGTGCTCATCTTCGCCCTTGGCGCGTTGTCGTTCGCCATCGCCACCGCCGGGGGGGTCCTCTTCGCCAAATTCATGAACCTGTTCCTCAAGGACAAGATCAATCCGCTGGTTGGCGCCGCCGGCGTGTCCGCTGTTCCGGATTCGGCGCGAGTGGTACAGATGGTTGGCCAGAAAGAAGACCCACACAATTTTCTGCTCATGCATGCCATGGCACCCAACGTAGCTGGGGTGATCGGCTCGGCCATCGGCGCCGGGGTGTTGTGGTCGGTTCTGGTGGGTTAGCGACGTAGAAGAAAGAGATTGACTTGAGCAAAAAAGTCAGATTTATGTGCACCGCGTTTCGCGACGGTCTCCAGTCCACCTATGGTGGCCGGGCGTTTCGAGCGGACTATCTGCCCGCGGTCGAAGCGGCCCGCGACGCCGGCATCGATTATTTCGAAGCGGGCGGGGGCGCCCTGTTCCAATCGCCCATCTTCTACTGTCGCGAGAATTCGTTCGACACCATGGACGCGTTTCGCGATGCCGCTGGTCCCGACTCGGAGTTGCAGACCCTGGCGCGCGGAGTCAACGTGGTCTGTCTCGATTCCCAGCCCAGTGATGTAATCCGCATGCACGCACAGCTGTTCAAGAAACATGGGGTCGACACGATTCGAAACTTCGATGCCCTCAACGACGTGGAGAACCTGATCTACAGCGGTCAGTGCATCGCCGATGCCGGGCTCAAACACCAGGTATGTGTCACGATGATGGAGTTGCCTCCTGGCTGCGAAGGGGCTCACGATCCAGAATTCTACGTCGCTACCGTACGCAAGATTCTCGATTCCGGGGTCCCGTTTCACTCCATCTGTTTTAAGGATGCCTCCGGGACCGCGGTGCCCCTCAAGGTGCACGAGACCATTCAACAGGTGCGGCAGATGGTTCCGGGAGAAACCACGATTCACTTTCACACCCACGAGACCGCCGGCATAAGCATCGCCGCTAACATGGCCGCACTGGATGCGGGAGCGGACGTGATCGATCTCTCGATGGCTCCCTGTTCGGGAGGAACCTGTCAGCCCGACATTGTTATCATGTGGCACGCATTGCGCGAAGCGCAGCACGAACTAGACGTGGATATCGACAAGGTGCGGGAAGCCGAACAGGTGTTTCAAGACTGTATGAGCGAGTACCAACTTCCTCCGGAGGCCCTCAAGGTAGACCCTCGCATTGTCTGGAGTCCCATGCCCGGCGGTGCCTTGACGGCAAATACTCAGATGTTGCGCGACAACGACATCCTCGATCGGTATTCGGACATGATCAAAGCGATGAGCGAGGTCGTGCAGCGGGGTGGGTACGGAACCTCGGTAACGCCGGTTTCTCAGTTCTATTTCCAGCAGGCGTTTAACAATGTGATGTTCGGTCCCTGGGAGCAAATCGCCGAAGGTTACGGCAAGATGGTACTTGGATACTTCGGCCAGACACCGGTGCCGGCGGACCCCGAGATCGTCAACCGCGCCGCCGCCGCTTTAGAGCTGCGACCCACGGACCGCTCACCGCGGGAGATGGATGACGAGGACCCGCAAAAAGGGATCGAGGCCGCGCGCGAGCAACTGCGGGCGGCGAACATCCCCGACACCGACGAGAACATCTTTATCGCTGCAGCGTGCGGCGACAAGGGGATCGCGTTTCTCCGCGGTGAAGGCGAGCTGGGCGTTCGAAAAGGGGGCTTTGAACCGGTCGTCGTCGTTGCCCCGCCCACGACCGAACCGCAAGCAGCGGCGCCCGCGGCGGAGCAACCATCGGGCGAGCCCGTGGCAGAGAAACCAGAAGGACCAGCGGCGTACACCCTGTCGGTGGACGGAAAGGAGTATCGGCTGCTGGTGGATGGGAACACCGTTCATATTGACGACGAGGCCTTCGAGGTTCACTTGCAAAGCGCTGACGCAGCCGCCGTCACGCCGTCACAAGCCGAGCGAGTGGCGGCGGGTTCTCCGGTCAACGCGCAGATGCCGGGCAAGGTTATTCGGCTCAATGTGGCCGTCGGTGATCGCGTCGAAGCGGGGCAGGCGTTGATGATCGTGGAGGCGATGAAGATGGAGATGCCGATCAACGCTCCGGTCAGTGGCAAGGTGCACCACCTCGCTGTCCAAAACGGCGACCAGGTAGCCACCGGTCAGCTGTTGGCTTCCATTAGCTGACCGCACTCTTCCACCCTACCGCTGCTACCAACCTGCGTCCAGATCACCCGACCAGATTTCAGTCAGTCTTCCGTCAGGTAAGCGCAGGCACAGCTGGCCGCGATCGCCGAACCCTTCCATGACCCCGCGAATCGTAGATTCGCCGTCGCGAATTTGAACCTCGCCATCGAGACCCTCACAGCGGCTACACCATGCCGACTTCAGGGTGTCGAACCCACCTTGCCGCCACCGGCTGCACCAGTTCTCCAGCTTGCCCAGCAACGGTTGCAGGACCGATTCGACCGGGCGTTCCTCACCGGTTGCCAGCAGGATGGATGTAACCGGCCGGTCTATAGAAGCCGCCACCTCCGCATCCATGTTGACGTTGAGGCCGACCCCTAAAACGACAGCAATGTCCGGGGTCTGTGTTTCCACGTCGACTTGACGGTGCAGGGTGCCGGGATTCTCGCCGGCGCTTCCCGTCGGCGCCAGCTCAGCGAGAATTCCGCAGATCTTCCGCCCTCCCACCAGCACGTCGTTAGGCCATTTGGTGCGTGCCTCGAGTCCTATCTGCTCCAGGTGATCTGCTACCGCTAGCGCCGCGGCCATAGGCAGGCTGGTTAGGTGGGCGCGGTCACCGCAGCGGACGAGGCAGGAAAATGTGAGATCGCGTCCGGCGGCGCTTATCCATTGCCGCTCGAAACGCCCGCGCCCGGCCGTTTGCTCCCGCGCCACCAGCACGTACCCGTTCTGGACTACGCCCTGGCCGAACTGCTCGAGCACGGCAGCGTTGGTCGAGGGCAGACGATCGCGCCACTCCGGTTGCCGGAACTTCAAAACAGACTCAACCCCTAGTCATTTGGCGGTATTTGATGCGGTGAGGATTCGCCGCTTCTTCGCCCAGATTCTTGCGTTGTAGCTCTTCGTATTCGGAGTAATTGCCTTCAAACCATTTGACCTGACTGTCCCCCTCGAACGCCAGGATATGGGTGGCGATGCGATCGAGGAACCAGCGATCGTGGCTGATGATGACGGCACATCCGGCGAAGTTTTCCAACGCCTCTTCCAGAGCCCGCATGGTGTTTACGTCCAAGTCGTTGGTCGGCTCGTCCAGAAGCAGTACGTTTGCTCCTTGCTTGAGCATCTTGGCCAGATGAACGCGGTTGCGCTCCCCCCCGGAAAGAGTCCCCACCTTCTTTTGCTGATCGCCCCCGGAAAAATTGAAATGGCCTACGTACGCTCGGGAATTGACCCGCCGGTCCCCCAGAGAGATCTCATCTTCCCCCCCCGAGATCTCCTCCCAAACCGACTTGTCGCCAACCAGGCTGTCGCGGCTCTGGTCGACGTAGGCCAGCTCAACTGTATCGCCGACTTTCAAGGCTCCGCTCTCTGCCTGTTCCTGTCCGGTAATGAGCTTGAAGAGGGTGGTCTTCCCCGCCCCGTTGGGACCGATCACGCCGACGATGCCGCCGGGCGGCAATATGAACGACATGCCTTCGAAGATGATGCGATCGGCGTAGTTCTTGCCGAGATTCTCCGCTTCGATCACCAGATTCCCGAGTCGAGGTCCTGGCGGAATGTAGATCTCTAGATCGGCGGCACGTTTCTCCGCCTCTTGATTCAGCAAATTCTCGTAGGCGCGTATGCGAGCCTTGCTTTTGGTCTGACGCGCCTTGGGAGCCATGCGAATCCATTCGAGCTCCCGCTCCAAGGTCTTCTGTCGTTCGCTTTCTGTTTTTTCCTCCTGCTTCAATTGCGCCTGTTTCTGTTCCAGCCAGGAGGAGTAATTCCCTTTCCACGGGATGCCTTCGCCGCGATCCAATTCCAGAATCCAGCCGGCGACGTTGTCCAGAAAATAGCGATCATGGGTGACCGCAATGACCGTGCCTTGATACTGCTGTAAGTGACGCTCCAGCCAGGCTACGGATTCGGCATCAAGGTGGTTGGTCGGTTCGTCCAGGAGCAGAATATCGGGATTGCGCAGCAACAGCCGGCACAGGGCCACCCGTCGACGTTCGCCGCCGGAGATCACGTCGACCCTCTCATCCTCTGGAGGGCAGCGAAGGGCATCCATCGCCATTTCCAACCGGCTGTCCAGGTCCCAGGCGTTGAGGGCATCCAGCTTCTCCTGCACGGCGGCCTGCCGTTCGATGAGCGCGTTCATGTCATCGTCTGACATCGGTTCGGAAAACCTGTTGTTGATCTGGTCGAACTCCTTGGCAAGATCCACCGTTTCCTGCACGCCCTCTTCGACGATCTCGCGGACCGTTCTCCCCGCTTCCAGCTGCGGCTCCTGTTCCAAAAACCCGACGGTGTACCCCGGCACCAGCACGGTCTCACCTTCGAATTCGGTGTCGACGCCGGCCATTATTCGGAGCAGAGAGCTCTTTCCCGAACCGTTCAGGCCCAGAACTCCGATCTTGGCGCCGTAGAAATAGGACAGGTAGATCCCTTTGAGCACCGGCTTTTTGTTGTGGTTTCTGCCGACGCCGATCATCGAATAGATCACTTTGTCTGGAGCGTCACTCATGATATCTCCGTGTTTGCTGAATCAGTAGGCGAGGTGGAATGATCGCTGTAGGCACGAAACACCACCTCCAGATCCCGGCGCGCCCTGGCAAAGTTTGAATAGGGCTGGGCCGATCGATCTTCGAGGCAGCGCAGAAAATCATCCGTCATCCTGCCAAACCCCATCAGGTCGGACAGATTGGGCGGCAGCAGCGCTCGGCGTCTTCCGTTGAGCACGGCGTACAACCCATTGCTCTCGAAAACGATGCTCCCGGCAGCACCGATGACCCTGGAATGTTGCAACAACCCTTTGGTGAGACTGGGCACATCCCAAGCGTAACGCAGAACTGCGCTCACACCGCCTGCGTAGATCAGCTGCAGCTCGCAGCGACGCTCCGGCTCGTGCTCGTCGCCCCAGCCGGGAAAGCTCGCAGAGATGTCGGTGACATCGTCATCGACCAAATCTCCGATCAAGGCGACGAAATGTATCCCGCCCTCGAGCAGCGCGCCGTAGTCGGTTCTCCAACCCTTGGCCGCCTGCGTAAACAGCTTTTGGACCTCCACCCTCTTAATGGCGCCGATGGCATCGTCTGCAATCAAACCCTTCAAGAGTTCCAACGAAGGTTTGTAGTAGTAGTTTTCCGCCACCATCAGCAGGGCGCGTTCGTGATCCTTCAGGGCCGTTTCAATCTCCATCAATTCCGCTGGTGACGTGCAGAGCGGTTTTTCGGCAAGAACAGCTTTCCCGCTCCGCAGTGCTCTGATGGTCTGGTCGCAGTGGAACCGTGGGGGTGTAGCAAGCAGGATCGCGTCGATTGCATCACTCGACAGTACCTGCTCGAACTTGTCGATAACACCAGCCCCGTCCATGCGGTCGCACAACATGCGGGCGGAAACGGCCGAACGACTGTGGAAGTAGAGATTCGCCCGGCCCCTCAGGTTCCGAGCGTGCATGCCGCCGATCTTGCCGCAGCCCGAGATACAGATGTTTTTCATCTCAGTATTTGGAGCTTCGGGAGGTAACGATGTCGGCCACTCGAAGCGAGTTGGCGGCGATGGTAAGGCTGGGGTTGACGCCGCCTGAGGTAGGCATGAAGCTCCCGTCCACTACGAACAGGTTATCCAACCCCCGAAGGCGGCAGCTGGGATCCAGAACACTTTCATCTTCTTCGCTGCCGAATCGCAAGGTGCCAACGGCGTGAGAAAAGGAATCGATGGCGTGGGTAAACGGAATCAGACCGCCGGCCGCGCGCAGCACCTTCTTCGCTTTGCGAACCAGGTAGTCGCGGCGGGCTAGATCGCGGGACGAATACGCGTGGTGAATCTCGGAGAGCTGCAGGCCATACTCGTCCTTGGCTGCGGCCAGTGTCACTCGATTCTCAAGCCGGGGTTCGTCTTCGGCGATACAGAGGAGGTTTTGCAGGCGGCGCGCCGCAGCTGCAGCCAGTCGTTTCAGTCCCGAGGGGGCGAAGTGATGGAGGACGGCCGGCGCCGGGGTGTATATATCCTGAATGATACCGACGGCGGTTCCGTGCTCGACGCGCAGGTCTTCGTAAAAATCGGTGAAACACAACTGCTTGTGGAAGACGTTCTCGGGATTGGTGGCACCCGGGAAAAGGTAGCCGGCCACCGCGTTGCAATGTCGCATGAGACAACACCCAAAGAACCGGTGTTCGGTGCCCAGATTTGAGCGCCGCAGCAAACCGGGACTGTAAAGTGCCCCAGCTCCGAGAAACACAACCTGTGCGCCGATCGAAAACATCTCCTTCGTTTCCTTGCTGATACAAATAAGCTGCTCGACCCTTTCGCCGTCTGCCTGCAATTCGGCGACGATAGTGCCGGCCACGATCTCGAGTCCGACCTTTTGGGCTTGGCGCAGGACCGTCGCAGTCAGATCGTTTTTCGCCTCGATACGGCAGGGGAATCCGTCGCACGTGTTGCACTTGATGCAGATGTTTCTGGATTCGTCGGTGAAGTTGATCGCCAAGGGAATCTTGAACGGATTGTATCCGAGCTTGCGGGCGGCTGAGAAGATACGTCGCGCCGGCGCCGTGAGTGGCTGGCCAGGCTGCGGATATCCCGCGGACCGGCGGGGTTCAAAGGGGTCATTGCCGGAATCCCCGTGGACTTCCAGCATACGTTCGGCTTTGCTGTAGTAGGGCTCGAGGTCTTCGTAGCTAATCGGCCAACGGTCGAAGTCAGTCTCGCGCAGGCGTAACGAAGCTCCCCCGTAGAAAACCGAAAGTCCCCCTACAACTTCGTTGGCGAAGACCGGTTTGAAATCTCGGGCGCCGTACTGTTTAACTAGGAGAGGGGCGCTGTTGCGATAGCGCTGTTCGAGCAGAATTGCTTCCTGGTTCCAATCGAGCGCATCCCGTCTTGCCCAACCCCCGCGCTCGATCAATACCGTGCTTAGACCCGCCTTGGCGAGAGCATAGGCTGCCAGGGCGCCGCCAAAACCGGATCCTACGACAACCGCGTCATAAGACTTGGATTTCATGTAGATATACGACGACCAGCAGCGCCACGATCGCCAATGCCATATAGTGAAATTTTTCGCGACGGTCGACGAATTCCCGGATCCGTTGTAGATCGGGCCGGAATTTCCCCGACATGTTGCGCTGGATGAAGGTTTTGTAATACTCGATCGCGAAGCGTTCGAGACCGCCGTTCATGTATATAAGGAAACCGACGTGGAGCGGGTCGAGAGGGTCGCCGAGAAGGTAGAATAGAGGCGATAGCACGGCAAGAACCAGACCTGAACGTTGGAACTTCAGCCATTTGAAACCCTCAAACGGCGCATCCTTGTAGGCCCCACCCAAGGCAACTAGGAGCCCGGTTCCGTACGCCACCAGGAGGTATCCCGTTAGACTGCTGACTTCGACCTCGATGAGCAGGAAGCTGAACACTGCGGCGACGATGAGAGCGCCCGCGGCGTGGCGCAGGAGATTGCTTTCCACGTATCTACCAAAGAAGGTGATCCGCGAAGGAACAAAATATTTCGCTTGGTCTTCGGTTCGAAAGAACCCCTTGTAGAGTTCGGCGACGAAACGTTCGATGCCCATGATCAGGAAGAACACCTGCACGATGCTGAGGCGAGCCAGGTTTTCGCTGAAAAGCGGGATGAAGTAGAGGGCGATCAGGATCGCCACGTTGAAATAGATGCTGCGGGGAAAGGTTTTTGCTTTGAAGGTCTCGAACGGAGAATCTTTGAACGCGCCCCAAAGGCATGTGTAGAGACCCGAGAAGATGGTGACGACCAGTGCGACCGCGAAGCTCATGGGTTCATTTTCTGGACAACATCCGCCCGGGGGTGCTGACGGCGCGCGAACATCCAGCCTGTGTTAGCCGGAAAATCGAGAGCGACAATAGTACTGTCATCGCTGCTTGCTAGCAAACAACAGCGGCCACATCCTCCGTTCCTTGCGAAACCAAGGGGAAGCTCTATTTTTGCTGCCCGTCGAGAGGAGAAAATATGCGTTTGGGTGTCGTCGGAATGTTACCTTCCGACCTATCGATGATTGAGGCGGAGCACCTGGAAGCCGTCCGCAAGTTGGATCTTACCGGCATCAGCGTTGGACAGGGTCGCGAGCAGCTTTTTGATGTGGATCCGTCCGCCTGCAAACAGGTGCGATCGCTGTGCAGGGATATGGCGATGGACCTGGTGCAGTTCAATGTGGGATATGGCGAGTGTCTCTTTCATCCCGACGCGAATGTTCGCGACCGGGCGCTGGAGACGATTGAGCGCGGCATCGAGGTCGGCTCCGCGGTGGGCGCCCACGCCTGCCTGATTCGCCCGGGAAGCATGGGGAACAGCCCCTACGCTATCGCCATGGAGAACATGTTGCCCGGGTGCCGCGAGCGCCTCGTGGAAACTCTCAGGAGGGTGGCGAACAAAGCGGAAGCAGAAGGGGCGGTCATCATGATCGAAACCCATGCGGTTACCGCCATGGACTCTCCCGAAACCAACCGGGAGATTCTCCAACAGGTAGGATCTGATGCGGTAGGCGTGGTTATGGACTACGTAAACCATTTCCAATCGTTGGATCAGGTCTACAACAACACCGAGCGCCTGAAGCATATCTATGCGGTCATGGGTCCCCTGGCGCCAGTAGGACACTGTAAGGACATCAAGTTCGGCCAGGGGCTGGTCATTCACATCGACGAGGAAGTACCCGGCGATGGTGTTCTGGATATGGAAACGGCCCTGCGATGCTGGCACGAACTCTATCCGGACGGGTACATGCTGCTGGAGCACCTCCCCGATGAACTCTATCCCCGGGCCAGCGCCAATGTGCACCGGATCGCATCACAGGCAAAGATCGAAATTCACTGATTGGAGAGATTGATGATCGAACCACACAACGCGAAGGAGCTTAAACCGCTTTTCGTTGCTGACGCTTCGCGGCGACGGGAGCTGACGGCGGAAGCGGCGAACCTGCCCTCCATCGTCACCTCATCAGGAGCCGCGGCCGCGGCCGTCATGCTGGCGTCGGGATACTTCACACCGTTGTCCGGATATATGAACCTCGCGACCGCGCGCACGGTCGCGTCGGAGATGAAGCTGGATGACGGTGTCTTATGGCCGGTACCGGTTCTCAATCTGATCGCAGCTGCAGACCTGCCATCGAAAGTAGAGGTGGGAACCAGGGTCGCGTTGCTCGATCCAAACGTGGAAGGTCAGCCGCCGATCGCCATCCAGACCGTAGAAGGCATCGATACCCTTGCGGACACCGACCTGGAGACCATGGTTCAGAGCACCTTCGGGACGACCGATCCCAAGCATCCGGGCGTTGCGGCCTTTGAGGCCATGGGCGATGTGGCGCTCTCTGGTCCCATCGAGGTTTTGAGCTACTCCTACTTTCGCGATGAGTTTCCGGACACCTTTCGTACGGCTCCCGAGATCAGAGAGGAATTCAAGCAACGAGGCTGGGACACAGTAGTCGCCTTCCAGACCCGCAACCCGATGCACCGCGCTCACGAGGAACTCTGCCGGATGGCTCAGGAGGCGGTCGATGCCGACGGTATCCTCATCCACATGTTGTTGGGCAAATTGAAGGCCGGAGACATCCCGGCGCCGATCCGGGATGCTTCCATTCGCAAAATGGTGGAGCTGTACTTCCCCAAGAATTCGGTAATGATCGCCGGCTACGGATTCGACATGCTTTATGCCGGACCGAGGGAGGCTGTGCTGCACGCGATCTTCCGGCAGAATTGCGGCTGCAGCCACCTGATTGTCGGTCGCGATCACGCCGGCGTCGGCGACTACTACGGACCGTTCGATGCCCAGACGGTCTTCGACGACATCCCCTCCGGGGCGTTGCAGATCGAGATTTTCCGCGGCGACCACACCGTCTGGTGCAACGTATGCGACAAAGTGGTCATGATGCGCGATTGCCCCCACGGTCCCGGCGACTATCTGATGCTCTCCGGCACCAAGGTGCGGGATCTCCTGGCCGCAGGCGAGGCCCTACCTCCCGAATTTGCCCGTCCCGAAGTAGCGGAAATCCTGATGGAGCACTATCGGGATCAAGCCTAGTCTAGCAGTGGCTGCATGACCGAACAGGCCCTCAAGAGCTGCGAACTTCACGTTCATCTTGGTGGCTGCCTCTACGCCGCAGATCTGCTGGAGCTGTCTCGCGATCGCGCCCACGAGATCGATTGGGAGCTATACATCGACTCCTACGCCCAATCGTTCGGCACGAAACCCGATCCCCCCCGCTTGATCGCCGATGCCCTCGAAAGCACCGGAGGGTTTGACCGATTTCGTCGACACTATGTCGTAGGAGAAGAAGACAGCGGAGACTTTGCGCGCTTTCAGGCGAAAATCAATCTTGCCATCTGTGTCTATCGCCACTGGATGCGAGTCGGCCGCGCGGATGAGCTGGCACGGCACATTATCGATCGACAGCGATCCCAGGGATTGGAATTCACGGAAATTCGCGCCATGTCGGGATCGGCGACGGAGGATCCAGACGGGTTCTTGCGTTTTCACTGCACCAATGCACAGGTGTTGCGTGAGTGCTCCGGGGACGGATTCGAAGGGCGGTATATCATCAGCTTGCCACGCTGGGAGCCGTTGGCGGGTCTGGCGGTGGTGGAGAAACTGTTAGACACCGCACCCGAGCTTGTACCGACGATCGTCGGCCTCGATTTCTGTTTCTTCGAGGAGGGGTACCCTCCCAAAACCACCTCCCCTTTCTTCGAGCGGCTAAACGCTTTCAACACCAAACATCCGGAACGTGCACTGGAAGTGGTGTATCACGTGGGCGAGGTGTTTTTCGATAAGTCGCTGGAAAGTGCCGTACGCTGGGTGCACGAGGCCGCAGAGCTTGGGGCCCGGCGGCTGGGGCACGCTCTGGCGCTGGGCATTGAACCCGAGGTGGCGGTGGCTCGACGTCCTGACGCGCACGAATCCGAGCCGGCCGGCGAGCGGGTGGACCAGATCCGCTACGACCTCACAAATAAGCCGATGTTGGAAGCGTGCGGCGTCGAGGTGGACGAGAAAGGGCTAACGGCAGAGCTGGAGGAGCTGTCGGGGTCCCCGCCCTCGAAATCGATCTCGCGCCCCTATTCTGCGCAGCGGCTAGAGGATGTTCGCCGCCGCCAGAACGCGGTCTTGAAACGTCTCACGGAGCTGGGCACCGTCATTGAATCCTGCCCCACCTCCAACCTGCGCATCGCCAGCCTTCCCGTCGCCGCCGCGCACCCTTTGGCCCGCTTCCTCCAAGCCGGCGTACAGGTCGTCATAGGTGCGGACGACCCGGGCGTGTTTGATATCTCGCTAGAGAGCGAGGTCGACTGGGCTTTCGAACATATCGACATGGCACCGGCCCAACTGGTGGAACGCTTGGGAGATCCTCGCCAACACCGACTTGGGGCGCGCCGCGAGTAGTCGCTAATCCCATCTCCAGCACGCGTCGAACCCCGCTTTCAACGCGGCAGTCCGGGGAGCTCGATCTCCCCCGCGGCAATCCGTTGCAGCGTTTCGGTGTAGATGAGATGCTCCTGGGTCAAAACGCGAGCTGCCAACTCCTCCGGGGTGTCATCCGCGAGCACCGGAACCTTTTTTTGAGCGACGATCGGCCCGGTGTCGTACTCCGCATCCACCAGGTGAACGGTTGCGCCGCTTTCTAGCTCCCCCGCCGCCAGAACTGCACCGTGCACCACCCTACCGTAAAACCCCTGGCCCCCGAACTTCGGCAGGAGAGCCGGATGAATGTTCAAGACGCGGCCTTTGAATGCGTTGAGGGTGCGTGGGCCGAGACGTTTCATATATCCGCAAAGACAGACCACTTCGGATCCGTTTTCAGCTAGCGCGCCACAGATCGCCCGGTCCAGGTCCTCGGGATCAGGATGGGTGCGGCCGCTGAGGTGAACGGCTGGCACGCCGGCGCGACGCGCTCGAGCCAGCGCCCCGGATGCGGAATTGTTGCTGATGATCACTCGCGGTTGGGCGTGCAGCTTGCCCGCGGCGCAGGCTTCGAGTATCGCCTGCAGATTTGTGCCCCCATGAGAGGCAAGGAGTCCCAGCTGCAGCTTGCCCGTCATCACATGAACGTGGCGAACGACACCTGGGCGCAATTCGCAGCTTCGAACCGGCGTATCGAGCCAGTCGCAGGAACGCGTGTCACAGGATCTCCAACACCCGATCGGGGGGTCGGCCCAATCTCGCCTTGCCGCCAGCGACGACGATGGGCCGTTCGATCAAAATCGGATTCTCCGTCATCGCGGTAATCAGCTGTTCGTCGGTAATCTCGGCCCCACCCAAGTGCAACTCTTCGAAGACCGACTCCTTGGTGCGCATCAACTCCATGGGAGCCATTCCTAGCTGGTTGAGCAACCTCGTTAGGGTGGTGATGTCTGGAGGCGTTTTGAGGTATTCGATAACCTCCGGCTCGAACCCTCTCTCGCGGAGCAACTCAAGGGTCTGGCAACTCTTCGAGCAGCGGGGATTATGGTAGATTTCCAGCTTCGCCATGTGGTTCTCCGTGGACGGCGTGGCCTGGTTTCGCCGTGAGCAAGACTGCCCTCACACTCTTCAGGGATCCTCCGCGAGCACCTGGCGGATCTCCGCGGCACGGGGGTGATCTGGTTGTAGTTCCAATACTCGTCGCAGACAGCGATGGGCGTCTATGGGTTGGTTCACGTTGTTGAGATAGGTCAGTCCCAGGTTGAAATACGCCTTGGCATAGGTGGGATCCAGTGCGGTTGCCTTCTTCCATGACTGAATCGCCGCGCCGTAATTGGCCAACGCTTTGTGGGCGCTACCCAGGCTATTGTAGCCGCGCGCGTCCGTCGGATCCAGAGCTACGGCGGCGGCCCAGTGGTCCAGGGCTGCCTCATACCTGCCTTCCCCGTAGAGCACCACCCCCATGTTGTAGTGCGCCGCCGCGTATTGTGGGCGAATCTCAAGCGCGGTGCGCCAATGATCCATCGCCTGGCTGGTTGTTTGGAGATCGAAGGCGTAGGTCAGTCCCAAATTGTAATGTGCGTCGGCGTTTCCCGGATCGAGTTCAGCCACCCGGCGCCAGTGGTGGATGGCGAGCTCGGGGCGACCCTGGGCCCGGTGCTCTGCGCCCAGATGATCGTGGCTTGGCAGGTGATCCTCCTCTGCCGCCAGCGCCGCTTGCCAGCTGGCGATCGCACGCTCCGGCTGCTTCAGATCAAAACGGTAAACCAAGCCTTGGTTGAAATAGGCGTCCGCCATGTTCGGATCCACGGAAAGCGCTTTCTCCCAGTACCGAATGGCTTCATGGAAACGACCCAAGCGCCGAAAAGCGATGCCGGCATCGTTGTAGAAGCGTGGATCCGCGAAACCGGGATCTCGCCGTGCCGCTACCTGCGTGAGCTGGGCGAATTCGCCGGGCATGCCCTCATCGAGCGCCGACTTGGCAGCGCGCCGGCTTGCGGCGGCGAGCAGAGCATGGGCCGATTGTTTTGGGCGCGGCCGGGCATTCGCGGCGGCGGTTCGCCAGATCTGTACAGCGGGGCCGCTTTGCTGTAGAGCACCGAAGTTGGCCAGCGGGATGTAGTAGGCGTCGATCGGGTCGTACTGCGGGCGCGAAACATCCAGACCCTCAGGGTCGAAAACGGCCACGCGTTCTCCCACTTCGGCAAGCGCGACCACGAGACTTGTATCGATGGGGGAAACGGAGAGTGGATGATCGTGTAGAATAACATAGTCGCATTCGAAATTCTCGACGGTCTCGATACTTCCGGAACCCAACTCCCGGTTACCATGCTGAATGACATAGCTGAAGAACGGCTTGTGGGGGTTCTCCCGCTCTAGAAAGGGGAGCAGCGCATCCATGGCCGCCACGTCCAGATTGCGCAGTGCTTTCTGCCGCTTCCACCAGAGATGCTCGAAGGTCTCAACCGGCACGTTGCCCGCCCAACCACCGAAGTTGCAACAGCGAGCGCCAGGAGCTGCGTTCCGCTCCATCCAGTCCCTGGCCTGGTGCCGCGTGTCCTCACTGGCTTGTAACTGCGCCACGCGCACCGATCCGTAGAGCGGTTCG
This sequence comes from Candidatus Latescibacterota bacterium, assembly GCA_965217095.1. Lineage (GTDB taxonomy): Bacteria > Latescibacterota > UBA2968 > UBA8231 > UBA8231 > CAYNZV01. The sequence goes on from OZ244235.1 coordinate 4,239,128, forward strand.
ATCAGAAGAGCCAAGAGCAGTACCGCTCGCCAGCGCAAATAAGGGATCTGTCTTAGCGCCAGCGCCACCAGAACCGCTTGCAGAGCGACAAGCGGCAGAGCATACCGGACAAAGGTGAGCTGGGCCCAACCGACCGCCAGGCCGATGCCCGCAAAAGCCGCTAGCACGACCCACACCTCGGTTTGTCGTTGGCGAAAGACTTGCAGCCCCACGGCGATGGCGGCCGCGGCCAACCCGAGGTAACCGAGACTGTGTCGCAGGCTGAAAGTGAGATGGTGCCACCAGGCGAGGTCTGCACTTCCCCGACCCCCGTGGGCATGGCTCGCCTGGAACAGGAAATGAGCTTTGAAGGTGGCAAAGTCCAGTAGTACGTACGGAGAGGTTGCCAGGAAGAGCGCAACGGCGGCGATGGGCGCCGCCCACAGCCGACCCTGTAGGATCGATCGGCGCGCACACAGGTGTGCCACCGGAATGGCGAGGCCGACGGCAACCCCGGGATATTTCGTGCTCGCTGCCAGACCGACCAGAGCGCCTGCCAACAGGTAGTCGCGGGTTCGGTCCGCGATCAGCAGTCGCACCGCCGCCCAGGTGGCCCCGGCAACCCAGAAGGCCAGAGGCACGTCCACCGCCGCCAGCGGAGTCTGACGCACGTGAAGAACGCTGACCGCCAGCAATCCAGCCGCGGCCAGGGCGGTTCCCTCCCCTGCCACCCTTCTCGCCAGGTGATACACCCACCAGATCGTCAGCGTCGAAAGAAAGACACCTACTAACCTAGCCAGCAGCAGCAGCGAATCGGTGTCGAAAAAGGTGTGGTAGGCGGCGAACTCGGACGCCCGTCCAATCGCGGCCGAATATCTTGCCGACGATGAAATAAACGGCGTAAAGCAGCCCGAGGAGATAGAAGTGGAACGTAGGTTTATGGAAAGAGTGCGGATTGAGATCCCCACTGAAAAAATTCAGCGGGTACACCACCAGAAAGATTTCGTCGGGGTGCTCGGCGGGGGATCCGAGGACCATTCCCCAAAAACGCAGCCCCACCGCAGCAGCGAGTATCGCTAGAAGCGCCCAGTTCCTGAATCTATCCAACACCGTCGGGTTGAGCTAGGATGCTGCCATGCGCCTCAGAACGGTGTGCAGGATTCCGCCGTTGCGGTAGTAGTTGACCTCCACCGGGGTGTCGATGCGACAAAGGGCCGAAAAACTTGAGCTTTGGTCACCGACCTTCGCCGTCACCTCAAGAATCTGCCTCGGTTTGAGATCGTCGTTTAGTCCGTCAAAGTCAAAGAGCTCCTCCCCGGTAAGTCCGAGGCTCTCGCGACTCTCGCCTTCGACGAACTGGAGCGGCAGGATGCCCGTGCCGATCAGATTGGAACGGTGAATGCGTTCGTAACTCTCAGCGATGACGACCTTGACCCCCTGCAAAAACGGTCCTTTGGCAGCCCAATCGCGGCTGGAGCCCGTACCGTACTCCTTGCCGGCCAGGACGACCAACGGGGTGCCGTCCGCGACATGCTTGGCAGCCGCGTCGAAGATCGCCAGCGGCTCCGCTTCCTCCAGGTAACGGGTATACCCACCCTCGACGTCCGCTACCATCTCGTTGCGGATGCGGATGTTAGCGAAGGTGCCACGCATCATCACCTCGTGGTTTCCACGTCGCGATCCGTAGCTGTTCCAGTCGCCACGATCCACACCGCGTTCTTCGAGATAGCGGGCAGCCGGGCTTCCCTGGGAGATTGCGCCCGCCGGCGATATGTGGTCGGTCGTCACGCTATCGGCCAGGCGGGCAAGGACGCGGGCGCCTGAAATCGGCTGAATCGGGTGTACCGCGGAGGACAGGCCGGCGAAGAAGGTCGGCCGGCGTATGTAGGTGCTGGACTCATCCCACGCGTAACGTTCGCCGGTGGCGACGCTGATCGCGTTCCAGGTCTGGTTGCCGCTGAAAACGTCGGCGTACTCCTCTTCGAACATCTTGGGTTGTACGGCGTGGGCGACTTCAGAACGAATCTCTTGCTGCGACGGCCAGACATCAACCAGCAGAACCGCGCGGCCTTCGCGGTCGATTCCAAGTGGCTCGCGACTCAAGTCGATATTGGCGCGGCCAGCCAGAGCGTAGGCGACCACGAGAGGGGGAGAGGCCAAAAAATTGGCCCGGGCCAGCGGATGTACGCGGCCTTCGAAGTTGCGGTTGCCGCTCAACACGCTGCAAGCCACGAGATCGTTCTCCTCGATCGCGTTTTCGATTTCGCTGCGCAAAGGGCCGGAATTCCCGATGCAGGTCGTACATCCGTACCCTACCGTGTGGAAACCCAGAGTAGCCAGATCATCCACCAGATCGGACTCCTCCAGATAGCGTGTCACGACTCGGGAGCCTGGTGCGAGACTGGTTTTCACATACGGTGGAACCGAGAGTCCGAGCCGGACCGCATTTCGCGCCAGCAAGCCGGCGCCGATCATCACGCTCGGATTGCTCGTATTGGTGCACGAGGTGATTGCGGCTATTACCACCGCCCCATCGAACAGCTCGGTTGCCGCGCCGTCCACCTCTAGGGTGACGCGTTTTGATCCGGCTTGGCGATGGTACTTCTCCCCCAGCAGGGTCTCGAAAGAAGACTTCATGGCGGGCAGCGGGACCCGATCCTGCGGGCGGGTGGGACCAGCGAGGCTAGGCTCCACCGAACCCATGTCCAGGGTCAGCTGCTCACTGAAGTGTGGTTCCGCCGCCGTGCTGGTGTAGTAGGTTCCTTGAGCTTCGTTGTAGGTCCGCACGCGGTCGATGACCGCCTTCTTGCGGCCGGTCTGCTCGAGATAGGCCAGGGTTTCGTCATCCACCGGGAAGAGACCCACGGTGGCACCATACTCCGGAGCCATGTTAGCGATGGTAGCCCGATCGGCCAGGCTAAGGCGTTGCAGGCCCGGTCCGTAGAACTCCACGAACTTACCGACCACACCGTGCTGTCGCAGCATCTGTGTCACGGTCAACACCAAGTCCGTGGCCGTGGTCCCGGGAGGGAGCTCACCCTCCAGTTTGAAACCGACCACGTGGGGCATCAGCATATAGATGGGCTGTCCCAACATCACCGCCTCCGCTTCGATCCCACCGACGCCCCAGCCGACGACGCCAAGACCGTTGATCATGGTGGTGTGGCTGTCAGTACCCACGAGGCTGTCCGGAAAGAAGACCGGCTGCCCGTCTGCGTCTTCCTGCGACTGCACCACCGATGCCAGGTACTCCAGGTTGACCTGATGCACGATACCGGTGGCGGGCGGAACGACGCGGAAGTTGTCGAACGCCTCCTGGCCCCAGCGAAGGAACTCGTAGCGTTCCTTATTGCGCGTAAACTCCCGCTCCGCGTTTAATTGCAGGGCGCGCGGCTGCCCATAGTGATCAACCTGGACCGAGTGATCGATCACCAGGTCGACCGGAATCAACGGATTGACGCGTTTCGGATCGCCGCCGAGGTCCGCCATGACGTCGCGCATCGTGGCCAGGTCGACGACCGCCGGCACTCCGGTAAAGTCTTGCATGACCACGCGGCCGGGTTTGAACGGTATCTCCTCTTTGCCGGCCGTTTCCGGGTTCCACTGGGCGATGCGGGTTACATCCTCCTCGGTAATCTCGAATCCGTCGCACTGCCTTAGGGCCGCTTCCAGCAGAACTTTTATGGAATATGGCAAGCGCCCGATGTCGGCAATGCCGTCTTCCTCCAGTTTCTGGATGCGGTAGATAGACCCCGTACCAGCGCTCGTCTCGAGCGTCGCCCGGGCGCCGAAGCTGTCGTTGTTGTGGTTCGCCATGCTCCATCTCCGTCTTCCCGCGGGCGCCTTTGGTCGTGCGGGTGCCCGGGTCGGGGTGTGGCTAATTGTTTATGCGGGAACAACCTACCTCAGGTTTGAGGAGCTATAGAAGGTACTTCTGACCCTTGGGAAGTCAAGTAATTCGGGCCTGTCGTACGCTCCCGGTAATATCAGGTTAGTTTTGCAACCTGGGCGCCTGAGGTAGGTACCTGCAAGAGATCTTCACCGTAGACGATATCGCCGGTGAACAGGGTGCTGGCCTCAGCAACGATCCGTTCGCGCACGCCTGGGCCATCCATCTGTTCGGTCAGATGAACCAACACCAGGGTGTCCACCCCCGCTTCCGAGGCCGATCGCGCGGCATCCAGATGGCCTGAGCAAAACCCGGTCATACGCGGATCATTGACCACGCCGTTCAGAAAATGGCACATGTGAATGAGGATGTTGGCCCCGCGGGCAAGCTCCACAAGCGCCTCGGTGGGTGCCGTGTCACCTCCGAAAACGATGGAGGTTCCCTGGGTCTCGACGCGATAGGCAAGGCAGGTCAGTTGAGGTTGCACGTGAACCACTTCTGCCACCAGCATACTCCATTCTCCGCGGTCCAGCTCGCTACCGTGAACGACCTCCTCAACATCGGGGACAGGCAGCTGTCTAGGCAGAATCCCGCCCCGCGCCTCGTAGATGAACTGGCTTCCCGGATGCTGGGTGCGAGCCTCAAGATCGGGCGCGAAGGCTCCCTCCGAACCGAGCAGTCGGTCCGTCATGATCCGCGTTCCCGGCGGGCCGATCACCGCCAGCTCCCCCACCTTGCCCGCCCCTTGATCCCAGCGGGTGAGCGCGAAATAGGCGAAATCGACGCAGTGGTCGTAGTGCAGATGGGTTAGCAGCAGGGTGTCGATCCGCGTCAGGTCCTCCTGTTTCTGCAGCAGGCGCCGCACGATGCCCGGACCGCAGTCGACCAGAATCCTTTCATCATCTACCGCCAGCAGATAGCCCGATCCGGCCCGGTGTGTCAGCGGTGTCGGTGTTCCGGTGCCCAAAAGGTGCAATTCCACAGTCATTCGAGTACTCCGGTCGTTTTTGCGACGGCAGGATTTTGCGTACAATCATCCCGTCGATTTTCTGTGAGTTCAGAGGTCGAAAGGTATCATCGATCTCATCCTCCCTCAACCGATCATGAGAAACCTACGGGAATTCTTGGATCTCCTGCAGCGCGAAGGAGATCTTGCCACCATAGAAGCGCCGGTCGACTCCGACCTGGAGATTGCCGAGATCCACCGGCGGGTCATCGCGTGCGGCGGACCGGCGTTGCTGTTTACCCATGTTACCGGCGCAGACTTCCCGTGTGTGACCAATCTGTTCGGGACGCGGAAACGGGTCGACCTGGCGTTCGGGCAGCGCCCGCAACAGTTCCTTGCCGAGCTGGTGGAGCTGGCCCATGAGGTCTCCTCGCTGTCCCCCCGAAAGCTTTGGGGCCATCGCTCGCTGGCCGGTCAGTTGCGCAAGGTGGGCATGAAAACGGTCAACCGTGGACCAGTCACCGAATGCCGCCAGCCGGCGCCTGACCTGGAGCGTCTGCCGCTGCTGAAGACCTGGCCCGAAGATGGGGGCGGGTTCATTACCCTGCCTTTGGTGTACACCGAACACCCGGAAAGCGGCAAGCACAATCTGGGCATCTATCGCATTCAGCGGTACGATGAGCGTACCACCGGAGTACATTGGCAGATTCAAAAAGGAGGAGGTTTTCATTATCACGTTGCGGAACAGTGGAACCAAGCGCTGCCGATGGTCATCTTCGTCGGCGGCCCGCCTGCACTCATTCTGGCAGCCATCGCGCCGTTGCCTGAAGATCTACCCGAACTGATGCTGGCGTCGCTGTTGCAGGGCGAGCGCCTGCAGCGCGTGAGGAATCCGGGCGGCGGTTTGCCGTTGATCGCGGAGGCCGACTTCGCCATCGAGGGCACCGTGGCGCCGTACGAACGAAAAATGGAAGGGCCGTTCGGCGACCATTACGGCTACTATTCGTTGGAACACGAATATCCAGTTCTTCGCGTAGATCAGGTCTATCATCGCAGGGACGCTGTTTATCCGGCCACCGTGGTCGGAAAACCACCGCAGGAGGACCTGTTTCTGGGGAACTACATTCAGGATCTGATGGCCCCGCTCAGCCGTTTGGTGATGCCGTCCATAAAAGCGATCTGGAGTTATGGGGAAACCGGCTACCACAGCCTGTCGAGCATCGTGGTGGAGGAGCGTTACCCCCGCGAGGCGATGAAGTTCGCTTTTCGGATCCTTGGCGAGGACGGAGGCCAGTTAGCGCTCACCAAGGTGCTTGTAGTGATCGACGGGGCGGTGGATCTGGCTGATTTCAGGCAGGTCCTCGAATACGCCCTGGCCCGGACTCAGTTGGAAACCGACCTGTTTGTCATCGCCAATCTCGCCATGGACAGTCTCGATTACACCGGCCCGGAGATCAATCGGGGCAGCAAAGCGATCCTGATCGGCGTCGGCGAGGCCAAGCGGACGTTGCCGGCAGAATTCGACGGCGCGTTGCCGGCCGGGGCCACAGCCGTGTCGACCTACTGTCGGGGGTGTTTGACGGTAAGCGGACCCGGGTATTCCGAAGATCCGAATTTCGCCGGGGTCCTGGCGCAGGATTCATCCGTGCGCGCATGGCCTCTGGTCTTCCTCGTGGACGACACGCGCGTTGTGGAAAGAAACGTGACCTTTCTCTGGAGCAGTTTCACCCGGTTCGAGCCGGCCGGCGACCTGTATGCGGCCGACGTTCGCCTGGTTCGGCACCACCCGAGCTACACGCCCCCGGTCGTACTCGACTGCCGCAAAAAACCGGGCTACCCGGACGAGCTCGTGGTGGATGAGGAAAGCGCGCGCAAGGTCAGCGGCCGGTGGCCCGAGTATTTTCCAGCTGGTGGCGTGGACGGTGTCGAAGACCGTCTGGGGTACACCGGCTTCGCTCTCATGGACTGATTCGACATGGACACTTCGCTGGAACACGCTACCGTCAAAGAACTGGCAACCCTCATCGAGAAGGGCAGCCTCTCTCCCGTTGAGCTGACCGAATACTACCTCGACCGGATCGAGCGCCTCGACCAACGGTTGAATTCGTTCATGCTCGTTACCCACGAGCGCGCCCGCGCGGCCGCGAGAGCGGCCGAAACCGCCATCGCCGGCGGCAACTACCTGGGCCCGCTGCACGGCATCCCGTTTGCCGTCAAGGATCTGGTGAACGTCGCCGGTTTGCCCACTACCAACGGATCGATCCTCTTCAAGGACCGCATTGCCCGCACGGATGCGACCGTTTTTCGCAAGCTGCTGCAGGCGGGCATCGTGCTCATTGGCAAGACCGGCCAGGTGGAGTTCGCCTTCGGCGCTACCGGGATCAACCACCATTACGGCACGCCGTGGAATCCGTGGGATGCCCAGGTGCAGCGCATTCCCGGTGGATCCAGCAGCGGATCCGGCGTCAGCGTCGCCGCCGACCTGGTGCCGGCGGCCCTGGGGACCGATACCGGAGGTTCGGTGCGTTTGCCGGCAGCTTTCAATGGGCTCGTCGGATTGAAACCGACCTTCGGGCGCGTGAGCACGGTCGGTATCGAACCCCTGAACCCAGACCTCGATTCCCCCGGACCGCTCGTGCGCTCGGCGGAAGACGCGGTGCTTTTCCTGCAAGCGCTCGCCGGTCCCGACCCGGCCGACGAGAACACCTGGAATCGACCCTGCGAGCAGTTTGCCGAAAACCTCGACGCCGATCTCAGCGGCATGCGGGTTTGTTTTCCGCGCGAATACTTTTGGGAAGAAACCGATGACGAAGTGGAAGCGGCCGTGCGCGCCAGCGCCCGCGTTTTTGCCGATCTGGATGTTCAGGTGGATGAGATATCGATCCCAGAGATCAACCAGATGGCAGCGTTGTTTGGCCGTGCAAACATCTCCGCCGTCGAGCTTTTCATGCGTCTGCGCCATCAGCTGGCGGAAAAGCCGGAGGCATTCGATCCGGCGGTAGGTCCTCGCATTATGACCGGAAGGGATGTTTCTGCGGTAGATTACCTGGAGATCAAATTGGAGTACGAGCGGCTTAGAAGGCAGGTTGTTCGCACCCTGGCCAACGTGGATGCCCTCATAACCCCCACTACCCCGTTCGCAGCGCTACCGGTGTCAGAGGTAGATAGCGAAGCGTTTCCCACGCTGAACCTGCTGAGCTTGCGCAACACCGTCCCGGCGAATCTGCTCGGGCTGTGCGCCATTACCATGCCCTGCGGGTTTACCGATGGCGGCTTGCCGTTGGGTTTGCAACTCATCGGCCGGCCTTTTGAAGAGCGCCGGATCTTGTTGCTGGCGCATGCCTTCGAGCAAGCGTGTGAGTGGTCTGGCCGGCATGCAGATGTAAGCCTGTTCGAGTAGTGCGGACCCGCCGGGTAGGCTTGCTCGGATATACCGCCGCCGCTATATTTCACGGCGCCTAAATCAACCTTCTGACCCATCCTCTTGTGCTCCCATCGTCCAGCGGTTAGGACCCAGGATTTTCAATCCTGTAACCGGAGTTCGAGTCTCCGTGGGAGCACCACAACTCAAAATACCAGAAAAGGCCCTCTACTCGAGGGCTTTTTCTGTATCATCAGATCCCATCGGCGATGGTCCCTTCTTTTGCGGTCTTGTCCGCGACTGTGTATCCTGAATTCGGGTGATTTATGTTTCTGACATTGCTGAGAAAATTAATTTCCTGGATCCTGATTGATCTTCTCCTCTCGGTCGCGCGACGGTGGTTTGCCGGCGATCTCTCCTTGCAGAAGCTTGCCGATAAAGCGCTGGCGTCGCTTCCGCGGTTTTCGGGAAAACCGGGTGACAAAGCCAAAAACAAGACCCTCTCTTGAACGTTCAGATCGGAAAAATCACCAAGTCCGTCCTGGTAATCGAGGACCAGGCCATAGCGCGAAAGACCATGTGCCAGCAGCTGGAGTATTACGGTTACAAGGTCCTGGAGGCGAGCACCGGCAAGGAGGGGTTGCAGCTGTTCAACCAGCACAAGACCGATGTCGGCATGGTACTTCTCGACCTTTCCCTGCCCGATGTATACCAGATGTTGGCGGCACTGCGGACGTTGGAATCCAACGTGAAGGTAGCCGTCTGCACCGATGAGTCGCTCACCGAGTCGAAGTCCAAGGAGGAGTTCAAGGACCTGGTGGGCATCCTCAAGAGGCCCGTGCGCACCGATAGATTGCTTGCTCTGCTGCACAAGGGCCTAGAGGGTTGACCTTCTGACGATTTCAGGATAACCCGAACCCTCGCTATCCGTTTGGCCCAATCTCTTGCGACTCGCGCCGTTCGCGGCGTTCTATGGACCGGCAGCGCCTCTTTCGTCCAGCTACTGATCCCCCTGGTGTTGTACGGCTTTCTGCCGGCAGATCAGATGGGCAGGTTCGAGGGTGCTCTTACGATCGTCATGTTAGGTGCGTTGCTCGGCAGCCTGGGGCTTGGCGAGGCCCTGGTTCAGAACCGCAGCGCCGGTGATATCCATTTCAATTCCGCGTTCTGGACCTGCCTGGTTACCGGGTGCGCTATCTCCCTTCTCTTGATCGCCAGTGCCTCGCGTATTGGGGACCTGCTCTCCTGGCCGAGTCCGGATGCATTGCGGCCGTTGTTGGTTCCGCTTTCGCTTTTGATTCCGGTGGCTTCGGTCTCGGGTATCTTCCGCGCCCGCCTTTCGCGCGAGCTGCTTTTCAAGCCCTTGGCTATTTCTGAAGTCGTGTCGGTGCTGTCCTACGCGGTGGTGGTAATCGCGTTGCTGCCGCACTACGGGCTCTGGAGCCCGATCGTTGGTGCGGTGGTCCGCGAGGCCGCGTTGCTTATCAGTCTTTGTATTTCGGCACGCTGGTGCCCGCGCTTTGTTTGCAGCGTCGCCAGCCTCAAAGAGGTTCTTCCTTTCGGCCTGCATTTCACCGGTTCACGCAGCGTCAACTTTCTCAACAGTCACCTTGCAACCTTCTTCATCATGCCGCTGTTGGGCGAAGCTGCCCACGGATATTACAAGTTTGCGCATCGCATGACGCTGTTGCCCCTGGTGCGTCTTTCCACCACCATAACGCGGGTTTCCTTCCCAACCTTCTCCTCCATTCAAGACGATGCCGACCTCTTGCCTCGGGGATACCTCAAGTCGGTGCAGAGCATTGCATTGTTTATGTGGCCGGTGCTAGTCTGGCTACTGGTGTTTGCACCGGAGGTGCTGGTATTCGTAGAAAAAATCAACGATCTCGAACTCAGTCCTGCCCTTTGGGGTCTACGCCTGTTGATCATCGCCACCCTGGTCAAATCCGTGGGCATTGTGGTCGGTTCGGTGTTTATGGCCAAGGGGAAGGCGAATTGGGCGCTTTATTGGTCCTTGTTCAGTCTTCTTCTGCTGTTGCCGGCGCTCTACTATGCGGCCGAGTATGGAGTGGCCGGCGTCGCTGCGGCGATTGCCGCGACCGCGTTGATCTTTTTGGTGCTGTCACAGCATTTGGTAAACCGTTTAACCGATCTGAGTTTTGCCGACTATTTGGGCAGTCTCGTCAGACCGCTCCTGGTCAGCCTCGTGGTATTGGCCGTACTGGTCTACGCCAGTACCGCTCTACCGCCAGATCCGTTCGTACGCCTTGCCGCCGGGACAGGTGTCGGAATCGTGGCGTACCTGGCGGCGACGCGACTATTCGCCTGGGAACTCTGTCAACAGGTTTGGAAGAGTCTGTCCGGGGATCGATCCGCCACAACCAACGGCGGCGAGGATCCCACCTGACCGCAGCGGATTCGTATTCGGCAGGCATTTCACACCGCCCATCTCCTTTGCGCCTGATTATGCCATGAGGTATCTTCTACTTCAACGCTCGATCATGATCAATTTTAGGAGGTAGGATTACAATGTCCGAACAGTCCAACGGCCAAACGGGAACGCCGAAACTCAAGACCGGTCTCGCCGAGATGCTTAAGGGCGGAGTGATCATGGATGTGGTCACTGCCGATCAGGCAAAAATCGCCGCCGATGCCGGCGCCGTGTCGGTGATGGCCCTGGAGCGAGTGCCCGCCGACATCCGCAAGGATGGCGGGGTTGCGCGCATGGCCAGCATCGAAAAACTCCGGGAGATCATGGAAGTGGTCTCGATCCCGGTCATGGCCAAGGTTCGCATTGGGCACTTCGCCGAGGCGCAGATGCTTCAAGCTCTAGGCGTTGACTACGTCGATGAAAGCGAGGTCCTGACGCCAGCCGACGAACACTTCCACATCGACAAGTTTGCCTTCGACGTACCGTTTGTCTGCGGCTGCCGCAATCTGGGCGAAGCGCTGCGCCGAATTGGCGAAGGCGCCGCTATGATCCGCACCAAAGGCGAAGCCGGGTCGGGCAACATCGTAGAGGCGGTACGCCACATGCGCAGTGTCACCGACGAGATGCGACGACTTACCACGCTGCGACCGGAAGAGTTGATGACGGCGGCAAAGGACTTGGGCGCTCCCTACGAGTTGGTGAAGATGGTCGCCGGGGATGGCAAACTGCCGGTCCCGAACTTCGCGGCGGGCGGCATCGCCACTCCGGCAGACGCTTCGCTCATGATGCAGCTGGGCGCCGAAGCCGTCTTTGTGGGTTCGGGGATCTTCAAGTCGGGGGACCCGGAGCAGCGCGCCAAGGCAATCGTGGAGGCCACGACCCACTACGAGGACCCGGAAGTGCTGATTCGCGTGTCCGAGAAGCTGGGTGAGGCTATGGTGGGAATCGATATCAACACGATCGAAGAAGGGCAGCTGCTGCAGACCAGAGGTTGGTAGCTAGTGCCCGTAGGCGTTCTGGGTCTGCAAGGCGACTTCGAAGCCCATGGCAGGATGCTGGAGCAGCTGGGCGCCACCGTGCAGGTCGTCAAAAAACCCCCACAACTGGCCGAACTGTCTGGCTTGGTGATTCCGGGCGGGGAGAGCACCACCCTGATTCGCCTCATGGATCTCTACGACTTCTGGGATCCACTTCGCACATTCTCCAGCGAGGGTGGGGTCATTTTGGGAACCTGCGCCGGCATGATTCTGCTGGCCGCAGAGGTTCTCAACCCCGCGCAAAAATCGCTCGGACTCATCGACCTTACGGTGGAGCGCAACAGCTACGGCCGTCAGAGGGAGAGCTTCGAGGCGACCGGCAGCTTCTGCGCCAACGGCCATGCCAGCGCGTTGCCGATGGTGTTTATCCGTGCCCCTCGCATTCTCCGTCTCGGCGCGGCGGTCGAGAGCCTGGCTACCTGTGGCGACGACTGCGTATTGGCGCGACAAGATCGGGTCATCGCTGGTGCCTTCCATCCCGAGCTCACCGGCAATCCCACCGTTCACCAGTACTTCCTAGACCTCGTACCCCGTACATAAGGGTCGGGGGTATTCCGGACCTTATGGTGGGACGCAACTCAGAACTGGAATTGCACCCTGCCGGAAAAACGGTTGATGCTGATGTTGTCGTCAGCGAAGATGAAATCGTGCTGGAATCGAAGTCCGACCTGCAGATGTTTGCTCAAATGCATCTCCGCGCCGACACCTGGAGCAATGCCGAACTTGCTGGATCCGACATCCGGGGAATACAACTCCGTATCCAACGAAAAGGAGTAGCTGAACGGCTCCAGATCGTAAGAGCTTCTCATACCGGCACTGAACAGGTTGGTTTTCTGGTCGGAGATGTGGTCGGAGATGTGGCCGAATCCTAGCTGAAAGGCAAGCCAGTCTTCCACCATGTAACCGGCGTTGACGCCCGTAAACAGGTCGGTTTGCGACGTCTCCAAGTCGGAGTTGTCGTCCTCGATGTCCACCACGGCGGCTCCGACGAATCCCTCCACAAAATACGCACCGCCGGTGCTCCAGTACCGGTAACCCCCTTTGCCATATTCGCTTCCCTCCGGGCCGTCGGTGCGCCCTTCGTCGTCGGCAAAAGTAGGAACGGCCAAGGCCAAAATAGCGAGAATGCAGGTAGCGCGTCGCATGATTCAACCCCCGAGTTAAAGGCCGATGCTCTTTTTCTTGAAGTGTTTGACGATTTCCTTCTGGTCGGTCCAGACGATCTCGGTGCTGCCGATGTCGGTCAATTCGAAGGTCGCTTTGTAGTAGATCGCCTTGTTGTTGCCGACCTGTTGTATGGTGGAAGTAATCACCCCACCGAGGAGGAACTCGGCTGCCTTTTGCTGGCCTGGCCCCTGAGCCTGGTTCGGGTCCACGTAGCCGGATCCCTGGTACTCGTACTCCTTGGCTATTTCAGTCCGAGCCGCCTTGTCCAGGAAGGAGAATCGACCACTCTGTATGAGTGCCGTTTTTACGTGGTCATACAGAGACTGCAAATCGATGTGTTCCGAGGTTCGATTCTTCGGCGTTTCCAGGATAATAACCGGCTTGGCAGGTTGCTGTTCCCGAGTGTTCCACGACTCCAACGATTCGACGACCTTCTTGGCCACCAGCTGCATATCGTTCTGATTCCACTTGTCGTCCAGCATGCTGATTTCCTCGGGATCGCCGTAGGTTCCCTTCGTGAACGCTCGGGGTCCCGCACATGCGGATAGAGTCAGGGCCATCAGAACCGAGGCCGAAAACACGAATATCATAGCTGCGCTCCTTTCAATTCCACTCGCACTGAAAATGGGTGCGCACCAAATGCCAACGATCTGGAAGCATGGCGTCCTGCCGGTGCAGAACCTGTAGTGAACAGTCTCGTTGCAACGAACTGACTGGATATTCAAACTCGTACCCCTGCGCGGCGGCGCGATCGGCGGCGGGGATATCCTTTGAGGAGTAAATATTCGGTTTGGTGGATGCAAATACCAGAGCTTCTTTGGTGCCGTAGGTCTTCAGCGGCACGCGGGCGGCAACGACGATGCGTCGTACCTTCTTCGACAGCAACAGGTCGGTGTTGTCAACGAGGGTATCTCGCTGCCACCGGCGAGTGAGGATATCTGCTAGGTTGCCAACGAACACTCGCTCTCGTTCGCCGTCGGGCACGATGAGGTAAAGATATCCTTTGCGGGACTGGGTCGAAGGGCTGCCCCCCCCACCCAAACCCTCGAAGTCGAGGGTAATGGTAAGGTCCACCGATCTGTTGGGGGGCAAAGCGTGGAGTGAAACCGCTTTGATCAGGTCGTCCGTTGCCCCGGATTGCTTCAGCTCGATCAGCGCATCCGCCGAGGCGTCGCAGGCGCACCGACGTTCCTCCAGCATTTTGACGATGACGTCGCTTGCGAACTTGCTATCGAGTAATTTCTGCAGGTCCGGCAGGGTCAGGGGCAACTGATCTGAGCGCTCGTACAGACGCGGCAGCTCACCCCCATTCCACTCCACGATGTTGAAGACATACCCGTCCTTCAAGACGCTCGCAGACGTCCCCGCGGTCGGAACTACCTGTTGAGCCATCGCCGGGGACAACGCGAGGAGAAGGACCCAAAATCCGTAGAGAGCAACGCTCATAGGTGCACCCCCAATCCGATTGTTCATCATTTGTAGCTGCGGTAGTTGAGGAAAACCCGCTGGCCGGCAGACACCTCGACGCCTACGAATCGATGCCCGTCCACAACCCTGCCATTACCATTTACAAACTCCAGAACCAAGTCAACCGTTCCCGGCTGTACTGGGAGACGGGCAAGGTGAATCTGGCGCGGCAACGCCAGCCAGCTACGGGTATCGGCCGCCTCGGTGGACACGCCAAACAGATTGACCAGGAACCCGAGGATCTCGCTTTTCTTTTCTGCAGCTTCGGTGGCAATGTATTTTGCCAGGGCGCGGGCGGCGGTTCGCGCTAGAATCGACGTCTCCTTCTCCTTGAAATTTTTCATGGCGATGGCATCGAGGTCCTGGACCAGAACACCTGTTGCCGTCTGCCCCGCCGCAGACAATCGGGCGCCGCTTATCTGGCTCGAAACGGCCTGATACTCGGGCAGGGCTACCTTGAGCCAGTACTCCACGTTGGAGTAGTGGCGGCGATGATGGTGCCGATATGCCATCTCATCTGACAGAGCCCACACCCGATGCGTTTCATCGTCTGCCAAAATAGGCAGACTGATATCGCGCTGCCGCTTGCGAGCGATGAACCCGGTCTCCGCGAATACGATTACTTCGCCCGTGGTGGCGCCGGCAGAATGTTTTCCGTCCCAGTCATAGCGCTCCAGGTACTCGACAATGTGGTCTTGGTAACCCAATCGGGTAGCCGAACGCAACAGGTCGTGCCCCAGGATTTTCGGGGGCCCTGTACCTAAGGCGTAGGAACGATACCCCTTCTCGGCGTCGCGGTAGGAAATGTAGGCGTCGTTCCATTCCTCCTGGGCTTCAAAGAAGAGTCCAGTTACATACTGCAGGAAGGCATCGTTCTTGTAGGTGAGCTCGTATTCGGCAGCAGCGGCGTACTTCTCCAGCTTGAGGTTGGCTTTGCGGCATTCCACCAACGCCTCTTGAGGTTGATCGAGATATTGATAATTCAGCGCTCGGTAATAGTTGATCAGGACGCTCTCAAATTCCTCTCCGGCGTACTTGCGGACAGCGTCGTTGGTCAGCAACGAAGCCAGCTCGCGCGACAGCGATCGGGTGATTCTCTTGTCGATCAGGCGCTCGGCCTTCTCAAACTGTTGGTTGGAGGCCTCATAGTCGCCGAGGTAATGCAGCATCAGTCCCTTTTCGAGCCTGTAGAGCAGTCGGTCCGGGGCGGGATCCGCTTTTTCCAGCTTCTGCAGCGCACCTTCGTAGTCGCGCTGACCCAGCTTCTTCAGAGGCCCCCTCATGTGTCGGGTGTAGCCGGCGCCACAGCCCGATAGCAGGGCCAAGACCAGCAGAACCAAACCCATGCGGTGCAGAGACCATGCCGCACATCCGGGCGGCAATTGCGCCATGTCGCGTATCGGCGGAGTTGATTGTTGGTCGCTCATGAATTTGTCGGCAGGTTCGGGGGATACGCCATTAAGATGCCTTTGACCTGGCCCCGTTCCGCCGGGTTTTTCTCGGTGCGAAGTGCGTGAAGGTGGGATAGCAGATCGAGTCAAGGAAGAAACGGCTACCAGCGAAGGCCGTTCAGGCGCCGCCAGCATCCGCTACGACCTCGACCTTGATCGATTCACCGGATTGAACCGTGCTCAAGACGCGGGCGTCGCCGTCGAATTTTCCCAATACGTTTACCTCGGACACGAGTCTGCATTCAGAACCCTGCGAGATGGGAGTCGGACCGTACGGCAAAGCCAGAGCGCTTCCTTCGACCCAAAAACAGACCGTGCCGGGGTCGACAACTTGGCGAGCGCCCGGTTCCAGCTCCGCCTGCATCTGCACTTCGAAGTAGACTTCTTCGCCCCAGGTATTCGCGCTGGATTCGCAGGGCAATGCCGCAACCAGACGATTGGCGGTGGGAGTGTCGTAGAGCCGGGCGTGCAGCTCACCGCTGCTCCACGAAATGCGAATGATCATTTCCGTCTCCAGTGTGATGCTTGCTGGTGTTTCGCGCGGGCCGTAATATAAAACCCGCCCCGCCCCCTAGTAAAGTTCCACTACACAGAAGGCGGATCTTGTCGAGCAAGAAACTGCAGCCGGGCAACTACGGCAAAGAGACGACCTTCGAGGTGCGCAATTTCGATGCGCGGTTGTCGCTTAGCGAGTACGGGAAGTTACCGAAGAATCCGATCTATCTGATCCTGGATAATTTGCGCAGCGCGTTTAATGTGGGATCGATTTTTCGCACGGCCGATACCTCGAGGTTGGCTGAGGTCATCACCTGCGGATATACCGCCCACCCTCCACATGCAAAGTTGGACAAGACAGCACTGGGCACCTTGGAGTACGTGCCTACCCGGCACTTCGATTCAACCGTGGAAGCGGTTTCGCACCTGCGGCAAGCAGGCACACCGGTCTTCGCGCTCGAGACCACCACCGAAAGCTCGATCTACACCGAGTGTTCGTACTCGCAACCGCTTGGCTTGGTTATGGGCAACGAGGCTCTCGGCATAAGCCGGGAGGTATTAGAACAGTGCGACAAGATCGTCGAGATTCCGCTCTTCGGCTTCAAGAATTCGATGAACGTTGCCGCAGCAGCAGCCGTGGTAACCTTCGAGATCCTGCGTCAGTGGAAGGTCCGGCACTGACCGTGGCATCGCCAGGGTGTCGCTTGATCCCCCGGTCTCAGCGGAATTCTCGAAAAGGTGTTTCGGTATAGGTTTTCGCCTGTTTGTGACTGGTGCCGTAGTTCGGCAAGGCGCGGACCTGGGCGTAGAGATCCAAGGCCTGCTCGCGATCACCACGAACGTCGTGGGTCTTTCCCAGCAGCAGCAGACACAGCGTGCGATACTTGCGCACCGACGTACGCGGTTGCCCTGCCGCCAGGCGCTCGGCGCGCTCGAGGAGAGGGAGCGCTTCTCCATATCGTTGGCGGAGCCACGCATTCTGACCCACGTAATAAAGCGCCTCGACCTGGCCGAAGATATGATAACCCGTCTGCTTCGCATCGGCGCGCTGTACCACCTCCTCGAAGAGCGCCGTCCCTCGCTTCCACTGGCCGATCTCGACGAGGGTTCGCGCGGTGAAACGGTGAAAGATAGAATTTTGCGGATAACGTCGATACAGCTGCTCCAGGTACTGGAGCGAGGCGCCTTTGTCGCGCTCGAAGAGGCGGTGAATCTGCGCCAGAAAATAGAGCGCTTCCGTACCGGCGTACTGACCTTTGGCCGCCACCAGGCGCAACTGCTCTAGCCCCGTCTCCCGCTTCCCTTTGGGCAGTAACCAGGTTATGGGCCGTACGACCGGGTACTTCTGCGGGATGACCTCGATGAAGTAGTTGTAAACGCCCTGACCAAACAGTATGTCTTTGTTTTCCGGCTCGAGCTCGCGACTGATCTTCAGCAGCGGCATGCACTTCAGTCCGTCACTGGCGGCACGCAGGTACTGTCCGCGGTTGCCCCGCAACCGACCGCGAAAACCGATAGCCCCCGCCTTGAAGAGAACCGCGTCGAAATCCTTGGGCTTGGCTTTTAATCTCTGGTCGCACACCTCGATGCAGCGGCCCAGGAGTTTGTAGAACGTCTCGTCAAGGCTGCGGTCCTCCAGGTCGATGAGAACTCGCCACCAGGTAACCATGGCCAGAAAGAAGTGTCCCAACGGGTTTGCTGGTTCGGTGGCGATGATTTCTTCGAAGTAGCTATCTGCCGGCTCGAACTGCAGATTGTAGATCAGGTCGATGCCGTGCTGGATGCGAGGGTCGTAGGCACGCACGGAATACGTGCCGGTCTGGGCTGCCAGGACCGATACGCTCAACAGGAGAATCGTAGCCTGCGGCAGCAGTCGACGTGTCAGTTGCGGGAGGACTGCGCTCAAAGAAATCGGAGCTTTCGGGAAAACAGGATGTGACTGGTTGACGGCAACGGGGGCTTTTCAAAAATTGTGTGCGCTGTGGCCGTATAATAATTGGACGGCGATCTTATTTCAAAAATGAAATCCAGAAAACACGACCTAGTGATTATCGGCGGCGGATCGGCCGGGTACGCCGCCGCGCGCACGGCACAGGAAGCCGGGGCCGACGTGGGCATCGTTGATTCGGGGCCTCTGGGTGGACTGTGTATCCTGCGCGGCTGCATGCCTACCAAAGCGATTCTTCGGTCGTCGAACGTCCTAGCGCTCATGCGGCAAGCTTCCGAGTTCGGTCTTCGCGGAGATCATCCGCAGGGAGACCTGGCGGCCATCCTGCAACGCAAAGACCGACTCATCGAGGAGTTCGCCGCGGAGCGCATCGGAGCCCTCCGCGACGATCGCTTCACCCTCTACGAAGATCACGCCGCCTTCACCGGAGCACGCGAAATCGCCACCGGCGACCACCGGTTGCAGTTCGAGAGCGCGATCATCGCCACCGGATCGGTCCCCAGCCGAATACCGGTACCTGGACTGGAGGAGGTTGGGTACCTGACCAGCGACGAGATTTTGTCGCGGACCGACCAACCCGCTTCACTGATCGTACTGGGCGGCGGACCGGTGGCTGTGGAGTTGGCGCAATTCTTTCAACGCCTGGGGACTCAGGTCAGCTTGATCCAACGCAGCGGACAGATCCTCTCCGATGCGGATGAAGACCTTGCGCAGGCGGTGGAAGAACGCTTTCGCCAGGAGGGCATGGATCTCTTTACCGGAACCTGTTTACAGCGGGTCGAGCACGACGGCGATCGCAAAAGGGTCCACTTCACGCGCGGGGCGGTGGAAATGTCAGTGGCCGCCGCACAGATTCTTCAAGCCCTTGGCAGGCGACCGAACATCGACGGACTGAAGCTCGAAACCGTTGGCGTAGAAACTCGGGCCGGCGCCATCGCAGTAGACCCTGAGATGCGCACCAGTCAACCCCATATCTTCGCGGTGGGGGACGTCAACGGCATCCACGAGATTGTGCACATCGCCATCGAGCAGGGGGAAATTGCCGCCCATAACGCCACTCACCCGAATCGTCCACCCCACCGCATGGACGATCGTTTGACGGCGCGGATCGTCTTCACCGAACCACAGCTGGCCAGCGTCGGATTGTCCGAAAAGCGATGTCGCGAACAACGCCTACCTTATTTGAAAGCGCAGCACCCGTTCGACGACCACGGCAAATCGCTGTGCCTGGGTGAGAGTGACGGCCATGTCAAGCTGCTGTGTGAGCCGCGGCGCGGGGCCCTCCTGGGGGCGCACATAGTCGGCCCCGATGCGTCAGAGTTGATTCACGAGCTCATTGCCGTCATGTATTTTCACGGCACCGTTGGCGACCTGGCGCGCATCCCCCATTATCATCCAACGTTGGCAGAGATCGTGCTTTACCCGGCCGAGGAACTGGCCGCGCAGATCGGCTAATAGCCGTTCCTCTGCCTCAAGCGAGATCTTTCAGTCGTAATACTCTTGGCCCAGGTGGGTGATCAACTCTTCACCCTGCAGATGGCGCAGCGTGTTCTTCAACTTCATCAGCTGAATAAACAGATCGTGCTCGGGATAAAGACCGGGTGCCGTCATCGGGCTCTTGAAGTAGAAGGAGAGCCATTCCTGGACGCCTTTCATGCCGGAGCGCTTGGCGAGATCGGCAAAAAGGACCAGGTCCAGCGCCAACGGCGCGGCGAGAATACTGTCGCGGCAAAGAAAGTCTACCTTGACCTGCATCGGGTACCCCATCCAGCCGAATATGTCGATGTTGTCCCACCCTTCCTTCTCATCACCCCGCGGCGGGTAATAATTGATGCGCACCTTGTGGTAGAGGTCGCCGTAGAGTTGGGGGTAGAGATGGGGTTGTAGGACCTGCTCGAGAACCCCAAGCTTGCTCTCTTCCTTGGTCTTGAACGAGGACGGGTCGTCGAGTATCTCTCCGTCTCGATTGCCTAGAATATTGGTTGAGAACCAACCCTTTACCCCTAGCATGCGAGCTTTGAAACCTGGAGCAAGGATGGTTTTCATCAGGGTCTGACCGGTCTTGAAATCCTTGCCGGCAATCGGCGCGTCGTTGGCGGACGCCAGCTCGATCATCCCGGGAACATCGACGGTAAGGTTGGGAGCACCGTTCAAAAACGGGATCCCCGCCGACAAGGCCGCGTAGGCGTAGACCATGCTCGGCGGGATGTTTTCGTCGTTTTGCTGGAAGCCTTTCTCCAGACTCTCTATGGTTTGGTGAACCGGCATCTCGCTTAAGAACACCTCCGTGCTGCCACACCAGATCATGACCAGGCGGTCGACCCCGTGTTCGGTCTTGAAGTTATGAATGTCTTCGCGCACCTCCTGAACCATGTCCCACTTGGTTTTTCCAGTCTTGACGTGGGGACCATCCAGGCGACGGACGAAACTCTGGTCGAAGACCGCTTTCATCGGTCTCACTGAGCGCAATTGATCCTCCACCGCCTCTAAGGTCGCGCGCTCGAGGACGCCGGCATGGGTGGCTGCCTCGAACGCGTCGTCGGGAAACACATCCCAGCCACCGAATACCAGGTCGTCCATGCCCGCCAGAGGGACGAACTCCTTGATCAGGGGCGAGCGGTCGTCCGTGCGTTTCCCCAGACGAATGGTTCCCATTTGCGTCAGCGAACCGAACGGTTCGCCCAACCCGGCCTTCATCGCTTCTACCCCGGCGATGAGGGTGGTAGCAACGGCGCCCATGCCGGGAATGAGAATCCCTAGTGTGCCATTAGGTTGGCCAATCTCCTGAACGTTCGACATCAGATGCTCCTTACTGGTTTTTTGTCCAACGGAACCCGGACATCTAAATCAACTTGCTTTTGTCGATAAAACAAATCAATATTTATGATCTTACTCATAGACATAACCTATGGATGACCATGAATACGCAACATCTGCGCTACCTCATCGCCGTTGCCAGCACTGGGGGATTCACCTCCGCATCTCGAGAACTACACGTAACCCAACCCACCGTGAGTGGAGGAATTACCGAGCTGGAAAAGCAGTTAAGCGCCAAGCTGTTCAATCGGGACAGCCGTCACGTAGCGTTGACGGCCGAAGGGCGAGTCCTCTTGGAGTATGCCGTCGAGATCGTGGATCTGTTGGAGGAGGCGACCGGGCGCTTGGCCAGTGGCGAGGTGCTACCCGGTGAGCGCATCCGCTTCGGCGCCACCGACGCTGCGGTGATCTACCTTCTCCCCGATCTGTTGAAGATTTTCTCGCAACGCTATCCCAAGGTTGAGCTGACCACCCAGGTGGCTTCCTCGATCCCGCTGGTCGAAGCGGTGTTGTCGAATCGATCGGAATTTGCCGTAGTGTCGCTTCCCCAGTCCCACTCCCAGATCGAGGTTGTTCCCCTGACCATCGACCCGATGGTCCTGGTCGTAAATCCGGAACACCGTTTTGCCGGCCGCGCCTCCGTATCTGCCGCGGAGGTTGTGGACGAAGCGCTGATCATGTTTCTCGGTGAGTCTGTCACCCGACAGATCGTCGAAGAAGGGTTCGCGCAGCAGGGGTTGTCGGTCGGAGCGTCGATGGAAATGAGCAGTCCTGACGCCATACGCAAGATAGTGGAAGTCGGTGCCGGCATCGCGTTTCTGCCGTGGATGACGGTAGCCGATTCGGTCACCTCGGGTACGTTGCAGAAGGTCGGGGTTCGCAACCTCGACCTGACCCGCGAGATCGGATTGATCTGGCGCCAGGGTCGTTATTTCAGCCCGGCAGTTCGGCGCCTGCTGGAAGCGATACTGGAGAAGTTTGACCGATCGGCGGAGCGGCCGCGTCTCGCAGCCGGTGTTAAGCGTCGTGGCAGAGGACAATCATCGGCCCTTTGAGCTCCCCCGAGGCGGGCGGGCTTTGATGGAGCGGACCATAACGGTCGATCTTCAATTCCAGATCTGGCAACCGCAGACCCATATACACCCCTGCACACACCTGGCGCTCCACCACGCCTAGGTTCCGCAGTCCCTTCAGTCTCAAGAGGTCGTGGCCCCTGGCGTTTCCCAGCCGCCGTTTCAACAAGCTCGCCGCGATCTGAATCAACCCCTGCAGAAACGGTTTCTGGAGCGCTTCCCCACAGCGCCAGGGCACTTCCCATTGTTCGTGGGCTTCCCACCAGAATCCGTGATTGAACAGATCGACGCCGAACAGATACGGCCCATGGCGCCTCCAATTGTCTGCCGTCAGCGGCGCAGTTGCGAAGGCGCCTAGATCCTCCATCGCGCTGACCGCATGGCGCGCTGCTCGAGGGGTGATGCCGGGTAGAAATGGGGCCGTTGGGTAAGAGACGTGAGGCCAGTACCGTGGCCAGTCCGCTTCGAATGGTTCGCGCCCGTCAGGCGGCGCGGGAGGAGTCTTCGCCACGGGAGTCCTCGCCCAGCTGTTGGATGCGTGTGCGCAATGGCGAGAGCTCGCGGCAGCTTGCCAGCTCGGCGCGTACCTGGGCGGCTCCACGGAGACCGCGAAAATAGCCGGAGTAGTGGCGCCGCATACCCACGATCGCCGGCCGCGTTCCCAGATGTTCGACGGCGAGGTCGAGGTGCCTGAGACAGCGGTTTGCGCGCTCTTGAAGCGAAGGAGCAGGAAGCAGCTCTCCTGTCGAGATATAGTGCCGGGCATCGCGAAACAACCAGGGATGGGCGATGGCCCCACGGCCGATCATCACCCCGTCGCAACCGGTGTCGCGGAAACAGCGCTCCACCTCCTGCGGCTCCCTGACATCCCCATTCAGGATGATGGGAATCGAAACGGCCGTCTTCAAGCGCGGAATCCACTCGTAATCCACAGGGCCCTTGTGACCTTGGGCGCGTGTGCGGCAGTGCACGGCCAGGGCCTGGATCCCCACATCCTCAAGCATCTTGGCTACGTCCAGGATGTGGATCGACTCGTCGTCCCAACCCAGACGTGTCTTCACCGTGACCGGCAGCGGGGTCGAACGCACCACCTTCTGCGCCACCCGCCGCAGTCGCGGCAGATCTTTGAGCAGACCGGCTCCGGCGCCGCGCAGCGCTACGTTGCGCACCCAGCAGCCGCAGTTGATGTCGATCAGGTCAGGTTCGTGGGCATTGGCGATCTCGGTGGCCTGCTCCAGGGTATCTTCCGAAGCACCGTATAGCTGGATCCCGAGGGGTCGTTCGGTGGGCAGGAATTTTAGCTTGGAAGCAGTGCGGCGGGAACCCTCCGGACCGCTGCGCACCAGCCC
Source organism: Candidatus Latescibacterota bacterium (assembly GCA_965217095.1). Taxonomy (GTDB): domain Bacteria; phylum Latescibacterota; class UBA2968; order UBA8231; family UBA8231; genus CAYNZV01. Next base: position 4,262,538 of record OZ244235.1, read on the forward strand.
TTCGGCGTTGACGAACTCGGTGTAGACGATGTCGGCGCCGAGCTCTTTGCAGATCATCCGAAACGGAAGATCGGAGACATCTTCCATCGGTGCCAGCAACAACCCCGGGTCGGCTACAATCGTTCCGATGCGGAACATCTCACCTCGTGGCGTCGGCGGGGAAGCTGTTCCCCGCTATTTCAAGCCGGAGTGTGGTAGAGCCTTGAGGACGCGCACCTCGCGACGGCGAATATTCGGGCGAATCTGCGGTACGACCTTCAACCACTCTGGACTGCCGTAGAATGCTTCGATCGCTTTGTCGCCCGCTTTGTTGTCGCGAAAGGATCGAATCCAGACGAACTCGTCGTCGCGATCGGGGTTTTCAAAAGCGGCGACAAAGGTGATTCCGTACTTCTTCATAAAGGTCTTCGCTTTTCGAAAACCGGCCAAGAACTTTTTCTTTTGGGGGTATCCATTTAACCGGAGTTACCATATGTTCAGTGCATGGCGTATCCTCGCGCTGGCAAGCACTACCCGGGCTCGGTTGGCGAGTTTCAAGCCTGGTTTCGAACCGATGCGGACTGCCTGGACTACCTCGAATGGCTGCGGTGGCCCGACGGCTTCGTCTGTCCGAGTTGCGGCCACGAAGGCGGTTGGCGCTTGGGCGATGGCCGCTTCATGTGTCCGGCGTGTTCGACACGCAGTTCGGTGACGGCCGGTACGATCTTCGATCGGACGCGGACACCCTTGACGATATGGTACACCGCCTGCTGGCTGTTCGCCACCGGTAAAGACGGGATCTCGGCGTTGAGCTTGAAGCGAGTACTGGAGATCAGCTCCTACCAGACTGCCTGGGCCATGCCGCACCGCCTGCGGTCGGTGTTGGTACGTCCCGGTCGGGATCTGCTGAGCGGGACGGTACAGGTGGACGAGACCTACATCGGCGGTGCCGCATGTCGCCACTGGCCGATGCCTCTGCCGAGACCTTGCACGCGTTCGTGATGGATCACGTCGAGCCGGGCTCGACGATCATCACCGACGGGTGGCCCGCTTATCAGGGACTGGCTCAGCTCGGCTACGAGCACGATCGGCGCAGCCAGGGCGCGGCCCGCGCTCGGGGCGATGATCCCAACAAGCTGTTGCCCGCCGTGCACCGCGTTGTCTCACTGGCCAAGCGGTGGCTGCTGGGAACGCATCAAGGGGCCGCCGACAGTACCCACATGAGCCACTACCTCAACGAGTTCGTGTTCCGCTTCAATCGCCGCCGCTCCCGCAGCCGCGGCATGGTGTTTTATCGCGTGCTCGAGCTGGCCGTGGCCCACGAGCCGATGCGTTTCCAGGATCTCATTGCCAGCCGACGCCGAGGAAGCTGCCCCCCGAGCCGCCCAAACGGCGAGGGCATCCCACGAGCCTGGAACGCCCAGGGGCAAACCGGCCGTGGCGGTCGGCGGCCGAACACTGATGGGGGTCGCGACGCACTCCGGTTAAATGGATACCCCCATTTTCTTTTTTCCTTTTTGGAAGCGATAGATGCGCAGTTCGTAGATCATTCGTCTTCTCTCCTCGTCGGATTGAGGCCGGCAGTATAGGAGGCCGCAGCAGGAGTGTCAAGTTCCTCAATCACAAGGTCAAACGGACTCCAGGCGTGGTTGTGATGCTTGACGCACCGACTCGTTGTCCCTAGATTTTCGGCCTTGCTAAATCTGCTTCTTCTCCAGTCCCGCCTCTGTTCAGCATTCTCAAGTGACCGCTACGTTGGATCCCCAAGAAGACGCACTCATCCAGAAGCAACTCGGCGGCGGCGGTAAGCTGCCGCGGCATATCGCCATCATCATGGACGGCGATCGGCGCTGGGCGGTGCAGCACGATCTGCCCAAAACGGAAGGGCATAGGCTGGCACGGGAGTCGGTGCGGGATGTGGTGCGGGCCTGTGGAGAGCTCGGTGTTGAGGTACTTACTCTCTACTCTTTCTCCACCGAGAACTGGTCGCGACCCAAGACAGAGGTGCAGACGCTGATGACGTTGCTGCGGGAGTCCCTGAAGGACGAGATTCCCGAGCTGCATAAAAACAACGTGCGCCTCAACGCCATCGGCCGGATTGATGGATTGCCCAAAACTGTCCAACTGGCCTTGAAGCGAGGCATCACAAAGACGGCTGACAACTCGGGGCTGCTGTTGAATCTGGCGTTGAATTACGGCGGCCGCAGCGAGCTGGTGGACGCCTTCCGCCGGTTGGCGGATCGAGTCGCAACGGGCACGCTGAGACCCGAAGACATAGACGAAGAGCTGATATCCAACTCGCTTTATACCGGCGGCATCCCCGATCCCGACCTACTCATTCGCCCCAGCGGGGAAATGCGATTGAGCAATTTCCTGCCGTGGCAGATGGTGTATACCGAGATCTGGTTCACCCAGGTCTACTGGCCCGATTTCCGTCGCCAACATCTCTACGAAGCGGTGCGAACCTACCAGCAACGGGATCGACGATTTGGCGGAGCCTGAGTCTCCCCCCCCCACCGCGCGCGCTCAGCTGATCAAACGCATAGCCTCCATATGCGTTTTCGTTCCGGCGATACTGTTTCTGGTGTGGGCGGGGAACCGCACGTTGCTGCTGCTGGTTCTTCTAATCGTGGTGCGCGGATCGTGGGAGTTCTACCATTTGCTGCAATCGGCGGGGTACCGGCCAACGACAACGGTCGGCATGATTTCGGCCGCGGGGCTTGTGTTTCATATCTACCTTCGTCCCGCCGACACTCTGGCGTCGCCGGTGGCGCTGATCGTCCTCATTGGTCTTGCCGCCGGCTTGCGGCGGGGCACCGAGCGCTACGCCGCCAATACGGCGGCAACCTTTGGTGGCGCTATCCTATTCGGTCTACTGGGCAGTACCCCGCTACTTTTGGTCACCGCGGCACCGACGGAGGATTCGGCTTTTCTGGTCATGGCCATCTTCGCCTCGATTTGGATTACCGACGCGGCCGCTTATATCGGCGGCAACCTGTGGGGCAAACGCAAGCTGGCGCCCGGCATCAGCCCGAGCAAAACCCGAATCGGCTTCTTGACTGGGTTGATCGGGGGGCTGGCGCCGTTGCTCTTCCGCGATCTTTTACCGATGTTCAGCACCGCTGAACTGGCAGGATTGTTTCTCGTTGCCAGTGCCGGCGGCCAACTGGGCGACCTGGTCGAGTCTGCCTGGAAGCGGGATGTCGGAGTGAAGGATTCGCCGGCACTCATTCCGGGACATGGTGGCGTGCTGGACCGCTTCGATTCCTATTTTTTCGCCTTTCCGTTGGCCTACATTTATCTCATCACTCTTCAATCTCTTTGAGTAACCGATGGTCAGCACCGCAATCTGGTTCGTCATCTCATTCATAATCGCCCTGGGCATCTTGGTGTTTGTCCACGAGCTGGGCCACTTCCTCGTCGCCAAGCAAGCGGGCATTCGGGTGGAGCGCTTCTCTCTCGGTTTCCCTCCAAAGGCGATAGGGTTCCAGTGGGGCGAGACCGAGTACTGCCTCTCCTGGGTTCCGTTCGGGGGCTACGTCAAGGTCGCCGGCATGGCGGATGTGGGTCAGGAAGAAACCACCGGCGAGCCCTGGGAGTTTCCGTCCAAGCCGATCTGGGTGCGCATGGCAGTGATCGCCGCTGGCCCGATCATGAACTTCCTATTCGCCTTCGTAGCCTTTCTCGCACTGCTGTTCTTCTTCGGAGTCGATACCTGGGACACCACTGTTGTGGCACCGGAGAAAGATTCAGTAAGTGCTCGCGCGGGCATTGAGAACGGGGACCGCGTCGTGCGGGTCGGTGACCGCGAGGTATTTAACAGCCACGACTTGCTCAAGGCACTCAACGCCGCTGCCGAGGAAGGCGCGTTTGTGGATGTGGAGCGCGACGGTCGCAGCCATACGGTGGAGCTGCCGCCGCTGCCGTCGGGCAATTACGGGTTGCGCATCGAGCCTCTACCGAAGGTGGGGGATGTGCGTGCCGGCATGCCGGCGGGAACGATTGGCCTGCAGGAAGGAGACCGGATCGTTTCTGTGGCCGGCACTGCCGTTTCGAGCTGGCAGGAGATGAGCACCGAAATCCGCCGCTACCCGGAGCAGGAAATCGAGTTGAAATGGGAGCGCTCCGGACTGTTGATGAGCTCCAATATCACACCGATCGCTCGTCAGGAAGGGGACGCTACGATCGGTCAGATCGGTATCGGCCCGTATGTAGTTTCGCTGCAGATTCCGTTCGGCGAGTCCGTGGTGTGGGCGACCCAAAAATTATTTTCTGATTCGTTCATGATCATCGGTTTCCTCGCCGAGCTGTTTCAGGGCGATCGTTCGACGGACGAATTGGGAGGGCCCCTGCGCATTGCACAATTCGCCGGGGAAAAAGCCGAGCGCGGCGTCAAGGAATTCATCGGCTTTCTGGCGATTCTCAGTGTGCACCTGGGCATTTTGAACCTGTTGCCCATACCTGTTCTCGATGGCGGTCACCTGGCGTTTCTGACGTTGGAAGGCATCATGCGACGGCCCCTGTCGGTGCGCAAACGCGAGGTCTTCCAGCAGGTTGGGTTGCTCCTTCTCCTGGTCATCATGGTGCTGGTCACCTTCAACGATCTCAACCAGATGGTCTTCCCCCACATCGCTGAACTATTTCAATAGCGTTGGGTTTGAAGGAAGAGATTCGCGCCAAGGCGCGAGATCTCGGATTCGGCCTCATCGGCTTTGCGCCTGCCGACCCTCTTGAAGGGGCGGAATTCTATGCGCGCTGGCTCGCCCAGGGGTATGCCGGGGAAATGGATTACCTGCGCCGGCACCAGCATGAGAGAGGTGACCCGGCGCGGTTGGTACCCGGTGCCCGCACCGTCATCTGCCTGGGGTTCAACTATTATCAGCCGACCGCAGAGCCCGTCGATCCGCTGCGTGGCCGGATCGCTGCCTACGCCCGCGGCGACGACTATCACGACCTGCTGAAAACGCGCCTGAGGAAGCTGTGGGATTTTATCTGCGAGCAAGCCAACGAGGGTGCGCGGGGCCGGTATTACGTGGATACGGCTCCGGTGTTGGAGCGCGAGCTGGCGTGTCTTGCCGGCCTGGGTTGGTGGGGAAAAAACACCTGCCTCATCAACAAACGAGGCGGATCCCACTTCTTTCTAGCCGAAATCATTACCGATCTGGATTTCGAGTACGACACACCTGCCACCGATCACTGCGGTAGCTGCACCCGCTGTCTGGACGCCTGTCCAACGGAGGCATTTCCACAACCCTACGTGCTGGACGCCACCCGCTGTATCTCCTACCTGACCATCGAAGTTAAAGGTGAGATACCTAGGCAGCTGCGCGGCGACATGGGAAACTGGATCTTCGGCTGTGACATCTGTCAGGATGTCTGCCCCTGGAACGCCAAGGCGAAAAGCGCCAGCGAACCCGCGTTTCGCAGCCGCCCAGATCTGGACAACCCACCCCTGCTGGAGCTCATAGGGTTGGGAGCGGACGAATTTAATGCCCTTTTCCGGCGCAATCCCGCCAAACGACCGAAACGTCGCGGCATGCTGCGAAATGTGGCGATCGCGCTGGGTAACGCAGGTCGCACAGTGGCTGTTCCCGCCCTGGAAAAGGCGTTGGGAGATGACGAAGCGATGGTGCGAGGCCACGCCGCCTGGGCGCTGGGGCGCATCGGAGGAAGGCGCGCTCGAAAAACCCTGGAAGAGGCGTTGGCGGTGGAAAACGACGAGGGGGTTCGGGCTGAGATAGAGTGGGCGCTGACCGATTCAGGTCAGCGGGAGATCGAATAGAGCCTGAGCGAATTCGGCCGGATCGAACTCCTGCAGATCATCCGGACCTTCCCCCAGTCCCACCAATTTTACCGGCACCTCCAGCTCGCGCTTCAACGCCAACACGATACCGCCCTTGGCGGTTCCGTCCAGTTTCGTCAGCACCAGCCCGCTCAGCTGCATGGCGGCATGAAACTCTCTTGCCTGAGACAGGGCGTTTTGCCCAGTGGTGGCATCCACCACCATGAGGGTCTCGTGGGGGGCGCCCGGTTCTTGTTTGGCCAATGAGCGACCAATCTTCTTGAGTTCCTCCATGAGATTGATCTTGGTGTGTAGGCGCCCGGCGGTATCCACGATCAGCACGTCCATCTGGCGCGCCTTGGCGGACGCCAAAGCGTCGAACGCCACTGCCGCTGGATCGGCTCCTACCTGGGGTTGCACCAGCGCGGCGTCGGCTCGTTTCGCCCACACCTCCAGCTGCGGGATGGCCGCGGCGCGAAAGGTATCACAGGCGGCCAGCATGACACTCTTGCCGGCGTCGGCGTACTGTTTCGCCAGTTTGCCGACCGTGGTCGTCTTGCCGGTTCCATTGACCCCAACAACAAGAATCACGAACGGTTTATGCGGTAACGGAGTTGTTATGGGCAGAAGATCGGCGGCCTCCATCCCTTGGCTGATCTGAGCCCGCAACACCTCCATCACATCCGCAGGACCGACGTTGCGAACCTCGTCCCGCAGCAGACGTCGCAGCTCGTCGACGACCGAGCTTGCGGTCTCCAGCCCCACATCGGCCTGAATGAGCAGCTCTTCGACATCATCGAGGACCTGGTCGTCGATGGTGCTTCCCCCATCCAACACCGCCATCAACCCCTGGTTAATCGCCTCTCGGGTGCGAGTGAGTCCGCTAACGACCTTTTCGAATAAAGGGCTTACCAAGGCGCGTCCGACCGCCGGGGAGGATCAGTTAGTTTCATGAAGAACACTCTCTTCAACACCGGGGTCGACGATATACAACATCGGCTCTTCTTCCAGCCGGTACTCGTGCGATTCTTCCAGTCGCTTGCCGCGGGGGTCCACCAGAATTTCGAGGATTGGTCGAGTGGGATGCAGCTTGCTGGTGCTGACGACCCGGCCGATCTCGCCGCTGTTGAGCTTCACCAGGCTGCCTAGGGGAAAGATGGAAACAATATCCAGCAGTGCTTTCACGAAACGTCGGTCGAATAGGGCGTTGTCGATATCGACGATCTCCTTCAAGGCCTGGTAGATAACCCTGGCCTTGCGGTCCGCGCGGGGGTGCGCCATCGCCTCGTAGGTGTCGGCCAAACCCAGGATGCGTGCAAACTCGTGAATCTGCTCGCCCTTGAGGCGCCGGGGATACCCGCTGCCATCGAAACGTTCGTGAACCTGCGCGACGATACGCCCGATCCACTTGAAGGACTCGCCGAAGTTTTCGACGATTTCTCGCGATCGCGTCGGATGCGTTCGCAAGGTCTCAACTTGATCGTTGGTTAGCGTGGAGCTGGCGGTGATCTCGGGCGGCATCTTCTGCATCCCAACGTCGTGCATGAGGGCACACAGACCCAGAGCCACGCAACGCCGCTTCTCGTACCCCAATTCCATACCGAGCCGAAGGGCCAAGATCGCCGAATTCGCGCTCCGAGCCGGCACCGATTGATCGCGCTTGCGCTGGCGCACGGTCTCCGACAGGAGCTGCTCTCCTCGCCCCAAGTGATCGACGGTGCGGGCGATCAGATCCATGACCGCATCGCCATCAGGTACAGAATCTGTCGCCGCGGCGGTAAAGATGTCGTGTGCGGCTTCTGTCAGCTCGTCGAACAACGCCTGTGCGAGGTCCGCTTCGGAATCCTCGAGGTTTTCCGTCTCTGGCGGAACGTCGAAGATGGAGGTCTCGACGATCACTTCGAGGTGGGCTTCCGGTTCGGGTTCGGCGTCCTCCGTCGCCGGTGCCGGAGATTCAAGGGTCAGGTGGCTGGGGTTTGAAAGCGTCGCATTCCCGCGCACCTGTTTTGAGGTGCGCAGCATCGAATTCATCCTAAGCATAACTGCTTTCAGCGCGGATAAGACGTTCCATCCAGTCCGGGTCGATCGATTGTAGCTTGCGGCTGCTTCCTATTACCAGAGATATGTCGCAGATGTTGTTGATCTTGCGCGGCACGCCACCGGAGTAGCGGTGAATCAGTTGCACGGCTCCTTCGGTGAACACCGGTTCCTCGCGGCCAGCGACCATAAGCCGATGTCCGACGTACTCGTTAACCTCGTCAACGGTCAGTGGTTTGAGGGTTCCACGTGCGGCGATGCGCTGGTCTAGAGCGGCAAACTCCCCCAGCCGCTGAGCCATCGGGTTCTGCCCAACCATCAGCAGGGTGACCAGGAAGGCGTCGTCCAACTGGAAGTTCAGCAATAACCGGATCTCCTCGAGGATCTCCCGGTCTTGGAGCAAATGACCTTCTTCAACCAGAACCAGCGTGATCTTGTTTGCCGAGTAGTTTTCGTACAACAGCTCGTGAACGCGGTGCAGCACCGCCGAGCGATCGGACGGGCCCGCCTCTTCTCCCATCTGATAGAGCAGTTCACGGAGAAATTCGTCCGCGTTCCGAGCCGGCGTGGTCACGAAAGCGACCTCGAGACGATCTGCCTCGAACTCCTGCACCAGGGCCCGCGCCATGATCGTTTTCCCGCACCCTGTGGCGCCGGTGAGCATGGCCGCTCCACGATTGCTTTCCATGGCGTAAAACAGGCGCGCGAACACCTCGGCCCCGTCCGCGGATTGGTAGAGAAATCTGGGATCGGGGGTATTTTCGAAAGGTTTTTCCTTCAGTCCCCAGTATTCCTGGTACAATTCAGCGCGGACCCCTTCGACAACCTGCTCGCCCTTGGCGTAAGCAGTTTGGCATATTGATGGGTACTTTGCTCTTTTTCGGGTGTAGCATATTTAGCTGAGATAGGCACTTTTGTCAAGGGGTGGTCACGTCTCCTCGGCATCCCTGAAAGTTACCTTTTTTCAAGAGGTTATGCGTCATTCCAGGAGCCTCAAATCCTTGACTTTTGCGGCGCCCCAACCTAGATTCACCAGTTTCCACAATTAGGAGATATACCTCCTTGCAGCAGAGTATCTTGCGTCACGCCATCTGGCTATTTGCGATCTGCGCCGCCGCAGGGGCATCCCCCCCGATTCAGTTCCATTCGGTCGCGGAGCTGGAGCGCGGCATGCGTGGCATCGGTTTGACGGTATTCCAGGGCACCGCGATCGATACCTTCGGAGTCGAAATTCTGGGAGTTGCCCAGAACTGGCTGGGACCGAAAAGAGACCTCATATTGGCGCGGCTCTCCGGCGGTCCGCTGGAAGAGACCGGTATCATCGCCGGCATGAGCGGCAGTCCGGTCTATATCGACGGGCGATTGGTGGGCGCCGTAGCCTACGGCTGGGCCTTTTCGAAAGCCCCGATTTGTGGTATCACGCCCATAGGTGAGATGCTTGAGGTGATGGCACGGCCGCTGGAACCCGGTCCCAAGATGGCAACTCCACGAATGGATGCTGGCGGGACGGGCACGACCCAGCGCTCGAACACCGCGATCTTCACCACCGCCGGCCTGCATGCCGAACACCTGGCGCCGCTGGCCACGCCGGTCAGTCTGAGCGGATTGACGCCAGCCGCTGCTGCTCGCGTGGGCGAGGTCCTGGCGCCGTACGGCCTGGCAGTACAAACGGCGCCGGGAGGAACAAGCACTGATTCGACCCAGTTCCTCGAACCTGGCGGCGCGTTGGGCGTTCAGTTTATTGCCGGAGACATGAGCGCGACCGGCATCGGCACCGTCACCTACGTAGAAGACAACCGCGTTGTCGCGCTCGGGCATCGCCTCGGACTGGCAGGCGCCATTGAAATGCCCATGACCACCGCCTTCATCCACCAGGTAATTCCCAATCAGGTCTTTTCCTTCAAGCTGGGCGCCGCTGCACGGCGGATCGGCGCGGTCAGACAGGATCGCGCGGCGGCGATCGCCGGTTTGATCGGGTCCGCGCCCGCCATGCTTCCGGTCGCGGTGAGCGTCTCCTCACCCCAACAGACCCGCAGATTCTCCTTTGAGCTCTTGCGCCACCGGGAATTGACCTCCCGCCTGGCCGGCGCCGTTCTGATCGGCAGCCTCGAAGCCGCCGAGAAGCTGGCTGGAGACGCGACGCTCGACTTGGCAGGCACCGTGCTCCTTGCCAGCGGTGAGCAGTTGCGATGGAGTCAGGTCTTCGGCGGCCCCGGGGCGATCTTGAGGGCGGCGCGGGCGGCGGCGGTACCGCTCGAACTATTGACCCGGAGCGCGGTGGCCGACGCCGAGCTCGACTCCGTCCACTTCGCGGTCGAGGTCCGCGAACAGGTGCAGACGGCAACCATCGATCGGCTTCGCGTACCAGAAGCCAAACTCCGATCCGGCCAGCCTTTCCAGCTAGAGGTTACACTGCAGCCGTACCGGGGTGATCGCCGTCGGGTGCGTTTCGAGATGGAAGTGCCCCCAGGGTTGACGCCGGGTCCGATGCAACTGCGCGTGGGAGGGGGCGAAGCCAGTCGAGGCTGGGAGCAGAAACGCCGGCCTGACGCGATCAAGCCACGGAATCTGTCCCAGCTGTTGCGCGAACTTGAAGCGATGGAGCGAAATGACAATTTGGTGGTTGAGCTCTACCGCGACGACGCCAGTGTGAGTGTCGATGGCCGCGAGCTCCCAGGCTTGCCACCCTCGGTACGGCGGGTGTTCGGCGACGCCAGCTCGTCAGGATATGTGGGTCCGGTGTTCGGCCGGGTGTTGAAACGCGAAGTTCGACGCACCAACTACGTCCTGCAGGGCGACCGGAAACTCGAGTTGGAGATAATTCGGTGATCGGTCGGGAAAAATGGCGGCTGCTGCTATCCCACGCGGCGATCGGTGTCCTTATCCTGGTTACCGCATCCGAGATCGGGGCTTCGCGACCGCGGACCTGGCGTCAGGAGTCGTTCGCCGCTTTTGCCGCGGGGAAGGCGGACGGTGTGTCGATTGTTCACGACGGCACCCTGCGACTGGCCCCCCAACTCGATGAACTCGTAAACCTCGACGCGGAACGAGTGTGGTCTTTGGCAGCAGATGTGGGTGGTGCGGTCTACGTCGGCACCGGAGACAGCGGGCAGATCTTCAAGGTCGATGCCAAGGGCAACGCCGTGCTCTTCTTCGACTCACCGGAAGTGTCGATCCACGCTCTGGTGGCAGACGCCAGTGGCGATGTGTATGCGGGGACCGCTCCCGATGGTTTGATCTACCGAATCTCCCCCGCCGGCGAGGCCACGACCCTAGCCACCACCCTTGCCCATTATGTGTGGGACATGGAGCTTGGCCAAGACGGTGAGATCTTTGCGGCCACGGGCGAACCGGCCACGATTCTGCAGATCGACCGCGACGGCAACGTCGATACCCTGGTACAGATGCAGGATCGGCACGTCATGGCGCTGGCCCGGGTGGAAAAACGGCTCTACGCCAGTACCTCCCACAAGGGTCGCATCTACGAGATCGAAAAAGGTCACCAACCGAGGTTGCTGTACGAGGCCGTTCAGGAGGAGATTCACAGCCTGGCCGCGGGGCCCGGTGGAAACCTGTTTGCGACCATGGTCGCCGCCACGGAGAAGAGCGAAACTCCAAGTGCCATGACGGCAGTGCTGCGGTTCCACCCCCTTACGGGAGGACGAGTGGTGTGGAGCGCACAGGAAGGGCAAGCGCTCGGAATCGTCAGCGCCTCCTCCGAGCGGCTGCTGTTCTCGGTCACCGAGCCACCGAGAATATTCTTGTTGGATCGAGACGACCGCATCTCCACCCTGATCGATCTCGAGGGGGGAAGCCCCAGTCGCCTGGTGGGGACAAGAAACGGTGAGATCCTAATCGGCATGTCGCAGTCGGGCGCGGTCCAACGGCTGAACCAGTCACCTCGGCGCAGCGGGCAATTCGAATCAGACGCGCACGACTTCAGCGGGCACTCGCATTGGGGCCGCATCTACTGGCAGGGGACGGTCCCCGGACAAACCGACATCAACCTTCAGACCCGCTCCGGCAACAGCGCCGAGCCCGATGATACCTGGAGTGCCTGGTCGGAAGCGCTAGAGGTTAGCGGTCAGCCCGTTTCGAGCGCCCCAGCGCGGTATTTGCAGTATCGGGCGACCTTGACGTCTTCCGATCCCACTCAGACACCCATACTCCACAAAGTGGAGGTGTGGGCGCGGCAAGCCAACCTGAGGCCGGAGATCATCGACTTGCAGACCTATCCCCGCCGGATGGGGGATAACACCGCCAAGAGCGGCGCCGAGAACGCCGTCAACGGCAAGATTGCCAGCAACAATAATGCCCGCCGCAATCTGCCTCAACGCAAAAGCCTGCGGGTGGTTCGCTGGCAGGCAGAGGACCCCAACGGGGACGATCTGAGTTACGACGTGTATCTGCGTAGCCTCGATCAGCGAGAGTGGAAGCTGGCGCAGGAGGGTATTCCGCAGAATTCCATCTTGTGGGATACCGAAACCATGCCGGAGGGCATGACGCTGCTGAAATTGGTTGCTTCCGACAGACCGGACAACGGGGAGGGGGAAACCTTGAGTGCGGAGCGGGTCGCGGGACCGTTCGCTATCGATAACTCGCCGCCCGCCATCACAGCCAAAGCAAAGGTGGACAGGGACGTTGTCGTGGACCTGACCCTCCACGATCGGATCTCGCCCGTGCGCAAAGTGCAGTATTCGGTGGATTATGTCGATCAGGTTCGCCAGGTGCCGCCGCTCGACGGCGTTTTCGACAGCACCGAAGAGCGCGCCCGCTTTACGGTGAGCGACCTGGCGCCGGGGGAACACGTAATCGCCATCCAGGCCTGGGACGCTCTGGACAACGTCGGTACGCAGCAGATCGTCGTACGCGTAAAGTGAAGGCCGATGAAACGTACATGCAGCGGGCGTTGCGGCTCGCTGACAAGGGTCGGGGCCGGGTCAGTCCCAACCCTTTGGTGGGCGCAGTGGTGGTGCGCGACAGCGAGATCATTGGAGAAGGAGCGCATCTGCGGCTGGGCTCCAGCCATGCCGAGGTGAACGCCCTGGAAGGTCTGGGCACCCGCGCCCACGGTGCGACGCTGTATGTGACTCTGGAGCCGTGCTCGTTTCACGGGCGCACGCCACCCTGTTGTGAAGCGGTAATCGACGCCGGCATCGGGCGCGTGGTTTGCGCCTTGGAGGATCCCGACCAACGGGTTCGGGGGTCCGGGTTCAAACGCTTGGAGGAGGCGGGCATTCGCGTCGAGGTGGGCTTGCTCGCTGCCGAAGCATCGCGGCGCAACGCCCCCTACCTAAAACACCGCCGCACCGGCTTGCCGTGGGTGATGCTGAAGCTGGCGCAAAGCCTCGACGGAAACATAGCGACATCATCGGGCGATTCTCGCTGGATAAGCGGCGACTCTTCCCGCCGTCTGGTGCATCGTTGGCGTTCGTGGGTCGATGCGGTCATGGTGGGTGCCGGTACCGTCGGCAACGACGACCCGCAACTTACGGTCCGGCAAGTACCGGGCCGCGATCCTAGAGTGATTGTCGTTGACGGATTACTTCGAGTGCCTAGTTCGGCGCAGGTTTTCCAGCGCCGAGGAACGGTAGTCGCCACGCTGGCTTCGAGCCCGACCGCACGCCGAGCGGCTTATGCCGACCTCGGAATCGAGGTCTGGCCCTTTGCGCCCGTGGCCGAACGCATCGATATGCGCCAGCTGCTGATGAAGGCGGGAGAAAACGAGATCACCAGCATTATGGTGGAGGGCGGGGCCGGATTGGCCGCCGCCGCATTGAAGGATAGGGTGGTGGACGAGGTGATGATTTTCCTGGCACCGCTCCTGTTGGGTGACGGAATCGCCAGTATCGGCCCACTGGGGATTGAACGGGTGGATGACGGCATTCACCTCGACCGCGTGCGCGCCCGGCGCGTTGGGGAGGATATGCTGCTCACCGGAGAGGTTTGTTACCCATGTTCACCGGATTGATCGAGGAAGTCGGAGAGGTTGGAGAGCTACGCCGCTCGGGCAGCTTTCAGCGGATGGAGATCTCCGCGGGTTCGGTGCTCGAGGATCTGGCGATTGGCGACAGCATCAGCATCGACGGCGTCTGCCAGACCGTGGTCGCCCTCAAACGAAACCGATTCGCCGTTGAATCGGTGGAAGAAACCATGCGCCGGACCACCTTGTCGGCCCTGCGAACCGGCGACCGGGTCAATCTGGAGCGCCCTCTGAAAGCCAGTGATCGCCTTGGCGGTCATATGGTCCTGGGACATGTCGACGGCGTCGGGGTCATACGCCGATTGGATGCCTCGGGAGGCAGCTGGATTCTGCAGGTGGAGGCACCCGCTCAGCTGCGTCGATACATCGCCGTCAAGGGCTCGATCGCTGTCGACGGAATCAGTTTAACCGTGGTGACGAGCGCCGCGGAGGGGTTTACGATCAGCCTGATACCGCATACATTTGAGCATACAAATCTAAAGCGTCGAAAACGGGGCGATCGCGTGAATATCGAGGTGGACGTGGTCGCCCGTTACCTTGAGCGCCTACTGGTCCGTGAAGATGCAAACGGTGAGTTCGATCTCTCCAAGCTGAGGGAAATGGGGTACGATGCCTGACTTCAACGCCATCGAGGAAGTACTCGAAGAGCTGCCGTCCGGGTCGATGGTTGTCCTCGTCGACGAACGGGGCCAGGACGTGGACGGTACGGAGTTGGTCGGCGAGGGTGAGTTGATGACCCTGGCAGAATCGGTCACGCCTCAGACGATCAATTTCATGGCTAGGCACGCCAGCGGACCGTTGAACGTAACAGCCAGCGGCGCGCGACTGGAAGCACTGGGTCTGAAGTTGGCCACCGGCGGCCACGGCCCCCGCGGAGCAGCCGTAATGGTTTCCGTAAACACCCGCGAGGTCAGTGGAACCGGTGTTTCGGCCCATGATCGCGCAGCGACGATTCGCAAACTCGCCGACCCCGCCAGCCTGCCGGATGACTTTGTGCAACCGGGACATATCACCCCCTTGCGCGCTCAGGTCGGAGGCGTGCTCAGGCGCGCCGGTCATACAGAAGCCTCGGTAGATATGGCGGTGCTGGCCGGGTGCCAGCCCGTGGGTTTGATCTCAGCAATCCTCGACGAGGACGGCGAAGTCGCTTCCACGCCCTATCTGCTCGAATTCGCCCGCCAGCACGGATTGAAGATCGCCAGTATCAAGGACCTCATCGCCTACCGCCGGCGAACGGAGAAGCTGATTTCCCTGGAGGCCCGCTCGACCATGCCCACGCGCTTCGGGGAGTTCGAGCTGTTTGCCTATCGCAGCCTGGTGGACGACAGTCCGTACATCGCCCTGGTGATGGGAGATGTGTCCGACGGAGAGGATACGCTGGTGCGCATGCATTCGGCCTGTCTTACGGGCGATGCCCTCGGTTCGTTTCTGTGCGATTGCGGCGACCAGCTGCAACAGTCTCTGGAGCTCATTGCGCGCGAAGGGCGCGGGGTGCTGGTCTACATACAAAACCACGAGGGGCGTGGCATCGGTATCCTGCACAAGATGAAAGCGTACCAGCTGCAGCGCACCGAAGGGCTGGACACGATCGAAGCGAATCATGCTTTGGGTTTGCCCATGGATGCCCGGGACTATGGCATCGGAGCCCAGGTCCTGCAAGACCTGGGGTTGAGCGGCGTCCGGTTCCTCACCAACAATCCGAAGAAGCGAGTGGGTCTGGAGGCATACGGCCTCACCGTCGTCGAGCAGGTGCCCATCGCTGCCCACCCGAACCCGCACAATATTCGCTATCTGAAAACAAAACGGGACAAGATGGGCCACACGACGCTCTTGGAACGGGATTCGACGCTCCCAGCGGTCGAAGGAGAACAGCAGAATGCCAAAAGTGCTTGAGGGTCAGCTCGCGGCAGGGAACAGCAAATTTGCCATCGTGGTGAGCCGTTTCAACAGCCTGATCACCGGCAAGTTACTGGAAGGGGCATTGGACTGCCTGAAGCGGCATGGATGCAGCGAAGAGAACATCGAAATCGCCTGGGTCCCGGGGGCGTTCGAATTGCCGCTCGTGGCACAGAAGATGGCGGCCGCGGATCGGGCGGACGTGGTCATTTGCCTGGGTGCTATTATCCGCAGTAATACTCCGCATTTCGATTTCGTAGCCAATGAAACGGCGCGCGGCATCTCGCGGGTGGGGCTCGACAGCGGCGTGCCGGTTACCTTCGGCGTAATCACCACCGACGACGTGGAGCAGGCCGTTGAACGGGCAGGTACCCGGGCGGGCAATCGCGGCTGGGATGCCGCCCTCAATGCCATAGAGATGGCCAGCCTCTGTGCTCAGTTGGGCTGATATGACGCTGACGGATTTTCAGGACAACTTCGAGGCGGTCGACACCCCGGACAACCGTCACGGCGCGCGACAACTGGCCCTTCAAGCTCTCTATTGGGAGGCCTGTAACGCGGGCAAGGCGGAGGGGGCGCTGGAGAACCTCCAACAAACGCTTGAGCTTTCGGAGCCCGTCCGCGCCTTTGCCGAGACTCTGGTACTGCTGGTCACTGACCACGCTCTTGAACTCGAAGAGCTCATCGGGGCCAACGCCACCCACTGGCGCACGGAACGGATTGCCCGCATCGACCTGATCATCCTGCGCCAGACATTGGCCGAAATCCTCTTCGTCGACGACGTCCCGGTTCGAGTCTCCATCGACGAGGCGGTGGAGCTCGCCCGCATCTTCAGCACCGAACAGTCGTACGCGTTCGTGAACGGAATTCTCGATGCGGTCGTTCATCAAAAGGGGCTGTCGGTGTAGGTGCGTTCGCTCGCGGTCAGGATCGCCCATGCTCACGGCAATTATCTCAGATATTCATGGCAACCTGGAAGCATTGGATGCGGTCCACCGAGCGGCGACCGAGCGCGGCGTTGATTCCTGGGCATGTCTGGGCGACATCGTTGGCTACGGCGCTGACCCGCAACCCTGCCTGCAGCGAGTTCGGGCAACGACGGAGCAAATCCTGCGTGGGAATCATGATTCGGCAGTGGCGGGCACACAGAGCTTAGACGGGTTCAACCCCGTTGCACGCGAAGCGGCGTTGTGGACCGCCAGCCAACTGACGTCAACGGAGCGCGAGCTCCTTGCCACGCTACCGCTGGAGTTGGAGCATAACGGCGTTCTTTTGGTGCATTCGGAGCCAGGGAACCCGGAGGCTTGGGAATACATACACTCGGCGATCGAAGCTCGACAGGCATTGGCGGCAACCGATGCCAAAATCTGTTTTGTCGGCCATACCCATTGCCCGCTGGCGTGTGTGGAAGCGGGCGGCGCTGTCAGTTCGATGGAGTTGTCCGGAAACACCATCGAACTGGGCGATCATTCGAGGTACCTCTTCAATGTGGGTAGTGTGGGGCAACCCCGTGATGGCGATCCACGGGCTTGTTTTGTCTTGTGGGACTCCGACGCGAAGACAGTCGAATTTCAACGCGTCTGCTACGATGTGGAAGCAGCCCGCAGAAAGATCCTGGATGCCGACCTGCCCCGGTTTCTGGCCGATCGACTTCTCAGCGGCAGATGAAGAACTCTCCTGTCTCGCCGATCGCGGGGAGGGGGAAGAATCCAATCGAGCCGGATGACATCTACTGAGTGAGGAACTGGCATGTTTGGACAGGTTTTTAACAAATTTTTCGGTTCGCAGGCGGACCGCACCTTCAAGAAGTTTCTTCCGGCACTGGGAGAAGCCAAACGGTTCGAAGCCGAGGTCGGCAAGCTCGACGACGGCCAGCTGCAACACAAAACCTTCGAGTTCAAGGAGTTGTTGTCCTCGCGAATCGGGCCACGCGGTGCTCAGATCCAGGAGTTGGCGAATGAACTCAGGGGCGACCTGGATGCCGCTGATCGCGATCAGCTCAATAGTCAGTATGACGCGGTCCAGCAGGAGATCCGCGACCTGGAAGAGACGGTGCTCGACGAGCTCATGCCGCAGGCGTTTTCGGTGGTGCGAGAGGCCTGTCGACGCCTCATGGGCTGCGAGTGGGATGTCATGGGCAACAACACCAGCTGGGACATGGTTCCCTACGACGTGCAGATGTTCGGTGGCACGGTGCTGCACGACGGCAAGATCGCGGAAATGGCGACCGGTGAGGGCAAGACGCTGGTGGCCACCATGCCGCTGTACCTCAACGCGCTGACCGGGCGCGGCGTCCATCTGATTACCCACAACAACTATCTCGCCAAGCGGGATGCCATGTGGATGGGGCCGCTCTACAACTATCTGGGGCTTTCGGTAGGCATCATCCAGGACGCCCATCAGACCGGAGGTTCCGAGGCGTTTCTGCTGCCCCAACCCAACGGCGTCCCGACTGAATTCGAGTGGCAGGAAACCACCTGGAAAGAGGCGTACGGAGCTGACGTGGTCTATGCCACCAAGGACCAGATCGGTTTTCACTATCTCTACGACAACATGGCCTCCCGCCGCGAAGATATCATGCAACGGGAGTTCAACTACGCCATTGTCGACGAAGCGGACAGCAATCTGATCGATGACGCGCGCACGCCCTTGATCATATCCGGTCCGGTGCGCGAATCGAGCAACCGCTACGGCGAGCTCAAACCGATGGTCGACAAGCTCATCAGGGCGCAGAATTCCTTGGTGAGCAAGATCATCGCAGAGGCGGAAAAGAAGCGGGGACAGGACGACGACGACGATAACTACGACGTCGGCATCGAGCTGCTGAAAGCGGCGCGCGGGGCGCCGAAGAACCGTCGCTTTATGAAGATCCAGCAGGAAGAAGGGGTGAAACGCCTCATCGGTAAGGTCGAGGCGGACTACATGCGCGATAAGCGCCTCAGCGATATTGACGAGGCACTGTATTACGCCGTCGACGAGAAGAGCCACACCATCGACTTGACCGACAAGGGGCGTGACCTCCTTTCGCCGGACGAGCAGGCGGTGTTCATCTTGCCCGACATCAGCGCCGAAGTGGATGCCATCCAGAAGGATGAGACGCTCGACTCGGAGCAGACGTCACTGGCCGAGGAAGAGGCCTACCGCAACCACGCCAGCAAGAGCGAAGCGGTGCACAACATCAACCAGTTGATGCGTGCCTACACGCTGTTCGAGAAGGATGTCCAATATATGGTCAGCGACGACGGCCGCGTTGTCATCGTTGACGAATCAACTGGCAGGCCGCAACCGGGACGGCGGTTTTCCGATGGACTGCACCAGGCGTTGGAGGCGAAGGAAGGGGTCAAGATCCAGCAGGAAACCCAGACCATCGCCACCATTACCCTGCAAAACCTCTTTCGCATGTATCACAAGCTGGCAGGGATGACGGGCACCGCCGAAACCGAGGCCGGTGAATTGTGGCAGATCTACAAGTTGGATGTGGTCGTCGTTCCCACCAACAGACCGGTGCGGCGGGTTGACCAGGAAGACCTCATCTTTCGCACCAAAAGGGAGAAGTACAACGCCCTTATCGACGAGATGGCGCGTTTGCACGAAGCTGGGCAGCCGGTGCTGGTGGGCACCATATCGGTCGAAGTCTCCGAGCTGCTCAGTCGCATGCTCACCCGCAGAGGGATCAAACACCAGTTGCTCAACGCCCGGTACCACGAAAAGGAAGCTCAGATCGTTGCGGACGCGGGGCACCCCGGCACCGTGACTATTGCCACCAACATGGCGGGGCGGGGAACCGACATCAAGCTGACCCCGTCGGTGGTCAAGATTGAGCGCGAGCTACTCAATTCCGACATGACGCTGAACGACCGGCTTCCCTCAGGCGAGATCCTGAAAGAGCATCTGATCAACGAACCAAGTGGCTTGCAGGTGATCGGCACAGAACGCCACGAGGCTCGTCGTATCGACCGGCAGCTGCGCGGCCGCTCGGGCCGACAGGGTGACCCGGGCTCGTCGCGGTTCTTTCTGTCTTTGGAAGACGACCTCATGCGGTTGTTCGGTTCAGAGCGCATCGCCTCCGTGATGGATCGGCTCGGCGCCGAAGAGGGCGAAGTGATCGAGCACTCCATGGTCACGAAGTCGATTCAGCGGGCACAGAAGAAGGTAGAGGCGAGGAACTTCGAGATCCGCAAGCACTTGCTGGATTACGACGACGTAATGAATCAGCAACGACAGGTGATCTACAATCGCCGGCACGATGTTCTGGATCGGGAAACCGCCGCCGAACAGGTGTTGGAGATGATCGCCGAATCGATCGACGCTTTGCTCACCACCTACACCGACGCCGAAAGCCATCCGAGTGAGTGGAACTGGGACGGCCTGCAATCCGATTTTGGCAACACCTTTTTCATGGGGTTTACCAACTCCGCGGAAGAACGCGAAGGCATGACGCAGGACAGGTTGCGGGAGTTGACGCAGACTACGGTTGAGAGCTCCTACCGCCGGCGGGTCGAGCTGGTAGGTGACGAGACCTTTCACGAGGTGGAGAAGGCGATCGTTCTGCACACCATCGACAGCTGTTGGCAGGATCATCTTTACGAGATGGACGAACTGAAGGAAGGGGTCGGATTCGTCGGTGTGGGTGGCAAGAATCCGTTGATCGAGTACAAGAAAGGTGCCTACGATCTCTTCGAGAATCTAATCGCCCGCATCAACGAAGAAACCCTGCGCCATCTATTTCAGCTGCGGGTGGATGTGGAATTGCCGGATGTCCTGCCGCGTCGGGGTTCCGGGGCCCGCTACAGCTCGGTACATCGCGAGGCCACCAATCTCGGATTCGACGGCGGATCCCCGGAAGGGCGGGGTACGCCGGCCATGGAAGGGATCACCTCAGGCTCCCAGGGAAGACAAGGAATGGTGACGTCAGGGGGAGGTGCCGGAGAAGCCCCTTCCAAACAACCCAAACGCGTGGCACCGAAAGTGGGTCGCAACGAGCCGTGTCCCTGCGGTAGCGGCAAGAAGTACAAGCGCTGCTGCGGTGCTGGCGGATAGTCGTACAAGTCTCTATTCGAGTTAGCTAAATGGAAATCTGGGAAGTCACTTGCCTGGTCATCTACTGCTGCGTGGTGGCGCTGTTGGCGCTGTACGGCAGCCATCGCTACCAGATGCTGCATCTTTACTACCGTCACCACCAAAAAACGGTGGCACCGAGCGGGGCTTTCGAGGACCTACCACCCGTTACGGTGCAACTACCCCTGTATAACGAGTCCGAAGTCGTCGAGCGTCTGCTGACCGCGGTCGCCGCCCTCGACTACCCGCGCCATCGCCTGCAGATCCAGGTGCTGGACGACTCCGACGATGAGACCAAGGAGCGGGCTCGAGCAGTTGTCGACCGGCTTTCATCCCAGGGTTTCGATATCGAGTACCTCACCCGTGATCACCGCGTAGGTTTCAAGGCCGGGGCGTTGGCCAACGGTCTAAAACGGGCCAGTGGCGAATTTCTCCTGATCCTCGATGCCGATTTCGTGCCACCTCCCAAGATCCTTAAACAGTGCATCGACTACTTTACCGACCCAGGCATCGGGATGGTACAGATGCGCTGGGGCCACCTCAATCGCACCTATTCCTTGCTGACGCGGATTCAGTCGATCTTCCTCGACGGCCACCTGATCATCGAACATACGGCGCGAAACCGGTCGGGACGTTTCTTCAATTTCAACGGCACTGCCGGAATATGGAGAAAGCGCGCCATCGAGGAGGCGGGCGGCTGGCAGCATGACACCCTGACCGAAGATCTGGATTTGAGTTACCGAGCACAGCTTGCGGGCTGGAGGTTCGTCTATCTGCCGAAGGTCGCTGTGCCCGCAGAGATACCGGTGGAGATGAACGCGTTCAAGCTGCAACAGCACCGCTGGACCAAAGGCGCCGTACAAACCGCCAAGAAAATTCTCCCGAAAGTCTGGTGCAGCCATTTTCCATTGGCGGTAAAGATAGAAGCGACCTTTCACCTCACCTCCAACATCAGCTACGTACTGATGTTCCTGGTGGCATTGTTGACCTTGCCCGTGTTGCATATTCGCTCACAGCTGGGCTGGGAGAAGCTGCTCATCGTCGATGTGCCGTTGTTTTCGTTGGCTACCATGGCAGTCTCGGGGTTCTACATCGCCTCGCAGCGCGCCCTTTACCCCGACTGGAAACGACAGATCAAATATCTGCCCATGCTGCTCGCCCTCGGGATGAGCATGTGTATCAACAACACGCGCGCCGTTATGGAGGGATTGGTCGGCCACGAAAGCAGCTTCAGGCGCACGCCCAAATACGGCGTGACGAATCGTCGGGAGCGAGGATCGGGGAAGTGGCGCTACAGCGCCCAGAAAAACGTGCTGGTTCTCGTCGAGCTTACCATGGCCATCTATTTCGCCGTGATTCTGTATTATGCCCTGAGCGTCGATCTCTATTTAGGGATTCCCTTCTTCGCCCTGTTTCATCTTGGTTTCCTGTATAGCTCGGTGCTGTCGACGCTGCAGTCCCACATTCGTCGCCCTGCCTGGCCGCGTTGGAACCCGGCGACCTGACGAACAAGGTTCGTTCCCCTGTCGAGTAGTTGGGTTCCGGAAACGCGATGTGGTTCGGTTGACGGTGTATTGGTCGGGCAATACCTTCTTCGCACCTCGTCCTAACCGAATTCTTCAATCTTATGATATCCCACGATCAAATCCGAGCTCAGCTGCAGAATTGCCTCATGGAAGCGCGTTTCGAACAGTGGTCGCAGTATTACCGCCAAGGCAAGGTCCGAGACATGTACCTCTTGCCCGACATTCGCATCCTCATCGCCACCGATCGACAGAGCGCTTTCGACCACGTGCTCGGGGCCATTCCGTTGAAAGGCGCGGTGCTAAATCGCATCGCCCAGTATTGGTTTGACAAAACCAGCGATATCGTACCGAATCAGGTCCTGGAGGTGCCCGACGCCAACGTAACTGTTGCTCGGGAGCTGCAGATGCTGCCGGTAGAAATCGTCGTGCGCCGGTATCTGACCGGCAGCACGGATACCTCGGTTTGGACCAACTACAGTCGCGGCGTGCGCGATTTCTGCGGCGTGAAGTTGCGCGAGGGCATGGTCAAGAATCAACGTTTCGACGCTGCTATCATAACCCCGACGACCAAAGCCGAAGATCACGACGAGTCGATCTCGCCACAACAGATCGTCAAGCGCGGGTTAGTCGCGCACGACC
The DNA here is from genome assembly GCA_965217095.1 of Candidatus Latescibacterota bacterium. GTDB lineage: Bacteria > Latescibacterota > UBA2968 > UBA8231 > UBA8231 > CAYNZV01. The sequence goes on from OZ244235.1 coordinate 4,285,438, forward strand.
GCTGGGAGGAGATCGAGCAGGTTGCCCTTGCCCTGTTCGCCCGGGGCACCGAGATGGCAGCGGACCAGGGTTTGATCCTGGTAGATACCAAATACGAAATGGGGTTGGACAACGACGGTAATTTGACGATCGCAGACGAAATCCATACGCCCGACTCCTCGCGTTTCTGGATTGCGGCTACCTACGAAGGGCGGCATGCCAACGGCGAAGAGCCCGAAAGCCTCGACAAGGAGTTTCTGCGACTGTGGCTTCGCGACCGCAACATCTCCGACGACAACATTCCGGAATTGGATGATGACATCCGGGTGCAGGTCGCCGAGCGTTACATCGACCTGTATCAGCGAGTTACGGGTGAAGCTTTCGACGCCGCGCCAGATACGGGACCGATCGCAGAGCGAATCGAACGGAACATTGACCGATTCATTTGCTGAACCGCGCTAGCCCGGGATGATTAAGAACCTCGTCCGCGCCTTCCTGGTATTCCGACTCGAATCCCACCTCCTCTCCGTCGACCCAGGCCGAGTGTTTATGGCCTGGCTTCGCCGCCCGGTCATTGAAGTGATGTTCGACCAATTCGATCGCAAATCCCGCCTCGTTGGCAAACTGGACGAGATTTTCCCGTTCTGAGCCTTGTCTTTCAATGCTGCACCGACAACTGCGAACAGCACTCGAAGAGATCTTCGGCGACGAATACGTATCCAACGCGCTGGATCAACCAGAGATGGCCCAACTGGTCCTCTACGAACGTCCCGTGGAATTCAAGGAAACCGTTCTCGGTTTTCAACGTTTGAATTATCGCGAAGAGCAACAGACATTCGCCGAGGGGATCGAGTCGACACTGGGCGTGGCCCTCATCTGTTCCCTGCTCGACGAGTCCACCCGCGAGCTTGTATCCGAACTCGGACTGAACTACATCTAGCCGCCGCGCGGAACTGATTGCCGCCGTGGTTCGTTCTACCGAGAGAACCATCGTAGCGGTGGGTCTGTAAGCGTTGCCAACTCGATCGAAATGGCGCGTTTTCTAGCTCCTCGATGCCTGTGCTCGTGTGGCGGGCGCTTCTGATTTTCATTATCTTGAGTGACTCCGTCGTCGACTTGGCACCCCACATTCCCGGACTATCGTTGTAATCGTGCGCTACAATCTCGCAGACCTCCACATCCATTCATTCTGTTCGGACGGCGTTCGCACCCCACGTCAGGCGGTGGAAGAGGCGGACGCCGCAGGGCTGCAGGCTCTCAGCCTGACTGACCACGACACCGTGGCCGGCATCGACGAAGCCAATCGCGCCGCTGACGATTTAAAAATAGAGGTGGTACCTGGTGCGGAACTGAGTGCTCACATCGGCGAACGCGAGGTTCATATCCTCGCCTACTGTTTCGAGTGGAAGGATCCCCGACTGCTCGAACACGTCGGCGATCTGCACCAGAAAAGATATGAGCGCGGCGTCGCCATTGTGGAGCGCCTCAACCATTTGGGTATTGAGATGAAGCTGGATGAAGTGTTAAACACCGCCAACGGCTCTCCGCTGGGACGTCCGCACATAGCCGCCACAATGGTCGATAACGGGGTCGTGACCAGCAAGGAAGAAGCGTTTGATCGTTTCCTGGGGGATCGCAGTCCGGCATTCGTACCAAAACCGCATATCGCCGCCGAAGGCGTCATCGAACTGGTTCACAACGTGGGGGGCGTCGCCTTTCTCGCCCACCCCGGTCTGAGTCTTCAAGAGACGACCATCGTCGAACTGGTGGAGAGCGGGCTGGACGGCATCGAGGTGTATCATCCCGGGCACCAACCGCCCCAAATCGACTACTACACCCAGCTCGTGCAGGATCACAACTTGCTGCAGACCGGCGGCTCGGATAGCCACGGAGAAGCTACGGGCACAAAAATCGGCGACTACGGAATCGGGTACGAAGCCGTCGAGGCCATGCGTCACCGGGCGGCGACCTACATTTGACCGCCCCCACTTCCCCTTTTCCACCCATCTTGTACATCTGATTTGATGAGGGTTTTTCGCGGATCGCTGCGGTGCTGGTTGGCCGTCGCTATCCTCCTTCCAGCCGCATCAGGGGCCGCCGTTCCGTTGCGCTTCCACCAGCAGGATCCAGGACCATTGAGCGGCCTCATCGGCTCGGACATCGGCGACGTCAGATGGAGTGGCCGCTATCTATGGGTCGGAACGGAGAGCGGACTTGCCCGTCTGGAACTGGATCGAGCCAGCGGGCTGGACGGCGGCGACTGGGTAACCTTTACGGAGGCGAACGGTCTCGGCCGCGGCGCAATAAGCGCGCTGGCAGCCTCCGGGGACACGGTCTGGATAGCAACCATCGCCGACACTGCGATCACCGGCTTGGGTCAGCATCAGATGGGAACTGGACTCAGCTACTCCCTCGACGCCGGCGCATCATGGCGACACATATCGAATGAAGAGCTGTTCCAGCTGCCCGGTTTTAACCGGGAATCGCCTATCGACAACGGCTGTTTCGGCCTCGATTTCGTAGGCGACACGGTGTGGGCCGCGTTCTTTTCGGGTTCCCTCGTGCGGTCGCCCGATGGGGGTCAGACCTGGGAACGAGCACTGCCCGGGGGCGGGGATGAGATCTACTACCAAGAAGACGAAACTGGCGCGGATGTAGTCCAGGCGCGCGCCGACAGCCTGCAGCGGGCTGGCGCCTCGACGGAATTGGTCGACGGAATGCGCGCCGAAGCCGACAGCCTGCGCAGTCTCCATCTTTTGCATCGGACGTTTGAAGTCCTCGCGTACGGCGATACCGTTTGGGTCGGCACCTCCGGTGGCATCGCGCGAAGTTTCGACGGGGGAGAGACCTGGCGCAACCACAAGGTCCGTTTCGACCGCGACGAAAACCTGCTGCCGGCCCATCCAGGCGGCAACTGGGTCGTATCCCTGGAGCGCCAGATCACAGCAAGAGGTCAGTCCGTCATCTGGGCGGGTACTCGCGTGACCGACGATCCGGCGCTCGGGCAGCGCAACACCATCAGTTTCAGTGCCGACAACGGGGAGAGTTGGCAGTCGGGTGCGCCGACCTATGCCTGGGGATTCGCCTTCACCGAGAATGGGGTTTGGGCCGGAACCGAGCGCGGCCTGCTGGCCAGCTTCGACGACGGGGAATCCTGGGACGAGGTTGAAGTGGAAGATGCCACCACGCGGGAGACACTGCGAGGAACCTTCGTCGGCATGGCGGGCATAGAAGAGATTCTGTGGGTCGGTTCCGAGGTCGGGCTGGGACGGACCACCGACGAAGGCATTACCTGGCGCATCGTGAAATCCCCGATCAAGACGCTGACGCTCGACAGCGGGCAGTTCATCGGCAACGTCAACCTGCTCGACACCCTACATACCCTGGCGGGACGAGTGCGGTCGTATGCGGCGCCCAATCCGTTCGCCCCTTCCCAGGGCGAGCTCGCCCGCATCAACTACAGTATCGAAGCCGCGGCGCAGATAAGTATCGAACTTTATGACTTCGCCAGCCGCCGGGTGCGGACGTTGTTGAGCAAGGAGTCTCGCAGCGGTCAAACCAACCATGGCGAGAACTGGGATGGGCGCGACGACGACGGCCGGATCGTCGGAAATGGGGTTTACTTTTACCGCATCGAACTCGCAAACGGAAAAACCTCATTCGGCAAGGTGGTTGTGCTAGATTGATTGCAGCCGGGAATATGTGGAGTTGGCACGGTTGGTGGTTGGCCGCCTTGGTCCTTGGAAGCCTGCCAGGCAAAGGCATCGCGGCGGACTACGCCGCGGCGTTTTTGGAGGTTGGGGTAGGCCCGCGCGGGGTGGGCATGGGCAACGCCTTTGTGGCCGCAGCCGACGACGCCACGGCGTCGTACTGGAACCCGGCGGGGTTATTGCGGTCCAAGGGAAAAGGAATGATGACATCGGTCCAGCCCATGTCCCTGGATCGGCGGCAGAGCAGCTTCTCTGCCCGGCTCAACCTCCGGGGCGAGCTCGCCTTTGGATTCAGTTGGGTGCACGCTGGTGTCGGCAACGTGGTGGGTCGCTCTTCGAGCGGGATTCCGACCGGTGACATCGGTGACTCCCAGAACGCCTACCATGTCGCGGTGGCGCGCCGGCTGCATCCGCGGTTGACGGCAGGCGCCATTCTCAAGGTGCTCGAGCACGAGATAACGGTGCCGGGCCGCGGAGGCTCCAGCGGGCGCGGCCACGGATTCGATTTCGGCGTCCAGTTCCTTGCTCTCGAAAACACCTATCTCGGGGCGACGGCGAGAAACGTGAACTCCGAACTTAGTTGGAAGGTGAAGCGAAGTAGCCAGCAGAGCACGACCACCGACGATCCCTTGCCCCGTGTTGTGACGGTTGGACTCGCTCACCAGCCGGCGGAGCGGGTGGTAGTCGCCGCCGACGTGCACCTGGGCAATGAAAGCTATCTGAACCTTGGCGCAGAGTGGGAAATCAGCCCGGTACTCACCGTGCGTGGCGGCCTGAGCCGTCTGCCCGGTAACGACACTGCCGTCGGATCCACCGCGGCTGGCTTGACTCTCCGACCCATGCGCACGAATTCGGTGCAATTCCACTACACCTACGCCACCGACGAATTGGATGCTGGGGGCCGCACGGTAGCCGGCGTGGCTATCATCTTCTAGAGTGCCCGTGTCGGAAGTAGGCTTGTAAAATGAAGGTGTCGAGGCAGCCTGGCGTGCAAGGCGCGCGATCGAGACGAATTCGTGAAGTACAAGTGAGGCCAACGCCGCAGGTCGGGATGAGTCGGCGACTAAATACAGGCATACTTGGGACACAGGGCATCAGGGTCCGGTGAAACCGAGAACTAGAGGCCGTCCATTGCGAAGGAATGCAGCCACACGCACGGAGGGGCGACGCTGGGGTGGACGGTGTTTGGTCGGAGCTGCCCTGGTTTGCTGCTGGAGCGGGATGGCAGACGCCGCCGGCTTGCCGTTTTTGCGGCTCAGCTCCGGTGCCCGCGGCAGCGCGCTGGGAGAAGCCGTAACCGCGCTCACCGACCTCGAGGCGATGTCGTACAATCCGGCCGCGCTGACCGCTGCGGAATCCCATAGTGCCAGCATCGGCCACAGCGAATGGATTCAGGACATTCGTCACCAATATCTCGCTTTTGTTGCGCCCATGGGGCCGGGAACTATCGCGTTGACCGGCGCCTTTTTTCAGGCCGACGGATTGGAACGCCGAACCGGCCCATCCACCCTGCCCCTGGGAGAGTTTGGTGTATACAACAGCGTGGTCGGGGTCGGATATGCCCGCGACTGGCGTCCTAACCTGCGCCTGGGAGTGGATGTCAAGATGGTGCGGCAGACCATATTCACGAATACCGCCGACGGGGTAGCCGCTGACTTGGGTGCGCTCTATCGCATCAATCCCGACATTCGAATCGCCGGAGCGGTGCGTAACCTGGGCGCCATGGGCAAGCTGGTTTCGGAGTCTACCGATTTACCCGTCGAAGCCAGGATCGGAACCGCCTATCGGGGACCCGGGCAGCTGTTGGTGGTGGTCGATCTGCAGAGCGTCCGCGACACCGGAACCTCGCTCCATGTGGGAACGGAGTACGCCATTCGACGCCGGCTCGCCCTGAGGGCGGGCTACCAGACGACGGACAGTCGGGATTTGTCGCTTGGACTGGGCGTCAACTCCGGCTCCTGGGCATTCGACTACGCCTTTGTCCCGTTTGCGTCCGGCCTTGGGGATGCGCACAGGGTGGCGGTTAGGTTCCGCGGCTCGCGGTGAATCTGGATCAGGTGCGATTCGCATGAACGTTTGGCGCAAGGAGTTGCCATCGGAATCTCCCACCCCTGTCCTGCGGGCACCGATACGACCGTTGCTAGCCGGGCATCGACACGGCTCGCACGAAACGGCCGAAACCCCGGCGTGGAAACATCTCGTCCTGTTCGTTCTTACCTTGCTTTCGATGGCTACCGCCGGTGCCATGCAGCAAGGGGTAAATCCGCTCAGCAGTATCTCGAGCATCGTGCATCTGGTAGACGGCATACCTTTTGCGGCGACGCTGCTGGGAATCCTAGCCGTGCACGAATTTGGCCACTACTTTGCCGCTCGCCGTTGGGGCGTCAAGGCCTCCTTGCCCTACTTCTTGCCCCTGCCCTACATATCAATCCTCGGCACGCTGGGGGCCGTGATCAGAATCCGCTCACCCATCCCACACAAACGCGCCCTTATGGATATTGGCGCCTCTGGCCCTCTAGCCGGGCTGGCCGTTGCCGTGGTAGCATGCGCCGTCGGACTGGCACATTCCTCCGTCGTGGACGCCGACTATTTTCAATGGCGGCCGGTGCAGCTGGGAGCCCCGCTGTTGTTTCAGGGCATCTACTCCTTGTTGTTACCCGAAGTCGCCCCAAACCAACTGGTATTGCTCAGTCCCATCGCTTTTGCCGGATGGGTCGGCCTCTTCATAACCGCACTCAACCTGTTGCCGGTCGGTCAGTTAGATGGTGGGCACATCGCCTACGCACTGTTCGGCCGGTGGTTCCGCTATCTCGCCCGCGCCACCTTCGTTTGCTTGCTGGGTATGAGCAGCTACAATATTTTACAGTGGGGCTGGGCACAGTCGCCCGTTTGGCTGGTGTTGGCGTTGATTCTGATCGTGCTGGGAACGGATCATCCCCCACCCCGCGATCCCGTTCCGACTCTGGGACCGGGGCGCAAGATCGTGGGCATCGTGTGTTTGGCGGCGTTCGCCGCCTGTTTCACTCCCCTTCCGTTTCGCCTGTAACTCGTGCGGGCCACCTGTTTCGCACTTACGGCGTTTTTATGTTTGAAAACCGCTGGCTGCGGATTGGACGACGGCGCGCAGGTTTCCTGCCGCTGTACCGATGAAACGAATCTGGCCGACTTTCCCGATTGTGTCGCCGGGACTCGACCCACACCCGACAACCCGTTCACCACCCAATTGCCCGACTGCCCTAGTGGGCAGCTCCTCATTCTGGCCGAGCCGACTCGGCCAGAGTTTGTCCTGGAGAATCTACGGACCGTGTTTGAAGCGCGTCCCCAGACACGCAATGTGAACCAGTATATGGATCAACTGGCAGAGAATTTCACCTTCGTTCCGGATGCGGATGACATTGTCCTGCACCCCGAAGTCTACGACACCGGCACGGACACCCTGTGGAATCGGGAGCGGGAGCGGCGCTTCGCGCGAGCGATTCTGGACCCACTGGTGGTGCAAACCGTGCGTTTTCGGCGGTGGTACCAATCCTCTCGGGACGAACGCATCATCTCAGACGACGGCCTGCGACAAAGTTATATCTTTCCCTATGAGGTGGACTTCGACAGGGTACCCGACGAGAGTGGCGCAACCGAGATGTTCACCATTGCAGGTCGCGCCGAGATCAGTTGCGTCACGCCGACGCTGCAAAATCCGGTCTGGACGGTAGAGGAATGGATAGACCTGCGCGATGCAGAAAGCGTCCACCGTTCGTGGGGAGAGATCAGGGCTGAGTTTTTCCGATGAACAGCGAATGAGCTATAGGCGAAAAATGCTTCTGACCTTCTCCGGAGTCGTGCTGCTGGCGGCCTGCTCCAACCCGTTTGCGCCGGAGAAACGGACCCCAGAAGGCACGACACAACAACCGGCGCCCCCCGCCGAGACCCCCCAACTCTTGATCGACAATCTGCATCGAGCCATGCGCGATCGCGACAAGGATCTCTACGAAACCTTGCTCGACGAGCGGTTCTGGTTTACCGAAGACAACTGCCAAGGCGACCTTGTGCTAGCCAATGGCAAGGAAGAGGAATTGGAGATCATGGGGGGTAGTCGGGATAGCGATCGGCCGGGCATATTTCAGATTTTTCGCACCTTCGAATTCGATTTTCAGACCATCGCCCGCTCGCGGGAGCTCGGTAGCGAGTACCCAAAGGCGTTCGAGGACGATCCGGACGGCCACCCCGACGAAGACTGGGATGTGTTCAGAGGCCGCGTGCAGATGTTGATTCTGGATGAGGGTGGCGATGGCTTTCGCGTTGACCAGATCATGACCTATAAGTTGCGACCCGATGATGCGGGAATCTGGCGCATGATTCGTTGGATCGATGACCCTCTCAGCGGAGACTGCGGCGGACCGGCGCGCAAAGAGATCACCGAGTTGATCCCCTGGGCGTTCGAGAAACGAGGGTTTCTGGCGCCGATTAGTAGCGCACACATTTAGCATACGCAAGGACCCCCCGGGTCCCGGCTTCCCAGGTGACTCGCTGTTGCACCTGGTCCTCACGCCCCTTAGATCCGACCAGCGACTTGGCTAAACGCGCAAAAATGGCACGCCGGCAGCGGCGTCCGTTGTGGCATCTCGCACTCACTGCGGTGCTGGTTTGCGGCGCTGTAGCGGCGGCCCTCTACCTGCATTGGGAGGCAGAGTTCCGCGAGGATACGGCAGCCTCGCAGACCCTCGATGCCCGCCGAGCAAACGAGAATGCCGCGGCGTTGGGCGAGCGGATAGCGGCGGAGTTGGGAGAATCGCTGGAGGAATTGGGCATCGGTGCCGACCTCGTGGAAAGGCGCGCCGATCCGCAGCCCCCCTCCAGCGCTCGTTACCAATTCCGCGTTCGCGTACCCGGCGACCTGCCGCTGGCTACGGTGAATCTGCAGATCACTCGCCTGGTGCGCGAGCACGGGGGATTGATTTTGCGCGCGGTTGAATACGAGCGAACCGGGAGGATGCAACTTCATTGTGGCCTCGATACCATCGAAACCGCCACCATAGAACTGCTCAAGTCCAAGTCCCTTCTGCGCCGAGCCGGAAAGATCGCCATCGTAATCGACGATTTCGGACATACGAGCCAGCGACTGGTAAAGCGATTTTGTCAGCTGCCCTTTCCCCTCACCTTGGCGGTGTTGCCCAACGAAGGTCAGGCGGACGTTATCGCAGAAAGAGCTCTGGCCACAGGGCATGAGGTGTTGGTTCATCTGCCCATGGAGCCGGACGGGTACCCGGAAATCGATCCTGGGCCCGACGCAGTCATGGTGGACCAGGACGCCGATGAGATTCGCTGGCACGTGCGGCGGGCGATCGACCGTGTTCCCGGCGCCGTCGGCCTGAACAACCACATGGGGTCCCGGGCGACCGCCGATGCCCGCGTTATGGGGTTGGTGTTGGAAGAGGTGTCGCGCCATCCGTTGTTTTTTCTCGACAGCCGCACGACCCCCGAGTCGCAGGGATGGAAAATGGCGCAGGAGGCAGGCATTCCCTCCGTTCAACGGGATCTTTTTATAGATCCCCTTGAGGAAGTTACGTCGGTGGAAGAGAACCTGTGGGAGTTGGCGGAGTTGGCCGCCAGAAACGGACATGCCGTGGGTGTAGGCCACGACCGGCAACAGACCTTGAGCGCGCTGGAGTACGTCCTTCCGCGGTTGGAGCGCAGGGGCTTCCGGTTCGTCCCCGTTTCCCATCTGGCGCGGTGAGCACCGGCTGTGGATTTTACCATCGTCGCCAGTGACCCTCAAACCGGTGCTCGTGCCGGACTCCTCAAGACCGCGCGGGGCGAGATTGAAACACCGGTTTTCATGCCCGTCGGCACCCAGGCGACGGTGAAGACTCTTTCCCAGCAGGATTTGGAGTCCCTGGGGGCGAAGATCATACTGGGCAACACCTACCACCTCTACTTGCGCCCCGGATACCAGCTCGTGGCCCGGGCGGGTGGGCTGCACCGGTTCATGAGCTGGAGTGGTTCCATGTTGACCGACAGCGGCGGATTTCAGGTTTTTAGCCTCGCCGATCTCAACGAGGTCACCGAGGAAGGGGTACGGTTCCAGTCCCATCTGGATGGCTCCAGCCATCTCTTCACCCCCGAGTTGGTGATGGATATCCAGCGGGGTCTGGGTGGTGACATCGTCATGGCTTTCGACGAATGTACCGCGTATCCGTGCACTGAAGAGCAAGCCGGCCGGTCGATGGAGATGACCCTGCGTTGGACCGAGAGATGCGTCAGGCGGTTCGGCGAGGGTGAGCGCCCTCGCAAGCCGCAAGCACTGTTTGGCATTGTACAGGGAAGCGTGTACCCCGCGCTGCGCGCCCGCTGCGCCCGCGAGCTGGCGGCGCTGCAGCTGCCGGGGTACGCCATAGGTGGTCTGGCCGTGGGAGAACCGCGGCGGAGCATGTTTGAGATGATCGATGCGACCCTGCCCCACCTTCCCAGCGGCACGCCGCGCTATCTGATGGGAGTGGGTCTGCCCAACGATCTGGTTGAAGCCGTGGCCGCCGGCATCGACATGTTTGACTGCGTCCTTCCGACCCGCAACGCGCGCAACGGCACCGCCTTTACCCGTCGCGGGCGTCTCCGCCTGAAGAACGCCGACCTCGCCGAGGATGGAAGCGCCCTGGATCCAAGCTGTTCGTGTCCCACCTGCCAGAACTATAGCCGCGCCTACATCCGGCATCTCTTTCAAACAAACGAAATGTTGGGTATGCGTTTGGCGACGGTGCACAATCTTCACTTTTATCTGGAATTGATGCGACAGATGCGTGCCGCGATCGTCGACGGGCGGCATCACAGCTGGCAGGAGGAGTTTCTCTCCACTTACGAGATCGATTGATATTCTTTAGATTGAGAAAAATTTCGTCATGACGGCCTGCGTTGCGGGCCTCATCCGGCTTACAAACGAAAGGAACCCGCTTTGTTCGATCTGATCGATTCCGCCCATGCCATGGGCGCTGCTCCCGACGGCGCGGAGGGGGGCAATCCCATTCTGTCTTTGCTTCCGTTCATCCTCATGTTTGTCGTCCTCTATCTGCTGATCCTGCGCCCGCAGATCAAGAAGCAGAAAAACCAGAAAATGATGGTGGATGAGTTGAAGAAGGGCGACGCCGTTGTGACCAGTGGCGGTATCCACGGTGTCATCACCAACCTCAAGGATGAAGTCATGGTATTGAAGGTGGCCGAAAACGTAAAGATTGAGGTTTCCCGCAGCGCCGTATCCCGTGTCAAAGCCAGCGAAAAGAGCTAGGACCGGAGTTGGCGTATACGGTCGTCCAGGCCAGGTTCCGCCTTGCTGACTCGCGATGAAGATCGTTTTCATGGGAACACCGCAGTTTGCCGTGCCCTCGCTGTCGCGTCTGGCGACCAGCGCCCACGAGATCATCGCCGTAGTTACGAATCCGGATAGCCGTCAGGGACGAGGACGCAAAGCTGCCCCCCCGGCGGTCAAGGTGGCCGCGGTCGATCTCGGCCTTGAGGTGGTGCAGCAGCAGGACCTGCATTCAACAGCGCTTGCCAATCGACTGGCGGCACTCCAGCCCGACCTGTTTGCGGTGGTGGCATTCTCCATCCTACCGGCCACCCTTCTGGCGATTCCGCGCCTCGGAGCCATCAACCTGCATCCCTCGCTGCTGCCCGCCTATCGCGGCGCCGCACCGATCATATGGGCGGTGATCAACGGGGAATCGACGACGGGAATCACCACCTTCTATTTAAATGCGCGCGTCGATGCCGGCGACATTCTCATGCAGGAGAAGGTTGCCATCGACCCCGACGAAACGGCGGGCGAACTGGAAGTTCGTTTGAGCGCAGAGGGTTCGCGGTTGGTACTGGCCACGGTTGACGGCATTGCCAACGGAACGTCGACGCCAAAGCGGCAGACGGGGCCAGCGTTCCCTCGGGCCCCCAAACTTCGAAAAGAGGATGGGCGCTTGGACTGGGACCGGCCGGCCGAAACGGTGCGCAATCACATTCGCGGTGCCAACCCCGTGCCCGGAGCGTTTACTCAGTGGGAAAAGGGTTCGTTAAAGATCCTACGCGCCCAACGGGTCGAACGTGCAGAGCTCGGAGTACCTGGGACGGTGCTGACCGCGGGTTCCCGCGAGGGGTTGATCGTCGCTGCACAAGACGCCGGATTGATTCTCCAACAGGTGCAACCCGCTGGTAAAGGGCCCATGGAGGGTGCTGCATTTGTTCGCGGCTACGGAATATCCCCTGGAGAGCGATTCGGATGAAGGCTGAACAGAATATCCGGTTCGCCTCAGGGATCTTGCTATGCCTCGTACTCGCGGGGTTTTCCCGGGCGGCGGCACAGGAAAACGATGTCGCCGCTGCCAACGACAGTTTGCCGGTTAACCCGCGGAGCGCTTTGCTGCGCTCGGCTGTAATACCTGGATGGGGCCAATGGCACAATGGCCACCCATGGAAGGCAGCGCTCTTCGCTGGAGCGGCATCCGGATGGCTCGCCAGTGCGCTGGCGGAGGTTCGATCCTTGGACGACGCCACCACGGCGGCAGAGAGGGAAACACGGTCCAATCGACGCAACACTCGGTTCCTCTATTTCGGATTGACCGTTACCCTGGCGGCTATTGACGCCTTCGTCGACGCCCACCTGGCAGGTTTTGACCGGATTGGTGTGGCGCCTTCGATGGATGCAGTATATCTGCAGCTGGACAAGCGGTGGTAGCCGTACGCCTGCGTAGATCTTCGGTAACATCTGCGTAACTCTCATTACCCGCACAATTCTCCCACGATATCGTGGTCCCCGCTGGTCCTGTTCCTGGCCCGTCGACTGCATCATCATGACGCGAACGAGGGAGGGGAATCTGGCCAACTTGCTGCGTCGAACCTGTTTCATTCTGTTGCTTTCCGGTGCGCCGGTAGGAGCAGCATTCGAACTCGATGAAGCGGAGATTCAGCTTCCTGATCTGGCTCGGGAGGCAAGTGGAAATCCCGCCCACCTGGCGGCGGCTGAATGTTGGCGTTGGTCGTTTAGCTATCACCTGCCGTTTGGGCTGCGGGAGTTGCAGTTCTCCGCTACCGGGGTGGAGGGGCCGGTGTACGGACTGGGCCTTGGTTTCCAAGCGAGCTCTCCCGGGTTCCACCTTCACCGGGAGACCGCGTTCCGTTTGGGTGTTGCCCGGAGCTTCGGCACCACGAGCGCTGGTGTGGCCGTCGAACACCTCTGGTTGCAGCAACGGGGCAAAGGAGCGCGCGGCTTCAGGCGTTGGGTATCCGCCTGGCGAGTCCGGCTGACCGACCACAGCACACTCGGCGTTTCCTTCACATCCAAGATCGATGGGATCAGCGGCAGCCGTTGGACCTTGGGTCTCCACCAGAAACTAGATGGAGGTGGCTCGGTGTCTGTTAGAACGCAGCAGCGAACCCAAAAACCACGAGTGACCGGCATAACCTTGTTACACGCCCCCCACGATCAGGTGGCGATTCTTCTGGGCACCCGCTCCGCGCCTCGTCGGTTTGCTTTGGGAGTGGGGCTGCACAGGGGCATCCTGTCGCTGCACCAGGTTGTGCACACCCACAACCAGTTGGGACCCAGCCACACGACACTCCTGGAGACGACTTGTAGGGGCCGATAAAAGCCAGTATGTTCCTCACCATGCCACCCTCATCTGCTACCCCACGCACCCGTTTTCGCAGGTTCTTCGAGAGTCTGACAGCGTGCCAGCTGCTAGTCGCGCTCGCCATCGCGCTGACTGCGGCCCACTGCGGCGAGACCAATCGCAGCAGCAACCTGCAGCTGCCCAATCCGGCTCCGGGCGCGGGGGAGCCCGAGCTCAACCTCAAAGCCGAGCTCAACGGTCGATACATCGGCGAAATCAGCATCGACGGCACGCGCTGGGCGGCCACCGGACCCGGACAAGAGGTCGCCTTGACCTTTGATGCCGTCGATCTCGAGCAGGTCGTCCAATTCGAACTCATCGTCGAAACCGAACCGGCAAATCTCTTCGATTTCAATGCCTCCAGTTTTGCGCCACAAGGGCCATTTGTCACCTTCGGTTCGGGAGTGGAGGCTATTGGGGAGGACCGACTACGCTTCGGTGGGGCGAATCTCCGCAGTCCTGTCGCCGGCGACCGCACCTTGGGAACACTCTCCCTGACCACGGCGGCCGGGTTCAGCGCCTCGAACAGCGCCCACATACGGCTCGTGTTTTTCTCCATCGGTCCGAGTTCCTCCGAGCGCGATTCTTACGATGCCGAACAATTGAACATGGGTGTCGTCGTAAATGCAAGGTAACGTGCTCGTTACGCCATCCGTTGTTGACGATCGAAAGGCGATGAATTAGTTTTTCAATCTCCCAGAGGGGGCTGTAGCTCAGTTGGGAGAGCGCTTGAATGGCATTCAAGAGGTCAGGGGTTCGATTCCCCTCAGCTCCACCATTTGAAATAATACGCAACTCTTTGTCGTAAAAAGGAGTTGCGTTTTTTATTGTGGGACCAGCGCCTCATTGTCGCCCAAATGCAACCGGAAAAACCGAACGAAAGTCACCAGCGGATCGTCGTGGTGATGCCGGCCTACAACGCCGCGCGAACCCTCAAACTGACTTACGACGACCTACCCCACGAGATCATCGATAACATCATCCTTGTCGACGACGGCAGCAAAGATGCGACGGTGGGTATCGCGAGGTCGCTAAACCTGAGAATTTTCATACACGATCGAAATCGGGGATACGGAGCAAATCAGAAAACCTGTTACGCGGAGGCGTTAAACGACAACGCCACGATCGTGGTGATGGTTCACCCGGATTACCAGTATGATCCCACCTTGCTGCCTGAAATCGTCAGACCTATTCAACATGGTCGCGCCGACGTGGTGCTTGGATCGAGAATGATGGGCCCGAGCGCCTACAAACAAGGGATGCCGTGGTGGAAATACGTTGGCAACAAGATCCTTACCGGAATTGAGAATTTCTGCTTTGGCCTCAATCTTTCCGAATATCACACCGGTTACCGCGCCTACAGCGGCGAGGTTCTAGAGACGGTTGATTTCCACGAGAATTCTAATGGTTTCATATTCGACCAGGAACTCATTGGCCAGATTGTTCACGGTCGTTTCAGGATCGCCGAGGTCTCGGTTCCGGTGCGGTACTTCCCCGAAGCCTCGTCGATCGGATTTATCGAAAGTACGGTCTACGGCTTCCGCATAATCTTGTTGCTGACTCGGTTCCTGCTAGGAAACCGACGAGGGCGAGGTAGGGACGGTCAGTGAAGCTCGCCGCAATATGGCGTCCTCCGGTACCGCCCCCGCTGGAGCCGTGACCGAATGCGAGAGATGTCGCTGCGTGTCTCGAAGTCGTACTTCACATCCACACTCATCCTGCTTGTCGGTTTTGGCGTCTATTACAACAGCCTGTCGAACCCGTTCGTTTTCGACGATCTGGATTTCATCGTAGATAATCCCGATATCCGCTCCCTCTGGCCACCCGCTTGGGCGCATCCCAACGACTTGCCTCATGCCTCGCTCAACGGCCGTCCGCTGATCTCGCTCTCTTTGGCGTTGAACTTCGCCGTCGGCGAATTGCAGGTTTACGGCTACCGCTTAGTGAATCTCGCCGTGCACCTTGCCACCACTTTGGCTCTGCTTGGCCTCCTGCGCCACTTGCTCAAGCAGGATTGGGCTCGTTGCCGATTCGGCGCCTGGACTCCGTATCTCGCCCCGGGCATCGCGGTGCTGTGGATGGTGCATCCGCTGCATACTGAGTGTGTCAACTACATCTCCCAGCGCAGTGAATCGATCATGGGATTCAATTTTCTCATGACGTTTTACTGTTTGTTGCGCGCGTCTGAGACGAATCGCCTTGGGTGGTACGCTGGCGCCGTGCTGTTTTGCGCCCTGGGAATGATGAGCAAGGAAGTCATGGCCACAGTGCCATTGCTGGCGATACTGTTCGATCGAACGTTCGTAGCGGGCAGCTTTAGAGACGCCTTGCAGCGGCGCTGGGGTCTCTATCTCGGACTGGGAGCGGGATGGCTCCTTCTTGTCAGACAGCTGTGGAGCGATCCACATATTGGCATGATTGGTTTTTCGTCCATACGTCCATGGGAGTATGCGCTCAACCAGTGCGATGTTCTTGGCAGGTACGTGAGGTTGGTGTTCTGGCCGGATCGCTTGCTGCTTGACTACGGTCCGCCAGTGCCTTTGAGCCTGGCAGACGTCGCGCCCCAAGCGGTGTTGGTGCTGGCGCTTCTGCTAGCGGTGGTCGCAGCGCTCAAACACTGGCCTCGAGTCGGATTTGCCGGGGCCTGGTTCCTCATCATTCTGGCACCTACCTCCAGTTTCCTGCCGATCCTCACCGAAGCGGGCGCGGAGCGCCGACTCTACCTTCCGTCGGCGAGCCTGATAGCGCTGGCCTTCCTCCTGGTGGTCGCCCTCTTCCGTAGGGGTGACATTCTTGAAACGGGAAAGCGGTGGAAAGCGGGCGCCGGAGGGTTGCTTTGGGCGATTGCTTTCGGTGCTCTCGCGTTCAAGACCGTGGAACGCAACCGTGAATACAGCAGTGCCCTCGCGATATGGCAGACGGTGGTCGACCGGTCGCCGGGGAACCATCGAGGCCACAACAATCTCGGTGTTCAGCTAGGAGCGGCCGGCCACATCGATCGCAGCATCGAGCATTACCGCGCGGCGTTACGTATCTATCCCGGGTATGTCGACGCCCGCATTAACCTCGGCAATGCGCTGACCGCCGGCGGTCACTGGGCGCAGGCGATCGAGCAGTTCCGGTTCGCATTGCAAGTAGACCCCGAAGTGGCGGAGCTCCACTACAACCTCGGCCGGGCGTTGGCCGCAAGCAAACAGGCGGCGCCAGCGGTCGCACACTATCACCAAGCCTTGCGACTCGACCCCCGGTACGCCAAAGCTCACAACAATATCGGTGCGGTGTACCTTTCCAGTGAGCGCGTCGATCTGGCCATCGATCACTTCCGAGCGGCGGTGCGCATCAACCCCGATTTTGCCGGGGCTTATTTCAATCTGGGGCTTGCTCTGGAGTTTCAAGGACGGCTGGACGCGGCACTGGAGCAGTACGACAAGGCGGTGGCTCTGGAGCCTGGCTGGAAAGAGTGGCGCGAGAATCTGACCCGAGTGCGCCGGTTGCTAGAGTCGGGCGACATCACAAACTAACGGATCGCCGCGTCAACCAAGACACGGCACCCGTGGGTGAGAATCAGCGGGATTTCGTGTCTGCCTGTCGCTCCCCGTACGGCACGTCGCAAAGTTCGGTGTCGCATTCCATGCGACCGAAGCGGTGTCGGTTGCGGGCGATCAGGGCGTAGCCGACGCGAAAGAGCTGCCGCAGTACGGGCACGAGGTAGATCCAGGCGACGAGGTGGTACGGCGGCATGCGACGGTAGATTTGATGGATGGCATCGGCGCCGACAAAAACCTTCGTATCAGCATCGATCAGCCGGAGCCCGGTATTGAAATCAGAGGCCGCCAATATCGGAAAACGCGTTTCGGCGCCTGGGGCTTGTCGGGGCAGGTATTCGAACTGTCGGTGGCGGTCGAGCTTTTGAATGCGGCGCACACTCCAGTCGCAGAAGCGACATTCACCGTCGTATACGACAACCGGGCTAGTCGTCATCTGCAGGCTCGTCCCCGTCGCTGTTCTCGTCATCGCTTGCGCTCTCGTCGTTTTCATATTCGTCGTCGTCTAACCCGTCTTCTTCATCTTCTTCGCCGACTGCGGACTGCAACGACTCCACCAGCAATCCGGTGTCCACCAGGCGGTTGCTGAGAAGAGCGACCAGGTTGTAGAGCAACTTGATGTGCATATCCTTATCTTCCTTCAAAACCTCGATGAGGTGCCTTCTCTTAATGACGATGCGAACGGAAGGCTCGTACGAGGCGATGCGGGCAGAGCGGGGATGTCCGGTAAACATGCCCATTTCGCCGACGGATCCACCGGGAAGGATCAGCGCCACCTCCTCACCCGAATCACCAACGACGCTCAGTTCCCCTTTTAAGAGAATCAGCATATCGTCGCTCGGTTCCCCCCTCGAATAGACAGTCTCTCCCTTAGCGATGGGAACCGATGTGCAAATCTTCAAGATAGCGAGAATCTGATGTTGCTCGAATCCTTGGAAAATCGGGATCTTCTGCACTATCTTGCGAATCTCAAAATCTTTCCTCTTCAACTCGTCTACCTCATATTACGTTCTGCTTGAATTTCGTAATCGACAATTCCCCTAGGTAGCGATTTATTTAGAGCGTGCCGAGTCTCAGACAAATCATCTGGATGCGTCAGCAGTGGCAACACTATCAAAGGTTGATCGGAATAGGAACGATCGGCTTGTGGATAGTCTGCTCCACCGGCATCCTGCTACTGGACGACGAAGACTTCATCGTGCGCATGGCATTGCTGGCCATGTTCGTATTGTGCACCCCGCTGAGTCTGTATCTTTACTGGTCAACGCGCAAGGAAACGCGCAATCTGGATCGAGAAGCGCAGGAAATGCGGCTGCAGGAGTATGCAAACTCCGCCACCAAATCCGATTCCAATCGCTGAACTGCCCTCCCGTTCTTGACATAAAACTTCCACCCACCTTATCTTAAATCGATTGTTGCCAACCAGTTGCGTATATGGGTCGGACGCGAACTGGAAAGGCCTTGTTGTGTTCTAATATATGGATTCTACCGGTTCGCTTGACGAAATTGCGCGAAAAACAGCGCAGACCTCCTCCTTCAAGGAAGTGGTCAATAGACTGAACTCTGGCGAAAAACAGGTCCTCCTTCAAGGCCTGCCGGACACTCTCTTCTCCTTCCTGCTCACTCACGTTCAACGCTCCATCCGCAAGCCGATGTTGGTCGTCGCCAACGACGAGGACACGGCTGAACGCTGGCGCGACGATCTCCAGGCCATCGCCGGCGAAGAAATCGTGAAATACTTCCCGGCCTGGGATATCGATCTGTTCGAATCGCGGTCTCCCGATCCGGAGATTACCGAGCTGCGAATCGTCACGGCCACCTCTTTGCTCGATCGCGAGCCGACAATAGTGGTGGCACCTATCGAGGCACTGGTGACCCCCCTCATTCCCGCGCATGCGCTCGATCTGGGCACGATTCGGCTGCGCGTGAAAGCCGAGCACTCTCTGGAAGATTTGACCGCCCATTTGGCAGACTGTGGTTTCGAGCGCGTTTCCCTGATCGATGCCATTGGTCAGTACAGCGTCCGTGGTGGAATCCTCGATATCTATCCGTATGGCGCGGACAACCCGTTCCGGCTGGAATTCTTCGGCGATGAAATCGAGTCGATCCGCACCTTCGATGTCGCCACCCAGCGTTCCGTAAGCAGCTGCCAGGATGCGCTGATTCCGCCCGCCCGCGAAGTGCTTTTGATCTCGCCCCTCTTCGAGGATTACCTGGAGCGGATCAATGCCGCCAAGGGCAGCGCTAGCGGCGAGCTAAACCATCTCAGGGATCAACTGGAGCTGGGCGCCTCTCTTGAGGGGATCGAAAGTTACATGTCGGTGCTCTACGATCTCGGCAACGGCCTGTTCGACTACCTGGCCGAGCCCCTGGTTTTTGCGCCGCAGGGAGAGGAGCTCAACAGCGCCGTCGAACAGGTTCTCGAGAAAGCCCGCAAGGAGCACAAACGGCGCTCGTTCGAACACCCCTTCGATGGTTATCTGCCTCCTGCCAGCTGGATATCCCAACAGTTGGGCCGTTTTCAAGCGTTGCGTTGGGGGGGCGGGGATGACGCGGTCCGCTTCGGTGCCGAGAACCCGCGAGCAGTGGAAGGGGAGCTCGGCCTGCTGCGGCGCGAGATCGATCGTCTTCACGAAGATGAATACGCCATTCACATCCGCTGCGAAACCCAGGCGCAGAATAGCCGGCTGCAAGAGCTGTTTTCCGATTGGTCGGACCACATCTCCTACGGTCTCGGCACGCTCCAGAGAGGGTTTGTCTTTCCGGAAGCCAAACTGGCGCTGCTCAACGACCATGAGATCTTCAGCCGCCAGAAACGTCGATACCGTTACCGCAAATTCAAGGCGGCAACTCCGCTGTCCACCTTCAAGGCGTTGCAACGGGGCGATTTTGTCGTCCACGTGGATTACGGAATCGGGCGCTTCGCGGGCATAAAACGTCTGTCGATCGGGGGGCTGGTGCACGATTGCCTGCAGGTGTCGTACCAGGGCTCTGACAAACTGTTTGTTCCGGTGGAGCAGCTGGATCGACTGCGCAAGTATTCCGGCGCGGAAGCCGATCCACCCCTGTTGAGTAAGCTCGGGGGCACGGCTTGGGAAAAGCTGAAAGAGCGCACGCGGGAAGAGATCTTCAAGATGGCCGCGGAGCTGGCACAGCTGTATGCGGAACGGCAGGCGCGGTCCGGATTCCGCTTTTCAGCAGACGGTCCCCTGCAGCGCGAACTGGAGGCTAGTTTTCCGTTTCAAGAAACTCCGGACCAGCTGCGGACCATGGAGGAGGTCAGCCGCGACATGGAGTCCGGGTCTCCGATGGATCGGCTGGTCTGCGGCGACGTTGGATATGGTAAAACGGAGGTGGCCATTCGCGCTGCCTTCAAGGCGGTCTGCGATGGCAAGCAAGTGGCTATTCTGGTACCCACCACCATCCTCGCCGAACAACACTTTCAGACCTTTACCGAGCGCATGGAGCACGTGCCTGCCAAGGTCGAGGTCATGAGCCGTTTCCGCACCGCGAAGGAGCAGAAAGAGATCATCGCCAAGGTCAAGAACGGAAACGTCGATATTCTCATCGGCACCCACCGCATCCTCTCCAAGGACATCGGTTTCCGCGATCTGGGTCTGTTGGTAGTGGACGAAGAGCAGCGATTCGGGGTGCGCCACAAAGAGCGCTTGAAACAGATGAAGCGGCTGGTGGACGTGTTGACCCTGACTGCCACACCGATCCCGCGAACCCTGCACATGTCCCTCATGGGATCGCGCGACATGTCCGTCATCAACACCCCACCCCAGGATCGTCTACCGATTCACACGGAGATCATCTCCTTCGACGAAGACCGCATCGCCGCAGCCATCTTGCGGGAGGTGGAACGCCAGGGCCAGGTATATTTCGTGCACAACCGCGTGCAGTCGATCTACCGTTTGCAGGATTTCCTGTCCGAGCTGGTACCTCAGGTGCGGTTCGCCGTGGCCCATGGCCAGATGCCGCCGCGCCAGCTGGAAAAGATCATGTTCGACTTCCTGGAACGGAAGTACGACTGTTTGGTCTGTACCATGATTATCGAGTCTGGGATTGACATTCCCTCGGTAAACACGATTCTGGTGAATCGGTCCGATGCGCTGGGGCTCAGCCAACTCTACCAGATTCGCGGCCGCGTGGGACGCTCGAAGGAGCGTGCCTTTGCCTACCTGCTGGTACCCAAAGGGAAAAAGCTCACCAAAGAGAGCCGCATGCGTCTGCGAGCCATCGAGGAGTTTGCCGATCTGGGATCCGGATTCAACATCGCCATGCGCGACATGGAGATCCGCGGTGCGGGAAATCTTCTCGGGGCGCAGCAGCACGGTTTCATCGCCGCGGTGGGTTTCGATCTCTATTGTCGCCTGCTCGAAGAAGCGATGCGCGAGTTGAAAGGTGAGGAGGTGGTGGAGGAGATCGAGCCGGAGATCAAGATCGGGGTCAGCGCCTACATACCCGACGACTACATACCCGACGGGGACCAGAAGATGGAATTCTACCAGCGCCTGGCCAACGCCCGCAAGGTAGTCGAGCTACTGGGCATCCGCGAGGAGATGGAAGATCGATTTGGACGCCCGTCGATCCACGCCCAGGCGTTGCTGCACACCATGGAAATCAAGGTGATGGCCCGCCAGTTAGGTTTAGGGGCCGTCTACCTCGAGAAGTCGTCCTTCAGGCTGTATTTTCCGCAAGGGCGCGAGCCGGCTCCGGCCGCGATAGAGCATCTGGTCGGCAAGAGCACGTCGCAGTTGGAGTTCAAGATGGGAGATCGACTGTGCATCGAAATCGAAGTTGGGGGACGAGACCAACAGGAACGCTTGGAAAAGGCGAGGGACGCCATTCAGGAGCTGTTGTGAACCGACGCACGATCATGTCTGTCACCTGCTGCAGCGTGCTGGCAACAACAACGTTCCAGGGGTGCGGAGAATCGTCCGAACCAGACCCGCTGGTGGCCCATGTCGGCGAGGTTTCGTTGACCAAGGCAGCGCTAGATGATCGCGTCCCCCCGGGAGCCGATGTGGAGACGGCGGCCTTGCGGCAGCGCGAATTTGTGGAGAGTTGGGTACGGCAGGAGCTGCTCTATCAAGAAGCGTTATCGCTGCAGTTGGAAGAGAATGTGCGCATCCTGGATTTAATCGCGCAGACGCGGCGGGACCTTCTGGTGGCCGCGCTACTGGAACGGGAATTCGGCGGCCGTAGCGTTGACCTCACTGAAGACGATATTCAGGCCTACTATGACAGTCACCAGGAGAGTTTCCTGCGCGACGCGGCAGAGACCAGGGCGCGCCACATTCTGCTGGCGAGCCAGAGAGATGCCAATGCTCATCGCCAGGTCATTCTGCAAGATGGGAGTGCCTTCGAAAAAGTGGCGCGGGAGCATTCCCTCGACGACGACACCAATCAACTGGGCGGTGATCTGGGGTATTTCACCCAGGATCGCGATCCAATTCTATGGGAGGCATGCCGCAACCTCGGACTCAATCGGCTGTCCAAACCGCAACGAACCTCCTACGGCTACCATCTCATTCAGGTGCTCGACAGGCAGGACTCGGGAACGGTCAAGAAACTCGAGCAGGTGCGCGATCAGATTGTTGCCACCGTCGTCCGTGAGCGCCAACGGGGGCGAGTCGAGCAACTGATCGAGCGCTTGAAATCAGAACGGAAATGGGCGGTCTATGTGGAGGCGTTATAGAATCTACATGTCGAGATTCTCGAGTTGGATCGTTTTTACGGTTTCGATTATAGGCGTTGCAAGCGCGGCCTTCGCCCGTCCGGAGCTGTTGGATCGCATCGTTGCCGTCGTTGACGACGAGATCATTCTCTGGTCCGAGCTCAACTTCAGACTGCGCGTTACCGCCGAGCAGGAAGGCCTGAGCACGTTCGGCGAATCGGAGCGTCTGACGGCGCTGCGCGAAGAGATTCTCGAGTCGATGATCGACGAGCAGGTCCTGCTGCTGAAAGCGGAACACGACAGTATTGCGGTCGACGAGAGCAAGGTAGACGAGATACTGCGCGAGCAATACGGCGCCATCAAGCGGAATTTGGGGGGAGAGGGATTCAAGACCATGTTGGACCGCGCCGGTCTGACCGAGCGCCAGCTGCGCTCCCGCTATCGCAAGGAGATCCGGCACAGCCTGCTCTACCAGGAAATGCTTCGCCATCTGGCCTTCAGGTTGCACATCACCCACAAGGATATCGAGGCGTTTCGCACGCACCACGCCGATTCCTTGCCCGAGCGACTCTCCTTCAGCCGCATAAAAGTCAATCTCAAGCCGGATTCCACGGCGTTGGAGTCGCAGCTGAACAAGCTGGCTACGATCAAAAGAAAGCTGGCTGAGGGAGAAGGTTTCGCATCCCTTGCCCAGCGATACTCCGAGGATCCCGGCACCGCCAGCGAAGGTGGGAATTTGGGATGTTTCGGCACCGGGCAGCTGGTTCCGCCCTTCGAAGAGGCGGCGTTTCAGCTGAAACCTGGAGAAACGAGCGAACCCGTTCTCACCCGTTACGGATACCATGTAATACAGCTGCACGAGAAGCGGGAAGATGCGTTGTGCGCCAGCCACATCTTGCTGCGGTCATCGATCACCGACCAAGATCGAAAGCGCGCCACGGAACAACTGCTGACGCTCAGGCAGCGAGCCTCGACCGGTGAGGACTTTGCCCAACTGGCGCGCGAACATTCCGAGGAGCCGCAGACCGCCATGCGAGGAGGATTCTGGGAGGTTGTGCCCCGAGACCAGCTGCCGCCGTTCCTGGCGCCGCATGTTAAGAGCCTGAACCTCGGGGATATCAGCGAACCGTTCTTTCTCGAGGAGGGCGGATTCATCGTTAAAATAAACGATGACCAATCCACCCTCGAGTCGTTGATTCGCGAGAACCGACTCAGTGATAGCATGCGCCAAACCATCGACGATTTCAAAACCAAGATTCACGTCGACAAGCGCCTGAATGAGAGCACGGCGGACAATGGCGCGTCTTGACACCTATTTGAAGAACACCGGACTCATCAAGCAGCGCGGTGAGGCGAAACGCGCCTGTAGCGATGGGCAGGTGCATGTGAACGGCACCCGGGCCAAACCCGGCCGAGAGGTCCGTGTCGGCGAAGTCATCACCCTGGAAACCGACACCGCTTTCGTCGAGGCGGAGGTCCTGGGTATTCCGCATCGACCCGCGCCCAAGTCGCAGCGAGAAACCTACTACCGAATCCTTCGGCGCGAGGCTTGCGACCCGTTGGATGATCTCAGTTTCTAGACAGATTCGATTGTCGACACAAACGCTTACGCAACCGCCGTACCAGGTACTGGCCGAGATCTACGATCACGTTATGACCCACGTAGACTACCCGCGATGGGCGCGTTACGTCCACGACCTGATCCAACAGTGCGCTACGCACACTCGCGCGGTGGTCGATCTGGCGTGCGGAACCGGAAGCCTGGCCCTGGAACTGGATGAGCTAGGATACGAGATGACAGGAGCCGACCTGTCGGAAGCGATGCTCAGAGTGGGCAAGAAGAAGGCGGGGGCGGCTTGCAAAACAATACCGTTTTTGCATCGCGATCTGCGGCGACTCAACAACATGGGACCCTTTGATGCTGCCATTTGCATGTACGATAGCATTAACTATATAATGGACGCCGCGGGTATCGAGTGCGGCCTGCGAAACGTCTACGACATACTACACCCGGAAAGTCTGTTCATTTTCGACGTCTGTACAGAACAGAACTCCTTGCGCTATTTCAGCGATTTGCGGGATGCCGGCCAGGGACCAGGGTACACCTACGATCGCACCAGCAGATATGACCGCGAGAGCCGGCTGCAGTTTAATAATTTCGCCATCCGGTTTTCTGGCGGCGACGTGGTTTGGAGGGAGTCGCACACGCAGCGAATCTACCCGTTGGATGAAATCGAATCACAGATTCGATCCAGTGCTTTCGACTTGCTCAATGTCTATTCAGGTTTCACCTTTAAGAGAGGTTCAGAACAATCCGATCGCGTTCACTTCGTACTGCGACGCCCTGCGCGCTGAGCGCGGCAGGGGCCCATTTCAGTTCCCGGAGAGACGTCTAAATTGAAGCTGCCAGAGCTTGAGGCTGCCAGGAAATTCATCGAAGAAGGCGACAGCTTCCTTCTCACATCCCACATCAACAGCGATTGGGACGGACTTGGTGGTTGTATTGCCCTCAAGCTTCTGCTCGAGCAGCTAGGCAAGAATTCTTCCATCGTACTGCACGATCTCCCGAACGAATTCTACCGATTCTTGGACGGCTGGGAGCATGTCACGAAGGTGCCCGAAGGCGATGTGGAGCCCGTCCCCCATGCCGTTGTGCTCGATTCGCCCAACCTCTCTCGCATCGGGGACGTAGTGCGTTGCATCGGCGAAACCACGCGGATTCTGAACATCGACCATCACAAGGACACTGACCCCTTTGGCACCGTCAACCTCATATCTACCGATGTCAGCTCGGCGTGCGAATTCGTGTTCCACCTGGCGATGAAATGCGATAGGGAGATCGACCCCGCCATGGCGGCGCAACTCTACACCGGTATCCTGTTCGATACCGGTGGATTTCGTTACTCGCTGACGACCCCCGAGACCTTCGAAGTAGCCGCGGCATTGGTACGCAAAGGGGCCAAGCTGGACTACATTGCCGACCAGCTGTTCAACAACAAAACCTTCGACTCCGTCAAACTCATCGGTGTGGCGGTGCAATCGATGGAGCTGCACTTCGACAATCGCGCCGCGGTGTTGGATCTTGCATACGGCGATCTCGGCAGCGGCGATCCGGAGGATATCGTCAACTACGGCCTGCTGGTACGCGGCGTGCAAGTGGCGCTACTGTTGCGCGAGGAAGAACGCGGTAAATACAGGGTCAGCCTGCGGTCGCGCGATGAGGTGGATGTGAGGGCCATCGCTGCGCAGTTCGACGGGGGCGGGCATACCAAAGCTTCCGGTTGCCGCCTCGAGGGTGATCTGACCACGGTCAAAGGCAAGCTGCTCGAAGCTGTAAAATCAGCGCTGCCCTGAGTGGAGACGGTTTGTGCACCTGGTGACCCTGAAAGACTGGACCTCCGAAGAGGTGGCGCAGGTCCTCGAAGCAGCTCTGTCGGTAAAACGCAGCCCTGGTGACTTCGCCCAAGCCCTGCGCGGCCAAACCTTGGCATTGCTCTTCCAGAAGACATCGACCCGAACCCGCTGCTCCGGTGAAGTAGGTATCACCCAGATGGGTGGTCATGCCATCTACCTGGACTGGCGTGCCACCAACTTTGGCCTGGCCGACCTGGGAGACGAAATTCGCGTGCTTTCAGGATACGCCGATCAGGTCCTCGTACGATTTCTTCAGCACGCCGACGTTGTGCGCGCCGCCGAGGTCTCCACCGCGCCGGTGATGAACGGGTGTTGCGACCGCTACCATCCGTTGCAGGCGCTGGCCGACCTGATGACCATTCAGGAACTGTATGGGAGCCTCGACGGGGTGCGCCTGACTTACGTCGGCGTCCTGAACAACGTGTGCAACTCGTTGATTGCGGCGGCGATGAAAACCGGCCTTCAGGTGTGCGTGGTAGCCCCCGAAAGCAACCCCACCGCCATCGATGCGGAGCTCTACGAAGCGGCGGCGCGGCGTGGTCTCTACCACCGCCAAGACGATTTTGCGATGGCCTTGCGAGACTGCGACGTAGTCTACACAGACACCTGGATCGACATGGAGTACTTTACCGACCCCACCTTTGCCGCCGAGAAGGAGCGCCGCAGCAAGCTGTTCGAGCCGTACCGGCTTAGCCGCCAAGTTCTGCAGGGACTCGACCTGCGGATCATGCACTGCCTACCGGCGCATCGAGGATACGAAATCGAGGGAGAGTTGTTGGATGATCCGCGGTCGGTAGTGTTTCAGCAAGCCGAGAATCGTCTGCACAGTCAGAAAGCGGTCATGCTCAAAGTGGCCGACAAACTGGCGCCCCCATGTTGAACATGCCCCGTTGGTTTCTCGTCCCGGCAGCCGTTGTGCTGTTTGCGTACAACCTCGAATCCCAGGTGGCGGTTGAGGCAGACAGCGCCGACACCTCGGATGTCGAGGTGGCCACCGCGCCGCGCTTTGGTCCTGCGAAATACCGAATCCTACGAGTCCAGATGCTTCCTCCTCCGACGGATGCCCAGAGCGCAATCAGCCGCGGTCGCTACCTGGTCAACTTCGGCAGCCGCGATGGGGTACAAAGGGGCAGCATCTTTCAGGTGCATAACCTCAGGGCACTTATCGCCTTGGTGCGCGTACATCGCGTATGGCGCGACAGCGCCTCTGTACAGCTGGTCAACCCGAGCCGGATAAACCACATCCGCTGAAGAAAGGGTACCATCTAGAACCCAAGTTCGTGCTGCTCGAGACGGTTTTCTTCGAGCAAGGCAAACCGGTATTTTCACCCGAGATGCACGAACAGCTGCATTATGCCTCGCGGTTTATTCGTTCCTATCCCGACTTTCCACTGGTGCTGGAAGGGCACACTGACGATCGTGGGCCGAAGGCGGACAACGCCAAACTCTCGGTGCAGCGGGCGGCCACGGTCATGACCTACTTGAGGGAAGTGCATCATATCCCGGCGGAACAGATGCAGCTGCGGGGGTTGGGGGAAGCCCACCCGATAGCCACCAACTCCACGGAAGAGGGCCGCAAGATAAACCGCAGGGTCGACATTATCCTGAAGACGGTCGAGGGTAGCTAGGGGAGCAAGCGATCGGCGTTCCGAACGTAGCTGCCGCTGGCCCCTCCCTGCTTCTCGACCAGACGCAGGTTCGAGATCACCATGCCTCGATCCACCGCCTTGCACATGTCGTAGATAGTCAGCAGGGCGACGGCCGCAGCCGTAAACGCCTCCATTTCGACGCCGGTGCGGTCTTCGATGCGGGCTTCCGCTTCGACCACCACCCGCCCTTTTCCCACCTCGAACTCCACCTCCACCGCCGTCACGTTCAACGGGTGGCACAGCGGAATGAGCTCCGCGGTGCGTTTCGCCGCCATGATCGCCGCAAGACGCGCCGCTTCCAACACGTTTCCCTTGGTGATCCGGTTCGCGGCGATCAGGTGCACGGTTTCGGGGCGCATGTTGATTTCGCCGCACACCCGCGCCGAACGCCGAGTCACGCTTTTGTCCCCCACATCCACCATGCGCAGACGGCCCTCCGCGTCCACATGCGTCAACTCGTCGGGCATCACATGTTGTCGACAATCGCGTCCGCGAACTCCGAACACTTGACTTCCCGTGCATCTGGCATCAAGCGGGCGAAGTCGTAGGTAACGACCTTTTTTGCAATCGTGCGCTCGAGCCCGGCGACAATCAAATCGGCCGCTTCCGTCCAACCGAGATGGCGCAGCATCATATCCCCCGAGAGGATCACCGAGCCCGGATTGACTTTGTCCTGGCCGGCATATTTGGGTGCGGTCCCGTGGGTGGCTTCAAAGATTGCGTGTCCCGTTTCATAGTTGATGTTGCCGCCGGGGGCGATGCCGATGCCCCCTACACAGGCAGCCAGAGCGTCGCTGACGTAATCGCCGTTGAGGTTCAAGGTAGCAATGACGGAATACTCCGCCGGTCGGGTCAGAATCTGCTGCAGGAAGGCGTCGGCGATCACATCCTTGACCACCAGCGACTGACCGTTGGCGGTCACCTGGGTCCAGGGTCCGCCATCGATCTCCGTGCCGCCGAAGCGTTCTTTCGCCACCCCATATCCCCAATCGCGGAAGCCGCCCTCGGTGAACTTCATGATGTTGCCTTTGTGGACCAGGGTTACACTGTCCCTTTTCTGGGCAAGTGCGTAGTCGATCGCCGCTTTGACGAGCCGGCTGGTGCCCTCCGCGGATACCGGTTTGATGCCAAACCCGGCGGTGTCGGGGAAACGAACCTTGGCGTAGCGATCGGGAAAGTGGTCGGCCAGCAGGGACTTGAACCTGGCGTTGTCCTCGCTTCCTTGCTCGAACTCGATGCCGGCGTAAATGTCCTCGGTGTTCTCCCGAAAGATCACCATGTCGACCAATTCGGGTCGGGTGACCGGTGAGGGCACGCCCTGGAAATACCGGACCGGTCGCAGGCAAACGTAGAGATCGAGCACCTGTCTCAGCGCCACATTGAGGCTGCGGATGCCACCGCCGACGGGTGTCGTGAGCGGCCCCTTGATCCCCACCAGATACTCGCGAAAGGCGTCGACAGTGGCATCTGGAAGCCAGGTCTCGAGCGTGTCGAATGCCTTGCCTCCAGCCAGAACCTCCAGCCAGGCGATGCTGCGGCCGCCCCCGTAGGCTTTCGACACCGCGGCATCGAAAACGCGCGAAGCCGCCGCCCAGATGTCGGGCCCGGTGCCGTCACCCTCGATAAATGGAATAATCGGACAGTCGGGGACCTTGAGCCCGTTGTCCGTCAGTTCGATTGTCTGGCCGTCTTTGGGGACGGTCGCTCGCCACTCACTCATACATCCTCCTGAAAATGCCCGATTCCGGTGTCCCCCCAGGCTCCAAAATCCGCCAGGAATAGACCTCTAACTCATTGTTGAACAATGATTTTAAAGTAATCATTGGCCGGTTCTACAGCAAGACGTCGCGGCTTCGGCAAGGTTGCAATACGGCCGCAATTGGCCGTCGAATTCTGCGCCGGCATTGCCATCGGAACACGCTCGAGAATAGACCTGGTCTTGCGGCCCAACCACGTTCAAACTATATTAGCAAACTCGATTAGAAATTTTAGCACTCTCGGCAGGAGAGTGCTAATGTGCGGTTGATACACTACCGCCACATGCCAGGATTTCGGATCTAAGCAACCTTATTCCCTTTCCCCAATAGCCGTAAAGGAGGATTTATGGCTCCCAAACAACTCATCTTCGACATTTCAGCTCGCGACGCACTTTTGCGCGGTCTGGACAAGCTTGCCGATGCCGTAAAGGTCACCCTGGGTCCCCAGGGACGTAACGTAGTGCTCGATAAGAGCTTTGGCTCACCGACGATTACCAAGGACGGCGTCACCGTGGCCAAGGAGATCGAGCTCAAGGACCCCTACGAGAATATGGGCGCCCAGATGGTTAAAGAAGTGGCATCCAAGACCTCCGACGTCGCTGGTGACGGCACCACGACGGCGACCGTTCTCGCCCAGTCGATCTTTCGCCAGGGGTTGAAAAATGTCACCGCCGGGGCCAACCCGATGGATCTCAAGCGCGGCATCGATCTGGCAGTCGGGGCCGTGGTTGGCGACATCAAACGCCAGAGCAAAGAGGTCAAGACTCGGGAGGAAATCGCCCAGGTCGGCACCGTTTCCGCCAACAACGATCCCCCCATCGGCGAGTTGATCGCCGACGCGATGGAGAAGGTTGGCAAAGACGGCGTCATTACGGTCGAGGAAGCCAAGAGCACCGACACCTCTTTGGATGTGGTTGAAGGTATGCAGTTCGACCGCGGTTATCTCTCGCCGTATTTCGTGACCGACTCAGAGAGCATGGAAGCGGTCTTGGAAGACTGTTACCTGCTCATTCACGACAAGAAGATCTCCAACATGCGCGACATGGTTCCGGTCCTGGAAAAGGTCGCGCAGCTCGGCAAGCCACTCTTGATCATTGCCGAGGATGTGGAAGGCGAGGCGCTCGCGACGCTGGTGGTCAACAAGATTCGTGGCACCATTCGGGTTGCCGCTGTGAAAGCCCCCGGTTTCGGAGACCGCCGCACCGCCATGTTGGAAGACCTCTCCGTGCTCACCGGCGGCCGTGTCATCTCTGAAGATGCCGGGCTCAAGCTGGACGGCACGACCCTGGACGATCTTGGCCAGGCCAAGCGCGTCGTCCTGGACAAGGACAACACCACCATAATCGAAGGCTCCGGCAAATCGGCCGATATCAAGGGTCGCGTTGCCCAAATTCGTCGGCAGATCGACGAGACCACCTCTGATTACGATAGCGAAAAGCTGCAAGAGCGCCTGGCCAAGCTGGCCGGCGGCGTGGCCGTTATCAACGTCGGCGCAGCTACCGAGACGGAGATGAAGGAAAAGAAAGCCCGCGTGGAAGACGCCCTGCACGCCACCCGCGCCGCCGTGGAGGAAGGCATTGTACCGGGAGGTGGCGTGGTACTTTTGCGCGGCCAGAAATCCTTGAACAAACTCGAGTTGGAAGGCGATCAGGCCGTCGGAGTCGAGATCGTGCGCCGTGCCTTGGAGGAACCGGTGCGTCAGATCGCCGACAATGCCGGCCTGGAAGGCGCGATCGTGGCTCGCAGAGTGAGCGAATCCAAGGGGCCTGTCGGATTTAACGCCCTGACCGAAGTGTATGAAGACCTGGTCAAAGCCGGGGTCGTCGACCCGGCAAAGGTCGCGCGCACGGCCCTTGAAAATAGCGCCAGCATCGCCTCGCTCTTGTTGACCACCGAGGCGTTGGTAGCTGAGATTCCAGAAGATAAACCCGCCATGCCCGCCGGGGGGCCTCCCGGTGGCGATATGTACGGTGGCATGGGCGGCATGTAGAACCGCTCGCCAGATTAAAACGAAGCGGCTCTCTGCCATGGCAGGGGGCCGCTTTTCTTATTGGCTCGAGGGGGTACTGCAGGTGGGTCCCGGGCAGGCTTACTCCTCGGTCGCGGCTTCCTGAAAAACGGCGCCCTCTTCGATGACCAGGCGAGGGGTCTCCAGCTTGCCACAAAACTGAGATCTGGGACCGATGGATACTTCCTTGGTCGCTCTCAGCATGCCCGAAACGCGACCGTCGATGATGGCTTCCTCGACCTCGATGACATCGGCCTGAACCTCCCCTTCCAAACCCACCACCAACGCCCGTTCGATGGCCAGACGATCGCCACGGAGCACCCCATCGACCCAGATGTTGTGTTTGATATCCAGAGTACCGCTCAGCACGGAGCCGCGGCCGATTACCGTATCACGGGAGTCGCGTTGGGGTCGCATAGGTCGCTCTCAGAGCCAGAGCCGAAACTTCAGCGGGTCGCGAGCTAGGCCGTTTTCACGCACGGCGTAATACAGTCCGGGTACCCAGGCTTTGCCGCTCTTTCCTGACAATGCTACCGCTTGCCCTTTCTGCACCACGTCACTGACCTCTACAAGGACTCGATGGTTGTAACCGTAGACTGATTGGATGCCGCTCCCATGATCGAGAACAACCAGATGCCCCAGTTCCTCGTCGAAGCGATTCTGAACGACCTTGCCGGCGGCACTGGCGCGCACCAGCGCCCGTTCCCGCGCGGCGATGAGGACACCTCCGAACTCCGGGTTAACGTGGTGGACAACGGTGCCGTTGATGGGCCACAGGGACGGTACTGAGGCGATGTTGCCCCACTCCAAACGCTCGATCGAAGATACGTACTCGTCACGCGATGGTCGTGGGGCGATGGTGCGAACGCTGGCCGACTCCCCCAGAATGGAGCGGAGCTGGCGATTGCTTTTCTCCAGATTAAGCAGCGTGCTTTCCAGTCGTTTGATCTGGCCGATCTCTTGCTCGAACAACGCCTTCTCCCGCTTCAGAAGCACCACCGAGTTCGCCAGATCGTTGGCGCGGTCGTAGGAGATAAACCCAAGACCGAGAAGGAATACAACACCGAGGCCGAGCAGACCAAAAAAGGCCACAGCAAAACGCGGAATCTTGAACTCAAGCGTCTTGCTTCCCTCTTCGGGGATGATGAGCAAGGTGATGCGGCCACCTTTCAACATGCCCGCTTATGCCCCTCCATTCTGCGGCTCTCGAAAACTTGGCGATCGTTGTGGTATTGTGGTCGAATGCGCCGTCACCCACGCACGTCGAGAAGGACTCCGAGCATTTCGTCCTGCGTTTGGGCAGCGCGGACGTTGGCGGTGAAGTGATGCCCCGCCAGAATCTGCTCGACCGATTCATCAACAGCCCCGACATCCTGGTGGCTGGCTGAATGACGCGCTCGCACTCCGGATCCGGGAACCTCTTCAGCCTGGACGTGGACCCTGGCGGCATCCTCGGTGGTGAGATTGGCCGTATTGTGAGCAGAGGCGTTGAGCCGACTCTCGTTGAAAGCCAACCCCGAAGAGCTTAGGGACAATCCCTGAATCATCTTTCCCACCTTCTATACTATCTAAATTATCGGTATCTGGCGATAATTTCGGCAGCTCCGCCCGAAAATGTCAAGCTGACAGGCTCGGCTCGGCGCCAAACTCGCGCCGGTCCAGCTCATTCTGCACCACCGTGATACACTGGGAGGCAAAGAGGGTGCGTGGTCCGACGCTCAGCGCCGACGCGCCCAATCTCTCCAGGTGCTTCTCAGACTTCTTGGGCATCGACATATGGTCGCTGAATACGAACACAGCCGCCGGATCGAGCTGCGTCGCGCGAATGTCGCAGCCCCGCCTGTTCAGGTAGAAACAAGGACCCTTTTGACACGTTTCCTTGACCAGCTGCTCGAAACTCAGCTTGGCGACGAAGAGTCCCTCGTCGACGGCCAGCTCTTCACCGAGCAGAAGACGATGTCCTGCCTTCAAGGCCCGTTGCACTACCGCTCCGATTGAACGCTCGGTGTGCCCGTCGAGAGAGCACAGGCGGTCGCTCTCGAAGCGCACGGTCTTGGGAGGCGCCGAAGGCCCTTCGAAAACGATGTGGATAGCGGTCAGCGGGCGAATCTGTCCCGAGTAAAACAACGCGTTGACGATGCACGACGTGAGAATCTCGAAATGTCCTCTGGCGGCTAGTTCGTCAAGCGAACAGTCGGCGGTGGAGCGACCCTTTCGCGATCTCAGAATGAATTCGGCCATGGGAAAGCTGAAGATACTGCAGCTTGCGTCGCGGACAACCCAGATTGCACGGGCGCGGATACGCCGAGGCACGTTTTGTTGACAGACGTCCGCGTATTACTTCTGTATGAAGGCTGGTAAACCTGTGGAGGATGGAGTGACGAATCGGTTGAGCTACTCCGTGAACGGAGGACTGTTACGGCACCACTTGCGGACGCCTTGGATCTGCGCCGCACTTCTGGGCTTTTGGGCGTGGGCGCTTGTGGGCGCCCTTCTTCCTGCGGTGGCGCAGGAATCTGCCGGGGAAATCGAGATACGCAGGGTTTTTGCAGCTTTGGACCTCACCAGGCCGGTTTTTCTCACCCATGCGGGAGACGGCAGCGATCGCATCTTCGTCGTGGAACAGCCGGGCAGGATACGGGTTCTGGCCAACGAAGAGCAAGCAGGAGCGGATTTGTTTCTTGATATCACCTCTCAAGTCAATTCGGGACCCAACGAAGCGGGTCTGTTGAGCCTGGCGTTTCACCCCTCTTACGCCGAAAACGGTCGGTTCTTCATCTACTACACCACCGGCAATCTGGTTTCTCGCGTATCTGAATTCGCCGTGGCGGCGGAGGGCGAGGCCGGCGATCCGGAGAGCGAGCAGATTCTTTTGGAGGTGGCACAACCTGCGGGCAATCACAACGGTGGTCAGCTTGCCTTTGGACCGGACGGACACCTCTATGTCGGGTTGGGCGATGGCGGAGGTTCGGGAGACCGATTTGGCAATGGCCAGAACCGCCACACCTTGCTGGGCTCCATCCTGCGCCTCGATATCGATACCGCCCCGGAATCATACGCCATTCCCAACGACAACCCCTTTGTCGGCAACGAGGAAGGGTGGCGCGAGGAGATCTGGGCGTGGGGTTTGCGCAACCCCTGGCGCTTCAGCTTCGACCGGCTGACAGGACAACTGTGGACCGGCGATGTGGGTCAGAATGCCTGGGAAGAAGTCGATCTGATTGAGCCCGGTCAAAACTACGGGTGGAACAGAATGGAGGGATTCCACTGTTTTCGCCCCGCGTCGAATTGCGACAGCACCGGGCTGGCGTTGCCGGTGGTGGAGTACGGTCATGCCGAAGGGCGATCGATCACTGGAGGTTATGTCTACCGGGGTCCGCAACAGGGCCTCTTGCAAGGACTGTATTTATATGGGGATTTCGTCAGTCGCAGCATATGGGGTCTGCGCTACGACGACGGTACAGTGCTCACCAATGACCTGCTGGCTACTTCTCCGTCTGGCATTGCGAGTTTTGGCGAAGATGAGGCGGGGGAGGTCTACATCGTTGGGTTGGATGGAGCCATTTACGTGTTGGAAGCGCCAGAGCCGACCTCCGTGAGCATGGTGAACGGTCAGACACCGCGGGCATTCGCGCTGAAGCAGAATCACCCAAACCCGTTCAACGCACAGACAACCGTTCCTTTTTCGTTGTCTTTGGCCGGCCACACGATTCTAGAGGTGTACGATCTCAGCGGGCAGCGAGTTATGGTGCCGCTGAGCGCTTGGCTCGATGCGGGGGAGTTCGAGCTCAACGTCGATCTAGCGGATCGGGCAAGCGGTCCCTATTTCTATCTGCTGCGATCCGGTTCCTCACGGGAGACCCGCAAGATGACCTTGGTCAGGTGAACCTGAAAAAAGGAGAAGCATGAAACGACGTTCGACATGCCTGGCACTCGTACCCTTGATTCTTCTTGCGAAGCTTCTCGGGGCCGACGAAGTCAGCCTCGCACCCAACAAAGACAACACCATTTTCGAGAGCGATACCGGGGGATTGAGCAACGGCTCGGGGCAGTTCCTCTTTGCCGGCCGTTCCGGGCAGAATAGCGGCTCCGTTCGCCGCGCCCTGTTGGCTTTCGACCTCTCCAGCATTCCAGCAGAGGCGGTGGTCACGGCGGTGCGACTCACCATGAACATGTCCAAGACTGTGGGCGGAGCGACGTCCGTTTCCTTGCACCGGTTACTCGCCGAATGGGGCGAAGGAAGCTCCAACGCGAGCGATCGGGGCGGCGGCCAGGGCGCCGCGTCAAGCACGGGGGATGCCACCTGGATCCACACATCGTTCGATAGTGGCACCTGGTCGAGCCTTGGTGGCGATTTTGCGACAACCGCCAGCTCTAGTCTGGAGATATCGTCTCCTGGTTCCTACACCTGGTCCTCTACCCCTCAACTGGTCGCCGATGTCCAGGGCTGGATCGCCAACGGAAGCAGCAATTACGGCTGGATCGTTATCGGCGACGAGTCGGCTGGTCGCACCGCCAAACGTTTCGACAGTCGTGAGCACGGCACCGCTTCCGTCCGCCCTCAACTCGTCGTCGAGTTTACAGCCGGAGGGGTCAACACCGCGCCCACAGTGGCGAACTCAGTGGCGTCTCAGACCCTTACCTTGGGCGGCAGTTCGGTGTCGCTCGACCTGAACACCGAGCCGGTGGTGTTCACCGATGCTGAGGGCGATGCGCTCAGCGACGAGGCAATCGCCACTGTCGCCCTTACGGGAAGCGTGGTGACCATTGCCGCTGTGGGGAGTGGCTCGGCGACAATAACCGTAACGGCTACGGATCTCGGGGGCGAGAGTGCGGCGGTGGAATTCGGGGTTGCGGTGGGGCGACTGGCGGGGGACTTCGACGGCAACGGCACCGTAAATTTCGACGACTTCTTCCTATTCGCCGATCGCTTTGGCTCGACCCCGGCCGCGGAGAATTGGAGTGCGGTGTTCGACCTGGTCGGCGATGACGTGATCAATTTCGACGACTTCTTTGTCTTCGCAGACAGTTTCGGATCCCAGGCCAACTGAGCACCACTGCGGCTACTCAGGCGCGGGCCAGGAGGCCATATACTCGGGCGCCCACTTGCGCGCCAGATAGAAGCTCTTCTCCGAGTAAAGACCGTGCGGAGGTTTCACTTCGGCGTCGATGAAGATTTCGGCTGCCTCAAAGGTTGGAAACTCCATCACCAGAACCCGGTGCCAGGGCGCCTGCCGGTCGATCAGCTGAAATACCTCCATTCGGCTCAGCTTCTGTTCGCGAGCGATCTGGCGCATCAGCGATTCATGCTCCGCGTCGCCGCGCACGGTCGGGTCCAGCGCCTCTGCGCCCGGACGCCAGCGCCCAAATAACAGCAAAACAGCACTAGAGCGATCCGTCCATAGCTCGGCGATGTGGCGCGGGTCGGCGGCCAATGGAATCGTCGGCGGCGCCGCCTGGTGAACCCAGGTGTTGAAGAAATCGGCGCCCCAACGGCGCGACAGGAAATACTCGTAATACCCGTAGAGCCCGTACGGAGGCGCCATCTCAGCTTCAATCCAGGCCTCGGCGCCTGCCATCGTCGGAAACTCGATCAACCAGAACCGCTCCCAGTCTTTGTGAGGACCCACCAGCTTGAACCCCTCCAGCCGCTTGAGCCCATGCTCGTGGCCGATCTCGAGCATGAGGTCCACATGTTCCTGTGACGCGGCATCCTGCTCGGCGGTGGTGAGTTGTCCCCAGCTGGGCAATCTTCCCCCTTTGTACAGCACAACCACGCTGCTCCTATCGACTTCAAACTCAAAAGCCATGTATCTCTCCGTAGATCGCGATCTCGACGGTGCCGAAGGGCCGTTCTATACTATCAATCCGTCTTCGGCAGGACCAGCGCGGGCGGGGCGTATTTGGTGATTTCATCTCTTCTGATTTCGGGGTATTCGCCATGTCGGAGACAGCAGGCTCAGCGCATAGAATGGATGGTTTGGTCGCCGTGGTAACCGGCGCCGCACAGGGGCTCGGGCTGGCTATGGTAGAGCAGCTGGCCCAGAGTGGGGCCACGGTGATCATTGCCGATCTGCAGCTGGAGAAAGCCGAGCGTGAAGCGGCAGCCTTGAGCGCCCACGGACTGCATGTCCGGCCCTTGAGCCTGGATGTTACCAACAGCACGGCCGTCGACGAGTGCTTTGATCGCGTTCATTCCCAAGAAGGCAGTTTGGACATCCTGGTGAACAACGCGGGGGTGGGCCAGGAGGTCGGACCCGTCGTCGAAATCAGCGATGGTGAATGGGATCGCGTCATCGGACCCACCCTTACCGGCGCGTTCTACTGCTGTCGCGCCGGGGGCCGGATCATGGAAGAACAGGAATCCGGGGCGATCGTCAACATCTCCTCTATAAATGGACAGACGCCAGCGGCATTGGTCGCGGCCTACAATGTGGCCAAAGCCGGCATTATCGGTCTGACCAAAACCCTGGCACTGGAGATGGCAGCGTACGGAGTGCGGGTTAACGCCGTCTGTCCGGGACCGGTGTATACGGAGTTCAACCAGAGGAACATGGCACAGCGATGCGCAAGCTTGAACATCAGCGAGGAGGAGATGATCGAGCGCGTGCGCAGCGCGATTCCTTTGGGCCGTTGGGGCGAACCAGTCGATATCGCCCGGGGCGTTGCCTTCCTATGCAGCCCCGCCGCGTCATTCATAACGGGTGAAGTGCTGACGGTGAGTGGCGGCCTAGCCGGGGTTTCGGCTACTCCGCCCAAACGGGAAAAGAAGTGAATGACCTGCGGCGACAGCCATCTGCATTTCGAGTCGCGCCACGTAGCCGGCGTTTGCCGACCTATCTCACATCCTGAAGGAACGTCATAAGCGTGAAACCCATAGTGCTGATAACGGAGCATATCTCTGCCTCCGGTATCGAGCTGTTGTCCACCGAGTGTGAGTGTCTGGTTCCGTGGCAAGATGATCGCTTTCCCGCCGACCAGGTGCGCAGCATGCTCTGCGATGTCGACGCCGTTTTGGTACGCCTCTTTTCCGTAGATGCCCACGACTTAAGTCAGGCCAGTCGTCTAAAGGTGATTGGCAAGCACGGCGTAGGTGTGGACAACATCGATTGCAAGGCGGCGACGCGTCACGTCGATGTTGGCGCTGGCCCGGCAGATCGATCATATGAGCCGAGAGATGCGTGCCGGAAACTTTGCCGTGCGCAACGATGTGCGGGCGATGGAGGTGGCCGGGAAAAGCCTCGGGGTCGTGGGTCTCGGCCGCATAGGAGCCCGCGTCGCGGAAATCGCGGTGCTGGGTCTTGGCATGACGGTGTACGCGTACGACCCTCTGGTCGCTGATTATACCGGGCCAGGTACTCAGGTGCAGACGGTGGCCGAGCTTCTCCCCCTCGTTGACTTCATCACCTTCCATGTACCGCTTACCCCCGATACCAGGGATCTGATCAACACAGAGAGCATTGCCCTGCTGAAGCGCGGCTGCCAGATTATCAACACCGCGCGGGGAGGTGTGGTGAACGAGGCGGATTTGGCGGCGGCGCTCAACGCGGGAGATGTTGCGGGAGCGGCGATCGATGTCTTCGAAGACGAACCGCTGCCGGAGGGCCACCCCTTGTTCGCCGCACCGAACTGCTTGCTCACCCCGCACATCGCCGGCCTCACCAATGAGTCCATGGACCGCATGGCGACCCACTCGGCACAGGGAGTGTTGGATGTCCTCCACGGACACCGGCCCCAGCATCTAGTGAATCCAGAAGTGATGTCCGCCAGTCCCCGGACCTAACAAAAGAGGGAATCATGCCCGACGATGACATCGTAACAGAGATTGTGGACCTATTCGCGAAAAAAGGGAGTTCGAACTACGGGGGGGAAGCGGTCAGTCAGCTTGAACACGCCTTGCAGACAGCTGCCCAGGCACGGGAAGCGGGCTGCAGACCGGAGCTGGTTTGTGCCGCCCTGCTGCACGACGTGGGTCACCTGGTTGAGGGCGAAGCAGACACATCGCGGGATTCAGGGTTGCTCGATGACGAACACGAGGACAAAGGATCAGCGTGGTTGGAGAAACACTTCGAAGCGGAAATCAGCGATCCTGTCCGTTTACACGTGGCCGCGAAACGCTACCTGTGCACGGTCGATGGCGATTATTTGGACTGCCTGTCGCCGGCATCGCTGCAGAGTTTTCAGGAACAGGGCGGAAAGATGTCCGCAGTGGAGATCGCCGAGTTTGAAGCAGAGCCGAATCGAGAAGCGGCCGTCATGGTTCGCAAGTGGGACGACAACGGCAAAACACCCGGTCGATCCACGCCGACCATCACCGACTTCGTTGCCGATTTGGAGTCCGTGGTGGCGGCTCGCTGAGCCGGGTAGTCCGGAATGCACCATGAATTCGATCTCTTTCCATCAACACATTTGAAGAATCGTTGGCTGCGGTGACGTCGACAGAGTGCAGAGAGTCGGTGCTGCTGACCAGCGGCATGCCCGGAAAGACCCAGCTCCACCATCTGTGGGACACTCCCGAGGCCGAGCGCGATCGTCGATATGGTAAGGCCAGCTGTGAGCTCCCACCCGAGCTGATTGCGGGAGAGCCGGTGAAGGTCCGATTGACCTTCGAAACTGGAGAGACGGCAGTTCCTGCAGGGGGACGGATCCGTTTCGCCTGGCGCTGGCCGTTCGACTGGGAAGCCCCGACCGCCGACATGATGGTGGTGACCGCTTCCGCCGACGTCGAGGCATCCTTCGAACCCAAAGGCGATCTAGATGGCTGGAATCACCACATCGAGCTGAAGGTAACCTCTGGTTCTCTGCAAAAAGGCGACGTTGTGCAGTTGGTATGCGGCGGTGAGTCCGGCTGGGGGGCTCCGACCTTTTCCACATCATCCGGGGGTTTCCTGGTGGCAATCGACGCTACACGTGACGATCAATGGCTCCGTTTGGTCGATCCGCCCGCTTTTTGCATCAACCCCGGTCAGCCGGTGGAATTGCTCGCCGTGTCTCAAGTTGGCGGCGCTGTCGGTGAGACAGTGCAGGTTGCCGTGCGCGCCGTCGACCGTTGGGGGAACGCCACTCCGCTGCAGACGCCGCCGCGTCTGGAGACGGGGGCCGAAATGGAGGTGTGCGCACACGATTCGGTGGCCAACGGCAGCGTATTCCCGTTTTCCGTATGCTGGTCGGCGGCAGGTGTATACCGCGTCGGTGCCCACCTGCCCGGGACCGATCTCCGTACGGAGAGCAATCCAGTGCGGATCGGCAGGACGGCGTTGCATCAACGACAATTCTGGGGGGACCTGCATGGGGGTCAGACCGGAATCGGATGCGGCGCCGGCTCGCTGGAGGAACAGTTTGCATTTGCCCGCGATGTGGCTAGCCTCCAGTTCACCAGCCAGCAGGCAAACGACCACTATATCCCCTTCGCCGTATGGAACCACGTGCGCAAGGTCTCCCACGCCTTCGATGACCCCGGCAGATTCACCTGCTATCTCGGATGTGAGTGGAGTCCTTTCACCGAAGACGGCGGCGATCGCAACGTGATCTATCGCCAAGACGAGCCGCGGTTGCGCCGGTCGGATCGGTTCTATACTGAAGAGGTGCCCGATCCGGAACCGGATCTAAAGCGGGCACCGGAGTTTCATACCGCCATGCGTGATGAGCAGGTGCTGCTCAATCTTCATGTCGGCGGCCGGCCGACCAATCTCGACTATCACGAACCGAAAATCGAACCCCTTTTTGAGATTCACTCGACCCATGGTACCTCGGAGTGGTTCGTGGAGGATGCCCTGAATCGCGGTTACCGGGTGGGCATTACCGGTGGCGCGGACGGCGTCATGGGACGCCCCGGGGCATGCCGGCCGGGTCGCCGGGTTTCACGCAACGTGCGCAGCGGTTTGACGGCAGTGTTCGCCGGCGAGCTCAGCCGCGAATCGCTGTGGGAAGCGTTTCACGCCCGGCGCTGCTACGCCACCACGGGAGAGCGCATTCTCCTGTGGGTGGAAGTGGACGGGCACGTTATGGGTGAGCTATACGAAACCAGCGGGCATCCCGAGGTTGCCCTCCAGGTAGAGGGTACGGCGCCGATCGAGCGCGTTGACCTGCTCCGCGGCACGGTGGTATTGCAGAGCTGGACTGTAGCCCCTCGATCGCAGGATCTAACCCGGATACTCTGGGGTGGTACCGAGAAACGTGGGACGGCGGGCGCTCAAAAGGTCGTCTGGGACGGTCGACTGCATGCCAAAGAGGGTAAGATATCCGACGTCCAAGCGGTGGGCCTCCAAAGCGGGACCGATCGTGTGTGGCAGAACGATCCCCACCACCTGGAGTGGACGAGTGCCACCGCGGGGAACGATATGGGTGTGATCTGCCGGCTTGAAGGTGGCCGTGGCGCCCTGTTCGAGTTCGAAGCAGGCCCCTGTTCGTTCGAGTTTTCCGCTCCTCAGGTGTCGGCAGAGATCCTACGTGTGGATGCCGGAGGAGCCAGCAAGTTCGTCGAGGTGGGCCCCGCCCCTGCCGAGAACGGTCCGCTGAGCGCTGAACTTTCGTTCCGCGACGAGGAACCGCTTGAGGGTGAAACGCCCTACTGGGTTCGGGTGGTGCAGGTAGACCGCGCGCGCGCCTGGAGCAGCCCGGTCAATGTCATTCGAATAGGTTGACGATGAGTACGCAGAGAGTAACCGTAGTTACGGGTGGCGCGAGGGGCATCGGGTTTGCCATAGCGCGCAAATTTGCTGCCGACGGCGACAAAGTGATTGTGGCCGACATCCAGGCCGAGTTGGGCCGCGAATCGGCCCACGAACTCGGCGGTGTCTATCACGCCGTCGATGTGGGGGAGGAGAGCTCCGTGTCGCAGCTCGTCGAAACGGTGGAAAACGAACAAGGACCGATCGAGGTCTGGGTGAATTCGGCCGGCATTCTCCAGGCCCCGCAGCGCACCGAATCGATGCCGATGGAAGAGCACGACCGCATATGGGATGTCAACTACCGGGGGACCTACTTGTGTTGCCGGATGGTCGCACCACGCATGGGTCGACGGGGTAAAGGTGCCATCCTGAACATCGGCTCCACCAACAGTTTTCGCATCATGCCGCTGCCCGCTTACTCTCCGTCCAAAGCGGCCATCAAAGCGCTCACCGAGCTGCTGGCGGCGGAATGGGGTCCCGACGGAGTGCGGATCAATACGGTGGCGCCGGGGTTCGCCCGTACACCGGCGTTCCAGGCGCAGATCGATGCCGGCAAGCGCGACCTACAGAAAATCGCCGCGACCACGGCGCTGGGGCGGCTCGTTGAGCCGGATGAGGTGGCCGAAACGGCATCGTTCCTTTGTTCGGATAAAGCGTCGGCGATAACGGGCGTCTGCCTGCCGGTGGACTGTGGCTGGCTTCCTACCCATAGCTACAACGCCTTTCCTAGATAGCTACTGCCATGCAGTTGACCGGCAAACACCTCGAGAGCTTTCACGAACAGGGGTTCGTGGTCGTCGAGAATTTCTACCCGGAAAAAAAGCGAGCCCGTATCGCCGCGGCGATACGCGAGACCCACCCACCCTGGGAAATCATGAAAGACCAATCGCCGGAAAAACTCCCTCCCTCAAGTTTGCTCAAAGCTCAGTTTCCGTACGCGAACATGCTGTTTAACGAGCTCACCATCGACTGGGACCTGGTCAGCTTCGTTCAGCGAGTGCTGGAGACTGAGGAGATACATTTTCGCTACGCTCACAATTGGGCCCGCTACCCCGTGCCGCACCCCGAACCCAACAAACTGCACATGGACAACGGCAACAATTCGCTGCTGCCTCCAGTGGGCGGATCACGCTACGGCCAGATCAGCACCTGGTACTTTCCGGAGGAGGTCGGCGCGGATGAAGCGCCAATGCTGATTATCCCCAAGAAGCACGGCCAAGATTTGAGCAAGAAGGTTCTACTCGCAGTGCCAGCGGGTACGCAAATGATCTTCAACACCCACATCTGGCATGCCGCAACCGCGTTTGAACGAGACGACTCACAGCGCTATTCCGTGACCCGTATCTACGGTCGCGCCGACCACTATTGGGAGGGTGTCGGATTTATTACCAGTCGCGGCAGAGACGAAAACTTCAGGACGTTTATCGGCACGCTCACGGCGCGAGAACGGGAGGTGTTTCGATTTCCCCCTGCCGGGCACCCGTTTTACACCCCTGAGCACCTGGCGCTGTTGGAA
The DNA here is from genome assembly GCA_965217095.1 of Candidatus Latescibacterota bacterium. Classification (GTDB taxonomy): domain Bacteria; phylum Latescibacterota; class UBA2968; order UBA8231; family UBA8231; genus CAYNZV01. The sequence goes on from OZ244235.1 coordinate 4,329,010, forward strand.
GGCCAGTACCCGGGCTGGAACGCCAGGCGGGAGTATCTGCCCGGCGAAGAGATCGAAGCTCTCGACAATCCCCATCTCTTTGGGGTGGGTTACGCCATTTGAACGATCTTGCTGCTGATGCAAAAAACTGCTGAAAGCCAGCCACTGGTAATCGATTCCCACGGCCACACCCTGGACCTGGCGTTCGAGACCCAGGCTGCATTACACGCTGAACTGGGAGGACGGACCGATCTGCCGCTGATGCGCGCGGGAGGCGTGACGGCCCAGCTCACCGCTTGCTGGGTTCCTGACGCGGAAATCGGCGGACCTCAGGGCAGCCGTCGGCCGTTGCAGAAGATTCTGCAGATGATCGATTACCTACGGTGCCAGTTGGCAGAGGAGGCGGGATCCCACGCGGCGTTAGCGACCAGTGCAGGCGATATCGATGCCGCGAGATCGGCGGGCAAGATCGCGATGATCCTCGGTCTGGAAGGGGGCGATTCTCTGAAGGGTGACGTCAGCATCCTGCACACCTTGCACCGCCTTGGCCTGCGGCACTTGGGGCTCGTCCACGAAGGGCGCAATGCCCTGGGTACGGCAACCCAGGTTTGGGACGGTCCACAGATGCGTCTCTATGACAATAGGATCGACCCGCCGGGTGGATTGAGTGCGGCGGGGAAAGAGTTCGTGCGCGAAATGGATCAACTCGGCATTCTCGTCGACGTGACCCACATGGAAGAATCCACCTTCTGGGATGCGCTCGAAATCGCCAGCGGTCCGGTGGTCGCAACCCATGGCAACGCCCGTGCCCTTCACGACACCCTGCGCTACCTTACCGATGACCAGATTCGCGCCATTGCCACCACCGGCGGGCTCATCTGTCCCAGTCCCACACCACTTGGACCGGATGCGGAAGCGCCCAGTCTCGACATGCTCCTGAATCACATCGATTATATGGTGGAGGTGGTGGGAGCAGACCACGTGGGATTCGGCACCGATTTCCTTGGTCTATCGCAAAACCCACCGAACGGACTGGCCGACATTGGCGAATCCGGCAACATAGAGGCCGGCCTGCGCCAGCGAAGTCATGGCACGGAGACGGTGGAAAAGATTCTCGGAGGCAACTTTATGCGCGTTTTCAAATCGGTGGTGGGTTAAAACCACCAAAGCGCAGAAATCAACTCCCACGCCGGAAATGAGACCGGTGTCAGGGGCCAACAGATTGGTAAGGACATGAAAACGAGCATCAAGAAGCTGACCGAGCATATCGCTGCAGAAGTTACAGGTGTCGACTTGCGATCACCGACCGACGTCGACACTACAGAGCGATTGCAGCAGGCACTCTGCGAACACGGGGTGCTGGTTTTTCGGAATCAAGAAATCTCCGACGATCAACACGTCGCCTTCAGCGCCGGATTCGGCACCGTCGAGATGACGAGCCCCACCGACCCGATCGGTGACGGCGGTCCGGTCGGCGTCATCTCCAACCTCGATGAAAATGGGGAGATCATCCCAGCGGACGATCCACGGGTGCTCTACCTGGTGGGCAACAGCCTCTGGCATTCGGATGGATCGTTCAAGCCGGTACCGTTGCGCGCCTCCTTGCTTGCCGCCAAGGTGGTGCCGCCGGAGGGGGGCGCCACTGAGTTTGCCAGTCTGCGTGCCGCCTACGAAGCGCTACCTGAAGAGAAGCAACTTACCCTTGAGGGGCAGGTGGCGGTCCACAGTCTGGCCTACTCGCGGGAAAAAATCGCACCGAACCTAGTGACCGACGAGTGGAAGAAGGAGATTCCTCCGACCCCTCAGGTTATCGTGCGGACGATCCCCGAAACCGGTAAAAAAGCGCTTTACGTCGGCTCTTACACCACCCACATCGTGGATTGGCCTTTGGAAGAAGGGAAGGCGTTGTTGAAGGAACTGTACGACTGGTGCACGCAGCCACAGTTCGTCTATCGCCATGAATGGCGCGCCGGCGACCTTCTCATCTACGACAATCGACTCTGTCTGCACCGCGCGCGTCCCTGGGAGATGGACCGCTACAAGCGGGTTCTCCACCGCACGACCATCGCCGGCGACGGACCTACGGTGATCGCATGAACGCAATCTTGCGGCGAAGCACCAAACCACCACCCTCCGCCCACTCGCTGACGGCGAGCTACCCAGACCGGTAGGTCGCCACAAACGGCAAATCGATCGGCCTACGAAATTCCGGCCAACAGAGGACAATCGCCTCCTATGAAGAGCTATCCATGCTATAAGGTTGCAGCTGCCCACGTGGCACCGGTTTTTCTGGACCTGGCGGCCACCGTCGACAAGACCTGTTCCCTGATCCGCGAAGCAGCCGGCAACGGCGCCCAGCTGATTGTCTTCCCGGAGACCCACATTCCGGGCTTTCCGATCTGGTGCAGCTTGCAGGCGCCGATCTACAACCACGATTTCTTCTGCTCTCTGGCGGCCCATGCTCCGCTTGTAGACGGTCCAGAACTCGCTGCTGTCGGAGAAACGGCGCGCGAGTGCGGCGTCTTCGTTTCATTGGGCTTCAACGAGGGTTCGGAGATCAGCGGCGGCTGTATATGGAATGCCAACGTCCTCATCGACGATAGCGGTCAGATTCTTTGCCACCACCGAAAAATCGTGCCCACCTATTACGAGAAACTGGTGTGGGCCCCGGGAGATGGAGCCGGTCTCCAGGTCTGCGAGACACGGCTGGGCAAAGTGGGCATGCTAATCTGCGGCGAAAATACGAACCCTCTCGCGCGCTACACGATGTTGGCTCAAGGCGAGCAGGTCCACCTCTCCACCTACCCACCGGTGTGGCCGATGCACGACCCGGATACCGCTCAAAACTACGACCTTGAACAAGCAATTCTTATTCGCGCCGGCGCCCATTCTTTTGAGGGCAAGGTGTTCAACATCGTCGCCTCCGGGTTCCTGGATCCTGCCACGGTGGATCGTCTCTCCAGCTGCGGAGCGGACGCCAGACGCATACTGGAGGGAAGTCCCAGGGGAATCTCCGTTGTCATCGGTCCCAACGGCAGTCCGGTGAGCGAGACCTTGAGAGAGGAGGAGGGCCTGCTCTATGCTGAGGTTGATCTGGCGCTCTGCGTCGGGCCCAAGCAGATCCACGACGTGGTGGGCGGTTACAATCGCTTCGACATCTTCGAGCTCACGGTGAATCGAACGGCAAATCGTCCCATCCAGTTTACGTCTGCCGACGCATCTACAGGTCGCGTAGAGGGGAACGATTGAGGGTCCCTCGCGTCGTCTCCGGGTAGCAAAAAACGATCGTCCACAGTTCTCAGTTGTATCTTAAAAACGGGAGGACCCATGTCGATTCGACCGATCAAACAGGTGATTCAATCGGAGCCGGTCGTCGAAGGAGCCGGCGTCCACCTGCGCCGGGCTTTCGGTTTTGGCAAAACCGACGACTTCGATCCGTTCCTGTTGTTTGATGATTTTCGCAACGAGAATCCCGCCGACTACCTTGCCGGTTTCCCGTGGCATCCCCACCGTGGGATCGAAACTATTACCTACGTTTTGGCAGGTACGGTGGACCACGGCGACAGCCTGGGCAACAGCGGAACCCTAGGTGCGGGAGACGTCCAGTGGATGACCGCCGGCCGCGGCATTTTGCATCAAGAGATGCCCAAAGGGAATCCCGACGGCCGCATGCATGGATTCCAGCTGTGGGCCAACCTGCCTTCCGGGCTCAAGATGTCGTCGCCACGCTACCAGGACGTTTCTGCGGCTGACATCCCCGAGATCACCGATGACGACGGAACCTCGGTGCGTGTGGTGTGTGGTGAATTCTGGGGCAAGAAAGGGCCGGTGGATGGAGTCGCCGCAGATCCACGCTACCTCGATATTTTCGTTCCCGCTGGCAGGAGTAAGACGCTGCCGGTAGAGACCTCGCGCCATGCGTTTGCCTACGTCTTTGACGGCGCGGGATCGTTTCGCGACGCCTCCGAACCGCAGGCCGTACTCACAGAGGAAGTTGACGCCGAAAAAGGTCCGACGCTCACCGAAACCGGCAATCGATCGCTGGTGCTGTTCGATTCTGGGGATGAGGTTACGGTTCAAGCCGGAGATGCGGGCATCCGATTTCTGCTGGTTTCGGGCCAACCACTGCAGGAACCGGTGGCGTGGCGCGGACCGATCGTGATGAATACCCATGAAGAGCTGCGCCAGGCCTACGACGAGCTGCGCGACGGCACCTTCATCAGGAACCAGTCATGAACGCGAGATCCGATTGGGAACAGCTGCTTGAACAGCGGCAAGATCTGAGCATTGCCAGTGGCAATCTGTCTAATCTGGCCGCGGCCGTTCGTCGGGGTGCCGACCTGAGGTTGTACATGACCCATGAGAAGTACGAGGAGACCATGTACTTCCAGCAAACCTACGCCGGCGACGGTGATGAATTCGCGGGCCTTATGAGTCATCACCACAGCTACGTCCACCGTGGAGAGAAGATCGAGGAACCTTATATCAGCATCTTCAAATACGATACCTCGGGTAGCTTCAACTTGATGAAGTGGAAGTTTGGCGACGTCGTCCTCGACGAAAGCCAGACGTATCCCTACGGCGTGTATCGCTGGTTCGTCTGCGACCGCTGGCGTTGCGTCTACGAAAATGACGATGCAGGTAACCGCGTCGCCGGCGATCTTGACGAGCTCAAGGAGTGCGTCCGGCAAGGCCGCTCAGTGCGGCTTGGCGTGCGGCAGCTGTTTGGTCTTGCAGAGGAACAAACCGATGGCCCGAGCCACATCTCGTTTCTGACCACGATGCAGCCGGTGATCAAAGACGACCATGTCCATTCCAACTGCGATCTCGTCGCCGTGGGTGCCGCCGAATGGGCCCTGCCAGTGGTCTGATGGGCTGCACATTGCTGCGATGTTGCCTTCAACCAGTGGCGAAATACTCTGTTTCCTGGCCGAGCCGGGAAAACTGCCGTTCAAGCCTGCGCCGCGAAGGCGGGCGATGCAATGGCTGGTAGCTGATATCGCTTGAGCAACGGTTGAAAGCCGGAAGCCGACGTCTTAAGGTAGCCCGCTCGAGCCCTGCTCATCTCAGGAGGTGCCGTGTCTGAGCCGAAAATAAACCCGAGTGAGGAGACGGCCGTGACAGCGAGTGAATCGATGACTCCAGAGATCGAGCACGTTTGGAGGCAATACCACCGGAAGCTCGGCGCGTTCATCAGAAGCCGTGTGGCGGAGGAGGACGCCGATGATATCCTGCACGACCTGTTTTTTAAGATGCGAGCCAAACTACCGCAGCTGGAAAATCCCGATCGCCTGCAGTCCTGGTTGTTCAGGATTGCCAGCAATGCGATCATCGATCATTACCGCTCGAAGCGTCCGACGGAAGAGCTGCCCGAGTGGGTGGCGGAGCCCGGTGCGGATCCCGGGGAACAGGCCAAGACCGAACTAGCCGCGTGTCTGCGTCCAATGATTGAGGAGCTGCCACCGGACTATCGGGAGGCGGTCTCCCTGGCCGAACTGCAGGGTCGTACCCAGCGCGAGGTTGCCGAAGTCCAGGGTTTATCGTTGTCGGGGGCGAAGTCTCGGGTGCAGCGGGGCCGCGCCATGCTGCAGGAGATGCTCGCCGCCTGCTGCGACCTGGAACTCGACCGGCGTGGTCACATCATTGACTACGACAAACGGAACTCCTCCTGCTCCCGTTGCTGATTGAGCTGCGTCCTTTTTAAGGTTGCTCCGTCTTAGGGATGAAACCTATTCATTCGATCAGAAGGAGGAAGCTCATGAATGCAACCGACCACGAAAAGATCCGCAGCTCCGTGCGCAGGAACTACGCCGAGGTGCCGGAATCCACTGATCGCGGCTGCAGTTCACCGGCATCGTCCTGTTGCGGCGGTCAAGTTTCGACCGCCGCCGCGGAGACGGCGCTCTCCTTAGGCTATTCCGCCGAGGATCTCGCCGTTGCCCCATCGGCATCGAATTTGGGATTGGGCTGCGGCAATCCGCAGCTGATCGCCGCGATCAGAACGGGAGAAACAGTGCTTGATCTCGGCAGCGGCGCCGGCTTCGACTCTTTTTTGGCCGCCCGCGCTGTGGGACCCGCCGGCCGCGTCATCGGCGTCGACATGACGGCTGAGATGGTGAGCAAATCCCGTCGCAACCCGGCCGCATCCGGACTTGGCAACGTGGAGTTTCGTTTGGGGGAGATCGAACATTTGCCGGTGCCCGACGATACCGTGGATCTGATTATCTCCAACTGTGTCATAAACCTGTCGCCGCAGAAGGAGCAGGTGTTCAAAGACGCCTTCCGCGCCCTCCGGGCAGGAGGACGCCTGGCCATTTCCGACATGGTCGCCCATGTCGATATTCCAGAGTATACCCGTCAAGACCCGGCGCTTTACAGCGGTTGCGTGGCCGGCGCCGTTACGGCGCGGGAGATCGAGCACAGTCTGCGCCGCATCGGGTTCGAGCAGGTACAGATCGGCGCCAGAGCAGGGGATGAAGAGGCGGGCGACGCTCTAGTCTACTCTGCCCTGGTCCAGGCGGTCAAACCAAAGCACGCCCCGGGCTAGGTTCTCGCGCCCCGGGCACACGGCGGGGGAACTAGAACATGGGGCGGAGCGAGTCGAAGCGAGGTAACTGTGGGGGATTTATTAAGAGATCTGGACACTCCAGCGGTTTTGCTGGATCTGGAAAAGCTGGAGTCGAACCTGACCGACATGCAGCGCCGTGCCGACGACCACGACGTGGCGCTGCGCCCCCACGCCAAGACCCACAAGTCGATCGAGATCGGTCGCCGCCAACTGGCCCTCGGGGCCGTCGGCCTGACCGTGGCCACGGTCGAGGAGGCGCTGGTTTTCTTGCGCGGGGGTGTTGACTCCATCACCCTCTCGCGGCCGATCGCGTCGGAGTGTGCGGTCGAGGCGGCACTCGCCCTGGGCGTGTTCATTAAGATCGATGTGGGACTGCGGCGGTGTAGTGTGGATCCGACGAGCGCGGCTCCGCTGCAGCTGGCACGCCTAGTCTGCCAACGCCAGGGCCTTGAATTTCGCGGCATTCTCTCCCACGCCGGACAGGTTTACGCCGTGGACTCACCAGCGAAAGCGACAGAGATTGCAGAACAGGAGCGCACGCTGATGATGGGGGTGCGGGACACCGTTCTTAGCGAGGGTATTACCGTCCCTGAGGTATCGGTCGGTTCTACCCCGACGGTGTTGGCGGCCACGAGTCTCGAAGGGGTCACGGAGATCAGGCCGGGCAACTACACGTTCTTCGATCTGCTGCCGGTCAGGGTGGAAGTCGTTCGCGAAACGAAAGTGGCTTTGACCGTCCTGGCAACGCTTATTAGCAAGAACAACGAATTTTTCGTCACCGACGCCGGCTCGAAGACCCTCACATCCGACACCGGCGGCCACGGAATGGCCAGTGCCGATGGTTTTGGGGCCGCCTACCCTTGCGACCGTTTCCTGGACCAGGACTACCGCCTCACGTAGCAGGTTTGTCGGAAGAGCACGGCAAGCTAGCGCGCGCCGACTTCGATCTACCGGTGGGATCGAAGGTCCGGATTATCCCCAATCACTCATGTCCCGTTGCAAACCTCGGCCGCAGTTACACCGTCCTCGACGGCGACCGGGTGGAGGTGTGGCCCGTGGACGCGGCCGGTTGTTCCAAATAGCTTCTCGTTGCCGATTCGCCCGACCACCGGAACGACGATGATTTCCTACGACCAGATCGAAACCCTTTTCTTAGACGTCGGCAATACCCTGATTTCGATCGGGTCGCTGGGGAATTGGGGCAGCGCGGCGTACGCACCTCCGCCGAAGCTATCTCTCGGGCCGAGGCGGCAGCGCGTGCTCACCTTTCGGATATCCTCTCCAAAGGACCTACCACCGAGGGTCTCGATCCGTTCGAGACGTTGTTGTTAGGTATTTTTTCTCGGCTCAAAGAGGTGCCGGACAGCGACCGCGCGGCGCAGCTTGCGGCCGAGCTAGGTCCGGTGTTGCTGACCCCGGGTCGCTCTGATCTGCTTTGGTGCACAGTGATGCCGGGCGTGGTTGAGGCGCTGCAAAGCTTCAAACAGTGCGGGTTGAACCTGGTGGTCGTCAGCAATTCTGACGGCACGGTGGAACAGAACCTAAAGGACCGTGAACTCGCCTCCTATTTTTCACACATCATCGATTCGGCTATGATCGGGATTGAGAAACCGGATCCGGGCATCTTCGAATACGCCCTTGAGATTTCGGGCGCCGACAGAGCGTCGACTGTTCACGTCGGCGACATGTATTTTGCCGACATTGAAGGCGCCCGCCGGGCTGGACTCGACGCCATCCTCCTGGATCCGTTCGACGATTGGCACGACGCGGATTGTCCCAGGGCTCCCGATTTGAACAGTTTGGCGAAATCCATCCACGACGCCAGGTCCAGTGGCGGCGCACGAGGATTGGACGGCCCCTGAACCGGCATGAGCTGGGAACAACCCCAATCGCGTCAGCGGGTAGTAGGACGTTCCACGTGCACAAGCGTACTCCTAGCTGCGGTTGCCATTCTTGCCTGCTCCGTTTGCGACTCCAATGGAGCGGGCGGCGCTCCCAAGAAAACGAAGAAGGAACCCGTGGCGGCGGAACGGGCCGTTAAGGATTACAACAAAGGTCTCAAACACAGTTCGAGGCCGCCGTCGACAAGGATGCCCGCTTCCATGAAGCGTTCAGCAGCCTGGGCTATGCCCGGCGCAAACTTGGCCTGTACGAGCCGGCGTTGGCTGCCTACGACAGGGCGCTTAGTCTGGCCCCGAACTATGCCGAGGCTGTAGAATACCGAGCCGAGGCGTACCTGGCCCTAAACCGAATCCCGGAAGCGCAACGGGCCTATTATCAGCTTGTCGGGCTGGACGACGACGGGGCGGTCAAGCTTCTCGCGGCGTTTTCCGGCTGGGTAGCCGATCGTCGCGCGACCCCGGTGGAAACGGTATCGCCGGGACAGCTAGAGAGCGTGGAGTATTGGATCCAAGAGGAGCGTTTTGGCGCTCCCTCCGAGGACGTCGACTCCCAGCGCGATTGGTAGCGGCCTGTTCCCCAGTGGTCCATCCGACAACAAACCGAACGACGTTGTGGCAAGGCTTTCAGTCCCAGACGACAATCTCGATTCTGCGGTTGAGAGCTTTGTTTGCGTCGGTGTTGTTCTCGACAATCGGGTGCTCCTCACCGTAGCCATTAGCGTCGATCATGCGCTCGGTGATGAAGTCGTAGGTCCCGATGAGGTACTGGCGTACCATGTTTGCCCGATCTTCGGATAGCTTCTTGTTGTAGTTAGCTGGCCCGTCGTTGTCGGTGTGCCCCTCCACCACCAGCTTGCCGGGTGAGAACAACCGCACAAACTCGGCAACCTTCGCAAACTCCTCGGCGGCCCCCGCCTTCAGATTCGACTTACCTGGATCGAAGAGGACGCTGGAATCGATGATCAGCTTGGGAACCACGATATCCCCCTTCAGCACGGTGCGGTATTTGATGAGGGGGTTGCCCATCGCCTGCGGATGTAACGTAAAGACCCCGCTGGCCGAACCCGTCTGCGAAGCCTGAATTCTCATCGTCCCAACCTGCACGCGCACCGCCGGTCCCTGGCTGCCCATGGGATAGACCTCGCGGTACACGTTGAGCTCGTCGCCTCGATGAATGGAGGCTTCCCGGCCCATATCGATATAGCAGGAACGGTTGCTGGCGACGTCATTGGGCAGGTCGCCCGGATTGTGTTTGTTCAGCACCAGCATCACACGGGGTGGATTGAATTGAGATTGGGCTACGGCTGGAGTCAGCACTATGAGTCCTGCTACCAGGGCGAAAATCTTCGCCGTCATCGGCCAATGGGTAGAGATCATTTGGACCTGCTTTCGCAAAAATCGATGGCCGCAGCCTTCAGACCAACTCCTCTTGACGATGCCGCGCCCCATCGAAGAAACAGCCACCTTGTGCTTGTTTGTGTGTCCTCGATCACACTCGCACAAATTTGAGTTGGAAACACGGCCGTTTTGCCAGGTGTGTGCCGTTGTGGGAATTCGTATATTCCGCCCGACTTGGACGCTTGAGTCGCCGCGCGCTGAAACCCCTCTCGTTAAGAATGAAACCTAGCGGATGAATGCAACATGAAAAAAGTCCGATGTGCCGTCATAGGAGCAGGCTGGTGGTCCACCGCCGCTCACATCCCCTCACTGCATGAAAACCCCAAGGCGGAGCTCGTTGCCGTGCAGAAGCGCGACCTGAAGATGGCGCAGAAGGTGGCCAGCGATTTTGAGGTGCCCCACGCCTGTACGACGGTCGAGGAGGTGTTGGACCTGGAGCTCGATGCCGTCGTCGTCGGCTCAACCCCCCATCAACACTTCGCACAGGCCAAGGCGGTGCTTGAACGCGGCCTGCATGTGCTGATTGAAAAACCGATGACGATTACGGCAGCCGAAGCGGCGGAACTGGTAGACTTGGCAGCTAAGAAAGGGGTTGAATGTCTGGTCGGCTGCACCTGGCATTATACCAGCCATTCCGCCGCCGCCCTCGAGCTGGTGAATAACGGGGAGTTGGGCGAGATCAAGATGGTCAACCTCTTGATGATGGACCATCTCCTCGGACTCTACCAGAAACAGACCTGGCGCGAGTTTGCCGAGAACCACAACGATCCGGAGGTGGAGGTGGCGCCGTATATGCCTCCAAATCAAGATTCCTACGGCGATCCGGCCGTAGCCGGTGGCGGTCAGATCTATGCTCAGGTTTCACATGCGGTCGGATACCTGGCGTACCTAACTCAGGATGAACCGGTGGCGGTGCAGGCCTTCTTCGATCAGGGCGGAACCGACGTCGATGTCTACGATGCCATCAATGTGAAGATGTCCAAAGGCACCATCGTTTCGATTGGCAGCACGGGCAACATTGGCGCCGCAACCCGGCGTATGGTGGTAAACGCCTACGGCACCAAAGGCGTTCTGGAGATGGAATTGTTCTACGGCAAGATGCGATTCTGGTCGTTCGAAAAGGGAGAGCAGCTATTTCCCGACCTTCCGGAGGAGGAACTGTATCCGAAGGAAGCGCCGGCACAGAACCTGGTGGACGTGGCGCTAGGTAACGCCCCCAACCTCTCGCCGGGCACCATCGGTCTGACCTCCATGCGGATCATCGATGCCGCCTGCCGGTCGGGCCGCGAAGGACGCGTCATCAACTTGCCCTGACGCGGGAGTCGGTTCCCTAGGTCTCCTGCGCTGCTTTTATCATAGCTATCACCCGATCTTCGTTGCGGCTCATCGGGTGCGCCAGTGCTTTTCCTCTCAGCGCCTTGAGCAGCTCGCCCGCTTCCACGTGACCTTCCGTCCATTCCTTGACGAACGCGCCCCCCATGATATCGTGGACCAGGTTATGCCGGGCCTGCGTCCTCACCTCATCATTGAAGATCGTCTCAGCCCGCGTGAGGCTACCGTACTGACTGGTAGTGGAATGATACGTGGCCTGTTTGTGGAATCCGTATTCCGCGCACAGCCTGAATATCTCGGCGTTTTCGGTGGAGGCGTAGAGCACCATGATGACCTCTTCCGGGTCGTGGCCGGCTTCGACGGCGGTCTCGTAACACATGGTGATCCACGCCGACAGCCCCGCCCATACGACCTGTTCCGTAAACAGGTTGAGATGGGCTTCCCCGAGGAGTGAGGTCTCGTAGATCCCGGCTCGCGTCAGCCCCATGCCGCGGCACAAGGCAAGGGTGATGTCGCGGGCATTTCCCGTGGCATCGTGGTGAACGGCAAACTGGCCAATGACCCCATTGCCTTCTTCGAAGCGCGTGCGCACCACGTTTCCCGGCATGATCGGTGCGATCATGATGATGTTGGCCGTCTCGGTCGGTTCGAGGACCCGGTATCCGACGTTGTAGCCGCTGCCCCAGCAGACGGTGTTCCCTGGTTTGATACCCGGCGCGATCTGCTCCTCCCAGATGAGTGGCTGGGACTCGTCGGTCGTCAGGACCAAAATGATGTCTCCAGCGGTCGAAGCTTCTGCAATCGGGAGCGGCTCCCAGCCTTCGTGGATCGCTAGCTCGCCGTATTCGTCATCCCGATTGCCGACGACCACGTCGACACCGCTGTCCCGCAGGTTGAGGGCTTGAGCCCTGCCCTGATTGCCGTATCCCAGGACGGCCACTCTTTGTCCCACCAGCGGATCCAGCGAGGTTTCCGACTCTTTAAGCATGTTCATCGCACGATTTCCTCCATTTTTTCCAGCGTTGTTCGTGGCAAAAAGCTATGGGAGTACGCCGGCGCAGGGAAGCACTGGTTGCACGGCTCTAACGCCTGGAGCCGACCCTGCCGGATGACGCAACCGGAGCTCCGATTGTTGAAGCAACGTTCCCATTTGTTTAATTACGTCCAGTCCGGAGAACTGCGAGCCGTTGAATCCAGTCGCCCGCTCCTCCGGCTTGGATCTACCATCGAGGTGGGCGATCGCACTATCCGGCGCGGCCGTGATTGCCCACGGAAAGGACGTCGTTTGAACACCAAAAGAATGGTCCTCCTGCTATCGGTTACGGTTTCCTTTTGTGTCTCCTTCGCTGGTGCCGACGACTGGCCCGGTTGGCGCGGGACTGGCGACGGCGTGTGGCACGAGCAAGGCATCGTGGATCGCCTTCCCTCCGGCCAGATTCCGATCAAGTGGAAAGCCGAAATCTCTAGCGGATATAGCGGTCCAACCGTGGCCGATGGTCGAGTCTTCGTAACCGACCGCGTCACCGAGCCGCAACAGCGCGAGCGCGTGTTTTGTTTCAAGTGGGATACGGGCGAGCTCTTGTGGACCCATGAGTACGACTGTCCCTACCGGGATGTTTCCTATACGGCAGGCCCGCGTGCCAGCGTTACCGTTCACAACGGCCTCGCCTACACCCTCGGCACCATGGGGCACCTCCATTGTCTGGAGGCGGCGACCGGTAAGGTCGTGTGGAAGAAGGATCTCAACGCACTCTATCAGATTCGCATGCCGATCTGGGGCATCGCCGCGTCGCCGGTGGTCTATGAGGATCTGGTCATCATCCAGGTCGGGGGCGCGAACAACGCCTGCCTGGTTGCGTTTGATCGCAAGACGGGGAAGGAACGGTGGCGCTCTCTCGAGGACCGGGCGGGGTACTCCACACCCATCGTCGTCCAGCAAGCCGGCCGCAGCATCCTGATCTGTTGGACCGCGGACAACGTGGTCGGATTGGATCCTGTTTCAGGCCAGCAACAATGGAACTATCCGTTCCCTCCGAAGAATATGCCGTTGGCGATCGCCGCCCCCGTGGTAGAAGGGGACCGTTTGTTCGTAACCGGCTTCTACGAAGGTTCTCTGATGTTGCGGCTGTTGACCGATCGCCGAGCCGTTGAGAAGATCTGGCGGCGACGGGGGGCCTCGGAACGAGAAACCGATGCACTTCATGCCTTGATGTCCACTCCTATTGTCGATGGTGAATATATCTACGGCGTCGACAGCCACGGCGAATTGCGCTGCTTGAACGCCGCCGATGGCGAGCGGATCTGGGAGAATCTCGAGATCGTCCCGACGACGCGTTGGAGCACGGCGCATTTGATTCGGAACAACGAAAACGTCTGGATCTTCAACGAGCGCGGCGAGCTCCTCATTACCTCCATGTCGCCGCAAGGTGTCAGGATCAAGAGTCGGGCCCAGTTGATCGAACCTACCAGGGATCAGCTCAACCAGCGTGGAGGTGTGACTTGGGCCCACCCGGCCTTCGCCTATCGCCACGTCTTCGCGCGCAACGATCGAGAGCTGGTTTGCGCCAGCCTAGGACAGGAGACTCGATGATCACCGGTATTGTTCACGCTAGTTTTACCATTTCGGACATGGAAATCGCGGAACGATTTTTTGTCGAAACCTTGGACATGAAACGGCTTGGTGGCGGCGAGTACGACTTCGACTATCTCAAGGCGGTGGTGGGCTATCCCGATGCCGTGTTGAAGATCGCTTTTTTCGCGCCTCCGAAGAGCCCCCCGGGCGCGGTTCATGTGGAACTGATTGAATACATATCTCCAAAGGGAGCACCGACCCGCACCGACACCAATCGGCCCGGCAATGCGCACCTGTGTCTGGAGGTAGACGACATCGAAGCCGGATGCGAGCGCCTGCAAGCCGAGGGGGTCGTCTTCAAGTCGACGCCGCAGCAGGTGACCTTCGGACTCAACAAAGGAGCCAAGGCGGTCTATTTCGACGGCCCTGACAACATCAAGCTGGAACTCTACCAGCGAGAGCCCCTGCCGGTCCTTCCTGATCTGGTGCCGCGATGGCGCCGCGTCCTGTTGCAGCAGGAGGTTGGGCGACCGGTTCAGACGATCGTCCAGGCCCCTTGATTCTTCGAGCTCGCCACCGCCGCACGAATAAAACGCATTCCCGCCACGCCGGTTTCCGCGTCGGGATGATCGAAGGGCACCGGCGCCTCCTCTCCGCGACGCCGGCGAATCTGGAACTCCATGGTCTGATGTAGATTGGCCAGCGCCTCGAAGAAGTCTTCGTGGTGCCCGGCAGGTACGCGGAGATACGGCTGCACCGATTCCGGAAAAAAACCGAAATTAGCCCCGAGCCAGTAGGTCTCATCGAATTCCCCGCGACGCACAAGCAGCGCCTCTGCCCGCTCCTGATGCCACTCAAGCGACCCCTTCGTTCCAAAGATGCGGAAGCCGTTGTCGTTCTTGTAGCCGATGGCGATCTGGGTGGCGTTGACAATCGCCGTCCCCCCGTTTTCCAGCTCCCCGATCGTATTGAAATCGTCGTCGAGGACCCGCCCTTCGCCAAAGATGTTAAGGCGCGCGGAAACCTTGCTCACGTCCAATCCGGTGGTCCAGGTCGCGGCCACGAGAGCATGGGTGCCAATGTCACCGCCACAGTTGGAGATGCCAGTGCGGGCCGGATCGGTGCGCCACTGGGCCTGCTGCAAACCTTCCTTTTCTAAAGGGGTGGCCAACCACCCCTGGTGGTACCACGCTTCTACCTTGCGGACCTCGCCGATCTCTCCCTGGCGCACAAACTCCTTTGCCGTCATCATCATCGGGTGTCCGGTGTAGGTATGGGCGAGCACGAACGGAACGTCCCGTCGTTTTGCCGTGGCGGCCAGATCCTCTGCCTCCTCCACCGTCATAGTAATCGGTTTTTCGCACACAACGGGGATGTCTGCTTCGAGAAGCGCCTTGGCCGGGGCATAGTGGGCGTGGTTCGGAGTGACGATGGTGACGTAGTCGAGATCGAGCTTTCCACCGACGTGGGCTTCGATAAGCGCCTCAAAGGTGGGAAAACCCTCGATCCCGTACTCCTGAGCCGCCGCCACCGACTCATCCGCGTTGCTGCGCAGTGCGCCGGCCACCAGTTCGCGGGTGTTGTCCAACGCGATAGCGCGTTCGTGGACATGCCCGAAGAAGTTTCCGGGGCCGCCACCCCCAATGAGTCCCACCCGCAGTTTTGACATGTTCGCTCTCCCTAATCTAGTTCGATCCGGTACTCTCCAAGTAATGACGATCGGCAGAAAAAAAGATCATTTTACGGCGGCGGCAACCGCTCAGATTAGACCTGCGGCCAGGCCAAGGGCAAGCAGGACGAGCATGACCCCGACCAGCCGGTGCACGGAGTGCATCGTCACCCGGCTCATAAACCGCTTGCTGACCGAGACGCCGATAAACGCAGCTACCGTTGCGGTCGCCGCCAGCTGGATGCCGCCCGATTCCGCCAGCTGACCAAACGACTCGCTGTAGAACATCACCCCGTAGACGACCAGGCGAGACAGGTCCACGACGACGGCGCAGACCACGCCGGTGGCGATAAAAGCTTCCTTCTCGAGCCCGCACCGTATCAGCACCGCCGACCGCAACGCGCCCTGGTGCCCTGAAAGCCCGCCGAGAAAGCCGGAGATGGCCCCGCCTACCAAAAGCTGCTGCCTGCCAAAACGGACCATCGCTCCCAGCCTTGGCGCTAATTCGACCAGAGCGAAGAAGAGTATGAGGGCACCGATGACCAGCCGCGACGGCGCGATTGAGTACCGGTGGCCGGCAAAGGAATACTCAGTCAACACCGGCAGATCGGCGAGTGTGGTGAGCAGCGAAGCTCCCGCGACCGCAACCAGGGCGCCCGGCAGCGCGAAGCGGATTACGACGCCCGCGTCGGCGTGTCTCCACAGGAGAGAGAACTTGAACAGATTGGTCAGCAGGTGGACGATTGCGGTGGCAGCCACCGCCACCTCGACCGGAAAGAATAGCGCAAAAACGGGCATGAGCAGGGTGCCCAGTCCGAAGCCGGAATACAATGTGAGCGCCGCCACCAGCAAGGCGGCGCCGCAGACGACGAGGTAGGGAACCACTGAATCGGGAACCATGGCAGCTCGATCATCGCGAATACCGGATTTGTCGGCAACCCCGGATGCATTCAGGTATTGGCATCGAGATCGTTGACTTGGAGAGTCCGAATCTGGTAAATAGGACTTCGCCTTCCGGTCGGAGCGCCGAGTCCGGCGTTCTCTAGAAAACACATCCGCCTGCGCTCGTTTCACGAAAACCCACGTCGGGATCGCATGTCCCATTCCCCCAGTTCGCCTCCACTCACCCAACGGATCCTGTTTGCGCAGGTGCTGCCGCTGGCGCTCAGCGGCATCTTCTTTCCTCTTGGAGCTCCGATCATCAGCGCGGCACTGGCCCGCACCAAAGAGCCGGAACTAGCACTGGCGGCCTACTCCGTGGCTTTCAGCATTGCCGCCCTCGTCTCCTCGGCCCTGTGGGGAATTCGTCAGCTCTCCAACACCTTTGGAAGCGATCGCCAGATGCTCCGCTTGGTGGGCAGATTGGCTTTGATCCTGGCTTCGATTGCCGTCGTTATCATCCTCTTGATCTGCGTTCCTCCCGTTGCCCGGACCGTGCTCGACGGACTAATGGGCATCCCGCCAGAGATCGGGGCTTGGTCCCTCCAGCCCTTTTGGTGATGGCGCTCAATCCGTACTTGAGTGTCGGTCGTGGTTTCTACCAGGGGGTTTTGGTGCATTACGGCAAAACGGGCGCCATCGGAGTGGGTGCCGTCGGGTATTTGTTGGGGGTGGCGGCGGTCATGCTGTGGGGCGTGGTGTGGGCGGAATTACCCGGCGCGCTGTTGGCAGCTCTGGCGATGATGGTCGGACAAGCGGTTTATTTCGCCTTCTGCTGGTGGCCTTGTAGGGGCATCATCCAAACACAGATTCCCGCAGCCGATCGCGGTATCATGCCCCAACAGCGCAGCAGCCGCTATCTCTTTTCTTTTACCTTCCGCTGGCGCTGTCGATTGTTTTCACTACGGTTTCCGAGCCTATTCTGCAGTCAGCCATGGCCCGCGCCCCGATGTCGGCGGCCTCGCTGGCCGCCTACCCCGTCTGCATCGCTATCATGTGGCTTGGGGTCACACCGCTATACAACGCCCAACAGGTAGTGATTGCGAAGGTGCGCGACCGCGCGTCCTACCTGGCGGTGCGGCGTTTCATCTTTACTATGATCGCTGTGGGCACCGGCGCCATGGCGGTCTTGGCCGTTCCGCAAGTCTCCCAATTCGTGCTCGGTACTGTGGTGGGACTCAGTGGCGAAGTCAGAGAGCTGGCGGCGAGCACGTTCAAGCTGTTGCCAGCTATCCCACTTGTATTGGGATCTCGCAGTCTGTTCCACGGCACCCTGGTTGCCCGCCACCACTCGGGGCCGATCCGCTCGGCGGCTGTGCTCCAACTGTCCGTGTTGTTGGTATTCGTAGCTGCGGGCGTATGGCATGGCCAGTTCAGTGGCCTGTTCGTGGCCATTTGCGCCAAAATCGTCGCCACCGGCGCCGAGGTCTCGTACCTGGCCTGGCACACCTCGAAGTTGACCTGGCGACAAGAAGTTGGCGAGCCCGGCGCACCCGAAAACAGTGGGTAACCCCGGGTACACTACCGTCTCCTCATCGTCACATCCACGACCCCTCTAACAACCTTCTCTGACGAACGTGCAACTGGTATGGTAATTGCCAGGATCGCTACCATGCCCGCAACCATTCTCAGTGCCGCCCTCAGCGGGGTGGACGCGTATCCGGTAGATGTTGAGGTGGATACCGATCGCCAGTTGCCGTCGTTTACGGTGGTGGGCCTGCCGGACAGCACCGTGCGCGAGAGCAAGGAGCGCGTCATGGCGGCCATCCGCAACGCGGGCTTCGAATGGCCGCGTCGTCGGGTCACCGTCAACCTTGCTCCCGCCCATTTGCGCAAAGAAGGGTCCGCCTTCGACCTCCCCATTGCCGTGGGTATCTTGGCAGCCTCCAGCCAGATCCGCGTTCGTCGCTCCGGCCGCTTCATTCTCGTCGGTGAGCTTTCCCTGGACGGCACCTTGCGCCCGGCGCGCGGGGTGTTGTGTATGGCGTCGGCAGCTCGCGATCGCGGCGACTACGGAATAATCGTGCCGTCCGCGAATGCCTCCGAGGCGGCGTTGGCCAACGGACCGATCGTCTATGCGGTGGGCAACCTGCGCGAAGCGGTTGAGATCATCGAAGGTCAAGTCCGGCGTCAACCGTTTGAATCGGACTTGAGCACGCAGCTGTGCCAACCTCGCGCTACGGGGTACGACTTCAGTGACGTCAGGGGCCAGGAGCAAGCCAAACGAGCCATCGAAGTGGCCGCAGCCGGTGGCCACAACCTGCTCATGATCGGACCACCGGGGTCGGGCAAGACGATGCTGGCACGCCGCCTCCCAGGCATTCTCCCCGACCTAAGCCTGGAGGAAGCGTTAGCCACCACGAAAATCCACTCGGTGGCCGGGTTGTTGGGACCGAAAGAGGGGTTGGTATTGTCCCGTCCGTTTCGAGCCCCGCACCACACGATCTCCGGTGCCGGTCTCATTGGAGGGGGTCCCTATCCGCGGCCGGGTGAGGTCTCTCTCGCCCATCACGGGGTGCTCTTTCTGGACGAAATGCCCGAATTCAAGAAACCGGTCATCGAGGCACTGCGGCAGCCGTTGGAGGATCATCAGGTTACCATCTCCCGAGCGAGCGGAACCCTGTCGTACCCGGCGCGGTTTATGGTTGTTGCGGCCATGAACCCGTGTCCATGCGGCTATCTGTCCGATCCGCGACGGTCGTGTAGCTGTTTGGCCCCCGTGATTCAGCGCTATCGGGCGCGCATCTCCGGACCCGTTCTCGACCGTATGGACCTTCATGTGGAAGTACCCCCCGTGCGTTATTGCGATCTCGCCGCTCGGCAGTCGGGCGAGCCTTCCGCTGAGATCCGCGCCAGGGTAAACCGGGCGCGACAGCGACAGGCACAGCGATTCGCCAACGATCAGGGCCTTTTTTGCAACGCCGACATGAACCCGCGCGATGTGCGCGCGCACCTGAAGGTGCCCAAGGAGGCCGAGCAGCTTCTGGGTCGCGCCATCACCGAGCTGGGTCTGTCCGCCCGTGCCTACGACCGGGTACTGAAGGTGGCGCTAACCATCGCGGATCTGGACGAAGACGAGTCGATCGGTGCGCGTCACGTCGGCGAAGCTATACAGTATCGATCGCTGGATCGTCAGCTCGGGCCCCGCGCGGTAACCGGTTGAAGGATCGGAACTTGGGGGGTCCGCATCCGCACTGCACCTACCCGTTTTCCACTTGATATTCACCTCCAATACGTGTAAGTTGTACGTCAGTACAACCCCCAAGAGGAGAGGTCTCCCAAGTGCCACTCCGCATCAACACAAATCTGTCTGCCATGAGTGTGGGCCGGCAGCTCGGTCGAAACGTCCAGGCGGTCGACAAAACGCTGGAGCGGTTGTCCACTGGTCTGCGCATCAACCGCGCTGCGGACGACGCCGCCGGACTGTCCGTACGCGAAGGTCTGCGCGCCGAACTGTCTGGTTTGCGTGCTAGCGTCAGCAACGCCACCCAGGCGGCCAACCTGGTACAGACCGCCGAGAGTTCGCTGTCGGAAGTCAACACCGTGCTCTTGCGCATGCGCGATCTGTCGGTCCAGTCCGCCTCCAGCACCCTCACCGATTCCGATCGCGGTTCGCTCCAGGCCGAATTCGCACAGCTGACCTCGGAGATCGACCGCATCGCCGGCGCCACCATATTCAACTCGCAGACACTGCTCACTGGGTTTGGCAACTCGGTGGATCCCACCTCCAGCGCCGTCGCCACCAGCAACTTGACCGGCGTCAACAGGATTTCGCTGTCGGGAGCGCCCGCTGGCACTTTCACTTTTACCGACAGCGCCGGCGACAACCAGGTCACACTGTCAAACGGAACCCTCTCCCAGACGCTGAGCATGGGAACCATCCTCGATGGAGGATCGGTGGCTACAGGTACCCGGATCGTTGCCAATTTCGACCGTTTGGGCATTCAGGTAACCCTGGCAGGACCTCAAGTTTCCAGTGCCACGGGCCAGTTCTCAGACGGCGACCTGAACGGCACTGAGATCGTGATTCAGGAAGGCACCGGCGGTACGTTTCAAGTGGGCTCCACCGATGCAGCAGTCAACCGGCTGGAGGTCTCCATACCCGACCTCAAAGCGACCGGCACGGAGCTCAACTTGGGCGGGGTCAACGTCTCCAGCTTGTCTACGTCGCAGTCGGCGATCACGTCCGTGGACAGTGCCATTACTCGTGTTGCCCAGGAACGGGGCAATCTGGGTGCGACGCAGAACCGGCTCAATTTTGCCGTCTCCTTCACTGAGAACCAGATTGAAAAGATTGCCGCCTCCGAGTCTTCCATCAGCGACGCGGACATCGCGGCGGAGGTTACCGAACTGACCCGGGCGCAACTGCTGGCCCAAGTAGGCGCCGCCATCCTCGCTCAAGCCAACGTGCAGCCCCAGACGGCCCTAATACTTCTTGCCAGTCAGGGCATCGGAGCCTTCGCGCGAGGCTAAGCCACTTCCGCACGTCTAGAGACACGTTGTTTCACGGTTGCCGGCAGCAATGGGCGATCCGTCGGATCCCTGTGCGAAGCCGTCGCGCCGTCCCCGTGGGTGCGCAGTCGCGACTGGCTGCCTTGTACCCCCGATATTAAGCCGAACCCATTTTCATTGGAGGATCTGTCATGCCCTGCATCTCCCCATCGCTATTGGAGGAATTCTGCTCCCAAATATTTACCGGCGCCGGTCTGGAACCGGATGAAGCGGCCGTAATCTCTCGTTCGCTCGTGCTGGCCAACCTGATGGGGCACGATTCTCACGGCATCCTTCGGGTGGGATCCTATCTGGAGTACGTCAACGAGGGGAAGGTGTTCGCGGGCAGAACCATCCGCGTGGTGCGGGAAGCCGATGCCTCCGCTGTGGTCGATGGTCAGTGGGGGTTCGGTCAGACCGTCTGCCACCAGGCCATGGCGCTGGCGATGGAGAAGGCGAGAGCCCGTTCGGTAGGTGTCGTCGAACTCTTCAACAGCAGCCATATCGGCCGTCTCGGAGAGTACGTGGAGACCGCCGCGGCGGCGCAGATGATTGGGCTGATCCTATGCAACAATCACGGGGGGGGAGAATTGCTGGCGCCGTATGGCGGAGTTGAACCCCGTATGTCTCCCAACCCGCTCGCCGTCGGCATTCCGTCCGCCATGGCTACCCCGATCGTCGTCGACATGACTACGAGCGTGGTAGCGGAAGGCAAGATCCGCGTCAAACGCAACCGCGGCGAACCCCTACCCGAGGGATGGGCGCTGGACGGGGACGGCGAACCTACGGTGGATCCGAACCGGTTTTACGGTCCGCCGCGGGGAGCTATCCTGCCGTTTGGAGGCAACGCCGCACACAAAGGTTATGCGTTAGCAGTGGTGGTGGATATCTTGGCCGGCGCTCTTGGGGGCGGCGGAACCAGCCGCGGCACCGGGCGCATCGGCGGCAACGGATTGTTCATCATGGCCATCGATGTCGAGGCTTTCACGGGCCGCGAGGAATTCGACAAGCAGGTGGCCAACTTCGTTGAGCACCTCAAGAGTTCGCGATTGATGCCGGGATTCGATGAAATCCTCGTTCCCGGCGAACTGGAGCACCGAACCCGCAAGCAGCGAGAAAAGGATGGAATTGACGTCGACGACGAAACCTGGCGGCAATTGGGCGAGGCGGGTCAGTCCGTAGGTGTGAAGCTAACGCTCGATTAGGTCCTTGAGCAGGGTGAGCCCCTCCTCGATCTCGCCAACGTCGATACCCGAGTAAGCCAATCGAATGTGGCGCTGCGACTCGCCGGGAAAAGGTCGGCCAAAGTGCATGCGCGTACAGAAGGAGACGCCGGTCTCTTTCAGCGCCTTGGTGCGAAAAGTGTCGTAGTCGTCCCCCGATGTCCGTTTCATCGCTTCCGTAACATTTGGATACAGATAGAACGTCGCCTCAGGGCGGTAACAATGGACGCCGTCGATGCTGTTGAGGATTTCCACCGCCTTGTCGCGGCGGCCCTTCAGCGTATCGATGATGCAATGGCAGGCGGATTGATCCCCCGTCAGTGCCTCGATGGCTCCGTACTGCACGAAGTGATTGGAGCACGACTCGTCGTTGACGTTCATCTTGATAACCATCTCGATCAATTCCGCGGGACCGATCGATCCACCCAACCGCCATCCGGTCATGGCGAACTTCTTGGAAAAGGTGTAAAGAATCATGGTCCGTTCTACCATTCCGGGCAGGGAGACAATGGAGCGGGAATCCCCCGAATAGCGGATGTCGAAATACGCCTCGTCGGCGAGGACGTAGAGGTCGTGTTTGATCGCAACATCCGCCAGACGCTGCAGCTCTTCGGCGCTGGCTTCGGCGCTGGACGGATTGTGCAGATCGTTGAGGATCAGAATCTTCGTTTTCGAGGTGATCGATTCCTCAATCTGGTCCACCAGAATCTCGAAGGTCGTCTCCCCTTCCTTAAACCCATACGGCACCGCTTGGCCGCCGTGAAACTCGATCTGAGATTCGTAGATCGGAAAACCGGGGTTGGGATACAGGACTTCATCGCCCGGGTTCATCAGCGCCAGCAGGAATTTGCCGATGCTGGGTTTCCCGCCGGGTTGGATGGCCACATTCTCCAGAGTGTAGCTGGTGTGGCGGGTGGCGTTGATATGCTCTGCCAGGGCTTCGCGCAGGGACGGAATGCCCGCATTCGGACAGTACCCCGTTTTGGCATCCAGCATAGCTTTGTGGGTCGCTTCGATGATGTTGTCCGCGGTGCGAATATTGATATCGCCGAGGTGGAAGGGAAAGATCCGGTTCCCCGCGGCGCCGTGGGCGGCGGCTTCGGCGGAGACGAGGAAAGCCGTCTCGGTGCCGAGGCGGTCAATCCGATCTGCGAGTTTCATTTTCTTGGATCTCCAGGATGTGGAAGGGCGCAAATGGTGCGAGCGCGCCCGCCGGGGGGGGCGGGCGCGTACAGCGTTGGCAGCCGGGACTATGATGGCATGGTCATGCCTTCGGAATCACCCGTCTGCAAACAGTGCCCTGCAACCATGCGGTAGTGAGACCCCATGATCGCCAACTCGAACGCCTTGTGCAGATGCGGTCCGGGAAAACTAAACTGGTCGCGTCGGGCATCCAGGTAGTGAATGGCGTCCTGGAAAACGGACTGGGCGTGATCCAAGACGATGTCCCCGCGGCGAAGGGATTCGCCAACCCCACTGACGAACTGTCGAATCTCATCGAGCTTCCGGTCGGTGGCGAAACGCACCAGTGATTCCTGCGCGTACTCGAGCATCTTGGAGAACTGCTGTACACTGTTGGCGTCGAGTTGGATGCGGTCTTTCGCCGTGGCGGAAAGACCGTTCCAAAATTTGATCAGATTCCTCGCCTCGCGGCGGGCCTGGCGCGCGAACTTACGGTCGAACTGGAGGGCATCCTTGATGAACCGGAAATAGTCGGAATCGGGGGAGCCGTCTCGTCCCCGCAAACCCTGGGCGAAGAGGGAGCGAAGGGCTCCCAGATTTTCCGCGAAGCCAACGTGGCGTTCGACAAAGATGTGCGAGTGGACGCGATCCAGAACCGTGCGCGCGCGCAGGTACACCTCCTGACGCGTAAACAGCGAAGACAGAATGTGATTGAATCCTTCGTGCAGGTGCTCGAAACTCATGACCGGCTGGAACTGCAGCGAGTCGTCGACGTTGTTGCCCGCCTCGCCGTCCTCGATCAGGCGTCCTTGGCTCTTGAGGTCGACATAGAGTGGCGTGTGCGGCATCGGCGTCAGTTTTCCAGTCATGGAGGAGAAGATCCCGTTTCCTTTCACGAAGTCGACGATGCGGTCGGCGGTCTGCCGAGTATCGGTATCGGTGCCGTAGATAAAGCCGGCATAAACCTCGATTCCCTGCTGCTGCAGCAGGCTCACGGTGTCTTTCGGATCGGTCTTCACGTTCTGGATCTTGTTCATCGCCCTTAAGGCGTCTTGGTCGGGGTTCTCTATGCCCAAAAACA
This sequence comes from Candidatus Latescibacterota bacterium, assembly GCA_965217095.1. Classification (GTDB taxonomy): domain Bacteria; phylum Latescibacterota; class UBA2968; order UBA8231; family UBA8231; genus CAYNZV01. The sequence continues at coordinate 4,353,345 of OZ244235.1, forward strand.
CGGCGGTAAAACCGGCTTGCTTCATCCGCGGAATCAGGTACGCCAACGAGTCTTTGCCGAGATCGACACTGGCCTGCGTAAACAGATGAAACGGGTAGTTGTGGCGGCGCTGAAAATCGATCATGCCGTCGAGGATGTTTTCCATGTCCTCCGGTTCAGACACGAAATTGTCGTCAACGGTAAAGACACCGCCCCTGAAACCGGTATCGTAGATCGCCTGCAACTCCGTCTGTACTGCTTTGTTGTCCTTCGCCCGCGCGAAACCGCCGTTGAACTGTACGATGTCGCAGAAGTTGCAGCGGAAGCGACACCCGGCGGTGGTCTGCAGCATGAGGGCGCGATAGTGGTTTGGATTGACGAGATCCCATCGCGGTACCGGAACGTTTTCCAATGGTTTGAAGATTTCTTTGTCTAGCAGGTATTTGCGTGAACCTGCCGGCTCCGTCTTCACGCGCTCGGGGATGAACAGGAACGGCTGTTCGGCACTGTGTAGCGGTTGTTTGTCGAGGACGCTGCAGATCTCCTCTATCCACGGGGCGGATTCTCCCCACACGAGATAATCGAGGCGCTCGCACAGAATGCGGTCGCGGTCGCTCAGGGGTGCCAGAATCGTATCGCGATAGGTGGAAGCCATTGGGCCACCCAAAACCCACGGCGTGTCGGTTCCCCGTGCCGGCCCATCCAGGAGTTGGACGAGCGAATCCCGCTGAATACTCATGGCGCTGACGAAGACGGCGTCTGCCTCCTGAATCCGGCGGCGCATGTCCGCAGCATTGGGGATCTTAATATTGAGGTCGCAGAGGTCGAACTCCCAGTCCTCCTGCGGCATTTGCGCGGCGAAGGTGATCAACCCCAGGGGCGGAAAGGCGGTTTTGCGGCCGATGTACTTCATGACATGCTTGAAGCTCCAGAAGGATTCGGCTGGAAACGCTGGTGCGATGAGCAATCCTTTTTTCTTCGCCATAATATGTCAGGGATCCTATTGAGGGGTTGAGCGGGTTCCGCGTCTGCGAATAGCCCTATATAATATATATTGTGTGCTGGAAAAACAAGAATGAGAATGGGCCCGGATGTCGGCGGGGCTTCGCCGTCCTAATTCTTTGGGGGGCACTGCCGTGGGGGCTGGTCAACGCCGAGGCACCCAACGGTCAGACTGCGGACTCGACTCGAACCGTCCTCTTCTTCGGCAACAGCCTCACAGCGGGTTTTGGAGTGGGGGCGGACGAAGCGTTCCCCGCCCTTATCCAGCACCGAATCGATACCGAGAGCCTACCGTTCAGGGTGATCAACGCCGGATTGAGCGGCGAGACCAGCGCCGGAGGCCTGCGTCGGATCAATTGGGTGCTGCAGCAGCGGGTCGACTTCCTGGTCATCGAGCTCGGGGCCAACGACGGGTTGCGCGGCATCTCGCTGACCGATACCCGCACCAACCTCCAGGGGATAGTCGATCGCGCCCTGGCTCTCCACCCAAAGGTGCGCATTGCCCTTGCTGGCATGCAGATTCCCCCTAACCTCGGACCCGAGTATACCACTACGTTCCGGTCCCTTTTCCCAGCGTTGGCGAAGGCAAATTTGACCCTGCTGATCCCGTTTCTTCTCGAGGGTGTTGGTGGCATCGAGGAGCTGAACCTGGCCGATGGTATTCACCCGACTGCGGAAGGCCACCGGCGCGTGGCGCAGAACGTCTGGAAGATCCTAGCTCCCACACTGCGCAGCGCCACCGCGGCCAACCGGCAGCACCCTTGAGGAGAAGCTACCCCTCGGTGCGCAGCGCGTGCAGCGGCGGTTGGTCGAGGATGCCGCGGTTCATGACGACCCCGAACGAGGCGGTCAGTGCCATGGCCGCCCCGAAAGCGACCAGAATCGGGACCACTGCTGGCGCGTACGAGACTTCGAAAACGAACTGGGTCAATCCCCAGTTGCCGGCGAGGGCGAGAATGAGCCCCGTCACCGCGGCGAAAGCGCCCAAAAACAGATACTCGAACAGCATGATGCGCCAGATCTGCGCCCGGGTGGCCCCCAGTGCCCTAAGCAGGACGCATTCCTTGAGTCGCTGATAACGACTGTTGCTCAGAACTGCTACCAGCACCAGGATTCCGGTGGCGACACTGAAGGAAGCCACGAAGCGAATTACCAGAGAGGCGCGCTGTAACAGCGAGTTGGCCGCAGCGAGGATCAGATCCAGATCGATGACCGACACGTTGGGATACAAATGTGCCAAGCGCTGTTGCAGTTCGGCCCCGAGCTGAGGGGATTCCGACCGCGTCACCACTACGTGAAACTGGGGTGCCCCTTCGAGCCACCCCGCTGGGGAAAACCACCAGGAAATTGGGGCTAACTCGTTGCCACTCAACCCGACGCAGGCTGCCCACCCGCACCTCTAGCGGTCGTCCCTGGACATCGAAGCCCATGTCGTCCCCCACGTCGACCCCCAGGTCGCCGGCCAGACCTTCTTCCAGTGAGACGAAGATCGAGGTTGCCCCGGCCGTTCCAAGCCAGTCTCCTTTGACCACGGTCTCGGTTTCTGTCAGCCGTTTGCGATAGGTCGTGCGATACTCCCACCCCAGTGCCCAGTCGGAGCGGCGGCGGGTGCTGTCTCGGCGAATCGAGGCGACGTCGCGCCCCTTTATCGACTGTAGTCGCATGGTGACCAACGGCACCTCTTGCAGAAGAGGCAGCTGAAGCTGGCGCAGGAGGTCCATCACCCCGTCTCTCTGATCGGTCTGAATGTCGAACAGCACCGTGTTGGGCTGGCTGTCCCCGCTGACGGAGCGGATGTGGCGAAGGAGCGACGACTGGGCGAGATAGAAGCTGGAGATCAGGAAAACCCCTAATCCCAACCCAAGCATCAGCACGATCGTTTGATTCTGCGGTCGAAAGAGATTCGCCAATCCCTGCCGCCAGACGTAGCGCCAGGTCTGGGGGAAGAAACGTTTCGAGAGCTGAGTAATACCGTATCCCACCAGCGCCAGCGCCCCGAAGGCGACGCCGACCGCGCAAGCCAAACCAACACCGATCAGCGGACGGGTGCTGTTCATCACGGCAAACACCACCATCATCAAGGCGATGGCGGCGTAGACCAACCAGCGCAGCGGTTCGCGGATCGGCGTGTCGTCTTCTACGGCTGCGCGCAGGGCCAGAAGCGGAGAAACCCGACGCAGATTCAGCAGCGGCAGTAGCGCAAAAAGCAGCGCCACACCAAGCCCCACTGCGACCCCTTTGACGATGGAGATAAACGAAACGGTCAGCTCCACATCCACCGGAAGCAGATCGACCAGTACCAGGGGGAAGAGTCGTAGAATGCCGACGCCCAACGCGGCGCCGATCGCCGACCCTACGAGGCCCATGGCAGCGGCCTGGGTCAGGTAGACCAAACCCGCCTGCCACGCCTCGGCCCCCAAACATCGCAGTATGGCCACCGTTGCAAACTTCTGTTTGACGTAGGCATGCACCGAGCTGCCCACACCGACCCCTCCCAGCACCAGGGCGATGAAACTCACCAGATTCAAGAAGCGGTAGAGGTTGCCCAGGGCACCTCCCATTCGCGCCCGCCTCGTAGCGACGGTTTCGATGGAAACCCGCTGGCGTTCCAAATCCGGTTTGAGATCGCTCACCAGATCGGCTACGGCGGCGCTATCGAACGCAAAAAACACGCGGTAGTTCACCTGGCTGCCGCGCTGGATCAGTCCGGTATCCGGGAGGTAGGACATGGGAATGAATACCCGGGGAGCGAACACACCAAAAACGCCGGCCTCGCCGGGAATGTTTTGCAGTCGACCGGCGATGACAAAGGTGGATAGACCCACCTTGACAGAGTCCCCTACGGCAACACCCATCTGCCTCATCAAGCCGTCGTCTACCAGGGCCCGCCGGCCCAATTGATACTCGGTGGCCGCTTCGCGCGGCCGCGTGAGCAGCTCCCCATAGAAGGGGAAGGAGCCTTCAGCGGCGCGCACCTGGGTCAACCGCGTGCCCCCTGTTTTGGGGAAATACACCATCGAGGAAAACCGGGTTTGTCGTGCCTGCTCGCCGCCGGCGTCGGCGATGATCCGCTCTACCTCGTCATTGAACGGCCGCCGCGAGGAAAAAGCCATGTCTGCGCCCAACAGCGTGCGCGCCTGGTCATCCACCGCCTGCGCCATGCCGTCTCCGAGGTTGGTGATGGCAACCAAGGCGCCGGTCCCCACCACGATGGACGACATGTAGAGCAGGAGCCGTTTGCGGTAGTTGCGACTATCGCGCCAAGCCATGCGCGCGATCCAAGACAGGTTGAGTCGAGGTCCCTCGTTCACGGCGATCAGAGGCTTGCGGCTGTGGGGGTGTCGTCGGCTATGCGACCGCCGCGGAGGCGGACGACCCGCTGAGTGCGATGGGCCAGGTCCAGGTCGTGGGTCACCAGAATCAAGGTGGTCCCCATCTCTCGATTGAGTTCGAAGAGCAGGTCCTCGACGGTGGCGCTGGTTTCGGTGTCCAGATTGCCGGTGGGTTCATCGACAAAGAGTATGGCCGGGCGGTTGATGAAGGCGCGGGCCAAGGCCACCCGCTGCTGTTCGCCGCCGGACAACTGCACCGGATAGTGATCGAGGCGATCCCCCAACCCAACGCGGGCCAACAGCGCCGCCGCCGCCTTGCGCGGGGTGCCGGCGCCCTGCAGCTCCAGCGGCACCATCACGTTCTCCACCGCGCTGAGAGTCGGGATCAATTGGAAGTTCTGGAACACGAAACCGACCCATCGATTCCGTTGGCGGGCGCGTTCGTCTTCGCTGAGGGTCTCTAGTGCGATCCCGTTGAGCCGGACAAATCCAGCGGAGGGCTCGTCCAGCCCCGCGCACAGACCCAGCAGAGTGCTCTTGCCGTTGCCGGAGGGACCGACTATGGCGCAGGTGGTGCCGCGCCCCACCGCCAGATCGACGGCATCGAGAACAGTCAGCGCGCGCGCGCCGTTCCGATATACCTTGGTAAGCTGGCAAACCTCGAGGATCGGTTCGCTACTCATCCAGCTCGAGGCGACCGAGGGTGCGCAACAGGCGATCGGGGTAGTCGGTGATGATGCCGTCGACTCCGAGCGCCGAGAGGCGTTCCATGTCACCCGGGTCATTCACTGTCCAGACGTGCGCGGAGAGGCCCCGAGCGTGCGCTGCTGCCAGGAATCCGGGGTCGACGACGCGGAGTTTTGCCGATCGTTCCGGCACCTGGAACGAACCGCATGGCGGCGTATACAAAGCACTCAAAAACAGCTGTTCCAGCGCCCAGAACAGGATGGCTTCTCCCCCCGTGGCGGACGTCGCTACTTCCGGACAGGCGGCGCGAAACGCCTTGACCAGATCGCTTTTGAACGAGCTTACCAACACCTTGGGACCGTGCCCGGCGCTCCTCAACGCGGCGCAAAATGGGGCTGTGATGGAGGGCCTCTCCTGCTTGATCTCAATGCTCATCGGCACCTCCCGAAACTCGCTCAACACCTCCTTCAGGCTGGGGATGCGAATCTCCCGGTCCCGATACGGGTAGGTCTCGCCGGCGTCAGTGGTCCAGTTGTAACCCGCGTCGAGTTCCCGCAGTTCCGCCCACGACAGGTCCTGGACGCGACCCTGCCCATTGGTTGTGCGGTCTACCCGTTCATCGTGGAGAATCAGCAGTTGCCCGTCGGCAGAGCTGCGCACATCGAGCTCTAACGCGTCGACGCCCAAGTTGACCGCGTGCTGGAAAGCGAAGACGGTATTCTCCGGCCACAGTCCACGTCCACCTCGATGGGCGATGACCGCCGGGTGTTCCCCTGCTAACAGCAGCGGATCTGGTGGAAAATTCTTCGAGCGGTTGGAGAGATAGAGAGCCATGACGGCAACGGCAAGCGCGAGTCCCAACACCCCCTTGAGCTGCGTTCTGGTCACTAGCGGCCGACGCAGTGGAGGCAAAGAAGGCAGGTGTCCCCAGGCGCGAATGAGGCGGTCCACGGAAGGCAAATCCGCGGTGCGCACGCAGGCGGGTGCGCGTTATGCCGCGGTACAGCGATCAACGACGTCCATGATCTCGTCGACCATATTCTCGCGGAGATCGTCACGCAACTGGTCCAACCTGTCGCGATCGACATTGAGGGCTCGGAGTACCGAGTCGCTGTAGTCGCCCCTTTCGCCGTGGACGTATCCCAAACCCAGGTCCTTGCAGATCTGGTCGCCCAGGTGGACCAGACTCACCAGCGGGCGCGGAAGGGGATCCGGATCGGAGTGGTTGGCGACGGCGCTAACCAGTTCCTGCGCCATGTTGGTCCGAATAAGCAGCAGTTCCCCCACCTGTTCGTGGGTAGCGGTGTCACCCATGCGGGTCTCGGCATCGCGGAAGGAGAGCGTGGGCCCGTCCATTTGACCAAGCACCTTCTCGAAATAGTTCCAGAAAAAGAACCCAAGAATGAGCTTGCCGATATCGTGCAGGAGGGCAGCGATCCAGTAGTTGTCGCACTCTTCCCAATTGTCCACGTCAACCATCTGATCCGCGTAGATCTTGTCCACCAGCATCGCAGTACCCACCGAGTGCATCCAGAACCGTCGCAGGTCGAATTTACTGTCGTCTGGTTTGACCAGGGTGTTGATGAGTTTAATCTGCAGGGCCATACTGGCGATCTTCTTGCGTCCCAGCCGTACGATCGCCTCCCCCAACGTCCAGTCTCCCTTGTGCCCAGCACCGGCGAAAATTGGCGTGTTCACGATCTGAATCAGCTTGTGAACGATAGAGGTGTCACTGAGCAGGACCTCCTCCAACTCCTCGGAGGTGGACTCGGGATCGTTCAGCAGCTTCATGATGCGGAGGATGATCTCCGGCAGGGTCGGCAGGGTGTTCAGGTTTTTCAGCCGCCGTTGAACCCGCTGCTGCAAAACCCGGAAGGACAGGTGCCGGGCTCCGTCGAACAAGCCAGCGATGCCATTGCGCTCAAAGACATCATCCACCAGCTCCCGGAGGGAGTGTTGCGTCCCGGAGATATGCTCCCACGCAAAGACGAAAACGTTTTTGGCTTCTTTGGATACCTCCTCGTGATGTCCCAGCAAGGCCTCGGGCACGAGAATAAATACGGGAATCGAACCGCGAAGAGAGAGCGCCGTAAGGCTGTTGGATTTGGCGATCTTGTCGTCCTGCACCACAAAGACGCAGCGCACCTGCTTGGCGCGCTTCATCAGCACCGGACTGGCGTCTGCGATGCTGTCCACCGTGGTGATGTTGAACCCGTAGAGGTAACTCAACATCAGATTGAGAAATTTGAACACGGCCGCCTGCTGGTCGCCGGGTTGTTTGACGACCAGTGCGATCTCTTCGGAGGCAAGTTCTTTGCTCGTAACTTCCATCATAGCCGTTACGTATTTCTACTAGGTATCGAGAAAGATAATATAGATAAGAAACATACGCAGACCAGTGAGCGGTCGGGTGACCTGGCTCACATTGCGTTTCGGCTCTGGTCGGGTGCCCCGCCTAGAAGTTCGATGCCAGTTGGCCCCCGAGCAAATGCGCCGTCTTCTCCCCCTTGGGTCCTTGGCGGAAATTGAGCTGTAGGGTTGCCTTTAGTCTCAGGTTGCGGTTCAGGTAATAACCGAGGCCGGTCTCGAGACGTTGAATGTCATAGTCCCACGGGACCTCGTTTCCGTTCCCATCATCGATCGAATCGTAGTCGATGCGACCGTAACGCAGGGCGGTGAAGACTCCGGGGGCCAGGGCGTATTTCGTTTCCACATACCCGCCGGTGCTTGCCAGACCCTCTTCCTTCAAATTGGGCAACTCCCAATAGTTGCGCGCCCATTCGGAATAGAATTCGAGATGGCCGGCCGTGAATTCGACGTCGAGGCCAACGATGCGCTGGTTGTAGTCTTCCACGCTTCGACCGGTGGGAAAGTTGGCCCGACGCTCGGCCCCTTTTTCGAGGTAGGGTCCGTAGGCGCCCGAAAGACCCAAGCGGAGTTCCATACGCGGTTGCCAGCCCAGGCGCCCCACCAGCTGTCCCCCATCGTTGTCCTGCGCCTCGGGATTGGACAGAGCCCCCTTGGTGAGCGCCAGGGCGTAACTGAAGTGGGACAGGGAACCAAAGATCTGAACCCCGGTGTTCCAGCAGGCGTCGTAGATCGTCGGCAGGCCTCTGCTGCGGTAGTTCGTAACCTCTCTCCGGGCTAGCTGGTCGGCGTTGTCGGCGGGTACGTCCCAGCCGCGGACAGCCGAGAAGTATTGGTAGAGCGCTGGCACCCCGATGAGCGGATTTATCTCGGCAAAGGAACGCGTCGCGAAGGAACCGAACGCCGAGGGCATCTTGCCCACCAGGAAGTTGAGCTTTGGGGAGTCCCGTACCTCGTTGATGACCACGTATGCCCCTTCCATCTCGAAGTGGCTCAAACCCTCGTCAAACAGGAACGTGGTAAAGACCTCTACACCCTCCGCGACCTCGGCGTCGGCGAAGATGCGCGCCCGTACCAGGCTGAACGGACTTTGCCCTTTGATACTGGTGTTGATTTCGCTGTTGGGTTCACGTCGTTTTTTACCGAGCTCAATTTTATGCGCTATGTCGAGACTCCCGGAGAGACTAATCTGCGGGCTTGCGGTCCGTGGATGGAGAGCCACGACGGCCAGCGCGAGACCTAACCGAGCCCAATTCATTGGGCATCTCCGGCCAGTGCGGCGATCTCCAACTCTTGCGAAACACCCTTAAATGACATCTTCTTCACCGCCGCGATCTCGACGGGCACATTGGACCCCTCGATCAGCTCCTTGCGGATGAGGATCTCTCCTCCAGCGGCGGCGGCACAAAGCCGCGCGCCCAGGTTCACCTCCGACCCGATCACCGTGTAGTCGAGACGGTTCTCCGCCCCCATATTGCCGAGGATCACCGGACCGTAGTTGATGCCGATGCCGATGTCGATGGGGGCGGGATCGGTCTTGTGTTCCTCCTTAACCCGGCGTTGAATCTCCACGGAACAGCGAATCGCCCGCTCCACCGCCTGATCGCCGAAAAACAGCGCCACCATCTCGTCGCCGACGAACTTGTCGATAGAACCCTCGTAATCGGGAACGATCTCAGCTTGGAATCCGAGGTACCGATTCACTTTGTCGATAACCTCTTCGGGAGTCCGCTTTTCACTGAACGCGGTAAATCCGCGGATGTCGGTGAACAGAACCGCCAGCTCCTGGCGAGATCCCCCCAAGGCGACGTCAGAACCCGAGGCTTTGCTGATCATGTCGCGGGTGTGGGAGCCGACGTATTTCATGAGTTGGAGGCGTTCGCGCAGCCCCACCAGCATCTGATTGAATGCGTCCGTCAGGAGCCCGACCTCGTCGCGGGTGGTGGCTTCCACCTAAACCGAAAGATCCCCTCCCCTGACCACGTTCATGCCCTCGACCAGACGCAGAATGGGTCGGGAAAGGGTGCGGCCCAACACCAGCGCCAACAGCACTGTAATGGCCAGACTGATGGCAGCGGTGAGATAGATATTGCGCTGCAACAGGTGCAGGACATTGAGCTCATAGTCCTTGGGAACGCTGGCCACGAAAAAAGCCGCTTCGCCGATGCCTAGCGGACTGATGAAAGCAAAGACCGGGCGACCTGCCAGCTCGGTTTCAAACGGATCGCTGGAGGTCAGTTCGCTGAGCACCGCGCTGACACCCGCGGGGTGTTTTTCCATGAAGTCTTCGATATCGTCCTGGGTCAGAGTGTCGATACTGGAGCCGATGAGTCGGCGGCCGCTGACGAAGCTCAGGTCGATCGAAGCGCTCCCCTTCAGCTGTTGGGCTTCGTAGTCCGCCATCATGGATCCGGCGGTGATGGTGCCGATGATGGTGTCGGCCAAGTAGATCGGGACGGTTGCCACCTGGTAGAGTTCGTCGTCTACCGCCCACAGCTCTGGCATCTCCTCCACCTCGTCGCGAAACTCGCCGCGCAGCGCCCGCTGTACGCTGGGACGGTGGGTGAGGTTGTCTCCGTACATGTCCGGGTCTCCCAGGCGCGCTAGAACCCGGCCGCGACCGTCGGTTACGATAAAGAGATCGAACTTGGCAAACTCGGAAAACTCCTCGACGATGTGGTTCACGGTGCCGGGATCGTTGACCTGTACGTTCCCCTTGAAGGTGCTGTTCTCACCAATGAGGGTGGCGGACTCGATCAATCGATCGTAGCGCAACGTCTGCTCCTTGGCAAAATTGCGCTGTGTCTGGCGCGAATCGCTGGCCACCTTCTTGAGGATCTCCGCTTCGAGCTTCTGGCTTATGGAGTAGAGAACCCCGAGAAGAACGGCGGTGCTGAGCCCGGCGAGCAGGATGAACAGTTTCTGCTGAATGCTAAAACGCATCGGCTTCGTTAGTTGCCCAAGGAGAAATCTACGACCGTGCTGTCGCCCGCTGTCAGCTCGACGGCGCGGAGGGCCCCTTTGAGATCGGGGTGATACACCCGGATCTCATAACGCCCCGCGGGCAACTGCGGCATCGCAAAACGGCCGCCTGGATCGACCGCTACAAAATAAGGGGTATCGAGGCTGAGGATGGTGGCGTTCATCTGTGGGTGGATATCGCAGAACAGATCGATCTCTCCGGCGACCTCGATGGTTTCCTCCACGACGACGCCGGTCTTGCGGCGCCCGATGTCAAATTTCGCTCCCTCCGCAAGGGTGAACACGTTGTGGAAAATCTTGTCGCGATTGATAAACTGGACCGCCGAGCCTTTGGTGATGGCGATGACCCGCGGTTTGAACGCCACGTCCTGCTGCTCCATCTGACCGGGATCCGCCAGCGGATGCACCGTCGCGGCGAAGGAAAGAGGATGGGCGGAAACAACCACGTCGGCAAAGGGCGAGACGGTCGCGGTCGCGACGCTCGCTTTAGCGTCGGTCATGGAGGAACGCTGGCGGTAGCGGCTGCCCCGAGAGATCCGCTTTTTCTTCGGGGCCGTTGGCGCCACTAGGATAACCGAACCGCTCAAGTGCGCCGGTTCTTTCGCAGCGACGAGGGACGGGCCCAGAAGGATGGTCAATAAGCAGAGGGTGGAAGGTCTCATATTATCCCGATGGTAAGAATAGAATTGTATGCCGCGTGCTTCGGCTGTGCAACCGGGCCGGGGTCGGGTTGAATTCCATACACCGCAGATTGCACGCTGCATCTTCTTCTTTATATCTTTATAATTTACCCACCATTCCGTTCCCCGGTTCCCCGGCAGATAGATCTTAATGGCAAGAATCCTGGTTGTCGAAGACGAGAGTATCGTGGCTCTGGATATCCAGCACCGGCTTCACAAGCTGGGATACGAAGTGCCGACCCTGGTCGCGTCAGGGGAAGAAGCGCTCGAAGAGGTGACGGCGTCGCCTCCGGACCTGGTCCTCATGGATGTGATGCTGGCTGGATCCTTGGACGGCGTCGAGACCGCTGAAATCATCCGCAACCAGTACAACGTTCCCGTCGTCTTTCTCACCGCCTATTCGGACGACAGTACTCTCCAGCGTGCCAAGGTTTCCGGTCCCCTTGGTTACATCCTCAAGCCGTTCAAAGAAAAGGAGTTACACTCCACCATCGAGGTCGTGCTCTATCGGCACGAAATCGAAGAGAAACTCAAGAAAGCGCACGATGAGCTCGAACTAAGAGTCCGCGAACGGACCGCTGAGCTGGCAACGGTAAACGAGGAGCTGAAACGCGAGGTACATGAGCGCGAGCGCGCCGAACTTGCGCTGCAGCGCCGTTTCGCCCAGCTGCAGACCCTTTTCGAACTGAGCAACTCCATCTCGCGCGCCAGTGGGGTGGAGGAAGTGTGCCGCCAGGTCCTGAACGCCCTGACCAGCAAGCACCAGGGAAACCGGGCTGCCGTCCGCCTGATGGACGACGACGGCATGATGCGTTTTCGCGCCTCGTCGAACCTATCGGACGTCTACCGACAAGAACTGGAGCAACGCACCGCCTGGCCGTATGAAGCCACAGACCCACAACCGGTGCTGCTTACCGAATCGGGCGCTGGATCCTCGTCCCATCCATTGCGCCAGGTAGACCTCGACGAAGGCATTCACTCCATCGCCTGCGTGCCCCTAGTATACAGCGACCAGCTCTTGGGCGAGCTCACGATCTATTACGACCAGGCTCACGAATTTGAAACCGAAGAGGTGCGACTGTTCCAAACCATGGGCCGTCACATCGCTTTTGTGTTGGAGCGCAAACGGGCCGAAGAGGAGAATGTGGAGCTGGAAACCCAGTTGCGCAGGTCGCAAAAGATGGAAGCGCTCGGCCTCTTGGCCGGCGGTGTCGCTCACGATTTCAACAACATGCTCACCATCATTACCGGATACAGCGAACTGGTGCTGAATTGTCTGGGTCCCGACGATCCGTTGGCGCGCGACATCACCTCCATAAAAGAAGCTGGCGAGCGCGCCGCAACGCTCACCAGTCATCTGCTCGCTTTCAGCCGCCGCCAGGTCCTGCAGTTCAAGGTGCTCGACCTCAATCGAGTCGTACAGCGCACCGACCAGATGCTGCGCCGGATCATCGGCGAGGATGTGGAATTGCGCTGTCAGCTCGATGGCGATCTTCGTTATGTGAAGGCCGACCCGGCACAGGTCGAACAGGTGCTGTTGAATCTGGTCATCAACGCCCGCGATGCCATGCCCCGAGGTGGCAAGCTCACCATCGAAACCTCCAATGCCGAGCTCGACGAGGCGTACGTCCGTATCCATGTCAACGTCACCCCGGGACCGTATGTCAGACTGCGGGTGAGCGACACCGGCGAAGGCATGAGCGAAGACATCCTGTCGCGCATCTTCGAACCTTTCTTCACCACCAAACCGACGGGAAAGGGCACGGGCTTGGGGCTGTCGACGGTCTACGGCATCGTGCAGCAAACCAGCGGTCATGTCGACGTGTTCAGTCGTCCGCGGGAGGGCACGCGTTTCGACATCTTCCTGCCCCAGGCCGAGGGCACGCCGGAAGCTGAGGGAGAGATGCCGATCACGGAAGAAGCCCTGCGCGGATCGGAGATCATTCTTCTGGTCGAGGACGAGTCGGTCGTGCGCAAGCTGGCTTACCGCGTGCTGCGGGATCACGGGTATACGGTCTTGGAGGCTCGCAAGGGGGACGAAGCGTTGGTGTTGGCAGAGCTCCACGAGGGGCCGATTCACCTGCTGCTGACCGACGTCGTCATGCCGGAGATGAGTGGACGGGAGGTTGCGCAGCACCTGCTGCCGCTGCGACCCGAAATCAAGGTGTTGTACATGTCGGGGTACACCGATGATACGGTCTTGAGACACGGCGTCGAAGAGTCGGAAGTGCCGTTCTTGCAGAAGCCGTTCACTCCGGAGGTACTGATGGCCAAGGTTCGCGAAGTGCTGAACCAGCACGCCAGTGATCGGGCACCGCACTCTCCCTGACACCATTGACGACGCGTGAACGTTGACCGGATCCTCAAAGACGTAGACATCTCGGAGCTGCTGGCATCATACGACGAAGCCGCGCGCCAGTTGTTGAACGTTGCGGCGTTGGATGGACACTTTGAGGGGTGGTCGCCGTACGATCTGGCGTGGCCGCAAAGCGCCGGCATCGATGTTGATGGCCTCGAGCGCCGCTGCACTCTGATTTCGCACATCTATGGCGGTATACCCAGCCGCCGCGATCACCGCCTTCACGAATCCTTCAGCAGGTTCGCCGCTCTCGTCGAACTGTATCACGAAGCCAATCGCAACTACCTGGATGTTCTCGGACAGTTCGAGCAGCGCGGCGTCGGCTCCGCCGCCGATTTCCTGCAACTCTACCAGGCCGTCTATTTGGAAGCATTGGGCCGCGACGAGCCGTACTCCCTGGACGCCGGCGAGGCGGCCCTAGTCAACCTCAAGGTCGCACGGGTTCCGTTGTCCCATGCGCAGGGCGTGGCGGGCAGGCTGAAAGAATCCACTGAAGCGTTCGACCCTCGCTGGGAGGCGGAGTATGGTCACCTCGTCGACGGCGAGAGGATGGATGCGACGCTCCGCAGTATCCTGTCGCGGATAGCGGAGCGGGTGGTCGATTTCATGGCGGCGGGCGAGCATCTGGCCATTCGCTACAATACCTTCAGCAACTTCATCTGGTTCGGCATATCCGTTTGGAAGACGATTTCCGAAATCGAACACCTGGTGGCACGCGTAGAGGGGCACGTCCGAGCGCAGTGGCGGGAGAAGCTGGAGAAGTACGTGCGACTGGCGCAGGGTCTGTTGCTGAAGTTTCTGCAGGCGCACTCGGAGGATCCGGCACAGATAAGACCCAAGGATTACTGGTACGGGCAGGAATACAGCTACCTGACTCGGGACATGATCGATCTGACGCTGAAGCTCATTGAGGGGGCCAACGCACTGCGACGACGGGCGCGAGGATCGAATCTCCACCTCGACGAAATCGAAGTGCCGGTGTTGTTGCGCAACCAGTTCTCGGGTCGTTTTGTTGAGTACGGCCACGTCGGTCGACGACGCAGCATCGGATCGTGGCGCCGCCGCGGCCGCCTGCTGCGCTGGGCCGCATTGACCCGACAGAATGCCCGGGGTTCCCTGGAGCTGGAGGCGGCCGACCTGACGGAATCGGAACGGCTGCAGGCTGCCTGGAACATGAGTCTGGAGTGGGGGCGCAAGACCCTTGAACTTTTCGAGATCGAAGTCGACGTGTCCGTGGACCCCCGCTTCACGGCGCTGGCTGAAGCGCTGCATTTGGGGCGGGATCACCGCAAGGTCGTCTTCTTTCCGACGCATCAGAGCATACTGGACCACCCCGTCATGTATTCGGTGATGCAGTCGTCCGAGCTGCTGCAGGCCATGGGCTGGGAGCAACCGCAACCTTGCGCGCTGTTGGCACGCTCCGGTCTGACCTCTCCCGCCACCCTCTTTCGCGTGGGGTCGAAGGAGTTCTCGCTGCTAGGAATCGGGGCCGATACGGCCGATCATCTGCTGGAGCAGGTGCACGGGTACGTGATCCTGCGGCGCAGCGGCGACACCGGCAATCCGACGCGAGAATTCGCCAAACTGCTGGAAAAACGCCCTGGGGTAGTGTACGGGGCCGGCACGACCTCGGCCTTCGAGCTCCAGTGTTTGCCCATCCAACATGCTCTCTTTGCGCAGCTGCCTTCCGACACGCTGTTCATCCCGGTGATCTTTCGTGGCATACACGGCCTGTGGCCCAAATGTCCTGCCGGCAATCTGAACATATCTCCCGGCAAGGTGGAGGTAATCGTTTGTCCGCCCATGCTGGGTGAAACAACCCTGTTGCCGCGAAAACGTTCCCTGCGCACCCAGCTCGAGCCGGCTACCCTCTTTCAAGCGGTGCACATCGCCAACCTGCTCAATCCCGACCTCCCCGCCTAGGTCTCCGCCACTCCAGCAGGTATGTGACGAAATTTCGTCAATGTGGCACTAAATGCTGTCGTCATGGCAACACAGGGAGCGTGAGCCCGCCCCTGTCGACCAGCCGTAACTCCTTACCCAGATGTGACTAGCAATGTTTCGGCCGCTATCGCTTGTTATTGGCACGAAATTTGTTATGTAGTTCGCAACACTCAGACAGCATAGGTGGTCACATGGATCAATTTCCGCAGCACGAGACGGCTGTTTTGCCGACGGACATCACTGTTATCGAAGACGCGGCGATGGTAACTCAGGACGAGGATGGCAACGCCCTGGCGAGTTACAAATTCATCGACCGCTACACCGTACGGGCCCATCCTCTTATCGTCGATGCCTTGCTCGAAGACGAAGAGACCGAGCAGGTTTGGACCATGAATCAGATTTTGAGTGGCCTCGAGTAGATGCTCTCCAAAATTATCCCCAGAGCTCCCGACGCGGTGGATACACTAGGCCGTTTGCGAACCTAAGCCCTACCGGACGATCCTGTGCCAGGAGCAGGGGGCCATCCAAATCGACGAATCGGGCCTTCTGGGCCAGCACCATCCCCGGGGCCATCGCCAGCGATGTCCCCACCATACACCCTACCATCACCTCCAACCCCACAGCCTCCGCCGCCGCCACCAGCTCCAACGCGGCCGTTAAACCGCCTGTCTTGTCCAGCTTGATGTTCACCGCATCGTACCTGTTCGCAATGGCTTCCAGGTCGGACGTGGTGTGACACGACTCATCGGCGCAGATGGGTACCGGTCGCTCTATCGCCGCCAGCAGCGAATCGGCGCCGGCTGGCAAAGGTTGTTCGATCAGCGCCACCTTCGCTTCGAGCAGGGCTCTCGATAGGGGTTCCACCGATTCGGCGGACCAGGATTCGTTGGCATCCACGATAATGCTCGCCGCCGGTGCATTCTCCCGCACCGCCTGCACGCGTTCGAGATCTTCGCTCCCGCCTAACTTGAGCTTGAGCAGCGGTCGCTCGGCATGCTGGCGCGCGGCTTGGGCCATCTCCTCGGGGCTACCCAGACTGAGGGTGTAGGCAGTAATTACCGGCGACAGGACATCAAACCCCACCCGTGCAGCCACAGGGGTTCCGGTCGTTTTGGCCTCCAAATCCCACAGCGCGCAGTCCAACGCATTGCGAGCTGCCCCGGCGTCCATGGTCCGCTGCAGCTCGGTGCGATCCAAGCCTCCGGCGACCGCCTCCCCCATATTCGCGATCGCGCTTTTGACGCCATCCAGCGTTTCCCCGTAGTGCGGATACGGGACACACTCGCCGCGGCCGCAAACCCCGTCTCGCTCGATCTCGACTACGACCACCGCAGCGCTGTCCTTGCTGCCGCGGGCTATGGTAAAGGTGGAAGCCAGAGGCCAATGTTCTGCGGAAACCCGGAGTTGGGCCATGAACAACCAGCGCCCCTTCTTCTAAATCGCGTCTACCAGACGCGCCGCACTCTGGCGTACCGCATCCACGGTGGGCAATCCAGTACTGCGTTCGATCGCTTGCAGTACTCGATCGGCTTCGGTCTGGCCATGCGCCGAGGTGTTGATCGAGATGCCGATGGTGCGGCAACGGGGGTTGGTCAGCCGACCTGCCGTGATCGTCTGTTCGATGCAGTTGGCCAGATCGGGCAAGGGTTGATTGGGGATCCCCCGCATGTGGGGTCGCCACGGGTCGTGACACATCACCAGACAATCCGCCTGGGCTCCGTGCAGGAGACCCAGCGAAACTCCGGCATAAGACGGGTGAAACAGGGAACCCTGGCCTTCGATGATGTCCCAGTGATCGGGCCGGTTGTCAGGTGTGAGCGCTTCGGTGGCACCAGAGATAAAATCCGCCACTACCGCATCGACGCAGACCCCGGAACCGGCGATGAAGATGCCGGTCTGGCCGGTGGCGCGAAACTCGGCGTCCGCACCCCTCGCCTTCATCTCTTTCTCGATCGCCAGCGCGGTGAACATCTTGCCCAGCGAGCAGTCTGTTCCCACGGTGAGCAAGCGCTGTCCGGCGCGTTTCTTGCCGGTACCGATGACGGACCCGCCCTGTGGCTGCCGCACGTCGATCAGCTTCACCCCGTTCTGGGCAGCGCGTTCCGCCAGACGGGGAGACGAACTCAGCTGCATGTGCAACCCGCTGGCCAGATGGTACCGCATATCGAGTGCGCTTTCGAGGACCTCGAGCCAGGAATCGGCGAGGATGCCCCCGCGGTTGGCCACGCCGACGATAAGGGTCCGCGCGCCCAGACGACGCCCCTCCTCCAGCGACACCTCGGGAATACCTAAGTCAGCGTTGCAGTCGGGTAAGCGCAGCTGCCCCACACACCACTGCCGGCGCCATACGGCGATGCCGTCGGCGGTCTTGGCCGCCAGCTGGTCGGCGGCGTCACCGATGAACAGCAGGTAAGGATGTTCGATTTCGACCATACTCGTGGAATTTGACGGAATGCTCAAGGCCTAATGATGGTTCCATCCGCGCGTCGCGGGGGGTTGGTGTAACCCGGAGCCATCTCGTCCGGATCGAGCAGGGCTGCCGCTTTCTCCTCGTCGATATCCACGCCCAGCCCGGGCCGGTCGTTGGAATACAAGTAGCCCCCTTCCAGGATCGGCGTCCCTGGAAACGCCTCCCGCTCTGCCCCGGTGAAATGGTTTTCATCCTGTATCCCGAAGCTGTAATTCGCCAGATCCAGGTGAACCGCCGCCGCCTGGTTTACCGGATCGTTGTCCCCGCCTTGCTGCCAGGCTGTTTGCACCCCGTACCATTCGCACAGAGTGGCGATCTTGCGACACGGTGTGATGCCGCCGGTCTTGGACACGCGGTTGCGCACGTAGTCGATGAGGCGCTCGGTGATCAACGGCAGGAACTCGTGCGAGTTGACGAAATTCTCGCCCATGGCTTGCGGTGTCGTGCACTGCTCGCGGATGAGCCGGTACCAGTGAACCTGCTCGGGGGCCAGGGCATCTTCCAGGAAGAACAAGCGAAACGGCTCCAGTCTCTTCGCCAGAGCGACCGCGTTTTGCGGCCGCAGATGCTCGTGGACATCGTGGCAAAGCTTCGGCCCGAATCCAAGTTTCTGGCGCAGGAATTCGAACAGACCTGTGATGGTTTCCAAGTATACCTCGTCGTCGAAGGCATCGCCTTTTACCCAAGAATTCTTCGGACCGTGTGCGGCGGCAGGCACGTACCCACCGCCGCCGTAGCCATCGCCGATTTGGCAACGGATGACCGGGAAGCCTTCCTCGAGGTATTTCTGGGTTTCTTCTAGCAACGAGCCGAAGTCGTGACCTTCGGCATGGGCGTAGCAAGGAACGGCGCTGCGGCAGGCCCCTCCCAACAACTGGTAAAGCGGTAGGCCGGCTTCCTTGCCCTTGATGTCCCACAGAGCCATATCCATTCCAGACATGACCGTGTTCATGAGCGCACCGTTGCGCCACCCAGCCGCGGTGTAGGTGGTCTGCCAGATGTCTTCGATGCGACTGGCATCGCGGCCTACGAGGAACGGTGCGAGCCATTCATCTATGGCCACTTTGACGACCGGGGTTTGGTAGTGATCGCTGGCGGAGCCGATTCCGTAGAGACCGGGTTGATCGGTGATGATCTTGACGATTAACCAATGACCGCAGCTTCGCGTGCGGATCGCCCGCACCTCTTTTATCTTCGCCACTTCTACTTCTCTCCTCGCCGCTTGGCACCGTGCGGACGAGAGTATAGCGCTCCGTCAGGCGGCACACAACACAGAGAGTCTAGGACTAGGCGGGTGTAGCGGAGGTCAGGTTGCGAGGCACCCCGGCGGAGGAACGCGGCAAGGGTGTGGCGGAACGTGCGGTAGCGCTAAGTCTCAGCCAGCCGCTTCGGACAGCTGCATCTCGGCTTCGACGCCCGTTGCCTCTTCGTCTATGAGGCGCTTGAGCTCCCGCTGATACATGCGGAAATGTTGATCACAGATGCTGTGAGTGTAGTTGGCGTACTCGTGCCGCTTGTCATGTTCGATCCAACGGTCGTCTTCCCAATAGTAGAGGCGGTGCATTCTACACTTGGGTTCCCAGCAGACCGTAATCATATCGCCGGTGGAGTAGGCTTCATCCAGTTCTATGCGAGGAGAACGCATGATATCACCTTTCCTATGGGCACTGCGTATGACGTACCACCAACCATTCTGAGGTTTTTATCGGTATATCCGCGAATTTCTTTAACGCCGAGAATCGGGGCACTGCGGAAGGGAGGAACGTTGGCTGGCGGAGTTTTGATCAGGCGCCCGGGAGTCCGGGAGGGGGCGCAAACAAAAAAGCCCACGAGCGCAACGGCTCGTGGGCGTGACCAGGGACTAGGCGGAGCTTTGGTGCCGTCTTATCCGGGGGAGCAAGCCGTGGGATTCTGGATGCAGTCGGCCTCTTCGATGCGGCGTCCATCCTGCCAGATCTCTTGCCGGGTTTTGTGGCCATGCTCATCCCACCAACTCCACACTCCGCGCTCGATGCCGTTCCAGTAGGTGCGTACGTATTGCATGGTGCCGTCGCTGCGATACCACGCCCACGCCCCGTCCCATTTGCCGTTGCGGAAGTTGCCCTCTTCTTTCTTGTGGCCGTTTTCGTAGTACCAGATCCACAACCCGACCTCGAGACCCTCCTTATACGCCCCTTCCCGCTCCTTATTGCCGTTTTCGAAGTAATAGATGGAGAAGTCGCCGGCGGTGGCGAAGTGGGTCTCGCTACGCATCGTGCCGTCCGGATAGTAGGTCATCTGCTCCAGCATCGCCCCGGATTCCCAGACCTCGAAACTTATCATGAGATCACCGGTTTCGTCGTAGTACCTCCAATCGCCGGTTTTCTGGTTGCGGAGAAACGCACCCGCTTCGCGCTGGTTGCCGTCATCCCAGAAGCTGCGGTAGAACCCCTGCATGACGCGCCGGAGCCCATCGAGGAAGTACTGGTACTCCTCGATCACGATGCCATTATCATTGGACCGCGCGAACAGTTCGATCGGTCCGGCAGGTTGTTCCGGTTTAGCGCCCTCGGGCACGCCGCCGCCGCCGTCCTCGACCCCGCTGCTAGGTCCCAGAGGGGTGGTTCCTTCCTCTGACCCGCAGGCGACGAGAATCAGTCCGCAGAAAAGAACACAGGTCCATTTCATGATCCGAACCTCCGCTGGGAAGATTTTCATCCGTGGATTCCGGTGAACTCGCGATACTTGTCGATCTCGCTACAGGCCTCGGGATAGTCGGCACATTCGAAATGCTCGATGCGGCGGCCGTCCTCCCACACCTCTTGCTTGACCTTGTTCCCTTCTTCATCCCACCAGCTCCAGACCCCACGCTCGATGCCGTTGGCGTACACCCTCTGATACTGCATGGTGCCATTCTCGCGGTACCACGCCCAGACACCGTCCCACTTCCCGTCGACGAAGGTGCCTTCCTCTTTGATGTTGCCGTTATCGTAATACCAGGTCCACAAGCCGATTTCGAATCCGTTCTTGTAGGCGCCCTCACGCTCTTTGTAGCCGTTCTCGTAGAAGTAGGCGGTCACGTCGCCTTGCTCGGTGAAGGCGGTCTCGCTACGCATGGTGCCGTCGGGGTAGTAGGTCATGTGTTCCTGGAGGGCGCCGCCGTCCCAGACCTCCGCACTGATCACCACATCGCCCGTAGCGTCGTAGTAGGTCCAGGTGTGTGTCTTGGCGCCGTGGGCAAAGCTACCCACCTCGCGGCGGGTGCCATCGTCCCAGTAGCTGCGATAATCTCCGTGCATAACGCGCTCGGTACCGGACAGGTAGTACTGGTACTGCTCCACCACGAACCCCGCGGCGTTCGAGCGGGTGAACTGTTCGGTGGGGCCTGCGGGCTGTTCCGGTTGGGCGCTCTCAGGTATTTCAACATCCCCGGCTTCAACCCCCGGTCCCAGGGGAGACCTGTCTTCGGACGAGCCGCAGCCCAACAGAATCAGACTCGAAAGTAGGACGTTTCGGATTCTCATAACCCACCTCGACGAAAGGAGATAACCAGATCCTAGAAAAGTCGAAAGTCGAAGGAGGATAGTCAAGAAAAAACTGGAGGTCGGGCCGCGTTCGAGGAGGTTACGCCCGCCTAAGGCATCGGGGAATTCAAGCGCTCGATAGCACCCAGTTCCACTTGTTTGCGCAGCGCCTGACTCAGGTATTGGAGCCAGAGAGGGTTGTCCGCGTCGAGCTCCACCGCGCGGCGGTAATGTAGTACGGCTGCCTCCAGCTGGTCTTCCAAGAAGTAGGCCGTCCCCAGGTTGAAATGCGCCTCCGCATACTCGGGATTCAAAGCCAGCGCTTTGCCAAAATGATGCATCCCGGAAGCCGTCATTCCTTTGGAACCCAAGAGCTTACCGAGATTGTTGTGCGCTTTGGCGTACCCCGGATTGATCCCCAACGCCTGGCGGTAATGGGTCTCGGCGGCGGCCGAATCATCGAGATCGGCCAGGGCGTTGGCGAGGTTGTAGTGGGCATCGGCGAAGTCGGGATTCAGCTCGAGGGCCTGCCGGTAGTGCCCAGTAGCCTCATGCGGACGGCCCAGTTGCCGCAGTGCGATTCCAAGGTTGTTGTGGGCTTGATAGAATTCGGGGTCCAGACGCAACGTGTGGCGATACTGAACCAACGCCGAATCCAATTTTCCCGCAGCAGCTAGAGCGATCCCAAGACTGTGAACCCGGCTTGGATAGTACGGCTCCAACCGGACGGCCTGTCGATGATGGTAGATCGCTTCCTCCGACCACCCTTGCGTGCTCAACACCAGGGCCAGTCCCTGATGGGACATTGCGTGGCCGGGATCAATGCCCAGAGCCCGCCGCAGGTGCCACTCTCCCTGGTCCGCCTGGTCCTGTTCCCAAAGCGCCATGCCCAGATTGTAGTGGGCATCGGCATAGTTGGGGTTCAGGCGCAACGCGTTCTGAAAATGGGGCATCGAGGCGGCGAGGCGCCCGCTCCGTTTGACTGCGAATCCCAAGTTGTTGTGGGCGCGATAGTTGTGCGGGGCGGCGGCGGCGACGGTCTCCCAGATGCGAACCTCGGTGATGTAGTCCCGATTGCGCTGTACCGTGGCTGCGCCCAACAGCAAGACTAAGACCCCCGCCAACCCCACGCCCCGTAGAATGTTGCTAGGCCAGCGGCGCGCAAACGAATGGTAACCGAGGATGACGGCAGCGACTACGAGGCTCATAAGTGGCAGGTACATCCGCCGCTCGGCGCCCACTTCGGAGACGATGGGAACCATGCTGGAGGTGGGGGCCAGAATAAGAAAAAACCAGACCCCGGCGAAACCCAGGCGGGGATCGATTCTCAGTGTCCACACGGTGACGGCCAACAAGGCAAGGAGTAAAATGAACCTTGGAGCAGCGACAGCGAGGGTCAATTCGTGATCGGCGAAGCCGTAGTCCAGCAGCAGCGGGTGGGGCCATACGCTCGACCCCAAATAGCTCGATATAACCTGGGTCTGGTTCAACGCGTAGGTGTAGGCGGTCACCCCACGACCGAATCCGACCGTATCTCCGTGGGCCCCAATCGTCAGCAATCCGACCAAAAGGAGCCAGGAGGAGAACAGACCTACGTATAGTACACGGTGTCGCGCGATAGCCGCCGTCCAGGACGGGCTGACAAAAATCCGGTCGTAGATCAGAATCACCAACGGGGCGGTGGCCATGACCTCTTTGCTTGCCATGCCCAGTAAGGCGCATACCGCTGCCAGAATCGTCCAGCCAGACCCTCCATGGTCGAACCGGCGCACTGAGCAGTATAGCGTCAGCAGGTAGAAAAGCCCCATCATCGACTCGGAGCGCTGTGTTACGTAGTTGACGGTCTCGCTGTTGAGCGGATGCACGAGCCAAATAGCGGCGGCGGCCACCGCCAGACCTCGAGCGTGGCGGGGAGGGATACCTCCTCCACAAAAGCGATTCAGGGTACGGCGCAGCACCCCTAGCAGAGCGAGACCGGTGAGGAGGTGGACCCCGATGTTGACGAGACGAAATGCCCCTGGTTCGAGACCACCAACGGAGTAGTTGAGCGCCAGACTGAGCCGAACCAGAGGGCGACTGCTGAGCGGGATTTCAGGGCCGAAGATCCATCCGCCAGGAGGCCAAAGCTGACGTAGGGACAGGTTGTCGACGATGAGGATCTGATCGTCGAACACAAACGGATTCTGGACGCTGTTGGCGTACACGAGGCCGCCCAGCAGCGTTAACCAGAGGGCGTCGGCCCGCAGGAGAACCGAGAGTGTTGCTCGCAATCGGCGCTACCCAGCGAACGATCCTATCGAGCGCAGCCAGTTTGCGCTGCTCCGCGCCGCCTCGTCGGGTCCGCGGAGGCCTGCGAAGGCCTGGTGCACCGTGACGTAACCGGTGTAGCCGATCTCCGCCAGGGCGGTGAACATCGGTTGGAAGTTGAGTCCGCCGGTTTCCCAGATTGGGATCTGGTCGAAAGCAACCTCGCCGCGACACCATGTTGTCAGCTTTGTTTCCCCGTCGGCGTTGAGAACATGATTCTGCAAGTAGACGTTGAGCAGGTGCGGCTGCAGTCGTTTGATGGTTTCAGCGCCGTAATCCTGCCCGCAAAGATCGAGATTAGCCGGTTCGTATATGATGCCGAAGTTGGGACGACCCACACGGGTCAGCACGTCCAGGGAATCGTCCACACGCTCGAACAGGCTCGCCGTGTGGCACTGATGGGCCAGCCGTATGCCCCGCTCGTTGGCTTCGTCCGCTGCCCGTTGCGCCCACGGGATGTCCTCCTCGGTTTTCATGGCGATCCGCATGAGGTCGCAGTGCAGCGCGGCCGCCAAATCCAGGTAAGGGGCGATATTGCGCAGCGCTTGAGGGCCGTCGTCGGTGTTCTCCGGGATCGGAAAATCGCCGGTGACCATCGAGATCTCCAGACCCCGTTGCACCAGTAGCTGGTACTGCTCGTGAACCTGATCCATGGGCGTGTGGGTGCCCAGCTGCGAAGCGCGCATGCAAAGAGCGGAGTACCCCGCCGATGCGGCCAGATCGGCGAGCTCCACCAGGCCCAGGTCTGCCTGACGTTTGTCGCGAAATTTCTCCACGATACGGGCGGAAACGGAGAGTTTCATTGACATCGGCTTATTCCTCCTGTTGTAACCAGCTGATGATCGCCTCGCGGTCGGCGATTCCTTTGTACTGCAGCGATTCGACCGACATGCTGCGCAGCGCGGCACACAACATGACGCGTCGGCATGGAACCCGTCGCATCGGGGCGACATCGGTAAGATAGGTGCGTATGGCGAACAAGGCGGCCTGGCTTTGCGGAAATCCCCAGATTAACTGCCGCTCTACCCGCAAGAATAGACGCGGGTCATCGAGATCGAAGCTGCGGCCGCACCATGCGGCCCGTTCGCCGGCAGCTAGGTGACCGGGGGGTTCGGGGTGGTGGTTGAGGCGGCTGTCCGTGCTCAAACCCCAGACGAAACGCACATACGGTCCGCGGTCGATCATCGCGTCGATGATTTCGTGCGCGTTGCGGTTGGTTCGTTCCATGCCCGGCACCGGCCGGTGTATGGTGGCGAAGTCTCTGCCGATCTTCGCTTCGGCGGCCCAGTGGCCGGGCAAGCACAGGTGCAATGCCGCCAGCCAGTTTTCGCCGTCGGCGCGGCAGATCACCGCCAGATCTTCCTGCAGCTGGCAGGCCAGGGCATCCAGTGCCGAGACGTAGGCAGGACCCCGTTCGGGTTGAGTCGACTCATCCGCCAGTTGCCAGTCGCGATCGAACCGCAGCTGTTCGCCGCTGAGACGACAGTGCAACAGCGAGCCGTCCCCTTGGGTGTGTAAGGCAAACACCTGCGGATGCTCCGCTGCCAGTCGCGCGGCGACGAACGCGGCCAGCGACTGCGCCAGCACACTGGAATAGTGATGGACCTGGTAATATTTGCCGAGGCGCTCCTCCCGCGCCGCCAGCTTGGCGTTTCTGTAGGAGGTGTAATAGTCATCGATTTGAAACAACTGTCGATCCGCGGCACCGTTTCCCAAATCGGTGCCAAAAGCGATCAGCCCCGGCTTGACGTCGTAGACGCCGTTAGAGAGCGGGAAATACTGCGCCTGATCCCTAGAGGCGGAAAGGCGGAGTTCCTCGACTAATCGTTGCGTATCCATCGCCGCAAAGGTAATCGACGGGAGTGCCGTCTCAAAAATCGGCGGCCAGATCCAGCGGTCGGTAGACAAGCTCGTAGCGGTTGGAGCCGCGCCGGCAGATCGATAGCAGCTCGTTAAAACAGATCTCTTGCTCCTGCCGCGTGACCACCGGAAAACCGTACTGTTTGCAGGTGTATTTGCGAGCCTCGTCCGGCCATCGGCGCGTTGATACGAAGGCCTGGTGGCGTTCGAGCCGCTCGTGAAGATGCCGATTGGCGTGTCCCACCACAGACTCGGTCATCGCCTCGATCTGGGTGGCAAGACTTTCGTCGACCTCGAAACCTAGACTGTTTCTGCCAGCAGCCATGGCCGCCGCGGTCGTTGTTCCGGTTCCGAGGAACGGATCGAGGATCAGGTCTCCGCACACCGAGAACATGGCAACCAGCCTGTAGGCGAGCTCGAACGGATAGGCGGCACTGCGGGTTCGCGTCGTCGATTCGCCAAGCTCCTGGCCAACCCCCTTCACGTCCATCCACACGTCGGAGAACCAGGCATTGCGTTCCTCCCAGAACAGGGCGCTTTGACGCCGGACGTGCTTTTGCTCTTCACTGGTAAATTCCCGCTTGGATCCCTTTCTGAACAGCAGTATGAATTCGTGTTCGAGAGTCACGTAGGCGCCTGCCGGCAGCATGCCCGAACCCATGAACTTGGTCGGTGCGTTGGTCTGTTTGCGCCATAGAATCTCGGGGAGGGCTTGGAATCCAACCGCGCGCATCTGTTGTACGATGCGCGCGTGGTTCGGGTACAAACAGAAATCGCGCGCCATGGTACGAGTGGCATCTCCCACATTGATACAGGCGATACCGCCGGGCTTGAGAATCCGGTGCAGCTGTGTCCAGACGTCGTCGAGCTCTGCGTGCATGAGCTCGAATGCGCGGGTTCCATCCGCATGCTGGAGCGCGCTCGAAATCTCGGGGTTGAGTCCGGTGAAGAGGGCATCCCACATCTCGATCATCGGATACGGAGGCGAGGTGACCACCAGGTCGATGCAATCCGGCTCCAGGTCTGCGAGGCCGGCGGCCGCGGTGAACCGTATGGTATGTTGGGTCTTCACGTTGGGTGCGACTCAAACGCGCCGATTCACCACCACGGCGCCCACCGCGACCATGGCCACACTGGCGAGGATCTCCCAGGAGATCGTTTCGCCGAGGATCAGGTTGCTCAGCAGCACTCCCGACAACGGCGTGACAAACCCGAAGACCCCGACCCGGCTGGCGCTGTGGCGCCGCAACAGGAAGATCCACAGGATAAAACAGACCCCCGCCACGATGAGCCCTTGGTACAACACGGCAACCAACGCATTGGTGGTCAGCGCGAATCGCGCCTCCCGTTCAATCGCGAAACTGAGGACAGCGAACACCGGCAGGCTCAGGGTTGCCTGCCAGAACAAGACCTGGTACGGATGCAGGTCGTGCACGAGCCGCTTGAGGATAATCGTTCGCACCCCCAGCAGAACGGCGCTCAGCAGTACCAAAAGATCCCCGAACAGAGTGGCGGTACCCTGAAGATCGAGATCGTCGAAAAAGAGCAACACCACTCCGCCGAACGCCACGGTTAAACCTAACGCCGTTGACGGGGTGAGCAGATCGCGAACGAGCAAGTGGGCGAATACGGCCGTGAACAGGGGATACGAGTTCATGAGCACCGTCGAGCGACTCGCGGTGGTGTAATCGGTGCCGTAGTTCAACAGGAGGATCTGCGCAACAAAGATCACAAGCAGTCCGCAGAGCCCTTTCCATTCCGAGCGGGGCACCCGCGGCGAAACTCCACTTACCCACAACGCCCCCAGGACCACCAACGCGCCAATGACGAAGCGGGCACCGGCCATCGCCACCGGTGGCAGGTCTTCCAGGCCGAGCTTGATGAAGACCGAATTGCCGCCCCACAGAAACGTCGCCAGGGTGGCCAGCCTGGCGGCTTTGAGGCCGATGCGTTCGTTGCTGAGTTCGACAGCGGGCAAGGTCGGCTAGCTACCGAATTACTCGCGCGCTCACTATATAGTCCAGATCGGGGAACTCTTCCTGCAGGTAGGCATTGCCTTGGAGCTGGATGCGGCCCTGGTCGGGCTTCTGTTCATGTTTGCTATTGATGCCGTCCACCACCTCCATCCCTTTAGTGATTTCGCCGAAGGTGGCGAATTCCATGCCGTCGAGGTGGACGTTGTCGTTGAAATTGATGAACACCTGGGTGGTGCGACTATGGGGTTGATTGGACTTGGCGAAAGCGATCGTGCCACGCTTGTTGGTCGCTTTGACGGGGTCGTCCTTTATGTTCGCTTCGCGCCACTTGGCAGAGATCTCCGGGTCGCCGTGAATCCCGAACTGCACCACGAACCGGGGTACTACGCGAAAGAAACGCTGGTCGTCAAAGAACCCGTTCATCACCAGGTTGTAGAAGCGGTCGACGCCGATGGGCGCATGGCTACGCGTGACTGCCAGTCTGAACTCCCCGGCGCTGGTGCTGAATTTGACGGCAAAATCATCCGGAGCTTGCTGGTTCATTTCGCTGTCTTTGGGGGTCAAGAGGGCTTCCCGGTTAAGTCCTCCCCGTTCCCGTTCACCACACCCGGAAAGCAACGGCAGTGCGCACATTAAGAGCGCGCAGAATCTCGTCATGCGGAATTCTTGCTCCTTTTACGATTTTTACGACGTCAGGGTCCTTGAAGGGCGGTACGAATGGCCGCGGCGGTGATACCGAAGTGAGCCCAGGTTTCCATGTGTCCCTCGGACGGCGCGGTCCGCGGATCGGAAATACCTACATGTCTGCACGGCGTACCCAACGCGGCGGCCGCCGTAGCCACCAGGCCGGCGAACCCCCGCACACCCGATTCAAGGGTGCCGATCAGTCCATCCTCGACCGTGACCACGCCCTCATCGTAGGGGGCCATCAGCTCGGCCAGCCTTCCGGGTCCGAGAGGCAGTCCGTTGACCACGAACACGTCTGTCGCCATGCCTTCGGAGGTGACTTGATCGGCCGCCTCCGCCGCCAAGAAGGCGGGGGCTCCTAAGGCGAGAATCGCCCGGCGGGCGTGGTCGTGGCGCCGCAGCGTCGTGACGTCCTCCCACCCGTCATCGAGGCTCCACAGCGGTTCGGCGCTGTCCTGCCTGGCGAGAATCGGCAGGTTGTCGCGCGGTATGCCGATGATGTGACCCCCATAGTGCGCCGCCAAGTCGAGCACGGCTAGAAAGGCGGCGCGTGCATCCGCCGGGGCATAGAAACGGTGCAGGTACGGAAGGTAGGTGAGCCCCACGTTGATCCAATCCAACCCCCACCCGGAGAAATGGTCGCGACCGGTACAGGCGCCAACGTGGGACAGGTGAAAGGTGACGTTGAGCCCTTCGTTGACCCCGTTCAGGTTGCGCTGATAACGCCACAGGTCGAACCCTTCACGGGCAATGCCTTCGAAAAAGGCGGCAAAGGTGGATACAACATTCAATTGGGGGCCTGAACCGGTCATGGACAAGCCGTCAGCTACCAGAGTAGCCGCCTGTTCCTCGATGCTCATCTCGAACTGGTGATCGGCGGCGAGGAAAGATCGGGCCTTGGCTAATTTCGTCGACGGATCGAGGTCGCAGCTGACGACGAAAACATCCTCAGGAAATACCTTGGCCAGGGCGGCGTAGCCAACCTCCGAACCGCTGCGGGGGGAGTCGCTGGTTCCAGGATGTGGCAGCTCGATCTCTGCCAACGCGCTGGCGGGTAGGCGCAGATTCCCGCTCCCGGGGGCGGGCCGTGCCCTGGTTATCACGGTGCGCCGCGGTTGTGCGCGCAAGTTATCTAGGGCCTGTTTTTGTGCCGGCGAGGTGGTGAGCATCGGGCTGGCCAGAACTGCATCGCAATCGCGACCTTTCATGTGTCCGTCGTGGTGTCCTTTACCGCCGGGCAATTGGTTTACCAGAAAAAGACATTCCAGCATCGCTTCCACATCTCGAAAACTCATGAGCGAACCCGGGACCCAAACCTCGGTATCGAGTGCGACCTGGTTGGCAGCGGCAAGGGTGTCCATCTCGACGCCGATACCGTAACCGACGCCGAAGCTTTTCAGGGTGGAAACCTGGCCGTTGTCCGATCGATATCCGACGGGATAGACCATAGAGGGGCGGCCGGTCTGGGCGAGCTCGAAACCCTGGCGATACGCCGCGTACAGACTCTCTATATCGTGCAGACTGGGAATCTCCAACACCTCCACGCCCAGCGACGCGATCACGCTGCGCGGATCCTTGTCCATAATCGATTTGGTGCTTCCCGAAAGCTGGATCCCGTTGCGATGCATCACGAAGGTGACGGGGGCGCCGTGCACGTCGGCGGCGTTAAAACCGTTGAGGGCCTGGCCGGAGATCCAACCCGCATCGCCACAGTGGGTGACGATCCAAACGCCGTCGCCGAACTTGGCGCGTTTTCCCAGGGCTTGACCGACCGCCACCGGCACCATGATTCCGAGGCGACCGCCGTTCAACTGGGTACCGCCCGGCAGCCACGATACGTGACCGGGAATGTCCAGACCGCGGCGGAATCCGTCGATCACCGCCTCCTCATCGATATATCCCATAGCGGCCAGCGCGGCGTAATAACCGACACTGGTGTGGGCGTGTTCGATGGTGTATTCAATCCTTTCGAAATCGGCCACCGCCATAGTCAACAGCAGTGGCGGGATGAGCTCGAGTCCGCCGCCGAGATGGTCGACCTCGTTCAATTTCGCCAACGAGCTCAGCGTTCGTATCGACGTGGTCGCCGCTTCGATCTGCAGCGCTTCCAACGCCAGCAGCTGGTCCTTGTCGAGCCGTGCCTGGGAGCGCACATCCACATGCAGCGGCAAGACGGCGGAGCGCACTTCGGTGCCGAGGTATCGGGTTGCGGACAAGAGCGCCGCATTGCGGTGTTCCTGCGTTTCCACTCGA
Source organism: Candidatus Latescibacterota bacterium (assembly GCA_965217095.1). Taxonomy (GTDB): domain Bacteria; phylum Latescibacterota; class UBA2968; order UBA8231; family UBA8231; genus CAYNZV01. The sequence goes on from OZ244235.1 coordinate 4,383,733, forward strand.
TCAGACACCGCTGAACTCATCTTTCAGCTCCTTTGGCGTTGGGGTTTGGTTATGATATCACACCCCCATCCATTCCGCAAGAAATCGGCCCCAGCCGGGGTCGAACTGGTTCCCCGTTTCTCCTACTCGCGAACGAGTTCGTACTCGACGGCGAGCTGGGTACCGACTCCAGATTCGAGGGTCTGAAGGAAGGCGTAGAGGTGGCTGGTTAGATAGAGCGGTTTGTTGGTATGCGCGGAATAGACCCAGACGGTCTGGGCGTCGGGAGTGAAGGTAGTCGTGAGTCTGTAGGTGCTGGTGCCGAAGCGAAGTCTGACCGTGCCTTCCAACGAACCGCTGTTGGCGGCCGCCGGATCGACATCGTGGCGCAGCAGGAGGATCTCCGGACCCGATTGCTGGTTTGCTTCCTGCTGAAAATTGGTGTGCGGGGGGGTCGCCGGTCGCGTGGCGACGGCGTCGGCCACCTCCTCGACGAATCCCTGGTTCGAGAAGCCGGGAAATCCAACCATGATGTACGGTTCTTCGAACCAGCTCTGGGTGCGGTTGACGACGGCATAGTCGATCCCGAACCGCGACCCGACTAGGGGCAGACGATAGGTGACCGCCAGATCGGCACCCTCTTCGGTGGTATTCTTCCGTTGGTAGCGCAGCAGGATTCGATCGGACTCCTCGACGATCTCCGGTTCGCCCCATTCCTCCTGCAGCAGTTTGGCCGCCAGCCACTGATCCTCGGTGCCTGCCTGGCGGTACCAGAACCATTCCCAGTCGCCCAACGGCAGCTCCGGGTGCGCGAAGTCCGGCGTCTGTCCGTTCAGCTTTAACGAGACGATGCCAAAAGGGGATGCGCGTTGAATAGCGATGGTGTATGCCGGCATAAAGATCCGGATCCGAGGACCGTCTCGTACGATGTGGTATCGAGGCGGGAGGATCTCCTCCTGCACCGCCGACTCGACCTCCTCTGGCACCGCCGGCTCGACCTCTTCTGGCACCGCCGGCTCGACCTCCTCTGGCACCGCCGACTCGACCTCCTCTGGCACCGCCGACTCGACCTCCTCTGGCACCGCGGGCTCGACCTCCTGCGGCGCCTCCGAACTGTCGCTCGCCGCTATCGGTGGCAGAGGGGTGGCCGCCGTATCACCCTTCGCCACCGCAAGCACCCGCTGCACTATCGAGTCCAGCCGTGCCGCGAACACCGAATCGTGACGAGCCCGCTCCAGGACGGTGCCTTCGCCGAAGCGATCGGCGAACAGAAAGAGATCCTCGAAATCGACCCGTCCGCTGCCGTTCAGATCGAAGCGCGGATCAACGCTTCCAAAAGCTTCCATGAAGAGGGAAAAATCGACGAAGTCTACCCCGCCGTTGTCATCGAAATCACCCGCAAGCTCGTCACCCTTGACTGACATACACATCACCCAGAGCACGAGCATCAAGAGAGCGGGAAAACGGGGTCTCAAAACGAGGGTTCCATAAGGGTGGAAGCAACGGCAGATGAAGTACCTGCTACCGCATTGCTACTTGATTTAACGGCCTTGCGGCGTGTTGACATCAAAAGAAAACCGGCCTAGATATAGGCCGGTCCACGGCACTCTTCGATTCAAAAATAAACCAACAATCCTCCACTAGCCAGACGCGGAGCCGTTTGATGGAACCAACTCCTTCACGGGACGCGGCGCTGGCCTTGTTGCAGCGCTACAACAGCAATCCTTCCCTCATCAATCACGCTAGATCCGTCGAGGCCGCCATGCGTTTCATGGCCCGCAAGACGGGGGCCGACGAAGACCGCTGGGGCCTCGTGGGTCTGATTCACGATTTGGACTACGAGCAGTTTCCAGAACGCCACTGCCACAAGAGCGCGGAGCTGTTGCGGGAGGAGAACTGGCCCGAAGAGATCGTGCGGGCGGTGCTTTCTCACGGTTGGCAGATATGCACCGAGGTCGAGCCCGAATCCGAGCTCGAACGGACCCTCTACGCCGTCGACGAGCTCGCCGGCCTGGTGACGGCGTGCGCTCTGGTGCGACCTTCCAAGAGTGTAAGCGACCTCTCGGTGAAATCGGTGAAGAAGAAGTGGAAGCAGAAAAGTTTCGCCGCCGGAGCCGACCGCCAGGTCATTCTCCGCGGCACCGAGATGATGGGGGTGGGGCTGGACGAACTGATCGGCGACGTCATCGCGGCACTGCAAGAAGTGGCGGACGAGATCGGGCTCTAACTGCCCTTATGGAATTCTCCGTTTCGCGTGGCGAGGCCTACGCCCTGGCCTGCGGTTTCTTGTGGGCGGTGAACAGCCTGATCTTGCGGACCCAGGCGCTCAAGCTCCAGCCCCGGTTGATAAACATGATTCGGTGCGGAGCCGGGGGGTTGATGTTGTGTCTGGCTCTTCCGCTTGGCGGACCGCTGACAGACCTGTTGCAGGTACCGATGTTGGAGTGGTGCCTGCTGTTCGGCTCACTGCTGTTCGGCATTGTCCTCGGCGATACCGGCTACATCAACGCGCTCAAGGAAATCGGTGTTTCCCGCACCATGCCGATTGCCGGCACCTATCCATTGTCCACCTTGCTGTTCGAGTGGGTGCTGTTCGATCACGCCGCCGGACTGGGGTTGCTGGCGGGATCCTGTCTGGTGGTGGCCGGGGTGGTATTTATGACCAGCAGTCCCACAGCCGCTGCCGACCGTCCGTCCAAAGCCAAGGTCGGTATCGCGCTGGCGCTCGGAGCATCCCTGTGCTGGGGCCTGAGCTGCGCTCTGCTGAAACCGGCCAGCGCTCACATGAGCGGCATCCACGCCAACGCCGTTCGTATGCCACTGGTGGTTCTGATTCTCTTTCTCAGTATTGCGCTGCCCAGCGGTCTCGACAGCATGCGCAACCTGAGGACGAAAAACGTCTTGATTGTGGCCGCCAGCGGTGCGGTCGGCATGGGGCTGGTCGGCATTCTCTTCGTCGATGCCCTCAAGGACGGCAGCGCCACCAAGATTGTGACCCTGACTTCCACGTCACCACTCTTTGCGTTGATTTTGGCGGTGGTCTTCCTCAAGGAGAAGCTTAACCCCCGCCTACTAGTGGGTTCGGGCTTCTGCCTTTCCGGAGTATTTCTAGTTCTGTGATCCCGTAGGTCTTGCCATGCAATTTGCCATCGTCTGCAACCCCGCTGCCGGGGCCACCAGCGCCGCGGAGAAAGCCCGGATGCTCGCGGCACCGGCTCAAGTATTGGGCGCCCGGGTACACGGCCTCGACACCGGAAGTGAGGAAGAGTTGGCAGCATGTGCGCGGGATCTGGTGCAACGGCACGACGTCGTGGTCGTAGCCGGTGGTGACGGCACCTTCTCCGACGTGATGAATGCGCTTGCCGATGCCGCTCCGACCTTGGCGTACTTGCCGCTGGGCTCCGGCAATGCGTTGGCGCAAGCCCTGGGCATGGGCGGCAATCTGGTCCGCGCCGCCCAATGCGTTGCCGATGGCCGTACCCGCGCCGTGGATCTGATTCGCTGCGACGAAAAACGTCTGGCGTTTATGGCTTCGGTGGGTCTCGACGCAACGGTCTTGCGCCTGATGAGCGCGGGGTCTCGTGCCGGCCGCCGGGGCTTCAGCACCTATGCGGCCGCCACCGTTCGCGCCTACTTCAAGGAGTATCGGCGTTCTTCTGTTTCATTCGTGGTGGACGAGACGCCGGCTGCCGCCGCCGGTCTGTTGAACCTTGCGGTGGTCAAACAACCGTATTACGGTTTCGGCTTGAGGATGGTACCGCGCGCGCGCTTCGACGACGGACTACTACACCTGTGGTGTCTCGAATCGGGATTGCTCGGAGCGGTAGCCGGCGTGATTACGGCGCTGAGCAGCGGCAATCGGATCGGCAGATTCTACTCCGGCCTCCGCGCGAGTGTGGAATTCGAAACCCCGCAAGAGTTTCAGACCGACGGGGATTGGCGTTGGAAAGCCAAGCGGTTCTGTTTCGAGATCGCCCCGAACGCCCTGAGAATCCGCTGCTAACGCCGACCTACGCTCAGCTGGCAAGCTGTCCGAACCGCGACGACGACAAACCGTTGCGCCGGTTGCGATAGCGGTAGATGCCAAGAGCGATTGCGGCAGCCAGTGGAAGCACCGCCACCGCCCACAACATCGACTCGAACTCGACTACGGCCAGCAACAAACCGCCGACAATAGGGCCCGCTACTTTCCCGGCATTGCGCATCGTGCCCACTGCCCCCATCCCGGCTCCAACGTGATGTTGGTCCACCTGTTCCGACACCAACGCCAGGGTGTTTGGAAAGATCAAGGCCTGCGCGGCACCCACCAGGATCGCCACTGCCATCAGCGACGGCGGGCTGCCGGCGACCCCTAGCAGGGGCAGACAGATACCCATGAGTCCCATGCCCAGCGCGATGCCCAGGAGGTGTCCCATGCGATCACCTAGGCGACCGCCCAGCGGTTTCAGGGACAGATGAGCGATCTCCTGGACGGAAAAGAAGAGTCCGACCAGCACGACGCTAATCCCGTGAGAAAGAGCGAAAAGCGGTAGAAACGCCTTGGCCGCGTACAGGGCGAGAAAAACTCCCAACTCCAAAACGCCGGCCAGCCAGACCCCGGCTACTTTGCTGCCGCTGCGCATCGCCGCGGTCATCTGCTGGCGCACCGACGCCCGCGTCGTCCAGTCGCGCGACACCGGCTCGTTAAGGAACAACGTAGGAATCAACGCGATACAGCTCAGTACGCCGATGACGGTAAAGATGACACTTGGCTCCATGCTCAACAGCAGCCATCCCCCGAGCGCGGGCCCGAGGATGTACCCTCCGCTGCGGGCGATCCCGAACCAGCCCAGTCGTTCCCCGCGCCCGACATTGCCCTGCTCGGCGACGAAAGCCAGCGAAACCGGCCCGAATATGGCCGTTGCGAATCCGTGCATCAGCCGCAATGCCAGGAGCTCCTCCTGGGAATGCACGAAACGGTAGAGGAATGGAGTAACTGCAAAGAACACGATTCCCAAAACAAGCCACCCACGACGACCCCAGCGGTCGGACAGCACCCCGAACGTCGGCTTCAGCACCATTCCGGTGAGCGTGGATACGGAAACGATCAGCCCCAAAAACGCCGCCTCTGCGCCAAGGCTGGCGGCAAATATGGGCAACAGCGGAGTCTTGCCCATCTGATAACCGGTGCGCGCGACGAAGTCGGCGGCGGTGATCTTGGCGAGGTCTAGCCGGCGGTGCATCCGATCAGGAATCGACGGAAACGGGTGGCAGCGCGCAGGATCGCAGCAGCTCGTTGAACGCGGCGAGGTCGCCAACGACCAGGTCCTCCAATTTGAGCAGTTGGTCGTCGGCCTGGCTCGAGAGTAGATCAAACACTTCGTACGCTTGTTGCGGAGGCCTGGCGTCAGCGATGCGTACGACGCCGATCAGGGTGGTCAGCTTGTTGCTCAATTTGTCGGGCAAGCGGAGGCAGTCGAGAATCGTTTTCGCCTCAGTTTGCACGAGCTCCCCCTCTATTAGGCTGAGTTGCTTTTTCAGTCGTCCCACGGACTCCCCGAACGCCGCGCCCTGCGTTGCAGCCGTGGCGCGGATCTCGTCGGCGCGCGCCTCCCATTCCCCGATCTGTCGCCTCATGCGGCGTATTCGGTTCACCGCACGATGCACCGCGTCCACCTTGTCTCTGATGCGCTGCCCGAGCGTGAACTGGGCGCTGAAGTCGTCCGCGGTGGTGTCCACACGTGGATCGGCGACGATCTGGAACGGCTCGGTCCAACTCTGCCCGCCCACCGTCAGCTCCACCAGATAGTTCCCCGGCGCCGCTCGCGGCCCGGTGCTGGCGTTGAAAACCGCAAGGACTTCACCCCCCAGCTTCTCGGCGTCGGGATAGCTCATGTCCCAGACGAATCGATTCAACCCGGGCACGGCCGGAGCATACCGCTCTGATGCTTTCTCCACGTCCCCCGATTCATCATCGGTGCCGGCGCCGTTTTTTTCCTCATCATCGGGATCGCGACTGGCAAACCCTTTGATTTCGCGGCCGTCCGCTTCGAGAAAACGCAGGGTCAACGGTTCCGCCGGTTTCTCTTTCAACTGGTAGAACACCATAAGCCCGTTGGGCGGATTCTCTCCGGCGTCGAGAAACTTCTTGGTGGTTTCGCCGTCGTCCGCTTCTTCGTACTCGAAGGTGGCGTAGGAGCCCAGTCCGGGCTGATAGTTCTTTCCCGGCCCCTTCATGGAGTCGACCATCCAGTTCAAACAGCGGCGCGGCGTGGGTCGCGGTGCAAACAAACAAGCTGGCTCCTGTTCTCGATCCGGTGCAGCTCTTCTCAGAGGGGTGAGATCGTCCAATATCCAGAACGAGCGCCCATGGGTGGCTGCTACCAGATCGTCGTCCTTGATCTTCAGGTCGTAGACGGGAACCACGGGCAGGTTCGTTTCCAAGTGCTGCCAGGTGGCCCCGTCATCCAAGGAAAAGCAGACCCCGGTCTCGGTGCCGACGAACAGCAGACCCTGCCGTACGGTATCCTCACGGATAACGCGGCTGATCTGGTCTTGGGGGAATCCGGCGGAGAGATCCTTCCAGGTCTTGCCATAATCGTCGCTGCTGAACAGATACGCCTGATAGTCGTCGAACTTGTAGCGCGTTGCCGCAATGAAGACGGCGGCAGGTGCATGGGGCGACACCTCCACCGCGCCTATTTCCGCCCGCGGCAGCTGCGGTGGAGTCACGTCGTCCCAGGATTGGCCGCCGTCACGAGTGAGGTGGACCAGGCCGTCGTCACTGCCGGCCCACATGACCCCTGGTTCATGAAGCGATTCAACGAACGAGTAGATGGTGGCGTAATGCTCCGCGCCGCTGCAGTCGAGGGTGAGCGGTCCGCCGGAAGCTTCCGTGGTTTCCGGGTCGTTGCGGGTGAGGTCGGGACTGATCACTTCCCAGCTGTCGCCCTCGTCCGTGGTTTTGAACACCACGTTTCCGGCGCAGTACAACACATCGGGGTCGTGAGGTGAGAAACGGATCGGAAAGGTCCAGTTGAACCGATATTTGAGGTCTTTAGGGTCCCAGCCGAAGTAGCTCTCTGGCCAAGCCGTTACCAGCCGAATCTGGTGGGTTTTCAGATCGTAGCGCTGCAGCGCGCCGCCGCCGCCGGGAGAGCTGCCTACAGCGCCGATGTAGGCGATGTCGGGATCGGTCGGATGCACCGCCATGTAACCGCTTTCACCGCTTCCCACCGGGTAACAGTCGCTCATTGGGATAGCGTCGAACTCGGTGGCGCTAGGCACGCAGATACTCGAGTTGTCCTGCTGCGTGGCATAAACTCGGTAGGGGAAGCGGGTGTCCACGTCCAGCCGGTAAAACTGGGCCGTCAGCTGGTTGTAGATCGTCGACCAACTGCGCCCTCCGTTGAAAGAGACGCAAGCGCCGCCATCGCTGCCTTGAATCATTCGTTGGGAATTAGCGGGGTCGATCCACATGTCGTGGTTATCGGCGTGGGGAGTCGTGGCGATTTCGAAGGTGGCGCCGCCGTCGATCGATTTCCATAAGCGAATGTTGGGGACCCAGACGGTATTCTCATCGTTCGGGTCGGGACACAGATGGCAGTAATACCATGGCCGTCCCATCAAGTCGGCGCGATCCGAAACGAGCTCCCATTCGTCGCCGCCGTCATCCGAGCGGTAGAGACCGCCCTTTTCTGCCTCAATCAGCGCGAAGATCCGCCCGGAGTTAGCCGGGGAAACGGCGACGCCGATCTTGCCCTTGATCCCCTGCGGCATGCCCTTGTTGTTTGAGAGCTCCGTCCAGGTATCGCCCCCATCCACCGATTTGAAGAGGCCGCTGTCCGGTCCCCCGCTGGACAGTTTCCAGAAGTTGCGGTATACCTCCCAGACGCTGGCGAACAGAATACGGGGATTGTTCGGATCCATCGACAGGTCCACGGCACCGGCCTTTTCGCTGCGGTAGAGCACCTGTTCCCAGTGCGCGCCACCGTCTCTGGAGCGAAAGACCCCGCGCTCGCTGTTGGGTCCAAAGGCGTGACCCATGGCGGCGACGTACAGCAGGTCCGGATCGGTCGGGTGAATGCGGATCTTGCCAATGTGACGGGTCTCCTCCAAGCCGGCGTGGTGCCAGGTTTTTCCCGCATCGGTGGAACGATACACCCCGTCCCCATAAGAGACATCGCCGCGTATGGTGGTTTCACCGGTGCCGGCGTACACCACGTTGGGGTCGCTGTCGGCAACGGCGATGGCACCGATGGCGGCGGAATTGAAATAGCCGTCGGAGACGTTGCGCCAGTAGGTTCCCCCATCGTCGGTTTTCCACACCCCACCGGCGCAGGCGCCGAAATAGAATTCCATCGGCTCGCTGGGGTGTCCGGCTACCGCCACGACACGCCCACCCCGGGGCGGCCCGATGCAGCGCCAACGCAATCCATGCAGAAAATTAGAATCGAGTGCGTACTCTGGACTCACCATTCGTGATCCTTCGTTTGAAGGGTTATTCGGCCAGGTGATTGGTTTCCGCGCAATGTTTCAGAGCGGTGCCCGTCGCCATCCGTTGAGCGCGTACGCGTTGCGGTAGCGGCCAGGAAGTGGGCGTCTCGAAGATCATGACGTGATCCGAGTGACGTTCCAACAGGAAGGAAGCCAGGCCCCGTCCGCCCCATGCCGGATCCACCTGTAGTAGTCCCGGGGAGAGCGGAATATCGCTCTCATCGGTTTCGGTGTCTATCGCTCCCGTTTGGGACACCTTTTCCAGAAGCCGGGGACCGAGCCATTGCGCATTGGCTTTGCCCTCGTACATATAGAACCCTTTCGCTTCCCAGTCCTCGTGGAGGTCGAGACATAGGTCGAAACGGCGCCCTTCAAGCGTCCGTGTTACAATGTCCATCTCGGTGCCGATCGGGTTGAGCAACACCCTGTTGAGGTCGTGCCCGTCACGGTTTTCCCGCTTATCGTGAACGAAGCCATACGGGTTAAGACACGGCCAGATGAGATAGTTAACCCCTAGCGGAAACGTCGCCTCCTCCAGCATCGCAAGCACCGTTTCGACTCCGGCCGGTTCGTCACCGTGCACACCTGAGGTTATGAGTACGCCTGGAGCGGTCTCGGTGGCGGGTACGGACTCAACTTGAATAATCGGATAGTCGTTGACTCTGCCAGCGGTGTGACATCTCCAACGCGCCGGATCGAGGGTTTTCAGCGAGGTCAGCAGTGCCGCGAACTCGCGGCGACCGTCCGATCCACCGCCTGCGGGTTCCGGCTGCATCTTTTCAGAGTCCCGCCAAAGCCCGCACCGCGGAGGGAACGGCGCGCACCGAATCCAGCACCGCGTAGGCTCCTGGAAACGGGGCACCTCGAGTCAGCTCATTCGGTATGACAATACAACGCAGACCGGCGGCGACCGCCGCTACGGCTCCGCGGGCGGAGTCCTCGACTACCACGCATTCTTCTGCCGTTGCCTGGCTGTGAGTCAGCGCTGCCCGGTACGCATCGGGATACGGTTTTCCGCGCTTGTAGTCTTCTCGAGTGAGCACGAACCGGAAGAATTCCATCAGGCCGCTGGACTGGTGAATGATATCGAAATGGTCGCGTCGAGAACCGGTAACCACACCCATTTCAACCTCGCCGTGCAGTTCCTTTAACGTTTCCCAAACCCCGGGCAACACCGTATCGCGGTCCCGCAGCAGGCGAGCGTAACGCTGATTCCGCTTCCGACGCAGCTGTTCCCGCTCGAGCTTGGCGAGAGCCGCGAGGTCGAATACGCTTTCTCCACGGACCAGGGATTGCTCCATAAAGAAGTCGCGGGTCAGCGTAAGGCCGACGGTCGCCAAAACCTCCTGGCTGGACTGGAAATAGAGGGCCTCGGTGTCCACCAAGACACCGTCATTGTCCCAAAAAACGGTGAAAAACATCTCGTCGACGCGGGTTCAGGGGGCGGGACGCGGCCCCCAAAATAGGCTAATTTCACCCACCGGCAAAAGGTGTATCTAGGATCGAGCGCTCGTAGCGGCTGCCGCGAGCGGGTACTGAAATCGTCATCGGGAAGGGAGTGCAACACGATGTTGTACAATATCGAAGAAAGAGAACCTCGGCTGGTGGACAACTCGGTTTTCGTGGCCCCCAACGCTACAATTATCGGATCGGTGATCCTAGAAGCCGGTTCCAGTGTCTGGTTCAACGCCGTGATAAGGGGGGATAACGATCAGATCACCATTCAATCCGAAAGCAACGTCCAGGACGGCGCCATCCTCCACACCGACCCCGGGCTGCCGCTTCACGTTGGACGGCGGGTCACCATCGGTCACGCGGCCGTGCTTCACGGCTGTTGGGTCGACGAAGGCTCCCTAATAGGAATCCAGGCCACGGTGCTCAACCGGGCCAAGATCGGTCCCATTGTATCGTTGGCGCCGGGGCGTTGATAGCGGAAGGCAAGGAGATTCCGCCCGAGAGTCTGGTGCTGGGGGTGCCTGCGCGAGTGAAACGCACCCTGACTCAGGAGGAACTCGAACATCTGGATGGGTTCGCTGAGCACTACGTCGAAAAAGCCCGGCACTACGCGACCTCGTTCAAACCGAGCTGAACCGGTTCCAGGAACTACTCAGCGGCTGGCTTTGCGGGGGAGGGTAATCTGATTGGCGCCTTTGGCGCCCCCCGGTTTGTGTATCCCCCGTGCTCCGTCCGCCTTGCTCGGTTTGCTCGCGGGACGCTTTTCGGGGTCGCCCGACTCTTTTTGGGACGCATGTTCGCGCGCTTCTTCTTGCGCTTTGAGCAACACCTCATGTTCCTGCGCTTGGTCCTCGGACAAATGGCACTTCTTGTACTTCTTTCCCGAACCACACGGACACGGATCGTTGCGACCCGTATTCTTTAGACGTTCGATGCCTGTAGCTTCGGCCATATCTAACCTCCACAAACGACCCGCGATTTATCTCTGAGAAAATCTTACGGTAAGGCGTCGGGGATGGCAATGCCGGCCCTCGGCGCTCAGATCAAGCTTTGCTCTGGCTGGCCGCGGCACGACCGGATTCACCGATGCCCCGGTCGAAGCTGGGGTCGAGCCACAGCTGAACGCACTCGCTTTCGTAGCCACCATCGAGCTCACCTTGAGTAGCCAACTGTTGGATCTCGTCGGCACCGCACCACCGGGTTCGGCCGTCAGCGGGCAGGGTCAGATCGAGCGGTCCACTGCTTTGGTGGGCGTAGACCCGATAGAGTCCCTCGGGCGCTGAAAAATCGCCGATGTAGCTCATCCAGGGGACCTCGACTCCGAGCTGCGAGCAGCATTCTTCTTGCAGCACACCGATGCAATTCGACAGCGGACTGCCGTTGTCATCGCTCGCAAAAGCGCTCCCCGGCAACCCCCACCCGTGTCCGCGATCGAGCAGCAAAAAACGGTCGCTCTGTTCCAGCAACAAGCCGCCGCTGTGTAATCCTTCACCGTAGTGGGGCAACAGCGAGCGCCCGTTGTAGGTAACGTTGCGGTGTGCCGCCTCGCTGTAGAGCTCGGGGCCGGAGGCGGTGGGAGCATTGAGCGCGCGGTATTTGAAATAGACCCCGTAGCGATCCCGGTCGGTGCGGTTGGGACCCGCGTGGTGCCAAGTGAACATGCTCATGAACAACAGATCGCCGCGACGCAGCTTGGCGTCTTGCATGGGAGCGATCTCGTCTGCCCTGGAACGCTCCACCCGCCACACCCGACCCTCCCGTCGCTTGCTGGTGAACCTGAACGAAGCAGGCGAAACGGATAGCGCGCCGATCTCCTCCACCAGATCCACCATCGGGGCTATGGCGAACAGCCAATTGATCGAGGAACCGGCCTGTTGGTAGGTCTTGTAATCCTGATGCGCCGTGGGATGGCTGCCCTCATAGTCTGGGCTCGTCCCCCTGGCGCCCGGCGTCTTCAGGTACGCCACGCTGACGGACAGGGCCACCGGTCCGCCGAGCAATGCTTCCGCCCCACCGACCATCTTTGGATGGGTGGCGATGTAAGAAAGGCCGGGTTCGAGGATGGAACGGCCATCGACGTGAAAGGTGGTGGTCGGCGCCGGACATGGTTTTTTCCGGGTCTCTAGATCGGTGCGTTCCACCGAGTTCCGTATCCCGGCACCGATCGACTCGGTTTCTTCGTGGGTTAATACCTGCCGAAGAATGAGAAAGCCCTGCTCGCGGTACTGGGCAACCTGATCGTCAGTGAGCTCTGAGCTTTTCACGGGTTTCTTGTATACCGGTGTCAGCTGCCCAGCATCCCGCGCACGACGGCGGCGGTTGCGTCTACCGCGGCGTTGGCCAGCAGAACTCCCTGTTTGGCGCTAGCGTCGAGGGGCGAGCGGTCTTCCTGATCCTGCATCGCCGCCGAGCGAACGTTCTCGGGAAACAACGCCAGTGCAAATGCCGTCTCATACTCCTTGGCGTGACCGGGCACCCCACCTTTACACTGTTTTTCCGCCGTCTCCCGACTCAGGTCCCAGTAACTGTGAAACTGGATGTCGATGTCGGGGTCCAGCGAGCCGAAGTAGAGATCCCACTGGGGCAGGATCCCCTCCATTGGGCGCGAGTTGCCGCCATGCCCGTTGAGGATCAGAATCTTCTTGATTCCGTGGCGCGCCAAGCTCTCCACCGCATCGAACAACACCGACAGCCAGGGTCCGGGCTTCGCCGAGATCGTTCCCTTGTGTTCCATGTGGTGCTCGGAGATGCCGATCGCCATCGGCACGCTCACCACGGCGTCGGGGTACAGTTTTTTTGCCGCCTCGGAGGCGACGTAGCTGGCACTTACGATATCGTGCTCCATCGCCAGGTGTTCGAGATGCTGCTCGTTGCTGCCGGTGGGCACGATCGCGGCGCGAAATTTTCCCTCCTCGAGGGCTTGCCTAAACTCGCGTCGGGTGAATTTCGCCAATCGAACTTCCATATCACCGTACCGTTGTATTGAGGTAACTCACTCTTTAGTGGGCGAGAATATAGCGCCGCTGTGGGAGGACGCCAGGCGTGTGTAGGTGGTTCCTGCGAATCCGAACCTCTAGTGCGGCGACCATTGGGTGTAGGGGTTGCGGGCCAGGTTGACGTTGTAGTACTCGGCCTGGCCGGTTACCTCGTCTCCGACCCAGGGCGGCTTGGCGAACGCCTGCTGCGTGCTGGCTAGCTCTACTTCGGCCACCTTCAGCCCTTGATTAACCCCATGGAACAGATCCACATCCCACAAGGTACCGCCAAACTCGATCTTGTAGCGGGTCTTTTCGATGAGCGGCTCGCCGCAAAGGAGATCGAGCATGTCCCTCGCGTCGACGACCGGAATTTGATACTCGAACTCGCGGCGGCTGATGCCGGCATCGGCCCCTTTTACGGTCAGGTAAGCCCGGTCGCCGATAACGCGCACCCGCACGGTGGTAGTTCCTGCCGACGGAAGGTACCCCTGCCGACACTCTAGTCCCGCCTCGGCTCTGAGAAATTCGGTATCGATCACCAAAAATTTTCGTTCGATCTCATACGCCATCGGCGTTCTCTCCCTTCACCCACATCAAGAGTCAGCGCGGCACGTGTCTACTTCTCCGTAAGATAACCTACGTCAGCGAGCCGTCGCCTGAACTCGGCGTAACGCTCGTCGTAGACGCCTCTGCGCGTCAAATCCGGTTCAAACTGTCGTTCGATGCGCACCATCGAAGCCGCCGCGTCCCAGACGTTTTCGAAGTGGCTACTCGAGGCCGCTAACACGGCACTGCCAAAAGCCGCCGCCGGGTGCGCCGGACGGTGGATGCAGCGGCCGGCAACATCGGCTCTCAGTTGCAGCCAGGGATCGCTGCCACTGGCGGCGCCGGTGCTGAATATCGCCGAATCGCTTTTGCCCGCCACACCGTCTAACACCTCGTACCCCCTTCGGGCAACCAGAGTCCGGCGGGCAGCTTGTGGGAGTAGATCTGACCCAGCGCATCGACGGCGGGCTCCGGCGCCAACCGTTTGAAGATCAGGGTCGTGCCTAGGGAGGTATTGTCATCACCCGGTTGAGTGGCGCCCGAGGCGAGGAATCCGGCGGTGCCGTCGGTCGTTCCGGCCACGATCGCCAACCCGGACGGAAGCCGGCACACGGCGGCGGCTTGCGGACAAACACCTCCCACCACCTCACCGGGTGCGACGACGTTTGGCAGCCGCTCCGCGACACCTTCTTCGGCGCACAGCCAAGGGGGCCAGGATTGCTCCCAAAGATCGTACCCGGTCTTCAACGCATTGTTGAAATCGGTCGTCCCGTACTCCCCCGTGAGGAAAGCCATCGCGAAGTCCGCTTGATGCACAAACCAGCGGGTCTTTTCGAAGATGGCTGGTTCGCGCAGGCGCATCCAGCGAATCTTCGCGGCGGCAAATGAAGCTTCGATCCGATAGCCACGCTCTGCCCACCACGGACCCGCGAGCTCGGTAAGCTCTGCCGCCTCCTGCCGCGCTCGTGGATCGTTATACATAAGCGCGGGGCGCAAGACGGTGCCTTCCCCATCGACGGGAACTACGGTGCCCGAGGTGCCGTCCACGGCCACTGCCGCCACCTCGTTGCGACGGGTGCCCAGCTCGTTTCCTAGATGGCTCAGGGTCTGGATCAGGGCCTGACGCCAGGCGTCGGGCGACTGCTCGTGAGCCCCGTCGGTACCGACAGAGACGCCGCTTTCGTACCGGTGTTCAGCCCGGCTCACCAATTCGCCTGCGGCCGTAGTGACCAGTGCCCTCACGCCGGTGGTACCCAGGTCCACGCCGACGAACAAAGCCTGCTCCCGTCGCCGGTTCACACGGGATTTGCCGGGCTTGCCAGGGGTGCTGGCGGGTAATCACCAAAGCCCTGGGAACCGCTGCGCTGACCATTGACGGAGACCGTAGGCATACATTTCTTAACGCTCGTGACTTCAGTGGCCGAAATGGTATCCGACAAGGACCCATCAACCGAAGCCGTTCCCGTGCTCGTGGTCGACGACGACGTGGCCATTCTCGAGCTCTGCGCCCGCTAACGAGCCGCGGGTACGCCGTCGACATGGCGATGAACGCCGAGGAGGCGTTGCGCCGCGCGGAGGAGAATCCGTACCGGGTGATTCTGCTCGACCTCAAGTTGCCCGGGATGGATGGCATGGCCTGCATGCGGCGTTTAAAGGAACAGGGCTGCCGCGCCGCAATCGTTATGGTCACCGGCCACGGCACCATTCCGGCAGCGGTCGAAGCGATGACGTTCGGTGCGCTGGATTTCCTCGAGAAGCCATTTAACCCCGACCTGCTGGTGGCGAAGGTCCAGGAGATCATTGCGCGCCAGGATAGGAGCGCCAAGCTGTCGGACGACCCGTTGGTAGCGTTCATCCAGGAACACGCCACGGAGGTGAACTCACGGCGCGACGTCGCCACCCAGTTGGGTGTGAGCCTCGAACAGGTCTCGCACCGCGTCCAGACGGCCACGGGCCAGTCGTTCAGGCAGTTTCTCCACACCTGCCGTCTCGACCTCTCCAAGCGCTTGCTGGAGTCCTCGGAAATGAACATTTCCCAGATCGCCAAGCGCGCCGGCTTTCAGACGGTGCAACACTTCAGCAGAGTTTTCCGGCGCTATGTCGGCGTGTCGCCGAAACAATACCGTCTTCAGAGTCGAGCCAGTATCAGCGGCCGCTCCTGAGCCGGGTCGGCGGCAGTCACACATTCTCCCGCGTCCAATCACCGTCGATCCAACGCCACATGCCGTCCGCAAGGTTCGCATCGCGCAACTCCGCGGGCAACCGATGCTCCCGCACGTTGTCGTAACACTGCAACATGGCGAATCGGCGGATGGAGGCGGGGAGGCGCCGACAGCGGTGAATCCGGGGTGACCGGTGGCGGGATAGGGGCCGCCGTGATTCATCGCCGGGGACACCGCTACGCCGGTGGGCATCTTGTCGTTGAGCAGCCGTCCCACGCAGATGCGCAGCCGCGGTTCGAGACGACGATAACTTTCGTCGTCGGCGTCGCCGCTGTGGCTGTAGATGCAACCGGTGAGATTGCCCTCGAACTGGTCCACGACCGCCGCCGCTTCGTCGAGATCGGTCGCCACTACACATAGACTCGCGTTGCCAAACGCCTCCTCCTGAAGGCGCTGCGGTTGGCGCAGAAATTCGTCGCCCGCCACGCGCAGCAAGGTATTCTCAAAGCGGTACCCCGAACCCTCCTCCACGGTCCCACCCGCCAGCAGCTGCGCCCCGGCAGCGCAAAGCAGCTTCGTGTTGCGCTCCATGCCCTCCTGTACGGCGCGACTCAACAAGGTTCCCACGGCGGCGGCTTGAAAGCTCGCTGCCGTCTGCTGCAAAAATCGATCGCTGGCCGCATCGGCGAGAAGGAGAACCAGACCGGGGTTGGTACAGAATTGACCCGTCCCCATCAGACATGAGGTGCTGAACTCCTCAGCGATCTCGGAACCCCTCTCGGAGAGGGCACCGGGCAGGATGACGACGGGGTTGATGCTGCTCAGCTCGAGATAGATCGGTTTTCCCGCGGCGTCGGCCGCGCGTTTGCGCGAAGTAGCAGCTCCGCCGCCTACGGCCCGGGTGAAAAAGCTGCTGGCTGAACTGGGCGACCTACCGGCGGAAGCAGAGGAAGAAGCCCGCACCATCGATGCCCTACAGGTCGAGAACCGGAATCTGAAACGGCAGCTGCGTTTGAAGCCGGTGCCGGAGATCGACGAGAAGGCGGTCGACCGCGCGGTTTCCCAGGCCATTCGCAATACCGATAGAGCCTACGAGAAGGTGGTAAAGAAGCTCGAACAGGACCTCGGCCGGCAAACAAGGGCCCACGTTGAGCCTTCTGAGCGGCCGGAAATCGTTGTTCCTCGCGCTACGGAATCAGCAAGGCCCGCCAGAGTGGCAACTGCGCCGAGGGTTGCGTCGCCAAGTTCAAACGGCATCCCCAAGGGCGGTGCCATGCGCATGCTAAAAGCGGCCGTGATGCTCTACCCTGAGCCGATTACCCGACAGCGCATGGCAACCCTGGCGGGCCTGAAACTTAGGCACCGCAGAACTTGCTGCAGGCAAAGTTAAATATTAGATTCATCATCTCAATTGTTTGATCAATGACAATCATGTGTAGTATGTGTAGTAATAGTGGAGGAATATAGTTATGAAAACCACACAATACCCCCACCACTTGTTATTCTCGGCTCTCGCGCTCATCGCAGGGGGTTTACTATTGGCCCCGGCTGCTTCGGCCCAATCCGACCCCGATGAGTTGACTCGCTTCTCTGTCGGAAGCACTGTGGGCGGCCTGTTGCCCACCACCGAGTTAGAAGATGAGATCAACGTACTGGGATCTATCTATGTTCGGCGCGACATTGTTTCCAAATGGCAATTCGAATTGAACGGAGGCTACAAGCGGATCAATTCCTCTGACTCGGGAGTCGATGTCGGGATGGTCAGCGGCCGCCTCCTGTTCAGTCCCGTCGTCCGCAGGCAGTGGGATCTATACTTATCCAGCGGTATTGGCATCCTGCGCTACGATTGGGATCAGCCCAATATTTCGCCTTTACGCACGCCCGGACTGGACGGCATCGGCTCCGTTCCCATGATTCCGTTGGGTACCGGGGTCCGGTATAAATTATCAGACAATCTGGCTTTGGAAGTCGCTCTCGGCTATACGATGGCCCTCAGCGACGCCATCAATGCAGTCGAAGACGGAGGTAACGACGCTTTGTGGCGAGGGACGATCGGTCTGACGCTCGGCCGCTTCGGCGACAAATCGGCCCGTCGGACCGCTCCGGCGGTCTCCGTAGCGCAGATGGATACGGACGGAAACGAATTCACTGATGACGAAGTGGAAGCCACGCAGCCCCAAACCGAACCCGATACGGCCGATACCGACGACGAGGACCTGAGCCCCGTCTTCGATATCGATCTCTTAGAAAAAGGGGAGCACGAGGAGCGCTTCGTAGAAATGCCCATGCCCATAGCTCAGCGCACTGTCCTGTTCGACCTGAACTTGGCGGATCTGTCCGGCGAAGCCGAACAGATCCTTGACGGCGTAACCCAGGATCTGATGGCGCGCCCAGGGGTGGCGGTGGTGCTGCGGGGCCACACCGATAGTAGTGGCCCCAACTTGTACAATACCAAGTTGGGCATGAAGCGGTGCCTGGCGGTCGAGAATTATATGATATCGAACGGGATTGACGCCGGACGTATGCACCTCGAATCCAAGGGCCAGAGCGAGCCGGCCAGCCCTAATGCCACGGCGGCTGGGCGCGCATTGAACCGCCGCGTGGAGATCATCCCGGTTGAGTAGGCCAGTCTTCGCGGCATCGTCGGGTATCTATCGGTCGCAGGCGGCGGCCAGCTTTCCCATAAGCATTCGGATGGTCCTTGGAAAAGCGGGTGCGCGACGGGAAGTTGTGGAGCGGGTTGGAGCGGAGCGTCTTGTCTGTCCAGCGCATCAGGCCCTCGACGAAGCGCAGCGCGTCCTCGTAATCGTGCTGCCGTGGCGGTCTGGCCCTTGTCGAGGATAAAGAAAGAGCGCGATGTCCTCTTTTGAAGCCCGAGAGTCGGTCGATGTTGGCCCGGATCGTGACCGTGGACGCCCCCCGGTCGAAAAAGAGCTCTCCTTCCCCCCGTCAAGTCCCCCCCGCTCCTCGTCACCGGCCAGGGGGCAGGAAGGACACAGGCTGGATCGATTCAAAGCCGTGTTCATGTTCAATTTCGTCGACTACATCGACTGGCCCGATGCTGTCGGCGACAGTCTGTTCACCTTTGGAGTCCTTGGGGAAAGTCCCATCGCGCTGCTGCTGCGGGAAGTCGCCGAACGCAAGAGCGATGGCCGCAGAAAACTGAACGTCAGCGTGTATGGCGGAATCGACGAAGTGGGACCCTGTGAGATGCTATTTCTATCGCACGCCTTTGCGCCCCGGATGGAGGAATTGATCCGGGTTCTCGGAAAAAAGAACATCCTGACCATAGCCGACACTCCCGGGCTCGGCGCTCGCGGCGATCAACTTCTACGTAAAGCGCGACAAGCTGAGATTCGAAATCAACAGGGAGTGCCTGAAGCGCGCCGGTCTCTACGCCAGCTCACAGCTGCTGAAGTTGGCTACCCTGGTCGACAGCAAAGAGCCGGGGGCGGACAAATGAGACTCAGGAAAAAGCTCATCCTCATTCAAATCCTGACCGCGTCCATCGTGCTCGTCCTGGCGAGAGGGATCATCCGGCACGACGCCTTGGTGGAGGCCGCCCAGCAGGAGGCCAGCGAAAACCTGCAGACGATGGTCGAAGCGGGCCGGGAGGAACACGCCCTGTCGGGGCCGGTGCTGGCCGTGCGCAAGCGGCTGCCCTGGCTACAGGTCACAATCTGGCCACGGACTGTTCTAGCCGCTTCGGTGGTGGCCCTTTTCGAGGGTACCATAGCCCAGTTCACGGCTCTGGCCGTCTTTTTGCCGGTGGTCGCCGGCCAATCTGGCAATACCGGAGCTCAGGCTCTGGCCGTGACCATGCGTACGAGTTGAGATCCCGTCCGATCTTCAAGGGCAAGAAATGCAATTACCAGGTCTCTGTCACGGCGGGCAGCGTCGCTGGTTGGATTCCTCGAAGAGTCGGTTACCCTCGGCAGCATCATACATACCGACGGTTGGGGCGACTACCGTCCCCTCGCGACCACGGGCTATGACCACAGGCGCAGGACGCAAGGACGGGCGACGAACCGACGGCGGCCTTTCAGTCGCTCCTCGGACTCACCAGCCAGCACGAACCGACCACATATAATGTGTTGTATGGTTGTATGATGGTGAACAAACCGAATAGGCCCAAGTCCTTTTAGGTCGAAAATCTCTGGAGGATTACAAAAAACGCTGGGATTGAAGTGCTTTTCGCAGCCCTGAAAAGCCGTGGCTTCGATCTGGAGCAAAACCATCTCATTCACATCGAACGCATCGAAAAACTCATCGCAACTTTTGGCTATTGCCTTTACTTGGGCCCATCTTGTGGGGGAGTGGATCGCTCAAACCCAACCGCTCAAGATCAAAAAACACGGACGCAAAGAGAAAAGATGGGTTGGATCGTCTGCAGTATGTGTTGCTCCTGGATCCTTGTATAGGCAAATTAAGGCTTGTCGTGTCCTGCATCTATATTGTAATTTATCAGATCGAGAGATTGACTGAACCATGGAGGGTCTGTGCAAAGGAGAATAGATACAAACCTAGCCTCATTCCCGGCCAGCTTGATACGCCCATTCGGGACGACTCTCCTGAGTCTCGTCCTCGTCGGTTCGCTCCTCGTCGGGAAGGCAGCATGGTCTGAGGAGGCTGAAGAATCAGAGACGGTTGCAGAAGAAACCGGCTTTCAGGAAGAGGCTACCGGCAAGGGAGGGGCTGACACCACCGTCGTCTACACCCTCGAAGAAATGGTGGTCGTCGGGTCTCGGCATGCACCGCGCTCTGTGAAGGAATCGGCCGCGCCCGTGGACGTGCTGCATGCGGCAGAGCTGCGCACCCAGGCCGCCGTCGATATGGATGACATCCTGCGCAATCTGGTCCCGTCGTACAATATCCAGAAACACGGCATTGACGACGAAGCGACCCTGGTGCGCCCCGCCACCCTCCGGGGCCTGCCGCCGGACCACCTGCTGGTGCTGGTCGATGGCAAGCGCCGCCATCGCTCCGGCGTGATCGCGCTGCTGGGCAGTTCGCTCAATGCGGGCTCGCAGGGACCCGATCTGAGCGTGATTCCGATCATTGCCATCGAGCAGATGGAGATTCTCCGCGACGGGGCCGCGGCGCAGTACGGTTCCGACGCCATCGCCGGCGTGCTGAACATGAGACTGCGCAACGCCGCCCAAGGAGTGTTGCTGGAGATACGCGGTGGCCAGTACTTCGAGGGCGACGGCCGCCTCACCCAGGCCGCCGCCAACGTCGGCCTGCCGCTGACCCAGGACGGGTTCTTCAACTTCAGCCTCGAGTACCGCCAGCTCGATCCGACCATACGCAGCGGCACCCGCGCCAATGCCGCGACCCTGAGCGAGCGAGGCTATCCCGTCGAAGACCCGGCGCAGATCTGCGGCAGCCCCGACGTCGACGGCGCCTGGAACACCTTCTTCAACGCCGGGGTCGATCTCGGCAACGGGGCTGAAGCCTACGGCTTTGGCGGCTGGGCCAAGCGCCGGACCGAGGGGGGATTCTTCTTCCGCGCTCCGGGCACCTCCTCGGCGCGCGGCGGCGTCTTTCGCGTCGGCAATGAACGGGCTGTCGCCGATCTCGACCTCGACGACGACATCGACCCCTCGACCGTGGACGTGCCCTCCCTGGACGCCAGCTTCGAGGAGGTCCAGGCTTTCGTCGACCGCTACCAGGGCGATCTATTCCTCTTCAACGAGCGCTTTCCCGGCGGTTTCACGCCGCGCTTCGGCGCCGACATCCGCGATCTGAGTCTGGTGGCCGGGCTGCGCGGCCAACGGGACAGCGGCCTCAAGTGGGACGCCAGCGTCAGCGCCGCCCGCAGCAACATCGAGTTCTTCATCTTCAACACCATCAATCTGGGGCCGGCGACTGACCGCGGAACATCGAGATTACGGAGGAGATCTCCCGGCTGATCCAGGAGAAGGAGGCCCTGAAGGGGGTCAGCGTTCTCCAGGAGATCAAGTTCTTCTCCAACGACTTCGACACCGGCACCCGGGGCATCGACCTGGTGCCGGCTATGCGGACTTCCTCTGGCGGTGAAGGACGCCGAGGCAGCGCTCACCGGCGGCGCCGGCCTGCCGCAGGAGCTGCTCGAAGCCCACGCCAAGGATGACGGATCATCTCGGCTACGACAAGCATGCTCGCGCCTGGACCCTGCTCGATGTGTCGTGGTTGTAGCTGATGCATGGCGTCCTGGCGCCGCAGGAGCCGCTACGGGCCCGGGGGATGACAACGCGGGAGATCCAGGGCCATCTGCACGAGCTCTACGGCGTTGAGGTGTCACCGACGCTGATCTCCAACATCACCGACGCCGTCCTCGAAGAGGTCACCGCGTGGCAGCGCCGCCCGCTGGGCAGCGTCGACCCGATCCTCTACCTGGATGCCTTGCAGGTGAAGGTGAAGGATCAGGGGGCGATCCGGAACAAGGCCATCTACCTGGCGCTGGGCATCGGCCTGACCGGCGAGAAGGAGTTGCTCGGTCTGTGGGTGAGTCAGACAGAGGGGGCCAAATTCTGGTTGCAGGTGCTCACTGAGCTGCGCAACCGCGGTGTCAGCGACATCATCATTGCCTGCGTCGACGGGCTGATGCGCTCAGGGCATTTCGGATGGTCGTAATGAACGGGGCGCCAGACGTCCTGTCTTGCAGGCCAGCTTTGTGAGGAGATTTATAATCTCACTACGGGTTTGAGCAAAGGGTGTGCCACACCCAGCGCGGTTGGTCGATTTTTTGCCTGATCCGGCCGTGGAATTACCGAACGGGGGCGCGCTTGTCTACCGTGAGAGGACCATATCTTGTATTGGTCCGGAAAAAATCGAACCGACACACAACATGAGATAGTGGGCTTCCGGGCGCAAGAGTGGGCCGCAGGCTACCTATCCGCTGGCTCAGCTACCTCGCGGTTGGTGTCGAAAGACACACTGTGGAACCCGTATTTTATGTGGGAAAAATTGGCCGGTTGGACGCAACTTTCAAGCAAAATAATCTGCAAATGCCTGGTTTTCAGTCAAATCCCCCGGTAATTCAGGCGATCTGACCGTAATCGCGCGGTCCGATCAGGGGCGCGCGCTCCTCCCGGGCCGGAGGCAACAACTCTGGTGCGCCGTGCGGCACTTGGCTGGCCATGGCGATCAGCGCTTCCGCGGGCGAGGAACCGCGACCGCTTGCCCACGGCGACGTGGCAATCCACAGGTCTCGTTCCACTTCAATAATGAAGGAATACTGCTGTCCACACACCTGACAGGGGATGAGCAGCTCGACGCGCCCGGTCCCCCGGCAGCAACAGTCCGTATCGCTGGTTTCCCGCACGCGGCAACACGCGCAAGGCGTGCTGTGGGGCATGTGACCAGTCCCGTAGCAGGTACTGCAGGTGGCATCCGGCAACGACGCGACTCCGCTACATATTGGGGATCGTCGGGTGGAAACTACTAGAAGGGGCAGTTCCAGGAATAATACAAACGGCTCCGGCAAAGAGCAAGATCAAACGCCGCCCAAGCCTGCCAGAGCCGACGGGGAGCGGCCGGAAGCCTATTTCTAGGTCCCGATTTCGGAAGCAGAGCGAGCGGAGAACCTACCCTCTCGCAGCCCCCGCAAGGCCGCAAGAGCGTCCCAGGCGCCAGCGGTGTGACGCATTTCGTCTTGCATCTCCATGCCCTTGCGAACCGTCCGGTGGCGTTCTCGACGGCGCTCTTCGCGGTCGTGATTCTGGGCATAGGACACAACCGATCGGCGTAGAACTTCATCCGAACTGATCCCGGATTGGGTCGCTATGCGACCGACTGCATCGGCCTGCTCATCGGAGAGGCAGATTTCAACGCGGGTCACGAAATATCCCCTTTATGGGCTGATTTGAGGAATGGAGCGATCCCAGTATATCGGCCTTTTGATCACCTGTCAAGAGAAAAGCTAACTCATTTGCGGACAATAAGTTATTATGTGGAAAACTAGCTCATTTTGTGGATATTGTGGTCTCTTCTGTGGACAGAATGGGGAGCCAGTGTGGATAACGTTGGCCCTCCTCGCAGGACCTGAGATCACGGGGACGTAGGGTTGGGATTATTTCTTTTTCGGAGATTTTCGCGCCGCGAATCCGGCCCTATCTTCCAACTCTTCCACGGTGCCGGGCCAATCCCCTTTCAGCAGCCGCGACAGCTGACGATCGGCCAGCACCTTGCCACCGGTCTGGCACCGGGGGCAGTAGTTGGTTTCGTTCTGCGCATATTCGATCCGCTGAACCGCTGTGCCGCATTGCGGGCATGGCTCCCCGAAACGACCGTGCACCGCCATTCCCGGACGGAATCGGCGCGCAGGCGCTCGGTCCACCCTTTCAACGTTGAAATCGCAGCTTGGTGAAGCCGAGCGATTTCCTCGTCGGCGATACGGCGGGTCCATTTTAAGGGAGAAAGGCCGGCTGCATGAAGAATCTCGTCGGAGTAGGCATTGCCGATGCCGCTGAACAAGTGTGGGTCGGTCAGGGCTCGTTTGAGGGTGTGGTTCTCGCGCGCCAAGACCTGTTTGAACGCCGCTTCGTCGCTGTCGATCACCTCCAGCCCCCCTGGGTCGTGCTCGGCAAGCCCCTCGGGACCGCACACCAGGTGCAGCGAAGCTCGTTTTTTCGATCCGGCCTCGGTCACCATCATGGTGCCGTTGGCGAAATGAAACGCCGCCAGATCGATTTTCTTCCGCGGTTTGGTAGCCGCCCGTTTCCAGTGAAAGCGACCGGAGATCATCAAGTGGAACACCAGGAAGAGTCCTTGCTCGAGGCTCCAGACAATGCGCTTTCCCTGGCGATGGAAGTCGATGATCTCTTTGCCGACCACCTCCTGTAGCGGCGGATCGAAGCTACGCACCAGGAACGGACTGCGGAGTTCCACCGCTTCGATGGTCTGGTGCTGCAGGAAGCGCCTCAGGGCTTCGATGTAGATCTGGACATCAGGCAGTTCAGGCATGGGAACAACGCGCGGCAAGCTACCAGGGCAGGCCAACCGCCATGGTCAGGTATTCCATGAACGGCGCCGCAGCCTGGCAGCGGGCGCTGAAGCCATTGAGGAAACCGTCGGCGCACACCTCTTTTTGAGTCAGCTGCGAGACCCCGATGAAATCCTTGCGCTTGAGATCTTCGATAAGCGGATGGTCGGGATCGAAACCGCGGGGCGGTCGCTTGAGCTTCTCGCCATCCAGGTTGAAGTGAGCGGCAAACTCCTTGTCCTTGACCGCTTGCAGCCATCCCTCCGATTTGTCGGCGATGAAGTCGCGAAGCAGCCGCAGGGTCTTGGAGTCGGGGTGCCAGATTCCGGCCCCGGCGAACAGATTTCCCGGTTCCAGGTGAAGGTAGTAGCCCGGTCCGTGCATATCGCGCCCCGAATCGTGGCGAAAGTGGATACCCGCCGCGATTTTGTACGGACTCTTGTCGTTGGAAAAGCGAACATCACGGTGGAGGCGAAATAACGAGCCTCCCGTGCGTCGGGCGTCGGCAACAAAATTCGGACTGATCTGGTGCAAGGCCGGCTCGAAATCGCGCACGAACTGGAGCAACGGTTCGCGGACCTGAACCTCGTAACGTTCCTTGTTGGCTTGAAACCATTCCCGGCTGTTGTTCTTGGCGAGCTGTCGGAAGAACGTGAACAGCGCCGGTTTTACATACGGATTCGTCACCATCTCCTCTTGCGGTCGGTCAGTGGGCTTCCAACCAGTTGGACCCGATTCCCACCTCGACGACGATAGGCACCTCTACCGGCAGCGCCGATCGCATCTTCTCTTCGACCATTGGTGGCAAGAGCTCGCGCTCGCTCTGGTGCATGTCGAACACCAGCTCATCGTGGACCTGCAGCAGCATGCGGGACTTGAGATTCTGCGTTTTGATCTCGCGGTGGATGTTGGCCATGGCGATCTTGATCATGTCCGCCGCCGAACCCTGAATCCGGGTGTTGATGGCATTGCGCTCAGCCGCCTGCCGTGAGGCTGCGTTTCTGGAGGTGATGTCCCGCAGATATCGCCGGCGCCCCATGATCGTCGCCACGTATCCCTGTTCCCGCGCGAAAGAGATGGTCTCATCCATGTACGAGCGAATCCCCGGAAACTGTTCGAAGTACTGGTCGATGATTTCCTTCGCCTCACCGCGGGATATGTCCAGCTGCCCGGCCAATCCGAAAGCCGAAATACCGTAGATGATCCCGAAGTTCACCGCCTTCGCACGGCGGCGCATCTCAGCGGTTATTCGGGCTTCGTCGACCCCGTAGACCTTCATCGCCGTGGTCGCGTGAATATCTCCATTTTCCTTGAAGGTCTGCTGCATACCTGCATCGCCGCTGATCTCTGCGGCAAGACGCAATTCGATCTGGGAGTAGTCGGCCGACAGCAGCAGATACTGCGGCGACCGCGGTACGAACGCCTTGCGAATTTCGCGGCCAAACTCGGAACGCACCGGGATGTTCTGCAGGTTGGGCCCGCTGGACTGCAGCCGTCCGGTCGCCGTTACCGCTTGCTCGTAGGTGGTGTGCACGTGTCCCGTGCGCTCGTCGACGGTACCGGGGAGCATGTCCACATAGGTCGATTTGAGTTTGGTGGACTCGCGGTAGGAGAGGACCTGTTGCGCGATTTCGTGGCTCATCGCCAGCCGTCGCAGGGTCTGCTCGTTGGTCTGGAACTGTCCCGTCTTCCGCGTTCGTCGGGCGTTCGGATCGATCTTGAGCTTCTCGAAAAGAATGCTGCCCAGCTGCTGCGGGGAGTTGAGGTTAAACTCCTCACCGGCCAGCTGAAAAATGGCGGCGCGGCATTGATCGATGGCTCTTGACAGGGTCTGGGAGAGGACGGCCAAAGGTTCGGGATCCAAGCGAACGCCTTCGTGTTCCATTTCTACGAGGGTTGAAACCAGCGGCGACTCGACCTCCACGAGGGTCTTCATCACCTCTCGTTCTTCCAGTTTTTCGCGCAAGTATTCCGCCAGTTGCCAGGTGATGTCGGCGTCCTCGCCGGCGTACTCCACCAGCTGCTCGAGATCCACGTCCCGCATGCTCAGCTGTTCCTCGCCCTTTTCGCCGATCAATTCGGTGATCGAGAGCGGACGGTACCCGAGCAAGGACTCGGCCAGGAAATCCATCGTCTTGCGCGTCTCCGGCTCCGCCAGGTGCGCCGCGATCATGGTGTCGAACAGGGGGCCTTCTACGAAGATTTCGTGCCACCGCAAGACCGCCAAGTCGAACTTGAGGTTGTGGCCCACCTTTTCCGTTTGAGGATTCGACAGTAGAGGTACGAACTCCTGAAGTACCTTCAGTGCGGCCTCGTGCTCGGCGGGCAGCGGAACGTAATAGGCGACGTGGGCTTCAAAGGCGAAAGCCAAGCCGATGATCTCGCAGGTTCTGGGGTTGAGTCCGGTGGTTTCGAGATCGAAGCAGAACCGGGGTAGCTCCGTCAGCCCAGCGATGAGTTCAGCGCGCTCTTCCTGGCTCTGCACTAGGCGGTAATCGTGCTCGACCTGCTTGAGGTTTTGCACCTCGCCGGCAGCCGGCTGAGACGCCGTGGCGGTGGCTTCGAAGTCGTCCCCCAGAATCCGTTTGCCAAGCACGTTGAACTCCAACTCGGAGAACACTTGGCGGAGAAGCGATTCGTCGTGGTTGGCACGTTTCAGGTCGTCGACGTCAACGCTGACGGGTACTTGGCGGTCGATGGTGACCAACCTTTTCGACAACAGTGCCTGCTCGCGGTGAGTCTCGAGGGTCTCCTTCTGTTTGCCTTTGAGCTGTTCCAGATGGTCCAAGAGGCCTTCGACCGATCCGAACTGACCGATCAGTTTCTGCGCCGTCTTCTCGCCGATACCGGGCACGCCGGGAACGTTGTCACTGGCGTCGCCCATCAAACCTAGAATATCGATCACCTGTTCGGGGCGCTCGATCTTCCAGCGGGCGTTGATCTCCGCGATGCCCTGAACCTCCTCGTCGCCGCCGGCGCGGCCCGGCTTGAGCACGAAAATCTTTTCGGTCACCAACTGCCCATAATCCTTATCCGGCGTAACCATGTAAGTCTCGATACCGTTCGCCGCCGCGCGCTGCGCCAGCGTGCCGATAATGTCGTCCGCTTCCCAACCGGGCGCCGTGAGCACGTTGACTCCCAGCGCCTCGCAGATTCTTCGCACGTATGGCAGCGCCACCTGCAGATCCTCAGGCATGGCTTCCCGCTGCGCTTTGTACGGCGCGAATTCCTTGTGGCGGTGTGTGGGTTCGGGAGTATCGAAGGCGCAGCCGATATGGGTGCATTCGCCGTTGGCCAGAATCCCGATCAGGGTGTTGGCAAAAACAAACGGCGCCGAGGTGTTCATCCCCGTCGAGGTGAGATGGGGGTTTCGGATCAACGCGAAATGGCCGCGGTACGCCAGCGCCATTCCGTCCAGGAGATAGAGCCTCGACATGGGCAACAATCTAAAGCAATGGGGGGTGTCGACAAAAAAAGACCCCGCCGCGGTTGTTGGCGGCGAGGTCATTTGGGGTGTCCGCAGGGTGAACCTACCCGCGGAGAAACACAGCTTTTACTCTACGCGGGTCAGATGCATGTCGTGAGCCTGCTGGGCCTCGCCTTCCTGAAACATGGTCCACCGTTGAACGATGTTGTCCTTGTCGACCATCGACATGGCCAGGGAGTGCATGTGCATGCCCTTGGCCGGATCCACTTCGTTGTCCTCAGAAAACATGAACATCATTTTGCCATCTTCGGTAGCCTGGAGATCCATGCGGGGTTGATTCCCCAGCATGCAGTAATGCGTCATGGAAAGCTTGCCGCCGCGATCGTGATAGACGCTGACCATCTCCATCGGCGTGCCCGGACCGAAGGTCTCAAGAATGGCGCTCCCACCCGCGGTGAGGCGGTAAGAGACGCGCATCCTCTGCATCATTTTCGCATGCTCCTCGGGCATCTCTTCACCCTTTCCCTTCATCGGCATATCACCTTCCCAGATCCCCACCAGCCCCTTCATGCGCTCAAACTCGGCAGATCCCTGATACGGCTGCATCTCCATCTGCGCTGAGACCAGCTGCGGCGCGGCCACCATCAGGGCCACCAGCAAAACGGTCAAACGATTCTTCATGAGGTAGTCTCCTACGTAAGAGGTAGTTGAAGAAAGAATGTGGTTCATAACCCCCGGTCTTGCTCAAATATACCCGAAGCAGCGCCCTCGACCAGAGGTTACGATCCGAGGTATGTGCTCAAATTGGCAAAACAGCCAGTCCAACCTTCCCGGTGACGGCCGGCGCTCTCGTCAGAAGCGAGTTGAGTGTGGACCAGTTCGATTTTAGTGCCCTCTCCTTCCGGCGTTAGCCGGTAGGTCACCCGCGACTCATGCTCTTCTTCTCCTTCGTCTTCATCCCAGGTCCAGGTGTAGGTCAGCAGATCTGGCGGGCTCAACTCTTCGATGGTTCCGCTCACCGAGTAGCTCTCTCCGTCTGGGGCTTGCATCTGGATACGGTACTCGCCGCCGACCCGCACATCCATTTCGACCGCGGGGACCTCGAACCCTTCGGGACAAAACCATTTTTTCAGCTCGTCCGCTGACGTAAGCGCTCGGAACACGCGGTCCACCGGCGCCGCAACCGTGTGTGTCAAGGTGAGAGATACCCCTTCAGTTTTTGTTTCGGTCATCTGTTTCCTCCTCAAGGTGTTTGTCCAACGCCTGCAACCGCTGGCGCCAGAAGAGTTTGTATTTGGCGAGGAATTGCTCTGCCTCGGCCAGTGGTGCCTGATTGACGCGGCATAGATTCTTGCGGCCGTTTCGGCGCCTCATCACGAGACCTGCGCGTTCGAGAACCGCCAGGTGTTTGGAAATGGCGGGTTGGGTAATGGTGAAGTTGACGGTCAGATCCTTCACCGCCACCTCCTCCGGACCGACCTGCTCCAGAATAGATCTTCGGGTGGCATCGGATAAGGCGGCAAAGATCAGACTCAGCTGCTCGGGACGCATAACCATTTGGTTATGAATTAACGTCCGAAACGGACGATGTCAAGAATTATTTTGGAATCCTGACGTTTAGGCCGTGGGTGGTGACGGGGGATGTACGAGCGACGCCAGAGGCGAGCTATTCGTAGTCGCTCGTGTTTTGCGAGCGCTGAACGGCCAGCTCCTTGAGGGTCGCCGGATCGCCGCGCCGTTTCTCGCGCACGGCGGCAAACCTATGGGCATGGAGTGGGGTAT
Organism: Candidatus Latescibacterota bacterium; assembly: GCA_965217095.1. GTDB lineage: Bacteria > Latescibacterota > UBA2968 > UBA8231 > UBA8231 > CAYNZV01. The sequence goes on from OZ244235.1 coordinate 4,413,502, forward strand.
CCGATCCTGGGAGGTTGACCTCCAGGAGGAAGGAGCCGATGTCGTTGAGTTTAAATGCGATCTTTGTGGCGATGTAGCTGTCCGATTTGCCGGGCGCAAAGGAAACTTCGGAAAACTCGTCTCGGGCGACGGTTTTACCATCGTCTCGAACGATCTGGTATTCCAGCGTCCGTCGGGACTCCTCGCTGGTCTGGCCGCGCTTGAGATGCATGAAGAGATTGGCGAATATGGATCCGTCGTTGCCCATCGTGATGAGGTCGGGGTACAGACTGTTAAAGAAGAAGTGGCGCACGGCCAGTCCGTCGACGAAATGCAGCTCCTCGTGAGGTTCGACGTGGAAGCTCGCATCCGGTTCGATCTCTACGGCGTATGTTCGATCATCCTCCACCAGCTCGTCGAGCGCCTTGGCGACGTCGGCGGCGGCCAGGGTAGCGGCGTACTGAGACCCGTACTTCTGCCACTCCTGCATCTCCGGCCCTTCGGCCCAACTGTTGGACTGTTCCGCATCTTTGATGGTTTGAATGAGGAGGATCTCCGCCGTCGATGAGGGACGAAAGATGCTGTACTGCGATTGCGGGTCCGTAGAAAACCAGCCGGTGAGGGCTTGGCGGGTTTCGTTGGCCGACAGGGTGCTTAGTTCGACGTGGCTGGTCATTGAGCTTTTCGTCCCTTCATGGGTGGCGGGATCGGGCGTGCGTCGATGTAGCATAAGGCCAGCGGCGGGGGGCGGTCAAGTGGTCTGTTGCTTCCCTCCGGTTGACGACTCCAGTTGCCGGTTCTATACCTTTTCGCGGTGGCACGGACGGCCGGAGTCAGCTCTAGGTGATCCGAGAAGGAGTTCCATGGCGAAGAAATACTGGCTTATGAAATGCGAAGAAAGTGAGTGCACGTTCGACGAGTTGAAGGAGCGGCCCGGCGGCGTCGGACATTGGCGGGGGGTGCGCAATTACCAGGCGCGCAACTTCTTGCGCGACGGCATGGCCAAAGGGGATCTGGTGTTGTTCTACAACTCCAACTGCGAGACGCCCGGTGTGGGAGGGGTGGCGGAAGTCGCCCGGGCCGGGTATCCCGATCCCAGTGCGTTCGATACCTCCAGTCCGTACTACGACGAAAAGTCCAGCCCCGACGAACCCCGCTGGTTCTCGGTAGACGTGAAGTGGAAACGTCCGCTCAAGCGGTTTGTCTCGCTCTCGGACCTGAAGGCTGCTGCGGGACTCGCGGAGATGAAAGTCGTGCAGCGGGGTCAGAGGTTGTCGATCCAGCCGGTCACCAAGACCGAATTCGACATCGTCTGCAAACTGGGCGGCCGCGCCTAAGAGACTTCGTTCGGCACAACCAGGCTACAGATCGAACTGCAACTGGCCGGGAACGGAGCGAAAATGCGCCGTCGACAGTTCGTGCTCGCTACGCTGGGTGAGTCCGTGTCGGCGCCGGGACAAAACGAACAGATCTTCGACCAGGGTGGCGAACCGACCCTCGCCTCGCATGCGGCTGTGGAACCGGCTTTCGGATAGATGTCCCCGTCGCACGCTGCGCAGCCGCGCTTCGATCTTCGACGCGCGGTCGGGAAAATGGCGTTGCAACCATTCCATGAAGAGTGGTTCGACCGCACCGGGCAACCGTACCATGATGTAGCTTGCCCAGCCGGCCCCGGCGGCGGCCGCCGCGGCGAGGATCTCGGGCATCTCCTGGTCGTTCAGGCCGGGAATCAGAGGCGCTATGATCACGCCTACTGGGATGCCTCGTTCCGCCAACAATTCCACCGCGCGCAGGCGTCGCCGGGGCCGAGAAGTGCGGGGCTCCATGACGCCGGCCAGATCGGCGTCCATGCTGGTGATCGACAGGTTGACATGGACCAGGTCAAAGGCTGCCAACTCCGCCAGGATATCAAGATCGCGAGTGACCAGCTCGTTTTTAGTGATGATGGCAACCGGGTTGCGATACTTGAGAAATATCTCCAGGCAGCGACGGGTGAGTTGGAGCCGGCGTTCGACCGGTTGATAGCAGTCGGTATTACCGGAGAGCGCTACCATCTGCGGGTTCCAGGTCCGGCGTTGAAACGCATGTTCCAGTAGGCGCGGAGCGTCTTCTTTGACCAGAATGCGCGTCTCGAAATCGAGGCCGGCGGAGAAACCCAAATACTCATGGGTGGGACGTGCGTAACAATAGATGCAGCCGTGCTCGCACCCGCGATAGGGATTTAGGCTGTACCGGAAACCGACGTCGGGGCTGTCATTGCGCGTCAGCACGGTGCGGGAATCGTCGAGCAGGAACTCGGTCGGGACGGCGTGCGGCTGGTTTTCTTCGGTGACATCTAACTCAAGGTGCAAACGCTCAAAACGATTGGGCACCGCCGAGCCGGTGCTACGGCCTCTCGGGCTCCACGATTGCGAAGATGGGGAATGCATGCGATGCAGATCTCCGGTTGATCGGGCGACAGCAAGAGGTTCCGTCGCCGATTGTCCGTCTAGAAAACGGTGGCCATAAAACCATGTCAACGACCCCATGCTGATAGGTTTGATCTCCGACACCCACGGTCTATTGCGGCCGGCCCCGCTTGAAGAGCTCGAAAACAGTGACCTGATCGTTCACGCTGGAGACGTGGGCCGTAAGGATATCCTGGACGGGCTCCGAGGCGTGGCGCCGTTGCTCGTGGTGCGGGGAAACATCGACCGCGATCCGTGGGCGGCGCGGCTCCCCGAGTTTGAACGGTTGGGAGTGGACGGCAAGAAACTCTTTGTCCTACACGATCTCGGTGCTTGAACGCTGACGTAGTAGGGGACGTGGATGCAGTCATCTACGGTCATTCCCACGTGGCGCGCATACATCGCGAGGGGGAGGTGCTCTACATCAATCCCGGAAGTGCCGGTCCCCGGCGGTTCAAGCTGCCTGTTACCGTTGGCGCGTTGCGCATCGAAGTGGGTCGTCTCGACGCACAGCTCATAGAACTTGAGGTCTGACGGAGTTTCATGCCGGAAAAAATAGCGGGAAGGAGTGCGGCCGATGGGGGTTGGGAATGGCGGGAAGGTTACCGCTCCATGGAATTCAGTTGAAGCTGCGAATGCAGTTGCCTGCCGCCCACACCTCGACCACCTGAAGATCGCGGCCATAAGCGCCAGCGGTTACTAGAAAACTCCGTTCGGTCTGCTTGCGCAACAGCGCGCGAACGCTTTCAAGACGGTCGGCCGTGAACACCTGTTGACTGGCGAATTTCATGTTGTTTAGCGCTCCTTCGGAGGCGGTCGCCAGTTGCTGCGGGTCGGTTTCGACCATTTCAACGCGGTAACACTTTCCTTGCATCGGTTTCCTCTTGCGGTGTGCACTGTGAGGTTGAGCTAACGTGCCTCCGAAAGAGCAATATGTATGCCGGATCCGATCCCCCATTGCCTGCGGGCCTTCCACCAACCACTGCCACAGCGGCCGCTCTCTGCCATTGAGGCTATTCGCTTGCGAGATCAAGTCGATCGTCGTCGCGCTACGCCGCACGCGTAACCGCCCTGGCGAGACCGCCCGCGGGTAGATATTTCCCTTTTCGCTGGGCGGACGACCGGCGAACACCGACTGGTATCTCGGCTAGAGTGTTATCCCCTGGCGTATGGATCTTCGAACAATACACTGCGCCCTCCGACGCACAAATCCGCGCCAGGAAGCGCATTTCAAGCGGTGTCGCTGGTGTCGCCCGGGGACCGGCAAATCCTTGGCCGCGTTTCTTTAGTTCCCAGAGCCGTCGCGAAAACTCAAGGTGTCCAGGGTACTGCCGATAAGAAAAATGCGTCGCGCTTCGGTACACTACACATCTTGGTTTCGGCACGTTACATCGGTCATGAGCGCGACGCTCAAAGGGGACGGTTTCCTCCGCCGTCCCCGTTAGTTTTCTCTCCCCTTTGTTGTAACAAGCTTTAAGGCAACCTGCGCTAAATATATTGGCTGTGGCAGTCCACTGTCAGCCGCCTGCGGGCGCGTTACGGTGGAGCGTCGACCCGGACTCACCGCGAGATCGTGAGTCGCCAACCGACCATAAGCTGAGTCCGTCGGGCACGCGTTGTTCCAGAGATCGATCGACCGATTGTAGGGCGGCGAAACGTCTGGGGTAGAGAGATTTTCGCGGCCGATTTAAGAGCGCCACGGGCACGGTCGATATAGTACAGTAATGATTCTCAGGGACGAGACTCAGATGGGGCTCTGGACAGTGAACACGCTCCCGCTTTACCTTGTCCAGGGCCCCTTTTGCTTTCCCACACCACACCGCTCTCGCTGCTAAGACCGACCCATCGGTTTCTTCTGCAAAAGAAGCCGGCCTCTCGCAACCCGTGGAATCAAGACCATTGGTGGAACATGAATTTACTGGACGATCTGTGCGACCGGTACGCGGACCCGAACCATCCTCTTACCGCTGAGGCCGCGGATCTCAGACTTCGGCTCGGCACCGTCGATCTGAGTGAAGCGCAGGATTGCTACCGCCTCGTGAGCGAACAGTCGGAGCTTCCGCAGCTGCGCGAACCGCTGGGGTATCTCGAACATCCCCTTGTTCTGTTTGGAGGCGCCTTTGTGGCACAAACGATGGAAGATCTACGAGGCGGCAACGCGAGGCCACCGAGCTCGTCGCGTATTCACTATGCGCCGTTGGACGAAGACAGCCACCAGGATGAATTCTGACTGCTTCGATCCACGCCGTCTTAGAAACGACGAGAGCGGGGACGGGGTGATTGGTTGCGCGCGGAAGACCTCAGGCGAACAACGAGGGTGGGATTATACGGCTTGCATGATATCGGTTGGAAGGCACTTCAAATCGCGGCAAAGACCCAGCAAGACGTACGGAGTCACTCCGTCGGGGCCCTTATCTACGGTTCGCTTGATATATTGGTAGGCTTCTTGGGGCAACGCAGTCTGTCTTTCTTGAAGAAGCTGTGCGATGGCATCTTTCTTAAACTGTTTCATGCGACGAATCCCTTTGCAGGGGGAGGGTTGTTGATGGAGGCGATGGTGGAGAGGGGATAGAACAAGGCCAAGGGTAACGATCTGCTCACAAATAGGCAAGCTGAAGACGCGCGACTAACCCCCTGTTCAACTCGCTTTCGCCGCTAACGGAACGGCGATGGGGTAGGCGTTATCCAGTTGACCGGTGTTTCGCGGCCCCTTGCTAAAGGTAATGAGCGAAATGCTGCTGCTGAACGTCCAACCGTCATCGTCGCAGAACTCAGCCAGTTTTTGCGCCAGCTCCATGGTGGTCTGCGCCCGCAGCGCGTCCCGTATCCATGGGCGTGGTAGCAGCACATTGATGAGACCCTGGCGGAAACCCTGGCGAACTATATGTGCAAGCTCTTCGGTATTCATGAAGTGCGTCTACAGCAACGTCGTGTTGTGAAGCGGGGATGACGGTGCGAAAGGTAGACGGGGCTTGCCGACGCGTCAACCAGTCTGACCGCAGAAACCTCGTGCGTTTTCAAGGCAAAACGAGCCGCGCCACCTTGGTGCGCAGGTACAAACGTTTCTTGGCGGATGTTCGGAACGAGGCCGGCGAGCGGCTGACCGTGCACTGTGCCAATTCGGGATCGATGTTGGGATGTGATGCGCCGAATTCGGAGGTGTTGCTTTCGGAGAGTCCCAACCGAAAACGCAAGCTACGCCACACGTGGGAGCTCGTGCGAGTTGGACGTTCGTGGGTGGGCATAAACACCATGATGCCCAACCGCGTGGTAGAAGACGCGGTCCGCGGCGATCACATCGAGGAGCTTTGCGGGTTCCGCACCATCCGCCGCGAAGTACCCTACGGCCGCAACAGTCGCGTGGACCTGCGACTAGAAGATCCCGGCATCTGTTACGTGGAGGTCAAGAACGTGACCCTCGCTCGCGCCGGGGTCGCACAATTCCCCGACGCGGTAACAGCGCGGGGCGCAAAACACTTGTCAGAGCTGCGCGCTATGGTCGGGTGTGGGCACCGGGCCGTGATGTTCTTTCTGGTCAATCGAGGGGACTGTGCCCGCATGGAACCGGCCCGGGATATCGACCCCCACTACGCGGACGAGCTGGGGCGGGCATTGGCGACCGGCGTTGAAGTTATCGTGTATCGCGCCCGGGTGGGGGTGCGCGGTATAAGAGTGGCAGAGAGAATCCCCTTTAGACTTTCGTAGGCGCCACGGCCGTCGCGAACAGATCCAGCACCCCTTTGACCGCTCCGTCCACGTCAAAAGGCATCACTGCCGCCAGCGTTCGCAGCAGCGGCTCGATCTGGGTTTTGATGTAGTGCTCGTAGTCCAACTCAGCGCTGACGTGGTTAACCGGTTGCGGCCCCTGGACGGTCATTACGTAAGCGATCACGCCGCTGGGATTCTTCATTAACCGGGCCGCTCTGACATGGGGTGGAACCGCGCGTTTGTAGGCAGCTACCGGCTTGCGGAGATTCTTGCGGTAGACTAGATCCCCATCCTTTTCTCCTCGCCGCAACGCTTCGATCCAACGAACCACGTGGGTTTCGATGGCGGCGGCGGTTGCATCCTGAAAGAGCAGCGCCAGCAACTGCCGTTGAAGCATGTGAGCCATCTCGGTCCAGTCCCGACGCACCGCTTCCATGCCCACTACCTCCACGTTGCCACTGACCAGTAGCCCCGCGTATCCCTTCGCTCTCCCGCCGGTTCCATGTCGCATCGGGGGAAGCAGGAGGCGTCTGTACTGCTTCTCGAATTCCAGTTCAAGGTGAGACTCCACCTGCCACCTTTCCAGAATGTGGTTTCGCAACTCCTCGTTAACCCACGCACACAGCTCCTTCCCTCGGTTGTGAACCGTATCATCGTCGCTGCTGCCAAGATGTGCGTCTACAAACAGCGAATCCGTGTCGCCATACAGTACCTGACATCCCGCTCCTTCCAGGAGACTTCGAGCCCAGCGCAGCAGGTAGTGGCCAAATTCGGTGATGGCGCCGGCGATGGCACCGCGCGCGAAGCGACAGGCGTCGGTGGCCAACACTCCATAAAAGGAGTTCATAAGAATCTTGTAGGTTTGGGCAGCGAGCTCGTTACCTTGCGCCCGCGCTTGTGCCCGGTGTTCAAAAAACACGGACAAGAGGTGCGGCAAGATGGCGGGCTCGCGATCGAAGATCGCGCCGTTCGGCGCTCGTATGGGATCGCCGGCGCCGGCGCGCACAAAAGAGAGCGGATCAATATTGAAGGTGCGAATGATGGAAGGGTACAAGCTCTTAAAATCGAAGACGAAGACCTGGTGGTAGAGACCCGGTTCGGGTGACATGACCAAACCACCCGGGGCACCGCTGGGTTGGCGATCGACGCCAAGAGTGGGAGCCACTAGGCCGCGGCGGTGCAGTTCGCCGATGTAGAGAAACTCGAAGGCCGGGATGCTGCCCCAGGCGCGATCCAGGGGCAACCCGGTAAGCATGCTGCGTTGCAGGGTCAGGGGGATGATCTCCTCCTGCTCCAGGAGATCGCCCACCAAACGCGAGTCTTCCAGACAATACCCCGCAAAGGCGGCCCGGTCGGCGCGATAGGCTCGTTTGATACGCGCCGCCATATCCTCATCGTCGGCCGCTTCCAAGGTTTTTCCGCGTCCGAGGATCTGCCGGGCTACCGTGTCCAAGCGGAAATCCTCGAAGCGCTGAGTTGTTGCGCGCACCAGATGTAACGCGTCCAGTACCTGACGACCGGGCACGACGACCCGGCTGCCACCCCAAGAACGGCCCTCGCGCACCCGGGCTGTTTCCTCGGAGCGTCCGATGGTGAACGGGATGCCGTGCGTTTGGAAACGTTGTTGCAATACGGGAAAGTCGAAATCGATGACGTTCCAGCCCGTCAGGATATCCGGATCCCAATCGCGAACGGTTGCGGCCAACGCCCGCAGCAGGGCTGGCTCGTCCACGTGACATCGAGTTTCCGAGGTATCGTCGGGGTTCGGATGCCCCACGAGGTGAACCTGCTCCACCGATTCTTCGCCGGGCGCGCGGAGCACGAGTGAAACGGCGTATACCGTCTTTGGCGGGTAGTCGGTCTCAATGTCGAGGACAAGAGTGGACAGGCGGGGATTGCACATCGATGCCGAAATGGCCGGGTTTTTGTAGATGCGGCCGACGCGAGTGCCGCTGATGTAATCGCCTTCGATGGAGACGGTCGTACGGATTCCCCAGCGCATTTGGTACTGCCAGGTGAGATTCAGGTCCGCCTCATAGGTGCGGATCTCAGCCTCGGCCAACACGGTTGCCAGGTCGCGCAGTCGGTACTGTTTGGGGCACGAAACCCGGATGGTCGGCGCGCCATCCATGGTGGTCACTGTGGCCGGCTTCAGGTCGATCTCCGGACCCGCGACATCACGTACGCGGTTTTCGTCTTCGAGGCGAATAAAAAAACGAGCGTGCAAGCGGTCGTCGTGGATGGCGAAGGTCTCGCCTCCATCCAGCTTGCCGAGGGCACAAATGACAGACTGGTGATTTAGTTCGCGGGTGTATACCTGGAGCAGAACTCCGCGCTCGGCGCTCATGTTTTCGCGCTCCCGCCGTTGCCCCGGGAGTAGCTATGGCACCAAGGGCGAGGTGCGGCCGCGGCTCCGCGGTTGGTCAGCGGAGCGGAAATCTCGAACAGCGGGCGGCGCGGCGTGGGCACCGACCGCGGGCACAATTCAGACGATCTCTTCCAACTCCGAAGCCCAACGACGAACGACTTCGCGGCCCACCGGCAACGGCAGCTCCGCGCGGACGAGGTTCGCCATTTCACCGTGGACCTGCCCCGCCACCTCCTTGAACCTCCGTATCTCCTCAAGGAGCTTCATCGCATCTTCGGCCACGATACGGGATGCCAGTTCGGCTTTCATCGCCTTGCGGTTTCTCGGGACCGCTCTCTTTCCTTCGAGCAGCACCGCTTCTGGCGGTACGAATACGCGATTCAAACGGTTTTCGATTTCGGACAGTTTGTGGTCGGTGAGAATCGTCACCTCATCCTCCTCCTGGGCAGCATCGCGACACGTGACTGAAGGTTTTGCAGACCGCCATGAGATTATATCGCGGCTCCGAAATCGAGGCAAGGTACCCGGCGACCGCAGCGCAGCTCGGGATCCCTCGGCCTCATGATTTGGTGTTGGGAATCCGTGTTGACACCCGTGTTGGACGCGCCTAAGCTTGCACCCGTCGAAGGCGGTCCATCGCTCTTGGACGAACTTCATCATGCAACTGGGCGCTCACCAATCTATAAGTGGCGGGATATTCCGCGCCATCGAACGCGGCCGCGAGGCAACCTGCGACGTCGTTCAAGTCTTCAACAAGTCCAGTAACCAGTGGCGCGCGAAAGAGCTTAGAGACGACGACATCCGCATGCTGCATACCGCGCAGCAGGAAACCGGAATATCCGCGGTTTGTTCCCACGCCAGCTACCTGATAAACATTGCATCGCCCGAACCCGGCTTGCGCGAGAAATCGGTGCAGGCCTTGACCATCGAGATGTCTCGCTGCAACCAGTTGGGTATCCCGAATCTGGTGTTACACCCGGGATCGCACGTCGGTAGCGGCGAGGAGCAGGGATTGCGGCAGGTAGCCGCAAGCCTCGATGAGGTGTTCTCCAATCTCGATGACAACGAGGTCACCTTGTGTCTAGAGAATACCGCCGGCCAAGGGTCGAACCTCGGCTACGCCTTTGCGCACCTGACGACCATTATGGAGGCCTGTTCGGGCGGCAAGCTCGGGGTTTGTCTCGACACCTGCCACCTATTCGCCGCCGGATACCCCCTCGCCGCACCCTCCGATTTTGAGAAAGCGGTGGGCGAACTAGACGAAACAGTCGGCCTGGCCACGGTCCGGGTCATCCACCTCAACGACAGCAAACACGAATGCGGGTCGCGTAAGGATCGGCACGAACACATCGGCCAGGGCGCCATCGGACTCGAGGGTTTCAGGAACCTCCTCAACGACGAGCGGTTTGAGGCCATTCCCATGGTCTTGGAAACCCCGAAGGAGGGGGATGGCATCGAGGAGGACAAAGACAATCTCGCGACCTTGCGCGCGCTCCTGCCATCGTCATAGGTACGGGCGGTCCCGAAGCGCCGCGGCAACGGTGACAGCGCGCGCCCCAAACCGTGTTTTCAACTCGTCTATTGCGTTCTGCAATCCGCGGCGTCCCGCTGCGAACTCCTGGTCGAACAGCGATAGCTGGGTGGGCGTCGTGAGTCGCACCAGGCCAGCAACACCGACACCAAGAAGCCGGATACCCGGCTGACCTGGCCAGAGTTGATCGAGCAGCGAGGCCGAGTGCCGCCGGATGAGCCGGTCGCTGTCGGTGGCTTGAATGGCCTGTTGGCGGGTAAAAGTCGTGAAGTCTCCGTAACGCACTTTAATGCGGATGGTGCGGCCAAGCAGCCCTTGTTGGCGCAGTCGTCTTCCCACCTCCTCGCTGAACTCGAACAAAACGCGGCGACACGCCTCGCGATCCTCTAGGTTTTGGTGGAAGGTCTCTTCCTGGCTTATCGATCGGGGTTGGGGATACCCGCCCGCGGATCGAGTCCACGAACCAGGCGATAGAAACGGCTGCCCATGCCCGCGCCCAGCATCGTCCACAACCCCTCGAGAGAGTAGCGCTGCAGGTCTTCGATCTGCCGCAAGCCCATTCCTCGTAGTTTGCGTTGGAGCACCGCCCCCGCGCCCCACAAATACGAGACGGGCAGGGGCGCGAGGAATCCGGCCACATCGGCACCTACCTCGACCAATCCGTCCGGTTTATCCAGGTCCGAAGCGACCTTGGCGGCGTACTTGCAAGGAGCGATACCCACGGAAACGGCGAGGCCGGTCTCGCGCTTGATCTCGGTTTTGATCCGCGATGCAATCTCGCGGCCGGGGCCGAACAGGGCGGTCGATCCGGTGACATCTAAAAAGGCCTCATCCAGGGAGATCGGTTCGACCAGAGGTGTGTAGCGCTCAAAAACGGCTTGCACCTGGCGCGATTCGCCCGCGTAGACGCCCATCCGAGGCGCCACGAAGATCCCGGTCGGACAGAGCCGACGGGCTTCCAGGGAAGGCATTGCCGAACGCACGCCGTAAACCCGGGCCTCGTAGGAGCAGGTCGCAACGACGCCGCGCTGTTCGATGGCAGCGTAGAACGCATCCATGTCGGCGTGAAGAATGGTGCGGTTAAGAGTCGACATTAGTGCTCAAAGGTGCAGGTATTTTGGCCCCCTGTCAACCGATTCATCCTCCTGCCACTTTTTTCTTGCGTCTGTAAGCTGAACACTATACGTTTGTAACCTGCTCAAATGACCACTATCCCGTTTCTATCCGCGAAACCTATCTCTGGCCACGAAAAGAGGTAATCATGCGCCGAGTCTGGATCTACGACCGCGAGTACCGCCGCCGTTTCCTATTGGATGTCCCCAGCCAGGTCGTGTTCCAGACCGCCCGTAAATTTGGTGGCTTCAAAGGGCTTTTGCCCTGCCGTGAAATCCTGTCCGAAGCCTCCGATCCGGATCATCACCTCTTCGGTCTTTGCGTTTACCCACGCGAACTGCAGTGGGACCTCACCGAGCGGCGCGACTAGCCTCGACCTGAGCCGTTTGCCGCGCGTCGGAAGACGCCGGATTTCCGCCGTTCCTCCGATTTGCGCATATTTGTGCAACGGGCCGTCGCCCACACATCTATGCGCCCAGATCCGAACACCATTCCAGAATCGCTTCAACTCAAACTGACCGCTCTGCCCCAAGAGCCCGGGGTTTATTTCCTCAAGAACGCCCACGGCAAGGTGGTCTACGTCGGCAAGGCCAAGAGCCTGCGCGCCCGGGTGAGGACCTATTTCCAGGAGGGGTATCACGATGGACGTCCCCAGTACGCCGCCATGGTCAACAGTGTCAGAGACATCGACTTCCTGGTTACCCGTACCGAGCAGGAGGCGCTGGTCCTCGAAGCGACGCAGATCAGAGAGTTCAAACCGCGTTACAACATCAATCTCAAAGACGACAAGAAATACCCGGTCGTACGCATCACCAAGGAGACCTATCCACGGGTAGTCGTAACCCGCGATATCGTCGAGGACGGCTCGCGCTACTTGGGCCCGTTCAGCAACGTTGGCGCAATGCGCACCGCCCTGGATCTCATGCACAAGATCTTCCCGGTTCGGTCCTGCAAATACGACCTGCCCCAGAAAGGGGTCACGCTGTGCATGGACTATCACATCAAACGATGTGAGGGCCCTTGTGAAGATCTGGTGAGCATCGCCGAGTATAGAGCGACGGTAAATCGTGCTGTGCGTTTTTTGAAGGGTCACAACTCAGAGGTCATCCGCGAGCTGCAGGAGCGGATGGAGGAGGCCGCCGAGAAACTCAATTTCGAACGCGCTGCCCGCTGCCGCGACCAGATCAGCGCGCTGGAGACGGTTCGCAATCGACAAAAGGTCATAACCGCCGAGCTGATTGACCGCGATGTCGTGGGTTTCTCGCGCCAAGATGACGAGGCGTGCTGCTGCGTGCTGGAGATCCGGGAAGGCCGGTTACTGGGGCAGAAACTCCACATCCTTGGAGGTGTTATGAACGCGGTCGACGGTGAAGTTCTGTCGGCTTTTCTGCGCCAATTCTATCTTCATACCGAGTCCGTCCCGCACGAGATTCACCTCTCGGCGCAGCTGACAGACTTAGAGGAGGTTTCCAGCTGGCTTGGCGCCAAGAGCTCCCGCAAGCTGACGATCACCACCCCGCAACGGGGCGACAAGCTGAAACCGCTAGAGATCGCCAATCGCAACGCCGAGCAAGCCCTGACGGAACGGCAGCTGAAGCGGGAACAGCGCCGTGGCACTCTGCCTCAGTCGTTGCACGCGTTGCAAAGGGATTTGGGCCTGGCGATGCCACCGCGGCGGATTGAAGCGGTGGACATCTCCAATTTCCAGGGCAGCGAAAGCGTCGGATCCCTGGTGGTTTTTGTCGACGGAAAATCCCGGCGCAGCGACTACCGGATGTTCAAGATCAAATCTGTGGAAGGACCGGACGACTTTGCCAGCATCCATGAGGTGGTGACGCGCCGGTTTCGCCGGCTGCAGGATTTCGATCTACCGCTGCCCGACCTCTTGCTGATCGATGGCGGCAAAGGTCAGCTCTCCAGCGCCGTGGCCGCTTTGCGAGAGCTCGGGGCCGACGCGCAACCCGTAATCGGCCTGGCGAAACGGCTGGACGAGATCATCGTGCCCGGGGCCAGCGAGACCCTCTACCTGCCACGCAACTCCGCCAGCTTACGCTTGCTGCAGACCTTGCGAGACGAAGCCCATCGCTTCGCTTTGACCAGGCATCGACAGCTGCGTCGCAAACGCACCCTCGCGTCCGCCCTGGACGGCATTCCCGGTGTCGGCGAAAAACGCAAAGAAGCACTGTTGCGCCAGCTGGGTTCAGTGAAGCGCATCCGCCAGGCCTCGATGGAGGAGCTGGCCGCCGTGCCTTCGATCAGCGCCGCTCTGGCAGAGGTTATCGCCCGCCATCTTGCCGCCGCCGACTGAGTTTGCTGCGCAGCCCCCTGTGTCGACGATCGGGTCCTCGATGGGTCCGACGTGACGTCATTTTGGGCCAAGTCCGGGCACGATATTTCCCGCCGCCGTTTACCACGGCTACTGGCCGTGCCAGAAGCAGCTGCCCGGAAACTGACGTAAACTGAAGTTTTCCAATAACATAAGCGATGCTGCGGGGTCGGTCCCTATCTCTTGACTGCTACAACATATACTGGCACCGATTTTGCGGCTACCAGATGTAGGGTTGCTTCCCCTTAGCGACCGACATCAAGGAGGTCACCTCGTGACCACGGCGCCCGTCATTGTTGTAGAAGATACCGAGCTTGATCCGGACAAGATGCTTTTTGGCGACCTGCTGCAGAGCATCGGCTACGCCGAATCTTGGCGCGAGTTGGATGGGTGGCTGACGCGGGCATCGCGTGCTGCCCGGAGGGGGGCGATAGGCCCTCGTCAGCTGGAGGTTTTGGTGGAACGGGCGCTCGAGATCAGTAGGACGATCCCCGAAGATTGAGGCGCGGGAGCGCCGTCGAGCCCGAACCGGAGACCCCACCCGCTCCTAGTCAAACTGCTGACGGAATTCCCCGAACTCGCGCCGGATGTTCTCCAGTTCGTCCTTCAACGAGGCCACCTCCGACTCGAGGTGGGCGATCCGCTCGTTCTCTGCGCGGACCTCCAGTGTAGCCGCTTCCGCGCTCGTCTCTGCGGTGGGTTCCGGCAACTCCGGCTCCCCGGCCAACAGGTGTGCGTAGCGGGATTCCTTGCGACCCGGAAGTCGGGGCAATATCCGCACAAACGCTCCGCTTTCCCGGTCCTGGAGCTGGCGCAACGTCTGCTCTACATGCTCTAGGTCGGCAAACTCGAACATCCGCTGGCTGCGACCGCGAACCTCCCCTAGGGTTTGCGGCCCGCGCAGCATCAAAACGGCAAGCGCTACCAGCGGCCCGTCGGCCAGGTCGAAGGTTTCGCGACACAGATGGTAATACTTCGGCACGCGCATCTCGGCACCGCTGAGCTGGCGTACCAACGCCTTGTCACGCAGTCCGTCTAACGCCCGCACCACGGTTTTCTCGTCGAACGAAACCACGGGGTTGCGGTTGGACTTCTGGTTGCAGGCCGTGGTCAAGCCGTTGAGCGTCAGCGGATAATACTCTGGGGTAGTTTTTTCCTTCTCCACCAGCACGCCCAGCACCCGCGCTTCGACATCGTCGAGAATGGCGTCCATCGTCCGCTCCTTAGATCCCGCGTTCCATAATGCCTCGATACACCTCTACCGCCTTCTCGACCTGCGCGCACTCGACCCACTCCACTGCGGCGTGCGCCTGATCGATGCTTCCTGGTCCCAATATGATGGTCTCCACCTTTTTATCAGAAAACGCGCTGCCGTCGGTGGCGAACGGCACGCCTCCTGTCTTACCAGACCCCAACGCCGAGCGGCAGACCTCCAGCGCCGTCTGTACGATGATGGCATCTTCGGCGGTACCGACCGGGCTGCAGTGAAAAAACGGCGAGTCCAATCTCGCTTTCAACTCTGGATCCGCGGCGGCGGCACGGTCGACGATCGCCTGAAACTCGGCCAGCGTTGAGGCCGACGAGTCGCCTGGGATGGTGCGGCAATCTATGGCGACGCAACACTGGTCGGGCACGAAGTTGACCTGCGCGCCTCCTTCAATGGTGCCGACACTGTAGGTCGGGGATCCGATGAGGGGGTGTTCGCGCTGCTGATAGGATTCCTTCAACACCGTCTCGATCTGGATCAACAACCGAGCCATTTTCGAGATGGCGTTGATACCTAGGTCCGGCTTGGAGCTGTGGGCCGCCCTGCCCTGGATCGTCAGATGAAAGCGGACTACTCCTTTGTGGGCACAGATGACCTCTAGGTCGGTCGGCTCCGCCACCACCATCGCTTCCGGCGAGAGGTCAGCGGCCAGGGCTTGGGAGCCGCGCATCAAATACTCCTCATCTACGGCCCCTGCGTAGACGATGGAAAGGGGCGGTTTGATGTGGGCCTCTTTCAGTTGTTTCATCGCCAACATCATCGCCACACCGCCGGCTTTGGTGTCGCACGAGCCGCGCCCGTAGAGCGACCCTTCGCGAAGGTGCGGTTCAAGGGGAGGAATCGTCATGATCTCGGTGGATGCGGTGTCCATGTGGCACTCGAACAGCAGCGTCCGATTTGGGTCTTGACCCTCCAGGGTCGCCAGGATGTTGGGGCGTCCTTCCATGACCTCCCGCCGTTTGCAGGGAATCTCTAGGGCCGTGAAGAATTGCTCGATGTAGTCGACCATGGCTCCTTCTCCACGACCGCCGCCGGGGAGCGCCGGATTGACGCTGTCAATCGCTACCACATCCTGCAACATAGCCAACACTTCGCTCGTGCTGCGCACCCATTCCGCCATCAGCTACCCATACCTCTTGTTACCTTGAAATCGAAGAACCGATTGACCCCCTCGCAGGCGGTGATCCCGGCATAGAGGGGTTCGGGCAGCGCCGCCAGATGGCAGGTAAACGCCTGGTTGTCCACGAACACGTTCAGTTGGTAGCCGACCCGGTGCACGCGCAGTTGGTGTTCCAGCTTTGGCGCTAGGCGCAAACGCCAGTGGGCCGTCAGCGCCCAATGCGGACCTTGGTCCGAGAAACCGTGCCTCCACACGTTGACACCCTCGTCGAACAGAACGACCTCGCAGTGATCCCGGTACTCGCGATAGGTTGCCACGTTGGCGGGCTTTGCAGCCAGCACGATCAGCGGAGCCATGCGATGGTCGAAGGAGGTTCGTGCAGCGACCTGGAATTCTCCCGTCAGCGGCCGGCTATACACCATGCTCACGTAGGTCTCCCCGGCGCCGGGCCCGCCCGCGGTCATCTCCTCCGGGCTCCAGTGGTCGGGAACGCGGTTTCGCAGGTGGTCGCGCTCCTGAACCCATTCGCCTTCGCAGTCCCAACGGGGCGACCTCACCTGCCACCACTCGGTCGGGTCCCAAGCCCCCTCGGCGAAACTACAGCCGTGGATAGGAGTGATCATTGGGGAGGGGGAACGATACCTGCCTGCTGCGTGATCAGACCGTAGTGTTCGATGCGTCGGTTTTTCTCGAATTCCTGCTCTTTGCGATATTCTACCACGCGGTCCAGATCACAGCGAGCCACAATCAACTCATCGTCGAGCGTGGTGGCCATGGCGACCACCTCGCCCGACGGGGCGATAATGCAGCTCTGGCCAATCTGGGCGATGCCTTCCTCAACCCCGGCTTTGGCGACGCCCACCACCCAGCTGGCGTTCTGCAGTGCGCCCGCTTGCATACAGAGCAGATTGTGAAAATTGGCGTTCAAGGTTCCCGGCTTTGACGGCGGATTGTCGACGGGCGTATTGTAGCCGAGTAGAATGACCTCGGCTCCCTGTAACCCCAACATCCGGTAACTCTCCGGCCAGCGCCGGTCGTAACAGATACACAGGCCGACGATGCCGCCAAACGCCCGCCACACCCGAAATCCGAGATTGCCGGGATCGAAGTAAAGCTTCTCCAGGTTCTGGAATGACTGGTCCGGTTGTTCGGCATCGAAACCGGGCAGGTGGATCTTGCGGTACTTGCCGACGATGGTTCCGCTCTGGTCCACCAGGATGCAACTGTTGTAGTGGCGCGGTTGTCCCCCCTCGTCGGCCAGCTCGGCAAACCCCAGGTGAAATCCAATGCCCAGGCGTTGCGCTTCATCGAACAGGGGCTGGGTGGCGCGGCTGGGCATCTCGCGTTCGAAGTAGGCGTCGATCTGTGCCTGATCTTCCATATACCAATGCGGGAAGAAAGGAACCAGCGCGACCTCAGTAAACACCACCAAATCGCAGCCCTGAGCGTGGGCCTGTCGCATCATGGCGAGAAGCCGCTCAACCACCTGCTCGCGGGACTGGGTAGCCTGGACCGGACCCGATTGGGCCGCTCCTATGGTCAACACGCGGGACATCGTTCAGACCTCCGCCGCTAGTTCCTGAACGGTAAACATCAGGTGGTCGATGGACGCTTGGTCCGGTTCGTGCTCCAGGAGGAATCTTCGATCCGCTTGTTGTAACGGCGCGAAACGTGCGGCCAACATCCCATCCAGCTGTTCGGGGTGCTCGAGCGGGGCCGGCAGACTGGGATGCGGGAGCATGCCGTGCTCCCGAGCCCATTGACGGGCGGTCCAGAACCAGGTGGCGCGGTCGGTGTGAACGTAGATGATGTTCGCTGCCGCCTGCACCGCGTCCAGGGTCGAACCCTCGAGCAATGCTTGATCAGAGAAGATGAGAAGGTGTGGAGGGGAAGGAGCCAGGCTGTGGAGCACCAAGCTGGCTTCGCGGCGCCTTAGCGCCTCTATGCCGTTTTCTCTCACCAAGTTGGAAAGCGATGTCCCCACCTGATGTTCGACCCAGCGGTCCACATCGATGAGGGAAAGGCCGGTCGCCGCCAGCTCGTATGCCAGCGTGCGAAACGGGAGGCCGGGATACCCGGTAATAGCCAGGGGCTTGCGCAGCTGAATCGTCGGCTGGTAGGTGTAATAGTCGTTCGCGGGCGCTTGCATTCTGGTCTGGGAGCGTAGTGGGAGCACGACGGCTGCCCCCGTTCGATTGTGCGCGGGCGCGAATCTGTTGCCGTTTGGTGGCCACGCCGTCGCTTTCGAAATTACGCTTAGTATCGCGGAAACTTGGTTTTGGTGCAACCGGTGATTTCTCCGCTCAGCGTTCTGTCTGCAGCCATACCAGAGTCGCCCCCCAGCCGCCACCGCCTTCGCCGGCGAGGCGAAAAGAATCGACATATGAAAGACGTCCCAACACCGCGTGGACCCGTCGTTTCAAGGTTCCGGTGCCCTTGCCGTGTATGATGCGAGCCTGGTAGATGCCGTGCTCGCGGCAGGCTTTCAGATAATCTGGAACCAACGTACCCACATCTTGCGGTCGAAAGGTGTGTAAATCGAGGGTGCCATCGATCGGCGTTTCGATTGGATCTTCTTCGGGCTCCATAACGACAAATGTCTCAGACGGCTCGTGGCCGGCTTGGCTCGAAGCTGTAAATCCGCTACACTTCCCCGACCCAAACCGAGGTCTTAGTCGATGGCTACCAAAATACGCCTGGGGGTGATCGGCGCCGGCTGGTTTGCCTCGCGCCGCCACTGTCCCGACATCGTGGAACATGCGGAGGCCGAACTTACGGCCCTCTGCCGCCGGGACCCGGACGAACTGCGGGTCATGGCGAACCACTTCGGCGATCCAGCTTGTTTTACCGATTACCGCAAGCTGCTCGACAGCGACCTGGTGGATGGTGTCGTCATCTGCTCGCCCCATCACCTGCATTTCGAACACGCCCGGGCGGCGTTGGAACGAGATCTACCCGTCCTCCTGGAAAAACCGATCACCATCGATCCCAAACAAGGCCGTACGCTAACGCGCTTGGCGCGGGAACGCCAACTGCCGCTTGTCGTGGCGCAGAACCCGCCGTATTGGAGCCATTGCCACTTCTTGCGCCAGCAGTTTCGCAGCGGCTACATGGGGGACCTGGAGTCGGCAGCACTCAGCTTCCTAGGCAACTCCCAGGGCGTCTTCGGCGCCGAGCCGCTTCAAGACGATATCTCCGGCGTGGTCAAACCGACGCTTTTTCGCCGGGAACTGGAGCAGAACGGCGGCGGCAGTCTCATCGATGGCGGCACGCACTACCTGTGTGAACTGTTGTGGTGCACCGACCTTCGCGTCCGCGAGGTCACGGCCCAAACCAACAGCACCCCGCTGGAATCGAGAACCTCCATGACCCTGACGTTAGAAAGCGGCGCCATGGCCACGTTCCTTTTTGTCAGCGACAGTCGGATTCACGCCAAACGACAACATGGACAGTATTACGGTTCGCGGGCAACCGCGTTGGTACGCGGCGTACCGTTCGCCGTGACGGTAAGCACCGGTGACACGTCAACCACCGTTCGCGAAGCGGATCTGCCACCTGCCCCGACTCCGGTAGGGGACTTGGTAGGCGCCATGCAGCACCACGGTACCCTCGCCATGGACAGCGAGATGGCCGTGCATGTCGTCGACATCGTGCAGGCGGCCTACCGCTCTGCACGCGACGGACGTCGCGTCCGACTCTAGTAGAATCTGCCGCCGGTGTGTATGGCCGCAGCGACGGGACCCCGTTTGCTCGCAGCGGCGGCCAACTCCGCATCCACTCTTCTCAACAGGCCGTTGATCTCCACGATCAGGTCGTTGGCCGCCGCCAACATCTGTTCCGCCTCGTCGTAAAGCGTCTCGTTTCCAGCGGAGAACCCGCGCACGACCAGCGCATACGCGGTGATTCTCAGGTCGATCAGATCTCTGATCAGCCGATGCAAGTTCGACAGACGGCGTGGGGGGCTTATGCGCTCGAATGTCTGTCGAGTTGCCTCCAGATCCGGAAGCACGCGTTCGTAGGCGGCGGCCAGGTTTGCGGCGGTTGCCGTTCCCGACGCGCCCACAGCGGTCTCCTGTACGTCCGCCTCGATTTCGCTGACCGATTCGATGATCGGATTCAACGCTTCGCGATAGCTCCCGACGTCGTCGACGGGGCCAAAACGAGTGCGCCGGTCTCCGTCGCCACATGCAACCAACAAGAGTAACGACAGCCACGTACATAAAAAAACCGGCTTCGAATTCGAAGCCGGCAACCGGTTGCGAGCCTGAGCAGTGGGTCTCAACGACGTTCTTCCTTTTCGAACGCCAATCGATTGGACATCTCCTCCACCACTTCTTCGATGTAGGTTTTGCCTACCTGCCAGTCGCCGAAAACAAACTTGAAGCTCATACCCTGGTTGCTGGCCGAGTGGTCTAGCTCATCCATCTTCGACACGGCCCCGGCCTGATCGGAGTCGAAGAGAATGACAATCTCGTCACCGGAGTACCATCGAGCTACGATGTCGCTACGGCGAAATGGAACGGAGAAGGTCGATTTAACACGGCGGTCTACCTCGGCGTAGCCGTACTCCTCGTTGAGCACGTGAATCTGGTCCAAATCGATAAAGGCGAGAATCCGCACGCCGCGGGGCATGATCTGACAGAACTGGAGAAAGGCCTCCCGCGTCCACATGCCGAAGGCGGTATCCCAGCGCAGGTGTTCGATTTGCTCCTGGAGCGCTTCGATCTTCTGCTGAAATCCGAATATTTTGCCGGCGAGCTGTTTGACCACAGTTATTCAGGCAGTAGGGTTGCGGATGTAGGACGACGAAACGTCCAAATATATTGCAGGTGATTGCCAAAGGCGAGCCCCGCGAAAAAGATCATGCCCGCCTCAAAGGAATACCGGGGTCCCGGCGAGGTAGTCGCGAACGCTGGCTACATCGTCGCGACTGGACATGTCGAGGACCGCTTCATTGGAATAGAGAACGCGAAATTGCCCCCCCATTTCGTCGATGACATACTGCGCCGCATCAGTAATCTCGAACTCGCCCCGTGGCGAGGGGTCGATGTGACGACAGGCAGTGAATATCTCCGCATGAAAACGCCAGCAGTTCATGCTGAGGCCTACCGGTTCGGGAAGCGCTTGCAGGATGGCAGGCTCGGGTTTTTCGATCACCTGTTTCATGTTGCCGTTGGCGTCGGTCTCGACGACGGCGAACTTGGTCAGGCGCTGCTCGTCGATATTGCTGAGCTGCAGCATTGCTGCGCGTGAAAAGACGGCCAAGCCCGGCCCCGTCAGCGCTCGCAGCGCGCACAAGGCGTCGACCGGATAATAGTTGTCCGAGTTGATCACCAGAAACGGCTCCACACCCACAATCGGTTCGGCGGCGGCGACCGCGTCGGCCGTGCCACGTGGTTGGGCTTGAACCGCGAAGCTTACCCGCAGGCGCTGGCAACTGATTTCTTCGCCGTAGTAACGGCGTAGCTCGCCGTGCTCGGGGCCGATTACGAGACAGATGTGGCGATAACCGGCGTCCGCGAGGTTGCTCAGGACGTAATCCAGAAACGGCCGGTCGATCGGGATCAAGGCCTTGACGCCGGTCGCGGCGACCCGGTCCTGGTCGGTGCTCAACGACACGTCGGTGGCCGCATTGCGCATGCGGTTGCCCAGTCCCCGCGCCATAATTACTGCCGTATCCAAATTGTTCACCCGATCGGTTATGGTGCTCCAAACAAGAGGTTGTCGGCACCATCCGTCAATTCGATGCCCGGATCTCCGTCGGCCGTCAGGTGGATCGATACCCGCGTGGCCCCCGAAGGGTCGTAGAGATTGAGCCGCGGCTGACCCTCGCGGCTGACGCCGAAGCCCGAGCGGATGCGTTGTTCGGGATCGAGCAGCCCGATGAGTGAGGTGCCGTCGGACACGACCCCAAGCACCGCGCGCACGTGACCCTCCTGGTCGCTTAGCTCCAACAGGGCCATGCCGTCGGCGCGGGTCTTCAAGCTTGCCCTCATGGTGCCGTCCTCGCCCAGCAGCTCGAACTCGGGGATCTCATCCTGCGATATGCCCAATCGCACCAGGGCCTCTCCTTCGGCGTTCAGGAAGTTCATGCTGTGGGACCCATCCGGCCGCGACCCGATGCCCGCCCGGGCTTGGCCGTGCTCGTCGTAGATTCCAAGACTGCCGCTGCCGTCCTCTCCGAGAGCTTGACTACTGCGGGCGCGTCCCTGGTCGTCGTAAAGCTCCACAAACGGGGCCCCCTCCGGACCCACCGCCAGTCGCATGCGCTCGCGCCCGTCGTCGTCGTTGAGTCGCAATCCGGGTCCGGGTTCGCGATCGGTGCTTACGGTAACGACCCCGCGCCCGCCACGATCCATCAACTCGAGCTTTGCTCCCCCTTCGGCGCTTACCGACAACGTGGCCCGGGTTTCTCTGGCCGCATTGCGCAACACGAAGCGGCGCGCCGCGACGGTGTCTTGACGTAGCCACCAGACCAGAAGCAAGAGTCCGGCCAGGACCAGGGCGGCACCGCTGGCCGTGGCAGACAGGTAGAGCTGGCTCTGCAGCCGGTCGTTTTCCTCCCGAAGCTCCTGCAGCTGATCGGTGATCTCGTCACCGGCGTGGGCCGCGGATGGTAGAATCCCCACAAAACAGGCTACGATCAGGAGGATGGAAACGAGGGTCACGCTGCGGAATTCGCGGCGAACAATCGCGCCAATCATGGCACAGATCTCCTTGTTTTTACACAACTAAAAGGATGAAGGCGGATTGAAGCCCACGTTCGGGAGCACCTCGGGAGCATGAGCAAGCTTCACGCCGAGGCTCCGGAATAATGTTTGACCCCCTGCCTCCACGTAAGCCGAGATGCGATCAGCATGGTCGCGGCCAGTGCGGTCGCCACCACCAGGTTTTCCAAGGTGAGCCGACCGACCAGAGCCTCGGTCGGCACAGTGACTGCGAAGGCAATCGGGATCAGGAAGGTCAGCGCAGCGCGCAGCCACGGGGGGTACACCCCTACTGGCCAGCGGCCGGCCTCGTACATGCTCTGAAAGATAACCAGGATATTTTCGATTTTGACAAACCAGAACGTGAGCGTGGCCAGGATTACCCAGAAACTGTATACGATCACGGTGCCCATGGCCAACGCGACAGCAAAGGCACTGACCTGCGTTAGCCCGTCGGGCCATTGCGATGCCCAACACCAGCATACCGAGACCCACGTCCGCCAGCCGCCAGGTGCGCATCTCGCTCAGGCACACCAACACCTGCGCGTCTTCGGGTTTGGTCAAGGTGAAGTCCAGGGTGCCACTGCGGACATCCTCCATGAAACGCTGCATGCTGGGTTGGATCACCAGCCCGATCAGCCCGCCCATGAGCAGATATACGCCCAATAGCGCCACTAGCTCCACCGGACTCCACCCTCCGAGATCCTCCGTATGCGCGAAAATCACCGCCAGACCTGCCAGTGACGTCGCCAGGGTCATGGCAGCCTGCAGCAACTGCACCAGGAAGTTGGTGCGGTACGCCATCTCGTTCATGAGACCGATGCGGAAGAACAGTGCCGCCAGACGTAGAAGATTCACGATCCCACCGCCGAGTAACGTTTGGTGCCTCGTCCCCAGACCAGCGACAGCAGCCCGAACCCGAGTAGAATCCAGACCGCCTGCGCCACCAGCCCTCGTTGAATCTCCGCGACACTCAGCTGACCGAGCACGAGTTCTACCGGAAACGCCAGCATCCAGCGAAACGGCGACAGCCAAGCCATTTGTTGCACCCAGGCCGGCATCAGGTCCAGCGGCGCCATGCGACCCGCTAGAAACAGCATGGCGAAGAAGTACACCTGATTGAGCGCGGCCACCCGTGTGGTCCAAAAGGCGGCCAGAGCCAGACTCCATTCCACAAAGAACCTGAGCACGAAGGCCAGCGCCAGGGTCGGAAGAAACACCGCCAGCCTCCAGGGAACCAGATCCATACGAGGCTCGAAAACCAGCATCAGGGCTACCGTCGTCGGTGCCAGCACAACCATGGTTATGGTTTTGAAGGCGATGTTTTCGGCCACATCTCGATGCAAGGGATGTAGCGGCTGTAGCAGCAAGGGTGAAAACTCTCCGGTGCGTACCCGGTACTCGAATACAAACATGTTCCAGGTAAACGTCAGGTGGTGCACTACCATCATGACGAGGAAGTAGGCGGCGAGGTCGCCGCTCGTATACCCGCCGACCGCACCCCCTTGCGAACTTGCTACGGCGACCCACACAGCCAGGTAGATGACCGGCTGGATCACCAGCCCCATGAGCCAGTGATCATTTCGGCCCGGTACTGGAACTGCAGCGACAGAGAGGTTTTGAACAGGATCCAGTAGATGCCGAGCAATGCGTGCCTTCCGTTACTGGGCGAACACCTGTTCGATGACCTCTTCTATGCGGGGGTCTTCGACCGTGAGATCCAACACCGGCAGATCGGTCAATAGCCGCGCAGTGATCTGCGGCGTGTCTGACTTCGGAACCCGCAGGGTAGTGCGTCCCGCTTCCTGATGCATCACTTGGCCATAACTACCGAGATCCGTTTCACCGTTGGCCAACTCCACAATGATCGTTTTATGAGGGGAAAATCGCTGCACCAGATCGACCAGGTCGCCGTCGAAAAGCAACGCCCCGCGATGGATAATTACCACTCGCTTGCAGAGCGCTTCCACGTCTGCCATATAATGACTGGTCAGGAGGACGGTGGCGCCGTAACGCAGGTTATACTCGGCGATGAAGGCGCGAATCCGGCGCTGCATGGTGACGTCTAGACCGAGGGTGGGTTCGTCCAGGAAGAGCAGGCGGGGGCGATGCAACAGGGCCACGGCGATCTCGCATTTCATACGTTCGCCCAGAGACAGATTGCGCACGGGTTTGTCCAAGAGGCCGTCCAGGTCCAGCAGCTCGCCAAGCGCGTGGCCATACTCGCGCGGATCGAGACGGTAGATCGCCCTGTTCCGTTCGAACGAATCGCTTACCGGCAAGTCCCACACCAATTGGTTCCGATTTCCCATGACCAGGGTGATCTGCCGCAGGAACATCTTTGACCTGCGGAAGGGATCGTGCCCGAGTACGTGGCAGTGGCCACCCGTCGGGTACAGCAAGCCCGCAAGCATTTTGAGAGTCGTCGTTTTTCCAGCTCCGTTGGGACCGAGGAACCCAACCACCTCGCCCTCACTCACCTGGAAATCGATCTCTTTGACCGCTTCGACCTGACGGGTTTCGCGGTGCAACAAGCTCTTGAGGGCAGCCTTGACACCGGCACCGCGAACGGGAACGGCGTAGATTTTGGTAAGATCGCGAACCTGAATCGCTGGTTCGTGAGTCACTTCAATACTCCTGTATAGGGGCGGGATTTCCTACCTTTGCGTTGCCGTTGGCGCGTCCGAATCTAAAACATTCCAACCACCACGCCAGATGCCTTCTCTCGCTCGATACGCATTGTTGGTTTTCGTGTTAGCCCTGGGGTGTTACACCCGCTTTGTTGGACTCAGTCGGGGACATACCGAACCTCCGGTCGGCAGCACGGAAAATGTCGCCGTGGGGGGAACGTTCCACCACTTCCATCCGGACGAAGCGACCCTGCTGCGCGCCGCGAGTGAGTTAAAATCGCCGTTTGACCCGCCGATCACCGCCTACGGGCTCGTTCCGATCTACCTGGCACGCGGGGTGTTGGAAGGGATCGGGTTGTTCTCAGCTGGGTCCGCAAGGCTTCCCGAATCCCGGCAGTACATCGCCCTGCGGTTTGTTTCTGCCCTGCTGTCGGTAGGGTGTCTGGCCCTGGTATGGGTCGTGGCGCGGCGATTCCTGGACCGCTGGAGTGGGCTCTTGGCGCTCTTCTTCACCGCGGTCGCTCCCGTCGCCATTCAACAAGCCCACTTCTTCACGGTCGACGGCCTCTTCGCGGTGATTACCCTAGCCGCCTTCTACACTATTCTGCGAGCAGTGGCGCAGGGCGGATGGGGCTGGTTCCTCACCGCTGGCGTGCTCATTGGCTTGGCCGGTGCCACGCGATTGAACGGACTGCTCATAGGGCTGGTGCTGGTGGCAAGCGTGGTGGTGATGCGCGGTCCACGTGCACTACGCCGGCTTGACCTGTGGATCTCGGCGTTGGTGGCCACGGCGACGCTGTTGGCGTTGCAACCCTATCTAGCAACCGACCCGGGCATCCTGTTTAGCGGCACGACCTCCGACGATCTGCACTTTTCACTCAAGGTCGCCCGCGGCGAGATCCTCCGCTCGTGGACCGTGGCCGATCTGCATACCATCCCCTATCTGCATTACTGGACCGATCTGTGGCCGTTGTCGGTCGGCTGGCCGTTGACGCTCGTCTTTGCCGCCAGCCTGGGGTATGCGGTTTGGCGTCGTCGCCCGATCGGGTGGCTGATTCTCGGATGGGCGGTTCTGTATTTTGCGCTCATCGGTGCGTTGCACACCAAACACGTGCGATACCTACTGCCGCTGTTGCCGTTTTTTGCGTTGCTGGCGGGCGACTTCTGCGGCCGGATGGCGCAGTCGACCCGATTTCGGGTCATCGGCATCGGCGTTTGTACCTGCGTGGCCCTGCATGCGGGCATCTACGGGCTGGCGTTTTCCCAGGTGTACTCCGTCGAAGACAGTCGCATCCAGGCCGCCCGCTGGATGTATGCGAACCTGCCCCCCGGAGCACGCGTCGGCGTTGAACGCGGTGGATTTACCGTGCTGCGCCTGGTGCCTCAGGATCGGTTCGTCCCGGTGGTGCTCAACTTGAGCACCCTGTTTGAAGCGCGTGGTTACATGTCGTGTGAAGCACAGTTCGAGTATCTGCGTCATGACCGTCTGATGGACCTCGACTACATTGCCATCGTCGACGTCAACCGTTATGCCCAGTACACCGCTGCGCCGCGCCTGCTTCCGGTGGCGGCCGGATTTTACCACCGGCTTGTCCGAGGTGATCTCGGCTTCAAACCCGTAGCCCGTTTCAAGAACTACCCCTCGTGGCTTGGTTTCCAGTTTCGCGACGATGGCGCCGAAGCCTCCTTCATCGGGTACGACCACCCCGCGGTCTACATCCTGAGACGACAAAGCGACGAGGCGGTGGCTGCCGCTATGGAGAACTGGCTGGATGAGCTCTCCAGAAATCGCGACTGTGCCGATGACTTGCTGAAGAAGGCCGCCCGAGCGTTTGGCGAGGGCCGCTACGAGGCAGTCGAGGATGCCGCGGCGGAGGTGATGGCTGAACATCCTAATCTGCCGCTGGTTCACTATATGCAGGCCGCCGCCAACCGGCGGCGGGGACTGCCTTACTCGCACGCTACCGACCGTTTCGTTGCCGGCTTCCAGAACCGCGCGACCCACGTGTTGCCGTGGGCCAGTGCCATGAGTTTTGCGGTGTTGGATTTGCCCGAGTTGGCCCTGGAGGTCGTGCGACAGTTCGGAACGGCCACCCATCACTCACCGGCGTACCACCAGGATCTATCGCACTCGTACTTGATCCTCGCCAACCTCATGTACCGTAAAGGGACGTTGACTGCGGCAAAGCAAGTATACGAACTCGCCGACCAGCTTTACCCCAGTTCTGCCGCCCACAATCGCCTTGCGGTCATCGCCTATCGCGGCGGGCGCTACGAGCGCGCCGCCCACTTCTGGTCCGCATCGCTTCACATCGATGAGAAACAGGCTGGAATTCACGCCAATGTCGGGCAGATCCTGGCCAAACACTCATCCTCGTTGGACCAGGCACGCCTTCATCTGCAGCGCGCCATCGAACTCGACCCTAGCCTGGAATCGGAGCTGGCTGGGTGGATCGCCGATTTAGCTCCCTAGGCTCGTTCGGCGAAGGTAACCGACAGAAAGTTGGCTTGCTCATGGGGACCCTGCGGATATCTTCTCTAAAATACCTATGCTTCCCTCCACTTCCTCGAAGCCTGAGCCGATGCTGCTAGCCGGATGCGCAGTCCTCTTTTTTGTTGCCCTGTCGTCCCCGTGTCGCGGGCAAGATCAGCTACAGCCCGAGATCTTCCTGGGTGGGATGATGGCGATGACGGTCACGGAAGGAGACGAGGGTGCCCGTGAACGGAATTCCTTTCGCCGCGGGGACAACCCTCTTGACCATGTGCGTTTCACCGCCTTCGGCGACGTGGTGTTTAACCAGCGCTTCTCACTGTTGAACCAGATCATTCTTGATCCCGCCGCACGCGCGGGCCTCAACACCTATCTGCGGACCTATCTGCGCTACGCCCTGGTTTCGAGCCCGTCGGCACATCTGCAGCTGCAAATGGGTCGATTGCCGACCGGGTTCGGCAGCTTCGCTCCCCGGGCGTATGCCGACCGCAATCTGCTCATGGGACTGCCCCTTTTCTACACCTATTTCACGGCGCTCCGTTCCAATCAGCTGCCCGCCGACAACGACGATCTCTTGCGCCACCGCGGCAGCGGTCTGGCCGCACGGTTCACCGGCTACCAGGAAAGCACCGCACCCAACTTCAACGGACTCCCCTTGATCTACGATGCCTGCTGGGACTTCGGTGTGCAGGCGGTGGGTTCGGTCTGGCGCTTCGAGTACCTCGTCGGCGTCACTCAGGGTACCCTGTCCGACCCCCGTACCAACCCCACCGACAACAACGACGGCAAACAGCTCCTGGGCCGACTGGCCTTTGTGCCTCACGTGGGAGCCGTGGTGGGTGTTTCGTTGGCCCGCGGCCCCTACCTGGATGGGGGAGTGGCACCCCAGATCGAGACCACCGGTGCGGATCTGGAAGATTTCGAGCAGATCATCTATGGCCTGGATCTGGAGTACGGAATCCGCCACTTCCGGCTGGTCACCGAGCTCGTTTCAAACACCTGGGAAGCAGCCACCTTAAACGCCGGGCCGGTCGACCTGAAAACCTTGAGTTGGTATGTGGAGGCAAGCTACAAGCTGAGGGCCGGCTTGACGGCTGCGGCGCGGTACGGTCGCATGGACTTCGGCAAGATCGCCAGTGGAACCGGGCGCCGGACGGACTGGGAGTATGACCTCAGTGGCAGTGAGCTGGGTTTGCGCTACCGGCTCACCGGCGGCGTGATCGGCAAAGCCGTTTGGCAGCGGCACGTCGTCGACCAACCCGGGGTACAGCATCTGGACCTGACGGCGCTGCAGCTGGTGGCTTCGTTCTAACGGGATCATGCGAGCTCTACGCCTGGCGGCTGTGGTACTCGGATTGGGCACGCCAGAACTCGAAGCGGGCACCGTGACCGGGCAGGTTGTGATCGAGGAAAGTCAGCGTGTGCAACGCCCCCCGCGCTACTACCTGGGACCGTTCCGCGGTACGACCGGGAGCCCGCGTTCGCCGCGGGGAGCTGCCCACGTGGTGGTTTACGTGGATGGCGCTTCCCCCGACACCACGTTTGCGCCACGCGCCGCTAAAGCGATTGTACGGCAACGTCAGCAGCAGTTCATGCCCCACGTGTTGCCGGTGCTAAAAGGTACCTTCGTCGGGTTTCCCAATCTGGACAACTACTACCACAACGTCTTCTCCGTGTTTGCGGGTGAGCGCTTCGACCTCGGTAGGTATGGCGCCGGCGAGAGTGGTGAACAGACCTTCAACCAACCCGGCGTCGTGGTTCTCCGCTGCGAAATCCATCCGGGCATGAAGTCCTACGTGCTCGTCCTCGAAAACCCGTTCTTTGCCGTACCTGACTCCACCGGACAGTTCAGCATCGAGGATATCCCCGGTGGCATCTACGACCTGAAAGCGTGGCACCCCTACCGCGGAGAGCGTATGCGGCGGGCGGTGGTGCCCGAGTCCGGCGCGCTCGAAGTACGGTTCTCTTTCTGAGGGCAGGATGACCCTGCACCGAAAGATGCTGCTGTTCACGGTAGGGGTCGTCGCCGTCTTGTTGGCGTTGACGCTGGCCGTAATCCATTCTTTCGTCGCCGATCGCGTCGAAGCGGAGGTCGCTCGTGATCTCTTTGAGACCCGTTCGCTCTATGACCAGTTCATGAGCGAGCGTGGCCGCTGGCTTCAATCCCAGACCCAGGTGGTGGCCGAAGATCCCCGCTTTGTAGCAACTCTCGATATCCCCGACCCGGAGTTGATGCAACATGCGCGTACGGTGATTCCGGTGGCCAAACAGTTTCAAGCGATTGTCGGCAGTGACCTGTTTATGGCGACCAACGCCGCCGGTCTGGTGTTGGCGCGCGCCAACATCCACTCGACAGTGGGGGGCGCCGCCCTCCCCCTTTCGCGCTCTTCCCTTGACGCTACCCGGTCTTCCGCGGAAATGTGGAACGAAAACTACGATCTCCTGCAGGCAGCGTCCCAAGCCGGCGGCGATCTGCTGGGGTTTGCGGCGATTGGGTTGAAGGAGGGGACCGCCACCCCTGGCGCTCTGCGTTTTGTTGAGGCGGTGGCGCGGGACGAAAACACCCACGCGCACTTGCGATCGGGTACGGTTCCACGGTCGTTCCTGGATGAGATTCAACGCCACGTGGCGGCCGATTGGGTCGCTCTGACCGACGCCGACGCGGTCCCCTTGCGGCTCCTCAAGTGCCGGGTCGATTTCGGCGAAGACCTCTCCGCCAACCCGCGAATCGCGGCGGCGCGCAGCGGCGCTTCCCAGGCTATCGGGTTGCACCGCGAAGGCAAGCGGCTGTTCCAGACGGTGGTCCTACCGGTCTGGTCTCAAGATCAAGTCGTAGGCACACTCAGCACCGGGTTCGTGGTTGACGATCGTCTGGCGCTGCTGCTCAAGGGGATGACTCACAGCCACGTTTCCTTCGTACTAGATGGAGATATCGTGGCGTCTACGTGGGGGGCCGACCAGCGCCTGCTGTTGCAACGCCAGCTGGAAAGCGAACTGTTTCCGGCCTCGACGGATGTTCCGATCGCCGTCTCTCTCGCCGGAGCGACCTACCTGACGCTGACAGCTCCCTTGACGGAAGCGGCAACGCCTGGGGGCGGCATCGTCGTTATCCAGGTGTCCCTCGACGATGCCACCGCCTTCCTCACTACGGTGGAGCACCTTCTGGTGGTGGTTGGACTTGGTGTCTTGTCCGTGGCGCTGGCCTTGAGCCTGGTGGGGGTAGGTCGCATCGTGCGCCCGATACAGCTGTTGCTCACCGGAACGCGGCGCCTGGCCGCTGGCGAATGGTCCCACCGCATCCCCGTTGAAAGCGGAGGTGAAGTCGGCGAGTTGGCAGGATCCTTCAATGAAATGGCGGCCTCTCTGGCCCAATCGCTGGATGCGCTGCAGGAATCGGAGCAACGCTACCGGGACCTCTTCGACAACGCCCTGGACATGGTGTTCACCACCGATCGTGAGTTCTGTTTGACCTCGGTCAACGAAGCGTGTCGGTCCGTTCTTGGACGGGAGCCGGCGCAGCTACACGGGGTATGCCTCTACGACCTTGTGGCCGCTCCCGACGCCGAACGACTGCGCGCCCGCCATGGTCAGTTCGAGCCCGGCACCACTCGTCCGGCGTTCGAGGCGGCTTTTCTGCGAGCGGACGGGGAGCGGGTTACCTTGGAGGTTGCCACGCGCTGGATTCTGGAGGAAGGCGAACCCACCGGTGTTCACGGCATTGCGCGCGATATTACCGAGCGCCGCGAGCGCGAGGAGGCGACCTCGCGATTTCGCGAACAGCTCTACGAAGCGGAGAAACTGCGGGCGCTGGGTGAAATGGCCGCCGGTGTAGCACACAATTTCAACAATCTGCTCACCATCGTCTTGGGCAATGCGGAACTCATCAACATGCGCGAAGAGTTGCCCGAGCAGATACGCGAAGACACCGCTCGCATCGTGGATTCAGCGCGGCGGTGCTCAGCCATCGTCAGGCGCATCCAGACCTTCGGCAGACCGGTCGATTTGACGGCGAAAGAAAAAGTGAACCTGCCTCAGGTTATCCGCGACACCGTGGAGATTACGCGGCCGAAATGGCAATCGGAGGCCGGGCGCGAAGGGCGCCAGGTCGAGATCGATTTGAATCTGGATCTGTCCACGCCGTTGGACGGCCTCGCTTCGGTGTGGGAGGAGATCCTGTCGAATCTGATCTTCAACGCCGTTGACGCCATGCCCGGCGGTGGCACCATCACCATTGGGGCTCAGCTCAGAGACCGGGAGGTGGAGGTGATGGTCGCCGACACCGGTCGTGGAATGGATGAGAAGACCCAGGCGCGGGTTTTCGAACCCTTTTTTAGCACCAAAGGAGACCGCGGGACGGGATTGGGTTTGAGTACCGTCTGGGGCATGGTTCAGGGATTGGGCGGACGGATCGACATCGACAGCCGCCCTGGGAAGGGTACGACCTTTGTGCTGCGGGTGCCGGCCACAGACGCCGGCACACCTTCAGACCCGGCGCTTCTCCCCCCTGCGACGGGGCGGGCACTGGAGATCCTGGTTGTGGACGACGAGCCCCATGTGCTCGAGATACTCACCCCAATGCTGGCGGGAAACGAGGTGACTACCGCACACGACGGCGACGCCGCCCTCCAGCGGCTAGCGGAGCGGGAGTTCGACCTGGTTCTGTGCGATTGGATCATGGGGGGCATCTCTGGACTCGAGGTGGCCGAGGCGGTAAAGCGGCGGCGGCGGCGTACCGTTGTTGTCCTCATGACCGGATGGGAACTCAAGGACACCCCCGCCGACCGTCACCCCGCCATCGATCTCTTGCTCTCAAAACCGTTCGACCGCGAGGAGATCGATCGGGTCATGGCAGAAGCCACCGTGCTCAGCATGGGAGCGCGTTAGTCCAGCGCGGCGCCGACGATCTCCTTGATTTTGGCCCAGGAGGTAGCCTCGACCGCCGTCGGCTGTGCAGGTTCGGGAGGATGACTCTCCGCGTCCCACGGTTTGGTGACCGCCTCGGGGTCGCCCGGGTTCTCGTCGCCGGCCTTCCAGGCCCCATCAGGGTCTCCCAACTCTTCGCCGTTGGTGAATCCGTCCCCATCGGAGTCTATGGCGGCCAGCTCCGGACCCCAGAGCACGTTGCCTTCTACGCTTCTCTCGGTGAGAAAGTTAGCCTCGACCGTTTGCCCGAACGCGTTGCGCGCATCGCCTCCGAAAGCACTCATGTGACAGTTGGAACAGCTGTTGACAGGTCCGTTGGGAATCTGCCCGGGGCGAAAGAAGCGGGCTTCGGCGTCCCCCACCATCCAGGGACCCAGAGACAACGCGAAGCAGATCAGACGCAAGGTTCGAACAACCATATTTTCCTCCGACTTTAGGGTTCGAGCTCAAGAACAGAAGGGTTTTATAGGGCAAGCATCGTGCCAACACCGACGTTGGGTGTAACTGTTTGGGGCACGGCAGGTTGGCCCCGCTCGGTCCCACGAAACAACGCCGCAATGGAACGACAGTTTGACGCCTTTGGCACCTGTTAAATAGCCAGAAATACTTGTATAATATAACGCTGACGGCGTATTTGCGGAAGCCGTGCGGCAGCGTCGCATAATAACTGCGCTTTCCGTGGCGGTTGCCAGAACCGGAGGGAAGAGGCGCAGTCTCTCTCGCGGCTTAAACCACAGGCGTAGCGCGGTACAGAAGGTGATGGCGCAGCTGATCTAGGGGAAAGGCGGGACCGGGATCGATCTTGCGATCCGGGGCGATTTCTTCGTGACCGAGGATGTGATGAATCTTGTAGGTTTCGACCAGGGCTCGGCAGACTCTTTCAACGGCCCCGAGCTGCACCGCCGGGTAATTGTGCCAAAGGGAAGGTTCAACCTGATTGCGGTGCACCGCCTCGCTCACCTCTTGGGGAGGGTACTCGTGGCCCAACGACGACATGTACCGGCCGTCGCGTTGCTCGATATTGCCGGCGTTCTGCACCTCGATACCCAGTGAATACTGGTTGAACTGGGTTCGTTGCCCCCAGCTGCTTTGACCGGCGTGCCAGGCGATCTGGTCGAAAGCGACGAGTTGAACCAGGGCGCCGTCGCGGCCCACAAGCAGGTGTGCCGATACCTTGCGGTCCACGTCGCAGAGGGTATCGATGGCTGCCTCGAGTGTGTGACCGTCGGTAAAGTGAATAACGATGGTATCCGGATTGGGGCCCTCGAACGGTCCCCCCACGTTGGGCGAAGGGTGTTGATCTGTGTCGTCCCCCACGATCCGATGATTGTCGACCTCGAGCACGACTGCTGCCGCTGGGTCCTCGGATAACTTTTCAGCATCGTCCTTGTTATTTTCCAAGAATGCCTGTATCCTTACGTAAAGCTCTTTACTTCTTTACTTTTCAACGTAGGAGCGAGATGTCCAAACCGTTGATAAGCACGATTTCCGCCAAAGGTCAGACCACGATCCCTGTAGCCGTCCGCCGCGCGCTGGAGATTGGTCCAGGCGACGCGATCCGCTACACCATCGAAAACGACGACGTGCGCCTGGTCAAAGCGGAGCTGATGGATCTACCATGGGCCCGCGCCCTGCAACCTACCCTGGCCGAGTGGGAGGGGGAAGAAGACGATGATCTGTGACCCCTTCGAAGTGGTGGAGGTGCCCTACCCGTTTGCCGATCCCGCCCAAGTGAGGCGCCGCAAGGCTCTTGTTGTCTCCAGCGTCGAATTCAACGCCAAGAACCGCAGTTCGGTGCTGCTGGTGTTAACCAGCGACCGACCGCCCCATTGGCAGCGCGATGTCGCCCTTGAAGCGTGGCCCGAGGCGGGACTGCGCAAACCGTGCATCGCCCGCATGAAGGCGTTCACCTTGCCCAACGACCTCATTCTCGATCGGGTGGGCACGGTGCAAGAGGTGGATCGCAAACGCATCGCCAAGGCGTTGAAAAAAACCCTCGGCATGTGAGTGCGCCAGAGACCCGCCCGTCTGCCAGCCGCCTACTCGACCGGTAGAATTCCTTTCTTTAACGCGAATCGCATCAGCTCCCCTTTCGTTCGCAGCCCTAGCTTTTTCATAACGTTGGAGCGGTGGTATTCCACCGTGCGCAGACCGATAGTGAGCCGCTGCCCGATATCGGGGTTGTTGCACCCTTCCAAAACCAGGTGCATGACCTCGCGCTCTCGGGGAGTAAGTGTATCATACACCTCTTCTTCGCCCGACTCGGCCAGTTTCAGGTACGCTCCGACCGATTCTTGGGACAGAGGAGGACTTAGATAATGGCGCCCCGCAGCCACTTCCCTCAGCGCCTGAACGAGGTGGTCCGGAGCCGCGTTCTTGAGGACATACCCCCCAGCGCCATTCTTCAGCGCTTCGGCCACATAGGAGCCGGCGGAGTACATCGAGTATACCACGATCTTCGTCTGTGGCGATCTCCGCTTTGCCTGGCGCAGCACATCGATGCCGCCAAGCCCGGGCATCATCAGATCCAACACCATGATCTCCGGCTTTAGTTTCTCCACTTTTTCCACCGCTTCGAGACCGTCGGCTGCAACCCCGACCACTTCGATACCGTTTTCCGACTCCAACAGCGTGCGCAGCCCCTGGCATACGACGCCGTGATCATCGGCTAGCAGGACGTCCATTGGCGGCCTCCACGGTTAAGTCATCGGCGGACGGCGTGCCCACCAAAGGCAGCTCCGCCAAAAGACAGGTTCCGCGGCCAGGGGTCGTATCGATGGTCAGCACTCCGCCCAGCAACAGAGCGCGCTCTTTCATGCCCGCAAGCCCGCCACTAATGCCATTCGTGTCTGCAATGCTGTCGAACCCAGCCCCGTCATCCTCTACTTGAACGTGCAGTCTTTTGGATTTCGACCAAACGCGCACATGAACTTCCTTCACTTCAGCGTGCCGGGCGACGTTGGTCAACGCTTCTTGCACGATGCGATACGCCGCCGTCCTGACTTCCTGAGCAAAGCCTCTTTCCAGGCCGTCATGTTTGAACACCACCTCCACCTGAGTCTGTTCGGTGTAGCGCAAAAAGTGCGACGCCAAGGCGTGGAGCAATCCCTGGTCGTCAAGCATGGAGGGTCGCAGATCCAGAGATAGGTCGTGCACGTTGTTGGCCAGCTCGTGCACCAGCTTTTGGGCTCGGTTTATCGCCTGGTTCAGGCGCTCGCCGGGCTGTCGTGGCACCGTCCGCAGAATGAGATTTAACCCGGTGAGTGTCTGGCCGATTTCGTCGTGCAGCTCCCGCGCCAGGGATCGTCGTTCTTCCTCCTGCACTTCGACGAGCCGCCGCGAGAGCCCCCGCATGCGCTCCTTGCCAGCTCGAACCTCCTCGTACAGCCGCGCGTGTTCCAGGGCGATTGCGATTTGCCCCAGCAGGGGCTGCATGGCTTCGATGCGCCGCAACATCTCGTCGGAGTCGTCGAGTTCGCTGCCGGTGGCGAACACCGCCAACACCCGGGAGCCCTGTTTTACCGGAACAAAGTAGGACGCTTTGCGGGCGTGGGCTGCGATCACCGCTGGGTCGGCTGGACCGTCTCCGGAGTCGAAACGCGGATCCCATCCGCGAATAATCTGAGTCTCGCCCGATCGCGCGACCTCTGCCATGATATTGGCATCGTCAAGGGCGTACGACAACCCGATAATCGGACGGCTCTCATCCGGTTGGTTCGCGGCGGAGCGGTTTGGGCGCAAGGTGTACGGGTGCGACTCGATGGTTCCTTCGTGAACGGTTCGCATTCCGTCTGCCGTATTCTGCAAGATCGGGGCTCTCACATAGTTGCGGACGACCTCGACCCGTTCCCGTTCGGGCTGCACCAGGGCGACCGTGAGGCTGCGAAATACGCCGGTTTCGATGAGTTGACCAGCGAGGCTGTCTAGGATCTGGTCCAGGTCCAGTGAGGCCAAGGTGACCTGGCCCATGTGGTGAAACGCGTTTACCAGCTTCTCTTTCTCCTCCAAGCGGAGGTTCGTTGAGATGAGCTCCTGCCGTTGCGATTTCAGCGCTTGCTCGGCCTTCTCGCGGTCGGCACTCTCCTTCTGCACCTGGGCGTACAGCTTGGCGTGCTCTAGGGCGATGGCAACCTGCGCCAAAAGCGGTTGCATGCTTTCGATACGCGCGAGGACGGCTTCTTTATCGTCCATCTGGCTACCCGTAGCCATGACCGCCAGCACCCGATCCTCCCGCTTTACCGGAATAAAATAGGCCACCTTGCCCTGACGCTCCCGCCAGGTGTTGGTCCGTCGATCCAGGTTGTCGCTCCACTCGTCCAACACTTGCATCTCCCCGGTGCGGGCCGTCATCGCCGTAACGTTGTCGTCGTTCAGGGAGTAGCGGAACCCGACGACGTCGGCGATGGTTTGAATCGGCACGGTTGCCGCCGGCCGGATGACATCTTCGTCCAGCACGAATTTCTTGTTGAAAGACAAGCCCTCGTGTATGAGACTGCGCACCACCACGATCGAATCGGTGTCCTCGTCGACCAACGCGATCATCAAGGGAACGGAAGATTCCGGTTTTGATAACCTGGGTCGCCAAGGTGTCGAGAAGCTGCTCCAGGTCAAGCGACGACAGCGTAGCGCGGCCAATCTGCTCGAATGCGGCCAATAAACGGTTTTTGTCCG
This sequence comes from Candidatus Latescibacterota bacterium, assembly GCA_965217095.1. Taxonomy (GTDB): domain Bacteria; phylum Latescibacterota; class UBA2968; order UBA8231; family UBA8231; genus CAYNZV01. The sequence continues at coordinate 4,450,783 of OZ244235.1, forward strand.
CGATGCCCGAGCGGAGGTCGGCCAATTCCTGTATGAGCGCTTCGGTATGAAGGTCGTCGCGGGAAGCCAATTCGATCACCTAGTTGGCAACTTAGCTAGAAAACCTGCCGCTACAAATGGCATGCTGCTACCGGCTCTGCCGGTTTCTCTTGTCAACGGCCGTTCTCCGCGGTTATTATAGCCGCGTGGACAAACTCAAGGAAGACATCGTATTCGAAGAGAGCATGCTTGGGCGAACCTTCGTGTTCCGCTCCACCTGGGGTCTGTTTAACCCCCGTGGTGTGGATGAAGGTTCACGCCTGCTCATTCGCCACCTAGAGGTACCGGCGAACCACCGCTGCATCGATATCGGCTGCGGCTACGGCGCTATCGGGCTGGCCTTGGCTCACTTGTGTCCCGACGGCGAGGTAGATATGGTGGACAAGGATTTCGTCGCCGTGGAGTACGCCAACAAGAACGCCGCGGGCAACGGGCTGACCAATGGTCGAGCCTATTTAAGCAACGGGTTCAGCAACGTGCCAGACGTTTCGTTTGACACGGTGGTATCGAATCTTCCTGCCAAAGCGGGCAACGAGATGTTATCCATACTCTTGGGTGACGCTTACCGTTATCTGCGCGTCGGCGGCTCACTTTGGGTGGTCACCCATGCCGGTTTGAAAGCGTATATCAAACGCGCGTTCCAGGAGATCTTCGGCAACTACGAAAAGGTGAAGCAAGGTCGAACCCATTCCGTCGCGCGAGCACTCAAGGTCTAGTTGTTTTCTGTGACGGGGACTCTAAAGGGTACGATACTCACCGCGTGAAAGAGATCGGTAACCTCGGCAAAAAGGGCGGCAAACATCTGACCTCCAACGAGCGAAAGGTCTTCCGCCCGATCGGTGGCGCCGAAGCGGTGGGCAAATGCTTGACCTACCTGACTCTCTAGGCCGGAGGCAGTATCCTGCAACGAAGTGGCCGCCTCCGAGTAGTAGCTGACGCGATCGTGCAGGTCGTCTAGAACCCCGTCATCGGATTGCCCGGCAATATGCTCCCAATGCCCGTAGTAGTGGTCGAGGAGCTCACTCTTTTCGGGACATTCTCCCAGCGCGAGTACCACGGCGAAATCCACGGCAAACGCCTTCAAGTACAGGAGTTCGGAACGCAGTTGTCCCGCTTCCAGTTCGAGATGGTCTGCAAGGGTTGACATGGCGCTGTCCTCCCGATCCGCGGGATGGCATACTACGTCCATGAGCACGGCGGCGATCTCGACGGGGGAAGCTTCTTTGCGCGGCGCGACGATGGGACCTCTCATACTTGCGGCGAGGAAACTCCTTATAACATTATTCCGTGGCCGAAATCAGCGATGATTTCCCCGGCCTCGTGTTTGACTAAACCGCTGGGTAGAATCTGACTGTCAAGGTAGTAGATTCGTTCCCAAGTCATAGATGTGTGGACCAGGAACTTCACCCGGCCGCCGCCTTCCTCTCGAGAGACTAGGGGCCCGTACCACTCGGGTCGCTTCAGGCTGTCCACCTTGTTCGCCTCTTCCACGATGTGGTCGAACGCGGCGGCGGAAAAAACGGGGGTGGATGCGATCCAATCCGAAACCTGCCAGCTGGCTCGTGTGGATTGCAGCTCGGTTACAAAGAAGGCGTACTGGAAAAGGCTCTCGGCGCTCGAGTCGAACAACAGATACTGATAAAGCTGCTCAATTTCTTGGTCCTGTTGCTCCTGTTCGTCATCGAACCAACCTATCAGCGTGTCGTCGCTGTCGCGCGCGCGCGCGAACGGTTGAATCCCGCTGGCCATTTCTCCGATGTTGGTCTGGATGTAGTCCAACATGTATCCTTCCCGTAGCCCCACCAACGGAAACAGCCCTAGAAGATGGTTCACGTCCTCGGGTTTCTCTAACTGCTGGCATGTTTCGCGAAACTGCAGCACCTGTTTCAGCAGGTCTACAGCGCCATCGCTGGGAACCCGTTCGTAACCTTCGATCGGGTTCATTCCGGCCCTCCAGACATCTACCCAAGTTATTAGATATATAAGAGATACACAAGGTAAAAGACGTCGGCCAGCCGCTGCTTGGACAGCGAAGTACGGCCTTGCTCTTGCCCTGTCGTGAGGTCCTTGCCGGGGTCGACCGGACTGGGGCGCCGTGGTGTCTGTTATGCGGATTTTGGTGTCGAAATTGGGGCGCCGACCGCTCATGTCTCTGAAGAAGCAGCAGGCGCACTGAGAACCCGCCGCTTAGGTCGCCAAGCGGGCGGTTGTGCCCGAGTTACAAGAGCAACAGGGAAAGTCGGGCGTTATCGAACGCCTGAACCATCATCGCGCTTCCGGTATTTGCTAGGATTTCGGAGCGCGAGAAACGGGTCGATTCGTGGGCCATGTCGGCATCGCGAATGCTGGAGTCGGACGACTGCAGGTTCTCGATCTCGTTTTCACTAAACGATAGCGTAAACCCGAGCCGATTCTGCAAAGCCCCGAGTCTGCCCCGCTCGCCGCTGATGCGAGCAATGGCCTCGTCTACCTGCGCGATGGTCGCACGCGCTGAAGACTGGCTGGTTACCTCCGCTTTCCCCAAGTTGAGGGTCGTGCTCGAAGCACGCAGGTCCGGGAGGTTGAGAACCAAACGGTCAAAATCCTCGTTGTCGGGGCCCACCTGAAAGCTGCCGCCCACCCCTTCTTCGACCTCCACGGTGGTTCCATCGAGGTCGCCCGCCCGGTACTGGCCGTCGCCGCCTGCATCCCCTCCGCTGAGCGTGATCTGCAGACCTAGCCGGTCGAAGTTCACGCGCACCTTGACACCCGCGGGTACAACCCCCGCGTCTAAAATAGTGCCCAGATTGATCTGCTGGGCGTTTTCCCCGTTGCTCAAGCTTAGAAAGGCATCCCCTGGCGAGTCTGTAAAGACGTAGGTTCCCGGCTCTGCACCGGAGACATTGTGAGCGACAATGCCGGTATCGGCGGCGTTGATCAGCGCCGTCGATTTCTCGACCACCGCTTCACCCTCGCCTGCCAGCAGGATGCGGCCATTGTAGGTGGTTGCCTGAGCCAGGCGGTCTATATCGGAGCGCACCTGATTGAACTCGGCGTTCAGCACCTCGCGTTGGCCGTCGCTTAGAGTGCCGTCCGCGGCCAATACCGCCAGCTCTCGCATGCGCAAGAGGGCCCGGCTGGTCGTCTGCAGCGAACCTTCAGCGACTTGCAAGAGGTTGGCGGCCTGCTCGACATTGCGGATGTTTTGATCGAGTCCGGCCAGGTCAGCGCGCAAGCCTTCCGATATGGCCACGCCGGAGGCATCGTTGGATGCTCTTTTGACGCGAACGCCTGACGACAGGGTTTCAACGTGGCGGATCGCCTGCGAACTCTGCCCGGAAATGGCGTGCTGGACGGTGAGGGCCATGAGGTTGTTGTTGGTGCGTAGAGTCATTGGCTAGTTCTCCGCGTAACACATAGTATCATATACAACTTACTGATTCTTTGTGGGCCGCTCGACGCAGCGATTTTAAGGCTGCTGAGTGGTCTTCGGCTCAACGTCTTCTTCCCCGTCTATCGGGTCGCTGGGGGCATGCTTTAGTTTTTTCACCCCCACGCCATTCTAGCGAAAGCGAGAGGTCCCGAAGGGTCGGATAACTCAGTTGGGAAGTCGGCGAGCGCGGAAGGATTTAATCGGCTGCCGCAGGCGGGGTGAATTCTTTGATCTCTGTAGCGTCATACCGGAGCAACCCCACAGAGGGATCGGTCCAGCAATTCGGAGAGGCGCCATGCTTCAGACAGAGCTGCGTCAGGAAGTCCCGCGGATCCTTAAACTGTTGCCAAACACGCGGCAGGAAGGTGGATCGTCGCCCGGAAACAATGAGGATAACCCCGTCCCGATGAGGGACCAGTGCCGTTGCCCGCTCCACCCCGTCTGCTTCTAAAGTTTGGGGCCGGCTAATAATAGAGATGGAGACGCAGAGGGAGGGTAGCTCCTCCATGGTTACCGGAGCGAAGCGCGGGTCTTCAAGAGCTGCTTTGACGGAGCAGATCCGAATTCCGTGATGCAGCGGCATCCGATCATCCAGTTCCCCGATGCAGCCCCGCAGCTGGTTGTCCTTTTCCAGCGTTACGAACACTCCTCGATATAGCTGCAGCACGGCGTGGCAGTGCCAACTCGGGTCGAGCGCCGGTTCCGGTTCGCCTGTGAGCGCGGATGCAATAGCCGCACGCGCGAGACTCAAGATTTCGCGGTTCATGGTCGCGGTGATGGGTGGATCGGGTGTCATACCTAGCCGCATTTACCTGGCATGTGCCCCGGAACCGATCAGTGTCCGGCTTGAATTTTCGGCAATGAATACGATATGCCGTTGTTTTCCAACGCGGTGAATATTATATTGTTGTTCGGACCTAGTAAAACCACGTACGTGTTCGGCCATTCGTCGCTCCTTTTTTCTCGCGACGACACACTCGGATACATCATTGGAGAGCTCTTATGTCGTTAGGAAAAACACTCAAAGCGCTGCGCCAAAAACAAGGCCTCAATCAGAAGGGATTGTCCGGCTTATCGGGCGTGTCGCAGGCCACGATCTCGCGCATCGAGACGGGAAGGGTCCGACAATTGCGCTCGAGTGCACTCAAGAATCTTGCCGACGCCCTGAGCGTCTCCGTCGATTTTCTTATGGGTGACAACGAGGTTTTTGCCGCGATACCCCAAGCCGGCACACACTCGTTGCTCGCCGGCAAAGAAGACCGTTTTCCGCAGATTGCAGACTACCTGGAACCGTTTGCGGTGCATGAGAACGGTCGTTTTCTGTACGTCAATCGATCGTTCGCCGAGCTTGTCGGGTACGACCGCGAGGAACTCCTTATTCACGGCAGCATCGAACGCATCGTGGCCCCTGAATCCCGCTCCCTGGTGCAGCGGCTTTTTGCCGGCGGCATGGAAGATACCCGCGAAATCCTCCTCGTGCGCAGTGACCAGACCCTGTTTCCGGTTGAGTTGGCATCGCGAAATATGGCAGGGAACATTCAGCTCGGCATCGTCCGCGACATCTCACAACGTCGCTCTCAACAGGCTTCCGCGCGGCTGCAACAAGCCGGTCTGTCCATCGATTCCTTCGCCGATCTCGGAAAAGTAGTGCGCATGATGGCGGACGAATTGCAGGACACGGGCATCCCGTTCGAGGTTGCGGAACTGCACATGATCGACGAGGAAACCCAGATCCTGACCAGTTGGACGGCCTACCCCGAATCCAAGGGGTATCAACTGTTCACCGCTTCCGACGATATCCCTGGTCTGCTCGGCGACCTGCCGCCTGTTCGCGGCCTGCTCAACCACTGGCGCCGCAGCAAGGTTTGGGAGCGAGAGGTGGACGAAGCGTTTCAGCGCTCCCTCTTGCGGCGCGCCCCTAGCGGACCTCCGTGCAATCTCGGTACCGTGATCGATGTGCCCATGAGCCGAGGCAGTGTCTCGGTTGGCCTTGCGGCCGGAAAACCGATGCGCAGCGCAGAGGTCGTCGATTTCTTGTATCGGCTTACGGGACCCATCGATACGATCGTTGGCAAACTCCAGCGGGTTGAAACGTTACGCCAGCAGTTGCAGTCGCTGCAGGCAACCCCGACCCAGAAGTTGCGCTCGGCATAAAAGGCTAACCGGATTCTTCGTTTATTGTTATTTTTAATTGAGTTGTAGAAACGATAGGGGCAGCCGTCGCTGCCAACCCACCTCCCTTTCGTCCCCTTGACATCCACAGGAGTTCGGCCACGTGGCACTGGGTCTGTCATATCGTTGCGCTTGCGGAAAGAAGTACAAGATCTATATGCCCAAACACAAGTTATTCGGGGAAATCGTCAGTCGCGCCGTCGACTGGCTTGCCGTGGACCTTAGAGAAGAAGCAGAAGGTGAAGTGGAGGAAGTGAAGCGGTTAGCCCACATGAGTCGCTGCACCTACGTCGATGGCGGCAGCACGGAACGGCTCACCTGTACCGAGTGCGCCCAGGAGATTGACTTGAAAACCCATTTTCGTTCCCATCTGGTCAAGATCTAAACCGCCTTAGCTCCACCCGTTGGCCGCACGCGTGTCCCTCTACACCGAGTCGCTCTCGGCCACGCTGTCGAGCTTGTTGAGCCCGTTCAACGCGGCAATGCGAAACCCTTCCGAAAATGTGGGATAGTTAAAAATGGCGTCGATGAAGTAGTCGACCCGAACATTGAAATCGATCGCCATCTGGCCGATCGGAATCAGTTCCGTGGCGTTGGTGCCTATGATGTGGACCGAGAGAACCTCCCGCGTCTCGGCGTGAAATATGATTTTGATCAAACCGGTTGTATCCCCCGCGATGGGACCGCGCGCCACCTCACCGTATTCGGCTCTTCCTACCTCGTAATGCACCCCTTTCTTCTTCAATTCCTCCTCCGTTGGACCGACGCTGGAAATCTCGGGAATGGTATAGATGCCATACGGAAAAAACTCGGGGAAGTGGTGACTTTTCAACATGAACGCGTTGCGCACCGCCAACCTGCCTTGCTCCACCGAGGTTGAGGCCAGTCCCGGCGGACCGATAACGTCGCCGGCGGCATAGATATGGGCACAATCGGTCTGGAACAAGGCGTTGACCGGAACGTTCCCCATTTTGTTCAGGCTGATGCCGGCGCCCTCTAGATTCATGCTTTCGACGTTGGCCACGCGCCCCATCGAATAGAAGCAACGATCCGCCCGAATCGAACCCCCATCCGCCAGCGCGATCTCCGCGGCACCATTGTCCGCCTTCCGTAGCTCGTCGATCTTCGTGCCCAAGCGGATGTCGACGCCGATTTCTTCGATGTACTGGCGGAACCGATCGCCTACCTCCACGTCGACCATGCGCAACACTTCGTCTCGCCGGTCGACCAGGAGCACTTTCACCCCCAGCGCGGCAAACATGGTGGCGTATTCGCAGCCGATGATTCCGGCGCCCAGGACGAGGATCGATTTCGGCAGGTCCGGCATGCGGAAGACCTCGTCCGAATCCATGAAGAGATGGGGTTCCTTGGGTATGTCGATCGGATGGCGCGGCCGGGATCCGGTGGCGATGAGCGCAAACTGACATTCGATCTGACAGTTCGGTTGCTCATTCTCGTCGAGAATCTCGATAAGGTGCTCGTTGCGAAAACGTGCCGTTCCGTAAACGACCTCAACGCCGTTTCCTTCGCACTGTTTCTGCAACATGTCGTTTTGATCCTCGATCACCTTATTGATCCTGAAGGTCAGATCGGACATGGAGACTTTGCGGTGCTCATGGCCGAAATAGGCTGACTGAAGAAATCCCGTCAGGTCCAGAATGGCACGCCGCAAGGTCTTGGAAGGAATCGTTCCATGGTGCAAACAGTGGCCCCCCAGCAATCCCATGCGGTCAACCAACACCACTTTCTTGCCCGCTTTGGTGCCCTGTATGGCCGCTTTTTGGCCGGCAGGACCCGCTCCTATGACCACTAAATCCGCTTCAATCGACTGCATTTTGTCTTGCTCCCCTATGTGCTCCTGCCTGCTCCTTCTGCTCCCCAGTCTGGACCAGCGGCGCTCCGGCCTTAATGCATCTGAGCCGCCAGGTCATTGGCCTTAACATCCAGCGCGGCAAGAACGGTCGACACATCCGCTCCGTCTGCCGTCTGCACGATGGCGTCGGTAATCAACTTCCGCACCGCTTCGTAGCTAATCACCGTCGGTTCGGACTTGCCGTAGGTCAACAAACGGTAGGCCCGCTCGTAGTTCGGGTTCTCGGCGAAATAGTCACCGAGTTCTGTGGCGGTGCTCTTGCGAACGGGAAAATAATTACTCGCTCTCACCCAGCGGGCCTGCTGCTGAGGTTCCGTAAACCATTTTAAAAACAGCCAGGCTGCCAATTGCTGCGGTGCGGTCGTTCGACAGATCGAAATACTGGCACCGTAGACATTGACCACGGGACCCGCGCCGTCAAACGGGGGCGAGGTGACGCGCCAATCGAATCCCTCCCCCGATTCCACCCCGCTCTTGACAAACGGCAGCCCGGAGGAGCTGCGCAAGGCGAACAGAACGGTACCGATGCTGAATTCCGTGGTATCCCCATAACGCTCGCTCAACAATTCGACGCACCCCTCTCCGATGAGCTCTTGCATGAGCGTCAGCGAGGCGCGGAGTTCGGGGGTGTTGAGGGTGTAGGTCGCGCCGTCCTTGCCGATGAAGTCACCACCGCGGCTCATGGTCATGCTGGCGGCGCGGCTGGCGTCGGTGTCGAGCAGGAAACCGAGGCTACGGCCGGGGGTCGAGGAGCGACTGAACGGCTGCAACCGGGCTTGGCGGCAGAGGGCGGCGAACTCGGCCCAGCTACGCGGTGGCGCCGCATGTCCCAGCTCCTGTAGCCAGTCGTAATTGTAATAGAGTACCTCCATGGACCGGTTTGGTGGAAATCCGATCTGCACGCCGCCCATGTCGTCCTGCTCTAGAAATGCCTGGAGGTAGTCGGCTTTGGCGGCGGGGGACAACCCCCACTTGCCCGAGTTCATATACGCTTTGATGTCCATCAGACCCTCGGCCCGGTGATACGCCTGCGCCTGGTTCTGATAAGCCACGACCAATTCAGGCAGTTCGCCCCCTTGCAACCCCACCACCATCTTGTTGTAGATGTCCGCGTAAGCGCCGGCGTACTCTCCCTTCACCGTGATCTGGTAGTCATTGGCACGGTTGAAGTCGGCGATCATCTCTAGCAGAGCTTCCTCGCGCATGCGCGTGTGCTGGTACCAGAAAACCACCTCTTGCCCCGTGGGATCGACCGTTTCCAGGTTGGCGACGGGGTTCTCAGCTCGCTGCACATCCCCACATCCACCTAACCAAAAAGCGATGATGAAGGGGCCTAGACGCTTGAAAAACAACGCTTTTATCCTTTCAAACCGGACATCGAGATTCCTTCCGTGAACTCCTTCTGGATCAGGAAATACGCCGCTAGCACCGGCAAGGTGGCGATAACAGCCCCTGCCATCTGCAGATGTACCTCCGGCCCGGCTTCGCTGACAAACTGCTGCAGTCCCACCGATATGGGTCGCCAGTCCGGCGTGTTGGTAACCAACAATGGCCAGGCCAGAGAATTCCACGAACCAATAAAGGTGAACATAGCGACGGTCAGCAAGGGCGCGCGGCACAGGGGGAGCACGATCTGGAAGAGAAACCGTAGGTGGCCCGCCCCGTCGATGCGGGCCGCATCCCACAAATCGTTGGGAATGTTGCGCAGGAACTGGCGCAGCAGGAAGATGCTGAAAGCGCTGGTCAGGAACGGAATCGTCAGCGCCGGCCAGCTGTTCAACCAGGCGATGGGCGAGTTGCGATGTAGCCACGACACGGTGAGAAAATTTGGCACCATGGTCACGGTTTCGGGGATCATCAAGGTGGCCAGAATCGCGGCAAATATCAGATCCCGTCCTGGAAAAGACATGCGGGCAAGAGGATAGGCCGCCAAGAGTGAGAACAGAACGGTACCGCCCACCTGGATCGCCGCGATGATCAGGGAATTCCGGAAGTAGAGACCGAAGTCCGCTTCTCTCCAGGCCTGGACGTAATTACCCCATTGCACGGTCTCGGGCGCTAACACGCGGCGCATTGTTTCGCCCTGGGTCATAAACGATGCCAGCAGCATCCACACAAACGGAAACGCGGCGACAGCGCCCCCTATTGCCAGGGTGGCGTAGATCGCCCACCTGCGGCGGCGGTTTTTTGTTACGTCACTCGCCATAGAATACCCGCGCTCCAAGCAGTCGATTCTGCGCCAGCGTGAGCCCAAGAATCACCACAAACAGCACAAATGCCATCGCTGCCGCGTAACCGGCGTTGTGGTACTCGAAGATCTGATCGAACACCGCGACGCTGAGAACATCGGCGGTGTCCCGGGCTCCCGCGGTGCGCATGATGTAGATATGATTGAACGCCTTGAAGGTGCCAATCACCGCCACCATCGACAGAAAAAACAGGATGGGAGAGACCAGGGGTAAGGTTATATGGCGGAACACCTGTCTCGGACTGGCTCCGTCGATCTCGGCAGCTTCGTAATAGTGCCGTGGGATGGCGCTCAGGCCAGCCAGCAGGATTACCGTGTCATAGCCGATGTACACCCAGATGTTGTAGAGGATGATGGAGACCAACGCCAAACTCGGAAACCAGTTGTCGACCCAAGGTGGATAGGCAAGATCCAGACCGCTCAGAATCAACGCCACCACCGACTTGCTCTCGTAGAGCCAGCGCTGGTTCTCCAAGCCGAACCAACCCCAAAACCGGTTGGCCCACGACGAGGGGTGGGGACTGAATATGGTGCGAAAAACTACCGCCGTCGCGATGGTGGGGGTGACATACGGAAGGAAAAAGAGGACGCGGAAGAACCCTTTCGAGCGCAGGCTTTTCATGAGCAGATACGCCAATGACATCGAGATGGCAAGTTCGGCGGGAATCGTACCGAGGACGTAGAATACGGTTACCTTGAACCCGTTGTACATCCGGTGATCCCCGGTTTCCACCATCCCACCCAAGCCCACCGCAACCGACAGCCAAATAGCAAGAATCGCAAGGGGGATCGCCGCTACATAACGCCATCGCTGCGGTGCGGACGGATCCTGGCGGGTGTAGAGGCGCAACGCTCCCCAGGCTGCTCCGAGACCGAGTAGAAAACAGAGAACGTAGACCGGATCCCCCAACGCGCGGGCGAAATTTTCGAAACCGATGAGCTCTTCTTTGCGAATGCGCCAACGGTGCAACCCGACATAGATCGCGTACGCTATGGGGAACAGGCCGAAGGCGAGAAGTATGATGACGGCCGGGGCAAGGAAGCCGAGCGCGGCCAACGAGTCCCCAGATTTAGGGCGCATAGGGCAGGATTGAGGGTCTCGTCCGGGGGAGAAGGTTGTTTCGCGAGCGGCTCTTGATTCGCTCTAGTCTGCGGCGATCGCTTCGATGGTAAGCGATACCTTCACCTCGTCCCCGACGATGCTGGCAGGATCGGTCCAACTGTTGACCCCGAAATCGGACCGTTTCAGGGTGAGTTCCGTGGTTAGTCCGACTACCTGCTTTTGATTCATCGGATGTACGCCGACCCCTAGGATCTCAACCGGCAGTTCGACCTTTTTGGTGATGCCGTGCATGGTCAGATCGCCGCTGAGCAGGATCTTATCCCCCTGCGTTTTGGCGTTGGTGCTTTTGAAGGCAATCAGAGGATGGTTGGCAACATCGAAGAAGTCCGCACTCTTGAGATGCCCGTCCCGCTTGGCGTTGTCGGTGTCGATGCTTCCCACCTGAATCGTCGCGCTGGCCGCCGTTTTGCCCGGATGATCCGGGTCGTAGGAGATGCTGCCGGCGTACTCGTTGAAACGACCGCTGGTGCGGCTTACGAGGTGGCGAACGCTGAACTGCACCGAGGAATGGCCCCTGTCTATCGCGTAGGTTTCGGCGAATAACTCGGCTACCGAAAAGACGGTGATAACAGCTATGCAAACAGCGACTCGGCTCATGGGCGTAAAATCTCCTTCGGTGGGAACGAGGTGGGGACAATCATGGATCGCAGCCTCGGGGACCATTCAAGCTCGGCGTACGAAGATTGTCCTCCGGAACATCGCTGTTCTGGAGAACAGAAAAATTGGCTGCGCCCCAGGGATTCGAACCCCCATAACATGGTCCAGAACCATGTGTCCTACCATTGAACGAGGGCGCAGCTTCGTTTGATGGCGGAGAGGGTGTCCGCCATTTTCAATTCCGTCATCTTCCTATGATTACCAATAAGTATTTGTATAACAAAGAGCTATTGCACAAAACAGGGCTTGATTCTTCCCGCGAGTTCCGATATATTCCCCTTATAATTGAGGGGAAAAAAAGGGGAATAAAATGACAAACGCACCCCCCTTGAAGGCCGGGCGCAAGCGGGGCCGGCATCCCGAGAAGGCGCTGAGCGCGGCGTTTGTCCGAACGGTGACAAAGCCGGGTCGGTACTGCGACGGGCACGGGCTCTATCTGCTGGTCACGGACACCGGCGCGCGCTGCTGGGTGCAGCGGCTGACGATTCACGGGCGGCGGCGCGAACTGGGCCTGGGCGGCTTTCCGCTGGTGTCGTTGGCCGAAGCCCGCGAGCAGGCGCTTGCCCACCGCCAGCGCGCGCGCGCGGGCGGCGACCCGCTGGCGGAGAAGCGCAAGGATCAAGGCATGCCCACGTTCGAGGACGCCGCCGCCCGGGTGATAGAAATTCACCGGCCTTCCTGGAAGAAGGGCGGCAAGAGCGCGGCGCAATGGGCATCGTCGCTTCGCGAGTACGTGTTCCCGCGCTTGGGCCGCCGTTCGGTTTCGGACGTGACCACGGCGGACGTAATGGCGGTGTTGACGCCGATTTGGCACGAGAAGCCGGAAACCGCACGGCGGGTGCGCCAGCGTATCGGCGCGGTGATGCAGTGGGCCGTGGCACAAGGCTTGCGACCAGACAACCCCGCCGGCGACGCGCTGGGCGCAGCCCTGCCCCGGCACAACGGCGTCCGGCGCCATCACTTGGCGACGCCCCATGGCGAGGTCACCGGCGCGATACAGGCGGTGCGGGCTTCGCAAGCATCCCTATCTTCCAAGCTGGCCTTCGAGTTCTTGGTGCTGACCGCGTGCCGTTCGGGCGAAGTTCGCCTGGCGACATGGGACGAAATCGACTTGGACACATCCGAGTGGATCATCCCCGGCGAGCGCATGAAAGCGAAGCGTCCCCACCGAGTGCCGTTGTCCGGGCGGGCACTGGAAACCCTGAACGAGGCGAAGGCGATCGCCGCCGGCAGCGGCCTCGTGTTTCCCGGCATAAGATACGACAAACCGCTGTCGGATGCCACGCTTTCCAAGCTCCTGCGGGACCTGGGCATCCAAGCCGTGCCGCACGGGTTCCGGTCGAGCTTCCGGGACTGGGCGGCAGAACGCACCCAGGCGCCGCGCGCCGTTATGGAAGCGGCGCTGGCGCATGTGATCAAGGACAAGACCGAGGCGGCCTACGCACGTTCGGACCTGTTCGAGCGGCGGCGCAAGCTCATGGAAGATTGGGCGGCCTACCTGAGCGCGGCAGGCGGTCAGGGCGCGCCGATGGAGCGCCGTCATGGATGACCCGTCATGGATGAGACCGGAACCGGTGGTCACGGATGACGGCCAGTGCCGAGTCCTGCGTGCTCAAGATGCGGTTCCGTATGGAGAGCGGCATGCTTGGATCGCGTCCGAGGCGAGCAGGACGCCCACCCGTATACCCGGGAATACTGAGGGCTCGAATTGAGGATCTCAGCATAGGAGCCCGCTTGACCGGCCTCGTTGCGTCCGGCGTCGACACGTCTGTATAGAGACGACGAGCCATCGCTTGACATTAGTGGAAATGGGCCGTCCTTGGGTCTTCGACGGTGACGGGTTTCAGAGGCATACTGGATTAACCTTAACTTGCGCTTGGCTTTTCGAGCCCTACGTCGCCATCACCACCACGTATCATCTCGCCGCTGCCACATCCAATCTCTGCCGTCTACGAGGAGATGCTGCCACGGAACTCTGGAATACCGCAAATCTGCTTGGGGGCGGGCTCGATGTGTTGGACGAGAAGGGGCAGGTTAGCCTTTTACAGGATCGAGCCCGGCGGCTCTCCCCCACCGCCTTTCGGCGCATTTCCCCGAACCCATTAAACCGGGTTTCTCCGTTGCGCGCCGCGTCAGGCAAGGGTCTCCGGCCTGTTGTTCTGAACCCGTTCAGTGGTGTTGGAAGACCGTAAAACCTCCTACACCCTCTTGGGGATTTCAGAACGAAACGGTTGGAGCATAGACCGATGGCCCGTCACTACTCGACTCGGAGCTTCTTCCGGCAGATTCCGAATGATCTGCTGGCCCGCTACTTCGAGGGCCAGGCGCTGTTTGGCGAGCTGGACTTCGCGACCATGAAGGAAACCCGACCGGACGAGTTGTTCAGGGCTTGGCTGGAGCTGCCCGAGGAGCAACGCAACGCGATGGACGCCGCGTTTCGAGAGATCTTCGAGATGAGCTGCGAGAAGGGCGTCTGGGCCATTCTCGACGAAGCGCGCTGGCAGTGGCGGGATGCCCTCGATGCGTTGACCGCTTTCGTCGAAACGTTGTCGGCGCTGCCCAACCACTACCATCGGGCCATGGTCACCTCCATGGATTACCCGGACTTCTGGCGGGGCGCTACGCGGTTCTATCACGCCGATGTGCTGCCCTACTGGCGCAAGCGCAAGCATTTGGGCCACCAACCGGCGGCAGTGGACACGGCCAGCCTCGAGCAGCTTGCCACTCTGATCCGCGCCTACTTCCACCACACCGAAGGCCGCGGCAACAACTGTGTGGTGGAAGCCTTTCGCCGAAACGAGCTGGATTACTTCTTCGCCTATCCCGAAGACTACTCGCAGCAACAGATCGAATGGGTGAACGGAGCGTTCGACCGGCGGCCGCACAATCCGGCCTTCGAGGTGATCTTCGTCTACTCGCAGCAGGAAGGCTCGCTTGACGTGAACTTTCGCGGTCCCTACCGGGCCGTGGAACCGTTGCAGGAGATGTTCGCGACGGCGATTCTGAAACTGCGACTGCCGCCCGATCCCACGGACCAGCGGGTCTACGATCTCAATCCGCTACGCCAGAGGGAATTCGAGTTCGTTTACGACGTGGGCAGCGGGATCGAAGAAGTGGCGGTGCGGAAACTGCGGTTGTCGTCGCGGGTGAGAAGGGGAGACCGGATCACGGTGGAAGCGGATGCCTCCACCCGTCCCGATGCGGTCTACGACCTGCTGGAGAAGGTCGGCGAGTCCACCCCTCTGCACCGCTACAGCGTCACTCAGGTGGAGCTGGCGGCGTTGGTGGTGATGGATGCGGCGAACCCGGCCCGGAAGGTGCCGGTTCGCCTGACCTACCCCAATTCCTGCTCGCTCAAGTACGACGCGCAGGATCTGAAGCTGCGGGCGATGCTGGAAGCCTCGGGCATCGAACTCAAGGAACCGTCGGAAAGAGGCTGAGGCATGACGCTGAAAGCCGCCCTGTTCGAACTCCTTGACGGCGTGGGCGCCTCCCCGAGCCACGCTGTCCGGATCGACTCGCACGCACTGGCTCAATGGTCGGATGAGGCGGTAGCGGCGCTGAAGGCGCAAAAGATCATCCGCGCGGCGCGGCCTGCTTCCAGCACGGTGTGTCCAGGCTGCGAGCAGCAATGTGTGATGCCGGTGCACACGATTCCCGCCCCCCCGGGCGATCCGGCGCTGTTCGTGGTGTGCGACAAACGCAGCGACATAAACCGCGTGGACATCCCGCCCGCCCGGTTGACGCAATGGCAGGCCAGCACCCCTGCCGTCGCCCGATTCATCGCCGACAGTCTGTCTCTGCGATTCAGCGGCAAAAGGCAGGACAACGAACGCCTGCTGGAGATCGGCATGGCGACCGGGAACAAGCGCACCCAGATGCTAGGTCTTCGGTCTGACGGTGAACTGGCGCTGGTGGCGGGATCGAGCCGCATTCCACTGGCGGAGGCCTTCCAATTCGCCGACGGGCGCTATACCCTCGACGCCGGGCTGATCCGGCAACTGGTGGACGCTTCCACCACGGGGGATGCCCGCTACACCCCCGGCCAGGCCCGGCGCGAGGTGCGGAAGCTGGAGACCGCGGCCCGGCGCCAGAGCTGGCGCAAGGCGTATCGGGCACTGAAAAAGACGCGCCCGCACATGTCCGATGTCTGGTATTCACAACGAATTGCCAACATGGAAGTCGCCTGCGGCCGGGCCGCCGAAACGATCCGCAAGCAGCTGCAGCCATAAAAAGTTGGGCGGAATTTTTTCGCCCAACTCACCCGCCTGTAAGCCGTTGATTTTTCAAGAGTTCGTCCGTATGCGCGCGAAGGTTTCCGCCTTGAAAATCACGCCCTCGACGTGGTAACCCGCTGGGCTGCTTCGAGTTGCTCACACCGGGCGCGGGCCTGACGGGCGCTTTTCGTGCCCAAAGCGCCCACCTACCTTGTTGCTCGACGTGCCCCCAATCATTTCGCGAGGGATGAAGAATGACACACCGCATACTCAGACTTCCCGCCGTCAAGGCCCGCACCGGCCTTTCCCGCAGCACGATCTATCTGCGCATTTCCGAAGGCCGCTTCCCCCGGCCCGTATCCCTCGGTGGCCGCGCCGTCGGCTGGATCGAGGCGGAAGTGGATGCGTGGCTGACCAGGCAGATCGAGGCCAGCCGCGAGGCGCCGCGCCAGAAGTTGACCGGCCAGCCGTCGTGACCCCCACGCCAGACCGTCCCGCTGACCGCGAAATCTGCGGTCCCGTCGCGGCATCGAAGGTTCGCCAGACCTTTTCACACGCAGCACCTTGCGCTGAACCGGTGTTGAGTACGAGGGAGGGACTGATCCTGGACGGTCATACGCGATGCAACGCGGCCCTCCGGCAAAACCGGCCGACCCTTGCTTGCATCGAGTACGTCCTCAGGTTCATTGTGGAGAAACATCGCCGCGAGGACCGACGGAACAACATTTCTGCCGGATCTTACCGGCGCTGGAACGGCAGCCCATGTGCGGGCACGGCCCGAGCGGCTTCGAAGAGGAGGCGACGCGGTGACGGCTGATACCCTGGCGAAGGCCCTCGGCGGCCGGCGCGCAGGCGGGGGTTGGATGGCCCGCTGCCCAGCCCACGACGATCGGGACCCCAGCCTATCGATCCGTGACGGGGCCAACGGCCAAGTGCTGGTCCGCTGCCATGCTGGCTGCGGTCAACGCCAGGTTATCGCAGCCCTGCGCACGCACGGCCTCTGGCCGGCGGGCGCGCCGCACCGTTCCCATCGCCCTGCGGGACGAGCCGTGGTCACGGAACGCCTGGATCGTGATCCCGCCAGGCGAACCGAAGCCGCGCTCTCGATCTGGCAGTCTGCGAGGCCGGCGGACGGAACGCCGGTCGAGACCTATCTCGCCACGCGCGGCCTGAATGCCGCACCCCCGCCGACGCTGCGCTTTCATGCCGGGCTGAAGCATCCCTCGGGCACCGTCTGGCCGGCGATGGTCGCACTGGTGACGCGCGGGAGCGACGACCAGCCGCTGGCCATCCACCGAACCTTCCTGGGCCGGACCGGCGCCGGCAAGGCACCCGTCGATCCGTCAAAGATGATGCTCGGCCCGTGCGCTGGCGGCGCCGTCCGGCTTGCCGCGCCCGGCGACGTGCTCATGGTCGGCGAAGGCATCGAGACCTGCCTCGCCGCCATGCAGGCAACGGGCCGACCGGCCTGGGCGGCCCTTTCGACCACCGGCCTGCGGGCCCTCGATCTTCCCCGCACATGCCGCGAGGTGATCGTGCTGGCCGATGGCGACGATGCCGGCGAAGCAGCGGCGCGGGAGGGTGCCAGGCACTGGACACGAGACGGCCACCGCGTGCGCATCGCGCGCCCGCCGCGCGGCATGGACTTCAACGACCTCCTGACCGGCTGCGCCCGCCACCTCCCGGAGGGCGCGGAATGAACGGAATTATGAGACGGTGTCCGAGACCCCGATAGCCGCTGCGATCGATGCCGCCGAGGACTTCCCCGACCCGCTGGACGGTCTGGTCGAAAAGGCGGCGACCGATCCTGGCGCGGCCTTCGCGCCGGACGTGCTGGAGCGGCTCGCGGCGCTGAGCAAGAAGGACCGCGCCGCCTTCGAGGCGTTGCGCGCGCGTCTCAAGCAAGCGGGCTGCCGGGTGACGGCCCTCGACGAGGCCATCGCCGAGGAAACGGGCGCTAGGGGCCGGAGACCGACACAGGCCGATGTCCTAATCAACCTCTTGGGCGCGGCCGACCTCTTCCATTCGGCGGACGGGGCGGCCGTCGCCGATATCAACATCAACGGCCATCGCGAGACTTGGCCGGTCCGGACCAAAGGCTTCCGCCGTTGGCTGGCGCGGCAGTTCTTCGAGACCACGGGCGGCGCGCCCAGTTCGGAGGCGCTGCAAGCCACGCTCAACGTGGCGGAGGCCAAGGCGCATTTCGACGGACCGGAACGGTCGGTCTGCATCCGTGTCGGCGGTCTGGGCGGGCGGCTTTATCTCGACCTCGGGGATGACGCTTGGCGCGCGGTCGAAATCGACGCCGCCGGCTGGCGCGTGATCGACGATCCGCCGGTGCGCTTCCGCCGCGCCGCCGGGATGCAGCCCTTGCCGATGCCGGTACCGGGTGGATCCGTCGAGACGCTGCGTTCCTTCCTCAACCTCCGGTCCGACGCCGATTTCGTACTGGTGATCGCCTGGGCGCTGGCGGTCTTGCGCCCTCGCGGCCCCTATCCGGTGATCGTCCTGTCGGGGGAACAGGGTTCGGCGAAATCCACCTTCTCAGCGATCCTCCGCGCCCTGCTTGATCCCAACACCGCGCCCTTACGGGCCTTGCCGCGCCAAGACCGCGACCTGTTCATCGCCGCCACTAACGGGCATGTGCTGGCCTTCGACAACGTCTCAGCCCTGCCGTCGTGGATCTCCGACACGCTCTGCCGTCTGGCGACCGGCGGCGGCTTCGCCGTGCGACAGCTCTACACCGACCAGGACGAAGTGCTGTTCGACGCCACCCGGCCGGTGATCCTCAACGGCATCGAGGACATCGTCGGCCGGCCGGATCTGGCCGACCGGGCCGTGTTCCTGACCCTGGAGGCCATCCCCGAGGCATGCCGCCGGCCCGAGGCGGAACTGTGGGCCGCCTTCAACGCCGAGCGGCCCCGTATCCTGGGTGGGCTGTTCGACGCCGTGGTGCAAGGCCTGAGGAGGTTGCCACAGACCCAGCTGGAAGGGCTGCCCCGCATGGCGGATTTCGGGCTGTGGGCAACGGCCTGTGAACGGGCTCTCTGGCCCGCCGGCACCTTCTGGTCGGCCTACCGCGGCAATCGCGACAAGGCGGTCGAAAACGTCATTGAGGCCGACCCGGTGGCCGCCGCCGTGTGCGCCGTGATGGTGCAACGGACGCAGTGGACGGGCACGGCAACGCAGCTTCTGGGCCTCCTGGCACAAGCGGCTGGCGATTTGGCCGCCAAGTCCAGGACTTGGCCCGGCAGCCCACGCGCGCTCTCCGACCGCCTGCGGCGGGCCGCTGCCTTCCTGCGCAAGACCGGCATCGAGATCCATTACACCAGGGAAGGCCGGGGGCGCACCAGAACCATTCACATCACCTCCGCCGAAGAGGCCCTCCCAGGTCCAGAGGAGGGCGGGGCGCAACCGTCCATACCGTCCGCAGCGTCCGCCGGGGTACCTCGGCGGACGCTCAGCGGCTCTGCGGACGCAAATCCGTCCGTTTAATCCAGCTCGGCAAAAACCGGACGACAGCGCCGGGGGCCACGCGATGACGGCTACCGAAGCCCTCAAGGAGACGGTGTTTATCCCAGATTTCAGTTTTGCACACCCTGACGGGCGGCGCGCACTGATGGAAATCGTCGGAATTCTGGACACCAGATGACAATCTGTGTTGCCGCTCTTTGTAATATGGGCCGACGCGTCGTTGTTGCAGCGGATCGAATGGTAAGTGCTCCATTTCTCACTGTCAGTTTGATCATCCAAATGCAAAAATAGGGGAATTATGTATGATCGTTGACAATTAACCCTCTGGTGACAGAAGATTGGGGCTTTTAACGGGACGGACTGCCACATTGTCACTTGCGGCGCCCCTGTGGCGAGGCGGGGCCGCAACACGAGCACTAGCACGCCCGCGCGGCGCCAAGCGGATGCAAGAGGACCACTAGCAGCCGTTGCCAGACGTCTCCACCGTTCGCGAATGCACCCACCAGGGCCGTGAAGCTGGCGAAGACCGCGTGCATCACCGCGAGCACCGTCACTGACATCTGGAAGCTGGTCATGGAGACATTATAATAGTCCCGCCATAGTCCCGCCGGGGCTCTCGTCCTCTGAACAGGCCAACGCCGTCCTTCGATCAAGTTGACAATGCCATCCCGACAACATCCAGGCGAACCCACTGAACGAGAACCTCGCCATTGGCGTGGCGTTCGCGCTGCTCGTTGCAATGGTGGATGCCAGAACTCAGGTGTTACGGCGAAGAAGACGGGTCAGCACCTCAAAGAAGGCCGCCCTGTGCTGCGAGAAGATGAGCCCAGTCACCTAGTGTGGCGTCGCGGAAATTTGTTGCATTAGTCTCGAGCCTCAAAGCGGTTTGGCCCGTCGGCTTACCAGAGAGAACGTGCAGCCTCAGGGCCTACAAACTTATTAAAGTAATCTCTGCGACTGCACACGAGGGCCAAGCGCTGTGGCTCTCGATGACCAGATTTTCGGCCGGGTTGATGACGATGGCCCCGGCAGTTGGACGATCTCATCTTTCTCAAGTTCAAAGATGCCCACGACTCACCTCTCCGCCGCGAACGGTTCCGACCGACGCCCATCAGCAGACGAGGGTTGCGCAAAGGAGCAGTTCTGCAATCCCTCGCCCCCCGGACGGGCTTTCAAGGGTTTAGGGGTTGCGAAACGGCATTGCAGGAGAGATTCGATTGGCGATAACTTTGTGCAAGGAGCTATGACCAAGTATTGGACGTTTGCACGAGGCGGAGCGGGCCGAGTGGCACGCCAAGGCGCGCTCCGTTGGGTTGTTGCTCTCGGATCTGGTGTGCCGGTCGGTTGGCCGGGTGCGCGCCTGGACGGTCGCGCACACCGAACTGGAGCGGGAGCGCACCCGCGAGCTGGCGCGGATCGGCTCGAACCTGAACCAGATGGCGCGGTGGGCCAATATTCACAAGGAGAACGCCGAGGCGGTGGAGGTGGTCGCGCATCTGGTGGCCATCGAGCGGGCGCTCGACACATTGGCCGTCGAGGGAGAGGATCCCGTTGATGGGATCACACCACTACATGTTGTATCAGGTGGCGTAAAGCGAACGCAATAAGCACGTTAAGGCTTGACATTCGACCCCTTGTTTGTTATCTTAAGTATTAAGAAAAACAAGCAGTTAAGGAGGAGATAAAATGAACTTGCTGACCGTGACACAAAGATTTCCGACGCAAGAATCCTGCATTGCTCATCTGGAGCGGGTCCGCTTCGGCGATGAGCCCTTTTGTCCCTTGTGTGGTACGGTCGGGGAATGCGCCCGCAAGAAGGAGGGGAATAAAATCGGGCGCTGGAACTGTCACGCCTACAAATCCAGCTTCAACATCTTATCCAAGACGATGTTTCAAGGGACACACTTGCCGCTGCAGCAGTGGTTCTGCGCCATCGCCCTGAAAGGCGAGCACGCCCTTGCTCGAGAGATCGTCGGCGACTTCGGCCACAACCTCCCCTGAACGCTCCACAACGCGTTGGGGGGTAACTATTGGCATCAAAGCCTCTCCTTCGTTGTCAAAGCCTTGTCCGCGTTTTCTTAGGAACGCGGTAGGCAAGAATAGCCCGACCGGGATTCCAGTCGGGCTATTTCTTGCTATCTACAGTATAGAGAACGAGTTACGGGAAGTCAACTGCTGTCTCAGGCGGGCGAATGACCTGGCAGAAGGGCCGCTTGCCTGCGGTCGTCACCTTGGCGGAGACACGCGGCACGCTGTAGGACTCCGCCTCACTCACATCTACCTCGTATCCCATATCGGCCATGGCCTGGATGGTGATCAAGGATAACGGGTTTTCAGCATCGGTTGTTGATGTCATGAGCTCGCCTCCCATGGCCCTTTCGCGCCAATGGCTGTCCCTGCTGTAATCGGGATCGTTTTCCAGCGGGACTTTATTCCCTCTATAGCGATTGCCCCCGGCCCGATTGAAGGCGGTTACGGCCTTGATGCCGCTGAAATAGCTGTCGGGGGCCTGAAGATAAGAGGGGTGATCCTCTGAGGGGTTGTGGAGGAGGTCAAATTTCTTGAACATCCAGTCTGCAAATCCCAGGGCGTGGCCGATTTCGTGTCGCATGACTTTGGACACGGTAGCATCGTTTTCGTCCATGAGATTCCTGCTGAGGCGAATGGTGCTCAGGATGGGATGGTGATTCTGCCAGGAATCGCGAACCCAGTAGGCCCCGCCCCAGCCCCAGGCATTATCGTCGCGGACCGGACCGCCAACAAAAACCCGCACATCGTCCACCACATCGTTCACACGTATATCTCCAAAGTAGGAGCGCATATGATCGCGCCACCAAGTGCCCCACTCGCCAGTGAAATTCCTGGTGTCAACAGGGGAATGACTGTAAGAGAGGTCGGGAATATCCCCAGTGATAACCCGCTCCCAGCGGGCTGCCGCCTGGCGGAAGAGGTCTTTCTGGTGTTCGGTATAGGAGCTTTGGGGGACAAACACCAGCTCGATGTTGAAGCTCGTTGCCGCGTTCTTTTCAGGCGTGGCCGGTAGTGCTTCGATCTCGACGGCGTACCTGTCGAGTTCGTTGCCGTCTTCATCTTCGAGAATGATATTGGCACTCCCCTCCCTGCAGGCAAGGAAGTACACCGATTGCAGGTTGTAGGTTTCGTACTCATCGAGATCGTCGCCGCAACCGTAGAAGGTAGAAGGCCACAGATACACCTTCAGAATTGACGGAGCGTCGATCCTCACGTTCACCCGGTCGCTGTAGCGGCCTTGGTGTCCCAGGGCGGTTATCACGCTCAATCTGAACTGATGCCACGTTTCCCCGTCGGCGGTGAAGGTCGTGCCCGAGGGATCGGGCGACAAGCTTGCTTGCATCCGGCGCTCATTGGTGGAGTCCGTGTCCATAGGTTCGCCGATGCGGTAGGTGTTCGGGGGCTTTGGGTTCGTATGGATCCAGGCGCCCAAGAGGGCTAGGTCGGTCCAGTCGATGGCGCCGTCCGAGTTGATGTCTGCCAGATCGAAGTTGTATGAGCTGTCCAAAGCCGGCCAGCCGACAAGGTGGTAGAGCAAAAGCATCATGTCCCAATGATCGACCTCTCCACTCCCGTTCACGTCGCCGAGAATGTCGTCCTCAGCGACGATCTTGGCGGCCGTTGCCGGCGACCGGCCCACCAGCGATAAGGTGGGAACGCGCTCAGAAAGGGTGAAGGAGGTGTCGAGGTAGGTCCGTGCAACGCCCCTGGCTACCAGCCAGTAGGGACCCGGATCGAGCTCGACGCGGAAGTTCCCCTTTGCGTCGGAGGTAGTTTTAGCCGCCAGCTCGAACGAGCCTGAGCGCAAGAGGACCACGGCCGCCAACGCCAAAGGCTCGCCGGCAGGGGTGAGCAGGCGACCTTCGTAGGCGGCCGCGTCGATCGCCGTAGGAGGGGGGGAGTCTGAACAAGCAGTGAGAAAAATCAGCAAGATTACGGCATTTAACCGATGCATTCTCTTCCTTCTTTGTACGGATGTTCGTCAAGGGCAACGCCCTGGCGTTGAGTCTGGCACCGGCAGAGATTGCCGGGCCCTTCTCCATCCATACATCGAGCGTAGGAAGTCCTACTTATTCACCCGGGCCGGGGAGCTACCCCAAACCGAACTGCGAGGCTGTTATATTCAGCAGGGGACCCGGCTAGACCGGACCCGATGCATGATGGAGAATAGGCGGAGTATATGCTGGTAGGAGATTGAAGTCAAGCCTTAACACGCTTATTGCGAAAGCGAATACCCCCTACCGACTATTTGAGCCAAGGCATCGAAACGGGGGCCGTCTCGGATCGCGCCACGATGGTTTCCGCCTTGCAGCGGGAGCGGCTTACAAGCTCGACTCCAGAAGAGGGCCGACCAGGAGCGGCAACAAATCGAGGCACTGACTCAGCGCGAGCTGAAGAAGCTCGCAGAAAACTGACGGCAGAGCGTGAACGACGAGGCGTATATCATCGTGCGAGATATCAAGGAGCACACCCCGGTGGATGAACGCGGCGCTGTGGGGGCGTGGCTGCGGAGCGTGGTGGTCGGGGTGTGTCTCTTTCTCGGCATCTTGGCCGGGAGCTGGGGCCTGACGCGGTGGTATTCCAACCACATCCAGAGCCTCATCGAGACGCGGGCGGCGCTCGAGATCGAGATCCAAGAGGCGCGCCAGACCATCGAGCGGATCGAGCAAACCACGTGGGGCGTGACACTCGTCGAGGTCGACGGGCGGCGCTTCGCGATCCTGCCGGAGAGCACCCCCGAAAATCCGCTCTTGACCATGGACGGACGGCCTACCGTCAGGCTATCGAGCGAGTGAAGGAGCTTTATGACCGAGTTAGAACAGCAGTTGACGAACGCCTTAACCGCGCTGTCGAAGCAGTACGAAGCGGAGATGGAGCAGCAGGCCGAGTGGGCCGGGGAATTACAGGAGCAGGTGCCGCGGCTCGAAGAATCGGTCAAGGACTTGAAGCCGCAGCTCGGGCGGACCGAAGAATTGGCGGAGGATTTGAAGCAGCAAGTCGAACTCTTGAGGAGGGACTACAAGGAGATCGCCGGAGTGTTGCGCGGGGTGTGAACGCGATCTGGAAGCAGCAGCAGGCGCGGGAACGGCAGCGCGGGATGCCATTTGATTACCCTAATGTTGCAGAAAATGGCAAAATAAGGTGTGGTTGATCATGCCGCCTTCTGCAACGCTTCGAGGAAATGCATCAGGTCCTTCTTGACCGTAGGATTGGCGCTCAGCGTCAGGGTCAGTTCTCCTTTAGGCTGCGTGATACGGGCGGCACGCTGGATAAAGCGATGCCGCCGGGTGTCCAGCGTCTGAAAAGTCCACGCCGCCGGGCGCTTGGCGGCGGGCATATCGGGCGCGCGGTTGGGCGAGCATCTGCATTTCTCGTCCCAGGTTATGCGCCATCATCGCACACAGGGGGACCATCTGGTTGCCGAGCAAACGCCGAGTGGGGATCAGATCCAGCCCGACATGTTGCTTGCCCTCCGCGAAAATCCCTTCCTGCGTGCCGCGACCGTAATGGAAGAGGAGGACGCTGTGGGCTGAGCCCATCTTGTTGGTGACCACGACACGGTAGTCGTGGTCGATTTCCCTGGGTTCAAACAGATCCAGTTGCAGCGCTCCCTTGACCTGGCGCCGGACCTTGCGGCGCACGAAGAGAAAACGATAGGAGGCCGACCAGCTGTCGGGGTTCCAATCACTTTCGAAATAGGAGCGCTCGCCATCCAACGGAAGCCAGCGCCGCCGCGCCGCGATCATTTGCTTGAGCACGGGAAAGCGTTCAAAAGGCACGCTGACCGTGGCCTCGACGCTATAGAGATCCATGAGGGTGAGCGTCTTGCGACTGAAGAAGGTGCTGTCCAATCGCGACTCGAGTACGGTATCGGGTACAGAGCGCGGACGCGATCAAAGTTGTCCATCATGAAATCATGGGCGCCGTTGCTGTCATGGACGTTGCCGGGACGATGAAGGACATCGAGAAACTGCCCGGTCTGCGCCACAGTACAGTACAGGTCGTAGTAGCTGCGCGCCCCCTTCTGCCGCGTGTTGTAGCCGACCGCGGTGCCTTCGGCGTGTCCGCGGGTGGCGGTCACGGAACCATCGAAGTCCAGCGTCAGGCAAGCGAAACACTCCCGCCGCAAGGCGTCGAGCACCACAGCCGAGCACAGTTGTCGCACCTTGTCGACGCTATGCCGACCCATGGCGGCCAGAAAAGCCCCAATCTTCTGAAACCAGAGGGTAGAGACAGACGAGACCTACAAGCAGATCATCCCGTATGTCCTGCTTGCGCATGGGGGCACCGTTTTTTCCTATCGGCGCGGAAAGCTCCCCACGCTACACCGAAGGTGATCCCCAAGGAGAAGTCAATCAATGAGACAGAATTTCTAACGATTCAGGCGCTGCAAGAGCGCATCGACCGCTACGAGAACTGGTCCCGAATATGCATCGAGACATACAACACCTTTCGAAAGTCTTGCTATACTTTTGACTTGTCCCCAATTCTCTCGGCGTCGCTGGAAGACGCGGCTGACAATCTCACCTTGAACAACGAGGAAAGACATAGCTGTCGGGAAAAGATTGGAGGCGTGCTGCCTCTCTTACTGACAGTCCCCGATTCTCCCAGGGATGTACGAGCATGTTCTTCCTATAGTTGCCCAGAACCACAGACGGTCTGTCAGCGCAAAGCCGACGATAGATCCCGGTGTGACAACGGCTTACGTCGGTGTAGCTACGCATTAGGCTCGGTGGAATATTCTCCCAGTTGCCACCGGGCGGGATGTGCTCATACCGCCGGACAACGTAAGGTGCGTTCCTTGTGACCAAATGATTGCGGCACCCGCTCATACCGTTCCGCATCAAATTGGTGTACCTGCTTGTTGCCTTCCTCGAGTAGGGCAGATAGTCGACATTAGCCCCATTCTGCAGGCAAGGAAGATCACGAATCGCTTCACCAACCGAGACTCTCCTTCGAGTGGTTCTCGTTGGGGACCTCAGGCAGGTTCCGTTGCGTGATCCAACCAAAAAGAAGCGAGATCGGAACTGGGGAACTCCGAAATCCGAGGCACACAAAATGCCACAAGTACACTCATATCCCAGAGCCGTTAGGTCATCTTCAACTAGCTCCCTGAACTTGCCCCCCTCGGTTTCAATTATCCCCTTTACGTTCTCGAAGACGACCCAATCTGGTTCCCAAACTCGCGTCAATCTTACGAATTGTCCTACCATCCAGTTAGCTTCGTTTTGACTCGTGCGATTACGCTGGTTCGAGGTTGAGAACCCCTGACAAGGCGGTCCCCCAAACAGGATCCGCTCGCCACCATTAACGTCGACCGGAAGGGCGTCAATGTCGCGAACGTCTTTGACTACGACGTTAGTGTTTGGGTGATTCAGTGCGTACGTCGATGCAGCAGGTGAATCTCGTTCAATCGCCAACGCAACGCGAATCCCCGCGATGCGTGCGCCCAGCGACATACCGCCAGCACCGGCAAAAAGATCGACACCGACAAGGTTGGTAGAGGTCTTTTGACCCATTCAATCTAACTTTCCAACATAGAGTATAGGTTGCCTACACACCCGTTGCACAGCAGCCTAGCAGCTTGGTAGTGTCTCAGTTTGAAACACGGGGCTTGTAACTTTTTGGGCGTCTCGGTTCGGGCGCCCTCTCATCTATCAGGCTGACGATCCACTCCATGTCATATAGTGTGTCTGACAACCCGGCTTCCATAGCTGGTGTTACACCCAAAGACTTGTGAATCCTGATGAAGTTGTAGTGCAGGAAATACAGGTTGAGCATGTGCAGGTGATTGTCCAGCTTCTTGCTGAATGCATTGGTCAAACGGGTAAACCGGCACATTCTCATCCTCATGCTCAAGTTGTGGCGTTCAACATGGGACGTGCTCACGACTGACCAGTCTAGTTGGCCCTGGATGCGTCGCTTATACGCTCCAACGCATCGAGAGGGGCTGTATCGTTTTTCTTCTTTTGGAGGATCTTTGTAGACCTTTATGAGCTGGGCGAAGTCTACGGTATCCCCAAATGCGTCCTCGACCGCCTCCAGATAGGCTTTGAGGCCGTCCGTAGTAAGCTGGACCCGACCCACCAGGCGGCTTCTGAGATCGACCATGAAGTCCTTGGCCGCATCTATCGTCCGGTCACCAATGAGAAAACACAGGATCATCTTGCTGTCCGAGTCCAGGGCCGTCCAGGTCCAGACATCGCCCGCGCCGCCTGGGGCATTTTTTGCGGTGTCGAGATTTTTGTCCTTGGTATAACAGAAGGACCATATCTCGTCGCACTGCACCCGCTTTGCCTGCACGCCGCGCACTACGAGATCATGGTACTCTTCGCAGGCCCAGCCAGCATCGACCAGAAGCTTTGTAACTGTGTTGATGGATACGTCTGCGGTGCGGCTGGTGGAGCGCAATGACATTCCCTCGACCAACATGTTCAGGATCATCACGCGCTTGTGCAGGGGCAGTTGATTCATACCCCAAAGATAAGACAGGGCCAGACATTTGACAAGCAATAATTTCAATTTAAAACTATGTGAGTGAAGGCTTTGCGCCCTCAACCTTATTGCATCTTGACAAGTATTTCACTATTTATATCATACAAAAAACCTTTTCCTTTACAAGGAGATAGGACGTGGATATAAGTGAGTTTATTCTTGCCGCAATGTCACCTGCTGGACAAGATCCGTTTTCTCCCGTCCAGGTACAAAAGCTGTTTTTCGTTTTTGACAGCGAAATTCCTGATCCTATTGGAGGACCTCATTTTGATTTCAAGCCTTATCATTATGGTCCATTTGACAAAAAGGTTTATTTGCAGCTTCAAGATTTAGAATGTGAGGGGATGGTTGAAATATCTGAGTACGGAATTGCCTCCAGTACCTATAGGCTGACAAGTGCAGGACATCAGGAGGGATGTAAGCATTTTCAAGATCTACCAAGTTCTGTCCAAGAATATATCCGTGAATTGGTGAAGACGATTAGATCGATGTCGTTTTCACAGCTTGTGTCGACTATTTATAAATTATATCCTGAAATGAAAGAAAATAGCGTATTCGCTTCCGAATAATTAGTATGACACTTATTGCCGGAATTCGGTGTTTAGATGGAGTCGTAATAGGTTCAGACAGTGCAGGAACATTTTCTTCAGTACGAGGAGTAACAACAATTGCGCAGCATTTGAGCAGAAAAATCGATGTTGTAGATAACCATGTTATTGTTGCCGGAACTGGCGAAGTCGGACTTGGTCAACGCTTTGTAGCTATTGTGGAAGAGCAGTGGAGGTCTAAGAAATTCCAGGGAAAGAGTGCTATTGATATTGGGAAAATTCTTTCAGTTGAAGCAAAACATGATTTTTCTATTACAAATGCACAACCCGGAACATACGGAGCACTGGTTGCAGTCCCTCGCGACGGACATACGGCTGAGCTAATTGAGCTTGACATTAATTGCTTTCAGCCTGAAGTGAAAGATAAAAATAATATTTGGTACGTTTCTATGGGAGCAGGTCAGAGCGTGGCAGACCCGTTGCTGGGATTTATGCGTGAGGCTTTCTGGGGTGATGATCCGCCAAGCCTCGAAGATGGCGTTTTTGCTATGACAATGATGCTAACGCTTGGATGTAAAATGGCACCCTTTGGAGTTGCCGCCCCGATT
Source organism: Candidatus Latescibacterota bacterium (assembly GCA_965217095.1). Taxonomy (GTDB): domain Bacteria; phylum Latescibacterota; class UBA2968; order UBA8231; family UBA8231; genus CAYNZV01. The sequence continues at coordinate 4,479,680 of OZ244235.1, forward strand.
CAAATGGCCTTGCTTAGGCCAGAGAAAAAGGGGCTTCGCGCATCCAGGCTATCAAATGGTGAGATAGCAGAGCACCTAGGGAATGTGGAGGAGGTAATTGGATATTTTGGTAAGTATCGGGATGTCCTTAGCGGTGCTGATACGTCAACCCAACAGCCTTGGCCAGAAGCACCAAAGCCCAAATAAACTAACCTCCCCACCTAGCACTTGCCGCCTTCCTTGCAATCTCTTTGCGCCTCTTTCTTTTTATGCCATCTGGCGTTAGCCGCCTTCTTTGCATTCTCAGTGCGTTCCTCGTCCGAGATCCGATCATGCAGCACAGCCGCGCCCAATTTTCCGCCCTTGACCTTATTGGGATATTTATATCCTTCGTCCTCGGCCTCCTCAGTGGCTATCTGGGCCACCTTCACTGCGCAGCCTACTACGTCCGCTGGCCGGCGCTCTCCTTTGGGTCCTTTGGGCATAACCTGTCTCCTTGAAACGCTCAGGCTGATAGGGGTAAACCGTAGGTAGTGTCCTAATTTGGGGTTGCGGCTTTGCTATTGGCGCTGCTGATAATAGGCCGCTCGCGCAATGCCGAGGGCAAATTCTCCTATGTCCGACACTGTTTTCTCTGCCGGATTTCCTTGTATTCGCAACATAACATACATGGGCCATGTGCCGGAGCAGCCGATAGTCTCCGATGGTTGCGCCATCTTGTAAGCGGCAGAGACCATAGTGGTTACTCTGAACAAATTGTTGAACGTCGCGTAAATATCTTCCTCCAAGCCCGCCTCATCCATTATCTTCCACAAATGAACGATCTTGTCGCCTACGTCCCACCCGTCCTTGCAATCGTTGCATAGTTTCGCCATCCTCGGAATGATATACCTGAGCCTCTTTTCCCGCGTCTTGAGGTCCACCTTGCTTTCGTATGTGACGATAAGAAGCGTTTTATACAAGTCCTTTTTTTTCTCTGCCCATGCTTCGGGTTCCAGAATAGAGAATGAAAAGAACACTATGATAGCTATAGTCGCATTGTGCGATATCCTCCTGGCAAGAGACAGGCTCAAGGCTAGCAAGGCCATAAATGATGGGCAAAGTCACCAGGACTTCGAGCCATAGGCTTCAACAATAGAGGCTCGTACTGCGGCCACCATCTCCTCTCGCATGACCTCAAGACAATCGCCGAAGTGCAGGGCATTCATGGTGGACCCCAAGATACAACAGTTCCAAGGGAAACACCTATACTGCCCCCATGTTCACCTGTGGGCTGAAGAGAGGCCGACAGTCAGGGCAGGCCCAGAATTTCAAACTGAGACACTACCAGCAGCTTCCAATGAGGGCCTCCGCGATTTTTCGGCGCTGATCTGATCCGTAACGATGTTGATGCCTGATGTCTTGGGCGAAATAAACGTCATTGGCTAGCCATGGCAAGCACCCACTATGATCGGTGGGGGCATGTCAGATGCGATCCTGGAAATGCGTGCTATCGGCACAGTCATCGGCGGGAGTGTTACCCTCCTCCGCGCATTCGATCGGTTCTAAGGCCTGCGTCGAGGTGGGTGGCGAAAGGCGCCTTTCTCACGCTACGGTCACCGCGCCGCCCGCGTCGTGGGCGTCCATATTCAACCGTTGTTCATGCCCTGGATCGGCTCTCGGATCAGGGGAAGGTCATCGACCGGAAACACCGCAGGATTCAGCTAAAACTGCCGGATGGTCGACCTGGCCTTCAGCTGATTGGCGTTGACTTCACCGGTCAGAACCTGAGAGGCCAGAACTTCCGTGGAGCCATTCTCGAAAGAGCGAACTTTCGCGGTGCTGACTTGACTGGCGCGAATTTCAGAGGTGCCAGTTTGTATCGAGCGGATTTTTCGGAGGCCAACCTGTCGGATACGAATCTGCGCAAAGCTACGGCTCATTTTGCCAATTTCCAGAATTCTATTCTCGTGGGGACAGACGCCATTGGCTTGCTAGAGACAAAGGCCTAGGACGCCAGCTACGGTGGTGGCTGAGGTTTCGCCGGTTTCCGAACGCCTCGTCCCAGCGACAGGGCAAGGAGGGCAATGCCGTGATGATACAGCGATCGGCTAAGTCTGCCACACATCAACGGAACAACCGGTTAAGGGCTCTCCCTCAACCCTCTGTAAATATTGGAAATTCTTCTCATTTTGACAACCATAGGTAAAATTCATATCTTTCTTGCTGTAGGATTCCTCGCTTTGTTGACTCTGCTTCTTCTGTTTGATATCGATTCCTGTAGATTCAAGATTTAAAGTCTCCGATACCGCCTTTGTCGGGTAGCCTGCCTAAACAACAACCTATCAACCCGGATTAGAGGTCGCTCCTCAAATCCAGGTAAATAAGCAGGAAATTCTCGCGTACTCTGCGTGAGCGACAGAACAACTACCCGGCACCCACATACCGGGTGCCGAATGCAGTTCACTCAGCATAGGAGGGATGCGATGTTCAGGCTATTGAAGTTCAAATTAGTAGCAATATTACTGGTCTTAGCCATTTTAACACCTACTGCCTCAGCACTCGCACGAGTAGGAATCCAATTGGCTCAAGTCAATCCGACTTCGAGTGAGAAATTAGCTCAGACCAGTATTCCGACCTTCAACGAAGAATTTGAAGGATTTGCTGACGGAAAAAGACAAGCAGAGATGACAAAGGCCAGCAAGTTAGGAACAGGATTTCTTGCCGGAGGGCTCTTTGGACTTATTGGAACTGGCATAGGATACTTTATGGTCGGTCCGAATGACATAGAAGTAAACATTCTGAGACAGGTTTCCGCCAAGAGTGTAGAATACCAATCAGGATTTAGAAAGGGTTGGGACAAAGAGACCGAGAAGGAGAAACGATCTTCATTCTTAAAGGGCGGACTATTAGGGAGTGTTGCCGGTGTCATCCTGATTTTAGCCTTTCAGAGTGAATAAATCATCAGCTTAAATAGTGGTGCGAGAGATCTGGGGGATCCCCCGCACCCGCAGTCCAATTCACACCCCAACTTAAGGAGATAGCAAATTGGAACCTCAACACGGGCAACAACCTTTCCTCCACGTTGAACAACGCCTAAAACGGCCAATTTCGAGGTCCCTCTTCCACGTGGAGAATTTGACCTGTCCATATGAGGGTAGCGATTTAGAGGTTTCCCGCCAATGTAAGACTCGTCTGCTTCAACAATCCCGTGCAGCATGACGAAGCCTTGTTTAGAGGCCATTTCGGAACGAATCCTTTGCATCAAATACCATGTTGAACCCTGGTTTAGATTCAAGTGTCGAGCCAACTGGTGGCTGGACAGACTTTTCTTGGCATCCAAGAGCATTGATATTGCGAGAAACCATTTCTGCAACGGAATCTTGGTTTTCTGGAAGATGGTCCCAGACAATACGTTGAAGCTGGAACCGCATTCATAGCAGTTCCAACGGCCAATCCTATAATTGTCTGATTTGCGAGTAACCTTCAATCCTCCACAAAGCGGACAGTAGGGCTTGTCTCCAAACCTTATATTTTCAAGGTGAGCTATACAGGACTCTTGACCAGGGAATAGCTCAAATATCCGCAACAGGTCCACAAGGAGCCTGCTCTTGGTTGAGGTTGACCAACAGCGCGACACCTTATAACGCCTAAAATGGAGGGAAGTTTTGAATAAATATGTGTTACATTTGTGTTAAATTTCGAGGATGAAGAGCCGAGGGTTGGTTTATGTTGGCAAGGTCTTGAAGACAAAAAGCCCTTAACCGGTTGTTCCGATTATAAAAGCCCTCATGCAGGGTTACCTCGTGGAGCTACTAGGACAGGTGCTCAGAGGGCTGGAGCGGAGACGAGAAGCGGAAAGGGAGATGTTTCTGGCGTAGAAACTGGCTTGAGGTTTCTGACCTCTATTCCCAGAGCTTCGCCGATGGCTGCGGCTACGAACCGCCGGTGACACATGGCGGGATCAGCTTCGTAGCAAAGAAGGCAAATACGCTTGGCCGCTGCGATCTCCTGGACCTTCGCAAGGGGTTCGTATTGGGTCGCCAGAAAAGCCTGGTAAGCATCCCAATCGTAGTAGCCCGTCTCCCTAAACTCCTTCATTATCTCAGGTGGTGTGCCGAGATGTCGCTCGTGAACGTAAGCGATGTTTCGGTGGGCACAGGCTTCTCCTAAAGGGGTCTTGGATAGACCTGACTTTCGGCTCGCTGGCCGCCACCGGACATCCACAAGCACCTCAACCTCACTGTTCTCTAGCGACCATAGCACCATATCGGCCGTACTACCCTCGTATCCAATCGTGAAGATGGCCTGATTAGGCATCATTTATTACCTCAATTTCAGAGAAGATCTCCTCCGGCAACGCGAAGGTTACCTTGGCTTTTGCGGCTTCATTATTGTGTGGTTCCACAATCTGGTTTCGCAGCTCATGTGTTTGGTCACCCACCTTTTTGTACGAAGACTCGGGCTCAAACAAGTCATTCCGCATGTCGCACAGGTGCCGTTTAGTCGGCTCGACTGGAGTTCGGAATTTACCGACCGGACATACGGGAAGAGTCAGCGCGGCATAGGGAGTACGCCGCGTCGAAGGAAGGAAGCCAAAAGGACCAAATCCTAGCGCATAAGCATCCACCTCATCCGGCATTTGCCAACGAAGGCAAAGCGAACTGCGTTTCTCGCCGTTCAGCAGGGGCTGAATCTCGTTCGATCGAGAGCATGTCCAAGATGGGTGTTGGCACAAGCTGTTTATCAAGGACACAACATCTTGAGGTTGTTCAACGTCAGCGAAGACAAGGAGGACCGCGTGGAGAGAGTCCGATTCTGCCGCCCCACACAGCAAGTCTTCAATCTTTTGTCTCTCGGCATCAGACGAGGGAATTGAGATTGAGAGAGTCATCCACGACCAGATGTGCTTTTTCTCAGCTAACGAGATCCCATACCGACAGCCAAGCTGTTCGGAGCGGAACCATTTAAACATCCGCTCGACGACATCGTCTACCTCGTTTGGCAAGGGGCTATCTTATTCGAACCATGCCCCCGGATCTGCTACTGAGCTATTTCCTTTGGTCTCACTGTGTGGCTCATCGGGCTTATCTGAGGGCATGCCCACAGTAATCTCGTAGCCTCCCTGAATTAGATGAATCCGGTCCCCTGGTTTTAAGCTGTCGACCATCGACCGGACCCAGTCGCACTTTGGATCAGAACTATTCATGAGCACCCCCCTCGTGAGAGCATGAAAACGACAATACCCTGGCTCGTGGGGGGACTACACGCCCAGGGTACTCTTAGGTATTCGATATATCGGTTCCATTGCCACAAACTTAACCAGGCAAGCAAAGAAAGGGCTTTCAATGCAAGCTAGTACCTCCAACTACGATTACATCTGGAATCCAGTCAACCAAAGAGGACATCGCGTTTTTTCCTGGAGGTTGCTCCGGTGAACTTGGGAGGGGAGTACTTTATTAACTCCCCTGTACTTTAATCCCCCTGGGCAGGTTGTCAAGAGAAATATTTTCCAATGTGGGAACTGTAAATTCATAAGAGGTTGATTTTTTTAGTCAAACGCAGGGAAAATTATTGTTTCATTGCTTAGCTGCCGCTTCGCTTTTTCTTGGATTTCCGGGCCCGACTGACACAGGAATTATGCAAAACACCCCCCGATAAAGGAGCCGAAGGCGTTGTCGTCCTTCCGGTGGTTGTACTTGAAACAAGCCTCGGCCACGTAGAGCGGCGTGTAGTGATGATGCGAGCCATACCAGGCGCGCTTGAGCAGGGACCAGACGCCTTCTATCGTGTTGGTGTGAACCTCGCCATCGACATAGCGTTCGGAATGCTGAATCACGCAGTGATCCATGATCCGCCGCACCACATTATAAGCCCCGTATTCGTCCGTGACTAACGTCGAAACATCAGGATCGATGGCGCGCTTGATAAAGGCGAGCACGCCCTTGCCCGAGAGATCGTCGGCGACTTCGGCCACAACCTTCCCTGAACGCTCCACAGCGCCGATAACGGCAGTTTTGCGCGTTCCCCGTCTGGGGTTGGGGGTGTCGTCGTCGCGCTTATTGCGCTTCCTAGGGCGCCCGCCAATGTAGACCTCATCGGCTTCAATTAGGCCGCTTAACCTGATCCTTCCCTGCTTGGTAGCCATTTCTGCTCGAATGCGTTGCTGCATGTACCAGGCGGACCGCTGATTCAGGTTCAAGTCACGGCCAAGCTGACAACTGGACAGGCTTTTCTTGGCGTTCACGATCAGAGCGATGACGCAGAACCACTTCTGTAGCGGCAGGTGCGTTCCCTGAAACATCGTTTTGGATAAGACATTGAAGCTGGATTTACAGGCGTGACAGTTCCAGCGCCCGATTACATTCCCTTGCTTCTTGCGGGCGCATTCCCCGACCGTACCGCACAAGGGACAAAACGGCTCATCGCCGAAGCGTATCCGCTCCAAATGAGCAATGCAGGATTCTTGCGTCGGAAATCTCTCTGTCACGGTTATCAAGTTCATGCTCCGCTCCCGCGAGTCACGAACACCGAACCGCCCCCGTTATGCAGCTCGTAATCGTCGATCCGGTCAAAAAAAGGGAACGACGGAAGCCGCGGCCGCCGCCGGGGAGACTCCCGCTGAGGAGCCGCCCGCTACTCAGTAGCCCTGATCGGTAAGGGGGATGGTATTGTCAAGTGCATAATCGCCGGGAAACCTGGGCCAAGGACGTGGCCGACATCTTCTCGCGGCTTGTCCACCGGATCAATGCGACGTCGGTTCGCATACACCGCTGCCTGGGCCTCTGGCTTGCCCTTCCACTTTCGTCGACCGTCAACCGACATCGCAGATCATTCTCCCATGCCCCCGTGCACGGGTTTTACAACGTATCCTGATATTCAACTGACCTTCGAGGATGCGCGGAAACTCTTCTCGGAACCTTTGGGGAAATATCAGGAAGCATCTGAATTAGCGGTCACAGGTCATGGAACCAGTACTTCGAACAGCCCAGATAACCGGAGTCCGTCGTTGCGGGTTCGACTGTTAAGGAGACTTGGGGAACCGGAACTAGCTGGAACGGGGTAGGGTTGAGAGCGTGCCTCCCTAGTATGTCATCTTTCTATATATGAACGTGCTGGTTCCCCGCACCGGCGCACTGTCTAAGGCCTTCCCCGCCATCTTGCAGCGAGCCGGAAAGGCCGCCTTCATCGGCATGCCCAAGACCCCGGAGGATGCGGCCGTATTGGCCGAATTGGACAAGTTTAAGTTCGAGCGATGGGCCGTGTCATTGGTCGATGGCACGGAGGCCAACAAGCGGCAGCGTGGCGATCAGGGGATCGACGGAAAGGGCCGCTTCCCTTCTGGCAGCTTCTATACGCACCATAAACCATGTACTATAAGTGCTTTACAAAATCAGGAGTGGCGCTGCACCCACCATTATTTCCACCGGGGCGAAACGGATTCCCTTGGCTCTTCCTAGCCGTGAACGGATAACCGTTCGGTCGTGCCGTGGACTTCCTGCGTAAGCGTTCGGCCAAGCCGTGATGGCGCCGGCAGCGTGACGTTGTAAGCGTCAATCGGCCGACGAGATCGGTCGGCTGCGTGCGCCAACCTCATTCTCCGGCCGCATGCTCCGTCGGCGTCAGTTCGTGCCCAATGCACATTCCGCTATTACTCTAATGCTGTAAGTAATTGTTAGACAAATATATAGTGTCCACTTTTATAGCTATTATTCCCTCTTTGTATCCGCTTTTGTCTGGGGGAATCCACTCGACCCTAGTGGACGTTTGCGGAACAGCTTCCTAGGGAATGCCAATAAGCGGTAGCGGCCGCATCAACTGGCACCGCGCCGTGCCTCATCCGCCTCCGACCCGGTATGGAACGCGTCGGGCCAGCCGCCGTGGGCTTCGATGACCTCGTCGATCTTTGCCATGATACGGTTGGTCCGGTACAGGGCGACGACGATCTTCTGATAGTGGGCGACGTCCTCGTCCGAGAGCGTGCGTCCCTTCCGGTCTTTAAGCCACTTGTGGCAGACCTGGTAGCCGCCGATGTGGAAGTCCCAGACCTCCTCGGGCACGCCCCGTAAGCAGATCGTGCCGGGCTTGGTCGCGCGGTGGCCCTGGTGGGCGTTGGTCTTGCCGGCGTCGAGCCAGACCGTGCCGTTCGACCAGCCGACACGCCCGACCTCGGGGTTCTTCGGGCCGGTATAGGTGGTGATGGGCTTACCGAGCTTCGGGGATTCGAGCAGGTGGAGGGCCAGCAGGTGATGGCCCGCGTCCGCCAGCCTTTGGAAGAGGTCGACACTTCCGGGCAACGGCACGCGGGGAAAGTCGAGCTTGAGCTGGGCCTCGTAGCGCTCGCGGTAGCAGGGGCTGTGGAACACCGCGTAGATCGCCGGCGGCCGTCGCTGACGAATCGCAGTTCGGTGGCGGCTGCAATCTGCTCGACGAACCCCGAGTCCAGATTCGGCGTGCGACCGTCCTTGCCCTTGCCCCAGCGGCTGAACAGCCCCCCGTCGGCCTTGCCGACGCCGGGATAGAGGTATAAGGGAAAGAGCGAGTTGATGTCGTAGGCCGAGCAGGTCTTGTGCGCGATGATGTTGGACGTCGCTAGTGCGCCCCACTCGTCTTTTGTCTGCCTCGTCGTAATAAGGCCGACATTCTCCCCCGCGAGCAGATGCGGCATCGCTTCGGTCCGGGGCCTCCACACTACGGACGGATGCCAGAAGATGAACCGTTCGTCGAAGGGCCGATAGAGAATCTTGGTGACGAAGTCCTCTAACCGCTTCCGCTTTGTGGCCGCGCGGAGTTCGCGCCGAGCCGCAGCGACTCGCCAGGCGTAGTTCTCTTTCAGACCGAGACGCTTCTTGACCTCGCTGTCACTCAGTCGGTTATCAAGAAACGTTTTGATGCGATCCAGCAGGGCACTCGGTTCGAGGTCGATGACGAAGCCATCGCGCGCCGTGACGATTCCGGTCACGTTGACGGCCATCAGCTCGTTGATTGCACGCCAGCCGTAGTAGGCGCCCGTTCCTGCGTCATCGAAGGGCTCGAACAGATGGAACGGCGGGCCTGGTTCCAGCCGCACCCATTCGGTGTCGGCAGAGCCGTGCTCCCATAGCCAGCGGTACTTCTGCTCCCGTTCGCCCCAGAGATCGGTGTGGCCTCGTGCGCCAGGGCGGGCAAGAAGTCGAGCATGAGCTGCTCGTCCCCCGCCGGCTCCAGCGCATTCGTGAGGTACACCCGTGCCCGCTCGTCGCTTTCGAAGCGGTAGCCGGTCTCGAAAAGCTTGAGCCCGATCTTGAGGTGCGCGATGGCGTATGGGGCCATCAGCAGCTCGTAGCTTGTGGATGAGGTCGATGACCTCGACGAGGAAGGTGCCGGTGGCCGGGTCGAGGATCTGAACGAAGGCCTGGGTGGGCGAGTTGCCTTCCGGGATCTTCAGTTCCTCGTGGCGCTTCGCCATCTCGCCCCAGGTGGTGGAGTCGGCGAGGCCGTCGGTGAGGCCGAACTCGATCCGTAAGAGCTCGTCCACCGAGCGCACGATGTAGGAGACCACCGGGCGTGGCGTGTAGAAGACGCCCCGGCTCACCTTCTGCTTCTTGTCGTAGGCGGCGAGGAAGTGCTCGTAGAAGTGGATGACCGGGTCTTCCTGGGGGTTGCGGTCGCCGAAGTCGCGGACGACGGCTTCGATGTTGGCTTGGTCGAGCAGCTCCACAACCTCGGAGACACCCAGCTCGTCGAAGTCGATGCCTGGCCCGCCGGCCTTGCCGCGGCGACCGCCCACGCGCAGGAAGGTTTCCATCAGCTCCCGGAGGAATGGGTTCGTCCGCATGTGTGCGGCGAAGTCGTCGGCGGTGCGCCGCGCGGGGTCGGTGATGCGGGCCGAGAGCAGACCGTAGGCGATGGTCTAGGCGTACATGTCGGCGAAGCCAGCCCCGTCCAGGTCGTGGACGAGCGCGGTCTGGAACGCCTTCATGAGCTTCGTGAGCGGGCCGGTCTCGGTCTCGATGGCGAGCGCCGTCTGGATTCGGTCGCGGATCGCGCGGGCCAGCTCAGCCAGGCGCTCGGAGAGCTCCTTCGAGGTGGTGATGACCTCGCGGTGGCGCAGCTTAAAGGCGGCGCGCCAGCGCTCGCTCCAGGCGTCGGGGTCACTCTCGTCGTCGGGCCAGGCGAGGTGCGTGGTCAGCTCGCTGGCCACGGCGTCCAGGTGAAGCGGCGTGTCGAGGTTGTCCCACCCGAGCACCTGGAGGGTCGGCAGGTCGTGGCCATCCCGGAGCTTCGAGAAGTGGGCGAAGGCGATCCGGCGTTCCTCACCCTCGCCGTAGTTGGACACGAAGAGCAGGTCGTCGGCGGCCCAGGCTTGACGCTCGGACTTGTTGGCCGAGGCGCGCCTCTTGAGCACCACCTGGCCGAGGATGCGGCGCAGCGCCAGCACGGGCAGGCGCTGCGGCTCGAACTTGACGAAGAAGATGCCCCAGGGTTGGCCCGGTACGAGCGGGCGCAGGCGCTTGATCTCCTGGATCTTGGCCGCGTTCTTCGCGTCGATGCCGAGCTCCTCGGGGGTATAGTCGAAGGTCAGCTCTTCGAAGTCGTCCGAGCCGATCGGCCAGCCCAGCTCGTCGCGGAGGTAGGCCACGAGTTGGTCGAAGCGGCGGATGCGGGCGAGGCGTTCGCGGTGGTCGGTCGACATCGGTTCAGCCCTCGTTTAGCTCCATCCAGCAGCCAAGCCGCGGTTTGGCTCCGACGGGGGCATCCACGCGCTTCAGGTAGCTGTTCTTGATGTGCTTCTCGATCCGCTTGCGGATGTCAAGGAGCGTCTTCTCCTCCGTGGTGCAGCGCCGGGGCGTCTCAGGCTTCGAGCGGACGCTGGCGACGACCTCGCCCGGCTCCTCGAGGATAGTCTCGCGGCAGAGGTCGTAGAGGTACCAGTGGGTGGTGCCGGCCTCCTCGGTGAATTCGTTCTTCTCCTTGTCGAGGGCGGGGAGCACGTAGCAGAAGAAAACACCGCGCACGCCCCTCACTGGGCGCTCGCGGCCGCTGAAGATCGCACCGGGGAAGCGAGCGAGGCGCGCCTCCAGCTCCGGGTCGGCCTGGAGCAGCGCCTGGTACTCGAGGTGCATGTCCTCCAGGGCCGTGCGCGTGCCCTCGTAGGCGTGATGGAACTCCTTCAGCGCCGTGTAATCGTCCTCCGGGGTGAGGAGCTTCTTGCCCTCGATGCCGAGGGTCTTGGAGATGAGGAGCGTCTTCTGCGTGACCTTCGTGTAGAGCGAGAGGATCTCGTTCAGCTCATCGGGCGGGAGGAAGTTCCAGAACCAGACCTTGCCGCGCGAGGCGGCCACCTCGGGATGGTCGGCGACGAGCCGCTTCTCGATTGCGGGATTCATGCGCCGGTCCACCCGGCCGATGCGCTGCATGAGGCGCACTGGGTTCCAGTGGATGTCGTAGTTGGCCATCCGCGAGGCGTCCTGGAGGTTCAGTCCCTCGGAGAGGACATCGGTGGAGATCAGGACGCGGATTTCCTCGCGGCCCTGCTCGGCGCGTTCCAGTGCGTCTCGAACCACTCCTGGAGCTGCGCGACCTCGCGGGCGCTCTGGATCTGTACGTTCAGCTCGATGTTCTTCGTGAGACCCGGCCGCGTGAAGTTGCTGGAGCCCACCAGCGCCTGGGCACCCACGACCTCGAGCTTTGCGTGGGTGATGTAAGCCTTGGCGTGGAACTTGCCCTTGCCGTAGACACGGCATTCGATCTGCCCGGAGCGGAGCGCGTCGAGGATCCCAGGGACCCCGTGCAGAAAGGGGTTCGGCTCCTTGTCCTCCTCGATGCTTTCGTCGAGCCGGTCGAGCGCCTGCACCCGGACCGCTCCGAGAATGGCCTTCCGAGTCCGGTGGGTAGTCTCCGCGCCCATCAGGATCCGGACCTTGTCGAGCCCCTGCCATTTGCCGTCGAGGGTGAGCAGAGCGCCGATCTCGAAGTATCCGGTCGCGATGTCGAACGCCTTCGCGATGCTGGACCCTCCTCCAAGTACCGGAGCCTGGTCCAGCCGGAGACACTGTTGTCGACGATGAAGAGCCCGTGGCCCTTGGAGTCAACGGTCATGACGCTTCCCTGCGCACCTCACCCGCCCGCGGATAGGGGCGTCCATATTCTTCCCCCCTCTCTGGGAGCGCTGGTAATGCGCGGCGCAGAGTCCGAGTGCGTGGTGCTTCCGCCGGCAATATCTGCACCCTGTGTGGTGGCCGTGCTCCTCGATGACGGCCCCCATGTTGTGCGCCCCGCGCAACCAGCGCTTGTAGTGCATCTCACAATACCCGCGGGCAAGGTGCTCCCGGTCACACTCCTCGCCGGACTCGTACACGTAAGAGCAGGTTCTTCTATTCGTCGTCACCGTAGCCCTCCTCTTCGAAGCGACCTCCGTGTGGGTGTGTGTGGACTGAGGACAGACATACTTTGATGCGGTGTCAAGGGTTTTCTGGAGTGGCCCTATTCCTGTCATTTGGAGGGGGAAAACCGGTGACGTTCAGGGGGCCGGGAGACGGCTGCGGCGGCGGCGGCGCGCGGCGCGGGAATGGAGGCTTTCGGGCGCGCTAGGCACCGCCTTCCGGCGCCGCGGAGACGGCGAGCGGATCCCCCCTTCCAGAGGGGAAGGGGGGTGCTGTCGAGGCGTCCCCGCGGGGGCTCTCCGACCGGGTTTGGACTAACGATAAGGGGTATTATCGTTAGTCTAAATCCGCTTTCGAGACCCCTGATTGACCCCGGTTGAGCATGGATGTGGAGCGCGGGACAGGTAGAGCGGTGAATCGGGACGGCGGCGGCGGCGCTGGACACGGAAGGAAGTGAGATCGGGACGCGATCGAGACCGGCGGCGGGACGGTGGGCACCGTGGGGCGGTATCCAATCCGGCGGGGGGGCGTGTTTCGGCGTCTGGTACTCAAGTGGGGTGTACGTAATATCCCCCAAAAAAATCAGCATGATACGCATCAATGGACTCGTCTGCGTTGCGAGACGAGCTTCAGAAGTTGAACGATAGTGGTCAGCTGCGAGCGAATCCCATAATAATCGCTACCGTCCACGCAACAAGGAGAGATTCAAAAACGGGACTTATCACCATTCAAACATCTGACAGCTTTCAGTCCCCAACGAAGACTTTTCGGGCTGACCACCACGGCCATGCCGAGGCGGTGGCTCAGTAGGCGAAGTGCTGCCCGACCGAGTCAACGGACCAAGATCACGAATTACACGATGAGGGCGATTGGCCGGCTGGAGGATTTCGCCGCGCATCTCGCCCTGGTTTGCTGGGTCCGACAGAAAGGTTGGCGTGGACATTCGCCCAGGCCGCCGATCAGATAAACGACGCCGATCAAGTCTTTCCAAATGCGAACTCATCCCGTGTCTACCCTGGCGCCGCTTCCGATGATGCGCGTTATCCCCGGCGGATGCGCCACGCCCTTGACGCGCTTTTCGGAGACCACGGGGCATGAAAGGCGGGACTGAATTTGGGACATTGCCCGCCGTCTGAAGCAGAACTGCCCGCACCTCTGACTCAGCCTCAGCCGGTAGAAGCCAACGGCTTCAGGCTCAACGAATGTTAGCGGGGTAGGCAGAGCGAGGCCGCCCGCGCCGCCACCGTCATTGCCTCGCGTTTTAGCCGACGAGGAATTGCGCCATGTATGTTACGGCGCAGAGGCGTAAGTCTGTTAGGGACGAGGAGTTCCGCGCGTTTTTGCGGGGGGCTGGGTATTCCGATGTACAGATTGACGCCGTTGGTCCCAGAGTGACCGAGCGCATAAAGCAGCTTGCCAAAGCCGAGTACGACGCGGGAGAACTGTCCACAACCATATCAGTTCCAGCTCAGCCGGTAGAAGCCAGACCACCCGCGCCGCCAGTTAAGCCCGAAACTGTTGAGCCTAAAGCTGTTGTGGATGTTGGCAAGGCCGACGTGAAAGTCCAGGGCTACGAGGACACCTCCCTCCCCGACAACTATTTCGATCTGGCCATATCGAACGTGCCGTTCGGAGACTGCACCGTGCACGATCCGGCCTACCCGTCTTTGCGGCCGATCCACAATTACTTCTTCGAGAAAAGCCTCGATAAGGTCCGCTCCGGCGGCGTGGTCGCCTTCATAACCAGCCACTTCACCCTTGACAGCAAGGGCGCGGAGTTCCGCAAGATGTTAGCCCAAAAGGCCGACCTCCTGGGCTCTCTTTGCCGAACTTTTGCGTGACCACCCTCTTGAAAGGCTCCTCCTCGACCTCTACGCCGGCCCCTTTTTTGGGTAATAACATAGTTGACTCAGTAAGCGAGCGCCTTTATGATGCTCCGCGATGACATGGGTCATCCAGCCCTCCATTCCCCATATGAAACTTGAAAAACGCTTTTCAAAGGTGCCATAAGATGTTATTAGACAATATAATAACGATCGTTTCTGGCCGATGAATATGGGTCATCCAGAGGGTGAAAGCATGAGAATGGGAGTTATTGTCAAAAGTTGTGGATCTGGAGGGACAGGGCCACCAAGGCGATCGACGGCATAAAGGGAGAGAGCGTATCCTCAGGGTGACCACAAACACACCCGTACCCCGTAGACGCGGGGAGGAGGATACGCTCGTGGAAGAATCTACGATCATCATGGACCATGGCGCGATAGCGCGAGGGCAGTGCGAGTCGGCGTTGGAGACGATCCTGCGTGAAGGCGGTCGTCGCTTGCTGCAGGAGGCTCTGGAGCTGGAGGTTGAGCAATACATCGAGCGCTTTCAGCAGTTGAAGCGTGAGAGCGGCCAGGGCCTGGTGGTACGCAACGGCTACCACCAGGAGCGCGAGCTGGTAACCGGCGCTGGGAAGGTCCCGGTGCGCCAACCGCGCGTACACGACCGCAGGCCAACGGAGCGCTTCACCAGTGCCATCCTACCACCGTATCTACGGCGCACGCCCAGCATCGACGCCTTGATTCCGGCGCTCTGCCTGAAGGGTGTTTTCGACCTCCGCCTTCCCGGAAGCGCTGCAGGCGATCCTGGTGACGGTGTGGTCGGTTTATCGGCGAACAACGTCGTGCGACTCAAGCAAGTCTGGGAGCAGGAGTTCCAGGCCTGGTCGAAGCGCGACCTGCACGGCAAGCGCTACGTCTACCTGTGGGCGGACGGAATCGTGCGCCACGAGGCGCCAGAGAACCGGGTGGGATGCAAGGACCCACCAACGGGCTGTCGCAGCAGCCTCGACAACGACAGAGTGGAGTGGCACCTTCAGACACTCCACGTCTGGCAAGCAAGACGGAATGGTGTAACCCGAAGTGAACCAATGATGGAACCCCCTTTAGCGGCCCGCCAACCCAAACCTGGTGGATAAGGGTTGGTACGCAACGCACGTGGTCGGATATATGACCCGACTGCGACTCTGGGGAGGTGTGATACCCACCGAAGCAGAGGCCTTGGAGAATGCCTGCGGCGTACCCAAGGCGAAGTTGCGGGGGAAAAGCTGGGCACCTCCCCCGTCAAACGGTTCATGGTGAACGTGGGAACCGAGCCGAGTCCGACCGTTATCGGAGCAGCGCGCTGTCCGCTGTGGGGTTTGGCAAGGGGCGGAGCCTCTGTAGTAGTCCGCGAGCGGGAAAGCCGCTTACATGGCGAAGGGAGGCAGCAAGTTGCGCAGTGGGGTACTGGAAAAACAGGAGGACGCCGGTGAATGCCAGCGCTTCGTGGCCCGAGGCAGAACAAGCCCGTAATCGAGTACTGGAAATCCAGACCAAACTGCACCGTTGGGCTGTAGAGGATCGAAGCAAGTGCTTCGACGACCTGTTCAACCTGGTGTGTGACCCGGCGTTTTTGAGTGTAGCCTGGCGTCGGGTGCGCAGCAACAAGGGTGCTCGTTCGGCCGGAGTGGACGGACAAACGGCCTACTCTGTGGAGACGGAACGCGGCGAGGAGACCTTTCTCGCCGAGGTGCAGGTTGATCTGAAGACCCGCAGTTTCCGGCCTCTGCCCGTACGCGAGCGGTTGATTCCGAAGCCTGGCACAACGAAGAAGCGTCGGCTCGGCATCCCAACCGCTCGGGACCGAGTGGTCCAAGCAGCACTCAAGCTGGTGCTCGAACCGATCTTCGAGGCGGACTTCAAGCCGTGCTCCTACGGCTTCCGCCCGAATCGGCGGGCTCAGGACGCCATCGCCGAGATTCATCAATTCTGCTCCCGCTCTTATGAGTGGGTGGTGGAGGGCGATATCCGTGCTTGTTTCGATGAGATTGATCACGCAGCCCTCTTGGGCCGCGTGCGTCGACGTATCGGTGATAAGCATGTTCTGAGGCTTGTAAAAGCGTTCTGCAAGGCCGGTGTCCTCACGGAACAATCGGTGTTGCAAGAAAGCACTTCGGGCACTCCGCAAGGCGGTATTCTCTCACCGCTGGTGGCGGGCACCGAAGCTGCAGCGTATGACCTGCGCGACCAAACGGGGGTGACTCTCACCCCCATGGGTCTGCACCTGTCGGAGACGAAGACCGCCATCATGCACATTAGCCGTGGCTTCGATTTCCTGGGCTTTCGCATTCAGAAGCGACGGAAACCGGGCACGGTTGGCGCACGCATCTATACGTGGCCAAGAAAGGAATCTCTGGCCCGGTTGAAGAGCACGGTGCGCGCAGTCACGAGAACGGGTCGGCAGAGGCCGTTGAAGAGCCTTCTGGGCCAACTACTTTCACAGTACGGGGTGTCGAAGGCCACTTTCAACTACGTGCGGGGCTTCACTTGGCGCCGCGTAGTGCATTGGCTGCGCCGCAAGCACCCGCGCTTTAATTGGAGGAAGCTGAAACGCCGCTACCTGCCAGGATGGTGGCCCACCGAGGACGGGATTGCTCTTTACAACGTCGGCGAAGTAGCAGTGACTCGTTACCGCTATCGATCGGCGCGGATCCCTTCTCCCTGGCCTGCGACAACCGGATGAGACTCTGCGGTCACACGGCACCTTGTGGAGAGCCGGATGCGTGGTAACGCGCACGTCCGGTTCGGAGGGCGGGCCGGAGAAACCCACATCACGCGTGTGGCGCAGGGCGCTCCGGTCCGACCCTACTACTTCAATGTGCGCCTGCAGAAAGATCGCCCTTGCGTGCTGGTCGTGGTCGGCGCCACCGAGGACGGCCACAAGGAGCTGTTGGCAATCCAGGACGGCGAGCGAGAAAGCCATCTCAGCTGGCTGCACCTGCTGCAGGACCTGAAGGCTCGAGGCCTGAAAGAGCACTCCTTCCTGGCCGGCGCCGACGGCGCGTCAGGTTTCTGGAAGGCTCTGGAGGAGGCGTTGCCTGGTGCCCGCGCCCAGCAGTGTTGGGTGCATAAGACGGCCTGGGGATATCCATTTAACCGGAGTGCGTCGCGACCCCCATCAGTGTTCGGCCGCCGACCGCCACGGCCGGTTTGCCCCTGGGCGTTCCAGGCTCGTGGGATGCCCTCGCCGTTTGGGCGGCTCGGGGGGCGGCTTCCTCGGCCGTCGGCTGGCAATGAGATCCTGGAAACGCATCGGCTCGTGGGCCACGGCCAGCTCGAGCACGCGATAAAACACCATGCCGCGGCTGCGGGAGCGGCGGCGATTGAAGCGGAACACGAACTCGTTGAGGTAGTGGCTCATGTGGGTACTGTCGGCGGCCCCTTGATGCGTTCCCAGCAGCCACCGCTTGGCCAGTGAGACAACGCGGTGCACGGCGGGCAACAGCTTGTTGGGATCATCGCCCCGAGCGCGGGCCGCGCCCTGGCTGCGCCGATCGTGCTCGTAGCCGAGCTGAGCCAGTCCCTGATAAGCGGGCCACCCGTCGGTGATGATCGTCGAGCCCGGCTCGACGTGATCCATCACGAACGCGTGCAAGGTCTCGGCAGAGGCATCGGCCAGTGGCGACATGCGGCACCGCCCCAATCCTCTCGGCTCATGAACCTCAACTGCGATACCGGTCAGCACCTTCTTGCCCCTAAGCGCGGCCACCGGCCAGCCCAGGCTCGGCGCCGCCGATGTAGGTCTCGTCCACCTGTACCGTCCCGCTCAACAGATCCCGACCGGGACGTACCAACACCGACCGCAGGCGGTGCGGCATGGCCCAGGCAGTCTGGTAGGAGCTGATCTCCAGTACTCGCTTCAAGCTCAACGCCGAGATCCCGTCTTTACCGGTGGCGAACAGCCAGCAGGCGGTGTACCATATCGTCAAGGGTGTCCGCGTCCGATCGAAGATCGTACCGGCCGTCACCGAACTGCGTGTCGAACACGCCGGACACATGAAGCGCCCATCGCCCAAGCGCCAACCGCCTTCGTGGCCGCAACTCGGACAGACGAAGCCGTCGGGCCACCGCAGCCATTCGAGGTAGTCCAGGCAGTCCGCATCGGTTCGAAACCAGGCTTGAAACTCGCCAACCGAGCCCGGGTAGTGCTTGCCAGCGCGAGGATACGCCATGCACTGAACATATGGTAACTCCGGTTAAATGGATACCCCCAAGACGGCCAATGTCCTCGACAAGCTGTCCCAGCGGGTGCGCCTTGATGCCAAGAGTCTGTTGCACGAGATGTACCTGGCGCCCGCCCGAGAGGATGCCCTGGCGGCCTACGACCGCTTCCTGGGCCGCTGCCAGGACAAATATCCCCAGGCCTGCGAGTGTCTGCGCCAGGACCGCGACGAGATGTTTGCCTTCTACGATTTCCCGGCCGCCCATTGGGTGCACCTGCGAACGACCAACCCGATCGAATCGACCTTCGCCACGGTCCGCCATCGCACGCGCCAGACCAAAGCCTGTGGCTCACGCGTCACGGCTTTGACCATGGTCTTCAAACTGGCAACCCAGGCCGAAAGGCACTGGCGTCGTCTCAACAGCTATCAACGCATCACCCATCTCGTCGATGGCGACACCTTCACCGACGGTGAACTGCAACTCAAAAAAGCCGCATGGAAATCAGCCACGGTCGCCCGGATACGCTCTCTTCCGCGGCCCCGTCACGCCATGGACAAACGACCTTCATCCACAACATTTGACAATATCTCTGAGAATGGGTTTTGGGGGTGGAATAAAGCTAGAATTTCATGGTGCAAAGGTGACCTCTGACAGTGGTCTTTTAGCGTATCGTGAACGTGATGATGCGCGGGGATTATTCGATGCCGTGTCGACGGCTTTATCGGACCCACGTACTGGCCGTAACATCCAACATGCGATGGCTACCTTATTACGCCGATCCATCTATAGCCGTCTTGCGGGGTATGAAGATGTCAATGACGCCGAGCGTCTCTCGGTTGATCCTGTCATGAGAGCGATCACCGGGAAAAGGGCGCCCAACAAACAGGCCGCCAGCGTCAACACGATGGGGCGTTTTGAAACGGAGATACTGACTCGGCAAGAGCATCTCAGAAACTTGTCAGATATCAATGGCAAGTGGGTTCAAAAAGCGAGGGGGAAAAACGAATTCCTTGCCGAGATCAAAGGCATATTGCCCTGACAGTACTTGGAGCGCTGTCCAAATTTCATAGCTGCGTGTGGCGATATCCATGGTTACGGGTTCGATGCGGACGAAGCCCTGGGTGACTTGCCAGGGGGGGTGGAAAGTAATAAAAAGTTGGTTTCCGCCAAACCGTCCGCCGGCCAGAACACTTGTAAGCAATTGTCATGGAGTCGCCCAAAAAAGACAGTCAGACGGCAATCCGTCTGACAGCATGCGAGCCGCCCGGGCAGAATCCACAGAATGTGGGATCAAGAATTGGCGGTACCGGCCCGGAAAAACCCAAGATCCAGTGAGTTTGCAGGCCATTCGAAAGGAAAATAATGCGAATTGAGGCTAATATCTGGTTGGCATCGGCATCCACCCGGAAGACACAGCATGGCCAGTCACGCCGTCATGTCCGGCGAGAGCCTGCCCCTGGTCGGCAAAGCTGCTCGGGCACCGACGCCATCGCACGACGGCAGGCTACGCCCACCTCCTCGCTCTCATGGTCGAATACCATCCGAACCGCCCGCTCGCGTACCTCGGGGGAATACCTGTGTCGTTGTGCCATGACTCCAATCCTCTCAAGAAAAGGAGTCTCCGGCAAGTCCGGGGAGATTCACTCCTTCATGTGAAGCGCTCGACACGAATGACTGCTGTTTTGTGGCTTGAAGAGACTATGGCTGAGAGGACCATGGGATTTCCACGGTGTAGTGCCAGATACGGGAGACTCCGAGGCTAGTCTGTCGATCGTGCGTGGCGCAGATCGGGTAGAGCATGCTGACAGGAAGACCGTAGCACTCCGTCAGATAGAAGATCGTAAATCCCAGAGCCTGAGCTTTCGTCGCCAGAGGACAGATATACATATTAGAGAACCTATGCTCCTTGGCTATTTCACTTAGCACGCCGGCTGTGATGAACGGGTCATAGGCCGGGGCAAAGAAGTTGCCAGGTCTATTCCCCACATCGACTCCTACGATCTCAGAAGCGCGGTACGCCCTCAGCACGTTCTCTTGGTACATCTCCGCTCTGAGTGATGGAAGACCAAACAGCATCAACTTGCGGGAGTTTTTTTTGTAGTCTGCGACCTGTGCTATGAGTTCGTCATCGTACCCTGCCCCGATGATGAGCAGGTCGTTCGACGTATCAGCAGTGTGAAGGCCCTCGAACCCCACGACTTGGCGGACTTCCTTGACGACTGCATCTGAGAAGCGAGTCTCTTCCTTTCTGGCGTAGTAGGCCGGCTCAGCGAAAAGGACGTCAAATTTCTCCAGGCCGAGTTCCAGCAACCATCTTAATAGGAACATCATATACGGTTTGACAAAACCGGTTATGTCTATACATACCCTATTGCCACTGACGTCATCGATGCCTGCCGAAGCGAAGCACTGCTTGATGAACTCTGCCTCGTCGGAACAAGGAATAGCATGGCATTGTCCACTTGGATGCTCGTGGTCGGCGTATTTATAGTCCGGGAGCATCAGCCAATGCTTGGAATCAGCGCGCACGTTGTCATATACCGTTTGGACTCTTTCACTAGAGTTGTATGCAGAAATGAACAAGTCCCAGTCCAGTTGCCACTGGGACTGCGGATCAAGATTACCCTTGTAGTAGATCGAGTAGTCAGCCATCGAAGAGATCTTTCTGCTCATCACCCGGCGTTGTCGTGGGCCTCTTCTCGATGCGCCGTCCGAACTCAGGAGCCGTCATCCTATCCACCCGCGAGGCCAAAACTTCGGGAAAACGATCACTGTGTGTTTCGTCAAATATGGCGTCTGCTTCGGAGGCTTTGAGAGCGATTGCCCCCCTCCGCGAAATTGGGAGATCCCATCGCGGTGCGAGCATGGGAACGAGCTGAAGTTTCGCATCCACCCGGGGAGTGTTCCTGTCCTTCTGTCCTCCTGACACATCCACGAGGAGCGACCAGCTTATCGCGAGGTGGATGTTAGAGCGGCTGCGCTCTGAGATGCTTGCCAAATCGACGGAGAAGGCACACAGAGAGCACTCCGATGGCTTGTCTGAGAACCGAATTGCTCTGAACAGTGTAGCTAGACGCTCCACACCCTTTAGAACCTCAGGAGATCTAGCACCAGGAACTCTGGCGTCGCGGTAAAACCACTCCGATGCCTCACGCACCCCCTCAGTCTGTGTGGCATGGCCCATCTGTGTCGATGAGTAAGGATCCTCACCGTTGAAGATCGCCCAGCGATGTGTGTGCTTAAGAATCGTGAGTAATGCACGCGGTAGCCCACAGGACATGTCAACGAAGGTCTTGAACCCAAGATACCTTTGGGGTAGCTGGAGTTCGCGCAGCAATTGGGCGATTAGGTCCCTTTTGAAGTGGGCCAGGGCATGGTGATGTCGGCCCTTCGAGCCTGTGTCGTCGCGGTAGGCGTGTGCGCTAATAGCTATTTCACGGGCGGATTCGCGCAGGTCCCTGTTGGCACTCCAATCCTTGTATAGCAAAAAAGTGCTAGTCTTCTCCAATAGGGGAGCCCCCGCTATGCGCAGTGCATCAATCACCATGTCAGCGTCTCTAGCCTCAGTGAGACCCGGAGCTATCTGGAGCTCAATTCCTCTTAATAGCTTATCCCTCAGGGCCTCGAAGTACGGCTGCCTATCGGGCAAGCGTGTTGTACCGGTACCTTGTGCATCCCACCCACTTCCGGGCAAATAGAAGAGTCCCATGGCATCGACAGGATCTTCTTGCATTGGAGTGGGCAAAGCGACTCCAGACTTGAGAAGCCGTCTTGTGCAGAGCATTGCGGCAAACTTAGCGTAATTGGGCCTTTTTCTGACTCGATCGTCCAGCCGCATCTCCTCGAACTCAGATCCCTCTCTGTTGACCTCTTCCGCACTCAATGTTTCGTACGTCCTGATTCCGTATCTCCGGGCACCTACTCTGAATGAACAGGGGGCCTCCCGCTCTCGGATTAGCGTGTTGACGTATCTCTGATGGTTAGCGGTTAGGTTCTCTAACTCGTCAATCAGGTATAAGAAAAGCACAGACTGGAGTCCGGGTATCTCCTCCGCCAGTATCTGCGGCACGCCATACACGAGTCGTCCAGGGCTAGAGAGGATCCTTGAGTTTATCTTGCCGGTGATAGGGGCGTTATTGACGGCCAAGTCGAGCTCCCGCTGCAGCGACTGAAATGCGGAGAGCAGCTCGGACAGGGCCTTGGGCTCCTGACCAAGCGGAGCATCGAAGCACGTGCCAATTATGCGGGAGACGATCCGCTCCTCCTGCAAATCAGTCTCAGTTTCTACTAGGGCCTCAGCTACCGCAGCAACGACGAGCTGAGAGAGCCACAGGTCGCTGTAATAAGCGAACAAGCTTGCCCATGCCTCATCTGAAAGCCCACGTCCAGAGAATCTGCTCGCATTCAAGCCCGTACACCGTAGATAGATTCCGATATATCCCTCTTTCGCGATGCCCTGTAACGCTGAGTCATGGCACCGCAGCCTCTGTAGGGGGAAAGAGAAGTATCGCATCAGGTGGGTCTTACCGCTTCCCTTGCCCCCGAGCAGCAGCATCGGCATCGGGGAGGTAGGCTTGAGGAACTCCTCGAATCCGCCTCCTGGCATGTCTACCCAGTAGTCATGGATCTGCTCGTCCGAGAAATCGACTGCTTGAGTGACATTGAATGGATTGTCAACGCGCATCAGGGAGTGAACTCCATCTTTGGGTACCTCCGGAAGATAGGTACCCAGGGTTTATCTTCTTCATCGTACCAGAAGATCGGAAGCGTGTTATCTGGCGTGTTGTGATGGAAGCCGAGGAGTAGCTGTCCGTTTTCAAATCCTAGGGCGTCGTCATCGGTGAAAAGGTCACTGCCGTACTTTCGACACATAGCCTCGGTTCGCTGACGGTCGACCATGGAAGAGGCTGCAGGGAAGTACCGAGACACTTGGCCAAAGCATTTGTAGGAAGAATCCAGTACATGAATAGCCCTAACCTCATCAAACAGGCTGTTGGCGATGATATTGTCACGCCCCTCCTCGGTTGCGAACAGGAGGTGGTAATCGACCGTGGCATCTGGGTTGGCGTGCTTAAGATCGGCCAATACTTCCTCGGAGTATGTGACTGCCTGTGTTCCACTTCCACAGAAGTCATCAATGAACACATAATGCGAAACATCAGGGAATCGGACTTCTGCGACGCCCTGAGAACCGTACCGCCGGAACACCTCGTGCGTATGCACGAATAGCTCCTTTGGTAGTCGGTTCTCCTGTCGATAGTAGTAAAGGAGATGGCACCCGCTCTCCGACGGATTTCCCATTCCTAGGAATCTCGTTCTCTGCAGCTCATACTCATACTTCCCATCCAGGAAGGAGACGTCGACTGTGTTTGCGTTCTGACGTCGAGCGCTCTGCACGATCGGATACTTGTAAAGATCTCTGTGCATCGCTTGCAGTAACTCGCGCACCTCGTGGCTACCAAAGTACATGAACTGGCTGAGCAAGAAGAGTGCGTGAAAGCGTTCACCCGGTTCGTTGGGGAGATCAGCAGAGAAATTGCTTAGCCATTCAGTGATGCTGTTCTGAGTTGCTCTGTCTTCCCAAACGGTCTCGTTCAGAATCTTCAGCTTCCGCCTCAGGTCCTCGACATATGAGTCCACGCTCTATCGCCCTTACCCTTTCTGGTATACGGCTGTGAGCTCAACTGGAATCAGTGCGGCGGTGTGATTGCGCTTCGTCATGAGTTGGCGAGATCGGATCTTGTTCTCAAAAACACATGCGAGGTCAAAGCCCAGCGATTCCGCTATCTCACGGATGTACTCTGTGGCGCGGAAGCGGCGACCACAGACCAGGTTATCGCCCAGTGTCAGGACCAGATGGCCACCGGGACGCAGAACTCTCCACGCCTCCTGCAGGCTTGTTCGCATCTCGCGCAGAAAACTTCCGGCAATGTGGGCTCGCAGGGGGTACTCGGTATACACCTGAGCCAGCAGGTCATCGGCTGATACGACACCTGTTGGCAGGAAGCTCTCCAATTCTGATGTAGGGTAGTGCTCACAGCCGATAGTCTTCGACTCAAGTTTTCGCAAGCCACTGGAAGCGGCGAGGTCCAGCCATCCGAGGCTGAGGCTAGTAGACCTCACATATTTCTGAGCCCCCGCGTAGGGCGGCGAGGTGAGGATAAGGTCCACGGCTTCATCCGAGAGACGACCCGTTCCATTGGTTGAGAAAGGAGCTGGGAAGTGCAATTGTCGAGCATCCACAGAGATGTGACACGGCGGCGGGTTTGGAAGGACTCGGTAGAGTGCCGCCATTCGCTTGAGGTTGACCTCTACACACCGCCGGAACAC
Source organism: Candidatus Latescibacterota bacterium (assembly GCA_965217095.1). Classification (GTDB taxonomy): domain Bacteria; phylum Latescibacterota; class UBA2968; order UBA8231; family UBA8231; genus CAYNZV01. The sequence continues at coordinate 4,504,359 of OZ244235.1, forward strand.
TCCAAAGACATTGACGCGACGCAATTGGCGAATGTGACGATCAGTCCTTTCGCGCAAAGGATGCGCGGGAGGGTACTGTCCTTCGCGAAGCCTAACGGGCACCGAGAGCCGTGGATCCGCAAGGCTGGTCTTTCGAGCGCAGGACGAAAATGCAACCTGAAAGAAGCGAATGTATGCATCACTCCGGAGCGACATGATACCCTCACGGATCCTGCAGAGCTGGCGAATCACATGCGGATGGTACCAGTAGTCGATGTTGACCACATCGGGTAGAGGCTGTGTGGCACGGTCGGGGATGTTCCGTTGCAGACAATTAAATGATCTCCTTAACGCCGAGGGAGACAGTGGCTGTGTCTTCGCGGCTGCCATTAGCCGGGCGAACGGGTTCGTGTCGGAGCCTAGAGCAGGTCTTCCGGAGAGTAAGGCTTCGAGGAGCACGGTCCCGGAACCACAGAAAGGGTCCAGCACGACACCCCCAGGCGGGCAAACCTCTGGGCACTTGAGAAAGAAGTGCGGGACATGTACGAGTAGTTTGGCCGGATAGGGGTGTAGGAGATGCGTATACCTGTCAGGCGACCGAAGACCGTCAACGGCTGACCGGAAATCAAAGGGCACAGGACTGCCCTCTGTCCTGTACTGCTCGACAGCGTTACGGAGTAGCTGATTTGTGCTGGGGCAAGGATCAGCCATCGCTCTCGTAAGAATGGGTCAGCCAAGGATACATAGTGACGGTGTCTGTCCGATGCGGCAATTCGACATTCGGATTAGGCATCCGCTGCAATGTACGCCAAAACGGACCGCCTCGCATCCGTAGCTGTGCGGATGCGGAGGGTATGTTGATGCGTGAGTCTCAGGGTTGGCCTGCTGGTTGAGTAGCCGGGGCCAGTTGCCCAGCCCCGGCCCTCACCAGAGCCGGACTTCAGGCTCAACGCCGAGATCCCATCCTTGCCCGTGGCGAACAACCAGCAGGCCGTGAACCACACGGTCAGCGGCCCCCTGTGTCAGGATAGTTGTCGCGTGAATTGTCCCGCCGAACTGAGATGGGGGCGAGGGAGAATTCCCCGATGCCATACACGGATGGTTTCAAATCAAGAATGATCCAGAGGCTGGCAGCACCCGATGGCCCCAGCGCTACGCAGACTGGCGCGGGAGGTGGGTGTGCCGCAGAGTACCCTGTCGCGCTGGCTCCGGCACCAGCATCATCGCCGCCGAGCGCCAGAACCGCACCTGTTACGCTATGGAGATAGACCAAGGCGAACCATGATATGACCCGGGAAAAGTGGACAGTGGTTGAAGCCGCTTTCTGCAGCGATAGCCGTTCAAAAAGGGCCGGGGAGGACTCTCATGAGAAAAACGGTTGAAACGATGCCCCGGACGGTCCTGGTGGCGGCCCTGTCGGTCCGCTACAAAGGCGGAGATGATCGGCAACCCCGGAAGCGGAGGAGTTCCGGGCGGTCATGACGCACATCCGCAGAGAGGCCCGGCGCCTCCACGCCGAGCGGCTCGCGGCGGGCATTGACGACGGCTGAGCGAACACCGCCGTTTCTTGCACGGACATAAGTCCCGGTTCTTCCGCGACTTATAGCCTATAACACATAAATCCTTCCAAAGCATGTTAAGGACAAGATTCGCCTTGCTTTCCGTTCGGGAACGAGCATTCATGTGTGTGAACACAACAACCCGATTCCATTGCCGGACAAGGGATTACTGGAATCAAGGAGAACCATGGACCTGCGCGAAATCGATTTCGGGGTCGAGATAGGGACGGTCAGACGAACACGCAAACGCGTGGTCCAGGCCATCCAGTCGGTGGTGGGCGGCGAGGTCGTCGACGAGCAGGGGCGGACATGGAAGGTGACTCGGCGTTCCGGAGCGGCAGACCGGCGCCCGAGGCGGAATCATCCACAGAGGCCGGGCCGCAAACCCGGCCTCCGGCTCTTGGGGAGGACGCCAACGCCCAAACCGAAGGAGAAACGGCGCAATGAGAGTGCGGATCAGGAACACCGCCCTGGACGGCAAACCGCTCCAGGGCGAAGGGGATATCTTCACCGGCAAGACCGACCTTGAGGTCGTCCGGGCCATGCGGGGAGCGACGCTCTTCTCCGATCAGAACACGCTCGAGGACTACGTCGACATGGTCCTGCGCAACACCAGGATGCTCGCCGGCATCGACCTGATCGTCAAAGGCGACACGCCCGAGGAGAAGGCTTGCACCCTCCTCGCCTCCATGATCGATCACGGCTTGGCCGAACACCTCGAAGACGAGCCGCCAGCGCCGGTCACCGTGCCCGCCGCCGTCTGGCACGGCCTGGAGGCGGTGAAGGACTCCGGAACCACCAACATGCTCGACCGGCCCGCGGTCATCAAGATCGCCGAATTCCTCGGCTTTCACGAGACGGCGCGATGGATCGAGGGCCATCACGGGCAATATTCCGAAGGGCTGTTTCGGGGCTTCGTGGTCGATTCCGAGGAAGGGAAGTTCTGATGTACGGACAGGCGGGCATCATCCTGGGCGGGAAAAGGCGCCGCGCCGGCGAGCGCGACCATCTCCCCTGGCTAGTTCACACGGCTCCTCGCGTTCAGCGAGCGGAGGGGGCCGCACACACGCCACGGGCGTGGCCTGGCTCAAGCGCCACGGGCCGGCACAAGCTCTTCAAGCGGCCGGTATGGGCCGGTCGGTTCGTTCTCCGACAAGGCGTTCCACGAGGTCCTGGCCGGGATCGACAACCGCACCACGCTGCTCTTGGATCACACCCGCCGGCGCACGCGCGGCGACGAGAAGATCAACGAGAACAACCGCCCGATCTGGGCAGGCGACATTCTCGGTACCCACAACGGCACCATCTACAACGCCAACTACCTGTTCCGGCGGTCCAGGCGTCACCGCTTCGCCGAGGTGGACAGCGAGCTGCTCTTCGGGCTTGCCGCCCGGGCCGGGCGAAACGGCCGAAACGACATGGAGCGCTTCAAGGGCCGCCTCAAGCTCTGCCGCGGGCAGATGGCGGCGGTCATGGCCTCGCGGCGCGATCCGGAGACCACCCTCGAGCTGCGCATCCATCGGCGGCATCGGGCCATCCTCTATGCCTCCGACGCAGCGTACTTGGACGCGGTCCTGGATGACGAGCGCGGCTGGCGCGAACTGCCCGTTCCCCCCATGAGCCTGATGGCGTTCCGGCACCGCGACCTGACGGACTGCTCGATGGAGCCGTTCGAATTCGTTGCACAGGCGAAGCGGCGGAAGAAGCCCGCGCTGGCGGAGATCATCGATGACTGGGAGAGAACGGTCCACGGGACCGGGTAGACCCCGAAGGAGAACACATTGGACCTGCTGAGACTCTTCGTCTATGGCATCCTAAAGCGCGGGTACTGGAACCACGACCCCTTCTGCGAAGGCGTGCTGGAGATCCGGGACGCGTAGATTCGGGGCCGGCTGTATGAGGGGCCGGGGTTCCCGCTCCTCGAGGTTCCGGACGAGGACATCCTTGCCTGTGGGACCGCCGAACCGTTAGCCGACGTGGCCACACAGGCGCGCCTGTCCGACCGGGTGGGGCGGATAATCCCCCCGGCCGGTCCCCGGAAGCGCGACACTGGGCGCCTGGGGCACCGTGTACGGGGAGCTGCTGACCTTCGACGACCCCGACCTCCCGCCTCCCCGCCATCGACCGCCTCGAGGGCTTCCGGCCGGGCGGCCACAGTCTCTACTGGCGCGTGCTGGTCACGGCGACGGTGAACGGCGCCCGCGAGCTCGCCTGGGTCTACACGGTCGAGACGACCCGCATCAAACGGCGTCGCATCGTGTCCGGCTGCTGGCCGGAGTAGCTCTCCCCGCCTCACCACGGCCGATGCCGGCCGGCCCCTTCCCGCGAATGTGATTGACGAGTCGTCTTCCGATATTTACTTACGGAACAACCGGTTAAGGGCTTTCCCTCAACTCTCTGTAAGCCTGGAGAAGCAAGAAGCTAATCCCTAGAAAAATTTGTTGTAGTAGGTTTTTATCTCTATGTTTAAGGCATCTGGCACTCAGGCAGAACCCGTATGTCGGGTAGCCTGCCTAATACAACAACCTATCAACCTGGATTAGAGGTCGCTCCTCAAATCCAGGTAAATAAGCAGGAAATTCTCGCCTACTGCGTGAGCTACAGAACAACTACCCGGCACCCACATACCGGGTGCCGAATGCAGTTCACTCAGCATAGGAGGGATGCGATGTTTAGGTTATTGAAGTTCAAATTAGTAGCAATATTACTGGTCTTAGCCATTTTAACACCTACTGCCTCAGCACTCGCACAAGTAGGAATCCAATTGGCTCAAGTCAATCCGACTTCGAGTGAGAAATTAGCTCAGACCAGTATTCCGACCTTCAACGAAGAATTTGAAGGATTTGCTGACGGAAAAAGACAAGCAGAGATGACAAGGGCCAGCAAGTTAAGAACAGGATTTCTTGCCGGAGGGCTCTTTGGACTTGTTGGAACTGGCATAGGATACTGTATGGTCGGTCCGAATGACATAGAAGTAAACATTCTGACACAGATTTCCGCCAAGAGTGTAGAATACCAATCAGGATTTAGAAAGGGTTGGGACAAAGAGACCGAGAAGGAGAAACGATCTTCATTCTTAAAGGGCGGACTATTAGGGAGTGTTGCCGGTGCCATCCTGGTTTTAGCCTTTCAGAGTGAATAAATCATCAGCTTAAATAGTGGTGCGAGGGACTTTGAGATCCCCCGCACCAGAGGTCCAATTCACCCCCAAACCAAGGGAAATAGCAAATTGGAACCTCATATTCCAGACATATGACTACCTCGATTAGCCGATGCAATAGTCAAAGACTTTTGTAGGGAGGAGTGGTAGAAAGCTAGTACATTCCAAGTCCAACGAAAGAGGCAGCGAAGAACCACTGCCCTGCCGCTCTCCCACTTCCCCGACAGAGAGACGGTTACAAATAGAACCTTGGAATCCTAGTAGGGACATCAATGTCCGCCACTCCTCCCATATTTACCAACCCTCGCTTTAAGGAACGCTTGAAGCAGCAAGTACTTGGATTTCAGTCTTGGTCGGTCAGAGTTCAAACAAAACAATCCAAGCGAGTTGTCCGAAGAATAAAATAGAGACAGTATATCCACCCTCCCATAAAAGCGCGTTACCGGCGCAGAGGGGGTTAAAGGATATACCGTCTCTTCTATATCAAGCCGCAACTTTGAAGCATCCTTCAAGGAAAGTTTCAAAAGCATTTGGATTGCGGCGACTATTGTATTTATAGCAGCATTCGGCAATATACAAAGGTGCGTATTTCTTGCAATAGCGGTGATGTGTCCCATACCAGGCACGCTTAAACGAAGCCCAAAAGCCCTCCATAGTATTGGTGTGGATTCCCCTTTTGAAGACGCCTTGACTTCGGGTAAATACCGAGTGTCGCATAAACGGACGGACGGACCAGTATGATTTGAAGCTATCAGTTATCAAATGCGACCCCTCAGGGTTCACAGCCTCTTTGATAAACTTGACGATACCCTCTCCAGACAAGTCCTCCGCAACACGGGCAACAACCTTTCCTCCACGTTGAACAACGCCTAAAACGGCCAATTTCGAGGTCCCTCTTCCACGTGGAGAATTTGACCTGTTCATATGAGGGTAGCGATTTAGAGGTTTCCCGCCAATGTAAGACTCGTCTGCTTCAACAATCCCGTGCAGCATGACGAAGCCTTGTTTAGAGGCCATTCCGGCAGTTTCTTACCACCCGTTTCGGCATCAGCCCCAAAAGTGGAAACTTTGGACCGAAATGGGTGGTAACTTTGCTCCGAAATACGCACGATCGATACGATGCAGAAAAGAACTACATGGAGCACAGTCTGGGTGCCATCACGGAACTCACCGAGCAGGTCGGGAATCAACGTGAAACCTTCGAAGCCTTCACCGTCGAATTGTGGCAGCGGCTCTCGGACTTTGCTGAGATGTTGTCGAAATCAGCTACGGAACAGGTGATCAACGCGCTGAAAGAGGTTATTGCCGACTTCAACAAAAATCTCACCGAGCAGTTCGGTGAAAACTTCAAGGCGCTTGATGCCGCGGTGCAGCGCCTTGTCCAGTGGCAGGAAAACTACCGTGTGCAGCTTGAGCAAATGGGCGAACAATACCGCCAGGGAGTCATAGCTATCACGCAGACTGAGGCCTCAGTCGCGCATATCAGCGAGGAGTCGAGACAGATACCACCGGCGATGGAGTCCCTCAGAGCAGTGTTGGAGGTCAACCAGCACCAGATTGACGAACTGGGCCAACACCTGCAAGCGTTCAAAGAAGTCAGGGACAAGGCTGTAGAGGCAGTACCTGAACTACAACGGCAGGTAGACGCGACGGTTACCAGTATCACCAATGCAACACAGCAGCTGGCCGCTGGCATGAGCGAGAGCACCGATCAGGCGAGAATCGCGATTGTCGCCGGCGCCGAGGCGTTAAATGCCAACGCTACTGCCATAAACAACAACGCCCGTGAGATGGTTCAAGTGCTAGTCGATGGCTCGAGGTCAATGACGGAGGAATCTGCCGGCATGAAGAACAATCTCCAAGAGACCGGTCGCCAAGTTCAGGCAGACGCGCAGGCGATTCAAGAAAGGGTCGCGGACAGCATCGGGCAGATGCAAAGACGCCTTGAAAGTGCGTTGCAGGAAGTCTTCCAGGCACAGACCCGTGAAATGGACAGGATGTTTGCCGGGATCGACCAAGCTGTTACCAGGGTGGCTGAACGAACTGGAGAAAATGTCAACACTCAGCTTGGGCTTATTGACAGTACCATGACCCAGGAAGTCGAAAGAGTCATGACAGAGATGGGCCGAGCGCTCGCCGCGATCACGGAGAGATTCACCAACGACTATGCGAGACTTGTTAAGGAGATGCAGGCTGTCGTCAGGCAGGGGAATGACAGCGCATGAGTGAAGTAAACACGGCTAATCCGACGTTTGAGCTCAACGGCGGCGAGGAGGAGGGCCACTGGATCTCAGTGTCCGATCTGATGGCCGGACTGATGATGGTGTTTCTTTTTATCGGGTGTAGGTTCTGATTTACGTATTTGTGCATAAAAAGCGGGACCCCAATTCCAGGCACGGATGTACTTTGGGTGTAACGACATACGCCCAAACCCGGAAGGAGGTCCCAGATGGAAAATACGCAGGATCTGAGCGCGTGTGTGACGAAATTGCAGGAGAATGTCCTCCAGTGGGAAAACCGGCTGCAATCCGAACAAGGAGGACCGGCAGCGTTTCGCCTGGCGATGAACGAGCTGCGAGCTGCTTTGGATGAGATCGGTCGGACCGGTTTCCTGCGATTGGCGCACGCCTGTGAGGTCGCCTCCGACACGTTGGGTAACGACGGTCGGCTGTACCGCTTCAAGCAAATGGTCGACAAGGAGTGGATGAGTCTGTGGGGCAAGGTCGTAGTGCCACGTCGGCTGTATCAGGAAGACCATGGCGGACCGAGCCGGGTGCCGCTGGATGAGCGTTGCGGCATGGTGAATCGATTCATGGTGCCGGAGTTGGAGCGTGTGACGGCGTTTTTGGGCGCCCGGTTGGTCCCGGCCGAAGTCGAGGACAGCTTGGGTGAAGTGCTGCCGGAGCCGCCATCGCGTACGGCTATCCAGCACGTATTGACCACCGTCGGACAGTGTGCCGAGGACGGGGCCGAACAGCTCGAGCTGGCCTTGCAAGGCGCGGCGCCGCTGGACGCCGAGGGCGACACGCTCGTTGTGAGCTGGGACGGCGTCACCGTCCCCCTGCGAGAGCCAGCGCCCAAGCGCGGACGTCCGGCCGAGCGACCGATGGCCACGGCCACCGACACCGCGCCCACCGCCTGGAAGGAGGCGGGTGTGGGCATGGTCGCCACCTACCTGACGCCGCTGGATCCAGAGGTCGAAGAGCCGGAACGAGTCGATGTGCGCTATGCCGCGCGTATGCCGGAAGCGAAGATGACGACCCTGGTCAACGGCCTGGTGGAGCAGACGGCCCGGGCGTTGCAGCAGGGTGGCTACGACCATCGTGTCGTTTTGGCCGACGGCAAACGAGAGATCTGGCGCATCGTCGACGAGCATGGTGTGTTCGAGGGTTTCACCCGCATTCTGGACTTCTATCACGCGGCGCAGCATCTGTCGATGGCGGCGGAGCACCTTTTCGGCAAAAAGTCGGCGAAGGCGGATCGCTGGTATCGATCCTGGCGGCACAAACTGCGCCATACACCCAACGCCGTGGCGGGCTTGATCCGCTCCCTTTCCTACCACCGTCGCAAACTCCGAAGACGATCGGACCGTTATCGCCAGGCGACCACCGAAATGGGCTACTTTCGCAACAACCGGGACAAAATGGAATACGCTGGCTATCACGCCTCGGGCTTGATCATCTCCAGTGGCCCTGTGGAGGCCGCCGCCAAGACCATCGTCGGCCACCGACTCAAACGCAGCGGCATGCGATGGACCCGCCACGGAGGTCAGCAAATCCTCAACCTACGAGTCCAGGTGCAATCGAAACGATGGGATGCTTTCTGGAACTGGTATCTCCAGCAGACCACGCCCATAACAACCCTGAAAAGGGCAGCGTAAAAACGAGGCTACACCCTTTGATTGAAAGGGAATACAGATGAAAAACGGATATCTACCCACCTCGAATGCCGACGGCTTGCCTATCGTTCCGATGACGGCGGCGCAAAAGTACCCCTCAGATACGATCCGGAGTATTTGACCGTCTAAACCGCACGCCGAGGTTCATCAGTGCCACGGGTCCTCGGAAGCGAGCCTTCCCGAAGTGGTTCGGTAGATGAGCAAGAAACTGAAAGCGCCCTACTACTCCTACTGGTTCGCGTGAGGCGCGGGCGGAGCCAGGTAGTCTGACCAGAGTCACTTTCCTTCCTGCAAGTTTTGAAATGGATCAATATAGAAAAGCCGCGTACCAGGTCCTTGAAGCCGCTGATCTCCCTCGCGTCGATCGCGTAATCAGGCAACGCAATTAACGCTTTAAGGCTTGACAATCACCCCCTTATTGGTTATCTTAAGGATGAGAAAAACAACCAAATAAGGGGCGGAGCATGAACTTGATAACCGTAACAGAAAGATTTCCGACGCAGGAATCCTGCATCGCCCATTTGGAGCTGGTTCGCTTCGGCGATGAGCCCTTTTGCCCCTTGTGCGGCACGGTCGGGGAGTGCGCCCGCAAGCGTGAAGGGTCGAAGATCGGGCGCTGGAACTGTCACGCCTGTAAATCCAGCTTCAACGTCTTATCCAAGACGATGTTTCAGGGAACACATCTTCCCTTGCAGAAGTGGTTCTGCGCCATCGCCCTGATCGTGAACGCCAAGAAAAGCCTGTCCAGTTGCCAGCTTGCACGTGACTTGAACCTGAATCAGGGGTCCGCCTGGTACATGCAGCAACGCATCCGGGCCGAGATGGCTACCAAGCAGGGAAGGATCAGGTTAAGTGGAATCATCGAAGCCGACGAGACCTATGTCGGCGGACGCCCCAGGAAGCGCAATAAGCACGATGACGACAAGCCCAACCCCAGAGGACGAGGAACACGCAAGACCGCTGTTATCGGCGCTGTGGAGCGTTCTGGGAAGGTTGTGGCCGAAGTCGCCGACGATCTCTCGGGCAAGGGCGTGCTCGCCTTTATCAAGCGCGCCATCGATCCTGACACCTCGACGCTGGTCACGGACGAATACGGGGCCTATAACGTGGTGCGGCGGATCATGGATCACTGCGTGATTCAGCATTCCGAGCGCTATGTCGATGGCAGTATTCATACCAATACGATAGAAGGCGTCTGGTCCCTGCTCAAGCGCGCCTGGTATGGATCACATCATCACTACACGAGACAATACACGCCGCTTTACGTGGCCGAAGCGTGCTACAAGTACAATCACCGCGGCACCGACAATGGCTTCGAGGCGTTCCTGCACGGATGCTTCAAGTAGGAGCGCTTGTTCTACAGGAGGTCGTACTCCTCATCGGCGGTCACTACGACAAAATCCAAAATGTCTTTTGTTGGACAGTAGTTCATGTCCCATCGCCTCAAAACATCACGCCCCAAAAGAGATGGGACCTCTATGAGATCGTCATTACAGTTTGCAGATATCCATAGTTCAATTTCGTACTTGTAAACCTTCGCCTTTTCAGAAAAATAGACGTGTGCCGGTTCAAGAAATGAACTGGATTTACCGCCTAAGCCTAGAGCGGACGCCTTTTTTTGGAATCCCGCAGACTGTAAGTTTATGCCTATCCTCTTACGATCTGCTGGCATTAACATGGTAGTGTCTGCGCCAGTATCTACCAAGAAAGAAATGTCGCTTACGATCCCAAGTCTTGGAATATGCAGCCGCGCCTCTACATAGGGAGCATTTGTGGTATCGCCGTAACGACCTTGTAGCATTACAAAATCATAGTCTTGGGTTCGGGGTCAACGTATCGAATGATAGATTGTTCGCGTGAAAACCCGTCGCAATCTAGCTTTTCGAGTACAGCCTGAAATGTTGGTTCGTGAGCCCTGACATGGCCTGTGCATATGGCAACCCACTCCTTGGGATACTGTTCGACCAAACGTGGATCACTAGAAGACAGACACTTTACGGACTCGCGAAAGGAGTCTAATTCATTGGCAATTTCCCTAGGGTCGATTTGCCCCATATCTAAATCTTTAGTCATTATCACCCCTCTTCTTATTGAGGATCTCCTGGAAAGTTTCGTATGACACCCCTTCCAGTTCTATCGGAATAATATAAAACATTCTGACCCTTCATCACGGATAGCGCGCAGGATGGACATTTGGGGGTCTTGCAGCGCGTGTTTTCTGCCTCAGCCTCGGGTGCCTATTTATGTGTTATACTATAGGACAGGATAGGACAGGTCAAAAAGTTGCGGTCATGCGCCAGAATCAACGATGCCCATCAGATAGTGTGATAGACCCCAACGTCGAGGCAATTGTGCGGGGATTGCAAAAAAACAACATCCACACTTTCGAGTCTTGCCAGGGCGGAGAAGGGCATTCCTTTCATGAGCCTACGGTGAGGTTTAGCGGAGGGCCAGCCGAGGGATATAGGGCCGTAGCATTGGCGATGACATATGGGTGGCCCATAACTGGCCTGAGGCGTTATTGGACAGTACTTCGAGGAACTAATGAATTGGACGGGCCGAGATGGGAAATGACTTTCAATTCCGTTTTGCTCCCGGCCCTCCCAATTCCCGACTAGCAGGTGTCGTTGTCGATTAGGCGTTGGCATTCATCGCAAAGGCGTTTATTGCCGTCTCCCTCGCGGCGATTTTCCCGTTCGATATTATTCCCAGTATTGCAGTTCGTGCAAACGTGGTAAACATCTGCCAGCACTGAATGCCATGCTGAAGTTCTTGTCAAAATCATCACCCCCTTTCTGGTACGGACCTTTTATTTGGATGTAGTATTGCTCCAGGTGCAGGTTGTATACCGCCTCTTGAATGTGGATGCAGCCGATCCCGGAATCGCACCCGGCCAGAAGTCAAGCGCACTAATTCTTCGGACGGACATACGACCCACGACAGGTTTCGGCCCGGGGATCATATGTGACTGCATATTCCATAGGCTGCCACGCTCCGAAGCCGTTTTGAAATTTAACCTTATTGCCATGATATCGTATTTTGCCGGTTTTTTTGTCCGCCCATCCGAATTGACCGAATTTGGTTTCATACCAAGAATCTGTCCATTTATGGTCGTATTGGGCATATGATTCTACGATATCACTACACCGAACGGACGCAGCAATCGAGTGTTTGTCGCCCCAGCATCGAAGGTCCTGGCGACACTTTTCCTCCCCAACTTTTTTGGTCGATGGGCCTGCCCGCAGGGATGGGCCGTCCTGCGGCCGGGTCGATGGGCCGGACGGCGGGCTGTTCGCCCGCGGATTGCCGTCGGTGGGACGTGGCGGCGGGAATCTGCTCATACCGTTGGGCAGCGGATCTTCTTCGTCGTTTCCTGCTATCATCCCAATGATGCACATTCCCATCACAAGACAAAGTCCTACTCCTGCGATATTTAGGCAGCCTCCCACGTTGTTGTGCCCTCCTCGACTGGCATTCTCTGCCGCCGAAAGTGGCGGTCGGGTGGTGTCCCCAGACACGACAGGGTAAAGATGGTTTGTTATGTGGGAAAGTCAAGCCTTAAAGCGTTAATTGCGAAAGTTTTTGGACAGCAAGCCCCTGAAGTCAGGGGCGAACAATCACTATCGGCCGGCACGATGGTTCACAGAACATATCGACGACGTATGGCCAAAATTTGATATAGATACCAAGGAGCGCTTTGAAAAAGTATTTGTGAAGGTTAACTCGCTACTTTAGTACGGAATGAACCGGCAAGCGAGCTACCATTAATAGGTGTGGAAAAAGAGAAAGGGCGACCCTAACCTTCCTTTATAGAAGTCCATCAACAACCGCCCGGTTGGCGCCGGGCATGGAAGGAGAGAGTCGCCATGAGAGAATCTACACTGGAATCCGCAGACTTGTCTATGCCGACGTGGGATACGCTGGAAGGCTGGGCTCGCTCGTCGATCCAATCGCTGTTGCAGCAGGTGCTGGAGGAGGAAGTGACGCAGCTACTGGGCCGTACGCGCTACGAGCGCCGGACTTCAGTGGACGACAACTCGGGCTCGCGCAACGGACATGGCAAGCCTCGACGGCTGGCGTTGATGTCGGGCACCATCGAGGTGAAACGGCCTCGGGTTCGTGGACTGGAGGAGCGCTTTGAGAGCCGAATCCTGCCGCTGTTTATGCGCCGTACGAAGTCGGTGACCCAGTTGCTGCCCGAGCTCTACCTGCACGGACTGTCTCAGGGGGACTTCGAGCTGGCGCTGCGCGGCCTGCTGGGAGCGGGAGCGCCGCTGTCGCCGTCCTCTATCGCGCGTTTGCGGAATAAGTGGATCGTCGAATACCACGCCTGGCGCACGCGACGGCTGGATGACCGCGAGTTGGTGTACGCCTGGGCGGACGGGATCGTGCGCCACGAGGCGCCAGAGAACCGGGTGGGATGCAAGGACCCACCAACGGGCTGTCGCAGCAGCCTCGACAACGACAGAGTGGAGTGGCACCTTCAGACACTCCACGTCTGGCAAGCAAGACGGAATGGTGTAACCCGAAGTGAACCAATGATGGAACCCCCTTTAGCGGCCCGCCAACCCAAACCTGGTGGATAAGGGTTGGTACGCAACGCACGTGGTCGGATATATGACCCGACTGCGACTCTGGGGAGGTGTGATACCCACCGAAGCAGAGGCCTTGGAGAATGCCTGCGGCGTACCCAAGGCGAAGTTGCGGGGGAAAAGCTGGGCACCTCCCCCGTCAAACGGTTCATGGTGAACGTGGGAACCGAGCCGAGTCCGACCGTTATCGGGGCAGCGCGCTGTCCGCTGTGGGGCTTGGCAAGGGACGGAGCCTCTGTAGTAGTCCGCGAGCGGGAAAGCCGCTTACATGGCGAAGGGAGGCAGCAAGTTGCGCAGTGGGGTACTGGAAAAACAGGAGGACGCCGGTGAATGCCAGCGCTTCGTGGCCCGAGGCAGAACAAGCCCGTAATCGAGTACTGGAAATCCAGACCAAACTGCACCGTTGGGCTGTAGAGGATCGAAGCAAGTGCTTCGACGACCTGTTCAACCTGGTGTGTGACCCGGCGTTTTTGAGTGTAGCCTGGCGTCGGGTGCGCAGCAACAAGGGTGCTCGTTCGGCCGGAGTGGACGGACAAACGGCCTACTCTGTGGAGACGGAACGCGGCGAGGAGGCCTTTCTCGCCGAGGTGCGGGTTGATCTGAAGACCCGCAGTTTCCGGCCTCTGCCCGTACGCGAGCGGTTGATTCCGAAACCTGGCACAACGAAGAAGCGCCGGCTCGGCATCCCAACCGCTCGGGACCGAGTGGTCCAAGCAGCACTCAAGCTGGTGCTCGAACCGATCTTCGAAGCGGACTTCAAGCCGTGCTCCTACGGCTTCCGCCCGAATCGGCGGGCTCAGGACGCCATCGCCGAGATTCATCAATTCTGCTCCCGCTCTTATGAGTGGGTGGTGGAGGGCGATATCCGTGCTTGTTTCGATGAGATTGATCACGCAGCCCTCTTGGGCCGCGTGCGTCGACGTATCGGTGATAAGCATGTTCTGAGGCTTGTAAAAGCGTTCTGCAAGGCCGGTGTCCTCACGGAACAATCGGTGTTGCAAGAAAGCACTTCGGGCACTCCGCAAGGCGGTATTCTCTCACCGCTGGTGGCGGGCACCGAAGCTGCAGCGTATGACCTGCGCGACCAAACGGGGGTGACTCTCACCCCCATGGGTCTGCACCTGTCGGAGACGAAGACCGCCATCATGCACATTAGCCGTGGCTTCGATTTCCTGGGCTTTCGCATTCAGAAGCGACGGAAACCGGGCACGGTTGGCGCACGCATCTATACGTGGCCAAGAAAGGAATCTCTGGCCCGGTTGAAGAGCACGGTGCGCGCAGTCACGAGAACGGGTCGGCAGAGGCCGTTGAAGAGCCTTCTGCGCCAACTCAATCCGGTGTTGCGGGGGTGGGCCAACTACTTTCACAGTACGGGGTGTCGAAGGCCACTTTCAACTACGTGCGGGGCTTCACTTGGCGCCGCGTAGTGCATTGGCTGCGCCGCAAGCACCCGCGCTTTAATTGGAGGAAGCTGAAACGCCGCTACCTGCCAGGATGGTGGCCCACCGAGGACGGGATTGCTCTTTACAACGTCGGCGAAGTAGCAGTGACTCGTTACCGCTATCGATCGGCGCGGATCCCTTCTCCCTGGCTTGCGACAACCGGATGAGACTCTGCGGTCACACGGCACCTTGTGGAGAGCCGGATGCGTGGTAACGCGCACGTCCGGTTCGGAGGGCGGGCCGGAGAAACCCACATCACGCGTGTGGCGCAGGGCGCTCCGGTCCGACCCTACTATGTCAAAGCTGGACTCGAGAAGGACAAGGCGGCGTTGCTAGTTGTCCTGGGCGCCATGAGCGACGGACGCAAACAGGTGCTGGCGGTGAGACCGGGACATCGTGAATCGACCGAGTCGTGGTTGAGCGTCTTGCGGGATCTGCGGGATCGTGGTCTGCGCGCACCGGTGTTGATGATGGCCGATGGCGCCTTGCCCATCTGGAGTGCCGTCGACCAAGTCTGGCCGGAGACGGCGCAACAGCGGTGTTGGACTCACAAGATCATGAACGTCCTCGACGACTTGCCCAAGCGTGGACAAGGAAAGCGAGGGCGCTGCTGACCCAGATCCCCGCAGCTGACACGCGCGCACAGGCCGAGGCCCGGCGCGACAAATTTGCCGCCCGCTACAAAGACCGATATCCCAAAGCGGTCGCCACCCTCGAACGCGACTGGGAGCGCATGGTCACCTTCTATGACTTTCCCCAGCAGCACTGGAGGCATCTGCGCACGACGAATCCCGTAGAGAGTCCCTTTGCGTCGGTACGCCTGCGGACCAACGCAGGAAAACGCTACAAGCGGGTCCAGAGCGCCACGGCATTGATCTGGCGCCTGCGGATGGTCGCCGAGAAACACTTTCGAAAACTTAATGCCTTCGAGTTGCTACCCGTCGTCTACGCCGGACAGAAGCACCAAGACGGAAAGCCTATACAGGAAGAGAAGATGTCAAACAAGCGAAGGATGAAGAGGGCCGCCTGATCTCATTTACACACCTATTGACGCAACCTCCGGCAAGCTGTACAGTGACGGTAATTACCTGACAGTCGCCCCTGCTGGGCGCTATGTCATGCAGCCTTTTTCCCCGATGTATTCGGTGCTTCTCAGGCCGAGATTCCAATCCTTTCTTGAAGGCTGCCAGTGGTGTCGTTCCGTTCATATTCCTGCCCTGATGCGGGCGTTTCTCGTTGTATTTGACCAGGAAAGCATCCAGATCTTTTTGGATGTCGTCAACGGTCTCATGCCACGTCTTTCGACCGACGACGCGGAAATGCTCATCCAGGATGGTTCGGTGCAGGCGCTCGACGAAGCCGTTGGTCTGGGGTGATTTGATCTTTGTTTTACGGTGGTCGATATCCTTGAGCTGCAGAAAGAGCTCGTAGGGGTGCTGATCGTGACGACCACAGAATTCGCGGCCGTTGTCGGTGATCACGGGATGCACTTGGGCCTGGTACTTTTCGAAGAAGGACAGGACATCGTTGTTGAGCACGTGGATGGCGGTCACCGGCAGCTTGGTGGTGTAGAGCTTGGTCCCGGCTACGGTTTCTGGAAAGCGTTGGTCCCACTCATCGAGCAGGGCTTTACTCTGACCATTCAGATGACGAGGGGTTATTAGCACACACAAAAGCAAACACAGAAAAATCGTGTCGCTCCAGTTTCGCGTTGTGGGTATGGGATTAGTGCGTTAGGTTGGGTTTGCAGCATGGGGATCCTGTTCCCTCGCCTGCACCCAATAGCGCCCCCGTTCGTTCGGCGGGGGCGCTATTGGGTGCGGAACTGGGCTAGCTGATGTTCTCTTGCTTCAATGAGGCCGGGGCAACGAGGCCCCCGGAAAGTAGCGTCCTCTATCGTGTGGGGCCGGTGTAGCCTCCCGGGTTGTGGAAGGGTGTCAAGAGACAACGCCGGCGAAATTGGTCAATTCTTCCTTGCCCCGTGGCGCCTGTGTCGTGGCGCTCATGGAATCAATTGTTCAGACGGGGCTCATCACAACGACTGCTTCACCGCGCCCCAGATGGACGACGACGACGAGGTGGGGATCAGGGCGTCTGCATACTCCACCGCAGTACCGCCCAACACGGCTCGGAGGGGTATTAGGCTGTTGGTGAAGAGGGAGTGACCGTCTCTGGAAATGAGCTGGGCGCCTTTTTCATAGCCGTAGCCGGCGCGGAAGCCGCTGCCCTGCCTCGCGTCTCCGTATGCGTCGGCATGGAACTCAAAGAAATACCTCGGCACGGGATCGGCCCCCGCCTTCACCGTGACCCGGTTGTCCCCCTCGTCGGTGGAGATCGTGTAGCCGGTCTCGTTGGCGTCGAAGCGATACAGCCCCTGCTCGCCGCTGCCGCCTGCGCGCCGGGCCCGTCGCCACTCCGCCAGGTGCGAGGAATACAGACCCTCGCGCCCTCATCGGACACCCTCCCCTCTCCCGTCCTACGGGCCAACAGCGACCGCTTCACCACACCCCACGACGAGGACGACGAGGTGGAGGTGGGGATCAGGGCGTCTTCATAACTCTATCGTAGCACCCCTACGCACCGCCCGCAGGGGTCTTATTCTGTAAAATTGATTGTGTAAGTGGCTATAACACTCCACTGTAGAGGAACGCGTCGTCTCGCGCCGTGTCCCGGCGCACGATGGGCTCAGAAACAGTAGATGGATACCATTCCAAGGGATTGATGGCGGAACCGGACAGTCCGCCCGTGACGTTCTCAAAGGAGGAGCTATCTCCGCTTCCATAGCAGTCTTGGAAGGAGATGATCCCTGCTATAATCCGATGGATGAAGTGCTATCCTTCTCATCGTGTCCTTCCTCCTTCTCCTGGGTTCCGGGAGGCTCCACGGGCATCGATTACCACGACCCCCAGTCCTATGTGGAAAACGGGTGCCCATCGGTGGGCTACCTGAGGACAAGCAACCGCCGCGTCTGCACTCCGCCGGGGTAGAGTAGGTGCGCGAGATAGACTCCCGCTGCCGCCGAGAAATCTCCCTGGTCGCGGGCATCCCAGTGGACCTGGTATGAACCGGCGTTCTTGACTTCATCCACCAGGGTGCGCACGGGTTGCCCCAAGACATTGTAGATTTCCAGCCGCACCGAACCATGGGTCGCTAAGCGGTAAGGAATCAGGGTAGTGCTGTTAAAGGGGTTGGGGTGATTTCGGTCCAGGCCGCTGGTGAAAGGCACCGCCGGCATCGTGACAGAGGTCGGGATAGTTGGCGCTGCGATGTAGGGCGACATATCCCACAGTAGAATCACGCCGTGGTTACTCGCAGTGGTGGCCAGGGTGGACCTATCCGCCGAGAACGCCGCGAACCCGATAGGCTCTTCCCAAGTAGTCAAAAGTCGGCCGGTATCGACCTCCCATAACCGGATTGTGTTGTCGGGCCAAATGCCAACACTGACCAAGGTTCTTCCACCCGGTAAGAACGCAACGGGAGCAATCCCATCCGTATGTCCTTCCAGGGTAGCCTTGAGTTGGCTGGTCCCAACCTCCCATAACCGAATCTCACCATACCCTCCACCGGCTAAGGTCTGTCCATCGGGCGAGAAGGCGATGGAACGAACAGGCCCTTCCAGGGTGGCCCTGAGTTGGCCGCTGTGGGGCTCCCATAAGCGAACCATCTTGTTGTCCCAACTCGAACTGGCCAAGGTGGTCCCATCCGGCGAAAACGACACGCCAGTGACCGCTCTAGAATGGCCTTCCAGGGTGAATTTAAGCTGGCCGGTATCCGCGTCCCACAACCGAGCCATGCCGTCATAACTCCCACTGGCCAGGGTCTTCCATCGGGCGAGAAGCCTACGAAATGAGGCTCCCAATGGCCTTCCAGGGTGGCCTGAAGTTGGCGGGTATCGAGTGCCCATAACTGAATCCCGTCCCAGCCTCCCCGGGCGAGGGTGGTCCCGTCCGGTGAGAACGCCAGGGAAGTAGCATAGCTCGAATGCCCCTCCACGGTGACTTGGCCGTAGCCGGTCGCGGCATCCCACAACCGGAGGGTGTTTTCCCAACTCGTACTGGCCAAAGTGGTGCCATCCGGAGAAAACGCCAGGGAATAGATAGGGCCGGAATGGCCTTCCAGCGTGAATTTAAGCTGGCCGGTCTCCGCGTCCCACAACTGAACCATGCCGTCATAAAAACTCCCACTGGCGAGGGTCTTCCCATCCGGCGAAAACGCTACGGAACTGACGCCCCTCGTACGTTGGTTGATCAGGGCGACTTCGGCGCCAGTGTGGGCATCATAGAGCCAGGTACCTATGCTACTGGCCACCGCCAGCCGAGCGCCATCGGGTGAATACGCGATAGCCCCATTTATCCTTCCTTTGCCGAGACGCGCTTGGGCGCCGTCGGGCAAAGCCATTTGGGTGTGGTCTTGGGCGAAGCTGGCCGGTACACACAGGATACAGAACAACGAAAAAGTACAGTTCAACAGCAGGGACTTTGTCATTAGACCCCCCCTCCGTGCTTGTATCTTGGCTCTTACCCCGTCTGATCTTTTTGATCAGTTACATTGGGCAGTATTTGCTGGGGAGGCCGGTTTCGTCTTGAGGCTGAGACCTTGTTGTTTAGACCGGCCCCCGCCTTTCCCACCAATACCGAGGAGTATCCAACGGGTATTCCCCATATCAAAATCAGTTGGGGTTTAGATTGAACTCGACTCTGTTTGATAATAAGGAATGGCCGTCCTGGCATGCGTTCGAGGCCGCCGTGCGTACCACCTATTTCAAGGACGACGAACCCGCCCTCTATCGGCACCTCGCGGGAGCACCAGCGTCCCCGGATTGCTCAGAGGATACGCCACAGGGCAGCGGTTTCATTTGGCTTGACATGATCTGACTGGTCTCCAATACTAGTCATATGGAAACCATCAACGCATCCGGCTTCAAGGCCCGATGCTTGGCTATCCTCGATCGCGTGCAGGCTACCGGAGAGCGGGTGGTCATCCTGAAGCGCGGTCGGCCTGTGGCGGAGCTGCTGCCCGTAAGCCGAACTCATGCCGAGTATCCACAGTTGGAGCTCAAGGGTACCGTTATTGTGGTCGGCGACATTGTTGAGCCAGCGGTTCTGGAAGAACACTGGGAAAGCCTCGGGCCATGACGGCGCTGCTCGACACACATGTCCTGATCTGGTGGCTCAACGACAGCAATCGGCTCTCACCGGCCCAGCAGGAGGTTGTCGCGTCGGCCAGTGCAGAGTCACCGCTGCTGGTGTCTGATATTTCGCTCTGGGAAGTGGCGACATTGCACAGCCTGGGTCGCATTCAGCTAACCATTCCCCTTCGGGCTTGGCTGGACAAGGCGGCGGCGCCGCCTCTGGTGCGGCGGCACGGCATCTCCCCGGCCATTGCGGCGGAGCTGGCCACGTTGCCCGACTGGGGCGCGGCGCCGGCGACGGCTCCGAGCTGGGCCCACTTGGTCTTCAGCTTCTCCTTGCGCTCGACTTCCTCGCCTTCGGTCACTCCTCGAAGTCGGGATCGATCTTCGGCCGCTGGGCCTTGTCCAGTGTCAGCTTCGCCAGCCGGCTCTCGTAGTAGATCGGTACGGTTGCCTCGTCCTCAACGGATCGCTGGATGTCGTAGATGATCGACCGCGCTACACCCCGAGCACCACCTTCGAGACGTTTCCGTTCCCCGACGGACTGACGCCGAACACCCCCGCCGCCGACTATGCAGACGACCCGCGCGCCGTCGCCATCGCGGACGCAGTTCAGCGGCTGGTCGAGCTGCGCGACCGGTGGCTCAGGTGGCGTCCGTTTCGCAGCGGGCGATGGCGACCGCTAGCATCACATCGGTGGTAGACGCGCCGCGTATCTTGAGCAGCCAGCAGGGCGATCCACTCCGCCGCGCGCTCGGTCCAGCCAAAAGGCTCGAGCGCCAGGTCGCGCTCGTGCAAGTGGGGGATCAGAGCTCATACCGCAGAGACAGGTGCAGCCCGTGGCTCCGCAACGGGGCCTGTGTCGGCGCCAGATCGAGCCCCACCGGGTCGCGGCTGCCGTCGAGCCATTCGACCCGGCCCGGCCCGGCACCGGTCTCGATGACGCCGGCATTCGTGTACCGCCAGGCGAGATCGAGCGTCGCCCGCTCGCCCCACGACATCCCCAGGCCAGCCGTCAGTCTCCAAGTCAACCCCGTCCGGCGGGTGCCCGGCACGAGGGTCCGCGTCTTCGGGAACGTCATGCGCGTCTCACCGCTGACCACGCGGGCCGCCCCGAGGCCACCGCCGACGAAGGGGCTCAACGGGCCGAGCGGGCGCACCCCCAAGCCGCGGAGATCCACATACACGGCCAGGATCCCAGACAGCGAGGACAGATCCACGGACACGGATTGCTCACGGTCGGGGGCCAGGAAGTTGGCGTGACCATCGAACGTAAATCGCGGCCGGTAGGTCAGAAGGGCCTCCAGCCGCACGGCGGGCGCCACGGCGTACCCGAGCCCAAACTCAACGCCTGCGACCGGGCCAACGTCCCCCACCGACCGGAGCGGCGCGCCATCACCGCCCACGCCGCAGCCGTACAGCGCGGCCGGGACCAGGCTCGCACAGTCCGCGTCGGTGAAGTAGGTGTCGGCCGGACGGCTCAGGTCGAGTCCGGTGCGCAGGTAGACGTCTTGCGCGACGGCCAGTCCGGGGAGCAGGGTCGCCGCCGCCGCCATCACCGCCATGGCCGCGCCTGGAACCCCGTGGTGCCACCGCTGCGCTGCGACCCGCGTCGGGGCATCAGTTATTGCGCGAGCGCCTGCGCCAGACGCGACGTCGTGGTAGACATGGCCGGCGTCGACGCCATCGGCCCGCCGCGCGTCGCGCTGTAGGTCCAGCGACTGGGAGCCATCCGCCTTCGAAACGCTGGCGTAGCCGATCAACATGTGTCGTAAACGGTCGTTTGGGGAATTCTAATTACTTGGCTACCCAAGCCTCAGGCGCACAATCACAACAAGGGAAAGAATAATGACCGACACCGACCACGCAATGGCTGCAAACCCGTACTCGAAGTACGCCGATTGCATGGAAGAAATCAAGAAGCGAGCTGAGGTAGTCAATGGCTTTCTCATCGGAAAGTGCCATGCGATGTATGTCCAAACCACAGCCGAATCAGTATCCCTTCAGATTCGGAAGATTCTAGAACTCATAGTCTTGGCATCCTTGGCGGCGAACAGATCGGAATATGCGAAACTCCGAAAGAACTTTCAAAAAGACTGGAACGCAAAGCGCATACTCGAAACCCTCGAAAAGGCAAATCCACAGTTCTATCCAACACCGAACAGACAAGTAGTGGATGGAGAGACCGGCAAGGTCGTTTCGCTGGAGAACGTCAAGTCAGGCTTTTTGACAAAACACGACTATATGGCTCTTTTCGACACCTGTAGCGGAATACTCCACGCAGAGAACCCTTTCTCAACGAAACGAGACCCCAATGCGTTTATGAATTCGGTACCAGTATGGATGGAGAAGATCAGGCGTTTGCTAAACCACCACACCATCCAGTTGATCGACGACGATAAACAGCTTTGGGTGTTGATGAAGGCCGAGACCGATGGCAAAGCCCACGTTTGGGAGTTCGAGCGAGTTCCCGAAGGCGAAGTCGAATAGGGAGCTTATTGCGGTGGTTCCCGTCTTTTCTCGGCAGTTCCTGCGGCGCGTCGAGCTGCCAGGTCCAGCGACTGGGAGTCGTCCGCCTTTTGAGACACGGGCGTAGCGATCAGCACGTGTCGTAAACGGTCGTTTGAGACATACCGGAACCCACACAGCGTTGGCTGGCTCGCGCCGCGAGCATGCGGTTACGGACGGTAGTCTTGCGCTCTTCCTGCTCGAGCCAGTGCAGGAGAGCCGTGTGGATGGCTTCGGGCCGGTCCATGCCGAGGTCGGACGCTACCGCATCAAGGCGACGGAGCAAATGAGCGCCCGTGGGAACCCCCACGGTGACCGTGTCTGGATGTCGTGGCATGTGGCAGCCCTCCCGGATGGCCCGACGATACACCCAAAGGTGGCTGTACCTCCACGGATGTATTGGATAGCCTGATGAGTGTGTTTTCGACCGGGCGGGCCTAATACTCCAGTCGGACGACCGTCAGGCACCAGGCCCGCTGAGGCCTCGGGGGCACCTCGTAAATCCGTTGCCGCCGCTCAAGGAAGAAACCGGTGTCCGAGGCCATTCGTCAGCTGTTGCTGCGAGTGGCTGATGAGAAGCAGCTCCCATTCACTTGGCGCCGAGTCGGTCTGCCGCAGCGGATCAAGCGCTGGTCGCTGATGAGTCTGCAGCACCGGCTCGTGAAGACCGGTGGACAGCTCGTGAAGCATGCGCGCTACTAACTGGTTACTCTTGGCAGAGGGGCATCTCCACCGGCGGCTGTTCAGCGACATGTTGCGCAGGCTTTGGGCGCTGCCCCTGCCGGCAGGATAGAGGGCAACCGGCTGACCGACATCCGGCGAAGAGACGGCGACGAGCGCGGGAGTGTCGGCAAAATGTTTCCGAAAAACGGTTCCGGCGGCGACGCGGCCGGAGATTGCGGCGCGTGGGAGCTGGACGAACGTGCGACGAAGCAATCTGGCCATGCGGAGCGGGGATGGGTGTACAAGGGACCTGATGCAGGCAGCCAAAATGGAAATTCCGGTTAATTAGGGGAGGTAGTCATGCGTCTCGCCTCACTCATTGCGTCAGCCGCCGGTATCCTGGTGCTCTTGTCGGCCTCCGGCGTGTCGGCCCAGAGCGCAGCCGAGAAGCCGCGCTCTGGGTGGTACGTCGGCGGCGGCATCGGGGCCACCTGGCCATCGAACCTCGCACAGAGCGGCTGGAATCGGGATCCGATCTGCTATCCGACCGACGCGTGCTTCGACCAGGATCCCAGGCCCGGGATTTCCGGATACCGCTGGCACTACGACCTCGCCGCGGCCACCGGACCCGTGTTCGAGCTCTCGACCGGCCTGTTCGTCGATCGCGCGCGCGTGGAGCTGTCGTTCGGGCAGCGGTGGAACGACCTCGATCAGATGTTCCTCAGCGTCACCGACTACGAGGGGGTGGCCATGGCGGATCGGGTCAACAGTACGGTCACGTCTGACACCCGGTCGTCGATCGACCATCTGGCCGTGCGCATGCTGACGGTCAACGCGTACTACGATTTTGCTGCCGGGTCCGTGGTCTCGCCGTATCTGGGCGCCGGGGTGGGGCCCGCGTTCGTCACGGTGGCCGGCGTGCGGTTCTCGGACGAGTACAGGGACACGGCCATCAACGGCGATGTCTACGATCCGCTCCTGTCGTTCTACAACGCCAGCCTGGACGCCGACCTGTCCGACACGGTGCTGGCGGGGCACCTGCACGCGGGCGCCGACGTCCGTATTGCCGACAGGACCTGGCTGGGGCTGAAGATGACCTACTCGATGCTGGACGATATCGAGACCCGCGGCGGATACGACCTGCACGCCGCTAACGCGCTGGACCCGGACTTCGAGTACCACGACACGTTCGCCGCCTCGCGCTCCTGGACGCTGATGTTCACGGGCAAGTACGCCTTCGACAACTGAGCCCGGAAAGTCCAGTATGGTCCCGTTCATTCCGTTAAAGAATGGAGGTAAAAATGAGGGGATAGAGTTTTCTTATCTTACATAATATTTTATTTATAAAGGGGTTACAGAACATATATGGCGGAGAGGGAGGGATTCGAACCCTCGGTAAGAGTTACCCCTTACAACAGCTTAGCAGGCTGCCACCTTCGGCCACTCGGTCACCTCTCCCTAAGGTGTAACGCAAGCCGGGCAATCAATTGGCGGAGGGTGAGGGACTCGAACCCTCAAGGGCGTGAGCCCGGCGGTTTTCAAGACCGCTGCCTTACCAATTAGGTCTAACCCTCCACAAAGACTCAGCTTTACAAAATATATAAGGGCTGATTTTAAGCGTCAACCCGGTGGCGGCTCGACCTCTTCCTGGCCATTCGGGCTCGCAATCTCGTCGTCGGCATCATCGTCCGCATCGTCGTTCTGAACCACGCGCGTTATGTCGATTACGCGATCGCCCGAGTCCAGATTAATGACGCGAACTCCTTGGGTGTTGCGCCCGATCGCCGATATGCCGGTAACCGGCAGGCGAATAACGATGCCGTTGGCGCTGACGATCATCACCTCGTCTTCCTCCTGCACCTCGAGACAGGCCACCACCCCACCGTTGCGATCGGTGGTCTTTATATCAATGACTCCCTTGCCGCCACGGTGGATCGCCGGGTATTCGGCGGTATCGGTGCGTTTGCCGTAGCCGTTTTCGCAGACGGTAAGTAGCGCCGCATCTTTCTCGACCACAACCATATCCACCACCGCATCACGCGCGGCGAGAGAGATTCCCTTAACACCCGTTGAGGCGCGGCCTACGGGCCGGACCTCCCCTTCGTTAAAGCGGACGCACATGCCGGTCTGGGTCGCCAGCAGAATATGCTGCGAGCCATCGGTGACCGACGCTCCAATCAGCGCGTCGTTTTCCTGGATGCGCAGGGCGCGGATTCCGTCTCGGCGAATATTCTTGTAAGCCGACAGGACCGTCTTCTTGACGATGCCGCCCCGCGTCGCCGTAAACAGAAAGCGATCGTCGGCAAACTCTTGCACCGGTACGACAGCGGCGATCTTCTCCTCGGATTCGAGCATCAACAGGTTTACGACACTGCGTCCCCTGGAGGCGCGCTCGCCCTCGGGAATACGGTATACTTTCAACCAATGGCAACGCCCGTTGGTGGTGAGGAACATGAGATAGGCGTGGGTCGAGGCAACGAACAGGTGCTCGACGAAGTCTTCTTCCTTAGGTTTCATGCCGGTGACACCCCGGCCCCCGCGGTTTTGGGTACGGTAGGCTTTGGGCGACATCCGCTTGATGTACCCCGAACGCGAAATGGTCACTACCATTTCCTCTTCCTGGATAAGGTCTTCCAGGTCGAACTCTTCAGCGGAATAGACGATCTCGGTGCGTCGGTCGTCGCCGAAACGCTCCTTGATTTCGCGAATCTCATTCTTGATGATGTGCATCTGCTCGTCGCGGCTCGACAACACCGAGCGCAGCCGTTCGACGAACTTGAGCAGGCCGCTGTATTCGGTGTCGATCTTGTCCTGTTCGAGGTTGGTCAGACGTTGCAACGGCATGCTCAGAATCGCCTGGCTTTGAATCTCGCTCAGTTCGAACCGCTGCATCAGGGCCTGTTTGGCCTCCTCTGGGTTACGCGAGGCGCGAATCAACCAAATGACTTCGTCGATTTCCCGCAAAGCGATGCGCAAGCCCGCTAGTACGTGCGCGCGCGCTTCGGCTTTCCCTAGCTCGAAACGGGTGCGCCGCAGTACGACCTGATGGCGATGGTCCACGTAGTGGTGGAGCATCGCCTTGAGGTTCAACACCTTCGGCTTGGCGTTGATGATCGCCAGCATGTTTACGCCGAAGGTGGTCTGCAGCATGCTGTGGGAGAACAGCTGATTCAACACCACCTCGGCGTGGGCATCGCGCTTGAGTTCGAAGACGATGCGCAGACCGGCGCGCCCCGACTCGTCGCGGATGTTGGAGATCCCTTCGACGGTCTTGTCGCGTACCAGATCGGCGATCTTCTCCAACAGGTTCGATTTATCGACCAGAAACGGGATTTCGGTTACGATCAGGTTTTCGCGCCCGTTCTTGAGGGTTTCGACCTCGGTCCGAGCGCGGAGGTAGATCATGCCGCGTCCACTCAGATAGGCCTGCTGGACGCCGGTTATTCCGTGGATAACGCCGCCGGTGGGGAAGTCGGGGGCTTTGATATGTTCCATCAAGCCGCCGATGGTGATGTCGGGTTCGTCGATCAACGCGATTAGCGCATCCGCAACCTCGGAGACGTTGTGGGGCGGGATCTTGGTCGCCATGCCGACGGCAATGCCAACTGAGCCATTGCACAGCAGGTTGGGGAACTTGGCCGGCAACACGATCGGTTCGTTTCGAGTCTCGTCGTAGTTGCCTTGAAAATCTACCGTGTCCTTTTCCAGGTCCTCCAGAAGCTGCATCGCCGGCCAGCTTAAACGCGACTCGGTGTAGCGCATGGCGGCGGGCGGGTATCCGTCGATGGACCCGAAGTTTCCTTGGCCGTCCACCAGGGGGTAACGCAAGCGGAAATCCTGCGCCATGTGCACTAGGGTCGGGTACACGATCATTTCGCCGTGCGGGTGATAATTCCCGGAGGTGTCGCCGGCGATCTTGGCACACTTGCGGAATCCACGGTTGGGGGCCAGGCTTAAATCGTTCATGGCAACCAGAATACGTCGCTGGGACGGCTTGAGCCCGTCCCGCACGTCCGGAAGCGCGCGCGCCATGATCACGCTCATGGAATAGTCAAGAAACGAGGTCTTTAGCTCGTCTTCGATCTTGACCGCTACGATCCGGGTTTCCGGTTGTTCCAGCATCGTTGTCTATCTCTTAGGTTCTAGTGGAGTTCTTCATGGGTTAAATGTCGAGGTTTTTCACATCCAACGCGTGAAGCTCGATAAACTCCCGCCGCGGCTCCACCTGATCCCCCATAAGCAGCGTAAACATGTGTTCGGCCTCAACAGCGTCGTCTAAGGCGACCCGTAACAAGGTCCGTTTCTCGGGATCCATGGTGGTGTGCCACAGCTGATCCGGATTCATCTCGCCAAGTCCCTTATAGCGCTGGACCATCACCCCTCTGCCGTCGCCGTTTCCCCCCATCTCTTGGATGTGTTCGTCTCGTTGCGATTCGCTGAAGGCGTAGCGCTCCTGTTTTCCCTTTTTGACCAGGAAAAGCGGGGGCTGGGCGATGTATAGCCGCCCCCGTTCGATAATCTCTCGCATATAGCGAAAGAAAAAGGTCATGATCAGAATGCGGATGTGGCTGCCGTCCACATCTGCATCCGCCATGATGATCGTTTTGCCGTATCGCAGCTTGGCGATGTCGTACTCCTCGCCGATATTGGTTCCCAGGGCCGTGATCAGGGGCAGGAGCTTGTCGTTGCCCAGTACCCGGTCAATGCGCGCTTTCTCCACGTTCAACGGTTTGCCGAACATGGGTAGGACCGCCTGAAAGTACTGGTCGCGGGCCTGCGCCGCCGACCCTCCCGCCGAGTCGCCCTCGACCAGGAAAATCTCGGACTGTTCGGGATCGCGGACGGCGCAATCGGCCAATTTTCCAGGCAGTGCCGCCCCATCAAGCACCCCCTTTCGACGGGTCAGCTCGCGGGCCTTGCGCGCCGCCTCGCGCGCCCTTCCCGCCTCGATGATCTTTTCGCCGATCCGCTTGCCCACATCCGGGTTCTCTTCGAAGTACTCGGCCAACGCCTCGCTGGTCAGTGAGTCCACGATGCCTTTGACGTCGGAGTTTCCCAGCTTGCTCTTGGTTTGACCCTCAAACTGGGGCTCGGGTACCTTGACGCTGATAACGGCGGATAGCCCCTCGCGGGTATCTTCGCCGGCCATGGAAAATTTAACGCTCTTGAGCAGGTTGTTGCGGGTGGCGTAGCTGTTGAGCGTCCGGGTCAATGCCGCCTTGAAACCTACCAGGTGGGTACCGCCCTCGCCGGTCTTTATGTTGTTGGCGTAGGTGAACAGCGTCTCCTGGTAGCTGTCGTTGTACTGCATGGCGACCTCCACGCCGACGCCGTCGCGCTCGCCCTGCAAGTAGATCGGCTGCGGGTGCAAGGGGGTGCGTCCCTCATTCAGGAACTGCACGAACTCTACGAGGCCGCCTTCGAACAGAAAGCTCTGCTGCTCCTCCGAGCGCTCGTCTCTAACCCGTATCTCCAGGCCCTTATTGAGAAAAGCGAGCTCCCGCAGTCGATGCGCGACCGTTTCGTAGTTGTAGGAAACGGTCTCGAAGATCTGTGTATCCGGCATAAATTCGATGCAGGTTCCGGTCCGTTCAGTGTCACCGACGATCTCCACCTCGGAGGTGGGGACTCCTCGGGCGTAGCGCTGGCGGTGGAGTTTTCCTTTCTGGTGCACCTCGGCCACACACCACTCAGAAAGGGCGTTAACGACGGACGAGCCGACCCCGTGCAACCCACCCGAAACCTGGTACGCCTTCTTGTCGAATTTGCCGCCGGCGTGCAGAATCGTCATGATCACTTCCAGGCCGGATTTGCCTTCCCCAACATGTTGGTCTACGGGGATACCACGGCCGTTGTCCTCGACGCGCACGCTGCCGTCGGTGCGGATAATGACGTCGATCCGCGTACAGCTGCCTGCCATAGCCTCGTCCACGCTGTTGTTGACGATCTCTTTTACCAGCTCGTGTAACCCGTTTTCGCCCGTATCGCCGATGTACATGGCAGGGCGTTTGCGCACTCCCTCGAGCCCCTTGAGCACCTGAATGGTCTCAGAGTTATACTGGTGCTCACCCTCCGCATTCGCATCCGCAAGTTTTTTGATTGGTTCCGACATCTAGTGCTGTTCCTCCACCTAACGGGCCTCGCGCGAGCCGCCGGTTGGTCTGCCGGCGGCGTTGACTCCGCGTCTGTGCGCAACGGTTACGAAGATCAGGTCTGTGACGATCTCCGACCCGGCCTCGGCGTTGATCCTCTTCAAGATTTCCCCCTTCATAAAGCTCAGTTGACTGCTCCAAACCGGAGAGCTAACCGCAACCTCCATGCGCCCTCTTTTGATGCGCATCGGTTGTGCGTGCTGCGCCAACTGCTCGCCCACAGCCCTCTCCCAAGCCAGTTGCGCGCGGCATTCTGCCACCTTCTGCCCCAGTCCAAGTTCGGAGATTACGGCCTCGAGCAACCCCGAAAGCGCGACCGGCGCGCCGGCGGAACGCTCATCCGGCGAGGCGGATTTCCGAAAATCGGTCACGAACGGTAGGATCGAGCTGGTTGGGGGTGGTCAGCAGTACCTGGTCGAACTCGTCCAATTGAGTTAGTAGACGATCGACCCGCTGTTCGTCCAGTTCCGAAAACAGATCGTCGAGAAGCAGCACTGGTTTCTTGCCGGTGGACGCCTTGAGGTATTCGAATTCCGCGATCTTCCAGGCAATCAAGGTTGTCTTCAGCTGGCCTTCCGAAGCAAAGTCGTGAGCGGCGGCCCCGTTAAGGGTGAAAACCAGATCGTCGCGATGGGGACCGCACAGGGTGTGACCTTGGCGTCGTTCGGCCTCCCGCGTTTCCTGCAGTTGACTTTGCAGGCCATCTAGCTGGCTCCCGCTAGAGGCTAACGGACCGCGATAACGCAGCTCAGCCACCTCCTCCGGGGGCGAAAAACGGCTGTAGGCATCGCCAAACGGAGCGGACAACTGCTCTAGTGCACGCAAGCGCCGTTGCCGAATGCCGGCTCCCAGTGCACAAAACTGCCCTTCCCACGCCTCGACCGCACTCGAGTCCGGGCCGGTTCCGAAGTGTGCGGTTCGCAACGCCCGATTGCGTTGGGCTAACACCCGGTTGTACTGCTGCAAGTCATGTAGGTAAGAGGTCGATGCCTGAGAGATGAGGATGTCGAGGGCGCGGCGGCGTTCGGCGGGGAACCGCAAAACCATCGAGACATCTTCAGGAGCGAAGTGGACAGTCATGAACCTTCCCACGAGGTCCGATACGCGGGCCAACGGCAACTCGTCGCAAAAACTCTTCTTTCCCGAGCTCTTGGCATAATAGATCCTCAGCTGGTGCTCACTCTCACCGTCGCTGCAAGAAGCTTCGACGTCAAAATGTTCACCGCCGTGGGGAATGGCCATCTGATCCCGCGATCCCCGCACCGATTTTCCAATCGACAAATACGATATCGCTTCCAGGATGTTGCTTTTGCCGATCCCATTGGCACCCGAGATAAGCAGGCGGTCAGCATCCACTGTAAGGCGTTTATCTGCGAAATTACGAAACGGCTTGAGGGTTATTTCGCGAATCCTCAACGCGGCTGCGTATCCTAGCCACTCGGTCTCAGAGGCATCAAGAGACAGAAGTAGTCCTCGTCCGGTCCTTGGTCCACTGGTCGCAAGAGCGCTGCTGTAACGGGGTTGTTGAGCGCGAAACGCACCTCATTGGAATCTATCTTGCGCAAGATCTCCAGGAGGTAGGTAGCGTTGAACCCGATCTCCATTTCTTCGTCTTGGTAAACCGCCGGCAATTGCTCCCTCGCTTCTCCTCCGAGTTCCTGGCTGGAGGCGGAAAGCTCGACGCTGCTGGCCCCAAGTCGCATGCGCACTTGGCGCGTGTAGCTGCTTGAAAGAATGGATACTCGGCGTACAGTAGGTAATAACTGTTCGTTTGAGATGCGAAGTTCCTTGTGGTTGTCTTTGGGGATAACCTGACCATAATCGACGTATGGGCCCTCGATAAGGCGCGTTAGCAGCCTTGTCTCTCCCATATCGAAGAGAACTTGGCTTCGATCCAGGGTCACGTGCTCTACCTCGTGCTGTTTACCCACAAGTTTCACAATCTGTGCCAGAGATTGCGGCGTCACGATAACTTCTGACGCCTCCTGACCCCGTAACTGGTCTTTGAGGTCGAGATTGCGGCGATAATAGGCCAAACGCGAACCGTCGGTGGCCACCATATCCATACCGTCTTCAGCGATGCGCCAGAACACGCCGTTGAGGACCGGCCGAGTATCATCCTTCGATACCGCAAAGGCTGTCTTTTCGATCATTTTGCTCAAACTGTCGCCATCAATGGCCGGTAGTTGGGTCCAATCAATGGAGAGGCCATCAAGGGACGTAGGCATTTCCGGAAATTCCTCAGCGGGAATCCCCGACAAGGTGTAAGCGCCTTCGCCACCTACATCCGTCCCCAACCGCCCCGAAAGCTGGATCCTATCTCCCTCGACGAGAACATCCAAAACGGTTTCTGGCCATTCGCGCGCTATCTCTGCCAGGGTTCGAGCTGGGACCGTGACGGTACCTCCCTGCTCAATGGTAGCCGCCACGCTGGTTTTGATCGAAAGATCCAGATCGGTCGCCGCCAATGAAAGTCGATCGCCTTCCGCACTCAACAGGAGATTGGAAAGTATAGGCATGGCCGGCTTTGCCGGAACTACATCTAGTACCGTTTCGATACCACGCCACAACTCGTTGCGTTCGACGGTCAATTTCATCGCTTGCCGCGCTGTCTAAATCCGAAGCTCAATTTGAAGGGGTGGGTAGGGAACCGTTGCAGTTATATAATAGGTATATAAACTTAGCCTGGGAATAACGCGATGTCAAGCAAGCATCAGGAGCGCCATACCTAGGAGAGACGCTGCATCAGTGAGTGTGGGGGCTGATCACATTTCGTTTGTACCACTTAAGTAGGTTATACACACCACTAGTAATTTTAGTACACAAAGATATAGCTATGTTCTTTATCTAATAATAATAATAAGGCGCAAGAAAATGTGGATAACCCCGAGACACCCTAATTAGAAGGGCCTCAACCGCCTGATAATAATGAGTTTGTTTTGGGAACGACAAGAATATGGGGATGGGGGTCGATTGTGGACAAAGGGAGGTTTTCGAGGGTACCGGGATCACGCGACGAGAGATGGGAGAGGCTTTCCACATCTCCACAACGTTTCCACACCTTCACTAACGTAAGATGTGGATGAGATGTGAATAACATAGCGCAGGAGATCGGCTATCCCAGGGAGTACTTTTTCTCAAGCGACTCGGAAAGCTGCTCTACGACCACGGCAAAGGAACGATCAGCTTTGCACTTCGCTTCCACCGTTTGCACGGCGTGGATGACCGTGGTGTGGTCGCGATTGCCAAAGTGAAGACCGATCATCTTTAATGGATTCCGGGTAAAGCGTTTGGCCAAGAACATGGCGATTTGCCGGGCTTGAGCGACCTCCCGTTTGCGGGTCCTGCCGATCAGCAATTCAGGGGTCAAATCGAAATGTCGGGCTACTTGCTGCTGAATGGACTCAATGCTAAGCTCGGTCGACTGACTCGGTCCGCGCTCCTGCGCTATCCGCCGCGCTGCTTCGACGGTCAGCTCGGCGTGATTTACCGAGCAGTATGCCATTAGGTGGATCAGTGCACCCTCCAGTTCGCGAATGTTCGAGCTCACGTTGTTGGCCAGGAAAATGGCTACATCGTCGGCGAGAGGAATGTTGTTGATCTCTGCCTTCTGTTGCAGAATGGCGATGCGCGCTTCCAGATCCGGAGCGTCGATACTGGTGACCAGCCCCCATTGAAAACGTGAGATGAGGCGTTCTTCCAAGCCCTCCAGCTGGCCGGGGGGGCTGTCGCAGGTCATGACGATCTGTTTGCCGTTTTGATGCAACGCGTTGAAGGTGTGAAAGAACTCATTGCGGGTTTGCTCACCTTTGAGCAGGAACTGAATGTCGTCGACGAGGAGAATATCGGCCGAGCGGTAGCGGCGTTGAAAGTCTGCCGTGCTCTGATTGCGGATGGCTTCAATGAAATCGCTCATGAATTTCTCCGAAGCCACGTAGGTAACCTGATTTGCGGTTTTGCGGTCCAACGCGTCGTGACCGATGGCCTGCAGCAGATGGGTCTTGCCGAGACCAACGCCGCCGTAGATAACAAGCGGGTTAAACTGCGTCTTGCCGGGCGACTTGGCCACCGCCCATGAGGCCGCGTGGGCGAACCGGTTGAACTCGCCGATGACGAAGGTGTCGAAGGTGTAGCGTTCATTCAGCGAGCTTGACGTACCGCCGGCCGTTACCTGCGCGGGATGCAGGTGCGGCAGCTCCAGCTGCTCAGCGTCTAATTCTTGATCCGGGGTGTTTTCTGAAGGCTTTGATTCCGCCGTCGCCGAGGATTGATCTCTTTCGGAAACAATAAAAGAAATCTTTGGCTGCAGTTGTGTTACTTCGAGGACGACGCTACTAATTAGGCTGAGATAGTTGCTTTCAACCCAGTCCGCAAAGTAGGTACTTGAGACTTCGACTTCGAGACAGTCGCGGTCAAAACGGCGGGCTGTCGTCGGCCGAAACCAAGTATTAAAACTCTGCGGTCTGACGCGCTGCTCAACGCTGAGCAGACAACGAGCCCACAATTCTTCAGGATCTTGTGACATGCGTGTAAATTATATTCGGCGAGGAGCGCAAACCTATAGTCCGCAGGTGCGAACGTCAAGATATCTTTTGCCTATTTGTGCAAATCGCATCGTTTGACACGTTATGTGGATTCTCTATATTGTTTGGCTTCAATCTGATTGGGGCGATCGCTCCGACGAAATATTTTTTCGATGAAAACGCGCGTCCTTAGATAAGAAGAGCTTCGTGAAGCGAACATATCAACCAAGTAGACGCAAACGCCGCAACAAACATGGGTTCCGCAAACGCATGAAAACGGCGTCGGGCCGAGCTATCATAAACCGTCGTCGTCGGCGCGGACGCAAACGGCTCGCCGTATAAATCGATCGCCGCAGCGGATGTATGGGCTGGATCAAGGGCCAACATCTGTGGATGCGCTCTGGGCGCGAATCCGAGGGAGTCGTGCTGGTTGTCCGGAAGAAGCTGGGCAATGCCGTGCGGCGAAATCGGTTGAAACGCCGGCTGCGGAGCATTCACCGACAGCTCAAACCCCACCCGCTTGGCAGCGTTGTTGTTCTCGCCCAAACCAACGCCACAGAAACTCCCTACGATCAGCTCGAATCGGAGTTCGCGCGTTTGCTTTCCCAACTCTACATCGCCCGGTGACGCATGCTACGCTGTTTCGTTTTCCTCATTAGAATCTATTCGCTCTGTGCATCGCCTTTCCTACCACCCGTCTGTCGCTTTCAGCCAACCTGCTCCGAATACGCCGTTCAGGTGCTGGAAAAGTACGGGGTTGTACGGGGTGGCTGGCTAACCTGGAGGCGGCTGCTGCGATGCCACCCCTGGGGTGGTCACGGGTTCGACCCGTCCTAGAATCATGAGAACAGGGACCTCATGAAACCGAGCCAAACCAGGTAGATTCGTGGAAGACAAGAGGACGCTTCTAGCGTTTCTGCTCATCGGGCTGATCCTGCTAGTATTGCCGTACTATTACGAAATGGTGGGGCTTGCCCCCGGAGAAGACGAGGAGGAGTTGCCTCCCGTCGTCGAACAGTCCTCCGAGCCGCCCGCGAGAATCGTACCCCAGGAGACAACTCGACCTGATCCCCGCTTGCGGGAGAAGACTCCGCAAACCGAGCCACCGCCTCGGGAAGAGCTAGTGGGTGAGCCGTTCACGCCGCGGGAGGTATCGGTGCGGACCCCCTTGTTGGATCTGCTGTTTTCATCGGCGGGCGCAACCCTGGTTTCGGTTCAGCTACCGCAATACGAAACGCCGGATGGCCGGCCGGTCGAACTGATCAGCGCCGGACATCGCGGCTTGGGTTTGCGTTTGAAAACCCGCGAAGAGGTGATAGACCTGTCGAAGGTGGAATTCAGACCCAACCGGGAACAGGTGGTGTTGGATTCAAGCGACGTGGCGACGCTGCGCATGACGGCCGATCTCGGTAACGGCAGATCGGTGTACAACACCTACGAGTTTGGAGGTGATACCTACGCTGTTCAATTGGAGATAGAGGTGGTCGGCGTCGGCGACGACGCGGAGTTGTTTACCCAATGGGAAGGTGGAATCGCCAACACCGAGGGACAAACGGTGGAGTCGGCCCTGTTTTTTGCAGCTCCAACCGTACGCCGCATGATGACCTATTTGAACGAAGAGCGGATCGACCACGAACCTGATGACGATCAGCCAACCTCCACCGAGGACAAGGGGCCGGTGAAGTGGGCGGCGGTACGGAACCAGTATTTTATGGTAGCGCTTGCACCCGAAGGCGAAGGCCCTTTCCGCGTCGGCCTTCACGCAGCGCCGGCGCGTAGCGCGGCGCTTAGGGACGAGGTGCGATTCGAGATCGGTGCTCGGGTCGTGCCCGGACAGGCCGCGAGGTCCCTTCTTTACTTAGGTCCGCTGTCGTACGACAGGCTGACCAGCTATGGGGCAGAACTGGAAGCGGCCTTGGACCTAG
The DNA here is from genome assembly GCA_965217095.1 of Candidatus Latescibacterota bacterium. Classification (GTDB taxonomy): domain Bacteria; phylum Latescibacterota; class UBA2968; order UBA8231; family UBA8231; genus CAYNZV01. The sequence goes on from OZ244235.1 coordinate 4,539,891, forward strand.
GTTTCCCGATCATTCGCGAAATCAGCAAGGTGCTGATGCTGGTCTTTGTCGCCACCTACGACTTCGTTCCCAACTACGGGATCGTCATTATATTGCTGGCAATCGCCATCAAAATCCTGGTTTATCCACTGACCCACAAGTCGTACGAGTCGATGGCCAAGATGCAGCAGCTGCAGCCGAAAATGGCCGAACTGAAAGAGAAGTACAAGAGCGACAACCAAAGGTTAAGCCGTGAAACAATGAAGTTGTACAAGGAAGAAGGGGTAAATCCCCTCGGCGGTTGTCTGCCGATGCTTCTTCAAATGCCCGTATTCTTTGCGTTATACAGCGTCTTCAACAGTACCATCGAACTCCGACAAGCCCCGTTCTTTTCGTGGATCACCGACCTCAGCAAACCCGACGCTCTGCCCTTGGGCGGATTCGAGCTTCACGTGCTGCCGTTGCTTATGGCGGGATCCATGTTCGTTCAACAAAAAATGACGATGAAGGATCCCAAGCAGGCGATGTTGGTATACATGATGCCGGCCTTCATGATCTTCATCTTCTGGAACATATCCTCCGGGTTGGTCTTGTACTGGACGATGTTCAACGTCTTGAGCGTCGGCCAGCAACATCTGATCAATCGACTAAAAGAGTCTAAGGCAAATAAAAACAACTAGTTACGGTATGTTTTATACTCGGCAGCATTGCCGGCTATAGGATTCGTGGACCCTACCGAGACCATTGTTGCCATTTCATCGCCGCGCGGGGAGGGGGGTGTGGGTTTAGTCCGTCTCAGCGGTCCACGGGCGATAGAGATCGGTCAAAGGGTTTTCCTCAGCAAACCGCCGTTGGGCTCACGGCCACGACACGTGGAGTATGGTCGAATTGTCGACGGCGGCCAAATTCTCGATCGTGGACTTGCCTGGGTCTTAAAATCTCCCCGTTCCTACACCGGGGAGGACACGGTGGAGATAAGCGCCCACGGAAGCGCGGTGGTGCTGGAGGCGCTAGTCCAAGGTTCTCTCGCCGCCGGGGCCGTCTTGGCGGCCCCGGGCGAGTTTACTCGGCGCGCTTTTATGAACGGCAGGCTAGATCTGTTGCAGGCGGAGGCGGTCATCGACATCATCCGCGCCAGCAGCCGTGCGGGTCTCGACAACGCTTACGGTCAAGCCAGCGGTCGTCTTTCATGCCTCGTCAACGAACTGAAACAGATTCTGGTAACCTGCATCGCGTTTCTGGAGTTCGGACTTGATTTCTCGGAAGAGGATATTGAAGCCGTGAGTGCCGACTCGATACGTCAGGAGCTCCAACGAGCAGTGACGATGGCAACTCGTCTCATCGATACCTTTGAAGGGACCCGCCGCCGCCAAATCGGGGTGGCCGTCTGTCTGCTCGGGCTTCCCAACGCCGGCAAGTCCACCTTGTTCAACAATATGCTCGGCGAAGAGCGAGCAATCGTAACGCCTCAGCCAGGTACCACCCGTGACCTTATCGAAGGGCGCACCGTGTGGTCGGGAGAAACGGTCCGCTTGATCGACACCGCTGGTTTCCGCAGAACCGGAGGAGTTATAGAACGAGAAGGCGTCCGGCGCACGCTACGGTGCGCCGCCGCCGCCGATCTAGTTCTGGTTGTCGTGGACGGCTCCCAACCCTGGCGGGAGACCTATGAGGATCTGTTGGAGCTGGCGGGCGACAAAGAAGCCTTTCTCGTAATGAATAAATGCGACCTCCCGAACCGGCTTGGTCCTTTGCCCGCGCACATCTCGATGCCCGCTGTGGAGGTTTCGGGCCTTCAAGGGAAAGGCATCGCCGAGCTCCAGAATCTAGCGGTGCGTCGGTTCGCCCAGCCCAAGAGTCTAGATGGCATCGGACTGGTCCACGAACGCCACCGCGATTGTCTGCAACGCATGGCGAAGGCCACGTCCACAGCCCTGGGTGGCGTAACCAGCCAACCGCATGAATGCCTGGTAGTAGAGCTGCGCACGGGCTTGGCCGCCCTGTCAGAGATGCTGGGGGAAACCCTGGATGAGGAGATTCTCGATCGCGTGTTTTCCGAATTCTGCATTGGAAAGTAGCTGTTTCACGTGAAACAGAGCACCCACCGAAGCTGGCCACAAAACCGTTCGCGGGCGCCGCGCGTCCGTTTCACGTGAAACAAATTGTGGAGCCATCCACCGATTCCATCCGCCTGTTGAAAGTTGACCTGGTTCAGCTGCGGGATCGGTTGCGGGACACGGGAGCCTGTCTGGATGACCGATGGATGCCGCACCTTTGGCAGTATGCTTGTTTGTTATTGCGCTGGTCGCAGCGGATGAACTTGGTGTCGTCGGGAGACCGGGCGAGGATTTTTACCAAACATATCGGCCCAGCCTGCCTCATGGCCGAGTTGGTTAAATCGGTTCCGCATGCGACCGTGGTTGATTACGGCAGCGGTGCGGGTCTGCCCGGAATTCCACTCAAGATCGTTTTTCCGCATTCACACTTCTATTTGGTCGAAGCACGCCGCAAGCGCGCCTCCTTCCTGCAAACGGTTATTCGAACGCTCGAGTTGTCTCGGGTTACGGTGGTCCATCAGCGCCTTGAAGAGTGGAGGTGTCCCGCGGGTCCGGTAGATCTCGTGGTCTCCCGTGCGACTCCGGGGACCAACCTGGTGGAGCGGGTCCGCGCGCATCTGGCCCCGGGTGGATCGATCGTGACCACCGAGGCGAGCACCCGCGGGCACACCAAGGGGCTGTTACCGGACGCGCGCAAAGAATTTTCGGGCTTCCCCGCCATCGTCCTATTAACGCCCCCTGTTTAATTAGTTGTCCACACTTTTCCCCACCATTATGTTGATGACCGAAGCGCCCATAAAATATCATATAACTCTAATATAAACAATATGTAGCAGCGCATTGAGGAGAGTCCTAAGCGCGCTGGTTGGCGCGAATGTGTGGATAACTTCCCTGGCTTTACAGGTCGAGCGCGCGGACCGAGAGAAATTAGCTATTGCCACCCTGCCCGCCGGCACCGTATATTTTATACCCGAATTTTGTGTTGACCTTCGATTGGACCGTATCCCCTGCTTGATAAATTCCTGAAATCGTGGTTCGCCGATAAACTCAGACCGATCGCCCGCATATTCATTCGGCTCGGGGTGCGCCCGGACTGGCTGACCTTGTCGGGGTTGCTGTTGAACCTGGTGGCCACCGCCGCTTTTGCGCGCGGACATTTGCAGTGGGGCGCGGCCATCATGCTGCTGGCGGGCCTGTGCGATTTTCTGGACGGACAGGTGGCCCGCGAAGGCAGGAAGGAAACCAAGTTTGGCGCCCTGCTTGACTCGACCACGGATCGATACTCGGAAATCTTCATCTACTTTGGAATCGGCGCCTATCTCATTCAACAGGAAAAGTGGATCGTCTGCGGAATCTTGTTCTTTGCGTTGTCGGGGTCTTTGATGGTCAGCTATGTGCGAGCCCGAGCGGAAGGGTTAGGCGAGGACTGCAAGGTTGGATTCATGCAGCGCCCGGAACGCATCGTGGCCCTTGGCTTAGGCGGATTGGTAGGGCACGAAGGGCTGGTGTTGGTTCTTGTTGTTTTGGCGTTAACGACGAACTACACGGTCATCGAGCGCCTTGCCTACATCCGCAACAAGTGGAAGACGAGCGCCACATCGGCGCCGGCGCAGGGCTCCTAAGTCGCGCCATCCCAACTCTCCCTCCGCCGTTTTGGTGGTTGTCTCCTTTGTCTCTTCCCCTCTTCATCGTGTTCGAAGGTATCGACGGTAGTGGAACCACGACCCAGTGCCGTTCTCTCCAGCGCTATATCGAGCAGCACCTTCGCTGCCCGGTTGTCGCCACCCGAGAGCCGGGAGGCACGTCAGCGGCAGAGCAGATCCGGCAGTTAGTGCTCGACCCGGATCTGGTTGAACTGGACCCGCTCGCGGAGCTTCTCCTCTATGCCGCCGGCCGAGCCCAACATGTGCGCGAACGAATCAAGCCGGCGCTGGCAGCTGGAACACCCGTTCTCTGCGACCGGTACACGGCGTCGTCCGTCGCGTACCAAGGTTTCGGCCGCGGTTTGGCCATAGACCTCGTCGAGAAGGTCAACGCCATCGCGATCGGTGACTGCAGGGCCGATATCACGATCTTTCTCGATCTGCCCGTCGAAGAAGCGCAGGCTCGCTGTTCCGACCGCGGCGAGCCCCGCGACCGTTTAGAGATGGAGGGGATCGATCTACAAAAGCGCGTCCGCGCGGCCTACCTAGAGATTGCCGAGCGCACCCCGAAGGTTTCATTGCTAATAGACAGCCGCCCGCCAGCGGGTGAGATCGGCGACGAGATTTTGCACGCGTTGAAGCACAGGTGGCCAGGTTTTCCATTTAAATAATGAGAGATTCGAAGGTGAAAACGAGAGTAGCAGCCACGTTGATATGGCTGGGGCTTATCGCCCCGGGGTTGCTGGAGGCCAAGCCGGCGGATCGGTACGCTGAGACCAATGCCGGGTGGGACAGGTTTGGGGCGGTGTACGCACGCGTGGTTGACAGCTACTACGATTCGCTGAGCCAGGCCGATCTGCTGCAGGCGGCTATCCACGGGGTGTTGGGTGAGCTTGACTCCTACAGTCAGTTTTACGACCAGGAGGGGTTGCGCCAGCTGCGCCAAGACACGACCGGAAAATTCGCGGGCTTGGGAATTACAGTAGCCGTAAAAGATTCATACCCGATCGTCATTGCCCCGATCGAAGGGACACCTGCGGACCGAGCCGGGCTGCTACCTGGTGACCTGATCGTTGCGGTCGAAGACCAGGACACCTTCGGGATGAGTCTAGACACGGTCGTCGGCATATTGCGGGGGGAGCCCGGTACGACCGTCCGCATTGGGGTCGCCCACAAACGGGGTCAACCTCCCCGCCGTGTTGCCATCCGCCGAGAGGTGATCAAGATCCGCAGCGTCGCGTTGGTTGAGCGGATAGATCCGGCTATCGGGTACATCAGCATGCGCCAAACCCGCTTCTCTGAAGAAACAGCCACCGAGGTGCAGAGTGGCTTGCAGGACCTGGCCGCGTTGGGCGTCAACAGTTTGATTCTGGATCTGCGTGGCAATCCGGGCGGTTTACTTAGCCAGGCCCAACAGGTGGCCGATCTCTTCTTGCCCAAAGGCGTGCCGATCGTCTCAGTACGAGAGCGCGACGGTCGCCGCGAGGATACCAAATACTCGTTGAAGACTCCCATCGCCGTTGACATCCCACTGGTAATACTGATCGATGAGGGCAGCGCCAGCGCTGCCGAGATCGTGGCCGGCGCCGTGCAAGACAACGACCGCGGCATCATTGTGGGAAACACTTCGTTCGGCAAGGGATCGGTACAAACCATTTTCGATCTCTACGAGGCCAGTGACAGCGCCTTGAAGCTGACCACGGCGCTCTATTACACCCCAAGCGGACGCAGCATTCACCGCCCGGGAGCGACACCGACCATCCGCAACATGAGCGCGCGCCAGATCGGCGGCCTGAACCTATCGGCTCAGGCCGTTGTCAGCAGTCTCCTCAGCGCCGAAACTCAATCTGCCGCCGTAGCCGCCCTCCGCGTCGCACTCGATGTGGATCAGACCCAGGCCGAGCGCATCATGGCCGAACCCCTCGGCGCGCTGGTCGGGGCAACGGTCGAGGGCGCTGTGACCGACAGTGGGGAAACCGCGGTGGAAAGAGATCGATTCTTCCGTACGCGGCGCGGCCGAAAAGTGTTTGGTGGGGGGGGAATTACCCCCGACATCCTCGTCGAGCGAGATACCTGGCCGGGGTTTGCGCGACATCTCCAACGCAGTCGATTGTTCTTCGATTTCGTGGTCGACCAAGTTCCCGCCGACTCGATCTCGGCGCTTCGCGCCCGCGGGTACAGCGTCAACGACGACATGATCCTCTCTTTTCGGCGGTTTATCAACGCCTCGGAGTATGCTCGCGACGGACAGCTGAGAGCCGATGCCGAACTCGGACAGTTGCGACAGATCGCCGAGCAGATGGGATGGACGGTAGAGACGATGGCCGGCATCGATCGCCTGGAGTCGGTTATCCGCCAGGAGGAAAAAACCGGGTTCGCGGCCGAGTTAGAGCCGTACATCCGAGCCGCCTTGGAACGCGAGCTCTCGCTGCGCTTGAGCGGTCGCAAGGCGCAGCTCAGATCAGCCCTCGAAAGCGATCGACAACTTAAGGCCGCTATAGAGATTCTGGGCGATCCCGAACGCTATTGGAAGATTTTGGAAGGAACAACCTGAACATGCTTGCTGGAGCTTTGAATCTGATGTATTTTACACGTATCGTGCGGCTTTCGGTTTAGACCGGGAACTGCATTCGGGCATAAAGCCATTAACTCGTGGAGCCCGACTTGGTGGCTCCAAATCAGGGAAATTTGTACCGTATCTGCCGGACGTGGAACACCGTATCTAATCCACGTGATTCAACGAATTTTAGCGCGCCAGGTGGGATTGAAAGGTAGACAACAGACAGAGGAGGGTGGCGCGCGTTGAAGCAAACCAAACCTACAGCCGCAGGGGGTGCATGTGCGCCCGCCAACCCAGTTGATATGCGGCCGAATTCGCGCCCCTCAGGACACGCCCTTTGCCGGGTCTAATGTCACTCGTAGGTCCGGCAATGCCCAGAGCGCGAACCGTCACGTAGCAGACCAACCGGTAGCAACACCCCCCTGATTTGACCTCGCCTATCCAGCGCAGTTGCTGGATTCCGCGCGCAACCGCCTCCGCGTACAGGTCCCTCATTTATCATCTTCCGCATCGTCCACAACGGACGTCTGCGGGATACATACCATAGTATTTAAGGATTATATGCACACAGAAATTCTAATAAACGATGGCACGCACGAGTCGCGCATCGCCATCGTCGAAGACGGCACCCTCGCCGAGGTTTGGGTGGAGCGCCCAGAAAACGAACGCATGGTCGGAGATATATACAAAGGACGTGTAAGTGCCGTTCTCCCCGGATTGCAGGCCGCCTTCGTTGAAATCGGGCGGGATCGCACCGCGTTCTTGCAAGCTCGCGACATGATGGAAGAAGACAATAAGGATATGGAAAACGGCGGCGGCTCTCGCGGCGGCAGGCGGTCTCGATATGCGCCAACCCCGGCGATCCAAAAACTCATCCGCAAAGGGGATGAGGTCCTGGTCCAAATCGCCAAGGAACCCATCGGCACCAAAGGCGCTCGCGTTACCACCCATCTCTCCTTGGCTGGCCGTTTCATGGTGCTGGTACCGGGCGGCAACTGGGCGGGAGTATCGCGAAAGATCTCTAGCTACAGTGAACGTCGACGACTACGGGATCTGGTGAACAGCCTACGGCCCAAAGGCTATTCTGTCATCGTGCGCACCGAAGGACGGGGGAAGACGGAAAAAGAGTTTCGCCGTGACTTGAAGAATCTCGTCAAGATTCATGAGCGGATAACGAAGTTGGAGAAAAGGACCGACACGCCCGCTCAGCTGCACAAGGAACTCGGCATGACCTCTAGCATCATCCGTGACTTGTTTACCGACAATGTCGATCGCATGGTCGTGGACACCAAAGAGCTCTACCGCGAGATCATCGCCTATTTGCGCACGGTGTCGCCCGAATTGCGCAAGCGGGTCGAATATTACCGCGATCGCAAGCCCATTTTCGACGCCTTCGGAATCGAAGAAACCTTGGAAAAGCTGACCGGGCGCAACGTGCGTATGAAAAAGGGAGGCAATCTCGTCATTGACCACGCCGAGGCTGGCACCTTTGTCGACGTGAACTCGGCAAGGTACGTCGGATCGGACGATCAAGAAACAAACAACCTCAACACCAATCTGGAAGCGGCTCGGGAACTCGCTCGCCAGCTCAGGCTGCGCGACATAGGAGGCATCATCGTCGTTGATTTTATCGACATGAACGACGAAAAAAATCGCCGCAAGGTCATCGACGAGATGATCGACGAAGCCAAGAAGGATCGTGCGAAGATTTCGATCAGTCCGCAGATAAGCGAGTTTGGACTGGTCGAAATGACGCGCCAGCGGGTTCGTCCCAACCTGCTACACACCCATAGCGAACCCTGTCCTACCTGCCAGGGAACGGGGCGGGTAACCGGTCCGGACACTACCGTCACCAAGATCGAGCGCTGGTTGCGGCGGTCGTACGCCGCCACCAAGGAACGTCGCTTCGTGCTCCGCGTACACCCCGAGGTGGCCAGCTACATGCTGGAGAATCGTGAAATCAGGCTGAAATCGATCCGCAAAGCGACCCGGGTGCGGTTGCAGCTAGAGCACGATGCAACCCTGTCTACGGATGATTACCGTTTCTTTTCTACCAAACGAAATCTGGATGTAACGGCAGAGTTCCAAATTTGACAGATCACCGATCCACCCATATTTTGCGTGATCCAGCCAATTCTCACCACATTGCAGGATCTGGCTAATGTACGCGGTCGTCAAAATCGCCGGTTCCCAAGTTCGAGTAGAAAAAGGGCGCACCTTGCGGGTGCCCAAGTTGGCGTCGGAAACAGGCTCGCAGCAACGTTTTCCCGATGTGTTGCTGCTCAGCGACGACGGCAAAACCAGTACTGGCAAACCGTTCGTGGAAGGGGCGGCGGTCGAAGCTACCATCGTCGGCCACGGGCGAGGCGAGAAGGTAATCGTTTTTAAGATGAAGCGCCGCAAGAAGTACCGACGACGAAATGGCCATCGCCAAGACTTCACCGAGATTCGCGTTGACGAGATCACCTCACCCGAATAGCGGCAACTAGGTAAGCCCACAAATGGCACATAAAAAAGGGGTTGGAAGCTCTAGAAACGGTCGCGACAGCCATTCGAAACGGCTCGGCGTGAAGCGGTTTGGGGGCGAAAAGGTGGCGGCGGGCACCATCCTTGTTCGACAGCGAGGCACCCGGATTCATCCGGGCGTCAACGTGAAGAAAGGCGGCGACGATACCTTGTATGCCGTCAGTGACGGGGCCGTCAAGTTCGAACGCTGGGGCCGCGACCGAAAAAGGGTCAGCGTCTACGCACCGGCCGAATAGCGGTTCCGCCACACCCAGACAGTAAAAGCCACAGAGGCCGCGAGGACCCAACCTCAGCGGCCGTTTTTGTTTTTGACGCCGCCCACGGCGCAACCTATAATAGGGGGATCATTGGTCCCAGAGCGAACTTCCACCCCAAAGATTCATTTATAGACCCACCATGACTGCATGAACGGGCTGGCTCACGATCTTCTAATCGTCGGTGGTGGCGGCGCTGGACTGCGGGCGGCCATCGCCGCCGCCGAAGCGCATCCGGATCTGACGATAGGTCTGCTTTCGAAGGTCTATCCGATGCGCAGCCACACGGTTTCGGCGGAAGGCGGGGCGGCCGCCGTTATGCGCGAAGAGGACAGCTTCGATTCCCACGCCTTCGATACAATAAAGGGGAGTGATTTTCTCGCTGATCAGGACGCGGTCGAAGCGTTCGTCCAGGAAGCGCCGGCCGAGATTGTCCAGATGGAGCATTGGGGGTGTCCCTGGAGTCGGGATCCCGACGGCAAAGTCAGCGTGCGGGCGTTTGGGGGAATGAGTACAAAGCGCACCGTGTACGCTGCTGACAAAACCGGATTCCACATGTTGCACACGCTCTTTCAGACTTCTCTAAAGTATGACAGCATAGAGAGATACGATGAGTGGTACGCGACGGCTCTGTTGCTGGACGACGACCGGGTTCAAGGCGTGGCGGCGCTGAACCTGCGTTCCGGCGACTTCCACGCGCTGCCGGCCAAAGCGGTGATCCTCTGTACGGGTGGTGGTGGGCGAATTTTTCCGTTCACGACCAATGCCGCCATAAAGACAGGCGACGGCGTGTCGCTGGCCTACCGCGCCGGATGTCCCCTAAAAGACATGGAGTTTGTGCAGTATCACCCAACCGGTCTTCCGGGCACCGGCATTCTCATGACCGAGGCTTCCCGGGGCGAAGGGGGGTATCTGACCAATAAGGACGGGGAGCGCTATCTCGAGCGTTATCTTCCCGAAAAAATGGAGTTGGGACCCCGGGACATGGTGTCGCGCGCTTTCGTACACGAGGAAAAGGCCGGCCGCGTCTACGAGGGCAAGTACGGCAGTTACATTCACCTCGATCTGCGTCACCTGGGGGAAAAGGTGATTGATGAGCGGATCCCTTTTGTCCGGGAGTTGGCCAAGAATTACGTTGGCATCGATCCGGTGCACGAACCGATTCCGGTGCGGCCGGTAGTGCATTACATGATGGGGGGCGTCAGCACCAACATCCATGGAAAAACGCCAGTCGATGGGCTCTACGCCGCCGGCGAAACCGCCTGCGTGTCCATCAACGGAGCCAACCGACTGGGATCGAACTCGCTGGTGGAGTGTCTCGTGTTCGGTGCCCGCGCCGGCCTAGCAGCCGCGCAATACACCATGGAGCAGGAGTTCGGGTCCTCCGGGGTGCTCGATCAGCTGGTGCAGTTCGAGGAGCTGGAGATGCGCGAGAAATTCAGCACCGACGGTTCGGAGAGCATCGCCGGCATTCGCACCGAGTTGCAGACGGCGATGGAAAAGGGCGCCGGCATCTATCGGGAAGAGACAGAGCTAAAGGCCGCGTGCGAGCAAGTTGCCTCCCTCCAAGAGCGATACCAAAATCTACGGGTCGAAGACAGCTCGGAGGTCTATAACACCGAGCTCATCTCCGCCATCGAACTGGGCTGCATGTTGGATGTGGCCGAAGCGGTGGCCAACTCTGCATACAAACGGCAAGAGTCTCGGGGCTCGCACGCGCGCTCCGATTTCGAGTCGAGGGATGACGATCGTTTTCTCAATCACTCCCTCGCGTTCTGGACCGAGGAGGGACCCCAAATCGAATACGCTCCGGTTACGATTACGCGTTGGCAACCGGAGGAACGGACGTATTGACTTACCATTGTGCACCGCGCCGCGTCGGGCGAACAAACTAACGGGAACAGATGAGCGAACAGACGATCGGACTGCGCGTCAGCCGATTCAACCCCCAAAAGGACAGCGAGCCGAGCGAACAGCGGTACGAGGTGCCGTACAACGAGGACTGGGTGGTGTTAGACGCGTTGAACCATGTGAAAGAACAGATGGACGGCACCCTTTCCTACCGCTGGTCCTGTCGCATGGGGGTATGCGGAAGTTGCGGAATGATGGTCAACGGGGTGCCCAAGCTAACCTGCGCGGTCTTTCTGCGCGATTACTACCCCAACGAGATCCGCATCGAGCCACTGGCCAACTTTGCCGTCGTCCGCGACCTGGTGATCGAACTCGACGATTTTGTCGGTCGGTTGCAGGCGGTGAAACCATGGCTGATTCGCGACGAGGAAACGCCGGTAGAGCAGGGCGAGTACCTCCAGTCACCGGATGAACTGGACGAGTTCAAACAGTTCAGTATGTGCATAAATTGCGCTCTGTGTTATGCGGCTTGCCCGGTCTTCGGTCCGGATTCTGACTTTATCGGTCCGGCAGCACTGGCGTTGGCCCATCGCTACAACATGGATTCCCGCGACCACGGCGAAGATCAGCGCAAAGAGGTGGTGGCCAGCGAGGAAGGGATCTGGAACTGCACCTTCGTCGGCGAGTGCTCCACCGTATGTCCGAAGGATGTGGATCCCGCCGCCGCCATCCAACGAACCAAGGTCTCCACCACGGCGAACTGGTTCAAATCGCTACTGATGCCCCGGGGACAACAATGAATACCCACCGCCGCCGCCGCCAGAATGAGGCCGGCTACTACAAATACGATCTTTACAAACCTGAGAAACCGGCCACCTGGTGGCTGCGCAACGGCAAATATTTTCTGTTTATGATGCGCGAAGTGAGCAGCGCCGTGATCGCCACTTTCTTGCTGCTTTACGTCTACGAATTCTTTCTCCTGAGCAAAGGAGAGACGATATTTAACACCTTTCAGGGGTCTCTGAGAAAACCTGCATTTCTGGTGTTCTACGGGGTGGTTTTTCTTTTTGCAGTGTATCACTCGGTAACCTGGCTTGCCGTGGTCGGCCGCGTTCAGGTCGTGCGTCTCGGCAATCTTACCGTGCCGCCATCTTTGGTGACGGGGAGTGCGTTCGCTGGCTGGGCGGTGGTTAGCGTGGTCTTGGCGATTTACTTAATGGGGTAGCCGATGTACAAGATGGATAAAAAGGAACCGTTTTGGTGGGGCCTGTTCTCGGCCGGTGGCGTCGTCGCCGCTCTCTTCGTTCCCATTCACGTCTTCGTGGACGGTCTGGCGGTGCCACTTGGATTGATGGATGAGAGCGCGGTTTCTTTCGAGCGCATGCGCGGTCTTTTGGTACACCCGGCAGCCAGGGTGTACCTCTTTGTGCTGGTGATCCTGCCGCTGTTTCACGCCGCCCACCGTGTCCGTTTCTCGCTTTACGAGCTTGGGGTGCGCGATTTCCAGATCTCGATGGACCTATTATGTTACGGAGGCGCCGTGGTCGGAACGGTGCTCTGCGGTTACGTCTTTTTTCAGTTGCTCTGAGGATTGGCTATGTTCGAGCTCAAAACCATTTCGCAAGCAGCCATTCCGCAATCCCTTGAACGCGTGGAGCGCTACCGCTTGCTGAACGAACCCACCGTCGCCGAGAGCATATGCCTGGACATACTCAACGTCGATCCGGACAATCAACAGGCCGTGGTAATGCTCATCCTGGCGCTGACGGATCAGTTCGTCGAAAATCCATCTCTCAACGTGGCCCGCGTGCTGGAACTGGTTCCCAAACTCGAGAGCGAGTACCAGCGCACCTACTATTCAGGCATCGTCTACGAGCGGCAGGGAAAGGCGCGGCTAAAGCGGGAATATCCTGGTGCGGGCTTTGACGCGTATGAGTTGCTGCGTGAAGCGATGCACTGGTTCGAAAAGGCGGAGCCGATCCGCCCGGAGGCCAACGAGGATGCCGTTATCCGCTGGAACAACTGCGCCCGGCTGATTGAGAGCAATGGGCTTACAGCCAGGCCAGAGGACGAGACCCAGCTTTCTTCGGAGTAACGCGCAGTTTCTCTAACCTCTGCTTCCGCCTCGGTCCAACCACCTACCACGCAATCGATTTCAGGTATTCGCGGTTCAAGAAGGCGATGCTGTCCGCGGAGATCTCCTTCGGGCAGACCGCTTCGCATTCGTATTCGTTGCTACAGTGGCCAAACCCCTCTGCGTCCATGGTGGCGACCATGGTCGCCGCCCGGCGACTGCGTTCGGGCTGTCCCTGAGGCAGGTTGCTCAGGTGTTTGACCTTGGCGCTGACGAACAACATCGCGGCCGAATTCTTGCACGCTGCGACGCAGGCTCCGCAGCCGATACAGGCCGCCGCATCCATCGCATGTTCCGCCTCGACTTGGGAGATCAAGATGGCGTTGGCGTCCGGAGAAGAGCCGGTATTCACCGAGACGTAACCGCCGGCCTGGATCAACCGGTCGAAGGCAGAGCGGTCCACCACCAGATCTTTGACCACCGGAAAAGCGGTGGCGCGCCAAGGTTCGATGTAGATGGTGTCGCCGTCCCGGAAAGACCGCATGTAGAGCTGACAGGTGGTTGTTCCAGTGCCGGGCCCGTGGGCAACGCCGTTGATGACCAATCCGCATGATCCGCAGATGCCCTCGCGGCAGTCGCTGTCGAACGCGATCGGGTCTACACCCTTTCGGTTCTGCTCCTCGTTGACGACATCGAGCATCTCCAAAAACGACATTTCGGGCTGAATCCGGCACGCGTCATAGGTCTCCAACCGGCCTTTTTCGTGCGGGCTTTTCTGGCGCCAGACCTTCAGCGTCAGGTTCATGCCTACGCGGCGCTTGTTATCCATAGGAGCGTTCGACCCTTTCCACCAGGTGTTGTCTATTTGTAGCTTCGTTGCGTGAGTGCCACGTTTTCGAACACGAGACGTTCGAGGTTTAAGGCGGGTTCATGGCCCACACCTGTGTGCTCCCACGCTGCCACGTGGGTGAACTGCTCGTCGTCGCGCCTCGCCTCGCCCTCTTCGGTCTGGTATTCCTCGCGGAAATGTCCGCCACACGACTCCTCGCGGGTCAGGGCGTCGCGAACCATCGTCTCCCCAAACTCCAGGAAATCGGCGACGCGGCCGGCGCGCTCGAGAACCTGGTTGAAATCACCGGGCGTCCCGGTGACCGTCACGTTCTGCCAGAAATCCTCGCGAATTTGGGCTACCCTTTCCCGGGCGCTGGACAAGCCCGCGGCGTTGCGCGCCATGCCACAGTGGTCCCACAGCAACAACCCCAGTTCTCGGTGAAAGTCGTCCACGGTGCGATTGCCCTTCACCGCCAGCAGTTGTCCGATGCGGTCCTTAGCGGCGTGCTCGGCTTCTTTGAACGCCTCGTGGTCGGTGTTGATCGAAGCCATCGATTGGCCGCCGATGTACCCGCCTACGGTGTGCGGGATGACAAAATATCCATCCGCAAGGCCCTGCATGAGGGCGCTCGCCCCTAGACGATTGGCCCCGTGATCGGAGAAATTGGCTTCGCCCAATACGAACAGCCCCGGCACATTGCTCATCAGGTTATAGTCTACCCACAATCCCCCCATCGTATAATGGACTGCGGGGTAGATACGCATCGGCATCCGATACGGATTCTCGTCGGTAATCTCTTCATACATCTGAAAGAGATTGCCATACTTCTGGTGAATGGTATCCTCGCCATCGCGTTCGATGGCGTGGGCGAAGTCCAGAAAGACCGCGCGCCCTGTGGTACCGACGCCGCGTCCCTCGTCGCACACCGCCTTGGCCGCCCGCGACGCCACGTCCCGCGGTACCAGGTTGCCGAAGCTCGGGTAACGCCGCTCAAGGTAATAGTCGCGCTCTGCCTCGGGGATCTGTTCAGCAGGCCGGCGATCTTCCCCTTCTTTGGGCACCCACACCCGACCGTCGTTGCGCAGGCTTTCGCTCATCAGGGTGAGTTTCGACTGAAAGCTGCCCGAAACCGGAATGCAGGTAGGGTGAATCTGCGTGAAACAGGGGTTGGCGAACAGCGCGCCCTTCCGGTGCGCTCTCCAGGTTGCGGTGACGTTTGAAGCTTTGGCGTTGGTGGACAGGTAAAAGACATTCCCGTATCCACCCGTGGCCAAGAGAACCGCATCGGCCGCATGGGACTTGATCTCGCCGGTAACCAGGTCGCGTGTGACGATCCCGCGGGCACACCCGTCGACCAGAACCAACTCCAGCATCTCATGTCGCGGGTAAAGGTGCACCTTCCCGGCGCTCACCTGCCGCATCATCGCACCGTAGGCGCCCAACAACAGCTGCTGACCTGTCTGACCGCGGGCGTAGAAGGTGCGTGACACTTGGGCCCCACCGAACGAGCGGTTGGCCAGGGTGCCTCCATATTCGCGGGCAAAGGGTACCCCCTGAGATACACACTGGTCGATGATCTCGGTACTGATCTGCGCCAGACGGTAGACATTCGCTTCGCGGGCGCGGTAGTCGCCTCCCTTTATGGTGTCGTAAAACAGGCGGAAAACGCTGTCGCCGTCATTCTGGTAGTTCTTGGCCGCATTGATCCCCCCCTGGGCGGCGATGCTGTGGGCCCGGCGCGGGCTATCCTGCAGGCAAAAAGAGTGGATGTTGTAACCCAACTCGGCCAGGGAGGCAGCAGCGGACGCGCCCGCCAGCCCGGTGCCGACCACGATGATGGCGTGACGGCGTTTGTTGGCGGGGTTCACGAGCTTGAGCTCGAACCGGTGCCGGTCCCACTTCTGTTCTAACGGCCCACCAGGGACGCGACCGTCCAGATCCATCGTCTACCTCATTGATTGAAGAAGATGGCCAGCGGAATGATGCCGAATCCGCCGGCGATGACAATGCCCAGCAACACACTGACGGTTTTGAGTTTGGGACGCGCGCTCCAACCCAACGATTGAAAGGCGCTGTGAAAAGCGTGCCAGAGGTGGAACCCCAAGACCAGCATGGCTATGACATACCATGCCACATAAAGCAGATCGCTGAAGGTTCCGACTACGAGATCGTAGAGCGTACCCCCTGCAAGATCGCCGTATTTGAAGGTCTTCAGATGGATAACTACAAATACCAGGATGACGAGGCCGGAGTAGATCATCGTATACGAGGCCGCACTCCGCTTTCCGACCGCCTTGGTTTTTACGTAGCTGCTGTTTCTAGCCCGTTTGCTGTCTCTGCTGACGCTGATTGCCAGGTAGATGTGGAGAAGGAAAATCGCCACCAAGCCAACCTCGACCGGGACGAGCAGCGGGTGACCCGTGAGAAAGTCAGAGTAGGCGTTGAACTCCGCACCGCCGTCGGTCTTCAGCAACAGCATGTTGCCGGCCATGTGGCCCAGCAAGAAGCCATACAGCAACAGGCCGGTGACGGCCATCCCTATCTTTTTGCCAATCGAGGACGAGAACAGTGTTGTTCCCATGGCGCTCCTTCCTATCCGCATTACCAGGCCGTATAACTAACCAATATTACCGTCCTAGTTCAAATTTTCCAGCGGAAACGACCGACAGGGTGGGTAACCCCTCCTATCTTGCTAGTCAGCTTCTGAATGCGTACCCTTAGGACCTCTCATTCGCCCGGACACATAGATGAAGATTCACGAATTTCAAGCCAAGGATCTGTTGCGCCAATACGAGGTGGCGGTCCCGGCCGGCAAGGTTGCGCGCTCCAGCGATGAGGCTGAGCAAATCGCCCGCGAAATGGCGGGGAAGGTCATCGTCAAGGCGCAGATACATGCGGGGGGGCGCGGCAAGGGGGGGGGCGTAAAACTGGCGCCAGACCCTCAAGAGTCAGGAGCGGTGGCGCAAGAGATACTTGGCATGCAGCTGGTGACCCATCAAACCGGACCCCAGGGGCAAAAGGTCAAACAGGTGCTAGTCGAAGAGGCCAGCGAGATCGATCGGGAGTTCTATCTCGGGTTGACCCTGGACCGTGCCCAGTCCAAGAACGTCGTCATGGCCAGCCAGGAAGGCGGGGTCGAAATCGAGGAAGTCGCCGCCCGGAGCCCGGAGAAAATCCTCAAAGAAGCGGTGGATCCTGCGGTGGGCTTGCAGGCGTTCCAGGCGCGACGACTGGCCTTCGGCCTGGGGCTGGTTGCAGCCCAGGCGCGAGCGGCAGCGGCTCTGATCATGGCGCTCTACCGCGCCTACCAGGGCTCCGACTGCTCGCTGGCGGAGATCAATCCGCTGGTGTTGACCGCCGATGGACGGGTTCTCGCCCTGGATGCGAAGATCAATTTCGACGACAACGCCCTCTACCGACACCCGGAGCTGCAGGAGTTGCGGGATCTCGACGAGGAAGAGGAGCTGGAGGTGGAGGCGTCGAAGTTCAACCTGAATTACATCCGCTTGGATGGCAACATCGGCTGCATGGTCAACGGCGCCGGCCTCGCTATGGCCACCATGGATATCATCAAGCTCGCCGGCGGCGAGCCGGCCAATTTTCTGGATGTAGGCGGGGGAGCCAGCGCCGAGACCGTCGAAAATGGCTTCCGGATCCTGCTCAAGGACCCCAATGTCGAAGGCATTCTCATAAATATCTTCGGCGGCATCGTGCGTTGCGACCGGGTCGCGGAGGGGGTTATCCAGGCGCGCCGGAAACTGGATATCGAACTTCCGATCGTCGTGCGGCTGGCAGGTACCAACGCCGATGTAGCCGGCGAGATGTTAGAAAACTCCGGATTGAACTTTGCCGTCGGTCACGGATTGAAGGACGCAGCAGAGAAGGTGGTGGCCGCCAGCGCGCGCTAGAGCCGATTTCCCTATGACCATACTCGTTGACAATCACTCCAAGGTACTGGTTCAAGGCATCACCGGTGGTGAGGGTTCCTTTCATGCTCGCCAGATGGTGGAGTACGGAACCAAGGTCGTGGGTGGAGTAACTCCTGGAAAGGGCGGGCAGAGCTTTGAGGGCATTCCGGTGTTCGACGGAGTATCGCAGGCGGTAGATGCTACAAACGCCAACGCGACGGTTATTTTCGTGCCGGAAGCGTTCGCCGCCGACGCCATCATGGAAGCGGCCGACGCCGGCATCGCTCTGGTGGTGTGCGTGACCGAAGGCATTCCGACCGCCGACATGGTCAACGTGCACCAATATTTGAGATCGCGAACGACGCGGCTAATCGGTCCCAACTGTCCCGGGATCATCTCCCCAGGCAAATGCAAGATTGGCATCATGCCCGGCTTCATCCACCAGGAAGGCGGTGTCGGTCTGATCTCGCGCAGCGGCACCCTGACCTATGAAGCGGTGGGCCAGCTGAGCGAACGCGGAATCGGTCAATCTACCTGCATAGGTATCGGGGGCGATCCTATTATCGGCACCCAATTCATCGACGCTATGAGGTTGTTCCGCGACGACCCGGACACGGACGCGGTAGTGATGATCGGTGAGATCGGGGGCACGGCCGAAGAGGATGCCGCCGCGTATATCGCCGCCAACTACGAAAAACCAGTGATCGGTTTCATCGCTGGCCGCACGGCGCCGCCCGGGCGCCGTATGGGCCATGCCGGCGCCATTATCGCCGGCGGAAAGGGGACCGCTGCCGAGAAGATGGAAGCGATGGCCAACGCCGGGATTCACGTCTGTGAGAGCCCGGCGGATATCGGCGCGACAGTAGAACGGGCTTTGAAGTAACCCGCCGCCACACCGACTCAGCCCACCGCCACGCGCTCCATACCGTAGGCTCCAGGGGACGGCAGGGGAACGAGAGCCGGTTGGCGTTTCAAAAGCACAATACCGACCACGAAGAGTACGCCAGCGGGAACCAGCAGAATCGCCGGTGCCGGCGTATCCCCCCCCAAGAGCTCGATTCCAAAATGGGTCTGCAGATTAAGGCCTACCAAGGACACGAGATTGTTGATCATGTGGGCGAGTATGGCCGGGTAGATACTATGGGTCAGCCACACCAAGGTCCCGAAGGTAACACCCAATAGAAACACGGCTGGAAAATGCCACGGGTCGAGATGAAAGGCCGCAAACAACAGGCTCGAGACGAAGAGGGCGACCTGCGGCCCGCGGTAGAAACAAAGACCTGCAAAAACGAATCCCCTAAACGCTAATTCCTCCGCCACCCCCGGTAGCAAGACCACTACGGCCATCGCTTGTCCAAGTTCCCCTAGCGTCTCAACCACCTGAATCTGCAGCAGCAGCCGTTGTTGGTAGAGCGGAAACTCCACACCCACAGTATACATGAAATCGGTCAACGCACCGTGGCACACGGCCACGAGCACGCTGGCACAAGCCGCCACCAAAGCGCTGAGCGCTAGACTGCGTCCGGAAACGGCATTCAACAGCCAAACATCCGCCGGATTCATCGCGTTTAAACGCATGTACCCGGCGATGACGGCAAAGAAACTGAATTCGGCGACCAGCAGCGCCAGGCGCGGGGGCACGCCGTCGACCATCTCACTCAGCGCTACGCTTGTCACCAAGCTGGTAAGGAGCGCGACCACATAAACATGCAGGATTTGCCGCAGGGTCGGGAAAGCGATCATTCTTGGGTCAAGGGAAAACAGGCGCCAGCAGCGATTGGGGGTTGAGGGCTCGTCGACCTCACGGAGGGTCCCGTCCGCCGAGACCTACGATGCTCTAGTGCGTGTGGGTCAAAAAGTGCAGCTTGCCATCGTGACAGGTGGCGCAGTTCACCGCCTGGCCTTCGGGCGGCAACGGCAGCCGTCTCTGGTGGACCTTTCCATCGGCGGTTGTAGCGGCTAGATAGATCCCCGCCGAATCACCTTTGGCGACAAACCGGGCGATTAGATCGGTTTTCTTCTTCTCTTCAACCAAGGTTAACTCGATCTGCCGTTTGTGGACGAGGCTGTCCACAAAACCGGTCTTCATGGACCGGGCAATCTCCTTTTCGGGGGTGGCTTTCGGGTAGAGAATCTTACCACCTTCTTTGACATGGCAGTGCAAACATTTCACCCCGAGCGATTTCGCAACCATCTTCATCGCTTTAAGGGTCGCCTTCTTGTTCTCACCGAAGATGGTCTTCCCGTCCTGGCCAAAGGCTGGAGCCATCGTCAAGACGATCGCAAAAGAGATAATGGACACCGCATTACGCACGAAACACTCCTTTCTGAAATCCGAAAAACGGCTCACAATCTACGCAAGCGCTGGTGTGAGGGAAAGTGCAAAACCACGCATGCATCCTACGTCGCTCAATCCCGTTGTTTCTTGCGATCCAAACCGCGTAGATAGGCCCGGGTTCGGTGGCACCACAGCAGATAGTCGAAGAAGATCGACGGAACGGGACCCCGCGGCAAGCACCTGACCAGGAGCGCAACCGGCACCTCAACCAGGGGCAAGAGCGCCAGTTGGTGGGCCCATCTGACTACCGTGCGGGCATCCACCAGGAAGCTCAATCGCATCAAGGAAACCAACTCTGGGTGTTTCTCCAGGAGGCAGGGTATCGACTCCTCTCCGTACACGTGCATCAGAGCGCACAACTCCTCCAGGCTGCGAAGTTCGTGGTGGTAGGATACGGCCGCCGCTTCGTAGTGGAAGACAATGCCCGCTTGCGACAACCGATAGCCCAACTCCAGGTCTTCACCGCCATAGGCGTGAAAGTCTTCGTCGAACAGGCCGGTCGTAACCAACGACTGCCGCCTAATCGATGAGTTCCCGGTGACGAAGCAGTTGTAGGGTACCACGCTGCCCGATTCAAATCGGTGTACGCCACGTCCCTCGATGTAACGGGACAGGGCGTCCGGACGGATACTCGTGGCGAAACGGATGTTCCCGATGCACGCACAGTGGGCCTCATGGTTCTGGTAAAAGGACTTGTGGGCATGCAGGAATCCCGGCTCCACGGTCATGTCCCCGTCCAGAAACACCACCACTTCGCCACGGGCGGCGCGAATCCCTGAATTCCGCGTTTTGGCGCGCCCCTGGTTGTGCTGGTGTTGTCGCAACAACAGCGCAAACGGTTCGGCGACGGCGCGGAGCTCCTCCGCCGCCAGGGCCGGAAGACTGCCGTCGTCGACCACGATGATCTCCACATCCTCCGGCGGAAACCGTTGCTGAGCCAAACTGTCGAGGGTCGCCCGCAGTCGCGCGGGTTCATTGTAGCTGGGAATGACGACGCTGAGAAAAGGATTCAGGCTGGACATGTTGGTCAAAAGCGGGCATAGAGAGCGGTCAGCTTCCCGACCTCGTGCTCCCAACAGTAGGTGCGGGCTGCCGCTTGAGCGGCCTCGGCGCAGCGAGCCATGCGATCGCTGTCGGCGATTAAGTGATTGATCTGCGCGGCAACCGCGGCGGGATTCCCCGGGTCGGCCAGAATGCCGGCGCCGCTGTCGCGAACGACGGGGCCCATTTCTGGAAAATCACTTGCAACGACAGGCAAACCGGCCATGAAGTACTCGAACAGCTTGTTGGGCATGGAATAAAAGAAGCTCTTGCCGCTATTCTTGATCAGACACAAGCCCACATCGGCAGAGCAGGTGTGCTCATGAAGCTCGGCAAACGGAACTCGGGGCAGAAAAAAAACCGAATCGCTCAGCCGGCGTTGGTCGACTCTCTGCCGGAGCTCACCTTCGCACGGCCCTCCGCCCAGAAGCACGAGCACTGCCTGGTCGAAAAGTGCGGCCGCATCGATCTGTTCTAGCAGGCCGTTTTCGGTCAAGAATCCGCCTTGGTACAGTATGACCATACGGTGGTCATCCAGCCCCAATGCTTCTTTAATGCGGTTGCTGGCGACTGGATCCCGAAATACGGGCATGTTACGCAGTACAGTAACCCCGTCCAGTTGATAACGCGCCTCCAGTGCCGCTTTGATCCCCTTGCTGACGGTTATCGTATGGTGCACCTGTTGCACTAGGCGCTGCTCCAGCCAACTCCAGAACCGCTGAATGGTGGGACGGTTGACGACCCCCGACTGTTCCGTCCAGAATTCGTGGGAATCGTACACCAGCATGGAATCCTGCTGGGTTGCCACCCGCACCGCGGGCCACAAGGCATCCAGGTCATGGGCGTGGTAGACATCGGCTGACAGCGAAGCCAAGGCTCGCGCAGCGTGCCACCAAAAAGAAGGGTATAGGACGCGCAGGGAACGCGTGCGGTCCATGGGTATTAGATGAGTCTCGAAACGCTGCCACGGTGCTGCGCTCGTTGCACCCGAGAACGAGGAGGAGACGATGGAAACGCGATGGCCAGCGTCCTGCAGAGCAGTCGCCTCCCGGTAGATCCGCGCGTCGAAACGCAGGTCCGTAAAGGCGACCATACACACATGCATGGTCGAAACTAGACGGGGGACATTAAAACGAGGCGGGCGGGCATAAAAAAGCAGTCCATCCGATGAAAGATGAACTGCTCAATCGAGAAAATCAAGAGTGTGGCGATCATGCGGTGTGTGACCGAGAGCCGCAGGCGAGACCTTCAAACGAGGCGGTGTGGGGAGGTATTACTTTGAAGATCCCGATACCCGAAAAGGGGAATTCGAGGTCTGCGGCACTTCCCGATCATTAGTCACACGCTCAGCGGATCGCCACACTCGAAGCCATTATACACTTCTTTGTGTGCGCCACGAAACGCGATCATATTGCCACTTGCCTACAATCAACACACAAATTAGACACCCTACTGTGTATTGTCAAGAAGAATCTGGGACCGATGACATCTCGATCTCAGAGGGCAAATGACACAAAACTGTGTATGCCTTATTATAGATGGTGATAGATGGTGGCGGTTCCTCTACATTACATTAAACCAGACAATCGAGACATGGTATTTGCTGAGATCGTAAAGAAAGCACGCAAGCGGTTGCGGCTAAGCCAAGCCAGGCTTGGTGGGGAGATCGGAGTGTGGAACACCTACGTGGGGCAGATCGAAAAGGGGGAAAAGGTGCCCTCTGATGAGGTGGTCATAAAACTCGCGAAGGTGCTCGACCTCAACCTGAACGAGTTGCTGTTGTCGGCATACAAAGCAAAAGCCGACTCAGCCGAAGCACAGAGCCTGTTCAAGCGAATGGAAACCGCCCTCAACGACCCCGTACTACAACAGATCGTTTCTTCCAGCAATCCCGTAGACCCGGGCGTATTGGCTGCTTTGGGCGACGAGAATATTCGCGCGGCCCTTACCGAAGATACGTGGCGAGAAAGTTTTTCTCGGTGTTACCGCGTAAACAGCCGCAAGAAACGGGATATTCAGGCGTTGTTAGTGCTGGTGGAATCGATGAACGACAAACAGTATTCGGCGATGATGAATCTCTTGGAAGCCATGGAGCTAGAGGCTAAAGAGTAATCGTTACGGGGTCGGGGGGGGTGTGGCCTCTGCGGCTAAACGTGCTGCTTCTTGCGCGAGACGATCCGCTTCCCGGTTGGAAAGGACCGACAACACCTTTTCGCGCACAAACGGATTGGGATCGCGCACGGCGGAGAAGAGGTACTTGTTGCCGTATTTTTCCTCCATCCTGCCCAGTTTCTCGATGACTTGAAGGCGGATTCCGGGATCCCGGTCTTTTAGCGCTGCTCCGAATACGTTGGCCACTTCCTTTTTTGTGCTTTCCCGTTCACTCTGGCTCAAAACCGCCAGAAGCTCAATCGCCTGCGCCCGCACCGCGACGTCCCGATCTTTGAGAGCTCGAGAGAGTACTTCCGTGGTTGCAATCTTCTTCTCCGCGCCGAGCAGAGGAACGAACTTTATGGGTGGTAACGTACGCAGGCTGCACGCCCCTAGTGCAAACCACAACAGGCACAGGACGCCCGCTACATTTCGGTGATGGCAAACCGGCTGTGGGCCATTCGCTTCCCGTACTCGACTCGAACGAGGCAAGGTCATATAGTTAATATCGGTCGTTGCCGCAGCTTCTAAAGTCTGGGGAACCATGGAGCCGTCGCGAACGTCTACGGCGCAGAAATTGATCGGCAAGGCCACACACTAAGGAGGACTGCTTCTCGTATTGAGGTGTCAAGAGTTTAGCGCAACCGTTTCCGAGTACGTCGATCACAGTTTGACCCATTTGCGGGCGTGGCACATGGACCGGCATGCCCACGAGTGTCGGTCCTGCGCTCGCGTCTTAGCCGAGCTGACGCTGATTCGCGATACACTTGGAGACTTGAAGGAGTGCAGTCCCCGGGCCGCCTTTAAGCTGCAGCTTGCTAACTGCCTGCAGTTGGCGTTGCAGAAACGAACGCGACTCTGGGCTCGACCGTTGGCTCTCGGTCTTACCATTGCGACGGCGCTGGTGGTTCTGCTGTGGCCCGATCAACCGCCAGACTTCGCCGAACGGGTGGCTGTTCGCGATCGGCACTTCGATTTAGCCCTCGATAGCTACCCCACATCAACCCCCCGTTACCCCGGCGGCTTCCGCGATTTTTTCAGGTCTTCGAAGGTTCAGATTCGAACCGTTTCCTACTAGACGCGCCCAGCGCCCGACGTTCCCACATGCTCGCCCATGGGAACCGCGGAACGACGCGCGGCGCAGTCAACATTCGACAAAAAAAGGGTGGGGGCTGGGGCCACCACTCTTCCTCGTTTGAAGCTGTATTGGTAGGGATCTAGCTATTGGCGTTGCTTTCGAGAGTTTCAATCTCGTCTCGAATGCGGGCTGCCTCTTCGTACTCTTCCCTTACGATGGCCTGCTCCAACCGCGCGTGGAGCTCACCTAATAGATCTTCCTCCCCGTTGCCGGCGGCCTCAGTCGCTTCTTCCCTGGCAGCAGCACTTTGATCTTCAGCGGCCGATTTCCGTGAGACCAGGGTGTAGATAGCCTGCGCTTCCGCCTGAGATGTCGGCGCCAGAAGCTGCTCGTCGTGGGCGGCAAACTGCGAGATCGCCACTTCTACATCCGCGTCGGAGGCCTTCCACCCCGCGGTTTCGAGTAAATCCAATGAAACAAAGATCGGGCTCCCGGTGCGCAACGCCAGAGCAACTGCGTCGCTGGGACGCGAGTCGATGTTCTCCAGAAGTTCACCACGCTCGATGGCAACCTGCGCGTAGTATATCTGGTCCCGAACCGAATGGATAACGATCTGCTGCACCGTTACATCCAGGTTATCGACGATAGAGGTGATGAGGTCGTAGGAGATGGGTCGCTCTGGCTCCACCTGGTCCAGCTGCATTTGAATGGCGGCCGCTTCGAATTCGCCGATGGCTATTGGCAGCAGGCGCGGATGCACGGATTTCCGTTCGCTGAGCCACAAAAGTGGTCGGTCTTCCCGTAAATAAGGGCTGACCTTGACCACCTCCATCTCAACGAGGTCTGCAGCACTCATGCTCTAGTGTCCGTTGCCGGGTGACGCGTAAAGGGTCAACTTGGGGATTCTTCTTCCAGTCGTTTGATCTCATCACGCAGCTGCGCCGCTTCCTCGTAGGCCTCCTCGGCAATGAGCCGACGCATCTGCTCCCTGAGCTGGTCGAGTTCGGTGGTGGGTTGAGGTAAGAGTGGCTCGACCGTTACCTCCGCCTCCTCTTCGGTCGCCTCTTCGTCGAGGTCCTCCCCGATCCGAGCGGCCAGTTCCTCGGGTTCCTCGAGGATTTCGGATTCGGCAAAAATGGGCGCACCCTGGCGCAACGCCAGGGCGATGGCGTCGCTGGGTCGCGAATCGAGCACCGTCGTGGCCCCCGCTTCGTCCTGGAGATACACCTCGGCGAAGTAGGTGCGCTTGTGCAAGGTTGTTATCTGCACCTTGACGATCTCGGCATCGACGATTTTCAGAATGGTCTGCGCCAAATCATAGCTGATCGGACGGCTCGGACTTTTGCGATTCTGGGCCATCGAGATAGCAGCGGCCTCGAACGCGCCGATCACAATGCGCAGAAAAGAAGGGCCTTTTCTCTGTTTGAGAAGGACGTGGTGATGGGCGGGTATTTGGGTATTAGAATAGACTCCGCTGACTTCCATTTCTTCCATGACTTCCACGGAATCACCTTAAAATCAATACCGCAAAATCTTCGTAAGTGGTTAATAATAAGGAAATATAACATAGCTGCGAAGCTGGTGTCAACCAACTATTGGTGAGCGCTACCCGTCGTCTGCGCGTTCTGCTTTTCTAGTTCTTCCACCAAGGTGTCAAGCTGAGCACGAAGGTCCCTCTCTTTGCGCAAAAGGCGAAACAAGTAGCCGAATAACACAAACCAGATCGCCGTATACGCGGCAAACAGGTAGGGGAAATGGGTCGGAAGTGCTTCCATCGCGGAAACTCCTTGAGTCTAGCCTACACGTTCATGTTGTTGGCGCACTCTCGAGATGGTCCGCTGAATCTGTTCCAGTGCAAACCTGCGTTGTAGCAAGAATCGTAGGAGCAGGAAAATGGCCACGTAACTGACCGTGCGGACGTGTACCATGCGCGGGTCCAACACCACCTGGATCGGGTGGAGTTGCTGTTCGGGGGACCAGAGGCGAACGGAGTAATGAACCAGCGGCACGTTGACGAAACTCAAAATGCCCAACACGGCTGCGGAACGCTGCGTCTGCTCCGTCGGCGCCCCGTAAGCCCTGACCATTAGATAGGCGACATACATGGTGAACAGAATCAACATCGTCGTCAGGCGCGGCTCCCAGCGCCAGAAGACGCCCCAAATCGGTTTGGCCCAAATCGGTCCGGTAATCAGAACGATGGCGGAGAACAGAACTCCGATCTCGGCCGCGCTGTTCGCCAATGCGTCGAAACGCTCTTCGCGCTTCCACAAGTACCGAATGCTGCTGAGGAAGACGATGAAGAAGGCGAGGGCGGCGGAAATCGCTGAGGGAACGTGAAAGTAATAGATACGTTGGACGATGCCCATCTCGCGTTCGGTAGGGGCGTAGACAAACACGGCGTAGAGGGCGCCAATCATCGTGACCAACAACACAGCCGCGTCGAAGCGACGCGGTTTGAGACCAGCGAATGTCAACCCGACCAACAGTCGCGCGACCAAAGCTATTACGCGGGAAAGCGCTGTGAGGATCGGCGCGAATCGTAGATTCATCATTCCTCTATAATGAATTCGAACAAAATCAACGACAGTGTAACAAAAACAACCACGTACACAACGAGGATCTGCAGGTGCGGGACCAGATCCAGAAACGGACGCCGCTGCAATACCAGTCGGGTTGCTTCGATACAAGAGATCAAAGCCGGGAGGACCATAGGTATCAACAGCAGCGGTAACAGCAGCTCGCGCAAGCGCATGTTGCACGACAGGGCCGCGAACAAGGTGCCAACGCCTGCCAAGCTGGCCGCACCCAGGGCGAACACCACCAGCAGGGGCGTGAGGAACAGCCCGGGGGTGAGATTGAAGAACAACGCAAACACGGGCAGGGTCAGGAGCTCCACCACCAACAGAAACACCAGATTGCCCAGCATTTTGCCCAGATATAACCCGCTGCGTTCCCCTGGTGCCGCCATCAAACCGTCGATACATCCGCTTTCGTACTCCTCGGCAAAGGTCCGGTGCAACCCAAGGAGGCTGGCAAACACAAAAGAGGACCACAGCACTCCAGGGCCGATTTCGTGCATGGCGGCCCCGCCTAGCTCGAACGAAAAGTTAAATACGAGCAGAACCAGCAACACAAAGAATGCCATGGGGCTGAGACGCTCCTTGGTTCGCCATTCCGCGAGCAAATCCTTGTGCAGGATCGCCAGCGCCTGGTTGAGGAAGATCACGGTGTTTGCCGCGTGTGTTGGCGGTAGAGCTCACCCAACTCGCGTTGGGTGCCGCCAGACCAGGTGCCCATATGGCTGACGCGTCCCTCTCGCAGAATGAGCACCTGGTTCACCAGGTCCACCGCCACCTCCGGTCTGTGGGTCACCAGAACACAGGTGCGGCCTGCCTGCCGCTGCGCTTGCAGGTCTGCCGTCAGCGCCGTCGCGGCCTGTTGGTCGAGCCCGGAATACGGTTCGTCGAACAGCAGGATCGAGGGATTGTGGAGTGTGGCTCGGGCCAATGCCAGACGCTGTTTCATACCTCTCGAAAAGGTCCGAACCCGACTTTCCCTGGATTCCAGTCCAGACGCCGCCAGCGCATCCCGAACCCGGTCGGTACGGTTGTCCAGCTGGTAGAGGCGCGCGAAAAAGGAGAGGTTCTCCCCCGCTGTGAGGTGATCGTAGAGGAGCGATTGGTGCGACAGCCAACCCACCGAGGCGCGGGCTTGCCCGGATCGGGTTGGATCCTCCCCATAAACGAGGACGCGACCTGCAGTAGACCGCGCAAGGCCGGCCATGAGGCGCAAGAGGGTTGTTTTTCCCGCGCCATTGGGACCGGCCACCAGCAGGAAACGGCCCGACGGCAGGCTCAGATCGAGCCCGCGCAGGGACCAAAACGCTCCGAACCGTTTTTCGACCCCATCGAGCTCTATCGCGACCGTGCTCATCCGGTCCGTCGGTCGAGCCGGCGGCGCAGATCCACCGCTTCCCCCATGCGAACCGCCCTTTCCTGTCGGTACTTCGGATCGTCTGGTGCGGACGTGTTCGCGTCATCCAACCGGGCGAGCTGGTCGAGCAGAACCTCGAGCCGGGCGGCTAGTGCAACCGGCTCGGCTTCCGCCGACCAAGAGGGCGACCGGGCAAGGATTGCGACCAGCGCCGCACCGACCACGGCGACCCCCAGGGTCGCCCATTTGATCAACCAACGCAGGGGTTTAGACAGCGGCAATGGAATCAGTACGGACTGGCCGGGCTGCACCCCGTGTAGATGAAGCCGGCGGTAGCGGGTGTCGTGAAAGTCGACTTCGCCCAGATCCTGAAACGGCTCTCCCACAGACAGGGAACTGGGCTGGAGGTATAGGCTCAGTGCCTCCGTTTCGTACCGCGACGCGAACGGGAAGCCGGCGCCCAGATCCTGCGTGTTCAACAGATATGTGAACGAGAGTTGGGTTCTTCCCGGAGGCAATGGCTGGGTGTCGACGAATAGTCGGCTTCCGATCTGCCGGAGATTGCCCGCAAGGTTGAGCACTCCTGCCGGGAGCTCGAATTCCGTCACCCGTCGATCCACCCCCGCGCCGGTGCCACTGAAGGTCTTGTCCCCGCGATTCTCCATTTCGACGAGGTTGGCGACTTCGAGATTCGATTCTTTCAGATGGAGAAAGAGGTGGTAGTTGGCTATGCGGATGTCGGTGGGCTGGTCCGTCGAATCGAAGACCTCCAGGATGATCTCCTTTTGGTTCCCTGCGACGAGTTTGCTCGTTGGGTAGGAGGTGCCCCCATAGATGGCCAGGAGCGCGAACTCAAGACCGGCTGTGATAAACGGTCCGGAAAAGGAGAATCGACCATCGCCATCGCTGGGCTTGCGCAGTATTTCAGTGGTCTGTTCGTCGTGGGTAACCAGAAACGCTACCTCCACCCCGGGCACACGAGTGCCGGTGTTGCCGTCGATCACATAACCGCTGACCCGTTCTGCCCGAGCTACGGAGAGCGCAGCCATCGCCAGGGCAAACGCCGCCAGAACGGCAGGTCGGCGGCAGGTCACTTCGGTTGAGGCACCAAACGGGCACCGCACTGAGAACAGAAGAGGTCGTCGGGACGCAGGGGGATCGCACATGACGGACAGACCGCCGGTGCCGACACCGTGCGGCGCTGGAGAATCTCTGTTTCAAGGCTCTCCTGCCATTCAAGGAGGGAGGGCCCCCCGTTGAGCTGGTCGAGGTCGTGCAGGACCACAAGTGCTTGTTGTTCCACCTCTTCGCGAAGGCGCAGGTAGTCCGTTTCCAGCAGTTTCCCCAACTGACGGTCAAACTCGAGCTCCTTGATGGTGGCGTAGAGCTGCTCCTTCTGCTCCGTTAGTTGCCGCACTTGAGCGCTGTTGGTTTGGCGAAAAAGACGGCTTCGGGAGGCCACCAGCGGAGTCGCTGTAAAAAAAACCACTGCTAACAGGAGAATGGTAGCGCCGACGATTGTGATGAGGTCCATAGTCGACATCAATCGAAATCCCGTAGCTCTTCACGCAGCTGCTGTTGCATGGTGTCGTCGCGATCGCTGGCCGATCGCTCGGGCGGAGATGGAATGGGGTGGACTACCTTGCCCCGCTTCCACTTGACGAGCACGGAACGCAGCAGCGCTGCCGCCAGCACCATGATAGCAAAAGGAATGATCCAGGCGAGCAGGTTGTATCCCTTTGGTGGAGGGGTGGCCAGGACGATTTGGCCGTAGGTTTCGACGAACTGTGCTACGACCTCCGAGGCGCTGCGACCGCGGTCGAGAGCGTCGCCGATCTCGGCTCGGCGATCGGCCGCGAAGCCGCACTGGCAGGTGGCGAGGGATTCGCGATTGCAATCACCGCACAGGCAAACCAGGTCGCCAGCGACGCCCTTGGTTTGTTCGGGGGTCGCCGCGTGAGCCCACGGGCAGGCAAACACCAGCAGCACTAGGGGAATCGCGATGCTAGAGAGCAACTCCTCCCCCAATCAGGCGGCGGAGCGCGCGCCCGAAGTCTCGCGATCGAAAGCGGCCATGCGCCGATCACGTCCGGTGGGCCACATGCTCCACAGCGAGCCCAGCACGAAAGCGATACCTCCTGCCCACACCCAGTTGATGAGGGGATTGATGTAGACCTGGAACTTGGCACTGCTGTCGGCCGACCACCCAACCATTATCAGATAGAAGTCTTCCCGGAAACTGCCGTGCACCGAAACCTCAGTGGTCCATTGCTCCATGCTCTTGTAGAAGTGCCGCGCCGGCAACAACGTGGTGAGAAACGCGCCGCCCTTCTCGAGGCTCAAAGCGGCAGCGTGAACCGACTTGTTGCCGTCCTCGCTGTGGGCAAGGGCATCGTAAGTAAGCGTATATCCCCGAATCTGGGTCGATTCGCCGGGCGACAGCACCAGCTCCCTTTCCGTCGTGAACGCGCTTCCGGTAAACCCTACGAACAGCATGACGATCGATACGTGAACAAGATAACCACCGTAGCGGCGGCGACCCTTGCTGGCGAGCCGGAAAAGAGCAAGCAGGTAAGACTCCGTCGAGCCGCTTTGTCTGGCACGGGTGCCGCGGTGAAATTCGACGGTTACCGTCCCCAGCACAAAACCGCACAGGGCGATGGAGGTCAGGGCATAGAACCCGCGGGCGCCCACCAGAAACGCCACCATCGCCACCACCAGGGCGGAGAGCACCGGGGTTGCAAAGTTCCTTCGAAGACTGGTGTTAGAGGTGCGCCGCCACGCAAACAACGGCCCGATTCCGGTGAGCAACAACAACACCAGGCCGATAGGTACGATCACTTGATTGAAAAAGACCGCGCCGACGGTAACTTGCTGGCCCGAAAACGCTTCCGAGATCAGCGGAAACATGGTGCCCCAGAAGACGGCGAAGCAGATTCCCAGAAGCACCCAATTGTTGAGCAGGAAAGCCGTTTCGCGGGACGAGAACGACTCGAGCCGGTTGGTCGCCCGCAGCTCATTTCGACGACTCCACAACAGCGCGAACGAGTACACTAGGATGATCGCGAGAAAGGTCGCGAAAAACGGACCGACGTTGGATCGGGCAAAGGCGTGAACCGAGGAAATCATGCCGCTGCGCGTCAAGAAGGTGCCAAATATGCACAGGGTATAGGCCGTAATGACCAGCACCATATTCCAGATCTTCAGCATTCCCTTGCGTTCTTGCACCATAATGGAGTGCAGGAAGGCGGTTCCGACCAGCCATGGCATGAGAGAGGAATTCTCCACCGGATCCCAACCCCAATAGCCTCCCCACCCCAACTCCACGTAGGCCCAATTTCCTCCCAGCAACAGACCGGCGCCCAAGAAGGTCCAGGGGATGAGCATCCAACGACGAGCCGGCCGCAGCCAGCTGTTGTCCAACCGTCGGGTCGCCAGGGCGGCCATGCCGAACGCATACGGAACAGCCATTCCCACCATACCCATGTAAAGCATGGGGGGGTGGATGGCCATCATCGGATGTTGCAACAAGGGGTTCAGACCGCGACCGTCTTCGGGGGCAAACGGCAAGCGCATAAACGGATCGGCGGCAAAGAGATTCAACAGCACGAAGAAAAAACCGGTCGTCACCAGAATAGCAACGACGTACGGCATCAACTCTCGTTCTCTCCGGCGATGGAACAACACCACCAAGGCGGTGTAGAGCGACAGCAACCAACCCCAGAACAGGAGCGATCCGTTCTGTCCACCCCATAACGCCGCCATGATGTAGAAGGGCGGCATGGCGCGATTGCTGGTTTCAGCTACGTACTGTACTTGAAAGTCGTGGGTGAAAAGTGCCCCCCACAAAGCGAGCACGGACACCGTGAGCAGCCCACAGTGGGCGAGGGCCGCGTGCTCTCCGCTGAGGATCAGCGCGTAATCTTGACGCCGGGCGCCCACGACACAAGCGGCGACCGAATATCCGGCGCTCACCAGCGACAGACAAAGAGCGAAGTACCCCAGGTCAACGGCGCCCAACGGCGTTCAGCTTCCGGCGTTCAGCGCTACAACGTGGTCTTCGTAGTCTTCGCCCTCGTACTTGGAGGGACATTTGGCGAAAACGACGTGCGCTTCGAACTGGTGTGCGGTCGGATCGTAATACCCCTCCATAACCACCAACGCCTTGTCCTTGAAGGTGTCAGGTAACACCGCGTTGCCGGTGTAGCGCACCTGCAGGGAGTTTTGCTCGTCGGCAACCTTGAACTGGGGACGGTGACGGTATTGGTCCCACTCGATGGATCCCGACACCACCGAACACCCGCCAATCTGCAAACGCTCACCTTCGAGGGAGTGGGCACGTTGGGCAAAAGTGGCCAAGGTCATGTGTGAGGCGGATGATTGCTGGAATCCGGCCACCATGAGGTAGATCAATCCGACGCCGATCACGGCGCCTCCTAGAACGAATTTTCGCTTTGCCATAGTTTTTTTGTAACGCAGAACAGTTTATTCACCTGTACCGAAAATTAATCTGCTGAATTGTGGATCCTTTGGCAAATGAGCACGTGGACTCCGTGTTCGATGCGTTCCAGCACCAGCGAGACCGGCACCTCTCCGCTGGCCGCCTTGAGGCGCAGCTCATCTGCCGCATCGAGAGAGATGCTCCGCTTCTTAATCTCAAGGGCGTACATGCCTTGCGCGGCGAGGTGTTGTTGCAGCCGTTTGCGGTTGTACTGGAGACATTCCAGCACCGCGTAGGTCCGGGCGAACGGCGAAAGCAGCTCTCGTTCGCTGCTGAGGTAGGCGCTGAATGAGCTCAATTTCCAGGCATCCAACTGGAGGGCCAGCTCCTCCACCACATGGGCTCTGACGACGGCAGGATCCGGATCGTAGAGGTAAGCTCCTACCGGGGCCACCTCGATCTTTGGCTGCGAGGCAGCCGCTTCCAAGATGTGGGGTCCTGGAAGTACGACGGCACTGCGTCCGCCGCGTGCCCGGGAGCCGAAGTAGAGTACCGCCTCTCGGCACTGCCCACGGGTCGAGACAAAATTGTCCTCCTCGGCGCCTTCCAGGTCGTCTTCGCGAACCGCGGGAGACACCTTCACCACCAGGTTGGCGACGCGACCGCGCAGCTGGTGCACCAAGCTCAGGCTGGGTGAGTAGTCGGATCCCCACCTGGAGCGACGCTGCCCCTGGCGGCGCGCGGGATCTAGAAACACCGCGTCTGCCCGGGGAACGAGACAATCCGCGTCCGCCACGGCGAAGGCGGCCTGACCCGAACCCAACCCCTCGGCGTTCAGACGCGCCATCATCAGGCGGGTGCGGTTGCAATCGATGCCCCAGACGCGGTTGCGTTGTCCCAACGCCAGGAGATCGCCGTCGATGCCGCAACAGAGGTCGATCACGAGCCCCACCGCGCCCAAGCGCTCGGCGCGATACGCAGCGGGTTCCTCTCCGGATGCCATCTCCAACCCATCGCGGTCAAAAAACATCTGTCCCGCCTGGGAAAACTTCGCCGCCGCCTTCTGTCGCAGTGCGACCAGTGAAAGCGCGGCACGGCACATCTCGGCAGGGAACCGCTGTCGCAATCTATCCTGCAGGTGCCAATAGTCGTCCGTTTGGTCAGCGGCTTGACGCAGCAGCAACCGTCCACTGTCGGTCCGAAAGTACGCTAGGGCCCGCGGGGTGATGGTTTCCAATTGAAGCGACGCAGGTGAAGAGGGACGAATCTAGAGTTCCAGCACCTTGGGAAAATGGGTGAGGTTCTCGAAGCCGTCCTCCCTTATGACCACTACATCTTCGATCCTGACGCCGCCCAACCCGGTGTAATACAAGCCGGGTTCCACCGTCACCACCTGCGAGGTCTCCAACCGATCTCCCGCCGAGCTGATCCGTGGCGCTTCGTGAATCTCGAGACCCAGACCGTGGCCGGTTCCGTGGAAGAAACCCTGGTTGCGGCCATCGCGCACCTCGGTTTCGTACCCGCTTTCGGTGAAAAACGCCATAACCGACCGGTGAATGGCAGCGCCGTCGGCGCCGTCGCGGACCGCATCGAAAACCAGGCTTTGGGCCGCCTCCACGGTGTCGAAGACCTTTTTGATCTCGGGGGTAGCGTGGCCTTTGACGAAGGTGCGGGTAATATCGCCGAAATAGCCGTGAGATGCGGACCGCGGAAAGATGTCGATGACAATCGGCTGATCCGCCCTGAGTGGTCCGCTTCCCTCCTGGTGCGGGTCGCATGCCGCATCACCACAGGCCACGATGGTCCGCTCGGCCATGTACTCTTCATCCAGCAGGGTGCGGTGAATGGTGCGGCGCACGCGCTCGGAGGTCAGGGCCTCACCTTCTAGATAGAGCCGGCCCTGGCGCGCCGTGGCCGCCGCTAGCACCTCCATCGCCGCGTGCATCGCCCTTTCCGCGGCGCCCATCGCCTGGCGTAGGTACTCCAGTTCCGACGTTGATTTGACGGCGCGCTGCGGAAACAGCGGCGCTTCGACCACGTCTAGATCGACCCCATGGGCGCGCAGGGCATCGGCGCAGCCAACGGGGAAATCCTCCGGGACTAAGAGCCGCCGCAGCTCCATTTCCTGCAGCAGCCGCAGCAGGACCTCAAACCCTTGCGGGTCACGGTTTTTCTCGCGGCGCACCGTGGCGGCATACCGCGTTCGCGAGTGGACCGAGTCGACCGTCGCTTGAAGTTTGGCCCGATCCAACTCGAGGTCGTTGACCAACATAACCCGCTGCTCGGCAGTGGCGATGAACACGAACGGGTCCGGTGCCAGAAAGCGCGTCGCGTAGTAGAGGTCGGCGTTGCGTTCGGAAGCGCCCACGAGAAGGATTCCGTCGGCACCCTCCAGTGCGCGCAGCGTGGCCGTCTCTTTTTTCATTCGTGCGGCCCCGACGGGCGCAATGCCCTGACGCTGATTCCCTCTCCCGAGCGCCACAACCAGAACAGGGCGGCTTGCTCCCGCTCCAGCTGTGCAACCAACTGCAGGAACTGGCTCAACGAGGTGACCCGTTCGCGGTCCACATCGGTGATTACATCCCCCAGCCGAATGCCCTTGGAGGAGGCTTCGCCCTGCGGCTCGAGACCGGCCACTGCGACGGCCGTTTCGCCATGTTCGTACTGCAGCTGGCTGGCAACCTCCTGGCTGAATCCGAGTGCCTCCGCGCGGCGGGGACTCAAGCTTTCTACCTGCATGCCCAACAGCGACAGGTATTCTTGCCCCCTCTTCCGTTCCAGGTCGCTTTCGCGCTCACCGAGCTCGATCAACAGCTGGCGCGATTCGCCTTGACGAATGATCTCGAGGGTTACCAGTTCTCCAGGATCTCGGCTGTAGATCACCGTCTGCACCTGATTGGGGCGATCGACGGGAAAACCGTCAATGCTGAGCAGGATATCGCCGTCGATAAGGCCGCCGCGCGCCGCCGGAGTGTCATCGCGTATCGATTGCAAGTACACGCCGCGTGGCCGCTGCATCTGATTCTCTCGCATCATCTCCTGCGAGACCTCCGTCATCTCCACCCCTAGGTACCCTCTGACGACCCGCCCATGGGCGAGAATATCCTCCATCGCTTCACGCGCCAGATTGGTCGGTACCGCCAACCCGTAGCCGATAAAGTATCCGGTGCGTGTGGAGATCGCCGTATTGATACCGATCACCCGACCTGACAGATCGAGCAACGGTCCTCCCGAGTTCCCGGGATTGATGACGGCGTTGGTCTGAATAAAACTTTCGATGCTGTACTCTCCTTCGATGACCTCCACCTGCCGGTTCAGCGCGCTGACAATGCCGTGGGTCAACGTCGTACCCATTCCCAGCGGGTGTCCGATCGCCAGTACCCAATCGCCAATGGCCAGTTGATCCGAATCGGCCATGACGGCAACGGGCAGACCCGAAAGATTCACCTTTAATACCGCGATGTCGATCAAGGAGTCAAAACCCACCACCTCGGCGGGTACCTGGCGGCGATCGGCGAGGGTGACCGAGATCGAATCAGCGTCCCGCACAACGTGGTAGTTGCTGAGGACAATGCCGTCAGCGCGCACGATGGTCCCCGAGCCCACACCGGAATCGTCGTAATCTGGGGGCAAGGGAGGATGAGATGGAGGAAGGGCCTCGCGCCAATGGCCGCCGGCCGGCCGCGTTTTGATCAGCACCACCGCCGGTTTCGCGCGCTCGTAAGCGGCTCCGAAGGCGCGGCCAAGGGTGTCGAGGATCTGAAACTCGGGCGGCGGTTCTGCCGTAGCCGAGTTCAGTAGCGCCATGCTTACCACTAACCCGATCAGGGTGATCCTGATCGACCTGTCGTGCCTGGAAGGGCTCGGTCGGCTCACGTGAGATTGTATTCGTGAAGCTTGCGATAGAGAGTGCGAACGCCAATGCCCAAGATTTCCGCCGCTTTCTGCCGGTTGCCGCGGACCTGATTCAGGGCACGCTCGATGGCATCCCGTTCCAGCGCCTTAAGGGTGTGCCCTTCCTCCTCCGGGTCGGGCTCGGCAACAACCGCTTTGGCAGCCGCCGCGTCGGGAGCGGATGATGCGAAGGGGGCGTCTTCGTACTGGTACACGGGTTGCACTGGGCTCGGTGTGGCGTCGACGACGCGTTTTTCGACAGCGTCGCGCAGGGCGGAAACCTCGCGCTTCAAGTCTAGGAGGGCGAAATAAATGAGCTCCCGCTCCGACTGGTCGGGGGTTTTGGAGGTCGGCACGGGCAGGGTGCGTTCGGCATCGGCATGCCCTTCCAACTGGGGTAGAATGTCGTCCGGTTCCACCATGCCCTTGGGTCCGAGAAACACCATATGTTCGACGAGGTTGCGAAGCTCACGAACATTGCCCGGCCACGAATATTCCATCAACAGTCGTACGGCCGCCGCGGAGAATCCGTCGAAACGTGTCCGCTCCCGCCGTGCAAACTGCTCGCGGAAGTGCTCGAGCAATGCCGGGATGTCCTGGGCTCGGCGCCGCAGCGGAGGAATGGCGAGTTCCACCACTTTGAGGCGGTGATAGAGGTCGCGACGGAATTCCCGGGCTCCCACCGCCGCCTGCAGATTCTTGTTGGTGGCGGCGATGACCCGAATGTCGACGGTAAGAGCAGCGCTGCCGCCGATGCGGGTAACCTCCCGCTGT
This sequence comes from Candidatus Latescibacterota bacterium, assembly GCA_965217095.1. Taxonomy (GTDB): domain Bacteria; phylum Latescibacterota; class UBA2968; order UBA8231; family UBA8231; genus CAYNZV01. The sequence continues at coordinate 4,577,228 of OZ244235.1, forward strand.
TCGAGAATCCGCAGCAAACGTACCTGAGCGGCCAGGGACATCTCGCCGATTTCGTCGAGAAAGACGGTGCCGCCGTCGGCCTGCTCGAAGACGCCTCGGTACTGGCTCTTGGCATCAGTAAACGCGCCCTTCTCGTGACCGAACAGCTCATTCTCCAGCAGGTTGTCTGGAATGGCGGCGCAATTGATCGGTTTGAATGGCGCATCCCGCCGCTGGCTCTGGTGGTGAATGGCCTTGGCTACCTGGTCTTTTCCCGAGCCGCTCTCGCCGGTCAGAAGGATGGTGGACACCATCGAAGGCGAGACCAAGAGAATACGCTCGCGAAGCTCTCGCATGGCGGCGGAGGAGCCGACCAGTTCCGTGCCGGCGAGGAAACGTCCTCTCTCAAACAGGTTTTCCGCTCGCTTCCTGAGGTCGTCCGCAGAGAACGGGGGTTCCACACCTACTTCCAGCGGGTTTCCCGGGGCAATGCTTTCCCAGATCGATGAAGACGGGTCGCCCAAAACGAGAACGGGCATCTCGGGGTGAGCTGCAAACAGCCGGGCGGCGTCGCGCAACGAGGTGTCCGGCAGTTTCAGATCAATCAGGACCAGGTCGATCCCGCGATCGGTCAACGGCGGCAGCATGGGAACCTCGCGCACCTGAACCACCTGACGGCCCCTGGCTACGAGTGCGTCCGCCCCCAGATCTGCCACAGCGGGGTCCTGGGTGAGTATTAGAATTCGGCGTCCTTTGGCCATGACCGATTTCTGCGCCCCCTACTTCGCCCAGCTCTCCTCCCGCAGGATGACCAACTGTCGCCCCTTGGAGATGATATAACCCTGACTTGCCAGCCGCTTGAGCACGCGAGAAACCGTCTCCCGCGTGGTCCCGGACATGTTCGCCAGTTCCTGGTGCGTAGGCCGATTGCGGATGATGATCCCCTCCTCCGACTCGCTACCCTGTTCGCTGGCCAGCTGCAGCAGGGTCTCGGAGATGCGGCTGGTCACGTCGAGCAGAGCCAGGCCCTCGATTTGGCGATCGGTCTTGCGTAGCCGAGAGGCTAGCTCGGCCAAAAGCGCGGTAGCAATCTGGGGGGTCTTGTAGATCAACTGTACGAAGTCGGTGCGGCGCAGCATCAATAGCTCGGTATCTTCGGTAGCCACCACGTTGGCGGAACGCGGTTTGCCGTCGAGCAGCGAAAGCTCGCCGAAGACGGCTCCGCCACCCAAGAGGGAAAGGATCACTTCCCTGCCTTCTTCGCTGACGATGCTGACTTTGACCTGGCCGTCCTTGATGATGAACAGCGTATCCCCCTCCTCCTCAGCAAGAATGATTACCGCTTCTTTGTTGAACGTCCGTGTGAACGTGAGCTCAGAGTGGGCATCGATCTCCGCGTCGTCCAGGCTCTCGAACAACGGCACCTGACGCAAAAAGGAAACATGTGACATCTGCAACCTCTCCGGTTTTGAACGGACGGAACTGCCCGTTACCTGCTATCTTTCCGCCCGCTGGCGCAGCTGCGCAATCTTTTTGTCGGCAATAGCGCCCTGCGGACTGTCAGCGCCCTCGCGCTGCACGATGCGTAGATAAACACTCTCTGCGGTGGCCAATTCGTTCAGGATCTCGTGACATTCGGCGCGTTTGAAATCCGCCGAGGAGATCCACTGACTGAACCCCTCCGCGCCGTGAAAACTGACGCGATAATACGCTTCGATCGCTTTCCGGTACTCTCCCATATTGCGATACGACTCGCCGATATAGAACCTGGCCTCGGAGGCATCGTTGCCCCGAGCCCACTCGAGAACCCCCTGAAGCTGGGCGATGGCCGGTGCGTACTGACCCTTCTCCATGAGGATAATGCCGATCCGCAGCTGCGTTTGTTGGCTCTTGTCGTGCCCCGGAAACTCGCGCAAGAGCTGCAGGGCCACTCGATGTGCCTCGTCGAATTCGTACACTCGCGCGTAACATTCCAACAACTGCCACACCGCTTGCGCCTTGAGCTCCGCGCCAGCCGTACCTTCGAGAATCCGTTTATACGCCGCGGCGGCCAGCAAATAACCGCGCAGGCCGAAGTGGTAGTTGCCCAAGCGCCAGTGCACCTCGTAGATCCGCGCACTCTGGGGGAATTTCTCGACAAAACGGGCTTGGACGTTCAACGCCTTGGGTCCGCTTTCTTCCGTCGGCGCGGCATGGTGTAGCTCCCACATCGTAGTCGCCTCAAAGTAAGCCGCTTCGCTTGCCCACGGTCCGCTCCCTGACGCGACCTCGCGAAAGATCTTCAACGCCGGGTCATACGCGTTCGTCCCCAAAAGGTACTGAGCTTCTTCGAGCTGGAAAAGCTGTAGCCAAGTGGACTGCTTGCCGAATTGTCTTCTGAACCGTTTGGCCGCTGCTCGCGCTTGGTCGGCCTCGGCGGCGCGAAAGAGCGAGAGAACCGCTCTCGCGTGGATCTGCTCATCCTCCACTCGACCTAGCACCGGGTCGAAAATCTGGTGCGCCTCGGCATATTGCTCCATTTCGAAAAACAGGTTGGCGGCGTTCAACGCGGCGGTGGTCGCCAGCGGGCTACCCGGTAAGTCGCGGCTCAATTGCAGGTACTCTTGCGCCGCCTCGGCGGGCTGGCCCAAGGCGGCCAGCAAATCGGCGATGGTTAATGACAGGCTATCGAGATCGGCGGCCCGCGGTTCGTTGGCCACGACCTCTTGAAGAATCGTCAAGGCCTTGCCCCGTTCGTCCTGGCCTTGATGGCAGCGGGCGATTCGGCGCCACACGCTGCCGTCCTTTTCCGCGCTGCGCGCCGCCTGCATGTACAGCCTCAGTGCCAACCCGTACTCGCCCAGATCGAAGTGAATGTCGGCCAGATTGAGCTGAACCTGGCGCCGTTCCGGGAAAGCTGGAAATGTCCACATCAGCTCGCGATATCGAGCCGCTGCTTCTTCCAGCTTCTGTTGTTGTCTAAGGAGTTGGCCCATTTCGTACAGGGCCGCGGCGCTGAGTTCGGCTCCGGGGTTGCCCCGGAGCAATTCCTCGAGGGTATCGACGGCGGCGGTATAGTTTCCCTTCTCTACGAAAGAGCGCCCCAGCCCGTATAGTGCAGCCGAGCGCTTGGCGGATTGCGGAAACTCGGCGATGAACCGGCGGTAATCCGCGATCGCCTGATCGAGCTTGCCGGCGTTCCATGCATGTTGGTTGCGTCGCGCATCAGCGAGCCCGAGCAAGCCCAACTCGGCGGATTCCGGATGGGTCTGCAGAAAACCGGCAAGTCCCGCCTCGAGTCCCGCGTACCGTGCTGAATCGGATGCTGCTGCGGCCTCCAGCTCCAGCCTCCTGATAATCGCCCGCTGGCCCCATTCTCCCTGCGGTTCGATTCCGAGAATGCGAAACTCTTGGAGCGCAAGGGCTTCCAGTGAATCTGCGGCGGTCTGCAAACCCTCCAGCCGCCGTTGACGCGCCAGCTGGGTCAGACTTTCTCCCAGAAAGTACTGCGCCTTGGGTGCGTACGGGCTCTCCGAATAGGCGGCGACGTAGGTCTCGAACGTGCGCACCGCATTGGGAAAATCGTGGAGGTCGAAAAGTGCGGCGGCGACTTGCAGCTGCACGATCTCCCGCGGTGTGCCGTTCAACTCATCCATCCAGGCCTGTTGGAGCAGGCGCTCGAGTCTTTCCGCGTCCATCACTGAGTAGCGGCGCAGGTACTCGGCGCGGTCGCGCGCGCGGTCCACCTGCGGATGATCGGGACGGCCTTCCATAAAAGCCGCATACTCGCGCAACGCCCGCCTTTTCTGCCCGCTCCGCTCCAGGGTTTCCGCCAGTCCCATGTGGGCTTCGGCGGTGCCGTTACCCATTAGATCGGAGAAGATAGCGATCGCCTCGTCGTAAAACTGAAGGCGCAAAAAGATGCGTGCCAGGTCGAGTCGTACCCGCTGGCGATCGGGTGCATTTTCCGCTTGCTCCAGGTAGCGCTCGTACCACACGACCGAGCGGTGAAAGTCCTCCTGCTGGCGATAGAGTACCCCGAGCTCGCGCAAACTCTCGAGCGCTGCGCTCGACCTCGGGGCCGCCTCCATGAGAGTATGGAACAGCCCCACGGCAGCCCCCACCTCACCGACCTCCCCTAGGGCGATGGCCAGGCCTAGCTGGGCGGGCAGCAACACCTCAGCCGGCATCCCGTCTGCCAGCAGCGTGCGGTACTGACCGATGGCGACTTCCGGATTTCCCGCCAGGCGGCGGGCGTCAGCCTGGCCCAGTACAGCTTCGTTTCGCAAGCGGGGGTCGGCCATCTGGCTTTCCGCCGTGGCAAAGGCGTCGGCGGCGGCGCTAAAGTGCCTGCGTTCGAGGAGATAGCTGGCTCTACCCAAGGCGGCGCTGTCTCTCTGGGCCGCGGCAGGGAATCGTGCGCTCAAGGTGTCGAAAACCTTGTCGGCGGCCTCCAAACCACCAAGAAACAGATGGATGCGGCCTGCAAGCAGTAAAGCGCTCGGCGCCAGCGTTGCCGGCGGGTCGGCGTCGGCGATCTGTTGTAGCGAGCGCTGCGCCTCTCCCGCTTCTCCGCGGGCGACGGCGAGCTCTGCGAGGCGGTATCGTGCCGTCTGCGCCGCCTCATCGACACTGTATTCGGCTACCAGCTTACGGTAGGCGCGAGCCGCTTGTTCGACCTGGCCGCCCTGGCTATAATTGGCGGCCGCGTCGAGCAACGCAGTGGCGGCAAACTGGCTCGCGCTGAAACGCCTCTGAACTTCCTCAAATGCCTGAGCCGCTTCTACATAGCGCTCGCGTTGGTGAAGACAAGCGGCGCGTTCGGTTCGTGACGCCGCGGTGCTGAGATGGTCGGGGTGCCCCTGGTAGAAATCCTCGTAAGCCTTGATGGCGAGATCGCAACGGCCGCTGTTTTTCAGCGAACGCGCCCGCATGAGCCGCGCTTCGGCCAGGCGCTCACTGCGGGGGAAATTGCGGATGAACTCGCCAAAGAGCTCGGCCGACGTAGCGAAGTCACCGGCATCCTTGTAGAGATTGCGGGCGAACTTGAAGGCGTCCTCGGCACGGTCCTGCGCCACCGCCATCTGGTAGATGAGGATCACCGCGGTTAGTGGGATCAGAACTCGTTGCACGGTCTTCATAAAATTGAGATGAATGGTCATAAGTCGGTATTTATCATGATAATACGGCCGCAGCAATACAAGGTCAAGATCGCGTGAACAAGGTGGATCTCAGCGAGCCCGCATGGGCCAAAATCAACCTGGGTCTGAAGGTACTCGGTCCCCGGCCGGACGGCTATCACGATATCTGCAGCATCTTCCAAACTGTCGATTTGGCCGATGTCCTGCACTTTCGGCAGGGCCCGGTAAATCGCCTGTCGTGTACCGACCCCTCGTTGCCAACGAACGAGAACAATCTGGCCATGACAGCACTGCAGTTGTTCCAGACAGAAGTTGCGGGTATCGATTCCTTCGAAATCCACTTGGAGAAGAACATACCGGTTGGTGCGGGTCTTGGAGGCGGCAGCGCCGACGCGGCAGCCGTGCTGAGAGCGATGAACCGGTGCAGCAGGGAGCGCTTGAGTGCGGCGGCGCTGCAGACCCTGGCACAACAGCTGGGATCGGATGTGCCTTTCCTGATCAACGGCGGCTGCGCCGTGGTCCGCGGTCGCGGTGAACTGATCGCACCCGTTTCGGCGACGGGAAATATCACCTTCGTTCTGGTCTACCCGGGGTTCGAGATCAGCTCAGCATGGGCCTATTCGCGGCTGCAGGGATCGTTGACAGTCAATACCCCATACCTTAATTTCATCGATTCGCTAAGCGGCGGGTGCGTTGATCTCTTGGAGCTCTGCTCCACTCTGGAAAACGATTTCCAACCGATGGTCGAGCGCGCCTATCCCATCGTCGCGGAGCTGAGGCATACACTCAGTTCCACAGGCGCCCGTTTCCTGAGCATGTCGGGAAGTGGGTCCTGTTTGTTCGGTGTCTTCGAGGACCGGACCGCCGCTTCGTCAGCTGCAACAGAGCTGCAGGCGCAGGGGTTCCGGTCTTTTTTGTGCAAGCCGGTGGGTTTGCGAAGTTGAGCTAAATATGGTTGCCCGGTCGTTCAATTGGCAGGACAACGGATTTTGGTTCCGTCTATCGAGGTTCAAATCCTCGCCGGGCAGCCAATTGTAATTCAGGAGACCAATCGATGGCATCAATATCGATACAAGTGTACAAACGGGAGGAGGTCGGGCTCGAGGTCGAGGACCGCCATGAGCAGGGCACGAGTGCCGTGGGCAAGTTACGCCGAGAAGCGGGCATGCTTCCCGGGGTTCTGTATGGCCACAAACAGGATCCGTATCACCTGAAGACGGAGGCCTTGACACTGGAACGTGCCATGAATACCGGCGGTTCGAATGCTATTTTTATGGTGCGGCACAACGGGTCTTCCGAACGAGCCATTGTCCGCGAGATCCAGTATCACAAAGTAAGGGGTGAGATTCTTCATTTCGACCTCCTTCGGATCGATCCCGAGGAGGTGCTGCGGGTCAATGTACCGGTAACCGCCAGCGGGCTTGCCGCAGGCGTACGCTCGGGCGGTGCCCTGCAGCAAACGCAGCAAACGGTGGAAATGGAGTGTCCCGTAGGGGAGATGCCCAGCCGCATCGAAGTCGACGTCACGCCGCTAGAGGTCGGAGACAGCGTGCGCGTCAGTGACCTTTTGGAGCACGAAGAACGCATCGTTTCCGACCCGCAACAGACGATTCTCACCGTCCTGGCGCCGCGGGTGGTGGAAGAGGAGGTCGCTGAAGAAGAAGTCGAGGCTGTCGAAGGTGAAGAGGGTGAGGTCGATGGCGCCGCTGACGAAGGTGCTGGAGAAGGAGGCGAAGAGGGGGCGTGATTGGTCGAGTCTGGTGAAGGTCATCTTCGGTCTTGGCAATCCCGGCCCGAAATACCTATCCACACGGCACAACATCGGTTTTATGGTCCTCGACCGGCTGGCTCGGGAAGTCGCAGGAACGTGGAACATCGATGACCAGGCCGAAAGCATCGTTGCCCGTTTGCAACGGGGGGCGCTCAACGCGCTTTTGGTCAAACCGCAGACGTATATGAATCGCAGCGGTCTCGCGTTTGCGCGTTTGCGCGATCGACTGGGTTTTGAAACCCAGGACATAATCGTTGTCCTGGATGATGCGGCGTTGCCGTTCGGCCGTTTGCGTATTCGACCGCGGGGGGGGGACGGGGGCCACAATGGTCTTGCCTCCATAATCAAAGAAGCGGGCACCGAGGAGATACCGCGGGGGCGGCTGGGCATCGGTCCGCCACCCGAGGACGCCGAAATCACCGATTACGTGTTGGGGAATTTTGCCCCTGGGGAAGATCTAGAGATAACCACTGAACATGCTTGCGAAGCCCTCAAGTTTTTCGTGGTCAACGGCATCGATTCAGCGATGAACTCGTTTAACAATTGAGTGCGGTGAAACACACATCACAGATTAAGGGAGGTCGCCGTTGAGTATTTCTTCATGGGTCGGGATGGCTCCGTATGTAGCGGCGGCGGGGTTGATCCTTGCCCTGTTGCTCTACTGGTCCATCACGCGGAAACCCGAAGGCAGCGCTGTAATGATAGAGATAGCCGCAAGCGTGCACGAAGGGGCGATGGCGTTTCTTCGTCGCGAGTATTCGATTCTCTTGGTATTTATCGTCATCGTCTTTACGCTGCTCTACACCGGAGTCAACGAGCGCACGGCGTATGCGTTTCTGACCGGTGCCGCGTGTTCGATCGCGGCCGGTTTCGCCGGAATGAAAGCGGCGACCCGCGCCAATGTGCGCACGGCCAACGCCGCCAGCGAACAGGGTCAGGGACCCGCCTTGAGCATGGCGTTTACCGGAGGTGCCGTGATGGGGCTGGCGGTTGCGAGTCTCGGCCTGCTCGGCATCTCGAGCCTGGCGCTGGCATTCGGCATCTGGGAAAATGCGTCCCACGCCTCCGCGATCAGCGGCTTCGCGATGGGGGCAAGCTCTATTGCATTGTTTGCCCGCGTGGGCGGCGGCATCTTCACCAAAACCGCCGACGTGGGGGCAGACCTGGTCGGCAAGGTGGAAGCGGGTATCCCGGAAGACGATCCGCGGAATCCGGCGACCATCGCCGATAACGTCGGCGACAACGTGGGTGATGTGGCCGGCATGGGCGCGGACATCTTCGAGTCCTACGTAGGTTCGGTCATCGCCAGTATCGCCATCGCCGCGACGGCTTCCACCGCGATGCTCGCCACCCTCGGACCCAACTTGACTGAGGTGCAGGCGCGGCTGGCGCTCATGGCCTACCCGCTCATGGTCATTATTGTGGGTTTGGTCGCTTCGATAGTCGGCGTCTTTACCGTTCGGATTCTGCAGAATTGGGACCCGGGTGCGGCGCTGCGATACGCTACCTTTGTCGCGGCGGGGTTGATGCTGGTCGGCGCCTATTACATCGCCGTCAATCTCAATCTTGGGCTGGGTACCTTCTGGGCCGTATTGTGCGGTGCGCTGGCGGGAATCGTCATCGGACTGCTCACCGAGTATTACACCGGCGGAAAACCAATCCGCGATATCGCCGAGGCGTCGAAGACCGGTTCTGCCACCAATATCATCACCGGCCTGGCCGTGGGCATGGAGAGCACGGCGCTTCCGGTCCTGGGCATCGTGCTGGCGATCTATCTGGCCAACGATGCCGCCGGTCTTTACGGCATCGGCGTAGCTGCCGTGGGCATGCTGTCGACCGTCGGCATCACCATGTCCGTGGATGCCTACGGACCGATCGCCGACAACGCCGGAGGCATAACCGAGATGTCCGGCCTCGGCGAGGATGTCCGCAAGATTACCGACAGTCTCGACTCTCTTGGAAACACCACCGCGGCGATCGGCAAGGGGTTCGCCATCGGCTCTGCCGCGCTCACGGCATTAGCTCTGTTTTCAGCGTTTACAGCCGCCGTCGAGGTGGCGACCGGTGCTCCTATCATTATCGACGTAACCTCTCCCAAAGTCGTAATCGGACTGTTCATCGGTGCGGCGATCCCCTATCTCGCCGGGGCTATGACGATGACCGCCGTGGGTCGCGCCGCATTTAAGATGGTCGAGGAGGTGCGACGCCAGTTCAGAGAGATTCCTGGCATCATGGAGGGCACCGGTAAACCCGACACCAAGCGTTGCGTGGATATCAGCACCTCCGCTGCCCTGAAGGAGATGATCCTGCCTGGTTTGCTTGCCGTGCTGGCGCCCCTGGTAGTGGGATTCATCCTAGGCCCCGTTGGGTTGGGCGGGATGTTGGCCGGGGCAACCGTGAGCGGGGTTCTACTGGCCTTGTTGATGTCCAATAGCGGCGGCGCTTGGGACAACGCCAAGAAATGGATCGAAGAGGGGAACCTGGGAGGCAAGGGGTCCGATTCTCACAAAGCCGCCGTCGTTGGCGATACGGTGGGAGACCCCTTCAAGGACACCACCGGACCGTCGATGAATATTTTGATCAAGCTCATGTCCGTCGTATCCCTGGTACTCGTGCCAATTCTGGTATGAAGCACCGACGTCGGCGCAAACCTAAAGAGAACAACGTATGAAGAATTACGAACTCGTCTGCATTCTGGATCCTCAGATTGGCGACGCGAGATTCGGCGAGGTGGCGGAGAAGTACGAAAAATACCTGAAGTCCAGTTCAGCCGAGGTTGCTCATACCGACCACTGGGGCCTGCGCAAATTGGCCTACTCCTCGGCAAGTTTGAAGAAGCGGCAACAGGGGTACTACGTGCTCTTTCAGTTCACTGCGGATCCGACTTCGATTTCGGCCCTGGAGCGCGAGCTGTCCTTGGACGAAGAGGTTCTTCGCCATCTGGTTGTCGGTATCCAAGGCGATTTCCTGCGGGTGCCCCAGCTGTTGCCGGAGAGCGCACTATTCCCCGAACGACCTTCGCGGGACAATGGCCGCTTTCGGCGCGACAATCGAGACGACCGTGCGGGGCAGGAAGAACGTCCTCAAAATCCCGCAGAACCGACGGCAGGAGAAGACAGCGAATCCCAGGCCGCACCTGCCGCTGAAGCCGTGCCCAGCACCGAATCTGAAGAAGGCGACGGCACGAGCTGACCCCATTGCCTCTCATCACCAGTGTCGTTCTGGCGACAGTCGTCCTGCTGACCTGTCGCCGGTTCGGCAGCCAACGGGTGCTTCCGTTCACCTTGCTCATGACTCTGGGGGTTTCGCTGACAGCGAGCACCACCGTGGGTGTGGCCGTGGTTATGGGTTTGGTGGCCGGGATGCTGGTGGAGCGAGGCTTCGCATACGGAGTTGCGATTTTCGGGGGCGCGCTTCCGGCCGTTCTGCAGAGTGTGGCCATGGTGTTTTTTGCTCAGGACATGGTGCCCGAAGCGGAGCTTAAGCAGCTCGTGACCCAACTAGAGGGTATGGGTCTGCAGATGGAAGACCAGGGGTATTCGATACACGAGATCGCGACCCTGGCTCTTCGGTTGCAACCGGGTATGGAATGCGTGATGGGGATCCTGTCGCTCGTCCTCGCCTATCGTTTCGGTCAAGCCTTGGCCCCTCGATTTGGGCTGGGGTTGCCGTCGGCAACCCGGTTCCGGCTGTGGCGACCCTGGGACGAGTTGATCTGGGCGTTGATAGTCAGCCTCGTGCTAGTGCTGATCGGTAGCGGTATCTTGCGCGATCTCGGCCTGAACGCGCTGGTCGTGGTCGCGGTGATTTACGCCACCCATGGCGCCGCCGTCGTGCGGTTCTATATGGCTCGGCTCCGTGTCCCAGCATTGGTCGAGTTGTTTGTTTACCTGTCGCTGGTCTTCACGATGGGAATCTCCATACCTATCCTCGGCGCCGTCGGGATTCTCGATACCTGGTTCGATTGGCGCCAACTGCGTACTCCGCAGGCGCAACCTGAAGGCGACGCGGACGGCACATCAACGTTGTGAGCAGTGTGAATAAGGAGAAGGTATCTTGAGAATAGTTCTGTTGAAGGATGTCGACCGGGTGGGTCGCGCCGGCGAGATCGTCCAGGTCGCCGACGGATTCGCGCGCAACTTTCTGATTCCCCAGCGGCAAGCGCTGTTGGCCACCGATGCGAACGTGGCGCGTTTTGAATCCCAGCGCAAACAACACGAGGCGACCGCCGAGCGGGAAAAACGGGTGTCGGCCACCCTGGCGAAGGAATTGGAAAAGGATTCGCTAACGGCGGTAGTACGCGTCGGCGAAGAGGACAAGATGTACGGTTCGGTTACGGCTCAGAACATCTCTGATCTGCTAGGAGAAAAAGAGTACGCGGTCGATCGTCGCAAGATTGTTCTCGACGACCCGATACGAGCTGTAGGGGTGTATAATATCGAGATTCGCCTGCACTCCGAGGTCACCGCAACGGTAAAACTTTGGGTGGTCAAGGAATAGCCGCAGCGTTCGATTTCGTGCCGATCTCCCGCCGCTGATCCCAGACGGCGAATTAATACAGGCATATTTTCGAGACAGGGCACTACTTCAAGCCAGGCACCGGGTGCCACTCCGTCGGTTAACGCGCTCGGTTACAATCGTTGATGGGAGCGGAAGGGAGCCTGGTGGTCTCCGCGGACTTCAAATCCGTTGCGGTGGCGCGAGAGCGTCGCCGGGTGGGTTCGATTCCCACACGTTCCCGCCAACCGCCAGCCAGGTCGCAAAACGACCAATCGCACAACTTCGAATTTGGAGCAGATCGATGGCAGAAATCAGTACGCTAAGAACGATTATCAATTCAGGAAGTGACGAAGCCGTCGCCATCGACGGCGTCGGCCGCGCTTCACTGACCTACCGGGATTTGCGGGCTCACGTCGATCGGACGGTTACCGCCTTGAACCGACTCGGGATAGGACGGAACGACCGCGTCGCCATGGTGCTGCCCAACGGCCCGGAGATGGCCGTGGCGTTCGTCTCGATCGCCGCCGGCGCCACCACAGCGCCTCTGAACCCGGCATACAAGCGAGAAGAGTACGACTTTTTCCTGTCCGACCTGAATGCAAAGGCGCTCCTCGTCGAATCCGGCGCCACGTCCCCCGCTATCAAATCAGCGACCCAGCTCGACATCCCCGTTCTCGAAATCTCGACTGGCGATGATCGACCCGCCGGCGTTTTCGACCTCACCCCGGCTGCACAGATGGACGCAACCGAACCAAAATCAGGGGGCCCGGCCGAACCAGATGATGTGGCGCTCGTTCTGCACACCTCCGGTACCACGTCACGGCCGAAACTCGTTCCCCTTACGCATCGAAACGTCTGCGCCTCTGCCCGCAACATCGGGACGACGCTGAAGCTGACCTCCGACGACCGCTGTATGAACGTCATGCCCCTGTTCCATATCCACGGGCTGATGGCCGCCATTTTGTCGACCCTGCGCGCCGGTGCCAGCGTCTTCTGCACGCCGGGCTTCGATGCACTCAGATTCTTCGCTTTGCTCGATCAGGCGAAACCGACGTGGTATACCGCCGTTCCCACGATGCACCAGACCATCCTCGTCCGAGCCAAACGGAACTCCGAAATTGTCTCCTCCGCGAACCTCCGGTTCATCCGCTCTTCTTCATCCTCCCTTCCACCTCAGGTGATGGAAGAGCTGGAAAAGACGTTCAGTGCCCCCGTCGTCGAGGCCTATGCCATGACCGAGGCGGCACATCAGATGACGTGTAACGCCCTGCCACCCGGGCAGCGCAAATCCGGTACGGTCGGGCCAGCGGCCGGTCCCGAGGTGGCGATCATGGACGAGTCGGGTCCCACGTTGTTGCCACAGGGGGAGGTCGGCGAAGTTGTCATCAAAGGGCCTAACGTGACTCCGGGCTACGAGAACAACCCGACAGCCAATGCCGAAAACTTTACCGAAGGATGGTTCCGAACAGGTGATCAGGGCACGATGGACGTTGACGGTTACCTGACGATCACCGGTCGCCTCAAGGAAATCATTAACCGCGGAGGCGAAAAGATCTCGCCGCGTGAAGTAGACGACATTTTGATGGATCACCCCGCGGTGCAGCAGGTCGTGACCTTCGCCATGCCTCACAAGAGCCTGGGCGAGGATGTGGCCGCCGCCGTCGTCCTGCGCGAAGGTTCCGAGGCCACCGAAGGTGAGATTCGGTCGTTCGCGTCCGAGCGCCTGGCGGGCTTCAAGGTCCCGCGCAAAATACTCTTTCTCGAGGAGATCCCCAAAGGTGCAACCGGAAAACTCCAACGGATCGGTCTCGCCGAGAAGCTCGGAATCGGGTGATGCGCATCTGTATCTTTGGCGCCGGCGCCATCGGTGGTTATCTCGGCGTTCAGCTCGCCCTTTCGGGGGAGGATGTTTCGTTCATTGCGCGGGGACCGCACCTGGAGGCGATGCAGAAGAGCGGCGTCAAACTCATCATCGACGATGAAGAGCGCGTTGCCCACCCACGTTGCACGGACGATCCTGCCGATATCGGTCCACAGGACATCGTCATCGTCACGCTCAAGGCCCATTCGCTGCCCGGAGTTGCGGACGCGATGCAGCCCCTGCTCGGTCCCAAGACGGCTGTCGTGACGGGCACCAACGGCATCCCCTGGTGGTACTTCTACCGCCTGAAGGGTCCGTGGGCCGACCATCGCCTGGAGAGCGTGGACCCGGGAGGTACGCTGTGGGGTAAAATCGGCCCGGAGCGTGCCATCGGATGTGTCGTCTACCCCGCTGCGGAGGTGGCCGAGCCCGGTGTCATCCTGCACCAGGATGGCGATCGGCTCAGTCTGGGGGAACCGGGCGGCGAAAAATCGGAGCGCGTTGTCAAACTCAGCGAGTCGCTCCGAAAGGCGGGTCTTCGAGCACCCATCCGCTCAGAGATTCGCAACGACATTTGGGTAAAACTCTGGGGAAACCTCTGCTTCAACCCGATCAGCGCCCTCACCCACGCTACGCTAGATGTTATCGCGACCGACCCGGGAACGCGGGACGTCGCCCGCGCCATGATGTTGGAGGCGCAGGCCATCGGGGAAAGACTGGGTGTCAGATTTGGCGTCGATGTGGATAAGCGAATCGCGGGAGCTGCCGCAGTGGGCCAACACAAAACTTCCATGCTTCAGGACCTGGAGAGAGGCCGGCCCCTAGAAGTCGACGCGCTTGTGACCGTGGTTCAGGAAATGGGACGTCTTGTCGAGGTCGAAACCTCCACCATCGACGTGCTACTGCCGTTGATCCAGCAGCGGGCGCGCGTCGCGGGGACCTACTGAACGAAGGTCGGTACTGCACCGCGTCCGGCGTATCCTTTCCGGGGATACGACCGTGCCGGTCTAGCCCACGTACCAGTCAAAACTAGCGGGGAGACGCCAGATGTTGAGGTTGAGGGAATCGATGGAGTTGGCGGGAACGAATCTGCTCCATACGCTCTCTCCCGCGTACGACTATATGCCGCTTTGGAATGTCAAGATTGACCGACAGACCCTGCAGGCGCGGTGCAAAATGGACTATCCTGCACACAATATCGGCCGCTGGTGGGATGCGATGTTGCGGCTGGAAGCAACGACCGGATTCACTATTCCTGCAGAGCTCGAAGGCGCGATGTTGAAGAACCTCGAGCGTTGTATGGCTAATCCGCTTGCGGTCTGCGGACTGCTTCTTCCGCTCGAACACCGGCCGCCAGGTTGGATCGACGAGCACTCGCAGCGTGAAATCCTGCTCGCCCTCGCCTGCTTGGCGCGATGGCGCGACAGCCAGTGGGCCGTCGACAAAGGCTCTATGTTGATCGACGCGATCGACCGCTATGTCGGCTACGACGGGCACTGGAACTACGAAATGATGGTGGATCTCGCCCAACGCGGGGGTTTGGAGGTCGATCGAGATACGCCCGGTCAACGCGAAAAAAAAGGGGTACGACTCACCGAGAGTCTCGGCCGCGCGCTGGAAGGCGTTTTGGAGTTCTATGCCGCAACTGGAAGTGAAAAAGCCCTGCGGCTGGCAACAAGGTTGGCACAGTTTCACCTCGAAGTGGCCACGCAGCCGGATGGTTCCGTCCCCGAATCTGATTATCTCCACACCCACTCGCTGTTGGGCACCTATCGCGGACTCTTGCTGTATGGCCAGATAACGCGCCAGCACGAGTACATCCAGCGCATAGCCACCACCTACGCCGCCACCGTGCGCACGTCCGTCAAACAGTCGGGCTTCATTTCGCACGACTGGGAGCTTGACTCCAAGGGCGAAACAGCCTCTCCCGGTGACGCGGCCCAGCTTGCTCTAAGGCTCGCACGGCTCGGGTACGGGGAGTATCTGGACGATGCGGAGCGCATCGTGCGGTGCCGTATTCTCCCTTCCCAAATTACCGAACCGCTGGGCTTGACGCCGATGGACAATGACCAGAAGGATGAATGCGCCGATTTGGACGCCAGGACGGTCGGCGCGTACGGCGGAATGCATCGACATCCCCACGGCGAGGCGTGGCCGACCACCGATATCACCGCCGCCGATCTTCATACTCTGTGTGACGTCTACAATGGCATCGTCGACTCGACGGAATTTGGTCTGAGAGTGAATCTTCACTTTGACTACGAGGACTCGTACCTGCGAATGACGAGCACGCGGGGCGAAACGGCGCAGCTGCAGATTTTCTTGAAGACCGAGCGGCCGATATTCCTGCGGATTCCCAGATGGGCTTCCCCTGCTGCGGTGCGCCTGACGGTAAACGGGCAACCGGCTTCGACAGCACAGATCGGTGGATTTCTCTTTGTAGAGAAGCAAAGTCCAGGTGCCGAGATTCAGGTGGAATACGATCTGCCTCGTGCCACAGTCGTCGAACCGACGGATGGGGTGGAATACCAGCTACAATGGCGCGGGGACGAGATCGTCGGGATCAGCCCCAACACCGATTACCTGCCGTTCTATCCTTCAGCGACCAACCTCGCCTGACGATACGCTACACAGGGACCCGTTCACCGGCCTCGTCCGCAAGGCGGCCCTCGCTTACGGCACCGAAATTTCTTGACTTGGCCGCGGGGAATACTCTATTTCAACCCCATTAACCATCTGCAACCGCAGTACAAATAACAACTTCCGAATGACATTCTGGATATTTTCCATCGTCGCTGTCGGCCTGTTGGCCATTCTGATTCAGATGCTTCTGATTTACCAAAAGAAGGCGTATGACCTGCGCATGCGCCAAGCTCCGATCCGCAAGAAGATCAAGGAACGTGTTCAGAATCTGCAGGAGTCGACCAAGAATATCCGTCGAAGCGCCGGCGACCGGGTGGGCGAATTGGATGCCGCTCAGCGCATCTGGACGGAGAAGGTGGCGCCCCTGAAAGCGGAAATGGAGGAGGTCCAAAAGTCGATCCCGACTAGGCCCGAACCCACCGCTGAGCCGGGGGCCGACGGCGGGGGGGAGATTGCCGAAGAGGATAGCGACATGGCTGGCGTTCAAAAGCTGGTGATCGACGCGAAGAACAGTCGGTTGGAGTTGGACACCAACCTGACCGGGATCGAGCGCGACACCGGGCTGGTAAAGCGGACCTTGGAACAGATGGAAGCCAAACTCACGAGGATGCCCGGGGGGAAGGGCTGAAGCGATGATCGAGATTTATGCGGCCGTCGGCATACTTCTCGTCATCACCTGTTTGGTGGTGCGCGACCGTACGGCTTTCAAGCTCAGTCGGCTGCGCGCCGAACTCATGGCGCTGCGCAACGAGGAGAAACGCATGGCTGAACTCCTCACCGAGATCGAGGTCTTCATCTCGCGCATAGCCGACGGCATAATGCGCGCCGATCGGCGCGAACTGGGTTTGGAAAAGGCAAGCGAGCAACCATAACCCCAAGACAGGTCTGACCGACCCGTCTCGGTTAGCGGGTGTAGGCCGCCAATTCGTGGAGCAAAGCCGCTCCCATCCGAATGCCGCGGTGAAAGTCCTTGAGGGAAAAACGCTCGTTGGGACCATGCCAGTTGTCGGTCCTCTGACCCAAACCCAACAGTAAGACGGGCGCTTTGGTGTGGAGCGCAAACTCGGTGACGATCGGTATTGAGCCGCCTTCGCGAATAAGCACCGGTTCGCGATCGAATCCCGCGCGTAGCGCGTTCACCGCCGGCTCAACTAGCGGGTGGTCGAAATCGAGCAGGTACGCCGGCGACGCGTGCGCCGGTCCGAACTCCAACGTTAGATTGTCGGGCATGGTGTCGGAGATGACTTGGCGTAGGGCGGCGCCGATTTTTTCGGGCTCCTGGTCAGGTACCAACCTGGCGCTGACGGCAGCTCTGGCAAATGCAGGCAATACCGTTCTCGGACTGCCCCCTTCCAGGAGGTTGATGTCCAGGGTCGGTCGCGTCCACCGGCGCTCGAGGATCGAGTAGTTGCCCTCGCTCGACAAACCCGATATCCCGATCTCCTGGCAATAAGACTCTTCGTCTTGAGGCAGTCGATCGTAGCGCTCCTTCTCCTTGTCACCAAGCTCTCTGACATCGTCGTAAAATCCGGGCACGGCAATGCGCCCTTGGTCGTCGTAGACAGCCGCTAGGGCTTTAGCCAAGGCGGTGTTGGGATTCGGGGCAATGCCGCCATACAAACCCGAGTGCAAATCGCGGGATGAGCCGCGAATGGTCAGTTCGAGCATTAATATGCCGCGAAGACCCAAAGTCAGCGCGGGTTGCTCGGGACCGTACATGCTAGTATCGGAGATGACGGTGCAGAGGAGGGGACCGAAGCGGTCAAGCTCCCCGGAACGCACAAACTGACCAATGGCTCGGCTGCCGCACTCCTCTTCTCCTTCGATCAGAAAGACCGGATTTACTGGCAGCTCGCCTCCCGATTTCAAGATTGCCTCTACCGCTTTGACATGTGCAAAACACGGACCTTTGTTATCGCTGCTTCCCCTACCGATCAGGCAACCGTTCTCCTCAATGGCGGCGAACGGATCGTGCTTCCAGGCGGACCTGGGGTTGTCGACGCCCTGCACGTCGTAGTGACCATAGATAAGAACGGTTGGCTTTTCCGCCACCAGCTCGGCGGGGTGGGCCAGCACAAGAGGATTCAAGCCGGCGGCGACCTCAACGCCCTTCGCTTTTAGACCACATCTTCGAAGGTCGTCCACCAGGAATGTGGCGGCTGCGTCGATTGCGGCCGTGCTATCCTCATCTGCGCCAGCACTGATACTCGGCAGCGCCAAAAGCTGTTTGAGCTGAGCGACATATTCTTCTACGTGTCCATCGACGTAATTCATTACGGCGTTATAGCTCACTCTGACTCGCCTTCCCGCTCTTGCTCATTCAAATCTACTTCTTTATATAGTTACTATCGTCTGTCTCGCATCGAATCAGGCGTGCAATATAGCGGCCGAACGACTGCTGTAAAGCAACGAGACCGATCGCCGTTAGATGTGGTCTATCTCCATATCCCACCGTGTTGCCGATACAGGATCATCCGACTCTAGTCAGGAGTTCACGATTGTTCGAAGAGGTCTGGAAGGCGTACGAGGAGAACGAGCTCAGCCACAGCGCCGCTCATCACCTGATGGCTGTTCACGCTCTGCGGGATGAGCATGGATACGCTCGCGTCTCCGATATTGCGCAGCTTTTACAGATTACCAAAGGCAGCGTCTCGTCGGCCATGAAGCACCTGAAGGAACGGGGGTACGTGCAGGAGGACCACAACCGCTTCCTAGAACTCACGGATCGAGGATCATTGGTAGTGCAAGAGATCGAGGCGACGCGCTTGGCGGTAAAGAAATTTCTCAGCGACGCGTTGGGTATGGATGATGATGACGCGGAGATCGATGCATGCAAAGTGGAACACTTGGTCAGCTCGGATGCCCGCAAACGGCTGGTCCGCTTTCTTGGGTTTTTGTTCTCGGAGGACGACCTGGCGCGCAAATTCCTGTCCACCTCATTGGCCGCCATAACCAAAAACTGAAATCCCGAGCCACGACTCACCCTTAGGGCTGGACGCACCGTTGTCCGGCCCGAATTTTTTTGCGCGATACCATGCAACGAGCAACCGAGTTTATCAGTAAACAGATTCTGCCGATCGGACTGTTGACGGTCGCACTCGTCGGTTTTTTGTTCCCCCAACCGGGCCTCTATCTGGCAACGCTCCCCACCCAGCACGTCGCTGTCGGCGTCATCTTCTTCCTGTCCGGGCTCATGTTGCGGACGGAAGAGATGTTCGCCGCGATTTCGGCTTGGCGAGGAAGCCTTTGGGGCACGGTCTCCATACTCTTTCTCACCCCGGCCATCGGTACAGCCATCGCTTTTCAGGTGCCGATCGACCCCGCCTTTCAACTGGGATTGGCTTTGTTCTGTTGTATGCCTACGACCCTGTCTTCGGGCATAGCATTGACCAATCAGGCGCGGGGAAGCTCGGAGCTCGCCTTGCTATTGACGCTGGTCACGAACTTGGCCGGCATCTTTACTGTGCCGTTCGTCCTGGCCCTTCTCTTGGGCACTCTCGGACAGGTGGAGCTCTCTGCAAGCGATCTCTTGGTCAAACTGTGCCTGTCGATCCTATTGCCGCTCTCCGCCGGCAAGATGGTTCGCAGGTTTGTCGATACCTGGGCGGGTGACAACCAAAGGAAACTCACTACCGCCAGCAATCTGGCCCTGATCACCATTCCCTGGATGAAGTTCAGCGAGTCCTCTGAAGAGTTGGCCGAGATCGCCCTCGACCACCTTCTCTTGTTGATCGTTTCCGGCTTGGCAATACACATTCTCTACCTGCTGTTAAACGCCGGCGCCTGTTCGCTATTGCGTCTGCCGGAGCCGGCTCGCAGAGCGGTGGTGTTGATGGCCAGCCTAAAGACCCTGCCGGTGGCGATGACGGTGCTGGCTTTTCTGCCCGAGTCAGCGGTGTCGCCGCAAACCAAGGGGCTGCTGGCCATACCGTGCATCACCTTTCATCTAGGTCAGATCGCGTTGGATGCGGTTATTGCTACGCGATGGGGAAACCGGGAGATCTGACATCGTACGGGAGTATGGGGTGTGAAACGGATACCACACTACAACGGCAACTTGATTTTTTCCTGTGTCGACAGCGAAGGTTCGATCGACGTGGTCGACGAGGCGACGGCGCGTACCATGCACTTCGGAACCACAGCCAGGCAAAGCACGATGTTGTTTCGCGACCGTACGGAGTTGGCGCTTACCTACACGCGATGTATGATGATCTGTCTGGTCCTGTTGGATGCAATCCCAAAAAATGTCCTGATGTTGGGGTTGGGCGGAGGTTCGTTAGCGCGGTTTCTTCTGCATTACTATCCAGATTGTCTCATCGATGCGGTGGAGCGGCGCCCAGCCGTCGTCCAGCTGGCGCAACGATTCTTCGCGCTCCCCGACAAGAACAACCTTCGGGTGCTGGAAACAGACGCGGAACCATTCGTAGCGCGCCGCCGCGAACCATCCTATGACCTCGTGCTGGTGGATCTGCATACGCCCGAGGGCATGGCTCGCGCCAATGGAGCGCCCGATTTCATCGCCGGGTGTCGCCGCCTGCTCCGAGGCGGCGGCGTACTCTCCATTAACCTCTGGAGTGGAACCGACAACAACATGGTCACGCAGGTAGAGAACCACCTCATGGACGCCTTTGATGGACAGGTTCTGCATCTGCCCGTGGCTGGCAAACGCAATTTCGTCGCGCTCGGCCTCACCACTCCTATCGGCGATCAACGAGAAACGTCATGGCCTGAGCGTGCCAAGGCACAGGAATCGAAACTTGGTGTCGAGTTTCCCGCGATGTTGGACGAACTGTCAGTGGTGCCCCCGGTATGAGCCGGTGGGCGGCGCTACTGGCAACGCTGGTCTGCTTCCAGACCGAGGGTACGGCGGCTCCGAGATTCGTCTACCTGACCTGGCAGGACAATCCCGCGACGGCGGTGACGGTGAGCTACCACACGTTCGCACCCTCCCAGCGAGAGACCGAAGGAGGTGTCGAAGGGGAGGTTCCGGGGGTTGTGGTGAGTCGCGTCACTTTCGATCTGCGATCGCGGGACCGCAGCGGGAAGCCGCACCGGTTCACCGCCGTCGGCACCGCCCACGAGATGACGGAGCTGGCGGACCGTCGCCGCGTGCACCGGGTGGTTCTGCGCAACCTCTTACCCGATACAGTCTATTGCTTTGTGGCTGGCGATGAGATCAGTGGCCTGAGCGCCGAGTTCTCTTTTCGCACGGCACCCGAGGCCGACCAACCGTTGACCTTCGTAACCGGAGGAGACATGGGCGTGGGCCGCGGAGCGAGGCAACTCTTGGCCCAAGCGGCTGCGCAATCTCCCTTATTTGGCCTCGTGGGCGGTGACCTCGCTTATGCCAACGCGATTGCCGACAACTACGAGCTTTGGGATCGCTGGTTGCAGAACTGGCAGGAAACGATGGTGACCCCCGACAACCGCTTGGTGCCGATGGTGCTGGCAGTGGGCAATCACGACGTGGACAATCGCTCAGATCCACCGTCGGCCCCCTTCTTTTCTCACTACTTTCCCCAAGGAAGGGATAGCTATTTCTCGCGCCGCGTGGGGACGAACCTCGCCTTGTTCGTCCTGGACAGCGGCCACCTCGTGCCTCACGGGGGCGCCCAAGCTACCTGGCTCGCCGATCAACTCGAAGCCAGCCGTAAGGTGCCGTTTCGCTTTGCCGTCTACCATGTTCCGCTCTATCCCGGCTACCGGCCTTTCACCGCGACAAGGTCGCACCTTGGACGCCACCACTGGGGGCGGCTGTTCGACCAATTCGGCCTGACGGCGGCGTTCGAGAATCACGATCACATGCTCAAACGGAGCAAATTACTGCGCGGTGGCGAGGTGGCCGCAGACGGCACTCTCTATTTGGGCGACGGCTGTTTCGGGCGCACATCACGCATTGTAAAGGGTCCCCGCCAGGTAGATCGGAGTCGACGTTGGTATCTGGAGAAAGCAGCCACGGGAGCGCACTTCTGGCGCGTCGACGTCGCCGCCGGCGAGGTCAGGTACGTGGCGCTGGATGCGGATGGAAAGATGTTGGACGAGACGACGACGCGGCCCCGTTAACTTTTGCCTGCCGCTTGGATCAACGCCTGCATGAAACCAACAGCGTGAGCGCGACCCCGGTGCGCCCATCCGGTGTCATCAACGATGTGGGGCACGTGGTCGGGAATCATGAATCCATCGAACCCCACCTCTTTCAGAACCTTCACCACATCGAAGGTGTCCACCTGACCTGCATCGATGAAGTTTTCGTGGAAACACTCGGAGGTTCCGGTGACGTCGCGGAAGTGGATATAGATGATCTTGCCCTGGGGTCCAAAGTAGCGGATCCCCCTCAACACGTTCTCCTGCCCGCCCATCTCAGACCAGCATCCCATGCAGAAATCGAGGCCGTGCAGCGGACTGTCGAAGGTGTCCATGCCACGCTTGAACCCTTCGAAGCTGGAGAAGATCCGCGCGATACCCCCCAGTCCGGTGACCGGAGGGTCGTCGGGGTGTAACGCCAATGTAACCTTGGATTCCTCTGCCACGGGCAAGATCCGCTCCAGGTAGTAGGCGTAGTTCTCCCACATCTCTTCGGGTGTGTAGATGCGCCCGTGGGTCAGCTCGCTGGGGTCGTGTTCGGAGTGGTCGAACCGAGTCGATCGGGCTCCTCCGCGCAGGGTCGCCATGTTCGGCGTGCGCCAAACAAAATTCGGTACCCAGTGGTACCCTAGAATCGGAATGCCGGCGCGGCCCATATTTCGCACCGTCGTACACATATGTTCGATCTGCTCGTCCCGTCCCGGGGCCCCTAGCATCACCTTGTCGTAGAATCCAATGGGTACGTTCTCCAGCGCCATGAGGCGCAGGTCAGCTTCGTCGGCGCGCTCTTTCAGAGCGGCTAGGTCTTCGAACTCCCATTGCCGATCCCCGGGGAGCTTGGGTGTATTCATCAGAAAATCGTCCGCACCAAGCTGTTTGATAAACAGCAACTTCTCGTCGGTGAGTTCCTTGAACTGACCGAGTCCTACACGCATTGTCAACGACATTGGAAGCTCCTGATCAAGAACCTTGCGTCTTCGAGCGGCCGCTTGACGAAGAAGACGGACAGCCCCCTTTTTATTGTGCGTAAAACGGCGGACCAATATCCTCACACCCCTCAAAGGCGTCAAGTAATGCTCCTGGAGCGACAGGACGGAGATCTCATCCGTGCGTGACCAACGAATCGACGAAGTAGAGCGCTACCTAACAGACCTTCAGACCCGGATCTGTGAGGCTTTGGAAACTCTCGAAGGTTCCCGGAAGTTCGGGGCCGACCGATGGACGCGGCCAGAGGGCGGGGGAGGGTGTTCCCGCGTTTTGGAGGAAGGAGACGTGTTGGAAAAGGCGGCAGTCAACTTCTCCCACATAACGGGAGAGCGACTGCCGGCAACGGCGCGGCGTCCGGAATTGGACGACTGTCGTTTCGAAGCCCTTGGCCTCTCGGTGATCGTTCACCCGCGCAATCCGTTCGCGCCTACGACCCACGCCAATCTACGCTGTTTTATGGCCTATCCCCAAGATGGGAAAGCGGTGTGGTGGTTTGGCGGCGGTTTCGATCTGACCCCCTTTTACGGGTTCGAAGAAGATGCCCAGCACTGGCACACCATCGCCAAAACCGCCTGTGAGCCGTTTGGGGCCGATCTCTATGCCCGCTACAAGGCGTGGTGCGACGAGTATTTCTATCTCAAACACCGCAACGAAACTCGCGGCATCGGCGGCCTGTTCTTCGACGATCTGCAGCTTCAGGATTTCGCTACGACCTTCGCTTTCGTGCGCAGTGTCGGTGACCACTTCCTGCCCGCCTACCAGCCGATTCTTAAGCGTCGCAAAGAGATGCCGCACTCCGAATCGCATCGAGAGTTCCAGTTGTATCGCCGCGGACGCTACGTAGAATTCAATCTGGTCTACGATCGCGGCACCTTATTTGGCTTGCAGTCGCGCGGTCGCATCGAATCAATCTTGGTCTCTTTGCCCCCGCACGTCGCCTGGAAGTATGACTGGCACCCCCCGCCGGATTCGGAGGAGGAGCGGTTGTCCCGCGATTTTCTCCGCCCTCGCGATTGGCTGGGCGAGTTAAACGACGCCGAAAACTGAAACCCACGCCCGCGTTTTCGCCGGCAAATTTCCATGTTCTATATTCTGCAAACTCAGTAAGGTAGGATCGAGGTCTCGTGAAAAGTCTGGCCATACGCAAGCTGCGTCATAAGCTGGCCGCCGACGAGCCGGTTTACGGTCTGTGGGTTACCCTGGAATCTGCCAGTATCACGGAGATGGCGGTGGCACTGGGGCTCGATTGGGTCGTGGTCGACGCGGAACACGGTCAGCTGGATTGGCGCGACATTCTGGAACACATCCGCGCCACGGTGCGCAGCGATACGGTGGTATTGGTGCGACTGGCAGAGGTGAACATAGGCCTCATCAAGCGGGCCCTGGACATCGGCGCTGACGGTGTGGTGGTTCCGTGGATCGAATCGGCTGAGCAGCTCGAATCGGCCATTCGCTTCGCCCACTATCCGCCCGAAGGATTGCGCGGCATCGGTGCCGAACGAGCCACCTGCTGGGGCCACTGTTTTGTCGAGCACGTAGAAGAGGCCAACGAGCACGTCCTGGTCGTGCCGATCATCGAATCGGTGACCGGGGCCAAGAACATCGAACGCCTCTTGGAGGTTACCGGTACCGAGCTGTTCTATTTTGGTCCTGCCGACTTTTCGTCCACCGCCGGATTTCCCGGGCAATGGGAAGGCCCCGGGGTTGCGGCACAGATCCTGGCCGCCAAAGACGCCATCCGCGCGGCTGGCAAAAACTGTGGCGTCGTCGCCACCAGCAACGAAAACCTTGACGAACGGCGAGGCCAGGGGTTTCGCATGCTGGCTCTGGGGCTCGACGGTGGGCTGCTGCTACGCAGCATTCGCGGGGCGCTAGCGCACGTGGGTAGAGACCGGCCGATGACCCCGGCCTTCGGACGGGCGCCCCTTGAACCCCAACCGCGTCCTCCGCAGGCACTCAGGCCCGATCGGCCCGAGGTGGTCAACAAATCCGGCAACCAACCCACGGTCGAGATCGTCGGGGGCGTAGAATTCGAGCCCGCGGTGGGGTCGCACAACGGAGCCGAAGGACTGACCACCGGGTTGTCTACCTTGCACCCGGGCGCGCGGCTGCCCTACCACCGGCATCCGTACGCCGAAACCTTGACGTTGCTCCGGGGCGAAGTCCTGATGGAGGTGGAAGGGCGCATATACGCGTTGTCGCCGTTGGACAACATCACGATCCCGTCCGGTCTGGCCCACGCCGCTTTCAATCCGTCGTCCCGCGAAATGGCCATTCTCTATGCCGCTGTGCCCACGACCCGTATGGAGCGAACGTTGGAAGAACGATTCTTTTCGCGCCGGAGCATGCCTGCCGATGCGAGTGGGCAGCCGGGGGCCGAACGGGTGACTCGACTCGCCAACGCGTCGCGGTATCCCATCGGTCCCGACGCCGAGTACGTCGATTACTGCAACGGCGAGCTGATACCGGGCTTGGAGGTGAGCGGTGGCTACAGCATCGTGCACCCGAGCGGCCAAACAGCCGCAATCCTGCGCGAGGTGGACGAGGCCACCTTTGTCGTGGCGGGATCCGTCCGTTGTTTGGTGGAGGGTCGGACCTACACCGTGGGCGCAGGCGCCACGATGTTGCTCCCCCGCGGACGTGTTCACAGTTTTGCCAACGAGGGAACCGAGCCGGCGGTCATGCTCTGGGTCTGCGCCGGCTCACAATCGAGCTACCTGGTCGTAGAAGCCGCATGCGCCGAGGATGACCCGTGGGGAGAAGAGGGGGTACGCACCCACTGATATGAGTCAAGCAACCAGGAAATTCCGCATCGCCATGCCGCCAGATATTTTTGACGGTGACGGCAACCTCAGGTTCAAAGACATGGGGTTTCGTGTGTTCGAGGAGTACCCGCTGGTGGAATCGTTCGTGTTGTCGGAAACGCGACCGGAGATCGGTTCAGATCAACTGGTCGAGGCGAACGGCATGGTCGTATTCGGCGGCAAGGTAACCAGCGAGACGGTTGCCAACGCTGCCGATCTCTTGGTATTTAGCCGCATCGGTGTCGGGTACGATTCGGTCGACGTTGAAGCCTTAACCGAAAATGACGTGGCGTTGCTGATCGCCGCAGGAGCCGTCGACCGGTCCGTAGCTGAGGCGACGGTCGGCTGGCTGCTCGCGCTCACCCACCACATAAAAGCGAAAGACCGATTGGTGCGCGCGGGATCTTGGGACGACCGCACCATGTTTCACGGCATCGAGTTGCGCGACCGCACCCTCGGGGTCGTTGGTTTGGGAGGCATCGCCCGGGAGACCATTCGTCTGCTGAGTGTCTTCCGCATGAACCAGCCGTTGGCCTTCGATCCCTACCTGGAGCCCGGGGGTGCTGCCCAGGTTGGCGTCGAAGCGGTCGAGCTGGATGAACTCATGCGCCGCGCTGATTTCATCTCCGTGCACTGCCCGCTCACCGACGAGACCCGCGGCCTGATCGGTCGGCGGCAGCTGGAGCTTGTGAAACCGGGGGCGTACCTGGTCAACACCGCTCGCGGTGGCATCATTGATGAGGATGCGTTGTACGAGGCTCTTGCTTCCAAGCGGATCGCCGGGGCGGCGATAGATTGTTTCGATGGCGAACCACTGGTCGAACCCCATCGTTTCGGAGAGTTTGAGAACACGCTGCTCGCTCCCCACGCCATCGCCTGGACCGAGGAGCTGTTTCGAGACGTCGGAGCAGCGGCCATTCGCGGCGTTGCGGAACTGGCTATGGGCCGCATGCCCCACGCCGTGGTAAATCGCTCGGTTCTGGATCGACCGGGGTTTCGCGAGAAGTGGAAGCGTTTGCGGGTCATGTAATGCCTCTACGAAACCGCGCTTAATCAGGGAGAAGAAACGTGAGTCGATTACAGGACAAAGTCGCCTGGATAACTGGCGCCGCTTCGGGCATGGGGGAAGCGACGGCGGAGCTTTTTGCGGCGGAAGGGGCCCGGGTTGCGGTGGTGGATGTGCAGAAGGACCGCGGCGAAGCGGTTGTTGCGCGCATCTTAAAAGCCGGCGGGGAAGCCCGGTTTCACGAATGCGACGTTACCAAAGAAAATCAGGTGCGCGACTCTCTGGCCCAAGCTGTCGCTGACTTCGGAGGGTTGCAGATTCTGGTCAACTGCGCCGGCATCGCCCACGTGGCTCCTCTCGACGAGTATTCTGAAGCAGAGTGGGATCTGCTGATGGGGGTCAACGTCAAAGCGATCTTCTTTACGGTCAAACATGGGATTGCCCACCTGCGCCGGAACCAACGCAGTTACATCGTCAACATCGGTTCGGTGGGGAGCTTTATCGGACAGGGTTTGACCCCGGCGTACATCGCCTCCAAACACGCGGTGCTCGGGTTGAGCCGCAATATCGCAGTGGACTACGCGGCCGACGGGGTGCGTTGCAACTGTG
Organism: Candidatus Latescibacterota bacterium; assembly: GCA_965217095.1. Lineage (GTDB taxonomy): Bacteria > Latescibacterota > UBA2968 > UBA8231 > UBA8231 > CAYNZV01. The sequence continues at coordinate 4,604,592 of OZ244235.1, forward strand.
TTTGCCCGGGTATCACCGATACGCCGATGTTGCGTTTTCACCTCAGCACCACCCCCGATCCCGAAGCGACCCTGGCCGCCCGCCTCAAACGGGTACCCACGGGCATCATAATTTCACCCGACGAAATCGCTAAGGCCGTGTTGTATCTGTCCTGCGAAGATTCGGCGGGTGTTACAGGAACCTCACTGGTGGTCGACGGGGGCTACATCACACCTTCCGAGTGGGAGAGCGGTCATACGAGATTCATGGAGGCGCCGTAAAACCGCGACTCGCCGGCGCTGATTTCCTGGCACGGCGCGGAAACACTGCACCCTAACGCGCGATGCTCCACGTCAAGACCCCGTAGACGCTCCGTTCCACCTCGGTCAGCGATTGTCCTCCGCTGAAGTCAGCTGGAAACTCGAGGTGCTCATCTTGCAACAGGTTGCGCGCGACCACGGCGAGTTCGACCTCCGCGTACGGGCGCCAACCGACCCTGGCGTCGGCCGTCAGGTATCCATCGACTGGCAGGCTTTTCAGCTCTCCTACATACCGCAGGTCGAGGTTGAGCCGCAGATTCCGCCGCAGGTCATGGGTAGATCTGAGACCCAGCTGATGGCGGGGACTGTTCCCCTCCGTAGCGACCGAGACGCCGGGGTCCAAGCTGTCCTCTACCAGGTCGAGATCAACGCGCAGATAGGAGTAGCGGGCGTCCAGTTGCGTTGATCGGCGGATCCGGTAGCTGGTTGCCAGCTCAACACCCCAACTGTGTCCCTTGAGATTGTGGCCAATCATCAACGGCAACTCGAAGTAGGAGGTCGACGAGTCTGCCTGGGTATCGGTCAGCAATCCCAGTTCCGTTGAACGCAGATGGTCGTAGAGGTTGTAGAAGGCCGCGACATCCGCCGTTACCTGTTGGTCCACCCTAACCCTGTACCCCGATTCCACCGCCCACATGGTCTCGTTCTTGAGGTCGGGGTCACCGGCGGCGGTGAGTATACCCACCGAGGTCCCAGGACCCAGCGTCTCGGGCGGCAGAACCCCCAAGACCAATAGGCCGTCGCTTTCAAACCGCGACGGAGTACGCGCGGCACGGCTCACCGCCGCCCACCATACCTGTGTTTCCCGCGGTGCCCACAACAAGCGCAGGTTCGGCGAAAGCTCGAATCCGGAGATGGTATGGCGCTCCAGTTTGGTCCCCAATGACAGCCAGGCCCGGGGGTTGGCGATTGCGATTTCATCGTGCACAAACGCGTTGGTCGTGTGCAGGGTCCGGGTCTCGGGGCTGAGCGCCACGGCGAAGGTGTTGTCGAAGTCATCCCAGGTTATGCGGTGACCCACCCCCCAAACCAAACTGTGCCGCCCGCTGCTCAACCGATGTTGTTGCAACTCCAGGTCCCAGGTGTTCCTGGATTCGGCCCCGTTGAACCGATCGCCCCGACGGGTGCGGTCGAGGTAGGTCTGCACCGCCAGCTCACCGTGGGGTTCCGATCGACGTACCCGGCCTTGCAGATGCATGCCCGAGATGCCAATCTGGTTGTTGTAGCTGGCGGTGTACGGTTCGTTGAGCCCGATAGGTGCATCGACGATGGTTTGACCGATGTCGCCCTCGTAATATTCTCCCTTGAGCATCCACTGCGACCGCTGGTTGACGAGGTCGCCATCGACGCGAAACCCGCCACGCCAATGATCCCAGCCGTCGTTGAGGTCGCGTCCCAACGCGTTCGAGGAATCACCGCGGCGATGGTACGCGGCATAGGTGCGGTAGGAAGCCGAACGACCCAGCCGGCCGCCGTGGCGTACCGATCCAAACCGTTTCTCCTCCGTTCCACCCCCGATCGTAGCCGTGTTGCCCCGCGTTCGGGCGGTGTGTTTGGTTTTGATGTTCACGATCCCGTTCACGGCGTTGGCGCCCCACAGCGCGGCGCCTGGGCCGCGGACGACCTCGATGCGATCCACCTCCTCTAGTGGAATGTCTTGGGTGTCCCACAATACACCGGAAAAGAGCGGTGCGTAAACGCTGCGACCGTCAACCAACACTAGCAGTTTGTTGGCGAACTGCGCATTGAAGCCGCGCGCGCTCACCGCCCATTTGCTGGCATCGATGCGACCGACTTCCATTCCCGGGACCAGGCGCAGGGCTTCCGGGATGCTCGTGGCTCCCGACCGCTTCAGGTCGCTGTGGGTCAACACGAAAACCGCCGCCGGTGAACGGAAAAGGGTCTGTTCCCGCTTCGAGACCATGGTCACTTCCAGATTCATGAGCTGCTCGAGGCTGAGCAGGGTCAGATCGGCGGAGTGGTTTTCCGTAGCGGCCAATGCAGTCGTCGAGAGGAGAACTGCGGCACAGGCGGCCTTCAACTTTTCGAAACGATGTGAGCGTTTCGCCATCACCCAAACTTGAGACAGGCCAGGCCGGCGGTCATCAGGAAGATGGCCAGCACTTTGACCGGAGTAAGTCGTTCCCCTAGAAATATAATGCCCAACGTCGCTCCCAAGGCTACTGAGCTCTCACGCGAGGCGACTACGTAGCTGACCGGGCCGAGGGACAAAGCAAACAGCATCAACAGATAGGAAACCAGATAACCCGGACCGACGACACCTACATAACGCCAAAGCCTGCGGGCTCGACGGTAGATGGATTCACCCTCGTTCAGGCGGGCTACCACAGGCCACAAAAAGACAAAGGACAGGGTGAAGATTGCCCAGATATATAACACCGGATGCACCCGGCTAACCCCGGCCTTGTCCACCAGCGAGTAGATAGAGATGGTGAAACCCACACCCAGAGCGAAAAGGTAGCCGTGACGAGACCCGGAGGCACGCAGCGCCGGGATTCCGAAGCAGAGCGTGGCCACCAACGCCAGAAGAATGCCCAGCAGACCGGGCCGCGACATCTGCTCACCGAAGAGGAGGAGTCCTAGCACCGCCGTCATGGCCACTCCGGAACCGCGGGCGACGGGGTACACCACGCTGATTTCACCGTGGCGATAGGCGAAGGAAAGCAGCAGGGTGTATGCCGTATGTACGACGCCGGAAACCAGCATGAAGGTGAACGACTCCAAAGAAAGGTCGGTCGGCGAATTACCTAAAAACAGCAAGCCAGCCGCAAACGGAAAAATCAGAGTCGCGGCGGCGCCGAATCCGAGCCACAGAACCACCAGATCTCCGGAGACCCGCCTCGCAGCGAGATTCCACAGGGCATGGCACACGGCCGAAGCGATGGCCAGCGCAAACGCTTCAGGTGGCAAGAAGCCCGGCGATGATCCGCTGTTGGACCCTAGATCCTGCCCCGATGACGGTCGTTGCGATCGCCATCTGACAGCGCACGTCCTCAACCAGCTCGGTACGCACCCGGGTTGTTCCGTAATTCATTGTTTTTACGCGTGATATAATAGAATTTGTGGCGACCGGGTAGGAGGCAACGTGGATTTATCGACCGATAATCTCTATATTTATCAAGTAGTTATCAACCATCGTTATGAACGCCTGCCGCCCTTCTTGCACACAAATCTATTATTTACAGCAGTTTATTAATATGCCAGCTGACTCAACGCCTGGACGACCGACGCGGTTAGGGCGGGAAAGGATGCCGTCATGACCGGAATCGCAGCAGCGGACAGAATGCTGGAATATCGCCTGGCCACCGACGAAAAGCGGCGGTTAAAGGGCCATCAGCTGGTCTGGTTCATGTTGAAACGGGGTGCGGTCAGTCTGCACTGGTACTGTACCGCCATTCTCGTGGCGTTGGTGGACGTCGGCATCGAGTTCTTGCGGCCGCTCCCCAGCGCCATCATCATCGGCAGCATTCTGCCACTGGTCGTCGACCTGGAGGAGAGCAGTTTTGCCCTGATCACCGTATGTCTCATTTGGGCGGCACTGGAAGTGATTCGGGTGATCGTGGTAATGGCGTATCAGTATCTGTCCACCGAGGGTTCCTTCAACCTCATGTACGACTTGCGTCGGCGTTTTCTCGGCGACATGGAAGAGATGAACGAGGAGTCGAAGGAGTCACTGGGGCTCGGCCGACTCTACACCACCTACAGCAGCGACCTTCCCGCCTATACCCAGTTCTACAGCGATTTTCTCCCTGGACTCATCACCAATCTCCTCAACATCGTCGCTACCTTTGCGGTTATCTTTTTCATGTCCCCGGCGATATTCACCTTGCTATTAGTGGTCATCCCGCTGCAGGTGTTCGTCATGTCGTTCTTTCGCTCCCGCATTCGCCAGAACCGCCGCAAACACAGCCGCTTGCGTGACGAGGCGATGTCTATGTTCAACGAGTCGCTGGCGAATGCCGATCTGATAAAGTCGTTCGACGCGGTAGATCGCATGACTGGGCGAACCCTGGCCACCGTCGAGGGTATGATCCAGCAGCAGCGCAAGCAAAGAAACTATCGCAACTCCTGGATCGCGTGCAGCAACTCGGTCTCGATAACATTCACCGTGGGTATCGCACTCATCGCCGGGTTGCAGGTGATCGAAGGGGCGATCTCGCTGACCTTCTACATCGTGATCAATGCCTACGCCCAGCGGGTTCTCAATCCGATCATGGCGGTGATCCAATCGTGGCAGGACATCATCCCGCTGATGGTCAGCGTGCAGTGGAGCGAAGAGTTCTTCGACAAGGCTCAGGGGACTCACAACGGAGCCCATGCCAAACAGCTTCCCATCACCAATCACGATATCGAATTCAAGCAGGTCACGTTTCGTTATCCCGACACCCCCGAATCCGCCCGCCCAGCGCTGGAGGATATCTCCTTTCGGGTTCGCGATGGGCAGATGACGGTACTGTGCGGAGCCAGCGGGTGCGGCAAATCGACCGTGCTGAAACTGCTGCGGGGCAACCTGGAAGCCCGCGAAGGCACGGTGCTGCTAGGCGGCACCGACGTGCGTGAGATCGACCGCAAGAGCCTTTCCCTGCTGATGGCATATTTGTCGCAGAAGATCTCGCTGTTGTCGATGTCGATCCTGCAGAATGCAGAGCTTCTTTCGCCCAAGTCCAACGAAGAAGACCTGCAGCAGGCTCTGCGCATGGCCAAGGTGCTCGAAGAGATCGAGGCGATGGAGCAGGAGGTCAGAGTGTCCGCCTATGACGTCCGCAGCGGTCCCCTGCAACGGATAGGGCGTACGCTGTTTGGCTTTGAGCCGCGGCGGGTCGAACTCATGGAGCGCCGCGAGGGGCTTGACCGCATGGCCGGTCTCTCGGGAAATCTCTCTGGCGGACAGCAACAACGGGTGAGCATCGGATTCTCGCTCTTGACCCAGTGCCCCATCCTGCTGTTCGACGAACCGACCAGTGGCCTGGACAAGTTCTCGGAGAACGAGCTGGTGGACACCATCTCCGGCCTGGCTCAACAGGACCGGACGGTAGTCGTCGTGGCGCACACCCTGGCGCCCTACTTCGCGCTGCCCGACGACCAGGTCTTTTTCGTTTTCCTCGACAACGGACGTCTGATCGGCGCCGGCCAACGACGCGAGCTGTTACAAACCTGTCCCGAGTTCCGGGCGCTGGCGCGTGAGAACGTGCGCCACGTTCTCGGCTTGCAGAGTCTCGACCTGGAGTTGATAAGTTCGGAGGAGGATCTCTCATGAACGAGATCCGGGTACTAGCCAAATCGGCAGAAGAGGCGATCGGCAAGATTCGCGACCGCGCTTTCCTTGCCCACCGCGGCAGTCGGTATGTGCTGGTGCGGCGCAACTTCTGGTGGATCGTCTGGGTTCTCGTTTGCCTCGGCATTGCCCTGGGTGCGGCTCGACCGCTGGCGGCATTGGTACTGGTTCTCATCCCCCTGAGTTTCCGCTTTCTGGGCCGTCTCCTGAAATCGGTTTACGGTCTGGTGCTCCTGGCGTTGGTGGTGGCTTTGGTGATCTACCAGATCGTCGCGGTCGTGCCGAAGATGGGCCGCTTCCTGGAAGGCACGACCTTCAAATTCATCTCTGGAGACGGGGCCCGGATCATACCTCACACCAGCGACGTTGTGCGACTCTACGCGCAGGACGATTTCTTCATCGGGGCGCGGCTCAAGTCGGTCGGGGAGACCATTTATCCCGGCGAGCGCCTGCTCATCGCCGACTTCGCCAAGGAGGTGGTGGAGCTGGCCCGACTGCAGGAGGAGGTGCGACCGCGAGAAGCCTACGTCGACCTTTTGCTTTCTCAACATCTGCGCGAACGGCGCGAAACCAGCACTGAATTGCAGGTGCGGGAGCTGGAGCGCAAGCAGGTGGGATTCGAGAAGGAGCAGTTCGAGAGCCGCACGTCCGGGGAGGCTTCAACGCTGGAGGCGTATCGCAAACTGCTCGATCGAGGCATGATCTCCAAACGCGAGTATCGCCAGATCGAACGGGAGTACGAGCGCCTGAAAACCTCCCATGCCCAACTGGGCCTGAAGGAACGCCAGCTCAGCGCCGAGCTCGGGGACGGCAAAAGCAGCAATGTGCTGGAGCAAGAGTATCGCTATGAGAAAGCGCAAACGGACTTTCTCAAATTCCGCACCGACTCACAACGCGAGTGGCTGAGCCACCTGGCCTATGTAGCGGCACCGGGCCAGGCCAAGGACCGCGCCCAGTCCAGCGAGGTGTTGGCCACGAGGCCAGGGGTTGCTCTGTCCGGACTTGCCGAATCGAAAAAAACGGGGTGGAGCCATGGCGAGCTGATCCATCTGGCAGGCTCCCGCTCGACGTCGCAGGTCAAACGCGGGGATCTCGTTGCCGAGATATGGGTGGGAGCTCAACGCAAACGAATCGGTCTTGAACTGCCGCGGGGGAAAATGATTGGGGTCGAGATCGGCTCCCCGGTAAACTTCATGCTGGATGAGGAGGTGGCGGATTTCGACGCCGTGGTGTACGGACGGGTGGAGAAGATAGACTCCGGGCCGCGATCGAGAAATTTTTGGATCGAAGCCGGCTCCCTGACGGCGGCGGCCAACGACCGGACCCTGGACGATTTTCCCTTGGGTCTGGCGGGAAGCTATCGGATCGGCCTGCGTCCAATCAGTCACAAGGAGAAATACCTCAAGATCAAGGACGAGGCGCAGTCGCTGGGAGCGATGTGGGATTCGTTGCTGGCGTATTTCAGTCGTTATCTACAAAGAGAAGCGGGGGAAGATTTTATCGCCGTGCCACCGGCGCGTGACCATGATTAAGCCCTCTTGGATTAGGCAGAGAAAGCCGTATATTCCATACTTCTGTCCCCGACGGGGTCGGTTTGAAAGGAGTGAGATGTCCCGATTGACCGCCCGTATTCGAATCGTGCGTATGCATGGTGGTAGATACAAGGTGGGAAAGATCAAAGTAAGAGACGATCACGGAGATCGCGTCGACGTGTCCAACGTACCGATCAAGGAAGAGTCTGAGTTTCCCACCAAGAATGAAGCCCGCGAACGCGGGGCTCAACTAGCCCACGCCTTCATCACGAGCAAATACTCCGAGGGTGCGCGCTACCAGATCGAATGGAAAACCAGAGTAGAGATACGCCAGGAAGTAGCTGAGAAAACCCTCGGACAGTAACCCCTGTTGTTCAAACGGCGCCCAGGCCCAGGGTGGCACCGCCTCCCACCGCACTCAGATCACCCATGAATTCCTTGCGCCAGCCGCCCATAATACGTCGGGTGACGGCCTGTTCCCCCCCTCCACTAAACAGGTCCTTGAGCTCTGCCCGCGACGTCACCAGCTGCGGGTCGATGCCCACGTCCGCGCCGCGCCGGCGGACGTAGTCGAGCAAGGCATCGATATGGCGCTTGCGCGCCCGCGGATCTGGCGGACGCGGGGGCAGGGTTGGACAGTTCTTGGCGCGCAGCCCGGCTACGGCTGCCGCCACCAGCTCCGTGCCGCATTTGCGTATCTTGCGCTCTGACAAACCATCAAATCCCTTCAAATCCTCCAGCGTTGTCGGTTTGCAGCGTGCCAGGTGCACCAGAGTGCGGTCGCCGACGATGTGGGAGCGCGGCCGGTCCAGACCGCGGGCTTCCCGCTCCCGCCAGGCGGCGAGTTCGCGGAGCACGGCCAGCTCCTGCGGTTGACAGCGGTGAATACCCTTTAACCGCGTGTACTGTTCGCGCTCGTCTCGCTCCTCGTACAATGAGGGTTGGTCGTAGGCGCGCATCTCCTCCGCCAGCCAACCCTCCGAACTCCGCTCGCTAGCGCGTTGCACGAGGCGCTCGCTCGCGGCTATGAGGTAACGAACGTCTGCCGCGGCATAGTCAAGTTGCGCGGCCGTCAGCGGCCGCTGCAACCAGTTGGTGCGGGAGGCCGCTTTGCTGAGACTCACATCCACAAGCTCCTCGAGTAGATCGCTCAGCGACATGGTGGAGGAGAGTCCTGCAAATCCCGCGGCGCAACGGGTATCGAAGACGGTACGTGGATATGCTCCGGTAACGCGCCGCAAGATTGAAAGGTCTTGAGGGGCGTCGTGCAGAACCAGCTGCACAGTAGGTGTTTCCAACAGGTCGCCCAACGCGTTCAAGTCACCGATGGCCGGCACGTCAACGAGATAACATTCCTCCATCGACAACCCCACCTGGATCAACCCCAGCCGCGGATAATAGGTGCGTTCCCACACGAACTCGGTGTCGAGAGCCACGCGGTCACAGCTTCGGACCCGGGTCACCAGATCCTTCAGCGCCTCACCACTATCGATGATTGTCGGCAGTTTCAAGCTCAGTCCGCTCCCGGCCAGCCCTCTGCCGGCAGCTTGACTAACCGGTTTTGACGACGGCACTCCTCCATCACCTGCACTAGAACCCGAACCTCACGGCTGGCGATGGGCACCGCCGCTCCGGCGCGCACCGCGTCGTACACTCGATGGTAGAATGCTCCGCACATGTAATTAAATTCGTCCATCTGTCTCCCGCGGGCTTGCCAACTGCGCTTGGTGAATGCCAAGTCCTCGCGACAGTAGGCCGGTCCCGGTATCGGTTGGCGACGCAACGTCGGCTTCGGTGCCTGGTTCGAGTCGAAGTACTGCCAGCGGAGACCGTCAGATCCCCCAGTCAAGCTGCCGCAGGCGCCATTGATGGTGAAGGTTGGGGCCGGATAAGCCGCGCAGGACGAGATCTCGATGTCGACGACGGGCTTGTGACGTGTATGCAAGAGTAGCTTGACGTAGTCCTCGGCGTCTCCCGCGGAGTTGGCGCACCGCATGGCACAGAATACCTTGTCCGGCTTGTGGAAATCGAGCAGACACAACGCCATATCCACCACGTGGGGACCGGTATTTAGCAGGCTTCCCCCAATGAACTCCTGCAACGTCTGCCAGTCCCACCGTCGGGCAAAACTATTGAACGCCAGATGGATGCTGACGATCTCGCCCAGAACGCCCGAGGCGATGACGGACCTGATCTTCTCAAAACTGGGTGCGAATCGACGCTGGTGGAACGGCACGAAGGTGCGGTGCGCGCGCCGGGCGGCCGCCACCAAACGGTCAAAATCAGTGGTCTTCCAGGCGACCGGCTTCTCGCAGACCAGGTGATACCCGGAGCGCAACGCTTGGAGGGAAACACGCGGATGCAGATGGGAGGGCAGCGCGTTTATTACCAGTTCGACATCATCTCGACCCAAAAGCGCGCTGCTGTCGCGAACGGCCTGGCAGCCGAACTCGCGTTTGGCCCGGTCTCGGCGCTCAGCTAGCAAATCCGCCACGGCAACGATGCGAAACCTTCCCGGCTGCTGCGATAACCAGCGGGCATGGATCCCGTAGCCGCTGCGACCGAGGCCAAGGATTGCAACACCGATCGGATCGCGTTTGGCCAGGTTTTCCCTCCGCGCCAGGGCGATTAATTTGCGTTCTGGTGAGATGTGGTATGAAGCCTAAGGGCAATCGTATTTGAAGGCAAACCGTCCTCTATTGTTGTTCGACCGAGGGCCGCCTATTTTTCAAACGGCGCGGCTGCAGAGTAGAGACTGACGCCCGCTCGGCTTCGCCACCGACCCTACACCATTGAAAATGCATGAAACGACCCGAGCCCATGCCTGACCACGTCGTCCTCGAGCGGTTGCCCGCGCCCGAAACCCGCGCTGTTGCCCTATTCGGGAACGGTTTTGCGACTCCGTTGAGGTGCTGGCAGTACGTCGAACTCCCCGGTGGCGAAACCTTCCGCGGTCAAGAGCCGGATGTGGAGCAGGTTTTAGTGGTTTTGCAGGGGCGCATACACCTCGAGGCGGGGGAACTAGGGCCCGGCGATCTGGTTCTATGTAACCAGTTTTCGGCGATCAACAAGGAAGACCGTTACGCCAGCCTCTTGTACGTGGCTGTCCAAACGGACGCAGACACTCTCCTGCGAACTACATTAAGGGAAACCGTTGATACGGCGAAGCTGGGCTGGCGGCCGGCGATACACGGGGGCATCGGTCGTATCGCCACGCGTCATATCTGGGGACCCGAGGACTTCTCCAGCACCTTTGCCTATCTGGATCACGCGATTCTCGAATCAGGCGGGTCGGTGGGATACCATTACCACGAGGCTTTAGAGGAGTCCTTTTTGATCCTGCGAGGACGCGGTTTGATGACCATCGACAATCGCACCTTCGAAGTCGCTCCCGACTCGGTCACCTGGCAGGGGATCGAACAGGGCCACGGGATCTTCAACCCGTATGCGGACGATCTGGAATTTCTGCGGATTGCGGTGGCCGCGGCGGGAGAGACCTTTTCAACCATCGATCTGCACGACGATCTGGCGGGACGCACCGCAGAAATCGGGTGACTAGGTGAACGCGACGGCCGACACTATCAGGCGCATGCAGGACGCGGCGATCGCGTTGATGCAATCGCTGCGCCCGGAGCAGAAGCGGAAGATCGGGATCGCCTTCGACGATGAGGCCGAACGCGAGAATTGGCATTACATTCCGCGGGACCGCGCTGGGCTGCCGTTGAAAGAGATGGACCCTCCCCAGCGGCTGCTGGCTCACGGTCTGGTGAAGACCGGCCTCAGCGAACGGGCATACGCGAAGGTTTGTTCCATTATCGACCTGGAGCCGGTGTTGGCCGCAGTTGAAGGCCCGGAGCGAAGATTCACCCGGGATCCCGAACTTTACTTCGTCAGTGTTTTTGACAACCCCGCGGACGACCTGCTCTGGGGATGGCGCTTTGAGGGCCATCATGTCTCACTCAACTTTACCGTGATCAATGGACGCGAGATCGGGACTGCGCCGCTCTTTTTCGGCGCCAATCCCGCCCACGTTCGCCACGGCGAGAAAAGCGGATTCCGGGCGCTCAAGGAGGAGGAGGATCTGGGACGCGAGCTAGTGTCGATGCTCGACGATGGTCAGCGCGGCAAGGCGGTGTTGAGTGTGGAGGCCCCCAGCGATATCCTGACTCGCAACCTGCCTCATGTGGAGGGTGAGCTCAAGGACCAGGGGCTCCCCACGTCGGAGATGACCGCCGCCCAGCAGGAGCTCCTGGCTGACCTGGTGCAGATCTATGTCCGCAGACTGCCAGAGCCCCTTGCTCGACTCGAAACCGAGCGAGTAGCGGCAGGTTCAACGGAACCGTGCCTTTTTGCCTGGGCGGGATCCGCCGCATTGGGCGCTCCACACTACTACCGAATCCAAGGATCGAATTTTCTGGCCGAATACGACAATACCCAGAACGACGCCAATCACATCCACGCCGTATGGCGCGATATCCACAACGATTTTGCGGTCGACTTCCTGCGCCGGCACTACGCACGCGAACACCGACCGGCCTGAGGCAGGGACCTTTCTGTTGCACTCTGAACCGCCAATCTCTTCATTATATGTTTCGATTGTTGGCATCGCGGGATTGAAGGAGGAACTGATGATTCGCCTGGTAGCTCTCTGCGGTTGGCTGGCGCTCTGCGTCCCAGGGCACCTTGCAGCCGAAACCGATCTGAAGACAGACAAGCAAAAGACCCTCTACGCTCTCGGTCTCGCAGTTGGCGAGAGTCTGGGTGGGCTTAAGGGCAAGTTGACCGAGGAGGAATTGAATACGGTTCTCCGGGGCTTCGAAGATGCCGCCCTTGGCAACCCCCAATTGTTCGAGTTGACCCCCGAACGCGTGGAGAAGTTACGGTCCATGGAGCAAACGCGGATGGCAGCTGCCGCCGCCCCCGAGAAATCGAAAGGAGAGTCGTTTCTCGACCAAGCTGCGTCCGAATCCGGTGCCCGCCGAATGCCGTCCGGCCTGGTGTACCAGGAACTGACCGCTGGCACGGGGGTCCATCCCAAGGTTTCCGATCGCGTCAAAGTACACTATCACGGCACGCTGACCGACGGAACGGTGTTCGATAGCTCGGTGCAGCGGGGCCAACCTATCGTCTTTGGATTGACGGAGGTCATAAAAGGCTGGACCGAAGGACTGCAGTTGATGCAGGTGAGCGGGAAAGCGCGTCTGGTCATTCCCTCCGATCTGGCGTATGGTGACCGTCCCCCGTCGCCAAAAATCCCCCCCGGAGCTACACTCGTCTTCGAAGTTGAACTGCTCGGAATCGAATAGGAGGCCTAGAGAAAATGCGTTTGTCAGTCATCTACATAGCCTCTGCCGCCGCCTGGATGTTCGTTGCCTGTGGCGGCGGGGGTGTTCAGCAAACCGAAGAAGAGAAGAATCTATACGCTCTGGGGTTGAGCTTGGCCGACAAGCTGGGCCCGTTCAAGGGTTACATCACTGCAGAGGAGCTGAAATCGGTCAAACGTGGTCTCCTCGATGTGGCTCGGAGGAAAGACGCTGCCGTTGACCTGGGTGAATACTTGCCAAAGGTCGGTGTGTTGGCAGAAAAGATGCGCACCCGGAAACAGAAAGAGTATCTCGCACAAGCCGCTACCGAACAGGGAGCTCGGCGGTTGCCGTCCGGCGTCGTCTACCAGGAGCTTAAAAAGGGACCAGGAAAACAACCCGGCGTAAAAGACTCGATTCTCGTTCGATATCGCGGCTCGCTGATGGACGGCAGGGTTTTCGACGACTACTACGACCAGCCAGTGCCGTTCAGCCTCAGCTATGCGACGTTCGGTTTTGCCAAGGCGATTAGGGAGATGCGCGAGGGTGGCAAGGCGCGGTTTGTCGTTCCTGCAGGAATGGGGTATAGAGACAAACAAGCCGGCATCGTGCCGCCCAACTCGCTGCTCATTTATGAGGTCGAGCTGTTAAAGATCGAGGGTCCATACCTGAAACCGTGGGAACGGTAACAACAAACGGCGGCAAAATCCGCCGACTAGGCGTTATCCACTACAACTGGCCGGGCTACGAGTTCGAGGCTTTTGTCCAAAGAGCCGTGGAGATCGGCTACCGCTATTGTGAGCTCCAGACCGCTGATTTCTGGGACGAGAACGAAACGGCCAATGGCGAGGCTTCGGCGGCAGCGGCACGAGAGATTCTGGACCGCCACGGGTTGTCTGTTTCAGCCATTGCCGCAGGAAACGACTTCCTCCAGGCGGACGCGGATCCCCTGACCGCGCAGCTGACACGCTATCGCAAGATCTGCCAGCTCGCCCCGATGCTGGGAACCGACCTTTTGCGCACCGACGGCGGCTGGAATCGGGCCGGGCTCGTCCCCACCGAGCGGTGGGATGCGATGTTGGAGGGCGCGTTCAAACGCTGCGCCGAGATCGCCGAAGAGACGCAAGTCCGGATCGCGCTCGACAACCACGGTCTGGCTACCAACGACGGTGAGTGGCAACTGGATCTGATCGAACGGATCGGATCACCTCGTTTCGGCGTCAATCTCGATACCATGAATTACCGGTGGTTCGGCCATGATCTTAGCCGCGTTGACCACTTCTACGAAATCCTCGCACCCCACGTCTTTCACGTCCATCTCAAGGACGGGGTCGGCAGTCGCGACACCTACCGTGGGCGGGTCCTCGGCGAAGGAGAGGTCCACCTGTATCATGCCTTGAACTGCTTGGACGCTTATGAAGGGGTGTGGACGGCGGAATACGAAGGGGACGAGACCGCCCAGGGCGCGGGGTACGCCCGCTGCTATGAGTGGATGGCGACCAACCTGTAAGCCGGGCGGCGGAATTGGGCACAAAAAAACCGCCAGCCTGTGAATGGGGCGGTTCAGTCTAACCAGAAAACCAGTTGGGTTACTCGACCTTGCGCATGCTCGAACGCTGTTGGCGTTGACTCTCCTCCTCCTTCAACGTGCCCATTTCTTTTTTCAGGCGGGTAAGTTTCTTGGCGATCTTGTTCTTTTTGCTAAGCAGCACATTCTGGTTCTGCTCGATGACCGCCTTTTGATTCTGAGCACCCTTCAAGCGACCCATCGCCTCGGATTTGACCTGGGAGACCTGGCTGATATGACGGTTCATTCGCCCGATCATTTGCGTCGACAAGATCTTGGCCCCCACAGCGGCGAACATAAATATAAGGGCCGCCACCATGAAGACAACTTCGAAAGCTTCCATTATGGGTCCCTAGCTAAATCGCGGTAAACAGAAAAGATAATCTCACCACAGAATTAATCAAGCCACTATCGCTCCCAGCTCTCAAGCCCTCTAGCGCGCAAATAGCGGCGTATCCGATATATCGGAAGCAACCTTGGCGAGTTTAGAACCGATCGGTTCTAAACGGCGGCCACAATCCCACACGTCCCTACAGTACCGCGCCCAGCTCTTGGAACTTTCGATCCAATCGTTTCCCCGAAATCGGCTGATCGGTCCCCAGTTCCTGAGCAAATAGAGAGATGCGAAACTCCTCCAACATCCACCGCACCTCCTGTAGCATCGACGCTCGCTGTCGCGAGCACGGTTCCCCGACACGTTCTTGGAACTCCCGGTCGTACGGTTCGAGCTGGACGACCTTCTGCCGGTCCTTGGCTGGATCCAGCCTGAAGCGATCGGCGCGCATGACGATCCCCCTGAGGTATCTCTGCAGGTGGGGCAGGCGCGTAAACGGGGTTTGCTCGAGGAAGTGGGGGCCGGCAAGTCGCTGGAGATCGTCTTCGATGCCCGGGTACGGGTGTGGATGGCGTTGAATCGACATCCGCAACAGGATGATCGCGCCAAACAGATCCAGGAAGCGCGGTCCGACTCCTTTCGATTCCGTAACCGCGCGCTGTACCAGGTTCTCGAACGCATCCGCCTTCAATGCCGGCGGCTCGGGCACCGCTATGAGATGTTGTTGCAGATGGACCAGTGCCGCCTCCCGCACGGCTTGCTTATTGCCGATGAATCGGGTCGTCTCGTGTAATTGATCCAGCTCCCGCAGGTTGCGTTCGAGCCAGGAGAGCTCCTCTTCAAGCTGAATCTGCGCCAGACGGAAGACCCCAGATCGGCTCGCCTTTTGCGCTTCGCGACGATTTCGAAACAACCGCAAGTCGACGCCGCGATCCCCCACATCGATTCCGGGAAAAGCGACCAGCGAAATTCCGGCGACCTCGGCGATCTCGATTCGTTGCGGAAGATCTCCAAAGGTCCAGTCCAGCCATTCGGTTTGTTCCCACTCTTCTAGGGCTCGCTTCCAGGCTTCTATTTCCATGGGCGTATCGTGGCGCTCCAATTGGTCAACTATGCCGGCCAGGTTGCGCCCCGCCACCAACGTCTGTCGATCGGTGCCCTGAATATCAACCCGCATCCGCAAGTGCTTCGGGAGCGGGTCCTCGCCCCAATCCCTCGGCGAAATCCGCAGTCCGTAGCGGCTCTCGATAAACGCTGCCAAGGTCTCGATGAACGGTCCCCCGTCGGGCCGCAACTCGGTGGCAATCTCGCGGGCCCTCTGAGGAATGGGGATCAGCTGGCGGCGCAGTGCTTTGGGAAGCGATCGCAAGAGGTGGACCACCTTCTCCTCCAGGAACCCCGGGACGAGCCACTCGAGCACCTCCGGGTCGACGGCTTCTACCATTTTGTACGGGAGCGCCAGGGTCAACCCGTCCTCTTCTTGGCCGGGGCTGTAGGCGTAGGTCAGGGGAAGCTGGTGGCCTTCCACCTGCAGGAAATCCGGAAAAGATGCCCTGTTGACTGCCGTGTTCCGACTGCCCACCAGGTGGCGTTCGTTCATGGTCAAAAAATCCGCGTCGTCAGAGATGCGATCGCGCACCACCCGGTTCAGATCGTGTACCGATGAAACATCCTCGAGGTGGGAGGCATAGAACTGGAAGGCGGATTCGTCCACGTCCAGCCCGTGGTACTCGCGTATGCGGGTCTGCCATGTCTCCACCTTGTTTTGCAGTTCGAGGTTCTTTTCAAGGAACCGGTGCGAGGTCCGCAACACGCCCGGAACGAGGGCGGCGCGGATAAAAATTTCAGTCGCCGCTTTGGGATCGATCCGTTTGAAGGGTACGCGCCGCTGCATTACCTCCAACCCGTGCAAGGTTACCGTTTCGCGCACCAGCACCCGCGCCGACCGCGCATTGTAATACGGCTCCTTATGGGAGTAATGGCAGAGGTGGCCACCCAGGTCTTCGAGCCATTCCGGCTGGATACGCGCCACCGTGCGCGCGAACAGGCGAGAAGTCTCGACCATTTCGGCGGCGACGATCCACTGTGGCGTGGCAGTTTTCTTGGCGTCCCCGCGTGCGAACAACCCCGAGCCGGGAAAAATCATCACCTCACGGTCGCGGGCGGCGCGGTAGAGATTCCGCTCCTGCTTTAAGGCGACGTTGCTCAAAAGCCCGCTAAGCACCGAACGGTGCACCCCTTCGTAGCTGCCCCTACTCCCGCCCCACTTGAAGCCGCCGAGCTCGCGCAGGGTTTCTTTAATCTGCTGGTGAATGTCGTGCCATTCCCGCATCCGCATGAACGAGAGGAAGTGTTGTTTGCAGAACCGGCGCATGTGACCCTGAGTCGGCCGTCCCCCCAACCCGCGGTAGGCGTTCCAGATGTTGGTCAGGGTGAGGAAGTCGGATTCAGGATGCACAAAACGCTGGTGCATTTCATCCGCTTGAGCCTTTAGCTCCATCGGGCGTTCGCGCGGGTCCTGCACGCTGATTGCCGCCGCCACCACCAGCACCTCTTCCAACACCCCTTCTTGGTCTGCCTTCAGCACCATGCGGGCTACGGTGGGCGCGATCGGCATGCGGGCGATGCGCCGACCCAAACGGGTGAGTCGCTGGCGCTCGTCGAGGGCGCCCAACTCCTGCAGCTGCCGGATTCCACCCTGAATCGCCTGCTCCTTGGGAGGATCCAGGAACGGAAACGTGCGCACGTCGCCGATCCGGTGGGCGAGCATGCGCAGAATCACGTCTGCGAGGTTGGCCCGCTGTAGCTCGGGGGAGGTGAATCGCGGCCGCGATTCGAAATCCTCTTCCTCGTAAAGCCGAATGCAGATGCCTCCCTCGAGTCGACCGCAGCGACCCTTGCGCTGATCCGCAGAGCTCTGCGACACCGGTTCGATGGGCAACCGGTGGGTGTGGGTGCGGGCATTGTAGCGGCTGATGCGAGCCATGCCCGTGTCGACCACGTAGCGAATACCCGGTACCGTCAACGAGGTTTCCGCGACGTTGGTGGACAACACGATGCGCCGCCGGTCCCCCCGCTGAAAAATGCGCTGTTGGTCAGCGGCGGACAGCCGTCCGAACAGGGGCAGAAGTTTTCTTGGCGTCCCCGCGTGCGAACAACCCCGAGCCGGGAAAAATCATCACCTCACGGTCTCGGCCCCTCCGGCGCGTTCCCGCAGGCGGTCGCGAGTCTCGAGGATATCGTTTTCCCCCGGCAGGAACACCAGCACATCGCCCTCGCGGGTCTCTTGGAGGGTCTGTTCCACCGCAGTGAGCACGGCGTCGATATAGGTGTACTCGTCGCGGCTCTCCAGGAGCTCTTCCAGCGGCCAGTACCTGACTTCAACCGGGAACATTCGCCCCTGCACTTGGATCACCGGGGCCTGGTCAAACGCCTCCGAGAAAGCGTCCGTATCTATGGTGGCGGAGGTAATGACAATCTTCAGATCGGAACGGCGCCGACGCAGCAGGCGCAGATAGCCGATCAGGAAATCGATGTTTAAACTGCGCTCATGGGCCTCGTCGACGATGATGGTATCGTACTCCAGCAGGTCCGGGTCCCCCTGTATCTCTGCCAGGAAAATGCCGTCGGTCACCATCTTGATGTAGGTCTCGGGCGCGGTGTGGTCCTTGAAGCGAATCTTGCTTCCGATTTCCCGGCCCCAGGTTACCCCCAGCTCCTCGGCAATGCGCCGTGACACCGACAGCGCCGCTACGCGACGCGGCTGAGTGCAGGCGATCTTGCCCAGCACGCCGCGCCCCGCATCCAGACAGATCTTGGGCAGCTGTGTCGATTTGCCGGAGCCGGTATCGCCGGCGACCACCACGACCGGGTTCTCTTCAATGGCGCGCTGAATCTCGGCGCGCCGCGCGCTGACAGGCAACTCCTCGGGATAGCTTGTTTGCGGCCGCCCCCGCCGCCGGCGCTCGAGCAGACGCAGCGACTGCTCGATCTTCTCCCGCAGAATGCCGAGCTCCCTGGCCCGGTCTTTGTGCCCGTCGAGTCGCTGCAGCCGCCTTGCTATGCGAGCCCGGTCCAGCAGCATACACTTGGATAGGCGCTCGCGCAGATCAGCGACAGCGGTATCCGGACTCTTAGGTGAGGCGGGCATGAGGTCGAAAATGAAAAAGCGAAAACATATCAACTCAGCGGGTTGGTGCGGCCGGAGTCATCCGCTTCCAAACATGCGCCAATAGTCGGCGCCATACACCATAACCAGGCCGCTCCACAGCAGCTGGCGCATCCATTGCGGGTAGAGTCGGATCCCCATAGAAGCCAATACCAGGAGCGCCGGTAACGCTAGGAGTATCAACAGCTCACGGGGGAAAAACAGCCAAGTTACCAGCGGTGAAATCGCCGACAAAAGCAACAGCCCGTGTCTTGGGTCGCGGCGCCAGTCGCGACAGCTCCACGTACCGCTCAAGCAGAGAACCAGCAAGAGCACAACGGCAAAACCGGGCATGCTGACCAGCGATGGCAAACCACTCAGCGACGGCGACCAGCCAGCAATCCCCAGTGCGGCCAGCCGGTCGTGGTGGAGAAGGAGAAAAACGCCGCCAACCGGCAGCTGGGCGCCCCACCAAAAGCGCTGGCGATGCTGCAGCCGGCGGCCATAAAACAGCAACGAGGCATTCTGCACCAGGATCACCAATAGCAGTACGGCATGGGTGGATAAGCAGAGCAACGCGGTGAAGAGCCAAATAGCCAGCCAGCTTTTTCTGCCCGTCCTGGAAAACTCGAGAAAAGCGGCGAAACAAGACATCGCCGCCGCCAGCACCAGCGGGGTACTCGAAACCGTGGCGGCCGCACTGACGAAAACCGGCGATGTCGCAAGCAGGGTCATAGCGGCCGGAGCGGCGTGGGCGCCTCCGAGGCCGCGCATCACGGTGTGGGCGATGGCCAGCGCCACCAAACCGGTCACTACCCCCAGGAATCTCACCCACACCAGATGGTCATTGACAGATGCCCACCTGCGCAAGAGGACCACGAACAGTGGATTCACCGGGTCGGCGAGGTCTACCACCGACTCCTGCGCCGCCGCAATCCTAGCGGATTCGACCGTCGTCGGTCTGCCCTGGTTGGCCGCAAAGGCGGCGACCATGGCGAATACGACCAGGAATGGGAGGAGACCTTGAAATCTCGATCGGACTTGCACGGCATTCCCGTGGGGTGGGCGGCAGAATTGGGAACGGTGAGGAGAACATAAAGGGGGTCCCTGGTCGCCGTCAAACGACATTGACAACGCTCTTGGTTTTCGTGTATATACTAGTAATTGTTTGTGATAAGTACCTTCGAAACAGCCATTTCCGAGTTTTCGTGCCGGTCTCACTAAAAACCTTCTGGACCTACGCCGTTCTGGCGCTGGTGCTGTTATCGGCACCTGCGCCGCTGGCCGCTAAAGTTGTCTATCACCTCAAGGTACACACCGAAA
Source organism: Candidatus Latescibacterota bacterium (assembly GCA_965217095.1). GTDB lineage: Bacteria > Latescibacterota > UBA2968 > UBA8231 > UBA8231 > CAYNZV01. The sequence continues at coordinate 4,624,393 of OZ244235.1, forward strand.
GCGGCATGATCGATCCCGGAATCGCCGCATTCGTCGAGCGCGCCGTCGGCGAGGTTGATTCCAGCGAATCTGCAGCGATCGTTTTCGACATCGACACCTTCGGCGGCCGCGTCGATGCCGCAACGGTGATCCGCGACGCCATTCTCGACACCGACCTCTTGACCATTGCATTTATCAACAAACGAGCTATTTCGGCCGGTGCTCTCATATCATTGGCCTGCGACAAGATTGTCATGACCCAGGCCTCGACCATCGGCGCCACCACCCCGGTAGACATGGGCGGGGAAAAAGCGAGCGACAAGGTGACCTCCTACATGCGGGCGGAAATGCGGGCTACCGCCGAACGCAACGGTCGCGATCCGAAAATAGCCGAAGCGATGGTGGACGAACGGGTGGATATCCCCGGGTTGAGCGCCGAGGCCGGTCGCCCGGCCACCTTGACCACCGAACAGGCGTTGCATTACCAGATTGCCGACGAGACGGCGGAAACCTTGTACGAGGTGTTGAAGATTTACGATCTGGCCGACGCCGAGATCGTCGAAGTCGAATTAACCTGGGCCGAGCACGTGCTCCGCTTTCTGACCCACCCGATCGTTACGTCCTTGTTGCTGGCCGTGGCCATGTTTGGCCTGATCGCCGAGGTGCGGACGCCCGGTTGGGGACTGGGAGGCAGCCTGGCTCTCATCGCGCTGACACTGTTCTTCGGCAGCAATCTTCTGGTGCGCCTGGCGGAGTGGTGGGAGCTCTTGCTGTTTGGCGTCGGGTTCGGGTTGTTACTGATCGAAGTGGTAGCCGTACCTGGCTTTGGCGTCGTTGGGGTCTCCGGTATCGCCTTCATGGGTGCCAGCATCGTTTTGACCCAACTGCCCGGCGTGGAGTTCGAGTGGTGGAGCGTGGAAGAGGTATCCGATGTCGTGGGCCGCATGGCGCTCTCCATGATCGCTGCCGTGGTTTTGTCGTTAGTATTTCTACGCGCGCTGCCGAAGTTTGCCGCCTTCAATCGTCTCATCCTCAAGAGTGAGACCCGGGCTTCCGAAGGGTACGTCTCGGCTTCCACCGAAGAGGACGAACAGCTCGTCGACCAGGAGGGGATCACGCTGACGGATCTGCGTCCTGTCGGTATTGGACTGTTCGGTGGCCGCCGAATCAACATCATCGCCGAAGGAGAGTTCATCGAACAGCAGCGCCCCGTAAGAATCGTCGAAGCGCACGGCAGCCGGATCGTGGTGAGGACTCTTTGACTCCCGAAGCATGGGCGCCGCTAATCTATTCGCTGCTGTTGCTGATCCTCGGTTTCGGCTTGATCCTTCTCGAGATCTTCGTTATTCCCGGCGTCAACATCTTTGGAATCGTCGGTTTTTGCACCATGAGTGCCGGGGTGTGGTACGCCTACGCCAAGCTCGGAACCGGGTCGGCGGCGGTGGTCGCCGTGCTCGGATTGGGAGGAACCTTCCTTCTCGTCCGTCTGCTCATACGGGTTCGGGCATGGCACCGGATCGTGCTGGATACCGATACCGGCAAGAGTCGAGGATATGATTCCTCTGCCCCCGGACTGGCGGACCTCAACGGCTTGTCGGGGGAAGCACTGACACCCCTGCGTCCGGCGGGTCGGGCCAAGATTGGGGACCGCATCATTGACGTAGTAACCGAAGGTGATTTCGTTTCTACCGGAGAGCCGATCGAGGTGGTCGAGATCGGCGGCAACCGTGTGGTCGTGCAGAAATCGGCCGACAAAGGAGAATTCGGGTGACGCAAATCCTTTTCCTGCTGTTGATACTGCTGGGCATCGTAGTATTTCTGGCCCTGTTCACCTACTTCGTGCCCATCGGACTCTGGATCACGGCGTTCTTTTCCGGGGTTCGCGTCAGCATCTTCAAGGACCTGGTGGGCATGCGCCTGAGAAAAGTGCCTCCCGGCTCTATCGTGCGGCCCCAGATCAGCCTCACCAAAGCAGGCCTCGCGGTCGATCTCGATCGGATGGAGGCTCATTACCTGGCCGGCGGCAATGTGGACGCCGTCGTTGTTGCTCTGATCTCCGCCGACAAGGCGAACATCCCGTTGACCTTCGAACGGGCGGCAAGCATCGACCTAGCCGGTCGCGACGTGCTGGAGGCGGTGCGCGTCAGCGTCAATCCGAAGGTCATCAACACGCCGCTGATCGCCGCCGTAGCCAAAGACGGCATCCAGCTCAAAGCCACGGCCCGCGTTACCGTGCGGGCGAACATCGACCGGCTGGTGGGTGGCGCCGGCGAGGAGACGATCATCGCCCGCGTGGGAGAAGGCATCGTTACGACCATTGGCTCCGCCGACAGTCATAAGGCGGTTCTCGAAAATCCGGATAGCATTTCGAAGCGAGTTCTGGACAAAGGGCTGGATTCCGGTACTGCCTTCGAGATCCTGTCCATCGACATTGCCGACGTGGACGTGGGCGAGAATATCGGCGCCAAGCTCCAAACCGATCAGGCCGAAGCGGACCTCAAGATCGCCCAAGCCAAGGCGGAGGAGCGCCGCGCGATGGCCCATGCGCGCGAGCAGGAGATGCGGGCGCTGGTGGAGGAGATGAGTGCCCGGGTGAAAGAGGCGGAAGCCGAGGTCCCACTCGCCATCGCCGAGTCGTTCCGTACCGGCAACCTGGGCATCATGGATTATTACCGCATGCGCAACATTCAAGCCGACACGGACATGCGCACAACCATTTCCCAAACCGACCCCGAAGACCAGAGCCCAAATCAGTGATCCGGTTGCGGACTAGCTAAATGGAACAGCTACTATTCTTACTTTTTGTGTTGTTCAGCGTCGGTTCGGCCTTGCTGGAACGGCGGAAGCGCAAGTTAGCCAGACAGCGCGAAGAGGAGGCCGCCCAGAGGGGCGAACAGGTCGTAGATTCGGAGGAAGAAGACCAGCCTTGGTCCTTCCCGACTACGGATCCATTTGAATTGGAGCCGCCGCCGGGGCGCATCTCGACGGAAGAATTGGAGCGCCAGGCTTTGGAGGCCGCGCAGCACACCCAGGAGATGGAAGAGCTGGCGCGGCAACTGGAACGACAGGCCCAGGAGGAAGTTCCGCGACGCCGGGTCGAGGAGCTGGTCCGGGAATCGTTGCAGCAAAAACGAACACAGCCGGCTTCGCGCCAATCAACGGGATGGACCATCTCGCCCGCAGAGGCGCGTCGCGGCATCATCTACGCGGAGATTCTCGGTAAACCGAAAGCTGTGCGCCGGGACGGCAACTGAGTCGGTCTAGGCCAAACTGAGTTGGGAGGCGGAGAAGCGGGCCGCTGCTTTACACTGCCGTAGACCGCCCGAAATTTGTCGCTGGTTGTTTTTAGAAACATCGCCGAAGTGGCGGAACTGGTAGACGCGCTGGATTCAAAATCCAGTGGGGGCAACTCCGTGTGGGTTCGAGTCCCACCTTCGGCACCATCGATTGGGTTACGTCCATAGTGGGCGTGACCCTTTTTTGGTTGGGTGATCGTGCGTTTTGACTTCTTGAAACATGCCGCCTTGCTTGCGGCAGTCGTCATCCCCAGCGGACGACCGGCTTGGAGCCAGGTGGTCACCGGCCACGTTGTCGACACCGAGGGCAGCCCAGTGGTCGGGGCGCGGGTCTTATTCGAAGAAATTGCCAGCGGCGATCGTTACCTGTCGATTACCGGGGAAGGCGGTGCGTACGCAGTATCTTTGGGTTCTCGAAACACGGGGGTCCGCACCACGGACCCTTTCCCGCGCTCGTCAAAGCTACATCAGAACTATCCGAATCCGTTTAACCCGGTTACGACCATTCGATTCGAGTTGCCGCAACCGGTCGACACCAGACTTGTGGTTTACGACATCCTCGGTCGCCGCGTAAAAACTCTAATCGACGACCGCCTCCCACCCGGACTACACAACGCTCGGTGGGACGGCAGCGCTGACGGTGGAAACGGGGTTGCAGCAGGCGTTTACCTTTATCGGTTAACGACGCCGTCCTTCACCGAGTCTAGAAAAATGCTGCTTCTGGATGGGGCGATGCCGGTTGGTGTTGCCCACACGGATGTGGCGGGCCGGGCGCCGGCGGCGCGACGGACGCAGGCGCGGACATATGCGGTTCGGGTGACCAGTCGGCGGCTTGAAACCTATACGCTGGAGCGTTTTTCGGTAGAGGGTGACGCAGTCTTGGAGATCGAGAACATAACACGGCGCCGGGGGACACAGTTTGCCGAAGAAGACGTAGATGGAGATGGTCAAACCGATCTCCTCACCATGTTGGATGCCGACGCCGCTCGAGAGGTACGGATCCGGGACCTCGACCGCGATGGCAAGGCCGAGCTCTTTGCCGATCTTCGGGAAGAGTTCAGTGCCCGTGGCACCCTAGTAAGCGTTTGGACTCAGATAGTCGAGTCGGGCGACAGCGTGTGGGTTTGGTCTACCGTACTCGTCGAGACTACGGGCATGAGCCCCGCAGCTTTACATCTTCGCCTACAGCTTGATCAAACTCTCCTCAGCAGTTTAAGCATGGCCGATGCAAGGCAATTCGCTCAGCAGCAGGCGGGAAGCCTGGTGCCCAGGGCATCGGCAACCGGGCCGGGGATACTGCGAATTGAGATTCCGGAGCGTCTGCTTTCGGAGTCCAGCGAGATAACCCTATTTGACCACCCTCACATAATCGTCGCTGAAAAGCCCACCGAACTTGATTGGTCGTATTGCGGTCCTACGGATTGCACCGAACCTTACCTCATAGTCTCAAGTTCGCCACAAGGGAAACGAGATGCAGCCGCGCAATTCGACTTCGAGATCGAGAGCAGCTTCTCATTGGCCCCAGACAACTTGCATTTGGTTGCGGTATCTCCCGACGGGGAAGTCGCCGAACTGCGGCCGCTTTTGGAGTCCGAAACCCAGACAGATCTGAATGGCAGGGAGATGTGGGAGTATACTGTCCTCGCCAGCTGGCAACCATCGCAAACGGGCCTGAATCGCCTCCGGCTGCGGATCGAGAAGGAGGGGGTGGTGTTTTCCGAAAGCCTGGTATGGCATCTACAGACCCAACGACCGCTCTTAGAACTGGACCTAATCGGTGGGACTCGGCACTCCATGGTGCACGTGGCGGCCGGTCCGTTCGAGATGGGGTCCGATCGGGGCTTCACCAATGAGCGGCCAGAGCACCGCGTGGATCTGGAGGGCTTTTACCTCGATTTAAATGAAGTGACGAATCAACAATGGAATGCCTATGCCGCCTTCCTTGGCATTGCGCCAAAATCGGAGGCCAACGACCACCCCGTGACCAATGTCAGTTGGACGGAGGCTCAAGAATACTGCCGGTGGGCCGGGTTGCGCCTGCCCACCGAGGCGGAATGGGAAAAAGGCGCACGAGGTACGGACGGTCGGACCTACCCCTGGGGTGAGACCATCGACGGCTCCCACGCCAACTATGTGGACAGCGGCGATTCGTTTGACAATAATACGACCCCCGTAGGCCTGTTCCCGGAGGGTCGCTCGCCGTACGGGGCTCTCGATATGGCGGGGAACGTGTGGGAATGGGCGGAGGATTGGTTCGACGAGAACTATTACGCCTCCTCTCCGGCGCGGAACCCATCCGGCCCTTCCGGCGGGATCGGACGCGTTCTTCGAGGTGGCTCTTGGCTCAATCTGCCGTTGAGCCTGAGATCCTCTCATCGCGGCGGTCGCGACCCGGCGGATCGCACCAACTTCATCGGTTTTCGTTGTGCCCGGAATGGGTAGACAACGGTCTAATGTCAGAAGATTCGATCAACAACGACAGCAAATCGCAGAAACGGTCGACCAGTTTCTGGGCAGATAACACCACCATCCCTAAGGGGAATCGGGTAAGGAAATTCACAATGTCAGCATTTCGACTGAATTAGTTACGTTCCTTCACCCTGGAGAGCAACTTTTTGTTGCCATGGGCGCATCAGCGCCGTATCATAACAATGATCCGTTGCAACCGAGTCGCGACCCTTTTCGGCCGTCAGGGCCGCCGTTTCGGCACGTTTCTCAAAACCAAAGAATAGGGGCTATATGCAAGACAGCTTAGGTGATAGGGAAAGCACGTTGCGGCTCTATTTCGACGACATTGCCGATTCCAGACCGCTCTCACGCGAGCGCGAGGTGGAGCTGTCGGCCCGAATACAGGACGGCGACATGCACGCTCGGGATGAGTTGGTCCAGGCAAATCTTCGCTTCGTGATAGACGTTGCCAAGAATTACCAGAATCGAGGGTTGCCACTGGCGGATCTAATCAGTGCCGGAAATGTCGGATTGCTGACCGCCGCCGATCGGTTTGACGGCACAAAAGGGTATAAATTCATCTCCTACGCTGTCTGGTGGATCAAACAGTCCATTCTGCAAACGATCGCCGAACATGCGCGTACGGTGCGACTACCGATGAACAAGGTGAGCTTGCTAAAGGGCATCTCCAAGACCTCTCGCCGGCTTGGCCAGGGCCGCGAAGCCGAACCCCGCATCGAGGAGATCGCCGCGGAGCTGAAGGTGCCGGCTGAGGAGGTGCTGGAAACCATGTTGAGCGCGCGGGCCGTGCGCTCGCTGGACGAATCGTTCGAAGAGGACGATGAGCGCAATCTGCTGAACATCCTGGCGGATACCACACAGGACAATCCGGACGCGGACGTGTTGTGTGAATCCGCCAAGGATCAGCTGGAGAGCGTGCTCAACAGTCTGGATGATCGCGAGTTGCGCATTATCAGGCTCTATTTCGGGTTGGACGGTCACGAAGCGTTGACCCTGGAGCAGATCGGCGACCTCATGGGGGTGACCCGTGAGCGCGTGCGTCAGATCAAGGAACGAGCGCTCAGTCGGCTGCGCCATCCTTCGCGGCACCAATTCTTGCGCGCGCTTACAGAAGACGTCTAATCGAAGACTCGGCATTCCGCCAGGGACACCTCAAGCTGTCTACTGAAACGGCACTGCGGTTGCGACTGCGGTGCCGTTTTCTTCTAACCAACTGACACAATCATGGATCAGATTTCGGTTCTTTTTTTATTCGGAATCGTACTATTCCTCGCCCTGCTCGCCTACTTCGTGCCTCTCGGGTTGTGGATCAGTGCGTTCTTTGCCGGAGTAAAGGTACAGATCTTCAAAGACCTGGTGGGTATGCGACTGCGCAAGGTGCCTCCGGTGGCGATTGTGCGTCCGAAGATCAGCGCCACCAAGGCCGGTTTGGAGGTCGACCTGGACCGTATGGAAGCCCACTACCTGGCGGGCGGAAACGTCGAAGCGGTAATCCTGGCGTTGATCTCGGCAGATAAGGCCAATATAGCACTCACGTTCGAACGCGCGGCCAGCATCGACCTGGCCGGACGCGATGTCTTGGAAGCAGTTAAGGTTAGCGTCAACCCGAAGGTCATCAACACCCCGCTCATCACCGCTGTGGCCAAGGATGGTATTCAGGTGAGAGCGACCTGTCGCGTCACCGTGCGTGCCAATATCGATCGATTGGTGGGAGGCGCCGGGGAAGAGACGATTATTGCCCGCGTCGGCGAAGGCATCATCACCAGTATCGGATCTTGCAACAGCCACAAAGAGGTGTTGGAAAGCCCGGACCTGATCTCTAAGACGGTGCTGGCCAAGGGATTGGATTCGGGTTCGGCCTTCGAGATTCTTTCTATCGATATAGCGGATGTGGATGTGGGAGAGAACATCGGTGCCAGTCTGCAGACAGATCAGGCTGAGGCGGACCTGAAGATCGCTCGCGCCAAAGCGGAGGAACGACGGGCTATGGCGCAGGCGCGCGAGCAGGAGATGACGGCGTTGGTGGAAGAGATGAGTGCGCGGGTCCGCGAAGCGGAAGCCGAGGTCCCCAAAGCCTTGGCGGAGGCGTTTCGTACGGGCAACCTCGGTTCCTTGTCCTGATCTGCCCGATTAATCCGCGTTTGGTATGAGATATTATCGGCGTATCACAGCCAGGGTGCGCTGGTGGGTTCGGCCATTGGCCTCGAGAACGTAATAATAGATACCACTGGCGACGGTTTCGCCATTTTGATTGGCCCCGTCCCAGGTGGCCGCAAAGGAACGGGCCGAGCGCTCACCCTGTTCCAGCACACGAACCAGTTCCCCCGTCGCTGAAAAGATCGAAATCCTGGCGTCGCTGCTGGCCTCGTCCAGCGCGTATGGGATCACGGTTGTTTCGAGTCCCCGAGTCCGAAAAGGGTTCGGTCGGTTCTGCTCCAAACGAAACACCAGCGAGTCGCTGCCACCGCTCAGAAGGTTCGGATCGTACTCGGCGGCCACATTGTATTCGAACCCCGCGCCGGACTGCTCAAGGCTGCTGAGAACGACAACAATCTCGTCGAACTGGTCCCAATCCTGTATCTCCACCCTGTTTGCATCGGCGTCGCGGATCTCGACGGCGTCACGCGAAATCAATAACAGCTGTCGTTTCCAATTTCCCTCGGCCGTATTTAGTTCGAGATCCACACCTCCGCTTTGTAGTTGCGGATCCAGCCTTAGGTAGGCACTCCCCGTGTGATCCACCTGGCCGCTGTCGGCCACGGCGACCTTGGACACGGTTTGCAGGGTGTGCGTTCGCACTTCGCCATACTTTTCGCCTTCGGAGTAGAACATGCCGGGACGGTGGTTGACCCCTGTGAAGTAATTCCAGACGGCGTATTCGCCGATGGCTTCCGCCAACCCGCCGGGAATCCACTGGCGAATGGCGCGCTCGAAATTTACCAGGCGCGCGTGATTGCTGGCGGCCATCTCATCCCACACGAACCGAATCAGATCGCGGTCAAAACGCTGGTCGAGAAAGTGGGCGAAAAGGGCGCTCCCGTAGATACGCGTTTCCACGGTGAAGTTGCCGCTTGCCAGGGCGCGCTCGGGCCGTCGGAGCACGCTGGGCACATATTGCAAATAGTCGTCCACTTCCGGGTAGGCGACCTCCTCCATCCAAGTCGCCGAAGCCTCCTGCCACCACAATCCATTTCTCCCGGAGTAGTAGGAGAATTGTACCCCGTGAAAGAACTCATGGGCCAGGGTGACATGCAGGGCATCCAAACCGCGGGTCTGAACGTAAATCGGATCGGTAAAATTGTTGTCGATCTCGAAATAGACCGGCGTGGTATTTCCAGAGAGCTCAGGGAAGGCATAGCCATACACCCCGGAGCCGCTCAAGTCGGTCAGGTATACATCGTATTCATTCCCGCCGCCGACGCTGCCGTCTTCTAGTGGAGCCCGATACCCAAGGTCCACCACCTCAAGTTGCCAGGAGCGTTCCAGCGTGGCCGCCGTCTCATCTATATAGTCCGGTATCCCGTTGCCGTCCTGGTCCCTGGCATCTACGCCATGGCGACCGTCGACGTCGTAGTGCAGGCGAAAACGACCCGAAGCGGTCACCAGACTGTTTGCCCTCGACGGTCGCTGCAAGGTGCGGGCGAACTTGGCCCGAAACGAGTCACTCAGTTCCGGCGCCGCCTGTTGAGCGGCGACGAGGGCGGGGGTGCCACAACGCGGGTGCGGGTCCGCCGCGGACGGACGAAAGGCCAGCGGCAGGGAATCCGGGTCGCGGACCGCGTACACCTCGTACAGCAGGGCGGTCTCGTAATCCAAAACGCCCGATTCGAAGGCTTCGCTTATCAATGTGCCCGCCTGAGCGGGGGTTCCCCAGGTTACCAGGCAGAGGCTGAAAACAAAAAAGGGTCGAATCACGTCCACCAATCTACTCCGATCGAAAAACACCCGAAAGTGACCACAGCGAATCCGGCACCTTTGATGTATGTTAATGGCCATACTGGCAGCCACAGCGCCGCCTTGCGGGCATATGCACAAACAGACATTAGCCACAGCGCGATCGGTGCTTCAGATCGCCGCCTTCTGCAGCCTAGGGTGGTTCTGTTCAAACTCTCCCAAAGCGGACGAACCTGAGCAGAGTCCGGTTCCCCCTTCGCTGCAGCATACAACGCCGGAGTACTCTTACCGCGTCGTGGATGCCTACACCCACGACCCCGGGGCGTTCACCCAGGGGCTGGCGATCGCAGACGGTACACTCTATGAAAGTACTGGGTTGTATGGCGAGTCCTCGTTGCGCCGGGTCGAGCTGGCAACAGGTGATGTCCTGCAAATGCGCCCTCTTCCAGATTCCCTATTCGGCGAGGGGATTGCCGTTTGGGAAGGGCGGATTATTCAGATTACCTGGCGCTCGCGTACGGGGTTCGTGTACGATCGTGATTCCTTCGAATTGCTGCAACAGTTCCGCTACGATACCGAGGGGTGGGGATTAACCCATGACGGCGACCGCCTGATCCTCAGCGACGGCAGCTCCACACTCTATTTCATGGACCCGAATTCGTTCGTCGAGCTCGGGCGTGTGGCGGTGTACGACAGCGACGGCCCGGTAACCCTTTTAAACGAATTGGAGTATATCGGTAGCGAGGTATTCGCGAACATCCTGCAATCAGACCGCATCGCTCGCATCGACCCAAAAAGTGGCAAGGTGACCGGGTGGATCGACCTGAAGGGCCTTCTCGCCGAGGTTCAAGGGCCCAACGTCGCAGGGGTTCTCAATGGGATCGCTTACGACGAAGCAGGAAACAGACTCTATGTAACGGGAAAGAACTGGCCGCAGCTTTTTGAGATCGAGCTACGGTGACCGGTTAGAGCAAAGCCTCGACGTCCTCCGCTTCCCTGAGGTTCAACAACGGCCCGCGCACACCACGCTCGATTTTTGCAAACGCGTCGTGGTTATGGATGCTTTCGTAGTTGTTGCTTGAGACGTAGAACCAGCTGATGCGGTCTGTCTCCATCAAAACGATGGTTTCCTCCGACACGTCGCGCACGATATCCTCGACAAATTTCGGATTGTCGTAGGATTTCTCAGTCACGTATTTTTCGTCGGGACGCTTTAAGATCGGGTAGAGTTGGCAAGAAGCGCTGCGCTCGGCGATATCGATGAGGTCTTCGAACCAAATGAACGCATCATCTGAGGGTCGCACGTCCACTTTGATTTCCGAGCGCTGGTTGTGGGCGCCGTACTCGCTGATCTCCTTGCTGCATGGACAACAACTGGCGGCGTTAACCCTGACGCCTACCATTTTGTCGTACCAACCTTCCTTCGACATCATCGCTCGGAACATGCAGTCGTAATCCAAAAGTCCACTTTCGCCGCTCACCGGAGCCGGTCGGCAGAGAAAGATCGGAAACTCCATGTCCAAATAGGCCTCTTCGGCGACCAAGAGTCGCAGCATCTCCTCCAGCACGATATGGACGTTGTCGGGCCGGAAGTGATGGTTCTGCTCATTGAGGGCGATCATGAACCGCGACATGTGCGTGCCCTTCTGATCGTGGGGCAAGCGCACCGTCATGGATACGTTGGCAACGGTGTTGAATTCTCCACCGTCACGAAGAGGCAATGTTAGGGGGTAGCGAACGTTCGAGACACCGACCTGGTCGATGTCGATGCCTCTTTGATCCGGGCTGTTCTGAATGTCCGGTAACACGTTAGTTTTCGAAGGATTAGGTATCGCCAAGCTCGACTGCAATGTATGTTTGGGCCCCGTGCAAGTCAATGGTTTGGCGTCGCCGCAGGGCCATGAACTCAGGAGGTGGATGTGGTAACCCTTTCAAAGATCTACACGAAGTCCGGAGATGGGGGAGCGACCCGATTGGGCAATGGTGAGGAGGTTCCGAAAACCCATCCCCGAGTGGAGGCGTACGGCACCGTGGACGAGTTGAACGCCGTATTGGGTCTCGTGCTGACACAATCGCTGCCCGACAAGCAAAAAGAAGCTCTGCAACTCACCCAAAACGACCTGTTCGACCTCGGTGGCGACCTCTGTCATCCACAGAAGGAGGCTCGCGAAGAAGCGTCTGCCTTGCGCCTTGGCCACGATCAAGTTCGGCGACTCGAATCCACCATCGACGAATTGAACGAGTCCCTCGAACCCTTGCGTAGCTTCGTTTTACCCGGCGGCACCCTGGCGGCGGCTTGGTTGCACCTTGCGCGCACAGTGTGTCGCCGGGCCGAGCGCAGAGTCTGGGGTCTCGCCGCGGATGAAAGTGTCAACGAACAGGTTCCACGTTACTTGAATCGACTCTCCGACCTGCTCTTCGTAATGGCGCGGCACCATAACCAAGGGGCGTCCGGTGACGTGCTGTGGGAGCCGGCAAAAGCCCGCATCGAGGGCACCGATGAGAACTCCCCCCGGCCACGATGAGAAGCCGGTGCAGCTTGTGGCTAGCACTAGGGTTCCTTACTATATTTTTCTTCACTGAGTATCGAACCGACCGGCACTTTTTCATTGATATGCACTGATTCATGCCTCGGGTCTTGGTAGTTGAGCGCAGCCCAAAGATCGGACAGCTCGTAGCCGATCAATTGAGCAAAACGGCTTCGACGCCACCGATGTGCGCCATGGGGCCGAAGCCGCCATCGAGCTTCGTCGGCACGAGTGTGACCTCATCCTCTTGGACAACCAGGTGCCGATGGGTGGGGTAAAAACAGCTCGCATTCTGCGCCTGCACCCGAAATTCAACACCATACCGATCATTCTCGGTTTACCCACGAACAAGGACGAGGCGCGCAAGGTAATTACCGACAGTAACGAAGTCGGGGTGAGCAATTTCCTGCTCAAGCCGTTCACCATGGCGGCACTTAAAAAGAAGCTGGAAGATGTACTCGGCGACGAGACTCCGGTGGAAAAACCCACCTTTAATGAGATTCGCGACGAGCTGCGGAACCTCAGCAATCTGCCGGCGATGCCGGAAGCCCACAGCAAGCTGCTGGTCCTACTCAGCAAGGCGGACGACGAAGTAGACATGAACGCCGTCGCCAAGACCCTGGAGATGGATGCGGCAATGTCGGCCAAGGTCATGCGCACTTGCCACTCGGGGTTCTTCGGATTTCAAGGCAGCATGATGAAACAGGCGGTGGCTTTTCTGGGGGTGGCGGTGATTCGTCAAATCGTGCAGTCGGCGGTTATCGTCAGCATGTTCGAAGACGAGAAAGAGGGAGAAACCAAACTGAGCATGCAAGACCTGTGGCGTCATTCCATGGCAACCGGTCTGGCGATGGAGGTGATCGGCAAAGCGGACAAGAAAAAGACCCACTTCCTTCTGGGTGTGTTGCACGATGTGGGGAAAGCGGTGTTCAAGTTTCGCTTCCCTGAGCACTTTGCCTCGGTTATAGATCTTGTGGAGAAGGAAGGGGTGTCGATGTACAAGGCGGAGCAGGAGCTCCTGGGCATCACCCACGCCGAGTGTGGGGGGGAGCTGGCGGTGCACTGGGACCTCCCTGGCGAGGTTCGCACAGCGATAGCCGCTCACCATACTCCAGGAGAGACGACGCAACACAAGCGATTGGCCGCCATGGTCCACATCGCCGATATTGCCGTCCGCACCATGAAAATCGGCTACGCCGGCGATGATCTGATTCCGGCGATGGATCCGTACGCGGCCAGGTTGCAAAAGAGCGTCGAGGAGATCACCGCGCAGCACGAGCAGATCGTCGGCCAGATCGACGCCATGGTGGGTGGGTCAGACGGGGAGGCAGAGTAATTAGCCAGGCTTTCCGAAGCCTCTCAGTCGATCTGCGAACCGGCATACAGCGCCACTGTATAGGCCTTTTTGTTGTGGGGCTGGTGCTAATACACACCGGGGCAGGGGCGCAGTACGAGTCCGAAGTCGCAGTGGAACCCGGCTCGAACTTCTACCTCTCCGCTGGCCTCGGCCTGCTCACCGTAGGCACTAAAGCAGGCATTGCCATTCCCGCCGGATTTATGGCGGTGCTTTCCCCTTACCGGCTGCTGTTTTCCGCAAGCGCCCTCGATATCGGCCTTCTGGAGGGGGACGCCAAGGATCCGCGGTACCAGCGTTTATTCGTGCGTGGGGGCCAAGCCTGCGTGGACCGAGAGACCAATTTTCTCGTTTCCGACCTGCGATGCTCCGGGGGGACCGTCCTTCGAGGTTCGACCGGAGCCGATCTCAGCTTCATCCCCATAGAGAATCTTTGGTTCGGAAACCAACCGGGCAATCTGTTCACCGGTGTCGGCTTTCGAGCATTCAACCCCAAGACGCCCTATGTCACCTTCGGCCTGCTGTTCAACTCCCAGACGGAAAAGGCGGGCGGATTCAAGGTCAACATCGGCAGCGACTACGTTTTTGTCGGTATCCAAGGAGGTGTCAACCTCCGCCGGTGGTTCTGAACGCGCCATCGCTGTGGTGATGGCGGATCGTATCGCGTTCTGCCGCCACCGCTGCTCTGGCAAGATCGCCTTGGTCGCCTCAACCCTGCTGTTCGCTGCGGCGGGGCACAGCCAGACTCTTCCGCCCGAGACCCATCCCAGCCTGCTGTTTACTGCCGCCGAGCTACCTCTGCTAAAGAGCCGCATCGAGCGCGCCCCGTACTCGAGTTGGTGGCAAACCACGCTGCAACGCGCGCAAACCGTTCCAGATACCGTAACCGTAGAGCGATCCAAGGCCCGTTACGCCAAGAGCCTTGCATTTGCCTATCTCATGACCGATGACGAGACCTTCGCACAGCGGGGATTGGAGCTTCTCCTCGATATGAGGTTTCCTCCCCGGGGCGGCGACCTGGGCGAGCCGCACAACGAAGGAGAGGTGGTAGCCCAATACGCTCAAGCCTACGACATGCTGCACGAGTTTGTGAGCGCTAATCCTACCACATTGGCGGCGGTTCGCGCTCTCCTCGCCGAGGAAGCGGCGCGCTTGATGAAGGGCATCGTGGTACAAGAGATCAATCTCGGCTTCGTGACCATTAAGCTGCGTCTGCACGAGACGCCCCATATCGACAACTGGCATCTGCGAGCTTACGGCGGACTGGGGTTTGCCGCCATGGTGCTGGCGGATCATCCCGGCGTCGACGACAAAACCCCCCAACAATGGTCCGACCGGGCGGTGGATCTGTCCAGCCGCACCCTGGAGTATCAGATAGATCCCGTAGACGGTGGGTACGCCGAGGGTCCGTTCTATAGTCGTTACGCCGCCGACGTCTACCTGCCTTACCTGATCGCCATGAAACGTCTCACCGGGCTTGATCTCATCGACGCGCCGATCGTGCGCAAGATGCACGACTGGTCGGTGAATATTCGCATGCCCAACGGGCGCCGGCCAAACATCGATGACGGCCACTTGGACGAATTCTACGGTCATTACCTGGCCGCCGTCGACGACGACGGTCCGGTGCATCTTTGGGACTGGCAGAACAACGCGACCGGGCTGTACGTGCGGGAGTTTTCAGAGCTGGATGCTATTGCTCTCTACGACGACCGCATCGAACCCCAGGAGCCAACCCGCGGGCCGACGATATTCATGCCCGAAGCCGGAGATGCGGTCTTCCGCAACGACTGGTCCTCGGACGGGATCTACATGCTGCTACGGGGCGAGCATGGGCTCGTCCGCAACCGCGGACTGGCACACGAGCATGCCGACGAGACCAGTTTCATCATCTACGCCTTTGGGGAGATGCTGGCCGTCGATGCGGGGTACATCAACTTTACCAACCACCACAAGGTCAATGCCGGCCGCAGTCACAATGTCATTCTAGTGGATGGTGAAGGGCCACCGCTGTTTGTGGATCCGTTGATCGGCGAGTCCATCGGCGGCGGCAACAACGCATTTATCGAGGAGTTTTTCAGCACCGAGCACCTGGATTACGCCGAAGTGCGCGCCCAGTATGGCGGTGTCGACCTGCGGCGGCGGGTGATGTTTTCCGGGAAACGGTATTTCGTTGTGGCCGATGAGGTGCGCGATCTCGAGGTCCACCAGTACGAATGGCGGCTCCACGGAAATGCGGGCGGAAACACGGGCGCCGACTATTCCCGTGCAGGCCCCTTGGCGCGCTGGGTGCGACCCGATGCGCAACTGGTCGCCTACGTCGTTCCCCAGCAAGACCTCACCTTAGCTGAAGCCGACACTATCCATTCCTTCACGTTTAGCCAGGAGGAAACCCATACATTCCTGCAGGCCCAGACCACTGGTAGCAACGTAGAGTTTCTATCCGTCTTGTTTCCCTCGGCAAGCGGAATGCCAGTGCCCTCCTTCGAAGTCGGCAGCGCTACCGGGGCCCAAGCGGTGCACATTGAAGGGGACGGATTCCGCGATCTGGCGTGGGTCGCCGAGCATGGCGCCGACTCCATTCTGGTCGAAGACCAGAATGGCAACGTGCGCACCGACGCCCGCTTCGGACAGCTCCGTTACGAAGGCGATCTGTTGCGGTCCTACACGATTCAGGACGCGAGCTTTTTGCGCATCGGGGGGGAGGATGTTTTCAGTGCCGGAGATACGGTCGATCTTTCCCTCAGCTTCGAAGACGGGGGTTTGCAGGGATTTGCGGCGGCGGCGGACGGCGGGACCGAGATCCTGATACCCCTGTCCGCGACGGCGCTGGATTCTTTGCGATTCGACGGTGCGCTGCTCGACAGCAGCCTCGCCGCCGACCAACTGCGCCTAACGATTGCCGGTGCCGGCGCTCTGGTAGTGCGTCCGCAACCGGCACAACCGGAGACCGGCGAAGGAGAATCACGCGGTGAGGCGGCGGCCGAGGACGAGGCGGGTTCTGATTCCGCACCGGGGGATTTTGACCGCAATGGTCTGGTGGACCTGGAGGATTTCAGCCTGTTCGCCCAGGCATACGACTCCGAGTCGACGCCGCCGACAGCGGTTTTCGATCTGAACGGGGACGGCAGGATAGATTTCGCGGATTTTTTCCTCTTTGCGGATCTCTTCCCGCAGTCGGCTCCACAGCCCTGAGCGCCTTCGGGCGCAAGGGTTACACCGCGCTCATCGCGTAGTTCAGCACCTCGACCACCTGTGCCGGTTCCGAAGCTACTGCCAGGGCGGCGGCGTCTACCTCTTTTAGCGGGTGCCGTAGGTCAGGCGGATGCAACACGATCAGAGGTTTGTTCAGCGCGAAGGCGTATCCGGCATCGAAAGCCGCATTCCACTGCCGGTACTCTTCGCCAAATTTCACCACCACAACATCGCAATCGCGAATAAGCGTGCGCGTGCGAATGGCGTTGATCTTACCGCCTTTGTGATCAGTCCAGAACGGGTCCTCCTCGGGGCCGAGAATGTCAACACCGCAACCATCGCTGGCGCCATGGTCCACAACCGGCGCGAAGAACAACACGTCTAGCTCTGCCTCCTCGGCGCCTTGAGTAATTTGCTGGCGCCAATCGCTGTGTACTTCGCCTGCCAGATAAACCTTCCATTGCTTTGACATCTCGCACTCCCGCGGTTTGGTTGTCGGCTGCCGGCATCACATCTGTCGACGCTGCCGCGCTGCTCGCATCGTTTTCGTGCGGGCATACAAAAAAATAGTAGGATTCGCTGTTGAGTGGCGCAATTCTTCTTGCCGCTTACCGTTCGGCCTCCTATGTTCTGTGCATCGCGGTTTCATCAAGGAGGACGGCGATGAAGTCTGCAATCGAACTGGCAATGGAAAAAGCGGATGGCGCCGTTGATGGCGACGACTACGTCAAATTAACTCCGGAACAGGTTCAGGCCATTGATCAAGTGACGAAGGAGTACGAAGCCAAGTGGGCTGAGCAAGAGATCATGATCAAGGGCAAGTTGGAAAAGATGCAACGGGAGGTCGATCCGCAGACCATGGCCGAGCATCAACGGCAGTTCCAGAACGAGATCAACCAGTTGCGCGAGCAGATATTTACCGAACGCGACAGCAAGATCGAACAGATTCGTCAACAAGATACAGGGCACTAGCAAAGTTTTCGAGAGGCGGGCAGAAGCGGGAAGGTCTTCGGACCGACCCGCTTTTTGTTTGGCCTACTCTAAGGCGCGGGCACAACGGAAGCCGATGGTGTAGTCGAAGCGGGACTTGGGTCCATAGCCGAGGCGATTGGCGGCCAGATGGATGTGGGGGTTTTGATCGGCCAGCGAGCCCCCCCGCAGGACCTTCAGTTCGGCTTCGCCAGCCTCGGTGTTCAGCGGGTCTCGAGTCGGGCCGCCCACGTAATAGTCCCGAGACCACCAGTCGGCCACCCATTCCCACACATTGCCCGACATATCAAGCGCTCCGTACGGGCTGGCTCCTCGCGGTTTCGAACCGACCGGCCAGGTGCTCTCCCGTCCGCACCCATCGCCGCCGTCGTCCATGACGATCCAGTCGCAATCGGGATCTTCATCCCCCCATGGGTAGCGTTGACCCTCCGTGCCGCGAGCCGCTTTCTCCCATTCCGCCTCGGTCGGCAATCGCTTGTTCGCCCACCCGCAGTAGGTGTTGGCTTGAAACCAGGTGACGGCGTTGACCGGGTGCAAGGCACGTTCCGGTTTTCCCCAGTTGGTGAAGTCACCTTCGAACTGCAGCCGATACGCGTCGGGCCCGCTGTACGGCTCGGTGCAGGACCTGTCGCGGACGCAGGCCTCGTATTCGGCCACGGTAACT
Source organism: Candidatus Latescibacterota bacterium (assembly GCA_965217095.1). GTDB lineage: Bacteria > Latescibacterota > UBA2968 > UBA8231 > UBA8231 > CAYNZV01. The sequence goes on from OZ244235.1 coordinate 4,642,762, forward strand.
TCGTGCCGGTCAATATGAAAGGCGCTGACAAAAACCGTTCGCTCAGGTCGTTCGTCGCCCGCGCCATCTTCGGTCCCCATCCGGAAGCGACCCGCCGGCACCAAAACCATTTCCTCCAAGTCGACAGGAAACTCCGGGCCGGCAGCAGGATCGTCCCCCTCCTGGCGTTGTACAAAGCGGTTCCTCTGGCGCCAGTCTGACCGCCTTAGAGCGGCGGATTCGATGCCCGGATCCGGAGCTCGGATGGGGGCCAGAGTGGGACCTGAGGTGGCACAGCGCACTCCGACATACGGGTACCAGCGCAGAGGCGGCATCCGGTAGCGGTTCGCGGCGCGCATGTCGGGGTCCGGATCGACATAAAACCAACCATTACCGCGCAACACCTTACGACTTCCGTCGCCAAGGTGGACGGGGTTTTTCGGCGGAGCCTCGGCATAATAGCTCCGGTCGTAATCGTCCATGACCCACTCCCAGACATTCCCGGCCATATCGAGCAGCCCGTACGGACTTGCCCCTAAAGGCCGGCCGCCCACGGGACCGGTGCCATCATGCCCGCAGCCCAGCCCCAATCCCGCACGCATCATGATGGCACGGTCGCAATCGCCCGCTCCGCCAGGCGGGGTGTTCCCCCACGGGTAGCTCCACCCGAAGGTTCCCCGCGCCCCTTTCTCCCACTCCGCCTCCGTCGGCAACCGCATCCCGGCCCAACTGCAATAGCGCGAGGCGTCGAACCAGCTGATACAGTTAGCCGGATGATCGTCGCGGTCGTCCCGCCCCCAGTTGCACGCCTCGCCGCTGGCCGGTTCGAGACAGGCGCCCGCTTCGATGCACAATCGATACTGGGCCTGGGTTACCTCGAGTTGCTGCAGGAAAAACCCGTCCAGCAATACCTGGTGGGGGGGTGATTCGTCCTGGTACTCCTTGCTGCCCATGGTGAACGAACCGCCGGGTATGCCCAACAGCAGGGCCGATGCGCCCGACGGCAGCGGTTCGTTTCGCCGTGCCAAAGAAACGGTGAGCTGGGCATCGAACTCCCGGGCAAAAGGCTGGACATTCTCCATCCGCAGGGTCTCGATCCCGATCCCCGACACCTCCAGGTCGAAGCGCGCTTGCGCGAGCGCCTTGGGAGACCAGTTGCCCGGCGAGTGCCGGCTCTTACTCCCGTCCAACATGGTCAGCTTTCGACTAGCGGCGAATTCTCCCGCCTCCAAGCGATAGAAGTAGACCCCGGCAGCCACCGCCTGGCGACGATCGTCCGTTCCGTCCCACACGATGCGATAGGTGCCCGCTGCCAGATCTTGGTCCACCAGGCGTCGCACCCGCCGACCCAGCAGATCGTACACCTGCAGCCGTGCCTGGGCTGAACGGGATAGGTGGAACGGGATGATCGCTAGGGGATTGAACGGGTTGGGAAAGGCAGCACCCAGCTGGGTCTCGGCATGGGAGGGAGAACGCGACGGGAAGCTGCTGATGGATGTGGCAACGTCGGGAAGGGAGATGACATAGGAACCGCTGGCAGCTGTCTGCGTCTCAAACAGGTCGCCGGACGCGTGTTCGGTAAATCGCACCGTGGCACCCGCCACCGGGTGCCGATCGAGGTCGAGTCGAACCGAGCCCAAAACATCGAACCCCCAGCAAGGCAGGGCCAGACCCACCAGGACGAGGAAGTTTGCTGGACAGTGCCACCGGAGGGTTCTACTTTTTAGCAGATCGAACACCGTATCTTCTTTTTCTTCAACCAGTTCCAAGTCTCACGCTACGAACCCTCGCAAGCTCCGTCAACATGCTTCCTGTTTCAGTTGCAACCCTGCTCACGCTGTTTCTAGCGGCGCGGTGCGGCGGCGATCAACTTGAGGTTGTGGCCCGTGATCCCACGGGCCTCACCGTCGAGTTTCGCCAGTCTCCTCAGCCGCCCATCGAGCGCCAGATTCAGGGTGAGCGGTTCCACGTGCTCCCGACGGCTGGTCCCCGGCCTCTGACGCCAGGGGTTCCTTCCGTTCCCTTTCGGTCGGCGTTAATATCGGCGCCTGAGGGCGCCGGCCTTCGCCTCGAGGTGCTTGAGGCGCACTACCTGCAGTACGAAGAGATCGATTTGCTGCCGGTCGCAACAGCTGTCGCTGCTGGCGAAAGGGTCGAGGAGGTGTTCCACCGAGATCCGCTGGCTTACGGCACCGATGCCTTCGGCCCGACGGAGTTGGCTGCCAGTGAGTTTCTCGGCGTCCAACGAGGAGTCCGCGCGCATCGCTTCCACCTACACCCGTTTCGGTACAATCCGGTGCGGCGGGTGCTGCGGGTCTTCGATCGAATGGTGATTCGGGTCCACTTCGTGGGGGGCCGCCCCTCGAAGGTGCCAACTGCAGGGGCTCGACGTTCCTCCTTCCACGGGCATTTTTTGAATCCAGTATATGAGGCGGTGCGCCGGCCCGTCGCCAAAACGAGCCAGAACGAATGGTACGATCCCACCCAAAGGTGGGTGAAGCTGGTCGTGGACCGGGACGAACTGTTTCGGGTAGATCAGACATTTCTTGAGGGTTTGGATCTCGACTTGGATGGGGTTGATCCGCGCACCTTGCGGCTCTTCCATCGTGGGCGCGAACAGGCCGTATACGTCTCCGGAGAGGAGGACGGCATCTTCCACGACGGGGATTTTTTGCTGTTCTACGGTCAGTTTCGCCGCGACGATCGCGATTTCGATAGCATGTTTGGTCGGCAGAACACCTATTGGCTCACCTGGAGCGGCGAGTGGGGCCGGCGTTTCGTCGAACAGGAAGGGGCTCCAACAAACCAGTTTCCCGAGTCGGGTTATCACTGGTCGACAGCTCACTTCGAGCAGGATCTGTGGTACGACCCGCTGCCGGATGCGCCGGACAATCTGCGCGATCACTGGTTCTGGGATCAGCCGGTCTTTGCAACCAAACCGGATGTCCCTTCCTCGCGCATATTCGCTCGCGACTTGAGCTATCCAAAGCTCGACGAAGAGTACACAGCGCGCCTTCGCGTAGTCCTCCACGGAACAACCAATCTGGGCCATCACACGGTGGTAAAACTCAACAACAAGGAGATCGATGACGCTGTCTGGGAGGGTCAGGTGGAGCGTAGATTCGAGCGCGAAATTCCCAGCAGCTACCTGCGCGACGGCACCAACCGGATCCTGCTCCAGGCTTTTGCCGACCAGGCGAAATGGGACCAGGTGTTTTTCAACTGGTTCGCAATCGATTACCGCAGGCTCTACCGCGCCAAGGTCGGCTTCTTGTCGTTTGAAAGACCGGCCATCGCCAGCGGGGAAAGGATCTCAGTTGGTGGTTTTCGCAACCGAGAGATCCAGCTATTCGATGTGGAGAATGGGATCCGTTTCACCCGCCTGGAGCTCGACTCGACCGAGACTGGGATAGCGGCGACCTTCGAACACCAATCGGCTGAGGATGCGGTCTTTGTGATCGCCGACAGCACCCGGATTCTCAGCCCCGCCGGCTCCGTAGACGAACCGTCCGCGTGGCGCACAACGGATCGCGCCGCTAACTACCTCATCATCACGCACCCGCTCTTCATGGAATCGGCGGAGCGCCTGGCCCGCCACCGCAGTCGCGACGGCCTGAACGTAGCGATCGTCAGCACGGAGGATATCTACGACGAGTTTTCATATGGCCTTTTCGATCGGGATGCGGTGAAGGCGCTGGTTCAATACAGCTATGACGCCTGGGAAACGCGGCCGACCTACCTGCTGCTCATGGGGGATGCCACCTTCGACTATCGCAATCTCTTCGGCGGCGGTGCCCCCAGCTTCGTGCCGAGCACGTATTACCATGCGCGCAATCGTGGTCATGCTCCAAGCGACGTTCAGTTTGCTTTCTTGGAGGGGGAAGACCTTTTGCCCGACCTGGCCGTGGGACGTTTGGCCGTCGGCTCGCCCGAAGAAGCGGCAGCGGCGGTGGAAAAGATCATCCGCTACGACACCGAACCCGAACTCGGTCCCTGGCGTGGCCGCGTCGTCTACGCGGCCAACTATCACGCCCGGGGTCTGTTCACGGAACTCAGCGACCGCCTTGCCGACCGCTATACAGAGCCAGTGGGTCTGCAATCGATCAAGGTCTACAATGAAGACAATGCCCCGATCCCGAACGCCACCGGAAAGCGATTCCTCGATGCTCTCAACGACGGCGCGCTGCTGGTCAACTTCAGCGGCCACGGCAGCGCCGGCACCATGCAGTTCCTGTTCTCACTGCAATTCCCGGACTGGGATTATCTGAGCCAGGTGAACAACGGCCAACGTTTGCCACTGATGCTGGCGCTTTCCTGCCTGAACGGCATGTTTGCCAATCCCCACGTGGAGAGCCTGGGGGAGGTTTTCACTGACAAACCAACGGGGGGTTCGATCGCGTATATCTCCGCTACGGCCGAGAGTTTTGTCGCCCAGAACGAGCTCCTGGGCGAGAACCTGTTCGCAGAATTGTTCGACCGGGGGAATCTGCAGTTTGGTTCGAGTCTCAACGCCGCCAAGACGCAGGTCCTGGCCGCCCATTCCAGTTTCAAGGAGGCGGTGCTAACCATGCAGCTTTTCGGCGACCCGGCGCAAAAGCTGGCCCTGCAGCGCGCGCCTGATTTCGTGGCCGCGCATCTCAGCGTCGCGTCGCAGGTGCTTTTCCCGGGGCAAACGACATCGATCGAGCTGGGGCTGGACAATCACTCCATTGCCACGCCGGATAGCGTTCGAGTGCTTCTTCTCGCCCACCCTCCAACGGGGTCCGATCCCGACACCCTGGTCGACCGCCAACAACCTGGCTTCACCGGGGAACAATCGCTTTCGGTGCCCTGGTCCATCGGCGTCGCCGGAAGTTATCGCCTGGAGATGCTCCTCGATCCAGACGGCGAGACCGCTGATGAAAAACGCTTGAACAACCAAAACCAGTTGGGCGTTGAGGTTTTAGAGCCTTTGATGCCATTACAGGGATCTCCCAAAAACCATGCCGTGGTACGGTCGAATGGCGCTAAGCTAACGGCTCTGCTGCCCATCGATGCTGGTCCGCTCGAATGCGAGTTTGCGCTGTCCACCCGCGCCGAATTCGCAGCAGGCAACACGACCTTATCCCCAACCGTCGCCTCGAGAAACGGTCTGGCCACCCACGAAGTGACCGTCGAAGAAGAGGCGATTTACTTCTGGCGCGCCCGTATCGTACGCAACGGATTGGCAGGTCCATGGAGTGCACACCGGTCATTTTCGACGTCCAGCGAGCCGAGTCTCCCGGATTGGCGCCAGTCCGGTGAACAGTTTATCGCTCCTGAGATAGCTCCCCCCTTGGAACTCGACCGTCGCGGTGCGCTGGTTTTGCCCCCGACAAAGCGGCCCTTCCGCATGACAGGTGCCGAGCGGGAAGGGTGGTTTACCGTGGCCGAGCTCGAGGGAGCCGGAGTCGTCTGTACAGATGGCAGGTATCTCTACGCCAAACGCTGGTTCAACGATACATCCACTGTTTATCCGGGCAGCGACTATTTCACCCGGATCGGAACCGGATTCAACGGCACATCCGGCGGGGTGGTCTATGGCACATTAGCTGACTCCACCACCGCCGGCATCTCGGCCACCTACCATAGCGATGGCTTCATTTACAACGAGAGCGGGCGTGCCTTCGAGCTGGAGCGCATCGCAGTCTCGACGGGAAGAATGGACACCGTCGAAGTACCGGATGGGCTGGTGGAGTGGAAGTACGGCCGCGTCGAAGACGGACACTCGTTACTCACTTCCGATGGGGAACATATTTACAACGTCTCCATGAGCTCAGAAGTGGGGACGCGCAACGAGTGGCGGGTGCGGGTCTTCGATCCGGAAAACGGGTGGGCTTTGGTGCGGGATTTTACCTCTCCCCCCACCGAGACCGGCTTCACCTACAAGTGGACCGATGGGGTGATCGCAGATACCGAGGATCTCTATTTCATCGAGTTCAGCGGCGGCCACCGCGTCCGAAGAGTGGACCCCACCGACGGCGCTGTGCGCGATGAGTCGGTAGGCGATCAGGACTCCACCCGAATCGTCTCGGGCCAGTACGATTGGGTCAACAATAAGGTGTGGCTTGGAGACCTCTTCGGACCCACCATCTACCGTTATGCCGGCGGGGAGCGCGTGGAGGACGCCGAATTTGTCTCGCCAGCCATTGGGCCCGCGGCGGAATGGCGTTTGGTGGCAACCAACGGCACCGCTCCGTCGGCGACAAACCTGCGTATAGATCTACTCACCCGCAGCGCGGTCGACAGCACTTGGATGCCCCTGGAGGGATTTACCGATCTGGTTCCGAACGGGTCGGTAGATATCAGCTCAGTGGCGGCGGCCACCCATCGTTATCTCAAGCTGCGGGCGAGATTCTCTGGGGCGGCCGATGCCACCTTGAACGACTGGTCGGTACGGTATACGCCGCTGCCATCCTTGCAGGTCGTCACCGCTACGGGAGAGGTAGATTCGGTGTTACGGATCGAAGCTGTAGTGCGGATCCTGGAGCCGCCGGTCGAAGACCAGGTTGTGATCCAGGTGGAGAACGCTGGAGGTACCGTCCTAGCTGCACAAACCATCACCGACCTCTCCCATCCGGGCGCGGCGCAGGTGATAGGTTTCGACGGTCTGGCGCCACCCGGGCCGCAAGAAGAGCGATTCGTGCGCCTCGTCACCGCCCAGCCGGACGCGGATCCGCAGGACAACCGGCTCGCGGTAACCTTTCCGCTATCAGCCGGTCCGACCCTCGTTGTTGTACCGTCCGGTCGGACTTTTCAAGACGGTGATTTCTTGAGATCGGACGAAGCTCTGTGGATTCATCTTTCCACTGCTCCGGAAACGGTCGAGTTACTGGTGGACGAGGTCCATGTAGAGGTCGACTCGATACGACACGACGACGATGGGGGCCTGCATCTGTTCTACCGATCAACGGCCCCCGAAGGAAGACACCATCTGCGGATCAGAACCGGTGATCTAGGTGGAGGCAGCCGCGAATGGTCCTACCAGTTCCTCTTGCGCAACGATCTTACCATCGCTCGCTCCTTGGTGTTTCCACACCCGGTGCAGGAGAGTGCCGATTTTACCTTTTCCCTCTCTCAGGACGCCCGGGTTACGGTGCGGGTTTTCTCGTTGAGCGGCCGCCTGGTCCGACGCCTGGCCACGGAGGAACACCTCGCGGGATTCTGCACCGTTTCGTGGGACGGTCGCGACGAGGGCGGCGCACGGGTGGCCAACGGCACTTATCTCTACCGAATTGATGCCCGCAACGAGGCCGAAGGAGCGGCGGTGCGGGCGCCGCTGACGGTGTTGCGCTGAGGCAATTTGAACATTGACACCCTCGACCCAGCGGCCTATCATTTCGCCGGATCGCTAAACCAGCCACGGCATCCCTATTCGCCATTACCTTCCACGAGTCAGAACGGCAACAGGACAACGCTCACCAGGAGATCATCCTATGACCGAAAAAGCCCAACTCAAGCTCAATGGCACCGAGCTGGAACTTCCGGTAATAGTGGGAACCGAAGATGAACATGCTATCGACATCAAGAATCTCAGAGCGGAGACCGGGCACATCACACTGGACAGCGGTTTCGGCAACACCGGCTCGTGCCAAAGTGCCATAACCTTCATCGACGGCGAGAAGGGCATCCTGCGCTATCGCGGTATTCCGATCGAGGAGCTCGCCCAACACAGCACCTTCATCGAAAGCTCTTATCTGCTCATCTGGGGTGAGTTGCCCACCGCCGAACAGTTGGATGCGTTTAGCGACCTTCTCACCAAACACCAGATGCTGCGAGAAGAGATCCGCCACCACTTCGATCTCTTTCCGTCCAACTCGCCGCCGATGGCGGTGCTGTCGGCGGTACTCAATGCCTTGAGCTGTTTTTATCCAGAGCTGGTCGAGATCGAGGACGACGACGGCTTTCTCGAAGCCGCTGCGCGCATCATTGCCAAGATTCGCACTATCGCCGCCTATTCCTACCGCCACGAGATGGGCTACCAGATCAACTACCCACATCCGGATAAAGCCTTTTCCGAAAACTTTCTGCACATGATGTTCAGCGATCCGTACGTCGAGTTTGATGCGCAGCCAGAGCTGGTGCGGGCACTGGATCTGATCTTTCTACTCCATGCGGATCACGAGCAGAACTGCAGCACCTCCACGGTGCGTATGGTGGGAAGCTCCGAAGCCAACCTGTTCGCTTCGGTGGCGGCAGGAGTGTGTGCCCTCTGGGGACCCTTGCACGGAGGCGCGAATGTTGCGGTGGTAGACATGCTGGAGCATATGCACGCGGAAAATATCTCGGTCAAGACCTTGGTACAGCAAGTGAAAGACAAGACGGAAGGCCTGCGCTTGATGGGATTCGGTCATCGGGTGTACAAGAATTTCGACCCGCGGGCGAAGATCATTAAGCAGTCCGCAGTGGACGTCCTAGCTAAACTGCGCATCAAGGATCCGCTGCTGGGCATGGCCGAGGAGCTGGAAGAGGCCGCGCTAAGCGACGATTACTTCATCGAGCGCAAGCTGTATCCGAACGTCGATTTCTACAGCGGGATCATCCTGCGCGCCTTGGGCATCCCCAAGGATATGTACACCGTCATTTTCGCCATTGGGCGCATGCCTGGCTGGATAGCCCACTGGCGGGAGATGCGCTTCATCACCAAGGACCGCATCAGCCGGCCCCGGCAGGTCTATACCGGGTATCCCCAACGCGCTTACGTCCCACTCGTGAATCGCGGCTGACGCTTCCCGGCGCCGCGCCCAGAAGTCCCCGGGCAACGTCCAGCGCTTGGGGGTTTTGGAGTTGACCCATCCATTCGTCCTGGTATTTTCAACGGTGTCCCTACCGCTGCTGGTTATACATCGCAAGGAGAACACGACGTTGACCCCGACCATAAGTGTGCGCCACGATAAAGTGTCCGATGCCACTCGCGAGTACATCGAAAAGGCGTGCGAGAAATTTGGTCAGTACTACGATCGGATCGTCGAATGCGAAGTCGTAGTGGAAAAACAGAAGAAGGGAACGCAGGTAGAAATCGTTTTGAAGGTTCCGCAGCAAACCCTTACTGCTTCCTGCGTTGAGGAGAATCTCTACAAAGCTGTGGACGCCGCTAAGGAACGGATAGAAACCCAGCTCAAGAAGTATCACGACAAGAACGTCGCCCACCGCTGAACTCCAGGCGAGTACCTGCGACCGGTCTGGCGCTGGCCAGGCCGGTTTTTTTGTGTACGACCTGTTCTTGACATGCACAAACGGGCAACGTATGATGGGAAAAACGCGGTCCCAGAGAAAAAAATTCGGAACTATGAGATATCGGCGTCCTGTCCCTTTACTACTGTGTTTCGCGCTGCTCTCTCTACCCATCCAGCTACTCGCGACGGTCGAATTCGTGGTCTCCCCGCTGTCGTCCCGTTCTAAGAACATCCGCTTGTTCGAAGCGGCAGACACGCGGGTGATGCTGCCAACGGGGTACGCTCGCGATCCGTCCGCGGCCGCTTCGATGGTGCTCAGGCCGGGAACCGTCGACGCTCGCGTCTATACGAAACCGAACCCCGACGGCGGTGTGCTGTCTCTGGAGCTGGCCCTCGTGCGGGGCATTACGGCGGGATACGAATTCGCCGTGTTCAGCCCAGACGGTGAAACCGCGGCCGACGACGATCTTGCGGGTGTTGCCAAGCGCTTGAAGAAGCTGCTCAAGGCCAGTGCAAAGGCGTCGCGGAGCAAACCCGAACTGGGCTACGAAGATGGTCCGCCTGGGAAACATCGAAGCCGACCGCGCCCTGGCGCTGCTCAAGTCCCTCGGTTACAGCACGGTGGAGTTCTCCAGCAAAAGCAAGACACGTGAAAAGGTCTTCGATATCGAAGGCGACCGTGACGCCGACCTGCCCCGGGTGGTCAAGGTCATTAACGATTCCAAGACGAGTCTGCTGGAGGCCGATCGAAGCGGTTCCGCGCGCAAAACAACAACCAGCAAGAGCAAGGGCGTTCAAGGTGCCCCGCAGCTGGGAGGTTCGCACCTGCACAGCAGCACCACCGGATCGCCGCAGGAACGTCTCCTAATCATTTACGACAAGAACGAGCCGGAGGCGGTGGAGAAGCTGATCAACGTATTGCGCACCCAGATCGATGTTCCGGCGCAGCAGATCGTCATCGAGGCGCTGGTCATCGAGGTGAATACCAACCGCTTGCGGGATGTGGGAATAGAGCTGACCGGTTCGAAGAACCACGTCAAGGGGTCGTTCGCGCGTCCGGAAGGAACGACCGGCAACCCGCTTACCACGCTTCTGTTCTCACGCGAGACCTTCACGGATTTCCTCTCGTTGAAGGGGAAGCTGGAGGCTCTCGTCGAGGTCGGTGATGCGGAGATCCTGTCCAGTCCTTCGGTGTTGGTGCTCAACGACCGTCAGGCCCGGGTGCAGGTGGGCAGGCAGATACCGATCGTGCGCTCGACGACCCCCACCGCCGGGACGACGGTCAAAGGCATCGAGTATTTCCCCATCGGCATCGTGCTCAACCTCCGGCCTCGCATCAACCTGGACAAGAGTGAAGTGACGATGCAGATCGAGACCATTATCAGCTCCATCTCGACCGAATCCGCTACCAAGCTCGAAGACGGCATCTCGGAGGATATCTCGTTTGCGCCCATCGTCGACAATCGAGTGGTCGAAACCTACATCAGAGTCGCGGACGGAACCCCGTTCATCATCGGCGGATTGCTGTCGACCGAACGCTTGGAGAGCAAAGTGGGCGTGCCGTTTCTATCGGCCGTGCCGTTTTTGGGCCACCTGTTTTCCCGCAAGCGGGTAGAGAACACGCAGCGGGAGGTTATCGTCGTCATCACGCCGCACATTGTTCCGCTGGAGGCGAGGAATTTCAGCTATCTCATCCCCAAGGACTCGGATATCATCGATCGTTTCGACACCCGGCTCTTCCGCAACGCCTACCGGGTACGCGACGACGACATCTGGGACCTGAAATTTATCCGTCAGAGCCCCGCCCTCCAATCTCTGCTGACAAAGGTGCGCCAGAGTGCCGCAGACAACGTAATGTTGCAGCGCAAGAAACCCTTCAAGGGCTTGCTCGCGGGGGAGATTCCGGGGGAAGAGGTGCTGGTGCGCCGCATGCTGCGAGACATCGTGAAGAAACTCCAATTCGGCCAGGAGATCGAAACCGAAAAGGTGTTCTTCTTCGAATCCTCGAACGCGGCAGGGGCCGGAGTCGATCTGGTCGACCGCGGACTGGATGACGTGGTGGCGCCGGTCCTGGAGGTGCCTGAGCGCGCGGTGCTGTTGACTTTCGGAGCCCAAGACGAACCCCGGTCGGGACAGTCCTTCAGCTACCCTTCGGCGGTGGTGCAGGACACCATCGTGCCCACCGATGAGAAGGAGTTTGTCGCGTTTTTGCGGCAGCTGAATCCCCTCGATGACCAAGGGCGGCCGTTGCAATGGACCATCGTGCTGGCCAACGCCGCCGACGTGGCGCAGCTCCAGCGGGTGCTGGTTCTCAAGCGCCTGCTCGAGCTCAACGGCAACTTGCGTTTGAGTCTGCAGTCGTTCCATGCCGGGCTGCAGATTCTGTTTCCCACCCGCGAGGATATGCGCAACCACCGGTACCACCTGATCGACGGCGAGGTAGCGCAGCTGTTCTACGAGACCTCACCCAACCAGTATTACCCTGCCTTTGAGCGAATCTTCAACCGCACCGCCCAGGCGGCCGAAGATTAGCTGCGATCGGCGCGACCATGAGAGGCAGGAGAAAAGGAATTCGGACGATGCGTCTTATTCTACCCTTCCTGTTGCTGGGTTTCACGGCGTGCTCCGAACCGGGGCGGCAGGTCACCCGCTCCACGGAAGACGGCGCTTTTCGCCTCAGCCTGAAAGCGAGCAAGGGATGGGTCAGAGTGAACGAGGTCCTGCCGATCGAAGTAAAACTGGTAAGCGTGAACGGTCCTCTCGAGGATGGATTGGACGAGGAGATCGAGTTTCTGGTCAACAACGGCTCTCTCGACCAGGACGAGCTGGATGCGGTGCTCGAAGCCTCTGACGACGAGTATCCGGGCGACACCATCTTTCGTGCCTGGATCAGTTTCGAAGCCGATCCGGAGACGTCGAGGGTCACCGAGAGCCAGGGGGAGATACACGCCCTGTTCCGCGATGTGCTGGCTACGTTGAAGATCCGCATCGTCGCCTCTCCCGACGATCTCGGACGGGACGGCTAGGCGGCGAAGCTGGCCCGCCCGGCGACCCGTACCATCCCGCCTACCTAATCGCGCCCAAATAGTCGCACGTTTGGGCCCAACAAGCGAACATTTCCACCATCCGTTTGTTCGGTCTGCGTTGGTCCTCCCGCGCCGCCGCTCACCTCGACACCCTCTCGACAATGTTCGCGCCATTGTATATACTAACACCTCTTTATCTCGAGCGATTCCATCGGGTTACCACCTCGATGGCAAGCTATCCGCCCAACCCACTCAGGAAATTGATGGCCGGGTACACTCATAGACAGGGTCTTTACGACCCCCGCCGCGAGCACGATGCCTGCGGTATCGGTTTCGTCGCCCATATCCGGGGTCTGAAGTCCCACGAGATCGTGGAACAGGCGCTTACGGTGCTCTGCAATCTCGATCATCGCGGCGCTCGCGGTTGCGAGACCAACACCGGCGATGGGGCAGGTGTCTTGCTACAGATGCCGCACGGATTTCTGGTCGAGACGGTCAAGGAAGAGTGCGGGATTCGGCTGCCGAGCGCCGGCGAGTACGGAGTGGGCATGGTTTTCCTGCCGCCCGACCCAACCCAGCGGAATGCCTGCGAGCAACGCATGGAGCAAATCGTCGCCGAAGAGGGGCAGCACGTCTTGACGTGGCGCGATCTTCCTACCCGCAACGGCGGCCTGGGCGAGACCGCTTTGGCCAGCGAGCCGATGATGCGTCAGCTTTTCATTCGCCGCAGCCCCAATCTGAGCGACGACCTCGCGTTCGAGCGGAAACTCTACGTCATCGGCAAACGGGCGGCGTGCGAGATACGCCACAACGGCGGACCAGGCGGTGAGTTGTTCTATCTCACCAGCCTCTCGCACCGAACTATGGTCTACAAGGGGATGCTCACCCCCAATCAGGTGGTCGGCTACTTCCCCGACCTCAGCGATCCGCGGATGGAAACGGCCATTGCCCTGGTGCATTCGAGATTCAGCACCAACACCTTCCCGAGCTGGGAGCGGGCGCACCCCTACCGCTATCTCATACATAACGGAGAGATCAACACCCTGCGCGGCAACGAGAATTGGATGCATGCGCGCGAATCGACCCTCCGTTCCCGTTTGTTCGGCGACGATTTGGAGAAACTCTTTCCGATCATCGAAGAGGACGGCAGCGATTCCTCCAAGTTCGACAATTGCCTCGAATTCCTGCACATGGGTGGCCGTTCGCTGGCCCACGCGGTGATGATGATGATCCCCGAGCCATGGGAGAAACACGAGAGCATGGCGGACGCCAAGAAGGCGTTTTACGAGTACCACAGCTGCCTCATGGAACCGTGGGACGGACCGGCTTCCATCGCTTTCACCGACGGCACGGTGGTGGGCGCGGTGCTCGACCGCAACGGGTTGCGCCCCTCCAGATATTACGTCACCGACGACGACCTGGTCATCATGGCGTCGGAAGTCGGAGTGCTCGACGTCGCTCCCGTGAAGGTGCTGCACAAGAATCGGCTGCGACCGGGCCGCATGTTTCTGGTGGATACCGCCAAAGGGGAGATCGTAAACGACGAGACACTCAAAAAAGAGATGGCCGATGAGCGCCCGTACCGCCAGTGGCTGGAAGAAAACCTGGTCGACTTCTCCGATCAACCGTCTGTGGGGCTGGACCGCAAAGCACCAGGGCACGTCGATGTTCTGCAGCGCCAGCAGCTGTTCGGCTACACCTTCGAGGATGTTCGGATCACGTTGATTCCAATGGCTAGCAATGCCATCTGGCCACAGGGATCGATGGGCAACGACGCTGCCCTCGCTGCGCTCTCAGACCGGCCTCAATTGCTCTACAACTATTTCAAACAGCTGTTCGCCCAGGTGACCAATCCCCCGATCGATCCGATTCGCGAAGAGCTGGTGACCGCCTGGGAGACAACACTCGGTTCCGAAGGCAATATTCTCGAGCCCACCCCGGAAAGTTGTCGTCAGCTGCGGCTGGAGTCGCCGGTCCTGGACGACGAGGAGCTGGCGAAGCTGAAACACCTGCATCAACCAGGTCTGGTGCCCCGGGTCCTGCCCATGCTCTATCCGGTGCAGGAGGGAGAGGCCGGCCTCGAGCGGGCGCTAGACGAACTGTTTCGGGCCGCCGACGCCGCCATCGATGAAGGCGTAACTATTCTCATTCTGTCCGATCGCGGGGCAAATGAAGAGCGAGCCCCCATACCGGCTTTGCTCGCAACCTCGGGGTTGCACCACCGTCTCATCCGCGAGGAGCGGCGCACCAGAGTTGGCTTGGTGGTCGAGTCGGGTGAGCCGCGGGAAGTGCATCACTTTTGCCTCCTGCTAGGATACGGGGCTAACGCCATCAACCCCTATATGGTCTACGAATCTCTGGACGATGCGATCCAGGAGGGTCTGCTTCCCGATATCGACCTGGAGAAGGCGGTGGCGAATTACAACAAAGGGGTGGTCAAGGGTGTGGTGAAGGTCATGTCCAAGATGGGCATCTCGACCTTCAAGTCGTACTGCGGTGCACAGATATTCGAAGCGGTGGGGATCAGCCAGCAGGTTATCGACCAGTACTTTACCTGGACATCGTCGCAGGTTGAGGGGATCGGGCTGGAGGCGATCGCGCGCGAAACCCGCATGCGGCACGAACGGGCGTATCCCGAGATTGCCGTAAACGGATCCACCCTGGACGTGGGCGGTGAGTATCAGTGGCGGGAAGACGGAGCCCATCACCTCTTTAATCCGCGCACCGTGCACCTCTTGCAGAAAGCCGTGCGCATCGAGAGCTACGCTGTCTACAAGGAGTACGCTGAGCTGATCAACAACCAGACGCGAGAGATGGCTACCCTGCGCGGACAGCTTGAGTTTGCCGCATCCAGCCCCGTACCCCTCGATGAGGTAGAATCGGTGGAGGCGATCGCACAGCGCTTCAAGAGCGGAGCGATGTCCTACGGGTCGATCAGCAAGGAGGCGCATGAGACCCTCGCCATCGCGATGAACCGCATCGGCGCCAAGAGCAATACCGGCGAGGGAGGGGAGGACCCGTCGCGCTACACCCCAGAGCCGAACGGGGATTCGAAAAACAGCGCCATCAAGCAGGTTGCCTCGGGGCGCTTCGGGGTTACCAGCAATTACCTGGTTCATGCCCAGGAATTGCAGATCAAGATGGCCCAGGGGGCCAAACCAGGTGAGGGAGGCGAGCTGCCCGGGGCCAAGGTCTACCCCTGGATCGCGAAGGTGAGGCAGTCGACACCCGGCGTAGGATTGATCTCGCCACCACCACACCACGATATCTATTCTATCGAGGACCTGGCCCAGTTGATCCACGACCTGAAGAATTCGAACCGCGATGCCCGCATCAACGTCAAGCTGGTGTCCGAGGTCGGGGTCGGCACGGTGGCGGCCGGGGTCGCGAAAGGCCATGCGGACGTGGTGCTGATCAGTGGCCACGACGGCGGCACCGGCGCGTCGCCGCAAACCAGCATCAAACATGCCGGTGTGCCATGGGAACTAGGGCTGGCGGAAACCCACCAAACGCTGGTGCTGAACAATCTGCGCAGCCGTATCGTCGTCGAGACCGACGGCCAATTGAAAACCGGACGCGATGTGGCCATCGCCGCTTTGCTCGGCGCCGAAGAATTCGGGTTCGCCACCACCGCACTGGTGGCGCTGGGGTGCATCATGATGCGAGTCTGCCACCTGGATACCTGTCCAGTTGGAGTGGCCACGCAGAATCCTGAGTTGCGCGAGCGGTTTGCCGGGCGCCCCGAACATGTGGTGCACTTCCTGCGCTTCATCGCTCAGGACCTGCGCGAGATCATGGCCGACCTCGGTTTTCGCACCGTCAACGAGATGGTTGGTCGCACCGACAAGCTGAAACAGCAGAAGGGGACGCACTGGAAGGCCGGGGGGCTCGATCTCTCGAGAATACTGTATCGCCCTGAGGTGGGTGCCGACGTTGGACAGTACCGGCAAATGGACCAGGATCACGGCATCGAGCGCTCCATGGATGCGGAGATTCTGCTCGACACCTGCGGTCCGGCCATCGAGCGGGGCGAACGCGTCCACGGTGAATATCCCATTCGCAATACGAACCGGGTAGTGGGTACGGTCGTAGGATCCGAAGTCACCAAGAGATACGGCCCCGACGGGCTGCCAGAAGATACTATTCACCTGAAGTTCTACGGTTCGGCCGGCCAGAGTTTCGCCGCCTTCGTACCCCCGGGCATGACGCTGGAGCTGGAGGGGGATGCCAACGACTATTTCGGTAAGGGGCTTTCCGGAGGGAAACTGATCCTCTATCCGCCGACCGGCACCACTTACGAACCGTGTGATGAGATCATCGTCGGCAACGTGGCGTTTTACGGCGCGACCGGCGGCCAGGCGTATATCAATGGCATGGCCGGCGAACGGTTCTGCGTGCGTAACAGCGGTGTACATGCCGTGGTCGAAGCGGTGGGCGACCATGGCTGCGAGTACATGACCGGGGGCCGCGTCGTCGTTCTCGGTTCGACCGGTCGCAACTTCGCCGCCGGCATGTCGGGGGGCATCGCCTACATCCTGGATGACGCAGGCGATTTTTCCGCCCACTGCAACCAGGACCTGTGCGAACTGGAACGATTGACCGACGCCAACGAGATCGACACGGTTCGCGCGATGATCGAGCGCCATCACGAGTACACCGGCAGCGTCGTGGCCGAAGCAGTACTGGCGCAGTGGGCGGATTCAGTGGTTCGTTTCGTCAAAGTCATGCCAACCGATTACAAGAGGGTTGTAGAGGCGACCGACCGTGCCGAGACTGCTGGGTTGAGTGGTGA
The DNA here is from genome assembly GCA_965217095.1 of Candidatus Latescibacterota bacterium. Lineage (GTDB taxonomy): Bacteria > Latescibacterota > UBA2968 > UBA8231 > UBA8231 > CAYNZV01. The sequence continues at coordinate 4,659,753 of OZ244235.1, forward strand.
CGAGGCGGTCATGGAGGCGTTCGAAGCTAACAAGAGCGACGTTGCCCGCGTCGGGGGCAACTAGCGGTCATGGGCAAACCGACCGGATTCCTAGAGTTCCAGCGGCAGCTGCCAGCTGATCGACCCCCCGAAGAACGGGTGGGCGATTGGAACGAGTTCCACCTATACATGCCCGAACCGGATCTGCAGGATCAGGGAGCGCGCTGCATGGATTGCGGCGTGCCGTTCTGCCACACCGGGACCCTGATCAACGGCATGGCTTCGGGCTGTCCCATCAACAACCTGATCCCCGAATGGAACGACCTGATATACCGAGGCCTGTGGCACGAGGCCCTAGAGCGTCTGCACAAGACCAACAATTTCCCGGAATTCACCGGTCGGGTTTGTCCGGCGCCGTGCGAAGGTTCGTGTGTGCTGGGGATCAACAGTCCACCGGTGACGATCAAGAATATCGAATGCAGCATCGTCGACCGCGGCTTCGATGAAGGGTGGATCAACCCGGAACCACCAAAGCAACGGACCGGGAAATCGGTGGCCGTGATCGGTTCCGGTCCGGCAGGTCTGGCGTGTGCGGCTCAGCTCAATAAAGCGGGGCATCTAGTGACGGTGTACGAACGGGCGGATCGCGTTGGCGGCTTGCTGACCTACGGCATTCCCAACATGAAGTTGGACAAGCAGGTCGTCCAACGCCGCGTCGATCTCCTCGCCGACGAGGGTGTGACCTTCGTCACCGGCACGGAGATCGGACGGGATATCCACGCAGACCAGCTGCAAGTCGAGTTCGATGCGCTTGTCCTGTGTGGAGGAGCCACCAAAGGGCGGGATCTTCCGATCGAAGGCCGCCAGCTGTCGGGGATCTACCAGGCCATGGAATTCCTACAGGCCAACACCAAGAGCCTGCTCGATTCCAACCACGGGGATGGCGCCTATATCTCCGCTCGCGACAAACATGTGATCGTGATTGGCGGAGGTGACACCGGCACCGACTGCGTGGGGACCTCCATGCGTCACGGATGCAAAAGCCTCACCCAGTTCGAGATTCTACCGCGACCGCCCGACGAGCGCGCGGACGACAACCCCTGGCCTGAGTGGCCCAAGGTCTATCTCCTGGACTACGGCCAGGCCGAGGTGAAGGCCCGATTCGGCGAAGATCCCCGCCAGTACCTCATCAGCACCACCCGTTTTGTCGGCGATGACCAGCAGGTGGTCACGGGGCTCCACACGGTCAACATCAAATGGGAGGCGGGAGACAACGGCCGTCCCGTGCCTGCCGAGATTCCAGGAACGAAAAAGGTCTGGCCCGCCGATCTTGTCTTGCTGGCCATGGGTTTTTTGGGACCGGAGGATATTATGTTGGAACAGCTGGGTGTGGAGCGGGACCCACGGTCCAATGCCAAGGCGGAGCACGGCTCCTTCTCCACCAGTGTCGAAGGCATCTTCGCAGCGGGCGATATGCGACGTGGCCAGAGCCTAGTGGTTTGGGCGATCAACGAAGGCCGCGGCGCTGCCCGCGAGTGCGATCGTTACCTCATGGGCTCAACCAACCTACCGTAGGATCCCGTTGCAAAACGTCTGGCGATCTCAGAACATTCCCGCTGTCCGCGGCGCGGCGCGGTCGTAGATCGAAGGCTGCCCCAGGGTGTCCAGCAGGGCGTCGGCCCCAGGGAACATCAGCTCTGCTTGCTCCACGGTCAGGGTGCTTACCTGGCCTGCCAGACGGTGAGACACGATGACTACGTTGCCACCATCGACCACCTCGAGCGTATCGATCACACCCTTGTCGTGTTCCAGCAAAACCATGCGCGCACCGTCGAAACCTTCGTTCAAGGCGCCAGACGCCATTAACCTGCCGTATCGCACCCGGGACAGATAGCTTAAATAAGCGTACACGTTGTTGTCGACGCAGGTCGTATCCCGACCGGCACTACGCATGCGCCAACGGTAACTCGGTCCGCGAAAGGGACGGTTGTCCGCAGGGTCGGAAGGAACCTCTTCTCTCCACAAAGATTCCATCTCGGCACGACCGGGGAACGCGATGCGCACGATGGAGCTGCGCGGCAGGGCTTGGGGCAACAGATGTCGATCGATCATTGGAACCGCTGCCTCATCAAGGGCCAGCTTGGGATTGGCATGCAGATGGAATACCGTATCCTCCCCTGCCCTACGCAAGTAAGACTCACTCCCGAGAGCGCCAGGAATACCTCGACCCACTTCCGCCGCGACGATGGTCCGTCCTCGTCCATCCAGTACCGTTACTTCGATCGCATTTTGAGCACCAAACCCGAATCCTTGCGCCGTCTGTCCGTCGTCGGCGACGATCGAACCGCTGCTGGTCATCACACTCTTGAGCAGCTGATCGACTCGCCGGCGCTGCGCATACGCATCGAAATAGGCCGGGTAGCGCCACACACTGTCCCGCAACACATACGCCCATCGCTGTCCGCTTTGGGCGATCCGGAGCGTCTGCGCCCGTTGCGGATCGATCCGCACCACTGGACGCACACTACCCGCAAGATTCCGCCGAGAAGCGGCGCTCCGATCCAGGGCGAAGTCGACCACTAGAAGAAGGCCGAGCACCGCGGCGAGAATGATCAGATGTCGTTTCATACCATCACCATCGGGGTGCGGCGGCGGCGGAAGCGAGCAATCCCCAGAGCCAGGAAAGCCAGCGGGGCGGTGCCCACAACGATCAGGCGCCACCACGCCTTAGCCTCGGGGTTCTGGTGCGCAAAACCGCGGGGCGTGCTGCTACGGGCCTGCAGCGCGGCCATCTCCCCACCGAACGCCAGCTCCGCCACCAGATTCAACAAGAGCTGATCGTGTTGGAAGCCGGGGGCCGACAGGTATCGATTCTTGAACATCTCCGAACTCCCGACCAGGACCAGTTTTCCCGACGGCTGAGATCGATCGACCGGATCGAGACGAAAATCTACCCGTGATTCCTCCTTCTCCATGACAAGGGACGGAAACCGACCCTTGATCGACACTGCCAGCGGCTGTCTAGCGGGCAAAAATTCCTGTGGGTTGAAAATCTGCGGCGGTAACCAACCACCTTTCCATGGATAGGACCAGACGCGATCAGAGGTGGAGATCAACACCTGGTGTTGCAGGTTGTAGGTGGCCAAGCGGCCGAGGTCGAAGGCAAAGCGATTGCCCCAGACGAAAAGCAGGTCACCCAACCTCCGGGTGATCGCCAAGTCCGGCGCATAGTTAGCTCCCACGGTTCGAATCAAGAACGGCAATGCCACCTTCTGCGGGTCGTACTCCCTAATCGCCGTTCGATTGACCTGCGTCTCCAGCTCCAGGTGATGCTGGGTTTGATCCATCAGTACTTCCCGAACCTGCTCGATGCCCAACAGGTTCAGATAGATCTCGGCATCTTGAAACTGCGGTTGGGGCCAGTACACGGTGTGAAATCCGGTGCCTCGGTACTGGCGCTGCTGAATGTTGAAATGCTGCTGCGCGATGAGAGCATGCCCGCCGTTGGTGAGGTATGGTCCCAGTTGCTTGAGCACATGGGTGACGTCCCGCCTCGGCTGCAGCCAGATCACCACATCGGCATCCATGGGCAGAAGCGGGTTGCGCGGGTCGACGTGGGAAACGCCGTATCCGTAATCGCGCAGCAGCGATTTCGCAGCGCTGTAGACATCAACCCCCTTGGGAGCGATCAGGTTCTTCTTTTGAAAATCCTCCAGCGCCTCTGCGGGCGATAGGCGTGGCAAGTCGGAGACGATAGCCACCCGGGGTCCCGCGCCTGTTTGCCGACGGTGTAGGGCCGCGAGCAGCAGGAACTCCATATGTTCGACGGTGCGTTCATCCAAACGAGGGATGACCTCCACCTCATCCCCGACGCCCAAGACCAGGCCGCTCCACACGCTTTCGGTGAAGACGGAATCCTCGCGCACGATCTCGGTCTCAAAAGGTCTCAGTCCACGATTTCCCAGACGGCGAAGCTCCGGCTCTGGGATCTCGTCCGGACCGCGGGTCTGAAAGTCGATGCCGAGATTCCCCAACAGAAAACGCGCGCGTTTTTGCGCTCGCTTCAACGTCGTTGGCAACGTCGAGCTGGGGCTGCTGATCAGGGTCGTTCGGGGCTGTGGGGCTGCCGACAAGTGCCGGCGAGTAAGGGGGGCGGGGGAGTGGACCTCACTGGCGGTGACATCCAGGTAGAAGTCGCCTCGCTGCCGCCAAAGAAGACCTCCCAGAACAATCACGCCCAAACCGAGGCCAAAACGGACCGCCAACCAGCGCGTCATGCCCAAATCCACCCGCGGCCGCGTCGGCAGATATCTGCCGACCACGACTGCGACCAACAGCGCCGGCAACACAAATACGACCACCAGACGCCACCAGAACCTTGCGCCCGCGCCAACAGCCGGCAATGCTTCCGGTGCGACTCGGCCCATACGTGCCTGCACAAGGCGATCTGCGGAAGAGAAGGTGCGCAGCAAGGTGCGCAGAAAGACTCGGTGAGCATAACCCGGCTGGTTGATAATCCCATCCTGGAAGAGGGCGGGGCTGCTCAGCACCACGAGCTGACCTGCGAGGGGGTCGGCAGGTTTGAGCAAGACGGCGAGATTCTGCTTCGGTACCCTGAGATCGGGCTGTAGATCCGCATCCGCAAACGGGCCGGGGGGCAGGGCGCGAACCCAGTTGTTTCCCGTAGTTGTGGCGATCACCTCGGGAAAGAAGCCGGCTTCGCCGGCGCGGGCGGGATTCACTTCCAGCGCGCTGGCTGAGACGAAATTGAGGCCGCCTCGAGCCGGGCCATGAAAACTCTTCAGGTTGTAGAACGCGGGGAGGCAGCGAATGTGAAACGGGGCTACTATTTCGCGCACGGAACCCTCTCCCGCATAAAACGGTACCGGGCCGGTACTGGCGTCCATCAACAGATCAGGCAACGGCCGCAGGCCGAACGGGGCCAGCAACAGCCCCCAATCGGGCGGCTGACGAAAGGCGCGGTAGCTGATCGCGTCTCCCGCCAACTCATACCCCACAGAATAGGAGCTCCCCGCCAGCAGGGCGGTTCGGCCCGAGGCCAGGAAATTCTTGAGTTGCTGTATATGAGCGGGTGTGACGCCGGCCGGTTGCAGCCAGAACAGCACATCTACCTCGCGTGGGATGTTGCTCTGGTGTTCCAGGTCCAGAAGCACCACATCCCCCTTCTCGGCCAGGAAATGGGCGAGCAACTGAAACTGTTCGGGTGCCGCCAGGGCGTAGGTCGGGCGCCGGGGCTCGAGCTTGGCGCGCAGGTGGTGGATAACCAGCTGTTCGAGATGGGGGAGATGAGCCGGTCCAATGCCCTGAATCAGAACCTCCCGGTGACCTTCCAAGGCCAAAACCAGAGAGGACCAGACGGTCTGTTCGCTGGTCTGGTCGTGAACCACCCGCTTCACGGTGACGGGAGATGCCTTCTTGCGCGCTGCGTAAACGACGCCATGGGGTTCCTCCAAATCGGGATCGAGCACCCGGTATTCGATCTTATCCGGCGCCAGGGCGCGCAACGCGAGCAACAATCGCACGACCTGAACCTCCACATTCTTGAGGTGAGAAGGCATCCGGTCCTTCGCCGAGACGAAGAAGGTGACGGAAAGACGCCGATCCAACCGACGGAGAAAATCTGCGGTGTCGACGCCCAGGCTTCCGGGCTCCCCGCCTGCCAGGTCCACCTGCAGCCATGACGCGCGTTCCAGCACCATGCGGTTGGTCAGGACAGCTGTAGCAAGAAACAGGGCAAAAGCGAAAAAGAGGTAGGCGTAAAACCGACGCTTCAATACTTGCTCCGCTGCAGACTCAGTGCGGTCATCCACGCGAAGAAGGAGCTCAACAACGCGAAGTAGAGGATATCCGCACCGCCTATCACACCGCGGCTGAACGCCTCGTAGTGAGGCATGACCGATATGGATTCGTAAAGCCAGGTGCCGAATTGGGCGTTCGGCGCCAACCCATCGATCACCTCCACGACCTTGTCGTGGCCACTCAGCACAAAAACGAAACCGAGCAAGGCGCCCAGTACGAAGGCGACGATCTGGTCATGCGTCAGGCTGGACACGAACTGGCCAAACGCCAGGAAGAATGCGCCCAGGAAAAGCGCACCTAGATAACTGGCGAGAATCACCCCCACGTCCGGGTCGCCGAGCCAGGCGAGCATCACGACGATGGGAAAACTTCCCAACAACACCAAGGCATAGAAGCAAAACGAGGCCAGGTATTTCCCCAGTACAATCTGCAAGGGGGTGAGCGGCAGGGTCATCAATAATTCGAAGGTGTTCTGTGCCCGTTCCTCCGCCCAGCTGCGCATGGTAATCGCCGGCACCAGGGGAATCAGCAGCAACGGCAAGGTTTCGAAGTAGGGACTCATGTCCACGACGGCGTTGAGGAAAAAGGAATTCATGAAGATGGTCGCCGAGAGACCGAGAAAGACGCTGGCGTAGACATAGGCGATGGTGGAGTCGAAGTACGCCTCCAGCTCCCGCCTAAACACCGTTCTGACGCTAGACGCGAACCCCTTGAAATCAGCCACGGGTGTTTCTCACCTCTTGGGCTGTGCGCACCAGGTGGGCAAAAACCGTTTCCAGAGATGCCGTCCCCGCCACGCCCGCGGTATCGGCGAGCTCGTCGATACGCCCGTCTCCCAGCAATCGACCAAAGTGAATGATCAAGACGCGATCGCTGATCGCCTCCACATCGCTGACGATATGCGTGCTGAAGAGTATGGCCCTGTTCGCGCTCAACCCTCGAAGCATCTCGCGGAAGGCGATGACCTGAAGTGGATCGAAGCCATGGGTCGGTTCATCGAGGAGCAAGACCGGTGGATCGTGGATCAGCGCCGTCGCCAGACCGATGCGTTGACGAAACCCGGTGGAGCACTGGTTGACCCGCTGGAGGAGGACGGATTCGATATCACAAAGCGCGACAACACGCTCGAAGCTGTCCCTCAGCTCTCGTTTGCCGAGACCTCGGGCCGCGCCCACGAACCGAAGAAACTTGTCGACCCTCATCTCGCGGTAGAGCGGCGTGTCGCCAGCCAGGTATCCGATGCGCCGGCGGACTTCGAGAGATTCGTGCACCACGTCATGTCCGTCGACCGTGATACGGCCGGAGGTGGGATAGAGGTAGGTGGACAGCATCTTCAGCATGGTGCTCTTGCCAGCTCCGTTGGGACCGACAAAACCAACGATTTCGCCCCGTTCCACCTGAAAGGTCAGGTTGTCCACGGCGGTGAGCACCCCGTACTGCTTGCTGACCGAATCGACCGAAATCATGGAAGGGAAACTACGCAATTGCCCGCAGACGACAATGCGAGGAAGCCGTCATTCGCCCCTCGTACACGACAGCGAACGCAAGCGGTTGAAGGCAGCAGCCAGCTCGTGGGGCCGAAACCGCGCCAGATCAGCCAATTCGATGCCGCTCAGATGGTCCAACCCCTGTTCTGCCACCGCGTCGATCTCCTGGACAAGCCTGGCCATGTTCATAGACGGTCCGCAATTCGTGGCGCAGTGCTCCAACGCGGCGGCGATGGCTCGTGTTTGGCTGGAATCCACCAATTGTTCCGCGGCACGCAGGTCGATGGTATCCTCGCCAAACAGGATCGTGTAGCGGTCGCGGACCTTCTGGTAGATTGCCCGGTCGCCCTTGCGCGGATCCAGCAGGTCAAGTCGCAGCGACCGATGGGAGACCTCTTTCCATATACCACCTGATTCGCTTCGCCGCGGTGTTGCGTTTCGACGAGCTATGGAAGCGGCGTCGGCGGTCGCGTCTCGCGGAGAATAGTTCTCCATGGCAATGACCGTGTCCGCGACCTCGAAAAAATCCCCATTGCTGCTGGCCACCAGAATCGTGGAGACCCCAAATTGCTCGTCCAGGGTTCTCAATCGGTCTATCAGGGGAATGATCGGTTCGTTCTCGGGGTCCACAAGCTGCTGCATGCGATGGTCCCGGGACATGAAATTGGAAGCGCAGGTATCTTCGTCGATCAACAACAGACGAGCCCCAACCTCGACCGCCTCGACGGTTGCCGCCGCCTGAGAGGTGGAGCCGGAAGCATTCGACGAGGAAAAATTTCCCGCATTCTATCCATCGGGCAGTCGTTCGAAAAACGGAGAGATGTCCACCGACGAGATGCTGCGTCCATCTTCAGCTCGAATCTTGACGGCGGTCTCATCGGCAACGACCCATTCTCGGCCATCGTCGGGCACGTGGTTGTACACGCCACGCTGCAGTGCCTGAAGCAAGGTTGATTTTCCGTGAAACCCTCCCCCGACGACAAGCGTCACACCTTGGGGGATTCCCATGCCATCTATTTTTCCGGCGTTAGGCGCATCGAACGAGACGCGAAGGGATGGGGGCGATTGAAACGGAACCGCTGTTGCGAGTGGAGTCTGTTCGATGCCGGATCGCCGCGGCAGGACACTGCCATTGCCGACAAAGGCTACCAGGCGATGGTGTTGCAGCTGGCGGCGAAGGCTATCGGCGTCTTCGTTCGCGTCGGCGTAGCGCGACGCAGCGGTTGGGACCTCACCCGTGTTGAGGAGCGACGATGCCACGATCGCAGGAATATCCTCGAAGATCATGGCCACGGCTTCGCGACTGCGAACCCGCCGCCCTGCGGCCGGCAATCCGACAAAGAAACGGGCTTCCACAGCGCCGTCGCGCAGCATCACACAGGTCCGTTCGAGCATCTCCTGTCCGGGGGTATCGATGCCAATGAACCCACTCTTGCCAGAACCGCGCCGCCGGTAAACGACCTGCGCCTGTGCGGAAAACTGCAATGCCAAAAAGCTACAGAAACCGGTGGTGCGGCTGCGGTTGGCCCAGAGGGTTTTGGGGTGCCCGGTTCGCTCCAAATCGAGGCGTACTCGGAAGCGGCTGGGAGCCGCAAACGGATCCCCCTGGACGTGATCGATGGACAGCAAAAAATCGTCAAATGCGTAGCTGCCGCGGATTCGCTTGTAGGCTTTGTACCCCTGCCCGTCGATCTGGATGAGCAACTCTTTTAACTCGGCGGGATTCGCCATGATGGACAGCCTTTCGCGAAGTTGACACCTTGGGGCCGTACTCTATTATAAAAATGCAGCACCATCCCACCCGACGTAGAACTGTGGCAGGAACCTCTTGACGATTATTCTCTTGGTGTTGCTGGCGGCAACGCCCGGTCTTGCCCTCAAACCTTCGGTCGACCCCCAGAAAACGCATCTAGTTATTAGTCCCACGCTGAGCTTTCCGGTCGGGAGCTTCTCCGATATTGCGGGAGTGGGAGGTGGACTCAGCGTAGACTACCGCCGCCCGCTCGATGCCAGCATCGAATTGACCGCAAGTGTGGGGGGCCTCTTGTTCGCCAAAAAGAAAGGGCCGGAACAGCTATTTCCCGTCGACGCCGGACTGAATGTTCCCACGAGCCTGGAACTGGAATCCCGCGTCGGCACCTCGATCTTTCCAGCCAAGATCGGCGTTCGTTACATCGTCGATAACAATATCTTCCTCAAGCTCGAGGTGGGCGACCTCTACTCGCGAGTCGACCGCGAAGGCATCATCACGAGGGGCACGGAGAAGGGCGTCACCCTGGGACGAAGGGAAACGAACTCCCACGGGCTGCTCTTCTCGATCGGTTTAGGGCTCGCCAGAGGAATGCACCGCGGCGGTCTCGAGCTCAATTATTCGCCTCGCGGCAGCGGACCACTCAACGACAGCAACCTGGCTTGGTTCGGCATCTTCTTTGGCATTTAGACACCTATGAAACCACGCAAAACCGACCTAGGGTGGCTACTTCCGTGGGTGCTGCTGTTGCTGGGCGCGCCTCACTGCGGCGAGCAATCTACCAAGTCACGCGATCTCATCCCTGATAATTACAGCAGTGAAGACCGAATCGCTTTTACCTCGGATCGGGACGGCGATTTCGATGTCTACGCCATGAGCTCCGACGGCGAAGAGCTGTTTCGATTGACGCGCCACGAAGCCATGGACGGCGAACCCGATTGGTCTCCCGATGGCATGCGACTGGCGTTTGTCTCCAACCGCGCCTTCAACAACGAGATCTATACCATGAACAGCGATGGCTCCGACGTGCGAAGGCTGACCGAACACGACGCCGTCGACGGCAGTCCGGCTTGGTCCCCGGACGGATCGCAGGTTGCCTTCGTCTCCGACAGAGACGGAAACTTAGAGATCTACGCCGTAGATACGTCTACCGGCGAAACGGTCCGCTTGACCGACCACGAGGCCGACGACGTCGAACCGGCGTGGTCCCCCGACGGACGACAGCTCTTGTTTGTGTCCGACAGGGCGGGCAATGCAGAAATCTACAACACCGATGCCGACGGCGGCAATCCGGTCAATCTGTCCAGGCATGCCGCGGCGGAAGGATCACCTTCCTGGTCGCCGGATGGCAGCACCATTGCCTACCTATCCGATCGCGACGGGAACAGCGATCTGTATCTGATGAACGCGCAGGCGCCGGAGATCGAACCCGTCAATCTCACCTACAACCGGGCGTTCGACGGATTTACCCCAAGTTGGTCACCTGACAGCGAACAGCTGACATTCGTTTCCAACCGCAGCGGCAACAACGATTTCGAGATCTACTCGATCTACGTGAAACCACAACGGTTCGTCGAGGAACTCACTCAGGCGGGATTCCCAGCTTGGTCTCGCAACGGCAGCCGCCTGGCTGTGGTGGCGCAGGGAGATATAAATACAGATATCTTCGTAACCGATTCCGACGGCATCGAGATCGACAATTTGACCACCGATGCGGCGAACGAGCGTTTCCCGTCGTGGTCTCCCGACGGCAGTGCCATCGCCTTTACCTCGGACCGCGATGGCAACGATGAGATCTATTGGATGAGCTCCGACGGCATGGTTCCGTTCGAACTGGTCACGGACCCTGACCAGGACTATGATCCGGTATGGTCGCCGAACGAATCGACCATCGCGTTCGTTTCCGACAGAGACGGCAACGCAGAGATTTATCTGGTCCGTTCCGGAGCCGAGGATGAGGCTAGAAACCTTACCAACAATGCCGCCAAGGATCGCGATCCCGCCTGGTCGCCGGACAGCGACCGGGTCGTCTTCGTTTCCGATCGCGACGGCAACGACGAACTCTACATCTTGACGCTGGCGGATTCCAGTCTTCTGCGTTTGACCAACAACGCCCAGCGGGACGGTACCCCCACCTGGTCGCCGGACGGCAAGGAAATCGCCTTCACGTCCGACCGCGACGGCGGCGTCGATCTCTACAAACTAGCCGCAGACGCTAGCGCCAGCGAAGCAATCAGACTGACCGAGGGCGGCGGCGTCGATGATCCCGTCTGGGCACCGAGTCGCCCCGAGATAGCTTTCGTCTCCGATCGCACCGGGGACCGGGAGATCTATTCCGTCGATGCCGACGGTGGCACCGCGGTCAATTTGTCCGATTCCCCCGGTGAAGATTACGCTCCCGCCTGGTTTCCGGACGGATCGCTGTTGGCGTTTGTATCGGATCGCGATGGGCAAACCGATCTGTATCGGATGGAAAGAGACGGTGACGAGGTCACGCGACTCACGGAGAACGAGGCCGAGGAGGATGCACCGTCCTGGTCGCCCAGTGGACTGCAGCTGGTGTTCGGTGCCAGCTTCGCCGGCAATCTCGATATCCATCTGATCGGTTTCCAGGGTTTGGTGCCCCATCGCATTACCGATCATCCGGGTGCGGATGTCTGTCCCACCTGGTCGTCAGACGGAACCCACCTCGCCTACGCGTCGAACCGGGACGGCAATTACGAGATCTATACCTCAAAGCTAGATTCGCTGCAGACAACTAACCTGACCTTGGCTGCGGCGGATGACCTCTATCCTGCCTGGTCGCCCAATGGCAGGGAGATCCTCTTCGTTTCGAATCGGGACGGCAACACCGAGATCTACCTCATGAAAGCTGACGGTTCGAACGTAGTGCGACTGACCAACAATCCCTCCGAGGACCTGTTTCCCACCTGGTCGCCCGATAACCAGGTGGTTTTCGTGTCCGACCGTGACGGGCGCTTCGATTTATATGGAATGGAACTGGTGCGTGGTGACGGGGGCGATGTGACCGACATGGATGACGGCCCCATCGCGAATCAGCGGCGACTCACCAACTTCGGCGTCAGCTCCACTTCCTCTATTTCCTGGTTTTCGGTCCGGGATATCGCCTTCGCTTCCGCGCGCGACGGTGCCTCGAGAATCTACCTTCGCGACATCACGCCTGAACGCCTGACCTCGAGCAGTGGATTCGACTGGAGTCCAACCTGGTCGCCGCGCTAGCGGCGATCCTTTGGGCACGTTAGGCCCCAACGAGGAGGTTCTCGAAGCCCAGGCCCGGGTCTGCACCGGTCCCCGCCAGGCAAGACCTCTCGGCGTCCGTTCCGCAGACCCCGATCCGCACCGAATTCTCCAACTGATCCTGGAATCGGCACAAGGCAAAGCGGAAGCCCCCCCGGTGTCCGCGGCGCAAATGGGCGCTTTCATCGGAGCTATGACCTTGCGCCGCACCTTCACTCCGCCAACGAACTGGAACGCGGCGGAGGAAGCGGCGTTTGCGCGATACGGCGACATGCTGGAGGCTGTGCTGCCGCCAGAAATCGCCTTCTTGCTGTGCCCCCAAAAAGAGTTCAGCCCTGCCGATAGGAACACCGATCATCTCGTTGCGGCGCTGCGCACCATCTTGCGGGGTGAGCACCTTTCCTACCGCGAGACCCGACAGGTGCTGGAAACCATTCTCCACCAAGAGGTCTCATCGGCGCTTGCTGCGGCGGTGTTGATAGGTCAGCGCATGAATCTGGAGAGCGTGGAGGAATCCCGGGCCTATTTGGATGTGCCCGATGGCCCGGAAGCGGCGATCGCGGTCGAGCTTGAATCCTTGACTCACCTGGGTGAGCCGTACGACGGCGCAACGCGCTATTTCCGGCCCTCGGTATTCGTCGCGGCGGTTCGAGCGGCCTTAGGGCGTCCAACCGTGCTACACGGGGTCGATGGCATGCCACCCAAATGGGGTGTGACCGATGAGCAGGTGGTGAAAGCACTAGGGGCGCGCACCGACGTTAGGCTGGAGGATGGGAAAGCGTTGCTTGAGGACCCCGAGGTGGGTTGGGTCTACGTCAGCCAGCGCGAGTATGCACCCGGGCTCTATCGACTGCGCTACCTGCGAGAGCACATCAAGAAGAGGCCTCCGTGGGCAGCGACCGAGAAGGTGAGGCAACTGTTCAAGTGCGGTGCTAACGACTGTGTGGTCGCCGGCATCTACCACCACGGCTACGACGACTCACTGCTGCAGCTGATGTGGGAGCGGGGTTTGAGTTCCGGGCTGGTCGTGAAGGGAGAGGAGGGCAGTAGCTTCTTTTCTCTGCGTCGGGGCAATCCAGCTGCCCGCAGCACCATGGCGATGAATTACACCCGAGGATTTAAGCGCCGCGAGAGTCAGCGGAGTGATTTCACCCACGGTGTCGATCCCCGTCAATACGGTTTCGAATACGAGCTAAGTCCGCGACCGACCTCGGTCACCGCAGCGGCGTTCGCCGCTGTCGGTTCGGCGGCGTTAAACGGCGTCAAGGGGCATGGGTTCGATCGCATCGCTCTGAACGCCGGTCTTACGGACTACTTTCTTGGGTTCTCCAGCGATCCCCAAGCGTCGATTGAGGAAGCGCGAACCGCAATGGTGAACGGGCAGGCCGCGGCACGGCTGCAGGCGTATGTAGCGCGGGCGCCGGCGCGCCCGGCGTCCGACTAGGTGCGAGGCCGTCGTCGAAACCTCACAGGGTTCCCAAGACGTAGGCCAGTTGCAGAACGAAGGCGATGGCGGTCGCGAGCCCGCAAACCCCCGCGCCGAGGTAGGCACCCAGGCCTTCCCGGCCGGTGAATCGCACGAAGATCGAGGCCATTCCGTACCCGCCCGCGAACCCGCCAAGGTGAGCCCAATTGTCAATGCCGGGAAACACCAGGCCGAAAACGAAGAGGATACCTGCCCACTGCAGAAACTGCCGGGTGAACAAAGAGCTTCCCGATCGCCGACCGTATACAATTGCCGCCGCCAACAAGCCGAAGATCGAACCCGAAGCACCCAAGGTGGCGTTGAGGCCCATCGTCGCCGACAACCAGAATCCCGCAACACCCGCTACCGTGAAGATGGTGAACAGGCGGAACGGGCCGAACAGCTCTTCGACCAGGGGACCCAGCTGCCGGACCCACATCATGTTGAAAAAGATGTGAAGCAACCCTCCATGTAGATAAATGGCGGTGATGAGGGTCCACCAATGATCGTACTGGTAGACCAACCCGCCCCCCGTCATACCAAACATCAGGCTCGATTCGAAGCTGGGAGCGAGAATGCCCAGCATCCCCCGAGATTGAAAAATCGCCGAAGGGTCGCTAAGCAGCGCCAGGAGATATAGAGCTACGCATACGACGACGATCAGATGGGGGAAATCGAGGCGCAACCCGACCTTGCGCATCGCCGCGGTGAATCCCCACAACCCGGGTTTGGGTTGGCCGCAATGGGGGCAGCTGGCGGCGTCATTGCTGACGAGCTTATGGCAACGAGGACAAAGGATAGCTGGCATAGTAAACAATCTTTGCTGAGAGATTCGCCCCGCCTCAATAATCCGGATCCGGTTTTCGGATAGTTCGAATATAAAGGGGGACCGAAGCCGGTTCCACACTCCGGTGTCATTGCGTCCCTATGGGGGCCACCGTATTATGATTCCGGTCCAGCGAGGAGGAGGATGCGACCTATTATCATCGGCGCCGGCAGAGGCAGCCGGTTGAACGCTTTGACCGAAAGTCAGCCAAAATGTTATGCCCAGGTCGGCGGTAAACGGATACTCGACTGGCTGCTGGAAGCACTGCAGGATGCCGGCCTCAAGGATCCTGTTTTTGTCGGCGGTTATCAGATCGATCTGATACGGGCAGACTATCCGCATCTACAATTCTGCCACAACCGAGCTTGGTCCCACAACAACATCCTCGCTTCCCTGTTTTATGCCGAAGACCATATGTGTGATGGGTTCGTCTGTTCATACGCGGACATTCTCTTTCGGGGCAGCGTCGTACGGAGGGCGCTGGAGCACCCGGGTGACATGGTGCTTTGCGTCGACAGTGGCTGGCGCGAGCGTTACAGCGACAGAAGCCAGCATCCCGAGGAAGACGCCGAGAAGGTGATCGGGGACGGCGACAAAGTGCTGCGCATCGACCGTGCCATCCCAGCCGTTGAGGCCACCGGCGAATACATTGGTATCACCAAGTTCAGTTCCACGGCGGTTTCATGGCTTCGCGGCCACCACGATCGGGTAAAGGAGATGTTCTCGGGGCGCATCTGGAGAGACGGCGCCCCGTTCGAAAAATCCTACCTGATCCATCTGTTCCAGGAGATGATTGAACAGGGTCTGGAGTTCCATATGGTGACCACCAACGGCGAGTATATGGAAATAGATACCGAGGAGGACTACGCTCTGGCCAACGCCAGCTGGCCCACCCGGTTTGTTCGACCCGAAGGCACGTCTCATGTCGACGGTTGAAAACTACGGAGTGCTCTTTCCCACCAGCGTAGTCGGGTCCATGCCGCGTCCCGACTTCGTGCGCGAACTGCTGATCGCTGAATCTGCAGCATTGAATGACCAGGCGCATCGTGCCATGAACACGGCGGTTGCCCACGTCGTAACCATGCAAGAAGTGGCCGGCCTCGATGTGGTCACTGACGGAGAGTGGCGCCGCGCCTCCTACATCGGTGTCATCGCCGAACTGGCGCATGGATTTCAAGTCGGCACAAACCCGACAGATGGCAGACCATGGACGACCGTAGTCGAGAAGTTGGCGCCAAAGGGACCCGGCTTCATTGCCGCAGAAGCTCGCTTCCTCAAACAGGCGACCCACAAGCAGACAAAGGTGACGCTGCCGGCGCCAGCCCTGTTGGGAGAGCGGATGTGGGACCCTGAGCGGTCGCCTCCGGCCTACCCGACACGTCAGTCGTTCGTCGAGGCGTGTATTCCGATCCTGCGGCGGGAGCTGGAACTGGTGTGCGCGGAAGGGGTGGACATAATACAGATCGACGATCCCCATCTGTGCCTGTTTGTGGACCCCGAGGTCAGAGACCGTTACGAGGATGCGGAAGCCGAAGCCGACTTTTCGGTGGCAGCCAACAACGCGCTGATGGAGGGAATGGGGGGGGTCACGCGGGCGGTGCACCTCTGCCGCCGTGCCGGGGCTCGCGTGAGGGGTGAGGCTTTTCATTCGGGCGGCTACGAGGCCATCAGGTCGCAAATCAATCGGTTAGAGGCAGACCATCTGACGATGGAGTTTGCCAGCCCCGTGGCGGGAACGCTTGAAGCACTCGCCGATTTGCGAGAGGATCTGGAGATCGGGTTGGGGTGTGTTAGCGTTGAGCCCGGGGTAGTGGACACTAAAGAGACGATCGTTTCCCGGGTTGAAGGCGCATTGGAGGTGTTGTCTCCGGAGCGTGTGGTTCTGAATCCTGATTGTGGTTTCGCTCCCGGATCGGCTGCGGTCGTCGATGTCGAGGAGGTGTATCGAAAATTGAAGCAGATGGTAGCAGCAGCCGAGATTCTGCGCGAACGGTACGCCTAGTGCCCTGTTCAATAACTGGCCTGGCGAAATACAAGGATGGTTGTTGAACAGGGCACTAGAGCCCTCGTCCCTCCCCGTCGGGCGCACTCGCGACGGTTCGCGTTTCCTAGAAATGACCCCCGCTGTTGGCCCGGCGAATCCAAACCTTCACCCGTTTAGTAGAAAGATCCAGGGAGGGTTCCACCTGCCGCAAACGCTCGATCACCTCTTGGGCGGTTAACGACCGCAGGTCAGCGATGGAGGCGATGCCGGCCTGAACCAGGTGGTTGCCATAGCGAACCCCGATGCCCTGGTGTAGGTAGAGTTGTGTTATGGTTCGCAGATGCTCCAGGCGAGCTGGATCGAGATCGTCTGCCAGCGCCCGCCAGCGAGCCGTTGCCCCGTGTCCTCCAAGCTCGGTGAGATAGTCGACCTGCTGCGCCGCCAAGGCGGCGCGTGTGGCCTGGTCCAACGGAATTACCCGCTCGACTCTGGGGGTCACCGAGGTGATCGTCCAGCGGTCCATATAGCGGTACACGCCCAAGGAAAAGGCCAGGGCCAGGACCACCGCAGCCACCTGCAGGCTGGTCGAGGTGGGCGTCGGTTTGCGGTCGACGAAACATCCAAATGACGGTGCCAGGCGGTGCCAAACCAGAAAGCGGTAAAGCACCGCGCACTCGAGGGCAAAAGGAGGGAAACCCAAAAACCCCGCCACCGGCATCTCGAACAGTTTGAGCTCGTCGAAGAAGGGAACGGTGTAGATCCATTTGGCGCGGGCCCAATAGTTGAAGAATTCCCAACACAACCCGGCGACGAGGCCGGCCAGTAACAAACGAACTGCCGGTCCGTAGATACCCGACTCCAGCTGGCGCAGCAAGCTGTTGCCGCCCCTTCGGTAGTTCATGGGTGCAACGATGAGAATCGGGCCGACCCAGACGAGCGGAAAGAAATATCGCGGGTAGAGAAGGGACAACGCCAGCAGGCCGATGCCAAACAACTGAAACCACCTCAGCCTGGACGGGGTGATACGCACCTCCACCGATCGTACCTGCGCTACGACCCCCCGTACTCCTAGGAAATGATCGATCCAGAATATTCCGGGGAAAACCGTAGCGAACGAAACGCAGGACCCCACCAGGCGCAGAAGGTCGCGGTCGGTGACGAAGATGTAGTACCAGTTCTCCAACCGCAGGTTGAGTAGCTCGAAGAAGAACCAGCCGGTGGTGGACCACAGAAGAAGCAGGAAGAAACCGGCTCCGCAACGAATAACCAGCGATGATCCTTCGGCGCGGCGGATCAGCATATCCACGGTATAGATCAAGCCGATCCAAGCAAACAGATAGAACTCGGTGGCGAACGGTTCAATCCGGAGGTACATGAGGGCAAAGCTCACGCCCAACCAAACGATCCCTACGACGATGCTGAGCACCTGAATACATGTCCTCCTGGATAACCGTACCAAAGAGAGGCCGCTGCGCTGCAGACGGTACGCCTTGAGAAGCTTCGGAGCAATCGGTTCAGGGCCGGCGTCTTGACGTTCGCCGTCCGCTCCCCCTAGGTTGTGAATCCCGAGGCTCGTGTTGACCACTTCGCTCATCGTTTCCGCCCTTCTTCTGGCTGCCCTGCTGCGTGTGTGGGCGCTGAGCTTCGGGTTGCCCTCCTGGCTGCACCCCGACGAGTACAGCTTCGTGTTTTTTCCGCTAAATTTCTGGAGCGGCGACCTCAATCCGCACTTCTTTACCTACCCCACCCTGCAGTACTACCTGCTCAGTCTGGCCTACCTGTGTTATTTCGGAGTCCAGTACGTGGTGGGGAGCGGCCTGTCCCCTGATCAGTTCGTCGCGTTTCACTACTTCTGGGACCGCACCGAGCTGTTGTCGATAGCGCGATCTCTCAGTGCGTTGATGGGCATCGCAACCGTCGGGTGTACGGCGCTGGTCGCTCGGGCGGCGTACGGTTCGAGGGCGGCTGTTGTCGCCGCGTTTTTGATGGCTGTTTGCCCCCTTCACGTCCGTCAGTCGCACCTGGCCGGGGTGGACGTGGCCCTAACCTTGTGGTTCACCGGGGCCGTGTGGGTTTCGTTGCGTCTGCTGCAGACAAACAGTGCTGGCGCCTACTTGCTGGCTGGTCTGCTGGTGGGCATGGCTGGAGCCACGAAATATCCAGGTGCGATGGCGGGCGCGGCCGTGCTGGCTGCGCATCTGTTGGTGGGGCGGGGTGGAAGGGATCTGCGCCTCTACGCGGCGGGTGGTGCGGCGATCACCACCTTCTTTTTTTGCTCGCCGTATGTGCTGCTCGACTTCGACGCTTTTCGCACCTACTTCGAGCAGCAGGCGGCCCACCTCGAGGGGATGGGCATTGGTGCTGCCGAGCTCGGCTGGTGGTATCACCTGCGGGTTACGCTCGTCGCAGGCGTCGGGTGGCCGGTGTTGATCCTCGGGACGGTGGCAGGATTCTGGCTAACACGCGAGCGTGCGTTCGAAACCGCCGTAATCCTCGTCGCTTTTCTGGGTTTGTGTCTCGTCGTCGGATCCAGTCAGCGTGTGTTCATGCGGTATGCCTTGCCGCTTGTACCCCTACTCGTCGTACTGGCCGCCGGCTTGCTCGTCCGGATTCGGGGGAAAGCATTAGCTGCGGCATCTCTTTTGGTGGCGCTGCAGCCATTCTGGAGCTCGTTGCAGCAGGTGCGTTTGCTCGGGCGGACTGATACCCGAGTCGAAGCGCGCCAGTGGATGGAGGCGAACATTCCGGCAGGTACCCCTGTCGCCAACTTCGGCGGTTGGGCTGGGGACATAGATGTGCGCTCCTTCGAACAGCTCTGGTGGGAGGCCTCCCTGTTCGAGCGCAGATTCGGACGCGAGCGCCTGCTGCAGGCTCTTGATTATCTGGAGGAACGGGCCCCGGGACCCCCGTACTTCAGCTACGGCATCCAGCGCACCAACCAGGAAGCGGCAGCGGGCAGCTTCGCCGAGATCGAACGTCTGGATACGCCGTTTGTAGTGCTGCACCGGCATCCGCTGAACGCCTCCCGCATAGATTCCGCTTTCGCGCGGGTTTTTGCGGCACAGGTCGAAGGGTTGTGGTCGAAGGCGGTTGCGTTCGACTCCTTCGACGCCTTCTACCTACCGGTTTCAGGGTCCGGCGAGCTGGAGCGGCCGGGCCCGGAAATTTTGGCGAATTTCGGGCGCTCCAGTACCCGAGCGTGATTCGCATTCGGTTCGGGAGCTTTTCTCCCGTGCCTACACCCGCGGAACCACCGAGACCCTACAACGCCGCGGTGCCAGTGAAGCCATGGATCTGCTCCAGCGGGCAGGTCGGCTGGACCCGCAAAACCCGGAGGTCTACTTCATCACCGCTTATTTCGCCCAAGGTGCCAACAGTACGATGGAGGCGATCGAGAACTATGGCAGGCATCTGGAGCGGCAGCCCTTGAGTGTCGCTGCCTACAACAACCTGGCTACCCTTTATGAGAGGATGGGCCAAACCGATCGTGCCGAAGCCAGGCTGCTCGACCAGGTGCGGCTGGCGCCCTGGAAGCGCTCGGCGCTTCTGGCGCTGGCAGGATTGTATCGGCGACAGGGCGAGTTCGTCAAAGCAGCCCAGTTCTATACCGTGTTGACGACCCGTTTCTCCGGGTACGCGGAAGATCACGAACGCCTCGGGCTTACCTTCGAAGAACTGGGCCAGTCGGCGGCAGCGGAATCAGCCTACCTGCAAGCACTAGCAATCGACTGCAACCGAGCTTCGGCCCACCTGCTGCTGGCGCGTTTCTACCGCTCGCAAGGGCGTATCGCAGATATGATGAAGGTATGCCAGTCGTTAGTCGATTCCGATTCGAATCACCCGGTGGGGCACCAACTCTTGGCCTACGGCTTTCGGCATATGGGCCAGCGAAAGCAAGCGGCTCACCACGCCCGTACAGCAATCGCCTTGGCTCCGGGGGATTCCACCCTCGAGCCGCTGCGGCATTGGCTCCAGGCCATCGGCGATCGTTAAACACACTCCGAGCGACAAACGACACGTCCACGCTCCCTCTGACGGGAGATTTTCGTTTCGTATATTCCCGGAGTATTCCACCAGCGTTCCATTGCGCGCACGTGAAGAAGGTTCAGCCAACATGCAAACCATAGAATCAGAGACCAATCCGTTCGGCGGCGTACTTCCCAAGCCGGAGGCGTTGTACAGCAATCCCGACGCTTTCGCCGCTCAACTGTCCCACTCCGTCGAATCGTGGCGCCAAGACGGACTTCGCCTGGTCTGGTTGGAGGTGCCCATCCACAAATCTCAACTGATTCCGATCGCCGTGGAGGCTGAATTCCAATTCCATCACAGCACCCATGACTATCTAATGCTGACCCACCGCCTTGAAGAGGGCGCCTTCATTCCCGCGCACGCTTCGCACTACATCGGAGCTGGCGGGGTCGTGCTGGATGCGCAGGACCGGCTTTTGGTAGTGAGCGAACTCTATCATCGGGCCAATAACCAGCCGCCGCGATATAAACTGCCGGGTGGCGCGCTTCACGAGGGGGAGCATCTGGCCGAAGCGGTGGTGCGCGAGGTTCGAGAAGAAACCGGTGTGGAGACGCGTTTCGACGCGCTGGTCTGTTTTCGGCATTGGCACGGATACCGCTACGGCAAGTCCGACATCTATTTTGTCTGTCGCTTGCACCCCCTAAGCGAAGAGATCTCGATCCAGGAGGAGGAGATCGCCGAATGTCTCTGGATGCCGGTGAACGACTATCTGCAGGCGGAACAGGTGAGTGCGTTTAACAAAGAGATTGTGCGAACGGCCAGGACCAGCCCGGGCGTGGTTCCGAAGGAGGTGGAGGGGTACGCGGATCCCTCGCGCTACGAGTTCTTTATGCCGGCGGAGTTCCTGCGAACGCCCTAGGCAGCGCGTCGGGGTTAACCACATGTTGAGGTGTCCGACCGGCGAAGAAGTCCGCCACCGATTGGCCCGCCACGAGGGCCATCTTGCGACGCGCGCTCAGGGTCAGCGATCCCACATGGGACGTGGAGACGACGTTGGGTAGCTCGACCAACTCGCGCGACCTCCCCACCGGGGGCTCCGCAACCTGGCAGTCAAGCCCGGCCCCCTTAAGGTGACCGTCCCGGAGAGCGGTTATCAACGCCGCTTCGTCCACCAATCCGCCTCGCGCCGTATTGATCAAATACGATCCCGGTTTCATGGCGCCTAGGAACCGCGCATCTACCAGTCCAGTAGTGTCGTCGGTCAACGGCAGATGCAGACTCACCACATCCGCTTGCTGCAAAAGGTCCTCAAGGGACAACGCTTCGCAACCAAGGGAGCGGATATTCTCGGCATCCGCCCAGGGATCGTGGACCACTGCGGCCATCCCGAATCCAGCGGCGCGCTGGACCACCTTGATGCCGATGAGACCGCAGCCAACAATTCCCAGGGTCAAACTCTCCAGGTCCTCGCCGATAGGCGGCACCCATTCGCCACCGGTCTTTAGATGGGCATCGTTGGAGGAGATGCTGCGCACCAGCGCTAGCAGCAATCCGAAGGTCAGGTCCGCTACTGCCGGTGCCATGGTGCCCGGAGTATTGGTAACCACCACCCCCGCTCGGGTGCAGTGGTCGACGTCGACGCGATCATATCCAACGCCGTACCGCGCCACGATCCGCAGACGGCCAGCGTTCGCCATGGTGCTGGCGTCGAAACGTTCGTTGCCGGCTACGATCCCATCGAAATCCGCCAACTTTTTGCGGGTATCGTGGTCGGCCCAATCGGGACCGCCATATTCATCGATCGGCTCGAAGCCGGCCTCGCGCAGCACGGTTAGAACAGGGTTGTCGCCACCAAACTCCGCCCGCACACTAATGAGAACTCGTTTCTTATCCACAGTTGAATCCTTGACCGAACGGTCTTAGAATAGACGAAAGCTCGTCGTGTAATCCGCGAGAGCGCCCAAGTATAGAGCGCTCCATTCAGGAGTCAAGCAAGGTCGATGCCGATGCATATCATCTCCAGATCGTGCTGCGAATCGATGCGAATCCTCATCTGTGGGATGGTCGTATCGACATTGGTCGCCTGTTCTTCCTCCGGAATCTTCAGGCGCGAACTGGTGTTCACGAGAGAGGATCTGCAGGCAAAACTGTCGAAAGAGTTTCCCCGCAAAGAGAAACATCCGCTTATGGCAGTCACCTTCAGCAATCCGGAGATCCTACTGGAACCGGGTGCCGACGCCATGGGGGTTCGTCTCGAAATCAAGATCGCGCCTCGGTTGGGAAAACAGCGAACGGGCAAGGTAGTGGCGGAAGGCGACATCGAGTATCGTCCGCAACGGGGCGAGTTCTTCATCGTCAACCCCAAGGTCATATCTATCGAGGTCGACCATCTAAAAGGGAAATATCAGAATAGCGTACGGTCGGTCGCCGACCGAATAGTCGAGCAATATTTGTCCGAAGTTGCGGTGTATCGGTTGGATCAAAAGGATTTCAAACAGAAAGTGGCCAAGCTAGTTCTCAAATCGGTCGACGTTAAAGACGGCAAACTCGTGGTTGTCGTCGGATTGTAGGAAGCGATAATGTTCAAGGTTACAGACGATCTGAGAATCGCCGACTTGCGCCCCCTGATACCGCCGGCAATTCTCATGGAGCAGTTCCCGATCAGTGAAACCGCCTCCAACACGGTCACCGCCGCTCGTGAGCATGCAGCCCGCATTATCGAAGGTGGCGATGACCGATTGTTGGTGGTGGCGGGTCCCTGCTCCATTCACGACCCGACTGCTGCGCTGGAGTATGGAAGCCGGCTCAAAGAGCAGGCGCTGCGTTTGGGAAACGAACTGTGCATTCTCATGCGGGTATACTTCGAGAAACCTCGCACGACCGTCGGCTGGAAAGGGTTGATCAACGATCCGCGATTGGACGACAGTTTTGTCATCAATGAGGGTCTGCAGCTAGCGCGGAGCCTGTTGTTGGATCTCGCCAATATAGAATTGGCGGTGGGCTCCGAGTTTCTCGACACCATCACGCCACAGTTTATCGCCGATCTGATTTCCTGGGGAGCGATCGGAGCGCGCACCACCGAGAGTCAGGTTCATCGGGAACTCGCTTCAGGTCTTTCGATGCCGGTCGGATTCAAGAATGGCACTGACGGCAACGTACAGATCGTCGTGGATGCCATCGGGGCCGCGCGCCACCCACACCACTTTTTGTCCGTCACCAAGCAAGGCATCTCAGCTATCGTTGCCACCGAAGGGAACGACAGCTGCCATCCGATTCTACGCGGTTCAACGGTCGGTCCAAACTGCGACGAGATGGACATTCAGCGGCTGGGGGCTACGTTGGAAAAAGCCCGTTTAGGCAATCGGATCATGATCGACTGCAGCCATGGCAACAGCAGCAAGGACCACACGCGGCAGCCACACGTTGCCGAAAAGGTCGCGGGCATGGTTGCTTCAGGGAATGAGAGGATTTGTGGCGCGATGCTGGAAAGCCATTTAGTGGGTGGGAAGCAGGACAACAAACCCGGGGCCGAACTGGTTTACGGCCAGAGCATCACCGACGCGTGCATCAGCTGGGAGGAGACGGTCCCGATTCTCGAGGGGTTTGCGGAGGCGGTGCGCCAACGGCGCGGGTCTTGAGACACGGCGCCTCAAGACCGGTTAGAACATCCTACCCGACGATATCCCCGCTGGGTCGTTCGATCTCTTTGGTCATCTGCTCTTTTGCCTGATCGAGCGAGGTAAAATGCCAGTCCTCGTAATAGTCCCAGCTGACCACCGCGTTTAGCGCTTCCAGTTCTCGCGTCTTTTCGTGCAGGTTGGCGCGAATTACATCGCCGATGGAGAGCAGCCCGATATAATTCCCGTTCTTCTCGACCGGCAGATGGCGAACGCGGAGGCCGAGGAACTTGTCCATCAGATTGTAGGTCGTGTCTGTGTGTGGGGCGGAGTGCAACTCCGTAATCATGACCTCGGCGACGGTCGTTGTTTTCGGATCGAACCCCTCTTCGAGGGTGTTGCGCAACAAATCCCGCTCCGTCCACACCCCCAGAATCTCTTCGTTTTCCCGAACCAGGATGGCGCCCACCTTGTTGGTCACCATAATCCGCACGGCTTCGTAGATCAAGGTGTCGCGTGTGACGCTAAGCGTTTCCCTGTTCTTTTCCGTGATGATATCCTCGGCGGTTTTCATGGTATCCTCCGATGCGTTATGGGAAAACGGCGTTACTTCGACGATTACGAGGCGTACTGAACCGTTAGATCGACCGCGTCCTCGATGGCGACCTTCGAGGTGTTGATGGTCAGGTGGTACAAGAGCGGGTTGTCCCAATTCGAGTTGTGGTAGTTGTGAAGGTATAATTTGCGCCACTTGTCATGTTGTTCGACTAGTTGTTTGGCGCTATCGAAATCCATCTCCTTCGATTCCATGATCCGTTCGCACCGTTCCTTGAACGGTGCTACAATCTTTATATGTAACGCCCGTGGATGTTCCGCCAGGATCACCTGGCTTGCTCTTCCCACGACAACCGCTTTTTCGGACTCCCCGAAATCCTGCACCAAGGTGGTGATGAGTAAGAGGTACGCGCCCCGATCTAGGTAGGTAGCTTCGTTGCTGGATCCGCTCTCGCTGATGTAGGGGAACTCCAGCCCGAATTCGGGGAAGTACGCCGCCGACGCCAGAGGAAAGCCCCCCTGGCCCATCTCCGGTACCAAGAGGCGGCGCAGGAAAAACTTGACCCGACCTTCGCCCTTCTCATCCAGCTGCTCAACCTCTTCCGCCGTCGTATCGGTAATGGAAGCGATCTCCTCGACCAGCCTACGGTCGACCAGCTCGCACTCGAGGCGCTCCGACAATTTCCGGGCGATCAGGTCTCCGCCACTACCGATCTGTCTGGCCACGGTGATTATTGCCATCTGGATGTCCTCAACGACAAACCTACGCTACCTCGTTAGAAACCGAATTCGTTGGATCGTTCCCTGCCCGATCAGGCGGTCAGGTACCATAAAAACAAAAAAGGTTACGATTCTCAAGTTCTAAAATTTCATCGTTTTGCCGGGTAATATCGCTGCCGGCGAGACGTGGGGCCCTCAGTCGGCGGGGATGAGCTCCAGATCGCTTGTCAGGCGTCCCGTGACAACCCTGGCGCCGTGGGCGAAGATCAGTAGCCACTCCTCATCTGCCGCGCGTTTTAACATCATTTCTTTGTTGCGCATGGTGTCACGAGGAAAAAGATCGAATCCCATGACGTAGTGGCTTTTAAGGTGTGAGGGCGTCGGAACCAAGTCTCCGAGGAAACAGGCGATTTCGTTGCCCGAGCGGATCATGACCGATTTGTGGTGGGCGGTATGTCCTGGCGTGGCGACGACCTCGACCCCCTCGGCGATCTCCGCCGTTGCTTCGGTCAGCTGCAATTGCCCGGAGGATCGGATGGGCTCCCACGTCCATGGCAGGTAGCTCGAGCGGCTACGCGGATCAGGATCTTGCGCATAAGCGAACTCGTTGCGGTCCACGAAGTACTGGGCACGAGGGAAAGCGGGCTCCAGATCTCCGTTCTCGGCAAGAATACAGTTGCCGCCGCAGTGGTCAAAATGAAGGTGGGTCAGCACCACCTTGGTTACGTCGGCTCGATCCAGTCCTCGAGCGGCCAAACCTCGATGCAGATCGGTCTCATTCTTATCGACGGCGTAGAGGTAGGCTAATTTCTCATCGTAATTGGAGCCCAGCCCGGTCTCGATGAGAATGGAATCGTCGGGGGTGCGAACCAGAAGGGTATTGAGGCCGAGCAGAATGCGGTTACGTTCGTCCGCGGGATCGGTCTTCTCCCAAAGCGGTTTCGGGACGGTGCCAAACATGGCTCCGCCGTCGAGCCGAAAGGTCCCGTCGCTGATGACGGTCAACTCAAATCTGCCCAGTTCCATCTCTTTGCTACCTGTCCATCGCGCGCTGAAATAGGAATCGGCAAAGGTGGGGTTACGGAACGAAGAATGCCGCGAGGTCGTCCGGAGTCAGAACCAGCGGATTACCACATCGCCGACGACGAATCCGACGATGGCGATGCCCATGCCGACGGCGAACATCTCCATGCCGCTGCGAATCATGCTGCGGCCGGTGAACATGCTGCGCGCGGCGCCCACGGCGAAGTGCGACAACATCGCTACCACAAAAGCGCACCAGATCGCCATCTTCCCCTCCAGGAATAGAAACGGCGCTACTGGTATCATGGCTCCCAGCGCGGTGGCAAATCCGGTCAACCAACCCTCCTTGACCGGCGTGACATGCGCTTCGCCGATGTGCAGCTCGTCGCGAACCTGCTCTTCGAGGGCGCGCTGCGGATCGCTCATCAAGGCGCGGGCCATCTCGTTCGACCGCTCTCGATCGATGCCTTTGAGCTCGTACATCAAAGCCAGCTCTTTCTCTTCGAGCTCGGGCATCAGCTCGATCTCCGCCTTCTCCATTGCTATCTCGTTTGAATACACCTCTTGTTCCGATTTGGCTGCCAGGTAGCTCGATGATCCCATGGAAAGCGCGTCCGCAATCACGCCGGCCAGACCGGTTACCAACAGGATCGGAGTGGCGACAGATGCACCGATAACGCCTGCCACCAGGCCGAAGTTGGCCGTCAGCCCATCATTGAATCCGTACACCACATTGCCCAGATAACCGCCCGATTTGAACTTGTGCCACGGCTCGGAATCACTGACGCCAATCATCGAACCAAGGGTTTCGGCATGTTTTGCAGACTCGGTGGCCAAGGAACGCGCCGTATCTTTGGCAGAGCCAGGAGCGCTCTCGCGGTGAAGCTCGAGGTACGCCCTTACCTCGTGACCCTCTTCCCGCAATAAGACGGGTAGGAGCAGACCAGATCCCCAGCGGCCGGCAATCCAAGCCAGTAACCGCGCGCGAAGGGTGGGCCGTGGTATTTCCGTGCCGTGCTCGTGTTCGGACAGCACGCGGCTCCACATTCCGGTGTGGCGATCTTCAACCTGGGCGAGCTTGGCGAACACATCGCGCCGTTTGGGGTCGGTTTCCACGTCTGCAAGGGCGCGGTACAGGAAGGCAGCGTCCGCTTCATCCTGGAAGTGATCGCGCCAGGCCGCGATGTTCTTGGGGAGGGAGGGCATGGTGGGCAGAACCTACCCGGTCGGTTCGTGGGTGTCAATCAAATCCGCTTCCAGAAATCGTCTACCAGCATCTCAATCTGTGCGGTATCGCATACGTTGTTGCCACGGCGCCAGTGAGAGGGGAAGAGTCGCTGATATCGCGCTTGATTAAAACGACGATCTATCAACAAAACGATGCCGCGATCATCCCCTGAGCGGATGACCCGGCCCACCGCCTGCAGCACCCGGTTCATGCCGGGGTAGGTGTAAGCGAACTCAAATCCAGGGCGTTCGGCGCCGTCGTAATAATGGCGCACCAGATCGCGCTCGAGGCAGATCTGCGGCAATCCAACACCGACGATTACGGCGCCCACGAGACGCTCACCCACCAGGTCTATGCCCTCGCCAAAAATCCCTCCCATCACCGCGAATCCAACCAGAGTATGCCGGCTGGTCTCGTTGAACAGGTTCAAGAACGCAGCGCGTTGCGCTTCTGACATGTAGGGCCGCTGCACCTCGATACGGGTCGCAGGGTGAGCCACGACAAATCGCTCCACAACCGCATTCATGTACTTGAAGGAGGGAAAGTAGATCATGTAGTTGCCCACAGCCCGGTCGGTCACGGCGGCGATCGCCTCCATAACCTCACCGTAGGTTATCGCCCGCTTGCTGAAGGTCGTTTCAATCCTGTCGGCGACCAGAACCTCTAGATTCTCCGCGGGGAACGGGCTTTCCAGTTCGAGCACGCGATCGTTGGGGTCGCCTCCAAGTACCTGGCGAAAGTATTCGAGTGGTGTGAGGGTCGCCGAAAAGAAGACGGCAACCATGCCGCGTTTCAGAGCTTCCGCGATTCGCGTGGACGGGTCGCGGCAGAACAGTCTCAGAGACAGATCGCGGCCGCGCTTTTCGGCATAGGTGATGTAATGTTCGTCGTAGAGCTCGGCAACCCGCGTGAAGGCCCGGGTCTCGAAATACCGTTCGAAGAGAAGGTCCCGGTAGGGTGCAGGTGCTCGGGGGAGACTGGGTTCCACCGTATCGAGAAAACTCTGTAGCAACGGCAACAGCCCCAACGGCGGTTCGCTGTCCACCAGAAACTCACTCTCCTCGGCGAGACACTTCTTCTCAAGCTCGACAAAACATTCATCGATGTCGGCAAGCTTGACGGCCAAACGTGGGTCTCGATGGTCGAGGGCCCGCTTGAGGGTGCGGAAGTCCTTCTTGCTGAGCTGTGCCGAAAAGATATCGCGCGCCCGATCGAGCAGGTTGTGGGCCTCGTCGACGAGAAATAGGTAGTTCCCCGAACCTTCTAGAAAAAAACGCTTTAAATACGCCCGGGGGTCGAAGAGGTGGTTGTAGTCACAGATAATCACGTCGGCCCACAGGGATAGATCGAGCGAAAGTTCAAAGGGACAAACGGTATGTCGGCGAGCGGCGTCCTCGATCGCGGCAGGGGTGAAGGCGTCAAGCTGGAACAGTTCCTCGATCGCGCCGCCAACGCGGTCGAAATAACCGATGGCAAATTCACAGCGCTCCGGATCGCAGCTTTTCTGCCCTGGCTCGACGAAACAGATCTTGTCGCGGGCCGTGAGCGTAATGCTCTTCACCGACAGTCCACCGCCGCGCATGTCGTCTAGCGCCTTCTCCGCCACGGCGCGTCCGGAGGTTTTAGCGGTGAGGTAAAACACCTTCTCCACCTTCCCTTGGCCGATTGCTTTCATAGCCGGGAAAAGCACCGAAATCGTCTTACCGATACCGGTCGGCGCCTGGGCGAAGAGGTTCTCCCGGACATCGATAGACTGATAGGTGGCCAGCATCAGCTCGCGCTGCCCCTTGCGCAGAGATTGGAAGGGGAAGCGGAGCCGGGCGATGGACCCGTCGCGCTGTGCGCACCACGTGCGGTAGGTGCTGACCCACTGCAGGTATTTCTGTAGCAGGTCGTGGAAGATGTCGGCAAGCTCATCTCGCCCGTAGCTGCGCAGGTGCTCTGCCGTCTGCCAGGTGTCCAGGTTTACATAGGTGAGCTGAATTCCAACTTCCTCCACCTCCTTTTGGACTGCGACGATGTAGCCGTAAACCTGGGCTTGGGCCCAGTGTTGAGGAGCTTGGGCGTGTTCCTCGTCAATGGTGCGTCGCGTGGTTTTGATCTCTTCGATACGGTAGCTGTCGCCGGCGGCGGTAAGGCCGTCGATGCGACCACTGACCTCCACCGCGAATTCACCATGGTGCTCCACATGGGTTACCGGCACCTCGGTTTGGTACCCGTCGGGGCGCATCTGCTGCACCTTCTGGTGTGCTCGCGTCCCTTCGGCGCCGCGACCGGGGTTGATGAAACCACTGGCCAGGTTGCCCGACTGCAGGGCAAATCCGACAAGGCCGCGTACGGAGATCTCGACAGGTATTCGTTGCATGAGAGTAGACCGGTAAAATAGCCCGCTTTACCTTACTCTGCATAGATCCAACTCGGTCAAGGAGGAAAGAATGTCAAAAGCGGCAGCGCCCGTGTGTCTGGGTGTCATTGGAGGCTCGGGGGTGTACGCCATGCACGGCGTCGACGTGGTCAACGAACACGAGGTTGCCACCCCCTTCGGGGCGCCCTCCGACCTAGTGGTAGAGACGCGGATCGGCGGCAAATCGGTGATGTTTCTACCGCGGCACGGTCGTGGGCACACCCTCCTGCCGTCGGAGGTGAACTCTCGGGCTAACATCTTCGCCATGAAAAAGTTGGGGGTATCCCACCTTCTCGCAGTCAGTGCCGTGGGCATCATGCAGGAAGAGATTCACCCTGGTGACATGGTGGTTCCAGAGCAGATTTTCGATCGTACCCGGGGTGCCCGCGCCGGCACCTTCTTCGGCGACGGCATCGCCGGCCACGTCAGTTTAGCGGATCCATTCTGCGACGAGCTGCGCCAGATCGCGATCCAGGCGTCGGCCGCCGCTGGTGCCAACGTACACGCTGGCGGGGTATACGTCTGCATGGAGGGACCTCAGTTTTCCACGCGCAGTGAATCGAACTATTACCGCGAAGCGCTCAACGCAACCGTCATCGGCATGACCGCTCTCCCCGAAGCCAAGTTGGCGCGGGAAGCGGAGCTCTGCTACGCCTTGCTGGCAATGGGTACCGACTATGATTGCTGGCACGAAGAAGAAGAGGATGTCTCCATCGAGGCCGTGGTCAGCGTACTCAAGGCCAACGCGGAGATGGCGAACGGGATTGTACAAATGGCCGCCGGTATGCTGCCGGAGAAATCCGACTGCGCCTGTATGCACGCCGCAGAATACGCGATCATTACCGCTCCGGCGCATATATCGGACGAGACCAAGAAAAGACTGTCCGTGCTCTACGGGCGGTATTTCGACGGCAGCTAGACCAGCAACTACACATACCGGCTGCACACGACCATGGACATACGGACTTTCGCAGAGCGCGTCCTGTTCGGAACCACCTGGGAGGACAAGCTGATCCGGCTGAACGGGTTCGAGGATCCAGATCCGGGAACGCCGCTGACAACCCCTCCCTACCCAGGGCGACCGGAGGGCTTGCGGCTGGATTCCTGGCATGACCGCGAACAGCTGCGTTTTTCCGACGTGCGACGGTTACACACGAAGAAAGAACGAGGTCTCGTTCTCCACTTTTTCGCCAATCACGAGCTGCTGGCGCTGGAGCTGATGGCGCTGGCATTGCTGAAGTTCCCCGACGCGCCCGCCAAGTTCCGCCGGGGCCTGGCGCAGACACTTGTGGATGAACAGGAGCACGTGCGTCTCTACCGTCGGCGCATGGAGCAGGTGGGGGTCGAGTTCGGCGAGATTCCAGTGAGCGATTTCTTCTGGACGGCGATCGCGCCGATGGAACGCCCGATGGATTTCGTCGCCCGGTTGAGTCTCACTCTGGAGCAGGCCAATCTGGACTATGCGGTCTACTACGCCCGCACCTACCGGCGCCTGGGGGACGAGGAGACGGCAGATATCCTGCAACGGATCTACCAAGACGAGATTGGCCACGTAAAACACGGTCTGTCCTGGTTCAACCGCTGGCGCGATCCCGGGCTGTCTGAATGGGAGGCGTACAAACGCGTCTTAAACATGCCCCTGTCGCCCGCGCGCGCCAAAGGCATCGGTTTTAACCGCGAGGGTCGCAGCCAAGCGGGTTTTTCCGCCCGTTATATCGATGAGCTGGAGCTGTTCAGCCAGTCGCGGGGCCGGTGTCCCACGGTGTTCTGGTTCGACCCGAACTGCGAAACCCGCGCGGCCTACGAGGGCACCGAGTTCACACCTGCCAAACAGCTAAGACAGCTAATGACGGATTTCGCCGAACTCCCGATGCTGCTGTGTGCGGCGGATGATGTGGTGCTCGTGGCGCAACGGCCGTCGACTCCTTTCTTACACGAAATACATGGGGCTGGTTTCGCGATTCCGGAATTCGTGGAATACGGCGCTGACGGCCTGCAATCCGTGGCGCTTGCGGCACGCAAGATACGCCGTCTGACCCCCTGGGGATGGAGTTGCGAGAGTGCGCGGTTTCTGGCACCGCTGATGCCGAACCTGACCGCCGACAATCGCCGCCAGGCTGAGGACTTCTGGAACGGTCAGATCAGGGCGCTCTATTCTAAATCGTTCAGCGTGGCTTTGCTTCGACGGGTCCTGCCGGAACTGCGCGAGGGACGGGATTGGCTGTGTCGTGCACGGGAGATTGGCGAGGTCTTCTCCGACAGGGACCAGCTTACAGACCAGATCGAAGCCTGGGCAAAGGAGGGGTGCGATGAGGTCGTAGTAAAAGCCGCCTTTGGCGCCGCCGGCCGCGAGCAGATCTTCGTTTCCGCCGGTCGTTTGCGCGACGAGCAGATAGGCTGGGTGACGAACACGCTGGCACAGCAGGGCACCGTGGTGGCGGAACCGCGCCTGTCCAAGCGTTTCGACCTCTCTGTCCATCTGGATGTTGGGGAAGACGGTATGGTAAATCTGGTCGGGTGGACCCGGTTTCTGACCGACGGTCGGGGTCAGTTTATCGGCGCATTCGCAACCCGGATCTGGTCCGGCTTGTCCGCTGAGGACCGGCGTTTCGTCTACGGTGACGGCCGGATGCCGCAGCGGTTACCCGATCTGTTCGCCGCACTGGCAGACCTCGTGGGGGAGGCGCTTTTTGCGCAGGGATACGTGGGGCCGGTGGGCATCGACGAGCTGGTGTATGAAGACGGCCCGACACTGCGTCTCAAGCCGATCGTGGAGATCAACCCGCGGCTGACCATGGGCCGGGTAGCGCTCAGTCTGCGTCGCCGTGTCAAGGCGGCACGCACCTCCGTCTGGGTAACACTCACGCGCCGTGAGATCGAAGCCGCCGGGTTTGCCGGCATGCGCGAGTACCATGCGTTTGTCCTGGACCGACACCCGGTGGAAATGCAGGACGGACTTATCTCACGGGGTCTCCTGCTAACTACGGATTTGTCCAAAGCAGAGATGTTTTGCAGCGCGCTGGTGGTGGGCGAGTCTTTGGAACAATGCGGTGAATATCTTGGTCCTCTATCGGGAAAGCTCGAACCGGCATTCGTTTGAGCCGCTGCGTAGCGGATACCGATAGTCCAGCTCACAGCGGACCATCACCAGGTCGAGTCCCCGCTGGTGAAGTTCGGCGAAGTCTAGTCCGATGTTCTTAAGGAACGTGTGCCTGGTGTGTTCCAGATAGTTCAAATAGACGGCATTGTTGACGATGCCCTGCAAATCGCACTCGTAATCGCGCACCTCAAACTCCAACTGAAAGCGGTACTTCGGCACGATGCTCTCCCGGTTTGTAGCTGTTTTGAAACGTGCATATCTTGAAACGACGAACGTGAAACTAACTAATGCAAGGTCGAACCTCTAGTCCGCCGCCGTTGGTTCTGGTTATCCTCATTGTCTTTGCCGTTGGCTCGCCGGCGGTCGCGGTTACAGGGGATCTCAACCGGGACGGAGTCGTCAACTTTGACGACTTCTTCATCTTTGCAGATAATTTCAACCGTACAGGTAGTCCCGAAGACGCCGACACCATCGTGGTTACCGTGCGTGACACCGTTACCGTCACCCTGCGCGACACGATCACCATCACCGTGCACGACACGGTTTTCGTCGATTCTTCCGATACGAGCTCCACCGGCGGCACCCCCCTGTTCTTCGGCGATCCGAACCTGGAATCCGCCGTGCGCGACGCGCTTTCCAAACCCACGGGAAATCTGCTCAGCGGCGAAGTCGGAACCCTTACCTTTCTGAATGCCTCCAATCGAAACATCGTCGTACTCACAGGTATCGAGAACCTGACCGGCCTGACAAGCTTGACCCTGAGCGACAACCAGATCATCGACATCAGTCCGCTGGAGCAGCTGACCGCGCTGTGCAGCCTGACCCTCGCCAACAACCAGGTCCGAGACGTTTCTGCGCTGGTCGCCAACAGCGGCATCGCCACTGGCGCAACAGTCGTGTTAACCGGCAATCCCTTGGTTAACCTCGCCACTTCCCAACAGATTCCCGCGCTGGTCGCGCGGGGTGCTACAGTGAGCGCCGATCCCACGGTGGTAACCTTCGCAGATTCCAGTCTGCAAGCGGTAGTGCGCACCGCGCTGGCAACCAACGGGCGATATACTCTCCATCGATCTAGGATTCATCTCTTCACTCGATGCCACCAACAAAGGGATCGTCAGCCTGTCCGGCATCGAACACCTGTCGTCGCTGACGGAACTT
Source organism: Candidatus Latescibacterota bacterium (assembly GCA_965217095.1). GTDB lineage: Bacteria > Latescibacterota > UBA2968 > UBA8231 > UBA8231 > CAYNZV01. The sequence continues at coordinate 4,694,096 of OZ244235.1, forward strand.
CTGCTGGATGACAATTCGATTTCCGATCTCTCGCCACTGGCCAATCTTTTAGGACTGACAAAATTACATCTGGCGCGCAATCAGGTCGTCACCCTCGATTCGCTGGGGCGCCTGACCAACCTCCAGGACCTAAACCTGCAAGGGAACCAGATTAGCGCGTTGAGCCCGTTGTCGTCCCTTACCGCGCTCAACATGTTGGTGCTCAGCCAGAATCAGATCGCCGACCTCTCGCCGCTAGCTCAACTGACCTCGCTGACCGTGCTTACCCTGGATATCAACCAGATCGTCGACCTCGCAGCGTTGGCAAGTTTGACCCAGCTCCTGCAACTCAACCTGATAGACAACCAGGTCAGGGAGGTGGAGTCCCTCGTATCGCTGTCCGCACTCGCCGATCTGTGGCTCAACGGCAACCCCTTGAGCAACACTGCCATCACCGTCCATATCCCGCAAATCGAGGCCAACGGAACGTTTGTCCGCCGCTGAATCGACCGATCCGCTCAACCTCGCGCGCAACGGCACCTGGCGCAATTACGACGGCACCAACGGTCTGCCCGGGCCCGCCCTTGCAGTGGGCCAGGACCGGGACGGTTTCCTCTGGGTTGGAACCTACGGAACGGGCGTGAGCCGCTACGACGGCGAGGTTTTTCGAACCTTCAGCGCAGCGGATGGACTCCAGGCGAAACACGTCTGGAATATGATCGCCGACGACCAGGGACGGATGTGGTTTGCCGCGTGGGAAGGAGTCAGCTGCTGGGACAAGGGCCGCTTCCTCAACTATTCCACCGCCGACGGGTTGCCGCACAACGACGTGCACGTAGTGACCCAGGGTCCTGATGGCGGCATTTGGATGGGCACCGAGGTGGGTCTGAGCTTTTTCGACGGCCACTCCTTCAAGAATTTTGCCGATGGACTTCCGCATCCTTCCATCACCGCGTTGACCTTCGACCGCTCGGGAGCACTCTGGGTCGGCACCGACAAAGGGGTCAGCCGTTACGACGGCAAGAGCTTCGAGAATTTCTCCCTCGCCGACGGCCTAGCTTCCGAAAAAATCTGCGATATCCTTGAAGACGGCAGCGGGGGACTTTGGATTGCCACCGAAGAGGGGGTCAACTGCCTGGAGGACGGAAAATTTAGTACGCTCACGACTGCTGACGGTCTGGCCAACAATCACGTTCGCGCTCTCATGGAAGACCGGGAAGGCCGACTCTGGTTCGGGACTCAGGGTGGCGTCAGTTTCGGGGACGGCCAGCGTTTCGCCAGCCTCACCACGACGGACGGGTTGGTCAACGACCAGGTGTGGTCTGTGCATCAGGACAACGCCGGCGATTTCTGGTTCGGGGGTTTCATCGGGCTCAGCCAGTATAGTCAGAGTTTTTTCAGTTATACCACGGCCGATGGTCTGGCGCACAACGATCTGCGAGCCATCCTGCGCGACCAAAGCGGAGATCTCTGGTTCGGCACCTTAGGCGGGTTGAGTCGCTTCGACGGTGAGCGGTTCACCAACTACACCGAGGCTGAGGGTCTGGCACGGAACCGCGTGTTCGCGCTGCTTGAGGAAGAGGATGGCACCCTTTGGATCGGCACGGAGCGCGGGTTGAACCGTTTCAATGGGACCGATTTCGAAACGTTTACCGAAGACGACGGTCTGGTCCACAACCGGGTCTATGCTTTGCTCAAGGGATCCGACGGACGCCTGTGGCTGGGAACGGAGGAAGGGTTGGGTTGGTACGACGGCGAACGTTTCGTCGCTTTGACCACCGCTGATGGGCTGGTCGACGACGATGTCAACGAGATTCTGGAAGATGAGGACGGAACGTTGTGGATCGGCACCGAGGGCGGTATCAGCAAGTACGACGGGGAGACCTTTACGAATTTCGGTGTCGCCGACGGATTGCCGGACCAGCATGTCAACGGCATGGCCCTGGACCGCGACGGCCGGATCTGGGCGGGCACGCTGGCGGGGGTTACCTGCTTCGACGGATCGAGCTTCTCTACCCTGACGACAGCTGATGGTCTGGCCAGCGATGCCGTCTTACGGGTCTTTCAGGACAGTAACGGCTACATGTGGTTTGCTACCTGGGGCGGTCTTAACCGCTACGACGGGGAGGTATTCCAGACCCTTACGCAAGAGGACGGTTTAGCGAGCAGCAAGGTCATGAAATTCTTTGAAGAGGAGGACGGCCGACTCTGGTGCGGAACCGGAAGCGGAGCGACCTGCTGCCGCCTGCCGGCGCCCACACCACCCCCGGTATACATTCGCGCGGTGGTGGCAGATCGGCGCTACACCTTGCTGGACGCCGTCTCGATCCCCTCCAGCGCCGGTTTGACTGCCGTCGAGTTTCACGGCATCAACTTCAAGACGCGGCCCGGCGCCATGATCTACCGTTACCGGCTCAAGGGCCACAGCGAAGATTGGAAAACCACCCACGCGCGCCGGGTCGAGTATCAGGATCTGGAACCGGGGTCCTATTCGTTTCAGGTGGTTGCCGTCGATCGCGATCTGAACTATTCGATGCCGGTCGAGGTGGCGATCACGGTGACTCATGATGTCAGGGATGAGCGTATCGACGAGCTGGAGTCGAGGGTGCGGGAGCGGACGCAGGAGCTGCTGTCCAAGAACAAGGAGCTAGAGCAGACGCTGGTACAGTTGCGCGATGCCCAGAACCGGCTGGTGGTCCAGGAAAAGATGGCGACGTTAGGCAATCTCGTCGCCGGCATCTCGCACGAACTGAACAGCCCATTGGGAGCCGTGAAGAGTGCCGGCGACGTGCTGACCAAGGGTTTGGAGCGGATTCGCAACGCCGTGGTGAGCAGTGAGACCCTAGATAAGGTGAAAGAAGACGGACACTTTCAGCGCGTTCTTGGTCTGTTGGAGGACAGCATTGGCACCTCGGGTCAGGCAATCGGGCGCATCAGTCACATACTCGACAGCCTCAAGAACTTTGCCCGGTTGGACGAGGCCGAGTACCAGTTGGTCGATCTGCACGATGGCCTGGAGAGCACCTTGACCCTCCTGGAACATCAGCTGAAAGACCGCATCAAGGTAGAGAAAGAGTATGGCGAACTTCCCAGGATCTACTGTTACCCGGGGGAGCTGAACCAGGTATTCATGAATGTGATCGTAAATGCCGTGCAGGCCATCGAGGGTCGCGGCACTGTGCGCCTACAGTCGGAATTGGACCAGGATCACGTCATCGTGCGCATCGCCGACAACGGCCGCGGGATCTCCAAAGAGCGCCTCGAGACCATCTTCGACCCCACCTTCTCCAGGAAGGACGCCCGCGTCGGCATGGGGTTGGGTCTGGCCATGAGTTACAACATCGTCCGCAAACACCGGGGCCAGATCGAGCTGGAGAGTACCCCCGACAAGGGGACCGAGGTCACCATCCGCTTGCCCGTACAACCCGCCTGAAGCGACGCTCCCGTTCCGCCAAGCTCCGATCGCCAGCCCACAACTATTCGCCTTGCCTCTGGTGCTTGAGGTGTTATAGTTCTGGACTCTGGAACGGAACGACGGGGCTACTGCCTCCCACACCCCGCGAAAGGAGCTCGACAATGGATTTCTCAAGCGTTTTAGGAAACGGGCGGAAGATGCTCTTCTTGGCGCTCTTCCTACTGCCAGCCAGCGCACCGCTGTACGCACAGGTAACCCACGAGCCGCCCAGCGGCGACTCATCGATTATTTCACCGGATGCCCGGCTGGAACTACTGTTCACCAGCGAGTTGCTCACCGAAGGTCCGGCCGTGGCGCCGGATGGCTCGGTCTACTTCAGCGAGATCACCTTTACCGCCGCGTCCAACATGGCCGCAGGGTATATCTGGCGTTACGATCCCAAGACCAACAAGACCGCCATCTTCCGTTCTCCCAGCGGCATGTCCAACGGTCTGAAGTTCGACGCCCAGGGCCGCCTCCTCGCCGCCGAAGGGGCCGATTACGGTGGCCGCCGCGTGACGCGGACGGACCTCTCCACCGGCAAGACGGAGATCATCGCCGGATTGTACGACGGCAAGCCGTTCAACGCCCCCAACGATATCACCCTCGACGAGAAGGGCCGGATCTACTTCAGCGATCCACGCTACCTGGGACACGAGCCGGTGGAACAACCGATCTTCGGCGTCTACCGCATCGACCCCGACCTCAGCGTCCACCTGATCATCACCGATGCCGGCAAGCCGAACGGGGTCGCGGTCTCGCCTGACCAGAAGAGCCTTTACGTGGTGAGCAACGACAACGGCTCCACCGGTATTTTCCGCCTGCCTGCAGAGATGCCCAAGCCCCACAAGGGGCGGATGGCGTTATTGGCCTACGATCTGCAAGAGGACGGCAGCGCCACCTTCCGCGAGGAGCTGGTGGACTATTCTCCCGAGGACGGGCCCGACGGCCTGGTATGCGACACCGATGGAAACCTGTATGTCGCCGTGCGCGACACCACGCGCCCGGGCATCAATGTCTATTCGCCAAAGGGCAAGGAGCTGGCGCGGATTCCGATGCCGATGCGTGGAGAAGAAGGGTGGCTGGGTCAAACCGGCTACACGATTCCCACCAACGTTGCGTTCGGGCGCGGCAAGGAGAGCAAGATCCTCTACGTCACCGCCGATGCATACCTCTACAGGATCAGGGTGAAAAAAGAGGGCTACCATTTGCCCGAGAACTAGACATCAGCGATCCGGCATGAAGCTGCCTTAACGGGCTCGCACGGGCTGCTCGCTACATATAGGGGGTCAGATCGAACCGCGCGCCGGCCTCCGCCGCGACATACGCCCCATAACAGACGGCCACGATGTCCCGAGCGATTTCGATCGTGCCCTTGGGGTCGCGGCCGTAGGCGATCGATTCACAGAAGTCCTGCAGCTCGTCTGGAAAACCGTTCATCCAATCCTCGTTCGGGTTGGTGAGCTGCCAACCGGCCCGCGTCTCCACCTTTTCGCGAATGTAGGCGTCGCCAAGGACGGCTTCATCGGGTACGTAGGTCATCATGCCGGTGTTGGGATTGATGTTGCAGTGCACCACCGCCTTGCTGGCGTAGACGCTCAAGAGGTTCTGAATACCGCCCAATGTGATGTCCGCCGCCGTTAGCTGAGCTACCGAGCCGTCGGCGAAGGTCAGGAGCATGGAACCCCAGTCCTCACAGTCGTGCCATCCGGTTTGCACCCACTTTTCCTCTTCCCCAACGAAGGAAGCGATTTCAGTTATGTTGCCGACTTCGGCCACCACCGATTTGGGTTTGATCGGCTTCCCATTCCGGCGAATCCCCTCCTCGTATTTCAGGTAGAGCGCCCCAGCCACGGGGTGACAAGCTTTGTTATAGAGACTGCCGCCACCGCAGTGCCGCCAAATCTTGGCGTATTCGGAGTGGGTGCCACTGTGGGATTCCTCAGCCACGATCCGCAGGATGGTGTTGTCGCTCTTGCTCAGCACCTCGTTGGCTTTCTGGATGCTCGGAGCGTAGATCCAGTTTTCGGCGTAACAAAGCTGCACGCCGTGGCGCGTGACGGCCTCGGCCATGGCATCGGCCGAGGCCAGCGCGGCTTGGAACATGTCGCGCCGTGCGACCTCCTTGCCGACCGACTCCTGCTTGCCGTCGCCGAAAAAGCCGGTTAGAGGTTTTTCGCAAATGATGTCCTTGCCGGCGGCGGCCGCCTGGATCACCAGGGGGTGATGCTGGGCGTTTGGAGTGCACAGGTCGACCACGTTGATCTCCGGATCCGCGAGCAGCTCCTCCACGGATGCGTATGCATGGTCCAGCCCGTGACCTTCCACAAACGCCTTGGCACCTTCCGCTGTCCTCGACGCAGCCCCTTTGATCCGAATGTCCAGGCCGTAGACTCGGCGGTAGTTCTCTAGATGAAAGGAAGCCGCAAACCCATTGCCGACGACGCCGATTACCAGCGATTTCATAACAAACATCCTTGCGGATTGGTGAAGCTGACTGTTACCCTGCGAGCTGGAATTGTACGCGAGGAGTTCGATGCGCTCAAGCGGACCAAACTCACTCGAACGCCTTGCGCCCGACTTCACATTTTGCATATCCTCAGGGAGCGCAACGTTCAATCTGGAGGAACACACCATGGCCGAGAACCGACCTACTGAGAAGCCCGATTCCGCGGGCGCAAGCATCGACGACATGCATCCGCAGAAACGGAAAAAGCTCAGTGCGGATGTATATGAAAAGAAGCTGGAGAAACTGAGCCTGGAGCTGGTCAAGATGCAGTATTGGATCAAGAAGGCGGGAAAGCGGGTCGTGCTCATCTTCGAGGGGCGTGATGCGGCAGGCAAAGGTGGCACGATAAAAAGAGTGGTGGAACCCCTGAACCCGAGGGGTTGCCGCGTTGTTGCCCTGGGCACGCCTTCCGACCGCGAGCGGACCCAGTGGTATTTTCAGCGTTACGTCTCCCACCTCCCGGCCGCGGGGGAGATGGTCGTGTTCGATCGCAGCTGGTACAACCGGGCCGGTGTCGAACGGGTAATGGAGTTCTGTACCGATGAGGAGTACCTGGAATTCCTGCGATCCTGTCCGGAATTCGAACGCATGCTCGTTCGTTCCGGAATCGTGCTGTTGAAATACTGGTTTTCGGTAAGCGAGGAAGAGCAAGACCGCAGATTTCGCGGTCGCGCTAAGGATCCTATGCGAAGATGGAAGCTCAGCCCCATGGATCTGGAAGGTCGCGACCGTTGGGTGGAGTACTCCAAAGCGAAGGACGAGATGTTCTTCTACACCGACATCGAAGAGGCACGGTGGAACACCGTCGAAGCAGACGACAAACGACGGGCGCGCCTGAACTGTATCGCCCACATATTAAACACGATACCGTACGACGACGTGACCCCCGAACCGATCAAGCTGAAGAAGCGGAAAGAGTACGAACCGTACAAACGCCCGCCCAAACATCTCGCCGTCCCAGAGAAATTCTGAGCGCGGAGTTACACCCCTCACCTGCGACTCCTGGTCGGGGTGATGCATCAAACTCTATGACGGACGTTGACGAGTTCGAGCTGGTCCAACAGGCGCGCGACGGCGACGTCGCGGCGTTTGAAACGCTTCTGGACCGCTACCAGCAGCGCGTTCTGCGGATTGTTCTGCCGATCGTGAAGAACTCCATGGATGCCGAGGAGGTTGTCCAGGACGTCTTTCTCTCCGTGTTCGAGAAGATCGACCGCTTTCGCGGCGACTCGAGCCTTTCGACCTGGATTCACCGCATCGCCGTAAACACCGCGCTCATGCGGCGACGACGCCACAAGCCGGGTGTCGATGTGCCGTTGGACGACGTTCTCCCTGCCTTTGAGGAGAACGGCCATATTGCCGCCGACGTTGCTGATTGGTCCCGAGAGGCGGCGGATCCGGCGTTGCAGGAAGAGGCCAGCGCGGTCATATCTGCCGCCGTAGATCAACTGGACGATAAGTATCTAAGCGTTTTCATGTTGCGCGACGTGGAGGGATTCTCCACCGCAGAAACGGCCGGCATTCTCGAGCTTGGCATATCGGCCGTAAAGTCGAGGTTGCATCGAGCTCGCCTCTATCTTCGCAAGGAGCTAGCCGAGTACTTCGACCGACGAAACCGCCCGGAGGAAGATGTCAACGTGTAAGGAAGTGATTCAGGTGCTCACCGAATACCTCGAAGACGATCTGAGCACAGAAGAGAAGGCGCGCTTCGAGCAACACATGTCCGAGTGCAGCCCGTGTATGGCGTTTCTGCGCACCTACGAAACCTCCAGCGAGCTGGCCACGAACGCTCTGCGAGCGAAGGAGATTCCAGACGAGCTGCAGAAGCGGGTTCGTTCCTTCCTCAGAGAAAAGCTCGGACTGCGTGGCTGAGGTTCTGGGCCCTCGTTCTGCATGAAGAAATCCCGTCGCAAGAACTCACCGAACCCTCAAAGCCAAACATCCTCGCCACCGACCGCGCCGGCGTATGTGGAGAGCCTGCGAGAGTCCGCCGAATCCCCTAAGGGGGTGCGCGGTGTGGCCCTGGGATTGGCCGTCGTTACCTTTCTGCTGGGCGCCTGGACGTTTGATGCGAAACTCTCTCTCAGTGGCGACAACACCGAATTCATCACCCTAGCCCGCAGCCTCGCTCAAGGTACCGGGTTGACCCACATCAACACCGCGACGCCGGCCCCGGCGACCAAATACCCACCCGGGTTCCCCCTGCTTCTGGCCCCTATGGAGCTCTGGGCTCCGGGGTCCTGGACGCCGATGAAATGGGTTGTCCTGGTGATGTTTACGGCTTCGGTGCCGCTCTTCTTCTACCTCATGCGCACCAGCCTCGGCACCCTGCCGTCCCTGTTCGCATCGGCGATCTGTCTCACCATTCCCTTGCTGCAAGACTACGCTCACCAGGTCATGTCGGAAGTTCCGTACCTGGCATTCTCCGTCGCCGCGTTATTTCTCCTCAAGCGCTCCACTGAAGATCCGTCGCCACACGCTAACCGCTGGGTGCTTGCCGCTTTTGTGTGCACCATGGCGGCGTATTACATCCGCACGGTGGGCATCGTGCTCATTGCCGCCGCGGTTCTCTATTTCCTGCTGCGCGGCGAGAAGAAAAAGGGGCTGGTGTTCCTTGGGGCTGCGTTGTTGGCCTGGTTGCCCTGGACACTACGTAATCGGGCGGTTGGTGCGGGGGGTGTCTACCTGCAGCAGCTCTTCCAGATAAACCCGTACTTTCCCGACCAGGGACTGCTGGGCTTCGGCGGATTTGTCGACCGCGTCCTGCAGAACACGGTGACCTACTACCTGCAGATCCTGCCGTCCATCGGAAGCTACCCCGAACCGTACCAAGGGGCAGCGCACTTGTTGCCGCCGCTGTCGGCCGTCGTCGCCATCTCCATGATCTACGCCGGCGTTCACGCCTACCGCTCGCGCCGCGACCTCTTGCTGTTTATCTACACTGTTCTTTTCCTCGGCACGGTGGTGCTGTGGTACTGGAGCGGTGATCGTTTCCTGGTCCCGATCCTACCGCTGCTGCTCTACTTCACCGTGCGCGCCGGGTCAGACCTGTTGAACTTCGCGACGCGTCGCGGGTTGCGTAACCCAATTCCGCTAGTGGCTGCCACGGCGCTGCTCCTGACGGTATTGTCGAACAACGCCATCGGTATGCAAAAACTAGCTGAGCGCGCCCGGGGCGATTACTACCCGAACTGGGGCAACTACTATCGCGCCGGGATGTGGTTGCGTGAGAACACGCCCGAACCCTCCATCGTGGCTTGTCGCAAGGGGTACTGGATGTACGTGGTATCCGGCCGACCATGTGTGCTCTACGCCTTTGACGATCCGGAAAGGGTTATAGCGGGGTTGGAGCAGAACGGAGTGGACTTCGTTATCGTCGATCAGCTCGGCTTTCGGCATACCGGCGACTATCTCGTTCCCGCCATCCAACAGTACAAGAAGCGATTCGAGGTCGTCTGGCATGCCGCCAATCCGGATACGTGGGTACTGAAGTTCGTGGCGCCCAACTAACGTTGTGGGACGTCCGCTTGACACCTGTTTGAGTCGCCTTCTACATTGGCCACGTGATTCACAGTAGCTTGCCAGCGGCTCTTATCCAGCGTTTGATCGGATGGGGCCGTGTCTGGGCGATTCCTTCCTTCGCATCCTACCTGCTTTGTAGTCTCGTCTTCACCTATCCGTTAGTCCTGCAACTGGGCTCCCACGTGCCCGGCGCGGGAGCCGGCGATGTTCCGGTCTACATCTGGAACCTGTGGTGGACCAAGTTCGCGCTCCTGGCAGGCACGAGCCCTCTCTACTCCGACTACATCTTCGCGCCCAACGGCGTGTCCTTGGTCTTCCACGCTTTTGTTTTCTTCAAGGCGCTGCTGGCTATCCCCATGCAAGGGCTGTTCAGCACGTGGACCAGCTACAACCTACTCATCCTCGAAACCTTCACCGTGTCGGCGTATTTCATGTGCCTCCTGGCACGGCACCTCACCGCCAGTGGCGCTGCCGCCTGGGTGGCGGGGTTGATCTACGGCTTCAGTCCGTACATGCTGACGCGGGGCACCGGTCACCTGAACTATCTAAGCGGCGAGTTTATTCCGCTCTACGCGCTCTGCCTTCTGCGTCTGATCGATGAAGGTCGAGCCAGATGGGCCGTCGGCGGCGGGTTTTGTCTGCTGTTCACCGCCTACTGCGAGTACTACTACCTGATTTATCTGAGCATCTTCACCCTCGCTTTTCTCGCCTATCGTATCCGTCGCGATTCCACCTCGGTGCTGCGCCCTGACCTGGTCAAACCGTTTTGTTTGATGGGCGCCATCGCATTGGTGGGATTCTCTCCGATTCTCCTGGCCCTGCTGGCCGCGTCGGATAGTGGGTTCATCTACGGCGGGTGGAGTGGCTCGGCCAAGATGGGCGCAGACCTCTTGGCCTTTGTCGTGCCGCCGCCGGGCAGCCTGTTGTACGGCGATCTGGGCCGGAGTCTCTACGCCGTTTTCACCGGCGGTAACGCAATAGAAGGCACGGTTTTCGTTGGTTTTACGGTGTTGGCGCTGGCCGCATGGAGCTCGGTTCGATTGCGCCGTGATTCCCAGGTCCGGTTTTGGGTGGGGCTCACCCTGCTGTTCTGGTTGTTATCGCTGGGCCCGCTCCTACACATCGGCGGAGATTTCGTATTTGGCTTCGGGCCCGTTCGGTTCTCGATCCCGCTGCCGTATTTCTTGGTGCATTACATCCCGTTGATCAAGGGTGCCCGCGTTCCCGCGCGTTTCGACATCATGGTCAATCTCGGGATCGCGGTTCTCTGCGCTTTTACGCTGCGGCACCTGTTGCAGCTGACGACCAAAGCATGGCCTGCGACGGTTGGAGTTTCGCTGTTGATCGCGCTGGAGTACCTGAGGCTGCCGTACCCCACGGCGGAGGTAAAAATCCCCGAGTTTTACCGCGAGATCGCCGCTGATCCACGCGACGTTTCAGTCATGGAGGTTCCTCTGGGTTGGCGCACTGGGTGGGGCAGCACCGGACGCAGCCACGACTGGCAGCAGCTCTATCAGGTCGTGCACGAAAAACGCATCATCGGTGGATTCGCCTCCCGCGTTCCGGATAGCCAATTGCAGGCGATGACGAAGCTGCCGGGCATCGCTGAGTTGCTGCGGCTGCAGGAATCCGTACCTGTAGAACCTTCGCCCACCGCCGTCCGTCGGGGCGCCATTCGCGCGCAGGTTCTCGAACTGATCGAACATCTACCCGAATTCGCAGCGCAGCGTTTGGGAGCCAATGCCTCGCTGCAACGATTCCTGCAGCCGGCGCCGAGCAGCGCACAGGCATCCGACGAAACCTCGACCTGGAGCCGATCCAGCGGTGCCAAGCTGGTCGAGGCGACGCAGCTGGGGTATATCGTGGTCCACCCGCCGTACAGCACCCTTGCGCCGCTCACCAGTTATCTCGAACGTGTATGGTCCTTGCGCAAGCTCTACCAACGCAACGGAATCATCGCATACGCAGTAGTCCCTGACACCTCCACCAAATAACCAGATGGCAAGGCGGAGCCCGTTGGCAGAGCCCGAACGACCGACGCTCTACATCGTCATACCTGCACTCAATGAAGAGGAGATCATCCTCACCACGTTGAGGCGGATCGAGAACGAGTTGGATCTGGACTACCAGGTCATCGTCGTGAACGACCACTCCACCGATCGCACCGAAGAAGTGGTACGCTCGTTCGCCATCGAAAACTCCCACGTACAGCTGGTAAACAACGAGGGCAGCCGGGGGTTCACCAACGCCTTGCGGGTGGGATACGACGCGGCGGGCGAGGGCGTGATCGTGACTATGATGGCGGATCTCTGCGATGATCCAAAAACCTTGCCGCGGATGTATGAGAAGATCGTCGAGGGGTACGACGTGGTCTGCGGTTCCCGATACATGCCCGGGGGCGGGAAGGAAGCGGAAGACAGCGAGGTGAAAGGTGCGTTTTCGAGGTTTGTAGGTCTCTCGTTGCGCTGGCTCGTAGGCTTGCCGACCCACGACGTGACCAACGCTTTCAAGATGTATCGCAGCGAAATATTGAAGTCAATCACGATCGAAGAGGCGGGTTTCGCCAGCTCGCTGGAGATTACGGTTAAGGCGTTTCTCAAAGGGTGTCGCATCACCGAGGTCCCCACGGTGTGGCGTGGGCGCACGGCAGGCAAATCGAAATTCAGCATGTTGAAGGGGGGAAAGGACTACCTGCGCTGGTACGTGTGGGCGGTCTTACTGCGGAAACACAAGTTTTAGTCGACCCGGACTGGCCTTACGAACCGCGCTCCAGCGTTGCTTCGACGATCTCACCAATGATCCGTTCCGTGTCATACTGATAAGACCATTCAGGGTAGTGCTGCTGGAATCTGCGCACGTCGCTGATCCACCAGATATGGTCGCCCAGCCGCGCCTCCTCTCCCAAGGAGCACTCCAGTTTCCTGCCCGAATATTTCTCCGCCACGGCGATTGCCTCCAACATCGAGCAGTTGCTCTGGCGGCTGCCCCCCATATTATACACTTCGCCCGCCCGAGGTTCGCGAAAAAACTCCCAGAATGCGGCCACGAGATCGCGGCTGTGGATGTTGTCTCGCACCTGTTTTCCCTTGTAACCGAAGATGGTGTACGCTCGACCGGTCACGGCGCATTTGACCAGGTAGGCGAGAAACCCGTGAAGCTCAGCGCCGGAGTGAGCTGGGCCTGTCAGACAGCCACCGCGGAATGTGACCGTCTTCAGGTCAAAGTAGCGGCCGTACTCCTGGGTCATCACGTCCGCGGCCAACTTGGATGCGCCAAACACACTGTGCTTCGACTGGTCGATGGTCATGCCCTCGTCGATGCCGTGTTCGAAGTACGGGTGCGACTCGTCGATCTCCCAACGCGTCTCTAGTTCGACCAGCGGCAGGCGGTTCGGAGTATCTCCGTACACCTTGTTGGTGCTGCAGAAGATGAAGGCTGCCTGTGGGCAGTGATTGCGCGTTGCCTCCAACAGGTTCAGGGTGCCGTTGGCGTTTACGCTGAAGTCTGTAAGCGGCTCCTTGGCCGCCCAGTCGTGAGAAGGCTGCGCTGCGGCGTGAACGATCAGCTCGATCTCCGTACCGTACTGCGCGAACAAGCGGTTCAGGTCCTCGGCGTGGCGCACGTCGATGTCGTGGTGGCGGTAGTTACCCAGGCTCTTCTCTAGGGCCTGTCGGTTCCATTCCGTCGAGCCATCGGACCCGAAGAAGTACTGTCGCATGTTGTTGTCGACGCCGGCGATATCCATCCCCTTGGCGTGAAAGAATCTCGCCGACTCGCTGCCGATCAGTCCAGCGGAGCCTGTGATCAGTGCAATACTCACGCTTTACCTCAGCTGAAGATGGGGCGGACCGTATCCTCCTCCGCCTTGAGCCACTCGAAAATGTCGGTCGCGATCTCTCTGATCCCCATCTTGGGACTCCACCCAGTGCTGGTTGTCACCTTGCTGTTGTCCGTCACGTAATACGGGACGTCCACCTTGGTGGTGGCAGCTTCGGCGCCTATCTCCATCTCCCTTCCCGTTATCTCGCGACACAGCCCCGTATACTGTTTCAGTGAGATCGAACCTTGCAAGCCACCTCCGACATTGAAGACTTCGCCGGCATACTCCTGCATCCGCTCGGACTGCAGGTCGATGAGCGCGAACAAGTCATCCGGATGGAGGAGGTCCCTCACCTGTTTTCCAGTGCCGCCAAATCCGATATAACGCAACGGCTTCTCAAAGTAGTGCCGTGCGACCCACATGGTGTAAACGCCTTGATCCGCCTTGCCCCACTGCCCGCTCCCGGCTATGACGCCGCACCGATTGACGACTGCGTGCAGGTCAAAGAACTCGCTGTATTCTTGGATGATGAGTTCCGAAGCGAGTTTCGTCGCACCGTACAAGGATCGGTAGCGGGCGGTTTCGAAGGTCTCGGCAATGCCGTCAACGGAGCAGCCGAGCGGGAGGGTTGCGCGCTCGTCGAGATCGAGGCGTTCCTCTCCTGCAGCCAAAGGCAACGCCCTCAAGGCCGGTATGGAGTAGACCCGGGAGGTGGACAGGAAGATCACCGCGTCGCAACGCCGGCGGGCGAATTCCAGGCAGTTTACCGTTCCCATGAGGTTGGTATGCAGCAGATAGGAGGGCTCTGAGTTGAGGCCGGCGAGGACCGACGTTTCGGCAGACGCCTCGATCAGCCGATCGAACGATCCCTCTACCGCCGCCAGATCGTCCGGATTGCGGATATCGCCGTGGACAAACTCAATACCTCGACGCTTGAAATCGGAGAGGTTCAGCTCGGAGCCCCGTCGCTTCAAGTTGTCCACGACAACAACGCGGCGATCGGGATAACGATCTTTTAGTCGCCGGGCGATGCTAGCGCCCACGAAACCAGCACCTCCCGTAATCAGTACGCTCAACCTGTGTGATCCGGGGGTATCGGGTGAAGTATCTGCACGCTCTATGAAGGGACCGGGCTGTCCGAGTGGATCAGGTTTTCGGTTTTGATCTCAGCCCAAAAATCAGCCGGGATCTCTTCCTCGAGGATCTCGTAATTCTCGTTGACCCGGTCCGGCTGCCGGGTACCGGGGATAATGGTCGTGATGGCCGGATGAGCCAGGGCGAACTGGGAGGCAGCGGCTTTGAGTGACACCCTGTGGCGCGCAGCCACTTCCTCAAGGCCTTTCGCTTTCTCCAGGATGTCCGGCGGCGCATCGGAGTAGTTGTATTTTGCTCCCGGTGTCGAGCCCTTGGCCAAGATGCCGCTGTTGAAGGTGCCGCCGGCCATGATGCCGACATGCTTCTCCTCACACAAAGGCAGCAGCTCGTCGAGGGAGCTTTGGTCCAATAGGCTGTAGCGACCGGCAAGCAAAAAACAATCGAAGTCTCCCTCGCGAGCGAAGCGCGCCAGCATCTCCCACTGGTTCATGCCAGCGCTCACCGCCCGGATAGTGCCTTCGCTGCGCAGCTTGTCCAGCGCTGGATACGCGCCCTTCATGGTGTCCTCAAAGTGTTGGTCCGGATCGTGGATATGCAAAATGTCGACCCGATCCAAGCTCAGCCGCTCCAGGCTGTCCTCAAGCGATCGCATAACCCCGTCATAGCTGAAATCAAACACCGGATCGAACGGCGGTGCGTTTTCGAATATCGACTGTCCGGCCGGTGCGCCGTCGCTCGGCACCAGGATGCGACCGACTTTGGTGGCCAGGTAGTAGGAGTCTCGCGGGATTCCTTTCAGTGCTTCACCGACCCGTGTCTCACTCTTGCCGGAACCGTAAAGGGGCGCCGTATCGATCAGATTCAGTCCAAGATCCAAGGCTCGGTGGACCACTGTCGTGGCCTGCTCGTCCGGGATATCTCCGAACAACCCGCCCAGGGACGCGCAGCCCAGACCAAGCTGCGTCACTTCGAGCCCGCTGCTGCCGAGCGTCTGTTTCTGCAGGGGATTCATGAGGTACCTTTCTCAACCTTTCCGGGACGTCTCTGGAGACGAAACCGCAAATATAAGCAATATCGCGCCGATGACACCGAAAAGCGAACGAGGTTGACGCCGGGAATCGCTTGACGATTTCCGGGCACGTCGTTAGATTCTCGCTCCGGCACAACTGACCAGAACCTATTGTATATAAATCAGATACGAAGAATCGAACGGCCGCTTAGGGCACTGCTGCGAACGCTATCTTCCGCCGGTGTTCTGGTCGTTTCAGGCTGTGCGGTGGACAGCGAGGAGTCGGCGGTCAGCCCTGAAGAACCCTTTGTTGGCGATTCGAACTTCACTGCTGCCCCGGCTCCAATATGGCTGCCCTGGTCTGAAGCGCTGTTTTCACGAGCAGCCGAGCTGGGTCGTCCGGTCCTGGTCTATTTCTCCATACCCGGATGGGATGCGGTGCGGCTACATCGACGACCCTCGCTGCAATCGATCGTGCAGCAAAAGTACGTGGCGACCCGGGTGAATCCTCTCTACCGTCCCGACGTAGCGGCGCGGTTTTCCACCGCCGGATGGCCCGCTTTTGTGCTGTTGCTATCCGATGGACGACCCTTTTCGGCGGCTGTGGATATCCCCCACGACAATCTGGAGCTGTATCTACTGCGCCAAGCCCAGAACTTCGCCACGAAGCGGGGCGTCATCGAATCCAAACTTAAGCCGGTTCCAACCCCGATGCCGCCGCCTCCGGCTTCCGCCGACAAGGTGTTTCGTGTCCTTGCCAGGGGATTCGATTCCGCGCATGGCGGGTTTGGCGCTGCCGGTCCCAAGTATCTGAATGCCAGGGTCCTGCGCTTTCTAACGGGCTATGGAACCGAAGATGCGGCTGCGATGGTCGAACATACCCTCGAAACCACACTCGGGTCGGCGATGCACCATGCGGACGGAGGTATCTTCTCGTTTTCATACACCCACGACTGGCGCACGCCCGGACCGGAACAGGACCTGGCCGATCAAGCAGCGCTGTTAGGGGTTATGCTTGTGGGTCAGCCGAGTCCCAACCCCTTTGCAGCTGCCGCGGAGCAGCTGTTCGACGAGATGGCTGCCGCCTTCTTCGACCGGGAACGAGGGGTGTTTTACGGTCGTCGCATACGCGACGAATACGGCCATTGGAGTGTCGATCCAGCGATCTATACCGGCCGCAATGCCATGGCGGTTCGAGCCTGTCTTATGGCGTCTAGGCAGCTGGCTGACGATCGGGGCCGGGACATGGCACGGAAAGCGACGGAGTATCTGCTGCATAACAACCTTGGTGACGACGGATTATTCTACCATCATTCCGGAGTTCTCGAAGGCGCAGAATTGGTGCTGGCGGAAGACCAGGCGCTGGCGGCACTCGCTATGCTGGATTTGGGTGCGCTGGAGCCGGAGGCGCCGTGGGTGGATCGAGCGTGGCGCATCGCCGCGCTGCTAAAAGCAAGAACGGGGAGGTTGTCTGCCCCCGCCGCTGTCGAGCTTCTTTGGCGACTGGACGAGCGCCACGCCGCCCGCTCGCTGATGCGCCAGGTAACCGACTGGAACTACTCGCTTGATGCTACCGCCGACTACGGTAGGGCGTTGTTGACCGTTGGGTTGAAACACGAATGAAGATCTTGGTAACCGGGGCCACCGGGTTCTTGGGGCGCAGCTTGATGCGCCAAACGCATGCTACTGATCGCCTAGGATGCGGCCGCCAAACATCCACGGATTTCGGCCCCAACTATCTTTCGGTCGATCTGACCGACGGTACGGCGTTGCGCCGCGCCTTCGACTCCGTACGCCCAGATTGGGTCGTACATACGGCGGCGCTCACCGCGGTGGACCGATGTGAGACGGAGCGCGACGAAGCGCTCCGCATCAACCTCGACATGGTGTCCCGGGTCCTGGAGGCATGTGCGACCGTCGGCGCCGGTATGGTTCACCTTTCCACCGACTACGTTTTCGACGGCCAAAACGGTCCGTACGACGAAGCCGATCCAACGAACCCGTTGTCGTACTACGGTCAAATCAAGCTTGAAAGCGAACGCCTGGTCATGAACGCTGGCGTGCCTGGCATCGTGTTGCGAACTCTGTGGCTCTACGGGTATATTCCGCACACCCGGTCAAACCTGGTCACCTGGCCGTTGGCGGCATTGCAGAAGGGTCAGGCGCTGAAGATCGTGGACGACCAGTGGGGGAACCCCACGTTGGTAGACGACCTGGCGATGGCCATCCTCGACCTGTGTTGCCAGGACAGGAGCGGCCTCTTCCACATGGGTGGCGGCACCTACCTGACCCGGTTCGAACTGGTGGTCGAGCTGGCGCGATACTTCGGGTTCCAAGAAGACTTGGTGCAGCCGATCTCGACAGCAGATGCGGGCCAACAGGCGCGGCGGCCGCTAAAATCCGGTTTGAAGACCGAACGACTGACTGCAGCGCTCGGTCGATCACCACTCGGATTTCTCGAAGGTGTCGAGCGGCTCGCAACCCACACCGAGTTCAAACGGGACTTTTCCAATTTGCGGAGCCATTGACCATTCGCGTCTCGTTGATCACACCCACGTATAATGAGAAGGAGAATGTCGCGCCTCTGGCCGCGGAGATCTTCGAGACCCTGGCGGTCCATCCCCACATCGACCTGGAGCTTATCGTCGTCGACGACAATTCGCCCGACGGCACCGGCCAGGCAGCGGAAGCGCTGAAGGACCAGTATCCGGTTCAAGTGATACACCGGCCCGGCAAGCTCGGGTTGGGGTCGGCGGTGATGGAGGGATTCGCCCGCTCGGAGCGGCCCTATCTGGGCGTCATAGACGCTGACCTGAGCCACGACCCGGTGATTTTGCCCCAGTTGATCAATGGCCTCAACGAGTACGATATAACCATAGGTAGCCGCTTCGGCAGTTCTAGCCACGTCGAAGACTGGGCGCTGCATCGCAAGCTTATCTCCCTGATCGGCGTGAGTTGTGCGCGGCTGATAACCGGGGTCGAGGATCCTCTGTCAGGGTATTTTTTTCTGCACCGTTCCGTACTTGAATCGGTCAACCTCACCTCCTCCGGCTACAAGATTCTGTTGGAGATTCTGGTCAAAGGCCGCTACCAGACACACCATTCCATTCCGTTTGTTTTTCGCAATCGCCAGTTCAGTCGCAGCAAGCTCAACATGCGAGAGCATCTCCTGTTCTCGAAGCAGGTTCTGTACTTCTCTCTCCGCAGGTTGTTCAAGCGCTAGTCCGGCACCATGGACCTCAGCGTCATCATTCTGAGCTACAACACCAAGGATCTGCTCGAGCAGGCCTTGCGCACGGTTGCGGAAGCGGCGTCCGGCATTGCGGCGGAAGTGTTCGTCGTGGACAACGCTTCTCGCGACGGAAGCGCGGATATGGTGGCCCAGAAGTTTCCCCAGGTGAGGCTGATACGGAACGAGAAAAACCTCGGATTCGCCGCTGGTAACAACCAGGCGCTACGACTGGTGGCCGGTCGCTATATCCTACTGCTGAACTCCGATACCATCGTGCGCCAGGATACACTGCGGTGCCTGATGTCGTTCCTGGAGGCGCATCCGGAAGCTGGCGCCGCCGGCTGCAAGATCTTGAATCCTGACGGTTCGTTGCAGTTGTCCTGCAGGCGCGGCTTCCCCACCCCCACGGCAGCGTTATTCAAACTCTTCGGTTTGAGCCGGATCTTTCCTCAGAGTGCCAGATTCGCCCGCTACAATCTTACCTACCTAGATCCGGACGACGTCAACGAGGTCGACGCGTTGTCCGGTTCCTGCATGATGGTGCGCAAGGAGGCGATGGATCAGGCAGGTTACCTGGATGAGGATTATTTCTTCTTCGGGGAGGATCTCGACTGGTGTTTCTGTATCCGCGAGGCGGGCTGGAAGATTTTCTATGTTCCAGAAACCGAGATCATCCACTTCAAAGGGGAAAGCAGTCGCGAAGAGGAGATGCGTGTCCTTTATCGATTCTACGAGGCCATGTCGATCTTCGCCAAGAAACACATGCAGCGACGGTATCGATTTTTCCCCATGTGGTTGCTGCACGTCGGCATCGTGCTCTACGGTCTGTTCTCGTTTGGCGCGCGGGTTGGACGGCGCCTGGCGCTTCCGCTCATCGACGCCGCGCTGGTACTGGCAGGCATCAAATTCGGGCTTGCCGTGCGCTACCACTCTTCCACAACACCGCTGATCCATGCCGTCGAACGGGCGGCTACTCGATCGGGATTGGACGCAAACCCCACGCGGTGGTTGACGCCACCTGCCTACACCGACCTGCAGTGGTTTTTCATATACGCCGTTTCCACCGCCATATGGCTCGCCGCATTCCAACTGTTAGGTCTTTACGATCGTCGAAAATTGTCAGCATTGTGGGCGACGATGGCGGTGGCTTTCGGATTCGCGGGGATAGTCACCACCGTGTTCTTCTTCAAAGCGTACAACTTCTCGAGGTTGGCCGCGGGTACGGCTTGGGTCCTCAATACCCTTTTGATTGCCGGCTGGCGTCTGGTGGCCGCACGCCTAGCGGTTAGGGGGGGGAACCTCGGCCGGCAGCGCATCCTTGTCGTGGGTCCCGAACAACCGGCGCAGGATTTTCTGGAGCAACTGGCAACCGCAAGCGGGCGCGACTATGACGTTGTAGGGGTGGTGGGCGAGGTGCCCGAATCTCGCGGCCGGGTGGTGGCGGGCAAACCCACGATCGGGTTGGTGCCGGATCTGCAACGTCTGATCAGGGAATACAACATCGCCGGCTTGGTATTCTTGCCCGGGGCGACCCCTTCGCTGCAAGAGATGGGGAAGCGCTGGGGCCGCAAACATCTCCGGATCTATATGATCGCCGGCGACATCGCCACGAGTGATTCTCCGGTGCCGACCGCGCTCCCGTTGATCGAGATCCTGCCCAAACGCTGAAACCCATTTTGAAGGTTGCATCAATCACGATGTCGTCTCCAGCGATCAAGGCTCTGATGAGCGGTTTCATCGGCGCGCTCCTGTTGTTGTTGTGTCTGACTCCTCCGACAGAGGCGCGCCAGCGACTGACCACCAAGTCGGCGTTAAGACTGGTGGCGGAGATCCACGATAGAATCCACCGGTACTACGTGGAAGAGGTGGACAGCACCCTCATTGTCGAGGGCGCCGTGCGTGGGTTGAATCGGAAGTTGGCGCAACTCGAGGGCGGCACCGAGGCCGAGGAGCAACCGCTGGTGGCGATGGCGCCGGCGTGGAAGCGAGGGGAAATCGCTGCCGATGGTCCGCCGA
Source organism: Candidatus Latescibacterota bacterium (assembly GCA_965217095.1). GTDB lineage: Bacteria > Latescibacterota > UBA2968 > UBA8231 > UBA8231 > CAYNZV01. The sequence goes on from OZ244235.1 coordinate 4,714,732, forward strand.
CGAGCGGCCGGATCGCGCTGAAGGAGTTCGAACGCACCTTCCGTCAGGCGCGGTTGAACTACATGTCCCAACTCCCGGTCGATTCATTGGCGCTCAGCGCCATCGATGGCATGCTGTCCACGCTCGATCCCCACTCCACCTATCTAGAACCGGTGGAGAACGAATCGATGCAGGAGCGATTCCGCGGCGACTTCGAAGGCATAGGGATCTATTTCGAGATTCGGCAGGGGCGGCTCCTGGTCATTTCGCCTATCGTCGGCTCTCCCTCTTACGGCAAGCTGCGGGCGGGGGACCAAATCGCCGGGATCGAAAACCGCTCCACCGACGGCATTACCGTCGACCAGGTCATGGAACGGTTGCGCGGTCCCAAGGGTTCACGGGTCCGCGTCACAGTGCGGCGACCGGGCCTTGAAGAGCTGTTGCACCTGATCATTCAGCGAGACCGGATTCAGTTGAGCAGCGTGCCCTACGTATTCACGCTGGGCGACGGGGTTGGCTACATCCGTATCATCCAATTCACCGAGTCCACCGGGTCCGAAGTAGAGTCCGCCCTCGAACTGCTCAGAAATGACGGCATGAAATCCCTGATCCTGGACCTCAGGGGCAACGGCGGGGGTCTGTTGTCACAAGCGGTCGAGGTGGCCGATTATTTTGTCGATTACGGCGATCTCATCGTCTACACCATGGGCAGGGACTCGCACTCCCGTCGCGACTATCGCGCCCGTCGCCCGCGCTCCGGCAAGCCGCTTCCGCTGGTGGCCCTGATCGACGCAGGCAGCGCCAGCGCCGCCGAGATTCTAGCCGGCGCGATCCAGGACCTGGATCTCGGCCTGGTGGCTGGTCAAACCAGTTTTGGCAAGGGTTTGGTGCAGGAGCAATTTCCTCTCAGCGGCAACGGCGGCCTCCTGCTGTTGACCGTGGCGCGTTATTATTCTCCGCTTGGCCGGCTTATTCAACGTCCATTTTCCGCCGACTTCGAGGCATACTACCGGGAAGGCGGAGCAGCAAACACGGGTGCCAAACGCACGGAATTCCGCACCGAGCTTGGACGTACGGTGTTCGGGGGAGGTGGAATCACCCCCGATGTTCTGCTTTTCGATACGCTTTTCACCGACCTCGAACAGGCGGTATTGCGCTCTGGCGCCCTGTTCGATTTCGGCAGCCAGTGGGTTTCGGGGCGGGACGACTGGCCGCCGCGTTTCGACCGCTATCTGGCATCTTACAAAGTGTCCGAGGAGGCGCTTGCCGGATTGCTGGAGCTCCTAGAGCAGCGCGAGTTGAATCTGACCGACGAGGAGAGAGAGCGGCTCGAACCCTGGCTTAAGCAGCACATGAGAAGCGAGTTCGCGCGGGTCCTCTGGGGGGACGAGGAGCACTATCGGATCAGCGTCGAAAGCGACCGTCACATACTGCAGTTACTGGATCTCGTCGACGCCGCCGAACGCCTGGCTCAACGACGTTGGCAGTAGCTCGAGCGGTCGTGACATTGCAACAATATTGTATTACATTCGGACCTCTTCTACGCAACTATCCGGAGGTCGTTCCATGTCGCAGCAGTCGCAGGTCGCAGGTGGTAGAGAGATCGTACTGCCACTGAGCAAGGCGGTGGAGATCAGCCTGCGGAGCCTGAAGATACGTTTCGGTCGATCTCTGATCACCACCAGTGGCGTTATCCTCGCGATCGCGTTTTTGATGTCGGTTCAAAGCAACAATCAGATCGTCGATTCGCTGCGCGCCGTGGGGAACAGCGAAATCGATCTTCGGCTGCAGCAAAACGGCGTCGAAACGGGTGCCGGTGGGGGAGAAATCTCCGAGCGCATGCAGGAAGAGAAATCCAAACAGGTGTGGCTCATTACCCTCTCGTTGCTGGTCTGCGTCGTGGGAATAGCCAACGCGATGCTGATGGCGGTTACCGAGCGCTTTCGCGAGATCGGAACCATGAAGTGTCTGGGGGCCCTGGACTCGTTTATCGTTAAGCTGTTCTTGCTGGAGTCCACCTTCCAGGGTATAGCGGGGACCACGGTTGGGATACTGATTGGTTCGGGACTGACCCTGTTGCTGGCGTTGATGGACTACGGTCAGTTTGTCATCACCTATTTTCCGAGTGCCGGCATCTTGAAGGCGGCACTTATCGCCCTGGTCGCGGGCACGGTACTATCTTTGATCGGAGCCATGCTGCCCGCCTACAGAGCCGCCAAAATGGAACCTGTAGAAGCGATGCGCAGCGACAACTAACGTTAGCTGCTCGGCGACCAGGAGTTCAACGGATGAGCGAAACACAAAACCAGCAAGCAGACGACCAGAAACGCACCGTCGTCCGCACCCAAGAGGTCAAGAAGGTCTACAACATGGGCCAGATCCAGGTCCATGCCCTGCGCGGGGTCAACCTCGAGGTGTACGCCGGCGAGTATATGTCGATCATGGGTCCGTCCGGATCCGGCAAGAGCACCCTCTTCAACATGGTGGGGGGGCTGGACAAGCCGAGCGAAGGCAAGGTGTATATCGACGAGGTGGACGTTGCTCAGCTGGACGCCTACGAGCTGGCCTGGCTCAGGTGTCGAAAGATCGGGTACATCTTTCAGTCATTTAATCTGATTCCGGTCATGACCGCGCTGGAAAACGTCACCTTGCCCATGGTATTTGCCGGTCTCGGTGGCGATGAGGCGCGGGACAAGGGTCTGAGTCTATTGGACAAGGTGGGTCTGGGAGATCGTCGCTCCCACAAGCCGAACGAGCTCTCCGGCGGGCAGCAACAGCGCGTCGCAGTAGCCCGCGCGCTGGCCAACGACCCGGCGGTAGTGCTGGCTGACGAGCCGACTGGAAACCTCGATCTGCGCACCGGAACAGAGATCATCGAATTGCTGCGGGAGATGAATGCCGACTCGGGTGTCACCGTCATCTCCGCAACCCACGACCACAAGATGTTAAGCGTGTCCGACCGGGTCGTCTGGGTTTCAGACGGCGCCGTAGACCACGTCGCCAACCGCGAAGACCTAGAGATCGAGATTACTCAAGTCGAGGGTGAGTAGCCCCTCCTTGTGGACGCTGCCTGAATACCCGGCAGAATTCTGGCCATGCGCGGTTGTGGCGGTAGTCATGGTCGGGATCGCCAAGGCGGGGTTCGGCGGTGGGGTGGGTATTGTGGCAACACCGCTGATCGCGTTGGCCGTGACGGTAACCGACGCCGCGGCGCTCATGCTTCCGCTGTTGATGGCATGCGATCTGTTTGCCGTGCGACACTATCGCGACAGCTTCGATCGCCGCAGCATCAAGCTGCTCCTTCCCGGCGCCATTATCGGCGTGGGCGTCGGAGCCTTTTTTTTTGGGTACTTCGCGCACAATCCCCGGGTCCTGGAGGCGGGACTTGGTTGCCTGGCGCTCCTCTTCGTCCTCTTTCACGCCACCCGGTCGCTTCTTTTCGCCGCCCTTGAGAAACATCGGCCCGCGGCGTTGGAAGGCATCGTGATGGGGGCAATTTCGGGTTTCACCTCCACCCTCGCCCATGCGGGAGGGCCGCCGGCAACCATGTATCTCTTGCCACAGAAGTTTTCCCGCCATCTGTTCGTCGGTACGACGGTGATCTTCTTTGCCGCTCTCAATCTCGTCAAGCTGGTGCCCTACATCGCGCTCGGCTTCATGAGACCGGGGATTCTGCTCACCACCTTGGTCCTTTCCCCGTTGAGTTACATCGGCGTCAAGCTGGGGATCTACTTGAACGGTCGTTTCAGCGAGCTCTGGTTCAACAGATTGGTCTACGGGCTCCTGCTGCTAACTGGCTTGCAGCTGGTGTTAGATACATCGTTGCTGAGCACGATCCTCCCATGAATGCTTGAGGGCATCCCACCTTGACAAGATTCGGTGCGGCCGTTAAGTTGATCGCGACCTACACGAAACAGAGATTGAGACTAGCTTAAATGAACCACACGACTGACAGATATTGGCGCCGCTTCTGGTATACCAGTGAAATTGGAGGTGCGCCTACCTGCTAGTCTGAGTTAGTTGAGTTGATATTGAAAAACCGCGGGCGCACCAGTTGCGTCCGCGGTTTTCTTTTTTGGACCCATGAAATGAGATTTCGAGAAGCAGAGAGACCTGGAGACAAACGATGAGCGAGCGAGCCAAAACCATCAAGACCTATACCACCGGCGGAGGGGTCGAAGTAACCCGCCACACCTTGGAGCTTGCCGTCCCGGATGCTTTGGACGAGGCGTTGGAGAAGATCAACACGCATCGCGGCGCCGTATTTGCCAGCGGCTACGAATATCCAGGACGCTACAGCCGGTGGGATATGGCGTTTGTCGATCCGCCGCTTGAAATCGTGGCCCGACAACGAGAGTTCAGTATCGGGGCCTTGAACGAAAGAGGCACGCGGATACTGAGGATGTTGCGAGGCGCCCTGGAGGGGCTTGCCCATCTGGATCACCTCGACGCGGGCGAGCGCCGGCTGGAAGGCAGAATCCGGGAAATGCCCAGCTATTTTCCAGAGGAGGAGCGCAGCAAACAGCCGACGATCTTCAGTGTCATGCGATCCCTTGTGCAGACCATGAAATCGACAGTAGATCCCCACCTGGGGTTTTTCGGCGCCATGGGCTACGATCTCGTATTTCAGTTCGAGCCGATCGAGCTGCGGCATATCCGCGATCGGCACCGACCGGACCTGCACCTTTTCCTCCCCGACGAACTGATCGTGGTCGACCACCGGAAAGAGCAAGCCCACTGCTACCAATACGATTTCGCCCAGGAGGAAATCGACACTGCCGGTGTCGAACGCAGCGGCGAAGCGATGCCGCTGACGAAAGGCACCACGACCCCCATAACGAGCGATCACCGACCCGGAGAGTACGCCGAAAAAGTCAAAGAGATCATCGCCGGAACCGAGCGCGGCGACTTCTTCGAGGTAGTCTTGAGTCAGGTGCTCAGCGCCGGGTATCCAGGTACCCCCAAGGACCTGTTTGAGAACATCCGTGAGCGCAATCCCAGTCCGTACGAGTTCCTCGTCAATCTCGGCGAGGAGCAGCTGATCGGGGCCTCCCCGGAGATGTTTGTCCGCGTCGACGGTTCGAAGGTAGAAACCTGCCCCATATCAGGCACGGTTCAACGCGGCGTCACGCCGATGCAAGACGCTCAGCGAATCCGGGAGCTGCTCAATTCCGCAAAAGACGAAGCCGAGTTGACCATGTGCACCGACGTTGATCGCAACGACAAATCCCGGGTTTGTCAACCGGGGTCGGTCCAGGTTGAAGGCCGGCGGCTTATCGAGATCTACTCCCGCTTGATTCACACCGTCGACTACGTCGTCGGCGAATTGAAAGAGGACTGCGACGGATTCGACGCCTTGCTCTCGCACATGTGGGCGTGCACCCTGACGGGTGCACCCAAACCGGCGGCCATGCAACGTGTCGAGGATCTGGAGAACTCGGCACGCGAGTGGTACGGGGGCTGCGTCGGCATGGTGCTCTTCAACGGCGACGTCAACACTGGTATCACCATTCGCACCGTACACCTGCGGGAGGGTATCGCCCGGGTGCGTGCCGGCGCGACCCTGTTGTGCGACTCCGATCCGGGGGAGGAGGAGCAGGAGACCCGGACCAAAGCCGAAGCGTTCATCAACGCCGTCGTCGGTAAAGATGCGGCGGTAGTCAGCTGCGCCTCGCCCGTTGCCGGCATGGGCACGGGGAAACGAGTGCTGTTTGTGGATAACCGGGACTCCTTCGTGCACACCCTAGCCAACTACGTGCGCCAGACCGGTGCTGAAGTGACCACCGTGCGTGCCGGATTTCCCCTCGAGATCATCGCCGAGGTCGACCCCGGCCTGGTGTTTATCTCGCCGGGACCGGGTACCCCCGAGCAACTGGGCGTGCCGCAGCTGGTGCGAGCATGCGTCGATCGAGAGCTCCCCATGTTTGGAGTCTGTCTGGGGTTACAGGGTCTGGTGGAGGGGTTCGGCGGCGAACTAGATGTGCTGTCTTACCCGATGCACGGCAAGACGTCGACGATTCAGTGCGAACCCAGCGGCATCTTGGGCGGTTTTCCGCGTGAATTCAGCGCCGGCAGATATCATTCGCTATACGCGCCGCAGGACGCCCTGCCCGACTGCTTCAAGATTCTGGCGCGCACTGAAGACGGCGTTATTATGGCCATCGAGCACCGCGATTATCCAGCGGCTGCGGTGCAGTTTCATCCGGAGTCGATTCTGACTCTGGAAGAGGATCTGGGGCTGCGTCTGATAGGGCAAGTGGTGCAACAAATGACACGTTAAGCCATGCTTCTTCTACTTGATAATCACGATTCGTTTACATACAATTTGGCCCAATATCTGGGAGAACTGGGTAGCGGCGTCCGGGTCGTGCGCAGCGATGCCATCCGCCTCGCGGACGTCGATGAACTGGGTCCCGAAAGAATCGTGATTTCTCCGGGCCCCCGCACCCCGAACGACGCCGGTATCTCGGTGGATGTCGTTCGGCACGTGGCAGGCAGGATTCCTCTCCTGGGCGTTTGTTTGGGGCACCAGGCCATCGCCCAAGCCTTCGGCGGTGACATTTCCCGAGCGCCCGCCATCATGCATGGTAAGACCTCGCTCATCCATCACGATGGCAATACCATCTTCCGCGGCCTCCCAAATCCGCTTACAGCGACGCGGTACCACTCACTGGTCGTGGAGCGCACCACGTTTCCGGACTGTTTGGAGATCTCGGCCGAAACGAAGGATGGGGTGATTATGGGACTGCGCCACCGCTCTTGTTTGTTGGAGGGTGTGCAGTTCCATCCGGAATCGATTTTGACGACCGAAGGTAAGAACCTGCTGAGGAACTTCCTCGAACTGGCGTAATCGACAGGAGGAACGGATGATCCAGGAAAGTATCAGTCAGTTGATCGGAGGCAACGACATTGGTCGCGATCATGCCCGCGCCGTCATGAATCAGATCATGAGCGGTGCAGCTACCGACGCCCAGATCGGTGCCTTTCTGGCGGCCCTGCGCTGTAAAGGGGAAACCGTCGAAGAGATCAGCGGTTGCGCCGAGGTAATGCGCGAGAAAGCCACGCGGATCTCGACGACGCGGGAAGATGTGGTGGACACCTGCGGCACCGGCGGCGATGGCTCCAGTTCCTTCAACATTTCCACGGCGGTCGCTTTTGTGGTCGCCGGCGCCGGACTCTGCGTCGCCAAACACGGAAATCGCGCCATGTCCAGCAAATGCGGTTCCGCTGATGTGCTCAGCACACTCGGGGTCAACATAGATGCCAGCCCCGAAGTGGTCAGCGCCTGCTTGGATGAGGCGGGCATCGGGTTTCTGTTTGCGCCCAATCTCCACGGTGCGATGAAACATGCCATCGGTCCGCGCAAGGAGATCGGCACTCGCACCGTATTTAATGTCTTGGGACCGCTGACCAACCCCGCCGGAGCTCAGCGCCAACTCATCGGTGTTTTCGCCCCCGACCTGACGCCGACGCTGGCGGGGGTGCTCAGAGATCTCGGTTCGGTGCACGCACTTGTGGTGCACGGCTCCGACGGATTGGATGAGATAACCATCACCGGGCCGAGTCAAGTCAGTGAGCTCAAAGACGCTGAGGTGACCACCTATGAGATCGCGCCAGAAGAATTTGGCATGGAACGGGCAGCCGCTGCCAGCTTGAAGGGGGGTGACGCGAACCAGAACGCGCAGATTCTCCTAGATATTCTAGACGGTGGCGACGGGCCGCGTCGCGACATTGTGCTCCTCAACGCGGCGGCAGCCATAACGGCCGGCGATGCGGCCGGCGGCCTGGCTGATGGCGTTGAACGTGCTCGAGAATCGCTCGATTCGGAAAACGCAAAGGCTGCGCTGGAAAACCTGAAACGAGTCAGCAATCGGTGATCGCAGCCAATGGACCCTAGTCTGCCAACCGCCCCTACAAACGACATTCTCGCCGAGATCGCGGCGTACAAACGGGAGTTTGTGCTTCAGCGCAAACGCAATCGCACCTTCGATGACATGCGCCGAGCTGCCGACGACGCGGCGCAACCCGAGGATTTTCGCGCCGCCGTGGCGGCCGGTGGGGTGGCGTTAATTGCAGAGATCAAAAAGGCATCTCCCTCCAAAGGAGTGATTCGCGAGGATTTTGATCCGCAGAAGATCGCGGCCGAGTACGCGCAGAACGGCGCGACGGCGCTGTCGGTGCTGACGGACGAAGCCTACTTTCAGGGGTGCGATCGCTACCTCCAGCAAGCCAGAGAGGTAGCTGAGCTACCGGTGCTGCGCAAAGACTTCACCGTCGATGAGTATCAGATCTACGAAGCGCGGGTGCTGGGCGCAGACGCGATCTTGATCATTGTCGCGTTGATGGATGGCGGCCAGCTGCGCGATTTTGCGGGGCTGGCCCGCGAACAGGGTTTGGCGGCCTTGGTGGAGGTGCACACCAAGGAGGAGCTCGATCGAGCGTTGGAACAACCGCTTGAATTGGTTGGCATCAACAATCGCGATCTTACGACCTTCGAAACGAGCTTGGAGACGACGTTCGAGCTCAAAGCTCACATCCCCGATGGGGTCACGACCGTCAGCGAAAGCGGGATCAACACTCGTGAAGATATCGACCGACTCGAGGCGGTTGGGATTGATGCCGTTCTCGTGGGCGAATCGCTTATGCGCGAGCGCGACATCGGCGCCAAGGTGAGAGAGCTGTTTTCAGATCGCTAAAAGGGCGACTTTATTTATCGCATGAAAAAGCGTGTATTTTCGGGGATTCAACCCTCCGGTAGTCTACATATCGGAAACTACCTTGGTGCTATCCGCAACTGGGTCAACGACCAGGAAACGTATGACAATATATTCTGCGTCGTAGACCAGCATGCGATAACGGTTCCGTACGACCCATCGAGCTTGAAGTCCAACGTGCGCGAGGTCATTGGACTCTACGTGGCTGCGGGCCTCAATCCGGAGAAGTGTACGTTGTTTGTGCAGTCGCATGTCCCCGAACATACGGAGCTGGCCTGGCTGCTTACCTGCACGACACCGATGGGTTGGCTCCAGCGCATGACCCAGTTCAAGGAGAAGTCGGATGGCCAGCGGGAGAAGGTGAGCGCCGGCCTCTTCACCTACCCGGCACTGATGGCGGCGGACATCCTTCTCTACCAGTCCAACGGTGTGCCGGTGGGAGACGACCAGAAACAGCACGTGGAGCTGGCCCGCGACCTCGCTCAACGTTTCAACAATCTCTACGGGGAGACGTTTGTGGTACCCGAGCCGATCATTCCCAAAGTCGGAGCTCGGGTAATGGGTCTGGACGACCCCACCAGCAAGATGTCCAAGTCGGCAGAGAGCCAATGGCACCGCGTCGACCTGCTGGATGAACCCAGCAAGATCAGCAAGAAGTTCGGCCGCGCGGTTACCGACTCTCAGAAGGACATCGTGTTCGACCAAAAACGCCCGGGGGTCTTCAACCTGCTGACGATCTACCAGGCCATATCCGGCGAGACGGAGGAAAAGATCGAAACGCATTTTTCGGGGAAAGGGTATGGCGACTTGAAACGCGAGGTCGCTGACCTGGTCATTGCGACCCTGGAACCGGTCCAGGTTAGATACCGTGAAATCACCGAGGACCCCAATTACATCCCCGGGCTGTTGCAAGAGAGCGTGAATCGGCTGCGGCCCATAGTGGACGACACCATGTCCACCGTCCGCGACGCCATGGGGTTCGGCTGAAGGAGGAAACAATGGACCTGAGTGACTGGCGGGCGCGCATCGACACTGTCGATCAACTGCTGGTAGACCTGCTCAATCGACGCATGCGGTATGCCCTTGCGATCGGAGATATCAAACGCGAGCAGGGGCAGCAAATCTTCGATCCCAAACGAGAGAAGGAAGTTATCGATGCGATCAAGGAGTATAACGAGGGTCCCATGAGCGGCGGCGCCATAGAGGAGATCTTCGCGCGCATCATGAAAGAAGCCCGCGAACTGGAAGCACAGTAGGAGGGTTGTTTTCTTCAACCGAGTTGCCATAGTCGGCGTTGGGCTGATCGGCGGTTCGTTCGCTCTCGGTCTCAAACGCACCGGTTTTACCGGCACCGTCGTCGGTGTCAGTCGTGGAGAAACGATTGACCGCGCCCTGGAGTTGGGAGCCGTCGACGAGGGATGGGGGTACGATCAGCTGGATCGCGCCCTGGCGAAGGCCGATCTGGTCGTGGTATGTACGCCAATCATGCGGATCCTCGAGCTGTTGGAGGGGATCGCCGCACACTCCCCTCCGGGGGTTCTGGTGACCGATGTGGGCAGCACCAAACGCAAGATTATGGAACGAGCGCAGAGTGTGCTGACGGGGAATCGATATTTCGTCGGCGGGCACCCGATGGCCGGCTCGGAGAAGGCGGGAGTGATGGCCGCGGATCCATTTCTTTTTCAGAATGCTATATATATCACGGTGCCGGCGCCTGGCGTCCCGGCGCCCTTGTACGGGGAGTTTTCGCAGTTGTTGCGATGCCTTGGTGCCCGCGTGTTGGAGTTGAGCGCCGAGGTTCATGACCAGGTAGTAGCGGCCATTAGCCATCTGCCGCAGGTAATGGCGACATCGCTGGTGAACCTGGTGGGGCGGCTGAACGAAGAATCAGGGCACTTCACTACCTTGGCGGCGGGCGGGTTTCGCGACCTCACCCGCATCGCTTCCAGTCCGTTTGCCCCGGTATGGAGCGATATCTTCGGCACCAACGCCGACGAGATCCGCGCCATGCTCGACCGCTACGTAGAGATTCTGCAGGATATTCGTGCGCGTCTCGAAGACGCCGGTCTCGAAAAGGAGTTTACCTACGCCAACGACGTCCGCGCTACCATTCCGCGAGATGCCAAAGGGTTCTTGCACACGCTCGAGGAGCTTCTTGTTGTGGCCGAGGATAAGCCGGGAGTGATCGCTGAAATCGCCAACGCGCTCGCCAATCAAGATATCAATATCAACGATATCGAGGTCATGAAGGTTCGCGAAGGGGAGGGTGGAACGCTGCGGTTGGGATTCGAGGGTGCGGATGCCGCCGAACGCGCCCTGCGGGTGCTGACAGACGTTGGTTACGTGGCGCGTCGCCCCTGACCTGGTAATTCATGAGTGTTCAGCTCAAACCCGCCCGCAGATTACGGGGCGAGATCACGGTCCCCGGAGAGATCGGCGCGGCCGCCCGCGCTCTCCTGATCGCCAGCTTGTCCCCCGGTGAGAGCCGAGTGGGCAACGCACCGCCGCCGCTGGCGCCCCTCTGCGATTGCCTGCGATCGTTAGGGGTCAAGATCCGCCAAAACAATGGGGAAATGTTGGTGTCGGGCCGGGAGGTGGGCAGCCTTGAACCCACGTCTCAAGTCCTGGATCTGGCGGGAGTGGACACCGCGATGCCGACCGCGTTGGCGATGTTGGCAGGACAGGCATTCACCAGCCGTGTCCGCCTCGGAGAGCGGATGCCGATGGCGCGGGAGTTCCTCAAGATGCTCGCGCCAATGGGAATCTCATGGAACTCTATCAGCGACGATCTGATCGAGCTTGGCGGTCAGCCGCTCAAGGGGTGCGAACTCCCTGCTACCAACCTGGAGATGGAGGAGAAGCTGGCCACCCTGGTGGCCGCGCTCCATGCCGCCGGAACCAGTTCGTTCCAGGAAAGCGCCAGTCAGAGGGATGGATCGGTTCCGGCGTTGCGGGAGCGCGGCGTAACGGTAGAGCGGCAGAAACTCAGGAGCGGATCGTCGTATCAGGTCCGCGTCGAAGGGGGGCAGCCGGTGCAGCCGGCGATCGTCGAACTGGCTGGTGATCTGCAGCTGACTTCGGCGTTTGTGGCGGTTGCATTGAGCTTGAACAGATCGGAGCTAACGATTCGCAACGTCGAAGTTCGCGCCGGACGGCGGTCGTTCTTCGATCTCATGCGCCAGCTCGGCGGCCCGGTCGAGCTGATGACCGAGGAAGACGGAAACCATCGGTTGGAAGCCCGATCCGGATCGTTGAAGGCGACTCGAATTGCGGGCAAGCGCGTTGAGAAATTGTTGGATGAGCTGCCACTGGTGGCGGTGGTGGCTACGCAGGCGAACGGCGAGTTTGTCATTCGCGACATCGAACGTCTACGCCAGGGACAGCCGGATCGCGTGGCTCACCTCGTCGAACAGCTCCGAGCTATGGATGCCAAGGTCGGCGAGTTTCCCGAGGGCATCGTTATCAAAGGCGGCTACCCGTTGCGCGGGGCGCGCATCGATTGCGCCGACGATCCAGCTTTAACGCAGGCCTTTGCCGCGGCAGGACTCCTGGCCGAAGACGAGACCGAATTGGAAGGCACCAAAGCGTTGGAGAATCTGAATCCCAAGTTTTTTGAAACCCTCGCGTCAATAACGGAGGAAAAGAAATGAGAGGTCTATTGCGGCTGTTCGTTCTGCTCGCCGTCGTGTTCTGCGGCGGCATCGTGCTGATTCGCTTGCTTTACGACGTATCGTGGGGCGAGAGTGTGGAAATCGCCGATCAATTCGTCGAGGATCTCTGCGGTTGATATCAGGCAGGACGCGGGTTCTTGGCGTCATCGGCGATCCCATAGCTCACACCCTGTCGCCGGCTATGCACAACGCCGCATTACAGGCGCTCGAGCTCGATGGCGTATACCTGCCGTTTCACGTCCGTCCCGATAGGTTGGGCGAGGCGATCGCCGGCGTCCGCGCCCTTGACCTGCTCGGCCTCAACGTCACGGTACCCCACAAACAAGCGGTCATGGAGCACCTGGACGAGATCGCCGCTGAAGCGACCGCCATTGGAGCGGTGAACACGATAGCTTTCACCGAAGGCATGCTCAAAGGGTACAACACCGACGCCTTTGGCATTCTGGAGAACCTGCGCTCGGAAGGAGGCCTCGCAACCCTGCCGGCCAGCGTCGTGTTGCTGGGTGCCGGAGGAGCCGGCCGTGCCATTCTCTACGCACTGCTGCAACAAACGGAAGTGCGGGAGATTCTGCTCCTCAACCGGACCGCGGCGAGAGCGGAGTCGCTGGCACGGGATCTGGATCCGGCCGGGGACCGCGTGACCGTGGGATCCCTGGACCAGGACCATGCCGAACAGATCCGCGCCTGCGAATTGCTGATTAACTCCACCGCGGCAGGCATGTACCCCCAGGCGGAGGTCTCCCCGCTCGCGGACGGCCGCGGTCTGCACCGCGACATGCTGGTGGTGGATATCGTCTACAAACCGCAGCGAACCGTGCTTATGGAGCAGGCCGGGAAGGAAGGAGCGCGCGCCCTCAACGGACTCGGGATGCTGGCCCATCAAGGCGCGCAGTCGTTCGCGATCTGGACGGGTCAGACACCCCCAGTCGACACCATGATGGAGGCGGCGCTTGCGTTCATTCAAAGCTGAGATCGTCGACCGGCTTCTCGAGCTGGTGGAGCTACCGGAAGGGCAGATAATCGACCTGGTCGCCGTGCCCCCGAAGGAAGAGATGGGGGATTTCGCCTTTCCCTGCTTCACCCTCGCCAAGACCCTGCGCAAAAAGCCGGTAGAGATCGCTTCCGACCTGGCGGCCAGGCTGCAACCCGGCAACGGCATCGAACGGGTCGTATCGATGGGTCCCTACCTAAACTTCTGGCTGGACAGGACGGCATTCATCGCGCACACGCTGCAACAGATTGTCAATCAGGGCGAGCGGTTTGGCAGTGAAGATCAGGGTCGCGGCAAGACAGTGGTCATCGATTATTCGTCGCCGAACCTGGCCAAACAGTTCAGCATCGCCCATCTGCGCTCCACCGCAATTGGCAACGCCATCTACCGCATCCATGCGTTTCTGGGTTGGCAATGCGTTGGCGTCAACCACCTCGGCGATTGGGGCGGCAACTTCGGGCAGTTGCTCGCCGCCTACCGCAAGTGGGCAGATCCGCAGACCGTCAAAGCGAATCCCTTACCGGAGTTCCAAGCCCTCTATGCCCGCTTCAACCAGGAACTGCAAGACAACGCAGATCTCAAGGAGGAAGCGCGTCAGTGCGCCCGCGAGCTCGAAGCCAACGACCCGGAGACCGAGTCTCTGTGGAGATTCTTCGTGGAGGAGAGCCGCAAAGAAGCGGATCGGATCTACGCCATGCTCGATGTGCGATTCGACGAATCGCTGGGAGAGAGTTTTTTTGCGGCGAAGCTCAAAGAGGTGGTCGAGCTGTTCGAAGCCGCCGGCCTGGCGCGAGAGAGCGAAGGAGCGCTGATCGTCGATCTGGCGGAGTTCGATATGCCTCCGTGTATCCTGCGCACCAGCAGAGGTACCAGCACCTACCACAGCCGCGACTTGGCGGCGATGCTCCATCGCCGCCGGGAATACGATTTCGATCGCATGGTCTACGTCACCGACTCGCGACAGTCTTTGCATTTTCGCCAGCTGTTCAAAGCGGTTGAGCTTCTCGGCGAAGGCTGGTTCGCTCACTGCGAGCACGCCCCGTTTGGCCTGTTGAGTTTCAAAGGTGCCAAGATGTCCACCCGAACAGGGCACGTCATTTTTCTGGAGCGGGTCCTCGACGAGGCGATCGAGCTGACCTCGTCCGTCGTCGCCGCGAAGAATCCGGCACTGAAATCTCGAGACCAGATCGCCAGGCAGGTGGGCATCAGCGCCATCGTCTTTGCCGACCTCGATTCCCGGCGGACGCGCGACATCGTTTTCGACTGGGAAGAGGCGTTAAACTTCGATGGCGAAACGGGTCCCTATCTGCAGTACACCCACGCCCGTTTCTGCAGCATATTGCGGCGTTACGGGAAGGCTGTCGCATCGCAGACCCATCTCGAGAAGCTGGGTGCAGAAGCGGAGATGAGGGTAGCCCGGCAGCTGGCACGGTTCCCGGATACGGTTGCCAGGGCCTGCGTTGAGAATGAACCTTCTCTGGTGGCGACCTTCCTGCTGGAGCTGGCTACCGTCGCCAACAAATTCTACAACGAACTGCCGGTATTGAACCACGAGGATCAAGATCTGGTGGCAGCACGGATCATCTTGGTGGATTGCGTGCGGACGGTCCTGCGGACCGGGCTGGGACTGCTCGGTATGAGCGCGCCGGAAGAGATGTAGGCTGCCCGTGGAACGGCGCGAGTCACCAGGTCATACGTCCAAAGCAAAGAAGATCTCCCGGGCGATCAAAGGCCCGATCTTTCTGACCGGATTCATGGGAACCGGCAAGACGCGAATCGGCCGCGTTCTTGCTACCCGCATGCAACGGATGTTCCTCGACACCGATCGGCTCGTCGAGGAAAGTTCGGGGAAAACCATCTCCGAAATATTTGCCGCAGAGGGAGAGGACCGCTTCCGCCAGCTCGAGCACGACTGTGTCAGCGAAGCCGCCGGACGGGCGGACGCCGTCATCGCGCTGGGTGGCGGCGCCATCGCCGACGAACGGAACTGGGATGTGATTAGGCGCGCCGGTGTCGTGGTGGCGCTGGAGGCCAGCGTCGACACCATTTTGAAACGAGTCAGTCGGCGCAACGACCGCCCCCTTCTGGCCGGCCTCAACCGCGAGGAGAAGCGGGATCGAATTGCCGAGCTTCTAGCGGCACGGGCACCCTTCTACAAACGGGCCGACATTCGTTTGAGTACGCGGGACAAACAAACCCCCGAAGCAACAGCGGGAGAATTGGTACGACTCATGGAGCGCTGGTGTGAAGACCATTGAGGTAAATGTCGGACCCAGTGGCTATCCCGTGCACGTGGGACACGGAGTGCTGGCTAACGTCGGCGACTGCTGCGCGGAGATCGGCCTCGGTCATCGGGTCGCCGTCCTCTCCGATGCCGAGGTGGAGACCTACCGAGACGCTGTTCTTGTCAGTCTGAAGCACAGCGGGTTTGCGCCCGTTCCGATCTCCGTCAGGAGTGGCGACGGTGCCAAGAATCTGGAAACCGTCGAAGCGGTGATCGGTCAGATGATCGAAGCCGAGCTGGATCGCGGAGCCTGGGTGGCCGCCGTGGGTGGAGGTGTGGTCGGCGACCTGGCCGGGTTCGTGGCGGCAACCTTTCTGCGCGGAGTGAAGTTCGTACAGATTCCCACCACCATCGTCGCTCAGGTCGATGCCAGCATTGGCGGTAAAACTGGCGTCAATCACCGGTTGGGCAAGAATACCATCGGTTCCTTCCATCAACCCAGGATGGTATTCATAGATACCGATGCACTGCGTTCGCTGCCTCGTCGCGAGTTGGTCGCCGGTTTGGCGGAAGTAGTGAAACACGCCGTTATTCGGGACGTGGAGCTCTTCACATACCTCGAACAGAACCTAGAGGCACTGCTGGCGATGGAGGTTGACCCGTCTGCCCTGGATGAACTCATCGCCCAGAACGTGCGCATCAAGGTGGATGTGGTGCAGGAGGACGAACGCGAAGACGGTCTCCGCGCCATTCTCAACTACGGGCACACCATTGGTCATGCCATTGAGACGAGCACGAACTACGAGACCTATCGCCACGGCGAAGCGGTGATTCTCGGCATGATCGGCGCCGGCGAGATTGCGGTGCGAAAGCAGTTGTGGCCCGAGTCCGAGCGCCAGCGCCAGGATGAGCTGCTGCGCCGGTTGGGGGTGCCTCCCGGGCTCAACAAGATCTCGGCGGATCTGATCGTTGAACGGACCAAAGCAGACAAGAAGCGGGTTGACGGCAGACCCCGGTTTATCCTCGGCCAGCGGATCGGCTGTGTCGAGATCGTCGACGGCATCGACGATCGCACGATCCGCAACGCCGTCGAGTACACACAAAGCGCTTACTGATTCATGGGCGATTCACAAAAACCTGCCAAGGTGCATCTGGTCAGTTTGGGGTGTCCGAAGAACACGGTCGACTCCGAGCGTATGCTGGGGCTGATCGAGGCCAACTCCTTCGAGGTTACCACCGATCCCGAAGAGGCGGACGTGGTTGTGGTAAACACCTGCGGTTTCATCGAGGCTGCCAAAGAGGAGTCACTAGAAGCGGTGATGGCGGCACATCGGCTCAAGGAAGAGGGTCGCTGTAAAGGGGTGATCGTCACCGGCTGTTTGGCGGAGCGCTACCATGAAACCCTGAGCCAGGAGCTCATCGAAGCCGATCAGCTGCTGACCCTCGATCAGGAATCGCAGATTGTGCCGTATCTGGACCGGCTGCTGGACAACGCCCGATCGCGCCTGGTCGATGCCGCGCCGCGATCGCGGTTGACGCCCAAACACTGGTCCTACCTGCGCATATCCGACGGCTGCGATCACAAGTGTGCCTTTTGCGCCATTCCCCTGATCAAGGGCAGGCACAAGAGCGAGCCCCTTGAAAGCCTGCAGGCGGAAGCAGAACGGCTGGCGGCCAGCGGCGTGCGCGAACTGGTGCTGGTTTCGCAGGATTCAGTGCGTTACGGTGCCGATCTCTATGGCCGCTCGCGCTTGGTTGCGTTGATCGAAAACCTCTCCCGGATCGATGGCATCGAGTGGATTCGGTTGATGTACGTCTATCCCGCTTTCTGGACCGACGAGATGATCGAGCTGTTCGCCACCAACGAGAAGGTGTGTAGCTATATCGACATGCCGCTGCAGCACATCGCCGATCCTGTGTTGCAGCGCATGAAGAGAGCCACTACCAAGCGGCGCACCCTCGACCTGCTTGAGCGGCTGCGCGATCGTATGCCTAACGTCGGTTTGCGGTCCACATTCATCGTCGGGTTTCCCGGTGAGACCGATGAGGAATTCGACGAGTTGCTCCGGTTCGTCGAGCAGACGCGATTCGACCATCTCAGCGGATTCATCTTCTCACGCGAGGATGGAACCACCTCCAGCGCCATGGAGAATCAGATCGAAGAAACGGTGAAAGAGGAGCGTTACAGCCGCTTGACCGAGCTTCAAGAACAGATCTCCTACGAGATCAACAGCGAGTACATCGGCACTCGGCACTCGGTCCTGATCGATGAGTACGACAGCGACACCAACCTATTTTGCGGACGTTTGGAGCGCGATGCGCCCGAAATTGACGGTCAGGTGGTCATCGAAGCCGGTGCGGCCGAAGCGGGTCGTTTTGTCGAAGTGGAAATCACCGGGGCCCACGCCTTCGAACTGGAAGCGCGCGCTCAAGGGGAGCCCTGGTAGATGGACCGGAAGCGAAACCGCGCGCTACGAGCGGAACTCCGGAATGACGATGGAACGCTCGTCGTGGTGTGGAAGGGGGGTGGGGAGAGTCGCTACGCGCTGGAGGATCTGCGGCGAGCCTGCCCCTGCGCCGTTTGTCGGGAGCTGCGGTCGAAACCCCAAGCGACGGGGGGGTTGACCCTGCTTGAGGACGCGGCGGCTACCGCAACCGCCGACGCGACGCGATTGGATCAGGTGGGTCGTTACGGCGTTCGCATCACCTGGGCCGACGGACACGACACCGGTATCTACACCTACGAGGCGTTGCGAGATCTCGACGAGGAGCGGGATTCCTGAGAACCCATTGGAACCTGCTCGGCCCCCCGATGCGGCGCTCGAGCTACCCACAATTCCACCAACAGCAAGAGCACTGCAAGGCCTAGAAATTCGCGCCAAAGTTCGCGACCGTGGCGGAGGGCCATCACGGCGGGCTCGAGTTCTTCGCCGACATCGAGGAAATGCACCCGCGAGGCTCCGAACATCTTGCCGACAATGTCGCGGTCGACCCCGTTGAGGTTCGACTCTCGAGTATCGACGTTGACCGCAAACTGGTCCACCCGCTCACCCAGGGCCTCAAGGGTCCAAATCCCCGCTTTCCCCAGGTTGGGTATTGTCCAGTGCAAACGGCCCCCACTCTGCCGCGGTTCCAACAAGAAGCGTTTTCCGGTGGGCGATTCCGCCATCACCGAGGATGTAATAGCTACCCCAGGTAGATGGCGCTGGGCCGTTTGACCCACCAGATAGGTCGAAGATGCGCCACCCCGAACGCTCAACATTCGTACCAGGCGATGCAGTAGCGGCGCAAACATCCCCCTCACCGGTAGGTCGTTCCAATTCAGTGACAGGGGGAAGGCCAAAAGCACGGTGCGCCCGCGCTCCTTCCAGGAACTCACCATCGCCAACTGGCCCTCTTCGAAATGGATCAATGGGGTGAGGGGTCCCCTTGGAACGAGTTCGAACGAGGCCGAAAACCGGGGACGATCAGCGGGCAGATCGGGTAGCAGCTGGTGAACCAGCTCATGCGATCCTTCGGTTGCCAGGCGCTGGTAGCCGGTTGAATCCGTCGGGTCGCCCGTCACGCCGGTAATCGCCAATGGCATCAATCCAGGGAGCAAACGGCGATTGAAAAAGCTCATATCGGCCTGGGTACTGGGAAAGATGACCAACCCCCCCCCGTCGGCCACGAACCGATGCAGCAGGGCAACGGTTTCGGGTTCCAGGTACTCCAGGTTACACAACACAAGAACCTGGACTAACTCCAGACGTTCGGGGTCGAGGTCGGCGAACAAACCGCTCTCGATGACCAGGGCAAGATCTTCGTCGGCTGCGGCCGTCAATCCCCGACGCGGATAGTAGGTGTCGTTCGGATTGCCGCCCAGTATTAACACGCGAATCGAATCCGCCACGCCGAACGAAACGTAGCGCCGGTTGTCCAAGGGCAACCGATCATCCTCCAACTCCAGGTATCCCGCCACCTCACCGGCGCGGGCCGGCACAAACGGAATCGAGGCCGAAATCGAACGACCTGGAGGCAGAGAGGCCGTGCGGTGACCTACCCGCTGGCCATCGACAAAAAGGTCGAACGCAGCTGCCTCTACCGCTCTGGTCGAGCTGTTTCCCACCTCAAACCTGGCCTCGAGCTTCGTTCCCGGAACGGCCATCCAGCTGTTTACCTCCAGGCGGTCGAGATGAGGGTTGGAACGCGGACCCGGTGAAGGACTAACCACAAAAATCTTCGCCTCAGGCAACCACTGGTGGCGATCTGCCAAGTCCGCCCAAGCAGACGCGGTTAGATCGGAAAACAGATAGACCTCGTGGTTGAATGCCTCCAGGGGGATCAGGATCTCGCCAGCCCGGGTCAGAGCGCGGTCCAGATCGGTAGCTTCTTCGGAGGGGGTCAGCTGCTCCAGCGAGGCCACGAATTCGGCCCCGTCGGTTGCTTCGTTTCCACCCTCTGCCGTCAGCGCAAACGGCACCAGAAAGAGCCGGTCCCGCGGACGAAAGAACGCGCCTAACTCTCGCGAACGGGTACGCAGCAAGTCGAATATCCGACCCTCAGGCAGGCGGTATGTCGTGCTGAAAGAACGGTCAACCAGGGCGACAGCGGCGGTTGGTCTGGAATGTCCCAGCAGGCCTGATCCCCCTTCCTGATACGCCGGACGTGCAAACGCACAGACGATCAGAAGGATGATCAAGGTGCGCAAAAGAAGCACCAGCCACTGCCGCACCCGCACTCGCCGCATCCGGCTGTGGTGCAGCCGGCGGAGGAACTCCAGATTGCTGAACGGGATGGGTGGCGTGCGGCTGCGATTCAGCAGGTGAATCGCCAGCGGAAGGGCGGCGGCCACCAGGCCAGCCAACACTGCCGGGTTGAGAAAGTGCAATACGGCTGGAGGATCTTACCGAGTTGAGGGGGTGTTTTCCTCTTCGGATTCGATCACCGAGACGATCTCTTCCGTCGTCGAGGCCGCTACCAATCGCTTTTTGAAGTCGTCGTTTTTCAACAGTCGGGATATTCGTGCCAAGGCTTTGATGTGGGGTCCCGAAACGTTCGCTGGCGAAACCAAAAGGAAAAACACGTAGGCCGGCTCGCCGTCCAAGGCCTCAAAATCCACGCCCCGCCGTTGGGTTCCCAGCGCGGCGGCGAGCTTGACAACCGCCTCCGATTTGCCGTGCGGGATGGCGATGCCGTCGCCGATCCCTGTACTCATGATCTTCTCTCGTTCCAACACCGCCTCCAGCACCTTGTCCCGGTCGCTGATGACCTCTCCCACCTCGAGCGAATCCACCAGCTCGGTGATAATGTCCTCCTTGGTCTCGCCTTCAAGGCCGACAACCGTCGATTTTTTGGACAAAATGTCGAGTAAATTCATGACCGGACCTGCGGTATCGAGAGGATTTAATTATATCCATGGCAAAATCTTGCGTCAATGGTCCCGAGGTTCCATAAGCGCTCTTGGGGGTATCCATTTAACCGGAGTTACCATATGTTCAGTGCATGGCGTATCCTCGCGCTGGCAAGCACTACCCGGGCTCGGTTGGCGAGTTTCAAGCCTGGTTTCGAACCGATGCGGACTGCCTGGACTACCTCGAATGGCTGCGGTGGCCCGACGGCTTCGTCTGTCCGAGTTGCGGCCACGAAGGCGGTTGGCGCTTGGGCGATGGCCGCTTCATGTGTCCGGCGTGTTCGACACGCAGTTCGGTGACGGCCGGTACGATCTTCGATCGGACGCGGACACCCTTGACGATATGGTACACCGCCTGCTGGCTGTTCGCCACCGGTAAAGACGGGATCTCGGCGTTGAGCTTGAAGCGAGTACTGGAGATCAGCTCCTACCAGACTGCCTGGGCCATGCCGCACCGCCTGCGGTCGGTGTTGGTACGTCCCGGTCGGGATCTGCTGAGCGGGACGGTACAGGTGGACGAGACCTACATCGGCGGCGCCGAGCCTGGGCTGGCCGGTGGCCGCGCTAGGGGCAAGAAGGTGCTGACCGGTATCGCAGTTGAGGTTCATGAGCCGAGAGGATTGGGGCGGTGCCGCATGTCGCCACTGGCCGATGCCTCTGCCGAGACCTTGCACGCGTTCGTGATGGATCACGTCGAGCCGGGCTCGACGATCATCACCGACGGGTGGCCCGCTTATCAGGGACTGGCTCAGCTCGGCTACGAGCACGATCGGCGCAGCCAGGGCGCGGCCCGCGCTCGGGGCGATGATCCCAACAAGCTGTTGCCCGCCGTGCACCGCGTTGTCTCACTGGCCAAGCGGTGGCTGCTGGGAACGCATCAAGGGGCCGCCGACAGTACCCACATGAGCCACTACCTCAACGAGTTCGTGTTCCGCTTCAATCGCCGCCGCTCCCGCAGCCGCGGCATGGTGTTTTATCGCGTGCTCGAGCTGGCCGTGGCCCACGAGCCGATCGTTTCCAGGATCTCATTGCCAGCCGACGCCGAGGAAGCTGCCCCCCGAGCCGCCCAAACGGCGAGGGCATCCCACGAGCCTGGAACGCCCAGGGGCAAACCGGCCGTGGCGGTCGGCGGCCGAACACTGATGGGGGTCGCGACGCACTCCGGTTAAATGGATACCCCCAAAGCGCTCTTTACGCCCTTGACCGTGACCCCTGTCAAGCTACATTCCGGACGGCCAATGACCGTACAGGATCCCGACGTCATGGCACGCGATTCCTGAAGCCTAAAGAGTTGCGGCAAACCTCCGATACAAGTGGTATAGGTACATGGGGTACTTGGATCGGAGATGTTTATGCAGTCGTCGAGTTTGTGGCCCGAGAGAATCCTTACGGACCGGAGCACGACCCTTTTCGAGGCAGTTTACGCCCGCGAGTTGGGGTTCGTGGAGTATGTTGAACTGCTGGACGAGGTGCTAGACCCGGAAATGGCCTTTTTTCTGCGGAACTCCTACGCCGCATTGACCTATAACGAAGGCGGGGACTAACAGCCCGGGCAAAGCGAGGGGGCCGAATTCCTAGAATTCAAGCCCTGTCCCTGTGTGGTCTGCGGTCGGTCCTTGCGGCCCATCTGCCGGAGCTTTGACCCACGGGGACTCGACGCAGCGCCTTCTTCATAACGTATCACTACCCTCCAATTCAGTCGACCGGCACGGAGCGCGCCGAGAAGTTTGTCCGCTACCTGCCCGAGTTTGGTTACCACCCGACAGTACTAACCACCTCCGCGTTCGGGAAGGTTTCAGACGCTGGAATAGTCGGCGCCTGGGAACCGCTAAGTCTCTACCGCCGGCTGCGCAATAAAGACCCTCGCGGCCGGCAGACGCCTTCCTATGTGCGCACCGATTCCGGGCACCTGGCCGGTCTCTTCAGGCTGTTCCGTCAATATATCTTCATCCCCGACGTTCAGATCACTTGGCTGCCCGCGGCACTGTGGAGCGCGCTCAGGCACCTGAGGCGGGCGCCGGCCGATATCCTATTCTCCACGTTCCCGCCAGCCAGCAGTCACCTTCTGGCTTTGCTGCTGAAACGCCGCCTGGGTATCCCATGGGTCGCAGATTTCCGCGACGCCTGGACCTTCGATCCTCTTGACCCTTGCCTTCTGGAAAGCCCGTTCCGGGGGCGAACCGAAAAACATCTGGAGGGGGCGGTGGTTCGCGGCGCTGACCTCGTGGTCACAAGTACTGAGATTAGCGCCGACTACTTTCGCGAAACATACCCCGAGTGTGCCGCCGCGATCGTGGTCGTAACCAATGGATTCGATCCTCTCGATTTTCCACCGGTGTCCCCACGAGAATGTGGTGGACCGCTGCGCATCGTGCATACCGGCTCATTCGCTCTCAGTCACTCCGCGCGAAGTCCGCGGACCATCTTCGGCGCTCTCGAGCATCTGACGCAAACAGATCCCATCTGGGCTGAGCGGCTGCAGCTGGACCTTTACGGCTCGTTGAATGAAACTGAGGAACGCATGGCGAAGCCGCTTTGTAAGTCCGGCATCGTGAGGCTCCATGGACCGTGCCCGCGAGAACGCGCCCTGCGCGCCCAACAAGAGGCCGACCTGCTCCTCCTTGTGGATCATCCTAGGTCGGGTCAGGCATCGAATGTGCCGACCAAGCTATATGAATACCTGGGTGCCGGACGACCGATCCTGGCTATCTGCGATACCGGCATGGTGACCCGCCTGCTGGCGCAGACCGGAACCGGACAGCACGTGGCTCACGACAACATCGCGGGGGTTGTTAAGGCCGTGATCGCGACCTACCACCGACGCTCCCAGCGTCCCGCAACCCCGCCCGCGGCGCTCAACCCGTATCACCGGCGAGTTCTCACCCGGCAGCTGGCCACCCACTTTGACCGCGTCCTTGCGGGTTACGCAGACGCCAACATCCCGTTATCTCGATGATACCGATTGCAGGGCGCCGGTTGCCATTCGTATGGGTGATCTTTGTCGGCGCGTTTACGGTCCGGTTGCTGCACCTCTACGTGGGCGACGCCGTGCCGCCACAGGACACTCCAGACTACGATGAGATCGCCGCCAATCTGATCAACGGGGACGGGTTTGTATCGCGCGAAAACTGGTTCGGTTACGACATGCGCTCATGGCGGGCGCCGTTCTACCCCTTCTTTCTGGCGGCGGTGTACGTGCTGCTCGGTTATAGTCATCTTGCCGTCCAACTCCTGCAGTGTGGGGTGGGGGCGGCGACCGCCGTGTTGGTGTATCGCTGCGCCGGCCTGATCCGCCCGGCCATGGCCCAGGGGGTGGGGCTGTTGGGGATGGTCTACGGCCCCCTGGCCGGGGTGTCGAGCGAGGTGATGACGGAGACCTGGTTTATTTTCTGGGTCGTTCTTGCCGTCTACCGTCTGCTCCAGGTGCTGTTTGGCCAGGGGTCGAATCCGAAGCTCTATTGGGTGGCGGGGGGCGCCGTCGGAATGGCAGCTTTGACCCGTCCCGAGGGGTTCATGATCTGGGTGGCCTTCGGAATCACCGCGATCTGGCAGCTGAGACGTCGAGGGATCGTATTGGTCTCGTGGACGGGCGTTGCCTTGGTTTTGGCCGTGTTGCCCTGGTCCATCCGCAACTACGCCGTACACGGGTCGTTCGTGCCTATCACGACCCACGGCGGATTTATCCTTGCGCGCAGCCACGCGCCGACACCGGACTGGAAGCGAGAAAAGGCGTGGGGAATCGAGAAGAGGGTCTTTGACCAGATGCCGTCGGAGGTGGAGCGGGATCGGTACTGGCGGGCGCAAGGATGGGACCACATCCGTTCCGATCCCGGCAGATATCTGCGTCATTCGGCGGAACGTTTCTTGCGCTTCTGGTATTTCTTGCGACCTGGCTACAACGTTTGGTTCATGATCGTATTGCCCCTCTTCCTGGCCGGTGCGATCAGGCTGGGCAGGCGTCCGGAATTCCAGCTGATCGGCATTCACATACTTTTGTCCGTGTTTCTTTACACCTTCGTTTTGTACGGATCGACCCGATTCCGGCTGCCGTTGGAGCCCTTCTTTCTGGTGTTTGCCGGCGCTGTCGTATCGCAACTGGCGCACAAGACTCGGAAAGCAGCTGTTCTCTGGGTCGGGGCGATCGTCGCACTCAACATTCTAGGTTACGCGATCCAGGATCCGCTGCGCAGCGCCGTCCTTTCGGTTCTCTTCGCCGGGAATCTCAAGTGACCAGCATGCCTCAGCCGCCACTTTCCATCTGCATCTTGAGTTGGAATACGTGCGACCTGTTGCGAGCCTGCCTCGAGTCCATCTACGCGGACCCGCAATCCAGCGCGTGGGAAGTGGTGGTGGTAGACAACAACTCCAGCGATCAGAGCCCTGCCATGGTGACTTCAGGGTTCCCTCAGGTGAGGCTAGCGCTAAATCCCTCCAACCTAGGTTTTGCCGCGGGAAACAATCGCGCCATGGAGATGGCGCGGGGAGACCACCTCCTCCTGCTCAACGCGGATACCCGTGTAGAGCCCGGGGCGCTGGGTCGCATGACGGAGTTTTTGAGCGCACACCCCGAGGTTGGCGCGGTCGGGCCCAAGCTCCTGTCCGAGGACGGCTCGGTGCAGCTTTCGTGCGGCATAAGACCCAGTCTCCTCAGCGAGTTTGTCAACAAAATGCTGTTGCATAACTTGTTTCCCTTCTATAAATTAGGCCGCTGGCACCACCGCGAGACCCGCGATGTCGACTGGGTGATGGGCGCCTGTTTGCTTGTGCGCCGGAAGGTCGTGGAGGAGGTCGGCGGGCTCGATCCGGCCATTTTCATGTATCACGAGGATCTCGACTGGTGCCTGCGGATTCGTGCCTCCGGTTGGCGGATCTCCTACTTTCCCTTCAGTGTCATCCATCATCTACGCGGTGCCAGCACTCGGCAGAACCTCAGGAATATGCTCGTCGTCAGCCAACGGAGTCTCTACTTCCTGTTCGCCAAACATTTCGGCACGGGTCATGTGCTCCTTCTAAGGTTTCTCACGCTAATCGAGATGACGCTGCGCTCATTGGTCTGGCTGCCGTACTCGATCCTGTCCAGCCGACGTCGGCAAGAGGGGCATCAGCGTTTACGTGCCTATCGTGAGATATTCTGGAGAAGCCTGTTCGACCAGGGATATTGGTTGCCCACCGGTGACCCCAGGGAATCTCGGACACGCTGACTTCCATGGGCCAACGTATCCAGTTGTTCAAGCCCTGGATGGGGAGCGAGGAGTATGAAGCGCTCCGCGAGCCGCTGGAGACCGGCTGGATCGGCAGCGGTCCCAAGGTGATCGAGTTCGAGCGCCGGTTCGCCGAGTATATCGGTGTGAAACATGCCGTGGCGCTCAACTCCGGAACCGCTGCGCTGCATCTGGCGATGTTGGTCGCGGGTGTGGACGGGGGTGAAGTGCTGACGACGCCCATGACCTTCGTCTCCAGCAACCATTGCATCCTCCATGCCGGCGGCGAGCCGGTCTTCTGCGACATTGAGCCGGACACCTTGAACCTGGCCATCGAAGGGTTGGAGGCATCCATCACCGAGCGCACCCGGGCGATTCTCGCGGTCCACTACGGTGGCCACCCCTGTGACATGGATCCGATCTTGGACATCGCCGCCCGCCATGGTCTAATGGTGATCGAGGATGTCGCGCAGGGGTGTGGAGGCAGCTACGGGGATCAAAACCTGGGAAGCCTGGGGGACATCGGTTGCTTCAGCTTCGACGCGCGAAAGAATTTGTCCACCGGCGACGGCGGCATGCTCACCACCGACGACGACATCGTCGCCGAGCGGGTGCAACGGTTGAAATGGATGGGCATTTCCCGAGGAACCTGGGACCGGTTCAGTACCGACCGTCCGTCCTGGGACTACGACGTGACCGAATTGGGTTTCAAATACCTTATGAACGATATCGCCGCATCCCTCGGCTTGGTCCAACTCGCCAAGCTGGAACGCGGTAACGGCCTGCGCCGCACCTTGTTCGAACGTTATCGAGACGCTTTTGCCAAGGTGGACGGCGTGGAGTTGCTGGCGACCAGGTCCTACGGCCAAAGTGCCTGCTACTGCGCCGTTATCCAGGTCGACGATCGGGACAGCGTGCACGAGTTTCTCAGCGACCACGGCATCGAATCTGCGGTGCACTTTCTGCCCAGCCACCTTATGCCGATCTACCAGAAATACAACCGCGGGCCACTCCCGGTGGCCGAAGCTGTATGGCAGCGCATCCTTACCATCCCGTTGTTTCCGGATCTTACGACCGACCAGCAGGAGCGTGTGGTCGAGATCGTCAGGCGCTCGGTGTCGAGCGAGGGCGCGTCCCGCAGCCGCGCTGCTGGCGGCTGACCCGCCTGCCATTGTCGGCTTACCGCCGCAATGAACGTTCTCTTCGTGACGCAGTACGGCTATCTGGCAGCCAGTAGCCGCACCCGAGTTTTTCAGTACCTGCCTCTTCTCCACGCCCAAGGTATTCATGCCGATGTGCTGACCGTTCTCCCCGATCTGGGCATTACCGGCTCCCAGGTCTTGGTGACGGCCAATCGTTGGCGCAAGCTTCTCTACTACGCCTGGGCCGCCTGGCGCACCGTTCGTTGCGGGTTGGCGGCCTGGTGGCGGTTACAGCGGTACGACTTGCTTTTCGTCCAGAAAATCATATTTCCCGCGCCAATCCGCTGGTTGCTGGCACGAAAACAACCCCGCACGATCTACGACTTTGACGACGCCATCTTCACTACTGAGGTGCGCCGTGCGAACTGGCTTTCCGTCTGGAAAGAGCGGCGCAACGCCGCGGGTCTGCCGGCGGCCTTACGCATGGCAGATCACGTTCTGGTTGAGAACGACTATACCCGTGAATATGCGGCTCGATTCTGCCCCAACGTAGATATTATTACCGGGCCGATCGATACCCGCCGATTCGTTCGTTCTGGCTCCCCCGTTGGCGAGCGAACGGTGCTTGGTTGGATCGGGAGCGCCACGACCTTGCCCTACCTGGAGCAGATCGCCGCAACCCTACGCCAGTTGAGTGCGCAACACGAAAGGATCTGCCTGAGCATCGTGGGGGCCGCGGGAATCTGCATAGAAGGTCTCGAGGTCGAATCCACGCCGTGGTCGCTCGAAACCGAGGTCGACGAGCTCAGTCGTTTCCACATCGGTTTGATGCCTCTGCCCGATGATCCTTGGACCCGGGGTAAAGGGGGCTACAAGCTGCTCCAGTACATGTCGATGGGCTTGCCGGTGGTCAGCAGTCCGGTGGGTATCAACAGTCGCCTGGTCATTCATGGTCACAATGGCTTCCTGGCTACAAACTGCCGCGAATGGCGCGAGTATCTAGGACAGCTCATAGAGAGTCCACAACTGCGCCAGGATATGGGTGCCCACGGACGTGCCACCGTTGAGCAGGCCTATTCCCTCGAGACCAGCAGTGCGCAGTTGGTGCGCATTATGCGCGAGACGGCGCGCCGCTCGTGACCCCAACCACGACCCCCATCGAGAATGCCTTCACCGTCGACCTGGAGGACTGGTACCAGGGGCTAGAGATCGAAGCCGAGGAATGGGGGCGGTTCGAAGACCGCATTCACATAGGTACCGAGAAACTGCTCGACCTGCTGGCGGCAGCCCAGGTAAAGGCCACGTTCTTCGTGCTCGGGCACGTCGCCGAGCACCACGCCGACCTGGTCCGCCGCATCCATGCGGCCGGGCACGAAATCGGCACTCATGGCTACGCCCATCGATTGGTCTACCGGCACGGAAGGGAGGCGTTCAAGAAGGATCTACTCTTGTCGCTGGAGAAGCTGGATCGCGCCGTGGGGACCTCGGTGGCGGGACACCGAGCGCCGTTTTTCTCCATCACCGCCGAAGCCGATTGGGCGTTCGATGTGTTGGCAGATTGCGGCTTGACCTACGACTCTAGCGTATTTCCCGCCCGCAACTACCGCTACGGCATTCCTGGCGCCCCGCGATGGCCGTATGAGGTCCGTGCCGGCCTCACCGAGGTTCCCCTCTCCACCCTGGGGGCGATGGGGCGGAAAATCCCTTTGGGGGGCGGTGCCTATTTCCGTATATTCCCCTATGCTTTAACCCGATACGGACTCCGCAAAATTAACGCAAGTGGTAATGCAGCAATATTTTACATCCATCCGTGGGAGCTCGATCCGGAGCATCCACGAGTTGACCTGCCGCGACGGATCCAGGTTACTCACTACTGGAACCTGGCGGCCTCGGCCGGCCGCTTGCAACGACTTCTGGCCGACTTCCGCTTTACGACGATGGCTGCCGTGCTCGAGCGCTGGCAGGAGTTACGGCAGCGACCATCGTGACGCAAGCTGAGCAGGTTCGAAGTTTCTTCGACGGTGAAGCGGAACGCTTCCAGGCAATCTATTCCCGCGAGAAAGCAGTGTCCCGCCGCCTGGTCGACTTTCTGTTCCGCCGTGTCGTCCACCAGCGTTTTCAGCTAACCCTAGATTTATGTGGCCCCGTCGCGGGGAAAAAGATCCTGGACATCGGATGCGGGCCGGGCAATTACTGCGTTGAATTCGCGCGTCGGGGGGCGGAGGTAGTCGGGTTGGATTTCGCCCCGGTCATGGTCGAAAAAGCGCGGGCGGCCGCGACGGCCGCAGGGGTCGCGAAACGTTGTGCCTTCGAGGTGTGCGATTTTCTTCAATGGCGTGAGCCACATCACTTCGATATTTCCCTGGCCATCGGATTTTTTGACTATATCAGTGACCCGTCGGCGTTCTTGCGCAAAATTTGCACCCTTACCCGGGATCAGCTGGTGATGAGTTTCCCAAAAAGGTGGACTTCACGTACGTTTAGCCGCTGGTTGCGCTTAAGAATGCGCGGATGTCCCGTTTTCTTCTATTCGGAAACGGAGGTCGCGCGCTTGCTCAAATGCGCGGATTGGAGCAGACTTGATGTGCATCGGCTGAGTCGGGACTATCTGGTTCACGGTGCAGAAGGATCCAAAGGTTAGGATGGCAATCCTGATATGAAGGTACTGATTACGGGCGGGGCGGGGTTTGTCGGTTCTCATCTGTCCGAGCGACACCTCAATATGGGTGACGAGGTGTCGATCATCGACAATCTCTCAACAGGGATGATGAGCAATATCCACCACCTGGAAGCCAATCCACGATTCAGCTGCGTCATCGACGACTTGCTCAACGTGGAGGTTATGCAGGAATTGGTCGGCGAGTGCGACCTCATCTATCACCTGGCCGCGGCAGTGGGAGTCAACTTTATCATCGACAATCCGCTGTTGTCATTGACCACCAACATCAGAGGCACAGAGATCGTTCTCGAGTTGGCCAACGAGCACAAAAAGAAAGTGCTGCTTGCTTCCACCTCGGAGATCTACGGCAAAAAGAACGGGCACGTGCCGTTCCGTGAAGACAGCGACCGGATTCTCGGACCGACCACTGTCATCCGCTGGCATTACTCTACGTCGAAAGCGGTGGACGAGTTGTTTGCGCAGGCTTACTGGCGCGAAAAACGACTCCCCTGCGTCATCGTGCGACCCTTCAACATCATCGGTCCCCGTCAGACCGGTGACTACGGCATGGTGGTGCCCCGGTTCGTCAAGCAGGCCCTTCTGGGTCACCCGATCACGGTGTTCGGTGACGGCGAACAACGCCGATGCTGGACCTTCATCGACGACGCACTGGACGGGTTGGTGGCGCTGGCCAACTCGGACAAGGCGGTGGGGGAGATCTTCAATCTGGGATCGAATTTCGAGATCAGCATTAAGGATCTCGCTTACAAGATCCGGGAGTTGACCGGAAGCGACTCCGAGGTCGAATTCATTCCCTACGAGCAGGCCTGGCCTAAGGGCACCTACGAAGATCTCATATACCGGGCGCCGGATCTGGAGAAGATTCGCACCTGCGTCGGATACGACCCAAAGGTAGATCTGGATGACGCCCTGTCCCGCATCATCGCCGATTACGAACGCTGATTTCTAGCCGTTCGGTTTCGCCCTTACCCCAATGCCTTAAGCAGGCGTGGGACCACGAACCACTGCATCCAAGCTCGATTTTCGCCAATCTCCGACCAGCTGTCGACATCGATGGCCAAGGCTGCAATCGCTGCTGTGGGCAGGTGCAAGGCGCAGCCGCAAAGCCTCAAGAGTAGCGCTTCAAGTCCAGGGTTGTGAGCGATGACCATCAGGGAGCCGACTTCCTCTCCGATCTGGCGAACGTCCGAGAGAAGGTCATCCGCGGATGCGAGATACAGATCTTTCTCAAAAGCGGCTGTTTCCCTCGCTCGCAGCGCGGTCGAGCTCAATATGCGTTCGGGAATGGCGTCATATACCGCCAGTAGACGTGCCATGCGCGGCACGTCCTTGCGACCTCGCCCGTTCAGAGGACGCTGAAAATCGTCGGTGATTTCAAGTGGGTAGTCCGATTTGGCATGCCGCATGACCAACAAGCTTTTCATTCACACTGACTCCATTTCGTGTGGTTTACCGGCCCTCCTGGGGGTTTAGGTTGCGTGGCCCCAAGCCGGGTGGTATTTTATCACAACCTCTCCTCCCAGAAAAAGTAACGCGGTCTCACAGATTTCGCCTATCGGAGACAATCGCATGGCAGCCCGGCCTCTAGAAGTTACGTTGGCAATCACGCCACGGTCGAGATTCGAAATCATCGACGTCTCCAAAAAGATCGAGCAGGAACTCGGCAAAGATCTGGGTGGATTTCGTAAGGCGCAGTACTGCTCGTTGCATACCACGGCTGGGTATCTCGAGCAAGGTGTGTGCGCGCGGCTGGGGCACAGTTCTCGACAGCTGGACCCGTTTTTTAGACTTATTCAGCGGATTTTTCCTCCGGACGCGGGGTATTCCCACGATCGCATCCAGCTCCGGGAGGAACTCACCGAACTGGAACGAGCCGTCGAACCTCCAAACGCCGACTCGCATCTGGCGTTCATCAGCGCCGGCTTGAAGAACTGCGTGACCTACATCCACAAACGTCTTCAGCCGGTTTATTTCATCGAGCTCGACGGCATCTACAAAGAACGACGGCGCGAACGCAAGACCGCTATATTGGCCTACAATGGGGCCGAGATCGTTCACCGCGAGCGCTTTCCCATTCCGGTTTCGTCCAACCGGGCTATCGAATCGCTCAACCTGTCCGATCCCCGGTTCGGCTTGTTCGAGCAACTGGCCGAATGGGTCAAGGAACACGGCGTCGAGAAGGGTCGGTTCGATGTACGACTGGCGCCCGAAGAACGCCACGTCGGTTTGACGGTGAACGAGTATGAAACCTTGCTCATGCGCAACGACCTTCCAGAGGTGCTGCGCGATCCGTTGAAGTATATGGTCGATCGCGGTCGCAAGCTGCTGCGTCATCCCGGCGCCATACCTGGAAAAACCAGGGACTACGCTGCCTACGACTTGATTCACCTCTACAATGAGCTCCTGGATACAGTACCGGTCGGTCGTTGGCTAGTGGACCGGATCGTCTCCGTGCTCTCATCCCCGGCTTCGCGGTTCCTCAGATTGAAGCGGCACATCAGCTTGCCCATCTCCAACAGTCCCGAAACCGGGCCCCAGGAGATCGTTCTTGGCCGCTACCAGAGTCCGATTTTAATCCAACACCACCCCGCCACCGACGGTACCCGCTGCCTCGACATAACACTGCGCCGCTTCACCTAGTGCGCTGTCGCAGAAATCTGCCAACATACAGCCGCCGATACCTCGCGATTCGCCGCGTTGACTTCGTTCGCCGTACTCCACCAGTACGGCTCGCTCAGCCGCCTTGCGAACCGCGCGCATCGACGGCCGAATGTTGTCAACCTATCTCTGCGACAGCGCACTAACCCGTTGCGCGTAGATCCATCGATATTTAAAGCGTACGACATTCGCGGCACCTATCCCGATCAGTTGGACGTGGGGTTGGCGTATGCCCTGGGGCGGGCGTTTGCAACCTACCTGAGCCCGGAGCGCGTCATCGTCGGTCGCGACATGCGGTTGTCCGGTCCCCAGTTACACGCCCAGCTGCTTTTGGGTTTGCGCAAGCAAGGGGTAGACGTGCTCGATCTGGGCGAGGTAAGCACGGATCAGTACTACTTCGCGTGCGCCACCCACGACCTGCCCGGGCTCATGATTACCGCTTCACACAATCCCCCCCACTACAACGGTTTCAAAATGGTCCGGCGCATGCCGTATCTCCTCAGCGGCGACGATGGCATCGGAGACCTGCGACGCATCATCGAAACGGAGTCCTACCCTCCGGCGTCGAAAACCGGCACCGTTGAATCGGCGGACGTCAGCGCAGGATTCGTCCAAAGGGTCCTGAAGCTGATCGATCCGAAGTCCCTGACCCCGCTCCGTGTCGTGGCCGATACCGGCAACGGCATGGTGGGACCGATCCTTGAACAGGTCTACCGGCATCTTCCCATCAAACTGGCGGGCATGAACCTGGAGCCGAACGGCAATCCCCACCACGGATTGGACCCGATGCAGGAGGAGAACCGGATCGAGCTGCAACGCTGTGTCGTACGCGAAGGGGCAGATCTGGGTTTCGCCTTCGACGGCGACGGCGACCGGTTCTTCGTGATCGACGACCGGGGGCGGTTCGTCCCGGGCGACTTCGTCACCGCGCTTCTCGCGTGTCACATGTTGGGGAAACATCCAGGATCGAAGATCGTTTATGACGTGCGTTGTTCATGGGCGGTTCGAGACACCGTCGAAGCGGCGGGCGGCACGGCGCTGATGGAGCGAGTCGGCCACGCTTTTCTGAAACCGAGGATGGCCAGTGAGGGAGCGGTCTTCGCCGGAGAGCTGAGCGGCCACTATTACTTCCGCGAGTTCTTCGGCGCTGATTCGGGCGTGGTGCCGTCTCTGTTCCTGTTGGAGATGCTCGCTCTCAAAGGCCAACCACTGTCGTCCCTGCTGGCGCCGCTGGAGCAGTCGTATTTCATCACCGGAGAGATCAATTCGACGGTGGAGGATCCCGCCGAGAAGATCGAATCTATTGCACGCACCTATCGTGATGGAATGGTTGAGCGTCTGGATGGCATATCTGTCAGCTACGAGGACTGGCATTTCAACCTGCGGCCCTCGAACACCGAACCGCTGCTGCGACTGAATCTCGAAGCCCTGAATCCGTCGACCATGGCGACGAGGCGGGACGAGCTTCTCGCCCATATCCAGTCCTGACCCTGCCACCTGTTCGCGGCCGGTCGAATGCGGACGCGGATGAGCCCTCAAACATCAGCTCATACCCGAAATGAACTTCGCACGCGGTTTTTCCCTAACGGCTGTATCCACCGCTCTGGTGTTCGTCCTTGGCTTCGCCAACCAGGTGCTGTTGGCCGACTACCTTGACAGGGAGGCGTACGGACGTTTGGCGCTGTGGCTCAATACGGTCGTCATAGGCGGGATGGTCTTCGGCGAATGGCTGAGTCGCGGCGCCACCTATGTCGTCGGCAAGACGAATTCCAGGCACGAGCCGCTGCACAATTCAGTGCTCTACGGCACCTTGTTGGGGCTCGCGTTGCTGCCGCTGATGTTCCTTCAACCGTGGTTCGACCGTGGTTTGGCGCTGCTGCTGGCTGGTCTTGTGGTGTTGAGCGTGCTGCAGAAGGCGGGGCAGGCCATAGCGCTGGGTGAAGATCGGCTCAAGCTATACTCCACGGTTCCCCTGGCGTTTGGCGCAGCCTATCTGGCCGGCAATGTTGTCGTATACCTCTTGGAGTTGGGTCTCCACGAGGTTCTCTACTCCTGGTTTACGGCTACCCTGGTGGCAGCGGCGCTGGCGATCGTTTGCTTGTGGCCCGGATCACACGGATGGCGGTGGGATGCCGGCAGCTTCCGGCGGACCTTCGCGGTGGGGTTGCGAGGGGCTTCCTCCGTAACCTTGATTTTTTTGATGTTTCGCAGCGATCTGTATCTCGTCGAATGGTTCATGGGGGAGGCGGCCCTCGGGGTCTACAAGGTCTCCACCAATTTCGCTGAGATGATGCAGCGGTTGCCCAACGTGGCCGGCCTGGTGCTGCTGCCGAAGGTAATTCGTGGCGAGGACGAGAACACGCAGATAACCCTTCAAGTGGCGCGGGGCACGCTTCTCTTCTCCCTTTGCGCCGGTGCCGGTCTGCTGTTTTTTGGCGATCTGCTTATCGCCTATACCTTTCCCAAATACGAGGACGCGTTTCTGCCGTTGATGTGGATGCTTCCTGGTCTTCTCCTGGCGGGTTTCGGTTCGGTGCTCAACACCAAGCTCGCCGGCCGTGGATACCCACCGGTTACGATCGCTGTTCCCGCGGTGGCACTGATCTTGAACGTCCTTCTAAACATCGTGCTGATACCGCGCTTGGGGTTGGCGGGAGCGGCTATATCCACCTCGATCGCGTACGGGGTTTGGTCACTGTCGATGACCTTCTTCTTTCTGCGCTATTCCGGACTCGGGCTCGGCGCCTTCTTGCGTCCCGCCCAGGCCAACGGTACTATTGAGTAGCCACTCGAGTTTAATCGTTAAACAACCTTCCGACACGACTTGAAACCCCCCGCTACGAATTCCGCATGGCTCCTGCGGTTAGCACCCACGACGGCTCATGACCGAAGCTAACCTTCGCCTCGGGCCAATCTGGCTGGACCGGAAATGGCTCGTCGGATTCTTGTGTCTACAGGCCGCTTTAATCGTGGCTATTTTACTGCTTCCCACCCAACTGCTACAGGTCATTGGTATGAGTGTGGGCGGCGGGATCCTGCTTAGTCTGTTGGTTGTGCATCCGTGGATCATCGTACCCGCCATCGTCGCTACGACCGCACTCGACATCAGTGGCAAGATCATTGAAGCGACGGCGTTGGGAATCCCGCTAACCGGATTCCATCTTGCCCTGGGGTTGATGATCGTCGGCTTGGGGGTCAACGGTTTCCTGCGTCGTCGCACCCAGTTTCCTCCGTTCGAATTGGCGGCGCCACTGTTTCTGTTGTTGGGGGTGATGGCGATATCGTTGACCTATTCTCCCAATCAACCGGAAGCCACCATCGGATTCATGCGGACCTTGGTTCTGACGTTGTTTCTCTATTTGACCATCGTCATGCTAGAGACCAGAACCGCGATCAACGCCGTAGTTATCTCCATGGCGGTGGCGCTCATTGCCGGTTCGGTACTGGGCGTGGTGCAGATCGTCACCGAACGTTTCTTCCTTCCCGCCAGCTTCGTTATCGCCGTCGGTGCGAACGCGCCACGAGCCACGGGTACCTTTCACAACCCCAATACCTTCGGCACTTTTCTCATGGTCGGAGTGGTGTTTCTCTTCGGCCTCCTGGTCAACTACCGCACCGGTTGGTGGAAGACGTTGCTGGCGCTGGTTTCCCTGTCGTTCGGAGTCACCGGATTGATCGTCACCTTCAGCCGCGCCAACTGGGTGGCCGCCTTGGTGGGAATCGTCGTGGCGCTGGCGTTGGCCAGGAAATTGCGCTATCTCTTCGCCGTTGCGGCGATCGGCGTCCTGGCGATTCTGGCAACGAAGGAGTTCGTGCCGTTCGCCGAGCACATCTTCTTACGCTTTGTATCCATTTTCACCATCTTCGAGCAGTTTGGCTCGATGGGGCGCGAATCGAGCTCGGCGCGCATCTATTTCGTATTCGCCGCGTTCAAGATGTTCCTGGACCATCCGCTCCTCGGTGCCGGCTGGCGCGCCTTCCCGATTATATTCGACGACTACAAATCTCCCGATTTTCCGTTTTGGGTACCCACGAAAGAGTCCCACACCCTTTTTGCCAACATCATGGCGGAGTTGGGTCTGATTGGTCTGATTGCAGCAGGCTGGATCGTCTGGCGCACCCTCAGCCACGGTTTCGCCGCCCTAAAGCGCATGCGCGACCCGTATCTACGGGCGCTGGTAGCGGCCTTGCTGTCCGTTTTTCTGGCTTTTCAGGTTAGCCTCTCGCTCACCGCTGACTTCAGCAACAACTTTCTGTGGATGTTCACGGGGATGCTCTTCGCCGTAACCCGTCTCGACGATCGCACCGATCCGGCGTGAAGCTGTTAGTCGCCTCGCACCTCTACCCCAGTCTCCTTTCCTATACTGGCGGCAGTTTCGTCCAGAACCAGGTTCGTTTTCTAAAAGAGTACTGCGACATCCAGGTCGTTGTTCCGACACCCTGGTTTCCCTTGCCTTTTTTTCCCCGGTGGAGCGCACACAGAAAGCTGACCCGACGCGACCAGGTGGACGGCATCGAAGTGCTGCGACCGCGGTACGTCACCTTGCCGAGGCGGATACTGTTCTCCCACGTTTGGCGGTCCTACCTCGCCGCCCTGGAAAGGTCGGCTGAGACCAATACCGATCTGGTGCACGCACACTGCGCCTACCCCGACGGTTTCGCCGCCATCGAATACGGGCGCCGACACCAGGTTCCCGTGGTGATCACGGTGCACGGCCATGACATCAAGGTGTTGCCCGAGGCTAACGCGCGATGGCGACAGCTGATCACCCAGGCGTTGGACAATGCTGCGGCGGTGGTCGCCGTAAGCGAGGATCTGGCATCGAGAGTACGGAGCCTGGGAGTTTCAGCTAGTAAGATTCACACCATTCCCAACGGTGTGGACTGCGACCTGTTTGAGCCCGACCCGGCGCGCGCCCCGGGAGCGGAGGGCTGGCATCTCCTTTACGTGGGCCGGTTCGATCCCGCTAAGGGGATCGGCATACTTCTCGAGGCGTTTGCGCGGGTGTTACGAAAGATGCCCGAATGCCGCTTGACGCTCGTCGGCGGCAACGAGGCCACCGGATCGGAGGACCGCTTCAAGGGTCAGATGGAGGCGCTCCAACTCGATCACCGCGTCAGCTGGAAGCGAGAGGTCAAATGGGATCAGATTCCCGTCTACATGCGGCGTGCCGACCTCTTCGTGCTACCCAGCTTTTCCGAAGGGTTGCCGTTGTCGCTCATCGAATCGATGGCGTGCGGGCTGCCCATCGTCGCAAGCCGATGCGGCGGGCCCGAGGAAGCGGTGGACGACTCGGTGGGTCGGTTGGTGGCGGTGGGAGATGTCGAAGGACTGGAGTCGGCGATTCTACATGTTGTCCGCAACTACGATGAGTTCGACCGGGCGGCGATCCGAGCCCGGGCACAGCGATTCTATGATTACCGCAACATCGCTGCTCGCATCAACGATCTGTACAAAGCGGTTGTGTGAAACAGATCAGCTGCTGCCAGGCGTCAGCAGCGACCTGTAGAAGTCCACAAGCGCAGGGCCCTGGCAATCCCAATTGTATTTGGAAAGGACCATGTGCCTGCCTCTTGACCCCATCCGTTTTCGTGTGCCCGGATCACCGAGCAGTCGCCTGACGGCTTCGAGAGCCGCTGTGGGGGACAATGGGTCGACGGCAATCCCACATTCAGCATCATCGAGAATCTGCTGCCAAAGCGGGAAGTTCGATACCACGACCGCTTTGCCCATCATCATATACTCGAACATCTTCGTCGGCAGCGAACGCAGATAGTTCGGGTCGGGATGCAACAGGGCCAACCCTATGTCGGCGGCAAGGATGCGACGGTGCACCTCGGCGTGCGACACCGGGCCGGTAAAACGTACATTCTCTTCGATGCCATATCGTTGTATTAGGTCACGTGCCTGCCGCTCTTCCTGTGGTGAACCGACAGGTCCCACCAGGTCGAGAGATATATTCGGGTGCTCCGGCTTCAGATCGCGCACAAGGGCGAGCATCTCGAACAAGCCTCTCAAGGCGGTTAGGCTGCCAGTATAGACCAACGCCGGACCTTCGCCGTGTTCGGCGACGCCTGGGTGGTGATAGTCGGCGTAGGCCAACAGCGGGTAATTCAGTACGACCAGCGACCTCGTTGCGCCGTAGTATCGCGCGTAGGCGTGATCCGCCAAGGTGACGGCGTCGAAGAATCGCAGGGCAATCAACTCGATGGCGCGATAAAACCATGCCATGAAGGATCTAAGGGGAAGCGGGATCCACTTCTTGCTGCGAATCGATTCGGGCACGTCTTCATGCACATCATACACCAGAATCGAACCGGTGATCATCTTGAGAATCATACAAACCGGGATAAGCTCCGGATCGTGAAAGGCATACACATCGGCCTTTCGTCTCAACGCCAGGCGCAGGACCCGGGTGGTGGCCACCATGCGCCATACCCTGTTTTTGGGAACGGGGAGCGGTATTACCTCGATATCGCCGGCGTCGCCCGGGGTTTGGTCTTGGAGCGCGACCACGCTAACTCGAAATCCTGCCTTGGCCAGAGTGCGTGCCTCCGCCTGGAACATGCGAACGTCGAAGGTGAAATGCACGGAGCTGAGTATGCAAATGTGCTCAGGCATCGATCTCGTATGCAGAAACGCTAAGAAAAATCCGTGGTTACCGGCGGGGGATTTAGAGCGGTCGAGAAACGTCGCAATCCAATAGCGGGAGGCGTTCTTGACATCCGCAGACCCCTCCGTTATTGTGTCATTTTAGGCCCGATTCAATATAAGCTATGGGCGGCCTACTTGCCCGTAGCGAGAAAGCCAAGTGTCGATATTCCTCGGATTGTTTGACGGGCACAACGCCTCCGCGTCTGTCCTCTGCGACGGACGAATAGAGAAGGCATTTCAGGAAGAACGCCTCAGCCGCACCAAGAATCACTTCGGCCCCCCCGTTCAAGCCACCCAAGAAATTCTTGCGCACCTCGGCGCCGCACCCGCCGATGTAGACAAGGTTTGCCTCGTCTCACACTATATTCCGGCACCGCGACATCCCCGCTCGATCAAGGACCTGTTCGACGATCGCTACAAAAACGGCGCGCGTCAGCGCTTGGCCCGGACCTGCGCGAACATCAATTTCTATAGAGCGTTGCGAAGTCGTCAACGCATGAAACAGCGCCGGCAGATGGTTGCCGAATGGGGCTTCGATCCAAACCGAATCGAGTTTTGCGATCACCACCAAGCCCACGCAGCCAGCGCCTATTACGGATTGCGGAAAGACGACGAACCTTATTTGATTCTGACCCTGGATGGTGGAGGCGACGGTCTATCCGGATCGGTTTGGATGGGAACCAAGGGCGCGCTCGCGCCCGTGGCGACCATCCCGCAGGCCGACAGTCTGGGAGAGATATACGCCGCGACGACCCACTATCTGGGGTTTATGCCCCTTGAGCACGAATACAAACTCATGGGTATGGCTCCGTATGGCGCCGACGAGCACGCCCAGGATGTGGCGCGACTCTACGGAAGCTACGTAGATCTCGACCACCGTGATCCGCTCCGCTTTGCCCGCAAAGTGCCCGAGCCCCTATCGCGCATCGGGCCTCGACTGCAGAACGACCTGGCGCGTGTCCGTTTCGACAACATCTGCGCGGGGTTGCAGTTATTCACCGAGAATCTGATCAAACGCTGGGTCCAAGCTTGCATCGAAAAAACCGATGTATCTCGAGTTCTCGCTGCCGGCGGCGTGTTTATGAACGTCAAGGCGAACAAGGCGATCGGCGAGCTGGACTGCATTGAGTATTTCGAAGCTCTGCCGTCCTGCGGAGACGAGACCCTGCCCTTCGGCGGGTGTTATCTGGTTTCGGAGGCCGCCGGTCAGGAGACTTACCCCCTGGACCACTGTTACCTGGGCAACGACCTGGTGCTGGAAGAGTGCCGGGCGGCATTGGCGCCGTTAGACCACGTGGCGGTGGAAGAGCCGAAGGATCTGGAGTTGCGCACCGCCAAACTACTGGCGTCAGGGAAGATCGTCGCGCGCGCCGCAGGTCCGATGGAGTTTGGAGCGCGGGCACTCGGGAACAGATCCATTCTCGCCGATCCGATCAACCAGGACGTGGTGAGGATCATCAACAGAATGATCAAGAACCGGGATTTTTGGATGCCCTTTGCCCCGGTCGTACGCAGCGACAAGGCACCTCTCTACTTCGACAATCCGAAACAGTTGCCATCGCCGTACATGATGAACACCTTTGGCTCATCCTACCGGCGCGGCGAGTTCATGGCGGCCGTACACAATGCCGATCTCACGGCACGCCCGCAGCTGCTGGAGCCCGGCCAGAACGATCGATACGAGGCGGTGCTTAAGCACTTTGGAGACATCACCAACCGGCACGTGCTGCTCAATACCTCCTTCAATCTTCACGGCGAACCGATTGTCTGCACCGCTAAAGACGCGGTCCACGTTTTCGCGAACTCGGGCTTGGACCATATGGTGTTGGGTCCTCTGCTGGTTTCGAAGCAACGCAAAACCCAATGCTAGTGGCAATTCTGGCAGCGTCGGCGTTTCTTATTTTCTACACCTACCTGCTTTATCCCACCGCGTTATGGCTACTTACGTTTTGGCGCAAAGCGGCGCCCCTCGACGACGCGGCGCAGCAGCCCAGCGTTTCACTGGTGCTTGCCGCGTATAACGAAATAGCGGTCATCGGCGACAAGCTGGAAAATGCTCTAGGTCTCGCGTTTCCAGCGGACCATCTCGAGATCATCGCCGTGTCTGACTGTTCAGAGGATGGCACCGATGAGGCTATCCTCGCTTTTCGCGATCGCGGTGTACTCTTCCATCGTATGGAACGGCAAGGCGGCAAAACTCTAGCGCAGAACGCAGCGGCGAAATTGGCCACGGGCGAGATTCTCGTGTTTTCGGACGCGAACAGCATCTTTGCTAGCGACGC
Source organism: Candidatus Latescibacterota bacterium (assembly GCA_965217095.1). GTDB lineage: Bacteria > Latescibacterota > UBA2968 > UBA8231 > UBA8231 > CAYNZV01. The sequence continues at coordinate 4,756,321 of OZ244235.1, forward strand.
ACTCACGCACCTTCTGCATCCTTTCGCCGACCCGACGGTAGGGGCGGTATGTGGTGAGCTGCGCTACCGCAACCCGGGCGATGAGGGTGCAGGGAAAGGTGAAGGCCTCTACTGGCGCTATGAGCGGTTTCTCAAGCGACGGGAGAGCCTCCTGACCTCGACCCTCGGGGCCAACGGGGGCATTTACGCCATCAGGAGGGTGCTTTTCGACGAGCTGGATCAAGAGATTATCAGCGACTTCATTATGCCGGTTCGCGTATGGCGAAAAGGGTTCCGGGTGGTGTACGCACCTGAGGCGGTGGCCGTGGAGACCACCGGCGCCACCTTCCGAGACGAATTTCGCCGGCGTCGCCGCATCATCGCGCGCAGTTGGTACGGATTGTGGAGCGAGGCGGGAGTTCTGAATCCGCTGCGGCACGGATTCTTCGCCTGGCAGATGTTTTCACACAAGGTGATGCGATGGCTGGTCCCTGTGTTCATGACGGTTGGCTTTGTCACCAATCTGCTTCTGTTCGAGCATTCTTTTTTCGTATACCTGCTATATGCTCAGATCGCGTTCTATGGAATGGCGGTGGTCGGCACCATCGACACTCGATTTCTCGGCCGCACCTTTCCCTTCTATTTGCCTGCCTACTTCTGCGCCACCAATCTGGGCGCGTTGTTCGGTCTGTGGAGCTTTCTTTCTGGTCGGCGAATCTCCACGTGGAAACCAGTAGAGCGTCGGTGAGATGAGCAAAACCTACGAAAAGCTTCTGCTTATTCTCGCCGATTTCGCCGTCATCAACCTGGCCTCTATCCTCTTCCTATGGATGAAGCTCGCTGGCGACCAGCTGGAAAACGTGGAGCGCAGCTGGCAACGTTTGCATCCCCATTCGGAGGAGTCCGTCAGCTATTGGTATGCTCTGGAATACTATCTCTATCCCTTGCTCGCTCTCTACTTATGCTGGCTCCTCCTGTTTCTCTTCTTCGGCTCCTACCGCAGTCAGGCACCCCAGTCCCGCTTCGATGAAGTACTGGAGCTTTTCAAGGTCGTAACCCTCGGTGTCCTGCTGCTCTTTGTCGCGACGCTCGACTTGGCGCAACCCTTCCGCCTGACTCGAGCGCTCATGTTTTCGTACGGGTTTGCACTCTTCGCTTCGATCTCGGTGGCGCGGGTGGCGGTACGCAGTTTCGAACGGCAGCTGCTGCTGCGTGGCATTGGCAGACGGAACACGGTAATCGTCGGTACTCAAGCCCGGGGCGAACGCCTGCTGCACGATTTGCGCAACTCACCGGGCCAGGGTTTCCACGTGATCGGTTTCGTACCTGTCTCTTCGCGGGAGCCACGCTTCACACAAGAAGAGATACCGCTGCTCGGACCGGTCAGCGAGCTGTCCCGCATCATCACCGCGCACGCGGTAGACTCCGTATTGATCGCGCTGCAATCGAACTCTCACGAGGAAATATTGGACATCGTCGATGCCTCGGGCGGGCAACCCGTTTCGTTCAGCATCACGCCAGATCTCTACGACATCGTCACCGGACACGTACGCACCAATCAGATCCACGGAGTGCCGCTTATGGAGCTGCGTCCCGAGCTCATGCCGGCTTGGGAGCAGACGGTGAAACGAACCATCGACAGCGCGGTGGCGATCTTGATCGGACTCGGACTTGCACCTCTGTGGACTATGGTAGCCCTGGCCATTCTGGTCGACTCTAGAGGACCGGTGTTGTTTCGCCAGGATCGAATCGGTAAGGATGGCCGCGCGTTTACCATTTACAAGTTTCGATCGATGCACGTCGACGCAGAGCAGAGCACGGGACCGGTCTGGGTCAAGGGAGAGGATCCGCGCATTACCCGAATGGGTCGCGTTCTGCGTGCGCTCCATCTGGACGAAGTTCCTCAATGCATCAACTTCCTCAGGGGGGATATGAGTCTAGTCGGGCCGCGTCCGGAGCGCCCCTATTTCGTCGAGTTGTTCGGCAAGGAGATTCCTTTTTACATGCGGCGATTTAACGTCAAACCGGGATTGCTGGGTTGGGCCCAGTCGAAACACGAGTTTGATATCAACTCCAGCGATGTGGTGGCCATCGCGCAAGAACGATTGGAGTACGATCTCTACTACATCGAAAATATCTCGCTCAAGCTCGATCTGAAGATCATGCTGCGAACGATCTGGTTTGTGCTCGCCGGCAAGAGTACGCGCTGAATATATCTCGCGTTGCCCGTCGCGGCGCACGAATCTCATTGGCTGTCGGAATACATATTCCTATAATTTGGTATACTTAGCCTGAATTATTCATAAAAATGCGGTGAGCCTCTGTACAACTGGTTGTTTTGCCCTACGTTAGGGTTACCCACAAACAACAACCAATCAAGAGGGCCACCGCAGATGGAAACTTCGCAGATCGCGCTATCGTTTGCAAACATCTCGGGCAAAAAGATCGAAGCTGATTTTGACGGTGGCATGACCACCAGTGATGGGGGCGCCCTGCTTCTGCGACCAGCGGAAGCCCGCACCGGGATCGTCGACATCAAAGCTATATCGACCATACGTATACTGACCTCATCCGGCAGCGCGTATTCCAGATCGCCTGTGGCTACGAGGACGCCAATGACAGTGACGACCTGCGTTGCGATCCGGGTCTGAAAACCGCGTGCGACCGTCTGCCTCTGACGGGAGACGATTTGGCCAGTCAACCAACCATGTCTCGTTTGGAAAACAGTGTCAGCCGCTCGGATCTGTATCGCATCGGGCTCGCTTTGCTGGAAATATTCATCGAGTCTTACGACCAGCCGCCCAAGAAGCTCACCATCGACATCGACGACACGGACGATCCGGCACACGGCGCCCAGCAACTCACGTTGTTCCATGCCTACTATGACGAGTATTGCTACCTTCCGGTCCATCTCTACGAAGGGGAGTCGGGCAAATTGATCACGACGCTGCTGCGACCCGGTCGTAGAATGCGAGGCCGAGAGGCGGTAGCCATCCTCAAACGCGTGTTGGATCATTTGATCATGGTGTGGCCGAAGACGAAGATCACCTTACGAGGCGACTCACACTTCAGCACCCCTGAGGTGCACGACCTGTGCGACGGATACGGTATTGATTTCATTCTGGGACAGGCGATCAACAACAAGCTCAAGGCACTCGGCGAACCGCTGATGGAGCTGGTGGCGGCGCTGGCCGAGCAGAGCGATGAACCGGTGCGGCTTTTTGACCGCTTCGAGTATCAGGCCAAGAGCTGGCCCCGACCGCGCCAGATTATCTACAAGGCCGAGATCACACAAGGCAAAGCCAACCCGCGCTTCGTGGTGACCAATATCCGCAACCGCTCTCCCGAGTTTCTGTATGAGGAGATCTACTGCGCTCGTGGGCGGTCGGAAGGCTTCATCAAGAATCACAAGACCTACCTGCAGTCCGACCGCACCTCCTGCCACCGCTTCTCGGCCAACCAATTTCGCCTCTTCCTGCACAGCGCGGCCTACGTGCTGCTGCACACGATCCAACAGATTGGCATGCGCGGCACCCAATGGACGACGTCCAACTTTAACACGATCCAACTCCGGGTGCTCAAAATCGGCGCCCGCGTGCGGGAGCAAGCCACCAAGGTCCGTTTTCACTTTCCGACGTCATACCCGCTCAAGGATCTGATGCGCACCGTCGTCCTCAACCTCGACACCTCATGATGCTTTGCGATGTCCCACTACATCCACGCACACGATCCACCAAGGGACCCGACTGTCCCAATGACATCCAAAAGAGGCTCAGATCTCCCAGACAACACCTCGACGACCGACAGCACTCGATCAACCCGCTACCAAAACGTCCAGCCATTGACCAGCGCACCGAATTCGTTCGCTTGGTGCGGATTCATGAATTATTCAGGCTAGGGGAATCTACTGTCGCAGCAGTGCAACCACAGAAAGGATCGGTAAGCATGTTCTTTGAGGTCTCGAAGCGAATCGCCTTGTCCTTAGCCATGATGTGTTGTGCCGGAATAGGATTTGCGGCCGCCGACGCGGACGAAGGGGAGATGATGGATAACCTGAGGCGCAAGACGCCCAGCGGCCAGTATATTGATCCAGCCAGTTTCTTTCGTTTTCACGGCTACGTTTCTCTGAGCTACACCGAAGCGGACGAAGAACTCGGTGCGGGAGGTGGCACGCCGAACATTCTGGTTAGCGGTCCGGGTCCGAGCGCGCGAACCGGAGAAAACGGAGGTGGTTTTCGCAACGATGCCGCCCTGTTCGTGGGAGGGGAGCCGTTCGAGAATGTGGGAGCCGTCATCGAGATCCACTTTGTGGGCGACGCGTCCGATCCGGTGATCACCGAAGCCAAGATGACCTGGGATCTGCGCGACAGCCAAGATGGGAATCTGACATTTCGACTCGTTGGCGGCCGCTACTGGTGGCCCTTCGGCATCCACAACGACGAGTGGTTCAGTGCCGTCAACCGCTTCAGCCTGCTCTCGCCCACCGCCACCGAAGTGGTGCCGGCGCACTACAACGAGGTCGGCTTGATGGGCGAAGGGGAGCTGAAGCTCAAATCGAATCTCGGGCTCAATTACGCTGTCTCCATCGGTAACGGCGTGCCGGGATTCGGTCTTATGGGCAACGTGAGGCAGACCGGCGCGGACGCAAACGGCGACCGCACTCTCACCGGACGCGTGGGGCTGGTCTGTCCCCATGGACCACTGTCGTTCCAGATCGGGTTAAGCGTCGCCTCCGGCCAACTCAGGGATACGGAAGCGATCGCACTCGACGCGGCCGACCCAGACCGCTATGAATCCGACTTTACCGCATTCGGTCCCGACCTCACCCTCAAGTGGAACGGAGTCGGCCTGAGGTCGTACTATTACACCTCTACCGAGGAACTGAACAACGCGCCGGTGAACGAAATCGCGCGAGACGGTTTTACCTTAGAGCCTTCCTACACAATTTCCCAGAACTCGGACAGATTCCAGGAGATTATGCTTCTGGGTCGGTATAGCGTCGCGGACGAAGAAGACCTGGGCGGAAACACCTATCGGCGGACGCAACTTGGGGTTGGAGTGAATGCGAAACTCACCTCCTCGTTTGTCGCCCGGTTGAGCTACATGGCTCAGGGCGAGGACGACGACTTGAACGATCTTGACAACAACGCCTTGACCATCAGCGTGACAAACGAATTCTAACGAACCTCTAGATCACACCTCGTACACAAAAAGGAGGTTCGTCCGCATGCATTCATTGACCAGCTGGTACTCGCGATCAATCCTTATAGGCGCGATCGTGTTGTGTGCCGCCGTTTGGGCGCAAACGAAGATTACTCCGGACAAAGAAGCCGAGATGCTGCTCAAAGCCCTGTCCTACGATCGGAACCTGGAAAGGCGGTCCGGATCGGCGATTAACATCGGCATTCTCTACACCGGTGATGGGGAAACGGCAGCGGCCGGAATAGCGGCTGCGTTCCAACGAGTCGGCAAGGGCGGTGGAGCTCCCCTGCCCGTTACCGCAACCACGATTCCTTTTACATCGGTGAGCGAGCTCCTGAAAAAGGTTGAAGGCGAAAAGATAAACGCACTCTATGTCCATCCATCCCTTTCGGCAGCTCTCTCCAGCGTGCAGCAAGTGTCCCGCGGCAGGAAGATTCTCTCGCTGGGAGGATCGAAAGAACTGGTGGAGCGCGGATTGTCGATGGGCGTGTACATGGGCAAGTCGGCGCCGCGGCTCATCGTGAACATGAGAGCGGGTAAGGTCGAGGGTCTAGATCTAAAACCGGCTATACGGCTAGTTGCCAAGGTCGTAAAGTAGACGGCTCCGCCCCGATCTCACATTGGCCCCGAGTCACCGGTAAGGTGATTCGGGGTCGTTTTTTAGGTCGGATACGAACCGCCAACGGTTGCGGTATTGTTTCCCCGACGCAGGTGATTGTGTAAATTGTCCCCTCTGCGGAATCGCCGATAATTCGCCAATGCGAGCCCAATTCTCCCGATGGACGGTTAGCTAATATGTCAAGGTTTCGATCTATTCGTCTCAAGATTGTTGCGCCACTGGCGTTGTTTATCCTCGTCGTGGCGATCTTCAATTCAATCTATTTCGCAATTAGCACTTTTGGCCTTGACAATCAACTCCTTATTTGTTATCTTAAGTATAATAAAAACAAACAAATAAGGGGTGGAGCATGAACTTGATAACCGTGACAGAGAGATTCCCGACACAAGAATCCTGCATTGCTCATTTGGAGCGGATTCGCTTCGGCGATGAGCCGTTTTGTCCCTTGTGCGGTACGGTCGGGGAGTGCGCCCGCAAAAAGCAGGGGAATAGAGTCGGGCGCTGGAACTGTCACGCCTGCAAATCCAGCTTCAATGTCTTGTCAAAGACGATGTTTCAGGGGACGCACCTGCCGTTGCAAAAATGGTTCTGCGCCATCGCCCTGATCGTCAACGCCAAGAAAAGCCTGTCCAGTTGCCAGCTCGGGCGTGATTTGAACATGAATCAGCGGTCCGCCTGGTACATGCAACAACGCATTCGAGCTGAAATGGCTACCAAGCAGGGGAGAATCAGATTAACTGGCCTTATCGAAGCCGACGAGACCTACGTCGGCGGACGCCCCAGGAAGCGCAATAAGCGCGATGACGACAAGCCCAACCTCAGAGGACGCGGAACGCGCAAGACCGCCGTTATCGGCGCTGTGGAGCGCTCAGGGAAGGTTGTGGCCGAAGTCGCCGATGATCTCTCTGGTAAGGGCGTGCTCGCCTTTATCAAGCGCACCATCGATCCTGACGCCTCGACGCTGGTCACGGACGAATACGGGGCCTATAGCGCGGTGCGGCGGATCATGGATCACTGTGTGATTCAGCACTCCAAGCGTTATGTCGATGGCGAGGTACACACCAACACGATAGAGGGCGTATGGTCCCTGCTCAAGCGGGCATGGTATGGTTCGCATCACCACTACACGAGACAATACACGCCGCTTTACGTGGCCGAGGCTTGTTTCAAGTACAACCACCGCAAGGACGATAACGCCTTCGGCTCTTTTATCAGGGGGTGTTTTGCATAAAAGGAGATTTCCTCATGACTGCTGTTACGACGACTCAACCGCCTTCCGAAGAGCTTGAAGCTCTGCTAGAATCTGCTGTTCGACAGGAGGATCGACCTGAAGCACGGATCGGGCAAATGACTCAAGATCTTCTTTTGGAAATGCAGCGCACAGAGGCAGCGCATCACCCCTCTTCTTCTCGGGATCGTCACGGTCCTGAAGAACAACTGCAAGCCAAGCTGGTTCATCTTGGATTACAGCAACTTCAAGCTTACTGTTCATGTAAACCCCACCAAATTCTTTCTGAATTTCTTTTGTGGTGGAGAAAGACCTACAATCTTTCTTCCTCATAAGATCCCGAAGACGGGAAAGTTCGACTTCTTTGGACATGATGCGCTCCTTTTGATTTGATGCGAAAGGCTATTCCGATGACTGCTGCTTCGATTCCTGACGCAAAGCGCGAACTTCAGCAAGTATTTTCTGTTGAATCGGTTCCCCAAGAAAGTGTAGAACAGACTCTGCAAGGCGTACGAGCTCTTGCTTCTTTAATCGAAAGAGAAGCACCCGCTGAAGCTCTTTGTGCTCGTAATGTACAAACCCCAGGACGCTTCCATTCGGAGCTTCTGTCCATAGAAGGTCGCTACACTCGAAACAGCTTGCACCTGCTTCACAAAGTGCTTCGATGGTGGGAAAGTCGGCACGACGGGACGCCTCACTACACGGGTCCCGATCCCGATCTTGGAAAAGTTCATTGACAAGGTTTTCTATGCGCTGTGAGTCCTGGTCCATTTGCCGCTCCTATCGGTTCGCCGGCTGCCATATCCAAAACACTAAAGAAAGGAATTATTTTGGTTGAACTGAAAAAAGCGGATTTATCGGTAGATGACTTGTGGTTTTGGGGCACCGTGTTCTCGCCACACGAAGTGCCGGACGTAATTCCTGACAAATTCGAGCGTGATTGGGATGGAGTTTCGGGGCAAACTGGTGCTGAAATATTTGCAATGAAGCCACGCCGGTCTTCAAGAGAGACTTAGCGTTCCAATCTCTGAATGGTGTTCCACACAAGTCTTGCGTCTCGTGCATCGTCAACCGCACGGTGGCTTTGACGTTGTTTTAAGGTGCCGCCATTGGCCCATTTGACAGCCTCTTCGAGTTTTGCCCATTTGGAAAACCCACGATGAGTACTATAGGCCTCCATGACGCAGTAGAATGTTGTTTTTTGGCAGACTGAACTTGGTAAAAATGATAACTCAAATCGAGCATTGTAGATGGCAACGTCATTGCCATGAATGATATCGCTGAATTTGTCTCTGACCTGTGAAAATGAGGGGGCATATTTGACTGCATCAGGGGAGATGTGGTTTACTCTTTCAGCATCAGGCCATGAGGTGGCTTGATCGGGTTTTATGAGCTGATCCATGAGGACATTGTTGTTGTTATCGATAATGCCAATTTCAAGAATTTCATCTTCGCCGCTTTTATTCAAACCAGTGGTTTCTAAGTCAAGAAATAGGATGCCCATAAGTCGCCTTTTGTTGAGAGTGATGTCGAGTCGTTGGCATCAATAATAACAACAGGTTTAGTGAAAATCAAGTCCTTAAGTGCTAATTGCGATCTATTTTCCTTCCAAGGAAGCCGATCGAATCGATGCGATATTTCAACAGCGTCTCGAAATATCGCTGGCGACGTTGGTGTTGGGTACGAGCATTTCGATAAGCTCCGGAAATCTCGAAGGTGCCGAAGCCACTGTAGACCTGCTCAAGGAAGATGAGCATTTGACCTTTCTCATGGTGCTGGATGATGAGGGGAGCGAGCTGATTCGCCACGGCACGTTAGACACCAAATATTTCGACGAAAATGCTTTTCGGGAATTGCCCGTCGCCGAATTCCAGGAAATTGGACCCTACCTCGTCCTCAAAGACAAGATCCAGTTCGGCGATGAGTATCTGGGCTCGGCTATTATCGGCCTAAACACAGCAGAACGGGAGCGGGAGATCCGCAGCAGCGTAATCCTGACCGTTCTCTTGAGCCTGGCTGTCGCTATAGTCGGTATCGGGTTCATCTCCTACGTCACCAAAAGGGTCATCTTGATCTCGTTGGCGAAGTCCGTGCACGTGGCAGAGCAGGTGGCCACGGGAGATTTGAGTGTAGACATCGAGACCAGCGGTAACGATGAGGTGGGTCAACTGCTTACCGCTTTCAGGACGATGACCGAGGGTCTGCGCTCGCTCAGGCCAGACCCAGCGCTCAGGCATACAGATCACCTCTTCGGTAACGCAAATAGCAGCCTCGGGGAAACAATTGGAAGCGACGGTAAATGAGCAAGCGGCGTCCACCAATGAGGTAGTCGCAACGGCCAAGGAGATTTCGGCCACGTCACAAGAGTTGGTGCGCACGATGGGTGAAGTGTCAGCCATGTCGGAGGAGACGGTAGTTGCCGCCGACAGCGGCCAGCAGGGGCTGGGTCGTATGGAATCGACCATGCATCAAATGGAGGAGGCCACCCAATCCATCTCCTCGAAACTGGCCATCATCAACGAGAAAGCCGCGAACATAAACTCGGTCGTTACGACTATCACCAAGGTTGCCGATCAAACAAACCTGTTATCGCTGAATGCAGCCATTGAAGCCGAGAAGGCGGGCGAGTACGGGGTCGGGTTTTCGGTGGTGGCACGGGAGATCCGCAGGCTTGCCGATCAGACTGCGGTAGCGACGTTAGACATCGAACAGACGGTCAAAGAAATGCGTTCGGCGGTATCCGCGGGGGTGATGAGCATGGACAACTTTTCCGAGGAGGTGCGGCAGGGAGCGGACGAGATTCGTCGTGTCGGATCCCAACTCACCCAGATCATTGAACGGGTGCAGGCCCTGCCTGCCCCGTTTTCAGACGGTGGAAGAAGGCATGGAAGCTCAGTCTCAGGGGGCACAACAGATCAGCGAGTCGATGGTACAACTAAACGAAGCGGCGCAGCAAACGGCTGACACGCTGCGCGAAACAAACCGGGCATTGGCAAACCTGGGACGGGCTTCACAAGATCTGCAGGGCGAAATTTCCCACTTCAAGATCGACTAGGAACTGCCGGCGCGCCATCAATGCAATCGCTCAGCTCCATTGAAGGACTGCTGAAATCCAGGTTGGGCCTCGACCCCGAAGTCCTGGGACGAAATGTGCTGGCCGGTGCAGTTGATGATCGCATTAAGACCACGTCGTCCCAAAGCATTGAGGTGTACGCTGGTGCCCTTGCGACTTCCGCCGCCGAGTTAGAGGCGCTGGCCGGAAAGCTCCTCGTTCACGAGACCTGGTTTTTTCGCGATCGAGTGCCCTTTGACTACCTGTCTCGTTTCGTCCGCACGTCGTCAACTAGATTCGCCGGCAGGAAACTGCGCATTCTGAGCGCGCCCTGCGCCACGGGAGAAGAGGCCTATTCCATCGCTGTAATCCTGCTCGAAACGGGTCTGAGCCCCGAATCCTTCGAGATCGATGCGCTCGACCTGAACAGAGAAGCGCTGAACAAGGCCGAAGCGGCCGTGTATTCCGAAAACTCGTTTCGATTTACTGCCGATTCTTTCAAAACGTGTTATTTCCACCAAGTCGACGGCACCCACGCACTAATGCCGTCGGTGCGGAGTCTGGTCAATCTAGAACAGGGAAACCTGCTCGATCCCACCTGGGCTGCAGGAAAAGGCGTCTATGACATCGTCTTCTGCCGGAACCTGCTCATCTACTTGGATGAGAGATCTAGAAATTCGGTCCTTCGAAATGTAGAGGCGGTTTTGCAACCGGATGGCCTTCTCTTCGTCGGCGCCGCTGAGGCGGGACAGATGCCCGCGGAGCGCTTCGTGCCGGTTAGACACCCTAAGTCCTTTGCGTTCCTGCGGAAGACAGCTGCCGGGCTGGCGAAAACCACGACGACGGTGAAGGTGCCGTCGCCGCGACGAATGGACATCCACGAACCCCCTCGTCGACCAACACCGCCGCTGGCCAGGGACACCCGTTCCGCCGTGAGCGAACCACGCTCCGAATCGCCGGTACCCGTATTGAACAGGGCGCGCTTACTGGCCGATCGGGGCGACTTGGCCGAGGCATCCAAACTCTGCGGTGAACACCTTGAAGAGAACCGCGACGACGCCGAGGGTCACGTGTTGTTGGGACTAATTCGCGTCGCGGCTGGGGAAGATCGGCAGGCGGAAGATTGTTTCGCCAGAGCGGTCTACCTGGAACCCGACCATCGCGAGGCGCTTATCCACCTTGCTTTATTGGTCGAGCGCCGCGGGGACGATCACCGCGCCCAAGTCCTCAAACGACGCCTCGACCGCGTATCGTAGATCGGGATCAGCTGACCGTGCGAATAGCAATTGTAAACGATTCGAAATTCGGGGTTGAGGCGCTGAGACGAATCCTGTTCTATGTGCCCGAACATGAGTTGGCCTGGGAGGCGTCCGACGGTGCAGAGGCCGTAGAGAAATGCGGGAACGATACACCGGATCTGATATTGATGGATCTGATCATGCCGGTGATGGATGGCGCAGAAGCTACCCGTCAGATTATGGAGGCCAGTCCGTGCGCCATTCTGATCGTTACTGCTTCGGTGGGTGGCAACGCTGGAAAGGTGTTTCAGGCGATGGGCAACGGAGCGTTGGATGCCATCGACACTCCAGCCGGGGAACCCGGTGGTGAGGGAGGCGACAGCTTGTTAGCCAAAATCGCCACCATCGGGAAGCTTCTGGGGGAAGGAGTGAGTTCCCGGAGTGATGTGGCGGTTCGCCCCCGGATCAAGGCCGCGGTGCCGCCGCTGGTGGTGATCGGGGCCTCCACCGGCGGACCCATGGCGTTGGCTGCCATTCTTTCCGGTTTGCCGGAGGATTTCGCGGGTGCCATAGTAATTGTGCAGCATGTGGACGTCCAGTTCTCCGCCGGCTTGAGTTCCTGGCTGGATACGCAATCCAGTTTGCCCGTCGCACTTGCTGAGAAGGGAACCCTGCTTCGAGGCGGTCGTGTGTGGGTGGCCGGTACGAACAATCACATTATAATGACGCCCAATATGGAGCTTCGATACGATTCCAGGGTAAGCGCCACTCCGTACCACCCATCGATCGATATCTTTTTCGACAGCGTGGCCGAACACTGGCCTGAGAAAGGCACGGCGGTGCTGCTGACAGGTATGGGTCGCGACGGCGCCAACGGACTGAAAAAGCTGCGGGACAAGGGTTGGCATACCATTGCCCAGGATGAAAAAACCAGCGTGGTCTACGGCATGCCGAAGGAAGCCGCCCAACTCGGCGCCGCCGCCGAGGTACTACCCATCGACAAGATCGGCATGGCCTTGAAGCGGTCAATGCTTTGAAACCATCCCCTTCGCGAACCCGCTTAGCGTAGTCTATCGCCCCATCGAATCGCCATGTTGCTACTGATCGTCAAGCTGGGATCGGAAAGATACGCCATCGAGACCACCCAGGTTGCGGAGGTGATCCCCCGGGTCCGTATGCGCGAGGTGCCTCACGCTCCCGATTTCGTCGTTGGACTGTTCGTGTTTCGGGGCGCCGTCGTTCCCGTCATCGACCTGCGGAAATTGATGTGGGGAAAGGAATGTGAGCTTTTTCTCAACACACGCATCGTTCTGGTCCGCCTCGATGACGATAGATTGCTGGGACTCATGGCTGAGGATGTGACCGACACGAAGCAGTCCGCGGAACTGACCAATGTGAAAACCGGTATCGAAGTAGAGCAGGCGCCGTACCTTTCAACCATGGGGGTCGGGGAAGCGGTCGGTATGGTTCAACTCATCGACATCTACAAGCTGCTCGATCAAAAAGCGCGGAAACTATTGTACTCAAGCATCGACGAGCTCGAGGTCGATCTGCAGGCAGGGCAATCGTAAACCATGTCGTCCGAGACCGTTCACAATTTCTGCTGGAACAGAATCGGCGTCTGGGGAGACGTCAGCTGCCCCGAACTCGACTCGGTCTCCCACTGCCACAACTGCCAGGTCCACTCGGCGGCCGGGCGCAGCTTATTGGAACGGCCGGGATCAGACGATTACCTCGACGAGTGGACGCGAATTATCGCGCGGCCCGAACAAGCGCAGAACGCGGACATGGTTTCGGTCGTGTTCTTCCGCATGGGAGGCGAGTGGCTGGCGTTGCCCACGCCGGTGTTCAGCGAGGTGATAGAAGACCGCGCTATTCATAGCATGCCCCACCGCTCGAGTCGCGTGTTCCTGGGCCTGGTCAACATTCGCGGAGAGATCCAACTGTGTTTCTCGCTGGCAGCGATCCTCGGTCTTTCATCCAAGGCCGAGAGTGATTCTAGGCAAAGCCACATCGTCTACAAACGGATGATCGTCGTTCGCCAAGAGCGCGACAGTTGGGTGTTTCCCGTGGACGAGGTCTACGGCGTTCATCACTTCGACAACGAGGAACTGGAGGAATCCCCCGTCACGGTCTCGAAGACCGATGTCACCTTTACCACCGGACTGCTGGCCTGGAACGATCGCAGCGTCGGACTGCTCGACGTGGAGCTGTTGTTCAACGCCCTGAAAAGGAGCGCTGTTTGAGCGCCGGCGACTCAGATATAGGCGGTGTATCCCTGCTCGACCTTTTCCGTGCCGAAGTCGAGGAACACACCGGCGTGCTCACCGCCGCACTGCTCGAATTGGAACGGGATCCCGGCAAAGCGCACGACATCGAAGCGCTAATGCGCGCAGCGCATTCGGTTAAGGGCGCGGCGCGCATTGTTCAGATCGACGTCGCCGCCGATTTGTCTCACAAGATGGAGGATTTTTTCGTCGCGGTGCAAGAGGGTCGATCGAACCTGACCTCAGAGCACGTAGACACCCTGCTCAAAGGGGTCGACCTGCTTCGGGTCATCGCTGAGGCTTGCGACGACATCGCCTCCTGGCAAGCGGCCAATCAGGAGGTGACTACGGCTCTCTTCGCCTCCATCGAGGCGCTGGAGATGCCCATGGCCTGCGACGTTCCCTCTACCCCTCCGCTGACCCCCGGCCCACCTTCAGCAGGGGCGAACGATCTCATGGAGCTGTTCGCCAATGAAATCCAAAGCCAGGCGGCGGTGCTCAGCGATAGCCTGCTGGCTCTGGAGCGAGATTTGGATTCCGCAGTGGACGTGGAAGCACTCATGCGCGCAGCGCACTCCATCAAGGGCGCGGCGAGAATCGTTCAGATCGATCTGGCGGCGGAATTGGCCCACGCCATGGAGGATTTCTTCGTTGGGATTCAGCATGGAAAAATTCGTGCTGACACCGAAAGCGTGGATCTGCTGTTGCATGGCGTCGACGTGTTTGCCTCCCTTGCCACTTTGAGCGGCCCGGAGTTTTCGCCGTGGTTGGAGAGTCACAAAGCGGGCATCGATGATCTCATTCGGGCCATCGCGGCAGCGGCCAGCCAGGCAGATGGCAGCTCGACGACAAATACGGAACCGCCGCTTTTCGCCCCTTCCGAACCCAGCCCAGAAGCAGACGAGGTCCATGCGAGCGGATCCACACCGATTCCGGGCTCGCTCGATGAGCAACGGGATCGAGTTGTCCGCGTTGCCTCGGAGAACCTGAACCGTCTCATGGGGCTGGTGGGAGAATCGGTGGTGGAGGCTCGGTGGCTCCAACCGTTTGCCGACTCGTTGCAACGACTCAAGGGCGATCACTTCGAGGTCGCAACCCTCGTAGATCAGATCAAGGATTCTCTCGAAAACTCCTGGTCGGTGGAGCACGCGACGATCCGGCTTCAGGAGCTGCGGGCGCAACTGGATCAAAGCCGCACCTACTTGGGTGACCGACTCAGCGATCTGGAGGTCTACGCAAGACGTTCAGAGAACCTGTCGGATCGCCTCTATCGCGAGGTTATAGCCAGCCGCATGCGACCCTTCGCCGACGGCGTTCAAGGTTTTCCCAGATTGGTGCGGGATATCTCCAGGTCGCTAGGCAAGTCCGTCCGACTCGAGATCGTCGGTAAAGGCACAGAGGTCGACAGAGACATATTGGACAAGCTCGAAGCCCCGCTGAACCACCTGCTGCGAAACTCGCTGGATCATGGCATCGAAAGCGCGGAGGTTCGCAGGAACGCAGGAAAACCAGAAGAGGGGACCATCCGCTTGGAGGCGCGGCATGCCGCCGGCATGTTGGCCATTTCGGTAGAGGACGACGGTTGTGGTGTCGACCCCCAAAGCCTGCGGCAAAGCATCGTAGGCAAGCAGCTGATAGACGCTGAGACGGCGTCTCAGCTGTCCGAAACGGAGCTGATCGAGTTCCTGTTTCTGCCCGCGTTTAGCACCGCCGAAGAGGTCACAGAGATTTCCGGTCGTGGCGTCGGGTTGGACGTGGTGAAGAACATGGTGCAACAGGTCGGAGGGACCTTGCGCGCCGAGTCCACCAAAGGCGAGGGTATGCGCTTTCACATGCAACTGCCCCTTACCCTGTCCGTCACCCGAACGTTACTGGTGGAAATCGGCGGCGAACCGTATGCCTTTCCACTAGCGCGGATCGATCGAGCGCTGGATGTTCCACAAGGCGACGTCGAAGTCGTGGAAGACCGTCAGTACATCAAATACGAGGACCACAGCATCGGCCTCATTCCGGCGCCGCAGGTGCTGGAACTGGAAGGCGCCGAGAGTGCCGGCGAGAGCCTCAGTGTAGTGGTGATCAGCGACCGCCTCAGCCGCTACGGCCTCGTGGTCGACCGATTTCTCGGAGAGCGAGATCTGGTGGTTCGGCCGTTGGATCCGCGGTTGGGTAAGACTACCGATATCAGCGCCGCAGCGCTTATGGAGGACGGCAGCCCCGCCCTCATTGTCGACGTAGACGACCTCGTTCGTTCCATGGACAATCTCATCTCCGGAGGGCGGCTGGTCAAAATCGGGAGGGCGGCTGATCAGCCGGAAGACTGGGCGCCCAAGCGTGTGCTTGTAGTCGACGACTCCATAACCGTGCGTGAGGTAGAGCGTCGCCTGTTAGAGAATCGGGGCTACAAAGTCGAGGTGGCCGTCGATGGAATGGACGGGTGGAACGCGGTACGCACCGGTCTCTATGACCTTATCGTCACCGACGTGGACATGCCCCGGATGAACGGTATTGAGCTGGTGCGCCACATAAAGGGCGACGCTGAACTGAAGGCACTCCCGGTCATGATCGTCTCCTACAAGGATCGCCAGGAAGACCGCATGCTTGGTCTAGAGGCGGGCGCCGACTATTACTTGACCAAAAGCAGCTTTCACGACGAGACCCTGATCGAAGCGGTGGAGGACCTCATCGGTTCGGCATAGTTAACCGGTCGCGCCGTCTCGCACCGTTTCCATCGCGCTTTTCACGAATTGCGCACCGGCTGCGAGGGTGTTTCCCACACTCACGTAGCGATACCCCCAGCTGACCTTTTCCTGGGCGTCGGCTGTTTCGCCGCAGGTGGTTCCCGGAACCACCTCGGAACCGGAGAGCATGCGGGGAACCTCCTTCATGATTTCCTGAACCTCTTTGGATTTGGTATCACTGATCCTGCCAACCGAAGCCGACAGGTCTAGCGGCCCGACGAAGAGGACGTCAACACCGGGAACCATAGCCATCTCCTCGAGGTTGTCGAATGCTTGGCGGCTCTCCACCTGCAGCACAACGACGGTTTCCTCGTTCGCTGTCTTGATTACGTGACTGAAATCTTCGCCGGCGATGCGGGTCCACGAGGGGGTCAAACCACGCGCTCCGTCGGGAGGATATTTAGCATATTCGACGGCCCGCGCCGCCTCTTCGGCAGAATCTACCTGTGGCACCATCACCGCCACCGCTCCCACGTCGTACGCCTTCTTGATGAGGGCAGGATCGTTCCACGCAACCCGGATCATCGGCGCAACGCCCTTGTTACGTGCCAGAACCGGAATCACATCCAGGGCCTCCGTACTGTACGGAGAATGTTCGGTGTCGATCCACAGAAAATCGGGTTGGGTTTCGATAACGACCCCGGCTATGTGAGGAGTAAACCCTGGCAACAACGTTCCCACAACGAGATCCCCGGAGCGGATCTTCTCTTTCAACGGGTTGGGGTACATCGATTCCTCCCTTGTTATGGCTGTAGTCGAAGACCGTAGAAGATAGCGGTCCCCAGAATCAGGCGATAGATGGAGAACAGATAGGTTCCGTGTCGCTGCAGGAACCGCAGCAGGAACCCGATGGCGGCATACCCACTGACGGCAGCGGCGGCTATGCCGATGCCCAGGTGAACGAAACCGTCGGTCGCCATCCCTTGTTCCGCCAGTTCGAACAACTGTAACAGACCACTGGCGCCGATGGCGGGAAGCCCGAGAATGAAGGAGAAACGGGCCGCGTCTTCACGTCGCAAGCCCACAATCAACCCTGCCATGATGGTGGATCCGGAGCGCGAGCATCCGGGAATCAGTGCCAGCGCCTGGCAGAGTCCGATGAACTGGATCTGCCAGAAACCCAGTTCAATCATGGTTCGCGAACGTTTGCCCCAAAACTCCGCGGCGAAAAGGAACAACGCCAGAACGATCAACGCTGCCGCGATCAGTTGCAGGTCGCGAGCGCCGGATTCGATAAAATCCCAGAAGCCCAAGCCGAACGCGGCGATAGGCACAGTGCCGGGGAGTATAGACCAAGCCAGTCGGGCGTCGTCGGTATGCGCGAAGCTCCGATGACGCGCAGATACCCATGCGGCCACCGTCAAACGCCTGATATAAGCGGCGAAATACACCAAAACTGCCGCCACCGTACCCAGTTGAATGACCGCCGAGAATGCTGCACCCGGATCGGGCCAGCCAAGAAAGTGAGGAATGACGCGAAGGTGTGCGCTACTGCTGATGGGAAGAAATTCCGTGAGGCCCTGCAAGACGCCAAGGAGCAGCGCTTGAACCCAGTTCATCGCGGTAAACTATGGGGGGTGGAATGTCTTGACAAGCGAACCAGCCCGGACTAGGGTTTTGGCCGCTCGCAGCCCCGCAAGATAACCTTATCCCGCCCCGCTGATCTCCATGAAGATTCTGGTCTCCAATCTGGGCAGCACGTCGTTCAAGTACAAACTGTTCGATATGCCATCCGGTGCGGTATTGGCGCGCGGTGGCATGGACCGGATTGGTGGTTCCACGTCCCGGCATGTCTATCAGATTGGCGCCGGTACCGAGATCGAGCGAGAATGCGTGCTGGACAGCCACGAGCATGCTATCGATGAAGCGTTGGAGCGTTTGGCGGAAGATGCTTCCGCTTTGCCGTCTCTGGACGAGTTGAGCGCCGTTGGTTTCAAAGCGGTTCATGCCCGCAGCATCTCTGGGGTCGTGGCTCTCGACGACGACGTAATCGAACGCATGGTCAGTTATTATCCACTGGCGCCGGCGCACAATCCCGCCTATGTCACCGCCATCCGACAGTTTGCCAGGGTAGCGCCCGACGTGCCCTTGGTGGGTTGCTTCGAAACCGCCTTTCACGGCACGATGCCCCTGCGGCGCCAACTTTACGCGGTGCCGTACGATTGGTACGAGAACTACGGAATCCGCCGCTACGGCTTCCACGGTGCCAGCCACCGCTACGCCGCCGAGAAGGTGGCCGAGCTGGAAGGGAGGCAGACCATCAGGCAGATCAACTGTCACCTTGGCGGCTCGTCATCACTGTGCGCCATCAAGAACGGGGTCTCACACGGCGCTTCCCACGGATTGACGCCCCAAGGCGGCGTACCGCAGAACAATCGCATCGGGGATCTCGATCCATTTGCCATCGATCTGGTCATGCGCGCCGAGGGACTCACCTTCGAAGAGGTTCTGGAGCAGTGCGGGTCCCGAGCCGGTCTCATGGGCCTCTGCGGTTTCAGCGATATGCGGGATATCGAGGAGGGGGCGGCTGCAGGAAATGAGCGGTGTGTGCTGGCTATCGAGGTCTTTACGTCGGCGATTCGCGATTATCTCGGTGCTTATGTCGTCGAGCTGGGGGGATTGGATGTGGTCAGCTTTACCGGCGGGATCGGCGAACATTCGGCCACGGTACGCCAACAGGTTTTGCATCGATTGGACTTTCTGGGTGTGGAGATCGACGAAGCACTGAATCGCGAGACGCGCGGCGAAGGGAGTTTGCACACCGAAGGCAGCGAAGTTCACCTCTACGTATTGCGCACCGACGAAGAGCTTGTAGTGGCGCGACAAACCTTTGAGTTTCTCGAGGGCGCCGCACCGACGGCGCAGTCCTGCTAAGAGCATCCCGCGTCGTTGACCTGTTTTGCTGCAACTATTAGTTTCAAAAGCTGAAGATTAGATCGTTTTCCGGGAGCGCAAGATGTCTATCAATTGGAAGATTTGGGGCCTGGTGGTCCTTTTTGTCGCGGCAGCTCTTGCAGGTTGCGCCGGGGATGGCAGTAGTCTCGGTCCTGACGGTCGTCCGGTAGCTGCCAACGGTGACACTGACAGCGACCCTGACGGTGACGCGAATGGGGATGAGAATAGCGACGGTGACGGCGAAACGCCGAAGGTCACCCTGGCCCAATTGAGCATGGAGATATTTACGCCGAACTGTACCTTCTCGGGATGTCACGGCGGTTCCTTCCTTTCGGCGAACATGTCGCTGGAAGCGGATCGAATCGCTGACGAGATCATCGGCGTCGCCAGCAGTGGCTACGACCTCAATCGGATCGAACCTGGAGATCCGGAGGCCTCTCTGCTGTTAAAGAAGGTTCGTGGCGACGGCGACGTGAGTTCGCAGATGCCTTTGAATCGAACCCCACTGACGGCGGAACAGATCGAGTTGATCCGCGCTTGGATTGCCGCGGGGGCCCCGATCGAGTAAGGAGGAGGTAAGTGGAAAATCGGAATGAGCACGGTTGAATCGATCGTCGCCGAGCGCTACAGTTCGGCGGCAAACGCTCCCGAGGCGGCGCTCTGCTGTCCGGTGGATTACGATCCGCAGTATCTGCGCCAGATTCCCGAGGAAATCATCGAGAAGGATTACGGCTGCGGAGACCCTTCCCGCCACGTCAAAGAAGGGGAGACGGTTCTCGATTTGGGGTCCGGGGGTGGGAAGATATGCTACATTGCTTCGCAGATCGTCGGCGAACGAGGACGCGTCATCGGTGTGGACATGAACGACGACATGCTGGCGTTGGCGCGCGGTCACCAGGATGAGATGACGTCGCGCCTGGGTTACGGCAACGTTTCATTCTTGAAAGGACGCATTCAGGATCTCACTCTGGATCGGAATCGCCTCGATATATGGTTGCAAAAACACCCGGTCGTGAACGAGGAATCACTGCAGCAGTTCGAGGAGTACGTGGCTTTGCAACGACGCTCCCATCCTCTGGTCGACTCCGACTCGGTCGATGTCGTTTTGAGCAATTGCGTGCTCAACCTGGTGGACGATGCTCAAAAGGTCCAACTCTTCAGCGAGATCTTCCGCGTCCTGCGCCGCGGCGGTCGCGCCGCCATTAGCGACATCGTTGCCGACGAACCGGTACCTGCCGACCTCAAACAAGATGACAGGCTATGGAGCGGTTGTATCTCGGGGGCCATGGAAGAAAGCGACTTCGCCAACGCGTTTGTCGATGCGGGGTTCTACGGCGTCGAGATCGCCAAGCGCGACGCGGAGCCGTGGCAGACCGTGGCTGGTATCGAGTTCCGCAGCGTCACCCTGGTGGCGTACAAGGGCAAAGAAGGGGAGTGCTGGGACCACAACGAAGCGTTGATATACAAGGGGCCTTTCAGCAGAGTAACCGACGATGATGGTCACACCTTCGTGCGCGGTGAGCGAACGGCCGTTTGCCGCAAGACCTACGAGATTTATTCCCGGGAGCCGTACGCAGAACAGTTCGAACGGGTCGAACCCCTCGAACAGGTGGATGACCCCGAGCCGTTTCCCTGTACCGGAGGGATTGAGCGGCGTCACCCCCGGCAAACCAAAGGCCACGATTACGATGCTACCATCGAGGCTGGGGAATGTTGTGAGCCCGGGAGCTGCTGCTAGAGGGAAGCGTCGTCTGCGTACCTCACATGAATGGAAAGGGGCGGGCCGATGCAGTCGATCCGCCCCTTTTTTTGGTACGCTCATTTGTTTTTGATCAAGTCGTCCACCACCCCCGGATCGGCCAGGGTCGAGGTGTCGCCGATGGAGTCGGTCTCGTCGGTGGCGATCTTGCGCAGGATGCGGCGCATGATCTTTCCCGATCTCGTTTTCGGCAATCCCGGTGCCCAGTGCACCACATCGGGCTGCGCGATCGGGCCGATCGCCGTACGCACGTGCGCACGGAGTTCCTTTTTCAGCTCTTCTGTGTACTCCTCCCCGGCATTCAACGTCACGTAGGCATAGATTCCCTGGCCCTTAACTTCGTGGGGGAAACCGACGACAGCGGCCTCTGCCACCTTTGCATGTAGAACCAGGGCGCTTTCCACTTCAGCCGTTCCCATTCGATGTCCGGACACGTTGATGACATCATCCACGCGGCCGGTGATCCAGTAATACCCGTCTTCGTCCCGCCGACAGCCGTCACCGGTGAAGTAATACCCTTTGTACTGTTGGAAGTAGGTTTGCTCAAAGCGCTCGTGGTCTCCGTAAACCGTTCGCATCTGGCCTGGCCACGGTCGTTTCAAGGCGAGGACGCCACTGACGTCATTCCCCTCCAACACCTTCCCCGATTCCGGATCGAGAACCACCGGCTCAATGCCGAAAAAAGGAAGCGTGGCTGATCCCGGTTTCGTCGGTACCGCACCGGGCAGGGGGGTGATGAGGATGCCGCCGGTTTCGGTCTGCCACCAGGTGTCGACAATGGGGCAGCGTTGCTTGCCGGCGTTGATGTGGTACCAGCGCCAGGCTTCCGGATTGATCGGTTCGCCCACGGTGCCCAGTAAACGCAGGGACGGCATGGCGTATTTGTTGGGCCACTCCTCCCCTTCGCGAGCGATGGCGCGGATGGCGGTCGGAGCGGTATAGAATTGGTTGACGTTCCACTTCTCAACCACCTGCCAGTAACGTCCCGGATCTGGGTAGGTTGGAATACTTCGAACATCACGGTGGTAGCGCCGTTGCCCAACGGCCCGTACAGGATGTAGGAATGACCGGTAACCCAGCCGATGTCGGCGGCACAAAAGTAGATGTCGCCGTCGTGATAGTCGAAGACGTATTTGTGGGTGACGGCGGTATACACCATGTAACCCCCGACGTTGTGCTGCACCCCTTTCGGCTTGCCCGTCGACCCGGAGGTGTAGAGCAAGAATAAAGGATCTTCTGCGTCCATCGGTTCGCACGGACATTCCGCATCCGCCCCTGCCATGAGATCGTGCCACCAGAAATCCCGCCCTTCCTGCATCTGGCAGTCGAATTCCGAGTTTCCCTTGACCCGCTCGACCACCACACACGTCTTTACCGGTTTTCCCATCTGCTTCTGGGCCGCATCCATCGCCTCGTCCGCAACCGGTTTCATCAGCACCGGCTTGTCGCCGCGATGGGTGCCATTGCAGGTGATCAGGGTCGTACAGGTGGAATCGGCGATGCGGTCTGCCAGCGAGTCGGCCGAAAACCCGCCGAAGACCACCGAGTGCACGGCGCCGATTCGGGCGCAGGCAAGCATGGCCACCGGCAACTCCGGTATCATCGGCAGATAGATAGAAACTCGATCTCCTCGTTGCACCCCTTTTGACTTCAAGACATTGGCGAACCTACAAACCTGCTCGTGCAAATCCCGATAGGTAATTGTCGCATCTTCCCCGGGCTCGTTCCCTTCCCACATGATCGCGATCTGGTCGCCGCGCTTCTCCAGGTGACGATCCAAACAGTTGTAGGCAATGCTGGTTTTGCCGCCGTCGAACCAGCGGAGGGATATGGGGCCCTGATCCATGTCGTAGTTGAACGAGCTCACCTCCTGCCACTTCTCGTACCAGTGAAATGCACCGGCCTTCTCCGCCCAGTAGGCGTCGGGGTCGGCGATGGAACGCGCATACTCGCTGGAATATTCCTCCATACTTTTCACGTGCGCGCGTTTCTGGACATCAGCTGAGGGAGGATATAGTTCAGCCATCGCGGAATTCTCCTGATAGATTGTTGCGTTCGGTCGTCATCCCGAATGCGATTCAGAGGATGCGGCTTATGATTTGTACGGTCGCCTCGGCACCTTTTGCTACTGACTGAGAAGGCGCCAGCACGACGATTCCGTTGGCGCCCAGCATAGAGGTGAGCATGTGGGACCCCTGGCCTTTGAAGACCGTCGCCTTTAACCCTCCGCTCTCATAGGAGAGCCGGGCGCGCAGGTAATCGCGCCGGTCGCCGCGGTTTTCGACGTCATGCTCCATGGTTGCCGTGGTCTGCGGCAACAGCCACTCATCCTCCGGAAAGCAGGAGGCTTTACGGATGGCTGGGCGCACAAACTGCAAGAACGACATCATGCTGGACACCGGGTTTCCGGGGAGCCCAAAGTACGGTTTGTCGCGCAGGGTGCAGAAGAAGAGGGGCTTGCCCGGCTTCATCGATACTCTCCAAAGACCCGTCTCAGCACCCATCTCATCCAGTACCTTCTTTACGAAGTCGTACTCGCCGACGGAAACTCCCCCCGACGAGAGGATGAAATCTGCCGCCAGGGCGGTTTCCACCGCTTGTCGGGTAGCTTCCTCGGTGTCGCGAACGATGGGCAACATCCACGGGAGCGCACCGTGAGACCTGCACAACGCCGCTAGGGCGTAAGTATTGCTGTCGACGATATTGCCTTTTTGAAGAGGTTCGCCCAAATCCACCAGTTCGTCGCCGGTGGAAAGGATAGCCGCGGTGGGTCGGCGGTAAACCGGTACAACGGAGTACTGCTGCGCCGCCAACACCCCCAGCTCGCCACTTTCGCATCGTGTACCCGCGGCAATCAAGGTGGTGCCCGTCTCAATATCCTCGCCCCGTCGCCGCACGTTGCCGTTCCTCGCTTCGGGCGCCAGGATATCCACCGCATCTGGCTGGGGTTGGGTGTCCTCGATGCGAACCACCGTGTCGGCACCAGCGGGCAACGGGGCCCCGGTCATGATGCGGCTGGCTTGACCCTCACCCACCGTCTCGAGTGGAATGCTGCCCGCCGGGATTTCCTCGAGCACCGCGAGTCGGACCGGGGCGCTCGTGGAGGCGTTGCGCACATCCTCATGGCGCAGGGCATAACCGTCCATCGCCGAATTGTCGAGCGGTGGGTTGTCGTGGCGGGCTACAATATCGTTCGCTACCAACCGGCCAAGTGCATCGATCAGGGAAACGCGCTCAACGCCGAGGGGGGCGATCTTCGACAAGACGATCTGTTGTGCTTCTTCCGGTGACAATATGGGAGTACTCATGGTCTACCGTCGACCTGACAGGGTGCTGCACAGCTACCTCATTGATAGATCGAAAGAAGATAACGGTGGCGGGGGCAGGTTCAAGAGAGCCGCACCTCGGTCTCTACCCCCTGGGGGTGTACAACCCTCACTCCTGCTGCGAGTTAGATGGTAATCTCGTTGATGACGCCCCGTCGGTTGGGTATATTCTCGCGGAACCTACTCAAGTGAGGATGCCATGAGAAACCTGCCGAAGGTGGGCGTGTGTCGCGCTCACTCATCTACATGACCACCCCCGAAGCGATCCAGTTCACTCGCGGTGTTCCCACTGACGAAGCTCTTTGCCCCGACACAATCGTAGCTTGCTGCACCTCCGCCCTCACGAAGTTCGGCGCCGACGCCGTACAATACGGCACGGTTTTCGGGTTCGCCCCGCTTCTGCAACACCTGGCCGAGCGCTACGCGGTAGGGGTCGATCAGGTGCTCGCTTCCAACAGCTCGTTACAGATCTTCGACCTACTGTGCCAGTCCATGCTGCAACCCGGGGATTCGGTGTTGACCGAGGTTCCCACCTACGATCGGGCTATCGCCGTATTGCGACGGCACGGTGCCGAGATTCACGGGGTCCCGCTTGAGCCGGACGGTCCTTCGATTGAGCAGCTGGAAATGCTCGTAGAAACAAAAAACCCGCGCTTCTTCTATGTCATTCCAGATTTTCAGAACCCGTCCGGCATCACCTACTCCGCGGAAAAACGCGATCATCTAATACGGCTAGCTCGCAAACATCGATTTACCATCATTGAGGACACGCCATATCGACTCCTGCGTTATCGCGGCTCCGACGAACCCACCCTGCTTTCGATGGCGCCGGACCTGGTAGTTCACATCCTTTCCTTCAGCAAGCTGATCGTTCCCGGAACCCGGGTCGGCGTGCTGGTGGGCCACCCGGAACTCGTCAAGGAGATCGCAGCGCTCGCCGAAAATACCTACCTGACCCCTGGGATTCTGGGCCAGGCCATCGTCTGCGAGTTCTTGACGCAGGGTTTTCTGCGACCCCAGCTCGAACGTTTGAAATCGGTGTATCGGCCCCGCCTCGACGCCTGTCTGGATGCCCTCGACAAACACCTCCCGGAAGCAACCTCGAGCCGACCTGACGGCGGTTTTTTCGTCTCGCTGGAGCTCCCGGCCGGAGTCGCCGCGCAAGGGGTACGGGAGGAGGCGTCGAAAAATCACCTTACACTCACCGACGGAGCTGCGTTTTTTCCGAACGGTGGCGGAGAACGGTTCTTACGCTTGCCGTTCTGTTATCTGGATGCCGACCAGATCGCCGAAGGCATTCGCCGGCTGGCGCGTATTGTCGACTCGCAACACGGCGGGTACGGTTCCTGAATTCGCGTCCGCCGGCGCCATGCAGAGCGCAATGAAATTGCTATATTCTGCGCATCAATCACAAGGAGACTGGACATGAACCGCAAGGCGTTACTCATATCGGCGACAAGCTTGGCCGTGGCGTTTTTCGTCACGGCAGCAGATGCCCAAACGCGTGAGAACGGGCCCTGGTGGCCGCACCCCCGCTGGGGATCTGAGGATCAGGCCGGTGCTTCCAACTGGATTACTGCGGAGAAGATTCTCCAGTCCATCCGCCTCATAGACAAAGGCAAGGTCTACGAGATTGGGCAGGTGTACGAGCGCGGCATGCCGCTGTTCGGTCAGCGGACCTACGCGATGTTTATCCCGGGCTCCCCGACGGGCGGCCCGTTCGGCGACAACAACATGTTGATGTACCACGACGAGTTTCTTTGTGCCGAGATCGGGCAAGTCGGCACTCAGTTCGACGGGTTAGGACACGTGGGCACACGTGCGAAAATGGCGGATGGCTCTGTCGCCGACGTCTTCTACAACGGGTATACCGTCGACGAAATGGCGGGGGCGTATGGCCTTCAGAAGCTCGGGATCGAGCACGTAAAACCGTTCATCACCCGCGGAGTGTTGATTGACATTGCCGGCTATAAAGGAGTGGCGACTCTGGATCATAGCTACGAAGTTACCGTCGACGATGTGCGTGCTGCTTTGAAGCGGCAGGGCATTTCCGAGAAAAGCATCGATCCCGGCGACGCGTTATTCTTCAATTACGGGTGGTCGAAACACTGGTCAGATGCAGAAAAGTACAATTTCAACCCGCCGGGTATAGGTCTCGGCGTCGCCGGTTGGATCGTCGAAAAACAGGCCTCGATGATCGGCAGCGACCAGTGGACCACGGAGGTGGTCCCCAACCCGGAGCCGGGCATGGCATTCCCCGTTCACCAGGAGCTGATCGTCAAAGCAGGCATCTTCAACCTGGAAAATATGGTGTACGACGAACTGCTGGCGGACGAAGTGTATGAATTTCTGTTTGTCTTTACACCGATTCGGTTCAAAGGAGGCACGGGCTCACCTGGAAGACCGATCGCTATCCGCTGAACGCTGGCTACATGAGACTAGCGATGGCCGTCTCAAAGGCGAAGCCCAGTGTCTTCGATGTCATGCCGGTTCCAAATTCACCGATGAAAGCTTTCGCAATGTCGGCGTTGCCATGGACCAAGAAGCTCCGGATTTAGGGCGCTTCAAGGTGTCGGGCATTGCTGCCGACCGGGGGACATTCAAGACGCCAACGCTGCGGGATGTGGCGCTGACAGCAGGGCGAATGGATCCTTCGAGCTTACCGACGTACCTCCCATCTCCTTCGGCTATGGCACGAAACGCTGGGCGGATCGGAGAAAATCGTGGTTGTCACCGAGGGTGCCGAAGTCGAGGTGACATGCTGCATCGAGGAGGCAAAACCGGAGTAACGCTCGAAGTCCTAGCTCAGCGACCTCGCTGGATCGAAGCGCCCCGCCAAGTCGACGGCTGCGGCGGGTGCGACGAAGCGGCTGACCGCATCGAAGTCGTGACGGACCGCGAGGAGATTCACCAGGGCAAGGAAAAAACCGGCGATCACCAGCCACTTCAGCCGGCTCTCCTGGCGACCCGCTACCCCGCGCATGTAAAGATAGGCGGCGAAGACCGCCCAGGTTGGCAGTGTCAGCAGTATCTTCAGGTCTCCTGATCCCAGATATTCTCCCGGGGCGCCGAAGAACCAAATCACTCCCATCACCAGGCCGATCGTGAACACAAAAAATCCCGCGCCTGCCAATACATCCGTCGCATTTGCAGCCGTGTCCAGGGCGGGCAACCACGGGTTTAGCCGACCCCGCTTGAGCATTCGCGACTGCACGATGACGATCACCGCCGCCGTAAAGGAGAGGGCGAACCCAACGATGCCGAGCACGGTGGTTCCAACATGTACGCCAAGCCAGGGATACCGCAGCAACATCGACTCGGCCTCCTCGAACCGGATCGGCATCAACACGGGGTATAACAAACCAAAGAACGCCAGCGGGGCTACGATGAAGCCGAGGCTGCGGAATCGGGTAAACCGCTCCATCATCTCGTTGGCCAGTACTACGGCAACCACAAACAGCGAAATAATCAGGAGCATGTCGGTAAACGGCGACGTGCCAGAAACCGCGAAGTGGATCAGCAGACCCACAGCGTGCACGCCCACTCCCGCCCTCAACGTTTTGCGGCCAAGCCCGATCCAACTGCGCCGACCCAGGAAAATCTGCCCCTGAAAAAACAGGGACGCGGTTAGGTACAGGACTAGAGATACGGCGATAATGGCGGCACATTCGGTGGTCATGGTTCGTCTCCGTCAAGATCGATCTGGTCCAGATCGAAAAGCCGTCGCACCGTATCCAGCTGTAGATAACCCTCATCACTGTTGGCGAATTCGCGGATCTGTACCAAAGGATCGTGGAGCAGCTTGTTGCCGTATCCTCGCAAAAGGCCGATCACCGCTTCCCGATCCTCTGGCGTGAGTTGCTCCAGCTTGGATTGCCAACGTCTTAGCTCCGCTTCCTGTAGCTGTAGAGACCGTCGTTGGAGCGCGCGGATCAGCGGTCCCGTGCTCAGGGCGTTGAACCAGTTCAAAAAGCCGCGAAGCTCAGTCTGTATAATCGACTGCACGACGGAGATCTCGCTCTCGCGTTCCTCCCGATGGACCGCAACGACCTGCTCGAGATTGTCGATATCGAAGACGAAGACGTTGTCCAACCCGCGCACTTCGGGTTCCACGTCTCGTGGCACTGCGATGTCGATGAAGATCAGTGGCCGACCCAATCGTGCTTTCATAACCGCACGAACCATTTCCTCGCTGATGACGAATCCTGTGGCGGCGGTGGAGGCGATGACCACGTCTACTGCTGCCAACCGGGCTTCCAGGTCGCCGAATTCAATCGCTTCGGCTCCGAAGCGGGCAGCGATCTCGTCTGCCCGCGACCGCGTGCGATTGGAGACCAACAGGCTGCCGATACCGGCATCCACCAGGTATTGGGCGGTCAACTCGCCCATCTCACCGGCACCGACGAGCATGCCACGACGGTCTTCAAGGGTCTCGAAGATCTGATTGGCGAGCTCGACGGCCGCCGTGCTGATGGAGAGCCGGCCGCGTCCAATGTCGGTTTCGGATCGGGCGCGCTTGCCCACACGGAGCGATCGTTGAAACAGTTCGTTGAGCACGATGCGGGCGGAGCCATTTTTTTGAGCCAGCTCCAAAGCGTCGCGAACCTGACTGAGGATCTGAGATTCGCCAATGACCATCGAATCGATCCCGCAGGCGACGCTGAACAGATGCGTCGCCGCACCTTCGTTGCTCAATTCATAGAAATGGGGCTGCAGCTGGGAAACGTCTACTCCATGAACCTCGTTCAGAAAGCGGCGAGCCTCGGACAGACCGTCCTCACCGTTACTGGCGACGTAGATTTCCGAGCGATTGCAGGTCGACAGGATGGCGGCCTCCGCAAGGCCATACTCCCCGGTTAGGCGGGGAAGGGCCGTTTGCAAAGAGGATTCCGGAAAGGCCAGCTTTTCGCGCAGTTGCAGCGGAGCGGTGCGGTGGTTCAAGCCCAGCGTAAGAATGTGCATTTTTAGCACGGGGAAGGTTGTTTAGCAGCAAAGGTGTAGCGTATCAATATACAGTAAATTTCAATCGTCGGTTCGCTTTGCCGACCCTCCGCGAAACGATAATACGGCGATCGACATCTATTGGTTAGAATCGACAGACCGAATACGCAATCTCAGGGGATCGGTTTTGAGAATTGAGCGATGGATTTGGGTGTTGTTGTGGCCGGCCATGGCCAACGCCGGAGCCTGGACGTTACCCCAGGGCCAGCTCTGGACCAAAGTAAGCTATTTCTCCCAGGCGGCCGACGAATGGTATATCGCCAACGCCGAGTTCAGCGGGGAAGAAGGGTGGTTTCAACCGGGGGATCGCAGACCGTATCGATTCGATGGGGAATACGATTCCCAAGCCGTTTTCTTCGAAGCGTTTTTCGGCGTCACCGATCGCTTCGATCTTGGTGTGCAGGTGCCGCTCTTCGACCAAGAGTTCGCCGATGCCACCAGGGACGATCCTCCGGCCGACTCTGGCTTCAGCGATATTCGGCTCTTCACCAAATTCAACTTGCTGCAGAGACCGGTCGTTTTCACGGCCAAAGCCGGCGTGAAACTGGCCACGGGTGAGTTCCTCAATGAAGACGGTCTGATCCCCGTGGGAGAAGGGCAGCGGGATTACGAATTCGGTGCCCAGATAGGTCGCTCATTCTGGCCACTCCCCATCTACGCGAATCTGGATGTGGGATACCGGATTCGAACACGCAACGACAAAATTAAAAGAGATCCGGGAGACGAGTGGTTCTTCAACGGGGAAGTGGGCTACAACCTGACACCGAAGCTGCTCATCGCCACCAAGCTCGAGGGACTGCGGGGTGACCCCGCCATCGAATTCGGCATTCTGAAAAACCGATCGCAGATCAAACGCATAACCTATCTCGCGCCGACGGTCGCCTACACACTCAACACATATGCGACGCTGGAATTTGCCCTCCGTTACACCCTTGGCGGGCGCAATTTTCCTGCGGGCCACCAGATCGTCTTCGGTGCCTCCACGAATCTGCCCCTGCTGGAGTTGGGGCGCTGATTCAGGGGGCGTCGCGCGCCAGAAACTCTGCTATCTCCAGGCTGAGCCCGTGGGACTGCTCGACGCAATCCGGCGCCGATATCCCGTTGCGAAAGTTACCGGAGAAATAGATTCCCGGATGCTGCTCCTCGAACGCCGCCAGCTCCGCGGTCAGATCGCCGTGCTTTAGGCCGTACTGGGGTATCGCCCGTGCCCAGCGGATCACTTGCACCTCTTGCGGATAGCCGCCGATGCCCAGCAGATCTTGCAGCTCGTCCCGAACCAAATCAACCAGCTCATCGTCTTCCAGCACGGCGACCTCCGGTTGGCGAGACCCGCCCACAAAGGTGGTGAGGGCAACCCCTTGCTCCGGTGCGCGACCTGGGAACAGGCTGGAGTTCCAGATGGTACCCAGGATCTGCCGGTTCTCGCGCCGCGGTATCAGACAACCGAAGCCATCGAGAACTCGCCCGCCCGGTGGGTTATCGTAGCCAAAAAACACGACGCTCACCGGGGGATACGTGATCCGGGAAAGGGCGGTGCGCACCGGAAAATCGAAGCGAAAGCTCAGGTCGGCATAGGCGTGGGCAGGAATGGCGAATGCGAGGCAGCGCGCCTGAACCCGCCATGCCCTTGACCTATCTTCAACGGCCACGGCGTAGCCGTCTTCGGCCTCTTCGATCTCCCGCACCTTGACGTCCAACTGCAGCGAATCGCCAACACCGGCAACCAAGGAATGGACCAAGGTCCCCATCCCCAAACGGAAGGCAAACATCCGGGCTTTCTGTTTGGACGTACCCGCACGTTTCCGTCGTTCTCGCCCACCCAGGAGGGCGCCTTTGATCAGGCTGCCGTACTCCTTTTCAAGGGCAAACAGTTTCGGGAAAGCACTCTCCACGCCGAGTTTCTCTGGGGTGCCGGCAAATATGCCGGCGACAAACGGATCGACGGCGTACTCGAGAAACTCCCGTCCCAGCCGCCGTTCGACGAACGCCGCCAGGCTTTCTTCTTCGCCAGCTAGCAGCGGGTGGACAAACGGCTCTCGCAACAGCCTGAGCTTGGCTCGAGTGGAGAAGAGGCGGCTACCGATCAGCGCCGCCGGATGGAGAGGCAGTGGATGTAAAACCCCTTCCCGGGCCACATACCGGTTTTTGGCGAGGCGCTGCGTAAAGATCTGCTCTTGCTCGATGCCTAGGTCGGCGATGAGTTCGGACAAGAGTGGGCTGGTCTCCAACAGCGAGTTGGGTCCCGATTCCACGAGGAAATTACCGTGGCGGTGGGTTTGGATTTTCCCTCCGGCCCGATCATCGCACTCGAGTAGGTTGACGTCCAAGCCCCGCCTGCGCAGATAGTGGGTAAGCGACAGGCCAGAAATGCCGGCGCCGATCACTACAACATCCGTCCGTCTTACGTCGCTCATGCTGGAGATCAGAAGTCCTGGACCTGCGAAGTTCTCGTCGCTTTGAGGTCTCGCCATCGAGTTCCCACGAGAACGACATTTCGCTTTTGGGCTCGAGGAGAACCACATCGTCTCCCTTTTGCGAGCGTACGAACCCCCAGGGCCCGAAGCAACAATTGCAGTTGGCTGGACGCAATTACCACGAGTGCCAGGAAAAGCGGAATCCGTTTCATTCGATGGCTCGTCAAATTAGGCTCGCAGGGGACCGTTCAATTGAAATACAATCGTCGAATCGTCGCCATAGCCGAGGCGGCGGATCCACAATCCCAAGCTTCCGCCCTTCCGATCGTGGCCCGGCGCCGCGATTTGGGAAAAGTGGTTCCGGTACGTTATTTTATCTGGGAGCGGCCGGATGCCCAGATGCTGTTACACCTAGGCGGAAAAAACAAACCAGGACGAATGAGTACTCAGACCACAGTTCAGGACGATCACCTGCTTCCCAGTCTGTTGAAACAGCAACTGTGGCTGCGCATCGGGCGGCGTCTGGATAACGGCGAGGTTTTGATCACCACCGAACAGTTCCAGCGTGCCATGACGAAGGAGTTCAAGCGTCTGGTAAAAACCAGCCCCAACTGGGAGACGAAAAAGCGCATCTGCAAAATGATAATGACGGTAAACGACGAGTACCCCGAAACCTATCTCACATTGGGCATCAAGAACGCGGTCAGCAAATTCTTTCGGAACGCGGAAGAGAGCTTGGGTGGAGAGGGGAACGATGTAGTGGAAGAGAGCAAGAAGCGCATCAAACAGATGATTAAGAACGGCAAGTCAGATTTCTTTTTGGAAAGCATCGGGGTCGATATAGGCAACTCCGGCGTACCGCGCAGTATTGAGCGCGCGATCGAAAAAATCGTCGACGGCCAAAAGTTGCATGCCGCACCCGAGGTCCAGGTGCGTTCGCCTCAACGTCGTCGAGCAACCAATATGGTGGACGTTCGAGTTGCCCAGGCGCAAGCGGGGCAGGACCCCGCGGACCAGGAAGTGGGGGCGCCTCCTCCTTCGCGCGAAGAAGAGCAAGAGCGGATTCGCGAGGACAAGGAGCGGTTGGAAGCGCTGTCCACGCAGGAATTGAAGCGGGCTCCTTCCCGATTAGACTCGTTCGTGGAACAGAAGCTGCTTACCGATGAGGAGGTGGTTTCCCTTCGCGATCTCTACGGTATCGACGAACGCCTAGAAAAAGGCGAGATCGACCAGGCGGAGGCCGATTCTCTGCGTGGCCAAATCGATGCCAACGTCCAGTCGAGACTTCAGGAACGTCTAGAGGAGGCGGTCGACTACAGCGTACACTATCTCAACGCTTTCGAGGCGCTGCGCCGCCTTCCCGAACCAGCCGACGATGCTGTCCGTTTTCTCATTGAGCACAAGATGCTCGTGGTCACCGAGGACGCGGACGCCGATTTTAGCGTTCCACTGAAGGAGCTGGAAGGCAATACCGAACTGCTGGAGCAAGTCGCCGAGGTGATGGAGCGGAAACACCACGAGGTTCGCATGATCGTCGCCAACCTACCCCCATACCGCTACATCACCAAAGGGGGCAAGGTAGCCAACCTGGTGATCGACAATACGTTCGTCGAAGAGTTGCGTAGTCTGAGCACGGACGACCTTTCCGATCGGCTCAACGCAGCCGATGCGGAAGTCCGCGTCAAACCTGCCGCGGACATGAAGTGCTTCGTGGCTTTGATTCAAGAGATCTGTCGAGAGACGGCGTTTCACGCCGCCATTCGCCGTTTGAAGATCAAGTTGACGATGACGAGAATCTACTCCTCCACCAGTGATGGCAAAGATGGTCGCCGCAAGCTACAGCAGTTTCTTCGGCAGCGCCTGCCCCGCCAGTATCCGAACCTCTCTCGCGACGAGCGTGCCGAGATCGAGGAGGATGGCAAGGTGGTTATGGAAGGCGGAGGCGAGGGAGCGGCCGATGAGAACGCGCCCAAAGAGAAGATGAGGGTGTATCGTGCCTGAGGCACCAAACCCTCGCTAGTTCGGATCCCGTCCCCCTAAGACCGTGGCCAAGCAAAACAGGACCTACGAGGCGAAGAGTCTCGTCGGCGTCGAGGAATACCTCACGCTGGTAGAGACGAATCTCGAATTCTTCCGGTGGATCGACCAACAACCCCGCCGGCAAGTCGAGGTCGATAACCGGCTCCACAACTATCCACAAGCCCGGCCCTTCGTGGAGACAGGTACGGATCAAACCTGCAGCCTCACCAGGGCAGGGGATATGATATACCGAGCGTATCTGAATGCGGAACGCAGGGACGAGGGGATTCCACCGGCTTCACAACGGCTCGCCGCCAGCAAGAACGGCTTGTCCGACGAGGACCACCACCGCCCACCTGGATGGAGGAGGATCGTCGAGGCGATATGTGACCTAGACGCAGTGGAACTGGTGCGTTACGATGGCGATGCAGGGGCCGCGGGGCGAAGATCCGGTGTACTCGGCACCAGCGGTGACTCCGGAACCATCCGGATCGTCTATGCCAACGGTAAAATGCGTATGCCTCTTCTCGTCGAGACGACCGCCCGGGGCAAGGCCCAATGCCGCTGGGTCGTCGATCTGATCGCGCGCACCTTGGAGGAGTGACCCCGTCGCCAGCCGTTCCCACCGAAAGTTGTGGGAGCCGCTACTCGGCCTCCGGACCGATGCGAATCGAGTGGGTTTTCATCAGGCAGTAGAGCTGGTCCCCCACGGCTAATCCCATCTCCCGCACCGCCGCACCGGTGACTTTGGCCGCCAATCTGCGTCCGACGTTGACGTAGACCAGCAGGGTCCCCCCGACCTCGGTAATCTCAACGACCTCGCCGGCGATGGCATTGCGTATGCTGAGGCCATGCGGTCGCGAGCGGGCGA
The DNA here is from genome assembly GCA_965217095.1 of Candidatus Latescibacterota bacterium. Lineage (GTDB taxonomy): Bacteria > Latescibacterota > UBA2968 > UBA8231 > UBA8231 > CAYNZV01. The sequence continues at coordinate 4,790,929 of OZ244235.1, forward strand.
GGACAATGTCGTCCGCCCTTACGCCGACAAAGAGATGCCGACCCGGAGCCAAGGCACAGTACGGAATGAGGAGCTCCTGATCGAAACAGCGGACCCGGCTGACGCCTTCGGCGGCGCGGGAATCGATCATCTCCACCTGAAGGACGTTTTCGAACCCTTGCTCCTCCTCCAGCAAGGGCATGACGCCCGGCTGCGAGGCGATCTTGAAGAAATCGCCGTGGGCAAGTACCTGGCCGCGCTGCAGGACGATAACCTGGCCGGTCAGCTCCAGTATCTCCGCTACCGAATGAGTCACATAGAGAATAGGGATCTGCAGTTCTCGTCTGATGTACCTCAGGTAGGGAATGATGCGACTCTTCAACCCCTGGTCCAGCGAAGCGAGCGGTTCATCCATCAACAGCAGGTTGGGCGAGGAAAGCAAGGCGCGACCGAGAGCGACCCTCTGGCGCTCCCCACCGGAGAGCCTGAGCGGATAACGTTCGAGCAATGGCCGCACCTCCAGAAGATCGACGATCCGCTCGAAGTCGAAGCGCCGCTGGCTCGCTGACAAGCGCTCGAAGCCGTAACGCAGGTTTGTGGAAACGGTCATGTGGGGAAACAACAGATCGTCCTGCAGCACGTATCCGATCCGGCGCTCCTCTGGCGGCACGTCGGTTCCGCGTTCCGCCGAGAAAAGGATGCTGCCCTCCAGCTCAATCTCACCCTCGTCAGGTCGCAACAGACCCGCGACCAGGTTCAACAGGGAGGTCTTGCCCGAACCGGAAGGACCGTAGACGGCCGTCACAGGATAGCGGCAGTCGACATCGATCTCGAGCGGGAAGTCGGCCAGACGGTGTTTGACCCGAATCCGCAGAACACTCAACCTCGGCGACTCCTCCGTGCCGCCCACTCGCTGCCGAGCAGAGCGGAAAATGAAATGACTACCGACAGGATCACCAGACGCAACGCACCGTCGTCACCCCCCGGTTGGTTGAGGAAGGTATAGATCGCTGACGGAACCGTGCGTGTCTGCCCGGCGATGTTTGATACGAAGGTTATGGTCGCCCCGAATTCCCCCATGCTGCGGGCAAAGGCAAGCAAACCACCCACCCACAGTGCCGGCGCGGCCAAACGCAACGTAACCGTGACAAAGGCGCGCGCCGGAGAGGCACCCAAGGTGCGGGCCACCTGCTCCAGCCGTGGATCGATATCTTCAATACCCAGGCGTACCGCCCGCAGCACCAGTGGAAAGGCGACCACCGCGGACGCCAGGACGGCGCCCTTCCAGTCGAACGCCAACTGGATACCGACCGCGTCCATAAACGGGCCGAACACCCCCCGACGGCCGAACAGCAGCAACAAGAGATAACCGGTCACCACTGGTGGTAACACCAGTGGAAGATGGCAGAGCCCATCAAGCAGCAACTTGCCCGCAAATTCGCGGCGGGCCAGCAGCCAGCCAACCAGGACAGCCGCCGGCAAGGTGAGAATGACGCAGAAGATCGCCACCCGCAACGAAAGCCATACGACGTCCCACTCTTCGCCGCTGAGCACGGATCAGTCCTCCCCCACTATTGCAAAACCGTACTTGCGAAAGATCGTGGTGCTTCCCGTTGCCATGAGGTGCGACAACACCTGGCGAACCTCGGCCGATGCGCGCCCCCTGACGGCGGCGAGGGGGTAGACGATCGGCTGATGGAGCGAGTCCGGGATCGTCGCTATCAGATCGATACGAGCGCCTTTCACATCGGACGCGTAAACGATGCCCGCTGCGGATTCGCCTCGTTCAACGTAGACCAGCGCGGCTCGGACGTGCGGCGCCGGCGCTAGTCGGTTCACTAGCGGATGCCACCAGCCCAACGCCGTCAACGCCTGCCGGGCATAGATTCCAGCCGGCACGTGGTCCGGATCCGCCAGGGCGAGCCGACCCGAAAAAGCGCTGGCAAAATCGAAATCGGGGTGCAGCGACACCGCAAACCCTTCCTTCCTGGGTGCGATCAAGACAAGCCTGTTGCGCAGGAGGTCAATTCGGGTCTTTGGCTCGATCAGGTTCTTGGCTTCGAGGTAGTCCATCCAGCGGCTACTGGCGGAGAAATAGAGGTCTGCCGGCGCCCCGGCTTCGATTTGACGCGCCAGGGATGAAGAGCTGGCGAAGGAAAGGGAAACGGCCGCGAATCGCTCTTTGGGTAGGATGTCCTCGAGAGCTTCGGTCAAGGATGCGGCTGCGAAAAGGACGACCTGGCTAGCGGTCACCTCCGATGCCCAGAAAAGCATCGGCACCACAAAAACTCGGCCCCATACCCGCCCGCCTCTCTTCGAGAACGCTGAAACCGCAGCCGGCCTATGCCATCCGCGCTTCGATTCGTTCGAGACGTTCACTGATCTCCCGCAAGTATTGGATAATTATGGCGTGGGTATACTGAGCGTCGATTCCCACCGGAGAATCTGCGGCGATTCGCTCGATCAGTTCGGTGAATTCCGTTTTTTCCCTATTGAGCGGTTCGGTCATAACTCCTCCTTGCGCAGCGGTTCGAAGGGGACGAAATCAACCCGGGGGGAGCATCCGGCTTGCCGCATCCCGCTCCGGTCTTGCTCGCTCCTCGACTGATGACGGTGAGAGCTCTATAGCTCGAGAACGGACTAGGATGATGCAAACAGGCGCCCGCGCCCACGAAGTGTTGGTTGCTCCCCGGCCAGAGCCAGGGCATGCCAGGTAGTGACTTGATTGGCGGTGAGCACCGGTTTGCCCAGGCGTCGCTCCATCTCGTCGATGCGGGTCGCCAGTCGCTGACCGGTGCAGCCGATAAAGACGGCATCCGCCTGCGGCAGGTCCGCGCCTTCTGCAAGCTGGCTGATTTCATCGGGAGGGACGATGGAATGCCCCTCTTTGAGGTTCAACGCCCGACTGTTCAGCACGGTCACGCCGTGGGCTTCGATGAAAGCGACGAACTTCGCCTCAACATCCGGCATGTAGGGACTGGCCAGTGCGACCGACTTGATGCCGAGGCGGCGGAAGGCTTCCACCATCGCTGTGCTTGTGGTGGTTGCAGGTTTTCCGGTGGCGGTGGTGATGCGTCGTGCGATTTCCTCATCGCCGCCGGTTCCGCGGATAAAGCTGACGGTAGTACAGTAGTAGGCAAAACAATCGGGGTCGTACTTGGAAAGCCGCCGAGCCGCTTCCTCGATGTCCCCATTCTCGGCCAGGGCGAGCGAATTCTCATAGATCGCGTCGAGCGAGGCAACCGGCGTAGAGGCGGCGATCAACTCGACGTTGGGGGTAAGGTAGGCGGAAAAATCGTCGACCAGTGCTTGAGTCTCTCGGTCCACCCAAGCATCATCGGGATAGATGGCGCCGATTCTGGCTGCGACACCGTTGGTGGAGGTGGCGGCCGCCATATCAACCCACTCCCTCAGGTGTGCTGTCTTCCAACACCTGCATGGATTCTCGGCAATACGATTCGTCGATTTCGAAACCCACGAAATTGACCTCCAATTGCATACAGGCGCGAGCGGTGTTGCCGATGCCGAGGAACGGGTCCATAATCAGGGGCTCCTTGTCGAGGCCGTGTAGCCTGATACACATCTCCGGGATCTTTACCGGGAAGGTCGCCGGGTGGGGGCGTTCCTTGTCGCGACTTTGGATGGTTTTGTAGGGAACGAACCAGGTATTGCCACGGCAGCGCAGGTCCGAACGCGCCCCATGCCATCGCTTCACGTTCGATTTGTCTTGGTACTCTACCCCGATGGCAAGTCGATCGAGCGCTACATCTCCGGTCTTGGAAAGGTGGAAGATGTATTCGTGACAATCGTTGAGATACCGCTGGCTGTTGATCGGTTTGTAGTGGCCCACCGAGACGTTTCCTGTTATTCCAGGGTACTTTCCCACGTCTTCTTTCTGAATCGCCACCGACTTGATCCAATGAATGATATTCTGGACTTCAAAGTGGGTGCGAAGCTCGAACAGCACCTCAAACGGGCCCCAGGGATCCGACGGTTTGCCGCTCATGTTGAGAAAAACCGAACCGTCCGGCTTCAGCACTCGCCTGACAGCCTTGCCCCACGAACCCATGAACGACAGGTAGTCGTCTCTAGCGATAGTATCGTCGTACTTCTTGTAACCGGTGCCAAGATTGTAGGGCGGCGAAGTCACCACGACATCCACCGATTGCGGCTCCAGGACCTGGCCCATGCCATCGATGCAATCGCAGTTATGTACCCGGTAGGTACAGCCGCCCCGCTCGATTTCGCACGACCTTTCCGCGGTACCGGTCATCTTGTCACCATCCGAGCACATATCCGTCTCGACGCGGATCGGCGCCTCCCATAAAGGCGCCCGAGTCTCGATCCACGATGATGCCTTGACCGCCTCCCACCAGCATCGACCAGTCGCCGATATCCTCTATCTCGTGACCGAGGTTTCCCAGCTCATCGAAGACCGAACGGCCAATCCTCGACTCTGCGTGCACGAGATATTGCGGACTGGTGGTCTTCAAGCGCGGAGCTTCTATAGCAGCCTGAATGTTGAGGCCGTGGTCGAGCACATTCATGATCATTTGCGGCGTGGTTTGCAGAATACCGTAACTGCCCGGCGTCCCAATTAACATCTGCAAGTCACCATCCTTCCATATCTGCACGGGTGACATACACATCTCGTTCTTCTTCGAAGGGCCGATGGCATTGGGACTGGTCGGTTCGAGATCGAACCAGTTCATGAAGTTGTTGAGAGCGATGCCGGTCCCTGGAACGACCATGCCCGATCCGAACGCGGATCCCAGGCTCTGGGTTACCGCTACGGCGTTCCCGTCGGCGTCGATTGCATCGAAGTGCGTAGTACACTCGTTTTTCCACGGGCGTGGATCGCCGGCTATCACCTCATTCGCCATCTTGGTGGCCGTAAAACGTTCGCCGCCGGCAGGCTGCGCTTTAGGTTGTATTGAGCGGCGTCGTTCAGCGGCGTATTCCTTGGAGAGCAAACCTGCAAGAGGCGGGTTTTCGATGGCGGCGTACTCGGCGCGATCGGCGGTCGCCAACTTGGCTGCCTCGATGAACCGGTGCAGCGTCTCCGGGGTGTTATGACCCGTGGCGCCGACGTCGAACCCTTCCATGATATTGAGGGTCTCCAAGAATTGAATGGCTTGGCAAGGCAATGGCGGAACCCATACTGTGTAACCCCTGTAGTCGGTACTGATCGGATCAAGCCAGACTGCTTCGAACTCGGCGAGATCTTCCATCGAGAGAAGACCGCCCGATTGTTGCAGGAACTCAACCATACGGTCGGCAATCTCGCCCCGGTAGAAGACCTCTTCACCCCCCTCCGCCACGGTTCGAAAGCTGCGACCGAGATCGCGTTGCAGGAGCGTCTCACCCGGTTGCGGGGCGCGACCGTCGATGAGGTAATTGCCGGCGGACGCCGGAAATCTGCTCAGTACATCCGTCATCTTCGCGAACATGGTCGACCCGAGCACGGTGAGCGCAATGCCGGTCTCAGCGTACTCGATGGCCGGCTCGAACACGGTAGCCGGATCCATGCTTCCATACCGCCGCAACGCCTCAAGCCAGCCGCCACACGCCCCGGGAACGAGAGGTGATAGTGGCCCATCTTCCTTGTGCTTTTCGGTTTTATACAGGGTGAGGTCGGTCGCCTTGGGCGTGAGCCCGACGTAATCCAAGATCTTGTGCTGGCGTTGTTTGGAGCTGTAAATGTGCATGTAGCCAACGCCGGCGATGCCCGACATAAACGGCTCCGCCACGTTCAGCGCGGCCGCCGTGGCGACGGCCGCGTCGATGGCGTTGCCACCCTGAATAAGCATGCGCATGCCGGCCAATGCGGCGAGCGGATGGGCACAGGCGACCATGCCCCTCCGACCGGTGACGGTAGCGCGATGTACAAGCCCTTCAGAGGGCAGGCTCATTAGACATAACTCCAGCGCTGACTTAGGTTTGACCGCAAATCATAACCGAATGCATAAAGACGGTCAAGAAACGTGACAGCGCCTATGCCCGACCTCGCTGTGGACCTGAGAAGTGATACGATAACCCTGCCCACCGAACAGATGCGTCAGGCCATGCGGGAGGCCGAGGTAGGCGATGATTGCTTTGGCGAGGACCCCAGCGTGCATCGGCTTCAGGAGATGGCAGCGGCGCGCGTGGGAGCTGAAGCGGCCCTCTTCGTGCCGACCGGCACCATGGGTAACCTATGTGCGCTCATTGCCCACGCGCGCCCGGGTCAGGACGTAATCCTCGAACAGTTCTGCCACATCATGCGGGCGGAATCGGGTGGTTACGCCAACATCGCTGGACTGGCGGCGCGGCCGGTGACCACGCCGTTCGGCGTAATCACTCCGGAAGTCTTAGAGGCCGAGATCGAGCGCTACGGAGCCGAGAAGCTGGGTTTGGTCTGTATCGAAAATACCTTTAACTACAGCGGCGGCTCCGCCTGGTTGTCCTCCGAGTTCGAAGCCCTGTCACGGGTCGTTCGCAAGTACGAGACCCGGCTACACGTAGACGGTGCCCGCATCTTCAACGCCGCCATCGCCACCGGTACGGCCGTCAAAGATTATATGCGCAAGGTCGATTCTCTGACCTTTTGTGTCTCCAAAGGGCTCAGCGCCCCCGTCGGGTCCGTGCTGTGCGGTACCCGCCGTTTCATCGAGAAAGCGCACGCTGCGCGCCGGCGGTTGGGTGGCGGCATGCGACAATCCGGGGTTCTTGCCGCGGCCGGAATCGTCGCGCTTGAAAGCACGGTGGAGCGGCTGGCGGAGGATCACGTTCGGGCGGCTGCGTTGCAGGCGGGGCTCGATGCCATCGATGGAATCGAGACGGTCAAACCGCCCGTTCCCACCAACATGGTGGTTGTGGATGTTGTCCAGATGGAATGGACCAGCGAGGAGCTGTTGGAGAAATGGGCGTCCCGAGGCATTCGCGCAGTACCACGTCGACCCTCCCGGGCCCGGTTGGTGGCCAATCGCCACACGACCGATGACCAAGTGGCGTACGTCATCGAAACCACCCGACAACTGGTGGCTGCAGCGTAATCCGAACACCCACCTTGGCATCGTTTTCAGTTGTCACGCCGCAGGACGTGACGAGCCGGATCCCCACCTCGCGACGTTGGGGCCTTTCCGCCATCGGCGTCGCCTTCTTTGTGGGTTTCTTGCTTTTTGGCGCCGTGGGGCCGGTTATGGCCGGTGATTTGCACGGCGTTGACACTGGCCCGGCCAATCACCTGATCGACGAAACCAGCCCCTACCTCCTGCTACATGCCTACAACCCGGTGGAATGGTACCCCTGGGGCGAGGCGGCGTTGAGCCGGGCTCGGACCGAAAACAAACCGATCTTCCTGTCGGTGGGCTATTCGACCTGCTATTGGTGCCACGTGATGGAGCGTCTGGTGTTCTCCGATCCGGAGATCGCCGAATTGATGAACCGGTGGTTCGTGAACATCAAGGTCGACCGCGAGGAGCGACCTGACCTCGACAAGATCTACATGTTAGCCACACAGCTGGTGAGCGGAAGCGGGGGATGGCCCAACTCGGTTTTCCTGACGCCCGAACTGAAACCCTTTTTCGCCGGCACCTATTTCCCCCCAGAGGATGCGCACGGGCGACCCTCCTTTCCACGAGTTTTAGAGTCGATCCACTCCGCCTGGGAGACGCGGCGAAAAGAGGTCCTCGCTGCCTCCGAGCAACTCACCGGGGCCATACGGGAGCTGGAATCTGGTACCCGTGAGCCGCCTAGAAAGCCGGACACCAAGCTCGTAAGGCAGGCCCGAATGGGAATTGAGGCGCGTTACGATGCCCGTTTCGGCGGGTTTGGTGGCGCCCCCAAGTTCCCCTCGACCATGAGCCTCGATTTCCTGCTCACCTCATGGAAGGAGACGGGAGACAAAACCACTTGGCAGGTGGTGGAACACAGTCTCGAGGCGATGTCACACGGCGGTATCTACGATCATGTGGGAGGCGGTTTCCACCGCTACGCTACCGATGCCCAATGGCGCGTGCCTCACTTCGAGAAGATGCTCTACAATCAGGCGGGGTTGGGGCGTCTCTATCTGCGTGCCTTCGAGCTGAGCGGCCGTTCCTCCTGGAGCGAGGTGGCCATCGACATCCTGAACTTCGTAAAACGTGAGCTGACCTCGCCCGAGGGTCCCTTCTACTCGGCGCTGGACGCGGAAACCGAGGCCGTGGAAGGCAAATATTACCTGTGGACGGCCGAGGAAGTACGAACCGTGCTGGCCGACGACGAGGATCTTTTCAACCGCCTGTTCGAGCTGGCACCGGTTCCCGAGACCGGCGCCAGTGCCGTCGTGAAGAAACAGACGGCCTTCCCCGACATCGGACTCTCGCCAGACGAGCTCAGACGCCTGAAAGAGATGCGCCGGCGACTTCTAGAGGTGCGCAGTCGCCGGGTCTATCCCTTGCGGGACGACAAGATCATCACCTCCTGGAACGGCCTGATGATCGAGACTTACGCCTATGCCTATCGCGTGTTGAAGGATCAGGCGTACCTGCGTACCGCGGAAGCGGCGGCGGAATTTGTTCTCGAACATATGCGAAGGCCGGATGGAGGTTTTTATCGAGTGTACCGCAACGGAATCGCGAAATATCCCGCGTACCTAGAGGACTACGCCTTCCTATCCCGGGGTTTCTTGGGCTTGCACCGGGCCGGGAAGGAAGAACGTTGGCTTTCCGCAAGTAAAGCCGTAGCCGACCAGATGCTGCGCCGTTTTTGGGATGCGGACGGGGGAGGATTCTACTACACAGAGGGGGGCGCTGATCTGCTCGTGCGCATCAAAGACGGTCAAGATTCCGCCTTGCCGTCCGCCAATGCCGTGGCGGTCGATGTGCTGTTGGACCTCGCAGAACTCACCGGGGACGAGGGCTATCGGGAGCGGGCTGCCCGCTGTCTAAAGTCGTTCGGTGGCATGATGCAAGCCCAGCCTCAAGGGTTTATTCGCATGATCGCTGCCGCCGAGCGGTATCTGGAGACTCAGCCCCAGATTCCCCCTGCCGCCTTCTCGGATCTCTCCCCACCGCCCGTACCCGAACAGGTGGTCCAGGCGCACCTGCGGACGGAGACGGCTACCCCAATCCCCGGACAAGCGTTTGCGATGACGGTCGATCTGTCCATCCGACCGGGGTGGCACCTGAACGCCTACGACCCATCCGCGCGAACCCTGTTGCCCACCTCGATGACCCTAAACTCCGATCTGCCGTTGACGGTTCTCGACATTACCTATCCCGCCGGTCAGCCGTTCTATTACGAAGCGTTGGAAGAGACCTTGAATGTCTACCATGGCGAGGTGTCGCTGGAAGCACGGCTACAACTCCAATCTAATGCGACCGCCGGTGCCGCTGGAGCTATCCGCGTCCTCATACAATATCAGGCGTGTGACGATACTCGGTGCTTGCCTCCCACCGAGCTCCACAAAGCGTCGCAGATCTCGGTAGGAAACATCAAGACACTCACCGATTGAATCAGCGATAGGCAGGTTGTTTGGGGGTGGCCCGGAGATCGGCGCCCAGGGTTAGGCGTCCGCCGTCTATCAGACCAGCTGTCCGCCGCAGGAGCTCCCGGCCCCCGCTGTACAGCCGTAACAATGATCGTCGACAGCAATCTCTCCGTCGTTGAACGACTCCAGTGTTTCCACGGACCAGATCGTCTTTGCGTGGCGACCGGAGGGGATCTCCACCATCTGATTGAAATCACAATCGTAGATCTGTCCGTCCCAGCCGATAGAAATCAGGTCGCGGCACATCAGGTCTTCCACCGCGGAGCGGTTGAAGCTGTTGACCAAAAGCATCATGTACTCCTGCACCTGATCCGCGTGTTTCAAGTCGTAGAGGAACCGCTTGATCGGCATATTGGTGATCGTGAAGAGGCGATCGAAACGGACCCCGAAATCCTCCAACAAACGCTCTTTGTAGTCGCTCTCCAACTCGTCCTGGGCGGGAGGAAGGAATGGCCCCACCGGATTGTAGACCAGATTTAATACCAGATCGCCCGCGCCGTAGCCCAACTCGTTGAGCATACGCAACGAGCGCATGCTCTTGTCGAACACCCCCTTGCCCCGCTGCTGCTCGACGTTTTCGCGAGAATAACAGGGCAGGGAAGCGATGACCTCGACGCTCTGCGCTGCCAGAAACGGCGCGGTGTCTTCCTGGCCCTCTTCGACCAGGACAGTGAGATTGCAGCGGTCGATAACCTTATGTGCGCGCGCTCTGGATTCCCGCACCAGATACCTGAAAACGGGATTGAGCTCCGGCGCGCCCCCAGTGATATCGACCGTGTCCACTTGCCCACCTCCGGGCGCATCCATCAATTCGACGACGCGTTCCGCAGTTTCCCACGTCATCTGTTCGCGGCGATGGGGGCCGGCTTCCACGTGACAATGTCGACAGGTCTGGTTGCACAGTTTTCCGACGTTGATCTGCAGCGTTCGCAACGGGCGTCGGTGCACCGAACAACCGCTTTCCGCCAACCGTTCGGCGAAGGAGGGCCAGGAGCCAGCGAGGCAATCCTTGTCCGGCTTTGGCCCTGCTGGATCGATCGTAAGTAGAGGTGTGGTCATAGGTTGTCCAGATCGAAGGGGATGAGTGTAACCCATTTATCAGACCCGCGCAATTTTTTCGTGCGCGTCGGGAAGGAGGGTTCCAAGATCAACATGCTATCCCCCGCCGGTTAGGATCAATGCAAGCGAAAAGGCGATGCCGCTCAAGGTGTTGGTGCCTGCCAGGACATGCAACAGCTCGGCCTGTACCGCCATGCCGGGCGACAGTGAATAGATGATTCCCGGGTTGAGCTTACTGAAATGTTGATCCCCCACCACCAAGTCCGGCAAAACGCCTCCTCCTCCGGGCAACGGTGTTACCACGGTTCGTCCGGCGATATCAGGTGGGGTCGACCGGTTGCGGATTCCGTCGACCCCAATCTTGGCGAGCAGCGGACCAACGTTGCACCCTATCTCTATTCCGTAGACCACCTCGTCGTTCAAACGTCCGCCCCGTCGGCGGAACCCCAAGCTGCCGGTTACATAACCCGGCAACGGCCACAAGCTGCGACCGGCCAGCAGATGGATTTCACCGTCGAACTTTGCCGTACCGAGTGGGGGCCCGTCGTTTGCCGGCCGTTGTGCGTACCCCAGAGGAAACTTGATACCGGTCTGAATCGACAACGCCAGTGGATCGGGTAACAGCTCTCGACGCACGGAAAGGGTGATATCGCCAAACCCAACGGTGTTGACGATTTCCCGACTGGTTTCTAGGCCTCCTCCAAACAGCACGTCGCGTTCAGAGCGCAACCCCTTGAACGGCAACGTGGTGACCAAGGTTGTGTTCTCGGTCAGACCGTATTCCAGGTAGAGATTCAGGTTGGCGTCGCGAAACGACGCATCCTCGAACGCCGTCTGTTCTTCGAGAATCTGCAGCCGGTCGCCCAGATGGTTGAACTCCTCGGTGGTAGAAAAATAAGACGAGCCGACCTTGAGGAAGTAACTTTCCGGCTCTTGCACCCAGGCGCCGGCCCAGCAGCGTCCGGCCAACAACCCCACAACCAGAAGGGCAAGAGTCGCACGAGGTGGGCCGACGGTGGGGCGTCTCGCGCCACGGCCAAGCCCAGACTTCAAGGCGGTCACGTTCGCTACGGGTATTTGAGGAATCGGGTGTCGGGGTTGGCGCGTTTCCAGCTGTCCCACCGTCCCACCGAAGACTGATACTCCTCGAGCTTGCGACCCGCATAGATCCCTCCGATACAGGTCAATCCATCCTCCCCGTCCATGTGGTACCACAGGCTTTCGGTGTCGTAGTCAAACAGCACGAAGGTGCTGCGATACAACCACCCGCTGGCGCTCATGGTGAGAACTCGATCGTCTATCTCGCGGCTGTACACGCCAGCCAATCCCACGATCGGTCAGTAAGCGACGGCTACATGGGCATCGCCAAATACCTCATTGGCGACCTCATGGGCGCTCATGACGCCGATAGAGTAGGCGCGCGGCATATCGTTGAATCGGGTGCCAAGAATCAGGAAGGTCGCGTCTTCGGCCGGATAACCATCCTCTTCGGCGGATAACATCTGCGGGTTGAGAATGGGACGCAGAGAAAAAGGACCGCTGCCTATCTCGAACTCGTCGGGCTCAAAACCGAACTCGTTCTTGGCATAGGTCACGTCCCACCTCTTGCCGGTCTTGTCGACGATGAAGATGCGCCCGGCGTCGCCTTCGATACCGGAGGGACCCGAAGGACTGCCGGAGGAATCGCCGCATCCCAAGCTCCCCCAAAGGCAGGCAAACAGCAATGCTACAACGAGTCTCAAGCGCACGGCGGGTTTGCTTTCATGGATAGCGCAGGAATCTCGACTTTGGATGATTGTTCCACCAGGTGCTCCAACGGGTGACTGTAGATTCAAATTCGGACAGCTTGCGGTCGGCGTAGAAACCGCTGATGCCTGTCAATCCATCCTCGCCCGAAAGATGATACCACATGGTTTCCGTCTCATAGTCGAAGAGTACGAAGGTGCTGCGATAAGTCCACCCGCTGGCGCTGAGGGTTAAGATTTTGTCGTCGATTTCGCGGCTGTACACGGCAGCCAGGTCTACTAGCGGTCAGTAGGCAACAGCGACATGGGTCTCGCCAAATTTTTCGTTGGCGATCTCGTGCCGACTCATGATGGCTATGGGGTATGCCCTAGTAAAGCTGTTTAGCTGCGTGGCCAGGACGAGAAAGATCCCGCCCGTCTCCGGATAGCCCGACTCTCCGGGAGCCCACATGAGGGGGTCGTTGATTGGTCGAATGGCAAACGGACCAAGGCCGAACTGGAAGCCGGACGGCTGCAGATTGTACTGGTCGCGGGCATGAGTCACGTCCCACGATTTTCCCGTGCGATCGGTGATCAACACGTTGCCTTCCTCTCGAAACACCCGTGCCGGGCCCTGGGGCTCCTCCACGTAATCGGCGCATCCGGACCAGACGATTGCCGCTGCAAGAAGAATGAACTGGGTCAATTAGTCTACATCCTGGCGAAAACGCATCCCCACATGGATACGTTGATCGTGTGCGTACCGTCGCGGCTCACGGCCGCGCGCGAAAGCGAGAAGGCCGTTTTGGGTACCGCATGAATTTAGTATCGGGATGTTCTTCCTTCCACCGTTCCCACGTAGTTCGGGTTGAGTCGAGTTCCGGCAGGACGCGGTCCTTGTAATACCCCGAAATGCCCGTCAATCCTTTCGTACCCTTCCTGGGATACCACAAGGTTTCTGTTTCTTTGTCGTACAACACGAAGGTCCTGCGGTAGGTCCAACCGCTCGGTGCCAGAGTCAATGCGCGGCCATCTATCTCGCGGCTGTACACGGCAGCCAGATCGACCAGCGGTCAGTAAGCTACCGCGGCTTCGGTATGCCCTATCGTTTCGTTCACGATCTCATGGCGCACGATCTGCCGGATGGAGTAGCTGCGCGCGTCGCCCTCGAAACTGGCGCCGATGATCTGTTCCTTTGACTGACGCGAGCGAAAGTTGGGGTAATCGGGTTCATGAGATCGGATCATCTCGGGATGGTTGATGGGCGGAATCGAATTCTTGCCGATACCGAACTCGAACCCGGAGGGGGCCATCCCGTACTTCTCGACGGCGTGGGTGATGTCGAAGCGTTCCCCGTGCCGATCAGTAATGAAGATGGGTCCACCACCCAACCGAGCGGGCTCGGTGTTTCCGGGTGGAAGCGGACCGCAGGCGAAAAGCACACAGGATACCAGGAAGGTCGCGGGAAACCCCGCCTCGCCTCTGGTCATGCGGACATCCCTGCCGGCGACATTACCTGTCCACGGGGGAAGCAGCCCCGGCTACCGAAGCTCGCGCGTCGCTATCGTTGGACCCGGGTGTTATGCCATGCACTCGCTGTATTCGGAAACTGAACCGACTGCCCTTACCCGGGCCGTCTGACTCGGCGCGGATATGTCCGTCGTGCCGCTCAACGATATAGCGCGAGATCGCCAATCCGATTCCGGTTCCCTGTTTGCGGGAAACCGCATTCCCGGCCTGCTCGAACAAGTTGAAGATTCGCTTCAACGCATCGGGTTCTATGCCCTCGCCACTATCGATGACCTGGAATTCCAGGTCATCGCCGGCCACTCGAACCTCGACCCTGATTCCGTCTCCAGAATCAGTGAATTTCAACGCATTATCGAGCAGATTGGACAACACCTGAGCAATCCGATCGCTGTCCGCCACCGCTCTGAGTCCGTTGGGCTCGGCGGGTCCCCGGTAACTCACTTCGATACCTTGTTTGGCGCCCATCTCGCGGTATGACTCCAATACCTCCTGCACGATGGGATCCAGATCCACCTCGCAGCGATTCATCTGCAGCCCCTGGCCCCGGTCGATGCGCGAGAAATCCAGCAGGTCGTCCACCAAGCGAATTAGCCGCGCGGTGTTGTGACCCATGATCTCGACTCGTTTGCGCACCTGTTCCAACGTCTCGCGCTGTGCCTCCTCGGTCTGGTCGAGAAACTCCTCTGTAAGAAACATCTGGTTGATGATGCGGCTGAAGCCGTCGAGAGAGGCGAGGGGCGTCTTGAGCTCGTGAGACACTACCGAAAGAAGATGAGACTTATAGGAATTGAGACGCTCGAGTTGCTTGTTCTGTTGCTCTAGTTGCGCCTCTGAGAGCTCCAAATCCGCGGTACGAGACCGGATTTGATCCTGAAGGTGGTCGGTCGCTTCCCGCAGACGTTGGACCATGATGTTGAACGCCGTGTAGAGCTGGCCGATTTCGTCCTTGCGCGGATACGGCTCGGGATTGGCTCGCAGATCCCCGCCTGCCACGCGTTCTGCGACCTTGCTTAGATTCAGAACCGGCTTAACGACCATCGACCGGCTGAAAACGAGGGTGAGCGCGAGGCTGATGCCGATCACCACGGTTCCAAGAATAAGAAACCCGTTTCGCAAGGTTTTGGACGGAGCAAAAATAACGTCGGTAGGTGCGTCGAAAATGACCGCCCAATAGTTGTCCTCGCTCAGCGGATCGTATTGAATCTTTCCAGCACCGTGCATACATCGGCGAGTAGCTTCGTCATGCCCTCTCTCCGGTTCGCAGGCCACATAGAGACTTGCCGACTGTTGCGAGGCCAGCACTGCGGCCAGCCGGGGGTGCACCTCGAACAGGGTCGTGTCACGTCCCAATCCGGCGGATTCGGGCGAGCGGTAAAGCATGCGGCCGTGCTGATCGACGATAAAAGCGCGTCCCTGGTCGACCGGGTTGTTCAACCCCGACAGCAAGCGACCGGGATCGACCCGGATGGCGATCGCTCCTACCGTGGGTCCATCGGGCACCACGACGGGAGCTCCGACCCAAAAGGTGGGAACTGAACCTTCTGCCTCGGATGAAAGGAGCGGCGAAACGTAGACGGTACCCTTGCTCAGCGAGATCGTCTGCCGAAAGTGCTCCGCCGCCGATTGCAAACGCAGCTCGTCGCCGGTGACCAGACGGGCCACTCCATCTTGTACTAGAATCCGCATCCGCTCGCTGCCCGATCCATCCATCAACACGATTTCCACGCATTCCGGATGGGTCTCGGCCATGGACATGAAAAGATTCTCCAGTTGGGATGCCGACGGAAGACGGCCGGCAGGCCATTCGGGGTCGCCGTCCTTTGCCGCCAGGAACGCCTGCACCGGCTGCATGCTGGCCATAAAGAGCGCCTTGCGCGATTCATCGCGTATATATTCGGAAAAGCTCTTCGAGACGGCCTCGATGCCGAGCCGGAATTTGTCTTCTGCCAGTTCCTCCAGGGCATCCTGACTGCGAGCGTAGGCCAGATATCCGAGAACCAGAAGACCGACTACCTGGAGGCCGCCCAGGACCAGAGCAGACTTGATGCGGAAAGAGAGATAGCGAGAGCGATTCATACTCAGTTTGCACTGAAGGTTATTCTGTCATGTACTACCGCAATAGATGCCCACTAGCCACCGCAGGATTCGTTTGCGGGTGATGGAGATCGGTAGATGCCGACGAATCTGAAACTACAGTTGCTTCATCTAACAAACACATTGAGATTCCTACTACAACTACCACGAGTACCCCCGGCTCCTCGGTGCACGACGCAGGTGGGTAGAAACCATCGGAGGGCAACATGTTGGCCACGGTATTGATTGCAATACTCCTGTTTGTCGTCACCCCTGTGTTTGCCGGACTGTTCGACGATTTCGAGGATGTCGGCGAGCTGGGAGATCACGTATTCTCCGGCGGTCCGGGCGTCGATGGGATTCCGGCCATGAACAACCCAACGTTCGTGAGTCCCGAACAGATCGGCTACGTTCGAGAAGATGACCTGGTTCTGGGCATGTTTGTTGGCGGCGTGGCCAAAGCGTATCCGGAAAATCTGGGGTGGCGGCACGAAATCATCAACGACATCATCGGGGGACAACCCATCTCAGTGACCTTCTGCCCTTTGACCGGAACGGGTCTGGTGTTCGCCGCCGCCGACGAGCAGGGCCAGCAGTTCGAGCTGGGGGTCTCGGGACTGCTCATCAACAGCAACCTGGTCATGTACGATCGCCGCGATTTCCGGACCCTTTACCCGCAGATGATCTACACGGGAATCACCGGCGACTTCAAGAATCAAAAGCTCGAGCTTCTGCCGGTCGTCGAAACCACCTACCGTTTGTGGAAACAGATGTACCCTGAAACCGAGGTCGCCCAGTCGGGAACGGGTCTCGAGGCGTACGGGGCACGAGCGAATGATTACGCCTCGAACCCATCGATTTACGTACGCTACCCGTATGTATCTTCGCTGGGCGATTACCGAACTTCGAACGACTACATCATCTTTCCATGGACCACCTCCGAGCCTGATCTCTCCCTGTTCGAGGTCAAAGATGTGGTGCTCGGGGTGTGTAGCGGCGACCAGACTGTAGCGTATCCGTTTCTAACCATGCCCTCACAGGCGGTGATCAATGACGAAATCGCCGACTTGAAATTGGTCGTCGTCTACGACGCGGCAAACAATACTGCCTTGCCCTTCGACCGCACGGTCGACGGCCAGGACCTGAGCTTTTACCAGGTGACCTCCGAGTCGCAACTTCCGGTCGAATTCATGGATGTCGAGACCCGAAGCCGGTGGGATATGCGCGGTCGCGCGCTGGAGGGACCCCTCGAAGGGCGCCAGCTTCAACAGGTACCGGCGTACAACTCTATGTGGTTCGCTTGGAGCACCTACTGGCCGGATACGGCTGTATGGGACGGTGAGGGTATCATCGACGATCCGCCTGAGATTACCGCGGTCTCGGAGAGCCAAGACCTCACCCCGGTGCATTTCGCATTGGCGCAGAACTACCCGAATCCGTTCAATCCCTTCACCCAGATCGAGTACCAGCTCGCCGTGACTGGTCACGTTCGTCTGTCGATATTCAACGCCGCCGGCCAGCGAATCCGCACCTTGGTGGATGCTGTAGAAGGGCCGGGACTCTACTTGCGCGGCTGGGACGGCCATGATGACAACGGGACACCCACGGCCAGCGGCGTCTATATCTATCGGCTACAGATCCCCGAGTCGGGGGTCACCGAGATGAAAAAGATGATTCTCGCACGGTAGTGCCCCCACCGGCCCGAGTGGTTTTGCACCGTCTCCTGACGTCGGACCCGCGGGCGCGCCCGCGCGCGGTTTCTGATTGACACGCGACAGCACACCCAGTAGGTTTCCCGGTCCGATTCTGCGTCAAAAGCTTCACTCCGGACTTTCCACAGGAACCGACCGAATGACGCGTTCTTTTCGACAAACTGTCGTTGCAGGTTTCGCACTATTTGCGCTTCTGCTTTCCACAGCTGGCGCGGAGTCGACTGAAGAGCTCTTGCGTGAGCTGGAGCAGTTAAAAAAGGAAGTCGAGCGTCGGCGCGCTTCCCTCAATCGCGAGCTCAGCGTCTTGAAACAAGCTCTTGGAAGCCAGGAATCCGCTTCCCAGGTCCCCAGCGTTGAGGCGGGCATGATGAGGCGTACCGAGCTTGAGGTGGAGCTGCGAATGATGCGGGAAGAGCTGCAGATTCTGCGTGAGGAGATGGCGAAGAAACGCCCCGCCGGAACCGCCGGAAGGGTCAAGATCCAAGGGCAGATGAGGACTCGTTTCGAATGGACCGACAACGATTTCCAGATCGGTCGAGCTGACCTAGCGCATCTCTTGCGCACGCGGGTGAGTGTAATTGGAGCGCCGTACGAACATACGAAGGTCGTGGTGCAAGCGCAGGATTCGCGGCTCTTCGGAGAAGAGACCAGTACCTTGGGTGACGGCAGCGGCGATCAAATCGACTTCCACCAGGCATACCTGCAGCTAGACCAGGTCTTTGACCAGCCCATTGCTTTGAAGTTTGGGCGTCAGGAAATCGTCTACGGGGGCCAACGCCTCGTTGGCGCCGTCGGGTGGCACAATGTTGGCCGCAGCTTCGATGCGGCATCGATACGTATCGGCAGCGACGCCTACGTCGACCTGTTCAACGCGAAACTAAGGGAGCGCGGGACACTCGACAGAAATCTCTACGGTGTTTACGGTCATGTGGAAAGCCCAGCGCGCGTCGTCTGGGAGCCGTACCTGCTTTTCGAGCACGACAAGAATTCCCTTTCCGACAACATCAAACGCGCCACGGTTGGGTTGTACGCCACCGGCTTTTTCACCGGCACCTCCGGCCACGGTTTCAGCTACGAGCTGGAAGGAGCGCTGCAAACCGGAGAAGTGGCGGGGCAGGATGTGCTGGCGTATCTGGGCACGGGGTCCGCCAGCTACGTCTCTCCCAGCTGGCGGAAACACAAGGTGACCGTGGGCTTCGATTTCCTCTCCGGGGATGATGACCTGAGCGATAACGATAACAAGGCGTTCGATACGCTCTTTGCCACCAATCACAAATACTACGGCTTGATGGATTTGTTTATCAACATCCCCAACCACACCGGCCAGATGGGACTCATGGACGCCATGTTAAAGGGCCAAATGAAAGCCTCTGACAACGTCAAACTCAGCCTGGATATCCACCACTTTCAGCTGGTGGAGGGCATCGAAACGGCGCTCGGGCAGGAGATCGACACGACGGTCGACTACACCTACAATCAGGCCTACCGTCTCCAGTGGGGCGCAGGAGTTTTTGTGCCCGGAGACGCGATGAAAACCAGATCGGGCGGTGATGAGATCGCCTTCATGACTTATTTGCAAACGATAGTCGCGTTTTAGTTCGATCGCGAACACGGTCGGACCGACACCTTTCCTCGTTGCTTCCCAAGGAATCGCCATGGCATCCCTCAAGATCAATTTCATAGGTCACGCCTCCTTCCGGATCGAATCTGAAAAGGGCACGGTTGTCTATTTCGATCCCTGGTTCGACAACAACCCGACATCGAAGGCGAAACTCGCTCAGGTCAGGAAGGCGGACATCGTCGTTGCGACCCACGGTCATCGCGACCACATCGGAGATGCCTACGAGCTATGTAAACGGACCAAAGCGAAGTTCGTGGGGTGTTACGAGTTGTGCATAGTCGCCGAAAGCCACGGGCTAAAAATGGGGAGCCGCGCGGTGCTGATGAACCCGGGTGGCACGGTGCGCATCAAGGACGTTCAGCTCACCATGACTCAGGCTCATCACTCGCTATCTCTTTCATCTCACGTTATTCCCGGTTCCGTGCCGGACGGACAGCTGTTTCACGCCGACGGTGCCGTCTGCGGTTTTGTCCTGGCGTTCGACAACGGGATCACGGTTTATGATACATCCGACACCTGCCTGTTCAGCGACATGCAGCTGATTGGCCAGATGTATGGGCCTCAAATCGCGATTATGCCGGTGGGTGGCCAATTTACAATGGGCGTTCGTGAAGCGGCCCGAGCCGCCAGCTATATTCGACCGGATGTCCTGATTCCATGTCACTACGGTCCAGTTATGGGACAGCACGCTGACATAGGCGAGCTGCGCCGAGAGGTGCGATTTCTTTCACCCAATGTGCAGATTGCCGAACTAAAGCCGGGTCAAACCCTTTCCTACAAATCCAGCAGTCATTCCGTGGGTCGCTAGACGGGTTCACGGCGCCATCGGGTCCTCGGTTAAACGCCTGGCAACGGCCGATTGTCTCAATACAATCATCAGTCCCCTCGAGTCCGCATGTGAGAAATCGGCGACCGCCAACCACATAAGGGAGAGAAAATGGCGCGTTTCACCTGGCTCAAGCTCGCGGCTCCGTGTGTCGTCCTTCTCGTGTTGACGCAATGTGGTCAGGAGGGTGAATCGGGCCGGGGAAGTGGCACCGGACAGCGGTCCTGGTCCGGCAGGCCCGGCTCGAGCGCGGGAGCCATTCCCGTAAGGACGGAGAGGGTTACCAGAGGCAATATTACCGCTTTCGTGGAGACACATGCGCGCCTGGAGGCCGAAAGATGGGTTGATATTCTTGCCCGTACGACTGGCCTGGTAACGCGGATCGTCGTCGAGGAGGGTGATCGCGTCGTGGCCGGACAAGTGCTGGCACGCCTCGACCAGGAAGAGATGAAGCTGCGGGTGCGGCAGGTGGAAGTTGCGTTGGAGCAGGCCCGGGCGGCGTTCGAGCGCACCAAAGCCCTGTTTGATCGCGAGCTGGTCAGTGAGGAGGAGTACGATGCGGCAAAACACCAGGTCCAAAATATTGAGGTAGGACTGGAGGAGGCGAAGTTCAATCTATCCCATACCACGATTCGGGCCCCGATGACGGGTCTGGTCATGCGCCGCTCCACTGAGGTTGGACGCCTGGTTCGCGCCAACGACCAGATCTTCTCCATGGCCGACGTGGAACCCCTGCTGGCGCGTATTCACATTCCGGAGAAGCGGATGCGGCAAGTGCGTGTCGGCCAGCGGGCACACTTGAGTGTAGATAGCTTCCCCGACCGAATTTTTGACGCCTCGGTGCGCATGATCAACCCCGGTGTGGACCCGCAAAGCGGCACCGTCAAGGTCACCCTCGAAGTTCCGCCCCAAGGCGCCAGCCTCAAGCCCGGCATGTTCGCCTCGGTGCGCATCATTACCGAGCAGCACAAAGGCGCCTTGATCGTTCCGAAACAAGCGCTGGTATTGGAGACGGATGAGGACGATCTGTTTGTTTTCGCGGACAGCGTTGCCCGGCGGGTCTCGGTCAAGCTGGGACTCATCGATGGCAACCGGGTCGAGGTACTTTCCGGCTTGCGGGCGACTGACCGCGTTATCACGATTGGCCACGAGGGGCTCAAGGACGGCGCCAATGTGCGACTGGCCGGAGCCCCGCCGGCGTCACCTGAAGCCGACAAGGCGCCCCCAACCGGGCCCGGTGCAGGAGGGGGTGGGTGGAACCGGGGCGGACCGTCGGGAGGCGACGGGCAAGGCCGGCGATCGATGCCGGATTCGGCCACCTTCATTCAACGAGCGCAGGGTCGCGGCATGAGCGAAGCAGACGCGATAGCGCGCTGGAAGCGCATGTCTCAGCGATTCGAGAATCGCAACGCTGACGATTGAGTTGTGACCTTAGTCGAGTTTTCCACTTCCCGCCGGGTTACGGTGGCCATGTGTATGGTCGCCATCGTTGCCTTTGGCCTGGTTGGTTTCGATCGACTGGCGGTCAATCTCCTTCCGGACATCACCTATCCCACCATTACCGTACGAACCGAGTTTCCCGGAGTTGCCCCCGCCGAGATTGAGCACCTGATCTCGGAACCACTGGAGGAGCTGGTGGGGGTCGTCGGCAACGTCATCCGCGTGAGTTCAATCTCGCGGCCGGGCATATCCGATGTCGTGGTGGAGTTCGCCTGGGGGACCAACATGGACTTCGCCTCCCTCGACATTCGCGAAAAGCTCGATCTCGCCCAACTGCCTTTGGAGGCGGAGCGGCCGATCCTCCTCCGTTTCGATCCCTCCCTTGATCCGATCCTTCGCATGATGCTCTACGGCAACGACAACCTGTTGGAGCTGCGTCGTCTCGCCGACGAACGTGCGAGGCTCGAGCTCGAGAGCCTCGAAGGGGTAGCTGCCGTGCGCATAGCGGGGGGATTGGAAGAAGAGATCCAGGTCGAGGTGGAGACCTTGCGGCTGGCCAATCTCGGCATCTCCATCGATCAAGTGACCAACCGGTTGGCCGCCGAAAACGTCAACCTGACTGGAGGTTTGCTCAAGGACGGCGAAGCTGAATTTCTGGTGCGTACCATCAATGAGTTCCAGGATCCAGAGGACATCGCCGCAGTGATCGTAGCCAGAATCGGCCTCGCTCCGATCAGACTCGGGGATGTCGGCAGGGTCTTCAGGGGGCACAAAGATCGGGATATTATTACCCGGTACGATGGCCGCGAGGGCGTCGAGATCGCCATTTTCAAGGAGGGGGATGCCAACACGGTTGTCGTGTCCGACGCCGTCAAAGACAAGCTGAGCTTGCTCTCCCAGGAAGGCGGCGGTTTGCTGCAAGGGGCCAAGGTGGAGGTCGTCTTCGATCAAGCGACGTTTATCGAACAGGCGGTCGACGAGGTTTTGAACGCCGCTGTCCTAGGTGGCATTCTCGCGATTTTCGTTCTCTATCTTTTCCTGCGGGACTTGAAGAGTACAGCCATTATCGGCCTTTCCATTCCCATCTCCGTCATCGCCACCTTCTTCGCCATGTACGCCTCGGGGATAAGCCTCAACATCATGTCCCTCGGTGGCCTCGCGCTAGGGGTCGGCATGTTGGTGGACAGTTCCATCGTCGTTCTGGAAAGCGTACAACGTTACAAGTCGCAGGGAGAGTCCCCATTGCGGGCGGCCAGAGAAGGCAGTAGCGTGGTCGCCAAAGCCGTCGTGGCGGCGACCCTGACCACGATCTGCGTGTTCGTGCCGATCGTTTTCGTCGAGGGCGTTGCCGGACAGCTCTTTGCCGATCAGGCCCTTACGGTCACCTACTCGCTGGTCGCCTCTTTGATCGTCGCGTTGATGTTGATTCCGATGTTGGCCTCCCTGTCTATGAACGGCGCCGCGGATGAACCATCGACCGCCGGGCTTGCGGTTCGCGCTCCTGCCCATGGTCTGCGACTCTCGATCTGGGTTTTGCGGCGCATCGGAGGCCTGTTGTCCACTTTGGTGTGGCCACTGGTCTGGCTCTTCGAGGGGATCTATGAAGCCCTAGCCAAGCGTTACCCGGCCGTTCTCGCGTGGGCCTTGCGCCACCAGCCGACTGTTATCGTGGGGTTCGCGGTGATCGCTGTTACCGTGTTCTCGATGGCTTCGAGGCTGGGAGTGGAGCTCATTCCCGAAATGAGTCAAGGCGAATTCCTGGTTGACCTTGAGTGGTCCGCAGGCACGTCGCTAGAACAGACCGCGGCGGGTGTGGCCATGATTGAAGCGGAACTCGGAAGGTTGCCGGGTGTGGCCTCGGTGTTCGGTCGCGTCGGATCCAGCGGCGAATCCGGCGGTGACGCGGGCGAGAAGAAGGAACATATCGCCCAATTGCATGTGCGGCTCGAGGCGGGAACCACGCGCGAGGACGAGACGCGGGTGATGAGACAGGCCCGCGACCGGTTACGCAGCGTGCCCGATCTCAGTATTCTGTTCTCCCGGCCTTCGTATTTTTCTTTTCGCACACCCATCGAAGTGGAAATAAACGGCAACGACCTTGAGACCCTGAGGCTCCTGGCGGCCGAAGTGGTGACACGAGTGCAGATGATTCCCGGATTGACCGATGTCGAATCCAGCGCTCAAGAAGGGCAGCCCGAGGTGCAGGTAAGGTTCGATCGCCGACGCATCGCCGAACTTGGAACAACCATTCAAGCCGTGGGCGAACTGCTTCGCAATCAGCTTCAGGGCGACGTGGCCACCGAGCTGAACCGGCAGGATCGCACGATCGACATTCGCGTGCGCTCCACACAAAAGGAGCGGCGCAATCTGGACGACCTGCGGCGGTTGATCGTTAGTCCTCCGTCTTATCCCGTTCCCGTGCCTCTGGAGGCGGTAGCGACCGTGCACCTGGTCGACGGCCCGGCCGAGATTCGCCGTCTGGACCAGGAGCGCGCCGCCGTGGTGACGGCGAATCTGAGCGGCCGCGATCTGGGTAGCGTCGTGCGGGATATCGAGGTGGCGACCGGTGACATCGCCATTCCCGAAGGATTCGATATCGGCGTTGCGGGGCAGAACGAGGAGATGGTGCGTTCCTTCGATAGCTTGAAGTTCGCGCTGGCGTTGGCCGTGTTTCTGGTGTATCTGGTGATGGCATCCCAGTTTGAGTCCTTATTGCACCCCTTGGTTATCATGCTGACCATTCCACTCGGTCTCGTCGGCAGCGCCCTAGGCCTGATGATCACCGATCAAACCATCAGTGTGGTCGTCTTGATCGGCCTGATCATGCTCGCCGGCATCGTCGTCAACAACGCCATTGTACTGGTCGACTACATCAACCACCTCAGACGGGTTGAACATCTGGAAAAATTCGAAGCCGTGGTACAGGCAGGCCAGGTGCGTTTCCGTCCGATTTTAATGACCACGACGACAACGGTTCTTGGCCTCTTACCGATGGCGGTGGGGCTGGGTGAAGGTTCGGAGATCCGGGTTCCCATGGCGATTGCGGTGATCGGCGGGCTGCTGGTCTCCACGGTGTTGACTCTGGTGGTCATTCCAGCCGTGTATACGGTGGTGGATCGCAGTCCATAGAGACCGTCAACGGCACAACGAGAATTCTGTTATGAAGCTGCCTGAAATCGCGGTTACGCGGCCCGTTACCATGGTGATGATCACCATTTGTATGGTGGTGCTGGGCGTGGTCTCTTTGAGCCGGCTCCCCCTTGAGCAGCTACCGGCCATCTCCTCATCGGGAATCACGGTTTCGGCGGACTATCCCTCCTCTTCCCCCGAGGAGGTGGAGAGACTTATCGCCCGCCCGTTGGAAGAAACCCTTGCCACCATGGGGAATGTCGACCGTATCAATGCGACCTCCAGCCGAAACGGCGCCTCCGTCCGCGTAGATTTCGTCGCTGGCACCGACATGGATCTGGCGAATATGGAGATCCGCGAATACGTGGACCGGGCACGTGGTCTGCTGCCGGCGGATCTCGACCGCATCCGGATTCGGCGCTGGCAGAGTGACCAGCGTCCCATCCTCTATATCAGCATGGCCTGGCGTGGCGGCGGAGATCGACTGCTCGATATCGTGACCAAGGTCGTCGAACCGCGGTTGTTGAGAATCGATGGGGTCGCCAACGTCACCGTCAGAGGCGTGCAGGAAAAGCAACTGATCGTCGAGCTGAACCAGAAGCAGCTCGAAACCCACGACGTGGCACTTCCGGCCCTCGGCCGCCAACTACAGCGCAACAACATAAACGTCTCCATTGGAAGAATTCGCGATGGTGACCAGCGCTATCTGGCTAGGGCTCTGGGCGAGTTCACCCATACGGATGAGATCGGCAAGCTGCCGGTTTGGGGCGGCGCCTTCCGGCTTGAGGATTTGGGCGAGGTGAAATACGACTATCCGGAGAAGAAGTCGTTCGATCGGCTGAATGGGGTTGATGCCGTTACGGTCCAGGTCTACAAATCGTCCGCCGCCAACGTCGTTCAGGTAGCCACCCAGGTGCGTACCGCCCTCGCCAAGATCGGAGACCAATACGGGTCCGACCTGGATGTCGAGATCGTTCGCGACCGCGCCAAAAGCGTGATGGGCGAGCTCAACAATCTCAAGGATGCCGCTTTTCTCGGAGCTTTTCTGGCCGTGGGGATCATCTATCTGTTTCTGCGCAACATCCGCAGTACGCTGGTGATTGGCATCGCCATCCCTACCGCAGCCCTCTGCGTGTTTACCGGCATGTACGTCGCACGGGAGTTTTTCGAGTCGACGATCACCTTGAACATGGTTTCGATGATGGGACTGATGCTCGCTGTGGGCATGCTCGTCGACCCGGCGGTGGTCTGCCTGGAGAGCATCTTTCGGCGTCGCCAGGAAGAAGGGCAGGACGCTCGCGCTGCGACCCTCACCGGAAGCAACGAGGTGGGCATGGCGGTGTTCGCTTCAGGGCTGACGACGATGTGTGTTTTTATCCCCTTCTTTTTCCTGTCCACCGGTCGCGTCTCCACTTGGATGCGCGACGCCGGAATGACCATTTGCCTGGCGATCGCCGTGTCCATGATCGTAGCCCTTACCCTGATTCCGCTGGCAACCTCGCGCCTATTTCAGGACAAACTTGCGCGGCTGGATCCGTGGATCAAGGGAGTTATCGCGGTTGCCGCGCTGTGTTTCTTGGGGTGGAAACTACAACAGGCCGGCTGGCAAGGCAGTCTGGAATGGGCAAGTGCTTGGGTTCACCGTTTGGCCGGCACGTTTGCGGCCATCAATTGGGTTTCCGGGGCCGTCCTGGGGGTATCGCTGGTGACGCTTTTAACGCTTCTACGCCACATGCGGAGACACGGCATGCGGCAATCTTATGTCCGCCTCCTGGGTTGGACACTGCGCCATCGGCTAGCGACGCTGATGGCGAGCATCGCGCTTCTGGGTAGTGGCGTCTACCTCTACCTTCAGATCGAACAGCGGGGGACCCCATGGACGCCGGAAAGACGGGTCGATATTACAGTGGAAATCGACCGCAGCTACAGTTTGGAGAAAGTAGCGGAGCTGTTTTCCACCATCGAAGCGGTAATTCTGGCCAAGAAAACGGAATTGGATATCGAGTCCCTTTCCACCAACTTTCGGCAGCGCCGGGGAAGCATTACCGCCCGACTCGTAGATGCGGACGCCGGAAGGCTGACCTCCATGGAGGCCGGACGTGCCATTCGCCGGTTGCTGCCGCCGCAGGTCGGGGTGAACTATAAGATGGGCCGCCAGCGTTCTTGGGCCGGACCGCTTTTAGGGGTAGAGGTGCAGCTGCAGGGTCCCGATCCGCAAGTGTTGGAGGTGTTGGTCGAAGAGGTGGAGTCGCGCCTAGAACGTCTGGACCCCGTTCAGGATGTGGACAGCAGCTTGGAGGACGGGGACGAGGAGATTCTGGTTCAGATCGATCGCGAACAGGCGCTGGAGTACGGTCACTCACCGCGGGAGGTGGCGACTACCATCGCCACCGCATTGGGAACCCGGAGGACAAGCAGTTTCAAGGCGCCGGAGCGGGAGATCGGCATTGTTCTTCAGTTGCGCGAGGAGGATCGCTCCGATCTGGCGAACCTGCAAAACAGCAGGGTGAGCGACTCAGGTGACAATCCTGTGCAACTAGCTAGCCTGGCGAGCTTCACAGCGCGCAAGGGACCCAAGGATCTCAAGCGGGAGGACCGACAACGAAAGGTGACGGTGTTCGCCAACACCGAAAGCCGTCGCCAGGCATTCCAGCTGATGGGGACCAGTAAACGCCCGGGGCAGCTCACCACCGAGATGTCGAAGATGGAATTGCCCTCCGGCTACTCCTGGGACCTGGGTCGTTCAGCCAGATGGGCGCAACAGGACTCGCAGGAGAGCAACTTTACGCTGTTGTTCGCCTTGTTGCTCATCTATCTGATCATGGCCTCGTTGTTCGAATCGCTGATTCATCCGTTCACGATCATGTTGGCGATTCCGTTCTCGCTGATTGGGGTCGCCCTGGGGTTGTACGCGTTCTCTATTCCCCTGGATAACAATGCCATTCTCGGACTCCTCATTCTTTTTGGCATCGTAGTCAACAATGGCATTGTGCTAATCGATCACATCAACCAGTACCGCCGGCAGGGCTTGCCTCGGTACGACGCCATTATCCGCGGCGGCCAAAACCGCATGCGTCCCATCCTGATGACGGCTTTTACGACCATCCTCAACCTGATGCCGCTGGTGGTCCCCATGGTCTACGGCACCGCAGAAGGGTTCGCTCGCCGCTGGGGACCGGTCGGTTTGGTCGTCGTCTGCGGTCTGGCCAGCTCGACGGTTCTGACGTTGGTTTTTGCGCCTACCCTGTATTCGCTCACCGACGATCTTGCTTTGTGGCTACGTCGGGTGATTCGCACCGCACGCACGTAAACCTCACCTTCAACATCAGGGATATTATGCGATTAGAGCGTATCCTGGCGCTGGCTCTGTGGCTCTCGTCGCCAGCTTTTGCGGAAGTGTTAACGTTGGATGAATGCGTCGACCGAGCTTTGCGTTTCAACGCCGACGTCCGCCTCGCGGAGCATAGCGTGCAGCGGTCCGCGGCGGACGTGCGCGCCGTCCGCGCGGGTCTTTTCCCTAGCATAAACGCTACGGCTCTCGGGTACACCCGCTCGCGAACCGGGCCCTCCATCCGCACCCAGGAAAATCCCACGGGAGAGATCGATCCGACGACCGGCCAGCGCATATTCGCCGAAGAGGAAACTCAGATCCCGGCCATAGATCGGCACTCCTATTCCGTCAGCACGACCCTCAACCAGACCATTTTCGACGGTAACCGCCGTTTAAACACCCTGCGCTCAGCCCGCGGCGACGAAAAAGGTGCCGAGTGGAGTTTCAAGGGGCGCCAGGCGACGGTTGCGGCCGCCGCCAAACAGGCGTACTACCAGCTGCTGAAGGCGACTGAGCTGGTTGAGGTCCAGAAGCAGGCCATGCTACTCAGCGAGAAGAGGTTGGAAGAAGCCCGCGCCCGTCACCAGGTAGGTTCAGGCACCCGAGTCGACGTGCTGCGGCTCCAAGTCGCCCAAGAGAACGCGCAAGTTCAACTGTTGAATGCAGAGGAGAGCGTCGCCCTCGCACGGGCCGAGCTCAATCACATCATGGGGGCAGAGATTGCCGCAAAAACCGAGATACAGCCTATCGACGAAACGGCTTGGAAAGAGATCGGAAACTCGGATGAAGTAGCCTCCATGCTGGCCGACGTGGAGCGAAAGAATCCATCGCTATTGGCGGTGCAGGCCGGCCTCGCCGCCGCCGAGCACAGCCTCAAAGCCACTCGGGCCGCCCGCTATCCGCAACTGAACGGTAGCATCAACTACAGCCGCGACAACGAGATTTTCGAGCGCGTCTATCAAGACTTGGATCAGAACTACCGGCTAAACCTGAGACTCACCGTTTCCTACGACATCTTCGATGGTGGGATAAAGAGCGCCAGCATCGACCGTTCTCGAGCCGCACTCGAATCAGCGCGGATCGAACTGGAAAAAGCGGAGCGGGAGCTGGCGTTGGCGGTGGAGACGGTCCGACTGGGTCATGTTCGGTTGTCTAAGGTGTTCCGCATCGCCGAAGGTACCGTCGAGTTGGCGCAGCAGGATCTGCTCATGGCGGAGGAGCGCTACCGCGTCGGCAAGGGCCGTTTGCTGGAGGTCCTTGACGCCCAAGTCGGTTTTATCGAAGCGAGGAACAATCTGGTCCGCAGCCGCTACGATCTCATGAACTCCCGCGCCGAACTGCAGCGATTGCAAGGAACCTGGTAGCCCGACCACCTAACTCTTTGCCAGACAAAACAAAGCGGGACGACCGCCGGCGCGATCGTCCCGCTTCTTGCAGCTAACGGGGAGTCAGTTTGCCAATCGCTGCTAGAATACGCCGTGGTCGACGAATCTAACGGTGATGGCTGCGTCTGGTGAACCGCTAACCAGTTTCAAGTGATACACCTCGGGTCCGACTAGAACCAGGGTGTGGAACGCATCTTTGCCCATCGAGGTATCGAATTCGACGGCGCCGTCGCTTTCGCGGACGATCTCGAAAACGATGTCGCTGCCCCGGATCGCCTCGATATCGAAGCAGCCAGCCGCCCGATCTTCGGGCAAGCTGATCGCCTGGGCATTGAAACCCTCGACGTTGCAAACCGTGCGGAAAATCAGATTGCCTTCGGTCTCTCCACAGGCCTCACCCTCGGCCGCGGGCTCCATCTCGTTGGTGAACAATTCGTCCGTGCACTCGGGCGGATGAGGTTTGCCCTCCAAACCTTCATCACCTTCGCTCACGCCCATGTGCTCACCTTCGGGCGGTGGTTCTCCTTCTGGGGGTGGGTCTCCTTCTGGAGGTGGTTCTCCTTCGGGCGGCGGCGCCGGCATCCAAACATCGGCGACCCAGGCGCGCAATTCGTCTAGGCTCAGCTCACCATTGCCGTCCGCGTCCATCATGCCAAACATGATCTCTACGACCTGGGCTTTGGCTTCCTCCGGATCCTCGGACATCTCTACATCCTCCGGCTTCTCCGTTCCTTCCGGGGGCTGTACAATGAGCTTCGGCGGACTATCCGGCGGCGGCTCGTGGTGGTCTGCCTGGGTGAGGACTGGAAAAGCAGCCATCAACCCCAGGCACACGAATAAGGTCAGTCTCCTGATCATCTTAGCACTCCTCTCGATTGAGTGAAAAAATCAGGGCAAGGTTTTTCTCGAATCTCGTCACAGTTTGCAATACGGTTAAAACCCTCCTTTCGACCGAAATCAGATTGTGACCTGCTGGTTGGGTCGACAGGTACAATCTACAACACCGACCCCCACGCCGCCGTGAGGAATATCACCGTCAAATTGTGAGGGCGGTCACAATAGAAGGCCATCAAAGTACAAAACTTTGAGGGGAGCAACAACTGGAAAGTGACATCGATGGGTCTTTGCAAGATCCGCATTTTTTCTGTCTCAGGCCCGTAACGCATTGAAAAATTTGTTCTTAGGGAATATTAATCGCTATCCCTGATTGCCGGTCTCACCGTAAAACCGTAGATTTATCCAACTTTGAGGTCTATATGGAAATATTGGGTGGACCGATTTTTGGTGTTGCGGGCGCTGGCGAATCGCACGGCCCGGCCATTACTACCATCGTATTCGGGTGTCCGCCGGGGCTTCGGTTGGACCGGGCTACCATTCAATCCTATCTGAACCGGCGGCGCCCGGGTAGCAAGAAGCTGGGAACTCCCCGTCGCGAAACGGACGAGGTGGTCTTGCTGTCCGGTCTCTTCGCCGAAAACCGAGAAACCCTGGTCTCGGGCCCGCAACTCGTTGTAAAAAATGAACTTGGAGATTCCTCGACCATTTCCTACGAAAGCGGGTTTACGACGGGGGAACCGATCGCGGCAGTCGTCCTGTCAGCGGCCAAGCGATCGGCAGATTACGAGCAGCTCGCCGGACCGCAAGGTGAGGTGCGTCCGGGCCACACCGATCTGGTCAAACATTTCAAGTCGAGGGGGTTCGAGGATTTTCGCGGCGGCGGTCGATCCAGTTTTCGCTCGACCATTTCCGATGTGATCGGTGGTTCACTTGCCCGCATCTATTTGGAGGAGCGCTTGGGAACGGTCATCTTCTCCTCCATCTGCCAGGTGGGCGAACTTCGCGCGGAGAAAAGCCTATCCGAGCATTGCGAAGAGCTCACGGCAGCCTCCCGACCCATCCAGGATCAACAGCTGGCGGAGATTCGGGCCCGCCTCGAAGCGTCTGAGGAGATGCAAACGTGGGACGCCGATTTTGCCGTAGCCGCCAGCGAGCTGATTCGCTCGGTCCGCAAGGACGGCGATTCGCTTGGAGCGGCCGTAGAGATTGTGGCGGTAAATGTGCCGGCACTCGTTGGCGAACCGCTCTACCAAAGCCTCAAGCTGCGACTCATGGGTGCGCTGGGAGGACTGCACGCGGTGCAGTCCTGCGAGGTGGGTTCGGGAAGTGAAGTCGTAGCGCGAAAGGGTAGTGCCAACAATGACCCGATTCGTGCCCAGGGGTATAGCAGCAACCATCATGGGGGCATGCTCGGTGGCATTACAACCGGCATGCCCATCGTTTGCCGCGTCGGGTTCAAACCAACCTCATCGATTCAGTTGCCGCAGGAGTCGGTCCGCAAGAATTTGGATGAGATCGAGTTTAGGTTGAAAAAGGGGCGTCACGATCCTTGCGTCGGTGTCCGCGCAGGGGTGACGCTGGAATCGCGACTCGCCATCGAGCTCATGAACGCGGTTTTGATGCACCAAACCAAAGACCTCGACCCCCGGGACTACCAACTGTTTCCAGATCCCTCCTAAACCCGGCACCTTCCCACAACCTTGCCCGCTGCAAGCTGCATGCCTTCTAGCGCAGGCAAGCAAAAAAAAGAGTGGCTAACTAGCGGTCTGGACGAACGATGAATCAAACCTTCGACTTCGACGAAATCGGCAGATTGCCCGAGGGTGGTGACAACGTTGCCATCGCCACTCAAACCCTCGAGCCTGGCACCACGATCTGTCGCGACGATACAAGCTTTGAGCTCAGCAGCCACGTTATGGAAGGGCACCGTTTTGCTATCGCCCCGATCGCCCAGGGCGACTTCCTGCTCTCCTGGCAACTGCCCTTCGGTCGAGCGCTACGTCGCATCGAAGCCGGCGAGTACGTGTGCAACCGCGAGATCCTCGATGCGCTCAGTGTCCGCCGGCTCGACGTCGCTCTTCCGACGGAGCCGAACTTCGAAGATTGGCACAGAGAATACGCCGTGGACCCCACCAGCTTTCAACCGGGGCGCCAGGTAACCCCGGCCGAGGATGTGGGGTCCTTCCAGGGTTTCGTGCGCCCGGGAGACAGAGGTGTCGGGACCAGAAATTATATCGTCGTTCTAGGAACGAGCTCGCGTACCTCCGGGTTCGCCCAGCTCCTGGCCGACCGACTGCAGCACGATGTTGAGTCGTGCAAACATATTGATGGCATCGTCCCCATCGCCCACACCGAGGGTGGAGGGGAGGCAATGCCGAACAATCTCCAGTTGGTCTTGCGCACGATGGCAGGTTTGGTGGTGCACCCAAACGTGGGCGCGGTGCTGGCGGTGGATAGCGGCTCCGAGGCGATCAACAACCAGCTGTTGGCGGATTTTATGGAGGCCGAGAACTACCCCTTGACGCAAGTCCTGCATCGGTTCATGTCGTTGGATCGGACCTTCGACGAGGCGCTGGCCGCAGGTGAAGAATGCCTGCGGTCATGGATCGAGCCGGTGGACGCCATGCACCGGTCTGAACAGTCTCTCGCCAACCTCAAGCTGGCGCTCCAATGCGGTGGATCGGACGCTTTCTCTGGGATCTCGGGCAATCCGCTGGCCGCTTGGATTGCCAAGGCGGTTATCCGCAGCGGCGGGAGCGCAAATCTCGCCGAGACCGACGAGCTGATCGGTGCGGAGCCGTACGTGCTGGAAAACGTACGCGATCTGGAGACCGCTGAGCGCTTTCTGACCATGATCAGACGTTTCAAGACATGGTCCGCCTGGCATGGAAATTCGGCTGACTCGAATCCATCGGGTGGCAACAAGCTGCGCGGCATTTACAACATCGTGCTCAAATCGATCAGTGCGGCACGGAAGCGGCATCCGTCGGTACGACTCGATTACGCCATCGATTACGCTGAGCCAATGCGCCGGCCGGGGTACTATTTCATGGACAGTCCCGGCAACGATCTGGAGAGCATTGCCGGCCAGGTAGCGGGGGGATGTAATCTGATTTTCTTCGTCACGGGAAACGGATCGATAACGAATTTCCCCATCGTTCCAACGATCAAGATCGTCACGACCACCAAGCGCCACGCTATGCTATCCAAAGAAATGGATGTCAACGCAGGAGCGTTCCTGGATGGAACGCCGATGGAGGAACTGGGACGGGAAACCCTCGACTTGTCGGTGGCAGTAGCGTCGGGACAACGATCCCTTGGCGAAGCTGCCGGTCATGCGCAGGTGCAACTGTGGCGCAATTGGCAACAGAACGATGAGACGCAGTTGAACGAGCTCCTGAACGCGAGGTTACCGACGGGGCAACCGATCCCTATTCGCAACTACGGCTCTGCGCCGGCGCTGGAGATCGAAGCGTTGCGCACTCCACGTGGGATAGCCCTCGATCGGGTCGGTTTGATCTTGCCCACCAGCCTGTGTTCGAGCCAGATCGCCCGCATGACGGCAGATGCCTTAAACGCCAAGGAGGTCGGGCGAGATCAAGCGATCTCGCGTTTCGTCTCCCTGGTGCATACCGAAGGGTGCGGCGTCTCGGCCGGATATGCAGAGGACCTCCAGCTGCGCACGCTGGTGGGATATTTGACCCACCCCCTGGTGCGGCGCGCATTTCTGATCGAGCACGGATGTGAAAAAACCCACAACGACTATCTCCGCATCGAGCTCGAAAAGCTCGGCAGGGACCCGGGTGACTTCGGCTGGGCAAGCATCCAGCTGGACGGAGGGATAGAGGCGGTGTTGGAAAAGGTTGAGGATTGGTTTGTCGCAGAACTAGCCCTAGAGCCAGTGGCGGAGGTGGTTGAAGCAGGACTGGAGAGCTTGTGTGTTGGCCTGCTAGGGGCCGGTGACGTGTCCGCCGAGGCTGCCACGGCGTTGCGGCAGGTGGCCGCCAACATCGTCTCGAAAGGAGGTACGGTAATCGTTCCGGAGAACGCACCGTTCGCCTTCGTTGAACCGTTTGCAGCGCTCTATACCGGAACTCAGCCATCGCCCTCGCTGGGGTACGGTACGCCGCCGGTCCAGCAGGGATTCCACCTGATGGAGACCCCTACCGAACACTGGGTGGAGACTCTTACCGGCCTGGGTGCCGCTGGCGTAGGAATCATGCTGGCTTATATCGGGGACCAGGCCGAACAGGGACATCCGCTCGTTCCGCTTCTGCGTGTCTCCGCGGAGGCGGCACGTGCACGGCGTTTTGAAGCAGATCTCGACCTCGTGCTCGGGGGGGAGGTCGATTCCTGGGGTGATGCGCTGCTGCGCCTCCTCGCCGATACCGCTTCACGGCGGTACCAGCCTCGCGTGCTGGCCCAACGGAACACCGACTTTCAGCTTACTCGAGGTCTGTTGGGCACCTCGGCGTAGGTGCCTCCGCCGTCTCGTTACCTACTGGCCCTGCGTTCCATCAATTCGGCGAAGTAGTCGAAGAGGTGAAAACTGTCGTGGGGTCCGGGCGATGCTTCTGGGTGGCACTGAATGGAAAAAATCGGCAATTCCCGATGGCGCATACCCTCCACACACCCATCATTGAGATTCTCACGAGTTATCTCCAAACATCCGGGTAACGAATCCGCCTCGATCCCCCACCCGTGATTTTCCGATGTGATCAAGACGCGACCGGTCGCGTTTTCCTTGATGGGTTGATTGGCACCCCGATGGCCAAATTTGAGTCGGAAGATGGTCGCCCCAAGCGCCAGCCCGAGGATTTCGTGGCCGAGACATATTCCGAAGATGGGGCGTTTCCCGATCAGCTGTTTGCAGGTATCGATGGCGTACTTCAAAGGCCTCGGATCGCCGGGTCCATTGGAAAGGAAGATTCCGTCAGGCTCCAACTCTAGAGCTTGATCGGCGGATGTCGTAGCCGGTACCACGGTCACGCGGCAACCGGCATCGACGAGTTTGTTGACTATGTTCCGCTTGATGCCGTAGTCAAATGCGACCACGTGACGGGGCGCGTTGGCAGCCCCGACTCCGTACGGCTCGCGGCAGGTGACCTCCTGAACCATATCTACACCTTCGAGCCCGTCCCACGCGCGTGCCTTCGCCAGGAGGCTCGCGGGATCGAGGTCCTCGGTGGATATCGCCGCATTCATCACTCCGTGTATGCGAACGCGGCGGGTCAGTTGGCGCGTATCGATCCCCTCGACGCCGATGACCCCGTGCTCCCGCAGGTAATCAGGCAGAGACTGCGTCGAACGCCAGCTGCTCGGGATGCGGCTCGATTCCTTGACCACGAATCCGCGGACGTGTGGTCGGTCCGATTCGTTGTCGTCGGGATTAACGCCGTAGTTCCCGATCAGAGGATAGGTCATGGCGACCATTTGACCGGCGTACGAGGGGTCAGTGAGGATCTCCTGGTAGCCCGTCATGCTTGTGTTGAACACCATTTCCCCCCGGGATTCGCCGGTGGCGCCGAAAGCGCGACCTTCGAAAACGGTGCCGTCCGCCAAAGCCACCAAGGCTCGCATTGCCTATCCTTCTTTCACAATTCGGGAGTGGTTGAACACAGCTTGCTCGACACCGCCCACGGTGTGGGGCAGCGGGTGGAAATAATAAGGAAGGCGGAGGAACGGCGCTATGGGCGTCGCCTGATAATGCTGTGCTGGCGTCGGCGCGCACGCTCCTGCATATCCACCTCCGGATCGAACTCGCCCACAATCTCGACGCCGACGATCTCTTCGAGAACATCCTCCAGCGTGATGATTCCGGCGAAGTCACCGTATTCATCCGCAACCAAAAACAGATGTTCCCGACGCTTCAGGAACTCTTTGAGGAGCTGGTCGAGTCGCGCCAACTCCGGAACGAAATGAGCTCGACGTTCCAGTGCCGCCAGGGTCAGGTCATCTCGACCGTCGGCGAGAGCGGTAAAGACCTCTCGTCGCATGACGACTCCGATCATCGACTCCTTACTCTCGTCGTAGAGCGGAACCCGGCTGTGGGGCCAACCGCCTCCCTGTTCTCGAGCTTCGCTCAAGGTCAAGTTGCGATCCAGAGACATCACTACCGTTCGCGGGGTCATGACATCTCCTGCGCGCAATCCATGCAGGTTCAGAATATTGCGAATGATGCGTTCCTGCTCCGGGGCAATCGAGCCTGTCTGGCGTCCCATTCTAGCGATAATCTTGATCTCTTCGGCGGAGATGTCTTGCGTCGTGGACGCACTTCGGGTGATAAGACGGGTGATGAACTGATTCAACCATATGAAGGGCGCGAAGAACCAGACCAACCATTGTATGGGGCGAGCAATGAATCTGGCCAGCGATCGTGCGTAGAGCACGCCGACGGTCTTTGGAACAATCTCGGAGAAGACGAGCACCGAAAGGGCCAAAGCTCCGGTGAAATAAACCTCGTTGCTGCGACCGAAGACACCGGCGAACGCGGCCCCCGCAATTGCAGCCCCGCCGGTGTTAGCCATCGTGTTCAGCGATAGAATGGCGGAAATGGGACGTTGAATATCGGCGTAGAGGAGCTTGAGGATTTTACCGGACTTGCGACCCTCATCAGCTAGCAATTCGATCTGGCTTGTCGAAACCGAATAAAGCGCCGCCTCAAGAACGGAACATACGCACGAGATTGACAAAACGGCGGCGGTGGCAATGATGAGTTCGGTCATGCGTTGAATGTCGCGGGAAACGAAAAGAGAGGAGTTCCAGCATGCGGAACTCCTCTCCTAAACGAAGATTTACGGCGTCATGTGGCGCCGGCGGAAGGATTCTACTTCAGGTGCTTGTTGACCAACTTGGTCATTTCGAACATGCTAACCTGCTTCTTCCCTCCAAAGATAGGTTTCAGCTTATCGTCTGCATTGATCATGCGTTTGTTCTGCATGTCCTGCAGTCGGTTCCGCTTGATATACGCCCAGAGTTTCTTCACTACTTGGGTGCGCGGGATCGGCTTGGGTCCAACAACGGCGCTCAACGCGGCGTCCGGTTGCAGAGGACGCATGAAAGATGGATTCGGTTTGCGCTTCGCCTTCTTCTTTTTCGGAGCGGCCTTTTTCTTCTTAGCGGCGGCTTTCTTCTTTTTGGGAGCGGCCTTTTTCTTCTTAGCGGCAGCTTTCTTCTTTTTCGGAGCGGCCTTTTTCTTCTTGGCGGCGGCTTTCTTCTTTTTCGGAGCGGCCTTTTTCTTCTTAGCGGCAGCCTTCTTCTTTGCCATAATCAACTCCTTCTGTGGCGGAAAACGCGGCTTCGCGGTGTTTTGTTTTAGGATTGAAACACGGGTCGTCAGTCTTGCTGTTACCTGGGAACGCCGGTCAAACTACCCCCTCGGCCACCTCCTCTCCAGGAGTTCGGCGCATTTTTCCGGTGCTCCTTCCAACAGATCTCCCCCCAGGAGAGTTAGAGAGAGATTTATTTTCGTCTAAAATAGCACGGTGCGGACGAAATAGTCAAGCAGAATTGCGTCATTTTCAGAGGGGAAACGATGAGCTCTTCGGGAGTGTGGACGTTTGATTGACACTGCGAATTCGGTCCTCTATTTTAGCACAAGTTTGGTGTTTCTTCCCCAAGTCGATTCCCACAAAACCTAGATTCTTAGCGCGCAGCCATGATCGAGAACTGCAACATCGGGGTAATCGGAAGCGGCAATATGGGTGGCGCTCTGATCAGTGGTCTGTTGAAGACCGGTCGCGACCCGGCTAGCATCACGGCTGTGGATGTTCGCGATGAGGTGCTGAGGCCGCTGCGAGCGCAGGGCGTGAACACCGACTCCGATTTGACGGCGGCTGTACACGGGCAGGCCGTCGTCGTTGTCGCCGTCAAACCGCAAATCGCATGCGACGTACTCGCTTTGATCGCAGCGGAATTGCAGAAGAGCCAAGTCGTCGTGTCGATCATGGCAGGGGTAAAGACATCTACCATCGAAGCCCAATTTGCCGAAGAGATACCCGTAGTAAGGGTCATGCCGCAAACACTCGTTTCGGAGGCTGTAGCCGCATCGGCATTGTGTAGTGGTACTTTCGCGACGGCCGACCATCTGTCACTGGCTGCGGCGATCTTCGACGATGTTGGCATTACCGTGACGGTGGACGAGGCTCAGATGGATGCCGTTACCGGCTTGTCCGGTTCCGGTCCCGCGTATGTCTATACAATCATAGAAGCGATGGCTGACGGTGGCGTACGCATGGGCTTGAGTCGTGAAGTAGCCCTCAAGCTGGCGGCGCAAACGGTTCGTGGAGCGGCGCACCTCGTGTGCCAGAGCGGCGAACATCCGGCCATCCTGCGCGAGCGGGTAACCTCCCCTGGGGGCACCACCATCATGGGGTTGCACAAATTGGAGGAAAAAGGGATTCGCGATGCGCTGTTCAGCGCTGTAGCGGCAGCCGCGGAGCGTTCAGCGGAGTTGGGCTCTACATGATCGCCATTATCGACTATGGGATGGGCAATCTACGCAGCGTTGAAAAGGCATTTGAACATCTCGGGTTCGAAGCCAGCATTTTCGACGATCCCGCCCAAACATCCTTGGCCTCCCACCTGGTCTTGCCGGGTGACGCGGCCTTTGGGGATGCCATGAACAACCTGCGAAAGGGAGGATGGGTGGATTGCATCCACCAACACATAGAGTCGGGCCGTCCTTTCCTCGGCATATGCGTCGGTTTGCAACTCATGTTCTCGGAAAGCGAGGAGTTGGGCAGGCACCGAGGGCTCGGGCTGCTGCCAGGGCGCATCAAACGTTTCCCGGCGAGCGAACGGGTGCCCCAAATAGGGTGGAACCAAGTTTCTTTCAAGCGCCCTTTGGAGATCCTAGACGCCGTCCCCGACAACAGCTTTTTCTATTTCGTGCATTCGTTTTACGTGGAAGCGGATTCGGCCGATGACTGCGTTGCCACAACCGAATATGGACTGGAGTACACCTCCATCGCCGCCCGCGAGAACGTCTTCGGGGTCCAGTTTCACCCGGAGAAGAGCCAGCAACACGGCTTGCGCCTCTTGAGGAATTTCGCGTCGCAGTCCTAAGAATGCTGGCCAAACGAATCATCCCCTGCCTGGACGTCAAGAATGGGCGCAACGTGCGCGGAGTACGGTTCTCTGCAGATCGCGATGCCGGTGATCCCGTTGAGCTTGCCACCCGTTACGACCTGGAGAAGGCGGACGAGCTGGTGTTCTACGATATCACGGCGTCGGCGGATGGTCGTGCAATCGTACAGGATCTGGTTGAGCAGGTTTCCGAACGCGTGTTCATTCCTCTCACCGTGGGTGGGGGGATACGAAGCTTCGGCGATATTCGCGAGATTCTGAAGAGTGGCGCCGATAAGGTATCGATCAATTCAGCGGCCGTACACGACCCGGATATTATTCGGCAGGGCGCCGAAAGTTTTGGCAGTCAGTGCATCGTCGGGGCCATAGATGCTTTGCGCAAGCCAAATTCACATGGGGAGGCTCCCAGTTGGGAGATTTATATCAACGGGGGGCGGAAGGCAACCGGTATCGATGCGATCGAGTGGGTTGAGGAGTTGGTCGATCGTGGGGCCGGCGAGTTGGTGCTCAACAGCATCGACGCCGATGGCACGCGAGAAGGGTACGACCTCGAGCTGAATCGAACGGTGGCGAACTGCGTCGAAGTGCCGATTGTCGCCTCCGGCGGGTGTGGACACGCGGAACACATTCATCAGGTATTGACTGCTGGCCAGGCCAGCGCCGCCCTTGCCGCATCTATCTTTCACTTTGGAGACTACACGATCCAGGAAGTGAAATACTACTTGAGCGAACGAGGCGTTCTCGTGCGCAACTAGATCGCCAACCGCTGGGTGTCCGATTCTCTTTTCGCAAATCCAGCTACTCCCTCCGCAGTATACATCACAGCTATTGGTACGCTCAGGCCTCAACCCCACCAGGTACGAAACGTGAGTCACAAGAGAAATCTTTCTGAAGATCGCGCCAGTCGGTTGTCCGCTGTCCGCCGCCTGGTAGTTAAGGTGGGAAGCAGCAGCATCACCACCCACGACAACCAGCTGAATCGACCGGCACTGAGAGACCTGGTGAAGGACGTTGTGTCTCTTCGGGAGAAGGGGTACGAGATCGCCATCGTATCTTCGGGTGCGGTGTCGGCAGGCATCGGTCGCCTCGGCTTGAAGGCGAGGCCGCAGGCCATCAGCGAGCTCCAGGCGGTCGCCGCCGTCGGACAAAATCTACTGATGCACACCTACGAAAGCATGTTTCGGCGGGCTGGTGTCCCTATCGGTCAGGTCCTCTTGACGGCTGACGACATACTTCACGATCGCCGCCGCTATCTCAACCTGGAGAACACCTTTCGCAAGTTATTCGGCTTCGGTGCCATACCCGTGATCAACGAGAATGACAGCGTCGCCGTCGCCGAACTCAAGTTGACCATTGGCGAAAACGACATGTTGGCCGCCTACGTTTCGAACCTCATCGGCGCCCACTTACTGGTGATCCTTTCGGATGTCGAGGGGGTGTATGCCGGATACAATGCCAAGGGTCCGCAGGGGCAGGTGGTGACACAGGTCGAGTACGGCGACGACCGTTTGGAAAAGATGATTGGCGCTTCGACAAGCCGTAGCGGGAGTGGCGGCATGGAGACGAAGATCCGTGCCGCACGTTTGCTGATGGCGTGTGGTGAAATGACCTTGATCGCGCATGCCAGGAAACACCGCCTGATCGATCTCCTCTCAGGTGGCGATCTGGGAACCCTGTTTATTCCAAAGAAAAAACGGCTGCGGAGCCGCAAGCGCTGGATCGCGTTCGGATCGTCGTGCAAAGGTCACGTGGTGGTCGATCATGGCGCCGAACGCGCCTTGGCCCGGCAGGGGAAGAGCCTTCTACCTGCAGGCGTCGTGTCGGGAAACGGAGCCTTCGCCGTCGGGGATGTGGTGCGGATCGAAAACGAAAGTGGAACGGATATAGGCCGTGGATTGAGTCGCTACAGTTTAGCCGAACTCGAGAGAATTTGCGGTAAGAGCAGTGAGCAGGTAGAAAAAATCCTGAAGCGTCAGGCGGCGGAAGTGATCCATCGCGACGATCTTGTTCTCTTTTGAGTCCAATGCCAGCGGTCTGATATCGTGCCGACCCCCAAACGCCGTTCGGTGGTCAAACCATCGCGATGGAAGCCCGCTCTCTTTCTCGTCGGGGCAGTGCTTGTCATCTACTTTCTCGTCGCTGGCGAGCACGGTGCGATGCGACTCTGGCAAACGGATCAGGAGCTGGGCGAATGGGAGGCGCGGGTGCAGCAGCTGGAGGCGCAGAATGACAGTCTCAGAGTGGTTCTGGAGAAGTTGGAGACCGACCTCGACTATATCGAAAAAGTAGCGCGCGAGGAGTACGGTATGGCCAAAAAGGGGGAACGGATCTACCGCATTCAGCAAGCGCCGGAGAGCGAGTAGGTCGCATGCCTCGGCATATCATCAAGACCAAAGCGATCGTGCTGCGTTCGTGGCGAATGGGTGAGACGAGCAAACGCGTCGCCTTTTACACGGAGGAACACGGTAAACTAACGGCGATCGCAAAAGGTGCGAGGAAACCCAAAAGTAAATTCGGAGGTTGCCTCGAGCTCATGAACGAGGTCGATGCCGTTGTCTACCTGCGACCCGACCGCGATCTGCAGACCTTGAGCGACTGTGATCTCGATCGTTCCTTCCCCAAACTCGTCGGGGATGTGGAACGACTTTCCTTTGGAAGCGCGGCGTGCGAATTGGTGGATCGGTTGACCATAGATTGCGAACCGAACAAACATCTCTATCGCTGTCTCTCGGGTGTGCTGGCAGCTCTCGAAGAGGTATCTACCCCTCAAACGGAGCCCGTATTCTGGTACTTTCAACTGCGTGTCTGCCAGGCTTTGGGATACCGGCCCGAACTGCGGTACTGCGTGTCGTGCGGCGCAGAACCGATCGATCACGACCGTCGGTTTAGCACCGCCATGGGGGGTGTCGTCTGTGGCTCATGCTCGGCGACGGGTGATCAGCAGTCGATGCGAATATCGCAGGAAAGCGTTAATTTTCTCGCCCATCTCCAGGGATTGCGAACCTACCACAGGGAGGCCATTCCGGAAACACCTGGAAACCCGCGCGAGCCCAGATTTATCCTGAGCGGTTTCCTCGAGTTCCACGCGGAGCGACGCGGTTCGCTGAGGTCACTAGAGTTTTTGAGGGAGCTGTCGGGAGATGGCAGCGCCAGGAGATATTGAGGAGTCGTAACATGGCGGATGTGATGGAAAAACTGGTTTCACTGTGTAAACGACGGGGGTTCATCTTTCAGAGCTCCGAGGTTTACGGCGGCCTAAACGGCTGTTGGGACTACGGTCCACTGGGTGTCGAGGTGCTACGCAATATCAAGGAAAGTTGGTGGCGGGCGATGACCTATCGAGAAGATATCGATGGGCTCGACGCCAGTATTCTGATGCACCCAACGGTGTGGGAAGCGTCGGGCCACGTGGACGGCTTTACCGACCCCCTGGTCGATTGTCGCAACT
This sequence comes from Candidatus Latescibacterota bacterium, assembly GCA_965217095.1. Lineage (GTDB taxonomy): Bacteria > Latescibacterota > UBA2968 > UBA8231 > UBA8231 > CAYNZV01. The sequence goes on from OZ244235.1 coordinate 4,833,621, forward strand.
GCAAAGCCCGCTTTCGGGAGGATATGCTCAGCGACAAACAACGGGAATCGGGTCAATGTCCGGTCTGCGGTGAGCGCGAAGTTTTGACGGAATCTCGCGACTTCAATCTCATGTTTAAGACCTTCGTAGGACCGATGCAGGAGGAGAGCTCGACGGTCTATCTCAGACCCGAGACGGCCCAAGGCAGCTACGTCAACTTCCTCAACGTCCAGGCCGCCATGCGCCGCAAGCTGCCGTTCGGCATCGCCCAGATCGGCAAGGCGTTTCGCAACGAAATCAATACCCGAAACTTTCTCTTCCGCACCCGAGAGTTCGAGCAGATGGAGATGCAGTTCTTCGTCCAGCCGGGCAGTGAGAAGGAGTGGTACGAATACTGGAAGGAACAGCGGTGGAACTGGTTCACTGAGATCGGTATTCCCGAGAACAAGCGTAGGTGGAAAGAACACCTGGGTGACGAGCTTGCCCACTACGCCCGGGCCGCCGTGGACGTGGAGTTCGAGTTTCCTTTCGGTTGGGGGGAGTTGGAGGGCATCCACAACCGCGGCGACTTCGACCTTACGCAGCACGAGAAGTTCTCCGGCAAGTCGCTACGCTACTTTGATGACCAGTCGAAGGAGAAGGTGCTACCCTGCGTCGTCGAAACGGCGAGCGGCGCCAGCCGTGCGACTATGGCATGTCTTGCCAACGCCTATTGCGAAGAGGAAGTAAAGGGGGAGACGCGGGTGGTTATGCGTCTGCACCCTGCTGTAGCTCCCATCAAAGCCGCGGTGTTGCCCCTGGTCAAGCGGGATGGAATGCCGGAGATCGCCCGCAAGCTGGTAGAAGACCTACGTCCCCATCTTCCGGTTTTTTACGACGAAGGAGGAGCGATTGGCCGGCGGTACCGCCGCATGGATGAGATCGGGACCCCCTACTGCGTCACGGTGGATTCGCAGACGCTGGAAGACGATTCGGTGACGATTCGCGAACGCGATTCCATGGAACAGATCCGGGTCAAAACGGCTGAGGTGCTGCAGAAAATAGGCGTGTAACAGGAGCGGTTGGCGTTGATCTCGGTTGCTTGACCACCAAATTGTCAGGCAGTATACTCTTATTTACCAATAACTTCTGCTATTTACCAATAACTTCTGCGAGAGTGGCGGAATTGGTAGACGCGCCAGATTTAGGATCTGGTGCCCGTAAGGGCGTGGGGGTTCGAGTCCCCCCTTTCGCACATACGAAAGCTGTAAATAGGGTGAAAACGAACGTCGTAGAAAAGGGCAAATGGGAACGGGAGCTCGAGGTGGAGGTCCCCGCCGAGCGGATCGACGGCGAAGTTGATAAAGCCTACAAGAAGTACCAGAAAAGCATTCAGGTTCCCGGGTTCCGCAAGGGCAAGGTCCCCCTGAAGATCATCAAGTCCCGTTATGGCGCTTCTATTCGGGGGGACGTCATCAGCGATCTGCTCCCGCGCCTGGTAGAGGAAGCGACCCGGGAAAGCGGTTTGACCCCTGCCGCTCCCCCGACGATTCAGAAACTCGACCACAACCCGGGCGAATCCTTGACCTTTACCGCCTCTTTGGACATTTGGCCTGAGGTGCAAGTGGAGAATGTAGAAGGACTCAAGGCTACCAAAATGGTGCACGAGGTGGGCGACGACGAGGTGGAGCAGCAACTTCAGGAGTTGCAGAACCAGCATGCCACCGAAACTTCCGGCTCCGGGCCCCTTGAGAAAGAGAATGTGTTGATAGCTGACCTCCAGAAGCTGGATACAACGGGTGTGCCCATCGTGGGCGAAAAATACGAAGAGCGGTATTTCGTCATCGGCTCGGAGAATGCGCCCAGTCCGGAGTTTGAAGAGGCCTTGATCGGCATCAGCGTCGGTGAACAACGCCGGGTCAAGTTTTCCTACCGGGACGATTTTCCCAACGAAGAGTTGGCGGGGAAAGAGGAGTTCTTCGAGGTCACGGCGAAACAGATTCGAACGCGAACATTGCCGGAATTGGACGACGATTTCGCCAAGGATCTGGGAGAACAGTTCGAATCTTTGGAAAACCTGCGCCAGCATCTTCATAAGCAATTGAAGCAACGCTGGGATACGATGTCGCGTCAACAGCTGCGGAGCAGCTTGACGGAAGAGTTGATCAAAGCCAATGCGCTCGAACTTCCCGAACGTATGGTCGACAACTATCTGCGAACGTTGCAGCAGGAACGGGCAGAGCGGGAGGGCCATTCCCACGATCATCACCATCATCACGACCACGACCACGATCATGATCATGATCACGATGACGGCGACGAGGAGAAGGGAACAGCGTCCGCCGAGGAGCGGGCGAGCGCGATCAGGCAGTTGAAGTCCTACCTTCTAGTAGACGCGGTCCGCGAGTCGGCGGGGGTTGCCGTCGCGGATGAGGAGTTCGAGGAGTTTCTGTCGGCACGGGCGGAGGATTCGGGGATGAAGGTCGAGGAGTTGCGCCGATCCAAATGGGGGAATAACCTGCGCAAGGAGCTGGAAGAAAATAAGGTCTTTGATTACCTCATCGAGCGCGCCGAGATCGAAGAGCAGAGCGTGTGATGGGTCGCAACCTTGAAGCGGGGAGGAAAACGGCATGTCGCTGATACCCATGGTCATCGAGCAAACGGGACGCGGTGAGCGCAGCTACGACATCTACTCTCGCTTGCTAAAGGAACGGATCGTATTCATCGGAACTCCGATTAACGACCCCATCGCCAACATGGTGATCGCCCAGATTCTGTTTCTCGACTCGGAGGATCCGAAGAAAGAGATCTCTCTGTTCGTCAATACCCCGGGCGGCTCGGTTGCGGCTGGAATGGCGATCTACGATACGATGAAATACATATCCGCCGACGTCGCGACCAACTGTGTTGGCCAGGCGTCCAGCATGGGAGCGGTGTTGTTGGCTGGCGGCGCCCCGGGCAAACGCCAGGCGTTGCCCAATTCAAGGATTCTCCTCCACCAGCCGATGGGTGGGGTTGGAGGTCAGGCTGCCGACATCGAAATCCACGCCAGAGAGATTATCAAGATTCGGCAGCAGCTGAACGAGATCTTGGCGGCGGATACGGGCAAACCGCTGGAACGCATCGAAAGGGACACGGAGCGAGATTTCTTCATGGGTCCGGAAGAAGCGATCGAATACGGCCTCATCGACCGGATAATCGAACCACAGGCTAAACACACCGAGCAGGCGGCGTCAGCCTAACCGACGCACCGGCGACCGACTAGACGTGATGCGAAAAAGACCCCCGAAAAGCGACCCTCGTTGCTCATTCTGCGGCCGCAGCGCCAACCAGGTGGAAAAGATCATCACGGGACCGTCCGTCCACATCTGCAACGAATGCGTCAAACTCTGCAACGAGGTCCTGGCAGAGGAGAAGCGTCAGACCCTGCCGTGGGAGACAGGCAGTCTTCCCAAGCCGACCGAAATCAGAGCATTCTTGGACGAATACGTCATTGGCCAGGAACAGGCCAAGAAAATTCTCTCCGTCGCCGTCTACAACCATTACAAACGCATTCGTTCTAACATCTCTATGGAAGGGGTGGAGCTGGAGAAGAGTAACATTCTTTTGGTCGGTCCCACTGGCACCGGCAAGACCCTGCTGGCCAACACCCTCGCCAAGGTGCTCCAGGTTCCTTTCTCCATCGCCGACGCAACGATCCTGACCGAAGCCGGGTACGTGGGCGAAGATGTGGAGAACATCCTAGTGCGTTTGTTGCAGGCCGCCGACTACGACGTGCAGCGGGCGGAGAAGGGTATTCTCTACCTCGACGAGATCGACAAGATTGCCCGCAAGAGTGCGACCCCGGCGGTCAGCCGCGATGTTTCAGGGGAGGGGGTTCAACAAGCCCTCCTCAAGATCATCGAGGGAACCGTCGCCAATATCCCCCCAAAGGGAGGGCGCAAACACCCCGAACAGCCGATGATCCAATTAAACACCCGCAACATCCTGTTTATTTGTGGCGGGGCGTTCGAAGGGTTGGACAAGATTATCAGTCAGCGCGTCGGTCGCCGCATGATCGGATTCGGGTCTGCTGCACACGAACCCGAAGAGGCGGAGGGCGAGGAGATCATGGCGGATGTGCAGCCGGAAGATTTGTTGGCTTACGGATTGATCCCAGAGTTCGTGGGTCGGGTTCCAGTGGTCACCGCACTCGAAGCGCTCGGCGAGGACGATCTTTTTGATATTCTCACCGAACCGCGCAACGCGATCATAAAACAGGCTCAGCGCCTTTTCGAAATGGATGGCGTCGAGCTGGTGTTTACGGAGGAAGCGCTGCGCAAGGTGGTCGATCTGACGGTCAAGAAAGGCACCGGGGCTCGCGGTCTCAGGTCCGTGCTCGAGCAGGCGATGATGGACATCATGTACGATGTGCCGTCGCAGGCGGATGTCACCAAACTCGAGATCACCGCGGAGATGATCGAAAAGGGTGTGGAGGAGATCGACGACGAGGACGAGTTGGAGCGCAAACGGGCGTGACTCGACCGGACACCCGCATGGCATGGAGTTTTCAACCGCAGAGTTCGTCATTGGCGCCGCCAGCCCCGCAGACCTTCCCAACAACGGTTACGCCGAGATTGCGTTCGCTGGCCGCTCGAACGTTGGCAAATCCTCGCTCATCAACAAGCTGTTAAACCGCAGGAAGTTAGCACACACCAGCTCGACTCCTGGCAAAACTCGCCAACTGAATTACTACTTGATTGACGAGAGATTCTACTTCGTCGATCTTCCCGGATACGGATACGTGCGCGGCGGAGTCAACCTGCGCAGTCAACTCGGTAAACTGACGGAGGACTATCTTCAGACGCGGCAACAGCTTGTCGCGGTACTCCAGTTGATCGATGCGCGCAACGGCCCGACCGATCAAGACCTGGTCATGGTGGAATGGCTGCGCCAGCGCCACACAGATTTCTTGCTGGTTTTTACCAAGGTGGACAAGATGACCCGCAACAAATGGAACACGAAATTGCGGCGTTTGGAGTCGGATGGACACTTGGGAGGCCTCTCGTTCGTCTCCTTCTCTGCCACAACGGGCGAAGGCCGGCGCGACATCCAGCAATGGATGGGTGAAGCCTTGAATACCGCGCCGGAAGCCGCGGTTGCCCGGGGACCATTACACTAGTCATGCCGGCCAAAATCGTATTAGGCGCGCAGTGGGGGGACGAGGGCAAGGCAAAGGTCGTGGACTACATGACCTTGAGTGCCGACATCGTGGCCCGCTACCAGGGCGGGGCAAACGCCGGTCACACGGTGCAGGTGGGCGACAGCACATTCGTGTTTCACATCATTCCCTCCGGCATCATTCACTCGGACAAGATCTGCGTTATCGGAAACGGAGTGGTGGCGGATCCCGTCGCCCTTATAGCGGAGCTGGACGAGCTCGAAAGCCGGGGGATTCGTGTTGCCGACCGTCTTTTCATCAGCGGCAATGCCCACGTGGTCATGCCCTATCACAAGGCGCTGGAGAAGGCAGCGGAGGAAGACCCATCGGGGCTGACGATTGGCACCACCCTGCGAGGTATTGGTCCCTGCTACCGCGACAAGATCGACCGCTCCAACGGTGTCCGCATGACCGACCTTATGCGCCCCCATAAGCTCCGCGGCAAGTTGCGCTCGGCCATTCAGTCCAAGAATGAGATTTTGGCGCGCATATACGCTACCGATGTGATCGAGGAGAACGGTACCATTGATGAATTCGTCGCGTATGGCAAGCGCCTACAACCGTACATAACCGACACATCCGCGCTCCTCAACAACGCCCTCGATGCCGGGAAGACGGTCCTTTTCGAAGGCGCCCAGGGCACGCTGCTGGACGTTGACCACGGTACCTACCCGTTCGTGACCTCCTCGAACACGACGGCGGGCGGGGCGTGCACAGGAAGCGGAGTCGGCCCCACGCGGATAGCCGAAGTAATCGGTGTTACCAAGGCCTACACAACCCGTGTCGGCAACGGTCCTTTTCCGACGGAATTGGACGACGAAAACGGCGAGCGCATTCGTGCTATCGGACACGAGTACGGTGCGACTACCGGGCGTTCCCGCCGTTGCGGCTGGTTCGACGCTCCGATCGTTCGGCTCGCCGGGCGAATCAACGGTTTGACCAGCATAGCCCTCACGCGCCTGGATGTGCTAGACACCCTCGAGCGGCTGAAGCTGTGCGTGGCATACGACTGCGACGGCACCGAGCTGTCCGAGTTCCCATCCGACCCAGAACAGCTGGAAAACTGCAAACCGATCTACGAGGAGTTGCCAGGGTGGCAGACAGAAACCACGTCCGCACGTCGTTTCAACGATTTACATCCTAACGCTCGTCGTTACGTCGACCGCATTTCGGAGCTGACGGGACGACCCGTTTCCCTGATTTCCGTCGGACCCGAGCGCGAGTCCACTATCGACGTCTCCTAGCCTGAATTATTCATAAAAATGCGGTGATTCTCTGTACAACTGGTTGTTTTTCCCTATGTTAGGGTTAGCCACAAACAACAACCAATCAAGAGGACCACCGCAGATGGAAACTTCGCAGATTACGCTGTCGTTTGCAAACATCTCGGGCAAGATGATCGAAGCTGATTTTGACGGTGGCACGACCACCAGCGATGGGGGCGCCCTGCTTCTGCGACAGGCGGAAGCCCGCACCGGGATCGTCGACCGAATCGTGGCGGCGATGTCGGATCGGCGACATCAAAGCTATATCGACCATACGTATACTGACCTCATCCGGCAGCGCGTATTCCAGATCGCCTGTGGGTACGAGGACGCCAATGACAGTGACGACCTGCGTTGCGATCCGGGTCTGAAAACCGCGTGCGACCGTCTGCCCCTGACAGGAGACGATTTGGCCAGTCAACCGACCATGTCTCGTTTGGAAAACAGTGTCAGCCGCTCGGATCTGTATCGCATCGGGCTCGCGGTGCTGGAAATATTCATTGAGTCTTACGACCAGCCGCCCAAGAAGCTGACTATAGACATCGACGACACGGACGATCCGACGCACGGCGCACAGCAACTGACGTTGTTCCATGCCTACTATGACGAGTATTGCTATCTGCCGGTCCATCTCTACGAAGGGGAGTCGGGCAAGTTGATCACGACCCTGCTGCGACCCGGTCGTAGAATGCGAGGCCGAGAGGCGGCAGCCATCCTCAAACGCGTGTTGGATCATTTGATCATGGTGTGGCCGAAGACGAAGATCACCTTACGAGGCGACTCGCACTTCAGCACCCCTGAGGTGCACGACCTGTGCGACGGATACGGTATTGATTTCATTCTGGGACAGGCGCTCAACAACAAGCTCAAAGCCCTCGGCGAACCGCTGATGGAGCTGACGGCGGCGCTGGCCGAGCAGAGCGATGAACCGGTGCGGCTTTTTGACCGCTTCGAGTATCAGGCCAAGAGCTGGCCCCGACCGCGCCAGATTATCTACAAGGCCGAGATCACGCAGCGCAAAGCCAACCCGCGCTTCGTGGTGACCAATATCCGCAACCGCACCCCCGAGTTTCTATATGAGAAGGTCTACTGCGCTCGCGGACGGTCGGAAGGCTTCATCAAGAATCACAAGACCTACTTGCAGTCCGACCGCACCTCCTGCCACCGATTCTCGGCCAACCAATTTCGCCTCTTCCTGCACAGCGCGGCCTACGTGCTGCTGCACACAATCCAACAGATTGGCATGCGCGGCACTCAATGGACGACGTCTAACTTTGACACGATCCAACTCCGCGTGCTCAAAGTCGGCGCCCGAGTGCGGGAGCAAGCCACCAAGGTCCGTTTTCACTTTCCGACATCGTACCCGCTCAAGGATCTGATGCGGACCGTCGTCCTCAACCTCGATACCTCATAATGCTTTGCGATGTCGCCCACCACAGCCACGCACACGCTCCACTAAGGGGCCCGACTGTCCCAATGACATCCAAACGAGGCTCAGATCTCCAGAGACAACACCTCGACGACCGACAGCACTCGATCAACCCGCTACCAAAACGTCCAGCCATTGACCAGCGCATCGAATTCGTCCGCTTGGTGCGGATTCATGAATAATTCAGGCTAACAGTCCGATGTTGCCCGAAATCGAGCCCAGGTCGCCCGGCGCCAGACTCCGAAGTTTGATCGCCGAAAAGACGGTCGTCCTTCCGGGTGCCTTCAATGCCGCAGTCGGGCTTCTGGCACAGGAGGCGGGATTCGAAGCGGTCTACATCTCCGGGGCCGGTCTCGTCAACGGCACCGCGGGATACCCGGACATCGGCCTGTTCACTATGGATGAAATGGCGACCCAGGCGAGTTACATCGCCCGGTCGCTACACGTACCCGCGATCTGCGACGCCGACACCGGCTTCGGCGAGGTGCTGCAAGTAATGCGAACGGTGCAGGCGTATGAGCAGGCGGGGTTGGCTGGGCTGCACCTGGAGGATCAGGTCGCGCCGAAACGCTGCGGACATCTGGATGGCAAGAGCCTGATATCGATCGCCGATATGGAACGCAAACTAGCGGCGGCCGCGGCCGCTCGGTCCAGCGAGGACTTTTTCTTGATCGCTCGCACCGATGCCCGCAGCGTGGAAGGGTTCGAAGCCAGCGTCGAACGGAGCTTGCGGTATCTGGAGGCCGGCGCCGACGGCATTTTTCCCGAAGCTTTGGAATCTCGAGATGAGTTTGCCGAATTTGCCGAGCGGGTGGACGCAGCTCTCATGGCGAACATGACTGAGTTCGGCAAGTCCCCGGTCATTTCAGCGGAGGAATTTGCAGAAATGGGGTACCGCATGGTCATCTTTCCCATGACCGCGTTTCGAGTCATGATGAAATCGGCGGAGGAGCTGTTTCAAGATCTTTACGCCAAAGGCACCCAGCTCGATTGGCTCTCGCAGATGCAGACCCGAGAAGAGCTCTACGCTCTTTTGCGCTACGACGAGTATGCCAAGATCGATTCCGCTGTTGCGAGGAGGGTTGAGGACGGATCAAAGATCTAAGAAACAATCCACTATGCCGGGATTGATGCCGTGAATACGGAAGATTACAGTCCAGGTCTCGAGGGGATCGTCGCCGGCGAGTCGGCTATTTCCAGCATTGATGTTCAGCGCAACCGGTTGCTAGTCCGCGGGTACGACCTGGTCGACCTCAGCGAACACTGCAGGTTCGAAGAGGTCGCTTATCTCTTACTCCACGATGACCTTCCCAACGCAGCGGCACTTTCCGAATTTGAGAACACCATCATTCTCCGCCGCGGCCTGAGTGATCCCACTCTCGAATTGCTGCGGCGCGCGCCGCTCCGGTCCCACCCAATGAGCTTGCTGAGAACGGCTGTCTCGGGGTTGTCGCTGGAGGATCCGAATGCGGGTGACCGCAGCATCGAAGCCGAACGACGCAGGGCGGTGGAGCTGTTGGCGAAGATACCCACTATCATCGCGGCCGGCTACCGCCTCGCATCGGGCGTAGAACCTGTTGCTCCGAAACCGGAATACTCCCAAGCAGCCAATCTGCTGTATATGTTGCGCGGCTCAGAACCCGACGATCACAAAGTCGCCGCTTTGGACGTCTCTTTGATACTCTACGCCGAACACGGGTTTAACGCGTCGACCTTTACGGCTCGAGTAGTGGCGTCGACCCTGAGCGACCTCTATGCCAGTATCGTAGCAGGCATTGGCGCACTGGCGGGACCTCTGCACGGGGGGGCGAATGAGAAAGCGATGGAGATGCTCGAACAGATCGGTTCAGCGGAGGTGGCCGAGAAATGGGTGTTGGACGCGCTGGCCGAGAAGCGAAAGATCATGGGTTTCGGTCACCGCGAGTACCGAACCGGCGACTCTCGCGTTCCGATCATGAAACAGGTTGGCCGCAAGCTTGCAACTATTCTGGAGGACTCCCGCTGGGTCGATATCGCCGATGTGGTCGAGCGCACGATGGACCGCGAGAAAGGTATTTTTGCGAACGTCGACTTCCCCTGTTCGTATGTCTACTACATGCTGGGAATTCCCATTCCGCTCTACACTCCGATCTTCGTCTCGAGCCGGGTAACCGGGTGGGCAGCTCACATCATGGAGCAGCTCGCCAACAACCGCATCATTCGGCCTGCACACCTTTACCGCGGACCCGCTTGGCGTCGTTTCACGCCTCTCTCAGAGCGAGGGTGAGCCGTCGTCTACCCTTGAGCGACGCCGTTTTTGCAACAGGGTATCCCTGATTCCCAATAGGAACGATTGCACCACCGGGGTCTGGTAGTCAGGGTAGGTCCATTGTTGCAGTTGGCATTTTCCCTTTTGGAATAGCAACGTCGTTTCGGCGAACAGTCCGGGGCCTATGCAGATGCGGTGTCCGCTGTATTTCGTCGTCGCCAGCACCAGACTCTCTACCGTGATCAGGCCGGGGTCGATGTTGGCGCGCCGCCGGAGCTTTCCTCGCTTCTCTTCAGCCAGTTCTCTCTCGATCTCCATGGTCTTCCGTTTTACGTCATAGAGTGCAGCGGGGTCCACGGGATCGCCCACGCGGAACAGCTGCTTGATCAGACCATCACCCATCTCGTCACGGTAGTAGGTCGAGAACTCGAACCGGTAGGTAGGACTGCAACTGGTGATCGGCCCGATGCGGCGCTCAATCCTCTCTGAGGCTTGTGCCATCTCCGACGCGCTTGGAGTCAGGGCGGCACAGATCAGGACGGCGGGTTCTACCGGTTGCTCGAAGATGGGCATTGCTCAGTCTCGCTCCCCGTCAAGGTGAGCAACGTCTTCAATTACCCGCATCGACTTCCACGCCCCCGATCTAAATCTGAAATAGAAAAAGATGCCTGCCGCGACGATGTAGGCGCACATGAGTGTCCACAAGGTCCACACTCCCGCATCAAAGAGTGCGACCCCAACAACAGCGGGAATGAGCATCACCAACCAACTCAAGCCGATTGAGCCCAACATCACATAGCGTGTATCACCGGCCCCCTTCAAGGCTGATGTAAACACGATGTACATGCCGTCGAAAACGCAGTACACGGCGACAAAGCGCAACAGTCCTTCAGCCAGGTATTGAGCCGCCACAAAATCCTCTCCCTGAGCACGCAAGCCGTACGGCATCAAGAACCAAGCAGGCACGCACAAGTACAGAAGAGCCATCGTGCCCATATACCCTAGGGCAAGGTGCATGCCAGACCACGTGCAGTATTCGGCCTTGTCTGGAAGATTCTCACCCAAGTGTTGTCCGACCAGGGTAGACACGGCGATGCCGCATCCAATCAGCGGCATAAATGCGAGGCTGTTGACGTTGAATGCCATGTTGGACGCCGCCAGTTCGACCGTGCCCAGCCGTCCCACTATGAGAATGAAGAACGAGAACGCCATGATATCGAGCATGAAGTTAACACCGCTTGGAACACCGAACTTCAGCATCCGGCAAAACAATTCCCCATCGAATCTCCACTGGCTCAGAGTGCCGAATTCCACACGGTTTCGGCGTCGTAGGATCAGCAGTCCAAACAACAGCGCCGAGAACGCGGCAGACAGGTTGGTGGCCCAGGCCGCCCCACGGATGCCCATCTCGGGGAATCCCCAATGGCCGAAGATGAGGGCATAGTCGAGCCCAATATTTACGCCGGTAGCGGAGGCGTTTACGATCAGGACCACCCATGTCTTGCCCTGACCGCTGTAAAAGCAGGACAGCACAGTTGCCAGGACAATGGGACCTGTTCCGAAACAAAGGATGCGAAAGTAGGCGACCTCCTCGGCGCGAATCGCGAGATCGTGGCCGATGAGGTCAAAGAGCGGGCGGGCGAGTGGGAGCAACCCGAGAGCGGCGATTCCTGCTCCCCAGGAGAGGTAGGTACCCTGCCAAATGGAGGCGCCGACGCGGCCGGGCCGTCGAGCTCCGACATACTGTGCGACAAAGACGTTTACGTATCCTGCAAGCCCCAAGAAGAAACTCACAAACACGAAGTTGGTTATCCCCGCTGGGAGGGCGGCGGCCATCGATTGAGTGGAATGCCACGCCAGGAATACACGGTCGACGAAATGCTGAATGCTCCAGCTGGCGGTGCTGAGAATCAGTGGCAAAGCGAGGGCGAGGAAGTCTCGGTATCCTCCAACACTGCTCCACCGATGGCGAACCCTTGCAAGCACTTTGACTATGGCCCCACCTCTGTTGCGAGTGGATTGACAACGGTAGAAGCATGTCGATGGCGAAGAGCCTTAAGACCGTCGAGACGAGGAAAACCTCGGCACCGTCTGCCCGAAGGTGTTTGGCGATGCGATCGCTGCTGCTGCTTGCGATGACAATCGGGTTGCGCCCATTGATCCGAGCATCGGATGATTTAATATTAGCGACCGGCGGCCCCGAACAACCCTCCATTAAAAGAAAGCATGTCAAAGAAAACCAAAAGCCCCAAGAAAACGCAAAGAAAAGCGTTCGGTATCACCGTCCTTAAAGCAGCGGACAAGCGAATCCGAGGTCTAAAAAACGAATACGAGCCGTTCGTTCACGGCGGCAAGTTTTGGAACTCCAGCTGGCTGATCATGGACTTCCTCAAACGCCAGGGTCTTCCGCAGGACAGCCGGGTGATCGAGGTAGGATGTGGGTGGGGTTTGGCTTCCATCTACTGTGCCAAGAAATACGAGGCAAGGGTGACCGGCGTAGATATGGATTCGGCCGTATTCCCCTATCTCAAGCTGCACGCGGAAGTCAACGATGTACGGGTCAAAACCGAGCGCATGAAATTTCAGGATCTACGGAAGAAGATGTTGTCCAGATTCGATCTCATGATCGGTGCGGACGTATGCTTCTGGGACGAGCTGGTGGATCCTGTGTACAAACTGATTCGACGTGCCGTCAAAGCCGAGGTGCAACAAATCATCATCGCCGATCCGGGACGCCCGCCGTTCTTGGAGGTTTGCGATCGCTGTTGCGACAAGCTTGGAGGGGTAACGAAGGACTGGGAACTTTCAGGAGACGTGCGAGCCAGCGGAACCCTCTTGATCGTGGGTTCTCTACCGTACTGAATACGGCCCACCCAACTTAGAATCGGTTCGCCTTGTCGACGATGTTCACCAAGGTTTCGCCCTTCACGAGGTTCTTGCAGTTTTCGATCAACAGTGCGAGACGGCGTTGGTCGATATCCCGGCCGGTTCCCGCCACGTGTGGGGTCATCAGGAAATTTGGCGCTTTCCACAGCGGATGATGGCTCGGAAGAGGTTCTTCCCCGAAGACGTCAAGCGCCGCGCCACCAATAATGCCTTCGTCCAACGCAACTGTTAGGTCTTGCAAGTTAACGCTGCTCCCGCGACCAATGTTGACAAAGATAGCTGAACGTTTCATCAGCTTGAAACGCGCAAGGTCGAAGAGCCCTTCGGTTGCGGGGGTCTGAGGTGCGGTCATGATAACGAAGTCGGCTTGAGGCAAATGGTCGTTTAATCCCTCGGGACGAACGAGCTCGTCCACGCCATCCGGTGCCTCGGGGACTCTCGGGTCGACGCCGGTCACCGTCATTCCGAAATGCCGGCAGTGCGCTGCCGTGGCCCCTCCGATGCCGCCGACGCCTATGATCAGAGCTCGAGCTTCGGAAAGATTGGCCAGCTTTCCTTTTTCAACCTGGGGAGCCCAATGCCCGCGAAACTGCTCCGAAAGATAGACGTGTAGCCCTCTTGAAAACGCCAAAACGAACGACATGATGTGTTCGCTAATGCAGTCGTTGAATATTCCCCTCATATTGGTTACGATCACCGGGCTAGATACCAACTCGGCGAAATAGAATTCGGGGGAAGGTCCCGCTTGCGGGCAGGCGAGCCATTTCAACCGACCGGCGGATTCGAGGAGTTCGGTATCCATCACACCGAATGCTCCCGTGGCGGTCGGCAGCGCATCGAGCGCCTCCTGACGTGTTTCACATACCTTAATCTCGAGTTCTGAAACCGCTTCGCTTATCGCTGCGGACCAAATCCGTTCTCGCCCGGTTGCTGGCGGTAGAAATACGAATCTCAAAATTCGACGAGCTCCTTTCGTCAGTTGCCAGTGATCACGCAATATAGGTTTCCCGACGCATCGCAACAATTTGGGTTCGCCGGTTCCTATTCGAGAGATCGTGCCCACTAATCGATTCGCAGCCACATTGATCCTCGCTCTATGTATAGCCGCAGTTCTGCGATTTGCTGCATTGCTATCGGGGACACCGGCCCACCATCCCGACGAGTTCAATCTCGTCTATTGGCCGCTCTACTTTTTTAGTGGTAACCTGAATCCACAGCACACCGTTACGGCATTCTACCCCGCTCTGCAGTATTATCTTCTGGGACTTCTCTACGCCGCCTATTTCGTATTGCTCAATCTCCGGGGAGTGCCGTGGACAATCGACGAGCATGTTGCCCACGGATTTTTCTGGGGCGCAGACGACCTACTTGGGCTCGCACGATGGACGAGCGCCGTTTTCGGTGTAGGCACGGTATTGGTTACCGCCCTGGTCGCCAAGGAACTGTATGGTCGCACGGCCGCCGCGGTCGCCGGCATGTTGATGGCGCTCTGTGCGATCCACGTCCGACAGAGTCCCCTGGCAGCGGTAGACGTTCCCATGACCTTCTGGTTCGTGGCTGCGATGTGGGCCAGCGTCAGGTTGCTCCACAATGGCGGCAAGAGCATCTACCTCCTTGCTGGGGGTCTGGTCGGTCTGGCAACCGCGACAAAATATCCCGGCGCCCTCGCAGCCGCAGGCGTTTTTGCCGCCCATGTAATGACGCGACGCAGATGGGCCGATCGCCACATATTGCTGTCCGTTCTTGCTGCGCTCGGCATGTTCTTCCTCACCTCCCCCTTCACGATCCTTGACTACGGTGTGTTTCTCGAACATTTCCAGCGGGAATATGCGCACTTGCGCGGGGGACATGGACAGGATCTTGGACTGGGTTGGTGGTATCACTTGAAGGTTAGCACCCGGTACGCATTCGGATGGTTGGGCCTTCTTATATTTGGGGTTGTGGTCGTCGGTGCCGTTCGGCGCCGGCAGCCATCGTGGGTTCTCCTGGCCGCCTTCGCCGTCTACTACCTGGTCATGGGATCCGGTCAGGCGGTGTTTGTGCGTTACGCGTTGCCGCTGTTCGCATTGCAGGCGGTGCTTGTATCGGGTTGGCTGGGAAGTATCGGCAGCCGGCGCTGGCAACTAGCTGCCATTCTTCTGACGCTCGCCGAGCCAGCGTACGCTTCGACCAGGGTCTCTCAGCTGTTGAGTGCGACGGATACCCGACTGCAGGCGAGTGTTTGGTTGGATCAGCATGCGCCTTCAGGCACAGCCTGTTGCAACTTTGGTGGATGGGCCGGGGATCCTGCGCCTGTCACCGTGCAAGACCTATGGTGGAAGATCCGCCATTTTGAACGCGGATTCGGACGCCGGCAACTGGACGAAATGGTTCCCTTTCTTGTCCACACACTTGATCGACCCGTCTTCAACTTTGTCGTCGGGCACAATGAACTGCAAGACGCACACGGCGACATGAGCGTGGTGGACAGATTGCGTTGCGAGTACGTTCTGCTACATCGACATCCCCTGGTGTATTCGTTTGTCGATTCAAGCTTTGCGGAGCAGCTCAAGTCCGGCGCGTATCGAGTAGCTCGTTTCGAACCCTCAGGTCTGCGCCGATCGAGGCCGACTTACGATCCAATCGACGCATACTACGTTCCGATCGGCCATTTTGGAGCTCTGCGTCAGCCCGGTCCCGACATCGAAATATGGAGAACTAGCGCCGTCGATTTTCCGTCTGGTGGCGATTCAGCGGCGCGCTCATTCGCTCGAGCCTACGCCAGCGCGGGGGCCATTAGCTTGCAACAGGACGATCCGGCCGACGCCTTGGAACTCGCCCTACGCGGCTTTTCCTTGGACAAGACCTACGCGGGTAACTACATGGTATCGGCGCACGCGTATCGAGCGTACGGACAACTCGACCGTGCCCGACAGCTCTTTGAGAAGGCGCTTGCTATTGTTCCAGATGACCTGCACACGTGGCTGGATCTGGGCAACCTTCATATAGCTATGAACAGTCCGCATCTGGCTGTCGAATGTTTTGAACGAATCCTGTCGGCAAACCCGAATCACCCGGATCGACGGCAATTGCGGCACTTTATCCAGCGGCAGGAGGCCAGCTTACCTCACTAGCTTGGAAATCTCCTTGAACTCAGGTCTATCGGCCCGCCCCAGCAACTCGAACAGCGCCATTTCGACGGAAGTGATCTCAGCGCCGGCACCCTCCATCCTGTTGAGTCCAACCTTTTTGTTCTCCTGCGTGCGCGAGGAAACGGCGTCGCCAACGACCTCTACGTGATACCCACTTTCCAACAAATGCATCGCGGTTTGATACACGCATACGTGTGTCTCGAGCCCCACGAGCAGAACCTGCCGGCGACCCGTGGACTCGAGCGCCTCCTCAAACTCCTGCAGGCCGCATGCGCTGAAGCAATTCTTCAGCTGCGGTTCGAATCCGTCCAGGAGCTCTTGCAATTCGGAGATGGTGCTGCCTAAGCCCTGCGGATACTGTTCCACCCAAAGTACTGGCAGGTCGAGCATCCTCGCTCCACGAACCACGGTCTGTAGGTTGGCCACAAGTGAGGTTCTCTCGGCCATTGCGGCTACGA
The DNA here is from genome assembly GCA_965217095.1 of Candidatus Latescibacterota bacterium. Lineage (GTDB taxonomy): Bacteria > Latescibacterota > UBA2968 > UBA8231 > UBA8231 > CAYNZV01. The sequence continues at coordinate 4,850,196 of OZ244235.1, forward strand.
GCTTTTCTTGCACGTCGACAATCGCGAGAGCGGTGTTACTCTGGGTCAACATGGATCAAATGCCTGAGTATCTGTTGAAGAGGTCACGCACACGAATGCGAAGCATGTCGAACGGATCCCTCAGTATGCACTTCCAAACGGAGATCGTTGATCCGGGGGCATTTCTCCAATGCACCGGAGCAAAGAATATCTTCAAGCCGAATTTATGGGCCAGGTAAAAGATCTCCACGTCGATGGTCCCCCTTTGATTGCGGCAGTTGGAAAAAATGAGCTGGGCTGCCTCGCGCGTAAAGGCTTTGAACCCGCACTGACTGTCCACAACGGCCTTCTTGAATACGAAAAGGTGGGCGAAAATGAGAAACGTCAGCCCCATGATGCGCTGGGCACGACTCTCGCCATCCTGATAGGTGCGAACCCCGACAACCAAATCGTGTCCGTTCCTAAGGCCCTGGATAAACGCTTCGACCTCCTCGATTCTGGTCGAGTGGTCTGCATCCATGAACAAGATGCAGTCCCCCTTGGAGTCGAGACAACCCGCTTTTACGGCCGCCCCTTTCCCCATGTTGCGCGGCAACTGCAGCAGCCTCACCGCGGGATGGGGATTGGAAGTGACGAGCTCGGCCGTGCCATCGGTGCTTCCGTCGTCTACTACTACAAGCTCGAAGGGGAAATCTGACCGGGAGAGGTATTCCAGCACGTCCCGAAGGGTTGCCTCGATTCGATGACTTTCGTTATAGGCCGGAATTACGACTGACAGCAAGGCCATTCCTAGACCTTAACACCCCGTAGATAGAAGAAAAAGAGGCCGCGCTCAAATTTTTCGATGCGAACGCCGGTACGTCTTAGCAACTCAAAGATATCTGCCCAGTTGCGCAGCCACCAACTGATGCAATCCTGCTCCTCGCGGAGTTGGGTGCCAAAACACCTGACGGATGCGGGATAGACCGGGATGGGTAGCTGACAGAGCCAGAAAATCAACCGCAGGTAGAACGTGTCGAAGTGATCGATGAGGAATAACCGGCCATTTTCCTTCAATACTCTCCTCGTTTCCTCGAAGAGAAGCTCTAGATTCGACATGGTGCGGAAGTGGTGAAGGGAATGGGTACAGATCACTCGGTCGAACGTGGCCGACGCGAAAGGCAACAGGGTGCCGGAGGCAACGATTCTGGAAAAGTGTTGCGTCGATTGCGTGGAGCGAAACAGATCGAGTCCGTAGAGTCCTCTTGCCCCGGATGCGGACATGAGATCCAGCGCCTCGCCGGAACCGCACGCGATATCCAGAGTTTTAAGCCCGGCAGTGTCGCCAAGCAAACCTAGACGTCGCAACTTTTTCCGATAGGTGCGCAGCCGGCGTCCCACCAATGCCTTGCTGTGGTAAGCTCCGAGCCAGGGCTCGGTCTCCGGCTGCTGAGATCTTGGGTGATGGTTATGGTCGGTCAGGGGACGCCCTCTCGATACTGGCCGGATAAGATGGTGTTACAACCATGCCACTTCTTTGGCCCACTGGACCGCTTGGATCATCCCTCGCGACAGATCTGTGATTGGACGGTAGCCCAGCACCTCTTTCGCCCGTTCGATGCTACATCCCATGTGACGGGAGGCTTCGCCGGCCAGGTGCAGATCCATCGCATAAAGATCCAGCCGCGCCAAAAGCTCGTCGAGAGCTCGGCATGTGACGGGAGGCTTCGCCGGCCAGGTGCAGATCCATCGCATAAAGATCCAGCCGCGCCAAAAGCTCGTCGAGAAAAGCGCATGCTGTGGCCACAAACAAAGGGTATCGACGCGGCCGGACAACAACTCCTTGCGCCTTGGCAATCTCATCGAATACCTCCCACCAACGATAGATGGGGTCATCGGCGACGAAACAGGTGTTTCCCGCTCCACCTGGAATCGTCAACGCGAGTCCAACACATTGTACCAGATTGTCGATATACACGGCGCTCACCGCATTCTGCCCATCGCCAAACGTGGGTGGTCGCCCATCTCTCGCGGCCCGAAAGGCTCGAAGCTGGCGGCGGGGAAACCGCGGACCGTACACGGTTGCAGGTCTGAGCACAACCGCTTCCGTTTCCGTTCCCTCAATCGTCGTCCATACGGCCCGTTCGCCTCCCAACTTGCTCTTTCCGTAGTGACTCTCCGGGTTGGGCGGGTCGCTTTCGCACATGCGGTCGGATGCACTGTGGCCAAACCCGGCTGCGGCATTGCTACTTATATAAACCAGCCGCCGAACTCCGGTTTTCGTTGCAACGCGTGCTAGGTTCTCTGTGGCATCTCTATTGATTGCATAGAGTTCGGAAATCCTCGCCGGGTGGATTATGCCGGCCGCATGCAGCACCAGATCCGGATTCGCGCTGAACGCGCGCGCCACCGCGCTTTCATCGCGTACCTCGGCAACGTGTACCTCGGTCACTCTACCAGGTAGCTCGCCCTGTGCAATCTGGTGGTTGGGGGCGACCATCGCATGCCAACGATAATCGCGCAGGGAACCTTGCCAGAACGGATCGTCCGCTGAGTCCAAACGTTGCAAAAAACGATTCGTCAACCAACCCGGAAACCCCGTCAGCAGCCCTATTTTATGTGCCATGTCGAACTACCGAAAGAAGGTGGGATACGGTTTGTCTTCCGCCTCCCGCTTTACCAGTAGGGCAAGTTCCATCAGGTGGTAGTCGCCCCACATGGCGGACTCGCCGCAGGGTATCTTACGGCCTCGAGGAACGTAGTCCCATCCGTTTGGTCGATGGTATATGGCATGTAAGAGCAAGCCCTGATGTTTCGGGTCGGTAGAGAGGTAGGGTTGGTCTAACAATGTTTCGGCGATGGTCAGGCCAGCGGAACGATACCGATGTCCATCAGCATTCTTTTTATTCAACAGGTAGTTGCCCAGCCGCAAATATCCTTGTGCGCAGATGGCTGCCGCAGAGCTATCGAGCGGCTCCACATCGTTGTGTGGATCTGATGGTTTCTGCGTTATCCGTCCGAACCTAAACGTGCCCGGCGCGCCAGTGTCCCAAAATGGGACTCCATCCACGAAGCTGTTGTCAAGGTGGAACTCCGCGGTCGCTCGCGCCGCCTTCTCCATTCTCTGAACTATTGAGCGTTTGGATCCGAACGGCTGCACTTCCACTGCTTGTATCTGCGCGAAGTATTCGAGCTGCTCGGCGTAGCCGCACAAGATCCATGCCAGGCCCCGAGTCCAGGTTGAAAAGGGAGAGTACCCCTGTTGGGTACTCGGACATCTATATTGGCCATCTGCCACGTTGAATATGGACTCGTGGGCGACCCTCCCCGGAATGTCGAATGAATCGCGGCCGTCGCCATAGTAGACGTTGAAGCGAGAGGTGGTATCTGCATGTTCAATCAGCCGGCCAAGCAAGCTGACCCTTTCGTCCCCTTCTGCCATGAGGACGTGACCCAGCTGATGCGCCAATCCCAGTACGCGGAGGGAACGGAGGGTATCCGAGAACAGTGACTGGGGTCCGTTGAATGAATGGATGTACCCACTGCCATAGGCCGTTTTCGTCCAACGGGAAGCCTGGACTGCGCCTGACACCTTGATAGCCAGCTCGTAGAGATCCAACTCTCGTTGGTTGAACGGTATGCGGCCTTCCAACATGAGGCGCTTCAGGTTTCCATAAGTCGACATGTTGTTAAAGCCATGGTCGTGAACGCCAACATGGGACACGTGCGCGGCCATCTGCTTTACCGTCAGTTCCCGGCCCATATCTAGGAACTTGGTGTCTTCCGTCTTGGTGGCTATGTCGAACTGAAGCAGGGCGCTGCCGTACTGAAAACCCTGAGTCCACTCGGTCCACCCCCGCGTCGTGTACTTGCCCCGCTCCGTAAAGACCGGAGTGCCCTTGGCGGAATTCCAACGATGGTTCAATTCGTGAATCTTGCCGGCACTAAGTCCCAGAAAACGGTCAATTTTCGGGCGCAATTTGGACGCCGTCAAGCGAGTTGCGATGCGCAAGGTGGCTTGTCCTTTCAGTTGCAAATTTCGCGAAGATAATATCCTCGCGCCTATGTTGGGTCAACCAGATCGAACATGAGGACATTGACGATTTGCTGGAGACAGTACGGCGTTTTCGCTACTTTACCGACACCAATGCCGCATCTCAACAACAGGGTCCTTACCTCCAACGTATTCCTTGCCACCACGCTGCTCGCAGGCACAATACTTCGCCTGACGGGATTCACCCGGGGAACAAGCGGTTTCTCCGAAGATGTCCTGAATACCGGCGCAGGCAGCTTCTATCGCTTCCATCCCGACGAGGAGCTCGTAATTGGCGGGGCCTTGGTCCCGTTCGACTGGCTGACTCCTCCCTTTACCGTTTACGGAATCCTTCCGACTCATCTTCTACGACTCTGCCTTTACGTTCTGGGCGGGATTTTTGATTGGCCGCACCTCGATCTTGGCGACCCCGAGAGCGCGCGTCGTATCTATTACGTAGCACGAGGGCTTGCCATCCTCTTTTCTCTGGGCACGATGGTGCTGGTTTGGGTCATTGCAAGAAGAAACATGGGGAGTCTACAAGCCAACTTGGCGCTCGCAATTGTTGCGTACGCGCCAGGAGCGGTGCAACAAGCACATTTTTTCATCGTCGACGGTCTGTTCGTGTTCGCAGCCATGGCGGCACTCGGTTCGATTATCGAGGCGGCGAAAACGAGAGATGCCATCTGGTTTGCCATTAGTGGATTGATGATAGGGGTCTCGATTACCGTTCGCATGAACGGGGTCGCGCTGGCGGCGGGATTCTCGCGCCAGGAAGCCGAAGAGCCGCGTTGGCGAAATTGGCAGTCGCCGCCGTCGTTGCTCTATCCACGGTGATCCTGGTGCAGCCCAATCTGGTTGTTCGGCCGGACCTTCTGTTTCTCGCCAATGTTCCCAAGGATTTCAGCCTCGCCGTCCAGTTTGCGCGCGGAGAGATTCTTCAACCCTGGAACCTGATCGATTACCACGCCCTGCCGTATGTCTACCACTGGACGGATCTGTTGCCCCTGGCAGTTGGTACAGTTGCCACGGGATTCGGAGCGATTTCAGTTATTCATGGGGCGAGAGTCGGTGGAAGTGCGCACCTGGCTCTTTTCATGTGGCTGGTTCTTTATTTCCTGCAGTTCGGCGGTTTGCTGGCAAAATCGGTGCGCTACGTCCTGCCGATGGTTCCGGTTATCGCCATTCTGAGCGCCGACCTATTGGCACGTATTCGGTCAAAGCGACAACTGCTGGGCGTCCCGTTGATGGCAGTGGTAATCTTGCCTACTGCGGTGGCGGGGATCTCCTTCGGACGCGTGTATACCGAGATAGACAGTCGTCTACTGGCGGCCCGTTGGATCGAACGGAAGGTTCCCTCGGGAAACTCAGTGGGCGTGGAAGGGGGTGGTTTTCCTTGGCATGGCCTCTTGAGCGAAACCCGGATCGAGAAAACCTGGCTCGATCTGCCGCAGATTTTCTACACCTCCCCCTATCTGCTCTGCGGCAACCGATTGGATCTCCTGCGCCAGCGCCTGGTGAAGATGGACTTCCTCGCTCTTGTCGATGCCAACCGGATGGCTCAGTACCGCGCTGTGCCGGACCTCTTTCCCGTGGTTGCTGGCTTCTACGAAAGGCTGATTGATGAACGGTTGGGGTTCGAGCTCGTGAAACGGTACAAGGTGAGCCCCGGTCTCTTCGGGATGCGATTCGACGACAGCGGGTCCGAACCCTCGTTTATTGGTTACGATCATCCAGCCGTTCTAATCTATACCGCTGACAGAATCAGGATGGACGCAGCCCTGGAAAATTGGCGACATGAGTTGCTCAACAATGACAACTGTTCCGACAAACTGTTACTTGCAGCTGCCAACGATCTCAGGAGCGGGAACTACGATTCGGCCAGACTGAGGGTTGCCGACACCCTGGGCAAGTTTCCCCACGCCAAAACGGCGTATCTACTCAAAGCGGAGATCCACGCGATTCAAGGCAGGAATGCCGCTAGCGTGGCGGCAAAGCAGCAGTACGAGCCTGAGAGCGGAGCTGGTGGAACCCTCCACGCTTCGAACCACGGAACCATCCATCTTATTCCCGGATCTTCCGCGCTAACCCTGGTGGAGCTCGGCCTGGAGGAGCTGGCCGTGCGGATTCTCGAGGAAGGCATTGAAGGTGTCCACAGGTACGACGAGGATGTGGCGAAAGCTATGGCGTTGTCCTACTCCGAGGTGGCGAGGATGCTGTTCGAGAAACGCCGGTTGAAGGAGATGGAAAAAGCCCTGAATCTTTCCCTGCGGATTCATCCGACATCGGCCCCGCTGAATGTTCTTGGAACCTTGGCCTATGGAAATGGTAAGACGGCGGTTGCCATGGAGCATTGGAAACGATCGTTGGAAATCGAGGATATACAGCCCCAGATTCACGCTCTGCTGGGGAAGGCGCATCTCGATAAACCGGGAGATGCCACATCCGCGTATCACCATCTGGAGCGTGCCGTTCTGCAGGATTCCAACATGGCCTCCCAGCTAACCTGAATTATTCATAAAAATGCGGTGAGCCTCTGTACAACTGGTTGTTTTGCCCTACGTTAGGGTTACCCACAAACAACAACCAATCAAGAGGGCCACCGCAGATGGAAACTTCGCAGATCGCGCTATCGTTTGCAAACATCTCGGGCAAAAAGATCGAAGCTGATTTTGACGGTGGCATGACCACCAGTGATGGGGGCGCCCTGCTTCTGCGACAAGCGGAAGCCCGCACCGGGATCGTCGACATCAAAGCTATATCGACCATACGTATACTGACCTCATCCGGCAGCGCGTATTCCAGATCGCCTGTGGCTACGAGGACGCCAATGACAGTGACGACCTGCGTTGCGATCCGGGTCTGAAAACCGCGTGCGACCGTCTGCCTCTGACGGGAGACGATTTGGCCAGTCAACCAACCATGTCTCGTTTGGAAAACAGTGTCAGCCGCTCGGATCTGTATCGCATCGGGCTCGCTTTGCTGGAAATATTCATCGAGTCTTACGACCAGCCGCCCAAGAAGCTCACCATCGACATCGACGACACGGACGATCCGGCACACGGCGCCCAGCAACTGACGTTGTTCCATGCCTACTATGACGAGTATTGCTACCTTCCGGTCCATCTCTACGAAGGGGAGTCGGGCAAATTGATCACGACGCTGCTGCGACCCGGTCGTAGAATGCGAGGCCGAGAGGCGGCAGCCATCCTCAAACGCGTGTTGGATCATTTGATCATGGTGTGGCCGAAGACGAAGATCACCTTACGAGGCGACTCACACTTCAGCACCCCTGAGGTGCACGACCTGTGCGACGGATACGGTATTGATTTCATTCTGGGACAGGCGATCAACAACAAGCTCAAGGCACTCGGCGAACCGCTGATGGAGCTGGTGGCGGCGCTGGCCGAGCAGAGCGATGAACCGGTGCGGCTTTTTGACCGCTTCGAGTATCAGGCCAAGAGCTGGCCCCGACCGCGCCAGATTATCTACAAGGCCGAGATCACACAAGGCAAAGCCAACCCGCGCTTCGTGGTGACCAATATCCGCAACCGCACTCCCGAGTTTCTGTATGAGGAGATCTACTGCGCTCGTGGGCGGTCGGAAGGCTTCATCAAGAATCACAAGACCTACCTGCAGTCCGACCGCACCTCCTGCCACCGCTTCTCGGCCAACCAATTTCGCCTCTTCCTGCACAGCGCGGCCTACGTGCTGCTGCACACGATCCAACAGATTGGCATGCGCGGCACCCAATGGACGACGTCCAACTTTAACACGATCCAACTCCGGGTGCTCAAAATCGGCGCCCGCGTGCGGGAGCAAGCCACCAAGGTCCGTTTTCACTTTCCGACGTCATACCCGCTCAAGGATCTGATGCGCACCGTCGTCCTCAACCTCGACACCTCATGATGCTTTGCGATGTCCCACTACATCCACGCACACGATCCACCAAGGGACCCGACTGTCCCAATGACATCCAAAAGAGGCTCAGATCTCCCAGACAACACCTCGACGACCGACAGCACTCGATCAACCCGCTACCAAAACGTCCAGCCATTGACCAGCGCACCGAATTCGTTCGCTTGGTGCGGATTCATGAATTATTCAGGTTAAAGCCCTGGCTCGCCCGCGCAAGGGCGCTTTCCAACAAGCAGTGAACCGCAAACCGTACTGGTCTCTCGTCGCTGTCGTCGCCTTGACACTGGGGGGCGCAGCCCGCTTCAACGGGATTGACCGGGACCGAAGCGACTTTCTGTTGCCGGAGCGCGCTGCTCCGGGAGTAGGCGAGGAGTTCTACGAATTCCACCCAGACGAAGAAACCCTCGTTCATGCCGCTATCCAGCTGGAAACACCGCTGCGCCCACCGACTACCTCCTACGGATTGTTGCCTATCTATCTGGCGCGCGGAATCGTCGAAGCTCTTTCGATGGCGTACGACGTCGATCTCGGTGAACTGCGTGCCTCTCCTATAAGACCCCGTCTTTTCATGGCCGTAAGATTCTTTTCGGCCGGCCTTTCGATACTGTGCCTGATAGGCATGTGGCTCTTGGCCAGAGCGTATTTCAGCAGCGCCGTTGCGGCTCTCTCCACCGCCCTACTCGCGGCATTCCCCATAGCCATTCAGCTCGCCCACTATTACACCGTCGACGGCGTCTTCACCTTGCTGGTTGTGGTTAGCACCGCCTGCTTTATCAAAACCCTCCGGACCTACCGCTACGACCTCTACGTTCTAAGCGGTATCTGTGTCGGTTTAACAGCGGCTGTCCGTCTCAATGGACTACTGCTGTTCCCGACCCTGATAGTTGCCCATTGCGCCTTCGGCACCGCCGAGAGGTCGCTCGTATCATGGTTGAGACAGGCGGCTGCTCCCAGGTTGTGGTGTGCCGGCCTCGCAGCGCTGGCAACCCTCATCGTGTTGCAACCGTATCTGCTGGTTCAACCCGAGTTGATGATGCGGGCGGAATCTTCAAATGACTTCGGGTTCTCAGCGCTGGTCGCCGGCGGAGGAATATTGCGTCCGTGGTCTTTGTTCGATATCTCAACACCTCCTTTTATCCACTATCTTGCCAGTCTCATCCCTCTGGCCGCCGGTTGGCCGATGGCGGCGCTTCTGGTTCCGGCGATCATCCACGGTTTGTGGCGGCGCTCGTTGTCGAGGACGGTCTGTGTGACATGGCTGCTGTTGTATTTTGCGACGATCGGTGGACAACACACAAAACACGTGCGTTATCTACTGCCCATGTTGCCGGCGGCATCCTTGCTGATAGCAGATTTCTGTGTCGCCTTCTACCGCACGTTGCGCTCCACCGGCCTCCGGATGTTCGCGTTCTCCGCTATTGCCGTATTCATCGGTTATACATCCCTGTACGGCGCCGCGTTCGCGACGATCTATTCCACGGAGGACAGTCGCATCGCAGCCGGCCGGTGGGTGGATGAAAACGTGCCCGCCGGAACTACGATTGGCCTCGAACGAGGCGGATTCTCTGTCCGGTCAACCATCAGTAGCACCCGGTATCACCACGAGCTGATTGAAACCGGATTCCATTTTGGCACGCGGGGGTATCTGAGTTGCCGCGCAGCCACGCGCGTGCTCGAAGAGAGATTGCAGAAAGTGGACTTTCTAGTGATCGCTCAAGAGAATCGCAGCTGGCAGTTTCAGGCCGCAAGCGATCTCTACCCGGCGCTCGCGAGTTTCTACGAAGATCTCACCATCGGGATCTTGGGGTTCGAGCCGGTCCAGCGCTTTAAGCAGGAGCCTTTTCTCTTTGGTCTTGGGTTCGGGGAGCGTCGGTCCGATCCGTCCTTCACCGGATACGACCATCCCACGGTTTCGATATTCCGCAAAGCCAGCATCTTCCCCGAGCAGTTCGCTGCCTGGCAGAGCAAGCTATTTCAAGGACGGGGATGTGTGGACAAAACGTTCGAGGGGGCGGTTGAGGCTCTTAGGAAAAACCAATTGGATCGGGTCGAACATGTGGTCTCCAGAATCCGGCAGCGCAATCCTGAAGCCCTCTATGTTCTACTCCTGCTAGCCGAAGCCATGAATCGGTGGGGAAAGTCCGACATGGAAGACCAAGCACTGGAAGCGTTCATGCGGGGTTACAGCGATCGCTCTCGAGCGTTGTATCTGTTGCCATGGGCGACGGCTTCAAGCTATTTGACTGTTGGGCTCGAGGACCTGGCGCTGAGCGCCCTACGGGACGGAGTGCACAAATCCGCCTTTGTGGAAGACGCAGATCGGCGCAAGATGGCCAGCTCCTACATCGACCTAGCCAACCGGCTGTACCTCCAGCACGAGATCGTATCGGCAGAACAGGTTTATCAATTGTCCAACAGGATCACGCCGGAGGCAGCGGCACACAACGCCCTGGCATTGATCGCCTACAATCGAAGCCATTTTTCAAGCGCCGCCAACCACTGGCGGGAATCTCTAGAACTCGAAGGGACGCAGGCCGGCGTGCACAGCTACCTGGCCGAGCTCATGAGGCATCAACTCGGCGATCCGGACAAAGCCAGATTTCATCTGCAACGCGCAGCAGAATTGAATCCCGATAACCTGTAACCAGTACGGAGGGAACATGGCCAGCTACTATCTGTGGATGAAAGCTGTTCACATAATATCCATTCTCGTTTGGATGGGTGGATTGTTGATTTTCCCCTGGGTTTTGTTTTACCAGGCTCGGGAGTCCAGCAGCGAAACGTTTGCCGCTTTTGGAAGGACGGCGATGCGTGGGATCATCAACCCGGCGGCCGTGCTGGCGCTGGTAACGGGTGTGTTACTGATAGTTGTCACCGGCGCAGGAGCACCCGGTTCTGGTGCTTGGATGCACCTCAAGATCGTGTTAATCCTCATGATCGGAGCCATACACGGAATACTCTCCAAACATCGCAAGCTTTGCGAACGGGGTGAAGCGACTAAATCGCCAGCTTATTTCCGGGCACTCTTCTCTATCTTATTGGTGTTGGCCATCGCGGTGGTATTTACCGTCGTCATGAAGCCGTTCTAACTTCGCTGCGCCAACCCCTCAGTTACAGAGGAGCGCAATGGTCAGTCTGATCGAGTGTGTGCCCAACTTCAGTGAAGGGAGAGCGCATGGAAAAATACGGAGAATCGTCGATGCGCTTCTCAGCGATCCAAAGGTATCGCTCCTCGGGAGCGAACCAGGGGCCGGTGCCAACCGAACGGTAGTAACCATCGCCGCCCCACCCGGCGCGGTGGTGGATGCCGCGTTTCGCAGCATCGAAGCCGCCGCAGACTGCATCGACATGCGCCAACACCGCGGCGCTCACCAACGAATTGGGGCGACGGACGTATGTCCCTTTGTCCCACTCGCAGACGCAACCATGGAAGACTGTGTATCCTTGGCGCGCGAATTGGGTGCTCGAGTCGGAGAAGAGCTCGGTATTTCAGTGTATCTCTACGGTGAGGCTGCGACCCAAGCGGGACGTCGGAATCTCGCTGACCTACGTCGCGGTGAATACGAAGCCCTCGGGTCAAAACTGCAAACCGCAGAAGGTGCTCCGGACTTCGGACCGACCCAACTAAACCCAAAGGCCGGCGCAACCGCAATCGGGGCGCGCGATTTTCTCATCGCCTGGAACGTAAATCTCGACAGTATGGACGCCGATCTCGCCGAGCGCATTGCGGCTCTGCTCCGGGAAAGCGGGGGACCGAAACGCGACCTTAACGGGATCGTGAGACGGGATGCCAGCGGTCGCCCGCTTCTCGTGCCCGGCAGGTTCAAGAGATTGCAGGGTAGGGGATGGTTTATACCGGAGTATGGCTGCGCCCAGATATCGTTCAACCTTCTGGACTACCGCACTTCGAGTCTGGCCGATGTTTTCGAGGCCTGCTGCTCCGAAGCCGAGAAATTAGGATGTCGTGTTACCGGCAGCGAGCTGATCGGCCTGGCGCCGTTGGAGGCGTTGTTGATGGCGGGAAAGCGCTATGTCGGCGACTGCAACGACAAGACTCTGGTGGAAGCTGCTATCGCGGGGCTCGGCCTCGGTGTCCTGCGCCCCTTCAATCCGGACCGGCGAATTATCGAATATGCGTTGACGCCAGCGCCTCAATGACGCGGATTTTGGCGTCAGTAGAGCGTTCTATGCAGACGTTGTGGATAATCGGCCACGACTTCGTTGTGCCGACCTAACAAGCGAAAAACAGCTACCATTGCATCTTTGGCAGCGCCGTCGCGGAACCCCTTGTCGCGCTCGATAATCGCAAACCATTCCCTCAAGGCCGTGGCGAAATCGTCGTCCGCTGCGGCACAGCTGGCGACGTTGAAACGCGCTTCCAGGTCGTCTGGATCCGCCGCCAATCTCGCGCGACACTGCTCCTCTCCGCCGGCATCCCGGCAGCTGCGGACGAATCCGATCTGGGCCAGCAGTGCCTGGGTTTTTTCGTATTCGGAATCGCCAGGTTCCACCCGCTTAACCAGCTCCTCCACCCGATCGAAATGCCCCTGTCGCAGGCGAATTCTAGCCAATCCGAGGATGGCCTCGGTGTTGTCCTCGTTCTCCTCGATCTGTGATTCGAACACCTCGGCTGCCGAGTGCAAGTCGCCGGCATCCGCCAGGTCGCGAGCCTCATTCAATCGATCTTCCGTCTCGTCGTCTTCGGGCAGTACCACCAGCGGTCGAAGTAACTTCTCCACCTCCTCTTTCGGCAACGCCCCCGTAAATTCCTGAACCAGGCGCCCGTCCTTGACGATCTTGACAGCCGGGATCCCTTGAACGCCAAAAGCCGTGGCCAGCTGTTGATTGTCATCTACATTGACCTTCGCCAGCGCGATGTCCGGGCCCAGGGAATTCACCACCTCTTCCAGGATCGGGCCCAGCGTGCGGCACGGGCCGCACCACGGGGCCCAGAAGTCGATCACGATCGTTCGTTCCTTGGATCCCTCGATCACGACCTCCTCGAACTCGAAAGCCTCGACGTCGAATATCTTCGCGTTTAACGTTTCCATAATTAGTCCTCCACAAGACGTTCAAGCGCCATGCCGGCTGCTTGTCCGGGTTTCGTGCATTGGATGCAATGTCGACAAGAAAAGTCGCACCGCTACTGCGATCTGCCCCGCCCCGCTACCTCCCACTCGTCCACAACCTCTCCGTTTCTGACCGGAAATATCCGATCGTGGAGGTTGGTGGTCATGCCTCCATGCAGCGGAATGAACGACATGACGTCTCCCACCGAGAAGGTATGCTTCGAGCCGTCGACGTTGAGTTCGCCGTGTTCGACGTACATCTTTTCGAACCAAATCTCCGGATACTCTAGGCAATAGCCGTAGGGAATGGGAGGATAACTGGCAAGGGCTTTCATGCCGGCGTCAACGATAACGTGGTTGTGATGTCCAGCGCTTACTACAGTGACCACTAACCTCAGAGAGCATCTCTCCGGGTTCAAATCGCTCCGTTCTTTGATCCGGGTCATGCCTTCGTAGGCGTAGGAGCCGATGCGGACCTCGGTGCACCCGAGTGCCTTGGATATTTCCTCCTCTCCGGTTCCACCCCCGCTTACCATGTGCAGCGGCAAACCGGAACCGTCCATGAGTATCCTCACCTCTTCGATGAATGGCGCCATCGATTCCATGCTGGGGTAGGTCATGACCCCCATGAATTCCAATCCAGGCGAACGGTCGATCTCCTGGGCAAGCTCCAAGGTCTGCTGCGGCGACTGGGTTCCGCATCGACCCATTCCAGAGTCCATCTCCACCAGGACCCGGACATTCAGGCCGTCCCGCGAGGCCTGCTCGGATAAACCGGCGACGACGGTTGAATGGTCTGCCGCGAGGGTCACGGTGGCATCGCTTTCACGGATCAATTTCGATAGTCGTTCCAGCTTCGGGCGGCCGAGAATATTGTACGGTATCAGGATGTCCACGATGCCGCCGGCGACCATCGCCTCGGCCTCACCCAGTTTCTGAGAACAGATGCCGACGGCCCCGTGGTCTATCTGCAATTGGGCCAGCCGTGGCGTTTTGTGGGTCTTCGTGTGAACCCGCAAGTCGATCTCAAGTCGATCACAGGCAGACTGAAGTGTCGTGATATTGCGCTCCAGAACGTCCAAGTCGACGATCAGCGCCGGCGTGTCCAGCTCAGTGTAGCGCATCGTTTTCTAGCTCCTCCCTTCGAGAATCTCCAAATACCGGGAGCCGTTGACATCCCACGAGTACTCCCCGCGGACGTATTCCTTCGCCTCCTCGCGTTTCGCGTCTTTATCGGCCTCTGACAAGCGATAAAACCGGTGAATCTGCTCCACAAATTCAGCGTAGTCGTTGGGCTCGACCAAGTAGCCGCCTTCGCGCACACTCTCTACGATGGCATCTACGGCGAACGCCACCACCGGAAGGCCTGCATACATACCCTCCAACTGCGTCATTCCGAAACCTTCCGCATCGTGGGGGGTAGGTATGTTCGGAAAGAGGAAAAGATCGCAACTCTGTCGCAACATGGCCACGACCTCTTCCTTTTGGTGTCCCACGAGCACCAGCCGATCCCGCAGACCGGGGTGGGTCTGCAACGCGGCTATGCGCTGGAAATCCGGTCCGCCCCCGCAGACGACCAGTTTGATGTCCGGGTCGAGCATGGACATGCCCTTCTCGAGAAACGCAGCGACGCCTTTGCGCGGAATCAGGCGACCGAAATTGAGAAGCACCCGCTCGCTGAATTTCACCTCGTGCTCAGCTTCAAACCGTTTCGCGAGTTCCCGGCAGCGATCGGATGGCAACATCAATGGCTTGATGCCTACATAGACGACTTCGATCTTGTCATCGGGTATGCCTGCTCGAACGGCAAGCTGCCGCGAGTATTGGCTGATCGCGACTACTCGATCACAACACAGCGCACCGCGTTTCATGAGCGTGCGGGCAATCCAATTGCCGTAGGTCATCTCCAAAGCGTAGATGGTGACCACGAAACGCACCGGACCCAGGTGGCGGAGCAGGGGAGCCATCGCCCCAGCCACGCCGTCACCAAAGTAGACCACGTCTACTCTTCGAAACAGGACCGCGAACAGGGTTACAGCGAAGGCGAATGGCAGAAACCATATCAAGTGTATAAGTGACTGACGATCCAGGGCCACCAACCTCACGTCCGTGGCGATGGCAAGCCGCTTGTGCAATTCGAAGCAATGTCTCTGAATTCCGCCGAGCGTGGGTGGGAACCGACGGGCGATGAAGAGAATTCTTGAGTTGGCGATAATCGCAGCTCTCGTAGGCGCGGATTGGCCTCAACGAGGTGTTTGAATCCGCCGTGGCGCCGCTCTCAAAATACCCAAATCTCGTCTGGGAATCCAACGCAAGTCCCGCCTTCTCAGTCTTCTTGACAGTCGCCACCCATGGTATACATTGGGGCACCACGTAATCGAATTACCTACGGAGAGAGGATTTCGATATGGAAAGTCCGGTAAAAAGTTACTTGGCCGAGTCGTTGGGAACGTTCGTTCTCGTGTTCGTCGGAACCTCGGTAGCCACCTTGCAGGGATTTCTAAGCGGGTACGGAGATACCGGTTGGCTGGGAATCTCGTTTGCCTTCGGATTCACCCTCATGGTTCTGGTTTGGGTGATCGGGCCCGCTTCGGGTTGCCACATCAACCCGGCTGTTACCATCGCCATGGCGTTGGCCGGCCGACATGGCTGGAACCGAGTGCCCGGTTACATCGTTGCTCAGCTGATCGGCGCAACAGCGGCAAGTCTGGTCCTGCTCTCGCTTCTGAACGGCATCCCCGGATACGAAGCGGCGCAACACGGCCTGGGCGCCAACGGCAATCCGCGGGGCATGACCACCGGTACCCTGTTGGGGTGGGAGGTCGTGATGACGGCACTGTTCCTCTTCACGATTTTCACCGCCACCCGGAATGACTCAACGCCCGGATTCGCTGGACTGGCCATCGGAGGGTTCCTATTCGTAGCCCACCTGGTCGGTGCGCAACTGGGCGACTCCTCGTTGAACCCGGCGCGCAGTTTCGGCCCGGCCATCGTTCAAGGGGGCGCGGCGCTCAGCACCCTGTGGGTATTTATCGTCGGGCCCATCGTGGGGGGTGTGATCGGATTGATCCTCTACAAGATCGTGCATACTGAAGATAGCTGAAGTTTCGGGCGGTCCGGAACAGCATCAAACGTGATGGGCGGTCCTCCGCGGTGGAGGATCGCCCGTTTTCTCTCAAAATCGGAAAGCTGCAAGGGAGAACCAGAGATGCCATTGAGAATTGGAGTCGTGGGTGCAGGGGAAAACACGCGGACACGTCACATTCCCGGATTTCAGAAGATAGAGGGCGTTGAGGTCGTCGCCGTATGCAACCGAACCCTCGCCTCGGGGCAAAAGGTTGCAGACGAGTTCGGCATAGCTGCCGTCCACGAGGACTGGAAGGCTTTGGTGACCAGCGCCGACGTGGACGCCGTGTGTATCGGGACCTGGCCGTACATGCATTGCCCCGTCACCTTGGAGGCGCTGGCTGCGGGTAAGCACGTCCTGACCGAAGCTCGCATGGCGATGAATCTGGAGGAAGCGCGGCAGATGCACGCCGCTTCGACCAAGTCCGACAAGGTCTCGATGATCGTTCCCGCTCCCATCTGGTTAGAGACCGAATCGGCTCTACTGGACATGGTGAGCGCCGGGCAGTTCGGCGACTTTCTGGAGATCCACGTGTGTGGGCTCGGAGGCGGGTACGATCCCCAGGCACCCCTTCACTGGCGCCAACGGCGGGAATTGTCCGGAAACAATATTATGATCACAGGGATTCTGAACGAAACGGTTCATCGCTACGCGGGTGTAGAAAGCTCAGTGTCGGCGTCTGGCAGTGTTTTCACAAACGAACGAACCAACCCCGAAACAGGATCCCCCGGTGTTGCGGACGTGCCGGAGAGTCTCGGCATCGTGGCAAAGATGCAGGGCGGCGCCACGGCGGTGTACCATGTGAGCAGCGTAGCTCACCTCGGTGAGGAAGCTTCCATCTCCGTATTTGGCACCAAAGGGAGCTTCAGGCTGGACGGGGCCGGAGCGTCGATAGCTACGTCGTCCGATACGGCATTCCGGCCTCTTGCGGTCCCTCTAGAGGAACAGGGAGGCTGGCGCGTCGAGGAGGAGTTCGCAGAGGCCGTGTTAGAGGAGAAACCGGTTACCCACACCTCGTTCGCCGACGGAATTCGGTACATGGAATTCACCGAAGCGGTGAATATCAGCATGCGGGAAGGCCGCAGGGTCGAATTGCCGCTTCCCTGAGGTTGGCGACGCGGGGTACTCGGGGTGGGGAACCGGGTCTAGAGGATCTGCTGGTCGATGTTCATGGCGACCATGTCGTGTACCTGACTGTCGCCAAGGGCGGTGGGTGATTGTTTTTCGAGTACAGCTTGTTCGTGCAGTTCATCCATGGTCCGACAACCGCTGGTCGCTAGGGTCGCTCCCAGAATCTGTAGGATTACCGGTAGTTTCTCGTATACCGAACCCATGTGGGGAACGTACCCGGTGATGCCCTCCTCGAAAAAAATATCCTTGGCTTGAGCATAGCGACGGAAATTGCGCGCCTTGGTGCTTCCTTCCATCCAATATTCCTTGACGACCTCTCCGGCGGCGTTGCGCACGAGATTACCTTCGCTCTCGGTGTAGCGGGCGAAAAAGTTGCCCATCATTAAAGCATCGGCGCCGAGGGCGAGAGCAACCGACATCTCCGCCGTGGTGGACATACCTCCGTCGGCAATCAATGGGAGATAACGCCCCTCCTTTTTCGCCAGCGCGTCCCGAGCCGGCGCGATATCCATCAACGCGGTTGCCTGGCCCCTTCCCGTGGCTTTGATCTCCTGGGTCGTACAACCCGATCCGATACCCATCCCGATCTTGACCGCATCGGCGCCGGCCGCCGCGAGAAATTCGAACCCGGCGGCGGTAACCACGTTTCCTCCCACGACCGGAACGTCGAATTCCGTTTTGATCCATCCCAACGCCTGCTTCTGATACTCGGTGTGTCCATCGGAAGCGTCGATCACCAGGACATCGACCTCCCTTTCGACCAACGCCCGTACTCGATCCCGGTCTTCGGGATGGGTCGACATGGCGGCGCCCACAAGTAGCCGTTTCTTTTCGTCGATCGATTCGTTGGGATGCTGCAGGTGTTTGTCTAGATCCTTTTTGAATACCACCGATTGCAGCAAGCCGTCTTTGGAGACGATCGGCAACACCCCCCGGCCGTACTGTATCATCAATTCGTTTGCCTGCGACAGGTCCTCGATCTCCACCCCGGTCTGTACGTCTGTCTTCATGCGGTCGACCACCAGGCTTTCGTGGTCCCTGCGAACGTCGAAGTCCTTGTCCGTAATAATGCCCAACAGCTTGCCGTTGGGCTGCCCGCAGTCGGTCACGGGAAAGGTGGTATATCCGGTTTCCTCGATGATGCCAATGACTTCGGCGATGGCTTGTTGCGGGGAAAGGGTCTTGATGTTCGTCTGGAATCCAGCCTTGAACCGCTTCACGCGATCGATCGCATCACACTGGTCTTCCATCGGCTGACTGACGGGTAGGATTCCAATCCCCCCCATCTGTGCGATGGCAATAGCCATCTCGGTTCCAGTCACTGCCTGCATGGCCGCGCTTATGAACGGTATGTGCAGATGGAGGAAGTCATCGCCGGATCGACAAATCTTTGTGCACAGAGAAACGTCAGGCGTCGATCCGTTGCTGGCGGTAAAACCTGGAAGGAGGCGAAACTCTTTGAGACTGCGGGAAGGAGCCGTTAATACCTTGGCCATGGGTCACCTTTGGGATAGGATGATCCCTAGAAATAATACCTACTAGTGAAATTTTGTTCAAATAGACCGGTGTGATATATTCTAAGGGCCAAACATAGGCCAATGGATATACAGGCCTTACCCGCCGGGAACCGGAGGAGGAGTTTAAATGCTTACTAGAAGAAGCTATTCAGGCTCCGATGATGTGGGTCACGCCGGCAGCTTTCTCGCTGGCTGTCTCGCAGGTGCGGTGATTGGTGGCGTTCTGGGAATGCTGCTCGCACCTCATCGAGGCGACATTACCCGCCGCAAGATTGTTCGAAAAGCGGAGGATACCAAGGACCAAGTGATAGAGGCCGTCGAAGAGCGCCTAGATGGCCTGAAGACCCAGGAGGAAAGTGAGCATGCCGACGAAGAAGAAAATAACTGAGGCCCTTCGAGAACGACTCAGTGACGTAGCCGAGCGTGGCAAAATCATCGGCCAAGCACTGCGCGTGCGAGCGGATATGGCTGTTACCCGCAGACGTTTGCGGTCGACCTTTGCAGAACTTGGCGAGGAGATCTACAAACGCATGATCGGTGGCTCCAATGGCTCGGTTTCTGCCGATGACACGCTGAACTCCTTTCGCACCCGGATAGAGGGACTGAAGGAGGAGTTGAAGAGCCATGAGGAGGAGCTCGACAAGGTTATGCATCCGAATCATGAGCGCGTGGAGGCGGACGCCGCCAAAGAATCCGAGACGCAGTCTTCATAGGAAAGAAGCTAGGCCGATCTCCGCTTCTCTGGATCGTAGTGTAGCTGGTACAACCTGGCGTAAATGCCCCGTCGGGAGATGAGGTCTTCGTGCCGGCCGCGCTCCCGTATCTCGCCTTTGTGCATGACCAGGATTTGGTCCGCATTGCGAATGGTGGACAACCGGTGCGCAATGACGATCGACGTGCGCTCCCTCATCAACCGAGAGATCGCTTCTTGAACCAGGTGCTCCGTCTCCGTGTCGATGCTCGAAGTAGCCTCATCCAACACCAGGATCTCCGGTTGAAAGGCAACGGCGCGTGCAAATGACAACAGTTGCCGTTCTCCGGCAGATAAGGTAGACCCCCCTTCCGCTACCGGGTGTTTCATGCCTCCCGGCAAGCGGTCGATGAATCGGCGGGCATTTACGTAGCCTGCTGCCTCCTCGGCTCGGGTTTCGCTCACTGCGCTGCCCAGCGTAATATTTCCCGCGATATCACCAGAAAACAGAAAAACGTCCTGCTGGACGATGCTGATGCGTTGGCGCAATTCATCCACGTTCCAATCCACAATGTCCCGACCATCCACCAAGATCTTTCCGGTCTGAATCTCATAGAAGCGACAAAGCAGATTGACGATGGTGGTTTTTCCCGATCCAGTGGCGCCCACCAACGCCAGGCTCTGGCCCGCTTCGACGCGAAAAGAGACGTTCTTCAAGACGTATTCCTCGGCGACGGCATCGTATTTGAACGACACGTGTTGAAATTCGATGACGCCCTTTAGATCGGGCAACGGCGCTCCTTTTACGCCCCCTTCCGGCTCTGGCTCCAGATCCAGCAGCTCAAAGATCCGCTCTGAGGCTGCCATGGCACTCTGCAACAATGCATAGCGGTCGTTGATATCCATGATCGGACGAAAGAAACGCCGAATATACTGCAGAAAGGCGACGAGAACGCCCAGTTCGATGCTGGCGTCCAACACCGAGAGCGAACCGTACCAGACGATCAATGCCATGCCGACGGTGCCGATGAACTCGGAGAGCGGAAAGAAGATGGCATAGAAGTGGATCTCCCGGTCTTCGGCCTTGCGGTAGGGAATATGTTCGCCGTCGAAGTCTTTGGCGTTCTGCGTTTGACGATTAAAAAGCTGAACCACCTCCATGCCGCTGATATTCTCCTGCAGGAAGGAGTTGAGCCGGGCCAGACGTGTCCGGAGCTCGCGGTAAGCGCTCATGGCCAATCCCTGCAGGTAAAAAGTCGTCACAAACAGCACCGGAACGACCAGACATGATACCAGGGTGAGTTTGGCGTCCATGTGCGCCATGAAACCGACGATGGCGATCAGGGTGAAGATGTCCATGAACACGGAGACAACACCCTCGGTGAAAAACTCGTTGAGGGCTTCGACGTCGTTGGTCGTCCGCGTCATGATACGACCGATCGGCGTGCGATCGAAATAGCGCATCGGCAAGCGCTGCAGATGGGCGAAGATCTGCCGCCGTAGATCGCGCATCACCAGTTGCCCGGTCACCTCCGTGACGATCGTCTGACCGTACTGGGCGAGGTACTGCAGGACGATGCTTCCGAAAAACAGCGCGACAATCCAGGTGAGGCCGTCCAGATCGCCCGCGAGTATATGTTCGTCGATGGCCACCTGGGTCAGCCGGGGGCCAACCTGGCTGGTGGCCGCAGCGGCCACGATCAGCAGCAGCGCGGCGCAGACTCTCCCCAGGTACGGTTTCATGTAGAGCAATAAGCGCCACATGAGCCGGGGCTCGAAGGCGCGATACTGCAGCTCCTCCTCCTGGTTCAGCTCCGTGTTCACATCGCCTCCAGTTCCGCGGTCAGCTCCTGCCGGCGAAACAGCTCGGCGTAGAAGCCCCCGGCCGCCACGAGTTCTCTATGGCTCCCGCGTTCGACAATTTTCCCGTCGTCGAGCACGATGATCTGGTCCGCCAACCGCAACGTCGAGATGCGGTGGGCAACGATAATGGCCGTGCGTTCGGCGAGGAAGCCAGACAGGTGTTCGAGGATTGCGTTTTCGGTCCGCGTGTCGACGGCCGACAGAGCGTCGTCCAGAATGAGTATCTGTGGTTCGAGAAGCAGTGCTCTGCCTAGGGTCGCACGCTGCTTCTGGCCCCCCGACAACGTCACACCGCGCTCTCCGATCATGGTTTCGAAACCCTCGGTAAATTCCGCTATATCCTCGCACAATTCCGCTTTGGCCGCGGCGTCTACGATCCGATTTTGGGAAGCATCGGGTCGACCGTAGGCGAGGTTGGCGCTGATGCTGTTGGAGAACAGGAAGGGAGCTTGGGACACATATCCGATGCCGGCGCGGATCTGCTCCGGGGGCCAGTCCTCGATTGGAACACCGTCGAGAAGCAGTTCACCTGGATTGCTGCGAATCAGCCGGGGTATGAGGCGAGCCAACGTGGTTTTTCCGGCGCCTACCCGGCCACATATGCCCAACGTAGATCGGGCGGGGATATCCAGATCGATGGATCTCAGCACGCGATGCTCACCATAGTTGAAACTGAGATTGCGGAACTGAATCCCCCCCCCGAGACTCCTTCCCGCTGCAGCGAAGAAACGTTTTTCCACCGGAGGTTGGGTGTTCAGTACCTCGTTGATTCGCCGCATGGCCACGAGGGCTCTCTGGGTCCGATCCACCACCCAGCCGATGTAGGCGATGGGGCGTATCAGGACGGTCAGGTAAGCGTTGAGCGCCACGAAGTCGCCCATGGAAATCGACCCCTCAACCAGGGCGTGACCGCCGAACCAGAGGTTGAGTCCGAGGCCTATCGACGCGACCAGGTGAGTGAACGGTCGGTATACGGCATGGGTTTGGATGAGCAGGTTGTTCTTGTCCAGATAGCTCGCGTTGAGTTTCTCAAAGGCGGTTGTTTGCGCCAGTCCCTGGACATACGCCTTCACGACTCGAATCCCGGCGAGGTTCTCCTGGATGAAATTGCTCATGAGCCCGAAGAATCTCTGGATAGCGCCGAACCGAGCATGTACCAAACCGGCCATGCGGAAGACGAACAGACTCAGAACAGCCAGCGGAACGAGAACGATCAGCGACAACCTCAGGTCGATCAGACACATCAAGGTGATGGTAAATCCGAGGGTAAGGACGATCTCTGCCAACCCGCGAACGCCGTACATGAAAAAGATTCGGATGGAGCTCAGGTCATTGGTGGCCCGAGCCATCAGGTCGCCGGTCTTTTGCACCTGGTAATAGGCAAGGGGTAACTTCAACAGGTGGCCGAAATAGGCTGTGCGGATGTCGTACTCTATGTGGGTGGAGGTGAACCCTAGAAAACGTCGCATGGTGTAGCTGCCGGCCGCCACCACAAGGGCCATGGCGAGGATCTGAGCCACCATGAGATACACCACATCGAGGGTCCGGGATGCGGGAGCCGCGACGTCGATGGAGTTTACCGCATCCCCGAGCAGCAATGGTATACGAGCGGCGGCCGCTTGAGCGATGGCAATGGCAGCCAGCCCGAAAATAATGTGCCTGATATACGGCCGGATGTAGTGGCGGAAAGGACCAAACATGGAGGGTCGCAAATATAGGCGGGCCCAAAGTCCCGCTCAACAAACGATCTAACGAATCGCTGTTCTCGTCGGGTAGATATCGCTTTGTGCCCCGGAGGCGGCTAGAAGAGCTCGGGGGACAGCTGGCGCAGAAGTGAAGCCATTTTGTGCGCAGCCTGCGCCCTGTGGCTAATGCGATTCTTCTCTGCGGCGGGGATTTCGGCCATGGTCTTTTGATGATCGGGCAAATAGAAGATCGGATCGTAGCCGAAACCGGCTGCTCCCGAGGGCACCTGGGCGATGAATCCCTCGCAGACCCCCGTGGTATCCCAGCACCTGCCATCGGGGAAGGTCACCACCATACAACACGTAAAGCGAGCGGAGCGCCGAGAAAACTCGGTAACCTCCCTCAAGTTGTGCAGCAACAACTCGAGCCGCCCGAGATCGTCTAGATCCCGGCCCCCGTACCGCGCCGAGTGAACGCCTGGCTCGCCGCCCAGGGCGTCCACTTCAAGGCCGGAATCGTCGGCAAGTGTCACCATGCTGGTAGCTTGAGCGAACGCGCGGGCTTTTATCGCCGCATTTTCGGCAAAGGTTTGGCCCGATTCATCGACCTCGAGATTGATGTCCAAGTCAGAGGGGGTTTCGAACGCCACCGGGGCGAGCAGGGATCGCAGCTCCCGCACCTTCCCGGGGTTTGACGTGGCGAGCAATACCGGCACGACGAATCGCTGACTACGGAGTGCCGTTCGCTAACTCGTCCAGCTTGAAGGCGCAATAATCCTTGAAACGGCTGTCATTTATAGCCTTCGAATACCAGCTTCGGGCTTTCTCCACTTGTCCGAGCCTAGCGTAGGTGTCGCCGAGAAGCACCTCAGCCGGGTGGTAGCCTCCATCGCGCGACAGCGCCGCGTTTCCCGAGACGACGGCTTTAGCGTACTCGCCCACCGCCAAATAAGCCTCACCTAATCGGTAATGGGTTTCCGCATTCTTGGGTCGAAGCTTGACAGCCTGCGCGAGTGGGGTCACCGCCTCCTGCGGTTTCTCCAACCGCGTGAGAAGGGATCCAAGAAGCAGAAATCCCTCACCGTGTTGCGGATCTATTCGAGTAGCTCTGCGCAACAAGAGGATCGCTCCTTCCGCCTCATCCTGCTCCACGAGGATCTGTGCGAGACCGCCGTAGGCTCCGGTGTAGGTTGAATCAAGCTCGATCGCCCGCTCATATGCCGCTTTCGCCAGCGCGCGGGCGCGCTCCTGCCGATGCAAATCGCCAAGCGCTTTGTGGGGTTTGGCATTCCGGGGATCCGCTTTCGTAGCCGCGCCGAACGCACGTTTAGCAGCCTCCGAGTTTCTCAAGCGGGCGTGGCACAGACCGAGATTGTATTGCGTCTCGCTATTTCCCGGCTCGAGCTCGAGAACCTCCTCGAACGACTGGATAGCTTCGGCATACTTGCGCTGTTGGAAGTTTTCCAGGGCAAATCGGCGATGCTGCCTCGATAGACGCTTGACCAACCGCCCTCGCGAAATACCGGATCGCTGCGCCGCTTCGAAGGAGCTGATCGCTTTGCGGTATTCCTTCAAGTTCTCGTACGCCTGGCCCAGGAGAAAATGGGCAGCTCCGTAGGTAGAATCCAGGCTGGCAGCCTGTTCCAACTCGATGGCGGCGTTGCGAAAATTCCCCGATTTGAGGAGTTCGAAGCCAGCGCGATAGCGCTCGACCGCCGCCTGAGGTTGGCAATGACCAAGCTGCACGAGCAAGAGCAGCCCAGCTACCGTTGAAACCAGAATTCGAGCAAACATCAATCTCTCCATGGATCCGAACGCGGGACACTTCACGCGGAAGCGGCCAAAAAAGAATCCGTCCTTATCCCTGCGGAAAAGACCGGATTCTGTTGGCAACCTCCAGCGGAGGTGGAAGCACTGCAGCGTCTAACAAGGCCAGCTAGACGCTAGAAGTGTGCCCTTATTTCATCTTCTTCCGGAAATCGACCTTCTTCTAGCTTGGAAAAGACGAGTTTGCCGTCAATCGTAACTTCAAACCGTCCTCCATCGGAAGGCACGACAACGAACTGCGAGATATCCTGCGTGTACTCTTTCAACAACGATTCCGTCAAACTGACGGCTTGATTGACGTACCCTCAGCTGGTGCAGTATTCCAGCTCAACCTTCTTGGCCATGAGGTGTCTCCCTCGAGCAGATGTGGTTTTGAGTTACGTTCGTGCGGAATTGCAGTTGGCGCCGGATTGAATAGTAAAGGTATATTAGACGTGGTCTGTTGTCAAAGATCATTCGAGGCGCTAAACTATCTTGTTTTCGACAATTTAGGCAACATTGGGAAGCTGGAAAATTGCTATCTGAACCACGGTCGGACACTGAGGATTGATGGCCCCGCTCCTTCTACTTTTGGTCCTTTGCTACACTCTGGGTGGATGCGAACTCCGCTCAACCGATTCGTTTATCGAGCAGCTCGGTAGCGGAGACTCCGACATGCGCCAGAAGGCGGCGATGGAGCTCTTGCGCCGCGGTCCAGGGGTCCTTCCCGCGCTTATCCAGGAGTTGGAGTCCGAGCGTTCGCAGGTGCGGTACATCGTGGTGCAACTCTTGGGCAAGATAACTGAACCCGAGGCCGTCGACGCTCTGATATCCTCCCTCGACGACCGATCGCCAGAAGTCGCAGCCAAAGCGGCCGAATCTCTTGCCGACCACCGCAGTCCTCTGGCGCTGCCCGCCCTGCTCGGTTATGCCGACCACACGACGACCCTGCGACGCAGCCGGGCGATCCGGGCCTTGGGTTTTTGCCATTCCTACGAGGAGGAACCAGAGTTCAGCGACTCGGCGCACCGGAGAATAGTCTCGGCGCTCGACGATACGGCGTCCCAGGTGCGCATCGCTGCTATCGAGGCGGTGAGAGAGTTCGGTTTTAAAGAGGCGGCCACTCCGCTGATTCAGTTGAGTCGCGACCCGGCTCCGGAGGTACGGCACGTAGCGGTGCAGGCGTTGGGCCAGATTTTGACCGGGGTGGCCCCGAATTCGGAGCCGGTTGGGCCCACGACACGAGACCAGATCTTCGCGATCCTCGTCCGAGCGCTGGACGAACCCGATTTCAAGAGTATACGAGCCAAGGCGATGCGCGCGCTGGGGGAGATCGGAGATCAGCGGGCGATACCCCATCTGCAGCGCATGTTGGGCGAAGGAGATGCGTCGGATCAAAGAGAGGCGGGATGGGCTCTGGAACGGCTGCAAGGGGCACACCAGTCGAGCAGCCAAATCAACGGTTGATGACCATGAAGACGCTGAAAATTGGATTTCCTTCGGGAAGTCTCCAAGACTCCACCTTTAATCTTTTTGCCAGAGCCGGTTACAAGGTTCGCCTCGCTTCGAGATCGTACGTTCCAAACATCGACGATCCCGAGCTTGAAGGACTCATGTTCCGCAGCCAGGAGATCGCCAAATACGTCGCTCGAGGCGTGGTCGACGTAGGTTTCACCGGCAAAGACTGGATCATCGAAAACGGCGTCGAAGTGGAGGAGTTGGGCGAGCTCGTCTACAGCAAATCAACCTCGAATCCGGTAAAGTGGGTCATCGCGGTTCGGGAAGATTCGGAGATAACCTCGGTTGCCGACCTTCAGGGCAAGCGAATTGCCACCGAGCTCGTCGGGGTTACGCGCACCTACCTCGCCGAACACGGCGTCGATGCGGAGGTCGAATTTTCATGGGGGACCACCGAAGCGAAACCCGGCATTCCCGGGCTCGTCGATGCCATCGTCGAACTCACGGAGACGGGATCGTCTCTGCGAGCAAACCGGCTGCGTATCATCGACACCCTGTTTGAGTCGACCACGCGGTTCATCGCAAACAAGAAGTCGTGGACGGACTCCTGGAAGAGAGAGAAAGCGCAAAATCTCCTGCTCCTGGTTCGTGGCGCGTTGGAAGCAGAAGCTAAGGTCGGCTTGAAAATGAACGTTCCGCGGACAAAGCTGGACACGCTGATCGCCGCGCTGCCGGCGTTGCACACCCCGACTATCTCTAATCAACTCGATGACGATTGGGTAGCTCTGGAGATTATTACCGATGAAAAGGTAGTACGCGAGCTCATCCCGCAGCTCAAGAAAAGCGGGGCCGAAGGAATCATCGAGTATCCGTTAAACAAAGTTGTCTACTAATGCTCGAAATCCTCGAGTTTCCGGCGGAAGAAATGCCGCCCAAGCTGGCGGCCATATTCGGTCGCAGGAGCGGTTTTTCGGAGGAGGTTCAGGCGTCCGTCCACGAGATCTTGGCCGACGTTCGCGCCCGCGGCGACGAAGCGGTGACCACATACACCCGAAAGTTCGACGGTGTCGCGGAGGAGGTGGGAGGGTTTCGTGTTCCGTCCGCCGAGCTGGAGCGGGCGGCCGCTCGGATGGATCCCAAGCTAACGAAGGCGCTGGAGGAAGCGAGGGACAACATACGCCGCTTTCACGTGCGTCAACTGGAAAAATCCTGGTTTCAGGAGGACGGTGACGGCGTTGTTCTCGGAAAGAAGGTCACCCCAATCGAACGGGTGGGAATCTGTGTGCCGGGCGGGCAGGCGCCGCTGATCTCGACGCTGTTGATGACCACCATTCCGGCCCAGGTTGCCGGCGTTGAGGAGATTTGCGCCGTATCGCCGCCTCGCGATGGCCGGCTTCCACACCCTGACATCCTCGCTGCGGCGCACCTTCTCGGATTGACCGAGATCCATGGCATCGGAGGTGCCCAGGCGGTGGGCGCGCTGGCGTACGGCACCGAGTCGGTAGCCGCTGTCGACAAGATCGTCGGACCCGGCAACGCCTACACCGTTGCCGCCAAGAAGCAGGTATACGGAGTCGTGGGGATCGAAATGATGCCCGGTCCATCCGAAATCATCGTGCTCACGGACGGCAGTGGAGATCCCCGTTTCATCGCCGCCGACCTGCTAGCCCAGGCCGAGCATGGATCCGGTATGGAAGCGGTGATCTGTGTGACCACCAGTGCCGAGTTGGGCAAACGGGTGCAAGAGCAGGTCGAAGAGCAGCTGGGCAAGCTGCCCGGGCCCGAACGGATGACCGCCGCACTCGAAACGTACGGCGCAATAATCATCGTTCCCGAGCTGCAAAGCGGCCTCGATCTCGTAAACCGTCTGGCCCCCGAGCACGTCGAGCTCATGGTGGACGACCCGTGGGTCTGTCTTGAAGGGATCAAGAATGCCGGTGCCGTTTTCCTGGGAGATGCCTCGCCGGAATCGGTCGGGGATTATTACGCCGGCACGAATCACGTGATTCCTACCAATGGTGCTGCCCGCTACTCTTCTTCCCTCGGGGTAGGTGATTTCGTCAAGACCACCAGCGTCGTCGCCTACACGCAGCAACGGTTGGATCGCGTCGGAGACTCTATTATCCGTTTGGCGCGCGCCGAGAATCTAGATGCGCACGCCGCCTCCGTACAGCTTCGAATGAACGGTCAGGAGCGCAGCTGATGACTCCAAACCAACGATCTGCATCCATTCGCCGCGAGACTTCTGAGACCGCCATTCAGCTGGACCTCACTCTCGATGGCAGTGGGCAGGGTGACAGCCGAACGGGAATCGGATTCTTCGATCACATGCTGACCGCGTTTTCCCGTCACGGCCTGTTCGACCTGCGCATCCGGTGCGACGGGGATTTGCAGGTCGACGCACACCACACGGTGGAGGATGTGGGCATTTGCCTGGGGAAGGCGATCGAGGAGGCGTCAGGCGACAAAGCCGGTATCGAACGTTTCGGTGCCAGCTACGTGCCCATGGACGAGGCGTTGGCCCGAGCTGTCGTCGACTTGTCCGGGAGGCCTTATATGGCCATGAACGCCGTGTTCCAGGATCCCCATGTAGGTGAGCTTCCCGTCACGCTCGTTCGCGAGTTTTTCCGCGCCGTCGCTGACCATGGCAGAGTCACCCTCCATATCGATCTGTTGCGATGCACCAACGATCACCATGGCATTGAAGCCATCTTCAAGGCATGCAGTCGCGCCCTGGACATGGCGACGCGCCGCTCCGATCGCGTGCCGGGGATTCCATCCACCAAGGGAAGCTTGTAGATCGCACCAACCCAGCCAGGCAGCGCCAGATGAAGATCTGTCATCTGATCTACGATGACGTCAACAATCCCTGGCTGGGGGGCGGTGGGGCGGTGCGAGCATGGGAGATCTATCGCAGATTGGCCACCGAGCACGAGATCACCCTCGTGACGGGCAAGTTTCCCGGAGGCGGCGACGAAGATCGGATAGACGGGGTTCAGATACTCAGGGTCGGCAGCGACCGAAGTTATGCCCGCAGCCGCCTGGCTTACTGCAGGCAGGCCGTCGGTCGTCTTCGATCCCTCCAGTGGGATGTTTGGGTTCACGAGTTTTCCGCCTTCGCCCCCTTGCGTGTTCCTCCCAAACTGAGAGATCTTGGCATCCTGTTTTTCTACCACTTCGTGGGTGCCCACGCCCTCCGCAAACATCCTCTCGTCGGTGCTGTTAGCTGGCTAGCCGAGTATCGAACCCTGCGCAGCTATCGACGCATCCTTACGATTTCACCCAGCATGCAGGAGACGGTCAGGGGTAGACTGCGTAAACGAACGGTCGACCTTACGTGCGCGTACACGGGAATCGACTCGTGCTACTTCGAGCTGGATCCGGAGGAGGGGTCCTACCTTCTCTACTTTGGTCGGACCGATATCCACACAAAGGGCCTCGATGTGCTGGTGCGCTCCTTCGCACGAATCGCGAGAGACTACCCCGGCCTCACGCTGAAGATGGCAGGGCGAGGGACCGCACAGACGCGAAAGGCGTTGGAGAAACTGATCTCCGAGGTCCACGTCGGCGACCGCGTGCAGATCGAAGGCGCTGTTGACGACCGGCGCAAGGGCGAGCTCCTGCGGCGAGCGATGTTCGTTTGCACTCCGTCGCGGTATGAAGGCTGGTGTATCGCTGCCGTCGAGGCGGCCGCCTGTGGAAAGGCGGTGCTGGGCACCCGAATTGACGGGCTGCGAGACGCCGTCCGTGAGGGAGAAACCGGAGTGCTGGTCGAATCGGGAGACGTCGCCGCGCTGGAAACGGGGATGCGACTTTTGCTCGACGACCCGCATCTGCGCCACTCCTACGGGAATCGGGGGCGAGAATGGGCTCGTCGCTTCGATTGGGACAGTGTCGCCCAACGACAGGGCGCGATACTCGAAGCGGTTGCCAACGAGAATCGCACCGGTCCATAGGTCAACGTTAGCCAGAAATTAACGGCGAGAGATACGCGCGTTGATTCTTCGATTCGAACATGGGAAAAAAACGCAAACCCAAAACGACTGAATCTGAAGTACCCGCCGTCGAGGTCACTACCCGCTTCTGGCAGGCGAGGTGGTTTCCCGCCGCCCTGTTCCTTCTGGTAAGTTTGGCCTACTTCTCCGAGTTCGCCCTTTCCGAGAAGGTGATCTACGGCTCGGACATCGGCGAGGACTTTCACAAGGGGAAAGAGGGGTTTTTCGAAAAGCTGTCGAAGATCCCTCAACCCATGTGGCATCAACAGATGGGCGGTTTCCCGCAATCGGACGAGATCCGCCCCCAGTACTTCCCGTCGCACCTGATCTATCTTTTTACCACCTACCAGCGTCATATCGGATGGCGCTACATTCTTACCGTTTTCCTGGCCGCTTACGGCATGTATCTCTACCTGAGGGGAATCGGAGTCGGCCGCTGGGCGGCGATCTGGTGCGGCATCGCCTACATGTCAGCTCCGACCTTCCTCGCCTTCACCTATGCCGGCCACTACGCCAAGATGGCGGTGATCGCCCTGTTCCCGTTCATGTGCCATTTCCTCGAGCGGGGTATGAGTTCCGGTCGTCTTCGACATTTCCTGGCGCTGGGAGTCATGATCGCCCTGGGGATCTATTCGCCACACACTCAGATGGTGTTCTATGCGTTGTGCGCCCTGGGCCTCTACTTCCTTTTCCGCGCCGGTCTGCATTACCGGCGCGAAGGGGTATGGAAGCCGACTCTCCAACGCACCGGACTGTTCGTGGTCGCCGTCGCCGTCGGTCTTGGTTTAGGTGCGGAAGGGTTCCTCCCGTCCTACTTGCACGCCAAGCAAGAATCGAAGCGTGCTGCCGAATCGGGAGGTCCGGCGAAATCCGGTGAGGAGCAGCTCGCTTTCGCCCGCAGCTGGTCCCTGCATCCCGAGGAAGTGGGGTCGCTGGTCGTCCCGGAGTTCGGCGGATTCTTCGACCCGCAGTCCAGGTCCAACTACTACTGGGGGCGCAACTACGCGAAACTCAATTCTGAGTATTTCGGGGTACTCGTCCTGATCCTGGCAGTGGCGATGGGGCCGTCGTTGAAACGGAATCCGCTGGCGGCATTCATGGCCGGCCTGTTGCTGCTGGTGCTGGCGTTTGCACTGGGCGCACACACCCCTGTTCACTGGCTCGCCTACCACCTCATTCCCGGATTCAATGTTCTGCGTACGATCGGAATGAGTGCATTCCTGTGCGCTTTTGCGGCCTGCGTCCTGGCTGCTCTCGCATTGGACCGAGTGTTGAAGGACGATTCGGAGCAACATACCCAGAAGCATGTCCTGATAACTGGCTCATCGATCACGGCCGTAGCGCTGCTGCTTGCACTGGCGCCCGAAGTCATGACCGGTTTTTGGAAAGCGCTCGTTTATCCGGAGATCACCGCCGACAAGGAGCAGGTCCTGCAGCTGAGTTATGATTGGCTCGCGCGCGGCGCTCTTCTGGTGGCACTGGTCGCCGGATGCGGCACGGTGCTGCTGTACCTGCGGACCAAACAGATTATCGGCACCGCGCTGCTCCTGGTTGTCTTGAGCGGGCTGGCGATCTTCGATGGCTGGCGCATAAGCCGGATCTTTCTGAAGTACGAAGATCCCCGGCGCTATGCCGATATCCGCACCGAAAACCGAGAGCTGCGGAGCTTGCTCGATAGCCGCTCCGAACCCTACCGCATCCTGCCGCTGCCCGACTACGACCTCTTGAGCCAGCCCGGATTCGGGCTTCACGAGGTGAACATGGTAACCGGATTTCACAATTTTACGTTGCAGCGATACGATCAGCTCCTGCGGTATTTTGCTCCAACGACCGATCTGTTCCGCCGGAAGTATTACGCCGGCCAGAAGGTTCCGTACAGCAACGAAGACCTGGTCAACGCCCTGCATCCGCTGTTGAATTTGGCCAATGTAAGATACATCGTTTGTCGTCGCGACATCTCGATCAACTCCGAGCTTTACCCTGAGATATACGCCGATCGAAAATTCAGGGTTTACGAAAACCCCGCAGCATTGCCCTGGTTCTATCTAGTCCCCGCGTACCGGCTAGAGACGGAGAGCCACCGAGTCGTCGAGCAGCTGGCTAGGGGCACAGTCGATCCCCGACGCGAGGTTATTCTCGAGCAAGAGCCGCCCCCTTTCGAGCCGGGGTTGCCGATCGACACCGGGGACGATCTTATCCAAACCAGAGAGTATGACCCCCAAGGGGGCCGGATTATCCTCGATGTCGAATGCCGCACCCCGCGCTTACTCGTCATATCAGACAACTTCCATCCGAACTGGCGGGCGCACATCGACGGCGAAGACACGCCAATACTTCGCGCCAACTACGTGTGGAAGGCGATCTCCGTGCCCGCTGGACGCCACACCATCCAACTCAGCTACCGTTCCAAGGTTCTCGTCGTCTCCCGGATTCTCAGCGCAACCACCCTCTTGCTGCTTGTCGGGTTCGGTGTGAGTGAGATTCGCCGCCACCGCCGAGGGGAACCAACCGGTTCGCCGGCATGATCGGCGCCGCCAAGATCGTCAAAGGGTTCCTCTATACCCTTGGGGGAGGATACGCGGCGCGGTTGGGCAGCGTTTTGCTGACCGTCCTGATAACCCGGGAGCTGGGGCCGAACCGCTTCGCTGATGTCGTGGTCGGCGTCACCGTGTTCACCGTGCTTTCGAGTCTGCGCGAATTCGGTTTGATGCACGCCTTGCTGCACTACCAAAGCAAGGTCAGCGAGTTCCTCGGCACCCACTTTCTGCTGAATATCCTGCTGACCGCCGGCTCAGCCATGGTGAACAGCGTGCTGGCGTGGTTGCTGTTGGCGCTCTTCCCGTCGCATTTCTCTCTCACCTCCGCGTTGGTGGTCTGGGTGTTCTCCGGCTTGAACCTGATCCGCAACTTGACGCTCACGTCCGAAGGCCTCCTGCGCATGGAGTTCGAATTCGGTCGCTTGGCGCTCTTCCACGGTGCAGGCACGGTCCTCGCATTAGTGGCCACGCTCCTTGCCGCGAAAGCAGGGTGGGGAGCATCGAGCCTAATTCTTGGAGGCTGGTCCACCTTTTCCGTACTGAGCGTCGTGTACGTGTTGTTCTTCTCAACCGCGACGTTATTGACGAGGCCGCTCGCGCTCGGCCAGCTGAACTTCGATCCGGTCTGGGCGCGTCGTCTTCTGGCGTACGGGATATGGATTTGGGTCGGCTGGGTCTTGCAAACCTTCATGTTATGGTATGACCGCCTGGTAATCTGGTGGGTGCTGGGCAAGGTCGATATGGCGCTTTACAATCACGCCATGTGGCTCGTCCAGATTCCGACGGCCGTCATTTCACACATCATCTTCAGCTATACGAACGCATTGTACTCGCGCTACAAAGACGATCGTGAGCATCTGGGTGAGCTGTTCGGGAGAATGCTCAGGATAATCGTGCGTATATCATCTCCACTGGCACTGATCTTCGTTCTGAACGCACACGAATTGATGAGCCTCATGCCCAAATGGGTCCACGCCGCCCCCATGGTCGTCTGGTTGGCCACGTTTGCGTTTGTGCGTCCTCTGTTGGACGAAGGATTCGGCCTGTTGTGGGCCGTCGGTAAGACCCGGGTCTCTGCAGCGATCGTCGCGATTCAAGCGGTCCTGGCTTTGGTGATGCTGCCGCTGTGCGCCGCGGTGTGGGGTGTCGCCGGCGTCGCCTACGGCATGGGATTGGTGACCTTGGTTGGTCTGATCGGGCTGGTCGCGGTCGTCCGCAGATTTCTGCCACTCGACTTGAAAAGAGTGTTTGTCGTGCCCACACTCAGTTTATGTTGTGCCGCCGTCGCTGGCATCACCCTGTCCGAGCACTCCTTCGAGCGGCCCCTCTTCGATTTTGTCGCCAAGGTCTGCTCGATGTCGCTGGTATATCTGGCAGTGCTTGGAAGGTTAGAACGAAAAGGCATCCGTGACGGTTTGGCGCAAATGCGGCTGATCCTACAACGCCCCACTCAAGCTCCCCTCGAGAAATGAACGGTTCCGAGCTGCACACCCCTGGACACGCGTATTACTCACACACGCGGCTGGAACTCGTCTCGTTGCTGGACGGGGTTCAGGAAACCGTTCTCGAGGTCGGATGTGGGCGTGGCAATACCCTGCGGTATCTGAAGGACCAGGGAGCCAAAGAGACGTTTGGGATCGAGCTGAACAGCAACGTTGCGGAAGAGGCGACCGGCCAGGTGGATCACGTTGCCGTTGGCGACATTGAATCAATGGAATGGCCGTTTCCCGGCGCGCGGTTTGATTGCATCATTCTTGGTGATGTCCTAGAACACCTCCGCGATCCTTGGGGTGTGGTAGAAACCCTCATGGAGACACTGCGCGACGGTGGCCAACTTGTTGCCAGCCTTCCCAACGTGCGTTTTTACGGGGTTTCAATTCCGCTTCTCCTGGGAGGCAGGTGGAGCTATACCGAGGAAGGCATTCTTGACCGCACCCATCTGCGATTTTTCACTCGCGGGACCGCTATCGAACTGTTTTCCGGAGCGGGACTAGAGGTGCGCCACGTTTCCTCCACTTACGGTCCCAAGCGGCGCCTGTTTAACCTGCTAACTCTGGGACTCTTCAGAAATTTCCTCGCCCGTCAGCACTTGATTCATGCGTACAAATGTTGAGCAAGTGAACTCGTTTGCCACTGGTAACGTGGCCGTAAAGCAGAAACCCACGTTGATCCGATGACGCGACCAACGCCACGACTGACCATGGTCATTGTCAGCTACAACACCTGCGGTTGGTTGCAGAAATGCCTCGATTCTGTGAGCCGGCAAGATGTGGTAGATGAGGTTGAGGTGATCGTCGTCGACAATGCGTCCAGCGACGGCAGCGCCGGAATGGTCCGCAAAGAATTTCCGCAGTTCGATCTGGTGCCGCTTGACTCGAATGCGGGATTCAGTAGAGCGAATAATTTGGGCGCTGCCCGCGGTGTTGCACCGATACTCCTTTTCTTGAACCCCGATACCGAGGTGCTCGACGGTTCCCTGGGAGCGATGCTTGCCCACCTGGAATCGAACTCCCACTGGGATGTTGCCGGAGGTTTGGTCTACAATGAGGCCGGCGGAGTCGAGCGTTCCACAGGATCGTGGCCCACCTTATGGAGCCGAATCCTTGATGTATCGTTGGATTATGC
The DNA here is from genome assembly GCA_965217095.1 of Candidatus Latescibacterota bacterium. Taxonomy (GTDB): domain Bacteria; phylum Latescibacterota; class UBA2968; order UBA8231; family UBA8231; genus CAYNZV01. Next base: position 4,885,609 of record OZ244235.1, read on the forward strand.
GCCGCGGCGGATCGTAGATGCGTTAGAGTATAAGGCACACCGAAACCGAAAATTCGACTCCACGAGGAGGGTAGATTGGGTAACAGGGGCTTATCTGTGGATCCTCAGATCGGCCTTTGAGCAACTAGACGGGTTCGATCCAGACTTTTTCTACTACGACGACGTCGATCTCTGTTATCGGGTCCGAAAATCCGGCGGAACGGTATGGTTCATGTCTGCTGCCCCCATCATGCATTATAAGAATAAAGCCCCGGTTTCCTCGCGAGCACGGAAGGAAGCGCGAGTGAGGTCGATGAAAGCGTTCAAGAACAAACACTTCAGCATCTGATGTGCCACCCGTACGGTGCGTAAGCATTTGAAAGAGTTCTGCTAACATCCTGGAAGAGTTGGCTCCCTTTTCGACGGGAGGGAATGTCCCCCACGGATTTCTCCTGGTTGCAAGATACTTTCTCCTTAATGTTACAGCGTGTGATTTGAGTTACTGTGGGCAACACTTGGTCGAGCTTACCTTCATTCGGTTGGAAAACCGCGTATCTCGCAAGGGTTTGGACGGCTTAATTTTACTCCATTTTCGCGGGTAAAAATACTTGACACTCGTTTTTTTGGACCTATATTTACATCGCGCTTTGCGAAGATTTGGGTTAAGTGTATCCCTAACATGGTATTTGCAGGTTAATGTTGAACGTTACAACGATTATGTTTTGATGGTAAAGAAAGGAGGAGTGTGGTGCAGCAACGTTGAGCTTGCGAACAATCTACGGGTTCCGTAGATTCTGGAAGATCTCACGGGCGAGAGTGGTAAACTAATCGCAGTGGTTTCATTTTTTAATCCAGGGAAGTTTTCCCTGAGGAGGAAATCTCAAATGCTTAAGGGTAGTAGAGATTTATTGCTCTTGGCCGCATTCATTGTGGGGCTGGGCATGATGGTAGCTGGGGTCGAGGACGCCGAGGCGGCCAAGATTACTGAGGTGACCCTATCGACACCTTCTGATAGCGGTGCCTTGAGAGGCATCGACTCAGTCTTCGTGGCGACGGCCACCGTTTTTGACATAAGCGTGCCCGAAAGTTTGAGCGTGGTCATGTACCTCGTGACGGACGACGACGTGTCCGAGAGCAATGCGAACAATGAGCCGAGGCTGGTCAAGGAAGTCGTCAGCCGGACGACGTCCCCAGGAGGCGATGAAGAGGGTTATTTTAACTTCGATAACCAGACCCAGCAGACCCAGACCACGGCAATCGCCCGGGCATACCCCCTCTCCGACATCATCTACGACGAAGATGGAGAGCAAATTACGGGCGGTGTCGTGGCGGTACTGAAACGCGTGGGGCTGGCGTCGACCCTTTTCGTGGGCGATGCAGATTCGGTTGTCTCCGCAACTACCGCTAATGGTGCGACTTTCACGTGGTACGGAAAGTTTAGCGAGCAGGTTGGTACGGTCGCCAAGGTTCGCGTGGCAGCCTTTGCCATCGACGGTCCCGTCGGTGCCATCGACGACCCCGTCGTCGATGATCGCGACACGGGCGTGCCCTCGCTGGACGATATCTCGAATGTTGCTACCTCTGCAGCCAGCCAGGATATGAGCCTCGACGGCGACAGGCCGACGACGGGGCCAGCCAGCTTCGGCAACGCCGTCTTCAGTGGGGCTAACACTGGTGGTCCTGAGGAACGTCGCACTCTTAACCTTGTCGAACTGGGCGATGAGGCGCAGAGGAGGGCTAAGAGGATCCCACCGTTTGACGAGGTGAACGCCGTCTTCCGTCTAAACGGACGAGACGACGTCGCCGGTTTCACGGCCGGCGCCACCAAGCAGGTTCTGGGCATTGGAGATTCCGTGAGCGTACGGCTAAAGATGGCCGCATCGGCCGAAGCCGTTTTGCTGTCGGATTCGCTCACAGTCGTTGCCGATCTCTTCGGGAAGGCTTTCACATTCGACAAGGGCAAACGTGTCGCAGACACCCTCCTGTTCAGGTTGGAGTTGAGCGAAGGTCTATTCGGGGCTGGCACTTTGGACTGCTGCGCAGGCGCGGCCGCCGCCCACTCGGATACCTTCGAGATCTTTTACGTCGACAAGGCCGGTAACCGAAGCTCAGTCGGTATCAATGAAATCCCGGCTGGTCTAACCGCCACGGTGGCATTCATGGTCGACACGAAGGCGCCCGTCTTGGATGGCGTCGCCGGCGACACCATTCTGCCGGTAAGCACGGATACGATTACTGACGGAACTCTTCGTGGAAATTCTCCGAGTCTGACTATCGGCTACCCGCATGACGTCAACGCAGTTCAGTGGATTCTCGCCGAGGCTCTTGACACGCTCTTCATTACCTTCGACGGAGCGGACACAGACATCACAATTGGCATTCCCGGTAACATCGGCGAGGAGACAATCACCGACAACGCTCTATTGGCCAGTACGGCAAGAACCCTCGACTTCACCCACCTGGGCGACTTTGGCACCGGCATGGAAGCGGATTCACTCTTTGTTGCCGACGTTGCCGACGTTGCCGACGACTCACGTGCTACACAGTCCTACAGTGGACCCCAAGCAAAAGTCGCCTACACTTATGCGGCGGGCACTACAAAGGATTCGATCGTTACGGGAATGCATACCGTCAAATTCCGCGGGAAGGATTTCGGTGGCAATCTAGGGCCAGAGCTTTCCAGAACGAACGTCTATCTGGATGTGGATGACATTGAGCTGGGTCGATTGTTCCCGTCCAAGGTGGCTTACGGTCCAATTACCGGCACCCGTCAGGACACCATCGAAGAAGAGACCTCGAAGGTCATCTTCAGGCTGAGTGAGCCGGCAGACAGTGTGTTGATTGTCTACCAAGGCATCCTTGGCCCCGACAGCGGCAAAACCAGAACCCGCCGATTGTCAGGAACCGAGCTTACCAAGACCGACGGCCAACAAACCTTCCAGATCGACTCGCTTGCCAATGGCACGGAGTACGTCCTGGCAGTGTTGGCGCGCGATCTGGCTGGCAACTTCGTGCGCTCACGCGGAGACACGTTCCTTTATGACACCAGTTTCGTGGTGCCGGTTATCAAGCGTTTTACCATTTCTGCACTGGCTGAGGAGGTAGGACTTACGGCTGTCAACCACCGCAAGGCCGGCGAATCGACAGTTCTAACGATCCAGGCGGATGCCACAACCGATGGCTCCCGTGAGGCGGTGACCTACAGGTCCGAAGCCATCCTGAAGGTTGTCGGTGGCACCGGGGTTTCGTTGACGGGCACGGGTGTCACAGATGCAGGCGGTGGTCGCGCCACGTTGAACTCGGATGACTGGGTGACTGGACGCCGTACCGTTACACTCATAGACACGGCATCCATAGATACGCTAACCTTGTCTATCGTAGACTCGACTACCTCGGGTGGGCCGTTCACCGGCGCGCTCGACTCGGTCATCGTTTACGATCCCAATGTTTTCAGCCAGATCGTAGTTGCCGCACCTGCAACCGCTACGCAAGGCACCGCCTTCTGGGTCGGCCTCACCGTGGCAGACGAGTTTGATAACACGCGTACCCTCGATAATCGGTACGTTACGATGGCCGCCAACAAACTTGGTGTCGATGTGCCGGTAGGCGACATCCTCCTCAAGAAAGGCAGTGGCGGTTTCTGGGCGAATTCCACCGGATTCAGCGGAGTTGACCTCGTCTTTACTGCACGTAATGTTGTTACCACAAAACCAGATGATAGCCTCACCGGTGGCTACTTCATCAATGGTAGGTCGGACAGCGTTAACGTAGCTGGGAGTGGAACCACCACGATCGACGCACCTGACACCCTAATCGCCGCCGATTACACCGGTGCCGATGGGAGTGGTGATCAGGGTGGTTTCGTAATGTTGACCTTCGACAACTCCAGCAGTCACGAAACCTTGACCGCTTACCGCGTCTGGCGCGAAGTCAGCGTCAGCTACCGCACCTCCACAGCGGCGGATTCAACAACCTCCGCTCTCGTGGCGCTCGCCGCGCCGACGGACGAATTCGTCCCGTGGGCCAAGGTGGATGCGGTGCCGGGTGTTAGCCTCAATAATGTCATAGTGGCGACACTGGATAATGTTGAGACGCGCTGGGCGGTTTCAGCCGAAAGTGGCCGCACAACCAGTGCATCGGCGAGTGCCAAACAGGCATTCGGCGATCTCGCAACGGTTGGGGCAGCATACGACTTGATGGCCGAAACAATGGTGGAAAGCAAACAAGCTATCGTCCAGGTTGAGGGTCCGGTGTTCGCGAATCTGACAACTGAGGCTCTGGCTTATGTCGAAAAGGGAATCGCCCTTCGTTTGAAGAACACGGAGAACGAGACTCTTAGCTCGATTCGCACCTACAGTGAAGGTGCCATTCGCGCGGTCGACAACATCGCTCCAGAGCCCGTCGCTTTCCTGCGGGCTCTCGATACTCCGAGTGATGCTGGTTCCAGCATCAGTCTGATGTGGAGCACGTCGGAATCTGACAGAATGTTGCCACGCTTTGCAGCCGGTGCCGTGGGCAACGGCACCATTGGTGATCAGGTTGCCGGTGTGAAGGGTTACAACGTGTATCGCAAGATCGCTGACGGAGAGTTCACCCTGGTCGGCAAAGCTGGCGCGGGTAAGGTAACCTTCACCGATCTTAGTGCCTTCAACGGCATTAGATACACCTATGCAGTTACGCCATATGATGAGGACAACCTGGCTGACGGAGGTCTCGAGAGAACCGCCATGGCCATTCGCAACCACGTGATTGACAAGTCGGGCAAGCCGGTAATCGGCCTCTTCGGCGCTGACAGTCGCGTTGGTTTCGATGATTTCTTCATCTTCTCCGACAACTTCGGTCTCGACGCCGGAAGTCAGGATTTTGAGCCTGCCTTCGACCTGAGCCCGAACAACAAGATTGATTTCGACGACTTCTTCGTATTCGTCGATTACTTCGGTCGCAGTATCGAAGCCTCCGGCAAGGTGGTACCTCTCACTGCCGGTCTCAACAGTGAAGCAAGCCTCTACCTTGAGGCCTCAGCTGCGCTGCCGAGGGTAGGCGAAGAGATGGCAATCGAGGTCGATCTGGCTGACTTTGTCGAGGTCAAGGGTTATGGCTTCACGGTCAATTACGACGCAGAGACCCTGGAGTTCGTAAAGCTGACTTCGGAGAGCAGCGTGCTCGGGGAAACGGAATTGGCGCAACCGCGAATCATCTCGAAGACCGAAGGAACGGTTTCGGTCGCTGCGTACGGACAGACGGTCGACAAGGGCGAACTGGACATGAGCCTGATCTTCCGTTCAATGGCAGAGATCGAGGATGGACGCCTCTACTTCAGTGAGGGCGAGCTGCGAGATGGCAATTTTGCCGTCAACCAGGTGGCACGGCTGGGTGAGGTGCAAATCCAAACTCGACCTGAGGCCTTCGCGTTGGCCAACAACTATCCGAACCCCTTTAATCCGGAAACGACGATCAAGTATGCGCTTCCTGACCCTGTTGACGTAAGGCTGGAGATTTACAACATGCTGGGTCAGCAGGTGCGCACATTGGTTGCGGAACCGCAGAACGCTGGTCGCTACACGGTTAAGTGGGATGCTACTAACGAGAGTGGACATTCACTCTCGACCGGAATTTACTTCTACCGCTTGGTAGCTGGTGAGTTCCACAAGGTCGAGAAGATGTTACTCTTGAAGTAGCAGCATAGAGTCATTGTCGATGAGATGGGGCTCCTCTAGATAGGGGCTCCATCTCATCTTATTATCCCAATGACGTCACATGTCAGACCAAATCAAAGAGAGGAGTTACAGCGAATGCGTAACCGCGTGAGTAGATTCGCGCTGCTTGCCATCGCTTTGGTTTTCGCAGTGGGAAGCACTGCTTTTGGCGGCGAAAACGCAGATGCAGTGGTCACTCTTACCAGTTCGAGCGAAGTGGCCGCCGGGCCTGGTGACACAATTTCGGTGGTTCTAGCAGCTTCGGGTGCGGTTGGTGTCAAGCAGATTGTTTGGACCCTTCAGGTTTCAGACGCATCGGCCTTCAACTTTTCGGTTTATACGGAAGAAGCCGGCGGATTCGACGACGAGACCGGATTGTCTGCGATGATCTTTCCCCCGAGCGAAGGTTTTATAGGGGCCGAGCATACGGGACCCGAGTTTCCAGATGGCATCGACGGCGCGAAGATCAAAGTTGCGTTCGCAAAGCTGTCCGGGAGCGGAGTAAACGGCGAGCGCGGTCTTGGCGAACTTCGGTTGATTACTAGCAGCAGTCTCACCGAAGACACAGAGGTCACGATTACCGTTTTCGAGGTCTCGCTTGGGAAAAGCACGAATGAGAAAGATGTCTTCGGCGCGGACGACTTGCAACTTGCCATTACGGTCAACCCGCCGGCTCCGCCGGTAACAGAACCCACGCTGACAGCTACTTCCGATACGGATGTCAGCCTCGACTACGGTGATACGGCAACGTTCTCCGTGGCGTTTACTGATGCATCGGGAGACGGGGCGTCCGGTCAGGCGATTACCTGGAATATTAGTAACAACGGCTCCGAGTCTGTCACGTTGGGAGACGGTACTGAAATGGCCGCAGGTGGTGACGTTACGGCCGAAAGCACGACAGACTCTGACGGAGACGCCAGCGTCAGTATATCCTCAGACGCTGAAAAAGGTGCGGGGACGACGAGCGTTTCGGTGGCGGCCAGCACGTCGGCAAACAATTCCGAGGGTACCTCGCGTGACTTGTCCGTCGAATTCAGTGCTACTTGGGACGTGCCCGTTCCAGCTGAGTTGGCATCTTTTGCCGGCGAGGTCAGTTTCGAGAATGAAGTGACTCTACATTGGGGCGTCGCTTCACAGTCGAACAACTTGGGTTGGGAAGTCTACCGAAGCGTGGATCAGGCCAGATTCCATCAAATTGGCGAGCTTATTGCAGGCGACGGAACGACCGACCAGTTCAGAACGTATTCGTTCAGTGATACTGATCTTCCGGACGCGACAGAGGTCTACTACTATCTGAGGCAGATAGACCTCGACGGTAGCAGCGCACGATCGGAGGTCATCGAGGTCTCGCTGAGCTCTACGCTCATAAGCCAGCAGGTATTGCCTTTGGCGAACGAGTTGCGCCAGAATTTCCCCAATCCGTTCAATCCTGAAACTACGATATCTTTCGACCTAGACGACCACGCCATCGTAAGTCTTCACATTTACGATGTAACCGGTCAAGTGGTCAGAGAATTGATCAGCGGACAGAATTTTGCCGCCGGCAGGTATGAGCAACTTTGGGATGGGAAAGACAACAGGGGCCTTGCCGTAGGCAGTGGACTTTATCTTTACCGCATCCAGTCGGATAAGTTTACGGCGATGAGGAAGATGGTCCTACTGAAGTAAATTTGTTTATTGTAGCAGTAGATTGTTGGGGTCGTTGATTCGTCAACGGCCCCTTCTTTTTTGTCTGCAACGGGCGAACCTTTATATGAACCTCAAGGTGTTGTATTTCGCTCAACTACGCGAGAAGATAGAGGCCAACGAAGAAGATCTGGAGTTGCCGGCGGGATCTACCGTGAGTGACGTGCGGCAGCACCTGCTCAAACTATATCCCCACTTGAAGAACACTCTCGATGCGGTAGCGATCGCGGTCAACCTGGAATACACCGAGGATGAACTGATCTTGTCAGAAGGGGATTCGGTGGCACTGATTCCACCTGTTTCAGGAGGTCGCGATGATCAAGATAGTTGAAGATCCGATCAAACCGGAAGAGCTGTTCGGAACGGTCTTGTCTGACGATGATGGTGCTATCGTAAGTTTCACCGGTGTGGTCCGTAACCAAACGAACGGAAAACCCACGAATCATCTGGTCTATGAGACCTACCCTGATATGGCAAGAGCCAAATTGGTGCAGATTTCTACGGAAGCCAAACAACGATGGCAACTGGACCAAGTCGCCATTCTTCATCGCATCGGAAGGTTGGAAGTCGGCGAAATCAGCGTGTTGATTGCGGTTTCAAGTCCGCATCGCCGGGAGGCATTCGCCGCTTGCCAGTACGTGATCGACCGCCTGAAAGAGGTCGTTCCGATCTGGAAGAAAGAGGTTGGAGACGATGGTGAGTTTTGGGTTGACGGGCCGGATCATGCTGCCGTTACTCCATGACCGTTGACAATTTCAGTTGGGTGATACAGGGAATTTTGGCCGGTTCTGGGCAGGTCTTTGGCAATGACTGGAGACACGGTCCGATTACTACGAGCGAACAGATGGGGGATCTCGATTCGATCTGTGATGAAGGCATACGGGCGGTTGTATCTCTAACCACGATTCCGCTTGATACCAAAGTGCTGGCAAAATGCGATATTCGGTATCTCCATCTACCCATCATCGACATGCAAGCCCCGCCATTGGAGGTGATCGAGCGTTTCGTAGAATTTGTGAACTGCTCGCGCAAAGATGAACGGCCGGTTTTGGTTCATTGTGGGGCCGGGTTGGGGAGAACGGGCGCGGCTATTGCCTGTTATCTCGTGTCTGAGGGAGCGAGCGGTTTGGAAGCCCTGGAGAAGGTGCGTTCGCTGCGACCTGGTTCCGTTGAAACCATTGAACAAGAGGCTCTTATTCACAGGTACTATCGGCAGCTCGATCAGAAACAAGACCGCAGCCCCTAGGAAACAGAATCCGAGTTGACACTGAAAGTTCAGCTGGCTAAATTAGGGCAACCCGCGGTTATCAACGGTAGGTGCGAGGGTAGGTGCGAGATTGGTCGTCTACGGTTTGCCCGTGTCGGTCCATTAAATAGGGACGGAAGGTCAAAATAGAACTGAACAATCTACCAACCTGTTTGGCATGTACGAAGGCGGTTCTGGTCCCTCTCTCGGACTATGGCCGCGACGGAGCCGCGATTCATTTTAAAGCCTGGGCGTGTACCAATCCTGAGTGCGGGTTTCACATGCGTATAGACAATGGCGAGCTTAGTATTGGCCGCGAAATCAAGGAGTCTTATAAGTAAGACTAGTAGTGCGTGCCGCCAACCTAAACAGTAACCTCGTCAACTGGCTCCAGCGCGGAGCCTTTTTTATCTCTGACCTCGGATAGATGAGCAAAATGCGATTGGGTGAATGGGGCATTCGGCTGGCCGCCGTGACACTCGCCATTTTCATCTGGTTCCACGCCGTCACTGAGAACACCTACCACAAAGAATTCGAGATTCCCATTCACGTCGGCGAGGTGTTATCCACCTCGGGCGACGGTCTTCAGGTGGTGGCGAATGAGGTTCCCGATCACAGTCGCGTCCTAGTTTCAGGCCGTGGTAAGGACCTCCTGCAGTTGGATGCAAACGCATTCGTTCTGAAGATCCAACCTACAAGGCACTCGGGCAGTACCGCTATTCATCGATTGTCGCTCTCTGACATCGAAAATCGTACGGTAAACAGCAGAGTCCATGTTCAGCGAATCATTCATCCGAAGGAAGTTAACATTGAATTCGACTTGCACGCCGAACGGGAAGTCCGCGTGGAGCCAAATGTAGAAATACGCATCGCAGAAGGGCATACCATGGTGGGCGCGTCGACCGTCGAGCCGACTATCGTAACGGCATCCGGGCCCAGCAGGCAGATCGCCGAACTGCGGGTTGTCAAAACACACCCTGTTGTCCTGGACGACGCGAAACAGGATATTCAACGGCAGCTAATAATTGAACGGCCCTCCGGAACCCAAATCACTATAGAGCCCAACCATGTGACTTTTACGGCCGATGTGCAAATTCTCGCGGAAGACGTTATCGAGAGTGTGCCAGTACGGATCAGAAACTTAGACACCACTGCAGTCATTGCGGTCCCTCCAAGAGTCAAGGTCAAAGTTCGAGGCGGGATCGACATCATTGCTGCCCTCGATCCCGAAAAGGATCTTGACCTATCCGTCGACTACAGTTCTTATGATGGCAGCGAACTGCCCGTTGAAGCCCCCGCGAACGCCGTTTTCGAGATTCGTGAAATCTCTCCTCCCGCCGTCCAGTTGGTTGAGCGGTGAGTCTTCCGGCCTCGGCAGTTCGACGTTGTTCGCCCATACCTCTCGACCGCACATTCTCCGGTACCCCTCTTTGTAGCTCTTCATCCTCCTTTCTCATTTCTAAGGCGGGCTAGCTGCGCCAGGCGATTTGAGGTCGAAAATGAGGGTTCTAGGTATCGAGTCGTCCTGCGACGAAACGTCCGCGGCGGTCATAGACACTGACGGCACATTGCTCGGTCATGTTATCCAATCCCAGCAGGAGCACGCGGCGTTCGGCGGGGTTGTCCCCGAACTGGCTTCTCGAGCCCACATGCGAACCGCCGTGCCGACCATCCGCGAGGCGCTGGTGCAGTCGAAGTGCGATCTACATCAAATCGACGGAATAGCTGTGACCGCCGGACCTGGCCTGGTTGGTTCGCTACTAGTTGGCATCAGCATCGCCAAGGGAATGGCGCTTGCCGCCAAGAAGAAACTGATTGGCGTTCATCACCTCGAAGGCCACATATTCTCTACCCAATTGGAACACGAAGATTGCGAACCGCCGTTTCTAACCTTGCTCGTATCCGGAGGTCATTCAGAAATCGTATTCGTGGAAACCTTGGGACGGTACAAAGTTCTCGGCCGGACGCGGGACGATGCCGCAGGGGAGGCGTTCGACAAGGGCGCAAAGATGCTCGGCCTCTTGTCAGCGCGGGCGTCGATTCACGGAGGCCGGCTCATCGCCGAATCCGCCGAAGGGGGAAATCCCGAGGCCATTCCGTTCCCACGGGGACTTGCCCGGGAAGATACCCTCGATTTCAGCTTTAGCGGGCTGAAAACGGCGCTCCGAAACCACGTCGGTTCGCTCTCCGAACGCGCGCGAGCCGCGATTCTGCCAGACATTGCAGCGAGTTTCGAGATGGCCATCGTGGATGCGCTCGTCGCGAAAACCGTCAAAGCTATGGAAGGGTGCCAAATCAAGACTGTTGCGCTGGTAGGTGGGGTGGCGGCGAACCAGACCCTCCGTAGGAAACTGAGCCAAGAAGTTGCCGCTCGTGGCGGCAGTCTGCATTACCCTTCTTCGATCTACTGCACGGACAACGCGGCAATGATAGCCGCTGTCGGCCGCTTTCATCTCATGCAGGGGACCCAATCGGGCTACGATCTGGACGCTGACCCGCGCATGAAATTGTGACGGTAGAAATAGAAGATCTGCAAGACATCAGCATTGATCTCATCGGGGGCGCAACCTGGATCGTTATGGTCCCCCTGGCTATTTTCGTGGTCTGCCGGCTGTATGCCAAGACAAAACCTACGACCGGTTCGACCATCCGTTGGACGCTGGCGACTGTCCGGTCGGCGACGTTCGTTTTGCTGCTGGTATCGATGGCGGAACCCGCCATTTCGATGCTGCATCGAGTCCTGGTGCCCCCCCAGCTGTCAATCCTTCTCGACCGAAGCCCGAGCATGGCAGTAGTAGAGTCCGGGGTCAGCCGGATGGGGCTCGTTGCCGGAATTCTGGACGACGCGCAGTTTCAGCAACGACTGGAAAAGGTAGACGCAAGGTTTACTGCCGTGTCGGACACAGCCGAGGAGATTTCTCGCGAGACGGCAATGAATCTCTCGGTAGTTGGGCAATCAACCGATTTGGCCCGCGGAATCCGACACGGAGGCCAACGGTTTACCGGACGAACGCGATCACGCTCGATGCTGCTCATTTCGGACGGTAGCCACAACCTCGGCGAAGATCCCGTAAACCTGGCTCGGGAGTTGGGCATACCCGTCTTTGCCCTAGCTGTTGGCAGCGCTGAGGCGGCTCCCGATATTCGCCTGGTTGATGTGGATCTTTCCGACTCGTCGTACATGGGCCATCCGCTCACTCTTTCGGTGAATTTGGTGAACCATGGATTCACCGGCGCTCCCGGCGAGGTGGTCGTGATGGAGGGGGAGGACACGTTAGCCACCCAAAAGCTCGTCCTGTCGAGAGCGGGCCAGACACAGTCGGTGTCGATTGATATCAACCCCAAAGCGGCCGGACCTCAATATTTCAGAGTCCTTGTTGAACCACATATCGGGGAGGGAAATCGGAGCAACAACGAAACATTGGCTTTTGCAAAAATCCTCGGGGCTCGTATCCGGGTATTGCTCGTAGCAGGGGGGCCCAGTCATGAGTTGTCGTTCCTTTCCCGGAGCCTAGCGGCGGATTCCAGTATTGCGGTAAGTGAAATGGTCTACAAGCACCGCGAAACCGCCTATGAAGACCGTTGGGACGAGCTTTCCGGAGCCGACGTGGTGATTCTGTGCAACACGGGTCCGGGAACGGTGTCCGCCCAACACCTAAAGGCGATAGCGGCAAACGTAGAGAAAGGTACCGGCCTGCTGATTGTTGGGGGCAAGAAAGCGTTTCAAAGCTGGATGGCTAATGAGAATCTAGAGAGGGTTCTCCCGGTACAATTGGCAAACGCTGAATATGTAGTAAGGGAGATCCCCGTTCGGGTAGCCGAGGACAGGCAGAGCCATCCCGTGCTCTCCCCTCTCGACAGTGACGTCTGGGCACATCTTGCGCCTTTATCGGGATACGTCCCAACCACCAAAGAGGGACAGCGGGGCATTTCCCTTATCTACGCTCCGGTCGACAATGATCCCCCACTCATCGTCGCTGGAACGTATGGCTCCGGGAAAGTCGTCGTCGCGTTGTCGACTTCGTTCTGGCGTCTGGACCTAGTAACCAGTGGCGCCGGGGGCCAGTCGCAGGGCATACGGCAGTTCTGGCAAAGCTCCGTCCGCTGGCTTGGGCAAAGAGAGAACAGTGGTCGCCTGCAAGCGGAGCCAGAACGACAGGTCTACCGTGCGGGTGAGCCACTGGCTTTCACAGCGCAGGTATTCGATGAGTTTTTCCACGCACAGAGCGGCGCTGAGGTTACGGTAGTCTTCGGTGACGTTAGCATTCAACTGGAAGAGGTCGAGGGAGAATACCGAGGTACCTGGGACCGGCAGGGCCTACAGCCGGGGTCCTACAGCTTCAATGCATCCGCGCGGATGGCGGGCAATGTTATCGGGGAAGATCGCGGTGAATTCGTGATCGAGCGCCACAGCGTCGAGGATGGCGATCTCCGAGCTGATACGCTGCTCCTACAACAGATCGCCCAAGTCAGCGGGGGCCGGTACGGTCGGGTCGATGAATGGCCAGTGCTGATGCGGTCGTTAAATCTGCAAACTCAGATACTGGAAGATATCGAGACTCACCGGCTGTGGGGCTCCATCTGGCCGATGGTCGCGGCAATTGCTCTACTAGCTGCGGAATGGACGGTGCGAAAACGCATCGGCATGATCTGACCGAACTCAGCGAATCCATTCATGCGTCGAACACCCTACTTATATGTGACCATCATAGGCCTGTTCACCCAGACAGCGGTTTCCCCTCAGGTGGTTCTGAACGAGGTCATGTATGATCCCGCGGGCTCCGAACACCACGACGAATTCGTCGAGCTCAAAAACCTCAACGAATATACATCTGTCGACCTCCGGGGCTGGAAGGTGGGTGATGATGACGAACTCGACTGCCTTGTCGATGTCGGAAACGGCCTCACACTCGGTCCCGGGCAACTGGGTTTGGTGCTCGACGCCAGTTATTTCGGCAACTCCACGACGTACGCACACGTGCCAACAGAGGCCATTTTACTTACTATTGATGATAGGGCGTTCGGCAATATGGGGTGGTCCAACTCCAGCAAAGAAACCGTCTTTCTAAAGGATTCTGCCGGAGGGACGGTCGATCTGTTTACCTATTCCTCACAGAGCAGATCGGGCTTTTCCTGGGAACGAGTCGACTCTACCAGTGCAGGACGCCCGATGTGGGATCTTGCCTTGGTCGCCGGCGGTACACCCGCCGCGATAAACAGTCGAGAGCTCATAGATGTGCCGCAGCAGCTGGAACTCGAGGCGGATCCCAATCCGTTCGTCAGGGCGCTTGCCATTCGACTTTCTCTGCCGGCGAGGTCAGGGCTGGCCAATCTCTGGCTTTTCGACATTGAAGGAAGTCGCGTCAAAGAGATACTGAATGGCGACGATGTATCGACCCATAGCGAATTCCTTTGGGATGGCACAGACAAGAATGGCCGCGAGGTGCCACCCGGACGCTACATTGTCTACGTCGAAGCAAACGTAAACGGCATCGTACAGCAAAAGAAAATCGTCGTCGTTCGCGCCGCCGAATAGATTAAGCCAACCCGCCTAGCCCATCCCCAGGGTCAAGTGGTTGATTGGTCAACGTTATCCCGCTTCCTCTCCTCCCCACCCCTGCACGGTTTCATCTCGTTGGAGTCAAATCCCATGGTTAGCGATGCACGTCACAATGTGGGTGGTAGCAAAGGATCAAGGGCAATCGGTGTCATCCTGCTCGCGCTCGGTATTTTCCTCGCGATCAGCCTCCTATCTTATTCGCCGCAGGACTATCCGAATTCCAGCAATTCGCCAAACGACAGCTTGAACTGGGCCGGTCGCACAGGAGCCTACTTCGCATACAGGGCGTTCTTTGGAGTCGGGTACGCGGCCTATCTCCTTCCGGTACTTGCTCTGGTCTGGGGCTGGAACCGCCTATGTCAGCGCGCGATCTCGCACGCACTGTACCGTAGCGGAACCCTGCTTAGTGTCTGCTTCCTCTTCTGCATAGGAGCTGGACTGCCGCTCTACTCCTCATACACCGCGTTCGAACTCGGCGGCTGGCTCGGTACCTACTCAAGCGAAGTAGTGCTCATCCCATACGCCGGTCGCATTGGATCGGCCATCCTGCTGGTGGCGCTGTCGATAGCAGCGTTGATGTTGACTACAGATTTGAATCCGCGGCCTGTCGCCAGAGTCGTTGTCGCAGGTGCTCGCTGGGTTTCGAAAAAGCTGCGTGTTCTGATGAGTATATTCGGCGTGTCGAGAAGAATTACGCATCTGCTGTGGTCGCGGGTAAGTCACTACCTGAAATTTTCCCGATCATACCCAAGCGACAAGCACAGTAAAATCAGAACACCCGATCGGGCAGAAACCGACAGAGGTGTCGACAGTCTACATGACCGAGACATCGAGGGAACCCACCCCGTATTTTCAACGGGAGAACAGGAAGCACCTCCAGAGATCCGACGCGACATAGCGGTTTTATCGCCCCCTGTGCAAATGGCGTCGCTGGATAGCGAGCCCCCCGCCGCCGCAGTCAACGGGAAGAAGACAACACCGTCGGCTCGTTTCCGAATGCCGATGGTCGGAGCGGTGATGGATACGGTACCCCGCAATCCGGGTGAACTCAGTCGCGAGGAACTGCTTGAGAATGCCCAAGTTCTAGAAGACGCCCTGAGCGACTTCGACGTAACCTGCAAGGTTGTTGAGGTGATTCCCGGTCCCGTTGTCACGCGGTACGAATTGGAGCCTGCCTCCGGAGTAAAGGTAAATAGAATCGTCACTCTTACAGACGATCTAGCGCGGGTGATGAGCGCTCGTGGTATACGCATCCAAGCGCCCGTACCCGGCAAGTCTGTCGTCGGCATCGAAATTGCCAACCATAGTAACGAGGTCGTCTATCTGCGGGATATACTCGAGTCCGGAGAGTTCAAGAAGGCGCCATCAAAGCTGACCATGGCCTTGGGTAAATCGATCACGGGCGAATCATTTGTCGCAGATCTTGCCAGAATGCCCCACCTATTAATTGCGGGTGCGACAGGCTCGGGGAAAAGCGTCTGCATCAACAGTTTGATCTCAAGTATCTTGTTCAAGGCAAGTCCCGAGGAGGTTCGCTTGCTGATGGTCGATCCCAAGGTCGTCGAATTGACGGTCTACAATGGGATTCCGCATCTACTCGTACCGGTAATCACTGAACCGCAGCGCGCTTCGGAGGCATTGCGGTGGACAGTTGCCGAAATGGAGGTTCGATACCGAAAGCTCGCGGAGTTGGGGGTCCGCAACCTAGCGGATTACAACCGGAAGCTACCGAAGGTCAACAGGGACGATCAAAAAGCCGGAATTGAGCCAATCAAACCCCTCCCCTACATCGTTGTCATCGTCGACGAGTTCTCGGACCTGATGTTGACGGCTCCAGCCGATGTCGAAACGTCCCTCATGAGCCTCGCACAGAAATCCCGTGCCGTCGGTATCCATATCATTCTGGCCACCCAACGGCCTTCCGTCAACGTAATTACGGGGGTCATCAAAGCCAATTTTCCATCGAGAATCGCATTCCAGGTGCCCTCAAAAACCGATTCGCGCACCATTCTCGACCTCAACGGGGCTGAACGTCTGTTGGGTCGAGGAGATATGCTCTTTCTCCCAGGTGGTCAGGGCGAACCGATCCGCGTTCACGGCGCCTACATATCCGGAGACGAGATCGAGCGTTTGGTGGAGTCGCTGCAGAACTCCGAATATGAAACCGAGGATGTTGCGGTCTTCTCGGCGCATGCGGATATTAACGACTCGTCTGCCGACGACCGCGATGAGTTGTTCGATGAAGCGGTTCGGCTGACGGTTGAATCGGAGCAGGCTTCCACCTCGTACCTCCAACGGCGCATGAAGATTGGGTACTCACGCGCAGCGCGTCTAATGGACGAACTCGAGGCCGCAGGAATTGTTGGTCCGGCCGAGGGCGCCAAGCCGCGGAAGGTTTTCGTGACCGCAGAAGATCTGGAAGGAACTACAGCAAATCCGTGATGGGAGTCGAACGTTGGCGCTGGACAAGAATGTCGCTACTTCTGCTGGTACTCCTTGTCGGGTCTTGGACACCAGCATTCAGTGCGCGGAGCGGCGCCGAGATTCTCGCGGAGATCGAAAAGAGATTCGGAAGCTATAAGACCTTCTCCGCCAAATTTGAAAAGCAGTTCTATTGGGCGATTCTCGATGAAAAACACACGCGTCAGGGACGCATTTATACCAGACAGCCCAACCAGTTCCGAGTCGAGACGGATGACGGAAGCATGGTGTTGGCAGACGGGCAGACTATCTGGGCTTTCGTCAAGCAAAATGAACAGATAATCGCCAGTTCCTACGATGGGGAATTGAGTACGCCATGGGAGATACTACTGGCTTACACGGCGAATTATCTCCCTGTCCAGGTCGAGGAGCTCAAATTCGAAGGTCGACCTGCCTTTGCCGTCAGCTTGCGGCCCCGACTACAGAATTCTTCCATTAGCCAGCTGAAGATTTGGGTGAGCAAGAAGAACTGGTTTCTCTTGAAGGTCAAACAAACAGAAACGAACAACGACGTGACAACTTATCTCCTCAAGGAGCACGAGCCCAACAAGAAACTGGACGAGGATCTGTTCGCATTCGATCCTCCCGCAAACGTTGAGCTAATAGATCAGAGAAGATCTGCTTCGCCTGATCGATAAGGTGCTCACCGCACCCCACGTCAATCGCTCCTCACATTGATTCCTATTTCCTCGAAACAGACTCGTCGATTCATGACAATGGTGACCACCGGTATCCTATTGTCAGCGAGCGACCTGCATGCAGTCGCATCCGAGTTCTGGGTGTTGCTCGACGACAAGCCTGGCCTCGCCGGCGCCGCCGTTTCCTGGAGCCGGAACGTGTTGCACCACGACAACGAGGTGCTGAATCTTCCGTTGAATCCGCGTTACATCGATGAAATTGCCGCCACAGGCGCGCAGATCCGCGTCTGTTCGCGATGGTTCAACGCCATAAGTGTCAGCGCCGATCAAGAAACCGCGTTGCGGGTCGAAAACCTGCCGTTCGTACGGGGCCTCGAACCTGTACCGAAGGCGCGGAGGGTTCAATACGAGTCCGGTATCGCTGCTGCGGCGTTCTCCAAACCGACGCAGGACGAGTATGGCCCGTCTCTTGCCCAGCTCGCGCAGATCGGGGTGGTGGCGTTGCACAGCGAGGGTTATCGGGGGCAGGGAATCCGCATCGCGGTACTGGATAATGGATTCCATTACACCGAACATCAGGCATTCGAGCAGATGAGGATTGTTGAAGAATACGACTTTGTAAACAACGACGAAATCGTTTCCGATCAGGATGATCAGCCGACTACCGGTGACGAAACCGAGTCGAATCAGAATATTCACGGTGCCCAGGTCCTGTCCATTCTGGGAGGTTTCGATCCTGGGCGCCTCGTCGGTGTTGCCCCGGAGGCGGAATTTCTTTTGGCGAAAACCGAGAACAACGACAGCGAGTTGCCGATCGAGGAGGACTGGTGGATCGCGGGGGTCGAATGGGCAGACAGCCTTCAGGCCGATGTCATAAACAGCTCCCTTGGATACAACATCTGGGAGGACGGTACGGGATACGAATACCAGGATCTCGACGGTATGACGGCAAGAACCACATTGGCTGCTGAAATAGCGTCGCGTATGGGCATGGTATTGGTCGTTTCCGCCGGCAACGAAGGCGACAAGCCGTGGACCTACGTCACAACTCCGGCCGACGCTGACGCGGCGATCGCCGTTGGCGCCGTAGACGCACGAAACCAGATCCTTTCCTTCAGCTCCCGCGGTCCGACAGCCGACGGTCGCATCAAACCAGACCTGGTCGCCCCCGGCGGTGCGGTGCTCATGGCCGCAGTGCGAAACGGTAACTATGTGCGCAATCGTGGCACATCGTTCGCCGCCCCTCTTGTCAGTGGCGTTTGCGCCCTGCTGCTCCAAATAGAACCCTTGGATCCCGCGACGATGCGCCAACGGTTGCGTTCCACAGCCACCGACCTGGGGCCCGTCGGACCTGATACCTTGTATGGTTGGGGTCTGGTCAATGCTCTTGCCGCCATGGGCGTAGGAGTTCCGGAGGTTAGCGCGCTGGATTCGCCCTACCCGAACCCAAACACGAGCGGGGTCGTCCATTTCCCGCTCCTATTGTCGACACCCGATGAAGTCTCAGTCCGCATATTTGATATCGCCGGCGCGATTGTGGATCAACTACCACCGCGGCCGTTTGCCGCCGGTGATTTTAGACGCCCCGAGCGTGCCTTGAGATGGACCGTTCCTCCTGGTCTGGATAACGGCGTATACCAGTTCGTATTGCAGACCACGTCTTTCACACAACACGGGAAAATCGCGCTCGTCCGCGATTAGCTTCGTCACTGACATGGCAATGCCCCAATTTGAGTTCCGGTGGCCCAACGGGTATGTAGTGCTTGTGGTTCTTCTTTTGGTGCCTCTCTATATGGTCGTCCGCGTCACGGAGGGGTCGCTGGAAAAGGTGCGCGAGCTTCCCGAGCTTATCGATCGATTTCAGAACCCACTGGTGTGGAGTGTTCCGGAAGGGGGCGTTCGCTACCTGCACATATTCGATGGGGAACCGACGGACGGAAGCAAGTTCGTTCTCGTCCAAGTTCAAATGGAAGCCCGAATGAAAATCGGCTACGAGATTACTCCCGCTAGTTTTCGCCTCGTCGATGACATGGATAAGAACTACCTTCCGCTCGCTCGCTCTCCGCTGTTCCTGACCAGATCCGCCAGTTTCAGTTTGGATCGCGGTGACGTAATTGAAGACGAATTGCTGTTCGAAATACCCCTTGAACGAAAATCGGTGCGACTCTTGTTCGACCGATACTGGGAATAAGGAGGACACTATGCCAGCGCTTGAAGAAGAGCTACTTAGCTGCAGGGAACATTTGGAGCGGTTGGGAGGGTACCTTTGACCTGGAGTCGAAGAAAAACACGCTCGATACCCTCGAAAAGGAGATGGCCCTTCCGGACTTCTGGAACGATCGACAGAAGGCGGAATCCGTAGGTCGTCAGGCGCGGGTCTTGCGCGATCAAATCGGCTCGTGGCAGAAACTGAGTAGCAATCTCGAGGATCTCTTCGAGCTGCACACGATCGCCGCAGAAGAGAGTGACACATCAACCCTCGAAGAGGTGGAAGCCGAGCTTGGATCAATTGCGGAACAAGTCGGTGACCTCGAGTTCAAAAACCTATTGAGCGACGATGACGACCCGAAAAACGCGATCGTAGACATCAACTCCGGGGCCGGCGGCACCGAAGCTGCGGATTGGGCAGAAATGCTGATGCGCATGTACACGCGCTGGATAGAGCGCAACGACTTCCAAAGCCAAGTCATGGATATACAAGCTGCGGAAGAAGCCGGCATCAAGAGTGTTACGATAGAGGTCCGAGGAGAGTATGCCTATGGATACCTCAAAGCCGAGGCAGGAGTACACCGCCTGGTTCGGATTTCTCCGTTCGATTCGAACAGCCGGCGTCACACTTCCTTCGCATCGGTATTCGTGTACCCCGAGGTCGAAGGCGACGTCGAAGTCGATCTTCGCGATGAGGATCTTCAGATCGAGGTCTATCGGGCAGGTGGAGCGGGGGGGCAGCACGTAAACAAGACCTCATCCGCGGTCCGCATCAAACACATACCCACCGGCATTACTGTTCAGTGCCAGAATGAGAGATCGCAGTTCAAAAACAAAGGGACGGCCATGAAGGTGCTGTCGGCTCGCCTCTACAAACATTTCAAGGAAGAGGAACAGAAAAAACTCGATGCCGTCGAAAGCTCGAAGAAGAGCATCGATTTCGGCAGCCAAATCCGTTCGTATGTCTTCCAGCCTTACAATCTAGTCAAAGACCATCGGACGGGTCATGAAACGGCGAGTATTCAGGCAGTGATGGACGGAGACATCGACGACTTCATAAAAGCGTTTCTTACCCAGGCGAAGACGAGCTGAGTCGTTGCGCTACGAATTTTTCATCGCCAAGCGCTATCTTCGCTCCAAGCAAAAAGCGGGAATCATCTCGACCATCACTTACATCGCGGTAGGTGGGGTCGTTCTGGGTGTGGCCGCCCTGGTCATCATCTTGTCCGTAGCTAATGGGTTTTCGGGGGAGGTAAAGAATCGCCTGCTTGGGATGAACGCTCACGTCAGTGTGCAAAAATACTACGGCGACACTATTGAGGACTTCGAAGCGATAGAAAAGCTACTTGAATCGCTGCCGGGAATCGTGGCTGCAGCGCCCATCATAGACGCCAAGGTCGGCATCGCGGCAAAAAGCAATCTTGAAAGATTTGACGGTGTAGTCCTGTGGGGCATCGAACCGGATAGTTTCTCCGAAGTATCCGACCTGCCGGCACACCTCACGTATGAGCAGAATGACGCTCTCCTGCTGGACCCCCCGGACGGTTCGAAGTATCCGGGCATAATCCTTGGAGAGCACCTGAGTCGCCGACTGAGGGTCGGCCCTGGAGATGAGGTTTTGCTCATCACCTTCAACAAAGGGCTTGAGGAGGCAATCCTGGGTGGCATTGCACCGCGCCTCTGGCCGTTTGTTGTGACGGATACCTTCGAAAGCGGCATGTATCAATATGACGACAGCTACGCATTTGTACCTCTCGTAGATGCTCAGAAGATCCTAGGACTTGGCGCAGGCGTAAACAAACTCCATCTGCGCGTCGAGGACATAGATCGGGTCGCCTCGATTCGCACGGCGATCGAGGAATCGCTCGGTTACCCGTACAATGTCAGAGATTGGACACAGCTATTTCCCGAATTTTTTCGTTGGATGGAGTTGGAGAAGTGGGCGATATTTATCGCGTTGAGCCTCATTATACTGGTGGCCGCCTTCAATATCATGTCGATTCTCGCCATGTCGATTCTGGTGAAAACGCCAGAGATCGGCATTCTCAGGGCCATGGGATCGACCGCGTCGGGAATTCGTCGGATATTCGTGTATCAGGGCATGGTGATCGGTTCCGCTGGGACCATCCTTGGCTGTCTGATTGGCTTTGTGTTATGTGTGTTGCAACAGCGATTTCAACTGATTTCGATTCCCGGAGACGTTTACATCATAAATTCGCTTCCGATTGATATGGAATCGTTGGATTTCGGCTTGGTGTCCGCCGTGAGTCTCGGTATTTGTTGGCTGGTTTCCTCCTATTCGGCTCGAAGGGCTGCCGCGCTGATGCCCGTCGAGGCGATTCGCTACATATTGTAGATGTGCTCGGGGATGACTGCGGCGCCTGCATTGCAGGCGCGAGGAATTGAGAAGGTGTTTCGATCGGGAGACGAGGAGCTCGTCGTTCTCGAAGATGTGAATCTGCAGGTTCGTCGGGGAGAAGTGCTGGCCATAACTGGGGCGTCGGGCGTGGGCAAGAGCACGTTGTTACACATCATGGGGACGCTGGAGCGTCCATCGGGTGGAGAGTTGGAGATCGATGGTCAACGAGTCTTTGAGCTCAACGAAACGGAAACGGCCCACTTTCGCAACCGCCACATCGGCTTCGTTTTTCAGTTTCACCACCTATTGCCGGAATTCACGGCGCTCGAAAACGTTCTTCTCCCCGGAATGATTGCCGGGATCGATGCGGACGAGCTGAGAAAGTACGCCACCGAACTGCTCGGTTCCGTGGGGCTGCAGAGCCGTATGGAGCATCGTCCTGGTGAGCTTTCGGGGGGCGAGTGTCAGCGAGTCGCAGTTGCCAGGGCTCTGGCCATGAAACCAAAGATCGTCCTGGCCGATGAACCCTCGGGCAACCTGGACACGTCCACTAGTGCGACGCTGCACGGAATGATTAAAGATCTTGCGAAGGTAGAAAATCAGACGTTTGTAATCATGACCCACGACCAGTCGCTCGCTTGCAGCGCAGATCGCGTCGGAAAGCTCGAATCTCGTTCGCTGCTTCTGTGAGGAATGTGGACCATGAAATGCGAACAATGTGACCAACACGAGGCAACCATCGAGTTTACCCATATAGTCGAAAGCGAGAAGAGAACGAGCCGTTTGTGCAATGCTTGTGCATCGAAGATCAAGGGTGCTGAGAGTGAAAGCCCCGCCGAAGAAACAAAGGTGAAAAAGGCGACGGCCAAAGCCTTGAAACAAGAAGACTCATCGACAGAGGCGTGCTGTTCCGGCTGCGGAGCAACCTACGACGACTTCAAGAAATCAGGCAGATTGAGTTGCCCCGAGTGTTATGTCGCTTTCCAACCACAGGTTGACCGACTCTTACATCGCTTGCACGGCGCTGTGCAACATCGCGGCAAGAACAAGGTATCCCCGCAAGATCTGCCGGATCCGGGTGACGAACTTGAAACGTTGCAGGCAGAGCTGGAAGCGGCCGTTGCGGAGGAGGCCTTCGAGCGAGCGGCACAGCTTCGCGACCGGATCAAACAGGTCGAAAGCGAGTCGGACGGCGGCGCCGATCAAGGAACCACCGAGTCTCAACCAGCTTGAGCGGTAGCTGTATCGCAGATTATTCTCACGTCTTCGGCTAGAGGTTGGCTCCAATGGATCTCATCGAACTCTCACAGAATCTGGCAAGCTGGCTGTGCGGCAACGACGATGCCGACGGCATCGTCGTGAGTTGCCGCACGCGCCTGGCTCGGAATCTAACGGCGCAGCCATTCGCGCAGAAGGCTAATGAGGAGGACGAGAGGGAGGTTATCGAACGGGTGTTGTCGGCTGCCCGGCGCATTGCAGCCATGCGAGACGCGGCATTCTTCAAAATGGACGCGCTCGATGCCAGCGATCACCGTCTGTTGGTGGAACGCCATTTGGTGAGTCCGGCTCTGGCCGAGAGTAAGGGTCAACGCGGCGTGTTGTTCAATGCTGATGAGTCGCTGAGCGTTATGATCAATGAGGAAGATCACCTGCGGCTGCAGGCGATTCTGCCCGGGTTGAGCTCGGAGAAGGCGTGGGAATTGATCAATTCTCTGGATGACCAATTGGGCGCCCGTCTCGATTTCGCATATTCGGAGAAATACGGCTATCTCACGGCCTGTCCCACGAATACGGGCACCGGACTTCGGGTATCAGCTCTCATGCATCTGCCGGCGCTGGTTTTGACAGAGGACATAGAGCGAATTCTGCGGGGATTGACACAGATGTCGTTCACTGCCCGCGGTGTGTACGGTGAAGGCACCAACGCTGTTGGCAACCTGTTTCAGATCTCGAATCAGGGCACGTTGGGACACAAAGAAGAAGAATTGGTCGAAAACCTATCGAAGTTGGCGGGAAGATTGGTCGAGTACGAGCACGACGCTCAAGAGACGCTTTGCAAGGAAGCCCGCGACCAGGTCGAAGACAAAATCTGGCGCGCCTATGGTATTCTCAGCAACTCCCGTGTATTGAGTAGCCAGGAGTTCATGAACCTGCTTTCGGCGGTGCGGCTTGGCTACAGCCTTTCGATGATGCCGCGCGTTACCTCAGCTTTTTTGAATCAGTTGATGATTATCACCCAACCATCGCATCTGCAGGCAGAGGCGGGGCGAAAATTGAAACCGGATGAACGCGATGTAATCAGGGCCTCGCTGGTGCGTCGCCG
This sequence comes from Candidatus Latescibacterota bacterium, assembly GCA_965217095.1. Classification (GTDB taxonomy): domain Bacteria; phylum Latescibacterota; class UBA2968; order UBA8231; family UBA8231; genus CAYNZV01. Next base: position 4,909,785 of record OZ244235.1, read on the forward strand.
CCTCGAGGATCATCTGACCGAATGACGCAGACGTTCTTGACAAGAGTACTCGCTTTTGGTAGTTTCCAAAACCGAGCTAAAAGTGCCGTTTGGTGTTATTTTTGTTGAGTTTAGTAACAGTCGGAAACTGGCGCTATCGCGGCCATTTAGCCGGTTAGATAGTGGCGAACGGGGACCGCCCAGGAGGCATCTAGAATGAACAACATGTTTACCGATGGCGTAAAGCGTGTCATGCAGTTGGCGCGCGAGGAATCGGCGCGCCTTGGCCACAACTACATCGGGACGGAACACCTGCTCCTGGGGATCATCAAGGACGGCAAGGGCAAGGCCGTTACGATTTTGACCAATCTGGGATTGAACCTCGAAACCGTCAAAAGCAGCGTCGAAGATTACGTGGCTACATCCGGCGGCACCATGACGATTGGTGAAGTGCCGTTTACTCCACGCGCGAAACAGATCCTCGAAGTGGCGGCCAACGAGGCCAAAGAGATGAAAACCCAGTTCGTCGACGTCGAGCACCTGCTGCTGGCGTTGCTCAAGGACAAGGAAGGGGTGGCAGCTCAGATCCTCGCGGCTTTCGGCGTCGACTATAAATCCGCCAGCGAAGAAACGTTGGCTGTCCTTGAAGGTAAAACTACCGGGCGGAAGGAAAAAGGAAAGAAAAGTAAAACACCTTTTCTAGATCACTTTGGGCGCGATCTAACCCAGCTAGCGAGGGAAGGAAAACTGGATCCGGTAATTGGCCGTCTCAAGGAGATTGAACGCGTAACTCAGATCTTGAGTCGCCGCAAGAAAAATAATCCGATTTTGATTGGCGATCCGGGGGTTGGGAAGACGGCGATAGTGGAAGGTCTCGCCCAACGCATCATCGAAAAACGCGTGCCGCAAATATTGCTCGATCGCCGATTGGTAACGCTCGATATGGGTGGTGTGGTGGCCGGTACAAAATATCGAGGTCAGTTCGAAGAACGCATCAAGGCGGTGATGAATGAACTGCAGCAGAACAGCGACGTAATCATTTTCATCGATGAGTTGCACACTATCGTTGGAGCGGGGAGCGCGGAGGGCACGCTGGACGCCTCCAACATGTTCAAGCCGGCGTTGGCGCGGGGTGAACTGCAGTGCATCGGGGCAACGACTCTCGACGAGTACCGCAAGTACATCGAAAAGGATGGCGCCTTGGAACGCCGGTTCCAGACCATCATGGTGGATCCGCCTTCAGCCGAGGACACGGTAAAGATCGTCCAGGGATTGCGCAGCAGTTACGAAAGTCACCACCACGTCGAGTTCAGTGACGCGGTGGTCGAATACGCGGTGCGCCAGGCAGACCGGTACATCAGCGACCGGTATCTGCCCGACAAGGCGATCGACGTAATCGATGAAACCGGCTCGCGAGTACATCTTGCACGCCTCAGTCCCCCCGAAGAGATCGGCAAGCTCGAAGGCCAGATTCAGGAAATCAACGTTCGCAAGAACGAGTCGGTGGAAAAGCAAGATTTCGAGGAAGCCGCGCGTCTGCGCGACGAGGCGTTCGGTCTTGGAGAAAAGCTGCAACAGAAGCGTCGGGCATGGGAGGAAGAGGTTCGCGACGAAGTGGTCCAGGTGAGCGAGGACGACATAGCCGAGGTCATATCCAGTATGACAGGCATTCCCATCGTGCGTCTCGCCAAGAGCGAGAGCGAACGATTGTTGAACATGGAGGGCGAGCTCAAGAAGGTCGTGATCAGCCAGGACCAGGCGATTGCGTCGCTATCCAAGGCCATTCGCCGCAGCCGGGCCGGGCTACAAGACCCGAAACGCCCAATAGGGTCGTTTATTTTCCTCGGACCCACCGGAGTTGGCAAGACCTATCTGGCGGCGAAGTTGGCCGAATTCCTGTTCGACGACGAAGAGGCTCTCATTACCGTGGACATGTCCGAATACATGGAAAAGTTCTCCGTATCCAGGCTCATTGGAGCTCCTCCTGGCTATGTAGGGTTTGACGAGGGCGGTCAGCTTACGGAAAAGGTGAGGCGTCGGCCTTACTCAGTGGTCTTGCTGGACGAAATCGAAAAAGCCCACCCCGACGTGTTTAATATCTTGCTGCAGATTCTCGACGAGGGGCGCTTGACGGACAGCACCGGACGCAAGGTAGATTTTCGCAATACGGTGATGATCATGACCTCCAACATAGGTACTCGGGAAGTCGGAACGGGTGGAGTTCTCGGATTCCAAAAAGCCGACGGCGAGGCCATGCAGGAGTTGATGCAGTCGAAGATCAGCGACGAAATGAAAAAGGCTTTCAATCCAGAATTTTTAAATCGGGTCGACGAGTCCATCATTTTCAGGGCACTCACCAGAGAAGATATTGCGCAGATCATTGACGTTGAGTTGAGCAAATTCAAAGACCGCCTAACCCTGCGGGATATCAAGGTTCGCGTCACACCCGGAGCAAAGAGTCTGCTGGCCGACAAGGGTTTCGATCAAACCTTCGGCGCCAGATATTTGAAGCGAACCCTCCAGAAGCTCTTGGAGGACACACTAGCTGAGGAGATCCTCTCGGGAACGTTCGGAGAGGGTAGTTACATTCGGGTCACCAAGAAGGGGGAAGAGTTGGTGTTCTCCGACGAACGTGAGGCGAGCGACCAGACGGAAAGCAAAAAGAAGGAAACCGCCGGCTGACTTCGAAAGTCTAATTGGTTACGCCTTGATCGGGCAATGTAGGAAAAACAGCCGCTTTGCACTAGGTAAAGCGGCTGTTTGAGTGGGAGTCCTTTTCTGAGAATTCCAAACATGAACACAACTCAAAAACTGATGAGTGCACTTCTGCTCGCGGTGCTTTTGATTGTTCCATGCCATGCTCAAAAGGTGGTAGACGTCGAGATCAAGGGCGAACTCAACAAGGTCGCCAAGTCGCTCATTTTGTCGACGATCGGGCTCGCGCCCGGAGTTGAGCTCTCGCAGGAGAACGTTCAAGCCGCCGTACGCGATCTTCAGGGTTTGAGCGTCTTCGAAGACATTCAGATATGGGGCGAGCGCGTGGCGGGTGGCATCAAGGTTATCGTAGTTGTGGAAGAATATCCCACCTTGGAAGACGTTCGATTCAAAGGCAACAAGCACGTCAAGGAAAAGGATATGGAAGAGAGCCTGGCCTTCGTGACCGGCCAAGTGATCGCCCCGAAGGACATTGCGCGAGGAAAACAAAAGATAATCGATCTGTACCAGGACAAGGGATATCTCCGCGCTGAGGTGGACGGCAGGTTGTTTGACTCCGAGACCGAAGGCAAAGTGTACCTGCAGTACGACGTCGTTGAAGGCGAAAAGGTCAAAATTAGGCACATTCGAATTCTCAACGCCGAGGCTGTTTCCGAGGGAAAAGTTAAGAAGCAGATGGAAACAAAGGAGAAGAGGTGGTGGAGAAAAGGGGAGTACAAGGCGGACACCTACCGCGAGGACAAGGACAAAATCCTCGCCTTCTACAAAAGCAAAGGGTACTATCAGGCGGACATCCTTAGAGACAGCATCTATTACGACGAATCGCGACAGAATCTGTTTATCGATATCCAGGTGGAAGAAGGTCAGAAGTACCGCATGGGCGCCGTCTCCTGGGATGGCAACGCTCTATTCGAGAACGAAGTCCTGGCCGAAAGGCTGCCCATTGACGAAGGCGACGTCTACAAATTCAGCGGTTTGGAATTGACTCACCTGGTCCGCACGGCCTATCTCGACAAAGGTTATCTGGACACCGAGGTCATTCCTCAGGAAACGTTGCGGGGCGACTCCGTTGACGTAGCCTTCAAGATTTTTGAAGGCGAGCCCTGGAAGATTCGACGGATCAACATCAAAGGAAATACGAAAACTAGAGAGAAGGTCATCCGCAGAGAGTTGGAGTTGAGGCCGGGTGATATCTATCAGCAGGAGTTGGTGCAGGAGAGCCAACGTCGCGTTTACATGCTGAACTTCTTCAAGAACGTGGAGATCGAACCGGAATTCGGGTCCACCGACTCCGACCGGCTAGTGGACCTGAATTTCCAGGTCGAGGAGCAACCGACCGGTCAAGCTTCGATGGGCGCTGGTTATAGCCAACGCGACAAGCTGGTCGGGCAAATAGGTCTGCGGATTCCCAACTTCCGCGGCATGGGTCAAAATCTCGACTTCAGCTGGGAATTCGGCACCAGGCGCGAACAGTTTTTGGTTGGTTTTACCGAGCCCTGGTTGCTCGATACCCCCACAAGCCTGTCGGTTCGAGCTTTTGTGTTGAATCAACAGTATTTCAATCTGTATGACCGCCAGTCAAAGTCAGTGAACGTGCGCATAGGCCGGCGCTTGCAACGGCTTTCGTATTCAAGCCTGTCACTGGGATATCGGCTGCAGACCGACAGTTACAACGATTTCAGCAACAGCATCAACGAGAGCCTGCTTTCCAGCGGGCGCTATGAAACCCGCAGAACCAGCAGCTTCGAACTGACCTATCAAAGGGATACCCGCGACCTCGCCCAGTTTCCGACCAAGGGCACCTTGTTCAGCTTTCGACCGGAGATCGCGACCTCGTTTACCGGAGGCGAGGTCGATTTTCACAGCCACGAAGTGCGGTTCAACTACTATCGCCCCAGCTGGTGGAAGTTTATTCTGAGCATCGAGACCAAGATGTCAGTCATCGACGGATTCTCCAAGTGGGACGACGAACATCTATCCTTCTTTGACCTCTTTACGCCGGGAGGCATCGACTGGTGGGACGGCGTCGTCCGCGGCTACCCAGATCGATCGCTGGGTCCCCGCTCCAGCGGAATTCCACTCGGTGGCCGCTCCATGATCGTCTTGAATCTTGAATATCGCTTCCCGGTAGCGGAGAATCAGGTATTCGGCCTACTTTTCGCGGATGGAGGCAACGCGTGGAAGGATTTGGCAAGCATGAGTCCGCTGGATTTGCGACGATCGGTAGGATTCGGATTCCGGATCATGACACCGATGCTGGGCATGATTGGGTTCGACTTCGGATATGGGTTTGATCGCCGGAGGGTCGACAACAATCCGGCGGGATGGAACACCCACTTTCAGTTCGGACCGCAGTTCTTCTAAGCGCTTCCTCTCGTTTTTTCGCGCGCCGAAGCCATCGGCCCCACGGCGTTCCCTCTGTCCGTGAATCGACATATGGGTAATGTGCGCGAAGGTTCAACCTCCTCCTAATCGCTAGCGCCGTACCATCATCCAAAGGAATCCCATGAAACGGTTTCGCGTTGTTGTGTTTGCGTTGGCAAGTTTGATGGCAGCGGTATCTCATGCCGATGTTAAGTTGGGATATATGGACTCCGATATCGTGAAGGATCGTTTGCCCGAGTTTCGAGAGGCGCAACGCAAGCTGGACCAGCTGCGTCAGGAATACGAAAGAGAAGCCGGTGATCGGCAGGGAAAACTGCTAAAGCTGCAAGAGGACTTTCGGAAGCAGGAGCTGCTGATGAGCGAGGCTCGACGGCAGGAGCTCCAGGATGAATTTGACGCCAAGGTGCAGCAACTGCAGGGCTTCAACGTGCAGAAGTTCGGCCCGGAGGGCGAGCTGGTCCGCAAAAACGTTGAACTCTCGGGTCCCATTTTTAAAAAAATCAACGATGCGCTTCAGGCGATCGGCCGAGAAGACGGTTACGACTTCATTTTCGACGTCGCCGGCAACAGTTCCATCATCTTCGTGGCGGAAGGCAAATACAACCTGACCGAAGATGTGCTCAAACGGCTGGAGGAGGAGCGGGAGGAGCGCGAAAAGGGCAGATAGCAAACCCCCGCAGCCTCCGATCGTTACTTCAACAATGTCATCTTTCGAACCTGCGTGAAATCGCCGGCTTTCAACCGATACAAGTACAACCCGCTACCCACCATTCTACCGCTGTCATCGCGACCATCCCACGTCCTTGTATGATACCCCGCCTTGTGGTTCGAATCGGTCACCAGTATGCGGACCCTCTGGCCCAGGATGTCACCCTGTGTGCTTTCCGTAGCTCCGTTGCCCGTGGCGTCCGTCGATCCAACGATGTAGTTGTAGGTCGTCCCGGCGGACAGATTGCTGAGCGTCAGCTTGTGGCTCGCCTCGTTGTCGCCGGAGGTCTCCTCATCGTCCAAACTTGCCGTGCCGAATTGTATCTCGCTGTCAGCGGGTTCGTCTGTGGTCCACTCTATAACCGCCGTATCATGGGTTTTGGCAGATATGGTCGGACCCGACAGGATGACGGGGAACTGGGTATCGGCGTCATTGCTGGTCACGAAACTGCCCGATCCCCCCGGGGGTTGTTGAATTCTTGCCACCTTGGCGGATGTCGTCACGTTGGGATCGAAGGTCACCGTTTTTCCGTTGGCGGCTGTCGACTCTAGACGATATCCGTAGGTTGTGTTCCGCTCGAGACCGGTAATCGTGACCACATGCTTCTGCCCGAACCGCGGTCTGCCGTTGGGTGCGAAATCGATGCGCTCAAATTCGTCCGCCGTGCCCAATGTGCCGTTCTCGCCCAGGGTGCCGAAGAACACCGTACCCGAGGTTCCCACATCGGTGGCCCAGCGGAATATGGCCACCTTGTCGCGCGCCAAGACCTGGGGCCCTTGCGTGATCTCCGGCGGGAGAGTATCCCCTTCGGCCGACGTGGTGAATTTCAGATCCCGGCTCCACCGCCGGTTACCCCGCGGATCGGAGGTGATCGTATCGCCGTCGGAAACGGCGGTCAATCGGTAGCGGTACACCGTCTGCGGCTCCAGGCTGGTGAGGGTCAGGGTTTGCCGATTCAGGTCCTCGGTTGAGGAAATGCTATCGCTGTAGCTGATCGTCGTCGACTCGGAATCCACTGCACCGTAGTCGATCGTCAGGCTGGATATGCGGCTCAACGCGGTGATGATAATGGCGGTTTCCGATCCTACGACGCGGAAAGGTGGGCCCAGGAAACGCAGCGGCAGGATTTGTCGCCGCGTACGGAATGTGCCGGTCCGCGTGGCGGTCTTTTCTGCGTCGCTCAAGGTGGTTTCCTCGACCAGGGTCGAGCTGACCGTAAAGGTGTATTCGGTACCGGCCTCAAGACCCTCTTCGATGAGAACGATATGCGCTTGGGTGCCGTCGCTATCCGCCGTACCGCTGGTCACGACCGATCCATCTAGCTCGATGCTGTACTGGGTGTCCGAGGCACGGTTCGTGAACCACCTTATGGCTGCGCCCGTGGGAATGGTTTGAACGTCGAACGCTTCGATGTTCAACGGTCGGAGATCGCGGGCCAGCCGGGTTAGAAACCGCCCGGAGCCAAGCGGCGTCGGTCGGTTCTCCAGATCATACGATCGAGCTTCGAACTCGTAGGTCGCCCCAGACTGCAGGTTGGGCAGCAGAACAAGATGCCGTCGCGTCTTCAGGGCCTCTGTGATTCGGCGCAGCGTACCGGCAAAACCCGAAGGTAGCACAGGGACGCCCAACGCGTTGCGGATCTGGCTGTTGGTAGCTTCTGTAGGATCGATGCTTCTCTGGAAAAGAAGGATGAGCGCGCCGACAACTTGATCTGTGGCCTGCTCGAGCAACGGGTTGTGCGCACTGAGCCAGATCTCTTCCCCTATCTGCCGGTAACGAACCGTGTCGTTTATTCCCGGCAATCGCGTCTCCCAGCCAATGGCCGCGCGTTCGAACCCACGGTCCACCTTCAAGTCGATAATCTGATTGGCGAAGTTGGACCGGACTCGTACCCCAAATCGACCGAGGGCGAAGGTCTTGATGTCGACGTCAGAGGACGACAATCCGATGCGCAAGCTGGTAACGGAGATGAAACTTCCGGTCTCCGGAATGCTCCCGATGATGTCGTAGGTGACGACGAAGACTCTCTTGGGTGTGTCTCCAGCGCTGAGGCCCCTACCTTGCAGTTTCGCCCCGGAGGCAGAAACCGAAGCAAGGCCATCTTCGCGGATCTCGGGCTCGGCAACACCCCCGGCCGGAAGGATGAGAGCACCGGTCACGAGATTGCCGCCGACAAAGGTGAAGTTTCCGAACACCGCCGGGTCGTAGACGATTTCCGCCGCGATCTGTTTGGCACTGTCGACGTTGGCCGCAAAAATTACCAGGGTTCGGGACACCGGGAGCTCGGCATCCGGAGCGGGGCCGCGGACACTGGTTGGCGCGACCGACTGCACGAAGTTTTCGTTGATCCCTCCAAACGCCTCTGGCGGTGAAAATACGGAAAGTGCAATACCCCAAAAGGCACCTAGTCGCGCGAATTTGGCCATCATTCCGAACCTCTCTTCATCAAGTAACTACTTGTTTTATATCGGTCTATTTAATGAATGCGAACCCAAACTGAAGCTTCTTTTTCACCAATCGCCTTTCTCTCGCTCAAGATAAATCCAGCGAGAAGCGTGGCCTACCCGCATGCGGTCTTCCCACAAGATAACACACCGCACGAAAGAAATCTGTGATACGCGTCAAGCCAAGGTCGTTTTTTCTTGCCTTGGTTTTTCCGCAATCATATTATTGAACTCAAAAGCTATAAAAAATGATGCACTTAAGGAAGCCTGCTTATTGCTTCAACAACCCCCAGCGAGGGGCTGTTTTTTTTGGTGCCACGTATTGTCCCTGGTGGGTCGCATGAGCCGAGTCTCTCACGTAATCGAGGCACAACAATTCGATCGGGCGCTAATGGAGGATATCTTCGCGGTGACTCGGGAGATGGAGCAGGTCGTGCAGCACTACGGATCGAATATTCTGAATCGACGGGTAATGGCGACGCTATTCTACGAACCCAGCACCCGGACGCGGCTGTCGTTCGAGTCAGCCATGATCCGCCTGGGAGGACAGGTTGTCACCACCGAGAGCGCGCAGGAATTTTCATCGGCGGCTAAGGGTGAGACCCTCGAGGATACGGTGAGGATCGTTTCCGGGTACGCAGACGTTATCGTGCTTCGACATTTCGAGAGCGGAGCAAGCAAAAGAGCAGCAGCGTTATCCACAGTTCCGGTCATAAACGCCGGCGACGGCGCCGGACAGCATCCTACCCAAGCTCTCCTCGACATGTATACGATCAACAGGGAGATCGGAAGGATCGACGGCCTGTCGATCGCTATGGTGGGTGATCTGGCCAACGGTCGCACGGTACGTTCACTCTGTTATTTGCTCACCAAATACAAAGACCTGAGCGTCTACTTTGTGGCGCCCCAGGTCGTCCGCATGAAGGATGACATCAAGCAGTATCTCGAGCGTAACAACGTTCGCTTTGAAGAGGAGGACGACTTAAGCAAAGTTGCCTCCAAGGTTGACGTGATCTATCAGACGAGGATTCAGCGAGAGCGCTTCGGTGATCGAGTACACGAATACGAAAACGCTCGGGGTCGCTACATCATCAACGTCGACGTCATGAAGCAGATGAAAGGGAGTGCCGTCGTTATGCACCCGTTGCCTCGCGTCGACGAGATCTCTCCGGAGATTGATGCTGACCCTCGCGCGGCCTACTTTCGGCAGGCGCACAACGGTCTCTATCTGCGCATGGCGCTCTTGCGCATGATTCTAGGTGAGCGAGGTTGACCGCTGCCGCTCGAGCAGATATATTCGACATTCCTCAAATCGCGTCGCGTATGAATCGCAGGAGAACCAATGCCGTCCAGCAAGGGTAGACAGCGACAGAAGGAACTTCGACGGAAGCGCCATCGCCGTGAGAAGCGTCTGAAGCTTAGGGTGAAAGAAGCGAAACTTGCACCGAAGAAACGCTAGTCGATAACCGGCGACGTCAGTACAGTCCCCACAAGATATAGAAGCAAAGAAGAGCTGACAGCGTTGCTGTCCGCTCTTTTTTTTAACGATGACCGGCATCTCTTCACATCGAAAGCAGTTAGTGGCTTTGTCTCTCCTGGTGCTCGTAGGTTTCGCCCTGCGCACCTGGGGTATCGCATTCGGCCTCCCCAATAGCAACTGCAGGCCCGACGAATCCACCCTGGTCCACAAAGCCCTGTCTATTGGCGGCGGTGATTTGAATCCCCACTTCTTTAATTATCCCAGCTTCCATTTTTACGTGCTTACCGCCTGCTACGGCGCCTACTACCTGGCCGGATCCGCGGCAGGTCTGTTTGTGGGTACCGACGATTTTCTGCGTTCCTTTATGTCCGATCCGTCGCCCTGGTATCTGCTCGGACGCTACCTGACTGCCACGTTGGGAGCCGTTTCGTTGATACCGGTGTTTCTCATCGGCCGCCAACTGGGCGGACCCAGAGCAGGGTTTCTTGGGGTTGTTTTTCTGAG